>NZ_BAAHCO010000001.1:4800000-9600000 GCF_054775715.1 Actinoallomurus acanthiterrae | reverse complement strand
TCCGGGCCCGCGTCGTCGAGGCGATGGGCGTCGACCTTCTCGCCGTCGTGGACGGGCCATGACGACCTCCGCCGGCGACGACCCGATCGCCCAGCCGGCGGCCCCGCAGGCGGGCGTGCTCAACATCGCGAACGTCCTGACCGTCGTGCGCCTGTTGCTCGTCCCGTTCTTCGTCTGGCTGATGTTCCTCGAGGGCACCTGGTGGCGGATCGCCGCGCTCGCGCTGTTCGCCGTCGCGTCGCTCACCGACCGGTTCGACGGGGAGCTCGCCCGCCGGCGCAACCTCATCACCGACTTCGGCAAGATCGCCGACCCGATCGCCGACAAGGCGCTCACCGGATCGGCGCTGATCTGCCTCTCGCTGCTCGGCCGGCTCTGGTGGTGGGTGACCATCGTGATCCTGGTCCGCGAGGTGGGGATCACGCTGCTGCGGTTCGTCGTCATCCGGTACGGCGTCATGGCCGCCAGCCGCGGCGGCAAGCTCAAGACCATGCTGCAGGTGATCGCGATCGGGCTGTACATCATGCCGGGCCCGATCGACCCGCTGCGCTGGATCGTCATGGGGGCCGCCACGGTGGTCACCGTCGTCACCGGCCTCGACTACCTCGTCAAGGCCTGGAAACTCTGGAAGGACGGGCGTGCGAGTCGAGCTGCTGACGGTCGGTGACGAGCTACTGCGCGGCGACACGGTCAACGGCAACGCCGGGTGGCTCGACCGCCGCCTCACGGAGGCGGGCGTCCAGGTCGTCCGTAACGTGGTCGTCCCCGACGACACCGAGACGATCACCAGGGCGCTTCAGGAGGCCGTCGAGCGCGCCGACGCGGTGATCGTGACCGGCGGCCTCGGTGGCACCGTCGACGACGTGACACGGGACGCTCTGGCCCGTACGGCCGGGGTGGGCCTGCGCCGTGACCCGGTCCTCGAGGCACGGCTGCGGGAGCGGGCCGCGACCCGTGGCGTCCCGCTGCGGGAGTCGGCGCTGCGGATGGCCGACGTGCCCGAGGGCGCCCGGCTGCTGCCCAACCCGGCCGGTACGGCGCCGGGCCTGTGCGTGACATTGCCGGGCGGGGTCGTGTACGCCGTGCCGGGTGTGCCGCACGAGATGCGCGCCATCGTCGAGGAGTCGGTGCTGCCCGAGCTGGGCGGCACGCCGGTCCCCGCCCACGTGCTGCGCACCGCGACGGTGTGGGAGTCGGTGGTGGCGGGGCGGCTGGCGCAGGTCGAGGCGCTTCCCGGCGTACGGGTCGCGTACTACCCGTCCGCGGGCGAGGTCCGGGTGCGGATCGAGGCCGACGCCGACGAACGCCTGGCCGAGGCCGCGGCGATGGCCCGGGAGCTGCTCGGCGGGGCCGTGTACGCCGAGGAGGACGTCGCCCTGGACCGCGTGGTCCACCGTCTCCTGGCCGAGCGGAACGCCACCGTCGCCGTGGCCGAGTCCCTCACCGGAGGCCTGCTCGGCGCGGAGCTCACGGGAATGCCGGGCTCCTCGGCGACGTTCCTAGGTGGTGTGGTCGCGTACGCGACCCCCCTCAAACATCTGCTCCTCGGCGTGCCGGCGGACCTGCTGGCCGCCCACGGGGCGGTTCACCCCGACGTCGCCGCCGCGATGGCGGCCGGTGTCCGCGAGCGCCTCGGCGCGTCCTACGGGGTCGCCGTGACGGGGGTGGCCGGGCCGGATCCGCAGGATGGGCAGCCGGTCGGCACCGTTCACGTCGCGGTGGCCGATTCCGGCGCTGATCCGAGGGTTAAGTCCGTCCGGTTGCCGGTCAGCGGCGACGGCGAGCGCGCCCGCGGCCCGATCCGCAGGATGACGGTCGTCCATGCACTTGACCTGTTGCGTCGTCATCTGCTCACACTGGAATCCTGCGAGCGTTGGTCCGTCACGGCGGGCGACGGGGAAGAGCCGGGGTGATTACAGCGTTACGTTGGAAGCGAACATGAAAGTTTCGGTCTGCCACGTGCATCGTGAAGACAGGTACGGTGGAACCGGTAGATGAGTCAGGACACACGGAGGGAGCGAGACATGGTCCTGCTTCGTCAGCTGCTCGGCGACGTACTCCGGCAGCTGCGGCTGCGCCAAGGCCGTACCCTCCGGGAAGTTTCCGCGGCGGCCCGCGTGTCGCTGGGTTATCTGTCCGAGGTTGAGCGGGGACAGAAGGAAGCCTCCTCGGAGCTGCTCGCCTCGATCTGCAAAGCCCTCGGCGTGCCGCTCTCGCACGTGCTGCGAGACGTCTCCGATCAGCTGGCGCTCGCCGAGCTGCAGCAGGAGCCGGTGATGGCCGGTGCGCCGCCGGAGCACGAGCGGCTCGACGGCGACCGGATCTCGGCCGACGCCATTCCCGCCACCCCAGAGACGATCGAGAACGCCCTTCGCGCCGACATGGTCGCCGCCTGACGCCCCTTCCAGACGCATAGGCGCCCCGGCCGCGGAACTCCGCGGCCGGGGCGTTCGCGTCCGCTCGTCGGGCCTGCGACCGAGGGCTGCGGGTGCCGGCTGCCGCGAGCGCCCATCGCGGACCATCACTCGGACACGCCACAGTTGTCGCGGTGGCGTTCGAACGCCGAGGAGTGCCGCTGAGATCACCCGGTCCGGTCCCGGGGACCATCGATGCCGATCTCGGGCCCAACGGCCCTGCGAGCTCGGCACCCACGGGCGCAGGCTCGAAGACGTCCGGACACCGACCTCCCGGAAAGGGGGCTTGGTGATGATGTGGGATTACGGTCCCGGGTACTGGTTCATCACGGGTGTGACGATGATCCTCTTCTGGGGATTGATCATCGTTGGGATCATCGCGTTGGTCCGCTATCTCGGCGGAGTCCGGCACATCGGTCGGCCCGACACGCACGGCGGTGGCCCGGTGCGCCCGGAGGAGATCCTGGCCGAGCGGCTGGCTCGCGGCGAGATAGACGCCGATGAGTACAAACAGCGTCTCGACCTGCTGCGGGAACGCCGATGAACGTATGCGGCGCTCACCGAAGCCGGTTCGCGGCGTCGGTGGTGCCGGGCGTCGGTCGGGAGGTCCGCCTGCGAACGGGAGCACGATTACACCGGTCATCGCCGGGAAGGGTCGCCTCTGACAGGGGATTCGACGTGATTGAGAAGGGGACCTGGCGATGTCGACCGTGAAGAGCCCGCTATCCGACGAGGCACGCAAGGTCACCGGTGCCGCCTTGCAGGAATCATTGGTGGACCTGGTCGAGCTGCACTTGCTGGCCAAGCAGGCGCACTGGAATCTCACCGGGCGCCACTTCCGCTCCATCCACCTTCAGCTCGACGAGGTCGTCGCCATCGCGCGCGACCACGCCGACACCATCGCCGAGCGGGCGGTGGCGATCGGTTTCAACCCGGACGGCCGGGCGCGTACGGTGGCCGAGACGACCAAGGTCCACCAGTTGGACGCCGGCTACCTGCACGACGACAAGGTGGTCGCCGCGATCACCGACATGCTCGCCGAGATGATCCAGCGGTTCCGGGCCCGCATCGAGACCACCGACGACTCGGACCTGGTCACCCAGGACCTGCTGATCACGGTCGCGCAGGACCTGGAGAAGGAGCACTGGATGTTCGAGGCCCAGCGCTGAGCAAAGCGGGCGGCATGGCGGCGGAGGAATCCCGCCGCCATGCCGCTTTCATGAGCACTGTGGCTGGCAGGAGGGGCACCAGAACGTGATCCGCTCTTCGGGCCGGTCGCCCTGGTCCGCCCGCCGGATCGGCGTCCCGCAGCGCCAGGGCAGGCCCGCCCGCCCGTAGACCCAGGTCTCGGCGCCGCGCCGGCGGTCGCCGGTGGTGACCTGACCCACGTGGTCCTTGTTGGCGTCCATCAGCCGGCGGGCGAGCTCGACCAGCGCCTCCAGGTCGGGGACCTCGCCCACGGGACACCAGGGGTCCACGCCCCGCAGGAACAGCGTCTCCGCCTTGTAGAGATTGCCGATGCCGGCGAGCCGGGTCTGGTCGAGCAGTGCCTCGCCGATCGCCCGCTCCGGGCCCTCGCGCAGGCGGCGTACGGCCTCGGCCGGGTCCCAGTCCGGGCCGAGCAGATCGGGGCCCAGATGGCCGACGACCTGATCCTCCCGGGAGGTCCGTACGACGTCGACCATGCCGAGGGAGAACCCGAGGGCCTGCCATTCGGTGTTCGCCAGGACGAGCCGCAGCCGGTGGTCGCGGGGAGGCCGCGTGCCCGCGGGCCGGATCCGCCAGGCGCCCTCCATCCGCAGATGCGTGTGCACGGTGACGTCGCCGTCGACCCGGATGAGCAGGTGCTTGCCCCGGGACACCACCTCGAGGACGGAGCGGCCGGTCAGGTCGGTCGTGGCGTAGCGCGGCACGCGGAAGTCGCTGCGCGTGAGCACGCGCCCGGCGAGCGCCTCGTGCAGGCGCTTCGCGGCCGCCCAGACGACGTCCCCTTCCGGCATCGCCTCAGTTTCGGAAGGCGGGGGAGTCCCAGGCCGCGGGGTCCTCGGTCAGCTTGTGCACGGCGGGCGGCAGCTCGCCGGACGCCACGTCGGCGAGGGTCACCTGCTCGAGGATGGCCCGCTCGCTGGCCCGCAGCGCGATCCACACGACCTGCAGGGCGCGCGCCGGGCCTTCGTACCCCAGGTGCTCCGGGCGCTCGCCGCGCACACCGACGAGCGGGCCGTCGATGGCCCGGATGATGTCGGCCAGCGAGATCTGGTCCGCCGGACGGGCGAGCCAGTAGCCGCCCTCCGGCCCGCGCTGACTGCGCACGAGACCCGAACGGCGCAGCTGGCTGAGGATGTTCTCGAGGAACTTCGGTGGAATCTGTTGAGCCTCGGCCAGCTGCACGGCCGTCACGGGGCGCTCACCGCCGACGGCTAGCTCGGCGGCCGCGCGCAGCGCGTAATCGACCCGGGCGGACAATCGCATGCTCCGATTATCCCGCCTCGGTGGAGCTGATCACGCCAGCCATCCCCTTTTTCCGACCGGTGTTCGGGTTTTTTTCACCGACATGCCGCCCATTTCGGTCCGCGAGGTCAGGCTAGGGCGTCCCCCGAGACAGGTTGCAACAGGCCGATCACTTCGGCGGCAGCCCGGGCGTTGGCGCGTGTCGCACCGTACGTCGCGATGTACGCCACCCCCTCGGGCCGCCACACCGGCAGCCCCATCTCCACCAGGACGGCGTCCGGGCGCGCGGTCAGCAGCGTCGAGACGAGCGCGCGGTGCCCGGCGTACCGGTGCGCGTCCCGTACGACGATGACGAGGGAGCGCCCGTGGGCACGTTCCAAGAGACCATCGGGGTCGACGTCGCCGGCCTCCACGGGCACCGCCTCCGGCGCCCAGGGGCCGAAACCCCAGGGGACCGGACCGACCGCGATGTTCGACGGCGCCTGGACCTCGACGATGAAGGGGTTCGGGGAGACCGAGGGAGTGCCGGTGACCCGGATGGCCCGGCGGGCGGCATCCAGCCCGACGGCGCGGTCGACCTCGGCGGTCCCGGCGGTGGCGAGCCACGCCTTGAGCTCGGCGACCCGCGCCGCGGCCTCCTCGAGCCGCTCGCCGGGCAGCCGGCCCTGGCGTACGGCCTCGACGATGTGCTCGCGGATGGCGCGCACGCTGTCCTCGAACTCCTTCGGGCCCAGGCACAGGAGATCCGAACCCGCCAGGAGGGCACGGACGGACGCCTCGGGGATGCCGATCGCGTCGCTGGCGGCGCGCATGTCCAGAGCGTCGGTGACGACCGGCCCCGTGTACCCGAGGGCGCCGCGCAGCAGCCCGGTGACCGCGGCGTGCGAGAGGGTCGCGGGAGTGTCGCCGGTGAGGCCCGGGACACGGAGGTGGCCGGTCATGACGGAGGCGACTCCGGCCTCGATGGCGGCGCGGAACGGGACGAGCTCGCGCCGTTCCAGCAGCGCCATGTCGGCGTCCACAGTCGGGATCTCCAGGTGGGAGTCCTGGGAGGTCGCGCCGTGGCCGGGGAAGTGCTTGGCGCACGCGGCGACCCCGGCCTCCTGCAGCCCGGCGACCGCCGCGGCGACGTGCCGCGCGACGATCTCGGGATCGGAGCCGAACGCCCGGGTTCCGATGATCGGGTTGTCGTCGGCGGTGTTGACGTCCGCGGACGGGGCGAAGTCCAGGTTGACCCCCACCTCCCGCAGTTCGGCACCGAGCGAGCGATACACCCGCCGGGTGACGGCGGGATCGTCCAAGGCGCCCAGCGCGGCGCTGCCCGGGTACGGGCTGCCGGTGTCATGCGCGAGCCGCGTGACGTCGCCGCCCTCCTCGTCGATGGAGATCAGCGGATCGGCGTGCCCCCGCAACGCCGCGGTGAGCTCCGCCAACTCGCCGGTGCCCGGCACGTTGCCGTTGATGGCGAAGAGGGTCACTCCGCTCATGCCTCGCTCCAGGCCCTCCAGGACCCAGCGCGGCGGAGTGGCGCCCGGGAAGGGGGCCAGCAGCGTGGCGTTCGCGAGGCGCTCGAGAGACGGGTCGCTCATCCCTTCACCGCCCCTGCCACCAGGCCGGACACCATCCGGCGCTGTACGAGGAGGAAGAACGCGACGACGGGCAGGGTGAGCAGCGTGGACGCCGCCATGATCGGGCCCCAATCGTTTCCGGATCGGCCGAAGAAGAACTGCAACATGATGGGCAAGGTGGCCTTGTCCTGGTCTTTGAGGAACGTGAAGGCGAAGACGAACTCGTTCCAGGCGGTGATGAAGGAGAAGACGCTCGTCGCCACGAGGCCGGGCGCGACGAGGGGGAGCAGTACCCGGAAGAAGATCCGCACGGGGCCGGCGCCGTCGAGCGCCGCGGCCTCCTCCAGCTCCCTGGGCACGGCCGCGACGAACCCGCGCAGCATCCAGATGCCGAACGGCAGCGCGAACCCGACGTACACGGCGATCAGGCCGGCCAGGCTGTTCAGCAGGTCCATCCGCTTGAGATCGATGAACAGCGGGATGACCAGCGCCTCGCACGGGATCATCTGCACGACGAGCAGCATGATCAGGAAGGTCGTGCGGAACCGGAAGCGGAACCGCGCCACGGCCGTCGCCGCCAGGAGCGCGAGCAGCCCGGAGATCGCCACGGTCGCGATCGCCACGACCGCGCTGTTCACGAAGTAGTCCCAGAAGGAGACCCCGGCGATGCCGCCGTCCACCACGGAGCTGAACTGCTTCAGGGTGGGGTGCTCCGGCAGCGGATGCGGCGTCGAGCTGAAGATCTCCCCGTTCGGCTTGAACGCCGTGGAGATCATCCAGAACACCGGGAAGGCCGAGACGAGGAACACGGCGATGCCGGCGGTGTTCAGCGCGACACGGCGCCACAGCGGGGCCCTCATGCCGTCCCCTCCTGACGGATGACCATCCGCGCGTACATCGCGGTGACGAGCAGCACGATCAGAGTGAGGACCACGGCGATCGCCGAGCCGAGGCCGTACCTGGCGTTGAGCGAGCCGAACGCCTCGGAGTAGCCGTACAGCGACAGGTTGAACGCGTCGCGGTTGGCCAGGCCCGACATGACGAAGAGCTGGGTGAACACGCGGAAGTCCCAGATCACCGAGAGCACCATCAGGACGCTGAAGATCGGGCGCAGCAGCGGGAAGGTGATCTTCCAGAAGCTCTGCCACGCACTGGAGCCGTCGACGCGCGCCGCCTCGTACAGCTCGCCCGGCACCGTCCGCAGCCCGGCGAGCACCGAGACCGCGACGAACGGGAACGACATCCACACGACGCAGATCGTCAGGACCGTGTAGGTGGGCAACGGCGTGGCGAACCAGTTGTAGTTCGCCCAGCCCGATCCCACCAGCGCGTCCGGCAGGAGGTCGAGGAACCAGTTGACCAGGCCGCCGGTGGTGCCGAACAGCCAGGAGAAGATGATCGCGGCGGTGATCGGCGGGGTCGCCCACGCGATCAGCACGCCTCCCGCGACGAAGGCCGACATCCTCTTGCCGAGCCGGTTGATCAGCAGGCCGACGAGCGTCCCGATCAGCAGGGTCGCGGTCACGGCGACGACCGCGAACAGGACCGTGTGCCGGAACGTGGTCCAGAAGAACCCGTCGCCGAGGATCTGCCGGTAGTTGGCGAGGCCGACGTTCTCGGCCGGCTCCCCGCGGAGCTGGCGCACGCCGACCTTCTCGAACGACATCCGGCCGATCTGGAAGACGGGCCACATCAGCAGCACGCCGATGACCAGGAGCGCCGGCAGGATGAGCAGGTACGGCCCGGAGCGTGGGCGGCGTTGGCGCCGGGCCGGGCGGGAGGTGTCCCGGCCCGGCGCCCGCCGCACCGGCTGAGCGGTGTCGAGCATGGAGCGGTCCCTTACTGGTTGAGCAGGGAACCGGCCTGCTGGTCGGCCTTGTTCAGCTCATCGTCGGGGGACTTGCCCTGCATGATGGCCTTGACCGCGTTCGGCAGCACCTTCTTGGCGCCCTCGTAGTCGGCCCAGCCCTTGCTGGTGGGCGTGAACCGGACGCCGGCGGAGGCGGCCTGCGCGAAGGGGCCCATGATCGGGTCGTTCTTGTACGTCGCGCTCTGCAGGACGTCGGTGAACTGCGGCAGGAACTTCAGCGTGGAGGCGAAGGCCTGCGCGTTCTTCTTGCTGTCCAGGACGGTCAGGTAGTCGAACGCGACGTCCTTGTACTTGCTGTCCTTCCAGACCGCCAGGTCTGAGCCGCCGGAGAAGACCGGTGCGAGACCGCCGGTCTTGCCCGGGATCGGGAAGACGCCCCAGTTCGCGGCGTCCTTGGCGTTGACCTTCTGCAGCTGCGGGAGGGCCCAGCTGCCGTCCATGTACATGCCGACCTTGCCGAGCGCGAAGTCCTGCTGGGGGCCCTGCAGCTCGTTCTTGCCGACGTACTTGTCCGGGGCGACCTTGTCCTTGCTGACGAGGCCCGCGTAGAACTCGACGGCCTCCTTGGCCTGGGGCTGCGAGAGCGTGCCCGTCCACTTGCCGCCCTGCTTGGAAGCGACGTCGCCGCCGTTGGCCCAGACGAAGCTGAGGATGCCGTTCGTGAAGTCGCTCGGCGCGGCGATGCCGGGCACGCCCTTCTTGTCCTGGATCGTCTTAGCCGCGGCGACGAGGTCGGCCCAGGACGTCGGAGGCTGGATGCCCAGTGCCTTGAACCAGTCCTTGTGGTACCAGACGGCCCGTACGCCGCCGTACCACGGAGCGGCGTACGTCTTGCCGTCCGCCTTGTCGTTGGCGAGGGCGCCCTGGTTGAGGTCCTTGCCCTCGGTCCAGCCGCTCATCTTGTCGCTGATGTCGGCGAACGCCCCCTGCTCGATCCAGGACTGCACGTCGGTGTTGCCGACCTCGGTCACGTCGGGGCCGGAGCCGCCGGCGATCGCGGTCTGGAACTTTTGGGTGGCCTGCGGCCAGGGGATGTACTGCACCTGGACGTCGGTCTTCGGGTGCTTCTGCTGGAACTCGGCCTTGACCCCGTCGAGGAACTTGGTCTGCTCGGGGCTGCCGTCGCCCATCTGCCAGACGACGATCTTCGCCGGGTCCTTGCCCCCGGCCGAAGTGTCCTTCTTGTCCTTGCCGCCGCAGCCCGCGACGGCGACCGCGAGGACGGCGGCTGTGGCGGTGGCCTTGGTGAACCGCATAATGGGACTCCCTTCGGTCACGCCCACCGGGGCATCCGTCGCCGCACGGTATCCGACGTGCGGTGCCTCGTTTGCGCTGGTGGTGGAGCGCTTCTACGGTCGGGGCCGTAGTGTCTCGTGCCTAGAGTTGGGATGTGGACTTGCTTGCGGCTAAACTAACAGGAAACTTTCCTAAGTAATAGGTCGTTAGCGAATCGATACGGAAGGGAGTCGGGGATGCAGAGTCGCCCGGGGACCCCAAGGCTGCTGCGCGAGCTCAACGACCGATCCGCCCTGGATCTTCTCGTGAGCTCGGGCCCGCTCACCCGGGCGCAGATCGGACAGCACACGGGCCTGTCCAAGGTCACCGCGTCTCAGCTGCTCTCCCGGCTGGAAGAGCGCGGCCTCGTGGCCGTCGTCGGCGAACAGGCCGGCGGCCGAGGGCCCAACGCCGCTCTGTACGCCGTCGTGCCCTCCAGCGCGTACGTCGCCGGCCTCGAGGTCGGCCCCAACCGCGTGACGGCCGGCGTCGCCGACATCACCGGGGAACTCGCCGCCGAGGTGACCGTCGACCCGAACGGCGCGGACGACCCGGTGTCCGTCATCCACGACGTCGTCGTCAAGGCGTGCCGCTCGGCCCGGATCCCGCTCGCCAAGCTGCACGCGCTGGTCCTCGGCACCCCCGGGGTCATCGACCCGCGCACCGGGGACGTGCAGTTCATCTACGACCTGCCGCACTGGCACGCGGGCATCCTCCAGGCGCTCCGCCGCGACCTGCGGCTCGAGGTCACCATCGAGAACGACGTGAACCTCGCCGCGCTCGCCGAGCGGGCCGACGGTGCGGCCCAGGACGTCGACGACTTCGCCCTGCTGTGGGCGACCCGCGGCATCGGCCTCGCCGTCATGCTCGGCGGCCGCCTGCACCGCGGTGTCTCCGGCGGCGCCGGGGAGATCGGCTACCTCCCCGTGCCGGGCATGCCGCTCCCCGATGAGGACACCGAGTCGCTGACCTGGGAGATGCCCGCACTCGGCGGCGGCCTCGGCGCGCTCGCCGGCGCCGACGCGATTCGCGAGCTCGCCGACCGGCACGGCTTCGCCGCCCCGACCGCGACCGAGTGCGTGCGGACGGCGGCCGGAGCCGGAGAGGACGGCGACCCGTTCATGCGCGAGCTCGCCACGCGCCTCGCGTACGGCGTCGCGTCCGTGACGATCGTGCTGGACCCCGAGCTGGTCGTGATCGCCGGAGACATCGGGAGGGCCGGAGGGGAGCGGCTCGCCGGGCTCATCGAGGAGGCCGTCGGGCGCATCTGCCCCACCCGGCCGCGCGTCGCGCTGACCCGCGTCGAGGGCAACCCCGTCCTGCGCGGAGCGATCCTCGCCGCCCTCGACCGCGCCCGGGAGGACGTCTTCTCCGCGTCGTCCGCCTGAGCGCTTCCCGGTCGTGACGCAGCGTTGCGCTTCGAGTGAGTTCCGCCGTCGTGTTCAGATCATTTGAGCGACGTTGATAGGTTCTGCGGCGTCCATGTCGATCGATCGGGAGGCCGCCGTGCCGAATGTCCAGCCGCTCACGCACGGGGATCCCCGGCGGCTGGGGGCGTACGAGGTGTCCGGGCGGATCGGCGAGGGCGGGCAGGGAGTCGTCTACCTCGGCAGCGGCACCACCGGCGAGAACGTCGCGATCAAGGTCCTGCAGGCCCAGCTGATGGAGGACGAGGGAGCCCGCGCGCGGTTCGTCCGCGAGGTCGAGGTCACCAAGCGGGTCGCCCGGTTCTGCACCGCGCAGGTCCTGGACGCGGGCCTGGCCGACGACCGTCCCTACATCGTCAGCGAGTACGTCCCCGGACCGTCCCTGCAGCAGCAGCTCCGGCAGGAGGGACCCCGCCAGGGCGCCGCGCTCGACCGGCTGGCCATCAACACCGCCACCGCCCTCGCGGCCATCCACCAGGCCGGCGTCGTCCACCGCGATTTCAAGCCCGGCAACGTCCTCATGGGCCCCGACGGCCCGGTCGTGATCGACTTCGGCATCGCCCGCGCCCTCGACGCGACCGGCACCACCGCCGCCAGCCAGATCGTCGGAACCCCCGCGTTCATGGCCCCCGAGCAGCTCACCGAGGGCCGCGTCGGCCCGGCCACCGACATGTTCGCGTGGGGCGTCACGATCGTGTTCGCCGCCACGGGCACCCCCGCGTTCGGCAACAAGTCGATCCCCACGGTGATCCACCGCATCCTCCACGAGGAGCCCGACCTCGGGACCCTCGACGGACGGCTGCGCGACATCGTCGCCGCCTCCATGGCCAAGGACCCGGCACGGCGTCCCACCGCGCGGCAGTTGATGGACGCGCTGATGGGGCAGGGCACCTCCTCCGACTTCGGAGCGTCCGGCGTTGCCGGAGCCGGAGCCGGCGCGGCTGGCCTCGGAGCCGCCGGCCTCGGAGCGGCCGGGCTTTCCGGAGGGGCGCCCGGCACCGGGGGGACCGGCGACGCGACCGACCTGCGGACCTCCCTCGACCCCGCCGACCGCGGGCCCGCGCCCGGCCGGCCCGGCGGCGCCACCGAGGTGATCCCGCCCGCCGGTCCGCCCGGTGGCGCGACCGAGGTCCTGCCACCGGCCGGCGCACCCGGCGGCACGGCGCGGATGCCCGCCACGCCGCCCACCCAGCGAATGCCCTCGTACGGGCCGGGGCCCTCCGGACCGCCGCCGGGTGCCTACCACCCGGCCGACGGCGGCACCTACAACCTGCCCCCGGTCGCGCCGCCCGCCTATGGCGGAGGGGAGCCCGCGCCGAGGAGGCGCGGCGTGGGCGGCGTCATCGCCGTGATCGCCGCCGCCGTCCTGCTGCTGGGGGGCGGGGGCGTGGTCTGGGCCGCGATGGACCACGGCGACGGCGGCTCGGGCACCCCGACCGCGGAGAACACCGACAAGTCGCACAAGGCCAGGAAGAAGCGGCCCTCCCACACGCCGTCTCACCGGCCGACGCACAAGAAGACGCCATCGCACTCGCCGACCGCGAAGAAGGCCAAGCCCAACCCGTACACCGCCGAGCGACTCTGCGGCGGGGGCTTCGCGGTCATCGACCAGCACGGCCTCGGGCAGGCGACCGCCTACCTGCTCTACAACAGCGGCAACGGCGCGAACTGCGTCGTCACCATGGTCCCCAAGTCAAACGGCGACAAGACGGCCATGACCGCGTCGCTCGCGGTCAAGGACGGTGGCCAGGGAACCAGGTCGGCCACCACCCCCTTCTTCGCCGGGCCGGTGAAGCTGCCCGCCAAGGGCAAGTGCGTACGGTGGGGAGGCTCCTCCGCGACGGCGAGGTGGTCGAGCGGCTGGACCCACTGCAGCTGACCGCTCGCGGACGCCCCGCCCTCCGCCGGCCTCGCGGCCCTAGTTCCAGGGATCCGAAGAGGGATCCTCGCCCAGGGCGAGGGCGGCCGCGCGGCACAACTCCTCGCCGGCGATCTGGTTGCTGCCGTGATCCGATCCCCAGGCGTCGGCCGCGGCCTGAGCGACCCCGCGCCAGGTCATCTCCTGATCCACGCGCCAGACCCGGATCTGTACGGCCTGCTCCGACGTCAGCTCGGCCGGATCGATGAAGGTGTAGGGACGCGCCACGGCGCAACCGTAGCGCGGGACACCGTGCCGCGGCCCGGACCGGGGTGGGCCCGGGTGAGCCTCGGAGCCGGAGACCGCGTGGCGTCGAACCGCCGACCTTCCGCTCCTCAGGCGGGTGTTCAGGCCCGGAGCCGGAGTCCGCGTGGTGTCGGGTGGAATCCGGCGGCCTCCAGGGCGGCGGCGAGCGGGGAGTCGACGATCGACGTGCCGTCCGCGCGTTCGACCGTGAGCCGGCCGAGCGCGCCGTCCCGTACGGCGAGGGCGAGGGCGTCGACGGCGGGCTGGAGGTCCTCCTCGCCCCACGACAGCAGCGTCTTGCCACCGCGCTCCACGTACAGCGTCAGACGGCCCTCGACCAGCACGGCGAGCGCCCCGGCCTTACGGCCCGGCTTGTGCCCGCTCGCGACCTCCCCGGGCCGCTCCGGCCAGGGCAGTGCCGCGCCGTAGGGGTTGGCCGGGTCGGTCGCCGCGAGCACGACGGCGCGCGGCGCGTCGGCGTCCGGCCGGGTCGCGCGCAGCCGGTCCACCGCGCCGGGCAGCGCGAACTGCGCCGCGCCCAGCCCCTCGACGAAGTAGCCGCGCCGGCAGCGGCCCGACTCCTCGAACGCGCGCAGCACCGGGTACACGGCGGCGAACCCGCCCGGCGTCCGCTCGGCCATGACCGCACCGCGGATCACGACGCCGTACCGGTCGAGCAGCGTCTCGGCCTGCGCGTGGCCGCGCCGGGTCGCGTCGGTCTCCGGCTCGGGCAGCAGCCACCAGCGGCCCGCGACGGTCGGCGGGCCGGTGCGCGACGGCATCGCCGGCCTGCGGCGCGTACGGGGCCGGTGCGTCGTCCGGCCCGCGCCGAGCCGGGCGCGCAGCGGGGCGAGGGTGTCGTTGGTGAGGCGTCCCGCCCACACCAGGTCCCACAGCGCGGTCACGAGCTCCTGGTCGTTCTGGGAACCGACGCGGTCGGACAGCGTGCGGAAGAACACCGCGCCGCCGTCGGACAGCGACTCCAGCACGCGCTCGTGCAGCGGCGTCAGCGTGATCTCCGCGGACTCGGGCATCAGCAGCGGGGCCGTGTCCGCGAGGTACAGCGACACCCAGCCGTCACCGCCGGGCAGCCCGCCCTGTCCCACCCACACGACCTCGCCCGAGGCGGTCAGCTCGTCCAGCATCGCGGGGGAGTAGCCGGGCACGCGGGCGGGCAGGACCAGCGACTCCAGCGCGGAGGCGGGCACCGCCGCGCCCTGCAGCTGCTCGATCGCGTGCACCAGCGCGTCGATGCCGCGCGGTCCGGAGCCGCGCGCGGTGATGCCGTGCCAGGCCGGCAGGAACCGCGCCAGGGCCTCCGGCGGCGACGGCTCCACCTCGGCCCGCAGCCGGGCGAGTGACCGGCGGCGCAGCATCCGCAGCACCCCGGCGTCGCACCACTCCGTACCGCGCTCCCCGGGGGTGAAGTCGCCCTCGGCCACCCGGCCCGCCGCGGCGAGCCGCCGCAGCCCGTCGGTCACCACCGCGACGCCCAGGCCGAACCGCGCCGCGACGTCGGCGGCGTGGAACGGCCCCTGCGTCCGGGCGTGCCGGCTCAGCAGGTCGGCGAGGGGGTCGGCCACCGGCTCCAGGAACGCCTCCGGCACCCCCACGGGCAGCGGGACGCCCAGCGCGTCGCGCAGCCGCGCGGCGTCCTCGATCGCCGCCCAGCGCTCCACGCCGCCGATCCGCACCCGGATCGCCCGCCGGGCCTCCTCCAGCTCCACCAGCCACCGCGGGTCGGCGCCGCGTTCGACGAGCTCGTCGGTGCCGAGCGGGCCGAGCTCCCGCAGCAGGTCGGCCGCGCCCTCCGCGTCCCGGGCGCGCCGCTCGGGCGTCAGCCGCCGCAGCTCGCGGTCGGCCTCGGCGACCACCTCGGGGTCGAGCAGCTCCCGCAGATCCGCCTGGCCCAGCAGCTCGGCCAGCAGCGTCGAGTCCAGCGCCAGGGCCTGCGCGCGCCGCTCGGCCAGCGGGGCGTCCCCCTCGTACATGAACGCGCCGATGTACCCGAACAGCAGCGACCGGGCGTACGGCGACGGCACCGGCGTCTCGACCTCGACCAGCCGCGCCTTGCGGCTCGCCAGCTCCCGCATCAGCGCCACCAGGCCCGGCACGTCGAAGACGTCCTGCAGGCACTCCCGCACCGTCTCCAGCACGATCGGGAACGAGGGGTACCGGCTCGCCACCGACAGCAGTTGCGCGGCGCGCTGCCGCTGCTGCCACAGCGGCATGCGGCGGCCCGGGTTGCGGCGCGGCAGCAGCAGGGCCCGCGCCGCGCACTCGCGGAACCGCGAGGCGAACAGCGCGGAGTTGCCCAGCTCGTCGGTGACGATCCGCTCGATCTCCGCCGGGTCGAACACCGCCAGGTCGCCCGCCGGCGGGGCCGCCCCGGTCTCGTCGAACGCGGCGCCGGTGTCGGGCACCCGCAGCACGATGCCGTCGTCGGAGTGCACCGCCTGCGCCTCGACGCCGTACCGCTCCCGCAGGCGCGCGGCCATCGCGAGGGCCCACGGCGCGTGCACCGGCGCCCCGAACGGCGAGTGCACGACCATCCGCCAGTCGCCGAGCTCGTCGCGGAACCGCTCGACCACGAGCGTACGGTCGTCGGGGACGTAGCCGGTGGTCTCCCGCTGCTCGGCGAGGTAGGCGAGGAGGTTGCCGGCGGCCCAGTCGTCCAGGCCGGTGGCGCGCAGCCGTTCGCGGGCCTTCTCCGGCTCCAGCGTGGACAGCTCCCGGCTGAACGCCCCCAGCGCCCGGCCCAGCTCCGCCGGCCGCCCCGGCGCGTCGCCGTGCCAGAACGGCAGCTTCCCCGGCTGCCCGGGAGCGGGGGACACCAGCACCCGGTCCGGCGTGATGTCCTCGATCCGCCACGAGCTCGCGCCCAGGACGAAGACGTCGCCGACCCGCGACTCGTACACCATCTCCTCGTCGAGCTCCCCGACCCGCGAGGACTTCTCGCCCACGAGGAACACGCCGAACAGCCCGCGGTCCGGGATCGTGCCGCCGCTCGTCACCGCCAGCCGCTGCCCGCCGGGCCGGCCGCGCAGCACCCCGGCCACGCGGTCCCACACCAGGCGCGGGCGCAGCTCACCGAACTCGTCGCTCGGATACCGGCCCGCGAGCATGTCGAGCGTCGCCTCCAGCACCGACCTCGGCAGCGTCGCGAACGGCGCGGCCCGCCGTACGAGCGTCTCCAGCTCGTCGACCGGCCACTCGTCCATCGCGGTCATCGCCACGATCTGCTGGGCCAGCACGTCCAGGGGGTTGCGCGGGTACCGCAGCTCCTCGATCCGCCCGTCGCGCATCCGCTCGGCCACGACCGCCGTCTGCACGAGGTCGCCGCGGTACTTCGGGAAGATCACGCCCTTCGAGACCGCCCCCACCTGATGGCCCGCCCGGCCGATCCGCTGCAGCCCCGCCGCCACCGACGGCGGCGACTCGACCTGCACGACCAGGTCCACGGCGCCCATGTCGATGCCGAGCTCCAGGCTGGACGTCGCCACGACGGCGGGCAGCCGCCCGGCCTTCAGCGACTCCTCGATGCCGGCCCGCTCCTCTTCGACACCGAGCCGTGGTGCGCGCGCACGACGTCCGCCGGAGCGCCGCGCGACGCCCCCGCCTGCGCCATCATCTCGGCGGGGGAGGAGTCCTGCGGAAGCGCCTCGCCGTTCTGCCTCTCCCATTCATGGGTCGGGCTCGCCTTCTCACTCGCTACGCGGTCGGCCGGATCGGGACCTTCGGAGGTGGCGGCCGACCACTCCGCTCGCTCGGCGGCTCGCCTCTCCCAAGCGAGCTCGTTCAGCCGGCCGCTCAGCCGCTCCGCCAGCCGTCGGGAGTTGGCGAACACGATCGTCGACCGGTGCGCCCCGATCAGGTCGAGCACGGCGTCCTCGACGTGCGGCCAGATGTTGCGCCCCTGCAGCGGGGAGTCGTCCTCGGCGCGCGGATCCGGAGGGAGCTCGGTCATGTCCTCGACCGGCACCGAGATCCGCAGCTCGACCTCCTTCTCGTGCGGCGGCTGCACCACCGTCGCGGACCGCACGCCGCCCAGAAAGGCCGCGACCTCCGACACCGGTCGCACCGTCGCCGACAGCCCGATCCGCTGGGCGGGCCGCTCCAGCAGCGCGTCCAGGCGCTCCAGCGACAGCGCCAGATGCGCGCCGCGCTTGGTCGCCGCCACCGCGTGCACCTCATCGACGATCACCGTCTCGACCCCGCGCAGCGCCTCACGCGCCTGCGACGTCAGGATCAGGAACAGCGACTCCGGCGTCGTGATGAGGATGTCGGACGGTCTGGTCGCGAACCGGCGGCGCTCGTCGGCGGGCGTGTCGCCGGAACGTACGGCCACGCCGATGTCGGGCTCGGCCAGCCCCAGCCGCCGCGCGGTCTGCCGCAGCCCGGTGAGCGGGGCGCGGAGGTTGCGCTCGATGTCGACCGCGAGGGCCTTGAGCGGGGAGACGTACAGCACCCGGCAGCGCCGCTTCGGATCCTCCGGCGGCGGCGTCGACGCCAGCCGGTCCAGCGACCACAGGAACGCGGCCAGGGTCTTGCCCGACCCGGTCGGCGCCACGACCAGAGTGTTGTCACCCTGGGAGATCGCCTCCCAGGCGCCCGCCTGGGCCGCCGTCGGCGCGGCGAACGCCCCCGCGAACCAGGCACGGGTGGCGGCCGAGAAACGGTCGATCGGCGTCATCCTGCCAGTGTGCATCGCCCCACCGACGGAATCGTCCACCGGCGACAGTGCCGGGTAGCGTGGGGACCGTGCGACTCACGGTGTTCTGGGATCGGATGAACCAGCAGTTCGGCGAGGGCTACGCCGAGAGCGTGGCCAAGGACTACGTCATGGCCGAGCTGGACGGTCGCACGATCGAGAAGGCCCTCGCCGACGGCGTCGCCGCCAAGGACGTGTGGCGGGCCGTCTGCGCCACCTTCGACGTCCAGCAGCGCCTCCGCTGAGGCTTCCGTGCCCATCCTCCAGCGCCTCCGGTCGGCCGGCCACGCAGCGATTCAGCGCCTCCGCTGAGTCTTCGGCGGGCGTCCGGGCCGCGTTCGACATCGCGCAGCGCCTCCGCTGAGGCTCCGGCGGCCCGGTGGCGCCGCGTTCCAGCGCCCCCGCCGAGCCTTCGGCGGGCCGTCCGCGCCGCGTCCGGCGTCCCGTAGAGCCGCTGCTCAGCCGTCAGCGGGCCGGCCGCGCGGCTTCGGTCGTACGGGCTCGACCGCGCGACGATCACGCCTGGTCGCCGGGAAGTGTGACGACGAAGGTGGAGCGGCCCGTGACGCGGACGGTTCCGCCCAGGCCGGTGACGAGCTCGCGGACGATGGTCAGGCCGAGCCCGGCGCCGCCGTCCGCGCGGGTGCGGGCGTCGTCGAGGCGGACGAAGCGCTCGAAGATCCGCTCACGATCCTCGGGCGGGACGCCTGGACCGTCGTCGGCGACGGTCAGCGTGACGCCGCCGTCGGTGACGGCGACGGCCGCCGTCACCTCCGTACGGGCGTGCCGGGCGGCGTTGTCGAGCAGGTTGCGCACGATCCGGGCGAGCCGGGTCTCGCTCTCGCGTACGAGGGCGGGGCGGGTCGTGCGCGCGGTGAACGCGGGGCCGTCACCGGTGTGGGCGCGTTCGGCCACCTGCTCCTCGACGATGTCGGCGAGGTCCGAGGTCGTCGGTGTCGCCTGGGCGGGCGAGGCGAGCAAGAGGAGGTCCTCGGCCAGGCGCTGCAGGCGGTCGACGTCGGCCAGCGCCGTGGCGACCGTGCTGGGCCAATCCGTTCGCTCCGGGTAGGCCAGCGCGATCTCCAGCGAGTTGCGGAGGCCCGCCAGCGGTGTCCGCAGCTCGTGGGAGGCGTCGGCGACGAAGCGTTGCTGCCGGTGGTGGGCGTGTTCGAGCCGGTCGAGGGTCTCGTTGGTGGTCAGCGCGAGGCGGGTGATCTCGTCGCCGGTGGCCGGTACGGGGACCCGTTGGTCGAGCGCGTGGGCGCTGATGGCGGCCATCTTCGCCCGGATCGCCTCAACCGGCCGCAGGGCCCGGCCGGTGACGAACCAGGCGATCAGGCCGACGAACGGGACGGCGAACGGCAGGCCCCAGCCGAGCAGGCGATCGATCGTGGCGACGGCCGTCCTGGCGTCGGCCGTCGAAACGAGCACGTACACCGTCAGGCGCTGCGCCAGGCCGCCGCTGCCGGTCAGCTTCTCGATCCGGTCCGCGGGCAGCACCTCGGTGGTGCCGACGATGAACCGGCCCTTCCCGGGGACCGTGTGGATGCCCCACCCGACCCGCGGCGGGAACGCGGGGAGAGGCCGGTCCAGATCATCGCCGAAGACCGTACCGGCCACCATGGCGCGCCGCCCATCGGCGAGGACGACGGTGTAGGAGAAGTCGGTGCCGCGCGGCGTGGTGGCCCCCGATTCGAAGCTGTAGGTCAGCGAGAAGGCGTCGCGCGTAGCCTGCTCCCGCGCCGCGGTCATCCACTGGCCGCGGACGACGTCGCGGACCAACCAGCCGCCGGCACCGAAGACGACGGCGGCCGCGAGCGCCGCGCTCAGCGCGGCTCTTACCCGCACCGGCCTGAGCCGCCTAACCATGGGCGGTCACCAGCCGATAGCCGGCGCCGCGCACGGTCTGAATCATCGCCGGCCCGGACGGGAGCTTGCGGCGAAGGGTGCGGACGTAGACCTCGACGATGTTCACGTCGCCGTCGAACGCCTGGTCCCAGACCTCGTCGAGTATGTCGATCTTCGCGACCACTTCGTCCGGCCGGCGCACCAGGCACTCCAGCACGGCGAGCTCCTTCGCGGTGAGCCGTATCTCCGTCGCGCCGTAACGGCATCGGCGGGCGGCGAGGTCGAGTCGCAGGTCGCCGGCGGTCAGGACCGCCGGGCGGGTCGCGCCGCCGCGGCGCAGCAGCGCGCGCAGCCGGGCGAGGAGGACGACGTAGGAGAACGGCTTGCAGATGTAGTCGTCGGCGCCGGTGTCGAGCGCCTCCGCCTCGTCGTACTCGCCGTTCTTCGCGGTCAACATGAGGATCGGCACCGTGCTGCCGCTCCGGCGCAGCCGCGCGCAGACGGCGAAGCCGTTGAGACCCGGCAGCATGATGTCCAGGACGACCGCCGTGTAGGGATGGGTCAGCGCGAGACTCAGCCCCTCCCGGCCGTCATGGGCGACGTCGACCGCATACCCTTCGGCGCGCAGGCCATGGGTCAGCGTGGTCGCCAGCCGTTCGTCGTCTTCCACCAGCAACAACCGCATCGGGCCATTATGGCGGCATGGCGCCGTGCATTCCTGAAAGCGGCTTCAGGTTGCTTCAGCGGGAATTCAGCGCCGGTCGGCCAGTCTGCCCGCCATGTCATCTCCGCGGCTGCTCGCCTGCCTGCTGTTCGCCGCCTATTCCGCGCTTTCGGTGAACCGTCATCGGCAAATGCGGAGCACCGGATACGATCTTGGAATCTTCGAACAGGCGGTCCGCTCGTACGCCCATCTGCGCCCGCCGATCGCCGATCTTAAAGGGCCCGGCTTCAATCTGCTGGGCGACCATTTCCATCCGATCCTCATCCTCGCGGCGCCGTTCTACCGGGCATTCCCGAGCCCGGTCACACTGCTGGTCCTTCAGGCGGCGCTGCTCGCGCTGTCGGCCGTGCCGGTGACGCGCCTCGCGATCGACTTCTGCGGGCACCGCGCCGGCGTCTGCCTCGGCCTGGCGTACGGCCTGTCCTGGGGGATTCAGCAGGCCGTCGTGTTCGACTTTCACGAGATCGCCTTCGCGGTGCCACTGCTCGCCCGCAGCGTGGAACTGCTCGCCCGGCGACGCCGGCACGCCGCCGCCGGCTGGGCGCTGCCGCTCCTGCTGGTAAAGGAGGACCAGACGTTCATCGTCGCGGCGATCGGGGTGTACATCTTCTGGCAGGGTCAGCGCCGCCTCGGCGCGCTCGTCACCGCTGCCGCGGTCGCGGCCGGCGCGCTCGCCGTCCTCGTCGTCATCCCGGCGTTCAACCCGCGCCATTCCTATCCGTACGGAAAGACCGCGGGATCCATTTCCTCCTTGCCGGTTCCGGCGACCAAGGAAGAGACCGTACTGGCATTGCTCGCGCCTACCCTTTTCTTCGCGCTGCGCTCTCCGCTGGTACTCCTCACGACTCCGTCTCTGCTCGCGCGATTCTGGACGACCAATCCGGTCTTCTGGGGCACCCGGTTCCATTACAACGCCGTGCTGATGCCCATCATTTTCATCGCCTTCGCCGACGGCCTGGCCCGGATGCGAGGGAGCGACCGTGCCACCGTACTGCGGGGCGCCCGTGTCGCACCGATCCTCGCCCTCGTCATCGCGATGTGCGTTCCGCAACCACTCTGGAGGGTGCTCGACCCTGCCTCCTGGCGGGTGCCGCAACAGGTCAGGACCGCCGAAGCACTATTGAGGATCATCCCCGACGGAGCGGACGTGGCCGCCGCCAACCGCATCGCACCGCAGCTCACCGGCCGCTGCCGGGTGTTCCGCTTCCTCAGCGCGCCCACCCCGAAGCTCCGCCCCGAATGGGTCGCGACCACCGGCGCGCCGTACGAGCGGTCGATGATCGCGGACCTGCCCTCACTGGGCTACGGCGTCGTGGCCCGGGCCACCGGCATCACCATCTACCGCCGGACCGACGGCAGGCCCTGACCGCGTGCGACGGAACCCTCAGTGCCGTCGGGTGCGGGTCCGGCTGCGACTTGTCGATCCGTGGTGGGTCGACCCGCCGGTCGAGTGATGTGTGGTGCTCTTCGACCGCGTCGTGGTCTTGCGGGAGCCGCCCTGGAGGACGCGGCCGCCGCGCGAGACGATCCTGCCGCGCGGACGGGTCCAGATGCCCCGGGAGACGTACCCGCTGCGGTACCGACCTCGGTAGTACCAGCGATAGCGGCCGCCCGAGCCGCCGTTGTCGCAGTACCAGTCGGACACGACGCGGTACGAGGAGCCGGCGGCGCCCACATGTCGACGCAGTAGGCGTTCGTCGGACGTGAGGAACAGGCGACGAGCGAGAGCGACAGCACGCTCACGACGGTGAGGTACGCGGCGCCGGAGCGCGCGAGCCGCCGGGGGACATTCGGGCGCATTGCCGCGAGCCTCCACGAAAGGGATCAATGGCCCGGCAAGTGTAGAGCCGGGGTTCCCGGCGGGGCACTACCTGATCGGGAAGCTCAGGTACAGATCCGCCGGTTCGGCGACCGACGGCAGATCGCTGACCTGTCCGTCGCCGACCTCGACCACCCGCCAGACCCCGTCCGCCCGCCGGGCCAGGTCCGTGGTGATGAACCGGCAGCCCAGCGCCCGTACGCACGGGGCGATCGGGTCCGCCTGCGGGCGGGGGTGGCGGTCCGGTGTGTCCGGGTGCGGCCCCATCAGCACAGGTTCGCCGTCGACCCACCACACGCGGGCCTCGCCGTCCTCGAACCGCTCGTACTCGCGGATGACGATGCCGCCGGCGAGGAAGTCGCCCTGCCGCTCGACGAAGCGGGCGACGACCGCGTGCAGCCGCTCCACGTCGGCGAGCTCGGGGATGAAGCAGGCCTCGTCCCACTCGTGCTTGCGCGACTTCACGTAGTCCTTCACGACCGCCGGCCCAGAGCCCAGCGGGCGTACGAGCTCGGCCAGCTTGTCCGCCGCCGGCGTCGCGCCGGGGGACAGGGACAGCCATACGCTCGCCGGGGTGACGCCCGCGAAGGTGTCGTACCAGCCGGGCAGCTCGTGCGCCTTCTCATAGCCGTCGGGCGGGACCGCCAGAACGACGTTCCGGGCGGCCAGGGCGGCCGCGAGCGCGGCGTACTGCGTCGAGGTGGTCATCCAGCCGCGGTACCACGTGGTCCCCAGGCCGTCGGGCACCTGGCGTACGGCCGCGGCCGCGTCGCCGCGCTGCAGCGCGTCGTGGTCGATGAGCGCGACGGACCCGCCGAGCGCGCGTACGGCCTCGGCCTCTCGGGCGAAGTGCTCATCGACCCGCCGGGGATTCAGCGGGTCGGCGCACATGAGGATGGTCACCGGCATGATCCTGACCCTCAGCGTAGGGCAAGACACCCCGTCTTTCCCCGGTGAATCGGCGCGTCCGTTCATGATCGAACGTGTGTTCGGCTAGAGTGAAGGAAGCGACGACATTGTCCACAGTGGTGGCCGGGCCCTCGAAAAATGTCGGCGGGTCCCCGTAACGTCGCTCCCGACAACAGCAGGCACCGACCCGACAGGGACACCTCACATGGCAGCAAACGATCGCGAGAAGGCCCTCGAAGCGGCGCTCGCGCAGATCGAGCGGCAGTTCGGCAAGGGTTCCGTCATGCGGCTGGGCCAGGAGGGGCGCCCCCCGGTAGAGGTGATCCCGTCCGGTTCGATCGCCCTCGACGTCGCCCTGGGCATCGGCGGTTACCCGCGCGGCCGCGTGGTCGAGATCTACGGTCCGGAGTCCTCCGGTAAGACGTCCCTCGCCCTGCACGCCGTGGCCAGCGCGCAGAAGGCGGGCGGCATCGCCGCGTTCGTCGACGCCGAGCACGCGCTCGACCCCGAGTACGCGAAGAAGATCGGCGTCGACATCGACGCCCTCCTTGTCTCCCAGCCCGACACGGGTGAGCAGGCCCTCGAGATCACCGACATGCTGATCCGCTCCGGCGCGATCGACGTCGTCGTCATCGACTCCGTCGCGGCCCTCGTGCCCCGCGCGGAGATCGAGGGCGAGATGGGCGACAGCCACGTCGGCCTCCAGGCCCGCCTCATGTCCCAGGCCCTCCGCAAGCTCACCGGCGCCATCAACCAGACCAAGACCACCGCGGTCTTCATCAACCAGCTGCGGGAAAAGGTCGGCGTCATGTTCGGCTCGCCGGAGACGACCACCGGTGGCAAGGCGCTGAAGTTCTACGCGTCGGTGCGGCTGGACGTGCGGCGGATCGAGACGATGAAGGACGGCACGGACGCGGTCGGCAACCGCACCCGCGTCAAGGTCGTCAAGAACAAGATGGCCCCGCCGTTCAAGGTGGCCGACTTCGACATCCTCTACGGCGTCGGCATCAGCCGCGAGGGCGGCCTGATCGACATGGGCGTCGAGCACGGCTTCGTGCGCAAGTCCGGCGCCTGGTACACCTACGAGAACGACCAGCTCGGTCAGGGCAAGGAGAACGCCCGGCGGTTCCTCAAGGAGAACCCGGACATCGCCGACGAGATCGAGAAGAAGATCAAGGAGAAGCTCGGCGTGGGTCCGCGGCTCGACGCCGAGGCCGAGCCGGCGGGCGCTCCCGCGGCTCCGGCGGCGGCCGCGTCGGCGGCGGCATCGGCGGCTGCGGCCAAGCCCGCACCGGCCAAGCGGGCGGCGAAGACCCCGAAGCCGGGAGACGTGTGATCCCGGGTCGTCCTTCGGAAGGACCCGAGGGGCCGACCCGTGATGTGTGGGGTGTCTCATGAGCGCTCCTGACGAGCGTTCCGCGAACACTCCTGAGGGGTGGCGGCGTCCCGCTCCGCGACGGGCCGATTCCGGCGCGGAGATCTTCCCTGGTGACGCCGCCACCGCTCAGGACGACGACGGCGGCGGCGAGTCCGCCCGCGGCGGATCGGCGCGGCGGGGCCGGAGACGAGGGCGCCGTCCCACGGGGGCGACGTCCGGGCGCTCCGGCGAAGGATCCGCGACTGGGCGCTTTCCCGAGGGGCCGACGCCCGAGGGGCCGACGCCCGGGAGCGCGGCGGCGCAGGGGCCGCCCGCCGACCCCGAGGCGGTGGCGCGCGAGATCTGCCTGCGGCAGCTGTCGTTCGCCCCGAAGACCCGGGCGCAGCTCGCCGACGCGTTGCGCCGCAAGGGCGTGCCCGACGACGTCGCCGAGCGAGTGCTGAGCCGTTACTCCGAGGTCGGGCTGATCGACGACGCGGCCTTCGCGCGGGCCTGGGTGGAGTCACGCCACGCCGGTCGCGGGCTGGCCCGGCGGGCGCTCGCGGCCGAGCTGCGGCGGCGCGGCGTCGCCGACGAGACGGTCAGCGAGGCGGTGGAGGAGCTCGGCCCGGAGCAGGAGGAGGCGGCGGCCCGCGAGCTCGTCGCCCGCAGACTGCCGGGCACCCGGGGCCTGGATCCGGTCAAGCGCACCCGGCGGCTGATGGGCATGCTCGCGCGCAAGGGCTACTCCGGGGGTCTCGCGTACCGCGTGGTCCGTGAGGCGCTCGAGGCCGAGGGCGCCGACGACCTTCCTGACCTGTCCTTTGACGACTGATCGTCCGCGTGCCGTCGTCGCGGCGTTCGCCGTCCCCGGTGGGGCCGGTCGACGCGTGCGGCCGCCACCGGCCCTACGCCTTCACCGCTCGTCTGGCCGACGAGTCGGAGCACTGTCAGGGGTACCCCGTCCCTGACATGCCCGTGACATGGACCGTGACAAGAAAGATCTAGCGAATCGTCCGGAACGCGTGGTCTTTCCTTGCCCATTACCTCTTGGCCGCTTACGGTTACCGCAGTGAGGTGTTACTCCGCGCAGTGCGGATTGCCATAGGACTGACCGCGTTCGACCACGTGAAAGGTGTTGTGTCCCCGGCTCGCCGATGCCGGTGGTTCGCATAGCAGGGTTCTGGAACGGTCCGGAGCCCCCTTTGATCCTGCGCGTCCGGCGCTCGCCCGGAGGCGCCGGTCGCGGCCGTCCCGGTGAGACCGCATCGCGTGTCCGTAACCCCTCGCGTCGCATCGCCGGCACCGGGTGCCCCCTGGTGGCGCAGCGTCGAGGAAAGGGGTCAGCGCCGTGATGTACGTCGTGATAGGTGCGGCACTGGTCGTGATCCTGGCGCTCGCCGTCCTCGTCCTCGTCGTGCTACGCCGTCTCGACGCCGCCGCGCGCAGGGTCGCCGTCAACGAGGAACAGGTCGACGCGCAGCGGGGCGCCGACGAGATCGTGGCCAAGGCCCGCGCCGACGCCCAGGAGATCGTCAGCGACGCGGAGGTCAAGGCCCGCGAGGCGTCCGCGACGGCCCGGTCCGAGGTCGAGGACGAGATCAAGTCGCTCAAGGAGGACCTGCGGGCACTCCGGGAGGACCTGGAACGCCGCGAGGCCCGGCTCGCCGAGCGGGAGCAACGGCTGGACGGCGAGGTGCGCCGCCTCGAGGAGCGGGCCCGCGAGCTGGCCGACACGAAGCAGGGGCTCAAGGAACGCCGCGCCGAACTCGACCGGCTCGACGAGGAGCGGCAGCGGGTACTGGAGCAGGCCGCCGGGCTCACCTCCGAACAGGCCAAGACCGAGCTCGTCTCCCTGATCGAGAACCAGGCCAAGCGCGAGGCCGTGCTGGTCACCCGCGAGATCGAGAACGAGGCGCGCGAAGAGGGCGAGAAGCGCGCCCGCAAGATCGTCACGCTGGCGATCCAGCGGGTGGCGAGCGAACAGACCGCCGAGTCGGTGGTGTCGGTGCTGCATCTGCCCAGTGAGGAGATGAAGGGCCGCATCATCGGCCGGGAGGGCCGGAACATCCGTTCGTTCGAGACGACGACCGGCGTGAACCTCATCATCGACGACACTCCCGAAGCCGTGCTGCTCAGCTGCTTCGACCCCGTACGCCGCGAGGTGGGCCGCCTCACGCTGGAGAAGCTCGTCCTCGACGGGCGGATCCACCCGCAGCGGATCGAGGAGATCTACGAGCACAGCAAGACCGAGGTCGAGCAGCTGTGCGTACGCGCCGGTGAGGACGCCCTGGTGGAGCTCGGCCTCACCGACATGCACCCGGAGCTGATCACGTTGCTCGGCCGGCTGCGGTACCGCACGTCGTACGGGCAGAACGTCCTGGCACACCTGATCGAGTCTGCGCACCTGGCCGGGATCATGGCGGCCGAGCTGAAGCTGCCGGTGCCGCTGCTGAGGCGCTGCACGCTGCTGCACGACATCGGCAAGGCGCTGACGCACGAGGTCGAGGGCAGCCACGCGCTCATCGGCGCGGAGATCGCCCGGCGGTACGGCGAGGACGAGGACGTCGTGCACGCCATCGAGGCGCACCACAACGAGGTCGAGGTGCGCACGGTCGAGGCGGTGCTGACCCAGGCGGCGGACGCCATCAGCGGGGGCCGCCCGGGCGCCCGGCGGGAGTCCCTGGAGGCGTACGTCAAGCGGCTGGAACGCCTCGAGGAGATCGCGACGACGCGCGAGGGCGTCGAGAAGGTCTTCGCCATGCAGGCCGGCCGCGAGATCCGGGTGATGGTGCGCCCGGACGCGGTGGACGACCTGCAGGCGCAGGTCATCGCGCACGACATCGCCAAGCAGGTGGAGGAGGAGCTGACCTACCCCGGTCAGATCCGGATCACCGTCGTCCGCGAGTCGCGCGCCACCGAGTTCGCCCGCTGAGGGCCGCCCGGCCGGGGCCCGGCGGCACCGGCGGGATCGGCTGCGGGCCGCCTGGGCCGCTCGGAGCCGGACCGGCCGATGTTCCGCGGCACCAGCGGTGATCCTTGCTCCGTCCTCGTGCCGTTAGTACGTTGCCGTAGGTCCTTGCACGCGGATTATCGACGGGGGCGTTGTTCCGCCGGGACGGGATGTGCGGATATGGGCTGCACGCGCGCGTTGCGCGCCGGGGTGACGACGGCGATCGTGCTCGGAGCCGTGTCGCCCGTCCTGTACGCGCCCCCCGCCCGAGGTCTGCCGGTCCGGAAGGCACCGGTCCGGAAGGCACCGGTCCGGGAAGCGCGGGTCCGGGAGGCACCGGTCCTGGATGCGCCGATCTTGGAGGCGCCGGTCCGGAAGGCACCGATTCGGGAAGCGCGGGTCCGGCAGGCGCCGGTGCCGGAAGCGCCGGTTCGCGAGGTGTCCGCGATCGAGGCGCTGGCGACGGAGCTGTACTGGACGCCGGCGCGGATGGCCGCTGCGACGCCCGCCGGGGAGGACACGGAGGCATCGCCGCGCGAACACGTCGCCGCGCGTGCCTCGGCGGCGGGCCGGGTCGCGCACGCGTTCCACGGGGTGCCGTCGGTCGGGGTGCTGTTCTTCACCTCCCGGCGGGCACGGGACCACTTCTGCACGGCGAGCGTGATCCGCAGCGCGCGGCGCAACCTGCTGCTGACCGCCGCGCACTGCCTCGACGCGTACGACCACGACCGGCGCCGGGCGAACTCCCATTCCCACCTGGCCTTCGTCCCGGGGTACGAACGGACCCGCGCGCCGTACGGCGTCTGGACGGCGAAACGCCTCTACGTCCCGGAGGGCTGGACCCGCCGAGGCGACGTCGACGAGGACTTCGGCTTCGTCACCCTGCGCCGCGATCGGGCCGGCCATGACATCGCCGACGTGACCGGGGCCAACCGGCTCGCCCCGAACGTCCGTCTCCCGGCCGCCATTCGCGTCATCGGCTACCCCACCCTGCACTACTCCGCCGCGGACCGGCCGATCTACTGCGACACGGTGGCCCGCAGGCGGTTCCGCTGGCAGAACACCTTCGCCTGCGGCGGTTTCTACGGAGGTACGAGCGGCAGCCCGTGGCTGTGGAGGTACGACCCCCATCAGCGGCAGGGATGGGTGATCGGCATCGTCGGCGGCTACCACGCCGGAGGCCGGCGCCACGATCGCTCCTACTCCGCGCAGTTCGACGACGACGTCGCCGCGCTCCGGGCCCGGGCCGAGAAGCTGGGCTGACGGCGAGGGCGCGGGTGAGCGCCTCCCGGCGCGCGCCATCCACGTCCGCCGCGACGGGGTCCGGCACATGCTCGCCGCCCTGAACCACGCGCGATGAGTTTCGCCCGCCCGCCGGGTCTTTATTAGGTGAGGGCATACCGGAGACCAGGGGAGCGGCAGGGTTGCGCGGTCGCCATCGGCTGGTCACACGAGCGGATCATCGACGGCGTATCGGACGCGGAGAGGTGGCGGTGATGCCGAGCAGCGAGGAGCTCATCCGCCTGGCGGATCCATTCCGGCCTGAGCTGCTGGTCCATTGCTACCGCATGCTCGGCTTGTTCCACGACGCTGAGGACCTGGTGCAGGAGACCTATCTGCGTGCCTGGCGGTCGTACGAGAACTTCGAAGGGCGCTCGTCGCTGCGCTTCTGGCTCTACCGGATCGCGACCAGCGCCTGCCTGACCGCGCTGGAGCATCGGAGCCGCCGCCTGCTGCCGTCCGGCCTCGGCGAGCCGAGCGACGACCCGGGCGAGCCTCTGTACCCGGCGTTGCCGGGAGTCGAGTGGGTGCAGCCCCTGCCCGACCCGCTGGGCGACCCGTCGACGGCCGATCCGGCCGTGATCGTCGCGTCCCGCGGCAGCGTCCGGCTCGCGATCATCGCCGCGCTGCAGCATCTGCCCGCGAAGCAGCGGGCCGTGCTGATCCTGCGTGACGTGCTGGCCTGGCGGGCGGCGGAGGTCGCCGACCTGCTCGGCACGACGACGGCCGCGGTCAACAGCGCGCTGCAACGCGCGCGGGCCCAGCTCGAACGGATGGCGCCGGTGGAGGACGAACTCGCCGAGCCCGCCGAGCCCCGTCACCGAGCGCTGCTCGACCAGTACATGTCGGCCTTCGAGAACGCCGACATCAGCGCCCTCATTCGGCTGCTGCGCGCTGACGTCGCTTTGGAGATGCCTCCGAACACGACGTGGTTCACCGGCCGTGCGGCGGTCGGCCGGTTCATCGCGGCGAAGGTCTTCGCCGGCCCCGGCGTGACCCGCATGGTCCGCGTCACGGCCAACGGGCAGCCCGCGGCCGCGGTATACCGGCGCGCGGACGACGGCGCCTACCAGGCGCACGCCGTGCAGGTGCTGACCATCACCGACATGAGGATCTCGCGGATCATCTCGTTCAACGACCCCGGCCTCTTCGGCTCCTTCGGCCTGCCGGTCACCCTTGACGGCGCCGGCGTGCCCGCGAGCGCATGACGCCGCCGAGCCGTCCGGCCGAACTGCTGGAGCGGGCGGTCCGCTACGGCCTGGAGAGCATGGAGGCGGTCGGGGCCGGATGCCTGTCTCGTCCGACGCCCTGCGCGGGCTGGGACGTCCACGCGCTGCTCCGGCACGTCAATGACTCGGTCGACGCGATGCTGGAGGGGATCGAGCTCGGCCGCGTGGACCTGGTCCCGTCCGAGGCGGAGGACGAGGACCGCGAGGGCGATCCGGCGGCCGACCGCCTCGTGGCCGCCTTCCGAGGCGGTACACGACGGCTCCTGCACGCCTGGACGGCGGCAAGTCACCCCCGTCACCGGATCGTCGTGGCCGGGCATCCGATCGCGGCCGAGCTCGTCGCGATCACCGGTGCCATCGAGATCGCGGTGCACGGGTGGGACATCTCCGTGGCCTGCGGCAGCGATCGGCCGATTCCGGCCGAGCTGGCCGTCGACCTGCTGACGTTGTCACCGCTGGTGGTCGACGACGGCCTGCGTCACCCGCTGTTCGCGGCGCCCGTCGCGGCACCGTGGCCGGCCCGAGCGACCGGCTCATCGCCTTCCTCGGCCGCAGCCCCGTCGGCATGGATGCGGCCGGCAAACCGGCACGCCGGCAGTTCCTCCGCGACGATCGATGAGTTTCAGTCACGATTCTGGTCTTTAATGATCGATCGGCGGCGTGTTCGGCGTCGCGGTCCTCGCGGCGGTCTTCTCCCACTACGGCGGCTACACGTCGTCGGCGTCGTTCATGCACGGGTTCCGGTACGCGATGGTGGTGGCGGCCGTGATGGCGCTCGTCGGGGTGGTGCCCGGGCTCTTGTCCCCGTCGAAGGCACAGGCGAGCATTCCGCACCCGGGCGACCTCGCCCTGCCGCCGCAGATGCGGGAAGCGCCCGGTCCGTCTCCGGCCGGAACCCTCTGATCCCCGCACCGCCGAATCGGCCTTCCGCGGGGCGGCCGGACCCGGCCGCCCCGCGGTGCCGTCGACGCTACTTGAGGCCGTAGGCCTGGTGGGTCGTCTGGTCGATGGTGTTGCCTTCGCTGTCAGTCGCCTGCACGCGTAGCCCGACCGCGTCCCGGCCCGCCCCGGCCGCGGGGTTGGTGATCGCCGCCGTGAACCCGGATCCCTCGGCCCTCGTCGGGACCTGCGTCCAGTGGGCGCCGTCGTCGAAGGTGGCCCACAGCTTCAGGCGGGTGAGCTGGGCACCGGAGTCGCCGAATGAGCCGTGGTAGCCGCCGATCCGGATCTTGTGTGTGCCGCGCGGCAGCCGGTTGTCCAGATCGAGGCCCAGGTCGTACCGCAGGTTGAGGGTGCGCATCGGCGCGCAGGGCTTGATGGCCTGGGTCACGAGCCAGCCCACGCACAGGCCGTCCTGCAGGGAGGTCATCCCTCCCTTCGGCCGCGCCGAGCGGAACGTCCACGCCGTCTCGACGTCGGTGGCGTATCGCTGGAGCGGGTTCGGGGTGTGGTACTTGTCGGTGAGCCGGTATGAGGCCTCGCCCTCGGGCAGGGTGAAGGTGGGCACGGGGAAGGCGAAGATCCCCAGGATGGCCTTCTGCTCGACGAGCGGCACCTCGGTGCCGTCGGCGCGGTAGAGGTGCTGCTCGTCCTTCCCGCCGTACTGCGAGACTCCGTTCGCGCTCCACGAGAAGGCGCTCTTGCCGCTCGACGCGGAGCCGGCGCCGACCACGGGCAGAGCCGTGACGAGCAGGTCACCGGTGCGGCAGGGGAAGCACTGCCGGGAGCCGGGGAAATTCGCGTTGAGGCTCGCCGTCGGCGGGTCGTCGCCGGGGACGACGGGCTGGGCGCCCCAGTCCGCCGTCCGGTGGCCCGGCCTGGTGTACGCGTCGACGTAGGTGTACTGCCGTCCGTTGCGGTGGTTGTAGTCCCCGCCAGGGTCGTCGTAGGTGAACGCCACGTCGCGCTGCCAGAGCACGTCCGGTGAGACGGGGCCGACGTACTCGGTGCGGCTGCCGGGAGCGGGAGAGTCGAGGTCGAGGTCGCCGGGGGAGCCGGGTTCGCCGCGGTGCGTCGCGTACCAGGTCTCGTCGACGCGTCCCGTACGGTCGAGGTGGAACCTGTCGGCGGTCTCGACGAGGTCCTTCCCGCTCACCGAGTAGCGGAGGCGGTCCGGGACGCGGCCGTTCTCGTAGAACTTCAGCGAGTAGACGTACGGCGTGTTCGGAACGCCCGTGACGTCGACGTCGGCCTTGCCCGCGCGTACGGCGGTGAGCAGCGCCCGGCCCTCCTCGGCGGTCAGGCTCATCGTCGGGATCGGGTACAGCGGCCACGCCCGTGCCGGGTCGAAGAACGACCGTGCGGTGCCACCGAAGCCGAGGACGCCGGCTGCCCCGGCCTGCGCGGCGTTCTTGACGCGGTCGAGGGCGTCGGCCGTACAGGTGGTGGTGCAGATGTCGTCGAGGGACAGCAGGACGAGCTTCCCGCGAACGTCGTGGAGGTCCGCCGCGCTTCCGCGGCCGCCGTCGACCACGGGAAGGCGGAGGCGGCCGTTCAGCATGGGCACCGCGCCGGACTGGTCCTTCCAGTACGGCTGGTACTCCGGGTGCAGGGCCGGTGCTCCGCGCCACTGTCCCCGCATGGTGACCGGCGGGGCACCGAGCAGGTGCTGGCTGAACGCCAGGAAGGTGCCCTGGGTGACCTTCCTCGTCGGCAGCATCCACATGTTCAGCGAGCCGTACGGCATATCGGCGGTCAGCGTCAGGTAGCCGGTCCCGGTCGCCGGGACCCGCCGGAGGCCGAACTCCGCGGCGTAGCCCTCCGTCGGCCTGGGCGTCCGTACGCTGACCTTCCGCGCCTTGCGGAGGTCGAGTGTCACGGCGGTGTCGTGGTCCGCGTCGACCTCCGGGGCGGTGACCAGCGCGGAGTTGATCCGGTGGTCGGCGTCCCGCCAGGTGACGTAGGTGGTGAGGGTGAAGGCGCCGGGGTAGACGTCGGCGGCGGCGTCCTGGCCCGCGTCCATGCTCACGCCGTAGTCGAGGTCGTCGCGACCGTCGACGCGCATGAAGGCCCAGCCGCTGTACGTCAGGTCCGTGGCACCGTCGGGCGGGATGACGTGTCCGCTCAGCCTCACCTTCCGGGCCTCTTCGTACGCGCCGACCGCCGTCGTGACGCGCACGCCGGATCCGGTGGCGCGGACGGCGCCCTCATACCAGGTCGCCGGGCCCTTCGCCGGGTCGAGCGTGACCTTGACGGCCGTCGAACCGCCGGCGGGCACGGTCACCGTGTCGTGGTCGGCGGACAGCATCCCCTTGTCCGGGGTGCCGCCGGCGTGCGCCTTGAGCGTGAGGGCCAGGGTGAGCGTGACGGGCTGAGCGCCGTCGTTGACATAGGTGATCGTCTTGGTCACGGGCCCGGACTGCGGGTAGGAGAGCAGGCCGAAGTTCAGGTCGCCGTCGGCGTGCACCTGCCCGGTCACGGCCTGCGCGACGTCGACGCGGCCGGCGCCCTGTTCGAAGGTCCCGTAGCCGTCGTCGCGGGCGGTGCCGGTGAGCACGGACTTGAGCCACGCGGGGGACTTGTCCGGGTGCTGCTGCGCGAGGATCGCCGCCGCGCCGGCCACGTGCGGCGTTGCCATCGAGGTTCCGCTGAGGGTGGTGTAGTTCGCGTCCACCGCGGTACCGATGTTCGTGCCGGCGGCACGGGCGGCCACGATGTCCACACCGGGCGCCGCGATGTCGGGCTTCAGACCGAAGTCGCCCACGCGCGGGCCTCGGCTGGAGAAGTCGGCGAGCTTGTCCTGCTTGTCGACGGCGGCCACGGTGAGGGCGGCGTCGGCGGTGCCCGGCGAGTCGACGGTCCCCGCCTGCGGACCGGAGTTGCCCGCGGCGATGACGAACAGCGCCCCGTACTGTCGGGTGAGATCGTTGACGGCCTGACTCGCCGGGTCGGTTCCGTCGGTCGGCTCGCTGCCCAGGCTCATGCTGATCACCTTGGCGCCGTGCTCGGCCGCCCACTGCATCCCCTCGATGACCTGCGAGTCGGCACCGCTGCCGCGGTTGTCGAGGACCTTGGCGGCCAGCAGCGTGGCACCCGGGGCGACGCCCTTGTAGCGGCCGCCCGACGCCGCACCGCTGCCGGCGATGATCGAGGCGACGTGCGTGCCGTGCCCGTGGCCGTCCTGAACGCTGCTCTCGGCGCTGAAGTTGGCCGTGTCGCCGATCCGGCCGGCGAAGTCCGGGTGGTGCAGGTCGATGCCCGTGTCGACGACCGCGACCTTGACGCCCTTGCCGTCCAGGCCCTTCTTCCAGGCCTCGGGCGCGCCGATCTGCGGCACGCTCTCGTCCAGGGTGACGGTCACCTTGCGGTCCAGCCAGATCTTGCTGAGCCCGTCGGCCAGCGCCTTCGGCTGTGCGTCACCGGCGGCGGGGGCGATCGTGTCCCAGAACGTCCGCACCGCGGACTTGGCCACGCCGAACGCGGCCCCGTGGATCGCCGTCAGCGGCCGGGAGGAGGTGTTGGCCGGCAGGGCGTCGGCCTGCCGGGACAGCGCCTTGGCGTCCCGGACCGCGCCGCCGTACTGCGCGATCACCGGGATGCGCGCGGACGCGTCGTCGGCATAGCCGGACCGCGCCAGGTAGGCGACGTCGAACAGGCTCTTGTCCAGCCGCCCGGTGCCGATCAGACCGAGCGCGTCCGACGGGATGACGTACAGGGCGTCTCCCTGCCGGCGCTGGAAGAAGCCCACCGGCCTGCCGTCCGTACGCCGCGCCGCGGTGACCTTCACGTCCTCGCCCTTGCCGGCATGGGCGTCGTACGCGACCACGTCTCCCGTGATCAGGGTGATCCGCTTGCCGGACGACGCACTGGCGAGAGGACGCGATCCGGGCACCGGCGCCGCGGTCGTCGGCGCCGCCGAAGCGGTGGCCGCGGAGACCGGGGCGGGGGCCGCGACGGCCACCAGCAGGACGCCCGCCGCCGCCGTGGTGACGCGTATGCGCCGGCGGAGAGTCTTCAACGGGAACTCCTTCGTGGGGTGATGTGGGGCAGTTGGATGATCACCGTGGTGACGTCGCAGGCGGAAGATCCACAGTGCGGCGCATTCACGTCATTGACGTGCTTTGGCCCGCTGAGCGGTCAACCCTGGCAAGATCGACTTTGTGCTGGATGCTCTCGGCCTGGATTCCGCGGACGAGGCCGTCTACCGCAGCCTCATCGAGGTGCCCGGAGCGTCGACCGACGCGCTCGGGGCATCGGCCGGCCTGTCTCCGCAGCAGGTCAGGGCCTCACTTCGCGTGCTCGAGGACGCGGGGCTGGTGAGCCGGATGTCCGGCCAGCTGGAGAAGTACATCGCCGCCCCTCCGGACGTCGCCCTGGAGACCCTCGTCCTCGAACGCGAGGCGGAGCTCAGCCGCGTCCGGGCCGCCGCGCGGCAGCTCGCCGAGACGTACCAGCGGGCGCTGGGCACCCGGCACCCCGCCGAACTGGTCGAGATCGTCGCGGGCCGCGAGGCGGTGATGCAGCGGACCGAGCAACTGCAGCGCGGCGCCCGTCACGAGGTCCTCGTCTTCGACCGCCCGCCGTACGTGAACCAGCCCCACCTGCCCAACCAGGTCGAGCTCGAGATGCTCCGCCGAGGGATCGTGTACCGGGCGGTCTACGACCGCGCCAGCCTCGAGGTGGACGGATGGTGGAAGGGGCACCATGAGCCGATCGCCGCCGCGGGGGAGCAGGCGCGCGTCATGTCAGGCGTTCCCATGAAGATGATGGTCGCCGACGACCGGCTGGCCATCGTGCCGCTGCGGATCGACGCCTCGGCCATCGAGAGCTGCGCGATCGTCCACTCCTCGGAGCTACTCGACGCCCTGTGCGCGCTGTTCGAGACGCTGTGGCGGCTGGCACTGCCCCTGCGGGTGCCCGGCGACGACACCGCCGACGCACCCGGGGCCGGCCCGACGCCGTTCGAGGCCCAGCTCGTGGCGATGCTCACGGCCGGCCTGGGCGATGAGGCGATCAGCCGGCAGGTCGGCCTGAGCTACCGCACGCTGCAGCGCCGCGTGCGGGATCTGATGACCCGGCTCGGCGCGCGAACACGGTTCCAGGCCGGTCTGCAGGCGGCCTTCCAGGGATGGGTGACCCCGCCCACCGCCCGCCCGGCCGACGACACCCGCGCCCCGATACCCGGTGACGCCACCCGGCCGGATCGCCCCGGCACCGGCTGACCGACCGCCGCCGGTGCCGCGAACCGCGGGGCGTGGCACAGGGTCGAGTCGTCGCTGGTGCCGTCGACGGCGGAGTCCGGGGGCGGCGGGGGTCAGTCGGTAGCCTGGGCGTCGGCCGGCTCGGCGACCTCCTCGGTGCCGCTCGGCGGGCCGACGGTGAGCTCGATCGAGGGCACGTCCTTCGGCTCGAACCCCAGGGTCCGGCCGTAGAAGGCGAGCTCGGCCTCCAGGCAGGCGACGACGGTGTCGGCCCGCCGGAACCCGTGCGACTCTCCCTCGAACGCCAGGTACGCGTAGGGCATCTTCTTGTGCGCCATCGCCTCGGCGAACCGCTCCGACTGCGCCGGGGCGACGACCGGGTCGTCCAGTCCCTGCAGGAGCAGGACGGGGCAGGTCACCTCGGACGCGCGGGCGATCGGGGAGCGCTCCTCGTACGTGCGCTCGAAGCCGGGGATCGGGCCGATCAGCCCGTACAGGTACGTGGATTCGAAGTCGTGGGTCTCCTTGAGCCAGTTCTGCGGGTCGGAGATGCCGAAGTAGGAGGTGCCGGCCTTGAACAGGCCGCTGTGCGTCACCGCGCACAGCGTGGTCCAGCCGCCGGCGCTGCCGCCGCGGATGGCGAGCCGCTCGGGGTCGGCGGTGCCCCCGCGGATGAGCGCCTCGGCGGCCGCGACGCTGTCCTCGACGTCCACGACCCCCCACTGGCGGCGCAGCCGTTCCCGGTAGGCGCGGCCGTAGCCGGTGGAGCCGCCGTAGTTGACGTCGATGACGCCGACGCCCCGGCTGGTGAAGTAGGCGATCTCCAGGTCGAGCACGCTGGTCGTGTGGTCGGTCGGGCCGCCGTGCACGAACACGACGTACGGCGGGAGCTCGCCCTCGGGCGCCTGGAAGCCCGGGTTGGACGGCGGGTAGACGTAGGCGTGCACCGGGCGGCCGAACGGGCCCTCGAGCTCCTGGGCGCGCGGCAGCGGCAGGTAGGCCGCCTCGGGCGGGGTGTCGAGCTCGCTGCGCAGCACCTTCGACTCGCCGCTGTCGGCGTCCACGACGACCACCGACCACGGGATGTCGGGGGCGCCCGCGATGCCGACGATGCTCGTCCCGTCGCCGGACAGCTGGGGCTTCCAGTCGGTGTAGGGCAGGTCGAAGTCGACCAGCTCGGCCGTCTCCGGGTCGTACAGGCCGAGCCGCTGGTCGCCCTGGCCGTGCAGCACCGCGATCCGGCCGTCGTCCAGGACGGCGTACGGGCGGCCGCCCAGGTTCCAGAGCGGCCCGGCGAACTCCTCCTCGGCCGGATACAGCGCCTGCGGCGACTCGCCGTGCAGGCCGACCTCGTAGAGGTTCCACCAGCCCGGCCAGTCCGACACGACGTACAGCCGGGACTCGCTCAGCCAGGTCGGCGCGAGCGCGGACTCGCTGAGGCCGCCCTTGACCGTACGCGGCCGGTCGAGCGACCCGGTCTCGTCGAAGGCGGCGACCCGGATCTCGGTGCCGTCCCAGGGCATCCGGGGGTGGCTCCACTGCATCCAGGCGAGGTGGCCGCCCTCCGGCGACGGCGTGGGGAACGCGTAGAAGTCGGCGCCGCTGACGAGCTCCCGGATCGCCTGCGCGTCGTCGGCGGCGCCGCCGTCGACGGGCACCGCGACGATCGCCCGGCGTACGCCCCCGGTCGTGTGGCCCTCACAGACGCACCAGACGTGCTGCGCGTCGGGGGCCAGGGCGAAGTCGGCGTACCGCAGGCCGGTGGGCTGGGCCGGCTCAGGCGTCAACGGCCGGGGCAGCTCACCGGGGGTGAGGCGGTAGAGCCGCTGGTCCTCATAGTTGGCGAAGACGACGTCCCCGTCGGGGAGGGGGAGGTAGGACCGCCCGCCGTACTCGTTCACGCGCGTGCGGGCGTTCCACGGCGCGGGCAGCAGATCGACACCGGACCGCACGATCGTGGTCCGGCCGCCCTTCTCCGGGCGGGTCTCCTGCCACCACACGCGATCACCGTGAATGGTGGGAAAGCTGATCCGCAGTCGCGCACGGGCCACGTCGGCGGCGGAGATCGGAGAGGACCAGGATCCATAGGGAGCGGTAGCGCGAGCGGTCATATCGGAATCGTCTCGCAAACAGGACGCCGATGGGACCTCGAACGGTGACTTGACAGCTACGATCATGAAACGCAAACGGGCCGGTGGATCACCACCGGCCCGTCCGTGTTCCGTCGGCTCAGCTCGCCGACAGGCTCTCGCTGGACAGGCCCGCGCCGGGGTCGGATCGGGTCGGCGCACCGGTGACGCACGCCCGGTCCATCGGGCTGCGCGGTGTCGCCCACTGTTCGCGGAGTTCTTCCAGTTCAGCGTGGGCGAGTTCGCCCGTGGCCGGAGCGGCCAGGTCGGCGATCAGGAGATCGCACGTCCCGATACGTGGCCGGGATCACCGCCTGCCGGTCCAGCGCGCCCCGCTCCGGAGGTCCTCCCCAGAGCGGTCTGGGCTGCGCTGGGCTGGACCTGGGGAATACGCCTGGGGCGCGGCGATCAGCATCCCCCTGGCGGCCGAGACGGGTGGGATGAGGCCGTTTCGGCGGAGGGTCAGCGGTTCAGGTGGGCGAGGACGGCGAGGACCCTGCGGTTGTCGTCGTCGGAGGGCTGGAGGCCGAGCTTGAGGAAGATGGAGGCCGTGTGCTTGACGACGGCCCGTTCGGTGATGACCAGTCGCTGGGCGATGGCGGCGTTGGACCGGCCTTCCGCCATCTGGGCGAGCACTTCGCGTTCGCGCGGGCTGAGCGCGGCGATGGGAGCGGTGGCGGAGTTATGGTCCAGCAGGCGCGCGATGACTTCGGGGTCCATCGCGGTGCCGCCGGCGGCGACTCGGCGGACGGCATCGACGAACTCGGCGCTGCGCAGCACCCTGTCCTTGAGCAGGTAGCCGATGCCGCCGGTGCCTCCGGCCAGCAGCTCACGGGCGTACAGCTGCTCGACGTACTGTGACAGCACCAGCACCGGAAGGCCGGGCACCTGGCGGCGGGCCTCCAGCGCGGCCCGTAGGCCCTCGTCGGTGAAGCCGGGCGGGAGCCGTACGTCCACGATGGCCACGTCCGGCTTGTCCGCCGCCACGGCGGCGAGGAGATCGGGTCCGTTGTCGACGGCGGCGGTGACCCGCAGCCCGTGTGCCCGGAGCATGCGGGTCATGCCGTCCCTCAGCAGGAAGAGGTCTTCGGCGATGACTACGCGCACGGAATCTCCAGGTTCACCATGGTGGGCCCGCCGGGCGGGCTACTGACGGCCAGTACACCGTCGAAGGCGGCGAGCCGCCGCTCCAGGCCGCGCAGACCGGTGCCCTGGGCGGGGTCGGCACCGCCACGGCCGTCGTCGGTGACACCGATCCGAAGCGTTCCGCCACCATAACCGACGTCGATCCACACGTGAGTGGCGCCCGCGTGCTTGGACACGTTGGCCAGCAGTTCGCTGACCGCGAAGTACGCCGCTGACTCGACCGGCGCCGGTGGCCGGTCGGGCAGTTCACCGGAGAACTCCACCCGCAGCGGCAGGTCCAGGGCCAGCGCCCGGAGCGCGTCGACCAGGCCGCGGTCGGCCAGCACCGGCGGGTGGATGCCACGGACCAGGTCGCGCAGCTCTTCGAGCGCTTTGACCGAGGAGTCCCTGGCCTCGGTCAGCAGTGCCCGCGCCGCGGCGGGGCTGGCCTCGACGAGTCCTTCAGCGGCGTCCAGGGTCATGCCCATCGCCACCAGCCGCGCCTGCGCGCCGTCGTGCAGGTCCCGTTCGATCCGGCGCATCTCGGCCGCGCCGGAGTCGAGGGTGTCAGACCTGGTCTGGGCGAGGTGACGGACCCGCAACGCCAGTTCGGCATGGCGGTTCGGCCCCAGCATCGAGCGGGCGAATCGGCCGTAGACCGGCAGCAGCCTCGGACCGAGGTACAGCCCGAGCGCCACCATGGCCAGACCGAGCGGAATGGCGAGCCAGGCGGTGAGGCCGCCGGGGTTGAGCGGGGTGGCCAGCCAGTCGGTGAGCCGCTCGGTGTACGGCGGCGGCGGGAGAGGTGGTCCGGGGAGCACAGGGGGCCGGGTGTGCCGGAGTGTGTGCTGCACGGGGGTGTCGAGCGCGGCGATGGCGCTCAGCCCGTAGAGGATCAGCCCGGGCGGCGCGGTGACCAGGACGCAGCCGCCGCCTGCGTTCACGGCCGTCCACAGGAGGTCCCGCCCGGTCGCGGTGTCGGTGAGCAGCCAGCGGGCGATCTGCCTGGCGCCCGGAACAGGCTGGTAGGGAGCGGCGATGGGCACGCCGCAGCAGGCACCGACCAGTGACCTGGTCGCCCACGCCACCCACCGGATGCCCAGCACGCCGCAGAGGACCAGGGGGATCGCCAGCCACACGGCTCCGTGATCGCCACCGGGCGGCGGGCCACCGTAGGTCAGGATGGCGGCGATCGTCAGAACCGGGGGAACCAGCAGGGTGGCCCCCGCCGTCGGTCCGGCCCGACCGGCGGCCCATCGCACGCCCAACGCGGTGCAGGGAACCAGCGTGACCACCAGCCCTAGCCACAGGTGGAGGCGGTCGCCGCTGGACGGCCCACCACTGAGCGGCGCACCAGGGAGCAGGACGTCCAAGACCAGAGCCGGGGCCGCGAGCAGAATGGCGGCTCCGGCGAGCGTCAGGCCACAGAACGCCAGGCCGTACGCCAGGCCGCGGGCAGCGGCACCGATCCCGTGCCGGGGCGCCCCCGTGTTCAGGGCGGTCGATCCACCACTCACCATGCTCTCCTTGGCCGGGTTCGTCCCGTTCATTGTGCAGGGCCACCGACCGGGCCTGCTGGGGTCCTGAGTGCCGAAGTGGAGGTGTACCTAGCTCCACTTCCGAGATGCCACCCAGCTGTGTATCGCCGTGGATCGTCCATTACCTAGCGTGATCGTCGGTTCGGGAACACCGGACCCTGCGAAGGGACAAACCATGACACCGGTACTACGCACCCGCGGGTTGCGCAAGAGGTTCGGCAGGGCGGCAGGGCTGGTCCACGCTGTGGACGGCGTCGACCTGGAGGTCACCCAGGGCGAGACGCTGGCGGTGATGGGCCCAAGCGGTTGCGGGAAGTCGACACTGCTGTACCTGCTCGGCGGGCTGGAACGACCCGATGAGGGCGAGATCGAGCTGGCCGGACGCCGCGTCGACCAGATGAGCGAACGGGCCCTGGCGCAGCTCCGGCGCGAGGCCGTCGGCTTCATCTTCCAGTCCTTCCACCTCATGGAGGAGCTCACCGCCGTGGAGAACGTCGAGCTCCCGGCGCTGCTGGCCGGACGCTCGCCGCGAGCGGCACGAGCGCGGGCCCTGGAACTGCTGGGGAGCGTCGGCCTGGCCGACCGGACCGGCTTCCTGCCCTCGGCGCTGTCCGGCGGGCAGCGCCAGCGGGTCGCGATCGCCCGCGCGTTGAGCCCCGACCCGCTGGTCCTGCTGGCCGACGAGCCCACCGGCAACCTCGACAGCACCGCCACCCAGGAGGTGCTCGCACTGTTCGACAGCCTGCGGGTAGCCGGGCAGACGCTGGTCATCGTCACCCACGACCCGCAGATCGGGGCCACGGCGGACCGGCTGATCTCGATGCGCGACGGGGTGCTCGTGAGCGAGGTCAGGGGAACCACCGGCGCCTTTGCGGCGCGGAGGGACTGAGACGTGAGCCGTATCCTGGTGATTCTCCGGCTCGCCGCCCGTGACCTGCGGCGGCACCCGACCGAGGCCGTAATGATCCTCCTGGTGATCGCGGTCACCACCACCACACTGACGGTCGGACTCGCCCTCTACGGGGTGACCGAAAAGCCCTACCAGCACACCCGGACGGCGACGGCCGGGCCGGACCTGGTGGTCAGCATGCGTCCCGGCCAGTCCGCCGGCGCACTGATCCACGCCTCCGCCGTCACCGGCCACAGCGGGCCCTACCCGGTCGCCTCGACCATCCTCCACGCCGGTGGCCACACCACGCCGGTGACGGCGGCAGGCCGCGACCGGACACCGGCCGCCGTCGACCAGCCCACGCTCACACAGGGCAGCTGGGTGAGCGCGGGCGGGGTGGTGTTCGAGCGCAGCTTCGCCGACGCGCTCGGCGTCCACGTCGGCGATCAGGTCACTTTGAGCGGGCGGACATTCCACATCGTCGGCACCGCCGTCACCGCCGCCATCCCGGCCTACCCGTCAAGCCTCTGCAACACCGGCTGCGCCGTTCTCCCAAGATCATGGCTCAACGGCTCGAGGAGCCCCTCACCCGGCCTCGTGTGGCTCACCCGGACCGCCGCCCAGAGCCTGGCCACCACACCCGATTCACTGTCCTATCTCCTCAACCTGAAGCTTGCCGATCCCGCTGCGGCTCCGGCATTCGTGGCCGCGCACTCCAGTGACTCCGCCACCGAATCGTCCTGGCAGCAGATCAGGGACGTGGACAACCTGGTGGTAAAGAACGAACAGCTCGTACTGCAGGTCGGCAGCTGGTTGTTCGGCCTGCTCGCGATGGCCGGGGTCGCCGTACTGGTCGGCCGCCGGATGGTGGAGCAGACCCGTCGGGTCGGACTGCTCAAGGCGGTCGGCGGCACGCCCGGGCTGGTCGCCGCCGTACTACTGGCCGAGCATCTGGCCCTGGCGTTGTCGGCGGCGGTGGCCGGGCTGGTGGCCGGATGGCTGACCGCTCCCCTGTTCGCCAGTGCGGGCGCAGGGCTGGTCGGGACTCCGGACACACCATCGGTCACGCTGTCCACGATGGGGCTCGTCGTCACCGTCGCCCTGGCGGTGGCGGTGGCCGCGACACTCGTTCCCGCCATCCGAGCCGCCCGTACCAGCACAGTCGCCGCGCTGACCGACGCCGCCCGCCCGCCCCGGCGCCGGGCCTGGCTGATCGCCCTCTCGGCACGGCTACCGATCCCGCTGCTCCTCGGCCTGCGCTTGGCCTCCCGCCGACCCCGCCGCGGCATCCTGAACGTGCTCAGCATCGCCGTCACAGTCACCGGGATCGTGGCGATCTTGACCAACTACTCCTTCCTGGCCGACCACCTCTCCTCCGAGGTCGACAATCCCCGCATCGACCGGATGAACCAGGTCATGGCGATGATCACCGTCCTGCTCGTCATCCTGGCGGCCGTCAACACGCTCTTCATCACCTGGGCGACGGTCCTCGACGCCAGACGCTCGTCGGCGCTGGCACGCGCACTCGGTGCGACCCCCCAGCAGGTCAGCGCCGGACTGACCGCGGCCCAGGCCCTTCCCGCGCTGATCGGCACCACCCTCGGCATCCCCACAGGCGTCCTCCTCAACAAGATCCTCAGGCAGGGCATCCTCACCGTCCCGCCCCTGTGGTGGCTCCTCGCCGTCCTGGTGGGAACCGTGCTCGCCGTCGCCGGGCTCACCGCCATCCCAGCCCGCATCGGCGCCCGCCACCCCGCAGCCGAAACACTCTGACCCTTCCCGGTCCAGGCAGTTCAGGCCCAGGTCCAATGATCAGGGTCAAGGCCGACAACGATGAAAGCGCATTGTAAGGAATGGCTGCGTACGTTCACGTGCACAGAATTCAAGACGAGAAGGGCATCATGACGAAACAGATAACTCGATTGCGGATACTCGCTCTGGTAGCGGGTGCGATGACGCTGGTGGCCGCCGCGTGTGGTTCGAACGAGACGGGCTCCGGATCCGCCACCACTGCCGACGGCGGAGGCCGGCACACCAGTCCGATGCACATGCCCTCCTCCGTGGCACAGGCGCTACCACTGCGGGCCGGCGAGCGATTCGTGAACCTGACTGCGCCGCAGCCCTATACGCCGTCCGCTCCCAACGGTGGCACCGACGAATACCGGTGCCTGGTGATCGATCCGCACCTGACCAAGCCCGCGTACCTGACCGGAGCCCAGTTCGAGCCCGGGAACCCGTCGATCGTGCACCACGCCATCACCTACGCGATCCCACCCGAGAGCGCGGCAGAAGCACGCGCCAAGGACGCCGCGACGCCGGGCCAGGGCTGGACCTGCTTCGGTGGCGACGGCTTGGGGCAAGGTGGGGCGTGGGTCGACACCTGGACGCCGAATCACAAAGAGACGCTTCTGAAGCAGGACGTCGGATTCCCGTTGAAGCCCGGCAGCCTGCTCGTCCTTCAGGTGCACTACAACCTGCTCGCCACCGGCGGCCGTGCCGGCGCATCGGACCAGCCCAGAGTCCGGTTGCGACTGACTGACGGCACAGCCGCCACCAAGCCGCTGGCCATGGTGCCGTTGGAAGCGCCGATAGAACTGCCCTGTGCCAGCGGCGAGTCCGGTCCGCTGTGCGACCGCGCCGCAGCCATCGCGGACGTCGCCAAGCGCTTCGGCGTCGGCCCAGGCTCCCAGGAGGCGCAACTGGTGAGCCGATGCAGCAAAGGCAAGCCGGTGCCCGGCAACACCCAGCACTGCGACTACCCGGTACCGCGACCCATGACGGTGTACGCGGGGTTGGGACACATGCACCTGCTCGGACGCTCGATCAAGGTGGAACTCGACCCTGGAACCCCCAAAGCCCGTACCCTGCTCGACGTCTCGTCATTCGACTTCGACAATCAGAAGCTCACGCCGCTGCCCACGCCCGTCGACGTCAAGCCCGGAGACACGGTACGGGTCACCTGCACCCATGACGCCACGCTGCGTCGGAAACTCCCGGAACTGAGCAAGCTTCCCCCGCGATACGTGGTCTGGGGAGACGGCACCAGCGACGAAATGTGCCTCGGCCTGCTTTCCGTAACAGGCCCAGGCGGGAAGTCACTCAGGTAATCGCCTCTTGACTTGACGACGCCGTTACCTGGTGCCCCGACTCCGCATGGAAGGGCTGATCCTCTTGCCGTCATCCTCGTTCTCCACCACATCGCGCCGCGCGGGACCGCTGAGTGGTTTGCGGGCTCGGTTGCGGATGGATTCCCCACTGCAGTCGCCGGCGTGGGTGCTTCTGCCGCTACGCGCTTTTCTCGGTGTCACCTTTCTGTACGCCGGTCTTTCCAAGATCTTCGACCCGCACTACCTGGATGACGCCTCACCACTCGGCGTCCACGCCCAGATGCTGCACGCCGCTGCGACGTCTCCGGTCGGCGCTGTGGTGTCGCTGAGTGCCCGCTACTCGACCGTCACGGGGCTGGCGATCGCCTTCGGTGAGGTTGCGGTCGGGCTAGGCACCCTACTGGGACTGTTCACCCGAGTTGCAGCCCTCGGCGGCGTCGTGCTCGCGCTCAGCTTCTTCCTGACGGTGAGCTGGACCACCCGGCCGTACTACTACGGAGCCGACATCGGTTTCGCCTTCGCATGGAGCCCACTGTTGATAGCGGGCGACGGCGGCGTGTTCTCGGTGACGGCCTGGCTGCGTGCGGCGGTGCGTCACACGCTGGACCTGCCGGCGCGGCCCACGACGCACAAGAACGTGACCGTACAGGGCGACGTCGAGCGACGCGCCCTCGTGCGGGGCGGCATGATCGCGGCAGCGGTCGCCGCGGCCGCCGTCCCCATCGGCAGCGTCCTGGCGCTCGCGCGGCGCCCGTCCGGCGCTGCGGTGAGCCACGCCGGCCCGTCGCCGACTCCCACCGCGCCGGACGCCTCGCCGAGCCCGGGGACGGCCGGTGCCGGAATGGTGATCGCTGCGGTTGCCGGCGTCCCCGTCGGATCATCGAAGAGTTTCACCGCGCCGAACGGCGCCCGCGCCTATCTGCTGCACCCGACGACGGACACCTTCACGGCATTCAACGCCACCTGCACCCACCAGGGCTGCCCGGTCTCCTACGTGGGATCCGGTTTTCATTGCCCCTGTCACGGCTCCACCTTTGACCAGAACGGCCGGGTGACCGGAGGACCGGCGCCTGCACCGCTGATCAAGATCCCCGTAAAGGACCGTCTGGTTCGCGCTGCCGTTGCCCGCCACCTGGCCCGGCCTGACCTTCAAGGTCGAGCCCGACACCGCCGCCCGCTGCCTCCTGCGCGCCCTGACGAAGCGCGGATTCTCCGGGTGGCGCAACAGCGATGAGCGCGGAATCTCCGTCCTGCAGCTGTCCGGCCTGAACGTCTGGGTACGCCCCGGACACTTTTCCTGGCAGATCGGTCCCCGCCACTGCATACGGCACCCGCTCATCGACCTCCAGGAAACCGCCGAGCACCTCGTCCGCCACCTCGACGCCGTCCCGCTCCCTTCACCTACTCCCTGATGAGGGCGCCGCGCCGTGCGATCGCGACACCCAACATCGGGGGTGCCAGGGATCGTCCCCTGACGTACGGCGGGTTCGGCGAGAGGCCTGGGGAAACCGACCGGAGGGCGACCCCGGCACCGCGCCCCAGGCCTACTCAGCGGTGGACGGCACGGAGTGGGCGGTCCTGCCCACTCACTCCCGCCGAGCGGTCCATGGCTGGCCGCAGCCGTCCCGCCCCCGCCACTCCGCCTCCCTGCGCCATTTGCTCTGCTTACCTCGGGTAGACACCTGGAACGGTCCGATGCATACCCGAGGTAAGCAGAGCAAAGTCCTGCGGACGATCCCGGCTTGCCCGAGGACGGGACGCCCCGAAACGACCGCCGGCCGTGACCATCACGAAATCCGGGCCAGAACCATAATTCGAGGACCTCTTGATCATCCGACTTCGAGCGGATCCGTTCCAGCATGGGTCCGATTTCCTCGTTCACACGCGTGCGGGCGTCATGAAAAGCGAACGGGCCGGTGGTTCAGCACCGGCCCGTCCTGTGTCCCTTGGCTCAGGTGGGCATCACGGCGTCCTGCCCCATCCCGGCGCCGGGCACGGTGGTGCCGGTGCCGAGCGTCTTGGCGGAGGTCTTACGGCTGCGCCGGCTCCGCTTCTCCAGCCACGTGGCCAGGAAGCTGAGGGACAGGTTCATCGCGATGTAGAGCAGCGCGATCACCATCGCGGCCGGGATGAGGTTGCCGTACTGCGTGGGGATCTGCCGGTAGCCCGTGTTCAGCAGGTCCTCGTACGAGATGATCCAGCCCAGCGCCGAGTCCTTCAGCAGGACGACGAGCTGGCTGACGATCGCCGGCATCATCGCGGTGGTCGCCTGCGGGATGAGGATGAGCCGCATCACGCCGTTCTTGCGCAGGCCGATCGCGTACGCGGCCTCCGACTGGCCGCGCGGCACCGCGTTGATGCCCGCACGGAAGATCTCCGCCAGCACGGAGCCGTTGTAGAGCATCAGCGCGAAGACCAGCGCGGTGAACGCGGTGACCTCGGGGAACTCGCGGTTCAGCGCGTTGGCGATCGTCGGCGGCCCGCTGAAGACGAAGAAGATCAGGATCAGCAGCGGGATGGCGCGGAAGAACTCGATGATCGTCGCGGCCGGCACCCGGATCCACCGGTGGTCCGACATCCGCGCCAGCCCGAAGACCACGCCGAACAGGAGGGCGAGCACGGCCCCGGCGAACGCCGCCTTCAGCGTGCCCCACATGCCGGGGAGGATGAAGTCCGTCCAGGTCGAGCCCTGGATGAACGGCTTCCAGAGCTTGCCCTGAAGCTGGCCTTCCTTGTCGAACCGGGCGACGACGACGTAGATGATCCCGAGGATCACGATCGCCGAGACGAGCGTCAGGATGTTGTTCCGCAGCCGCGCCTTGGGGCCCGGCGCGTCGAACAGGACGGACGACTCGGACTTCTTGGCCCGCCGGGGCGCCGGCTTGGTCTCCGTCATGGTTGTCACCGGACCACCGCCATCCGCTTGGCCAGCCAGTTGAAGAAGAAGCCCGTCGGCAGGGTCAGGCACATGAAGCCGACCGCGAATCCGATGAAGATCGGCAGCGTGGCGCCGTACTGCTCGAACATGTCCTTCATCAGCGAGGCGGCCTCGTAGTAGCTCGCGACCAGGACCACCGTGGTGTTCTTGATCATTGCGATCATGACGCTGCCGAGCGGCGCGATGACCGCGCGGAAGGCCTGCGGCATGATCACCATTCGCAGCGACTGGGTGAAGGTCAGCCCGATCGCCCGCGCCGCCTCCGCCTGCCCCATCGGCACGGTGTTGATGCCGGCCCGCAGCGACTCGGCCACGAAGGCCGCCGTGTAGAACGACATGCCGAGGACCGCCAGCCAGAAGAAGTTGACGGTCGACGTGTTCGAGATCCTGAACTTCAGCGTGTCACTGAGCCCGAGGCTGCAGAACAGCAGGACCAGCGTGAGCGGGGTGTTCCGCAGCGTGTTGACGTAGAACGCGCCGGCGATCCGCATCACCCGGACGGGCGAGACCCGCATCGCGGTGATGAGCGTGCCGATCACCAGCGACAGGATGCCCACCGTCACCGAGATCTCGATGTTCGCCCAGAACGCGGACAGGAGCTTGCCGCTGTTGTCCGCGAGCGGACTGAAGTCGAGGAGTACGTCCCAGTTCATCTCACTCCTACCTTCTTACGAGCGGCGCCGGTGAGCCCGTGCGGCCCACCGGCGCGGAACCCGTGTGCCTACGGCTCAGGCGCAGCCTTCAGCGCTGGGCACGTTGGCGTCGAAGGGGAGGTTCGCCTTGCCGAACCACTTCTCCCACAGCTGCTTGGCGGTGCCGTCGGAGTACATGGCCTTGATGGCGTCGTTGACGGCGTTGCAGGTCTTGGTGTCGCCCTTCTTGAGGCCGACGCCGTACTTCTCGTCGGTGAACGGCGCGTTGACGACCTTGACCGCCGAGCCCTCACGGACGGCGAAGCCGGCGAGGATGGTCGCGTCGGTGGAGACCGCGTCGACCGATCCGCCCTTGAGCTTGGTGATGCACTCCTCGTAGCCCTGGGCCGGGACGGTCACCGCGGCGACCTTGGCGTTGAGCTTGTTGGTGCCCAAGGTGATGTTCTTCCAGGAGTTCGACCCGGACACCGCGCACAGCTTCTTGCCCTTGAGGGACTGCAGGCTCGTGATCGAGTTGTCGTTGGCCCGGACCATGAGGTCCTGGTGGGTGACGACGTACGGGCCGCCGAAGGTCACCTTCGGCTTACGCTCCGCGGTGATCGAGTAGGTGGCGATCACCATGTCGACCGTGCCGTTCTGCAGGAAGGTCTCCCGGTTGGCCGACCGGGCCTCCTTGAACTCGATCTTGCTGTCGCTCTTGACCCCGAGCTTCTTGGCGATGTACTTCGCGACGTCGACGTCGAAGCCCTCGACCCCGCTGCCGGTCTTCATGCCGAGGGCGGGCTGGTCGTACTTGACGCCGATGACGATCTTCTTGCCGTCCTTGGCCTTGTCGACCACCGTGGTGTTCTTCTTCGCCGCGCACCCGGAGATGCTCATCGTGGCCGTCGCAAGCGCGGCGGCGGCGAAGCCAAAATGACGTACTCGCATGATCTTCCCCTGCTGCTGTTGTGGAGAACCGCTCCCCGCGGTTCCTCTTCCTCGGGTCTGAGTCCGTCGAGAACCGTGAGCGCGCGTCAGTGCGTCAGGATCTTCGACAGGAAGTCCTTGGCGCGGTCGCTCCGCGCGTTGGTGAAGAACTCACCGGGGGTGTTCTCCTCCACGATCTGGCCGTCCGCCATGAACACGACCTTGTTGGCCGACGCCCGGGCGAAGCCCATCTCGTGGGTCACGACGACCATCGTCATGCCGTCGGCGGCCAGGTCGGTCATGACGTCGAGGACCTCTTTGATCATCTCCGGGTCCAGTGCCGACGTGGGCTCGTCGAACAGCATGACCTTGGGCCGCATCGCGAGGGCGCGGGCGATCGCGGCGCGCTGCTGCTGTCCGCCGGACAGCTGCGCGGGGTACTTCTCGGCCTGCGAGGCGATGCCGACGCGCTCGAGGAGCTCCATCGCGCGCTGCTCCGCCTCGGTCTTGTCCGCCTTCCGGACCTTGATCGGGCCCAGGGTGACGTTCTGCAGGATCGTCTTGTGCGCGAACAGGTTGAACGACTGGAAGACCATGCCGACGTCGGCGCGCAGCTGCGCCAGTGCCTTGCCCTCTTCGGGTAGCGCCTTGCCGTCGATCCGGATCGTGCCGCCGTCGATCGGCTCCAGCCTGTTGATCGTGCGGCACAGCGTCGACTTGCCGCCGCCCGACGGGCCGATCACGACCACGACCTCGCCACGATGGATGGTGAGATCGATGTCCCTGAGGACATGGTGTTCGCCGAAGTACTTGTTGACATTCTCAAGTACGACGAGCGGTCCGCCGCCACTCACCTCGGCCTCCCGGGCCTCCTTGCCGCTGTCCGTCATGTGCGCAAAGCGTACGTCAAACGCCTGCGGTAGCCCCAGAGATGAGGTACCGATCCGATCACGTTGTATCTCGCGCCTGCCTGCGGCGGGACATATCCGACCTATAGAAGTCGATCTTGAATGCCCGTGCGTGCGGCGGCCGGTGTCGCGGAGTCTCCGTCCACCGCCCGGCGCGCGTACTCTTTCCTATGAGATGAGCGCGCCCACGACATTCGACGATCGGCACCGCACGTACGAGATCCGCACGTACGGGTGCCAGATGAACGTGCACGACTCCGAGCGCCTCGCCGGGCTGCTCGAGGACGCCGGCTACGCCCGCGCGGACGACGGCGCGACGCCCGACGTCGTCGTCTTCAACACCTGCGCGGTACGCGAGAACGCCGACAACCGGCTGTACGGCAACCTCGGCCACCTGCGGCCGGTCAAGGAGGGCCACGCCGGCATGCAGATCGCGGTCGGCGGCTGCCTCGCGCAGAAGGACCGCGACACGATCGTCAAGCGCGCCCCCTGGGTGGACGTCGTCTTCGGCACCCACAACATCGGCTCGCTGCCGGTGCTGCTGGAGCGCGCCCGCGTCCAGGAAGAGGCGCAGGTCGAGATCAAGGAAGCGCTCGAGACCTTCCCGAGCACACTGCCGACGCGCCGCGAGTCCCCGTACGCCGCGTGGGTGTCGATCTCGGTCGGTTGCAACAACACCTGCACCTTCTGCATCGTGCCGTCGCTGCGCGGCAAGGAGAAGGACCGCCGGCCCGGCGAGATCCTCGCCGAGGTCGAGGCGCTGGTCGCCGAGGGCGTCTGCGAGATCACCCTCCTCGGGCAGAACGTCAACTCCTACGGCGCCGAGTTCGGCGACCGGGGCGCGTTCGCCAAGCTGCTGCGCTCCTGCGGGGAGATCGACGGGCTGGAGCGCGTCCGGTTCACGTCCCCGCACCCGCGCGACTTCACCGACGACGTGATCGCCGCGATGGCCGAGACGCCCAACGTCATGCCCTCGCTGCACATGCCGCTGCAGTCCGGGTCCGACCCGGTGCTGAAGGCGATGCGCCGGTCGTACCGGCAGGAGCGCTACCTCGGCATCATCGAGCGGGTCCGCGCCGCGATCCCGGACGCCGCGATCACCACGGACATCATCGTCGGCTTCCCGGGCGAGACCGAGGAGGACTTCGAGCAGACGCTGCACGTGGTGCGCGAGGCACGGTTCTCCGGGGCGTTCACGTTCCAGTACTCCAAGCGGCCCGGCACGCCGGCGGCGGAGATGGCCGGCCAGGTGCCCAAGGAGGTCGTCCAGGAGCGGTACGAGCGCCTGATCGCCCTGCAGGAGGAGATCTCCTGGGCGGAGAACAAGAAGCAGCTCGGCCGCACCCTCGAAGTGCTCGTCGCCGAGGGCGAGGGCCGCAAGGACCAGCGCACGCACCGCATGTCCGGGCGGGCGCCGGACAACCGGCTCGTCCACTTCGGCCTCGGCGAGGGGGAGACCGAGGTGCCCCGCCCGGGCGACATGGTCACCGTTGACGTCACCTACGCCGCCCCGCACCACCTGGTCGCCGACGGGCCGGTCCGCGCCGTCCGGCGCACCCGGGCGGGCGACGCGTGGGAACGCCGCACCGCCGCGCCGAAGGGCGTGCCGCTCGGCATGCCGGGCATCGGCCGGCCCGCCACACCGCCGGTCTCCACCTGCCCGTGACCGCGTCTTCAGAGGCGGCCGAGTGCTGATCGCCGTCCGTGTCCTCCTGTCCGCGACCGCGTACTCAGGGGGCGGCTGAATGCTGACCGCTGTCGGTGTCCTTCTGGCCGTGACCGCGTTCTCAGGGGTGGCCGCCGTCGGTGTCCTTCTGGCCGTGACCGTCGCGCACGGGGTGGTCACGTGCTGATCTCCGCTGCGGTCTGCCCGCATCCGCCGCTGCTCGTTCCCGAGGTGGCGAGCGGCGCGGCGGTCGAGCTCGACGGCCTGCGGGCGGCGTGCGGCGTGGCCGTGCGCAGGCTCGGCGACGCCGACGTCCTCGTCGTGGTCGGCTCCGGACCGCGCACCCATGACTTCGGCGCCGACGCGGCGGGCACCCTGCGCCCGTACGGCGTCGACCTGACGGTCGGACCGGGCGAGCCCGTGCTGCCGCTCTCCCTGACGATCGGCCGGTGGCTCGTCGGCGACCGGGCGGCGGTGTACCGGAGCGTCGCGGAGGACGCCTCCGCGGCGGCGTGCCTCCGGCTCGGCGCGGAGCTCGCGGACCTCGCCGGTACGGTCGCGCTCTTGGTCATGGGCGACGGGTCGGCATGCCGTACGCAGGCCGCCCCCGGCTACTTCGATCCGCGCGCCGCCGGGTTCGACGCGGCGGTGGCGACGGCCCTGGCAGACGCGGACCAAGCCGCGCTCACCGGGCTCGACATCGGCCTCGCCGCGGAACTGCGGGCGGCCGGACGCGCGCCGTGGCAGGTCCTCGCCGGGGCGGCCGGAGAGGCCCCGTTCGACGCGGAGCTGCTGGCGGACGAGGCCCCGTACGGCGTCGGGTACCTCGTCGCGAGCTGGGCCCGCCGCACGCGGTGACGGTCGCGGCCCGCTCCGCCGACCGGCAGCGGGTCACGTCTTGACGGCCGCATCGGGCCGTGCCGGTCGGCGGAGCGGGCTATGGCGGTCGGCGGCGGGTTATGACGGTCGGCCGCCCGTCGGATCGGCGCCTCCTGGGCTGCCGCGGTCTTCGGGCTCGTGTTCGCCGCCGGAGCGCTCCACGAATCGCCGTGCCTGTTCCTGAGCCGTGTCGATCTGACCGGAGTACTTCCCGCCGGTCTTGCGGTCGGCCATGTCGCCGGCCTTCTCGATCGCTTCTTCCACCTTGTCGCCGTGCTGGCCGAGAAGGTTCTTCACCTTGTCCATGAGGGACATTCGAGCTCCCGTGAGGCCTCATGCCGGGACACCGGCCCTCGGCGCCCCTATCGGCCATCTGCCCCCATATCCGGCAGGGGAACCCCGTCGGCGGCGACGCGCGCTCCAGAGTGATCCGTGCCTCGGTGACCGTGCGGTCTGTGCCGCCCTGGCCTGTGCCGATCTGGCAGAGAACGAGTGCGCTCGGCTCCGGAGCAGACCGGAGCCGAGCGCACCATCGCGCCGCGGGAGGGCGTCGCGTCAGCAGGAACCGTTGTCGGTCCAGACGTTCTGCGCGTTCGCGCCGGGCACGTCACCCTGGGTCCACCACTTGGCGGTCCAGCGGTGGCCGTTGTACGACACGCTCGCGCCGCTGGTGTAGGCCGTGCCGGAGTTCCAGGCCGACAGCCCGCCGCAGCCCGTGCTGCCGCCACCGCCGCCGATCTGGTTGACCGCCTGCTGGGCTTCGGCCATGTGCTGCTGGTAGGCGCCGTTGGTGTAGGTCGTCCACGGCGTCCAGTCGTTACCGGACGAGGAGATCCGGTAGGCGGCCTGCGCGGCGCCGTTCGGGTCGAACGCCTGCGCGTCGGACACCTCGGAGTGCCAGTACGAGTTGATCTGCCACAGTCCGCGGTCGCGGCTGCAGTCCGAGTCGACCAGCACCGCGCGGGTCCAGCCGCTGCTCTCGGCGAGCGCCACGGCCACGGAGACGACCAGCCCGTTGCCGGTGAAGCCGTTGTTCTTGGCGGTCTGGGCGACCTGTACGGCGGTGAAGTGGTCGCCGGCGAGTGTGCTGGTCACCGTGCAGGTGGCCGCGGGATGGGCCGAGTTGCGGGCGGCACCGGGCGGGATGGTGCCGGCTTCCGCGGCGGTGCCGGTGAGAGCGGTCAACAGGGCTGCGGCGAGCAAGCCGGGGAGCCACGTGCGAAGCAGCATCGATCCTCCAGGGGCGGGGTGCGGGAGATGGCGGGGGCACCGCCGTACGGTGTCGGCGGGCTGACGCATGCACGTGATGGCCGGTCCACGACCGGCCTGATGAGGGGGTCGGAGGGCGGGGTGACCTGGGAGCGCTCCGGGCTGACTCTTAAGAAAGTTTCCTAAAAGTTGCCTTGATGGTAGACCGCGGTCGTTCGGCCGACAAGCGGTCCTGACGTCTGGTCCGGGGGAACTTGACCGGTCTACCTCGCGTACTGGGCCTCGTCCTCGGGGTGAGCGGCGATCGGCCGGATAAGGGCGTCCTGATCCAGTCCGGGAGCCGATCCGAAACGCGCTCCGTCCGTCGTGGGGCCTCGGTCAGGGGGTTCGCTCGCTCGTATGCGGAGGAAGCACCCCGGAGGAAACGGCAGAATTAAGCCGGTGGGGGAGATGAAGGTGATCGCCGTGGTCGGGCCGACCGCCGCGGGCAAGTCCGACCTCGCGGTCGAGCTCGCCCTGCGGCTCGGCGGCGAGATCGTGAACGCCGACTCCATGCAGCTCTATCGCGGCATGGACATCGGCACCGCCAAGCTCGCCGAGCCGGAGTGGCGCGGAGTGCCGCACCATCTGCTCGACGTGTGGGACGTCACCCGTACGGCCAGCGTCGCCGAGTACCAGGAGACGGCGCGCCGGGCGGTCGCCGAGATCCGCGGGCGCGGGCGGGTGCCGCTGCTCGTCGGCGGCTCCGGCCTGTACGTCCGGGCGGTCCTGGACGACCTGGAGTTCCCCGGCACCGACCCGGAGCTGCGCGCGCGGCTGGAGGAGGAGCTCGCCGAGCACGGGTCCGCCGCGCTGCACGCCCGCCTCGCCGGGCTCGACCCGGCCGCGGCCGCGTCGATCCTGCCCAGCAACGGCCGCCGCGTCGTACGGGCCCTCGAGGTGATCGAGATGACCGGCCGGCCCTTCACCGCCTCCATGCCGTCGTACGCCGACACCGGCGACTCGGTGCAGGTGGGCCTGACCGTGCCCCGGCCGGAGCTCGACGAGCGCATCGCCGTACGGGTCGAGCGGATGTGGAAGGCCGGGTTCGTCGACGAGGTCCGCCGCCTCGAGCCGGACGGGCTGCGCGAGGGGCTGACCGCTAGCCGCGCGCTCGGCTACGCCCAGGTGCTGCGGTTCCTGTCGGGGGAGTGGACCGAGGAGGAGGCGAAGCAGGAGACGATCCGGGCCACCCGGCGGTTCGCCCGCCGTCAGGAGTCGTGGTTCCGCCGTGATCCCCGCGTGCGCTGGGTCCCCTACGACGCGCCCGTCGAGACGGCGCTGGATACGATCGGGCCATGCGCTTCGTGAAGGGACACGGCACGGAGAACGACTTCGTGATCGTGCCGGATCCGGATGGCTCGCTCGACCTGACGCCGTCTCTCGTGGCCGCCCTGTGCGACCGGCGCGCGGGCATCGGCGCCGACGGCGTGCTGCGTGTCCTGCGCTCCAAGGCGCTGGGCCGCGACGACCTCGGTGCCGAGTGGTTCATGGACTACCGCAACGCCGACGGCAGCATCGCCGAGATGTGCGGCAACGGCGTGCGAGTCTTCGCCCGTTACCTGGTCGACGCCGGCCTGGCCGCCCCCGGCGACCTCGCCGTCGGGACACGGGCGGGCGTACGCGCGGTGAGCCTGGGCGCGACCGGCGACGTGACGGTGGACATGGGCGCCCCCGAGCTCCTCGGGAAGGGCCGGGCGGTCGTCTCGGGCCGGTCGTACGCCGGGCTGCGGATCTCCATGGGCAACCCGCACCTGGCCTGCGCGATCGACGAGCCGGTCGCCGGCCTCGACCTGACGCGCGCCCCCGGTTTCAACCCGGCCGCCTTCCCCGAGGGCGTCAACGTCGAGCTGTTCCGGCCGCTCGACGACGGCCGGGTGGAGATGCGCGTGTACGAGCGGGGGTCGGGCGAGACGCGCTCGTGCGGTACGGGCACGGTCGCGACGGCCGTGGCCGCCGCCCACGCCGAGGGACGCACGACGGGCACCTGGGAGATCGTCGTCCCGGGCGGAGTCGTCACCGTCATCCTGGACGGCACGACGAGCTTCCTGCGCGGCCCGGCGGTCCTCGTCGCCGAGGGCGAACTGCGTCCCGACTGGCTCGCCGCCCGCTGAGCGTCGCCCTCAGGTCCTCGTACCAGGGGCGATGCGGAACAGCACGCTCGGGCGCAGCGGCCCTTCGGGCGCGGTGGGGTCGTCGAAGTCGTCGGCAGGATTCCGGGTCATGCCGATCCGGCGCATCACCGCCTGCGAACGGACGTTGGTGGCCGTTGTCACAGCGACGATCTCGGGAAGCTCAAGGCTGTCGAAGCCGTAGGCCAGGACCGTCCGCGCGGCCTCGGTGGCGTAGCCATGGCCCCAAGCCGGCCGGGCGAGCCTCCAGCCGATCTCCACTCCGGTGAACGGCATGTGGGCCTCCAGCTGGTCCAAGCCCGCGAAGCCGATGAACTCGCCCGTGGCCCGCACCTCAATCGCCCAGAACCCGTAGCCCCGCTGGTCGAGCTCGGCCTGGAACCGCGCCGCGGAGGCGTCGCTCTGTTCGCGGGTGAGCAGGTCGCCCAAGTGCTCTCGAACCTCGGGATCGGCGTTCATCGCCGCCCACGGTTCAAGGTCGGAAGCACGCCATGGACGGAGGATGAGGCGATCGGTACGTAGTTCGGCCATGTCGCCCAGCCAAACGTGAGCCCTGACCTCGGTGCAATCCCTTTTCAGCCGGTCAGGGCGCGGATGCCCTCGCGGAGGGTCTCGGTGTCGACGCCCTTCACGCCCACATCGCACACCGCGCTGACGCCGCAGGGGATGTGACCGCTTTCGCCTCGAACCGCCCTCGTCATCGTCCGTACTCTTGCGTACGGACAGCGATCGGAGGTCGGATGGTCTTGCCTCGTCGTGTCGGGTGCTGGCTGTTGACAGCGACCGCATGCGCCGTCCTCCTGGGCGTGGTGTCCGTCGTATGGTCCGTGCTCACCTGGGACCCCAGGAAGTCCATGGGACCCGAGGTGACAGATCCGCGGGCCTGTCCGGGCAGCAACGTCTCCCTCGCCGAGGCCGCCGCGCACTTCGGGTTCACGATCCCGGCCGACGCGACCGAGGTTCACTTCTCCTCCGACCTGCATCCCATCTTCGGCGAGTACAGCCTGCAGGTCTCCTTTCAGACGACCTCCGCCGGATTGCGCGCCTTCCTGACCACGGCGGACCTGGCCGAACCCGCGGCAGATCGCTCCTCGGGCGATAGGCCCTCGTTCGTGAACGGACCGAGCTGCGGCTTCGGGTCGGCCTCCCTCTCCGCTCCGCGCTATTGGGGAGACGACCCGGATGCCAAGCCGTTCCAACGCCAAGTGGCGGTGGACCGGACCGACACGGCCCAGCCCCGCGTGGTCCTGTCCGCCTTGGACGTTTGACGTCGCCGCCACCACCATCGGACGGGGTCGGATGAACGTTCAGTCGCTCCGGATCCGTGCGCGCGATGGCACGATGAGTGACGTTGTGAGGCCCTCGCGCCCTCATCGCAATAGGAAGCCGTCGAGCTGGACGGCATTCCAATGCCCTCGTCGGCCGTTGCCGTCGGACGAGAGGCTGTCTAGCGGGTCAATGCGCGGATGCCCTCGCGCAGGGTGTCGGCGTCGACGTCCTCCAGGATGAGCCGCTGGAGGACGAAGCCCGGCACGAGGCAGAACAGCGTGGCGCCGACGGCCCAGGGATCCGCGTCGGCGGGCAGGCGTCCCGCGTCGCGCATCCGCTCGGCGAGCTTCACCCACCACTGGCGGGTGTCGGCGAACAGGTCACGGACGATGGCGCCGATCGCCGGGTTGTGCATCGCCTCGACCCATGCGGCGGGTGCGACGCGGAGCGCGCCCTCGTCCTCCAGCAGGGTCTCGATCCGCTGGACGAGCCGGCCGACGACCTCCTCCAGCGGGGGCAGGGCGTCCTCGCTGAGGATCTCCTTCAGCAGACCGGCGATGATGCCCTGGTTCTCCACGCCGATGGCGTGGACGATCTCTTCTTTGCTCTTGAAGTAGCGGTAGACGGCGCCGGCCGAAAGTCCCGACTCCTTGAAGACGTCCTGCATGGACGTCTGGTGGAAACCCTTGCGGCCGAAGCACCGCCGGGCCGCGTCGAGGATCTGCCGGCGACGCTGTTCGAGATGCTCCTCGCTGACCTTGGGCACGCTTCCCATAATAAAACGAACATTCGTTCTTGACAAACCCCGGTGAGGCTTGTGATCGTGGGGGGTCGATAAGAGAACGAACATCCGCTTTATTGGAGTGGGACGATGAAGACCTCTCTTCGCGCCGTCCTCGTTGGCCTGCTGGCCGTCGCCGTACAGGCGCTCATGGTGGCCACGTTCGCCTGGCCCGCCGCCCGTATCGCACCCCGCCACGTGCCGGTCGTCGTGGCCGGTCCCGCCCCGGCCGCCGCATCCGTCGCGCAGCGACTCGGCGCCGAGCGTCCCGGGGCGTTCGAGGTGAAGCTGCGGCCCGACGAGGCCGCCGCCCGGCGGGCGCTGGCCGACCGCGAGGCGTACGGCGCCATCGTCGTCACGCAGGGCGGGCCGCGGGTGCTCGTCGCCTCCGCCGCGAGCCCGACCGTCGCGCAGCTGCTCACCCAGATGTCCCAGCAGTTGTCCGGGGCCAGGGTGCCGGCCCCGCAGGACGTCGTACCGGCCGATCGCGACGATCCGCGAGGTGCCGCGTTCGGCGCTCTCGTGCTGCCGCTCGTCATGTCGAGCCTGATCTGCGGCATCCTCCTGACGCTCCTGGTCGGTTCCGCGGAGTGGCGGTGGATCGGCCTGGTGGTGTTCGCGGCCGGGGCGGGGTTCGTCACCGCCGCGATCGTGATGGGCGGCCTGTCGGTGATGCCGGGCTCGTACGTGGCCGTCGCCGGCGTGGTGGGGCTGACCAGTCTCGCGGTGGCGAGCGCCGTGGCCGGACTCGGCGCGGTGCTCGGTCGGGCCGGGATCGGCCTGGGCGCGGTCACGATGATGCTCGTCGCCAACCCGCTCTCGGGCGTCACCTCCGCACCTGAGCTGCTGCCCCGGCCGTGGGGGACGATCGGCCAGGACCTGCCCGCCGGAGCGGGCGGCACGCTCCTGCGGTCGGTCGCGTTCTTCGACGGCGCGCGGGCGGGCGGCCCGCTCACGGTCCTGCTCGCCTGGTCGGCGGCCGGCCTCCTCCTGGTCGGCGCCGGGGCACTGCGCAACCGGCGCGTCCGGTCGGCGAGCGCTCCCGAACGGCACGCTCCCACGCCCGTCCCCGCCGGCTCGTGACCCGGCCCCCAGACCCGAGGTGAGCCGGGCGTCTCCGGGAAGTCACCCGGCACTCCGGCGCCCCCGGCCTCGCGTGGACTTTCGCGACACATCCGAGGAGGCCGCGTTCCGCACGGAGCTCCGCTCGTGGCTCGAGGAGAACGCACCGACGCACCTGGGCACGGCACGACGAGTCACCTGCGCGGCCCGGCGGTCCTCGTGGCAGAGGGTGAGCTGCACGCCGACTGGTTCGCCGCGGCCCGCCGGGCCGCCTGGCCGATCCCGCGTTCGCTTTTTTCGCACGGTTTGTTCTTTCGGGTGTCGGCCACGAGCTGCTTGGCGCGGTCCGTTGGTCTCCCGCCGTGTCTACTTGGTCTGCTCGGTCGCCTTGATCGCGCGTTGCTCGGCAAGGGCGGCCCGCAGCTCGGCCTCGGCCACGAGCCTCTGTGTGGCGCTCACCGCGGCCGCGTGCCGCTCGGCGTCCTGCCGCTCCGCCTCTTCCCGCCGCGCCGCGAGCTGGATCTCGAACTCCGCCTCGGCCCGGGCGCGCTGGGCCTCGCTCTCCTCGAGGATGCGCTGGGCCTGGGCCCGCATCTCGTCGGCGTAGCGCTTGGCCGTGATGAGGATTTCGTCGCGCTCCCGCTTGGTGGACGCCCGCAGCTGGGCGACCTCCCGCTCGGTGGTGGTGCGCAGCTTCGCGATGTGCCGCTCGGCCGCGGCGCGCTTCTCGGCGACTTCGTGTGCGACCGTGGCGCGGAGCATGGCCACCTCACGCTCGGTCGCGGCGGTCAGCTTGTCGACCTCCTGGCCGGCTTCGATGCGCGCCTCTGCCATCTTCGCTTCCAGGCCATCGAGGGTCTGCTCTTCCCGCTCTATGGCGGCGCGAAGCTCCGCGAGCCGCTGATCGGCAGCGGCGATCACCCTGTCGCGTTCGTCTCCGGCCTCGGCCAGGACCTCCTCGGCGTCGCTCGCCGCAGCGGCGCGCAGGAGCCTGGCCTCGCGTTCCGTCCGTGCCTGCAGCCTGGCCATCTCCCGTTCGGCGGCCTCCCGGAACCGGGTGATCTCCGAATCCGCCGGCGCCGTTGCCGTGACCAGCCAATCGCCGGACACGATCGGCCGACCCTGCTGGACGTGGAGGCGCTGCACCACCCCTGAGACGTCACTGTGCAATTCCCAGATCGCACCGCTCTCCAGGCGAGCCTCCGCCATGACGGTGCCGACCCCGAACGCCTGTCCGACCGCGATGCGCCACCGCAGCAGGTTGGCCACTCCGGCCGGAAACTCCCATCGCAACGCGAGATCGGTCTGACCGGGGGGAGTGGGTCCCGCGCGCCGGGTCGGTATCTGGCGCGCCCAGGCCGCCGCACCGTAAACGACGGCCAACTCGGGGTCTTCGGCAAATCGAACCGGCCGTCCCAGCTCGCGGCTCACGTACTCGGCGACCATTGGCATCCGGGAGGTTCCGCCGGCAAGGAGCACCGCCGTGACCTGAGAAATATTGATCTTCGCGCGGGTCAGCAGGCCGCGACAGCATACGAGAGTGCGTGCCAGCAGCGGGGCGGCCAGTTCGGCCAGGCGCTTCCGATTCAGCACGACCAGCAGGTCCGCCGGGCTGAAGTAGTCCTCGACGCGGTCCGTGTCACTGAGTTGATGCTTGAGCTGTCGGACGAAGTCCACCAGCTCAAGCCGGATGCGCTGGGCGGTACGCGCCGCTTCTCCATCGGCCGCCGGTCGCAGCAGTCCGGCCAGGTGATCGCCGCCGATGCGCCGCACCTCGGTGAAGAGCGCGGCGTCCATGTCTCTGCCGCCGACGTCGTCCACGGCGTCCCTGCCCAGGACGTCATGGGTTCCGTAATCGCCGATCCGGACCAGCGCCGTATCGAACGTGCCGCCGCCGAAGTCGTACACCAGCACCAGGTCACCTGGGCCGAACGGATCGCTGGACAGCGGGGCCAGCGCAGCGGCCACGGGTTCGGCCAGCAGTTCCGTCATACGGAATCCCGCCGCCTCCCCCGCCTTCAGCAGGAGTTCGCGGCGCGGATCGCCCGGCTCGTAACTGGCCGGCATGGTCAGTACGGCCCGGGAGACGGGTTCGCCGTGCAGCCGCTCGGCTTCGGCCTTCACCGCCGCGACGATCGCGGTCACCAAATCGTGCGGCTGATAACTCCGGTCTCCCAGCACGATCGGTGTGCTCGATCCGAGCTCGCGTTTGAACTCGTCCTGGTAATGCGCGGGACGTACTCGCTTGCGGCGGTCCGCCGCCGTCCCGACCAGCAGCCGTTCCCCGTCCTGGCATACGGCGGAGGGCCAGGCGTGCAGCCCCGATGGTTCCTTGACGAGACGTACTCCGTTTCCGGTCAGCAGGGCACCGGATGTCGCCGATGTGCCGACGTCCACTGTGAGAATAGGCTCGCTCATGCGGCCTCCTAGTCATCGTCATCGGACGTGGCGTGATCGAGCGCGTCGATCTCCTCGACCAGCCGATCGTAGGCCCGACGGACCACGCGAATGGCCGTCCGGGTGGGACCGCTGTAGCCGGGGTCGAGCCCCAGCGCGGCCCAGTGAGAGAGCCGATCTCTGGCGAAGGCGGCGAGTTCTTTCCAGGTGGCCGTGGCCGGTAGTCCGAGCCGGTCCCTGATGGAGGAGCCGCGTTCCCCCGTCACTCGCAGCATCTCCTCCACGTCGGCCTCATTAAGGTCCAGCAGCCCCTCATAGTGGTCACGCAGGGTCTTCAGCTCGCGGGACAGTCCTTCCTCGCGTTGCAGGATCGCCATGAAGTCGCCGACCGCGGCGGTCAGCGTGGCGCGGTCCTGCCCGCTGAGGCGCGGCGCGAGGCGCTGCGGCAGGGACAGCACCATGTGGCAGATCCGATTCAACTTGAGGAGATCGGTGCGGCCGCCGAAGTGTTCCACCAGCAGCCGCCGGAAGCCCGACAACCCGCTGCGGTCGTAGAGTTCCGTGCGGAGCTCTTCCACGTCGCAGACCCCGGCGCGAATGAGTTCGCAGGCCAGTACGATCCCGTACCCGGAGAAGCGGCGCAGCAGCGCCGCGCGTCTCGGCGCGGAGACGGCCACATCGGGGAATTCGCCCGTCGCGAAGCTCGGCCCCCGGCGCACACGGCGCACAAGCCTGTCGGGCGCCAGCCGCGCCAGCTCGACGAGATCCGCGTGTTCGGTCGCATCCATGGTCATCGCGGCCGCGCCCATCAGTCCGGCGACCGGGACAAGGCGATACAGGAGTCGCCGTGCCTCTGGACGCGACATGATCTGCTCGGCGACTCGCTGGCCGACCTCGATCGGATCGGTTCCCTTGCGCGGGTCCCAGTACAGCTCGATCTTGGTCAACGCACCGATCGTGTTGAGCGGCCCGGCCGTGCCCGGTGTCTGGAAGCCGGCCAGCACGTCCTGATCGGTGCCGTGCAGGCCGCGCGCGAATACCAGGATGAGCGCATCCGACGTGGCGACCTGAGAGATCGTCGCATTTCGAACGTCCTCACCGGTACGCGCGAGCAGCCGGAGCGTGCTGAGGGCATCGTCTCCGAAGATCGAGTCGAGGCCCGGCGTGTCGATGAGGTCGAAGGACTTCAGGTAAGGGCTCGGGTCGGTCACATAGAGGTACGAGATCTGTTCGAAGAACCGTGCCTGGGCGGGGTCGTCGACCGTACGGGCGCGTACGGCCAGTGCTTCGAGATCGATCAGGTCTCGCCGCTCGGGCGGGCGCGTGGGGTCGCGGAAGTGTACGGTCAGGCTGGATTCAGGGGCGTGGTGGATCCAGTTCACGTTGTAGGTGAGCTCGGCCACGCCGGTCGGCGCAAGGTAACCGCCGATCAACGCGTTGGCCAGCGTCGACTTCCCTGAACTCACCCGGCCGATCAACGCGACCCGCAGCGGCTCGGCCATCGCCGCCGCCTGCAGGTCCAGGGCGTGGCGAGCCGGCGCCAACGCTGGCGCCTCGCCAAGCCGGGACCGTGCCGTCTCGAAGGTCGCGGAGAGCCGGTCTCTCAGGGTCATTCCGCATGCCCCATCGCCCCTGTCGCCCGCCACAACTCCTCGACGGACGTGACATGCGCCGCGATCCGGTCGCGGAGTAGCAGCAGAGGCGCGCGTTCGGTCTCCAGCTTGGCATGTTGTCGCTCGGCTTCATCTGCCGTCGCCGCGCGGGTGGACTCGATCCGGTGGAGGGCGTCCTCCGCGCTCTCCCGTTCCTGCGCGATACGGCCATCGAGCTCGCGTATGGTGGCACGCTCGTACGAGGCAATCAGATCGTCCAGGCTTTCCAGGATGTGGAGTTCCAGCGCCCGGCGTACCGGGGCGAGCTCGTCCTGAACAGCGCGACGTCGAGCCTCGAACTCCGCCTGTTCGGCCGCCGCCAGCGCCTTGCGATAGCCGACGACTATTCCGGCGATCTGCCCGAGAACCCCGCCAAAACCTATTCCTGCGGGGCCGAGGAAGGAACCCAGCAAGGCGCCCAATGCCGCCGCTCCGGACAGGTCGCCAGCGACGCTGAACAACTGCCGGGGCCGCCAGTTCTGCTCGGTCCCGCCCAGCCACGCGTCCAGTGTCAGGCCTGGCACTGGTGGCGCGGGGAGGCTCCCCATGTGTGCGGGACCCAGATCGACGCCCGATCGCCGAGTGAACTCCTGCTGGAGCATTGCGGCGTCGCGCGCCGCACGCTCTCCCACCGACGCGGCCAGAGCGGCGGCATCCGCGGCGATGCGGCCCATGAGGCGTTCAGGATCGCGCAGCAGTTCCTTGTCGTACAGGTAGCCTGCACGGATCCGCAGCCACAGCTCCTCGAGTCCGGTCGCCGCGATGCGTTTGCAGCGCCGGCCCAAGAGTCGGAGTTCCTCGGCCAATTCCTCCCGCCAGGTGGCCTGGTCTCGTCCCATGGCGTCGAGCCGTTCACGGCGGAGCCGGGCCTCGACGCCAAGTTGCTCGAGTTCTCCTGCAGCCGTCGTGGTCAGCGCGGCGAGTTCTTCGTCCAGGGGGCGCATCAGGGACTGGGCGCTCGCGTCCAGGTCACGGAGCGCGCCGCCGAGCAACGTCCGCACGCGCCGTCTCGCCAGAGTGCTCCAGAGCACTTCTTCCAACTGGGCGAAGTTTCCTAGGAACAGATCCTCTTCGTCGCCGTCCAGCAGATAGTCGCGATGGGCGTTGCTGGACACCGGGACGATCCGGAGTTGCTTGGCCGGGTGGCCGATGGTCTCGCTCAGCTGCGCCAGGTCATTCGCCATCAACTCCTGGTAGTCGGCCTCCGCATCGATCTTCGTGAGAACGAAGATGAAAGCGTCATCGGTGTCCGTGATCGCGTGGGCGGCGCTGCGCAGGAACTCGATCTCGCTGTTCAGCAACGGCTGGGTGGCATCGACGACGAAGATGATGGCATCGGCGGTGGGCAGGAAGGCCAGGGCGACAGCAGTGTGCGCTTCGTAGATGCCGCCGACGCCGGGTGTGTCCATCAGCGTCAATCCGGAGGCCAACCTGGGATTCGGAGTCTCGATCCGCACGGCTTCGACGTGCTTGGTGTTGTGCGGGTTCGCGCTTTCGGTGACGTAGCGCGCGATCTCCGCACGCGTTATCTCCCGGATTTCGCGGGTGGTGTCATCTGCCGTTCCGGAGAGCAGGATCTCGATCCGTTCCCGGTCACCGTGGGTCACGGTTGTGACGGTGTTCGTCGCGATGTCCTCGAACACCGGAAACAGAACCGGCTCCGTGACCTCCCCGAGGAGGGCGTTCAGCAGACTCGATTTCCCTCGCTTGAACTCGCCGAAGACCATCACCGTCAATTGCCCGCGTTCGAGCCGCTGTCTGGCTGCATCCAGACGGTCCGATGTTGTCTTCGCACCACGGACGGTGGCGATACGGGAGACTTCCCGAAACAACGCGAGAACCTCTTGGCGCAGAGTATCGAACCTGGTCACTCGCGTTCTACCCTTAGAATCCCGGCGGCACTATGGAAGCCGCGCACCAATCGGATGCCGAAGCGCTGGAGGCGGTTCCCGGCAGATTCCGAATTCTCGCTGTGGATCCTATCCGCTGGGTTGCACGCCCTACGGGGATTCAGAGAGTCGTGGCAGGCGACCCTGGCCTGCCGCGCACATCGCACCGCGCGACGTGCCCGTCGCCCGCGCGGCACTGAACGGCACAACGTCGCAAGCTCGCGTGCGCGGTCGGCGGTCGACTTGTCGATTACCGAATCGGTTTCGGTTACGATGTGCGCCATGACCCCCGTGAAGCGCCAGGCACGCGCCGAGCGCACCCGCGCCGCGCTGCTGACGGCCGCCCGGGAGGTGTTCGAGGAGCATGGCTTCCTCGACGCCAAGATCAGTGAGATCTGTGACCGGGCCGGCGTCGCGTACGGCAGCTTCTACACGCACTTCGCCGACAAGGACGCCGTCTTCGCCGAGCTGATCGACGAGATGCTGAGCGGCCTGCTCACCGTGATGCGGGCCGAGCCGCTCAACGGCGACGGCCCCGCGGCGCGCATCGCCAGCGCCAACCGCGCCTACCTGCGCGCCTACCGGGACAACGCCCGGCTGATGGCGGTCTTCGAGCAGGTCGCCACGTTCTCCCCGGCGATGCGCGAGACGTACCTGCGGGCGTGGGGGGTCTTCTACGACCGGCAGGAGCGCGCCATCCGGGAGTGGCAGCGGGCCGGTCTGGTCCCCGAGGACGTCGACCCGCGTACGGCCGCGGTCGCGCTCGCGACGATGATCGGCCGGACGGCGTACACCTGGTACGTCCTCGGCCGGCCCCACGACGACGGCGACGTCGAACAGCTCACCCGGCTGTACTGCCGGGCGATCGGCATGTAGGAGGCAGCGTGGACTTTCGCGACACACCCGAGGAGGCCGCGTTCCGCGCGGAGCTCCGTTCGTGGCTCGAGGAGAACGCGCCGCGCCGCGCGATCGAGGCGGGTCGGGGCGACTTCGACGAGCAGCGGGCGTGGGGCGGCCGGCTCTACGCGGCCGGTTACGTCGGGCTGACCTGGCCGGAGGAGTACGGCGGGCGTGGCCTGTCCCCGACGTACCAGGCCATCTACCTGGAGGAGTCGGCCCGCGCCGACGCCCCCGGGCACCCGGGCGTCATCGGCCTGAACATGGCCGGCCCGACGATCATCGCCTGGGGCACCGGCGAGCAGAAGCAGCGCTACCTCAAACCGCTGCTGTCGGGCGAGGAGATCTGGTGCCAGGGCTTCTCCGAGCCCGGCTCCGGCTCGGACCTGGCCGCCGGCCGGACCACCGCTGTCCTCGACGGCGACCACTGGGTGGTCAACGGGCAGAAGGTCTGGTCGTCCTACGCGCACAAGGCCGACTGGTGCATCCTCGTCGTCCGTACGGACCCGGACGCGCCCAAGCACGCCGGACTGTCCTACCTCATCGTTGACATGCACGCGCCCGGCGTGACCGTACGGCCGCTGCACCAGATCACCGGCGACCCGGAGTTCAACGAGATCTTCTTCGACGACGTCCGGGTGCCGCGCGAGTCGATCCTCGGCCGGCCCGGTGACGGGTGGAAGGTCGCGATGACCACGCTGCTGCACGAGCGCGGCACGCTCGGCTTCGCCCTGTCCGCGGAGCTCGAGCGCATGGTCAACCACCTGGTCGACCTCGTACGGCAGCCGGGCCCGGACGGCCGGCGGCCCGCCGACGACCCGCTGGTCCGCGACGCCGTTGCCCGCGAGTGGATCGAGATGCAGTCGCTGCGCTTCACCAACTACCGGTCGCTCACGACCCTGCTGGAGACCGGGATCCCCGGCCCGGAGGGGTCGGGCGTCAAGCTCGCCTGGAGTGAGGCCAACCAGCGCCTGACCTCGTTCGCCCAGTCGGTGTTCGGCCTGCACGCCCAGGTCACCGGCGACGAGGCGCCGTGGAACGGGTTCTGGCAGTACTGGCAGCTGCGGGCCCGGGGCAACACGATCGAGGCGGGCACCTCGGAGATCCTGCGCAACATCATCGCCGAGCGGGTCCTCGGCCTGCCGAAGGGACGTTGATCATGGACTTCGCGTTCTCCGAAGAGCAGGAGCAGCTGCGCGGTTTCGCCCGCGAGTTCCTCGCGGACCGTTACGACGACGTCGATCTGGCGCGGCTCGCCGACTCCGAGACCGGCGTCGACGCCGAGGTGTGGCCGAAGCTCGCGGAGATGGGCTGGCTCGACACCGAGCTGACCTTCCTCGACCAGGCCGTGCTGCTGGAGGAGACCGGCTACCGGCCGCTCGCGGCGCCGTACTTCTCCACGGCCGTCCTCGCGGCTCCCGCGCTCGACGACGAGACGGCCAAGCGTGTCGCGGAGGGCGGGCTGACGGCCACGCTGGCGTGGGCCGAGCCCGGCGTGCCGCAGGGGCTGCTGGACCCGGCCGGCGCGACGGTCTCCGGCGGGCGGCTCACCGGCGAGAAGATCCTCGTGCCGGACGGCGCCGCGGTCGACCTGTTCGTCGTCACGGCCGCCGACGGGCTCTACGCCGTCGAGGCCTCCGCGGCCACGGTCGCTCCGCACCGCGCGCTGGACGGCACGCGGCGGCCGGCGACCGTGCGGTTCGACGGGGCCCCCGCGCGCCCGCTGGCGAGCGGGGACGCCGCCGCGGAGCTGCTCGGCCGGATCCGTGACCGCGCGTACGCCGCGGCGGCCCTGGAAGCGGTCGGCGTCGCCCAGCGCGCGCTGGACCTGCTCGTCGCCTACGCCAAGGAGCGCAAGCAGTTCGGCAAGCCGATCGGCGTCTACCAGGCCGTGTCGCACAAGGCGTCCGACGTCTACGTACGGCTTCAGGAGGCCCGTTCGCTGGCCTACTGGGCGGCGTGGTGTGTCGCCGAGGACGACCCGATGGCGCGCCAGGCCTGCCTCGCGGCCAAGGCGTTCGCCGGGGATGCGGCGGTCTTCGCCTGCGAGAACGCCATCCAGGGGCACGGCGGGATCGGCTTCACCTGGGAGCACGTGCTGCACCGCTACTACAAACGCGCCCAGTGGCTCGCCGCGTTCGACGGCCCCGCCCGCGCCCAGCACGCCGAGATCGCAGCCTTCCTTCTTGACTGAAATCTCTACTTTCGGAACCGTGCGGTTGAGTCGTTCCGCGAGCTCCGTGTAAAGATGACAGGCCCCGCGTTATGCGCGGGGCCTGTCTGTTTCAGCGTCTCCGTCGATGATTAGCGTCGGCTTATCCTAAAGTGGTATATCGCTTTTTATTTGGCTATCAAGCCTAATAGTGGCGACATGGATTCCGGGGCGCCACCGTCCGGGGCGTGATCGTGAAGGGTGGAGGCGGCTCGGTCGTCACTCGAGGATCAGGCATTCGCACCATACGATTTTTCCACCTGAGTACAACGTTTCATATCCCCAGTCCTTGGAGAGGGCTTGGACGAGAACGAGTCCGCGGCCGTTCTCGTCATCGTCCGAGGCTGTGCGCCTATGCGGTGATTCGTCACTTCTGTCCCACACTTCTATCAGCAGCTTCTCCGAGAACGTCGAGAGACAGAGATAGATCGACGAACCCGTCTCGCTCCGCGCGGCGCGGTGCGAGCCGCCCCGGCCGCTGGTGGCCTTCACCGCGTTGGTCACCAGCTCGCTGACCAGGAGCTCCGCAGTCTCGATCATGGTCTCCAGCCGCCAGGTGCGCAACGCCCACCGCGTATAGGCCCGGGCTCGGCCCGCCGCGCTGGGCAGAGCGGCGATGAGCATGCAGCTCGAACGAGGTGAAGATGGCATCTCTTACGCCTTCCTGACGGTGAGAGATTTCCCCTCCCACGTCTACCTGGAGAGACGTAGTCTCGACCCAAAGACCCGGTTACCGTGAGCGCGAGCGCCCGGTCTGTGAGCCTGTTGTGAGGGAGCTGTGAGGTTCAATGACGGCCGTACTTGGTTGGAGTACTTCGCCGCTGAGTTACGTTCATGGCGTGAGTATCGGAAGATGAGCCAGCTTCAGCTGGCTCAGGCGATCAATTATTCGGAGTCCGCCGTCGGGATGGTGGAGACCGCGCGACGGAAACCGAAAACGGATTTCGTCAAACGCTGCGACGACGCCCTGGAAACGGGCGGGGCGCTCAAGCGGCTGCTGAAAGAACTCGTCGAACGCGAGTTGATCCCGGACTGGCTCGACCGATGGAGAATCATCGAAGAACAGGCGACGGCCCTCAACTGGTTCGAGGCGCTCCTCATCCCGGGGCTGCTGCAGACCCCCGACTACGCCCGCGCGGTGTTCGAGAAGAGCGGTCAGCCGGCGTCGCTGGACATCGAGGCGCAGGTGCGGACCCGGCTGGAACGCCAGCGGATCCTCACCCGCGACGACCCGCCGATGTTCGTCGCGGTGGTGGACGAGGGCGTTCTCCACCGGGTCATCGGCGGGCCGACGGTGATGCGCGAGCAGCTCATGCATCTCGTCGAGCTGTGCGAGACGCGCTCGGACATCGTCGTGCAGGTGATCCCCAGCGATGTCGGCGCGTACGCCGGCCTGGCCGGGCCCTTCGTCATCGCGACGATGGACGGCGACGAGTTCGTCTACCTCGACACCGCGCTGTACGGCCAACTGGCCGAGAGCGCGGAGGACCTGGCGATCGTGAAACGGATGTGGGAGTGCCTCCGAGCCGAGGCGCTGCCGCGTCAGGCATCTCTCAACCTCATCAAGGAAGTGGCCAAGAAATGGACGTGAACTGGCGAAAGTCGACCCGGAGCAGCGGCAACGGCGGCGCGTGCGTCGAGGTGGCGACGTGGCGCAAGTCCGCCCGGAGCGGCGGCAACGGTGGCAACTGCGTCGAAGTGGCGCGCGCGACCGTGCGCCGAGCCGTCGGCCGTAGGAGCTGAGGCGACGGCGGGTGGGGCGACGGCCCCACCCGCCGTTCCGGACATCTCACCAACTGCCTGCGCGAAGAGTGACGAGCCGATAACTTCCCGTGGTCGGGTCGATTCGCGGAGGAGGTGTCCATGGCGGGCGTTCTGCTGCGCAGGCTGGCCGGTCAGGTGCTCCTCGTCACCACCGCGATCGGTCTCGCCTACCTCCTGGCCGCCACGGCGCTCGACCCCCGGGCGGAGCTGGAGGCGCGCAATCCGCCTCCGCCGCCCTCCGCCGTCGAGAAACGGCTCGACGAGCTCAACGCGAACGACCGGACCCCGCTGCTCACGCGGTTCGTCACGTGGGCGTCCGGCGTGCCGCGCGGCGACCTCGGCACCACCCTGGACGGCGCTCCCGCCGGGGCCGAGACGCGCCGGCGGGTCGGCGCCAGCCTGCGCCTGCTGCTGGCGGGCGTGCTCCTGGGCAACGTCCTCGGGGCCGCGCTCGGCGTCGTCGGCGCGCTCGACCGGCACGTCGTCCTCGACCGCCTGGTCACGGCCGGCACCTTCACGATCCTCGCGATTCCCCTCGTCGCCCTGGCCGTCCTGGCCCAGGTGGCGGCGCAGTGGGCGAACTCCCGGGCCGGGACCAGGATCTTCGCGTGGACGGGCGAGTACACCCCCGGCTCCGCGCACCACCCGACCGAACGCCTCCAGCATCTCGTACTGCCGACGCTGACGATCGCGCTCGGCCGGGCGGCCGTCGTCGGCCGTTACCTCCGCGGCACCCTGCGGGTCACCGCCGGCGCCGGCTTCGTCCGGGCCGCGGTCGCCAAGGGACTGACCCGCCGCAGAGCGCTGACGCGGCACGCGCTGCGCGTCGCGGTGATCCCCGTGGTCCCGCTGTCGGCGTACGGGTGCGCGACCCTTCTCGCCGGAGCGGCCTGCACCGAGAAGGTCTTCGGCTGGCACGGCATGGGGGAGTGGCTGATCGACTCCGTCCATCGCGGCGACGTGAACGCGGTCGCCGCGTACTGCTGCTTCGCCGCCGTCGTGGTCCTGTGCGCCGGACTGCTGTCCGACCTCGCCGTCGCGGTTCTCGACCCGAGGGCCCGCGCGTGAGGACGTACGGACGGCCTCTGGCCGGGTTCGCGCTGCTGGCCCTGCTCGGGGTCCTCGCGGGCGCCGGGCCGTACCTCACCCGGTGGAGCTGGACGGACGTCGACGTCACCGCGTTCGGCGATCCGCCCTCGGCAGATCACTGGCTCGGCACGACGGCGAGCGGCCGGGACATGTACGCGGTCGCGCTGCGCGGCCTTCGCCGGTCGCTGATCACCGGCCTGCTCGTCGCGTCGGGCGCGACGGGCCTGGCCGCCACCACGGGCGCGGTCGCCGGATACCTCGGCGGGTGGGCCGACCGTCTCCTGCTGGGGGTCACCGACCTGCTGCTGGTGTTCCCGCCGTTCCTGGTGGCCGCGGTGGTGTCCGGGGAGTTCACCGGCCAGGTCGCGACCGCCCTCCTGCTGACCGGCCTGATGTGGATGATGACGGCGCGGGCGGTCCGGGCCGCGACGCGCTCCCTGCGCGACGAGGGGTACGTCCTCGCGGCACGCCAGCTGGGCGCGTCGGCGCCGAGGATCGTCCTCCGCCACCTGCTGCCGAACCTGGCGTCGCTGTTGCTCGCCGACGCCACGCTGAACACGGGCGCGGCCGTCGTCGGCGAGTCGGGCCTGTCCTACTTCGGCTTCGGCGTCCACCCGCCGGACGTCTCTCTGGGCACGCTCCTCGCCGACGGCGCGCCGGCCGCGACCGTCTTCCCGTGGCTGTTCCTGCCCCCGGTGATCCTCCTGATCGGCATCCTGCTCGCCGTCGACCTGGCCGGGGCCGGCCTGAGCGCGTTCCGGGAGCGTGGATGAGGTTCATCCGAGTCGTGGTCGTCCTCATCGTCCTGAGCGGCTGTGCCGCTGCCCGTCCCGGCGCGCCGCAGGCGCTCGCCCCGTACGACATCGGCCCGGTGCCGCGTGCCGCCGTACGGGAGGGCGGCACCCTCCGCCTGGCGACCGGGGAGTTCCGCACCCAGTGGAACTACTGGCACCTCGGCGGGCCGAACCTCGACGCGGTCACCGTCCTGCGCACGACCATGCCGTGGCTGTTCCGCGGCGACGCGAACGGCGCGGTCCGCCCCGACCCGGACTACCTGACCGGCGCGCGGATCGCCCGGACGCGCCCGCACCAGGTCGTCGTGTACGACATCAACCCGAAAGCCCGCTGGTCCGACGGCACGCCGATCGGCTACCGGGACTTCCAGGCCCTCTGGCGGGCGGCCCGCGGCCGGAACCCGGCCTTCCCGATCGCCACCTCGACCGGGTACGACCGGATCCGCGGCGTCGCACGCGGGCGCGACGACCGGCAGGTCGTGGTGACGTTCGCCCGGCCGTTCGGCGAATGGCGCGAACTCTTCAGCCCCCTCTACCCGGCCACGACGATCGGCACGCCGGACCGGTGGGACCACGCCTGGCTGAACCGGCTCCCCGTCACCGCGGGCCCCTTCCGGCCCGAACGGATCGACCGGACCGCCGAGGCCGTCACGGTCGTCCGCGATCCGGCCTGGTGGGGTGTCGGGCCGAAACTCGACCGGATCGTCTTCCGCCACCTCGCCCGCGACGCCATGCCCGGCGCCCTGCTGAACGGTGAGATCGACGGCTTCGACGCCGGTGCCGACGCCACGGCGTACCGGCGCGTCGCGGGGACGACCGGCGTGTCGGTACGGCGGGCGGCCGGGCCGGACTTCGTCCAGCTCACCTTCAACAGCGCCGGCCCGGCCCTGTCGGATCCGGACGTGCGCCGGGCGGTCGCGATGGCCATCGACCGCGCCGCCGTCGCCCGGTCGGCGCTGCGCGGCCTCGGCGGACGCGCCGACGTGATGAACGACCACGTGTACGTCAACACCCAGCAGGGCTACCGGGACAACGCCGGGCAGGTGGGAGCGTACGACCCCGGCGGGGCCCGGCGACTGCTCGACCGGGCGGGCTGGGCACCGGCCGGGGGAGTGCGCCGGAAGAACGGCCGGACGCTGACCCTCCGCTATCTCTTCCCGGAGAGCGCGGCGGTGAGCAGGCAGAGCGGCGAGCTGATCCAGGCGATGCTGCGCGAGGCCGGCGTGCGCCTGCTGCTCCGCCCGGTCCCCGACGGCGACTTCTTCGACCGGTACCTCGTGCCCGGCGCGTACGACCTCGCGCCCTTCACCTGGCACGACACGTCGTTCCCGATCTCGAACCTGGAGTCGGTGTACGCCCGGCCGCGCGGCGACGACGTGCGGCAGAACCTCGCCCGGATCGGCTCCGCCCGGCTGGACCGGACGCTCGCCCGGGCCGTCGGCGAACTCGACCCCGTACGGGCGCGGCGCGCGGCGAACGAGGCGGACCGGATGATCTGGGCCGAGGTCCACTCACTGCCGCTCTACCAGCGTCCGCAGATCGTCCCGGTACGAAGCTCCCTCGCCAACTGGGGCGCCTTCGGCCTGTCCGACCCCGTCTGGACCGACGTCGGCTTCCGTAGATAGGTCGCCGACCCGGTGCTCGGTGCGGCGCTTCGCTGAACGGGCTGGTCAGGTGATGATGTCGACTTTTGCGAGCAGCCACTTATCGCCGGTGCGGGTCATCGTCGCCTTATATCGGCTGATTTTGGTGGCTGGTGAGGGCGCATTCACGGTTCTCACCTGGGTGGCCGCGAGGATGAGCACGGTGGCCTGGGACGGGCTTGTCGATTCGGTGAGGGCGGTGTTGATGCCGGAGAGGTGGCTGGTGACCCGATTGGCGATGATGGTGGATCGGAAATTCGTTTGGGATTTGTTCCATTGGTCGCGGAATTCGCCGGTGCCGCATTTGGAGACGGCCGCAAGGGTGCCGTCGAGGTAGCGGTAATCGACCGAGCTCAACGCGGTGACGCACGATTTCGCGGCGTTGAGCACCGAGGACGTCGCCGAGCCGGGCCACGAAGCCTTCGTGGTGCTGGTGGAGGCGGGCAGGGGGGTGATCTGGTCGAGCCGCCACTGCCCGTCCTGGCGGACCATGCCGGCCCGGACGCCGATGTTGTTCGCGGTCGGTGTCCGCGCCCGGGTGGCGGTCTGCTGATTTACGAAGATCAGAACCGTGGCGGTCGTCCCCCGAGCGGACTCCAGCCCGTCCGCGACCACCGTCGCCTGGTTGACCACCTTGTCTCGTTCTGCGGCCGGGCGGATGCTCGTGGTCATTTGGGAGTCGTAGCGCCGCTGCATGCCGGGGGTCATCGTGGCGTGCGCCGATTGCATGTCGGTGTCGATGCTGCGGTAGTCGAAGCTGGCGAAGGCGCGTGTCCCTATTGAGGCGGCGCGCAGGATGGTGGTCCCGTCGGCCGGCAGCCCGAGCGAACCTTCCGCCCGTGGGGCGTACGCCCACGCACCGACCGCCGCCGCTCCCAGCAGAAGTGCCCCGCCGACCGCGCCAAGCGCCATCAGTCCGGTACGGCGCCCGGCCGTCCTTCGCCGCGGTGCGGAAGGCGGCAGCCCCTGGAACGGTGGCGGCGACCGCACCGGCGGCGGTACGGGCCCGGGAGGTGGTGGCGCTGCGGGGAACCGCTCCGGTTCCCGGCCGGGCCCGTCATGAGCGGTCTCGTCGTGCGGGGCTGCTGGGGCCGCCTCGTCGCCGATCAACTCCAGCAGCAGCGTCTGCGCTGCCGGCCGCCCCGTCGGGTCTTTGGCCAGGCAGCGTTCCAGCAGGGGCAGCAGCGTGACCGGCACCCCGGACAGGTCGGCTGCATGATGGCTGATGCGATTCATGACCGCCGGGATCGAATCGCCGCCGAACGGGGATCGTCCGGTCGCGGCGAATACCATCGTCGCGGCCCAGGCGAACACGTCGGCGGCTGGGGTGACGCGCTGACCGGCGATCTGTTCGGGGGCCATGTAGGCCGGGGTGCCGACCACACCGCTGGCGGTGGTCGAGTCGGCGCCGGACTCTAGGGCGCGGGCGATACCGAAGTCGATGACCCGTGGCCCGTCGGGTCCGATCAGGACGTTGGCCGGTTTGAAATCACGGTGCACGATCCCGGCCCGGTGGATCGCCGCCATCGCGGTAGCGGTACCGATCGCCAGCCGATCCAGCTCCGTGCCCGCCCGCGGCCCATGCTCGCGCACGAGATCGTGCAGGGAGGGACCGGGGACATACTCGCTGACGATGTACGGCTGGTCCCCCGCTACGTCGGCGTCCAGCACCTGGGCGGTGCAGAACCCGGCGACCTGCTCGATGACCGCCAGCTCGCGGGCGAACCGCGACCGCATCGCTTCGTCCTCGCCAAGTTGGGCCCGCAGCAGCTTGACCGCGACCCGGCCTCCGTCGGAGTCGCGTCCCAAGTAGACGATGCCCTGCCCACCCTCGCCGAGCCTGGCCTCCAACCGGTATCGACCGAGCCGGGGCGGGTCACCCAATCCCAGTGGGCGAGCCTCCGCCATTGATCGCCACCATCCGTCCTCATCCCGCACTACCCGGGTGATCTGTGTCGACTCGGCCAGGGGCGAACCGGCACCTCACCGGGAACCGCAGCCCGGCCACCCTGGTGGCATGTGATCCATCCCAAGAATACAGACATTAGCGTTTGTTAGACCTTTCGGCGAGCATGCTCAGCGTCTGCGGTGGAGCGGTGGTAGCGCTGTGATACCCGCGTCGAAGCGGTGGAGTTGCCGGACGAGGGTGTCGGCCAGCAGATTGAGCCAGGCATTCTCGGCCACGCCGTCAGGACAGAATCCACACCCGGGCGGTGCCGCTGCCGCTGGCGAGGGTCTTGCCGCTGGGGCTGAAGGCGACCGAGTGCACGGCGCCCGTGTGGCCGGAGAGGGTGGCGATGTTGTACTGAGTGGCGACGTCCCACAGCCGGATGGTGCCGTCGCCGCTGCCGCTGGCGAACATCTTGCCGTCCCGGCTGAAGGCCACGGACTGCACGTTGCTCGTGTGGCCGGCCAGACTCGCGACGTTGGCGTGGGTGGCGATGTTCCACAGACGGACCGTGTTGTCGTCGGCGCCGCTGAGGAGGGTCTTGCCGTCAGGGCTGAACGCCACCGAGTTCATGTAGCCCATGGGCCCGACCTTGAGAGCGGCGATGTTGGCGTGCGTGGCGGCGTTCCACAGCAGAATGGTGTTGTCGACGCAGCCGCCGGCGATGGTCTTCCCGTCGGCGCTGAACGCCACCGACCACCCGCCGATGCCCTTACCGGTGAGCCAGGCCGTCTCGGCCTTGGACGCGACGTCCCACAGCATGATGTGGCCGAACTCGTAGCTGCCCGCGAGGGTCCTGCCGTCGGGGCTGAACGCCACCGCGCCCACGTCGGTGTTGGCCGTGAGGGTGGCGAAGGCGGTGTGGGTGGCGACGTTCCACAACCGGATGGTGCTGTCTTCGCTGCCGCTGGCGAGGGTCCTGCCGTCAGGGCTGAACGCCACCGAGTGCACGGCGTTGGTGTGACCGGTGAAGGTGGCGATGCCGGTGTGGGTGGCGACGTCCCACAACCGGACGGCATGGTCGTCGCAGCCGCCGGCGAGGGTCTTTCCGTCGGGGCTGAACGCCACCGCGTGCACGCCCCCGGTGTAGCCGGGGAGCGTGAAGGATTTGAGCGGGCTGGTGCTGTCCTGGTTCGTGGTGTGGGCGGCCTTGCTTCCAGCGGCGACATGGCGGTCGGGAACGAGGAACGCGGCCGCTGAGGCGCCAGTGGCGGCGACAGCGAAGCCGAGACCGCCGAGGATCAAGGTGCGCCGGCTCGGACCGGACCGCGGTGTGTCCTGCCGTGCGGCCTCGTGGTCCGGGGCCGTGGCGGGGGCGATCGCGGCTGTCGGCAGCATCATCGGGGTGCGCGCGGGCGGCGCGGAGGAGGTCGCCTCCGGGGATTCGAGGTGGTCGAGGACGTCACGGAGGGCCGCGGTGACCTCGGTGGCATCGCCCGGCCGGTCGGCGGGGTTCTTGGCCAGCAGGCGCTGCAGCAGGTCATCGAGCGCGGGCGAGACCTCCGGACGCCTGTCACGCAGGTACGGCGGCGGGCTGTTGAGGTGCTGGTCGCGCAACAACTCGACGGACGGGCCGGGGAACGGCGGGGCCCCGGTCAGCAGGGCGTACAGGGTCGCACCGAACGCGTACAGGTCGGTGCGGGCGTCGGCGTGATCCGCCCGCCACTGCTCGGGGGCCATGAACGCCGGAGTGCCCAGCACCCCGCCGGCCATGGTGAGACCGCTGGTCGCCCCGGCGTAACGGGCGAGACCGAAGTCGCAGATCTTTACCCCGCCATCGGCCAGACGCATGAGGTTGGTCGGCTTGATATCGCGATGCACCACATCGTTCCCGTGGGCGTAGGCCAACGCCTCGGCGACTTCGGCCATGAGCGAGACCGCGGAACCGGCCGTCAGCCCGCCGGGATGCTCGGCGAGCAGCGCGTTGAAATCGCGACCGTCCAAGAGCTCCATGACGACGAAGGGCCGGCCGTCGTGATCCCCGATGTCGTGGACCACCGTGATGCCCGGATGCCGTCGCAGTGCGGCAGCGGTACGAGCCTCCCGCCGAAGTCGCTCGACCAAACCGGGATCGGCGTGCTCGCCCGAGAGGACGACCTTGAGTGCGACCGGGCAGTCCAGCGCCTCGTCGTGCGCCGCCCACACCTCGCCCATACCGCCCCGGCCCAGACGCCGGCGGAGCCGGTACCGTCCCCCGAGGAGCTCACCGCTGTTCACTCCTACCCTCTCCGCAGAAGAACGTCCGTGTTTTCCTGAGCAATCCTTTCAGGAAACGGACCTTCCGTGAAGAATCAAGCGCCTCGGTGAGGACGTGTGATGCGGAGGCCGGGACGCGCGGCTGCGGGCCCGGGAGCGGGGAGGTGCCCGGGCCCGCGATGTCTCTCAACCGCAGCGGTAGAGGGACGACCCGGTGGTCTGCGTGGAACCGTTCCCGGTCGAGGCGCCGTACTGCGAGGGCTGCACGGCGGTGCAGTTCTTGGTGACCCAGGAGGTCACGTCCGAGTCGCCTCCGCCGGGACCGCCTCGTCCGCCGAAGCCGCCGCCGGTCATCACGTAGTGCAGCTTCCCGGCCTTGACCAGCTCCTGGAGCTTCTGCGCGGTCATCGCCTTGTCGCTGCCGGTGAAGCCGAACATGGAGATCGCCGGCCGGCCCGTCTGCAGGATGATCGACGCGGCGCTCTGCGAGTTGCTGACCGCGACGAGCCAGGTGGCGCTGCCCTGGTTCTTCTCCAGGTAGGAGATCATCTGCGAGCTGACCTCACCGCCCATCCCGGGACCGCCCCCGCCGGGGCCGCCCTGCCGTCCGTTCTGGCCGCCGGGCATCCGGCCGGCGTTGCCTTGACCGCCGGGATTGCCCTGGCCGCTCGAGCCGCCTTGGCCTCCGGCACCGCCTGGGCCGCCGGGGAAGCCCCCGCCCGGGAAGCCGCCTCCGGGGAAGCCGCCGCCCTGCTCGAGCCTCTCCCGGATACCGGGGGGCAGCTGCCCGCCGCCCGGCATCCCGCCGCGCATGCCCGGGAAGCCCATGCCGCCCGAGTTCGGGCCGGCGGTCGGGTTGCTCCCGTTCGTGCGGCCACCGGCGGCGGACACCGCGAAGGCCGCCGGTCCGGCGAGCCCGGCCACCAGGCCGATGACGCCCGCCAGGACGCCGAAGCGGGCGAGCGTGCCCGGGCCGAGACGCGCGGCGAGCAGGCCGATCACGGCGACCACGGTCAGGCCGGCGACGGTCCAGGCCAGCCACGGGTTCCAGTTCGGGGAGCGCCGCAGGAGGGCGAACGCCCACGCGCCGGTGACCGCGACACCGGCGGGCAGGACCCAGGTCCAGGCCCCGCCGCCCCGGTACGCGCGGGTCAGTTCGACGGCGCCGATGCCGGTCAGGGCGGCGATCGCGGGGGCCATGGCGGTCGTGTAGTAGGGGTGCATGATGCCGCTCGCGAAGCTGAACACCACGAAGTGGAGGGCCAGCCAGCCGCCCCACATCACCAGGGCCGCGCGCGCCAGGTCCGTACGAGGCCGCTTCCAGTACAGGACCAGGCCGCCGACCAGGACGAGCGCCGCGAGCGGCAGCAGCCAGGAGATCTGGCCGCCGAGGACCTCGTTGAACATGCGCCCGATGCCGGACTGGCCGGAGAAGCCGCCGCCGCCTCCGGGCCCACCGCGCCCGCCACCGCCGGGCATGCGGCCGCCTCCGCCGCCTCCGCCGGGGCCGCCGCCCTCATTGCCGGTGATGCGGCCGATGCCGTTGTAGCCGATGATGAGGTTCCAGGCGGTGCCGTCCGTGCTGCCGCCGATGTAGGGCCGCTTGCTCGCGGGGATCAGATCGACGATGACCGTCCACCAGAGGCTCGACACCGCGAGGACCACGCCGGCGGCGAGCAGGTGCCCGATCCGGCGGAGCCACCCGCCCTGGGCGAACAGCAGGTACACCAGTGCCAGCGCGGGCAGCAGGATGTACGCCTGCAGCATCTTGGTGTTGAAACCGCAGCCGACGAAGAACGCCGAGGCGAGCAGCCAGCGCAGCCGCCCGGACTCCAGCGCCCGCTGGCAGGCCCACGCCGCCAGTGCCAGCAGCAGGACGAGGAGCGTGTCCGGGTTGTTGTCCCGGTTGATCGCCACGGTGATCGGCGTCAGCGTCATCACCAGCGCGGCGATGACGCCCGCGACCGGTCCGAAGGCGCGCCGGACCGTGGCGTACACGACGGCGACCGCCGCGACGCCCATGATGACCTCGGGCAGCAGCAGGCTCCACGTTCCGAACCCGATGATCCGGGCGAAGATCTCCTGAACCCACAGGGCCATCGGAGGCTTGTCCACCGTGATGAACGACGCGGAGTCCAGCGAGCCGAAGAAGAACGCCTTCCAGCTCTGGGCGCCGCTCTTGACGGCCGCGGAGTAGAAGCTGTTGGCGTAGCCGCCCCCGGACAGCCCCCAGCCGTACAGGGCGGCGGCCAGCGCGAGGACGGCCCAGAGGGCGGGGCGGGTCCACGCGGGGTCGCCGGTGGGGCCGAGCGCGAGACGGCCGAGCCGGTTCCTGGGCGGGGCCTGCGGAGCGCCGGCGGGTTCGGACAGTTGGGTGGTCAACGGGACTGCTCCTGCAGGACGGGCTCCGTCTCCTCGGCGGCGCGGCGCGGGTGGAACACCCAGGCGCGCAGCAGGACGAAGCGTATGACGGCGGCGAACAGGTTGAGCGCGAACAGGGCGCCGACCTCGGCCAGGCGCGGGGCGGACGGCGCGACGGTATCGAAGACGGCCAGGCCGGCGGTGCTGACGACGAGGCCGACGAGGAACGCGACGCCGCCTTCGAGCTGGTGCCGTACGGCGCTTCGCCGCCCGCGGACGCCGAAGGTGAACCGGCGGTTCGCGGCGGTGTTGGCGATCGCCGCGAGGAAGTACGAGACGACGTTGGCGGCGATGACCGGCATGAAGAAGCGCAGCAGCGCGTACAGCGCGAGCTGGGCGACGGTGCTGATGACCCCGATGACCGCGAAGCTCGGCAGCTGCCGGCGCATGCCGGTCGGCAGCTGCGCGTCCCGCGTACGGGCGGGGACCGGCACGTTGAAGGCCCCGGACAGGACCCGCCGGGCCACACGCGCCATGCCGCGCAGATCGTCCACGGCCGTTCGGGCGACGTCGACCCGGCTGTCCGGGTCGTCCACCCAGTCCACGGGCACCTCGTGGATCCGCAGGCCGTTCCGTTCGGCGAGCAGCAGCAGCTCGGTGTCGAAGAACCAGGCCTCGTCCTCCACCGCGGGCAGCAGCGCCCGCACGATCTCGGTACGGCCGGCCTTGAAGCCGCACTGCGCGTCGGAGAAGCGGGCGGCGAGCGTCGTACGCAGCAGCAGGTTGTACGTGCGGGAGATGAACTCCCGCTTCGGCCCCCGGACGACGGCGGACCCCCGGGACAGGCGGGTCCCGATCGCCAGGTCGCTGTGGCCGGACACCAGCGGCGCGATCAGGGGCAGGAAGGCGTGCAGGTCGGTGGACAGGTCCACGTCCATGTAGGCGACCACGTCGGCGACGCTGGTGCTCCAGACGTGCCGGAGCGCCCGGCCGCGTCCCTTCCGGTCCAGGTGCACGGCGTCGACCTCGGCGATCTCCAAGGCCAGATGCTCGGCGACCTCCCAGGTCCCGTCCGTGCTCGCGTTGTCGGCGATCGTGATCACGAAACGGTACGGGAACGTCTCGCGCAGGTAGGCGTGCAGCCGGCGCACGCTGGCCGCCAGCACGTGCGCCTCGTTGTAGACGGGGATGGCGACCTCGATGAGCGGGTCGCGGGGCTCTTCGTCGATGATTCCCGGGGGCTGCCCCAGGGGGCCGCGCCGGGAGCGCGCGGCCTCGCCGCGCCCCGGCCCGGACCCCGGAAGATCCACGGAAGTCGTCAGCTCGCTCATGCTGACCAAGCTCCCGACTCATCGTGGGAGCCGCCTGAGCCGTTTCTTAACCGGAGATGAGAAACCGGCTCTCATCGAGAATTCGGGGGGTGGCTATCGCCGGGGGTCGGCGTCGACGGTGCGGTCGGCGGGGTTCGCGGCGCCGATCCAGGGCTCGTCGGGGTCGGGCTCGGTGCCGTCCGGTGGCGCCGCTTGGCCCGGGAGCCGGAGCCAGGCCAGGGTGCCGCCGCCGTCCGCGGGGCCCAGCCGGACCTCGCCGCGGGCCTCGGCGACCGCGCGGGCGACGATCGCCAGGCCCAGGCCCGAGCCGGGCAGGCCGCGGGCGGACGGGGAGCGCCAGAAGCGATCGAAGACGTACGGCAGGTCCTCGGGCGGGATGCCCGGGCCCTGGTCTCGTACGATGAGCTCGCCGCCGTCCAGCCGTACGGCGATGGTGCCGTCCGGCGGGCTGAACTTCACGGCGTTGTCGAGGAGGTTCACCACGGCCCGCTCGAGGGAGGGGGCGTCGCCGCGGACGTACCAGGGAGAGACGACCGCGTCGACGTTCAGGCCGGGGCCGCGCAGCCGCGCGCGGCGTACGGCCTTGTCGACGACCTCGTGCAGGGCGACGTCCTCCTCGACCCGGACGCCGGTGGCGGACTCGGGCCGGGACAGGTCGAGCAGGTCGCCGACCAGGTGGGAGAGTTCGAGCAGTTGCGCCTTGACGTTGGTGAGGAGCTTCTGCTTGTCGGCGGCGGGCAGCGGCCGGCCGGTGGTCTCGCTGCGCAGCATCAGGTCGATGTTGGTGCGCAGGCTGGTCAGCGGCGTGCGCAGCTCGTGCCCGGCGTCGACGATCAGCTGCTGCTGGCGTTCGCGGGCGCTGGCGAGCGCGCGGGTCATGCTGTTGAACGACCGGCTCAGCCGGGCGATCTCGTCGTGCCCGTCGGCGGGGATCGTGGTGGCCAGGTCCTCGGTGCGGGCGATGTGCTCCACCGCGCCGGTGAGCCGGTCCACCGGCCGCAGCCCGGCGCGGGCGATGAGCAGGCCGGCGGTGGCCGCGCCGACCACTCCGACGGCGGAGACGATGACCAGCAGCACGGTGAGGCTGTCCAGCTTCTCGTCGACCGGGCCCAGCGGCTTGGCGATGGACACCGCAGCGCCTTCAGGGTCGTGCCGGGTGAACACCCGCATGGCGACGCCGCTCTCTGTGCGGCCGTCCCGGAAGACCCGATCGCGTCGGCCGCGGGCGACGTCCAGGTCACTGGCGGTCTGGACCAGCGGGTCGGTGGTGTCCTGCGGGCTGCAGGACGTGCCGTTGGCCCACACGACATGCATCGTGGGCACGTACTCCCGGCCCGGATCATCGCTGCCGTTGTCCGTCTGCTGGCAGATGTTCGCGACGGAGACGGGCCCCCGGCGCGGCGGTCCGTGGAGGCCGCCTCCCGGTGGTCCGAAGCCTGCCCGGGGGCCGGACAGCGACCCGTTGAGCTGGTTCATGAGCTGGTCGCGGACGATGAACCAGCAGCCGAGGGCGCAGGCCGCGACGGCGACGGCGACGGCGAGGCTCGTCAGGACGGACAGCCGGGCGCGCAGCGACAACCGCTTGATCATGGTTCCCGCAGGACGTAGCCGACGCCGCGCACGGTGTGGATGAGGCGCGGATCGCTCATCTTGCGCCGCAGGTACATCACGTAGACGTCGAGGGAGTTGGACGCGGGCTCGAAGTCGAAGCCCCAGACCGTCTCGAGGATCTGCTCGCGGGTGAGCACCTGGCGCGGGTGCGACAGGAACATCTCCAGGAGGGTGTACTCCGTGCGGGTCAGGTCGAGGCCGTGGCCGTCGCGGGTGACCTCCCGGGTGAGGGTGTTCATCCGGACGCCGGCGTACTCCATGACGTCGCCGGGGTCGGCCGAGCGTGTGGTGAGCACGCTGCGCCGCAGCAGCGCGCGGACCCGGGCGAGGAGCTCGTCGAGCTCGAACGGCTTGACGAGGTAGTCGTCGGCGCCGGCGTCGAGGCCGGTGACCCGGTCGCCGATGGTGTCCCGGGCGGTCAGCATGAGCACGGGGACGGTCTCGCCCCGGGCGCGGAGCCGGCGGCAGGTGGTGAGGCCGTCGAGGCGGGGCATGAGGATGTCGAGCAGGACGAGGTCCGGCTTGACGGCGTCCAGCCTCTCCAGGGCGTCCAGCCCGTCGACGGCGGTCTCGACCTCGTACTCCTCGAAGGCGAGGCTGCTGGCGAGCGACTCTCGGACGGCGGGTTCGTCGTCCACGACCAGGATGCGCACGATCCGACGGTACCGGGGGTCAGCGGGCGGCCGACCGGCGCGGCCGGTGCCGGGACGTATTTCTCATGGAACTCTCACCGGGATCAGGGGAACTCGACCTGGACGGCCTGGCGGTTGGCGACGAAGCGCGGGTTCCAGACGTACAGCCCGATGTCGCCCGGCTGGGTCTCCTTCTTGACGCCCATGTCGGTGGCGACCCGGACCAGGTAGCTCGCTCCCGCCGGGATGTACTGGTCGCCCTCCTGCGATTTGGGCGGCGCGAACCCGAGCGTGTCGATGACCTCGGTGCTGTCGGGCAGCGTGCACATGTCCGAGGGCGCGCCGGGCTGCGGCATGCACCGGCCCGTGGCCGCGACACTGTCCGGCAGGGCCGAGCGCTTGACGAACAGGTCGGCGGGGAAGTCGAGCAGCGCGGGATCGGTGCCGGTGTTGGTGATGACGTAGTCGGCGTAGGCGAGGGTCGCGCCCGCCGGCGGCGGCGTCTTGGTGCCGGAGAGCGGCTTGTCGCCGGTGCCGGCCCCGACCGCGGCGATGTCGTAGAGGTAGCCGTCAGGGGTGGACAGGTCGAGCTTCGGGCCGAGCTTGAGCTGGGCGAGCGTACGGCTGTGCCCGGGCCGTACCCCGGCGGCGTTCGTGGTGGACGCCACGGTGCCCGGCTCGTCCTCGGTCCGGCTTCCGTGCGTCCGGAGAGTGAACATCAACCCGGCGAGGGCGACCACTCCGACGACGCCCGTGGCACCGCCCGCGATGGCGAGGCGGGCGGTGTTCCTGGCCTTCTTGCGCCGGTGTGAGCGGTGACTCGTTGGCATTGATCTCCCGGTCCCCCGACGGCGCGCGGGGGCGGGCCTGGGCCCGCGCCGCGCGATAGATGAGGTTGAAAGATAGCAAAGTGTGTCGAAGGGGAGAATTACCCCGGTGATGACGGACGGTCAGGGCACCATCCAGTCCAGAATGGCGTTCGCTTGCAAAAGGACAAGGACGCACATCCCGCCGAGAAAGACGAGACTCCAAATGATCACTCGGCGGAAGATGTCGCCCTCCCGGCCGTCCAGTCCGACCGCCGCGGCGGCGATCGCCAGATTCTGCGGGGAGACCATTTTGCCGAGCACGCCGCCGGAGCTGTTGGCGGCCGCCAGCAGCACCGGGGACAGGTGGGCCTTGCCCGCGGCGGCGACCTGGAGCGCTCCGAACAGCGAGTTGGAGGAGGTGTCGGAGCCGGTCACCGCGGTGCCGAGCCAGCCGAGGACGGGGGAGAGGAACGCGAAGAACGCCCCAGCGCCCGCCATCCAGGTGCCCAATGTGATCGTCTGCCCGGACGCGTTCATCACGAAGGCCAGCGCCAGAACGAGGGTCACGGTCACGATGGCCCACCGCAGTTGCACCAATGCGTCCCGATAGGCGCGCACCGCGCGGCGGACCGATATCCGCAAAATGATCATGGTGAGCAGCCCGGCGACCAGCATCTGGGTGCCCGGAGTCGTGAGGTAGTTCAGCGTGAAGGTCTGCAGGGACAGCGGTTTGCCCGCAGCGTTCACCAGGTGCAGGCCCGGCCAGTGCACCGTCCGCGTCGCCTTGTCGATGGCGTTCTTGACCGCCGTTATCTGGCATATGACGAAGACCAGAATGATGATCGCGTACGGCAGGTAGGCCCGCAGGACCTCCCGGGGGTCGTCCGGGCGGGCCACGCGCCGGGCGAACTCCGGCGTCGGCTCGTCCGCCGCGCCGCCCGCCACCACCGCCTGCCTCCCCGGCCGCAGGCGCGGCCGTACGATCGCCACCACGGCCGCCGCGGACACCAGGGAGGCGACCACGTCGGCCAGCGGCACCGAGACGAAGTTCGACGTGGCGTACTGCGCGACCGAGAAGGCGACCCCGCAGCCGAGCGCGGCCGGCCAGGTCTCCCGGATGCCACGGCGCCCGTCGACGATGCTCACCAGGATCAGGGGCACGAACAGCGCGAGGATCGGCGTCTGCCGCCCGACCATCGCGCCCAGCGTGTCACTGGACTGCGACGTCACCTTCCCGAGCGTCAGGATCGGCGTGGCCATCGCCCCGAACGCCACCGGCGCGGTGTTCGCCGTCAGCGCCAGCACCGCCGCCTTCAGCGGCCGGAAGCCCAGCGCGATGAGCATCACCGACGTGACCGCGACCGGTGTGCCGAACCCGGCGAGCGCCTCCAGCAGCGCCCCGAACGAGAACGCGATGATGATCGCCTGGATCCGCTGGTCGTCGCTGACCCGCGCGAACGACCGCCGCAGCACGTCGAAGTGGCCGGTCTCCACGGTCATCGTGTAGACCCAGATCGCGTTGATCACGATCCACAGGATCGGGAAGAGGCCGAACGCCGCCCCCTCCGTCCCGGCCAGGGCCGCCTGCCCGACCGGCATCCCGTACGCCCAGATCGCCACGGCCAGCGCGACGGCGAGGGCGACGAGCGAGGCCGTCCAGGCTCGCATGCGCACGGCGCCGAGCAGCACGAACAGCGTGAGCAGCGGCAGCGCGGCGACCAGCGAACTCCAGGCGAGTGAATGGGCGACGGGGTCGAGCACCTGCTGGAACATCGCTCACCTCCGGGAGAGGAATGTCTCCTTGTCGATCCCCCGAATGGACGCGTCCAGGACCTCCGCCGTGTGGGCCACGGGGAGGTCCGCGCCCTGCCTGCGCAGGGCGGTGGTGATCTGCAGGGTGCAGCCGGGGTTCGCGGCGACGAGCAGGTCCGCGCCGGTGGCCGCGACATTCCGCGCCTTCCGGTCGCCCAACTCGCCCGCCGCCTCCGGCCGCAGCAGGTTGTACACCCCGGCGGATCCGCAGCAGATCTCCGGGTCGGCGACCTCCCGGACCTCCAGCCCGGGGATGTCGCCGAGCAGCCGCCGGGGCTGCGCGCGGACGCCCTGGGCGTGGCCGAGGTGGCACGCGTCGTGGTAGGCGACCGCCAGCTCCAGAGGGTGGCGGGTGGCGCGCGGGCCCAGGTCGGCCAGGAACTCCGCGAGGTCCCGCGTCTTCGCCGAGAACGCGGCGGCGCGCTCGGCCCACTCCGGGTCGCCGGCGAACACCGCGCCGTAGTCCTTCATCGCCGACCCGCACCCGGCGGAGTTGACGACGACGACGTCGACGTCCGCGAACGTCTCGATCGTCCGGCGAGCGAACGCCCTGGCCTCCTCGTCCCGTCCGGTGTGCAGCGACAGCGCCCCGCAGCAGCCCTGGCCCTTCGGGAGGACCACGTCGCAGCCCTCCATCGCGAGCACGCGGGCGGTCGCGGCGTTGACGCCGGGGAAGAACTCCCGCTGCACGCACCCGGTGAGCATCCCGACGACGGCGCGGCGCTCACCCTGGGCGGGGACGCGCTCGGGCAGGCGGACGTGCTGGGCGGTCGGCGGCGTCAGGCGTTCCATCGCGGCGAGCGTGGGGGAGACCCGTTCGAGCAGGGGCGTCAGGTTCAGGTTCAGCCGCCGGTACGCGCGCAGCGGCCCGCGCAGCGCCCGCAGCCGCCGCGGATAGGGGAACACCGCGAAGATCGCCTCGCGCAGCAGCCGCTCCCCGCGCGACCGGGGGTGCTCGTCCTCGACCCGGGCCCGTGTCATCTCGATGAGCCGGTCGTACCGGACCCCGGACGGGCACGCCGTCACGCAGGCCATGCAGCCGAGACACCGGTCGAAGTGCTCGACGGTCGACGCGGTCAGCGGGCCGCCGCGCTCGAGCTGGTCCATGAGGTGGATGCGGCCGCGCGGGGAGTCCATCTCCTCGCCCCACAGCACGTACGTCGGACAGGTCGGCAGGCAGAACCCGCAGTGCACGCAGTCGTCCAGCAGCTCCCGGAACTCCTCCATCAGATGCCCCCTGCGAAGCGGCCCGGCGCCAGGCGGTGCCCGGGATCGAACTGGTCCTTGACGCGGCGCATCAGCGGCAGCGCCGGGATCGGTCCCCACCGGTCGAGCCGTACGCCCGCCGGCGCCGTGAGCGCGACGGCGGTGCCGTGGCGGCGCAGCCGCGTGAGCGCGTCGTCCGCGCCGTCGGCGGGCAGGGCCGCGTGCCACACGCCGCGCCCGGCGGAGCCGCGGATCCGCGCCCGGCCGTCCGGCAGCGCGGCGAACAGGTCCGGGAGCGTGGTCGGCAGGGCCCGGACCTCGGCCAGGACCTCCCCGTCGGGGAGCCGCGCCCACCACTCGGGCGGGCTCTCACCGATCCGGCCGCCGATGAGGCTCCGTGCGGCCTCCGCCCGGGGCGGCACCCCGTCGGGCACGCCCTCGAGCAGGACCGCGACGGTGATCGGATCGGGGCCGTCCACCTCGATCGCGGCGGGCACGAGCGTCGAGTGCAGCACGGCCTGGGCCATCTGGAGGGCCTGCGCGGGATCGGCGGCCGTGGCCGAGACGTACGCGGTCGCGCGCGGCAGCGGATGCAGCCGGAACGCCGCCTCGACGATCAGGCCGAGCGTCCCGTACGAGCCGGTGAACAGCTTGCCGAGGTCGTACCCGGCGACGTTCTTGACGACCTTGCCGCCCGCGTGCGCGACGACGCCGTCGGCGCGGACGACGGTGATGCCGATCAGCAGGTCGCGGGCCGAGCCGTACAGCAGCCGGCGCGGCCCGGCGACGCCGGTCGCCAGGACGCCGCCGACGGTGCCGCCCGGCGGCAGGAGGTCGAGGGCGAGCTGCTGTCCCGCGCCCGCAAGGACGTCGCGCAGGCCGTCCAGCGCGAGCCCCGCCTCGGCCTTGACGACGAGGTCCCCGGCGGCGTGCTCGACGATCCCGCTCAGCCGGCGGGTGTCGACGAGCAGGTCGCAGCCGTCCGGCGGCGCGCTCCAGTGCAGCTTGGTGCCCGCGCCGCGCGGCACGACCGTGAGCCCGTGCTCGGCCGCCGTGCGCATCAGGTCGGCCGCCTCGGCGACCGTGGCGGGCGCGGCGACGTACGCCGGCGTGATGCCCTGCACGGCGTCGGCCACCTCGCCCGGGCGGGCCTCGCACGCCTTCGCCAGGGCGTCCAGGGCCGCCATCAGAACAGGTCCGCCTTCCCGCTCTCGACCAGCGGATGCACCCCCGTGCGCCGGCCGGGGACCTCGCCGCACAGCCGGGGCGTGGGGTACACCTTGCCCGGGTTGCACAGCCCCGCCGGGTCGAACGCGCACCGCACCATCTGCATCGTGTCCAGGTCCTCGCCGGTGAACATCCGGGGCATGTGCTTGGCCTTGTCGATCCCCACGCCGTGCTCGCCGGTGATCGAACCGCCGTGTTCGATGCACAGGTCGAGGATCTTCCCCGAGACCTCCTCGGCGCGTTCGCCCGCGCCCGGCTCCGCGCCGTCGAACAGCACGAGCGGATGGAGGTTGCCGTCGCCGGCGTGGAAGACGTTCGCGACGCGCACGCCGTACTCGCGGGAGAGCGCGTCGATCCGCGCGAGGACCTCCGGCAGCGTCGTGCGGGGGATGACGCCGTCCTGCACGATGTAGTCCGGGCTGATCCGCCCGACGGCGGCGAACGCCGACTTGCGGCCCCGCCAGATCAGCCCGCGCTCGGTGTCGTCCGCGGCGACCCGGATCTCGAACGCCTCCCCGCACAGCTCCTTCACCCGGGCGAACTGCGCCTCGACCTCCGAGGCCGGCCCGTCCAGCTCGACGATGAGCACCGCGCCCGCGCCCGGCGGGTAGCCGCAGCGCACGGCCGCCTCGGCCGCCTCGATGGACAGGGCGTCCATCATCTCGATCGCGGCGGGCACGACCCCGGCCGCGATGATCGCAGAGACCGCCTCGCCGGCCCGCTCGATCGTGTCGAACCCGGCCAGCAGCGTCCGCACGGTCTCCGGCAGGCGCGTCAGCCGTACGGTGACCTTGGTGGTGATGCCGAGGGTGCCCTCCGAGCCGACGAACGCGCCGAGCAGGTCGTAACCGGGACCCTCGGTCAGCTCCACGATCTCCCCGTCCGGGGTGACGACCTCGCAGGCCAGGACGTGGTTGACGGTGAAGCCGTACTTCAGGCAGTGGGCGCCGCCGGAGTTCTCCGCGACGTTGCCGCCGATCGAGCACACCTGCTGGCTCGACGGGTCGGGCGCGAAGTAGTAGCCGTACGGCCGCGCGGCCCGGGTCACGTCGAGGTTGATCACCCCGGGTTCGACGACCGCGCGCTGGTTGGCGGCGTCGACCTCCAGGACGCGCCGCATCCTGGAGGTCACGATCAGCACGCCGTCCGTACGGGGGAGCGCGCCGCCGGACAGGCCGGTGCCCGAGCCGCGCGCGACGTACGGCACGCCGTCCGCCGCGCAGGCCCGGACGATCGCCGCGATCTGCTCGGCGGTGTCCGGCAGCACCACGATCCCCGGTGTGGCGCGGTGGTAGGTCAGGCCGTCGCAGTCGTAGGTCGCCAGCTCGGCCGGATCCGTCAGGACGCTCCCCGCGCCGACGATCGTTCCGAGCCGGTCCGCGAGTGGGTCAAGCCGTGCCATACCACCCATACTCACCCTTTTTCCGAAGATCGGCGAGGGTCATGGCATGCGTTCGTACGCCGGGAGGGTGAGGAAGTCGGCGTAGTCGTCGGCGAGCGCCACCTCCTTGAACAGGCTCACCGCCTCGGCGAACCGCTGCTCGTCGAACGCGTCGCCGTACGACTCGCGGATCTTGCCGAGCTCCTCGTCGATGATCCGCTCGACCAGGTCACGGGTGATCTTTGGCCCCTCGGCGAGGTTCACGTCGTTGTGGATCCACTGCCAGATCTGCGAGCGGGAGATCTCGGCGGTCGCGGCGTCCTCCATCAGGTTGAAGATGGCGACCGCGCCGTTGCCGCCGAGCCAGGTGGCGATGTACTGCAGGCCGACGCTGATGTTGCCCCGCAGCCCCGCCTCGGTGATCTCGCCGGGGGTCTTGTCGACGGCGAGCAGGTCCGAGGCCGAGACGGACACGTCCTCGCGGAGCCGGCCGAGCTGGTTCGGCCGGTCGCCGAGGACGCCGTCGAAGATCTCCCGGCAGACCGGGACGAGGTCGGGGTGGGCGACCCAGGAGCCGTCGAAGCCGTCGCCGCTCTCGCGGGTCTTGTCGGCCCGGACCTTCTCGAACGCGGCCTTGTTGACCGCCTCGTCGCGGCGGGACGGGATGAACGCGGCCATGCCGCCGATCGCGTGCGCGCCGCGCTTGTGGCAGGTACGGACGAGCAGCTCGGTGTACGCGCGCATGAACGGCGCCGTCATCGTGATCGCGTTGCGCTCCGGCAGCAGGAACTGCCGCCCGCGGGCGCGGAACTTCTTGATGACGGAGAACAGGTAGTCCCAGCGGCCGGCGTTCAGCCCCGCGGAGTGGTCCCGCAGCTCGTACAGGATCTCCTCCATCTCGAACGCCGCCGGGATCGTCTCGATGAGGACCGTGGCCCGGATCGTGCCGCGCGGGATCTCCAGGAGGTCCTGGGCGAGGTTGAAGGCGTCGTTCCAGAGGCGCGCCTCCAGGTGGCTCTCCATCTTCGGCAGGTAGTAGTACGGTCCCTTGCCCTTGGCGAGTTGCCGCCGCGCGCAGTGGAAGAAGTAGAGGCCGAAGTCGAACAGCGAGCCCGACATGCGCTTGCCGTCGACGAGGAGGTGCTTCTCGTCCAGGTGCCAGCCGCGCGGGCGGACGACGATGGTGGCGAGCTCCTCGTCCGGCCTGAGGCGGTAGGACTTGCCGCCCGTCTCGAAGTCGATCGTGCGGTCGAGGGCGTCGCGGAGGTTGAGCTGGCCGCCGACCATGTTCTCCCACAGCGGCGTGTTGGCGTCCTCGAAGTCGGCCAGCCACACCTTGGCGCCGGAGTTGAGCGCGTTGATGGTCATCTTCCGGTCGGTCGGACCGGTGATCTCGACGCGGCGGTCCTCAAGGCCCGGCGCCGGCGCGGCGACCAGCCAGGTGTCGTCCTGCCGGACATCCGCCGTGTCCGGCAGGAAGTCCAGGGTGCCGCCCCGGGTCAGCTCCTCCTGGCGGTCGGCGCGCTTGCGCAGCAGCTCCTCGCGGCGGGCGCCGCACTCCCGCTGCAGGGCGGCGAGGAAGCCCAGCGCCTCGGGCGTGAGGATCTCGTCGTATCGCTCGTGGACGGGGCCGGTCAGCTCCACGCCGTCAGGTCCGGGCATCGAGGCCACCTTTCGTATGGCGAAATTATTCTTCTGCTTAACGGAAACGATATTAAGCTCGCCGCAGCTCGGTCAACGTGAGCTCGGTCAACGGCGCCGGGGTCTCCCTGCCCGGCGTGCCCTGGGGGCCCCCGTGCCGCCGGGCGCCCAGGGATATCCCTGCCCCGGTGGGGAACGGACACTCAGGACCGGACACGGCCGTGTCCGGAATAAGTAGGTGTGCTCGGGGCCGGGGCATGGCAGCATCAGGGAAGATCCGGCGACGTTCCGGCGTTGACATGGGGGAACATGACGAACTTTCCTTACGAAGAGCCAGAGCAGACGCCGCTGACCGGCGAGCTGGACCTGGAGGACCGCCAGGCGCTGCGGCGCGTGGCCGGCCTGTCGACGGAGCTCAGCGACGTCACCGAGGTCGAATACCGCGCCCTGCGACTGGAGCGCGTGGTCCTCATCGGGGTCTGGACGGACGGCGACGAGGCTCAGGCCGAGAACTCCCTGCGCGAGCTCGCGCTGCTGGCCGAGACCGCCGGATCCGACGTCCTCGAGGGCATGGTCCAGCGGCGTTCCAAGCCCGACCCGGCGACCTACATCGGGTCCGGCAAGGCGGCCGAGCTGCGCGACGTCGTGATCTCCACCGGCGCCGACACCGTGATCTGCGACGGCGAGCTGACCCCGAGCCAGCTCCGCCAGCTGGAGGAGATCGTCCAGGTCAAGGTGATCGACCGGACCGCCCTGATCCTCGACATCTTCGCCCAGCACGCCAGCAGTCGTGAGGGCAAGGCGCAGGTCGAGCTGGCCCAGCTCGACTACCTCCTTCCCCGCCTGCGCGGCTGGGGTGGCAACCTGTCCCGCCAGGTCGGCGGCCGCGCCGCAGGCGGCGTCGGCATCGGCGGCCGTGGCCCCGGTGAGACCAAGATCGAGCTCGACCGGCGGCGGATCCGCTCCCGCATGGCCCGGCTGCGCCGCCAGATCAACGAGATGGGCAAGGCCCGCGACACGAAGCGGTCCCGGCGGCGCGCCCGCCAGGTCCCCTCGGTGGCGATCGCCGGGTACACCAACGCCGGCAAGTCCAGCCTGCTCAACCGCGTCACCGGCGCCGGCGTCCTCGTCGAGAACGCGCTGTTCGCCACCCTGGACCCCACGGTCCGGCGTGCGAGCACGCCGAGCGGCCGGGCGTTCACGATCACCGACACGGTCGGGTTCGTCCGTCACCTGCCGCACCAGCTGGTGGAGGCGTTCCGCTCGACGCTGGAAGAGGTCGCGGACGCCGACCTGATCCTGCACGTCGTCGACGGCTCCGACGCGGCCCCGGAGGCGCAGATCGCCGCGGTCCGCGAGGTGCTGCGCGAGCTCGGCGCGGACGACGTGCCCGAGCTCATCGTGATCAACAAGGCCGATGTGGCCGACACCATCTCCCTGGCCCGGCTGCGGCGCCACGAGCCGCGCAGCGTCGTCGTCTCGGCGCGCACCGGCCAGGGCCTGGACGCCCTCCTCGAGGCGATCGAGGAGCAGCTCCCGCGCGGCGACCACGAGGTGCACGCCCTCGTCCCGTACGAGCGTGGCGACCTCGTGGCCCGGGTGCACGACCTGGGCGAGGTGCTCTCTCAGGAGCACACCGCCGACGGCACGGCCCTGCACGCCCGCGTCCCCGCGAGCGTGGCCAGCGAGCTGGAGCCGTACGTGACCATGCCCGCCTGACCTGACCTGACCTGACCATGGGCCCGGCCGGTGAGGTGAAGCCGTACGTCACCACACGGGCCTGTCAGGTGCACGCGGCGGGCGAGTATTCGGACCGGCGTACGGCCGGCGAGCTGGAGCCGTATCTCACCATGTCCGCCTGACCGTAAGGCCGGACGGCGGGGTCCGAATTCGGGTCTCGCCGTTCGGCGCGCCCGGCCTCTTGTCGATTCCGTTGTTCGGGGCGGCGAGGGGTTGGGAGTGAGGTATCGTCAATGCACCTGTAGCAGTCGTGCCGCTGGGCGGTTTGGGAGTGGTATGTGGCGTGAGGCTGTACAGCGTGGCCTTTCGTGCACTACGGTGACGAAACCGATATCCCCGGGCTCGTTGCTCCAGGTGGTCGGCTGATCACCCCTTATCCGACTTGGGTCCGTCGGCAATGCCGCCGGCGTAATCGAGCGAGAGCAGGTGACCCGCTGCATGGCGTCCGGACACCCTTCACCGGCGCGCGACCGCAGAATCGGGCGGTGACGCGATGACCGTGCGTTTGCTGACGAATATCGGTCGGCTGTGGACCGGCACCGATGTGTGCAGCAACGCCGCCATTCTCGTGCACGACGACCGGATCGTATGGGCCGGTCCCGCCTCGGACCTTCCGCAGAGCGTCCCCGGCGTCATCGACGACATCGTCGATGTCGACCACGTCGAGAACCTCGGTGGCGGCCTGGTCACCCCGGGTCTCATCGACGCGCACTCGCACCCGGTGTACGCCGGTAACCGCTGGGCCGAGCTGGCCATGCGGACGAGCGGTTCGAGCAACAACGAGATCGTCGCGGCGGGCGGCGGAGTGGCCTCCACCGTCACCGTGACCCGTGGCAGCGATCCCTGGACGCTCTGCAACAACGTGCGCGAGCGGCTCCGGCAGTGGATCTGCGCCGGTACGACCACGGTCGAGGCGAAGACCGGATACCACCTCACGCGCGACGGCGAGCTGGCCGACGTCCGGATGCTGCGCTCGCTCGAGGAAGAGCCCTCGATGCCGCGCATCCACGCGACGTTCCTCGCCGCCCACATGCTGCCGCCGGAGTACTTCGGCCGCCGCCGCGACTACATCGAGGCGGTCCGCCTGTGGGCCGGCGACGCGGCCGCGGCGGGCGCCGACAGCATCGACGTCTACTGCGACGAGGGCCACTTCACCGCGGACGAGGCCCGCGTCCTCCTCATGACCGGCCAGCGCGTCGGCCTGAAGGCGCGCCTGCACGCCTGTGCCAACGAGCGGGTCGGCGCCGCCCAGGTCGCGGCGGAGGTCGGCTGCGCCTCGGCCGACCTGCTCACCGAGGCCAACGACGACGACATCAAGGCACTGCACCACGGCGGCGTCGCCGCGACGGTCTGCCCCGGCAGCGCCCTGCACAACGGCCGCACCCCGCCGGTCCGCGCCATGCTCGACCGCGGCGTCACCCTGGCCCTCGGAACCGACCACAACCCCGGCCAGTGCGGCATCACGTCGATGCCGCTCGTGATCGGCCTGTCGGTCGCGATGTTCGGCCTCAGCGTCAACGAGGCGCTCCGCGCGGCGACCCTCGGCGGCGCGGCCGCCCTCCGGGTCTCCGACCGGGGCGCGCTCGTGCCGGGCATGTACGCCGACATCGTGCTGTGGGACGCCGACCACGAGGGCGCGTTCGCCTGGGCCTTCGGTCTCCGCGCGCTGCGCGTCTGGCGCGGCGGCGTCCCGGTCCAGCCGTAAGGTCCCTGACTCGCGCGGCCGGGCAACTCCCCGCGTACGGTGGGTGTTCGGTCCGCGAGTCCGCCGTGCCATCGACGGGTACGGCCGTATCTCCGGTCGCCGGGTCGCGTCGTCCATCCGACCGTGTGGACGGCCCTGCTGCGCTCGCCCCTCCAGCACCGCCTGCTGGCGGCGTGGCCGGATGCCCGTCGCCTTGGGCGACGGCGACCGCCGAGAGGTGGACCACCGATCGAGCCGCCGGCGAACCCAGGGGGCCCGGGACACCCCCGTCCGCGTACGATGCGGCTCCACCGTTTCCCGTCGTTGGAGTCGCCTGTCGTGTCCGAGCGCGTTGATGAGACTGAGGAGATGGCCGAGGCGATCGCCCCCGGACGGCTGGCGGCGTTCAGCGACGGCGTGATCGCGATCGCCGCGACGCTCCTCATCCTCGAGGTGAAGGCCCCGCCCGCCGGGGAAGAAGTGTGGCCGGCACTGCGTCACGAGTGGCCGGCGCTCGCGGCGTACGCCGTGAGCTTCCTCGTCATCGGCATCGCGTGGATCCACCACCACAACATGTTCCACCAGGTGCGGCGGGTCGACCGTGGCCTGCTCTTCCTGAACCTCGGCATGCTGGCCACCCTGGCCTACCTGCCGCTGCCGACCGCGACGCTCGGCAACCACCTCGCCGGCCACGACGCCGCCCCGGCCGCCGTGTTCTATTCGGTGTCGGTCACGGTGACGGCCGTCTGGTTCACCCTGCTGTGGAACCACCTGTGCGCGCGGCCGTACCTGCTGCACCCGGCCGCACGGGAGTTCGCCCGCGAGGCCCGCCGCAGATCGCTGGTCGGGCCGGTGAGCTACTCCCTCGCCGCCCTGCTCGCCTTCGTCAGCCCGGTCGGCTCGCTGCTCCTCAATGCCGCGATCATCCTCTACTTCATCATCGGCCGCCGGTCCCCGACCTCCCGAGTCCAGCGCCCCGCCCCGGTCGCCGACTCAGAGGAGGAAGACGCGGACCCGTCACCCGGCGCTCGCTGATCGGCCCGCCGTTCGCAGTAAGGGAATCGCGCGCGGACATACCCTGAGCGATCGTGATCAATAAGGCGACCTCGGAGACGGCCGGTTCGGGCAAGGCACGCGGAGGCGTCGTTCTGATCGGCGCGTTGCTCGTCGACGCGGTCGGCAACGGGCTCTTCCTCCCCTTGTCCCTGGTGTTCTTCACCCGGCTGACCGATGTGCCGCTGAGCCTCCTCGGCATCCTGATCAGCGTCGCGAACGTCGTCACGCTGCCGGTCCCCGTCTGGGCCGGTGCGCTGGCCGACCGGCTGGGCGCGCTACCGGTGGTCGTCGCCGCCCAGGTCATGCAGGCGCTGGGCTACCTCGCCTACAGCCGGGTCGACGAGCCGGTCGGCATCTTCCTCGCTGCGAGCCTGGTGGCCGTCGGCGCGCGGTTCTTCTGGTCGAGCATCTTCACCGCGGTCGCGGACTACGCCGACGCGAGCACCTCCACCCTGAGCACCGACTCCTGGTTCGCCTGGACCAACACGACCCGCACCGCAGGGCTCGGCGTGGGCGGCTTGATCACCGGTGCCGTCGTGGCGGACGGTCGAGCCGTCGCGTACCGCGCCGTCGCCTACGGCGCGGCCGCCTGCTTCACCGTGGCCGCCGCCGCGATCACCGTCCTCGTTCGCGCACCACGGTTCCGCCACGAGACCGGACAAGCCAGGTCCGGATATGGAACGCTCCTCCGGGACCGCCCGTTCCTCGCGTTGACCGGCATCAACACGGTCCTGGCGATGACGAGCATGATGCTCGGCCTGGGATTGCCCACCTTCGTACTCACGGGCCTGCGAGAGCCGGCGTGGATCACATCCGCGCTCTTCGTGGGTAACACGGTGCTGGTTTCAGTGCTGGCCGCACCCGTCGTCAAACGGCTCGCCGGCTACCGGCGCACCCGAGCCGTCATGACCGCGGCCGCCCTGTGGGCCGTGTGGTGTCTCCTGCTGTCCGGTCTCGTCCCGGGCCGCCACGCCTGGGTGATCCCCGTGCTGGTCGGTTCCACCGCACTGTTCACCCTGGCCGAAGCGCTGCACGCCCCCGTCTCGATCGCACTCGCGACCGCGATGTCTCCCCCTGAGTTCAGGGGGCGCTACATGGCCGCTTACCAATACTCCTTCACCATCGCCGGGATCATCGCGCCGACGTTCTTCGCCACGCTGTTCGACCTCCACCGCGCCCTGCCGTGGGCCGCCCTCGGCGTGATCGACGGCCTCGCCGTCGTCGCCATACGCCTGCTGGAGCCAAGCCTCCCGCTTGGGGTGCAACATGACTCCGCCGCGGCGGCCGGCATCGGTCACGAAGAACCGTCCACGGAGCATTCGGTGTGAGCGGCGCCGGGCGGTCGCGGAGAGCCGTCGACGGACTGTTCGGTGTGAGCGGTGTCGGGCGGTCGCGGAGAACCGTCCCACCGACTATCCGGTGTGAGCGGCGCCGGCGGTCATCGAGAGCCGTCGACGGACTATCCGGCCTCCCGGCATGTCACCTCGTCGCGAATGAGTCGCTGAGGCACCATCATGGTCGCCGAGACCCGGCTGTCACGTCTCGGCGACGGCGACGCGCGGCCTTCCGGGTTCAGCCGTTTATGTCGTCTATCGCCCTACACTCCCGGTATGGCAGCAGCGGTCGCGGTCGTCACTGATTCCACCGCTTATCTCCCTGAGGAACTGGTCGGGGCGCATGGCGTCACCGTCGTGCCGTTGCAGGTCGGAGTCGGCGGGGAGACGTTCGAGGAGGGCCGGGGCCGTACGGCAGCCGAGGCCGCCCACGGGTTCCGCGACTGGCGGCCGGTCACGACGTCCCGGCCGTCGCCGGAGAGCTTCGCGGACGCCTTCCGCAAGGCGGCGGAGTCGGGGGCCTCCGGGGTGGTGTCCGTCCACCTGTCCGCGGAGATGTCGGGCACCGTCGAGTCGGCGCGGCTGGCCGCCAAGGAGGCGCCGATCCCGGTTCGCGTGGTGGACAGCCGATCGCTCGGCATGGGGCTCGGCTTCTCCGTCCTGGCCGCCGCCCGGGCTGCGGTCGCCGGCGGCGACCTCGACGCCGTGGCCGACGCCGCCGTACGCCGGATCCGGGCGACCCGCTCGTTGTTCTATGTCGACACGCTCGAGCATCTGCGTCGGGGCGGCCGGATCGGCGCGGCGGCGACCCTCCTGGGCTCCGCACTGATGATCAAGCCGCTGCTGCGCATCACCGATGGGCGCATCGCGCCGCTCGAGAAGGTCCGCACCACCTCGCGAGCGCTCGCCAGGCTGGAGGAACTGGCCGTCGAACTCGCCGGCGACCGCCCCGTCGACGCCGCCGTCCAGCACCTGGCCGCGCCCGTACGGGCCGCCGCCCTCGCCGGTCACCTGCGGGAACGCATCCCCCACCTGCACGACCTGCACGTCGGGGAGGTCGGGCCGGTGATCGGGGCGCATGTCGGCCCGGGAATGCTCGGCGTGGTCGTGTCCCGCCGGGAGCAATGAGTCATCCGCGATCGGTGGTGGCGGCGTCGCATGCCGTCATGGCGCGGGCAGCGGCACGAACTTCGTCGCGGCGAACGGCGGTGGGATGTGCGGCCGCGGAATCGGGGGCATGCGGTTCTGTGGAGTCCGGATGGTGTTTGAGGCGATAATCGGCAGTCGGGTGAATATAAAGGGGGATGCCGTGGAGGGCTTCGGGGATTTCGCCAATATCGATGTCGACAAGCTGCTCAGCGGGGCGCATGAACGAATGGCGCGCGTCCAGGAGATGCAGGAGCAGTTGGCCGACCTCGTTGGGCAGGCGGAGGGAGCCGACGGACGCGTCAAGGCGACGTACACCATGGCCGGCGGGCTGACCGATCTCGACATCGATCCACGGGCCATGCGCATGGGATCCAAGGATCTCGCGGCCACCATCAAGGCGACGGTCCACGAGGCGGCGCAGGACCTGCAGCGTCAGGTCGCGGAGGCCATGAGCGGGGTCTTCGGCGAGGCGGACAATCCGATGAAGCTCGTCGGTGACCGGGACGCCGCCGTCGCCAAGATGAAGGAGGCGCAGGCCGCCTACGACCGTACGATGCAGGATGTCATGGGCGAGCTCGACGCCGTCCGTAAACGTCTCGGCCTGTGAGCACCCGCCCAGCGCCGGGCAGGACGACCTGCCTGGCGCTGGGCCTGGCCGGAGATCAGCTCGTCTGGGGCATCTGCACGTTCGGGGTCGCCGGCATGAGAGTCGCCTGCTGGAAGTTGACCGGGCCGCTCCCCGTCGGGTTCATCGCCTTGTGCTGGGAGTACATGTAGACCGCCATGCCGCCGCCGATGATGCCGGCGATCGACATCAGGGCGGTCTTCAGGCTGATGCAGGAAGCGGACAGGATGGTGTCGCAGACCCCGGCGACGGCGTTGCCCGCGGCCTCCAGCGCGGCCCCGCCGATGATGGTCCACGCGGTCGCCAGGATGCTGGTCGCCCACACCGCCAGGAGCGTCCCGATGGCGAAGGCGAGCGTCGCGAACGCGAAGAACGCGTATCCGGCGATCTTCAGCATCCCGCCGACGCTATCGGTGAACTGGTGAACCTTCGCCAGCTCCTCTTTGTACTTGTCCAGCGCCGTCTGGAACGACTCGCGGCCGCCCTCCTGCCACTTGTCCGCGGGCACCCCCTTGGCCAGCTCGTCCAACTTCGTGCCGACCTGCTCGAGCTGATGCGCGGTCGTCTTCCAGTCGGTGCCCGCGTTGTCCATCTGACCGGGATCGGAGTACGCCAGGCCCATCTCGATGACCGCTGGGTAGGCGCCAGGGATCACGCATGCGGCGTACATCGTCTCCGCGATGGCCGCCATGCACATCCACTTGCCCGCTTCCAACATGCTCATGTCGTCGCTCTCCTCATGTGACCGAGCCTGCCGTCACTATTGCGTCTGGACGGTGCTGGCGTTCTCGCCGTCCTGCCACGTCTTGGCGTTCGTGCCGAGAGTCTGCTGCCAGCTCGTGAGCATGGACCGGCCCTGCTGCGCGTAGCCGGCCGCGCTGTTCCGTACGGAGTTGTGCGCCATGTTCAGCGGAAAACCGAGCACGCCGAACGCCGGCCAGCTCACGTTGATGTTGGACGCCTTCTCGTGAGCGGTGTCCATCGTCCCGCCCGCCTCGCGGTCGATGTCGTCGCCGAGCTTCTTGATCGCCTGAGGATCGCCGTTGCGCTGCCCGCCGCCCGCGCCTTTCGGCGGCTGTTGAGTGGTCGGATAACCGCCCCCACCGCCTGAAGGGCCACCGCCCCCCGATGGACCGCCGCCGCCCCCTGAAGGGCTGCCGCCTCCGGCCGACGGCATCTTCGGCGAGGAGGCCTTGTCGCCGTCCTTGCCCTTACCGTCCTGGCCTGTCCCGTCCTTGCCGTTCGGGTCGGCTCCGGGTGCCTTGCCCTTACCGTCCTTCGACGTACCGTCACCCGGCTTGGCCTTGTCGACCTTGACCTTCACGTCTCCGTGCTTGCCGCGCGACAGGTCGATCGTGACGTGCTTGCCGGGATCGACGTGGACGCGGATGTCGTGCGGGTTGTGCGGACCCTTGCGGACCAGGATGTCGAGGCTGCCGTCGGGGTTCTTGGTGGTGACGACCTGGGGTGCGTGCTTCCCGAATCCATGCTCGGAGACGTCCGCCTCGGCGGCGTGCGCGCCCTCACCTTTGATGTGCTGCGGTTGCTGGTCCTGTCCCTTGCCGGAAGGGTGGCCGTCCTTGCCGGTGCCGGGCGTGGCGTCCTTGCCGGTCGAACCGCCACCGTGGTGAGCGTGTTCGGCTCCCGGCCGACCGTCGCTCTGCTGGCCGTGCCCCTTCTCGGGGGCGCCCCCGTGCTGTCCCGTGCCGCCCGCGTCCGATGCGGTGCCGGGATGGGACACCTTTGCGGAGCCATCGGCCAGGACGTCGACGTTCAGGCCGTCGTCACCGGCGGCGACCTCGTGCCCGTCGACGAACACCTGTGCGTCGGAGTCGGACGGCAGCTGGCCCTTTCCGGCGTCCGTCCCGCTCGGGACCGTGTATCGGTCGGGCGCCGTGGTGTTCTGGGCGCCTCCCTGGGAGGTCGCCCAGGAGGGATCCGCGGATTCGATATTGGAGCCCGCGCCCGCATTGGAGCTCGCGCCCGCCGTCCAGTCGGATGAGCCGTTCAACAGCATGTCGATGCGGTTCTCGCTCATCAGACTCCGATCGCAGGTCAAATGTCGCTAATGCCGGAATTAGACCACAGGATGAGATCTCCGGTTCCCCGGCTGACGTACTCTTCATGACTCATGTTCGCGGAGTCGTCAACGGCATCGGTCACAGATCGTCCGATGAGGCCTGCATGACTCCTCGGCATCGTCCAGGCCCGTTATCGCCCACTCAGCCCGGTCCGCATGGCCGTCCTTTCGCCGCTCGCGGGGAGTTATCCACAGTCCGCATCGGATCGGTCGCGGTGGGTCATCGTTCCGTTAGCGTCGGACGCATGTCCGGCTCCGATGGCAGCGCCTTTGATCGACTACGTGACGTCTTCCGTCCGCCGCAGTCGTTCGGGTCCGACGACGCGGATCCGCAACCGCCGGGAGCGGTGTTACGGGCCTCGCCCCAGGATCCCGGGCGGCGGGTGCGGCTCGACCCGGGCGTCCCGGGCATCCGTGTGCTGGCGGTCGTCGGTCTCGTCGCGGCGCTCGTGGCGGGTGCGTACCTCTGGTGGTCACGTCCGGAGCCCCGGTCGGCCGCCCCACCGGTCGTCGTCAGTCCCGCCGCGCACCGGACCGTCCCAATGGACGCGTCGGCGCCGAGCCCCGCCATGCCGACCGTGGCCGCCACGCCGACCTCCTCCTCCTCGTCGTCGCCGGTGCTGATCGACGTCGCCGGGAAGGTACGGCATCCGGGCGTGGTGAGCCTGCCCGCCGGTGCCCGGGTCATCGATGCGATCAAGGCGGCCGGAGGGGTCCGGCCCGGAGCCGAGACGGGCACGCTCAATCTGGCCCGCCGCGTCGTGGACGGTGAGCAGATCCTCGTCGGAGTGGACGTCCCACCCGCGCCCGCCGCCCCACCCGGCGCCACGGCTCCGAGCGGCACGCCGGTCGACCTCAACACCGCCAGTGCCGCCCAACTCGACCAGCTCCCCGGCGTGGGCCCTGTGCTGGCCCAGCGCATCGTCGACTACCGCACCCAGCACGGACCGTTCCGTTCGGTCGAGGAGCTGCGTCAGGTGTCCGGCATCGGAGCCGCCAAGTTCGGCGACCTCAAAGGACTGGTGATCGTATGAGCGCTCTGTCACGGGCGGTTCACCGGCCCTTTCCGAACCGCGGGAGCGAGCCGCCGGTCGCGTGCGGGCAGCCCGCGGCCCGGCGGGGCGGTGCGGCTATGCCGCCGATGGGCGCCCCGGTGCCGGGGAACGGCGGAGCAGCCGGGGGCGTACCGCGGACGGTCGGCGGCGTGCCGAAAGCGGCCGGGGCGGTCGAGGGCCTGGTGCCGCAGAAGCGGTCGGAAGTCCGGTGCCGCGGAGCGGCGGTGCGGCGGGGTGGTGGTGCGGCGGGGTGGCGGGGTGGCGAGGTGGCGGGTGGCGGGGCGGTTCAGGGGCACCGGCGCCGGAGAACGAGAGGGAGGTCGCGGTGGGCCATCGACGAGCGGCCGGGCGCCCGAGGAACGGCCAAGCGGTGGGGTGCGCCGTCGACGGGGGCGGACGGCGGAATCGTCAGCGAACGGTGGGTCGGCCGAGGAACGCATGCCAGGGAAACGGGGCGTCGAGGGCGGGTGCTGCGGAGCGGTGGGGGCGTGCCGCCGGCAGGTGGCGGTGTCGGGGGAAAGGCGGAGCGGTGGAGGCCCGGGCGCGGGGAGGCGGTGAGGCGGCCGGAGGTGGGGCGTCCGCAGGGGAGCGCGGTACCGGAGAACGGTCGGTCGGGGTCCGATGTCGGGAAATGGTGGGGCGGCCGGAGGTGCCAATGCCGAATGCCGAATGCCGGGTGTCGGATGCCGGGCGAGAGTGGAGGAGCGGTGGAGGGCCGGGTGCTGGGAGGCGGTGGGGCGGCCGGAGGCGGGTCGCCCGTTGGGGACGCGATGCCGGGGAATGGTGGGGCGGTCGGGGGCCCGGCACCGAGGGACGGCGAGGAGGCCGGGAGCGGTCCGCCGACAGGCGGCGGTCATGACCTGCGGCTGGTCGGCCCGGCGGCCGGTACCTGGCTGGCTGCCCTGCTGTTACTCGGGACCGACGCTGCCGTGGCGTACACGACCGCGGCGGTCGCGGCTCTCGGGACGGTGTTCCTGGCGGCCATCTCGGTCCGAGACCAGACCTCCCACATCGGCGGCGTCTTGGCCAGGGTCCGGTTGGCCAGAGGCAGGTTGACAAGGGCCCGGTTGGTCAGAGGTCGCTTGAGCCGGGGAGGGGCGATCGCGGGCCGGCTGGTGACGGGTGGTTCGACGGTGGGACGGGCGGTGACGGGTGGGTCGGTGGCAGGTCAGGCGGTCACGGATGGGTCGGCGGCGGGGCGGTCGGTCACGGGTGGGGCGACAGAGGGGCGGTCGGTCAGCGGCATGTCGGCCGATGACCTGTCGGCCGATTACCTGCCGCCGGGGGACATGTCGGCTGGGGATCTGCCGGCCGATTACCTGCCGGCCGGGAGCCGCTCGGCCTTCGATCGTGTGGCCTTTCGGCGGGTCATGGCGGGCGCGTTGGTGTGCGTCGCGGCGTCGGCGGCGGGGGTCGGGTTCCGGCTGACGGCGGTGGGGTCCGGGCCGGTCCGAGCACTGGCGGTGCGGGAGGCCATGGTGAGCCTCGACGCGGTGGTGACCGGCGACCCGGTGGTGTCGGTGAAGGCGAGGTCGGCGCGTCGGCGCACGACCGTTCTGGTGCCGGTGCGGGTGGAGGAGGTGGAGCGGCGGCGGGTCCGGGTGCCCGTTCTCCTGCTCGCCGGCGACAAGGCATGGAAACCGCTGGTGCCGAGCCAGCACGTCCGCCTCACCGCGCGGCTCGTCGTCCCGCGTCGCGGTGAACTGCTCGCGGCCGTCGGCCTGGTTCGCGGGCCGCCGACGGTCGTCGGCGGGCCGTCGCTCCCGCAGCGGTGGGCGAGCGTCATCCGATCACGGCTGCGGGCGGCGGTGGGCCGGCTCCCGGCCGACCAGCGGGGTGTTCTGCCCGGTCTGGTGGACGGTGACACGTCGCTCCTCGACCCTGAGCTCGCCGACGCGTTCGAGAGGGCCGGGCTCACCCATCTCATGGCGGTCAGCGGCGAGAATCTCTCCCTGCTGATCGGCGCCGTCCTGATGGTGGGCCGCCTCACGGGGCTGGGCCGTCGCGCCCTTCCGCTGTTCGCCGGGGCGACGGTCTTCGGGTTCGTCCTCGTCGCACGACCGTCGCCGAGCGTCCTTCGCGCGGCCGTCATGGGCTCCGTCGCCCTGCTCGCCGTCGTGACCGGCCGGGAGCGCCGTGGGGTTCCGGCGCTCTGCGCGGCCGTTCTCGTGCTGGTCCTGCTCGATCCGGGGCTCGCCCGTTCGTACGGCTTCGCGCTGTCGGCGCTGGCGACCGCCGGCATTCTCACGCTCGCGCCCTCGTGGCGGCGGAGTCTGGCCCGGCGGCTGCCCGGGAGCGTGCCCGGGCGTGTACCTCGCCGCGTGGCCGCGATGCTGGCTGAGCCACTGGCGGTGTCCGCCGCGGCGCACGTCGCCTGCGCGCCGGTGCTCGTCCTGCTCGACGGAGAGGTGAGCCTCGTCGCCGTGCCGGCCAATCTCCTGGCCGCCCCGGCGGTTGGGCCCGCGACTCTGCTCGGTGTGCTGGCCGCCGCCGTCGCGCCGATGTCCCTGCCCATCGCCCGGCTGATCGTCGTACCGGCAGGGCTGGCGGTCGGCTGGATCGCAGGCGTCGCACGGGTGTGCGCCCGCGCGCCGTACGCCGCGGTCGGCTGGCCCTCCGGGACCTTCGGGGCGGCGCTGCTGGCGGTGGTGTTCATCGTCGGCGCGCTCACACTCCGCCGGCCGGGGGCGCGCAGGGTCGTCGCCGCCGCGATGGCCGGGGTCGCCGTCGTGGCCTTGATCGTCCACGTCTGGGCACCTGGCTGGCCGCCACGCGGCTGGCGGTTCGTGGCGTGCGATGTCGGCCAGGGCGATGGGCTCGTGCTGGCGGCGGGGCCCGGCCGGGCGGTGGTCATCGACACCGGGCCCGCACCACGGCCGATCGACCGCTGCCTGAGCGACCTTCGGATCCGCGCCGTGCCGTTGCTCGTGCTGACCCACCCGCACGCCGACCACGTGGACGGCGTGCGTGGTGTCCTGCGCGGGCGCGCGGTCGGCGAGACCGTGATCAGTCCGGACAGCGAGGGGGAGGAGCGTCGTCTGCTCGCCGGGAGGCGGGTCCGCCCGGCGGGCGTCGGTGACGTCTGGACGGTCGGGCCGCTGACGCTCGGCGTCATCGGCCCCCTGACCACCCTGCGCGTGTCGACCCGCGACCCCGGAACGCTGGTCAACGACGCCAGCGTGGTGCTCCTCGCCCGCTGGCCGGGCCTGAGCGTGCTCCTCTGCGGAGACGTCGAGATCGAGGCACAGCGGAGACTGCTGGCCGCCGGGACGCCGCACGCCGATGTATTGAAGGTCCCGCATCACGGATCGTCCCATCAGGACCCCGGCTTCCTGGGCGCCGCGCACGCGCGCATCGCCGTCACATCGGTCGGGGTCGACAACGATTATGGTCATCCTGCACCCGCGACGATGGCCCTGCTTGCACGCCTCGGCCTGCGCAGCTACCGCACGGACCGCGACGGCGACATCGCCGTCATCGGCTCCCGCGACGGCCCCACGGTCGTCACCCGGCGACCGGGATCCGGATGACGAGATCACGCGGCTCTATGTCCTGCCGTGTGAGGAGCGTGCGGCCGTTCCCGGAAGACCGGGCGCCACCGCCGAGTCCACGCCGGTCGGCGTGCGCGCGCCAGCGGCCCGCTGCCGACAAGTCATGTGCACGTCGTCGGCGGTCGGCTTCACCGAGCCGCCCGCAGGTCCGGTGGTGGCGGGTGTCGCCGAGCTGCGTGCACGTGGCGGGTGGTGGGCGTCGCCTGCAGGTCTGGGGTGGTGGCGGGTGCCGCCGAGCAGCGTGCACGTGGCGGGCGTTGCCCGAATGTCCGACGGTGGCGGGTGTCGCCGGGTCGCGTGCACGTTGCCGGTGGCGGACGTCGCCCGAATGTCCGGCGGTGTCGGGTGCCGCGTGCACGTTGCCGGTGGCCGGTGCCGACGAGTCGCGTCCGCGTCGCCAGTCGGCGCCGAGCAGCCGCCTGCATGGCGCCGGCGGCTGGTGTCGACTAGCCGTGTGGGCGTCGCCGCCGGCCGCCGCCGCCGGCCGTCGCCGTCGGCCGACGTTGCCGGGTCGCGTACGGCGGCCGGTGCCGAGGAGGCGCCCGCGGTTCGGCTGGGCGACGGCCGTCAGACCGTCTTGTTGATCGCCCAGATGTCGTGCGCGTCGTAGTTCCGTGGGAAGGAGTTGCCGTCGATCATGCAGGACTTGCTGCTCTTCCGATGGCCGAGGTCTCCGGTGTGGCCCACCTCGTGGCAGCCGAGGCTCTCCCACGCGCTCGTCGAGCGGGACCCCATCGCGGACTGGTTGAAATGGATGCTGAAGCTTCCGCACTTCGGGCCGTTACGAACCTCGCACCGTGTCTGGCCGAACCAGCCGGTGTTTCCGTACTTCCCGTCGAAGAAGTGGATGTCGCCGCTTCCCCATTTCGTCGTTATCTTGCTGCGCTCCAGCTGCTGCTTGCCGTGCTTCATCGCCGCCGTGCCCTTAGCGGTCAGGCTGTGCCCTTGGAAGTCCTGGGTCTTGTTGTCCGGGATTCCCGTACCTTTGAACTGGTGGTCCGCATAAGACGCCGGAGCCCCGAACACCGCGATGACCGCCGTGCAGCCGGCGATGGCCGCGATGCGCGCCGAAGAGATTCGCATGGTCGTCATGTGCCTTCCGTGAGGATCGACTGAGTCTTGGCGTTCGCTATCGAGACACCGGGACGGCGCGGAGGCGGCCGGCGTGATAGTCGTTGGAGGCCTTTCGCAAGGAGGTGCGGAAGGCGGTCTCCGACTGCCTCTCGACCGCCTCGTGAATGGGGTTGTCCTCCGCCGCGGTCGGGGTCAGCCGAGAGCTCTTGACCGACACGCGGCCCTGCGTGCTGACCAGCCGGAACCGCGCCGGTCCCTCGTCGATCCTGCGGAGGAAGTAGTAGTTCTCGTCTCCGGTCCCGCTCCAGTTGACGCCTTCGATCTGAAAGCCGTGCCCGCGGTCGTCCCAGCCCCACTCGTCTAGCGTCACCGTGGCCGGTGTGGTGCCGGTCTTGTTGAGGAAGACCTGCTCGACCGTGATCACCACGTCCCGTACGCGCTGCCCGTCCATGCCGCTGCTGCCGATGTGGCGGCCAGGAGTGATCCGGGCGACCCGGCCACGGATCACCAGGTCCGATGAAGCGGTCATCGTCGGCACATCGTCGTAGGTCTCGACCTCTTTGACGGCCGCTACCTCCCGCGGCTTGACGTCCAGTTTCACGGCGGAGCCATTCGTCGATCCCTCGTCGGCGCGGGCGACCGCCGATGACGGTTCGGCCGGGGATGAGCAAGCGGCCAGTGACGTTATGGCCGCGACGACAAGAAGCGGGCTCAGGCGACGGCCGGAGCTTTTGAATTTCACCACGAAGACCTTTCGACGTGCGCCATTCCCCGCGATGCGCGACCGGATCAGACGGTCAGTATGTTCGTCGGTCTTTATGTGGTGAAGAGACCGGAGGCCTAATCGGATTAGGTCTCCGGTCCCGGTGAAACGGCCTCAGACGGCGGCCGGTTCCGGCGAGCCACCCGTGGTGAGAGCCTCCCTGACCAGCTCGTACGAGCGCAGTCGCGCGGCCGGATCACCGACGTTCGTAGAGATCATCAGTTCGTCCGGGCGGGTGCGGTCCAGCAACTCGAGGAGCCCCTTGCGCACCGTCTCCGGGCCGCCGATCACGTGCGACTCCGTGATCGCGCCGATGGCCTCGCGTTCCTGAGGGGTGTACGGGTGGGCCAGCGCCTCTTCCGGCGTCGGCAGCAGACCGGGGCGCCCGGCCCGGAGTCGCAGCATCGACAGGCCCATGGGAGCGGCCAGCCGTTCCGCCTCCTCGTCCGTCTCGGCGCCGACGACGGCGGCGGTCACCATGACACGCGGCCGGGACAGCGACTCGGACGGCTGGAACGTCGAGCGGTACAGCTCCAGCGCGGGCTCGGTGAACCGCGCGCTGAAATGGTGGGCGAACGCGAACGGCAGCCCGAGCGCACCCGCGAGCTGCGCGCTGTAGCCGCTCGAGCCCAGCAGCCAGACCTCCGGCGGATTCTCGGCCGCGGGCACCGCCCGGATGCCGAGGGACGAACCCGCGAGGAGCGCCCTCAGCTCCGCCAGGTGCCGTGGGAAGTCCTCGACGTCCAGGTCGGCGGTCCGCCGCAGCGCGTACGCGGTGGCCTGATCGGTGCCGGGCGCCCGGCCGATGCCGAGGTCGATGCGGCCGGGGTGCAGTGCTTCGAGCATGCCGAACTGCTCCGCCACGACCAGAGGCGCGTGGTTGGGCAGCATCACCCCGCCCGAGCCGACCCGGAGCGTGGACGTCGCCTCGGCGAGATGCGCGATCAGGACCGGCGGCGAAGAGCTGGCGATGCCGGGCATGTTGTGGTGTTCGGCGACCCAGAACCGGTGATATCCGAGGCGCTCCACCGCGCGGGCCAGCTCGATGCTGGCTCGCAACGCGGCACCGGGGGTGGTCTGCGTGTCCACCGGCACGAGATCGAGCACGGACAGGCGTACGTCATTGAGTTCGAGCACATTCGAACAACTTGCAGGCGGCTCCCTGGATTCCGGACCCGACCGATCCGGGCACGGGGACTTGGCCGGAGCGGCCCGCCCATCCACCGCTCCGAGACGCCGGCGAGCGCGGGGAACGCCAGGCATCCCGGTTCCGTATCGACACCGTTCGCTTGTGCCGAGATGTCCTGATCACCGGGCATCATTGGACAATGCCCCGAGGAATGTCCCGAGCCCCCCAACCGCACGGACTCCTGCCCCGCATCGCGCGTACCCCGCTGTGGTTCTACCACCGGGACCTCGGTTTCCTCCTGGGAAAACGGTTCCTCTATCTCGCACACCAGGGGCGGCTGAGCGGGCTGCGGCGTGAGACCGTGCTGGAGGTCGTGCAGCTCGACCATGAGACCGGCGAGGTCATCGTGTTCTCCGGGTGCGGCAACCGTGCCGACTGGGTGAAGAACCTCCGGGCGGGCCGTGCCCTCGAGATCCGCATCGGGCACCTCCGCCTCCTCGAGCCGGAGCATCGCTTCCTGTCCCACGAGGAGCGCCGGGCCGTGCTCATCGAGTACAAGGAGGTCCGTCCGCTGACCTGGTGGGCGCTCGCCCGGCTGACGGGGCTGCCTGAGGACCCGAAGAACGACGACATCGGCGACATGCGCGCCGTCGCCTTCCGCCCGAACCGGTGGGACGCCCCGTCCTGACGGCCGCGGGCGGGTCATGCGGCATGCCGCGACATGGCATGCTGCTTGCGTGTCTTCGGAACGTCTCACCTTGGTCGTCGGCGACGAGGAGCTGCTCGTCGACCGGGCGATCGGCGACGTCGTCGCCGCGGCCCGCGCCCGGGAGCCCGACGTCGAGGTCCATGAGCTGACCCCGGCCACTCTGGCACCGGGCGCCCTGGCGGAGCTGACGTCGCCCTCGTTGTTCGGTGGCGGGCGCGTGGTCGTCCTCCGTTCGGCCCAGGACTTCGGCAAGGACCTGGCCGCCGAGATCGGGCGGTACGCCGCGAACCCGGCCGACGACATCGACCTGGTCGTCGTGCACGCGGGCGGAGCCAAGGGCAAGGCGCTGCTCGACGCGTTCACCAAGGCGGGCGCCCGTAAGGTCACCTGCCAGAAGATCACACGGCCGGGCGACCGCGTGAGCTTCGTCCGTGCCGAGGTCCGACGGGCCGGCGGCAGCATCGGGGAGGACGCCGCCCGTACCCTCCTCGACGCGGTCGGCACGGATCTACGGGAGCTGGCCAGCGCGTGCAGCCAGCTCGTCGCCGACACCGGCGGCAGGATCAACGACGAGGCCGTCGCCCGATACCACCGGGGACGCGCGGAGGTCAGCGGGTTCACCGTGGCCGACCGGGCCGTGGAGGGAAAGCTCGCCGAGGCCCTCGAGCAGCTCCGCTGGGCGCTGGCCACCGGTGTCGCGCCGGTTCTGATCACGAGCGCGCTGGCCCAAGGCGTGCGCTCCCTCGCCAAGGTCGGCGGCGCGCCGCGCGGCCTGCGCGGGGCCGGACTGGCCAAGGAGCTCGGCATGCCGCCCTGGAAGGTCGACCGGGTGCGCGGGCAGCTTCGCGGCTGGGAGCCGGCCGGGGTGGCGCGGGCGCTGCAGGTGGTCGCCGAGACGGACGCTCAGGTCAAGGGCGGTGGCGCCGATCCGGCGTACGCGCTGGAGAAGGCCGTCGCCCAGATCGTCGCCGCCCGCGCGGGCCGCTGACCACCCGCCCAGAGCGCGATAAATCCGTTTCGCTCCGACCGTCCCGTACCGCAATCTGATCCTCATGAACAAGATCAGAGAACCACGTCTCGGCGTGGACTTCGGCCGGGTCATCCAGGGAGGCGCGGCCGAACCCGGAGAAGAGGACACCGTCTTCCTGAGCGGCGGGTTCGAGGAGGCGATGCGCACTCCGCCCACGCCCGGCGCGTTCGACGTGCTGCCCCGGCTCGTCGCACGGTTCGGCGGACGGGTATGGGTGATCTCCAAGTGCGGGGAACGCGTCCAGCGGCGCACCCTGGACTGGCTCGATCACAACGACTTCTACCGGCGTACGGGGGTCCCGCGCGGGAACGTACGGTTCTGCCGCAAACGCGCCGACAAGGCCGTTCACTGCGCGGAACTCCACATCACCCACATGATCGACGATCGGCTCGGCGTGCACAACGCGCTACGGGGCCTGGTGCCGCACCTTTACCTGTTCGGCCCGCAGGGCGCCTCGCCACCGGACTGGGTGGAGGCCACGCGGACCTGGACCGACGTCGAACGGGCGATGACGGCGACGCACCCGTGACCACGTCGGGCGGCCATCGCCACCCGGAGATCGCGTACGGCTGGGGAGAGATCGAGCGATCGCAGGCCGGCGGTGTCACCGGGAGGCCGTACGCGGCCGGGAGCGTGCGCGGGTGCGGGCGGCGGAGCGGGTGGTCGCTGGTCCGGGACGTCGCGGGGAGGCCGTACGCGACCGGAGATCGTGCGTCGGCCTGGGACGCCGGGGAAGGTGGCGGCAGAGTGCGGGCGTGTGGCGTCGTCGGAGGTCTGCGAGTGATCGCCGGTCCGGGGACGTCGTACGTGGCCGGGGAGCATGCGCCGGGTCTTGGGATGCCGGGGGCCCGGGAGGGCGAGCGTGGGCGCGGCCACGGGGCGATCGCCGAGAGGTCGTAGGCGGCCGGGGATGATCAGCGGCGGCGGGGCGTGGGCTGACACGCGAGGACGAGCGCGGGCCCGGGTGCCGCCGGGGGCACATACGTGCTCAGGAGACGATGGCCAAGCCGGGACCGGCGGCGAGAGGGCAGGCGCTCATGGTGACCGACGGTGCGGCGCCGAGGGCCGGCCTCGCCGACGGCGACACGGCCGGTCGCGACCGGGTGCCCAGGCGCAGGCAAGCACAGCGACGCCGCGCCCGGACCAGCGGGCACGGCGTCGGTGACGCGTCGGTCGGTCTTACTTGGCGGCCTGCAGCTCGGCGGCGCGCTTGGCGATCGCCGACTTGCGGTTGGCAGCCTGGTTCTTGTGGATGACGCCCTTGCTCACGGCCTTGTCGAGCTTGCGCGAAGCGTGACGCAGCTCGGCCTGGACGGCCTCGACGTCACCGGCCTCGGCGGCCTCACGGAACTTGCGGATCGCGGTCTTCAGCTCCGACTTGACCGCCTTGTTGCGCAGGCGAGCCTTCTCGTTCTGCTTGTTCCGCTTGATCTGGGACTTGATGTTCGCCACGAAAGAAGCCTCAGGTCTTAAGTCGATGGGATGGGGGCGCGGGACCTATCGCGCCCACACGCAGTGGAACAGACTACCAACCTCACCCGCCCCTCCCCAAACCGAACGGCCGGCTGGGGCGCGAAGAGCGCGTCGGGCGGCGCGCGGCGGGAGCATGGCGCCCGGCATGGGACCATGGAAGACGCTAGATCCGCCACTTCTTGAGGAACCCGGTGCCGCCCGTACCGAACCAGACCGATCCCGCGGTGATTCGCAACTTCTGCATCATCGCGCACATCGACCATGGCAAGTCGACGCTCGCCGACCGCATGCTTCAGCTCACCGGTGTGGTCGAGGAGCGTCAGATGCGCGCTCAGTATCTCGACCGGATGGACATCGAGCGCGAGCGTGGCATCACCATCAAGAGCCAGGCCGTGCGCCTGCCGTGGAAGGACCACGTCCTCAACCTGATCGACACGCCCGGCCACGTCGACTTCTCGTACGAGGTGTCGCGTTCGCTGGCGGCGTGCGAGGGGGCCGTGCTGCTCGTCGACGCCGCGCAGGGCATCGAGGCGCAGACGCTGGCCAACCTCTACATGGCGCTCGAGGCGGACCTGCACATCATCCCGGTCCTCAACAAGATCGACCTGCCCGCCGCGCAGCCGGACAAGTACGCCGCGGAGCTCGCCGGCATCATCGGCTGCGACCCCTCCGAGGTGCTGCGCGTGTCGGGCAAGACGGGCGAGGGCGTCGCGGAGCTGCTCGACAACGTCGTCGCGACGGTCCCGGCGCCCGTGGGCGACCCGGACGCCCCGGCCCGTGCGATGATCTTCGACTCGGTGTACGACACCTACCGGGGCGTCGTCACGTACGTGCGGGTGGTCGACGGGCACCTGTCGCGGCGCGAGAAGAGCCTGATGATGTCCACGAAGGCCGCGCACGACACCCTCGAGGTGGGCGTGATCTCGCCGGAGCCCAAGCCGGTCACCGGCCTCGGCGTCGGCGAGGTGGGCTACCTCATCACCGGCGTGAAGGACGTCCGTCAGGCCCGGGTGGGCGACACGGTGACGAGCGCGTCCGGCCCGGCGGCGGAGTCGCTCGGCGGCTATCAGGATCCAAAGCCGATGGTGTTCTCCGGCCTCTATCCGGTGGACGGAGACGACTATCCCGAGCTGCGCGACGCGCTCGACAAGCTGCGCCTCAACGACGCCGCGCTGATCTATGAGCCGGAGACGTCCCTGGCGCTGGGCTTCGGGTTCCGCTGCGGCTTCCTGGGCCTGCTGCACATGGAGATCGTGCGCGAGCGGCTGGAGCGGGAGTTCGACCTGTCGCTCATCTCCACCGCGCCGAACGTCGTCTACCGCGTGGTGATGGAGACCGCCGAGGAGCACCGGGTCACCAACCCGAGCGAGTTCCCCGAGGGCAAGATCGGCGCGGTGTACGAGCCGATCGTGAAGGCGACCATCCTGTCGCCGAGCGACCACATCGGCGCGATCATGGAGCTGTGCCAGGGCCGGCGCGGCGTCCTGCTCGGCATGGACTACCTGTCGGAGGACCGCGTCGAGATCCGCTACACCCTCCCGCTGGCCGAGATCATCTTCGACTTCTTCGACCAGCTGAAGTCGCGCACCCGCGGATACGCCTCGCTCGACTACGAGCCGAGCGGCGAGCAGGAGTCCGACCTGGTCAAGGTGGACATCCTGCTGCAGGGCGAGTCGGTGGACGCCTTCAGCCAGATCGTCCACAAGGACAAGGCCCGCGAGTACGGCCTGATGATGACGGCCAAGCTCAAGGAGCTCATCCCGCGGCAGCAGTTCGAGGTCCCGATCCAGGCGGCGATCGGCGCGCGGATCATCGCCCGGGAGAACATCCGCGCCATCCGCAAGGACGTCCTCGCCAAGTGCTACGGCGGTGACATCTCCCGTAAGCGCAAGCTGCTGGAGAAGCAGAAGGAAGGCAAGAAGCGGATGAAGACCATCGGCCGGGTCGACGTCCCGCAGGAGGCCTTCGTCGCCGCGCTGTCGACCGGCGCGGCCACCGAGAAGAAGAAGTAGCCACCGCGCCGCCGTAGGGATCGGTTCACGCGTCTTCGGATCGGCTCCACCGGGGCAGGCTGACCTGTGACAGTGGTCGGCCGAGTCGGTTGGAGGAAGACGATGGTGAACGTCGGCCGGGTGGGCATCTGGAGTTTCGGGCTGCGCAACGACGATCCGAACGCCGCCGGCGAGATCCGGGAGGCGGCGGCGGAGCTGGAACAGCTCGGGTACGACGCGCTCTGGCTCGGCGGAAGCCCGGGGGTGCACCACGCCGAGCCGGTGCTGGAGGCGACCTCCCGGGTGGTCGTCGCCACCGGGATCCTCAACATCTGGGAGTACGACGCGGCCGGCGTCGCGGCGCGGCACAAGGAGGTGTCCGCGGCCCATCCCGGACGGTTCCTGCTGGGCCTGGGCGCGAGCCACGCCGGCCTCGCCGAGGGCTACCGCAGGCCGTACTCGGCGATGGCCGCCTACCTCGACGGGCTCGACGCCGCGGGCGTTCCGCGATCCGAGCGCGTGCTGGCCGCGCTCGGGCCGCGCATGCTCGCGCTGTCCCGGGACCGCGCGGCCGGCGCCCACCCGTACCTCGTGACGCCCGAGCACACGGCGCAGGCGCGGGAGATCCTCGGCCCGGACCGGATGCTGGCCCCCGAGATCAAGGTGGTGCTCGACACCGATCCCGAGCGGGCGCGCGCGACGGCACGGCGGCACCTCGGCTTCTACATGACGCTGCCCAACTACACGAACAACCTGCTGCGACTGGGCTTCACCGAGGACGACTTCGCCGAGGGCGGCAGTGACCGACTGATCGACGCGGCCGTCGCGTGCGGTGACGTCGAGACGGTACGGCGGCGGATCGCCGCTCATCGTGACGCGGGCGCCGACCACGCGGTCCTCCAGGTGCTCACCGACGACCGGAGCGGGCTGCCCCGTACGGAGTGGCGGGAGCTCGCCGTCGGCCTGGGGCTGGACCGGAGTGGTTCTTGACGCCGTTGTGATGAACCTCACCGCGGCGAGGTCGGACGCCCGATGGGCAGGCTGTGCGGCCGATAAGGGGCCGCTCATCAACTCCGTCCGAAAGACCGGAATCGGCGATCCGGGTTCTCGCCCGCCATAACGGGAATGGGGTCACTCCGTCTGTTTTAGGGAGGAGTTGTGGATGCTGCCATAGCGCGACCCGAAGCGTACCCCCGCGATCCGTGTGTCCCGGGCGGCAGCGCTCCGGCCGAAATGACGCTCATCGGAGTGATCGCACTGCCCGGAACGGAGCGGTCGGTCGCGGTGGGCCGTGGATTCGTGCGGGATACACTCGGCTCCCACCACCCCGCTCTGGACGTCGTCGGCCTGAGCGTGAGCGAACTCGCCACCAACGCGGTCAGGCACACCCCCAGCGGAGCCGGCGGCCGGTTCACGATCAGGCTCGCCGTCGCGGACCACCGGATCCGAGCCGAGGTCGTCAACGACGGCATGATCGACGGAGAACCCCACCGTACGAGCGAACCCGGCATCGATGCCGAGCACGGGCGCGGGCTGCTCCTCATCGACGCCCTCGCGGACCGCTGGGGCGTGACCCGGCGCGCCGGCCGGACCACGGTGTGGGTGGAGTTCGGGTACTGAGAGCACCTACGCCGACCGCGCCGACACCCCTGCCGCGAGCCGGCTCGCCCCCGGTGACCGGCTTGTGGCCGAGCCTGGGCCGCCGTCCTGCGGTTCCGTGATCGGGCCGGACTCCGTCATGCGGTTTCGCGACCGGGCCGGGCCCCGTCTTGCGGTCCTGTGCCCCGACGGGCCTGTCTTGTGGTTTCGTGATCGGGCCGGACTCCGTCTTGCAGTTCTGCGACCGGGCCGAGCCACGTCTTGCGGTTGCGTGCCCCGGCGGGCCGCGTCTTGTGGCTCGGTGACCGGGTCGGGCCGGGGTGTGTGGTCCCACGACCACCGTCGGAGGGCGTCGTCCGTCGTCTTGCGGGTCCGTGACGGAGCCGGGCCGCTGTCCGTGGCTCCGTGACCGTCCTCGCCGAGAGTCGTTTGGTGACCGGGTCGGACCGTCGTTCGCGCCCGTGACCGCCCTCGCCCGGCGTCGTACGCCGTCCCGGGCATCCGTCCGGTGGCGGCAGACTTGAGGGGTGCCCTCGACTCTGCCCGATGGAGATCCGGTCCCCAGTGACGGCGCGCTGCCCGGCAGCGCCCTCGAAGGGCTCGGTGACCGTCCGTTCGGCTTCTACGTGCACGTGCCGTTCTGCGTGACCCGCTGCGGCTACTGCGATTTCAACACTTACACGGCGACCGAGTTGCGAGGCGCGTCACGCGAGGCGTACGCCGACACGGCCATCGCCGAGATCCGTCTCGCCCGCCGCGTGCTCGGCGACGCCGACCTCCCCGTCGAGACCGTCTTCGTCGGAGGCGGCACGCCCACCCTGCTGCCCGCCGACGACCTGGGGCGGATCCTCGAGGCGATCGGCAAGGAGTTCGGGCTGGCGGCCGACGCCGAGGTGACCACCGAGGCCAACCCCGAAACGGTCGATCCGGGCTACCTCGCCGGACTCCGGGAGGCGGGCTTCACGCGCATGTCCTTCGGGATGCAGAGCTCCCGAGAACACGTGCTGGCCGTCCTCGACCGTACGCACACGCCCGGCAGGCCGCAGCAGTGCGTCCGGTGGGCGCGCGAGGCCGGGTTCGAGCACGTGAACCTCGACCTCATCTACGGCGCCCCGGGGGAGAGCGACGCCGACTGGCAGGCCAGCCTCGACGCCGTACTCGAGGCCGGTCCCGATCACGTCTCGGCGTACGCGCTGATCGTCGAGGAGGGCACCCGGCTGGCCGCCCAGGTGCGCCGGGGCGAGGTCGCCGCGCCGGACGACGACGCCATGGCCGACCGCTACCTCGCCGCCGAGCGGACCCTCGGCACCCACGGGCTGAACTGGTACGAGATCTCCAACTGGGCGGCGGACGACGACGCCCGCTGCCGGCACAACCTGCTGTACTGGACCGGCGGCGACTGGTGGGGGGTCGGCCCGGGCGCGCACAGCCACGTCGGCGGCACCCGCTGGTGGAACGTCAAGCACCCCGCCGCGTACGCCGCCCGCCTCGCGGCCGACACCACACCGGCGCACGCCCGGGAGATCCTGGACTCCGCCGACCGGCGGTTCGAACGCGTGATGCTCGAACTCCGCCTGGCCGACGGCTGCCCCCTCGACCTGCTCGACGCCACCGCCGTACGCCGCGCGGTCGCGGACGGCCTGCTCGTCGCCGAGGCCTACGAGGCGGGACGCGCGGTGCTGACCCTGCGCGGGCGGCTCTTGGCCGACGCGGTCGTCCGGGACCTGACGCCCTGACGGACCGCGATCACTTGATCATCGGCCAGCACAGCCACTTCGGGATCACGTACGGCTGGGCCTTGCTCGCCCGTACCGCGCCCATGATCAGATAGATCAGGTGCGCCACGCCGTACGCCACGAGCGCCGGGAGGACGACGATCGCGCCGATCCCGAGCGTGATGACGATCAGCAGGATGCTGCCGAACGTGAGGATGAGGCTGGTCAGCGCGAGGTTCAGCGCCTGCGCCCCATGTTGGCGGACGAACGGCGACCGGTCCTTGCGCGACGCGTAGACGACGAGCGGCGCGATGAACCCGATCGCGAACTGCCCGACGTACGCCATGAGCGCCCACGTCGTGTCGTCGGCCGCCGTGATTCCCGGGGCGGCGTGCGCCGGCGGCCCGTAGCCGTACGGGACGGGAGGCCCGCCGTACGGGACGGGAGGGTGCGGAGGACCGCCGTACCCGGGACCGTGCGCCTGTGGACCGGGTGACGCGTCGTACGGCCCGGGCCCTGCCGGCGGGCCGCCGTAGGGCAGTCCGTACGGCCCCGGTGGCATCGGGGGTTCGGCCGGGGTGCCGTACGGGCCCGGTGGCGTCGGGGGCCCGCCGTACGGCGGGCCCCCGGAGGCGTCATAAGGCGGCCGGCCGGGCGGCGTGTCGTGTGGTTCCGCCCACGGCGGTCCGGGCAGGGGACCGGCCGGAGGCGGCTGGCCGGGCGGGGTGTCGTGCGCTCCCGGCCATGACGGTCCGGGCGGGGGACCGGCGGGAGGCGGAGGAGTGGAGGGCGAGTCGCTCAGCGCCGGGTCCGGCGGTTCGAAAGAGGGCCGGGGGTCCTGTGGCTCGCTCACCCGACATCCCTATCGCAGGATCGGCCAGGCGGCGATCGAGGGCAGGCGGTACCACTCGCAGCGGTTCGCGCCGATCGCGGCCTTGACGACGCAGAAGTACTCGATGGCCAGCACCGCCAGCGTGATGAGCAGCCCCTGTGGGCCGATGAAGTAGGTCACGGCGAAGGCGGCGACGTTGCAGGCGGTCATCGCGATGGACAGGTTGAGCGCCTGGATCGCATGGAAGCGCGCGAACCGCGAGGAACGGCCCCTGAGGAGGTAGACGATGGCGGGCGCGATGAACCCGGCGACGAAGATCCCGACGTAGGCCGGAACGGCCCAGCGTTCGTCCTCGTCCGTGACCGGCCCGCCGGTGGGCGTCGGCTCGCGGCGCCGCTTCGCGGGCTGGGGCGGGCCGTAGCCCGCGGACGGAGGGGCCTGCTGCCCGTGCGGCGCAGCGTACGGCTGCTGCTGGTACCCGCTCTGGTCGTAGCCTCCCGGCGCGTACCCGGGCTGGGCGTAGGGCGACGGCCCGTGGCCCTGGGCCGGTACCCGTCCATGGCCCTGGCCTCCGTGCCCCGGTCCGTACGCCTGGCCTCCCGGGCCGGGGCCGTAACCCGGTCCGCCGAGGCCGGGCCGTCCGTAGCCCGGTTGCTGGCCATAGGTCATTGGTGGTGTCCCTTCTAGCGGAACATGAGGAAATGTCGGGCGGTGACCGAAAGAGGTCGCAGTGTATGAGACGTACGCCGACGCGGGATGGTTGCGGCTTCCTCAGTCCTGTTGCGGGACGGTGACGAAGTCGATCAGCTCCTCGACCCGCCCGAGCAGCGCGGGCTCCAGGTCGGTGTAGGCGCGGACCCGGCCGAGGATCGCCTGCCACACCTCACCCGGCTCGCCCCGCCAGCCGAGGGCGGCGATGACGCCCTCCTTCCAGGACGTCCCGCGCGGCACCCGGGGCCACGCCGGGATGCCGAGCGCGGACGGCTTCACGGCCTCCCAGATGTCGATGAACGGGTGACCGGTGACGAGGACGTACGGCGAGGAAACCTCGCCGGCGATGCGGCTCTCCTTCGAACCGGCCACGAGGTGGTCGACGAGCACGCCCAGCCGGCGTTCCGGCCCGGGGCCGAACTCCTCGACGATGTCGGGGAGGTGGTCGACGCCCTCGAGGTACTCCACGACGACGCCCTCGACCCGCAGGTCGTGCCCCCAGATCTTCTCCACGAGCTCGGCGTCGTGGCGGCCCTCGACGTAGATCCGGCTCTCTCGGGCGACGCGGGCGCGGAGGTTCGGCACGGCGACCGAACCGGACGCCGACCGTGCGGTCCCCGCCGCCCGTACGGGACGGACGAGCGTCACCGGCTTGCCGTCGATGAGGAACCCGGCCTTGGCGAGAGGGAAGACCCGGCGCTTGCCGAACCGGTCTTCCAAGGTCACCGCGTCCTTCTCACAGGCGACGACCGCGCCGCAGAAACCGCTCGACGGGTCCTCGGCGACCAGTCCGCGCTCGGCGGCGACCTCCGGGATCTGCCCTTTCTTCGGGCGGCGCCAGTCGCCGGACAGAACGTCGCGTCCATAGTCTTTGCTCCGCACCCGTCGCACCGTACCGGTCACGGGGCGAGCGGGTCAGCCGTCCAAGCGCCCTCGTCGGCCCGATCGTCCGAGCGACTCGCCCTGCTCCCTCGTCGGCCCGATCGTCCGAGTGGCCCGCCCTGGCCCTCGTCGCCCGGATCGCTCGGGCGGCTCGTCATGATCGCTTGTCAGGCCGGTCCGGGTGGCTCACCTAGAAACCCTCGTCGCCCAGGCGGCTCGCGCTGATGCCTCACCGGTCCGGTCGCCTGGCGTCGGGTCCTTCCGGTGGCTCATCCCGATCCAGGGCGCGGGTCCAGGTGGTCGTGGCCGCGCCGGACGGCCTCGCGCAGCGCCTCGGCCGGGTACGGCCAGTCGCCGGAGCCGAGGGCCTCCTCGACGCCCAGGCCCGCGGCGTGGGTCTCCCGCACCCGGTGGGCCACCAGGTCGATCTCCTCGCGCTGGCGGTCCGCGAAGTCCGTATCGACGGGCTCCCCGTGCCCGGGCACGAGCACGCCGTCTACGGCCCGCAGCAGCTCGGTCAGGGTGCCGGACCACTCCAGCGGGAAGGAGTCGCCGCCGTACGACGGCGGGCCCGACTGCTCGATCAGGTCGCCGGTGAACGCGCACCGCGCGTCGGGGACCCACACCACGAGATCGCCGTCCGTGTGGCCCCGGCCGAAGTGGCGCAGCTCGACGACGCGGTCGCCCAGGTCGAGCTCGGCGCGGTCGGTGACGAGGTGGTCCGGCGCGAGCAGCAGGTCGGTCTCGACCTTCTCCGCCCACCCGGGGAACTCCCGCGTCAGCATCGGCCGCGCGGTGTGGGCCAGGTAGTCCGGCAACGACGCGTGTCCCCACCGCTCCGCGGCGAACGCGGCGTTGCCGAAGCAGTGGTCGAAATGGCCGTGGGTGTTGACGACGATGGGATCGTCGACGCCGAGCTGTCGAACGTCGTCGCGCAGCCGCACGCCCTGTGCGACACTCGCGCGGGTGTCGATGACGACGGCGCCTTCGGCCCCGACGACGACCCCCACGGTCACGTCGAAGTCGGAATAACGGCGCTGGAAACAACGTTCCGCAATCTCGTGCCAGGTCACAGAAGTGACTCTGCCATGCTCGACGCGAGAACGTGATCCACCGGCGTCTCCTCGTGCGCGCCGCCGAGCCGTACACTTGGCACTCAGAGGAGAAGAGTGCCAGATTGAAGGGCCGCGGACACGGGAGGTGAGTGCGTGCTCGACGATCGAAAACTGGCCGTGCTGCGAGCCATCGTCGAAGATTACGTGTCCACCCACGAGCCGGTGGGTTCCAAGGCGCTGGTCGACCGGCACAATCTCGGTGTCTCGCCGGCCACGATCCGAAACGACATGGCCGTGCTCGAGGAGCAGGGCTACATCGCCCAGCCCCACACGAGCGCGGGACGTGTGCCGACCGACAAGGGATACCGGCTGTTCGTCGACCGGCTGTCCACGATCAAGCCGCTGTCGGCGGCCGAGCGGCGCGCCATCGAGACGTTCCTCGCCAACGCCTACGACCTCGACGATGTCGTGAGCCGTACGGTCCGGCTGCTGGCACAGCTGACGCGGCAGGTCGCCGTCGTGCAGTACCCCTCGCTGACGCGTTCGTCGGTACGGCACGTGGAGCTGGTGCCGATCGCGACCCAGCGGCTCCTGCTCGTGGTCATCACCAACACCGGCCGCGTCGAGCAGCGGGCCATCGAGACCCACGAGGACGTCTCCGACGAGGCCATCGCGCACCTGCGGGCGCTGCTCAACGCGCGTCTCGACGGGTGCTGGCTCACCGACGTGCCCGACGCCCTGGCCGACCTGCCGGAGCACGTTGCGGTCGGCGAGCGGCCCCTAGCCGCGACGGTGCTGTCGGTCCTCCTCGAGAGCCTCGTGGAGAAGCACGAAGAGAAGATAATCATCGGTGGCGCGGCGAACCTCGCCCGCGCCGATTTGTCCCAGAGCCTCCGTGACGTGCTGGAGGCCCTGGAAGAACAGGTCGTCCTGATGCGACTGCTCGGCGAGGCGGAGAACCCCTCCGGCCTCACCGTGCGGATCGGCACCGAGAACCCGCATGAGGGCCTGCGCACGACCTCGGTGGTCGCCACCGGGTACGGCGCGGGCGACCAGGCCGTGGCCCGGCTCGGCGTTCTCGGTCCGACGCGGATGGACTACCCCGGGACGATGGGAGCAGTGCGCGCAGTGGCACGTTACGTCGGTCAGATTCTGGCGGGGTCGTAAGTGGCGAACGACTACTACGCGACCCTCGGGGTGCGCCGGGACGCCAGTGCGGACGAGATCAAGAAGGCTTACCGAAGGCTCGCGCGTGAGCTGCACCCGGATGTGAATCCCGATCCGGCCACGCAGGATCGGTTCAAGGAGATCACCCAGGCGTACGAGGTGCTCTCCGATCCGAAGAAACGCGAGATGTACGACCTGGGCGCCGACCCGTTCGCCGCGGGCGCCGGCGCGGAGCCGGCGGCTTCGGCGCGGGATTCCCGTTCAGCGACATCATGGACGCCTTCTTCGGCACCACCACCCAGCGAGGGCCGCGCAGCCGGGCCCGCCGGGGCCGCAACGGCACCGTGCGCGTCGAACTGGACCTGTCCGAGACGGCGTTCGGCACCACACGCGAGCTCACGGTCGACACCGCCGTCGTGTGCAACAACTGCTCGGGCGCCGGCACGGCACCGGGTACGCACCCCGAGACGTGCGACATGTGTCACGGCCGGGGCGAGGTGCAGCAGGTCACCCGGTCGTTCCTCGGCCAGGTCATGACGTCGCGGGCCTGCCCCCAGTGCGGCGGCTACGGCACCATGATCCGCAACCCTTGCCCGGAGTGCTCCGGCGACGGCCGGGTCCGCACCCGCCGCACGATCAAGGTGCGCATCCCCGCCGGCGTCGAGAACGGCACCCACATCCAGCTCGCCGGTGAGGGCGAGGTCGGCCCGGGCGGCGGACCGGCCGGCGACCTGTTCCTCGAGATCGTGGAGCGCCCGCACCCGATCTTCGAACGGCAGGGCGACGACCTGCACTGCACCGTCCAGGTCCCGATGACCGCCGCCGCGCTCGGCACCACGCTGACCGTCGAGACCCTCGACGGCCCCGAGGAGATCGACATACGGCCCGGCACCCAGTCCGGCCAGGTGATCCCGATGTACAGCCTGGGCATCAAGCACCTCAACGAGAACGGCCGCGGCGACCTGATGATCCACGTGAACATCGAGACGCCGACCAAGCTCGACGAGGAGCAGGAGGAGCTCCTGCGCAAGCTGGCCGGCCTGCGCGGCGAGGAGCGCCCGCCGGGCAAGTTCTCCCCGGGCCAGCAGGGCTTCTTCTCCCGCCTCCGCGACGCGTTCAACGGCCGCTGAGCCATCGCGAATGCCCCGTCCGGCCTTGACCGGACGGGGCATTCGTCACCCGTGAGCGGACCTTCGCCATGCGAGCGGGTCTGTGTCACGCGGGCCGGCCTTCGTTACGCGAGCCCGTCCCTGTCACACGGGCGGGTCTCCGTCACGCAGGCAGGTCTCCGTCACGTAGGCCGGTCTCCGCCACGCAGGCGGGCCTCCGTCACGTGGGCGGGCCTCCGTCACGTGGGCGGGCCTCCGCCATGTGGGCGGGGCTTCGGTCATCCGTTAGCAGGTGCCGCGGATCGATTCTCCGGCTCCGGCTCCCGCTCCGGCGGTGTCTCGCGCGTGCGCATCAGCGCCGCCGTGACGGCCGCCGCGACGAGCAGCCCCGCCGCGAGCCAGAACGTCAGTCCGACGGCGTGCAGCGACGCCGCGCCCGTCCGGGACCCCGTCGCCAGGGAGCGGAAGAAGACGGTGCCCAGCAGGGCGATGCCCAACGTGCCGCCGAACTGCTGGACCGCGTTGAGCAGCCCGGCGGCCGACCCCGTCTCATGCGGGCGTACCCGGGTCAGGGCGGTGGTGAAGAACGGCACGGTGAACAGCCCGTTCCCGATCCCGCACAGCCCCAGCGCGCCGAGCAGCGCCCAGGGGTAGGCCCCCGGCCGGGCGCCGGCGTAGACGGCGACCGCGGCGAGGAGACCGGCGATCATGACGGCCAGCCCCACGAACATCATCCGCGACCCGTACCGCGGCACCAGGCGCGTCCCCGAGACCCACGAGGAGATCGCCATGCCGCAGGACCACGGCAGCAGCGTCAGCCCGGCGGTGAGGACGTCGTCACCCAGCCCGACCTGCACCTGCACCACGACGACCAGCATCAGCCCGTTCATCACGGCGAAGAACAGCGTCGAGGTCGCCAGCGCGGCCGGGAAGCCCCGGTCGCGGAACAAGCTCGGCTCCACCAGCGGCCGGCCACCGCGACGGGCGGCGTACCGCTGCTGAAGACCGAACGCCACCAGGACCACGGCCCCGGCGCCCATCTCGGCCCAGCCGCCCGCCCGTACACCGGCAGTCCCGCTCTGGATCAGGGGATGGACGACCAGCCCGGCTCCGGCGATCGCCAGCACCGTGCCGAGCAGGTCCAGGCGCGGCCGCGCCGCCGCCCTGTCCTCGCGCATCCTCGGGACCACGGCCAGCACGACCGCCGCGAGCGGCAGGTTGACGAGGAACACCGAACGCCAAGAGGAGCCGAACAGGTCGGCGTGCGTGAGCACCGCCCCCAGCACCGGCCCGCAGATCGCGGCCAGGCCCATCACCGGCCCGATGCTCCCCATCGCCTTGGCCAGCTCCGCCCCGTCGAACATGGCGCGGATCAGCCCGATCGTCTGCGGGATGATCAACGCGGCGGCGACGCCCTGGACCGCTCGGGCGACGATCAGCGCCCCGGCCCCGGGCACCAGCGCGCACGACAGCGACGCGAGCGCGAAGCCCGCCACCCCGATCGCGAACACGCGCCTGCGCCCCACCATGTCGCCCAGCCGGCCCCCCGTGACCAGCAGCATCGCGAACGGCAGCGTGTAAGCGGCGCTGAACCACTGGATGTCGGCCTCGCCACCGCCCAGCTCGGCGTGGATCACCGGCGCGGCGACCTGCACGATCGTCGCGTCCAGCAGGTTCATCGCCTCGGCGACCAGCAGGGCGCCCAGCGCGAGCCAGCGGAAGCGGTACGCCGCTGTCCCTTTTCGTATCTCCATCGATCTTCCTTCCGGTCACGCCCGATGTCGCGACCCAGCGTGCGAGGCCGGAATCAGCCGTTCCATCCACGGCGGGAGATCGGCGGATTGTTTCCATCCGAAGCGTCATTGATGCAAGATCAGTGCATGCTCGACGATCTCGACCGGTGCATCATCCACGCCCTCTACATCGACGGACGGGCGCCGTTCAGCCGGATCGCCACGGTCCTCGGCGTGTCCACCCAGACCGTGGCGCGCCGATACCGGCGGCTGCGCGCCGAAGCGGGCCTGCGCGTGGTCGGCCTCGCCGAGACAGGCCAGGCCGGGCACACCCAGTGGATGGTCCGCCTCACCACGACCCCGGCCACCGCGCAGACCCTCGCGCACTCCCTCGCCCGGCGGCCGGACACCTCATGGGTCAAGCTGGTCTCGGGCGGCACGGAGATCTTCACTCTCATCCACGCGCCGCACGGCGTCGAGGTCTCCAATGCCCTGCTGCTGCGCGACATCCCGCGCCGGGCGGGGATCACCGCAGTCTCCGCCCACTGCGTGCTGCACACCTACCTGGGCGGCCCCACCGCCTGGCGCGGAGCCACCCAGTCCCTCACCGACCGCCAGCAACGCGAACTGTGGCCCGCAGGGGACCCCGGCGACGCACCGGCCGGCCCGGCCTCCCACCCCCGTACGGCCCGCCCAGACGGGGATCCCAGCGACGCGCCGCCCATTCCCGTAGGGCACGCCCTGCCCCTCTGGTGCGGGCGGACGGGGACCCTGGCGACGGGCTGGCCCGTTCCCACGCGGCCCGCCCCGGATCTCCGCCGCACGCGGACGGGGATCCCGGTGACGCGTCGGCCCATTCCGGTACGGCACGCTCTGCCCCTCCGCCGCGGGTGGACGCGGATCCCGGCGACGGGTCGACCCGTCCCCGTACGGGCCGCTCTTCCTCTCCCGGCGGCGCGTCAGCCCGGTCCCGTACGGTCCGGCCTGCACCTCCGGCGCGCGCGGATCAGGAGCTGCTTGCCGCGCTCCGCCAGGACGGCCGGGCCTCGTACGCCGATCTGGCCGCGGCCACGGGCTGGTCGCAGGCCACCGTCGCCCGCCACATCGCCGACCTGCGCGCCCGCGGCACGGTCTTCTTCGACGTCGAGGTCGACCCCGCCGTCCTCGGAGCCACCACCCAGGCGCTGCTGTGGATGGCCGTCGCACCGGCCCACCTGGACCACGTCGCGACCACGCTCGCCGGCCACCACGAACTGGCCGTCGTCGCCGCCACGACCGGCCCCACGAACCTCCTCGCCCAGGCGCTCTGCTCAGACCCGGCCGATCTGCACCATTACCTCACGCGACGCCTCGGCGCCCTCGCCGGAATCCACACCCTCGAGACCGCCCCGATCCTGCACACGGTCAAGGCGGCCGGCACGCTCAGCCCTGCGGCGGGCACCCGGCTCGGCCTGTCCTCGGCGTCCTGACACGCGCGCCTGGGCGGCTGCCCGACGACCGGTGCCCCATCGGCCGTCGGCACGGCGCAGGAACGGAGCCGGCACATCGACCTGGGCAAGACCGGCCGGACCGTACGGGGACCGCTCAGGCGCGCTCCCGACACCGCGGCACGCCTACTGGGCAAGACCGGCCGGCCGGTTCGGAGACCGCTCAGGCGCGCTCCCGGCACCGCGGCACGCCTACGATCGGTCCCATGAGCCCACCCCTCTTCCTCGCCGAGCCCGCGCGCCTCGATTCCGATCGGATCCTCCTCGACGGGCCCGAGGGGCGCCACGCGGCCGCCGTACGCCGGCTCCGGGCGGGGGAGCGGGTCGACCTGAGCGACGGGGAGGGGCGGCTCGTGGAATGCGTCGTCGTCTCCGCCGAGCGTGACAGCCTCCACCTGGAGGCCGTCGCACGCAGGCGGGTCCCCCGTCCGGAACCCCGGATCGTCGTCGTACAGGCCCTGCCCAAGGGAGACCGGGGAGAGCTCGCGGTCGAGACGATGACCGAGGTGGGCGTCGACGTGATCGTGCCGTGGACGGCCGCCCGCTGCGTCACGCAGTGGCGGGGCGACCGGCGCGCCAAGGCGCTCGCACGGTGGCGCGGTACGGCGCGCGAGGCGGCCAAGCAGAGCCGCCGGGCATGGCTGCCGGAGGTGACCGAGCCCGCCGGTACGGCCGCGGCGGCCGAGCGTATCGCCGACGCGGCGCTCGCCGTGATCCTGCACGAGGAGGCCGAGCGGCCGCTGAGCGGGATCGACGTCCCGGACACCGGTGACATCGTCGTGGTCGTCGGCCCCGAGGGCGGGCTGACCGACGACGAGATCGCCGCGTTCCAGTCCGCGGGCGGAACACCCGTCCTCCTCGGCCCGACCGTCCTGCGCACCTCCACCGCGGGCGTCGCGGCGGCCGCCGTGCTGCTCAGCCGCGTCGGGCGCTGGTAGACCCCACGCCACGAGGGCGGCCGTGCTGCTCGGCCGCACCGCGCCGGTGCCCGTCACGGGGGTGACCATGCCGCTCAGCAGCGCCGACGCCCTGGTAGATCTCAGCCGCGTCGGCCGCTGGAAGCCCCACGCCACGAGGGCGATCGTGCCGCTCAGCAGCGCCGGTCGCCGGCGCCCGTCACGGGGACGATTGTGTCGACGGCTGCTGGGCGCCGTTGGTCGGCGCGACGCTCGTCGTCGCCGACTGCGTCGGCGACGACACGGGCGGTGTGGGCGTGTCCTGTGAGGCCGGAGGCGACGTCGCCGACGCCGGACCGCACGTGACCCGCGGCGTCGGACCCGCGGTCGCCGTCTTCGCACCGGTCGAGCCGGGCGGCGGCTTGATCGTGCCCTCACCCGGCGGACACTTACGGCCGGTGACGACGTGCGTGCCGTCGGACGTCGTCGGGACCGCCGTCGGACGGGGCGACGCGCTCGTTCCAGGGTGGGAGGGGTTGACCGGAGGCGGTGCGGTCACCGCATGCTGCCCGCCCGCGACGGACGTGCCGCCGTCCTGATGGTCGTCGGGGCTGAAGTGCCCCGTCTGCACGAAGGTCTTGATCGCCGGGGTCGCGGACACCGCGACTCCCGCGACGACGATCGCGGCGGCTACGGCCGCCAGCGGACGTAGCCACGGTATGGCGAACCAGGCCAGGAAGCGCCGCTCGCGCTTCTTGCCGATCTTGGCGCGGATCTGCTCAAGCCCATCTGGAGAGGGCGTGACCGCTTCCGCTTCCGTGTGCAAGACACGGCGCAGGTGCTCGCCGTACTCGTCGAAGGGTTCGGTCATTAAAGCTGCTCCAGAACGCTGCGTAGCGCGGCCATCCCGCGCGCGGTGTGGCTCTTGACGGCCCCCCGGCTGATCCCCATGGCATTGGCGATCTCCGCCTCGGAGAGATCGCCGTAGTAACGCAGCACCAGCGCCTCCCGCTGCCGGGTCGGCAGCCCGCTCAGCGCCTTGACCACCGCGGAGCGCTCGAGCTCCACGATCGCGCCGTTCTCGGCGCTCGGCGCGTCGGGCAGGCCCTTGGGAGCGTACTTCTCCACAACGGCCCGGTGCCGCAATACAGATCGTGACCGGTTGACCACCGACTGCCGGAGGTACGACAGAGCCTTCTCTGGATCGCGCAGCCGCCGCCATGCCCCGTGCATGGCGACGAAGGCGTCCTGCACCACTTCCTCCGCCGTCGCGAGGTCGCGTACGAGGAGGGCGCTGAGCCGTACGAGGGAGCGGTAATGAGCGCTGTAAAGCGCGGTAACCGCCTGGTCAGCGTCCCAGGCAACGGTCACCGCGCCCGTCGTTCCTCTGGCCACGAGGGTCTCGGTCACATCAGTAGGACGCGTGCCCTCGCCGTCAGGTTTACGAAAGGGCATTCCTCGTCTCGCCTTATCCGCCCGTCAGTGCTGTCATCGGTTGTCGTCTCATTGGACGAACGCCGTGACCCAGCAGGTTCGCGCGAACGTCACCCGGCTTGGATTTTGTTTGCGGATCCGGCGCTGGGGGTTCGCGTGAGAGCAACGATAACCAGACGAGGGAGTGCCTTGGCCATCCTTACACGCCCGCGTGCGTAACGATTCGTAGACGACCAGGGGGTCCTCGCCGCGATAACATGCGCTGACCCCGGCGAAGGAGAGTTCATTGACGGAACAGGACTGCTTGTTCTGCAAGATCGTATCCGGAGAAGTGCCCGCGGACATCGTGCGCGAGTCCGATCGGACGATCGCGTTCCGGGACATCAACCCGCAGGCGCCGACGCACGTCCTCGTCATCCCGCGTGAGCACCACCCCACCGCCGCGGCGCTCGCCGCCGCCGACGGGGAGCTCCTCGCGCAGGTGGTCCGGGAGGCCCACGAGGTCGCGGTCGCGGACGGCGTCGACGAGGCCGGATACCGCGTCGTGTTCAACACCGGTCCGGGCGCCGGGCAGACCGTGTTCCACGTGCACGCGCACGTCCTCGGAGGCCGCGGGCTGGGCTGGCCTCCGGGATGAGCGACGGTCCCCACATGATCGGAAAATGAGTGGTGCGGGCCGGTAACATGGGTGAGACGCAGCCGAAGACCCGACGTGACCGGAAAGCAGGGGCGAAGAGGCCGCAAGGCCGCGCTATGGCCGAATCAATTCAGACCGACACCGCGCCCGACGGCGCGCGCGCGCAGATAAAGATCGTGATTCCGGACGATCACTCGATGGTCGCCCTCCTCGGCTCCCGCGACGAGCTTCTCGAGGTCGTGGAGCGAGCGTTCGACAGCGACGTCCACGTCCGTGGCAACGAGATCACGATCACCGGCCGGGCCGAAGAGACCGACCTCGCCGCCAAGCTCTTCGAGGAGTTGCTCGCTCTGCTCAAGAGCGGCACCACCATCACCCCCGACGCCATCGAGCGCAGCATCGCGATGCTGCGCGCCGAGACGGTGGAGCGGCCGGCCGAGGTGCTCACGCTCGACATCCTGTCGTCGCGGGGCCGCACCATCCGCCCCAAGACCCTCAACCAGAAGCACTACGTCGACGAGATCGACCGGCACACCATCGTGTTCGGCATCGGGCCCGCCGGCACCGGCAAGACCTACCTGGCCATGGCCAAGGCCGTGAAGGCGCTGCAGGCCAAGGAGGTCAACCGCATCATCCTGACCCGGCCCGCCGTCGAGGCCGGCGAGCGGCTGGGCTTCCTGCCGGGCACCCTGTACGAGAAGATCGACCCGTACCTGCGCCCGCTGTACGACGCGCTGCACGACATGGTCGACCCCGACTCCATCCCCCGCCTCATGGCCGCCGGCACCATCGAGGTCGCGCCCCTGGCATACATGCGGGGCCGCGCGCAACCCACCTTTATGCCGGTTTTGACGCCTGACGGCTGGCGTCCCATCGGCGACCTCCAGGTCGGTGACCTCGTCATCGGCTCCAACGGTGAGCCGACCCCGGTCCTCGGCGTGTATCCGCAGGGCGAGAAGGACATCTACCGCGTCACCGCCCAGGACGGCGCGTGGACCCTGTGCTGCGGCGAGCATCTGTGGACGGTCCGGACCGCCGCGGACAAGCGCCGCGACAAGCCGTGGCGGGTTCTGGAGACCCGGGAGATGATCGGTAACCTGCGTGCGGCGCACGCCCGGCGCTATGAGCTCCCGCTGCTCACGGCCCCGGTGCAGTTCCCGGCGCGTGAGGTCCCCATGGACCCGTACGCGCTGGGCCTGCTGCTGGGGGACGGCTGCCTGACCGGCTCCACGACGCCCTCCTTCGGCACGACCGACCCTGAACTCGTCGTCGCGCTTGAAGCGCTCCTCCCCGGTGTCGAGGTCCGCCACAAGGGTGGCGTCGACTACACGCTGAACCGCGTCACCGAGCCTGGCCAGGTCATCACCATCGCGAACCCGGTGACCGCGGTCGCGCGCGAACTCGGACTGTGCGGCACGCGGTCGGCGACGAAGTTCATCCCGGACGCGTACCTCCACAACAGCGCCGAGGTCCGGCTCGCCATGCTCCAGGGTCTCCTGGACAGCGACGGCGGGCCGGTCACGCAAGCCGATCGCACCTGCCGCATCCAGTTCACGACGACATCGATCCTGCTCCGGGACGACGTCATCGCACTGGTCCGGTCGCTGGGCGGGGTGGCCTACACGCGGCGTCGCCTGGCCGAGGGCCGCAAGCCCGGACGGGCGAACGGCCGTGACGTCGGCTACCGGAGTGACGCCCACATCGTCGACATCCGTCTCCCTGAGGGCGTCGAGCCCTTCCGGCTCACCAGGAAGCGGGAGAAGTACCGCGCTGCCGGGGGCGGCGGGCGGCCGATGCGGTTCATCGACGAGATCGAGCCGGCGGGCCGTGAGGAGTGCGTGTGCATCCAGGTGGCCGCAGAGGACTCGTTGTACGTCACCCAGGACCACCTGCTGACGCACAACACCCTCAACGACTCCTTCATCATCCTCGACGAGGCGCAGAACACCTCGCCGGAGCAGATGAAGATGTTCCTGACCCGGCTCGGCTTCGGGTCGAAGGTCGTCGTGACCGGTGACGTCACCCAGGTGGACCTGCCGTCCGGGCAGCAGAGCGGGCTGCGGGTCGTCCAGGACATCCTCGAGGGCCTCGACGACATCGCGTTCTGCACGCTGACCAGCAAGGACGTCGTCCGCCACAAGCTGGTGAGCGCGATCGTCGACGCGTACAGCCGCTACGACGCCCAGCCCGCTCAGCTCCCGCAGGGCCGCGGCGGCTCCCGCAAGCGGGGGCGCTGATCATGAGCATCGAGGTCCTCAACGAGTCCGGGGCTCCGGCCGACGAGGCCACGCTCCAGGCCCTCGCGGCGCATGTGCTGGAGCAGCTGCAGGTCCACCCGCTCGCGGAGCTGTCGATCCTCCTCGTCGACGAGGACGCCATGACCGAGCTGCACGAGAAGTGGATGGGGGAGCCGGGCCCGACCGACGTGCTCTCCTTCCCCATGGACGAGCTGCGGCCGGGCCACGTGTCCGGAGGCGCCGACGACGCCCCGCCGGACCCGGCGCTGCTCGGCGACGTCGTGCTGTGCCCGTCCGTCGCGGCGAAGCAGGCCAAGAAGGCGGGGCACAGCGCCGAGGACGAGCTGCACCTGCTGTGCACGCACGGCATCCTGCACCTGCTCGGCTACGACCACGCCGAGCCCGAAGAGCACAAGGAGATGTTCGGCCTGCAGGCCGAGCTGCTCGCCTCGTGGCGAGAGGCTCGCGCCCGGCCCTCCTCATGACCGCCGTCCAAGGTTGGTTGATCGTCTTCGCCGTCGCGCTGGTGGCGGTCGCCGGTCTGTTCGCGAGCGCCGAGACCGCGCTGGCCCGGATCTCCCGGGTCCGGGTGGAGGAGCTCGTACGCGAGGAGCGGCGGGGCACCCGCCAGCTCGCCGAGGTCGTCGCCGACCCGCCGCGCTACCTCAACCTCCTGCTGCTGCTGCGGGTGAGCTGCGAGCTGACCGCGACGGTCCTCGTCGCGGACGTCTGCATCACCTGGCTGGGCGCGAACTGGCGCGCGTACGTCACCGCCGCCGCCGTCATGATCGTCGTCAGCTACATCGCGGTGGGCGTCTCGCCGCGGACGCTGGGCCGCCAGCACCCCGACAAGATCGCGCTGGCCGGCGCGGCGGTGATCCATCCGCTGGCCCGGGTGCTGGGGCCGCTGCCGCGGCTGCTGATCCTGCTCGGCAACGCCCTGACGCCCGGCCGGGGTTTCCGCGAGGGCCCGTTCGCGTCAGAGGCGGAGCTGCGGGACCTCGTCGACCTCGCGGAACAGCGGCGCCTCATCGAGCCGGACGAGCGCCAGATGATCCACTCGGTGTTCGAGCTGGGCGACACGCTCGTCCGCGAGGTGATGGTGCCGCGCACCGACATCGTCTTCATCGAGCGCGACAAGACGCTGCGGCAGGCGCTGTCGCTCGCGCTGCGCAGCGGATTCTCCCGGATCCCGGTGGTCGGGGAGAACGAGGACGACGTGGTCGGCATCGCCTATCTGAAGGACATCGTCCGCCGGAGTCACGAGTACCGCGAGGGCGAGTCGGTCGAGAAGGTCGACTCGATCATGCGACCGGCGACGTACGTCCCGGACAGCAAGCCGATCGACGAGCTGCTCCGCGAGATGCAGGCCCGTCAGATCCACTGCGCGATCGTCATCGACGAGTACGGCGGGACGGCGGGGCTGGTCACGATCGAGGACATCCTCGAGGAGATCGTCGGTGAGATCACCGACGAGTACGACCAGGAGCCGCCTCGGGTCGAGCGCCTGCCGGACGGCTCGGCCCGGGTCACGGCGCGGCTGCCGGTCGAGGACCTCGCGGAGCTGTTCGAGGTGGAGATCGACGTGGACGAGGTGGAGACCGTCGGCGGTCTGCTGGCGCACGCGCTGGGCCGGGTGCCGATCGCCGGGTCGCAGGCGACGGTCGCGGGCCTGCGCCTGACAGCCGAGAGCCTCGCCGCCGGCGCAACCGCATCGGCACCGTGCTGGTCGAGCGGATTCCGGCGGAGGAGTCCGAACCGGAGCAGGAGCGCGAGAACGCCGACGCCTGACCCGCCCGTGGCTCTGAGAGGAATGAGTACGCTGGGGCGCGTGAGCGAGCTCGATCCCGAAGACGCGAAGATCATCACGCTGGCCCGGTCCACGCGGGCCCGTGCGGGTTCCGCGGAGGGCGCCGCCGTCCGCGACGAGACCGGCCGTACGTACGCGGCCGCGACGGTGGATCTGCCCTCGCTGAAGCTGACGGCGCTGCAGGTGGCGGTGGCGATGGCGGTGTCCAGCGGGGCGGAGAGCCTCGAGGCCGCCGCGGTCGTCACCGACGACGCCGCTCCCGACGTGGCGGCGGTCCGTGACCTCGCCGCGAAGGCACCGGTGCTCGTCGCCGGTCCGGACGGCGCTGTACGGGCCGTGCTGACCGACTGAGAGCGTGCTGTCGGAGCGGGGCGGGGAATACGGGACAATCGACGGTGTGACCTCGCCCCAGACATCGACCGGCACTCGTTTCGTATCCGGGTTCGCCTGCTTCATCGGGCGCCCCAACGTGGGCAAGTCCACACTGATGAACGCCCTGGTCGGGACGAAGGTGGCGATCACCAGCAGCAAGCCCCAGACCACGCGTCGCGCCATCCGCGGCATCGTGCACCGGCCGGACGCGCAGCTGGTCATCGTCGACACGCCGGGGCTGCACAAGCCCCGTACGCTGCTGGGGGAGCGGCTGGACAGCCTGGTCCGCTCCACGCTGACCGAGGTCGATGTCATCGGGTTCTGCGTTCCCGCGAACGAACCCGTCGGGCCGGGTGACCGTTTCATCGCGGCGGAGCTCGCCCAGGTGAAGAAGACCCCGGTCATCGCGATCGTGACCAAGACCGACCTCGCCGACCGGAAGCAGGTCGCCGAGCAGCTGCTGAAGGTCTCCCGGCTCGGCGAGTGGGCCGACGTGGTGCCGTGTTCCGCCGAGTCGGCCTACCAGCTCGACGTGGTCAGCGACCTCCTGGTGGCTCGGCTGCCCGAGGGCATGCCGCTGTACCCCGAAGGCGAGCTGACCGACGAGCCCGAGCAGATCCTCGTGGCGGAGCTGATCCGCGAGGCCGCGCTGGAAGGCGTACGGGAGGAGCTTCCCCACTCGATCGCCGTGGTGGTCGAGGAGATCAGGCCCCGTGAGGACCGCGCCGACCTGATCGACGTCCACGCGTGGCTCTTCGTCGAGCGGCCCAGCCAGAAGGGCATCGTCATCGGGCCCAAGGGCGCCCGACTGAAGGACGTCGGCACCCGCGCCCGCAAGCAGATCGAGGCGCTGCTCGGCACCAAGGTCTACCTCGACCTGCGGATCAAGGTGGCGAAGGACTGGCAGCGGGACCCGAAACAGCTGCGCCGCCTGGGCTTCTACGACTGACCGCGCGCCGCGGGCCGACCGGGCTGCCACGACGAGCGGGTGGCGGAGGTCCGCTGGGCGGCTATGGCCGGGTGCGCGGCCGGGCCGACCGGGCCGCTACGACGGATCGGGTGGCGGAGGTTCGCCGGGCCGCCATGACCGGGTAGGCGACCGGGCCGCTACGACGAGCGGGCAACGGAGGTCCGCTGGGCCACTATGACCGAGTGTGCGGCGCGGGGCCGACCGGGCCGCTACGGCCGGGCGGGCGGTTACGGCCGGGGCCCGGGGAGCGGTGTCACGACTGCGGGTGCCGGCGCGCGAGGGCGGCCAGGCCGAGCGCGAGGACGGCCACCGACGCGAGCACGGCGATCCAGAATCCCCAGGCGATCGACTCGGTCACTCCGCCGTCGCCGAGGGTCACGCCTCGGTGGAAGACCGCCATGAGGGCGAGGGCGCCCGGGATCGCCGCGTACGGGATGAAGCGTTCGTTGACGGCCTGGCCCGCGAGGGCGAGGGTCAGCGCGGCCATGCCGGCGAAAAGGACGATCTCTCCTTGCGCGCCGGACATCCCGTAGGAGAGGTGACTCTGCGCCGGGGTGATGCCCTGAAGGACGCTCCGGCCGAGGTCCGGCGTGCTCCACGTGGTCCACGGCAGGAAGATCGACAGGAGGAGCAGGGCCGCCGAGGCGATCAGCAGGACGTCGACGTACTCGCCCAGGCTCTTGGCCGGCGTCGGCACGGGCGCCGTGGACGGCGGCTCCGGGGCGGCCGGAGCCGGCGGCGTGAACCACATCTGAGGCGGTCTCGGCGAGGCCGTGCCCTCCGGACCCGCTGTGGCGTCCGGGGCCGCCGCGCGTACCCTCCGGGTGTCGGATTGGGGAGGGCTGGACGGCGAGGCGTCGGGCCGGCGGTCGTCATCAGGCGGGGTGGTCATGGCGCGGCAGCCTAACGTCCGGCGACGCAGGAGGCCGGGAAACATCGGAGATTTCGCCGTCGTCACCGGCATCGACGGGGCGGGAGCCACCGCCGCTCTGCCGGAGCGCGGTACCAAGGTGGATATTCTCCGATATCGGGTTGATAGAGGAGGAGGTCGCCCGTGCTGTTGATCTTCGGGTTCGCCGTGTTCTTCCGAACCGTGGGCGAAGGTGACTTTCACTGTCCACACTGTGGAGGTGACCGGAACTACCGGCACCGGGTGGCTCGCCGGTGGTTCACGCTCTTCTTCCTGCCGGTGATCCCCCTGACCCGCGTGGGGGAGATCGTCGAGTGCACGACCTGCCGTAACCGTTTCAACCTCGGTGCCCTGCGCCTGCCGACGGTCCAGCAGATGGAGGCCGCTCTCCCCGTGGCGATGCGCGCCGCCACCGTGATCGTCCTCGGCGCGGGCGACTCGGCCGACTCCCGAGCGCGGGGCCGCGCGGTCGAGGCGGTTCGCGGGTACGGCGCGACCGACTTCGACGACGACGCGCTCCAGGTCGACCTCGAGAACCCGCCCCGCGATGTGCAGGACCCGATCGCCACGGCCGGGGCGCAGCTCACGACCGAGGCCCGGGAGTGGTTCCTGGCCCAGGCGGTCCGCATCGCCCTGGCCGACGGGGCGCTCAGCGACGCGGAGCGCCAGGCCCTGCGCATGGTCGCCGGCTGGCTGGGCCTCACGCCGGCGCACGCGTTCGGCGTCATCGCCACCACCGAGGGGGCCGCGCGCGAGTGAGCGCCGCCCGGAAAGCGCGACCACCGAGGGCGCCGCGCGAGCGAGCGTCGACCCGAAGGCGCGACCGCCTAGGGGCCGCGCGAGCGAGCGTCGTTCCGAAGGCGCCGAGAGGGCTGGACACATGAGCGCCGTGTCCGAAGTGCGACGACCGGAGGCGCCCCCGTACGAGGGGAGCGCCGTGACCTGGCAGGAGCCGTCCGTGCTGGAATCCGAGGAGCCGACCGTGCGCACCGCCCTCGTTCGGCGTCCGAGCCCGCGCCTGGGCGACGGGCTCGTGACCCACATCGACCGGACCCCGGTCGACGCCGATCTGGCGGCGCGTCAGCACGAGGCGTACGTCGCCGCCCTGGAGTCGGCGGGCTGGCGAGTCCGTGAGCTGCCGTCGGCCGACGACCTGCCGGACGCGGTGTTCGTCGAGGACACCGTCGTGGTCTGCGGCGGCCTGGCGGTGCTCGCCCGGCCCGGTGCGCCGGAGCGCCGCCCGGAGGTGGAGTCCATGGAGGGGGCGATCGCCGAGCTGGGGCTCGAGGTCGCCCGGATCGACGGGGAGGGCACTCTCGACGGCGGTGACGTGCTGCAGGTCGGCACGACCGTCTACGTCGGGCGCTCCGGCCGGACGAACGAGGACGCCATCTGCCAGTTGCCCCGGCTCCTCGGCACCCGTGGCCGGCACGTCGTCTCGGTCGGGCTCGGCGGCTGTCTGCACCTGAAGACGGCGATGACGGCCCTCCCGGACGGCACGCTCATCGGCAACCCCGACTGTGTCGACACCACGGCGCTGCCAGGCCTGCGCGTGGCGCCGGAACCCTCCGGAGCGCACGTGGTCGTCCTGGGAGAGAAGCAGGTGCTCATCGCCGCGTCCGCCCCGCGTACCGCCGAGCAACTCCGCGACGAGGGCTACGACGTGTCGGTCGTGGACATCAGCGAGTTCGAGAAGATGGAAGGCTGCGTGACCTGCCTATCCGTCCTCATCCCGTGACCGTCTCATCAGGTGGGACCGGTTGGGATGCTCTGGGTGCGATCTGTTAGCTTGTACGACGTGCTGTGCGAGCTGCTCCTCCTTAGCGGCCGCGGCGGGGGCCTGTAACAGGTCGGCTCCCTCGCCGCGGGGCTTCGGCGTGACCGTCGGCCGCAGGCATCTGTTCCGGGAGCACCTCTTTCATGAATCCTCGAATCAATCAACAGCCCAGTCCCATGCCCTTCGGCCGGTACACCCCGTTCAAGCCGGTCGATCTGCCGGACCGTACCTGGCCGAGCAAGACGATCACCGAGGCGCCGCGCTGGCTGTCCACCGACCTGCGTGACGGCAACCAGGCGCTGATCGACCCGATGAGCCCGGCGCGCAAGCTGGCCATGTTCGAGCTGCTGGTCCGCATGGGCTACAAGGAGATCGAGGTCGGCTTCCCGTCGGCGAGCCAGACCGACTTCGATTTCGTCCGCCAGCTGATCGAAGAGGGCCGGATCCCCGCCGACGTGCAGATCTCCGTCCTCACGCAGGCGCGCGAGGAGCTGATCGAGCGGACCGTACAGTCGCTGGCCGGGGCGCCCCGGGCGACGGTCCACCTGTACAACGCGACGGCGCCGCTGTTCCGGCGTGTGGTCTTCGGCATCGACCGGGACGAGTGCAAGGCCCTCGCGGTGCAGGGCACCCAGCACGTCATGAAGTACGCCGAGAAGTACCTGGGCGACTGCGACTTCGGCTACGAGTACAGCCCGGAGATCTTCATCGACACCGAGCTGGAGTTCGCGCACGAGGTGTGCGAGGCGGTCATGGACACCTGGGAGCCGGGCCCGGACCGCGAGATTATCCTCAACCTGCCGTCCACGATCGAGCGGTCCACGCCGAACGTCTACGCCGACCAGATCGAGTGGATGAGCCGCAACCTGTCCCGCCGCGAGCACGTCGCGCTGTCGGTGCACCCGCACAACGACCGCGGCACGGGCGTGGCCTCCGCCGAGCTGGCGATCATGGCGGGCGCCGACCGTGTCGAGGGATGCCTGTTCGGCAATGGCGAGCGCACCGGCAACGTCTGCCTGGTCACGCTGGGCATGAACCTCTTCTCCCAGGGCGTCGACCCGCGGATCGACTTCTCCGACATCGACGAGATCCGCCGCACCGTGGAGTACTGCAACCAGATCCCGGTGCACGAGCGCCACCCGTACGCCGGCGACCTCGTCTACACCTCCTTCTCCGGCTCCCACCAGGACGCCATCAAAAAGGGCTTCGACGCGCTGGAGCGCGACGCGGCGGCGGCCGGTGTGCCGGTGGACGAGTTCCGTTGGGCGCTGCCGTACCTCCCGATCGACCCGAAGGACGTCGGCCGGTCGTACGAAGCGGTGATCCGGGTCAACAGCCAGTCCGGCAAGGGCGGCGTGGCCTACATCATGAAGACCGAGCACTCGCTCGACATGCCGCGCAAGCTGCAGATCGACTTCTCCCGCGTCGTCCAGGAGCACACCGACGGCGAGGGCGGCGAGGTCACGCCGGAGCAGATGTGGGAGATCTTCGAGCGGGAGTTCCTGACCAACGGGCCGCGCGCCGGCCTGCTGGCGCATCGCGCGAGCTCCCGCGTCGACGAGAAGGACGTCCTCAACGTCGACCTGCGGATGAACGGCGAGATCCGCGAGATCGAGGGCATCGGCAACGGCCCGATCTCCGCGTTCACCAACGCCCTGGCCACGGTCGGCATCGAGGCCCGGGTGCTCGACTACACCGAGCACGCCCTGTCGGCGGGCAGCGACGCGAAGGCCGCCGCGTACGTCGAGTGTCAGGTCGGCGACCAGGTGTTCTGGGGCGTCGGCATCGACGCCAACACGGTGACCGCCTCGCTGAAGGCCGTGCTGTCGGCCGTCAACCGCGCGGCCCGCTGACCCCATCGAAGACCCGCCGTCCGGCCGCCGCGATCCGGTGGGCGGACGGCCCGGCCGCCCGCGCCCTCAGGAGGGGCGATCAGCGGCCGTTGGCCAGGACGTAGTCGACGAGATCGCGGAGCGGGCCGTGCAGGTCCGCCTCCGCGACCGGCACCGTCCGATCGCCGACCTCGACGTCGTACACGAATCGATCGGCGGCCGGTGCCGGCTCGGGCACACCACCGAAGTCGATCTCGTCGACGAGCCGGGCAGCCGCGGGATGGTCCGCCGAGTCGAGCTCGGCGCGGCGGACCATCCCGGCGAATCCACCGCTGCGGGTGACGGCAACCTTCACGCGATCTCCACGCCGACGGTCGTCCACGCCGCGCGTACGGCGTCGCTCTCCGCGCTGTTCACGCCGAAGAGCTTGCCCGCCGTCTCGTGGGTCATGCCGGCGAACGTCGCGAAATCCGCGCCCGTGGGCACCCGGCGGCTGGTGATCGTCTCGTACCAGACCCGCCCGGCCTTCTCCCACGCGTGACCGCCGATCGCGGTCGCGGCGAGGTAGAACGCGCGGTTGGGGATCCCGGAGTTGATGTGCACGCCGCCGTTGTCCCGCGACGTCTTGACGAAGTGCGCCATGTCGGCGGGCTGCGGGTCCTTGCCGAGGTTCGGGTCGTCGTACGCGGTGCCCGGGGCTTTCATCGAGCGGAGCGCGACGCCGTGCACCCCGGCGGCGAACATGCCCTGGCCGATGAGCCAGTCGGCCTGGTCCGCGGTCTGGCCGAGGTGGTACTGCTTGACCAGCGAGCCGAAGACGTCCGACAGCGACTCGTTGAGGGCGCCGCTCTGCCCTGAGTAGTCGAGCCCGCCGGAGTACTGGGTGACCCCGTGGGTCAGCTCGTGACCGGTGACGTCGAGCGGCCCGGTGAACGTCGTGAAGATCTGCTGATCGCCGTCGCCGTAGACCATCTGGGAGCCGTCCCAGAAGGCGTTGTCATAGTTGACGGCGTAGTGCACGGTCGCGACCAGCGGCAGCCCGGCGCCGTCGATCGAGTCGCGCCCGTACGCGCTGCGGTAGAAGTCGAAGGTGACCCCGAGCCAGTCGTAGATCTCGTCGGCGGCCTTGTCGCCCGTCGCGGGACCGCCCTCGGACCGAACGGTCTTGCCGGGCAGCGTCTGGTGGTGCTTGGCGTCGTGGATCGTCCGCTTCGCCGTCGCCGGCCCGGTGGTCGGCTCCGCTTCGGAGATCAGTTGAGCGGCCGCGCGCGTCTGGCGCTGCCCGTGGTCGATGACCAGGGTGCGCTGAGCGAGCTCGCGCAGCCGCTCCTCTTCATGGTGCTCGGCGATGTGGTCCAGGACGTGTGGCGGGATGATTGCGCATCTCATGGGGCCAACGGTCCCACGCGCGTGCCCCCCCGGCCATGCGTTACACGGGCCGCATCCGGTCACGTTCCGTCAGAGGACGCTTCCGTTATGCAACGGTGGGCGCTTTGTCACCAATCGCCCCCGTAGCCACCGTCGTAGTCGTTGTCCTCGTGGACGACGTGCTCGATGACCTCGACATGCTCGTGGTCGTCATCGTCGTCCAGCAGCTCGTTGACGACCATGCCGCCGACGAAACCCGCGGCACCCGCGGCCGCCACCGTGCCGAGACCGTACTGGCGCTGCCCGTGGTGGTGGTCGTAGTCACGGTCCGGGTAGCCGTAGGCCTGCTGCGGGTACCCCTGCTGGTAGCCGTGCGGCTGGGCGTAACCCTGCTGCGGGTAGCCCGGTTGCGGGTATCCGCTCTGTGCCTGGAGGTACTCCATCCAGCGCTGCGCACACGCCGCACAGCAGCGTACGGGGCGTGGCGACCCCCACTGCGGCGTCCACGTGATGTCCTGGGTGGCCGGGCCGTGTGAAGCGTCGAAGAAGCAGGTCACGTTGTCTCCTGAGACATCGGCTCGTACGAGCCTCTGGGTGTGATCGTCAAGTCAACGACCTTGGACCGTAGCGGGTTCCTGCCGGTTCCACCCGGCATCTGCGGGACAATGGACGGGTGAGTCTCTATCGTGACGAAGGCGTCGTCCTGCGTACCCAGAAGCTGGGCGAGGCAGACCGCATCGTGACGATCCTCACCCGCCGCAGCGGGCGGGTCCGGGCCGCGGCCAAGGGCATCCGTAAGACCAAGTCCCGGTTCGGCGCCCGGCTGGAGCCGTTCACCCACGTCGACCTGCAGCTGTACGAGCGCCGCTCCCTTGACCTGATCACGCAGGCCGAGACGCTCCGCCCGTACGGCGAGCGCCTCGTCACCGACTATCCGCGCTACACCGCGGGCACGGCGATGCTGGAGACCGCGGAGAAGCTCACCCCCATCGAGAAGGATCCGGCGCTCCGGCAGTTCCTGCTGGTCATCGGCGGGCTGCGCACCCTCGTGGAGGGCGGGCACGATCCCCGCCTCGTCCTCGACGCCTATTTTCTCCGCTCGCTGGCCATCGCGGGGTACGCCCCGTCGCTGGAGGAGTGCGCGCGCTGTGGCGAGCGCACCGGCCGGGCGTTCGCGATCGCGGCCGGCGGTATGGTGTGCGGGTCCTGCCGTCCCCCCGGGTCCGCCAGTCCCGCCGAGGCGACGGTCGGTTTGATGATCGCTCTGCTGCGCGGCGACTGGGAGCGCGCGGACCGCAGCGAGTCGCGGCATCGGCTCGAGTGCAGCGGCCTCGTCGCGGCCTACCTCCAGTGGCATCTGGAGCACGGGATCCGCTCCCTCAAGCACGTGGAGCGCGAGGCGCCGAACGAACGGAGTGACCGGCCGAGGGACGAGGCTGGTCGCGGAGTGAGTGAGCAGCCGAGTGCGACCGTCGGGCCCGGACACGAGGCGCTTGGCGGCTGGCCGCGGGACGAGGCCGCGCCCTTCCACGGCGGGCGCTGAACGATGACCATTGAGTGAGGAGACCACCGGACCATGAGGGGCGTACAGCCGCCGGACCCGCACGAGAGCGGCGCACGGCCGCCCGCCATCCCGAAGGATCTGATCCCCCGGCATGTCGCCGTCGTCATGGACGGCAATGGGCGATGGGCCAAGGAACGCGGCCTGCCGCGCACCGAGGGCCACAAGATGGGGGAGTACTCCCTCTTCGACGTGATCATGGGGGCGATCGAGCTCGGCGTGCCGTACCTGTCGGCGTACGCCTTCTCCACGGAGAACTGGCGGCGGTCGCCGGACGAGGTGCGGTTCCTCATGGGCTTCAACCGCGACGTGATCCGCCGCCGCCGTGACCAGCTGAACTCCATGGGCGTCCGCGTCCTCTGGGCCGGTCGCCGCCCGAAGCTGTGGCGCAGCGTCATCAAGGAGCTCGAGGACGCCGAGCGCATGACGACGAACAACAAGGTGCTCACCCTGCAGTTCTGCGTCAACTACGGCGGCCGGGCCGAGATCGCGGACGCCGCCGCGGCCATCGCTCGCGACGTCCAGGCCGGGAAGCTCCGCCCGGAGAAGATCAACGAGAAGGTCTTCGCGCGCTACCTGTACCGTCCGGAGATCCCGGAGGTGGACCTGTTCCTGCGCCCGTCGGGCGAGCGGCGCAGCTCCAACTTCCTGGTGTGGCAGGCCGCGTACGCCGAGTTCGTGTATCAGGACATCCTGTGGCCGGACTTCGACCGCCGGCACTTCTGGCAGGCGTGCGAGGAGTACGCCCGCCGCGACCGGCGCTTCGGCGGAGCGATACCGAACGAGGTCACCTTCCCCGAGACGAGCCGGGACGGCGGCGAGCCCGTCTCCGCACGCTGAACGGATCCAGGACCGCAGGACGGCCGGCGAGCAACTCGCCCGGCAACACCCGTATCCGCGCGCTGAACGGGTCCCGGACACGGTCCAGGCTCATTCCAGGCCCTTCTTGCCCGGTGTCCAGAAGGGCTTGGTGAGCACCGAGCGCCGGGGCCAGCCGCGCTCGCGGACGAGATGGTCGCGGACGGCCTGGACGGTGCGCGCCTCGCCGGCGACGTAGGCGGTGCCCGGTTCGTCCGGCAGGTCGAGGTCGCGGACGGCCGCGACGAGCGTGGCCGACGAGGCGGCGGGCGCGCCCTCGCGGTAGCGCCAGGTGAGGTCCACCGGCAGCCGGTCGTCCGGCGCGTCGGCCTCGATGACGCCGTACGCGGGAGCGTCGTCGAGCGCGCGGACCATCGGCCCGAAGGCGACCGCTGCGGTCTCCTCGCCCGCGAACAGGTGGTACGGCGACGGCCGCGTCACGAAGCCGCCCTCCGGCCCGCCGAAGACGACGTCGTCGCCGGGCCGGACCGTACGGGCCCAGCGCGCGCCCGGTCCGTCGCCGTGGTCGAGGACGCACAGCTCCAGGGACGATCCGTCGTAGTCCCAGACCGAGTACGTGCGGCGGGTCAGGAGCCCGTCGGCGGCCACCCGGATCTGCTGGCCCGGGGTCCAGGAGAGCCCCGGCGCGGTCACGGTGATCCGGCGCATCCGGCGGGTGATCTGGTCGACGTCCGCCACGGTGCCGCGGACGAACAGGCGGTCGGCCAGGGCGCGCCCGACACCGCGGGCAGGGCTGAGCGGCATGGATCCACCTCCATACGAGATATATCGCGACTTTAGATCATTTCTCCGCCGGCCGGTACCAGAACGCGACCACGAAGGCGGCGGCCAGCACGATGAGGGCGATCACCCGGTACCCGGCCGCCATCGCGTCGGTGAACGCCGACAGGATCGGCGCGTGCGCGTCCGGGCCGGTCCGCGCGAGAGCCTGGCCGATCGCGTGGGCATGCACACCGGCGGGCAGTCCCGCGGCGAACCGGCTGCTGAGGATCGTGCCGAGCACGGCCACGCCGAGCGCGCTGCCCACCTCGCGCGCCGCGCCGTTCAGCCCGGAGCCGAGGCCCGCCCGCGCCGGGGGCAACCCGCCGATGACGGCGGTGGACAGGACGGGAACGGCCAGTCCCATGCCGACCGACATCAGCACCAGGTAGGCGGCGTACAGGGCGTACGGCGTGCCGGGGCCGGTGGTCGACAGCAGGCCGAGACCGCAGGCGATGGCCGGCATCCCGGCCAGGACGACGCGCCGGCCGCCGAACCGGGCCGCCAGCGCGACGCTGCGCCGCGAGACGACCATCATGCCGAGCGCGAGCGGGCCGATGGCCACGCCGGTCAGCAGCGGCGAGAAGCCCTTCACGTACTGCAGGTACTGCGCGTTGACGAAGAACAGCGCGAACAGGCCAAAGAACGTGACCGTGATGCCGGCGACGCCGGAGCGCAGCCGGGCGACCCGGAAGATCCGCGGGTCGATCAGCGGGTGCGCGGCGCGCAGCGCGTACGCGACGAAGACGCCGAGCACCAGCGCCGACGCGGCGAACGCGCCCAGCACCGGCCAGGACGACCAGCCGAGTTCCGGTCCTTCGATGATGCCGTAGAGCAGGGCGACGAACGCGAGGACCAGCACGCCGCAGCCGACGAGGTCGAGGTCGGCGGGGTGCCGCTCGGAACGGGGTGCGATCCGCGCGGACAGCGCCAGCAGGACCAGCATGATCGGCGCGACCGCCCAGAACAGCCCCTGCCAGGGGAGGTACTCCAGGACGAGACCGCCGCCGATGTTGCCGATGATCCCGGCGACGCCGGTGGCCGCGGTCCAGGAGGCGATGGCCTGCGCCCTCAGCCGCGGCGGGAAGACCTGGATGGTGAGCGACAGCGTCGCGGGCATGACGAGCGCCGCGCCGAGGCCCGTGACAGCGCGGCCGGCGATCAGCGCGCCCACGTTCGGGGCGAGCGCCGAGGCGACGCAACCCGCCGCGAAGACCGCCAGGCCGGCGAGCAGGGCGCCCTTGCGGCCGTACCGGTCGCCGACCGCGCCCGCCGGAATGAGCAGGCAGGCGAAGACGATGACGAACGCGTCGACGATCCAGAGCAGCTGCGCCGCGGACGGGTGCAGGGAGCTCGCCGCCAGTTTCGGCACGGCGAGGTTGATGGCCGCCACGAGCGCGACGGTCATCGTCGCGCAGGCGGCCATCAGGGCGAGGATGAGGGTACGGCGGGGGTGGCCCTGATCCGCGGGCGCGGCCAGGGGAGTCTGAACGGTCATGTGACGAACCTCGGGTCGGTGCGGACGGGAGGTTCGAGGCCTCGAACGAGTAACACGCTAAGCTGCGCAGGTACTTGCCCTCAAATGCACTTTTTGCAGGTGATAAGTGCGCGTCACGCATTCCAAGCTCGACCTCAACCTTCTCGTCGCCCTCGACGCCCTGCTGGAGGAGGGCAGCGTCGGCGGCGCGGCCCTGCGCCTGCACCTGTCGAGCCCGGCGATGAGCCGTACGCTCGCGCGCATCCGCAAGGCGCTCGGCGACCCGGTGCTGGTGCGGTCCGGGCAGGCGATGGTCCCCACCCCGAGGGCGCTGGCCATCCGGGCGGAAGTCCACGAACTGGTCGAACGCGCGGCCGCGGTGTTCTCGCCGCGCGATCTCGACCTGGCGGCCCTGGAACGGACGTTCACCCTGCAGGCCGACGACTCGATCATCACGGTGGTCGGGCCCGCGCTGCTCGGCCGGATCCGCGGGGACGCGCCGGGCGCGGCCCTGCGATTCCTCCCGGAGGGACCGGAGGACACGTCCGGGCTGCGCGACGGCCGGGTCGACCTGGAGATCGGCGTCATCGACGGCGTGCCGCCGGAGGTACGGGTCGAACCGCTCATCGAGGATCAGCCGGTCGGCGTGGTCCGTACCGGGCATCCGCTTCTCGACGGCGAACCGACCGCCGAGCGGTTCGCCGCGGCCGAGCACCTGACGGTGTCGCGGCGGGGCAGACTCGAGGGACCGATCGACGAGCGGCTCGCCGAACGCGGCCTGCGCCGCCGGGTGGTGGCGTCGGCGCCGACGTTCTCCTCGGCGCTGGTCATGCTGGCCGAGACCGACCTCGTCGGACGCGCGGGCCGCCGCATTCACGGGCCCGTCCTCGAGCGGTTCGGCCTGGTCGCCTTCGACCTGCCCGTCGAGACGCCCTCCAACATGATCGCCATGGCCTGGCACCGCCGCTACGAGGCCGACGCCGCCCACGCCTGGCTGCGTCGCTGCGTACGCGACGTCGTCGCCGAACGCTGACCGTCCGGCATGGGCCGATAGGGTCGTGATCTTGACGAGAGGGGTCGATGTGAGTCATTCCTACGTCGTCACCGGAGGCGGCCGTGGCATCGGACGCGCGGTCGTCGAACGACTCCTCGAAGACGCGAATCACGTCGTCGTGATCGAACGCGACCCGTCGGCGCTCGCCTGGACCCCTACCCGTCCCCGCGTGATCGCGGTCGCCGGCGACGCCGCCGACGAGGCCGTCACGGAGCAGGCCGCGGACCTCGCGCAGGCCGCCGGCACCCTCGCCGGCTGGGTCAACAACGCCGCCGTGTTCGGCCCGGCCTCGCTGGACCTGCCATCGGCGCGCGAGGTGCTGGACCTCATCGCGTCGAACCTGGGCCCCGCCGTGGCCGGATGCATGACGGCGATCCGCCGCTTCCTCGACGCCGGGACCGGCGGGGCGATCGTCAACGTCTCCTCCCACCAGGCGCAGCGGCCGGTCCGGGGGTCCTTGCCGTACGCGACGGCCAAGGCCGCCACGGAGGGGCTCACCCGATCACTCGCCGTCGATTACGGGGCGCGCGGCATCCGGGTCAACGCCGTCGCTCTCGGGTCGATCGCCACCGAACGCTACGAGGCGTTCCTTCGCGGGCAGGAGCCCGCGGCGGCCACCCGGATCGAGCATGAGATGCGCCTGCTGCATCCCCTCGGCAGGGTGGGACGGCCGGAGGAGGTGGCCGCCACCGTCGCCTACCTGCTCTCCGACGACGCGAGCTTCATCAGCGGCGCGACCGTCCCCCTCGACGGCGGACGCTCCGTGCTCGGACACGACCCCGAGGAAGCCTGAACGCGGGCGCGCCGCCGCCCAGATCCTCACGGCCCCTCGGCCTCGACCGTACGCCGGCGGCCGGATCGTGCGCGTCGGCTGGACCGTACGCGCCGGCTGGACCGTACGCCCGTGTGCGCCGGCCGGGCGGACGCGTCGGGTGCATGAGGCCCGCAAGCCATCTGCAAGGGGCCCTGCAAGGGGGCCGGGCGACAGTGGCTGCCCTCATCACTCGGCGGGAGGCGGCACGGATGCAGATCGCGGATGCGGTGGTTCACCTGCGACCGCTGACGCTGGTGGACGAGGGCGACGACGTTCTCGTCGGCGACCCGGAATCGGGGAGCTACGTCGCGATTCCGGCCGTGGGCGCGGTCGTGATCCGGGCGCTGCAACGCGGTGACACCGTCGCCGCCGCCGCGGCGGAGGCGGAACGGGCGGTGGGGGAGCCGGTCGACGTGGCCGCCTTCGTCGACGCCCTCCGGGAGCTCGGGTTCGTGGCCGACGACAGCGATCAGGGGCCGTCGCGGACCGCCGTCGTGCAGCAGCGCCGCTGGGCCGGCGGACCGGCTCGGGAGCGGGTGCGGCCGCTCTTCTCCCGCGTCGCCTGGCTGATCTACGCCGGGGCCTTCGTGTTCTGCGCCGTCTGCTTCGTCGCCCGGCCGGCTGACCAGCGCAACCAGGATCTTCCGCATCGGTCGGCTGATCGGCGTCACCGGGGTCCCCGCCCCGGTCGGCTGATCGGCGTCACCGGGGTCCCCGCCCCGGTCGGCTGATCGGCGTCACCAGGGTCTCCGCGCCGCCGGCCGACCGCGACCGGTCCTTTCAACCGTTCGCGGCCGCGGTGCTCAGTGCTCGGAGCAGGTGCCGAAGACCTCGACCGTGTGCGTGACGTCCTTGAAGCCGTGCTCGGCGCCGACCGCCGCCGCCCAGGTCTCCACCGCCGGCCCCTCGACCTCGACCGTACGGCCGCAGACGCGGCACACCAGGTGATGGTGGTGCTCGTCCGTCCGGCACGCCCGGTAGATCGCCTCGCCGTCGTCGGTGCGCAGCACGTCGACCTCGCCGGTCTCGCTGAGCGCCTGCAACGCCCGGTACACCGTGGTCAGGCCGATCCGCGAGCCGGACGCCCGCAGGTCGGTGTAGATGTCCTGCGCGCTGCGGAAGCTCTCACAGCCGGAGAGCGCCCGGCGCACGTCTTCGCGGCGGCCGCTCACGATACGTCCGTTCGGCGCATACGGACCAGTCTTCCCGTTCCGACGGCGACCAGGAAGACGGCCATCGCGAGGAGCACGATCGTCGGGCCGGGGGCGAAGTCGGCGTCCACCGAGACCCACAGCCCGCCGACGGACGCCAGGACGCCCACCACGACGGCGAGCCCGATCGTCGCCTTGAACCCGCGCGTCAGCTGCTGCGCCGCCGCGACCGGCACCACCATCAGCGCGCTGACCAGCAGCAGGCCGACGGCGCGCATCGCGACGACCACGGTCAGCGCGGCGGTCACCGCGATCAGCAGGGACAGGAACCGGACCGGCAGGCCGCTCGCGCGGGCCACCTCCTCGTCCTGGCACAGGACGAACAGCTCCCGCCCGAACAACAGCAGGATGACGATCACGGCGACGGCCAGGCCGGCGATGATGTACAGGTCGCCGGTGCTGACGCTGCTGATCGACCCGAACAGGTAGCTGCCGAGGTTCGCGCTGCCGCCGGACAGGTTGGCGAACAGCACGCCGCCGGCCAGCCCGCCATAGAACAGCAGGGCGAGCGCGACGTCGCCGCCCGTGCGCGTCCGCACCCGAAGCAGCTCGATCGCCACCGCGCCCAGCGCGGACACGACGAGCGCGAGGATCGTGGGGGAGCTGCGGGTGAGCAGGCCCAGACCGACGCCGGTCAGCGCGATGTGCCCGATGCCGTCGCCGAGCAGGGCCAGCCGCCGCTGGACGATGAACGTGCCGACCGCCGGCGCGGCGACGCCGACGAGGACCGCGGCGATCAGCGCGCGGCGCAGGAAGTCGTACGACAGGAGTTCGATCATGACAGCAGGTGCGGTTCCTCGGCCGGGGCGTGCGGGTGGACGTGGTCATGGCCGGGCCGGGCGCACTCGCCCTTCGGCGTGGGCGGAGCGCCCTCATGCGCGATCCGGCCGTTCTCCAGGACCACGGAACGGGTGATCAACGGCTCCATCGGCCCGAGCTCGTGCGCGACCAGCACGACCGTACGGCCCTGGGCGACCTGCTCGCGGAGCGTACGGGCGAGGGTCTCCTGACTGGCGGCGTCGACGCCCGCCGTCGGCTCGTCCATCACGAAGACGTCCGGCTCACCGGCGAGCGCCCGGGCGATGAGCACGCGCTGCTGCTGGCCGCCGGACAGCTCCTGCGCCGAGTCGCGCGCGCGATCGGCCATGCCGACGGCCTCCAGGGCCCGGTCCACCGCCGCCCGGTCGGCCGCCGAGAACGGCCGGAACCGCGACTGCCGCGCGATCCGGCCCGACGACACGACCTCCCGTACGGTCGCGGGCACGCCGCCGCCGACCGACAGCCGCTGCGGGACGTACCCGACGCGCTTCCAGTCCTTGAACCTCGCCGGCGGCACGCCGTACAGCTCCACCCGCCCGGCGGACAGGGGGATCAACCCGAGCAACGAGCGGATCAGCGTGGACTTCCCGGAGCCGTTCGGCCCCATCACGGCGAGCACCTCGCCCGGCTCGACGGTCAGGTCGAGGCCGCGCAGCACCGGCCGGCGGTCCAGCCGTACTTCGCCGCCTGTCATGCGGAACGGAACGGTCATCGGCATCCTAGGGCGGGTCGCAGCGTCGCCAGATCACGGCGCATGATCGAGAAGTAGTCGTCGTGCGACCCCGGCTTCACGCCTTCGGCGGGGTCGAGCACCTGTGTCCGTACGCCCGCCTCGGTGGCGAGCGTCTGGGCGGTCTTCGGGCTCACGAGCGTCTCGGTGAACACGGTGGTCGCCCCCGTGCGCCGTACGAGCTGGGTGAGGCTCGCCACCCGGGCAGGAGACGGCTCGGCCTCCGGGTCGAGGCCGGTCACGCCGACCTGCGTCAGCCCGTACCGCTGAGCCAGGTAACCGAACGCCGAGTGGCTCGTGACGATCTCCTTGCGGGCGCAGTCGCGCAGGCCCGTACGGAACTCCCCGTCCAGGGCGTTCAGCTTGGTGACGACCTGCGCGGCGCGCGACCGGTATCCGGCGGCGTGGGCGGGGTCGATCGCGGCGAGGCGCTCACCCAGGGCGGTGGCGACGGTGGCGAACCGGTTCGGGTCCAGCCACAGGTGCGGATCCTCGGGCGCGTGGGCGGCCTCGTCCTGCGGCGCCGGAAGCGTCTTGACCAGTGACGCGGCGTCGAGCGAGTGCTTCTTGGCGTGCTCGTGCACGGCCTTGTCGACGGCCGACTGCACGCCCTTGATGTAGAAGGCCAGCTTGGACTCGCCCACGTCGATCACCTGACGCGGGGTGAGCTCGAGGTCGTGGGGTTCGGCGCCGGGCTTGGTGAGGTTCTGAACGGTGGCGTCGGGCCCGGCGACCTGCCCCGCCAGCCACGCCAGGGGATAGAACGCCGCGACGATTTTCGGACCGCCGTGGTCGTTCGCCCGCGCGCCGCAGGCGGTCGCGAGCAGCGCGGTGCCCAGCAACAGAGGCAGGACTCGTCGGTATCGCACGTAACGAGTATGGATGAATATGAAAATGATTGTCAAAATCAGGTATGTCCGGGTGTGCCGGTCAGCTCACTAGCTTCTCGATCGCCATCACCAGGATGAGCAGCGGAAACACCACCCGGACCACGCGATGTGACGGGCTCCGCGCCGGTGCCGCCAGGAACGCGAACCACAGCAGGAACGCCAGCACGGCCAGCAGGATTCCGCCGGCCACGCCCGGGACGGCCAGCCCCGCGATCAGCAGCGCGGGCAGCACCACCAGCGGAACCCAGCGGGGAAGCTGATGGAGATATACGAAGAAGACGGCGCTACGCTTCTGGAGATTGGAACCCACGCTCCCATCGTCGCGCATCGGAGTCCCGCGCGGGGAGATCGCCTCGCGTACCGGCATGATGGACGGGTGCTGGCCATCACCCGCTACCGCGTCCCCGAGACCGACACCGAGACGTTCGTCAAGACCGCGCACGAGGTGCTCGGTTCCCTGGCAGGCAGCCCCGGGCACCGCTCCGGCCGCCTGGCACGCGCCGTCGACGACCCGGACCTGTGGGCGATGGTCACCGACTGGGACGGCGCCGGCTACTACCGCCGCGCCCTCGGCGCCTACGACGTACGCCTGGCCCTGATCCCCCTGTCCGCCCTCGCCATCGACGAGGCGGGCGCGTACGAGACGGTCGACCCCGCGGAGTAAAGCGGGAGACCGTTTCAAGGCGAAGATCTCCCCGGTCCCGCGCGCGCCGCACGGCCGCCGTGCTCCCCCTGCCGATCATCGGTCGTACGGACGACGATCGTGGGGGGACGCCATGCGACGTGCCATGCTGCTCGCCGGAATCCTCGGAACGTTGCTCCCGGGCGCACCGCCCGCCCAGGCGGAGGGGCCGCGCCTCCCCACAGTGGTGGACACGGCCGTCCATCACCGGGGTCCTGCATCGCCGGCCTCGGACGTCCATCACCAGGGTCCCGCGTCGCCGGCCCCGGACGTCCACCATCAGGGTCCCGCATCGCCGGTCTCGGCGGACACGGACGTTCACTATCAGGGGCTGCGAATCCCCGTGCCGGCCGGCTGGGAGATCCACCGCCTCGGCCGCGGCTCCACCGACTGCCTCCGCTTCGACCGGCACGCGCTCTACCTCGGCCCTGCCGGTGAGAACCAGCGCTGCCCGGCCCACGCCGTCGGCCGCACCACGACCGTCCACGTCGAACCCCTCACGGAACAGACCAGCGCCCTCGTGAAGAGCCTGATGGCGGGCTCCGGCGGCGAACGCACCGGACGACCACCCGGCCTGCGGGTGAAGGACCCGGCCGCCCACGAGATCCGCATCGCGATCCCGGAGGCCGGCGCGCTGATCACCGGCTCGTACGGCCGGAGCGAGGAGGATCTGGAGCGGATCCTCGCCCGCATCACCGTGGACCCGCCTCCGGCCGAAGGCGCGGCGGGAGGCGCGGCCGGAGGGTCGGCCGAGCGGCGCAGCGGGGTCGCCCACCGGCGCGGCTGGATCAAAGGCGACGGCTTCGACACCTGCAACGCACCGTCCCTCGACGCCATGCATGCCTGGCGCGGGGAATTCGTCGCCGCCAACATCTACATCGGCGGCGTCTCCCGCTCCTGCCCGGACGGCCGGCTGACCCACGACTGGGTCGCCGCCGTACGGAACATGGGCTGGCGGCTGATCCCGACCTACGTCGGCCCGCAGGCACCGTGCGGCCCGCACCGCATCAACTTCACTCCCGACAGCGCGACCGACGACGGCAAGGCCTCGGCCGAAGACGCCGTCCGCCGCGCCCGCCTCCTCGGCCTGAGCAGACACACCCCCATCTACTTCGATCTGGAGGCGTACAGCCGGCACGACCCGGTCTGCCGGCAGGCGGTCCTCGCCTTCATCAACGCCTGGACCCGGAAACTCCGCCGCCTCGGGTACGTGCCGGGCATCTACAGCAGCCTCACCTCGGGCATCCGAGATCTAGCGGAGGCGAAGGGCATCAGGAAGCCCACAGCCGTCTGGTTCGCCCACTGGGACGAGAAGGCCGACCCGCGAGGCGACAAGGCCATGGAGCACAGGTGGTGGCCCGGGCACCGCCGCATCAAGCAGTACCGCGGCGACCACCTGGAGAAGCACGGCGGCTACACGCTGAACATCGACAACGACGCCGTCGACGGCTACGTCCGCTGACTGAACACGTCAATGCGACGGACCGAAATCTCCTTACCAGACAGGATGCAATCGGGGCCAGATGTGGTCACCAACTGTTTACCTGCGGATTCGAGGTGTCATAACGGGCAGGTAGGCATATTCCGGCCTTTGGGTCATCGACATGACAGCTGGTCCTTCTGTACCTTGACAACCCTTCGCATTGCACGGGGGTGCACAAGTCAAGAAGGGGGGCGGTCGAATGCCGGCGCTCAACGATGGGCCCAAGCAGCCGGGATCCCAGTACCCCAAGGTATGGGTCGGCGGTGGCGACCCGGACGTCAAATGGGCGCCATCGAAGATCGGGCACGCAGCGTCGATCCTCGAAGAGGCGCTGGAGGCCCTCGGCAGCACCGGTGCCTTCAACAAGCTGCAGACCGACGGCCCCGTCACCGGGACCGATCTCGGCAACTGGGACGCGGGCCAGGCTCTCGCCGCCACTGGGCAAGCCGCGCACGACCACATCACCTCGGTCTTCCAGGAATTTGTTCAGGAGTACCGCGCAGCTGTCCATGCGTTGCGCAAGACGGCCGCGCACTACACGGGTACCGAACATGTTCTGACCGACCACTCTCGGCAGATCGGTGCGCAGGAGCGGCGGACGACATCGAAAGACAACCCGACCTGGCCTAACGTGCCGTCGGCCGACTGACGCGGGACCACCATGGCCGTTGACCACAAGACCTACGTCATCAAGAGCGGCGGACGGCCCCAGGGGGCTGGCTCCTACGGCACCCCGGAAGACGTCCAGAAATTGATCGCTGGCACCAACCCAGGCAAGATCACCAACGCGGCCAGTGCCTACGACGAAATCGGCAACGCGATCATCAAGGCGCAGAACGCGCTGTGGGATGCGGCCAAGGTCCTGGCCGATCACTGGAGCGGCCCTGCTGCGGATGCCGCCCAGCAGGCGCTGCGCCGCCTTTACGCGACCGCAGGTGAGCTCGTCGTTCGCAGCAACGAGACCGCCAAGACCCTCCAGTGGTACGGCGGATCGATCCTCCCGATGTACCGGAACATCAAGTGGCCTGAGAAGAACACCGACTCCCCGGCTGCGAGGGCCGCGGCCGACCAGGTCATGAGGAACCTCAACGAGCGCATCGGCCAGACCTGGGACGGCATGCCGCCCCAGATCGAGAAGAACCTGCCCAAGCTGGGCCACTCGTATGACAACGCTCCCGAGCAGCAGCCAAGTGGCGGCGCGCCGAGCGGTGGATCGGGAGGCGGCATCCCTGGGGGTGGCGGCGCGCAGGTACCGACGAGCCACCGTCCCAATCTGTCACTTCCTCACGGTGGTGGCCAAGCGCCGGGACAGAATTACCCCAGCGGGAATTCACCACTTCCAGGGACGTCATTCCCTGGCCACGGTTCCAACGGCACTGACCTGGCCGGTATCACACCAGGCGGTGACTCCATGGGCGGTGGTGGCGCACCCGGTCTGGGCGGCGATCCCATGAGCCCGGTAGTCGGTACAAGAGGGGGCGGAATCGGAACCTCGGGGCTGGGCACACCAGCAGGGAACGGGTTCGGGCCAGGAATAACACCATTGGGGGGCAACGGTGTTCCCGGCACTGGCTACATGGGTGGACCCCCAAGTGGGCTGCAGGGACGTGTAGCCGCCAGCGGCAGACAGGTCAGCGAGAACGGGATGCCATTCGCTTCAGGCTCGGGACGTAGCGATGAAAAGAAGCGGACGCGCACGACTTGGCTTTCCGAGGATGAGGATGTGTGGACCGGTGGTGAGCAGGCGGTCCATGGACTGATCGGTGAGGCCCGGAACCGCGTCGCCGAGCGCGAGCAGGACGCCGACGAGTTTCTTAGTATGGATGAGCTGCAGGAACTGCTGAACCTTGTAAGGGACGAAACAGGCGGGGAGATCGGTGCGCCGTTCAGTACAGAATCCAGCATCGACCTCGCGGATGACCCTCTCTCTCGGATCGTCGATGCGCGATTCGATGCGATGGCGGAAGAAGCAGCTGGTTCGCTCGTCACGGACGTCTCCGACCTGGATGAAGCGAGTATGGGCGCTTTCGGTATCGGTTTTGCTGATGTCGACGATGTCGATGACTTGGGCAACCGCCACTCCTAGTCCGCGTGAAGAGGAATGGTGGTTCGGAACCTGGGACATCCAGGACAAAGTTTGGCCGATCAGTAAAGGTCGTGGTGTAACGGTTGCACTGATCGACACAGGCGTTAACGCTACGCTGCCCGATCTACGGGGTGCCGTACTACCCGGCACCAACATCGTAGGTCCGAAGGGCAAGGGGCTAATCGACTCGGATAAGGGTTTCGGCCACGGCACCGCTATGGCAGCGCTGATTGCCGGCCAAGGCGCTGGGGTCGGCATGGTGGGTATCGCACCCGAAGCCAAGATTATCAGTATCCGTGCCGACGTAGAAGACCTTGCTCCCGCGATCGACTACGCCGTCCAGAGAGGCGCGGATGTCATCAACGTATCTCAGGGGCTGGCGAGCCCGTCTGCTGCCGGTGGCTGCAATGTCGAAATACAACGAGCAATCTCACGGGCTATCGAAAGAGACATAGTTCTTATAGCGGCCGCTGGCAATGACGCGAGTACGGAAGTGATGCACTCTGAGCCGGCGCTCTGCCCTGGTTTCCTGGCTGTGGGGGCGGTCGATTACGAGTTTCGCCCTTGGTTCGACTCGCAGCCGGCTCCATACGTAGCTGTAGCTGCGCCAGGTGTTCATGTCGGATCTATCGGAAAGAACGGTACCTTTATCCCTAAGCTCGATGGAACAAGCGGATCGTCGGCGCTTACTGCAGGCGTTGTGGCGCTCGTGCGCTCTAAGTATCCAGATATGTCGGCGCGCGAAGTGGTTCAACGGATAATCGCAACCGCTCGCGACGTAGGATCTGCCGGGAGGGATGAAAAGACCGGCTATGGCCTGATTCGCCCATATCACGCTCTTGTGGATAAAGTTTCGAGCGAAGCGCCGAATCCAGTTTTTTCGGCATGGGGCAGCTCTGTAAATGAACGTCCGGTGGCATCCGGTAGACCAAGTCAAAAACCTGGCAGCGAGCATCATCTTCACCCTAGTTCCGGACTTCCGTGGCGGTGGATGGCGCTCATTGCTCTTCCTATTTGTATGGTGGTTGCCGGTCTCTTTGTGTTTCAGATGCGTCGTAGGTAGCCTAACTCGCACTTACGCTACGCAGGTTAGTTAGGTGAACGGAGGAAGTGGCTTGGAGCGTGGAAGCGGTGATCGCACAACTGCATTGATGTGGGGGGGTGTTACGTTTATTGACCTTTGCGGAGTGTCGCTAATATGGATTAATGATCCAAGCCTCACTAAGGGGATGACACTTGGTGGAGTGAGTGCAGAAATTATTGCAGCGCTTGGAGCAATCATGGCAGTCGTAAGCGTGTCAGTACTAACTCGACCGAGTGTTCCCCTGCATTGGCGACGCATTCTACGGCTTGTGGTTAATATCATAGCGATTGTGGTTGGCCTTACTGGGTTGGATAGCGCTTCGAGGTCTTCGAACGGTCCATGGTTGCTGGCAGTATTTGGCGCCTTTGGCCTATTCATGGTCGCGTGGTCGCGTGTCGCAAGATCTGGTCCGACGCACACAGGGGACGCCCGATGACTGACCAGGGTATCCACGAGCTAGCAAACCTTCAGCTGCATGCATCGGCCATTCATCGGCTCATCGCCGGAGCATTCGATAAGGCTCCGCGCCATAGCGATGGCATGGACGACGCAGCTGCGGTTCGAGTGTTCCTCGATCGGAATGGGTTGCCAGAGAGGATACAGATAGTCAGCGACTGGCGAGATAGGGTTGGTCCAGAAAAACTTGGTGATGCTGTTGTTTATGCATTCCGGGCTGCTGTTGATAATCGGGTGGCCGTCTGGGCCGATGCCCTGCGAGAGGCAGGCTGGTATGACAAAGCAAACCGTCTTAAGCGCTACCTAAGTAGTCCGGCTTCCTCCATGCCCTCGGATAAACTGCCTGCCGCCTTCCATCGAGACAAGAAAGAGACGGTTCCTCGGACCTTGGAGGACTTGACTGAGGAGTTTATTCAGGCTGCTGACAAGATTTCAGAAGCGCCAGCGCTCCCAGGATCCGTGAGGCGTAAGAGCACAGGCTGGAGCATCGGAAGAAAAGCTTGCCTGGTACTCGATGCTAATGGCATCAAATCGTGTGTCATTGATCTCCAGTGGGCAAGTGCGCGGTCGGGATCAGAAGTCTCGAAGGCACTTGGTGAAGCACTAGCCGCAGCCCGGTCTAGTCTGGCAAAGAATCTAAGCACTAGATATTCTGTTGCCGGCCTCGAAGATCTCCTCGGAAGTGCTATGGACCTGCTAGCCGATCCACGTCGGCTTGTTGAGGAATAGGGATCAATAATGACCCATCAAAAGAATGGCTATTCGGTACACACCGGAGAACTTCGCGACGAAGCTCGCGTCTGGGATAAGCAGAGCGGTGAACTAAGCGGAATAGCTGGCAAGATCGAAGAGTTGCGCATCAAGCGGGTCGAGGCTGGAATATTTCAGCTCTTTATTACCGCTTACGGTAAGGCGGCCCATGAGGTGGGAGCCCGTTGTCAGGAAGGTCATCAACGGACTGAAGAGATTGCTCAATCCTTGCGTGATGTCGCGACTGCATACGAGAAGGCCGAAAGCGAAGGCGAACAGCTTTTCAAGAAGCGTTTCTAGGTTAGGAGAATGGTCATGGCTTTCTCTCAGGCGCAATATGAAGCGGTTATTCAGCGAATTAAGACGGGAACGGCCAAGATTGGCGCCAAGAATCAGCAAGTTATGCCAGCAGCGAGGCATGCTGCTAGTCATTGGTATCTGCCCGACGGTGTAAAGTCGACCATAATTTGGATGGCGGAAAAGCTTACACGAATGTCCGAATGGATTATTCGAAAGTCGGAAGAGTTGCTGGAGAGTGTTTTCGCTCCGATTCTTTTCTTTGAGGCTGGATGGAAATGGCAAGATGTAAGAATAAAGGCGAGTACAGTCGAAGGATCCGTTAGTCCAGGTGCACTCGGGTCGAGTAAGTGGAATGGGGCGGCAAAGGATGACTATCGGGCGGCCATAACGTCACAATCATCCGCTGCGGGACGAGTCAAGACGGTATCGAGTTCTATTTCCACCAGCCTCTACGTCTGCGCGCTCGCTGGACTTACCTTCTATGGCGCTCTTGGTATTATTATATATAACTTCCTCGGTGCACTTGCTGGCGCTATAGTTGCCCTGGTCTCTGGTGTATTTTCCTTGCCGGGCTTCCTGGCGGGCGTCGCTGACTGTGGTGTAACGGCAGCGATGATATTCGGTGCGGTAGCGGCGGCTTCCCTATGCCTTGGGGCGCAGGCTCAACAAATGGGCTCAATTCATGGCGAGGCGATGGACAATGCTTCTTTCCCCGGCGGTCATTGGCCCAAAGCGACGGGAAATTCTTAAAAATGTCGTATGTGTTAGAGCTATGGCATTCGAGTGCCCGCATTATCGCTGCCTTTAGGCTGCCTGCTTTACTGGGAGATGCTGTCATCGTGCGTCCCGGCTAGAAAGGCGGTGGCGTTCGTGGTAGAGGAAGCACTGGGCAAGGAGTAAAGAAGCGAGGCCTGATTCGTTAAACCGGCGATCAGATACCCGCACGATTCGAAACGCTCACTGAGGCGAGTTCTACGTGGTCGAACCTGTGATTGTCCTGCGTCCGGCGCGTGTCTTCCGGTGGGCTGCGCTCGTTTTGGTGGTCGCCGCACTGATCGTGTCGGTTCTGTTCTCGGGTATGGCGATGCTCGATCATGCCGTGGAGTTCTTCGGGCCCTCCCTGCTGATCTTTATCATCCTGGTTGGCCGGCCACTGCCTGTGCTGTTCGGCCGGACGACGCTGCGAGCCGAAGGAATCATCTCCGCGCGGTCGCACGGCAAGCCGGTCACTATCCCGCCGTCGGAAGTCACCCAGATCGAAATCCGTCGAGGATGGCTTCTCGAGTGGGTATTCCTGCATCGACGCCGTGGTGCACCCGTGCAGTTGTATGGACCACTGAGGGTCTGGTTTCGGCGTGACCATTCTTTCGACCAAGGTCTGGCGGAGTTGTGTTCCCTGGCCGGGACGGGCGCGGTGGGGCGGCCGAGGTTCAGCCTGCGCTTCTTGATCGGCAGCCCGATCTTGACGGCGGCTGCGGTGGCGATGGTCCTCGTTGAGCCGCCGTGGCAGAGTGACTCTTGGCCAGGCCGCTCACATGCGGTTTCGCTCCCCGATCCCTGTTCGACGCTGGACACCATTGCCCGCCGGTTCGTCCCGGGAGCCCGAGTCGATCAATCGTTCGGGCAGGCCTCCGGGCGACGCTCCTGTCAATGGACGGAGACCTCGGGCGGTGAGGGGCAGAGCCACGACGGTGTCGGCGAGCTGACAGTCGAGTACGAGCTTTTTCACCGTGTTGGTTGGAGCAGCGACGCCGATGAGGCACGTGATCATTTCGACAGCGATTCTCATCCGGTAGACACCCAAGGGGCTGTGCCGGTCTCCAAGATCGGTGATGAAGCGACGCTACTCGCCACTGCCTCTGACAAGGGAGATTTCGCCACAGCGGCCGTCGTCGCCCGTCGTTGGAATGTCGTGGTCAGGGTCGCCCATACCCTCGACGGTCGGGGCAAGGAGGAAGAGGCGGCGCGTACCGCCACGGAGGCCGTCCGATCCGCCCTGGCCGCCGTACGGTTCCGCTGATGTGGCCGGACTTATGGCGTGTTTCACATAGCCTTGACGGCGTGGTTGCGGTGCAAGATCATTCCATGATATCGGGGACGTAGGGGATGATCGGGGTGGTGCTGTGGCCGGACGGGTGGCCCTTGCCGGGGGTGGCCTGGTGGTCGGGGTGTTCGGCCTCGTCCTGTTCCTCGTCGGTTGCGGGGGCACGTACCAGCGCACGGTCGTGAAGGATCCATGTCGGCTGCTCGACCGTTCCCTCGTGCGGGAACTCACCGGTAGCGACCGGGGGACGGGTGGTGCGCCGAGTCCCGGCCAGTGGGGATGCGACTGGCGGTCCGGCGGTGGGATCTCCCTCACCGTGGGAGTGACGGTCTTCAAGTCGCGACGGTACGGCGAAGACGTGCACGCGGCACGGCGCTCGTATGAGGGAATGAGGCGTCAGGAGGCCGGCCGGACTCGGCTGATCCCCATCAAGAACGTCGACGGGAAGGCCTGCTGGCACGCCCGGCCGGGGACGATGGAAGTGCTGTTGCACCGATACGACGTGGTCGCGCGCGTGACGTACACCGGGACGCGGCCGGCGGCGAACCGGCACGTCAAGCGGGAACAGATCGCCCGGTTGCTGGCCGAGAACCTGATGCATCACCTCTGACGGATCAGACGCCGGAGAACTCCCGCCCAGGCACCTCCTCGCTGTCCGCGGCGGCGACTTCGATCGCCGTACGGACCAGGTGGGCGATCGGGGTGGAGCGGATGCCGGCGCGCCAGGCGATGCCCAGCAGGTAGGGGCTGGCGTCCTGCACGGTGCGGTAGGCGATGTCGTCGCGGGCGTTCCGTTCCGCGAGGGAGCGGGGGATCAGCGCGACGGCTTGGCCGAGGGCGACGGCTTCGAGGAGTTGGGCGCTGTCGTAGACGGTGGGGCCGGTTGCTGGAGCCTCGTCCGTACGGGCTGAGATGTCGCGGCCGGACCAGTAGGCGTGTACGGCTGCGCTGGATGAGGGGCAGCGGGGGACGGGGAGGCCGGCGATGTCGCGGCAGCTCAGGGTGGGGCGGTGGGTGAGTTCGTGGTGGACGGGGAGGGCCGCGACTCTCGGTTCGGAGAGGAGTGGCTCGATCTCCAGGCCCTCGTTGTCGAAGGGGGAGCCGATGATGGCCAGGTCCGCGCGTCCGTCGCGGACCATCGTCGTCTGCTCGCCGAAGCCGCTCAGGACGATCTCCGCGGCCGGTACGTCGGACTGTTCGAGGATGCGGCGGAGTAGGTCGGTGGCGACGCCTGGTTTCGCGGTGACGATGAGGCGGGGGGCGTTTCGGGCGCGGCGGGTTCGGCGGGTGGCGGCGGAGATCGCGTCCAGTACGCGGGCCGACTCTTCCAGCAGGGTCAGGCCGGCGGGGGTCAGGGTGACGTTGTGGGTGGTGCGCTCGAAGAGCGGGACGCCCAGTCGGCGCTCCAACTGGCGGATCGCGCGGGACAGCGGCGGCTGGGCCATGCCCAGGCGTTCCGCTGCCTTGGAGAAGTTGAGCTCCTCGGCGACGGCTCGGAAGTAGCGCAGCTCGCGCACCTCGAGATCATCGGTCATACCCGTACGGTATGGCCGTCGACCGTACCGGTCTTTCCCTCTGCGGTGGGTTCGCTGCTGAAGTTGACGCGAATGATCGATTCCTTGAAAGGGACACCTTGTCTGATCAGCAGCGGAACAAGCAGATCGTCCGGGACTTCGCCGAGCTGGCGTTCAACGAGAAGCGGGCGGCCGAGGCCGTCGCCGCGTACATCGGGCCCCGGTACGTCCAGCACAACCCGCAGGCACCGGACGGGCCGGAGGCGTTCGTCGCGTTCGTCGCCGGGTTCGGTGAGCGGTTCCCGGAGCTGCGCCTCGACGTCAGGCGGGTGATCGCCGAGGACGACCTGGTCGTCCTGCACAGTCTGTTGACGACCTCGCCTAAGGACCGGGGGATGGCCGCGGTGGACATCTTCCGGTTGGAGGACGGCAAGATCGTCGAGCATTGGGACGTCTTGCAGCCGGTGCCCGAAACGTCGGCCAACGGCAACGGCATGGTCTGAGGCGCGAACCGCGCCGGGGCGGGCGCCCCGGCGCGTAGCGGGGTATTCGAGCGCGGGACCGGTGGAGGTGTCCTAAGCTGATGAACACAGGCGCCGTGGCCGGACCCCATAGGGCGGCCGCTGGCGCCGTACGTCATATTCGCGGGGAACCCGCCGACCGCCAGCCGGATGGAGATCACTCATGGCCCGTCGTTCCGAATTGATGGAGACCATCGTCAACCTCAGCAAGCGCCGAGGCCTGGTCTTTCCGTCGAGCGAGATCTACGGCGGACTCCGCGCGTCCTGGGACTACGGCCCGCTCGGCGTCGAGCTGAAGAACAACGTCAAGCGCCAGTGGTGGAAGTCCATGGTGCAGGGCCGTGACGACGTCGTCGGCCTCGACTCGTGCGTGATCCTCGCCCGCGAGGTGTGGGAGGCCAGCGGTCACGTCAGGGAGTTCGTCGACCCGCTGACCGAGTGTCAGTCGTGCCACAAGCGGTACCGCGCCGACCACCTCACCGAGGCGTACGAGGAGAAGCACGGCCGGGCCCCGGAGCATGGCCTCGCCGACATCGTCTGCCCCAACTGCGGCACCCGGGGCGCGTTCACCGAGCCGAAGATGTTCAACGGTCTGCTCAAGACCTACCTCGGCCCGGTCGAGGACGAGTCCGGCCTGGCCTACCTGCGGCCCGAGACCGCGCAGGGCATCTTCATCAACTACGCCGCCGTTCAGCAGGCGGCCCGGCGCAAGCCGCCGTTCGGCATCGGCCAGATCGGCAAGTCGTTCCGGAACGAGATCACGCCGGGCAACTTCATCTTCCGTACGCGCGAGTTCGAGCAGATGGAGATGGAGTTCTTCGTCGAGCCGGGCACGGATGAGGAGTGGCACCAGTACTGGATCGACACCCGCCTCCAGTGGTACGTCGATCTCGGTATCTCGAAGGACAACCTGCGGCTGTACGAGCACCCGAAGGACAAGCTGTCCCATTACTCGAAGCGCACCGTGGACGTGGAGTACCGCTTCAACTTCCAGGGCAGCGAGTGGGGCGAGCTGGAGGGCATCGCCAACCGTACCAACTTCGACCTGTCCACGCATTCCAAGCACTCCGGCGCCGACCTCTCCTACTTCGACCAGGAGAAGGAAGAGCGCTACGTCCCGTTCGTCATCGAGCCGGCGGCCGGTGTCGACCGGTGCGTGCTGACGTTCATGATGGACGCCTACAACGAGGACGAGGCGCCCAACGCCAAGGGCAAGATGGAGAAGCGCGTGGTCATGCGGCTCGACCACCGGCTCGCGCCGGTCAAGGTCGCGGTGCTGCCGCTGTCCCGCAACGCCGACCTGTCGCCGAAGGCGAAGGACCTCGCTGCGCAGCTGCGTCGTAACTGGAACGTCGAGTTCGACGACGCGGGCGCGATCGGCCGCCGCTACCGCCGCCAGGACGAGATCGGCACGCCGTACTGCGTCACCGTCGACTTCGACACCCTCGAGGACAACGCGGTGACGATCCGCGAGCGCGACTCGATGGCCCAGGAACGCATTGGCCTCGACCAGGTCGAGGCCTTCCTCGCCACCCGCCTCCTCGGCTGCTGACCCACCGGCGAAATACGCGATAAGCCCCTGTCCCGCAAGGGACAGGGGCTCGTCGTCTTGGTGGTTCGGGTTAGTGGAGGCAGGTCGCGGAACCTAGAACCACGATCTCTACGCAGTCGCCGCCGGTGTGGCCACTACGGCTGCTCTTCCGCCAGACGGCGATTTCGACGCAGTCGCCGCCAGTGTCGGTGCTACGGCTGCTCTTGCGCCATGGGGAGGTTGACGGGCTTGGTGCGCTCATAGGCTCTCCAATACCTCGTGCAGCAGTTTCAGGGAATCGTCGGCAGAGATCGCCGCGCCCCTGATCAGGTCGTAGCGTAGCGCGTACTCACGGACCGTCTGCGGGTCAGCGATGACCTGACCGCCCACGTGGCCTTCGGTGTAGACGAGGTCGGGGGCGTCGTCGAAGCCCAGGATGGTGAAGGCTCCAGGCAGCCCGGCGTAGGCGCCCGTGCTGCTTGGGACGATCTGCAGGGTGACGTGGGGCCGACTCGCCTCTTCGATGAGGCGGCCGATCTGCTCTCGCATGACCCGCGGGCCGCCGATCATGCGGCGAACGACCCCCTCGTCGAAGATGGCGACGATGCGCGGCGGTCCCGGTCGGCGCAGGATCTCCTGACGCTCCATGCGCTTGGCGACGAGCTGCTCGATCTCGTCCTCGGAACGGCCGGATTTCAGCACCTCGTAGGCATATCCCGGGGTTTGAAAGAGGCCCTTGACCACGCTGGGCTCGAAGAAGTACATCCTCGATGCCTCGCCCTCCCGGGCGACGTAGTCGGAGAACCCCGGGGGCAGGGCGGCGAGGTGGCGGGTGTCGTTGATCAGTTTCCATAGGCGTACGAAGACGCCGTTGGTGTCGAAGTACGTATCGGTGTCCTCGGCGAACTTCTTCGAGGGGATGTTCTTGCCGGCTTCGAGCTGGCCGATCAGTTGTGGTGTGTATCCGAGCGCCTCGGCGAGTTCGGCCTTTGACAGGCCTGCGATGCGGCGCCAGACCTCCAGCTCCGCGGCGAACGCTCGGATGGCGGGGGATTCGTACGGGTCGCGTCGTGCCACCATGGCGGGCCTCCGGGGGGTAAACCGCGTCCAGGTCGGGTCGATCGGTCGTCGGGTAGTGCCGCGGTGTAGAGCGGTTCGTCGCAAAGCGTAACCGAGCGTGTGAGTCTGGTCACGCGATTCGGTGAACGGCCATCGAGCGGCTCTCACCGTGAGGACCGGGATCGAGGAGGGCTGCGGAGTGTCAGCGATACCAAGCGTCGAAGGGGAAGACGGAGAGACGGGGCGGAAGCCTGAGGTGTACCGGCTTCCTCTTCCGCCGCATCCGATAGCCGCCGAGCAGGCTCGCGTCCTGACCAGGCTCGCGCTGGCCGACTGGAACATCCCGGAGGCCGCCGACAACGCCCTGCTCATCGCCGCCGAACTCGTCACGAACGCCATGAAGCTCGGCGACGTCTTCAGCATCGCTCTCTCCCGCCAGGGCGAGGCCGTCCTGATCGAGGTCAGGGACAACAGCGAGGCCTCGCCCGACCGACGGTCGCCCGCCCTCGACCGGGTGGACGGACGAGGCCTGCTCCTCGTGGCGGCCTGCTCGAAGGACTGGGGCTGGAAGCTCGACGAACAGGGCGGCAAGACGGTGTGGGCCATCGTCGGTGGCTGCGACGAATCCGCCGGAGCGGCCACGCCGCCGTACGAGATCGGGACCTGACGGCTCCCTCGGCCCTTCTCCATTCTTGACGGCTGGTCGGGATTGCTGAACGATCTCCGGCGTTCGCGTCGCATGCCGCGGATCGGCGGTGTTCGAGTGCGCGCGGTTCTCCGGACCGCCGCCCCGCCGGGCGCGGACACTTCGACCAGCCGAGTCCCCCGGGAGCACCGCCGCGATGACCACGCCGTACGTCGATCCACAGGCCGGCAGCGAGGAGCCGGACACCGCCGAACGACAACTCGTGCGCGCCGCCGCCACCGGAACACTCGTCGACCTACGAACCGGTGACGCCCAGTACGACGATCCCGCGAACGCGGCGGCGTGGGGAGCCGAGCGGACCGTACGGGCCGGGGTGCTGATCGACCTGCTCACCGGACTACGGACACCGGACGGCGGCCGGCTGCGGGCGGTGAAGCTTCGCGGAGCGCGCATCACCGGCGAACTCGACCTCGAGGCGGTCGAACTGGTCTGCCCGCTCTCGCTGGCCGACTGCCGTTTCGAGCAGAAGGTCAATCTGCGGGAGGCGTCCGCACCGGCCATTCGCCTGCCCGGCTGCCATCTGCCGGGGCTGACCGCGGACCAGCTGCGCACAGTCGGCGATCTCAACCTCGACGGCCTCGTCTCCGAAGGGGCCGTCACCCTGGGCGGGGCTCGCATCGGTGGGAGCCTTTCGTTGAAGACGGCCCGCCTCACCGGTCCCGGTGACTATGCGCTGCGGGCGGAGACGCTCACCGTCACCGAGAGCATGTGGTGCCGGGACGGGTTCACGGCCGTCGGCGAGATCCACATGCCCGGCGCGCGGATCGGTGGCCGGTTGTCCTTCGTCGGTGCCCGGCTGTCGAACCCTGGCGGGCGGGCGCTGACCGGTGACGGCCTCACCGTCGAGCAGAACATGACCTGCCGGAACGGTTTCGCCGCCGAAGGTGAGGTGCGCCTGCCCGGAGCGCACCTCGGCCGGTTGTCCTTCATCGGCGCCCGGCTGTCCAATCCGGGAGGCGACGCCCTGATGGCCGACGGCCTGACCGTCAAGCAGAACCTGGACGGCCGGGACGGGTTCACCGTCGAGGGGGAGATCCGGCTGGTCGGCGCTCGTATCGGGGGCTGGTTGTCACTGACCGGGGCGGCTCTCACCAACCCCGGTGGCTGCGCGCTCCGGCTCGACCGGGTCACCGTCGACCAGAGCGTCGACTGTGACGAGACGTTCGTCGCCGAAGGAGAAGTGCAGCTCACCGGCGCTCGCGTCGGCGGACAGCTGACCTTCGACGGCGCGCGGCTCACGAATCCCGGAGGCGTCGCGCTGCTCGCCGACTCACTCACCGTCGAGCGGGGCATGTCCTGTCAGAACGGGTTCACCGCGCAGGGCGAGATCCGGATGCTCAACGCTCGTATCGGTGAGGTGTTCTCCCTGGAAGGGGCCACGATCGAAAACCCGGGCGGCCGGGCCCTGTGCGCCTTCCGGCTCACCGTCGAGAACGACCTGTACCTGCGCCGCGGCTTCACCGCCGAAGGAGAGATTCAGCTGTCCGGCGCCCGCATCGGCGGCCTGCTCCACCTGGCCGGCTCCGTGCTCTCCGCCCCGGGCGGGCAGGCGCTGGACCTGGAGGGCGGCCGGGCCACGGCGCTGTTGCTGCTGCCAAGCCGACGGCCGGACGGCGTCGTGAACCTCACCAACGCCCAGGTCGGCATCTTCGAGGACGACGAACGAACCTGGCCCACCACCGTGCGACTGCACGGATTCGTCTACAACGCGCTCGCGAACGACAAGATCGACGTACGGGCCCGCCTCCGCTGGCTGACCCGTCATCCCGGCGGTTACGTCCCGCACATCTACGACCAGCTCGCCGCCGCGTACCGCAGCGCCGGCCGCGAGGACGCCGCCCGGCAGGTGGCGCTCGCCAAGCAGTGGCGACGCCGCCAAGTTCTGGGTCCCTCCGGGAAGCTGGCCAACTGGCTGCTGTACCTGACCGTCGGCTACGGCTACCGCACCTGGCTGGCCGCCGTCTGGCTGGCCGGCCTGCTCGCTCTCGGCACCTGGATCTTCACGGACGCCTATCCGCACGAGCTGACCCGCGCCGACGCGCACGGCCCGGGCTTCAACGCGTTCGGCTACACCCTCGACGTGCTGCTGCCGATCGTGGACCTGGGCCAGCAGAAGGCCTGGCAGGCTCACGGTGCCGCCATGTACTGGTCCTGGGCGCTCACGGCGGCCGGATGGCTCCTCACCACCGCCGTGGTCGCCGGGCTGACCGGCATCCTCAAACGCGATTAAGTCATGTCTGACCTTAGGTACTTAGGTACCACGGCTCCGAAGTTGACCGGCCTGTCGCCAGAGCGGATCGAACAGCTTGGCGGCGTCGGCGACTGGGGCGAGTAGCGGTATGGGCGTGCGCCCGACGTTGCGATGCCTGCGTCAGGATCTGGAATTGCCGGTCCGGGCGGCTCGAGTGCCGCTGGATCAGGTCGAGCATCCGCTGTTGCGCAAGGCAGCCGGCCAGTTCACCGACCGACCACCTCTCGCGAGCGAATCCGGGCCATCGACGACCAGCTCTAGTCGGCACTTTCGGCGTGGCCGTCCAGGTATTCGATCAGATCGGCCTCGTTGCGCTTGAGCCGGTTCCGCTCGCCCGGAGGGAGCCCGATGAGGGCGTCCTTGAGCACCCTCTTGCGGGGCACGTGGACCATCGTGCCGGTGAAGACGCTGCACCCTGGGCACCAGGCGAACCCGACGCATCGTTCGTACGAGTCGGAGGTGGCGGGGTAGTAGCGGTACTGGTACGAGCGGACCGGGCTGCGGCAGGTCGCGCACATTCGGTGGCCGCCATCGTCGAGCAGTGTGTCGAAGGTGCAGACTTTGCGCCAGCGCTGCCGGTGGGATGGTGCTCTTCAGGTCGCCATGCGAAGCATTATGCCCTGTGGGGCAGAACAAGATCGCCCGGGGTTCTGCCCATGACCGCTACCAATCGCAGTTTCCGGCTGGGCGGTCGCGTGAACGGCACCGCTGCGTCCGGGACCACCGGAAGGGATGTCTCCGGGACGGTCATCGGTTACGGTGGGCGCGGGGAGATCATCAGCGGCGGAGGGACGGGCGTGAACAAGCGCGTAATCCGTGGCCTCCGGGTCCTGGCTCTGCTGCTCGGGGTCATCGGGTTCGCGGTTCCCACCGGGGCCGGTACGGCGTCGGCGTACGCCGGGTCGGCCAGGTCCCTGTCGGCGGTGTCGGCGTCGGCCTATGGCACGGCGGCGACCGTGTCGAGCGCCGTCGGCCTGGCGACGAAGCACAGCGCGCTCCGTACCTGGGCCGCAGTGGGCGCCTCGGCGCCGTCTTCACCGCACGCCGCATCGGGCGCGGTCGCCGTCGTGCCCGGTCGTACGGCGACCGGCACGTCCTGGCGTCGGCTCGGGATGGTCGCCGACCTTCCGGCCGCACCGCGCCAGGCGTCGCCGCTCACTCCGCGCGGCCGTGGGCCGCCTTCCATCACGGGTTTCTGACAATCACCCGCCACGCATGACGCGTCGCGGGACCCGCCACCGGCGCGCGCACCTCTGACCTCAGCCGCCTTTGGTCTCTAGCGGATCGGGCAGCGCCGTTGCGCCGTGGATTGCCGTTGCTGAGACCACGATGACTTCCGCGGCTCCAAGGTCCCGGCGGTCGCGCCTGACGTGCGTGGCGGGGTTCACCCGTAGGCCCGGGTTCCGGGCCGGTCCGTATGGAGGCATCTCATTTCTCGTGCCACGGCGGTGCGAGCGCTACTGGCGTTCGCCGTGATCGCCGCCTCACTGTTCATCACCCTGACCACCTCTCCGCGCCTGGGCCTGGACCTGCGCGGGGGCACCCAGATCGTGCTGCAGACCCACGACTCCCCGTACGCGAAGGCCGATCGGGGGGCCACCGACCGCACCGTGGAGGTGTTGCGCAAGCGGATCGACGCTCTCGGCGTCTCGGAGACGGGGCTCACCCGCTCCGGCGACAAGCGCATCATCGTCGAACTCCCCGGAGTTCAGGACTCCCGGCAGGCCCTTGGGGTCATCCGCCGTACGGCGCAGTTGTCGTTCCACTCCGTGGCGGACACCGGCGGGCGCGCCATGCTCGACGAGAAGGGCCGGCCGCTGAACGTCGGGTGGGCCACGCTGGCAGGCAAGGACGTCGGCAAAGCCCAGGCGGGGTTCGACCCGCAGAACCTGCGCGGCTGGTTCGTCACGGTCGGTTTCCGGCATGACGCGGCGTGGCAGCGGCTGACCGCGAAGGCGGCCTGTGCGCTGCCGGGCGATCCGGCGCGCCGGATCGCCATTCTCCTCGACGACAAGGTGATCTCGTCGCCGCAGGTGGATCCGAGCGTACGCTGCGGCACCGGCATCCCCGGCGGAACCACCCAGATCACCGGGGAGTTCGGGGAGAAGGAAGCCAAGGACCTGGCCGCGCTGATCCAGGGTGGCGCTCTGCCGGTGCCGGTCGACGTCATCGAGCAGCGTACGGTCGGGCCGACGCTCGGCGCCGAGGCGATCGACGCGAGCGCCCGGGCCGCGGTCATCGGGGTCGTCCTCACGGCGCTCTTCGTGATCTGGGTCTATCGCCTGGTGGGCCTGATCGCCGCGGTGGGCCTCGCCGCGTACGCGCTGATCTCCTATGCCGCGCTGAGCGCCATGGGCGCCACGCTCACCCTGCCGGGGCTGGCCGGGTTCGTGCTGGCCATCGGCATGGCGATCGACGCGAACGTCCTGGTCTTCGAGCGGGCGCGCGAGGAGCAGGCGGCGATGCCGCGCCGGGGTGTACGGGCGGCGCTGGTCCGGGGCTTCCGGAACGCCTGGTCGGCGATCGCGGATTCGAACATGACCACGCTGCTCGCCGCGGGCCTGCTGTTCTTCCTGTCCTCGGGGCCGGTCCGCGGGTTCGGCATCACGCTGTCGATCGGGGTGCTCGCCTCGTTCGTGTCGGCGCTCCTGGTGACCCGGGTGCTCGCCGAGTGGGCGACCGGCCGGCGGGCGGTGATGGCGCGGCCGTCCGTGACGGGGCTGGCCGGCACCGGGCGGGTCCGGCGCTGGATCGAGCGGCGTGATCCGGACCTGATGCGGAGGCGGCGTCTGTGGCTGTCCGTCTCCGGCGTCGCCGTCGCCCTGGCGGTGACCGGGATTGTCGTACGCGGCCTGAACCTGGGGGTGGAGTTCACCGGCGGCCGCATCGTCGAGTACTCCACGAGCAGGACCGTCGACGCGGACACCGCCCGCCGCGCCGTCTCCGGGGCGGGGTTCCCGCACGCCGTCGTCCAGGAGTCCGGGAAGAACGGCATCTCGGTGCGCACCGGCAACCTCACCGATGACCAGGAACACCGGATTCAGGAGGCCGTCCAGCGCCACGGAGGCGTCGTCACCAAGCAGCGTGACGAGCGGGTCGGGCCGAGCCTCGGCAGTGAGCTGCGGAAGAAGGCGGTGATCGCGCTGGGCGCCGCACTGGGCGGGCAGCTGATCTACCTGGCGGTACGGTTCCGGTGGACGTTCGGCGCGGGGGCGGTGCTGGCGATGCTGCACGACGTCGTCATCGTGACCGGGCTGTTCGCCTGGACGGGCCGGCCCGTCGACGGGGTGTTCCTCGCGGCGCTGCTCACGATCATCGGCTACTCCGTGAACGACTCCGTGGTGGTCTACGACCGCATCCGGGAGCTGTGGCGGTCCGATCCGAAGGAGCCGCTCGCCCGGTCGGCGAACCGCGCGGCCCTGCAGACCGTGCCGCGTACGGTCAACACCGGCATGGGCGCGCTCTTCATCCTGGCCGCGCTGGCCCTGCTCGGCGGTGATTCGCTCACCGACTTCGCGGTGGCGCTGCTGGCCGGGATCCTCGTGGGCACCTGGTCGAGCGTCTTCACGGCGACCCCGACGGCGCTCGTCCTGGAGGGCCGCACGCGGAGCTCGAAGCGCCGATCGGAAGCGTCTGCTTGATCCAATGGGCGGCTCGGTCTCCGGGTGAACCGGAGACCGAGCCGCCGGGGCCTGGCGGGGCCGGACCCCGACCGTAGGATTCGCGGTTCTATGCGGTCAATGCCCGCTTATGGCCGCAACTGAGGCCTTTCTCGTTCTTTGCTGCGTCTGTTATGTTCGAAAATTCGGCACTCGCCGACCAGGCCCGGTCAGATCATCGGGACTTCGCGCTGCGCCTGTTCGGCGCGGATCACGTGCATCGCCGCGTTGATCAGGGCGAGGTGCGTGAACGCCTGCGGGAAGTTGCCCAGGTGGCGGCCGCTGTGGGCGTCGATCTCCTCGGCGTACAGCTGCAGGGGGCTGGCGTACGACAGCAGCTTCTCGCACAGCGCTTTGGCACGGTCCACTTCGCCGATGAGCACGAGTGACGAGACCAGCCAGAACGAGCAGATCGTGAAGGTGCCCTCCTCGGAGTCGAACCCGTCGTCCGTCTCCGTGGCGCGGTAGCGGAGGACGAGGTCGTCCTGGGTGAGCTCGTCGGCGATCGCGAACACCGTCTCGCGGACCCGCTTGTCGTCCGGTGGCAGGAAGCCGAGCATCGGGATGAGCAGCACGGACGCGTCGAGTGCCTTCGTGCCGTAGTGCTGGACGAAGACGCCGCGCTCGTCGACGGCGTTCTCCAGGATGTCGGCGTGCATCTCGTCGGCGGCGCGCTGCCAGCGCTCCGCCCGCTCGCCGTCGCCGCGGACGGTGGCGAGCTGGGCGCCGCGGTGGGCGGCGAGCCAGCAGAAGAGCTTGGACGAGGTGAAGTGCTGCGGCTCGCCGCGCACCTCCCACATGCCGCGGTCGGGCTTGTGCCAGTTGGCCAGGGCGGCCTCGACCTGCTTGACGATTATCGTCCAGAGCCGGTCGTCCAAGCGGTCGCGCTTGCGGACGTACAGGTAGATGGAGCCGATGATCGCGCCCCAGACGTCGTGCTGTTCCTGGACGTACGCGCCGTTGCCGATGCGCACGGGACGCGCCCCGTCGTAGCCGTGGAGGTGGTCGAGCGTGGCCTCCTCCAGCTTGGCGCGGCCGTCGATGCCGTACATGATCTGCAGGTGCCCGTCGGCGGCCTCGGCCATGTCGGTGATGAAGTGGAAGAAGTCGTTGGCCTCCCAGTCGAACCCGAGCGTGTAGAAGGCCCACAGGGCCATCGTCGAGTCGCGGATCCAGGTGTAGCGGTAGTCCCAGTTGCGGTCGCCGCCCGGGGTCTCGGGCAGGGAGGTGGTCGCCGCCGCCGCGACCGCGCCCGTCGGCGCGTACGTCAGGCCCTTGAGCGTGAGCGCGCTGCGCTGCAGGTGCGCCCGCCAGGGGTGGTCGGGGAACCGGCCGCGGTCCAGCCAGTGCTGCCAGTGGTGGACGGTCCACGTCAGCCGCTCGTGCGCCTCTTCGTACGACTGCGGCGGCTGGTGCTCGCTCCACGACAGCGCGACGAACCGGGTCTCGCCCTCTTTGAGGAGCGTACGGGCGGTCGCGAGGGAGCCCTCGAACCCGATGTTCAGGTCGCTGGTGAGCCGCAGCTCCAGGCCGTTGCCCCGCGCCACCGCCTCGTGGTATCCCGCGCCCGTGTGCTCCCACCGGGCGGCGTCCTTGCCATAGTCGAAGATCGGCATGCAGTCGAGGCGCACCTGCGACTGGCCGTTCACGCAGCGGACCATCCGCAGCAGCACGTGGTCGGCGTCGTAGTCGGTCGGGGCGCGGCGATGGGTGTGCGACCGCTGGTCCTCGTGGTGCCACGGCCCCATCAGGAAGCCGTCGAGGACGACGAGCCAGCCCCCGGGGGTCCACCAGGTCGTCTCCAGCACCATCGTGCCGGGGATGTAGCGGCGTGCCGCGGGCACCTCGACGCCGGCGGGCCCGACCCGGAAGTAGCCCGCGTCACGATCGAGTAGCGAGCCGAACACGCTGGGGGAGTCCATACGCGGCAGGCACATCCACTCGATGTTGCCGCTCGGGGCCACCAGTGCGGTGGTCTCCGTGTCGGACAAGAACCCGTATTCGGCTATGGGGGCGAACGCCTCACCCGCCCCAGGATTGGTCACCGGCCTCATCGGCACATCATCCCCCAGCCGCGAGGGCGTACGCACATCATGACGGCCGAGACGCCGGTCCCCCGAGGGCTATTGGGCGGAATGGGGGGAATGTCGGTATTGGAATAGACCACTATAGGCGTGCTGACCTGCGCAAATGCCGACGGACGCTGACAGTGACGATCGTTTCACCGAGAGCTGGGTAGCATCGCCGCATTCAGCGTGGACCGGAGGAGAAAAGAGCGTCCCATGCCGAAGTACGTGTTCGACTTCACCGAGGGCAACAAGGACCTGAAGGATCTGCTGGGGGGCAAGGGCGCGAACCTGGCCGAGATGACCAATCTCGGTCTTCCCGTCCCGCCGGGATTCACGATCACCACTGACGCGTGCCGGCACTACCTTGAGCACGGAGCCGTTCCGGACGGGCTGGACGACGAGATCGGCCGCTACCTCGCGGCGCTCGAACAGAAGATGGGCAAGCGCCTGGGCCAGGCCGACGACCCGCTGCTCGTGAGCGTACGGTCCGGCGCGAAGTTCTCCATGCCCGGGATGATGGAGACCGTCCTCAACGTCGGCCTCAACGACGAGTCCGTGCACGGTCTGGCCGAGCGGGCCGGCGACGAGCGTTTCGCCTGGGACTCCTACCGGCGGCTCATCCAGATGTTCGGCAAGACGGTGCTCGGCATCGACGGCGAACACTTCGAGGAGGCGCTCGAGGACGCCAAGCGCGCCAAGGGCATCCACGATGACCTCGACCTGGACGCCGCCGACTTCAAGGGCCTCGTACAGACGTTCAAGGGCATCGTCCGCGAGCACGCCGACCGCGACTTCCCGACCGACCCGCGCGAGCAGATGGACCTGGCGGTCAAGGCGGTGTTCGAGTCCTGGAACGCCCCCCGCGCCATCCTGTACCGCCGCCAGGAGCGCATCCCCGCCGACCTGGGCACCGCGGTCAACATCGTCGCGATGGTCTTCGGCAACCTGGGCATGGACTCCGGCACCGGCGTCGCCTTCACCCGCGACCCGGCCAGCGGCCAGCAGGGCATCTACGGCGACTACCTCCAGAACGCCCAGGGCGAGGACGTCGTCGCCGGCATCCGCAACACCGTGCCGCTGGCGGACCTGGAGGGCATCGACAAGCGCTCCTACGACGAGCTCCTGCAGATCATGGAGACGCTGGAGAACCACTACCGCGACCTGTGCGACATCGAGTTCACGATCGAGCGCGGCAAGCTGTGGATGCTGCAGACCCGCGTCGGCAAGCGCACCGCCGCGGCGGCGTTCCGCATCGCGTGCCAGCTCGTCGAGCAGGGCCTCATCGACGAGGACGAGGCGGTCAGCCGGGTCACCGGCGAACAGCTCGTCCAGCTGATGTTCCCCCGGTTCGCCGACGACGCGAAGACCGAGAAGATCGCTCAGGGCATGAACGCCTCGCCCGGCGCGGCGGTCGGCAAGGCCGTCTTCTCCTCCGCGCGCGCCGTCGAACTCGCCGAGCAGGGCGAGGACGTCATCCTCATCCGCCGCGAGACCAACCCGGATGACCTCGACGGCATGATCGCCGCCCGCGGCATCCTGACCTCTCGGGGCGGGAAGACCTCGCACGCCGCCGTCGTCGCCCGGGGCATGGGCAAGACCTGCGTCTGCGGCGCGGAAGAGCTCGAGGTCGACGTACGGGCCGGGAAGGTGATCGGGCCCGGCGGCGTGACGATCTCCGAGGCCGACGTCCTCTCGATCGACGGGTCGTCCGGCGCGGTCTACCTCGGCGAGGTCCCCGTCGTCGACTCCCCGGTCGTGCAGTACTTCGAGGGCACGCTGTCGCTGGACGACGGCGACGAACTGGTCGCGGCCGTCCACCGGATCATGACCCACGCCGACGCGCGCCGCCGCCTCGACGTACGGGCCAACGCCGACACCGAGGCCGACGCCGCGCGGGCCCGCCGGTTCGGCGCGAAGGGCATCGGCCTCTGCCGTACCGAGCACATGTTCCTCGGCGACCGGCGGCGGCTCGTCGAGGACCTCATCCTCGCCGAGAGCGAAGAGGACCGGCAGTCCGCCCTCGACGCGCTCAAGCCGCTGCAGAAGCAGGACTTCGCCGAGATCTTCGAGGCCATGGACGGGCAGCCGGTCACGATCCGGCTGATCGACCCGCCGTTGCACGAGTTCCTGCCCGACCTGACCGAGCTGTCGGTCAAGGTGGCCACCGGCGAGGCGTCCGAAGACGAGAGCCGGCTCCTCGACGCCGTACGCCGGCTCCACGAGGAGAACCCGATGCTCGGCCTGCGCGGCGTACGGCTCGGGGTCGTCATCCCCGGCCTGTTCGCCATGCAGGTCAGCGCGATCGCCGAGGCGGCCGCGGAGCAGAAGGCCGCCGGCCGCGACCCGCACCCCGAGATCATGATTCCGCTGGTCGTCGCCGTCCAGGAGCTCGAGCTCATCCGGGACCAGGCCGAGGAGGTGCTGCGGGAGATCGGCGTCGAGGCGCCGATCGGCACCATGATCGAGCTGCCGCGCGCCGCGCTCACGGCCGGGCAGATCGCGGAGGCGGCGGAGTTCTTCTCCTTCGGCACCAACGACCTCACCCAGACGACGTGGGGATTCTCACGCGACGACGTCGAGGCGGCGTTCTTCAGCCGCTACCTGGAACTGGGCATCTTCGGCGTCTCCCCGTTCGAGACCCTCGACGTCGACGGCGTCGGGCGCCTCGTCCGCGTCGCCGCGGAGAAGGGCCGCAAGACCCGTCCCGACCTCAAGCTGGGCATCTGCGGCGAACACGGCGGCGACCCGGACTCGGTGCACTTCTTCCACCAGGTCGGCCTGGACTACGTGTCCTGCTCCCCGTTCCGCGTCCCGGTGGCGCGGCTCGAGGCTGGACGGGCGGCTATAGAGTCGGCAGGAAGCGACAGTCGCTAGGGCGGACACGCCTTAGAACCACCGACCCGCCGACGGCGTCTAACGGGTCGTGCGAGACGGAGGAACGATCACCGAGCGGTCTGACGGCGTCGAGCCGACGGTCGAGGTCGGCCGGGACGCGTCCGGCGTCCCGGCCGAGCCAGCGCGTACCCGCAGCGACCTGCCGCAGTGGCGGCCGGACCCCACGCGTCAGGACCTGCCCGGCCGGCCGGGCGACGACGAAGACCCTCGAGAGAACGAGACGAGCGTCCTCGAGCGCCCTTCGACCGATGGCCGTACGGACGAGACGAGCGTCCTCGGGCGTCCCTCAACCGGGCGGGCGGCCGACGACGAGGCGTACGAGACGAGCGTTCTCGGGCGTCCCTCGACCGGGCCCGCGACCGACGACGAGCCGTACGAGCGTCCCCCGGCCCGGCGTGCGGGGGACCGCGGGGGAGATGTGCCGCGCCGTCGCTCCGGCTGGCGGTGGGTGCGCCGGGTCCTCTACCTGCTGCTCATCCTGATCATCGGGACGCCGCTGTTCGCCGGGTTCCGCGTCTGGTGGGTGGCGCGGCAGGACGACCACCGGCGCTCCGACGCGATCATCGTGCTGGGGGCGGCGCAGTACAACGGAAAGCCCTCTGCCGTCCTCGAATGGCGGCTGCTGCACGCCCTGAAGCTGTACCGCGAAGGCGTCGCGCCGCACATCGTGACCGTCGGCGGCAAGCAGCCCGGCGACAACTACACCGAGGCCGGTACCGGCAAGGAGTGGCTCATCAAGCACGGCGTGCCGAGCGGCCGGATCGTGGCCGTGCGCAGCGGTAGCGACACCCTGCAGAGCATGATCGACGTCGGGAAGGCGTACAAGCAGGAGGGCTGGCACACCGCCGTTATCGTCACCGACCCCTGGCACGCGCTCCGCAGCCGGACGATGGCCGACGACAACGGCATCAAGGCGGTCACCTCGCCGACCCGCAGCGGGCCGACCGTCGGCACTCGCGACACCCAGTTCAATTACATCGTCCGTGAGACCGGCGGCTACCTGTACTACGTCTTCATCGGCCGCTATCGCGGCGACTCCTGATCGACCTCTTCCTTCTCAGCGACGGAGGCGGAGGATGCGACGTCTGGTGCGGGGCTTCTGGGGGCCTCGGCAGGAGTCGGTCGAGGCGCTGGCCGAGCGCTGGAAGGCGACGCTGGATCAGTTGGTCCGGCTGCTTCCGGAAGCCGGCCTCCCCGGGATGTGGCACGTGGTCCGCGAGGCCGGCCCGGCTTCGCAGGTGTCGGCGGACGAACGTCGCCTGCGTGCTGCGCTGTGGGCGGCCCAGGCCGGGGACGACTGGTGGGAGGGCAATGGCACCGCGTTGCGACTCGTCGCCGAGGGCGCACCCGGCTGGCAGGTCGAGGCGAGCGGACTGGCGGGCAGCAGCCCCGAGTTCCTGCTCCAGTCGCTGGTGATCGGTATCCGCTCACCGGCGAACGCCGAGCCTCCCGGCGCGGAACTCCTCGTCGCCGTCGCCGAGGTCTGGGAGCCCGACTTCGGTGACGTGACGGACGATGACGTGCTGGACGCCCTGGAGGACGAGGCGGGGTATGAGGTCGGCGACCCGTGCGTGGGGTGGGCCGGGTACCTCTCCCGGACGCGCGCGAGCCTCCTGCCGGACGACTTGGCCGCACCGCGCAAGGAGGTGCGGGGCGGTGGCGTCCTGCTCGACATCGCCCGTCCGGGTGACACGCGGACCGTGGTCCAGACGTATGTACGGCTACGGGAGACCGGCGCGCTCAGCCTCCTGCCCCGCCCCCTGGACCGGGCCATGCTGTGACCGCCCGCCTCGGTGAGGTGGACCGCGACGAGAGGCAACCCGCCGGCGCGGCGACTCCTGATTGACCTCAACTCCGCTCGAGGTTCTAGCGTCGGCGTCATGGTCTACACCGACAGGGAACGCGCATATCTGGCCGGGCAGAGCCTCGGCCGCCTGGCGACCGTCGCCCCCGACGGCGCCGTCCAGGTACGGCCGGTCGGCTTCCGGCTGAACGACGACGGCACGATCGACATCGGCGGCCCGAACCTGAGCGCCAGTCAGAAGTACCGCAATGTCCAGAACAACCCCGTGGTCGCGTTCGTGGTCGACGACATGACGCCCGACGAGCCGGGCGCGGTCAGGCCCGGCTGGGGGCGGGGCGTCGAGATCCGGGGCCGCGCCGAGACGCTCGCCGTCGAGGAACCTCCCCTGGCGCCCGGCTTCTTCAGCAACGAGGTGATCCGCATCCACCCGCGACGGGTCAACAGCTGGCACATCGACCCCGACCATCCGGACCTGCTCGCCCGGAACGTCGGCTGACGGAGCCGCATTTCGGACCGCTCGATCAGGCTTTCCGGACATGTCGACGCTGGCCTGGTCTAGCCACTGACGAGCGGTCCGCCAGAACCGCTCCATAACTAACAAGAAACTTTCTTAAGAGTATTGACGGCCGTCGTTCACATCGGGTCCACTCGGAGCGACTGCCGCTTCACGTAAGGCGCAGGCGTACGCCCCGGGGGCTCGCCCGACGACAGCGACAGGGTTCCTACTGCCGGACGCGACCCCCGCCCGCGCCTGTGCGCGGGTGCCCCGCAAGGAGGACCCGTGCGTGCTCGCCCACGTGCCCTGACCATCCTCGCCGCCTGTCTCCTCGTCCTCACCGCCCTCACGGGCCGCCCCGCCCGGGCCGCCGGCACGCTCACCGCGACGTTCGCCAAGACGTCGGACTGGGGGAGCGGCTACCAGGCGCAGTTCACGATCAATAACAATGGCTCGTCGGCGATCAATGGGTGGTCGGTGGCGTTCGATCTGCCCTCGGGGTCGTCGGTCGGTACGTACTGGGACGCGCTGTTGACCCAGTCGGGCTCGCACTACACGTTCAAGAACCGGGACTACAACGCTTCCGTCGCGGCGGGTGCGTCGACGACGTTCGGATTCGTGGTGTCCGGCAGCGGTACGCCGACCGGCTGCACTCTCAACGGCGCGTCCTGTGACGGTGGTGGGGGTGGTGGCTCGGACACCCAGCCGCCGAGCACGCCCACCGGGCTGGCGGTGACCGGGCACACCTCATCGAGCGTGTCGTTGTCCTGGACGGCGTCCACGGACAACGTCGGCGTCACCGGCTACGACGTCTACCAGGGCTCCTCCCTGGCCACGACGGTGTCGGGAACCAGCGCCACGGTGACCGGGCTGAGCGCGTCAACCTCGTACTCCTTCAAGGTGCGGGCCAAGGACGCCGCCGGGAACGCCTCGGCGTTCAGCGCCTCGGTCAGCGCCACCACCGACAGCGGAAGCGGCGGGGGTGGCGGCGGAGGCGGCAGGTTCTCGCCGTACGTCGACATCACGATGGCCACCCCGACGCTGAAGGACGTGGCGACGGCGACCGGCCAGAAGCACTTCACCCTGGCGTTCGCGCTCGCGGACAGCACCGGCTGCAACCCGTCCTGGGGCGGCACGATCTCCCTGAACGACTCCCGCGTCATCGGAGAGGTCAACGACCTCAAGAGCGTCGGCGGCGACGTGACCGTGGCCACCGGCGGCGCCATGGGGCCGTACCTGGAGAACACCTGCGGCAGTTCCTCCGCGCTGCTCGCCGCGTACAAGAAGGCCCTCGATGCCGTCGGCAGCAACCACATCGACGTGGACGTCGAGGCGTCCATCCCGGTCGCGCAGGTCAACACCGCGCTCAAGCAGCTGCAGAGCGAACGCGGGACCGCCGTCACGTACACGCTGCGGGTGCAGGCCCAGGACTACGGCGTCGACCCGTTCTCGGTGCAGATCCTGCAGGACGCCGCCTCCCGTGGCCTCAACGTCACCGTCAACCCGATGCTCATGGACTTCGGGTACTCCGGATCGTGGGGCGACGCCATCATCTCGGCCGCGAACGCGACACTCGGCCAGATGAAGCAGATCTGGACCGGTAAGAGCGACGCCGACCTCAAAGCGATGCTCGGCCTCACCCCGATGATCGGTAAGAACGACACCGGCCCGACCACCACCCAGGCGGTCGCCCGCCAGGTGCTGAGCTACGCCCAGAGCAACCACGTCGGGTACATCGGCTTCTGGTCCGTCGGCCGCGACAACGGCGGCTGCCCGAACGGCTCCGTCTCGCCGACCTGCAGCGGCATCAGCCAGAGCACGTACGAGTTCACCAACATCTTCAAGGGGTTCACGGGCTGACACGGAGGCCATCGAGGAGGGAGAGCCCCTCGGCCGTTCCCGCCCCTCCCGCCTCGGGCGGGAACGGCCGCCGGGGCTCATCGCCCGCTCCACCGTCGCCCTTCAATCCGAGAAGCGGCCGATGAGGATCGCCAGGCGCTTGTCGTGATCCTCGCGGCGGAGACGGCCGCTGCGCATCAGTGTCATGAGCCCGTGCAGCCCGCTCCAGAACGTCTCGGCCAGGGTCCCGAGATCGTCATCACCCGCCAGCGGCCGGACCGCCTCCAACAGCTCGCCGAACGCCTCCCGTAGGGCGGGCGGCGCCTCCGGTGTGGCGAACGGCAGGTCCACGGCGAGCGTGAACATCGCGTCGTACAGCGCGGGCCGCCGCTCGGCGAACGCCGCGTACGCCGCGCCGACCGCGGCCAGGGCTCGCCGTGAGTCGGACTCCGCCGTGCGGGCCGCGCGCAGCTCGGCGGCCATGTCGGCGAAGCCCTCGACGGCGACGGCCGCCATGATGGCGTCCTTGCCCTTGAAGTGGCTGTAGAGGACCGGCTGGCTGTACTCGATCTCGGCGGCGAGCCGGCGGGTGGTCACCGCGTCCCAGCCTTCGGATTCGGCCAGCTCCCGGGCCGCCGTGACGATCAACCGCTCCCGCTCTGCCCGCTCGCGCTCCCGGCGCGTCTGGATCGACATGACCCGAATTCTAGCACCGCTAGCCAATCTGTCATCGCCTCTGCTAGTGTCGTTCTCGTTCCTAGCGTTGCTAGAAAAACGGAGATCGTCATGCTCACCCCCATCGCCTACGGCTTCGCCATCGTCCTCGTCGCCCTCTTCGCCTTCATCGGCCTGCGGTTCCTGACGGTCCCGCGGCCCGCTGCCGCCGGCTACGGAGTGGCGGCCAAGGAGGACGGCGACCCCGCGTACCTGACGATCAAGGGTCAGCGCGACTTCACCCTCAGCCTCGTGGGCGCGGCCCTACTCGCGTTCTCGAACGCGCACACCGTCGGCTGGTACATGCTTGTGGTGGCGATCATTCCCCTGACCGACACCGTGATCGTCCTGCGGCACGGCGGCACCAAGGCCGTGGCGTTCGGCGTCCACTTCGCCACCGCCGTGGCCGTGCTCATCAGCGCCGCGCTGATGTTCGCCGTCTGAGACCTGCGAAACCCCGACAAGGAGTCAGTGTCATGTCCCTGATCACGCCCGAGTTCAACGAGGCCGTCGTCGTCCGCTCCGCCGAGGCCGAGGTGATCGGCCAGGCTCCCACCACCATCCGGCTGCTGGCCGACAGCGGCTCCACCGGCGGCGCGCTGTCGACCCAGCGGGTCACCCTGGCGAACGGCGCGGACGGGGCCAAACCGCACCGGCACGGAAACTCCGCCGAGCTTTTCTACATGCTCGACGGCATGGCCCAGCTCCTGTCCGGCGACCAGGTCGTCACCGCCGAGCGCGGGGACCTGGTGGTCGTGCCGCCCGACGCCCCGCACGCCTTCGCCGCCGCGCCGGGCGAGGACGCCGACATCCTCATCGTCATCACGCCCGGCGTCGAGCGGTTCGAGTACTTCCGGCACCTGGAGCGCATCGCCTACGGGAAGGTGCCGCCCGAGAGCCTCCTGGACGTCCAGGAGCTCTACGACACCTATTTCCTCTCCAGCCCGGTGTGGAACGACGTCCGGTCATGATCGCCAGGGGCCCCGCCGCCCCGTCAGGCCCCGACGCCGGCGGGCGGCGGCACCATCCCGCCGGGGACCGGCGCCGGGACGGATGCGGGAGTGATGCCGAGGCGCATCAGGCCGTCGTACAGGGCGTTCACCTGGCGGGGATCGTCGACCGCGCGCCGTACGAGATCGGTCAGATCGACCTCGGCGCCGCCGCCGTCGACCAGGCGGGCGACGTCGGACCAGGAGAAGGTGTAACGGGCGCGGCCCGCCTGGATGAGCAGGCCCTCGAAGGCGCGGGCGAGGACGCGGGCCACGAGGGCGGGAGCGTCGTCGCCCTGCCAGCCCGCCATCCGCAGGCGGGTGCCCAGGTCGCCGGCGCCGCCGCCCGCGAGGATCCGCAGCACTGTGTCGACCGTCGGCTGCGGGGTGTTCGCCGCCTGACCCGCCGCGGTGAAGACGTCCTTCATCGCCTCGGCGTTCGCGCCGGTGAACAGGCCCCGCTCGACGATCTGCGGCCACTCCAGGACGGGCAGGCGCTGCGCCTCCTCGGTGAGCATCGACGCCTGCGTGGCGAGCGCGGCGCGCTGCGGGTCGGCGAGCAGCGCGAGCGCCGGCCGGGCGTCGGGGCGGACGTCGGGCTCCGGCAGCACCGCGATCGCGGCGAGGCGCTCGGCCAGGCTCGGGTGCGAGTCGTACGGCGAGCGCTCCTCGGGGGAGTTCGCGACCTTGGCGAGCTCCTCCTGGCGGCTCGGCTCCCGCAGCAGCGTGTAGAACCCGGCGAACAGGTCGGCGGGGCGCGCCTGGGCGGGCCCGATCAGCGAGCAGTACGAGGCGAGGTAGAAGTCCCAGGCCGCAGCGCTCGCGCGGACCTTCCGGAGCGCGTCGCCCATCGGCCGCCGCCCGGCGATCGCGACGGCCGAGGCGTCGGCCTCCAGCTCCTGCCGCCGGGACACCGCCTGCGATACGCGCAGGTAGAGCTTGGCGTACAGCAGGAAGACCGTACGAATGATCGCGTGGTCGCGCAGGCGCTCGATCGTGCGGATCAGCGCCGTACGGCCCCGGTAGGTGATGCCGCCGAGGCGGGTGTGCGATCCGCTGTAGTGCCCGAGCTCGTGGCAGAGCACGGCGCGCATCTCGTCGGCGGTGAGGCTCAGCATCAGCGGCATGCCGATGTACATGTACCGCCGGCCCGGGATGAGGCCGAGCAGCCGGGTGTTCTCGCTCACCGCGGCGTTCACCTCGGGGACCAGGCGGATCTCGTCGGGCACCCGCGTGTTGACCTGCTGGGCCAGCTCGGCGACCGTCCGCCACAGCTCGGGCTCGTCCCGCGGCGACACGGCGACGCCGGGCAGCTCCTCGGCCTTACGGCGGCCCACGACGAAGACGCCGCGCAGCATCGCCAGGACCCCCAGCGTGGCCAGCGCCGCGACCTTGAAGCCGCCCGCGTGGCCGTACTTCACCGCGTAGAAGTCGAACACGACCGTCCCGGCCGTGAAGGCGGCCACGAGGACGTAGAAGCCCGCGAGCAGGACGACGGCGACCGCGGCGCGGAACGTGGTGAGCATGGGCGCCCTCAAGACGTGCGAACGGGGACGAAAAGGACCCTAACCTAGGGATCTTGGAATCCCGGCCTCGCGTTTCACCGGCCCGCTCAGTGATGCCAGGGCAGAAGGACCGGTTCGGGCGCGACCCGGCCGGCCAGGAGGTCCCGCAGCAGGGGCACGAAGCCGCGGGGATAGACGTCCTCCGTAGTCGTGGCCAGCTCGTCCACGGTCCACCACCGGTGCCCGATGACCTGTTTGAGCTCATGCGGCTCCAGGCCGCTGGGGTCGACGTCGTGCGCGGTGACCCGGTGGAAGAAGAAGTCGTCGCGGAAGGTGCCCTTCGCCCAGCTGAACTCGGCGTACCCGGAGGTCGTCGCGACCGGCCTCCCGAGGTCCTCCGGGGCGACGACGAGCCCGATCTCCTCCCGCAGCTCCCGAGCCGCCGCCTCGTGGAGCGCCTCACCCGCGTCGACGCCTCCGCCGGGGGTGAGCCAGTAGTGACCACGGCGGGGCTTCCGGTGATCGTGGTAGAGGTTGAGCAGGAGGACGCGGTCGGCGTCGTCGAGCAGGATCACGCGCGCGCTGCGGCGCCGGTACGACTCATCGGGCATGGCCGCAGACTAGAACGTGTCCGGTGGATCTTCGTCCGGTTATCAGGGGGATCCGGTGGAGCTCTGTTCGGCCGTGCGCCACGGACAAGATCCGCCGTATCCACCCTGGACGGATACGCTCGGACTCCGATGAGCGGTTACAGCGAGGACGACCGGACGCGCTGGGCGCCTGAGCCGCCGAAGCGGCGCGGCCGCACGCCGTTCGAGCGCGACCGTGCCCGCGTGCTGCACAGCGCCGCGCTGCGCCGGCTCGCCGCCAAGACCCAGGTCGTCGAGCCCGCGGCCGGTGACCAGCGCGGGCAGCACAGCCCGCGCACCCGGCTCACCCACTCCCTCGAGTGCGCCCAGATCGGCCGGGAGCTCGGCAAGGCCGTCGGCTGCGACCCCGACCTGGTGGAGGTCGCCTGCCTGTCGCACGACCTCGGCCACCCGCCGTTCGGCCACAACGGCGAGGCGGTGCTCGACGAGGTGGCCGCGGCGTGCGGCGGGTTCGAGGGCAACGCGCAGAGCCTGCGTCTCCTGACCCGGCTGGAGGCCAAGTCGTTCGCGCCGGATGGGCGCAGCGTCGGCCTCAACCTCACACGTGCCGCCCTCGACGCCGCGATGAAGTACCCCTGGCCGAGGCGCGTGCCGTTCGGAACGCTTCCCGAGCAGGCGAACGGCGCCAAGTACGGCGTGTACGACGACGACCGCGAGGTCTTCGCGTGGATCCGGCAGGGCTCGCCGGACGGCCGGGCGTGCTTCGAAGCGCAGGTCATGGACTGGTCCGACGACGTCGCCTACTCCGTCCACGACCTGGAGGACGGGCTGCACGCCGGGCACATCCGCCTCGACCGGCTGACCGACCCCGCCGAACGCCGCGCCGTCTGCGAGCTGACCGCCCGGTCCTACTGCGACGCCGAGGTCGCCGAGCTGGAGGAGCGGTTCGCGGCGCTGCTCGCCGAGCCGTACTGGCCGAGCGTCTACGACGGCAGCCTGCGCGCCGCCGCCGCGCTGAAGAACCTCACGAGCGAGCTGATCGGCCGGTTCTGCCGGGCCGCCGAACGGGCCACCCAGGAGGCGTACGGCACGGGTCCGCTGACCCGCTACGCGGGCGACCTGGTCGTGCCGCGCGAGCAGCGGCTGGAGTGCGCGGTGCTGAAGGGCGTCGCGGCGCAGTACGTGATGGGCCGCGCGGACCACGGGGCGCGGCAGGCCCGGCAGCGCGAGCTCGTCGCCGAGCTGGCCGACGCGGTCGGGCGGAAGGCCCCGGCCGTGCTCGACCCGGTCTTCCGCGGCTTCTACGCCGAGGCCGCCGACGACGGCGCGCGGCTGCGCGTCGTCGTCGACCAGGTCGCCTCCCTCACCGACACCTCGGCACTGGCCTGGCACCACGAACTCCTCGGCTGACGGCACCGGGTCGCCGACCGACGGCACGGGAAATCCCCGGTGGACGCATCGGGTCGCCGGCCGGCGGGGCAGGGAGATCGTCGGCCGGCGCACTGGGGCGTCGGCGGACGGCATCGCGTGCTCCTCGAGCCGACGGGGCCGGGAGATCCTCGACCGACGGTTTCGCCGGGTGAGCGCATCGGGACCTACCGTGGCGGAGGAGGATACTGGGCAGACGCTGAGTCGAATATGGAGGTACACATGCCCGTCCGGGAGACCCACGTCATCGTTGGAGCGAGCTTGGCAGGGGCCAAGGCCGCGCAGACGCTGCGGGAGGAGGGCTTCACCGGACGCGTCGTCCTCATCGGTGAGGAGACGCTGCGGCCGTACGAGCGACCGCCGCTGACCAAGGAGTTCCTGACGGGCAAGGACCCCCTGGACAAGGCGTACGTCCATGAGGAGGCGTGGTACGCCGACAACGACGTCGAGCTGCGGCTCGGTGTCCGGGTGACCGGCATCGACCGCGCCGCGCGTCAGGTGCGGCTCGCCGACGGGGAGAGCGTCGGCTACACCAAGCTCCTGCTCACCACCGGCGCTTCCGTCCGGCGGCCGGCCGTCTCCGGCGCCGACCTCGACAACGTGTACTACGTGCGGACCGCGCCCGACTCCGAGCGGCTGCGGGCGGCGCTGGAGTCGGGGAACCGGCGCGTCGCGGTGGTCGGTGCCGGCTGGATCGGGCTGGAGGCCGCGGCGGCGGCCCGCGGGTACGGCAACGAGGTCCGGGTGATCGCGCCGAGCACGCCGCTGCGCCGGTCCCTGGGCACCGAGCTCGGCGAGGTCTTCGCGGCCCTGCACCGCCGGCACGGCGTGGAGTTCGTCCAGGGCGGCGTCGAGAAGATCACGGACTCGTCCGTGGTCACCACGGCGGGCGCGGAGGTGGAGGCCGACGTCGTGATCGTCGGCATCGGCGCCGTCCCGAACACCGCCCTGGCGGAGGAGGCGGGCCTGGAGGTCGAGGACGGCATCGTCGTCGACGCGTCGCTGCGCACCTCCGACCCCGACATCTACGCCGCCGGCGACGTCGCCAACGCCCACCACCCCCTGCTGGGCCGGCGGATCCGCGTCGAGCACTGGGCGAACGCCCTCAACGGCGGCCCGGCGGCGGCACGCTCGATGCTGGGGCAGCCGGTGGAGTACGACCGCGTCCCGTACTTCTACACCGACCAGTACGAGCTCGGCATGGAGGCGTCCGGCGCATGGGCCGGCGGCTACGACCAGGTCGTCTACCGCGGGTCGGACTCGGCCGCGTACGTCGCCGGTGACACCGACGACCTGGAGTTCATCGCGTTCTGGCTGTCGGGCGGCAGGGTCGTGGGCGGCATGAACGTCAACATCTGGGACGTCACCGGGGACATCCAGGCGCTGATCCGGTCGGGTAAGCCGGTGGACGCCGCGCGGCTGGCCGACCCCGGGGTGCCCCTCGGCGATCTGCTCTGAGTCCCCGGAGTACCGTCGCGGTGTGACCGAGGAGGAGTGGGCGGAGCATCGGCCAGCGGTGTTCGGGGTGGCGTACCGGCTGCTCGGGACCGTGACCGACGCGGAGGACGTCGTCCAGGACGTGTGGCTGCGCGCCACGGCCGCCGACCTGTCCCAGGTGGCGGACCGGCGCGCGTGGCTGGTCACGGTCGCGGCCCGCAGGTCGTACGACATCCTGCGGTCCGCGCGCGTGCGCCGGGAGACCTACGTCGGTCCGTGGCTGCCCGAGCCGCTGCTGACCGGGCCGGACGCCGCCGAGCCGGTGCTCGTCGACGAGTCGGTGAGCACCGCGATGCTCCTCGTCATGGAGGAGCTCACGCCGCCGGAGCGGGTCGCGTTCGTCCTCCACGACGTCTTCGAGGTGCCCTTCGACGAGGTCGCCGCCGTGCTCGGGAACACCCCGGCGGCGAGCCGGCAGCTCGCCTCCCGGGCCCGCCGCCGCGTGGCCGCCGCGAAGGAGCGACCGCGGGCGAGCCGCCCGGAGCGCGATCGGGTGCTCACCGTGTTCCGCGCGGCCTACGAGGCGGGGGACCTGGATCAGCTCATCAAGCTCCTGCACCCCGACGCGGTCTACGTCACCGACGGCGGCGGCAAGGTCTCGGCGGCGCGCAAGCTCATCCTCGGCGGCGAGCGGATCGCGGAGGTGCTGGACCGCGTCCGCCGGCGCTGGAGCCCGTCCGGCGTCGTCGTGCCCTGCGAGGTCGGCGGCGAGCCGGCGCTCGCGGTCTACCGCGGCGGGCATCTCTGGCTCGTCGACACGTTCGACATCGCGGCCGACGGCCGGATCCTGGCGGTGCAGCGAATGCTCAATCCGGACAAGCTCGCGCACGTCGACCTGACCCCCTGAATTTTTCCGCCGGATCCGGTCACACCGGCGGGGGCCGTCTCGTCTCCCTGGCGACGACACGGACACCCGAGAGAAAGGCCGACGACGATGTCGCGGTTGAACGTCGCCGAACTGGCACCCCAGGTATACAAGTCCTTCCTTCTGGCGGAGCAGGCGATCCGCAAGGGCCCGCTGGACGCCACCATCCGCGAGCTCGTCAAGATCCGCGCCTCGCAGATGAACAAGTGCCTGTTCTGCATCGACATGCACACCCACGAGGCGCTCGAGCTCGGCGAGAACCTCAACCGGATCATCCAGCTGCCCGCCTGGCGGGAGTCGCAGCTGTACACCGAGGCCGAGCAGGCCGCGCTGGCCTACGCCGAGGCCGCCACGAAGGGTCCGGAGGAGGTCACGGACGAGATCTGGTCCGCGGTGACCGACGCGTTCAAGGAGGACGAGGCCGCGTTCCTCGTGGCCCAGGTCGCGCAGATCAACATGTGGAACCGCGTCGCCGGCACCATGCACACCCCGCCCCCGAACCGCGACTGACACCTGCCCCGGTAACGGCGCGTCGTCCATCGGACGGCGCGCCGTTACCATACATCGGATCAATTCGCCGTCAGGGTGACAACTTCGCCCACCAGAGCGCGAATCCGAAAATATTGCTCGGATCTCTGACTTCTCTTGTCTCGGAGGTGGTGCGACGATGATCTCACCCTCACAGGTGCACGCCCACCCTCCGGGAGGTGCCCGTTGTTCCACCAGAACCTCGATCCCACCGGTTCCCTCACGGTCAGCGCCCTGCTGGCCCTTCTCCCGCTCATCGCGCTGCTCGTCCTTCTCGGCGGGCTCCGCTGGAAGGCGCACTGGGCGAGCCTCGTCGCCCTCGTCCTCGCCATCGGGGTGGCGCTGTTCACCTACTCCATGCCACTGGCCCAGACGCTCGACGCCGGACTGTACGGCGCCGTGCTCAGCGTCCTGAACATCCTCTGGATCACGTTCAACGCCATCTGGATCTACAACCTGACCGTCAAGTCGGGGCACTTCGCGGTGTTGCGGCGGGCGTTCGCCGCCGTCAGCGACGACCGCCGGGTGCAGGCGATCGTGATCGCCTTCTCGTTCGGGGCGCTGCTCGAGGCCCTGGCCGGGGGCGGCGGCCCGGTCGCGATCTGCTCCGTCATGCTCATCGCGATCGGCTTCGATCCGATCAAGGCCGCCGCGCTGGCGCTGATCGCCGACACCGCGCCGGTCGCCTTCGGCGGCCTCGGCAACCCGATCACCATCCTCGGCACCGCGACCGGCCTGAAGCCGGAGGACTTCGGCTCGATGGCGGGCCGGCAGACCGCGATCCTCGCGGTGTTCGTGCCCTTCATCCTCGTGGGCGTCGCCGACGGCCGGCGAGGGCTGCGCCAGGCCTGGCCGGCCGCCCTCACCGCCGGTGTGACGTTCGGCGTCTGTCAGTTCGTGTTCTCCAACTACTGGTCGTACCGGCTCTGCGACATCTTCGCCGCGCTGGCCTCGGCGGGCGCGATCATCCTGCTGGGCCGGGTGTGGCGGCCGGGCGAGAGCGGGACCCCGGTCGCCGCGCCGGTCATCGCGGGCGGCTCGGTCGACGACCCGGCGTTCGAGCGCCGGATCGGCCCGCCGGACGGCGACTCGAAGGCCGATGTCGTCCGGGCGTTCGCCCCGTACGCCATCGTCATCGCGCTGTTCTCGCTCGCGCAGATCGACGCCGTCAAGAACCGGCTGGCCGTCACCCCGGGCAAGCCGGTCGGCACCGTAATCGGCGTGCCGGTCGGGCACGTCTTCAAGTGGCCCGGACTGCAGCACATCACCGGCCCCTCGGGCAAGCCGGTCGCCGCCACGTACGTGCTGAACTGGATGGGCGCGACCGGCACCCTGCTGTTCGTCTCCGGGCTGCTGACGCTCGCCGCGCTGCGGATGAGCCCGCTCACGGGCCTGAAGGCGTATGCCGAGACGGTCCGTCAGTTCGGCTGGGCGATCTTCACGATCCTGTGCGTCTTCGCGCTCTCGTACGTCATGAACCTGTCCGGGCAGATCTCCACGCTCGGCGTCTGGCTGGCCAAGGCCGGCGGGCTCTTCGCGTTCCTGTCGCCCGTCGTCGGCTGGTTCGGCGTGACGATCACCGGCACCGACGCGGGTTCCAACGCGCTGTTCGGCAACCTCCAGGTGACGGCGGCGCACCAGCTGAACGTGTCGCCGGTGCTCTTCGGCGCGGCGAACACCTCCGGCGGCGTCATGGCCAAGATGATCTCCCCGCAGAACCTCGCGATCGGCACCGCCGCCGTCGGCATCGTCGGCGCGGAGGGCACGCTGTTCCGGCGGGTGTTCGGCTGGAGCGCGCTGCTGCTCCTGCTGATGTGCGTGCTCGTCTGGCTCCAGTCCACACCGGTGCTCGGCTGGATGGTCCCTTGATCTCGAGGAGGGTGATGTGACGAGACGGTTCGCGATGGACCGGCGACGTTTCCTGACGGCGGCGGCCCTGGCGGGCGGCTCCGGGCTGGCGCTGTCCGCCGTGGGCGGCCGGCCCGCGACGGCGGGCGCCGGGCGGGCCGCCCCGTCACCCGTGCTGCCGAGCCGGGCCGAGGTCATCGCCATCCTCCGCAGGGTCAACGACCACTGGATCGGCGCGCACACCGACCCCGGCGACGACAAGTGGGCCCGCGCGACGTACTTCAGCGGAGATCTGGCGCTGCACCGCCTCACCGGAGACGGCCGCTACCTCGACTACGCCCGGACCTGGGCGGAGAAGTGGTCGTACGGCCTCAACACGGGCGTGAGCACCCGGCTCGCCGACAACCAGTGCGCCGGGCAGGCGTACCTCGACCTCAATGAGGTCGAGCCGGCGAAGGAGAAGGTCGCGGCGATCGAGGAGTCCCTCCGGCTCATGGTGGAAGGCCCCGACGCGGCCAAGGACGACGACTGGTGGTGGGTCGACGCCCTGCACATGGCGATGCCGCCCTTCGCCCGCGTCGGGAGCCTCCTCGGTGACACCCGGTACTGGGACAAGATGGACGCGCTGTACGCCCACACCAAGAACGTCGAGGGCGGTCACGGCCTGTACCACGCGGCCGACGCCCTCTGGTGGCGGGACAAGCGGTTCGTGCTGCCCGGTGGCACCAAGTCGCCGAACGGCAAGAGCGTCTACTGGTCGCGCGGGAACGGCTGGGCCCTCGCGGCGTTCGCGAAGGTCCTGCCGATCCTGCCCGCCGGCCGGGCGAAGGAGTACCAGGCCCGGCTCAAGGCGATGGCCGCGGCCCTGCGGAAGGTCCAGCGCTCCGACGGCTTCTGGAACGTCGACCTCGGCGACCCGGCGCACCTGCCGGGCCCTGAGACGAGCGGCACCGCCCTGTTCGCCTACGGGATCGCGTACGGCATCAACGCGGGCCTGCTCGACCGGGCCACCTACCTTCCGGTGGTCGCACGGGCGTGGAACGGCATGGTCGCCACGGCGGTGCACCCGGACGGCGTTCTCGGCTACGTCCAGGGCGTCGGCTACGAACCGGAGTCGAGCCAGCCGGTGACGTACGACGGCACGACCGACTTCGGCGTGGGCGGCTTCCTGCTCGCCGGAACGGAGGTGGCCCGGCTCACGACGTGACCCACAGGGCTCAGCGGCGCACCGGGTCGATGCGGCGGCCGTCGTCGCCGAACAGCAGGACGCGGTCGACGTCGACGGCCAGCCGTACGGTGTCGCCCGCGGTGACGCCGGACCGTGACTCCAGCCGGAACACCACGTCGGACCGGCGGTGGGTGCCCCCGTGCGAGATCCGCTCGGCGGGGGCCTCGTCGGCGACGATCCCGGCGGTCCGCAGGATCCGGCGCAGCATGCCGCCGTCGCCGTGCCCGTTGGCCCGCCGCGTCTGAGCGGGCGGCGGCGCGTCGTTCTCGTACGGGGCCTCGGCGTCGACGTGCGGCAGGCCGGCCTCGGCGTAGGCGAGCCACTCCGAGCCGTGGAACTCCAGCGCCCGGACCCGCCCCGCCAGCAGGCCGTCCGCCGCCGGGCGCAGGGCGTCGGCGCGGAGCCCCGCCGTCACGTACGTGCCGTGGCGGGACACGAGCGCGGACGACCGGGGGTCGCTCCACGGCAGGACCAGCCGATTGTTCCCCAGGCCGAGCACGATCCCCTCGCTCTGGTCCGCCCAGACCGAGACCCGCACGAGGTTGATCGGCGGCGTGCTGAGGAAGGCCGCCACGAACATCGTGGCCGGGTCGTCGTACACCTGCTGCGGAGTGCCGACATCCTGCAGGACGCCCTGCCGCATGATGGCCACGCGGTCGGCGAGCGTGAGCGCCTCGGTCTGGTCGTGCGTGACGTAGAGCGTGGTCACGCCGAGGGAGCGGACCAGCGCGCCGATCTCCATGCGGAGCTCGGTGCGCAGGCCCGCGTCGAGGTTGGACAGGGGCTCGTCCATCAGGAAGATCCCGGGTTCGCGGATCAGCGCCCGGCCCATCGCGACCCGCTGCCGCTGGCCGCCGGACAGCGTCGACGGCAGGCGGTGCAGCGTCTCCTCGATCCCGAGCGCCCGCGACAGCTCGACGATGCGCTCGCCGGCGGCCGCCGAGTCGTCGCCGGAGATCTCCAGCGGGAACGCGATGTTGCCCCGGACGTTGCGATGCGGGTATAGCGCGCCGTTCTGGAAGACCATCGCGAGGTCGCGTTCGCGCGGCGCGAGGTGGTTGGCGAACCGGCCGCCCAGGTACAGGTCGCCGGCGGTGATCTCCTCCAGGCCCGCGACCATGCGCAGCAGCGTCGACTTCCCGCAGCCGGACGGGCCGAGGAGCACGAACAGCTCGCCGTCGGGAACGCGCAGGCTCACGTCCCGTACGGCGTGGAACCCGTCCGGGTAGACCTTGTTCACCGCATCGAGGACGACTTCCGTCATCGCTTCACCTCGCGTCACGGGACGACCCGTGGCGTGCCCACCGTCGCTCGCACGTGCTCTGTTCGCGGCCCCCGAACCACTCGATGCCGAGTGACGGCGGCATCCGCCATGGGCCGCCGAAGTTGAGTAAGTACATCGCGCCGTTCCGTGATTTGTCCATAGTGCTTTGACGCTTTTGAGGAAGGCCGATGAGCGGCTCCGGTGGGGCGTCCCCGCCGGCTTCGCTGGGGCGTCCCCGGCGGCTCCGGTGGGCGGCTCAGGTGGCTTCGCCGGGGTGTCCGGTACGGCCGCCGGTGTCCGAGGTCGCGACTAGACTGCCGACGTGGCAGGCCGGATACGTGATGAAGACATCGCCCTCGTACGTGAGCGGTCGCCGATCGACGAGGTCGTGGGGGAGTACGTCCAGCTCCGCAACGCGGGCGGCGGCGCGCTCAAAGGCCTCTGTCCGTTTCATGACGAGAAGTCGCCATCTTTCAACGTTTCGAACGGGATGTTCTACTGCTTCGGCTGTGGCGAAGGCGGCGACGCGATCGGCTTCATCCAGAAGATGGAGCACCTCTCGTTCGCCGAGGCGATCGAGCGGCTCGCCGCGAAGGCCGGCGTGCAGCTCCGCTACAGCGAGGGCGGCTACGCCCCCGGCCGGCAGAAGGGCGAGCGGACCCGCCTGGTGGAGGCGCACCGCGCCGCGGCGGAGTTCTTCGCCGAGCAGCTGATGACCCCGGCGGCCGAGATCGGCCGCCGGTTCCTCGCCGAGCGCGGCTTCGGGCGGGAGGACGCCGAGCGGTTCGGCGTCGGCTACGCGCCGAACGAATGGGAGGCGCTCGTCCGCCACCTGCGCGGCCGGGGGTTCGCCGACAAGGAGCTCATCACCGGCGGGCTGGCCAGCCAGGGGCGGCGTGGGCCCATCGACCGGTTCCGCGGCCGGCTGATCTGGCCGATCCGCGACCTCACCGGCGACGTCATCGGGTTCGGCGCGCGCCGCCTGGAGGAGCGCGACGACGGCCCGAAGTACCTCAACACCCCCGAGACGCCGCTGTTCAAGAAGGGCTCGGTGCTGTACGGCGCCGACCTGGCGAAGAAGGACATCGCCAAGCGGCGGCAGGCGGTCATCGTCGAGGGCTACACCGACGTCATGGCCTGCCACCTGGCGGGCGTGGGCACCGCCATCGCCACCTCCGGCACCTCCTTCGGCGACGAGCACATCAAGATCCTGCGCCGGCTGCTGATGGACCAGGACGAGGCCAGCGGCGAGGTGATCTTCACCTTCGATGGCGACGCCGCCGGGCAGAAGGCCGCGCTGCGGGCGTTCGAGACGGAGCACCGGTTCGCCGCCCAGACCTTCGTCGCCGTGCAGCCGGACGGCCTGGACCCCTGCGACCTGCGGTTGAAGCACGGCGACGCGGCAGTGCGCGACCTGGTCGCCTCCCGCGTGCCGCTGTTCCGGTTCGCGATCCAGGCGACCATCGCCAAGTACGACCTCGACACCACCGAGGGCCGGATCGCCGCGATCGACGCCGCCGCGCCGATCATCGCGGGGATCAGGGACCGGGGGATGCGCGACCGCTACGCCATCGACCTGGACAAGTGGACCGGCTTCCTCGACGAGCAGTTCGTGCTCCGGCGGGTCCGCGAGCACGCCACGGGCCGTCCCGGTGAGTCCCGGCGCGGCGACGCGCGCGCCCGGCGGCCCGAGCCGGCCACGGCGCCGCGGCGTCCGGCCCAGGACCCGTACGACCCGGTCGTCCAGGTGGAGCGGGAGACGCTGAAGCTCGCGGTGCAGCGGCCGGCGCTGCTCGGGCCGGCCTTCGACGCGATGCCCGAGGAGGCGCTGATCGTCCCGGGCCATGGCGCCGTACGGGCGCTGATCGCGGAGCAGGGCGGCGTCGCCTCGGCGGGCGGCGGGCCGGAGTGGGCCGGGCGGCTGCGCGACGCCGCGCCGAATGACGAGGTCAGAGACCTGATAACCGGTCTTGCCGTCGAGCCGCTCCGCTCCGCCGGAGATCCGGACGACCGATATGCCGCCGCGATGCTGTCCAGATTGCAGGAGATCCAGGTCACACGAGAGATCACTAAACTGCAGTCGAAACTCCGGCGGCTGAATCCGGTCGAGTTCCAAGACGAGTACAACCGCCTGTTCGGCGACCTCATGGCCCTTGAGCTGCAGCGAAAGGTGTTGCGGGAGCGAGCAATCAGCTCTCTGTGACCCCTGGGACTCAAAAATGGGTCCCCCGGAATCCGGGGCCCTTGCCGCACACTGTCACCGTGGGCCCTTCGGTGCTGCCAAGCGAGACGCCGCCGGTTGAACAGGTGGCGGACCTCGTCGCACGCGGCAGAGAACGTGGAATAACGGTGGACGACGTCGCCGCCGCGATCGATCGTTCCGACCTGCCGGCGGACTCGGCCGACCGGGTCGTCCGGATGCTCGCGGATCAGGGGGTGGAGGTTCTCGAGTCCGCGAGCGGACACGAGGACTCCGCGCGAGCTGATGGGGACGACCTCGGGAGGCGGGCGCCGACAAGCGACCTGGTCCGTATCTACCTGCGCGAGATCGGACGCGTACCGCTGCTCACGGCAGAAGAAGAAGTAGAACTCGCTAAATCGATCGAGGCGGGACTGTTCGCCGAGGAGAAAATGGCCCGCGCGGCCATCATCGCTCCCGGCGAACGCTCGGACCTCGAACTGCTCGCCCATGACGGAGTACGGGCGAAGCAACGACTGATCGAGGCCAATCTGCGCCTGGTGGTGTCCATCGCCAAGCGCTACGTCGGCCGCGGCATGCTGTTCCTCGATCTGATCCAGGAGGGGAATCTCGGGCTGATCCGTGCGGTCGAGAAATTCGACTACACCAAGGGGTACAAGTTCTCGACGTACGCGACGTGGTGGATTCGCCAGGCGATCACCCGCGCGATCGCGGACCAGGCCCGGACCATCCGGATCCCGGTGCACATGGTCGAGACCATCAACAAGCTGGTGCGCGTCCAGCGCCAGCTCCACCAGGATCTCGGTCGGGAGCCGACTCCCGAGGAGATCGGGGTGGAGATGGGGCTGCCGCCCGACCGGGTGGTCGAGATCCAGCGTGTCGCCCAGGAGCCGGTGTCCCTGCAGTCGCCGATCGGCGAGGAGGACTCCGACCTCGGTGACTTCATCGAGGACGCCGACGCGGTCGTGCCGATGGAGGCGGCGGCGTTCATCCTCCTCCAGGACCAGCTCGGCGGCATCCTGGGGTCGCTGTCGGACCGGGAGCAGCGGATCATCCAGCTGCGCTTCGGCCTGACGGACGGCCACCCGCGGACCCTCGAGGAGGTCGGCCGGGAGTTCGGGGTGACGCGGGAGCGTATCCGGCAGATCGAGTCGAAGACCCTGGCGAAGCTGCGGCACCCGACGCGCGCGCAGATGCTCCGGGAGTATCTGGAGTAAGGGCGGCTCTCCGGACGGCCCGTCCCTCCGGAGGCAGGCGGTCTCCAGCGGGGCCGGCGTGGTGATGTTCACACCACACCGGCCCCGCTGCCGCTTGACGAGGTGAGGTTAGGTAAAGCTAAGTTAGGTATGCCTTATCAGGTGTCCCCGGCCCATGCCCGCCACAACCGGCGTCTGACCGCACTTCGCCTCACTGGAGACCCCATGCGTCATGTCCACGTGCTCGCCGCCGCGAGCGCCGCTCTCGTCTCCCTGGCCACGCTGTCGGCGTGCGGGAAGGACGACAAGGGCGGTGCGAAGGGCGGCACCGGGGCGATCGAGGTCACCGCCACCGACTCCTCCTGCGACGTCGGCGCCAAGAGCGCGGCGGCCGGAGCCGTGACGTTCAAGGTCACCAACAAGGGCTCGCAGGTGAACGAGCTGGAGATCCTCGCGCCGGACGGCAAGATCGTCTCAGAGCGCGAGAACATCGGCCCTGGCACCGGCGCGGAGGTCACCGTCCAGCTCTCCGCCGGCACGTACAAGGTCATGTGCAGCGCCGGGATGACCGGGAAGGGCCCGTCACAGCCGATCACCGTGACCGGCCAGGGCAAGGCCGCCGACCCGCGCCTGGACCAGGCCGTCGCCGCCTACCGGACCTACGTCGCCGCGCAGGTCGACGACACCCTCTCCAAGGCGACGGAGTTCGCCGCCGCCGTGAAGAAGGGCGACGCCGAGAAGGCCAAGGAGCTGTACGCCCCCTCCCGCGTCGGGTGGGAGCGCATCGAGCCGGTCGCCGAGTCCTTCGGGGACATCGACCCGAAGGTCGACCTGCGCGAGGCCGACCTCAAGGCGGGCGAGAAGTGGACCGGCTGGCACCAGATCGAGAAGGCGCTGTGGAAGACCGGCTCGATCTCCGCTGAGGGGCCGTACGCCGACCAGCTCATCAAGGACCTGCAGACCCTCAAGGCCAAGGTCGGCACCGCCGCGATCACCGCCACCTCGATGGCCAACGGCGCCAAGGAGCTGCTCGACGAGGTGGCGACGGGCAAGGTGACCGGCGAGGAGGAGACCTTCTCCCACACCGACCTGGTCGATTTCAAGGCCAACGTCGACGGCGCGCAGAAGGTGTACGAGCTGCTCAAGCCGGTCGTTCAGGAGAAGGACGCCGACCTCGCCTCCACTCTGGACACCGAGTTCGCCAAGGTGCAGAAGCTGCTGACCAAGTTCCAGAAGGGCGACGGCTACGTCTCCTACGACAAGGTCGGCGCCAAGGACCGCAAGGACCTCTCCGACGAGGTGAACGCGCTCGGAGAGCCGCTGTCGAAGCTCGCCGGGGTGGTGGCCAAGTAATGGAGCTCAGCAGGCGCAGGCTCTTCGGGTACTCCGGTGTGACGCTGGCGGCGGGCGCCGCCGCCGGCGCCGGTCTCGTCAGCGTCGCCCAGGCGAACGACGACCGGCCCGCCGACGAGGAGGCCGTCCCCTTCTACGGCGCCCACCAGGCCGGGATCGCCACCCCCGTGCAGGACCGGCTGCACTTCGCCGCCTTCGACGTCGTCACCGACGATCGCAACCGTCTGATCCGGATGCTGAAGGAGTGGACCGCGGCCGCCGCCGCGTTCACCGGCGGGCACCCGTACGGCTCGGCCGCCGGCGGCCTCGGCGACTCACCGCCCGACGACACCGGGGAGGCGCTCGGCCTGCCCCCGGCGCGGCTCACCCTCACGGTCGGGTTCGGGCCCACGCTGTTCGAGAAGGACGGCAAGGACCGCTTCGGCCTCAAGGCCAAGCGCCCGGCCGCCCTCATCGACCTGCCGCACTTCGCCGCCGACAACCTCGACCCCACCCGCACCGGCGGCGACATCTGCGTCCAGGCCTGCGCGGACGACCCACAGGTCGCCGTGCACGCCATCCGCAACCTCGCCCGCATCGGCTTCGGCGTGGTCTCCGTACGCTGGTCGCAGCTCGGCTTCGGCAAGACGTCCTCGACGACGCCGGACAAGCAGACGCCGCGGAACATGTTCGGTTTCAAGGACGGCACCCGCAACATCGCGGGCACCGAGGCCAAGGCCCTCGACCAGCACGTCTGGGCCGCCGGCTCCGACGGAGCGGCCTGGATGGCCGGCGGCTCGTACGTCGTCGCCCGGCGCATCCGCATGCACATCGAGACCTGGGACCGCACGTCCCTGCAGGAGCAGCAGGACATCTTCGGCCGCACCAAGGGCGAGGGCAACGCGTACGGCGCCAAGAGCGAGCACGACCCGGTGCCGCTCGCCAAACTGCCCGCCACCTCCCACGTCCGGCTCGCCCACCCCGACAGCAACGGCGGCGTCCGCATCCTGCGGCGCGGCTACTCCTTCACCGACGGCACGGACGGGCTCGGCCGCCTCGACGCCGGCCTGTTCTTCATCGCCTACCAGCGGGACCCGCGCAAGCAGTTCGTCCCTCTGCAGACCAAGCTCGCCGGCAACGACGCCATGAACGAGTACGTCCAGCACGTCGGCTCGGGTATCTGGGCGTGCCCGCCCGGCGTCCGCAAGGGCGGCTACTGGGGCGAGGGCCTCTTCGGCTGAACCCGCGATGCTCGCTGAGGACCGGGCGTCGCGGGGTGGTGGGCGGGGTTGTGCACCGTCCTGCCGGGTCCGGGTGCCGCCGGGTGTAGGCGGGGTCGTGTGCCGTCCGGGTGGTTCTGCCGGTCCCGGTGTGGGCGGGGTCGTGCGCCGTCCGGGTGGTTCCGTCGGTCGGGGTGTGGGCGGGGTTGTGCGCTGTCCGGGTGGTTTCGCCGGGTCCGGGCATCGCCGGGAACGCCACGGGGCCGTACGCTGTCCCAATGGGGCCTCGGCTCATCGGCGACGAGACGGCCCTCTGGGCGGCCGCAGCCCGCGTGCTGGACGCGAACTGGACCGGTGCGGCCACGGTCCCCTCTCCAGGGCTCTATCCGCACCAGTGGAGCTGGGACTCCGCCTTCACCGGCATCGGCCTCGCCCACCATCGCCCCGATCGCGCCGAGACGGAGCTGCTGTCGTTGTTCCGCGGCCAGTGGGCGACGGGCCTGGTCCCGCACATCGTCTTCAGCTCGACCGAGCCGCGCCGCGCGTACTTCCCCGGGCCCGAGCTGTGGCTCAGCGCCGAACAGCCCGCCGCTCCGCGCGGAGTGGACACCTCCGGGCTCACCCAGCCGCCGCTCCAGGCCCTCACCGCCCTGCACGTCGTACGGGCGGCCGGCGGCGCGGACCGGTCCTTCCTCACACCGCTGTACCCCTGCCTGGTGGCCCAGCACGCCTACCTCGCCCGGGACCGTGACATCGGCGGCAGCGGCCTGGTGAGCCTGTGCCACCCGTGGGAGTCGGGGCTGGACGACAGCCCGGCGTGGGATCCGCCGCTGGCCGCCGTGGACTCACGCGGCGCGGCGTACGCGGGCGGAGACCACGACCGGTACGTCGCGCTGGTCGCCGGCATGCGGGCCGCCGGATACCGCGCGGAGTACCTCCGGGACGACCACCCCTTCGTCATCGAAGATCCGCTGTTCAACGCGGTCTACCTGGCGTCCACGCACGCGCTGGCCGAGCTCGCCGACCTGGTCGGGGCCGATCCGCGTCCCTACCGGGAGGCCGCAGAGCGCATCCACGACGCCCTCCTGGAGCGCCTGTGGGACGAGTCGGCCGGCTGCTTCCGGGCCCGCGACCTGCGGACCGGGCGGCTGATCGAGGAGACGACCGTCGCCGGCTTCGCCCCGCTCCTGGACCCGGAGTTGCCCGAGGAGATCGTGCGTTCGCTGGCGGACCTGCTGCTGTCGGCGCACTTCGCCGGAGCGGCCGGCTATCCGGTGCCGACCTGCGACATCCAGTCGGAGGCGTTCGACCGCGGCGCGTACTGGCGGGGGCCGACCTGGGTCAACACCAACTGGCTGCTGTGGGCCGGGGCCCGTGCGCACGGGCTCGGCACGGTCGCGGACCTGCTGTTCGGGTCGACGGTCCGGCTGGTGCGGCAGTCCGGGTTCCGGGAGTACTTCGATCCGTTCGACGGCAGTGGCCGTGGCAGCCACGACTTCAGCTGGTCGGCGGCGCTGGTGCTCGATCTGCTGACCGCGCGCCGCGCACCATGATCGCGGCGTTGGAGCGTGATCTGCCATGCGAGCCGCGCGCCCTGATCGGGACGTTATAGCGTGACCTGCCATGCGACTGACGTGGCGCAAGAACGTGCCGGACGGCGTGGCCGTCGAGCGGGGAGAGCGTGTCCTGGCGGTCGGCGGCGAGACCGTCGCGACCGATGCCGCCCTTTACCTCCCCGGAGCAGACGAGCACATCCGGCTGCCGTGGGAGCAGGTGGAGCAGGCCACCTGGCAGGACGGCGTCCTGCTGGTCCGTGAGGTCGGCGGCCGGCGCCACACCGTACGGCTGGCGGAGCCCGGCTCGGTGCCCGAGGCCGTCCGCGAGCGCGTCACCGCCACCGTCGTCGTCAGCACCCACGTCAAGCTGCCCGCCGGGGGAGTGCGGATCGTCGGCCGCCGGCCGCCCACGGCCGACGGCATCCTGGGCTGGACGTTCGTCTTCGACCGGGGCCTCGACCCCGACGACCCGGGCCTGCTGGCCCAAGCCGAGCAGGCACTCGAGGAGATCCGCCGGCAGACGGGCCTGTAGGGCCGGCGGCCCCGGCGGACGAATACGCCCGGACCGGTCTCGCGGCCGGTCCGGGCGTGATCAGGGCGGTCGGCGGCCCAGGCGTGGCCGGCCGGGCCGCCGGTTCAGGTGATGTCGGCGGGCTCGTCGCCGGAGCGGGCGGCGTGACCGGGGCGGTCGGTGAGGCTGGTGGGGGCCGACTGGCCGGTCCGGTGGATGCCGGGGACCTTCTCCTGCACCTTGCCGCTCACGGTCTGGACCTTGTCTCCGACCTTCTGCCGGGCCGTCCCGGCCAGCTCACCGGCCTGGGCGCGCAGGACGCCCGCGGCCTCCTGCACGGTGGGGTTCTCAGCGACCTGCCGGGACAGTCGTTTGATCTGCTCGTAGCGCTCCCGGCCGGCACGCGTCCCCAGTACGTATCCGGCCGCCGCCCCTGCGAGGAACACAGCGCGGTATTTCATGATCAACTCCTCTGCTTAGTCGCCGTAGGACATACCGTTCCCTTTCAGTGTGCAGGTATGGGTTCCTGTTCACCGGCACGTCCCGAACGGTGGTGGGCGTGCTGGTCGCCCGCGTTCGCTCCACGCCCGGGCGGCACGACTCGTGGTCGTGGTCCGGGGATGCGGGGGCGGGGTTCCTCACGTCCTGGGAGACCTGATGGGGCCTGGGCGGTCCGATGCCCCTGCTCATCGCTCTGGTGAGCAGGGGGCGGTATCGTCCGTCGCCGGATCGGGTGTCCCAGGGCGCGTCGTCCGATTGCGATGCTGGCGGCATCGTGTCGGGTGATCGTGCGGTTGGGGGTGGTCATGGGTTTCTGCCAGTGCTGGGCGCCCCACTTGGAGGTGTAGGCCGGGTCTACGGCCACGATCGCCATACCGTGGCCGCTGGCCATCGCCACCAGCCGGGCCTTTAGCCGGGCGGTGGGGAACCGGGAGATCAGGTTGCGGAAGCGCTTGCGGCGACCGTGTTTCTCCCGGGTCTTTTCTTGTTCGAAGTTCAGGTCTTCGATCGCGATCGCCGCTACTCCGCAGCGTTTGGTCCAGTGCAGTAGTCGTGTGATCGCGTGGCGGATCTGGGCATCGCGGTGATCGGCTGACCCGGAAAGGTCGAAGAAGAACCGGCGGGGCGCGCCGATCGGGTTGCCGTGGATGTCCAGTTGCCAGGCGGCGAGGTGATCGTTGTTGGTGTCCACCCCGACCACACCGTGCGCCAGGGCAGCCCGCAACGGGACCGTTGTGACCGGTGGGCGTTGCCAGGACGCGGTGACATGCCAGCGGTCCCGGGCCGGGTCGTGGTGGATGCGGTAGGCCACCGCCCGGTTCCCTGCGATCCGGTCCGCCCATTCGACATGCCGGTGCGCGAAGGTCACCTGGGCGGTCAGGATGTACCGGCCGTTGGCGGCGTTCGCCAGATCCGCGAGGGGTGCGGGCAGTTTGATGGAGATCTGCCCGTTGGGGGTTATGCGGATGGTCTCGTTGCCGAACGGTTTCCCGCTCTCGCCATCAGCGGCCAGGAACCAGCGCGCCGCCTCCCACCGCGCCCGCCACTGCTCCTCGGTCAGCTCGGCTCGCTCCAGGTGGTGGCGGGTGTTGGCCAGCCGTTTGCCGCCGCGTACGATGCGGACCCGCCCGGCCCGCCAGTCCGCCACCACCGCCGCGTGCCGGGCCTGGAGCGTGGCCAGGCGGCGGGATTTGGCGTGCCACTCCTCCGCCGACCGGTACCCACCCGGTGCGCGTTTGGTCCCGGGTTGCCCGACCGGCAGGGACAGCCGATGCTTCAGCGTGGCGATGCCGGCATCGAGGGAGCGCACGTGGGCGACTTGGTTACGACGCGCTAACGCCCACTGATCATGACTGGCCTTCGTGATCGATCCGGCCCACCGCGACGACGATTCGGCGGTCAATTCTCGCTTACGCGCCGCCCACCTGTCGCTGTCGTGGCCCAGGCCGTCGGCGCACCTGGCCTTCAGATCACCTGAAGCCAACGCCCCCAGATGCACGCCCACCGCCCGCAACACCTTCTCATCGCGAGCGGTCAGATGCTTGAGCCGATCACGGATCGCAACACCCGACGGTCCCGAGGCCACGAACGGCGCGGCGACCCCACGGCCAGGTCCGCCGACCGGGGAGGAAACGGGACGCGAGGCTGAACGCACGTTCGAAGGCTAGCGGCACTCCGGTTGTAGCGTCAACTCAGTGTAATCATTTGGACGCATCGTGTTAGTAGAAGTGTTCATATGCGGCCAGCCGGTGCCGGTCGGGGCGCTCGATCGTTCTCGTGCACACTTACGGCCTCGGAGACGAACTGTTGACTACCCCGAAGAGCGCGGGCCAGTCGAGGAAACGAACACGTGCGTTATGCGCTAACCTTGTGCGCGTTGGGGCGGCCAGCGGTGTGGGCGGCCTTATCAGTGTGATCCCCCGTAGCTCAATTGGCAGAGCGTCCGGCTGTTAACCGGCAGGTTACTGGTTCGAGTCCAGTCGGGGGAGCCAACGAGAGGGCTGGGCTCATCGAGTCCGGCCCTTTGTCGTACCCCGGGGCGGCTCGCCCGTACGGGCCGCACAAGCGACGCACAAGCGGCGGTTGCGACGCTTGCCGACGCATTCCCCCTCAACCCCGGAGGTTGGCAGATGCGTCGTCCTTCCTGGCACCGGCTGCGTACCGGAGCCGCAATCATCCCCGCCACCGTCCTCGTCGCCGCCGCTATCCCCGCGACCGCCCACGCCGCGCCCGCCCGTACGGTGTCCACGCCGGTCAGCGTCTCCACGGCCGGGCAGGCGTCCCCGCTCAGCGCCGGCGACGGGTCGGCCGCCGGAGCCGTCCAGTGGATGAAGAACCACGTCGGCAGCACCGGCTGGGAGCACTACTGCGAGAAGGCGGTCGAGAACGCCTACGGCACGACCGGGGTGTGGGCCTCGGCGATCGCCCACTGGAACGGCGCCACCCACCACAGCGGCACCAAGCCCCCCGCAGGGTCCTTCGTGTACTGGAACATCAGCTCCTACGGGCACGTCGGCATCGCCGACGGCAACGGCGGGTTCTACTCGACCAGCATCGGCGGCAAGATCGGGCACGCGTCGAGCGTGAGCCACTTCAGCCACTACCTGGGCTGGACGGCTGCGGCGGTGCCCCACCGGTGACGATGGGGAGGGTGCCGTCCACGGGGGCGGCACCCTCCCCGAGCACCGCCGCCAGCCGGGACCGCGTCCGCGCCTCCCACAGGGGCACGTCGAGGCGGCGGAAGAGGTCCAGGGCCTCCTCCAGGCACGCGACCGCCCGTACGGTGTCGTCGGCGTCGTGAGCCGCTCCGCCGAGGGCCCACAGCGTGGACGCCTCGCCGAAGAGATCACCCTGTTCGCGGAACGCCGTGAGGCAGCGGTCGAGAAGGTCGATCCCCGCCCGCGGGTGGCCTTCGGCGGTCAGGACCATCGCCCGCAGGCGGAGGGACCGGATCTCGGCGAGACCGTCACCGAACCGCCGGAACAGCCCGATGGCACGCGTCGCGTGCCGGTGCGCGGCCGCGAGGTCGGTACGGGAGTGATAGTGCGTCGCGGCGAGAAAGCGCAGGACATGCGCCTCCCCGTACTCGTCGCCCGCCGAGCGGAAGGTCTCCAGCGCCCGGTCCAGGTGGGCGAGGGAGGCGGCCGGGTCTCCCCGGTCACGGTGGACCAGACCCAGGTTGAGCAGGCTGTTGGCCCGTCCCGTGGGGTCGTCGTGCCGTTCGGCGATCCGCATGGCCTCCTGGAAGCAGGCGAACGCGTCGTCCAACCGGTCGCAGATGTGGTGGACGTCGCCGAGCGCGTTCAGGGCCCGGGCCGCACGGACCGGCGCGCCGAGTTCCCGGCTCCCGGTGACGGCGGCGGTCAGGTGCCTGTCCGCGTCCTTGTACCGGTCCTGCGCGGTCGCGAGGAGCCCGAGGCCGTAGCGCATCGCGGTCTCTCCCCACCGGTCGCCGCACGCCCGCGCCGCCGTCAGGGCTACCTCGTGCGTACGGCGCCAGTCGTCCCAGTGTCCGCGCAGGTCGTGAAAGCTCAGCAGGGATGCGGCCAGCCGCCACGAAAGCTCCGCCGCGCCCACGGAGGCCGCCCGGTGGACCGCCATGGCGAGGACCTGCCGGTTCGCCTCGAACCACGCGAGCGGCGCCTCCGCCACACCCGCAGCCGTCGCCCCGCCGGCCGCGGCATCACCGGCGGTCACGCCGGCGTCGTTGGCATCCGAGGCCCCGGAGCCCGCAGCCGCCGCGCTCCCGGCCATCGCATCCGCGCGCGTCGCATCCGCGCGCGTCGCGTCGGTGGACGCCGTGCCCGCCGCTGTCGCATCCGCGGGCGTCGCGTCGCCGATCGTCGCGCCCGCCCCTGACGTGTCCGCCGGGATCGCGCCGGGGGCCGTCGCGCTCGTCGCTGTCGTATCCGCGGGTGCCGCATCCATGGGGGTCGTGTCGGCCGGGGTGGCTTCGGCGGACGTCGGCCGGTTCGGGCGGGGAGGCGGGTCCGGTAGGCGCAGCCGACGGCTCGGGAGCGCCTCGTCGGCCCGCTCGGCGAGGTCCAGCAGCGCCCGCAGTACCCGCAGCACGGCCGCGTCCCGCGCCTCCGGGGCTTCGGCACCGAGGGCCTGTTCGCGGGCGAACAGGCGGACAAGATCGTGGCAGCGGTAGCGGGGGCCGTCCGGGGCGCCCGCCCGGCCGGGTTCCAGCAGGCGGGCGTCGACCAGGGCGTCGATCACGTCCTCGGCCTCGGGCACCGGCCGGTCGAGGAGAGCGGCGACCATCCAGGGCGTCACGTCGGGCAGGTCGAGCAGTCCGATCAGGTGGAACGGCCGCCGGTGCGCGGGAGGCAGGGCGTCCTGGCTCAGCGCGATGCTGGAGCGGACCTCCAGGTCTCCGGCGGCCAGGCGGTCGAGCCGCCGGTGCTCGTCGGCGAGCTGGCCCGCGAGCCGGTCCAGGGTCCACTCGGGGCGCCCGGCCAGGCGCGCCGCCGCGATCCGTACGGCCAGGGGCAGGTGGCCGCACTGCGCGACGAGAGTGCGGGCGCGGTCCTCCTCTGCGAGGATCCGCCGCCGGCCGATCACCCCGGCCAGCAGGTCGATGGCGTCGTCCGGGGCGAGGACGTCGAGGTCGATCAGGTCGGCGTACTCCAGCCCGATGAGCGGTGACCGGCTGGTGATGAACGCGGCACAGCCCGGTGTGCCGGGGATCAGGGGTCGTACCTGCGCCTCGTCGACGGCGTTGTCGAGGACGAGGAGTACGCGGCGGCCCGCGAGCCGGTCGCGCAGCAGCGCCGCCCGGTCGTCCACGCCGCCTCTGATCCGGCCGCCCCAGACGCCGAGCAGGCGCAGGAACCGGTCGAGCGCGGCCGCCGGGTCCATCGGATGGCCGGTGGTGCCGCCGAGGTCGACGTGGATCCGCCCGTCGGGGTACCGGTCGGCCAGCCGGTGGGCGGCGTGTACGACGAGCGTCGTCTTCCCCACCCCGGCCATGCCCGCCACGGCGCGTACGGAGGGACCGGCGTCCGTACGAGGGGGCGCGAGCAGCCGCGCCAGCTCGGCGTCCCGGCCGACGAAGTGCGGGACGTCCGGCGGCAGCGCGAACGGGCTGTGCTCCTCCCGCGGCGCCGGATCCAGGGCGGGGTCGGCGGTCAGGACGGCGTGCTCCAGCCGGCGCAGCCGCGGCCCCGGCTCGACCCCGAGCTCCCGCGTGAGGACGGCCCGGGCGTCCCGGTACGCCTCGAGGGCCTCGGCACGGCGCCCGGCCCGGTACAGGGCGAGCATCAACTGGGCGCGGAGCTCCTCGCGGAAGGGGTGGGCCGTCACGAGCGCGGTCAGCTCGCCGATCAGCTCCAGGTGCCGTCCGACGCGGAGATCGGCGTCGATGCGCCGCTCGACCGCCCGCGCGCGCATCTCGGCCAGCCGGCGCCTCCTCGCGCCACAGGACGCCGGAGCCCACATCGGTCAGGGGCTCCCCGCGCCACAGCCCGAGGGCCTCGTGGAGCAGGCCGGCCTCGGCGTCCGCGTCGCCGCCCGCCGCCGCCCGGTCCGCCTCCTCGACCAGCCGGGTGAACCGGTGCGCGTCGATCCGCTCGGGGTCCACGCGCAGCAGGTATCCCGCCGGCTCGGTGACGATGGCCACATCCGGCACGCCGGCCAGCGCCCGGCGGATCCGCAGCACGTACCCCTGGAGGGTGAGCCGCGCGCTCGACGGCGGGTCGTCCCCCCAGATCCGCTCGGCGAGTTCCTCCGTCGGCACCACCCGGTTGGCGCGCAGGACCAGGGCGATGAGCAGGGCACGCTGTTTAGGCGCGTCGATCCGGATCCGGCGTTCGCCGTCGACGAGCTCGAACGGGCCGAGAAAGCGAATATCCATCGCGGCTCCCGGGCGGTCGGCGGGGAGGAGCCGCCCGCGCCCAGAATGCCGACAACCCCGAAGGTGATCAAGAGCGGCCGGTTCGTTTTCTCCCCCCTGAGGATGAGGGCGGCGTCCCGCCCTCCGCCGCTCGGCCGACGCCGGACCCGGCAACACCCACCTGACGGGCGACGTCGGACAAGGTCCCGGCTGCGATGCTGGACAGCGTCGGAGGAAAGGGTCCGGCCGAAGGGTCACCCGAAGGCGCCGTCCGCGGCGGGATTCCCTTACACCGCTCTTACCCCCGGCAGGACAGACTTTGACGCGAAACAGTGATATCGGGGGTGACAGGTGAAGGGTGACACCGTGGCGTGGACGCCGCCCAGCTGGGACGAGATCGTGCGGGAACACTCCGCGCGCGTCTACCGCCTCGCCTACCGGCTGACCGGGAACCAGCACGACGCCGAGGACCTCACACAGGAGGTGTTCGTGCGCGTGTTCCGTTCGCTGTCGAACTACACGCCGGGCACGTTCGAGGGGTGGTTGCACCGGATCACCACCAACCTCTTCCTCGACATGGTCCGCCGACGGCAGCGCATCCGGTTCGAGGGCCTCGCCGATGACGCGGCCGAGCGCCTGCGGGGACGCGAGCCGAGCCCTGCCCAGGTGTACGACGACCGGCACTTCGACGACGACATCCAGATGGCCCTGGACGCGCTGGCACCGGAGTACCGCGCCGCGGTCGTGCTGTGCGACATCGAGGGCCTGTCTTACGAGGAGATCGCCGCGACCCTCGGCGTCAAGATGGGAACGGTCCGCAGCCGCATCCACCGCGGCCGCGCCCAGCTTCGCGACGCACTGGCGCACCGGGCCCCGGAGCGGCAGGCGTACGAGGAGCGCGCCGCCCGCCGCAAGCCGCGCCGCAGTCGCATGCGCACCAACCCGGCCTGGACCACGCCGTAGACACCGCCCGCGTCCGGGGCACGAGCCCGCGGCGAGCTTGAGCGAGGTGCTGGGCACCGGCCGTGTCCCAGGGCCGCGGCTACTCGGCTTGGACGACGTCGTGGACATCGTCCGCGCCCCAGACGAGAGCCGCAGCGCGTTCGTCGTGGGCGCCGGACACGAGCGGCGGCGCGGCCGGACGCGCAACCGGCTGCACGCTGGCCGTACGGCCCGGACGACGTCGTAGGCACGTGTCTCGGGCGCGAGCGAGGCTTGGCCGAGTGCGCGTCCAGACGACGTCTCGGGCATGGAAGGCGCTCCAGCCGCGAACCGCCGGCCGGGGACGCCGTCAGGTCACCGTCACCGGATGGCGTACGACCGCGCCGAACAGGTAGCCGAGCGTGTTGTACGGCGCGACGTCCGGCTGCGTCGCACCCGTGATGTCGGCCGCCCGCGCCAGCAGCTCGTACGATCCCGGGGCCGGTGGGCGCCAGGGGAGCTCCCAGCGGACCCAGCCGAGGGCGCCGCGCCGTCCGTGAAGGGCCGCCCGTCGCCAGGTCCCGCCTCCGTCGGTGCTGACCGTGACGTGGCGCACCGCCCCGTCGCCGGACCATGAGCGGCCGCGCAGCACGGTGGTCCGCCCGGCGTCGAACCGCGCGTTCCACGGTAGCTCGAACGCGCTCTTGAGCACCTGCCGGGTCACCGGGGCGCTGCCCTCTGGCGGGTATCCGGGGCCGAACATCCGGTAGTAGACGGTGTTCCAGGGGGAGGACAGCGGCGCGTCGGAGACCTCGATGTCGCCGACCCACTTGATCGAGGCGACGCCCACCCAGCCGGGGACGACGAGCCGTACGGGGAATCCGTGGTCCGGAGGCAGCGGACGGCCGTTCATCTCGTATGCCAGGAGGACGTCGTCGAGCGCCTTGGCGATCGGCAACGGTCTGCGCACCCGCCCGAGGTTCCGTCCGGCGTCGACGAAGTCGGGGTCGAGGCCGCGTGGCATGACGTCGACCGCCCGGTGCGTGAGCCCAGCGCGTTCGAGGACGTGAGCCAGCGGGACGCCGCGCCAGCGGGCGACCCCCACGCCGCCCAGCCGCCACGGTGTGCCCGGGACCGACTGGTGCTGCTGCGTCGCGTAGAAGCCGCGGCCGTTCCCGGTGCACTCGATGAACGCGTCGATGGTCCGGGCCGGCATGCCGAGCAGGTCCTCGTAGGAGAACTCGACCGGCCGGCCGAGGGCGGGGGAGCCGCGCAGCCCGCGCCCGAACAGACGGAGCCGCCACGTACGGACGTCGATCAACGGGGTGCGGGTGTGGTTGCGGACGAAGAAGCGATCGGTCGGCGTCAGATACCCCTGCCCGCGCATCGCCTCCCAGCGCATCTCGGCGTTCGTCCCGTACACGATGAACAGTGCGGGTGGCAGTGGTTTGACGATCGGGCCGTCGGCGGCGCGGGCCGGCTCGGTGGCCGTGACGGCCATCGCCGAACCGAGGCCGGCGGACATGCGGAGCATCGTGCGTCGTGACGGCCGACAGTCCCCTTCTCCGGTGACGCCCACGTGCGACTCCCTTGAAAAAGTTTTCCGACCAATATAGTTGAGAAAGCTGCGGCGCTCCAGGACCCACGCCAAGAGGAAGGCGTCGGAGATCGACCCCGCGCCGCGCGGCGCCGGGTCGTGCGCCACGGCCTCCCCGCTGGCCGCCGCCGGACCTTGTCGGCGCGGCGGATGGGCGAAAGAATTCGTGCGAATTCCCCAAGATCAACACGAGCTGGGAGCGATGCCGATGCCTGACGCCGAACCCCCTAGACCATCCCGGAGGTCGCCGCGCCGAGTGCTCTTGGCGCTCGCCGTGGCCGGAACCGCCGTCCTCGGGACCACGCCGGCAGCCTCCGCCGCCACGCCGCCTTCCGCCACAGCGGCGCGCCCCGGCGTCCCGTACCGGTTCACGAACGGCATGAAGACCAAGTACTGGACCTGCGGAGCCCAGAGCCGCGCCTTCCCGAAGGGCTCCTACGCGAAGACCCTCCGGAGCCTCTACGGGCAGGCCTGCGTGGTCCGTACGAAGGACGGGCACAAGGCCAAGTCCGTGATCATCCTGACGAACAAGGGCGCCAAGAGGATCCGCAACGGCTTCGAGGCGCTTCCCGCGCTGTCGATCGGCGGCGAGCACTACTGCGCGATCAACGGGGTGGCCGGGAAGTCGGCCGTGGCGTGCGATGGCGACACGGTGCGCATCGTCTGCAAGAGGCCGTACGCGAAGGCGGGGCTGAGCGTCGACGACGAAGACCACGGGATCGTGAAGAACTCGCGGCGGGTGACCGGCCACTGCAGTAGATAGCGGCCCGGGGGAAAGAGCCGCGCTTCCGCCGGCCGCGGCTCACCGGGCGTCCAGCTCGGTCAGGCCGCCTTGGCCGGCCGCGGTTCAGCGGGCGTCCAGGGCGGGGTGTCCTCGCCTCTGGGCGCCTTGGCCGGCTGGCGCCCACACCGGGCGCCCGGTGGGGGCGCCTCGGCTGGTCGGGCGCTCAGTGGGCGTCCAGGGCGGGTGTCCTCGTCTCAGGGCGCATCGGCCGGTCGGCGGCTCACCGGGTGTCCCCGGGATCCTTGGGCGGTCGGCGGCTCAGCGGGCGTCCGGCGCGGGTGTCCTCGTCCCCGGGCGCCTGCCGGTGCCGTCGCGCTCGGTCGGCCTTGGTCAGGGTGCCTGCCCGAGCCGTCGGCGCCAGTCGGTCTCGGTCAGGGCGTACTCCACCTCGCCGTGCTCCGCGCCCGCGATCGGATCCGGCCAGTCCTCGTAGAACGTCCGGACGTAGGTCAGACCGGTCTTCTCCAGCACGCGCCGGGAGGCCGTGTTCACCGCCATGGTCTGGGCGACGACCCGACGCACGCCCAGTTCGGTGAAGCCCTTGCGGACGAGGGCGCGGGCCCCTTCCGTGGCGTGGCCCCGGCCCCACGCGAACCGGTGCAGCCGGTAGCCCAGTTCGACGACCTCGGGACGGTCGTCGGCGAGGGGACGGAGCTCGAACCAGCCCAGGAAACGCCCGGTCGTCCTGTCCTCGGCCGCCCAGAAACCCCCGAAGGAGGCGTGGTGCCGCATCAGCCGGGGGAGCGCCTCGTCGCGGATGGCGGTCCGGGAGGCCGGGCGCCCTCCGTCGATGAAGCGCATGACCTCCGGGTCGCCGTGCAGCGCGAGTACGTCGTCGAGATCGGCCTCGGTGAAGGGGCGGAGGACGAGGCGCTCCGTCGTGAGGAAGACGTGTTCGGCCAACGGGGTCCTTTCAGCGGGAAGCGCGGGCGCGGCGACTGCTCAGGCCGCGGCGGTCGCCTGTCTCATCGCGCGCCGGCCCGGTCGAGGGCGGCCGCCATGCGACGTACGGCCTCGGTGACGCGGTCCGGTGCCGTCGCGAAGTTGAAGCGGGCGAAGCCACGGCCCGCCTCGCCGAAGGTGGGCCCGGGGGAGAGCGCGACCTTGCCGTCCCGCAGGAAGGCCTGCGCGGGGTCGTCCCCCAGGCCGAGCGTCCGGCAGTCGAGCCAGGCCACGTAGGTGGCCTGGGGCACGTGGTAGCCGATGCCGGGAAGGTGGGCGGCGAGGAGGTCGCCCACGAGCCGCCGGTTCGCGTCGAGCGCGCCGATCAGGTCGGCCAGCCACGGGCGTCCGTGGGTGAACGCCGCCTCGGAGGCGATCACGCCGAACAGCCCGGCGGCCTCGCTGACCTCCACGTGGATCGCCGCGACGTCGGCGCGGGCGTCGGGGCCCGGGACGGCCAGCGCCGCCTTGAGACCGGCGAGGTTCCACGCCTTCGACGCCGAGGCGAGGACGATGGCGCGCGCCGCGGCCGGTGCGTCCAGCGAGGCGAACGGGATGTGCCGCGCGCCCGGATGGGTCAGCGGCGCGTGGATCTCGTCGGCGACGATCCGCACGTCGTACCGGTCGGCGAGGGCAGCGACGGCCAGGAGCTCCTCACGGGTGAAGACCCGTCCGGTGGGATTGTGCGGGCTGCACAGCAGGTAGACCCGTGCTCCGGCGGCGAAGTCGCGCTCCAGCCGGTCCAGGTCCAGACGGAACCCGTCCGGGCCGGACACTAGGGGATTGCGCACGACCTGGCGGCCGACCCGCTCGAGCCAGTAGAAGAACGGCGGATAGCCGGGCGTGTTCACCACGACGCGGTCACCGGGCTCGGAGAGGATCTCTACGACCTCCCGGATGCCGTACATGACGTCGGGGACCAGGCGAATGGCGTCCGATGCCGGCCGCCAGCCGTAGTGGTCGGCGGCGAAGTCGGCGAACGCCTCCGGAAGCCGCCCGGCGGCCGCGTACCCGGTGTCGCCACGCGCGATCGCTCCGGTCAGCGCGGCGGCGATCGGCTCGGCGAGCGGCGTGTCCATCTCCGCGACGAACATCGGCAGCACGTCTGGCGGGTACTCGCTCCACTTGACGCTGCGCCGCTCGCGCAGATCGGTCAGCTCGTACGCGGTGAGGGGATTCGGGGGCATCGCACGTCCTTCGGGATAAATCGTCGTCGGCACGAGTCTGCTGGGCGAGAGCCGGGCGCTCGCACCCGGGGTCGGGTGCCCGGGTGCGGCCCGCCCGACCCCGGGCGCTCGCACCCGGGGTCGGGCGGGCCGCACCCATAGGGACCGTGACCGTGGGCAAGCCGCGACCGTGATCGGGGCCGGAGCCGGGCCGGCCGCATCCGGCGGTTCGCCAGGGGGCCGCCGTGCTCGGGGGTTCGGCTCGGTGGAGTCCGGCCGGCCGTGCTCGGGAATCGCCCGGTGGGCTCAGGGCCGGCCATACGCGGGGTCGGGCGAGCCGGTTCCGGGTCCGCGCACGATGGGGCGGGGGCGGTCATACGCGGTGTCGGGACGGCCGGAGCGGGCCGCGCACGTGGTCCCGGCGGGTGGACCGGGTCGCGCATCGTGGGGCTGGGCGGCCGGACCGGGCCGCGCACCGGGGCCCCGGCGGGCGTGCCCAGGCGGCGCGGCGGGCGGGCGTAGGGTGCGGCGTATGACGGTGTCGGGTGATCTGGCGGCGGAGCTGGAACGGGCTCTTCCCGGTGGCAGGGTCGTTCGCGACCCGGACGTGATGGCCTCCTACGCGCACGACGAGGCGGAGTGGGCGCCGTACGACAAGCCGGTGGCCGTGGTGCGACCACGGGAGACGGCGGAGGTCCGTGAGGTCGTCGCTCGCTGTGCCGAGCGGGGTGTGCCGGTGGTCCCGCGTGGAGCCGGCACCGGCCTGTCCGGCGGCGCCAACGCGATCGACGGCTGCGTGGTGCTGTCGTTCGAGGCGATGAACGAGATCATCCGGATCGACCCGGCCGAGCGTATCGCGGTCGTGCAGCCCGGCGTCGTCAACGACGACCTGCGTGCGGCCTGCGCCGCGCACGGGCTCTGGTATCCGCCGGATCCCGCGAGCGCGCCGTGGTCGACGATCGGCGGCAACGTCGCGACCAACGCGGGCGGTCTGTGCTGCGTGAAGTACGGCGTGACCCGGGACTACGTGCTCGGGCTCGAGGCCGTCGTCGGGCGGGGCGACGTCGTGCGGCTGGGCCGGCGCACCGCCAAGGGCGTGGTCGGGTACGACCTGACGGGTCTCATGGTCGGCTCGGAGGGCACGCTCGGCGTCATCACCGAGATCACCGTACGGCTCCGGGGCGCCCGCGCGGCCGAGCGTACGGTCGTGGGCTACTTCGACACGCTGGTGGCGGCGGGGGAGGCGGTCAGCGCGGTCGCGGCCGCCGGCGTCGTCCCCAGCGCGCTCGAACTGATCGACCGGTACTGCCTGCGCGCCGTCGACGAGTGGCGGCACATGGGACTGACGGACGAGGGCAACGTCCTGCTGCTCGGCCGCACCGACGCGCCCGGTCAGGCGGGCGAGGAGGAGGCCGACACCATCCTGCGCTGCTTCGAGTCCGCCGGAGCGACCTGGAGCGCCCGCTCCACCGATCCGGAGGAGGCGGAGGCGCTGTTCGCGGCGCGCCGGCTGGTGTACCCGGCGGTCGAACGCCTCGGGCCGGTCCTGACCGAGGACATCTGCGTGCCCCGCATGCTGGTCCCGGAGATGCTCGGCCGCATCGAGCGCATCGCTGCCGAGCACGACATCCTGATCGCGAACGTCGCGCACGCCGGCGACGGCAACCTGCACCCGCTGATGATCACGGACCCGGCCGACGACGCGGCGCGGGAGCGGGCCCAGGCAGCGTTCGAGCGGATCGTCGACGAGGCGATCGGCATCGGCGGCACCGTGAGCGGCGAGCACGGGGTCGGGCTGCTGAAACGCCGCGGCATGGCCGAGGAGGTCGGGCCGGTCGTGCTCGGCATGCATCAGGCGATCAAACAGGCCCTCGACCCGGCGGGCATCTTCAACCCCGGCAAGGTCTTCGCCTGGCAGGAGCTTCCCGCGTAGCGCTTCCCGTCGTGCCAGACTGTCTCGCCGTGGTGGACAACGAAAAGTGTCGTGCCGACCCAGCCGTCGTCCACGCGCTCCGCACTCGCCCCCGATTTCGCGTCGTCGCCTGTGAACTTACAACATCTGATTGTTAGGATCGCCTCATGACCAAGGACGGTGACAGCGTCCGTAGCGGGCCCGCCAAGCGGCAGGCGGCCATCGCCGACCATGTCCTCTCGCATGGCTCGGCGACCGCGGCGGACCTGGCCGAGCGGTTCCGCGTGAGCCTGATGACGATCCACCGCGACCTGGACGAGCTCGAGCGTCAGGGCGTCGTCCGGAAGTTCCGCGGCGGGGTCACCGCGCAGCCGTCCGGGGTGTTCGAGAGCAACGTCGCGTACCGCATGAAGTCGATGCAGGCGCAGAAGGACGCGATCGCCGAGCGGGCCGTCCGGCTGATCGAGCCGGGGATGGCGGTCATGCTCGACGACTCGACCACGGCGCTGGCCCTGGCCCGCCGGCTCGAGGGGATCACGCCGCTCACGATCGTCACCAACTTCCTCGAGGCGATCAACCTGCTCGCCAAGGTGCGCGACATCCGCCTCATGGCCCTGGGGGGCGACTACGACCCCCTGCACGACTCCTTCCTCGGGGTCTCTTGCGTCGACGCCATCGAGGCGCTCCACGTCGACCTGTGCTTCGTCTCCACCTCCGCGGTGGCGGGCGGGTTCGCCTACCACCAGGAGCAGCACATCGTCTCGGTGAAGCGGGCGATGCTGGACGCCGGCGCGCGCAACGTCCTCCTGATCGACCATTCCAAGATGGGCCGGGTGGCGTTGCACCGGCTGGCGCCGCTCAGCGCGTTCGACCAGGTGATCGTGGACGACGGCGCGTCCCCCGAGGCCGTACGCGACCTGGACGAGCACAAGGTCGCGTACGAGGTCGCGACCCTGTGATCAATGATCAGTGTTAACTCAACATCTTCGGGCGGTAAATGTCCCACAGCTCGCTGAGGAAGAACCCGCCGAAGCGCTCCAGGGCGGCCAGGCCGTCCGGACCCTCCGTGCGGAAGGTGGCGAGCTGCTTGGCGAAGTCGTCCAAGCCCAGCCGCAGGATGCCCGCGCCCGCGATCGGCGCGTCGTCGTCCCCGCCCTCGGGCACGTGTCCCTCGAAGATCCGGAAGAACAGCGTCGTGGTGTCCGGCCAGACGCGCGAGGCCGGCCGGTGCCGGATGTCCTTCCACCCGGAGAGGGTGCGGGGCCGGTCCATGGCGTCGGTGAAATGCAGCCGATACCGCATGAGCCTGCGGTCCGGCGCATCTCCCGGACAGAACAGGTTGAACCAGCCCCGCTGGACATGACACCGGCCCCCGCAGACAGCGGCGTCAATCCATCCCTCGGCCCGTGCCGTGTGCTCGGGCTCTTCCAGGAAGCGGTCCACGTCGTCGACGGTGATCGTGAGCCGGAACCCGAGCTTCTGCCCGTGCTCCCGCCCCGACTGCTCCCCCGCCCCGGGAGCGTTCACGCCTTCGGCGAAGAACCCCTTCATCTCCTCAGTGAACGACAGCGACGTGCGCTGGGAGGCACCCCTGCGAACCTCCGCAGTGCCCGTCGTGCCGTTCACCGCCCCTCCGACCGGGCGCTCCGCACGCGGGCGCCCGGCGTTCTCCAGCAGCCGCGTGCTCATCCGGTCGGACAGCGCCGCGATCGTCAGCGATGGGTTCGGCCCGACCGCGCCGGGAAGGGCCGCCCCGTCCGCGATGTACAGGCCGGGGAAGCCGTACACCTCCCCGTACGGGTCGCAGACCCCCTCGCCCGCATGACGTCCCATCGGCGCCCCGCCCCCCGGGTGCACCGTGATGATCCGCTTGCGGAACCACATCGGGTTGTCGGCGTACGAGGCGCCGAGCACGGCGGCGATCCGCTTCATCGTGGAGCGCAGCCGGTCGAAGTACTCCTCGCTGGTCTTCGTCGTCCAGTCGGCGTCCAGCTTGCCGCCCCGCAGGCGCAGCACGCCGTCCGGGACATCGCGGCCCATGCCGAGCAGCGGCAGTGAGCTCACCGACAGCGCCCCGTCGCCGATCATCTCCGACACCTCGCTGGACAGGTTGGTGTCCGGCGCGCGGGAGATGAACGCGACGAACCGCTCGAACGCCAGCCGGACCGCCCGCGCGACCTCGTGCGTGACGTCGGCCTCCTCGACCATCCAGTCGACGAACGCCGGATAGCCGCCGTCCTCGATGTAGGCGCCGCGCCCCGCGCCCGGCACGCCGTCCACCTCGTCGGGGAGCCGGATCGCGCTGGTGATCGTCGGGCCACGGCTGGCGTCGAGCGGGCGGATCCGGGCCCGGTCCTTGGCTCGCATCAGGAAGGTGAGCAGGTCGCCGTTGCCGGTGAAACGGGTGCCGAGCGCGTCGCTCAGCCCCGGGAGACTCTCCTGGGCGCGCAGCAGGAGGTACGTCGTGCCGTACGTCCCGGCCGCCAGGATGAGGCGGTCGCAGGAGATGGTCCGCAGTGTCACCTTGCGGGCCTTCTCCAGCGGGTCGTGGTGGGCGTAGTCGACCTCGTAGCCGCCCTCCGGGCGCGGCCGGATCCCGCGCACCTCGTGCAGGGTGCGCAGGTCCGCGCCGCGCTGCTTCGCCGCGGAGAGGTAGGTGTGGTCGAGGCTGTTCTTGGACCCGTCGTTGCAGCCCAGGTAGCACTCGCCGCACAGCCGGCAGGTGCGGCGCTCCACACCGTGCAGGTTGCCGTACGGCGGGTCCGCGATCGGCAGCCCGAGCCCGGGCTCGGCCCCCGGTCTCGACGCGAAGCTGACCGCCAGTGACGGCAGCTGCCAGTCGAGCCCGAGCTCGGCCGCCGCATCCTGCATCGCGTGGGCCTTGGCGGTGTCGGAGTAGGCCGGATGGTCGAGCGGGTAGGGCGTGCCCCCGAGCATGCCCTCGACCGCGTCGTAGTGCGGGTCCAGATCCTCCCGGCTCACCGGCCAGGTCTCGTACCCACCGTCCGGGAGCGCCTGCTCCTTGACGAACCACTCCTCGTCCTTGCGCAGCAGGACGCTCGCGTAGATCAGTGAACCGCCGCCGAGGCCGCTGGAGACGACCGAGTCGAATCCGCGGAATCCCCAGACGTCGTACAGCCCGTACAGCCCGTCCGACGGGTCCCAGAAGGCGCGGCTCATCTGCGCCGGCGTCCGGGCGAAGGTGCCGGGAGGGTACTCCTGGCCGCGCTCCAGCACGACGACCGACAGGCCCGCATCGGCCAGCCGATAGGCGGCGACGGCTCCGCCGAACCCGGAGCCGACCACCACGACATCGGTGTGTTCGATGGTCATGAGGCCTGCCGTTTCAGGAAGTCGAGAATCTTGGGGAAGACGTCGACGTGGGCGTTCTTACCGATGAAGGGGTCGATGTGGCCGTAGCCGGGAAGGGAGGCGAACTCCTGAAGCCCGGGCCGGGCCCGCTCGAGCGCCTCGTGGCAGGCGGCGTTCGCGCCGGGGAAGACACGGTTGACGTCACCGGACAGCAGGAGGACCGGCGTGGTGACCTCGCCCGCGCGCGACAGGTAGGCGTCGGGCAGATCGGCGTGCCGCGGGTCGCCCGGGTCGTACTTGACGACCTGACCGGCCGCCACCATCTTGCGGATGTGCCGGAAGTAGTGGACGCCCGTCGGGCCGAGCAGGTCCGCGATGCGACGGTGGGTGACTGGTGCCAGGTTGTCGTGCTCGTAGAGGGCCGGGTGTCCGCTGCCCCACATGAAGCTGATCATGTGGCAGTCGCGCACGTCGCACTCCCGGTGGAACAGCGACACGAGACGGGAGACCATCCAGCCGCGCGTGAGGGGCGGGGCCTCGCCGAAGCGCGAGTCCATGTACGACAGCCCGATGACGTACTCGGACAGACCGGGGCCGGCCACGAGCTTGCACCGTGACCAGGCGGGCACGCGCGGGACCAGCGAGACGCTGTTGCTCACGAAGCTCGCGACGCCGTCGAGGGCGCCGCCGAACAGGCTCATCGAGAACGACATCGATCCGAGGCAGTGCGCGACCACGTGCACCCGCCGGTCGCCGATGTGGCGGCGCAGCTCCCGCAGGGCGGCCGGGTGGTCCCAGGCCGCGATGTCGTCCAGCGTGTAACGGTGCGTCTCGGCGTCGTACGGGAACCGGGAGCTCATCCGGAAGTCGAGTGCCCAGACGTCGGTGAACCCGTTGTCCAGCAGGGTGTTCACCAGGTTCTGGTGCTCGGGCATGACGAACATGTCGATGGAGGCCGTGAGGCCGTGCAGCAGCAGCACGACGTCGTCGCAGTCGCCGCGCCGAAAGCGCGTCAGGTTGAGCCCGAGACCGTCCTCCGTCGCGAACGGATGCACGGACACCTCGGCGTCGGACACGCCCTCGAGGGTGTATCGCGCCGGGATACGTTCCATGACTTTTTCCACCTCCCTGCCTCCGCGCCCCACAATGGCAGTCAGGGGGGTGCGTGCATCATCGTGGTAAACCCTGATTCCCTGAGACGGGCGACTACGGGTTCTGGTTCAGCGCGCTGACGATGCCGACGCGTGAGGACACGCCGAGCTTGGCGAAGATGTGCGACAGGTGGGTCTCGACCGTCCGGATGCTGAGGAACAGGCGCTCGGCGATCTGCTGGTTCGTGCAGCCTTCGGCGACCAGTGTCGCCACCTCGAACTCCCGGCGGGACAGTCCGTGCGGGCCGGCCGACCGGCCGGTCGCGCCCGGCACCCGCACGCCGACCCTGCGCTGTGCCTGGACGGCCTGGGCGTGGAGAGTACGGGCGCCGCACTCGGCGAAGGTCTCCGCGGCGGCGCCGAGCTCGGCCCGGGCCTGGGCGCGTTCGCCGGCCGCCGTGTAGGCGATCCCGGCGCGGAGCCTGGCCCGCCCGGCCTGGATCCGCATGCCGCCCTCGTCGAGGATTGCGGCCGCCGCCTGGGCCTGCTCGGCCGCCACGCTCGGATCGGAGGTCGCCAGCGCGTGCGCGCGGGCGAGCATGGCGAACCCGCCGTTCGTCTCCAGGCCGGGCCGGGCGAGCAGGTCGGCGCGGTCCGCCCATGTCGTGGCGTCCTTGGGCCGTCCCCGGGTGGCGTCGACGTCGGCCAGCGTCTCGCAGCAGGCGATCAGCGTGCCGGGGTCGAGGCGGGGATCGCTGATGTCGCCGCAGGCGGCGAGGAGCTGGTCGGCGCCCTCATCCAGGCGCCCGGCGTGGACCAGCGCCATCCCCCGCGCGTACAGGGCCATGGCGGCCCACCACTCACCGCGGCCGAGCCCGAGGCCGGCGAGCTCCTCACCGAGCCGCAGGGCGGTCTCGTGGTCGCCGGACCAGCTCGCCGCCAGGCACTGCTGCGTCATCGCGAAGCCCAGCGACTCGTTCGAGCGCAGCAGGCGGGCCACTTCCGCGGCCTCCTCGGCGGCGGCCGCCGCCTCCTCCAGCCGCCCGAGCATCGTCAGCGTCCGCGCCTGGCCGGCCATGATGTGCGGCAGCATCGAGCTCTGCCCGGTGGTGCGGGCCACCGTCAGGAACCGGCCGAAGTGCTGGAGGGCGTCGGCGTACCGGCCCATCATCAGCTCCAGCCAGCCCAGCCAGATGTCCGTGTCGAGCCAGTCGGCGAGGTGGTCGTCCGGCGCCGCCGCCATCAGCCCGGCGGTCACCGTCGCGTAGCGGGCGGCGGTGTCGATGCGACCCGCGGCGTAGGCGGGCATCGGGCGTACGGCGGCGACCGCCAGTACGAGGCTGGGCTCCCAGCCGTCGGCGGTCTCCGGCATCAGGTCCAGCACGGCCTGCGCGGCGCGGAAGTCGCTGCGCATCAGGCTTTCGGTCACCAGCCGTACGCGCAGCTCGACGGCTGCCGGGGCCTGGGTGTCGGGGATCCGCCGGAGCTCGTCGAGCAGGAGCGCGCGGGCCTCGTGCGGGCGGTCGAGCTGGCGTTCCATGATGCCGCACAGCCGGGCCGCCCGGGCGCGGCGCCCGAAGTCGTCGGTCGGCAGCAGGCGCAGCAGCTCTCGCGCGGTGTCCCTGCCCTCGGCGATCCGGCCGCTGACCGCCTGCGCGCGGGCGAGCTCCAGCAGCAGCTCCAGCCGCATGTCCACGGTGTCCGGAACGAGCCGGAGCGCCTCCTGCAGCCAGTGCGCGGCCGTCGCGGGGGCCTGCGCGGCGACCGTACGGGCCGCCTCGACGAGCGTCGCGATGGCCGTCTGATCGCCGATCCGGGCGGAACGCTCGACGTGCGGGGCGCGCGCGGTCGCCGGGGCGCGCAGGTCCGCGAGCCGGGCGGCGATCCGGGCGTGCACGGCGTGGCGCCAGCCCGCCGCCGCCGACTCGTAGGCCGCGTGCCGCACGAGCGGATGCCGGAACCGGAACCGGCCCGGCGCCGCCGGCCGTACGACGTCACGGGCGACCAGCTCGTTGATCGCCTCCAGCGTCAGGTCCTCGGACGTGTCGGCGGTCACCGCGACGAGGCCGGGTTCGAACTCGTCGGCGACGACGGCGGCCGCCTGCGCGACGCGCAGCGCGGTGGCGGACAGGCCGCTCAGCTCCATGCCGAGGGCCGCGCGCACGGCGGGCGGAAGCTCGCCGATCTCGGCCGGCTCGCCGCTGCCGTCGAGCGTCCCGAGGCCCGTCTTCATGCGGGCGAGCGCGTCGAGGTAGAAGGGGTTACCGCCGCTGGCCTCGTACAGCTCCCTGCGGCGCGCCCGGTTCATCTGCGGGCCGAGGAGCTCGCCGACCTCCGCCTCGCTGAGCGGGTTCACCGGGATCCGGACCGCGATCTCCATCAGCGCGGCGAGCCTGGGCGACGCCTGGGCGGGCCGGTAGGCCACCGCCGCCAGCAACCGTCCGCGCGGCGGATGGCGCGCCAGGTGGTCGAGCAACTCGACCGTCGACTCGTCCGCCCAGTGCACGTCGTCGAGGATGAGCACGAGCCCGTCGGGCCCGGCGAGCTCCTCCAGCAGCCGCCGGACCGCGCGGTACAGGTGGTATCGACCGGTGGCGGGCGCCAGCGTCTCGACGTCGCCGCTCGCGGCCCCGGAGAGCGCGGGGAAGATCGTGGCCAGCAGACCCGCCGCCTGTGCGCCGAGCCGGTCGGGCAGCTCCTTGGCGATCGTCTCCAGGCGGTCGTCCAACGCGTCGAGCACGGCGCTGAACGGCATCTCCTCGAACTCGGTGGCCCGGCCGGACAGGACGGGCAGCTCGCGCCGCCCGGCCTCGGCGGCCAGCTCGTCGAGCAGCCGTGTCTTCCCCGCACCGGGGTCACCGGCCACGCCCACGAACCGGAAGGTGCCGTCAGCGGCGCCCTGAAGGAGCTGCCTGAAGCCATCGAGGACGTCGCGGCGTCCGACCAGCGGGGGGTCGACGTCTCCCGTCATGCCCGCGGTCGACGATGCACCGGTCGCCCCGCCGACACGACGATCCATACCGTTTCCTCTAGGGTGGCGGTGCTTCGCGGCCTGCTGCGGCCCACCGGGCCGCCAGCGGCAGTTTACCGAGCCATACCTTTTCGCGTCCTCGGCCTTGTCAGGGCGGGTGCCTGCTCAGCCGCACGTCGGGGGGCAGGTAATCAGATTGTTACTCGGAGAAGCATCCCGGGGCTGCCGTCGGAGGCCGGCGACGGACACGCCCGATCGGATGGGACGACGGCCCGGTCCCGTGGGATGGACCGGGGAATGGGGGCTGCGGGAACGGCTCAGGCGGCGGGGACGGCGAGGGCGGCCCATACCGCCTTGCCGGTCCTGGGGAGCGGCGTCCAGCCCCACGTACGGCTGAGGGCGTCGATCACGTGGAGCCCGCGGCCGTTCTCGGCTATGTCGCAGGGGTCCCGCACTAGGGGTTCCTGGCGGCTGGCGTCCGCGACGACGCACACGACGAGCCCGGCGTGGCGGACCAGCGTCAGCCGGATCGGCCGGTCGTCGGCGGCCCCGAAGCCCACCGGGAGCCCATAGCGCAGAGCGTTGGTGACCAGCTCCGATACGATGACGGTCGCGTCGTCCACCAGGTCCGCCAGTCCCCAGGCCCGCAGGGTCGCGATCGTGAACTCGCGTGCGATGCCGGGGGAGGCGCCGGTGGCCCGAAGGGGGCACATGGCGTCCTGGAGAGGCCCGAGGGCGGGGCCGTACGCCGCGAGCTGAGGCAGTACGTGCACACTGTCGCGCGTGAACGCCGCTGAGGGGGGCTCCTCTGCGCGTTCCTGCCGGGCAGACGTACAGCTCGTGCGATATAGGGGCATCTGGGTGGCCTCCAGACGACTCGGACATGCCGAGTGGGCTTGATCGGCTATCTTCCCTCGGAGCGCGTTCCGATGCAAGAACTGATGCACAATCAAATGCACGTGCAGATGCGCGGTCAGTGGGACCACCGGTAGAGAAGTTCGGGTCGGCCCACCTGGCCGTACTGCGGGGTCCGGGCCGCTTGACCCCCGTCGACGAGGTACTCGAGGTACCGGCGGGCGGTGACCCGCGAGATGCCTGCGGCCGCGGCCACCGCGCCGGCCGTCAGTCCCTCATCGGTACTGCGCAGGGTGGTCGTCACCGTCTCCAGCGTCGACGCGCTCATCCCCTTGGGCAGCGCCGGGCGGTCCGCGCTGCGCAGCGTGGCGAGCGCCCGGTCCACCTCGTTCTGGTCCGCCGCCTCCCCGGGCCGGGCGACCGTGGCGTGGAACCGCGCGTACCGCTCCAGCTTGGCGCGCAGCGTCGCGAAGGTGAACGGCTTGAGGAGGTACTGCACGACGCCGATCGAGACCGCCGAACGCACGGTCGTCAGGTCACGGGCCGACGTCACCGCGATCACGTCGGCCCGCGACCCCGCCGCGCGCAGCCGCCGGCACAGCTGGAGGCCGTGGCAGTCCGGGAGGAAGAAGTCGAGGAGAAGAAGGTCGACCGGCCGGCGTTCCAGCGTCCGCAGGGCGTCCGCCCCGGAGTGCACGACTCCCACGACCGTGAACCCCGGCACCCGCTCGACGTACATCCGGTGCGCCTCCGCCGCGACCGGGTCGTCCTCGACCACCAGAACGCTGATCACGCCGGTGCCTTCCGCGCCACCGGCAGCGTCACGGTGAACACCGCGCCGACCTCACGGCCCACCTCGATCCGCCCCCCGTGCCGGGCGGTGACCTGGGCGACCAGGGCGAGCCCGAGCCCGCGCCCGGACGGGCGGTCCCCGCCCTTCGTCGACCAGCCGCGTTTGAAGATGTCCTCGACGGCGTCGTCGCCGACCCCGCGCCCGGTGTCGGCGACGCGGATGACCAGGTCGTCTCCTGTCGTACGGGCGGTCACGAAGACCTTGGACGAGGCGGCACCGGCGGCGTCGCCCCCGTCCCCGGCCGCGTCGACGGCGTTGTCGATCAGATTGCCCAGGAGCGTCACCAGGTCACGGGAGCCGAGCGTGTCGATGATCACCGTGTCGTCGATGCGTGTGTCGGGAGTGATGACCAGTTCGACGCCGCGCTCGTTCGCCTGCGCGGCCTTGCCGAGCAGCAGCGCGGCCAGCGTCGGCTCGGCCACCGCGTTCACGATCTGGTCGGTGAGGCGCTGGGTCAGCTCCAGCTCGGCGGTGGCGAACTCGACCGCCTCCTCCGGACGGCCCAGTTCGACGAGGGAGACGACGGTGTGCAGCCGATTGGCCGCCTCGTGCGCCTGCGACCGCAGCGACTCGGCGAACCCCCGCACCGAGTCCAGCTCGCCGCTCAGCTCCTGCAGGTCGGTGTGGTCCCGGAGCGTCACCACGCTGCCCAGATCCCGTGAGCCGGAGGTCACGGCCGACTTGTTCACCACGACGACGTGCTCGCGCGTCACGTGGATCTCGTCGACACACGGCGCCGCGGAGGCGAGTGACGCCCGGAGGGTCTCCGGCAGGGCCAGCGTCTCCACCTCGCGCCCCTCCACGTCGTCGGGCAGCCGGAGCAGCTCGCGCGCCGCGCCGTTGGCCAGCGCCACCCGGGCGTGGGGATCGAGCAGCAGCAGCCCTTCCCGTACGGTGTGCAGGATCGCGTGGTGGTACTCGTACATGCGGCTCAGCTGCGCCGCGTCCATGCCATGGGTGTGGCGTCGGAGCCGCGCGTTGACCAGGAAGGTGCCCGCGCCGCCGACGCCGAGCGCCAGCAGGGCGAGCAGGACCAGGGCGAGCAGTTGCTCCCGGACCTGCCGGTCGACGATCTGCACCGTGATGCCGGTGGCGACCAGCGCCACCACCCGATGCCGCGAGTCGAAGACCGGGGCGACCCTCCGTACCGACGGCCCGAGCGTCCCGGTGAAGGTCTCGGTGAAGGCGTGACCGGCCTGTGCCTCCTCGATGTGGCCGAGGAAGGACTGCCCGATCAGCTCCGGATTGGGATGGGTGTACCGGATGCCGGCCGGGCTCATGATCGTCACGAAGGCCACCCCGGTGTCCCGCCGCACCTGCTCGGCGTACGGCTGCAGCACCCGTGACGGATCCGGCCCCTCGGCGGCCGCGACGACGGTCGGTGAGTCGGCCACCCCCGCCGTGACGGCGGTCACCTGCCGCCGTGCGGTCTCCTCCGTGTGCCCTGCGGCGTACAGATAGGCGAGCACGGACCCGCCCGCGACCACCGCGGCCACCACGATGATCTGCATGACGAAGAGCCGGCTCGCCAGGCTCCGATGCCGCCGACCCGCAGGTCGGGAGACCCAACGCATGTACGCAAGTGTGCACTGTGCGTTGCGCTGGTGTGAACGGCGGTTTTCGTGAACGAAATGAACGTAACGGTGACTCGACCTTCGATCCTGCGCATAGTCCCTGGCAAATCCCCCCGAAATGAAGGAGCGGACATGGCTGCCGAGGCTGTGCGCCGGACACCCGGAGGACGTCGGGACCGTACCCATCTGCTCTACCTGATGGTGATCGCGGCGGTCATCGCCGGCATCATCGTCGGCTTCGCCGCGCCGAAGTTCGCCGTCGAGCTGAAGCCCATCGGGACCGGCTTCGTCAACCTCATCAAGATGATGATCACGCCGATCATCTTCTGCACCATCGTGCTCGGGGTGGGCTCGGTGGCGAAGGCGGCGAAGGTCGGCGCCGTGGGCGGGCTCGCGCTCGGCTACTTCCTCGTGATGTCCACCTTTGCCCTCGCGATCGGGCTCATCGTCGGCAACATCGTGCACCCGGGAGCGGGCATGCACCTGACCGCCGCGCTGAAGCACGCCGGTCAAACGCAGGCGGCGACGGGCAAGGCCGAAGGCGGGGTCGACTTCCTGCTCGGCAGCATCCCCGACACCCTGCTCTCCGCCTTCACCTCGGGGCAGGTGCTGCAGACACTGTTGATCGCCCTGCTCACCGGCTTCGCGGTGCAGTCCATGGGGCGGGCCGGAGCGCCGATCCTCCGCGGCGTCGAGCACCTCCAGCGCCTCGTCTTCCGCATCCTCTCGATCGTTCTGTGGGCCGCCCCCGTCGGTGCGTTCGGCGCGATCGCGGCGGTCGTCGGAGCCACCGGCGTCGACGCGCTCAAGAGCCTCGCGGAAGTCATGATCGCCTTCTACGTGACCTGCGCGCTGTTCGTGTTCGTCGTCCTCGGGACGGTCCTCTGGCTCACGGCGCGGATCAACATCTTCGCCCTGCTGCGCTACCTGGCCCGCGAATTCCTGCTGATCTTCTCGACGTCCTCCTCGGACACCGCGCTCCCGCGCCTCATCGCGAAGATGGAACACCTCGGGGTCGACCGGTCCGTCGTCGGCATCACCGTGCCGACCGGGTACTCCTTCAACCTCGACGGCACCGCCATCTACCTCACGATGGCATCGCTGTTCATCGCCTCGGCCACCGGAGCACCGATGTCCATCGGCCAGCAGGTCGGCCTGCTTGTCTTCATGGTCGTCGCCTCCAAGGGCGCGGCCGGCGTCACCGGCGCCGGACTGGCCACCCTCGCCGGCGGCCTGCAGGCCCACCGCCCCGACCTCGTCGACGGCGTCGGCCTCATCGTCGGAATCGACCGCTTCATGTCCGAGGCCCGCGCCGTCACCAACTTCGCCGGCAACGCCGTCGCCACCGTGGTCGTCGGAACATGGACCAAGGAGTTCGACCGCGACCGCGCCCGCGAGGTCCTCGCCGGCCGGTTCCCCTTCGACGAGACCACCCTCCTGGACGACCAACCGCCCGCCGAAACCGGTACCGTCCCCGCCCCGGCACCCGCCGCCGACACGGCGGCACCCGCACGCGCCGGAGCCTGACCCCCTTCCCCCACCGGACGCCCGCGCGGCTCGAGAAGTGTCGAGTTGCGCGGGCGTCTGCGGGCGGGCAAGGTAGTGGGGCTTGATGCTCACCATTCGGGGGCGGTAGCTCAGCCGGTCAGAGCAGGGGACTCATAATCCCTTGGTCGTGGGTTCGAGTCCCACCCGCCCCACGGGGCGGCCTTGCCTACTCGACGAGCTGCGCTCGTCTTCGCAGGGGCCCGCTATGCCGTCCGGGGGGACGACCCCCCGGACCCCCCGGTGCGGGGCTTCGCCCCGCCCGGTGGTGCTCGCCGCTTTGAGCGGCTTCGTCTCGGACCGCTACGTCTTTCGCGACGACCCCCGACCCCTGGTGTGGGGCTTCGCCCCGCCTGGTGGTGCTCGCCGCTCGGACCGCTACGTCTTTCGGGGGGCGACCCTCGGACCCCCGGGTGTGGGGCTTCGCCCCGCCTGGGTGCTCGCCGCTTTGGGCGGCTGGCGTGGGGACGACCCTTGAATCCTCGTGCGGGGCTGTGCGCCGCGTGGTGGTGTCCGCACGTGGACACGTTCCCTCGATCGCTTCTCTACTCCACCGGCCACGGTGCACTGGCCGTGTGTCCGGTCCTGTCATCTGATCGGATTAGGGGGTGACGGCCGTTCCAGTGGCGTCCGTCAGGGCCTGGAACAGGCGGGTCGGGTCCTCGGCGATGCGGTTGCAGACGTACAGCCACCACTGGGTGCCGAACACGATGTACTCCCGGACCGGATGCGCGCCATCATGCATCGTCCGCAGTCGATCGGCGCCGAGTCCCAGCAGCACCTCGATCTCGTACGCGCCGGAGTCCCGCCGCATGTGCCGTCGCAGCTCGTCGAGGAGGTCGAGGTCGTGGGTGGCGATCGAGCAGAGGTGGCCGCTGTCCAGCAGGAGGGTCGCGTACTCGAGGTAGGCCGCCCGCAGCTCACGGCTGTCGCGGGGACGGGCGACGTTCTCGGGTTCGAGGTAGGAGCCTTTTACCAGGCGGATGCGGCCAGGTCGCTGAAGCAGGCGGGGCAGGTCCTCGGCAGTCCGGTGCAGGCGGGCCTGGATGGTGACGCCGATGTGGTCGAAGCGCTCGCAGAGGCGTTCGTGGGTCCACAGGATGAGGTCCGTACGATCGGATCCCTCCATCGAGATCATCATCTCCTGGCCCGCGGCGGCGGTGGCCTCCGCCAGCCGGGTGGCGTTGGCCAGTCCCGGCTCCCGGTCCACCACGGAGCCGATGTGGGAGAGGTCGAGGGACACCGAGCAGTCCGTCCCGCGGGCTGCGGCCTGCCGTGACAGGTCCAGGAACACCTCGGTCTCGGCCACCGCCAGGTCGGCGTCCCGGCAGCTCTCGCCCATGTAGTCGATGGTGACGGACCTGCCCTCCGCGTTGAGCAGGGCGGCCCGGGCGAGCGCCTCGGGAATGGTCCGGCCACCGACGTATCGTTCGGCCACCCGCCAGGCCGGCTCGCGCAGTGCGGGATTCGCGGCGACCCGTTCCTTGAGGCCCTCGTCGAGGGCCAGTGCTCGCATCGCCTGGGCGGCCTGCTCCATCACGGTCATCGTCGTCCTTTCGTCCGAGGACCGCGAATCTATCACCAATGGAGCTTATTTTTAGAAGTGCCGTGACCTTGCCGTCCCTCGGCGTCCGCTGGGGGAGAGTGGAGCCCGGCGGGATGGTCGGCTTACTGTCTGGTCAGCGTGTCATCGACCTCTGGGAAGGGGACCGAGGTGCAGGTCGCCGTTCTGACCTTCGACGGGTTCAACGAGCTGGACAGCTTCATCTCCGCCGCGATCATCAATCGCTGCCGTCGCGACGGGCTTACGGCCCACATCACGACGCCGACGCCTGTGGTCACCTCGATGAACGGCGTCGAGGTGACCGGACAGCGATCCTTCGACTTCATTCCCGAGGCCGACGTCGTGCTGGTCGGTAGCGGGATCAGAACGAGGGACGTCGTCGCCGATGACCGCCTGATCGCGTCGATCCCGCTGGACCCGGCCCGGCAGCTGATCGGCTCGCAGTGTTCCGGGGCACTGGTTCTGGCGCGCCTCGGCCTGCTCGAGTCGATGCCCGCGTGCACGGACACCATCAGCCGTCCCTGGGTGGAGGCATGCGGCGTCGAGGTTCTGGACGCGCCGTTCCACGCGGTCGGCACCATCGCCACGGCCGGTGGCTGCCTGGCGTCGCAGTACCTGGCCGCCTGGGTGATCGACCAGGCGCTCGGCGAGGCCGCCGCCCGCGACGTGATCCACTACGTGGCGCCGGTCGGGGAGAAGGAGAGCACGGTCGAGCGGGTGTTCTCCGCCGTTCGGGCCAGCGGCGGCGACCTGTCGCCCAGTTGTAGGCACGAACGTCGACCCGCCAGTGCCGGCGGCTGCGCCCGACACGCGGAACGGCCGGCCCGGATCAGGCGTCCGCCGTACCAGGCAGGTCCTTTCCCAGGCGGGCGAGCGGGGACAGGGCCATGAACAGCGGGGACAGCAGCTGCGCGCCGACGGTCAGGAGCAGGCTCGTACGGGGCCCCAGCGTGCCGGCCAGATAGCCGCCGAGAAGGGAACCGAGCGGGGTCAGGCCCATGCCGACGAAGTTGATCGTCGCGACGACCCGGCCCTGGACCGGGATGGGGGTGATGGCCTGGCGCACGGTCACGACGGTGACGTCCACCAGCTGGCTGAAGACGCCGAACAGGAAGTCGACGGCCATGAGCGCGGCGATCGTGACGGTGGAGGAGCCGTGCATCGCCGGGACGCACAGCAGCACGCCGTCGGCCAGTGCCGCGGCGGACACCAGCACGACGCCGTGGCCGTACCGCGCCGGCAGCCTGGCCGACAGCAGGGAGCCGACCAGCGCGCCCGGGCCCATCGCCGCCAGCACGAGTCCGACGGCGGCGCCCGGCAGGTGCAGCGTGCGCGGCAGGAAGAGCAGGTAGACGGTCATCACGGCGGCGAAGGAGAACTGGAAGAGCGCCGAGGAGATGGCCACGGCCCGCAACGAGGCGTCGCCGGCGACGAGGCGCAGGCCTTCGTGGATCTGCCGCCGTACGGCCGCCTGCCGTACGGCCGGTTCGGGCATCGGCTCGGGACGGCGGATCCGCCGGATCGAGAGGAAGGACAGGGCGAAGAGGAACGAGCCGGCCAGGATGGCGATCGGCGCGGTGAGGAGCGAGACGAGCGCGCCGCCGAGCGCGGGGCCGGCGATCTGCGCGGCGGACCTGCTGCCTTCGAGCACGCTGTTGCCGTGGGCGAGCCGGCCGCGCTCCACCAGCCGTACGAGCGAGGTCTGGTAGGCCACGTCGAAGTACACGGTGAGGGAACCGACGAGGAAGGCGACCAGCAGAAGCAGCGGAACGTCGAGCACGCCGAGAAGGTGGGCGACAGGGATGACGGCCAACGTCACCGTCCGGCCGACGTCGGCCAGCACCATCACGGTGCGGGAGCGCCTGCGGTCCACCCAGGCGCCGGCGAAGAGGGAGAGCAGCAGGATCGGCGCCTGCTGGACGGCGCGGAGGACGCCGATCTGCCGGCTCCCGGCGCCCAGCGCGACGATGGCGATGAGCGGCAGGATGACCTGGCCGGCCTGAGCCCCCAGTTGTGAGGCGGTGTGGCCCGTCCAGAACCGACGGAAGTCACCGTCCCGCCACAGGCTCGGCGGAGTCGGGTCGGAGGCCGTCACCGGCGGCCTCGCACGGGCGGGCACGGGCGCACGGCGGGAGATGCGAACGGCACAGAGGGTCCTCGAGTCGCTGAGAGCGGGGCCCGGCCCGCGAAATCCGGGCAGGGGAAGGTGCGCTGTGCCGCAGTTCGGATACGGCACGCGGTGACAGCTCAGGAATGACTGAACGTCAGCGCGTGCTCGGTCGGCCGGGCATCTCAGCTCCTCTGAAGGATCGTCCGCCGGGGAGCCTAACCATCGGCCGTCGTGGCGGACAAGGCGATTCGCCGCCGAGCCTCGGGAGTTCCGAGGGTCACCGGCGGCGGCCGCCCAGGGGTGAACAGGACAGGCGGGGCCGTCGGACACCGGAGACGAGAAGCGCGGAGCCCCCTGGGATCGCCAGGGGGCTCCGCGCGTCGTCTGTCAGTAGTGGTAGTAGGGGTTCTTCACGTACTGCTTGGTCACGCACTTCTCGTTGGAGTAGGCGACCTCCTCGACCCTGCAGAGCTGCACCTTGACGCCTCTGACGAAGGCGTTGCTGTGCGAGCCCTTGAACCTCTGCAGCGTGCCGCCCTTGTGGCCCTTGCCGCACGCGCGGTTGCTACGGATCTGGGTGTCCTTGCCCGGCCTGTCGATGATGATCTTCATCTCGGCGCACCAGCGGTCCTTCTTGACGTCCCGGAGAGTGAGGGACCACTTGGAGGTGTCGCTGACGGTTCCGTCGTGGAACCAGACGTAGCCCGAGCCCTTGGTCGCCAGGGCGGTCTGGTAGACCCAGACCGCCTTGGAATCGGCGTACGCCGACGCCAGCGGCAGCGCCACTGTGATCGCTGCCGTGGTCGCCGCGATGGCCCCCATCTTGCGGAGCGCGTTCCGGCCATCAACCATGTGTTCCTCCTTGGGCACAGTCGGTTGACGGCCAATCCTCTGAATCCGCCCCATCGAGGCACAAGATCGCGCAGACCCAACCTTCGTTGGGTCCTGAGTCCTAAAGGACGCGAGACGCCCTGCGGTGGCGTCGTTCTCTCCGGTGTCAGGGGCGGCCGAAGCGGCAGTCCAGCGGGTGGGCCGGGATGACCGAGACGGCGTCGATCACGGGGCCGTACCCGCCGCCCGTGGTGCTCGCGAACGTGAGCGTCACCGTCGGAGCGAGGGCGCGGAACCGGAAACGCTGCTGGACGTAACCGAGGTCCGTCCGCGTCTTGCCCGTGGTGTCGAAGGCGAAGTTCTTCTGGACGGTCGGGTGGCGGCCGATGGCGTTCTGCGTCACCCGCACGTACCCGCGTTTGAGCGCGGGCCCGCCGTCCGGATTCCCGGCGAGGGAGAAGGCGACGGTGTAGCAGCCGCCGAATCGGGTCGCGATCGGCTGTTCGACCATTCCGGGGGTGTCGCCGTCCAGGTCGAGGGACTGGTTTCCGTCGGCGGCCTGCCAGAAGCCGCTGCCGATGAGGTCGACGTTTCCGCCGGTTATCTTCCAGGTGTCGATGGCGCTTCCGGCGCCGAACCTCATGAAGGTGTTCGCGGGGACCATCGGGCTCTCGAATCCGCCGTTGGCGAAGAGCGGCACCGGGGTTCGCCGGTCCTGGGCGGGCCGGATGGAGGCCATGCACAGGGTGAGTGCGCCGGCCGCGGAAAAGGCGGTGAGCCATCGCGCGACGCGCGGACCTGCGGGCAACGGAACGGCCATGGTTCCTCCTGGTTGCTGACGTGGTCTGTACGCGGCGAACCGATGGGCCGGAATGGGCGGCAGCGCGCCCGATCGAATCCACCTGGCAACGGAATGTAACCAAATGATCTTGCTCTGTATCCGAAGCGTCACAAGATGGCCGTGATATGTACGCTGCGTTGGCGATTATTTACGTGGCGTGCCGATTTCGTCGTCGCGTGAGGCCTTCTTGCTCACCCGAAGCAACGGGAAGGGTTCCCGTTTTGGCCGGATGTGGCCAAAGTGGAAGGTAATAGCGTACTTTGGGCAATGCGTCGCGCTCGGCGGCGCGTTCGCGGTGGCGGGGACGGCCGGATTCGGTTGCCTCGCAGTTCGGCGCGGCGATCCCGCTGCGCCTCCCCGGTCCCGGCGGTCGCGGCTCATCCCTCCGGCATCGGGCGGCGCGGATGCCACGCTCGACGTTCTACGCCGGTTCGACGGGGCGACGCTACTTTGAGGCTTGTATCCGTCACGGCCCGTGGGAAACTAAGCGGATTCCGGTGTTCTGAGGGGAGCGCATGATCGGTTCTCAGCCTGACGGCGAGACGGCCGTGAGCAGCCTGTTCGGTCATCATCGTGGTGGCCCGACGGTGCTGCGTATTGTGCTGGGGGCGCAGTTGCGGCGGTTGCGTGAAGCGCGGGGGATCACGTGTGAGGAGGCCGGTGAGGCGATCCGGGCTTCGCATTCGAAGATCAGCCGGATGGAGTTGGGGCGGGTTCGGTTTCGGGCGCGGGATGTCGCGGATCTGCTGAGCTTGTACGGGGTGCGCTCGGAGGATGAGCGTGCGGCGATGCTGGCGTTGGCGGAGCGGGCGAATGAGCCGGGTTGGTGGCATTCGTATTCGGACATTTTGCCGTCGTGGTTTGAGGTGTACATCGGGTTGGAGGAGGCGGCGTCTCGGATCCGAGCGTATGAGGTGCAGTTCGTGCCTGGGTTGTTGCAGACGGAGGATTATGCGCGGGCGGTGACGTTGCTGGGGCATCCGGATGCGCCGGGTCATGAGATCGAGCGGCGTGTGGGGTTGCGGATGCGGCGTCAGGCGTTGTTGCGGGGGGATGATCCGCCGCATTTTTGGGCGGTGGTGGATGAGGCGGCGTTGCGGCGGCCGTTGGGTGGGGCTGCGGTGATGCGGCGGCAGTTGGAGTATTTGATCGAGGTGACGGAGTTGCCGCATGTGACGTTGCAGGTGGTTCCGTTTCATCTGGGTGGGCATGCGGCGGCGGGTGGTCCGTTCAGTATTTTGCGGTTTGCTGAGCCGGATTTGCCGGATGTGGTGTATTTGGAGCAGTTGACGAGTGCGTTGTACTTGGATAAGCGGGATGATGTGGATAATTATCTGGCGGTGATGGAGCGGTTGTGTATCGACGCCGAGCCGGCCACCCGCATCCGCGACACCCTCGGCGAAATTCTCCGCGACCTTTGATATCCCGCGCGTTCTGACTTCCCGCGCGTTCTGACTTCCCGCGTCCCCGAGCCGTGCCCCGAGCGGCGCTCAGAGCTCGCGGATGATCTTGCTGATCAGGTCCATGGACTCCTCCGGCGAGGCGCTCTGCACGCACAGGCGCTCCATCGCCGCGGTGTAGTGGTCCATGTCGTCGTCCTTCTCGAGGTACATCGCACCGGTGAGCTGCTCGATGTAGGCGATGTCGGGCAGTTCGGGCTCGGGGAACCGCAGGATCGTGAACGCCCCGGCCTCGCCGGCGTGACCGCCGACCCGGAACGGCATGACCTGCACCGTGACGTTCTCGCGCCGCGCCGACTCGTGCAGCGCGCGCAGCTGGGCGCGGGCGACGTCCACGCCGCCGATCGGCCGCCACAGCGCCGCCTCGTCGATCACGGCCCACAGACGCGGCGGATGCGACTGGTGGAGAAGCCGCTGCCGGCGCATCCGCAGCTCGACCCGGCGGTCGATCTCCTCGGCCGGCGGATCGGACATGCCCTGGGCGACGACGGCGCGGGTGTACTCCGGGGTCTGCAGTAGGCCCGGGATGAACTGCACCTCGTACGTCCGGATGACCTGCGCGGCCTCTTCCAGATCGACGTACGGGCGGAACCAGGCGGGCATCGCGTTGCTGTAGGCCTGGAGCCAGCCCGGCCGGCTGGCCTCCCGGACGATGGCGAGCAGGGCGTCGCGTTCGCCGCGGTCATCGATGCCGTACAGCTTCAGCAGGGCGACGACGTCGTCCTCGTCGAGGCCGGCCCGGCCCTGCTCCACGCGGCCGATCTTGTTCTCCGGAGCGTGGAGCGCCTCAGCGGCCTCCTTGCGGGTGACCCCGGCCGCCTCGCGCAGGCGGCGCAGCTGCGCTCCCACGATCCTGCGGCGGACGGTGGGTCTGCTCACCGAATGCACCGCAACCGCCACCGTATCCACCTCCGATCACCATAATGCGGGCAGAGTCTGCCATTGATGACCACTGGTGAACAGACCTGACGGCCAACCTCGATCGAAATGTCGCTGGATGGCGGAAGAATGGCGTGGATCGTGCGCCGGACGAGTCGGCCTCCGGCCGGTCCGGGGCCGCTCAGGCGGTCGCGGCGACCTCTTCCTCCTCGATGCGGCGGTTCCACTCCCGCTTGCCCGCCTGCCAGCCGTCCTCGTCCGTGTCGCAACGCCAGTACCCCGAGATGGACAGCTGCTCGAGGGGGAGTCCCCGCTCGACGCGCAGGTGGCGCCGCAGCCGCTTGACGAAGTTCGCCTCGCCGTGCACGAACGCGTGGACTTCGCCCGGCGGGAACTCCAGGTCCTGTACGGCCGAGACGAGAGCGTCGCCGATCTGCCCGTCGCCGCGGTGCAGCCACACGATCCGCGCGTCGCCCGGCGTGTCGAGCGGGAGTTCGTCCTCCTTGCCGGCCACCTCGACGAACACCCGCGTCGGCGCGCCCTGCGGGAGCCTCTCCAGGGACGCCGCGATGGCCGGGAGGGCGCTCTCGTCGCCGACGAGCAGGTGCCAGTCGGCCTTCTCGCTCGGTGCGTACGCGCCGCCGGGGCCCTGGAACAGCACCTCGTCGCCGGGCTTCGCCTGGGCGGCCCACGGCCCGGCCAGGCCGCGGTCGCCGTGGTGCACGAAGTCGATGGTCAGTTCCACCGCCTCCGGGTCCCACGAGCGCACGGTGTACGTACGGGTCCGCGGCCACTGGTCCCGCGGGAGGTCGCGCCGTACGGCCTCCATGTCGAACGGCTCGGGGTACGCCACGCCCGGCACGGGAAAGAGGATCTTCACGTAGTGATCGGTGCACGACCCGGCGGTGAAGCCGGCGAGGCCGTCCCCGCCGATCACCACCCGGATCATGTGCGGGGAGATCCACTCGACGCGGCGGACGCGTCCGTGGTTCAACCGTCGGCCCCGCCCGGCCGGTCTCTCGTTCGCCATCTGTCGCTCCTCACTTAGGTATGCCTAACTTTATTCCGATATATCGTTGCTGACGCTACCGCTTGCGTGACACTCGTCACGTCCGTACGGGCGGGAGCACGAGAGGCCCTCGATGACATCTGTCATGGAAAATCGGGGACAGGGCGCTCTATAGGGGAGACGAAGGCTCTGCCAGGATCCTGTCGTGGAGTCAACCGAAGTGCGGCTCCGGCCGCCACGACAACTGGTCAGCCCGAAGGCGATCGGCTATTGGACCGTGCGCGCGCTGGCGGGCTGGCTGATCGTGGCCGCCGCGCAGGTCATCTGGCTGATCAACGACGGCGGCGACGCCTCGTGGCACGTCGGCGGGCTGATCCTCACCGGCGTGCTCGGCGCCGCGCACGTCATCGTCATGCCCCAGTGGAGGTTCCGCGTGCACCGCTGGGAGGTCACTCCCGAGGCGGTCTACACCCAGTCTGGCTGGTTCGACCAGGAGCGGCGCATCGCCCCGATCTCCCGGATCCAGACCGTCGACAGTGAGCGCGGACCGGTGGAGCAGCTGTTCGGCCTCGCCAACGTCACCGTGACCACGGCTTCGGCGGCCGCCCGCTGAAGATCCGCGGGCTCGACCAGGAGACGGCGGAGCGGCTCGTCGACCGGCTGACCGAGGGCACGGCCGCCGACCGTACGGACGCCACATGACGGCGATCGAGCCCGGCGCCGGCGAGTGGCGGCGGCTGTCCACCCGCATGCTCCTGATCCACCCGGTGCAGGAACTGTTGCGCGCCTGGCCGCTCCTCCTCGGCCTGGTGGTCGCCGGAAGCGCCGGCGGGCACGGGTCCTGGTGGAGCCTGATCGCCACCGGCCTCGTCATCCTCGGCGGGCTGTTGCGCTGGTTCACCACCACCTATCGCGTGACCGCCGAACAGGTCCAGGTCCGCAAGGGGCTCCTGCGGCGGCAGGTCCTGACCGTCCCGCGCGACCGGATCCGTACGGTCGACGTCACCGCCCACGCGCTGCACCGCTCGCTCGGCCTGGCCAAGGTGGAGATCGGCACGGGGCGTACCGACCGTAAGAACGACGGCGTCAAGCTCGACGCCCTGAACGCCACCGAGGCCGCCCGGCTGCGCGAGGAGCTCCTGCACCGGGCGAACACCCGCGCTCCGGAGGCGTCGTCCGCCGTACGGGCGGCCGAGCCTCCCCGGGAGACGCTCCTGGCGCGCCTGCGGCCCGAATGGCTGCGGTACGGCCCGTTCACGCTGACGGGGTTCGTCACGGTCGGCGTCGTCGCCGGGGTCGTGTGGCGCTCGCTCAACGAGGCGCACGTGGACCCCCGGCGCATCGGGGCGCTCAGCGCGCTCGCGGACCGCTTCCAGCGGACCCCGCTGGCCGTGGACGTCATCGTCGTCGTGGTCGCGCTGCTCGTGGTCGTCGCGGTCGCCTCGACCCTGGGATACCTCCTGGCCTTCCACGGCTTCCGGCTCACCCGAGGCAGCGCGGGAACGCTCCACGTCACGCGCGGGCTCATCACGACCCGCTCGATCACCATCGAGGAGCGGAGGCTGCGCGGCGTCGAGTTCAGCGAGCCCCTGCTGCTGCGTGCGGTGGGCGCCGCCCGGTGCATCGCCATCACCACCGGCCTGCGGGTCGGACGGGGCGCCGAGCGCGGCGGGTCGCTGCTGCTACCGCCCGCGCCGCGACCCGAGGCGCTCCGGGTGGCCGGCGCCGTCATGCGGAACGACGCCCCGTTCACCGCGCCCCTGACCGGACACGGCCCGCGCGCCACGCGCCGCCGCTTCTCCCGCGCGCTGGGCGTCACCCTCCTCGTTCTCGTGGCGCTCCTCGCCCTGTGGGGCGTCGGGGCGGTGCCCGCGTGGACGTGGCAGGCGGCCATCGTGCCGGTACCCCTCGCGGCCCTGGTGGCCGCCGACCGCGCGCACGCCCTCGGGCACGCCGTCGTGAACGGCGCCCTCGTCGCCCGCCGGGGCTCGCTCGTCCGGCGCCGCAGCGTGCTGTCGTGCGAGGGGATCATCGGCTGGAACCTGCGCCGGTCGTTCTTCCAGCGGCGCAGCGGCCTGGCCACGCTCGTCGCGACGACCGCGGCGGGGCGGCAGCGCGTGGAGGTCCAGGACGTGCAGGTGGAGGAGGCCCTCCGGGTCGCCGAAGAGGCGCTCCCCGGCCTGCTGACGCCCTTCCTGGAACCCTAGGGCCTGGATTGGACGGTGCCGCGCCGCCCGTGCCATGATCGCGCCGTCAGAAACCCTTGAAGTTCGTCGGCGCCTGGTCGGTCGGTGGAGTGCGCCGGCGTGCTCGCTCGGTCGCGAGCACGTCCGGCATGTCCACCATCGTCGGATCCGTGTTCGGGACCGAGCCCGTCCCGAGAGGACCAGGCATGGACACCGACCACTTCGAACTCACCGGCGACGGCCACGTCCACGACCCCGAGCGGGCGATCGACGATCTCGTCGACGCCCTGTTCGACCACATCGCCGCGACGCTCCGGGAACACGGGCTGCCCGGTGAGCTCCTCACCGCCATGCGGGCCCGGCACACGGAGCTGACGGCGGCGAACGCCCCCATGGCCGTCGACGAGCCCTCGCGCCACAACCTCCGTCTCACTCTGGCCGTGGTGGCGGCGTACGAGCCGCTGCTGCCGCGGCTGGGCCGCGACGCGGCCTTCGAGGCGGTACGGGCGGCGCTCGTCGAACCACTCGGCCACGTCGTCCGCGAGGGCACGCTGGCGATGCTGGACGCCGCCCCCGACCCCTTCAGCGCGATGGTCGAGGTCTGCAAGGCCCAGGAGGAGCACGCCTACGGCCGGACGTTCACGTTCGAGCGTCCGGTCGACGACGACCGTGAGTATCTGCTGGAGATCCACGGCTGCTTCTACCACGACGTGCTCGCCGCCAACTCCGCGGCGGAGCTGACACCCGCCCTCTGCGCGTTCGACGCGAACTGGATCGAGGCGATCGATCCGGAGAGGCACGGCTTCCGGTTCGAGCGGACCACGACGATCGGGCTGGGTGGAGCCAACTGCCCCTTCCACTTCATCCGGACCCGCCCCCGAGAGTCCGGCGACGGCTGAGACCGGGTCCCGGTCCCGGGGCGGGCGCCGTTCGTACGGTCCGCCCCGGACCGGGGTCTCAGCCCTCGCGGAGGGCGTGGGCGGGCAGGGCGATGAGGGCGGTCATGATCGCCACGAGTGCGAGTGCGGTGGTGAGCGAGGTCGCCTGAGCCACGAAGCCGATGACCGGCGGGGCGATCATCCAGCCGCCGTACCCGACCGTTCCGACGGCGGCCACCGCCGTGCCGGGGTCCCGGCCGGGGGTGCGGCCGGCGGCGCTGAAGGTCAGCGGGACGACCGTGGCCATGCCGAGCCCGAGCAGGATGAAGGCGACGATGACCACCGGTGTGACCGGCACGAGGAGTCCGACGGCCAGGCCCAGTGCGCCGATGAGGGCCGCCGCGCGGACGACCAGGGGAGCGCCGAGCCGTTCGACGACGCGGTCGCCGACCAGGCGGGCCGCGGCCATGGACAGGGAGAACCCGGCGTAGCCCCAGGCGGCGACGTCCGGGGTCGTGTGCGTGACCGTCCGCAGGTACACCGCGCTCCAGTCGGCCGCGGCGGCCTCGCCGAACAGGCTGCAGAAGGTGATGACGCCGAGTACGAGCAGCGCGCGGTCCGGCCGCGCGAACACCTTCCCGGGGGCCGAGGGCGGCGCGGGGATGAGCCGGGTGCCGCAGAGGGTGCCGACGACGGCGATGACGACGCCGACGGTCAGCAGGTGCGCCGGAGCCGCGATGTTCGCCCGGGCGACCAGGCCGGCGGACGCGGAGCCGATCAGACCGCCGATGCTCCACAGGCCGTGCAGCCCGGACATGATCGAGCGACCGTAGCGTCCCTGGACCGTGACGCCCTGGGCGTTCATCGACACGTCGAGGATGCCGCCGGTCGCGCCGAACAGGAACAGTGCGCCGAAGAGCAACGGCATGCCGACCGCGAACGCCGGCAGCGGCAGGGTGACCGCGACGGCGACGACCATCGCGCGGGTCAGGGTGCGGCTGTCGACCCGCGCGCTCAGCCACGCGGCGATCGGCATGGCGGTGAGTCCGCCGATCGCCGCGCCCATGAGCGCCAGTCCCAGGTCGGCGGAGGACAGGTGCCGTGCCTCCTTGACCCACGGGATGCGGGCCGCCCAGCTTCCCGCCGCCATGCCGTGCAGCGCGAAGACGGCGGCGACCGCGACCCGGGCGAGGCGATCCCGGCGCGTTGGACCGGTCGAAACGGACGTCACAGACACCAGGCAATGATCGCGGACATGGGTGACGGACACCAGCCGGGGGCGGTCAGCGGCGGTGGCGGCCCTGGGCGCGATCGCGGACCGGGCGGCCGTCGAGGACGTGCCGCAGGCGGCTGTTGGTCCGCCCGTACAGCAGGTAGACGGCGAGCCCGAGCGCCATCCAGATCGCGAAGTACTCCCAGGTGCGCAGGTGCAGGTTGAGCATCAGCCAGCCGGTGGCGGCGATCGCCAGGATCGGCGTCACCGGCACGGCGGGCACCCGAAAGCCGCGCGGCAGGTCCGGGCGGCTGCGGCGGAGCGCCACCACGCCCGCCGACACGAACAGGAAGGCGAACAGCGTCCCGATCACGATCATCTGCTGGAGCGTGAGGACGCTGATCTTCCCGAAGGTCCAGACGTCGACCTGGGACAGCGCGATCGCCGTGATGCCGACCAGGAGCGCGGCGCGGGTCGGCACCTTGTACCGGCTGCTGATCACGGCCAGGGAGGAGGGCAGCAGACCGTCGCGCGCCATCGCGAAGATGACGCGGGTCTGGGCGACCATGACGACGAGGACGACGGTGGCCAGGCCGATGACCGCGCCGACGTCGATGACCAGGCCCATCGCGCTGGAGCCGACGGCGGCGAAGGCGCTGGCCAGTGGGGTGGAGGGGTTGAGCTTGGAGTACGGGACCATCCCCACCATCGCGATCGCGACGCCGATGTAGAGGGCGATCGTGATGAGCAGGCTGATGATCATCCCTCGGGGGACGCGGCGGGGGGCGTCCTGGGTCTCCTCGGCCGCGGTGGCGATCAGGTCGAAGCCGATGTAGGCGAACGCGATCGCCGACGTGGCGGCGAAGATGCCGAACAGCCCGAACGCGTGCGGCGCGCCGCCCATCAGCACGTCCAGGACGGTCCGGTCGCCGCTCGTGCTGACGGGCCGGGCGGGCGGCACGAACGGCTTGAGGTTGGACGGGTGGAAGAACAGCAGGCCGCCGGCGATGACCAGCCCGATCGCGATGACCTTGGCCAGCACCATGAACCACAGCGTGTACAGGCTGAGCCGCGCGCCGATGGCCACGACCACGGCCAGGACGAGGAGGAGCAGCAGGGCGAACAGGTCGAAGCCCGTCTCCTGCCCGACGACGCCGGACAGGAACGACGGCACGTGGATGGCGGAGACGCCCGAGAGGGCGCCGAGGTCGGTGATGAGCCGCGTCGCGTACAGGGACCAGGCCCGGCTGACCACGGCGGCGGCGAGCTGCAGCTCCAGCATGAGCGCCCAGCCGATCACCCAGGCCCAGATCTCGCCGAAGGCGACGTAGGTGAACGAGTAGGCGCTGCCCGCGACCGGCATCGTGGACGACAGCTCGGCGTACGACAGCGCGGACAGCAGGCAGGCCAGTCCCGCGACGACGAAGGAGGCGATCACGGCGGGACCGGCCGTGGTCGCGGCCTGCTCACCGGCGATCTTGAAGATGCCGGCGCCGATCATCACGCCGAGGCCCAGCACGATCAGGTCGCGCGTCTTGTAGACGAGGGAGAGGCGGTGGCGGCCCCCGTAGTGCGGGCTGACGGTTTCCTCGACCGGGAGGCGGCGGAGCAGGTTGTTCCGGAACGGCGCCTGAACGCTCAACTCCCCTGGTCCCCCTTTGTTCCGGCTGGCAGAGCCCATACCGTCCAACAAGTCCTAGAGCACCCCAGGATGTACAAATCGCAGCTAAATCACAAGGTCATGGCGGCTTAGCGGCACATCCGAGATCTCGTGGTGGTTCGGCCGTGATCGGCCGATCGGTGGTGGTCGAAGCGGCGGGGTGGCAAGGTGGGCGCAAGCGTTCACCGTGGGTCAGGAGAACTCCATGCGCCGCAGAAACGCCGTTCTCGGGCTCGCCGCCCTCACCCTGGCGACCCTCACCGCGCCGGCCGATGCGCGCACCGCGCCCGGGCATCTGGCCGTGGCCCCTCCCCAGGGGAAACAGGCGACGGCGGTCGGATACGGCGGTGCGGTCTCCAGCGTGGACCTCGACGCGACCAAGGCCGGCCTCGAGGTGCTGAGGCGCGGCGGCAACGCGGTGGACGCGGCGGTCGCCACCGCGGCGATGCTCGGCGTGACCGAACCGTACGTCGCGGCGATCGGCGGCGGAGGCTTCTTCACCTACTACGACGCGCGGACCCACAAGGTCTCCACCGTCGACGGCCGGGAGACCGGGCCGGCGAAGATGACCAAGGACTTCTTCATCGACCCGAAGACCGGGAAGCCGCTGTCGTTCAACGAGGCCGTGACGAGCGGCCTGTCGGTCGGCGTGCCCGGCACCCTCGCCACGTGGGACAGCGCCCTGCGCCGCTTCGGCAGCCGTAGCCTCGGCAGCCTGCTGCGGCCCGCGATCGGCGTGGCCGACCACGGCTTCACGGTGGACCAGGAGTTCTACGACCAGACGGCGCTCAACGCCGACCGGTTCAAGGCCATCGTGCCGACGCGGGAGCTGTTCCTGCCCGGCGGGAAGCCGCCGGCCGTCGGATCGACCTTCCGTAACCCGGACCTCGCCGACACCTACCGCCAGATCGCCCGGCGCGGCGTCGACTGGTTCTACGGCGGCGGGCTCGGCACCGAGATCTCCGGCACGGTGCGCAAGCCGCCCGTCGACCCGGCCACCACGCTCAACATCCGGCCAGGCGTGATGGAGACCTCCGACATCGCCGCCTACCGCGCCTTGCGGCGCGCTCCCACCCACGTGAACTACCGGGGGCTGGACGTCTACGGCATGGCCCCGCCGTCCTCCGGCGGCTCGACCGTGGGCGAGGCACTGAACATCATGAAGCAGTTCGACTTCCACGACCCGGTCCAGGCCCTGCACACCTACCTCGAGGCGTCCCGGCTCGCCTACGCCGACCGCGGCGCGTACGTCGGCGACCCGGCGTACGTCGACGTGCCGTTGAAGACGCTGCTGTCCGACGGGTTCGCCAGCTCGCGGGCGTGCCTCATCAAGCCGGACGAGGCGGCCAAGAGCCCGGTGCCGCCGGGCGACCTGAACGGCCACGGCTGCGCCACCCCGCAGGGTGCCGGCCAGAACCTGCCGTACGAGGGACCGCAGACGACCCACCTCGTGACCGCCGACCGGTGGGGCAACGTCGTCTCCTACACGCTGACGCTCGAGCAGTTCGGCGGCAGCGGGATCACCGTGCCGCACCGCGGGTTCCTCCTCAACAACGAGATGACCGACTTCGACTTCACGTCGTCCACCCCGGCCGGCTACCCCGACCCGAACCTGCCCGCGGCGGGCAAGCGGCCGCGCAGCAGCATGGCGCCCACGATCGTGCTGAAGAACGGGCGGCCGTTCCTCGCGGTCGGCTCCCCGGGCGGATCCACCATCATCACCACGGTGCTGCAGATCCTGCTGAACCGCGTGGACCTGGGCATGACGCTGCCGCAGGCGGTGGCCGCGCCGCGCGCCACCCAGCGCAACACGGCGCAGACCTTCGCCGAGCAGGCCTTCATCGACCAGTACGGCGCCGCACTCAAGGCCAAGGGGCACGACCTCGCGGTGTTCCCGGGCCCGCCCGCGGGCGTGATCGGCGCGGCGGCCGGCGTGGAGTTCCTCGGCGGCGGCAGGCTCCAGGCCGTCGCCGAACCCGTACGCCGGCACGGCGGCAGCGCCATGGTCGTCAGCCCGAGCCGATGAGCGCGCGGGTCGTCTCACCGACGCCCGCTGCCGCTCACGTGATCGTTCCGGAATGATTACGTGATCACTACGGGAGGCGAGCGGCGGCCGGGACTACCATCGAGCGGGGAAGGGAGCCGTTGATGGCCGAGGCGTACGTCCAGGTGACGACGACCACCGACTCACGCCAGGAGGCGGCCGAGCTCGCCCGCTCGGCGGTCACCGGGCGCCTCGCCGCCGCCGCCCAGCTCGTCGGCCCCATCGCCAGCACCTACTGGTGGGAGGGCGAGATCGAATCGGCCGAGGAGTGGATGGTGGTGTTCAAGACCACCGCCGAGCGCTTCGAGGCGCTGGCCGCGCAGATCACCGAGCAGCACTCCTACGACACCCCGGAGATCATCGCTACCCCGGTCATCGCCGGCAGCGGCGACTACCTCGCCTGGGTCCGCGAGCAGACCACGATCTGACCGCCCGGCCACCGTCGGCGTGTGAAAACCTTGATCCGGGGAAATAATCATTTACTTGCATAGGCGCGTGTCCCACCGCGCCGGCAGGATCTCCCCGAGGCGGTGGCGATGAGTGAGGACTACGGGCTGTTCGGCCCCGGTTCGGTGACCTGGAAGGTGATGGGGGAGCCGGTCCAGATGGTGGGCGGCTTCCGGGCGCTCATCCTGCAGGCGCTGCACCCGCCGTCCATGTGGGGCACCGCGCAGAACTCCGACCTCATGGACCCCCGGGCGGCCTGGTCGCGGCTGGGCCGCACGATCGAGTTCGTCCGCGTCCGCACGTACGGCACCCTCGAGGAGGTCGAGCACGCGGGCCGCCGGGTGCGCCGCCTCCATTCCAAGCTGACCGGCTACCACCCGGTCACCGGGGAGATCTTCCGGATCGACGAGCCGGAGAACCTCCTCTGGGTGCACATGGGCGAGGTCGACTCCTACCTCGACATCGCCCTGCGCGCCGGCGTGCCGCTGACGCCGGAGGAGGCCGACGCGTTCGTCGACGAGCAGCGCCGCTCCGGCGCCGTCGTCGGCCTCGACCCCGCCGGCATCCCCGCCTCGGTCGCCGAGATGCGGGCGTACTACGAGGAGATGCGGCCCAGGATCTTCGCCTGCAAGGAGGCGAAGCAGGGGCTGCGGCGCCTGTACAACCCGACCGTCCCGCGCCGGATGCTGCCGCTCAAACTGGCCGCGCCGAGCATCGCGACCCTCGTCGTCGCCACCCTCCCGCGCTGGGCGCGCCGCATGTACGGCCTGCCGGCCACGCCGCTCGAGGACCTGTGGGCGACGACCACGCTGAAGGCGCTGTACCGGGGCACTCAGGTGGTGCCCGAGCAGTGGATCTACTCGCCTGACGCCCGCCGAGCCCGCCGCCTGACCCGGGACGGGAACACCGACCTCGCCGCCGCCTCCTGAGCTCAGGCGAGGAAGGCGGCGAGCGCGGCGGCGAACTCCCCGGGTCTCTCCTCGTGGACGAGGTGCCCGGCGTCGATGGTCGCCAACCGGTGATCGGGGATCGTCTCCGCTAGCCTCGCCATCTGGTCCTGGGGGAGGGGGCTGCTCGGCCCACCCGCGACGACCAGCGTCGGCGCCGTGATCGCGGCCAGCGCGTCCCAGTAGGCCGGGTCGGGGTCGTTGCGCTGCCGGTAGATCGCGTCCACCGCCGCCCAGTCGAACGCCTCGGTCTCCTCCGGGTTCGCCGGGACGTGCCTCGGTGGATCGGCGGGGACGGGCGGTGGCGGCTCCTCCAGGACGAGGCGGTCCACGCGTTCCGGGTGCCTCCCGGCCAGCAGGTACGCCACGGTGGCGCCCATCGAGTGCCCGACGAGCCTCACCCGCTCCAGCCCCAGGGCGTCGAGGAACGCCACGACGTCATCGCGCATGAGCTCGAAGGAGTACGCGGCGGTCCGGCCGCTCGCGCCGTGCCCGCGCAGGTCGACCGCGTACACCCGATGAGAGGCGGCGAGCGCCGTAGCGGTCGCCCGCCAGGTCCCGCCGTCCTCACCGAGGGCGTGCAGCAGGACGAGCGGCGGGGCCGTCGGCGCCCCGTACGTCCGGTAGGCCAGGCGCACGTCGCCGACGTCGGCCATACGAAGATCGTCCACGATGGCGAGCCTACGTCCTGAGAACACGCAGCCGGGTCTCCGGCGATCATCATCTCCAGACCGCTCTCTCCCCGCCGCCGGGTCGACGGGCCGCGGTGCGCCGGCCGTGAATCCTCTATTGGGCATCCACCGCCGATCCGGGCCACCGACCTCTATCGGGGCATCAGCGGCTCCGGATGCTGGCGCCGGGGGAGGTGGACGTCGCCGGCCGAGAAGATCAGCAACTCGATGAGCTACTGGGACCAGGACGAGCATTCCAGCCGCTACGGGATCGTGGTCTACGAGTACGGCAAGTGCGCCCTGCACGACCTGCGCCGCGTGCTGGGCGACGCGGCCATGACGACCCTGCTTCGCGGCTACGTACGGTCACACCGGTACGGGGTTTCGACGACCGCAGAGTTCAAGGCGGCGGCGCAGGCCAGGACGTCCACCGACCTGACGTCCTTTTGGGCGAAACACCGCATCGCGGGCTGAGCCGGCCGATTTGCTTCTCCATGGCCTCGCTCGGGACTCAGCGGGCGGGGACGTTCCAGGAGCCGATGACGGGACGGTCGTGCTCGGTGCCGAGCGTGGAGAGCGTCCCGGTGTCGAGGCGGAACAGCCGGCCGTCCGCGGCCGGCAGGCCGAGGTACCGGGCCGTCAGCACCCGCAGCACGTGCCCGTGCGCGACCAGCGCGACATCGCCCTCGGCGAGGGACGGCCGGACGCGCTCGATGACGGCGTCCGCCCGGGCGCCGACCTGGTCGACGGTCTCTCCCTCCAGGACTCCGTCGGTCCACAGGTACCAGCCGGGCCGCTCCTCGCGGATCGCGGGCGTGGTGCGGCCCTCGTACGCGCCGTAGTCCCACTCCCAGAGCCGGTCGTCGGTCTCGACGCCGGTCAGCCCCGCCAGCTCGGCCGTACGCCGGGCGCGCTGGGCCGGGCTCGCCACGGTCAGCGCGATGTCGCGGGCGGCGACGAGCGGCGCCAGCGCCTTGGCCTGCTCCTCACCGCGCGGGGTCAGGGCGACGTCGGTGCGGCCGGTGTGCCTTCCGGTGCGGCTCCACTCGGTCTCACCGTGTCGCAACAGGATCAATTCCCCCATGGGTGGCACGATACGGGACGCGGAACGGGCCCTCCGCGTCCGCCTCGGCGAAGCGTCCTCGCCGGGAGCCCGCGGTTCCCTGCGGCCGCCCGGCCTTCCCGTGGAGCCGGGAGGACTCGGAAGCGCCCCGGCGGTCCTCGGCACGGCGAAGAACGCGCGAGCGCCCCGGCGGCCCATCGGCCGGCCGGGGCGCTCGTGAGCGAGGCCGTCAGGCGAGCAGGTCCTCCAGCGCGGTCGCCTGGAGGCCGTGCGCCTCGGCGACCGGCTCGCTGACCAGCGCGCCGTCGTGGGTGCTGAGGCCGAGCGCCAGCGCGTGGTCGTCCCGCAGCGCCGTACGCCAGCCCTTGTCGGCGAGCGCGACGGCGTAGGGGAGCGTGACGTTCGTCAGCGCGTACGTCGAGGTGTTCGGCACCGAGCCCGGCATGTTGGCGACGCAGTAGAAGACCGACTCGTGGACCTTGTAGGTCGGGTCGGCGTGCGTCGTGGGGTGGGAGTCCTCGAAGCAGCCGCCCTGGTCGATCGCGATGTCCACGAGCACCGAGCCCGGCTTCATCCGGGACACCAGCTCGTTCGAGATCAGCGTCGGGGCCTTGGCGCCGGGGATCAGCACCGCGCCGATGACCAGGTCGGCGCCGAGCGCCTCCTGCTCGATCGCGTACGCGCTCGACACCAGCGTCTTCAGGCGGCCCTGGTAGATCGCGTCGATGTGGCGGAGCCGGTCGACGTTGACGTCCATCACGGTGACGTCCGCGCCCATCCCGACGGCGATCTGCGCGGCGTTCAGCCCGGACACCCCGCCGCCGATCACGACGACCTTCGCCGGGGCGACGCCGGGAACCCCGCCGGGGAGCACGCCGCGCCCGCCGTTGAAGCGCATCAGGTTGTACGCGCCGACCTGCGGCGCGAGCCGGCCCGCGACCTCCGACATCGGGGCGAGCAGCGGCAGCGACCGGTTCGGCAGCTGGACGGTCTCGTACGCGATGGAGGTGACGCCGGCGTCGAGCAGGGCCTGGGTGCACGCGCGCGAGGCCGCCAGGTGCAGGTAGGTGAAGAGCGTCTGGCCCTTCCGCATCCGGTGGTACTCGTCGGCGATGGGCTCCTTGACCTTGAGGATCAGGTCGCCGGCCGCCCACACGTCGTCCGCGGTCTCCAGGATCTTGGCCCCGGCGCCGATGAAGTCCTCGTCCGGAATCGACGAGCCGCGCCGGCCCCGCGCTCGATGAGGACGTCGTGGCCGTGCCGGACCAGTTCGTGCACGCCCGCGGGCGTGATGGCCACGCGGTATTCGTGGTTCTTTATCTCGCGGGGTACGCCGACCTTCACGTTTCCTCCTCAGGGTGCTTCTCCCCTAAGAGTGACCGGGCGACGGCCGCAGAGGCGGCACCAATCTGTATCCGCATCCCCAAGGATGCTGACACAGTGTCAGCTCGCCGAGGAGTCGTCCCGCCGGCGGGTGAAGACGGCCTCCAGGTCCGGGGTGCCGGGGGCCAGGACGAGCACCTCGTCTCCCGCCCGCATCAGCGTGTCGCCGCGCACCGGGACCAGGCGGCCGCCCCGGATGACGAAACTGATCCAGACGTCCTCGCCGCAGGGCAGCTCGTCGACGGTCATGCCGTCGGCGGCCGAGCCCGCCCTCACCTGGTATCGGTGCAGGCCCTCCGGCTCCTCCTGGAACCGTACGCCCAGGCTCCACGGCTCGGGCTCGACGACGCGCAGGGGGATGCGCAGCCGGCGGGCGAGCTCCGGCACCAGGCCGCCCTGGACGGTCACCGAGAAGGCGACCACCACGAAGATGATCTCGTACGCGCGCCGGACGCCGGGCAGTCCCTCCTGCAGGATGAACAGGCCGAGCAGGATCGGCACCGCCCCCTTCAGCCCGGTCCACAGCACGAAGATCCGCTCGTTCCGCCGCAGGCGCACCGGCCACAGCAGGAGCCCGACGAACACCGGCCGGATCACGAAGGCCAGCACGGCGGCGATGATGAGGCCGATCCACCACGCTCCGCCGTCACCGAGGCCGCGCAGGCTGATCGTGAGGCCGAGCATGATGAAGGCGACGATCTCGGCGAGGCTCGCCAGCGACGAGTGGAACCGCTCGATCTCCCTCTTGTACGGGGCGCGCTCGTCGCCGAGCAGGATGCCGGCCGCGAAGACGGCGAGGAAGCCCGAACCGTGCGCGACGGTCGCCAGCCCGTAGATCACCAGCGCGCCGAACAGCACCCGCAGCGCGTACAGGCCCTCGCTGGGGAGCGGGACGCGCCGCATGAACGCCAGCAGGAGCATCCCGCCGGCCACGCCGACGGCGGCCCCGATCACCATCTGCTGGAGGAACCCGACCGTGACATGGCCGACCGCCGACAGTCCGCCGCCGGTCGCGCCGAGCACGGCGACGAGCAGGGCGATGCCGACCGGGTCGTTGGCCCCGGACTCGCCCTCCAGGAGGGTGCCGGTGCGCCCGGCGATCTCCCGGCGGCCCAGCACGGAGAAGACCACGGCCGGGTCGGTCGGGGCGAGAGCGGTGCCGAGCAGCACGGCCAGGCGCCAGTCCATGCCGAACGCGTAATGGGCGAGCAGGGCGAGAGCCGCGGTGGTGATGAGCGTCCCGGCGACGCCGATCCAGACCGTGGCGGCGGCCGCCGAGCGGAAACGGCGCCGGCCGATGTGCATGCCGCCGTCGAACAGGATCACGGCGAGCGCCACGGTGACGATCTTCTCGATCGTCGGCAGGGAGACCGAGCCGAGACTGGGCCACAGGTCGGAGGCGATCGCCGCGCACACCAGGAAGATCGCCGGTGCCGGGATCCGGGCGCGCTCGCTGAACCGGTTGGACAGCACGGCGACCGTGCCGATGAGGGCGATCACGAGAACGGCGAGCCCGAACGCTTCGACGTCTGCCACGGCGGCTGCCTCTTCCTGAAAAAGGGGACGACAACGACAGCGCCGACCAGACTTCCCGGCACACCTATGGCCTTAACGGTATCCATACGCCTGACCGCCCCGGGTCCGTCGGCTCCCGGGGCGGTCAGATGCGGCGTCAGGAGATGCCGAAGATCCGCTCGATCACGTTGATGCCGAAGTAGGCGACGAAGACGACCGAGACGACCCACAGGAGCCAGCCGGCCCACCGGCCGCGGGCGGTCTGGATCAGGGTGTAGGCGATGACGCCCGCGCCGACGCCGTTGGTGATGGAGTACGTGAAGGGCATCATCACGATCGCGACGAAGGCCGGGATCGCGATGTCCAGGTCGGACCAGCCGATCTTGGCGACCTGGGTCATCATCAGGGCGCCGACGATCACGAGCGCGGGCGCGGCGGCCTGCGCCGGGACCACGGCCGCGATCGGGGTGAGGAACAGCGTCGCGGTGAAGAGGAGCCCGGTGACGATGTTGGCCAGCCCCGTGCGGGCGCCCTCGCCGATGCCCGCCGCCGACTCGACGAACACGGTGCCGGCGGAGGAGCTGGTGAGGCCGCCGATCATCGCCGACGTGCCGTCCACGGCGAGGATGCGCCCCAGTCGCGGCACGCGTCCCTCCTCGTCGAGCAGCCCGGCCTCCTCGGTGAGCCCGAGGATCGTGCCCATCGCGTCGAAGAAGCCGCTCAGCACGAGGGTGAACAGCACGACCAGGGCCGTGAGCACGCCGGCCCGGCCGAAGCCGCCGAAGATGTCGACCTTGCCAAGCAGCCCGAAGTCGGGGGACGAGACGAGCTTGGAAGGCAGCTTCGGCACGACCGTGCCCCACGCCTTGTCGGCGATCGTGGTGTTGCTGTTGATGACGACGGCGAGCACCGTGGCGACCGCGATGCTCAGCAGGATCGCCCCGGGGACGCGGCGGACGTACAGCACGATCATCAGCAGCAGGCCGATGACGAACACGACGACCGGCCAGCCCGCGAGGTGGCCGCCGGACCCGAGGGTCAGGGGAGTGCCGTCGCCCTTGCCGACGAAACCGGAGTCGACCATGCCGATCAGGGCGATGAAGGCGCCGATGCCCGCGGCGATGGCGTGCTTGAGCGCCAGGGGGATGGCGTTCATGATCCGTTCGCGGAACCCGGTGACGGCCAGGATCACGATGACCACGCCCTCGAGCACGACGAGGCCCATGGCCTGCGGCCAGGTCATGTGCGGAGCGGCCTGGAAGGCGACGACCGCGTTGATGCCGAGCCCGGACGCGAGGGCCAGCGGCGCGTTGCCGACCAGGCCCATGATGAGGGTGGAGATCGCGGCCGACAGCGCGGTCATGGTGGTCAGCTGCGGGATCGACAGGTGCGCGTGGTTCACGTCCTCCGCGCCGCCGAGGATGATCGGGTTCAGCAGGATGATGTAGGCCATCGCCACGAACGTGGTGATGCCGCCGCGTACCTCGCGCGCCACCGTGGTCCGGCGTGCGGTCAGGTCGAAGAAGCGGTCGAGGGGACCTCCGGCCTCCAGCCGCGTCGTCATTCGGGGCTCCGTTTCGCAGGGGTCGCGACTCAGCGCGGCCTCCGACGAATCGATCATGAACGGGATCGCACGGGTCGCGGGCCGCAGGGGTGACGTCGGAAGACTAGTCGTTGACGTGGTCTTCCGGACTCATCGGTATGTAAGTTACGGATCCCTCGCAGGCGGGCGGCCGGTAGGGTGCGGCACCCGCCCCGCTCGTACGGTCCGTGCGAGCGTGCGGCGATTTCGGATCTATGTGTGAAATGGGGCGAATCGTCGTCCTGCTTTGCCGGGGCCGGTGGGTGGATCGGCCGCACACCGCGGGCGTTCCCGGCGCGGATCGCCGCGGCCGGGTTTCGAATGTCCTCCAAGAGTCTTCTGTAAGAAGGCGGCGAAAACTATCCTTTCTGGTACAAGTATCTTCAGTGCCGTAGATCGGGCCGAGCGGGTCGATCGGTCGGCCGCTGCTAGGGGGCGTGATCGTCGAAGTATCGCTGGTCGGCGGGAGAACGTCCCGTCAGCGGGGGCGAAGCCCGCGAGGCTCCGTGGTCCACGCCGTGGATTCAACAAACCCTCCTGATTCTCAGTTGATTGTTTTCGTTAAAGTGGGTCAAAGTGGATAGTCACCAATCGCTCGGACAACGCATCCGCTGGGCGCGGATGCGCAAGGGTCTTTCCCAGGCGCAGCTGGCTCTTCCCGAGCTGTCCGACAGCTACGTCTCCTTGATCGAGAGCGGGAAGCGAACCCCGACCCCCGATGTCGTCAGACTCCTTGCCCGCAAGCTCGGCTGCTCGGCGTCCTACCTCTCCAGTGGCATCGACGAGGCCACGCAGGAGCGGCTGCAGACGACCCTCGACCGTGCCGAGACCGCCCTGCGGAACGGCCGGGCGACCGAGGCGCGCGACTGGTTCGCCGAACTGCTGGCCGACCCGGCACTGGCCGCGCTGCCCGAGTCGGCGCGCCGGGCCCGGTGGGGACACGCGCTCGCCCTCGAGGCGGCAGGTGCGCTGGACGAGGCGCTGCGGGAGTTCGCCGCCCTCGGGTCGGACCTGTCCCCGGAGTACGACACCGACGAATGGATCCGGGTCAACGTCGCCGCCGCCCGCTGCCACCGGGAGAAGGGCGACCTCGCGGAGAGCGCGGCCCTCGCCGAGCGCGCGTTCGCGCGGGTCACCGCCAAAGAGGGACCGTGGAGCGACGAGACGGTCAAGCTCGGCGGCACCCTCGTCGGCGTCTACCTCGAACGCGGCGACCTGGTCAGTGCCCGGCAGCTGACCGACCGGCTGCTGGACCACGCGGAGGCGACCGGCAGCCCGGCCGCCCGCATGGCCGCCTACTGGGAGACCGCCCTCGTCGCCAAGCACCAGGGCGACTTCGACACGGCGGCGACGTACGGGGAGCGGGCGCTGTCCCTCCTGGGAGAGGCGGCGGACCTGCGCGACGTGAGCCGGCTGCGGAGGGAGTACGCCACCCTCATGCTGCTGGCCCGGCCGCAGGACGCGCAGCGCGCCCGCGACGAGCTCGAACGCGCCCTCCACGAGCTGACCGCGACCGGGGCTGCGGACCTCGACGTCGCCTGGTGCCTCACCGAACTCGCCCGCGCGGAGCTCGCGACGGGCGAGGCGCAGCGGGCCGCCGACCGGGCGAACGAAGCGCTGGAACTCCTGGGCAACGACGCGCGGCCGGCCACCGCCGGAGCCCTGATCGCACTCGCCGAGGCGACCCTGCGGCTCGGCCGCCCGGACGAGGCGGCGGCCACGCTGGAGCGTGCCATGACCTGCCTCAGGGAGATCGGGCCCTCCCGCGAGGCGGCGCAGGGCTGGTTCCGGCTCGCCGAGCTGCTGTCGGACGCCGGCTCACCACAGCAGCGGGCCGACGCGTACCGGCGGGCGCTGGCCTGCGCCGGCCTGTGAGGGACCGGGCGCCCAGAGGAGGTCAGGAGCATCTCGGGCGACCCGTGTCCGGCGGGCGCCGGCCGGTGCGGGACCGGGCGGCCGGAGGAGGTCAGGAGCATCTCGGACGACCGGTATCCACCGGATGTCTGCCTGTGATGGACCGGGCGGCCGGAAGGGGGCCAGGAGCATCCCGGGTGACCCGTATCCGGCGGGCGCCGGCCTGTGCGGGTCTGGGCGGCCGGAGGGGGCAGGTGCATCCCGGGCGGCCCGTATCCACCGGGTGCTGGCCTGTGCGGGATCCGGCGGCCGGAGGAGGCCAGGAGCATCCCGGGCGACCCGTGTCCACCGGGTGCTGGCCTGTGCGGGACCGCGCGGCCGGAGGAGGTCAGGAGCGGTACAGGCGACCCGTATCCGCCGGGCGGCGGAGGGTGAATAAGCTGAGGAGGTCCGGGGAGCGATCCTGACGAGCGGGCGAGCGGCGGCCGGGGCACGAGGCCGCACGCGGAGCGCGCCCAGAGTGATGAGCGCCCCGGGAACACCTGCCGACCCGGAGAGACCGCCTCCTTCGCCATGATGAACCTCTCGCCGCCCGCGCGCCGCCCGGGCTCCGCCGACGCCCGCTCCGGCCGCTCGGCCGATGCCTACCTCGGCTCGGCCGGTGCCCGCTCCGGCTGGCCCGACGTCCGCCCCGGCGCGCTCGACGCCCGCCCCGGCTCCGCCGACGTCTGCCCCGGCTCGGTCGGAGCCCGTGCCGGTGCGTCTCGCCCAGCCGTTCGACTCCGGGCCGCGGTCGCCCGTGCGTAGCCACCGGCCGTACATCGCGGCGGCGCTCGTCGGGCTCACCAGCATCGCCGCCCTTCTCGTCGCGCTGGTCGCCGGCGGGGCGGTCCGCGAGAAGGTCATCAGCGGACTCGCCGACGCGGGCACGCTCACCCGGTGGGGTCTCCCGGTCGCCCGGTTGACCATGGACCTCGGCGGCACCCTCACCGTCGGCGTGCTGCTGGGCGCCGTCGTCCTGCTGCCCTCGGTCAAGGGCGTGCTCGACCCGCAGGCCGTGCGCTACATACGAGGCGCCTCCTGGATCGCCGCCGTCTGGGCGGCCGGGGCCGCCGCCACACTGATCTTCACGGTCTCCGACATCCTCGGCGAGCCCGTCGCCAAGGTCGCCGGCGGGAACGAGCTCTCCAGCTACGTCGGTCAGCTGCCGCAGGGCACGGCGCTGATGATCGTCGTGCTGCTGACCGCGATGATCGCCCTGCTGGCCCGGACCGCCGCGACGCCCGGCAGCGCGGCCGGCCTGCTCGTCGCCGCCCTCGTCGCGCTGCTGCCGCCCCCGCTGACCGGCCACTCGGCGTCCTCACCCAACCACGAGCTGGCCATCAGCGGCCTCGCCATGCACGTCGTCGCGCTCGCGCCCTGGGTGGGCGGGCTGCTGATCCTGGGCTGGCACGCCGCCCACGACGGCGACCACCTCGGGGTGGCCGCCCACCGGTTCAGCCGGATGGCGCTGTGGTGCTTCGTCGCCGTCGGGGTCAGCGGCGTCGCCAACGCGATCTCCCGCGTCCCCACTCCGACCCAGCTGTTCACCAGCGACTACGGTCGGCTGGTCCTGGTCAAGGCGGCCCTGTTCACGACGCTCGGCGTGCTCGGCTGGCTGCACCGCGAACGCACGCTGCCCGCCATCATGGCGCACAACCCCAAGGGGTACGCGCGGCCGGCGGTCGTCCGCCCGCCGTGGCCGTTCATCCGGCTCGTCGCCGTCGAGGCGTTCGTGATGGCCGCGACGATGGGAGTCGCGGTCGCGCTCGCCCGCACGGCCCCGCCGGCGCCCGCGACCGACGAGACCCCCGTGCGCAGCCTGCTGGGCTTCGACATGCCGTCGCCGGTGAACCTCACCCGGCTGGCGACGCTGTGGCGCCCAGACCTGTTCTTCGCCGTCCTCGTCGTCGTACTCGGCGGCCTGTACATCGCCGGGGTGACGCGGCTGCGCCGCCGCGGTGACCGCTGGCCCGTGACCCGGACCGCCGCCTGGTTCGTCGGCCTGGCCACGGTGGTGGCGGTGACGATGACGGGCGCCGCGACGTACGCTCCGGTGCTGTTCAGCGTGCACATGATCCAGCACATGGTGCTGTCCATGCTGACCCCGATCTTCCTGGTCCTGGGCGCCCCGGTGACGCTGGCGCTGCGCGCGCTCAAGCCGGCCGCGATCCGCGGCGACCGGGGTCCGCGCGAATGGCTGACCGCGATCCTGAACAGCCGGGGGATGGCGTTCATCGCCCACCCGGCCACCGCGACGATCATCTTCATGGGCAGCACGTACGTGCTGTACTTCACGTCGCTGTTCGGCTACCTCATGCGCGCCCACGTCGGCCACCTCGCGATGCTCGTGCACTTCCTGCTCGCCGGCACGCTGTTCTTCTACGTGCTCATCGGGGTCGATCCCACGCCGCGCCGGATACCGTTCATCGCCAAGATCATCCTGTTGTTCGTCACCATGCCGTTCCACGCCTTCTTCGGCATCGCGCTGATGGAGCTCGGGCAGCCGATCGCCGCAGGCTGGTACAACTCGCTGCACCGGCCGTGGGGGCCGTCGATCCTCTCCGACCAGCACACCGGAGGCGGCATCGCGTGGGCGTTCGGGGAGATCCCGACGTTCATCGTGCTGCTCGCGATGGTGTTCCAGTGGTTCGCGGAGGACCAGCGCGTGGCGCGCCGCCAGGAGCGGCGCGACGACCGGGCAGCCGCGCGCAAGGAGGACGACGAGCTGGCCGACTACAACGCCTACCTGGCGTCGCTGGACAAGCGGGCACAGAGCCAGGACTGACCGTTTTCGCCCTGAGGCGAAGGGCTTTGCCCGCCGTACGGTCGTGAGTCAGGGTGATCGTCATGAGCGGCTTCCGGTTCTCCTTCAACCTCCTCGGCCTCGAATCCCACGCGGCGCTCGTCGAGACCTGCCGGCAGGGCGAGCGGTACGGCTACGACACGGTGTTCGCCGCGGACCACCTCGGCATGCCCGCGCCGTTCCCGGCACTGGTCGCCGCGGCCGCGGCGACCGAGCGCCTCCGGGTCGGCACGCTCGTGCTGAACGCCGCCTTCTGGAATCCGGCCCTGCTGGCGCGGGAGGTGGCCACCACGGACGTCCTCACGGACGGCCGGCTGGAGCTGGGCCTCGGCGCGGGGCACATGAAATGGGAGTTCGACGAGGCCGGCATCCCGTGGGAGCCCTTCGGCGCCCGGGCCGACCGCCTCGAGGCGACCATCGGCGAACTGGCCCGGCTCTTCGCCGCGGACGGCTACGAACAGCAGGCCGCGCTCCGCGAGGCGATGGGGCTTCCGGCGCTCGCACCGGTGCAGCGGCGCGGGTTCGACGGCTCCGGGCCGCCGCTGCTGATCGGCGGCACGGGGGACCGGATCCTGCGCGTCGCCGCGGAGCGCGCCGACATCGTCGGGATCGCCGGGACGTACCAGGTCAAGGGACAGCCTCCGGGGACGTTCCGCCTCGCCACGGCGGCCGAGACGGACGACCGCGTCCGCTACGCGCGCGAATGCGCGGGCGAGCGGGCGGACGAGGTCGAGTGGCAGGCGCTCGTCCAGCTCGTGCTGGAGACGAAGGACCGGCGGGCGGCCGCCGAGGAGGTGAGCGAGCGGTTCGGGCGCGTCCTGAGCGCCGACGAGATCCTCGAGACGCCATTCGTCCTGATCGGCACCGTCGACGAGATGGCCGAGCGGATCCTGCGCTATCGCGAGCGCTACGGCTTCACGTACTACACGGTGCACGGCTCGTACATGGACGCCTTCGCCCCCGTCATCGAGCGCGTACGGGCGGCCGAGACCGGCGCCTGAGCGCGTGCCCGGGCCGGCGTGCGGCCGGGCCGGGGACGCCCGAGTGGCCGCACGCCCAGCGGCAGGACGAGGGCGGGCCGCACCTGAGCGGCCGGACGGAAGCGGGCCGGGTGACCCTCTGTTCGCCGCGAGGCGCCGGGCCGGGGACGCCTGAGCGGCCGGACGCCTAGCGGCGGGGCGGGCCGTGCTGGAGGGGACCTGAGTGGCCGGGCGGAGGGCCGGGGTGACCCTCTGTGTGCCGCGAGGCGCCGGTCCGGAGGGGACGGACACCTGAGCGGCCGGGTCGGCCGGGCCGCGGCCGCTCGGCGGTGGCGGCAGGTCAGCGGGCGGCGGGAGCTCCGGACTCGACGGGCAGGCCGGCCTCCGCCCAGTCCTGGATGCCGTCGCGGTACTTGCGGACGTCGGTGTAGCCGAGGGCCGTCAGGCGGGTCGCCACCGCCTCGCTGTTGCCGCAGGCGGCGTTCGAGCAGTAGGTGACGATCGGGGCGTTCCGGTCCGGCAGTAGGTCCGCCGCGCGGGCGTCGACCTCGTCCTCGACCAGGTTGAGCGCGCCGGGCAGGTGCTGCTGCGCGTAGTACGACTCGGGCAGCGCGTCGACGACGGTCACCGTGCCGGCCTCGATGGCGGTACGCAGGTCCTCGCGGGAGATGAGCGCGGTCATGGTGATCCCTTCGATAATCGGACCGTAGTCCGGTTGATGTCGGGGACGCTACCGGACTATGGTCCGAATGTCGAGGGATCGACCGAGTGAGGGAGTGCGGATGCCGGAGGACGTCGAGCTGTCGTCGCTGGCGGCCCGGAGGCCGACCGAACGCGCCGACGCCGCGCGCAACCGGCGGCTCGTGCTCGACGCCGCGGCCAAGCTGTTCGCCGAGCACGGCGTGGACGGCGTGAGCATGGACGCCGTCGCCCGCGAGGCGGGTGTCGGCAAGGGCACGGTCTTCCGGCGCTTCGGCGACAAGTCGGGTCTCGCCGTGGCCCTCCTCGACGATCGGGAGCGCGAACTGCAGGAAGGGATCCTGTCGGGCCCGCCGCCACTCGGCCCCGGGGTGTTGGCGGTGGAGCGGATCACGGCGTTCCTCGACGCCTACGTCGACTACCTCAGCGGCCACCTCGACGTACTACGGCTGTCCGAGACCGCCGTGCCGGGAGCGCGCTACCGCATCGGAAGCTACCGGTTCTGGCATCGTCACCTGGCGATCCTCATCGGTGCGGCGGACCCGGGCGCCGACGCCGACCACCTGTCCCACGTGCTCCTGGCCGCGCTGTCGGCGGACCTCGTCCACGCGCTGCGCGCCGACGGCCACGACTGGGAGCGCATCCGCGCGGGGGTCCTGGACCTGGCCGCCCGCGTCATCCCGCCCGCCCGCGACGCCTGATCTCCGCGGTCCATCCCCGGCCGTCAAGGTCTGGCCGCCCGCGTCATCCGCCCGGCCACGACGCCTGACCTCGGCGGTCCATTTCCGGCCGCCAAGATCCGGCCAGCTTCTTCGGCGACCCGGGTTAGCGCGCCCACCGACGGGAACGTCCGTCCCTGTGTCCCGCACGATGATCATCAGGCTGCTGCTGGCGGCCGCGCTGCCCGTCACCGTCGGCTGCGCCGAGACACAGGCCCGGCCCGCCGCCTCCGCGAGTTCTTCCGCGCCCGCCGGTTCGGTTCCCATATCGTCGCTGTCCTCGCCGTTGGGGGCGGTGCCTTCGCCGATGGAGACCGGCACCGCCTTCTCGCTCCCCATGCGGGTCGTCAACAGCGGCGACGGCACGCTGGTCTTCGTCCCGGTGCGGGTGAACGGCCGCGGCCCGTACGAGTTCGTCCTGGACACCGGCTCGTCGAACTCCTCCGTGGACCGCAGCCTCGTCCGCCGGCTCGGGTTGCCGCGTACGGGGCAGCAGCACCGGGTCCAGGGCGTCACCGGCAGCGGAACCGTGCCGATCGTCAAGGTGCGGCAGTGGACGATCGGCGGCATCCCGCTCCGGGCCCACTCGCTCGCCGTCGTCGACCTCGGCATGGGTGTGTCCGGGCTGCTCGGCTCGGACGAACTCCGTCATTTCAGCAGCGTCACCCTCGACTTCCAGCACGACCGGATCAACTTCCGGCCGTGAGTGGTGGCCGTTGTACCAGGATCGGCGTGCCCTGGTACCGGAACGGCACCGCGTACGAGGATCGGACCATGACCACAGTACTGATCACCGGATCGACGGCCGGCGTGGGACGGTATCTCGCCGGGCACCTGGCCGAGCGGGGCATGACCGTTCTGCTGCACGGCCGTGATCGAGCGAAACTCGACGCGGTCGCGGCGGAGACCGGCGGCCGGCCGTACGTCGCGGACCTCGCGTCGCTGGCCGAGGTCCGCGACCTCGCCGGCCGTGTCCGTGCCGACCTCGCCGCGGAGAACGGCGCAGGGCTGGACGTGCTGATCAACAACGCGGGCGTCGGCAGCGGTACGGACCGTCGGCTCACCGCCGACGGGCACGAGGTGCACTGGGCCGTCAACTACCTCGCGCCCGTGCTGCTCACGCGCCTGCTGCTGCCCGCGCTGGGACCGGGCGCCCGGATCGTCAACGAGGGATCCCTCGGCCAGGACACGATCGACTTCGACGACCTGACGATGGACCGCCGCTACAACGGCACCCTCGCGTACTGCCGCAGCAAGCTGGCGCTCGCCGCCTGGACCTTCGACCTGGCCGATGAGCTGGACGGCGTCGCGGTCAACTGCATTCACCCCGCGACCTACATGGACACCGCCATGGTCCGCGACGCCGGCGTCACCCCGTGGTCGACGGTCGAGGAGGGCGGCGACGCCGTGCTGCGGCTCGTCACCGAGGATGCCGGAACGGGCGGGTTCTTCGACGGCGTGAGGCGTTCCAGGGCGCACGGCGACGCGTACGACCCGAAGGTCCGTGACCGGCTGCGCGAGGCCACTGACCGCGTGCTGGCCGGGTTCGCCGACGCCTAGTCAGCCGGGTCAGCCGGGCAGCTGGCCCAGAGTGACCGTGGTCGTGGTCTTGGCGCCGTCCGGGTGCTGGACCACGACCTGCGCCTTGTCGCCGGGCTTCAGCACGGCCAGGACGTCCGACAGTTCGGAGGTGGTCGGCGTCTTGGTGCCGTTGACCGAGACGATGATGTCGTTGGGGCGTATCCCGGCCCGGTCGGCGGGGCCGCCCTTCGTCACCGACACCACCCCGACGCCGACGACGTTGCCCGCCAGGTCGGCGACGTTCCGGATGGTGACGCCGAACGCGGCCCGGCCCGAGTTGGTCACGCGGCCCGACTTGATGAGCTGATCGGCGATCAGCTTGACCATGTTGCTGGGGATCGCGAAGCCGATGCCCGCGGCCGCGCCGCCGATCTGCGGGTCGGACGCCGCCAGGGCGGGGATGCCGATCACCTCGTTGTTCAGGGTCACCAGCGCGCCTCCGCTGTTGCCCGGGTTGATCGGCGCGCTCGTCTGCACCGCTCCGGCGATCGTCGCGCCCGGGAAGGCGCCCTCGCGCGGCGAGGACACCGTGCGCCCGACCGCGGAGACGATGCCGTTGGTCACGCTGCCCGACAGGCCGAGCGGATTGCCCATGGCGAGGACCATCTGGCCCACCGTCAGGCGGCTGGAGTCGCCGAAGCGCGCCGGTTTCAGCGCCCCGTTGCTCACCCGCACGACCGCCAGGTCGTCCGGGGCGTACTGGCCGATGAGCGTCGCGGGCAGCGCCTTCTTGCCGGTCGCGGTGGTCACCGTCAGCCGGTTGGCCCCCGCGACGACATGGGCGTTGGTGACGATGTCGCCCTTGTTGTCGTAGATGACGCCGGACCCGAGCCCCGAGTCGGTGTCGATCTGGACCACGGAGGGCAGCACCGCCTTGACGACCTGCTCGTACGTCTGTTCCAGCTGGCCGGCGTATCCCTGGACCGGCGGTGGAGCGCCGGGGGCCGGAGAGGTCGCGGCCGCGTTCGTCTTGCCGGCGTCGCCGTCACCGCACCCGGCGACCAGCGCCAGCCCGGTGATCACGGCCGCGCCGCACCGTGTCATGTGTCCCACATATTTGCTCTTCCCAGCAGGTCACCGGGTGAAGCGGTGTGGAGCGCGCCAACGGAAACGCCGTCGGCGGGCACCAGGTGTGCCCGCCGACGGCGCGTGTGAACGTCGTGTCAGCCGCCGTTGTGCGTGAGCCAGTGCGCGGCGAAGGAACCGGCCGACGACCGGATGCCGAGGATCACGATGCCCAGCGTGAGCAGGGGCGTGACCACCCACAGCTCGACCTTCCCGTTGGTGCGGGGCACCAGCGGGATCGCGAGTCGCCAGGGGACGGGCCAGAACACGGGGCAGCCCTGCGGCGTGATGGAGTCGGTGATGACGTGCATGAGACAGCCGAGCCCCACCGCGAATCCGGCCCACCCCAGCGTGTAGCCGTGCGTCCCCAGTCCGGGCCCGGCGAACTTCATGTTCGCCATGAAGAAGGTCAGCCCGCCGGCGATCAAGGCGTTGAGCAGCGCGTCGAAGTGCTCCTTCTTGGGAACGCCGATCCCGATCCCCTGCAACCCCAGGCCGATGAGCAGGAACAGCATCACCCACCACGCCTGCACGACGTGCTGCGACAGCAGGTCGGCGCCGACCGCCATGAGTGCGCAGAACAGTAGCGAGTGCGTCGCGTGCCGGTGCCCGCCGGACACCACGCTGATGCCCTTGCACAGGACGCGGGTGACCGGGCCGAACGTGTTGGCGATCGTCCCGTCGTGGTGGTCGAGGTCCGGAAGCAGCGCCGCCCCGGCGCAGACCACGGCGCCGGCCGCGATCTGCCCGGGGGTCATCCGCATGCCGTAGTCGGCGAGGAACGGCACGGTCCCGAGCCAGGCCGCAGCCCCGGCCAGCGCGTGCGTATGGCCCATCATGTGAAGATCACCCGCTTTGTTGACACGCGCGGACTGTAGCCCGCTTCGGGGAGTAAGGACGCGCGACGCGCCGGAGCGGTTCCACGATCGACTCGAATCAGTCCGGAGTGTGGAAACGCGATGGCCCGGACCCGGTCGAGACCGGGTCCGGGGGGAGCTGTGCGCGTCCCGGGGAGCGCGCCCAGCGAAAGGTCAGGCGGGCTCCGGCAGGCGCTCCTCCGCGGCGCGCTCCCGCGCCGGGCCGAGGTTCACCGGCAGGGACAACGGTCCGTACGTGATGAACGACGGGTTGTAGTGAATGGCGTCGGCGCCGGTCGCCAGGCTGAGCTCCGGGAAGCGCCCGAACAGCGCCTCCAGGGCGATGCGGCTCTCCAGCCGGGCCAGCGGCGCGCCGACGCAGAAGTGCGGGCCGAACCCGAACGCCAGGTGACCGCTCTGCTCGCGGGTGATGTCGAACCGGTCGGCAGCGTCGCCGTACCGCCCGTGTTCGGTCCCGTGGTGCGCCAGGCTCAGCCAGAGGGCCTCACCGGCGGGGATGGGCACGCCCGCCAGGACCGTGTCGGTCATGGTGTAGCGGAACGGCGAGCCGAGCACGGGGCCGCGGTAGCGCAGGGTCTCCTCGACCACCTGGGGCCACAGGTCCCGTTCGATCGCCAGGGCGAGCTGATCCCGGTGGGCGCACAGCGTCACGATGGCGTTGCCGAGCAGGTGGACGGTCGTCTCGTGGCCGGCGATGAGCATGACCCACAGGGCGCTGACGAGTTCGTCGTTGGAGAGACGGTCCTCGTCGTCGTGCGCCCGGACGAGCCCGGTCGTCAGGTCGTCTCCCGGTTCGCGCCGTTTGAGGTCGACCAGCGACGCCAGGTAGGAGTTCAGCGCCGCATTGGCGGCGGCGGCCTGCTCGCCGGTGGCGGTGTGCGACAGCAGCGTGGTCGTCCAGCCGCGCAGTTGGGCCCGTTCGGCGTGAGGGACGCCGTACAGGTCGCAGATGACCGACATCGGCAACGTCTCGGTGAGAGCGGGCACGAGGTCGACGCCGTCTCCGGCCGTGGCGATGCCGTCGATGAGCTCGGCCGTGATCTCGGCGATCCGGGGCGCCATCGCCTCCACCCGGGCGGCCGTGAAGGCCCGGGCGATCAGCGTCCGCAGCCGCCGGTGGTCCACGCCGTCCTTGACCTGAAGGTGGTCGCCGGAGACGAGGGGGAGCATCGGCCAGTCCGCGGGGACCGTTCCGTCGTGCAGGGCGATCCAGTGCCGGGGGTCTGCCGAGAACACCTTGTTGTCGCGTGCGAAGACGTCGGCGAGCGCCTCGTAGCTGTTCACCGCCCAGGCGGGAACGTTCCCCGGCAGCTCGATGGGGACCACGGGCCCGGCGTCACGAAGCCGGGCGTAGGTGTGAAGGATCGGCTCTCCCGGCGTGGGGAAGGGGAAGCGGGAACCGCCCACGTATTGCCTCCAGATGCATGGGAATGACGACCGTAGCGTAATTAGTCACTGACATTCCGGCTAGGGAGATTTCCGTTTTAATGCTGATTCGTCCTGATTCGGACAGAATGTTTGACAGGATTGGGTCGCGACGACGGATCGGGGCGTCGTCCCTCACTCCGCCGGTATGAGACGCCAGTCGGCCTTCCCCGGGCGGTAGGGCGCGTCGAGACGCTTGGCGACGATTCCCGGCAGGCCCTGCTGCCGGGCGGCCGCCCGCACCGCCTCGCCGTCGTCGAAGCAGGGCGCGGTCTGCCACCGGAGCCCGGCGAGACGCAGGCCCTCCAGCAGCTCCCGACGCCGTTCGTACGGCTCGTCGAACAGCGAACGGCCGTCCAGGTGGAGCACGTCGAAGATCATGTAGGTCTCGCGGTCCTCGATGACGGTCACCTCGCCGTCCAGGACGACCCGATGGGCGGCGAGCGACTCCCCGAGCCCGGACGGGACCTCGGCGGCCTCGCCATCGGCGTCCTGGGCGTGCGTCGTGCCGCGGTCGGAGAACACGATCAACCGGCGCCCGCCCCACGCGAACTCGAAGCCGTACGCCTCCGCGCGGCGGGGAAGGCGTTCGCGGACCTCGGGCCGTACGGGGCCGACCCGCTCGGGCATCGGGTCGGCGTCGGGGTCGACCGGCGGGTCCATCCGGTGGATCATCCAGTTCTTGCCGTTCGTCGGGAACAGGACGTATCGGCCGGAGACCCGGTTTCCGTGCAGGACGACCTTGACCTCGCGGTCGGTCCACTTCTCGGTCTCGTACGTCCCGCGGTCCCAGATGGTGACCTGGCCGCCGCCGTACTCGCCTTTCGGGATCTTCCCGGCGAACGACGCGTACTCCAGCGGGTGGTCCTCGGTGTGCACGGCCAGGTGATTGGTCCGCGGATCGTCCGGCACGCCCTTCGGCAGCGCCCAGGACACCAGCACGCCGTCGCGTTCGAGGCGGAAGTCCCAGTGCAGCCGCCGCGCGTGGTGCTCCTGGATCACGAACGTGTCGTCGTTCCCACGGGGGAGCGGCCCCTCGCCCGGAACCGGCTCCGGCGTACGGCGCGCGTCGCGCTTGCTGCGGTACGTCCCGAGTCTGTCGGCCACGGCGCGGTACGTACCCGCGCCGAACCGCCCTATCTCACGGGAGGGTGAGGATCTCCGCGCCCGTGTCGGTGACGAGGAGCGTGTGCTCGAACTGCGCGGTGCGCTTGCGGTCCTTCGTCACGACCGTCCAGCGGTCCGGCCAGATCTCGTAGTCGATCGTGCCGAGCGTCAGCATCGGCTCGATCGTGAACGTCATCCCCGCCTCGATGATGGTGGTCGCGTGCGGGTCGTCGTAGTGCGGCACGATCAGCCCGGAGTGGAACGTCGTGCCGATGCCGTGTCCGGTGAAGTCGCGGACGACGCCGTAGCCGAACCGCTTGGCGTACGACTCGATGACCCGGCCGATGACGTTGAGCTGCCGGCCCGGGCGGACGGCCTTGATGGCGCGCGTCATCGCCTCGCGGGTGCGCTCGACGAGCAGCCGCGACTCCTCGTCCACCTCGCCGACCAGGAAGGTCGCGTCGGTGTCCCCGTGCACGCCGTCCTTGAAGGCGGTGATGTCGATGTTGATGATGTCGCCCTCCCGGACGACCGTGTCGTCCGGGATGCCGTGGCAGATCACCTCGTTCAGCGAGGTGCACAGCGACTTGGGGAAGCCCCGGTAGCCCAGCGTCGAGGGGTACGCGCCGTGGTCGAGCATGAACTCGTGCCCGATCCGGTCGAGCTCGTCGGTGGTGACGCCCGGCCGGATCCGCTTGCCGACCTCCTCGAGCGCCTGCGCGGCGATGCGCCCGGCGACCCGCATCCGCTCGATGATCTCGGGCGTCTTCACGTCCGGCTCACCGGTGCGGGGCACCTTCTTGCCGACGTACTCCGGCCGGGGGATGTCCGCCGGCACTTTGCGCATCGGGGAGACGTGACCGGGGTGGAGTTGCGTCGTCATGCTGTTGGAGTGTAGTCAGCCCGCCGGGGCACGATGACAGCATGATCGGAGAGCGCGATGAGTGACGAGGGCAAGTGGTTCTTCTGCCTCAAGCACCGCAGGGTCGAGCAAGGGCCCGGCTGCCCGAACCGTGACCGCATGGGCCCCTACGCCACCGAGGAAGAGGCGGCGCACGCGTTCGAGCGCGCCGCGGAGCGCAACGAGGAGTGGCGCCGCAAGAGCTGAGACCGGGAGCTGTTTCACGAGCCCGCGGCGCGGCTGCGCGGCGCTCGTGAAACAGCCTTCAGGAAACGGTCGGGCCGCTGATCGTCTCCAGGAGGCGGGCCAGGCGGTCGCGCAGGCCCCGTTTGGGGAGCGGCTCCCCGGCGGCCGCGCTCACGAGGTGCTGGGCCGCGTCGAACGACACCAGCCGGTCGTCGGCCGGCACGGTCAGCGCCTCGTGCGCGAGGCCTTCCAGCTCCCGGTCGCCGGTGTCCAGCGCGAAGATCGTCGCGCCGACGCGCCGCGCGTCGTCCACCCGCTCCAGCAGCGGCGCCGCCGACTCCTCCTCGGAGACGACGATCAGCGTCTCTCCGCGCCGGGCCGCCTCCAGGCGCTCCAGGCCGATCCGCAGGTGCGGCGGGGCGCCGGGCGGCGGCTCCCAGCGCACCAGCGTGGGCGACAGCTCCGGGACGCCGCCGAGCCGGCTCTCGTCGTCGAGGTGGGCGGCGAGGTGCCACGGCTCGTCGTCGGGTGGGCCGAACACCAGCAGACCGCCGGGCTCCCGGGCCGACGAACGCAGCGACCAGGCGAACTCCCTGGTGCGCTCCGGCCAGCCGGTCGTCGCGAGCAGCTCCCGCAGAGCCGCCACCTGACTCGCGTCCATGGCCCCCATGGTGCCGTACGGGCAGCGAGATCACGTGCCCTTTGTTAAGCGTCGGCGATGTCAGGTAGGTATAGCGATATGGAGATACTCGGTGTCGACATCGGCGGGTCCGGTATCAAGGGCGCGCCGGTCGACGTGGAGAAGGGCGAGTTCGCGCAGGAGCGGCTGCGCCTGGTGACCCCGGAGGGGGCGCCGCCCGACGAGGTGGCACGGATCGTCGCCGAGATCGTCACGCACTTCGGCTGGACGGGCCCGGTGGGCGTCACCTTCCCGGGCGTGGTCACCGGCGGGGTCGTCCGTACGGCGGTCAACCTCGGCGAGGCGTGGGTCGACCTGGCCGCGCGCGACCTGTTCGCGGAGACCGCCGGGGTGCCCGTGACGCTGCTCAACGACGCCGACGCGGCCGGCGTGGCGGAGATGACGTTCGGCGTGGGGCGCGGCCGGCCGGGCACGGTGCTCATGCTGACGCTCGGCACCGGCGTGGGCACCGCGCTGTTCGTCGACGGGCGGCTCGTGCCCAACACCGAGTTGGGGCACATCGAGATCCGCGGCAAGGACGCCGAACGGCGGGCCTCCGCGCACGCCCGCGACGTCCACGACTGGGACTGGGAGGACTGGGCGAAGCGGCTCGGCGAGTACATGCACCGCATCGAGGACCTGCTGTGGCCGTCGCTGATCATCCTGGGCGGCGGGGTCAGCAAGAAGGCCGACCGCTTCCTGCCGTACCTGAAACAGGTGCGGACTCCGGTGGTGGCCGCCGAGCTGCACAACGACGCCGGCATCATCGGCGCCGCCATGGCCGCGATACCCGGGAAGGAGCCGGTCTGAGGTGCCCTGGCAGGATCGTCCACTATGAGCACTCAGCACGCAGATGCGCCGGATGTCAGTGGGCTGTCCATCGGCATCCTCGGCGGCACCGGCGACCAGGGCAAGGGACTGGCGCGCCGGTTCGCCCTCGCCGGACATGAAGTGATCATCGGTTCCCGCAACGCCGAACGCGCCCAGCAGGCCGCCGACAGCCTGGGGGAGGGGGCGACCGCCCGGGGCGCGGAGAACGCCGCCGTCGCCCGCGAGGCCGACGTCGTGATCGTGGCGGTTCCCTGGGACGGCCACAAGGCGACCCTCGAGTCGCTGCGCGAGGAGCTCGCCGGCAAGATCGTGATCGACTGCGTCAACCCGCTCGGCTTCGACAAGCAGGGCGCCTACGCGCTGCCGGTCGAGGAGGGCAGCGCCGCGCAGCAGGCCGCCGCCGTCCTGCCCGACAGCACCGTCGTGGCGGCCTTCCACCACGTCTCGGCCGTCGTCCTCCTCGACCCGGAGATCGACCAGGTCGACCTCGACGTACTGGTTCTCGGCGACGACCGGGAGGCCACGAACACCGTCCAGGCCCTGGCGGCGCGCGTGAAGGGCATGCGCGGCGTCTACGGCGGCAGGCTCCGCAACGCCCACCAGATCGAGGCGCTGACCGCGAACCTGATCTCCATCAACCGCCGCTACAAGGCCCACGCCGGCCTCCGGGTGACCGACGTATGAGGGTCGTCGTCTACGGCGCGGGCGCGGTCGGCGGCGTCATCGGGGCACGCCTGTTCCAGCAGGGTCACGACGTCACGCTCATCGCCCGCGGCGCGCACTACGAGGCCGTCCGTGACCGGGGCCTGCGCCTCGACACCCCGGAGGAGAGCGTCACGGTGCCGGTCCCGGTCGTCGACCGGCCGTCGGCGGTGACGTTCCAGCCCGGCGACGTCGTGCTGCTCACGATGAAGACGCAGGACACCCTGCCCGCACTGGCCGATCTCGCGGCCGTCGCGCCGCCGGACATCGTCGTCGCGTCCGCCCAGAACGGCGTGGAGAACGAACGCCTCGCCCTGCGGCTGTTCCCCAACGTGTACGGCGTCTGCGTCCTGCTGCCGTCGGCGTTCCTCGAACCCGGCGTCGTCGAGGCGTACCTCGCGCCCCAGACGGGCGGCCTCGACGTCGGCCGGTACCCCGAGGGCGTGGACGACACCGCGAAGTCCCTCGCGGCGGCCTTCGCGGGCGCGACGTTCGCGTCCGAGGCCCGGCCGGACGTCATGCGCTACAAGTACGGCAAGCTCCTGACGAACCTCGGCAACGCCGTCGAGGTCGTCATCGGCCCCGGTGAGCAGGGCGCGGACATCGCCCGGCTCGCCCGGGACGAGGGCAGGGCGTGCCTGCGCGCCGCGGGCATCGACGCGCCGAGCGGGGTGGGCATCGCGAGCCAGGTCCGCCCGGTCCGCGGACGCAAGCGCTCCGGCGGCTCCTCCTTCCAGAGCCTGCAGCGGGGGACCGGCACGATCGAGGCCGACTACCTGAACGGCGAGATCATCCTGCTCGGCCGCGAACACGGCGTGCCCACCCCGGTCAACGAGCTGCTCCGGCGGCTGGCGAACCGGATGGCCCGCGAGGGCCGGCAGCCCGGCCTGATGACCCCGGAGGAGTTCCTGGCCGCGCTGGACGAGGCCGCCCCCCGATGACCGGACCGCCGCGCGGTGTCCCGGTGCCCCCGATGGTCGACGACCTGGGAGTGCTGTTCCGGGCTCCGCGCGGGGTCCGCCGGATCGTCTCGCTCGTGCCGTCCCTCACGGAGGCGGTCGCGTGCACGGCGCCGGACCTGCTGGTCGGCGCCACCGACTGGTGCGTCGAGCCGCCCGGCCTCGACGTCGTACGCGTCGGCGGGACCAAGAACCCCGACCTGCGGAAGGTCGTCGAACTCGCGCCGGACCTGGTGCTGGCCAACTTCGAGGAGAACCGGGAGGCCGACCTCGACGCCCTGCGGGCAGCCGGCCTCCCCGTGTGGGTCACCGTGATCCGCACCCTCCCGGAGGCGCTGACCAGCCTCGAACGGACGCTGGCCGCGTGCGGGCAGGGCACTCCCGCCTGGCTGGCGGGTGCCCGTTCCGCCTGGGCCGACGTCCTGCGCGACCTCCCGCCGTCCGGCGCGGTCGCGGTCGTGCCCGTCTGGCGGCGCCCCTGGATGGTGCTCGGCCGCGACACCTTCGCCGGGGACCTCCTCGCCCGGCTGGGCGTCGGCAACGTTTACGCGCAGGCCGCCGAGCGGTACCCCAAGACGTCGGTCGAGGAGATGCTGCACCGGCGGCCCGACCTCGTCGTACTGCCGGACGAGCCGTACGCCTTCTCCGCCACTGACGGGCCGGAGATGTTCCCCGGCGTCCCGGTGGCGCTGGTGAGCGGCCGTCACCTGGAGTGGTACGGGCCCTCGCTCACCGAGGCGCGGCGCGTCCTCAGCGCATCACTAGGGCGCTCTGGCCCTGCCTCCAGTCCGTCGCCATGATGTGCCGCGCGTTGGCGAGCGTCATCGTGCCGGCGCAGACCTTCTTCTTGAGCGCGTTCTCCACGGTGTCCTTGTCCGCCGAGGTGGACCCGCCGGCGTCGTAGCGCGGCTCGGGCCACAGGTTCTTCGGGTCCTTGGGCGCGCCGCCCAGTTCCAGCGGGATCAGGTGGTCCTCCTCGTAGTCGGCGGTGCTCGTGTCGCTGTAGCCGTACTCGGCGATCTGCTTGACCTTGAGCGGGTTCGTGTACGACGTCGGCGGCCGTACCGTGCTCGTCCAGCCGGACACGCAGATCGTCGAGTTGATGGTGGACTGCGTGACGTCCGGGTTGGTCGCGCCCGGCTGGCAGGACGGGTCGGGCAGCGGCAGGTAGCTCTGCGAGCAGGTGGCGGCGTACGCCGGGGTGACGACGGCCGAGACGGGAACGACCAGGGCCACGGTCATCGAAACGGTGGTCAGGGCGACTGTCAGGACTCGCGGCATGGAGATGCCTTCCGATAGCGGGGGGTTTGCCCCACCATCCGGACAGTCGTCCCTGACGGCAATGGAACCGGCAGACGAATATGTAGTTATTTAACGGCGAAGTGTGACAAACGGGTAAAAAGACTCCAGGTCAGGTGCCGTGAGGGCGCAGTGGCCCGAGGTCCCGCACGGACCCGACGCGAGTGCGGGCGGCCGGATGCGGACTGCCGTGTCGCCGCCGCTCGCGGGCCCGTGCTCGTCCGTCCTCGCCGGCGGAGGCGATCACGATGGCGATGTGGCGAGCGGGCCGGGGCACCGCCCGCCCTCAACGGCGCCGGTCGATCGCCCCTCGCCGCTCTCCCGCCGTACCCCGAGAAGCGGACGTCCCCCGCTCGCCCCGGCGGACCGGGGCGAGCGGCGGACGCGACGACGGGCGACGTGCACCGTCAAGCCCCGGCGGACCGGGGGCGGTGGTGAATGCCGTGCGGGTCAGCGGTAGGCGTGCTCGGGGCCGGGGAAGGCGCCCGAGACGACCTCGGCCGCGTACTCCTGGACGGCGCCGCGCAGGACGCCCGCCACGTCCGCGTACTTCTTGACGAACTTCGCGGTGTGCGGCGTGAGGCCGGCCATGTCCTGCCACACGAGCACCTGGGCGTCGGTGCCAGCGCCCGCGCCGATGCCGATGGTCGGGATCGACAGCGCGGCGGTGACGCGGTCGGCCAGGTCGGAGGGGACGCATTCGAGCACGACCGCGAAGGCGCCTGCGGCCTCGAGGTCCTTGGCGTCGGCCATGAGGCGTTCGCCGTCCTCGCCGCGTCCCTGGACGCGGTAGCCGCCGAAGGCGTTCACCGACTGCGGCGTCAGCCCGAGGTGCGCCATGACCGGGATGCCGGCCGCGACCATCGCCTCGACCTGGGGGAGCACCCGCCGGCCGCCTTCGAGCTTGACCGCGTGCGCGCCGGCCTCCTTGAGGAACCGGGCGCCGGTGTGCAGGGCCTCGGGCACGCCGGTCTGGTACGCGCCGAAGGGCAGGTCGGCGACGACCATGGCGCGGGAGGTGCCGCGCACCACCGCCGCGGTGAGGGGGATGAGATCGTCCACGGTGACGGGGATCGTGGATTCGTGGCCGAAGACCACCATTCCGGCGGAGTCGCCGACGAGCAGCACCGGGATTCCGGCGTCGTCGAAGACCCGCGCGGTGAGCGCGTCGTACGCGGTGAGCATGGGCCACTTCTCGCCGCGTTCCTTCGCCGCCGCGATGTCGCGGACGGTGACGCGGCGCCCCGTCTGGCCGCCGTACAGGGTGGTCGGCCGACCGGTCGATACAGACATCGGAAACCTCCTGCCTCGAGGCGCCACGGTGGCGTCCCCGGACGAGATCGATGATCCCACGAGGTCAACGACCCGTACAGCCCGGACCTTCCCGCTGTCTGATATGAAACGCTACGGTTGCGTATCGGATCGGGAATAACCTAAGGTTGGCAGCGTTAAGAAACGCAACAGCATCGTATCGATATCTCTGAAGGGCCTCATGGATCCGCAGACCATCCACAAGAGACGCTGGACGATCCTCGGCGTCCTGATCGTCAGCCTGCTCGTGATCGTGCTCGACAACACGGTCCTCAACGTCGCGCTGAAGACGATCGCGGACCCACGCGACGGCCTCGGCGCCACCCAGGGCCAGCTCGAATGGGCGATCAACTCCTACACCCTCGTCTTCGCCGGCCTGCTGTTCACGTTCGGCGTGCTCGGCGACCGGATCGGCCGCAAGCGCATGCTGATCATCGGCATGCTGCTGTTCGGCCTGGCCTCGCTGCTCTCCTCGTACGCCCAGACCCCCGGTCAGCTCATCCTCGCCCGCGCGGCCATGGGCTTCGGCGGCGCGGCGGTCATGCCGCAGACCCTGTCGATCATCACGAACGTCTTCGAGCCGCAGGAGCGCGGCCGGGCCATCGGCGTCTGGGCCGGCGCGGTCGGCATCGGGATCGCCGTCGGGCCCATCACCGGCGGCCTGCTGCTCGACCACTTCTGGTGGGGCTCGGTGTTCCTCATCAACGTCCCGATCGTCATCGCGGGCGTGATCGGCATCGCGATCGTCGTGCCGGAGTCCAAGAACGCCGTGCGCGCCAAGATCGACTTCGGTGGCGTGCTGCTGTCGATCGCCGGCCTGATCCTCCTGACGTACGGGATCATCGAGGGCGGCGACAAGGCGACCGTCACCGAGCCGACCGTGTTCGGCCCCGTGCTCGCCGGAGTCGCGCTGCTCGCCTTGTTCGTCTGGTACGAGTCCCGCATCGAGCACCCCTCGCTGAACGTCCGGCTGTTCCGTGACGGTCGGCTGTCGGCGTCCGTCGGCGCCATCGCCCTCGTCTTCTTCGCGCTCGGCGGCGTCTTCCTGTTCATCTCGCTGTACCTGCAGGACGTCCGCGGCTACTCGCCGCTGCAGGCGGGCCTGCTCACGCTGCCCCTCGCCGTCGGCCAGATGATCTTCTCACCGCGCAGCGCCGGACTGGTCAAGCGGTACGGCGCCAAGCTGGTCGCCGCGACGGGCCTGACCATGGTCGCGCTGGCGCTGCTCAGCTACCACTTCACCGCCGTCCACAGCCCGATCTGGATCCTGGAGATCACCTTCTTCGTGCAGGGTTCCGGGATGGCCCTGGTGATGCCCCCGGCCACCACCGCCGTCATGTCGGTGCTGCCGAGGGAGCAGGCCGGGTCCGGGTCGGCCATCAACAACATCGCCCGCCAGGTCGCGGTCGCGCTCGGCGTCGCCGTCCTGGGCTCCCTGGTCTCCTCCATCTACCGCAGCGGCCTGAAGCCGCACCTGACCGCGCTGCCCGAGCGCGTGCGCGACGTCGCCGGAGCGGACATCGGCACGACCACGGGCGTGGCGGAGAAGTTCGGCGCGGCGGGCCGGGCGATCCTCCCGCCGGCGCACGACTCCTTCGTGCACGCCATGCACATCACGTCCGCGATCTCGGCCGCAGTGGCCTTCGCCGGGGCGCTCGTCGTCCTGAAGTGGATGCCCGGCCAGCCGGAACGGGAGGCCGAGATCCCGCCGGTCGAGCAGCGCGAAGCCGTCGAGGTATGAGACGGTGATGCGCGATGACGCAGACGAGTGATCAGCTCGCGGCGCGGCCCCCAGGCCGGCCGCGCAGCGAGCGCGCGGACAAGGCGATCGTCGACGCCACCCTGGACCTCCTCGCGGAGGAGGGCGGGGTGGCCGGCGTCTCCATCGAGGCCGTCGCCGCGCGGGCGGGAGTCGGCAAGACGACGATCTACCGCCGCTGGCCGAACAAAGAGGCTCTCATCATCGACGCGCTCGCCGCGTTGAAGGAGCCGATCGCCGAGCCGCGCGGCGAGTCGGTCCGCGAGGACCTGATCGTCGTGGCTCAGGCCCTGATCGCGGACAAGACCCAGAAGAAGCGCGTGGACTGCTACTGGAGCATTCTCAGCAGCGCCGAGCGCTATCCGGAGCTGGTGGCCCGGTTCAACCTCGAGGTCATCGAACCCCGGCGCGAGGTCATGCGGAAGGTGCTGCGACGCGGCATCGCCACCGGAGAACTGCGCGCCGACCTCGACATCGAGCTGGCCCTGTGGATCCTCACCGGAGCCATGGCCCATCGGGCGAGGGCGGTCGGCGCCGGACCGGTCCCGGAGGACTTCGCCGAGCGGGTCGTCGACGAACTCATCGCCGGTCTCGGGCGGCCCTGACCATGAAGGGCGTGATCTTCCTTCCCTCCAGTCCCCTTTTGGTCATACTTTTACTCGAGGGCTGATGGGCCAAAGGAAGGACTCCGGCGGATGGCCGATTCTTCGGCAAGGACCCTCGTGCTCGGTATCGGCCGGGCCGGCGAGGTCCTCCAGTGCGGGCAGAACTCCTCCGGCGTCCTCGACAGGCCTCCGGAGGAGGTCGTCGGCACGGACGTGACCGGCCTGTTCACCGAGGAGAGTAAGGAGGCCCTGACCGGGCTCCTCGACGCCCTCGCGAGCCGTCACGAGCGGACCGCCGTCCTCGGCGTGCGGACCGGGGACGACGGGGCGCGCAACGCCGTGGTCACCGTCCAGCCGATGCACGCCACCGGCGACGACCCGACCGATCTGATGATGATCCGGGTCGCCGTGATGGACCTGGAACGCTTCACCGATCCGGCGCTGATGCGCCGGGCCATGCTCGACGACGCGCTAGTCCGGATCGGGGCGACGCTCGACCTGGACCAGATGGCGCGGGAGCTCGTCGACTTCGTCGTGCCCCACTTCTGCAACGCCGCCGGCGTCCTCATCCAGGAGAGCATCGTCGCCGCCGACGAGCACCCCTCGATCGCCGCCGACGGCACCACCGTGCTGCGCCGCGTGGCCCTCGCCACCGACGCCTCGGATCCGAAGTGGAACGCCGCCTTCCCCACCGGGGAGGTCCTCACCTACCCGCCCGACACGCCGTACACCCGCTGCATGGCCACCGGCGAGCCGGTGCTGGAGCCGCACCTCGACGCCAAGGCGGCCAAGCGGATCGCCCGGCTGTGGCGCCGCAAGCCCGTCGCCAAGCTCCTGGCCGACAGCTCCATGGTGCTGCTGCCGCTGATCGCACGGGGGACCACGCTGGGGTTCGTCGTCTGCACCCGGAGCGCCGCCCACCGGGCCTTCGACGCGTACGACGTCGAGATCGGGATGGAGTTCGCCGCCCGCGCGGCCCTCTACATCGACAACGCCCGCCACTACAGCCGCGAGCGCGCGACCGCGCTGACCCTCCAGCGCAGCATGCTGCCCACGGGCCTGACCGCCCCGTCCAGCGTGGCGGTCCGGCACCGCTACCTCCCGGGCAACCAGCTGATCGAGGTCGGTGGCGACTGGTACGAGTCGATCGCCCTGCCGGGCGGCCGCGTCGCCCTCATCGTCGGCGACGTCGCCGGGCACGGCGTGCGCGCCGCCGTCACGATGGGGCGGCTGCGCACCGCCCTGCGGACCCTCGTCAACCTGGAGCTGTCACCCGCGGACGGCCTGCAGCAGCTCGACGCGCTGATGCGGGAGCTCGGCGAGCGGGAGCCCGCCTTCGCCACCTGCGTCTACGCCGTGTACGACGCCACCGACGGCACCTGCGAGATCGCCTCCGCCGGGCACCTGCCGCCGCTGCTGCTGCGCCCGAACGGCACCAGCGAGTTCCTCGACGTTCCGCCCGCGCCCCCGCTCGGCGTCGGCGAGGGGATGATCGAGACCCGCACGTTCACCATCGGGGACGGCAGCGTTCTCGTGCTCTACACCGACGGCCTCGTGGAGAACCGCGGCCAGGACATCGACGACGGCCTCTCCCGGCTGCAGGGACTGTTCGGCGCGGACGCGCTGTTCCGGCCGCTGGAGGAGCTCGCCAAGGCCACCCTCGACAGCGCGTACGCCGACCACGACCGGGACGACATCGCCGTGCTCATCGCCCGCCTGCGGCGGCTGCCCGACGGCGAGATCGCCTCCTGGAAACTGCCCGCGCTGCCGACCGCGGTGCGCGACGCCCGCGTCCGGGTGCGCGAGACGCTCGAACGCTGGGAGTGCGGGGAGCTGTCCTTCAGCACCGAGCTGGTCGTGTCGGAGCTGGTGACCAACGCGTTGCGGTACGCCACCGGCGACATCGAACTGCGGCTGCTGCGCGACCGTACGCTCGTCTGCGAGGTCCGCGACGATTCCGACGCCCTGCCCCGGGCCCGTCAGGCGGCCGACGACGACGAGGGCGGCCGCGGCCTGCAGGTCGTCCACCGGCTCGCCAAGCGCTGGGGTGCCCGTCCCAGCGGCGACGGCAAGGTCGTCTGGTGCGAGCTGGACCTGCCGGGCCAGGGCGACGGCCTGGAAGGCTCCTGGCCCGGCGAGGCCCACCACCGCCCCTGACTCGTGGCAGGGCGGAAATCGGCGGGGCGAGGTTCAGCTTTTCTCCGTGGACCGTTCGCCCGTCGCGGCGGCCTCCTTTTCCAGTTCGGCGGCGACCTGCTGAATCTTCGGGTCGGAGCTGGTGCGCTCCAGTTCGTGGCTGAGTTCGTCCAGTTCGGCGCCGCCGGCCATCAGGCCGGTGAGCTCGTCGCGGGTGATCTCGCCCTTGGCGTGGTAGCCGATGCCGCGGCCGCGGTTGAGCAGCAGGAAGCGGTCGCCGACCGGGTAGGCGTGGTGCGGGTTGTGGCTGATGAAGATGACGCCGAGCCCGCGATCCCTGGCCTGGACGATGTAGCGGAGTACGACGCCGGCCTGCTTGACGCCGAGTGCGGCGGTGGGCTCGTCGAGGATCAGGACCTTCGCGCCGAAGTAGACGGCGCGGGCGATGGCGACACACTGGCGCTCGCCGCCGGACAGAGTGCCGATGGGCTGGTCGACGTCGCGCAGGTCGATGCCCATGTCGGCCAGTTCGGTCTTGGTGGTGTGCCGCATGAAGCCGATGTCGAGCCGGCTGAGCGGGCCCGCGCCCTTGCGGGCCTCCGAGCCGAGGAAGAAGTTGCGCCAGACCGGCATCAGCGGGACCACGGCCAGATCCTGGTGCACGGTGGCGATGCCCCGGGTCAGGGCGTCGCGGGGCGAACCGAAGCGGACCTGCTCGCCCTCGACCTCGTAGGTGCCCTCGTCCAGCGGATGCACGCCCGCAATGATCTTGATCAGAGTGGACTTCCCGGCACCGTTGTCGCCGAGGACGCAGGTCACTTTTCCGGAGTCCACGTCCATCGACACGTCCGCGAGGGCGATGACGTTGCCGTAGTGCTTACCCGCCTTGGTCAGACGAACGAGCGGGGTCTCGGTGGTGGTCATCGGCTGGCCTCCGTCCGGCGGCGGACCCAGAGATTGAACAGGGTGGCGAAGAGGAGCATCGCGCCGAGGAAGAAGAAGAACCAGTCGGGGTTCCATCCGGCGTAGACGATGCCCTGGGTGGTCATCCCGAAGATGAACGCGCCGATCGCCGCGCCGACCGCCGAGCCGTACCCGCCGGTGAGCAGGCAGCCGCCGATCACCGCCGCGATGATGTACCGGAACTCGTTGCCGACGCCCTCACCGGACTGGACGGTGTTGAAGGAGAACAGCAGGTTCATGCCGGTGAACCAGGTCGTGAAGCCCACGGCCATGAACAGGCCGATCTTCACTCGCCGCACCGGCACGCCCACGGCCCGGGCGCTGGTGGCGGCGCCGCCCGCCGAGAAGATCCAGTTGCCGGTCCGGGTGCGCAGCAGGACCCAGGTGGCGATGGCGACGAACACCAGCCACCACAGGACGCTGATGCGGAGCGACAGCGCGCCGATGTCCCACTCGGAGGCGAAGACCTTCTGCGCCGACGCGAAGCCGCTCATGTCGGAGATACTTGGACTGGCGACGTTGCCGGTGATGATCTTGGTTATCGCGAGGTTCAGGCCCTCCAGCATCAGGAAGGTCGCCAGCGTGACCAGGAAGCTGGGGATCCCGGTCCTGACGACCAGGTAGCCGTTCAGGGCGCCGATCGCGAGGGCCACCAGCAGCGAGACACCGATTCCGACCCAGATGTTCGCGGTGAGCTGGAAGCTGAGCATCGAGGCGACCATCGCCGAGCTGGTGACCGCGACGCCGGCCGACAGGTCGAACTCGCCGCCGATCATGAGGAGGGAGACCCCGACCGCCGGGATGCCGAGCGTGGAGCTCGCGTACAGGATCGTCGCCAGAGAGTCGAGCCCGCGGAACGGCTCGGCGACGGCGAAGAAGAAGACGTAGATGACGATCGCGCCGCCCAGCGACCCGATCTCCGGCCGTCCGAGCAGCCGGGCGGACAGCGGCTTGCGGGTGAACCGCTCGTCCCGTACTGGCGGCCGGATGCCGGCATCCAGTGTCTGACTCATCAAAACCTCCATGGTCCGGGGGAGAGTCCAGGGCGCCCGGGGCGGGCGCCCTGGAGGGTCGTTATCGCGTCCCCCGGCTTGCGAACTTCAGGACGTCGGCGACGTTGCTCTTGTTGACGACGTACGGCCCGGTGGGCGTCGTCTTCCCGCCGCCGATGACGTTGCCGTTGGTCTTGTAGAGCCACAGGGAGTCGACCGCGAGGTAGCCCTGGAGGTACGGCTGCTGGTCGATCGCCCACTCGACGTCGCCCTTCTGGACCGCCTGGACCAGTTCGGGGTTCATGTCGAAGGTGGCGACCTTGGCGCTGCTTCCGGCGTCCTTGACCGACTGCACCGCGGTGAGGGCGAACGGGGCACCCAGCATGATCACCCGGTCGATGGTCTTGTCCTCCCGCAGCTTGGCGGCGACGGTGGTCCGCACCGACGGCATGTTGGTGCCGGTCACGTACACCTTGTCCGTCTTGCCGGAGAAGCCCTTCGCGACGCCGTCACAGCGCGCCTCGAGGGCGACCTGCCCCTGCTCCTGCGGCACGCACAGGACGTGCTTGGCGCCTTCCGCGGCGAGTTGCCTGCCGGCGGTCTCTCCCGCGAGGTGCTCGTCGGAGCCGAAGTACTCCAGCGCCCCGGTCTTCTGCCAGTCGTCCAGTCCGGAGTTGAAGGCGACGACCGGGATTCCCGCGGCCTTGGCCTTCTGCACCACGCCGGACATCGCTGAGGGGTGCGCGAGGGTGACGGCGATGCCGTCGACCTTGCTGTCGATGGCGTTCTGCACGAGGGTGGACTGCTTGCCGGCGTCCGGATCGGCGGAGTAGACGAGCTGGACGTTGTCCTTGGCGGCAGCGGCCTGGGCGCCCTTCCGCACGATGTCCCAGAACGTGTCACCCGGGGCCTCATGCGTGACCATCGCGATCTTCATGCGAGGCGTGCCGGCCTTGCCCGCCGTGACCCCCTCCGCCTGTGCCTGCGCCTTCTTGCCGCCGGTGCTGCTGCATGCGACAGCGGTGAGGGCGAGCGCTGCCAGAAGAGCGGTCCCCGCCGCTCGCTTGGTTCTCCGCATGGACGTCTCCATTGATCGTGTTCCGTCGTTCGGGTGTGGGCCGGTGGCCGTGTCAGCGGACGGTGAGTCAACCGCTGATCACGGATCGCGTTCGACTGGTGGGGTGTTCGCTGTATCGGGGCGTATCGGGGTCGTTGCCCCGCCGCTCTCGGAGGCGGGCGGCGCGATGCGTCGTGGGCGCTCCCGGGTCGCGGGAGTCACTGTCGCTAGAACGCTCTAGGTGGTAGACCGTCACCGGGAGGATGTTTCCTGGTCACGGATGTCCTTCTGGATATTGCGCTTAGAGCGCTCTAGTGCCATCACTATGATGAGCGTCACACGAACATGTCAACACGTCGGCGGCAACTTGTCGCAACATGTTGGACACGAAGGGGAGGGCCGTGACCGGGCAATCCGCAAGAGGCAGAGGCGCCAAGCGGCCCACGCTGGAGGATGTCGCCGCGCGCGCCGGAGTGTCCCGGGCGCTGGTGTCGATCGTCATCCGTGGAGTCGCCGGCGCGAGCGACGAGACGCGGGAGCGGGTGCTCAAGGCGGCCGCGGAGATCGGCTACCGGCCGGACACGCGCGCGCGGCTGCTGGCCCGCAACAGCTCACGGCTCCTCGGCGTGACGTTCAACGTGCAGCACGCCTTCCACACGGATCTCATCGAGGGGATCTACGCCGCGGCCGACAGCGCCGACTACGAGGTGGTCCTCAGCGCGCTGACCCCCCGCCGCGACGAGCGGCGCGCCGTCGAGACGCTGCTGGGCTATCGCTGCGACGCGCTCATCATGCTCGGCCCCGAGTCCCCGGCGGCGCTGCTGGAGGATCTCGGGCGGCGGCTGCCGGTCATCGCCGTCGGGCGCCGGCTGCGGGAGTCGTCGATCGACCTGGTGCACACCGACGAGGATGCGGGGATGCGCCAGGCAGTGGACCACCTGGTGAAACTCGGGCACCGCGACATCGCGCACATCGACGGAGGCCGCAGCCCGAAGGCGACCGACCGGCGGCGCGCCTACCGCAATGCGATGCGGCGGCACGGCCTCGGCAACTGCATCCGCATCGTCCCCGGAGGCCAGACGGCCGAATCCGGGGCCGGCGCGGCGCGGCTGCTCCTGGAGGACGGCGAATCCCCCACCGCCGTGATCACCTACGACGACGACGGCGCCGCCGGCCTGCTCGATTCGCTCCTGCGGGCCGGGACCGCGGTTCCCGAGGACATCTCCGTCATCGGCTTCGACGACAGCCGGCTGTCCCGCCTGTCCCACGTCAACCTCACGACCGTCAGCCAGGACGCCGGTCGCATGGCGAACCTGGCCGTGGACCGGGCCGTCGCGCGGCTGTCCGGTGACGAGATCGCCGACAGGGAGCTCATCATCCCCCCGCACCTGGTCGTCCGCGGCACGACCGCCGCGCGCTGACACGTAACGCGCGCGTTTCCGACCCTTGACATCGCCGAGTGACCCCACTCATAGTGAGCGAGAGCTAGAGCGCTCTAGTAGAGCGCTCCACGTCAGTACGTCAGGCCAGCGCCAGGGGTCGGCTTCCCCGCCGCAGGTTGAGCCTGCTCACCTCGAAAGGACTCACGCGATGACGACGATCTCCGGCCCCGTCGTGGGCAACCTGTGCCTCGGCTCGGCGCCCGACTCCTGGGGCGTCTGGTTCCCCGAGGACGAGCGCCAGGTCCACTTCACCCGCTTCCTGGACGAGCTCGCGCAGGCCGGATACCAGTGGCTGGAACTCGGCCCGTACGGCTATCTGCCGACCGACCCGGAGCGGCTGGCCGAGGAGGTCGGCTCGCGTGGCCTGAGCGTCTCCGGCGGCACCACCTTCGGGGCCCTGCACCGCCCGCAGGAGTGGGACACGATGCTCGCCGAGGTCGGCCGCGTCGCCGAGCTGACCGCCGCCGCCGGCGCGCACCACCTGGTCTTCATCCCGCCGATGTTCCGCGACGAGAAGACCGGCGAGTTCACCGAGGAGCCCACCCTCACGCCCGGCCGGTGGGGCACCCTCACGACCGCCGCCGACGAACTCGGCAAGATCCTCTTGGAACGGTACAACGTCCGGCTCGTCGTCCACCCGCACGCCGACAGCCACATCCAGACCCAGGCCGAGATCGAACGCCTCCTGGACGGCACCGACTCCCGCTACGTCAACCTGTGCCTGGACACCGGCCACGTCGCCTACGGGGGCGGCGACGCCGTCGACCTGATCCGCCGGTACGGCGAGCGCGTCGGCTACGTGCACATCAAACAGATGGACCCGGAGGTGCTCGCCCAGGTCGACGCGGAGAACCTCGGCTTCGGCGAGGCCGTACGGCGCGGCGTGTGCGTCTCGCCCCCGGCCGGGGTTCCCGACCCCGCCGACGTCGTCGCCGAGCTGTCGAAGCTCGACGCCGAACTCTTCATGATCGTGGAGCAGGACCTCTACCCCTGCGCGCCGGACGTTCCGCTCCCCATCGCCGTGCGCACCCGCGACTACCTGGGCCGCCAGGGCCTGTCCGGAAGCCGCCGCCCCGCGATCCGCTACGGGGCGTGAGCTCGCCGCCCCGAGCGACCGTTCCGGCATCCGATTCCCACCCGTACCAAGACCGAACGACCGAAGAGGAGGACACGATGACCTTGCGCGTCGGAGTGATCGGGGCCGGAATGATCGGCCAGGAACACACCCGCCGGCTGACGACCGTCGTCACCGGCGCCGAGGTGGTCGCGATCACCGATCTCACCGCCGACCGGGCCGAGCGGCTCGCCGCCGAGACCGGCGCCCGGGCGTACGCCTCGGGCGCCGAGGTGATCGGCAGTCCCGAGGTGGACGCCGTGCTGGTGACCTCATGGGGGCCGACACATGCCGAGTACGTGCTGGGCGCCATCGCGGCCCGCAAGCCGGTCTTCTGTGAGAAGCCTCTCGCCACCGCCGCGGCCGACTGCCTGCGCATCCTGGAGGCCGAGGTCGCGCACGGCGGGCGGCTCGTCCAGGTCGGCTTCATGCGCCGCTACGACGCCGGATATCGGCGGCTGAAGGAACTCGTCGACGCCGACGGGATCGGCACACCGCTGATGGTGCACTGCGCCCACCGAAACCCCACGGTACCGGTGTCCTACACCTCCGAAATGGCAATGCTGGACACCGCCATCCACGAGGTCGACGTCCTGCGCTGGCTACTGGGGGAGGAGATCGTCTCGGCGCAGGTGCTCACTCCCCGTCCGACCGGCCGGCGGTTCGAGCACCTCCAGGACCCGCAGATCATGCTGTTCGCGACCTCCGGCGGTGTCCGCATCGACGTGGAGGTCTTCGTCAACTGCCAGTACGGCTACGACATCCGCTGCGAGATCGTCGGCGAGACCGGGGCCGCCCGGCTGCCCGACCCCGCCCGGCCCGCCGTACGCCAGGACGGGCGCGAGAGCACCCCGATCGTCTCGGACTGGCGCGATCGGTTCGGCGACGCCTTCGACACCGAGATCCAGGCCTGGGTCGACGCCGCCTCGGCCGGCACCGCCACCGGTCCCACCGCCTGGGACGGATACGCGGCGACCGCGGTCGGCGACGCCACCGTGGAGGCGCTGAAGACGCAGGAGATCGTCGCCGTCGACCTGGAAGCCCGCCCCGCCTTCTACACGGGAGCGCAGCAGTGAAGATCGCCCTCGACCCGTACATGTTCCGGGCCCTGCCCCTCACCGAAGTGGTGCGCACGGCCGCCGACCTCGGCTACTCCCACATCGAGCTGTCGCCCCGGCCCGACTTCATGCCGTTCTTCCTGCACCCCCGGGCCGACGACGCGAAGGTCGCCGAGCTCAGAACGGCCCTGCGCGAGACCGGTGTGGAGCTGGCCTCCATCCTCCCGCTGTACAAGTGGTCCAGCACCGACGAGACCGAGCGGCAGGCCGCCGTGCGCTACTGGAAGCGCATGATCGAGGTCGCCGTCGAGCTCGAGTGCACGCTGATGAACTCCGAGTTCAACGGCCGCCCCGAGCGGGCCGCCGAGAGCGAGGCCGCGTTCTGGCGCTCGCTGGACGAGCTGCTGCCGATCCTCGAACGGGAGGGCATCGCGCTCAACCTCGAAGCGCATCCCGACGACTTCTGTGAGGTCAACGACCAGGCCGTGGACCTGGTCAGGGCCATCAACAAGCCGTGGGTGAACTACCTGTACTGCGCGCCGCACACCTTCCACCTGTCCGGCGAGGACCCGGGAGCCGACATCGCCTCGATGATGCGCTACGCCGGGGACAAGCTCGCTCACGTCCACATCGCCGACTCCTTCGATCACAAGGGCTCGTCGGGTCTGCGCTACATCCTCAACCCGCCCGGCACCCCGGCTCGCGTCCACCAGCATCTGGACGTCGGCCAGGGCGAGGTCGACTGGGACGTCTTCTTCGGCACGCTCCGCGAGCTGGAGTTCGACGGTGTCGCCACGGTCTGCGTTTTCGCCTGGGAGGAACGCGCCCGCGAGTCCTCCGCCTTCATGCTGGAACGCGTCTCCAAGGAGCTGACGGCGACGGCCTCGTCCTGAGCCCCGCTCAGCCTCGCGGGCGTCAGGGGAGGGTCAGGACGACCGGTCCGTCGTCGGTGACCGCCACCGAGTGCTCGACGTGGACCGTGCGGCTGCCGTCACCGCTGCACAGGGACCAGCCGTCCTCGGCCATCTGATAGTCGTCCCCGCCTCCGGACATCAGGCTCGGCTCGATGGCGATGACCAGGCCGGGGCGGAGCCGCATGCCGTGCCCTGGGCGGCCCTCGTTGGGCACGAACGGGCCCTCGTGCATGGCCCGCCCGATGCCGTGGCCGGCGAAGTCGTTCTGGATGCCGTAGCCGGCCGCGCGGCCGATGCGGGACATGGTCTGGCCGATGTCGCCCAGCCGCGCGCCGGGCACGGCCTTCTCGATCCCGGCGGCCAGCATGCGCTCGGCCGTCGCGATCAGGTCGCCGTCGCCCTGGCGGTCCCGGCCGACGCAGAAGCTGACGGCCGCGTCGGCATGCCAGCCATCGATGTGGGCGCCGCAGTCGACGCTCAGCAGGTCGCCGTCACGGAGCCGGTAGCCGGTGGGCAGGCCGTGCAGCATGACCTCGTTCACCGAGGTGCAGATCACGCCAGGGTAGGGAGTGGCGCCGAACGACGGGTGGTAGCCGAGGAAGGACGATCCGGCCCCGGCCTCGTGCATGATCTGGCGGGCCAGCTCGTCGAGCTCGCGCAGGGACACTCCGACGGCCGCGTGCGAGCGGACCTGCGCGTGCACCGCCGCGACGACCCGGCCGGCCGCACGCATCACCTCGATCTCGGCGGCGGTCTTGAGCTCGATCAACTCCTGCCTCCTTCTGGATTCCAATAACTATACCGGTATTAGTATTGGGCCCATGGTACGAGAACCGCTGTCGATCGCCGACCGCCTGCGCGGGGAACGGCTGGGCGACCTGCTGCGCGAGGCCAGGGGTTCGCGCAGCATCACCGACGTGGCACTCCGGGCCGGGATCTCCCCCGAGACGCTGCGGAAGATCGAGAGGGGCCGTATCCCCACCCCGGCCTTCTTCACGGTCGTCGCCGTCGCCGGGGTTCTGGAGCTGTCACTCGACGCACTGCTGGACCAGGTCAGCCCACCTGACACGGCCGCCGGCGAAGCCGTCGCGAACACCCTGGCCGACGGCGTGCGCAAAGCCGCGGGATGACTTCGGCCGGATGACCGACGGCCCGGCCGCCAGGTGCCGACCGTCAGACCCGGCCCGCTCCGCCCGGACGCACTCGAGACCGATGATCGAGGTCAGGCGGCCTTCTGAGCCCGCTCAGGCGTCCTTCGCGGTCTGCTCCTTCGCCACGCGGGCGGGGTCGGTGGTGTGCGGGGCGACGATCTCGCGCCACCTGCTGGTGATGGGGAGCCGGCGGTCGCGGCCGAAGTTCTTCGGGGTGATCTTCGGCCCGGGCGGGTACTGGCGGCGCTTGTACTCGGCCGCGTCGACCAGTCGGATGACCCGCTCGACCAGCCCTGGGTCGTGGCCCGCCGCGATCAGCTCGTCGCGGCCCAGGTCCTTCTCGACGTAGTCGTCCAGGAGCGCGTCGAGGACGTCGTACGGCGGGAGGGAGTCGGTGTCGAGCTGGCCGGGGCGCAGCTCGGCGGACGGCGGCTTGTCGATGATGTTCCGCGGGATCGGCGGGGCCTCGGAGGGGCGCACGAAGGGGTGCCCGCCGTCGGTCCGCTCGTCGCGCCAGCGGGACAGCGCGAACACCGTGGTCTTCGGGACGTCCTTGATCGGCCCGTACCCGCCGGCGGAGTCGCCGTACAGCGTGGAGTAGCCGGTGGCCAGCTCGCTCTTGTTGCCGGTGGTGAGCACCAGGTGGCCGTGCTCGTTGGACAGGCCCATGAGGATGTTGCCGCGGACACGCGCCTGGAGGTTCTCGGCGGCGAGCCCGTGCAGCTCGAGCTCGGCCTCGTAGGCGTCGACCATGCCGCGGATCGGCACGGTGCGCGCGTGGAGGCCCTGCCGCTTGACGAGGTCCTCGGCGTCGGTGATCGAGTGGTCGCTGGAGTAGCGGCTCGGCATGAGGACGGCGCGGACGTTCTCGGGGCCGATCGCGTCGGCGGCGATCGTGGCGACCAGCGCCGAGTCGATGCCGCCGGACAGCCCGAGGATCACCGAGCGGAAGCCGTTCTTGCGGACGTAGTCGCGCACGCCGAGCACCAGCGCGCCGTACACCTCGCCGAGGTCACCGAGGGGTTCGGCGCAGGGCGGCTTTTCCGGGGCGTACGGCTCGACCGGATCGGCGGACAGCAGCACGCGCTCGATCGTGATGGTCGTCCCGTCGTGGCCGTCGGCGGGCGTCTCGCCCGGCGTGAACTCCGCCGGCGCGGGCGGCAGCTCCAGGTCGGCGACGAGCAGGTCCTCCTCGAACTGCGGACCGCGGGCGATCAGCTCGCCCTCGCCGGTGACGATGACCGAGTCGCCGTCGAAGACGAGCTCGTCCTGCCCGCCGACCAGGTTGACGTACGCGAGGGCGCAGCCCGCCTCACGGGCCCGTCGCGCGCACAGCGCCAGCCGGACGTCGTCCTTGTCGCGCTCGTACGGCGAGGCGTTCGGGACGACCAGCAGCTGCGCGCCGGCCTCGCGGGTCACGGTGACCGGGCCGCCCTCCTGCCAGAGGTCCTCGCAGATCGCCACGGCGACGTCGACGCCGTGCAGCCGGAACACCGGCAGCCGGTCGCCGCGGACGAAGTAGCGGTATTCGTCGAAGACGCCGTAATTGGGCAGGTGGTGCTTTGCGGTACGGACGACGACCCGGCCCTGGTGGAGCACTGCCGCCGCGTCGAGCGGCGCGCCGGCGGGCTGGCCGACGCGGTCGACGACGTCGGCGCGCCGGTCGAGGTGGCCGAGCACGACCGGCAGCCCGCCGAGCCCCTCGTCGGCGAGCCGCCGGGCGGTCGCCTCCAGAGCGGCGATCGACGCGTCCACGAACGACCTGCGCAGCGCGAGGTCCTCCACCGGGTAGCCGGTGAGGAACATCTCGGGAAAGACGACGAGGTGCGCGCCGCGGCCGGCGGCGCGCCGGGCCCAGTCGACGGTGCGGCCGGCGTTGCCCGCGAGGTCGCCGACGGTCGCGTTCACCTGGGCGAGTGCGATGCGAAGCTGTACCACTCCTCCGAGCCTATGGCCTGCCTCGAAATCCCCGTCCGTAGGACAGTGGGGCTTCGAGACAGGCCCTAAGCGAGATGTTCCTGGACGGTGGCCGGGGCGTCGTCATGGGCGGTCTTCGCGAAGTCGGCGGCGGCCTGGGCGAGGGCGCGGATGAGCGGGGTCTCGGCGGCGGTGCGCCAGACCAAGGCCCACTGGCACGGGGCGGCGTCGCGGATGGGGACGAAGGCGAGAGTCGGCCAGGGGTAGAAGTCGGTGACCTCGGCGGTGACCCCGGCGACGGCCTGGCCGGAGGAAACGGCGTTGAGCGCCTCCTGCCAGGTGGAGACCTTACGACCGCGACGGATGAGGCGGCCGGCGGGAGTGCGGTAGGGGTTGAAGGTCTCCTCCATGTAGGCCGGGATCGACTTGCCCTGCACCACGGCGCAGTCGCCGAGGTCCTCGAGGCAGATCGAGTCCTGTCCGGCGAACGGGTGGGTGGAGGAGACCATCAGCAGGACCGGAGAGGTGTGCGTCAGCGGGCCGACGGTCAGGTCGGGTTCGCGGACCGGCAGCCACAGGTGCGCCACGTCGACCTCGCCCGACCTGAGCAGATCCAGCGGGGACGGCGGCTGGACCTCGCGGTGCAGCACCCGGGCATCGGGGTGGCGGGTCTGGAACAGGTCGAGGACGCCGCCGATATGCAGGGAGAACGGGCCGATCGTGCCCAGTGTGAGCGTCCCCGAGGTGCCGTGGACGGAGGCCTTCGCGGCCTCGATCCCTTCCCCGATCCGCCGGTACCCGGCGCTCAGGTCCCGTTGCAGCTGCTCGCCGAGGGGGGTAAGCCGGACGACGCGGGAGGTGCGGTCGAACAGCGGCGCGCCGATCTGGCGCTCCTGCTTCTTGATCGCCTGGCTGACGCGGGACGGGGTGATGTGGAGCCGCTCGGCGGTGCGGCCGAAGTGCAGCTCCTCGGCGAGGGTCAAGAAGATCTCGATATCCCGAAGCTCCATCCGTTCCCCCGGATCGTGAACCTGTAGGTGAACAATCTCTCGATCATGACGTGCACCGTGAATCTACCGGTCAACGGTTCGTCCCGATACCGCCTTCTGGCAGGTCCTGGGCGCGGAGAGGGCGGAGCCGCAGGGGGGATGCCCGGGCCGACGGAAGTGCGGACGGTGACCCGCGTCCCCCGTACGGTCAGGCGGGCCGGTCGCCGGGCCGGGACCCCAGCGTCCGTACCTCGGAGAAGAGCAGCGGGGTGAGGACGACGAGGATCTGGAGCGTCCCCGCCGTCCAGAGGGTGGTGTGCAGGCCGAACTGGCCGGCCACGGGCGCCACCAGCGCGAGGCCCAGCGGCTGGCAGGCGATCGCGCCCGCCCATTCGTAGGCGCTGACGCGCGACAGCGCGGTCGCCGGGATGTGCTGCTGCAGGGCGGTCTCCCACAGCGTGTTGAAGACCATGAGGACCACGCCGCCGCAGAACGCCGCCACCGCGATGCCGGTCACCGTGAGACCGGCGGCGAGGGCGAGGGTCGGGAAGGCGAACAGCGCCATCATCGCCACGCCGGAGCGCAGCGGGAACCGCGGCCGTACGCACAGGGCGATCATGCCGCCGCCGAGGCAGCCGGCGCCGAACGTCGCCGAGATCAGCGCCCACGCCCCCGCCCCGCCGAACGACCGGGCGCTCATCGTCGGGCCGAGCACGGAGAACGCGCCGTAGAGCAGGTTGACGAGGGAGGCGGCGACGATGACGCTCCACACCCAGCGCCGGGACCGGAACTCCCGCCAGCCGTCGGCCAGGTCGCGGGTGAACCGTCGCGCCCGTTCGTGACCGGCCCGCCGCAGGCGGACCCGGGACAGGCAGGCGGCGCTGACGGCGAAGGTCGCGGAGTCGGCGGCGATCGCCCACCCGGGGCCGACGCCGACGACGAGGGCGCCGGCGACCGCGGGCCCGGTGAGCAGTGACGTCGAGAGGGCCAGGACGCGCAGGGCGTTGGCGGGCTGCCGCTGCTCCGGCCTGGTCGTCGCCTGCACGATCCCGGGTACGGCCGGTCCGGACAGCGCGGCGGCGATCCCGTGCACCGTCTGGAAGAGCAGCAGGTGCCAGATCCGCGCGGATCCGGTGATCAGAAGGGTCGCCGAGACGCCCTGGACGACGGCGCGGACGAGGTCGGTGCCGAGGATCAGCGTGTGCCGGGGGAGCCGGTCGGCGATGACCCCGCCGGCCAGCGTGAACAGGACCTGGGAGGCGGACCCGGCGGCGAGGACGACGCCGAGGTCGAAGGCGCGGCCGGTGAGACCGAGGACGGCGAAGGCGAGCGCCGGCGCGACCATCCCGTCGCCGAGCATCGAGGTGCACTGACCGACGAAGAACCAGCGGAAGTTCCGTTCCCGGAGAACGGACAGTCCGCGCGCCAGGACACAGGAGCTCTGACCCTGCACCATTCAGCTCGTACGCCGTCCCGGAGGGGATTAACCACCTGAAGTTAGACATTCCGGACTGGTCTGGTCAACCCCTCCCCGAGGATCAGTTTCGTTTACTAGTTGAACGCAGAAATTCGGACTCAACGGGCATGCGTTCATGCCTTGACCTCATTTGTCGAAAGAGGGACAGTGAGGCCGCAGCCTCCTGACTGCGCGCTCATGGCCCCCCGCCCCGCTCTCGAAGAGAGGTCCCGATGAGTGCGTCCTCCGTCAGGCACGGCCGGCGCGTGCCCCGTGCCCTTCTCTCCCTGCTGTCCGCCCTGGCCGTCGCGGGCGCCGCCGCGACGGCCGTCTCCCGCCCGGCCCACGCGTCCGCGCCCGGCGCCCCACCCGGTTGGACGACGGTTTTCACCGACGATTTCAACGGCCCCGCCGGCTCGGGCGTCGACACCGCGAACTGGCAGTACACCACCGGGACGAGTTATCCCGGCGGCCCCGCGAATTTCGGTACCGGGGAGGTGGAGACGATGACCTCCTCGACGTCCAACGTCTCCCTGGACGGCTCGGGGAACCTGCGGATCACGCCGCAGCGCGACGGCGCCGGCAACTGGACCTCCGGCCGCATCGAGACCCGTCGTACGGACTTCCAGCCGCCCGCCGGCGGGAAGCTCCGGGTCGAGGCGCGGATCCAGATGCCGAACGTCACGGGCGCTGCGGCGCACGGCTACTGGCCCGCGTTCTGGATGCTGGGCGCCCCCTACCGCGGGAACTGGTGGAACTGGCCGGGCATCGGCGAGCTCGACATCATGGAGAACGTTCAAGGCATCAACAATGAGTGGGCCACGATGCACTGCGGCACCAGTCCCGGCGGCCCGTGCAACGAGACCACCGGTATCGGCGGCCAGCGGGCCTGCTCACCGACGACCTGCCAGGCCGACTTCCACACGTACGCCCTCGAGTGGGACCGGAGCACGAGCCCCGAGCAGATGCGCTTCTACCTCGACGGCGTGAACTTCCACACCGTCCGCGCCGACCAGGTCGACGCCACCACCTGGGCCAACGCGACGAACCACGGATACTTCATCATCCTCAACGTCGCGATGGGCGGCGGCTTCCCGGCGGCGTACGGCGGCGGCCCGGACTCCGGCACCGTCCCCGGCAGCCCCATGCTGGTCGATTACGTCGCGGCCTGGCAGACCGGCGGCGGAGGCACCACCCCGCCCCCGTCGGGGAGCCACGACGCGTACGCCCCGATCCAGGCCGAGTCGTACGACCAGCAGTCCGGCCTGAGCACCGAGACGACGACCGACAGCGGCGGCGGGCAGGACGTCGGCTCGATCGCCAACGGCGACTGGGCGCTGTACAAGGGCGTCGACTTCGGCTCCACCGCCGCCACGCAGTTCTACGCGCGGGTCGCGAGCGGCGCCGCCGGCGGGGTGAGCGGGCTGGTCGAGGTGCGCCTCGACGACCGGGCGAACGCGCCGATCGGAAGCTTCGCCGTCGCGAACACCGGAGGCTGGCAGAGCTGGCGCACGGTCCCCGCCAACATCGCCGGGGTCACCGGCGTGCACGACGTGTACCTGACCTTCACCAGCGGCCAGCCCGCCGACTTCGTCAACGTCAACTGGTTCGACTTCGGCCACTGAGACGTGCGGGCGCGGGGCGCGAGACTCGGATCCCGCCCCGCCCGCCCCGCGCCCGCGCCCATGCCGAGTCACTGAGAGCCCGCGCGGAATGAGCGCCCGATCAGGGCGCCGCAGTCCACCCCGCGCGGGTTCTCAAGAAGTGAGGGCCTGCCGCCGGCGTCGTACGGCCGGGCCGAGCGCGAGCGCGCCGGCGGCGGCCGTCCCGCACAGGAGCGCGCAGACGAGCCACGGCGACCAGGAGGCCACGCCGAGCAGCCAGCCGCCCGCCGGCGGGCCCAGCAACGACGCGATCGAGAACGCCGTGCCGTACAGCCCGCTGTACCGGCCGCGCAGGTGCTGGGGCGCGAGGTCCGCGATGATCGCGCTGGACACCGACGCGAAGAGGATCTCGCCCAGCGTCCACACCAGGACCGCCGCCGCGAACGCCCACGCCGACGAGGCGAGCGCGGTCAGCCCGAACCCGGCACCCACCACGGCCACGCCCCCGGCCAGGACCCGGCTGTGGTCGCGCCGGCCGAGCCAGGCGCCGATCAGCGGCTGGACGATGACGATCCCGATGCCGTTGACCGCCATCGCGTAGCCGTACGCCGACGGGGCCAGGCCCGCGTGCCGCATCGCGAGCGGCAGCGTCGAGTACGCCTGCAGGTAGACGAACGCGTAGCACAGGACGACCAGCACCGAGGCGACCGCGACCCGGTCCCGCAGCACGTCCGCGAAGCCGCCGGGTTCGCGTTCCGCGCGCCGTTTCCGGGTCTCGGGCACCGCCCGCCAGACCAGGACGCCGCACACCACGGAGGTGGCCGCGTCCACCCAGAACAGCCAGGTGAACCCCGCGCGCGCCAGCGTCCCGCCGAGCACCATCGCCACCGCGAAGCCGAGGTTGATCGCCCAGAACAGCAGCCCGAACGCGCGGGTCCGCTCGGCGGGGCCGATCAGGTCCGCCAGCAGCGCCTGCGAGGCGGGGCGGTACGCGTCGATGGTCAGGCCGAGCACGAACACCAGCGCGATCAGGACCGGCGTCGTGGTGGCGTACCCGAGCGCGAGCATCGCCGCCGCGGTCGCCAGCATCCCGCCGGTCAGGGTGGCGCGCCGCCCGACCCGGTCGGCGAGCACCCCGCCGACGATCTGCGACACGATCGAGCCGAGACCGAACAGCGCGAGCACGAGCCCGGTCGCGGCCACCGACAGGCCGCGCACCCCCGTGAGGTAGAAGGCGAGGAACGGCTCGACCATCGTGCCGAGCCGGTTGACGAAGCTGCCGGTCCACAGCACCCAGAAGGCGCGCGGCAGGCCGCCCACACGCGTGTACAGGAACGCGGGGAGACGGGTGGGCGGGGGAACGGGGATCTCCTCGACGGACGTCATGGGGGAATGGTCGACAACCGGTGGGCCCGCGTGAAAATCTTTTAGCGGTGCCTAAATGATCGAGTTCCTCTTCACCCCGGACGACGTCGCGCGCGTCCGGTTCGCGTTCTCGCCGCTCTGGGAGCTCGCGCACAGCCTGCGCGTGCTGGCCGACCCCTCGCGGCGCGCGCTGCAGATGCCGTGGGTGCGCGCGGTACGGCCCCGGTTGCGCCGGCTCGATCTGACGCCGCTGCACGCGCTGGTCCCCGCCGAGGGATACATCCCCGACTTCCTCACGCCGCCGCCGGAGTCCCCGCTGCCCGACTTCGCCACGGAGCTCGCCCTGGTCCGGGCCACGCCCGCCCACCTGGTCGTCGAGGAGATCCGGCACGTCGGGCTGCGCAGCAAGGGCACCGCCCCGCTCGACGAGCGGCGCCGGGCGATGATCGAGGAGCCCGAGCGCACGCTCGCGCACGTCACGGACCTGCTCGGCGCCTACTGGGAGGTGGCGCTCGAGGAATACTGGCCGAGGATCCAGGCGCTGCTGGAGACCGACGTGCTCCGGCGGTCCCGCGCCCTCACCGAGCGGGGGGCGGAGGGGCTCTTCGCCGGGCTCCACGAGGGGGTCCGCTGGCACGGCGACCGGCTCGCCGTCCAGCGCACGTGGCACTACCGGGGCGCTCTGGCCGGGCACGGGCTGATCCTGGTGCCCAGCGCGTTCGTCTGGCCCTCCGTCTCGGTGATGACCCCGCCGTACCGGCCGATGCTGAGCTACCCGGCGAACGGTGTCGCGACGCTGTGGGAGACGGCCCCGGCGGCGCCCCCGGACGCCCTCGCCGCGTTGATCGGCCGGCGCAGGGCGGGACTGCTCCTCGCGCTCGCGGGCCCCGCGTCGACGACGGACCTCGCCCGGCGGCTCGCGGTGACGCCGGGGGCGATCAGTCAGCACCTCGGCGTTCTGCGCGCCTGCGGCCTGGTGACGGGCCGCCGGGTCGGGCGGCGCGTGCTGTACGCGCGCACGGCGGCGGGTGACGCGCTCGCGGAGGCGGGCGGCGTGATCGACATGGACGTCACTGAGTGCGACTGATTGACTCTGATGCGTGAGCGGGATGGATGGAACCCCCTCGGAGGCATCGTGCACCTGACCACTCTTTCGCGGGCGTCCGCCCTGCCCGCGATGGCGGCGGCCTGCCTGCTGGCCGCCTGCGCGCCGGCCGGCCAGACCCTGCGAGGCGTCCACCTGGTCACCCGGAGCGCGCTGACCACCTGCACCCACCTGCCGTACGCCCCGTTCCAGTTCCAGCGGGGCAAGGCGATCGTCGGATTCGACGTCGACCTGATCGACCTGGTCGCCCGGCGGCTGGGCGTCCGGCAGCGGATCGTCGACACCCGGTTCACCGCGATCACCTCCGGCCAGGCGTTCGCGGTCGCCGCCTGCGACGTGGCGGCCGCCGGGATGACGATCAACCCGCAGCGGGCGGCGGAGGTCGACTTCTCCCGGCCGTACTTCGACTCCGGGCAGGTGCTGATGGCCCGCCGCGGCGAGCGCGTCACGCCCGGCGCGTTCGGGCCGGGCGGGCTGCGGGTGGGCGTGGTCGCCGGCACGACCGGGCAGGCGTACGCGCGCGGCCAGGGATGGCAGCCGAAGGCGTACGAGAACGCCACGACCGAGCTCGACGCGCTGCGCACCGGCCAGATCGACGTGCTCGTCCAGGACGACCCGGTCGTGCGCTACTGGCTCACCGACGAGGCCAACGCCGGCTTCGTCCTCATCCCGGGGCTGCGCACCCACGAGCAGTACGGCTTCGCCGTGCGCAAGGGCCACAACCCCGCCCTCGTACGGCTGCTCGACCAGGTCATCGCGCAGATCCGGCGAGACGGCACCTACCGGCGGACGTACGAGCGCTGGATGGGCCCGATGCCACGCGGCGACGTCGCAGGCTGATGCCACCCGACGCCGCAGGCTGACGAGTCCCGGCCCGCCGGGTGAGCCGACCGGAAGCGGTCAGACCATCGCCTTCGCGTGGCGGCGAATGATCGACTTATTGATCGACTCAGACGTCGTCGCCGGGGGTCCGAATGCGTAAGGTCGCCGTGCTCGCGGCCGGGGTGATCCTGCTGGTCGTGGTGGCCGCCTTCTCCTGCGCCGCGTTACGCCGGCCGAGCGGTCCGGCGACGCCGGAGAAGGCCGCGAGCGCCTACTTCCGCGCCTGGGAGAACGGCGACTTCGCCGCGATGGGGCGGCTGGTCGCCGACCCGCCCGACGACTTCGCCGACCGGCACCGGGCCCTGTCACGGGCCTTGCACGTGGACTGGGTGAACTTCACCCCGGGCCGTCCGGTGCGGCACGGGGACGAGGCGTCCGTCGACTACGCCGTCACCCGCGGACTGGACGGCGTCGGCGAGTGGAGCTTCCACGCGACCCTGCGGCTCGCCCGGCTGGACGGCGCCTGGCGGGTGCAGTGGTCGCCCGCCACCCTGCATCCCGCCCTGGCCGACGGCGGGGAGTGGTTCCTCACCCGGATCGAGTCCGCGTCGGCCGCCCCCGTCGCCGCGGACGGCAGGCCGCTGCCCGGCGACAGCAGCGTGCAGCCGTACCTCGCCGGTCTCGCCGACGACTCCGAAGAAGGGAGTCCCGGGTGGGCGGTGCAGATCCGGAATCCCGGGCAGGTGGCCGTGCGGCTCAAGACCTTCGGCGGGAAGGACGCCCATCCTCTCCGTACGACCATCGACCGGCGCGCGCAGGCCGCCGCCGACACGGCCGTCGGGTCGGCGTCGGCCGCGCTGGTCGCGATCCGTCCGTCGACGGGCGAGATCCTGGCGGTCGCCGACCGGCTGCCGGTCGCCAAGGGCGCGTTCCTGGGCCTGTATCCGCCGGGGTCGACCTTCAAGGTGGTGACGGCGGCGGCCCTGCTGGACGGCGGCATGACGCCGTCCAGCCCGGTGGACTGCCCGGCTGTCACGGTGGCGGGGCAACGGACCATCCACAACCACGGCGACCTCGCCCTGGGGCGCGTGCCGCTCGCCGACGCGTTCGCCGAGTCCTGCAACACGACCTTCGCCACACTCGGGGTGAGCACCGGCGCCGGGCGGCTCGGCGCGAGCGCCGCCGCCTTCGGGTTCGGCGCCCACTTCGACCCGGGCAGCGACGCGTACTCCGGCGACTTCCCGGACCTGGACGGCGCCAATGGACTGGCCGAGGCGTCCATCGGTCAGGGGAAGGTCCAGGCGAGCCCGCTCGCCATGGCCGTCGTCGCCGCGGCCGTGGCCGACGGCTCGTACCGCTCTCCGCGCCTGGTGCCCGCGCGCCTCGCGGCGAAGGGGACGGTCCGGCCGCTGCCGTCGGCGGCGGTGACGGGGCTGCGGTCGATGATGGGCGCGGTCGTCACGCGGGGGACCGCGGCGCACGCCGGGCTTCCGGCCGGCACGTCGGGCAAGACCGGGACCGCCGAATATGATGCCCAGGGCCGTACCCACGCGTGGTTCATCGGCTACCGGGGGGATCTGGCCTTCGCGGTGTTCGTCCTGCACGGCGGCGACGGCGGGCAGGTGGCCGCGCCGGTGGCGGCCCGCTTCCTGACTGTGATCAAGTCGTGACCCGCTGGAGTATCTGCAGGTGGTGACTGATATGACATAGTCGGACAGTTGTTTTCATGGCTTATGGAGGAATTGTGGCTATTCGTCGCCGGCTTGCCGCCGCCACCGCAGGGCTCTGTGCGGCCGCTCTCGCCCTCACCGCCTGCAGCAGTGGGGGAGACGGGGCGACGGTGCAGGGCGCCAAGCTGGTGAAGAAGGGCAAGCTCACCACCTGCACCCACCTGCCGTACCCGCCGTTCCAGTCGGCCCAGGGCGGCAAGGTCGTCGGCTTCGACGTCGACATGATCGACCTGGTCGCCAAGAAGCTCGGTGTGACCCAGCAGGTGGTCGACACGCCGTTCGAGACGATCAAGACGGGGGTCGCGCTGAACGGTGGGAAGTGCGATGTCGCCGCCGCGGGTATGACGATCAAGCCGGAGCGGGCGAAGTTCATCGACTTCACCAAGCCGTACTTCAATGCGACTCAGGCGATCATGGCCAAGAAGGGCCTGAGCTTCACGTCGCTGGACGCGGTGAAGGCGCAGAAGCTGAAGGTCGGCTCCCAGGCGAGCACCACGGGTGAGGACTACGTCCACTCCAAGGGCATCGACTCCAAGTCCTTCAAGGACTCCACGAGCCTGCTCAACGGCCTGCGCAGCGGCCAGGTCGACGTGATCGTCGAGGACTACCCGGTCGTCCAGGGCTGGCTCAAGGACCCCGCGAACGCCAAGTACGCCGTGGCGGCCAGTCTCAACACCGGCGAGCAGTACGGCTTCGCCGTCCGCAAGGGCAAGAACCCCAAGCTGCTCGCGCTGATCAACCAGGCGATCGACGAGTCGCGGCAGAACGGCGAGTACAAGAAGATCTACGAAAAGTGGATCGGCCCGATGCCGGCGAACGCCTGAGCGCGCCGCTGATCGATCCGAGAGGCCGCAGATGACTCAACACGCGGAGGCGGCGCCGCGGCTGACCCGGAGGCAGCGCCGCCGGCTCATCCTGGGCGGCGAGTACGGCATCTTCATCGTCGCCGTCGTGCTGCTCGCGTCGCTGGCGGACTGGGGTTCGCTGAAGACCAACTTCGCCGAGTGGCACGTCGCCAAGACGCTGTTCCCCGACATCATCACGGTCGGGCTCCGGAACACCCTGCTGTTCACGCTTACCGGGTTCGGGCTCGGCCTGGTGTCCGGGCTGCTGCTGGCGCTGATGCGGCTGTCGTCGGTGCCGCCGTACCGCTGGTTCGCCCTCGCCTACATCGAGGTCTTCCGCGGGCTGCCCGCGCTGCTGATCTTCATCTTCGTGGGCAACGGCATCCCGCTCGCCTTCCCGGGGGTCAACATCCCCGGCGGCGTGTACGGCCAGGCCGCCCTCGCCCTCGGGCTGGTCTCGGCGGCGTACATGGCCGAGACGATCCGGGCCGGCATCGAGGCCGTGCCGCGCGGCCAGATGGAGGCGGCGCGGACGCTCGGCATGTCGCACGGGCGGGCGATGCGCACGATCATCGTCCCGCAGGCGCTGCGGATCGTGATCCCGCCGCTGACCAACGAGCTGGTCCTGCTGTTCAAGGACTCCTCGCTGGCCCTGTTCCTCGGCATCACGCTGCAGCAGCGGGAGCTGGCGAAGATGGCCCAGGACGTGGCCGGCCAGCAGGGCAACGCCACGCCGATCATCGTCGCCGCCATCTGCTACCTGATCATCACGATCCCGCTCAGCCACCTGGCGCGGCGGCTGGAGGCCCGGCAGAAGAGGGGGCAGCGGTGACGGTCGTGAACGACGGCGCGGCGGTCCAGGTCGTCGAGCTGTACAAGGCGTTCGGCGACCTGGAGGTGCTGCAAGGCATCGACTTCGAGGTCCGGCGCGGCGAGGTCGTGTGCATCATCGGGCCGTCCGGCTCCGGCAAGTCCACGCTGCTGCGCTGCGTGAACCTCCTGGAGGAGCCCACCGCCGGAGAGGTGTACGTCGGGGGCGTGGAGCTGACCGACCCGGACGTCGACATCGACGCGGCGCGCCGCCGCATCGGCATGGTGTTCCAGCAGTTCAACCTGTTCCCGCACCTGTCCGTGCTCGGCAACGTGACCATCGCCCAGCGCAAGGTGCTGCGGCGCTCCGCGGCGGAAGCCGAGCGCGTCGCGCGGGAGAACATCGCCCGCGTGGGCCTGGCGGACAAGGTGGACGCGTACCCGGCGCAGCTGTCCGGCGGCCAGCAGCAGCGCGTGGCGATCGCCCGCGCGCTGGCCATGGGCCCGGAGGTCATGCTGTTCGACGAGCCGACCTCCGCGCTCGACCCCGAGCTCGTCGGCGACGTGCTCGCCGTCATGCGCAAGCTCGCCCTCGAAGGGATGACCATGCTGGTCGTCACCCACGAGATGAGCTTCGCCCGCGAGGTCGCCGACCGGGTCGTGTTCATGGACGGCGGCGTCATCGTCGAGGAGGGGCCGCCGTCGAAGGTCGTCGGCGACCCGGAGCACGCGCGGACCCGCCGGTTCCTGTCCCGCGTCCTCGACCCGGCCGCCGCCGACGTCGAGGACTGAGAGGCCCATCGCCGGGTGAGCCGCTCAGACGAACGGCTCACCCGGTCCGGTGAACACCTCAGGCGCGCGTCACCGTGGCAGCGGGCGGGTGCCGGTGAACACCTCAGGCGTGCGTCACCGTGGCAGCGGGCGGGTGCCCTCGATCCGTACCGCCTGCAGGGCGTCGGGCCGGAGGCCCAGCAGCGTCAGGATGCTCGGTGCGATCTGCGTCGTCCGTACGTGCCCGCCGATCGTCGTGTGCCGGAAGCCCGGACCCGCGGCGACCAGGGCGACGTGGGTGTCGTCAGCGCTGAAGCCGCCGTGCTCGGCGATCTTCTTGCCCGGCTTGGTGTAGATCACACCGGGCTTGGTGATCACGACCAGGTCCGGCACCCGGGGGTCACGGCGCGGGTCGCCGAACCGGCGGACGACGTCCTCGCCTGCCAGCACCCTGGCGATCCCCGCACTGGCCGCGTGCTCGCGCAGCGCGGCCGCCGCCGCGGCCGTCTTCGACTGGTCGGTCAGCCAGATCAGCCCGACGTCGTCCTGCGTCGCCTGGGCGACGAGCCCCGGCTTGACCGCGTTGACGATGCCCGGCACGACGTCCGTGCCGATGATCTTGAGCTTGCTCCTGTCGATCGGCGACTGGCCGTGCTTGGCGGTGACGATCACGTCGGTCGAGCCGAGCAGGTTCCTGCGCCCCAGTTCGGCGACGATGCGGCCGATCGAGGCGTCGGTGTGGTCGAGCGCCGCGGTCAGCTCGGCGCCGGGTGCGCCGCCGGCCTGGTAGCCGCCGGCCGGATCCTTCTGGGCCACGCTCACGGCCTGGAAGTTCATGCCGAAGATCGCGGGCACGTCGGCGCGGTGGGTGCCGGTGTGGTCGTAACCGTCCACCTCGTGCAGGATCCCGGCCACCTTCAGGTCGTCATTGCCCGCGGTGCCGGATGCGGGCACCGACGCGATCTCGGGCGTGTACAGGTCGTCGACGCCCGTGCCGGACGGCCCGTTGACGATGTCGTAGGCGAGGTGCTTGTCGCTCCACGCGGTGCGGAGGCCGGCCTTCTTGGCCACCTCGAAGACGGTGTCGACCCGCAGGTACGCGTGCGGGGCGACCGGCGCGCAGTTCTTCGCCGGGTCGCGGGGGAACTTGGCGGGGTCGAGCCCGCCTCCGCCGTCGACCTTGGTCGAATCCCGGTCGACGGACTCGTCGTAGACGACCTCGGTGCCCTTGCTCGTGCAGGCCGATCCGGGGGCGGACAGCGACCGGTCGTAGCTGTCGTCGTAATAGACGCCGGTGCTGCGCGGGGTGCCGCCGGTCACCATCGACAACAGCCCGGGGAAGGAGTCCGACGGAGTCGTCGTCCTGGCGTGCGGGTACGACGTCCCGCGCCGCAGCAGCCCGGCGAGGGCGGACGTCGGATGCGCGGCGGCGTAGCGGACGAGGTCCGACTCGTGCAGGCCGTCGACGCTCAGCAGCAGAACGTGCCGTGCGGTCGGGCCGGCCTGCGCGGTCGTCGGTGCGGCGAGTGCCGCGGCGGCGAGCCCGGCGGCCGTGCCGGCGATAAGGCGTTTTCGCATTGAGGCTCCCTCGGTGAGGGCCGGAGATCGGCAACGCCTACGTGTACCGACCGGGGACGGACATCCGGCGTGCGGCACGCGTCCGGCGGTTGAACGCGGTCCGGAACAGGGGCGTACGGTCGGTCAAGAAACGGCAAACCGAGGGCGGGGGAGACATCCTCCGAGGCAGGAGGTCTGGACGCTCCTCCTCACGGCCGGTCGGACACCGGAGCGTTGTAACGTGACCGAAACATGGACGCGGCACACTGATACGAGGTCAGAGTTGTCGCCGCAGGTTGCATAAGGGGATCAAGTTTTGGACCGTCAGCAGGAGTTCGTGCTCCGCACGCTTGAGGAGCGCGACATCCGCTTCATCCGGCTGTGGTTCACCGACGTGCTCGGATTCCTCAAGTCCGTGGCGGTCGCACCCGCCGAGCTGGAGCAGGCGTTCGCCGAGGGCATCGGTTTCGACGGGTCGGCCATCGAGGGGTTCGCCCGCGTCTACGAGGCCGACATGCTCGCCAAGCCGGATCCGTCGACGTTCCAGGTGCTGCCGTGGCGCGCGGAGTCGCCGGGCACGGCCCGGATGTTCTGCGACATCCTCATGCCGGACGGCTCGCCGAGCTTCGCCGACCCGCGCTACGTCCTCAAGCGCACCCTCGGCCACGCCGCCGACCTCGGGTTCACCTTCTACACCCACCCCGAGCTGGAGTTCTACCTTCTGGGCGACCGCCCCGACGACGGCAGCGAGCCGTCGACCGTCGACTCCGGCGGCTACTTCGACCACACACCGCACCGGGCCGCGCACGACTTCCGGCGCAACGCGATCATGATGCTCGAGTCGATGGGCATCTCCGTCGAGTTCAGCCACCACGAGGGCGGTCCCGGCCAGCAGGAGATCGACCTGCGCTACGCCGACGCGCTCACCACGGCCGACAACATCATGACGTTCCGCCTGGTGATGAAGGAGGTCGCGCTCGAGCAAGACGTGCACGCCTCCTTCATGCCCAAGCCGTTCACCGACCAGCCCGGCTCCGGCATGCACACGCACATGTCGCTGTTCGAGGGCGACCGCAACGCCTTCTACGAGCCCGGCGCGGAGTTCCAGCTCTCCAAGATCGGGCGGGCGTTCATCGCCGGACTGCTCCGGCACGCGGCCGAGATCACCGCGGTCACCAACCAGTGGGTCAACTCCTACAAGCGCCTGTGGGGCGGCGTCGGCGCGTCCGCGGGAGCCGGCGGCGAGGCGCCGCCGTTCATCTGCTGGGGTCACAACAACCGCTCGGCACTGGTCCGCGTCCCGATGTACAAGCCGCAGAAGGGCCACGCGACGCGCATCGAGTTCCGCGCGCCCGACACGGCCTGCAACCCCTACCTCGCCTTCGCCGCGATCCTGGGCGCGGGCCTGAAGGGCATCGAGCAGGGCTACGAGCTGCCGCCGGGCGCCGAGGACGACGTGTGGGCGCTGACCGCGGCCGAGCGCCGCGCGATGGGCATCGAGCCGCTGCCGCAGAGCCTGGACGAGGCCATCGCGGCGATGGAGCGCAGCGAGCTGCTCGCCGAGGTGCTCGGCGAGCACGTCTTCGACTTCTTCCTGCGCAACAAGCGCGCGGAGTGGGAGGACTACCGCCGCCAGGTCACCGAGTACGAGCGCCGCCGCTATCTGTCGGTCCTGTAAGCGCCGCTCGGCCCGCTGATCTCTCCTCATCAGCACATTTACCGAAAATCCCATAACAGCGCGAACTTACGCCACTGTAGTGAGCATCTGACTCCATGTACCGACACGCAAGGAGCCGGGCCGTTTCGGCCCCGGCTCCCGTCAGAGGAGAGATACATGAAGTCCTGGCGCTCTATCGCCGCTGCCGGTCTGATCGCCGGTGCCGCCCTGGCCACGGTCTCACTGACCTCGGGCACCGCTCTCGCCGCCCCCGGGCAGTGGACGATAGTCGGAGGCGGGTACCCGAACCAGTTCGCCTGCCAGGTGGACGGAATCCAGGACACCTCCAATCCGGCGGACAACGGCGGCTACACCCAATTCTCGTGCTACCCGGAGGCAAACGGCCACTGGACCCTGTGGGAGCGCTGACCTGCCCGCACTGAGAATTCTCCGCGCCGAGACCATTGCTCGGGGGGGAGAATTCTTTGCTGTAAAAAGCAGGGTTCGGCGAGACATTTTCGAGATCCCGGCGAGCGCCGCCGCTACCTCTCGGTGCCGTGATCGCAGCCCTGGGCGTCGCCGGACCCGGAGACCAGCTCCAGCGCGACGGCGATGCCGGTGGCGCGCCGTTCCTCTTCCGCGATGTCGTAGTCCTCGAACGCGAAGAGCGCCGCGTTCAGGCTGAAGATCGCCATGACCGACTTGAGCTGGTCGGTGAGCGGCGCCTTCGGGTCGATGAGCAGTTCCCGCAGGTCCTTCATGCGGCACTTGAGCTTCTCGCCGACGGCGAGGTCGCGCATGGTGCCCTGGTTCTCGTGCCAGAAGCGCATGATCCCGGGCCCGCCGCCGTACAACTGGCCGGCGTACCGGCGGACCAGCTCCTGTCGCGTCTCCAGGGTCGGGGGCTGTTCCCGGCCCCAGGTGATCAGCTCGTCGAGCCGGCCCATGTGATCGTCGAACAGGCTGACGATGATGTCTTCTTTGGTCTTGAAGTGGTAGTAGAGCGCCGCCTTGGTCACGTTGAGCCGCTCGGCGATCTCTCGTAGCGAGGTCTTCTCGTAACCCTGTTCGGCGAACAGCTCCATCGCGACCGCCTGGATCTTCGCCCGCGTGTCGCCGCGGTGTTCGCCCATGATCAATCTCCACTCAAACTAACTTGACGACCGGCTAGTTTTTAGCTTACCGTACGGCAAGTAAGTTTCACTAGCCGGTCGGCAAGTAAGCACCTAGGCCATCAGAGAGAGGCTACCCATGTCGGGGACGACGACTGCGGACTCAGCGCCACCGGGCGCGGCGGAGTCGAGAAGCACGCGATCGATCTACATCGCGATCATCGGCCTGATGCTCGGCATGTTCCTCGCGATGCTCGACAACCTGATCGTCGGCACCGCGCTGCCGACGATCGTCGGTGATCTTGGCGGCCTCAGCCATCTGGCGTGGGTCGTCACCGCTTACACCCTCGCCACGGCGGCCGCGACGCCGATCTGGGGGAAGCTCGGCGACCTGTACGGCCGCAAGGGCATGTTCATGGCGTCCATCGTCATCTTCCTCGCGGGGTCGATGCTGTCCGGGCTGTCGCAGAGCATGAACCAGCTCATCGGGTTCCGGGCGCTGCAGGGCCTGGGCGCCGGCGGCCTGATGGTCGGCGCGTTCGCGATCATCGGTGACCTGGTTCCGCCGCGGGAGCGCGGCCGCTTCCAGGCCATCATCGGCGGAATGATGCCGATCGCGTTCGTCGGCGGCCCGCTGATCGGCGGGTTCCTCACCGACCACCTCAGCTGGCGCTGGACCTTCTACGTCAACGTGCCGATCGGCGCGGTCGCCCTGCTCGTCACCGGTCTGGGCATGCGCCTGCACACGCCGCACATCAAGGCGAAGATCGACTTCATCGGCGCGTTCCTGCTGACGGTCGGCGTCGTCTCCCTCACCCTCGTGGCGAGCTGGGGCGGCACCCAGTACGACTGGGGGTCCGCGCAGATCATCGGGCTCGCGGTCACGTCGGTCGTGGCGCTGGTCCTGTTCGTCTTCGCCGAGGCCCGCGCCGCCGAGCCGATCCTGCCTCCGCGCCTGTTCCGCAACCGCAACTTCACGGTCGCGCAGATCCTCAGCTTCTTCGTGGGCGCGGCGATGTTCGGCGCGGTCAACTTCCTCCCGTACTACATGCAGGACGTCCAGGGCGCCTCGGCGACGACGAGCGGCCTGCTGCTCCTGCCGCTGATGTTCGGCATGCTCGTCGTCATGCTGACCACCGGCCAGCTCATCGCCCGCAACGGCCGCTACAAGCTGTACCCGATCATCGGCGGCGCGATCATGACCGTGGGCATGCTCGTCCTGCTCATGCTCAAGGTGGACACCAGCACGGCGATGAGCTCCGCGCTGACGCTCGGCGTCGGTCTCGGCATGGGCTTCATCATGCAGAACACCACGCTCATCACCCAGAACAGCGCCGAGTTGCGGGACATGGGCGCGGCGAGCGGCTCGGTCACTCTGTTCCGTACGGTCGGGGGCTCGCTCGGCGTGGCCCTGTTCGGGTCGATCTACACCAACCGCCTCGAGCACACCGTCGGCGACCGGCTCGGCGCCGAGGCCGCCCACAAGATCTCCTCTGGCGGCGCCCACCTGACGCCGGCGATGCTGCACACGCTGCCCGCGCCGGTCCGGGAGGCGTTCGAGGCCGGTGTCACCAGCGGCCTGCACGGGACGGTCATCGGCGGAGCGGTCGTCGCCTTCGCCGCGTTCATCGTCGCATGGTTCGTCCGCGAGGTGCCGCTGCGCGGCTCCGGGCCCAAGGGCCCGAAGGAGCAGGCCGTCGAGACCATCGCCGAACCGGCGATCTGATCTCGTCTCACGACGAAAGGGGGGCTCCCGCAGGGAGCCCCCCTTTCGCTAGTCCGGAGCTCCCGTCAGCGGGGGAGCGTGCCGAAACGCGATCCGGCGCCGAGACCGAACGCGCTCGCCTTGATCAGCTTCGTTCCGGTGCCGAGCCCGGACGCGGTGCCGGGCGTCACCGCGATGGCCCCGGCGAAGTCGTCCAGACCGGGGATGCCGGTGATGAGATCCGCCCGGCCGTCGCCGTTCACGTCCGTGAGCGCGAGCGACAGCCCGAACCCGTTGTTGTGGTTCGGCGTGATGCCGGCCTTCGACTCGGTCAGGGTACCGACGCTCGGCGACAGGTAGCCCGCGGAGCCGAGACGCGTCGCGACCGCGTCTTCGGTGCTGTCCTCGGTCGACGAGCGCGAGGCGACGTCCGCGTACCCGTCGCCGTTGACGTCCCCGACCGCGACCGGGTCGCTGCCCTCGCTGCCGGACTTGCCGTGCGCCTGGTCCATCCCGCTCTTGGTGCCGGGGTAGACCTGGTAGCCGCCGGCGTCGAGCCCGCCGATCACGACGTCGGCGCGGCCGTCCTTGTTCAGGTCGCCCGCGGCGACGCTGTGCGTGTCGCCGAGCTCGATCGTCGGGCCGACCTTCTTGCCCAGGCCCTTGGCCGATCCCGCGAAGACGCTCGTGGTGCCCTGGTCGGCGGGGTCGTCCCACCACCAGCTGACCGCCAGGTCGGCGTAACCGTCGCCGGTCACGTCGCCGGCCGCGATGGTGTCGACGTGGCCGTCCTTGCCGGGGCTGATCCCGACAGCGCTCGGCTTGGCGGACGTGGTCCCGGGAACGACCCAGATCTTCGTGCCGTCCATGGCCGCGGTGGCGAAGTCGGTACGGCCGTCCCGGTTGAAATCGCCGGCCGTCAGCGTGTTGCCGCCGACGGAGTCCACCGCGACCGCCTTGCTCGACAGGCCGTTCTTGGAACCGAAGACGATCGTCAGCGAGCCGGCGTCCTTCTTGTTCCCGATGTCCTCGCCGGGCGCGCCGATCGCCAGATCGGAGTAGCCGTCCCGGTTGAAATCGCCGACGGCGAGTGTCGCACCGAAGTGGTCGCCCTTCTCGGCGGTGCCCGGTACGCCGGCGCTGTTCTGCGTGATGACCTGGCGCCGCGCCGTGCTGAGCCCGTTCTTCGAGCCGTACGCCACCGCGACGGCTCCTGCTTTCGTGGCCTTGCCGACCGTGGCGTCCGGCGCGCCGATCGCCAGGTCGGGGTAGCCGTCGCCGTTGAAGTCGCCGGGCTTGGCCGCCTTCGCGGCCGCCGGGGCGGCGCCTCGCGGCGTGACCGACCGGCCTGGTGCCGCCACCGCCGCCGACGCGAGGCCGACCGCGACAGCGGCTGCCACGGCGGCGGCGGCACTTGTGGTGAGAAGTTTCACCAAGCGTTCCTCCTTCTGAAGGTTTTTCATGATTTAAGTGACGCGGCGTCCGCGGCGGTTGTTCGCGTGAGCTCGTGATTACCTTTGTCCCGTGAGCGAACGCCGTACGGAGACCACGACCGCCCGGCTGGCTCGGCTCGGGATCACCGACGTCGCCGAGGCCGAGCGCCGCCTGACGGGCCACGGGCTCGGCGACGGCCTCCTCGACGCCCTCGGCGCCGCCGCCGATCCGGACCTGGCTCTCGCGGGCCTGCTCCGGCTGCTGGAGCGCGCCGACCTCCGGGATGAGCTGACGGCCGACCCGGACGCCCTCGCCCGGCTGATCGCCGTTCTCGGCGTCAGCACCGCGCTCGGCGACCACCTCGTGCGGCATCCCGGCCACTGGCGGGTCCTCACCGGCCCGGCGGCGCTCCAGCGCCCGACCGCCGACGAACTGCGGAGCGCGCTGCTGGACGCCGTCGGCGCCGATCCGGCGGACCCCGCGCCACGCGCCGGAGGGCCGGACGCGCTGGTCGCGCTCCGGGCCGCGTACCGGCGGGCCCTGCTGCACCTGGCGGGCCGCGACCTGACCGGCGCCGCGGACGTCGAGGAGGTCGCCGCCGAACTCGCCGACCTCGCGGCGGCGGCACTCGAGGCCGGCCTGGCCATCGCCCGCGCCGAGCTCGGCGAGCAGGCCGACACCTGCCGGCTCGCCGTGATCGGCATGGGCAAGTGCGGCGGGCGCGAGCTGAACTACGTCAGCGACGTCGACGTCATCTTCGTCGCCGAGGCCGCGCCCGGCCAGGACGAGACGGCCGCGCTGCGGGCCGCGACCCGGCTGGCCTCCGGGATGATCCGGGCCTGCTCGGCGAGCACCGCCGAGGGCGCGCTGTGGGAGGTCGACGCCGCGCTGCGCCCGGAGGGCAAGGCGGGGCCGCTCGTACGGACGCTCGCCAGCCACCGCGCCTACTACGAACGCTGGGCCAAGACCTGGGAGTTCCAGGCGCTGCTGAAGGCCCGGCCGGTCGCGGGGGACCGGGAGCTGGGCGAGGAGTACGCCGCGACCCTCGCCCCGCTCGTCTGGCGGGCCGCCGAGCGGGAGAACTTCGTCGAGGACGTCCAGGCGATGCGCCGCCGGGTCGAGGAGCACATCGACCCGGCCAAGGTGGGACGCCAGCTCAAGCTCGGCCCCGGCGGGCTGCGGGACGTGGAGTTCGCGGTCCAGCTGCTCCAGCTCGTGCACGGGCGTACGGACGAGGGCCTGCGCGGGCCGAACACGCTGATCGCCCTCAAGAAGCTGTCCTGGGGCGGGTACGTCGGCCGGGCCGACGCCGCCGCGCTCGCGAACGCTTACCGGTTCCTGCGGCGCGTCGAGCACCTCATCCAGCTCCACCGGCTGCGGCGCACCCACCTGGTGCCCGAGGACCCGGCCGACCTGCGGCGCCTGGGCCGGGCGCTGGGCTTTCGCACCGACCCGGTGGGGGAGTTCACGGCCGAGTGGCGGCGGCACGCCCGCGAGGTCCGGCGCCTGCACGAGAAGCTCTTCTACCGGCCGCTGCTGCTGGCCGTGGCCCGGCTGCCGGGAGACGAGGCGCGGCTGACCCGGGAGGCGGCCCGCACGCGGCTGGAGGCGCTCGGCTACGCCGACCCGGACGGCGCGCTGCGGCACCTGGAGTCCCTGACGTCCGGGGTCTCCCGGCGCGCGGCGATCCAGCGGACGCTGCTGCCCGTCATGCTGGGCTGGTTCGCCGACGGCCCGGACCCCGACGCCGGGCTGCTCGGCTTCCGGCAGGTCAGCGACGCGCTCGGCACCACCCCGTGGTACCTCCGGCTGCTGCGCGACGACGTCACCGTGGCCGAGCGGATGGCGCACGTGCTGTCCTCCAGCCGCTACGCCACCGACCTGCTGCTCCGCGCGCCCGAGGCCGTCACCCTGCTGGCCGGCGACGCCGAGCTGACGCCGCGGTCGCAGGACGCGCTGCGCACCGAGGCGCTGGCCGCGGTGGGCCGGCACATGGGCGCGTCCGCCACCCGCCTGCAACTCGATCCGGCGGCGGACGCGGTCACCGCGGTGCGCGGCATCCGCCGCCGCGAGCTGCTGCGCGTGGCGGTGGCGGACCTGCTCGGCCGCCTCGACGTCCGCGCGACCGGCGAGGCGCTGACCGCCATCGCGATGGTCACGCTCGAGGCGGCGCTGTCGGCCGCCATCGCCAAGATCGAGATGGAGCGCCGCTCGCCGCTGCCGACACGGTTCGCGGTCGTCGCGATGGGCCGCCTCGGCGGGTACGAGCTCGGCTACGGCAGCGACGCGGACGTCATGTTCGTCCACGACCCGCTGCCGGGTGCCGAGCAGGAGGCACCGGCCGCCGCGCACGCGGTCGCCGAGGAGCTGCGCAGGCTGCTCGCGCTGCCCGCGCCGGATCCGCCGCTGGTGATCGACCCGGGGCTGCGGCCGGAGGGGCGGCAGGGCCCGCTCGTGCGCACGTTCGACTCCTACGCCTCCTACTACCGTCGCTGGTCCTCGCCCTGGGAGAGCCAGGCGCTGCTGCGCGCGGCCCCGGTCATCGGCGACGAGAAGCTCGGCGCGCGCTTCCGGGAGCTGATCGACCCGCTCCGGTGGCCGCAGGGCGGGATCGACGACCGCGCGCTGCGGGAGATCCGCCGGCTGAAGGCCCGCATGGAGGCCGAGCGGCTGCCCCGTGGCGTCGACCGCCGCCTGCACACCAAGCTGGGGCCCGGCGGCCTGTCCGACGTCGAATGGGTCGCCCAGCTGCTCCAGCTCCAGCACGCGCATGAGATCCCGCAGCTGCGCACCACACGCACCCTGGAGGCGCTCGACGCGGCGGCGGCGGCCGGCCTGCTGGACCGCGAGGACGCCGTGCAGCTCGGCGACGCCTGGCGGCTCGCGACGCGCATCCGCAACGCCGTCATGCTCGTACGCGGACGGGCCTCCGACACGCTGCCGACCGAGCACCACCGCGCCCGCTCCGCCGTGGCCGGCATCCTCGGCTACCCCGCCTCCGGCGACATGCTGGAGGACTACCGGCGCCACGCCCGCCACGCCCGGGCCGTCGTCGAGCGCGTCTTCTACGGGGACGGCGGAGGTTCATGAAGAGTCAACGCTAGGTTAATCCCTGGCCGCGTGGAGCCCGCTGTGCGGGAGAATCCGGCGCGTGATCGTTAACCGGGCCGTCGCCGTTCTCGCCGTTCTCGCGCTGCTGACCGGATGCGGCGGGGGAGGCGGGAAGGCACCGACCCGTCACCGGGCCGCCACGACCGCGCCCACGCCCGCCGTCGCCGAGAACGCGCGGCCGGGCACCAAGGACTGGAAGGTTCGCAACGCCGGCGCCGAGCACGCCATCGAGGGCTTCGCCGACCGCGTGAGCGTGCTGCCGGGCGAGTCCTTCCGGCTGTTCGTGTCGACGACCGCCAAGGGCTACACCGTCAACGCATTCCGCATGGGCTGGTACGCCGGCGCCCAGGCGCGGAAGGTGTGGGCCTCCCCGCACCAGGCCGGGCAGAAGCAGGCGGACGCGAAGACGGCCGGCGCCACCCACACGATCACCGCGCCGTGGAAGCCCTCCCTCACCGTCTCGACCCGGGACTGGCCCGAGGGCTCCTACCTGCTGCGGCTGGACGCCGACTCCGGAGCCCAGCGGTTCGTGCCGGTCACCGTGCGGTCGGCCACCACCGCCGGCAAGGTCGTCATCCTCAATGGCACGACCACCTGGCAGGCGTACAACATGTGGGGCGGCCGTGACCTGTACAAGGGGCCGGGTGGCTTCGACGGCCGGTCCCGGGCGGTCAGCTTCGACCGCCCCTACGACGGGAACGGCGCGGTCAAGTTCCTCGCCTTCGAACAGCCCGCCGTCGCGCTCGCCGAGAAGACCGGGCTGCCCCTCGCGTACGAGACCGACAACGACCTCCACCACGACCCGCGGCTGCTCGACGGCGCCCGGGCGCTGGTGACCCTGGGCCACGACGAGTACTGGTCGAGCGCGATGCGCGACGAGGCGACGAAGGCCCGCGACGCCGGGATGAACATCGCGTTCCTGGGCGCCAACGCCGTGAACCGGCACATCCGGTTCGAGGCGACCTCCCTCGGCGCGGACCGCCTCGTCGTCTGCTACAAGAGCGCCGACGAGGATCCGATCAAGGATCCGGCCGAGAAGACCCAGGACTGGCGCCTGTCGCCGAAGCCCCGGCCCGAGAGCGACCTGATCGGCATCATGTACACCTGCTTCCCCGCCGACGGGGCGTGGAAGGTGTACCAGCCGGACAACTGGGTGTTCGCGGGCACCGGCGCGCGCAAGGGCGAGGAGTTCCCCGGCGTGATCGGCCCGGAGTCCGACGCGGTCACGAGGGGCGGTCCGACGCCGCGGCCGATCGAGGTGCTGGCCCACTCCACCGTCGGGTGCGGCACGTCCACGACGACCTCCGACGCGACGTACTACACCGCCAAGAGCGGGGCCGGGGTGTTCGCGACGGGAACGATGCGCTGGGTCTGCTCGATGCGCGGCAGCGCCTGCGGCCACGGCGTCACCGGGAAGGCGGCGACCTTCGTTTCCAAGGTCACCGAGAACGTCCTGCGCGCCTTCGCCGCCGGCCCCGCCGGCCGGTCCCATCCGGCGCGGGACAACGTGAAAAAGATCAAACCGGCCGGGCTCGGCGCGGCCCAGGGCGCGGATCTCGATTAACTTAAAGACCTAATTCGTGAATTCGGCGCGATCCTATTCCGATAATGGATGGTAATTGTGCGACCGCGCTCCGTTTTCTAGGCTGAGCGCATGGCAATGCCTACCGAACCGATCGGCAGCATCCCCCGTTCCCCCGAGCTTCTGGCCGCGATGCGCGCCCATGCCGCCGGCGAGATCGACGACACCGATCTCGCCAAGGCACAGGACGAGGCGGTCAGCGACACCATCCGGCGCCTGGAGGAGATCGGCTCCCCGGTCGTCACCGACGGCGAGCAGTCCAAGCCGAGTTTCGCCACCTATCCGCTCGACGGAGCCTCGAATCTCGCGGGTGACGGCGCCGTCATCCCCTTCGCCGACGGGCATCAGCGGCAACTGCCACGCATCACGGCGGGCCCGTTCCGGTACCGGGTGCACGCCGAGCGCTACCTCCGGGCCGCGCTCCGGCACGCCACCGTGCCGGTCAAGCAGGCCGTCATCGCCCCATCGGCCCTGAGCCTGCTCTACCCGGGAGACGGCCTCGACGGCTACCCGCGCGAGCGGTTCCTCGCCGACCTCGTGGACGAGGCCGAAGCCGACATCCGAGGCGCCCTCGACGCGGGCGCGCACCTGGTCCAGCTCGACTTCACCGAGGGCCGGCTGTCCCTCAAGCTCGACCCGAGCGGCGGCGTCCTGGACGACTTCATCGCCCTGGGCAACGCGGTGCTCGAGCGGTTCACCGAGGCCGAGCGGGCCCGCATCGGCGTGCACACCTGCCCGGGCGGCGACCAGGACTCCACGCACAGCCTGGACGTCGACTACGTGGAGCTGCTGCCCAAGCTGTTCCGGCTGCGGGCCGGCGCCTTCTACCTGGAGATGGCCGGAGAGAGCGAGCCCGACCGGGCCCTCGCCGTCGTCGCCGACCACCTGCCCGAGGGGGCACGCGTTTTCATCGGCGTCACCGACCCGATCGATCCCCGGGTCGAGACGCCGGACGAGGTGTACGAGCGGGTGATCGCCGCCGCCCGCCACGTGCCGCCCGACCGGCTGGGCACCTGTGACGACTGCGGCTTCTCGCCGTTCGCCGACGACACCTCGACCTCCCGGGAGACCGCCTTCGCCAAGATCCGCGCCCGGGTGGAGGGCACCGCGCTCGCCGCCCACAAGCTCGGGATCTGAAGCCGGGGGTCAGACCCGGTCAGACGGCCGTCGAACCGCGCTCGCCGCCCGCAGGCTCGGGGCTGGAAGCCGGGACCGGCCAGGTGGCCCTCGACGTGCCGCCCGTGTCGGTGGAGAAGATGCGGGCGGCCGGGCCGAGCCGGGGGATGATCCCCCGTACCGTGCGCGTGGCCGCGTAGCCGGCGCCGAGGGTGACGACACCGCCGATGGCGTCGAGCATGTAGTGGTTCGCGGTGCCCAGGATCACGAGGACGGTCGCGACCGGGTAGCAGTAGGCCAGCCACCGGAACCTGTTCGGCCGCGTGACGTCGGCGATGGCGATCGCGCACCACAGCGACCACCCCGTGTGCAGCGACGGCATGGCGGCGTACTGGTTCGACACCGAGGCGACCGGCGAGGCGCCGGACTCGTACAGGCCGCCGGTGTGGAACATCTGCACCGTGTCGACGAAGCCGGGCACCATGCGCGGCGGCGCGAGCGGATACAGCCAGAACCCGATGAGGGCCAGCACCGTCGTCGCGAAGATCAGTCGCCGGTAGAACACATAGCGTTCCGGGTGGCGCAGATAGAGCCAGACGAGCACGCCGATCGTGAGGACGAAGTGCAGGCTCGCGTAGTAGTAGTTGGCGCTGACGCCGAGCCACCGCACATCGGTGAAGAGCCGGTTGATCGACAGCTCCACGTTGAGGTGCAGCAGCCCCTCGAGGTGGAGGATGTCGTGCCCGCGCTGGAGCGCCGCCGTGTGGTTGGGCGGCACCAGATTGCGGACCAGGGAGTACGCGCTGTAACACAGCGCGATGAGCAGAATCTCGCGATAGAACCGGGGGCGTTTCGCGGTCTGCCCTTCCGCGCGCGCCCCCGTCGTGTCGCCCGTGGCGACTGGCGCAACGGCCGACCTCGACATGATCCCCATGGTCTCAGATCGAATCGGGTGAGCCGTCACTATTCCTTGTCTTGTTTGTCACTTTGTGATCTTTCAGTCGCCAGGTCGCGGACACCTTGCGATACGGGAACATGCAGGTGGCCAGTGCACCGGCCGTGATCACGATGCCGACCGCCGCGTCCAGCAGGTAATGGTTGGCGGTCGAGAAGATCACCAAAATTGTCACAATTGGGTAAAGGGTCGCGATCGCCCGTACCCATGGACGGCGCGAAAGCGTCACCACCGCGACCGCGCACCACAATGCCCAGCCCGCGTGCATTGAGGGCATTGCCGCGAACTGATTGGTCAGCGAACCCGCCTGTGGCGACGAATACAGGCCGAACGTGTGCAGCGCCGTCACCGGGTCGATGAACCCACGGTCGCCGAGGAAGCGCGGCGGCGCCAGCGGGTACACCCAGAAGCCGATCAACGCGATCCCCGTGGCCACCATGAGGGAGGTGCGCAGCCGGCGGAAGTGCTGCGGCCGCCGCCGGTAGAGCCACACGAGCACCGTGAGCGTGACCGCGAAGTGCGCGGTGGCGTAGAAGTAGTTCGCGAGCCGGGCCAGCGACGGCTCCCGCATCAGCGCGTGGTTGAGGTTCAGCTCGACGTCGATGCCCAGCGCGTGCTCCAGCCGCAGGATCTGCGTCGCGTGCGCGTACGCCGCCGGCTCGTCGTGCGGGATCAGCAGCCGGACGAGCGTGTACGCGCAGTAGAACGCCGCGGCCAGGGCGATCTCCCGCCACAGCCGCAGCGCCGACGACGCCGAGGAGGGGGCGCTGGGCGGTCGGCGTGTGGGACGAGGGCGGGGGGCGACGAGCTGGGCCATGATGTCAATCTTGGACGAGCCACACCATTCTGTGATCATCTCCAGGAATGGTCTGTGACTCGGCCCAGGAGAGTACGGGCCTAGTCCTCAGGGGGGATACCGGCCGCTATCGGTCCCACCAGATCGTGACCAGCGTACGGCCGATCGTGCCGGGAAACGCCACACTCCCGGACGAATCCACGCCGAGGTCCCGCAACGCCGCCGTCACCTCGTCCGCCCGTTCGGGCGGCAGGCCGAGGCGACGGCGCACCCGGTCCGCGAGGGCGGCCAGGTCGGGGTAGCCGCCCCATCCCCGTTCGTCCACCCACGTCTCCATACGAGGGCGCACACCAGCGGCGCGGAGCGCCTCCACCGCGTCGGCCGCCGTCGGCGGCGCGGGCCGCGCGACGCCGTGGAACCTCTCCCACAGCGGGCTCAGCGCGTGTTGCGGATGCCGCTCGGGGATCTCGATGACGACCCGGCGGCGGGCGTGCCCGGTGAGCGCCGCGGCGAACGGCGCCAGCTCCGCCGCGCCGTACAGCACGTGGTGGCAGACGACCAGGTCCGCCGGTGGCGCCTCGACCTCCGGCCACGAGCCGCGTACGGTCCGGATCGGCACCCCCACGCTCTCGGCGTTGCGGCGCAGCGCGGCCAGCAGGTGCTCCTCGCGGTCGACGCCGACGATCAGACCGGCGTGCCCGGCGAGCGGAAGAGAGGCGCCGCCGGAGCCGCAGCCGACGTCCAGCACGGTGCCGCGATCGGGCAGCGCCTCGCGCTCCCGGGCGAAGGACCGGCTGCCGGGCGGCACGGCGGTCTCCGTGACCGCCGGCCGCGCCTCCCGGCGCACGCGCGGTCCACCGGAGGCGTTCCACGCGGCGACGGCGCGCCGCCACCGCTCGAGGCCGTCCACGGCCACACGATACGGCTCCGGCGGGTCATGGGGCTCAGGACAGGTCGGGCAGCACCTGCTCGGAGGGGGTCTCCTCGCGCAGCGCGCGGCCGACCGTGCAGTGGTTCTCGTGCACGCGGTGCGCCACGTCGGCGAAGACCTGCGCGGCCTTCTCGTCCCCCTCAGGGAGCTCCACGTCGTACGTGACGGTGATCGTGCCGAGCTTGGTGGGCGCGACCTTCTCCGCCGCCACCGTCGCGGCGAGCTTCACCAGCCGGTGGCCGCGCTTGGCGGTCAGCGGCTCCACCGTCACGATCTCGCAGCCGCCGAGCGCGGCGAGCAGCAGCTCCACCGGAGTGAAGACGCCGTCCTGGCCGGCGTCGCCGAAGGCGACCTCCGCGCCGCGGTCGTTGCGGGCGACGAAGCCCCCGTCATCCGTGCGCTCCACCCGAACCGAAGCCATGGCCCCTCCTCTGTAGTCGCTGGTCACTAACCATGGTCCGCGGTGAGTTGTTCCAGCCACGTACGCGCCTGGGCCACGTGCGTCTCGGTGAGCCCGTGAAGCGGATCCACCGGGACGATGAGGTACGGGCCCAGCCCGGAGTCCCCGGCGAGCACGTCGGGGACGTCAGGCTCGTCCTCCAGCCACACGAACGGCCGCTTACCGACCCAGGAGGCCACGTGCCGGGCCTTCCACGCGCCGAGCGAGAACGCCGGGTCATGCGGCGGGATCGGAACATGCCGCAGCCGGGGAAGCCCGACCCGCGGGCCGATCCAGTCGTTGGCCGCGTCCGTCCAGTAGCTCGCCCAGACGATCTCCGAGCCCGTGTCCGCCGCGAGCCCGGTGAGCAGCGGCCCGTGCGCGGGGTTGAGCAGCAGCCGGTAGACGGCGCCGTTGGGCGAGGCACGGTACCGCTGATAACCGGGGGAGCGTTGTAGAGGGTTGAGAACACCGTCCACGTCGAGAAGCACCAGCGGCGTGTCCATGACTTCGGACGCTATGCCAGTCGCCCCGGTCTGGACCAGTGCCCGCCGAAAGAACAATTGATCAATTCAGCGCCCAGTGGGCTCGGGCCCTGCCGTACGGCATGCGCTCTCACGGCTCCGGGCGCAGGGTGCGGGGCGGGCTGCCGCGGTCGAGAATCGTGACGTGGCCGGCGGCGCTGTCGTCCCTGACCAGCCGGATGACCTCGTCGCAGAGGGTGCGGAGTTCGACGAGAGGCGCGAGACCGGCCTGCTCCTCGGGCGGCAGGGCGGCGATCTCACGCTGGGCGCGTTCGGTGGCCACCCAGTCGGGGACGAGGCAGTTGACACGAATGTCGTCCGTCTCGTGCAGGGCGGCCAGGCAGTACGTGGCGCGGATCAGGCCGGCCTTGGCGGCGGCGTACTCGGGCGAGCGGCCGACGTCGCGGCCCAGACCGGCGCTGGAACCGATGTTGACCACCGCGCCCCCGCCACGCCGCCGCATCGCCGGCAGGGCGAGCTGGGTGGCCAGCAGCGCCGCCCGCAGATTGAGATCGAGGATGGTGCCCCAGCGCCGCGGTGACGCGGCGGGAAAGTGCGGCGGGATGTGGCCGCCGCCGCCCGCGTTGTTGACCAGGATGTCCAGGCCGCCGAAGGCGTCGACCGCCTGCGCGAGCACGTCTTCGACCTCGGCGTCCTGGAGCACGTCGGCGCGCCGGAAGATCGCCCGGCCGCCTGCGGTGACGATGCGGCGAAGCGCCTCCGCCCCGTTGGCCTCGTCGAGGTCGGTGAGGCACACGGCCGCCCCCTCAGCCGCGAGGCGTTCACCGATCGCCCGCCCGATGCCGACCGCCGCTCCGGTGACGACCGCGACCTTGCCGTCGATGACCATGTGCCCCTCCATCGTCGTTCACTGCGGAAGCGCTTTGTGGTCAGACGCTCTCGGCGTCGGCGCGGATCAGGCCCGGGCCCGCGTCGACGACCGAGTCCCCGGGGACGATGTCGTGGCCGTTCTCGCAGCGGAGTACGGCGTGCACGGGGGCACCGCAGTCCCGGTGGCGGACGATCAGCGGCGGTCCGTGCTCGTCGGCGGCCCAGGTGTCGCCCCATTGCCGCAGCGCCATGATCACGGGATACAGGTCGCGGCCCTTCGGGGTCAGCCGGTAGGCGGAGCGGGTCCGCTGGCCGGGTTCCTGGTAGGGGAAGCGCTCCAGCAGTCCCGCGGCGGTCAGTTCCTTCAAGCGGGCGGCGGTGGCGGGTTCGCCGATGCCCACCCGTCGCGCGAAGTCGTCGAATCTGCGGGTGCCGAAGAACGCCTCCCGCATGATCAGCAGCGCGGACTTGGTGCCGACGACGGCCAGGGTGCGGGCGATCGAGCAGTTGGCCATGGACCAGGCGTCGCGGTCCTCCAGCAGGTCACTCATGTCTCGATCGTAACCTGACTTGTGTGGATATAAGCCAGAGTTGTAGCGTGGTAGCTGGCTTTCATTAACATTAGTCAGGTGGCCGTACAGGCCGCCCGGACATGTCGAGGAGGACGCACATGACTGCGATCGAAGGTTCTGTCGCCCTGGTCACCGGGGGTCGGCGGGGCATCGGCAAGGCGTTCGTCGAAGAGCTGCTGGCCCGGGGAGCGAAGAAGGTCTACGCCACCGCGCGCGAGCCCGGCCCGAGCGACGACGCGCGGGTGGAGGTCCTCGCCCTGGACGTCACCGACGACGCCTCGGTCGCCGCCCTGGCCGAGCGCGCCCGGGATGTCGACACGGTCTTCAACAACGCCGGTGTCCTGTACCGGGCACCGCTCCTCACGTCGGACATCGCGCAGGTCAAGGACATGTTCGACACCAACGTGTTCGGCCCGCTGCGGATCGCCCAGGCATTCGCCCCGGTGCTGGCGAACAACGGCGGCGGCGTCCTGGTCGACATGCACTCGCTGCTGTCCTGGTCGGCCGGAGGTGGCGGCTACGGAGCTTCCAAGGCCGCCCTGTGGTCCCTGACGAACTCCCTGCGCATCGAGCTCGCCGCGCAGAACACACAGGTCGTCGGCGTCCACCTGGGCTTCGCGGACACCGACATGGTCGCGGCCATCCCCGTCCAGAAGATCTCCGCCGCCGACGTCGCCCGCATCGTCCTGGACGGCGTCGAACGCGGCGACAGCGAAGTGCTCGTCGACGACGTCACCCGCGACATCAAGGCCGCGCTCTCCGGCCCCGTGGAGGGCCTCAGCATCGGCATCGGCCGCTGACCCACAGCGCTCTCCGCGCTCCACCCGACCCGACCTGGGAGAAAATCATGCCGCTCTGGCACGTCTACCATCCGCCCGGCACCTACACCCCGCAGCAGAAGCAGCGACTCGCCGACGACATCACCGGGTTCTACACCGACCGCGGGCTGCCGAAGTTCTACGTCGTCACTCTCTTCCACGAGATCGACGCGTCCTCCTTCTACGTCGGAGGCGAGCCCTCCCGGAACGCCGTGCGCTTCGTAATCGAGCACATCGCCCGGCACGCCGCGGACCCGGCCGGGCGCAAGCGGACCGGCGAGGCCCTCGCCCGGCTGCTCGCCCCCCACACCAAGGACCGCGGCCTGTACTACGAGTTCCACGTCGACGAAACGCCCCGGGACCTCTGGATGACGGACGGAATCGCGCCGCCCCCGCAGGGGAGCGAGGCCGAGCGGCGCTGGGTGAAGGAGAACCGCCCGACCCCCTACCGACCGGAAGGCGAAAGGCCGCCGACCGCGCCCTGAACGGACGAACGGTCGACGGCCTCACGCGGACGTCGAGTGGGATCAGACGTCGTAGTAGAGCTCGAACTCGTGCGGGTGCGGGCGGAGCCGGATCGGGTCCAGCTCGTTCTCGCGCTTGTAGGCGATCCACGTCTCGATGAGGTCCGGCGTGAACACGCCGCCCTCGAGAAGGTAGTCGTGGTCGGCCTCGAGTGCGTTCAGGACGGCCTCGAGCGAGCCCGGCACCTGCGGGATGTTGCGGGCCTCCTCGGGCGGCAGCTCGTACAGGTCCTTGTCCACCGGCTCCGGCGGCTCGACCTTGTTCTTGATGCCGTCGAGGCCGGCCATCAGCATGGCCGCGAACGCGAGGTACGGGTTGGCGGACGGGTCCGGCACCCGGAACTCCAGGCGCTTGGCCTTCGGGTTCGACCCGGTGATCGGGATGCGGACGCAGGCCGAGCGGTTGCGCTGGGAGTAGACCAGGTTGACCGGCGCCTCGTAGCCCGGGACCAGGCGGTGGTAGGAGTTCACCGTCGGGTTGGTGAAGGCCAGCAGCGACGGGGCGTGCTTGAGCAGCCCGCCGATGTAGTAGCGGCCGATGTCCGACAGGCCCGCGTAGCCGACCTCGTCGTAGAAGAGCGGCGAGCCGTCCTTCCACAGCGACTGGTGGCAGTGCATGCCGGAGCCGTTGTCACCGAAGATCGGCTTGGGCATGAAGGTGACCGTCTTGCCGGCCGACCGGGCGACGCTCTTCACGATGTACTTGTAGAGCATCATCTTGTCGGCCATGGTCAGCAGCGTGTCGAAGCGGATGTCGATCTCCGCCTGACCGGCCGTGCCGACCTCGTGGTGCTGCATCTCGGTCTCGATGCCGCACTCGATCAGCTGGCGGACCATCTCCGAGCGCAGGTCGGTGAAGTGGTCCATCGGCGGCACCGGGAAGTAGCCGCCCTTGTACCGCGGCTTGTAGCCGAGGTTGCCGCCCTCTTCCTTGCGGCCGGTGTTCCACGCGCCCTCGATGGAGTCGATGTGGAAGTACGACTCGTGCTGCTTCGTCTCGAAGCGCACGTCGTCGAAGATGTAGAACTCCGCCTCCGGGCCGAAGAACGCCGTGTCCGCGATGCCGGTGCCGCGCAGGTAGTCCTGGGCCTTGCGGGCGACGTTGCGGGGGTCACGGGTGTACGGCTCGCCGGTCAGCGGGTCGTGGACGAAGAACGTGATGTTCAGCGTCTTGTGCTGGCGGAACGGGTCGAGCACAGCCGTCGACGGGTCCGGCAGCAGCAGCATGTCCGACTCGTGGATCTCCTGGAACCCACGGATGGACGAACCGTCGAACATCAGCCCGTCGGTGAAGACGTTCTCTCCGAAGTTCTCCACCGGGAACGTGAAGTGCTGCGTCGTGCCCGGCAGGTCCGTGAACCTGACATCGACGAACTGCACCCCTTCGTTCCTGATGAAGGACAGGACCTCTTCGGCGCTGTTGAACATCCAACCTCCTTGGGGCGCTTTTTTGCGTTTAGAACGCTAGGTGCCCGCCGTTTCCGAGCCGTGTCCCATGTGTTTCGCGTGTGTTACGGAGGGCCTGGAATCGGCCCGGAGGGGTTGCCCGGATAACTTACGGGTATGAGTGAACGTCGGCGCTCGGCCGGATCATGGATCGAAGGGGCCCGCGCCGCGGGCGCGGACCTCGGGTACCCGGGCGAGCGCCTCGGCCTTCCCAAGGAGGGTGCGGGCGCCGTCGCGGGGTACGGCCGGCGGCTGGGCGCCCTGGTGATCGACTGGCTGATCGCGCTGCTCGTCGCCACCGCCCTTGCGGGCGCGCTGCACTGGAGCGCGCAGGCCCGCAGTCTCCTCACGCTCGGGGTGTTCGGCGTGCTGACCTGGCTGCTCACCGGCCTCATCGGCACGACGGCGGGCAAGGCGCTGTGCGGGCTTCGCGTGGTCCGTACGGACGGCGGTCCGCTGGGCCCGCTCTGGGCGTTCGTGCGCGCGCTGCTGCTGGTGCTGGTCGTGCCCGCGCTGATCTGGGACCGGGACTACCGCGGCCTGCACGACCGTGCGGCCGGCGGTGTCGTCGTACGCCGCTGAGCTAACGGGTACGGGGCTTGGGCCCCTTCGGCATGCGGGCGCCCTTCGGGATGGGTCCCTTGGGCATCTGCATCGCCTGCGGCAGCGCGTTGAGCCGATCGATCAGCTCGCTGACCTGCTCCTTCTTGAGGTTACGCGGGAGCCTGGTCAAGTGGCGCTGCAGCTTGCTGATCGGGATCTGGCCCTCTTCCGAGCCGACCTGGACGTCGTAGATGGGCACCTCGGAGGCGGCCCGGGAGATGCGCTTCTTCTCGGCGCCGATGAGCTTGCCGACGCGTGAGGGCGGCCCCTCGGCGAGCAGGATCACACCCGGCTGCCCGATGACGCGGTGCACGACGTCCATGTTGCGGTTGGCCTGGACGGCCGGGGTGACGACCCAGCGGCCGCGCATGTTCTCCACGAGGGACGCGGCGGCGCCCGGCTGCCCTTCGATCATGGAGTACTGGGTGCGCTGCGCCATCTGACCAAAGATGATCATGCCGACGGCGATCGCGACCAGGACGCCCAGCGGGATCATGAAGAGCGCCTGGCCGAGCACCAGCCCGAGGACCACGAAGAGGACGAGGGTGCCGATCGCCGCCGCGAAGACGATCGGCATCGCCTTCGGGTTGGCTTGGTGGACCAACGAGGCGACCATGCGGATCTGCTTGAGGCGACCGGGGCGCTCGTCCTGCGCGCCGTCCTGGGGCTTCTTTGCCATGGATGGAAGGATACGAGGGTTCGGGTGCCGAGTCGAAAGCGGGCCATGCCGGTCGTTAACAAATTTCGATCCAGCCACAGGGCCCGTAAAGCGTTGACATGATCGAGTGCGCCGCCCTAGCGTCCCGAAGCAGGTTCCCGATGCTCTTGGAGTCGTCATGGCCTGGCCCGATATGCGTGCTTCGGTATGGAAGGTTCCGCTTCTGGTGTCCGTCGGTCTCGCCACGGTGGCGGCGACCCCGGCGACCGGTTCGGCCGCGGTGAGCGCCGCCGATCAGCCGCGCGTCGCCTACCACCAGTGGACGTCGGCCCGTGACTTCGCGGCCGGCTCCTCGGAGGGCGTCCGCCCGTACGGGCCCGGCGCCCTCACGATCGCGCGCCCGGTCGGCACGACCACGTACACCGACCCGTACGGCGGCGGCACCAAGACCTGGGACTACGCCCGCTGGACCTCCCCGACCGTGCCGATCGGCTTCGGCGCGAGCCAGCTGGTCGCGTCGTGGACCGCGAGCACGCCGCACGGCAGCTGGCTGCAGGTGGAGATGCGCGGGCACACCGGCGCGGGTGCCGACACCAAGTGGTACGTCATGGGCCGCTGGGCCGCCGACGACCCGAAGGCGGGCGGCGACATCCACCGCACCTCGGTGCCGGGGCAGAAGGACGACGACGGCAACGTCGACATCGACACCTTCGTCGCCAAGAACTCCCTGACCTCCTACCAGCTGCGCGTGACGCTCTACCGGCTGCCCGGCAAGCACGTACGGCCCGTGCTGCGCTCGGTCGGCGCGATGGCCTCGCTGCTGCCGTCCCGTACGACGGTGCCGGTCAGCCCGCTCGGCGGCGCCGAGGGCATCGAACTCAAGGTCCCGGCCTACTCCCAGGACATCCACGACGGGCAGTACCCCGAGTACGACAACGGCGGCGAGGCGTGGTGCAGCCCGACCTCGACGTCCATGATCGTCGCGTACTGGAAGCGCGGGCCGTCGAAGCGCGACCTGTCCTGGGTCGACCCGTCGTACGCCGACCCGCAGGTCGACTACGCCGCCCGCAACACCTACGACTACAACTACAAGGGCGCCGGGAACTGGCCGTTCAACCCCGCGTACGCCGGGCGGTTCGGCCTGAACGGCTTCGTGACGCGCCTGCGCACGGTCGCCGAGCTCGAGCAGTTCATCAAGGCGGGCATCCCCGTCGCGACCTCGCAGTCGTTCAAGGCCGCCGAGATGCCGGGCGCCGGCTACAGCACGAACGGCCACCTGTTCGTGATCGTCGGGTTCACCAAGAGCGGGGACCCGATCGTCAATGACCCGGCGTCACCCTCGGACGCGGCCGTGCGCCACGTCTACCCGCGCGCCAACTTCGAGAACGTCTGGCTGCGGAGCTCCTCCAGCGGGGGCATCGCCTACATCATGTACCCGCGCGGCCACCGGCTCCCGTCGAACGTCCCCGGACTCGACAAGAACTGGTGACATAGAGACTTCTGTCCCCCCGGAAGAGAGGAACGCCCCGGCGGCGCGCCGGGGCGTTCGTCTGTCCGCTGGAGGGCCGACCCGCCGGCCGCGACCGGGTCGGCGGGAATGCGGGTGGGCGGTCAGGAGCGGCGGAACACCTTCACCGAGTCCACCAGCATCTGAGCCGAGTCCACGTTCGCGGGCGGCGCGGCGTGGTAGCGCCCGTCGGCGACGGCCAGGTCGACGACGAGATACGCCCCGTCGCTCTGGAAGCCACGTTTGTCGGAGAACGCGAGCCTGCCGTCGTAGTACCAGTCCACGCTGGAGGCGCCGAGGTAGGCGCCGATGTGGTGCCAGCCCGCCGACACGTCGGACCCGGTCTCGTGATACTTGGCGGCGCCCTGACCGGTGTGGTTGGTCAGCTCCAGAATCCCGGGGTTGTCCGGGTGGTACTCGAAGACGTCGACCTCGTTGCCGCCCGCGTTCCAGGTCCAGAACGCCGGCCACATGCCGAGTCGGCCCGGAAGCCTGGTGTGGATCTGGATGTAGTCCCCCTTCTTCACGAAGGCGCCCGCCGAGGGGGCATGACCGCAGGCGTCCCCGGTCGCGATGAGACCCGAGGTCCACTCGTACGGCGTGCCGCCCGGCGAGGTGTGGGACTGCCGCCGCGCCGTGATCGTCAGCCTGCCGTTCGCCACGGACAGGTTGGCGGGCAGGTTGTACTCCAGCTTGTGATCGGGCTTGTTGCCCCGGCAGGCGTCCGAGTACGACGCGCTCCACATGCTCCACTTCGAAGCGTTCAGGGTGGAGCCGTCGAACTCGTCCTGCCAGCTGACCGACCAGTGCCCCGGGGGCAGCGGATCGGCGGCCCGCGCCGATCGCGGAGTGCCCGCCACGACGCCCGCCAGGGCGATGACGCAGCCGGCGGCACGGAGGGTAGGCCGCATTCGGTCGTCCTTTCCGATCAGTCGGGTCCCCTCCCCAGGGGATCTCCCAGACCATGATCGCAGCCGACCGTGGTGATGTGACTACTTTCCGCGCAATTCTTGAGCTTGTAGGGAAGTCGCCTAGTCGGCCTGGCGGGCGGTGATGGCCTGCTGGTAGAGGCGGCCGGCGCGGTAGCTGGAGCGCACCAGGGGCCCGGACATCACCCCGGTGAAGCCGATGGTCTCGGCCTCGTCCTTCAGCTCGACGAACTCTTCGGGCTTGACCCAGCGTTCGACGGGGTGGTGGCGGGGGGAGGGGCGCAGGTACTGGGTGATGGTCAGCAGTTCGCACCCGGCCTCGTGCAGGTCCCGCATGGCTTCGGTGACCTCTTCTCGGGTTTCGCCCATGCCGAGGATGAGGTTGGACTTGGTGACCAGCCCCGCCTCCCGGGCGGCGGTCAGCACGCTCAGCGAGCGTTCGTAGCGGAAGCCGGGGCGGATGCGTTTGAAGATCCGTGGGACGGTTTCCAGGTTGTGGGCCAGGACCTCGGGGCGGGCGGAGAAGACCTCGGCCAGCAGGTGGGGGGTGGCGTTGAAGTCGGGGATGAGGAGTTCGACGCCGCAGCCGGGGATGGCGTGGTGGATCTGGCGGACGGTTTCGGCGTAGAGCCAGGCTCCGCCGTCGGGCAGGTCGTCGCGGGCGACGCCGGTGACGGTGGCGTAGCGCAGGCCCATGGTGGTGACGGATTCGGCGACGCGGCGGGGTTCGTCGGGGTCGTAGGCGGCGGGTCTGCCGGTGTCGATCTGGCAGAAGTCGCAGCGGCGGGTGCATTGGTCGCCGCCGATGAGGAAGGTGGCTTCGCGGTCTTCCCAGCATTCGTAGATGTTGGGGCAGCCGGCTTCCTGGCAGACGGTGTGCAGGCCTTCGGAGCGGACCAGGTCGGTGAGTTCGCGGTATTGCGGGCCCATCGACAGCCGGGTCTTGATCCAGGGTGGTTTGCGTTCGATCGGTGTCGCGGCGTTCCTCGCCTCGACACGCAGCAACTTCCGGCCCTCAGGAGATACGGCTGTCACTTGTTCAGGGTATGTCCGGATTCGCCCGTGTTGCGCAAGTGGTTGGCATAGAGGACTATCTCCGGGGTGTTTTATGTCGTTCTCACCATACGTAGCTGTGGATCTCTCTAAGGTGACGTGGGTGTCGCGTACAGAGGGCGTATGACGGAGGTCAGGCGTGCGAGTGGCCATGACGTACCTCAGGCTTCCGGAGGCCGAGGGCGCAGGCGATCCGGGGACCCGCGCACGCGCGGTGTTCAGAGGCGGGAACTGGCGGGAGAAGCATCCCGTGCTTCCCGTCGCGGGTGCGTGGCAGGCACTGCACTACCTGCTCACCGGTGACCCGTGGGACGGCCCACACCCGGCCGCCGACGTGGTGTGCGGTGGGCGGCTGCTCACCGAGGACGGTGCCGAAGAGCTCGGTGTCGACGTCATCTACCTGACGGCCGAGCGGGTCAAGCTGGCCGCCGACCACCTCGCCGCGACCGAGTTCGCGTCGATTTCGGGTCGCTATGACGCCGAGCGGATGGCCGAGCTCGGCGTCCAGGGCGCCGAGGACTGGGTGGGCGAGCCCGCCGCGGCGATCCGCGACGGGGAGCTGCGCGTGGTGTACGAGCGGCTCACCCGTTTCTTCGAGGCCGCCTCGGCGGAGGGCCAGGCCATCTACAAGGCGATGGGCTGACCCCGCGCAAGGGACGGCCCCAGGCGAGGGGCAGGCCGGTCACGAAGCGATGGGGCGGCCTTCGGGCGAGGGACCGATGGGCCGACCCGGGCGCGACGCGTCAGGACGGGACGGGGCCGCCGAGCATCGCCTCCAGTGAGCGGTGCGCGGTCTCCGTGGCGCCGAGCACCTTGGCGATCCTCTGCTCGGCCAGGCCGAGGACCTCGGCGACGGTGATGTCGCGGCCGAGCTCGGCGGAGAGCGACGTGGTGCCCGCGTCGCGGATGCCACAAGGGATGATCCGGTCGAACCATCCCATGTCGCAGTTGCAGTTGATCTCGAACCCGTGCATCGTGACGCCGCGTGAGACCCGGATGCCGATCGCGCCGACCTTGCGGTCGGGAACACCCGGCACCCACACGCCGCTGCGGCCCTCGACCCGCTTGGTGGCCAGCCCGAGGTCGGCGCACGTGTCGATCAGCGCCTCCTCGATCGTACGGACGTAGGCGACGACGTCGACGGGCTCCCGCAGTTTGACGATCGGGTAGCCGACCAGCTGGCCGGGACCGTGCCAGGTGATCTTCCCGCCCCGGTCGACGTCGATCACGGGTGCGCCGGGGTCCCCGATCGGCCGGTCCAGCGGCTCGGTCCGCTTGCCCGCCGTGTAGACCGGCGGGTGCTCCAGCAGCAGGCAGACGTCGGGGATCTCGTCGGCGACGCGGCGCTCGTGCAGACGGCGCTGCAGCTCCCACGCCGCCTCGTACGGGACGGCGCGCTCGCCGAAACCGGCGTGGATGAAGACCAGGTCGCTCGTGCCGACGGCCGCCGGGCGCTCGCCGAGGACCGTGGTGGGGGATTCTTCGCTGGCGCTCACGCCCCTCAGCGTACGACCTCATCGAAGGAGGCCAGCAGCCGAGGCTCGATCCGCGTCTCCTTGACCCCGCCCGCGCCGTCCGCGCCGATCTGGTACGCGCCCTGGCCCGCCACATAGGTCACGGCCTGGACGAACTCCGTCCCGACGTAGTGCAGCCCGACCGCCTCGTCGGCGGCGTACGCGTCGGGCAGCGTGCCCTCGGCCACGAGCCGCTGCAGCAGCGGCCGGCGCTGCTCGTCGCTGTCGTAGTGGACGCCGCAGGCGTAGGGCAGCAGGCCGAGCCCGTCGGTGAGCGGCCGCAGCTCCGGGCCGAAGGAATCGGTCGTGCCGCCGACGTGCCAGCACAGGGCGCCCGCGCTCTGCCCGCAGAGGACGACGCCCGACCGCCAGGCCTTCGCGAACGCGTCGGCGAGGCCGTGCACCCGCCACAGGGCCAGAAGGTTCGCGACGCTCCCGCCGGAGACGTACACGAAGTCCTGGGCGAGCAGGTGCGCAGCCGGGTCCTCGTGGTTCGGCATCGGGAACAGCGCCAGGTGGGTGACCTCGGCGTCCACCCCGGCGAAGGCCGCGTAGAAGCGGGCGACGGCCTCGGTGGAGTCGCCCAGCGCCGTCGCGAGGAAGCACACTCTGGGGCGGTCCTGCCCGGTGAGGTCCAGCGCGTAGCGCACGAGGGGCCCCGGCGTCACACCGTAACGGCCGTCGGGTACGAAGCCGCCACCCCCGATCGCCACGATGTGCGGTTCACCGTCGGTACTCATGACTCGCTCACCCTCCTCGTTCCCCCCGTCGACTGTGCCGGGTCGCTCGTGTGCGACGCCCTCGCGATCGTTCTTCACCCTCACCCGGTGCGGTCACCCGTCACGGTACGGGCGCGGGCCGGGCGGCGCAGCGAGGGTGGGACGTTTCTTGCTACTTCCTGGGCGAGACGACACCTTCCGGCGCGGAGGTCACGAGAGGAGGTCGGCGAGCGCGGTGTCGAGGTCCGGATGCCGGAACCGGAATCCCGCCACCGTGAGGCGGGCGGGCAGGATGCGCTGGCTCACGAGGGCGCCCTCGTCGGCCAGTCCGCCGAGCGCCAGCCGCAGCACGGCGGGCGGTACGGCGAAGAACGCCGGGCGGTGCAGCGCGTGGCCCACGGCGGTCGTGTAGGCGGCGTTGGTGACGGGGGCGGGGGCGGTGAGGTTGACCGGGCCCGCGATGTCGCCGTCGATCAGGAAGCGCAGCGCCGCGATCTGGTCGGCGAGGGAGATCCAGCTCATCCACTGGCGGCCGGAGCCGAGCCGCCCGCCGAGCCCGGCGCGGAAGACCGGCAGCAACCGGCCGAGAGCGCCGCCCTCGCGGGCGAGGACGATCCCGGGGCGGGGGAGGACCACCCGGATCCCGGCCTCGGCGGCAGGGGCCGTGGCGGCCTCCCATTCGCGGCAGAGCGCGGCGAGGAACCCCTCGCCCGAGGGCGAGTCCTCGTCCACCGTACGGTCGCCCGTGTCGCCGTAGTAGCCGCTCGCCGACCCGGACACCAGGACCGCCGGCCCGTCGCGGAGCGCGGCCAGGGCGCGGGAGAGGGTACGGGTGCCCTCGACGCGGCTGTCGCGGATCTCCTGCTGGTAACAGGCGTTCCACCGGCGGTCGCCGATGCCCGCGCCGGCGAGGTGGACGACCGCGTCGACGCCCTCCAGCGAGGCCGTGTCGACCTCGCCGAACGGGTCCCAGCGGATCTCGTCGTCGGCCGCGGGCCGTCGTCGTACGAGCCTGAGAACGGTACGGCCCTCGTCGCGCAGTGCGCGGACGAGGGCCGTACCGATGAGTCCGGTCGAACCGGTGATGGCGATCTGCACGATCGCAGCTTAGTTTTCGGCTGTGTCTAAAGGCCGAGCTCGGCCTCGAAGTTTCCTTCCTCGAGGCGGTTCTTCACCGTCGTGAGGAACCGGGCGGCGTCGGCGCCGTCCACCAGGCGGTGGTCGTAGGTCAGCGCGAGGTACACGATCGAGCGCACCGCGATGACCTCACCGAGCTGCGGGTCCTCGATGACCGCCGGGCGCTTCACGACCGTGCCCGTGCCCAGCATGCCGACCTGCGGCTGGTTGAGGATCGGCGTGTCGAACAGCGCACCCCGGCTGCCGGTGTTGGTGATCGTGAACGTGCCGCCGGTCACCTCGTCCGGGCTGACCCGGTTGGTGCGGGTGCGCTCGGCGAGGTCGGCGATCCGCTGGGCCAGGCCGGCGAGGTTCAGCTGGCCGGCGTTGTGGATCACCGGGACCATGAGGCCCTTCTCGGCGTCCACCGCGATGCCGAGGTTCTCGACGTCGTGGTAGGTCACCTCGTTGGTCTCGGAGTCGATGACGGCGTTGAGCTTCGGGTGCACCTTCAGCGCCTCGATGGCCGCCTGCGCGAAGAACGGCAGGAAGCTGAGCTTCACGCCCTCCCGCGACTGGAAGTCCGCCTTGGCGCGGTCACGCAGCCGCGCGATCTTGGTGACGTCCGCCTCGACGACCGTCGTCAGCTGCGCCGACACCTGCAGCGACTCGACCATGTGCCGGGCGATCGACTGACGCGTCCGGGACATCTTCTCGGTCGTCCCGCGCAGGCGCGACACCTCCGCCGGCACCGTCACGGCCGGACGGGCCGCCGGAGCCGCCGGGGCCTGCGCCGCGACCGGAGCCGGAGCGGGCTGGGCGGGCGCCGGGGCGGCCTGCGGAGCCGGGGCGGGCGGCGGCGGCGCCTGCTTGGCCCGCGCGGCCTCGAGGACGTCCTGCTTGCGGATGCGCCCGCCGACGCCGGTGCCCTTGACGGTGCCCAGGTCGACCTCGTGCTCGGCCGCCAGCTTGCGGACGAGCGGCGTGACGTACGGGCTGTCGCCGGACGGCTGCTCGGCGGCCGGCTCCGGCTGCGGGGCCGGCGCGGGAGCCGGGGCCTCCTGCCGCGGCTCCGGCTGCGGCGCGGCGGCGGCCGGCTGCGCGGCCGGGGCCGGCGGCGGCCAGGACGGCGCGGCCGGCTGCTGCGGCGGCTCAGGCTGCGCGGGCGGCTGCGGTGCCGGGGCCGGCTCAGGCTGGGCCTGCTCCTGCTGCGGAGCGGCACCGCCGGTCGCCTCGCCCTCCTCGGCGATGACGGCCAGCTCGGCGCCGACCTCCACGGTCTCGTCCTCGGCGACGGTGATGCTGCTCAGGACACCCGCGGCCGGCGACGGAATCTCGGTGTCGACCTTGTCCGTCGACACCTCGAGAAGCGGCTCGTCGGCCTCGACGCGCTCACCCTCCTTTTTGAGCCAGCGGGTGACGGTGCCCTCGGTCACGCTCTCGCCGAGCTGGGGCATGGTTACGGAGACCGGCATGGTTCTCTGCGACTCCTCTAGATACGTCTTATCGGGTAATGACGGGTCAGCCGTGGACGTGCAGCGGCTTGCCGGCGAGCGCGAGGTGAGCCTCGCCGATCGCCTCGGACTGGGTCGGATGCGGGTGGATGAGCTGGGCGACCTCGGACGGCAGGGCCTCCCAGTTGTAGATCAGCTGGCCCTCGGTGATGAGCTCGCCGACGCGGCTGCCGACGATGTGCACGCCCAGCACGGGGCCGTCCTTCTGAGCGATGACCTTGACCTCGCCCTGCGTGCCCAGGATCTTGCTCCGGGGGTTGCCGGCCAGGTCGTACGTGAAGTCGACGACGTCGTGGCCCCGCTCCCGGGCGATCGCGGACGTGATGCCCACCGACGCGACCTCGGGCTCGGAGTAGGTGATGCGCGGCACACCGTCGTAGTCGATCGGCGCGGGGTCCAGGCCGCCCAGCCGCTCGGCGACGAGGATGCCCTCGGCGAAGCCGACGTGCGCCAGCTGGAGCGTCGGGACCAGGTCGCCGACCGCGGAGATGGTCGGGACGGTCGTACGGCAGTACTCGTCGACCTTGACGAAGCCGCGCTCGGTCTGGACGCCGACCTCTTCCAGGCCCAGGCCCTCGGAGACCGGGCCGCGGCCCACGGCGACGAGCAGGAGGTCGGCGTCGAGGGCCTTGCCGCCCTCGAGCGTGACGATGACCCCGGACTCGGTGTGCTTGACGCTCTCGAACCGCGCGCCGAGCTCGAACTTGATGCCGCGCTTGCGGAACGCACGCTCCAGCCGCTTGGAACTGGACTCCTCCTCCAGCGGCAGGAGGTGCGGAAGCGCCTCGACGATCGTCACCTCGGCGCCGAAGGAGCGCCAGACGCTCGCGAACTCCACGCCGATGACGCCGCCGCCCAGGACCACCACGGACTGCGGGATCCGGTCGAGGACCAGCGCGTGGTCGCTGGAGATGACGCGCTCGCCGTCGATCTCCAGGCCGGGCAGCGACCTGGGAACCGAGCCGGTGGCCAGCACGATGTGCCGGCCTTCGTACGTCGTGTCGCCGACCTGGACCGTAGTGGGGCCGGTGAGGCGGCCCTCACCCTCGACGATCGTGATGCCCTTGGACTTGATCAGGCCCGTCAGGCCCTTCACCGTCGTGCTGACGACCTTGTCCTTGTAGGCGTGCACGCCCGGGAGGTCGATGCCCTCGAACCGGGCCTTGATCCCGAACGTGGCCGACTCGCGCGTCTGGTCGGCGACCTCGGCGGCGTGCAGCAGCGCCTTGGTCGGGATGCAGCCGCGGTTGAGGCACGTGCCGCCCAGCTTGTCCTTCTCGATGAGCACGACGCTCAGGCCCAGCTCGACCGCCCGCAGGGCGCACGCGTATCCGCCGCTGCCGCCACCTAGGACGACGATGTCGTAGGGGCTATTCGACACAGGACGCTCCTTCGATGCCCGCGCGGGCGCCTTCGGCCCGGCGCGATTTCTGTTCCGGCACGCATCTTTCCACTTCCGGCCGTCCGGCCGTCACAGCGCCCCGGCGGCGACGTCCTCGGCGACCTGCACGAGCGTGCGCACGGCGGCGCCGGTGCCGCCCTTCGGGGTGTAGCCGTACGGCTGGCCCTGGTTGAAGGAGGGGCCGGCGATGTCGAGGTGCGCCCAGCGCACGCCGTCCGGCACGAACTCCTTGAGGAAGATGCCGGCCGTGAGCATGCCGCCCCAGCGCTCACCGCTGATGTTGGCGATGTCGGCGACGGCCGAGTCCAGGTTCTTGCGCATGTCGTCGGGCAGCGGCATCGGCCAGGCCGACTCGCCGGCGCGGCCCGCGGCGTCGACGACCTTCTCGCGCACGTCGTCGTCGTTGGCCATGACGCCGGCCGTGCGGGTGCCGAGCGCGACGAGCTGGGCGCCGGTCAGGGTGGCGACGTCGACGATCAGGTCGGGCTCGTCCTCGCCGGCCCGCACGATCGCGTCGGCCATGACGAGGCGGCCCTCGGCGTCGGTGTTGAGCACCTCGACGGTCTTGCCGCCGTAGATGGTGAGAACGTCGGAGGGACGCTGCGCCGTGCCGCTGGGCATGTTCTCCGCGATGGCGAGGTAGCCGACGGCCTTGACCTTCGGGCCGAGCGCCGCGATCGCCTTCAGCGCGCCGAGCACCGCGGCGGCGCCGCCCATGTCGGACTTCATCCAGTCCATGGAGTCGGCGGGCTTCAGCGACAGGCCACCGGAGTCGAACGTGATGCCCTTGCCGACGAACGCGACGGTCTTTGCCGCCTCGGGGTGCTCGTAGGCGAGCCGGACCAGGCGCGGCGGGTTGACCGAGCCCTGGCCGACCCCCACGATCCCGCCGAAGCCGCCCTCGACCAGCTCCTTCTCGTCGAGGATCTCGACCGACAGGCCGGACTCCTCGCCGACCTGGCGCGCGGCGTCGGCCAGGGCCTCGGGGTTGAGGTCGGACGGCGGGGTGTTGACCAGGTCGCGGACCAGGGTCACGGCGTCGGCGAGGGTCCGGGCGCGCTCGAGCGCGGCCTGGGCGTCGGCGGTCGCCACGGCCTCGGACACGACCGTGATCTCCTCGACCGGCCGCTTGTGACCGTCACCGGTCCGGTAGTTCAAGTAGGCGTAGTTGCCGAGCAGGGCGCCGGTCGCCACGGCGGCCACCTCGTCCGGGGTGGCGGCGGGCAGCAGGACCGCGACCGAACCGGAGCCGGCGAGCGAGCGCAGCGCGGCACCCGCGGCCCGGCGAAGGGCCTCGCCGTCGTACGCCTCGCCCAGGCCGACGGCCACCACGAGCGGAGCGGCCAGGTTGCCGAGCGTCGGGACCTTCGTGACCTCCCCCGCCTTGCCGGCGGCACCCAGCCCGCCGAGCGCGTCGATCAACCGGCCCTGGAAGGCCTGGTCGACCCCTGCGGCGCCCGGCGCCAACGCCGGGCCGGAGTCGTCGGACACGACACCGATCACGATGGCGTCGACATCAAGAGAAGCGGATTCCGCACTGGTAAGGCTGAGGTTCGTCACACAGCCCGATGGTAGTCCTGCCCCGCAGTTCTTTGTTCGAATGGCCCGGAGTTCGGTGATCTTCGGCGGGTGTTGGGAACGACGTACGTCGCCGGCTCGTCGAATACCATTCGTCGGATGGCCGGCCGCGGGTCACGTCCTGCCACGCGCGTTCGCGGACCGGTTCCCTCGACCCCGTCGTCCTGGGAGATCGAGGGTCGCCTCTGGCCGAGGGGAAGCGGCTAGCGGCGACTCGTTCCCAGGACGACGGCCCGCGGAACACCGCCGCATGGCCTCGCGGCCACGGCGCGTTCCGCGACCGGCGCGGGAGCTCCACACGGACGCTCCCGCGCCACCCTCGACGGCGCATCCCGGCCCTCAAGCCGCACGCCGGAGCGCGGAAGTCGCCCGGACCACGGATCGCTCAGGCGACGCGTGTCGACGAGTTCGGCCCGCCCGCCGCGAGTCCGTCGGCGGCTCGGCAGCGCGCCGCGATGCCGTTCGTCCACCTCGAGAGGGAGCTCCGGGAACTGCGGGACGGTACCGAGGCCGGGATCCGCCCGGACGCGCCGGAACGCCGCGGACGGCTCCTCGACCGCGGGGCGACCAGCACCCGTACGGCCGCCATGGCGGACGGCGTGGCCATCAGCCGTTCCACGCGACGGACATCACGAGAAGCGCGGCCGTGACCGACGTCTCGACGAGGGCGCCGAGGACGTCACCGGTGACGCCCCCGAGGCGGCGTACGGCGTGCCGGAGCAGCGCCGCCGCGGCCAGGAGCCCGGCCGCAACCGCGACCGGAGCGAGGACGGCCGGCCGTACGCCTCCGGCGAGCAGACCCGCGACGGCCGCGGCCACCACGACGGCCGCCGTGACGGCGACCGCGTCCCGGCGCCGTACCGTCCGGGCGACCAGCGCGCCGAGCCCTTCCGGACGTGCGGCGGGCACCCCCTCGCGGCAGGCCCAGGTCACCGCGAGCCGCCCGGTGACCACGGCGACCGTCACCGCGACCGCCCGGTGGGGCGCCTGCGCCAGAGCGGCGACCTGGATCAGCAGGGTGAGCAGGAGGGTGATCACCCCGAACGGCCCGATGTCGGACCGCTTCATGATCGACAAGGCGTCGTCGGCGGGACGCCCGCTGCCCAGCCCGTCGGCGAGGTCGGCGAGCCCGTCCAGGTGCAGGCCGCGCGTGAGCAGCGCGCCGGCCGCGACGGCCAGCGCCGCGCCGAGCAGCGGCCCGGCCCCGAGCAGGCCCGCCACGGTGAGCACCAGCGCCGCCGCCACACCGACGATGAGCCCGGCCACGGGGGCGAGCGTCATCGCCCGGCGAGCGGTCTCCCGGTCGACGCGGTCGCACCGGACCGGCACGACGGTGAGCAGCGAGACCGCGAGCCGCAGCCCGTCGCCGCCCGCGATCCGCTTCGCGTCAGATCTCATGCCATCCTCCGCTCACGCGGCGTCCCCGGGGCCAGCCGGTGCCGTCCGCGCTCGTGCCCGGTCTGCGGGCGTCCTGCTCGCGGCGTCTTCGGGCTCGCGGGTGTCGTCCGCGCTTGTGCCCGGTCTCCGGGCGTACCGTCCGTGGTCGTGCGCGGTCTCCCGGCGTCCTGCTCGCGGGTCCTCGATGCCTGTGGGCACCGTCCGCGCTCGTTTCCGGGGCTCCCGGCCATCGCGCCCGCGGCGTTCTCCGCGGTCGTGTCCTTCCGCGGTCGCGGGGTCGTCGCGGTCATGCCTGGGCCTCATGGCGTCCTGTTCGCAGGGGCGTCCGCACTCGTGCCCGCGTCCGCCGGCCATCGCGCTCGCGGGGATGTCCGCGGTCGTGTCCCGGTCTATGGTGTCCTGCCTGCGACGTCCTCCCCGCTCGCGGGGTCGTCCGGGTCTCGTGGTGTCCCGCGCGCTGGGCCGTCCGTGGTCGTGCCCGGGTCTCATGGCGTCTGTCCGATCACGGCAGGTCGATGACGCGGCCGGCGACGACGAGGGCGGCCTCCTCGGACTCGGCGGCCAGGCGCTGGTTGAGGCGTCCCAGCGTGTCACGGAACGCGCGCCCGCTCGCCGTGCCGGGGACGACCGACAGGCCGACCTCGTCGCTGACCGCGACGACGTGGGCCCGCGTGGACCGCCAGGCGTCGACCAGCTCGTTCAGGCGTGGGACGACCGCCTGCGGGTACTCCCAGGCGCCCAGCGCGTCGAACACCGCCGTCAGCCAGGTTCCCATGCCGTCGATGAGGAGCGTGCCCGCCGTGCCGCGCAGCAGGCCCGCCAAGTCGATGGTCTCGGCGGTCTCCCACCAGCGGGGACGGCGCCGTCGGTGCGCGGTGATCCGGTCGCGCCACTCCGGGTCGTCCGCGTGCATGATCCCGGTCGCGACGTACGTCACGTCCGGGTGGGTCATCACCCGCAGCTCGGCCTCCTCCGACTTCCCGGACCGGGCGCCGCCCAGGATCAGCGACCGCCACGGTCCGGACGGCGGGCGGGTCCACAGGCCCACCCGGCGGTCGAGTTCGGCCGGGGAGGCGATGCGGTGGTCGACGTGGACGGCCTCGATCCGCGTCACGTCGGTCACCGCTCCGGCGCGCCGGAGCCGCCCCAGGTACGACGGGTCGCCGATCAGGTCGAGGAGCACGGCGTCGTACGGTTCGGGCCCGGCGGGCTCGGGACGGGCGCCCGGACGGGCCGCGAACAGGACCCGGTGTCCGCGCGGCGTTCGGACGTCGTACCCTCCGGGCACCTCCCGCCGGCGGCACTGGTCGAGCGGCACGCCGTCGAGGAGTACGCGGGTCGGCTCGATCCGGCGGTGCGCGGCGCGCATCCGGGTGCAGGACGCGCAGCGGCAGCCCGGCTCGGGCCAGCCGCGCGGCCCGGCCGTGCCGAGCAGGTGGACCTCCATGCCGTCCATCACACACTCCGGTCATCGGACCCGGCCGAGGCCTCGAACGCCGCCCGGCGTGCGGCCCGGCGCAGTGCGAGCAGCACCGGACGGCCGGTGACGGCCACCAGGATCGCCGTGAAGATCGCCCGTGGCAGGTCGAAGCCCAGCGAGGTGGTGAGGCTGAACGCGACGAACCTCCCGAGATTGTCGCCGAGCGGAGCACCCGGGTGATAGGAGATCGAACTCGACGTTCCCCCAAGGAACGGCCACAATCCCAGATTCTGCAACCAGCCATAGGCGAACGCGGCCACCGCCCCGTACCCCGCCAGCATCGCGATCTCCACCCGCCCCCGGGCGCGCGGCAGGCACCCGGCGAAGAACCCCACCCATGCCGCCCCGAGGATCTGGTACGGCAGCCAGGGACCGACGCCCGCCGTGATCAGCGCGCTGGCGAACATCGCCACCGCCCCCAGCAGGAAGCCGAACCCGCGCCCCAGCACCCGCCCGCCATGCACGAGGACGAAGAACATCGGCTCGAAGCCCGCGACGTTCGTGCCCAGCGGCCGCAGCGCCGCGCCGACCGCCCCGAGCACGCCCAGCAGCGCGATGGCCTTCGCGTCGATGCCGCCCTCGGCCACCTCGGCGAGCGCCACCGCGAGGAGGAGGGGTAGGAGCAACACGAACATCCACGGCGCGACGCTCGACTGGGCGATCCGCGCGCCGGGCGTCACGAACAGCGGCCAGCAGAACGCCGCCGCGCCCGCGACCGACACCAGGAACAGCGCGACCCCGGACCGCGCCCGCAGGCGAACCGCCGTCACACCCATGCCGCCGCCCCGGATCGCGCGCGTGCGCTGATGGGGCTCACGCCCATGCAGCCACCCCTGGGCCGTACCCGCGGGTTGATCGGGCTCACGCCCATGCAGCCAAGCCCGGACCGCGCCCGCGGGCTGATGGGGCTCACACCCGTGCAGCCACCCCCGGACCGCACCCGCGGGTTGATCGGGTTCGCGTCCAGGCTGCGGCCCCTGACCGCATCCGCGGAGAGCGGGCTCATACCCATACCGCCGTCCCCGGACCGCGCCTGCGGGCTGATCGAGTTCGCGTCCAAGCCGCCATCCCCGGACCGCACGCGCCGGCTGATCGGGCCCACGCCCATGCCGCGGCCCCCGACCGCGCCCGCGGAGATCGGGCTCACTCCCATGCCATCGCCTCCCGCGCCTGGTCCACCGTGAGGATCGGGACCGGGGCCAGGATTTTGCCGACCTGCGGGGCGAACGCGGGAGAGCCCACCACGACCTCGCCGGTCGGCCCGTCGGCGACGATCTCACCCTCGGCGACGACGACCGTCCGCGTCGCGATCTCGGCGACCAGTTCGACGTCGTGACTGGCCAGGACGACCGCGTGGCCGTCGGCGGCGAGGTCGCGGACGATCTCCACGAGGCGGCCCTTGGCGGTGTAGTCGAGGCCGCGCGTCGGCTCGTCGAGCAGGATCAGCGGCGGCCGCCCGGTGAGGATGACGGCCAGCGCGAGCGCCAGCCGCCGGCCCTCGGAGAGATCGCGCGGGTGGAGCGTCTCGTCGACCCCGGGCGCGAGGTGGTCGAGAAGGGCGCGGCAGGCGCCCGGCTCCGCCCCCATGTCACGGTCGGCGGCGGCGCACTCGGCCGCGACCGTCTCGGCGTACAGCAGGTCGGCGGCGTCCTGCGGCACGAGGCCGGCCTTCCGCACCATGACCCGCGGCGGCGTCTCATGCGGCACCACGCCCCCGACCCGGACCCGCCCGCCGGCCGGGCGGACCAGGCCGACCAGGGCGCTGAGCAGCGAGGACTTGCCGGCCCCGTTCCGCCCCATGAGCGCGATCACCTCTCCTGGCGTGACGGACAGATCGACGCCGCGCAGCGCCGTCACCGGGCCGTACCGGACCTCCAGCCCACGCACAGAGGCCGGCACCTGTGCGGCCTCACCCTCGGGCGACGACGCACCGGCGCGACCCCCGCGAAGCGAGGCACCGGTATGCCGGGCCTCTCGTCCGGGCGGCGCCGCAGGCGGCGGTTCGGCGCGAGCATCGTGGGGGGAAACGCCGGTATGGCGGGCCTCCCGTACGGGCGGCGTCCCAGGCGGCGCGTCGGAGTGACCCTCGCGGGGGGAAGCGCCGGTATGCGGGGCGTCTCGTCCGGGCGGCGCGTCGGAGTGACCCTCGCGGGGGAAAGCGCCGGTCCGCGGGGCGTCTCGTCCGGGCGGCGGTGCGTCGGCGAGGCGTGCGCGGAGGGGGGCGGCGGCGCGCCGGGCGTCTCGTACGGACAGGGGGAGTGGCGACCAGCCCGCCAGGCGGCCCAGCCGGACGACGGGCGGCGCCACCGGGGACTCCGCCATGATCTCCGCGGTCGGGCCGTGGACGGGCGGTGACCCGTCGCCGGACAGCAGCACCGTCGTGTCGGCCAGGTGAACGACCCGTTCGAGCCGGTGCTCGGCGAGGATCACCGTCAGGCCGAGGTCGTGTACCAGGCGCTGCAGGGTCGCCAGGACGTCCTCGGCCCCCACCGGGTCCAGGGCGGACGTCGGCTCGTCCAGAACGAGCACCTTCGGATGGGTGGTCAGCACCGAGCCGATCGCCACCCGCTGCGCCTGGCCGCCGGACAGCGTGCCGAGGGGCCGGTCCCGCAGTCCGGCCAGCCCGAGCAGGTCCAGCGTCTCCTCGACACGCCGGCGCATGACGTCCGGGGGCAGGCCGAGGGATTCCATCCCGTACGCCAGTTCCTCCTCGACGATGTCGGAGACGAACCCGGCGCGCGGGTCCTGCCCGACGTAGCCGACGACGTCGGCGAGCTCACGTGGCGGATGATCGCGGGTGTCCCGCCCCGCGACGGTCACCCGGCCGGTCAGCACGCCGCCGGTGAAGTGGGGGACCAGGCCGTTCACGGCGCGCAGCAGTGTGGACTTGCCCGTGCCGGTACGCCCGGCGACGAGGCACAGCTCGCCCTCTTCGATCTCGAGATCGACGTCCGTGAGGACCGGCGTCGTGCCGTAGCGGAAGCCGACCCGGTCGAAACGGATCACGCTCTGCCCCCTCGGAGGAGGACCGGGGCGAGGGCGAGCAGTACTCCGGCGGCCGGCAGCGGCGGAAGCCCGGGCGCGGTCCCCGGCGGGGGCCGCAGGCCGTCCGCGCCGGCGAGACCCGCGACGGTCATCGCGGCGGCGGCCAGCACGCCGGAGCCGCCGGTCACCCACTCGGGCAGCGCCCAGGGGTCCGGACGGTAGCGGGTCCGCGGCGAGCGGCGGCCGCCGAGCCACAGCCCGGCCGCCGCGCAGACCGACCCGAGGATCAGCATCGGCGTGCCGAGCAGCGCGGGCGCCTGCCCGTCCAGCAGCCCGTACAGTCCGGCGCACACCGCGAGCAGCCCGCCCAGGACCAGCGCGGCGGTGGCCCGCCGGCGCGCCCGCGGCACGGCGGCCGTGCGGCCGTACCCGCGCGCGTCCATCGCGGCGGCCAGCTGCACCGACCGGTCCAGCGCGCCTTCCAGGACCGGCATGGCGAGCCGCCCCAGGCCGCGGATGCCGCGAGCGGAGCGGCCTCGCAGGCGCTGCGCGTTCCGCACCCGCCGTACGTGCGTCACCGCCTGGGGCGCGAACGTCATCGCCACCACCACCGCGACGCCCACCTCGTACAGCGCCCCGGGAACGGACTTCAGCAGCCGGCTCGGCGCCGCCAGCGCGTTGGCGGCTCCGACGCAGACCAGGACGGTCGCGAGCCGCAGCGCGTCGTACCCCGCGACGGCCAGGCCCTCGGCGGTCACCGGCCCGCCGACGCGGATCCCCGCCAGCCACGACGGCAGGGTCACCGAGGGGAGCGTGACCAGCGTCGTTCCCGGGACCTGCGCCGCGAACACCGCGCCGAACACCACCCGGATGACGACCACGACCAGCCCGATCCGCAGGAACATCCCGTACGCCCGGGCCCATGGGTCGTCCGTGCGGCGAACCGCCACGACCGTTCCGGTGACCGCGCCGACCAGCAGGAGGAGCAGGGGGTTGGTCGTCCGCGTGGCCGCCGTCGCGAGCCCCAGCGCCCACAGCCACCAGGCGCCGGGATGCAGCCGCCGGCTCACCGGCGGGACCGGCGCCACGCGACCGCCCCGCCACCCGCGGCGACGATCACGACGAGCCCGACCCCGGCGTACAGGCCGACCGGCGTGCCGGACCCGCCCTTGTCCTTCTTCCCGGCGGCCGGCGACGCGGTCGCGTGCAGGGTGATCCGAGCAGGGCTGCCGCACGGCCCGAACGCGTCGATGGCGCAGATCAGCCCGCTCTTGTCGGCCTGCGTCCGCAGGCCCGCCGCCGTGAGCACGTCCGTACCGGTGGCGGCCTCCGGGACCGTCGCGCAGTTCCGTACGGCCGCCTGCGGATGCTGGTCCTTCGGGGCGTCGGCCGCGTCGCCGAAGTCGACCACGACGGCGACGCGCTTCTTGCCCGCCGGAGCCGAAGCAGGGCTGCAGATCGCGGCGAAGTCCGGCTTGTCGCGCGGCGGGGTGCCGGTGTTGCCGCTGGACTTGGCGAACCGCCAGCCCTCGACCGCGCCGTCCTTGGGATGGGCCTGGGCCGGGCCCGTGGTGGCGAAGGCCCACTTGTCGCCCTTCGCCTGCCAGTACCCCCAGAACGCCACGGCGTCGGCGCGCGCGGCGGGCATGGGCGCGAACATCAGGGCTGAGGCGAGGAGACCGGCTGCGATCTTCGGCATGGACGCCTTTCTCAGGGCAGGGCGGTCCACGGTGAAGCGGGCGCGCCAAGTGCCGGACGCGCCCGGACTCCATCCGCAGACCACGACGGAACAGCGGAGCCGCTCGCGTCGGCGCGGGCATTCCGGCTCGCGGCCCGGCGAACGCCCGGGCGGCCTACGGTTGCGGGTCAGCGCCGGACTTGGACCGGCTTCCCCCGCGACGGCGCGTGTGCTGCTGTCGATGAGTTGACCATGGCGGGCTGAACACGTCAAAACCGCCCGGAGAGGTAGCCTGCGGATCATGAGTGACATCCCCCAAGATCCCTGGCAGCCGCCGGAGGGCACCCCCTCGCCCGGAGGTCCGCAGCCGGGGTCCTCGCCCTACGGGCCGCAGCACGGGGGATCCTCGTACGAGACACCGCCCGGACCGGGCCCGTACCCGCCCCCCGGGGCCGCACCGGGCCCGTATCCGCCCTCTGACCCGGGATCGGGACCGTACGCGCCTCCCGGCGGCGGACCGGGCCCGTATCCGCCCTCTGACCCGGGGCCGGGACCGTACGCGCCTCCCGGCGGCGGACCGGGCCCGTATCCGCCCTCTGACCCGGGGCCGGGACCGTACGCGCCTCCCGGCTCGGGATCGGGTCCGTATCCGCCCACCGACCCGGGATCGGGTCCGTACCCGCCTCCCGGCGCCGGCCCGGCCTACGGACCGCCGCCGGGGCCGTACGGTCCGGGTGCGCCGTACGGCGCGTACGGGCCGGGCATGCCGGCGCCGTACGGCACGCCGTCCCGTGGCCGGGGTGGGCTGATCATCGGACTGGTCGCGGGCGGGCTGGTTCTCGTCGTCGGCGTGGCGGTCGCCGGCTTCCTGCTGTTCCGCAAGGACGGCGGCGGCGATCGGGCGGGCACGCTGCCCGGCGGCGTCACGGTCACCATGGACACCGGCGGCACCGTGACGATGGCCGCCTCAGGGGTGTCCCGTCCGGTGGTGGACGTCTACGAGGACTTCCAGTGTCCGCCCTGCAAGACGGTCCACGACGCCAACGACGCGACCCTCAAGAGCCTCGCGAGGGAACGCAAGGCCAAGGTCGTCTACCACCCCATGGTGATCTTCAGCACCGAGCCGATGGCGAGCAGTTCCACGCGAGCGGCGGCCGCGGCCTGGTGTGCCCCCGACGGCGTCCGCTGGCTCGCCTACCAGGACCAGCTCTTCGCGCACCAGCCGGCGGAGAGCTCGAACGGGTACCCCATCGCCGACCTGGTGTCGTACGGTGCCGCTGCCGGGATCACCGGCTCCGGCTTCGCCTCCTGCGTTCGCGGCCAGCGGTACGCCTCGGACGTGGGAACGTGGAGCCGGCAGGCCATCCAAGGCGGCATCAGTGGCACGCCGACCGTCATGGTGAACAACACGAAGCTGACCACGAGTGACATGCTGAGCGCGGACGGGCTGCGGCGCGCGGTCGAGGCCGCCGGCTGAGCCGGACGAGCCCGGACGAGAGTGAGGAGAACGATGCCCTGGAGCTGGCGGTACGAGAAGGCCGACGGGACGCCGGTGGAGCCCTCCGGCTTCGGCGACGAGACCTGGACCACGCAGGCCGACGCGGAGTCCTGGGTGGGGGAGAACTGGCGGGGCCTTCTGGCGGCGGGCGTCGATCAGGTCACCCTGTTGGAGGACGGGCGCAAGGAGTACGGCCCGATGAGCCTGCACCCCGAAGACGGCTGATCACGGAGAGCCGGGGTCGCGTCCAGCGGCTCTGACCTGCGCCTCCGTCCCTTTCTCGCCATGTCGGCGGAGTAGGGTGAGCATCATGGCGGGTCATGCGCGCACGACGCCCCGCCGATGGGACAGGTCGGTGTACGCCGTCGCCGGTATCGGCTGTGCACGGCTTCGGCAGGCGGCCTGCGCGGCGTTGTGGATCCTGGTCACCGCCGCCCTGTACTACGGGACGGCGAGGATCGGGCTGCTGCTGGCCCTCGTGCACCAGCAGGTCACCCCGCTCTGGCTGCCGACCGGCGTCGCCGTCTGCTGTCTGATGCTGCTCGGCCAGCGGACCTGGCCGGGCATCGCCCTGGCCGCGTTCGCGGTGAACGCCGGGCTCGGCCCGACGCTGCCCGCCGTCCTGATGATCACCGCGGGCAACACGCTGGCCCCCGTGTGCTCCGTCCTCCTCCTGCGCGCGGTGGGCTTCCGCTGCGAGATGGACCGGCTGAGAGACGCCCTGGCGCTGATCTTCCTCGGAGCGTTCGCCGGCATGCTCGTCAGCGCCGCCGCGGGGACGCTGGCGCTGGCGCTGGCCGGCGCGGTGCACGCCGCAGGATCGCCCTCGACGCTGGCGGTCTGGTGGACCGGCGACACGATGGGCGTGCTCGTGGTCGTGCCGCTGGTGATGGCGGTCCGGCATACGGGCCTGCCCAGGTTCGGCGCGGCCCGCTGGGCGGAGGCCGTGGTGCTGCTCGCCGGCACGCTGGCCGTCACGGTCTTCGTCACCGTGGTCTCGCTTCACCTGCTGTTCCTCGTCTTCCCCTTCCTGATCTGGGCCGCCTTCCGTTTCGGGCATCTCGGCGCCGCGTCCTGCGTCCTCGTCGTCTCGGTCAGCGCGACGTTCGCCGCGGTGCACCACTCTCATCCGTTCGTGAACGGCGGGCTGCTGCACGCCATGCTGAACCTGCAGCTGTTCAACGGCACCGTCGCGCTGACCACGTTCCTGCTCGCCGCGGTGATCACTGAACGCGACCTCGCGCGGAAGGACCTGGAGCACGTGGCCGAGCACCTCACAGCCATGGCCGCCGAGCTCGAGCGCGGCCAGCTGACGCTCAAGAGCATGGTCCTGGACGTTCTCCGCGCCCGGCATGGAGCGGTGGCGCGAGCCCTCCGCCCGGACCAGGAGACCGGCCCGGGCGGCACGGCACCGGCCGCCGGGGGCGGCGCGGACGAACCGACCGTACGGCGGCACCCCCGAGCGTGAGGAGCCGCCCTAGGGGCGTTGCGACGGGCTGACCGTCTTGGCCGGGTCGCGCTCGGTGACCGGCTCGAGGATCTCGTCGATGCGCTGCAGCAGTCCGGCGTCGAGCGTGACGCCGGCCGCCTTCACGTTGTCGCGCACCTGCTCCGGGCGGGACGCGCCGATGATGGCGGAGGAGACGTTGGGGTTCTGCAGGACCCAGGCGACGGCGAGCTGCGCCATCGACAGGCCCGCCTCCTCGGCGAGCGGCTTGAGCCGCTGCACGCGGGTCAGCACCTCGTCGTCCATGAGCCGCCGGATGAACGCCGCGCCGCTCTTCTCGTCGGTGGCGCGCGACCCCGCGGGCGGGGCGGCGCCGGGCTGGTACTTGCCGGTCAGCACGCCCTGGGCGATCGGCGACCAGACGATCTGCCCGACGCCCTCCTTCTCGCACAGCGGGACGACCTCGGTCTCGATCACCCGCCAGAGCATGCTGTACTGCGGCTGGTTCGACACGATCCGGTCGAAGCCCATCTCGTCGGCGATCTTCAGGGCCCGCGCGATCTCCTCGGCGCGCCACTCCGACACGCCGATGTAGAGCACCTTGCCCTGGCGTACGAGGTCGTCGAAGGTCTTGAGGGTCTCCTCGAGCGGAGTCTCGTGGTCGAACCGGTGCGCCTGGTACAGGTCGACGTAGTCGGTCTGCAGGCGGCGCAGCGAGCCGTGGATCGACTCGAAGATGTGCTTGCGGGACAGGCCGCGGTCGTTCGGGCCGTCACCGGTGGGCCAGTAGACCTTGGTGAAGATCTCCAGGGACTCGCGCCGCTGTCCCTTCAGCGCCCGGCCGAGGACCTCCTCCGCGCGTGTGCCGGCGTACACGTCCGCCGTGTCGAAGGTGGTGATGCCCTCCTCGAGGGCGGCCTGGACGCACGCCTTCGCGGCGTCCTCCTCCACCTGGGAGCCGTGCGTGATCCAGTTGCCGTACGAGATTTCGCTGACCTTGAGGCCGCTGCGGCCCAAATGACGGAACTCCATGCTCGAAACCCTAGAACGGCAGGGTCAGACCTGATCCTTCTGCCCCGGCTTCAGGCGCGGCTGCGGCATCCGGAACCGGCGGATCTGCATCGAGCGGGTCGCGGTGTAGAAGCCGAGCCCTCGCAGGTTGTCGTCGGGGAAGCGCTCCAGCGCGAGCTTCTTCACCCGGCGGCCGAGGAGGATCGACTCACCGATGATCAGCACGAGCATGACCGGCCAGGCGAAAGTGTAGACGTAGCCCTTGATCGTCAGCGGCGCGACCATGGCGACCAGGAGGATCAGCAGGGTGAGGTACATGAAGAACTCGCCGAACGTGCGCCGCGAGTCGACGAAGTCGCGGGCGAGCCGGCGGGCCGGGCCCTGGTCGCGTTTGGGCAGGTAGCGGTCGTCGCCGCGCGCCATGCCCTCCTTGACCTTCTGGCGGTCCTTGGACTGCCGCTGGCGGGCCTGCGCGTAGGCCTCTTTGCGGGTGCGCGGCGCGGTGATCGGCTGGCGGTTGCGCTTCTGTGCCTCGCTGCGCTTGGGCGTGGGGCGGCCCTTCCCTCCCGATTTGACGACCTCGGGGGTGGTGGAGGGCTCCTCGGTGGCGGTATCAGTACGACGTCGGAACACGCAGATCAGCCTACCGGCGCTCGCGGCGAACATAATGACTGTCTTGAGCGTTAACGCGTAGGGTGGTCAGCGAACCCCAGCAGCGTTTGCGAGGCATCAGCAGAGAAGGGACCGGCCACGCGCGATGAGCGTGATGAAGCGTATGTCGATGATCTTCAAGTCCAAGGCCAACAAGGCGCTGGACAGAATGGAAGATCCTCGGGAGACCCTTGACTACTCCTATCAGCGTCAGCTTGAGATGCTGCAGAAGGTACGGCGCGGCGTCGCGGACGTCGCCACGTCCCGCAAGCGCTTGGAGCTGCAGATCAACCAGCTCGAGCAGCAGCAGAACAAGCTGACCGACCAGGGCAGGAAGGCGCTGCAGGTGGGCCGGGAGGACCTCGCCCGCGCGGCGCTGGAACGCCGGGCGGGCCTGGACAGCCAGCTGGGCGACCTGCGTGCGCAGTACCAGCAGCTGCAGGGCGAGGAGGAGAAGCTCACACTCGCCTCCCAGCGCCTGCAGGCCAAGGTCGACTCCTTCCGTACGCGCAAGGAGACCATCAAGGCCACCTACACCGCGGCCGAGGCGCAGACCAAGATCAACGAGGCGTTCTCCGGCATCTCCGAGGAGATGGGCGACGTCGGCCTGGCGATCCAGCGCGCCGAGGAGAAGACCGAGAACATGAAGGCGCGCGCCGGCGCCATCGACGACCTGCTCGCCTCGGGTGCTCTGGAGGACTACTCCGGCCCGCGCGACGACATCCAGGCCGAGCTGGACCGCATGGGTTCCGGCCCCGGGGTGGACCTCGAGCTGGAGCGGATGAAGGCCGAGCTCGGCATGGCCGAGGCGCCCAAGCAGCTCGACGCCGCGCCGGGACAGGCTCAGCCCCAGCCCCAGCAGCACGCCCCGCAGCAGGCTCAGCGGCCGCACCAGCCGGGGGAGGGCCAGTGATCGTCCGGCTGATGGGCGAGGGCCAGCTCGACGTCGCCGACGGCGACCTGTCGGCCCTCAACGACCTGGACGCCGAGCTCGAGAAGGCGATCGAGTCCGGCGACGAGGCGCAGTTCCGCGGCGCGCTGCACGCGCTGCTGGAGCGGGTGCGCAAGGTGGGCAAGCCGCTGCCGCCGGAGGATCTGGAGCCGTCGGACCTGATCCTCCCGCCCGCGGACGCGACCATGGACGAGGTCCGCGCGATGCTGGGCGACGAGGGTCTCATCCCCGACTGATCCCGCAGGCACAAAGCGGGCTAGTCCGGACGTTGTAACTGCAAAGCGTGTCGGACGGGGAGGAAGGGGACACAATGGAGCGCTCGCGCTTCGCGCCCGACCGAGGGCTCACATCGCGCATGCTGCTGACGATGTTCTTGCTGGGGTTGCTTTACGTCGCCTTCGTCGGGTTCTTCTTCGTGTTCGTGCCACGGCTCTGGCTGGTCGTCCTGGTCATCGCCGTGGCCTTCCTCCTCGCCCAGTACTTCTTCTCCGACCGGCTCGCCCTCTTCGCCATGCACGGGCGGATCGTGTCGGCGGAGGAGGCACCGGAGCTCCACGGCGTGATCGACCGGATCTGCGCCATGTCCGATATGCCGAAGCCGCGGGTGGCGATCGCGGACACCGACGTGCCCAACGCCTTCGCCACCGGCCGCAACCAGGAGAACGCCGTGGTGTGCGTCACCACGGGCCTGCTCCGGCGGCTCGACGCGGTCGAGCTCGAAGGCGTGCTCGCCCACGAGCTGTCCCACGTCGCGCACCGCGACGTCGCGGTCATGACGATCGCGTCGTTCCTCGGCATCCTGGCCGGCCTGCTGACCCGCTTCGGCCTCGAGTGGGGCCTGTGGGGCGGCTTCAGCAGCCGCGACCGCAACAACAACGACCAGAGCACCGCGATGGTGCTGCTGATCGTCATCGGCGTCAGCGCGGCCGTCTACGCCATCAGCTTCCTGCTGACCCGCGCGCTGTCGCGCTACCGTGAGCTGTCGGCGGACCGCGCCGCGGCGCTGCTCACCGGTCGGCCGTCCGCCCTGGCGGCGGCCCTGACCAAGGTCACCGGTGAGATGTCCCGGATCCCGACCAAGGACCTGCGGGCCGCCGAGCCGTTCAACGCCTTCTACTTCGCGCCGGCCTTCACCAAGGGCTTCAGTATCTCGACGCTCTTCTCCACCCACCCGTCGCTGGACCAGCGGCTGCAGCAGCTCGCCAAGATCTCCGCGCAGCTCGGCCAGGGAGTCTGAGATGCGCGACGCGGGGTACGCACCGCCGCCGGGCCAGGGAGTCTGACATGGGGTTCCTCGACACGCTGCTGGGCCGGTCGAAGCCGAAGAAGCCCGACCTCGACCGGCTGTTCGCGCTGCCGACCGCGGCCATCACCCTGGAGGCCGCGGCCGGGCTGACCCCGACCGGGGTGGGCGCCGTCTGCTTCCGGGCGGCCGAGGGCGCGGCGTTCGCGCAGATCGAGAAGGACGTACGCGAGCTCCTCGACGCCGGCGACGGGCCCAAGGTCGAGCTGACCTCCGACTCCTACGGCTACACGTGGCTGGTCGCCCGGCACGCGGCCGACGACCTGGAAGGGCTCGTCACCGACCTCCACGCGGTCAACGCCGCGCTGGAGTCCGGCGGATTCGGCCCGCAGCTGCTGTGCTCACTGGTCGCGTTCACCGGGCCGGACGCCAAGCGCTTCGGCCTCGTCTACCTCTACAAGCGCGGCACCTTCTACCCCTTCGCCCCGCTGCCGGGCGAGAAACGCGACAACGCCCTCGAGCTGCAGGTGCGCGGCGCGGTCGGCGCCGACCTGCCGGTCGAGGACGACCTGGGCCGGTGGTTCCCGGTATGGGGCGCGCCCGGGCTGTGACCTTCGTCCTGGAGGCCGTGGGCGTGCGCCGCGGCGACACGGCCATCCTCCAGGACATCACCGCGACCATCCGGTCCGGAGGCTGCACGGCGATCGCCGGGCCCAGCGGCGCCGGCAAGTCGACGCTGCTGCGCCTGCTCAACCGGATGCTGGACCCGACCACCGGCCGCGTCCTGCTGGACGGCACGCCGCTCCCGGCGCTGGACGTCCTGGCGCTGCGCCGCCGCGTCGGTCTCGTCGCCCAGCAGCCGACCCTGCTGACGGACACCGTCCTGGACGACCTCCGGGTGGGCCGCCCCGACCTGGCGGAGGAGGAGGCCCGTTCTCTCCTCGCCACGGCCGGCCTGCCACCGGCCTTCGCCGAGCGGCCGACCGCCGGACTGTCCGGAGGCGAGGCGCAGCGGGTCTGCCTGGCCCGGGCACTGGCGCTCCACCCCGAGGTCCTCCTCCTCGACGAGCCCACCTCCGCCCTCGACCGGGCCAGCGCCGAGGCGATCGAGGACGTCGTGAGCGACCTGAGCGCGGCAGGGGGCACGGCCGTCTTGGTCAGCCACGACACCGGTCAGGCCCGGAGGCTCGCCGACGACGTGCTCGTCCTGCGCGCCGGCCGCCTCGAGGAGCAGGGCCCTCCCGGGGACGTCGGCTACCTGAGGGCCGCGGCGTCGCCGTGAGCCACGAGATGAAAGTCCCGTCGTGGCCGGGCGTCGCCGTGAGCCACGAGGTGCACGTCCCGTCGTGGCCGGGCGTCGTCGCGTCGCTCGCCCTCGTCGCCGTCGCGCTCGCGATCGTGGCGCGGGCCCGGCTCCGGATCACCCGCGAGCTGATCGTCGCCGTCGTCCGCGCGGGCGTCCAGCTGATCGCCGTCGGGGCGCTGCTCCTCGCGATCTTCCGGTACGCCGGGCTGCCGGGCGCGTTCGCCTGGGCCGCGATCATGGTCCTGATCGCCGGCCAGGTCGCCGGGCGGCGCGGCTCCGGCGTCCCCCGGTCACGGGTGGCGGCCACCGCCGGCCTGGCCGCGGGCGGCGGCACCACCCTGCTGGCCTTGGTCCTGCTCGACGTCATCCAGGCCCAGGCCCGCGTCGTCGTCCCCGTGGCCGGGATGATCATCGGAGCCTCGATGCAGGCCGCGGGGCTCGCCCTGCGGCGCGTACGCGACGCGGTGACCACCGGCCGGGCCGCGATCGAGGCCCGCCTGTCCCTCGGCCTGACCGCCCGTGAGGCGTTCCTGCCGCACACGCGCGACGCGCTGCACACCGCCCTGCTGCCCGTCATCGACTCGACCAAGGTGGTCGGCCTGATCACCCTGCCCGGCGCGATGACCGGCCTGATCCTCGGCGGCGTCGACCCCCTGACCGCGATCCGCTACCAGATCGTCGTGATGTACATGCAACTCGCGGCCGCCGCCGTGACCGCCTACGTCACCACCCGCCTCGCCGAGTCCGCCCTCTTCGACGAAGCCCACCGCCTCCGCCTTTAGGGCGCATGCGACCGCCCGATCCAGCTACATTCCGCTTATGGCCGTATACAATCTGTCGGAGGCGCGCAGACGGCTGCCCGAGTTCGTCGCGCGCCTCGTACGGGAGGGCGCGGATGCCGAGCCCGTCATCTTCGGCTGATACGGCCGTCCGGAGGCGGTGCTTCTCTCCTGCGCGGCGTACGAAGAGCTTTGCGCAACCGTCTCGGACTTCGCTGAAGCCGAGGTCCCCGGCGGTCGCCGATAGGGCGTGGCAACCGCCGGGGATCGGCTGGATCTCTACGGGAGGGCGAGCATCTGGTCGAGGGCGGCGCGGGCGTAGCGGGCCGTCTCCGCGTCGACGGTGATCTGGTTGACGACCTCGCCCCGGGCCAGGGACTCCAGTGCCCAGACCAGGTGCGGCAGGTCGATGCGGTTCATCGTCGAGCAGAAGCAGACCGTCTTGTCGAGGAAGGTGATCGTCTTGTCCGGGTGCCGGTCGGCGAGGCGTTTCACGAGGTTCAGCTCGGTGCCGACGGCCCATGCCGACCCGGCGGGCGCCTCGTCGAGCATGCGGATGATGTACTCCGTCGACCCGATGTGATCGGCCTCCTGCACCACCTCGTGGCGGCACTCGGGGTGCACGAGGACGTTAACGCCGGGGATCCGCGCCCGTACGTCGTCGACGGACTCCTTGCTGAACCGCCCGTGCACGGAGCAGTGCCCGCGCCACAGGATCATCGTGGCGTCGCGCAGGTCGTCCGTGGCGAGCCCGCCGTCCGGCCGGTGCGGGTTGTAGACGACGCAGTCGTCCAGTGAGAGGCCCATCTCCAGCACGGCGGTGTTGCGGCCCAGGTGCTGGTCGGGCAGGAACAGCACCTTCGAACCCTTGGAGAACGCCCACTCGAGGGCGCGGCGCGCGTTGGACGACGTGCAGACCGTGCCGCCGTGGCGGCCGACGAACGCCTTGATGTCGGCTGAGGAGTTCATGTACGTGATCGGCACGACGTCGTCGGCGATGCCCGCGTCCTCCAGGACCTCCCAGCACTCCTCGACCTGGTCGTAGGTCGCCATGTCGGCCATCGAGCAGCCGGCGGCCAGGTCCGGGAGCACGACCCGCTGGTCCGGCGAGGTCAGGATGTCGGCGGACTCGGCCATGAAGTGCACGCCGCAGAAGACGATGTACGGGGCCTGCGGCCGGGCGGCCGCCTCCTGTGCGAGCTTGAAGGAGTCGCCCGTCACGTCGGCGAACTGGATGACCTCGTCGCGCTGGTAGTGATGGCCGAGCACGAACAGCCGGTCGCCCAGGGCGGCCTTCGCCGCGCGGGCCCGCTCCACCAGGGCCGGGTCCGAGGCGGGCGGCAGGTCGCCGGGGCAGTTGACGCCGCGTTCGCTCGCCGGGTCGGCCCCGCGGCCGAGGAGCAGCAGGGGACTGCCGATGTCGATCGTCACTGGGAGGCTCCCTTGGGCAGACTTATCGTCTTTCTGACGATACGTCATCGTACGCGGCGGTGGTCAAGCCGCCTGAGACCGTCGTGAAAGAACCCGCCCATTGGGGAATGCCTCCCTGTAGCGGGTACGTTGTGCGAAGAGGCAAGCAACGACGACGGCCGCCACGGAGCGACCGAGCCAATCGGGAGTCTGCACATGACGGTTCCAGCCGAGACCAGCACGCAGCAGGGCGTGGTCCTCACCGACGCCGCGGCGGCGAAGGCCAAGAGCCTGCTCGAGCAGCAGGGCGAGGAAGGCCTTGCGCTTCGCGTGCAGGTCCAGCCGGGGGGGTGCTCGGGCCTGATCTACCAGCTCTACTTCGACGACCGCGAGGTGGACGGTGACCTCCTCCAGGACTTCAACGGCCTCAACGTCCGCGTCGACCGGATGAGCGTGCCGTATCTCACGGGCGCCACGATCGACTTCGTGGACACCATCGAGAAGCAGGGCTTCACGATCGACAACCCGAACGCCGGTGGCTCCTGCGCCTGCGGCGACTCGTTCCACTAGCCTTAAGGCCTCCTGACATCGAGGCTTAAAGGCTGTGCGCGATGATGCCCGTGACCGGGTCCCCCGGACACGGGCATCTGGCGTGTTCGGAGCCGGTGAGGCAGTAGCCTTGCCGGGTTTGGACCGCCATTCGAGACGGCCTCGCGGCAATGACGGGGTCGCCGAACCGACGAGGAGATCGACGTCGTGCGCATCGCTGTTGCCGGCTCCATCGCAACCGACCATCTGATGAGCTTCCCGGGCCGGTTCGCGGACCAGCTCATCCCCGATCAGCTGCACACCGTTTCCCTGTCGTTCCTCGTGGACGAGCTCGAGATCCGGCGCGGCGGCGTGGCGGCCAACATCTGCTACGGCATGGGCCTCCTCGGCCAGCGCCCGATCCTCGTCGGCGCGGTGGGCGACGACTTCGCCGACTTCCGCTCCTGGCTGGAGCGGCACGGTGTCGACACGTCCTCGGTGCACGTGTCTGAACTCCACCACACGGCCCGGTTCCTGTGCACGACCGACCAGGACCACAACCAGATCGCGTCCTTCTACGCCGGCGCGATGAGCGAGGCCCGCCAGATCGAGCTGCAGCCGATCGCCGACCGGGTCGGCGGTCTCGACCTGGTCCTCATCGGGGCCGACGACCCCGAGGGGATGATCCGGCACACCGAGGAGTGCCGGTCCCGCGGCATCCCGTTCGCGGCCGACCCCTCGCAGCAGCTCGCCCGCATGGACGACGTGCGTGAGCTCATCGACGGCGCCGCGTACCTGTTCACCAACGAGTACGAGAAGTCCCTCTGCGAGCAGAAGACCGGCTGGTCGAGCGAGGAGATCCTGTCCCGCGTCGGGGTCCGCGTGACCACGCTCGGCCCGAAGGGCGTCCGGATCGACCGCGCCGGCGAGCCGAGCCTGCACGTCGACGCGGCCCCCGAGGTCAAGAAGGTCGAGCCGACGGGCGTCGGGGACGCGTTCCGTGCCGGCTTCCTCACGGCGCTGTCCTGGGGCCTGTCCCTCGAGCGCGCTGCCCAGGCCGGCAACCTCCTCGCCGCGCACGCCCTGGAGGTCGCCGGACCCCAGGAGTACACCCTGCACGGCGAGCACTTCGTCGAGCGCTTCGCCGACGCGTACGGCAAGGACGCCGCCGGCGAGGTCGCCGAGCACCTCTGAGCCGCCCCTCCAGCGCTCGCTCCGCTCACGACCGGACCGGAGCGAGCGCACCCCATCATCTGGACCGCGGAGCGGCGACGAGACGGCGCAGGACGCATCGGGCGCCCGCGAACCGCGCTCGGTTCAGTAATTACGGCGTATGTGGAACGCCCAGCCGCGGGGGAGCGTCTCCTCGCGGACGAAGTCCTGGGACTTCATGCGGCACCAGGCCGGAACGTCGGTGCGGGCGGCGACGTCGTCGGCCTGCACGGCGATGATCTGGCCGACCGGCACCTCGTGGATGCGCTCGGCCAGCATGATGATGGGAATCGGGCACTTGCGGCCCAGCGCGTCGATGGTCAGGACCGGCATGGGTCCGTGGTACGCCGGGGGGGGTCGCCTCCCGGGGGGTCTCCCGCTCGGCCCGGCGGCGCCTCAGCCCCATCGCATGATCTCCCTATTCACTGACTGGTCACCCCTGCCGTACGGCGGAGGCGGGCCACGGCGCCGGGAAGAACCGCCAGAAACCGGTCGACATCCGTCGCGCTTGTGCCGCGAGGGAGCGATACCCGGACGTTCCCATGGGTAATCACCCCCATCGCCTCCAGAACATGGCTGGGACGCAGCGTATCGGCCGTACAGGAACTGCCGGAAGAAACGGCGAAACCGAGTCGGTCGAGTTCGGTCAGGAGCGCCTCGCCCTCGACGTACAGGCACGAGAAGGTCACCAGGTGGGGGAGGCGGAGCACGGGATCGCCGATGACCTCGACGTCCTCGATGAGGTGGGGCACGCGTTCGCGGATCCGGTCGACGAGCGCGGACAGCCGGGGCCCGTCGCGGTCCAGCTCCGCGGCGTACGCCCCCAGGGCCGCCGCGGCGGCCACCGCGCCCGGGACGTTCTCGAACCCGGGGACCCGGCGGCCCTCCCGCTCGTCCTCCGGTAGCGGCGACCGCCACCGGGTGTTCTTGCGGACGATGAGCACGCCGACGCCCGGCGGACCGCCCCACTTGTGGGCACTGGCGGCCAGCAGCGACCAGCCGGCCGGGACCTCGGCGCGCCCAGCGGACTGGGCGGCGTCGACGAACAGCGGGACCCGCGCCGCCCGGCACGCCTCGGCCACCTCGGCGACGGGCTGGAGGGTGCCGACCTCGTGGTTGGCCGACTGCAGGCAGGCCAGCGCCGTGTCGGGGCGCAGTGCCGCCGTGAACTCCTCCGGGTCGACGCGTCCCGTACGGCCGACGCCGACCGTCGTCACCTTCCCGCCGTCCCGCTCGTGCAGCGCGGCGGTGTGCAGCACGCTGGAGTGCTCGACCGCGCTGACGACGAGGTGCCGGCCGGTCCGCCGGCGCGCCGACAGCGCGCCGAGCATCGCCAGGTGCACCGCCTGGGTGCCGGAGGTCGTGAAGAACGTCTCGTCGGGCCGTACGCCGAACGCGACGGCGATCTTGGCTCGCGCCTGGTCGAGCAGGAGCCGGGCGCGCCGCGCGTCGCCGTAGAGCCGCTGCGGGTCGGCCCAGCCGCCGTCCAGGGCTGTGATCAGGGCCTCCCGGGCCGCCGGATGCAGAGGTTCGGTGGACGCCGCATCGAAGTAGGCCACGGAACAGACACTAATGGGGGTCCCACATGGGTGTCCGCGACCCTCACGCTAATGTTTGGTCGACAAGCGTGAACATCGAACTGATCGCCCGGTGATTCGGGCTTCATCGTGGGAAGGCAATCCGTGAGTCCGACCCGCCGTAGGAAGCGGCACATGCCCGCGCGCACTGGAGCGCCGAGCCCGCGTCGGCGCATCCTGCTGGGCGCTGCGGCGCTCTCGATGCTGGCGCTCGCCACGACGGCGTGCTCCGACCAGGAAAAGCGTCTCGGTCTGCCGACGCCGGTTACCGAGCAGGCCAAGCGCGTCGTGACCCTTTGGCAGGGGTCCTGGATCGCGGCGTTCGCCGTGGGTGCGCTGGTCTGGGGGCTGATCATCTGGGCGGTGCTGTTCCACCGCAAGCGTTCCGACCAGCTGCCGCCGCAGGTGCGGTACAACCTGCCGATCGAGATGCTCTACACCGTCGTGCCGTTCATCATCATCGCGGTGCTGTTCTACTTCACCGCGCGCGACGAGACGTATCTCAACAAGGTCAGCAGCAGCACGTCGACGAGTCAGGTCACCCAGGTGAACGTGACCGCCTTCCAGTGGAGCTGGCAGTTCGACTATCCGCAGTACCACACCAAGCCGATCGTCGGTCAGCCCACGTCCCCCGACGGCAACGACAAGCCCGTGCTTGTGATCCCGGTCGGACAGAAGGTGCGGTTCCACCTCCTCTCGACCGACGTCATCCACTCCTTCTGGGTACCCTCGTTCATCTTCAAGCGGGACATCCTCCCCGGAGCCAAGAGCGGCGAGGACTTCGAGGTCACCCCGACCAAGACGGGAACGTTCGAGGGACGCTGCGCTGAGTTCTGCGGTGTCGACCACAGTCGGATGCTCTTCCAGGTGAAGATCGTCTCGCCGCAGGAGTTCCAGCAGTTCATCTCGAGCCACCAGGCGAGCGGGAGCGCTCAGTGACCACCACCATCACTCATTCCACCCCCTCCGCCCCGGCCTTCCGGCCGCGGCCGAGCAAGGGCCGCGTCCTCGTGTCGTGGCTCTCGTCCACGGACCACAAGGTGATCGGGTACATGTACCTGATCACGTCGTTCGTGTTCTTCGGCATCGGCGGCATCATGGCGCTGCTCATGCGCAGCGAGCTGGCCAAGCCGGGCCTGCAGATCATGAGCGCCGAGCAGTTCAACCAGCTGTTCACGATGCACGGCACGATCATGCTGCTGATGTTCGCGACGCCGCTGTTCATCGGCTTCGGCAACGTGATCATGCCGCTGCAGATCGGGTCGCCCGACGTGGCGTTCCCGCGCATGAACATGCTGAGCTTCTACTTCTTCCTGTTCGGCAGCAGCATCACGCTCATCGGGTTCCTCACGCCGGGCGGCGCCGCCAGCTTCGGCTGGTACGCCTACACGCCGCTCTCGGACATCGTCCGGTCCCCGGAGGTCGGCGGCGACCTGTGGATCATGGGTCTGACGCTCTCCGGCCTCGGCACGATCCTCGGTGGCGTCAACTTCATCACCACGATCTTCTGCATGCGGGCGCCCGGCATGACGATGTTCCGGATGCCGATCTTCACGTGGAACATCCTGCTGACCTCGGTCCTCGTGCTGATGGCGTTCCCGGTGCTGGCCGCCGCGCTGCTGGCCCTGGAGGCCGACCGTAAGCTCGGCGCGCACGTCTTCGACCCGGCCACCGGCGGTGCGATGCTCTGGCAGCACCTGTTCTGGTTCTTCGGCCATCCCGAGGTCTATATCGTCGCGTTGCCGTTCTTCGGCATCATCACCGAGATCCTGCCGGTGTTCAGCCGTAAGCCGGTCTTCGGCTACATCGGCCTGGTCGGCGCCACGATCGCGATCGCGGGCCTGTCCGTGACGGTGTGGGCGCACCACATGTTCCCCACCGGCCAGGTGCTACTGCCGTTCTTCTCGTTCATGACGTTCCTGATCGCGGTCCCGACCGGCGTGAAGTTCTTCAACTGGGTCGGCACGATCTGGCGCGGGCATCTGACGTTCGAGACGCCGATGCTCTGGTCGCTCGGCTTCCTGGTGACGTTCCTGTTCGGCGGTCTGACCGGCATCATCCTGGCCTCGCCGCCGCTGGACTTCCAGCTCAACGACTCCTACTTCGTCGTCGCGCACTTCCACTACGTGCTGTTCGGCACCGTGGTGTTCGCCATGTTCGCGGGCTTCTACTTCTGGTGGCCCAAGATGACGGGGAAGATGCTCAACGAGACCCTCGGCAAGATCCACTTCTGGCTGCTGTTCATTGGCTTCCACACCACCTTCCTGGTCCAGCACTGGCTGGGCGCGGAGGGCATGCAGCGCCGGGTCCCGGACTACGCCAAGGAGTTCACCTCGCTGAACGTCGTCTCGACGATCGGCGCGTTCATCCTCGCCGTGTCGATGATCCCGTTCCTGTGGAACGTCTTCATCACCGCCAAGAGCGGCAAGCGGGTCGACGTCGACGACCCGTGGGGCTTCGGCGCCTCGCTCGAGTGGGCGACCTCCTGCCCGCCGCCGCGGCACAACTTCACGTCGATCCCGAGGATCCGCTCCGAGCGGCCGGCGTTCGACCTGCACTACCCGCACGAGGAAAAGCCCGCGGTGAAGGCCGCCGCCGGGGCGGAGGACTGACATGAAGATCGAGGGTTACCTGTTCGTCTTCTGCGCCCTGTTCTTCGCGATCATGGACGTCATCTACTGGCTGTGGTCGCACGACCCGACCGGTACGACGGCCCTGGCCCTGACGATCGGGCTGGCCGGGCTGACCGGCTTCTACCTCCTGTTCACCGGCCGGCGGATCGACCCGCGGCCGGAGGACGACAAGGAGGCGGAGATCGCCGAGGGCGCCGGCGAGCTGGGCTTCTTCAGCCCGCACAGCTGGTGGCCGCTGTTCACGGCGCTGGCCGCCGCGACCGCCGCTCTCGGCGCCGTGTTCGGCTGGTGGCTGCTGATGATCGGCATGCTCGGGGTCGTGCTCGCCGCGATCGGGTTCGTCTTCGAGTACTACCGGGGCCACTTCTCGCACTGAGAAGCCCCCGTACGCACGGAAGGCCGGCACCGCGGACGCGGTGCCGGCCTTCGGCTGTAAAGGGGGCCAGGGCGTCGTTCACGCCGCCGTACGGGGGACGTGTCAGGAACGCGCTCGGCGCTGCGTGGCGGCGATCCAGCGGTCCAGCAGGGCGGTGGCCGCTCCGGAGTCGATCGCCCGCAGGGCGCGGGCGTACGCGTCGGCGAGGGCCGCGGTCAGCGCGTCCGCCGGCGGGGTGCCCTCCGCGGCCACGAGCGCCGCAGCGGCGTTCAGGGCCACGATGTCGCGCACGGGCCCGTGCTCGCCGCCCAGCACCGCGTGGGCCACCCTGGCGTTGTGGGCGGCGTCGGCGCCGCGCAGGTCGTCGGGGGTGGCGCGGGGGATGCCGAGGTCGGCCGGGTCGAAGACGGTCTCGGTGGCGGTGCCGTCGCGGACCACCCAGATGATCGACGTCGACGTGGTCGTCAGCTCGTCCAGCCCGTCGTCGCCGCGGAACACCAGCGACGAGCAGCCCCGCTCGGCGAACACCCCGGCGATGATCCCCGCCATGCGCGGGTGGAAGACCCCGACCGCCTGAGCGGTGGGACGCGCGGGGTTGGTGAGCGGTCCGAGGAAGTTGAAGACGGTCGGAACCCGCAGCTCGCCCCGCGTCTTGGACGCGTACTTCAGCGCGGAGTGGTAGAGCGGCGCGAAGCAGAACGTGATGCCGACCTCGTCCGCGACCTGCGCCGTCGCCTCCGGGGGCAGGTCGATGACGACGCCGAGCTCCTCGAGGAGGTCCGCCGCCCCACAGGAGGACGAGGCGGCGCGGTTGCCGTGCTTGACCATGCGCGCGCCCGCGGACGCCGCGACGATCGCGCCCATCGTGGAGACGTTGACGGTGTGCGCCCGGTCGCCGCCCGTGCCGACGAGGTCGACCGCCGGCCCCGGGACGGTGATGGGCCGTGCGTGCGCGAGCATGCCCTCGGCGAGCCCGGCGACCTCGGCGACGGTCTCACCCTTGGCGCGCAGCGCGACGGCGAAACCGGCGATCTGCACGTCGGTCGCCTGGCCCGACATGATCTCGTTCATCGCCCAGACGGTCTCGTCCGACGACAGCGACTCTCCGTCGATCAGCGCGTTGAGCAGCGCGGGCCACGTCGTACGCGGGTCCATGGGTGCCCCTTCGGGGAGCGGACGGCTACTGGAGGGAAAGGCGGGGGTCGGAGTCGCCGACGTGCCCCTCGAGGCGGCGGCGCATCAGGTCGGCGACGCCCTCGGCGAGCGCGACCGGGTCGATCGGCTGGCTCGCCACGGCGTCGGCGCGGGACCAGGTCGCCAGCCAGCCGTCGTCGCGGCGGGCGATGATCACCATGATCGGCGGGCAGTGGTAGATCTCGTCCTTGGCCTGCCGGGCGATGCCCATGCCGCCGGCCGGGCGCGCCTCACCGTCGAGGATCACCACGTCGATGTCGCCCCGGTCGAGGTGGACAAACACCGCGGGCTCCGTCGCGACCTCGACGAACTCGACCTTCGGCAGGCCGGGCGCGGGACGGCGGCCGATCGCGAGCATGACCTCATTGCGGGTGTTCGCGTCGTCGCTGTATACGAGGACCTTCATGGTCTCTTCGGTGCTCATCGGCTCATCCATGGGTGACGTGGTCGCGGGATACGAGCCGATGCTACCGGGAGATGACACCGCCGGTCCGGCCGCCCGCCCCGGCGTGCCCGGATGCGCCTCGTGAGGAGCGGAATCGCCTCCACAGGGGGGTCCTGCACGAAGCACCGAGAGGTGCCGCAATAATGCTGCCCGTGGCAACAGCAACCGCGACAGAAACGGCACCCCGGTCCCACGCCAACCGGCCCAACCTCGTAAGCGTGGGCACGATCGTGTGGCTGTCGTCTGAGCTCATGTTCTTCGCGGCGCTGTTCGCGATGTACTTCACGATCCGGTCGGTGACCAAGGGGGACGGCGGCCCGTGGCCCCAGGCCCACTTGGACATCCCGTACGCCTCGGCCAACACCTTCATCCTGCTGATGTCCAGTGTGACCTGCCAGATGGGCGTGTTCGCCGCGGAGCGCGGGCAGGTCAGGCGCCTGGGGTCGCTCTTCAACCTCAAGCGGTGGGGTCTGCGCGAGTGGTACGTCCTGTCCTTCCTGATGGGCGCGGTCTTCGTGGCCGGCCAGCTGAATGAGTACCGCACTCTCATCGGCGAGGGCACGACGATCTCCAGCAGCGCGTACGGCTCGGTCTTCTACCTGACGACGGGCTTTCACGGCCTGCACGTGACCGGTGGACTGATCGCGTTCATCTTCATGCTTGGACGCACGTACGCCGCGAAGCGCTGGACACATGAGCAGGCGACGAGCGCCATCGTCGTGTCCTACTACTGGCACTTTGTCGATGCGGTCTGGGTGGGGCTGTTCTTCACCATCTACGGGATCGACAAGATCTTCACCTGACCCAGAACGAGGGATCTTTTCGTGAAATGGATCACCGCATGGCGACGGCGCCCGTGGGCGGGCTACGCCGTTGTGCTGGCCGCGCTCGCGATCATCGGCGTCGCCTACGCCGGTGTTTCGCCGAGCTCTGACCGGGCACAGGCGGCCGCCGCCGCGGCGTCGGACCAGGACGTGGCCAAGGGCAAGCAGCTGTTCAACCAGGCCTGCTCGAGCTGCCACGGCGCGAACGCCGAGGGCACGAAGAACGCGCCCAGCCTCCTCGGCGTCGGCGCGGCCTCGGTCGACTTCCAGGTCAGCACCGGGCGGATGCCCGCCATGAGCCTCGGCGCGCAGGTTCCGCGCAAGAAGCCGGTCTTCAACGAGGAGCAGACGCGGCAGATCGCCGCGTACATCGCCTCTCTCGGCGGCGGCCCCGAGGTCCCGTCGGCGGACCAGGCCAACCCGGAGACCGGGGACGCGGCCATGGGCGGGAAGCTCTTCCGGGCCAACTGCGCGCAGTGTCACAACTTCGCCGGCTCGGGCGGCGCGCTGACCGGAGGCAAGTACGCTCCGCCGCTGAACAAGGCGACGCCCCGGCAGATCTACGAGGCCATGATCACCGGTCCGCAGGCGATGCCGGTCTTCAACGACACGACGCTGACGCCCGCGCAGAAGCGCGCCATCATCGCGTACGTCACCCAGACCCGCTCCGAGCCGAACCCGGGCGGCAACGGCCTCGGCCGCGTCGGCCCGGTGGCCGAGGGCCTCGCAGGCTGGCTGCTCGGCCTCGGACTGATCATCATCGCGGCCATGTGGATCACCGCCAGGAAGCCCAAGAAGAAGAACAATGTCTGATACCAACGACAACCACGGCGCGCCCTCCGAGGAGGAGGAGCGCACGCCCAAGCGCGTCATCGGCACGCCGCCGCAGGTGCAGGGTCATGACCTGCTGCCGTCCGAGGAGAAGGGCGGGGAGGGCGACCACGACCAGTACGTGCTCGACCCGGCCAAGGCACGCAGGGCCGAGCGCGCGGTCGCGTTCTTCTTCACGCTGACGTTCCTCGCGGGCGTCGCGTTCATCGTCTTCTACGCCGTCTGGCCAGGCCACGTCGGCAACGACGACGTCGACCGGGCGATGCACTCGAACTACGCGCTGGGCAGCGCGCTGACGGTGATCTTCCTCGGTATGGCGATCGGCATGACGATCTGGGTCCGTCATCTGATGACGACCAAGGAGATCGTCCAGGAGCGGCACGAGCTGTCCTCACCGCAGGAGGACCGGCAGGTCTTCAACCGGTACTTCCTGCAGGGCACCGAGGAGAGCGGCCTCACCAAGCGGCCGCTCCTGCGGCGCACGCTGCTGCTGGCCTCCGCCCCGCTGGGCCTGATCCCGGTGATCCTGCTGCGCGACATGGGCCCGCTGCCGGAGAAGAAGCTCCGCCACACCTCGTGGAAGAAGGGCACCCGCCTCGTCGTCGACGGCACCGGTCAGCCGCTGAAGCCGTCCGACTTCAACTCGCCGGGCAGCATCATCACCGTGATCCCGGAGGGCGCCGAGGACAACCTCGACGAGCTCGCCAAGGCCACGGTGCTGCTGATCAACGTCCCGGAGGACCAGCTCAAGGTCAAGAAGGGCCGGGAGAACTGGAACGTCGGCGGGATCATCGCCTACTCCAAGATCTGCACGCACGTCGGCTGCCCGGCCGCGCTGTACGAGCAGACGACGCACCACATCCTGTGCCCGTGCCACCAGTCGACGTTCGACGCGCTCGACGCCGCCAAGGTGATCTTCGGCCCGGCGGCTCGGCCGCTGCCGCAGCTGCCCATCGGGCTCGACTCCGAGGGCTACCTGATCGCGACGAGCGACTTCCACGAGCCGGTCGGACCCAGCTTCTGGGAGCGGGGGAGGCCGAAGGCATGACAAACCTCATCGACGACCGACTCGGTGAGCGAGGATCGGTGAGCGAACAATGACGACGCAAGCACCTCCGAAGGCGGTCGACGCCCCGATCGGCTGGCTCGACGAGCGCTTCGGCACCGCGGGATTCCTCCGCGGGAAGATGAAGAAAGTCTTCCCCGACCACTGGTCGTTCATGCTGGGGGAGATCGCGCTCTACTCCTTCATCATCCTGCTGGCGACCGGCACGTTCCTGACGCTGTGGTTCAAGCCCAGCATGTCGGAGGTCGTGTACAACGGGCACTACACCAAGCTCGTCGGCGTGAAGATGAGCGAGGCGTACAGCTCGACGCTGCACATCACCTTCGACGTGCGCGGCGGTCTGCTCATGCGGCAGATCCACCACTGGGCCGCGATCATGTTCGTGGCCTCGCTCACGGTGCACATGCTGCGCGTCTTCTTCACCGGCGCGTACCGCAAGCCCCGTGAGGTCAACTGGCTGATCGGCCTGGGCCTGTTCACGCTCGCCCTGCTGGAGGGCCTGTTCGGCTACTCGCTGCCGGACGACCTGCTGTCCGGCACGGGTCTGCGGATCACCCAGGGCGTCATGCAGTCGATCCCGCTGGTCGGCACGTACCTGTTCTACTTCGCGTTCGGCGGCGACTTCCCCGGTCAGGACTTCATCCCGCGCCTCTACACGGTGCACGTGCTGCTGATCCCCGGCATCCTGCTGGCGCTGGTCGGCGCGCACTTCATGATCCTGTGGCACCAGGGGCACACGCAGTTCCCCGGCAAGAAGCGCGACGAGAAGACCGTCCTCGGCAAGCCGTTCTACCCGGTGTTCATGATCAAGGCCGGCGCCTTCTTCATGTTCACCTTCGCGGTCATCGCGCTGCTCGCGACTTTCTTCCAGATCAACCCGGTCTGGTTGTTCGGCCCGTACACGCCTGACGCGATCACCGCGGGTTCGCAGCCGGACTACTACATGGGCTTCCTCGAGGGCGCGCTGCGCATCATGCCCAACTGGGAGACCAACCTGTGGGGTCACACGATCCCGTGGAACGTCCTCATACCGGCGCTCGTGCCGCTGGGTCTGATCATGACCGGCGCGGCGCTGTGGCCGTTCATCGAGCAGTGGGCGACCGGTGACAAACGGATCCACCACATCGCCGACCGTCCGCGGAACGCCCCGTTCCGTACGGCCGTGGGCATGACCACCGTCACCTTCTACGGTCTGCTGTGGCTGGCCGGCGGCAACGACGTCATCGCGGACAAGTTCCACGTGTCCCTGTACGCGACGACCTGGTTCTTCCGGTTCGCGATCTTCATTGGGCCCGCCGTCGCGTTCTTCGTCACCAAGCGGATCTGCCTGGGTCTGCAGGGCAAGGACGCGGACATCGCGCACCACGGCGTGGAGTCCGGCATCATCAAGCGGCTGCCGAGCGGTGAGTTCATCGAGGTGCACGAGCCGCCGGCGACGAGCAGACGGCCGTCCTCGTCGGCAAGGTTCCGCTGCCCGAGCTGAACCTGGAGGAAGAGGACGAGAACGGCGTCCCGGCGCCGTCCTCGCGCGGGCCGCTGGGCAAGCTGCGCAAGGGCCTCAACCGCGCCCTGGCCGAGGACGGCGGGTCCGTCAACGGCCATGGCGAGGGTCACGACGACACGAGCTCGCACCACGACGAAGAGGTCGCGCCCGGCGACAGCAAGGCGATCAGCCGCCACTGACGGCCGCCGTCTCACGTGATCGGCCCGCCACCCGGATCCGGGTGGCGGGCCGATTCGCGTCTCGGGGATCCCGAGAGCCGGATCAGGACGGCCGGAGCGGTGTCAGCGGCTGAAGACGCGCTCGGCTTCGTCCCGGTGGGTGGTGTGCAGCTCCCAGTAGACGGGGGAGATCTCCTCTGGCTTGGCCGTCGGAAAGCCGGGAACGACCGACATGCCGATCGACACGTCGATGCCGACGTGGGCGGCCTGGATGCCGGTGCCGGTCAGTTCCTTGTGCAGGTTGATCGCCCAGTTGCGCAGCGCCGCGGCGGCCGCGTTGACGTTGCCGACCTGCGGCACGGGGTCGATCGAACCGGCGCCGGTGGTGTAGAGCAGGGTGCCCGCGCCGGCCTCGCGCATCGCGGGCAGCACCGCCCGGGTGGCGGCGATGGCTCCGTACAGCTGGAACTCCATCTCGTGCTGCACGTGGGATGGGTCGGTCTCGGACGGAACGGTCAGAATGGTCGAGCCGAGCGTCCCCACCGGGGAGTACTCCAGGACGTCGATCCCGCCGAACCGCGCGGCGGCGTCCTTGAGGGCCTGGCCGAGTGCGTCGCGGTCGAGTACGTCCGCGGGGAACGCGGCGGCGGTGATGCCCTCGGCGGTGAGCCGGCCGACGAGATCGTCGAGCTTGGCGCGGTTACGGGAGATCAGAGCGACGTCGAAGCCGTGCGAGCCGAAGGTGCGGGCGATGGCCAGGCCCAGCTGAGGGCCGGCTCCGACGATGGCGATGCTGGTCACAGCAGTCCTTTCGGGAAAACCTGATTGAGAGAGAACGGTGTTGTCAGGCGGTCGGTGACCGCGACCTAGGCGATGGTGACGGCGATCTTGCCGAGGGCGCCGGCGCGGAACGCGGCGAACGCCTGTGCGGCCTGCTCCAGGTCGTGCACGGCGGTCACCGGCACCGACAGGGTCCCCGCGGCGACGTGCCCGGCGAGTGTGGACAGCGTCTCGGCGGTCGGGCCGGCCAGGACCATGGTGGTGCGCAGCGTGCGGTCCGCCGGGGCCTCGGGGACGGCGAGCAGGGAGGCGACCGCGCCGCCGTCGCGTACGAGGGCGGTCAGCTCGGCCAGGTCGCCGGCCAGGTGCAGCGCCGCGTCCACCCCGTGCGGGGCGATCTCGCGTACCTGCGCGGTCAGGTCTCCGGTGTAGTCGACCAGGGGCAGTTCGGCGTCGGTCAGCGCCTCGACGAACTCGGCCTCGGGGCCCGGCCTCGCGGTGGCGATCACGCGCGCGCCGCGCGCCGTGGCCAGTTGCACCGCGAGCGCGCCCACGCCACCGGTCGCGCCCGAGATCAGCACGGTCGCGCCCTCGATCGGGCCGAGCGCGGCCAGGCCGTCGACGGCGGCGGCGCCGGCCAGCCCGAGCGCACCCGCGTCGCGCACCGAGACCTGGTCGGGTCGGTGGGCGACGCCGATGGCGGCGGGGACGGTGACGTAGTGGGCCAGCGATCCGGTGCCCAGGTAGGGCTTGGTGACCACACCGAACACGGCGTCGCCGACCGCGAAGCCGTCAACCCCTGACCGACCGCGTCGACGGTGCCGGCGAAGTCCTTGCCCGGGATCAGCGGGAAGCGGTGCTCCATCATGCCCTGCAGCGCTCCGGCCACAGTGCTCAGATCGAACCCGTTGACCGAGGACGCGACCACCTTCACCCGCAGCTCACCTGCCTGCGGGTGGGGAGGATCCATCTCGGTCACCTCGATAGTGCCCGGCACCTGCGCCAGGGCTACGGCTCTCATGATCATCACTTCCAGGTTCGGAGTCGTGATTGTTCCGGATAGACCTATCCGTTTTTGATTCGGATAGGCCTATCCGTTTCGTTGCCACGAGAGTAGCACAGATCCGGATAGGCCTATCCGGTTCGTTAGACTGGGTGACATGAACCCTGGCGCCCAGCACCCTGACGACACCGCCCAGCCGCTGCGGAGCGATGCCGAGCGCAACCGGGGGCGGATCATCGCGGCCGCGCGCGCGGTGTTCGGGCGCGATGGCCTGAACGCCTCCATGGCCTCCGTGGCCCGCGAGGCAGGAGTGGGGATCGCCACCATCTTCCGCCACTTCCCCGCGAAGGAGGAGCTGGTCGACGCCGTCTTCTCCGACCGCATGGACGCCTATGCCGATGCCGTCGCCGTCGCCCTCGACGACCCCGATCCCTGGCACGGTTTCATCGGCTACCTCGAGACCGCCTGTGCGATGCAGGCCGCCGACTACGGCTTCGCCGACGTGCTGACCATGACCTTCCCCACCGCCAAGGCCCTGGAACGGCGCCGCAACGAGGCGTACGAGGCGATGGTGGAGCTCATCGACCGCGCCAAGGCCACAGGCCGCCTACGCGAGGACTTCGACCCCTCGGATCTGGTACTGCTGCACATGGCCAACGCCGGGGTCGTGAACGCCACCGGGGACGCCGCTCCCGACGCCTGGCGACGCGTCGTCGCCCTGTTGATCCAGTCCTTCGAGGCTCCCGCCCGCGGCCCCCTGCCCGCCTCGCCCGAGCACGACGCCCTCTACAAGGCCATGCTCCGCGCCGGCCCGGCGGGCATCACCGCACCGGAGCCGGGCAAGAGCAGCTGACCCCAGGCCGAGACCGCCACGCCCCGCTGCGGTACGACGGCTCAGTCCGCGTCGGGCAGGCCGAGCGCGAAAGCGGCCTCCAGGTCGTGCTGGGAGTACGTGCGGAAGGCGATGTGGGTCTCGGTGTGCGTCACGCCGGAGACCTTGTTGAGGGCGCCGGGGATGACGTCCGCGATCTGCTCGTACTGGCGCACGCGCACGAGCGCGACCAGGTCGAACTCGCCCGTCACGGAGTAGACCTCGCTCACGCCGTCGAGCCCGGCGATGGTCTCGGCGACCTCCGGGATGCGCGAGACGTCGGCCTTGATGAGCACGATGGCGGTGATCACGGAATGCCTCCTGCGGTGGTTACGCGCGGCGTGGGGTCGCCCGAGGCAAGACTAGTAGAGGCCCTCCGACGCCCGTTCGCGGGCGCGCGTCGTGTATCGGCGCATCACTGCCAGCTCAGGGCGGCCGACTTGCGGGCGACGGTGCCGCGCCGCACGAGCAGGCCGACGATCATCCCGGCGACGAAGCCGTAGATGTGCGCGACGTACGCGGTCTGGCTCTGGCTGTCGCCGAGGCTGAGCCACTGGAACACGAAGAACTGGGCGAGCAGCGCCCACGAGGGCAGCCGGAACGGGAAGATCGACAGGATCAGCGCGATCGTCCGCGACCGTGGGTAGAGCACCAGGTGCGAGCCGAGCACCCCGGCGATGGCGCCGGACGCCCCGACGAGCGGGGTGCTCGAGTCGGGGTAGGTGATCGCGAAGCCGTACGCCGCGATGTAGCCGACGAGGAGATAGAAGACCAGGAACCGGAGCCGTCCGAGCCGGTCCTCGGTCGCCGCGCCGAAGATGAACAGGTAGACCATGTTGCCGAGGATGTGGGCGACGCCGCCGTGCAGGAACATCGACGACAGCGCCGAGAGCCACGGCCGCTTGTGGTACGGCTTCGGGTGGCAGGCGGCGGCGACCTCCTCCGGCACAGGGTTCTGCCGGTCGGAGAGCAGCTCGTTCGGGACCGCGCCGTGCTTCAGCAGGAACGTCACCTGTGCGCACCTGCGCTGCTCCGCGCTCTCGTCGTGGTGCCCGATCGAGGCGATCGGCGAGAGCAGGAAGACGACCACGTTGGCGGCGATCAGGAAGTAGGTGACCAGGGGCGCGCGCCGCGTCGGCTGGTTGTCGTACAGCGGCAGCGCCACACCTGCTCCTATCGCATCGGCCGACCGGCGCGGTCAACCTTACGGGAATCGGGGCCCTGAACGGCATTCTCGATCCACCGGCGGACGCTCTCGGCGCCGTGGGGCGGGCAGGTCCACGTGCCGTCGACCTCGACCAGGCGCACGCCCGGTGCGTCCAGCCAGCGCAGGACGCATTCCATCTCCTCGGCGGAGGCCCGCGGGGTGGCCCCGATGCCGGGACGGACGGTCTCGGCGGTGGCGACGAGCGCCTCGACGTAGGGGACGGGGTGGGCGTTCGGCGGGACGGTGCCGGCGGCCGCGAGCCGGCCGTGGCGGACGACGTGCAGCTCCCAGCCGCCGTCGAAGGCCGGGCGGGCCGCGACCAGCTGCGCGAGCCCGGCCAGGGCCGACAGGCGCTGGCAGCGGGCGGCGCCGCGGACGAAGGCGGCGAGCCGGTCGCGCTGGACGGCGGCCTCCTCGTAGCGCAGCTCCGCGGAGAGCCGGTCGATGCGGGCCCGCGCGGCGGCGACGACCGGCCGGACGTCGCCCTCCAGGATCGTGCGGGCGTGGGACGCGTGCCGGGCGTACTCCTCCGGCTGCTGGCGGCCCTCGCAGGGCGCCCCGCAGCGTCCGAGCTCGGCGAGCGCGCAGGTGGCGGCGCGGCCGCTCTCGATGAGCCGCAGGGTGAGCCGCTGGGTGCACTGGCGGAGGGGGACGGCGTCGTGCACGGCGGCACGCGCCTCCTCGGCCGTCCGGACGCTGCCGAACGGGCCGAGGTAGACGGCGCCGTCGTCGCGCACCTCCCGGACGATCGACAGCCGGGAGAACGTCTCGGCGGTGAGCTTCAGCCAGACCGCCCGCTCCGGGTGACGCGACCGCCGGTTGTAGCGCGGCTTGTGCGCCGCGATGAGCCGCAGCTCGCGGACCTCCGCCTCGAGCGGGCTGGCGCACACGATGGTCCGGACCCGCTCGGCGATCCCGATCATCTCGCGGACGTGGCGGCGGGTCTCCGACGCGGTGAAGTACGAGGTGACGCGGCTGCGCAGCCGGCCGCTCTTGCCGACATACAGCACCTCGCCGCGGGCGTCCTCGAAGAGGTAGACGCCGGGCGCGGCGGGCACGTCGGCGGCCAGGTGGCGCTTGCGGCGCTGCTCCGGCGTCGGCGCGCGGGTGAACCCGGTCAGCTCCTCCAGGGTGTCGACGCCGAACGCGCCGGCGCGCTCCAGCAGCCCGTGCAGGACGTCGACCGTGGCCCGCGCGTCGGTGAGCGCGCGGTGGCAGGGCTCGACGGCGGTCCGGAAGAAACGGGAGAGGGTGGCGAGCTTGCAGTTGGGGACCTCGTCGCGGGTCAGGAGACGGCGTGCGAGGTCGGCGGTGTCCACGATCGCCGGCGTCGGCCAGGGACGCTCCTGCGCGGCGCAGGCGGCCTTCAGGAAGCCGATGTCGAACGGCGCGTTGTGCGCGACCAGCACGGCGCCCCTGGCGAACTCCAGGAACGAGGGCAGGACCTCGCCGATCGGGGGAGCGGCCACCACCATCTGCTGCGTGATGCCGGTGATCACCGAGATGAACGGGGGGATCGGCATCCCCGGATCCACCAGCGTGGCGAACTCGCCGACGATCTCGCCGCCGCACACCTTGACCGCGCCGATCTCGGTGATCGCGTCCGCCTTGGCCGAGCCCCCGGTGGTCTCGAGGTCGACGACGACGAAGGTGACGCCGGCCAACGGGGTGCCGAGGTCATCGAGGGTGCCCTGCACGGCAGGGCCGACGGAGGCCATGGCGGCACCGTACGCGCGTCGACCGACAAACCCTGTGACGGACCGGTGCCGGATACTGCGGGGTATTCGTCAAGGGGATTGCGGACCGAAGGTCGCCAGGGCGTCTACGCTGGGCAGCGACGGCGACACGGAGCCCGGTGCACGCGTCCCGCACCAGCCCCATCCGCGCGACTCGTGAGGAGTAGATCATCGACACCGGCCCGGGCGAACACCTCGATCAGCCGCTCCCCGAAGCGGTCCGGCAGCGCGTCGTCGAGGCCGCGGCCGACGTGATCGGCGCGCTCCGGCCCGACGAGATCCCCCCACCGCTCCGGCGCGTCGCCCGCTTCGAGCCGCGCCGCCGCGCCCGGCTCGCCGCCACCCTCATCGCCACCCAGCTCGAGGACGACGCCACCTTCCGTGAGCGCGTCGCCGACGTCGTACGGGAGAGCGAGCCCGTGCTGGGCGAGGCGATCCTGGCGGGGACGGTGCCCCCGGCCGCCGACCCCGTTACCGTCGCCGCCCTCGCCTACCTGCTCCGCCCGGCCGGCTGGACCGAGCGGGTGGACACCGCGCGCCGCGACCTCGAGCAGTCGGCGGCGGCGGCCGAGGAGGCGAAGGTCATCCGGCAGGTGGCCGAGCTCCGCGAGCAGATCGCCGCCGCGAAGGCCACCCGCTCCGAGGAGGCCGACCGGCTCCGCGCGGAGCTGCGCGAGCTCCGCGGCGAGAACACCGAGCTCCGCAAACGCCTGCACGAGGCACGGGGCAAGGCCAAGCGCGAGCACGCGCGCGCGGAGGACCTCGACCGCCGCCTCGGCGAGGAGCGCACCGCCGCGTCCGTCGCGGCGGCCACCGCCGAGGCCGAGCTGCGCCGGCTGCGCAGCCGCCTGTCCCACGCCGAGTCCGCCGCGGAGAGCTCCCGGCGTGCCGCCCGGGAGGGCCGCAGCGTCGACGAGGCCCGGCTGCGGGTCCTCCTGGACGCCCTCACCGACGCCGCCAAGGGCCTCCGCGACGAGATCGCGCTGCCGCCCGGCATCACCCGGCCCGCCGACAGCGTCGGGGGCATCACGCCGAGCCGCCCCGGGCACCGCACGCTGCCCGGACGCGCCCTCGCCGACAGCGACCCCGCACTCCTCGACCAGTTGCTCACCCTCCCGCAGGTCCACCTCATCGTCGACGGATACAACGTCACCAAGACCGGCTACGGCGACCTGCCACTGGCCGACCAGCGGACCCGCCTGGTGTCGGGCCTGGGTGTGCTGCACGCCCAGACCAAGGCGGAGGTGACATGCGTGTTCGACGGCGCGGAGCTGAACGCCCCGGTCGCGGTCCAGGCGCCCCGCGGCGTGCGCGTGCTGTTCAGCGCGCCGGGCCAGACCGCCGACGAGCTCATCGCCCAGCTCGTACGCGCGGAGCCCAGCGGGCGCGCCGTCGTGGTCATCTCCTCCGACCAGGAGGTCTGCGACTCGGCCCGGCGGGCCGACGCCCGGCCCGCCCCCTCATCCCTCCTCCTGCGCCGCCTCGGCCGCACCTGAGCCTCTTCGGCCGCGCGGGTGGCCTTCGCCGTGCCGGAGGCGCGCCAGAGGGCGCTGCCCGGCCGCCCACTCCGCTCGCCGCGTCGTCCTCGCTCCGGATTTGTCAGTGGGGCCTCTTAACGTCTCGTCATGACGAAGACACGAGGAGGAATTCGTGCTCATCGACTGCGAGAAGTGTGAGGTACGCAACGTCGCCTGCAACGATTGCGTTGTTTCCGCCATGCCGCTGATCCCGGCGTCGGGCCTGGAGATCGGGCCACTGGAGCGTCGGGCGCTGGGAGTTCTCGCCGCCGAGGGGCTCGTCTCGCCCCTGCGGATGACGATCATCGTCGACCGCGCATCGTGACGATTCGCGCGCGCAGTGTTGTGTGAATGACATGAATTGCTGGAATTCCAGGAGAAGCGGTTGTTACCAGCGTGAGACTTGACTAGTCTCACGCGCTGAGCCGGTCGCTGGTTCGTCGCCCCCCAGGCGACGGCGTCGGCTACCGCCGAGTCGTCACGTTCGGTGAGGTCGCCCGGGATTCGGGCGCCGGCCTCTCACCGACACGACGAGCCGGGGAACCAGGTTTCCGGGGTGAATCGGAGCATCACACGCTCCGTAGGGCGCCTTCCACGCCCGAATCCGTCAGCTAACCCGGTAGGCGGTCAGTGGGAGAGGGGCGTGCCGCAATCGTGGCAACACAGCGCAGTGCCGACGGCTCAGCCGTCGGATGGTCGGTGGGCGGCGGCATCGGCGGTCGCGTCCTGGCCACCCTGTGTATCGCCGCTTCGGCGGCCCTGGTTCTGCCCGCCGGTACGGCGGAGGCGAAACCGAAGCAGACGCTGAGCCAGGCGAAGGCCAAGCTGACCAAGCTGAACTCACAGGCCGACCAGCAGGACAACGTCTACAACAAGGCCAAGTCCCAGTGGGAGGCGGCCGACAAGCGTCTCAAGGCACTGAACGCCTCGGTCAAGCAGCAGCGGCAGTCCTGGGCGGACCTGCGGGTCCGCGTCGCGCAGATGGCCGCGTCGGCGTACAAGAACGGCGGGAACGACGCGGACATCCCGACCCTGGTGTCGGCCAAGGACCCGCAGTCCGTGCTCGACCAGATGTCGGCGTTCGCGCAGGTGTCGAAGAACCGCTCCACGGAGCTCACCCAGTTCCTGAACGCCGCGCAGTTGCTGCAGCGGCAGGAGTCGCAGGCCAAGCAGGCCGCCACCGACCTGGCGCAGAAGAAGAACGCCGCGCTCACCCAGAAGAAGAACATCGAGAAGACGATCGGGCAGCAGAAGGCCCTGATCAAGAAGCTGGGCCCCGCTGCCGACACCGGCGGCGGCGGTGACGACAGCGGTCCGATGCCGAGCAACTGCGGCGGCGGCTACACGGGATCGGCGACCGGCAAGGCGCGCACCGTGCTGGTGTGGGCCTACAGCAAGTGCGGTGTCCCGTACCTCTACGGCGGCAACGGCCCGCGCTACGACTGCTCCGGCTTCACGATGAAGGCCTACGCGGAGGCCGGGGTGAGCATCCCGCGCGTCGTGCCCGACCAGTACAACGCGACCCAGCGGGTCTCGCGGGCCAACCTGTCGCCCGGCGACCTGGTCTTCTTCGACAACCTCGGGCACGTCGGCATCTACGTCGGCGGCGGCAAGTTCATCCACTCGCCGCACACGGGGTCGTACGTCAAGATCGACAGCCTGAGCAACCCCTGGTACAGCTCGCACTACGTCGGCGCGGGCGCGCTCTAAGGACACGATTGCCATGGCCAAGGAGCGTACGATCATGTCCAGAACCGCGCGCTGGTCGGTGACGACCGCCGGGTTCATCGCCGTCGCCGGGCTGTCCCTGCCCGCCGTTCCGGCGCACGCCGACCCCGCCTCCTCGCTGAGCGCGGCGAAGAAGCAGCTGGCGAAGCTCAACGACCAGGTCGACCAGTTGGGCAACCAGTACAACAAGACGAAGTCGGACTACAAGGCCGCCCAGGGCCGGGTCAACGCCCTCTCCAAGTCGGTGCAGGCCGAGCGTAAGACGTTCCAGGCGCTGCGGCTGCGGGTCGCCCAGCTGGCCGTCGACGCCTACAAGACCGGGGACAACGGCTCGATCCCCCAGCTGCTCGGCTCGAAGGACCCGGACGCCGTGCTCTCGCAGATGTCGGCGTTCACGCAGATCGCGCACAACCGCTCGGCGGAGTTCCAGCAGTACCTCGCCTCCGCCCAGCGGCTGGAGCGGGAGCAGGCGCTGCGCGTGCAGGCGGCCCAGCAGCTCAAGGCGAAGAAGACCCAGCTCGAGCAGCAGAAGTCGCAGGCCGACGCGGCCGTCAAGAAGCAGCTGAGGCTGATCGACAAGCTCGGCGGGAACATCGACCCCGGCAGCTCCAAGGAGAACTGCTCGATCCTCGCCACGGGCAAGGCGGAGATCGTGCTGAAGTTCGCCTGTGCCCAGCTCGGTAAGTCGTACGTCTTCGGCGGGGCGGGCCCGAACGTCTGGGACTGCTCCGGGATCACGATGGTGGCGTTCGCCAAGGTCGGCATCAAGCTCAACCACTGGGTGCCGGACCAGTACGACGCCAGCCGGCGGGTGTCCAAGGCGGACCTGCAGCCCGGCGACCTGGTCTTCTTCCACGACCTCGGGCACATGGGGATCTACATCGGCAAGGGCAAGTTCCTCCACGCCCCGCACACCGGCGACGTCGTGAAGATCTCCAACCTGAGCGACGCCTGGTACTCCTCCACCTGGGTGGGCGGCGGCCGGCTGCTCTGAGGACCGCCGGGCAACTGAACAGCGGACGAGGGCGGGCCGGGCGGAGACTCCCGGGACACGGAGAGCATCCGGCACGCCCGCCACGTCATCGCGATCTTCCGCACCGGGTCACGGTGCGGAGAGTTACCCGCGGCGCACGCCATGCGCCGCTCGACCGGACGCGTTTCCGCCACCGGCGGCGCTAGGGACAGCGCCCCGATGGTGGGCCAGGTCCGGTTTGTCAGGAATGCAGAGAAACGGTCATCACCGACGTGGTCCATGGGGGGCCACGGGTGGCCGTGAGCGCCTAATCCGCGGGCACGCGGAACCGGGGAACCAACCGCGCACGAGCGCGGCTTCACGGGGGTGAATCGGGGCGCCTGTTCTCCCACAGGCATGCCGTAGGGCGGCTTCCACGCCCGAACCCGACAGCTAACCCGGTAGGCGTAGTGGAAGGAGAGACCCCTGTCTCGCAACCCCTCGACCGCTTCGTCCCTGCGCCTTCGCCTCGCCGGAGGCATGGTGGCCGCGGGTGCGGTCCTCGCACCCGTCGCCCTGACGGTCCCCGCCGCGCACGCCGCGACCCCCCAGGCGACCGTCACGGCGCAGAAGAAGCACAAGTCCTGGAGCCAGCGTCACGAGGTCGGTCTGAAGGCGGTCGCCGTCGCCCGTAAGCAGATCGGCAAGTGGTACCGCTGGGGAGGCTCTAGCCCCAGAAAGGGTTTTGACTGCTCCGGTCTGGTGCAGTACTCCTACCGCAAGGCGGGCGTCCGCCTGCCGCGTACCGCGGGCAACCAGCACCGGCATATCACGCGCCACATCCGGTGGCAGAACCTCGCGGTCGGTGACCTGGTGTACTTCGACCACAACAACCACACCGGGATCATCTCCAAGGTGAAGGGCCACAAGGTCTGGATGATCCACGCGGCGCACACTGGCACGCGGATCAGCGAGGTCAGGATCGACATGAAGAACAGCTGGTACCGGAGCGAGTTCTACGGCGCGGCTCGCCCGTACTGAGCCGGTTGAACCGGCTCGATTCGCCGGGGTCGTCCAGGTGGGCGGCCCCGGCTTCTCAGTTTCGCCCGCTACTATCGCGCGCATGTCGTCGGCGGGCTCCTGGCAGGCACGGGTCGCCGCGCTGGCCGGGGTGGCGATCGTGTTGCACCTGGTCATCGCGGTCGGCTACGTCGCGCTGCACCACAGCGCCGGCCGTACCGCCGCGTCGCTGCGCAGCGCCACGGCGGCGCCCACGCCCAGCACGGCCACGGTGACGGCCATCCTGCAGCGGCGTTCCCGGGCGGTCCTCGCCCACGACCGCGCGGCGTTCCTCGCCACCGTCGACCCGTCGGCCCAGGCGTTCCGCGCCGGGCAGGAGACGTTGTTCGACAACCTGACGAAGATCCCCCTGGCGACCTGGCGCGAGTCGCTCGCGGACACCCGCGCCGCGGCCGCCGCCGACGACGGCTGGACGGCCCGGCTGACGCTCACCTACCGGCTGCGCGGTTTCGACGCGGCCGACGTCGCCTACACCCAGTACCTCACCTTCGCCCGTCGTAAGGACGCGGGCTGGCTCCTGTCCGGCGACGGGTCCACGCACGGCCTGCGCGACGACCCGCAGATCTGGGACGGCGGCACCCTCACCGTCATCCAGGGCCGGCGCAGCCTCGTCATCGGAGAGGACGACTCCGGAGTCGCGGACGGCACCGGCGCCACCGACGGGCCGGAGACGCGGACCGCCGAGCTGCGCGACATCGCCCGCCGGCTCGACACGGGCGTCGGCCTGGTCTCCGACGTCGTCGGCGACGGATGGTCACGCCGGATCGTCGCCTTGGCGCCGGCGACGGAGCAGGAGGCCGAAGAGCTCGTCGGTGACGTCCGGAACCTCGGCGACATCGCCGCGCTCGCCACCGTCAGCGGCGCGCCTGCGGGCGACTCGGAGCACGGCGCGGACCGCGTCATCATCACCCCCACGGCGTTCGACCGCCTGAACGGACTGGGGCGGCACGTCGTGCTCACCCACGAGCTCGTGCACGTGGCGATGGGCGGCGCCCGCGACAGCCGCACCCCCATGTGGCTGATCGAAGGACTCGCCGACTACGTCGGTTACAAGAAGGCCGGCGTCTCGACGCGTGCGGCGGGACGCGAGCTCGCCGCGGAGGTGGCCGCCGGCGACGTGCCGGCCGCGCCACCGGGCCGGAGCGCGTTCAGCGGCTCGGGCGAGCGCCTGTCCGCAGCGTACGAGGAGGCATGGCTGGCGTGCCGGATGATCGCGGAACGCTATGGTGAGGGCCGGCTGGTGAGGTTGTACCGGACCGCGGCGACGGAGCCCGGCGAGGCGGGGGACCCGCAGATCGAGGACCGCGCCCTGCGGGCCGTGCTCGGCATCGGTTCGAGCGAGTTCGCCGCGCAGTGGCGCGCCTACCTACGCAAGGAGCTCAAGTGACCGAGCCGGGCGGTACGAAGCCCACCGCGGAGCCGACGGGGCGGCCCTCCGCGGAAGGAGCTCAGGTGACGGAGCCGGGTGGTACGGAGCCCACCGCGGAGCCGACGGGGCGGCTCTCCGCGGAAGGAGCTCAGGTGACGGAGCCGGGTGGTACGGAGCCCACCGCGGAGCCGGCGGGGCGGCTCTCCGCGGAAGGAGCTCAGGTGACGGAGCCGGGTGGTACGGAGCCCACCGCGGAGCCGGCGGGGCGGCTCTCCGCGAACGGAGCTCGCGTGACGGAGCCGGGCGGCGCGTCGCCGACCGCTCTCGTGTCCGATCGCGAACCCGGCCGCGCGGCGCCGTCGGAGGGCTCCCGGCGGACCGCCGCCGTCGCCGCGGCGGTGCTCGGCGCGCTGCTGGTCGCCGTGGCCGCGGTGGTGACGCCCTGGCATCCGCTGCCCGGCGGCCGGATCGCCGCCGACCCGGCGCTCGACTTCACCCGGGACCAGATCGCGCGCAGCGAGGCCTTCACCGCCGCGCTGGATCCTCCCGCGTACACCTCGCTCGTGGTCGGCCTGGTCGTCGTCCTCGTCCTGGGCCTGACGCCCTGGGGCGCCCGGCTGCTCGGCCTGGTCACCGGGTCGCGCCGATCGACCGCGGACGTCCCGCTGTGGCGGCGGACCGTGCGGGTGGCCGCCGTCGCGGTCGTGCTGTCCATGCTGACCCGGCTCATCGAGCTGCCCTTCGAAGCATGGTCGGAGTCCGTGCTGCGGCGGTATCACCTGTCGACCCAGAGCTGGGGGTCGTGGCTCACCGACCAGCTCACCGGATTCGGGGTGAGCCTCGTCATCTGGATCGTGGCGCTCGTGGGTCTCCACCTGCTGATCCACCGCTTCCCCCGGCACTGGTGGGCGGCGGCGGCCGCGGGCGGGTTCCTGCTCGTCACGGCGGTCTCGTACGCCTACCCGGTGGTCGTCGAGCCGCTGTTCAACTCCTTCAGCTCGATGCCCGCCGGGCCGCTGCGGACGGATCTGCTCCGGATGGCCCGCGCGGACGGCGTGCCGGTCCGCGACGTGCTGGTCGCCGACGCTTCCAAGCGCACCACCACGCTGAACGCCTATGTCTCCGGATTCGGGTCGACCCGGCGGGTCGTGGTCTACGACACCCTGCTCGTGTCGGAGTCGAGGAAGGAGGTCGAAGCCGTCGTCGCGCACGAGCTCGGCCACGCCAAGCGGAACGACGTGCTGACGGGGACCCTCGTCGGCGGGATCGGGGTCGCGGCCGGCGCCTGCGTCCTCTACCTGGTGATGACCTCGCCGCGGCTGCTGCGCCGCGCCGGCGTGCGCTCGGCGGCCGACCCGCGCTCCACCGCGCTGTTGCTGGCCGCGGTGACCGTCCTGACCCAGATCGCCGGGCCCGCGGAGAATCTCATCAGCCGCCGCATCGAGGCACGGGCCGACGTGCACTCTCTCGACCTGACGCGCGACCCGGCGACGTTCACGGCGATGCAGCGGTCCCTCAGCGTGAGCGACCTCGACGACCTGTCGCCGAACCCGTTCGCCTACGCGCTGTGGAACACCCATCCCTCGGGGCCGCAGCGCATCGCGATGGGACGGGCGTGGGCGCGCCTGCACCACGTCCCCGTGCCGCCGCCCGCACGCCGCTGAGCTCGGGGCCCAGGGCGTACGGGCGGTGGACGTGACGGCTACTCGGTGACGGGGCTGGCCGTCGCGCCGACGGCCGGGCGGGCGCCGAGCGGCCCGCCGACGGGCAGGGCGAGCCGGCCGCCCATTCCGTTCGCCACGCCGGCCGCCGAGGTGTACCACGCGACCAGGGCGGTGAGGACGCCGATCCAGCCGCCGAGCTTCACCGTGCCGCTGCTGTGGGAGAGGTTGCCGATGAAGAGGATGATCTCGGTCAGCTCCAGGGTGAGGAACACCGCGAACACCGCCGTGGTCACCTGGGTGCTCCACAGGAGCATGTACGTGTTGAAGATCGCGAACGCCAGCAGGATCCAGCCGAGATCGTTCTGGATCAGGTCCTCCGGGTTCGCCTTGGTCGCCGCCGCGGTGGCGGCGGCCGTCGGCACGACCCAGTGGACGTAGAGGGCCAGGCCGATCCAGAACCCGCCGTACGTCGAGAAGGCGGTCGCGCCGAAGACGTTCCGGTTGCGGAACTCCCACATGCCGGCGAGCAGCTGGCACAGCCCGCCGTAGGCGAACGCGTATCCGAGCCAGGCGTCCGTGCCGTCGGTCCACCCGGCGTTCTTGGCGGAGAGAAGGAAGGTGGTGAGGGCGAACGCCGCGAGCCCGAGCGGGGCGGGGTCGGCGATCCCGGATAGTGGGCCGGCAGGGGGTTGGGGGGTCTCGGTCATGGGTGGCTCCTCCTCGTCGTGAAGCTCCCACCGCCGTGCCTCGTCAGGTCCGTAACATCGCGGGCCCGGCGGGGATGGGCGGCCACAAATGACGCGTCCTAACACTAACTCCCTGTTTCGCATTGGTCACGGGGGTGCGTCAGGTCAATCTGATCACTCATGCGATGCTGGAAATGATGAGGAAGACGCTCGTCGTGACCAACGACTTCCCGCCCCGGCCGGGCGGCATTCAGGCGTTCGTGCACAACCTGGCGGTTCGCCGGCCGCCGGGTTCGCTCGTCGTGTACGCGCCCGCGTGGGAGGGTGCGGCGGAGTTCGACGCCGCGCAGCCGTTCCCGGTGGTCCGGCACCCGACGACGCTGATGCTCCCGGTGCCCGCGGTGCTGCGGCGCGCCCGCGAGATCGTCCGGGCGGAGGGCTGCGACTCGGTCGTCTTCGGCGCGGCGGCGCCCCTCGGACTGCTCGCCGCGCCGCTGCGGCGGTCGGGCGTCGAGCGGTTCGTCGGCATCACGCACGGCCACGAGGCGGGCTGGGCGGCCCTGCCCGGGTCGCGGCGGCTGCTGCACCGCATCGGCGACGAGGTGGACGTCCTGACCTACCTGGGGGACTACACCCTCAGCCGGATGGCCCGCGCGCTGTCGCCCGCGGCGGTCACGCGGACGCGGCGGCTGGCCCCCGGCGTCGACGAGACGGTCTTCCGTCCCGGCGCGGGCGGCGAGGAAATCCGGGCACGGCACGGCCTGGCGGACCGCCCCGTCGTCGTGTGCGTCTCCCGCCTGGTCCCGCGCAAGGGCCAGGACGCGCTGATCCACGCCTGGCCGCACGTGCTGCGCGCGGTGCCGGACGCCGCCCTGCTGATCGTCGGCGGCGGCCCGTACCGCGTCGACCTGGAACGGCTCCGCGTCGAGCTGGGCGTCGCCCACGCCGTACGGCTGACCGGCGCCGTCCCCTGGGAAGAGCTGCCGGCGCACTACGACGCCGGCGACGTGTTCGCCATGCCCTGCCGGACCCGCCGGCGCGGCCTCGACGTCGAGGGGCTCGGCATCGTCTACCTAGAGGCGTCCGCCACCGGGCTCCCCGTGGTGGCGGGCGACTCGGGCGGCGCGCCCGACGCCGTCCTCGACGGCGAGACCGGCGTCGTGGTCGACGGCCGCTCCGTCCGCGCGATCGCCCAGGCCGTCATCGGCCTGCTGCGCGACCCGTCCGCGGCGCAGGCGATGGGCAAGCGAGGGCGTTCCTGGGTGGAGCGCGAGTGGCGCTGGGAGGTCCAGGCCGCCCGCTTCTCCGCCCTCCTGTGACGACGACCCGTTGATCAGCAGCCGCAGAAGGCGCCCGTCGCCACCGGGGCGGTCAGGGGGTCGGTGGGCGTGCTGACCCGCCCGGTCGCGGTCTCGACGGCGAACCCCTCGCGCGCCCAGTACTCGTAGCCGCCGATCATCTCCTTCACCCGGTGACCCAGGCAGGCGAAGGCCAGCGCGGCGCGGGTCGCCCCGTTGCACCCGGGGCCCCAGCAGTAGGTGACGACGGTCGCGTCGCGGGGGACGAGCAGGGGCGCCCGCTCGGCGATCAGCGCGGTCGGCAGGTGCACGGCCCCCGGCAGATGGCCCTGCTCCCAGGACTCGGTGCTGCGGGAGTCGACGACGACCAGGCCGGGCACGCCGGCCTCCAGGTCGGCGTGGACGTCGGACACGTCCGTCTCGAAGGCCAGACGTGCGGCGAAGTGGCGGGCGGCCTCCTCGGGAGGAGCCGGCGCGGTGGCGAGAACATTCGACATGCCCACGATCGTGGCCGACGGCGTGCGTCCGCCGACAGTGGCGTGGATGCCGCCCACCGATAGGATCCCGCCATGCGGATCCAGCCGAAGCCCGGTTCGACGGTCGCGGTGCTCGCCTACGAGGGGATGTCACCGTTCGAGACCGGCATCGTCACCGAGGTGTTCGGCCTGCCGAGGCCGGAGTTGGACGTGCCGTGGTACCGCCTGACGGTGTGCGCCGAGCGGCCCGGCCCGGTGCCCATCGTCGGCGGTGCGACCGTCCACACCGAGCACGGCCTGGACGTCTTCGCCGCGGCCGAGACCGTCATCGTGCCGGGCGTGAGCGACGTACGGGGCGAGTGCTCGCCGGAACTGGTGGCCGCGTTGCGCCGGGCGCACGACCGGGGCGCCCGGATCGTGTCCATCTGCTCGGGGGCGTTCGCGCTGGCCGCCGCCGGTCTGCTGGACCACCGCCCGGCGACCACCCACTGGCAGTACGCCGACCTGCTGCGCCGCCGCTTCCCGCTCGTCCGGGTCGATCCCGACGTCCTCTACATCGACGACGGTGACGTGCTGACCAGCGCCGGAAGCGCGGCAGGCCTCGATCTGTGCGTCCACCTGGTCCGCCGGGACCACGGGCCGAGCGTCGCCAACGCGGTGGCGCGGCGGCTCGTCGTCCCGCCGCATCGCGACGGCGGGCAGGCGCAGTTCATCGAGGCGCCCGTGCCCAGGGACGCCGGCGACGACCGGATCGCCCAGGCCATGACCTGGGCGATGGCCAACCTGCGCGAGGAGATCACCGTCGACGTCCTCGCGCGCCGCGCGCACATGTCCGCCCGCACGTTCCTGCGCCACTTCGCGCGCTGCACCGGGACCAGCCCCACCCGCTGGCTGATCGATCAGCGCGTCCAGGCGAGCCTGCCGCTCCTGGAGAAGACCACCGCGCCGGTCGACGAGATCGCCCGCACCGTCGGGTTCGCCAGTCCGGTCACCTACCGCTCGCACTTCGTACGGGCGATGCGCACGTCACCGTCGGCCTACCGCCGCGCCTTCACGGCGACGGTGTGACGGGACCCGCCAATTGAGGCCGGAAACTGACCGCATGGCGGCGTAACGTCGTCTCCGACGGACAATCCAGACGGCCATAAAGGCGGCGACCATGACGACGAACGGCGAGACCACCCTGACGGGCGAGCGGGCGGACCTCCTGGCGGGCCTGCGGAAGAGCCGGCACTTCCTGCGGTTCACGCTCCGCGACCTGACGGACGAGCAGGCCGCCCGGCGCACGACGGTCAGCGAGCTGTGCCTCGGCGGCCTGATCAAACATGTCACCGAGGTCGAGCGGCGGTGGGCGGGCTTCATCGTCGAGGGACCGAGCGCCATGGACGCCGGCGATCCGGCGGACTGGATGGAGAAGTTCCGCATGGGCGAGGGGGAGACCCTCGCCGGGCTGCTCGAGGCGTACGACGAGGTGGCGCGCCGCACCGAGGAGATCGTGGCCACGCTGCCCGACCTGGACGCCACCCAGCCGCTGCCGGAGCGGCCATGGTTCGAGCCGGGAGCCCGGTGGTCGGCGCGCACGGTGCTGCTCCACATCGTCGCCGAGACCGCGCAGCACGCCGGCCACGCGGACATCATCCGCGAGTCCCTCGACGGCGCGAAGTCCATGGGCTGACCTCCGGCACGGAACGGGTCCGGGGTCCCCTCGGGGATCCCGGACCCGGTGCCGGTTCAGCGGCGGGCGGTCAGGGTGAGCGTCGCGCCGAGGGCGAGCAGGGCACCGAGGACGTACGCGAGGGCGGGCAGGCCGTGGGCGCTCAGCGCCCCGGCGACCTGCGGGCCGACGCTGGCGCCGACGAACAGGATGAAGGTGAACAGGGAGACCGCGGTGCCCCTCGCGGGACCGGCGTGGCCGCCGATGGTCTCGATGAGGGCCGGAGCGGTGAGCCCGACGCCGGCGACGAAGGCGTTCAGCAGGATGGCGAGGCCCAGCGTGCCCGGGTGGGTGAATCCGATGAGCGCGGCGGCCACGGCGGTCAGCGCCAGGGCGCCGGTCGCCCGGTGCGCCCCGGCGAAGCGCTGCAGCGCGGGCGTCACGAAGGGGATCGCGAGGATCGCCGGCAGCGCCGCCGCGCGCAGCGCGAGCAGGGCCGCCGCTCCGCCGGCCGCGCCGGTCAGGGCCAGGCCGGTGTAGAGGGCCACGAACGAGCCGAGGACGACCGGCGTGGCCAGGTAGAGGGGGATGAGCCGCCGGTGGGCCAGGAGCCTCGGCATGGCGCGGTACGCGTCCAGCGGGGAGCCCGCGGTGCCGGGGCGGCCGGGCAGCATGACCTTCTGGAGCGCCGCCGCGACCAGGGCGAACGCCACCGCGAAGACGGCGAACACCGCGCGCCAGCCCGCCACCGCCGCGATGCCCTGGGCCGCGAGCTGACCGAACACCGCCGACGCGAGGAACGCTCCGATCACCGCCGACAACAGCGTGGCGCGGTGACGCTGCTCGGCGCGTTCGGCGATGTAGGTGAAGGCGACGGGCGCGAAGGCGGCCGTCGTCACCCCCTGCAGCACCCGCAGGGCGATCGCCGCGCCGAGACCGGGGGCCAGGCTCACCAGAGCGGTCGTCACCGCCGTCGCGGCGATGCCAGTCACGATGATCCGGCGCCGCCCGAAGCGGTCCGACAGCGGCCCGAACACGAGGAACCCGGCGGCGTATCCGAAGCCGAACGCGCTCGCCATCCACGTCAGCGCGGAGGTGGAGGCGTGCCACTCCCGGCCCATCGCGCCCAGCAGGGGGATCACGCCGTACAACTGGCCGGTGGCCAGGAGCGCCGTCGCCACGAACGTCATCAGGGTCGGCAGGAACGGGGCGTGGGCCGTCTTCGCCGGGGTGCCGCCCTCCGGGGCGGCGGCGCGGTTCGAGGAGATCAACGTCGTCATGGCCGGGACAGTAGCCAACCAACTAGTTGGCTGTCAACCAACCAGTTGGGTGGGGTGATGGTAGGCTCAGGGCATGCCGAGAGACACCGCCGCCTCCACCAAAGAAGCCCTGCTCAAGGCCGCGCGGGCCGAGTTCGCGGCCTACGGCATCGCCGGGGCCCGCGTCGACCGCATCGCCGAGCGCGCCGGCGTCAACAAGGAACGCATCTACGGCCACTTCGGCAACAAGGAGAAGCTGTTCGACGCCGTCATGGGCACTGTCCTGGACGAGGTCGTCGAGATGGTCGCCCAGGACGTCGACGACGTCGGCGACTACGTCGCGCGGATGTACGACTACCATCGCGCCCACCCCGACCTGCTGCGCCTGATGCTGTGGGAGGCGCTGCAGTACGGCGATAAGCGGGAGTTCGAGGAGGGGCGGCGCGAGCACTACCGCGGGAAGCTGGAGCGGCTCGCGACCGGTCTGGGCGCCGAGCCGTCGGTCGACGTCGGCCGCACGCTCCTGACGATCTGCGGCATGGCCACCTGGCCCAACGCGGTGCCGCAGATGGCCCGGCTCATCCTGGGGCCGGGCGCCGACGACGAGGACGCCATGCGCGCCCACCTGATCGACTTCGCCCGGTCCGCGGCCGCCCGGAAAGCGGCGGTCTGACCAACGGCCCGGGCGGTCGGTTCACGCCCGGGCCATCGGGTCGCCGGTCAGGCGTAGAGCGCCTCGATCTCGGCGGCGAAGTCGCGCTCCACGAGGTTTCGCTTGACCTTGAGCGTCGGGGTGAGGTGCCCGGACTCCTCCGTGAAGTCGACGTCGAGGAGGCGGTACTTCTTGATGGCCTCCGCCCGGGAGACCGTGGTGTTGGTGTCGGCGACCGCCGCGTCGATCTCCTTGAGCACGTCCGGGTCCTCGACCGCCTCGGCGATCGACAGCGACGGCTTGCCGTGCTGCTGCTTCCACTGCTCCAGCGCCTCGGGGTCGAGGGTGACGAGACAGCCGATGAACTTCCGGCCGTCGCCGACCACCATGCACTGGCTGATCAGCGGGTGGGCGCGCAGGCGATCCTCCAGCGGCGCGGGCGCGACGTTCTTCCCGGCGGCCGTGACGATGATCTCCTTCTTCCGGCCCGTGATCCTCAGGTAGCCGTCGCCGTCGAGCTCGCCCACGTCGCCGGTGTGGAACCAGCCGTCCTCCAGGGACTGCTTGGACGCCTCTTCGTTGTGCCAGTAGCCGGTGAAGACGTTCGGCCCCTTGGCGAGGACCTCGCCGTCGTCGGCGATGCGGACCGTGGTGCCCGGGATCGGCTTGCCGACCGTACCGATGCGGTTGCCGCTGGGCATGTTGACCGCGATCGGGGCCGTCGTCTCCGTCAGGCCGTAGCCCTCGAGGATGCTGATGCCGACGCCGTCGAAGAAGTGGCCGAGCCGCTCGCCGAGCGCCGCGCCGCCCGACACCGCGTGGGTGACGTGCCCGCCGACCGCGGCGCGCAGCTTGCCGTACACGAGCCGGTCGAACAGGGCGTGCTTGAGCCGCAGTCCGAGGCCGGGGGACTCGGCCCGGCTGAAGGCGATCGCGGTGTCGGCAGCGATGCGGAAGATGCGGCCCTTGCCGTCGGCGACGGCCTTCTGCTCGGCGCCGATGTAGACCTTCTCGAACACGCGCGGCACCGCGAGCAGGAACGTCGGCTGGAAGGACCCCAGGTCGTCGACGAGGTTCGTCACGTCGGGGGTGTGGCCGAGGGTGACCCCGGCCTCGATGCAGCCGACCTCGATGAGGCGCGCGAAGACGTGGGCGAGCGGGAGGAACAGGAGCGTCGAGCCGTCGCGGAGGCCGAAGACCTCCGTGAGCGCGCCCTCGGTGACGTTCCGCGCCGTCGCGAGGAGGTTGGCGTGGGTGATCTCGCAGCCCTTGGGGCGGCCGGTGGTGCCCGAGGTGTAGATGATCGTCGCCAGGTCGGCGGCGGCCCGCGACTCGCGCCGCTCCGCCAGGTCCTCGTCGGAGACCTCGCCGGTCGGCAGGGCGTCGATCCGCCAGACGTGCGCCAGCTCGGGCAGCCGCTCCCGGACGCTCTCGACCGCCTTCTCGTGGTCGTCGGCCTCGACGAAGATCGCCTTGGTGCCGGAGTCGCCGAGGATCCACTCGACCTGCGACGCCGAGGACGTCTCGTAGATCGGCACGGTGATGCCGCCGGCGGTCCAGATCGCGTAGTCGGCGACGGTCCACTCGTACCGCGTGTGCGACATGATGGCGACGCGGTCGCCCGGCTCCACGCCGGCGGCGATCAGCCCCTTGGCGACACGGGTGACCTCGTCGGCGAACTCCCGGGCCGTGACGTCGCGCCATCCCGAGCCGTCCTTGCGGCGAAGGACGACGCGATCCGGCTCCTCGGCGGCCCGCGAGAAGAGCGTGCCGGTGAGGTTCGCCGAGTCGACGATCGTCACCTGCGCGGGAACGCTGTACTCACGCACGACTACTCCTCAGCTGAGTGCGGCGGCCATCGCTCGCACGGACGCTACCGCTTCAAGATACTGATCGGTAGCCTTCGACGCGTGACGCGTCTCGCATTTCTTCTTACCACGCGTGAACGAGCCCGTTGATCGCTGTTCCCCTTCCCGTCGTCCGGGAGTGCTCGGCGCGAAACGTGCCACGGGCCCCCGTCCGGTAACGGGATCGCCGGGAAACGCCAAAGGCGGGCCAGGTCAGAGGCATCGCGGGCCGAGCGGGGCCAGAATACGGGCCGCGGTGGTCGTGGGGGCCGGACCCGGGGGGAGACGATGGCGCTGCTCGAGGTGATCGCGATGAACGAGGTGGACGCCGAGGCGGCCGAGACGGGAGGCGCCGACCGGATCGTGGCCGTCGCCGAGCGGCAGTCCGGCGGATTGTCGCCCGATCCCAAGACGGTCGCCGCGATGCGCAAGGCGACGTCGCTCCCGATCCGGGTGATGCTCCGGGCCAAGAGCGGCTTCCGCACGACCGAGCCGGAGCTCACCCGGCTCTGCCGGGCCGCCTGCGCGCACGCGTCCGCCGGGGCGGACGGCTTCGTGTTCGGCTTCCTCCACGCCGACGGGATCATCGACCTGTCCGCGACCGCCCGGCTCGCCGACGCCGTGCGGCCGCTGCCGTGGACGTTCCACCGCGCGATCGACCACGTGGCGGACTCCACGGCCGCCTGGCGCGAGATCCGCGTGCTGCGCGGCCTCGACTCCGTCCTGTGCGCCGGAGCGGCGGGCGGCGTCGAGCCCGGGATCGACACGCTGGTACGCCGGGCCGCCCGCGACGCGCGGCTCATGCTCGTGGGGGGCGGCCTGCGGCGCCGGCACGTGGCGGTCCTCGCGGCGGCCGGCGTGCGCGCCTTCCAGGTCGAGGACGCCGTACGCCCGCCCGTGGCGGGACAGGCGCCCGTCGACGCCGTCCGCGTCCGCGAATGGCGCTCCCTCGTCGACGCCGCCGCCGAGCGCTGAGCCCAGGCACCGCCCCTGGTCGCCGGCGGCCGGTCACGTGTCGTACGGCGGTCCGGTTGGGTGAGTGCTGAGCCTTGGTACCGGCGGCCGGTCACGTGTCGTACGGCGGTCCGGTTGGGTGAGTGCTGAGCCTTGGTACCGGCGGCCGGTCACGTGTCGTACGGCGGTCCGGCCGGGCGAATGCCGAGCCTCGGTGCCGGGCTGCGGCCACCGGCCGTACGGCCGGCAGGTCATACAGTTGGCGCATGCGGGTTCATGTGGTGAGCGACGTGCACGGACGGGCCGACGCGCTCGTCCGTGCCGGTGACGGGGCCGACGCGTTCATCTGTCTCGGCGATCTGATCCTGTTCATCGACTACGAGGACCACGGCAAGGGCATCTTCGCCGAGCTGTTCGGCGAGGAGCACGCCGAGACCTTCATCGGACTGCGCACCCAGAAGCGCTTCGACGAGGCACGGGCGTTCTCCCGGTCGATGTGGGCGACGCTGGAGGGCGACGCCGGGCCGTACATCGAGGCCGCGGTGCGCCGGCAGTACAAGGAGCTGTTCGGTGCGATGCCGGTGCCGGCGTACCTCACCTACGGGAACGTCGACATCCCCCGCCTGTGGCCGGAGAGCCTGCGGGCCGGCCAGCGGGTGCTCGACGGAGAGACGGTCGAGCTCGACGGCCTGCGCTTCGGCTTCGTCGGCGGCGGACTGCGCACCGAATACCGCACCCCGTACGAGCTCGACGACGACGTCTTCGCGGCCAAGGTCGCCGCGGTCGGCGAGGTCGACGTGCTGTGCTGCCACATTCCGCCCGCCGTGCCCGAGCTGCTGTACGACACGGTCGCGCGGCGTTTCGAACGCGGGAGTGAAGCGGTCCTGCGCATGATCCACGAGACACAGCCGAAGTACGTGCTGTTCGGGCACGTCCACCAGCCGCTCGTCCGCCGGACCCGCATCGGGCGGACAGAATGCGTGAACGTCGGACACTTCCGCGCGCGCGGGGTTCCGTACGTTCTCGAGTGGTAGCCGCTACGCTCCGCTCAAGGCAGTGACGCGACGCCCATTTCCGCCCGATAATCAGCTTGAAAGAGGGAAACGTTCATGGCGGACCGTACGAGCTCCAGCATCACGATCAAGGCTGGCAAGCCGGAGATCATGGCGGTTATCGCCGATTTTGCGGAATACCCTGAATGGGCGGAAGGAATCACTGCGGCCGAGGTCGTCGCCACCGGGGACGACGACCGCGCCGAACAGGTGCGGATCACGCTGGAGGCCGGACCGATCAAGGACACCTACGTCCTGGCCTATGACTGGGACGACGACGAGGCGGTGCACTGGCACCTCGCGGAGCGCGGCACGATGCTGACCGGAATGACCGGCGCCTACCGGCTCGCCGAGCACGGCGGCGAGACCGAGGTGACGTACGAGCTCGCCGTCGACGTGCGCGTTCCCATGATCGGCATGGTCAAGCGGAAGGCGGAGAAGCGCATCATCGACACGGCCCTCAAGGGGCTCAAACGACGCGTCGAGGAATAGCCATGCGACAGGATCCGACGATGGGCGAGGCCGCGACCGGCGCGGGCACCCCATGGCGCGGGCATACGCCGCGGGGCGGTACGGTTTCACGCCGAACGATAGGTAGATGATGACCAATGAGTGAGCAGCCACCATCCGTGCTCTTCGAGGCCGTGCGTCTCGTCGACACGCTCCGCCGGAAGTGGAACACCGGCGGCGCGCCCAAGGATGACGTGTGGAGCGAGGCGACCAGCGAGGCCTGGGGCGAGCACACGGGGGCGGCGGAGTGCCGCTACTGCCCGGTGTGCCGCGCGATCGCGGCGTCCCGGGAGTCGGGGCCGGAGGTCCTTTCCCACGTGATGGCGGCGGGTGAGCAGCTCTACTCGGCGGTCCGCGAGGCGATGGCAGGGTTCGAGCGCACGCGGCCGCGCCCCCGCGCGGCGGGCGACGACCCGGCGGGCGCCGGCACGGCGACGGGTTGACGGAGGAGAAGCGTCCATGACGCTGACCATTGGTGTTGATGTCGGCGGTACGAAGGTCGCCGCCGGTGTGGTCGACGACCATGGGCGGATCCTGGAGAAGGTACGGCGCCCGACGCCGTCCACCAGCCCGCACGAGACGGCCCGCGTGATCGCGGAGGTCGTCGACATCCTGAAGGCGCGGTTCGGCGAGGTCGAGGCGGTCGGCCTCGGCGCGGCCGGGTTCGTGGACGAGAGCCGGTCCACGGTGCTGTTCGCGCCCAACCTGGCCTGGCGCGACGAGCCCATCAAGAAGAAGGTCGAGGGCGAGGTCGGCCTGCCCGTCGTCGTGGAGAACGACGCGAACGCCACTGCCTGGGGCGAGGCGAAGTTCGGCGCCGGCCGGGGCGAGGACCACATGGTCCTCATCACCCTCGGCACGGGCATCGGCGGTGGCCTGATCCTCGGCGGCGAGCTCTACCGCGGCCGGTTCGGCATCGGCGCCGAGTTCGGGCACTATCGCGTCGTCCCCGACGGCCGGCGCTGCGGCTGCGGCAACCGCGGCTGCTGGGAGCAGTACGCCTCCGGCAACGCCCTGGTCGCCGAGGCCCGGGAGCTCGCCCGGGTGTCCCCGGCGCTCGCGGCGGCTCCTCGAGCTCGGCGGCAGCCCCGAGGGCATCAGCGGCCCGGAGATCACCGAGGCGGCGCGCGAGGGCGACAGCGCCGCGCTGGAGTGCTTCCGCAGCGTCGCCCGCTGGGTCGGGCAGGGCCTGGCCGACCTGGCCGCCATCCTCGACCCCGGGGCGTTCGTCATCGGCGGCGGCCTGTCGGAGGCGGGCGACCTGCTGCTCGAGCCGGCGCGCGCCGCGTTCGAGAACGCCCTGACCGGCCGGGGCCACCGGCCCTTCGCCGACATCAGGATCGCCGAGCTCGGCCCGGACGCCGGCATCGTCGGCGCCGCCGACCTCGCCCGCTCCCGGTAGGGGGTCCGGTGGATCGTGTTCGTAGCGCCGCGCAGCCGGACGTAGATCCACCGGCCTCCTGAATGGCCACCGTCCGGCTCGTCAGCTACAACATCCGGTCGATGCGGGACGACCGGGCGGCGCTGGTCCGCGTCGTCCGGCGTCTGCGGCCGGACATCCTCTGCGTGCAGGAGGCTCCGCGCTTCCTGTTCTGGCGGCGGAGACGGATCTGGCTCGCCCGGCGCGCGGCGCTCGTCCCGATCGCGCTCAAACGGGCCGCCGGGCTGGAGCTGTACGCCGGGCCCCGGACCACGGCCGCCGGCGGGCGGCACCGCCTGCTGTCGCCCGTGCCCGGCCTGCACCGGCGCGGGCTCGCCGTCGGCCTGTTCGACGTCCGCGGCGTCCGCCTGCTCGCCGCCAGCGTCCACCTCGACCTCGCCGCCGAGCCGCGCCGTCGGCACGCGGAGGAGGTCGCCGAGGAACTCGACCGGGTCCGCGCCGAGACCGGCGCGCCCGTCGTCCTCGCCGGAGACATCAACGAACAGCCGGGCGGTCCCGCCTGGGAGCTCCTCGCCGGGCGCTTCCAGGACGCGGGCGCGACCGCGCCGTACGGGCTGCCGGAGACCTACAGCGCGGCGAACCCGAGGCGCCGCATCGACGGCGTCTTCGCCGACGAGGGCATCGAGGTCCTCCGCTGCGGAGTGCCGGACGACCCCGACCTGCTCGCCGACTACCCGGCCGCCACCGACCACCGCCCCGTACTCGCCGAACTTCGTGTCTGACGGCGTCCGCTTCGCGAGCGCGGTTCGCGGCGCCCCACGCGTCGTCTTCCCTCGTCGCTCCGGTCGCTTCGCTCCCTGCGCTCCTCAGTCCAGACGACGCGCGCCCGCTCTGTTCGATGGCGCCCGCTTCGCGAGCGCGGGAGCGGGCGCCCAATGCGCCGTCTTCCCTCGTCGCTCCGGTCGCTTCGCTCCCTGCGCTCCTCAGTCCAGACGACGCGCGCCCGCTCACGCGCGGGGCCTGCGTAGATCAGACGACGGCGCCGTCGTCGTCCGGAGGGTCGTCGCCCATGCGGAGGACAAGTGCGACGAAGCCGCCGATGAACGCCGCGACCGCGGTGAACGCCGCCCAGCTCGGGACCGCCCAGCCGAGGAACACCGACAGCACCAGGTACACCGGCCCGCCCAGCAGCGCGATCCACGCGAACTTGGTCATCGGGTCCGCCTTCGGCAGCGGCGGCGGGGGCGGGGGGATGAAGTGCTCTTCCTCGTCCTCGGAGGCGGGCTTGACCACCCGGGCCGTCGCGGTGCGCTCCGGACCGGTGTCGTCGCCGGACCCGCCGGTGGACTCCTCGGGCCCCTCGTCGATGTTCTCCTCGGCGGGCCAGGGCACCTCGTCGCCGTCCGAGGGCAGGTCGAACCCCGCCACGATCTCGGCGAAGATCTCGTCCTCGTCGCGCGAGTTGGCGTAGTCCGCGCGCAGCTCGGGGAGGCGTCGTTCGAGGATGTCCTCGGCCTCCTGCTTGGCCGCCGCGTCGGCGTACAGCCGGTCGGTGGGCTCCTCGGGCAGCCGCACGTCGAGGTAGCCGCCGGTCTTGCCCGGTGCCGGCGCCGCGTAGGCGGCGATGCCCGCCTCCCGGAGCGCGGCCAGCATCGCGTCGGCGAGCTGGGGAGCCAGGTCGGCCAGCGGAATGTAGGAGTCCGCCGTGAGCCCGTTGCCGCGCCGACTCATACCCCGGTCTCCCGTCGCATCGTGGCCAGGTCGTCGTGCGGCACGTCGGTCGCGCGCGACCGGACGTACGGCGTCAACGCCATGGCGCCTCCCCTCGAAACTGCCGTCGGCCGACGCTTCAAGATGAGCCTACGGCCCCCGCGCCGCGCAATGACGAAAACGTGCCGTGTGTGGATGTGGGTGTGTCCGGCCTGAGATGGGAAGATGATTATCATCCCACGGACGGGTTAACGGCAGGGGGTCAGGGAAGGCGGGACGTTGTTCTACTGGGTCGTCAAAGCGATCTTGGGTCCCTTCCTGTACCTGGTCTGGCGACCACGGGCGCAGGGGACGCGTAACGTGCCGCGCCGTGGCCCCGCGATCCTGGTCTGCAACCACCTGTCGTTCGCCGACCACTTCTTCGGGCCCCTGCCGCTGCCGCGCAAGGTGACCTTCCTGGCGAAGGCGGAGTACTTCACCGGAACCGGCGTGAAGGGCCTCATCAGCCGGATGTTCTTCCGGGGCGTCGGGCAGGTGCCCATCGACCGTACGGGCGGCCGGGCGAGCGAGGCCGCGCTGCGGACCGGCCTCCGCGTCCTGTCGGAGGGCAGGCTGCTCGGCATCTACCCCGAGGGCACGCGCGCGCCGGACAACCGGCTCTACCGCGGCAAGACCGGGGTGGCCCGGCTCGCTCTCGAGTCGCGGGCGCCGGTCGTCCCGATGGCGATGATCAACACGTTCGAGCTGATGCCCTCCGGGCGGACGCTGCCACGCCTGCGCCCGCGGCCGGAGGTGCGGTTCGGCGAGCCCCTCGACTTCTCCCGGTACTACGGGATGGCGCACGACAGGGCCGTGCTGCGGGCGGTCACCGACGAGATCATGTACGCCATCATGCGGCTGTCCGGCCAGGAGTACGTCGACCGGTACGCCTCCGACGTCAAGAAGGACGAGACGACCGAGGCGGCGGGCGACGGCGGATCGCAGGTGCCCGAGGCCGATTCGGGCGCGCCGGGGGAACGGGAGCCCGGCGCTCGCGGGCCGCGAGAACGGCAGGACGACACCGGCGGACCGGAGGGGCGCGACGCCGAGCGGGTGGCCTCCAAGCCGCGGGCGCGTGGCGCCACGCGCGGAGAGTGACGATACTAAGACCCCTGAAGGGCTGATCAGAGCCCTCTCAATCCGATATGGTCTAGACCAATCGGGATGGTCGTGTCCTGAGGGCGCACCGCGTCTAATACGTCCTACCCGCGCCACTAGTCTGGTCGGGTGAACCCAGGGTTACGAAGAGGAGTTAGGCATGCGTGTCGGAGTGCTGACCGGTGGCGGTGACTGCCCCGGCCTGAACGCCGTCATCCGCGCGGTGGTCCGCAAGGGCGTCCAGGTCTACGGATACGAGTTCGTCGGCTTCCGTGACGGCTGGCGTGGTCCGCTCGAGGGCGACACCGTGCCGCTCGACGTTCAGGCGGTGCGTGGCATCCTGCCGCGCGGTGGGACCATCCTCGGCTCGTCCCGGACGAATCCGATCAAGATCGAGGGCGGCGTCGAGCGGATCAAGGACAACCTCGCCGGGCTGGGCGTCGACGCGCTCATCGCCATCGGCGGGGAGGACACCCTCGGCGTGGCGCGCCAGCTGTACGACAGGGGCGTGAAGGTCGTCGGCGTCCCCAAGACGATCGACAACGACCTCAACGCCACCGACTACACCTTCGGCTTCGACACCGCGGTGAACATCGCGATGGAGGCCATCGACCGGCTGCACACCACGGCCGAGTCGCACCACCGGGCGCTGATCTGCGAGGTCATGGGCAGGCACGCGGGCTGGATCGCGCTGCACGCCGGCATGGCGGCGGGCGCGAACGTCATCCTCATCCCGGAGAAGCCGTTCGACATCGAGAAGGTCTGCGGGTACGTCGAGAGCCGTTTCAAGACGCGCTACGCCCCGATCATCGTGGTCGCCGAGGGCGCCCACCCGGTCGACGGCCAGATGGACACGCAGACGCAGGAGCTCGACGCCTTCGGCCACGTGCGCCTCGGCGGCATCGGCGAGCGGCTCGCCGCGGAGATCGAGAAGCGCACCGGCAAGGAGGCCCGTACGACCGTCCTCGGGCACATCCAGCGCGGCGGCACCCCGACCGCGTTCGACCGGGTGCTGGCCACCCGGTTCGGCGTGCACGCGATCGACGCCGTGCACGACGGGGCGTTCGGCAAGATGGTCGGCCTGCAGGGCACCGAGATCGTCCGGGTCGACCTGGGCGCCGCCACCGACGAGCTCAAGACCGTCCCGGTCCAGCGGTACGAAGAGGCCGAGGTCTTCTTCGGCTGACCGGCGGCCGGGGCGACCCGGCCCGTACGGCCCTGATCACCGGCCCGTGGCACGCGGCGTGCCACGGGCCGGTGCCGCGTTCGAGCCGCTGCGACATCGAGCGCATCATGGCGGGCATGGCGTATGAGGCAATGCTGTTCGACCTCGACGGAGTGCTGGTCGATTCGCTCGGCGTGATCGAGCGGATCCTGCGCGACTGGGCGGTCGCCCATGGTGTGGACGGCGATCGGGCGGTGGCCCTGTCGTACGGGCGGCGTGACATCGATCTGATCCAGATCCTGACGCCCCATCTGGACGCCGAGGCGGAGACCGCCGAGATCGTCGCTCGTGAGGAACGCGAGACGACGGGGCTGCGGGCGCTGCCGGGAGCCGATGCCCTGCTGGCCTCGCTCCATCCCGAAGCCTGGGCGGTCGTGACGTCGGGCACCCGCGCGGTCGCCACCGCCCGGCTGGCCGCCGTGAGTCTGCCCCTGCCGAAGGTCCTGGTCGCCGCCGAAGACGTACCGGCCGGCAAACCCGATCCTGCGGGCTACCTGCGCGCCGCGCGCCTGCTGGGCCGGAGCCCGGCGCGTTGCCTGGTCGTGGAGGACGCCGTGGCCGGCGCGGAGGCGGCCCGCGCCGCGGGGATGGACTGTATCGGCGTCGGGCAGGCCTGGGACGACCGGCCCGACCTGGTGGTCGCTCGCGTGCCGTCCCTGGCTCAGGTACACGCCGGCACGACCGCCGAGGGCATCTCGGTCACCACGCATCACGGAACGGGAAGGCCGGGCGCGTAGCCCGGGTTGGTACGGGTAGTCGCCATCGTGCGCGACACTTGAGGGGCACCCGTCAGTGTCCGTTGGAGGTAGGACGCATGCCCACGCTCGAAACCGCGACGCAGCCCCAGAACGCCGAGCGGTCCGCCGTCGCCGGTGAGCCCTGCGTTCTACTCAAACTGGGCGAGATCGTCCTCAAGGGTAAGAACCGCGAGCTGTTCGAGCGGCGGCTGCAGAACAACATCCGCGCCGCCGTCAAGGGGCTCGGCATCAAGATCCAGGTCTGGCAGCGCGAAGGCGTCATCGTCGTCCGCGCCGAGAGCGGCGAGCTGGCCGACGTCGACGCCGTCGCCCGGCGGCTCACCGACGTGATGGGCATCGTGTGGGTGCACCGCGCCTGGCGGGTGGCCAAGGATGTCGACGCGACCGTCCAGGCGGCCCTGGACCTGGTCGCGCAGCACCCCGCGCTCGCTCGCAAGGGCGCGTTCGCCATCCGGGCGCGCCGCCGCGACAAGCGCTTCCCGATCACCTCCTCCGACCTCAACGCCCTCGTCGGCGCGAAGGTCAAGGAGCGCTACGACCTGCCGGTCAATCTCAAGCACCCGGACCTCGCGGTGTTCATCGAGGTCGACCAGCGCGAGGTGTTCGTCTTCACCGACGGCATGCCCGGCGCGGGCGGCCTGCCGGTCGGGATGAGCGGCCGGGCGCTGGTGCTGATGTCGGGCGGCATCGACTCGCCCGTCGCCGCCTACCGCATGATGCGCCGCGGCCTGCGGGTCGACTTCCTGCACTTCTCCGGGATGCCGTTCACCGGCCCCGAGTCGATCTACAAGGCGTACGCCCTGGTGCGCGAGCTCGACAAGTTCCAGGGCGGCTCACGACTGTTCGTCGTGCCGTTCGGCAAGGCGCAGCAGCAGATCAAGTCCTCCGGCGCCGACCGGCTCCAGATCATCGCGCAGCGCCGGCTGATGCTGAAGACCGCCGAGGTCGTCGCGCACAACCTCCGGGGCGCCGCCCTGATCACCGGTGACTCGCTCGGCCAGGTCAGCAGCCAGACCATGCAGAACATCACCGCGCTCGACGACGCGGTGAACCTGCCGATCCTGCGCCCGCTCATCGGCATGGACAAGACCGAGATCATGGCCGAGGCGCGGAAGATCCACACCTTGAGCATCTCGGAGCTGCCCGACGAGGACTGCTGCACCGTGCTCACCCCCCGCCGCGCCGAGACCCGCGCCAAGATCGACGACCTTCGCCAGATCGAGAAGCGGCTCGACGCGGGGGAGATGGCCGAGCAGCTCGCCGCCAACCTCCAGGAGCACAGCCCCTCGTACGGCGAGCACAGCGCCTGACGGGTCAGCGGCTCCGGTGCCGCGGCAGCAGCACGGCGACCACCGCGATGGCCAGGCCGAGCCCGGCGGCCATGAGGAAGACCCGGTCGTAGCCGGCGGCGAGGGCCGCGGCCGGGGAGCCCCCGCCGGCCGCCGCCCGGGTTCGGGCACCGGCGGCCGTCGCGAGCACCGCCAGGCCCACCGACCCGCCCACCTGGCTCGCGGTGTTGGCCAGGCCGCCGATGATCCCCGCGTCGCCCTCGGGAACGTCGGCGGTCGTCGCGGCCATGAGGGTGGGGAAGGTCAGCCCGATGCCGACCGCGACGAGCAGCGTGGGCCCGAGCACGCCGGTGACGTAGCCGCTGCCGGCGTGGGCCTGGGAGAGCCAGCCGAAGCCGGCCAGGAAGCAGGCGCAGCCGGCGAGCACCAGAGTGCGCACACCGGTCCGCGGCAGCAGGCCGGCGGCGAATCGCGCGATCACCATGAACGTCACCGCCGCGGGTGTCTGCCCGAGCCCGGCTCGAAGCGCGCCATAGCCCAGTACGTTCTGCAGGAACAGCGACGTGAAGTACCACATCGCGATGGCGATCCCGCCGAACAGCAGCAGCATGCCGCCGCCGACGGTCACCCCCCGGATCCTGAACAGGCGCAGGGGCATCAGCGGCCGCGCGGCGAAGCGCGCCTCCACCACGGTGAAGAGGACGAGCAGGAGCAGGCCCGCCCCGGCCGGCCCGATGACCGGCACGGACGTCCAGCCGTGATCGGTGCTCTGCATGACCCCGTAGATGAGCCCCGCCAGGCCCGCCGTCCCGGTGACCGCGCCGGCGAGATCGAGTGGTTCCCGCCGGCCGGTTCGCGTGCCGGCCAGCGACGTCATGGCCACCACGATCAGCACCGCGCCGATCGGCACGTTGATCAGGAAGACCCACCGCCAGGACAGACCGGTCGTGAGGGCGCCGCCCGCGACCGCGCCGGCCATCCCGCCCACGCCGCCTGCGGCGGACCAGGCGCCGAACGCCCGGGCACGCTCGTGGCCCTCGGCGAAGCCGGTGTTGATCACGGCCAGCGTCGCCGGGGCCAGCATGGCGGCTCCCACACCCTGCGTGACGCGGGCCGCCACCAGGACCTGCGGAACGGTCGCCAGGCCACCGACCAGGCTCGACGCGGAGAACAAGAACAGCCCGGCGACCAGCGTCCGGCGATGGCCGAACAGGTCGGCGGCGCGGCCGCCCAGCAGCATGAAGCCGGCGAACGTGAGCAGGTAGCCGTTCACCACCCAGGCCAGGCCCGTGGTCGTGAAGCCGAGATCCCGCTGGACCGAGGGCAGGGCGACGTTGACGATGGACGCGTCCAGGATCACCATGAACTGGCCGGCACACGCCAGCGCCAAGATCACCCAGGCGGGGCCGGTGAGCGGCCCGGCTCGCCGGGTCGCGGTGGTGGTGCTGTTCATGCGGAGGTCGTTCCGGCCAACGCGTTCCCGTCGGCCGCGCTGACGCGGCCGTCTCCCAGCAGCCGGATCGTGGTCTGGGCCAGCCGCCGTCCCTGATACCGGGCCGCCTCCAGCGCCGTGGCATCGGGGCCGTCTCCGGCCGGGCCGGTCACGGACGACGTGCCATAGGGGTTGCCGCCGGCGGCGTACACGGCCGGATCGGTGAATCCGGGCGGGACGATCAGCGCCCCCCAGTGGTAGAACACGTTGGCCAGCGACAGGATCGTGGCCTCGCTGCCGCCGTGCCGGTTGAACGCCGAGGTGAAGGCCGTCACCGGCTTGTCGGCCAGCGCGCCTTCCCGCCACAGCCCCCCAGCCTGGTCGATGAACTGCTTGAGCTGCCCGGCCGGCGTGCCGAACCGGGTCGGCGTTCCGAACGCGAACGCGTCGGCCCACGCCAGGTCCTCGACCGAGGCCTGGGAGATCGCCGCGGCGGCGTCGGCGTGCCGCCGCCACTGCGGGTTCTGGTCGATCGCGCTGTCGGACGCCAGCTCGGCGACCCGCCGCAGCCGCACCTCGGCCCCGGCCGAGCCGGCGCCCTCGGCGACGGCCTGCGCGAGCGCGTGCACGGTGCCCGTCGCGCTGTAGTAGATGACGGCGACCTTCACGGTCATGTCGGCTCCCTCTGGAGTAGAATTAGTTACGCGCATAATGTTATGCGCATAACTAGTTCGTCAAGGAGAGCCCGTGGACTTCGAGCAAGCCGACGCCCTCAACCAGGCCATCCGGCTCCTGAGCCTGCGCCACCGGGCCAGGACCGCGGCCCTGCTGGCCCCGCTCGGCCTGCACCCCGGCCAGGAGGCGCTCCTGCTCGAACTCGCCCGGACCGGCCCCATGATCCAGGCGCAGCTCAGCGAGGCGCTCGGCTGCGAGCCGCCCAGCGTCACGCTCATGTCCCGCAAACTCGAGGCCTCCGGTCACATCCGCCGCAGCCCCGCCCCCTCCGACAAGCGCGCCAGCGTTGTCGAACTCACCGACAGCGGCAAGGCGCTGGCCGACCAGGTCAAGAAGCTGTGGTGTGCGCTGGCGGAGGAGACCGTGGCCGGCCTGCCCGCCCAGACGGTGGCGGACCTGCCCGGCGTCCTCAAGACCTTGACCGGCAACGTCGACACCCGGCGCCTCCGCCCCGCACACGGCCGCCGGGACGGTGCGTGAGAAGGCCGTCGTCGCGGTGCTTCCTCATCCGAGGTGAAACCGAGGCGGGGTCTCACCCACAGCCGTCTGCCCGGGCGAGACGTCGTCTCGCCCGGGCAGGTACGGAGAAGAGGTCAGTGGCAGGTCTTGCCCGAGCACTTCTCCAGGCGGTGCAGCAGTGTGGTGAGCTGCTTGAGCCGGGCCGCGGGAAGGCGGGTGACGGCGTTGTCGAGTTCGTTCGGGTCGCGGCTCAGGTCGTAGTACTCCCGCTCGCCGTCGGTGTACTCGACGTACACCTCATGCCCGGTCCGCACCGCCTCGTAGCTCGGCGGGTTGCCGCTCGCGGCCGTCTGCAGGTCCGGGTCGCCTGCGAGGTGGTCGGGGCCGTGGTGCTCGATGAGGACCCCGTCGCGACTCTTCCGTGTGGAGTCGGCCTTGAAGAACGGCGTGAGGGGCCGGCCGTCGACCGCTGCCGGGACCTTCACTCCGGCGAGGTCCTCGAAGGTCGGGCACAGGTCGGTGTTCTGCGCGAGGGTGTTCGTCGTGTGGCCCGCCGAGACACCCGGGCCCTTGACGACCAGCGGCACCTTGATGTCGGTGTCGTAGGCGGTCATCTTGCCCTGCGCGAGCCGGTGCTCGCCCAGGTGGAAGCCGTTGTCCGAGCTGAAGACGAGGTAGGTGTCACGGTCGACGCCGTTGTTCTTCAGCGCCGTCTGGAGATTGCCGATCATCCGGTCGACGGCCTGCACGGATTGCGCGCGCTTGCGGAACACGGTGTCGAGCTTGGTGATCTGCTTCGCGGTGAGCTTCTGGTGGTTCTTGATCCATGCCGGCTTGTCGGACATGTCGGCCTCGTTGAACGCCGGTCCGCGCGGGGCCTTCAGACCGGGGAACTTGTCCTTGTCCTGCGGGGCCGGGACGTACGGGCCGTGCGGGGCGAACGTGGCGAGCTCCAGCACGAAGGGCTTGCCGGCCTTGGCCGACTGGCCGATGAACTGCTGGCCCTTCTGGCTCAGGACGTCGGTCAGGTAGTCCTTCGGCTGGTGGCCGTACTTCACGACGCGGCCGTTCTCGTTGAGCGAGTAGTTGAACTCGGGGTAGCCGTTGCCCGCGACGTCCCACTCGCTCCAGCCCGGCGGCACCGGGTCCGTCGGCTGGTAGCCGTTGAGGTACTTGCCCATCATGGCGGTGCGGTAGCCGGCCGCCTGGAGCGCGGTGGCGAAGGTGTGGTTCTGGTTCCCGCGGGCGTTGAACGTCTTGTAACCGCCGTCGTTGCCCCCGTTCGTAAAGACGCCGGTGTTGTGCGGGAAGCGCCCGGTGAACGTCGTGGTCCGCGACGGGCAGCACAGCGAGTCCGTCACGAAGTAATTGCCGAACGTGGTCCCCTGCTTCTGCATCTGCTGGACGTGCGGCATGTACGGGACGAGGTTCATCGCGAGGTCGTCGGTGAGGACGAAGACGATGTTGGGCGGGGCCTTCTTGGGGGCTGCCACTTGGTTCGAACTCCGCTCGGCAGCCGCCACGCCACAGGCGGAGAGCCCAAGGCAGGCTGCGGCCGTTAGTGCCAGGATCCGTTTCATGTCAGACCTTTCGTCGACTCCGGTCAGGCTGTCGTAAGAGTCTTGGAAAACCATCGGAACGGGCTGGCACGATCATGGGAGTAAAACACCGAGAAGACGGCCATTTCGGGCACGCGGATTTGTGCGCCCTGAAGCGCCGATATTGGCGACACGTGGCGCGTCGGCCGTGAAATGCGACGTTCTATGCCTGGGAGGAGCGTGGCGGGACGCTGAGGATGGAGTGGTAGTAACCGGGCGGGTCGGGCTCGTCGACGGGACGCCCGTCGGCCGCCGAACGCACGCCGGCGACCTGTTCGGTGAAGCCGGCGGTGCCGGGACACTGCCCCAGCACCGCCACGCTCACGTCGCCGGCGCGGGCGAGCCATAGTTCGTCCGGTGACCAGCACCCGATGAGCCACGGCCGCCCCGATGGGTGAGGCACCTCCTGCGATGCCCGGGACCGCAGGGCCGCCGCCGCGTCCGCGGTGCCCTCCCGGTCGGGGAGTGCCACGAACCACGTGTCGCCGGAACCGTTCAACTCAGTGGGGGATGTGGCCGAAGCTCTCGGGGATCAGGCCTCCGGCGCCCTTCGTCTGCTCGGCGAACGGGCCGGCAGGGTGAGGATCATCAGGCTGGCCGCGAGGAGGGCAAGGCCGGCGAGGGCGACCGGGCCGAGGTGCTCGCCGAGGACGACCAGCCCCAGGACGGCCGCGACGGCGGGCTCGGCCAGGGTGAGCGTGGTCGCGGCGGCGACCGGTGTCGTCCGCAGGCCCCGGCCGTACAGCAGATAGCCCACCCCGGTCGTGATCACGCCGAGGTAGAGCGTCGCCGCCGCGCCGGGTCCGGTGAGCAGCCAGCCGGAGCCCGCGACCAGGAGGACCGGCAGCAGCAGCACCCCGGATCCGCCGAACAGCGTGCCGAGCACCGCGCGGCTGTCGTCGCCTCGGGTGATGAGGTACGACGCGACGGTGGCGTACGACGCGTAGCCGCAACCGGACAGCAGGGCCAGCGCGACGCCCACCGGCTCCACGCCGGCGGCCTGGCCGCCGAGGGTGAGGGCCGCGCAGCCGGCGACCGCGCCCGCCGTGGACAGCAGCCAGCGCGGGGTCAGCGTGCCCATGCGCAGCAGCCGGGACAGCAGTCCGGCGAAGACGGGTCCGCTGCCGATCGTGACGACCGTGCCGGTGGCCACGCCCGTACGGGCGACGGCGCTGAAGAACGCCGTCTGGTAGACGGCGGCGAGCACCGCGCCCAGCAGGAGGATCAGCCGGGTCCGCGTGCCGCGGGCCAGCAGGGGCCGCAGGCCGCCGCCGCGCAGGGCCATGGCGAAGAGGAACGCGCCGCCGACGAGCAGGCGTGCGGCGCCGACCGCCACCGGGCTGGCGTGGACGAAGCTGCGGACGGTGCCGGTCGTGCCCCACAGGGCGGCGGCCAGGACGATGTCGGCTGATCCGCCGAGCCTCCGGCGTACGGGCACGGCGGAGGAGACCTCAGAGATGGTCAAGGAGAACGCTCCAGATTGGTGAACCGTATTCGGGTACGCGAATCCGGGGCGCGCCGAAAAAGCCGCGTCAGCGCGGCGTCAGAGAAATCGCCCGGCGATGCCGGGCGTGCGTGCGGTGGCCCCGGTCAGAACCGGGGCGGCCCGAGCTGGGCGGTGTAGTACGCCATGCCAGGGAGAGTACCGCCCGCCCGCCACGGCGCGCCGCCCGGGGTTCGGACGGCGCGCCGCGGCACAGGCGTCAGACCTGGGTGAGGGTGCGGCCGACGACGGGCGGCAGGTCGCGTACGGTCGCGGCCAGCTCCTGTATGTTGCCGTCCACGAGGGCCTGCGGGCCGTCGCACAGGGCGCTCTCCGGGTGCGGGTGCACGTCGATGATGACGCCGTCGGCGCCGATCGCGATGGCCGCGCGGGTCAGCGGCAGGACCAGGTCGCGCCGCCCGCCGGAGTGCGACGGGTCGACGATGACGGGCAGGTGCGACAGCCGCTGGGCGACCGGGACGGCCGAGATGTCCAGGGTGTTGCGGGTGGCCTTCTCGAACGTGCGGATGCCGCGCTCGCACAGCACGATGTCGAGGTTGCCGCGCTGGGCGATGTACTCGGCCGCCATCAGCCACTCCTCGATGGTGGCGTTCATGCCGCGCTTGAGCATGACCGGCTTGCCGGCGCCGCCGACCGCCTGCAGCAGCGCGAAGTTCTGCATGTTCCGGGTGCCGACCTGGAGCATGTCGGCGTAGGAGGCGACGAGCTCGACGTCGTGCGCGTCGACGACCTCGGTCACGATGGGCATGCCGGTCTCGGCGCGCACGTCGGCCAGGATCCGCAGGCCCTTCTCGCCGAGTCCCTGGAAGGCGTAGGGGGAGGTGCGCGGCTTGAAAGCGCCTCCTCGGAGGAGGGTCGCGCCGGCCGTCTGGGCCATGCGCGCCGCCTCGAGGGTCTGCTCCGGCGTCTCGACCGCGCAGGGCCCGGCGATGAGCGTCATGGTGCCGGGACCGATCGGGACCCCGCCGACCCGGACGACGGAGCGGTCCGGGTGGTTCTCCCGGCTGACGAGCTTGTACGGGACGGAGATCCGTACAACGTCGGTGACGCCGGGCAGGGCGTGCAGGTTCAGCGTCCCGAACTGCTCGACGTCGCCGACCAGCCCGATGATCGTGCGGTTGACGCCCCGGCTGACGAACGCGTCGCCGCCCGCCTTCTCCACCAGCGCGACGACCGCCTGGATATGTGCTTCCTCCGCCTCGGCGGACATGACCACGACCATGGTGCTCCCTCTCCCTGAAAACGACAGATGCCCCGGACCCATCGGGCCCGGGGCATCTGTCAGTGGTTGCCTTTTAGCGCAGCGTCCTCCTGGCAGCCACCCGTGTCCCGGGCCCGCCATAGGTAAAGGAGAAGACGTTGCTCACGAAGCACAGCCTAGCCGATGTACGGAGCGCCGGTAGGGGAGGGGTTCGGCGCGTACCGTCGGCGGGGGGTGGCAGGATGGCCGATGACCATGAGCGGGGATTCGGAGAGGCGAGGACGACGCGGTGGGGCCTGAGGATCGCCTCCCGCCGGGGCAGTACGTCCCGCGCGGCTGGCCCGTCCTGCACTACGGTCCGGTGCCGAAGTTCCGGCCCGAGCGCTGGGACCTGCGCGTGTACGGCGCCACCGAGGCCGGGCGCGAATACCGGTGGACCTGGCCGGAGGTCGCGGCGATGCCGCACGCGAAGGTCACCGCCGACTTCCACTGCGTCACGAAGTTCACCGTCCCCGACGTGGGGTGGGAGGGCATCCTCACCGCCACCCTCGTACGGCTGGCGCCGCCGGCGCGAGGCCACGCACGTCATGGTGTGGGCGGAGTACGGCTACAGCGCGAATCTCCGGATGACCGACTTCCTCGCCGAGACGACGCTGCTGGCCACGCGCCGGGACGGCGAGCCGCTCACGTCGGACCACGGGGCGCCGCTGCGGATGGTCGTGCCGCACCTGTACGCCTGGAAGAGCGTGAAGTGGGTGCGCGCCATCGAGTACCTCACGGTGGACCGCCGCGGTTTCTGGGAGGAGCGCGGCTACCACAACGTCGCCGACCCGTGGCGCGAGCAGCGCTACTCCTACCAGGAGGACGACCTCCCGGCCTGAGGACGTGCCTGACAAATCCGCTGTCCGGCTGCGCGGCGTCCAGACGACGCCTGGACGCCGCTCGCTACGAACGGGATCTGTCAGACACGCCCTTGGGAGTTGCCGAAAAACCCCCGTTTCCGTGACCGTGGCATTACCGTCTGTGGTCATGTTAGGAATTTCGGTCGAGGCCGTACTCGCCGCGACGGCGGCCCTGATGGCGGCCGCCGCCGGATGGTTTCTGGGGTCCGCCCGCCGCCGTGACTCTCGCGATGTGCCGGGCGGTGAGGCGTCGTTCGCCGTCCTGCACACCATCTCCCTCGCGTCGGCCTCGCTGCGCACCGGCCTGAGCGAGGAGTCGGCGCGGCGCGCCGCCCGTCACCTGCGGGAGCTCCTCGGTGTTCCGGCCGTCGCGGTCACCGACACCGAGCGGCTGCTGGCCTGGGAGGGTTCCGGGGGCGAGCACGCGGGGCAGGTGCTCCGGCTCGCCTCCCCGGTGCTCGGCACCGGGCGGCCTCGCGTCGCGGCGCCGGCGCAGGTCGACTGCGGGGACCCCGGCTGCCCGCTCCGGGTGGTGGTGATCACGCCGCTGACGATCGAGGGGCGCGTCGCCGGGACCCTGGCCGCCTACGGCGAGGGCGTCCGCGACGAGCGCCTGCAGACGCTCGGGGAGGTCGCCCGCTGGGCCTCCGGGCAGCTGGAGCTGGCCGAGCTGGACTCGTCCAAGACGCGGCTCATGGAGGCGGAGATGCGGGCCCTGCGCGCCCAGATCTCCCCGCACTTCGTGTACAACTCGCTGACCACGATCGCCTCGTTCGTCCGCACCGACCCCGAGCGCGCTCGTGAGCTGCTGCTCGACTTCGCCGACTTCGCGCGGTACTCCTTCCGAGACCGGCGGGACTTCACGACGCTGGCCGAGGAGCTGCGGTCGATCCACCGGTACCTGCTGCTCGAGCGGGCCCGCTTCGGCGACGAGCGGCTGCGGTTCACCGTCGAGATCGCGCCCGAGGTGCTGCCGGTCGCGGTGCCGTTCCTGTCCCTGCAGCCGCTCGTCGAGAACGCCATCCGGCACGGCATGCAGTACGGGACCGAACGGTTGCACGTACGGATCACGGCACGGGACGCGGGCGCCGAGGCGGAGATCAGCGTGGAGGACGACGGGGTCGGCATGGACCCCGGAAAGCTGCGCGCCCTCCTGGCGGACGGAGAGGACGCGGCGTACGGCGGCATCGGCCTGGTGAACGTCGACCTCCGCCTGCGTCAGGTCTACGGAGAGGAGTACGGACTGGTCATCGAGACGGCCGTCGGGGCGGGGATGAAGGTCGGCCTCCGCGTACCCAAGAGCCACCCGGGTGTCGCCGCAGGGTAAAAGAAATCAACTACTTAGTGAAACGAGTTGCATACTCACGGTAAAAGAGGGAGTCTCCTGCCATGCTTCGCGTGCTCGCAGCCGACGATGAGGCCCCCGCCCTGGAGGAGCTCACCTACCTACTCCGCCGACACCCGCGGATCGAGCACGTCAAGCCGGCCCGCGACGCCGCCGAGGCGCTCCGCGAGATCGGACGGATGATCAAGAGCGGTGAGCGGCTCGACGCGGTGTTCCTCGACATCTGCATGCCCGCGCTCGACGGCCTCGACTTCGCCCGCCTCGCCGCCGGCTTCGCCGACCCGCCCGCCATCGTCTTCGTCACCGCCCACGACGAGTTCGCCGTCACCGCCTTCGAGTTCGGCGCCGTCGACTACATCCTCAAGCCCATCGACCCCGACCGCCTCGGCGAGGCCGTCCGCCGCGTCGACGAGGCCGTCCACCGGGAGATCACGCCGTACGAGCCGGAGACGGACGAGGTGATCCCGGTGGAGCTCGGCGGGCGTACCCGCCTGATCTCCCGCGCCGACGTCACCCACGCCGAGACGCAGGGCGACTACATCCGTCTGCACACCGCCGACGGCAGCTACCTCCTCCGGATGCCCCTAGCAGCCCTCGCCGAGCGCTGGCGGACCGCCGGCTTCATCCGGATCCACCGCAAGACGCTCGTCGCCGCCGCGCACATCACCGAGCTCCGCTTCGACGAGGGCCGCGCGCTCGTGCAGGTCGGCGACCTGCTGCTGCCGGTGAGCCGCCGCCACACGCGGGAGGTGCGCGACCTGCTCATCCGCCGCTTCCGGCACAGGCCCGCGTTGCCAGATGAGTGAACGCGTCACCGTCACCAGCCCGCGCGGACGCTCCAGGCGGCCCCTGCGCCGTGTCACCGGTGACCGGAGCCGCGTCGACGCGGCGCCCGTCCGCGCGCTCATGCGCGTCCAGGCCGGCCACGCCGCCGTGACCTGCGCGATCGTCGCGTTGATCACCGGCGGGCTGCCGCTGTTGTTCGCGTGGGAGCCCGCGCTGTCGCGGGTGCGGCTGTTCGGCGTGCGCCTGCCCTGGCTCGTGCTGTGCGTGGTCATCCCGGTTGTGTGGGTCGCCGTCGCGCGCCGGCACGTACGCCTCGCCGAGCGCGCCGAACGCGACTTCGCCGCCATGGCCCGGCACGAGTGACCCGGGCCCGCGCCGGCCGCGGCTGGAGGTGGGCGCCCGGCAGGGGGCCGGCGACCAGCACGTGGACGGCGAGGGACGAGCCGTCCGCGAAGTGAGTGAGGAGGCGAGCGCGGCGACGCGCGACGCCGAACCCCCCGGAAGGTGGTGGGACTCGCCGCCCGGCGAGGAGAACACATGATCACAATGCTCGCGATGGCCCTGCTCATCGCATCCCTGGCGGCCGTGCCGGCGCGTGGCCGGCCCGCCCAGGTATCCGACCTGTACGCCGCCGCCCGCGAGGTGTCGCCCTGGTGGAACGCCTCGGCGATCAGCGGCGAGTACGTCTCCGCGGCGGCCTTCCTCGGCATGGCCGGTCTCGTGCTCGCGTACGGCGCCGACATGCTGTGGCTGCCGATCGGCGCCGCCGCCGGTCACGTCGTGCTGCTCGCCCTCGTGACGGCCCCGCTGCGGCGCTCCGGCGCGTACACCCTCTCGGACTTCGCCGCATGGCGGCTGGGCTCGCGGCGGGTGCGCCGCGCGGTCAGCGCCTGCGTCCTCGTCATCGGCTGGTTCTACCTGCTGCCGCAGTTCCAGGGGGCCGGCGTGACCCTCGCGGTGATCAGCGGCCTGCCGGTGTGGATGGGCTGGCTCGTGGTGATGGCCGCCGTCGTCGTCCTCGTCCTCCCTGGCGGGGTGCGCAGCATCACCGGCGTCCAGGCCGTGCAGTTCTGGCTGAAGCTGACCGCCGTGGCCATTCCCGCGCTCGTCTTCCTGGCCGTCTGGCGGCTGCAGAACGACGCCGACGCCGCCCGGCCCCCGTACTTCCACCGCGAGACCACGGTGACGGCCGACACCGCGGCCGGCATCCACCTGACGGCGCCGGCCGTCGTCGTGGTCACCGGCGTCCTCGACGGCCGGCGGCACACCGGTGAGCGGCTGCGCCTCCCGGCGGGCCGCCACCGCGTGCGGACCGGGACCCGGCTCCGGTTCCCGGCGGGCGCGGCGGTGCCCCACACGTCCCGGATCGCGCTGCTGCGCGGCGACCGCTGGGCGACGCCCTTCGCCGGCGGCCGGGAGCACCCGCTCGCCGCCACCTACTCCGTGCTCCTGGCGACGATCCTCGGCACGATGGGCCTCCCGCAGATCATGGTGCGCTTCTACACGAACTCGTCCGGGCGCGCCGCCCGGCGCACCGCCGGGCTCGTCGTCCTCATGCTGGCGGTCTTCTCGCTGTTCCCGGCGTTGTTCGGCACGCTCGGCCGGCTCTACACGCCGGAGCTCCTGATGACCGGGGAGACCGACGCGACGCTGCTCCTGCTGCCGCACCGGATCGTGCCCGGCGTCACCGGCGACCTGCTCACCGCCCTCGTCGCGACGGGCGCGTTCGCGGCCTTCACCTCCACGTCGTGCGGCGTCGTGGTCGCCGTGTCGGGCAGCATCGCGCGGGGCCTCGGAGGCGGTGTACGCGGCTTCCAGACCGCCGTCTTCGTCGCCGTGGCCGTGCCGCTGCTGCTCGCGCCCTGGGCCTGCACCCCGCAGTCCGCGGCCCTGGTGACCGTCGCGTTCGCCGTCGCGGCCTCGTCGCTGTGCCCCCTGCTCGTCCTCGGCGTGTGGTGGCGGCGGATCACCCCGCCCGGCGCGCTCGCCGGGCTGCTCGCCGGCGGCGTGCCGACCACCGCCGCCGGGCTGGCGCGGATCCTCGCCGACCCCGGCGCCGGGTCCGGCTGGCTGGGCACCCTCATCGAGCAGCCGGCGATCGTCACCGTTCCGCTGGCGTTCGCGGTGACGGTCGGGGTCTCGCTCCTCACCCCCGGGTGGATCCCCGACCGTACGGACCGGGCGATGGCCCGCATGCACCTGCCCGAGGACCTCCTGCCGAAGGGGCCGCCGTGAACCGTTCGTCGCGTCGCACCGACCGCTCGGCATTCGATTACGGAACGTATACCGCTCGCTACTGACCGTTTGCCGAGGCGAGGCCAATATGGGTTTCGCGGGGCTGCGCGAGGACTCTAGGGTTTCGGACACAGCAACGTTCTCGGGACGGCCGCCAGGCTCCGACTCGGGGGGGTGGACGCCAGGCGGCGCGCCTGGGTGCTGCTGAACGGTCGGGGGGTTGTTCAGCGGCACCCAGGCCTTTTTCATGCCGGGGCCGTGCCCGCATCGGGCGCGCAGGGGGCCGGGCGCCTCTCCCTCGCCAGGTCGACGGGGGAGAGGCCACGGCCGGCCGCGAGGCCCGCCGAGAGGGGCTGCGAGGGGTGCGGGCGGGGCTGCGAGGGGTGCGGGCGGGGCTGCGAGGGGTGCGGGCGGGGCTGCGAGGGGTGCGGGCGGGGCTGTGAGGGGTGCGGGCGGGGACCACGAGGCCCGCCCAGTGGGGCGAGGTCGGGACTGCCGGGCTCACCCACCGAGAGGGCGCGAGCGGGACCGGCTCACCCAGAGAGGTCTGAACGGCGCTGCGAGATCCACCCGGCCTGAGTGGGATGACGAGCTTCACCCAGAGGGCCGTGAGCGGGGACCGCGAGGTTCACCCAGACGGGCGTGCGCGGGGCTGCGAGGTTCGCCCAGGGGGGCTCGAGTGGCGGTGGCGAGGCTCACACCCGCAGAGGCCTCATCCTGCTGGCGGACCCGGACGGTGCGCTCGCCGAACGCCCTCCGCCGCCGGCGGGCGCAGGGAGCGGGATTACGAGGCCACCCAGACGGGCGTGCGCGGGACCGCGAGGCTCGCCCAGGGGCCCGATCGCGACGGGGCGAGGCTCATACCCGCAGAGGCCTGAGCGGGACCGCGAGGCTCAGCCAGACGCCTCGGGACGGACCGCCAGGGTCACGCGTCGCGGAGCTTCTTGAGGGTGTCGATGTCGGCGCGGTGCGGCTCGGCGCTGCGGCCCGGGGTCTCGATGATGAGGGGCACCCCGCGGCTCACCGGGTGGCGGAACAGCTCGGCGAACGGAGCCGCGCCGATCAGGCCCGCGCCGATGTTCTCGTGCCGGTCCTTGCAGGATCCGCAGGCGTCCTTGCTGTCGTTGGCGTGGATCAGTTCGAGCCGGCCCCGGCGCTCTCGGCGAGCGCGTCGAGGGTCTCGGCCACGCCGCCCGGCGCCGTGAGGTCGTGCCCGGCGGCGAAGGCGTGACAGGTGTCGAGGCAGACCCCGGCGCGCGGGTGGCGGTCGACGGCGTCGAGGTACGGGCCCAGGTCCCGTACGGTGGCGCACAGCATGGCGCCCTGGCCGGCCATCGGCTCCAGGAGCAGGTCGGGGCCGTCGTCGGGGATCTCGTCGAGCAGCGGCACCAGGTGCTCGCGGATCTGCCGCATCGCGTCCTCGCGCGGCTGCGACACCGCGGAGCCGGTGTGCACGACCACGCCGCGGGCGCCGATCGCGGCGCCGCGTTGCAGGGCGTGCCGGATCGAGGCGACGGAGTTGGCGATCGTCTCGGGGCTCGGCGAGCCGAGGTTGATGAGGTAGGGCGCGTGCACGAACACCGGCAGGTCGTGCTCCGCGCCGTACTCGCGCAGCCGCCGGTCCTCGTCGGGTTTGCCGGCCGCCCGGGCCCAGCCCCGGGGGTTGCTGACGAACACCTGGACGGCTTCGGCGCCGATCTCGGCGGCGTAGCGCAGCCCGCCGGTCGCGAGCCCGCCCGCCACCGGCACGTGCGCGCCGATCGGGTTGATGGGTGCAGTGGCCATGACCGGTCCAGCTTAGTGCCGTGTCGGCGTTCCTCGGCCGAGCGCCGACACGGGGTCAGTCCGCCGACGGCGGTGAGGAGGGCCTGCGGCAGGGCGGCGTCCGGCTGCGTGACCGGACGACGACCGGCGTCGCCTCCCCGGTGTGCGCCGGGGAGGCGGGCGGTCAGTGCCAGATCTTGACGATCGTGCCCTTCGGCAGCGGCGTGTTGGGAGGCGGGTCCTCGCCGGTGACGACGTCGCCCGCCTGGCCGCCGGTGACCTGGGGCTGGAAGCCGTTGTCCATGAGCGTCTGGGCCGCCTGAACGATCGGCTGGCCGACGACATTGGGCACGGGGGCCGGCTGGCCGTCCTGGTTGTCGCCGTTGTCGCCCTTGTGGCGGTCCTGCCACTGGCAGATGAAGTCCAGCGGTGCGCACTTCTGCTTGGCCTTGGTGACCTTGACCACGACGGCCTGGCCCTTGGTGACGGTCTGGCCGGCGGGAGGGTTCTGGTCGATCACGGTGTTCGGCTGCTGGCCATCGGCCGGGTCCTGCTCCTGCCACTGGACGTTGAGGCCCAGCTTCTGGAGCTTCTGGGCGGCGACCTCGCGCTTGAGACTGATCACACTGGGCATCTGCATGCCCGTGCTGACGACGAGGGTGATCGGGTCGTCCGGGCTCTGCATGGTGCCGGCCGCCGGCCGAGTCTTGATCACCGAGCCGCTCGGCACGGTGGTGCTGCCCAGCTTGGCCGTATTGTCGTTGACCGTGAGCCCCAGCTGCTGCAGCTGCTGCCTGGCCGCGTCGACCGTGTTGCCCTTGACGTCGGGGATCTTGACCGGCTGCTTGCCCCTGGACAGGACCAGCGTGAGCAGGGTGCCCTTCTTGACCTCCGTGCCCGCGGCGGGCTGGACCTCGGCGACCTTGTCCTTGGGGACCTTCGGGTCGTAGCGCGAGGATCCGATCTTGATCTTGAACCCGACGTTGGCGGCGTTGACGCGGGCCTGCTCCTCGGTCAGCCCCACCAGCGTGGGCACGCGCTCCTTGTTGCCCACGGTCTGGTACCACACGACCCCGCCGAGCAGCAGCACGACGACGAGTCCGGCGGCGATCAGCCCGTACAGGCCCGGCGGCCGCAGCAGCCGGTCCCGCATCGTGGGAGGCGGTGGCGGCGGCTGGTGCTGGATCGCCATCGTGTGCGGGCCGAACGCCTGCGTTCCCGCGTGCGGCGGCGGGTAGCCGCCCGGCTGGTGGCCGAACATCTGCGTCGAGCCGTCGGCGGCCGTGGCGCCGACCGGAGCGGCGGGCGGAAGCGCGGCGGGAGGAGGCGGCGGCGCCGGCGCGACTCCGGCCAGCGCCGCGTCGACCTGCGGCGGCAGCAGGCGGTAGATCTCGCCGGCCGCGGCGTGGAAGTGGTCGGCGTCGGAGGGCCGGCGCGCGGGGTCGCGGTTGGTGGCGCTCGCGACGAGCGCGTCGAGCTGCGGCGGAAGGCCGGCGATGACGCTCGACGGCAGCGGCACCGTCTCGTTGACGTGCTTGTAGGCGACGGCCAGCGGTGTGCCGCCGTCGTACGGCTGGCGGCCGGTGAGCAGCTCGAACAGCATGATGCCCGCGGCGTAGACGTCGGTGCGGGCGTCGGCGTCACCGGAGATGACCTGCTCGGGAGCGAGGTATCCGACCGTGCCGATGATCATGCCGGTCTTGGTCTGCTTGCTCGCCGTCTCCGCCCGGGCCAGGCCGAAGTCGGCCACTTTGACCTGCCCGTCGGAGGTGAGCAGGACGTTCTCGGGCTTCACGTCGCGGTGGATCAGCCCGGCGCGGTGCGCGGCGCCCAGCGCGGACAGCACCGGCTGCATCACCTGCAGCGCCTCGCGCGGGCCCAGCCGGCCGCGCTCGGTCAGCAGGTCGCGCAGGGTGCGCCCCGGGACGTACTCCATCGCGAGGAACACGTAGCCCTTGTCGGTGCCCTGGTCGTAGACCGCGACGACGTTCGGGTGGGACAGGGCGGCGGCGTGCTTGGCCTCGCCGATGAAACGCCGGACGAACTCCTCGTCCCCGGCGAGGTTCCCATGCATGACCTTCAGCGCCACCGTACGGTCGAGCTTCGTGTCGTGACCTTCGTAAACGGTGGCCATGCCTCCGCGGGCGACACGTGACCGTACGAGGTAGCGCCCGTCGAGCACTTGCCCGACGAGGGGGTCCGCAACCGTCGTATCCATCAGGGGGAGTGTATTAGGGATCGCGGCGCATACTCGTCATCACTCCGGATCAAAGCATCAATCCTTGTACGATCGAGACCATTCTCCCCGGCGAACCGCCTGCTGAGCCGCCCACCGGCGAGCCGAACCTCTTCGGAACGGATTCCGGTTAGACGGTACGCGAGGCGGAGGCGTTCCGGGCTCCGAGGGGCACGAGGACGTCCGGTTCACCCGGCCGAGAGGGGCACGAGAGCGGCCCGTTCACCCGGCCGAGCTCAGCCCCTCCCACGGCGAGGACGCGTGGGCGTAGCGGCGTTTGGGGATCCGGCCCGCGAGGCGGGCCAGCCGGCCGGCCTCCACCGCGCGCCGCATCGCCTCGGCCATCAGCGCCGGCGACTGGGCCCGGGTGACGGCGGTCGCGAGCAGGACGGCGTCGCAGCCGAGCTCCATGGCGAGGGCGGCGTCGCTGGCGGTCCCCAGGCCGGCGTCCAGGATCACCGGCACCCCGGCCTGCTCGACGATCAGCTCGATGTTGTGCGGGTTGCGGATGCCCAGCCCGGAGCCGATGGGGGAGCCGAGTGGCATGACCGCGGCGCAGCCGGCCTGCTCGAGCCGCCGGGCGAGCACCGGATCGTCGTTGGTGTACGGGAGTACGACGAACCCGTCGTCGACGAGCCGTTCCGCCGCGTCGAGCAGCTCGATCGGGTCGGGGAGCAGCGTCCGCTCGTCGGCGATCACCTCGAGCTTGACCCAGTCGGTCCCCAGGGCCTCGCGGGCCAGCTTGGCGGTGAGGACCGCCTCGCCCGCCGTGAAGCACCCGGCGGTGTTCGGCAGGATCCGGATGCCGCACCGGCGGAGCACGTCGAGCACGGAGCCGGGTGCGTCCGCGCCGACGCGGCGCATCGCGACGGTGGTCAGCTCGGTGCCGGACGCGGTCAGCGCCTCTTCCAGGACGTGCATGCTCGGCACGCCGCCCGTGCCCATGATCAGCCGCGACTCGAAGCTCTCGCCCGCGATCATGAGCGGCTCCGGCCGGGCCGCCGGGAGGCCGGTCGGGGCCGGTTGGTCGGGAGAGACACGGCCGACCGCGTCCGCACCGGCGCGGCCCTCGGTGGCTCCTGCGGAGCCGGCGGTGCGGTCGCCGGTCACGGCGTCGAGGGCGTCCGTGGGGCCGCCTTCGGCGTGTTCCTGCATGTCAACCTCCCTGGACGGCGGTCAGCACCTCGATGCGGTCCGCCTCGCGCAGAATCGTGGTCTTCCAGTCGGCGCGCGGTACGACCTCGTCGTTCAGCGCGACGGCGACCCCGGCCGGTCGCTCGGTCAGCGACGCGACCACGCCCGCCACGGACGACCCGTCGGGGGTGTCCCGTTCGGCACCATTCACGGTGATCTTCAATCGTGGAACCTTCCAGCTGAGAACGGCCGGATGACTTCGGGCGGCTCTCCGGTCGCGATGGTCTCCGCGAGGGCGTCGGCGGTCACCGGGGTGAGGAGCACGCCGTTGCGGAAGTGACCGGTGGCGAGGAGCAGACCGGGCACGGACGACGGCCCGAGCACCGGGGCGTTGTCCGGAGAGCCGGGTCGCAGGCCGGCGCTCACCTCCTCGAACGCCAGCTCGGTCACGCCGGGCACCAGCTCGCGGGCGTCCCGCAGCAGCTCCCACAGCCCGCCCGCGGTGACCGTCGTGTCGTAGCCCATCTCCTCCTGGGTCGCGCCGATGACGAGCTCACCGTCGGCGCGGGGCACCAGGTAGACGGAGGAGCCCCGCACCAGGCCGCGGACCGTACGGCTGAGGAAGGGGACCGCGCTGCGCAGGCGCACCACCTGGCCCTTCACCGGGCGGACCGGGGGGACGGCGTCCGGCGGCAGCCCCTTGATCTCGTGGCTCCAGGGACCGGCGGCCAGGACGACCTGGTCGGCGGCGAGGGAGTCGCCGCCGGCGAGGCGTACCCCGGCGGCACGGTCGTCGATCAGGATCTCGGCCACGCGGTCGCGGACGAGGGTCCCGCCGAGCCGGTCGACGGCCGCGAGCAACGCCGCCAACAGGCGACGCGGATCGACGGAGCCGTCGTCGGGCGCGAACAGCCCGCCGCGCGCCGACGGCGCCAGCATCGGCTCCCGGCGCCGGCACTCCCGGCCGGTGAGCGTCTCCGCGGCGAGGCCGAGCGACTCCTGGAACCGGCGCAGCTCCTCCAGGACGGCCAGGTCGTCGGCGTCGAGGGCGACCTGCAGTACCCCGTCACGCCGGAACGCGGTGTCGACGCCGGAGACCTCCTCCAGTTCGGCGACGAACGAGGGGAACCGGTCGCGCGAGACGATCCCGAGACGCAGCAGGGCGTCCTCGCCGTACCCGAGCTCGGTGACGGGGGTCAGCATCCCGGCGGCGACGCGCGACGCCTTGCTCGCCGGTTCTGGATCGACGACGGTGACGCGGACGCCACGGGTCAGGGATCGCCACGCGATCCCGAGACCGATCACTCCGCCGCCCACGATGACCACGTGTCGCACGCATGCGCTCCCTTCGCCGGGCATGATCCGGATCAGGTCCAGAGCCCGCGTCGGCGGGAGGCGCCCGCCGGTGTGGACTCATGCGGTCGGCGGCCGTTGTGCCGCCCTCTCAGCCCGGTGCGCCGGACTCCCGCGCTTACGCTTACGTATTCAGACTATAAGGTCACGACCATGGAACGGGTGATCGTCGCTGGTGGCGGACTGGCCGCCGTCCGGACCGCCGAGGCCCTGCGGGCACAGGGCTACCCGGGCCGGTTGACCCTGGTCGGGGCCGAGCCCCACCGCCCGTACGACCGGCCGCCGCTGTCCAAGGCCGTCCTGCGCGGCGAGGTCGACGACACGACCGTCGACGCCGACTGGACGGCGCTCGACTGCGAGCTGCTCCTGGGTCACCGTGTGACCGGCCTCACCGACGTCCTGGAGACGACCGCGGGCCCTCTCGGCTTCGACGGCCTGGTGATCGCGACGGGCGCGTCGCCGATCCGGCTGCCCGGCGACGGCCCGCAGCACGTGCTGCGCACGATCGACGACGCCCGCGCCCTCCGCGCCGTCCTGCGCCCCGGCGCCCGGGTGGCCGTGGTCGGTGCCGGCTGGATCGGCGCGGAGGTCGCCACGGCGGCGGCCAAGGCCGGCTGCCGGGTCACCGTGGTCGAGGCCGCCGACACGCCGCTCGCGGCCGCCGTCGGCGCCGAGGTGGGCGCGAAGACGGCGGCCTGGTACGCCGACGCCGGAGTCGAACTCCGCCACGGCGTCAAGGTCGCCACCGTGGAACGCGGCGGCCTCGATCTGGCCGGCGGCGGCTCGATCGAGGCGGACGCGGTCGTGACCGGCATCGGAGTCCGCCCCGAGACGGCCTGGCTGGAAGGCTCCGGTCTCACCCTCGACGACGGGATCGCGGTCGACGAGCGGCTGCGCACCGGCCGCCCCGGCGTGTTCGCGGTCGGCGACTGCGCCGCGTGGTGGTCCACGATGTTCCGGCGGCGCCTGCGCGTCGAGCACTGGGACACCGCGCTGAACGCCCCGGAGGTCGCGGCCGCCAATCTCCTGGGCGGCGAACGGGTCTACGACCCGGTGCCGTACTTCTGGTCGGAGCAGTTCGGGCACATGGTGCAGTACGCCGGGCATCATCCGGTCGCCGACACGATGATCTGGCGCGGGGACCCGGCGGCGGGCGGCTGGGCGGCCTGCTGGCTCACCGGCGATCGGCTCGCCGCGATCGTGACGGTCGACCGGCCGCGCGACCTGGTACAAGCGAGGCGTATCATCGCAGCTCAGAAGCGGATCGACCGGTCAGCGCTGGCGGATCCCGCCATTCCGGTCAGAGATGCTGCCCCGTGAGTGAGGTTTCAGAAGGTGCCGAAGGTGGTAGGCAGGGTTCCGTGACGCACACCGTTGCCGAAATCGAGATCGACCGGAAGACCGACGCACTGGTGGGCGAGTGGCTCACCCTGCGCGAGGCGGCCGACAGGCTGGGCCTCGATCTCAAGCGAGTGAAGCAGCTTCTACGCGACCACAAGCTCCTGGGGGTGCAGCGGGCCGACGGCCTCTGCGTCCCGGCGGCGTTCATCTCCGGCGAACAGCCGCTGAAGGGGCTCCAGAGCACGCTCACGGTGCTCGCCGACTCCGGCTTCGACAACGCCGAGGCGCTGCGCTGGCTGTTCACCGAGGACGCCTCCCTGCCGGGCACGCCCGTCGAGGCGCTCACCCAGCACCGCGTCAAGGAGATCAACCGGCGCGCCCAGGCGCTCGCTCTCTGATCCGTTCAGGGCGGGTGGCGGGGTGCCCGCGGAATGACCGAAAGGCCACCCAGTGCCCAGTCACCTGCCCTCTGAACGCGCCGTGACCCTGCGGGCCCGGCTCGACCGGGCCCGCCTCTACCTCTGTACGGACGCACGGGAGCGCCAGGGCGACCTGGAGGAGTTCCTGGACGCGGCCCTCGCCGGCGGCGTCGACATCGTGCAGCTCCGGCAGAAGGGCCTGGAGGCGCGGCAGGAGATCGAGTACCTCTCGGCCTTCCGCGCGGCCTGCGAGAAGCACGGCGCGCTGCTGGCGGTCAACGACCGGGCCGACATCGCCCACGCCGTACGCGCGGACGTGCTCCACCTGGGGCAGGACGACCTCCCGGTCCCGGCCGCGCGCGCCGTCGTCGGCCAGGACGTGCTCATCGGCCGGTCGACCCACTCGGAGGCACAGGCGTCGGCCGCCGCCGCCGAGCCCGGCGTCGACTACCTCTGCGCGGGCCCGACGTGGCCGACGCCCACGAAGCCGGGCCGTCCGGCGCCCGGACTCGGCCTGCTGGAGTACGTGGCCCGGCACCGCTCCACCCGCCCGTGGTTCGCGATCGGCGGCATCGACGCCGGCAACCTCGACCAGGTGCTCGCGACGGGCGCGCGCCGCGTCGTCGTGGTCCGCGCGATCACCGAAGCGGACGATCCGCGCGCCGCCGCAGCCGAGTTCGCCCGCCGCCTCCACGCCGCCGACCCGGCGTACTGACCTCCCTGGGGTCGCCGCCGTCGGGATGGCGACGTGCCCCGGCCGACCCGGTCTCGGAGTACCCGTGCGATGCGCGACAATGGGACGCGTGATCGGCAACCCGGACGATGAGCGCTTCGTTGAGCTGGCCGACGACGACGATCTGGCGGTGCTGCCCGACCAGACTCGCGACGAGTCCGAGCTCGGCTGGGGCGGTTACTCCCTGGACGATGACGACGACGCCCGCCTGCTGGAGGACCGCCCGCCGCACTGGTAACAGACCCGGTCGGGTCACGCCAGAGTCCTCGTGACCCATTTGTCCCGGCGGGCTGGAAAACCGTGATTCACCCTTGCTGTCAGCGGCTTTGAGCAGCTTTTCTGGCTATTCCGGTGGGTTTTGTAGGGGACTTCCGGCTCAACTTGGTCCTGGGACCTTCCAGCAAGATCGACGAGCTTGGTAGCTTCGCGTCCGGCCGCGGGCAAGGGTCGCCCGGGACACGGCCGAATCCCCCTTCACGCAAGGAGAAGCGCATGTCGCTCGTCCGCAAGACGATCGCCGCCACGATCGTGTCGGGCGTCGCCCTCATGGGCGCCGCCGGCACCGCCGAGGCCGCCACCGCCGCCAAGCCCAAGCCCAAGCAGGTGGTGAAGCACTTCCACGTTTTCGCGTCCGGCAAGAAGGCGCAGGCGCTTGGAACGGTCACCTTCAACCCGAAGCGTGCGGCGGGCACCAAGGTGAGGGGCTCCGCCGTCAACCTCTCGAAGACCGCAGTCACGCTCAAGGTCACCGCCTACCGGGGCAAGATCGTGATCGGCAAGGCGACGGTCGTCGTCAAGGGCCTCAGTAAGGGCTCCGCGGTGAACCTGGTCTCCAAGAAGACGGCGACCAAGGTCGTCATCAGCATCGGCAATGGCAAGCCGGAGACGGTCACGCCGAAGCGCGTGTTCTGAGTCCTCCCCGCATGACAGGAGCCCCCGGACCGCTCTCCGGGGGCTCTTCGTTGTGTCGGGTTGGTGGCCGGTCTGGCCGGCGTCTGCTCGAGGGAACGCGCCGCCGCGTCAGGTGAGACTCAGGGATGGGCAGGCAGGCCCAGACCCAGCAGGAACCCGGCGACCGCCACCAAGGCCAGCGCGAGAATCAGTCTCCGGCTGCGGGGGCTCCGTCGCGGCGCGGGCGCGGATGCGCACACTCGGGCCACGGGTTCGGCGATACGCGGCGGGTACGGCGTGTCGAGCTTCATGCGTGCAATCGATCTGTCATGCCCCCATTCTTGAGCACCCAAACCCCGCTTGTCCGGAGAATCTGGATCTTGTGCGGAGGTCCAGGTCGGGAGGGGTCAGACCTTGCGGGCCGTGGCGGCGATCGTCAGCTCCGACAGGGCCGCGCGGGCCTCCGCCGTGAGCGGCGCGCTCGCCAGCGCGCTGGACGCCTCGTCGGCGTACCGCTCGATCATCCGCTCGCAGGCGTCCAGCGCGCCGGTCTCCACGATGATCGATCGAAGCCGCTCCACCCCGTCGCTACCGAGCGCGGGGTCGCCCAGCAGCCGCTCCACCGTCGACGCCTGCGCCGGATCCGCCCGCTCGAGGGTCAGCGCGATCAGGACGGTCCGCTTGCCCTCGCGCAGGTCGTCGCCCGCGGGCTTGCCGGTCTCGGCCGGATCCCCGAACACTCCCAGGACGTCGTCGCGCAGCTGGAACGCGATCCCCAGCGGCATGCCGTACGCCGACAGCTCCGCCATCGCCCCGGAACCGGCCAGCGCGGCACCCAGCTGCAACGGCCGCTCGACGGTGTACTTGGCGGCCTTGAACCGGACGACCCGCAGCGCCGCCTCCACCATGGCCCTCGCGTCCACGCCCGAGCCTCGCGCCTGCCCGACGAGGTCGAGGTACTGCCCGCACATCACCTCGGTGCGCATGAGGTCGAAGACGGGCCGTCCACGGCGCAGCGCCTCCGGCGACAGGCCGCTGCTCTGGAACATCTCGTCGCACCAGGACAGGCACACGTCGCCGAGGAGGATCGCCGCGCCCGCGCCGAACGCCTCGGCCGAGCCGCGCCAGCCCGACTCGGCGTGCAGCGCCTCGAACCGGCGATGGGCGGCGGGCTGACCGCGCCGCGTGTCGCTGCCGTCCATCACGTCGTCGTGGATCAGCGCGCTCGCCTGGAGAAGCTCGAGCGAGGCCGCCGCCGCGAAGATCTCCGGCCGGTCCTCGCCGCCCGCGCCGCGCCAGCCCCAGTAGCAGAACGCCGGCCGCAGCCGCTTCCCCCCGGCCAGCAGCGCGTCGAGCGCGGTCAGCATCGGGGTCAGGTCGCAGCCGACGTCGCTCAGAACCGGGCGCTGTCGATCGACGAAGGCGTGCAGCGCCTCGTCGACCTCCTTACGAACGCGACTGGGGGTCATACGATTGAGACTAGTGGGCCTTAACGCCCGTCCCGTTACCCTGGTGTGCATGACGTCCGCTCGCCCCACGATCCGGGAAGTGCTCGCCGCGGGCGAGACCACTTTCTCCTTCGAATTCTTTCCGCCCAAGACGGAGCAGGGTGCCCGCAACCTGTGGCAGGCGATCCGCCGGCTCGAGGTGCTGCAGCCGACGTTCGTCTCGGTCACGTACGGGGCCGGTGGCGGCACCCGCGACCGTACGGTCGAGATCGTCGAGCGGATCGCGACCGACACGACACTCACTCCCGTCGCGCACTTCACCGCCGTCGACCACTCGATCCGCGAGCTGCGGCAGCTGATCGGCAGGTTCGCCGCCGTCGGCGTGCGCGACCTGCTCGCGCTGCGCGGCGACCCGCCCGGCGACCCGATGGGGGAGTGGGTCAAGCACCCCGACGGCGTCGAGTACGCCGAGGAGGTCGTGCGGCTGATCAAGTCGGCCGGCGACTTCAGCGTGGGCGTCGCCGCGTTCCCGTACAAGCACCCCCGGTCGACGGACATCGACAGCGACACCCAGCACTTCGTGCGCAAGTGCCGGGCCGGCGCCGACTACGCCATCACGCAGATGTTCTTCCGGGCCGAGGACTACCTGCGGCTGCGCGACCGCGTCGCCGCGCACGGCTGTGACGTGCCGATCATCCCGGGCATCATGCCGGTCACCCAGCTCAGCACGATCGAACGCTCCGAGCAGCTGTCCGGCGCGCCGTTCCCGCCGGAGCTGGCCGAGCGGTTCGAGGCCGTCGGCGACGACCCGGAGGCGGTGCGCCGGCTCGGCATCGAGCAGGCCGCGGAGCTGTGCCGGACGCTGCTGGACGAGGGCGTGCCCGGCATCCACTTCATTACGTTCAACAAGTCGACCGCGACGCGCGAGGTCTACGACCGCCTGGAGGTCAGCGGCAGCCGTCGCAACCTGTCGGTGCTGTAAGCGCTGCTCAGGCCCCTAGTCGGGCACATATCGCCCACCAGTTCAGAGGCTTTGTACCACGACGGTACAGGGCCTCTGTCCATGCTCGGCCGCCTAAAAGGCGCTCATCGAAGGTCCGCGCGCGGATCTGTGGGATCGGGGGTGAGATCCGTCTCGGGCGGCCGACAGGGTGTCGCTCTGGCATCTCGCCGAGCGTCGGCCGCCGGCCGGTCACATGAGCCGGTCTCGTCCCAGGGTGCGGGTGCCCGTACACCTCGCGCGAGGCCGATGCCGAGACTCAGACAGGCGAGGGGAATCGCGGGCAGGACGTACCGGTAGTCGAAGTCGATCGTGGCCGGCGGCAGGATGAGCAGCACCATCGCCGCCGCCCACGGAAGAAGCGCGGGCCCGCCCCAGGAGCGCCAGGCGGCGACGATTCCGGCCAGCCCGCCTAGCAGCATGAGACCGAGGATCGGTCCGGGCAGAAAGACGTGGTGCTGATATCCGCGGATCCAGCCCGCGTAGGGCTCGACGACACGTGGTGCCTGCGGCGGCTGGTGGTCATAGGCCGCCATGTCGTTTCGGGCGTTGTCCATGGTGCTGGAGTGCTCGACCGGAGGTGCCGGTTCCGTCGGATGGAACTCATAGCGCAGTGCGACGCCGTAGTCCTCTGTGGGGCTCCAGCGAAAGGTTCGGGCGACACTGTGAGCGACCGTGGACAGGTAGTCGCCGGGCTGGGCAAGGATCGCTCGCTCCGCGAAGTCCTCTGCGAGTGTGTTGTTCGAATCGGTGAACCGGAACGTGGGAAGTCTGTTGATCGGCGAGGACGCGTTCCAGACGTAGGTCTCCGGCCGCATGCGCGGGAGTCCGGGCACGGGGCACAGCGCCGTCTCTCCGGCGGGAGGGTGGATTTTCGCGCAGTCGGCGAACGACATCGCGCGCGACCACAGGAACACCCCGCCCGCGCCGCTCAGCGCGTACCGCTGGTAACGGGAGTGGTATGAGACGGCGTACGCGACCAGCGGCAGCACTGTCGTCAACGCCGTGACGGCGAGGGTCCGCCAGCCCGCGCGTCGCACGATCAGCCAGCATGGCAGCAGGAGCAGAAGGGCGAACCCGATGGTTCGCGTCAGGGTGGCCAGTGCCAGCAACACGCCTGCGGCGGTCGCGAGCGGAGCGGTGGGCCGCTCATGCCATAGAAGCGCGGTGAGCGCCGACACGACCAGGAATATGAACACGGTGTCGGACAGCAGAAGGTGCTCGAGCTGGATCAGGTAGGCGTCGAACAGTACGGGCAGCACGACCAGGGTGGCTCCCCAGTCGGGCAGTCCGCGCCGCCGCAGCAGGACATAGATCATCACAGTCGTGGCCAGCGTCGACACGTGCTGTACCCCGACTACCACCACGAAGCTGTGAAAGGGCTCGAGCGCCCGCAGCATCAGCGGGTAGCCGCCGGGGCGCTCCGGCCGTAGCGCCGAGCGCAGCGTCATCGCGACGTAGGTGTACGAGTCGCCCACGAACCACAGGGCGGGCCGATAGCCGAGCATCGCCAGCATCCGGAGCACGATCCCACCGAGCATGGCGAGGGAGAAAACTCCGTATCGATGGACAAATCGCATCAAAGCAGGCTAGTCGTACCGAGGGTAACGTCAGATTACGGCAGGTTTCTGTGCGATTCGGTGGCAGGCGGACGATCTGCGAGATCGAACCGGAGAACAGCTCGACCCGACCGTGCAGACTGCAGATCGCGGCTGTGCCACGTCGCCGCATCGAGCACGGCGACCTCCCGGTGAACACCCACATTCCGAGGGAGTCCGACCTGGTGGCCATGTTCGAGGTGGCGCGTACGACTGCGCGGCGCCCATGCGTGACTTCCGGCGGTCGCTGTCACGCCTCCGGTGCGTCCGGCGGACGCGCCGCCCGGCGTCGCTGCCCCGGCCAGGTGCCCTCCAGCTCCACCTCGAGCGAGAAGCTGAGAAAGGTCCGCACCGCGACGATCAGCGCCAGCACCCCGACGCTCGTGAACGTCGGGGACGCGGCGACGGTACGGATGATGTCACCGGCGACCAGGAACTCCAGCCCGAGCAGGATCGCCCGCCCGAGGTTCTGCCGGTAGAGCCGGTACGCGCCCGGGAGCCGGCCGCGGCGGAGACGACCCGCGAACACGGCCGTCACAACGAGGGCACCGACGACGATGACCGCCACCCCGACGAGGTCGACACCCGCACCGACCACCTCGGCTATCCCCGCGAGGTCCACGTGGCGGTCATACCCGGTCGCGGCATCATGCCGGTGCTCGGCACCTGGGTGACTCGAACCCCCAACGAGCCGTAGGGCTGGAACAGTGGGGCGTTCGCCGTGGCCGTCTGTGGGTCCTCGAAGGGCGGCCGGGGCGGACCGAAACGACCAATGACAACCGCTCGTGTGCAGGTCGGTGGCCGGTCGGCGCGCAGCGCCGCAGGTGGCGATCTCGGTGGATCAGTTCACGTTCAGCAAGTCGACGGCGACGCGCGAGGTCTACGACCGCCTGGAGGTCAGCGGGAGGCGCGCGCCCATCACCGCGTAGAGCGGCCCGCCCCCGGGAAACTGGAAACGGGTGAGCAGGTCCGTCATACCGAGCGAGCGGTAGAGGTTGCGGGCGGGCGTCTGGGCGTCGAGCGTGGACAGCACGACCGTACGCTCCGGGCGCTCCGCGCACAGGGTGGTGATCAGCCTCCGGCCGAGCCCCTGGCCCTGACTGTCCGGGTGGACGTGTAGCTCGGCGACCTCGAACGTGTCGTCCATCCACTGCCGGGCGTGCGCGGCGCCACCGGTCTCGGTGAGCGCCGCGTGGACCACGTCGTGCCACCACTGCCCCGGCTCGCCGTGGAAGCCGTACGCGAAGCCGTTCACGTCGCGCCGCCGCCCGGCGACGAACGCGCGGAAACCGGGGTACGCGGTGTGGCGCTCCATGATGGTGCGCCGACCCGGCATCTGCTCGGTCGGCGGCTCCATCGCCGCCGCGTAGGTCGCCAGCATGGCGTCGAGCCGCCGGAAGAACGTCCGCTTGTCGATCTCCCGTATCTGCGGCGCGGCGTCCCGCCGGGCTCCGAAGGTTGATCTCACGTGGCTCACTTTGGTAGATAAGGCGGGACTTTCGACAGTGCGCCGTAAATGTCCCACAGAATCTGGGCCGCCGCCTTCTTCAGTTGACCGCGCTCCGTCTCGAGCTGCTGCTGCCAGATCCGGGCGGCGGGCCCCACCCAGGCGTCGCCGGCCGTACGGACCGGCGGGTCCAGCGCGGCCTCCAGCGTATCCGCGCTCGCGTAGGCGCGTTCGTAGGCGGCGTACAGCTCGGCATACTCCGGGTTCGGCCGCTGGGCGGGACTGCCCGGCGGACCGGCCGGCGGCTCCGTCGGCGGGCGGAGAGTGGCCGGGGAGGGCGGATAGGCGGTCACGCGTCCTCCTTTGCCGCGTCCGCGGTGGCCGCGCCGTGGACGCCGGTCGGATGGGCGGCCGTGAGATGGGTGGGGGCGTCGGTCGCGACGTGGGTGGGGGTGTCGGCCACGGCGGCCTGGGCGTCGGTGGTCCCATGGTGGGCGTCGGCCGGATGGGCGGCCGCGGCATGACCGGCTGCGGCAGACGCGGCTGTGGCGTGGCCGGCGAGGTGCTGCAGCGTCGCCGAGTCCGGGCAGGCCGCCAAGGCGCGGTGCACGGTTCCGGAGTGACGGGCGTAGAGCTCGGTTGCCGCCTCGGGGTCTGTCGCGGCCGGGCGGACCATCGCCTCGTGCGGCGGGCGCGGAGTGGGGATCCGGTGCCCGGGCGGGATCGCGGCCAGGTGGGTCAGCCCGATGTGGCCGAGAGCGATCTTCGCGCGGCGGTCGAGCCCGGCGTGCTCCAGCATGTGGACGACGTCGTCGTGCACGCCCTTCCGCGACGCCTCGTCGAGGAGTTCGCGAAGCCATTTCTCGTCCATCCGCAGATGATGGCTCGCCAGGCCCAGCGACTCCCGGACGGCGGCCAGGCGCGCCTCGTGGCCCAGCGCCGCGGCGATCAGGTCGGCGCTGCCGGCCGGGCCGAGACGGGAGTAGAGGCCCTTGACGTAGTCGGGGTCGTCGGCGTTGGCCGACAGCCGCTTCCAGACGTCGGCCGGGATCGGACGGTGGGCGCTGAGCGCCCCGTGGATCGCGGCGGCGTCGGCGGCCCCCGCTCGGGTCGCGGCGTGCGCGTCAGGGAAGTGGCCGACCGCGTGTCCGGCGCCGGCCGCGTCGTACGGCCCGGACGGCCACCGAGCCGGCCCACGCCGACCCGGGGCATGTCCGCGGCGCCCTTGCTCAGGTGTGCGTCGGCGTAGGCCCGTCGCCGGCCCAGCATCCCCGGCTGCGCACTGACCCAGCTCTCGACCGCCGCGGCCTGGCGCAGTCCGGTGCGCGGGACGCTCGGGGGGAGCGCTGCGTTCGTGCGCAGCCAGGCGGTGATGGCGTTCGAAGCACTCGTCATCTGCTGGATCAGCTGAGCCATCGCGGCCGTGTCGATGCCGACGAAGTCCTTGTCGCGTGCCGCACTGGCACGCAGACCGTCCTGTCCAGCCATAGGGCACCAGCTCCGGAGAGTGCGCTCAAGCCTCCGGTGACCGTTGTATCACCGCCTGTCGGCCGTTGTCCCCGACGACGCGGGCCCGATGCCGTGACCGACCGTCCGGCTCCGGTCACGCCGGCCCCCATGCGTCGGGCTGTGGGCTACGGCATCCGCCAGTGGTGTGGTGGCTGCGCGGCGTTCTCGTAGTCCAGGCCGACGAGCGTCCGCGCCGCGCGGTGCCCGCCGGCCGCAGCCCGCCGGCCGCAGCCCGCACCCCGCCGGCGACCGCGCCGCCGTCCCGGAGGCCGCCGGCCTCACGCGCCCGCGTGAAGGCGCTGGCCGGTCGCCGGGGGCGGGTGCCCAGCCACCGTGCGCATCCCTTACTGACTCAGTGGGTCAGCTTCAGCCCGGCCACGCATCCGACGATGCCGGCCAGCAGCAGCAGCTTGAGCGGGCCGGCGAATTCACCGTCGAAGAGCATGGCGTAGGTCACGGTGAGCACCGCGCCGATGCCGACCCAGACCGCATAGCCGGTGCCCACGGGCACCGTCCGAAGCGCGAAGGCCAGGCCCGTCATGCTCAGCACCAGCCCGAGGCCGAAAACGATGCTCGGCACAGGGCGGGTGAGCCCCTCCGATTTGCCGAGCGCGGTCGCCCATACCGCCTCCAGCATCCCGGACACCACCAGAATGATCCATGCCATGACAAGACTCCCCGCGTCGTCTTGTCATGACTGGGTACGGCGCACCTCGTCCAGGAGCCTGTCGGGCTCTACCGTCCACTGTCGCACATCGCCCGGCGCGCTCGGCAGCCCAGCGTGGGTGGCCTTGGTCATCAAGAGCCGGCCGCCCTGCACCAGACAGCCCACGGCACTCCGACTCGTCGCCACGTGCCACCGGCCGTGACGCGACACCGGTGCGGAATCTCTCCACGCGATAGGCACGGAGTTCAGCCCCTTCGGCCCGGCTTCTTCAAGGCTGCATCTCTCCGGTGGGGTGGTGGACTACGCGACGTCGGTCGGCGTGCCGCCGGTCAGGCGGAGCAGCTCCTCGTACGAGGTGGGGAAGACGGTGTGCGGGTGTCCGGCGGCGGCCCAGACGACGTCGTACTTGGCCAGCCATTCGTCGACGAGCGTGCGGACCGGCTGAGGGTGGCCGAGGGGTGCGACGCCTCCGATGGGCTGTCCGGTGGCCGCCCGTACGAACTCGGGGTCCGCCCGCTTGATCCGGGCGACGCCGATCCGCTCGGCGAGCCCGGTGGTGTCCACCCGGTGCGCTCCACTGGTCAGTACGAGCAGCGGCTCGCCGTCGGCGGCGAAGATCAGGCTGTTCGCGATGGCGCCGACGTCGCAGCCGAGCTGAGCCGCTGCGGTGGCGGCCGTCGGGGCGGCCTCCGGAAGCTCGCGGACCTGACCGGTGGCGCCCAGTTCGCGCAGACGGGCGGCGACGTGCTCGACGTTGGGGTGCATGGCAGCACCCTACGGCCGGCGGCGAGGTAAGAGGTTCCGAACTGCGACGACACATCTATTCGAACGCGTTGACGAATGCGGCGCCGGACGCTTTACTGAGGTACATGCTCGAACTTGTGTTCGAGTACGGCGCGGGACTCGCGGCCCGCGCCGAGGGGATCGTCTCTCGCGGGCAGCGCATGCCGGGCGAGATACGACGGCCGGGCGGGGCGAGGGGAAGCGCTTCGCCCGGCCCCCCTGGGCCCTCGGGCCCGCAGCGGAAGGAGGCATGTCATGTCCGCAAGGTCGTCAACTGCCGCCCCCCTTCGTCCCGCGCCACGGCGCAGGCCCGCCGCATCGGCGATGTCACTCCTCCAGACGGCCCGGCGCGGCCTGATCGAGGCCGCGGAGTCGGCCGCCCCGGCGCTGCGCTATGTCGCGGCCCACCTGGCGGCGTTGCGCGCCGCCGCCGCCGTGCTCGCCGAGCGCGCCGATCCCGGATCGCGCACCCGTGGTAGACCGCGCAGCGTCTGGGTGCTGCTCCCCGAGGCCGAGCCCGCACTGCGCGAGTGGGCGGCGTTCTTCGCCGCCGGCGCCGACAAACGCGCCGCGGCGGAGGCCGGCCTGCCGCGCGCGGTCACCGCGGATGAGGCCGATGAGCTCCTACGCGACGCGGAGATCTTCGTGTCGCTCGTCGAGACCACGCTCGGCGTCCCGGGCCAGCCCATGCTGCCCGCCGCCGGCTAGACCCCTCTGGGGACCGGCTCTTCACCGGAGCACGGTTCGTGCCCGCGGGTCCCGTCGTGGACCTCCCCCCGAAGCGACGGGACCCGCGCGGCCGCTCACGCCACCCGGCCGCCGCCAGGCGGCGCTCTGTCCGCGCACGCCGCCTGCCGCAAGCCGTGTGCTGCGCGCCCCGCGCCGGTCCCCGCGCCGCGCCGTGCGCTGTGCCTGCGGGCCGCGCGCCGCGATGCGAATCTTGGGACGCGCAGCACGCGGCGCGAACCTTGCGCCGCGCGGTGCGGGCTATGTGTCGAACGCCCGGTGACTACGGCGGCGAGCCCTTCCGGAGGCACGTGCCCCCTGCGGAGGGCACCCCTGTCACCGAACCGGTCGCCCGGTGGGCCGGGAGGCCTGTGCCTCCTCGCGTGTTGCGGCCTGCAGGCGCCGTACGGCCTGGGCGAGGCCTGCCGTGCCGAACGCCGCCGCCACGAGCAGGGCACTGATCCACAGCGGCGAGCGGTAGCCGAGGCCGGTGGCGATGGTGGCGCCGCCGACGGCGGGGCCGGCCGCCGCGCCCACGTTGAGCGCCGCGGTCGCGAAGGATCCGCCGAGGGAGGGCGCCTCCGTCGCCGCGTACAGAATCCGGGCGATCAGCGTCGAGCCGACGGCGAACGAAAGGGTTCCCTGGACGAAGATCAGCGCCGGCGCGGCGACCGGGCTGGCGGCGGTCGCCGCCAGGAGCGCCCACCCGGTGAGCAGGGTGATGCCGCCCGGAACCAGGACCCGCATCGGCCGCGTGTCGGACAGGCGTCCGCCGATCGTCACCCCGGCGAACGACCCGAGGCCGAACAGTGCCAGCGTCCCCGGCACCCAGTCCTCGGAGAAGCCGCTGACGGCGGTGACGACCAAGGCCAGATAGGTGAACGTGCAGAAGGTGGCGGCGTTCACCAGCGCGGCCAGCAGCAGCACGACCAGCAGCCGCGGGCTCCGCAGGGCCCGCAGTTCGCGCCGGGCGCTGGGACGCGCCTCGTCGGCCGCCCGCGAGGTGCCCGGCACCGAGCGGAGGACCGCGAAGACGGCCGGCAGGGAGATCAGGGCCACGGCCCAGAACGCCGACCGCCAGCCGAGCGCCTGCCCGAGCACGGCACCGGCCGGGCACACCGGCGACGCACGCGAGCGTGATGCCGCCCAGGAGGACGGACGTCGCCCGCCCCTTGGCATTCGGCGGGACCAGAGCGGTGGCCGTCGCGAGGCCGACGGCGAGGAAACCGGCGTTCGCCAGCGCCCCGAGCACCCGGGTCGCCAGGAGCACGGAGAAGCTGCTGGTGACCGCTCCGACGACGTGCGCGAGCACGAACGCGATCAGGAAGGCGAGCAGAGCCCTCCGCCGGGGCCAGCGCAGGCTGAGGACCGCCATCAGCGGCGCTCCCACGATCATTCCCGCGGCGAACGCCGACGTCAGCGCGCCGGCGGCGGGGATGGGCACTTTCAGGTCGCGGGCGATGTCCGGGATCAGCCCGGACAGCATGAACTCGGACGTCCCCTGGGCGAACACGGCGAGGCCGAGGACGTAGATGACGAAGGGCATGAGCGGACACTCCACAACCGCGTCGGAACGAGGACACGGCGCGCCGGCGCGGCATCCGGGACCGACCGCGTGACGCGGCGGGGGATGGGGCGGGCGCTACCGGGTGAAGGAGGCCAGGCTCGGCGCGAAGACGGCCGAGGTCATGGGCCTCCCGGGGAGAACCGGTCCGTACGACGGTGATCCGGCGGCGAAAGGGCGCGCGGCCTCAGCCACGGCGCTGCCGCGGGACATCACGAGAAGCCACCGATGGACCGGCGGCTAGCGTCTGGACGCCTCAGGACCCGACATGGTGCGCACAGTAGCGACGGGCGGCCCTGCTCGTCCACCGCGTTACGCGCCTGGGCCCGGTGCACGCGTCGGCCGGGCGTCATCCTGGCGGACGGCCAGGTCACCGTGGCCACCACGCGGGGCCCGCTGAGTCGGCAGGCCGCGTCGGTGTTGGCGGCCGGCCCTGTTCGGGATCCGCCCCCCGTTGCCCTGCCGCCGCGCGTACGCCGGGCTCGGCATGGTCGGCAGTCGGCGCCCGGCGCTGCAGAAGGGTGCTCGCGGCCGGGCGGTGGCGTGCCGCGTCAGCAGGTACGCCGTCAAGGTCCGTACCACCGCCGGTGGGACGGGCACCGGCACCCGTTAGTCCTGCCCTTTGCGGATCACCCACAGCACGGCGTGCCCGTCGTGGTGGCCCAGATCGTCCCGGCGGCGAAGACCGGTCGGCGTGTCCGGGTCCTCCGCCCGCCGACGGCCACAGGCAGCGCTGAGAGGGCGCGGTGACGTCGGGGAGCACGCCCCGGGAGGCGCGTGCGGGTATGAAGAAACCCGTCCGGTGGCATGCCGGACGGGCTCCGTCACGACGCATCGGTCATGCGGCGATCCGAGGGGACCGCATGACCAGGAGATCGGATCAGAACGCCTCGACGGCGCGGCGTGCCTCAGGATCGAGAACGCCCCAGCCAATCAGCTCCTCGGTGAGCTCCGTCGGTGACTTGTCGTAGATCACCGCCAGCGAACGCAGATCCTCCTGCCGGATGGACAGGACCTTTCCGTTGTAGTCGCCCCGCTGGCTCTGAATCGTCGCGGCGTAACGGGCGAGGGGACCGGCCTTGTCCTTCGGAAGCTGTTGGAGTCGCTCGAGATCGATCACGAGCTTCGGCGTCGGGCCGAGCGGACTCGGCGCGGCTCCGCCGGGGAGCAACTCGGACACCGGCACGCCATAGAACTCGGCGAGCTCGGCCAGCTTCTGAACGGTGACGGCGCGGTCGCCCCGCTCGTACGAACCCACGACGACGGCCTTCCAGCGGCCACGTGATTTCTCTTCCACACCGTGCAGGGACAGGCCCTGCTGGGTACGGATGGCGCGAAGTCTCGCGCCGAGAGCCTTAGCGTATTCAGACGGCATCGCGGCCCCCAGGCTCACTTTCTCGTCGTCGATAGTGGCCCCGGGAGGGGACCCGGACGGGGAACCCCCGCCGCCCCGAGACGGGTGTGCCCATGCAGGCGCACTCTCAGCCGGCCGGGGGGCCGACTGCCCGAGGGGTCCATCTCCAGGGATGGTTACGGACAGTGACGGTAAAACGGGTAGAGCCCCAGGTCAAGCTGATTGGAAAAAAGCGGCGAAACAGTCGGCGCTCTGAGGGGCTCCGACGAGGGGCTCGGAGGGTCCGGAACCCCTTGCCCGCAGGGGCTCGTGGGACCCGGTGGGCCGGCGCCGCGGTGGCCGCCGACCGTTGGGTAAAAGCTTGCCATATCCCCGGCCCGGCGTCCGGCGGCGCGCTTGCGCAGCGTCGTCACCAGCGAAAACGTGACGGTGCCGGTGCGGGGCGTGTACGTCCGGGCTGCTACCGTGATAGCGCCCGACGTCCTTTAAGACCCGTCCAGAGAGGCGGGAAAGGAGGTTATCGAGGTGAGTGCTGCCTCCGTGCCCGCGCACGGACCGTCACCCGATAGTGATGTGAGTCACAAGACCGTTCTCGAGGCCCCCGACATCCGGCGCGCGCTCACTCGGATCGCCCACGAGATCCTCGAACGCACCAAGGGTGGCCGCGACATCGTCCTGCTCGGAATCCCGACACGGGGGGTCACGCTCGCCGCCCGGCTGGCCGAGCGGATCACCGATGTCGAAGGCACCCCCGTCCCGTGGGGTTCGCTCGACGTGACGATGTACCGCGACGATCTGCGGCTGCGCCCGGCGCGCGCCCTCGGCCGCACCGAACTGCCGCCCGAGGGGGTCGACGACCGCGTCGTCGTCCTCGTCGACGACGTCCTCTTCTCCGGCCGCACCGTCCGGGCGGCCCTCGACGCGCTGAACGACCTCGGCCGCCCGCGCGCCGTGCAGCTCGCCATCCTGGTCGACCGCGGCCACCGCGAGCTGCCCATCCGCGCCGACTACGTCGGTAAGAACCTTCCGACCAGCACCCGCGAGAAGGTCAAGGTGCTGCTCGCCGAGACCGACGGCCGGGACGCCGTCGTGCTGGAGGTCCCCAAGTGAAGCGCCACCTGATCTCGGCGGCCGATCTCACCCGGGACGACGCGCTGCTCATCCTCGACACCGCCGAAGAGCTGTCCCGGATCGCCGATCGCCCGATCAAGAAGCTGCCCACGCTGCGCGGGCGCACCGTCGTCAACCTCTTCTTCGAGGACTCCACGCGCACGCGCATCTCGTTCGAGGCCGCCGCCAAGCGGCTGTCGGCGGACGTCATCAACTTCTCGGCCAAGGGCTCCAGCGTGTCGAAGGGCGAGAGCCTCAAGGACACCGCGCTGACCCTGGAGGCGATGGGCGCCGACGGCGTCGTCATCCGCCACAACGCCTCCGGCGCGCCGCAGCGGCTCGCCGGCTGGGTGCGCGGCAGCGTCGTCAACGCCGGCGACGGCACGCACGAGCACCCGACGCAGGCGCTGCTCGACGCGTACACCATGCGCCGGCGGCTCGGCGACCTCGACGGCCGCCGGGTCACCATCGTGGGCGACATCCTGCACAGCCGGGTCGCCCGCTCCAACGTGCTGCTGCTGAACACCCTCGGCGCGGAGGTCACGCTCGTCGCGCCGCCCACGCTGTTCCCCGTCGCGGTCGACACGTGGCCGTGCGAGGTCGCGTACGACTTCGACGCGGTCCTGCCCAAGAGCGACGTCGTGATGATGCTGCGGGTCCAGCAGGAGCGGATGTCCGACGCCTTCTTCCCGACAGTCCGCGAGTACAGCCGGCGGTACGGCCTGGACACCCGCCGCCTGGCCGCGCTCCAGGACCACGCGATCGTCATGCACCCCGGCCCGATGAACCGCGGCGTCGAGATCGCCGCGGAGGTCGCCGACTCGCCGCGCTCGACCATCGTCGAGCAGGTCGCGAACGGTGTCACCGTCCGGATGGCCGTGCTCTACCTCCTGCTGGGCGGCTCCAGCCGGCCATCGGCGGCGACGTCTCCGGCCGCAGTGAGGTGTCGCGCGACGGCGACGGGGCACGCACCGGCGACGCATCGAGAAGGGAAGAGGCGTGATGTTCCTCATCAAGGGCGCGGGGATCCTCGGCGGGGCGCCCGCCGACATCCTGCTCCGCGACGGCGTCGTCGCCGAGATCGGCGCGGGCGTGACCGCGCCGGAGGCGACCGTCGTCGAGGCCGGCGGCCTGATCGCGCTGCCGGGCCTGGTCGACCTGCACACCCACCTGCGCGAGCCGGGCCGGGAGGACGCCGAGACGGTCGAGACCGGCACCCGCGCCGCCGCGGCGGGCGGCTACACCGCGGTCCACGCGATGGCCAACACCGAGCCCGTCGCCGACACGGCCGGCGTCGTCGAGCAGGTGTGGCGCCTCGGCCGGGAGGCCGGGCACTGCGACGTCCACCCGGTCGGCGCGGTCACGCGCGGCCTGGAGGGCGAGCGCCTCGCCGAGCTCGGCGCGATGGCCGACTCGGCCGCGCGGGTCCGGGTGTTCTCCGACGACGGCCACTGCGTGTCCGACGCGGTGCTGATGCGCCGCGCGCTGGAGTACGTCAAGGCCTTCGACGGCGTCGTCGCCCAGCACGCGCAGGAGCCGCGGCTCACCGAGCACGCGCAGATGAACGAGGGCGAGGTCTCCGGGCGGCTCGGCCTGGCCGGCTGGCCCGCCGTCGCCGAAGAGGCGATCATCGCCCGCGACTGTCTGCTCGCCGCGCACGTCGGCTCCCGCCTGCACGTCTGCCACGTCTCGACCGCCGGTTCGGTGGAGATCCTGCGGTGGGCGAAGAGCAAGGGCTGGCAGGTGACGGCCGAGGTCACGCCGCACCATCTGCTGCTGACCGACGAACTCGCCGAGACGTACGACCCGGTCTACAAGGTGAACCCGCCGCTGCGCACCAAGGCCGACGTCGAGGCGCTGCGCGAGGCCCTCGCCGACGGCACGATCGACTGCGTCGCCACCGACCACGCCCCGCACCCGGCCGAGGCCAAGGAGACCGAGTGGGCGCCGGCCGCGATGGGCATGATCGGGCTGGAGACGGCCCTGTCCGTCGTCCACGAGGCCATGGTCGAGACCGGCCTGCTCGACTGGGCCGGCGTCGCCGACCGCATGTCGGTACGGCCGGCGCGCATCGGCCGCATCACCGGCCAGGGCCAGCCGATCGAGGTCGGCGCCCCGGGCAACGTGACGCTGTACGACCCGGCCCCCCGCACGGCCGTCGACCCGGCGGCCTTCGCCTCGAAGAGCCGCAACACCCCGTTCGCCGGGCTCACGCTGCCGGGCCGGGTGCGCGCGACGTTCCTGCGCGGCCGTCCCACCGTCCTGGAAGGAAAGGTCATTTGAGTTCCGCGACCAAGCCCGCGCTGCTCGTCCTGGAGGACGGCCGGACGTTCCACGGCACCGCGTACGGCGCCGAGGGCGAGGCGTTCGGGGAGATCGTCTTCAACACCGGCATGACGGGCTACCAGGAGACGCTGACCGACCCGTCGTACCGCCAGCAGATCGTCACGATGACCGCGCCGCACATCGGCAACACCGGCGTCAACGACGAGGACCCGGAGTCCGGCCGCGTCCAGGTCGCCGGGTACGTCGTCCGCGAGCCGTCCCGGATCGTCTCCAACTGGCGGGCGCGCCGCTCGCTCGACGACGAGCTTCGCGAGTACGGCGTCGTCGGCATCGCGATCAACGGCACGCGGGCGCTCACCCGCCACCTGCGCGACAAGGGCGCCATGCGGGCCGGGGTCAGCACGGCCGAGACCGACCCCGAGGCGCTGCTGGAGCGCGTGCTGGCCAGCCCGGACATGATCGGCGCCGACCTGGCCCGCGTGGTGTCCACGCCCGAGCCGTACGTCGTGCGCCCCGAGGGGGACGTGCGCTTCCGGGTGGCCGCGATCGACCTCGGCATCAAGGCGATGACCCCGCGGCGCATGGCCGAGCGCGGCTGCGAGGTGCACGTGCTGCCCGCGACCGCGACCGCCGAGGAGATCCTCGCGGTCGGGGCCGACGGCGTGTTCTACAGCAACGGGCCGGGCGACCCGGCCGCCTGCGGCTACGCCGTCGAGTCGATGCGCGGCGTGCTGGACTCCGGCACGCCGGTGTTCGGCATCTGCCTCGGCAACCAGATGCTGGGCCGGGCGCTCGGCCTCGGCACGTACAAGCTGCGCTTCGGCCACCGGGGCGTCAACCAGCCGGTGCAGGACCGTGCCAACGGGCGGGTGCACATCACCAGCCACAACCACGGCTTCGCGGTCGAGGCGCCCCTGGACGGCCCGTTCGACACGCCGTACGGCCGCGCCGAGGTCAGCCACGTCGACCTCAACGACGGCGTCGTCGAGGGGCTGCGGCTGCTCGACCGGCCGGCGTTCAGCGTCCAGTACCACCCGGAGGCCGCTCCGGGCCCGCACGACGCCACCGGCCTGTTCGACCGGTTCTGCGAGTTGATGGAAACAAAATGAGTGACGTCTCCGGCCACGAGGCCGACCACGCCTCGGATTCCGCGTCGCACGGGCACGTGCCCGTCGATCCGAACGACGCCGTCGTACGGGCCCGTCCGCCGTCTCCGCTCGCCCTCATCCTCACCGCCGCCGCAGCCGTCTTGACCGCATTGGCCCTCGTGGCCCTCGTGGTCGCGTCCGGACAGGGAACCTGATGCCGCGCCGTACCGACCTGAAATCCGTCCTCGTCATCGGCTCGGGCCCGATCGTCATCGGCCAGGCCGCCGAGTTCGACTACTCCGGCACGCAGGCGTGCCGTGTCCTCAAGGCGGAGGGCCTGCGCGTGGCCCTCGTCAACAGCAACCCCGCGACGATCATGACCGACCCGGAGATCGCCGACGCGACGTACGTCGAGCCGATCACCCCGGAGACCGTCGAGAAGGTCATCGCCAAGGAGCGCCCCGACGCGCTGCTGCCCACCCTCGGTGGGCAGACCGCGCTCAACACCGCCGTGGCCCTGCACGAGTCCGGCGTCCTGGAGCGGTACGGCGTCGAGCTGATCGGCGCCAAGGTCGACGCCATCCAGGCGGGGGAGAACCGCGAGCGGTTCAAGCGGATCGTCGCCGACATCGGCGCCGAGTCCGCGCGCAGCGTGATCTGCCACTCGATGGACGACTGCCTGGCCGCCGCCGAGACCCTCGGCTACCCGATGGTGGTCCGCCCGTCGTTCACGATGGGCGGCGCCGGGTCCGGCATGGCCTACGACGAGGCCGACCTGCACCGCATCGCCGGCGCGGGCCTGGCCGCGAGCCCGACCAGCGAGGTGCTCCTGGAGGAGTCGATCCTCGGCTGGAAGGAGTTCGAGCTGGAGCTGATGCGCGACCGGCACGACAACGTCGTGGTCGTCTGCTCCATCGAGAACGTCGACCCGATGGGCGTGCACACCGGCGACTCGATCACCGTCGCGCCGGCCATGACGCTCACCGACCGGGAGTACCAGCGGATGCGGGACGTCGCCATCGACGTCATCCGCGCCGTCGGCGTCGACACCGGCGGGTGCAACATCCAGTTCGCGATCGATCCGGCCACCGGCCGGATGATCGTCATCGAGATGAACCCGCGCGTGTCACGTTCCAGCGCGCTGGCGTCCAAGGCGACCGGCTTCCCGATTGCCAAGATCGCCGCCCGGCTCGCCGTCGGCTACACCCTCGACGAGATCCGCAACGACATCACCGAGGAGACGCCCGCGAGCTTCGAACCGAGCCTCGACTACGTCGTGGTGAAGGCGCCGAGGTTCGCGTTCGAGAAGTTCCCGGCGGCCGACAAGACGCTGACGACCCACATGAAGTCCGTCGGCGAGGCCATGGCCATCGGCCGGTCCTTCCCCGAAGCGCTGCAGAAGGCCCTCAGATCCCTGGAGAAGGCCGGAGGCTCCTTCTCCTGGGCTCCGGGCCCCGAGGCGCTCACGGAGGGCGAGCGGGCCGCGCAGAAGGCCGAGCTCATCGAGCGGGCCCCGCCGGCCGCGCGACGGGCGGCTGCGCGACGTCCAGCAGGCCCTGCGGGCGGGCGCGACCGTCGAGGAGCTGTACGAGGCGACGCGGATCGACCCGTGGTTCCTCGACCAGATCGCCTCCCTCGACGAGGTCGCCGCCGCCGTGGCGGGCGACCAGCTCGACCCGGAGGCACTGCGCGAGGCGAAGCGGCACGGCTTCTCCGACGAGCAGATCGCCGAGATCCGCGGCACCTCCGCCGAGGTCGTCCGCGAGCTGCGGCACGCCCTCGGCATCCGGCCCGTCTACCTGACCGTCGACACCTGCGCCGCCGAGTTCGAGGCCCGCACGCCGTACCTGTACTCGACCTACGACGAGGAGACCGAGGTGCCGCCGGGCGACAAGCCCAAGGTGATCATCCTCGGCAGCGGGCCGAACCGCATCGGGCAGGGCATCGAGTTCGACTACAGCTGCGTGCACGCCTCGTTCACGCTGGCCGACGCCGGCTACGAGACCGTCATGGTCAACTGCAACCCCGAGACCGTCTCGACCGACTACGACACCTCCGGCCGGCTCTACTTCGAGCCGCTCACCCTCGAGGACGTCCTGGAGGTCGTGCACGCCGAGCAGGAGACCGGCGAGGTCGCCGGGGTCATCGTGCAGCTCGGCGGGCAGACGCCGCTCGGGCTCGCGCAGAAGCTCAAGGACGCCGGCGTGCCGGTCGTCGGCACGTCGCCGGAGAGCATCCACCTCGCCGAGGAGCGGGGCGCGTTCGGGCAGGTCCTGGCCCGCGCCGGGCTGCCGGCGCCCAAGCACGGCACCGCCACCACCTACGAGGAGGCGGCCGCGATCGCGGCCGAGATCGGCTACCCGGTGCTCGTCCGGCCGTCGTACGTCCTCGGCGGGCGCGGCATGGAGATCGTCTACGACGAGGACACCCTGAAGTCGTACATCGAGCGCGCCGGCGGCGGGCAGTGGAACCCCGAGCACCCGGTGCTCGTCGACCGGTTCCTCGACGACGCCATCGAGATCGACGTCGACGCGCTGTACGACGGCGAGGACCTGTACCTCGGCGGCGTCATGGAGCACATCGAGGAGGCCGGCATCCACTCCGGCGACTCGGCGTGCGCGCTGCCGCCGATCACCCTCGGGCACGAGGACATCGGCCGCATCCGCGCCTCCACCGAGGCGCTCGCCCGGGAGATCGGCGTGCGCGGCCTCATGAACGTCCAGTACGCCCTCGCGGCGGGCGTCCTGTACGTCCTGGAGGCCAACCCGCGCGCGTCCCGTACGGTGCCGTTCGTGTCCAAGGCCACGGCCGTGCCGCTGGCCAAGGCGGCGGCCCGCGTGATGATGGGCGAGAGCGTCGCCAAGCTGCGCGCCGAGGGCATCCTGCCCGCGACCGGCGACGGCGGGGACCTCCCGCTCGACGCGCCGATCTCGGTCAAGGAGGCGGTGCTGCCCTTCGACCGGTTCCGCACGCCGGAGGGCGTCGGCGTCGACACCATCCTCGGCCCGGAGATGCGCTCCACCGGCGAGGTCATGGGCATCGACGCGGTCTTCGGCACGGCGTACGCCAAGTCGCAGATCGCGGTGTACGCCTCGCTGCCGACCAAGGGCCGCGCGTTCGTCTCCGTGGCGAACCGGGACAAGCGAGCGATGATCTTCCCGGTGAAGCGGCTGGCCGACCTCGGCTTCGAGATCCTGGCCACCGAGGGGACGGCGGAAGTCCTGCGCCGTAACGGCGTGCGTGCCAAGATCGTGCGTAAGCACAGCGCCGGCCCCGGGCCGGATGGCGAGCCGACGATCGTGCGGCGCATTCTCGACGGCGAGGTCGACCTCATCGTGAACACCCCGTTCGGCAGCCCCGGACAGTCCGGGCCGCGGCTCGACGGATACGAGATCCGCACCGCCGCCGTCCTGTGCGGCGTGCCCTGTCTCACCACCGTCCAGGCGCTCGGCGCGGCGGTCCAGGGCATCGAGGCCATCGCCGCCGGCGTCGTCGGCGTTCGGTCGCTGCAGGAGCACGCGGAGCACCTCTGGGGTGACAAGGAGGACAGTTGACCGACTCACCGGTCGCACCGGTCCAGGTGCCCGGAACGGTCCTGACGATACGGCGGACCGGGGCCTACCACGCGATCACGCTGGTGGCCCCGGGCGTCGCCGAGCGCTTCCGGCCGGGCCAGTTCGTCTCCCTGGCCGTCGGCGGCGACGAGTCGAGCATGCTGACGCGGCGATGTTTCTTCGTCCGTGAGGTCAAACCCGACTACGGCGGCACCGTCGAGATCGTCTTGGCGGTGCGCGGCGCCGGCACCCGGTGGCTGGCGGCGCTGCGCCCACGCGACATCCTCGACCTCGCCGGCCCCCTCGGCCGCCCCTTCCCGCTGCCGCGCCACCCCGTGCGCTGCGTCCTCGTCGGCGAGGGGCACTCCGGGGCGGCGCTGTTCCCCCTCGCGGCCGTGCTGCGCCAGCGCGACTGCGCCATCCACTTCGTGCTCGGCGGCGCCGACTCCGAGCACGTGTACGGCACGCGCGCGGCCCGCCGCGCCGCCGACTCCACCTCCGTCACCACCGAGGACGGCTCGCTCGGGCAGCAGGGCCGGCCCGAGGACCTGGTGGCCGCCGTCGTCGAGGAGGTCGCCGCCGACGTCGTGTACGCCTGCGGGCCGACGGAGACCCTCCGCGCCGTCACCCGGACCGCCGCGAAGTACGACCTGCCCGCCCAGGTGGCGGTCGAGGAGCCGATGTCCTGCGGCACGGGCGTCTGCATGGCCTGCGCGCTCCCCGTGATCGACGACGAGGGCGTCACCCAGATGGCGCGCTCGTGCGTCGAGGGCCCGGTGTTCCGCGGCGAGCGGGTGCGCTGGGACGACCTCGGCACGATCCCGTTCGACGCCTACGGCGCCCCCCGCTCGGTGCTCCCCGGATCCCTCTCATGATCGATCTGGAGACCCGGATCGGCGACGTCACGCTGCCGAACCCCGTGATGACCGCGGCGGGCTGCGGAGGCACCGGCCGCGAACTCGGCCGCTTCTTCGACGTCGGCCGGCTCGGCGCCCTGGTGACGCCGTCCATCACGCCCAGCCCGCGCGCCGGGCGCCCCGCGCCCCGGCTCACCGAGACCCCCAGCGGCGTCCTCAACGCCGCCGGGCTGCAGGGCCCGGGGATCGAGGCCTTCCTGACCCGCGACCTGCCCTGGCTCGCCGAGCGGGACGCACGCGTGGTCGTCTCGATCGCGGGCGGCAGCGTCGGCGAGTACGCCGAGGTCGCCCGCCTGCTCGGCGACGCCCCCGGCGTCGCGGCGATCGAGATCAACACCTCCTGCCCCAACGTCGAGGACCGCGGGTCGATGTTCGCGGCCCACCCGACGGCCGCCGCCCGCCTGGTGCGCGCGGTACGGGCGAGCGCGCCGCGCCGCCTCCCCGTGCTCGCCAAGCTGTCCGCGGACGTCACCGACATCGTCGGCGTGGCCATGGCCTGCGCGGACGCCGGCGCGGACGGCCTCTCGATGATCAACACGCTGCACGGCATGGCCATCGACACCGACACGCTCCGCCCGCGGCTCGCCGGGGTCACCGGGGAGCTGTCCGGACCGGCGATCCGCCCCGTGGCGGTCCGTTGCGTCTACCAGGTGCACGCGGCACTGCCCGAAGTGCCCATCGTCGGGATGGGCGGGATACGGACCGGCCTGGACGCCCTGGAGTTCGTCCTCGCGGGCGCCTCGGCCGTCGCGGTGGGCACGGCGACCCTGCACGACCCGTCCGCCTGCGTACGCGTCCTGCGCGAGCTCGACGCGGCGCTGAAGGAGCGCGGCATCGACCGGCTCGCCGACGTCGTGGGGCTCGCCCACAAGCCGGCCGGGAGCCTCTTCCGCCGCATCGACCCCAACGTCGGCCTGGCGGGCGCCGGTGGGGGCGCGACCGAGCCGACCGAACAGGAGACCACCCAGTGAACACCGCTCCCATCGCCGTCGCGCTCGACGCGGCGGACCTCGAGACCGCCGCGCGCTGGGCCGCGCTGGTGACCCCACATGTCAGCACGGTCAAGGTCGGCCTGGAGCTGTACCTGCGGTACGGCCCGGACGTCGTCGCCAGCGTCCGCGGGGCGAGCGGAGTGCAGGTCTTCCTCGACCTGAAGCTGCACGACATCCCGGCGACCGTCGCGGGCGCCGCGCACGCGGTGGCCCGGCTGAAGCCCGCGTACCTCACCGTGCACGCCGGCGGCGGCTCCGCCATGATCCGCGCGGCCGTCGAGGCGGCCCCGCAGACCAAGATCGCCGCTGTAACGGTCCTCACGTCCCTGTCGGAGGCCGATCTGGCCGGGGTCGGACTCACGGGTCCAGCGTCGGACGTCGTGCGCCGTATGGCCGCTCTCGCGGTCGACGCCGGGGCCCAGGCGCTGGTGTGCTCGCCCCGCGAGGTCGCGGACGTGCGCGCGGAGGTCGGCCCCGGCATCACGCTCATCACACCGGGCGTACGACCGCCCGGCACGGCCACCCAGGACCAGGCGCGCGTCGCCACGCCCGAGGAGGCCCTCGCCGCCGGAGCCGACCTCCTCGTGATCGGCCGGCCCATCACCGGCGCGCCGGACCCGGGCGCCGCGGCGGCGGGCATCGCGGCGGCCCTCCGGCGCACGGGAGCCGTCTGAGGCGCAACGCCCGCCCGATCCATGCGGCGGCGCGTACCGGGGTGTGGGAGCCGCAGGGAGCGCGTCGGTACCCCACCGCCGCACCCCGCGAGCGAGCGACGCGCCCCACGGGCCTCCCACACACCGGCGCGCCACCGCCGCATCGCCCAGGCACCCGAGACGGCTCAGACGCTCCCGCACGCCGGAACGACCGCCGTGTGGAACAGCGACCGACGTCCCTCACGCGGCTCTCACGGGCCCGCACACTGCCGTCCCGTCGGACAGGTCGTCCGTCGCGCCTGAAGCGGCTCCTGCGGGCCCGCGCACCGCCGTCCCGTCGGACAGGTCGTCCGTCGCGCCTGAAGCGGCTCCTGCGGGCCGCAGACCCCGTTGCCGCACCGCGCGGGCGGGCAGCACGCCCTACGCGGCCCCCGTATGCCTGTGCGCCGCCGCACCGGACAGGCGACCGACGCGCCTCAGCGGGCTCCCGCGCCGAACCCCGCCGGCCGCACCCACCCGTGAGGTGTGTCACTCACTCGTCTCGTGTCCGGCGGGGGGACGCCGGCGGATCACTCCGTCCGCACGCGCTATCGCCGGACCGACAGGGTCGCGTTGGGAGCCGCTTGACTGGCCTGTTTTCCCCTCGCAAGAAAAGCCAGGCCGTCGTACGGTTCGGGGTGTAAGAACCCCCTACTTTCAATACAGTGAGTGACCGGGGAACCCCATAGAGTAACATCTGCAACTTAATGACGGGCTATACGGGCTTTCACGTTGCTTTATGGGCCCTGAACTCGCTAGGTTCCCAAGCCGTCCGACTCAATCGAGTGGAAACACGAGGTGACCCGGCGTGGCGCTTCCGCCCCTAACCCCTGAACAGCGCGCCGCAGCCCTGGAAAAGGCTGCAAAGGCTCGCAAAGAGCGTGCCGAGGTCAAGGACCGGCTCAAGCACGGGGGTACCTCCCTCGCTGAGGTTCTGAAGGATGGGCAGGCCGACGACGTCATCGGCAAGATGAAGGTGTCGGCTCTGCTGGAGTCACTGCCTGGTGTCGGCAAGGTCCGCGCCAAGCAGATCATGGAGCGGCTCGGTATCGCCGAGTCCCGCCGTGTGCGGGGTCTCGGTGCCAACCAGCGCGCCGCTCTCGAGCGTGAGTTCGGCGGCGGTGGAAATCGCTGACCGACTCGCCACGGGCGGGCGCGGCGGGCACACCGCCGCGGCCGCTTCCGCCACCCCCATGGCGGGCGGCTCCATCCCGTCCAGGCGCCTGACGGTCCTCTCCGGGCCGTCCGGCGTCGGCAAGAGCACGGTCGTCGCCGAGATCCGGCGAGCCCACCCGGAGGTGTGGCTGTCGGTCTCGGTGACAACCCGTTTGCCTCGTCCTGGCGAGGTCCACGGTGTGCACTACTTCTTCGTCGACGGCGCCGAGTTCGATCGGCTCGTCGCCGAGGGGGAGCTGCTGGAGTGGGCCGAGTTCGCGGGCAATCGGTACGGCACGCCGCGCCGCGCGGTGCTGGAGCACCTCGAAGCCGGCGTGCCGGTCCTGCTCGAGATCGACCTGCAGGGCGCCCGGCAGGTCCACGCGGCCATGCCGGAGGCGCTGTTCGTCTTCCTCGCGCCGCCGTCGTGGGACGAGCTCGTCCGCCGCCTGATCGGCCGTGGCACCGAGCCGCCCGACGTGATCGAGCGCCGCCTCGACGCCGCCCGTACGGAGCTGGCGGCCGAGAAGGAGTTCGACGTCACACTGGTCAACACGTCGGTCCAGGACGTCTGTTCGGAGCTGGTAGCCTTGCTGGCTGCACAACCACCGAACTCCGACTAGCGGAAGGCGCAGGAGTGGCATCGAATGCCCCTGGTGCCGAAGGCATCACGAACCCGCCGATCGACGACCTGCTGAAGATCGTCGACAGCAAGTACAGCCTGGTGATCATGGGGGCCAAGCGCGCCCGCCAGATCAACGCCTACTACGCCCAGCTCGGCGAGGGCCTCCTGGAGTACGTCGGTCCCCTGGTGGAGACCCAGGTCCAGGAGAAGCCGCTGTCGATCGCGCTGCGCGAGGTCCGCGAGGGCCTGCTGCACTCCGAGGCCATCGAAGGCGCCTGAGTTGTCCTCCGGCGGCCCTGGGGCGTGTCGCGCCCTGATGGGCGGCCGTCTGCCGCGACGGCCGTACGGCGTCGTGGCATGCCCGGCGGAAGGGCCTGCCGGTGAGCGCGGGGCCTGACCGAAGGGCCTGCCGGTGAGTGCGGGGCCCGACCCGGCCGGGCGTCCCCGGGTGATCCTCGGGGTCGGCGGCGGCATCGCCGCGTACAAGGTCTGCGAGCTGCTGCGGCGGCTGACCGAGTCCGGGCACGACGTCCGGGTGATCCCGACGCGGGACGCGCTGCGCTTCGTCGGCGAGCCGACATGGGCGGCGCTGTCCGGTCAGCCCGTGGCCACGGAGGTCTGGTCGGACGTCGCCGAGGTGCCGCACGTCCGCCTCGGCCAGGGCGCCGACCTCGTCCTCGTCGCACCGGCCACCGCCGACCTGCTGGCCAGGGCCGCGCACGGCCTCGCCGACGACCTGCTCACCAACACTCTGCTGACGGCGCGCTGCCCGGTCGTGTTCGCGCCGGCGATGCACACCGAGATGTGGGAGCACCCCGCCACGCAGGCCAACGTCGCGACCCTGCGCTCGCGCGGCTGCCTCGTGATCGAGCCGGCCGTCGGCCGGCTGACGGGCGCCGACTCCGGCAAGGGGCGGCTGCCCGATCCCGAGGCCCTGTTCGACGTCGCCCGCCTCGTCCTGGCGCGTGGCGGCGTCCCCGCCGACCTCACCGGCCACCACGTCGTCGTCTCGGCGGGCGGCACCCGCGAGGCGATCGACCCGGTCCGGTTCATCGGCAACCGCTCCTCGGGCCTGCAGGGCTACGCCCTCGCGCGGACCGCGCTCGCGCGCGGCGCCCGGGTCACCCTCGTCGCCGCGAACGTCGCGCTGCCGGACCCGGCGGGCGCCGACGTCATACGGGCCGACTCGGCGCTCGAGCTGCGCGACGCCGTGCTCAAGGCGGCCGCCGACGCCGACGCCGTCGTCATGGCGGCCGCGGTGGCCGACTTCCGGCCGCCGGCTACCACGACGTGAAAATCAAGAAAACGGACGCCGACGAACCCGAGCCGATCGCCCTGGTCAAGAACCCCGACATCCTCGTCGAGCTCGTCGCCGCCCGCCGCCCCCGCCAGGTGATCGTCGGGTTCGCCGCCGAGACGAACGACGTGCTCCGCAACGGGCGGGAGAAACTCGCCCGCAAGGGCTGTGACCTGCTGGTCGTCAACGAGGTGGGCGAGCGCCTGACCTTCGGCGCGCCCGACAACGCCGCCGTGATCCTGTCCGCCGACGGCACCTCCGTCGACGTACCTCGAGGGTCTAAAGAAGACCTTGCCGACGTCGTATGGGACCAGGTGACGGGGCGGCTACAGTAAAGAGCACGGGTCCAGCGTGGCTTGAGCATGCCTTAATCGCCTCTGGATAGACTGCGCGTCCGATACCCGTACGAGATCCGCTCTGCTACGTCAGTCAGCAGCCGCTGCAAGGAGTGCACCCACGTGTCACGTCGCCTGTTCACCTCCGAGTCCGTGACGGAAGGTCACCCGGACAAGATCGCAGACCAGATCAGTGACGCGATTCTCGACGCGATGCTGAAGGACGACGCGCGCAGCCGCGTCGCCGTCGAGACGCTGATCACCACCGGGCAGGTCCACGTCGCGGGTGAGGTGACCACCGAGACGTACGTGGACATCCCCGGCGTCATCCGGGAGAAGATCCTCGAGATCGGCTACGACTCCTCCAACAAGGGCTTCGACGGCCACTCCTGCGGCGTGTCGGTCTCCATCGGCGCGCAGTCGCCCGACATCGCGCAGGGCGTCGACGACGCGTACGAGACCCGCGAGGGCGAGGGTTCGGACGAGCTGGACCGGCAGGGCGCCGGCGACCAGGGCCTGATGTTCGGCTACGCCTGCCGCGAGACGCCGGAGCTGATGCCGCTGCCGATCACGCTCGCGCACCGGCTCGCCCAGCGGCTGTCCGCCGTCCGCAACAGCGGCCTGGTCCCCTACCTGCGCCCCGACGGCAAGACCCAGGTCACGATCGAGTACGACGGCGACCGCGCGGTCCGGCTCGACACGGTCGTCGTGTCCTCCCAGCACGCCCCGGACATCAGCCTCAGCGACCTGCTGACCCCGGACATCAAGGAGCACGTCGTCGACCCGGTCGTCGCCGAGCTCGACCTCGACACCGAGGGCTACCGCCTGCTCGTCAACCCGACCGGCCGGTTCGAGATCGGCGGCCCGATGGGCGACGCGGGCCTCACCGGACGCAAGATCATCATTGACACCTACGGCGGCATGGCCCGCCACGGCGGTGGCGCGTTCTCCGGCAAGGACCCGTCCAAGGTCGACCGCTCCGCCGCGTACGCCATGCGCTGGGTCGCCAAGAACGTCGTCGCCGCGGGCCTCGCGGACCGCTGCGAGGCGCAGGTCGCCTACGCCATCGGCAAGGCCCACCCGGTCGGCCTGTTCATCGAGACCTTCGGCACCGAGAAGGTCTCGGTGGAGGAGATCCAGAAGGCCGTGCTCCAGGTGTTCGACCTCCGTCCGGCCGCGATCATCCGCGACCTCGACCTGCTCCGCCCGATCTACTCCCAGACCGCCGCCTACGGTCACTTCGGCCGCGAGGAGCCGGACTTCTCGTGGGAGCGGACCGACCGCGCCGAGGCCCTGCAGGCGGCCGCCGGGCTCTGACCGGGAAGCACGCTGCTTCACATCGCGGCCGTCCCGGATGACTCCGGGGCGGCCGCGACGCGTTTCCAGGGTGCCCGGGGGATCTCTGGACGCCGCTCGCCACGAACGACATCCCTAGGCTGCTCGCCATGAAGGTAACTGTGCTGGGCGGGTGCGGCGCGTGGCCGACCGCCGGAGCGGCGTGCAGTGGGTTCCTGGTGGAGCACGACGGGCATCGGCTGCTGCTGGACCTCGGGTACGCGACGGTGCCCGAACTGTTCCGGCACGTCACGGCCGACCAGGTCGACGCGGTGGTCATCAGCCACGGGCACCCGGACCACTGCGCCGACCTCAACCCGCTCCTGCGGGCTCGCGGCCTGGCGGCGGAGCCGGTCCCGGCCCTGCCGGTGTACGCGCTGCCCGGCGCCCTGGACGCGGTGCTGGCGCTGGACCGTCCCGGGATGCTCGACCACGCGCTGGCGCTGCGGGAGTTCGCTGCCGGGGAGCGCCTGAGCATCGGGCCGTTCACCGTCGACACCCGGCTGCTCCCGCACTGGGTGCCCAACGCGGGCGTACGGGTGGCCGCCGGCGGCAAGGTCCTGGCCTACACCGGCGACACCGGCCCGAGCCCGGAGGTGGTCGAACTCGCCCGGGACGCCGACCTGCTGATCGCCGACGCGACCTATCCGGAGGTCGTACCGCCGGAGGACGCGGCGTTCCTCACCAGCGCCCGGCAGGCGGCGCGGCAGGCCGCCGACGCGGGCGCCGCCCGCCTGATGCTCACCCATCTGTGGCCCGGCACTCCGCCCGAGACCGCCCGGGACGCCGCTCGCCGGGAGTTCGCGGGCCCGGTGACGGTCGCCGCGAGGGACGCCGGGCTGAGTCTCTGAGACGGCCGTGGCCCTCGCGATCGCCCGGGGCGTGACCAACGGCCGGCGGTCCGGGTCGACGCGCCTTTCGCAGCCGCGTCCTCGGCGCCGCCAGGTGGTAGCCGCCGAGCCCTTTCACGGCCAGGACGCCGCCCGCCCGCAGCACTCCCGCCGCCGCCGGCCACCAAGCTTGAGGCCGGTTTCCGGCGGGCAGACCCAAGAGCGTACGGGCGGTGCGCTTCCGGTCGTGGGCGGAGGCCCGGTCGCCGCCGTCGTGACCGGTTCGGGGGGGTACCGGATGCGTGAGCCGATCGTTCTACCGCACGAGGATCCGGCCTTCGCGGCCGACCCGTTCCCGTTCTATCGCGAGCTCCAGGAGGGCGGCCCGGTCCGCCGGGTCGTCACCGTCGGGCTGGAGGCGTGGCTGGTGACCCGCTACGGCGATGCCCGGGAGGCGCTGACGGATCCCCGCCTGACGAGTGACCTCCGCGGCGCCACGGACCCTCGGCTCCTGGAGCTGTTGCCCTCCGAGGAGCGGAGCTCCGCGATGCGCAACATGATCCGCCTCGATCCGCCCGATCACACGCGCCTGCGCCGTCTCGTGTCGAAGGCGTTCACGGCCCGCCGGGTGGCGGAACTCGAACCACGCGTGCAGGAGATCACGGATCGGCTGCTCGACGCGATCGTCCCGGCCGGGCGGGCGGACCTGATCGAGGATTTCGCCCTGCCGTTGCCGGTCACAGTGATCAGTGAGCTGCTCGGCGTGCCCCTGACGGACCGGGATCGCTTCCAGGAGTGGACGAACGTCCTGCTCGCCCAGCGCCCGGACCGGCCGGACACCGCGGCGGCGGACCGGGCGTGGCGGCGGATGTGGTCCTATCTGGAAGGGCTCCTGGCGGCCAAGCGGGCGGACCCCGCCGACGATCTGCTCGGCGCGTTGATCACTGCCCGGGACCGGGACGAGCGGCTCGAGGAGGGCGAGCTGGTGGCGATGGCCTTCCTGCTGCTGGTCGCCGGCGACGTCACCACCGTCAATCTGATCGGCAACGGCATCGCGGCGTTGCTCACCCACCCCGGCCAGCTGAAGCTCCTTCGCGACGATCCGGGTCTTCTCCCGGGCGCCGTCGAGGAGTTCCTGCGATACGACGGCCCGGTGAACCCGGGCGTGCTGCGCGTCGCGGCGGAGGACCTGGAGATCGGCGGAGTGGCCGTTCCCCGGGGCGCGACCGTCATCATCGCCACGGCGGTCGCCGACCGCGACCCGGCGGAGTTCCCCGAGGCGGACCGTCTCGACGTCGCACGAGCCGGCAACGCCCACCTGGCGTTCGGGCACGGCATGCATTACTGCCTCGGCGCGCCGCTGGCCCGGCTGGAGGGGCGGATCGCCATCGGGACGGTGCTGCGGCGACTCGACGATCTCGCCCTCGCCGTACCGTACGGAGAGCTGCCCCGGCAGGTCGGCGGACTGCGCGGGCTCGAGCACCTGCCCGTCACGTTCACGGCGGCCTGAGAGCCGCGAGGCAGGAGAACAATTATTCACGTTTCGGAATATTCACGAATGATCTTCTGCTGTGAGGTAGGACGGACAGACGCCGTCTCACGATGAGCGTGTGTCATCGCCAACCCCTGGAGGTCATCGGTGAACAACAGCATTCCCCAGCGCAGGACCCAGGCCGCGAGCCCCCGGCAGCACCTGGTGCGGTCGCACTCGCTGCGGGCCCTGGCCGTGGCCGCCCGGCTCGAACGCCATCACGCCCCGGCGGGACCGCCAGGCCGGGCCCGTACGGAGGAGTCCCCTGACGAGCTGGAGCTGACCTGCTCCGCGCCGGACTGCTGAGCCGTACGGGGCCGTGAGGAAGGGACGGGCGGGGATGGTCACGGTCGAGGACGTACGGCGCGTGGCATCGTCGTTGCCGCGCACCGAAGAGCACCTGATCAGGGACCGCATCAAGTTCCGCGTCGGCAAGATCGTCTACCTCGCGTTCTCCCGCGACGAGAAGGAGATGGGCTTCGCGTTCCCCAAGGAGGAACGCGAAGCCCTCATCGCCGCGGAGCCGGAGAAGTTCTTTATGCCCCGGCTCTCCGACCAGCGCTTCAACTGGGTCGAGGTCCGCCTGGCCGCCCTCGACGAAGACGAGATGCGCGAACTCGTCGAGGAGGCCTGGCGCATGGTCGTGCCCAAGCGCGTCGCCGCCGCACGTCTCGGACCGAGCCCGGCCACCGGCACCCACCGCCGCTGACCGGAGCGTCTGCCGACGCGCTCCCGTCTCGCTCCCGGCGGCGTCGGCGCGGCGTCGGGGACCGGCTCAGGCGACTTGTACGCGGGGGTCGAGAAAGCAGTAGACGATGTCGACGGCGATGTTCGCGAGCACCGTGAAGAACGCGCCGATCAGCACGACGGCCATGATGACCGGGAGGTCACCACTGACCATGGACCGCACGGTCAGCTGACCGAGTCCCTGCAGGCCGAACACCGACTCGGTGACCAGCGCGCCGCTCAGCGCCATGCCGGCGTCGACGCCGAACTGCGTGACGACCGGCGTCAGCGCCGCCCGCAGGCCGTGCCGGAAGATGACGCGATTCTCGGCCAGGCCCTTGGCGCGTGCGGTGCGGATGTAGTCCTCGCCGAGGACCTCGAGCAGCGAGCCCCGGGTCAACCGCGTGTAGACGGCCGCCTGAGCGATCGCGAACGTCGTCCAGGGCAGGATCAGGTGTTCGCACCACCGCACCGGATTCTGCGCGATGGGGACGTAGCCGCTCTGCGGAAAGACCGGCAGTGCCGCGGTGAACAGATAGAGCAGCGTCATCGCGGAGATGAACGCGGGTACCGAGATGCCGACCAGAACGGCGACCGCGATCCCGCGGTCGACGATCGTGTGCGCTCGCCTGGCGCCGGCGACTCCGCACACCAGGCCCACGAGCAGCCACAGGGCGGACCCTCCGGCCGCCAGGGACACGGTGACGGGAAGGGCGTCTTTGAGCATGTCGCCGACGGGAGTTCTCGTAGCGTAGGAGTAGCCGAAGTCGCCCTTGAGCGTTCGAGTGAGAAAGTGCCAGTACTGCACTGGTATTGGGTCGTCCAGGCCCATCCGGTGTCTGAGCAGGGCGAGCGTCTCAGGCGTGGCCAGCTTTCCGGCGAAGCGGGCGGCCGGATCGCGAGAGGTGGCGAAGAAGAGGATGAAGACGCACGTCGTGACGATCCAGAGGACTAACCCGCCGGTCAGGATTCGGCGGATCACGAAACGGATCATGCGCGCCAACCTACGCCATTGACGCGAGGTGCTCGCCGGTGACGCGGAGCAGCGCGGCGGCCTGCTCGGCGGCGAATCTCGGGCATCGCACGGCGGCCTCGTCCGCCTTCATTCCCTTCTTCTCGCCCGGGTCGTGCAGCGCCCGCGCGAGCCGCGCCCAGTCCTTGGCCTCCACGACGGCATCGGGGTGTCCGTCGGTATGCGGGCACGGCGCGGCGAGCGGGGCCTGATCCACCGATTCGAGCGCCCGGTGGTAGAGCTCGGCCGTCTTCGGGGGGATCGACTCCCAGGTGGCGTTCCGCACGGCGAAGCCGACGGTCAGCAACAGCGGAAGCCGCTCCTCCGCAGGGGCGCCATGGGCCAGCCGGTGGGCGGCCAGGACACTGGCCTTCTCCGTCAGCCCAGGAGAGCCGCCGTACCACGCGTCGCCGGCGTCGCGGGTCAGGCGAGAGACGTCGACCCGGCCGTCGGGCCTCAGATAGACGCGTTCCAGGGCCTCGATGTCCGGGGGACCGAACAGCTCGTCCCGGCCACCGCGGAGCGTCACCAGCGTGCTCTCGGCGATGCCGCGGAGGAATCCGGGGCAGAACCAGCCGGCGCGTTCCTCCGCGCCCTCGGCGAAGTCCGTCCCGTAGTAGTCCCGCCACTCCTCCTCGTCGTAGAGCGGCAGGATCAGGGACACGATCGAGTCGGGGCTGTCGTCCGTCAGATCGGGGTGGCCCTCGCCTCCGGGGTGCGGGCAGGCACCCGCCTCGTAGTGGGCCGCCGCCCGCTCCACGGCCTCGATCATCGAGTCGACGACCCCGGGATCGTCGATCCGCCCCGACACGGCGTACCAGGACGCCGCGTGCAGGGCGAGCAGGAGACCGGGGGCGTCGTCACGGCCCGAGTGCTCGCCGTCCCCCGTACGGCCCTGCAGATCCGACCCCGTACGGTCCTGCAGATCCGACGCGGTCACCTGCAGCACGGAGGCGGGTTCGCAGTACGGGTAGTCGCACACGATCCCGTCGAGGTCCCGGCAGAGATCAGCGAAGTCGATCCGATCGACATCGGGCTCCGGGCCGGCGGTCTCGGTCTTCTGTTCGGAAACCATGATCGTGTGACGAGTCGGCCGGATCACGGGTTCCCGCCGGTTCGCGGCGGCGGCGGCGTCCGTGCGATCTGGTAGGACGGGGGAGTGGCGAACGACGGCGGGGGGCCCGGGACCACTCCCCAGATCCCCGGAATGGACGACGTGACGGCTGTCGTCTCCGAGGCGCGTGCTGGACGCAAGAAGGCGTCGCGGAAGGGCGCGCGGCGGCCCGCGGAGACGCTGAAGGTCGCGAGGGTCGCCGTCGACGTGTCCCTGCCACACCTGGACCGGCCGTTCGACTATCTGGTCCCGTCCGACCTGGACGAGAAGGCCGTACCGGGCTGCCGGGTACGGGTGCGGTTCGCCGGTCAACTGGTCGACGGCTTCCTGCTCGATCGCGTCGAGGAGAGCGACCACGACGGACGGCTGTCCTTCCTCGATCGCGTGATCTCCCCTGAACCGGTGCTGACCCCCGAGATCGCCGCGCTCGCCCGCGAAGTGGCCGACCGCTACGCCGGCGTCCTCGCCGACGTCCTCCGCCTCGCCGTCCCGCCCCGGCACGCCCGCGTCGAAGCGGAACGAAGGCCCGCCGTGGCGGAGACCACCGTGCGGATCCCGGGAGGGACCCGGGTGGCGGCTGCTACAGAGGCCGGTGATGCCGGGCAGGGCGCGGGTGGGGAGCGGGAGTCGGCTGGTCGGCAGGCCGGCGGCGTGGAGGCGGGCACGGCCGGGTTCGAGGTGGGCGGTGCCGGGCACGGCGCGGATCCGGAGCCGGAGTCGGCCGGTCTGGAGACCGGCGGCGACGAGCGGGGCACGGAGTTGAGGCGGGGCACGGCCGACGGTCAGGCCAGCGCCATGGACCGAGGCGTGGATGCCTGCGGCGAGGCCGGCGGTCTGGGCTTGGGCGCGGATGCCGGGGGCGTTAGCGGCGGCTCGGGCCAGGGCGCGGACGCCGTGGGAGACACGGCCGAAGCGCAGGCGGGCGCCACCGGGCCGCGCGCCGAGGAGGGACAACAGGCGGACGGCGTCGGATCGCGTGCCGACGTGGGGCAGGAGACGGAGGGCCCTGGGCCACGTGCGGACGCGGAGCGGGAGACGGCTGGAGTGGAGAGCGGATCGCCTGGTCGGGCCGTGTCGGTGGCGGTGAGCGGGTCGGCCGGTCGGGCCGTGTCGGTGGCGGTGAGCGGATTGGCCGGTCGGGCCGTGTCGGAGGCGGAAGACCCCGGGCCACGTGCGGACGCGGAGCGCGAGGCGGCTGGAGTGGAGAGCGGATCGCCCGGTCGGGCCGCGTCGGAGGCGGAGAGCGATCCGGCCGAGCGGGCGTCCTCCGGGTCGGCGAGCGGCGCCGTCGGTCAGGCGGCGTCCGAGCCGGGGAGTGGAACGGCGAGCGGTGGGGCCGGTCCGGCGGCGTCCGGGCGGGGGAGTGGGGCGGCGAGCGGTGGGGCCGGTCAGGAGACGGCCGCGCCCCTTGACCCGGGGCCGTGGGAGGCCTATCGGGCGGGGCCGTCCTTCCTCGCCGCGCTGACCGCGGGGCGTGCTCCCCGGGCCGTCTGGGCCGCCCTCCCCGGGACGGACTGGACCGCCTTCGTCGCCCGTGCCGCGCGCGCAGCGCTGGACGGCGGGCACGGGGTCCTGATCGTGGTCGCCGACGGCCGGGAGGTGGCGCGGGTCGACGCGGCCCTGCGGGCGGAGGAGGGCGTCGAGGGGCACATCGCGCTCACCGCCGAGCTCGGTCCGGCCGAGCGCTACCGCCGCTGGCTCACCGTTCTGCGCGGCCAGGTGAAGGTCGTAGTGGGCACGCGCGCCGCGATGTTCGCGCCAGTGCGCGATCTGGGGCTCGTGGTCCTGTGGGACGACGGCGACGACGTTCACGCCGAGCCGCACGCCCCGTACCCGCACGCCCGCGAGGTCCTCGCGTTGCGCGCCCACCGGGCCGGCGCCGGCGCCCTGATCGGCGGGTTCACGCGTACGACGGACGCCACCCAGCTCGTCGAGACCGGCTGGGCGCACGCCCTCGTCCCGGACCGGGACCGGCTGCGCCGGTCGATGCCGTACGTCCGGCCCGCCGGTGACGACGCCGAGCTCGCCCGGGACGAGGCCGCCCGTACGGCGCGACTGCCGCACCTGGCGTTCCGGGCGGCCCGGCAGGGGCTGGAGAAGGGCCCGGTGCTCGTCCAGGTGCCACGACGCGGATACGTTCCCGCCCTGGCCTGCGCCCGCTGCCGGGGCCCGGCGCGGTGTCCCGAGTGCGAGGGGCCGCTGGCCCTGACCTCGGGGCACGCGGCGCCGTACTGCCGGTGGTGCGGGCGGATCGCCGGGATGTGGCGCTGCCCGGAGTGCGAGAGCCCGCACGTACGGGCGGTGGTGGTCGGGGCGCGGCGTACCGCCGAAGAGCTCGGCCGAGCCTTCCCGGGTGTGCCGGTCCGCACCTCGGGGCGGGACGGCGTGCTGGACTCGGTGGGCGCCGAACCGGCGATCGTCGTCGCCACGCCGGGCGCCGAGCCGGTGCCCGCCGACGGGTACGCCGCGGCCCTGCTGCTCGACGGCTGGGTGCTGCTCGGCCGCGCCGACCTACGGGCGGGGGAGGAGGCGATGCGCCGCTGGACCGACGCCGCCGCCCTCGTACGCCCCGGCGGTCCAGTCGTCGTGCTCGCCGACGGCGCCCTCGCACCCGTGCAGGCGCTGATCCGCTGGGACCCGGTGACGTTCGCAGAACGCGAGCTCGCCGAACGCCGCGAGCTCGGCTTCCCGCCCGCCGTGCGCATGGCGTCCCTGACCGGGAGCCCACAGGCCATCCGCGAGCTGGTGGAGGCGGCAGAGCTCCCGCCCGACGCGGAGGTGCTGGGGCCGGTCGAGGTCGGCGACGGCCAGGAACGCGCGCTCGTCCGGGTCGACCGGGCCCGGGGCGTGGCCCTGGCGCGATGCCTCAAGGCCGCCCAGGCCGCGCGCAGCGCGCGCAAGGCCGCCGACGTGGTCCGGGTTCAGATCGACCCGCTGGAGCTGATCTGAGCGCTTCCGGTGTCCGGACGTCCGTAGACTGAGGTGTTCCAGCCCCAGCACGTCGAAACGGAGCCGTACGTGGCAGTCAAGCCCATCCGCCTCTTCGGTGACCCGGTCCTGCGGACCGCGGCGGATCCGGTCAAGGACTTCGACAAGGAGCTCCGGACGCTCGTCAAGGACCTGTCCGACACGATGCTCGACGCGCCGGGCGTCGGGCTGGCCGCGCCTCAGCTCGGGGTTGGCCTGCGGGTCTTCACGTACTACGTCGACGACCAGCTCGGGCACGTCGTCAACCCCACCCTCGACCTGTCGGACGAGCAGGAGGAGGGCGACGAGGGCTGCCTGTCGCTGCCCAACCTGGTGTTCCCGACCAAGCGCGCCGTCGGCGTGGTCGCCAAGGGTTTCAACATGTACGGCGAGCCGATCGTGCTGGAGGGCACCCACCTGCTGGCCCGGTGTGTCCAGCACGAGACCGACCACCTGGACGGCATCATCTTCATCGACCGGCTCGACCAGGATCAGCGCAAGGCCGCGATGAAGGCGATCCGCGAGGCCGAGTGGTTCGGTGAGCCGAAGCCCATCGTCAAGGAGTCGCCGCACAGCACGTTCGGTAAGGCCCTGTGAGCGCGGACGGAGACCGCTAGTGCGCCTGGTATTCGCCGGAACGCCGGAGACCGCGGTGCCCGCCCTTGAGGCGCTGCTGGAGTCCCGGCACGAGGTCGTCGCCGTCGTCACCCGGCCCGACGCGCCCGCGGGTCGCGGGCGCCGGCTGACGCCGAGCCCCGTCGCCCAGAGGGCGGCCGAGGCGGGCGTCGAGGTGCTCAAGCCCGCGAAGGTGAAGGAGCCGGAGTTCCTCGACCGGCTGCGTGAGATCGCGCCGGACTGCTGCCCGGTCGTCGCGTACGGCGCGCTCATCCCGCGTACGGCGCTGGACATCCCGCGGCACGGCTGGGTCAACCTGCACTTCTCGCTGCTGCCCGCCTGGCGCGGCGCGGCGCCCGTACAGCACGCCGTGCTGCACGGCGACGACATCACGGGCGCGGCGACGTTCCAGATCGAGGTGGACCTCGACACCGGGCCGGTGTACGGCGTCGTCACCGAGCCGATCCTGCCCGAGGACACCAGCGGCGACCTGCTCGGCCGCCTGGCGCAGACCGGCGCGCACCTGCTGGTCGCGACGATGGACGGCATCGAGGACGGCACGCTCGAGCCCCGCCCGCAGCCCGCCGACGGCGTCACGTACGCCGCCAAGCTCACCCCGGACGACGCCCGCGTCGACTGGAGCCAGGCCGCCCTGCACGTCGACCGGCGGATCCGCGCCTGCACGCCGGCGCCGGGGGCCTGGACGACGTTCCGCGGCGAGCGGCTGAAGCTGGGCCCGGTCCGGCCCGCTCCGGACGCCGAGCCGCTCGCCCCGGGCCGGCTGCGTGCTTCAAAACACGAGGTCTTCGCCGGCACCGGCACCCACCCGGTGCTGCTCGGTCACGTCCAGCCGCAGGGCAAACAGCGCATGGACGCGGCGGACTGGGCGCGCGGCGTACACCCGACCGACGAGGACGAGCTGATCTGATGCCTCCCCGGCATACCCGCCGCAGCCCCGCACCGGGGGCGGACCGTCGTCCCGCCCAGCGGCCGCGCCGTCCGCGCGACCCCGTGCGCCGCACCGCGTTCGACGTCGTCCAGGCGGTCGACGACCGCGACGCGTACGCCAACCTGCTGCTGCCGTCCCTGCTCCGCGAGCGCGGCCTGACCGGCCGCGACGCGGCGCTGGCGACCGAGCTGACCTACGGCACCCTACGCGGGCGCGGCACGTACGACGCCGTCATCGACGTGTGCAGCGACCGCCCGGTGGCCAAGATCGATCAGCCGCTGCTCAACGTCCTGCGGCTCGGCGCCCACCAGTTGCTGCGCACCCGCATCCCGGCGCACGCCGCCGTCGGCACGACCGTCGACCTGGCCCGGTCGGTGGCCGGTCCCGGCCAGGCGAAGTTCGCGAACGCGGTGCTGCGCAAGGTCGCCGCCCGCGACCTGGACGCCTGGCTGGCCATCGTGGCGCCCGAGGAGGAGACGGCACGCCTCGCGGTCGTGCACAGCCATCCGCGCTGGATCGTGAACGCGCTGCGCGACGCCGTCGGGTCCGCCGAGATCGAGGCGCTCCTCGCCGCCGACAACGACCGGCCACGGGTCACGCTGGTCGCCCGGCCCGGCCGCGCGACCGTCGAGGAGCTCGGCGGCGAGCCCGCCGCGTACTCCCCGTACGCCGCCTACCTCGCCGAAGGCGACCCCGGCGCGATCCCCGCGGTCGCCGAGGGCCGCGCGGCGGTCCAGGACGAGGCCAGCCAGCTCGTCGCCCTCGCCCTCGTACGCGCCGAGCTCGACGGCCCCGACCGCCGCTGGCTCGACCTGTGCGCGGGCCCCGGCGGCAAGGCCGGCCTGCTGTCGGGCCTGGCGGGCGAGCGCGGCGCGCACCTGCTCGCCTGCGACGTCCAGCCGCACCGCGCCCGCCTCGTCGCGGGCAGCGTCGACGCGGCGGGCGCCACCGCCGTGGTGGACGGCACCCGGCCCGCCTGGCGGCCGGGCTCGTTCGACCGCGTACTCGTCGACGCGCCCTGCACCGGCCTGGGAGCGCTGCGCCGCCGCCCGGAGGCGCGCTGGCGGCGCGGCCCGCAGGCGGTCGCCGAACTCGGCCCGCTGCAGCGGCGGCTGCTCACCTCGGCACTGGAGTCGGTACGGCCCGGCGGCGTCGTCGCGTACGTCACCTGCTCGCCGCACCTGGCCGAGACCAGGGTCGTCGTCGACGACGTGCTGCGCGGCCGCGACGACGTCGAACGCCTGGACGCCCCCGCCCACCTCACGGAGGTGCCGAATCTGGGCGACGGCCCGTACGCGCAGTTCTGGCCGCACCGGCACGGCACCGACGCGATGTTCCTCGCGCTGCTTCGCCGTCGTGCCTGATTCGGCGGCGGGTCTGGGGTTGTGGCGGGTCGGGCCTGTCGGCTGGGGTCCGTCGATGTTTCTCGCGCTGCTCCGCCGTCGTCCCTGATTCGGGGGCGGGCCCGGGAGTGCTGCGGCCGATCCGGCCCGTCAGCTCGGGTCCCGCCGACCCGGGCCGCGCCCGCTGGTGGTCACGGCCCGGGCCGGGCGGTGTCAGGCGGAGATCGGAACCGGCTCGAGGACGGGTGCGGACAGGTCCGCGAGCACCTCGGTGGCACGCTCCAACGTGTCCGCGATCCAGGGCAGCGTGAGCGGGTCCGGGGTGAGGAGCGCGGCCTCGCGCTCCTCGTGGGTCTCGCCGTACAGCAGGCTGGTCGCGACGCGGAGGCGCAGCGCCTCGGGGCGGTCACCGAACGCGCTTCCCGGAAGGACGCCGACGCCGTACTCGTCGAGGAGGAACTCCGCCAGGTCCGCGTCCGTCTTGACGCCGAACCGGTCGGCGAGATCCGCGAACGCGGGTTCGCCGAAGCTCGGATAGCAGTAGAAGCCGCCCTGCGGTATCGCCACGCGCGCCCCGGCGTCGGCGAACCGCTCGGCCACCGCGGTCGCCACCGTCGCGTGCAGCCGCCGGCTCGCCACGATCCGGCTGACGATCTCCGTCGGCTCGCCGAAGGCGTACGCGGCAGCCTCCTGAACAGGGCCGGAGGCGCTCGACCAGATCTCGCTCGCGACGGCGGCGAGCCGGTCCCGCAGGCCGCTGAGCTCCTCCGGCAGCAGCGCCACGCCGATGCGCCAGCCGCCGAGCGCGAGGCTCTTGCTCAGCGCCGTGGTGATCACCGTTCGCTCCGGCGCGAACCGCGCCGGGCACGGGAACTCGGCCCCCTGGTCGAAGACGAGGTCGCGGTAGATCTCGTCGGCGATGATGATCAGGTCCAGCGCGCGGGCGGCCTCGCAGAGTCGGCGTACGGTCTCGGGCCGGGCCAGGGTGCCCGTCGGGTTGTCGGGGATGGTCACGACGACGCTGCGGACGGGCTGCCCGGCGGCGCGAGCGCGCGCCACGACCTCCGGCAGAGCGTCGGGGTCGGGCACCCCGCCCTCGCCGGGCAGGGTCGCGACGAAGATCGGTTCGGTGCCCATCAGGCGCGTCTGCGCGGCGTAGCTGACCCAGCTGGGGCGCGGGACGACGACGCTGCCGCCGATCGCGAGCAGCAGGGCGTACAGGAGCGGTTTGCTGCCGGGGCCGGCGACCACCAGGTCGGGGTCCGCGCGCAGACCGCGACGGCGCCAGTAGCCCGCGGCGGCGCCGCGCAGGGCGGCACTGCCCGCGACCGGGCCGTACGCGCCACGGCCCGCGGCGGCGGCGAGCTCACGCTCGAGCGACGGGTGAACGTTCAGGCCGGCCTCACCGAATGCGAGGGGCAGTACCGGCAGGCCGGCCCGGCGTCTGTCGTCGAGCGCCTCGTTGGCGGCAAGAGTCGCGGAAACTGCGACTGGCATCTTCGCTCCTGATGGATGCGGGTGTTGTGTGAGGTGTTGCTGCGGCGCGCCGTGCCCCTCAATCGTCGAGTCTCCTAGGGCATCATCACAAGCGAGGCTTTCCGCTGCTGTGCGTAAGATGAGCTTATGCTTGACGTCCGGCGGCTCCGACTGCTGCGTGAGTTCGCCGAGCGTGGCAGCATCGCCGCCACGGCGAAGGCCCTGGGCTACACGCCGTCGGCGGTCTCCCAGCAGCTCGCCGTGCTCGAGCGCGAGATCGGCACGGCGCTCCTCGACCGCACCGCCCGCAGCGCCGAGCTGACCGATGCCGGACGCCGGCTCGCCGGCCACGCCGAGCGCATCCTCCGGATGATCGAGTTCGCCGAGGCGGACATGGCCGAGCCGGAGCCTTCCGGGCATGTGGTCCTGACCGCCTTCCCCACGGCGGCGGTCGCGTTCGCGCCGGCCCTCGCGCACAGCCTGCGCCGTCACTCGGGCCTGACGTTCCAGCTCCGCCAGAGCTCCGGGGACGGGCTGCCGCAGGTGCGTTCCGGCGAGGTCGACGTCGCGCTGATCGACGACTGGACGGGCCGTCTCCCCACCCGCGGGGGCGGCAGCCTGCGCTTCTCGCTGCTGATGCACGACCCGCTCGTCCTCGTCGTGCCCGCCGACCACTGGGCGGCCGACCCGGCCGTCTCGATCGAACTGCGGCGGCTCCGCGAGGAGCCCTGGATGGCGGCCCCGCCCGGTGAGCCGTCACGGCAGGCGTTCGACCAGCTCCTGGCCGACGTCGGCGGCGCTCCGTCGGTGCCGTGGGAGTTCGAGGGGCTCGGCACGATCCTCGGCCTGGTGGCCCGAGGCGTCGGCATCGCCGCCGTCCCCAGCCTCGCCCTCACCGCCGACGTGCGGGGGATCGCCGTACGCCGGCTGCCCCGGGCGATGACCCGCTACGTCTACGCGGTCGTGCGCACGGCGAGCGTTCGCCGCCCCTCGGTCGCGGTCACCGTCCAGGCGCTGAAGTCCGCCGCGGCCGCCGTGGACGTCGACCGTGTCGACCGGCGGCGCTGACGACGGCCACCGTCGGCGCCCGGGAACGGGTCATCCGGTCCCCGTGGGCTCCCGCGAGCTGGTCGGGCGGGCGTCGCTCGCCCCGATCTCCGGCGCGTCCACTCCACGATCAACGGGTGGGCGCTGACGGCAGCCCACGACCTGCGCAGGATCGCTCCGTCCCGCCGGGTGTCGAAGACGACGCGGCGGGCGCCCGCGGATCAGGGCGATCGTCAGGCGAGCAGGTCGGCCATGACCGGTGCGAACGGGATGTCGACGACGGCCCGGGAGGCCCGGCCCGGCGGATACCGGACGGTGACCTCGGCGCCGGTGGAACAGGCCCTCTCGAACGCCGCGGATCCCTTCCCGGTGAAGCGATACCAGCGCCGGCACCGGTGCCCGGACCCGGTTTCGGGGTCGATCCACTCCAGGCGCACGACGTAGGAGGTGCTGCCCGGTCCCTTGGGGTTGTAGCGGTACCGCCGGTCCACGGCGGCCACGCGTGCCGTCGCCCTGTGCCCGCGTTTTCGCAGGCGGCGCAGTCTCGCTCGCTGGACCCACATGCGGGCCTTGTGGTTGATGGTGAGGCCGACGGCGAGTCCGGTGAGGAACCCGAAGGGCAGGCCGAAGACGCTCGACCGGATGCCCAGCAGAGTCGGCAGCAGCGACCACGTCACGGATACGCCCACGACTCCGCCCCAGAAGAGGCACAGCGCGAGGATGACCGGCTGCAGCACGCCCCATCCGATGCCGACCGCCCACCAGGTCTTGCGCCTGGGGATGTCGACCCATGTGACGTCGGCATGGCCGCGCCGGGCGTCGGTCATGCTGATCACCTCCGACTCCGGAGCACGGACCATCCTCAACGTGGCCGGACGCCCGTGATCCTCCCATGTGCGCGGATGACGCTCGGCGGCTCTCTACACTTGAGCGCATCATGGCCGTGCAAATCGCTCCCAGCATTCTGTCCGCCGACTTCGCCCGCCTCGCCGACGAGGTGACGGCTGTGTCCAACGCCGACTGGATCCACGTCGACGTGATGGACAACCACTTCGTGCCCAACCTCACCATCGGCCTGCCGGTGGTCGAGTCGCTGCTCAAGGTCACGCCGCTACCGCTGGACTGCCACCTGATGATCGAGGACCCGGACCGGTGGGCCCCCGGCTATGCAGAGGCGGGCGCGTCCAGCGTGACCATCCACGCGGAGGCCGCGAGCGCCCCGATCCGTACGCTGCGGGCGATCCGTTCGGCGGGAGCGCGTGCCGGGCTGGCGCTGAACCCGGGCACCGCCGTCGAGCAGTACGCCGACCTGCTGCCCGAGATCGACATGATGCTCGTGATGACGGTCGAGCCGGGCTTCGGTGGCCAGTCGTTCCTCGACGTGGTGCTGCCCAAGGTGCGGCGCGCCCGGGAGCTGATCAAGGGCCGGGAGCTGGACGTCTGGCTGCAGGTCGACGGCGGCGTCAACGCCGAGACGATCGAGCGCTGCGCCGAGGCGGGCGCGGACGTCTTCGTGGCGGGGTCGGCGGTCTACTCCGCCGACGACCGCGGCGAGGCCATCCGCTCCCTACGCGAGCAGGCGAGCGCCGCCTACACCGCGTAGACCGCGCCTGCCTGCGCGAGCCGTGAGCGCTGCCCACGCTGCGCCGCACCGCCTATGCATTGCACCGCGTCCGCGTCGCCCGCGCCGCGCCACGCCGCATCGGCCTTGTCGCCGTCGGGGGAGCGGGTCGCGAGCTCACCGGGCCGCCGCCCGCGCTGCGTAGGCGCCGGTCGGCGTCGCGCGGGAGCGGCACGGGTTCCGCCGGCCATGAGGCCGTCGCCTGCGTCTCGGCGGCTGTCACGGCGCGTCCGTACGCCTCGTCGCCCGTGACGGCGTGGTCCTATGCCTCAAACACCACGGCGCCGTCGCCGTTCGGGTGGCTGCGGAGCCGGCCCTGGGTGACGAGTACCAGCAGGTGGGCCTGGGTCTCGGTGGTGGCCAGCATCTGGTTGAACATGTCGAGGTCGTCGAAGTGGCGTTCGCGCCGGGTCCAGGTCAGGGCGCGGGCCGTCTCGTACGCCGTGCCCGAGCCCGCGGTGACCGCCGCCGCGCAGGCGTCGAGGCGTTCGGCGTGGTGTGCCAGCAGGGCGTCGACGCGGGCGTGCACGCTGTCGGTGACGGGCCCGTGGGCGGGGAGCAGCCGCAGGTCGGGGAGTTCCCGGACGATCCTCAAGGAGTCCAGGTAGGCGCCGAGGGGAGAGGCGCCCGGGACGCTCTCGAACCCGATGGACGGCGTGATGTGGGGCAGGACGTGGTCGCCGGCGAACATCAGCCCGTCGTCGAGGTCGGCGAAGACGAGATGCCCCCGGGTGTGGCCCGGCGTGGGGACGGCGAGGAGGTCCCGGCCGCCCAGCGGCAGCGCCGTGCGGCCGTCGATCCAGTCGTCGGGCATCTCCCACTCGAGGACGTCGTGGCCGCCCTCCCGCCAGGCGGCCTTCATGCGCTCGACGAGCGGTCGCGCGCCGCAGGTCAGGAGTTGCGCGAGCTGGGGGGAGTCCTCACGCCGGATCGGCTTGGTGAGCAGTTCGAGGGTCGCGCGCTCGCCGATGCCGAGGCTGACCCGCGTCCCGAACTCCCGGCGGATGCTCACCGCCTGCGTGTAGTGATCGCGGTGGACGTGGGTGACGAGGAACCGCGTGATGTCCCCGAGGCCGTACCCGATCTCCTTCAGCGCCGCCTCGAGCCGCCGCCGGGACTCCTCGAGGGCCCAGCCGCCGTCGATCAGGACCAGCCCGTCCTCGCCCTCGACCGCGTAGACGTTGACGGCGCGGAGGCCGTCGCTCGGAAGGGGCAGGGGGATGCGGTGCACGCCCGGCGCCACCTGGAACGCTCCAGGCTCTATCCACTCCGTCCGCTGCGTCATCGGCCCGCCTCATCTTTCGCACTAGAACGACATTCGATCTATATCGGACCACGGGCGGCCCGCGCCATTGTTAGCGTCCACAAGTTTCGATGCCAACCAAGCGAGCGCTTGCTTGGCCAGCTGTGGACATCCTCACATATGGCGTGGAATGTCCGGCGTGGCACACTGGTTGGGAGTCAGTAAGCGTGCTCCGGGGTCGGTGAAATTCCGAACCGGCGGTGACAGTCCGCGACCCGGCCGAAACCATCGGCCGGTTGACCCGGTGAAACTCCGGGACCGACGGTTAAAGTCCGGATGGGAGGCAGCGCGCGGCCGTGCCCTTCGTGGGCATGGCATCTGTGGCCTTGCCACACACCCGGAGCCTGATGAGGGAGGCCCGGGTGACCGATCATCCCGCGCAGGAGCGGGCGATGCGCCGAGCGCTGGCGCTCGCCGTCCGCGCCAGCGGTGAGACCAGCCCCAATCCCGTCGTCGGCTGTGTCGTCCTCGACGCCGCCGGAGAGGTCGCGGGCGAGGGGTACCACGCCTACGCCGGCGGCCCGCACGCCGAGATCGTCGCGCTCCGGGAGGCCGGCGACCGCGCCCAGGACGGCACTCTCGTCGTCACCCTCGAACCCTGCGACCACCAGGGCCGTACCGGCCCGTGCACCCTCGCCGTCATCGACGCCGGCGTCCGGCGCGTCGTCTACGCGGTCGCCGACCCCGACCCGGTCGCGGGCGGCGGAGCCCGCCGGCTCGCAGAGGCGGGCATCGAGGTCGAGGGCGGGCTGCTCGCCGAAGAGGCCGAGCGGGCCAACGCCGAGTGGCTCACCCGCACCCGGCTGAACCGGCCGCACGTCACCTGGAAGTTCGCCGCGACGCTGGACGGCCGGTCCGCGGCCGCCGACGGCACCAGCCAGTGGATCACCGGCCCGGAGGCCCGGCACGACGTCCACGAGCTCCGCGCACGCTGTGACGCGATCGTCGTCGGCGCCGGGACCGTGCTGGCCGACGACCCCCGCCTGACCGTACGGGGCGTGCAGCGTCACGATCACCTGCTCACGTCGCGCAGGCCCCTGCGCGTCGTCGTAGACGGCCGGGCGCGTACGCCGCTGACCAGCCGGGTCCTGGACGACGAGGCTCCCACCCTGATCGCCGTCGCCGAGGACGCCGACGCCACGGCGCTGGAGGCCCGCACGGCCGTCGTCCGCCTGCCGCGCGGCGACGGCGGGCTCGACCTGGCCGCCCTCCTCGCGGAGCTGTGCGACCGGCAGATCGTCTCGGTCCTCCTCGAAGGCGGCCCGACCCTGGCCGGCGGGTTCCTGGCCGCCGGACTGGTCGACCGGGTCGTCGCCTACCTCGCCCCCACGCTCCTCGGCTCCGGCGCCACCGCGCTCGGCCCGGCAGGCGTCGGCACGCTCGCCGAGGCCCGTCACCTGCGGATCGAGGACATCACGCGGATCGGCCCGGACCTGCGCGTCACCGCCGTACCGCAAGCCGCCGAACCCCCCACCCGGCCGGTAGCGGCCCGAAGGGAGAACTGAATGTTCACCGGAATCGTCGAGGAACTCGGCGAGGTGGTCGCGCTCGAACCGGCGGGGGACTCCGCCCGGCTCACAGTCCGCGGCCCGCTCGTCGTGTCCGACGCCGTGCACGGCGCGTCCATCGCGGTCAACGGCGTCTGCCTCACCGTGACCGACGTCAAGGACGACGCGTTCGCCGTCGACGTCATGAAGGAGACGCTCGACCGCTCCAGCCTCGCCGGCCTGGAGCCGGGATCGCCGGTCAACCTCGAACGCCCCGTACGGCCGACCGACCGGCTCGGCGGCCACATCGTCCAGGGCCACGTCGACGGCGTCGGCCGGATCGTCTCCCGCGAGCCCGGTGACCGCTGGGAGGTCGTGACCGTCGAGCTGCCCCCGCAGCTGGCCCGCTACGTCGTCGAGAAGGGCTCGATCACGGTCGACGGCGTCAGCCTCACCGTCGTCGAGGCCCGCGACGACGCCTTCACGATCGCGCTGATCCCGACGACGCTCGAGCTGACCACGCTGGGCCGCAAGGGCCCCGGCGACCCGGTGAACCTCGAGGTCGACGTCGTCGCCAAGTACGTCGAGCGGCTCGTCACGGCGGGAGGGGCACGGTGAGCTCCTGGACACAGGCGGGCGTCACCGTCCTCGGCGAGAAGGTCCTGTGGACCGACCTGGTGGGCAACGTCCTGTCCCTGGGCACGGTCTGGCTGGCGATCCGCCGCACGATCTGGACCTGGCCCGTGCAGATCGCCGGCGCGGCGCTCCTGCTCGTCGCCTCGCTCAGCGCGCACGCGCCGGGCAACGCGCTCAAGCAGGTGATGTTCCTGGCGCTGGCCTCGTACGGCTGGGTCCGGTGGCTGCGCGGCCTCCGGGAGAACCGGGAGCTGGCCGTGCGCCCGGCCACCCCGCGCGAGCGCACCGCGCTCATCGGCGTGCTCGCGGCGGGCACCGCCGCGGTGGCCCTCCTCTTCGCGAACATCCCCTGGCTGCAGATCTCCTGGTCGCCGCTGGCCAACGCGTACATCTTCGTCGGCAGCGCGGTCGCGACGTTCGCGCAGAGCCGCGCGCTCGTCGACTTCTGGGTCATCTGGGTCCTCGTCGACCTGGTCGGCGTCCCCCTGGCGTTCAAGTCGGGACTGTACGTCTCCGGCGCGGCGTACGGGATCTTCTTCATTCTCGTCCTCGCCGGTTTCCGTGACTGGCTGAAGCAGTACCGCCGGCAGCGGCGGCACACCGAGCCCGAGGTGGTAGCGGCATGAGTTTCGACAGCGTGGAAGATGCGATCGCGGACATCGCGGCCGGCAAGGCAGTGGTCGTCGTCGACGACGCCGACCGGGAGAACGAAGGGGACATCATCTTCGCCGCCTCCAAGGCGACGCCGGAGGTGGTGGCCTTCACGATCCGCTACAGCAGCGGCGTGATCTGCGTGCCGATGGAGGGCGATGACCTCGACCGGCTGCAGATCCCGCTGATGACGGCGCACAACAACGAGCGGATGCGCACCGCGTACACCATCAGCGTCGACGCCCGCGACGGCGTCGACACCGGTATCTCCGCCGCCGACCGCGCCCACACGATCCGTACGCTCGCCGACTCGGCGACCGAGCCGTACGAGCTGGTCCGGCCCGGCCACATCTTCCCGCTGCGCTACCGCGAGGGCGGGGTGCTGCGGCGGCGCGGGCACACCGAGGCGGCGGTCGACCTGGCGCGGCTCGCCGGGCTGACCCCGGCCGGAGTGCTGGCCGAGGTCGTCAACGACGACGGCACGATGGCGCGGCTGCCGCAGCTGGAGATCTTCGCCAAGGAGCACGACCTCAAGCTGATCTCGATCGAACAGCTCGTGGAGTACCGCAAGCGGACCGAGCGGATGGTCGAGCGCATCACCGAGACCCGGATCCCCAACCGCCACGGCATGTGGCGCGCGGTCGGCTACGCCAGCGAGGTGGACGACGGCGAGCACGTCGCCCTCGTGTACGGTGACCTGGGCGACGGCGAGGACGTCCTCGTCCGGGCCCACTCGGAGTGCCTGACCGGCGACGTGCTCGGCTCCGAGCGCTGCGACTGCGGCACCCAGCTCGAGGCCGCGATGGCCGCGATCGCCGCCGAGGGCAGGGGAGTGCTGCTGTACCTGCGCGGCCACGAGGGCCGGGGCATCGGCCTGCTGGCCAAGCTGCGGGCCTACCAGCGCCAGGACGACGGCTCCGACACCGTCGACGCCAACCTCGAGCTCGGCCTGCCGGTGGACGCCCGCGAGTACGGCAACGCGGCGCAGATGCTGCTCGACCTCGGCGTCCGGTCCGTCCGGGTGCTGACCAACAACCCGGCCAAGGTCGCCGGGCTGGAGAGCTTCGGCGTCGAGGTACGCGGACGCGAGTCGCTGCCCGTCTCCGTCACCGAGCACAACCGGCGCTACCTCGCCGCCAAGCGCGACCGCCTCGGCCACACGATCGGAGATCTGGGATGAGCGGAGCCGGACGTCCGGAGGAGACCTTCGTCGACGCCTCCGGGCTGCGACTGGGCATCGTCTGCACCCGGTGGCACGCGCAGGTCACCGACCAGCTGCTGGAACGGGCCGTCGCGACGGCCAAGGAGTGCCGCGTCGCCGATCCGGTGGTCGTGCGCGTGGCCGGCGCGCTCGAGATCCCGGTCGTCGCCCAGCAGCTCGCCCGCGACAACGACGCGGTCGTCTGCCTGGGAACGGTCATCCGCGGAGGTACCCCGCATTTCGACTACGTCTGCGACTCCGTCACCGCGGGTTTGACGAGGGTTGCCCTGGACGAAGGCACCCCGGTGGGCAATGGGGTACTAACATGTGAGACGCTCGACCAGGCATTGGACCGATGCGGGCTGGACCACAGCCACGAGGACAAAGGGATGGAGGCGACCGTGGCCGCTCTTGATACGGCACTGACCCTGCGAGGTCTTCGGCACCACGGTCACGCGCGGCATGACGCGGAGCATCTGGGCTCCTGAGCGTCGACGCCGCGATACCCATCTCTCGCAGAAAGGTTCATTAACCGTGCTGTCACTCGTGCTGCCCAAGGGCTCTCTGGAGAAGGCGACGTTCGAGCTGTTCGACGCCGCCGACCTGACCGTCCGCCGTGGCTCCGACCGCGACTACCGCGCCTCGATCGACGATCCGCGGATCGACCGCGTCCGCGTCCTGCGCCCGCAGGAGATCCCGACCTACCTCGAGCAGGGGCTGTTCGACCTCGGCATCACCGGGCGCGACTGGATCACCGAGACCGACTCCGACGTCGTCTCGCTCGGCGAGCTGAAGTACTCCAAGGCCACGTCCAACCCGGTGCGCGTCATCATGGCCGTGCCGAACGACGCGCCCTGGCAGACCGTCTCCGACCTGCCGGAAGGGGTACGGATCTCCACCGAGTTCCCCGCCCTGACCGAGCGCTTCCTCACCAAGCACGGCGTCAAGGCGCGGGTCGTGCCGTCGTACGGCGCGACCGAGGCGAAGGTCCCCGACATCGTCGATGTGATCGTCGACCTCACCGAGACCGGCTCCTCGCTGCGCAAGAACGGCCTGCGCATCCTCGACACCCTGCTGACCAGCTACACCGAGCTGGTCGCCAACCGCGAGGCGTACGAGGACGCCGACAAGCGCGCGGCCATGGAGGACATCGCGCTGCTGCTGCAGGGCGCGATCCGGGCCCGCGGCAACGTCCTGCTCAAGCTCAACGTCGAGAACGGCGCGCTGCAGTCGGTCCTGGACATCATCCCGTCGATGTCGTCGCCGACGGTCACCCCGCTGGCCGGCGGTGAGATGCACGCGGTCGAGAGCGTCGTCGCCAAGCACGGCGTGAACACCCTGATCCCGGCGCTCAAGGCGGCCGGTGCCCGCGACATCCTCGAGATCCCGATCTCCAAGATCGTCGACTGACCTCTGCGTTAAGGCGGCTCCCTCATGACCACGGCGACGTGGCGGCCACGACGGGCCAGAATCGTCCCGTACGTCCTTGCGACGGTGGTGGTCGCCAGCATGATCGCCCTAGCCGTGGTCATGCCCGCCGTGTGGAGTCTCGGCGACCGGATCGGCCTGGTCGTGATCGGGCTGATCGTCGCCGGGATCCTGCACATGCTCGCCCGCAGCCGGGTGACGGCCGACCCCGACGGGGTGACGGTCGTCAACGGCCTGCGCACGCACGAGTACGAGTGGGCGGAGGTGCTGGGCGTGTCCATGGACGAGGGCGCGCCCTGGCCCTCCCTCGACCTGGCCGACGGCTCCACCGTGGCGGTCATGGGCATCCAGTCCTCCGACGGCGAGCGCGCGAACCGCGCCCTTGCCGAACTGGCCGCCCTCATCCGCGAACGAGGCGAGACCACCGGCCCCTGACCGGAGTCGAGGACCGTGATAGCACTGGCTGAGGTGCGTATGGCCGTGGTCGGTCCCGAGCCGATCGTGGCCGTCGGCTCCGCCCAGCATCGGATCGGGTCACACGGGGGATGAGTGATGGCTGACGAGGCCGCCGATGCCGAGGCGCTGCGCGCGCGACTGCGGCACGTCTACTGGATCGGCGGCGGCAGCGGCGCGGGCAAGTCGACGATGGCCCGGCGCATCGCGGCCCGGCACGGCCTGCACGTGTACTCGACCGACGAGGCGATGCCGGACCACGCCCGCCGCAGCACGCCCGAGGACGCCCCGTACCTGAGCGGGTTCATGACCATGGACATGGACGAGCGCTGGGTGAACCGGTCTCCGGAGACCATGCTCGAGACCTTCCACTGGTTCCGGGGCGAGGGCTTCGGCCTGATCGTCGAGGACCTGTTGCGCCTGCCGGCGGAGACCGGCATCGTCGCCGAGGGCTTCCGGCTGTTGCCGCACCTCGTCAAGCCGCTGCTCGCCGCGCAGGACAACGCGGTCTGGCTCCTGCCGACTCCTGAGTTCCGCTGGACGGCGTTCGACGGCCGTGGCTGGGAGATCCCCCAAAGGACCGGCGATCCGGAACGGGCCCGGCGCAACCTGCTGGAACGCGACCGGATGTTCACCGACCGCCTCTTCGAGGAGACGAAGCGCCTCGACCTGCCCGTCATCGAGGTCGACACCGCGATGAACGAAGCCGAGCTGGCCGGCCGAGTGACGCAGGCGTTCGGGCTCTAATCCCGGGATACGCCGGCGCGTCCCGGGTATCGACGTCATTTTCCACCCGGCGACGGACTCCACCGCTCTGCGACTGACCAATAGAACCGTTTTGGTCAGTTCGTCGACTATTGTGGTGGCGACAGGAAGGGAGTCGTCATGAAGGACACAGTCGGGCGGGGCCGTGCGCTGGTGGTCGGGCTCGGGGTCGCGGGCATCGCCACCGCGGTGCGGCTACGGCAGGTGGGCTGGGAGCCGGTGCTGGTGGAGCGGGCCGCCGCGCGCCGCTCGAGCGGGTACTTCATCATGCTGTTCGGCACCGGGGTCGCCTCCGCGCGGCGGCTGGGCGTGCTGGAGGCGATCGGCGACCGCGGCCATCCGGAGCTCGTCAACTACGAGGTGGACCGGGCCGGGCGCCGCACGCCAGGAATGAATCCGGCCAATATGCCCGGCGTGGTCACCAGACCCCGGCTGCTGCTGCGCGGCGACGTGGAACAGGGACTGTTCTCCGCGCTGCCGGCCGACGTGGAGATCCGCTACTCCACCGTGCCCACCCGCATCACCCAGGACGACTCCGCGGCGGAGGTCACCCTGCGCGACACCGCCTCCGGTGCCACCGTCACCGAGCGCTTCGACCTGGTGGTGGGCGCCGACGGGATGCGCTCGACCGTACGCGAGCTGGTCTTCGGCCCCGAGGTGTACCTGCATCCGCTCAACTACATGATCGGCGCCACCGCGCTCGACGCGCCGATCGAGGGCTTCGGCCTGCACGAGGGCCTGATCATGGCCGAGCCGGGACGCTCGGCATGGACCTTCCCCTTCTCCGATCACGCCCCGAGTCTGCTGTTCTCCTACCGCACCGACGACATCGACGCCGAGTTCGCACGCCCGCCGATCGAGTCCATCCGCGCCGCGTTCGGCCCGGAGCCCGCGGGCCCCCTGCTGGAGACCTTGTACACGCGGTTCGAGCAGGCCCCGGAGCACCTGTTCGACGCCGTACACCAGGTGAAGATGCCGACCTGGCATCGCGGCCGGGTCGTCCTCGTCGGCGACGCCGCCTGGTGCGTGACCCTGTACGCGGGCATGGGAGCCTCCAGCGGCATCGCCGGCGGCGAGCTACTGGGCACCATGCTGCAGCGCCACCCCGACGACCTGCCCGGCGCGCTGCGGGCGTGGGAGGCACGGATGCGGCCGTTCATCGACATCGAACAGGACAGCGCCCTGATCATGCGCAGGATCTTCACCCCCCACGATCGCAAGGAGCAGATCATGCGCACCGTGATGCTCCGCCTGATGACCAGGCCGATCCTCAGACAGGCCATGGGCAAGATAATGAAGGGCCCCGACTTCACGAACAAAGAGCTCGACGTCGCCGCCGTGTGACCCGTCTCGCGCCCGAAAGAAGAGGACAGCACAGGTGAGCCAGCTGATCGAGCACCGCTCGCGTAAGGCCGCTCGCATCCTGGACAGCGCACGCGAGCTGGTGCTCGACCACGGCGTGCGCAAGGTCACGGTCAGCGAGATCGCCCAGGCCGCACGGGTCGGCAAGGGCACCGTCTACCTGTACTGGCCCGCCAAGGAGGATCTCATCCTCGGGCTGTTCGCCCGCGAACTGCTGGCCTTCCTGGATGAGATCATCGGCCGTCTCCTCGCCGACCCCGCAGCGGTGCTGCCGCGCCGCCTGGCACCGCTGCTGATCCGTACCGGACTGAAACTCCCGCTGGCGCACCGCCTCGGCAGCGGCGACGCCGACCTGCTGCGGCTGCTCACGCAGCAGGCCGGCGACCGCGACCTGTTCGCCCGCACCAGCCCCAGCGCCCTGTGCGAGGCGGTCATGCCGATCTTTCACCGACACGGTCTGATCCGCCGTGATCGTCCGCTGGCCGGCCAGGCCTACGCCATGCACGCCGTACTCACCGGATTCGGCACCGCCATGTCCGACCCGGCCACCGCCCCGTCCGGTGTCGACCACCCTGACGAGGTCCTCGCCGACGCCGTGGCCGTGCTGGTCGAACCGCCCATCGCCCCCAGCGACCCGGCCATCGCCGCAGCCGCCGAGGAGACCGTCGCCGTCATGCGCCAGACCCGGGAGGCGGTTCTGGACCTCATCGAGCGCAGTCAGGTCGCCGAATAGTGATCTATCGCAGCTTGGACCGGTGGGTGGTCGCCGCCCGCCGGACCGGGCGGCCGTGGGCAGCCGGCCCTGCCTGGCGCCGAACAGCACCACGAGGCTGTCCCGTCCGCACGCGTGGGGCCGCGTCGCCGTCGCGGTCATCGGCGGCTGAGAGCGACCGCGCACCATGTGACCGCCCGGACGCGTACGCGGCCCGATCAGCGGCGGATGAGGCCGAGGTCGGTGGCGACGGCGACGGCGGCGGTGCGGGATTCGACACCGAGCTTGGCGTAGGCGTGGGCCAGGTGGGACTTGACGGTGCCCTCGGTGAGGTGGAGCCGCCGGCCGATCGCCTGGTTGGACAGGCCGTCCGCGACGAGGGCCAAGACTTCGGTCTCGCGCCGGGTCAGGGCGATCGCCGGGCTGCGCAGCCGGTTCATGAGCCGGTCGGCGACGGAGGGGGCCAGCGTGGTGCGGCCGGCCGCGGCGGTGCGCACGGCGGCGGCGAGCTCCTCGGGCGGAGCGTCCTTGAGGAGGTAGCCGGTGGCGCCCGCCTCGATGGCGGCCAGAGTGTCGGCGTCGGTGTCGTAGGTCGTGACGATCAGGACACGCGGGGCTCCGGGGCGGGCGGTGATGGCGGCGGTCGCCTGCGCGCCGCTCATTCCCCGGCCGAACTGCAGGTCCATCAGGACGACGTCCACATCGCCGTCGGCGGCGCGGGCGACGGCCTCTTCCGCGGTGGCCGCCTCGGCCGCCACCGTGATGCCGGGTTCGGTCTCCAGCACGGCGCGCAGCCCGGCCCGCACCACCGGGTGGTCGTCGGCCAGCAGCAGGCGGATGGTGGCGTCGGTCATGGGATCGCCTCGGCCTCGGGTGCGGCGGACCGGGGGAGGGGAAGCCGGGCGGTCAGGACGGTGCCGTGCCCGGGGGCGGACTCGATCGTGAGGGTGCCGTCGAGAGCACGCACACGGGCACGCATGGCCGCGAGCCCGAAACCGCCGCCCTCCGGGTGAGGGACGGGCGGTCGGTCCGGGTCGAAGCCGACACCGTCGTCGAGGACGTCCACGGTGACGTGGTCGCCGACATAGCCCAGGGTCACCTTGGCGGTGACGGCGTGGGCGTGCTGGACGACGTTGGCCAGGGCGGACTGGCCCACGCGGAGCAGGGCGACCTCGTGCGCGGTCGGCAGGGGCACCGGGTCGCCGGCCAGGTGGAACCGCGCGGTGAGCGGATGGCGGGTGGAGGTGGTGGCGCACAACCGCTCCAGCGCGCCGGCCAGCGTGGTGCCATCCAGCACGGGCGGGGCGAGGGCGGCGACGAAGCGGCGGGCCTCGGCGAGGTTGTCCACTGCGGCCTGACGGGCCTGGCCCACATAGCGGGCGGCGGTGTCGGGCCGGTCGGGAAGGACGCGTTCGGTGGCGCGCAGGAGGAGCTGGATACTGGACAGGCCCTGGGCGAGGGTGTCGTGGATCTCTCGGGCCAGGCGCTCGCGCTCGGCCAGCACCCCGGCGGTGTGCTGGGCGGCGGCCAGATCGGCACGGGTGGTGGTGAGCTCCTCGATCAGCCTCCGGCGGCGTTCGCTTTCCTGGTAGAGGGCCTGATACCCCCACACGACCGCGACCGCCACGGCGGCGCCGAGGGCCGGGCCGATCGCGGCGGCCGGTCTGAAGGTGCCCTGGTGGGCGGCGAAGGCCGTGATCGCCGCGAGCACGGTGGCGATCACCGCGGCGAGGCCGGCGCTGCGGGGCAGCAGGTGCAGCTGCAGGAAGTACAGAGGAAAGGCGACCCAGACGGCGTCGGCGGACAGCGTCAGCAGCACCAGCCATACGACGCCTACGGCGGTGAGCCACAGCATGGCCGCCCGGCGAGATCGCCGGACACGGGGCAGGACCGGCCCGGCCGCGTACACCAGCGCCAGCGCCGCGGCCGCCGCCACGGCGGGGGCGGCATGCGGCCCGCCGCCGGCCACGGCCCGGGCGGCGGCGAAGGCGAGCAAGCCGGCGACCAGCAGGTGCAAGCACCACGTCAGGGCCCGGACGGTGAGGGCCAAGGTGGGCGCGGTGCTGTTCACGATCTCTCCAGCCTAGAAGCCGAGGCCCACAGGTGCCTCCATCGAAAGTTAGAACCCGGCCGCCACCCTTCGGCCCAGGAAGTCCCGTCCTCGGCCGGATGCCGTTGCCGGGCGGGGCGGCGACGGTGGAGGTGTACCGCTTCCACCGTCGAAAGGGCAGGTCCAAGCCGTGTTCGTGGCCTGGAGAGACCTGAGGTTCGCCAAGGGGCGCTTCGCCCTGATGGGGACCGTCATCGTGCTGATCACCGTGCTGGTCGGGCTGCTGTCCGGGCTGACCGCCGGGCTGGGCCGGCAGAACATCTCCGCGATCAGCAACCTGCCCGCGGACAGGATCGCCTTCGGCGCGCCCGGCGGTGGACAGGGTCTCTCGTACTCGAACTCCACCGTCACCGCGCGGCAGTGGCGGCAGTGGGCCGAGACGCCCGGCGTGACCAGCGCGGAGCCACTCGGCATCACCGTCACGCGGGCCGTCGCCGGAGACAGGAGCGCCGGCGTCTCGGCCTTCGGCGTGCGGCCCGGCACCGCACTCGCGCCGGACGGCGACCGGATCGACGAACGCTCGGTGGTGGTCTCCACGTCCGCCGCCGAGGACCTCGGTGTACGGCCCGGCGGCACCCTCACGCTCGCAGGGCGGCCCCTGACCGTCGCCGCCGTACGGGGGGACGCGCACTTCAGCCACACTCCGGTCGTCTGGACCAGCCTGGACACCTGGCGGAAGACCGCACCACCCACTTCCACGGACGAACCGGCGGCCACCGTCATCGCCCTCAAGACCACCGCACGCGCCGACGTGAAGGCCGCCGACACGGCGGCGGGCACCAGGACGGTGTCCAAGGGCGACTCGCTGACCGCGATCGGCTCCTACACCTCCGAGAACGGCTCCCTGCAGTTGATGCGCGGCTTCCTGTTCGCCATCTCCGCGCTCGTCATCGGCGCCTTCTTCACCGTATGGACCATCCAGCGCAGCGCCGACGTCGCGATCCTCAAGGCGCTGGGCGCCTCCACCGCCTACCTCCTGCGCGACGCCCTCGGCCAAGCCGTCGCCCTGCTGACCGGCGGCACCCTCGTCGGTACCGTCATCGCCGTCGCCCTCGGCGCCGTCGTGGCGGGCTCGGCCGTCCCGTTCATCCTCACTCCGGCGACCATCCTTCTCCCCGCGACCGTGATGATCCTGCTCGGTGCGCTCGGGGCCGCCTTGTCCGTCCGCCGCATCACCTCAGTCGACCCGCTGACCGCCCTGGGGAGCGCCCGTTGAGCCTCACACTGACCGACATCACCCTCACCTACCCTGACGGCGACGGCCGCCTGACCGCCCTGGACCACGTCGACCTGGAGGTGCCCAAGGGCAGTCTCACCGCCCTGGTCGGCCCCTCCGGCTCCGGCAAGTCCAGCCTGCTGGCCGTCGCCGCGACGCTCATCACCCCCGACGCCGGCACAGTCACCATCGACGGCACCGTCACCACCGGGCTGACCCGCGGCGAGCTGACCGCCGTGCGGCGCCACAAGATCGGCATCGTCTTCCAGCAGCCGAACCTGCTCCCCTCACTCACCGCCGCCGAACAGCTCCAGGTCATGGCCCGGATCGACGGTCGCTCCCCGGCCAGGGCCCGGCTCCGGGCGATGGAACTGCTCGACGCGGTCGGCCTGGCGGACCAGGCCGACCGCCGTCCCCACCGGCTGTCCGGCGGTCAGCGTCAGCGGGTCAACATCGCCCGTGCCCTGATGAACGATCCCACCGTCCTCCTGGTCGACGAACCCACCAGCGCCCTCGACCATGAACGCGGTGCCGCGATCATCGATCTGATCACCCGTCTCACCCGCCAACGGGCCACCGCGACCGTCCTGGTCACCCACGACCGTGCCCACCTGGCCGCCGCCGACCGGGTCGCCGAAGTCCACGACGGACGCCTCCGCATCCCGGCGGCCCGCTGAGGCCCGACCCGGCGATCCGGCCACAGCGAGCGGGCCGCACAGCGCGACCGAAAGTGCCATGAACCGATCGACGCTCAGGTCGCTTCGGCGCTGAGGGTCTGTGCGACGGATCGGCGGGCTGCGATGCGGGCGGGTACGGCGGTGAGTGCGGCTGTTACGGGTAGGGCGGCGAGTGCGGCGGTGAGCAGCGACCACGCGGGCGGCCAGACCGCGTTCGGAGCGCTGAAAGGCAGGCACAGGATGATGCCCATGGGGATGCCGGTGAGGGCACCGGGCAGGGTCGGAAGCAGTTGCGCGGTGGACAGTCCGGCGGTGATCTGTCCGGGGGTGGCGCCGAGGGTGCGTGCGATGGCCATCGTGGGGCGGGCTTCTTGTGCCGTGGTCCAGGTGATGGTGATGGTGTTGATGACGGCGAGGACGATCAGCGCGGCGGTGACGGCCAGCATCATGTGCCGTCCTTGGTCGGCCTTCAGGTTGGTCAGGCTGGAAGAGCCGTCCAGGCCGTAGCCCCTGGCGGGCTGGGCGTACTGCACCAGTAGGGAGGTGATGGTGGTCAGTGTGGCCGTCATGTTGCACGCGTGCAGGAACGCGCGGCCGGGTCGGCGGGCGATCAGGCGAAGCCCGAGCAGGAGCGGGGTCGGCAGCAGCGCGGAGATTCGGGTCAGGTGGGCTCGGTGCTGGGGCTGGTGGGCGGTGTCGGCCAGCGCGGCGATGGTTTCCGTGCGCACGGCCCGGATGGTCGGGCCGAGGGTGGTGAGGGCCGCCACGGCCAGGGCGATGACGGTCGTGACGGCGATGGTGGTGCCGGTCGGTCCGGTGGCGGCGGTGATCAGGCTGGCGGTGGGATTGATGATGGCGGGCTCGACCAGCCGGGCGACGGTCAGCCCGAGTGCGTCGGCGATCAGCGCGAGGGTCAGGTATTCGGCGAGCAGGACGGCGGCGATGAGGCCTGGTGTGGCGCCGACGGCCTTGAGCAGTCCGACCCGGCGGGTCTGCTTGGCGGCGCGTCCGGCGGCCAGCGTGGCCACGCCGGCGATGGCCAGGAAGCTGATCAGCCAACTGCCGATGACCAGGATCGGCTGGCTGTCCTTGAGCATGACCGAGTCCTGGACGGCCATGAACTGCCAGGTGACGAAGTGCGTCGTGGTCTGGGCGGGATCCGCCGACGCCCGGTGTGCGTCCAGGAACGCTTGGGTCGCGGCGGGGTCGCGTAGCTTCAGGTAGATGGCGGAGCTCACCGACACGTTCGCGGAGACCAGCGCCCGAGTGTCCGGTTCGTTCAGCCAGACCAGACCGCTGGAGTCGCTCGGCCCTTCGACCCCCATCTGCGCCCACGGGTAGACGGTGTAAGCCGCGGTCACGGCGATTCCGGCGACCGGCAGCGAGCGGCCGGCGACGGTGATGTGGTCGCCGACGTGGACGCCCAGTGCGTTGGCGAAGCCGCGTTCGACCACGACGCCTCCGGGGCGTACCCAGGTGCCCGAGGTCACCAGGGGGCGGTCGATCGGGCCCGGTGTCGCATCGGCGCCTTGCGCCACGACGTTCGCCTTGGTGCCGTGCGCCGTGAGGGTCGTATAGAACTGGCGGTACGGTCTGCTGCTGGCGACGACTTCGGGAGCGTGCGCCAACGACGTCAGGGCCGAGGTCGCGGCCCGGTCGGTGCCAGGGGAGAACGCCACGAAGTCCGGACCCGCGGTGGCGGCACGGGTCTGCCGATAGAGCGTTTCGGTCGCGCTGTGCAGTGACATGCCCAGGCTCAGCATGGCGGTGGCGGCGGTGATCGAGACCAGGAGCATCACCGCCTGGGCGGGATGGCGGCGTACGTCGGCCAGGACCAGGCGGAACACGAGCAGGATGCGGCCCACGGCCTTCAGCCCTCCAGTCCGAACAGGTCGCCGAGCCGTCTGGTGCCGCCTGCCGGCCGGGTGTCGTCGACCAACATCCCGTCGCGCATGGATACCCGCCGGTCCGCGATGGCCGCGACCCGCTCGTCATGCGTGACGACCACGAGGGTCTGCCCTGCGGCGCGCAGGTCCGCGAAGAGGCGCAGCACATCGAGCGTCGCGGCGGTGTCCAGATTTCCGGTCGGCTCGTCGGCCAGCAGGACCAGCGGCTCGTTGGCCATGGCACGGGCGATGGCCACCCGCTGACGCTGTCCCCCCGACAGCTGCCAGGGCAGATGCCGGGCGCGGTCGGCGAGCCCGAACCGCTCCAGCAGAACGGCCGCGCGGCGCCTGGCCGCGCGCGCGGGGCGTCCGGCCAAGAGCGCGGGCAGCTCGACGTTCTCCGCCGCCGTCAGCTCCTCCACCAGATGGAAGGCCTGGAAGACGAACCCCACCGACCGACGCCGCAGCCGGGCCAGACCCCGCTCGTTCACGGTGTCGATACGCCGGCCGGCCAGCCACACCTGCCCATCGGTGGGCCGCTCAAGGCCACCCAGCAGGTGAAGCAGGGTGGACTTGCCGCAGCCGCTGGGACCCATCACCGCCATCATCTGTCCCGCTCGTACGTCCAGGTCGACTCCATCGACCGCGCGAACCAGCCCCTGCCCCTGGCCATGCTCCTTGAACAGGCCGCGGACCTGCAGCACACCGCCGAACTCGTTCATGCACCCTCAGATCCTCGGTCTTGCATGTCTCCCTAACGGCTAGCCAATAGATAGCGGTTAGCCAATATGGCGTCAAATGAAGTCCTGTCGATTTCTCGACAATCGACCACTCCTCACCCGGGAGGACTCCCCACCTGTCCTCGTCGCGGTCATCGCCGAGAGCGTGCTGAGCCAGAACGTCGGCGGAGCCAAGGTCATGGCCGACCAGCTCCTGCAACTGGCGGCCATTGCCGAGCGAGAAAACGTGATCGTCCAGATCGTGCCGGCGAGCGCCGAGACGTGCGCCGGGTTCACCGGCCCTTTCGCCATCGCGGCCCTCGACGGCGGGACAGAGCTGGCATACGTTGACAGTCAGCTCAGCGGAGAGGTGGTCGAGCGCCAACACGACGTGGCGATGCTGCGGCGTATGTTCGAAGTGTTCCGGGCGGACGCCCTCCCCAGGCGGCAGTCGATCGAGCTCATCCGGAGGAAGTCGGAGCAATGGACGACCTGACGTGGCGGAAGGCCGCACGTAGCACGGCGAACGGCGGCAACTGCGTCGAACTTGCGGTGACGTGGCGGAAGGCCACGCGCAGCACGGCCAACGGCGGTGACTGTGTCGAGGTGGCCGTCGTCGAGCAGGCCGGCTAGGGCGGCCGTCGCCGCCGAACCGGTTGTTTCACTCACCGGCCCCCGCCGGGCCGACACAGCCCGGCGGGGGTTTCTGCTTTTGGCGGCTCAGCCGTGGGCCGAGGACACGTCGATCAGCGGGAGCCCCGTCACTCGGGCTCGCTCCTCGGCGACGATCTGGGCGCGCCGGTGCGCGCCCAGCTTGGTGTTCTGGATCTTGTCGTGCAGTTTGACGATCGCGTCCAGCAGCATCTCCGGGCGCGGTGGGCAGCCGGGCAGGTAGATGTCGACGGGCACGATGTGGTCGACGCCCTGCACCACCGCGTAGTTGTTGAACATCCCGCCCGATGAGGCGCACACGCCCATCGCGATGACCCACTTCGGCGCGGCCATCTGGTCGTACAGCTGCCGTAGCACCGGTGCCATCTTCTGGCTGACACGTCCGGCGACGACCATGAGGTCCGCCTGGCGCGGCGAGCCGGACGGACGCTCCATTCCGAACCGCGAGAAGTCGTGGCGCGGATCGCCGACCGCCATCAGCTCCATCCCGCAGCACGCGAGGCCGAACGTCATCGGCCACATCGACGACTTACGCGCCAGGCCGGCCACCGACTCGACCGTCGTCAGCAGGAATCCCCCGGGAAGTTGTTCTTCGAGTCCCATAGTCCTTCCAGGCTCGTCGCCCCGAGACCGGTGATCAACGACGGATCGCGCCACGATCGTTAAGCAGGGCGACACAATGGGTGTATGGAGATCCGGGAGATCGAGGCGTTCCTGGCGGTGGCCCGCGAGCTGCACTTCGGGCAGGCAGCGGCCCACCTGGGCATCTCCACTCCGCGTGTGAGCCAGGCGGTGCGCGCGCTCGAACGCCGGGTCGGCGCTCCACTGTTCGAACGGACGAGCAGGCGGGTCCGGCTGACACCGCTCGGCGAACGGCTGGAGGAGGAGCTGCGGCCCGCGTACGACCGGATGGAGCGGGCGTTGTCCGAGGCCCAGCGGAGCGTACGGCCCGCTGTGCTGCGCGTCGGCGTCGCGACGAGTCTTCCCGAAGGCGTGGCCGACCGGCCGATCAGGGCCTTCGAGCGGGCCCACCCTCAGTGCGCCGTGGTGCGGTCCGCGCACCCCAACACCGACCCCTCCCGCTGGGGCGACGACTGGCTGGTGGACGTCTTCATCGGCTGGCTGCCCGCCGACCCTTCGTTGATCCGGGGCCTGGGCGTACGCGTCGGACCCACGCTGCTGCGGGACGAGCGTGCGGTGCTGGTGGCGACCGGGCATCCGCTGGCCCGGCGCGCCGTCGTCGACGTCGAGGAACTGGCCGACTATGACCTGCTCTACCCGAGCCGTATGCCGGAGCGGCTCGCCGACCTCTGGATTCCCCGTACCACTCCGAGCGGCGTGCCGCTCCGACGCGTCGCCCGTTACGCCTCCGCGTCCCTCGAAGAGGCGATCATCCTGGCGGCCGAGGGGGACGCGGTCCACCTGACGGTCGCCTCGCTACGCCCCGACAACCCCCATGTCGTCAGTGTGCCGGTGTCCGGCCTACCGCCGATGATCTGCGCGCCCGCGTGGCTCGCCGGCGCGCAGAACCCGATGATCGGCGAGTTCGCCCGAGCTGCCGAAACGAGCGGAGCCCGATCGAGGTGACCGCCTCCGCCGACCTGGATCGGTCATCGTTACGATGATCATCGTGGAGTATCGATACCTGGGGCACAGCGGCCTGAAGGTCAGCGAGATCATCTTTGGGAACTGGCTGACGCTGGACGGCCAGATCGCGGAGGACGCGCAGGCGGCATGCGTCCGGGCGGCGCTGGACGCCGGCATCACGACGTTCGACACGGCCGACATCTACTCCCAGGGGCGAGCCGAGGAGGTGCTCGGCCGCGCGCTGGCCGGGGTCCGCCGCGAGTCACTCGTGATCGCGACGAAGGTGTGCCTGCCGACCGGTCCGGGCCCGAACGACCGGGGACTCTCTCGCAAGCACATCATGGAGAGCTGCCATGCCTCGCTGCGGCGGCTCCGCACCGACTACGTCGATCTCTACCAGGCGCACCGCTTCGATGATGACACTCCGCTCGAGGAGACCATCCGGGCGTTCGCCGACCTGGTGCGGCAGGGGAAGGTGCTCCACATCGGGGTCTCGGAGTGGACGGCCGCCCAGATCGAGAAGGGGCAGGAGCTCGCCCGTCCGCTGGGGGTGCCGCTGGTGTCCAACCAGCCGCAGTACTCCATGCTGTGGCGCGTCATCGAGCCGGAGGTCGTGCCCGCGTGTGAGCGTCTCGGCCTGAGCCAGATGGTGTTCTCCCCGGTCGCCCAGGGCGTTCTCACCGGCAAGTACCTGCCCGGCCGGGAGGTCCCCGCGGGGTCGCGGGCCGATGACGCGCGGGGTTCGCGGTTCGTCGGCCGCTACATGTCCGACACGGTGCTCGAACGGGTCCAGCGGCTGCGGCCGATCGCCGAGGAGGCCGGGCTCACGATGGCCCAGCTCGCGGTGGCGTGGGTCCTGCGGAACCCGAACGTCGCAGCGGCGATCATCGGTGCCTCGAGGCCGGAGCAGGTCGCCGAGAACGCCGCCGTCAGCGGCCGGAGTCTCGATGACTCGATCATGAAGCGGATCGACGAGGTGCTCGACGAGCTCGTCGACCGCGATCCCGCCAAGACCGCGGCGATGTTCGACGTCATGCCGTCCTGGCGCCGTTGACCTTCCAGGCAGGCCCGGAGCGGGTCGTGTGGCCCGCCGGCATGCGATCCAGACGGCATGAGCGAGCCGACCACCCGATGAGGGGCGGCCGGCCCTGATAATCGTCCTGCATCACACAGGCCTAGCCCGTTGTCCGCAACCGATGGTTCAGTGCTTCTGCGAGGCGGCGGCCGTGACCGGCGCCTCCCAGGTGGCCTTCCAGGTGATCGGCCCGACGATGCCATCCACCTTCAGGCCCTTCTCCTTCTGGAACGCCTTGCAGATCCTCTCACTGTCGTCGCCGTAGTCACTGTCGACCGTGATGTTCCAGCCGCGGTCCTTCATCTGCTGCTGCCACAGACGCACCCGAGGGTCGTTGAACGTAGGGTTCGTCAACGGAGGCGGTTTGTACGGTGGTGTCGCCATGGTTGGACTCTCCTGTTTCCGTATTGGACTGGACCGCCGGTTCGGTCAGTGACAACTGACGCCATCCGTGCAGTCCCTCGCAATCGCGCCCCTACCCGTCGCAACCGGCCCCGATACTTATGATCTACCAAAAAACCGAATGCTGACCTCTGTTTGATCGCGGATTGACGCCATCGGTTCGATCAAGAACCGGAGCTCTGACTCCTTCGCTCAGGTGTGGGGTGGTAGGCGAAGGACGTTTTTCGGGCGTGGGGCCATTGCGGCGGGGATGTGCAGCGGTACGCCGTTGTTCTGCCAATTCAGGATCGGATGCAGGCCCGGATCGTCCGCGAGTATGCGAACGAGCGCTCTTATCCTGGCCGGTTCGAGGTCGTTCGCGGCGAGAAAATCGAATCCCCCGGGAGTGGACGGCGTGCCGTCCGTCTCGTCGTGACGCGCGACCCCTTCCTCGGTGAACGCGCAGAGGAGGTCGGTCGCGGTCCGGATCCCCAGAGACCGGAGGACGGTCCGGACATCGGCCGTGGTGCCCTCCGTTCCGCCCGATGTGTCGGCGCGCCGTCTGAGCGTGTTCTCATCTCCGAGCGTGTTCAAATGCAGAAGAAGATAGGACTGGTTGACCCAGTCGATGAGACGGCCGGCGGGGACCCGTGTATGGAGGAGGACATCGACGAAATTCGCGGTGACGAGGCTCTGCATGTCCTCGATGCCCTCTTCCAGCAACCGCGCCTCGTACCATATGTTCAGGCCGTCGAGATCGCTCAACGGATATTTGACCTTGAGTGATGGCACGGCGAGGCGCAGTGTCTTGGCGGTGAACTGCCGGAAGAATTCTATGCCGATGACCGGAAAGAACCCTATCAAGAAGGCGACCGCCACTCGTACCGGTGCTCCTTGCCCGTGAAAGGACAGTATCGGGTAGACCGCCGCCGCGAGGATCAGCGCGGTGGCGATTCTCAGCACCGCGCTGAGGTATGCGCTGGACTTCAGGTCGTTCTGGTAGAAGCGGCGGATCAGCATCTGGATCACGAAGAGATAGGCGCCGAGAAAGGCGAAGGCCAGCATGGGGCGCAGCGACTCGCTCGCCGGTTCGTTCAGCGCGAACCGCGCGTGGTGATCCCAGAGCAGGGCGGTCCAGCACACGGCCAGGACGAACGTCGTCAGGTAGACGGGGAAGAGTGTCTCCGGCCGCACGCGACGGCCGGGTTCCTGGACGCTCTTGGAGATGGAACGCCCGTAGTAGGCGTCGAACTTCTCCTGGTAGATGCTGCGGAATCCGGTGACGGCGGGGCCGCCGTCGGCGAGCCAGCGATCGTAGAACGTGGACGCCTGGGGCGGCCGTGGCAGGTTGCGCGGCCGATCCCACTGCAGACGATGCAGATGGATGACGTATTCGTCCCACAGCGCTCCGGCGCGTCCTTGCAGAAATCGCAGGAACATCCATCCGGGAAGGAACGCCAGGACGAAGATGGCGACCGTCTGCAGCATCAAATCCGGAATGCCATGCCGGAGGGGCCGGTCGCCGAGGCGGGGAATGACCACGGCCGCCGTCAGGACCACCACCGTCACCACGGCGGCGAGTGAGATCCAGGAGGCCTGCGATGCGAGCCACGTTCGCAGCCGTCTGCGCGGACCGGCGTTCCGCCCTCCGGCGACATGGCGTTGCGGAGGCTCGACGCTCTCCGGCTCGGCGAGCAGACGCCACAAGACCTCACGGCTGTGGTTCCGATGCGTCAGTACCTTCTTCAGCCGATCCGGATCGGTGGTGTCCGGCCACTCTCGGAGGATGTCCCGCAACTCCGCGACGACGGCCTCTCCGATGTGCGGATCCTCGATGTCAAGCCATTCTCGCCACCCTCGCGCCGGATCACCGTTCGATTTCCGCAGCTCGCACACGGCGTGACTGAGATATCGCGCGAGTTCCTCAGCCTGGCGTGTCTCCGTCCTGATGGCCATCTGCATTACCCCGGCAGGGGTCGCTCCTCCGGCATGTCGGCCGTGGGGCCGATCCCCGGCCGAGCGGACGCCACCGAATGATCGATCATCGAGGGCCGAGTCCGACCAACCGGTGTCCTCGTGCCGCCCCTACCCCTGAATGTCCGAACCGTGCCGCAGGTCAATCGAACCAGTCCGACCGACATCCGTGCCTTGAGAGAGGGAGTAAGTGGTCTGTCGAACCATGACCCTCCGTCAACTTCCGTTTTGCGGTCGTCGTCCTGCCGGAGGTGTCAGGAGGGTCGTGCTCTCGTCAACGTCGTGATGCCCGGCGTTTCCGCCGGCCACGGACGGGGGAAGGCGGCCACGCGCCGGCCCGTCATTCGATTCGCGAATATGCGGCTCCGGTATGCCCGATCCGGCCGGCTACGCGAGGGGAGGCAGGGCGGAGCGCGGGTCGACGCCGGAGATGTGCAGGCCGATCACGAACGCCGCCGTGGCCTCCAGCAGGCCCGCCCGGTCGAGGCCGCCGGCGTCGTCGCCGCAGATCGGCACGGCCAGCGGGTGGCCGTCGAAGTGCGGCGGCGTCATCCGCCACACGTCGTCCGGGCACAGGTTGAACGCCTTGACGACGTGGGCACCGGTCGCGTCGGCGATCTGCCGGGCGACGGACGGGCCGTTCCCGGTGGCGAGCGTGACGCCCGGATGCACGATGCCGTTCACGCAGTCGATCACGATTCGCCCGCGCAGGGCGTCCCCGACCTGCGCGAGAACGTCCTTGACGCCCTCGTACGCCACGGCGAGCAGCACGGCGTCGCCGAAGCCCGCCGCGTCGCCGAGTCCGCCCGAGCGCGCGTCCGGCCCGATCCGTGCGGCGAGCCGCGCCGCCTTCTCGCCGTCGCGCGCGCCGATGAGCACCTCGTGCCCCGCACGCGCCCACTGAGTGCCGAGCGCGTCGGCCATGTGTCCCGATCCGAGAATCCCGATTCGCATGGACGCGACACTAGGGATTCCGATGGGCACCATCCGGTGCCCGGCCGATGCGATAGGACGTAGGGATGATCGAGGAGCTCCTCGCCGACTGCCAGACCCGGCTGGCGCTCGACCTGCTGACGAACACCTGGAACGCCGTCGTGGTCTACGCGCTCCGCGACGGGTCGATGCGGCCGGTCGAGCTCCGCAGGGTGATCGGGGGCATCAGCGGCAAGGTGCTGACCGAGACGCTGCGCCGGCTGGAGCGCGACGGTCTGGTGACCCGCAGGACGTACGCCGAGGCGCCGCCGCGGGTCGAGTACGAGCTGACCGAGGCCGGCCGCGGCCTGCTCGAGCCGATCGACGCGCTCGGCCGCTGGACCGAACGCTACGCCGACGTCGTCGTGGAGGCGCAGGAGCGTGCCGCGGCGGCCGAGGCCTACCGGCCGCTGGTCACCCCGTAGTACTGCTCGTCCTGGACCTGGGGCTTGGCGGTCACGGCGAACGGTGAGGTGACCTTCGCCGTGACCGCGCCCTTCCGCGTCACCGAGACGCTGTTGGTGCCCGCCTTCAGCGGGAACGTCTGGACGTGGACGCCCGCCGGCGCGCTGTAGGTGTGCGCGGTGCCCCCGATGGTCGCGGTGACCTTCGCGGGCGCGGTGAGCATGGTGAGCACCTCGACCTGGTCGCGGGCGGGCGTGCTGCCCGGGCGCAGCGTCATGAGCCTGGTCTCGGCGAACTTCGGCTTGGCCGCGGCCGGCTGGATCCGGTGCGTGACGTACACGACGTCCTTGGTGATCGCCGGGTACTTCCCGGTCTTCAGCCGGGTGAGGTAGTACGACGACAGGTCGAGGTAGGTCCACCCGTGCTTCGCCGAGGGCGACAGCTGCGCGCCTTCGGAGTAGTCGTTCCAGGTGGGGATCTGCACCCAGTCGGCGCCGTCGATCGCCGCCTTCCATGTGAGCCGCAGGTTCTCGGTGTTGCCGGCCTCGTCGTACCTGCCCTGGTTCGGCCGTTCGTCCTGGACCGAGACCGGCTGCATCCAGATCTTGCCGAGCCGGTGGGCGCGGCCGATGTTCGCGGCGAGGCCGGCGTTGGCGGCCGGGTTCCGGTTGCCCCAGTTGGAGAAGCCGTAGCTGATGGCGGCGAAGGCGTCGGCGCCCGAACCGAAGTTGAGGAAGCACGGCACGAGCGCGACCTCGATGTCGTACTTGTCGCGCATGATCGTCATCCAGGACGACCACCACGCCGCGCTCCTGCCCTCGGCCTTGAACGGCGAGACGACGAGGCGCTTGTCGGCGAGGTGGTAGACGGCGGGCGACTTGGCGACGCTCGCGACGGCGGCGGCGAGCGCGTCGGCGCTGACGTTCGCGAGGCCGTTCATGTCGGGCATCAGGACGATCTTGAAGCCCGGGTCGACCTGCTCGGCGGCCTTGATCAGCAGCTTCACGCGCGACCAGTTGGCGCTGGAGGAGCTCACGGACAGCAGGTCCACGGTGAAGCCGTCGAGACCGGCCGCGGCGGCGCGCCGTACCTCGGTCTTCATGTCCTCCAGCTGCCAGTCGCCGCTGAGGGGAGCGCGGGCGATCGGACGGTCGCGGAGCAGTCCGCCGTACGCGGCGTGCTTGCCGTTCTCGCCGGTCGGCGACAGGTAGTTCTTCGTGTAGTAGTCGCTCGCCGCGGCCTTGTTGTCCAAGGAGACCGGGTACGGCGTGAAGTAGTGCGCGAACACCTTGTGCTTCGAGGAGCGAAGGACGCTCTGCGCGGGCAGCCGGAACGGCAGCGGCCCCGGGTTCGCCGCCGCGGCCGTCGCGCCGGCGGCCGTCCGCGACGCCCGCTGCGCCGGAGAGCACGCGGTCCCCGCGATCCCCACGGCCGCGATCGCCGCCACTGCGACCGGCAACGGAGATCTCAATCGGATGGTCGTCGGTCGCAGTGCTCGCTTCATGATCATCGGAGCGTAGTGGGCGCCATGCGGCGATTCCGGGACTTACAGCAAGAAGGGTGCTTTGCGTGCTGTGAGTGACGAACCTGGACGGTTCCGTCCGGAGAAGTAGCCTTGAGGCGTGCCGCAGACCACCGCAATCCAGGCATCTGACTTCGCTTCACCGGCGGCGTTGAGCGAGGCGCTGAACCGGCACGCGTACCTCGCCGACGAAGGGCTCGCCACCGCCTGCTTCCTCGGCCTGCGCATGAGCCGCCCCCTCTTCCTCGAGGGCGAGGCCGGGGTCGGCAAGACCGAACTCGCCAAGACCCTCGCGGCCGTCCTCGGCGTCCCCCTCATCCGCCTGCAGTGCTATGAGGGCCTCGACGCCGCGCAGGCGCTCTACGACTGGGACTTCCCACGCCAGCTCCTGCACCTGCGGGCGGCGGAGGCCGCGGGCGTGACCGACGTCCAGCGCCTCGAATCGGAGCTGTACGACCGGCGCTTCCTCGTCGCCCGGCCGCTGCTGCGGGCGCTGGAGACCTCGTCGGCGGACCGCCCGAGCGTGCTCCTGGTCGACGAGATCGACCGCGCCGACGACGAGTTCGAGGCGTTCCTGCTGGAGGTGCTGAGCGACTTCACGATCTCGATCCCGGAGCTCGGCACCGTACGGGCCGAGCACCCGCCCGTCGTGATCGTCACCTCGAACCGCACCCGCGAGGTCCACGACGCGCTGAAACGCCGCTGCCTCTACCACTGGCTCGAGCACCCCGCGTTCGACCGCGAGGTCGCGATCATCCGACGGAGGCTCCCGGAGGCCTCCGAACGGCTCGTCCGTCAAGTGGCCGGCGCCACCGCCCGGCTGCGCGGCCTGGACCTGCTCAAGACCCCGGGCGTCGCCGAGAGCCTCGACTGGACCGAGGCCCTCGTCGCGCTCGGCGCACGGGACCTCGACCCCGACACCGCCGCCGTCACGCTCGGCGCGGTGCTGAAGTACCGCGAGGACACCGAACGGGTCGTCAAGGGCCTCGACGTCCTGCTCAACGGGTCCTGACCATGCCCGGGCCGAGCGAACCCGCCGGGCCCCCGGAGCCCAGACCACCGGATGGCGCGGAGAGCCGGGAGCGCCCGTCTGACCTGGCCGGGACGCCGGGTGCCGGAGTGGAAGAGCGGGAGTCCTCGCGTGACGTGGTCGGGACGATGACCGGCTTCGCCCGTACGCTGCGGGCGGCCGGGGTGAACGCCGATCCCGAACGGCTCCAGGCGATGATCGGCGCGCTCGACAGCCTGGACGTGACGGACGCGCGCGACGTGTACTGGGCCGGCCGCCTCACCCTGTGCGCCGACCCCTCCGACCTGCCGCGCTACGACCGGTGCTTCGCCGCGTACTTCTCCGGGGAGTCCGCGTCGGTCCGCCGGATGTCCCGGCCGCCGGTCGTCGCCGCGCGGCCGGTCGTGACGGCCGACGCCGCCGGGCAGGAGGCGGGCGGCGACCCGAGCGTCGCGGCGGCCAGCACGGCCGAGGTCCTGCGCCGGCGCGACGTCGCCCGGCTCAGCGCCGAAGAACGGGACGAGGTGCACCGGCTGATCGCGCTCCTCGACGACGTCTCGGCGCGCCGCCGCTCCCGGCGGTTCACCCCGGCCCATCGGGGCCGCCTCGACCCCGGCCGGACCGTCCGCTCGATCCTGCGGCGAGGGGGCGAGATCTCCCGGCTCCATCATCGCGCGCACCGTACGCGCCCGCGTCGGGTCGTGCTGCTGGTCGACGTCAGCGGTTCCATGAGCCCGTACGCCGACGTCCTCCTGCGCTTCTCGCACGCCGCCGTACGCTGCGCCCCGCGCAGCACCGAGGTGTTCACCGTCGGGACGAGGCTGTCCCGGGTCACCCGTGAACTGCGGCAGCGCGAACCCGACGCGGCGATGGCGGCGGTGTCGTCCGCGATCCCCGACTGGAGCGGCGGCACCCGGCTGGGCGAGGAGCTGAAGGAGTTCCTCGACCGGTTCGGCCAGCGTGGCATGGCACGGGGCGCGGTCGTCGTCCTCGCCTCCGACGGCTGGGAGCGCGGGGACGCCACGCTGCTGGCCGCGCAGATGGCGCGGCTGCGCCGACTCGCCCACCGGGTGGTGTGGGCGAACCCGCACAAGGGCCGACCTGGGTACGAACCGCTTACGGCGGGGATGGCGGCGGCACTACCGTACGTCGACGACTTCGTGGCCGGGCACAGCCTGGCCGCGCTCGAGGAACTGGCGGGAGTGATCGGCGATGCGTGACGTGCTCGACGGGATCCGTACCTGGTACGCCGCGGGGGAGACGTTCGGCCTGGCCACCGTCGTCGACACGTTCCGCAGCGCGCCCCGTCCGCCGGGCGCCGCGATGGCCGTCTCCGCCGGGGGAGAGGCGGTGGGCAGCGTGTCGGGCGGCTGCGTCGAGGGCGCGGTGTACGAACTGGCGCGGGAGGTCATGGAGACGGGGCGGCCGGTCGTCCAGCGCTACGGCGTCAGCGACGACGACGCCTTCGCCGTCGGGCTGACCTGCGGCGGAATCCTCGACGTGCTGGTCGAGCCGGTCGGCCCGGCGACGTTCCCGGAGTTCGCGGAGGTGACGGCCTCGGTCGACCGGCACGAGCCGGTCGCGGTCGCCACCGTCGTCGCGGGCCCGCGCGAGACTGGCGCCCGGCGCGTCGTCTGGCCCGACCGTGCGGCGGGCTCCCTGGGGCTCGACCGCCTGGACGCCGCCGTCGACGACGACGCCCGCGGGATGCTCGCCCAGGGGATCACCGGCGTCCGCCGCTACGGACCGGACGGCGAACGCCGCCGCGACGAACTGTCCGTCTTCGTGAACTCCTTCGCGCCGCCGCCCCGCATGCTGGTCTTCGGCGCGATCGACTTCGCGGCGGCGGTCGTCCGCATGGGCCGGTTCCTCGGCTACCGCGTGACCGTGTGCGACGCCCGTCCGATCTTCGCCACCGCCAAGCGCTTCCCCGAGGCGGACGAGGTGGTGGTGAAGTGGCCGCACCGCTTCCTGGCCGACACCGAGGTGGACGAGCGCACGGTGATCTGCGTGCTCACCCACGACCCGAAGTTCGACGTGCCGCTGCTGGAGGTGGCGCTGCGCACCCCGGCGGCCTACGTGGGGGCGATGGGCTCCCGGCGTACCCACGACGACCGGGTCAAACGGCTCCTGGACGCGGGCGTGACCGACGACGAGATCGCGCGGCTGCGCTCGCCCGTCGGCCTGGACATCGGCGCCCGTACCCCGGAGGAGACCGCCGTGTCGGTCGCGGCCGAGCTCATCCAGCTCCGCTGGGGCGGCAGCGGACTCCCCCTCAGCGAAACGGCCGGACGGATCCACGGGGGTTAGTGTCACTTCACCCCGTGGCACTGGTGGGGCTGGCCCCACCGTCCAAGAGTCGATCTGGCCCTACTGCGCGGGCGTAGATCATGGCCGAGACTCGTAAGAGTCCAGACGAACGGGGAAGAAGGCCGTTGATCATGTCGCAGAACACTCGGAAGACCGTGGCGCGCCGGCTCGTCGTCGCGGTGCTGATCGGGGCCGCCGTGGCCGGTGGAGCGGTGGCCGCTCCCGACCGTGCCACCCACGGTGTGCTTCCGCCCGTGGCTGCCCACCGCTGATCGATCTCCCGGCGTGCCGCGTGGACAGGGGCCGCGTGGACGGAACCCAGGGCGTGCCGTCCTCCCGCGTGACCGGGGCCACGCGGATGGATACGCTCCCGAGATGGGGATCAGGCACGCTGGCGCACCGGCGGGGCTGTTGCTCGCCGCGGGAGAGGGGCGCCGGCTCGGCATACCGAAGGCACTGGTCGAGATCGACGGCGTACGGCTCGTCGACCGCGGGGTGCGCATGCTCCATGAGGCGGGCTGCACCCCGATCGTGGTGGTCACCGGCGCGGCCGCGGTCGACGTGGCCGGCGCGGTCGTCATCCACAACCCGGACTGGCGGACCGGGATGGCGTCGTCGCTGCGCGCCGGGCTGTCGGCGCTGGCGCCGGACTGCCCGGCCGTCGTCATCGCGCTCGTCGACCAGCCGCGGGTGACCGCGGCGGCCGTGCGCCGGCTGCGCGCGGCGCACGAGTCCGGAGCGCGAGTCGCGGTCGCCACGTACGACGGCCGGCCGCGCAACCCGGTCCTCATCGCCCACGAGCACTTCGCGGAGGCGGCGGCCAGTGCCTCGGGCGACGTCGGCGCCCGGGGATTCCTGCGCGCCCACCCGGAGCTCGTCGTCGCCGTCCCCTGCGACGACGTCGCCGCCGCGGACGACATCGACACTCCCGAGGACCTCCAACGCCTCAGCTGAGAGAGGCCGAGACGGAGGTCTGATCGAGACGTTCGCGGTGCCAACCGCCCGCGGGACTCGCGCGTCCTATCGAGGCACGGGGGCCGTGTACGGTTCGGACAAGATCGCCAGGGCGCTTCGCGCTCCGGCTGGGAAGGTAAGCAGCCCGCTATGACGTCTGCCTGGCCGGAGGAACCCGGCTACCACTGGGTGACCCACAATGACACCGCCGCCTCCCACCTGTTGAAGGCCGAGAACGCCCTCAACCAGATGCCTCCCGATCCGGCGCTGGCACAGGTCCACGCCACCCTCGCCCAGGCGGAGGCCACCCTCGTCGTCGTGCACACGCTCCGCGACATCATGGCCAAGATCCGCGAGCAGACCATGGCGATCGACGACCTGCGGCAGTTCATGAGCATGGACGACCTCGGCGACGACCGCCGCGTCGACGAGAGTGCCGCACTGCACCCGGGCGCGGTGGCGGACCGGTAGGCCGGCCGACCAGATTCGGTCCGGAATCGCGGTCGACGCACCGGCAGGCCCACCGACCGGCCGGTGGGCCCTCCGGTCAGTCGATCAGCTCGCGTACGGTGTCGCGGTCGACGGCGCCGCAGTCGACCGCGCTCCGCAGCCGGGCGGTCAGCGCCGCGACGGTCGCCGGGTCGTCGAGGGCGCTCCCGTCGCCCTGCCCGGAACGGTGGGCGCGGAGCCGTTCGACGGTGTCGTCCAGGCCGTTCAGCAGGTAGGCGTACACCGCGGCGTACCGGCTCGGCAACTGCGCGGCGTGCTCGTCCCAGCCCTGGGAGAAGCCGTGCAGCAGGGAGTAGCGGACCATGCTCGCGTGCAGCCGCCAGGCCTTGTGCACGTCCTTGGTCTCCTCGCCGGCCGGGACGACGTTCGCCGATCCGTCCGCCAGCCGTACGCCGGTGCCGGCGAGGGCGACCTGCATGACGTGCCGGGCGTGGTCGCAGGCCGGGTGGTCGAGCCGCTGCTCCGACGGGGCCAGCCCGAGGGCGGCCGTGTAGCCGCGCACGCCGAAGTGGGCGGCGCTCAACCGCTTACCGGCGAGGGAGAGGATGTCCGGCAGAGCGGCGACCGACTGCGGGGTCTCGATCTGCACTTCAAAGCGCAGCAGCCCCTCCGGCAGGCCGATCTCCTCCTCGAACCGGCCGAGGAAATCGCCGAAGATCCGCACATGCTCGGGTGTCACGATCTTGGGGAACGTCATCACGAAGCCGCCCGGCAGCCGGCCGAGACGCTCGGCCAGGCCGGTGAGGAAGCCGTCGAGGGTGCGCATGGCACGCTCGTGCCCGCCGTCCGCGAACGACTTCACCCGCAGCCCCCAGTAGTACGGCAGGGACCGCGTCTCGTACGCCTGGGCGACCGCCTCGACGGCGGCGGCGACGTGCCCGTCCTCCTCGGCGTCGTCGCGGACGCCGTACCCGTCGGCGAAGTCGATGCGCAGGTCCTCCACGGGGTCGCGGGCGAGCTTGGCGGCGACCCGCTCCCGTACGGTGTCGCCGAGCGCCGCGTCGATGCCGAACGCGGCGGCCGCCACCGTGCCCTCGGCCGCGTGCGCGTCGAGGAGCCGCAGCGCCTCCTTGCCGAGGTCCGCGGTGGTCGTGGCGGTGAAGCGGTCCGCCGGGACGGCCACGGTGTGCACCGGTCGCCGCTGCTCCGGCTCGCCGGGGTACTGGCGTTCGTACTCGGCTCGCGCCTCTTCGACACGGGCGCTCAGGTCGTCGACAGAGGACAGGGTCAGCTTCACGGAGTTCCTTCCCAAAGACACCGCGTCACACGTTACCGATCCGGCCCGCCCGGCAACGTTCGATCACCGGCTGAGCGGACCCGATCCGGCCGCACGTCTCGAAAGTCTGATCACCGTCCGCGCCCACCGGTTCCCCCGACCACGGGAACGGAAGGTCAGGAGCCGACGACGCCCCAGGTGCCGCTGAACTCGGCGCCGGGCTCCAGCGTGATGAGATCCGTGCCGGTGACGAAGGCGTTCGGCGGGCAGGTCATCGGCTCCGCGCCCACTCCCTTACGCCGCATCTCCGCGGGCGTCTCGTCGGCGGTGTAGATCTCCAGCCACGGGTGCGCCTCGTCTACCCAGAGCGCGACCGCGTGGGTGCCGTCCGCCAGGCGCACCCACGCGCGCCCGTCCGCGTCACGGCGCAGCCCGGTGTACGGGTTGTCGATCTCCGTGGCGCCGAGCGGACGTCCTTCACGGAAGTCGTACGGGGTGCCGGCCACCTCCCGGGCGGTCGCCTCGGGGATGGCGCGGTCGTCCACCTCGAGATACCGGTCCGCGGGAATCGTGAGGTCGCACTCGTCCAGCGGGCGGCCGAGGGTGAGGTACGGGTGCGCGCCGTGCCCGTACGGCGCGGGCCGCGAACCGGCGTTGTGCGCCGACACGCGTACGGTCAGGCCCCGCTCGGCGTCGAGGGCGTACTCCAGGGCCAGGTCCAGCCGGAACGGATAGCCGGTGTGACCGAGCAGCCGGTGGGTGAGACGCACCCGGTGCGGCTCGTGCTCGGCCACCACCCAGGACTCCTGGCGGACGAGGCCGTGGATCGCGTTGTCGCGTTCGTGCTCGTTGATGGGCAGCTGGTACGCGTCGCCGCCGAACTCATAGCGTCCCCGGTCGATGCGGTTCGGCCAGGGCGCCAGCAGCTGCCCGGAGGCCGCGGGCGGCATCTCGTCCGGGCCGTGCGTGAGGATCAGCGGCCGGCCGTCCAGGGAGAGCGCGCGCAGTGCGCCGCCCTGCTCGGTGACGACGGCGGCGTACGGCCCGGCGGCGATCTCGTACTGGTTCCCCGAGAGTGTCATGCGTCGATTGTCGTCGACTCCGGAGGCGACGTCGCACCCGCCGCAAGGTGTCGCCGCGCGGACCGCCAGACCTCCTCGGCGTCGAACTCTCCGGCCGTCCAGGTCGTGGCTCTGATCGAGCCGCGCACCCGGTACCTGCGCATGATCTCCACGTGGGCCGGTAGTTTCACGAAGCCACGGAGCGCCCTGCCGTCGGCCCACACGGAGACCGAACCCACCCGCCGTTCCAGCGGTCGCGCCCAGAGCCACATGCCCACCGCGCCTTCCAGCTCCGGCCAGTACCGGCGCAGGCGGTACCCGGCACGGGCGATCCCCGGCAGATCGAGCAGCCGGTCGGCGGTGAAATCGGTGACGCTGACCAGCACCGATCCGCCCAGATCGGCGGCGGGGCCGGCCTTCCACGCGGAACGCAGCAGGTCCATGAGGCTCGAGCGTATTGATCACGACCGGCCACCAGAAGAGCCAATGGCGACGAACCGCGCTGGGCCGGTGCGCGTGGGCCGACGGCACGCCGGCCTTGTCGTCGATGCGGGGTCCTGCGGAGCGCGGCCGCCCGTGAACCGTGCCCGCCTCGCTCTGGCGGCGGTCAGCGTCCTGGAACCACCGAAAGCGTCGCGCCGGGGGAGCGGCGGCGGTCAGCCGTCCTGGTCGGTGCCCGGCCGCGGGGCGCTGAGCGCCAGGGCGGCACGGCAGCCGGTGAGCAGGCCCCAGGCGACGTCGGCGCCGGAGGTGTGCCTGATGTCGATGAGGCGGCGTGCGGCGGGCTCGAGGGGCTCCTGGCCGGCGATGCCGCGCAGCACCGCGGCGGTCTCCACGCTCGCCTGACCGCGCGCGGCGCACTGCAGCAGGGTCGCGGCCAGGGCGGTCGTGCGCTCGCACGCGTACGCGGTGACGGCGGCGCCCAGCCAGTCGGCGAGCCAGACGGCGCGTCCGCCGCCGGGCACGGCGCCGCCGAGCAGGCGCAGCGCGAGCAGGAGGCCGGCCAGCGCGTCGTCGCCGCTCGGCGTCAGACCCGGGCCGAGGCCGACGATCCGCTCGGCCGAATCGACCGCGTGGGCGAGGTCGCCGTCCGCGCAGCTGTCGGCGAGAACGCCCGGCATCGGGTGGCCGCTGAGGCCCCACGGCCCGGTCAGCTCGCCCAGCGCGCGGGCCCCGTGCGCGAGCCGGGCCAGCGACAGCGGCCCGAGCACCGGGGTGGGGTCCCACCAGCGACGGATGCGTACCCGCAGCCGCGTGGTGACCTCCACGCCACCGTCCCCGACGAACGCGACGTCACCCTCGCGGATGCCGCGGAACGGCTCCTGACGGGCCGGTGTCGCCAGGACCACGGCGTTGGGCGGCCGTACGGCGTCGGAGGTGACGAGCGCGAGGATGATCGGCTCGGTAGGCCCGTCGACCCGGAGATAGGCCGCCGAGGGGAACACGGCGACCGCGCGGGCGGCACGCCGCGGGCCGCCGAGCACGGCGCGGACACCGAGGCTGGCGGCGCCCGGCAGGCTCAAGGCGGGAGCGGTACGTGGGCCGCGCCGCCGACCGGCGGTGCTGGACACCCTCATCCGGACCTCCCGCGATGCGCTGGGTCGGATCGTCCCGGGGCCCGTCCGCGCCGCACGGGGCACCGGGATCGCCCCCGGCCATGGTCGTGAAGGTAATCCGGTGCGGGCCATGGCCGTATGGATAATTCTGCCAACGATGGTTGCCAGCGTTCGTATTTCTCGTCATCGTGTGATCGTTACCGGGGGGTCACTTCGGCAGATGGGGCGGCCATGTCGTCTTTTTCGGTACCTCGTCCTCCGACGCTTCGAATCGACGGCACCGGCACCCTGACCTACGGGCTGTCCGTCGGGGAGATTCTGGGCCTGTCCACGCTCGCGGACGCCCGGCTCGTCGCCGGGGCCGGCGGGCTCGGCCGCGTCGTACAGCGCCTGAACGTCATGGAGGTCCCGGACGTCCTCGCCTGGGTCAAGCCCAACGAGCTCCTGCTGACCACCGGCTATCCGCTCCGCAACACCCCTGAATCCCTCGATCACCTGGTCGGCGACCTCGACGCGTGCGGCCTCGCGGCCCTCGCGGTCAAACCCGGCCGCTATCTCGACCGCCTGCCGGCCGAGATGATCGACCAGGCCGACGGGCTCGACCTTCCGCTCATCGTGCTGCCCGAGGACGTCGGCTTCGACGACATCCTCAACCAGGTGCTCACCGACATCCTCAACCGGCAGGCCGCGGTCCTGGCGCGCGGCGAGGAGGTGCACCGGGCACTCCTGCAGATCGTGCTGTGCGGCGGCGGACTCCAGGATGTCACCGACGAGGTCGCCACCCTCCTGGGCTCGGCCGTCGCCGTACTGGACGGCGAAGGCCGGCGGCTCGCGGCCTCCGGCGACGAGGCACTCCTCGCCCGGCTGGGGACCACGCCGCCGGACGGCGGCGACCCGCCGCCCGACGCCGTCCCGCCGACCGCCGCCCCGCCCTTCCTCCGGGGAGCCGACGGGCCCGTTCCCTCCGTCGGGCCGGTCGCCTACGACGACCCGGGGGCGGCGGAGTTCGGCGGGCGCATCGCCGTGCCCGTCGTGGCGGGCGGCTTCACGTACGGCCGGATGGCGGCGATCGGAGTGCCGGCACCCGACGCCGGCATCCTCGAACGCGCCGCCACCGTCGTCGCCCTCGTCATCACCAAGCAGCAGGCCGTGTCCGCCGTGGAGAGCAAGTACCGCGCGGACTTCCTGCGCGACGTGCTCACCGGCAACACCGGCGACGACGAGCACGTCGTCGCCCACAGCACGAGCTTCGGCTGGGACCTCGGCCGCCCCTCCGCCGTCGTCGTCGCCGCCCTCGACCGCGGGCCCGCGCGCGGCCCGGAGGAACGCGTGCTCCAGGACCGGCTCGTCGCCGCCTGGACCTCGGCGGTCCGGCGCCGCGACCGCAGCGGCGCCGTGGCCGGTTTCTCGGGCGAGGTCGTCGCCGTGGTCGCCGCCGACGCGTGCGACGTCCAAGCGCTGGCGAAGGACGCCGCCGCGGTCTTCGCCGACCAGGAGCGGACCTTCTCGGTCGGGGTGAGCCGCGTCGCGGAGGTGTCCGCCGACCTGCCGTCCGCCTACGACCAGGCCGTCAAGGCGGTACGGGTCGGGCGGCAGATGCACGGCGACGGGGCCATCGTGCACTTCGATGAGCTCGGCGTCTTCCGGCTGCTCAGCCTGGTGGAGGACACCGCCGAGCTGCACGCCTTCGTCCGGGAGACCCTCGGCGAGCTCGCGGGGGACCAGGACCCGGAGGCGGTGGACCTGCGGCGCACGCTGCAGGTGCTGCTGGAGACCAACCTCAACGTCGCCGAGACCGCCCGCCGCCTGCACTTCCACTACAACACGCTCCGCTACCGCATCGGCAAACTGGAGCGCCTGCTGGGCCCGTTCACCGACGACGCCCACCTTCGCCTCAACCTCACCCTCGCGCTGCACGTCCTGCGCATGCGGGGGATCTGAGACCACCATGCCCGCGGCGCTCCTTCAGGTGTAGGTTCCGGCTTCGTTGCCTTCACCGTGTTGGGGGGATCGGTGACACAAGGGACGGTCTCAACCGCTCTCGCGCGGTTCGTACTGCATTCGTTGCGGGAGTTCGGCGTCGACACCGCGGCGTTGAGCCGCCGGGTCGGGCTCCCGGTCTGGGCGCTGGGCGACGACACCGTACGGGTGCCGACCTGGCAGCTGACCAAGCTGTGGCGGCTCGGCCACCTGGAGTCTCCCGATCCCCACCTCGGTCTACGGGTGGCGGGCCGGTGGAGCCGGGGGCGGCTGCATCTGCACGACTACCTGTTCGAGACGGCCGCGACGCTGGGCGAAGGGCTCACCACCGCCATCGGTTACGTCCATGTCGTCGGCGATGACGGCGGCGTCGACGACGTCGACGTGACCGGCGACGACAGGCAGCTGACGATCCGGTATCAAGCCCGGAGTCCCTTCCCGGAGACCAACGCGTTGATCGGTGAGTTCGCGCTCGGGGTGCTGTTGCGCCGGGCCCGGGACACACTCGGGGCGGAGGTCTCGCCGGTGCGTGTGGGTTTCTGCGGGGATCCGCCGCGCAGTCACCGCGACCTAGTCGCGGCGTTCGGGACTCCTCGGGTCGATTTCGGGCAGGACCGGACCACGATGACCTTCGCCCGGGCCGATCTGGAACAGCCGCTGCCGGGCGCCGATCCCGTGCTGGCCCAGATCCTGCGCGCGCAGGCCGACGCGATCACCGCGGCGCCCGGCCGTGCGCCGGAATGGCGTGACCTGCTGCGGGAGGCCATCGCCGCCGACCTGCGTGGCCGGACGGTGTCCCTGCGCGCGGTGGCGGGGCGGCTGGCCATGAGCCCGCGCAGTCTCCAGCGCCGTCTGGAGGAGGACGGCACCAGCTGGCGGGAGGAGGTCGACGCCGTACGGCGCGACCAGGCCGCCCGGCTGCTGCGGGAGGGGGCCTCGCGTACGGCCATGGCCGCACAGCTGGGGTACTCCGACGCTCGCGCCCTGCGCCGCGCGGTCCGGCGCTGGAACCTGACCACCTGACCACCCGACCGAGATCGGCGTGCGGGGTCCCCCTGTTGGCGCGTGCGGTCCTCCCCGGCCGGCGCCGTCCGCGGCAAGACTCGAGTAACGGTCGACCCTCCAACGTCCGGCGAGGGTCGGCCGTTCTTCGTCCGGTGACGCGACGGCCACCGGAAGTCACGCCGTCGGCGGGCGCGCGATCGTCCTCGTGCAGACTTAGACCTCGGAGGCGAACTGTCGACCACCCCCGGGGGGACTCCATGGCGATCGGCTGGAAGCTGCACGGCGACGGGCGCACACCCCCGCCGGGCCAGGTGGTCGCGCCGGACGAGCGCCTGTCCTGGGGCCGCACCGTCGGCATCGGCGCCCAGCATGTGATCGCCATGTTCGGCGCGACCTTCGTGTTCCCGGTCGTGATGGGCCTCGACCCGAACCTCGCGATCATGATGTCGGGCATCGCCACGGTCATGTTCCTGCTGATCACCGCCGGGAAGGTGCCCAGCTACCTCGGCACCAGCGCGTCCTTCGTCGGCGCGGTCGCCTCGATCCGCGCGGCGGGCGGCAGCACCGCGAACGTGACCGGTGCGATCCTCGTCGCAGGCGCGGTGCTGGCCGTGGCCGGCGTGGTCATCCACGTGCTCGGCGCCGGGATCATCCACCGGATCTTCCCGCCGGTCGTCACCGGCGCGGTCGTCATGCTGATCGGCTTCAACCTCGCCCCGGTCGTCGCGAACGTCTACTGGCCGCAGGACCAGTGGGTCGCGCTCGCCACCCTCGCCGTCGTCGTGCTGTGCGCCGTCGTGCTGCGCGGGTTCTGGGCGCGGATCGCCGTCCTGATCGGCCTGGTCTTCGGCTTCCTCCTGTCGTGGATCCTCGATAGGACCGCCGGCCGGATCACCGCGCCCGACGGCACCGGGAAGGTCACCTCCCACTTCCGCGTCGACCTGAGCAAGGTGAAGGCGGCGGACTGGTTCGGCCTCCCGCACTTCCACGCCCCCGATCTCAAGACCTCCGCGGTCCTCGTCGCCCTGCCGCCGGTCATCGCGCTCATCGCGGAGAACACCGGCCACGTCAAGGCCGTCGCCGCGATGACCCGCGCGGACCTCGACCCGTACATCGGCCGCGCCATCGCCGCCGACGGCATCGGCACGGTCCTGGCCGCCGGGGTCGGCGGCGCGCCCACCACCACGTACGCCGAGAACATCGGCGTCATGGCCGCCACCAGGATCTACTCGACCGCCGCGTACTACGTCGCCGCCATCGTGGCGATCCTCGTGGGCCTGTGCCCCAAGTTCGGCGCGCTGGTCGCCGCGACCCCCGGCGGCGTCCTCGGCGGCATCACGGTCGTGCTGTACGGGATGATCGGCCTGCTCGGCGCGAAGATCTGGATCGAGAACCGCGTCGACTTCGGCGACCCGGTCAACCTCGTCCCTGTCGCGGCGGGCATCATCCTGGCCATCGGCAACGTCACGCTGAAGATCACCAAGGACTTCCCGCTGCAGGGCATCGCCCTCGGCACCATCGCCGTCCTGCTCGGCTACCACGTCCTCAACGCCGTCCAGCGCGCCCCACACGACACCGGCGCCGGCGTCATCGCCCCCGGTGAACGCGACGTCATGCCCGACGCCCCCGGCCGCCACCCCGGCGAGCCGGAATGACGCCCGGTAAGCCGGCCGGGACCCCAACGGGCCGTCGACCCGCCGTCGGCAGCCCGCCTCGGTAGGGTGCGGAGGGACCACGGCCGTCCAGGATCGGAGCGAGAGATGTCGGTCATCGACAAGGTGGCGTGGATCCGGGTCGAGGGCGGCAGGATCCTCAGCACGCGCTCGTACGGCAAGGACGCCTACTACCTTCCCGGCGGCAAGCGCGAGGCGGGGGAGAGCGATGCTCAGACTCTGGCGCGAGAGATCGAGGAGGAGCTCACCGTCGCGATCGTTCCGGAGACCATCGCTCACCTCGGGACGTACGAGGCCCAGGCGCACGGTCATCCCGACGGCGTCACGGTCCGGATGACCTGCTACACCGGCGACTACCAGGGCACGCTCGCGCCCAGCAGCGAGATCGAGGAGGTCGTGTGGCTCTCCTATGCCGACCGCGACCGCGTCGCTCCGGTGGACCAGATCATCTTCGACGACCTGCGGGCCGCCGGACGGCTGACCTGATCTTCTACGGGGTGACCGTCAGCTCCCACAGACCTTTGGCCAGCGTGGTGAGGCCGCCGGCCAGGGCGAGCAGCAGCACGATCCGCCGCGCACGGCGTTCCGGTATGCGATCCCCGAGCGCGCGCCCGGCGACGGCGCCGCCCGCGAGCGCGGCCGTGACCAGCAGCCAGGCAGGGCCGGTGAGCCGCGGCACGCCCTTGACCAGCAGGGACAGGGCGTTCACGGCGACCCCGTAGAACTGTGCGTTCGGGACGAACTCCCGTACCGTCCAGTCGGCGTTCACCGCGTACAGCGAGATCGCCGGGCCGCCGACCCCGGCCGAGGAGTTCATGAAACCGCTCGCGGCGCCGGCGGCGACCGCACCTCCGGAACCTCTCAGCGCGGGCACCCGCGTGCCGAAGATCACAAGGAGCACCGCCGCGGTCACCAGCGCGCCCATCCCGGCGAGCAACTCCTGCTGAGGCAGCCGAGCGGCGACCCAGGCCCCGGCCGGCACGGTACAGGCGGCCGCGGCGACCAGCGGCACCATCGCGCTCAGCCGGACTCGCCGCCATCCGTCCACCAGCCCGATCACACTGATCACACCCGAGGCGGCGTTCGACAGCAGCACTCCCTCGGAGGGGCCGAGGAGCAGCACGAGCGCCGGCGCCGCGACCAGCGCGAAACCCATCCCGGCCAGCCGCTGGACGGACGCGCCCAGGAGGACGATGCCGCCCAGGAGCAGATCGGCGGCCCAGCCACCGGTCACGACGGATCATCCTCACGAAACACGGTCGAGAGCCTCCACCAGTGGTACGGCCTGGCTCAAGGTGTTTTCGAGGCGTGGGTGCATCGCGATCACGAGGAGGCCCGGGGGTGTGCCGATCACTCTGAGCATGATGGATCTTGGGCCGTGACCGGCGCTGAGGCGGAGCACCACCCGGGAGCGGCCCGGAAACGTCGTTTCCTTACGCCTGGGCCGAGTCACGAAGACCGTTCAGGAGCAGCCGATACCGAATCGGGCGCCGGGTGGAGTCCACCGGCGCCCGACTTTGGTCTGGTGTCAGTCGTCCCAGCCGTCGCCGCCCCAATCCCAGCCGCCGCCGCCCCAGTCGCAGCCGCCGCCGCCCCAGCAGCCGCGGCCGAAGCCGCGGCGGAAGCCGCCGTCCGCGACTGCGACATTGTTATTACTGTTGCGGACGTTGACCCCAACGTTGACCCGGTTGACATTCACGTTGGCGTTGCGGCTGTGGGCGTGATGCCGGTGTTTCCAGGTCGGGATCTGCGCCGATGCCGGTGAACTCATGAATATCAGGCCTGCGGCGGCTGCGAGCGCCAGCCCGCCGGCAGCGCTAGTCTCCTTAAGCATATTATCTCCTTGATGCCGGAAGTAGCCCTAAGGCCCCTTGCGTCCCATTTTGGGCGCTATAGCTTTGATTTCCGGTCCCTGATCTGGGTAGAGCAATTTCTGATTAAGTTCGGAATAAAATGGATAAGAGGTGAGAAGTGTAGAATCTGGCGTAAACTCTGGAATTTGGCATCTGTCCGTAAGTGGGCACGGGGGCCGCCGTCGGTGCCAGGCACGCTTCCCACTCCGCCCGTCATGGCGAGGACGGCCAGGACGACCGTCGCGACGGTCGCCCCGCGGGCTCGCGGAGACCTCGCCCGGCCGCCGCGTCGTCGGCCGGTTTGCACAGATCGTTGTCGGCTGTTAAAAGTCAGAGTCTTGGGTCGTGACTGGCGCTGAGGTGGAGCACCACCGGGGAGCGGCCCGGAAACGTCGTGCCGTGCGCCTGGGCCGAGTCGTGAAGACCGTTCAGGAGCAGCCGATGTCCCAGACGCAGACCGCCCGTCCCATGGATGGTGCGGGCCTCGCCCGCCGCATCGTCGAGCAGAGCACCGCCAGAGCCGCACAGATCACCCGCGAGAGCGGCACGCCGCCGTGCCTGGCGACCGTACTGGTCGGCGACGACCCCGCCTCGGTGACCTACGTCCGCATGAAGCGCAACCGGTCCGCGAAGGCCGGCATCGTCTCGCGGCACGTGGGCCTGCCCGCCGCCACGACGACGGCCGAACTGGTGGACGCCGTCACCGCCCTGTCGCAGGACCCGGAGGTGCACGGCATCCTGCTCCAGCACCCCGTCCCGTCGCACATCGACGAGCGAGCCGCGTTCGAGGCCATCGCCCCGGAGAAGGACGTCGACGGACTCACGCTGAGTTCGTTCGCCGCACTGAGCTTCGGGCTGCCGGGCTTCGTGCCCTGCACTCCCGGCGGCATCATGCGCCTGCTGGAGGAGTACGACGTCGACCCGGCGGGCAAGCACGCCGTCGTGGTCGGCCGCAGCGCCATCCTCGGCAAACCGGTCGGCATGCTGCTGCTCGCCGCGAACGCCACGGTCACGTACTGCCACTCGCGCACGACCGACCTCGCGTCGATCGTGCGGCAGGCCGACATCCTGGTCGCCGCCGTCGGCCGGCCGTGTTTCATCCACGGCGAGGACATCAAACCCGGAGCCGTCGTGATCGACGCCGGGTACAACCCCGGCAACGTCGGTGACGTGGACTTCGAGACCGCCGCGACCCGCGCGAGCCTCATCACCCCGGTCCCCGGCGGCGTCGGCCCCATGACGATCGCCGTCCTCCTCGCCCAGACCGTGGACGCGGCGGCCCGGCAACTGGGCCTGGGATCTCGCTGATCATGCGGCGGTGAGCGTCCACTCCAGGTACGGACGCTCCCGGAACCTCGGCATGCGGATGATCAGCGTGTGCACCCCGCGGGTGAGCCCGGGGAGGAGGACCCAGTACCCGCGGTCGCTGACCAGCGTCCCGTCGCGCATCCCCGATCCGGGCACCGCGTGCAGGCGGTACGGCCGATCGTTCGCTATCTCGGTCGGTGTCAGGGGCCGGCCATCGAGCCGTACGTCCATTGGACCCGGATCGGGCAACGGCTCCCAAGGCGATGGGAGGCCGGCGGCGGCGATTCCTACATAGACCGGCGCAAGGATCGGTCGGCCCGCGGCGACGTCGCAGCGCCGGTGCGGGCCGCCCGTATTCAAACCGCCTCCGAGCAGCCAGATGTCGGCCGGCTGCTGCAGCCCGCACCCTTTAGGGGCGGAGTACGCCGTGCGCGGCATGGCCACGGAGCGCCGCCACCATCGTCGAACCGTGTCGTGCAGGTCAACGGACACGGTGGGGGTGAGCGTGCTCGGCGACGGGGATACAGCCGCCCGGCCGGCGGGCCTGGCCGTGTGATGAACGCAACCCGCTGTGACCAGTAGGACGGCCGCGGCCATCGCCGGACGAACGCGCACGTCTTTTCTCCGCCTATGCGTTGATGACAGCCAAGTGATTTTACGCCGCACGACTCTGAGACGCCCCGGTGTTCGCGGCCCCGACGCCGGGCTGTTGCCGTCTGTTCGGCGCAGGCTGTTGAATCGTGGGGGATCGAGCAGCGGCACGTGGTCATGTTCCTCGCGGCGGCGCTTATCCTCGATCGGTTACTCGAACACAGGGGGAGACGTGCCTGACCTGTCGACCTTCGCGGAGGCGGCCATGTCGCCGGCCGAGCTCCGCGGTTTCCTGCGTGGTCTGCCGGCGGTGGATCAGGTGGGGGCGGAGGAGCGGGCCGCGCGGTTGGCGACGCGTTCGATCAAGACGTCGGCGAAGGCGTTCGCGATCGATCTGGCGATCTCGATGGTGGATTTGACGACGCTGGAGGGTGCGGACACTCCTGGCAAGGTGCGGGCGTTGTGTGCGAAGGCGGCGCATCCGGATCCGGGTGATGTGAGTGTGCCGAGGGTCGCGGCCGTGTGTGTCTACTCCGACCTGGTGGGTGAGGCGGTCCGGGCCCTGAAGGGCACCGGGGTCGGGGTGGCGAGTGTGGCGACGGCGTTTCCGTCGGGGCGTGCGCCGTTGGAGGCCAAGCTCGCCGACACTCGCCGGGCGATCGGTGATGGGGCGTCGGAGATCGACATGGTGATCGATCGGGGTGCGTTCTTGGCGGGCGATTACCAGAAGGTGTTCGAGGAGATCGTCGCGGTCAAGGCCGAGTGCGGTGACGTGCACCTGAAGGTGATCTTGGAGACTGGTGAGTTGGTCACCTACGACAATGTGCGCCGCGCGTCGTGGCTGGCGATGCTGGCTGGGGCCGATTTCATCAAGACGAGTACGGGCAAGGTGAGTCCGGCCGCGACGTTGCCGGTGACGCTGGTGATGCTCGAGGCGGTGCGTGACTTCCGGGCGCGGACCGGTCGCCAGGTGGGCGTCAAGCCTGCGGGTGGGATCCGGACGACCAAGGACGCGATCAAGTACCTGGTGCTGGTGAATGAGACGGCGGGGCCGGACTGGCTGACGCCGGAGTGGTTCCGCCTTGGGGCGTCGAGCCTGCTGAATGACCTGCTGATGCAGCGCCGCAAGCTGACGACCGGCGTGTACGGCGGTCCTGACTACTTCACTCTCGACTGAGGCAGACATGACTTTCGAGTACGCCCCCGCGCCGGAGTCACGGGACATCGTCGACATCAAGCCGTCGTACGGCCTGTTCGTCGACGGGGAGTTCGTCGAGGCGAAGAACTCCTTCAAAACGATCAACCCGGCCACCGAGGAGGCCCTGGCCGAGGTCGCCGAGGCGAGCGCCGACGACGTGGACCGCGCGGTCGCGGCCGCCCGCCGCGCCTACGACACGGTGTGGGGTCCGATGCCGGGCGCGGAACGGGCGAAGTATCTGTTCCGGATCGCGCGGTTGATCCAGGAACGCTCCCGCGAGCTGGCGGTCCTGGAGTCGATCGACAACGGCAAGCCGATCCGTGAGTCGCGGGATGTGGACCTGCCGTTGGTCGCGGCGCATTTCTTCTACTACGCGGGGTGGGCCGACAAACTCGGCCACGCCGGGTTCGGTGCCGACCCGAAGCCGCTGGGTGTGGCGGGGCAGGTGATCCCGTGGAACTTCCCGCTGCTGATGCTGGCGTGGAAGATCGCGCCGGCGCTGGCGTGCGGGAACACCGTGGTGCTCAAACCGGCGGAGACGACGCCGCTGAGTGCGCTGGCGTTCGCCGAGATCTGCGTCCAAGCGGGCCTGCCGCCCGGTGTGGTGAACATTGTGACCGGGGCGGGGGAGACCGGCCGTGCGCTGGTCGAGCATCCCGGGGTCGACAAGGTCGCTTTCACCGGTTCGACCGAGGTCGGCCGGCAGATCGCCCGCTCGGTGGCGGGCACGGCCAAGAAACTCACACTCGAGTTGGGTGGTAAGGCCGCCAACATCGTCTTTGATGACGCGCCGCTGGACCAGGCGGTGGAGGGGATCGTGAATGGGATCTTCTTCAACCAGGGCCACGTGTGCTGCGCCGGGTCACGTCTGCTCGTCCAGGAATCGGTCGCCGAGGAGCTCCTCGATCGGCTGAAGGCGCGGATGGCGACGCTGCGGGTCGGTGATCCGCTGGATAAGAACACCGATGTCGGTGCGATCAACTCCGCCGCGCAGCTCGCGAGGATCCGTGAGCTGTCTCAGGCGGGTGAGGCCGAAGGCGCGACCCGCTGGTCCCCGGCGTGTGAGCTGCCCGAGCGGGGGTTCTGGTTCGTCCCGACGGTGTTCACGAACGTGGCGGCCTCGCATCGGATCGCGCGGGAGGAGATCTTCGGTCCGGTCTTGTCGGTGCTGAGTTTCCGGACGCCGGGTGAGGCGCTGGAGAAGGCCAACAACACCCCGTACGGCCTGTCGGCGGGGATCTGGACCGACAAGGGATCACGGATCTTGTGGATGGCCGAGCGTCTGCGGGCGGGGGTGGTGTGGGCGAACACGTTCAACAAGTTCGACCCGGCCTCCCCGTTCGGTGGGTACAAGGAGTCCGGTTTCGGGCGTGAGGGTGGACGGCACGGACTGGAGGCGTACCTGCGATGAGCGAGCGACTGAGTGTCCGTAAGACCTACAAGTTGTTCATCGGGGGCGCGTTCCCCCGGTCCGAGTCCGGCAGGACGTTTGCGGTGAATGATGCCAAGGGCAGGTTCGTGGTCAACGCCGCCCGCGCCTCGCGCAAGGACGTCCGGGACGCGGTGGTGGCCGCGCGCAAGGCCCAGTCCGGCTGGGCGGGGCGGACCGGTTACAACCGGGGGCAGATCCTCTACCGCATCGCCGAGATGCTGGAGGGCCGCGCTGGCCAGTTCGTCGAGGAACTGCGCGCGACCGGGCTGGGCAAGACCGCGGCCACCGAACAGGTGGAGGCGGCGATCGACCGGTGGGTCTGGTACGCCGGATGGGCCGACAAGATCGCCCAGGTGACCGGGTCGGCGAACGCGGTGTCCGGGCCGTTCTTCAACTTCTCCACCCCCGAACCCACCGGCGTCGTCGCCGTGATCGCGCCGGACTCGTCGCTGCTGGGGCTGGTGTCGGTGCTCGCTCCGGTGATCGTGACCGGCAACACCGCGGTCGTCGTGGCTTCGGAACCCGCGCCCCTCCCAGCGATCACCCTGGCCGAGGTGCTCGCCACCAGCGACCTGCCCGGCGGCGTCGTCAACCTCCTCACCGGGCAGCGCGCCGAGCTGGCGCCCTGGCTGGCCTCCCACCAGGACGTCAACGCCCTCGACCTGACCGGCGCACCCACCGACCTGGCCACCGACTGCGAACGAGCGGCGGCCGACACCCTCAAGCGGGTGCACCACCCGGCCGCCGACGACTGGACCACCGACCCCGGCACCGCCCGCATCACGGCGTTCCTGGAGACCAAGACCGTCTGGCACCCCGTCGGTATCTGATCCGCTTCGACGCGCTGCGCTCCATGCACCCGGCATGGAGCGCAGCGGCGTAAAGCCACTTCCAAGCGGCTCGGCGCTTCGTGGAGGAGTAGTCGACCTGTCCTACCGGCCGCTAATTGTCCTGCCAGCGGTCCTTCGGGGTCGGTCCGGCGAACTCGTCCGGGTCCTCCTCCGCAGAGGCGATCGTCTCCCAGAAGGCGGCGTGGGCCTGCTCGTGCAGGATCCCCAGGGACAGCATGCGCTCGCGAGACACACTGGAGGCGTCGTCCGGCTCGAGCGCGGCGCGCCGCTGTTCGTACGCCCTCATCAGCTCACGATGCTGCCGTGCCTGGGTCCGCGCGAGGTTGACCAGGTCGGCGGGGTCGCCGAGGTCGGCGAAGGCCAGCCTGAGCTGGGCCGGGTCACGGAACTCCGCCTGCGGGACCGCCGGGGCCGCCAGCCATTCGCGTAGCGTCCGCTCGCCCGCCGGGGTGAGGTGGAAGAAGCGGCGGTGCCGCCCGCCCTCCTCGGTCTCCTCGGTCAGCAGGCCCATCTCCGCCAGCCGGGGCGGATCGCGGTAGAGCTGCGCGTGAGGGATCGGCCAGAAGGGGACGATGGTCTCCTCGACGCGCGCCTTCAGCTCGTACGGGGTCATCGGGCCGTGGCGGGCGATCAGGCCGAGCACGACGTACGCCGACATGCTCAACTCCACACGCGCCTCCCGTTGACACCGTCTCACTGAGACCATACTTTCGTCTCCTCGATACCGTATCAATGAGACTGTTGAGGTGCTCATGTACGTCCATCCCGAACTCGCGGACATCTTCGCGGGGCTCCCGGCGCGCCCGGCGAACCCCTACGCCGACATCGAGGCCACCCGCGCGAACTTCGCCGCGCTGATGGCCCCGCGGATGGGTCCGGACCACCGCGTCACCATTGAAGGCGCGACCATCCCGGGACCGGACGGCAACAAGATCGACATGCAGGTCATCCGACCCGCCGACGCCGCCGAGGGCGAGGTCCTCCCCGGCGTCCTCTATATCCATGGCGGCGGCTTCGCGTACGGCGAGTTGGACGGGCCGAGCCCGATGGCGCGCGACACCTGCGCCGAGGCTCGCGCCGTCGTCGTCAACGTGAACTACCGGCTCGCGCCGGAGCACCGCTTTCCCGCCGGGGTCGAGGACTGCTACGCGGCGCTGTCCTGGATGGCGGACCGCGCCGGCGGACTCGGCGTCGACCCGGGCCGGATCGCCGTCGCGGGCGCGTCCGCGGGCGGCTGCCTCAGCGCTGCCATGGCTCTCATGACGCGGGACCGGCAGGGGCCGCCCATCGCCTACCAGTGCCTGTTGATCCCGGTTCTCGACGACCGGGGCACGACCGCCTCATGCCGAAATGTCACCGACCGGAGGACCATCAATGGTCCTGGCGTCGTCCACACCTGGGACACCTATCTCGGCCCGGACCGCGGTGAGGCCTCACCGTACGCCGCGCCGGCCCGGGCGGAGGACCTGCGCGGCCTGCCGCCGGCGTACGTCCTCACCTGCGGGATGGACCCTCTCCGCGACGAAGGCGTGGACTACGCCCGGAGGCTGGTCGAGGCGGACGTCCCCGTCGAACTGCCCACGTGCCGGGCGCCTGGCACTTCTTCGAGGCGTACGCGCCGGACAGCGCGATCGCGAAGGCGACGACCGCGCACTGGCTCCGGGCGCTGCGCACCGCACTGCACCCCTGACCGAGGACTACTGGAAGAACTCGGCCGGCAGGTGATCCCGCATCGCGGCGGGCTGGAAGCCCTGTTTCTGGATGGTGCGGAGCATCTTCTTGAAGTCGGCGGTCATGTTCGGGTTGAAGTGCACCAGCAGGATGTCGCCCGGGTGCAGGCGGCCGGCCCGCTGGTAGGCGATCTGCCCGTTGCTGACGACCTCCCGCCAGAAGAAGATCGCCTTCATCCCGCAGTCCCGCGCGGCGCGCAGCGTGTCGTGGTCGGTCGACCCGTACGGCGCGCGCATCAGCGTCGGCCGCGCGCCGTACTGCGTGGTGTAGATCGTGGCCGCGTCGCAGATCTCCTGCTTCTGCCGCGCGTACGACAGCCGAGGCATGTACGGGTGCGTCATCGTGTGATCCTCGATGAGCGCGCCCGCCTGCTGCAGTTCGCGGAAGTAGCCGTAGTTCTTCTTGATGGCCATGTTCGACAGGAAGAGCGTCACCGGGATCTGCCGGTCCCGGATCAGCCGGACGAAGTCGGCGTCCTTCTCCCAGCCGTCGTCGATGGTGATGAAGACGATCTTGCCCTGCACCGGGATGTTGCTGATCACCGGAGGTAGGCCGTTGCGCGACCGTGGGAGCCCCGAGGGCGTGCCGGACGGGGTCGAGCCGCTCGGCGTGGGCGAAGGGGAGGAGGAGGTGGACGGCGACCCCGAGGCCGACGTGGGCGGGCCGGTGGTCGGCGTCTCGTTCGGAGCGCCGCCTCCGGGCCCATGTGACGCCACCGGTGCCGCGGTCCGCTCGTGCGGACTGCCCGAATGGCAGGCTGCCACACCACCCGCGGTGAGCACCGCGACGGCGGCCGCGGTGAGGGTGCGGAGTTGTAGGCGAAGGGCCATCGGAAATCCCCCAGGAACGACGGTGGACATTTATGAAGCTGTCCGGATCTGGCGGTTGATCAACCTGATTTAACGAAACGCGAACGTGGGATGGGTCACCCCGCCGCCTTGCCGCCGAGGGAACGGGGCAGGTAGTTCTCCAGTGCGGCGGGACGCAGTCCCGCCTGGCGGATCCAGGTGAGCAGGCGCTCGAAGTCCCGGGCCAGGCCCGGCCGGAAGTGCATCAGGATGATGTCGCCGGGCCGTAGATCCGAGCCGCCGTCCATCCGGGCCAACTTGCCGGACAGGCCGTTGTAGAACTCGATCGACCAGGTGACGACCGACTTCATGCGGCAGTCGCGGGCCGCGGTCCGGGTGACCTGGTCGTACGAGCCGCCGGGCGGCCGGAAGATCTCCGGTCGCCTGCCGTACTGGCGGGCGTAGATGTCGGCCGAGTCGCAGATCTGCCGGTGCTGGGCGGCGGAGGACAGCCGCCGCATGTCGTTGTACGGCGCCGCGTGGTCCATCGTGTGGTCCTCGATCGGCGCGCCCGCGTGCTGCAGCGCCCAGAAGTACTCGTAGCCCGTCCGGGCCGCCTGGTCCGTGAGGAAGACCAGGATCGGCACCCGCTGGGTACGGACGATGTCGACGAATCGGGTGTCGTGCTCCCAGCCGTCGTCGATCGTGATGAAGACGACCTTGTCCTGGGTCGCGATCCGGTCGACGACCGGTGGCAGGCCGTCCCCGTGCCGCTGGTAGGACAACTGCCAGGTGCCCGGCTTCGGAGCCGGCCACTGGGGAGGCGCCAGAACCTGCGCCATCGCCGGGTGTTCCGCCGCCTGTGCGGCGGGTGCGTGCATCCGCGCCCGGACGTCAGGCCACAGGCCGGAGACCACTCCGAGCAGCGCCGCCAGCACGCACGACGCGATCAACCGTATTCCGCGCATCCATCCCCAGCTTCCCCTCAGTGGATCTTAAAGTCCTTCATAGGGGTTGATGCAGGGATGTGGTGGCCAGGTTCGGGCAATCCGGTGAAGAATCCGGGCGGTTTGGCGAGACCGCTCTGTCAGCCGCGTACGCCCAGGGCGCGGACGAGCGTGGCGCTGAGCGCGGAGACCGTCTCGTCCGGCACCGGCTTGGCCGACGGGCCCTCGGCGAAGTAGCGAAGAAATGCCTGCTGGAAGCAGGCGCCGGCCAGCAGGGCGCCCGCAGCATCGGGGTCCGCGTCGGCCGCGATCCGCCCCAGGTCGCGCTCGGCGCGCAGATAATCGGCGAACCGGCGGACGACGTGCTCCGGTCCGGCGCCGTACTTGCGGAGCGACTCACGCTGGGCGGCCATCAGCTGCGGCTCGGCCAGCAGCGAGCCCAGCATCGGCAGCGCGTCGAGGTAGAAGTCCACGGTGGCGCGCGCGAGCTCGGCGACGGTCTCCTCGACGCTGCCCGCGCCGGGGCGGGCGTCGACGCGGGCGAAACCGGGCATCCGTTCGCGCAGCACGTAGAGCAGCAGCTCCGTCTTGTCGGTGAAGTGCTTGTAGAGGGCCGCTTCGGAGAGCCCGGCCGCCTTCGCGATCTCCTTGGTGGTGGTACGCGTGACGCCGCGCTCGCGCATGAGGCCGGCGGCGGCGTCGAGGATGCGATCCCGGGTTCCCACGATCCCCCTTTGTCGATCGGACGTTCTCACATTATCGTGGTTAGTGAGCACTCACCAACCTGTCATCCGAGGTAAGTGAGTACTCACTGACCGACGCTGACAGGTGAAAGGCGACGAGTGATGCGACTTACGATCTTCGGGGCGAGCGGAGGCACCGGCACGCAGCTGGTGCGGCAGGCGCTGGAACGCGGCCACGAGGTGACGGCGGTGGTCCGCGATCCCGCGCGGCTCGACGTCTCCTCCCACGACCGGCTGAAGGTCGTGACGGCCGACGTGATGGATCCGGCGGCCATCGAGCCCGCCGTCGCGGGCGCCGACGCCGTCGTCTCCGCGCTGGGCCCCCGGGGCTCCGGCCCGACGACCGTGTGCCAGGACGGCGCCCGCAGCATCATCGCGGCGATGGGCAAGGCCGGCGTCCGCCGTTTCATCATGATCAGTGCGGCCGGGATGGTCATCGACGCCGGCGACGGCCCGGTAACCCGCTACGTCGCGAAGCCGATCCTGAAACGGATCCTCCGGCACGGCTTCGCCGACATGGGCCGCGCGGAGGAGGAGGTCCGCGACAGCGGCCTCGACTGGACGATCGTCCGGCCGCCACAGCTCACCGACAAGAACGGCACCGGGCGCTACCGGACCGCGACCGACCTCAACGTCCGGGGCGGGCTCCGGATCTCCCGCGCCGACCTCGCCACCGGCATCCTCGCCATGCTCACCGACGACGCGACGGTGCGCCGGCACATCTCGATCGCGAACTGACGGAACGGTCGAGGCACACGACGGCCCGCCGGCCCCGAGGCGTGCGACGGCCCCGTCGCCGAAAGGGATCGGCGACGGGGCCGTCGGTCAAGCTCTCAGAGAACCGGTCAGCCGACGCCCAGCAGGTCGACGACGAAGATCAGCGTCTCGCCCGGCTTGATGGCACGGCCGGCGCCGCGGTCGCCGTAGCCGAGGTGCGGAGGGATGACCAGCTTGCGGCGTCCGCCGACCTTCATGCCGGCGACGCCCTGGTCCCAGCCCTGGATGACCTTGCCACCACCGAGCGGGAAGCTGAACGGCTGACCGCGGTTCCACGAGGCGTCGAACTCCTCGCCGGTCGAGTGCGACACGCCGACGTAGTGGACGGTGACGGTCGAGCCGGGCCTGGCCTCGGGACCGTCGCCGACCGTGATGTCGGTGATCTGCAGATCGGCGGGCGGGTTGCCCTCGGGGAAGTCGATCTCGGGTCGCTCAAGCGCCATGGGATGTCTTTCAGTGTTGGAGATATCGAGTTCCCCAGCGTATCCACTGGTGAGCCGAGGAATGCGCGCATGAGTGCGCCCGTTGGCACTCCTTGTGAACATTGAGATCTTCTCTGATGTCGTATGCCCGTGGTGTTACCTGGGCCGGGCGCGGTTCGCGGGCGCCGTGGAGCGGTTCGGCGGCGAGGTCGCCGTGGCCTGGCGGCCGTACCAGCTGGACCCGGACGCGTCCGCCGGCGGGCTCGTCGAGGCGAGCCTGGCCGAGAAGTTCGGCGGACCGGAGCGGGTCGCCGAGATGCACGAGCGGATGCGGGGGCTGATGGCGGCGGAGGGCCTGCCGTACGCGCCGGAGAAGGCGCTGCAGGCCAACACCCGCGATGCGCACCGGGTCGTCGCGATGGCCGGCGAGGCCGGGGTTCAGGACGCCGTCGTCGGCCGGTTGTTCCGCGCCCACCACGCTGAGGGCCGCGACCTGAACGACCACGGCACGCTCGCCGAGCTCGCCGCCGAGGCCGGGCTGCCGGGCGTGGCCGAGCGCCTCGCCGCCGGTGAGGGCGAGGCCGAGGTCGCCGCGCAGCTCGAGGTGGCCCGGACCGTCGGCATCACCGGCGTCCCGTTCTTCGTCTTCGAAGGCACCTGGGCGGTGTCCGGCGCGCAGTCGCGAGAGTTCTTCGAGAACGCGCTCGCCGAGGTCGCGTCCAACGTCGGCTGAACTCCTGGGGCTCCTGCGGACGCTGAGGCGGTTTCAGGTCATGGTAACCCTCTGACCTGGTAAAACGCTTTGGCGTTCCGTTTTCCGGACGGATACATTCCGACATACGGATGCCTCCGAATTCCCCGGGAGATCCCCTTTGGAGCCGCAGGGCCTTCGCCGCAGCCTGTCGCTGCGCGACCTCATCGTCTACGGACTGCTGTTCATCGGACCGCTCGCGCCCGTAGGCGTCTTCGGCGTGCTCGACGCCAAGAGCTCCGGCGCGGTCGCCCTGGTCTACGTCGTGGCGACGATCGCCATGGGCTTCACCGCCCTGTCGTACGCGCAGATGTCACGCCGGGTGCCGAACGCCGGCTCGGTGTTCGCCTACGCCAGCGCGGGGCTGGCCGGCCGGCGGGCCTGCTGGCCGGCTGGATGGCGATGCTCGACTACCTGCTGATCCCCGCCGTCGCCTACCTGTTCTGCGGGATCGCGCTGCACTCGCAGGTGCCCTCGATCCCCGCCTGGGTCTTCACTGCGGCGGCTTTCGTGGGGACCACCGCCCTGAACCTGGCCGGCGTGCGTCTCGCGGCCCGCGTCGGGTTCGTCGTCCTCGTCGTCGAGATCGTCCTCCTGGTGGTCTTCATCGTCGCCGCGATCGTGATCATCGCCATCCACGGGCCGGCCCGGCCGTGGACGTCGCCGCTCACCGGCATCGGCGGGACGACCGCGAGCGCCGTCATGGGGGCCGTCTCGGTCGCCGTGCTGTCCTTCCTCGGCTTCGACGGCATCGCCTCCTTCGCCGAGGAGAACACCGGGGACGAGCGGCAGATCGGCCGCGCGGTGCTGTTCTGCCTTGGCCTGGCCGGACTGCTCTTCTTCGCGCAGACCTACCTCGCCGGCCTCCTCATGCCCGTGAGCCCGCAGCACCTCGCGTCCGCGCCGGCCGAACAGGGCACCGCGTTCTACAAGATGACCGACTCGGCGTTCGGGCCATGGCTCCACCTGACGTTCGTCGTCGTCAAGGGCATCGGACCGGCGTTCTCCGCGATGTCCGCGGTGGCGGCGGCGTCCCGGCTGATGTACGGGATGGCGCGCGACCACGGCCTGCCCGGGGCACTCGCCAAAGTCGATTCTCGTCACCGCGTACCGCGGGCCGCGCTGCTCACCACGGCGGGGGTCGCGGCCGTCGTCTCCCTGTGGGCGGCCTGGCGCTCGGACGGCCTGGACGTACTGGTGTCCATCGTGAACATGGGCGCCCTCGCGGCCTTCACCCTGCTGCACGCGTCGGTCATCGGCCTGTTCGTCGTACGCCGCCGGAGCCGGGCGTGGCTGCCGCACCTGCTCGTGCCGGTCGCCGGCGCCGCCGTCTCCGTCTGGATCATCGTGTCGGCGACCACGATGGCGAAGGTCGTGGCCGCCGTCTGGCTCGCCGCGGGGCTGGTCCTGGCGTTCTTCCGGCGCCGTCGCCGCGTCAGCCCATCGCCTCGGGACGGCGATGCGCGAGCACGGGGAGGATCCGCCGTACGCGCTCGGTGACCGCGTCGTCGGTCTCCACGACGCGCACCGCCGGGAACGGCCCCAGGTCGGCCTGGATCGTGCCCATCGGGTCGACGAGCAGACTGCGGCCCACCCCGGTCGGCCCCTCCGCCTTCGGCGGGTCCGGGGCCTTGTCGACCGCGACGGTCCAGACGGTGTTCTCGATCGCGCGGGCGCGGACGAGCGTGACCCAGTGCTCCTCCTTGAACGTGCCCTGGGCCCAGGAGGCGATCATCACCAGCATTTCGGCGCCGCGATCGACGAGGGCCCTGGCCAGCTCGGGGAAGCGCAGGTCGTAGCAGGTGATGAGGCCGATCCGGACACCGCACAGCTCGACCACCACGGGAGTGTCACCGGGTGCGATCAGGTCCGACTCCCGGTACCCGAACGCGTCGAAGAGGTGGATCTTGCGGTAGGCGCCCGCCGGCGCGCCCTCCGCGTCGAGCGCGACGGCGGTGTTGTACACCCGGCCGTCGGGCGCCGGTTCGAAGACGCCCGCGATCACGGCCGTACGGTGCTCGCGCGCCGCCTCGGCCAGGGCGGTCACCCACGGGCCGTCGAGCGGCTCGGCCGCCGCGGTGACGGCACTGCCGAACCGCACCTGCGTCGCCTCCGGGAAGATCGCCAGGTCGGCGTCCGGGGCGGCGGCGAGCGCCTCGCGTACCCGCTCCAGGTTCTCCTTCGAGTCGTCGCCGACGGGAATCTGGCACAGGGCGATCCGCATCACGGCCTCCTCATCTCGTCCTCCCCCCACCGTACGAGATCGGGGACGGCACGCCCGCGTTCACTACGCTGAGCCGGTGAGCAACGATCCACTCGTCACCCGCATGCGGGGATTCGGCACGACGGTCTTCGCCGAGATGACGGCGCTGGCGATCCGCACCGGCGCGATCAACCTGGGCCAGGGCTTCCCGGACACCGACGGCCCCGCCAAGCTGCTCGAGACCGCGGCCGAGGCCATCACGGGCGGTGCGAACCAATACCCGCCCGGCCCCGGGCTGCCGGAGCTGCGCGAGGCCGTCGCCGCCCAGCGGGCGGACCGCTACGCCCTGGCCTACGACCCCGCCGACGAGGTGTTCGTGACCGTCGGCGCCACCGAGGCGATCGCGTCGACGATCCTCGCCCTCGTCGAGAGCGGGGACGAGGTCGTCGTGTTCGAGCCCTACTACGACTCCTACGCGGCGATCATCGCGCTGGCCGGCGGCGTGCGCCGGCCGGTGACCCTGCGACCCGACGCCGGGCGGTTCACCTTCGACCCGGACGAGCTTCGCGCCGCCGTCACGCCGCGCACCCGGGTCCTCCTCCTCAACTCCCCGCACAACCCGACCGGCACGGTCTTCGGCCGCGAAGAGCTGGAGATCATCGCGGAGGTGTGCCGGGAGCACGACCTCATCGCCGTCACCGACGAGGTCTACGAGTACCTCACCTTCGACGACGGGACCGCGCACGTCCCCATCGCCACGCTGCCCGGCATGCGCGAGCGCACGGTGGCGATCTCCTCGGCCGGGAAGACCTTCTCCGTCACCGGCTGGAAGGTCGGCTGGATCACCGCGCCCCCGCAATTCGTACGGGCGGCGCAGACGGTCAAGCAGTTCCTCACCTTCACCGCGAGCGCCCCCTACCAGCGCGCGGTCGCGTACGCCCTGCGCGAGGAGCGCGAATGGGTCGAGGCCCTCCGCGTGTCGCTGCGGGCCAAGCGCGACCGGCTGAGCGAGGGGCTGGCCGGTGCCGGGCTCACGACGTTCCGGCCGCAGGGCACGTACTTCGCACAGGCCGACGTGCGACCGCTCGGCTTCGGCGACGGCCGGGAGTTCGTCCGCGCCCTGCACGAGCGGGCCGGCATCGTCGCCATCCCGACGCAGGTCTTCTACGACTCCGACGCCGGCGACCCGTACGTCCGGTTCGCCTTCTGCAAGCGCGACGAGGTCATCGACGACGCCGTCGAGCGGCTCCGCCGGCTGTAACCGGGGATACGCTGGTCTTCCGTGTCCGGACATCGCATTCCGCAGCCGCAGTTCCCCGACGACGACGGCGGCACACCGCCCGAGGTCGCGCGGGCCCTCGGCGACTACGCCGCGGGCCGCGCCGGTGAGCAGGCCGTGCTGGCGGTGCTCGCCGACACCCGCCTCCTCGTCCCGGTCGTCGCGGTGCTGACCGAGGACGAGACCGTCGACGGCCTGCGGCGGGAGAAGGAGAGCGAGATGGCCCTCCCGACGCTCGTCGGGGCCGACGGCAGGCGCGCCGTCCTCGCCTTCACCTCCACCGACAGCCTCGCCCGCTGGCGCCCGGACGCCCGGCCCGTCGCGGTGCACGCCCGGCAGGCCTGCCAGGCCGCCGTCGACGAGTCCGCCGACGCGCTCGTCCTCGACGTGGCGGGACCCGTGACGTACGCGATCGAAGGGGCCCGGCTGTACGTCCTCGCGAACGGCGGCGCGATCACCGCCCCGCACGAGGACCCCGACGTGCTCATGGCCGTGCACGCCGCGGTCGACGGCCTGCCCGGCATCACGGGCGTGCGCGTGGAGCCCGGTGAGCGGGCCGAGCTCGCCGTGCGTCTCCGCCTGGCCGACGGCGCCGGCGCCCCGGACGTGCGCGCCGCCGCCGACCGCCTCGCCGAACGACTCCGCGGCCACGTCGCCGGAGGCGTCGAGATCGGGCTCGTCCGCGGATAAAGTGCCGGGGGTGACCACCCCCGACTGGGCCGAGCCGGTGATCCGGCGACGGCTCGGCGTCATCACGGCCGCCGTCGCCGTCCTCGGGCTGGTGACCTGGCGGATCGGCCCGGCCTCCGACCTTCCGGCCTTCGCCTACCTGGCCGTGGCCGGTGTCGTCCTGACGTTCATCGACGTCGCGCTGAAGCGGCTGCCCGACCCGCTGACGCTCCCGTCGTACGCGGCGGGCCTGGCGCTGCTCGGCCTGGCGGCGCCCTTCACCGACGAGGGCGGCGCCCGCTTCACGCACGCGCTGCTCGGGATGGCGGCGCTGTTCGCGCTCTACGCGGTGCAGTGGTTCATCGCGCCGAGCCAGATCGGCTTGGGCGACGTGAAGCTCGCGGGCGTGCTGGGGCTCTACCTCGGCTGGCTCGGCCTTCGCGCGTGGGTGATCGGGGTGTGCGCCGGATATGTGCTCGCCGCCGTCTACGCGACCGCGCTGCTGGTGAGCCGGCGGGCGAAGCTGAAGTCCGAGATGCCGTACGGGCCGTTCATGCTCGCGGGCGTGCTCGCGGCCGTGCTCGGCCACGCCTGAACAGGCCATTCCGCGCCCGAAGAACGAATGATGTCCGGGTGCCGGAATATCATTCCTCGCTGTTTGCCTTTTCCCGACGTGAGTCGTGATTCCCCGTCGGATCGGAAGGGGTATTCAATTTTGGGGTACGCCCTTGGCGTGCTCCGAAAGAAACCCGTCCTACCGGGCCGAACAGATATGGGGAAACAATTGACTCCTCGCGCTAACGGGCGGACAAAGAGCCCGATCACCGGCCTTCGTTCGTGGATCATCCTGATCACGGCCGGATCGGCCGGGGTGTTGACGACGGCGACGTCGTGGAACCCGGCGCCGGCCGCCGCGGCGGACGCCGTCCGCCCGGCACACCAGAACGCCGTCCCGCACGTTCAGCCGTCCCCGAGCGCCAGCGCCGTCACGGACGGCGGCGGGACCAACGTCAACATCGGCCCCGATAGAGACGACGACAACCGGCGCTTCTTTGACGGCAGATTCTTCGACGGGCCGTTCAAGACCCGCAGGCACCTGGAGTTCACCGGGGCGATCGGATTCCCGGAGAACGCCCTCGGCTGCTTCTTCGACCCGGACTTCCGCGGCGCCGACCGCCAAGGCCGCCGGGTCATCTGCGTCGAGACGGCCGGCCGCCCGCCCATCTTCGCGCACACGCGAGTCCGCGGCCGCGATTTCTTCGACGGGCGCTTCCGCCGATTCCGCCGGGTCCGCCGCGACCATTGAGTCGACCGGCGGCAGCAGTCCGTACGTGTCCTGGAAGGGCCATTCATGGCCCTTCCAGGACACGATGGGACCCCTTTTCGGGTGTGCGTCGCCCCGAAGCGCAGAGAGGCATGGGGGTCTCGCGCGGGCAGCGGGAGGCTTCAGCCGCGACGGTCATGACGCTTCGTAGCAATCCATGCTCACACAGTCATCGACTGTGGCATTATGGGTCCATGGGTCTGGCGCGGCATGACAACAGATGCGACTACGTCCTCCCCGACGCGTCGGTCGGTGGAGACGGACTACAGTCCGAGGTGCGCACTGCGTCATGGAGCGAGCTGCGGGGGCTTGCGTACGGAGATCGCTTGTGATCGCCGTCGACACCAAGGTCTACGCGCACCGGCGGGACAGCGAGTTTCACGATGCCGCGTCAGCCCGGGCATTGACGTAAGGAAATAGTAAAGTGCGTGATCGTTGCTGACATCGTCGGTGGCGGGGGCCCTCCGGCCGAGAAGGCCTTCACTGACTTCCACGCGAGCTGCGGCCTGCCCACGGTCGGTCGTGACTTCGACGGCTCCCGGCGGGCGGCGAGACCAGCGGCTCGAATCTCATCAAGACGGAGCGCACGTGTCCGCAGCGTGAGACGCGCCACCCGGCCGTGCCCGACCGGGTGCCTCCTCTGCTCAGCCGTCTTCGGCGGGGACGAACATGACGCGCTGTCGGGCTGCAGCGGCGCGCGCGGCGGGATTCTGTCGGGTCACGTCCGAGATGTCGACCAGCGAACCGGCCCACGGCCCCGGCCATCCCGTCACCCAGCTGATCGAAGAAAGATCGTCACACTTCTGGTGTTGACTTCCGCTCCTCCGGCTAGGGCCGGGGATTCCTACCACGGTCGTTTGACCGTCTCGGTGGGTTCCTGCTTCACCGCGCTTGCCGGAACGAAGTTCCGGTCTTACCTGCGCTCCACAGGCTGTCACCGCCAGTCCGGCGGCCTGGCCGATGTTCACGGCCGCGTTGATGTCGCGATCCAGGACGGTCCCGCACGCTCCGCAGGTCCATTGCCGGACGTGCAACGGTTTGGGGCCGTCCTTGACGCCGCAGGCCGAGCACACCTGAGAGGTGGGCTCGAACCGGCCGATCCGCACGAACGTGCGGCCATACCGTGCGGCTTTGTACTCCAGCATCGCCAGAAACTGGGCCCATCCGGCGTCGTGGACAGACTTGGCCAGGCACGTACGGGCGAGTCCGTTGACCGCCAGGTCCTCCACCGCGATCGCTTGGTTCTCGCGAATCAACTGAGTGGAGAGCTGGTGGTGGAACTCACGCCGCGCATCGGCCACCCGCGCGTGCGCGCGGGCGACCTTGAGCCGGGCCTTCTCGCGGTTGTTCGAGCCCTCCGTCTTGCGGCTAAGGGTGCGTTGTGCGCGTTTGAGCTTCTTTTCCGCCCGGCGCAGGAAACGCGGGGCGTCGATCTTGCGCCCGTCCGACAGCACCGCGAAATGCCCGAGCCCCAGGTCGATACCGACCTCAGGCGTGGTCTGGGACAGTGCCTCATCTGGGTCGGTCTCCACGACGAAGGAGCAAAAGTATCGGCCTGCGCTGTCCTTGATCACCGTGACACTGGACGGCACACACGGCAGGGAGCGGGACCACTTGACCCGCACATCACCGATCTTCGGCAGGCGCAGGTCGCCGCCCGGCGTGATTGACCATCGGGCATTCGCGGTGAACCGCACGCATTGCCGGGTGTCCCTTCGGGACTTGAACCGAGGCTCGCCGATCTTCGGCCCTTTGCGGGTGCCCTTGAGCGAGGCGAAGAAGTTGGAGTATCCCGCCTCCAGGTCCCGCAGGGACTGTTGCAACACGACGGCGGAGACCTCACTGAGCCACTCGCGCTCGGCAGTCTTCTTCGCCTCGGTGATGACCCGCTTGGACAACTCCGCCGCCGTCGGCAACGGCAGTGCCTGGGCGTGGGCGTCTTTCCGGATGCGCAACGCGTCGTTGAACACGACGCGAGCACACCCGAACGCCCTGGCCAGCGCCCCACGCTGCGGCCCGTTCGGGTACAGACGGAAGCTGTACCGAAGCTGCACGACCAGCACCGTACTACAGTTCGTCATTATTCGACAGCAGAACGTAATAACTGGTCGATGGTGTGTTCTCTGCTTCGCCGGCATTCGGTCTCCGTGTCGAAATACCGTCACGGCGGCTTCACCGACCGGGACGCGACGCCTACGAAGGAGATCATGGGGGCAATACCATGTGCACCTGTTGGTCAACTTCCCGCCGAAGGTGGCCGTGTCCAAGCTGTTGAACTTCCTCAAGGGCGTCTCATCCCGCCGCCTGCGCCAAGTGTTCCCAGACCTCGTGCAGTACTAGTGGCGTGCATAGCGCCTGTGGTCCGGCTCCTGCTTCGCCGACCCGGTCGGCGAAGCACTACCGACGATCCCGGTAGCCTTCCGTGGGGATGAAAGGATTCACCACATGCTGCGCTGGCTGACCGCGGGGGAGTCTCATGGCCCGGCCCTCGTCGCGATCCTGGAAGGGCTGCCCGCCGGTGTGCGCGTGACCTCGGATGACATCGCCGAGGCGCTGCGCCGCCGTCGGCTCGGTCATGGGCGGGGCGCCCGGATGAAGTTCGAGCAGGACCGCGTGACGATCGTCGGCGGGATCCGGCACGGCCGCACCCAGGGCGGCCCGGTCGCGATCGAGGTCGGCAACACCGAGTGGCCCAAGTGGGAGACGGTCATGTCGGCCGATCCCGTCGACCCGGACGAACTGGCGGCCCAGGCGCGCAACGCGCCGCTGTCGCGGCCGCGGCCCGGGCACGCCGATCTCGCGGGCATGCAGAAGTACGGCTTCGACGACGCCCGGCCGATCCTGGAGCGGGCCAGCGCCCGCGAGACCGCCGCGCGGGTCGCGATCGGCGAGGTGGCCAAGGCGTTCCTGTACGACGTGGCGGGCGTCCGCGTCCTCAGCCACGTGGTCGCGCTCGGTGAGATCGGCGCCCCCGACGGCGTCCTCCCGGGCCCCGACGACCTCGAGCGGATCGACGCCGACCCGGTGCGCTGCGCCGACCCGGAGACGAGCGCCGCGATGGTCGCCCACATCGAGGAGCTTCGCAAGGCCGGCGACACGCTCGGCGGCGTCGTCGAGGTCCTCGCCTACGGCCTGCCGCCCGGCCTGGGCAGCCACGTCCACTGGGACCGGCGGCTCGACGCGCGCCTCGCCGGGGCGCTCATGGGCATCCAGGCGATCAAGGGCGTGGAGGTCGGCGACGGCTTCACGACCGCGCGCCGCCCGGGCTCGCGGGCGCACGACGAGATCGAGAACACCCCCGAGGGCATCCGGCGGCGCACCGGCCGCGCCGGAGGCATCGAGGGCGGCATGACCACCGGCGATCCGGTCCGCGTACGGGCCGCGATGAAGCCGATCTCGACCGTGCCGCGCGCGCTGGACACGGTCGATGTCACGACCGGCGAGCCGGCCAAGGCGATCAACCAGCGCAGCGACGTCACCGCGGTGCCCGCCGCCGGGGTCGTCGCCGAGGCGATGGTGGCGCTCGTGCTGGCCGAGGCCGTGGTCGAGAAGTTCGGCGGCGACTCCGTCGAGGAGACCGCACGTAATCTGCAGGGCTACCTCTCATCTCTGGTGATCAAGTGAATTCCAAGGTCGTCGTCATCGGACCGCCCGGATCCGGCAAGACCACCGTGGGGCGGCTCCTCGCCGAGCGCCTCGGCGTCGCGTTCCGCGACACCGACCACGACGTCGAGACCACGGCCGGCAAGCCGATCGGTGAGATCTTCGTCGACGACGGCGAGGAGCACTTCCGCGCGCTGGAGCGCGCGGCCGTCCAGGACGCCCTCGCGACACACGACGGCGTGATCGCCCTCGGCGGCGGCGCGATCCTGGACCCCGGCACCCAGGCCGACCTGGCCGGTCACCGCGTTGTGTACCTCGAGGTCGGGCTCTCGGACGCCGTCAAGCGGGTCGGGCTGGCCTCGGCGCGGCCGCTGCTCGTGCTCAACCCGCGCAGCCAGTTCCGCAAGCTGATGGAGGAGCGGCGCCCCGTCTACGAGCGCCTCGCCGTCCTCACGGTGGGCACGGACGACCGGGAGCCGGCCGACATCGCCGACGAGATCGTCAAGGGGCTGTCGTGACCCGCGTCCACGTCGGCGGCGACGCGCCGTACGACGTCGTGATCGGCACCGGCGTGCTCGGGCAGCTGCCCGCGCTGGTCGGCGAGGCCCGCACCATCGCCGTCGTGCACCCCGAGGGACTGCCGGAGATCGCCCGGCCCGTGTGCGGGGTGCTCGCCGAGGCCGGCTACGACGTCCACGCGTTCCCCGTCCCCGACGGCGAGGCCGGCAAGGACGTCGCGGTGCTCGCCGGGCTGTGGTCCGGCTTCGCCCGGCTCGGCATGACCCGCACCGACGTCGTCGTCGGCGTCGGCGGCGGCGCGACCACCGACCTGGCCGGGTTCGCCGCCGCGAGCTGGCTGCGCGGCGTCAAGGTCGTGCTGGTGCCGACGACGCTGCTCGCCATGGTGGACGCCGCGGTCGGCGGCAAGACCGCGATCGACATCCCCGAGGGCAAGAACCTCGTCGGCGCCTTCCACCCGCCCGCCGGCGTCCTGTGCGACCTGACGACACTCGTCACGATGCCGCGCGAGGACTACGTCAGCGGCCTCGCCGAGGTGATCAAGGCCGGCTTCATCGCCGACCCGAGGATCCTCGAACTCGTCGAGGAGGACCCGGAGGCCGCCGCCCGGCCCGACGGGCCGCACACCCTGGAGCTCATCGAGCGCGCCGTGGCCGTGAAGGCCCGGGTCGTGTCCGAGGACCTCAAGGAGAGCGGCCTGCGCGAGATCCTCAACTACGGCCACACGCTCGGCCACGCGATCGAGAAGCTCGAGGAGTACCGCTTCCGGCACGGCGACGCGGTCTCCATCGGCATGGTGTACGCCGCCGAGCTGGCCCGCCTGGCCGGCCGCCTCAGCGACACGGACGTCGAGCGGCACCGGGCGATCCTGTCCGCCGTGGGCCTGCCCGTCTCCTACCGCCCCGACGTGTGGCCGGCGCTGCGCGACACCATGCGCGTCGACAAGAAGGCGCGTGGCGCGCGGCTGCGGTTCGTCGTGCTCGACGGCATCGCCGTGCCGGGCCGGCTGGAGGACCCGGACGAGGACCTGCTCGTACGGGCGTACGAGCGGGTGACCCACTGAGCGGAGAAGAGGGCGGGCGGTCGATGAGTGAGGTCTTCGTCCTGAACGGGCCGAACCTCGGGCGGCTGGGCAGCCGCGAACCCGACGTGTACGGCGCCGCGAACTTCGAGGACCTGACGGCCCTCTGCCGCGACACGGCCCGGCGCCTGGGCCTGCACGCCGAGGTCCGCCAGACCGACGACGAGGCCGAGCTGGTGTCCTGGCTGCACGAGGCCGCCGACGCCAGGGCCCCGGTCGTCCTGAACCCCGCGGCGTTCACGCACTACTCGTACGCGCTGCGCGACGCCATCGCCCAGCGCACGGCCCCGCTGATCGAGGTGCACATCTCCAACCCGGCCGCCAGGGAGGAGTTCCGGCACACCTCGGTCGTCGCCGCGGTGGCCACCGGCACGATCGCCGGCTTCGGTCTCCTCTCGTACGTCCTGGCTCTGCAGGCGATCGCCGAGCTCCTGGCGGAGAGCGCGGACTGACCGGGGCCGCTAGGGCCGTCCCCGGCCGACTCCGGTACGGTAAAACTGAATCTCATTCGGTTACTGGTCGGTTTGGTCTGATTGGGGTGCGGCGCATGCGCATCGGGATGTCTCTCAACTACGCGGGCGGTTTCAAGGAGACCGTCGACGAGCTCGCGGACTATGAGAAGGCCGGGCTCGACATCGTCTTCGTGCCGGAGGCCTACAGCTTCGACGCGGTCAGCCAGATGGGCTTCATCGCGGCGCGCACCGAACGGCTGCAGATCGCCTCGGGCATCCTCCAGCTGTACTCCCGCACCCCGACGCTCACCGCGATGACGGCGGCCGGCCTGGACTACGTCTCCGGCGGGCGGTTCGTGCTCGGACTGGGGGCGTCCGGCCCGCAGGTCATCGAGGGCTGGCACGGCGTCCCGTACACCGCGCCCATCGGACGGACCCGGGAGATCATCGAGATCTGCCGCAAGGTGTGGCGCCGCGAGCGGCTCAGCTACGACGGCAAGTACTACAAGCTGCCCCTGCCCGCCGAGGAGGGCACCGGCCTCGGCAAGCCGCTCAAGCTCATCAACCACCCGGTCCGCGAGCGCATCCCGATCTTCATCGCGTCCCTCGGCCCGAAGAACGTCGAGATGACCGCCGAACTGGCCGAAGGCTGGGAGCCGATCTTCTACGTTCCGGAGAAGGCCGGCGACGTCTGGGGTGAGTCGCTCGCCCGCGGCAAGGCCAAGCGCGATCCTTCGCTCGGCGAGTTGGACATCGTCGCGCAGGCGTTCCTGGCGATCGGCGACGACGTCGACGGCCTGCTCGACCTCGGCCGGCCCATGGCCGCGCTCTACATCGGCGGCATGGGCGCCAAGGGCCGCAACTTCTACAACGACCTCGCCCGGCGGTACGGCTACGAGAAGGAGGCCGAGGAGATCCAGGACCTCTACCTCGACGGCAAGAAGGACGAGGCCGCCGCCAAGGTCCCGTTCGAGCTCCTGCAGAAGACCTCCCTGATCGGCTCGGAGGGCTTCGTCCGCGACCGTCTCGCGGCGCTGAAGGAGTCCGGCGTCACGACCCTCAACGTCGCGCCGATGGCGGGCGACCACCAGGGCCGCGTCAAGCTGATCGAGCAGATCCGGGAGCTCGCCGCCTCGGTGTGAGCCACGCTGTCGCGTCCGAGCCGTGACGCCGCGGGTGGCCCGTGGCGCTTCGGGCGGGCGGTGGCGCTGTGGGCGGCCTGTGGCGGTGCGGGCGTGCGGTGGCGCTGTGGGCGGCCTGTGGCGGTGCGGGCGTGCGGTGGCGCCGCGGACGGGCCGTGACGCCTCGGGCGGCCCATGACGCCGCGGGCGGGTCCGTGGTGCCGTGGGCCCATCCGGGGCGTGTCTTCCGAGGTCACCCGCCGGGCGTACAGTCGGGGGCATGCCGGAGATCCACGAGGTCCGCCGCGCGCGGCTGGCCGGGCTCATCGCCGCCCGCGACGCCGACGCCGCGCTCATCACCCGCCTGGTCAACGTCCGCTACCTCACCGGGCTGGCCAGTTCCAACGCCGCCCTGCTCGTCCGCGCCGACGGCACCGCCGTGCTGGCGACCGACGGGCGGTACGCCGGGACCGCCGCGCGGGTCTGCCCGGAGCTCGAGTGCGTCATCGACCGGGACACCTCCGGGTCGCTCGCCGCCAAGGTGCCGGGCCGGCTGGCGTTCGAGGCGCACGACGTCACCGTCGAGGCGCGCGACACGCTCGCCGCGGAGCCGGGCGCGCCGGAGCTGGTCGTGCTCGGCCATGCCGTCGAGGAGTTGCGGAAGGTCAAGGACGAGGAGGAGATCGCGCTCCTCGCGGAGGCCTGCGCCATCACCGACCGGGCCTTCGACGCGGTCCTGCCGACGATCCGGCCCGGCGTCACCGAGCGTCAGATCGCGGTCGCCCTGGACCGCGCCATGGTCGACCTCGGCGCCGAGCAGCCCGCGTTCGCGACGATCGTGGCGAGCGGCCCGAACGGCGCGATCCCGCACCACGTCCCGTCGGACCGCGCGATCGAGCACGGCGACCTCGTCACCATGGACTTCGGCGCGCGCCAGGGCGGCTACCACGCCGACATGACCCGTACGGTCGCGGTCGGCGCGGCGGGCGCCTGGGAACGCGAGATCTACGACCTCGTCGCGGCCGCGCAGGCCGCCGGCGTCGCCGCCGCTCGCCCCGACGCGATCACCAAGGAGGTCGACGCCGCCGCCCGCGATCTCATCGTCGCGGCCGGCCGCGGCGACGACTTCCCGCACGGGCTCGGACACGGTGTCGGCCTGGAGATCCACGAGGCACCGCTCATGGGGTATGACAAGACCGGTAAACTGATGGATCGAGTTCCCATCACCGTCGAGCCCGGCGTCTACGTCGCCGGTCGCGGCGGGGTCCGCATCGAGGACACGCTCGTGGTCCGTGCGGACGGTCCGGAGCTGCTCACCAAGACGACCAAGGACCTGCTCGTCATCTAGACGCGGCAGACCGCCGAAGCGGGAGAACGACACACTGTGGCGACGACGAACGACCTGAAGAACGGCATGACGCTGAACCTCGACGGCCAGCTGTGGACCGTTCAGGAGTTCCAGCACGTCAAGCCTGGCAAGGGCGGCGCGTTCGTCCGTACCAAGCTGAAGAACGTCCTGTCCGGCAAGGTCGTCGACAAGACCTTCAACGCCGGCACCAAGGTCGACGTGGCCAACGTCGACAAGCGGGAGATGCAGTACCTCTACCGCGAGGGCGAGGACTTCGTCTTCATGGACACCGAGACCTACGACCAGCCCCACATCCCGGCCGCCACGGTCGGCGACGCGGCCGACTACCTCCTGCCGGAGCAGAACGCCGTGATCGCCTTCAACGAGGGCACCCCGCTCTACATCGAGCTGCCGGCGGCCGTGGTGCTGGAGATCACCGAGACCGAGCCCGGCCTGCAGGGCGACCGTTCCACCGGCGGCACCAAGCCGGCCACGGTCGAGACCGGTGCGACCATCAACGTCCCGCTGTTCATCACGACCGGCGAGAAGATCAAGGTCGACACGCGCTCGGGCGACTACCTCGGTCGAGCCTGATCCGTGGCCGCACGGAGCAAGGCACGCAGGCGCGCCCTGGAGATCCTCTACGAGGCCGAGATCCGCGGTGACGCACCGGCCGAGGTCCTGGACCGGCGCATCCGGGAGTCCGAGCATCGGCTCGCCGAGCAGGACTTCATGGAGCGCCTGGTCGAGGGCGTCGCCGAGCGTCGCGAGCGCGTCGACGAGCTGATCACGACGTACGCCGTCGGCTGGACGCTCGACCGGATGCCGATCGTCGACCGCAATATCCTGCGCCTCGGCGCGTACGAGCTGCTGTGGAGCGACGACGTCCCCGACGGCGTCGCGGTCAGCGAGGCGGTGGCCCTGGCCACCGAGCTGTCCACCGACGAGTCGCCGAAGTTCGTCAACGGCCTGCTGTCTCGGCTGCTGGAGCTCAAGCCGTCCTTGTCGTTGTAGACGTCTAGTGTGGGCGGAGAGTCGCCGAGCCGGGAGGGGGCAGGCGTGACCGATCGTCCGCGATCGCGGTCGATGCGCACCGCCGTCGTGTGGGAGATCCTGCGCGACGTTCTCGACGAGAGCGCCAAGGCGTCGGGCCGGGACCGGCTCGACGTCGTCGACGCGGGCGGGGGCACGGGCGGGTTCGCCGTGCCGCTCGCCGAGCTCGGGCACCGGGTCACGGTGGTCGACGCCAGCCCCGACGCCCTCGCCGGTCTCGAGCGCCGGGCCGCCGAGGCCGGCGTCGTCGTCCGCGCGGTGCAGGGCGACGCCGACGGGCTGCTCGACGTGGTCGGGCCGGACAGCGCCGACCTCGTGATCTGCCACAGCGTGCTCGAGTACGTCGACGACCCGGCCACGGCGCTGGCCGCCATCGCCCGCACCGTCCGGCCCGGCGGAGCGGTCAGCGTGCTGGCCGCCAACCAGGTCGCCGCCGTCCTCCACCGGGCGCTCGCCGGGCACTTCGAGGACGCCCGCCGCGTGCTGTCGAGCGCGCAGGGCCGGTGGGGGGACCGCGATCCGGTTCCGCGCCGGTTCACCTCGGGCATGCTGGCCGAGCTGATCGAGAGCGCGGGCCTGCGGGCGGGGCCGGTGCACGGCGTCCGGGTGTTCTCCGACCTCGTGCCGAGCGGCATCATCGACGGTGAGCGCGGTGCCGCCGACGAGCTCGTCGCCCTCGAGCGCGCCGTGTCCATGCACCCCGTCCTGAAGGACGTCGCCACCCAGCTCCACGCCCTGGCCTACCGGCGCTAGGTCCACAGCCATGAGCAGGAAGCAGCAGTTGCATCGGCCGGGGCCGCCGCCCGGGCCGCCGGGGGACGACACTGGCTGCACGGTCCTGCATGTGGACATGGACGCCTTCTTCGTGAGCGTCGAGCTGCTCGAGCGCCCGGAGCTGCGCGGCCGCCCGGTCGTCGTCGGCGGAGCGGGGCCGCGCGGTGTCGTGGCCGCCGCGTCGTACGAGGCACGTACGTTCGGCGTGCACTCGGCGATGCCGATGAGCCGGGCCCGGCGGCTCTGCCCGCAGGCGGTCGTGCTGCCGCCGCGCCACGACAAGTACGCCGCCGTGTCGGCGGGCGTCATGGAGATCTTCCGATCGATCACGCCGCTCGTGGAGCCGCTGGCGCTCGACGAGGCGTTCCTCGACGTGGCGGGCGCGCTGCGCCGCCTCGGCCGGCCCGCCGAGATCGGCCGGATGATCCGGGAGCAGGTCTCCGCGCAGCAGGGCATCACCTGCTCGGTCGGGATCGCGAGTACGAAGTTCGTGGCCAAGCTGGCGTCCACCCGGTGCAAACCGGACGGCCTGCTCGTCGTGCCCGCCGACGGAGTCGTCGACTTCCTGCACCAGCTGCCGGTCGCGGCGCTGTGGGGAGTGGGGGAGCGTACCGAGGAGATCCTCCGCCGCCTAGGGCTGCGCACCGTCGGCGACCTGGCGCGGACCCCCGTCGACACGCTCCGGCGCGAGGTCGGGGAGGCGGTGGGCGAGCACCTGCACGCGCTCGCCTGGGGACGGGACCCGCGGTCGGTGACGCCGGCCGTTCCCGACAAGAGCATCGGCGCGGAGGAGACCTTCGACCGCGACATCGCCGACCCGGAGGCGATCCGGCGGGAGCTGCTGCGTCTGTCCGACCGGGTGGGCGCGCGGCTGCGGAACGCCGGACTGGTCGGCCGCACGATCGCCGTCAAGCTGCGCCGCGGGGATTTCAGCACGATCACCCGGGCCCGCACCCTCTCGGACCCGACCGATCTGGCCCGCGACATCTACGCGACCGCGTGCGCCCTGTACGAGGCGTCGGGCCTGGAGGGGGTTCCGCTGCGGCTGGTCGGCGTGCGCGTGGAGAATCTCATGCCGGCCGGGACGACGCCGCGGCAGCTCGCCCTGGGGGAGCCGGAGACCGGCTGGCGGCAGGCCGAGGCGGCCATGGACCTGGCCGCGAGGAAGTTCGGCGCGGGGGCCGTACGCCCCGCAGCGCTGGTCCGCGCCGAGCGTGAGCGTGATAATCGCCACGCTCGAGAGGGTCGGAATGGCCCCAGAGGTAGCCGTGATCATGGTGACTACGGGCAGTGAGCAGGGACATTGAATCATGATCCGCCTATCCCCAGTCGAACGTTTTCTTTCCCCCGGTCGTCAGGGCTCGTATTCTGGGCATATCACCGATAGCCATGTCCCCGTCCGGCGTGGGAATCCCCCTCGCGGGGCTGTCTTTGGGAGGCGCCGTGCCGCTCTCTGACCACGAGCAGCGCATGCTCGACCAGATCGAGCGCGCGCTGTACGCCGAGGATCCGAAGTTCGCTTCGGCGGTCCGCTCGACCGATCCGCAGGTGCATTACAGGCGCAGGATCTGGAAGGCCGCGATCGGCTCCGCACTGGGCCTGTTCGTGGTGTTGGCAGGCGTCATCGTGAACACCATGCCGATCAGTATCGTGATCAGCGTGGCGGGCTTCCTGCTCATGGTCACATGCTGTGCATGGGGCCTGACGAGCTGGAAGCGCATGAACGGCGTCGCCGCGGCCCCGGCGCCGCGCAAGCGCGGCCGTAAGCGGCCGAAGTCGGCCAAAAGCGGCGGGTTCATGGAGCGCCTCGAGGAGCGCTGGCGCCGCCGTCACGAAGAGCCCTGAGCCCCCACGAGACCCACATCACCGCCCGGCAGCCCGCCGGGCGGTGACTCGTTGATCCGCTGAGGCGTGTCCGGTGGGTCGGCCGACCAAGATCCACCGGACGCGCCCTCGCGTCCGGTGAGCGGGCCGGAGGAAGATCTACCGGACCCGTCCTCGTGTCGGGTGGGCCGGCCGGAGGAAGATCCACCGGACCCGTCCTCGTGTCTCGAAGCGCCCGTCCGTAGGACAGCGGGGCTTTGAGACAGGCCCAAGGGTCTGTCTCGAAGCCCCCGTCCGTAGCGAGCGGTGTCCAGGTGGTGCCTCGCAAGGCGGAGGAGGGAGTCAGCCTGGTGTTGGCTGGCGACCGACGACAACGCGGCGAGGCGCCGCCTGGGCGCCGCGCAGTAGGACAGCGGGGCTTTGAGACAGGCCCTAGCTCGGAGAGTGCCGGCGGCGCAGCGTCAGGGAGTCGAGCCGGTCGAAGGCGTCCAGCGCCCGTCCGATCCCGTGACGCAGGAGCATGATCGCGGACGGCGGCAGCAGCCGGACCCGCCAGCGGCGCCGGCGGCCCGCCCCGGCCGCGATCGCGGCCCGCACGGCCCGCGCGTCGTCGCGCAGGCCCGTGGCGGGGCCCGGCGCCGGCGCGTACCGCGCGAGTTCCTCGGCCTTGACGAGCCGGGCGAGGGCGTCCGCGGCCGGCTCGCCGAGAGGTCGCGCCTCCATGAGCCGCCGGGCCGTCGCCCGCGGGCTGTCTCCGGCCTGCCAGGGCAGCCCGAAGTCCACGGCGGCGATCCTCAGCTCGTCCCACGCCGCGTGCGCGACGCCGGCGTTGGACGCCGGCCGGGCCCAGCGGCTGACGCGCGCGAGGCGGCGCGACGTCGCGTCCCTCGGCTCGCCCGACGCCGCGTGCGCGACGTCGGCGTTGGACGCCGCCCCGGCCCAGCGGCGGGCGCTCGCGAGACGGTGCAGCGTCGCCGGGACCGCCAGGATCAGGATGACGGCAAGCATCAGGAGCAGCCGGCCGATCGGAGGCCCGCCCTGGTCGGGCGGGGGGAACGCGCCGGCCGCGCCGTTCCGGTCCAGCGGGTCGGGGCGGTGACGCAGGCCCGTGCCGGGACCGGCGGTCGAGCGGCCGTCCGGCGTCGACCCGGTCGAGGGGGGCCGGTTCGTGGACCCTCCGGTCGGGGCGCCGGGGAGAAGTTGCGGCGCGGTGTAGTCCGGCACGGTCGCGCTGCCCTGACCGCCGCCGCCCGCCGGGGTCGGTTCGAACCGTAGCCAGCCGATGCCGCTGAAGTACAGCTCCGGCCAGGCGTGGGTGTCCTTGGTCCGGACGATCCAGCTCCCGTCCGACTGCCGGGTGCCCGCGGTGTAGCCCATGCCGACGCGCGCGGGGATGCCGATGATCCGCGCGAGCAGCGCCATGGACGCCGCGAACTGTTCGCAGTACCCGGTCCGGCTGGTGAACAGGAAGTCGCGGAGCGCCCCGACGTTGCGCGGGGACGGCGCGTCGAGGCTGTAGGTGAAGTTCCCCGGCCGGACGAACCACTGCTGGAGCTTCACGGCGCGGTCGTACGGCGTCGAGGCCGAGGAGGTGAGCCGGTTCGCCAGGTCGACGACGTCCGAGGGGATCCCGCGGGGTACGGCGAGGTAGCGCGACGCGACGTCGGACGGGATCGGCGACGTGGTCTCCAGCTGCTGGTACGTGGGCGTCGGCCGGACGCTCGAGACCGTGTAGGTCTGCCCGCCGGCCGAGTCGCGCAGCGAGAAGATCATCAGTGAGGGGGCGTCCACCCGCCAGTCGCCCTTGATCGCCACCTTGGTCGGCGGGTACGGGGTCGGCAGCACGTTCATGCCGCGCACGTGCGAGTCGACGGCGATCCTGGTGTTCACCGTGCGGATCGAGCTGTCGCCCAGGCCGGGTGCCGCGGGCAGGGTCTTGCCGTTGACCCGCGCGTCCTTGTCCCCGTGCATGGGGGAGTACGTCCAGCCGTCGCCATCGAACCGGTCCAGGGAGTACATCCGCAGGTACTCCGGGGTCAGGTCGTCGGTGGTGCGGTAGGTGAGGACGATGGCGTCGTCCTGCCGCACCAGCTGGCGTTTGAGACTGACGAGCGGGTCCGGGGTCGTGACGGTGGTGAGTCCGCCCGGGCCGTCCCCACCGCTGCCGGGCAGCCACCGAGGATGGATGTCGGGCACCGCGAGCGGGACGACGATGGCGATGGCGACGGCGGTCAGCCCGATGCGCCGCCCGGTGGCGGCCAGCGGTCTCGAGTCGGGGCGGTCGTGCACGAACTTCTCGCCCGACCAGTGCCGGGTGAAGACCGGGCGGCCCCAGCCGGACAGCCGGTCCCGTGCGTCGGTCACGAGGAGCGCCAGGTATCCGGCCGCGCCGGGCAGGAAGACCAGCCATCCCGTGCTCTCCTGGCGGAACCTTGCCGGCAGGGCGTACATCGCCAGCAGGGGAAGCCCGGCGGGCGCCGCGCGGCGCAGCCGTACGGCCAGGAGGTCGACGACGAACGCGATCAGGCCGATGCCGCCGGTGCTCATCAGCTCGATCCCCGGCAGGACCGGCACCGGCGTGGCGTACTGGAACACCTCCTGCCAGCCGTCCTGGAGCAGGGCGGCGAGGTAGGAGACCGACGCGGGGGTGGGGATGACGCCGAGCAGCGCCGGACCGGACGCGAACATCGCCGTCAGGTAGATCAGCAGTGCCACCGGGCCGATCACGAGACAGACCAGGATCGGCAGCCGCAGCCTCCGGGTGAGAACGCCCGCCAGACCGGCGGTCAGCACCGCGCCGAGCCCGCTGCCGAACCACGTCGCCGTCTTGAACAGCGGGTACAGCGCGAGCGAGGCGAGCAGCGTCGCCACGCAGGCCACGATCGTGAGACGTATCCTCATCGCGCCTCCGTCCGATCCGGTTCACCGCGGAACCCGGAGTCACCGGCCTCGCCCCAGGCCGTCTCCAGGGCGGCGGCCGAGGATACGGTGACCACCCGCCACCCCGCCACGCGGAGCATCCGCAGGACCTCGGGGCCCGTGCCGCTCTCCCCGACGATCACCGCGACGCAGGCGGCGGCGCCGCGCCTGACCTGGGTCATCTCCCGTACGTCCTCCGACGTCAGCCGTCCGAAGACGCCCACGATGAGGCCGTCGCCGGCGGTCGCGGCCTCGCGGAGGGCCGCCACGCCCGGCCGCAGCGACCGGCCGGTCGACGTGCGGACGACGGCGAGGAGATCGAGCAGCGCCCCCTCGAACGTCGCCGACGGAGGGAGCGCGACGCCCTCGTCCGTGACGTACCGCAGGCCGAGGTTGTCCCGCCCGAGCCGCAGCCCGACGGAGGCGGCCGCCGAGACCGCCTGTTCGAACGTCGCTCCGGGCCCGTCGCCCCAGTGGGCCGTGCGCCGGGTGTCGAGGAAGAGGGTGGCGCTGGTCTGCCACTGCTGTTCCTCGCGGCGCACCATCAGCTCGCCGCGGCGCGCCGTCGACCGCCAGTGCACCCTTCTCAGGTCGTCGCCGTGACGGTATTCACGCGGGGCGATGTCGTCCTCCCCGGCGCTGGCCACCATGCGGGACCGGCTCTCGCCGCCGCCCGTCCACGAGCCGGTCAGCCGGCCCGGAGGGAGGGGCACGATCGGCGGGGTGACGGTGATGGCGTCCGCGGCCGAGAACGACCGCGCCAGCTCCACGAGGCCGAACGGGTCCGCGAGACGTACGGTCAGCGGTCCGACGTGGTAGCGGCCGCGCACGTCGGCGCGCACCCGGTAGGCCATCTCCCGCGCCCCGTGCGGCTCGATCCGGTCGATCACGAACCGCGCCCGTCCCCCCAGCGTGTACGGCACCTGGTCCTCCAGGAGAAGGATCCCGGTGGGCAGCCGGGAGACGTTCTCCAGCAGGACGTGCACCTGCGCCTCCTGCCCCGCCGGGAACCGGGCGGGGGACGCCCGGCGTGAGCAGGTCAGCCGGTAGCGGGTACGGGAGACGACGAGGACGGACAGCAGAGGGAGCGACAGGACCAGCAGGCCGGCGCGGAGCAGGTCGCGCTCGCCCAGCACGAACGAGCAGACGATGGCGGTGATCCCCGCGGCCATGAACGACCGCCCCCGGGTGGTCAGCGCGCTGAGCGTCGTCATGTCAGCGCCGGTGGCCGGGGACCGGGACGCGCTGGACCAGTTCGGCGACGACCTGCTCGGGAGTGCGGCGCTGGACCTGCGCGTCGGCCGTCGGCAGCAGCCGGTGGGCGAGGACGGGGACCGCGAGGCGCTGCAGGTCGTCGGGGAGGACGTACTCCCGTTCGTCGAGGGCGGCGTAGGCGCGGGAAGCGCGGACGAGCTGGAGCGTGGCCCGGGGCGAGGCGCCCAGGCGGAGTTCGGGATGCTCCCGGGTGGCCGTGACCAGGGAGATGGCGTACTGGCGCAGCGCGGGCGCGACGTGCACGCTCCGGACGACCTCGATCATCGACCGGACGTCGGCGGCGTGTGCGACCGGCTGGAGTCGGTCCAGCGGCGACGGCCCGCCGTGCACGTCGAGCATCTCCAGCTCTGCGCCCGGTTCGGGATACCCCATCGCGATCCGGGCGGTGAACCGGTCCCGCTGCGCCTCCGGAAGCGGGTAGGTCCCCTCCATCTCCACCGGGTTCTGGGTGGCGATCACCATAAAGGGGGCGTCCAGCGTGTGGGTGTGGCCGTCCACCGTGACCTGCCGCTCCTCCATGCACTCGAGCAGCGCGGACTGCGTCTTCGGCGAGGCCCGGTTGATCTCGTCGCCCACGACGATGTTCGCGAACACCGGCCCCGGCTTGAACTCGAACTCCCGGCGCTCCTGGTTGTACGCGCTGACCCCGGTGACGTCGCTCGGCAGCAGGTCGGGCGTGAACTGGACCCGTCGCACCGAACAGTCGATCGACCGGGCGAGCGCCTTGGCCAGCATCGTCTTGCCGACACCCGGGACGTCCTCGATGAGCAGGTGACCCTCGGCGAGGAGGACGGTCAGCGCGAGCCGTACGACGTCGGGCTTCCCCTCGATGACGGACTCGATGGCCGCGAGGATCTTCTTCGAGATCTGGCCCAGCCCGTCCAGTCCGCCGCCTACACCGTCGTGCGTGGTCACTGACACTTACCCCTCCTCGGCCACCCGAACGGCGAGCGCGGATTGCCGCTCCACCGCCCGCGGACGGGCACTCACCCGATATGTCACTTGTAACTGGGTCATACCAATTCCGTGTGGTACTGACAGTACGTCGTTAGGCCCGTTCACGGCGATGTCTTGAGGGTGCCGGAGCGCTCCGCGTCGCCGCCGGTGACGGGCCGTGTTCCCGCTGCTCCACCCTTCGGGTGACTGGTCGTGTTCTTCCGGTCCGTCCGGCCGGGTTCCCCCTGTTCCTCCGGCCGGGTTCCCCTGGTTCCTCCGGCGGTGTTCCCTCCGTTCCTCCACTTCCCCCCACCACCGCCTCCGGACGCCCTCCGGAGGGCGTGACCGGCGGTCCGAACCGACGCGCTCGTCGGCTCTGACGGCCCCTCTGACACCCCACGACGGCGCCCACTTCTGACCTGGCCATTCGCGCGGCGAGATGCCGTGTGACCGGTGTTTTGGTCGTTGACCGTGGGGGAGAGTGGAGTACAGTGGGGCGCCGTGGGGGACGGTGTATCGACCCTCCGCGATGCGGGAGGTGGGGGCCGATGTTCCTCGGCACTCACTCACCGCGCCTGGACGACAAGGGACGACTGTTCCTGCCGGCGAAGTACCGCGAGGAGCTGTCAGGGGGATTGGTGATCACGAAGGGCCAGGAACGCTGCCTCTACGTCTTCCCTGAGGCCGAGTTCCAGCGCATCACCGAGGCGCTTCGCACCGCACCGGTCACCGCCAAGGCAGTGCGGGACTACAGCCGGGTCTTCTTCGCCAGCGCCTCAGACGAGGTCCCCGACAAGCAGGGCCGGATCACCATCCCGCAACCGCTTCGGCGGTACGCGGGCCTGACCCGCGACTGCACCGTCATCGGGGCCAACACGCGCTTGGAGATCTGGGACGCCTCCGCGTGGGAGACCTACCTGGCCGACCAGGAGCAGCAGTTCTCCGACCTCTCGGAGGAGGTGCTGCCAGGGATTCTTTGACGCACCATCGCCGGTGATCGGAAATCCGTTCGGCGAGGTCTCCACCCGCTCCCAGCTGGCGCACCTTCCCCGGTGCCAGATGGCCGTTGCACGACTCTTCCTCACGGAGCAGCGGATGGGGACCTGGCCGGACGAAGTTCCGACGGGGGCCGGCGAAAGCCATTGAGCGGTGAGCCGCCGAGCAGGAGGGGTGGCGTCTTCCACGGGGCAGACGGCCACACCGGCCGCCTACATCGTTCCTGATCTGTTCTCTCTCAGGGGTGACGGGCGACAGCGAACGCGGTGTCAGCGCTGTCCGCGAGCAGTGGCGTCCTGAGGGGGTTTCATGCACGGCGACGATGAGCGCGAGGAGGGCTCGCGCACGCAGGGCCACGTTCCGGTCATGCTCGACCGGATCCTGGCGCTGCTCGACCCGGCTCTGTCGGTGCCCTCCGATGAGGACGCGATCTACGTCGACGCCACCCTCGGCCTTGCCGGGCATGCCGCCGCCGTGCTCGCCGCGCACCCGCGGGTGCGCCTCATCGGGCTCGACCGCGACACGACGGCGCTGGAGCGGTCCCGGCAGCGGCTCGAGCCGTACGCCGGCCGGTTCGCGCTCGCGCACGCCGTCTACGACGAGTTGCCCCGGGTCCTGGCCGAGCTCGGCGTCCGCCGGGTGCACGCCGTCCTGTTCGATCTCGGGGTCTCGTCCCCGCAACTGGACGAGGCCGAGCGCGGCTTCGCCTACTCCTACGACGCGCCGCTCGACATGCGGATGGACCGCACCCAGCGGCTCACCGCCGAAGAGGTGGTCAACACCTATTCGGTCGCCGACCTGACGCGCATCCTGCGCGAGTACGGCGAGGAGCGGTTCGCGCGGCGCGTCGCCGAGGCGATCGTCCGTGAGCGGGGGCGCGCCCCGCTCACGTCGACGGCCCGCCTCGTCGACGTCGTCCGCGGCGCCATTCCCGCCGCCTCGCGTCGTACGGGAGGCCACCCGGGCAAGCGCACCTTCCAGGCACTGCGCATGGAGGTGAACGGCGAGCTCGCCGCGCTCGAGCGCGCGATGCCCGCCGCCCTCGACGCCCTGGCCGTCGGCGGCCGCATCGCCGTCCTGTCCTACCACTCGCTGGAGGACCGGATCGTCAAGCGCGCGCTGGCCGCGCGCACCACCGACACCACCCCGCCGGACCTTCCGGTACCGCTGCCGGAGCGGCAGCCCCGGTTCCGCCTCCTCACCCGGGGAGGGGAGCAGCCGTCCGGCGAGGAGACCGAGACCAACCCCAGGGCCGCCTCGGCACGCCTGCGTGCCGCCGAGCGGATCCGGGAGGAGCCACGTCCGCGAGGCATCGGCGCGATGCCCCTCGGTGAAGAGCCGCCGAGCGGGCGGAGTGGAGCAGGAGGCATCGCATGACCATCACGACTCCACCGGAGACCCGGCGGCGCCTTCGGCGCGGGGAGGCGTCCACGCGCACCGGTGCCGCGAACGGCGCCGATGCCACGACGAAGGACCGGGCGGATCCACCGCGCGAAAAGCGCGCCAGGGCGGCTCCAAAGGGCGCGCCCAAGGACACCACGAAGGATGCGTCGGGTGCCGTGCCGAAGCAGGGCGGCAGGACGGACAAGGGCTCCGGCACCGGCGGCCGCGCCGCCGCGCGGGGGACCGGCGCGGCCAAGCGCGGCAAGCAGCGGTCCGGCGGCGCCAAGGAGGCCTCGCGGTCGGCGGCCACCGGCACGGCCACCGCGCGCCGCCCCGCCTCGGCGAAGGAGGCCCGCGCCGCGTCCGGGAGGACCGGCGCACCGGCGGCGGGCCGGAAGGCTGCGACGCCGGCGTCGGGCGCCACGGCGACGAAGGCCGCCCGGACGGCGACCGGGACGCCGACGCGCCGGACCGCCGGGAGCGGCACCGCGGCGCGCCCACAGCGGCGGGCGCCGCAGGAGGCGGCCCCGCCGCGCGGCCGCGCGCCGTTCGTCCTGCTCATCGTGGGCCTGCTCGGTGGAGCCCTCGTCAGCCTCCTGCTGCTGAACACCGTCCTGGCGCAGGACGCCTTCACGCTCAGCGAGCTGCAGCGTGACAACCGGCAGCTGGCCGAGCGCAAGCAGGCGCTCCAGGCCGACATCGCCCGGGAGAACGATCCGGAGGTGCTGCACAGCAAGGCCCTCGGCCTGGGCATGAAGGACCCGCAGGGCCCGGCGTTCATCGACCCCCGTACGGGACGGCTGATCGAAGGCGGCGCCCGCCCGCAGGGCGTGTCCGACGCCGCGGTGGCCGCCGCGGCGGCCGGAGCCGTCACCGGCGCGCCCGGCGCGCTCGTGCCCCCGGCCGATCCCACGCCCCCGCGCCGGACCACCACGGCGCCGCGCCGGACCACCGGCACGGCTCCGCACGCGAAGACGGCGACGCGTCAGCCGGGCGCGACCGGAGGCGGCACGCGGTGACCTCGCGCCGTGGCCGCGGACCGGCCGCACCCTCACCGCCCGGAGGCCCGCGTCGCTCGAGCGGCCCCGGGCAGGCCGGTCGCGGCCAGGGCGGCCGCGGCCAGGCGTCATCGGCGCGTTCGGGCGCGCGGGGGGGCGCCGGTTCGGCGCAGTCCGCCCGGCGCGCCCGCGGCCGTCCGCCGGCGGCGGCGCCACGGCGGCCCCGCGCGCTCCTGCGGCGCCGGATCATCCGCCGTGATCCGGTCAAGCGCCTGAACGTCGGCCTGCTGCTCGTCGCGTTCGTGCTGTCGCTGTTCGCTGGGCGTCTCGTCCAGCTGCAGGGCATCGAGTCCAAGGGCTACGCCGAGGCGGCCGTGCGGCAGCGGCTGAACCGGATCGACCTGCCGGCGGTCCGCGGGTCCATCACCTTCGCCGGCGGGCAGCCGCTGGCGATGACCGTCGACGCCCGGGTGATCTATGCCGATCCGTCGCTGATCCAGCAGTACGAGCAGAAGCACAAGACGGATCTCCATAACAAGATCGCCACGACGCTCGCGTCGATGTTCGGCCTGAACCCCGCGACGCTGGCGCAGAAGCTGACCCCCCGGTCGAAGATGGACCACTACCGGGAGCTGATCCACCACGTGCCGCCCGACCGCGCGCGCATGGTGACCCAGATGGACTTCACCGGGATCGGCACGCTCCAGGAGTACCGCCGGGACTATCCGGGCGGTGACCTCGCCGCCAACGTCGTCGGCTTCGTCAACACCCAGAACGACGGCGCCGCGGGCCTGGAGTCCAGCATGAACAAGCTGCTCAAGGGGCGCAGCGGCTGGCAGAAGGTCGAGGTGAGCGAGAAGGGGCAGCGCATCCCCATGGGCGAGGACCAGCAGAGCAAGCCGATCCCCGGCAAGGGCCTGCGCCTCACCCTCGACCAGGACATCCAGTGGAAGGCCCAGGAGGCGATCGCCCGCCAGGTCAAGGCGACCAAGGCGCAGAGCGGCACCGCCATCGTCATGGATCCGCGTACGGGGCAGGTCCTCGCCATGGCGACGGCGCCGACCTTCGACCCGTCCACGTACTGGAAGTGGAAGCCCGACGACTGGGGCGACCGGGTGATCGGCGAGGGGTTCGAGCCGGGCAGCACCAGCAAGGTGGTCACCGCGGCGGCGGCGCTGGAGGTCGGGCACGTGACGCCCGACACCGTGTTCACCGTGCCCGACCACATCACGCGGCTCGACCGGACCTTCCACGACTCCGAGACGCACCCGGCCGAGAGCCTCACCTTCGGCGGCGTCCTCGCCAAGTCCAGCAACGTCGGCACCATCATGGCCAGCGAGAGGCTGACCGAGTCGCAGCTCTACCAGTACATGCGCGCCTTCGGGTACGCCCAGGAGACCGGCGTCGGCCTGCCGGGCGAGAACCCCGGCCTGCTCAAGCCGCCGAACCAGTGGTGGGGCACCGACCGCTACCCGATCGCGTTCGGGCAGGGCGTGTCGGTCAACGCGCTGCAGGTCGCCAGCGTCTATTCCACGATCGCCAACCACGGGGTCCGCGTGACCCCCAACGTGATCTCCGGCACGACGGACGACCACGGCAACGTCACGCCCACCGCCAAGCCGGCCCAGCGCCGGGTGATCAGCGCCACCACCGCCGCCGAGCTCACCAAGATGCTCGAGGGGGTCACCACCAAGGAGGGCACGGCGCCCGCCGCGCAGATCACCGGCTACCGGGTCGCGGGCAAGACCGGCACCGCCCAGCGGATCAACCCGAGCTGCGGCTGCTACCAGGGCGGCGGTTACACCTCCACCTTCGTCGGCTTCGCTCCGGCGGAGAATCCGCAGCTCGTCGTCGAGGTCGTGCTGCAGAAGCCGCAGAACGGCTACTACGGTGGTGAGGTGGCGGCTCCGGTGTTCAAGGACGTCATGAGCTTCGCCCTGCAGAGCCGGCGCGTCCCGCCGAGCTCGGGCCGGGCACAGAAGATCCGTATCTCCCCAGACCAGCGCTGACCGACGGTAACCTCTCCGCCGTGTCCAACAGACCCGATCCCGATCTCATGCGACCCAAGACCGTTCCCGCCCGCCCGCTGTCCGGGCTCGCCTCCCTCCTCGGCCTGAGCGAGGGGAGTGAGCCGCTGCGGGGAATGGTCACCGGCGTCACGCACGACTCCCGGAAGGTCCTGCCGGGCGACCTGTACGCCGCGCTGCCGGGCAGCCGCTTCCACGGCGCCGTGTTCGCGGCGCAGGCCGCAGAGGCGGGCGCCACCGGGATCCTCACCGACCGCGAGGGCCGGATCCGGGCCGAGAAGTCGGGGCTGCCGGTGCTCGTCGTGGACAATCCCCGCGCGGTGCTCGGCCGCGTGGCCTCCTGGGTGTACGGCGACCCGGTGCGCGACCTGACGCTGCTGGGCGTCACCGGCACGAGCGGCAAGTCGACCACGACGTTCCTGCTGGAGGCGGGGCTGCGGGCCGCGGGACACGAGACGGGCCTGGTCGGCGGGATCGAGATCCGGGTTGGCGGTGAGGTGCTGCCGAGCGCGCTGACGACGCCGGAGGCGACGGACCTGCACGGCCTGTTCGCCCTGATGCGCGAGCGCGGCGTGACGGCGGCGGCCATGGAGGTCTCCAGCCACGCCCTGGACTTCGGCCGGGTGGGCGGCACCTGCTACGAGGTCTCGATCTTCACGAACCTCTCCCAGGACCACCTGGACTACCACCCGACGATGGAGGACTACTTCGCCGCCAAGGCGCTGCTGTTCACCCCGGAGTACTCCCGGATCGGCGTCGTGAACGTCGACGACGCCTGGGGCCGGCGGCTCACCCAGGTCGCGAAGATCCCGGTCACGACGTTCTCCGCGGACGGCGCTCCGGGCGCGGACTGGCGGGCGGAGGACGTGCTGCTGCGGGCGGACGGCAGCGACTTCCGGGTGGTCGGCCCCGGCGGGGTGGAGGCCGACGCGACCGTGCCGCTGCCCGGGCCCTTCAACGTCGCCAACGCCCTCGGCGTGATCGTGGCGCTGGTCGAGTCGGGGATCTCCCTGCAGGTCGCGGTGCGGGGCGTCGCCGGCGTGGCCGGGGTCCCCGGCCGCCTGGAGCGCGTCGACGAGGGCCAGGACTTCGCCGCCCTCGTCGACTACGCCCACAAGCCCGGAGCCGTCCAGGCGGTCCTGGAGACCCTGCGTCCGCTCGTCGCCGACGACGGACGGCTGATCATCGTGCTCGGCAGCGGCGGTGACCGGGACACCGGCAAACGCCCCGTCATGGGACAACTCGCGGCACGCCTCGCCGACGTCGTCGTCCTGACGAACGACAACCCGCGGTCCGAGGACCCCTGGGCCATCCTCAACGCTATGGTCGGGGGGATACTCACCGTGCCGGAGAACGACCGGGCCCACGTCGTCGTGGAGCCCGACCGGGCGGCGGCGATCGCCCTCGCGGCCGACCGGGCCCGGCACGGCGACGTCGTCGTCATCGCCGGCAAAGGTCATGAACAGGGGCAGTATGTCGGCGGTGCGGTCCTCCCGTTCGACGACCGCGAGATCCTGCGCCGCGTCCTGCGCGAGCGCCGGGAGAGGCGAGATGACCACTGAGCCCGCGCGGCCGCGGCACGCCTCGCTCGCACACGCGACGCACGGCGGTGTGCCCCCGCAATCGACCATTCGGACATCCGGCAAGGAGCAGACTTGATCCCACTCTCGCTCGCGAGGATCGCGGAGATCACCCGGGGGAGGATGGACGGTGCGTCCCCTGAGGCGGTCGTGAGCGGTCCGGTCGTCATCGACTCGCGCAAGGCCGAGCCCGGGGCGCTGTTCGTGGCGTTCCGCGGCGAGCACGCGGACGGACACGACTTCGCCGCCAAGGCCGTCGAGGCGGGCGCGGCGGCCGTGCTCGCCGAGCGGCCCGTCGGCGTTCCCGCGATCGTCGTCGACGACGTCCTGACCGCCCTCAGCACGCTCGCCCGCGCGGTGGTGGACCGGCTCCCCGACACCACCGTGATCGGCGTCACAGGGTCGGCGGGCAAGACCTCGACCAAGGACCTGATGGCGTGGCTCACCGGCCGGCTCGGCCCGGCCGTCGCGCCGCCCGGGTCGTTCAACAACGAGATCGGCCACCCGCTCACCGTGCTGAGCGCCGACGAGGGCACGCGCTACCTCGTCCTGGAGATGGGCGCGCGAGGGGTCGGGCACATCGCCCACCTCGCGCGCGTCGCGCCTCCGGACATCGGCGTCGTCCTCAACGTCGGCAGCGCCCACATCGGGGAGTTCGGCAGCCGGGAGGTCGTCGCCGAGGCCAAGGGCGAGCTCGTCGAGGCGCTGTCGCCCGAGGGCGTGGCCGTCCTCAACGCCGACGACCCGCTCGTCCGGGCCATGGCCGCCCGTACCCCGGCGCGGATCACGCTGTTCGGCCGCGTGCCGGAGGCGGACGTGCGCGCTACGGCCGAGTCCCTGGACGACGCGGGCCGCCCGCGGTTCACGCTGGTCACCCCGAAGGGCTCGGCCGACGTCGCGCTCCGGCTGTACGGCGCGCACACGGTGAGCAACGCGCTCGCCGCGGCCGCCGTCGCGCACGAGCTCGGCATGCCGGTCGCGGACATCGCCGAGGCGCTGTCGGAGGCGACCCCGGCGAGCCGCTGGCGGATGGAGGTGACCGAGCGCCCCGATGGCGTGACCGTGATCAACGACGCCTACAACGCCAACCCGGAGTCGGTACGGTCGGCGCTGGACACCCTCGTCCACATGGCTCGCGGCCGGCGCGCCTTCGCCGTGCTCGGCGAAATGGCGGAGCTGGGTGCGACCACGGTGAGTGAGCACGAGAGGATCGGTGTCCACGCGGCGCGGGGCGGCCTGGCGGGTCTGATCGCCGTCGGCGAGACCGCCGCGTCCGTGCTGGAAGGTGCTGGACAAGTGGGGTCATGGATCGGAGAAGGCGTGCGGGTCGAGGATGCCGACGCGGCGGTGGCCGCGTTGGGCGAGAGACTGCGGCCGGGTGACGTCGTGCTGGTGAAGGGCTCGCGCGTCGCCGGGCTGGAGAAGGTCGCCCAGGCAGTGCTGGAGATGTCCGAAGGGGGGCATGAGGCGTGAGGACCATCCTGGTCGCGTCGGCCCTGTCCCTGATCCTCGGACTGCTCGGCACGCCCGTGTGGATCCGCGTGGTCCGCCGTCTCGGGTACGGCCAGATGATCCGCGAGGAGGGGCCGGAGGCGCACCTGAGCAAGCGGGGCACGCCCACGATGGGCGGCACCGTGTTCATCGTCGCCGCGCTCATCGGCTACTTCGTCGCCCACGCGGTGACGGCGACCCCGCCCACGGTGTCGGGCCTGCTCGTGCTGCTCCTGATGGCCGGCCTGGGCATGGTCGGGTTCGTCGACGACTACATCAAGGTCTTCAAGCAGCGCAGCCTGGGCCTGCGGAGCGGCGCGAAGATGATCGGCATCATCATCGTCGGCGTCGTGTTCGCGCTGCTGTCGCTGCGCTTCCCCAACGCGTACGGCGCCCCGCCGGCCATGCCGTACCTGTCGTTCCTGCGCGACTTCGGCCCGCCGATCGGCCCGTACCTGTTCGTGCTCTGGGCGCTGATCATGATCGCGGGCACGTCCAACGCGGTGAACCTCACCGACGGCCTCGACGGCCTGGCCGGCGGCGCGGTCGGCACGATCCTCGGCGCGTACGTCCTGATCGGCAACTGGCAGCTGCGCAACAGCTGCTTCTACGTCGGGCTCGCGCAGAACTGCTACACCGTCCGAGATCCGCTCGACGTGGCGGTCGTCGCCTCCGCGGTGCTGGGCGCCCTCGTCGGCTTCCTGTGGTGGAACGCCCCGCCGGCCCGGATCTTCATGGGCGACACCGGCTCGCTCGGCCTCGGCGGCGTGATCGTCGGCCTGGCCGTGATGACGCGCACCGAGCTGCTGTTCATCATCCTCGGCGGGCTGCCGGTCCTCATCACGCTGTCGGTGATCATCCAGGTCGGGTCGTTCAAGCTGACCAGGAAGCGCGTCTTCAAGATGGCGCCGCTGCAGCACCACTTCGAGCTGTCCGGCTGGGCCGAGACGACGATCGTCGTACGGTTCTGGCTGATCTCCCTGTTGTGCGTGGGGGCGGGCCTGTCGCTGTTCTATCTCGAATGGATGCCGAACTGATGACCGCCTGGAACGGCCTGCGGGTGTGCGTGGCGGGCGCCGGCCTGTCCGGTCGCGCCGCCGCCCGCGTCCTGGCCGCCCGCGGTGCCCGCGTCACGCTCGTCGACGCGCGCGACGACGAGGCCCTGCGCGCCGAGGCCACCCTGCCGGGCGTCACGACGCGCCTGGGCGACGGCGACACCCTGCCACCGGAGACCGACCTCGTCGTCACCTCGCCGGGCTGGCGTCCCACGGCCCCGCTGCTCGAGGCCGCCGCCAAGGCCGGCGTCGAGGTCATCGGCGAGGTCGAGCTGGCCTGGCGGCTGCGCGGCCCCGACGCCCCGCCCTGGCTGGCCATCACCGGCACCGACGGCAAGACCACCGTCGTGCGCATGCTGGCCCAGATGCTCGAGGCCGCGGGCCGCCGGACGATCGCGGTCGGCAACGTCGGCACCCCCATCGTCGAGGTCGTCGCCGGGGCCGACGGCGCGGGCCCGGAGCCGTACGACGTGCTGGCCGTGGAGCTGTCCAGCTTCCAGCTGCACTGGTCGAGCTCGATCCGCCCGCTCGCCGCGACCGTGCTCAACGTCGCGCCCGACCACATCGACTGGCACGGCTCCCTCGAGGAGTACGCCGCCGCCAAGGGCAAGATCTTCGGTCCCGGCACGCTCGCGGTCGTGAACGCCGACGACGAGTGGTCCGTACGCCTCGGGGAGCGCGCCGAGCGCTCCGTCGGCTTCACGCTCGCCGTGCCCAGCCCCGGCCGGCTCGGCGTCGTCGAGGACCTCCTCGTCGACCGGGCCTTCACCGCCGACCCCGTACGCGAGGCGGCGGAGCTGGCCGAGCTCTCCGACGTCCGGCCGTTCGCCCCGCACAACGTCGCCAACGCCCTCGCCGCCGCGGCACTCGCCCGCGCGTACGGCGTGCCGCCCGAGGCGGTCGGCGAGGGACTCCGGCGGTTCCGACCCGACCCGCACCGCATCGAGCACATCGCGACCGTGGGCGACGTCGACTACATCAACGATTCCAAGGCGACCAACCCGCACGCGGCGGCCGCCTCCCTGGCGGCGTTCCGCTCGATCGTGTGGATCGCCGGCGGGCTCCTCAAGGGCGCCGACGTGGACGAGCTCGTACGCTCCTGCGCCGAGCGGCTCCGAGGCGTCGTCCTCATGGGCGCCGAACGCGGACGGATCGCCGACGCACTCGCGCGACACGCCCCGGATGTCCCGGTCGTGGACGTCGCCGACACCGACACTGGTGCCATGGATCGCATCGTGACCGAGGCGTCCCGTCTGGCCCGGCCGGGAGACACCGTCCTGCTCGCGCCCGTCGGGGCGTCGTTCGACATGTTCGCCGGCTATCCGGCACGCGGTGAGGCGTTCGCCGCGGCCGTCCGGCGGCTCCCGGGCTGAGCGGCACGGTGGGTTTCCGAGCAGAGTGAGCCGATCGCGGCCGGTGGCTCGGGGGTGAGCCGCGGGCCGGGTTTCCGAGGGGCGTGATTCGATCGTGAGCGGGGCCGACGACGGTTCGGGGAGCACTCGGGATGAGTGGCGTGCCGGGTCTCCGAGGGTGGTGAGCCGATCGTGAGCGGGATCGACGACGGTTCGGGGAGCGCTCGGGATGAGCGGCGCGCCGGGTCTCCGAGGAGGGTGAGCCGGCCGTGAGCGCGGTCTACGACGAGGAGGAGCCGCGGTCGGGGCCGCGCGCCTGGGCGTCCGGCGTGGCCGGCCTGCTCGACCGGCCCCTCACCTCCTACTACCTGGTGCTCGGCAGCTCCCTGCTGCTGCTCGCGCTCGGCATGGTCATGGTGCTGTCGGCGTCGAGCATCAAGCAGTACCAGGACACCGGGTCGGCCTTCAGCCTGTTCGAGAGGCAGGCGCTGTGGGTCGGCATCGGCCTGCCGCTGATGTGGATCGCCGGGCGGATGCCTCCCAAGGTGTTCCGCACGATCGCCTACCCGCTGATGCTGCTGTCGGCGCTGGCCCTCGCCGTGGCGCTGCTGCCCGGGCTCGGGCAGAGCGTCAACGGCGCGCAGCGCTGGATCAGCTTCGGCGGGCCCTTCCAGCTGCAGCCGTCGGAGCCGGCCAAGCTGGCCCTGGTGCTGTGGGGCGCCGACCTGCTGGCCCGCAAGGAGAAGCTGCGGCAGCTCACCGACTGGCGGCAGCTGCTGATCCCGCTCCTGCCGGGCGCCGGGGTCCTCGTGCTGTTCGTCATGCTCGGCAGCGACCTCGGTACCACCGTGGTGCTCCTGACGATCTTCCTGGCGCTGCTGTGGGTCGTGGGCGCGCCGGGCCGGCTGTTCGTCGGCATGGCCGGTGTGACCAGCGTCCTGGTCGCCATCCTCATCGTCGTCGAGCCGTACCGCATGACGCGGCTGACCGGCTTCCTCGACCAGTCCGGCAACCAGTACGGCATCAACTACCAGGGGATCCAGGGGCTCTACGCCATCGCCTCGGGCGGGCTGCTCGGCACCGGCCTCGGCGAGGGCCGGGCGAAGTGGAACTACCTGCCGCACCCGGAGACCGACTTCATCTTCGCCATCATCGGCGAGGAGCTCGGGCTGATCGGCACCCTCATCGTCCTCGGACTGTTCGGCCTGCTGGCGTACGCGGGGCTGCGGATCGCCCGCCGGGTCAAGGATCCCTTCATGCGGCTGGCCGCGGCCGGGGCGACCGCCTGGCTGATCGTCCAGGCCATCATCAACATCGGCGCGGTGATCGGCGTCCTGCCCATTACCGGCATTCCGCTGCCTCTGGTGTCGTACGGTGGGTCCGCCCTCATCCCGACGTTGTTCGTGCTGGGCATGCTGCTGTCGTTCGCGAAACGCGAGCCCGGCGCCCGGCAGGCCCTCGCCGCACGTGGTCCGGGACCGGCCGTAATGGCTCTAAGCTGGCTGGGCCTGGCAAAGCGCTGAGGGTGTCGAACCCGTGACGGAGCGAGAATGATCAGGAGCGCGAGCATGAGGGTTGTCCTGGCCGGTGGTGGCACAGCCGGACACATCGAACCCGCCCTGGCCCTTGCCGACGCATTGCGCCGGGAGGACCCCGGCGTACAGGTGACCTGCCTGGGCACCGAGCGGGGTCTGGAGACCCGTCTCGTGCCCCAGCGGGGCTACGAGCTCGCCCTGATCCCTCCGGTGCCGCTGCCCCGGACCCTCACGCCCCGGCTGCTGACGGTGCCCGGCCGGCTCGCCGGCGCGATCAACGCGGCGGCGGCCATCCTCGACCGCACGCAGGCCGACGTGCTCGTCGGATTCGGCGGCTACGTCGCGACCCCCGGTTACCTCGCCGCGCGGCGCCGGAAGATCCCCATCATCGTGCACGAGGCGAACCCGCGGCCGGGCCTGGCCAACCGCCTCGGCGCCCGCTTCACCGACCACGTCGCGGTCGCCGCGCCCGACACGCCGCTTTCGAACGCCGAGATCGTCGGCGTCCCGCTGCGCCGGGAGATCGCCACCCTCGACCGGCTCGGCATGGGCGACAAGGCGCGGGCCCACTTCGGCCTGCGCTCCGACCTGCCGACGCTGCTGGTCTTCGGCGGCTCCCAGGGCGCCCGATCGCTCAACCGGGCGGTCGGGGACGCCGTGCCGCAACTGCGGGCGGCCGGCATCCAGATCCTGCACATCGTCGGCCCGAAGAACCTGGCCGAGCCGGAGTTCACGCCCGACGACCCGGCCTACATCATGCTGCCGTACTGCGACCGGATGGACCTCGCGTACGCCGCGGCCGACTTCGCCATGTGCCGGTCCGGCGCCATGACCTGCGCCGAGCTGACCGCCGTGGGCCTGCCCGCGGCGTACGTCCCGCTGCCGATCGGCAACGGCGAGCAGCGGCTCAACGCCGAGCCGATCGTCAAGGGCGGCGGGGGCCTGCTGATCGAGGACGGCGAGCTGACCGCCGACTGGATCCGCGCCCACGTGCTGCCCATCCTCGGCGCACCCGATCAGGTCGCCACGATGTCCGAGGCCGCCGCCCGCATGGGCCGGCGGGACGCCGACGTCGCCCTGGCCCGCATGGTCGCCCGCGTCGTCGCCCAGTCGCAGGGAACCCACTCATGAGTCTCGTCACGCCGGTGGAGATCATTCCCGCCGACCGTCTGGGCAAGGTCCACTTCGTCGGGCTCGGCGGCGCGGGCATGTCCGGGATCGCCCGGATCATGCTGGGCCGCGGCATCCCGGTCTCCGGCAGCGACGCCAGGGACTCCGAGCTGCTGACCGAGCTGCGCGAGCTCGGCGCGACGACGTACGTCGGGCACGCCGCCGAGCACGTCGGCGACGCCGCCACCGTGGTCGTCTCCACCGCCATCCGCGAGACGAACCCGGAGCTGGCCGCCGCCCGCGAGAGCGGTCTGCGCGTGCTGCACCGCGCCGCGGCGCTCGCGTCCCTGATGGCGGATCGCCGCGCCGTGGCCGTGGCCGGCACCCACGGCAAGACCACGACCACGTCGATGCTGACCGTCGCCCTCCAGCACGCCGGGGCCGACCCGTCGTACTGCATCGGCGGCCAGCTCGTCACCACCGGCCTGGGCGCCGGGGATGGCACGGGCGACCTGTTCCTCGCGGAGGCGGACGAGAGCGACGGGTCGTTCCTCATGTTCACGCCGCACGCCGCGATCGTGACCAACGTCGAGGCCGACCACCTGGACAACTACGGCGGATTCGAGAAGGTCAAGGAGACCTTCGCCGACTTCGTCGCGCGGATCGAGACGGGCGGCCTGCTCGTCGTGTGCGCCGACGACCCCGGGGCCCGCGCGCTGGGCGAGATCGGCGTCCGCCGCGGCCTCACCGTGCGGACGTACGGGGAGGCCGCCGACGCCGACTACCGCATCGAGGGATTCACCCCTCGTGGGCTCGGTTCGCGGTTCACCGTGGCGGGGCGGGAGTTCGAGCTGGCGGTGCCGGGCCGCCACTACGCCCAGAACGCCGCGGCGGCGTACGCCGTGGCCGTCGAGCTGGGCGTCGACGCCGCCAAGGTCGCCGAGGGACTGGCCGGCTTCGGCGGGGCGCGGCGCCGGCTCGAGCCGAAGGGCGAGGTCCGGGGCGTCAAGGTCTTCGACAGCTACGCCCACCACCCCACCGAGCTCGCCGCCGACCTGCGCGCCACCCGCGACTACGTCGACGAGCTCGGCGGCGGGCGCATCGTCGCGGTCTTCCAGCCGCACCTGTTCAGCCGCACGCAGTTCTTCGCCACCGAGTTCGGCGCCGCGCTCGGGCTCGCCGACGAGGCGGTCGTCCTGGACGTCTACCCGGCCCGCGAGGACCCGATCCCCGGGGTGACGGGCGAGCTCGTGGCCAAGGCCGTCCCGCACGGGCGCGTCACGTACGAGCCGGACGAAAGCGCGGTGGCCGGGCGTGTCGCGGCCATGGCGGCTCCTGGGGACGTCATCATCACCATGGGTGCCGGCGACGTGACCCGGCTCGGTCCGGAGATCCTACGGCTGCTCGGCGCCTGAGCGACCGGTTCCGGCGGCGTGGCGACGCGCCCCCGTCCGCTTGGTGGCGGTGCGGGCGCCGGACGGGGACCTCGGGGCGTTCCGCGCGGCGCGTCCGCCGCCTGGAGCGAGTGAGGAGGCGTGGCCATGGACCCCGACGGCACGTCGCGGGAAGCGGTGGACCGTCCCTTCTCGGCTGACACGCCCGATACGGATATATCGGGTTCGAGCGTAGAGACGCCGTCCCGCCGGCGCACGAGCCGGTGGAAGGTCCTGTTCGTCGGGCTATTCGTCGCGGCGGTGCTCGGCACGGCGACGTGGGTCCTGCTGGGATCCCGGCTGCTCGTCGTCCGGCGGATCGACGTCACGGGGGAGCGGCTCGTCCCGCGCGCCGAGGTGCTCGCCGCGGCGGCGGTGCGGCTGGGGGAGCCCATGGCCAGGCTCGACACCGACGTCGTCCGCGACCGAGTGGAGGCGGTTCAGGCGGTCGAGACCGTCCGCGTGGAGCGGCGGTGGCCGACCACCGTCCGGATCGTCGTACGGGAACGGACGCCGATCGTCGTCGCCCAGCACGGCAACCGGTTCCTCCAGATCGATCGGTACGGGGTGACGGTGCTCACGTCCGCGGCCCGCCCGCGGGGGCTGCCGGTGCTGGACGTGGCGAATCCCACGCAGAGCGATCCGGCGCTGCGCGCCGGCCTGGCCGTCATCCGGTCCCTGCCTTCGTGGCTCGGGCGGCGGGTGGTCGGCGTGGAGGTCATGTCGCCGGAGGCGGTCACGCTGCGGCTGCAGGACGGGGTCACCGTGGTCTGGGGCGCGCCGGAGCGCGGCCCGGAGAAACTCCGGCTGCTGCACGGCCTGCTGAGCGAGTCGCCGCAGCGGGGGGTGACGGCGATCGATGTCAGCTCTCCGGAGGTCGTCACCACGAAGTAATGGTGGCCGGACCCGGCCGAGTAGCGAACGATCCTCCGGCGCGGGACACTTGTCTTCGCGCGGCGGGTGGGAACGGCGCGCACCGGATCGGATGAAATGGGATGTCTGGGGTGTCGCGCGACACGCCGGTGTGCTCAGGGCCGGGTTAGTTGACCCTGCAGTGGGCCGCCCCTACTGTCCGTATCAGCCCTAGGTTGACATAACTCTAAGTCTCAACTTGAGGGTGAGGGTTCCGGCCCAAAACGATGTACGTGACTTCAGTAAGAAACACCGGAGCGGTGTCACGCCGGCCGGTTCGATAGAGCGAGCGGAAGGGCCCCTCGTCGTGGCAGCACCGCAGAATTACCTGGCGGTCATCAAGGTCGTCGGCATCGGCGGCGGCGGCGTCAACGCCGTCAACCGGATGATCGAAGAGGGGCTCAAGGGCGTCGAGTTCATCGCCATCAACACGGATGCCCAAGCGCTGCTGATGAGCGACGCCGACGTCAAGCTCGACGTCGGCCGCGAGCTCACCCGTGGCCTCGGCGCCGGCGCCAACCCCGATGTCGGGCGGAAGGCCGCCGAGGACCACCGCGAGGAGATCGAAGAGGTGCTCAAGGGCGCCGACATGGTCTTCGTCACCGCCGGCGAGGGCGGCGGCACCGGCACCGGAGGCGCTCCGGTGGTGGCGAACATCGCCCGGTCGCTGGGCGCCCTCACGATCGGCGTGGTGACCCGCCCCTTCAGCTTCGAGGGCAAGCGGCGCGCGATGCAGGCCGAGGCCGGCATCGAGACGCTCCGCGACGAGGTCGACACGCTGATCGTCATTCCGAACGACCGGCTGCTGTCGATCTCCGACCGCCAGGTCAGCGTGCTCGACGCGTTCAAGGCGGCCGACCAGGTGCTCCTCTCCGGTGTTCAGGGCATCACCGACCTGATCACCACGCCGGGTCTGATCAACCTCGACTTCGCCGACGTGAAGTCGGTCATGTCGGGGGCCGGCTCGCGCTCATGGGCATCGGCTCCGCGCGCGGGGACGACCGCTCGGTCGCCGCCGCCGAGATGGCGATCTCCAGCCCGCTGCTGGAGGCCAGCATCGACGGCGCCCACGGCGTCCTCCTGTCGATCTCCGGCGGCTCCGACCTCGGGCTCTTCGAGATCAACGAGGCCGCGCAGCTCGTGTCCAACGCCGCGGCCCCCGACGCGAACATCATCTTCGGCGCGGTCATCGACGACGCCCTGGGCGACGAGGTCCGGGTGACCGTGATCGCCGCGGGCTTCGACGAGATCCGGCCGCACAACGCCCCGGTGCCCCAGGCGGAGCCCAAACGCATGGCGCCGGCCCGCCCGGCCGCGGCACCTTCGCACGTGACCCCGCCACGCCCGGTGACGCCACCGTCGCCACCACCAACGGCGCCGCCCCGCGTCGCCGCGGTCCCCGCGCCGACGCCCGCCCCGGCGCCGTCCGGCGCGCCCGCTCCGCACCGGGAGTCCGGCCTGGGAGAGGCCAAGCCGGCCGAGGCGAAGCAGGACCAGCCGAAGGCGGACCCGCCCAAGGCGGAGGTTCCCAAGCCCGAGCCGTCGGCCGACAAGCCGGGCGACGGCCCGGCGGACACGACGCCGCGTCCGGCCGCCGGTGAGGCGGCGCGCCCTAAGGTGCCGCGGCCGGCCACCGAGCCGACCGCGGCGCGCCTCGGCACCGACCCGGTCCGCCGCCGCCCCGTCGTCTTCGACGAGGACGACGACCTGGACGTCCCGGACTTCCTGAAGTAGTGATGCCGAGCCGCGAAGCCGAACTGGCCGCGAACCTCGCGGCGGTCCGCGAACGCGTCGCCAAGGCATGTGCCGCGGTCGGCCGATCGGCCGACGAGGTCACGCTCATCGCCGTGACGAAGACCTTCCCCGCCTCGGACGTGCGCCTGCTGGCCGGGCTCGGCGTCACCGACGTCGCCGAGAACCGCGACCAGGAGGCCTCCGCCAAAGCGGACGAATGCCGCGACCTGCCGTTGACCTGGCACTTCGTCGGCCAGGTGCAGACCAACAAGGCCCGCTCGGTGGTGTCCTACGTGGACGTCGTGCACTCGATCGACCGGGAGCGCCTCGTGACGGCGCTGTCGCGGGCGGCGGTCGGCGCCGACAGGTCGATCCGCTGTCTCGTCCAGGTGGCGCTCGACGACGCCGAGGGCCGGGGCGGGATCCGTCCCGACGGAGTCCCGGCGCTGGCCGACGCGCTCGCCTCGGCTCCCGGCCTCAGCCTCGGGGGCGTCATGGCGGTCGCGCCGTTGGGCGGGGACCCGGCGCGGGCGTTCGCCCGGCTGGCCGACGTCGCCGCCGCGGTGCAGAAGTCTTACCCCGGGGCGAACATGATTTCTGCCGGAATGAGCGGTGATATGGAAGAAGCGATCGCGTGTGGTGCGACACACGTCCGAGTCGGTACGGCGTTGCTCGGAGGCCGACGGGCAATCGTCAGGTAATGTCCCCACCGTGGACCTTGGCGTCCGCGTTCAAACGTAACGATCGGCGAGCGGAAGCTTCCCGCAGGGATTCTCCTGTCGGCGGACGACGGAGGGGGCGTATGGCCAGCGCGATGCGCAAGATGGCGGTCTACCTCGGCCTCGTGGAGGACGACCGCTACGACGACGATTACGACGACTACGACGTCTACGACGACGAGGCCGTCGAGCGACGTCGGGCTGAGCGCGGAACCGACGATTCCGCAGGCCAGCCCACCGGAGTCCAGGCGCCCTCCGAGGAGGAGCCGAAGCCGTTCGGGCCGGAGCGGCGGCCCCCAGTTGGGGAGTCGGCCGTGTCCGACCTCGCTCGTATCACTACGCTTCACCCCAGGACCTACAACGAGGCCCGCACGATCGGAGAGCACTTCCGGGAGGGCACCCCGGTGATCATGAACCTCACCGAGATGGTCGACAGCGACGCCAAGCGTCTTGTCGACTTCGCCGCTGGTCTCATATTCGGCCTGCACGGAAGCATCGAGCGTGTTACGAACAAGGTGTTCCTGTTGTCCCCAGCCAACGTCGAGGTGACCGCCGAGGACAAGGCCCGAATGGCAGAACGAGGGTTCTTCAATCAGAGCTGACAGTCACATGCGAGAGTGTTCGTGAATCTTGGAAGTTACCTGAGCATCCCGCTGTACCTCTTCCTGCTCTTCCTCATCGGCAGGATGGTCTTCGAGACGCTCCAGGCGTTCGCCCGGTCGTGGAGACCCAGAGGGGTGGTGTTGGTGCTGGCGGAGGCCACATACACCGTCACCGATCCACCTCTCAAGCTCCTACGCCGTTTCATCCCCTCCGTCCGGCTGGGTAACGTTGCACTCGACCTGAGCTTCACGGTTCTCTTCTTCGTGGTCTGGTTCTTGATCATCATTGTCCAGGCACTCTGATCGGGTACCGTCCGTTCGGGGACAGACTCCAAGCGCGCCAAGGAGACCAGATGCCGCTGACACCCGCGGATGTGCGGAACAAGCAGTTCAGTACCACCCGGCTCCGGCCGGGCTACGACGAAGAGGAGGTCGACGCATTCCTCGACGAAGTCGAGGCTGAGCTCGACCGGCTCATCCAGGAGAACGAGGAGCTGCGCGCCAAGCTGGCCGAGTGCCTTCGCGGCAAGGTGCCGGCGATGGCCGCTCCGATCGTCGAGCCCAAGCCGGAGATCGCGCATCTGCCTGAGCCGCCCAAGCCGCCGGAGCCGAAACCCGAGCCCGAGCCGATGATGGGCGGTCTCGGCATGCCCCCGGCCCCGCAGCAGGCACCGCCGCCGCCTCCGCCGATGTCCTCGCCCGGCGAGGACAACATGGACACCGCCGCGCGCGTGCTCGCCCTGGCCCAGCAGACCGCCGACCAGGCGATCGCCGACGCCCGTCGCGAGGCCGACGAGACGCTGGGGCGTGCCCGGCGCGAGGCCGAGGACATCCTCGGCAAGGCCCGCCGGCAGTCCGAGCAGATCGTCAGCGAGGCCCGCGCCCGCGCCGAGTCGCTCGAGCGCGACGCGCAGGAGCGCCACCGCCAGGCCATGGGCTCCCTCGTCCAGCAGCGCGAGGAGCTCGAGCGCATGGTCGACGACCTGAACGCGTTCGAGCGCGAATACCGCAGCCGTCTCAAGGCGTACCTCGAGGGCCAGCTGCGCGAGCTGGAGGCCGGCAGCCACGCCGGGCCGTTCGGACCGGGCAACACGGGCCCGCAGCCGGCACAGCCCGCCGTCGCCCCTCCGCCGCCGCACCCCGAGATGCCGCGCAACGGGCAGCCGGGCGTCGGGCCGGGCAACACCGGAGCGAACCCCTTCCCGCAGCCGCCGCAGGGTGAGCCGCAGCACGCCCAGCACGGGGCCACCGGGAGCTTCCACACCGCCGACAACCCGCACGACCGGCGCTGAGTGAATCTAGCCGGTTCGAGGCGGCCGTAGCGGCCGAAGTTGCGCTAGCGTGGCTGCGCACCTCCGGTACGACGGTCGGTAGAGGGAGACCTGTGTGATCATCCTGAGTGGCGTGCTCGTCGTCCTGGCGATCGCTCTTCTTGTGACGGGCATCGTCACGGGCAACACCGGGCATGAGATTCTCGGTCTTGACGGGCTGAAGCTGATCTATGTCTCCATCGGGATCAGCATCGTCTCCGCCCTCTTCCTCGCCGTCGGCGTGTTCCTCCGCCGCAAGGAGCTGTTCGGCACCGCCGCGGCCCCGGCGAACGCCAAGACGTCCGCCGGCCGGGCTACCGCCAGGCCGGTCAAGGCCAAGGCGCGAGTCGGAGCGGGAGAGGACGCCCCGCTCGTCCCGGCGACGTCCGCGTCCCCGGCCGACGTGCCCGCCGAGACGACCGTCTGGATCGTCCCGGGGCGCAAGAGGTACCACCTGGAGACCTGCCGTCAGCTCGCGGGGCGCGACAAGGAAGAGCTCACCTTCGTCGAGGCGCGCGAGGAAGGGTTCACCGCCTGCACCGCGTGTCTGCCCGACACAGCGCTCGCCGCGCGTGCCGCCCTCACCGACACCGAGCCGGCCGACGACCGGCCCGCGGAGGAGCGCACGGCCACGGCGACCGCCACCAGGCCGCAGAGCGCCCTCGACCCGGTCGAGGTGACCCGGACCGACATCCCGGTCACGCGGGATGCGCCCGCCGCCGAGCGGCGGCCCGCCGAGGAGCGCGAGGCCCTCACGGCCGACGCGACCGCGGCCGGCGAGAGCACGGCGACCGAGCCGTCGGCGACGGACGCCTACGACGCCGCCGAGGCCACGACCGTCGAGCCGGCCGAGCAGCCCGGCACCGTCCCCACGGCCGATGCCTCCGAGTCGCTCGTCGAGCGCTCGAGGCGGCGCGGCCGGTCGCTGTTCGAGCCCGTGGAGCGCACCGAGAGCCCGGAGCGTACGGAGAGCGACACCGCCGCGACGGACGCCACCGCGACGGACGAGCGGACCGACGAGGTCATCGCCACAGAGCCGGAGCACGCCGAGCCCGAGCCCGCCGAGTCCGCGACGGCCGAGACAGTATCCCCGGACACCGGTCAGCAGGACGACGTCGAGTCCGGTACGGCCTGGACCGAGGATGAGCCCGAGGCGGTCGAGCCGCAGGACGATCCGCACGCCGCCGAGACGGATGCCGCAGACGGCGACGCGTCGCCGCGTGAGACCGCCGAGCCCGCCGACTCCGAGCGCGAGGCCGCCAGGCCCGAGGACGCGCCGTCGGACGCCGAGGCGCAGGATGCCGATGTCCAGGCGCGGGACACCCAGGCTCTGGAGACCGAGGCGGACGAGACCGCGACGACCGGATCCGAGCCCGAGGATGCCTCGTCGGACGAGCACGCCGAGGACCTCGAGGACCTCGAGGACGACGAGGCCGAGGTCGCGACCGAGGACACCGCAGACGCCACGGACGACCAGCCCGCCGAGGCCGCAGAGGCCGCCGATTCGCCGGCGGAAGCCACCGCCGAGGCGGCCGACGAGAAGGCCGCTGAGCCCGCGGGCGAGGCCGAGGACACGGAGTCCGCGGTCGGCCCGACCGTACGCATCCTGAGCGGCACCAAGCGCTACCACCGGCCGGACTGCGCACTGATCGAGGACATCGCCGACGACGCCGACGACCTCGAGAGCCTGCCGCGGGAGGAGGCACGGGAGCGCGGCTGCACTCCCTGCCTGGTCTGCCAGCCCGACGACGACTGACCGTCGCCGCCCCAACGGCGTCGGCCTCACGGCGCCAGCCTCACAGCCGTCGGCCCTCAGTGAGCCCTGGATCCGGCGGATCGCTGGCTTTGGCGTTCTGAGCTGAGCATGTCGGCCAAGGCCTCGACCGTCTCCTCCAGTTGCTCGTGGGCCTGTTCGGCATCGGCTTTCAGGGCCTCACGCTCCTTGCCCCGACCTCGGCAGGGGTCCCGCCGGACGTAGCCGAGGACTCTAGCCAGTGCCGGGCAGGGGTCGGGCGGGGCTATGTGACAGGTTGCTTGCCTCATCTACCAGTGGTAGGCTAGCGAGGTTGCAGTTGTGGTTCCCATAGACTTTATGTGCGCCTGCTGGTACTTACCTCGGGCGCATTTTGTTTGACCGGAGTCATCCGGGTGGAGTCATTACGGCGACGCGAGGCTCGCAGAGTGCGGGCTCCGTCAATGTCCCCGGAAGGAACAGATATGGCTACCGGCACCGTGAAGTGGTTCAACGCAGAAAAGGGCTTCGGCTTCATCGAGCAGGACGGCGGCGGCGCCGACGTCTTCGCCCACTACTCCAACATCGCGGCTCAGGGCTTCCGTGAGCTGCAGGAGGGCCAGAAGGTCCAGTTCGACATCACGCAGGGCCAGAAGGGTCTCCAGGCGGAGAACATTATTCCTGCCTGAGCATCACACGGTATGTCGCAGGGCTCGTACGCAACGGTTCGGGCCCTGCCTACTGGTCTGGAATTTTTTCGTTTCTCGCGATAACGACGGCTGTCGTCCAGGGTACGGCCCTTTGGCGGAGATCCGCCACACGGGCCCCCTGTCACCGGCCGCAGGCCGGTGCAGCCCCATCTGAGTTCGGCCCTCAGACGCCCTTCCGCGAGGGGCATCGGCCGTCTTAACGCCGTGCCTCTTCGGATTTGGCGCTGCTTCGCGGCTCACCTTGGTTCGTTCTTGCGATTGCTTCAGGCCATGGGCTGCGGAGCCTTCCTCGAAACGCGCCGCTTCAGGAAGGCTTACACATGACCCATCCCACTCGTCCGTCCCACAGTCGCTCCTCCCGCTCTCGTACCAAGGCTTCTCGTCAACCGGCCGCCCGGCGGCAGAGCGACTTCGCACCCCCCGTGAGCTCCACGCCGCCCCTGCCTCCGGCTGCGTCGTTCTCCGAGCTGGAAATGCCAGCGGCCCTACTGTCCACATTGACCCGGCAGGGCGTGACGGAACCGTTCCCCATCCAGGCCTCGACCCTCCCGGATGCGCTGAACGGCCGTGATGTCCTCGGCCGCGGCCGTACGGGATCCGGAAAGACCCTCGCTTTCGGGCTGGCGATGCTCGCCCGGACCGCCGGCCGCCGCGCTGAGCCGCGTAGACCTCTGGCCCTGGTGCTCGTCCCCACCCGGGAACTGGCCCAGCAGGTCACCGATGCCCTCACCCCCTACGCCAAGTCGATCGGCCTTCGATCGGCCACGGTCGTCGGCGGCGTGTCGATCTCACGACAGGCCACCGCGCTCAAACACGGTGCGGAGATCCTGGTCGCCACCCCGGGGCGGCTCGCGGATCTGATCAACCGAGGCGCCTGCCGGTTGGACCACGTGCGCATCACCGTCTTGGACGAGGCGGATCAAATGGCCGACATGGGTTTCCTGCCGCAGGTCACCGCCCTGCTGGACCAGGTGGCCCCGAGGGGCCAGCGGATGCTGTTCTCCGCGACCCTGGACCGCAACGTCGACCGTCTGGTCCGCCGTTTCCTCACCGATCCGGTGACCCACTCGGTCGACCCGTCGGCGGGGGCGGTGACCACCATGGAGCACCATCTGCTGTACGTCACGGAGGCGGACAAGCACGATACGACCGCACACATCGCTGCCCGCGATGGCCGCGTCATCATGTTCGTCGACATGAAGCACGCCGCCGACCGGCTGACCCGCAAGCTCCTCACCGGAGGTGTACGCGCTGCGGCGCTGCACGGAGGCAAGTCCCAGCCGCAGCGTAACCGCACCCTGGAGCAGTTCCGCACTGGAGACGTCACCGTACTGGTCGCCACCAACGTCGCCGCGCGCGGCATCCACATCGACGGACTGGACCTGGTCGTCAACGTGGATCCGCCCAACGACCACAAGGACTATCTGCACCGGGGCGGCCGCACCGCCCGTGCCGGCGAATCCGGGACCGTGGTCACCTTGGTCCTGCCCAACCAGCGCCGCGAAATGGACCGGATGATGGCCACCGCCGGCATCACGCCGCAGTCCGTGCGAGTGCGGTCCGGCGATGCCGAACTCAGCCGCATCACCGGCGCCCGCGTGCCCTCCGGCATCCCCGTCACCCTGCCCTCTCCGGCCACCACAGGTCCCCGAAACGGCGGCACGGGGCCGGGCCGTCGCCGCGCGCAGAACCGCCACTCCTCGCGACTCGCGGCAACCCGCACCGCCGGCGCCTAGGGCCCTTCTCAAAGCCGTGCAGTAGGACAGCGGGGCTTTGAGACGGGCCCTGAACGTGTCGGGCGAAGCTCTCGACGGCCGAGCCCAGGTAGCCGCTGACCTGGTCGGACATTCTCCGTTGGTTTTCAGCCACTACTACCGGGATCCTCAGTGTTGTTCCCGTTGTCACGTCAGAGCGTCTTTTCATCTGATCGCACGGGCCCGAGAGGAGGGCCCACAACGGAGGGCGACCGCCGCGACGTGAAGCTCGCGACGGTCGCACTCAAGGAGGCGCCGGGTGGTCAGCCGAGCTGGGGGAAGAACTCCGTGATGTCCTTGGCCAGGATCTCGGGGGCCTGGTGCGCGCTGTAGTGCCCGGGGGTGTCGTAGACGTTCCACCGCACGATGTTCTTGTGGTCGCGCTCGGCGAATCGGCGCACCCCGAAGAAGTCGTTCTTCGAGCCGGCCAGCGCGGTCAGGGTGGTCGTCGGTTCCTCGGGCTGGTTCGCCTTCGCCTCCTGGGTCATCTCGCGGTAGAAGCGCATCGCCGAGCCCGCCGTGCCGGTCAGCCAGTAGGTGGCGACGTTCGCCAGGACGAACTCGTCGTCCAGGTTCTCCGGCAGCAGCTGGATGTTCCAGCCGAGCAGCCCGACCGGCGAGTCGGCCATGGCGTGCGCCAGGGTCTGCGGCTGCTGTGACTGCACCTGGTTGAACGAGCCCAGGTTCTCCCAGAACCACTGGAGCTGCCCCATCATCTGCTGCTCCTCGGCGGTCAGGTCGGCCATCTCGGCCGGGTCGCCGCTGGGGAAGGAGAACAGCTGGGTGACGTGCACGCCGACCACCTTGTCCGGCGCCAGCCGCCCGACCTCCGGCGAGATCATCGAGCCGCCGTCGTTGCCGACCGCGCCGTAGCGCTCGTAGCCGAGCCGGTCCATCAGCTCGACCCAGGCCGCGGCCGTGCGCCGCAGGCCCCAGCCGCGCTCCTTGGTCGGGCCGGCGAAGCCGTAGCCGGGGATCGACGGAATCACCAGGTCGAAGCCGGCGGCGGTCAGCGGCTCGATGACGTTCAGGTACTCGGCCTGCGAACCCGGCCAGCCGTGGGTCAAGATCAGCGCGAGCGCGCCCTCCCGGCCGGACTTCACGTGCAGGAAGTGGATGTCCTGGCCGTCGATCTCGGTCACGAACTGAGGGTAGGCGTTCAGCTTCGCCTCGAATGCGCGCCAGTCGAACTCGCTGCGCCAGTACTCCGCCAGCCGCCGCACCCGGGACACCGCGGTGCCGTACTCGCCGTCCGCACCCTCGATCACGTCGGTGAAGCGGGCCCTGCTCAGGCGCTGGTTCAGGTCGTCCAGGTCGGCCTGAGCGATCTCGACGCGGTAGGGGCGGATCTCGGTGTTCGTCTTCGCGGCCATGGCGGACCTCTCCCATTTTAGAACGGAACGCTCTGTTCTGTTCTGAGCCCAGTCTAACGGAATGAAGCGTTCCGTTCCAATCCTATGGTCGACGCGGTCGATCGAGCTCGCGGCGCGGATCCTGGAGCGGGCGCGCCAAGGGGCCGTGGTGCGGCCGGACTTCGCGCTCAACGACATCGCGACGCGCGGGCGGCGACAACGAAGCGTACGACGGCGTGGAGACTCGACCAGGCCGAACCGTAGGCCGTCCGGCGCGGCACGGGCACGCCCCGCGCTTCAAATGACCAAACGGGACGAACGGGCTCAGCGGGACCGTCGCTGACGGCGGAGTTCTCGCTGCTGCTCCCGGAACTCCCGGTGGACCGCCCGCTGCTTCTCCCGGAACTCATGGTGCAGGTGGCGCTGGCGCATGTGGAAGTCACGATGGTCGGACTCGGCGGCGCCCGTACTCACGCCCGGCGCCGCGCGTTTGACGTCGACCCCGCCGAGCAACGCCATCCCCGTGAGCCGGATGACCGGGGCGTCCGGGCCGACGGTGTCATCGGACGGCAGCTGGCAGCCGCCGAGGATGGAGACCACCGAGCTGAGCACCCGCACGCCCGGCGGGACGGTGATCGAGACGCCGCCGAGGATGGCCGAGACGTTGATGGTGACCTCGCGCTGAGCCAGCACGGCTTGGCGGAGGTCGAGTTCGACGCCGCCGAACACGGCGACGACGTTGGTCTGCGGCTCGACCAGCCAGCGCCCTTTCCGCTCGGCGCCACTGAAGATGGCCACGATGTTCGGGGAGCCCGCCTGCGGGGCCGGCAGGTCGTCGCGGACCGTGGCCGCGGGAGCGGTGCCCCCTGTCGCCGGGAGGTCCGCCACGATCGGCGCCAGCTCGGCGTAGGTCTTCGCCTGGTACACGGCGTCGAGACGCTCGGCGTGTTCCTCGGCCGTGAGACGGCCTTCGGCGAGGGCCTCACGCAGCTGGTCGGCGGTCCGGTCCCGGTCGGCGTCCGAGGCGCGCATGCGCCCGGGGTCGGCCGGGGCGGACTTGTCGGGAAGGTCCACGCGAGTATCATTCCGCACCCGCCCGGTGAGGACCAGCCGCCCCACGGCCACAAGACGGGAGCCGGAGGAATCCGGCCCACCGGACCGACGCCGACGCGTGGGCGATCCGTTCTCAGTTGACGGGCTGCAGTTCGGGGCGCTTGGCGACGCGGCCGTCGCCGGAGGAGCGGCCTCGGAGGCGGCGGAGGATCCACGGGCCCAGGAAGGTGCCGGCCCAGGTGACCTCGACCGCCGCGCGTCGCCAGATCGGCAGGGGCGGGAGCGGTGGAAGGGGATCGGCCCAGCTCGGATCGGCGCCGGGGAGCTGCAGGGCATGCGCGACGGCTGCGGCGATGCGGGCGTGACCGAGGGGGGTCGCGTGGATGCGGTCGTCGCTCCACAGGCGTGGGTCCGTGGTGACCGGGTGGTGGAACGTGTCGACCAGGGTGGCGCCGTGGCGGTCGGCCATGGCGCGAATGCGGTCGTTGAAGTCGAGGACCCTGGGACGCAGGTGGCGTACCAGAGGCGCGATTTTGGCGACGTCGGGAAAGGTGAAGGTGGCCACGGTCGCGCCGGAGGCCGTGAAGGCCTCCAGCATGGCCTCCAGGTCGGCTGCCACGGCGGCGGGGTCGAAGCCGGGGCGGACCAGGTCGTTCATGCCGGCCATGACGGTGATCAGGTCGGGGTTCAGAGCGAGGGCGGCTTCGGTCTGTTCGGCTCTGATCCGAGCGGCCAGGCGGCCTCGGACGGCGAGGTTGGCGTACCGAAAGTCCGGATGTCGACCGGCGAGGTTCTCGGCCAGGCGGTCGGCCCAGCCCCGGTAACCGGTCTTCTCGGTGCCGTCGTTCAGGCCTTCGGTCTGGCTGTCGCCCACCGCGACATAGCGCTGGTACGGCATGGTCACTCCGTGGGGATGTTGGTGCGCTGATCGAGGATGGCCAGGGCCTGGCGGGTCCAGCGGACGTTCTCGCGTTCGAACTCCAGGCCGCGCAGCAGCGTCAGGTACGGGCCGATGCGGGCGGCCTGCGTGAGGTGCTCCTCCTCGGTACGGCCGTTCAGGAGGCGTCTGCGGAGGTGTTCGAAGCGGGCGACCTTGGCCTCGGCCCAGCTCATACGTTCGCGAAGGGCCTTCTTCACGGCTTCGCCGTCACCCGCGTCGACCGCCTGCACCTGCACCATGAGCTCGTCCCGGATCGCGCCGGGGCGCGGGGGCGCGGCGGTGAACTCGTGCAGTGCGCGGCGGCCGGCCTCGGTGAGGGAGAACAGCCGCTTGTCGGGACGGCGCTCCTGGTGAACGACCCGGCCCTGGATCAGCCCGTCGGCTGCCATCTTGTCCAGCTCTCGGTAGAGCTGCTGGGGGGTGGCCATCCAGAAGTTGGCCACCGACGCGTCGAAGGTCTTGGCCAGGTCGTACCCGGATGCCTCACCCTCCAGGAGCACGGCCAGGACGGCATTGCGCAACGCCATGCCCTGACCGTAGCTACTCATGTACGCGAATAGTCAACTATGTGATTATCGCCACGGGCGGCACCCCTGGATCGTGAGGGCCCGCCTCGTTAGCGTCACCCCCGCCTAGTCAACGAATTGAGTAGAGGTGATCAGGGCATGCATCCCTTCCGGCAGGCCGTGGAGAACGGGGATCTGGCGGCGGCCGAGGCGCTGCTCGCCGACGATGTGGTGTTCACCAGCCCCGTGGCGTTCAAGCCGTATCCCGGCAAGGCGATCACCGCGGCGATCCTGCGCGGGGTGGCGCGGGTGTTCGAGGACTTTCACTACGTCCAGGAGGCCGCGAGCGCCGACGGCCGTGACCACGTGCTGGTGTTCCGGGCGAAGGTGAAGGGCCTCGAGCTACAAGGCTGCGACCTTCTGCGCCTGAACGAGGACGGCCTGATCGACGAACTCACCGTCATGGTGCGGCCACTGTCGGCCGCCACCGCGCTCGCCGAGGCCATGGGCGCGGAGTTCGACCGCATCCGGCAGGAGGCGCGGTCATGAGCAGTGGCTGACCGGTGACCGGTAATCGGTGATATTTTACTCCGCATGGCTTTGGCAGGTGGTTCGCTGCGGCGGATGAGTCTGCGTGATCAGGCACTCTCAGCGCTGAGAGAGGCGCTGGTCACGGGTGACCTGGTGCCGGGCGAGGTGTATTCGGCGGCGTCGTTGGCGACGGGATTCGGGGTGTCCACGAGTCCGGTGCGTGAGGCGATGCTCGCGCTGGTCGACGAAGGGCTGCTCGAGGCGCTGCCCAACCGGGGATTCCGGGTGGTGTCGTTCACCGAGCAGGACTTCGCCGAGATCTTCGAGCTGCGCATGATGCTCGAGGTTCCCGGGGTGGGCCGGGCCGCCGAGCTGGGCGTGGGCGACCGCGCGGAGCGGCTGTCGCAGCTCGTCGAGCTCATCGAGAAGACGGCCGGGGAACACGATCTGGCCGGCAACCTCCAGGCCGATCGCGACTTTCACATCCTTCTGCTGGAGGCGACCGGCAACCGGCGGCTGGTCGACTCCGTGGCGGTCCTGCGTGACCAGACGCGCCTGCACAACCTGCGCGCCCTCAACGCGGACGGCGACCTGGCCGACTCCGCGGCCGAACATCGCCCGTTGCTGGACGCGGTCCTGCGGCGCGACCGCGCGCTCGCCGAAGAGCTGATGCGCCGGCACCTGTCGCATGTCCTGGGGGACTGGTCGAAGCGCGGCCCGGACGCCTGAGGGCTCGCGGGCCGCTCACCATCGCACGTAACCAGCAAAGGAGCAGTGGTCGTCCATGAGCGTTCTGTCGTCGATCGGCGGTCCAGCGGATCTGGGCGGGCTCAGCGCGGCAGAGCTGGACCGGCTCGCCGCCGAGATCCGGGAATTCCTGATCGACGCGGTGTCCCGTACGGGCGGCCACCTGGGTCCGAACCTCGGCGTCGTGGAGCTGACCATCGCCCTGCACCGGGTGTACGACTCTCCGGCCGACCGCGTCATCTTCGACGTCGGCCACCAGGCGTACGTGCACAAACTGCTGACCGGGCGGCAGGACTTCTCGCGGCTGCGGCAGGAAGGCGGGCTCTCCGGCTATCCGAGCCGGGCCGAGTCCCCGCACGACCTCGTCGAGAACCAGCATGCCTCCACCGCCCTCAGCTGGGCGGACGGGCTGGCCAAGGCCTACCGGCTCAGCGGGGAGGGTGACCGGCACGTCGTCGCGGTGATCGGGGACGGCGCCCTGACCGGCGGCATGGCATGGGAGGCCCTGAACAACATCGCCGCCGACCCGTCGTTGCCGCTGGTGATCGTCGTCAACGACAACGGGCACTCGTACTCACCGACGATCGGCGGCCTGGCCACCCATCTAGCGGCGTTGCGGACCACCGACGGCTATGAACGGTTCCTGCGACTCACCCGCGACGTCCTCGGCCGCACCCCTGTGATCGGCCGCCCGTTGTACGACGCTCTGCACGGCGCCAAGAAGGGATTCAAGGACTTCGTCGCGCCGCAGGGAATGTTCGAAGACCTGGGCCTGAAGTACGTCGGCCCGATCGACGGCCACGACCGGGCGGCGGTGGAGCAGGCGCTGCACTGGGCCAAACGGTTCTCCGGCCCGGTCATCGTCCACTGCATCACCGAGAAGGGCCGCGGATACGCACTGGCCGAGCAGGCCGACGAGCGGTTCCACCAGGTCAAGGTGATCGACCCGGACACCGGGGTGCCGCTGCGCGTGGCCGGGGAGGACTGGACCTCGGTGTTCGCCGGGGAGCTGGTGCGGATCGGTGCCGAACGCTCGGACGTGGTGGCGGTCACGGCCGCGATGCTGCGGTCGACCGGGCTGGAACCGTTCGCCCGGCGCTACCCCGACCGGGTGTTCGACGTGGGCATCGCCGAGCAGCACGCCGCCGCCTCCGCGGCCGGGCTCGCCCTGGGCGGGCTGCATCCGGTCGTCGCGGTGTACGCCACGTTCCTGAACCGTTGCTTCGATCAGCTGCTGATGGACGTGGCGCTGCACCGGTGCGGGGTGACGTTCGTCCTGGACCGGGCGGGCGTCACCGGGGACGACGGCGCCTCCCACAACGGGGTATGGGACATGTCCGTCCTCCAGGTCGTGCCGGGGCTGCGGATCGCGGCCCCCCGGGACGGCGAACGCCTGCGGGAACAGCTGCGCGAGGCGACCGCGGTGGACGACGCGCCGACGGTCGTGCGCTTTCCGAAGGGAACGGTCGGCGCACCGGTCCCGGCCGTCGGCCGGATCGGCGGCATGGACGTCCTCCGGGGAACCACCGCGACGGCCACCGACGAACCGGCGGCGGATGTCCTGATCGTGTCCGTCGGCGCGCTGGCTCCGCTGTGCCTGGAGGTCGCCGACCGTCTCGCCGGCAACGGCATCACCGCGACGGTCGTCGACCCGCGCTGGGTCAAACCGGTCGATGACACGCTGCCCGGCCTCGCCGCCCGGCACCGCATGGTGCTCACGGTGGAAGATGGAGTACGGGCCGGCGGCGTCGGCTCCGCCGTCGCGCAGGCCCTGCGCGACGCGGGCGTCGACGTGCCGCTGCGTGACCTCGGTGTGCCGACGGAGTTCCTCGACCACGCCGCCCGCGATCGGGTGCTCGCCCGCGTCGGCCTGACCGCGGCGGACATCGCCCGCCAGGCCGAGGAGACCCTCACCCGGCTGCCACAGGACGCGCCGTCCACTCTTCGCTGAATCGGCCCTCCGGTTCGAAGCGGAGGGCCGATCTCAGCAGAGTCAGGCGGAGCGGCGCAGCCAGAAGGTGAGACGCAGCTCCTCGTCCTGGACAGGGGTCAGGTCCGCGTCCGGCTCGCCGTCCTGCCAGGTGCTCGCGAGCACCTCGCCGGCCACCTCGTCGCCGTGCTCGCGCAGCGCCGCCGCGAGCTCGGCGTCGCTGGTGCGCCACCACAGGTCGATCCGGTCGCTGATGTCCAGGCCGGTGTTCTTGCGGGCCTCCTGGACCAGGCGGATCACCTCGCGGACCAGCCCGGCGCGGCGCAGCTCCGGCGTGACGGTCAGGTCGAGCGCGACCGTCTCCCCGGCGGCGCTCTCCACCGCCCAGCCGCTGCGCGGCCGCTCGGTGACGATCACGTCGTCCGGCGTCAGCTCCACCTTGCCGACCTCGTCGGCCTCGACGGTGACCGAGCCGGAGTCGCGCAGGGCGTGGACGAGCCCGGCCGGCTCGGCGGCGGTGACGGCCGCCGCGACCTTCGGGGTCTGCTTGGCGAAGCGCTTGCCCAGCTCGCGGAAGTTGGGCTTGACCTGGTACTCGACGAGCTCGCCGCCGATCGAGGCGAGCGTGTCGAAGCCCTGGACGTTCAGCTCGTCGGCGATCTGCGCGCGCAGCTCGTCGGGGAGCGACGCCCAGCGAGCGGCGCCGACGAGGGCGCGGCCGAGCGGCTGGCGGGTGCGGACGCCCGACGCGGCCCGGGCGGACCGGCCCAGCTCCACGAGACGCCGGACCAGCGCCATCCGGTCGGACAGCTCGGCGTCGAGGAGCGTCTCGTTCACCTCCGGCCAGGCCGCCAGGTGCACCGAGTCCGGGTCGCCGTCGCGCCGCAGGACGTCCCAGACGTAGTCGGTGACGAACGGGGCGATCGGCGCCATGAGCCGCGTCAGCGTCTCCAGGCACTCGTACAGCGTGGCGAACGCCGCGGCGTTCTCGCCGGACGCCTCGGGCCCCTCCCAGAAGCGGCGGCGGGAGCGGCGGACGTACCAGTTGGACAGGTCGTCGATGAACTCCGCGAGGCGGCGGCCGGCGGCGGCCGTGTCGAAGCCCTCGAGCGCCGTGTCGACCTCGCGGACCGTACGGTGCAGCTCGGCCAGCACCCACCGGTCGAGCAGCGGCCGGTCGGCGTACGCGGGGGCGGGCGCGTCCGGCGTCCACCCGGAGGCGTTCGCGTACAGCGCGAAGAACGACGCGGTGTTCCAGTAGGTCAGGAGGATCTTGCGGACGATCTCCTCGAGCGGGGCGTCGCCGACGCGGCGGGCGGCCCACGGCTGGCCGGCCGCGGCCATGTACCAGCGCAGGGCGTCGGCGCCGTGCTTGTCCATGAGCGGGATCGGCTCGAGGACGTTGCCGAGGTGCTTGCTCATCTTCCGGCCGTCGTCGGCGAGGATGTGGCCGAGGCAGACGACGTTCTCGTACGACGAGCGGTCGAAGACGAGCGTGCCGACGGCCATCAGCGAGTAGAACCAGCCGCGGGTCTGGTCGATGGCCTCGCAGATGTACTGCGCCGGGTAGGACGCCTCGAACGTCTCCTGCTGCCGGTGCGGCGCGCCCCACTGGGCGAACGGCATGGAGCCGGAGTCGTACCAGGCGTCGATCACGTCGGGGACGCGCCGGGCCTCCTTGCCGCACTCCGGGCAGGCGAAGACGACGTCGTCGACGTACGGGCGGTGCGGGTCGAGCGTGCTCAGGTCCTGCCCGGCGAGCTCACCGAGCTCCTTGAGGGAGCCGACGCAGGTGGCGTGCTCGTCCTCGCACAGCCAGAGCGGCAGCGGCGTGCCCCAGTAGCGGCTGCGCGACAGTGACCAGTCGACGTTGTTGCGCAGCCACTCGCCGTACCGGCCCTCCTTGATCGTGGCGGGGAACCAGTTGGTGCGCTCGTTCTCCTCCAGGAGCCGGTCCTTGATGGCCGTGGTCTTGATGTACCAGGCGGGCAGCGCGTAGTAGAGCAGCGGCGTGTGGCACCGCCAGCAGTGCGGGTAGCTGTGCTCGTAGCGTTCCGAGCGGAACAGCAGCCCGCGGTCCCTGAGGTTCTCGGTGAGGCGCTGGTCGGCCTCCTTGAAGAACACGCCGCCGACGAGCGGCACCGACAGGTCGAACTTCCCGTCCGGGTTGATCGGGTTCACGATGGGCATGCCGGCCGCGCGGGTGGCCGCGAAGTCGTCCGCGCCGAAGGCGGGCGCCATGTGGACCAGGCCGGTGCCGTCCTCGGTGGTGACGAAGTCGGCGGCCAGCACGCGGTGCGCGTCGGGGATGTCGACCAGGTCGAACGGCCGCCGGTACGACGTGCCGACGAGGTCGGCGCCGGCGACGCGGGAGACGATGTGCCAGCCCTCGCCGAGGACCTGGGCGAACAGCGGCTCGGCCACCACCACGCGGCCGGGCTCGCCGGAACGGGCGGCGACGACGTACGTCACGTCCGGGTGGACGGCGATCGCGGTGTTGGACACCAGCGTCCAGGGCGTGGTCGTCCAGACCAGCAGGTCGGTGCCTTCGAGCGGGCCGTCGGTGATCGGGAACCGTACGGTGACCGACGGGTCGACGACGGTCTCGTAGCCGCCCGGCTGGCCGAGCTCGTGGTCGGACAGGGGCGTGCCGCAGCGCGGGCAGTACGGGCTGATGCGGTGGTCGCGGACCAGCAGGCCCTTGTCGAAGATCGTCTTGAGGGACCACCAGACGGCCTCGACGTAGTCGGGGTCCATCGTGCGGTAGGCCTGCGCGAGGTCCACCCAGTAGCCCATGCGCTCGGTCATCGCCTCGAAGGCGTCGACGTGGCGCAGCACCGACTCGCGGCAGCGCGCGTTGAACTCCGCGACGCCGTACGACTCGATGTCACGCTTGCCGGAGATGCCGAGCTCTTTCTCCACGGCCACCTCGACGGGCAGGCCGTGACAGTCCCACCCGGCCTTGCGGCGGACGCTGTAGCCCTTCATCGTCTTGAACCGCGGGAACAGGTCCTTGAACACGCGCGCCTCGACGTGGTGCACGCCGGGCATGCCGTTGGCGGTCGGCGGTCCTTCGTAGAAGACCCACTGCGGCCCGGCCTCGGTCTGGTCGAGGGACCGCTGGAAGACCTTGCCCTGCCGCCAGCGGGCCAGGACGTCCCGCTCCAGCGCGGGAAGGTCGACCTGCGCGGGGAGGGTACGCAGCCTGCCGCGTCCCGTCTCGGGCGCGGCCTGCGGCTCGTCGGGCATTTCGGGTGCACCTCCGGCGTCACGAACTTGTACGTGGAAACCGGAGGGACGAGGCGGCGAAGCCCCGCGGTACCACCCTCCTTGGCCGCTCCGAGAAGAAGGAACGACCCGCTCATTACGGTCGGCTGCCGGATCTACTGGGCCTGGTGGCCGTTCCGCCGGCGGCTCAGGGGTGATCAGACCGCCGTGCACGCCCCCGGACTCGCACCGTCTCCGGGTCGCTCAAGGCTGCGTACGGCGGCAGGCGTCCCCATCAATGCCCTGCCGATAGCGACGATAACGCACCAGGGCCTGTGACTTCTTCCCGTTAAGAGGGCGGAGGCGGGCAGGAGGGGGTTTCGGACAGGGCGCGCTGGTCAAGAACGGGCAATGACACGCCAAGGGAACACGACGCGCTGATGGCGTAATGGGCGATATGCGGAGTGTGACAACCGCTGGTCATTTGCCGTCTGGCGAAGCGCGACCTATGCTGCCCGCACTGCCGAAAAACATGATCAGCGCGAGGGGGCCCACATGGACGGTACCACTGGTGCGGGAGATAAGAATCGCACAGCCGAGGCGCCCCGCACATCGCGCACCGGGCCGCGTCACCGGTCGGCCAAGGCTCAGCAGATCTCCACGGCCACCGCGCAACGGCTTCCGGTCCGCGAGGGGGAGGACCTGTGGACCAGTGCGGAGCTGTCCGAGGTCCGTGGCCGGTTGCAGGCGGAGATGAAGGAGCTGACCGCCGAGATCGCGACGGCGGAGTCGCAGATCGCCGAGCGCATCAACGACGCCGCCGAGGGGGCCGGCGACGATCAGGCCGACGCCGGCGCCAAGACGTTCGAGCGTGAGCAGGCGATGGCGCTCACCTATAACGCCCGTGACCTGCTCGCCCAGAACGAACGCGCGATCGTCCGGATCGATCAGGGCACCTACGGGGTGTGCGAGTCGTGCGGTCAGGCGATCGGCAAGGCGCGCCTGCAGGCGTTTCCGCGTGCGACCCTATGTGTGAGATGCAAACAGCGCGAGGAGCGTCGCTGAGCGACGCCATGAACCCAGAGCAGGAAGCCGCCGAGCGGCCGCGGCGCATCGGCGTGCTCGTCGTCGTCGCGGCGGCCGCCCTCGCCGTCGACGCGATCAGCAAGGTCATCGTCGTGGCGACGCTGCAGGACCGCCCGCCCGTCGAGCTGATCGGCGGGCTGCTGACGTTGCGGGTGCTCCGTAACAGCGGTGCCGCCTTCAACATCGGCACCGGGCTGACCTATGTCTTCACCGTGATCGCCACCGGCGTCGTCGTGGCGACCCTCCGGTACGCCCGGCGGCTGCGCAGCCTGCCGTGGGCCATCACCCTCGGCCTCCTGCTCGGCGGGGCGCTGGGCAATCTGACCGACCGCCTGCTGCGGTCCCCGGGCCCGCTGAGGGGGCACGTCGTCGACTGGATCGAGCTGCCGCACTGGCCCGTGTTCAACCTCGCCGACTCGGCGATCGTCTGCGGCGGGGCCCTGGCCGTGGTGCTGGCCTCGCGCGGGCTGCAGGTGGACGGCACCGTCTACCGCGACGAGAAGAAGGACCAGCGGGCCGGGCGCGACTCCGGGACCGACGGTGCCGACGCCGAGGGCGGCGCCCCGGCGGCGGACGGGGCGGACCACGTGCTCGCCGAGCGTGCCCCCGGCACGACGAAGCCGGACGCGCCTGCCGAGCCCGCCTCCGGCACGACGAAGACCGCCGGCGAAGCGAACGACGAGGGCGAGCGACCCAGCGGTCCGGCCGGCTCCGGCGGCGAAGACGACGCGGCCGGCGGTCGCCCGGAGGCCGAGAGTGCCTCTGACGGCGGTCGCCTGGACGCCGAGAGCGCCTCCGATGGCGTCACCGCTTCCGACGACGTCACCGACTCCAACGGCGCCACCGCTTCGGGCGACGCCGTGGCCGAGGGTGGCGCGCCGAAGGACAACGGCCGCGCGGCCGGCGAGGCCTCCGTTCGGGATGCGAAGCACTGATGAGCGAGCACCGCAGCCTCCCTGTGCCCGACGGCCTGGAGGGAGAGCGCCTCGACGCTGCCCTGGCCCGGCTCTTCGGACTGTCGCGCAGCCGCGCGGCCGAGGTCATCGCGGCCGGTGACGTCCTCGTCGACGGGCGTGCCGCCGCCAAGTCCGACCGCATGCAGGCGGGCACCTGGCTCGAGGTGACCCTGCCCGCGCCGCCGGCCGCCCCGGCCCCGAAGGCGGAGCCGGTTCCGGGCATGACCATCCTGTACGAGGACGCCGACATCGTCGTCGTCAGCAAGCCGATCGGCGTCGCCGCCCACCCCACGACGGGCTGGACGGGCCCGACCGTGCTCGGTGGTCTTCTCGGCGCCGGGCACACGATCGCCACCAGCGGCGCCGCGGAGCGCCAGGGCATCGTGCACCGCCTCGACGCGAACACCACCGGGGCGATGGTGGTCGCCAAGAGCGAGATCGCCTACTCCCGGCTGAAGCGGGCGTTCAAGGAACGGACCGTCGACAAGCGCTACCACGCGCTCGTCCAGGGCCACCCGGACCCGCTGCGCGGCACCATCGACGCGCCGATCGACCGGCACCCCTCCGGCGACGGGCGGTGGGCCGTGGTGACCGGAGGCCGCCCGTCGGTCACGCACTACGACACGATCGAGGCGTACCGGGCGGCGAGCCTGCTCGACATCAAGCTGGAGACCGGGCGTACCCACCAGATCCGCGTGCACATGTCCGCGGTGCGGCACCCGTGCGTCGGGGACTTCCTCTACGGCGCGGACCCCACCCTGTCCGCCCGGCTCGGGCTGACCCGGCAGTGGCTGCATGCCGTACGCCTCGGGTTCGAGCACCCGACGCAGGGGCACTGGGTGGAGTTCGAGTGCCCGTACCCGGACGACCTCGCGCACGCCCTCGAGGTCGTGGCCGGCGAATCCTGAGCCCACCGCGCCGCGACTTCCGTCGCAGAGGCGCGTTCCCGCGCCGCCGTCAGGGCGCCGCCCACATCGCGGGCTGGTCGCTGCGGCCGTCGGCCCGGTGGGGACACGATCGTCGCCGGGCGGCGGACGCTCGGCCTGGCACGACCACCGGGCACAGAGGCGCGTTCCCGCGCCGCCGTCAGGGCGCCGCCCACATCGCGGGCCGGTCGCCGCGGCCGTCGGCCCGGCACGACCACCGGGCACAGAGGCGTCACCCGGCCGGAGGGTGATCGGCCGGCGGGATGGGCCAGCCCGGCCGCGCCGAGCTCCCGGGAGATCCGGCGGGCGGCCTCCCGTACGGCGCCGGCGACGGTCTCGCCGGGGGGCCATTCGGGCACGGGGACGACCACGCCGATCGCGCCGACGACCGTCCGGTGGCCGTCGAAGATCGGTGCCGCCAGCCCGCACTCGCCGATGACGGCCTCCTCCTGTTCCGTGGCGAGGGCGTCGGCGCGTACGCGGTCGAGCCGCGCGCGGAACTCGGCCGGGTCCGTCACCGTGTCACGGGTCATGCTGCGCAGTGGGCCGCCCGCCAGGAGCGCCCGGGCCTGATCGGGCGCGTAGGCGAGGATCGCCTTGCCGAGCGCGCTGGCGTGCGCGGGGATGACGATGCCGACCTCCGGCATCTGCCGTGAGCCGTCCGGCCGCGGCTCGTGATTGACGATCATGACCTCGTCGGGGAGCAGCACCGCGGTGCGTACGGCGTGGCCGGTGGTCCGGGCGAGCTCGGCGGCCCAGGTGAGGCTGCGGGAACGCAGCTCGAGGGTGTCGAGGTAGACGTTGCCGAGCTTCAGCACGGCCGGGCCGAGACGGTAGCGGGCGGAGCCCTGCTCCTGCAGCACCAGCCCGTGCGCCTGGAGCGTCTTGATGATGCCGTGAACGGTGGAGGGCGCCAGCTCCAGCCGGGCCGCGATCTCGGACAGGCTCAGGTGACGCTCGGCTTGGAGCACCCCCAGGACCCGGATCGCCCGATCGACGGACTGGATCATCCGCGCCCTCTTCCGGTCGTCGCCCAGGCCCGCCTGCCGATCGCACTTTACAACAGCGGGTCGACGCCTTACATTCGGGCCATTCGGCATTATCGAATGGTTTTCGTAGATGTCGAATTTCGGGTTCTCGCGGCCGACCTGACGCGTGTAGGAGGAGCCATGCCCGTACGGCAACTGGTGAACGATCCGGCCGACCTTGTGCCGGAGGCGCTGCGGGGGTTCGCCCGCGCCCATCCGGAACTGGTCCGCTTCCACGACGATCCGGCGTTCGTGGTGCGCGCCGGCGTGAGGGACGGCGCGAAGGTCGCCCTCGTATCGGGCGGCGGCTCCGGCCACGAGCCCCTGCACGTCGGCTTCGTCGGAGCGGGCATGCTCGACGCGGCGGTGCCCGGGGCGGTGTTCGCCAGCCCTACCGCGTACCAGATCAAGGCGGCGATCGAGGCCGCCGACCGCGGCCAGGGCGTGCTCCTGATCGTGAAGAACTACACCGGCGACGTCCTGAACTTCCAGATCGCCGCCGAGCTTGCCGCCGACGAGGGCATCGAGACGCGGACCGTCCTCGTGGACGACGACCTGGCCACGGACGGGCAGGAGGAGGGCGGCCCCGGACGCCGGGGGACCGCCGCGGTCGTCGCCGTCGAGAAGATCTGCGGCGCCGCGGCCGAGCGCGGAGCCTCCCTGTCCGACCTCGCCGCGCTCGGCGAGCGGGTGACCGGATCGGCGCGCACCCTGGCCCTCGCCCTCGCGTCCTGCACGCAGCCGGGTCAGAGCCGGCCGTCGTTCGACCTGGCCGACGACGAGATCGAGTTCGGCGTGGGCATCCACGGGGAGCACGGGGTGGGGCGCCGGCCGTACGGGCCGGCCCGCGACCTCGTCGGCGAGCTCACCCGCCCGATCGTCAAGGCACTGGGACTCGGCCACGGCGACTCCGTGATCGCCATCGTCAACGGCCTCGGATCGACGCACGACCTGGAGCTGTCGGCCGTCCACGGCGAGCTGATCGCGATCCTGGACGACCTCGGCGTCGCGGCGATCCGGTCGCTCGTGGGCTCCTACGTGACGTCGCTCGACATGCGCGGCTGCTCGATCACGCTGGTGCGCGCCGACGACGAACTGGTCGACCTGTGGGACGCGCCGGTCCGTACGCCGGCGCTGAGCTGGTGAGAGACGGGAGCACGGACATGGAGACCACCACCATCGACACCCGGGCCTGGATCGAGCGCTTCATCGCGGAGGTCGAACGCCGCGGCGCCGAGCTCACCGAACTGGACCGCCGGGCCGGCGACGGCGACTACGGCACGAACCTCGGCTCCGCCGTTCGCCGAGTCACGGCCAACCTGGAGGCCGGCGACGCGGACACGCCCGGCGCCGTCTTCACGGCCGTCGCGAACGCCTTCCTCAACACCGGTGGGACCAGCGGCCCGCTGTTCGGCATGTGGTTCCGGGAGTTCGCCAAGGCGCTCGGCCCCGAGGTCACCACCGAGGCGCTGAGCGAGGCCGCGCGGAACGCCGTGGCCGTCGTCCAGCGGCTCGGCAAGGCCGAGGTCGGGCACAAGACCATGGTGGACGCGATGGTGCCGGCGGCCCAGGCCCTCTCCGAGGCGGCGGAACGGGACGCCGATGTCGCCACCGCGCTGCGCGAGGCGGCGGCGGCCGCCCACGAGGGTGCCGCGTCCACCGAGGACCTGCTCGCCCGGCGCGGCAGGGCCAGCTATGTCGGCGAGCACGCGCGCGGCGTCGTCGACCCCGGCGCGCTGACCGTCGCCTGGTTCTTCGACGCGGCGACCGCGTGAACCGGGTCCCGGCGGGCGGGTGACGCCGTCCGGGACGCGACCCGGCCGGCCGCCGGGAGAGCCGCAGGCCGGCCGGGCGGCTGCCGGCCGCGGCGACTGCCGGCCGCGCCGACCACGGACTGCGGCGATCGCCGGCTGCGGCGACCGTCCACGGTGCCGATCACCGACTGCGCCGATCACCGACTGCGGCGACCGCCGACTGCGGCGACCGCCAGCCGCGGCGACCACGGACCGCGCCGACCACGGACCGCGCCGCCACCGACCGCGGCGACCATCGGCCGCTGGCGGTCGCCGGCGGCTGGTGTCGAGACGGATGGGCGGGTGTCCGCCGGATGGGGCGTGGTTCGTCCAAGCGAGGGCCGGGGGATCGGACGAAACGTTCAGCGCCGGTTGCGGATCACGAGAAACCCGGCACGATGCACCCCGTGAACGAGATGACGCAGCTCAACCTGGATGGTCGGCGGTTCGCCATGGTGAGCTCGACCGCGAGCCGGGTGGACCCCGACGCGCCCACCCGGTTCCTTTACCGGGAGGCGGACGGCGTGATCTGGGGCAGCTATGAGGGCGACACGGTCGTGCGCGGCCGGTTCGTCGGAACGCGGCGTCACGACGAAGTCGAGATCAGCTACGTGCACGTGACCAAGGACGACCGGACCCCGGTGGCCGGGCGCGCCACGAGCCGCATCGAGTCGCTGCCGGACGGGCGGTTCCGGCTGGTCGAGGAGTTCCAGTTCGACGGGGACGACACGCCCCAGGTCAGCGTGTGTGAGGAACTCCCCGCCTAGATCGTGTCTGGTGGATCTTCGTTCGGCTGCGAACAAGACCCACCGGACACGCCCAGGCCTGACTCAGGGCTCTCGCCGGGCGGGCTCGTGGGACAGGTCCTGCAGCCCGCCCAGGTCGGCACGTCCGGCGTCCGCGCGGACGAATCGCATGCTGCCCAGCGGCATCGGGCCGGTCTCGGCGGCGGGTGACGGGGCGGGCAGCGGGCGTTCGTCCGAGGGCAGGATGTAGGGGCGGCGCAGCACTTCGTCCAGGATGAACACCGTCTCGGTCGCCTTGACCGCGGGGATGCTCGCCAGCCGGTGGGTGACGAGGTGGTGCACGGTGGCCACGTCGCGGACCCTGATCTGGATCATCGCGTCGTGCTGGCCGGTGGTGATCGCGCAGTACTCCACCTCGGGCATCAGCGCCAGCTGGCTCCGGAACTGCCGCCACATCTGCTGGCGGACGGTGACGAAGACCAGCGCGCAGACGCCCAGCCCGGCGCGGACCGGGTCGACCTGGGCGGTGAACCGGACGATCACACCGTTCGCGCGCAGCGCCTCGAACCGGGTGTAGGCGTTCGCGCGGGAGATGCCCACCCGCTGCGCGAGAGCGGAGATCGAGATCCTGCCGTCCTGCCGCAGGACGTCCAGTATCCGCAGGTTGATGACGTCCAGGTCGGTGGGGATTCGTCCAGGCCGCCACTGTTCAGCGGACGGTCCGTCCGACGTTTCGTCCATTGAGGCGGGCTCCCGAAGCAGTTCATCTCGACTTTTGAGGCGGTCGTGGACAGCTTGCGGACAACACTGCACTATCACTACCTATCCGTCTAGATGTTCTGAATGTCGTATTTCGACCCTGACCGAAACCTTCGGAGGCTGTACATGCCGAGCCTGCGCTCCGCGCCCCGACGGGCGATCCTGCCCGTCCTCGTGGCATCCGCGATCAGCCTGACCGCGTGCTCCGGCGGCGGCTCCTCCTCGTCCTCCCCGGCGTCCGGAGGCAAGGCGCTGGTCATCGACACGTCCTTCAACCTGAAGACCGCCGACCCCGGCCGGATGTACGAGCAGACCGGCCTGCTGGTCGACCGGGCGCTCTACGACACGCTGCTGACCTTCACCGGATCCGACGTCAGCAAGCCGGTGCCCGCGCTGGCCGAGTCGTACCAGGAGTCCAAGGACGGCAAGACGCTGACGCTCAAGCTGCGGCAGGGGGCGACGTTCTCCGACGGCAGCCCGGTCACCGCCGACGACGTGGTGTTCTCCCTGAATCGGGTCCGCGATCTCAAGGGCAACCCGTCGTTCCTGCTGGACGGCGTGACCGTGAAGAAGGTCGACGACACGACCATCGAGCTGCACTCGGCGCAGCCGAACCCGGCGCTGCCGTTCATCCTGCCCAACCCGGCGCTCGGCATCGTCAACTCCAAGGTCGTCAAGGCCCACGGTGGCACCGAGGGCGCCGACGACAAGGCGGAGTCGTTCCTCAACGGCCAGTCGCAGGGGTCCGGCCCGTACGTGCTGGAGTCGTTCAACGCCAGCACGCAGGTCGTGCTCAAGGCCAACGCCAAGTACTGGGGCACGACCAAGCCGGCGTACGGCAAGGTCGTGATCCGCAACGTCCAGGCGCCGACGCAGAAGCTGAACGTGCAGCGTGGCGACAGCCAGATCGCGCTGGACCTGTCGGCCGACCAGGCCCAGGGCATCGGCGGCGGGCTGCAGGTCGCCAAGGGGGCCTCCGCGAGCGTGTTCTTCCTGCTGGCCAACCACAGCGGCGCCGTCAGCAAGGTCACGTCCAACCCGAAGTTCGTCGAGGCCGTCCGCAAGGGCGTCGACTACCAGGGGCTGCTCCAGCTCGCCGGCGAGGGCTCGGTCCAGGCCGCCGGGATCGTGCCGTCGATGATCAACGGTGCGCTGCCCGCCGGCCAGGCGACCGGGCGCGACGTGGCCGGCGCCAAGGCCGCGCTCGCCGCGAGCGGAGTCACGAATCCGAAGGTCAAGCTGGAGTTCCCGAGCGACTACACGCTGAACGGGCTGTCGTTCCAGCCGCTCGCCGAGCGCATCCAGGCGAACCTCAAGGAGGTCGGCATCACCGTCGACCTGGCTCCCGCGCCGATCGCGACCGCGCTGCAGAACTACCGCGACGGCAAGGAGGAGATGGGCCTGTGGTGGTGGAGCCCGGACTACCCGGACGCCAGCGACTACCTCGCCTTCCTGCCCGGCAAGCTCATCGGCCTGCGCGCGGGCTGGAAGAAGGGCGACGCCACGCCGCTGGAGCAGGCCGGTGACAAGGCCGCGCAGACCGTCGGCGGCGACCGGGCCCAGCAGTACCAGCAGATCCAGACGCAGCTGAACCAGAACGGTCCCATCGTTCCGCTGTTCCAGCCGAGCCAGCACGTGGTCAGCGCCGCCTCGGTGACCGGCGTGGCGCTGAACCCGGTGTGGACCATCGACCTCGCGGCCCTCGGCAGCAAGTGAAACACCAGCTGATCCGCTTCCTGGCCCGGCGGCTGGCGGTCTCCGTACTGCTGGCCGTCGGGGTCACGCTGGTCACGTTCACCCTCACCAACCTGGTGCCGGGTGACCCGGCCACGGCCAACCTGGGGCAGCAGGCCCTCGGCAACCCGGCGATCGTCAAGCAGTTCCGCGAGCAGCACGGCCTGGACAAGCCACTGCCGGTCCAGTACGTCACGTACCTGCGGAACCTCGCCCACGGCGATCTCGGCGAGTCACAGCAGAGCCACCGCCCGGTGGACGACGACCTGTCGGAGTTCGTGCCCGCCACGTTCGAGCTGGCCGGTGCCGCGCTGCTGCTGTCGCTCGTGGTCGGCGTCGCGTTCGGCGTGATCGCGGCGCTGCGCCGGGACCGGCTCGTCGACCAGTTCCTGCGGGTGACCAGCCTCGCCGGGGTGTCGGTGCCGACCTTCTGGCTGGCGCTGCTCGCGTTCTACTTCGTCTTCTACCGGCTGCGGCTGGCCCCCGGCTCCGGCCGCATCGCCCCCACCATGACACCGCCGCCGCACGTCACCGGCCTGTACACGGTGGACGCGGCCCTGTCCGGCCAGTGGAACGTGTTCGCCAGCGCCGTCGGCCACCTGGCACTGCCCGCGCTGGTGCTCGCCGCGTACACCATCGGGCTGCTGACCCGGTTCACCCGCTCGGCGGTGCTGGAGGTGCTCGGCCAGGACTACGTACGGGCGGCGCGCGCCAAGGGGCTGCCCGGGCACGTGGTGCTGCTGCGGTACGTGCTGCGTGCCGCGCTGGTCCCGATCATCACGGTGGCCGGCCTGGCCTTCGGCAGCCTGCTGTCCGGCACGGTGCTGGTGGAGTCGATCTTCGCCTGGCCCGGCATCGGACAGTACGCGTACAAGAGCGCGACCAATCTCGACCTGCCCGCGGTCATGGGCGTCGGGCTCGTGGTCGGCGCGATCTACGTCGTGGTCAACCTCATCGTCGACGTGCTGTACGGCGTGATCGACCCGAGAGTGAGGAGCACATGATCCGCCGTCTTCCGGAGGCGTGGCGGAGGCCCCTCGCCGTGACCGGCCTGGTCGTCGCCGTCGTCTGGCTGGTCGTCGTGGTCGCGGCGCCGCTGCTCGCCCCGTACGATCCGCTCGCGCAGAAGTTCCCCCGGCTGAGCCCGCCCGGCGGCGCGCACTGGTTCGGCACCGACGACCTCGGCCGGGACGTCTTCAGCCGGGTGCTGTACGGCGCGCGGCTGTCGATCCCGCTGACCCTGCTGCTGGTGGCGCTGTCGGTGGTGGTCGGCGGCCTGCTGGGCGCCTGCGCCGGCTACTTCGGTCGGTGGGTGGACGAGACGATCATGCGGGTGGCGGACCTGGTGTTCGCGTTCCCGACGGTGATCCTGGCGATGGCCGTGGCCGCGTCGCTGGGCGCGAGCCTGCGCAACGCGGTGCTGGCGGTCCTCGTCGTCTCCTGGCCGGCGTACGCGCGCGTCACCCGCGGTCTGGTGCTCGGCATCCGGTCCCGCGAGTTCGTCATCAGCGGGCGGCTGCTCGGCTTCTCGGTATGGCGCTCGCTCCGTACCGACGTGCTGCCCAACGTGACCGGCCCGGTCCTGGTCCTCGCCACCCTCGACATCGGCACCCAGCTCCTGCTGCTGTCCGGCCTGTCGTTCCTCGGCCTCGGCGCCAAGCCGCCCACCGCGGAGTGGGGGGCGATGGTCGCGTCGGCCACGCAGGTGTTCGACAAGTGGTGGGTCGGGGTCTTCCCCGGCCTGGCCATTCTCACGGTGGTGCTGGCGTTCAACTTCCTCGGCGACACCATGCGCGACGCGCTCGACCCGCGGACCGCCAGGGCGATCAAGGAGCGGGCGCTGTGACGATCCTGGCCATCGAAGAGCTCACCGTCGAACTGGGCGGGCGGCGCCTCATCCGCGGCATCGACCTCGCCCTGGAGGCGGGGAGGGTGCACGGGCTGGCGGGGGAGAGCGGCTCGGGCAAGACCATGACCGGCCTGGCCGTCCTCGGCCTCCTGCCGCACGGCGCGCGCACCGGCGGGACGATCTCGCTCGGCGGCACCGACCTGCTGACGCTCGCGCCGAAGCAGATGAACAAGCGGCGCGGCAGTGAGATCGGCATGGTGTTCCAGGACCCGTCGACCAGCCTGCACCCCATGCTCTCCATCGGACGTCAGCTCACCGATCCCATCCGCCACCACCTGAAGCTGGACCGGCGGCAGGCACGGGAACGGGCCGCGGAACTCCTCGGTAAGGTCCGCATCCCCGACCCGGAGGGCGCGCTCGACCGGTACCCGCACCAGTTCTCCGGCGGAATGCGGCAGCGCATCGCGATCGCCATCGCGCTCGCCTGCGACCCGCAGGTGCTGATCGCCGACGAGCCGACGACGGCCCTGGACGTCACCGTGCAGGCCGGCATCCTCCGGCTGCTGCGCGGCCTCTGCGACGACCTGGGCCTCGCCGTGCTGCTCATCACCCACGACCTCGGCGTCATGTCGTCGGTCGCCGACGTGATCAGCGTGATGCGGGACGGCCGCCTCGTCGAGACCGGGCCGCGTGCGCGCGTCATGCGCGAGCCCGCCGATCCGTACACCCGTGCCCTGCTGGACGCGCTGCCCGACCGGAGCACCCCATGACCCTTCTGTCCGTCGAGGACCTGGTCGTCGACCACCGCACCCCCGGCCGCGCCGGTCCGGGCCGTCGCCGGGGCGAGCCTCACCGTCGCCCCGGGCGAGGTCGTCGGCCTGGTCGGCGAGTCCGGCTGCGGGAAGTCGACGCTCGCCCGCGCGATCTGCGGGATCACCGCCCCCACCGCGGGTTCGGTCGCCTTCGAGGGCCGCCCGGTGCGCCCGCTCGGCCTGCGCCGCCGCGATCCGGAACTGACCCGGATCCAGATGGTGTTCCAGGACCCGTACGCCTCGCTCAACCCGCGCCGCCGGGTGGGGAGGCAGATCGCCGACGGGATCGGCGACAAGGCGACACCGGGCGAGCTCCTGGAGCGGGTCGGTCTCGACGCGGACATGGCCGGCCGCTACCCGCATGAGTTCTCCGGCGGGCAGCGGCAGCGCATCGCCATCGCCCGCGCCCTCGCCGCACGGCCGTCCCTGCTGATCGGAGACGAGCCCATCTCGGCGCTGGACGCCTCCGCGCAGGCACAGGTCGCGGGGCTGATGCGGTCCCTCGCCGTCGAATCCGGCGCCGGGCTGCTGTTCATCAGCCACGACCTGTCCGTGGTACGGCTCATCGCGGACCGGATCGCGGTGATGTACCTCGGCAAGATCGTGGAGACCGGTCGCACCGCCGAGGTCTGGGACGACCCGAAGCACCCCTACACCCGGGCGCTGCTCGCCGCGATCCCCGCGCCGGACGGCTCCGGCACGCTGCCCGCCGAACTCCCCGGCGACGTGCCGAACCCCGCGGCGCCGCCCTCGGGCTGCCGGTTCCACCCGCGCTGCCCGAGCGCGATGGACGTCTGCTCCGTCCGGGAACCGGTGCAACTGGGCGGGGTGGCCTGCTGGCTCTACGACACAGCGGGTGCGGACACAGCGGGTGCGGACACAGCGGGCCCGGACACAGCGGGCTCGGCCGCCGAGTGAGCGGAGAACGCCTGGACCGGCTCCGCGCCCTCCTCACCGCGCACGGCGTCGACGCGCTCGTCCTGCGGCCGTCGTCGAACCTGAGATACCTCACCGGGGCGACGCTCCACGGGTTCCTCGTCGTCACGCCGGACGGCCCGCCGGTCCACGCCGCCGACGCGTTCGGCGAGGCGGTCTCGCGCATCCCCGCCGGTGCGCGGGTGGCGGTCGATCCGCAGATGCCGGCTCACGAACTGCTCGCCCTGCAGGAGGCGCTCGGCCCGGAGACGCCGATCGCCTCCGCCGCGCCCCTGCTCGCGCCGCTGCGGATGCGCAAGTCCGCCGAGGAGATCGACCTGCTGGAACGCGCGGCGATCGCGGCCGACCGGGCGCTGGTCGCGGCGTGCGACCTCACCTGGTCCGGCGCGACCGAGCGCGAGATGGCGCGGCGGCTGCGGATCCTGCTGCTCGAGAGCGGGCACGAGGAGATCATGTCCGTGGCCGTCGCGGCGGGCGAGAACTCGGCCGATCCCCACCACCGCCCGTCCGACCGGGTGATCAACCCCGGTGACGCCGTCCGGGTGAACCTCGGCGGCCGGTACGGCGGTCACTGCTCCGACGCCACGCGGATGTTCGTGGTGGCCGAGCCGCCGGAGGACTTCGAGGCGATGTACTCCGTCGTGCTCGCCGCCCAGACCGCCGCCTGCGAGGCGGTGCGCCCCGGCGTCACGGCCGCCGAGATCGACGCGATCGCCCGCGAGGTCATCGCCGGCAGCGGGTACGGCGCGTTCATCCTCCACCGGACCGGCCACGGCATCGGCCTCGACGAGTACGAGCCGCCGTACCTCACGCCCGAGGACGGAACCGTCCTCGACGCGGGCATGACCATGTCGATCGGACCGGGCGTCTACCTGCCCGAACTGTACGGAGCGCGCATCGAGGACGTCGTCGTCTGCACCGACATCGGCGCCCGCCGGCTCAACCAGACGCCTCGCCTGCTCTCCGTGGTCGACCCTTAGCGCGTGCGCGATCGCGTTGGGCGGTCCGGACATGGAGTACTCAGCGGGCGGACAGGCCCTGCGCCCGCGCGCTCGCCAGCTCGTACAACAGGCTGTTGACCGGGGTCGGCGTGCCGGTCTGCCGGCCGAGGCGGACGACGGTGCCGGTCCACGCCTCCAGCTCCGATGGCCTGCCGGACCGGATGTCGCGTTGCAGCGACGTGGTCCCGTCCGCCGGAAGCCGGTCCAGGAACGCGATCTCCGCCGCCACGATGTCGTCGGAGAGCCTGATGCCCTTCGCCCGCGCCACCTGCTGGATCTCGGTCATGCTGTCCGCGATCAACTGCCGTACGCCCTCGTGTGCACGCAGTACGCCGTAGGGGGCGTCGGTCACCGCGCCGATGGCGCCGAGCGACGCCAGCGCGAGGAACTTCTCCCAGAGTGCGGCCCAGACGTCCGTGGCCACCACGGCGGTAAGACCCGTTTCTCTTATGGCGTCACGCAGTTTCGCCACCCGCGCCGTCGGCCGGCTGTCCCACTCGGCGAACGTGAGCTTTCCGCCACCGATCTGGCGTACCCGGCCGGGCCCGTCGAGGAACGCGATGACCTCCACGGCACCCGGCAGGACCGCGCCCTGGCCGATGACGTCGGCCACCTGCTGCGGAGCGTCGACGCCGTTCTGCGTTGTGACGACCGCGGTCTCGCTGCCGATCAGCGGCTTCAACGCGGCGATCGCGGGCCCGAGCTGCCACGTCTTGACCCCCAGCAGGACGAGGTCGACTTCGCCGATCTCCGCCGTGTCGTTGGTGGCCCGCGCCGGAGCGACCACGAAATCGCCGGCCACGCTCGTCACGATCAGGCCGTCCCGCCGCAGCGCCGCGAGGTGCTCGCCGCGCGCGACGAAGCTGACGTCGTGCCCCGCCGCGGCAAGACGGCCGCCGAAGTATCCGCCGACGCCGCCGGCGCCGATCACTGCGATTCTGAGTCCCATCCCGCAGACGTTACCGGTTGAACTGGTAACCACGATAGGCTGACCGCATGGTGGGCGCGGCTGAACTCGCATTCCGCTGGCTGGGTGGCAGGCCATCGGTGAACTTCACGGCGACCCTGGGCAAACGCGGCGGCCAGGCGTTCGAACGGCTCCGCGGCCCGGATGACCTGGCCCGGTGGTTCCAGGAGGCGGGAATGGCCGATGATCCGCCCAAGGTCTCCGCCAGGAACCTCCTGGAGGCACGGGAACTACGAGAGGCCCTCTACGGCCTGTTCACCACTCCGGACGCGGACCTGGACGTGGTGAACCACTGGGCCACTCGCCCGGTTCCCGGTGGCCACCTCGAACGGCAGGCGGGAGAACTCACGCTGCACCCGCCGCAGACCGACGTCCGAGGCCTGCTCGGCCTCCTCGCGCAAGATGGCGCAGCGCTGATCAGCAGCCCGCTGGCGAGCCGGATCCGCGAGTGCGGCCACGAAGACTGCTGGCTGCTCTTCGTCGACGAAAGCCGGGCCGGCCGTCGCCGTTGGTGCTCGATGGAAACCTGCGGCGCCCGCACGAAAATGGCTCGCTACCGCACACCGGGCTAAGGGTGTCCGGTGGATCTACGTCCGGCTGCGCGGCGAACCAGATCCACCGGACACGTCCTAGACGCCCAGGGCGCGGAGGCCGGCGGCGACGGCGGCCGCGACGACCAGGACGACGAGGAACGGGGCGCGCAGCAGCAGCGCGACGACGGCTGCGCCCATACCGGCCAAACGGGGACCGTTCAGCTCCAGGGTGCGGCCGTGCGCGAGCGTCTGCACGGCGACCAGCGCGGTCAGCAGCGCGACCGGCACCAGCGCGGTGAACCGCCGCACCCGCTCGTCGTCCAGTACCCGTTGCGGGGCGACCAGCCCGGTGAGCTTGAGCGCGTAGCAGCCCAGCCCGGTCGCCACGACGGCGATCCAGACGGCCATGATCTTCCTCCTTCTAGACTTCCGAGAGTTCCCTGCGCTCGCCGGCCTGCCGGGATGAGGGTGTGCGGCGCCGGATGAGCCCGGCCAGCGCGGCGACGGCGGCGACCATGACCGGCACGCCCGGGGGCAGCAGCGGCGTGGTCGCGACCGCGATCGCCATCGCGAGCAGCGCGACGACGCGTTCGGTGCCCCCGGAGGTCAGCCGCGGCCACAGCAGGGCGAGGAACGCCGTGGGCCCGACCACGTCGAGGCCGTACGTCTCCGGGTTGCCCAGCCGGGCCGCGCCGAGCGCACCGAGCAGGGTGGCGAGGTTCCAGGTGGTGTAGATGCTGACGGCGGTGGCCCAGAACCCCGCGCGGGCCGCCCGTGGGCCGGGCTGCGCGGTGGCCACGGCCGTCGTCTCGTCGATGACGACCTGGGCGGTCAGCAGCCGGCGCCATCCGCGTACGTCGAGCGTCCGTGCGAGCCGCAGGCCGTACAGGGCGTTCCGGCCGCCGAGCAGGACCGCGCCGACGGCCCCCGCGATCAGGTTGCCGCCGCCGGCGACCACTCCGATCAGCGCGAACTGTGACGCCCCCGAGAACGCCACGAGGCTCAGGGCGCAGGCCTGCGCCACTCCCAGCCCGGCCGCGACCGCCGCGGCGCCGAACGCCAGCCCCGACAGGCCGACGGCCAACCCGACCCCCAGCCCGTCGCGGACGGCTGAGCGTATGTCCGAATGCATACCCGCAGGCTAGGAGGCCCGGAGTGTGGTGGTCTTGCACGAAATTGCGGCCCGCCGCGAGGGCGGGATACCTGCGTGTGCCGTCCGGTCGGCCGTCGCTCCTGTGACTATCCCGGCAGGCCCGGCGGAACGGGCGTGGTCCAGGCGCGCACCTGCTCGGCCAGGGCGGTGACGTGCTCCGGGGGCGTGGTCTTGACGATGCCGTGTCCCAGGTTGAACACGAACGGCCCCCCGCTCAGGGCACGCAGGATGCGCTCTGTTTCGGCATGGAGCGCGGGGCCGCCCGCGACCAGGAGCTGAGGATCGAGGTTGCCCTGCACGCAGCGCCCCAGGCCGTGCTGCAGCCTCTTGGCGGCCCATTCGAGAGGAACTGTGGCGTCCAGGCCGATGCAGTCCGCGCCGGTCGCCCGGGCGAACCCGTCGTAGGAGAGCCCGGCGCCCCGCGGGAAGGCGATGACCGGAATGTCCGGGTGCTTGGCCTTCAGCGCTGCGACGATGGCGGCAGCCGGCTTGACGCACCAGCGCTCGAAGAAGGCGTCCGGGAGTATCCCGGCCCAGGTGTCGAACAACTGGACCGCTTCCGCGCCCGCCTCGATCTGGCGGTCAAGGAACTGGATGACGGCGGTCGTGAGCAGGTCGATCAGGGGCTGGAATCCATCGGGGTCGCTCAGCGCCCACTGCTTGACGACGGAGTGCTCCGACGGGCCGCCGCCGCGTCCTTCGACCATGTAGGTGGCGATGGTCCACGGTGCGCCGGCATAGCCGATCAGGGCCACTTCGGGGGGCAGAGCGCGGGTCAGCTGCCTGACCGTCTCGTAGACCGGGGCCAGTTCCTCGTGGAGGCGGGAAGCGCTCAGGAAGCCGGCCATGTCCGCCGCCGAGCGGACCGGGGGCGTCAGAATCGGCCCTTCGCCGGCCCGGTAGTCCAGGGTCTGGCCCAGTGCGGCGGCGACCTGCGGAAGGTCCGCGAAGACGATGGCGGCGTCGAGCGGGAAGCGGCGGATCGGCTGCAGGGTGACCTCGACGGCGTGCTCGGGCGAATTGCAGAGCCCCACCATGCCTCCGGCGGCCTCACGGACCCGGTGATACTCGGGCAGGTACCGTCCCGCCTGCCGCATCAGCCATATCGGCGGCCGCTCGGTCCGCTCACCCGCGAGCGCACGCAGGAGCAGCTTCTTAGGCTGAACGTCGCCGGACACCGGCTCCAGACCGACATCTCGCCGTGTACCTGTGTCCACGCTGTTCCGTCCTGTTGAGTTGCCCCTGGCCTCGGCGAGGCTCAGTCAGCAGGCTTGAAGCCCCGGCAATAAGCCGTTGCCATCGTAGCGACGCCGAGCCCGGGGAAACCTGACCCCGTTCATGCTCTGGGCGATCCGGCGGGCAGGCGACCGCGCCGTCGCACCTGACGCCAACCCACAGCGCGGCCGGCCCTGCCAGGGCCTGCTGCCACCGCTGCTGAGACGCCGCCCCGCCGAGGAAGACGTCATCGATGATGATCCTGGCGCCTGCTGTCCCGGGGTGGACCTCCAGCCGGATCGTCCTTTCGTCGAGCTGGTCGGTCAGGTGGGGCGGCCGAGGAGGTAGGCGCCGGGTGGGACGCCGACGATTCGCTTGAAATGCCGGGTCAGGTGCGCCTGGTCGGTGAAGCCGAGGTCGGCGGCGATCTCGGCGGGCCGCCGGCGGCGTCCAGGAGCGTACGGGCCCGCTGAACCCGGAGATTCGTCAGGTAGGCGTGCGGCGGCAGGCCGTATGCGGCGCGGAAGGCGCGCAGCAGGGCGAACCGCCCGGTGCCCACCATGGCGGCCAGGTCGTCGAGGGACGGTGGGTCGGGCAGCCGCTCGTGGAGGATCTCGCGGGCGGCGCGGACCGCGCGCGGAGGTGCGCCGTCGGGCATCGAGCGGGGCGGCCGGGCGGCGTGGCGCCGCAGGAGCCCGGCGAGGGCGTGGTGCAACGTGGACGAGGACGCGAGGGCGTCACCGGCGTCGGCGCTGCGGTGAACGGCGCGGAGCAGCCGGGCCGCCTCCGGGTCGTCCACCACTGTGTGGGGGAAGTAGGGCGTGCCGCCGGGGGCGCCCAGCTCGGCGGCGAGCTCCGCCACGACGTCCACGGCGGGGTAGAGCACGCGGTAGCGCCAGCCCTCGGGGATGCCCGCGTGCCCGCTGTGCACGACCTCCGGGTTGAGGAGCGCGACCTGGCCGGCGGCGGCCCGCAGGAGCGAGCCGGCGTGCTCGAACTCCTCCACCCCGGACTCGATGAGCGCCACGGTGTAGGTCGCGTGGGCGTGCCTGCTGTAGCGGTGGGTGACGTAGCGGGCGCTCAGCAGGTCGACACCCGGCTCTGCCGGGTGCCGCCGATAGCGCGCCACCTCCCGGCTCATGGCACCGATGTTATCGGCCGCTCCGGCGCGGACGGCAGCACGGCGGGCAGCCCGAAGAGCGTGAACAGGCGCAGGTCGAAGAACATCGTGACGTGCCCGACCCCCGCACGGCCGGTCGTCAGGACCTGCAGGGCGAACGCGTGGTGGGCCCCGTCGGCGGCGCGCATGTACACCGCGAACGCCGGCTGGCCGTTCGCCCGGGTCTCCACCAGCCGCATCGCGCCGGGGCCGTCGGCCGGGCACTGCGTGGCGATGAGGCGGCCGATGTCCTCCGGGCCCTGGTACCAGCCGGTGAAGGGCGGCATCTCCCAGACGGCGTCGGCGGTGAGCAGCCGCTCGATGGCGGCGACGTCGTACTCCTCGAAGGCCTGGACATAACGGGCGAGGAGCTCGCGCTGCTCCGGCGAGTCCGGCTCGGCCAGATCGTCCTGGGGGACGGCGACCTCGTCGAGCCGGGCGCGGGCGCGCTGCAGGACGCTGTTGACCGCGGTGGTCGTCGTGTCGAGGGCCTCCGCCACCTCCGCGGCCCGCCACTTCAGCACGTCGCGCAGGATGAGGACCGCGCGATGCCGGGGCGGCAGATGCTGCAGGGCGGCGATCAGCGCGAGCCGGATGCTCTCCCGGGAGGCGACGATCGCCGCCGGGTCGGCGTGCTCGGCACCGGCCATGGCGTCGGGAACGGGCTCCAGCCAGGGCACGTCGGACCGCTCGACCAGCGTGTCGTACGGGTCGGCGCTCGGGCTGCCGAGCCCGGTCGGGAGGGGCCGACGGCCCCGGCTCTCCAGGGCGGTGAGGCAGGTGCGGGTGGCGATCCGGTGCAGCCACGTGCGCAGCGACGACCGGCCCTCGAAGGAGTCGTACGAGCGCCAGGCCCGGATGTAGGTCTCCTGGACCTGGTCCTCGGCGTCGTGCACGGAGCCGAGCATGCGGTAGCAGTGCGCCAGCAGCTCACGGCGGTACGGAGCCGCCTCGCGCAGGAAATCCTCCTTGACGGCGTTGTCCGTGCTCATCGTCTCCCCATCGCTCCGGGCGACCGGCGGCCGTCCGCAGGCCGTTCTCCCTGTATACGGCACACCACTGACAGAACGGCCGTGACCTGGGGCATGACTGGAGGTGAACGTTCCGCCGGGCGGCCCTCGTCTCATTGACCGAGACGAGGGTCCCGCGCGGTGGCATGCAGGGAATCGTCGCGGTTACCCTGGGCACGTGGATCGTCGCTATTTCGCCTTTATGCAGCCGGCTTCGGGTGAGCCGGTCGACGTGACCTGAGCGACGACCCCCGAGCCGGCCGAGGCAGAGCCCCACGGGCTCTGCCTTTCGCGTTTTTCAGCGTGAGTAGGGCGGCTCGGCTCCGGGCCCGCCCGGAGGGAGAGACCGATGGACCTGCACGATCCGGACCAGCCCGTGATGATCGCCGGCCCTGCCGCCGCGCCGGACGTCGCCGTGGTCAGCCTGCGCCGCCTGCACGGTCGCGTGGACGCGGCCGGCGAGCTGACGCGGGTGCGCCGCTCGTACGGGGGGCCGCTGCTGGTGGAGCCGTTCTCCGCGCGCGACCTCCCGGCCGTCGTGACGCACGCCGACGGCGTCGTGGTCGGCGGAGCCTGGATGCAGGACTTCCAGCTCCTGCGAGCGGTGGCCCGTACCGGACTGCCCGTCGTCGTGCAGCGGGCCCCGGCCGCCACGCTGGAGGAGTGGCTGGCGGCGGCCGAGTACTGCGTCGCCGAGGGCAACCGCGACGTCGCCCTCTGCGAGACCGGCACCCGCACGCACCTGCCGCACGCCACCATCGACCTGGCGCTGGTCCGGGAGGCCGGGCGCCGCCATCCGGTGTTCGTGGACGTCTCCGCCGCCCCGGACCTCGCGGTCGCGGCGCTGTCGGCGGGCGCGCGCGGGCTGTTCCTCGGCGAGGACGCCGGCCCGGACCTGGTGGCCGAGGTGCGCGCCAAGGCGGCCCTGCTCGGGCCGCTCGTCCGCGACGAGGAGCCGGAGACGATCCCCGACGCGCGCGCGGCGATCGACCGGATCGACGCGGCCCTGGCCACGCTGCTGGAGCGCCGCGCCGAGTTCGCGGCGACCGTGCAGCGGCTCAAGCCGGTCGGCGGCTTCGCCGGCCGGGACCCGCGACGCGAACGCGAGATCGTCGAGGCCATGGCGCGGCGCGCCCCCCGGCTGGGCGCCGACCGGCTCGCCCGGATCATGACGGCCGTCATCGAGACCGGCCTGGAGGCGTCCGAGGAGCACGACCTCTCCCCGGCCTGAGCCCCCGTAAGCCCCCGCAGGGACCCCGCGCTGAGCCCCCGTAGGCTCTCGCCGAGACTCCGGCCTGAGCGCTCGCAGGTCCCGGCCGGGAGCCTGCGGCCGGGGACCCGCGGTCGGGGTCAGGCAGGCTGGCCGGGGACCCGCGGTCGGGGTCAGGTGTGCCGGCCGTCGTCTCCGGTCGGGGTCAGGCTCCCCGGTCGTCGTCTCCGGTCGGGGTCAGGCGGGCCCGGCGCGAGCGGATGGCCCGCCACCCGGCGAACAGTACGACCACGACGCCGGGGATGCACCAGAAGGCGATCTTGTTCGCCTGGTCGGAGAAGGCCATCAAGACGATGATGAGGCCGAGGAAGCCGAGCGTGATCCAGTTCGTCACGGGGGCGCCCGGCATCCGGAAGGACGGCCGCTCGACGTCGCCGCGCTCCGCCCTGGCGCGCAGCCGGAGCTGGCAGAACACGAGGGTCGCCCACACGGTGACGACGCCGAGCGAGGCGATCGAGGTGGCGATGTCGAAGGCCATCTTCGGCACCACGTAGTTGAGCACGACGCCCGCCAGCAGCACGACCGAGGTGAACAGGATCCCGCCGTACGGCACGTGCCGCGAGCTCATCCGCCCGACGAAGGCCGGCGCCTCGCCCTTGAGTGCGAGGGCGCGCATGACGCGGCCGGTGGAGTACAGGCCGGAGTTGCAGGAGGACAGGGCGGCGGTGAGCACGACCGCGTTCATGATGTCGCCGGCGCCGGGGACGCCGAGCCGGGAGAACACGGTGACGAACGGGCTCTCGTCGGCGCTGTACACCGTCCAGGGCAGGACCATGGCCAGCAGCAGCACCGAGCCGACGTAGAAGACGCCGATCCGCCAGATCACGCTGTTGATGGCGCTCGGCAGCACCTTGCGCGGGTTGGCGGTCTCACCGGCGGCGATGCCGACGAGTTCGATCGCCGAGTAGGCGAACACCACCGACTGCAGGCTCATCAGGACGATCGGCAGGCCCTTGGGGAGGAACCCGTGGTGGGCGGTGAGGTTGGCGACGCCGGCCTGGTCGTGGCCGACGTGGGCGCTGGCGAGCACCAGCCCGAGGCCGACGAACAGGAAGACGACGATGGCGAGCACCTTGATGACGGAGAACCAGAACTCCAGTTCGCCGAAGAGCCGTACCGACACGAGGTTCACCGCGAGGAGCACGACGAGCGCGGCCAGCGCCGTGACCCACTGGGGCACCTGCGGCAGCCACTTGTGGACGTAGATGCCGGCGGCGGTGGTCTCCGCGACGCCGGTCATGGCCCAGTTCAGCCAGTACATCCAGCCGCTGGCGAACCCCGCCCACGGGCCGATGAACTCCCGCGCGTACGACACGAAGCTGCCCGCGGTGGGCCGGTGCAGGACCAGTTCGCCGAGCGCGCGCATGACGAAGAACGCCGCCACGCCGCACAGGGCGTAGGACAGGACGAGCCCGGGTCCGGCGGTGGCCATCCTGCCGCCCGCCCCGAGGAACAGGCCGACGCCGATCGCCCCGCCGATGGCGATCATCTTGACCTGCCGGTTGCCCAGCGACTGGGCGTAGCCGGCGTCCTCGCCCTCGGACGTCGTGTCCTGATGATTCAGTGCTGTCGACACACACACTCCGAACTGCAGTGGTTTGTCGCTCCCCCAAAACCGCGATACGGCCACCGACCTTACAAGCTCGCGGAGCGTGTTCGAGCCGCGACGCGAAGTCGGTCGATTCCCCGCCGGAAATGAGGTAGACCCTGGTAGGTGAGGCAACCGTCGCCGACCGGCCCGCCGGCCGCGCGCGGGAGCGCGTCGCCTGGAACGGGAGGCGTCGCCGACCGAAAACAGGTATAAACCGGACATCCGGAGTGTCGAGCCCCGGTGGCCCCGGTGGCACCGTTAGGCTCAAGGGTCCCGGCTTCCGGCCGGCTCTCACCCCAGACGACGACTTCCGACGCGGCGCGTGCTTCGGGCACGTGGGGCGTCGCCATGCCTGAAGGAGGCGCATCGCGCATGAGTGACTCGTTCGTGCATCTGCATGTGCACACCGAGTACTCCATGCTCGACGGAGCGGCCCGTCTCAAGGAGATGTTCGCCGAGGTCGAGCGGCAGAAGATGCCGGCCATCGCGATGACCGACCACGGCAACACCCACGGTGCGTACGACTTCTACAAACAGGCCACGGCCGCCGACGTGACCCCGATCGTCGGGATCGAGGCCTACGTCGCGCCCGCCTCCCGGTTCCACAAGGAGCCGGTGCGCTGGGGCGAGCCCAGCCAGAAGGGCGACGACGTCTCCGGTGGCGGTCACTACACCCACAAGACGATCTGGGCGCGCAACGCCGAGGGCCTGCACAACCTGTTCAAGCTGACGAGCCGCGCCTACACCGAGGGGTTCATCCGCAAGTGGGCGCGGATGGACTTCGAGTTGCTGGCCGAGCACTCGGCCGGCCTCATGGCCACCACCGGCTGCCCCTCCGGCGAGGTCCAGACGCGGCTGCGCCTCGGCCACTTCGACAAGGCCCTGGAGGCCGCCGCCAAGTACCAGGAACTGTTCGGCAAGGACAACTACTTCCTGGAGGTCATGGACCACGGTCTCGACATCGAGCGCCAGGTCCGTGACGGGCTCATCGAGATCAGCAAGAAGCTCGGCATCCCGCCCGTCGTCACCAACGACTCCCACTACACGCGCGAGTCCGAGGCGTCCGCCCACGACGCGCTGCTGTGCATTCAGACCGGCAAGCAGCTGTCCGACCCGGGCCGCTTCAAGTTCAACGGCTCCGGCTACTACCTCAAGACCGCCGACGAGATGCGGGCGGTCGACACCTCCGACATCTGGGCCGAGGGCTGCCGCAACACCCTCGTCGTCGCCGAGCGCGTCGACGCGTCCGGCATGTTCGAGTTCCGCAACCTCATGCCGCGCTTCCCGGTGCCGGAGGGCGAGAGCGAGGAGTCGTGGTTCCGCAAAGAGGTCTGGCGGGGCATGGAGCGGCGCTTCCCCGAGGGGATCGACGAGGAGCACCGCAAGCAGGCCGAGTACGAGATGGACGTCATCTGCCAGATGGGGTTCCCGTCGTACTTCCTCGTCGTCGCCGACTTCATCATGTGGTCGAAGAACAACGGGATCGCGGTCGGTCCGGGCCGTGGCTCGGCGGCCGGGTCGCTCGTCGCGTACGCCATGGGCATCACCGACCTGGACCCGCTCCCGCACGGACTGATCTTCGAGCGGTTCCTCAACCCCGACCGTGTGTCCATGCCCGACATCGACGTCGACTTCGACGAGCGTGGGCGGGCCGACGCCATCCGCTACGTCACCGAGAAGTGGGGCGCCGACAAGGTCTCCATGATCGCCACCTTCGGCACCATTAAGGCGAAGGCCGCGATCAAGGACGCGGGCCGCGTCCTCGGCTTCCCGTACGCCCTCGGCGACCGCATCTCCAAGGCGTTCCCGCCCGCCGTCATGGGCAAGGACATCCCGCTGTCGGGGATCTTCGACGACAAGCACCCGCGGTACGGCGAGGCCGGCGAACTGCGCAAGCTGTACGAGGAAGAGACCGACGTCAAGCAGATCATGGATCTGGCGCAGGGCCTCGAGGGCCTGATCCGCCAGACCGGCGTGCACGCCGCCGGCGTGATCATGTCGGCGGAGCCGCTGACCGACCACATCCCGATCATGCGCCGTGACTCCGACGGTGTGATCATCACGCAGTTCGACTACCCGACCTGCGAGACGCTCGGCCTGCTGAAGATGGACTTCCTGGGCCTGCGGAACCTGACGATCATGCAGGACGCGCTGAAGGCCATCAAGGCCAACAAGGGCGTCGAGCTCGACCTGCTGAAGCTGCCGCTGGACAACAAGAAGGCGTACGAGCTGCTGGCCCGCGGCGACACGCTCGGCATCTTCCAGCTGGACGGCGGCGGCATGCGCTCGCTGCTGCGGCTGATGCGCCCCGACAACTTCGAGGACATCTCCGCCGCCCTCGCGCTGTACCGCCCCGGCCCGATGGGCGCGAACTCCCACACCAACTACGCGCTGCGCAAGAACGGCCAGCAGCCGATCAGCCCGATCCACGAGGCGCTCGAGGACGACCTCAAGGAGATCCTCGACACGACCTACGGCCTGATCGTCTATCAGGAGCAGGTCATGGCCATCGCGCAGAAGGTCGCGGGCTACAGCCTCGGACAGGCGGACCTGCTCCGCCGCGCGATGGGCAAGAAGAAGAAGTCGGAGCTGGACAAGCAGTACGCCACCTTCGAGTCCGGCATGCAGGAGCGCGGCTACCCCGCTGCGGCGATCAAGGCGCTGTGGGACATCCTGCTGCCCTTCTCCGACTACGCGTTCAACAAGGCGCACACCGCCGGGTACGGCCTGGTCTCGTACTGGACCGCCTACCTCAAGTCGAACTACCCCGCCGAGTACATGGCGGCGCTGCTCACCTCGGTCAAGGACGACAAGGACAAGAGCGCGCTCTACCTCAACGAGTGCCGCCGCATGGGCATCAAGGTGCTCACGCCCGACGTCAACGAATCCGACTCCGACTTCACGCCGAAGGGTGACACCGAGATCCTGTTCGGCCTGTCCGCGATCCGTAACGTCGGCGAGAACGTCGTCGACGCGATCGTCAAGGCCCGCACCGAGAAGGGCCGTTTCACCGACTTCCAGGACTTCCTGCGCAAGGTGCCGCCACAGGTCTGCAACAAGCGGGTCGTCGAGTCCCTGGTCAAGGCGGGCGCGTTCGACAGCCTCGGGCACGAGCGCAAGAGCCTCGTCATGGTCCACGAGCAGGCCATCGACGCGATCATCGACATCAAGCGCAACGAGGCGATCGGGCAGGACTCCCTGTTCGGCGGGGGCGAGGACGTCGTGGACACGACGTTCGACATCGCCATCCCGGAGGGGGAGTGGGACAAGACGACCCTGCTCGCCTTCGAACGCGAGATGCTCGGCCTGTACGTCTCCGACCACCCGCTGCTCGGCATCGAGCACATCCTGTCCGCGAACGTCGACTGCTCGATCGCCGCTCTCACCGCCGACGAGCGGGCGGACGGCCAGATCGTCACCGTCGGCGGCCTGGTGTCGGGCCTCCAGCGCAAGGTCACCAAGAAGGGCGACTCCTGGGCGCTGACCGTCCTGGAGGACCTCGAGGGCGCGATCGAGCTGATGATCTTCCCGTCGGCGTACCAGCTGTGCTCGACGCTGCTGGCCGAGGACGCGATCCTCGTCGTCAAGGCCCGCCTCGACAAGCGCGAGGACACCCCGAAGCTGATCGCCATGGAGGTCACCCAGCCGGACCTCACGGTGGCCGACTCCGGCCGGCCGCTCACCGTCTCGATGCCGGTGACCCGGGTGACCCCGCCGGTCGTGCAGAGCCTGAAGGAGGTGCTGGGCGCCCACCCCGGTCAGACCGAGGTCCACCTGCAGCTGCAGAACGGCCCCCGGACCACCGTCGTCCGTCTCGACGACAGGCTCCGGGTCACGGCCTCCCCGGCGCTCATGGGCGACCTCAAGCAGCTCCTCGGCCCCACCTGCCTGGTCTGACCGGCCCGCCCGCCCCGGCGGCGGGCCTCCGCGGCCCGCCGTGTCGGGCGGGGCCGCGCTGCGGCCTTGTCACAGCGCGGACGCGACAGGCCGTCCCGGTCCCACACCGCGAGTCACAGCGGGGGACGCGGTGGCCCGGACGCGACCGGCCGTCCGACCACGCCGCGAGTCACAGTGGCGGGATGTGGTGACCTGGGCGGAGGAGGTCGTCCGGGCCGTGGGTCGCTCGGTCACAGTGGCGGGATGTGGTGACCTGGGCGGAGGAGGTCGTCCGGGCCGTGGGTCGCTCGGTCACAGTGGCGGGATGTGATGGCCCGGGCGGAAGAGGTCGTCCGGGTCCCAGGTCTTCTTCACGCGAGCCAGGCGCGCGTGGTTCTCCGGCGTGTACGCGGTCGCGGTCCGGTCGGGGTCGGCCAGGAAGTTCAGGAAGGACCCGCCGGTGGCGTACGGCCGCAGCCGGTCGGCCAGGCCGTCCACGGCCGCGTCGACGCGGGACCGCTCGGCCGGGTCGCCGTACCCGGTGCCGCCGGGCCCGTACGGCGCGCTCGCGAGCACCGAGAACGGCACGTCGCGGTGGCCCACCGGCCCGGCGTCCGGCGCGGGCCGCGCCATCGCCCCGCCCCAGTGCCGGACCTCGACCGCCGGCGCCGGCGTCCCTCCGAACACCGCGTCGGGCAGCGCTTCGAGCACCGCGCCGGGCAGTTCACGGAACAGGTCGATGTGCTGGCGTACCGCCATCGGGGGCGGGGACGACCCGGAGATCGCCGTGCTCGCCTCCCCGAACGTCATCGCCCGGAAGCCGTCGACCAGCGGCGGCCCCGCCGCCTCCAGTAGCGGGGCGAGCTGCGGCTCGGCCTCCTCGTACGCGCCCAGGTGGAACACCCGGACGCCGACGACCGGCCGGCCGCGTACCGCGTCGGGGAGCCCCGGGGCGTCCGGCATCCGCATCAGCACCACGGCGGTGTTCAGCTCGTCGGGCTCATCGGCCGCCCATTCCCGGTAACCGGCGAGCGTCTCGGCGGCGCGCCCGGCGTCGTAGAGGGAGAGACCCGCGAACACCCGGCTCACGCGGTGCAACCGGACCTCCAGCGCGGTGACCACGCCGAAGTTCCCGCCTCCGCCGCGCAGCGCCCAGAGCAGGTCGGCGTGGTGGTCGGCGTCCGCCGTGACGCGCTCGCCGTCGGCGGTGACCACGTCGGCCCGCACCAGGCCGTCGGCGGCGAAGCCGAACTTGCGCGACGGCCACCCGGCCCCGCCGCCGAGCGTGTACCCCGTCACGCCGACGAACGGGCTGCCCGACACCGGCACGAGCCCGTACGGCGCGGCGGCCGCGATCACGTCCGACCAGCGCGCGCCGGGGCCGACCCGGGCGACGCTCCGGTACGGGTGGACCCGGACCTCGGCCATCCGTGACGTCTTGAGCAGGAGGCCGCCGTCGGCGGGCACGATCGTGCCGTGCCCCGTGGCCTGGACGGCGAACGGCAGGCCGTGCTCGCGTGCGGTGACGACCGCGGCCCGTACGTCGTCGGGGCAGGTCGCCTCGGCGACGATCAGCGGGTGCGGGTCGACCTGGAGGTTCCAGGCCGTCCGTGTCTCTTCGTACGCCGCGTCGCCGGGCAGGTGCACCGGCCCGGCGAAGGACTCACGCAGCGTGCACGCGATGCGCTCCGCGGTCGTCGCAGTCAACGTCATGTCGTTCGCTCCCCGGGAGTGTCGGCCGTCACGGGGTGACGGCGGCCGTCATCGGTCGTCTCCGATGCTCGCCGCCGGGAGGCCCCGCCGTCGTCGGCCGGAGGACGGCAGTCGCGCTGCCCCATGCGGCGCAGCGATGGCCCACGTACTCCCGGGGGAGTAGCGCGCGGCTCCGCTTCCCGGAGGAGCCGCGGGGCGACGTCCGCGGTCTAAGCTGCCCGAATGGGGATCCAGCACCGGCTGCGTCCGCCGGCCTCCGACCTGATCGTCTCGACCGCCGTGGCCGCCGTCGCCCTGATCGGCGCCGCGATCGCGCCTCCCGGGCGTACCGGCCTGGACGCCCTCGGCTACCTGCTCCTGCTGACCGGGTCCGCCGCGCTCGTCGTACGCCGCCGGCACCCGGTCGCCGTCCTCCTCGCCACCACCGCTTGCGTTCTCGTCTACCTCGTCCGCGGATATCCGGGCATCGCCGCCGCGGAGCCGGTGATGGTGGCGCTGTTCACCGCTGCCCGCGCCGGGCATCGGATCATCGCCCTGGTGCCCAAGGCCGCCCTCGTAGTCGTCATCATCACGGACCTGACTCTGCACCACGGGGAACCGTTCCGGCAGGTGCTCCAGGACCGGTTCCTGCTCGCGGGCTGGCTGGTCGCCAGCGTGATGATGGGCGGAGCCTTCCGGCAGTGGGACGCCTACGTACGCGAGGCGCGGCAGCGGGCGGCGGAGGCCGAGCACACGAAGGAGGAGATGGCGCTGCGCCGCGCCGGCGAGGAACGCCTGCGGATCGCCCGCGAGTTGCACGACTCGCTCACCCACAGCATCTCCATCGTGAAGGTCCAGGCCGGGGTGGCGATCCACCTCGCCCGCAAACGCGGCGAGGAGGTCCCGGAGGCGCTGCTGGCCATCCAGGAGGCCAGCGGCGAGGCGATGCGCGAGCTGCGGGCGACACTCGAGGTGCTGCGCGAGTCCGACGGCGAGACCAACGGCAGCGGGCTGGACCGGCTGCCGCAGCTCCTACGGCGGGCCTGCTCCGCCGGCCTGCGGGCCGACCTGACCATCGTGGGCCGCACCCGCGAACTGCCGCCCGCAGTCGACAGCGCGGCATACCGGATCGTCCAGGAGGCACTGACCAACGTCGCCCGGCACGCCGGCGCCGCGTCCGCGTCGGTATGCCTCGACTACGGCGCGGACACGCTCACCGTCCAGATCGACGACGACGGCACGGCCCGGCCCGGGAGGACTCCGACGCCCGGCGTCGGCCTGACCGGCATGCGGGAACGGGTCACCGCCCTCGCGGGACGACTCACCGCCGCCCCCCGCCCGGAAGGCGGATTCACCGTACGCGCCGAGCTCCCTCTGAACGACCCGCCGGAACACCCGACGGACGGCAGCATTCCCGAGCGAACGCCCGCCGCCGCCCGCACCCGGGGCAGGAGCGCGATCGGGGGCGGGAGCGCGATCGGAAACGAGCCCGAGAGCATCGTCGGGACCGGGACCACCGCCGCGAGCATCGCCGGGAGCGCGGTTGGGGATGGTGCGGGGAACATGGTCGGGGCTGGGAGTGCCAGGAGCGTCACCGGCTCCGGGACTGTGACCGGGCAAGGTGCCGGGACGGTGGTCGGGGCCGGGGGTGCCACCGAGAGCGCGGCCGGGACCATGATCGGGGCCGGGAGCACGAGCGGCACCGCGACGAGTACCGGGACTGGAAGCGTCATCGGCACCGGGACTACGGCGGGAAGCATCGCCGGGAGCACGGCCGACACCAGGACTGCGGCCGGGGAAGGTGCCGGGACCATGGTCGCGACCGGGGCCGGGAACAGCGCCGGCACCGAGGCCGGGTCCACCGCCGCGACCGGCAATGGCGCCGCGACTGGCAACGGCACGGCCGCCAGGAGCATTGCCAGCACCGGCAGCACCGGGAACGGGACTGCGGCCGCGTCCAACACCGGGACTGCGGCCGGGAGAATTGCCGGGACCGGGGTTGGCCGGGAGGCGCCGTGATCCGGGTGTTGCTCGCCGATGACCAGGCGCTCATCCGCGCGGGATTCCGCGCCCTTCTCCAGGCCGAGGACGACATCGAGGTCGTCGGCGAAGCGGCGAACGGCGAGGAGGCCGTCGCCCTGGCCCTCCGGCACCGGCCCGAGGTCGCCCTCGTCGACGTTCAGATGCCCGTGGTCGACGGCATCGAGGCGACCCGCCGGATCACGGCCGACGAGCGCCTGGCCGGCGTCCACGTCGTGATGCTGACCAACTACGGGCTCGACGAGTACGTCTTCGACGCGCTGCGCGCGGGCGCGAGCGGCTTCCTCGTCAAGGACACCGAACCGGCCGACCTGCTGCACGGCGTCCGTGTCGCCGCGCGCGGCGACGCGCTGCTCGCACCGGCCATCACGCGCAGGCTGATCAGGGAGTTCGTGTCCCGGCGCCCGCGCATCTCCACGCCGGACGCGCTCGCCGCCCTCACCAACCGGGAGCGGGAGGTGACGGCACTCGTCGCCCGTGGCCTGTCCAACGACGAGATCGCCGCGCACATGGTGATCAGCCCGACCACGGCGAAGACGCATGTCAGCCGCGCCATGACCAAGCTGCGCACCCGTGACCGCGCCCAGCTCGTCGTTCTTGCCTACGAGTCCGGCCTCGTGACGGCCGGCGACGCCGCCGTCCGCCCGTGGGACGCGGACGGCTGACGGACGCGGCGGGACCGGACCGCCGATGCGTCGGGACGGACGGCCAGGGACGGCGGTCCCCGCGTGACGCGGTGGGCGGGTCGCTGGGCCGTGGAGCGTCCCTGTGGTGAGCGGCCGGTGAGGGGCGCCCGGCGGTGGTCAGGCCGTCGAGGCGCCGAACGTTCTGCGGTAGGTGGCCGGGGAGACGCCTACGGCGGCGTGCAGGTGCTGGCGCAACGATACGGCGGTGCCCAGGCCGGCGCGGGCGGCCACCTGGTCGATCGGCAGGTCGGTGGTCTCCAGGAGCCGCCGGGCCTCCTCGATCCGCTGCCGGACCAGCCACTGTGCCGGGCTGAGCCCCGTCTCCGCGCGGAACCGCCGGGTGAACGTCCGTACGCTCATGCCCGCCCGGCGGGAGAGTCGTGCCAGGTCGAGCGGCTCGTGCAGCCGCTCGAGGGCCCAGGCGCGGGTCTCCGCCGTCGAGGATCCCGTGGGCTCCGGCAGCGGCCGTTCGATGAACTGCGACTGGCCGCCCTCCCGCCATGGCGGCATGACCGAGCGCCGGGCCGCGCGATTGGCGACGGCGCTGCCGTGGTCGCGGCGGATGACGTGCAGGCACAGGTCCACGCCGGCGCCCACCCCGGCCGAGGTCAGCACGTCGCCGTCGTCGACGAACAGGACGCCGGGGTCGAGCCGTACCGTCGGATACAGCGCGCGGAACCGCTCGACGTGCAACCAGTGCGTCGTCGCCGGGCGGTCGTTCAGCAGGCCCGCGGCGGCCAGCACGAACGCGCCCGTGCAGATCGACATCACGCGTGTGCCCGGTCGCCGCCGGGCCAGGGCGTCGGCCACCGGTGACTCGAGGACGCCCTCCTCGAGGGCCGTGCCGCCGTGCACGCCCGCGATCACGATGGTGTCGGCGGTGGCGAGGATCTGCGGGCCGTGGTCGGGGACGGCCGCGAATCCGGACGACGTGCGCACCGGCCCGCCGTCCGGCGTGCAGACGCGGACCCGGTAGAGATCCCGCCCGGCGGCGTCGCGTGCCGCGCCGAAGATCTGCGCGGGCACGCCGAGGTCGAACGCGACCACGTCGTCGAGGGCGAGGACGACCACCTCATGAGGCATGGCTCAATTCTTTCACATGTTGGCCTTCGGGCCACTCGCCGCCGGAGGCCGTCACCGCGAGACTCCCTTGGGTGACCCAGACACTTCCCGACACTCCGGCCCGAACCAGCCCACGTCTGCACCGCGCCTGGATCGTCGCCGCGGTGACCCTGGTCGCTCTCGTCGGGGCGGCCGGGTTCCGCGCGACGCCGGGCGTCCTCATCGACCCGCTGCGCACCGAGTTCGGCTGGCCGCGTGGCACGATCGCCTCGGCCGTCTCCGTCAACCTCCTCCTTTACGGTCTCACGTCGCCGTTCGCGGCCGCTCTGATGGACCGGTTCGGCATCCGCAAGGTGGTCTCTGGAGCGCTCGTGCTCGTGGCGGCGGGCAGCGGCCTGACCGTCTTCATGACGGCGTCCTGGCAGCTCGTCGCCTGCTGGGGCGTGCTGATCGGCCTCGGTACCGGGTCGATGGCCATGGCGTTCGTCGCCACAGTGACCAGCCGGTGGTTCGTCAAGCGCCGGGGCGTCGTGACCGGCGTGCTCACCGCGGGCGGCGCGGCCGGGCAGCTGGTGTTCCTGCCGGTGCTGGCCCACCTGACCCACATGTACGGCTGGCGGTCCGCGGCCCTCACGGTCTGCGTCACCGCGCTCGCCGTCGTCCCGCTCGTCGCCCTGCTCCTGCGCGACCACCCGTCCGACGTCGGGCTCCCGCCGTACGGTGCGACCGAGCCGGTGCCGAAGCCGCACAACGAGGGTGCTGCGCGCCGGGCGCTCGGCGCCCTCGCGACCGCCGTCCGGACCCCGGTCTTCTGGCTGCTCGCGGGCGGTTTCGCGATCTGCGGCGCATCCACCAACGGCCTCGTCGGCACGCACTTCATCCCGGCCGCCCACGACCACGGGATGCCGGAGACCACGGCGGCGAGCCTGCTCGCGCTCGTCGGCATCTTCGACGTGGCCGGCACGATCTTCTCCGGCTGGCTCACCGACCGGGTCGACTCCCGGGTGCTGCTCGGCGTCTACTACTTCCTGCGCGGCTGCTCGCTGCTGGTCCTGCCGAGCCTGTTCGCCCGGACCGCGCACCCGAGCATGCTCGTGTTCATCATCTTCTACGGCCTGGACTGGGTGGCGACGGTGCCGCCCACGGTCGCCCTGTGCCGGGAGCACTTCGGGCTGACCGGCCCGATCGTCTTCGGCTGGGTCTTCGCCTCCCACCAGATCGGCGCGGCCGCCGCCGCCGTCACGGCCGGCATCATCCGCGACCACCTGGGCGACTACGCGGCGGCCTGGTACGGCGCGGGCGTCCTCTGCCTGCTCGCCGCTCTCCTGTCGATCCGGATCAAGAGGCGCGTTATGACTGGTTAAAACGCTTTGCTTGGTGTTTACCGAAGCGTCGTGCGGGCCGCCTACAGTTCCGGACGTGCCCGAGACGATGGCCGAGGAGCTGCTGCTTCTCGCCTATGACCTGCGCGGCAAGTGCCGCATCGGCCCCGTCGAGTTGGACTGCGGGGTCGGCGGCGCGATGCTGTCGGACCTCCGGCTCGCCGGCTGCGGCTGAACGGCGCGGTGCTGGCCGTCGCCGATCCCGAACCCGTCGGCGACCCGGTCCTCGACGGCCTGCTCACCGACATCGCGACCTCGCCGCGCAGCCGTACGCCCCAGGAGTGGGTGACGCGCCTGCGCGCGACGGACCACCAGCGGCGTCTGCTGGCGCGCCTGTCGGACCGTGGCCAGGTCGAGGTCGACCGTCACCGTACGCTCGGTGTGTTCGTCGAGACCCGCTACCCCGTGCGGGACATCGTGGGGTTGTGGGAGGCGCAGCAGCGGGTGGTCGCCGCCGTCACGACGGCCGCGGGACCCGCCGACGCCCGTACGCTCGCCCTCGGGGCGCTCGTGGCGGCCTCGGGACTGGGCAAGGCGGTCTTCGCGACCTCCGGGAACTGGCGGATCCTCCGCGACCGGATGCGCGAGATGACGGCCGCCGACTGGGTCGCCACCGCCGTGCACGGGGCCCTCGCGACCGAACACCGGAGCGTTTCCGCCTGAGGCGCGTGGCGTCATGCGCGGGGCCCTCGCGACGGAGCACCGGAGCGTTTCCGCCTGAGGCGCGTGGCGTCATGTGCGGGGCCTAGGCGGTCGAGCAGTGGGGCGTGCCCGCGCTGACCTGCGCGGGACCCTCGCCGTTGAATACCGGAGCGTGTCCGTCTGACCGGTGTGGGGCCCTTACGGTCGAGCGTCGGAGCCTTTCCGCCCGACGTGTTCGGCGGCGAGTACCGGAGTGTCTTCGGACCTGAGCGGTCGAGCACCGGGGCGTGTCCGCCGGACCGGTGCTCGCCGCCGAGAGGCTCCGGCCGTCAGCCGGTGAAGGCCAAAGCGTCGATCTCGACCAGCATCGACTCCTGCGGCAGGCCGACGAACACGGTGGTCCGGCAGGGGAGCACCCCGCCCGGGCAGTTCGCCTTGACGAACTCGCCGTACGCCTCGTTCATGGCGGCGAAGTCGCTCTGGTCGGTGAGGTAGACGCGGAACATCACGACGTCCTCGACGCTCGCACCTCCGCCCTCGAGGATCGCCTTGACGTTCTCCAGGGTGCGCGTGGTCTGCGCCTTCACATCGCCCGGGTGGACGTACTCGCCGGACTCCGGGTCCTGCGGGCCCTGGCCCGACACCTGGATGAGCGGTCCCCGGCGCACGCCCTGGGAGAACACCCACGCCGGGGCGGGCGCGCCCTCGGTCCGGATCTCGATCTTGTCAGCCATGGCCGTTCCCTTCGATCTCGGTGTATCCGCAGTCGGCGGAGATGGTGCGAGCGGTCGTGAGCAGGTCGGGAAGCAGGTCGAGCACCTCGGCGCGGCTCAGCAGGACGTGCGGTACCGAGATCGAGACGGCCGCCGCCACCCGGCCGCTCGCGTCGCGAATGGGCGCGGCGACGCAGGTGATGAACGTCTCGTGCTCCGCGTCGTCCACCGCGTACCCCTGCCGGGCCACCCGGGCCAACTCGGCGAGCAGGGCCTTCGGGTCGGTGATGGTGTTCTCGGTGAACCGGGTGTAGTCGATCGCCTGGACGACCGCGCGTCGCCGCTCGTCGGGCAGGTCGGCCAGGAGCACCTTGGCCAGGGCCGTGCAGTGCAGCGGCACGCGGAGACCGACCCGGGAGTACATCTGGATCTTCTGCCCGGAGTCGCGCTTGTCCAGGTAGAACACCTCACCGCCCTCATAGACGCCGAGGTGCACGGTCTGCCCGGTGGACCGGTTCAGGCGCTGGAGGTGGGGTGCGGCGAGGTCGCGGATCTCGCGTTGGGCGAGGGCCGAGTCGGCCAGCGCGAACAACCGCGCGCCCAGGTGGAACCGGTGGAGGCCGTCGCGGTAGACGAACCGCTCGTCCTCGAGGGTGCGCAGCAGGCGCAGGACGGTGGTCTTGTGCACGCCGAGCTCACCGGCGAGGTCGTCGAGGGACCGAGGGCCCTTCTCCAGGCCGACGAGTATCCGCAACGCGCGTGCCAGGCTCTGGCTCACCGCACCCTCCGCTCATCACCGCCGGTTTCCACCGCAGCACGATGCCCCATTACTGCCCATCTGCGACACATGCCCCATTGACTCTCGCGTGGCGGCGATGCTACAACCACTGGAACATATAGCGCAACGGACGTTGCAAAATACGCAACGCTGGAGGTGACCGTGGCAGAGAAGATCGACAAGGACGCCGTCAGCGCGCTGCGCGACGAGTGTCTCGACTGGCGCTTCAAAGCGGTGCCCGCGGCCGCCCACGGCTCGACCGTCGGGGAGTTCCTCGCGGCGCGCCCGGCCCTGGAGGAGTTCGGTACGCCACTGCTCACGCTGGACGCCGACGCCCTCGACCACAACGTCGCCACGATGGCCGGCTGGGCCTCGGCCGCGGGCGTCCACCTCGCGCCGCACGGCAAGACGACGATGGCGCCCGCGCTGTGGCAGCGTCAGCTCGACGCCGGCGCCTGGGGGATCACCCTCGCGAACCTCCCGCAGCTGCGGGTCGGACGGGCGTACGGGGTGAGCCGGCTGATGCTCGCGAACGCCCTGCTCGATCCGGCCGGCCTGGCGTGGGTGGCGGCCGAGCTCGACCGCGACCCGGACTTCGAGTTCCTGTGCTGGGTCGACTCGGTACGCGGGGTGGAGCTCATGGACGCCGCCCTGCGTGCGGCCGGGGCACGCCGTGCCGTCGACGTCTGCGTCGAACTGGGCGCGCCCCACGGCCGCACCGGGGTCCGCGACGATCGTGAGGCGCTGCGCGTCGCCGAGGCCGTACGCGCGACGCCGACCCTGCGCCTGGCCGGTGTCGGCGGCTACGAGGGCGCGCTCGCCCACGACGCCACCTCCGCCGGGCTCGCCGCGGTCGAGGCGTATCTGGAGCGGATGGCGGCGCTGCACGAGCGGATGCCGTACGAGATCGCCGACCCGGTGGTGACCGCGGGCGGCAGCGCCTACTTCGACCAGGTCGTCGAGGTCCTGAGCGGAGTCGCCGGCCGGGTCGTGCTGCGCAGCGGCGCGTACGTCATCCACGACGACGGCTTCTACCGCGCCATGTCGCCGTTCTCGCGGGGCGCGGGGACGCCGTTCCGCCCGGCGATGCACGGGTGGGCGTGCGTGGTCTCCCGGCCGGAGCCGGGCCTGGCGCTGCTCGACGGCGGAAAACGCGACTTCCCGTACGACGAGGGGCTGCCCGAGCCGCAGTCGATCCGCGGCAAGGGCGCGCTCGACGGCACCCGGATCAGCGCTCTCAACGACCAGCACGCCTTCCTCCGGTCGGCGGAGGACGGCACGGCGTTGCCGGACGTCGAGGTCGGCGACGTGATCCGCCTGGGGCTCTCCCACCCGTGCACCGCCTTCGACAAGTGGACGCTCATCCCCGTGGTGGACCCCTCCGGCGCGGTCGTGGACCTCGTACGGACGTGGTTCTAGTGGCCGACCTGGTGATCCGGGGCGCGTACGTCGTCGACGGCACGGGCGCGCCGGGACGTACGGCCGACGTCGCCGTCACCGATGGCCGGATCAGCGACGTCGGCGGCGCGCGGAGCGGCCGTCGGGTCATCGACGCCACCGGGCTCGCGCTCGCCCCCGGGTTCATCGACATGCACGCCCACTCGGACCTGCGGCTGCTCGTCGAGCCCGACCACGAGGCCAAGGTGGGCCAGGGCGTCACCACCGAGGTCCTCGGCCAGGACGGCCTGTCCTACGCGCCCGTCGACGACACCACGCTGGGCCAGACCCGCCAGGCCATCGCCGGCTGGAACGGCGACCCGCCCGGCTTCGCCTGGAACTGGCGGAGCGTCGGCGAGTACCTCGACCGGCTCGACCAGGGCATCGCGGTCAACGCCTGCTACCTGGTCCCGCAGGGCTCGGTGCGGATGCTCGCGATGGGCTGGGCCGATCGGCCGGCCACCGACGCCGAGCTGGCCCGGCAGAAGGACCTCGTCGCCACCGGCATGCGCGAAGGCGCGGTGGGGATGTCCAGCGGGCTCACCTACGCGCCCGGCATGTACGCCACGACGCCCGAGCTGGTGGAGCTGTGCCGGGTCGTGGCCGGGCTCGGCGGCTTCTACTCGCCGCACCACCGCTCGTACGGCGCCGGAGCCCTCGACGCCTACGCCGAGATGATCGAGGTCTCCCGCGCCTCCGGCTGCCCGCTGCACCTCGCGCACGCGACGATGAACTTCCGCGTCAACGCCGGCCGCGCCGCCGACCTGCTGGCCCTGCTGGACGACGCGATCGCCGGCGGCTGCGACATCACGCTCGACACCTACCCGTACCTTCCGGGCTCGACCACGCTCGCGGCGCTGCTGCCGAGCTGGGCGTCCGCCGGCGGCCCGGACGCCATCCTGGCCCGGCTGCGCGACCCCGCCGCGCGGGAGCGGATCCGGCACACGATGGAGATCGAGGGCTCCGACGGCTCCCACGGCGTGCCGATCGAGTGGGAGACCGTCCAGATCTCCGGCGCGCGCGACCCCGCCGTCGTCGGTCGGACCCTCGCCGAACTGGCCGCCGCGTCGGGGCGGACACCCTTCGACGTGTACTGCGACCGGCTCCTTGCCGACGAGCTCGCGACGACGATCCTGCAGCTCGTCGGGAACGAGGAGAACGTCCGCACGATCATGCGGCATCCGGCGCACACCGGCGGGAGCGACGGCCTGCTCGCGGCGGCCAGACCCCATCCCCGCGCGTGGGGCACGTTCCCGCGGTACCTCGGCCACTACGTCCGCGAGCTGGGCGTTCTCACGCTCGAAGAGTGCGTCGCGCACCTGACCGGACGCCCGGCCCGGCGGCTCAAGCTGACCGACCGCGGACTGATCCGGCCCGGCCACCACGCCGACCTCGTCCTGTTCGACCCGGCGACCGTACGCGACACCGCGACGTTCGACGAGCCCCGGCAGCGGCCCGAGGGCATCCCGTACGTCTTCGTCGGCGGCACCGCCGTCATCGCCGACGGCCGGCACACCGGCGCGCTGCCCGGACGTTCGCTGCGCCGAACCCCGCACGGAGACACCCGCTGAGCCCGGCGGCCTACGGGACCGCCCCGACCACCCGAATCCTCCTTCCCGAGACCTGGCCGATCACCTAAGCCCTACTTCCACGAGACCACCCCGGCAACCGGCCCCCGGACCGGCCCGACGACCCCGGCAACCGGTCCCCAGACCGGCCCGACGACCCGACACCAGACCACCCCGGCAACCGGATCCCAGACCGCCTCGACAACCGACCCCCAGATTGCCCCGACAACCGGACGCCCAGACCGCCCCGACAAGCGGCCCCCAGACCGCGCCGATCACCTGAGCCTTCTTACCCCCGGATCCCCGCCGCACCGCGGGCGATCACCCCGCTCCCCGAAGGGTCACGCATCATGCACTGGCTGCAACACGAGACCGGAGGTCTGCTGCTGCTCTGCGCAGTGGCGATCGCCGTTCTGCTCTTCCTCATTATCAAGGTGAAGCTCGAGCCGTTCATCGCGCTCATCGTGTCGGGCCTGCTGCTCGCGCTGGCCGCCGGCCTGAGCGTGACCCAGATCGTCGGCACGGCGCTGAGTTCCAAGACATCCATCCTGGAGACCGGGTTCGGCGGGATCCTCGGGCACATCGCGCCGATCATCGGACTGGGCACGATCCTCGGCGCGATCCTGGAGGCATCCGGAGGCGCCGACGTCCTGACCCGGCGGTTGCTGGGGGTGTTCGGCGAGAAGGGCGCCCCGCTGGCGATGGGCCTGTCCGGCCTCATCTTCGGCATCCCGGTCTTCTTCGATATAGGCATTTTTGTCCTCGCCCCGCTCGTGTACATCACCGCCCGGCGCGGCACGCGCTCCCTGATCACCTACGCGCTCCCGCTGCTCGCCGGTCTGTCCATGACCCACGCGTTCCTGCCCCCGCACCCCGGCCCCGTGGCCGTCGCCGGGCTGCTCGGGGTCAGCCTCGGCTGGCTCATCGTCATGGGACTGGTCTGCGGCATCCCGGCGTTCCTCGTCGCCGGCGTCGCGTGGGGCGCGTGGATCGGCGACCGGATGCGCGTCGAGGTGCCCGAGGACTATGTCGTCGGCGAGGAGAGCGCCGAGCGCGCGGAGCGGCCCGAACCGCCCCTCAGTCTGGTGGGCGCGATCATCGCCGTGCCGCTCGTGCTGATCCTCCTCGCCACCTTCGGCGACGTCTGGTGGAAGAACAGCTCCGTGCTTCCCGTGCTGACCTTCCTCGGCACGCCCGCCGTCGCCCTGACCATCTCCGTCCTGCTCGCGATGTGGCTGCTCGGCACGCGCCGCGGCATCCCGGCCTCCGAACTCGCCTCCCTGGCGTCCGCGTCGCTGCGCCCGATCGGCATGATCCTGCTGGTCGTCGGCGGCGGCGCGTTCTTCGGCGCCGTCATCGCCGCGACCGGCGTGGGCAAGGCCCTGGCCGGCACGATGTCCGACGCGGGACTGCCGGTCATCGTCCTCGCCTACCTGATCAGCTGCGGGCTCCGGCTCGCCCAGGGCTCGGCGACCGTCGCGCTCGTCACCACCGGCGGCATCATCGGGCCTCTGGTCCAGAGCCACCATTACAGCCAGGCGCACCTCGCGCTGATCGCCATGGCGGTCGCCGCCGGCTCCATCATCGCCTCGCACCTCAACGACGGCGGCTTCTGGATCGTGTCCCGCTACTTCAACATGTCGGTCAAGCAGACGTTGAAGACCTGGACCGTGCTGGAGACGATCCTCTCCGTCGTCGGATTCGCGATGGCGGGTCTGCTCAGCCTGGTGATCTGAGCGGCCTCTCCCGCCAGGGCCGCGGCCGGTGGCCGAGGCCCTGGCGGGAGAGCGTCCGCCCTGGCGGGAGAGCGTCCGCCCTGGCGGGAGAGCGTCCGCCCTGGCGGGAGAGCGTCCGCCCTGGCGGGAGAGCGTCCGCCCTGGCGGGAGAGCGTCCGCCGGGCCGGGGATAGAACGCTCTCCGCCCGGCCGACCAGAGATCCCGGCCTGGGCGGCGGGCTCCGGGTCTTGACCCGGAGCCCGCGCCGGAGCGGCGTTCTCGGCCTCACGGCCCGTCGGGCAGGGCGGTGACGGTGCCCGCGCCGACCGTTCGGCCGCCCTCGCGGATCGCGAAGCCGAGGCCCTCCTCCAGGGCGACCGGCCGGCCAAGCTCCACCGCCATCGTCACGGTGTCACCGGGCAGCGCCATCCCGCCCTCGCCCAGGTCGATGTCGCCGACCACGTCCGTCGTCCGGATGTGGAACTGCGGCCGGTACCCGGTGAAGAACGGCCGGTTCCGGCCGCCCTCCTCCGCGCCGAGGACGTACACCTCCGCCTGGAACCGCGCGTGCGGGCGGATCGCCCCCGGCGCGGCGACGACCTGACCTCGGCGGACCTGCTCCCGGCGGACGCCCCGCAGCAGCACGGCCGTGTTGTCGCCGGCCTCCGCGTGGTCCATCGACTGGCCGAACGTCTCCAGGCCGGTGGCGACCGTGGTCAGGGTCGCGCCCAGTCCGACGACCTCGACGTGGTCGCCGACCCGGATCGCGCCCTGCTCGACGACACCGGTCACGACGGTGCCCCGCCCGGTGATCGTCAGCACGTTCTCGATCGGCAGCAGGAACGGCCGGTCGAGGATCCGCGCCGGGATCGGCACGTACGCGTCGACCGCCGCGAGGAGGTCCTCGATCCGCTTCGTCCAGTACGGGTCGTCCTCGAGGGCCCGCAGCCCGGACACGCGGACCACGGGGATCTCCTCCCCGGGGAAGCCGTAGGCCGACAGCAGCTCACGGACCTCCAGCTCGACCAGGTCGAGCAGCTCGGGGTCCGACACGGCGTCGGCCTTGTTGAGGGCGACGACGACGTGGCGGACGCCCACCTGCCGGGCGAGCACCACGTGCTCCCGCGTCTGGGGCATCGCGCCGTCCACCGCGGACACGACGAGGATCGCCCCGTCGATCTGCGCGGCGCCGGTGACCATGTTCTTGATGTAGTCGGCGTGGCCGGGCATGTCGACGTGGGCGTAGTGCCGCGTCGACGTCTCGTACTCCACGTGCGCGATGTTGATCGTGATGCCGCGGTCGCGCTCCTCCGGGGCGCGGTCGATGCCTTCGAAGGGTACGACCCGGGCCAGCCCCTGCCGGCTCAGCACCTTGGTGATCGCCGCGGTGAGGGTGGTCTTGCCGTGGTCGACGTGGCCCATCGTGCCGATGTTGAGATGCGGCTTGCCGCGTTCGTAGATCTGCTTGGCCATGATTCGTCCTCGCGTCGTGATCGAACGTGAGAACCCGGGCAGGGGGCGACGCCCCTGCCGTGCCACCCTCCTCCGCGGGTTCTCGAAGGACGGGGCGGAGGAGGGTCAGCGTCGCAGGCCGTCGGAGAGCACGGCCGCGGCGCCCGGCGCGTCGAGGTGCGCGGGCGAGAGGAGGGCGGCCATGCGGAACATGCCACGAAGGTACGGCGCGCGGCGCCGCCGGTCGATCGATTTTTCCGCCGGGGTTAGAGCGTGTCCGGTGGATCGATTTTCGCCGAGGCCCGGCCTCGGGGCTCGGCGATCAGGAACGGACGGTCATCGACAGGTTCGCCAGGCGGTCCTGGTCGTCGAACTCCGCGGCGCAGGAGCCGCCGTCCGGCAGCGTCGCGGTGATCGATGTCTCGGTCTGCCGGTACGCCAGCCGGTGATGGCTGAAGAACCGCATGACGGTCAGCCGGTGGTCGGCGGGGAACTGGGAGAGCGCATTGGTGATCAGGCGGGGCGCCGTGGCGGAGTCCCACGTGGCCCCCGGAACGGCCGGGTCGCGGACGGCGAAGTAGGCGATCCCGCCGTCGTAGGGACCGGGGATCGTGCCGGTCAGGCCGAGCATGCTGGTGGCGACCATGGCGATCGGCTCACCGCCGTTCCGCGCCGGTCCCTCGTACCAGGACAGGTCCAGCTCGCCCGAGGTCATCTCGGGGATCCCGAGGCGGGAGCCCATGGCCTTCGGGTTCAGCACCCCCGGGTGGGAGGGGCCGAACTGGGGGTTGGACCAGCCCCACAGCCAGCTGCGGTCCTTCTCGGCGTAGCTCCCGATGAGGGCGACGTGCAGGGTGATCTCTCCCTGCGTGTAGGTGCCGGTGGTCAGGTCGGTGCTCCAGTCGGCCGCCGGCAGGAACTCCGCCAAAACCTCCTGTTGCTGTACGGCGACCGCCGCGTAGGCGGCTCCAAGCCGCTCGAACGCCGGGCTGAATCCAGACATGGCGGGCACACTATCTCAGAAGATTCGTGTCGGGACGTGGGCCAGGAGACGTCCAGGTTAAGGCGGTACGCTGCGATGTTCACCGACGCCGGGGGAGGGCGAGTGGCGAGCCGGATTCGCGCAGGAGTGCTGGCGGCGCTTGCGATCACGGTGCTGGGAGTGCCCATCGGGTTGTTGTGGGTCGCTCTCGCACCGCGGACGGCCTATCAGGTATCGGGCGGGAAGGCGCTTCTCGCCGATCCAGAGGCCCAGACGATGATCGCGGCGGACGGTTGGTTCGCCGTGGTCACCGCTGCGGCGGGCCTGCTGTGCGGCGTCGCCGCGTACCTCCTGGCGGGGCGCCTGGGCGAGTTCGGCATGCTGGCCGGGACCGCGGTCGGCGCCGCCGCTGCGGCCGTCGTGGCGTGGCGGCTGGGCCATTTCTTCGGCCTGAGCGCCTACCACCACGCGCTGCGGGCGGGCGCCGACGGCACGCTGGTCCGGGCCCCGCTCGCCCTGCACGCCCTCGGCGTGGTCCTCGCCTGGCCGCTGGCGGCGGCGGTGGTGTTCGGCCTGCTGGAGGCGCTGGACGTGGCGGGCCGGGAGTCGCGCAGGCGGCTAGCCGCGGGCGATCCCGGCCGTGGCGGCATCGGTCAGCCGGACCAGGTCGGCGGGGGCCAGTTCGATCTGGAGGCCACGCCGACCGGCCGAGACGTAGATCGTCGGGAACCCTGACGCGGACGCGTCGACGACCGTCGGCAGCCGCTTGCGCTGCCCGAGCGGGCTGATGCCGCCCCGGACGTAGCCGGTGACGCGCTCGGCCTGCGCCGGGTCGGCCATGGCGGCGCGCTTGCCGCCGGTCGCGGCGGCCAGGGCCTTGAGGTCGAGCGTGGACGACACCGGCACGACCGCGACGGTGAGATCGCCGTCGACCTCGGCCACCAGCGTCTTGAACAGCCGGTCGTGCGGCACGCCGAGCGCGTCGGCCGCGGCCTCGCCGTAGGAGTCCGCGTCGGAGCCGGCCTCGTACGGGTGCAGGGTGAAGGGGATTCCGGCGCGTGTCGCCGACACGGTCGCGGGCGTGCCCTTGCCGCCCGATCGCCGGTTGGATGCCACTGGTGGTTCTTTCCTTCCTCGGGGTCAGTTGGGACTGACGGTGCCGCCGAGGAACTCCGCCGCGGGAACGGTCGGGAAGGCCTCCAGGAGGAGGTTCTCCCGGCGGAGCAGGCCGTACTCCAGGCGGAGCCGCGTCGCGGCGTCCTCGGCCTCGAGCAGCCGCTGTTTGTCCGGGCGGTCCAGGACCACGGAGGCGGCGACCAGATACGACAGCTCGACGGGATCCGTCGGCAGGTCATCGAGCTCGGCCACCTCGGCGCCGTGCTCGGTCAGCCGGTCGCAGTAGCGGTGGAACAGGCGGTTCACCGGCCCGACGATCTTGTCTGCCCCCGGGCCGTCCTCCTCGGGCAGCAGGGTGACGTCGGCGTTGAGGTAGGAGAGCGAGTCGTCGATCTGCTCGATGTGAAAGCGTGTGCCGCCGGTCGTGACGACGTCGTACCGGCCGTCGTCGTGCTGCTGGACGCCCCGGATCTCCGCGGTGCAGCCGACCGGCGAGAGCCGGCGGGCGGCGCCGGGGCCGACCTCATGGCCGAGTTCGATCGAGACGACGCCGAATCGATGCGGCTCTTCGGACTCGAGGAGATCGCGCATCAGGTCGCGGTACCGCTCCTCGAACACCTGGAGGGGCAGCACCAGCCCCGGGAACAGCACGGCTCCCAGCGGAAAGATCGGCAGCCGTTCGGTCACGGCGTCAGCGTACGACGTTCCGGCCCTCGCCGTCGCCCCCGGATCCCGGCCGTGTTTGTGATCTACAATGTAAAGGCCCTGGCTCGGAACGATCACCTGGCCAGGACCAGGAACGTTCCATGGGCGATGTGACCGTAGTCACCTTGAACTAGATCGCGTCAACCGGCACACACCACCACGACCTGCGGAGTTAGGGTCGGACGACCGCGCGGCCACGCCGTCGCGGCACGGCGGTACCTCCCGCCGGTGTGTTCGCCCGGAGGCCCGTATGTGGCTCAGCATGTTCTTTCTGACGATCGCCAGTCTCTGCGTCGGATTCATCCTCGGCTGGATCGTCGCCCGCCCTCGCCGCTGGGGCGGCTTCCCCGACGTCGGCCCGGCCGGCGCCGAACGGCCGGAGAACCGGCCGGAGTTCACCGGAGGCGCGCGACCGGGCGTGTAGGCCCGGATGATCCACGGTGACGGCATGCACGTGTACGTCGTGCACGCCGTCACCGACCGTTCGTTCGCGGGCAGCCCCGCCGGTGTCTGCCTGCTGTCCGAACCTGCGGACGCCGAGATGGTGGGCTACCAGGCGTTCGGGCGCGGGGGAGAGGTCCGCGTGTCGGCGCGCGGCGACCGCGTCACCCTGTGCGGCGCCGTCGTCACCCTCATCGAGGGCAGCCTCAGCACTTGACCGCGCCGCATCGATCAGTGGAGGTCGATCCGCACGGTCCTGGCCTCTCGCGCGATCTTCGCGTCAGTGGTCACAAGCGGGCAATCGAGTAGTTCCGCCAGCGCCACGTACGTCGCGTCGTAGGCGTTGAAGTTGCCGCGGAGATCCCAGGCCCGGCCGCCGGTGACATCGTCGGAGTGTCGCCTGAGCGGCAGGCCGTCCTTGACGAGGCGAGCCCCCTCGGCTCTGGACGCGGTCATCTTGCCGGCGAGTACCAGGCCTCGTAGGGCGCTCCGGAATTCATAGTCGATTAAGTGGGGGACGTGGAGATCCTCCTCTGCGACCACCGTGACGAGCTCTTTCGGTGGCGACGTGCCGACGAGTGCTTCCACCAGAGCCGAGTTGTCAATGACGATCATGATTCGCGGGTCTTCCGTACCTCGGCGAGGATGTCCTCGCGGCTGGCTCCTCCACCCAGATCCTGGAGCGCGATCAGCCTCTCCCGGATCTCGTCCGGCGTCGGCCGTGTCGCGACCTCGGTCAGGATCTGTGCCACGTAAGCAGACAGTGACATCCGGGCGCGTGCGGCCCTGGCTTTCAGCTCGGCCACGGTCTCTTCGTCCAGGCCTCGTACCTGCAGCGTCTTATCCATGTGGAGTTGCAACTCCTCGTCGAAGCTTCGATGCGTGGTATCAAGCATTTTGCATGTCTAGCATGTCACCACATCACTCTGCCGTCACTTCCAAATGATTCTTGGTGTCTCGGTGGGTGAGACCGGCGTCCGGGCCGGTGGGGGTCCTTCGTAGACTGATCAGGTGATAACCCGTATCGACCTGCGCGGGTCCCTGCCGGACGACCTGCGCTCCGTGCTGCCGAGAGCCGAGCTCGACGTCGAGGCCGCCCTGGAGAAGGTGCGGCCCATCTGCGATGACGTGCGCCATCGCGGCGCCGAGGCCGTACGGGACTACACCGCGCGCTTCGACGGGGTGAAGGTCGAGTCGCTGCGGGTGCCCGCCGAGACCATCGGCCGCGCCCTCGACGAGCTGGACCCGGCCGTGCGCGACGCGCTCGAGGAGTGCATCCGCCGCACCCGCGTCGTCCACCGCGCGCAGCGGCGCACCGACGTCACCACTCAGGTGGTGCCGGGCGGCACCGTCACCGAGCGGTGGGTGCCGGTGGAGCGGGTCGGGCTCTACGTCCCCGGCGGCCAGGCCGTCTACCCCTCCAGCGTCGTGATGAACGTCGTGCCCGCCCAGGAGGCGGGGGTCGAGTCCCTCGCGGTCACGTCCCCGGCGCAGCAGGAGTTCGGGGGGCTGCCGCACCCGACGATCCTCGCGACGTGCGCGCTGCTCGGCGTGGACGAGGTGTACGCCGCCGGCGGGGCGCAGGCGATCGCGATGTTCGCCTACGGCACCGAGGAGTGCCGGCGTGTCGACATGGTGACCGGGCCGGGCAACATCTGGGTCGCGGCGGCCAAGCGGCTGCTCAAGGGCGTGATCGGCATCGACTCCGAGGCCGGTCCCACCGAGGTCGCGGTCCTGGCCGACGCCACCGCGGACCCGGTGCACGTCGCCGCCGACCTGATCAGCCAGGCCGAGCACGACACGCTCGCCGCCGCCGTCCTCGTCACCGACTCCGAGGAGCTGGCCGCCGCCGTGGAGCGCGAGCTGGCCGCGCAGGTCACCCGGACCAAGCACACCGAGCGCATCACCGCGGCCCTGGACGGCCGCCAGTCCGGGATCGTGCTCGTCGACGACGTCGACGCGGGGCTGAAGGTCGTCGACGCCTACGCCGCCGAGCACCTGGAGATCCAGACCGCCGACGCCCGTACGGTCGCCGCGCGCGTCCGCAACGCCGGCGCGATCTTCGTCGGCCCGCACGCGCCGGTGTCGCTCGGCGACTACATGGCCGGCTCGAACCACGTGCTGCCCACGGGCGGCTGCGCCTGCCACTCCAGCGGCCTGTCGGTGCAGACGTTCCTGCGCGGCATCCACGTGATCGACTACGACGAGCAGGCCCTGGCGGAGGCGACCCGGCGGGTCGTCACGCTCGCCGACGCCGAGGACCTGCCCGCCCACGGTGCCGCCATGAAGGCGCGGTTCGATTGGGGAATCCCCGAGTGACCTCTCTGAGCGATCTGCCGATCCGCGACGACCTGCGAGGGAAGGAGCCGTACGGCGCGCCGCAGCTCGACGTGCCCGTGCGTCTCAACACGAACGAGAACCCCTACCCGCCGTCGCCGCGGCTGGTCGAGGCGCTCGGCCGCGCGGTCGCCGACGTCGCCGGCGGCCTCAACCGCTACCCCGACCGCGACGCCGTCGAGCTGCGTAAGGACCTCGCCGACTACCTCGGCCACGGGGTCACCGCGCGGCAGGTCTGGGCGGCCAACGGCTCCAACGAGATCATTCAGCAGATCCTGCAGGCGTTCGGCGGCCCGGGGCGTTCCGCGATGGGCTTCGAGCCGTCGTACTCCATGCACCCGATCATCACGCGGGTCAGCGGCACGGCGTGGATCGACGCGTACCGCGACGAGGACTTCGGGCTGGAGGCCGAGCGGGCGGTCGCGGCGGTCGAGGAGCACCGGCCCGACATCGTGTTCCTGACCTCGCCGAACAACCCGACGGGCACGTCGCTGTCCCTCGCGGCGATCGAGGCGGTGCTGAAGGTCGCGCCGGGCATGGTCGTGGTCGACGAGGCGTACGCCGAGTTCCGCCGGGAGGGGACCCCGAGCGCGCTGTCGCTGCTGCCCGGCAATCCCCGGCTGATCGTGACCCGGACGATGAGCAAGGCGTTCGCGATGGCGGGCACCCGCGTGGGCTACCTCGCCGCCGACCCGGCGGTGATCGACGCGCTGCTGCTCGTCCGCCTGCCGTACCACCTGTCGGCGGTGACACAGACGGTGGCGCGGACGGCGATCGCCTACCAGGAGGAGCTGCTGGGCGCGGTTCAGGCGCTGCGCGCCGAGCGCGACGCCCTGGTCGGCTGGCTGCGCGGCGAGGGTTTCCAGGTCGCCGACTCGGACGCGAACTTCGTCCTGTTCGGGAGGTTCCCCGACCGGCGTGCCGTCTGGCAGGGCGTGCTCGACCGCGGCGTGCTGATCCGCGAGGTGGGGCCGCCGGAGTGGCTGCGGGTGAGCGTCGGGACGCCCGAGGAGATGGCGGCGTTCCGCGCCGCGCTGAAGGAGAGTACGTGAGTTCAACCGGAGGAGAGCGGATGCGGACCGGACGCGTCGAGCGGGGCACGAAGGAGACCCAGGTCGTCGTCGAGGTCGACCTGGACGGCACCGGGCGGGTGGACGTCGCCACCGGCGTCGGCTTCTTCGATCACATGCTGACGCAGCTCGGCAAGCACGGGTCGTTCGACCTGACCGTGAAGACCTCCGGTGACCTGCACATCGACAGCCACCACACGATCGAGGACACCGCGATCGCGCTGGGCCAGGCGTTCCGCGAGGCGCTGGGCGACAAGTCCGGCATCCGGCGCTTCGCCGACGCGAGCGTGCCGCTGGACGAGACGCTCGCCCAGGTCACGGTCGACCTGTCCGGCCGGCCGTACCTCGTGCACACCGAGCCGGAGGGCATCGCCCCGATGATCGGCCCGGACTACGACACGACGATGACCCGGCACATCTTCGAGGCGTTCGTCTTCAACGCCGCGATCTGCCTGCACGTCCACGTCCCGTACGGGCGCAACGCGCACCACATCGTCGAGGCCCAGTTCAAGGCCCTCGCCCGGGCGCTGCGCGACGCCTGCGCCCACGACCCGCGCGCGCACGGCATCCCCTCGACCAAGGGCACGCTGTGAAGAACGTCGTCGTCCTCGACTACGGATCGGGCAACCTCCGGTCCGCCGAGCGGGCCATCGCCCGCGTCGGCGCGGACGTCACGGTCACGGCCGACTTCGACGCCGCCCTGAACGCCGACGGTCTGGTCGTGCCGGGCGTCGGCGCCTTCGCCGCCTGCATGAACGGCCTGCGCGGCGTCCGCGGCGAGCAGATCATCGGCCGCCGGCTCGCCGGGGGCCGTCCGGTGCTGGGCATCTGCGTCGGCATGCAGATCCTGTTCGAGAAGGGCGTCGAGCACGGCATCGCCACCGACGGCTGCGCGGAGTGGCCGGGCACGGTGGAGCGGATCGAGGCGCCGGTCCTGCCGCACATGGGCTGGAACACCGTGGAGGCCCCGGAGGGCACGGTCCTGTTCGCCGGCCTCGAGCCGGACACCCGGTTCTACTTCGTGCACTCGTACGGCGTGCGCCGCTGGGAGATGGCGCCCGGCCGGTTCACGCCGCCGCTGGTGACCTGGAGCGAGCACGGCGAGCGTTTCGTCGCCGCGGTGGAGAACGGCCCGCTGAGCGCGACGCAGTTCCACCCGGAGAAGTCCGGGGACGCCGGGGCGGCCGTCCTGAAGAACTGGCTGTCGACGCTCTCGTGAGCAAGGAGCGGCAGCGGCGGCGGGCCGAGCGGGAGGCCGCACGCGAGCGCGCCGCCGCCGAGGCCGCCCGCCGGAACGCCCGCGCGGCCCGCCGCCGCGCGCTGGTCGCCCGCTTCACGCGGTGGGTGCCGCGCCGGTCCGGCCGCCCGGTGGCATCCTCGCGCGCCGTCGCCGCGAGCAGAACGCCATCGTGGCGGTCGTGTTCGTGCTCGTCCAGGTGATCGCCTGGATCAACCTGTCCTCGTGGATGGAGCGGCTGGGGGTGCTGGCGCTGTCGGTGTTCCTGGTCCCCGTGTTCGTCACACTCGCCTTCGATCGCCGGTCCTGACGAGCGTTCACGGAGTGACGATCGCGAAGTCGGGGTCCGGCGCGTCGAGCGTGGCCAGCAGCCGCTCGAGCGCCGTGGCGTCGCCGTCGACCTCGATCCCGGCGGGCGGAGACCCGCCGACGGCGAGGGCGGCCAGCGCCCCGGCCGGCAGGAGGAGCATCGCCTCGGCGGGATCCGCCTGCGGTGCCTTCGTGTACGTGAGGACGCCGTTGCGCAGCACGACCCGGTACCGGGCGCCGGTGTCGGTGAGGACGACGTCGAGCACGACCCGTTCGTCCCAGCCGCGCGGGCCGTTCACCCGGATCGCCAGGGAGTCGAAGACCTGCTCGGCGCTCAGCTGGGCGAGCATGTCCGGCGAGGCGGTGGCCGTGGGCGTGCCGAACCCGCCGTGGCGCAGTTCGTGGGCGCCGGAGAGGTAGGCGCAGCGCCAGGTTCCGTTCTCCGCGCCGTAGCCGAGCTGTTCGAAGGTGTCCGCGAGCAGCTCCCTCGCGGCCTCATGGTCCGGCTCGGCGAACACCACGTGGGCGAGCACCTCGGCCACCCAGCGGAAGTCGCCGTCGGCGAAGGACTCGCGCGCCTTGGCGACGACGGCGTCCGCGCCGCCCATGAACGCGACGTACCGGCGACCGGCCTCGACCGGCGGGTGTGGCCAGAGACGGGCCGGGTTGCCGTCGTACCAGCCCATGTAGCGCTGGTAGACCGCTCTGACGTTGTGGCTCACGGAGCCGTAGTAGCCGCGCGTGTGCCACGCGCGCTCCAGCGCGGGCGGCAGCACCATCGCTTCGGCGATCTCCGGCCCGGTCAGGCCCTGGTTGATCATGCGCAGGGTCTGGTCGTGCAGGTACGCGTAGAGGTCACGCTGCAGACGGAGGAACTCGACCGCGCGCTCGCGACCCCAGATGGGCCAGTGGTGGGAGGCGAAGAGGACCTCCAGATCGGCGCCGAACAGGTCGACGGCCTCGGTCAGGTAGCCCGCCCACGCGTGCGGGTCGCGTACCAGCGCGCCGCGGATCGTGACGATGTTGTGCAGCACGTGGGTGGCGTTCTCGGCGACGCACAGCGCGCGCCGCTCGGGAAAATACAGGTGCATCTCGGCGGGCGCCTCGCTTCCCGGCGCCATCTGGAAGACCACGCGGACACCGTCGACGGTCTGCTCTTCGCCGGTCGCGGTGATCTCGACCGTCGGCGGGACGAGTCCCACGGCACCCGTCGACACCGTCTGACCGAGCCCGGCGCCGACCTGCCCCCGCGGCCCGCGCTCCAGGGCGGCGCCGTACATGTAACCGGACCGGCGGGCCATCGCCGTCCCCGCGTAGACGTTCTCGCTGACGGCGTGACCGGTGAACCCGGCCGGCGCGACGATCGGGACACTGCGGGCCCGGGAGGTCGGTCGGGGTCGGTTGGTCGGGAGAAAGGCTGCGGGGAGCACGCCGCGGACGCCGCCGAAGTGATCCGCGTGGCTGTGCGTGTACACGACTCCGGTGACGGGACGGCCGCCGCGATGCTCGCGGTAGAGGCCGAGCGCGGCCGCGGCGGTCTCGGCGCAGACCAGCGGGTCGATGACGATGACCCCGCGCTCGCCCTCGACGAACGTCACATTGGACAGATCCAGGCCGCGTACCTGGTAGATCCCCGGCACCACCTCGAACAGTCCCTGGATCGCGGTGAGGCGGGACTGCCGCCACAGACTGGGGTTGACGGTCGTCGGCGCCTCTCCCGTGAGGAACGCGTATGAGTCGCCGTCCCAGACGACGCGGCCGTCGTCGGCGCGCACCTCGCCCGGGTCGAGGGCTCCGAGAAGGCCACGCCGGGCGTCCTCGAAGTCCTGCCGGTCATGGAACGGCAACGTCTTCAGCAGTCGCTCGTGCTCGGCGACGACCGGCTCGGCGGCCGGCTTCTGCGTGATGTCCATGCGGCTTCTCCCCTGTGTGGTTCTACCCGGTGACGGGTGTCCGGCACGTACGCTCCGGCGGGTCGGCGCACCGCCACCGGCCTGCGACCGGGGGCGGTGCGCGGGCTCGATAGGCTGACGGGCATGACTCTCACGCTCCTTCCCGCGGTGGATGTCGCCGACGGCCAGGCCGTGCGCCTCGTGCAGGGCGAGGCCGGCACCGAGACCTCGTACGGCGAGCCCGTCGAGGCGGCCCTGGCCTGGCAGAGTGCGGGCGCGGAGTGGGTCCATCTGGTCGACCTGGACGCGGCGTTCGGCCGGGGTTCCAACCGTGAGCTGCTCGCCACGGTGATCGGCAAGCTGGACGTCAAGGTCGAGCTGTCCGGCGGCATCCGCGACGACGCCTCGCTGGCCGCCGCGCTGGCCACGGGCTGCGCGCGCGTCAACATCGGCACGGCGGCGCTGGAGAACCCTGAGTGGTGCCGAAAGATCATTGCCGAGCACGGGGACAAGATCGCGGTCGGGCTCGACGTGCGCGGCACCACGCTCGCCGCCCGCGGCTGGACGCGTGAGGGCGGCGACCTGTGGGAGGTGCTCGACCGCCTCGAGGCCGACGGCTGCCCGCGCTACGTCGTCACCGACGTGACCAAGGACGGCACCCTGCGGGGACCGAACACCGAGCTGCTGCGCGAGGTATGCGCGCGCACCGACCGCCCCGTCATCGCCTCGGGCGGCGTGTCCTCCCTGGACGACCTGCGGGCGCTCGCCGCGCTGGTTCCGGCCGGCGTCGAGGGCGCCATCGTCGGGAAGGCGCTGTACGCCGGCGCGTTCACCCTGGAAGAGGCCCTGGCGGCGGTCGGAGGGGCCGCGTGATCAAGCGGATCTCCTCGGGCGGCCCGTGGGAGAACGTCGTCGGCTACTCGCGGGTGGTCGTGGCCGGCCCGTGGGTGCTGGTCGCGGGCTGCACGTCGACCGTGGACGGCGAGGTCCGCCACGAGAACGACGCGTACGGCCAGACGAAGACCGCGTTCGGCATCGCCCTGCAGGCGGTCGAGCAGGCCGGCGCCGCGGCCGAGGACGTCGTACGGACCCGGATCTACGTCCGGGACATCGCCGACGCCGAGGCGGCGGGGCGGGCGCATCACGAGATCTTCGGTGAGATCCGCCCGGCCACGACGATGATCGAGGTCTCCGGGTTCATCGATCACCGGATGCTGGTAGAGATCGAGGTGGACGCCTTTTCCGAGGCGCTCCAGGACGGAGACAGGCCATGACCGTCGCCATCCGGGTGATCCCGTGCCTGGACGTCGACGCCGGCCGGGTGGTCAAGGGCGTCAACTTCGAGAACCTCCGGGACGCCGGCGACCCGGTCGAGCTGGCCCGGCGCTATGACGCCGAAGGCGCCGACGAGCTGACCTTCCTCGACATCACCGCCTCCAGCGGCGAGCGGGAGACGACGTACGAGGTCGTGCGCCGTACGGCCGAGCAGGTGTTCATCCCGCTCACCGTCGGCGGCGGCATCCGTACCGTCGACGACGTCGACCGGCTGCTGCGCGCCGGCGCCGACAAGGTATCGATCAACACGGCGGCGATCGCCCGGCCGGAGTTCCTCCGGGAGGCGGCGCACCGGTTCGGCTCGCAGTGCATCGTGCTGTCGGTGGACGCCCGCCGGTCCGGTGACGGCTTCGAGGTGACCACGCACGGCGGGCGGCGCGGCACCGGCCTGGACGCGATCGAGTGGGCGCGGCGCGGCGAGGAGCTCGGCGTCGGCGAGATCCTGCTCAACTCCATGGACGCCGACGGCACCAAGAGCGGCTTCGACCTGGAGATGCTGCGGGCGGTTCGCGAGGTCGTCGGCGTGCCCGTCATCGCCAGCGGGGGAGCGGGCGCGCTCGAGCACTTCGCCCCGGCGATCGACGCGGGGGCCGACGCGGTGCTCGCCGCCAGCGTCTTCCACTTCGGCGAGCTCAAGATCGGCGACGTCAAGGAGTCCATCCGCCAGGCGGGCCACCCCGTACGCTGACCGGACCCGAGCCCTGGGTCGTCGGCCGGCTCGAGCCCCGGGTCGTCGGCCGGCTCGAGCGTGCCGATTCTCCCGTCGCCGACGGCGATCCGGGGTGACGTCCGTCTCGAATCCGCCTCGAGCGAGCATGTTCGCCGGTGAGCGGGGCACAGGTGGGGCGTGTCCCACAGAAGTGACATAGCCCTTAACCCGGTGTATCGGGCGGTCCGCTCGGTGTCCGGGCGTAGCGGCGCGACCGTCGTCCTGTGCGTTCCGTGGCGGGTTGATCACGCTGGATGTACCGTTGTCACAAACGCACATTTTGGGCATCCGGGGCCGAGGTCACTTCGGGGGAATGGGGAAGCGGCTCTGGGCGGGAGATGATCATGCGTGCTCTTACGGTGGTGCCGTTGAAAGCGGGATCGCTCGAGGTCGGCGAGGTCCCCGAGCCCGCACGAGGCGAGGGCGAACTGCTCGTCGACGGCGTCGCGCTCGGCGTGTGCGGCACGGACCGGGAGATCGTCGCCGGCGACTACGGCTGGGCGCCACCCGGCGAGAATCGGCTGATCATCGGACATGAGTCGCTCGGGCGGGTCCGGGAGGCCCCCGAGGGCAGCGACTTCAGCCCCGGTGACCTGGTCGTCGGCATCGTACGGCGGCCCGACCCGGTGCCGTGCGGCGCGTGCGCCCGCGGCGAGTTCGACATGTGCCGCAATGGCCGGTACACCGAACGGGGCATCAAACAGATCCACGGTTTCGGATCCGAGCGGTGGACGATCGAGGCCGACTACGCGGTCCGCATCGACCCGGCGCTGGGCGACCTCGGCGTCCTCATGGAGCCCACGAGCATCGTGGCCAAGGCCTGGGACCACATCGAGCGGATCGGCAGCCGGGCCTGGTTCGAACCCCAGCGGCTCCTGGTGACGGGCGCGGGCCCGATCGGCCTGCTGGCCGCCCTGCTGGGCGCGCAGCGAGGGCTCGACGTCCACGTGCTCGACCGGGTCACCGGCGGGGTGAAGCCGAAGATCGTCGCCGATCTCGGCGCGACGTACCACACGGGATCCGTCGACGAAGTCACCGCGAAGGCATGCCCGGACATCGTCATCGAGGCCACGGGTGTCTCTCACCTCGTCATGGAGACGATCACCAACAACGCGGCGGCGAGTGTCGTGTGCCTCATGGGCGTCTCGCGCGGGGGCCATCGGATCGAGGTGGACGCCGGTTCGCTCAACCGGGAGATCGTCCTGGGGAACGACGCCGTCTTCGGATCGGTCAACGCCAACCATCGCCACTACGAACTGGCCGCCGAGGCGCTCCTGCGCGCGGACCGGTCGTGGCTGGCGCGACTCATCACCAACCGGCTGCCCCTCGAGCGAGCGCCCGAGACGCTCGAAGGCCGCAGCGGCGACGACGTGAAAGTCGTCATCGACCTGTAGATCGGGATGACCATGACCACACAAGCTCCCGCCGTACGGCAGGAACACCTGGCGCATGTCGTCTTCATCAGCGCCGCCGCGGCTCTCGGCGGCTTCCTGTTCGGGTACGACAGCGCCGTCATCAACGGGGCCGTGGACGGCATCAAAGGCCACTTCGGCGTCGGAGCCGGCGTCACCGGTCTGATCGTGTCCGCGGCGCTGCTCGGCTCGGCGCTCGGCGCCGCGATCGCCGGCAAGCTCGCCGACGTCAAAGGACGTCTCCTCGTCATGCGGCTGGCCGCGATCCTGTTCGTGGTCAGCAGCTTCGGGGCGATGTTCCCGTTCGCGGACTGGGAACTCGCGTTCTGGCGGATCATCAGCGGCGTCGCCATCGGGATGGCCTCGATGGTCTCGCCGGCCTACATCGCCGAGGTGGCGCCGCCCGCCTACCGCGGCCGGCTGGCCTCCTTCCAGCAACTGGCGATCGTGCTCGGCATCGCGATCTCGCAGCTAGTGAACTTCGCGATCGCCTCGCTGGCCGGCGGCAATACCCGCAACCACCTGGTCGGCATCGAGGCATGGCAGTGGATGCTGGGCGTCGCGGCGCTTCCCGCGGCGATGTACCTCATCTTCGCCCTGATCATCCCTGAGTCGCCGCGTTACCTCGTGGAGGACGGGAAGCTCGACAAGGCTCGCCAGGTCCTCGCCGAGGTCGAAGGCGAGCACATCGACCTCGACGCCCGGGTCCGGGAGATCCAGTCCGTGCTCGCCGCGGAGCACAAGCCGCGGCTGCGGGACATCCGGGGACACGCCGCGGGCCTGCTGCCGATCGTGTGGGTGGGCATCGGCCTGTCCGTGCTGCAGCAGTTCGTCGGCATCAACGTGATCTTCTACTACTCCGCGTCGCTGTGGCACTCGGTCGGGATCTCGCAGACCAACTCGCTGCTGATCAGCCTGTCGACCTCGATCATCAACATCGTCGGCACGTTCATCGCGATCGCGTTCGTCGACAAGATCGGCCGCAAGCCGCTGGCGCTGATCGGCTCGGTCGGGATGACGATCTCGCTGGCGACGATGGCCTGGGCGTTCAGCGCCGCGCACAAGATCAGCGGCACCGAGGTCCGGCTGCCGCACGCCGAGGGTCTGGTGGCACTGTTCACCGCGCACACGTACGTGCTGTTCTTCGCGCTGTCGTGGGGCGTGGTCGTCTGGGTCATGCTGGGTGAGATCTTCCCGAACAAGATCAGGGCGGCCGCGATGTCCGTGGCCGTGGCGGCCCAGTGGATCGCCAACTGGCTGGTCACGGTGACGTTCCCCAGCCTGTCGGAATGGAGCCTGTCCGGGGCGTACGTCGGATACTCGGTCTTCGCCGCGCTGTCGGTGCTGTTCGTCGTCCGGTTCCTGCACGAGACGAAGGGCAAGAAGCTCGAGGAGATGGGCTGACCGCCCGCACCGACCGGCGAGGAGGAGCATATGACGCTGCCCACGGCGCGCCTGGGCACGACCGACATGGAGATCACCCGCGTCGGGTTCGGCGCCTGGGCGGTCGGCGGATCCTGGGAGTACGGCTGGGGCCCCCAGAGCGACGAGGAGTCGATCAAGGCGATCCGGCACGCCGTCGACCAGGGCGTGAACTGGATCGACACCGCGGCGGTCTACGGTCTCGGGCACTCGGAGAAGGTCGTCGCCCAGGCGCTCAAGGGCGTGTCCGACCGCCCGTATGTCTTCACCAAGTGCGGGATGATCTGGGAGGCCGACGGGGACGTCGCGCGCGTCGCCCGGCCGGAGACGATCCGCCGGGAGGTCGAGGACTCGCTGCGGCGGCTGCGGGTCGAGCGGATCGACCTCTACCAGGTGCACCAGACTCCCGACGACGGCACGCCCGTCGAGGAGTACTGGGAGACGATGGCGGAGTTGAAACAGGAGGGGAAGGTCCGCGCGATCGGCCTGTCCGACCACAGCGCGCTGCGCCTGGAGAAGGCCGAGCTGGTCGCGCACGTCGACTCCCTGCAGCCGCCGTTCTCGCTGATCGACCGCATGGCCGCTCCGGAGATCGACTGGTGCGCCCGTGACGGCGCCGGAGTGATCGTCTACTCGCCGATGCAGTCCGGCCTGCTGACCGGCGCGTTCTCCCGGCAGCGGGCCGACACGCTTCCCGACGACGACTGGCGGCGACGCTCTCCGGACTTCACCACCGGCCTCGACGCCAACCTCGCGCTGGCCGACGCCCTGCGGCCGGTCGCCGAACGGCACGGCGTGTCCCAGGCGGCCGTCGCGGTCGCCTGGACCCTCGCCTGGCCGGGCGTGACCGGCGCGATCGTCGGCGCCCGCAACCCCGAGCAGGTCAACGGCTGGCTGCCCGCCGCGTCGCTCGAGCTGACACCGGAGGACCTGGCCGAGATCGCCGTGGCCGTGGCACGAACCGGCGCCGGCCGCGGTCCCGTACGCCCCTGACCTCAGACGACGTGCGCGCCGACGCTGGTCACGGTCCTGGACGCCCCTGACCTCCAGCGACCTCGACGATCGGGACCTCAGGCGAGCTCCACGATCGCCTCGACCTCGACCGGCACCGCGAACGGCAGGGCGCACACGCCGATCGCGGAGCGGGCGTGGCGGCCCGCGTCGCCCCACAGGTCGCAGACGAGGTCGCTGAAGCCGTTGACGACGGCCGGCGTCTGCTCGAAGCCGGGCGTGCAGTTGACGTATCCGGTGACCTTGACCCACCGCCGTACGCGCGACAGCTCGCCGAACTCGCGTTTGAGGGAGGCGAGGGCCGCGAGGGCGCACTGCCGGGCCGCCGCCCGGCCCTCTTCCACGGTGAGGTCCGCGCCGACCTTGCCGCGGGCGAGCCGGCGCGGCCCGTCGGCCGGGCCGTGCCCGGACAGGTACGCCAGCGGGCCCGCCACCGTGACGAACTCCAGCCGCAGGGCGACGCCGGGCGGGGCGGCGATGGGCGAGGGGAGGACCGCACCCAGCTCGGAGAGGCGTCGTTCGATCAGATCCATGCGGGCAACCTAGAGAAATGAAACGGCGTTCCGCAAGCTCTTGAAGAATGAAACGTCATTCCGTATCTTCTCGGTCCATGGTGCCGCGAAACGACGGCGACGAGCAGCCGGTCCAGGCCGTCGCCCATGCCCTCGACGTTCTCGAACTCCTCGCGGCCGAGGGGCCCAGGTCCCTCGGCCGGATCGCCGAGAGTTGCGGGCGGTCGAAGGCGACCACCCATCGGCTGCTCGCCACGCTGGTGACCCGGGGCTACGCCGAGCAGGATCCCGAGACGGGCGTGTACCGGGCCGGCCTGCGCTGTGTGGAGCTCGGCATGAGCGTCCTGGCGGGAGTACGGATCGGCGACGTCGCCCGGCCGCACCTGGAGGAGCTGAACGCCGCCACCGGCGAGGTCGTCCACCTGTGCGTGTACGACCGGGGTGAGGTCGTCTACATTGCCAAGCTGGACTCCCGCCTGCCGGTCGCACCGCAGTCCCGGGTCGGCGCCCGCGCCCCGGCACACTGCGTCGCCCCCGGCCGGGCCCTCCTCGCCCACCAGCCGCCCGCCGAGCTCGCCCGCGTCACCGACGCCGGACTGCGGCGCTACACCGAGAACACGATCACCGAGGCCGATCGGCTGGCCGAGGAGCTGGCACGGGTCCGCGAACGGGGATACGCGATCAACGAGTCGTCGTGGCGTTCCGGCGTGTGCGGGATCGGCGCCGTCATCCGGGACTACACCGGCACGGCGGTCGCCGCCGTCGGCTGCTGCGTGCCCGAGTCCCGCTTCGGCACCGCGCACCGGCGCGACCTGGCCACGGCCGTCACGACGGCGGCCACCCGGATCTCGGCGGACCTGGGGCACGCCGCGGCGGTGACCGGATGACCACCCGCCTCTTCGCCGAGATCACCGGCACGGACTCCGGCCGCGACCCGGTCCTGCTGCTGCACAGCCTCGGCCTCGACCACACGATGTGGCGCTCCTGCGCCCCGTACCTCGCCGCCGAGCGCCGCCTGATCATCGTGGATCTGCCGGGCCACGGGCGATCTCCGGCCGGCCCGGACACCGGCGCGGGCCTCCTGTCGCTGCTCGACGCCGCCGGAGCGGCCCGCGCCCACGTCGTCGGCGTGTCGCTCGGCGGGAACGAGGCGCTCGCCCTGGCCGCCCGGGCGCCGGAACGCGTGCGCTCGGTCACGGCGTCCGGTTCGTTCGCGTTCCTGGACGCGACGGAACGCACGGCGAAACTGGACGCGACGGTCGTGCGCGCGGCGGAGCTGGGCATGCCCGCGTTCGCCGACGCGTACATCGCGGGCACCCTGAGTGCGGAGGCCCGGGAGAGGGACGGACACCGCCTGCGCGAGGTCCTGGGCGGGACGCCACCTGAGTCGTACGCAGCGGCGGCCCGCCGCTGCTTCGCCACCGACCTTCGCCCGCTCCTGCCCACCGTCCACTGCCCGGTCCTGCTCCTCGTCGGAGAACACGACACGAGAACACCCCGCTCCAGCGCCGAACGCATCGCCGCCGGCCTCGCCCACCCGGAGATCCAGGAGATCCCCGGAGCCGGCCACCTGGCCAACGTGGACGAGCCGAGGCGCTTCACCGCCGCCCTGCAGGCGTTCTGGGACTCCGACCGACCGGCGGACGTCGCCCGGTGACCCACGGACCAGGCCATGGCGGGAATCCTCGCTGAGCGCGAGAGCAGTGTCCCCTTTCAGGGGCTCACGTGGACGAACGCGCGGCGGGTGAGTGGGCGGCGGGGCGGGCCGGCCAGGCGTCTTCGGTGATCAGGCGGCGGGACAGCAGGGGCTCCCACCAGGAGCGGTGGTCGCGGTACCAGCGGATCGTCTCGCGGATCCCCGTCTCGAAGGAGACCGTCGGCCGCCAGCCGAGCTCCCGGCGGATTTTTCGGGCGTCGAGCAGGTAACGACGGTCGTGTCCGGGGCGGTCGGGGACCACCGTCTTCAGTGAGGCGGGGAGCCCGAGCTCGTCCAGCACGAGGTCGGCGAGGTCCTCGATGCTCGCCTCCTCGCCCGTGCCGACGTGGTAGGTGGCGCCGTCGGCGCCGCGTTCGACGATCGCCGCGATCGCCGCGCAGTGGTCCGCGACGGAGATCCACTCCCGGCGGTGGCGGGTCGAGGCGTACATCGGCAGCGGCCGCCCGGCCAGCGCGTTGGTGACGAACAGCGGCAGCACCTTCTCGGGGAACTGGTACGGCCCGTGGTTGTTCGCGCAGTTGGAGATCGTCACCGGCGTCCCGTACGTGCTGTGGTAGGCACGCACCAGGTGGTCGGCGCCCGCCTTGCTGGCGCTGTAGGGCGTGTTCGGCCGGTAGGGGCTGGTCTCGGTGAAGCCCTCGGCGGCGTCGAGCGGCAGGTCCCCGTACACCTCGCAGGTCGACACGTGGTGGAAACGCCCGACTCCGACCCGGCGGCACACGTCCAGCAGCACCTGGGTGCCGAGGACGTTCGTGCGGAAGAAGCGCTCCGGCTCGACCACGGCGAGGCTGTTGTGCGACTCGGCGGCGAGGTTGACGACGACGTCGATCTCCCGGCCGCCGAGCAGGGCGAGCATACGCTCCTCGTCGCCGATGTTCGCGCGTGCGAACTCGATGTCGCTTTCAAGTCCCGCGAGGTTCCTCAGGTCACCGGCGTACGTGAGGGCGTCGATCGCGATGATCGTGTCGGCCGGCTCGGCCGCGCGCCAGTGCCGTACGAGGTTGCCGCCGATGAACCCGGCCGCCCCCGTGACCACGATCGTCCTCGGCATCTCCCCGCCATCCGTCACCGCTCCGTCTGGAACCTCGCAGAATACCCATCACCAGGTCGTCGCCTGCGCGGTGAAGGCGGTGAGGTTGGCGGCGGCCCAGTCCCGGAAGGTCCGGGGCGGCAGCCCGGTCATCTGCTCGACGGTCGGCAGGGGCGTCCACCCGCGCCCGTGGAGGGGACTGCCCATGGCGGCGACCGTGGCGTCGGCCAGCCGCTCGTCCATGCCGTACGCGACCATCTGGTCGCGGGACTGCTCCGGGGTCTGGACGGTGACGCCGATGGGCCTGTCCAGCAGCTCGGCGAGGACGGCGATCTGACGCCTCGGCGAGATCGCCTCCGGGCCCGTCACGGGATGCCCCGCGCCGGTGGGGCCCGGGCCGACGAGCAGGTGGTACGCGACGGCGGCGATGTCGACCGGATCGACCGGGGCGACCGGGAGGTCGGCGAAGGGCACGGACACCGCACCGGCCGCGGCGATGGACGCCGTCCAGTGCAGCGCGTTGCTCATGAACGCCCCCGGCCGGACGAACGCGCAGCGCACGCCCGAGCGGACGACGGCCACTTCGCCTTCCCGGTGCCAGCGGGTGAGCGGGTCGTCCGCACCCTCGTCGATGCCGAGGACGGAGAGCTTGACGAGATGGTCGATCCCCAGGGCGGCGGCCGCCTCGGCCACGATGTGGTCCTGCCGCGGACCGTCCGGCCCGCCCGTCAGCAGGAACACCCGGCGTACGCCGCTCAGCGCCCGCCGGACCGCTTCGGGGTCGTTCAGGTCCGCGGCGTACGGCTCGACGCAGGGCAGCCGGTCGCCGCGCTCAGGGTGGCGGGACATCGCCCGTACGGTGGCGCCCCGGGCCGACAGGAGGCGGACCAGGGCGCTGCCGACGGTCCCGGTGGCGCCGGTGACCAGGAATTCGGGCATCTCAGTCTCCTTCGCGGGTGATCTTCGGGAGGGTCTGGAGCAGGTGCTCGTGCCAGTCGACCTCGGCCCGCAGGCGGGTGATCTGGTGCTCCGACACGACCAGCTCCGCCGCGCTCAGCCAGGGGCGGGCCGCGGCGAGCCGGCTCTCGGCCGAGGTCAGCCGGGCCCGGAACTCCAGCAGCCGCGCGTTCACGATCTCCTGCAGGGTCTCCTCGGCGACCGTCCGGGAGTGGGCGAGGGCGAGATCGAACGGATCGGTGGGGACGACGACCGCCCGCAGCATCTGGTCGTGCAGGGTGCTCAGCGCTCGCCGGCCGTCGGCAGTGATCTCGTAGACGGTCCGCTCGGGATAGTTGCCCTCCCGCTCGGTCCGGACCTCGGCGACCAGCCCCTCGCGAGAGAGCCGCGCCAGCGCGCCGTACAGCGCGCCGGGTTTGACGTCCGCCCAGTGCTCGGCCCGGTCCTCGGCGACCTGCAGGCGCATCTGGTGCCCGTGCATCGGGCCTCGCTCGGCCAGGGTGCTCAGCACGAAGAGACGAATAGCACTCACGAGCGACTACTCTCGCATGAGTAGTCGCGCATGGTCAATTAGATCGGTGCGGGCCCGCTCAGAACTTCGTGAAGTGGTGGAAGCACTCGTAGGCGGCGTCCTGGGCGGCGAACGCCTCGACGTCGGCGCGTTTCACGGCGAGGTAGGCGGCGCTGCGCAGCGGGCCCAGGGCGTTCATGAGCAGGGTGTCGGCTTCTAGGGCGTCGAGCGCCTCGCCGAGGGAGGAGGGGAGGCGCGGCGGGCGGCCGGCCTCGGGGAGGGTGTCCGGATCGACGTCGACCGCCGCTCCGGGATCGGTCCTCGACCGGATGCCGTCCAGGCCGGCGTGGATCACCGCGCCGAGGGACAGGTACGGGTTGGCGCTGGAGTCCGACGGCTTCAGCTCCAGGTTGGTGGTCTCCCTGGCCGCGTCCCGCATCGGCGAGCAGATCCGTATGGCCGCCTCGCGGTTGTCCATGCCGTAGCAGGCGTACGCGCTCGCCCACGACCGTGGGGCGAGGCGCCGGAAGCCGTTGACGGTGCCGGAGGTGAGGGCCGTCAGGGCGGGCAGGTGCGCGAGGAGCCCGCCGATGAACCAGCGGCCCTCATCGGACAGGCCGTACGCGCCGGCCGGATCGTGGAAGACGTTGCGGTCGCCGGACCACAGCGACAGGTGCAGGTGGCAGCCGTTGCCCGCCTGGCCGGGAATGGGCTTGGGCGCGAGCGAGGCCCACAGCCCGCGGCGCATCGCCACCGCCCGTACGGTCTCGCGGTAGAGCACGTGGTTGTCGGCGGCGCGCAGGGCGGCGGAGGGCCGGATCGACAGCTCCTGCTGCCCGTGCCCCAGCTCGGGGTAGTAGTGCTCGACGCGCATGCCCTGGGCCTCCAGGGCGTGGACCAGCTCGACGGTGAAGTCGTGCGCGGCGTGGAAGCCGGTCGCGGAGTAGCAGAGGCTGTCGTCGATGGGAACGAGCCGGTCCGGGCCCTGGTCGACGGGTATCCGGCGGCCCAGCGTGAACTCCGGCTCGAACGCCGCGACGAGGGAATGGCCGGTCTCGGCCAGCGCGGCGATGGCGTCCTTGAGGAAGGCGCGCGGGCAGGCCTCCCACGGTTCGCCGTCCGGATGGACGAGGTCGGACAGCATCGCGGCGGCGCCGGGGGCATAGGGGAGCGGCGTGAACGTGGACGGGTCTCCCAGGATGCGGACCTCGCCCACGGGCCCCATGCCCGCGACCGGCTGCAGCGTGTCGAGCATGGTCATCGCCATCATCGCGACGGTGTGCCCGATGCCCGTGTACAGCCGGTCGGCGATTCGAGCCCCGGCGGCGGACTTGCCGCGGATGATCCCACCGTGGTCGGCGTAGAGGAACCGGACGAGGTCGATGCGGCCCGTCTCGACCCGCTCGGCCACGTGCGCTGCCACCGGGTCGTCGCGCCTTTTTCTGGCGTCCATTCCTCTGGAGTAACACGGAGGGTGAGATCAGGCCAGTGGCGCGCCGATGTACCGCTGAACCGTCGGGGCCAGCTCGGCGACGAGCGTGTCGACGTCGAGGGCGACGATCGGCGGCAGCCGCAGGATGTAGCGGCACAGCGCCGCGCCGAGCAGCTGGCTCGCCACCAGGGCGGCTCGGGTCGGGCCGTCCTCGCCGGAGCCCAGCGCCGTGGCGACCTGGGTGGCGAAGACCGTGCGCATGCGCTCGGCCGCGCCGTCGTTGGTGACCGCGGACCGCAGCAGCACGGTCAGCACCTCACCAGGCCCCTCGCCCTCCCACAGCTCGAAGAAGTGGCGCACGAAGATCTCTCCGACCTGGTCGGGAGGGATTGAGGCGAGGTCGGGAAGCCGCAGGTCGAGGTCGACCGCGGCGGCGAACAGGCCCTCCTTGGATCCGTAGTAGCGGATGACCATCGACGGGTCGATGCCGGCGTCGGCGGCGATCGCGCGGACGGTCGCCCGCTCGTAGCCGTCGGCGGCGAAGCGGCGGCGGGCGGCGGCGAGGATCGCCGCGCGGGACTCCTGGGATCGGGCGGTGAAGGCCATGCCCACAAGTGTAGGCCAACGAGTGTTGGCAAAGTCGCATCGGGCGGCTAGTCTCATTGTCAACGGGCGTTGGCCATCAAGCGTTGGCCGCTAGGAGGGAACCGAAATGACTGAGCTTCCAGACACCACCGAGGTCGTCATCGTCGGCGCCGGCCCCACGGGCCTGGCCCTCGCCGCCTCGCTGGCGGACCGGGGAGTGGACTTCGTGCTGCTGGACAAGGCCGCCGAGGGGACGAACACCTCACGCGCCGCCGTGGTCCACGCCCGCACCCTCGAGGTACTCGAGCCGCTCGGCGTCACCGGCGAGCTGGTCGAGCGCGGGGTGATAGTCCCGACGTTCACGGTCCGCGACCGGGACCGGACGCTCATGAAGGTCGACTTCGGCGGGCTGCCCACGGCGCACCCCTACACGCTGATGATTCCGCAGAGCACGACCGAGGAGGTCCTGCTCCAGCGCCTCCGAGCGCTCGGCGGCGACGTGCACCGGGGCAGCGCGGTGACCGCGGTGGACGGTGACGCCGAGGGCGCCACCGTGCGGCTGGCGGACGGGGCGACCGTCAGAGCGCGCACCGTCGTCGGCGCCGACGGCATGCACAGCGTCGTCCGCGAGCAGGCCGGCATCGGCTTCACCGGCGGCGCCTACGAGGAGTCGTTCATCCTCGCCGACGTCCGTGTGGAGTGGGACCTGCCGGACGACCAGGTCCAGCTGTTCCTGTCCCCGGACGGACTCGTCGTGGTGGCCCCGCTTCCCGGCGGCCGGCATCGGGTCGTCGCCACCGTCGACGAGGCGCCCGAGCACCCGGACGCCGACGACGTGCGCGACGTCCTCCGCGCCCGGGGCCCGCAGGCCTCGCCGGCGCGGATCGGCGACGTCGCGTGGAGCTCACGGTTCCGGGTGCACCACCGGATCGCCGACCACTACCGGGCCGGGCGGATCTTCCTCGCCGGTGACGCCGCCCACGTGCACAGCCCGGCCGGAGGCCAGGGCATGAACACCGGCATCCAGGACGCCGTGGACCTGGCCGGCCGCCTCGCCGCCGGGACCGAGGACGGTTATGAGGCCGTACGGCGCCCGGTGGCCGCCGAGGTCGTGGCGATGACCGACCGGATGACCCGCGCCGCCACCGTCGACGGGAACGTCGCTCGCGTGGTGCGCAACACCCTCCTGACCGTGGCCGGCCACAACCCGACGGTCCGGCGCAAGCTGGCGATGCGCCTGTCCGAGCTCTCGGTGGGCCGCTGAGCGGACGGCCGCCGGGCCCGGGACGCCCAGAAGCTCAGCGGGGCACGAACGGTGTGCCGCGGCTCGGTTCGGGTGGTCGGCCGGGCGTCGGGTGGTGGCGGATCTGGGGGCACGGATGGTGCGCTGCGGCTCGGTTCAGGCGATGGTCGGGTGGCGGCGGAGCTGAGCCGCGGACGGTGCGCCGCGGCTCGGTTCAGGTCGTCGGCCAGGCGCCGGGTGGCGGCGGATCTGGGGGCACGGACGGTGCGCTGCGGCTCAGTTCAGGTGGTCGGCCAGGCGGCGGGCGGAGGCGGACCGTACGTTGGCCTCCTCGGCGTCCTCGTGCCGGAGCCGCCGCAGCCGGGCCCGCGTCGCGCCGTCGAGCGGCACCGCCCCGGCGGCGATCCGGCGCACCCCGCTCTCGCAGTCCCACAGCCCCTCGACCAGGTACGGCTCCGCGACGTGCGGGTCGATCCTGCCGAGCGCGCCCAGCAGGTTGGTGCGCAGCTGAGACGAGGCGCTCTCCGTCCAGCCGTACAGCAGCAGCGGGATCGCGGACCGGGTCCGCAGGCGGCCGAGCCCGTCGGCGGGTACGGCGGCCAGGTCCCAGTCCTCCTCGTCGAGGGCGATCTTCAGGGCGTCCAGGAGCGGCCCGGCGTCCACCTCCGTACCGTGCGCGGAGAGCACGTCGATCCCGACGTCGGAGTACGACCGCTGTTCGGCCACCCAGACGCGGGCGCGGGTCAGTGCGGCCGGTCCCAGGTCGCGGACGGCACGGCACAAGGGCCCGTCGTAGGAGCCGGTGGGCAGGCACTCCTCGACGAGGTCGAGGACGAGGGGACTGTGGCGGCGGCCGAGTTCGAGGATGGCGGCGGTCGCGCCGTCGCCGCGGGCCCGCACGCGGGCCGCCAGGTCGGCGGCGGTATGACCGGTGAGGGAGGTCCGCGGCTCGTGCGGGCGTGTCTCGGGTCTGCGCGCGGCGGCGATCCGGGGTTGCCGGCGCGCCCACATTCGCGTCACCGCGCCGTCGACCCCGCACAGCCAGGCGAGCGTGCGGTCGTCGCAGCGGGCCGCCGCGATCTCGTCCAGGCCGTCGGCGAGGGCGGGGTCGTCGAGTTCGACCAGGGACTGCAGGGCGGTGTACCAGTTCGCGCCGTCGGCGGCATAGCGCCGCAGGGGGACGGCGGCCTCCCGCCGGCCGAGGCGGACGAGCTGGGCGAGTACGTCGAGGGCCAGGTTGGTCCGGTCCGGCTCGGTATCCAGCCGATCATCAGGATCGAATATATGTTCGATTATGGGGGTGATCTCGAGCTCCAGGTCGAGGATCAGCCGTGCGAAGTACAGTCCGCGGGCCTCGAGGGTGTCCCATCGAGGGTCGCGGCTCACGCAGTCGTAGATCAGGTCGCGCGTGCCAGGCGTGCCGGCGGCGCGGCGCGCGGCGCAGCCACGGCCGCGCTGCAGGCGGCCGTGCAGTGATTCCGCCGGATGAATGACGATGGGTTCCACTGCTGCAGGATGCGCACTCGACCACAAATCGGGCAAGCAAATTATCCGACAGAGTCATGCCCGCTTGGGGAGTCCCTCTACTCAGGGGACGCTTGGGGGAGCGCCGTCCAGCCGCCCAGGGAGCGCCGTCCAAGCGCCGAGGGAGCGTCGACCTGCCGCCCAGGGAGCGGCGTCCAACCGCGCAGGGAGTGGCGTCCAACCGCCGAGGGGGCGTAGTCCTGCGGCTCAGGGGAGCAGTGGCGCGCCCGCGCCCTTGACCGTGCGGATCACCGGGGCGGTCTCCACGTGGCGGACGCCCTCCAGTGCGCCGACCCGCTCGGTCAGATAGCGGTACAGGTGGCGCGTGTCCCGGCAGGCGAGGGCGACCAGCAGGTTGGTCGGGCCCGTCGTGGCGGCCGCGAAGGTCACCTCCGGATGCCCGCCGATCGCCTCGCCGACGGCGACCAGCTCGGAGGGCTGCACCGACACCCACAGCCGCGCCTCGGTGTGATAGCCGAACGCCTCCGACCGCGCGTCGAGGTCGTAGAACAGCACGCCCGCGAGGCGCAGCTGGTCCATGCGCCGCCGCACCGTGGACTCCGACCAGCCGGTGGCGGAGGCCAGCTCGGCGTGGCCGGCGCGCCCGTCGGCGGACAAGGCCGACAGCAGCGCGTGGTCGGCCTCGCTCAGCTCGATCGGCTCGTAATCCGGAGAGGGCGGCTCGAGCCGTAGCCGGGCGGCCTGCTCCTCCGGGAGCGAATGGACGCCCGTCCAGCCGCCCGGGCCGCCCGCGAACAGGTGCAGGATCGCGTGGGCGGTCACCGACGACACGCGGCCCGTACGCGGCAGTTTCTGCAGCAGCAGGTTGTCGCGCTCCTCCGGTGTCCGGGCCATGGTCCCGCAGGTGATCTCGGTGCCGCCCGACAGCAGGTGCACCCAGTAGGTGTCCGTACGGCGGGCGAGCGCGGCGGCGACCGCCGCTGCCGCGTCCGGCGTGGCCCGTACCCGGAGCGCCCAGGACACCAGGCCGGCGCGGGGCGCGTCGACGGCGCCGACCACGCGCGCCACCCCGGCCGTGCGCAGCCGCCGGTACCGGCGGGCGATCGTCTGGTCCGATACCCCGAGCACCTCGGCGATCTTGCTGAACGGGGCCCGGCCGTCGAGCTGCAGCGCGTGGACGAGGTGCCGGTCCAGCTCATCGAGAGTGAGGGAATTCACCACAGAAGAGTAACGAATGTCGATAAGCGCCACTCGTGGGCCGTTAGCTGGAGAGCTTCATTTCGTACGGCGAAGGTGAAGGCCGTCCCCAGAAACCGGAAGGGAATCACTCATGCGTAAATGGTGGCCGCTCGTGGCGGTCTGCCTCGGGGCCTTCATGCTGCTCGTCGACGTCACGATCGTGACGGTCGCGCTGCCCGCCATGGCCAAGAGCCTCGACGCGTCGTTCACGGCGCTGCAGTGGGTGCTGGACATCTACGCGCTCGCCCTGGCCGCGCTGCTGCTGGGCGCGGGCTCGCTCGCGGACCTGTTCGGGGCGCGCAGGGTGTACGTCGCGGGGCTCGTGCTGTTCGCCGCGTCCTCGCTCGCCTGCGGGCTCGCGCCGAACGCCGCGACCCTCATCGCCGCGCGCGGCGCGCAGGGTGTCGGCGGCGCGGCGATGTTCACCACGACGCTGGCTCTGCTCAACAGCACCTACCAGGGCAGGGACCGGGGTGTGGCGTTCGGCGTGTGGGGCGCCGTCAACGGGCTGGCCGCGGCCGGCGGCCCGATCCTCGGCGGCCTGCTCACCCAGCACGTGAACTGGCGGTCGATCTTCCTGGTCAACCTGCCGGTGACCGTCATCGCGATCGCGCTCACACTCGCCGTCGTCGGAGAGTCCCGCCGCACCGGCGGCGCCCGGATCGACCTGGCCGGGATGGCCTCCTTCACCGCCTGCGCCGGAACGCTGACCTACGGGCTCATCCGCGCCGGCGACGACGGCTTCACCGCGGCGGCGCCGCTCACGATGTTCGGGCTCGCCGCCGTCGCCCTCGCCGTCTTCATCGTGGTCGAGAGGAGGGCCCGGGATCCGCTGCTCGACCTGGCCCTGTTCCGCAACCGGTCGTTCGTCGCCGTGCTGATCGGCGGCGCGCTCCTGATGGCCTCGGCGTTCGCCTGCCTCGCCTTCACCTCGCTGTGGCTGCAGGGCGTCCTGGGCCTGGGGCCGGTACGGGCCGGGGCCGCCCTCATCCCGCTCGCCGGCGCGTCCTTCGTCGTGTCCGCCGTCGCCGGGCGGTTCCTGCACGGCGCCTCGCCCCGGCTGACCATCGGGATCGGGCTGCTGCTGATCGGCGCCGGTTCGGGCCTGCAGGCCGTCCTGGACGCCGGGTCCTCGTCCACCGCGATCATTCCGGGGCTGATCGTCGGCGGCGTGGGCGTGGGAACGTCGATCCCCGTACTGTCGGCGGCGGCGATGAGCGCCGTCCCGCCCCAGCGCGGCGGGATGGCCGGCGGCGCCCTCAACACGTTCCGGCAGCTCGGCTACGCCCTCGGCGTCGCCGTGCTCGGCATCGTGTTCCGCGGCCGGATCGAGCACGTGCTCACCGGCCACGTCGCGGACCCGCACGCGATGGCCGGTGCTGCGAGCGGCGGGCAGGCCCCCCGCCTGCCGATCATCCGCGCCGCCGTGGCGTCCGGGCTGAACGAGGTCTACGCCGTCTCGGCCGGCCTGGGGATCGCCGCCGGGCTCATCGTCCTCGCGCTGTTCCGCACGCGGCACCGGACCGCCGTACCGCCGGCACCGGACCGCGAGAAGGCCACCGCCTGACGCGCGCCTCGCGAAGCCGGACTGCGGGCGTCCGGCGGCCTCGCGCCGGACTGGGAGAGAGTCACCGCCTGACGCGGGGCGCGCGAAGCCGGACTGCGGCGTCCGGTGGCCTCGCGCCGGACCGGGAGAGGGTCACCGCCTGACGCCAGGCCGGGCCACGGCACCCGGCGGCCTCACGCCGGCGGTCCGGCCCGGTCGCGGGCGGCCGTCTTGCCGGTCTGCGGTCCGGAAGCGAGGTCAGAGGCGCCAGCGGCCCTGGTTCAGGACGTTGATCGCCTCGGCCTCGCCCGTCATCTCGACCTGCGCGGCGTCCTTGCGGCCCATGGACCACAGCGTCAGCTCGCTCGGCCGGCCGTGCACCCTGACCAGCCTGCCGCCTTTCGTGACGCGCTGGGTGCGCCCGCCCAGGTCCACGAACGTGATCTCCACCGGCAGCCGCCGCAGCACGAACCGGGCCGTCTTCAGCCGCCGCCACAGCTGCTCCTCGAAGGCCGGCGGCAACTCACGGGGCTCCCAGCCCTCGCGGGCCCGCCGTACGTCCTCATGGTGCACGAAGTACTCGGTGGTGTTGGCCGCGGCGTCCACCGCGGACAGCGCGAACGGCGACCAGGCCGGCGGCCCGGCGCGGAAGCGTTCGACCAGCTCGGCGAAGGGCATCGAGTCGCGGGTCTGGAGCCGTACCTTCTCGGTGTGGCCGGCCAGCAGGGGGATCATGATCCCCGGCGCGGCGTCGGGCCGGTGCTCCCGGATGACCAGATGGGCGGCCAGGTCACCGGTGGTCCACCCCTGGCAGAGGGTCGGGGCTTCGGGGCCGGCGTCGATCAGGGCGTCGCTCAGGGCATGGCGCTCGGCGCGCGCCCGGTTCTCGTTCCCCATTTGCCGATCGTAGGCCCGCCCCCCTCCGAGCGGAATAACCGGGCGTCCCTGGCTGATAGAAGTAGCGGCCCCACTATCAGCCGCGAAAGGGTGACTTCGTGTCACAAAAAGTGACATCGGACATCTTGAAGAAGGGGATCGGCGTCCTCTGGGTCGCCGCCCGAGCCGAGCCCCGCCTCCTCACCGCCGCCGTGCTCAGCAGCGCGCTGTACGCGGCGATGACCGTGGGCAGCGCCTGGGTCCTCGGCCGGGTCACCCAGGACGTCATCATCCCCGCCTTCCGCGACGGCCGCACCACCGCCGGCACGCTCGCCCTCGGCGGCCTGGCGATCGTCGGCGTGGCCGCGCTCAAGGCACTCGGCGTCGCCGGACGGCGGCTGTACGCCGGGATGGTGCAGTACAACATGCAGGCGGCCTACCGTCGGGCGGTGACCCGGCAGTACCTCCGGCTGCCCCTCGCCTGGCACCAGCGGCACCCCACCGGCCGGCTCCTGTCCAACGCCAACGCCGACGTCGAGGCCGCCTGGGCCCCCCTCGCCCCACTGCCCATGGCCCTCGGCGTCGTCCTGATGCTGGTCATCGCCGCGATCGCCATCCTCGCCACCGACCTCGTCGTGGCGATCGTCGGATTCCTCGTCTTCCCGGCGATCGCCGGGCTCAACGTGATCTACCAGCGGCGGCTCGCCCCGGTGGCGGCGCGGGCGCAGCGCCTGCGGGCGGGCGTCAGCGAGGTCGCGCACGAGAGCTTCGAGGGCGCGCTGGTCGTCAAGACCCTCGGCCGGGAGGCCGACGAGACCGAGCGCTTCGCCGCCGTCGCACACGAACTGCGCGACGCCAACGTGGCGGTCGGCCGCCTGCGCGGGCTGTTCGACCCGATCCTGGAGGCCCTGCCGAATCTCGGCGTGCTCGCCGTCCTGCTCGTCGGGTCGATCCGGCTGCGCTCCGGCGCGATGTCGCCCGGCGACCTCGTGCACGTCGCGTACCTGTTCACCCTGCTGGCCTTCCCGATCCGGGCGCTCGGGTGGGTCCTCGCCGAGGTGCCGCGCAGCGTCGTCGGCTGGGATCGGGTGCAGAACGTCCTGGAGGCGACCGGTTCGCTCCCGTACGGCGAGCGGTCCGTCGACGGGGACGGTCCGGCGCGCCTGGAGGCGCGCGCCATCCGATTCGGCTACACCGACGACGACGTCCTGCACGACGTCGCCTTCACCGCCGAGCCCGGCCGTACGATCGCGGTCGTCGGCCCGACCGGTTCGGGCAAGTCGACGCTGACCAACCTGCTCGTCCGCCTCGTCGACCCGGCGAACGGCAGCGTGCTGCTCGACGGTGTGGACGCGCGCGACGTGAAGCGGCACGGCCTGTCCTCGACCACCGCGCTCGTACCGCAGCAGGCGTTCCTGTTCGACGACACCGTCCGCGGCAACGTGACGCTCGGCCTGGACGTGCCGGACGAGGACGTGTGGGAGGCCCTGCGGCTGGCCCAGGCGGACGGCTTCGTCTCCGCGCTCGCGGACGGCCTCGACACCCAGGTCGGAGAGCGGGGCGCCACGCTGTCCGGCGGGCAGCGCCAGCGCCTCGCGCTCGCCCGCGCCGTCATCCGGCGGCCCCGCCTCCTCGTGCTCGACGACGCGACGTCCAGCGTCGACCCCCAGGTGGAGGCCCGAATCCTGGACGGGCTGCGCGACTCGGCGGCGACCGTCGTGGTCGTGGCCTACCGCAAGGCGACCATCGAACTCGCCGACGACGTCGTCTACCTCGAACGCGGCCGGGTCACCGCCCAGGGCTCGCACAAGGAACTTCTGGAACGGTCCGCCGGATACCGGAACCTGGTCACCGCCTACGAACGCGCGGACGCCGAGCCGGAAACGGCCGAAGACGAAGACGAGAACGAGGAGGCCGTGGCGTGACCGCCGTCGATACGAGCCGGCCGTCCGGCCTGGCGACGCTCCGCCGCGGCCTGCGGCTCACCCCCGAGTTCCGGCGGGGCATCGCCGGCACGCTGCTGCTCGCGCTCGTGGCCACCGCGGGACGGATCGTCGTCCCGGTGGCCGTCCAGCAGACGCTCGATCGCGGGCTGCGCGCCAAGGGCGGGCCCGACATCGCCTTCATCCGCACCGCCGTCATCGTGTGCGCGGTCGCCGTCGTGCTGACGGCGGTCGCGGCGTACCGGATGAACGTCCGCCTGTACCGCACGAGCGAGAACGGCCTGGCGGCGCTGCGGGTCCGGGCGTTCCGGCACGTGCACGACCTGTCGATGCTCACGCAGAGCGGCGAGCGGCGCGGCGGACTCGTGTCCCGCGTCACCAGCGACGTCGACCAGATCAGCCAGTTCATGCAGTACGGCGGCCTGATGATCATCATCGCGGGCGGCCAGCTCATCGTCGCGACCGTGCTCATGGCCGTCTACTCCTGGCCGCTCGCCCTGCTGGTCTGGGTCGTCTTCGCGCCCCTCGCGTACGCGCTGCGGATCTTCCAGCGCTGGCTGTCGAAGGCGTACGGGACGGTGCGCGAGCGGGTCGGCGACATGCTCTCGGCGGTGAGCGAGTCGGTCGTCGGCGCCTCGGTCATCCGCGCGTACGGCGCGGAGGAGCGCACCGCCCGCCGGATCGACGAGTCCGTCGGCGAGTACCGCGACGCGCAGGTCCGGGCCCAGAACCTGGTCGCCCTGACCTTCCCCTCCACCGAGCTGGGCTCGGCGCTCGCGACCGCCGGCGTGGTGGTGGCCGGGACGCTGCTGGGCATCGGCGGCCACCTGACCGCCGGGGAGCTCGTGGCGTTCCTGTTCCTGGTCACCCTGTTCGTCAGCCCTCTGCAGGTGGCCACCGAGGTCCTCAACGACGCCCAGAACGCCATCGCCGGCTGGCAGCGCGTGCTCGGCGTGCTGGACATGACGCCGGACGTGGCCGACCCCGGCCCAGAGGGCGTCGAACTGCCCCGGGGCGCGATCGACGTGCGGTTCGAGGACGTGTCGTTCGCCTATCCCGGCGGGCCGACCGTCCTGCACGACGTGTCCGCGCGCATCGCGCCGCGCTCCCGGATCGCGATCGTGGGGGAGACCGGCTCGGGAAAGACGACCTTCGCCAAGCTGCTGACCCGGATGATGGACCCCGCGTCGGGGCGGGTGCTGGTCGACGGCGTGCCGCTGACCGACGTCCGGTTCTCCTCGCTGCGCGAGCGGATCGTGATGGTCCCGCAGGACGGCTTCCTGTTCGACGGGTCCCTCGCCGACAACATCCGGTTCGGCCGGCCGGACGCGTCCGAGGAGGACGTCCGCGTGGTCCTGACCGAACTCGGGCTGGCCGACTGGCTGGACGGCCTGCCCGAAGGGCTGCGGACCCCGGTCGGGCAGCGCGGCGAGTCGCTGTCGGCGGGGGAGCGGCAGCTGGTCGCGCTGGCCCGCGCCTACCTGGCCGACCCGGACCTGCTCGTGCTCGACGAGGCGACGTCCGCCGTCGACCCCGCCACCGAGGTGCGCCTCCAGCGCGCCATCGAGAGCATCACCCGGGGCCGTACCGCCGTCTCGATCGCCCATCGGCTCTCCACCGCGGAGGCCGCCGACGAGGTCCTCGTCTTCGACCGGGGCAGGCTCGTCCAGCGGGGCCCGCACGCCGCGCTGGTCGCCCAAACGGGACGATATGCCGAGTTGTATGCATCCTGGGCAGCACAGTTGAAGATTTGATTTTTCGGACACTCGCGCCGTTCTTGCCGGTGAGAGGTGGGTTGCCGCGACAACGGCGGGGGAATATCGACGGCGGAAAACAGTCTTTCGCACCGGGGCGTGTGACAGAGCACCGAACTTGGTAAACTGAAACCGGTTGCTGTCGTAGTTCCACGTTCGTTTGCCAGACGCCCGCGGACCGATGACTGGCGGGCGTGTTCTTGTTCTTCAAGGGCCTGCGCACACCCGCGGCAACCATAAAAGTGACCCACGACGTGTGGGTTTTGTTTGTCCCGCAAGGAGTTAGGCATGGCCCAGGGCACCGTGAAGTGGTTCAACGCCGACAAGGGGTTCGGCTTCATCGCCATTGACGGCGGTGGTCCGGACGTCTTCGTTCACTACTCGGCGATCTCCACGAACGGATACCGTACGCTCGAGGACAACCAGCGCGTGGAGTTCGAGGTCGTCCAGGGCGACCGCGGCCCGCAGGCGGACCAGGTCCGTCCGCTGTAGTTCAGATAATGTTCACTTAGGTTCACCCGTCGGGGTCCGTACCGTTTCGGTGCGGGCCTCTTCGCTTTTCTGCAACCGGTCGATCGCCCAGAGCGCCCACTCGCGTTCGGCGGCCATGTGCCGAAGTCCGCGTTCAAGGGCAAAACGCCCAAAACTGGACTCGCCGACCCGGCAGAGCAGCGCTTCCAGATCGGCCTTTCTCGCCTCGGTGGCGCGCATCTGCTCCGTGAGCAACTCGACGGCCTTCTGCGGGGGCAGCACGGGGAGCAGGAATGCCCGCAGCGACACCTCGTCGCGCGCCCGCTGCTCGGGCTTGACCTCGGTCAGCCACTCGTACAGCTCCGCCTCGCCGGCCGCGGTGATGGCGTAGGTCTTGCGGCCGCGCGGGCCCTCCTCCTCGACCGTCAGCAGCCCGTCCGCCGCCATGCGGTTCAGCTCCGGATAGATCTGGCTGTGGCTCGCCCGCCAGACGTGGGCGAGCGATCCCTCGAAGCTCTTGGTGAGGTCATAGCCGCTGGACGGCCCCACGACCTCGATCAGTGCCAGCAGTGCGGCGCGCAGTGACATGCGATCACCTTAGCTCGGCTCTTACATGTTGGGATTGACATGTCGGCTCTTACATGTTGATATCGACGCATTGATCGAGTCTTAAGGAGAGATCGGGATGTCGACCGTTACGAGCACCGTGCCGCCCGGCACGGAGCGCCGCCCCAAGATGGGCCTGGTGATGATCGCCGTCGTCGGCGGCATGTTCCTCGCGATGCTGGACCAGACGATCGTCGGCACGTCGCTGCCGACGATCGTCCGGGACCTGCGCGGGGAGGACCTCTACACCTGGGTCGTCACCGCGTACCTGCTGACCTCGACGATCACCGTTCCGCTGTACGGGCGGCTGTCGGACGTGCACGGCCGCAAGCCCCTGCTGCTCATCGGGGTGACCGTCTTCCTCCTCGGGTCCGGCCTGTGCGCGGCCGCGCAGAACATGCCCGAGCTCATCGCCTTCCGCGCCCTCCAGGGGCTCGGCGCCGGCGCCCTGATCCCGCTGTCCCTGGCCCTGGTCGCCGACATGTTCCCGCCCGAGCGGTCCGGCAAGGTCCAGGGCGCGGTCGGTGGCGTGATGGCCCTCAGCTACGTCGCCGGCCCGTACCTCGGCGGCCTGCTCACCGAGCAGGCGAACTGGCGCTGGGTCTTCCTCGTCAACCTGCCGATCGGCGTCGTCGTCCTCGCCGTCATCGCCCTGCGCCTGCCCCACCAGCGGCGCGAGCGCGTCCACGCCCGGCCGGACTACCTCGGCATCACGGTCTTCGCGGCGGCCATCGGCCTGCTCCTGTTCGGCCTGACCGAGAAGGGCCGCGCGACGGCCTCCGGGGCGACCCACGCCTGGACCGGCGCGACCGTCGCCGGGCCGATCGCCGCCTCGCTGGCGCTGCTCGCCCTGTTCGTCCTCGTCGAGCGGCGGGCCGCCGAGCCGATCGTGCCCCTGGGCCTGTTCCGCAACCGCACCTACACCGCGGCCAACGTCGGCTCGTTCTTCACCGCCTTCGGGATGTACGCCGCGATCATCTTCCTGCCGCGCTACTTCCAGACGGTGCACGGCGACAGCGCCACCACCTCGGGCCTGAAGGTCTATCCGCTCATGCTCGGCATGCTGGCCGGCAGCTTCCTCACCGGCGCGCTGATCAGCCGGACCCGCCGCTACAAGCCCTGGCTGATCGCCGCCCCCGTCCTGCTCGCGGCCGGGTCCCTGCTGTGCGTGAACCTCGGCACCCACACCGGCGTGTGGGTCCTGGCGGGCTGGATGATCCTGATCGGGCTCGGCATCGGGCCCATGCTGTCCGGGCTCACCGTGGCCGTGCAGAACGCCGTCGACCCGCGGCACATCGGCACGGCCACCAGCAAGATCACCTTCTTCCGCCAGGTCGGCGGATCGGTCGCCCTGGCCATCGCCGGCACCGCGTACACCTCCCACGTGCGCGAGGCCGCCCCGGCGCACGGCCTGGCGAACGCGGCGGCGTCGGCGACCGCGACCGTGATCCCCTGGCTCGGCGTGGCCGGCGCGGCCATCGCCCTGGTGGTCTTCGTGCTGATGCCGGAAAGCCCGCTGCGCCGCCTCGCCCCCTCCGCGCCCTCGGTGGAGTGAGGCGGCACAATGGATGCCATGTCCTTGGACCCCAAGATCGCTGATCGTCTCAAGCGCACCGAAGACGGTCTCGTCCCGGCCATCGCCCAGCAGTACGACACCGGCGAGGTGCTCATGCTCGCCTGGATGGACGACGAGGCCCTGCACCGCACGCTGACCACCGGCCGCGCCACCTACTGGTCGCGCAGCCGCAACGAATACTGGGTGAAGGGCGAGTCCTCCGGCCACCAGCAGTGGGTCAAGGAGGTCGCCCTCGACTGCGACGCCGACGCCATCCTCATCAAGGTCGACCAGGTCGGGGCCGCCTGCCACACCGGCGACCGCACCTGCTGGGACGCCGACAAACTCGACGCGGTCGTGGGAGAGCGCCCGCAGTGACGAGCCGCCGCGAACTCGCCACCGCCGCGCTGCTCGGCGCGGCGGGCGCGGGGCTCGCCGCCGGATTCACCGGCCGGACCTGGGCGACCGTCACCGTACGCGGCGGCGGGAACCTGATGCCGTCGCTCGAGCCGCTCACCGGGCGGTCGCTGAGCGGCGGCGTCGCCACCCTGGGCCTGGCCGGGCTGGCCGGGATCGCCGCCCTCCTCGCCACCCGCGGGTGGGCGCGGACGGCCATCGGTGTGCTGCTGACCGGCTTCGGGGTCCTCATCGCCGTCCTGGCGCCGCTGGCCGTGCGCCACGGGCACGTCGCCTCCGCCGCCGCGAACCGCACGAACCTCACCCGGCTGACCGGCGACGTCACCGTGCACGTGGGCGGCTGGTGGATCGTCGCCCTGGCGGGCGGCGTCCTGCTGGCCGCCGCCGGGCTGCTGACCGTCGTCCGCGGCCGGCGCTGGCCTGGCATGTCCGCCCGCTACGACCGTCCCGGCACCGCCCCGCGACAGGGCGACGACCCCGCCTCGCTGTGGAAGTCGCTCGACCGCGGCGACGACCCCACCAGCGAGGAGCTCCGGGACCGCTGATGAGCGGGCGCGCGTCGTCTGGACCGAGGAGCGCGCACGCGACCGTTCTGGTGGTGGAGCACGACCCGAGCGTCGCCGAGCTCATCCGGCTCTACCTCAGCCGCGAGGGATATCACCCGCACCTCGTGACCGATCCGGCGTCGGCGCCCGCGCTCGCCCGCCGCCTGCGGCCCGACGCGATCGTCCTCGACCTGACGACGGGCGTGCACCGTGAGGTTGCGGAGGCGGCCGGCGCCGCGGTCATCGTGTCCGTCGTGCCACCCGGGATGACGCCGCCCGGCGGGCACACCGTGCCCCGGCCGTTCAGCCCGCGAGCGCTGCTCGCCACGCTCGGCCGGGCCCTGCGCGGGCACCAGGCGGAGACTCCCCCTCCCGACGACGTGCTGCACGCGGGTGACGTCGTCCTGGACCCCCGGACCCGCACCATCACCGTCGCCGGCGCGCCCAAGGCCGTGACGACCATGGAGTTCGACCTGCTCGCCTTCCTCATGCGCAACCCGGGCCGGGTGTTCGGCCGTGAACAGCTGCTCGCCGCCGTCTGGGGATCCGCGGAGTCGGCCGGGACCCGTACCGTCGACGTCCACATCGCCCAACTGCGCGCCAAGCTGGGCGCCCGCAGCCCGCTCCGCACCGTACGCGGCATCGGCTACGCCGCCGATCTTTGAGCGCCCGGGCCGTACGCTGGGGGCGTGACAGCGGGGCAGCGGAGGAGCCGGCCGGGCGGGGTGGTGGTGCCTCGTCGGCGTATGGGGCGGTGGGGGCCGTACGCCGTGCTCGCGGCGGTGGTCGGGGTGGCGGGGTACGTCGCGGCGGTCGATCCGAACCGGCCGGGGCACTATCCGACCTGCCCCTTCCTCGCGGTGACCGGCTACTACTGCCCGGGCTGTGGATCGCTGCGCATGATCCACGCGATCGGTCACGGCCACCTCGCCGAGGCGTTCGGGCGTAACCCGCTGGCCTTCGCCACACTGCCATTCCTGGCTTACCTCTGGGTGAAATGGGTGCGGGCGGTCCGTACAGGCGGGCCGGTGCGCTCCAAGATCCTCCATCCGGCTGTGATCATCGGGTTCACCGTGGTCATGCTCGTGTTCTGGGTCGTCCGCAACCTGCCTGTCGGGCATGCCCTTGCGCCGTGATCTCGTACCCCCGGAAGGGGGACCGGGGCGGCCGGGCTACGATCGAGACACGAACGTCCGACAAAGGGGGACCGTGTTCCGTGAGCGAGCTTGTGAGACAGGACTCGGCGCGGGTGCGGTGCGGGCGTCCGGCGAACATCATCAGCAGGGAGGACCTGTGAGCGATGTGAGCGACCGATCCGGCACGGCGGCGTCGCGTCCGAGCGAGGCGAGGAAGGTGAGCCCTGTGAGCGAGCGAATCGTGAGCATGGCGCGCATGGTCACTCCCTCGACGAAGGAGGCCGCGTGAGCGAGCGGAGCGAGCGAGTCGTAAGCATGGCGCGCCCGGTCACTCCCCCGACGAAGGAGGCCTTGTGAGCGTGCTTGACGAGATCCTGGACGGGGTACGCGCGGATCTCGCGGAGCGGCAGCAGGCGGTGTCGCTCGACGCGCTCAAGGAGATGGCGCGCCACGCGCCGTCGCCGCGCAACGGCCTCGCCGCACTCCGCGCGCAGGGCGTCTCGGTCATCGCCGAGGTCAAGCGGTGCAGCCCCTCCAAGGGGGCGCTCGCCGCGATCGCCGACCCGGCCGCGCTCGCCGCGGACTACGAGGCCGGCGGCGCCGCCGTGATCAGCGTGCTGACCGAGCGCCGGCGCTTCGGCGGCAGCATCGACGACCTGGCCGCGGTCCGCAACCGCGTCGACATCCCCGTGCTGCGCAAGGACTTCGTCGTCTCCTCGTACCAGCTGTGGGAGGCGCGGGCGTACGGCGCCGACCTCGTGCTGCTGATCGTCGCCGCCCTCGAGCAGGAGGCCCTGGTCTCGCTGATCGAGCGGGCCGAGTCGATCGGGCTGACGCCGCTCGTCGAGGTGCACACCGAGGAGGAGCTGACGCGCGCGGTCGACGCGGAGGCCAAGGTCATCGGCGTCAACGCCCGGGACCTGACCACGCTGCGCGTCGACCGGAGCACGTTCGCGCGGATCGCCCCGCAGATCCCCGACGGCATCGTGAAGATCGCGGAGTCGGGCGTTCGCGGGCCGCACGACCTGCTCGCCTACGCCTCCTCCGGGGCCGACGCCGTCCTGGTCGGGGAGAGCCTGGTGGTCGGCAAGGACCCGCGCTCGGCGGTCTCCGACCTCGTCGCGGCCGGAGCGCACCCTGCGTTGCGGCAGGGCAAGTAGGCGGCGCACCCAGTAGGCTGTGGGCATGCTCCTGCGCGAACGATGGCTAGGCCATCCGTACCTCGACTGACCGGATTCGGCCTCTTACACCTTCGACAGGACCATTGCGATGACCATCGATGCCGCACGCGAGTTTCCGGACCTGACCGGCCACTTCGGCCGTTTCGGCGGCCGGTTCGCGCCCGAGGCGCTCATGGCGGCGCTCGACGAGCTGACCACCGCCTACCAGACGGCCGTTGCCGACCCGGAGTTCCGGGCCGAGCTCGACCATCTGCTGAAGACCTACGCCGGGCGCCCGAGCCTCCTGACCGAGGCCAAGCGGTTCGGCGCGGAGGCCGGCGGGGCGCGGATCCTCCTCAAGCGCGAGGATCTCAACCACACCGGCTCCCACAAGATCAACAACGTGCTGGGGCAGGCGCTGCTCACCCGGCGCATGGGCAAGACCCGGGTCATCGCCGAGACCGGCGCGGGCCAGCACGGTGTCGCGACCGCGACCGCGGCGGCCCTGCTCGGCCTGGAGTGCGTCGTCTACATGGGCGAGGTCGACACCGTACGCCAGGCGCTCAACGTCGCCCGGATGCGGATGCTCGGCGCCGAGGTGATCCCGGTCAAGACCGGCAGCCGCACGCTCAAGGACGCCTGCAACGAGGCGTTCCGCGACTGGGTGGCGAGCGTCGAGCACACCCACTACTGCATCGGCTCGACCATGGGCCCGCACCCGTTCCCGATGATGGTCCGCGACTTCCAGCGGATCATCGGCGTGGAGGCCCGCGAGCAGGTCCTCGAGCTGACCGGCCGGCTGCCCGACGCGGTGGTGGCCTGTGTCGGCGGGGGTTCCAACGCCATCGGCGCCTTCCACGCGTTCGTCCCGGACGAGGAGGTCCGGCTCTACGGCTTCGAGGCCGGCGGCGCCGGGGTCGACAGCGGCAAGCACGCGGCCACGCTGGTCGGCGGGTCCGTCGGCGTCATCCACGGCATGCGCACCTACCTGCTGCAGGACGACGAAGGCCAGACCCTGGATACCCACTCGGTGTCGGCCGGACTCGACTATCCCGGCGTCGGCCCCGAGCACTCCTGGCTGCGTGACACCGGCCGTGCGACCTACCAGGCCGTCACCGACTCCGAGGCCATGGACGCGTTCGCGCTCCTGTGCCGCACCGAGGGCATCATCCCGGCCATCGAGTCCGCGCACGCCCTGGCCGGCGCGCTGCGCGTCGGCCGGGAGCTCGGGCCCGACGCCACGATCGTGGTCTGCCTCTCCGGCCGGGGCGACAAGGACATGCACACGGCCGCCGAGTGGTTCGGGCTGGTCGAGGGCGAAGGGTCCGCGCGATGAGCGGGGGACCGGTGGCCGAGCGCGACGCGCTCACCGGCCAGGCGCGAGACGATCGGCGGAGTGGATCCATGACAGGCGACGCACCGACCGTTGCGACGGCGTTCGAGAAGGCCAAGAGTGAGGGGCGCGCGGCGCTCGTCGGCTACCTGCCCGCGGGGTTCCCCTCGTACGAGGGGGCCGTCGCCGCCGCCACGGCCATGGTCGAGGCCGGCTGTGACGTCATCGAGATCGGCCTGCCCTACACCGACCCGCTCATGGACGGCCCGACCATCCAGGACGCCGTCCACCAGGCGCTGACCGGCGGCATCCGGGTCGCCGACGTGTTCCGTACGGTCGAGGCGGTCGCCGCCACCGGGGCCCGCACGCTCGTCATGACGTACTGGAACCCCGTCGACCGGTACGGCGTCGACGCCTTCGCCCGCGACCTGTCCTCGGCGGGCGGCTGCGGCCTGATCACCCCGGACCTCACGCCGGAGGAGGCCGAGCCGTGGCTGGCCGCCTCCGACGCGTACGACCTCGACCGCGTCTTCCTGGTCGCCCTCAGCTCCACCGACGAGCGCCTCGGGATCATCACCGGCGTGTCCCGCGGGTTCGTGTACGCCGCCTCGCTCATGGGTGTGACGGGTGCGCGTACGGCCGTCGACACCGGTGCCGCCCACCTGGTCGAGCGCACCCGCAAGGCCATGGCCCAGCGGTCGCCGCTGCCGATCGGGCTCGGCCTGGGCGTCAGCAACGGCGAGCAGGCCGCCGAGGTCGCGGGCTACGCCGACGGCGTCATCGTCGGCTCGGCGTTCATCCGCCGGCTGCTCGACGCGCCGTCGCCCGAGGCCGGGATCGACGCCGTACGCCGGCTCACCGCCGAACTCGCCGAGGGTGTCCGCCGATAGCGGACCCGCGTACGCCGGGAAGGTGACAGGATCTACCGTGCTTGACGGTGTCCTTACATTCTCGTCGCCTATGCTGGCGCGCGCCGGATCATGACAGGGTGAGGAACGACAGTGGCTGAAGCCAAGGCTGACTCCGCGAGACGCAGGACCAAGGCCACCGGGGGAGCGTCCGCGGGCGGGAAGACGGCGTCCGCGAGGCGCGGCTCGACGACCGCGAAGACCGAGGACGTGGAGGCCAGGACCGGTCTCATCGGACGGGTCCGCCTTCCGGCGGTCATTCAGCGCCGCCAGGACTGGATCACGCTCGTGGTGCGCGTCGCGCTCGCGGCCATCATGGGGATCGCCGGGTACGCGAAGTTCACCGAGCCGCCGGCACTGCAGAAGACCGCGGTCTCCGCGTACCAGATCCTGCCCAAGGGCATGGTCACGCCGGTCGCGCTCGGGCTGCCGGTGCTGGAGATGGTCCTGGCCGCGATGATCCTGCTCGGGTTCGCCACCCGGGTCATGGCGATCTGCGTGGGTCTGCTGTTCATTGTCTTCATCGCCGGGATCATCTCCGTGGCGGCGCGCGGATTGTCGATCAACTGTGGCTGTTTCGGGGGCGGCGGCACGGTGGGCAAGGGCCAGACCCATTACCTTAGGGAGGTCTTCCGAGACCTCGGCTTCCTCGCCCTCGCCGCCTGGCTGATGGTGTTCCCGCGCGGAAAACTCGCGCTTGACCGGGTGCTCGGTCTGTACACCACCACCTGAGATATTCAAACTAGGAGAACCAGATGAGTAAGGCCGCTCGACAGCGGTCGGCCCGCGAGCGGCTGGCGGAGGAGCGCAAGCGCCAGGCGCAGAAGCAGCAGCGGATGCGGGCCCTCACCATCGCCATCAGCGCCCTCGCGATCGTGGCGCTGGCCGTGGTCGTCACCGTGTACGTCGTGAACAAGAAGGACAAGAACACGTACACCGGTGCGCTGGCGCCGGCGACCCGCATGGCCGACGGCCGGATCCTCATGGGCAAGCCGGGGAACAAGGCGCCCTTGCTGGAGATGTTCGAGGACTTCCAGTGCCCCATCTGCAAGGAGATGGAGAGCACCAGCGGTAACACGATCAAGCGCCTCGCGGCCGAGGGCAAGGTCAACGTCATCTACAACCCGTTCTGGCTGTTCAAGGAGCGGGAGGAGCCGATCCGCGGCAACTCCCAGCGGGCCGCCAACGCCGCGCTGTGCGCTCCGGCGGACAAGTGGGTGAAGTACCACGACACGATCTACAAGAACCAGCCGGCGGAGGGCTCGAGCGGCTTCTCCAACAAGGACCTCATCGGCTGGGGCAAGGACCTCGGCTTCGACACCCCGGCGTTCGAGCAGTGCGTCAAGGGGATGCAGAAGCAGAGCCAGATCGACTCGATGACGACCTACGCCGAGCAGTCCCGCAAGGTCACCGGCACGCCGACCGTCTACCTGAACGGCCAGTCCTTGGACCTGACCAACGTCCTGCTGAAGCCGTCCGCCCTGGAGAAGGCCATTCTGGCCGCCAAGCCGGTCGACGCCACGCCGAGCGCGGCGCCGACGTCCGCTCCGACCGGTTCGGCCAGCCCGTCGGCCAAGGCCGGCAAGTAACGACGGCCCCGGACGGGGCACGGCCGAGCCACGCCGTGCCCCGGTCGGCGCAGGCACATGGGGGTACGGCCATCGGCCGTGCCCCCATCGCCATGCCGGCGGGACTCACCCCCGGCGGCGATGCGCATTCGACGCCCGATCTTCACCGTCGCCGCGCCGTCGGATGCCCGCCAGACGGTAATCTCACATCCCATGCAGCCGCTCGCCTTCATCCCCAGCCCATCGCAGGGCAGCATCCATCTGGGGCCCTTGCCCCTTCGCGGGTACGCCTTGATGATCATCATTGGGGTGATCGTCGCCGTATGGCTCGGGGAGCGGCGCTGGACGGCCCGGGGCGGCGCGTCCGGGACGGTCGTCGACATCGCGGTCTGGGCCGTGCCGTTCGGCCTGGTCGGCGGGCGGCTCTACCACGTCATCACCGACCACCAGTTGTACTTCGGCCATGGTCGCCATCCCATCGACGCGCTCAAGGTCTGGAACGGCGGGCTCGGCATCTGGGGGGCCATCGCTCTCGGCACGTTCGGCGCCTACCTCGGCTGCCGTCGCCGGGGGATCTCCCTGCGCGTCTTCGCCGACGCCGCCGCGCCGGGCATCGTCCTGGCCCAGGCGATCGGGCGCTGGGGCAACTGGTTCAACCAGGAGCTGTACGGCCGGCCCACGAAGCTGCCCTGGGCCGTGAAGATCGACCCGGCGCACCGCCCGCCGAACACCCCGGACATCGCGACGTACCAGCCGACGTTCCTGTACGAGTCCCTGTGGTGCGTCGGGGTGGCCATCCTGGTCATCTGGGCGGAGAAGCGTTTCCGGCTCGCCTACGGGCGGGCGTTCGCCCTGTACGTCGCCGCCTACACCGTGGGCCGGGCCTGGACCGAGTGGCTGCGTGTCGACCCGGCCCACCACATCCTGGGCGTTCGGCTCAACGACTGGACCGCGCTCATCGTCTTCCTCTGCGCGGTGGCCTACATCTACTTCCAGCGCGGCAAGACCGAGAACCCGCCCGGCGCCTTCGGTACGGCGGCGGACACCACGGCGGACGAGTCCGCTGCGGAGAGGGTCACGAGCGAGGACGACGCGGCGGTGGCAGGTGCCGCCGCCGTGACCCGGGCGGAGGGGGAGGAGCAGGCGAAGGACGCCGAGGAGCCCGTCGAGCAGCCCGAAGCGGAAGCGCCCGCCGAGCCTGACGAGTCCGCAGACTCGGAAGACGCCGCCGAGACCGTGGAAGCCGCAGAGGCCGCCGAGAAGACGGAGACCGAGACGGCCGAGCCGAAGGGCGGCGAGTCCGCTACCAGCACCTCGGAGGACGGCGAGTCCACCACCGACGTCCCGGAGGACCGCGAGTCCACCACCGACGTTCCGGAGAGCGGCGAGGCGGCCGCCGACGACGCGGGCGAGGCCTCATCCCCGGAGGCCGGCGACGCGCACGCCCCGGAGCGCTCCGAGACGGACGGGGCGAAGGCAGAGCCCGCGGACGACGACGCCACGGACACCGCGGACGCTCCCGGCGGTGAGACGGAGAACGACGCCGAGGCCACCGACTCTCCGGCCGCCGGCGACGCGCCGAACGGCGAGGAAAGCCGCTCGCAGAGCGACGCGGCCGACGGATCCGAGGCCTCCACCACGGACGACGTCTCGCACGACGACGAGAAGGCCTCTCCGGCGGGAAAGACGGACCGGTCGTCGGCGGGTCGCGGCGCCTGACCAAATGATCTTGAGTGCTGGCCCCGTCATTCGGGGCGGGGCTAGCGCCGTCCTGGACGTGCCTCCGGCCGTCAGGCCGGGCGTTTCTGCCGGGCGGGAGGGGCGTTCGGCGGTCCGTGGGATGCGCCACAAACAGCGGGACAAAAAGGGGCAGAGCGGCGATATGGACATCTCGTCCCTGGAGGTTCGCTAAGCTCACGGCTCGTGAGCGACATGGGTTACGAGGACGGCGAGCAGGGACAGGCGTCGCGGGGACGTCGCGCCGCGCGAGGCTCGGCCAGTGGTTCCAAGCGAAACCTCCTGATCACCGGAGGGGTCGCGGTGGCCATGCTCCTCACCGCCGGCTGCGGCGGTGGTGACAAGAAGCCGGAAGCCGCCGCGGCGGTCAAGGTGTTGCCCAAGATCTACGTCAACACCCCGCCCAATTCCCAGGTGAAGAAGCTGTCCGACCGCAGCAAGGACAAGCGCCCGCTGAACAAGGACGAGGTCTTCGGCGCCGAGGACAAGACCGTCACCAGCGGCAAGTTCACCTTCACGCTGGCGGGATCCGACATCGCCGGTGACTGCAAGACCGTCACCTGGGGGCAGCAGCTCCAGGCCGACCTGCAGAAGTACGGGTGCACCCAGATCGCCCGTGGCGCGTACGTCAGCAACGACAAGCAGTACGTCGGCCAGTTCATCGCCTTGAACCTCGAGACCCTCGACGGCGCGTCGCAGATCATCCGTGACCTCGACCCGGGAAGCAGCGCGGGCTTCGTCTCGCCGCTCACGGTCAAGGGATCGACGAACTTCACCGGCGGCTTCAGCGCGGCCTACAGCCAGCCGTTCGGGCACTTCGTGGTCATCAGCTGGGTGGAGAAGGCCGGCGGAGCACAGCCGCAGACGATGAACGAACTGCTGAACGCCAGCATCGCCATCGAACGGGCCGACGACTTCGTCTGGGAACGACTCGTCCTCGCCGGTGGATAGCCGGAACAACGGCCCCTCCCAGGGCTGGGACGGGCAGCAGCCAGCCGCGTGGAACGGCGGACGGCCTCCTGGAGGGCAGCCGTCTCCGGGATGGAACGGCGGTCAGCCACCGATCCCGGAGGGACAGCAGCCCCCCGGCTGGAACGGCGGACGACCTCCCGGCGGACAGCCGGGACAAGGGCGGAACGTAGGTCCTCCCGGCGGGCAGTCGGCCCAAGGATGGAACGGCGGAGGTCAGCCGTCTCCGGAGTGGGACGGCGGAGGTCCTGCCGGCGGGCAGCCGGGCCAAGGGTGGAACGGCGGGGGTCAGCCCTCTCCAGGGTGGAATGGCGGACGACCTCCCGAGGGACAGCCGTCCCCGGAATGGAACGGCGGAGCGCCTTCAGAGGGACCGCAGCCTGCCGGGTGGAACGGCGGCCCGCCTCCGGACGACCCGAACGCCGATCCCGAGGGCGATCCCGGGGAGGCACCGCGGAGATCACGTCCGTCCCTCCGGCTACCCGCGATCAAGGGCCGGGCGCGGCTCGCGCAGGGTGAGAAGGGGCCGGGCGCTCTGCCCCCCGCGGCCTATTTCTTCGCAGCCGGAGTGATCCTGGTCGTCGCACTCGTCGCCGTCGCCGGCGTGGTCGTGCTGCTCCACGACGAGCCGAAGCCCTCGGCCCCGCAGCCGGGCGGCTCGTTGGCCGGTGGACCGTCGCCGTCGGTGTACTCCGCGACGGCGTCCACCGAAGTGTTCGCCCCCATCGCCAAGCGCACCGCCGATCCCAGTCCACTCACCGAGAACGAGGTCTTCGACAAGAAGACCATCGCGGATACGGACTCGAAGGCGTCGTTGAAGCTGACCACGTCGAAACTGGACGCCCGGTGCGCCGACACCGTCTGGGGACAGGCACTGGTCAGGCTGGTGCAGCAGGTGGGCTGCACCCAGGTGGCCCGCGGCGTGTACGCGGACAAGCACTTCATGGCCATGGTGGCGATCTTCAACCTGGCCGACTCCACGGTCGCCGGCAAACTGGTCACGGCGGCCGATCCGCGGACCGGCAATGGGTTCGCGAAACCGCCCTCCGACGAGGCGGCGTTCAGCCAGGGCTTCAGCACCGCACGCGGGGTGGCGATGGGCCACTACGCGGTGATCACCTGGGTACGCCGCGCGGACGGATCGGGCAGCGAGACGGACCCGAAGCTGCTGTCACTGCTCGTCACGGTCGGCCCGCCCCCCTCCATAGTCGGACGCGTCGCCGACAAGGGCCAGAAAGACTAAAGCGTCCTGAGCGGCTCGGACCGTGACCGTGGTCGGCCCTGACCGGCACCTGCCTGGACCGAGGCCGGCCCTGTCCAGCGCGGACCGTGACCGGCGCGGACCGAGGCTGGCGCGGACCGAGGCTGGCGCTGGACCGTGTTGAGCGTGATCGAGGGGCTGGCTGGCGCTCGTTCGCTGGTGCGTCGGTGTGCTCGCCGCCTATGCGGGTCAGAGGTCGAGCGTGCGGCGTACTGCGTCGGGGAGGTCGCTGAGGCGGTGGGCGGGCAGGTCCAGCACTGTCGCGTCGCCGAGCCACGGGGCCGCGTCCTGGATCCGGGCGCGGGCCTGGTTCTTGGTCAGGCCGCCGGTGGTGTGCCGGATGAGGCCCTCCCGCCAGGAGCCGGCGATCCGCACGTGGGGCCGGTCCAGGATGTACCGGAGGACGGCTCCGGCCCCGCCGGGCGGTGCGACGCGGGAGGCGACGATCTCGCCGGGTTCGGTCTTCACGTGGTAGACCGCCGCGAGCACGCTCTTCAGGGCCCGGGGGAGGACCGACGGCGTCAGCACGCGTACCCGCTCGGCTCGTGACGCGAGGAGCACCCGGGGCAGCAGGGCGTCGTACCCGGCCGGTAGCGCGACGACCACGTCGGCCGCCCGGCCGGCGTAGGGCTTGGCCAGCCACGTCGCCAGGTGAACGCGCGGGGTGCCGGGGGCGAAGCCCTTCGGCCACTCGCCGACCAGCAGGTCGGCCGGCTCGGCGACGGCCGGATCGACGGGCCGGTCCGGGGACTCGACCGCCTGCGGTCCCTGCGTGTAGATCCGGGTCCCCGCGACGGCCGATCCGAGCGCCTTCCACGTACGGCCGGTGGGCCGCAGGACGTACAGGTCGCTGGCCGAGCCGATCGCCGGCGCCCCGTGGTAGCGGTTGAAGTCCGGCCAGATCGCCTCGTACGCCAGGTGCAGTGGCCCGAGCGCCTCCTGCACCTTCAGCGCCAGCGTGGGCGTGCCCTCGCTGGCGCCGTACGCGACCAGTACCCGGCCGGTCTCGCGGTCGCGCATCCCTTCCAGGCCGCGCCGGGTGAACAGCGCGACGCCGTCCGGTGTGTACGGCGGGTCGGTGAACACCAGGTCGGCCCATTCGCGCGCGCCGGGCGGCAGTCCCAGCCGCAGGTCGGCGAACCGGCAGCGGATCTGCAGGCCCCGGCGGGCCGCCTCATCGCCGATGAACTCCAGGATGCGGTCGTCGATGTCGACCACGGTGATCTCGACACCGGGGTGGGTGAGCGCGACGGCGAGGGACGTGAGGTCGTGGTCGCCGACGCACAGCAGCCGCGCCGAGCCGAGCCAGAACCGGGCGCCGAGCAGCAGCGCCCGCCGGACGGCGGTGTCGGCGGTGGCCGCGACGTGGTCGAGCGCGGTACGGGCGCGGGGCGCGGCGGAGATGAGCCCGTCCATGGCGGCGACGGCCTCGGCGTGCTCGGGAAGCAGGTGGGCGACCGGGTCGGCGAGGAGCGGGGGAACGGTCAGGGGCCGGTAGGCGTCGATCCGGTCGCGGCGGATCCGCCCATCGTCGAGATCGTCGCCGAGCGCGGCCAGCAGCGCGTCGATCGCCCGGCGGGGCGCGTTGGTGGCGCGGACGAGCGTGTCGGCGTCCCAGGAACGATCACCGATCAGCAGGGCGAGGGCGTGGCGGAGGCGACGGGCGCCCACGCCTTCCAGAAGTCGTGCGGCCTCTTCGGGCACCTGACACATGGCGTCCAGCGTAGACGTGTCAGAATCCGGCCGAATGGGTGGGAACCACACCCTAGGCTTCTCCCTCTAAGAGGCGAGGTCATCAGAGGAGATCACGATATGAGTTACCCGTACCCGCCCACCGGCCCCGGCGAGCAGCCCCAGGGAGGCCAGCCCGGCGGGTGGGGTGCGACACCCCCGCCGGGCGGATACGGTCCGTCCGCTCCCGGCTGGCAGCACCAGGAGACGATGGCGGGCGGCGTGCCCATGGGCCCGCCGAGCATGCAGCCGCCGCAGATGCAGGGCCCCATGGGCCCGATGGGTCCGATGGGTCCGATGGGCCAGCCGCCCATGGGCCCGCCGCCGAAGAAGGGCAACGGCGGCATCGTCATCGGGGCGATCGCCGGTGCCGTCCTCCTGGTCGGCGGGGTGCTCGGCGGCGCCTACTACGCCGCGTCGAGCGGCGGGGACGACAAGACCAAGACGGGCACGTCGCCGGCGGCGGTCGGGACGCCGGGGGCGGGGGAGACGGGGCCCGGGCAGCCGGGCTCCGCGAACGGCCAGTACAAGCCGTCCTACTACAACGCCACCAAGTCCTGGTCGCTGTGGGACAAGCTGAACAGCGCCTCGGCGGACTCCCAGCCGATGACTCTGACCGAGGTCTTCAGCGACGCCGAGGCCAAGGCGCAGACCAACAACATCGAGCACATCACGATGCAGCTCCAGGGCTCGGGGCGGCTGGACAGCGACTGCGGGAGCGCGGTCTGGGGCGCCGGGCTGAAGACGGCCCTGCAGAGCTACGGCTGCACGCAGGCGATCCGCGCCGCGTACGTCTCGTCGGACCAGCGCTGGGTCGGCCAGGTGGTGATCTTCAACCTCCGCGACGTCAACGCCGCGAACAGCCTGATCGGGGACATGGACCCGGACTCGGGCAACAAGGGCTTCTTCCAGCCGGTCTCGGGGCCCGCGCCGGTCAGTAACTTCGGCAAGGGCAACACGGGCGCGTCCGGCGGAGCGTACGGGCACTTCGTCGTGATCGGCTGGGCCGGCGGCGCGGACGGCACGGCGTCCAGTCCCGACACGATCGCTCCGGCGGGCCTCGTGGAGCGCGCGGGCAAGACGTTCCTGTTCACCAGGAACGTCAGGAGCTGAGGAAGCCGGAAGCCGGCTGAGCAAACCGGAAGCCGACCCGCGGCTCCCCTCCAGCCGGAAGCCGACCCGCGGCTCCCGCCCAGCCGGAAGCCGCCCGCGGCCCCCGTCCAGCCGGACGGGGGCCGTTTTCGAATATCGGGGGAACATCCGGTGACGACCAGGCCCGCCGGAACGGATCTGTTCGCGTCGGTGCGATCAAGGCGGAACCAGCCACTTTGTCGGAACAACCGGGCGAAAGCCTCGGTTCGCACAAGATGCGGAAGATTCACCAAGTTTCGTGATCATGCCGCGTCGGGGATGAATCAGGCAGTGTTGTAATCTCTATTCACCGCAGCGGGCCAACGTCGTCCCAGTCTGCAACTGATGGGGAGCGGAACGAAGACGACGAGGAGGGTTGATGGTGCCTGCTGCCATGATTCCGGGCCGAGGACGTCCAGAGCGTCAAGGTCTGTACGACCCCGCGGGTGAGCATGACGCCTGTGGCGTCGGCATGGTCGCCGACCTGAACGGCCGCAAGAGTCACGACATCGTCGTGAAGGCCTTGACCGTCCTGCGTAACCTGGATCACCGCGGTGCCAAGGGCGCCGAACCGGACGACGGCGACGGCGCCGGCATCCTCACCCAGCTGCCCGACGCCCTGTTCCGGGAGGTCGTGGACTTCGCGCTGCCCGAGCCCGGCGCGTACGCCGCGGGCATCGCGTTCCTGCCCACGGACGAGGCGGAGCGGGCCGAGGCTGTCGCCGTGGTCGAGCGGATCGCGGACGAGGAGGGCCTGACGGTCCTCGGCTGGCGTGAGCTTCCTCACGACCCGGACTTCTCCGGCCCGACGGCGCGCGCGGTCATGCCGCACTTCGCCCAGCTGTTCCTGAGCGCCCGTAGCGGCGCCCGGGAGCTGGAGCTGGACCGGATCGTGTTCTGCGCCCGCGAGCGCATGGAGCAGGACACCGGGGTGTACTTCCCGAGCCTGTCCAGCCGCACGATCGTCTACAAGGGGATGCTGACCACCCCGCAGCTGGAGCCGTTCTTCCCGGACCTGTCCGACCGGCGGTACAGCACCGGGATCGCGCTGGTCCACTCGCGGTTCTCCACGAACACGTTCCCGGCGTGGGAGCTGGCCCACCCGTACCGGTTCATCGCGCACAACGGCGAGATCAACACGGTCAAGGGCAACCGGAACTGGATGCGGGCCCGCGAGGCGCTGCTGAAGTCCGACCTGCTGCCGGGCGACCTGTCCCGGATCTACCCGGTGATCGACATCGAGGCCAGCGACACCGCGTCGTTCGACGAGTGCCTGGAGCTGCTCCACCTCGGCGGCCGGTCGCTGCCGCACTCGGTGCTCATGATGATCCCCGAGGCGTGGGAGAACCACACCGAGATGGACGCCGAGAGGCGGGCCTTCTACGAGTTCCACTCCACGCTGATGGAGGCCTGGGACGGCCCGGCGAGCGTCACTTTCACCGACGGCACCGTCGTGGGCGCGGTCCTGGACCGCAACGGCCTGCGCCCGGGACGCTTCTGGGTCACCGACGAGGGGTTCGTCGTGCTGGCCAGCGAGGCCGGCGTGCTGGACATCGAGCAGTCGAAGGTGGTCCGCAAGGGCCGCCTGCAGCCCGGCAAGATCTTCCTGGTCGACACCGCCCAGGGCCGCATCGTCGAGGACGACGAGATCAAGGCCGAGCTCGCCCGCGAGCACCCGTACGCCGAGTGGCTGAACGACGGCCTCGTCCGCTTCGGCGAGCTGCCCGAGCGCGAGCTGCGCGTCGTCGAGGAGCTGCACGAGGGTGCCCTGCCCTCGCACGAGACGCTGGTCAAGGGCCAGCAGATCTTCGGCTACACCAACGAGGAGCTGAAGATCCTCCTGGCGCCGATGGCGAAGAACGGTGCCGAGCCGATCGGATCCATGGGCACCGACACGCCGCTGGCCGCGCTGTCGGACCGTCCGCGGCAGCTGTTCGACTACTTCAAGCAGCTGTTCGCGCAGGTCACGAACCCGCCGCTGGACGCCATCCGCGAAGAGCTCGTCACCAGCCTCCAGTCGACGCTCGGCCCCGAGGGCAACCTGCTCGAGCCCGGCCCGGACTCCTGCCGCCGGCTCGTGCTGCCCACGCCGATCCTCGACAACGAGGAACTCGCCAAGATCACCCACATCAACGACGACGGCGACCGGCCCGAGTTCCAGCCGTACGTCGTCTCCGGCCTGTACGACGTGGCCGGCGGTGGCGAGGCGCTCCGGCGCCGCCTGCGGGAGATCTGCGCCGAGGTGTCGGCGGCGATCCGCGACGGCGCCCGTCTCCTCGTGCTGTCCGACCGCGGCGCGACCGCCGAGAAGGCGCCGATCCCGTCGCTGCTGCTCACCGGTGCGGTGCACCACCACCTGATCCGGGAGAAGACCCGTACGCGGGTCGGGCTGGTCGTCGAGACCGCCGACGCCCGCGAGTGCCACCACATGGCGCTGCTCATCGGGTACGGCGCGTCGGCCGTCAACCCGTACCTCGCCATCGAGACCGTCGAGGACCTGGTCGCCGGCGGCGTCCTCACCGGCGACCCGGCCAAGGCCGTCCGCAACCTGGTCAAGGCGTACGGCAAGGGCGTCCTGAAGGTCATGTCCAAGATGGGCGTGTCCACGGTCGCCTCGTACACCGGCGCGCAGATCTTCGAGGCGGTCGGGCTCGGCGACGAGGTCGTCGGCGAGTGCTTCACCGGCACGACCTCCCGCCTCGGCGGCGTCGGCTACGACGTGCTCGCCGAGGAGGTCGCGCAGCGCCACCACCGGGCGTACCCGCCCGGCGGCAACGAGCTGTCGCACCGCACCCTCGAGGTCGGCGGGGAGTACCAGTGGCGGCGCGAGGGCGAGCCGCACCTGTTCAACCCCGAGACGGTCTTCAAGCTGCAGCACGCCACCCGCACCCGCCGGTACGAGATCTTCAAGGAGTACACGAAGCTCGTCGACGAGCAGGCGCATCGGCTGATGACCCTGCGCGGCCTGTTCAAGCTGCGCGAGGGCGTACGCCCGCCGGTGTCCGTCGAGGAGGTCGAGCCCGCCTCGGAGATCGTCAAGCGGTTCTCCACCGGCGCGATGTCGTACGGCTCGATCTCCGCCGAGGCGCACGAGACCCTCGCGATCGCGATGAACCGTCTCGGCGGGAAGTCGAACACCGGTGAGGGCGGCGAGGACTCCGAGCGGTTCACGCCGGACGCCAACGGCGACCTGCGCCGGTCGGCGATCAAGCAGGTGGCGTCGGGCCGGTTCGGCGTGACGTCGGAGTACCTGACCAACGCCGACGACCTGCAGATCAAGATGGCGCAGGGCGCGAAGCCCGGCGAGGGCGGGCAGCTGCCCGGCCACAAGGTGTACCCGTGGATCGCCAAGACCCGGCACTCCACGCCCGGCGTCGGCCTCATCTCGCCGCCGCCGCACCACGACATCTACTCGATCGAGGACCTCGCCCAGCTCATCCACGACCTGAAGAACGCCAACCCGGCGGCGCGCGTGCACGTCAAGCTCGTCTCCGAGGTCGGCGTCGGAACGGTCGCGGCGGGCGTGTCCAAGGCGCACGCCGACGTGGTGCTCATCTCCGGGCACGACGGCGGCACCGGCGCCTCGCCGCTCACCTCGATCAAGCACGCCGGCGCGCCCTGGGAGCTCGGCCTGGCCGAGACCCAGCAGACGCTGCTGCTCAACGGCCTGCGCGACCGCATCGTCGTGCAGACCGACGGGCAGATGAAGACCGGCCGCGACGTCGTCATCGCGGCGCTGCTCGGCGCGGAGGAGTTCGGCTTCGCGACCGCGCCGCTGGTCGTCTCCGGCTGCGTGATGATGCGCGTCTGCCACCTGGACACCTGCCCGGTGGGCGTCGCCACCCAGAACCCGGAGCTGCGCAAGAAGTTCAGCGGCAAGCCGGAGTTCGTCGTCAACTTCTTCGAGTTCATCGCCGAGGAGGTCCGCGAGTACCTCGCCGCGCTCGGGTTCCGGTCCATCGAAGAGGCGATCGGCCACGTCGAGACGATCGACACCGCCGAGGCAGTCGGCCACTGGAAGGCCGCCGGGCTCGACCTGGCCCCGATCCTGTACCGGCCCGACCTGCCGGACGGCGCGGCGCTGCACCGCGTCACCGAGCAGGACCACGGCCTGGAGAAGGCGCTCGACAACACGCTGATCCAGCTCGCCGAGGGCGCCATCGCGTTCGGCGACCCGGTCAAGCTCGAGTTGCCGATCCGGAACGTCAACCGCACGGTCGGCACCATGCTCGGCCACGAGGTGACCAAGAAGTGGGGCGGCGAAGGCCTGCCCGACGACACCATCGACGTCACCTTCACCGGGTCGGCGGGCAACTCGTTCGGCGCGTTCGTGCCGCGCGGGATCACCCTGCGGCTGATCGGCGACGCCAACGACTACATGGGCAAGGGCCTGTCCGGCGGGCGCCTCACCGTACGCCCGCCCGCCGACGCGCCGTTCAAGGCGGAGGAGCAGATCATCGCCGGCAACGTCATGCTGTACGGCGCGACGTCCGGTGATGCGTTCGTCCGCGGTGTCGTCGGCGAGCGGTTCTGCGTCCGCAACTCCGGCGCGACCGCCGTCGTCGAAGGCGTCGGCGACCACGGCTGCGAGTACATGACCGGCGGCCGGGCCGTCGTCCTCGGCCCGACCGGGCGCAACTTCGCGGCCGGCATGTCCGGCGGCATCGCGTACGTCCTGGACCTGCGGCCCGAGCGCCTCAACACCGAGATGGTCGACCTCGACCCGCTCGGCGACGACGACCGCGCCTACCTGCGGGACATCGTCGAACGTCACCGCGCCGAGACCGGATCGACGGTGGCCGCCGCGCTGCTCGCCGACTGGGACGACGCGGTCGGACGCTTCGCGAAGGTCATGCCGCGCGACTACAAGAGAGTCCTGGACGCCCGCGCCGCCGCCGAGGCCGAGGGACGCGACGCAGACCAGGCCGTCATGGCCGCCGTCAACGGGTGAAGGGGGAGACATGGCTGACCCGAAGGGTTTCATGAGTCATCCGCGGGAGCTCCCAAAGCGTCGCCCGGTCGACGTTCGGATCCGCGACTGGCGCGAGGTGTACGAGAACTTCCCCAAGGGCTCGCTGGAGAAGCAGGCGTCCCGCTGCATGGACTGCGGGATCCCGTTCTGCCACAACGGCTGCCCGCTGGGGAACCTCATCCCCGAGTGGAACGACCTCGTCCACCGCGACGAGTGGCGGGGCGCGATCGAGCGGCTGCACGCCACGAACAACTTCCCGGAGTTCACCGGGCGGCTGTGCCCGGCGCCGTGCGAGTCCGCGTGCGTCCTGGGCATCAACTCCGACCCGGTGACGATCAAGCGGGTCGAGGTCGAGATCATCGACCGCGCCTTCGCCGAGGGCTGGGTCACGCCCCAGCCGCCGGCCGTCAGGACCGGCCGGAAGGTCGCGGTCGTCGGTTCCGGGCCCGCGGGCCTGGCCGCCGCCCAGCAGCTCACCCGTGCTGGCCACGACGTCGTCGTGTACGAGCGGGCCGACAGGCCCGGCGGGCTGCTGCGCTACGGCATCCCCGAGTTCAAGATGGAGAAGAAGCACCTCGACCGGCGCCTGGAGCAGATGCGTGCCGAGGGCACCGAGTTCCGCACCTCGGCGAACATCGGCGTCGACGTCACGGCCGACGAGCTCCGCGCCTCGTACGACGCCGTGGTGCTCGCCGGTGGCGCCACCGCCTGGCGCGACCTGAAGGTGCCCGGCCGGGAGCTCGACGGCATCCACCAGGCGATGCAGTACCTCCCGCCCTCCAACAAGGTCCAGGAGGGCGACATCGCCGAGTCGCCGATCTGCGCCGAGGGCAAACACGTCGTCGTCATCGGCGGCGGCGACACCGGCGCGGACTGCATCGGCACCGCCGTCCGCCAGGGTGCGCTGTCGATCACCCAGCTGGAGATCATGCCGCGTCCGCCGGAGAACCGTCCCGGCGGCCAGCCGTGGCCGACCTACCCCATGCTGTTCAAGATGGAGTCGGCGCACGAGGAGCTGGTCGACCTTGGCGGCGAGCGCGCGTACGCGGTCAACACGCTGGAGTTCCTCGGCGACGAGGACGGCCGGGTCCGGGCGCTGCGCGTCGTCGACGTACGGGGCCCGGAGACCGGCTTCGAGCCGATCGAGGGCACCGAGCGGGAGATCCCGGCCCAGCTCGTCACTCTGGCCATGGGCTTCGTCGGCCCGGAGCGCGCGGGCCTGCTGGAGCAGCTCGGCGTCGAGCTGGACCAGCGCGGCAACGTCGCCCGCGACACCTCGTACGCCACCTCCGTCGACGGCGTGTTCGTCGCCGGCGACATGGGCCGCGGCCAGTCGCTGATCGTCTGGGCGATCGCCGAGGGCCGCTCCGCGGCGGCCGCCGTCGACAAGTGGCTGCAGGGCAGCTCCCACCTGCCCGTCGCCATCCCGCCGACCGCCCGCCCGCTCGTCTGACCCCGTTTCGTGGGGCGTGTCCCGACCGGGACGCGCCCCACGGACGCGTATCCGTGCGCGGTGACGTGCTCTCGACTGCGGCACGACGCTGATTGGACCGGGTTACCGTCGTGCGGCGTTCCGGGTGGCCAGGCGCCTTTCCCACTGCTCCATGACCTGCCGGTGAGCCTCGGTCACGAGGAGCAGGAATTCGGCGGCGTCCTCGAAGCGGGCGCCTGCCGGGGTCGCGGTCCCGAGGATCTCGGCTCCGCGCCGTGATGCGGCCTCCAGGGAGTCGTTCATCTGCGCGGCTGCGAGGGTGGTCCGGAGCCAGATCTCACCGTCGATGACATAGCGTTCGCGGCGCTCGCCGGGGATCCGCTCCCGCATGAGCATTCCCTGCTGTTCGAGAAAGGCGACGGCGTGCGAGATCGACGCCGGGCTGACGCGAAGTCGCTGGACCAGGTCGGCGGCGGTGAGAGCGCCGGAGTCGGTGATGAACAGGCAGGCCATCACCCTGGCCTCCATTCGGGGCAGCCCCTGCTGAACGAGGAGGGCGGTGAAGGACTCTGTGAAGTCCTGGACCGCTTGGGAGTCACGCCCATGGCCGCTGTCGGGAATCGGCGGCGCCGGAGGCTGAGCCTTTTTGCGTCGGCGCGCACGGTGCCGTGTGGCCTTCTCCGCCTGGTCCGCCCCGTACTCCTTGGGCCCGCCGTTGCGGGTGACCTCCCGCATGATGGTCGAGGCGGGCCGCCCCAGGCGCTGGCCGATCTCTGTGTATCCGAGGCCCTCGGCCAGCCCCGTGGCGATCTGCTGACGGTCCTCAATGGTGAGTCTGCCTCCGGGCATCGGTTGCTCGTCTCCCATCGCTCGACGTGCGCGGAGCTCGGCGCTGCGGCACACCCCGCTGCATAGTATGCGTTCACCTCGGAGCCCATTGCAATCTCCATTCCGATCACCCATTGCGTTCAGCCTCATAGTCATTGCAATAGAGGCCATCACTGCCGAGCAGAGCAGGCGATATGAGCTTCTTTGCATGTTGACCGATTTATGAATGCAATGTAGCGTCGCATGCGTTCAGAGATCTTCGAACGCCTGCGAAGATCGAACACTGTGCGCAAGGAGATTCATGATGGGAACGGGCAACGGCGGCTTCTCCGAGGCGGGGCTGCGCAGGCTGCGCGAGGTGCTGGCACGGCATGTCGATTCCGGGAAGATCCCCGGGCTCGTCGCCCTGGTCGACCGGGGCGGTGAGGCGCACGTCGAGGCGATCGGGACGATGCACCATGGCGGTGACGCGCCGATGCGCCGGGACACGATCTTCCGGATGGCCTCGACGTCCAAGCCGGTCACGATGGCGGCGGCGATGGTCCTGCTGGATGAGTGCCGGCTGCGACTCGATGACCTGGTGGAGGAGTGGCTGCCCGAGCTCGCCGACCGGCGGGTGCTGAAGCGGATCGACGGTCCGCTGGACGAGACCGTGCCGGCGCGGCGGCCGATCACCGTACGGGACGTGCTGACCTCCACGTTCGGGCTCGGCATGGATATGACGTCGCTCGGCACTCCGATCATGGGAGCGATCTTCGAGCAGGGACTCACCCCCAATCTGCCGGAGCCGATGCCCGAGCCGGATGAGTGGATGCGCCGCCTTGGCACGCTTCCGCTGATGCACCAGCCCGGAGAGCGCTGGCAGTACCAGATCAGCAACGATCTGGTCGGTGTGCTGGTGGCCAGGGTCACGGGCCAGTCGTTCGAGGCGTTCCTGGGTGAACGTGTCTTTGGTCCGCTGGGGATGAAGGACACCGGTTTCCACGTGCCCGCTGACGAGATCGACCGGCTGCCGACCCTCTACGCCCCTGACCCGCGGACCGGGGAGTTCCTCGTGTGGGACGAGGCCAAGGGGGGACGGTGGAGCGAGCCTCCGGCGTTCCAGGGCGGTGGCGGTGGGCTGGTCTCCACCGTCGATGACTACCACGCCTACTTCCGGATGCTGCTGAACGGCGGGGTGCACGGGAGCGAACGGATCTTGTCCCGGCCCGCCGTCGAGCTGATGACCACCAACCGCCTCACGCCCGAGCAGAACGCCGCCCGGAACGCCATGGCCCGCGACAACGTCCATGTGTCGTTCGGCCAAGGGCAGCACGGCGGCTGGGGCTTCGGGATGGCGGTGCGCACCTACCGCGGCGACTACGCGTCCATCGGCCAGTTCGGCTGGGACGGCGGAAGCGGCTCCGCGACCTACGCCGATCCGGACAAGCAGCTCACCGGAATCCTGCTCACCCAGGTCGGGGCGTCCACCCCGGATTCGATGCGACTCATCCACGACTTCTGGACCACGCTCTACCAGGCAATCGACAACTGACACACAGGGTACGAACGAATTCCGGGACGGATTCGGCCGGCGATCGAGCGGGTGGTGACGGTGCCGGCCGAATTCGGCTGACCCGCCCGAAAACCCGCTCATGTGGTTCCGGCGGTCCTTGCGGCGGCCAACTCCGCGCGAACGTTGTGCGGCCAAACCGTTAAGGCGGCAATTGACTCGCCTGTCGCCAAATACCCTGTTGTAGGGGCAATTTTCGGGGTGCACTTGACGGCAGTGAGCCGGTGGGCCCCGAAGGCATCGGCAGGGGCGCGGGGACATGAACTGGTTCAGCCCGGAGAACGTCGTCGCGGTGGTCGCCGCGCTGCTGGGACTCATCGCGCCCGCCGTCGGCTCGGTCTTCCAGTTGCGGACGCGGCGCGGCAAACGCATCGGCCACCGCGTGCAGATGGACACCGCGATCGGCGGCGACGGTGGCGACGACCAAGGGCAACCGAAGGAACGACTTGGGCTCTTCACGACGCAGCCCGGCCCGCCGAACCCCACTCTCGTGCTTCTGCGCATCGAGAACAACGGCACGAGCAGCATCGCGGAAACCGACTACACCAACCCTGACAAGAATCACGGCCTGAACGTCGTATTCACCGGACGCGCCATCTCGAGCGTCGAGGTCATCGCGGATCCCAACGCGAGACACCTGCTCAGCCACTTCGACCCGGTCGACGGCAAGGGCGGGATGCAGTACAACGACAACACGATCCATCTGCCCCGTGTCCCGCTCAACGTGAAAGAGCATTTCAAGCTGCTCGTGCTTCTCGGCGGCGGCCCGGTCGACAGCGCGATAACGGTCAGCGGGGGACTCCGGGAAGGCAAGGTGGCGCGCACCCGCAGCATGTCGGTCGACGACAAGCCGCCCCTGTTCAGCAAGATCGCCTTGGGGACCACCGTCGTCCTCGCCCTCTGCCTCCTCACCCTGGCGGGCATCGTCGTCTTCGGGCGGTCGACCCCCATGGGCTGCGTCGACGGAGACCTCAGAGTGGTCGGCTCGACGGCGTTCGCCCCTGCCGCGGAGAGACTCGCCCGCCGGTACGAGGCGGAATGCCCGGGTTCGCAGATCACCGTGGACGCGCACGGCAGCAACGAGGGCGTACGGGAACTGGCGAGCGGCACTAAGCACGGTTCCCCGGCCCTGCTCGCCATGTCGGACGGCACCGAGCCGTCCGGCTTCACCCGGCTGAGCGAGAACCGGGTCGCCGTCGTGGCCTTCGCCCTCGTCGTGAACGACCAGGTCCACCTCCAGAACCTGACGATCGACCAGATACGGCGGATATATCGGGGCGATGTGGTCAACTGGCAACAGCTCGGCGGCCCTGACCTGCCCATCCGGCTCGTCAGCCGGGACGCCAACTCCGGCACCCGCGACCTGCTCCGCCGGCGCCTCCTCGGCGGCCAGGGCGAACCCGCCTTCACCTCGCGGGACTGCGTGAACAAGAACTCCCCGAAGGACAAGGTCGTCCGCTGCGAGCTGGGCAGCACCGGCGAGGTCCTCACGACCGTCGCCCAGGTGCCGGGTGCCATCGGCTACGGCGAGCTGCGGGCCGCCACGACCTCCCGGAACGTGCACACGCTGAGCATCGACGGCCAGGCGCCGTCGACCACGGCCATCAGTGCCGACACCTATCGCTTCACCGAGATCGAGTACGCCTACACCAACGGCACCCCGGTCCCTGGCTCCCTGACCTCGAGCTTCCTCAATTACATGATCAGAGGCGGCGGCCAGGACGTGCTGAGGGCCTTCGGGCACGTGCCGTGCTACTCGCCCGACGGCCTGAAGCGCTGCCAGCCGTGACCTCCGGACCAATTCCCCTTAGGTGGTAATTCGCCGGTTTAATATCCCGCTCTGACCAGATCTGGTTAGGATCGGCAAGATCAATGGGTACCCTGCGCAATTAGTGGATGGTCGCACTTGCTGCATAAATTCTCCCTCGCGCTGACCGCTGCCGCATGCGTGGTCGCGTCCTCGGGTATCGCACACGCCGATTCGGTGACTCCCCGGCCACGGCCCACAGGGCGGCCCTTCAAGGTGGACACCGGGCCGTTGAACAGCACGAAGGCGGAGGCCGAGGCGGCGATCCGCTACTGGACCAAGGCGAGGCTGCTGCAGAACTCGTCACCGAAGGAGTCGGTGAACCCGAGTCCGAAGTCCTCGGATCCGGCGAATCCCATCCCCACGGTCGGGCGGATCGTCTTCCCCGGGTTCAACTGCACGGCCACCGTCGTCGGGTCGGACCTCATCCTCACCGCGGCCCACTGCATCAAGCGATACGGCCTGCCGATCGGAAAGCTCGGCACGTTCGTGCCGCAGTACAGCGAGGGCAACGGCCCGTGGGGCAACTGGCCGCTGGCCGACTACTACATCGACTCGCGCTGGGGGATCACCGATAATCCGCGGTACGACTACGCGCTGGTGAGGCTGTCGATGACCGGCCATGACTACCACCTGGGCGACAAGACCGGGTCCGTACGGATGTCGGCCGACCCGTTCAAGGCCGGTGAGCAGGTCGACCTCCTCGGGTATCCGGGCGACCAGGATGTCCCGTACCGATGCCAGACCCCGGTCAACTCCGTGAAGTTCAGCGGCGTCGGTTACTGGAAGGTCGACTGCGCCTCGTACACCGACGGGGTCAGCGGGACCTCCTTCCAGCACTACCAGCCCGCGCCGTGGAACACCACGACCATCGGCGCGGTCGTCGGCGGATACCAGGAAGGAGGCTCGACCGTGGAGACGAGCTACGCCTCCCAGTGGGACTCCAGCATCTACACCCTGTGGCAGCAGGCCAACGCGGGCAGCACCGCCTCCTGAGCCGCGGGCAGCACCGCCTCCCGAGGCCCGGACGGCCCGGCCCTGAAGGGCCGGGCCGCGTCAGGCCGGCTGGTCCTGAACCGCTGCCGGGCGCTTGATGAGGCGGATCAGCTCACGTGGTGTCCGGCCACCGGCGAAGCACCACAGGGCGATGACCGGGTCGCAGATCGCGCAGCCCATCGAAGAACCGTCCGCGAACGGGATGATGGGGTGGCCCTTCAGGTGGTGGACGATGTCCCAGGCGGTGTGCAACAGCCAGCCGACGCCGATGAACGTCCACGAGTCCAGGCCACGGAAGGCGACGTACGTGAGCAGCGCCGTGAAGGCGAACTCCCAGCCGCCCATGGCGCCGCCGCTGAGGTAGGCGGCACCGGCCCCCGCGATCATGAGCGCGTTGACGCGCCGCCGGTGCGGTTCGCGGATGACGGACATCAGCAGCGCGTAGGCGACGCCGATCACGACCGGCATGATGTAAACCAGCATGTTCCATTTCCCCTGGTGTGACGAAGTGACTCGAAGGTATGAGCGCGGCGTGACGGCTCCCAGAGGCCAGAACGCCACGTTCCACCGGGAACTCGCCAAACGCTCGGGCCGCGGCAGCACACCTGGTCGCGAAGATCATTACGCTGGACCGCGTGACTGATGATCGAATGATGCGCGGCTACTCCGGCCACTCGCATGACCCGGGCCGCTACCCCACGCCCGTTATCGAGCTGGACGGCGCGCCCGTCTCGGTCAGCGTCGACGTAGAAGCGGTGCTGTGGACCTGCGATCTCCGAGGGGGTGAATGCGCCGGACGTCCTCTGGACCTCGACGCCGCCGGCCCCGACGACGCCTGGTACCTCGAGAACGACTATTGGGACGAAGGCGACGACGAGAACGGGCGCCGCAAGATCGTCACAAGGGCCGACGAGATCGCTCAGCGCATGACGGTGGCGCGGCTCGACGGTCGGCCCGTGGTCGTCACCGGTGGTGCCCGGTACGACTTCTCATTCGAGGACGACTACGACTCCAGCGGCGGCATCGTGCGGGTCTGGGATCTGCGCACCGGAAACAGGGTCGGCACCGTCATGGTCGGCCACGGTCTCGGAGTCTGCTCGCTCACCACCGTTTCCTCCGGGCGCGGGCCGCTCATCGTCAGCAGCAGCGAGGAGGGCAAACTCCTGGCGTGGGAGATGGCCACCGGTGAATCCGTGGCAGAGCTCGAAGGCGGCTACAACGGAGAAATGGGTGCCGCCCTCGTCGACGGCAGGCCGGTCGCCGTGACCGGAGGAGACGACGACTTCCTGCAGGCCTGGGACATCTGGGGCGGCGAGCAGATCGGCGAGGACCTGACCGGTATCGAGCCCTGCGTCAGGGCCATCGCGATAACCGAGCTGGCGGGCCGGGCGGTGGTGGTGGCCGGCGGCGACGACGCCGGACTGCACGTCTGGGACCTGGCGACCCAGGAGCCGATCGGATCGCCGATGACCGGCCACACCGAGGGCATCGAAAGACTGGGCATCGCGACCGTCGCCGGGCGGACGGTGGCCGTGACCGGAAGCCCCGGCGACATCCGCGTGTGGGACCTCGCCCGAGGAGAACAGATCGGCGACCCGCTCACCGGCCACCACCTTCAGACGGTCACCGAGATCGCGGGAGCTTCCGTCGCCGTCGTCCAAGGCTCTGGCGGCACCCTTCGCCTATGGGATCTGACGCCCGCAGCCCGCTGACCATCGGGTCGGCCTGCGCTGCGGCCGGCGCGATCGGCCGCAGATTTCCGGACGGTCGTCGCGTTGATTCTCATTCTGGGGCGTCGAGCCAGACCAGGGTGACCGTTCGCGTACGGGATAAGACGCGCCGCGCCGTTTCGGCGTCGTCGAACCGTCCGCGCCAGTCGCCGGACTCGGCGCAGACCAGGGCGTGACCGTCGCGGAGCTGCAGGCCCCAGCACAGGACACCCCCGTCGTCCTGGTCGGCGTCGATCCAGCACAGCGCGAAGGGCCGGGGCGCGTATTCGGCGGCGAGCTCCGCCGCCTCCTGCTCGAGGTCGGTGAATGTTGAAATCTTCGTCATGCACCACACTCTGTCCTTGCTCATTTACTCTGAGTGTGCATTTGCGTCCGTGGTGAAGGGGCCGTGAAAGCGGTTCGTTCGACGCCGGATCGCGTCAGCGCGAGGTGAGGAGCCCGGCAATGGCATCGACGACATCCCGCAAACCGACCACGTCCACCGTCTCCGGCACCACGGCGCTCGCCTACTGGGGCGACGAGCTGCGCTTCTACCGCGAACAGGCACGCCTCACCCAGGAACAACTGGGCCGCGCGATCCACATGTCCCCCTCCATGATCGCCATGGTCGAAACGGGCAGACGCGCGCCCCGCACCGAGTTCATCAAGGCGTGTGACAGCGTCCTTGGCACCAACGGCGCGCTCGGTCGCCTCTGGAAGCGGATCATCAAGCACTCCTACCTCGAGTGGTTCCGCCCCTTCGTCGAAGTGGAGTCCGACGCCACCGAGATCCTGGAGTACGAGCCGCAGGCCATGCCTGGCCTCCTCCAGACCGAGGACTACGCTCGCGCCCAGATCAGAACGGGCCGGGTCCGTGACAGCGACGAGGAGATCGAGCGGCATGTCGCCGCCCGCATGAGCCGCCAGGAGATCCTCACTCGCAGCGATCCGCCGTTCCTGTGGGTCGTCCTCGACGAGGCTGTACTCCGGCGCCCGGTCGGCGGCGTCGAGGTGATGCGGGACCAGTTCGCCCGACTGGTGCGCGCCTCACAGAATCCGCAGGTAGTGCTCCAAGTGCTGCCGTTCGCTGCCGGTGCGCATGCAGGGATGAGCGGCCCGATGGTCTTGTTCACCCTCCCCGACGAAACCAAGCTGGTTTACGCTGAGGGCTTCGGGGGCGGGCAGATCATCGGGCTCCCGGAGGAGGTCGCGGACTGTCGCCTGCGGCTCGACCTGATGCGTGCCTGCGCGCTCCCGCCGGACGACTCCGTCCGGATGATCGCTGACCTGATCGGAGAGTGATGAGCGGCGAGGTCCAGTGGCGTAAGAGCAGTCGTAGCAGCGACCAGGGTGGTAACTGCGTCGAGGTCGCTCGGTTGGTCGCCGGGCAGGCGGTCGCCGAGGCGACTTCTGCCTGACGCGAACGCGCCGGCCGGGAACCAAGCCCGGCCGACGCGTCGCGAGCTACGGGGCAGCGGCCTTATCCAACGTGCCTCGTGAAGAACTGCAGCGCGTTGTCGGTCTCGAACGCGGGGATCTCTCCGTGGTCGCCGGGGTTGGCGTGCAGCGTCTTGTCCTTCGAACCCAGGGCGTCGAACAGCGCCAAGGCCTGGTCCCTGTTCACCAGCGAATCGTCCCACTGGAGCAGGAACTGCACCGGCACGGTGACCCGGGCGGCGGTGTCGGCCAGCCCGTGTACGCCGAGCAGGCCCATCACCGCGGCGCGGATCCGGGGTTCGGCGGCGAGCAGCGGCAGGCCGAGCCCGCAGCCCATCGACACACCCCAGTAGCCGACCGGGCCGGTGCCCACGTGGTCGAGCTCCTGGACCGCGGTCAGTGCGGCCTGCCAGTCGGTGACGGCCTGCCCGGCCAGCCGGTCGTGCATGGCCGCGACCAGCTCGGCCGGATTCTCTCCGGCGGCCATGCGGGCCCGCCAGTCGCCCACGAACTGGAGGAACTGCTCGTCTTTCGGCCGGTCGCCGTGGTTGGGGGCGTCGATCGCGGCGACGGCGAAACCACCTTCGGCGGCGAACCGGTGCGCACCGGCCAAGACGCCGGGGGCCTTCTTGTGCTGGCCGCCACCGTGTCCGATGAGGATCAGCGGGCGGGGGCCGGTGGCGTCTTTCGGCGTGAACAGCACGCCGGGGATCTCACCGAGGGTGAAGGACTGTTCGGTGACGCCGTCGGCCGACGTCTGAGAGGTCAAGTTGAAGCGCATAGCGTTTCAGGCCTTTCGGGGGTGCCTTGTGCGGGCGCTCCCTAGGCCATGCACGGGAGGGAGGCCCGACCTGTCATCACAGCGTTGATCGGTCTCACCTCCTCAGTCGTGGTGCTGCACGGCGCCGCCGAACGTATCACACAGACCTCGACGCCGATCTAGCCCATGCCGACTCGTTGGACCGATGGCTCGATGAGTGCGACGACGCGCTCCTCGCTGCGCGTGTAGGGCCGCCCGATGTACCTGTTCGCGATGCGATCGATGATCTCCCAGGCAGCGTCTCCTTCGAGCCACTCGACCACCCGGCCCCGGATGATGACGGGGGTGAAGGGGTCGTCCAGCGGCGCGAGAGACAGGGCGACGCGGGGGTCGCGGCTTAGGTTCCGCGCCTTGCGGGATCCGGGACCGGTGAGGATGGCGACCCGGTCGCCTTCGGCGCCGACCCAGAGCGGAACGGAGTGCGGTGATCCGTCCGGAAGGAGCGTGGCGAGGTGGGCGACGGCGGTGGTGCCGAGCAGGCGGCGTACGTCGGATTCGAGCATGGTCTTTCCCTCACTTCTCGACTCGGTAGTGCAGGTGGGTGACTCCGGGTGCGGGCAGCGCCTCGATGAGGCTCAGTCCGATGTGGGTGGGCAGTTCCTGGAAGAAGCGGCGGCCGTCGCCGAGGAGCACGGGAACCTGGTGAAGGATCACCTCGTCGAGCAGCCCGGCGCGCAACGCGGCGGTGACGACACCGCCGCCCATGATCGCGACGTCCCGATCGCCGGCGGCGGCGCGAGCGCTCTCGACGCCGGCTTCGATGGAAGTGACGAAGGTCTGCTCGTCCGTCGCCTCGGGTGGCGCCGTACGGTGGCTGACGACGAAGAGCGGAGCCGTCGGGTGCGGGCCCGCCCCTCCGAAGCCGTCGGAGTCGTCGTACGTGTTCCGGCCCGTGATGACGGCACCGACGCGCCCCGCGAGGTCGTCGAAGACGGAGCGGCTCGGCTCGAACAGCCGGAAGCCGGGGAACCGCCGGCTGAGGGGTGTCGCCGTCGCCGTACCAGCCGAAGAGGACGCCACCATCACCGAGCCCGTGCCCGGGACCGGGACCGCGTCCGGTGATGAAGCCGTCGGCGGAGACGGCCAGTGCGGTGAAGACCTTGCCCATGGTGTCCTTCCTGGATGCGAGTGATGGCTCCGCTGCGGACGTTAGGGCGGCGTGCGCTCGATGGCTTGAACGAATCGTGCGCGTCGTCCGCCGGGAAGATCTCGCTACGCTGACGGCGTGGATCGCACGCAGGCGTACGACGAGCGCCTCCCGCTGCCCGCTTTGGCAGCCCGGGTCCGTACGGTCTGGGTCCAGCGCACCGGCCCACGGCCGGTGCTGCAGCGCAACCAGCCCACCGGCGGCGTCGAGCTCCACTGCCCGATCGGCGGCACGCCACGGCTCGTCGGACCGCTCACCCGCGCCAAGGTCGAAATTCTGCCTCCCGGCCTGACGATCGTGGGCGCGAGGTTCTGGCCGGGAGCGGCGTCGCCCCTGCTCGGCGTGCCCGCTGACGAGCTGGTCGACCAGCTGGTTCCGTTCGACGACGTGTGGGGCGAGGCGTCGGACCTGTCGGCCCGGCTGGCGGAGGCTCCCGGGCCGGACGCGGCGCTGCGGTCGCTGCAGCTCGACCTGGTGCGCCGCCAGGCGCGTACGCCACCTCCGGACTCGCTCGTGGCCGAGGCGGTGCGGAGGCTGATGCCGTGGCGGCCGACGGGAGTCGGCCCGCTCGCGGAGGACCTGGCGATCTCGGAGAGCCAGTTGCGGCGCCGATTCCTGGCCGAGGTCGGCATCGGGCCGAAGACGCTGCAGCGAACGCTGCGCTTCCAGGGCTACCTCGCGCTGGCCCAGGCGGCGACGTACGGCGGTCGGGTGGCCGACCTGGCGGCCGAGGTCGGGTATGCCGACCACGCGCACCTGAGCCGCGAGTGCCTGCGACTGACCGGCCAGACTCCGCGCGAGCTACTCGGCGACGCGGTCGACCGGTGCGGTTGCGGACACGACCACGCCGCGTCGTACGGACCGTTCCTCGCCTCTCGCCCACGTGGCGCGCCGACGGTTTGAGGACGTCGTATGGACCTCCTGGCCTCTCGCCCACGTGGCGCGCTGACGGGCTGAGGACGTCGTACGGACCGTTCCTCGCCTCTCGCCCACGTGGCACGCTGACGCGCTGAGTACGTCGTACGGACCGTTCCTGGCCGCTCGCCCACGTGCCGGGCTGCGGACGCTCGTTCCGTTCAAGTCGGAGCTTGCCGCGCTGACCTAGCGTCGGACGGGTGCCAGAGTTGAGTTCTTTGCAGGCGGCCCTCGACGGAGAGCTGATCACCCCTGATTCACCCGCGTACGACGCCGCGCGCGGCCGGCACTGGCCCGATTTCACGACGTGCGCCCGATGGCCGTCGTCAGATGCGCCTCCGTCCGGGACGTGACGCGTACGCTCGCCTTCGCGCGGCACAGCGGCACGCACGTCGTACCCCGCGGCGGCGGCCACTGCTTCGCCGGCCGATCGTCGACGGCGGGTCTGGTCCTCGACCTGAGCCACCTCGACGCCGTCACCGTACGCCCCGACGGGCGCGCGAGGATCGGCGCGGGCGCACGCCTGGCGCAGGTCTACGACGGGCTGCACCGATCCGGCCGCGCCGTGCCGGCCGGCTGTGGCCCCACGGTCGGGATCGCCGGCCTCACCCTCGGCGGCGGGCTCGGCCTCCTGGGACGACTCCACGGGCTGACCTGCGATGCCCTGCTGAGCGCCCAGGTCGTGCTCGCCGACGGGCGTGTCGTCGACTGCGACCTCGATCGGGAACCGGAGTTGTTCTGGGCGCTGCGGGGTTCCGGTGGGGGACAGCTCGGCGTGGTCACCTCGCTCGTGTTCGCCACGGTCGCCGAGCCGCGCGCCACGCGCTTCGAGCTGCGCTGGCCCGAGTCGGCGGCCGTCGACGTCGTCACCGGGTGGCAGGTCTGGGCGTCGGAGGCCCCGGACGACGTGACCGCCAACCTGAGCCTCGTCGCCGAGCCAGGCCACCCGCTGAGCGTTGTCGCCTTCGGCGCCGCGCTGCGCCCCGCCGAGCCCACCATCGCGCTCCTTGAGAGCCTGGCCGCCCGCGCGGGCGTCCGGCCCGAGATCCGCCATCAGATCCTGACCTGGCGTGACCTGAAGCGATCGTTCGCCGGCGAGGAGACGCGCAGCGCGGTGCCGACGGCCGGCCGCTCGGAGTTCTTCTCCCACCCGATGCCGGCGTCGGCAGTCGCCTCGCTGATCGACGAGTTCACGTCCGGGGCGGCTCCCGGCCGGCGCGAGCTCAACCTCACGGCCATGGGCGGCGCGTACAACCGCGTGCCGGCGGACGCGACGGCGTTCGCCCACCGTGGCGAGCGGTTCCTGCTGGAGCACGTCGCCCACGACGGGGACCAGTGGCTCGAACGGTCCTGGGCGCTCGCGCATACTTTCGGGTCCGGCCGCGTCTATCCGAACTTCCCCGACCCTGCTCTCGACGACTGGGCGACCGCCTACCACGGCGAAAACGCCGAACGCCTTCGGGCGGTCAAGCACACCTACGATCCCGAGAGGCTCTTCCGCTTTCCACAGGCGATCTGACGGCCGGGGACCTCAGGCGCGATGTCGTGACAGGATCGACGGATGGTTGCCGGACCTCCGCGATCGGACGTGACGGTGCCCGCCTCGGTGAGCGAGATGGCGGCGGGCCGGCCGACGCGTGCCGTCTGGGAGAACGAACTCGGGGGACTCACGTTCGAAGTCGGCGTCGATTCCGACCGATTCTTTGCGAAGTGGGCGCCTGCGGGAAGCGGAGTCGATCTGACCGAGGAAGCGATCCGCCTGTCCTGGGCGGTGGCCTTCACCCCGGTGCCGCGGCTGCTCGACCAGGGCGCCGACGATGCCGGATCCTGGCTCGTCACCGCCCCCCTGCCCGGCGAGAGCGCCGTCGCCGACAGGTGGAAGGCCGAGCCGCGTACGGCGGTGACCGCCATCGGCGAGGGCCTGCGCGCCCTGCATGAGGCGCTCCCCGTCGCGCCCTGCCCGTTCTCCTGGACGGCCGAGGACAGGCTCGCCGATGCCCGCCGAAGGGCCGCACAGGGCCGCATCGACGTGACCCAGTGGGATCCGGCGCACCGGCCTTTGGGCATCGAGGGCGCCCTGGAACTGCTGGCGGACATCCCGCCATCCGACCGGCTCGTCGTGTGCCACGCCGACAGTTGCGCGCCGAACACCCTGCTGAGTGAGGACGGCCGCTGGTCGGGGCACGTCGACCTCGGCCGGCTCGGCGTAGCCGACCGCTGGGCCGATCTTGCCGTCGCCGCGTGGAGCACCGAGTGGAACTACGGCCCTGGGTGGGACGGTCTGCTGCTCGACGCCTATGGCGTCCGGCCCGATCCCGACCGCATCCGCTATTACCGCCTGCTCTGGGACCTCGGCCCCTGACGCGGTCGGCTACCTGGGCCGCCCCTGGTAGAAAGATGTCCGACCGGGGCTTGTTCGCAATGCTCATCGCTCCCTGGGGGCTCGCGATGAGTTTCCACTCCGGTGGCGGTCAGATCAGGGGACACGCGACCTCATGATGATGATCAAGGAGTGGTCCGATGCGGAAGATAACGGCTGGCCTGTTCGTCGCGCTCGACGGCGTCGTCGAGAACCCGCAGGATTGGCACTTTCCGTACTTCAACGACGAGATGGGCGTGGCCGTCACCGCCCAGCTGGGCGCCGCGGACACGCTGCTGCTCGGCCGCAAGACCTACGACAGCTTCGCCGGTGCGTGGCCGGACCGTGAGGCCGCGGGCGGCGAGGACGCCGGCATGGCCAAGGCGCTCGGCGACGCGCGCAAGATCGTGGTCTCCAACCAGGAACTCCACTTCACCTGGCGCAACTCCGAGCAACTGCGAGGCGACCTCGTCGAGGCCGTCACCGCGCTGAAGAACGAGCCGGGCGCGACGGACATCGCGATGAGCGGCTCCGTCTCCATCGTTCGCCAGCTGCTGGCCGCCGGCCTGCTCGACGAACTGCACCTGCTGGTCCACCCGATCGCCATGCGCAAGGGCATGCGCCTGTTCGACGAGGGCGAATCCCCGATCCCGCTGCGGCTCGTCTCGTCCCAGGCCTTCGCCACCGGCGTCCTGCACCTCATCTACGCCCCGGACGATGCGGCCCGCACGGGCACGTACGACGACGCCAAGGCGAACCTGCCCCAACAGGGGAACGATTGACGTGACCGCCTGACAGAGCACTGCTAGTGGCTCTTCGCGTTGACCGCCGTCGGGGGTTGAGATGCGCGGGCGGTGGTCTGGCGACCGGTTCGGTAGCGGCCCGGGGTCGTTCCGATGATGTTGGTGAACGCCGCGATGAAGCTGCTGGGGTTGGCCCATCCGCAGGCGTAGGCGGTTCGGGTGGTGTCGTGGCCGTCGGAGAGGAGCACGAGCGCGTGGTAGACGCGTAGCTGCGTGCGCCACTCGTAGAAGGTCATGCCCAGTTCGTTGCGGAGCAGCCGGCTGAGGGTGCGGGGGCTGGCTCCGATCGTCTTCCCGAGCTCGGCCAGCGACGCGTTGTCCGCCGGCTTCTCATGCAGCATCCGGGCGATGGCCTGCAGTCGGTCGTCCCGTGGCTCCGGCAGGTGCAGTGGCTGTTCGTGTGTTTCGCGGAGTTCGTCGACGAGGACGCGAAGGAGGCGGGAGCGCGCGGAGCGGCTGTAGCCGGGTGCGGCGTCGTCGTAGTTGCGGGGGCCGGTCAGGGCGAGCAGGACCTCGCGGGCGAGGTCGGATGCCCGGAACACGGCGGGATGGTCTGGTATGAGCCGGGCGAGGGATGGCGTGAGAAAGACGATCCGCATATCGGTGTCGCCGTGGGCGCGGTGGTAGTGCGTGAACCCGGCCGGGGTCCAGGCGACCCGGTTGGCGGGAACGACCGACGTGCCGCGCTCGGTGTGAACTGCCAAGACGCCGCTGGCCGCGTACACCAGGTGTCCCCGCGCGTGCGACTGGACCGCGCTTGTTTCACCGGACGGCCAGAGGTGGCGCCCGCCGGACGGCCACATATGTGACGTCACACCGGCGCTCCGGCGAGGTTGGCGGCGAACGGGCATCGGTTGGCATCCTATCGGTGGCCGGCCACACCTTGACCTGGTGACATTGCCTCCATGCGGAGTGGTCTTCAGCCGCGCACAGCGCCCGGCCGAACCACCTGTCATCGAGGCGGCGTGCCTCGATGCCGCGGCTAGAGAGAAGGAGAAACGCATGGCGACGTTCGTCCTCGTGCCCGGCGGCTGGCACGGCTCCTGGTCGTTCGAGGCGGTGGTTCCGCTGCTGGAGCGTGCCGGTCATGCCGTTCACGCCCTGACCCTGACCGGCCTGCGGCCGGACGACGACAACGCGACGGTCGCGACCGCCAACCTCGACACGCACGCCGACGACGTATTGCGGCTCCTCGATCGCGCCCACCTCACCAACGCGACGCTGGTCGGCCACAGCTACGGCGGCATGGTGATCGCCGCCGCCGCCGATCGCGCCGGCGGCCGGGTCTCACGACTGGTGCATCTCGACGCCTACGTCCCGCGCGACGGCGAGTCGTGCTGGTCGTCAACGACCGAGCGGTACCGGCAGGTGTTCGTCGCCGGCGCCGCGGCCACCGGCTACGCCGTCCGCCCGCCGGACGGCGGCGACCCCCGCCGCCGTCCCCATCCCCTCGCCTCGTTCCTGCAGACGATCCGGCTCACAGGCGCGCTCGCCCAGGTCCCGCGCCGCGAGTTCATCTACTGCTCGGGATGGGAGGACCGGACGCCGTTCGCCGAACTCCGCACCCGGCTCCAAGCCGATCCCGACTGGCAGGTCCACGACGTCCCCACCGGCCACGACGCAATGCACGAAGCCCCGGAGACCGTCGCCGCGCTGCTGCTCGACGAGCGCCTCGCGGAAGCGTCGTCGCACAGACGACAGGCTCGCGATCAGGCCGCACAAGCGCCGTCGTCGCCTGGAGGTGACGACCGAATCGATGAGGCGATGGCATCCGGCCGGCGAGAAGTCACCGGCCAGGGGCAAGGCCGGCGAGCTCCGCACTGAGCGTCCACAACCGCGTGGCGGCTTCGGCGTCCCTGGCCAGGGCGCTCGGCTCGGCCGGCCTGCGCTTGACGAAGTAGCCTCCGGTCACGTCCGCGACCTCCGGCGAACCGGCAAGGTATACCGGGGTGTCGGCGCCGCACAACGCACTCGACGGTGGCTTTCCGGTTCCGGAGCGGTGCCCGCTGGAGCGGGCAACGCCGGAGAGCCGGACTCAGTTCCCCACGCCGAGGCCGGACATGAACGCGGACGGGTATCGGTCGCCACGGGCCGCGCCCGGCGGCACCGCCTTCTCGATCTCGGCGAGGTCGTCGGCGGTGAGGTTCAGCTCCATCGCGGGCAGCGCCTCGGCCAGCCGCTCGCGGGTGCGAGCACCGACCAGCGGCACGATGTCCTCGCCCCGTGCGGCCACCCAGGCGATGGCCAGTTGGGCGACGGTGCACCCCTTCGCCTCGGCGACCCGGCGCAGCGCCTCCACGAGGGCGAGGTTGTGTTCCACGTTCCCGCCGGCGAACCGCGGGCTGAAGCCGCGGCCGTCGCCAGGGCCGGCGGTGTGGCCGGCGGACCAGTGCCCGGAGATGAGGCCGCGGCCGAGGACGCCGTAGGCGGTCAGGCCGATGCCCAGCTCCCGCAGGGTGGGGAGAACCTCCGCCTCCACCGCCCGGGAGATCAGCGAGTACTCGATCTGCAGGTCGGCGACCGGGTGCACGGCGTGCGCCCGGCGGATCGTCGCCGCGTCGACCTCCGAGAGCCCGAGGTGCCGTACGTACCCGGCGTCGATCATCTCCTTGATCGCGCCCACGGTCTCCTCGATCGGCACCGCCGGGTCCAGCCGCGCAGGGCGGTAGATGTCGATGTGGTCGGTGCCCAGCCGAGTCAGCGAGTACGCCAGGAAGTTGCGCACCGCCTCGGGACGGCAGTCCTGCCCGCCGAACTCAGGCCCCGGGCCCCGCAGCATGCCGAACTTGACGCTCAGCAGGTAGCCGTCCCGATCCCGGCCGCGCAACGCCTCCGCGAGCAGCAACTCGTTGTGGCCCATGGCGTAGAAGTCGCCAGTGTCGATCAGCGTGACGCCGCCCTCCAGCGCGGCGTGCACCGTGGCGATACTTTCCGTACGGTCGGCCGCGCCGTAAGCGCCTGACATGCCCATCGCACCCAGGCCCAGCGCGGAAACGGCCGGGCCGGTCTTGCCCAGGGTCCGTGTCTGCATCACGTTCTCCCTCGTTTCGGTGTAGTCCTCCAACCTTGCGCCCAGGCCGGGATGCGCGGGAGCGGAGCGTTCATCGTGGGAGAGCCGCTCCCTGGATAGGCGCGTTCGCCGTGAGGGACCATGGGGCCCGTGCAACGTGACCAGCTCGCCGACTTCCTGCGCCGCCGCCGCGAGGCGATCCGCCCGGCCGAGGTAGGCATAGCTGACGGCCCCCGCCGTCGCACCGCCGGCCTGCGCCGCGAAGAGGTGGCGATGCTCGCCGGCATGTCGGTGGACTACGTCGTACGCCTCGAGCAGGGCCGCAGCAGTCAGCCTTCGACTCAGCTGCTCGGCGCGCTGGCCCGGGCGTTGCGCCTGTCCGACGACGAACGCGACCACCTGTTCCACCTGGCCGGCCACCGGCCCCCGCCCGCCGACGGGGTGGCCCGCCTGGCCCGCGCCGGCCTGATGCGCATGCTCGACCTGCTCGGCGACACCCCGGCCATGGTGCTGTCCGACCTGGGCGAGATCCTCGCCCAGAACCGGGCGGCCGCCCTGCTGACCGGCGACCACACCGGCTTGTCCGGTGACCGGCGCTACGCCGTCTACCGCTGGTTCACCGACTCCGCTGTCCGCGCGGTCGCCCCGGTCGAGGAGCAGGAGTACCACGCCCGTCGGCTCGTGGCCGACCTGCGCGCGGCCACCGGCCGCCGGTCCGGCGACCCCACGATCGCCGGACTCATCGAACGGTTGCAGGCCGCCAGCGCCGACTTCCGGCGGCTGTGGGCCGAGCACGAGGTGGCCGTCCGGCGCGCCGACCGCAAGACCCTGCTGCACCCGCGGGTGGGCCGCCTCCTGATGGACTGCGAGACCCTGGTCACCCCCGACCAGAACCAGCAACTGGTCGTGCTCACCCCCGCCGACGCCGAAACCCGCGAACGGCTGGAACTGCTGCGGGTCCTCGGCATCGAGGACTTCTCCACCGGAGTTCGGCCGGCGCAGTAGCCACACGATCCACAAGACCGCTTAGTGCTGCGCGAACAGCCCGATGAGCAGCCAGGCCGGCCATGCGCTCGCCGGCAGCGGGCCTGCCGGGTGCGGTTGATCGACGCGTCGCCTGCCGAGATCATCGGCGGTGTGTCAGGTTCTTGGGATCGGCTGGTCGAGGTGGCGTTGCCGAGTTGGTCCGGGTGCTCGGTCCTATTCGGTCCGCAGCGCCGTGGCCGTCCGGGACCGCGCCGCCCAACCGGCCGGCAGCAGTGCCCCGAGCAGGGCGATCACGATCCCGCCGGCCAGCAGGGGGATGAGCAGCCCGGCGGTGTAGGTGTGGGACACGCTCGGCGGCAGGTGCCGGCCGATCGCGTTCCCCATCGGGTTCAGCGTCGCCTTCTCCACCGCGACCCCGATCGGTACCCCGATCAGCCCGGCGATCAGGCCGGTGAATGTCACCGAGGTCAGAACCATCGCGATGGTCTGCTTGGGCGTCATCCCGAGGGCCTTGAAGATCCCCAGGTCATGGACCCGCTCCCGGGTTTCCTGCACCACGGTGTTCAGCACTCCGAGCGCGGCGACCGCGATCAGCATCAGCGTGAGCGTGGCCACCAGGGCGCCCATGGTGATCACCACGAGGTTGTTCCCGCCCGAGCTCGGCTGGACCGAGGCGTTCAGCGGGGTCAGCGCGGCGGAGGCCGAGGTGGACCAGTCCGATCCCTTGACGTTCGAGGCCAGCTCGACGTTGAACTGGTCGATGCGCGGAGTCAGACCGGCGGCGCTGAAAGTATCCGCGTCCGTCATGACCGTGTAGTCGCCCAAATTGGTGTCGAACTCGATGCCGACGACCTTCAGTGACGTTCGCTTGTTCCGCTGCATCACGGTGACGTCGTCACCGACGTGGATCCCCGCCGCCGTGGCCAGCTTGTCGCCGACGACGGCCTCGCCGGGCGCCGAGTACCAGCGGCCCGACAGCAGCTCCAGGTTCGTCCAGGAGAAGTCGCCGCTGACCGTGAACACCTTCGCCGGTTCGCCGCCGGTCGGCGCGCCGACCATGGTCGCGCCGCTGTCGCCCCAGCCGAACGCGGCCTTCGTGCCCGGGGTCTTGGCGAGCGCGGCGGCCACCTTGGGGGCGTCCAGGTACTGGTGGCGCGGGTCGTTGGGGCCGTAGAGACCCCAGGGCTTGCCTACGTCGGCTGTGGGTATCACGTACGCCGACGCGTGGTTGAAGCCTGAAGTGGTGGCTTGCAGGTACTTGCTGAACCCGGCCTCCAGCCCCACCGCGAAGGTGAGGCTCACCGCGCCGAGCAGCACCGCCGCACCGACCAGTACGGCCCGGGCCGGCTTAGCGAAGGGCTGTGCCAGTCCCAGCGACATGGCCCGGGGTAGCGGCAGCCGCGAGGCCAGACGTTGCGCCGTCCGACCGCGCCCGGCCTTGGGGGCGCGGCCGACCAGCAGGGCCTGGACCGCCGGCATGCGGCCGGCCCGCAGTGCCGGGATCGAAGCCGTGACGCCGACGACCAGCAGGGTGCCCAGCGCCACCACGGCGCTGACCCACAACGGAATCGTGGCACTGGCCGCGCCGAACTGCTTGGTGGCCTCGTCCAGGATCGGCACGGCCAGGAGGTTGCCGAAGACCGTGCCGAGCACCACGCCGAGTGTCGCCGGGATCATGGCCTGCGCGGTGTAGGCGCGGACCACCTGCGAGGGGGTGAAGCCCAACGACTTCAGAATCCCGATGCGCCGGATTCCCGCGGCCACGGCCCCGCTGACCACGATCGAGATGATCAGTACCGACAGGATCAGCCCGAAGATCCCGAAGGCGACCAGGAACGGCACGTAGGCCTTGGCGTTGCCGGTCACCTGCCATTCCGCGGTCAGGTACGACTGTCCGGCCTCGACCGTGCCGGGTGGCGCGGCGGCGGCCACCGCCCGCTTGTCGGTGGCGATGTCGGCGTCGGTCCCGGCCTTGGCGAACCGGTAAAGCATCTGCTTGTCGGATTTGGCCCCTGCGGCGGTGAGCCGCGCGAAGCCGTCGGCGGTGGCGAAGGCGGTCGCGCTGTTGGTCACCGAGTCGGCGAAGCCGACGACCTTGAACGACGGCCTGCCCGGCAGGGAGGAGAACACCACCGAACCACCGAAGCAGGCGACGGCGTAGTGCTGCCACGGCAGGGCGATCTCGCCTGGGTCGGTCGGCCAGCGCCCCCGGGTCAGCGCCAACTGGTCCATCCCGGAGGTGCTCCCCAGGTCGGGCCGGGTGGTGACGGTGATCGGACCGTTGTCGTGACCGGCCCAAGCCTTCTTGGGGCAGTCGGTTCCGATGGTCGTGTCCAGCGCGGCGGCGATCGGGTACGGGCCGGACGCCTCGGTGACGCCGGCGGCGTGAGCGGTGGCGGCGGCCCGCGCGGCCGTGACCTTCGAGCCGTCGAACTGGACCGCCAGGTGCGCCCCGTTCCGAGCACTGAAAGCGTGGTCGAACGGGGCCTGCACGACGGTCAGCAGGCCGAGGGAGAGTACTGAGGACGTCACCGCGGCGAACGTCGTCAGGGCCATGACGAGGGACTGGACCCGACGCCGGCCCACGCCGGAGCGTACGACCTTGCCAAGGGCACTCACCGGCTCACCGCCGACAGCAGGCGGGCCATGGCGTGGAATCCGACCTCGAAGAGGCGCCGGGGCAGCGGAGGCTTGCGCAGCGTCATTCGACCGCTCCCGCCGGACGGGTCGGCGACGAGTAGGCGGCCAGGCCGGCACCCCTGCCGCTGTTGACGACGTCCCGCTCGACCGCTCCGTCCACCAACTCGATCGTGCGACGCGCGGTGCTCGCGGCCAGCTGCACGTCGTGGGTCACCAGCAGGATGGTCTGACCCTCGCTGTTCAGGTCCAGTAGCAGCTGGCGCACGTCGGAGGCCGAGCTCGAGTCGAGCGCGCCGGTCGGCTCGTCGGCCAGCAGCAGCGCCGGCTTGTTCATCAGGGCCCTGGCCACCGCCACCCGCTGCCGCTGACCACCCGACAGCCGCTGCGGGTAGGCCTTGGCATGCCGGTCGATGCCCAGCGAGCCGAGCAGCTCGACGGCCCGGCGCTTCGCTTCGCCCTTGCCCATCCCGGCCAGCTGCGCCGGGACCATGACGTTGTCCAACACGGTCAGGTCGTCGAGGAGGTTGAAGAACTGGAAGATCATGCCGATCGAGGCCCGGCGGTACTTCGCCGAACCGGCCTCACCGAGCTGGTCGACGCGGGTGCCGTTGACGGTCACGGTGCCGCTGGAGGGCTTGTCCAGACCGGCGATCAGGTTCAGCAGGGTGGACTTGCCGCTGCCGGAATGGCCGAGGATCGCCGCGCATTCACCGGACGCCACGGACAAGGTCACACCGGCCAGCGCGGGTGGGCCGTCGTCGTATTTCTTTGTCGTATCGACAAGATCGATCAAGGGTGCATTCGCCATGGCCCTGAACCTAGGAACGGAACGCTGTCCGTCGCGTCGGCCGGGGGATGTCACCGTTCCCCAGGCCATCGGCCCGGCGGTGTACCCGCGTACATCCCCGGGGCGACGCGCGGAGTCGACGCCGCTGAATACGATCTCCGTGTGGAAGGGCTTCTCCAGCGTCTCTCAACATCGAGACCCGTGATCTGGCTGATGTCATCACAGACCGTGGTGCTGGCCACCACCTGCCTCTACGCGCTGGCGCTCTACAAGTCGATGGTTGCGCACTACGACGACCAGTACCAGTTTTCCAGCCTCGGGGTCTTCCCGACGATGGGGCTGTGCGTCGTGCTCGCCCTTCCGGTTCTGCTGGTGCGCCGTCTGCCGGCGGCGGTCTTCGCGACGATCCTGGGCGAATCGGTCCTCGGCGACATCCTCGGCGCACGGCCCTCGATCGTGTTCTTCCTGATCATCGCCTTGGGCGGGTACCTCGCCGTCCGGCGCCCGAAGGCCGCCGCCGTCGGCTCCGTCGCGGCCGTCGCGGCCGCGTTCGTCAACGACATGCACGTCCCCGGGCAGTCCGTCGGCGACGCGGCCCAGTGGGCCGGGCAGTACCCGTTGTGGGTCGCGGTCGCGTGGGTCTTCGGAAGGGTGAACCGCAAACGCCGTGAATACCTCGGAGCCCTGCGCGAGCAGAGGGCGGCCCGCGCCATCGTGACCGAGCGGCTGCGGATCGCCCGCGAACTGCACGACAGCGTCGCCCACAGCATCGGGATCATCACGGTGCTGTCGGGAGCGGCGGCGCGGGTCGTGGACACCAAGCCCGAGCAGACGCGGCAGGCGTTGACCGGCATCGAGACCACCAGCCGCCAGACGCTGCTCGAGCTGCAGCGCATGCTCGGGGCGCTCCGCCGCGCCGAGCCGGACGACGCCATGCCGCAGGCCGCTCCGCTGGCGCCGGCGGCAGCCTGGCCGACGTCCCGCAGCTCGCCGAACGTACGGCCGACGCCGGGGTGCGGGTCCACGTGACCTGGCGGGGCGAGCAGCGTCCGCTGCCGCCGGAGATCGAACTGTCGGCGTTCCGGATCATCCAGGAGTCGGTGACGAACGTGGTGCGGCATTCCGGGGCGCGGACGTGCCGGGTCGCGGTCGGTTACGAGCCGACAGGAGTGACGATCGAGGTGGTGGACGACGGGGACGACGGTCTCGGCGGGCCAGGCCGTCCCAGGCACTCGACGGCCGGCGGGAGCGGCTTCGGCCTGCTCGGCATGCGCGAGCGAGTGACGTTGCTGTCCGGCCAGTTCAGCGCCGGCGGCGTCCGGAGGGCGGATTCCGGGTGACGGCGAGGCTCCCGGCATGAGCGTGCGGGTGCTGCTGGTCGACGACCAGCCGCTGATGCTGGTCGGGCTCGCGATCCTGATCGGCGACACCGACGACCTGGAGGTGGTCGGCCAGGCCGGCGACGGCCGCGAGGCGGTGCGCCTGGTGCGTGAACTGCGGCCGGACGTCGTGGTGATGGACATCCGGATGCCGGGCGTGGACGGGATCGAGGCGACCCGACAGGCGACCGCCGAGCCGGACCCGCCCAAGATCCTGGTGCTGACGACCTTCGACCACGACGAGTACGTCTACGGCGCACTGCGCGCCGGGGCCAGCGGATTCCTGCTCAAGAGCATGGCCCTGGACGCGATCCTGGAAGCGATCCGCGTGGTGGCGGCCGGCGACGCGCTGATCGCGCCGAGCGTGACCCGACGGCTGATCGCGGACTTCGCCGGAACGTCCGGCCCCCCGGCCCCCGAACCGGACGCCGAGCCCGCCGCGGACTCACGTCTCATCGCGGAGATCACCGACCGGGAGCGCGAGGTGCTGGCACTGGTCGGACAGGGACTGTCGAACACTGAGATAGCCGAGCGGCTGGTGATCAGCGCAGCGACGGCGAAGACCCATGTCGCGCGCCTGTTCGCCAAGCTCGAGGCCCGGGACCGCGTCCACCTGGCGATCATCGCCTTCGAGACCGGACTCGCACCACGTAGACGGTAGGGGCAGACGGTCGATCCCGAACCGAGCGGCCCACCAGCGGTTCGCGGCGTGCGCGGACGTTGTCCGCCACGCCGTCTACGCTGAGGCGATGCCGGACGATGAGAGTCGGCCCGCCCGGGTCGAGGATGTGCATGAACTCGCGCGGGCCATGCCACATGTCACGGTTTACGACGAGACCCGCGACAATCCGATCTACCAGGTGGGCGGGAAGTCGTTCATCTTCTTCCGCAATCCGCGGCCGGACGCGGTCGATCCCGAGACCGGGGAACGCTACCCGGATGTGATCGTTTTCTGGGTGGCGTCCGAAGAGGACAAGCTGGCATTGGTCCAGGATGAGGCGTCGCCGTTCTTCACCACCGCGCATTTCGACGGCCATCTGTCCGTGCTGCTGCGGGCCTGCCGTGTCGGCGAGCTCACCCGGGACGAACTGGCGGAGCTGGTTCAGGACGCGTGGCTGTCACGCGCGTCGGCCCGCCGGGCCGCGGCCTGGCTCGACGCTCACCCCGTCTGACCGGAGCGTGACGGTCGGCGGGCGGAAGAGGATCAGCGAGGGCCGCGGGAGCGCGGGACGACCAGGCCTGTCTCGTACGCGGCGATGACGGCCTGGGTGCGGTCGCGGAGGCCGAGTTTGTTCAGCATGCGGCTCACGTGGGTTTTCACGGTCTCCTCCGTGACCGTCAGCCGGGCGGCTATCTCGGGGTTGGACAGTCCCTCGGCGACGAGCAGGAGGACCTGCGTCTCTCGCGGGGTGAGGGCGGCGAGCGCGGCGGTGGCCGGGGCGTCGGGCTGGGGGCGCATGAGGGCGAATTCGCTGATGAGCCGGCGGGTGATGGCCGGGGCGAGCAAGGCCTCCCCGGCGGCGAGGACGCGTACCGCGTCGAAGAGCCGTTCGGCGGTGACGTCCTTGAGGAGGAATCCGCTGGCCCCGGCGCGCAACGCGTCATAGACGTACTCGTCCAGGTCGAAGGTCGTCAGGATGAGGATGCGCGGCCCGGCGGAGTCGGCGCCGGCGAGCTGCCTGGTGGCCTCGATGCCGTCCATGCCCGGCATGCGGACGTCCATGAGAACGACGTCGGGCGACAGTTCGCGGCACGTCCGCAGCGCCTCTGCCCCATCGGAGACGGTGCCGACGACGATGAAATCCGGCTGGGTGTCGAGTAGGTCGGCGAATCCGGTGCGGACCACGGGGTGATCGTCGGCGACGACGATCCGGACCGCGGGGGAGAGGGCGTTCACGCTGTCGCCTCGTCCTTTCCGGGTAGGCGGGCCTCGACGAGGAAGCCGCCGCCCGCGGCGGGGCCCGCGCGCAGTTCGCCGCCGACCGCCCCGGCGCGTTCCCGCATGCCGGACAGCCCGTGGCCGCCGGTCGGCGCGGCGTCGGAGAGACCCGGCCCGTTGTCGCGGACGCGAAGCCGCAGGGCGTCGTCGGTGTAGTTCAGTTCCACGTCGACGGCGGCGCCCGGCGCGTGCCGCCGGGCGTTGGTGAGGGCTTCCTGGACGATGCGGTAGGCCGCGAGTTCGACGCCGGGATCGAGCGCGTACGGAGGGCCGCGGAGGATGAGGCGGGTGGCCGCGTTGGACACCTCCCGTGACCTGTCGAGCAGCTCGTTGAGCTCGCGCAGGCCCGGCTGGGGCTGCCGGTCGGCGGCCGCGCTGGTCGTGTCGTCCCGCAGGACGCCGAGCAGCCGCCGCATCTCGGTCAGTGCCGCCCGGGCGGTGTCGCCGATGGCCGACAGCCGGTCGGCGCCGGCGGCCGGCATCCCCGGCGTGGCCAGCCGCGCGGTCTCCGCCTGCACGGCGACCATGGAAATGTGGTGGGCGACGACGTCGTGGAGTTCGCGGGCGATGCGCGCGCGTTCGCCGCGGGCCGTGCTCTCCAGCAGGGTCTCGGCGATGACCTGCCGTGCGGCCCTGTTCTCGGCGGCCTCAGCGTGCGCGCGCCGTGCGATCCCGGCCATGACGGCCGCCGGGGCCAGCGAGGCCAGCAGCTGCGTGAGAACCCCCGCCTCACCGCCTGCCGGGTGGGCCAGCGCGAGCACCGGGAACGGCGCGGCGGCGCACACGGCCGGCGTCACCGGGCCGCCTCGGCCGAGCCGGTAGGCGGTGAGCAGCTGCGTCGCCAGGGCCGCCACGGTCAGCGTCTGGAAGGCCACCAGCGACAGGACGATCGTGGCGCTGACGACCAGGGCCGCCGCGGTCGGCTGGCCCCCCAGAAGGGCGAGCGGCAGCGTGGTGGCCAGCCCGAGCAGCGGCAGGATCACGAGGTACACGGCGATCCCGGCGCCTCCTCCCGGCGGCGTGGTCCCGGCGCGCGCGATCGACTCGGCCACCGCGAGCAGCGCCGCCGCGCCGCCGGCCACGATCGACGCGTACGGGCCTGTGGCGATCCGCCGCCCTGCGCCGATCCACCCGCCGCGCCACTCGTACGCCCGACCCACGAAGGTCATTGTCGCGGGTGCGCCCGGGTCGTGGCATCCCTCGCGTGAGGGACTGGACGTCCCTGGCGTCAGCGACAGTGAAGTTCGTTCGCCGGCGTGACGACCGTGGCCCGTCCGCTGCCTAGCCTGCCGTCACATGGAAGCAACCATCGAGGTCTCCGGGCTGCGCAAGCGCTTCGGCTCGACCGTCGCGCTGGACGGGATGTCCTTCACCGTCAGACCCGGACAGGTCACCGGCTTCATCGGCCCCAACGGCGCGGGCAAGTCCACGACCTTGCGGGTGGTCCTCGGCCTGGACGCGCCCGATGAGGGGCGCGCGCTGGTCGGCGGGCGACCGTACCGGAGCCTGCGGAATCCGCTGAGCCACATCGGGGCGCTGCTGGACGCCGCCGCCCTGCAGCCGAGCCGTACCGCCCGCAACCATCTGCTGTGGCTGGCGCATTCTCAGGGGCTCGGAACCCGGCGGGTCGATGAGGTGATCGAGCAGGTCGGGCTGCGAACCGCCGTACGGCGCAGGGCGGGCGGCTACTCGCTCGGCATGCGGCAACGGCTCGGGATCGCCGCGGCGCTGCTCGGCGATCCGCCGGTCCTCATGCTCGACGAGCCGTTCAACGGCCTGGACCTCGACGGGATCGTGTGGATCCGCGGCCTCCTGCGGTCGCTGGCCGCCGAGGGCCGTGCCGTCCTGGTGTCCAGCCACCTGATGAGCGAGCTGCAGGACATCGCGGGCCAGATCGTGGTGGTGGGCCGCGGCCGGGTCGTCACCGACGCGAGCGTCGCCGACCTGATAGCGGCCGCGTCCCGGGACCGGGTCACGCTGCGCACCACGGCCCGGTCGGAGGCGATGACCGCGCTGGCGCACGCCGGCGCCACCGTGGCCGCCACCGACCGCGACACCCTCACGGTCTCCGGCCTGGCCGCGGAGGACATCGTCGCGCTCCTGAGCGCACGCGCGGTGCCGTTCTCGGAGGTGACGGCCCACCGCGCGACGCTCGAGGAGGCTTACATGGACCTCACCCGAGACGCGATCGAGTTCGCCGTCCCAGGGCCGGAGTCGGTCCGATGACCGCCGGCACCATCACCCCGTACCGTTCGGAACGGCGGGCCGGACGCGCAGGGTTCCCGCAACTGCTGCGCGCGGAGTGGACCAAATTCCGTACGGTCCGCGGCTGGGTGCTCGCGATGACGGCCGCGGCCCTGGTCATCGTGGCGCTCGGGCTGATCTTCGCGACCGGCAGCGATTCCTCGTGCAGCAACGGTCCGGTCGAGGTCGCCTGTCCCGTTCCTCCAACGGGGCCGGACGGCGAGTCGGTGGACGACAGGTTCTTCTTCGTCCACCAGTCCATGACCGGCGACGGGGGCATCATCGTTCGCCTGACCTCGATGAGCGGCATCATCACCTACCCCCCGCCCGGCCACGACAAGATCGTCTCTGGCCTGGTGCCATGGGCGAAGGCCGGGGTCATCGTCAAGGACGGCACCCGGCAGGGATCGGCATACGCGGCGATGATGGTCACCGCCGACCACGGCGTACGCATGCAGTACGACTACACCCACGACACCGCGGGCCGGCCCAGCCGCGTCTCGGCGACCTCCTCTCGCTGGCTCCGGCTGACCCGCTCCGGCGACACGCTCACCGGGTACGAGTCGGCCGACGGCACACGGTGGTCCAAGGTCGGCACGACGCGCCTGCCGGGCCTGCCGGCCACGGTCCAGATCGGGCTTTTCGTCACCTCCCCGAACAACCTGACGGTCGAGCAGAGCACGCTCGCCGGAAGCAATGGCCAGGCGCGCTATACCCAGGCCACCGCCGTCTTCGACCACGTCGCCCTGTCGGGCACGACGCCGAGCGGCCGCTGGAGCGACGACGAGATCGGAGTCGACGGGCAGACCGACTGGGAGCGCTATCACCGCCCGAGCGGGGTCCAGAGGTCCGGCGGCGCCTACACGGTGACCGGATCCGGCGACATCGCGCCGCGCATCGACGGCCAGACCGTCGAGCGCCTTCTCATCGGAATGCTCGCCGGGCTGATCGTGGTGATCGTGGTGGCCGTGATGTTCATGACCGCCGAGTACCGGCGGGGCCTGATCCACACCACCCTGAGCGCCAGTCCGCGACGAGGGCGGATGCTGGCGGCGAAGGCCGTCGTGATCTCCCTGGTGACCTTCGCCGCGGGGCTGGCCGCCGCCGCGATCACCATCCCGTCCGGTATGCGAATCATGCGGCACAAGGGCGACTTCCTGATCTCCACGTCCTCGTACACCGAGCTGCGCGTCATCGTCGGCACCGCGGCGCTGCTCGCCGTCACCGCCGTCTTCGCCCTCGCCCTCGGCGCTCTGTTCCAGCGCAGCGTTCCGGCGATCATCACCGCGATCGCGGCGATCGTCGTCCCGTACGTCCTCGCCATCGCCTCCGTCCTGCCCGACGACGTGACGGGGTGGCTGTTGCGGCTCACGCCCGCCGCGGGCTTCGCGATCCAGCAGAGCGCCCCGGTCTACAAGCAGATGATCGGGGACTACACGCCGTCGGCCGGCTACTTTCCGCTGGCGCCCTGGGCCGGGTTCGCCGTGCTCTGCGCGTACGCGGCGCTCGCCCTCGGCCTGGCCGCTCATCGGCTGCGCCGGAGGGACGCATGAGTGAGCGGACCGGGTGCACGGCAACGTGGGTCACTCCTCCGACGAAGGAGGGCTCATGAGTGAGCGGAGCGAGCGAATCGTGAGCGCAGCAACTCCGGTCACGGAGGGCTCGTGAAACGGGAACTGCACGCGGAGTGGACGAAGCTGCGCACCGCACCGGGCACCGGCGGGGTGCTGCTCGCGATCGTCGCGCTGACCGTCGCCGCGAGCGGCGCGGCGGCCGGGGCCGTACCCTGCACGCAGGCGCTCTGCGGCCACGACCCCGCCAGGCTGAGCCTCTTCGGCGTCCAGTTGGGCCAGGCGGTCGTCGCCGTCCTCGCCGTGCTGACGATCAGCGGCGAGTACGGCAGCGGCATGATCCGGACCACCCTCACCGCGATGCCGCGCCGGGTCACCGTCCTCACCGCCAAGGCGGGCGTCCTCACCGCGCTCACGCTGGCAACCGGGATCATCGCGGTCCTCGCGTCGCTGCTGGCCGGGCGCGTCATCCTGCCCGGCAACGGCTTCACCCGCGCTCACGGCCACCCGCCGCTGTCCCTGGCCGATGGACCGACACTGCGCGCGGCCGTCGGCTCGGTGCTCTATCTGGCGCTGATCGCCCTGCTCAGTCTCGGCATCGCCGCGGCCGTACGGGACTCCGCCGCGGCGATCGGAGCCGTGCTCGGCCTGCTCTACCTCTTCCCCGCCATCATCAGGCTGACCCCCGACCCGGACTGGCAGCGGCACCTGTGGCAGATCTCCCCGGTGAACGCCGGACTCGCCATCCAGGCCACCACCGATCTCCGCGACCTGCCCCTGGGCCCCTGGCGGGGCCTGGGGGTGCTCGCGGCGTGGACGACCGCGGCACTCGTGGGCGGCGGACTCACGCTGAGGCTCCGCGACGCCTGAGCTCCCTTACCGACTGCGCGGCGTCTTCCACAGCCGGGCGGTGCGGTCGTCGGCGCCGGCGGCAACGGTTGTGCCGTCCGGGCTGAACGCCACCGAATCGACCCACTTGGTGTGGCCGGTGAGGGCGGCGGTGGTGTGCCCGGTCGCCACATCCCACAACCGAACGGCGTGGCCGGTGCCGCCGGTGGCGAGGGTCTTGCCGTCCGGGCTGAACGCCACCGAAGAGATCACGTTGCGCTGGGGCATGAGGGTGAACTTGGTATGGCCGGTGAAGGTGGCGGTATTGCGGCCGGTCGCCACATTCCACAACCGGGCGGTGTTGTCCTCGCCGCCGGAGGCGAGGGTCTTGCCGTCGGGGCTGAACGTCACGGTATAGACCATGTTGGTGTGGCCGGTGAGGGTGGCGGTCCTGCGGCCGGTCGCCACGTCCCACAACCGGATGGTGTGATCGTTGCTGCAGGTGGCGAGGGTCTTGCCGTCGGGACTGAACGCGACTTCACCGGACACGTATTTTTCGTTGCCGGTGAGCGTGGCGGTGGAGCGACGGCCGGCCACATCCCACAACTGGATGCAGTCGCCGCCGGTGGCGAGGCTTTTGCCGTCCGGGCTGAACGCCACCGAACTGACGCCGGTGATGTTGGCGCTTTCGAGGGTGGCGGTGGTGCGGCCGCCGGCCACATCCCACAGGCGGACAGTGCCGTCGCCGCTGCCCGTCGCGAGGGTCTTGCCGTCGGGGCTGAACGCCACCGAATGGATCGCGCCGGTATGGCCGGTGAGGACGGCGGTGGTACGGCCGGTGGCCACGTCCCACAGCCGGACGGTGTTGTCTTCGCTACCGGTGGCAAGGCGTGCGCCGTCTGGGCTGAACGCCACCGATTCGACGTCTTTGGCATGGCCGGCGAGGGTGATGTACGGGCGGAATTCGGGGTCTCCGCCGTCTCGCAGCAGCAATGCCGCGGGCACGCCGACGAGGGCGGCCGCTCCGAGACCGCCGAGGAGGACGGCGCGGCGCCGGATCCCGCCCACGGCGGGCGCGGATGCCACCGTCGGCGCAAGGGCGGTCTGCGGCGCGTCCGGCCGGTGCGGTGTCCGGTCTGCCGCAGGCGTGTCCGGGGCGTCGATCACATCTTCCGGCCGGTTCACCGGCTGCGGCTCGTCGGCGGACCCGCGCAGGCGTTCGGCGACGAACGCGGCGTCCGGTGGCCGGTCGCCGGGTTGTTTGGCCAGCAGGTCCAGCACCAGGGCGTCGAGGTCGTCGGGAATCTCCGGGCGCAACGATTTCGGTGGTGCCGGGTGCTGGTCGAGGTGCTGGTAGAGGACCGCGCCGACATTGGAGCCGGTGTCGACCCAGGTGGTGCCGGTGAGCAGTTCGTACAGGACGCAGCCGAAGGCGTACAGGTCGGTGCGCTGGTCCACCTGCCCGCCTTGGATCTGCTCGGGCGCCATGTACAGCGGGGTCCCTGCCGAAGAACCGGTAGCGGTGATCTTCGTGGCGTCGGCGAGGCGGGCGATCCCGAAGTCGCAGATCTTCACCCGGCCCTCCTCCAACAAGAACAGGTTGGCCGGTTTGATGTCACGGTGCACCACGCCACGGCGGTGGGCGGCGGCGAGCGCCTCGGTGACCTGCACGGTCACGTCCCGCACCTGCTCGATCGGCAGGCCCTTGGGATGCGCGGTGAGCAGGTGGCGCAGGTCGCGGCCGACCATCAGCTCCATCACCAAGAACAGCCAGCGCTCATCCCCATGCCGGTGTTCGTCGATGTCGAACACCGTGGTGATACCCGGATGATTCAAGGCCGCGGCGACCTCGGCCTCCCGCCGAAATCGCGCCACCCCGGTCGATTCCGCCGCGGTCGTCAACGGAAGGATCTTGACGGCGACCGGACGGCGCAGCCGCAGATCGACCGCCCGCCACACCTCGCCCATCCCGCCCCGGCCCAGCGGCTCCTCCAGTTGGTACCGGTCGGCCAGCTCCACCTTCCGCTGCACCATCGCCTCCAACTCTGCCCGCACCCAAAGTCACGCAACCGCTACATCCCATCAGGTATGCGTGGACAGAGCCAGATTTCGCGCAGGCGGCCGTCATGACGCCGGCGTCGCCCACCGGATGTGTCCACGCGGTCGGCGTCGGGGTGTCATGGGAGGCGACGGGCGGCTTCGTCGAGGATCTCGGTGACGCGAAGGCCGAAGGGCGCGTCGCAGTCGTGCGAGCGGCCGGTGCGGACCGAGTCGATCAGGGTGTCGATCATCCGCTGCAGCGCGGCCACCGGCGTGTCCTCGCTCGACGGCATCGCGGTGACGCCGTGGGCGCCGCGCAACTCCACCGCGGCGCCGGAGGCGGGGCCAGGGGCGGTGAGGGTGAGCGTCACCGTGCTGGACGCGCCCGTCTCGTGCCGAAGGACGAGGTGCACCGTGTCGCCGGGACCGGTCGTGGCGGTCGCCACCTCGCGTACGTCGCCGAGAACGGGAAGCAGCACGGACAGGGCGTGCGGGCCGACATCCCACAGGGCCCCCTTGTCGTGCCGCCACGGCGAGTTCGCGAACGGCCCGCCGTCGATCGCGCCGATCCACGCCGCGTGCGCGGTGAACCAGCCGCCCTTGCGGGCCTGCTCGGCGATCCACGCCCGTGGCTCATCGGTGAAACGGGAGGTGAAGAAGACCGCCGAGGAGACGCCCGTCTCCTTCACCGCGTCCGCGACTTTCCGGGCGGCGGGGACGTCGACGGCCAGGGGCTTGTCCAGCAGCAGGTGGCGGCCGGCCCGCGCGGCGCGTACGGCCAGCGGCGCCTGGACGGCCGGGGGGAGGGCGATCGCGATCGCGTCGCTGTCGGCGACCAGGGCGTCCACGTCCGCGTACGCGCGGGTGCCGAAGCGGTCGGCGAGCGCGCCCGCCGCCTCGGGGCGCCGGCCCAGACTCCGGTGAAGTCCACCTCGGGGTGGCCGCGCAGAGCCGGCGCGTACGCCAGCAGCGCCCACGGGCCGGTGCCCAGAAGCCCGACGCGGATGCTTCCGCCGCCCATCACCGCCGGCCCTCGACGAGCCGGGCGAGGTTGGCCAGCGCCATGCGCGTGCCCGTCTCGTTGTCGGCGGCGGGCACGACGTCGGGAAGCCCTTCGTGCACGATGACGACGTCGGTGCCGCCGCCCGCGCCGGTGAGCGTGGTCGTCATCGTCATCGTGCCGCGAAGCGCGGGGTCCCCGGTCTCGAACTCGAACACCTCGACCACCTGCTCATTCGGCACGAGCTTCACGAAGTGACCGTGGTACGTGTCGGTATGCGCCGTCGACTTACCGACGGCGTCCGGTGCGTCATAGGTGAGCGAGACACGGAAGGCGCCACCTTCGCGGGCGTCGAACTCGTGCACGTGACTGCTCATACCGTCGGGCACCCGCCACTTCGCGATCGCGTCCGGGTCGAGGAGTGCCTGATAGACGGCCGGCCGGGAGGCATTGATGTGCTGAGACACCCGCGTCGATTGCATGCGACCGAACATACCGAGGCCCTCCGACCGCGGCCGCTACTTACCGCCTGGCCTCCGATGCCCCTGCCCGGCGGCTACGCGGGCTGCCCGTTCACCTCGAGGGTGACGCCCGGCTTCTCGGCCCAGAAGGCGAGCAGCCCCGTGATCTCCTTGACCCTCGGGAACGGCTCCGGGTAGGACCACACCACGTCCTCGGTGACACCGTCACCGGTCTCCACCGACCAGTAGCGGGCGTCACCCTTGAACGGGCAGTGCGACGTCGTCGTCGACGGCCGGAGCAGGTCCGCTTTCACGTCCTCCGGCGGCAGGTAGTACCGCGCGGGGCAGCCCGTCTCGGTGAGGACGACCGGCCGCGACGAGGTCGCGACGACCGTGTCGTTGACCCGCACCACGATCTGGTCCGAGCCGGGTGTGACCTCGATGTCATGTCCCTTCGTGTTCATGTCTCGATCCTCGCACGTCCGCCCCTCGACGGCACGATCACGCCGATCGCTCTACCCGGGCCGGCCTTTATGGATCACCGGCGTCACCCGCCGTCGTCTCGGTTGCGGGGGCGACGAGCATCGAGTTCCCGCTTGAGTGGACCGCATGCAACGCCAGGCATCGACGCGACAGGAAGAGTGCGTGGATGACGAATCGCGCTTTCGCGCGCTCTTCAACAGCGCCTACCCGGCGCTGCATCGCTATGCCGCCAACCGGGGGCTGAGCGGACCCGACGGGGACGACCTCGTCGCCGGCACGCTCGAGATCGCCTGGCGCCGGATCGACGAGGTCCCCCGCGACGATCCGCTGCCCTGGCTCTACGCGGTCGCCCGCAACCTCATGCGGAACCAGCACCGCCGGGAGAGCCGCCGAGCGACGATCCTCTCCCGGTTCCGGTCGTCCCTCGCGCAGCGGCCGGAGGCGAGCAACGGCGACCCGGGCGTCCTTCACCCCGACGCGGTGCGAACCGCCCTCGCCTCGCTGCGCGAGGACGACCGCGAGGTGCTCCGCCTGGTCGCCTGGGACGGCCTGACGCCCGCGCAAGCGGCGGTCGTCATGGGATGCAGCGCCGTCGCGGCCCGCAGCCGTCTGCACCGCGCCCGTAACCGCCTCGCGGCCAGGCTCGGGCTCGACCCGCGGGCGCAACGCCCGACGGAGCCGCGACAGAAGCAGGGCGACGGATCGATCCTGAAGGAGGTCTACAGTGACCGCACCCGATGACGAACTCATGACCGCACTCCGTACGGCCCGGCCGGCGACCGCCGAGCACGCGGCGACGTCACCCGGGGCACAGGCACTGCTGACCCGCATCGTCGCCGCGCGGACCGTGATCGCCGGCGCTCGCCGCAGGCGCCCGCGCGGATGGACGATCGGAGTGCCGCTCGGCGTGGCGGCGGCGGTGACTGCGGCGGCGGGGATCACCATGACCGGCGCACACCGGACGTCGGCCACCGACGGATCCCCTCTCTCGTTCTCGGCACTGCGCGGCGCGATCCTCACCGCATTCGACAGCAACAGCGGAACCATCATGCACACGCGTCAGACCATGACCGGGACGAAGTCTGTCGAGGAGACCTGGACCTATCCCGCCATGGCTGCCCCGGGACAGCAGCGGCGTACCCGGTTCCTGGTCCTCGGCGCGGCCGGCACGCCGAAGCAGGACAGCTCCATCGCCTTCACGGTGCCGCCCTCCGGAGGTGTGGCGCAGGTGACAGCGGATGTCCTGCGGGCCGAGTACACCACCCGGACCTGGTCCCACGAGACGACGACCATCGGCGTCGCCGGGGAACAGGAGACCCCCGACCAGATCCGCCGGGAAATCGCCGCCGGGCACTTCACCGTCCGGCGCGGCGTCGTCCTGAACGGCCGGCGGACCATCGAGCTGACGTGGTCGCCACAGACCCGCAGCACCACGCACCTGTGGGTGGACGCCAAGACATACCTGCCGGTGAAGTCGGCCTATGAGCTCCGGAACGGCCGTTTCCCCCTCATCAGGATCACCTTCTACGAGACCCTCCCGGCCACCAAGGCGAACCTCGTACGGCTGCGACCGGTGATTCCGGCCGAGTTCCGGCGCACGCGAGTCCCGCAGCGCCCCATAGGCTGAACTTCCGGTCCGGCGGCGTACGCGAGGCGGGCCGTCGCACGTGACGTGCGAGGGCCCGCGCAGGTCACGGTGCTCTCCGGTGCTCGTCCGTACGGCGCGCTGGTGCTGTGGCAGGATCGGGAGGCATGGAGACCGGTCCTGCCAGGGCTGACGCGTCGCGGCTGCCAAGCGGCGGACGGCATGCGCCGGCCCGGCGCGGCCGGTGGACCTCGTGGTGCTGCGGCGGCTGCGGCTCGCCAAGGACCTCATGGACCGCGACTGGTCCGAGCCGCTCAACCTGGACGCGGTGGCCGCGCACGCCGGCTACTCCCGCTACCACTTCGTACGGCGGTTCCGGGACGCGTACGGCGAGACGCCCGGCCAGTACCTCACCCGGCGCCGGATCGAGCGCGCGCAGGACCTGCTGCGCTCGGCCAACCTGACCGTCACCGAGATCTGCATGCTCGTCGGCTTCACCAGCCTTGGGACCTTCTGCACCCGCTTCCGGCGGCAGGTCGGCATGACGCCGAGCGAGTTCCGGGCGCAGGCACACCGGTCCGCCCCCGCGCCGATCCCCGGCTGCTTCGTCCTGCTGTGGGCCGGCGGCTTCCGCGCCGACTGAGCAACATTCGAGAATCCGCAGTTCAGCGCCGTTCCGTACGGTGAGTCTCGTCACCTCACGCGAAGGAGCGAAGCCATGATCACCGGACTTGGCCTGGCCACGATCTGGGTGCTCGACCAGGACTCGGCGAAGGAGTTCTTCACCGAGAAGCTGGGCCTCGAGCTCCGCAACGACATGACCCTCGGCGAGGGCGGCATGCGCTGGGTCACGGTGGGCGCGAAGGACCAGCCGGAGCTGGACCTCACCCTCATGATCCCCGGACCGCCGTCGCTTGACGCGGAGTCCGCCGAGCAGCTCAAGGCCCTCATCGCGAAGGGCGTCCTCGGCGCCGGGGCGTTCACCACCGACGACTGCGTGGCCGAACACCGGGCACTGGTCGCGAAGGGCGTCGAGTTCATTCACGAGCCGCAGCGGCGCCCGTACGGCATCGAGGCCATCTTCCGCGACGACTCGGGCAACTGGTACAGCCTCACCCAGCCGTTCGAGAAGCTCGACGAGAGTGCCGACTGGGGAGACGTCCGCAAGGACTGAGGGCCGTCCGGCCGCCGTGACCGTTCACCGGGAACGGCGGCCATACTCGGCCGTCCGGCTCCGTCTCACCTGCCACGATGTGCGATTTGTGCATCATTCGACTACCTTGGGCGCTCATGCGTAGTTCGACGAGGCGGAGCCCGGGGGAGTGAGATGACCGAGACGGCCGTACATCCCGGTTTGACCGCCGGGATCTGGACCATCGACCCGGCGCATTCGGAGATCACCTTCAACGTCCGGCACCTCATGACGACGGTGCGAGGAAGCTTCACCGAGTTCGGCGGGAACATCGAGATCGCCGACGATCCCTTCCTCTCCACCGCGAGCGCCGAGATCGCCATCGAGTCCATCGACACCCGCAACGCCGAACGCGACGCCCACATCCGCTCCTCCGAGATCATGGATGTGGCGAACCACCCCGTCATGACGTTCGCCGCCACCGGAATCGCCCCGGCCAGGACCGGCCGCCGCGCCCGCCATCCCCGCTACGGCGTCGACGGCGACCTGACCATCCGGGGCGTCACCCGCCCGGTCCAACTCATCACCGAGTTCCACGGCACCGGCGTCGATCCCTGGGGCGGCCTGCGGGCCGGGTTCACCGCCTCCACGCGGATCCTGCGATCGGACTTCGGCATCCAGTTCAACCTCCCGCTCCAGGGAGACCGCGTCGTCCTCGGGGACGAGATCGAGATCGGGCTGGAGATCCAGGCCGTCCTCGCCGACGGCTGACCCGGCCGGTCGCCCACGCCGGGCCGGGGGAGCGGACGACCTTCAACCGGGGGCCTTGGCGAAGGCGATGCCGAGCGGCGCCCCGTCCAGCGGCTTCGTGCCCGTACCGCCCACGACCGTCGCGATCACCGCGTCCGACGCCGTGCTGATCACCGAGACGCTGCCGGAGAAGACGTTGCCGACCCACGCCTCCGTGCCATCCGGAGTGATCGCCACCCTGGACGGCAGCTTCCCGACCGCGACCGTACGCCGCACCTTCCGCGTCGCCGTGTCGACCACCGCGACAGCGTTGGCGTTCATCCGGCTCACGTAGGCCTTGGCGCCGTCCGGCGTGACCTGCACGCCCCACGGCTCATCACCGACGCGGATCCGGGCGCGCTCGCGGCCGCTCGCCGCGTCGAGCACCGACACCGTGTCCGCCCGGGGATTCGTCACGTACAGCGTCCGGCCCGCGTGGTCCACGGCGATCCCCTGCGGGCCCGCAGCGTCGCGGATCCTGCGGACCACCCGGTCGGTCCGGGCGTCCAGCACCGCCACACCCGCGTCGTACGTCACGTACGCCCGCGCGCCGTCCGCCGCGAACACCACCTGACGGGGAGCGGTCCCGACCCGGATGCTCCGCACGACCGTGTCGGTCCGCGTGTCGATCACCGCGACGGTGTCCGCGCCGCCCCTCCCCGTGTCACCTCCGGTGACCGTCGCGTACACCTTCGTCCCGTCCGGGGAGACCGCCACGTCCCGGGGGTACGGGCCCACGCGCAGCGGCCGCTCCGAGCCACTGGCCGGATCGACGACGAGCACGTCGTACTGGCCGGTGTCGGCGACGTACAGCTTCGTGCCGTCCGGCGTCGCCGCCACGCCCTGCGCCGCGTCGGTGTCGATGTTGCTCGCCACGATCCGGTGGGCCGCCACGTCCACGGTGGACACGTTGTACCCGCCGGCCAGCGCCACGTACGCGAGGTACGGGCCCGTCGCACGCCTGGCCTGCGGCTGCACGCGCGACGGCTCCCACTTCGCGCCGCCCGGGGCGGTGTTGCCCGGCCGCGGCCGTGGGCCCTGCCCGGACAGCCCGAGCGCGGAACCGGCGGGCACGGTGAGGACGACCAGACCCGCGGCGCCTCCCGCCGCCAGGAGCAGACGCCGCCGTGAGATGTTCTTCGGCACGGTGAAACTCCTTCCCGTCCGCCGGGCTCAGCCGCGAGGCCGAGGCCGGGAACCCTTCTCCTGCTGGGGCGGGGTCTGTACGGCTCCGGGGAACTGCGGCGCCGGCAACCGCTCGACCGCCTCCACCGCCTGCGCCAGGTCCTTCTTCGTCTGTGGAAGGCGCGGCGGACGGCCGTGGGCCGCCATCCCCAGCGCGGACGTCAGGTCCCCGAACGCCTGCCGCCGCCACGCGCTGAGATTCGGCACCTTGACCCCGGTCAGGCGCTCCAGCAGGCGGAGCGTCGACGTGTGGTCGAACGGCTCGCGGGCCACCCAGCCGCCCTGCGTCCAGGGCGACACGAGGAGGCACGGCACGCGGAAGCCGCCCCCGATCGGCAGGCCCAGGACGAACTCGTCCGGCGTCCCCGCCGGAGGCACCGGGGGAGGCACGTGGTCGAACAGCCCGTCGTTCTCGTCGTAGTTCAGGATGAACAGCGTCTTGCGCCACACGTCCGGGTTGGACGCGATCGCGTCGATCTTGCTGGCCACGTAGTCGGCGCCGGCCGCCGGGGTGTAGTCCGGGTGCTCCGACTGGTAACTCGTCGGGATGATCCACGAGACCGTCGGAAGCCGGTCGTGGGTCGCGTCGTATTCGAACCGGCCCGCCTCGTACGTGCGCAGCCCGTTGCGGAACAACGGCGAATCGGGCGTGGCGTTCTGGAACGCATCGAAGTACTCCAGAACGTTGCAGCCGTAATTGTCGACCTCCTGGTAGACCCTCCACTCGACGCCTGCTTCGGTGAGCGCCTCCGGATATGTCTTCCATCGGTAGGGGGTTGCATCCCGGTTGCTGATGACCGGGCCGCCCAGCGTTCCGCCCGGGTCGATGGTGCCGCTCATCAGGTACAGCCGGTTCGGCCACGTCGGCCCCAGCACCGAGCAGAAATAGTTGTCGCAGATCGTGAACGACTCGGCCAAGGCGAAATGGAAAGGAATGTCCGCGCGGGTGTAATGCCCCATCACGTACGGGCCGTTGTCCCCGTCGGCCGTCCGGTGCGCCGGAAGCCAGTTGTCCATCTTCCCGTTGTTCCACGCCTGGTGCTGCACCTTCCAGGCATGACTCGTCGACGGGATCGCCTGCGCGTTCGTCGTCCGCGTGTCCAGGTGGAACGGCAGCAGGTAGCCCGCCGGGTTGAGCGAGTCCGGCTGGTAGAACACCGGCCGGCCGGTGCTCAGCTTGATCGCCGCCGGGTCCGAGAAGCCGCGCACTCCCGGCAGGGTTCCGAAATAATGGTCGAACGAGCGATTCTCCTGCATCAAGACGACGACGTGCTTGATGTCCGTGAGACGCCCTTTTTCCGGTGACGGCGTCTCCGCCATCGCCCGCCTCACATTCGGCGGCAGGAACTCCGCGGCGAACGCCGCCGCGGCCATCGCTCCCGCCGAACTGAACAGGCGGCGGCGGGTGAGTTCGGGCATCTGACACGCTCCCGTCGGACCGAGGACCAGGAAAAGACAAATAGAAAATGCCCATACGCGAGGGCCGGACGCAACGTGAACGGACTAATGGCTGTCGATGATCATGCGACGGAAACGTTAACCCCGACAAACAGCAACACCGAGAGTCATGGCCGTATCAGGCCAGAAAAGGACCTATAGCGGCCATCCGTGATTAGCCGTGGATCATCGCCGTACGCGCGAGCCCGCCCGCACGAACGAGCCGTACGGAACCTCACAGCCGAGGGTGCATACCGGCCCAGATCACGGGCAGGGCTCCTCACGCACGGCCAGAAAGCACCATCCCGAGAGGTACCGGCCCATGAGCACCAACCTGCAAGGCAAGACCATCGCCTTCCTCGTCGCCCCTGACGGGATCGAACAGGTCGAGCTCACCGAGCCCTGGAAGGCGGTCGAGCAGGCCGGCGGCACGCCGCGCCTCGTCTCCACCGAGGGCGGCCGGGTCCAGGCCCGCGACCACCTCGAGAAGGCCGACACCTTCCCTGTCGACGCCACCGTCGACGAGGTCTCCGCCGACGACTTCGACGCGCTCGTCCTGCCCGGCGGCGTCGCCAACCCCGACTTCCTCCGCACGCACGACAAGGCCGTCGCCTTCGCCAAGGGCTTCTTCGACCACGCCAAGCCCGTCGCCGCCATCTGCCACGCACCGTGGACCCTCGTCGAAGCCGACGTCGTACGAGGCCGCACCCTCACCTCCTGGCCCAGCCTGAAGACCGACATCCGCAACGCGGGCGGCACCTGGGTCGACCAGGAGGTGACCCGCTGCACCGCCGGCTCCAACACGCTGGTCACCAGCCGCAAACCCGACGACCTGAAGGCCTTCTGCCAGGAACTCGTCGAGACCTTCGCCGCCTGAGACGGCACCCGGACCGGCCCGGCACGGCTACGCGATCGCGCAGGTCATCGGCCGGAACGCCGAGGACGTACGGCGCGTCGGCCGTCCGAGTCCACGCGCGCGCCGATCCGACTTCCCGATCCGGCTGCCGCCCGGCGTATCCCGTCATACCCTCCTTAATGGCGGAAGGGGCCACTGTCGGCCCCTTCGGTCTAGACCAATACGTGAACACTGGGCAACGCCGACCTGCACGAATGCGCGTACTGACCAGTAACTACCTAGGGTTGTAGCGTGAGTCGCCGAGCAAAGATCGTCAGCACGATAGGTCCCGCCTGTTCCAGCAAGGAACGCATCCACGCCCTCGTCGAGGCGGGGATCGACGTCGCCCGGCTCAACATGAGCCACGGCACGCAGGAGCAGCACGAAGAGGTCTACGGGTATCTCCGGGAGGCCTCCAACGCCACCGGACACAGCGTCGGCATCCTCGCCGACCTCCAAGGCCCCAAGATCCGGCTCGGCCGATTCGCCGACGGACCCGTCCGCCTCACCCTCGGCGACGAGTTCACCGTCACCACCGAGGACGTCCCCGGCGACCGCAGCGAGGTCTCCACCACCTACGGCGGACTCCCCGGCGACGTCGCCCCCGGTGACACCATCCTCATCGACGACGGCCGCGTCGTCCTCAACGTCACCGCCGTCGACGGCCCCCGCGTCCGCACCCGCGTCCTCGTCGGCGGCATGGTCTCCGACCACAAGGGCCTCAACCTCCCCGGCGTCGCCGTCAGCGTCCCCGCCCTCACCGAGAAGGACGAGGACGACCTCCGCTTCGCCCTCCGCCTCGGCGTCGACATGGTCGCCCTGTCCTTCGTGCGCAGCCCCGCCGACGCCGAGACCGCCCGCCGCATCATGGAAGAGGAAGGACGCACCGTCCCCCTCCTCGCCAAGGTCGAGAAGCCGCAGGCCGTCGACCACCTCGAAGAGATCGTCGAAGCCTTCGACGGCATCATGGTCGCCCGCGGCGACCTCGGCGTCGAGCTCCCCCTCGAACAGGTCCCCATCGTCCAGAAACGCGCCATCGAGCTCACCCGCGAGAAGGCCCGCCCGGTCATCGTCGCCACCCAGATGCTCGAATCGATGATCAGCGCGCCCCGCCCCACCCGCGCCGAGACCTCCGACGTCGCCAACGCCGTCTTCGAAGGCGCCGACGCCGTCATGCTCTCCGGCGAGACCAGCGTCGGCGACTACCCCATCGAGTCCGTCCAGACCATGGGCCGCATCGTCTGCGCCGCCGAAGAGCACACCCTCCGCGCCAGCCACTCCCTGGACCGCGTCCCCGAGACCGTCGGCGGCGCCATCGCCCGCGCCGCCGCCGAGGTCGGCGCCACCGTCGGCGCCAAGGCCCTCGTCGCCTTCACCATGTCCGGCGAGACCGCGCGGCGCCTGTCCCGCTACCGCTCGCCGATCCCCCTCCTGGCCTTCACCGCCCGCGCCGAGACCCGCAGCCAGCTGGCCCTCGTCTGGGGCGTCGAGACCTTCATCGTCCCCGAGGTCTTCCACACCGACGACATGGTCCGCCAGGTCGAAGCCGCCGTCCTCGACGCCGGCCGCCTCCAGAAGGGCGACCGCGTCGTCATCGTCGCCGGCTCGCCCCCCGGCACCCCCGGCTCCACCAACGCCCTGCGCGTCCACCGCATCGGCGACGCCATCGCCACCCACCCGGCGTCCTGACACCGGACCGGCCGAGTGCGGGCCACCGCCCCCACAGGGAAGCGATGACCCGCACCGACCGGACGCCGCGACCACGGCTACCGGCCGCTCACCACGTGGCGCGTAAATGATCAATCCGGGAGAATCGGCCCCGGCCGATCGGTAGGCTCCCGGGACATGCCACCGGGGATCGACGCACAGGCGGAGTTCGACCAGGGCGTCGCACTCCTCGACCAAGGCCGGTACGACGCGGCGAAAGAGCCCCTGCGCGCGGCGGCCGAGCACGGCCACGCGGCCGCCGCCGCGACCCTGGGACGGCTGCTGTGCCTCGACGCACACGCCTGGCTGCCCACCGACACACCCGGCGAGGACTACGTCTCGGTCGCCGAGCCATGGCTCCGGCGCGCACTCCACCTCGACCCCGACCACCGTACGGCGGCGCTGCTCCTCGCATCCCTCCTGGACCGGCAGCTCGAGATGATGCGCCGGCACGACCCCTGGGGCACCGTCTGGGTGGACGAGATCGACACCGACGAGAACGACCCCGACGACATCTGGCAGGCGGCCATCACCCGCCGCCACGACGAGGCGGTCCGCCTGCTGGAGCACCTCCTCGCCCTCGACCCCGCCGACGAGCCGGCCGCCGCCACCCTGGTCGCCGTGCACAAGGGCCCATGGGCGCACCACCTCGACGAGAGCCGACGACACGAGCCGCCCCTGCCCGAATCCGACACGACCGGCCGTGCCCTCCTGGACCGCCTCCTCACAGCGGCCCGCCGCGCCGCCGAACTCGACCCCTCGGACGCACTGCTCGCCATGGAACTCGCCGACGCCCTGCGCTGGAACGGATCATCAGAAGCCGCCCAGTGGCTACGCCGATTCACCACACTGCGCCCCGAATGGACGAAGTCGGGCGCCATACCGCCCCGGCACCCTGACGACCCGCCGGGAGAACTCCCGTCCGAAGGCCGGTACGGCTGGTACGTCCTGGAATTCGGGCGGATGGCCGACAACTACGGCACCAACGCGTTCAGCCGGCTGATGACCTCCGACCCCGCCGAACTGCGCTGGGCCTGCGACGGCATGTTCCGCCACCTGCGCGGCGACCCCTTCCACGGAGACGCGCCCGACGACGACCAGCCGCCGGAGTGCCTCACCCTGTCGGTGTACGACGCGGGCCATGACCACGGCGACCTCGACCTCATCCCGTACCTACGGATCGCCCCCGACGCGGCCCCTCGCGTCGACTGGTCGGCGTTCTCGATCCCACCGCTGAAGAGCACACCCCTGCCACCCGGCCGCCCCGCGCTGTCCTGGCTCTCCCTCGGCCCGGACACCGTCCACTACGGCTTCAGCGAAGACCCGCACTACTGATCGCGATCAACCGGTCGGCGGCGACCGCGTCCAGCCGGACACCGGGCTTTGCCCCCCGCCCGGGCGCGCGGCATGCTGGGAACATGAGCGAAGACCGCGAACCGCAGGACGACGCACAGCCCCCGCGCTCCGCCCGCTGGAGCGACCTCCCGAAACGCCCCGACCCCGAGGACCTCAAGGCCGAACACCGCGACCCGGCCGTCCCCGGCTCGGTCCTCAGCGCACCGGACGCCGAAAAGGAATTCTTCATCCGCCACGCCGCCGGCTGATCAGTACTTCGGCCCCACGAACCCGTCCAACCGCGCCACCGCCTCCCTTCGCGCGACGGAGATGGTCTTGCGGTTGGACTGCTTCCAGTCGATCCCAAGCCGGTCGAGCGCCTCGGTGAAGAGCTCGCGGATGTCGGCCGACTCATTGACGAAGGTGTACCGGGGGTATTCGTACCATCGATCACCGTCCTTGAGCGGCCGCCGTACACGATTCATCGACCGGCATCCGTCCGAGTGGATCAGCCCGCGTACGAACTCCTCGGTGAACTCCGCGACGATTTCCTCTTGCCACGACTCCAGCGCGATCTTCCGCGTGTGCTTCATCCCGGGCCCGTGCTGAGGGAAGAGGCACGCCCAGTGCTTCGAGTAACTGTTGACCAGAGTGCACCCGGTTCGCTGAAGGCGGCCCACCGAAGAATGGGGCATCACCGCCGCGACCGCCTCGGCGGCCAGGTCCATCAACCCCGGCCAGTCATCGCAGCAGGCGATGGTCAGACGGAGCACCTCGCGGCGGTGATGGGCGATGTGGCCGTCACCGAGGTAGAGCCCAAGTAAGTAGGCGTAGGCCCGGCGATCGAGCGGACGGTCGCTGCACCGCGGACATGTCCCCCTCGGGTCCACGTTCGAGTTGGCACGGCGATTGCCGTACTTCCAGTGGCGGACGGCGCCGACGGAGACGCCGCACATCTCAGCCACTTTACGATCGGAGAACCCTTGCCGAACGAGGGTGAGGGCTTGATCGACGATTTGCCTGTCGTACATGCAGCGCAGTGTTGCACTGGGCTACGACAAAACCGCCGTCCGTGACGGACGGCGGTTTTCTTTGGTGCCCCGGGTGGGACTCGAACCCACACTGTACGGGTTTTGAATCCGCCCTCTCATGCCAATTGGAGTACCGGGGCATTTATCGGACATTCAGTTAGAGGCTAAAGCCTACCTGGACCGCTTCCGCAGACCGCGGCGGATACCAGGGTAGCGGGTCCGGGTACGCTCGTGCGCGTGACCGAGAGCGCGCGTCGAGTTGTGATCGCTGAGGACGAGGCCCTGATCAGGCTCGACCTCAAAGAGATGCTGGAAGAAGACGGCTACGAGGTCGTCGGTGAGGCCGGGGACGGGGAGACGGCCGTCCGCCTGACCATGGAGCTCGTGCCGGATCTGACGATCCTCGACGTGAAGATGCCGATCCTGGACGGGATCTCGGCGGCGGAGCGGATCGCCGCCGAGCGGGTCGCGCCGGTGGTCATTCTGACGGCGTTCTCCCAGCGGGAGCTGGTCGAGAGGGCGCGCGAGGCCGGAGCCATGGCCTATCTCGTGAAGCCGTTCACGAAGGCGGATCTGGTGCCCGCGATCGAGATGGCGGTGAGCCGGTTCCAGGAGATCAAGAGCCTCGAGGCCGAGGTGAGCTCCCTGGAGGACCGGCTGGAGACCCGGAAGCTGGTCGATCGGGCCAAGGGGCTGCTGCAGAGCGCGCACGGGTGGTCGGAGCCGGAGGCGTTCCGCTGGATCCAGAAGACCTCGATGGACCGCCGGCTGACGATGCGGGCCGTGGCGGAGGTGGTCATCGCGGGGGCGGGGAGTGCGGGCGAGGACTCGGGTCGGACGACCGAATAGTGGAGCGCCGCGTGTCCGTAACAGGGCTGAAATACGGTGACCTGCACTGCTACGCTGCGTAGCCGTCCGTAACGGAAACTGGTGTTTTAGGGCACGGACCAGTAACGAAGCAGTAACACCCTAGCTGGGGGACTACTGCTCTTAGGGGGCTGCTCGGTGTACTACCCACCGAGCCCCCAGGAAACGTGCAATTTCTCCCGGACCGAGTCCACGACCTGGGTGCCTAGACGTGCCTGATACAGGCCGATTCGGACGGAAGGACAGCTACCTTGCGGAGCAGATTTTTTACGGTTGTCGGCGTGGTGGCGGCGAGCGCGACACTCGCGCTCGGCGCGTCCGCGTGTGGTGGCAAGTCGAAGAGTGGCGGTGGAGACAGCGTCACGATCGGGTTCATGGGTGACCTGACCGGTGAGAACTCCGGTCTCGTCATTCCGCCCAAGCAGGGCGCTCAGCTGGCGATCGACCAGTACAACGCGACGAGCCCGAAGGTCAAGATCACCCTCAAGACCTACGACAGCCAGGGCAAGGGCGAGCAGGCCGTGCCGCTGGCCAAGCAGGCCATCACCAAGGACAAGATCGCCGGTCTGATCGGCCCGACGTTCTCCGGCGAGTCGGCCCAGGCCGACCCGGTGCTGGAGGAGGGCAAGGTCCCGAACATCTCGTCCTCGGCGACCAACGCGGCGCTGGCGACGCACGGCTGGAAGTTCTGGCACCGCGTCATCGGCAACGACAACGTGCAGGGCACGGGCATCGGCGGGTTCATCGCCAACTCGCTGAAGGCCAAGAAGGTCTTCATCATCGACGACGCCTCCGAGTACGGTAAGCCGCTCGCCGCGACGGTGAAGTCCACGGTGGAGAAGGCCGGCGCGCAGACCTCCACGGACTCGATCGACATCCAGGCCTCGGACTACGGCGCGACGGTCAACAAGGTCAAGGCTTTCAACCCGGACGCGATCTTCTTCGGTGGCTACTACGCCCAGGGCGGCAAGCTGATCAAGCAGCTGCGTGAGGGCGGCGTGAAGGGGCGCTTCCTGTCCGGTGACGGTTCGCTGGACAAGGGTCTGCCGCAGGGCGCCGGCGGTACGAACGCCGACGGTTCGGTCATCGGCTGCCCGTGCCTGATCGACCCGAGTGGTACGGCGAGCGCGGCCAGCAAGAAGTTCGCCGATGACTACAAGGCCAAGTTCAACGCGGACCCGGCGATCTACTCGGCGGAGGGCTACGACGCGGCCACCGCGTTCATCTCGGCGGTCAAGGCCGGCAACACGACGCCGGAGAAGATCAACGACTACCTGTCGAAGATCGACGTGCCGGGTGTGTCGAAGCAGATCAAGTTCAGCAGCACCGGTGAGCCGACCGCGACGGATGTCTACGTCTACCAGGTCAAGGGCGACCAGCTTCCGCTGCTGGGCAACGCCAAGAACGCGACGGTCAAGTAGTCCGCCTGCCAGACGGCGGCCTTGAGATACGCGTAGGGGCGGGAGCGACACGTGCGCTCCCGCCCCTGCGGCAAAGGCGACGACATTGAACAATCTCTTCAGTCAATTCTGGCCGTACACCATTGATGGGCTGGCGCTGGGCGCGATCTACGCGCTGGTGGCGCTCGGCTACACGATGGTCTACGGCGTTCTGCGCCTCATCAACTTCGCGCACTCCGAGATCTTCATGATCGGGACGTTCGCGGTCCTGGGGGCCCTGCACGCGTTCGGCATGCCCTCCAATGTGGGCGGTTTCGCCCTGGTGGGCCTGGTGCTGGCGCTCGCGGTGGTGGGCGGTGTCGCGTCGGGCGGCAGCGCGGTGATCCTCGAGTACGTGGCGTACCGGCCGTTGCGGCGGCACGGGGCGTCGCGGCTCGCGGCGCTGATCTCGGCGATCGGCGCGTCGCTGTTCCTGCAGCAGCTGTTCGCGCGGCTGGTGGTCCCGAAGGCGTTCAATCTGCCGAAGGAGAAGGGCGCGCTGCCGGTTCAGGGGCACTTCGTGCACCGGAGCGATGTGATCCACATCGGTAGCTTCGAGGTGGCCAACGACCGGTTCATCGTGATCGTCGGTGCGGTTCTCATGATGGTCGCGCTCGATCTGTTCGTGAACCGGACGAAGCTCGGCCGTGGGATCCGCGCGACGGCGCAGGACCCGGAGACGGCGGTGCTGATGGGCGTGAACATCGACCGCATCGTGACCGCGACGTTCGCCCTCGGCGGTGCCATGGCCGGCGTGGCGGCGGCGCTGTACATGCTGCGGATCGAGGAGACGAAGTTCGATGTCGGCTTCCTCCTGGGCATCAAGGCGTTCACGGCCGCGGTGCTGGGCGGTATCGGCAATCTCCGCGGTGCGCTGGTCGGCGGTATCGTGCTCGGCGTCGTCGAGATGTGGGGCGCCGCGGTCTTCGGCTCCGAATGGCAGAACGTCGTGGCGTTCAGCGTTCTGGTGCTTGTCCTCATGTTCCGTCCCACCGGCATTCTCGGTGAGTCTCTCCAGCAGGCGCGCGCATGAACGATTCGACCAACCGAAACCCGCTCGCCCGTGCGCGGGACGGGTACTCGTCCTTCTCTGATTCGATCCGTGATCGGTGGGCGTCCGCTCCGCGCTGGGCGCGCTGGGTGGTCTACCTGCTGCTGATCGTCGTAGCGATCATTCTGCCGGCGGACGGCATCGGCAGCTTCATGTCGCCGTACACGGACTGGCCGACGCTGCTGTTCTTCCCGATCGGCGGGTACATCCTGCTGGCGATCGGCCTGAACGTGGTGGTGGGTCAGGCGGGTCTGCTGGACCTGGGCTATGTGGCGTTCTTCGCGATCGGTGGCTACGCGATGGCCATGCTCGGGACGAAGGCCGGCTTGGATTTCTGGGAGATCCTGGTCCTCGGCGTGCTGCTGTCGGCGCTGTCGGGCATCCTCCTGGGCGCTCCGACGCTGCGGCTGCGCGGTGACTATCTGGCGATCGTGACGCTCGGGTTCGGAGAGATCGTCCGGATCACGGCGAACAACTGGAACTACATCGGTGGCCCGAACGGCATCGGTGGCATTCCGCATCCGCCGACGCTGACCGAGTGGACGATCCCGGACAACGGGTTGTTCGACGCGATCGGGATCGGCGGGGTGCAGCCGTTCAAGTACGGCGCGCTGGACGGCAAGCCGTACTACTACCTGATGCTGGTCCTGATCGTCGTGGCGATCGTTTTCGTCAAGCGGCTGGAGAACAGCCGGGTGGGCCGGGCGTGGGCGTCGATCCGGGAGGATGAGGACGCGGCCGAGCTGATGGGCGTTCCGACGTTCAAGTTCAAGCTGGCGGCGTTCGCGATCGGTGCGGCGATCGGTGGCGCGAGCGGCGTGGTGTACGCGTCGCAGGCGGTGTCGATCATTCCGACGAACTTCCCGTTCATCCTGTCGGCGACGATCCTGGCGGCGGTGGTCCTCGGTGGTTCGGGCAACCTGCCCGGCGTCATGCTGGGCGCGTTCCTGGTGGCGTGGATCCCGGAGCGGATCCGTGGCCTGCAGGAGTACCGGGTGCTGGTGTTCGGTGGGGTGCTGGTCCTCCTGATGGTCTTCCGGCCGGAGGGTCTGTGGCCGTCGCGGCGCCGTAAGGCGGAGCTCGCCGAGGGTGAGGGCGGCATGGGCAGCATGGGTGCCGAGGTCGGCGGTCCGGTGACCGTCGGAGCGGGTGAGGGGGCCGAATGAGCGAGACGGCAGCCGTGCCGACGGCGAAGAGTGCCGGTACGCCGGTCCTGGATCTCCGCGGCATCACGATGCGCTTCGGCGGCGTCGTCGCGATCAACGATCTCAACCTGACGATCAACGAGGGTGAGATCTTCGCGCTGATCGGCCCGAACAGCGCCGGCAAGACGACGGTGTTCAACGTCGTCACCGGCGTGTACCGGCCGACCGAGGGCCAGGTGGTCTTCGACGGTGGCCGGATCGACGGCAAGAAGCGGTATCAGGTCACGAAGCGCGGTGTGGCGCGTACGTTCCAGAACGTCCGGCTGTTCCACAACATGTCGGCGCTGGAGAACGTCATGGTGGGCGCGGACGCGCATCACCGCGCCGGGATCGCCTCGGCGGCGCTGGGTCTGCCGTGGCACCGCCGTGAGGAGCGCGATGGCCGGGAGAAGGCCCGTGAGCTGATGGAGTTCGTCGGGATCGGCCAGCGGATGGAGGAGACGGCGAAGAACCTTCCGTACGGCGACCAGCGGCGGCTGGAGATCGCGCGTGCGCTGGCGACGGAGCCGAAGCTGCTGCTGCTGGACGAGCCGGCCGCCGGGATGAACCCGACGGAGAAGGAGCAGTTGCAGGGGCTGATCCGCAAGATCCGGGACACCGGGCGCACGGTGCTGCTGATCGAGCACGACATGAGCCTGATCATGGGCATCAGTGACCGGATCGCCGTGCTGGACTTCGGCCAGAAGATCGCTGAGGGTCTGCCGGCCGAGATCCAGAACAACCAGCGGGTCATCGAGGCGTATCTGGGGGTCCCCGCCGATGCTTCTTGAGATCAAGGACATCCACGTCCACTACGGCAAGATCGCGGCGCTCAAGGGCGTGTCCGTGGAGGTCGACGAGGGCGAGGTCGTCACGCTGATCGGCGCGAACAGCGCCGGCAAGACGACGACGCTGAAGACGATCTCGGGGCTGCGTTCGCTGACGCGCGGCAAGATCCTGTTCGAGGGCAAGGACATCAGCAAGGTGCCGGGGCACAAGCGGGTGCTGATGGGCATCGGGCAGTCGCCCGAGGGCCGTGGCATCTTCCCCGGCATGACGGTCGTCGAGAACCTCTACATGGGCGCGTTCGCGCGCAAGGACGAGGTGGAGAAGGACCTCCAGGAGGTCTACGACCTGTTCCCGCGGCTCGCCGAGCGCAAGAACCAGGCGGGCGGCACGATGTCCGGCGGTGAGCAGCAGATGCTGGCGATCGGCCGGGCGCTGATGACCAAGCCGAGGGTGCTGCTGCTGGACGAGCCGTCGATGGGTCTGGCGCCGAAGCTGATCCAGCAGATCTTCGAGATCATCACGGAGATCAACCGGCGGGGCACGACGGTGCTGCTGGTGGAGCAGAACGCCCAGCAGGCGCTGCAGGTCGCGCACCGCGCGTACGTCCTGGAGACCGGCAGGGTGGTCAAGTCGGCGGAGGCGAGCGCGCTGCTGGACGACCCGCAGGTGCGTGCGGCGTACCTGGGCGGCGGCGCGGAGGCGGCGGCTCCTCCGGCAGAGTGAGCACGCCGTAGGACGCTAGGGGTGGTGGCTCGCGCTGCGGGCCGCCACCCCCTGCTCATGTCAGGGGGATGTCGACGGGGTTCTTGGCGCCGGCGACGGCGGCGCCCTTGAGCTGGTCGGCGAGCCGGGACGAGGAGGGGTCGCCGAAGACCCGCAGAGCCTTGACGCGGCTGTTGGTGGGCACGTCGAACCACAGGTCGAAGGCGCGCAGTTCCTGGGAGGCGATGGACTGCACGCCGACGGGCGCGCGGGAGACCTGCATGGCGTCGATGCTGGGAGCATGGGTGGCGCCGTCGGCGGTGACGAGGAGTTGGCGGCCGGGGTTGAAGTCGTGGCGTTCGCGGCCGTGGTCGACCATGAGGAGGCGGACGCGGACGAACTGGCCGTGCGGGATCCAGCTGGCGTGGGAGCCGATGACCTCGGGGATCTTGGTGCGGAGCCCGATCGCGGTGTAGGTGACCTCGCCGATGGTTGCGGTCTTGCCGCTCAGCGCCTTCTCGTGCTCGGGCAGCGGCTGGGGCGGGATGCGGTAGTCGCGGTCGGGGTGACCGCAGCCGGCGGCGAGGGCCAGCACCGTGAGGAGCGTCAGGACGCCCCCTGAGCCGCGGGGTGTGATCGCGAATGGGCGCACAGCGCGACGGTAAGGGTGGCGGCGGCCGTGCGAAAGACCTTGTGGCCGACGCGTAGAACGCCTGTGGCCGAATCGAGACGTGAATGAGCCCGGAGCGCCTTTGGTGCCGTACGGCCCGGTGGCCCGTGCAGGCCTTCCCCGGCCCTGCACGGGACCGGATCGTACGTTTTCTACTCAGCGCTCCGGGCCCTTGCCCTCCAACGGTAGCGAGACTGGAGTGACTGGTGCAAAAGATGTGAGAAATCTATGCCCGGTCGCGGATGGCGCAGGTGAGTCTGGCGGTGCAGACGCGGCGGTCATTTTCGTCGGTGATGACGATCTCGTAGCTGGCCAGCGTGCGCCCGGCGTGCAGGCAGGTGGCGACCGCGGTGACGTGTCCGCTGGTGGCGGCGCGGTGGTGGGTCGCGTTGATCTCGATGCCGAGGGCCATGCGGTCGGGCCCGGCGTGCAGGGCCGCGCCGGTGGAGCCGGCGGACTCGGCCAGCACGCAGGAGGCGCCGCCGTGCAGGACGCCGTACGGCTGGGTGTTGCCCTTGACGGGCATGCGGGCCACGACGCGCTCGGGGCTCGCCTCGAGGAACTCGACGCCCATCGCCGCGGCGAGGCCCTCGCGCGGGTCGATGCCGAATTCGTTGGCGGGGCCGCCGTCGGCGCTGCTCATGAAACCTCCATCACATGCGCGGAACTGTCGTAGCGGAAGACTAGGCTGCTGGCGTGGTGACGACGGAAGCGACCTCTGAAAACGCGCGCCTGCTGCTCCTGGACGGGCATTCCCTGGCCTACCGGGCGTTCTTCGCGCTGCCCATCGAGAACTTCTCGACCACGACGGGCCAGCCGACCAACGCGGTGTACGGCTTCACGTCGATGTTGATCAATGTGCTGCGCGACGAGGCGCCCACCCATGTCGGGGTGTGCTTCGACCGGTCCGAGCCGACTTTCCGGCACGAGACCTACGTCGAGTACAAGGCGAACCGGCGGGAGACGCCGGACGACTTCCGCAGCCAGATCAGCCTGATCTTCGAGGTGCTCGACGCGCTGCGCATCCCGCGGCTGTCCGTCGCGGGCTTCGAGGCCGACGACCTGATCGCCACGCTCGCCACGCAGGCCGTCGGGCAGGGCATGGAGGTGTCGATCGTCAGCGGCGACCGCGACGCCTTCCAGCTCGTCGGCCCGCGCTGCACGGTGCTGTACCCGCGTAAGGGCGTGTCCGACCTGGCCCGGATGACGCCGGAGGCGGTCGAGGAGAAGTACGGCGTGCCGCCTGGGCGGCACCGGATGCTGACCGCCCTGGTGGGGGAGACCAGCGACAACCTGCCGGGCGTGCCCGGCGTGGGCCCGAAGACCGCCGCCAAGTGGATCGCCAAGTACGACGGGCTCGACGGCGTCATCGAGCACGTCGAGGAGATCACCGGCAAGGCCGGGGCGAGCCTGCGCGAGCACCTCGGCGATGTAATGCGTAACTACCAGGTCAACGAGCTGGTCTGCGACGTGCCGCTCGACGCGGCGCCGTCGGAGCTGGTGATCGGCCAGTGGGACCGCGACGAGATCCACACCCTGTTCGACACCCTGCAGTTCCGGGTGCTGCGGGAGCGGCTGTACGCGACGCTGTCGGCGGTCGAGCCGGAGGCCGAGGAGGGCTTCGAGGTCGAGATGGCCCGGCCGGGGCCGGGCGAGGTCGCCGCGTGGCTGGAGGAGCACGCCGGCGGCGAGGGCCGGGTCGGGGTCGCGGTCACCGGCACGTGGGGCCGGGGCACCGGCGACATCACCGGCATCGCGCTGGCCACCCAGGCCGGTACGGGCGCGTTCCTCGACCCGGTGGAGCTGCCGGAGGACGACGAGCGGGCGCTCGCCGCGTGGCTGGCCGACCCGAAGCGGTCGAAGGCCGTTCACGACGCCAAGGGCCCGATGCTGGCGTTCGCGGCGCGCGGGATGCGGCTCGACGGCGTGACCAGTGACACGGCCCTGGCCGCCTACCTGGCGCTGCCCGGCCAGCGCTCCTTCGACCTGGGCGACCTGGTCCTGCGCTACCTCCACCGGGAGCTGCGCAAGGAGGCCGACGACGGCGGCCAGCTGACCATCGACGGGTCCGGCGAGCAGGAGGCCGCCTTCGACCTGGTCGTGCGGGCGCGGGCGGTCGTCGACCTCGCCGAGGCGCTCGACGCGGACCTGGAGCGGCGGGGCGCGACCCGTCTGCTGCAGGAGGTGGAGCTGCCGCTCGTGGACGTCCTGGCGGGCCTGGAGCGTGTCGGCGTGGCCCTGGACATCGACTACCTGGCCAAGCTGTCGGCGACGTTCGGCGCCGAGGTCAAGGCGATGGAGGAGGCCGCCTGGGAGTCGATCGGGCACGAGTTCAACCTCGGGTCGCCCAAGCAGATCCAGCAGGTGCTGTTCGACGAGTTGGAGCTGCCGAAGACACGCCGCACCAAGACCGGCTACACCACCGACTCCGACGCGCTGACGAGCCTGTTCGCCCAGACCGCGCACCCGGTGCTGGAGCACCTGCTGCGGCACCGTGAGGTCTCGAAGCTCAAGAGCATGGTCGACTCGCTGATCCCGATGGCGGATGAGGACGGGCGCATCCACACGACGTTCGGGCAGATGGTCGCGGCCACCGGGCGGCTGTCGTCGTCCGACCCCAACCTGCAGAACATCCCGATCCGTACGGCCGAGGGCCGGCAGATCCGCGAGGGGTTCATGGTCGGGGAGGGCTACGACTGCCTGCTCACCGCCGACTACAGCCAGATCGAGCTGCGGATCATGGCGCACCTGTCGGAGGACGCCGCGCTGATCGACGCGTTCGGGTCCGGCGCGGACTTCCACACGATCACGGCGTCGCGGGTGTTCGGACTGCCGCCCGAGCAGATCGACGGCGAGCTGCGGTCGCGGATCAAGGCGATGAACTACGGCCTGGCGTACGGCTTGTCGGCGTTCGGGCTGTCGCAGCAGCTGCGGATCACGCCCGACGAGGCGCGGGCGCTCATGGCGGAGTACTTCGAGCAGTTCGGCGGGGTCCGCGACTACCTGCAGGACATCGTGGTCAAGGCCCGCCACGACGGCTACACCGAGACGATCATGGGGCGGCGGCGCTACCTGCCGGACCTGACGTCGGACAACCGGCAGCGGCGGGAGATGGCCGAGCGGATGGCGCTGAACGCGCCGATCCAGGGGTCGGCGGCCGACATCATCAAGGTCGCGATGCTGGGAGTCGACCGGGCGATGCGCGCGGCCGAGCTGCGGTCGCGGATGCTGCTGCAGGTCCACGACGAGCTGATCTTCGAGGTGGCGCCCGGCGAGCTGGACGCGCTGCAGGACCTCGTACGCGGCCAGATGGGCGCGGCGTACGACCTGCGCGTGCCCCTCGAGGTCTCCATGGGCACCGGCCGCACCTGGCAGGACGCGGGCCACTAGGGCCTGTCTCGAAGTCCCCGTCCGTAGCGAGCGGCGTCCAGGTGGTGCCTCGCAAGGCGGAGGAGGGAGTCAGCCTGGTGTTGGCTGGCGACCGACGACAACGCGGCGAGGCGCCGCCTGGACGCCGCGCAGTAGGACAGTGGGGCTTCGAGACAGGCCCTAGGCCCCAGGGCCCGTACGGAGTTCGGGTGGGTCCCCCGCGGGCGGTTGCAAGATCCGGTGAGCGGGAAGTAACGGTGCGCACGGTCTCACAGATCGTCGTGGGCCCGAACTCCTGGGGGGACCCGTGCCGCACCTTCACCGACTCGCCGCCTTCCTGATCGTCGCCGCCGTGGCCGTCGGCCTGCTGCTGCCGTCAGACGGCCATGGTCGGCGTTTGCTCAAGGCGAACGCGCGCCGCCTGGGCTCCGAGGCGGCCGCCACGGCCGCGTCGCCGGCGCACGGCACCGGCCGGGGCCGCCGGGCGGTGGCGCCGCCGAGCCCCGCCGCCGCGCCGCCGCGTCCGGCGTTCGACCACGCGAAGGCGGCCGCGGCGGCGCGCGCCGCCGGCGCCAACGAGCTCGGCCAGGTCCCGATCCTGATGATCCACCGGGTGCTGGCCAAGCCGCAGGTGTCGCTGGATCGCACGCCCGCGCAGCTGTACGCGGAGTTCACCCGGCTGGCGCAGGAGGGCTACGTGCCGGTGACGGCGGCGGAGTTCGCCACGGGCCGGATGAACGTCCCGGCGGCCGGCATCCGGTCGTGCTGACCTTCGACGACGGCTCGCCGACCCACGTGGCGTTCGACGCGACCGGGAATCCGGCGCCGGACACCGCGGTCGGGGTGATCGAGCGGGTGGCCCGGGAGCATCCGGGGTTCCGCCCGGTCGCGACGTTCTTCGTCAACGCCGATCCGTTCGCGCTGGGGGACCGGTCGGCGGGCGCGATGCACTGGCTGGTCCAGCGCGGGTACGAGGTCGCCAACCACACCACCCACCACCTGGACATGACCGGGATGAGCCACGGCGCGGCGGCCAAGGAGATCGGCACCGACCAGAAGATGATCACGGACGCGACGGGTGTCCCGCCGGTTACGTTCGCCTTCCCCTTCGGGGCGCCGGCGCGGCTGGCGTGGGCCGAGCACGGGGAGGCGGGCGGAGCCCGGTGGAACTTCGGAGGAATGTTCCTCGCCGGGTGGCGTCCGGCGGACTCACCCTTCTCGAAGGACTATGATCCTCGGCAGATCCCGCGGATCCGCGACGACGGCCGGATAAGGGAAGACGACTGTCGGCAGTTCTGCTCGATCGCCTGGCTCGACTGGCTGGACCACAACCCGGACAAGCGCTACACATCCGACGGGGATCCGGCCACGGTGGCCTTCCCGCAGGCTAAGATGATCTACCTTGCCAAGGGGATCGGCGACCGCGCGTGCCCCTACTGAGCGCCCGTGAGATTGACCGCACCGGCTATGGTCCCATATTCTGATCGCTGCGCTGTGGGCCTGCGCGCGCCTCGGACAGAGCAGGCTCGCGCTCGGTCACGTCGACATCGGTATGGTCACGCCGCCGGTTCATCGGCAGGGACGGATAACTGGCCCTCCGCGCAGCACAGGCAACTACGCATGTCCGTACCCGGAGCCATCCCACACATGACGAGCAGCACCGAGGCCACCTCGAGTACCCCGCAGGTAGCGGTCAACGACATCGGGTCCGAGGAAGCCTTCCTCGCGGCGATCGACGAGACCATCAAGTACTTCAACGACGGCGACATTGTCGAAGGCACTGTCGTCAAGGTCGATCGAGACGAGGTCTTGCTCGACATCGGCTACAAGACCGAGGGCGTCATTCCCTCGCGTGAGCTCTCGATCAAGCACGATGTCGACCCGAACGAGGTCGTCAAGGTCGGAGACCACGTCGAGGCCCTTGTTCTCCAGAAGGAGGACAAGGAAGGCCGCCTGATCCTGTCCAAGAAGCGCGCCCAGTACGAGCGCGCCTGGGGCACGATCGAGAAGATCAAGGACGAGGACGGCATCGTCACCGGTACCGTCATCGAGGTCGTCAAGGGCGGCCTGATCCTCGACATCGGTCTGCGCGGCTTCCTTCCCGCGTCGCTGGTGGAGATGCGCCGGGTCCGCGACCTTCAGCCGTACGTCGGCCGCGAGCTCGAGGCCAAGATCATAGAGCTGGACAAGAACCGCAACAACGTGGTCCTGTCCCGCCGTGCCTGGCTCGAGCAGACCCAGAGCGAGGTCCGCCAGACCTTCCTCAACACCCTCCAGAAGGGCCAGGTCCGCAAGGGCGTCGTGTCCAGCATCGTCAACTTCGGTGCGTTCGTCGACCTCGGCGGCGTGGACGGTCTGGTGCACGTCTCCGAGCTGTCCTGGAAGCACATCGACCACCCCTCCGAGGTCGTCGAGGTCGGCCAGGAGGTCACGGTCGAGGTCCTCGACGTCGACATGGAGCGCGAGCGGGTCTCGCTGTCGCTCAAGGCGACGCAGGAGGACCCCTGGCAGCAGTTCGCCCGCACGCACCAGATCGGCCAGGTCGTTCCGGGCCGGGTCACCAAGCTGGTGCCGTTCGGCGCGTTCGTGCGGGTCGAGGAGGGCATCGAGGGCCTGGTGCACATCTCCGAGCTGGCCGAGCGCCACGTGGAGATCCCGGAGCAGGTCGTCCAGGTCGGCGACGAGATCTTCGTCAAGATCATCGACATCGACCTCGACCGGCGCCGCATCAGCCTCTCGCTGAAGCAGGCCAACGAGACCGGCGGGACGTTCACCGACGAGGAGTTCGACCCGACGCTCTACGGCATGCCCGCCGAGTACGACGAGCAGGGGAACTACAAGTACCCCGAGGGCTTCGACTCGGAGACCGGCGACTGGCTCGAGGGCTTCGACGAGCAGCGGGAGACCTGGGAGCGGCAGTACGCCGAGGCCCGCACCCGCTTCGACGCCCACAAGAAGCAGGTCGAGGAGGCCCGCCGGGCCGAGGCCGAGGCGGCCGGCCCGCAGTCGTACAACACCGAGCAGCCTCAGGGCGGTGAGACCGGCGGTGCCCTCGCCTCCGACGAGGCGCTCGCCGCGCTCCGCGAGAAGCTGTCCGGCGGTCAGGAGTAAGGCCCACAACCGAATAACGGCGAGGAGTAGAAGACCACGTCATGGTCGATTCTCACTCACGCGTCCGATCTGGGGGTCCCGTCGTTGCGGCGGGGCCCCCGGTCGTTCCCCAGGAGTTGTCGCGGATCTCGCTGATCGCGGTCACCGTCGCGGTGCTCACGGAGGTGCTGCGGGCGGCGTTCCCCGCGTTCGGGCACTTCACCGAGTCCGGCGGGGCGGTCACCGCCACCCTGGTGATCCTCCTGTCCGGCCTGGCCGGCGTCGTGGCGCCCGCCGTCCGGTCGGTCGCCGGGTCCCGCGGCCTGCTGGTCGCCGGGGTCGGAGGGCTGCTGCTGGTCCGGCTGGCCATGCAGGCCCTGTCGCCGGCGCTGTGGCTCGCCTTCGCGGGCACGGTGTTCGGGATGCTCGCCGTCACGGCGCTGTACGAGGCGGCGCGCGGCCTGTCCGGCACCGGGTTCGCGGTCGCGGCGACCGCCGGGCTCACCGGCGACACCGCGCTGCGGCTGGCGTTCGGCACGTGGGACCCGCCCTCCCGCCCGGGCGTGGCGGCCTGGGCCGTCACCCTGCTGGTCGTGGTCGGCGGTGTCGCGGCGCTCGTGGGATGGCTGCGCACGCCACCGGTCGAGGCTCCGGTGATCGGCTGGCGTGACGCGCTCGGCGCGGCCGCGCTGGGGCCGTTCCTGGCCCTGCAGATCCTCGTGCTGTCCAGCCCGGCGTTCACGTCCTCCAGCGGAGGACTGCCGCTGGCCGTAGCCGGAACGGTCGTCCTCGCCGGCCAGGCGCTGAGCCTGGCGTTCCTGTCCTCGGGTCTGGCCGTCGCGGCCGTGCCCGGCGGGGTGTGCGTGTTCGGCGGGACGGTCCTCGGCGTGGGCGCGGCCGCGGTCACCGGCCGGTACGGCCTGACCGGCGCGGTGGCGATCGCGATGGTCGTCGTCGGGCAGGTGCTGTCGGCGTGGCTGCTGGCGGTCGCCTCGCGGGTGCCGTTGCGGCGCGGCGGCTACCGCGGCCGTCCCGCTGAGCGGGGCGGGCCGGCGCCGAACGTCAGCGTCCCCGACACCGGCGGCCGGGCGTGGCGCATCGACCTGGGAGCGGCCCTCGGCGGCCTCGGCATCCTGGTCGTCCTCCTGCCCTACCAACTGCACTACACCCACCCGCTGCCCCTGCCGAACAAGGTCCTGCCCGGCCTGGCGGGCATCGCCCTCGGGCTGCTGTCGGCGATCGCCGCCGCGCGCGGCGGTCCGCTGCCGGCCCGTTCGGCGGTCCGAGCCCTCGGCGCCGGCGCTGCGGCGCTGGTGCTCGTGGCCGTTCCGGCGATCTACGCCGTCACCGCGCCTTCGGTGACCGGCGCGGCGTCCCTGCCGGGCACGTTCCGCCTCGTCTCGTACAACGTCCACGACGCGATCGGCGGCGACGGACGGCTGGACCCGGAGGCGGTCGCCGGCGCGATCGAGGCGCAGCACGCCGACGTCGTGGCGCTGCAGGAGGTCGGCCGGGGCCGCCCCATGTCGGGGACCGCGGACGTCGCGTCCTGGCTGGCCCGGCGGCTGAAGATGCGGCTCGTGTGGGGGCCGGCCGCCGACCACCAGTACGGCAACGCGGTGCTGACCCGGCTGCGGGTCAAGGCCACCGGGACCGGGCGGCTACCCGTGGGCGCGGGCCCGCAGGCACCTGGCTACGTCTGGGCGCGGATCGACGCCGGCGGCGGGCGCACCGCCGACGTGTGGTCCGTCCAGCTCCAGCAGGGCGCCGACCGCACCGAGACCCGGCAGGCCGAGATCGTCAAGCTGCTGCAGCTGTGGAGCGGCGCCCCCCGTACGGTCATCGCCGGGGACATGGGCGCCGGGCCGGGCAGCCCGGAGCTGAGCCGGCTGTCCGCGCAGAGCGGCCTGCGCAGCCCGATCGACTCGCCACCGCCGACGACGACGGGCGGCAAGCGGGTCGACTGGATCCTCGGCAGCGACGACCTCGGCTTCGACAACAGCGCGGTCGACTCCTCCCGGCGCGCCTCGGACCACTACCCGGTGGCCGCGACCGTCCGCGTGGTCGGCTGAGCATGGACGAGGTCCGGATCGAGCGCGCCGGCGTCGACGACGCCGGGGAGATCTTCACCGTGCAGCGCGCCGCGTACGTCACCGAGGCGCAGTCGCACGGTGACCCGTTCCTGCCGCCGCTGGTCGAGTCCCTCGACCAGATCCGCAAGATGATCGCCGAGTCGCTGGTCCTCAAGGCCAGCGTCGGGCCGCGGCTCGTCGGGTCCGTACGCGGCCGGTTCAACGAGCGCACATGCCTCGTCGGCCGTCTCGTCGTCGCCCCCGACCAGCAGGGGCGGGGGATCGGCGCGGCGTTGATGCGGGCGCTGGAGGCCGAGGCGGCCGCGCGGGCCGACTCGTGCGTGCTGTTCACCGGGCACCTCAGCGAGGGCAACCTGCGCCTGTACCGGCGGCTCGGGTACGCCGAGACCCACCGGGAGCGCGTCGCCGACCACCTCACCCTCGTCCACATGCGCAAGGGCCTCCTGGCAACCACGCCGGAGGAGTGAGTACGCTCGCGGGCGTGCTGAGTGTGGGGTTGACCGGAGGCATCGGGTCCGGCAAGAGCGAGGTGTCCCGGCGGCTGGCGGAGCGCGGCGCGGTGATCGTCGACGCCGACGCCGTCGCCCGGGAGGTCGTCGAGCCGGGCACGCCCGGCCTGGCCGAGGTCGTCGCCGAGTTCGGCGAGGGCGTGCTGCTCGCGGGCGGTTCCCTGGACCGGGAGAAGCTGGGGTCGATCGTGTTCGCCGACGACGCGAGGCGCGCGCGGCTGAACGCGATCGTCCACCCGCGGGTGGGCGAGCGGATGCGCGAGCTCGTCGAGCAGGCGCCGCCGGACGCGATCGTCGTCTACGACGTGCCGCTGATCGCCGAGAACGGCCTGGCGGGCATGTACGACCTCGTCGTGGTCGTCGACGCGCCCGTCGAGGAGCAGGTGCGGCGGCTGACCGGGTTGCGCGGCATGACCGAGGCCGACGCGCGCGCCCGCATCGCCGCCCAGGCCACCCGGGAGCAGCGGCTGGCCATCGCCGACCGGGTCATCGACAACTCCGGCACGCTCGACGGGCTCGCGGCGCAGGTCGACGAGCTGTGGGTCGAGCTGACCCGGCGATCCGGCGTGCCGGTGGGAGACCCGTGACGGCATCGGCGATCGCGGCGGGCCGGTTCGCGGGAGACCCGAGGGGCACGGATCATCCGGGCGATCGCGGGGCCGACGGTGACCCGGGCGATCGCCGGGCCGGCGCGGCGCGCCGGCGTGGAGGGGACTCGATGACGCGGGTGACCTGGTCGATCGCGGGGCCCGCACGCCGTACCGACGAGGGGACCCGGCGATGCGGGTGATCTGGGCGATCGCGGGGCCGGCGCACCGTACCGACGTGGGGAGGCACCGATGATGCGGGTGACCTGGGCGACCGACCAGGGCAGTCCGGCACGGCCGAACGAGGACTTCGTCGCGACCGCGCTCGGTGCCGCCGTCGTGCTGGACGGCATGAGCATCCCGATGGACCGCGAGACCGGCTGCGTGCACGGCCGCCCGTGGTACGTCGGGCAGCTCGCGACCCGGCTGCTCGCCGCGCTCCTCGACCACGGACGGGGCCCGGCCGACGCCCTCGCCCAGGCGATCACCGAGACGGCCGCCGCGCACGGCGGCCGCTGCGACCTGGCCCACCCCTGGACCCCGGCGACGACCGTCGTCGCGCTGCGCGTGCGCGACGAGGTCGCCGACCACCTGGTGCTGTCGGACTCCACGCTGCTGCTCGACCAGGGCGGGGAGGTCACCGCCCTGACCGCCGAGGGCAGCGGGTTCGCCGCCGCCGACCCGCGGGTGGCCGGGCAGGCGCTCACCGGGAGCGCGCCGCTGCGCGACCTGCGCCGGGCGGCGCTGCTCACCGACGGCGCCACCCGGCTAGCCGACCGGTTCGGCCTGGCCGACTGGCCGGGCACGCTCGCTACTCTCGCCGAGCAGGGCCCGGCGGCGCTGATCGAGCAGGTCCGCGAGGCCGAGCGCTCCGACCCGCACGGGCGGCGCTGGCCCCGCAACAAGCCGCACGACGACGCCACCGCCGCCTACTGTGAGTTCTCCTAGGGGGTAGCCGGACGGAGATCCGCCCAGACACCCCCTAACCCTTGAGCACCGAGCGGAGGGTGTCCGGGCGGTTGGTGATGATCCCGTTGACGCCCCAGCCGATCATCTTGCGCATCGTCGCGCGGTCGTTGACGATCCACACGAAGACCTTCATGTGGCGCTTCTTCACGCTCTTGACGTAGCCCGCCGAGATCGTCGTGTACTTGGGGTTCACGTACCGGGCGTACTTCGCGACGGCGGGCAGCTGGCCGGTCGTGGGAGTGCCGAGCACACCGAGCGGGACCGAGGGCAGCAGCTTGTGGAACGTCTTGAGCGACGACCACTCGAAGCTCTGCACGATCAGCCGGCCGGGGCGCAGCCAGACCGGGTGGGTCCGCAGGTCGGCCGCGATCCGGCTCGTCATGCCCGGGTACAGGGACGGATTCTTGATCTCGAGGAGGAGCTTGAGGCCCGTTCCCTGCATGGCGTTCAGGGTCTCGTCCAGGGTCGGCACCCGCTCGCCCTTGTACTTGGCCGAGAACCACGAGCCCGCGTCGAGCCGCTTGATCTGCTTGAGCGTGTAGTCGCCGACCCGCCACGGCGACCCGTGCGGGTAGACCTTCTCGATGTTCGTGGTCCGGCTGAGCGTCGCGTCGTGCATGATGACCAGCTTGTGGTCCTTGGTCTGCTGGACGTCGAGCTCGAAGTAGTCCGCGTGCCTGGTCTTGGCCTGGCGGAATGACGCGATGGTGTTCTCCGGCGCGTACGCGGAGGCGCCTCGGTGCCCGACGTCGGCCACCGTCGTGGCCGCGGAGGCGGTACCGGTGAGCGCGAGGGGGACTGCCGAGGCGAGGGTGACGACGACGAGGCGTGCGGCCATGGGCATCCTTCGGCGACGGGGGCGGACTCGGTGATGATCATGCTCCGCCGGAGGGACTGGCGGGCGAGAACCCCATGTTTCCGAGATGACACTCATATTGACATTCGGTAACGACAGCGCACCACGGAGGCGGACGCGTCATCGCGTCCGCCTCCCGCCTCATCCGTTCCGTCGGCGGCGCCGCTATTCGGTGCGCAGGGCGGTCGCGGTGCGGGTTCTGGCGGCCCAGCCGGCCGGGAGCAGCGCGCCCGCCGTCGCGAGGACCAGTCCGCCCAGGAGGAGCGGGACCAGCACCGGCAGGTCGTACACGGCGATGTCCGCGGCCGGGAACCTCGTGCCCGCCGCGTGGCCCATGACCGGCAGCACCTGGTCGTGCAGCGCGATGCCGAGCGGCACTCCGAGCGCGCCGGCGAGCAGGCCGATTCCGGCGACCGACGTGATGACCATGGTGACCGTCTGCCTCGGTGACATGCCCAGTGCCTTGAGCACTCCGAGGTCGTGGACGCGTTCGCGGGTGTCGAGCACGACCGTGTTGAGGACGCCGAGACCGGCCACGGTGACCAGCATCAGCGCGAGTATCGCGGCCAGTGTGTCCATGGCGACGACGATGCTGCTCACCTCCCCGGAATTCGTCTCGGCGGTGACGCCGATCGGGCGCAGGGCCGCGTTGAGGGAGTTCACGTACGCCTGAGCATCGGTTCCCGGCCGGAGGTCGACGGCGAACTCGATCGACCCCGGGATGACGGAGACGCCGAGGCCGGCCAGGGACGCGTCGTCGGTCAGGACGGTCATGCCCTCCTCGTGCAGGTCGAGGGCCTCGCCGACGATCCGTAGCGGAACCGTGCGGCCGTCGCCGGTCAGGGTGACGGTGCTCCCGATGTGCGATCCGGTGGCGTTCAGGAAGCCTGAGGGGACCACCGCCTGGCCCGGGCCGCTGAACCAGGACCCGGAGACCATCTGGTACGAGCCCCAGGACGAGTCGCCGTGAAAGGCGATCACGGTCGTCGCGCGGGTCAGCCCCGCCACGCCGACCTGGGTCTGGCCCGTCCTGAAGAACCTCCGGGTTCCCGGTTGCGCACGGATCTTCTCGGCGATCACCTCCGGGTCGGCCGCCCGGGGCGCGCCGGAACCGGGCGGAGGGACCGCCTGGACCACGACCGTGCCGGGGGTCCGGCGGTTGAGGCCGTCCTGAATGTCGCCGAGGGACATGGCCAGGCCGACGCCGAAGGTGACCCCGATCGTGCCGAAGGCCACGGCCGCGCCGATCGTGGCCGACCGTGCGGGCTGGGCGAAGGGGGTGGCCAGGCCGAGGCTCACCGGGCGCGGCAGCGGCAGCCGGCCGAGCAGACGCCGGATCGCGCGTCCCCGTCCGGCTCGCGGAGTGCGGCCGACGGCGATCGCCTCGACGGTCCGCAGCCGCCGGCGCGTAGCGCGGGCGCCAGCGCCGTGGCGGCGACCGCGGCGAGAGCGGCGGCGGGGACCGCGATGTCGATCCACGGGGCGATCGTCAGCGTCCCGGTGCCGTACGCGCGTTCCGCCTCGCCCAGGATCGGGACCGACAGCAGGTTGCCGAAGAGGACGCCCAGGACGGTGCCGACGGTCGCGGGGATCAGCGCCTGCGCGACGTAGGCCCGCACGACCTGTGCCGGAGTGAAGCCGAGGGACTTCAGGATTCCGATGCGCCGGGTCGCGGCGCTGACCGCGCCGCTGACGACGATCCCGATGACCAGGACCGACATGAACAGGCCGAGCACCGCGAAGGTGACCACGAACGGGACGAACGTCGCCGAGGTGCGGCTCGCGGCCAGTCTGATCTTCAGGTAGGACGCGCTGCCGGTCATCGACCCCGGTGGCACGGCGGCGGCGATCGCGGCGCGGTCGGCGGCGATCTGGGCGTCGGTGGCGGCTCTGGCGAAGCGGTAGAGCATCTGGTGGGCGGGTGTGCGGCCGGGTGCGGTCAACGCCGCGAGCTGTGCCGGTGACACCCATGCCTCGGCGCTCGCGCCCACCGACTTGGCCACCCCGACGACGGTCAGCGTCGGGCCGCCCGGCGCGTCGGGGAACGTCAACTGGTCCCCGACGTCGATCGGCGGGCCGTTGCCTTCGGCCATCACGATCTGGCCGGGCCCGGTGGCCCATCGGCCGGCGGCGAGGTCGATGTCGTCGACCGGTCCGCCCGGGGTGGACCGGCCGACGATCGTCATGGGCGGTAGCAGGTCGCCCGCCGGCAGGCCGAATCGGTTCCGGCTGGGGCGCGGGCGCAGGGCGAGGACGGGGAACGGCCCGGCGGCGGCCCTCACGCCCGAGATGTGCGCGGTGGCCGCGACCCGCTCGGCGGTGACCTTGGATCCGTCGAACTGCGCGGTCAGGTGTGCGCCTTTCTGCTCGGCGAAGGCGTGGTCGAACGGCGCCTGCGACGCCACGAGGAGACCGGCGGCCAGCACCGACGCCGTGACCGCCAGCATCGTGGTCAGCGCCATCACCAGAGTCTGGACCCGGCGTCGTCCGACACCGGCGCGTACGACCTTCCCGAGGGCGCTCACTTGGCGGCCGTCCGGACGTCGCGGGCGATCCTGCCGTCGACGAGTTCGATGGTCCTGGACGCGCAGGAACCGGCGAGCGCGGTGTCGTGGGTGACCAGCAGGATCGTCTGCCCGGACCGGTTGAGCTCGACCAGCAGTTCCCTGACGTCCGCGGCGGACGCGGTGTCCAGCGCGCCGGTCGGCTCGTCGGCCAGCAGCAGCGGGGGACGGTTCATGAGCGCCCGGGCGACCGCGACGCGCTGGCGCTCCCCGCCGGACAGCCGGCCGGGGAAGGCACGAGCGTGCCGGGCGATGCCCAGGTGGTCGAACAGTTCGGCCGCTCGGGCGCGGGCCTCGGCGCGCGGCATGCCGGCCAGCTGGGCCGGCAGCAGCACGTTGTCCTCGGCGGTCAGGTCGTCCAGGAGGTTGAAGAACTGGAAGACCATGCCGATGCGCTCCCGCCGGTACTTCGCCAGGGCGGCCTCGCTCAGGGCGTCGACGCGGACGCCGTCCACGGTGACGCCGCCGTCGCTGGGCTTGTCCAGCCCGGCGACCAGGTTGAGCAGGGTCGACTTGCCGCTGCCCGACGGGCCGAGTACGGCCAGCGCCTCACCGGCGCGCACGTCCAGGCTCAGGCCGGCCAGCGCGGGCCGTCCCGCGTCGTATCTCTTGCTCACGTCGCGGATCTCGATGATCGGCGCACTCACGGGTCCTCCAAGGGGATCAGGGCGTTCTCGACGCGACCCGACGCTAGGAGCGGCACGACGCCCGGCGCGTCGGCAGTCGTGACGAACTCCGGTCCTCCGCCAGGGGGACGGGGCGGCGCGTCATCACTGCGATGTACGCCGGTGCGGCGGAGGCCCTCGTCATCAGGACGGATGTGGCGGGACGCGGCCGTTGCGACACTGTGCCGGTGAACAGAACGCAGGTCGCGGGCCGATGGAACATCGGCGTCGCCGTGCTGCGGCGTGCGACGACTCCGCCGCCTCGCCTGTCGCGCTGGGCCTGGGCGGCCGACGCGATCCTCGCCGCCGCCCTGGCCGTGGGCACGGTGAGCGGCGCGCTGAGCCGAGACGACCAGGCCGGCAGGCCGAGCCTGGTCTTCCAGCCGAACGTCGCGACGCCGCCCGGCGTGCCCGTCCCGCCCGTCCCTCCCAGCCCGCCACCTCACCCCTACGCCGCGGTCCACCCCTGGCAGCTGCTCCTGGCCGTCCTGACCGCGCTACCGCTGGTCGCGCGCCGGCGGTATCCCCTGGCGGCGTTCTGGGCCGTGATCGGCGCGTCGCAGCTCTACCACCTCAGCCCGGGCTTCGATCCCACGTTCACCTTCGCCGCCTGCGTGATCGCCGCCTACGGCGCCGCGATGTACAGCCCCTACCGGGTCCTCGCGATCGCGAGCGCGCTGGTGGGCGCCGGGTTGATCGTGGGAGCCCACAAGGCGAGCGTGCCCGCCATCAGGCCCGGCTTCGTCACGTTCCTCCTCCTGATCCCGGTGGGGCTCGCGGCCAACACGATCCACACCTGGAAACAGCGCGTACGGACCCTGGAGGAGGAACAGGAGGCGGCCACGCGGCGGGCGGTGGATCAGGAACGATCCCGGATCGCGCAGGAACTGCACGACGTGGTCACGCACAATGTCAGCATGATGGTGGTTCAGGCCGGTGCCGCGCGCAAGGTGATGAAAGCGGCGCCCGAGCGTGCCGAGCAGGCGCTGCTGGCCGTCGAGTCCGGCGGCCGGACCGCGATGACCGAACTGCGGCACGTCATGGGCCTGCTCACCATGAACGGCGACGACCCCGGCCAGGCCGCCCCGGAGGACCTCGCTCCGCCGCCGGGCCTGGACCAGGTGCCGGCGCTTTCCGCGCGCGTCCGCGAGACCGGGATGCCCGTGGAGCTGACGGTCACCGGCACGCCGGCGCCGCTGCCGGCCGGGATCGACCTGGCGGCCTACCGGGTGGTGCAGGAGGCGCTGACCAACACGGTCAAGCACGCGGCCGGCGCCCGGGTGACGGTCACCGTCGCGTACGGCCCTCGCGAGCTGCGGGTCGAGGTGACCGACACCGGCGGCACGCCCTCGGCGTCGGCCCGCTCCGGCAGCGGCCGGGGCCTGATCGGGCTGCGCGAGCGGATCGCCGTCTACGGGGGGACACTCGAAGCCGGCGAGCGTCCCGCCGGCGGATACCGGGTGCGCGCCGTGATCCCGGTGGGGGAGGAGTGACCGAGTCCCTGCGGGTGGTCATCGCCGACGATCAGGCGCTGGTCCGTACCGGGTTCGCGATGATCCTCGCCGCCGAGGGGATCGACGTGGTCGCCGAAGTCGCCGACGGGGCCAAGGCGGTCGACGCCGTGCGCCGGACCCGCCCCGACGTCGTGCTCATGGACATCCGGATGCCGGAGGTCGACGGGCTGGAGGCGACCCGGCGCATCCTGGCCGCCGGCCCGGACGCGCCCCGCGTCATCATCCTGACCACCTTCGACCTCGACCGGTACGTCTACGCGGCGCTGAGCGCGGGCGCCAGCGGCTTCCTGCTCAAGGACGTGTCACCGGAGCACCTGGTCGCCGCGGTGCGCCTGGTGCGCTCCGGAGACGCGCTGCTCGCCCCGAGCATCACCCGCCGCCTCGTCGAGCGGTTCGCCCGCCGCGACGATCAGGCCGCGGCCCTGCACCGCGACCTGTCGACGCTCACCCCTCGTGAGCTCGACGTGCTCCGGCTGCTGGCCCGGGGGCTGAGCAACGCCGAGCTGGCCGGCCGCCTCCACGTCAGCGACGCCACGGTGAAGACCCACGTGGCCCGGATCCTGTCCAAGCTCGGCCTGCGCGACCGCGCCCAGGCGATCGTCGTCGCCTACGAGACGGGCCTGGTCACGCCCGGAGAGCCCGGGCCCGGTGCCGCGTCCCGGTGAACGGCTCGGAATGTCGGTGCCAGGGCGTAGGTTGAAACCCTTACCGGGGACCGTGGCCGTCGGCCCGCTCGGACCAGGGGCCGCCGAGGCGGCAGTGATCTTTCATCGGAGGAGCAGCGTGCGGCCTGTCACCGATCTCCAGCGTAAGGTGGCGCCCTTCGAGGTCGTCACCGACATGACCCCGTCCGGCGACCAGCCGCAGGCCATCGCGGAGCTGGAGAAGCGGATCACGCGCGGCGACAAGGACGCGGTGCTCCTCGGCGCGACCGGCACCGGCAAGACCGCGAGCGTCGCCTGGCTGATCGAGAAGCTGCAGCGTCCCACGCTCGTCATGCAGCCGAACAAGACGCTGGCCGCGCAGTTCGCCAACGAGCTGCGCGAGATGCTGCCCAACAACGCCGTCGAGTACTTCGTCTCCTACTACGACTACTACCAGCCCGAGGCGTACGTCCCGCAGACCGACACCTTCATCGAGAAGGACTCCTCGATCAACGACGAGGTGGAGCGGCTGCGGCACTCGGCGACCAACTCGCTGCTGACCCGCCGGGACACGATCGTGGTCGCGTCGGTGTCCTGCATCTACGGCCTGGGCACCCCGCAGGAGTACGTCGACCGCATGGTGCGGCTGCGGGTCGGCGACGAGATCGACCGCGACGAGCTGCTGCGCCGGCTCGTCGCCATGCAGTACGCCCGCAACGACCTGGCGTTCACCCGCGGCACGTTCCGGGTGCGCGGCGACACGGTCGAGATCATCCCGCAGTACGAAGAGCTCGCCGTCCGCATCGAGATGTTCGGCGACGAGATCGAGAAGCTCGCCACGCTGCACCCGCTGACCGGCGAGGTGATCACCGAGGACCAGGAGCTGTACATCTTCCCGGCCTCCCACTACGTCGCCGGCCCCGAGCGCATGGAGCGGGCCATCAACGGCATCGAGAAGGAGCTGGAGGGGCGGCTCGCCGAGCTGGAGCGGCAGGGCAAGCTGCTGGAGGCCCAGCGGCTGCGCATGCGCACGACGTACGACATCGAGATGATGCGGCAGGTCGGCAGCTGCTCCGGCATCGAGAACTACTCCCGCCACATCGACGGCCGTGGGCCCGGCACCGCGCCCAACACCCTGCTCGACTACTTCCCCGAGGACTTCCTCCTCGTCATCGACGAGTCGCACCAGACCACGCCGCAGATCGGCGCGATGTACGAAGGCGACATGTCGCGCAAGCGCACCCTGGTCGAGCACGGCTTCCGGCTGCCCAGCGCGATGGACAACCGCCCGCTGAAGTGGGAGGAGTTCCTGGAGCGCATCGGCCAGACCGTCTACCTGTCCGCGACGCCCGGCCCGTACGAGCTGGGCCGCGTCAAGGGCGACGTGGTCGAGCAGGTCATCCGCCCGACCGGCCTGATCGACCCCGAGGTGGTCATCAAGCCGACCAAGGGCCAGATCGACGACCTGGTCCACGAGATCCGGCAGCGCGCCGAGCGCGACGAGCGGGTGCTGGTCACCACGCTGACCAAGAAGATGTCGGAGGACCTCACCGACTACCTCCTGGAGCTCGGCATCCGCGTCCGCTACCTCCACAGCGAGGTCGACACGCTGCGCCGGGTGGAGCTGCTGCGCGAGCTGCGGCTGGGGGAGTTCGACGTCCTGGTCGGCATCAACCTGCTCCGAGAGGGCCTCGACCTGCCGGAGGTCTCGCTCGTCAGCATCCTCGACGCCGACAAGGAGGGGTTCCTCCGCTCGGAGACGGCACTGATCCAGACGATCGGCCGCGCCGCGCGCAACGTCTCGGGCCAGGTCCACATGTACGCCGACAAGGTCACCCCCTCCATGGAGCGGGCGATCGACGAGACCAACCGGCGCCGCGCCAAGCAGGTCGCCTACAACGAGGCGAACGGCATCGAGCCGACGGCCCTGCGCAAGAAGATCGCCGACATCCTCGACATGCTGGCCCGCGAGGACGCCGACACCGAAGAGCTCATCGGCGGCGCCGGGCGGCAGCAGAGCCGGGGCAAGGCCCCGGTCCCGGGCCTGTCCTCCAAGCAGAAGGCCGGCCGGCACGCCGCCGACCTCGTCGGCGAGCGGCCGCGCGAGGAGATGGAGGCCCTCATCGACCAGATGACGCAGCAGATGCACCACGCCGCCGAGGAGCTGCAGTTCGAGATGGCGGCCCGCCTCCGCGACGAGATCAAGGAGCTCAAGCGCGAGCTGCGCGACATGAAGGAGGCCGGCGTCCGGTAGCGCCGTCCGGGCAGGGGCACCGAGGCCACGGAGCGGCGAGTCCGGCCGGCCAGGAAAGACGACGTGCGGGTCGGCCACCGACGGGCACGTGAATTCGGACTGCGTTTCGTCGAAGTCAGCGGCCCGTCACGGACTGTGTCGGTAGATTTTCGATCATGAAAATCCGCTCCCTCCTGCGCTCCAGCCGGATCATCTCCGATGCCCCAATCCAGGACTTCGACCTCGTCGTCGTGGACGGACGTCCACGGGTGGTCTGCGCCGACTTTCGCGGTCAGAAGGCGTTCACGTGGGATCCGGCCGATGATCACTGGGCCGAGCACCCGCTGGACAACCCGTTCGGACCCGATGAGGACGAGATGGAGGGGGACGGCCTGCTGGAGATCGGCGCCGTGGTCCACGACGGGCGGATCGTGGTCGGCGGAGGTGGATACCGCCAGCCCTTCGCCCAATGGGATCTGGAAACCGGCGCCGTGCGGACCTACATCCGCGACGAGCACGGCGGGCTGGCCAAGACCTCCACCATGGAGGTGGACGGACGGTCCCTGTTCATCTGCGGCGACAGCAGCGTGCCGGCCAGGGTGCGCCTGTGGGACGCGTCGCAGCGCGACTCCCTCCTCGAGGACGAGGAGATCGACCATGTCGCCGATCCCATCGAGCTCTACGGACATTTCGACAGCATCGGCGGGCTCGGCTCGGGCACGCTCTGGGGGCGTCCGGTAGTGATCTCCGGGGGCGTGGACGGCCGCGTGATGGTGTGGGGCATCCATGACAAGGACCCCGTCGTCGAATTCGAGGGCGCCCCCATCGCGGTCAGGGGAGTCGGCTTGGCGACCGTCGACGGCCGGCCGTGCGTGGTGGCGGCCGGCGGCGAGTCGGTGATGCTGGGCGACCCCGGCACAGGCACCTGGGACGAGCCCATCGACATGTCCGACGGCGACGACCAGGACGACGAAGGCATCGACTGCATGGACGTCGGTGTCGTGGGCGGCCGGCCGATCGCGGTGACCGGGGCCATGGACGGCACGGTATGCGTCTGGGACCTGGCGGATCGTCGCCTGCTCGGCGAGCCGCTCACCGAGCACGAGCGGGAGGTCTTCGCCGTCCGGATCACCGAGATCAGCGGTCGTACCGTCGCCCTCACGGCCGGCCGGGACCGCCGCATGCGCGTATGGAGCCTCGGCGAGCGATGAGATCCGCCGGGCGCGGTCCTGCCTCGGCAGAACGACACCGGGCCCGCACCAATGATCGGTGCGGGCCCGGTTAGGCGCTATGAGACCTAGAGCGGGGAAACCTGCTCCGCCTGCGGGCCCTTCGGGCCCTGCGTGGTCTCAAAGCTGACACGCTGGTTCTCCTCCAGAGTACGGAAACCGCTGGAGGTGATGGCCGAGTAGTGCACGAACACGTCCGGGCCACCACCGTCCGGAGCGATGAATCCGAAGCCCTTGTCGGCGTTGAACCACTTGACGGTGCCTTCTGCCACTTCTTGTTCTCTCCTTCTTGGGAGCCTCACCGGTACACCGGGTTGGTGTATCGGGGCTGCATACGGACCCTTGCTTTCGTCCGCGAAAACTATCCCGGAGAAGCGAAAACGCCCGCCGTCAGAACTTCCGCGGGCGCTCAAGATCAAACTCAATACGTACGGAAAACCACGACTGCAACACCTGCATGTTATCCGCTCGCCGGAACCCCGGCAAGCGTCCCGGAGCGGTCGCGCCGAACGCCCGCAGGGCTCCCGCGCGCCCGGCGGGGATGAGATCATGATCCCGGGCGGAGGTGGTGCATGGTCGCGGTGCTGTGGGGGCGGATCCGTACGCGCCGGGGCGCGCTCATCGCGATCCCGGCCCTGCTGGCGGTTCTGGCGGCGCTGACGGTCCCGCTGGCCGTCACCGGCCAGTGCCGGCTCTTCGGCAGTGGATGCCGGGTCCCGCGCATCCACTTCGCTCCTCTGCCGACCCGGCTGACGCCCTTGGAGGCCGCCGTCAGCGGCGGCTACATCGCTCTCGGCGACTCCTACTCCTCCGGTGAGGGCACCTGGGACCTCGACGCGGACCGCTCCTACACGGGCGGCGCCGAGGACTGTCACCGGTCGCGAGAGGCGTACTTCGCGACGGTGCTGCAGGGGTTCCGGTTCGCGCGCGGCGGAAACCTGTGGGCGTGCAGCGGCGCGCGCGTCGACGACGTCCTGCGGGGCGGACGGCACGGCGAGCCGGCGCAGATCGAGCGGCTGCGTCCCGACACGAGCCTGGTGACGCTCACGATCGGCGGCAACGACATCGGCTTCTCCGAGATCGTCACCCGCTGCGTCGTGCGGCTCCCGTGGTCGTCGGCCTGCCGCGATCAGGACCCCGACATCCGGGCGCGCATGTCGGCGCTGCCCGCCGGGCTGGCGTCGGTGTTCGACCAGATCGGCCGGCGGGCGCCGAAGGCGCGCGTCATCGTGCTGGGCTATCCCCGGCCTTTCCCGGTGCAGCCGGCGCATTCGGTGGACAACATCGGCGTCGCCGACCAGGCGTACCTCAACGGCGTCGTGCGGTCCCTCGACGACACCATCGCCGCCGCGGCCCGGACGGCCGACGGAGGCCTGGCCGCGGCGGGCAGGCCCGGCACGGTGGAGTTCGTCGACGGGTACGGCGCGTTCGACGGGCACGAGCTCGGCACGGCGCAGCCGTACCTGAACGCCCTCACGATCGACTTCCGCGCGCCCGCGGTCCAGCCCCGCAGCTTCCACCCGAACCAGCTCGGCTACCAGAGCTTCGCCCGGCTGATCGACGGGCAGATCCAGTCCGGCCCGCCCCGCCCCGTGTACCAGTACCGCCGCTGACCCGGTGCGCCCCTGGCCGTGGCAGGCCGGAAACGCGCGGGTACGCCGCGTTCGGCACCGCCGAAGGGCTGCGCTCCAGCGCAGTGCCTCGAGCGGCATCGCGCCGGCGACGCTGGGCCTCTCGGCGATGCCGGCGCCCGACGGCCCGGGAATGGGCGAGCCGTACGGCGCTACTGGCACCGTGGAAGGCCGGGCGCCGGCGCCCCGCCCGCCAGCTGACCGCAGACGGCCGTCGGCGTGGCCCCGACGTCGCGGCCGGTGACCTTGACCAGCGTGAGCGCCCGGCGGCCGGAGCCGCCGCTCACGTGCTGGTCGCCGGTGAAGTCGATCACTCCGGTGGCGCCCTGGTAGCTGAGGTTCGGAAGGGTCAGCAGGACCGAGCCGGAGGTGACCGACGCGCTGCCCGGAGTCCGGGGGCCGTCGTGCGCGGCGAGGTTCAGCGTGCCGAAGGCGTTCTCCGCCGCCCGCGCCAGCGCGGAGGCCGAGTCGTACGTCATCGCCATCTGGCCGTCGGCCAGCAGCGCGGAGCGCTCCGCCGGGCCGATCCCCAGCTCGTTCCGGGCCAGGACGAAGAACGGGTTGTCGGCGTCGCGCCCGCCGGCCGTGAGATTGGGCAGGTAGGTGAACGTGGTGTAGTAGACGGTCATCGACCGGGGCAGCAGCACGTCGGTGCTGCCGGTGCCGAACCGCGACCGCGACACCTCGTCCCCGCCGAGCACCGTCAGCTCGCGGCCGGCGCAGCCGCCGTCGCGCAGGGCGTTGATCAGGCCGCTGAGGTCCTCGGTCCGCCCCGCGAAGTACACCAGGTCATAGCGGGCGCCCGCCGAGCTCCGGCAGGCCGCCCGGACCTTGCCGCCGATGTCGTCGGTGCCGTCGTAGCGCAGCATCGTGGAGGACGGGTCGACCTGCAGCGCCCTCCGGGCGTCCTCGGCGAGCTCCGCGCCGTAGTCGTTGCCCGATCCGGGCGAGCGGTAGACGATCAGCGTCCGCCCGGCCCGCCGGCCGCCCAGGGCCTTGCGGGCGACCACGGCCTCGTCGTTGTCGGTCGAGGCCAGGCCGTAGTAGTGCGGCAGCGCGGGGAGGGTGTCGGAGGAGTTGACCGGGGCGACGACGGCCAGGCCGGCGGCGTTCAGCCGGCGGACCGCCCGCTGCGACTCGGCGGTGTTGCGGCCGAAGCCCACCACCCCGACGACCGTGCGATCCCGGCGCGCCATGGCGAGGATGCGGTCCGCGGCGATCTTGGAGAAGGCCATGTCCTGGCCCGCGTTGACCGCGAGGAGCCGCATCTTCAGGGGATTGTCGCCGCCACCGGACTCGGGCCGGTTGTTGCTCCGCTGCGCGAGGTACGCGCCGGCGAGCTGGCGGATCGTGCTCACCGCGGCGTTCTCCTGGCCGCTGGCGGCCGTCATCATCCCCGCGTACAGGATCGTCACATAGGGCCGGTGGGTGGCCAGCACCCAGGCGTTCTCCGCCGTGATCCGGTCCTCCAGGTCGGCCAGGGTGATCTGGCCGGCGATATGGGCGGGGTTCGGCCTGGAACGTCCTCCGCCCAGCGCGGTGCTGACCGGTCCGCGTTCGAAGCGGACGCCGCTCGTGGCGATCCCGACGCACTCACGGCTGCCCGCCGGGTCGGTCCGCGACTGGGTGTCGGTGTTGGCGAAGAACAGGGCGTGCACGCTGCAGTGCGTCGAGGTGAGCCGGCCGTGCAGGTACGATCCGCCGACGGCGAGGACGGCCAGGAGCACCAGCAGCGACCGGCCCGACCACAGCCAGGTCCACCGCGGGCGGACCCGGAGCTTCAGCGGCGCGGGCGCCACCCGGACCGGGCCGCCGACGGGGATGGGCAGCCGCAGCAGCCACGGCAGGGCCACCTGCGCGCTGGGGCCCTGGGCGCGGGCCAGGGACTCGAGCCACTGCTCGTAGCGCGCCGGCGGGGAGAGCGCCTCCGTGGTGCGGCGGACGCCGGGCAGGTCGTCGATGTCCGCCCGGTGGGCGTGGCCGACGGAGGCCACGACGAGCAGCGGATGCAGTTCGCTGCGCCGGCTGCGCACGTCGCTCATCGCCAGCAGCAGCGCGACACCGCCGTTCCGCCCGGAGACGTTCTTGAGGAAGACGACAGAGGGCACGGGTCGCTTGAATCCCCGCAGGGTGGGGGACAGCTTGCGGTGCCGCGCGCGCAGGTCCTCCAGGAAGGCGAAGGTCCTGGTCTGCAGCCACGACTCCGCCGAGGCGGCCGAGCCGGTCGTGAGGGCCTGGTGGATGTGGCCGAGCTCGCGGTTCAGCCGTCCGTCGAACCCTCGGTTGCCCTTGACGGCGAAGAACGACGAGGCGGCGAGCCACCGGTAGCGGGTGCCGAATCCGACGCGGGAAAGAACCGGCAGCCAGATCCTGCGGTTCATCAGCCCGGCGGCCAGGGCGACGGCGCCCAGCAGGATGACGCAGATCATCAGCAGAGTGCCGATCCGCGTCTTGTCCGCGACGCCCTGGGCGATGCCGCCGAAGATCGCGGCGATCAGGACGATGACGGTCGACCACCACACGGGCGCGGTCAGCGGTCGCCGCGTCCAGGGGAGCAGGACGGCCGCGTCGTACCACTCCTCGGCCGGCGTGGTCGAGGAGGGATGCGCGGTGTTCTTCGCGGCGGCGTTCTCGACCGCCTGCTCGAAGGACCGGATGAGGTCAGAGCGGGGGAACCGGTAGCGGCCGGCGGCGGAGCGGTCGCCGGGCCACGCGTTCGGCCTGGCCAGCGAGTCCAGCAGGCCGATCTCCGCCGGAGCGGTCCGTTCCGTCTCGGCCGGCCCGTTCTCGGCGGGGGAGTCCGGGAGCGACAGGGCGAGGTGCGGGATGTCCGCCGCGGCGGCCGCCTGGGCCAGGGCGTCGACGTACGCGTCGGCGTCCACGCCCGGGTCCGCCGCCTCCAGGACCATGAGGGGGAGCGCCTGGCTCCCGAGGCGCCACGGATGCGCCCTGGTGCGCCCGTCCAGTAACTCCAGGAGCTCACGGCCGACCTGGGTGCTCAGGACGTCCTCGGCCGCCTTCGCGGACCCCGTGACACTCACGACCCACCCCCGTGAGATCGAATCGGGCGACGGTGACCGACCGCCGTGAATGCAGCGTACGAGGCGAAACTGGCATTTTCACGGCAGGTGGGGATGCGTCCCGACCAGAACCTCGGATCAGGACGGAGCGCTACGACCCTTTCGCTCCCGGCCGGCGCGAAAGGGGCTCTCAGGCGTCGGTGATCCGGTTCAGGCGCTCCAGCGCGTCGGCGAACTCCTCGATCATGTCGTAGACGACCTGACGGGCGGGCTTGACGGTGTTCATCTGCCCGACCACCTGGCCGACGAAGTAGTTGGCCAGTTGCCGGGCGCCCTCGTTGCCGGCCTCCGCGGCCTTGCCGATGGGCGCCATCGCGCCCTCGGCGACGATCATCTGCAATGGCATCGGCAGCGGGCCGGGGCTGTCGGGGGAGTCCCACTCGTCCGTCCAGGCGGAGCGGAGCTGCCGGGCGGGCTTGCCCGTACGCGACCGCGAGCGGACCGTGTCGCGGGAGGTCGCCGTGAGCATCTTCGCCTTCACCGCGGGCAGCGTCTCGGCCTCCTCGGTGGTCAGCCAGACCGAGCCGCACCAGACGCCCGACGCGCCGAGGGCCATCGCCGCGGCCATCTGCCGCCCGGTCGCGATGCCGCCCGCCGCGAGGACGGGCAGCGGCGCGACGGCGTCGACGACCTCCGGGACGAGCACCATCGTGGAGATCTCGCCGGTGTGGCCGCCGGCCTCGCCGCCCTGCGCCACGATCAGGTCGACTCCGGCCTCGACCTGGCGCCGCGCGTGCTCGACCGTGCCCACCAGCGCCGCCACGGGCACTCCGGCGGCGCGCGCCCGCTCCACCATGACCGGCGGGGGCGGGCCGAGCGCGCTGGCGATGAGCCGGATCGGATGGGCCAGCGCCACGTCGATCAGCTCGGTCGCGCCCTGCTGGGTGACCTGACGTCCCACGCCGTCGACGCGCGGGTCGGCGGCGGCCTCCGGCACCGGGACGCCGTACTTCTCGAACAGGCCCTTCAGGAACTCCCAGTGCTGCGGCGGCACGGCGGACAGCAGAGAGCCCGAGCCCTCGGCCGCCTCCTTCGCGATCTTGCCGGGGACGAGGACGTCGACGCCGTACGGGCGGCCGCCGACGTGGTCGTCGATCCAGCGCAGCTCCTCCTCGAGCCGGTCCGGGCTGTAGGCGACCGCCCCGAGGACGCCGAAGCCGCCCGCGTTGGTGACCGCCGCGACGACGTCGCGGCAGTGGCTGAAGGCGAACAGCGGGAACTCGATCCCGAACGTGTCACAGACCTCGGTCTTCATCTGTTCTTCGCGCGGTGACCCCGGCGTTCACTCCGGGGAGGTGGCGCATCCCCCTCACTGGTTGGGTGCTGGACGGGAAATGTCGGTGGCGGACGGTAGCGTCATCGACGCAGAAAGTAATAGCAGGGAAGGAGGACAGTCGGTGGCGTTGCGAAAATCGGCGATCAAACAGGCCGGGTGCGTGTCGGTGCTGCAGATACGGCTGTCGCCTACGGCTGCTGATGCTGCCCGCTTGGCTGCGGCTGTGGCGGTGTGCAACGCCGCTGCCACCCACGCCTCCCGTATCGCCTGGGAAGAGCAGATCTTCGGGCAGCTCGCGTTGCACCGGTTGATTTACCGTGGGCTGCGGGCGCGATTTCCCGGCTTGGGGGCGCAGGCGGCCGTTCGTGCGATCGCGCGCGTCGCCGACGCCTACGCCAACCGAAAGGCATCCAGGAAGCGGGCGCACGTTTTCCGGCCGCATGCCGCGGTGCCGTTCGACGCGCGGATGATCAGCTTCAACCGCGACGCCCGCATCGCCTCCATCTGGACCCCTACCGGCCGCGTGCGGGTCTCTTACACCGGTCGGGAACGGGATCTCAAGGCGATCGCCGAACTCCCGATCGGTGAGTGCGACTTGATCGAACGCAAGGGCACCTGGCTGCTGCATGTCGGCGTCACCCTCCCCAAGCCGGCGGTGACTCACCAGGCGAACGGGTTCCTTGGAGTCGATCAGGGGGTGGCGAACCTGGCCGTGACCTCCGACGGGGAGGTGCTGCCCGGCAAGCCATTGCGGGGCACTATCAAGAACAACGGCCATGTCCGGGCGCTGCGTGATCGGCGTCACCGGCAACGCAAGCGTCTGCAGAAGAAGCGCACTTCCTCTGCGCGGCGCCGGATGCGAGCACTGTCCGGACGCGAAAGGCGCATGATGGCCGATGTCAACCACCAGATCAGCAAGCACGTGGTGCGTGAGGCCGAACGCACCGCCCGCGGCATCGCCATGGAAGACCTGGCAGGCATCCGCGAGCGGGTAAGGGCTCACCGGTCCCAGCGACGCACCCTGCACAACTGGGCCTTCGCCCAGCAGACCGACTTCACCGTCTACAAGGCCGAACGCGCCGGGATCGCGTTCGTCCTCGTCGACCCCGCCTACACCTCCCAGACGTGCCCGAACTGCGGGCACGTCTCCAAGCGGAACCGGCCCGCACGCGGCATGTTCCGCTGCCGAGCCTGCGGCCTCGCTGGGCACGCAGACCACATCGCAGCCATCAACATCGCCAAGCGCGGTGAAGATGTCTGGGGCGCGATCAACCGCCCGCACGCTACCGGCCTCCCTTCACCCGAAGGGGCCCCGGAGAGCAAGTCACGAGGTTGTGCTCGTGACCGTTGATCTGGACGAGCAGGCGAGCGTCGCGCCGAGCCAGGGTGCCGGTCAGGCTCGTGCCCATAATGAGGCCGTCGAGGTCGGTGAGGGCGAGCGCGGCGTCGGCCGCCGCCGCGCGCACGGCCTGCGCGGCGAACCGCCGCGAACTCGGGCCGTACACCTTGCCGAGCTCGGTCATGCCCAGCCCGGCGATCGCCGTCTCAGCCATGGCTTACCGTCGCCGCCTCACTCTCGCGGTGCGTTCGACCCCACCGTACCGAATGATATTCGGATTGGGGTGGAACGGCGGGTCGCCGTCTCGCGGAACAGCGGGTCGCCGTCTCGCGGAACGGCCGGTCGGGGTCGGGCGGCGTCTCGCCGGCACGGCCGGTCGGGGGCGCCTCGCCGTCTCGCCCGCGCGGCCGGGCGGCCGGGCGGGTCAGCGTCTCGCGGTGAAGGCGGTGACGAGGGCGTCGACCAGTGCGCGGCCGGCCTCGCCCGACGGGTCGAGCTCCGGGTCGTAGATGCCGACGTGCATGCCGACCGCGCGCGGATCGGCCAGCAGGATCGCCAGCGCCGCGGTGAACTCCGGGAAGGACAGCCCGTCGGGGTTGGGAGAGTCGACCGCCGGCATGACGCTCTTGTCGAGCACGTCCGCGTCGATGTGGATCCAGTAGCCCTCGACGGGCGCGGCGGCCAGGTCGCGGCGCCCGGCCTCGGCGGCCGCCGCCGCGCCGTGCTGCCGGACGTACTCGATCGGATACCGGTGGATCCGCGAGGTGTGGAACGGCTCGTTGTCGAACAGCACGAGGTCCTCCGGCTCGTACTGCACGCCGATGTGCACGGCGTGCTCCTCGGCGACGTACGGCCCGAGGCCCTCGAGGTCGGTCAGCGCGGCCGGCCCGTGCCCGGTGGCGAGCGCGAGCCCCATGCCGCCGGCGGCGAACCGGCCGTGACGGCTCGCCGGGTCCCGGAGCGGGGAGTAGTCGTCGTGGCCGTCGAGGTAGACCAGGCCGTACGAGCCGCGGCGCCGCAGGGCCAGGACCGGCCCGAGCACGATGCCGCAGTCGCCGCCGAGCACGAGCGGGAACCGGCCCTCGTCGATGACCTTCCCGACGCGGTCCGCGAGCCGCACGGAGAAGTCGGCGATCGCGGGACCGTTGCGGAAGCCGGTCACCGGCTCGTCGGCGAAGGAGTACGGCGGGGGCTCGACCCCGCCGGCGTCCGCCGCGCCGAGCCGGTCGAGGAGGCCGTGCGACCGCAGCGCGGCGGCCAGGCCGCGGACCCCGGGCTGGTGGCCGTCGTGCGGCGGCCGCAGCCCGAGGTTCGACGGGGCGTCGAGGACCGTCACCGACTGAGTCATGAGCACCACCTAAATCGCTTTGGTGGTTACATCTTGTCGGTGACGGATCCGGCCGTCAACGGGCGAAGCGGTCGGTGGCCTCGATGAGGTGGTGCAGGATGCCGGGCTCGATGTAGGCGTGGCCCGCGTCGTCGACGATGTGGAGCTCCGCCTCCGGCCAGGCCTTGTGCAGGTCCCACGCCGTCGCCGCCGGCGTGCAGACGTCGTAGCGGCCCTGGACGATCACGCCGGGGATGTGGCGGATCTTGTCGACGTCCCGGATCAGCTGCTCGTCCTCGAAGAACCCGCCGTTGACGAAGTAGTGGTTCTCGATCCGGGCGAACGCCACCGCGTAGTCGGGATCGCCCTGCTCGGCGATGATCTCCGGGTCGGGACGCAGCGTGATCGTCGAGCCCTCCCAGACGCTCCACGCCTGCGCCGCCGGGAGCCGTACGTCCGGGTCCGGGTCGTTCAGCCGGTTGGCGAACGCGGCGATGAGGTCGTCCCGCTCGTCCTCGGGGATCGGGGCGACGTACTTCTCCCACAGGTCGGGGAAGAGCAGCGACGCGCCCTCCTGGTAGAACCAGTACAGCTCGAACGGCCGCAGCATGAAGATCCCGCGCAGGACCAGCTCGGTCACCCGATCCGGATGCGTCTGGGCGTACGACAGGGCCAGCGCGCTACCCCACGAGCCGCCGAAGACCTGCCACCGCTCGATGCCCAGGTGTTCGCGCAGGCGTTCCATGTCCGCGACGAGGTTCCACGTGGTGTTGTGCTCCAGCGAGACGGCCGGGTCGCTCGCGTGCGGTCGGCTGCGCCCGCAATTGCGCTGATCGAACAGCACGATCCGGTACTTCTCCGGATCGAACTGGCGTCGGTGACCCTGCGTGCATCCGCCGCCGGGCCCGCCGTGCAACATCACCGCGGGCTTGCCGTCGGGGTTGCCGCAGACCTCCCAGTAGATCTGGTCGTCGTCGCCGACATCGAGCAGGCCGGAGTCGTACGGCTCGATCGGCGGGTAGAGCGTTCTCATGGTCAAATATTCTTTCCGTCCGAAGCGCGGCTGATTCCGCAGAGTGACCGTTGACGGCGCTCCGTTGAGACACCGCTGGTCACAGCGGTCTTATCATGTCCCGAAGATCTCGAAATCATCACGAGTCGTGCGCCACACCTTGCGTGACATGGCAGACAGCTTGGTGAGACGCCCTTAGAGTTCCCTATGTGAGCGATCTCAACGGTTCGGGCGGTTCCTATGCCCCGGAGGGCGCGGGGTCGTCGTGGGCGCCCAGTAACGCCAACCTCCCGGCGCGTCCAGGTGACGCGGACCAACCGGCCGAGGTGGTCGACCGGCTGAGACAGATGGCGGACATGCTCGCCGGCGCGCTGGCGCAGGGCGAGCAGAAGGTCGCCGAGGCCAAGCAGGACGCCGAGACGAAGATCGCGGCGGTGCGGGGCGAGCACGAGTCGGCCAAGCAGGAGGCCGCGTCCGCCTGGCAGGAGGTGGAGCGGCTGCGCACCCAGGTGCAGCAGGCGCAGGCCACCGCGCGCCAGATGCTCGCCGAGCGCGAGTCGGCCAAGCAGGACGCCGCCTCGGCGCTGCAGGAGGTCGAGCGCATCCGCGCGTCCCACGACCAGATGGAGCAGCGCGCCGAGCAGGCCGAGGCCGCCGTCCGGCAGATGATGACCGAACGCGAGTCCGCGCAGCGTGACGCGGCGACCGCGCGGCAGGAGACGCACGCCGAGCGGCAGGCCAAGGAGCAGGCCGAGGCGACCGCGCGGCAGCTGATGGTCGAGCGTGAGGCCGCGCAGCAGGAGACCCAGGCCGAGCGGCAGCTGAAGGAGCAGGCCGAGGCCACCGCCCGCCAGCTCATGGTCGATCGGGAGGCCGCGCAGCAGGAGACGCACGCCGAGCGGCAGGCCAAGGAGCAGGCCGAGGCGACCGCGCGGCAGCTCATGGCCGAGCGCGAGGCGGCGCAGCAGGAGACGCACGCCGAGCGGCAGTCCAAGGAGCAGGCCGAGGCCGCGGTCCGCCAGCTGATGGCCGAGCGCGAGGCCGCGCAGCAGGAGACGCACGCCGAACGCCGGCAGAAGGAGCAGGCCGAGGCCACCGCCCGCCAGCTGATGGCCGAGCGCGAGGCCGCGCAGCAGGACGCCACCGCCGCGTGGCAGGAGGTCGACCGCATGCGCGCCCAGGTCGAGGAGATGGGGCAGCGCGTCGAGCAGGCCGAGACCACCGCCCGGCAGGCGATCTCGGAGCGCGACTCCGCCAAGCAGGAGGCGCAGACGGCCTGGCAGGAGGGCCTGCGGGCGCGGGCCCAGGCGGAACAGTCCGAGGCCGCCATGCGCCAGGCCCTCACCGAGCGCGACCACGCACAGCAGGACGCGGTCGGCGCCCGCCAGGAGACCGACCAGGCCCTCGCGCAGGCACGGCAGGCCGAGCAGCGCGCCGAACAGTCCGAGGCCGCCGTGCGCCAGCTGATGGCCGAACGGGAGGCCGCCCAGCGGGAGGCCGGTGCCGCCTGGCAGGAGGTCGAGCGCCTGCGCGTCCAGACCGAGCAGTCCGAGGCCGCGATGCGGCAGGCGTTCACCGAGCGCGACCAGGCCAGGAGCGCGTCCGAGCAGTCCGAGGCGACCGCCCGGCAGGCCTTCGCCGAGCGTGACCAGATGCGAGAGGACCGCGACGAGGCACACCGCTCCGCAGGGGAGGCCCAGACGGCGCGCAAGGCGGTCGAGGGCGAGCGCGACCGGTTCTCCCAGCACGCGGCCGAGCTGTCGCAGTCTCTCGAGGCCGCGAAGTCCGAGCTGAACACCCTGCGGGCCAAGGCCGCCGACCTGGAGGCGAAGGCGCTGACCCTGGGGCAGACGTCGGCGGCGTCGGCGAAGGAGGCCGAGGACGCGCGCCGCCGCGTCCAGGAGCTCGACGCCGACCGGCGCCGGGCGCTCGACCAGGCGACCAAGGCCGAGTCCGGCCGGGACCTCGCCGAGCGAGGACAGGCGCGGGCCCAGTCGGAGCTGGCCCAGGCGCAGCGCCGGGCCGAGGACGCCGTCCGCGAACGCGACCAGGCCCTCGCGCAGGCACGGCAGAGCACCTCCGAGCGCGACGCCCTCGCCAAGAAGCTGGAAGAGCGCGAGCAGTGGGTCGACCAGCTCGCCGAGGCCGTCACGCAGCAGCGCGACGCCCTGTCCGCGCTGTCCAGCGAGCGGGACCAGGCGCGGACCGCGGCCGACCAGGCCCGAAAGATCATCGACGAGCTCAGCGGCCAGCTCCAGGGCGGGATGTCGCCGAACAACACCGGGAGCTACGCCAACGGCTACCGCTGACCGCCCGTATCCCTCGCCGACCCGGACGTCTGACACGGACCAGGACGCATCGGGCACGGCGGGGATGCGCGCGACCGGCCGCCGTTGATCGGATGGCCGGGCGCTACCAGGAGAGTCGCCTGTTATTCTGGTGGCCCGTGGACATTCGGCCGTTCGCCAGACCGGCGAACGCCGCGACAACGACCACGGGAGCGTCTTTCTTGCCTTCGGCAGTCATTGGTGGAGCCACCCGGGCCACCAAGCATCTCTTCGTCACCGGTGGTGTCGCCTCGAGCCTCGGCAAGGGGCTGACGGCCTCCAGCCTCGGACGGCTGCTGACCCTGCGGGGTCTGCGCGTCACCATGCAAAAGCTCGACCCCTACCTCAACGTCGACCCCGGAACGATGAACCCGTTCCAGCACGGCGAGGTCTTCGTCACCGACGACGGGGCCGAGACCGACCTCGACGTCGGCCACTACGAGCGGTTCCTCGACACGGAGCTGCACGGCTCCGCCAACGTCACGACCGGCCAGGTCTACTCCAACGTGATCGCCAAGGAGCGGCGCGGGGAGTACCTCGGCGACACGGTCCAGGTCATCCCCCACATCACCAATGAGATCAAGGACCGGATCCGCGGCATGGCCGGTCCCGACGTCGACGTGGTCATCACCGAGGTCGGCGGCACGGTCGGCGACATCGAGTCGCTGCCGTTCCTGGAGGCCGTGCGCCAGATCCGGCACGAGATCGGCCGGGACAACTGCTTCTTCCTGCACGTCTCGCTGCTGCCCTACATCGGCCCGTCCGGCGAGCTGAAGACCAAGCCCACGCAGCACTCCGTCGCCGCGCTGCGCAGCATCGGCATCCAGCCCGACGCGATCGTGTGCCGTTCGGACCGGCCCATCACCCAGGGCCTGAAGAACAAGATCAGCATGATGTGCGACGTGGACGCCGACGCCGTGGTCTCCGCGGTGGACGCGCCGAGCATCTACGACATCCCGAAGGTGCTGCACACCGAGGGGCTCGACGCGTACGTCGTGCGCCGCCTCGGCCTGCCGTTCCGCGACGTCGACTGGAAGCAGTGGGACGACCTGCTGCACCGTGTCCACCACCCCGCCCGTGAAGTGACGATCGCGCTCGTCGGCAAGTACATCGACCTGCCCGACGCGTACCTGTCGGTGACGGAGGCGCTGCGGCACGGGGGGTTCGCCCACAACACCCGGGTCAACATCCGCTGGGTCAAGAGCGACGACTGCCAGACGCCGGAGGGCGCCGCCCGCGAGCTCGGCGGCGTCGACGGCGTCCTGATCCCCGGCGGGTTCGGCGTACGCGGCATCGAGGGCAAGGTGTCGGCCACCCGCTACGCCCGGGAGAACGGCATCCCCACGCTCGGCATCTGCCTCGGCCTGCAGTGCATGGTCATCGAGGCGGCCCGGTCCCTGGCCGGCATCGACGGCGCCAACAGCGCCGAGTTCGACGAGAAGGCCGCCGACCCGGTGATCGCCACGATGGCCGACCAGATCGACGTCGTCGCGGGCGAGCGCGACATGGGCGGCACGATGCGGCTCGGCCTCTACCCGGCCGACCTCGCCGAGGGCTCGCTGGTCCGCGAGATGTACGGCGCGGCCAAGGTCGAGGAGCGCCACCGGCACCGCTACGAGGTGAACAACGCCTACCGCGACGAGCTGGCAGCGGCCGGCCTGGTGTTCTCCGGCCTGTCCCCGGACGAGCGCCTCGTGGAGTACATCGAACTGCCCCGCGACCGGCACCCGTTCTACGTCGCCACGCAGGCGCACCCGGAGTTCCGGTCCCGGCCGACGCGGGCGCACCCGCTGTTCGCCGGCCTGATCGCCGCCGCGCTGGGCGAGGCCGGGGCCTGATGAGCGAGCCGGAAGGGTGCGACGAGAAAAGGCCGCGTCTGAAGGCGCCCTGGAGGCTGAGCGGGGGACGCCGATGACCGGCACGGAGGGCGTCGTCGACGAACGCTGTCGGTGGGAGACCGTCGGCAGCGAGCAGCGGTTCGACGGCGCCATCATCGAGGTGCGCACCGACCGCGTCCGGATGCCGCACGGCGAGAAGTCCGAGGTGGTCTCCCGCGACGTCGTCGTGCATCCGGGGTCGGTCGGGGTGATCTGCCTGGACGACGAGGAGCGGGTCCTGCTCCTGAGGCAGTACCGCCACCCCATCGGCTACCTGCTGTGGGAGCCTCCGGCCGGGCTGCGCGACGTCGAGGGCGAGCCGCTGTGGCGCACCGCGGCCCGCGAGCTGGGCGAGGAGGCCGGCTACCGGGCCCGCGAGTGGCACACCCTGCTGGACGCCTGCACGTCGCCCGGCATGACGGACGAACGGACGCGGATCTTCCTCGCCCGGGGGCTCAGCGAGATCTCCGCGGGCGAGGACGACTTCGAGCGCATCCACGAAGAGGCCGACATGCCGATCGCCTGGGTGCCGCTCGACGACGCGGTCGCGGCCGTACAACGCGGCGCGGTCCACAATCCCCTTGCCGTCATGGGTATCTTGGCGGTCTACGCCGCCCGGGCCGCGGGCTTTCGAGACCTGCGCGCACCCGACGCCCCGGAGTGGTGACCCCCGTTCGCCACGACTCGTCGGGATGAGGTGCCCCGCTGATATCCGCCGCCGGTGAAGAGGTCGGACGATCGTTGCAGGCGCAGGTCCGGGCCTACCTCGACCATCTCGCGGTCGAGCGCGGCCTGGCCGCTAACACGTTGAGCTCCTACCGGCGTGACCTGCGCCGTTACGTCGACGCGCTGAGCGCGCGCGGCCGTACGGCGATCGGCCAGGTCGGTGAGGACGACGTCGTGTCGTTCCTGGCGGTGCTGCGGGAGGGCGACGACGCGCATCCCCCGCTGGCGGCCGGGTCGGCGGCCCGCGCGGTCGTCGCCGTACGCGGGCTGCACCGGTTCGCGGTCCGGGAGGGCATGTCGGCGGCCGACCCGGCCCGTGACGTCAAACCGCCGGTGCCGCCGCGCCGGCTGCCCAAGGCCATCGGCATCGAGGAGGTCGAGCGGCTGCTGGCCGTCGCCGGGCCCGGGGACACCGCCCGCGGGATGCGCGACCGCGCCCTGCTGGAGCTGCTGTACGGCACCGGGGCGCGCATCTCCGAGGCCGTCGGCCTGGCCGTCGACGACGTGGACCTGGACGACGCGGTCGTGCTGCTGCGCGGCAAGGGCGGCAAGGACCGGGTCGTGCCGGTCGGCCGGTACGCCGGCGAGGCCCTGGAGGCCTACCTCGTCCGGGCCCGCCCGGCGCTGAACGTCCGCGGCCAGGGCGGCCCGGCCCTGTTCCTGAACGCCCGCGGCGGGCGGCTGTCGCGGCAGAGCGCCTGGTCGACCCTGCGGTCGGCGGCGGAGCGCGCCGGGCTCAAGGACGTTTCTCCGCACACTTTGCGGCATTCTTTCGCGACCCACCTGCTCGACGGCGGCGCCGACGTTAGGGTGGTGCAGGAGTTGCTCGGCCACGCGTCGGTCACGACGACCCAGGTCTACACCCTGGTCACCGTCGACCGGCTGCGCGAGGTCTACGCATCCGCACACCCGCGTGCGCTGGGGTGATCAGAGCGTCCGCGCGGTGCGCCGCCTTGCCCGCCCTACTTGACAGGCCCTAGAGTCCCCATCTACGGCAATCCGCAGCCGCCGGGGAGGTTCGAGGAGCTGGTGACTGAGCCCAGCGAGCAGGAGAGAGCACGTTCGGAAATGGCGCTCTCAACCGCCATCGCGACCGATCCGCGTAACGCAGCGCCACTCGGGCCCACGCTGCGTCCCATTCCGTCGTTCCCGGACCCGCCGCCGCTGGCCGAGCACGGGCCGGCCCGCATCGTCTCGGTCTGCAACCAGAAGGGCGGCGTCGGCAAGACGACGACCACGATCAACCTCGGCGCCTCGCTCGCGGAGCAGGGCCGCCGGGTGCTGCTCGTCGACTTCGACCCGCAGGGGGCGCTGTCGGTCGGCCTGGGCAAGGGCGACCCGCGCCAGCTCGACCTGACGATCTACAACCTGCTCATGGAGCGGGGCGTGGAGACCGAAGAGGTCATCCTGCCGACCAGCGTCGAGGGCATGGACCTGCTGCCCAGCAACATCGACCTGTCCGGCGCGGAGGTCCAGCTCGTCCACGAGGTCGGCCGGGAGTACATCCTCGGCGGGCTGCTCAAGCCGGTCGTCTCCGACTACGACTACATCATGATCGACTGTCAGCCGTCGCTCGGCCTGCTGACCGTCAACGCGCTCGCCGCCAGCCAGGGCGTCCTGGTGCCGCTGGAGTGCGAGTACTTCGCCATGCGCGGCGTCGCGCTGCTCATGGAGACGATCGAGAAGGTCACGGGCGGCTCAACCCCGAGCTGGCCATCGACGGCTTCCTGGCCACCATGTACGACTCGCGTACCCTCCACACCCGCGAGGTGCTCGGCCGGATCGTGGAGGCGTTCGGCGATCAGGTCTTCCACACGGTCATCAACCGCACGGTCCGCTTTCCGGACGCGACGGTCGTCGGTGAGCCCATCACCCGGTTCGACCCGTCGTCCATGGGCGCGAACGCCTACCGGGAGCTGGCCAAGGAGGTGCTGCAGAGGTGGCAGCTCGCCGGGTGACCCTCCCGTGGACGGCCGGCCCCCGCCGTAGCGGCCCATCACGCGCCCACACGGCGCCGCAGGGGAGTCCGTGACCTCGACTACCGTTGACGAGGTGGACGAGCAGGCGGAAGAGGAGCAGGAGGGCGGGTTCCGGGTCCATCTCGACAACTTCGAGGGACCGTTCGACCTGTTGCTCGGGCTGATCTCCAAGCACAAGCTCGACATCACCGAGGTGTCCCTGCACAAGGTCACCGACGAGTTCATCGCCTTCATCCGGTCCCACGGCAGCGACTGGGATCTGGATCAGGCGAGTCACTTCCTCCTGGTTGCCGCCACGCTCCTGGACCTCAAGGCGGCCCGGCTGATCCCCTCCGGGGAGGTCGAGGACGAAGAGGACCTGGCGTTGCTGGAAGCCCGCGACCTGCTGTTCGCGCGGCTTCTGCAGTACCGCGCCTACAAGGAGGTCGCGGCGCTGTTCGCCGGCCGGATCGCCGACGAGTCGCGCCGGTTCCCCCGTACGGTCCCCATGGAGCCGCAGTTCGCCAACCTCCTGCCGGAGGTGCTCCTCGGCCTGGGGCCGGAGAAGTTCGCCGCCCTGGCCGCCCGGGCCCTCGCGCCGAAGCGGCCGCCCACCGTCTCGATCGAGCACATGTACGCCCCGCAGGCCAGCGTGCGGGAGCAGGCGGACATCATCGTGGCCCTCCTGCGTAAGCTGGAGCGCGCGACCTTCCAGGTCCTGACCGAAGACTGCGCGGGCACCTTCGAGGTCGTCGCCCGCTTCCTGGCCCTCCTGGAGCTCTACCGTGAGAAGGCCGTCTCCTTCGAACAGGACGAGCCCCTCGGCGAGCTGCACGTCACCTGGACGGGGACCGGCGAGGGCGACATCAAGGTCGGGGACGACTACACCGGCCGACCGACGGAGTCCGATGACTGACACGCCATCCCCCGAACCCGAGCAGATCCCCGCCCCGCGCGTCGGCGAAGCGCCCCCGGAGTTCCGCGACGTACGCCCTGCCACGTCCGGCCTTCCCGAGGACGATCAGCAGACCGGCGCGTCCGAGAGCGGCTCGGCGGCGGAAGCTTCCGTGAGCGGCTCGGGGACCGGCCCGTCCGAGGGCGGCCCGGAGATCGGCGGGCCGTTCGGTGAGGATCCGGGGACGCCCGTGGCGGCCGGAGCGGAGCCGCAGGAGGCCGAACCGTCGCTGCGCGCGGGGCTGGAGGCGATCCTGCTGGTCGTCGACGAGCCGGTCCCGGAGGTGACGCTCGCCCAGATCCTCGAGCGGCCCCGGCAGGAGATCGCCGCGGCGCTTCGCGAGCTCGCCGCGGAATACACCGCCCAGGGCCGGGGGTTCGACCTAAGAGAGATCGCCGGTGGGTGGCGCTTCTACACGCGGGAGACCTGTGCGCCGCTCGTCGAGCGTTTCGTCCGGGACGGCCAGCAGGCGAGGCTGACCCAGGCCGCTCTGGAGACGCTCGCCGTGGTCGCCTACCGGCAGCCGGTGAGCCGGGCGCGGGTCTCGGCCATCCGGGGCGTCAACAGCGACGGCGTGATCCGCACGCTGACCCTGCGGGGCCTGATCGAGGAGGCGGGCCACGACCCGGAGCACCAGGCGGTGCTCTACCGTACGACCGGCTACTTCCTCGAGCGGCTCGGCCTGAACGACCTGGACGAGCTGCCCGATCTCGCCCCCTACCTACCTGACGACCTGGAAGGCATAGAGGAACTCCAGCAGTGAACCAGACGAATGAGGGCGTACGACTGCAGAAGGTGCTCGCGGAGGCGGGCATCGCGAGTCGGCGCGCCTGTGAGGACCTGATCGCCGCCGGCCGGGTCACGGTGGACGGCGAGAAGGTGACGTGGTTCGGCGCCCGCGTCGATCCGCAGAGCGCCGTGATCCACGTCGACGGCAAGCGCATCCCGACGCGTACCGAGCTTCGCTACTACGCCCTCAACAAGCCCAGGGGCATTGTCAGCACCATGTCGGACCCGCGGGGGCGCAAGACCCTGATGGAGTACGTCGGCGACGTTCCCGAGCGACTGTTCCACGTCGGGCGGCTCGACACCGACACCGAGGGCCTGATCCTGCTGACCAACGACGGGGAGCTGGCCAACCGGCTGATGCATCCGTCGTACGGCGTCAGCAAGACCTACCTTGCCGAGGTCCACGGGCCGATCGACCGCGATCTCGGCCGCCGGCTCAAGAAGGGCGTCAAGCTGGCGGACGGGTTCGCCAAGGCCGACGGGTTCCGGATCTTCGACCAGGTCGGCAAGCGCGTCCTCGTCGAGGTGACCCTCCATGAGGGGCGCAAGCACATCGTCCGGCGTCTGCTCGCGGAGGTCGGCTACCCCGTCCAGCAGCTGGCGCGCACCGAGTTCGGCCCGATCAAGCTCGGGCGGCTCAAGTCCGGGACGATCCGTGCGCTGAACACCAAGGAGATCGGCGAGCTGTACGCGGCCGTGGAGCTCTAGAGCGTCCGGCCCGCGCGGATTCGGAGAGGTTTCATGGGACGATCAGTACGAGCGGTACGCGGTGCGGTCCAGGTCGACGAGAACGACCGGGATCAGATCCTCGAGGCGACGGCCGAGCTGGTCGCCGAGGTGATGAGCCGTAACGCCCTCACGACGGACGACGTGATCAGCGTCATCTTCACGGCGACGCCGGATCTGACCGCGGAGTTCCCGGCGCTGGCCGCCCGGAAGCTGGGTTTCAACGAGGTTCCGCTGTTGTGCGCGAGTGAGATCGACGTTCCGCACGCGCTGCCGCGCGTGGTCCGCCTGATGGCCCACATCGAGACCGATCGGCCGCGGTCGGAGATCCAGCACGTGTACCTGCGCGGGGCGGTGGCACTCCGGCTGGACATCGCCCAGTAAGGGGTCGGATCGGCTGAGTAGACTGGTCGACTACCAGGGCAAACCATCTCGAGGGTGTCATGGCGGTAGCGGTGGCACAGAGGCATGCAGGGAATCTGCCGGCCGAGATGACCAGTTTCGTCGGCCGTCGGCGTGAGCTTGCCGAGGCGAAGCGTCTGCTGTCCACCGGCCGGATGGTCACGTTCACCGGTCCCGGGGGCGTGGGCAAGACCCGCCTGGCGGAGCGCGTGGCAGCCGAGACGCACCGCGAGTTCCCCGACGGCGTCTGGCTGATCGACCTGGCGCCGGTGGTGGCGGGTGAGCCGCTGCCACGCGTCGTGGCCGGGGTCCTCGGACTGCAGGGCGAGGCCGGGCTGTCGGCGCTGGGTGACTACCTGGCGGACCGGCGGCTGCTGCTCCTGCTGGACAACTGCGAGCACCTGGCGGTCGACTGCGCGACCTTGTCCGGGAAGCTCCTGGGCATCGCGCCCGGGCTGCGGATCCTGGCCACCAGCCGGCAGGTGCTCCACCTCGAGGGCGAACGCGTCCTAGAGGTGCCGCCCCTGTCCGTACCGGACACCGACGACGTCGCCTCGGTGGACGAACTGGCGCGCTTCGAATCGGTCAGCCTGTTCGTCGAGCGGGCGTCCGCCGCCCTCCCGGGGTTCACGATCGCCCCCGACAACGCCCTCGCGGTGACGAAGCTGTGCCGGCGGCTGGAGGGCATCCCGCTGGCCGTCGAGCTGGCGGCGGTACGCCTGCGGGCCCTGTCGGTGCAGCAGATCCTCGACCGGCTGGACGACCGGTTCCGGATCCTCGTCGGCCACAGTCCGGTCGCGCTGCCGCGTCAGCAGACGCTCCGCGCGTTGATCGACTGGAGCCACGACCTGTGCTCGCCCGAGGAACGCGCGCTGTGGCGGGGGCTGTCGGTCTTCTCCGGAGGCTGCTCCCTCGAGGCGATCGAATACGTGTGCGGCGGGGAGGAGATCGTCCCCGATGAGGTCATTGACGTGGTGACGGGTCTGGTGGACAAGTCCATCCTGCTGCGGTCCACCTCGACGCGCGACGGGCTTCGCTACGAGATGCTGGAGACGCTCCGCGAGTACGGGCGGGAGCGCCTCGCCGAGTCCGGCCGGGAGTCGGAGCTGCTGAGACGGCACTGCACGTGGTGCCGGGACATCGCCGCGCGGGCGGAGGCCGAGTGGTTCGGGCCCGGCCAGATGGAGCTGGCCGAGATGCTGCGGTGTGAGCAGTCCAACGTCGTGGCGGCGCTGGAATACTGCCTCACCCAGATCGGCATGTCGCACTGCGCCCTGGAGATCGCCTCGGCGATGTGGAGCCACCGGCTCTCGTGGGCCTCGCTGCGGGACGGCCACCACTGGCTGGATCGGGCGCTGGCGCTCGACCAGGAGCCGACGCCGGCGCGGGCCAAGGCGCTGTGGGTGGACGCCTGGCTCATGCTGCTGCGCGGCGAGCCGAAGGCGGCGGAGCCGCTGCTGCAGGAGTGCCGGGAGCTCGCCGAGCGGCTCGGCGACGTCGAACAGCTCGCCGGGGCCGTCCAGATCAGCGGGTTCGCCGCGCTGCTCGCCGGGGACTTCACCGAGGCCGCCGCCCTGCTGGAGAAGGCGCTGTCGTTCCACCTCACCACCGGGAGCCGGGGCCGCTACTGGACCACGCTGTTCCAGCTGGCCATGGCGGCGGTCCTGGACGGCGATCCGCGGGCCGCCGAGCTCTGCGCCGAATGCCGGGCCATGTGCGAGCGGGAGAACGCCCGGTGGTCGATGTCGTTCGCGATCTGGGTCACGGGCCTGGAACGTTGGAGCAAGGGCGACACCCGGCCGGGGACCGACATGATCCGCGACGCGATCCGCATCAAGGTGCCCTTCGGCGATCACCTGGGGATGGCGCAGTGCATCGAACTGCTCGCCTGGCTGACCGCGGACGCGGAGGAGTACCGGCGCGCCGCCGAGCTCCTGGGCGCCGCCCAGGCGGTCTGGCGGTCGATCGGCACGTCGCTGTCCGGGCTCGGGCACCTGGCGGATCCGCACGGCCGCTACGAGGAGCGTCTGCGAGCCGCCATCGGTGACCGGGAGTTCGCGGCGGCGTACGACCGTGGAGTGCAGCTCGACGTCGAGGGCGCCGTCGCCCTGGCGGTCGCCGAACGCGAGGCCGACCAGGAGGCCCCACCGGCCGAACGCGGTATCGCGGCGGTCCTCACTCGCCGCGAACGCGAGATCGCCGACCTCGTCGCGGAGGGCCGGAGCAACAAGGAGATCGCGGCCGCCCTGGTGATCTCCCAGCGGACCGCGGAGGGGCACGTCGAGCACATCCTGCGCAAACTGGGCTTCACCTCGCGGGCCCAGATCGCCGCCGCCTGGACCCCCTCCGGCCGCACCGGGGACTGAACCGCGTTGGACGGCGCTCGCTCCGCGAGCGCGGTTCGCGGCGCCCAATGCGTCGTCCTCCCTCGTCTGGTCGCCGCTCCCCGCGCTCCTCAGTCCAGACGACGCGCGACCGCTCTGTTCGATGGCGCTCGCTTCGCGAGCGCGGGAGCGGTCGCCCAATGCGTCGTCTTCCCTCGTCGCTCCGGTCGCTTCGCTCCGGTCGCTTCGCTCCGGTCGCTTCGCTCCGGTCGCTTCGCTCCCTGCGCTCCTCAGTCCAGACGACGCGCGACCGCTCTGTTCGATGGCGCTCGCTTCGCGAGCGCGGGAGCGGTCGCCCAATGCGTCGTCTTCCCTCGTCGCTCCGGTCGCTTCGCTCCCTGCGCTCCTCAGTCCAGACGACGCGCGACCGCTCACAGCACGGCGACGGGGGTGACGGGGGAGCCGGTCGCGCCGGGGATGTTCAGCGGGGAGACGACGAGCAGGAACTCGTATCGTCCCGCCGCGCCGCACGCGCCGGACAGCCGCTCCAGGTCGAGGTTGTCCAGGAGCGGCACGCCCATCGCCGCGATGGCGAGGGCGTGGACGGGGGAGTGGACGCCTGCCACCGGAGAAGGCCGTACGTCACTGTCGCCGTCTCCGCCGAGGAGCGCGATGCCCCGCTCGGCCAACAGGGGCACGGCGTCGACATGGAATCCCGCGCTCGCCCCGGACGGGTCCCACGGCCCGACGGCCGCGCGGCGCCGCAGGTGGCCCGAACGCAGCAGCACGGCGTCTCCTTCACCGATCCGCAGGCCGAACGCCGCTTCGGCGGCGAGGACGTCCGCGGCGTGCACGGCCTGCCCGGGTTCGAGCCAGTCGACGCCGCGGACCGCGGGAAGGTCGAGCAGCACTCCGCGGGCGACGAGCGGGCCGAGCCGGTCGACCGACCCGTACCGCGCCCCGGCCGCGTCGATCACCTCGCGCGAGGCCGGCCCGCCGAAGAGCCGTCCCTGGTAGGCGATGTGCGCGAGCGCGTCGAGGTGGCTGACCGACTTACCGTGGTAGTCGACGCCGATGAAGTCCTTGTGACAGGTGGGTTCGGGCGCCTCGACGTCGCCGAGCTCGGTCATGTGGTGCAGCGCGGGCCGCTCGTTGTCCTGCGCGGGAGCCGTGCTCCACGGCCGGGCCAGCGGGACGACGACGCCCGAGCGTACGAGTGTGGCGGCGGCCAGCACGTGACGCGCGCCGACGAGGTTCCAGGCGCCTCGCTCCGGGTCCGGCCACCGGTCCCAGGCGCGCACCGCCGCGAAGAGGCGATCGAATGCGGCGCGCGACACCGCCGGTCCGTTGTCGGGCGGCCCGTCCGCCTCCGAGCCGTCGCCCATGAGCGTCACGGCGTGCGGACCCGGCCGGGCGACCGGCGACCGCCGCCCTCCTTCCTTCCGCCACTTTACGGCGGGAGGCCCGCCCCGCCGCGACCGATGGCGAGCACTTGACCAGCGCCTTTGTACGATGAAAGACAACTGGGCGAGCGCGAGCGGGGGGCCCGCCGGGACGGGAGTTCCGCGGAGAAGTCGGTGTACGACACTCCAGTCGATCGTTTCCCGGGTCCGACTGCCGAGGCGGCCGTGGACCCTCTCCTCCGGATCCGTGGGTTGCGTAAGAGGTTCGGAGGCACTGTCGCGCTGGCCGGGGTCGACCTCGACCTCCGCCGCGGCAGCGTCCTCGCGCTGCTCGGGGAGAACGGCGCCGGCAAGTCCACGCTGATCAAGATCCTGGCCGGCGTCCACCACGCCGATGAGGGCCGGGTCACCGTCGGGGGTCATCCTCTCGGCACGGAGGCCGCCACGCGCGCGATGTCCTTCATCCACCAGGACCTGGGCCTCGTCGAGTGGATGACCGTCGCCGAGAACATCGCCCTGAGCGACGGCTACGCGCTCCGCCACGGGATCATCTCCTGGCGCCGGACCCGTGATCGCTCGATCGCGGCCCTGCGGACCGTCGCCGCCGACCTCGACCCCGACGGTCCCGTCACCGGTCTCACCCGCACCGAGCGGTCCCTCGTGGCCATCGCCCGCGCCCTGGCGACCGACGCCCAGGCGGTGATCCTCGACGAGCCGACGGCGAGCCTGCCGGCGACCGACTGCGCCCGCCTCTTCGCGGTGCTGCGAACGCTGCGCGACCAGGGGCGCGGGATCATGTACGTCACCCACCGGCTCGACGAGGTCGCCGAGGTGGCCGACACCGTGGCGGTCCTCCGCGACGGGCACCTCGTCCGGTACGGGCCGGTCCCCGACGACGCCGACGACCTGGTGCGCGACGTTGTGGGACGCGACCTGGGGCGCCATCGTCGCCGCACCTCCCGGACCGGTGAGGTCGTGCTGGCGCTCGCGGACGTACGCACCGAGCGGGCCGGGCCGGTGAGCCTCGAGCTGCGTGCCGGTGAGGTGCTCGGCCTGGTGGGACTGACGGGCGCCGGCCACACCGATGTCGGCCGCGCGGCGGCCGGCATGTGCCCGATCCTGAGCGGGGACGTCCTCCTCGACGGCCGGGCCCGCGCGATCAGGTCGGCGTACGCCGCCGTCACCGCGGGCATCGGCCTGGTGACCAGCGACAGAGCCGGGGCGGCTCCCCACCTGAGCGTCGGGGAGAACCTCCTGGCCAACCCGCGCGCCCGGGGGCTGTCGCCGGTGAGCCTGGTCGGGACCGGCAGAGAGCGCACCGGCGCGAGCCACCTGCTGCAGCGGTTCGGCGTACGCCCGCCGGACCCCGAGGCGCCGTTCGCGGCCCTGTCGGGCGGCAACCAGCAGAAGACCCTGACCGGGCGGTGGCTCGGGCTGCGCCGGCGCGTCCTGGTGCTCGAGGAACCGACCGCCGGCGTCGACGTGGCCGCCCGCGCGGAGATCTACCGGCTGCTGGACGACGCCCTGGCCCGGGGCCTGGCCGTCCTCCTCGTCTCGAGCGACGTCGACGAGGTCGTACGGCTGTGCGACCGGGTCCTGGTGTTCACGCGCGGCGTGGTGAGCGCCGAGCTGTCCGGTGCGGCGCTCACGGCCGCCACGGTCGTCCGCGCCGCGTCCGCCGGGCCCCTGCCGGGGAGGGCGGGGCGTTGACGGCCCCTCCGAGCCGTTCCCGTCGCCGGTCCGCCGCGCACCGGATCGGCAGCTACGGACTGCTCGCCCTGGGCGTCGTGCTGTTCGCCGTGTTCTCGGTGACCCTGCCGGAGACCTTCCCCACGATGGCCACGATCACCTCGGTGCTGTCCAGCCACGCGATCCCCGCGATGCTCGCCCTGGGCGCGACGATCCCCATCGTCGCCGGGAGGTTCGACCTGTCCATCGGCTACGGCCTGGGGCTGTGGCACGTGCTCATCCTCCAACTCATGATCGTCGACGGCTGGCCGTGGCCGGCGGCGTGCGCGGCGGCGCTCGCCGGGGGCACACTAATCGGGGCGATCAACGGGTTCCTCGTCGAGTTCGCGCAGATCGACTCGTTCATCGCCACCCTCGGCACCGGCAGCGTCATGTACGCCATCAGCGGGTGGACGACCCACGGAGGCCGGATCCTGCCCGGCCCGAGCGGCCTTCCCCTGGCGTTCACCGACCTGTACGACATGACGTTCCTCGGCGTGCCCCTTCCGACCTTCTACGTGCTGCTGCTCGCAGCCGTGCTCTGGCTGGTCCTGGAGCGCCTTCCCCTCGGCCGATACCTCTACGTCATCGGAGACAACCCGCGGGCGGCCGAACTCGTCGGCATCCCGAGCCGCCGGTACATCGTCTACGCCTTCGCCGCTTCAGGGGTGATCACCGCGGGCGCCGGCGTCCTGCTCGCCTCCCAACAGGAGATCGGTGATCCGAGCGTCGGGCTCGAGTACCTGGTGCCCGCCTTCGTGGCCGCTCTGCTGGGCTCCACCGCGATCAGGCCGGGGCGGCCCAACGCCCTCGGCACCCTCGTGGCGGTCGCGGTCCTGGCGATCGGCCTGGCGGGGATCGGCCAGCTCGGCGCGGAGTTCTGGGTGACGCCCCTGTTCAACGGCGTGACCCTCCTGATCGCGGTGGGGCTGGCCGGCTACTCCGCGCGGCGCCGGGAGCGCGCCCACGTACGGCCGCGCGCGGCACCCGCGCGCCCCTCCGGACGAAAGGGCGGATCGGCCACGAGCGCGCCGCCGGCCGGGAGCGCGTCGCCGGAGGGCAAGGCGTCACCGGCCGGATCGGCGTCGCCGGAGAGGAGAGCGTCCCCGGAGGGCAAGGCGCCGCCGGCCGGGAGGGCGTCCCCGGAGGGAAGGGTGTCACTGGAGGGAAGGGTGTCACCGGAGGGGAGAGCCTCACCGGAGGAGAAAGCCTCGCCGAAGGGGAGGACGTCGCCCGCGCCGCCGTCCGGGGAGGGAGGCGCACGTGGACCGCGTACCTGAGCGCGTTCGGCACGCGCCGGCGGCGATGATCGCGCTCATCCTGCTCGTCCTGCTCGGCTGCGGATGCGTGCGGCGGCCGGCCGGTCAGGGGAGCGGCTCATCGGCCGCCGGGTGCCCGCGGGTGCTGCAGGCGGCGAGACAGGCCGTCGCGCGTGCCGAGGCGGCGGGGACGGTGTGGGACGGTCCCACCACCGGTCCCCGGGCGGTCCCCGGCAAGCGCATCGTCGTGATCGCCGAGTCCATGACCAATCCGGGCGTGGCCGGGGTCGCCATGGGCGCCCAGGGGGCCGGGCGCTCGATCGGCTGGGACGTCCGGATCCTCGACGGGCAGGGCGGCCCCGCGGGCATCAAGGCGGCGTTCGGGCAGGCGATCGCCCTCCGGCCGTCCGGGATCGTGATCGCCGGTTTCGACCCCGCCTCGGTGGCTCAGGAGGTCGGCCAGGCCAACGCGGCGCGCATCCCGCTCATCGGCTGGCACGCGCTCGCCGCGCCGGGCCCGAGCGCCGCGCCCCGGCTCTTCACCAACATCACGACCCGGGTCGAGGACGTCGCCCGCATCAGCGCCGACTGGGTCATCGCCGACTCGAACGGCCGGGCCGGCGTCGTGATCTTCACCGACTCCTCGATCCCGTTCGCGGAGCGGAAGTCCCAGCTGATCAAGCAGCGGGTGCTGGCCTGCGCCGACGTGAGGCTGCTCGCCTACGAGAACATCCCGATCCCGGACGCGACCACCCGTACCCCCCAGGAGGTGGCCTCGCTCCTGGCCCGATTCGGCGACCGCTGGACCCACTCCGTGGCGATCAACGATCTCTATCTCGCCGACGCGGCGCCGGCCCTGCGGGCGGGCGGCAGGAAGGGCGACGGCCCGCCGTACTCGGTCGGCGCGGGTGACGGCGATCCCTCCGCGTTCGCGCGGATCCGGAGCCGGCACTATCAGGCGGCGACCGTGCCGGAACCGCTCGACCAGCAGGGCACCCAGATCATCGACGAGTTCAACCGCGCGTTCGCCGGCCCCCGAGCGGCTACGTCGCGCCGGTGCACCTGGCCACCATCCGCAACGTCGACGAAAGAACCTCCTGGAACCCGAAGGGCTACCAGGAGGCGTACCGGCGGATCTGGGGCGCGTGACGCAGGCCCGGCCGGCCCGATCGCCGGAATCGATACGCTGGTACCCCCATCGGGAGGTGAGACCCATCGGCGCACTTCGGCGGATCGTCGTCATCGGCACCGGACTGATCGGCACATCCGTGGCCCTCGCGTTGCGCGAGCGCGGCGTCGAGGTGTTCCTCACCGACCGTGATCCGGCGTCCGTGCGCCTGGCGGCCGAGATCGGCGCGGGCACGCCGCTGCGCGCCGGGGACGAGCCGGCCGACGTGGCGGTGGTCGCGGTTCCGCCCGCGGCGGTCGCGGCGACCCTGCTGGACGCGCAGAAGCGCGGCCTGGCCCGCGTCTACACCGACGTCGCGAGCGTGAAGGCCCGGCCTCTGTGGGAGGCCGCCGAGCTGGGCTGTGACCTGACCTGTTTCGTCGCTGGGCATCCGCTCGCCGGCAGTGAGCGCTCCGGGCCCGCGGCCGCCCGCGGCGACCTGTTCCTCGGCCGGCCGTGGGCGCTGTGCCCGACGGCCGGCACCGACCCCGCCGCGCTCGAGACCGTGACGGCCCTGGCCCGCGAGTGCGGGGCCCAGACGGTCGTCGTGGACGCCGAGGAGCACGACCAGGCCGTCGCGCTGGTCTCCCACGCGCCGCACGTCGTCGCGGCGGCCGTCGCCGCCCGCCTGGAGCAGGCCCCGAAGGTCGCGCTGGGCCTCGCCGGCCAGGGCGTGCGCGACGTCACGCGCATCGCGGCCGGCGACCCGGAGCTGTGGATCGGCATCCTCGGCGCGAACGCCCTGCCGGTGGCCGAGGTGATCGAAGAGGTCGCCGCCGATCTGACCTCCACCGCCGCCGCGCTGCGGAGGGGCGCCGGACCGGGCGTCTCCGACCTCCTGAACCGTGGCGGCACGGGCCGCCGCCGGCTGCCCGGCAAGCACGGCGGGCGGCCGGGGGCCTACACCGTCGTGTCCGTGGTCATCCCCGACCGGCCCGGCGAGCTCGCGCTGCTGTTCCAGGCGGCGGGCGTCGCCGGGGTCAACATCGAGGACGTCACGATCGAGCACTCGCCCGGCCGGCCGGTCGGTGTGGTCGAGCTCAGCGTCGATCCATCGGCGGCGCAGCGGCTGGCCGAGGAACTGCGGGCCCGGGGCTGGTCCGTCCCCGGCTGACACGCCCACCGTCGGCGGGCCGGCGGCGCAGCAGCAGCGCGACCCGTACGGCGCCGATGACGACCATGGCGGTCATCGGGAGGAAGGCGACCTGGAAGGCGCCGGCGTCGTAGTGACCGCCGGTGGCGTCGAGGAGCATGCCGGCGCTGAGCGATCCGGTCACGGCGGCCGAGAATCCTCCGACGTTGACGATCCCCGAGGCCATGCCGCCGCGGTGCGGAGGGTTGGCGTCGCGGGCGAAGTCGAAGGCGAGCATGGAGGCGGCGCTGCCGACGGCGCTGATCAGCACGAGTCCCGCCGCCAGCGGCCCGGGCAGGTGACCGCCGGGCCAGGTGATCGCGATGAGCCAGGCGAGGGCGAGGACGGAGGTGACGCCGATGATCAGCCGGCCGCGCAGGTCGGGGCGGCGGCCGCCGAGCCAGCCGACCAGGGGCGCGGCGACCATGGGCGTCGCCGCGCCGAGCGTCAGGACGAGCCGGGCCGTCCCGGGCGCCATCCCGAGCCCCTCGACCAGGTACGGGTAGCCCCACAGCGTGGCGAGCATCATGAAGGACGACATCGTGGCGAAGTGCGTCCACAGCCCGGCGCGGGTGCCGCGCGCGGCGAACACCGCCCGGACGTCGGCCAGGACGGAGCCGCCGTTGGTGGAACGTTCCATGGGTCCGCCCGGGTGGTCGCGCACCCACCGCCACACGACGATCGTCAGCAGGGCGCTCACCAGCCCCACCCCGAGGAAGGTCGGGGTCCAGCCGAACGCCCGCAGCGCGGCGGACAGCGGCGCGGTGCCGACGATCTGCCCCAGCGCCCCCGTCATCCCGGTCAGCGCGATGAGCAGCGCGAACCTCCGGCGGGGGAACCACGACGCGATCAGCCGGATCACGTTGATGAACGTGAGGGCGTCACCCAGCCCTACCAGCGCCCGGCCGAGGACCGCCAGCGGCATCGTCGTCGCGAACGCGAACAGCGCCTCGCCGAGCGCCATGGTGAGGAGGGCGATGCAGAGCATCCGCCGGGGTCCGAACCGGTCGGCCATGACCCCGCTGGGGATCTGCATGACCATGTAGACGCCGAGCTGCAGGATCGCGAAGGTCGACAGGGCGGTCGCGTCGATGCCGAAGCGCTGCTGGGCGGCGAGTGAGGCGACGCCCAGGCTGGTCCGGTGGAAGAAGGCCGTGAGGTAGACCGCCGCGGCGACGGCCCAGACACTCCAGGCTCGGCGTCCGCCGAGCGGGTGTCCGGTGGCCTTCGGCGCGGAGGTGATCGTACGGGGAGCGGTGAGAACCGCGGGATTCAAGGGGGGCCTTCCTGGGGTGTTGATGGTGGCGCGCGGTCATGCGTGCTCGCGCGGGGCCGTGACCGTGGTCATGCGTGCTCGCGCGGGGCCGCGAAGGTGGTCATGCGTGCTCGCGCACGGCCGTCACCGCGGTCTGCAGGTGACGGTGGATCGCACTGCGGATCCGCCGGCGGTCGCCCGACCGTACGGCCTCGAGGATCTCGCCGTGTTCGTGGATCGCGGTCGCCGTACGGTCCGGGTCGTCCGCGGTGAGCCGGGCCATGCGCAACTGGCGGTCGCGCAGGGCGTCGTACAGCTGGATGATGATCTCGTTGCCCGCCGACGCGACGATCGCCCGGTGGAAGCAGCGGTCGGCGCGGGCGAACTCCCGGCCGTTCCCGGCCTCGGCGTGCTCGCGCATGGCCTCGAGGAACCCCGTTAGCTCGGTGATCAGCGCCGGGTCGAGCGACGCCTTGCCGGCGGCGAACGTCTCCACGAGCTCCCGCGTCTCGAGCACGTCGGAGATCTCCTTGGGGGAGACCGGCAGCACCAGCGCGCCCCGCTTGGGATAGAGGCGCACCAGCCCTTCGGCCTCCAGACGGAGGAGGGCCTCGCGGACGGGGGTACGGGACACCCCGACGGCAGTGGCGATCTCACCCTCGCTGAGCAGCGCGCCGCCCGGGTAGGCGCGATCGAGGATGGCCTGCTTGACATGGTCATAGGCCCGGGAGGTGGCTGAGGTCATCTTGTATCTATGTTACATACAAGACGTATGCGACGCCCCCCGGGGTCCGGACCACCGCTCCGGCGGCTCGGCCACAGCTGGACCCCGGGACCGGTAGCCTCAATCGTTGGCCGGTCGGTATGTAGATAAGGAAGCGAACGTGACGCTCGTCATCGCCATGGACGGTCCATCCGGGTCGGGTAAGTCCAGCGTCTCCAAAGGCGTGGCGCGCGCCCTAGGGCTGCGCTATCTCGACACGGGCGCGATGTACCGCGCCATGACGTGGTGGGTGCTCCGCGAGGGCGTGGCACTCGACGACCAGGCCGCGATCGCCGCCCGGGCGGGCGAGCCCATGCTGGACTCCGGCACCGACCCGGCCGCACCAACGATCACGGTCGACGGCGTCGACGTGTCCGGCCCGATCCGCGGGTCGGACGTCACCGGCGCGGTGAGCGCCGTCGCCGCGGTCCCGGCCGTCCGCGAGCGCCTGGTCGCTCTGCAGCGCGAGATCATCGGGACGGGCGGCATCGTCGTCGAGGGCCGCGACATCGGCACCGTCGTAGCGCCGGACGCCGAGGTCAAGATCTACCTCACGGCGAGCGCCGAGGCGCGGGCGCAGCGCCGCAACGCCGAGGTCAGCGGGGCGACGATCGCCGCGACCCAGGCCGACCTGGCCCGCCGTGACCACCTCGATTCCACGCGCAAGGTCGACCCGCTCGCGCAGGCGGCCGACGCGATCGAACTCGACACGACCAGCCTCGGCCTCGGCGAGGTCATCGAGGAGGTCCTGCGCATCGCGCGCAAGCACACCGCCGGCGCCGACGGCGATTCGGCACGACAGGCGAGCTCCCGGGCCGGCGAGCCGCCCACGAGGAGCGAGACGAGTGAGTGAATTCCAGCATGCCGAGGCGATCGACGTCGCGGTCGAGCACGACGTCGCGCCGCCGCCGGTCGTGGCCGTCGTCGGGCGGCCGAACGTCGGCAAGTCCACGCTCGTCAACCGCATCCTCGGCCGCCGAGAAGCGGTCGTCGAGGACGTCCCCGGCGTGACCCGCGACCGGGTCGCCTACGACGCCACCTGGAGCGGACGGCGGTTCACCGTCGTCGACACCGGCGGCTGGCTGCCGAACGCCGAGGGCCTCGCGGCCGCCGTCGCCGACCAGGCGCGGCTCGCCGTCGACGCCGCCGACGTCGTGCTGTTCGTGGTGGACGCCACCGTCGGCTCGACCGACACCGACGAGGCCGTCGCCGACATCCTGCGGCGCGCCAAGAAGCCGGTCGTGCTGGCCGCCAACAAGGTCGACGACCCCCGGACCGAGGCGGACGCGACCACGCTGTGGTCGCTCGGCCTCGGCGAGCCGCTGGCCGTCTCGGCCCTGCACGGGCGGGGCAGCGGTGACCTGCTGGACGCCGTCCTGGAGGCCCTGCCCGAGGAGGCGCCGCCGGAGACGTTCGGCGCCGCGGGCGGCCCGCGCCGGATCGCGCTGCTCGGCCGGCCCAACGTCGGCAAGTCCAGCCTGCTCAACAAGCTGGCGGGGGAGAACCGGGTGGTCGTCGACGCGGTCGCCGGCACCACCCGCGACCCGGTCGACGAGCTGATCGAGCTGGGCGGCCAGACCTGGCGGTTCATCGACACCGCCGGCATCCGCCGGCGCGCTCGTGAGAACCAGGGCGCCGACTTCTACGCGACGCTGCGCACCCGATCCGCGCTGGAGCGGTCCGAGGTCGCGGTCGTCCTCGTGGACGCCAGCGAGCCCCTCGCCGAGCAGGACCTGCGGATCATCTCCATGGTGATCGAGTCCGGCCGCGCGCTCGTCCTCGCGTTCAACAAGTGGGACCTCGTGGACGAGGAGCGCCGGCACTACCTCGACCGGGAGATCGACCGGCAGCTCCACCACGCCCGCTGGGCCCCGCGCGTCAACATCTCGGCCCGTACGGGACGGCACGTGGAGAAGCTCGTCCCGGCCATCGAGACGGCCCTGGCCGGCTGGGGGGAGCGGGTGCCGACGGCCCGGCTCAACTCCTTCATGAGCGACCTGGTCGCCGCCAAGCCGCACCCGGTGCGGGGCGGCAAGCAGCCGAAGATCCTCTTCGCCACTCAGGCGAGCGTGCAGCCGCCGAAGTTCGTCCTGTTCACGTCGGGCTTCCTGGAGGCCGGATACCGCCGGTTCGTCGAGCGCCGGCTCCGCGAGGACTTCGGCTTCGACGGCACCCCGATCGACATCGGCATGAAGATCAGGGAGAAGCGCCAGCGCAAGTAGGGGTCACCGCACGTATCAGCCGGCCTCGTCATCCGCGCCGACGGGGACCGGCTGGGTGCTGTCGGGTCGACCGTGGGCCTGTGCCCGGCGGTCGGCCCTTGCGCAGCCGTAGTACAGGACGGTCGCTACGACGAGGCCGATGATCCAGGAGATGTCGGCGCCGCCGAGACGCTTGACCATCGGGCCGGTGTACAGCGGAGTGCTGATGAACGGGATCTGCGCTGCGATGGCGATCAGATAGGTGACGATGGCGGGCCCGTTGACCAGGCCGTACGTGCCGCGGATCTTGAACAGTTCGCCGATGTCGTAGTGCCCGCGGCGGATGACGTAGTAGTCGGTGAGGTTGATCGCGGTCCAGGGCACCAGCAGATACAGCAGGAACAGCGTGATGTCCTGGACCGTGGTGAGGATGTGCCCCTTGGCCAGCAGGGTCGCGGCGGTGACCAGCACTGAGGTGACGAGGATGAAGACGGTCCGGACGCGGGCGTTCGCGGACCCGTGGCCTCTGGCCGAGATCGCGCTCATCGCGGTGAGGTACATGCCGTAGTTGCCGTACACGCCGGCGGGGATGATCCCGATGACGATGGCGAGCAGGATGCCCGAACCCAGGCCCGGGACCTGGTGGCTGAGCATGCCGATGGCGTCGTCGCCGACCTTCTGGGCGCTGATGGTGGCGGCCAGGGCGCCGAGGATCATCACCCATGACGCGCCCAGGGCGGAACCGGCGTACGTCCACAGGAACGTGGTGCGGGACGGCGTGTTCTCAGGCATGTAGCGGGAGTAGTCCGACACGTACGGCGCCCAGGTGAGCTGCCAGGACACGAAGATCGAGATCGCGAGAAGGATGGTGCTGAACGTCGGCGCGTGGCCGCTGGGCAGGTGCGCGGGCAGATGGGAGCCGAGCGCGAAGGTGAGGATCACGAACACGACCGCGGACACGACGCTGACGACCCGGGTGGACAGGTGGATGAAGTTGTACCCGACGATCGCGATGACCGCAGGGACCGCGACTTGAATGATCACCGAGGCGGTCAGGGGGATGTGCGCCCAGTGGGCCAGGGCCTGACCGGTGATCACACCGCCTTCGATCTGGAAGCCCAGGTACATGGCGAGCACCATCGCGGCGGGTAGCAGGGCGCCGAGGAACCCGAACTGAGCCCGGCTCTGGATCATCTGCGGGACGCCGAGGCGGGGTCCTTGGATGGAGTGGTAGGCCATGAACAGGCCGCCGGCGAGGTTGCCGACCAGGATGGTGGCGATCGCCCAGGTCAGGTTCAGTCCGACGGTCACCGCGAGGACGCCGGTCACGAAGGCGGTGATCTGGACGTTGCTGGAGAACCAGATCGTGAACAGGTGCCAGGGTTTGCCGCGGCGTTCTTCGGCGGGGATGTAGTCGATGGAGTGGTGCTCGATGGCGTCGGTGAACGTCTGGGAGCGATCCATGGTCAGCTCTCCTGGGGGACGATGGCGGGGTCCGCGGCGGCGCGGGCGATGGCGGACAGAGCCTGAAGCTCCTGCGAGTCGTCCGGAACCGGGGCGTCCTCGGCGGAGAACTTCGCGACCAGCACGTCGGCCACCGGGTCCAGCCAGAGGTACTGGCCGAAGATGCCGACGGCGTAGAAGCCGCCGTGCTCGTCGCCCGGGATCCGCCACTGGTTCCTGTAGGTGCCGTGCCGGGCGGCACCGGGTTCCCCGCCGGTGTCGACCTGGCCCCCGCGCCGGGTGTCCTCGATCCAGGAAGCGGGGATGACGGACCGGCCGTCGCGGTATCCGCGGTCGAGCACGAGGCGCCCGAACCTGGCCAGGTCCCGGAGCCGCATCCCCATCCCCGCGCACGCGTAGGGAGTGCCGAACTCGTCGACGGTGATGAAGGCGTCGGCTTCGGCACCGATCCGCGACCAGATGGAACGCGTCATCAACTCCCGGTAGTCCAGGCCCGCGGCGCGTTCGAGAACCCAGGCGAGAACGTCGGTGGTGCCGGAGCAGTACTGGAAGCCCGCCCCGTGGACGCCGGCACCGCGGAGCCCTGCCAGGAACCGGCGGGTTCCCGCGACGTCACCCGGCCGGCGGGGCCGCCACCCTGCTGCGCGATCGCCCGCGTGAACCTCCGCGTCCGGGTTCAGGTACGCCATGTCGTAGTGCGGTGCGGCGGTCATGTCCAGGAGCTGCCGCACAGTGGCGCCGCCGAACGAGCCCCCGGCCAGCTCGGGCACGTACCGGGACGTTGGCGAGGCCAGGTCGATGACGCCCGCCTCGACGAGGCACCCGGCGAGCATCCCGCAGAAGGACTTGGAGATCGACATGACGATATGCCGCGTCGCGGGCGTGAAATCGCCGAGGTAGCGCTCGAACACGATCTGCTCGCCGCGCATCACCAACAGCGCGTCCGTGTGGGTACGCGCCAGGAACTCGTCCCCGCTGATCTCCGCGCCTCCGGCCGACGGCAGGGCGAGGGCGCTCCAGTCCAGCGGCTCGTCGGCATGGCCGAACTCGCGCGTCGGTCCGTCACCACGCGAAAGGAGAGCGCAGCGTACGAGCTGCTCCACGTGATGCAGGCCCTGGCGGTGGTAGGGCGGTGTCGCCCAGTTCCCTGGCAGTTGGTCGCGGTCGTCCCGATTCATGCCGACGATGGTGACTCCGGGTCCATTCATGTGTCCAAGACCTAATGTTCGGCCGTATCCATGCCTCATAGGTATGATGCGCGTCCATGGAACTACGTCACCTGCGTTACTTCCTGGCTGTGTCCGAGTGCGGGACGGTGACGGCGGCGGCCGCTCGACTCCACGTGGCGCAGCCGGCGGTCTCGCGGCAGCTGCACCGGCTGGAACGCGATCTCGGCGTGGCGTTGTTCACCCGGAACGGGCCACGCCTCGCATTGACCCGTGCTGGACGCCAGATGCGCGACGTCGCCGCCGACATCGTGACCAGGGCCGACCGGGCGACCATGGTCGCGCAACAGATGGCACACGGACTGTTGACCCGGGTGGCGGTCGCCGCGGCGCCGACCACGATCGAGTACGTCTTGGCGCCGTTCGTGGCCACACTTTCCGCGAGCGACCCCTTCATCTCGGTCGACTCGGTCGCCCCTGACGCCGTTCACGAAGCGGTGCTGGCCGGTCACGATCTCGGCGTGGCCGCGACCGCGCCCCCGACCGGCCGGCTGGTCTGGACTCGTCTGACGAGTGTGCCGCTGCGCGCCTACGTCGCACCTGATCACTCATGGGCTCGCCGGCGGACGGTGCCGCTGGAGGAACTGGTGCGTGCGCCGCTTCTCATCCCGCCGGCCACCGACCCGACTCGCCTCGCGCTGGACGAAGCGGTCACCCGGGAACAACTGCGCTACGAGAGGTACGAGCAGATCGCCTGGCCGCCGCTGAGCCAAGCCCTTGCCGCGGCCGGGCGCGGCGTCTCGATCGTCACCAACCTCGAGCGGTTCGGGGCCCACCCGATCTTCGTCACCGACCATCGCGGCGAGAAGGTCCTGCTGACCATTCATGCCTGCTGGGACCCGGACCACTACGCCGCGACCGCGCTGTCGGAACTCGCCGCGCGACTGGCGGCCTTCGCCGACACCGAGGTGCGGGAGGCGGCTCACTCGGTCGGTCAGCCCGCCGACGACGGGATCACGTCCGTCGCGAGTCGGTGATGATCCCGGCGTCACCGGACGCGGTGCGGGCGGATCACCGCCGGGGCTTGCGGCCGCGTCTTCGGGGGCCGGTGGTCGAGCAGGACAGCGAAGGCGCCGTCGCGGCGGGCCGGGGGTCCGGCAGGCCGATGGTGGTCGGAACGAGCCGGGCCATCGCAGTGAGGTCGAAGACCCGGCGTACCGTCCCCTCTTCCGGGATCGCCACGGAGAGGGGGATCGACAGGGCGGTGCTGCGGCCATGGGCCCGCACGATGACGTGGAGGCCGGCCGAGTCGAGGAAGCGGGTGCCGGTCAGGTCGAGGACCATCTCCGGGACCCCGCTGTTCAGCAGGCGGAGCACCCGTTCCCGGATGGCCGGAGCGTTGACCACGTCGACCTCTTCCGGGAAGTGCACGACGGTGACGCCGGAGCTCTGCTCCACCTTCAGATCGACCGTGGACAGATGTCGCATCGAAGATTCCACCTCACGGCTGGCCGGGATCGGGGGACGATCGCGTGACCGACTGATTGACCAAAAGTCAGGAACGCTGTGTCGCAATCGGAGCTCTACCCGTATAGCGCCGGGAGAATCCTAAAAAGTCCCTGGCCTGCGTCTTTCGTGCTATGTGTCGTGTACGGACCCGGATGGGGTTCGTACGACCCGGCCGTCCGGACGACTGCCAGGCCCGCATCCATCTGGCCTGCCGGTTTCGGCTGATGGAAGTCGCTGGCCGTGGCCGGGGTGGACATGCGTACGATCGGCGGACAGCCCTGAGCCGCCCGGCCGCGCCGCGGCCCGAGATCGGAAGGACGCCACGCATGGCGCAGGAAGTACGCGGAGTCATCGCCCGGGCCAAAGGCGCGCCGGTGGAGCTGACCACGATCCTCGTCCCGGACCCCGGACCCGGTGAGGCGGTCGTGAAGGTGCAGGCCTGCGGTGTCTGCCATACGGACCTGCACTACCGCGAGGGCGGCATCAACGACGAGTTTCCCTTCCTGCTCGGCCATGAGGCGGCGGGCGTCGTGGAGTCGGTCGGCGACGGCGTCACCGACGTCGCCCCGGGCGACTTCGTGATCCTCAACTGGCGGGCGGTCTGCGGCCGGTGCCGCGCCTGCCTGCGCGGCCGCCCCTGGTACTGCTTCGACACGCACAACGCGACGCAGAAGATGACCCTCACCGACGGGACCGAGCTGTCGCCCGCCCTGGGCATCGGCGCGTTCGCCGACAAGACCCTGGTGGCCGCGGGCCAGTGCACCAAGGTCGACCCGGCCGCCTCACCGGCCGCGGCAGGGCTGCTCGGCTGCGGGGTGATGGCGGGCCTCGGCGCCGCGATCAACACGGGCGGGGTCGGCCGCGGCGACACGGTGGCCGTGATCGGCTGCGGCGGCGTCGGCAACGCGGCCGTCGCCGGAGCGCGGCTGGCCGGCGCCGCGAAGATCATCGCCGTCGACCTCGACGACCGGAAGCTCGACCAGGCGAAGAAGCTGGGCGCCACCCACGCGGTCAACTCCGCCCGCGAGGACGCCGTCACCGCGATCCGCGACCTGACCGGCGGCTTCGGCGCGGACGTCGTGATCGACGCCGTCGGCCGCCCGCAGACGTACGAACAGGCCTTCTACGCGCGCGACCTCGCCGGTACGGTCGTCCTCGTCGGCGTCCCCACCCCGGACATGCGCCTCGAACTGCCACTGCTGGACGTCTTCGGACGCGGCGGCGCGCTGAAGTCCTCCTGGTACGGCGACTGCCTGCCCTCGCGGGACTTCCCGATGCTGATCGACCTGTACCTCCAGGGCCGGCTCGACCTGGACGCCTTCGTCTCGGAGACGATCCCGCTCGACGACGTCGAGGGCGCGTTCGAGCGCATGGGACGGGGCGAGGTCCTGCGGTCGGTGGTGACCCTGTGACCGCCCGCCTCGACCACATCGTCACCTCCGGGACCTTCTCCCTCGACGGCGGCACGTGGGACGTCGACAACAACGTCTGGATCCTCGGCGACGACGCCGAGGCCCTGGTGATCGACGCGGCTCACGACGCCGACGCGATCGCCGAGGCGGTGGGGGACCGCCGGCTGGTCGCCGTCGTCTGCACCCACGCCCACGACGACCACATCGACGCGGCCCCGGCCCTGGCCGCCCGCACGGGGGCGCCGATCCTGCTGCACCCGGCCGACCGGCCGCTGTGGGATCTCACCCACCCGGACCGCGCCCCGGACGCCGAACTCGCCGACGGGCAGACGCTCCGTGTCGCCGGCACCGAGCTGACGGTGCTCCACACGCCGGGGCACAGCCCCGGGGCGGTCTGCCTGCACGTCCCGGCGCTCGGGGCGCTGTTCTCCGGCGACACCCTCTTCCAGGGCGGCCCCGGGGCCACGGGACGGTCGTTCTCCGACTTCCCGACGATCATCGACTCGATCCGCGGCCGCCTGCTGACCCTGCCGCCGGAGACCGTCGTCCACACCGGCCACGGCGACGACACGGCGATCGGCGCGGAGGCTCCGCACCTGGAGGAGTGGATCGCCCGCGGGCACTGAGCCGGCGCCGGTCGGTAATCGATCAGACGGCGTGCTCCTCGTCGTTTCCGGGTGACGACGCGGCTCGTCCCCGCTGTGCAAGATCGGCATATTCCCAGGTCAGAGCAGGTTTTGCGATGCTATACCTCACACGCGCATAAGTTGAACTTTAAACTTATGCACGGGTAACGTCTTCCATGTCCCACCACCCAGGGACGCGCTCCCGGCGCCCTCCACCCACAAGGGCGCCGGGTCGACACAAGGAGATGACCATGAATCGGACCTTGGGACGGCGTGTCGCCACCGCGGCAGCCACACTCGCCGTGGCCGGCGGCGCGGCACTCGCGCTCGGCGGGACGGCCTCCGCGGCGTCCGTCCAGGACGCACACCGCACGACCGTCATCGCCCACTCGTCGGGTATCGCCGTACACGGCGACAACCGCGCCGACGACCGTTACCGCGACCATCGCGACGGCCGTTGGGACGGTCGCCGCGCCTGGGAGCGCCACGGCAGCGAGAGCCGGCGGTACCGCGTCATCCACCACCGGCTCTACTACTGGAGCCACGGCGCGTGGAGGCTCGTGACCTGGCAGACGCACGGTCACGACTTCCGCTGATCCTCGCCCAGACGGGAGCCCCTCCGGACGGCGCGCGACGCGCCGCCCGGAGGGTAGGCGGGGAACGGAGGAGGTCCAGCCAGACCCGGCACGGGAATCGCTCGGCAGTGGCGCCGAAGGGGGGCGCCACCGCCGAGCGGGACGTGCCGCACATCGCCGCTTCGACCCGCGGTGCCGGGGAGACGGAGCCGAGCCGGGCCCTCAAAGGGGAGAAGGCCTGGGGTGGCCGGTCATCGACCGGCCGTCGGCTCCAGTGAATCACCGCTCAGGGCCGCGGCGGCCGCCGCCGGTCCGGGACCGGTCACGGCATGGGGGTGCCGGACCGGAACCGGGCCGGCGTTGCACTGCGCGCCGACCGGGAACCGGCCGGCGCGGGCGTTGTGCGGACGCCTGAACGACGTCGAGGATCGGTCAGCGCCAGACGACGGAGAGGGCGGGGGAGGCCGTGGCGGTCTCGATCGCGGCGCGGACGTCCTGCAGAGCGGCGATGACGTCGCTCTCCAGCTCCGGCGTGAGGCGTGATTTGGGGATCGAGCAGCTGAGTGCGTCGGTGACGGCGGAGTCGTAGCGGAGGGCGACGCCGACGCAGTACAGGCCGACGGTGTTCTCGCCGTCGTCGACGGAGTAGCCGCGCCGCCGGGTCTCGGCGAGGTCGGCGAGCAGAGCGTCTCGGTCGCAGAGGGTGTGCGGCGTCAGCCGCTCCGGTTCGGCGGGGAGCAGGGCGTCGACCTCGTCGTCGGTGCGCTCGGCGAGGATCGCCTTGCCCAGGGATGTGGTGTGCACCGGCAGCCGCCGGCCGACGCGGCTGAACCGGCGGCGGTAGTGGTGGGACTCGCGCGTGGCGAGATAGACCATGTCCGTGCCGTCGAGCCGGGCGAAGTGCAGCGTCTCGCCGAGTTCGGTCGCGAGCGCGTCCAGGTGCGGCCTGAGCATGGCGAGCCGGGGGTCGTCGTCGAGGTAGGCGGTGCCGACGAGCAGGGCGCGGATGCCGATGGAGTACAGCGAACCGGTGGCGTCGGTGCGCACCCAGCCGCGGCCCACGAGGGTCTGCAGCAGGGCGTAGAGGCTGCTGCGGGGGATGTCGATCCGCTCGGCGAGGTCCCGGAGCGTCACCGCCCTGCCCTGGAATGCGGCGAGGGCCTCGAGGACCTCGACCGTCCGCCCGGCCGACTTCACATCGCGAACGCCCCGCGGTTGCTCCGTGCTCACTGATCCCCTCCCCGCCGTCCTGGCCGTCATCCTGTCATGTCCATATCGCGGGTGGATTGCGGCTTCTTGACGGACCTGCACTTTTACGTGCATAGTCTCCCAGCATAGATGCTGTCTACATATGGAGATGACGTGCACGATACGGACTCGGTCGTCGCAACGCGCACGGCTGCGCTCCGCGCGGGGATGGACCGCGCGGTGCTGTCCTTTCCGCTGACGGCGTTCTCCGCGAGCGGCGATCTGGACCTCGGCGCGTATCGGGCTCTCCTGGAGCACCAGCTCGCCGCGTCGCCCGGCGCGCTGTTCGTCTGCTGTGGCACGGGCGAGTTCTTCAGCCTCGATCTGGAGGAGTACGCCGCCTGCGTGCGCGCCGCCGTCGAGCTGGCCCCGCCGGAGATTCCCGTCGTCGCGGGGGCCGGGCACGGCGTCGCGCTGGCGACCCGGTACGTCCGGGCCGCCGAAGAGGCCGGGGCCGCAGCGATCCTCCTCCTGCCGCACTACCTGACCGAGGCCCCGCAGGCGGGCCTCGCCGAGCACGTACGGCGGGTCGCCGCCGCGACCACCCTGCCGGTGATCATCTATCACCGGGGACAGGCCCGGTACGCGGTGGACACCGTGACCGCCCTGGTAGCGGAGGTGCCGAACCTCGCCGGGCTCAAGGACGGCACCGGCGACATCGAGCACTTCCAGGCGCTGCGGCTGGCGACGCCGCCGGACTTCCTGTTCTTCAACGGCGTGCCGACGGCCGAACTGCAGGCCCGCGCCTACGCGGCGATCGGGATCCCCGCGTACTCCTCGGCCGTGCACGCCTTCGCACCGGAGATCGCCGGAGCGTTCCACGCCGCGCTGCGCGGCGGTGACCAGGCGACCGCCGATCGCCTGCTCTCCGGCTTCTACCTGCCCCTGGCCCGGATCCGCGACCGGACGGCAGGATACGCGGTGTCGCTCGTCAAGGCCGGGGCGCGGCTGCGCGGCCTGCCGCCGGCCCCGTACGCCCGCCGCTCGCCGACCCCGGCCCCGAAGACCTGGCCGACCTCGAGCGCGTCCTCGCCGCCGGCCTCGAGCTGATCTGAGTCAGGAGTACTGATGAGCGACCTGCGCATCGCCGACGTGCGCGTCACCCCCGTCCTCGTCGAGGACCCGCCGTTGCTGAACCTGCAGGGCGTCCACCAGCCGTACACGCCGCGGGTGATCGTCGAGGTGGAGACCGAGGACGGCGTCGTGGGCCTGGGGGAGACCTACGGCGACGACGAGTACCTCGAACCCCTGCGGACGGTGGCCGCGCTGCTGCCCGGCCGTTCGGTCGCGTCCTCCGAGAGCCTGTGGGAGATCGTGGCCGGCGCGCTCGGCGCGAGCGCGGTGACCGGCTCGCTCACCGACGACCTGCAGGCCCGGCGGCTGTTCGGCCGGCAGAACCTCACCAAGCTGCACGCCATCGTCGTGTCGGCGTTCGAGGTCGCCTTCCTGGACGCCATGGGCCGGTCCCTCGGGCTGCCCGTGCACCAGCTGCTCGGCGGCAAGGTGCGCGACCGCGTCGACTTCGCCGGCTACCTCTTCTACAAGTGGGAGAAGCACCCGGTCGCCGGCGCGCCCGTCGACGACTGGGGCCTGGCCCTCGACCCGGAGGGCGTCGTCGCCCAGGCCCAGCGGATGATCGACACGTACGGCTTCGGCTCGCTGAAGCTCAAGGGCGGCGTCTTCCCGCCCGACGAGGAGATCGCCGCGACCCGGGCGCTGCGTGAGGCGTTCCCCGGTCTTCCGCTGCGCCTCGACCCGAACGGCGCCTGGTCCGTGGACACCGGCACCCGCGTCGCCGAGGCCCTGCGCGACACGGTCGAGTACCTCGAGGATCCCTGCACGGGCGTCGAGGCCATGGCCGAGGTCCACCGCCGCACCGGAGTGCCCCTCGCCACCAACATGTGCGTCACGTCGATGCGGGAGATCCCCGAGGCGTTCCGCGCCGATGCCGTGCAGGTCGTCCTGTGCGACCACCACTTCTGGGGCGGCCTGCGCGCCACCCAGGCCCTCGCGCGGATCTGCGAGACGTTCGGCGTCGGCCTGTCCATGCACTCCAACACCCACCTGGGCATCAGCCTGGCGGCGATGACGCAGGCGGCCGCTTGCGCGCCGGGCCACCTCCACGCCTGCGACACGCACCGGCCGTGGCAGACCGACGACGTCATCACCGAGCCGCACGTGTTCCGCGACGGCGCGCTGACCGTCTCGGACGCGCCCGGCCTGGGCGTCGAGCTCGACCGCGCCGCGCTCGCCCGCTACCACGAGCGCTGGCGTACCAGTGACGTACGGTCCCGCGACGACGTCGCCGCGATGCGGGTCGTCGACCCCGGCTGGGCCGCCCCGTCGATCCCCCGCTGGTAGCACCCACCGTCTCCCGGCCGGCCTTCGGCCGGCCGGGTGGGCCCGTCCCCGGGCCGTTCCACCCCTTCCCCTCTCTCCGCCTGGCGTTCCCGGGCGTGCCGGTCGACGGCACGCCCGCTCTCCCCACCCCCTGGGAGTGCCGATGCACATCACCACCCACCTGCCGGACTGGGGTCTGGCCCTGCTCGCCCTGGCCGGCATCGCCGTTCTGCTCCTGCTCGTCATCAAGGTCCGGCTGCACGCCGTCCTCGCCCTGCTCATCGTCAGCGTCGGTGTGGCGATCGCGGCGGGACTGCCGGTCAAGGACATCCCCGACGTCCTCGCCGGCGGTTTCGGCGACACGCTCGGCTCCGTCGCCATCATCATCACCCTCGGCGCGATGCTCGGCCGGATGCTGGAGATGGCCGACGGCGCCGAAGTGCTGTCCCGCGCCATGATCCGCCGCTTCGGCGAGGACCGCGCACCACTCGCCATGGGCCTGACCGCCCTCATCTTCGGCATCCCGATGTTCGTCGACGCGGCGTGGATCGTGCTGCTGCCGCTGATGTTCGCCGTCACCCGTACCTCCCGCAAACCACTGATCGCCATCGCGCTGCCCGCCGTCGGCGCCCTGGCGATGACCAACGCGGTCCTGCCTCCGCATCCCGGACCGGTGACCGCCGCCGGGCTGCTGCACGTGAGCCTCGGCTGGGTGACCGTCTTCGGCATCATCTGCGGACTGCCCGCCTGGCTGCTGGGCAGCTACGCGTACGGGGTGTGGATCGGCCCGCGGATGAGCGACGTGAAGGTCCCGGAGGATCTGACCGTCGCCGGCGAGGGCGGCACCACCCCGGACGAGAAGAGCGACGAACCCGAATCCGCCGACGGCGGGGTCGCCGTGGCCGAAAAGCGGACGACGGCGGTGGCCACGCGAGCCGTCGAGAACCCGCCGTCGCTGGCGAGCGTGCTCGCGATCACCCTGCTGCCGATGGTGTTGATCATGCTCAACACCTTCTCCACCGTGCTCCTGAAAGAGGGGTCCACGGCGCAGAACGTCCTGGAGTTCGTCGGCGACCCGATCATCGCACTGGCGATCACGGTGCTCGGCGCGCTCTACATCTTCGGCGTACGGCGCGGGCTGAGCGGGAAGCACCTCGAGCAGGCGGCGAACGCCTGTCTCGGGCCGATCGCCTCGGTGACGCTCGTCATCGGCGCGGGCGGGATGTTCGCGGCCGTGCTGAAGAAGACCGGCGTGGGCAGTGCCCTGGCGCACCTGCTCGGCAACGCCGGAGTGCCGACGCTCGTCCTGGCGTTCGTGCTCGCCACCGCGCTGCGGGTGGCTCTCGGCTCCAAGACGGTTGCGATCGTCACCACCGCGCCCATCGTCGCGCCGCTCGCCGCCCAGTCGCACTTCGGTCAGGCGCAGCTGGCCCTCGTCGTCATCGCGATCGCCGCCGGGGGAACGGTGCTGTCGCACGTCAACGACGCCGGGTTCTGGCTGATGAACCGCTACTTCCGGCTGACCATCCCGCAGACGCTGAAGTCGTGGACGGTGATGGAGACGCTGATGGGCGTGACCGCCTTCCTGATCGCCCTGGTCATCAGCCTGTTCCTGTGACCGCATGGCACGCGGGGGCCGTTCACCGGCCCCCGCGTGTCGTTTCGGACCGACCTCAGTCGAGCTGGATGTAGTCGAGTTCCGCGTAGCCCGTTCCGCCGGCGAAGTACGGAGCGCCCTTCGCCAGCCGGATGACGTTGTATCCGGCGTGCAGGTCGACCGTGGTGGCGACAGCGGAGCCGAACTGGCCCCATCCGGCGGTCGGCGGATAGCTGACGGTGTGCCAGGAGCCGCCGTCGTAGGCCAGCCCCTGCGTCGAGGTCTCGCCGGTGCCGTTGGCGTATCCGATCGTCATCGTGTACGTACGGGCGGTCGGCACGTTGACGACGAAGTCCACGTAACTGTCGGTGCGCGGGTCTCCCGTGTTGTCGATCCGGCCGACGTAGCCGCCGGCCGAGGCGGTGCCGGCGGTGAGCCGCTGCGCCCGGAAGACCGAGGCGTTCTCGGCCTCGTAACGGTGCTGGTAGGCGGGCACCCCGTTGATGGGCTCGACGACCAGGTGGTAGGCGCTGTTGGCGTCCATGTTCGGCACGGTGACGGTGATGCCGCCATTGGTGACCTTGTACGTCTTCGTCGAGATGTCGGTGGGCGCGGACACGGCGGTGAACCGCCCGGAGGCCGGGGTGGACTCCAGGTGCACCCGGACGGTCTGGCCGAGTGAGGACAGGCCCGAGACGCGCACGTCGTTGGTGCCCGACGCGTTGCCGAAGGCCGCATTGACGATCTTGCGGGTGGGGTCGAAGGCGGCGAATCCGTCCAGGCCGGTCTGGTCGGCCGGCGTGGTGGTGACCATGGTGCCGGCCATGTCGCCGTACCACTTGTAGAGCCACCAGCTGCCGGTCGGCTGGTTGTTCGTCACGAGGCCGTTGACGGTGCCGTACTCGTACCAGAAGGCGCGGTCGGCCGACTCGACGCCGGCCCGCTCGAACTTCGCGATGTAGCTGGACACGCGGCCGGGCACGTCGACCTCGTTCGTCCACGCGTATTCGTTGATGGAGATGCGCCGTGGGCTGATGCCGAGCGACGATTCCAGGGCGCGGTAGGCCGCGACGTCCGACGCGATGTTCGCGGCGTTCCACTCGTGCCAGGAGACGACGTCGGGAAGCGCGTTGTGGTCCTTGGCATAGCTGAGGAAGGACTGCATGTAGGAGGCCTTCCAGGAGGACAGGCTCGGGCCGACGATCGGCGTCAGCGGGTCGAGCGAGCGCACCTCCTGGTACGTGCGCACCCAGCCGGCGTTGAAGTCGCCGGCGCTAGCGGTGTTCCACGTCCCGTCGGGCTCGTTCCAGAGCTCCCACCCGGCGATGTTGCTGACCGAGGTGGCCGCCAGCCGCTTCTTGACCATGGTGTCCACCTTGGACAGCCAGTCCGTCCAGCTCACCCACTTGTACGGGAAGTCGGGGTAGATGTCGGGCATCCGGATGAACTCGGCGGCGCCGACCCGGTCGGCCTGCGGCGAGACGAGCAGCGAGTCGCCGCCCGGCGGCTGACCGTTGGGCTTCTGGCCGACGCCGGGAGCGGGCTGGGTGAGGGTGTTCATCGCGATGGGCAGCAGCGTCGAGTCGGCCGGCCGGTTGTTCTCGGCGAGAGCGTAGAGGCCGCCCGACGCGACATGCGCGACGGGCCGGTACGGTGCCGCGGCGTTCACCACCAAGGTCGTGCCCGCCGCGCGTGCGGGCGTGACCGGGCCGGCCACCGCCAGCGCGGCGGCCGCCAGCGCCGCCGTCACGGCGGTGCGGAGTGTTCGCTGGTACATCGGATCCTCGCTTACGTGAGATCGCGGCGTGGAGATCCCAGCCGCCGCGTCTGCCGCGGAGCCAGAACATCCCCGCCGCTTGGCGGGGGAGAGGAGGATGCGGGAAACTCGGAAATCGATTGCCCCAGAGGCTAAAACGCTGGCCATTAGGCGTCAAGAGCACGTTTCAGCCTGTCCGCCTGCCCTGCGGTGGCTCGCTCGTCAAGCGCGCGGAGCATGCCAGTTAGGAAAAATATGCGAGGAAAATTTCGGAAAATAGGAAAACAGATGGCCATCCGATCAGGCGACGGGCGGCACCGCGCGCAGGCCCGCCTCGGCATGGGCGACGGCCGCCGGATGACCGAACAGACCCGGCAGGCCACCGCTGTGCAAGAAGACCGTCTTGCGGCCCGGCGCCACACTTCCGTCGGCGACCGCGGCGATCAGCCCGGCGAGGGCGCGGCCCGTGTAGATCGGGTCGAGCGCGATTCCCTCCGTACGGCCGGCGATGTACAGCGCCTGAGCGACCGGCTCGGTGAGCTCTCCGTAGCCGGCTCCCACCTGCTCGCGCCGGATCCTGAGGCGACCGGCGTCGACGGTGACCGTGCCGATCGGCGCCGCCAAGCCGGCGATCGCCGGTGCCGGGTCGTCGAGCGCGCCGCAGTCCACGCCGAGCACACGCTCGGCGCCGAGAGCGGCCACGAGACCGGCCATGGTCCCGCCCGACCCGACCGCGACCACGATCTCGCGCAGGTCCGGGGCCTGCCGCAGCAGTTCGTTCCCGCACTCCACATAGCCCCGGGCGCTCAGGACGCTGGATCCGCCGAACGGGATCAGCGCCGGAACGGCGCCGGTGGCCGAAAGCTCGTCGGTGATCTCCCGGGCGGCCTCGGCGAGATCTTCATGGGAGACGTCGCCGGCCCAGACGACGCGCGCGCCGAAGAGGCCGGCCAGCGCCAGGTTCCCGGAGCCGGCCCGTCCCGGCCGCCCAGCGAGGACCAGCACCGCGTCCAGGCCCGCCCGGGCGGCCGCGGCGGCGGTCAGCCGGGCGTGGTTGCTCTGCGGCGCGCCGGTGGTGACGACGGTGTCGGCGCCCTTGGCGAGCGCGTCGCCGATCGTCCACTCCAGCTTGCGGACCTTGTTCCCGCCTCCGCCGAGGCCGCCGAGGTCGTCCCGTTTGATCCACAGGTCGCCCGGCTCGAGGCCGATCGCCGCCGCCAGCCGCGGCGCCTCCTCCAGCGGCGTCGGCCAGCTCCCCAGCGGGAACCTCGATCCAGACTCGGCCATCGTGCTCCTCCCTCCCCCTTCCATGGTGGATCGAGGGAGCCGCTTCTCCGGCGGGGAGCGGTCAGGCCGTTATGGGCGCGGCCAGATTTTGCTTGACGCTTCGGCTCAGATCGTCGGCGATGATCTCCGCGGTGTCCGTGGTGAGTCCGTCGAGCGCGACCTTGGCGATCACCGCCGGATCGGACTTGTCCGCCGTGATGGTGGAGGTCATGTCGGTCTCCATGTAGCCGACGTGCAGCCCCGCGACCCGGATCCCCTTCGGCGCGAGCTCCTGGCGTACGGCGTTGGTCATCGCCCATTCGGCGGCCTTGGCCACGGAGTACGCGCCGGAGGCCGGAATGTGCACCCAGGAGAGCACGGACAGGACGTTCAGGATGGTGCCGCCGCCGTTGGCCTCGATGATCGGCGCGAACGTACGGATCACGCCCAGCGTGCCGAGGTAGTGCGTGTCCATCTCGAGCCTGATGTCCTCGAGATCGCCGTCGATCAGGGACGACCTGGTGGAGATGCCGGCGTTGTTGATCAGGAGCGTCGCGTCCGTGGCCACCCTGGCCGCCTCCCGTACCGACGCCGGATCGGTGAGATCCAGCCGCAGCGGTACGGCGCCGGGCACGTCCACCGTCTCGGGCCGCCGGGCGGCGGCGTACACCTTGGCTCCACGGTCGAGGAGCTGGGCGGCGAGATGCCGGCCGAACCCCCGGTTGCCGCCGGTCACGACCGCCACCGAACCTTCGATCTTCATGACTTCCCCCTCTTTCGAACCATCTTCGCCGACTCTCAGGCGGCCGTTCAGACCGCCTCGGCCCGTTCAATATGACCGGTCGTCTTAAGTGATGTCAAGCGGCCCCACCTCGGTTGACAGACTTGAGACGACCGGCCATATTGGCTGCGGAGGTGGGTCGTCATGGGCAGGCGGGGCGTGCGCGAAGAGATCGTCGAAGCGGCACTGGAGCAGTTCCACGTCCAGGGGTACAACGCGGCCGGCGTGAAAGTGATCACCGATGCGGCGGGCGTGCCGAAGGGGTCGTTCTACAACCACTTCGACAGCAAGGAGGCGCTCGCCGTCGTGGCCCTGGAGCGGTACGGCGCCGGGCGGCTGCACGAGCTGACCGGGGGAGAGGGCGAGCCGCTGGCCCGGCTACGCGCGCACTTCGAGGCGCTCCGCGACGCCGTCGTGCGCTACGACTTCACGCGGGGGTGCCTCATCGGCAACTTCGGCACGGAGATCGCCGATCACAGCGACGTCATTCGCGAGGGCGTCCGGCAGGGCCTCGCCCAGTGGACGGACGCGATCGCCGCGGTGCTCACCGAGGCCCGCGACGCCGGTGCCCTCCGCGCCGGGCTGGATCCGCGGGCCACGGCCGGCTTCCTCATCAACTCCTGGGAGGGCTCCCTCATCAGGGCCCGCGCCGACCGCTCCACCGACGCCTTCGAGTCCTTCTTCGTCCTGATCTTCGACACCCTCCTGAGCCGAGAGGTCAGCGCTCGACGAGGGTGAGGGCGAAGGTGTAGCGGCTGGCGCGGTAGACGTGGGTGCCGTACTCCACCGGGCGGCCCTTGTCGTCGTACGCGATGCGGGTCATGGTCAGCAGGGGGACGCCGCGGCGTTCGTCCAGCAGGCGCGCCTCGGGGGCGGAGGCCCCGCGCGCCCCGATCGTCTGGTTGGCGATGCGGAGGTTGACCCCGGCCGCGCGCAGCAGCTCATACAGCCCGCGGGCGCCCAGGTCCTCCGCCGTCAGCGCGACGAGGCCGACGGGGAGGTAGTTCGTGAGCAGGGCGAGCGGCTCGTCGCCGGTGAGCCGCAGCCGGCGCAGGCGCAGGACCTCCGTGCCGGGGGCGATGTCGAGCTCCCGGGCCACCTCCTCGTCGGCGGGGAGGGTGCCGAGCTCCAGCACGCGGGTCGAGGGGCTGCGGCCGGAGGCGAGGAGGTCGTCGTAGAGGCTGGTCAGCTCGATCGAGCGCCGCACCTGGGCCTGCACGACCTGGGTGCCGACGCCGCGCTTGCGGACGAGCAGGCCCTTGTCGACGAGGTGCTGGATCGCCTGCCGGATCGTCGGCCGGGACAGCCCGTAGCGGTCGGCGAGCAGGATCTCGTTCTCCAGGCGACTCCCGGGGGGAAGGCGGCCGTCGCGGATGGCCGCCTCGAGCTGCTGCGCCACCTGGAAGTACAGGGGGACGGGGCTGCTGCGGTCGACCGAGACCGCCGGCCGGTGCACGGCCGTTCTGTCCATGTGCGCCTCCGGAATCCCCTGGAAAGCCCGCTCACCGGCAGCGCCGTCAAGCTGTGACATCACGATGTCCGGACAAGGTAGCCGTCGCGTGGGCTCGTCGCACGTCGCACCGCCCTTCGGCCGTTCCCTGGTAAAAGCTATTACCTCCTAATGTCAGGACAAACTCTTGACATGGGTTGAATTCCTGCGGAGGCTTGATGCCACGACGGTGAACGAACGGCGACGTCGTCGTCACGCCGGGGTCACCCGGCGCGGTTGCCGAGGGACCGACGTTCCGGAGGTGCGTCCGCTCCGTGAGTCCGCACGATCTGATCACCATGGGACGGGTCAGCGTGGACGTTTACCCGCTCCAGGTGGGCGTGCACCTGGAGGACGTCGAGACGTTCGGCAAGTACCTCGGTGGCAGCCCGACGAACGTCGCGGTCGCGGCGGCGCGGCACGGCCGCCGTACAGACCTGGCGGCCATTCGTGCGGCGCGCGTGTTCTGGGCCACCGTCACCGGCCTGTGCGAGGAGCCGAGCCGTACGGCGACGCTCGCGGCGCTGGCCGCCCGGTCCCAGCAGCGGGACACCGTGCTGGACCTGGACTACCGGCCGATGTTCTGGTCGTCGCCGGAGGAGGCGAGCGGCTGGGTCGGTCAGGCTCTGGAGCACGTCACGGTCGCCGTCGGCAACGTCGAGGAGTGCGAGGTCGCCGTCGGGGAGCACGAGCCGTACGCGGCGGCGGAGGCGCTGCTCGACCGCGGCGTCCGCCTGGCGATCGTCAAGCGCGGGCCCAAGGGCGTGCTGGCCGCGAGCCGCGCGGATTCCGGCGGGACGGACGTGGTCGAGGTGCCGCCGGTCGAGGTGGAGGTCGTGAACGGGCTGGGCGCGGGCGACGCGTTCGGCGGGGCGCTGTGCCACGGCCTGCTCGCCGGCTGGGACGTCGAGCGGACCGTTCGGTTCGCGAACGCCGCCGGCGCGATCGTCGCCTCCCGCCTCGCCTGCTCCCCGGCGATGCCCACCACCCCCGAGGTCGACCAGCTCGTCGCCGGCGGCCCCCTGCCGAGCGGCCCGGAACCCGGCGGACCCGTAAGGCGCGCCCCGGAGATCGATCCTCGGTCGCCCCTCGGCACGACCACGGAGAGGGAGACATGAGGCTGACCGTAGGACAGGCGATCGTCCGGTTCCTGGCCGCGCAGTGGTCGGAGCGGGACGGCGTGGAGCAGCGGTTCTTCGCGGGCTGCTTCGGGATCTTCGGGCACGGCAACGTCGCCGGCGTCGGGCAGGCGCTGCTGGAGGCGCAGCGGACGGGCGGTCCCGAGCTGCCGTACTACATGGCCCGCAACGAGCAGGCGATGGTGCACGCCTCGGTCGGCTACGCGCGGATGAAGGACCGGCTGCGGACCTTCGCGTGCACGTCCTCCATCGGCCCAGGCGCGACCAACATGGTGACCGGGGCCGCGCTGGCCACCATCAACCGGATCCCGGTCCTGCTGCTGCCCGGCGACATCTTCGCCACCCGCGCCGCCGACCCGGTGCTGCAGCAGCTGGAGGATCCCCGGTCCGGGGACGTGTCGGTCAACGACGCGTTCAAGCCGGTGTCGCGGTACTGGGACCGGATCAACCGGCCCGAGCAGCTCCCGTCGGCGCTGCTCGCCGCGATGCGGGTGCTCACCGACCCCGCCGAGACCGGCGCGGTCACGCTCGCCCTGCCCCAGGACGTCCAGGCCGAGGCGTACGACTGGCCGGAGGAGCTGTTCGCCCGGCGGGTGTGGCACGTCCCGAGGCCGGTCCCGGAGCCCGCCGCGGTGGAGCGCGCGGTGGAAGCGCTGCGCGGGGCCGGGCGGCCGCTGATCGTCGCGGGCGGCGGCGTCACCTACTCCGACGCGGCGGACGACCTGCTGGCCTTCGCCGACGCCACCGGCATCCCGGTCGCCGAGACGCAGGCGGGCAAGGGCTCCGTGCCCTGGGACCACCCCTGCGCGGTGGGCGGCGTCGGGGCCACGGGCACGCCGGCCGCGAACGCCCTCGCCCGGGAGGCCGACGTCGTCCTGGGCGTCGGCACCCGCTACAGCGACTTCACCACCGCGTCCCGTACCGTCTTCGCCCACCCGGACGTACGGTTCGTCAACCTCAACGTCGCGCGGTTCGACGCCCTGAAGCACTCCGCCGTCCCCCTGGTCGCCGACGCGCGGGCGGGGCTGCGCGCGCTCACCGAGGCTCTGACCGGCCACCGCGTCGACGCGGCGTACGCCGAGCGCGTGCGGCGGCTCGCCGAGGACTGGCGGCGGGTCGTCGACCGGGCCTACCACCTCGGGCACCGGCCGCTGCCCGCGCAGACCGAGATCCTTGGCGCCCTGAACGAGATCGCCGGTCCCCGCGACGTCGTCGTGAACGCCGCCGGCAGCATGCCCGGCGACCTGCAGATGCTCTGGCGGGCGCGCGACCCGCGCCAGTACCACGTCGAGTACGGCTACTCCTGCATGGGCTACGAGATCGCCGGCGGCCTGGGGATCAAGATGGCCGACCCCGACCGGGAGGTGTTCGTCCTGGTCGGCGACGGGTCGTACCTGATGATGGCCCAGGAGATCGTGACAGCGGTCTCCGAGGGGATCAAACTGACGATCGTGCTCGTCCAGAATCACGGCTTCGCGTCGATCGGCGCGCTGTCGGAGTCGCTGGGATCCCAGCGGTTCGGCACGAGCTACCGCTACCGCGACCCGGAGACGGGTCTGCTCGACGGCGAACTGCTCCCGGTCGACCTGGCGGCGAACGCCGCGAGCCTCGGCGCGGACGTGCTGCGTGCCACGACCGTGGAGGAGTTCCGCACCGCACTCGAACGCGCGAAGGAGGCGAAGGTCACGACCGTGGTGCACGTCGAGACCGATCCACTGGCACCGGCGCCCGACTCGGACGCCTGGTGGGACGTCCCGGTGGCGGAGGTCTCGGCCCTGGAGAGCACCCGGAAGGCGCGAGCCGACTACGAGGCCGCCAAGGCCGCGCAGCGTCACCATCTCGGAGGCAAGGCCGCCCCGACTGAGTGAAGACGGAGAGACGCGATGTTCAGACCAGACAGGCGGGCGGGCATTCTCGTCGCGGGGCTCGTCCTCGCCTTGAGCGCGTGCAGCAGCCACGGCGGCAAGAAGGCCCAGGACACGGCGGAGAACCCCGCCGCCGGTCACGCCAACACCCCCCGGATGAAGATCGCCCTCGTCACGCACCAGGCGCCCGGTGACACGTTCTGGGACATCGTCCGCAAGGGCGCGCTGGCCGCCGCCGACAAGGACAACGTGCAGCTCATCTACTCCAACGACCCGGACGGCGACAAGCAGGCCACCCTGGTGCAGAACGCCATCGACAGCAAGGTCGACGGCATCGCCGTCACCCTCGCGCACCCCGACGCGATGACCGGCGTCATCAAGAAGGCCGTCGCCGGCGGGATCCCGACCGTCGCGATCAACGCGGGCCTGGACCAGTGGCAGAAGATGGGGATCCTCCAGTACTTCGGCTCCGACGAGAGCATCGCCGGCGAGAGCGCGGGCAAGCGGCTGAGTGCCGAAGGGGCCAAGCACGTCCTGTGCGTCCTGCACGAGCAGGGCCAGGTGTCCCTGGAGGCGCGCTGCGGCGGCCTGACCAAGGGCTTCACCGGCAAGACCGACAAGGTGTACGTCACGGGGACGAACATGCCGTCCGTGCGGTCCACCATCGCCGCCAAGCTCAAGCAGGACAAGAGCATCGACCGGGTCGTGGCCCTCAGCGCCCCGATCGCGCTGACCACGCTCCAGTCCGTCAAGGACGCCGGGAGCTCGGCCAAGGTCGCCACGTTCGACATGAACCCGGCCATGGTCAAGTCCGTCCAGGACGGCCAGATCGAGTGGGCCGTCGACCAGCAGCCCTACCTCCAGGGCTACCTCGCGGTCGACTCTCTGTGGCTCTACAAGACGAACGGCAACGTCATCGGCGGCGGTAAGGCGACGCTGACCGGGCCGTACTTCGTCGACAAGACCAACGTCGCCGCGGTCGCCAAGTTCGCCTCGCGTGGTACGCGGTAGCGCCGGCGCAGGGGACCGGCCGTCGCCGGTCCCCGGCGCCACCGAGCCCTGGAGGTGCTCATGAGTCACGCAGTGGATGCCGGCGAGGCCCCGCCGTCCGTGCCGGATGAGCGGCTCGCCCGGCAGTCGCCGCTCGCCCGCCTGCTGTCGCGGCCCGAGACCGGTTCGCTGGCCGGCGCGGTCGTCATCTACGTCTTCTTCTACGTCGTCGCCGAGCCGTTCCGCGGCCTGGACTCCCTGGCGACGATCCTGTACGCGAGCTCCACGCTCGGCATCCCGGCGGTCGGGGTCGCCCTGCTGATGATCGGCGGCGAGTTCGACCTGTCGGCCGGCGTCGCCGTGACGACCTCGTCGCTGGTCGCCTCGATGCTGAGCTTCCAGCTGACGCTGAACGTCTGGGTCGGTGTCTTCGTGGCACTGCTGCTGGCGCTGGCCGTCGGCGCGCTCAACGGCTACCTCGTCATGAAGACCGGGATCCCCAGCTTCCTCGTGACGCTGGCGACGTTCCTGATGCTGCAGGGCCTGAACCTCGCCATCACGAAGCTGATCACCGGCAACGTCGCCAGCCCGGCCATCGCCGACATGGACGGCTTCGGGTCCGCGCAGAAGGTCTTCGCCGAGGAGTGGAACGTCGGCGGGCTGTCCCTGCGGATCAGCGTCCTGTGGTGGCTGCTGTTCGCCGCGATCGCCACGTGGGTGCTCCTGCGGACGCGCGTCGGCAACTGGATCTTCGCCGTCGGGGGAGCGCAGTCGAGCGCGCGGGCGGTCGGCGTCCCGGTCCGGGGCGTGAAGATCGGCCTGTTCATGACGGTCGGCTTCCTGTGCTGGTTCACCGGCATGAACCTGCTGTTCTCGTTCAACACCGTGCAGTCCGGTGAGGGCGTCGGCAACGAGTTCCTGTACATCATCGCAGCGGTGATCGGCGGCTGCCTGCTGACCGGCGGGTACGGCTCCGCCGTCGGCGCCGCGACCGGCGCGTTCATCTTCGGGATGACGACCCAGGGCATCGTGTACGCCGGGTGGAACCCCGACTGGTTCAAGTTCTTCCTCGGCGCGATGCTGCTCGGCGCGACCCTCCTCAACCTCTGGGTCCGCCGGCGAACGGAGGCCGCGCGATGAGCGACACCACCATGACCGAGACGCCTCTGGTGCGTCTCACCGACTGCGAGAAGCGCTACGGCAACATCATCGCCCTGACCGGAGTTTCGCTGGAGGTCCACGCCGGCGAGGTCACCTGCGTGCTCGGCGACAACGGCGCGGGCAAGTCCACCCTCATCAAGATCATCGCCGGGATGCACCAGAACGACGCCGGCACGTACGAGGTGGAGGGCGAGCGGGTGCGCTTCGCCTCCCCGCGCGAGGCGCTCGAACGCGGCATCGCGACCGTGTACCAGGATCTGGCGGTCGTGCCGCTGATGCCCGTGTGGCGCAACTTCTTCCTCGGCTCGGAGGTGCGTAAGGGCGCCGGCCCGCTCAGCCGGCTCGACATCGGCTTCATGCGGCGCACCACCAGGACCGAGCTCGCCAACATGGGCATCGACCTGCGCGACGTCGACCAGCCGATCGGGACGCTGTCCGGCGGTGAGCGCCAGTGCGTGGCGATCGCACGGGCGGTCTACTTCGGCGCGAAGGTCCTGATCCTGGACGAGCCGACGGCCGCACTCGGCGTCAAACAGGCCGGCGTCGTGCTCCGCTACATCGTGCGCGCCAAGGAACGCGGGCTCGGCGTCATCTTCATCACCCACAACCCGCACCACGCCTACCCGGTCGGCGACCGGTTCCTGCTGCTCAACCGCGGCCGTCCGCTCGGCGACTACGCCAAGAACGAGATCACCCGGGAGCAGCTCACCGCGCTGATGGCCGGCGGTGAGGAGCTCGAGCAGCTCAGCCACGAACTCGAAGGCGCCGCCGCCACCGACGCCGAGCTCGGCAAGGTCGCGCAGGAGCTCGAGCACGAGATCGCCGAGCTGTCGGCCCGTCCGGCGCCACCCGAGCGGGACACCTAGACCCCGCTGGGAGCGTCGCCGTTTCCGTCCGCCCGGAAACGGCGATCTTCCGGCGATCAACGGAGGAGGAACAGTGGAGGCCGGTCCACGGGAACGGGTGATCGGTGTCGGGGTGATCGGCGCCGGCTGGATGGGGCACGCGCACGCCCGCGCGTACGCCCGGCTGCCCCACCACTATCCCGAACTGCCCGTACGGCCGCGCCTGGTGGCGGTGGCCGAGACCGTGCCCGCTCAGCTGGCGGACTTCGCGTCCCGGTACGGACCCGACCGCCGCTACACCGACTGGCGGGACCTCCTCGCGGATCCCGAGGTCGAGGCGGTCAGCGTCACCGCCCCGAACGCCCTGCACCGCGAGATCGGCGTGGCGGTCGCCGAGGCGGGCCGTCACCTGTGGATCGAGAAGCCGGTCGGCCTCACGGCCGGGGACGCCCGCGCGGTGGCCGAGGCCGTGGCCAAGGCGGGGGTCCGGTCGACCGTCGGGTTCAACTACCGCAACGTCCCCGCTGTCGACCGCGCCCGCCGCCTCATCGCCGAGGGCGCCATCGGCACGCCCACCCACGCCCGCGTCCACCTGCTCACCGACTACGCCGCGCATCCCGCCGGCGCGCTGACCTGGCGGTTCCTGCGGGAACACGGCGGCTCGGGCGTGCTCGGCGACCTGGCCTCCCACGGCGTCGACCTCGTCCGCTTCCTCCTCGGCGACCTCGAGCGGCTGGTCGCCGACACCGCCGTCTTCGTGCCCGAGCGGCCGCTCGCCGCTCCCGGCGGCAGCCACTACGCGGTCGCCGACGCGGGCGGGCCCGTCGGCGCGGTGGAGAACGAGGACTACGTCTGCGCCCTGCTGCGGACCCGCGGCGGGGTCCGGGTGACCTTCGAGGCGGGCCGCGCGGAGGTGGGGGAGCAGAACACCTACGGCTTCGCCGTCCATGGCACCACGGGGCTGGTCGGCTGGGACTTCCGGCGCGCGGGCGAACTGGTGGTCTCGGCCGGCGGGGACTACCAGAACGAGCCGGCGACCACGGTGTTCGCGGGTCCCGGCGACGGCGAGTACGCGCGGTTCCAGCCCGGAGCCGGGATCGCGATGAGCTACGACGACACGAAGGTGGTCGAGGCCGCCGGATTCCTGCGGAGCGTGGCCGAGGGCGTCCCGCACGGCGCGACGATCGAGGACGCCGTCCGCAGCGCCGAGGCATTGGAGGCCATGGAGCGCTCGGCCGCCACCGCCGCGTGGATCGCCCTGTTATCTCCGGAGGCCGACGGCCCTTCGGCAGCAGGTCCGGCGGGTGACGCCATGGAAGGCGCGAAGCCGGCACTGTCGGTGGGCGTGACTAGCATGCCCGCCATGATCTTGGTGACGGGAGCGAGCGGCACCGTGGGCTCGGCGCTGCTGGAGACACTGCGCACCGCCGGGCATCCGGTCCGAGCCGCGTACCACGCACAGCGCGACGTCGACCGTGCGACCACCGCCGGTCGCGGCGCCGTCCGGATCGACCTGGGCGAGCCCGCGACGCTCCCGCCGGCACTGCACGACGTCGAGGCGGTGTTCCTGGTCGGCGCGATGGGCCGTGACCAGACCCGCCACGAGCTCAACCTGGTCGAGGCCACGACCGCCGCGGGCGTTCCCCGGGTCGTCAAGCTGTCGGTCTGGCGGGCCGACGAGGAGCTGACGCCGATCGCCCGCCTTCACCGACCCGCGGAGCTGGCGCTCCAGGCCTCCGGCCTGGGCTACACGTTCCTGCGGCCGAACTTCTACATGCAGAATTTCACGCGGCAGTTCGCCGCTTCGATCAGGACGGCCGGCCGGTTCGCCCAGCCCCGCGCCGATGCCCCCATCAGCTTCGTCGATGCCCGCGATATCGCCCGGGTCGCCGCCCGCGTGCTCACCACCGACGGCCATGAGGGCCGCGTCTACGCCGTCACGGGCCCCGAGGCGCTGACCTATGACGCCGCGGCCGAGGTGCTCTCACGGGTCCTGGACAGGCCGGTCCGTTTCGTCGGGCACTCCGATGCCGACGCCCGCGCCGCCATGCTCGATCGTGGCCTGCCCGCGTACTACGCCGACGCACTGATCGAGGTGAGCCGCGCGTACCGGGACGGCGGCGCGGAGACCGTCACCGCGACGGTCCGCGATCTCACCGGCCGCGAGCCGACGACCTTCGAGCAATTCGTCCGCGACCATCGCGCCGCGTTCACCTGAGACGTGGGCCCGGCGGACGGTGTGCGCGCGACACTTCACGTCAGCCTGAATCGTCCAGGACCGGTCATGTCGCTGTCAACGCTTGCGTCAGCGGGTCGAAGGTGCCGAATGACCGTTATATTGCGAATGCGCTGCGTAATTACCGCTGATAGGCCACAGCGGCTTCGGCGGCGGCGATGAAGACGGCGACGGCGGTGTGGCCGGATCGCCGAGTACCGAGGTGAACAAGACCGGCGACAACTCCGCGGAAAGTCTTTACTCTCGCTAGGCAACCTAGCCGGGCCTGACATTAGAGCCCGATTTCTGCGGAGCGTGTATGGACTTTCGCATGAAGGCATCGGCCGTCGCGGCGGCCGGTGCACTGGCCACCATCACCACCCTCGCCGCGGGCGGTCCGCCCGCCGCGGCACAGGCCGCGCGGGGATCGGCGGCGCCGAGGTCGGCGGCATCCGACACCCCGATCACCCACGAGCAGAATCCACGGGTTCCCGAGGGCGCGGCGTGGACGCAGGCGTTCTTCCCGTCCTCCGACGGCAGCGGTGTCGTGCTGCACGCCGACGTGCTGCGCCCGGCGAACCTGCCGGCCGGAGCGAAGACGCCGGTGATCCTGTCGGTGGGCCCCTACTTCGCGCACGCCGGGCAGACCGGTCCTGAGGGGTGGGACCGGGCCGGACCGTCGGCGCGCTTCCAGGACTTCATCAACGGCGCCGGCCTGATGGCCCGCGGCTACACCTTCGTGATGGTCGACCTGCGCGGCTTCGGCGGGAGCACCGGGTGCCTGGACTGGGTCGGCCCGGGGGAGCAGGCCGACGTCCGGGCCGCCATCGAATGGTCGGCGAGCCAGGCCTGGTCGACCGGCAAGGTCGGCATGTACGGCAAGTCCTACGACGCCGTCACCGGGTTGGTGGGCAACGACCTCAAGCTGCGAAGCCTGAAGGCGGTCGTCGCGCAAGAGCCGGTCTGGAACATGTACAACTACTTGTTCAGCAACTGGGTCCCGCGCCCGAACGTCACCGGCACGCCGATGGCGTACAACTCGATCGCGACGATTCCGCCAATGGCCGACGACAGCGACCAGTACAAGGCGAACGCGGAGTACGAGAAGAGCCATCCGCAGTGCCTGAGCGACAACATCACCAACAACAACAATCCGGACCCGCATTCGGCGTACTGGAGCGCCCGCGACCTGGCCGCGCACGCGGTCGGCACCAGCACGCCGCTGTTCGTGACCCAGGGCTTCATCGAGCCCAACACCAAGCCGGAGAACATCGCGGAGTACCTGGGCAACCACCGGGGCCGTGAACGCGGTTGGCTCGGCCAGTGGGAGCACGTGCGGGGTAACGACACCGACGCGAACGGCCGGCTGTCGCAGGGCCGCGCCGGCTGGTTCAACGAGGTGATGCGGTTCTACGACCAGTACCTCCGCGGCGTCAAGCCGTCGGTGACCGACCCGGCGTACGCCATCGAGGACAGCCAGGGCCACTGGCGCGCCCAGCCGACCTGGCCCGTGACCACGACGTCCTACCAGGCGCGGCTCTCCTCCGGCCGGTACGTCGACGACGGCGCCGCCTCGGCGGCCGCCGCTTCGGCGGACCACGGCCGCTGGGACATGGAGCATGCGCCGCGGCTCCAGCCGCTGTCCGGTGCCGAGAAGAACGCCGCCAGGCGGAGCGCCGCCGCCGGCTCCAGCTACTGGACCTGGTCCACGCCCGCGTCCCAACCGCTCCGGCTCACCGCCACGCCACGGATCACGCTCAACGCGAGCGCGACCGGGAACGTGATGGTGCGCCTGTGGGACGTCGCTCCGGACGGCACGGCGACGATGTTCGACGAGAACGTCGCACTGCTGCAGCGCAGCGGACGGATCTCATTCGACCTGAAGTCGACCGACTGGACCTTCGCGCGAGGACATCGGCTGGGGGTCCAGATCGGGACCATCGGCTCGACCGGCTGGCTGGACGTTCCCTCGAATCACACGATCACGGTCTCCGGCGCACGGCTCGCCCTGGACCTGCAGAACCCGCGGTCGGACGTGCCGACCCAGGGTGACCGCTCGCCGTACCTGGACCAGTACCTCACGGCGAACACCACCACGCTCGGCAACGTCGGCAACGGCACCTTCCCGCTGAAGCTCGCGTGGGGCCGCTGACGCTGTGATTACCAATTAAAAGCGAAACCCTCCGGGCCTATAAGCCCGGAGGGTTTCGCGATGTCCACCAGCGGAGGTCAGTGATGAAGATCGCGTTCTTCGGCGACGTCCACGGCTGTGTGCTGCATGCCTTGGCAGCAGCCGTCACTCTCGCCCGCCGCCGGGCGATCCAGCTCGACGCCGTGGTCCAGGTCGGAGATCTGGGCGCGTACCCGGGGCCGGAGCGGTGGGACGAGCCGAGCCGCCGGTTCGGAGCCGACCACCCCGCCCAAGGTGATTTCTTCCGCCTCCTGAACCCCTCAGCGCGCTTGGCCGAGAGCGTTCGCCTCGCCCTTCAGCAGATCCCACCGTTCCTGTTCGTCAGCGGTAATCACGAAGATCACCAATGGCTCGCCGACCTGCACGACGCCGGCGCCGCCCCCGTGACGGCGGTGGACCCCCTCGGCGCGTACCACCATGTCGCCTGCGGACACATCACCGACGTCGCAGGACAACGCACGGCGTTCCTCGGAAAGATCGAATGGCCGGAGTCGATGGACTTCGACGATGACGCCTACACCCGCCTACTGACCGCCGACCCCGGCAGCGTGGACATCCTCGTCACCCACGACGGCCCCTTCGGTATGTCGTCCTGGCGCGGCACCACCCAAGGGTCGAGGAAACTGACCGAACTCCTCGAACGCCTACAGCCTCGCCTGCACATCAGCGGCCATTACCACCATCAAAACGGCCCCCGCCGGTACGGCGCGACAACGTCCTACGCGCTGGGCCAACTCGTCGGCCCCAAGGTCGACAGATGGGACTCCCGGCCGGTCAACCCCCGGCAACAGATCACGCCAGGCAGCATCGGCCTCCTCGACACCCGGACGTACGCCTTCGAATACATCCACGACCCTTGGCTCGCCGACGTCCACGGCGACCGACTAGACCTGTCCGCATTGGTCGCCACAGCACACCGCGAAGCAGGCCCTCGAAAACCGTCCGCCGGCCGTTCGTGAAGTGACTCAAAATAATCAAGGGCCGGTCTCCACTCAGTGGAAACCGGCCCTCGGCCTTGCTCTTTATGTCGGGACGGCGGGATTTGAACCCACGACCCCTTGACCCCCAGTCAAGTGCGCTACCAAACTGCGCCACGTCCCGTGAACATCGCCAAGGCTAGCACAGGCGCAGGCTGGGCCGCGCACGTCGGCCGGCCCTCAGCGATCATGCTGCGACCTCCCGGATCTCGCCGAACTGCCCGCCGTCGTCGTCCCTCGAAAGCCGTCATCCGCGTGTCGTGCGGACCATTGCCCTCAATAGTGCACTTGTGATTTCTCGGGGCATGGAAGGACCCCGAACCCGATGAGGGTCCGGGGTCTGTCGCGTTTCCGGCTAAGTGACCTTGTGCGGGGAGCTGTACTGCCAGACCGGCGTCCAATAGCCGGCCAGGAGGTCGGCCACGGCGGGGCCCTCGACGAGATAGCCGAACTCGGCGAGGTCGTGGGGGTACAGGTTGTCGCTGCCGATGTAGAAGCAGGCGTCGTCGGCGATGTAGACCTTGGCGTGGTTGCCGGGGGCCGGGTTGTAGCTCCCTGACGGGAGCTTGTCGCCCCTGCCGAAGCGGCCGACGATGGCCGTGGCCGGCGGGGTGGGCCAGAGGTAGTCCTCGCCCTCCTTGGCGAACTGCACCTGGGTGAAGCAGAACGGGGCCACCTGGAGGCGGGCGAGGATGCGCTGGAGAGCGGCCTCGTCGCGGAGCTTGGAAGGGAACTTGCTCTCGATGATGCTCTTGATGAGGGCGTACGTTCCGGAGGCACCCCAGCCCCAGGAGTACTGGGCGCCGTGGGTGGCGCCGCCGATCGGGGAGACGACGATGTCGACCTTGAGGAGCTGGTTCTGGATGAGCGCCTCGGCGATCCAGTAACAGGCCTTGTGGTCCTTCTCGGCGGTGTAACCGGTGAACACGAGGTCCTGCTGGCAGATCTTTAAGGTGCGCTGGGCGCCTTTGATGAGCATCTCCTTGGCGACGTCGCTGGCGTTGCAGCCCAGGAGGCCGCCCCGTCCGAGCGACAGCATCTTGCCCGTCGTCCAGTTATGGTTCGCGCCGGGGACCGGCGCGTAGTGCTGGTCGCTGATGTCGATGACGCACATCTGGTTGCGCTTAAGGCCGGGGTCGATCGTGTCCGTGCCCCACGTGGCGTTGACCTTGCGGACCGTGAGGTTGTCGCCGCCGACGTTCCAGCACCAGTTCGCGAACTCCTGGGCGTGCTTGGCCGCGGCGCCGATGACCTGGACGGATATGTCGTGGACCGGCGGATAGGTTCCGTAGGACTCCGCCCACAGGTTGTGCCCGCCGACGAGAGCGACCGTGCCGTCCACCGCGACGATCTTCGCGTGGTTCCAGAATCCCGCCTTCGGCTTGTACAGCTCGCCGACGAGGATCGTCATCTGCGTGGTGTCGAGCTTGTTCTGCCGGCAGAAGTCCTTGAGCCCCCGGACGAACGCCTCGACCGTGCCCTCGACCGGAACGAACCCGTACAGGAACCGGACGGTCACCTTACGCCCGTTGAGCGCCAGCAGGCCTCGCTGGATCGCGGTCAGGAACGCCCCGCTCGGCGGATTCAGCGACACGATGTCGATGACCTGCCGCCCTCCGATCAGCATCGTCTCGACCGTCTCGGCCATGTCGCGAATCGCCTCGATCGCGCAGGCCGTGGCGCTGCTCTGGTTCATCGGCCTCCCCCACATGCGGGGCGTGTCGATGATCCTGATCCGATTCTCCGTGCTGACCGCGTGGACCCGGGGATCCAGATCGCCGAGCTCCTGCTCGACGCGGTCGATCCAGTTGGATCGGTAAGGTTCCATGCGCCTTCCCCCTTTGAATGCGCTGCGAAACCGCAACGTAACCCTCCGGAGAAACGCGAACCACCGCCCCTGCGGCCACGGAAATCTGGCACGAAGTCACATGTGTCTATAGGCGACAGATGGCGCTTTATGTCGCCGTACGGGGGTGCGTCAGGGGCGGTCCGCGGGAGGCGGTGCGGCGCTCTGGCGGACGACCAGCCGGGTGGGGACGAGGGTGGTGCCCGGAGCCGAGTGCCGGCCGCCCCGGATCTGGTCGAGAACGCCCTGGACGCAGCGGCGGCCGACCTCGGCGAAGTCCTGATGCACCGTGGTCAGCGGCGGGACGAACCAGTCGGCGGTGCCCGGAACGTCGTCGAACCCGACCACGCTGACGTCGGCGGGCACGCGCCGTCCCTTCTCGCCGAAGGCGCGCAGCAGGCCGAGGGCCATCTGGTCGTTGGCCGCGAACACGGCGGTGCAGGCCGGCTCCTCGGCGAGCTCCAGCCCGGCGCGGTATCCCGACTCCGTGGACCAGTCGCCGTGCCGTACCGGGGGCGCCTCCCTCCCGGCGGCCTCCAGCGCCTTCCGCCAGGCCGCGGCGCGGCGCTCGGCGGCGAACGACTCCGCCGGGCCGGCGACGTGCCACACCGTACGGTGCCCGAGACCCAGCAGGTGTTCGACCGCCTGGCGGGCGCCGTCGGCCTGGTCGGTGTCGACCACGCTGTACCTGTCGCCGGCGTCGGAGTCGACCATGACGACGTGGACGCCCGGGGGGAGGGTGAACGACACGCTGTCGAGCAGGTGCGCCTCCATGATGACGATCACCGCGTCGACGGCGAGCTCGCCCAGCCGGGTGAAGGCTCCCATGACGTGATCCTGGGTCCGGGCCGCGACCGGGATCAACGTGATCGCGTATCCCTCCGCGGCCGCGTGCGCGGCGATGGCCTCCAGGGTCCTGGAGTTGCCAGTCGAGCTGAGGTCGAAGAGGATCACGCCGATCGTGCGGAACTCGCCGTACCGCAGTGCCCGCGCCGCGCTGTTGGGGCGGTAGCCCAGCTCGCGCATGGCCGCCAGGACCTGGTCCCGCGTCGAGCCGACGACGCTCGGGTGGCCGTTGGAGACCCGGGAGACCGTCTGGGAGGAGACGCCCGCGAGGCGCGCCACGTCGGCCATGGACACGCGCTGCTTGCGTCGCCCGCCGACGGGCGCCACCGGAGGGGTCTCCGGTCCGGGCTCACCGTCGCCGGAAGCCGATGAAACCATCGTCGGCCGCTCCTTCGGAGGCCGCTTCGGCGGCGCCGAAGCCAAGGGTGCGGGAGTCGGGACGGCCCTCTCGGACCCTTGACGACCGCTGTGACGGCTGCCACGATACCGCGATAAGTTTACGTAAACATCGTATCTTCGTCGTTACCTTCCCTCAATGATCAGCAGCTATCGTCGCAGGTGATCGCGAATGTTTACGCAAACATTTAACGAGGGGCGGGGCCCCGGCGCAGGAGGTTCACCATGGCGGAGGCGCGAGCGGTGGTGACGCCCCGGGTCCGGCGACCCGGCGGCCGTCGCTCCTGGCGCGGATGGCAGTTCGTCGGGCCGTTCATGGCCATGTTCATCGTGGTCTTCCTGGCTCCGATCGCTTACTCGATCTACCTGAGCCTCTTCCAGACGAAGCTGATCGGGGGGACCACGTTCGTCGGGATCGACAACTACCGGACCGCGCTGTCCGATCCGCAGTTCTGGTCCTCGTTCGGCCGGGTGGCGCTCTTCCTGGTCGTGCAGGTGCCGATCATGTTGTTCATCGCGCTGCTCGTCGCGCTGGCCGTCGACAGTGGACGCCTGTACGGCAAGGCGTTCTTCCGGGTCACGGTGTTCCTGCCCTATGCGGTGCCCGCCGTGGTCGCCACGCTGATGTGGAGCTTCATGTACGGCTCCGAGTTCGGGTTGATCAGCGACCTGAACAACGCCTTCAACCTCTCGCTGCCGAACCCGCTGTCCGCGCATCTGCTCCTGGCGTCGATCGGCAACATCGTCACCTGGGAGTTCGTGGGCTACAACATGCTGATCTTCTACTCGGCGCTCAAGGTCGTACCGTCCTCGCTCTACGAGGCGGCCGAGATCGACGGGGCGGGTCAGCTGCGGATCGTGTGGGCCATCAAGATCCCCGCACTGCGCGGCGCGCTGCTCATCGCCACGATCTTCTCGATCATCGGCAGCTTCCAGCTGTTCAACGAGCCGGCGATCCTCAAGCACCTGGCGCCGAACGTGGTCACGAGTTCCTACACCCCCAACTACTACGCCTACACGCTGTCGTTCGCGGGACAGCAGCAGAACTACTCGGCGACCGTGGCCATCGTCATGGGCGTGATCACCGTGGTCATCGCCTATCTGGTGCAGGTGCGCGGCATGCGGAAGGCGGTCTGACCGATGGCCACCACCGGAACCACGACTCCGCCGGCCCCGCGGACCCCGGCCCGGCACGGCGGTCCCCGGCGACGACCGCTGATCGTCCGGCGACAGACCTCGCTCCGCGATCGGCGCAGCCCCCTGCTCACCGCGCTGACCTCGATCGTGGCGATCTACAGCCTGGTCCCGCTCATCTGGCTGGTGATCAACGCCACCAAGAGCCAGGAAGGCCTGTTCCACTCGTTCGGCCTGTGGTTCTCCGGCGACTTCGCGCTGTGGAGCAACGTCCGGGAGACCTTCACGTACGACGGCGGGATCTTCGCCCGGTGGGTGCTCAACACCCTGATGTACGTGGTGCTCGGCGCCGGCGGCTCGACCCTCCTGGCCACGCTGGGCGGCTACGGCCTGGCCAAGTTCGCCTTCCCCGGCAAGCGCCTGGTGTTCGTCCTCGTGCTCGGCGCGGTCGCGGTGCCCAGCACCGCGCTGGCGGTGCCGACCTTCCTGATGTTCGCCAAGCTGGGCCTGACCGACACGCCGTGGGCGGTCATCATCCCGTCGCTGGTCTCGCCGTTCGGCCTGTACCTGATGTGGACGTTCGCCACCGAGGCGATTCCGCGTGAGCTGCTGGAGTCGGCACGGGTGGACGGCGCCGGTGAGTTCCGCACGTTCTTCTCCATCGGCCTGCCGCTGCTGCGCCCGGGGATCGTCACCGTCCTGCTGTTCACCGTGGTCGCGACCTGGAACAACTACTTCCTGCCGCTGGTCATGCTCAAGAACTCCGACTGGTATCCGCTCACCCTCGGCCTCGACCGGTGGAACGCCCAGGCCCACACCGCGGGCGCGCAGGCCGTCTTCAACCTCGTCATCACGGGGTCGCTGCTCATGATCCTGCCGCTGATCGCCGCGTTCCTGCTGCTCCAGCGGTATTGGCAGTCCGGTCTTGCGGCGGGCAGCGTCAAGGGCTGACCGACCGCCATGAACCCTCTCCTCGCCCTCATCGAAAGGACCCCTTCATGACACTCGGTCGCCGTCGTTTGCTCCTGTCCGGGATCGCGATGGCCGCCAGTCTGGCGCTCGGCGCGTCGGGCTGCGGCTCCTCCGGAAGCGATTCCAAGTCCGATTCGTCCGGCAAGTCGGCCGCCGTCTCCGACGCCGACGTCCAGGCCGCGCTGAATGCCGGCGGCTCCATCACGGTGTGGGCGTGGGAGCCGACGCTCAAGCAGGTCGTCACCGCGTTCCAGACCAAGTACCCGAAGGTGAAGGTCAACCTGGTCAACGCCGGTACCAGCAAGGACCAGTACACCGCGCTGCAGAACGCCATCAGCGCCGGGAAGGGTATTCCGGACGTCGCGCAGATCGAGTACTTCGCGGTGCCGCAGTTCGCGCTCGGCAAGTCGCTGGCGGACCTGACCGGCTTCGGCGCCGACAAGCTGAGCGGCACCTTCTCGCCCGGGCCGTGGAGCTCCGTGCACCAGGGCAAGGGCATCTACGGCCTGCCGATGGACTCCGGGCCGATGGCGCTGTTCTACAACAAGGACGTCTTCGACAAGTACAAGATCAGCGTGCCGGCGACGTGGGACGAGTACGTGCAGGCGGCCGAGAAACTGCACGCCGCCGATCCCAAGGCGTACCTCACCGCCGACGTCGGCGACGCCGGGTTCGCCACCAGCATGATCTGGCAGGCGGGCGGCAAGCCGTACAAGGTCGACGGCACCAACGTCAGCGTCAACTTCTCCGACGCCGGCTCTCAGAAGTTCACCACGACCTGGCAGCAGCTCATCACCAAGAAGCTGGTCGCGCCGGTCGAGGGGTGGAGCGACGCCTGGTTCAAGGGCCTCGGCGACGGCACCATCGCCAGCCTGACCCTCGGGGCCTGGATGCCCGCGAACCTGGAGACCGGCGTGAAGGCCGGGAAGGGAAAGTGGCGGGTCGCCCCCATGCCGCAGTGGCAGGCCGGCGGGACGGCCACCGCCGAGAACGGCGGCAGCTCGCTGGCCGTCACCGCCGCCAGTAAGCAGCAGAAACTGGCCTACGGCTTCCTGAAGTTCGCGAACGTCGACGACGGGGTGAAGCTGCGGGTGGACGGCGGAGCCTTCCCCGCCACCACCGCCACGCTCCAGTCCCCGGACTTCCTGGGGGCCGCACCGGCCTACTTCGGCGGCCAGAAGATCAATGAGATTCTCGCGCAGTCCGCGAAGAACGTCGTCCCCGGCTGGTCGTACCTGCCGTTCCAGACCTACGCCAATAGCGTCTTCAACGACACCGTCGGCAAGGCCTACGTGAGCGGCACCACCCTCCAGCAGGGACTCCAGGCGTGGCAGGCCGCGTCGATCAAGTACGGGCAGCAGCAGGGCTTCACCATGAAGTGAGCCTGTGAAACGCCCCCGTACCCGCCGGTTCGCCGGCGGGTACGGGGGCGGGTCTCATCGGGGACGGCGCAGGACGCGGACGCCGTGGGGGCCCAGCACCCGATCGTCGGCCTCGCCGTACAGGACCTGCCCGTCGACTCCGCCGAGTTCGACGGGCTCTCCGGTGTGGTTGATCAGGAACCAGAACTCGGCGTCGCCGGTGGCGCGCACCGCCAGTTCGACTCGCCCACGGGCCTGCTCGGGCAGCTCGCCGTCCACGCCGCTGACGCGCAGAAGCTCGGCGAGCACCGGCCGCAGTCCCTGGGGGCCGAGCCTGGTCGAGACGTACGCCGCCGAGCCCGCGCCCGTACGCCGGAGCGTGACGGCGGGCCGCCCGACTGCTCGCCGGACTTGTACGTGGCCAGGACCCGAACGGCGGGGTCGGTGAGGTCGATCCGGTCCGTCCACAGCGTGCCGACGGAGCCGTTGTCGAGCTCCACGCCCTCGTCGGCCGGCAGCGGCCCGAACTCCTCGATCCGGATTCCCAGCAGGTCGCGCAGCGCACCCGGATAGCCGCCCAGCCACACCCGGTCGTTCTCGTCCACGATGCCGGAGAAGTAGGTGGTCACCAGGTGCCCGCCGCCCGCGACGTACGCGCGCAGCCGCTCCGCCAGGGCCGTGGGCACCACGTGGAGGATCGGCGCCACCACGAGGTCGTAGCCGTCGAGCGCGTGCCCGGCCGGGACGACGTCGGCGCGTACGCCTTCGGCGAGGAACGCGGAGTACCAGTCCAGCGCCTCCTGGTGGTAGCGCAGGAGCGACGACGGGTGGGAGTCCAGCTCGGCGGTCCACCAGGACTGCCAGTCGAACAGGATCGCCGCGCGCGCCGGCTTGCGCGGGGCGCCCGCCACCGGGGCGAGATCCCGCAGCGCGGCGCCCAGGTCGCGGACCGCGCGGAACACCGCGCTGTCCTCCCCGGCGTGCGGCAGCATCGCCGAGTGGTACTTCTCCGCGCCGCCCGCGGACTGCCGCCACTGGAAGAAGCAGACCGCGTCGGCGCCGTGGGCGACGTGCGTCAGGGAGTCGCGCGCCATCGCGCCGTCCGGCTTGGGGCGGTTGACCGGCTGCCAGTTCACCGCGCTGGTGGAGTGCTCCATCAGGTACCAGGGGCGGCCCGGCGTCAGGTTGCCGGTGAGGTTCGCCGAGAACGACAGCTCGTCCTGCCCCTGCGGGCCGGGGATCACGTAGTGGTCGTTGGACACGAAGTCGATCTCGGCGGCCCAGTCGGCGTAGTCCATGCCGGTGATGCCGCTCATGACCATGAAGTTTGTCGTGACCGGGACGTCGGGCGTGAGCTCGCGCAGGAGGTCGCGTTCCGCCCGCAGGTACTCCTTCAGCGCGTCGGAGGAGAACCGCTTGAAATCAAGCTGCTGGGCCGGGTTGGGAAAGGACGAGGGCGCCGCCAGGCGGGGCGGGAGGACCTGGTCCCAGTCGCTGTAGTGCTGCGACCAGAAGCTGGTCGACCAGGCGGCGTTCAGCGCGTCGACGGTCCCGTACCGCTGCCGCAGCCACGCGCGGAAGGCCCGCGCCGCGTCGTCGGAGTAGTCGTAGATGTTGTGGCAGCCCAGCTCGTTCGACACGTGCCAGGCGGCCAGGGCCGGGTGATTTTTGTACCGTTCGGCCATCGCGCGGACGAGCACGAGCGCGTGCTCGCGGAAGACCGGGGACGTCGGCCGCCAGTGCTGGCGCGCCCCCGGCCACCGGGTGCGGCCCTCCTGGTCGACCGGGAGGATCTCCGGGTGGGCCGTGGCCAGCCACGGCGGCGGTGAGGCCGTGGCGGTGGCCAGGTTCACCGCGATGCCGTGCTCGTGCAGCAGGTCCATGACCTCGTCGAGCCAGGCGAAGTCCCATCGGTCCTCGGCGGGCTGAATACGGGCCCACGAGAAGATCGCCAGCGCGACGACGGTCACGCCGGCGGCGTTCATCGCCCGCGCGTCCTCCCGCCAGACGTCCCGGGGCCACTGCTCGGGGTTGTAGTCGGCGCCGAACGCGATCCCGGGACGGGCACCGTCGACGGGCCACCGCAGCCACCGGGGCGATGGGTTGTTGACCACCTGCACTCCTCGCACCGGGAACGGTCTCCCGCTTGACCGGCGACAGTACTAATGTTTACGTAAACATCCGCATGTTCGCAGGTCGTCCGGACGCCGTCAAGATCTGGCATGTCGGTCGGCGACGCCGTCCCCGGCCGTCAGGTCGTCGCGGTGGAGTCCTGGCTCGGCGGGCGGTGACCGAGCCGCTGCGAGAGCGTGGCCGCGCCACCGCGGACCAGGCCGCTCCACTCCTCGCGCCGCCGGTCGTCCCAGCGGAGGCTGGGCACCGAGATGCTCATTCCGGCGACCATGTCGCCCGTGTGGTCGTAGACGGGCGCGGCGACGCAGAACACCGCGTCGTTCGACTCGCACTCGTCGTAGGAGAGCCCGTCCCGCCGGATCTCCTCCAGGTGGGCCCGCAGCCGTACGGGCGAGGTGATGCTGCGGACGGTCATGCCGGCCAGGTCCCCGTCGAGCGGACAGGCGGCGTCGAGGCGTTCGGGCGTCAGGCCGGACAGCAGCATCTTGCCGACGCCGGTGCAGTGCGCGGGCAGGCGGCGTCCCACGGCGGAGACCATCCGGACCGGGTGGGTGCTGTCGACCTTGGCGATGTAGACGACGTCGGTGCCGTCGAGGACCGCGACGTGGACCGTCTCGTCGCATTCGGCGGCGACCCGCTGGGCGGCCTCCCGGGCCTCGTGGGCCAGATCCAGCTGGTCGGCGAAGACGCTGCCGAGCTGGAACAGCCGCATGCCGAGCCGGTAGCGCGTCGGCTGGCCGGACACCGGGATGAGGTACGCGCGTTCAGCGAGCGTGGTGACCAGCTCGTGGACCGTCGTACGGGGGAGCCCGAGGCGCTCGGTGATCTCCGGTGCGGACAGGGTGGGGCGTTCGAGGAACAGTTCCAGGATGTCCAGGGCGCGAGTCACCGCCGGTACCGCACGTCCCATTCCGGCCACCTTTCGGACTCCGTACGAAATGCCGAACAGCTTAGTGTTGCGTTCTTGACAGCGCATCGCGGTGGAATTTAGCGTCTGCCCGCAGGCCTCGAACAATGTTCGAAATTTCGAACAGGGTGGGACGGTCTGTGCGCGGGGCAGGCCGACGGCCTTCTCGCAGCCTCCGTGACAACAGCACATCGAAGACCGCCTGATCGGGGGGCGGGCGGTGGATGCGCATTCCGGCCCCAGGGCCGAAGAAAGGAGCACTCGTGCCCCTCCGCCCAACGAAATCCCGCCTCATCGGCATGGCCGCGCTGGCCGCGCTGGTGACCGGCGTCCTCCCGGCGGCGAACGTCGAAGCGGCGTCGAAGCCGACCATCTCCAAGGACCTGTTCGGCACTCTCTCCGACGGCACGAAGGTCTGGCGCTACACCCTCAGCAGCAACGCCATCAGCGTCAAGATCATCACGTACGGCGGGATCGTCCAGCGGGTCGACGCCCCCGACCGGCACGGACACCGCACCAACGTCGTCCTCGGCTTCCCCAAGCTCGACGACTACGTCACCAAGAACAACCCGGGGCCGTACTTCGGGGCGCTCATCGGGCGGTACGCCAACCGCATCGCCAAGGGCACCTTCACGCTGGACGGCAAGACCTACCACCTGCCGCTGAACAACAACGGCAACAGCCTGCACGGCGGCCCGAAGGGCTTCGACACCAAGGTCTGGGCCGCCACGCCGGGCAAGGGCAAGGACTCCGTCTCGCTGCGGCTCGACTACACCAGCCCGGACGGGGAGATGAACTACCCGGGCACGCTCAAGGCCAGCACGACGTACACCCTCAGCGGGCACAACCTGCGCATCGACTACCGGGCCACCACCGACAAGGCCACGATCGTCAACCTGACCAACCACTCGTACTTCAACCTGGCGGGTGAGGGGTCCGGCGGCATCTACGACCACCGGCTGATGCTCAACGCGAGCCGCTACACGCCGGTCGACTCGACCCTCATCCCGACCGGGAAGCTCGACCCAGTCGCCGGCACGCCGATGGACTTCACCAAGCCGACGCCCATCGGCGCGCGCATCCGGAACAATTTCCAGCAGCTCGCGTACGGCCAGGGCTACGACCACAACTGGGTCCTCAACGGCTCGGGCTTCCGACTCGCCGCCGAGGTCAGCGAGCCGACCAGCGGTCGGGTGCTGAAGCTGTACACCGACCAGCCGGGCATCCAGTTCTACTCGGGCAACTTCCTCGATGGCACGCTGTACGGCACGAGCGGCCGGCAGTACCGGCAGGGAGACGGCCTCGCGCTGGAGACCCAGCACTTCCCCGACTCGCCGAACCACGCGAACTTCCCGTCCGCGGTGCTGCGCCCCGGGCAGACGTACCGGACGGCGACGGTCTGGTCGTTCTCGGCCCACTGATCCCGACCGGCACCGGGCCGCCCGCGTCGAGCGGCGGCCCGGTGCCGCCGTCCAGGGCCTGCCGCTCAGCGGGGCTTTGAGACAGGCTTTAGCCGAGGTCCCAGAGGCGTACGGTCGCGTCGTCGCCGCCCGTCGCGAGTGTCCTGCCGTCGGGGGAGAAGGCGACGGCGTCGACGACGCCCGCCCGGGGGGCCAGCGTGGTGACGGGCCTCCGGGTCAGGGCGTTCCACAGCAGGACGGCGTCGCCTCCGGCGCAGGCGAGGAGCCTGCCGTCGGGGCTGAACGCCACGCCGTTGACGCGACCGGGGAGGCTGGGCAGGGACGCGACGAGCCGGTGGGTGACGACGTCCCACAGCCGGACGCGGCCGTCGTAGCCGCCGGCCGCGAGGATCCGTCCGTCGGGGCTGAACGCCATCCCGACGACGAGTGACGTCAGCCGGGTCACGGTGACGGGGCGGCCGGGCCGCGCGGTGTCCCACAGCCGGATGGCCCAGGTGCCGGCCGTGGCCAGCGTGTTCCCGTGCGGGGCGAAGGCGGCGGTGAACATGCCCTCGTCCCGGGTGGGCAGCGCGCCGGCCGAGCGGTGGTCCGGGACGCTCCAGAGCCGGACGGCGTCGCCCGCGCTCGCGAGGAGCCCGCCGTCCGGGCTGAAGGTCAGCGCGCTGACGCTGTTGCCGTGCGTGTCCAGGGTCGCGACGCGCGTCCGCCCGGCGGGGCTCCAGAGGATGACCTTGCCGTCGTACCCCGCGGTCGCCAGGGTGCGCCCGTCCGGACTGAACGCCGCCGCGAACACGTCGTACGCGTGGCCGGTGAGGGTCGCCATCGGCCGCCGGTCGGGCAGGTTCCACAGCCGTACGGAGTGATCCGCGCCGCCGGTGGCGAGGGTGCGCCCGTCCGGGCTGAAGGCCACGGTGTAGATCTCGCCCGGGCCCGCGGTCAGCGCGGCGGCGAGACGCGGAGCCGTGCTTGCCGGCCGCCGTGGCGGCCGGGTACGCCGCGCGACGTCGTGCGGCTGTTCGGGCACGGTCAGCAGGGTGAGCGCCAGGACGGCCACGGGGGCGGCCACCAGCAGCGTGAGGTGGCGCCCGTGCCACGGCCGCTGCCCGGCAGATCGGCGGGGAGATCGGCCGGGGGTTGGTCGGGGAGAGTAGCGGTCGGTTGGTCGGGGGGAGTACGGGTCGGTCGGCCGGGGAGAAACACCGCGGACGGCGCGCTGCGGACGGGTCGTCTCGGCGAGGGCCGCCCAGGATCGGCGACGGGCCCGGCCGGTATGCGCACGGCGACCCGCGGCCTGCGGCGGGCGCGGCACGTCGGCGTACGCCCCGCCGGGGAGGGGCTGCGCGGGGTCGGCGATCGCGGCCAGGAGCTCCGCCGCCGCGTCCGCGTCGATGCGGTCGGCGATGTCCTTGCGGAGCAGGCCGTCCAGGACCGGGGCGAGCGGGCCCGCGTGCGGCGCGGGCGCCGGCTCCTCGGTGACGATCGAGTGCAGCACCGCGTTGGTGTTCGGCCCGGTGAACGGCCGGCGCCCCTCCACGGCGTAGAAGAGCGTGGCGCCGAGCGACCACAGGTCCGACGCGGGGACGGCGGGCTCGCCGCGGGCCCGTTCGGGCGACAGGTAGGCGGGGGCGCCCATGACGACGCCGGACTGGGTGAGTGCGGGGTCGCCCTCCACGGTCGCCAGTCCGAAGTCCCCGAGCACCACCCGATGCTCGGCGACGAGGACGTTGCCGGGCTTGACGTCGCGATGCAGGACGCCGGCCCGATGCGCGGCGATCAGGGCGTCGACTAACTGCAGCCCGATGTCGGCGACCCGCTCCGGGGGCAGCGGGCCCTCCGCCCGGACGAGTTCCCCGAGCGACCGTCCCTCGACGAACTCCATGATGATCCACGGATCGTCCCCGTCCTCGACGACGTCGTGGACGGTGACGACCCCGGGGTGGTCGAGCCGGGCCGCCGAGCGGGCCTCCTGGAGTGTGCGCCGGCGCTGCTCCGCGCGCTGTTCCTCGGTGAAGTACGAGGGGAGGAACAGCCGTTTGGCGGCGACGTCGCGGTCCAGGCGCTCGTCGCGCGCCCGCCACACCACCGCGAAGCCGCCACGGCCGACCTGCTCGATGAGACGGTACTGCCCGGCGATCAGCCGCCCTCCGCCTTCCGGCATGGAAGGACGATAACCGTCGCCGACGCCCTGGAGATAGGGGCTTCGGGCCGGTCTTCCCCGGAGGGCCGCCGGCCGCCGCAGGGGCGACGGCCGGCGGGCAGGCCTCACGAGGCGAGACTCGCGTACACGACCACGTCGCGCCGGTAGTGTCCCGACGCCGGATCGAACGCGCCGCCGCAGGTGATGAGGCGCAACTGCGGGTCGGGGGTCGCCCCGTAGACGTCCTCCGTCGGGAACTCCGTCTTCGGGTACGACCGCACACGGTCGACCGTGAAGGCCACGACCCGGCCCCTCGCGTCGGTGACCTGGATCCGGTCGCCCGGCCGCAGGGACCCCAGCCCGGTGAAGACGGCCGGGCCGGTGCGGGAGTCGACGTGTCCCGCGATCACGGCGGGCCCAGGGGCACCCGGACGGATGCCGTCGCCGAACCACCCGGCGCGCGCGGGTTCCCGAGGCGGCTGAAGGCGGCCGTCCCGATCCGTCGACAACCGTTCCAGGACGGTCCGCACGCCGAGAGCGGGGATCCGCAACATGACCGGCTCGGCGTACGCGCCCGTCCGCCCGCCCGGCTCACCGGCGGCCGGCAAGACTCCGGGCAGCGGAACTCGTCGCGACGGGGCGTCGGGCGTCGGGACGCCGGGCGACGGGACCCGGGACGACGGGGCGTCGGGCGACGGGACGCCGGTAGGCGACGCCTCGGGCGACGGACCGGCGGGCAGCGGGATCAGCCGGGCGGAGGCCGCCCAGGGGGGCGGTGCGACCGGGTCGGCGAGTCCGGCGAGGCCGCCGAGGCCCGTTTCGACGCTGCCGCGCGGCGTCCGGCGCGGCGCCGTGGCGTCGCGCAGGTCGAGCAGCCGGGGCGCCGACGGGCCGTCGAGCACCACGAGCGTGTGGATGGAATCGGGGCGCAGCGACAGCCGTGCCGTCAGTGGCTTTCCGGATCCGCTCGTGACGCGAACGGTCGTCGTGCCCGCCCGCATCGGGCGGTACCCGGTGACGGCGGGGAACCGGAGGCCGTCGGCGAGCGGCCGGTCATCGGCGGTGACGGTCACCGTCGGCCGCTTGAGCGACGCCTCGATGACGCGCAGCGCCGAGCGTCCGGGCGGCACGGCGAGCGCGTCGTCCAGGACCCTGAGCGTGATTCCCTTGTACGGGCCGAGGCCGGCGACGGTGTAGGCCTCCCGCGCGCGGACGCGGACGCGGGCCGACAGGACCGGCGGGCTGGACGCCGCCGCGTCGGCGGGCCGCATCGCGACGGTGTAGGCACCGCCGCTGAGCCGCTGGTACGGCGAGAGGTCGCCGTAGCCCACGTGTTTCAGGACCAGCCGCGGCGTGGTCCGTCCCGCGGCGTACAGGTAGACATCGACGGCGGGCGTGTCCGGCGACAGGTGCGCGAGCCGGAGGTAGCCGTCGCCCGGGGCGGCGAGAGCGGAGGACGACCCCGGCAGCGCGACACCTAAGACGGTGACGGCGACGAGGACGGAGCCACGCACGATGAGGCTCCGGCCGGACGGCTGCGGGGGGCGGGTGGTCATGGACGGTCTCCTGACATGCGTGCGCCCGCGACCGGCGCGGGCTGGTGACATCGACGGGAGAGCGGACGCGGCCGGAATGACCCGGCAGGTTCGGCTCTGCGTGAAGTCTTCCTCACGGATTGCCGTCATGTCCCGTGATCGGGCCGATGCCCCCCTTCCGGCGCTGGCCGCTCCCGGCCGCGATCGTGCGATGTCTCCCCGCCAACGGTCGGGCGGTGTCCCACGCCCGGGACCGGGCTCGCGGCAGCGACCGGCTGCGGCGGGCACGCGCCGCAGCCGGTCGCTGGAGTTCTACCGTCGCTCAGCCGCCGTTGATGAGCTTCATGGCGAGGTCCGGGCTGAACTGGCCGGCCGGGATGCCCTTGCCGACTCCGCAGGGTCCGTCGGAGTCGCCGGGGACCTTGACCCACAGCAGCATCTCCGCGCCGCCGCCGGTGCGGGACGGCGTGCCGAGCTTGCGGCCCGCCGGGTTGCACCACTCGCCGTTCTTGGAACCCTTGCCGTTCCGGCTGGTGTCGACGACGAAGTGGCGCGTGTAGCCGTACTTCGACTTGAGCGCCGCGTTGACGGCCTTGGCGTACGAGGCCGACTGGGCGGTCGTGTAGTAGTTGGAGACGTTGACGGCGAAGCCGCGGACGCTGCCGACGCCCGCGGACCGCAGCCGCTGCGCCATCGTGGCGGCCGGGATCCACTTGGCGTTTCCGGCGTCGAGATAGGCCCAGCTGCCCGGTGCCTTGGCCTTGAACTGGGCGGCCGCGTAGCTCAGCAGCGACAGGCGGGTCTTGCGCTCGCCGTCGTTCGGCAGGCAGTCCACCTGGGCCACGGCGTCGGGTTCGATGACGACGACGGCGGGCCGGCTGCCGATGCCCGCGGCGAACTTCGCGATCCACGTCCGGTACGCCGCGGCGCTTCCGGCGCCGCCCGAGGAGGCTCCGCCGCAGTCCCGTCCCGGGATGTTGTAGGCGACGAGGATCGGCAGTTTCTTCTTGGCCTTGGCCGCCGCCGTGTAGCCGGAGACGGCCTTGGTGATGTCGCCGCTCCAGTTGCCGAACCAGCGGGCCATCGGCTTGGTGGCGATGGAGGCGTTGATGCGCTTCGCCCGTGAGTCTCCGCGGTGGTTCTTGACCCAGGTGACGGGGTTGGAACCGGGGTCGACGTAGAAGCCCTTGGTCGACGTGAGCGGGCTCCCGGCGGCGGTGACCCCTCCGGCCCGGTCGTGGTCGGCGGTCGCGCCGGCCGGATGACCGGACGAACAGGACGTCGCGAGTGCGGCCAGGGCCGCGAGCGCGACGATGCCGTCGCGGCGCAACGCGCGTGTCATGCGTTTCCTCCTCAGCGGATGCCCCCGAGGCAACGTTTTTGATCTTGAGGGACCCTAGCGGCCGGGTCGGCCGGATTCCGGGATATCGCCCAAAAGACCGCCCGCCCCCGCGAGGGCCAGGGACGGGCGGCGACGGAGCGTGGCCGCCGGGCCGGGCGGCGACCTTGGCGGACACGTTCCGCCCTTCCAGTCGCCCGGGGGTCTGAGAAGGTTGCCGCGAATTTTTCTTGAGTCACAGAAACGGTCATACGTCTCATTAATCACGCACCGTGACGAATGAGTGGGTACCGGGATGGCCCAGGGGGGCTATTGCCACGAACGCGGCATCTGTGGTGCCATTTGAGCCGGTTAGGGATCTTGAATCTGATTCATGTAATGCCCGCGGAGACCGGTGAGGCCCTTCATGCGTTCCCCTAAGCGTTCCGGCAGGTGGTCCCTGCGGACGAGGCTGTTGGTGATGGTCCTCGTGCCCCTCGTCTGTCTGGCCGGTCTGTGGGCGTTCGCCGCGTTCCTCACGTCGCGTGACGCCCTTAACAAGTACGAGGCGTCGACCGCGTACAACAAGGTCGCGCTCCCCGGCGCCGCGCTGTCGGCGATGCTGCAGCGCGAGCGCGTGGCCTCCGCCGTCCTGCTGAGCACCCACGGCCGACAGGGACGGGACGAGGTCAACGAGGGCCGGGCCGCCGCCGACGCGGCGCAGGCCGCCCTCCGCAAGTCGGTGCTGTCGGACAGCGCCCGGCGCTCCATCAGCCCCACGACCGAACAGCGGCTGAGCGACCTGTGGACGCAGCTCGACGGGCTGTCCGGCCTGCGCGGTCAGGTCGACTCCGGGTCGCTGGACAGCCTGCGGATGATCGGTGACTACGACGCCCTGATCAACTCCGTGATCCAGGTGTTCAGCACCATGATCGTCATCAACGACCCCGAGATCTTCCAGCAGGGCAGGGCGCTGGTCGACTCGACCATGGCGCGCGAGCTGGTGATGCGCGAGGACGCCATCGTGACCTCCGCGCTCGTCGGCAGGCACAGGCTGAGCGCCTCCGCGTACAGCATGTTCACGCAGAGCGCGTACAACGAGCGCTACCTCTTCGACGCGGCGCGCGCGGAACTGAAGCCCTCGCTGCGCACGCCGTGGGACGAGGTCGCCGACTCCGAGTCCTTCACGACGTTCCGCGCGCTGGAGCAGGCGATCATCGACTCGCGCGGCGGGCGGCTGCCGGCGCAGACGGCGGCCGGGTGGCAGCCCACGGTGACCCCGCTGATGACCTCGTGGGCGAAGGCGACCATCGCGGCCGGCACCGCGCTGACCAACGAGGCCAAGCCGATCGGCGACCGGATCGTCCTCCTGCTCTACCTCGCCGCGGGCATCGGTCTCTTCGCCATGGCGATCTCGATCCTGGTGTCCGTGCTGTTCGGCCGCGCGCTCACGCGGGAGATGTCCGGCCTGCAGCGCGCGGCCCTGAACCTCGCCGAGGAACGCATGCCGCAGGTCATCAAGCGGCTGCGCGGTGGCGAGGAGGTGGACGTCGCCGCCGAGAGCCCGCCGGTGGAGGTCGGCAGCAGCAAGGAGGTCTCCCGGGTCGCGGACGCCCTGACCACTCTGCAGCGGACCGCCGTCGAGGCGGCCGTGGGCGAGGCGCGCCTGCGGAAGGGGATCAACCAGGTCTTCCTCAACCTCGCGTGGCGGAACCAGTCGCTGCTCCACCGCCAGCTCGCCATGCTCGACACGATGGAGAAGCAGGCGCGCGACCCGGACGTCCTCGACGACCTGTTCGCCCTCGACCACCTCACCACCCGGATGCGGCGCCACGCCGAGGGCCTGGCGATCCTGTCCGGAGCGCCGCCCGCCCGCGGCTGGCACAACCCCGTGGGGATCCGCGACATCCTGCGGGCGGCGGTCGCCGAGGTCGAGGACTACACCCGGGTCGACGTCGAGGCCGCCACGCCGGCCGCGCTCGACGGCGCCGTCGTCGCCGACGTGACGCACCTGCTGGCCGAGCTGCTGGAGAACGCCACGGCGTTCTCCCCGCCCACCACGCAGGTGCAGGTCCGGGGTGAGCTCGTCGCCCACGGCTACGCCGTCGAGATCGAGGACCGGGGCATCGGCCTGAACGACGAGGAGCTCGCCGAGGCCAACGGGCGCCTGTCGAATCCTCCGGAGTTCGACCTGCTCGACAGCGACCGGCTCGGCCTGTTCATCGTCGGCCGGCTCGCCGAGCGGCACGGGATGCGCGTCACCCTCGGGCGGTCCCCGTACGGGGGCGTCCGGGCGGTCGCGCTGATCCCGCCGGAGCTGGTGGCCGGTGACGACGACGGCGTCGAATACGAGCAGACCTGGGCCGACGAGTCGCCCATCGAGGCGGCCTGGCATTCCGTCGTGCAGATCGATTCGCCCGCCGAGCCGCCGCCCTCACTGACCGCCCCGCGTGAGCTCGCCGCCCCGGCGATGGACCACTGGGCCGAGGGACCCGTGTGGAGCGGCGGGGGCGCCTGGGAGGCCCCGGACTTCGCCGCGTCCGGCTGGGCGGGTGAGGACATCCCGACGCCCCACGAGGGCTGGACCGACGCCGACGCGCCCGAACTGCCGAAGCGCGTCCGTCAGACCAACCTGGCACCCCAGCTACGCGACGAGTCGACCTGGTCCGCGCCGCCGGCCGGCGGTGCGGCCACGACCCGTCCGCCGGAGGAGACCCGGTCGCTGATGTCATCGCTGCAGCAGGGATGGCAGCGCGGCCGCGAGGCTCCGGACCTGGACGAATGACCGGCGAAGGGGGAGTGGACGAATGCTGGACACGACCGGCGAGCTGAACTGGTTGCTCGACGATCTGGTGGGACGCGTCGCGCGTGTGCGGCAGGCGATGATCCTCACCGGGGACGGGCTGCCCATGGGCATGTCCCGCGGGATGGACTCCGCGGAGGCCGAGCGGTTCGCCGCGCTGGCGGCCGGACTCCACGGCCTGGCGCGTACGGTCAGCGAGCGCGTCGAGGGTGGCGGCATCCGCCAGACGGTCATCGAGCTGGAGAAGGCGTTCATGTTCGTGGTCACGGCCGGGGACGGCACGTGCCTGGCGGTCGTCAGCGAGGGCGACGCGAACATCGGGCTGATCGCGTACGAGATGGCGCGGCTGGTCAAGCGGGTGCGGCGTCACCTGGCCACCGCCGCGCGGTCGACGGCCGGCAGACCGGACGGCATGCCGGGGGGAGCGTGATCCCCGTTGACCGCGCCCAAGCGGCGGTGGTTCGACGACGCGGCGGGCCCGATCGTCCGACCCTATGCGGTGAGCCGGGGCCGGACCCGGGAGTACGGGGAGACGCTGGACCTGCTGGCCGTCATCGTCGGCCGGGCGCCGGCGCGGGAGGACCGGCGGTGGCTGGATCCGGAGCACCTGCGGCTCCTCGGCCTGTGCCGGCGGCCGGTGACGGTCGCCGATCTCGCCTCCGACCTCGGCCTGCCCCTCGGCGTCATCCGCGTCCTGCTGGGCGATCTTCACTACTGGGGCCTGATCAGCGTGCGGCCTCCGCAGTCGCACGTGTACGCGCACGACGAACGGATACTCAGGGCAGTGCTCAATGAGCTATACACACTTTGATTCGGCCGTCGCCACGGCGGAGTCGCCGGTGGCCATCAAGATCCTCGTCGCCGGAGGGTTCGGAGCGGGCAAGACGACGCTGGTCGGCACGGTCAGCGAGATTCGGCCGCTGCGCACCGAAGAGGCCCTCACGAGCGTGGGGATCGGCGTCGACGACACCTTCGGGGTCGCCGGCAAGGAGACCACGACGGTCGCCATGGACTTCGGGCGCATCACGTTCCGGAACAACGTGGCGCTCTACCTGTTCGGCACCCCCGGGCAGCAGCGCTTCTGGTTCATGTGGGACGAGCTCGCCAAGGGCGCGGTCGGCGCGGTGGTCGTCGCCGACACCCGGCGGCTCGCCGACAGCTTCGCGGCGATCGACTACTTCGAGCAGCGCGGGACGCCGTTCGTCGTGGCCGTCAACTGCTTCGACGCCGCTCCCCGGTACGACGTGCACCGGGTCCGCGCGGCCCTCGACGTCGACCCCGACGTGCCGATCATCCTGTGCGACGTGCGGCGCCGCGAGTCGGCGAAGCTGGTGCTGGTCTCGATCGTCGAGCACGCGCTGCGGCTCGCCGGCCGGCGAGCCCCGGCGAGGTGACGGCGCGCCGACCGACGCCGGACGGACCAGGGAACGAGACGGAAGATTCATTATTTGAACATCGTCTCGGTAACGATCAGAAATTGTTTGATCGATTTCCATGGCCGAGCTGGATTCGGTACTGTTCTACCGTTTTATGGCCCGCATGCATGATCGCTTGCGCCCCCCGACAGCGACTCATGAAAGGACGCCACCCTTGGGTACCGCAGTGCTTCCCCTCGCATTGCCGCCCTGCCGCGTGATCGCTGCCATGAGTGCCTCCGCGGATGTGGGAATGTGAACATCTTCCTATGGATCTCCCTGCTCGCCCTCGTGTCCCTGGTACTCGCCGTCCGGGGCCGTCGCCGGTCCGCGGCGCCCGCCCCTGAGCCGGAAGACGGGTACCCCGAGTCGATGACCGCCGTCCTGCCCCCCGGCGACGAGGAATATCTCGCCTGGCTGGCTGATCATTCTTGGCCTGCCGACGAATACCTTGATCTCGAACGCGACTGGCGTTCCGAGCTTGCGTTGATCGCCGTTCATGCCGATCAAGATGGCCCAGTTTGTCCTGGTTGCGAACGTCCAGGCGATGACGTGTGGCCCTGCCCGAATTGTGGTCTTTTGGTGCATTCGACGTGCGGTCACGGAATGCGGCGCAGAAAGATCGCCAAGCCCTACCGTACGCGTGACATGGACTCCGAGTCGGTCGTCGCCGAATGGGTCTGCTGCCGGTGCGCCTCGATCGTCGGCCTCGACGTGGACCGCGGCGACGAGGAGACCGGGCACGGCCTCCACCAGTGAGCACGACGCTCACCAGCTGGTACGGCCTCCACCAGTGAGCACGGCCTTCACCAGCTGGTACGGCCTCCATCGGTGAGCACGACGCTCACGCCATGCGGCGCGACAGCGCGGCCAGGACGTGGGCCGCGCCGCGCGTCGCCGGGTAGAGGCCGCGGTACAGGCCGTACAACTCGTCGTACGTCTCCCCGGCCGCCGGGTCGGGGGTGACGACGTCGGCGGGTGGGTTCCACTCGCCGGCGGACAGGCCCACGGCCCGCCCGGCCAGCAGGGCGTCGCCGTAACACGCGCCGATCGTCACGGACGGCAGGACCTGCGGCTGTCCGAGCACGTCCGAGACGATCTGCGTCCACAGGCCGCCCTGAGTGCCGCCGCCCACCGCCACCAGGCGCTTGGCCGCGCCGCCGGCCGACCGCATCGTCTCCAGGTTGTGCCGCACGCCGAAGGCCGTGGCCTCCAGGGCCGCGCGGTACAGGTGCCCGCGCCGATGACGCAGGGTCAGGCCCAGGATCAGCCCGCGCGCGTCCGGGTCGAACAGCGGCGTCCGCTCGCCGGAGAAGTACGGCAGCATCAGCAGGCCGCCCGCTCCGGCGCCGGCCGCGCGCGCCTCCTCCGTCAACTCGGCGTACGACCCTCCGGTCAGGTCCCGCAGCCAGCCGGTGACCGCTCCGGACGTGGCCATCCCGGCCGCCAGGTCGTAGGTGCCCGGCGTGACCCCGACCGTTCCCCACAGCTCCGGCCAGGCGCGCCGCTGCGCCAGGACCTCGATGAGGAACATCGTCGTGCCGTACATCACCATGACGTCGCCGGGGTCGGTCACTCCCACGCTGACCGCTTCGGCCCAGGCGTCGATGGTCCCCGTGACGACCGGCGTGCCCGGCCGCAGTCCGGTCCGCTCCGCCGCCGGCGCGGTGACCGTGCCCGCGATCTCCCCGGGCCAGCGGAGCGGCGGCAGCTCCAGGCCGGGCGCGATCTCCGCCGCCCAGCCGTCGATCCAGGCGTGCTCCCGGCTGTCGTACAGCGGTGTGCACTGACTCGCGGAGTGGCGGTCGAGGACGTACTCGCCGGTGAGCTCGTGCACGAGGAAGGAACTCGCCATGAACAGCCGGCGCGTCCGCGCCCACACGTCGGGCTCGTGCCGCCGGAGCCAGGCCAGTTTCGGGCCGACGGCCTGGGTGGTCAGCGGGGATCCGCCGCGTTCGACGATCGTCTCGGCGCCGTACCGGCGGGTGAGCGACTTCCGCATCGACGGCGGACGGGAGGCCACCGAGCGCCTGCTGAAGCTGAAGGACGCCCCGGACGGCCTGTTCGTCGCCAACAACCTCATGACCATCGGCGCGGTCAACGCGCTCGACCAGGCCGGGGTGCGCTGCCCCGACGACATCGCGTTGGTGGGCTTCGACGACATGACCCCGGCGCTCGACATGCGTTCCCGGCTCACCGTCGTCAGCCAGCCGACGTACGAGATCGGACGCCAGGCCACCGAACTGCTGTTGCGGCGGATCGTCGGCGAGACCTTCCCCGTTCGCCACATCGTGCTGTCCGCGGAGCTGAAGATCCGTGAGAGTTCGCTCCGCGAACGGGCATGAAGGCACCGGCGGGGCGGCACGAGCGTTGACGCGGCCCGGCCGTACTGCTTACGGTCGTCATACCGACCAGTCGGTATGGCCCTGCCCGTACGGCGGCCGGGCGTGGCGACCGGGCTCGCGAAGGGACGGCACATGGACTTCGGATTCGATCAGACGACCATCGAGTACCGTGATCGGCTGCTCGACTTCATGGACTCCCACGTCCATCCCGCCGAGCCCGTCTTCGCCGCGCAGGCCGCCGAGCGCGCCGGCACCTGGACCACGCCGCCGGTCATCGAGGGCCTCAAGGCGGAGGCGCGCAAACGCGGCCTGTGGAACCTCTTCCTGCCGCACAAGGAGCACGGCGCCGGGCTGACCAACCTGCAGTACGCCCCGCTCGCCGAGATCACCGGCCGGTCCCCGCACATCGCCCCGGTCGCCTTGAACTGCGCGGCCCCCGACACCGGGAACATGGAGATCCTCTCCCTGTTCGGCACCCCGGAGCAGAAGGCGCGGTGGCTGGAGCCGCTGCTGGACGGCGCGATCCGCTCGGCGTTCTGCATGACCGAGCCGGCCGTCGCGTCCTCCGACGCCACCAACATCTCCCTGCGCATCGAGCGGGAGGGCGACACGTACGTCCTGAACGGCCGCAAGTGGTGGTCGTCGGGAGCCATGAGCCCGGCCTGCGAGATCCTCATCGTGATGGGCGTGACCGACCCGGACGCCCCGCCGTACCGCCGGCAGAGCATGGTGCTCGTGCCGAAGGACACGCCCGGCGTCACGGTCAAGCGCGGCATGACCGTCTTCGGGTACGACGACGGCACCCACGGCGGCCACGCCGAGATCGACTTCGAGGACGTCCGCGTCCCCGTGACCGGCGTCCTGCTCGGCGAGGGCGAGGGCTTCCGCATCGCGCAGGAACGCCTGGGCCCCGGGCGGATCCACCACTGCATGCGCGCCATCGGCATGGCCGAGCGGGCGCTGGAGCTCATGTGCGAGCGGGTCGTGTCCCGGGTCGCCTTCGGCGGCCCGATCGCCGACCAGGGCGTCGTGCAGGACTGGATCGCCGAGGCGCGCATCCGGATCGAGCAGGCCCGCCTGCTGGTCCTCAAGACCGCCTGGCTGATGGACACCGTCGGCAACAAGGGCGCCCGCGTGGAGATCTCGGCGATCAAGGCGGCGGTGCCGGAGATGGCGGGCTGGGTGATCGACCGGGCGATCCAGGCGCACGGCGGCGCCGGCGTCTCGCAGGACTACCCGCTCGCGGACCTGTGGGCCGGCGTGCGCACCCTGCACCTGGCGGACGGGCCCGACGAAGTGCACAAACGGTCGATCGCCCGCCGCGAGCTGGCCCCCTACCGGGGGAGATGATGGCCTCCGGCGACGACCGCCCGCTGCCGGAGCGGCTGCTGGCGATGGCCACCCGGCTGTTCGCCGAGAACGGCTACGAAGGCACCTCCGTACAGGAGATCGTCGCGGCCGCCGGGGTGACCAAGGGGGCGATGTACCACTATTTCGCCGCCAAGGACGACCTCCTGTACGAGATCTACCACCGGCTGCTGGCGCTGCAGACGGAGCGGTTGCAGCGGTTCGCGAGCGGTCAGGGTCCGGCCGAGGAGCGGCTGCGCGCCGCCGCCGTCGACGTGATCGAGACGAGCCTCGCCCACCTGGACGAGGTGACCGTCTTCTTCCGCTCCATGCACCTGCTGCCGGCCGAGAAGCAGAAGGCGGTGCGCGCGGAGCGGCGCCGCTACCACGAGTGCGTCCGCGCGCTGATCGAGGAGGGCCAGCGGGAGGGGACGTTCCGGCCCGGGGTGCCGGCGGACCTGGCGGTCAACTTCTTCTTCGGCGCGGTCCACCAGATCAGCACGTGGTGGCACCCCGACGGGCCGCTCGACGCCGCGGCCCTGGGCGACTACTACGTGGCTCTCTTCCTCGACGGGCTGCGGACCGGGGACGGCGTGTTCGAGGGTCGATGAATGCTTCGCCGCCACTGCGGTAAATGGAGGACATGCGGAAACTGTCATTGGACGCGGTGACCAGAGAGCAGCTCGAACGTGCCGGCGCGGGGCGGCCGGCCGGAGCGCCACCACCGTGTACGGAGGCCATGAGCACGCGCTGAGGCAGACCGTCGTCGCGCTCACGGCCGGTTCGACGATGGACGAGCACGCGAGCCCGGGGGAGGCGACGGTGCACGTGCTGCGTGGCCGGGTACGGCTCGTCGCCGGGAGCGATCATTGGGAGGGCCGGACGGGTGACCTGATCGCCGTGCCCGACGCCCGGCACAGCCTTGAGGCGCTCGAGGACTCGGCCGTCCTCCTCACCGTCGTCAAACTGCCGAACGGAGGCTGAGTGCCCGCCCGGGTACGGGCACCCGTCAGTCACCGTCGTGCGGAGAGGGTGGCCTCTGGCTGAAAGTGCGCCGGTACTGGCCGGGGGACACTCCGACCGCGCGGGTGAAGTGGTGGCGCAGATTCGCCTCGGCGCCCAGGCCGCTGCGCTCGGCGACGCGACCCACGGGTTCGGACGTGGACTCGAGGAGTTCACGTGCTCTCTGCATACGTTGGGCCAGCAGCCACTGCAGCGGTGATGTCCCGGTCGCCGCGTGAAAGCGGCGGATCAGCGTACGGGGGGTGACGTGCTGCCGGCGTGCCAGGTCGGCGATGGTGAGGGGCTCGTCGAGGTGCTCGATGGCCCAGTGGAGCAACGGCGCCAGGCCGTCGTCGTCCTGCCGGGCCAGCGGGGTCTCCACGTATTGGGCCTGGCCGCCCGCGCGGTGCGGGGGCACCACGAGCCGCCGGGCGAGCAGGTTGGCGATCCGGGTGCCGAAATCCAGGCGGACCAGGTGCAGGCAGAGATCGATGCCCGCGGCGGTGCCGGCGCTGGTCAGCACGTCGCCGTCGTCGACGTAGAGGACGCCCGGGTCGACGGTGACCTTCGGGAAGCGCTTCGCCAGGAGGTCGGCGTACAGCCAGTGGACGGTGGCGCGCCGGCCGTCGAGGATGCCCGCGGCGGCGAGCACGAACGCGCCCGAGCAGAGCGAGACGACACGCGCTCCGGCCTGGTGGGCCGCACGGACCGCCCCCACCAGGTCGGGAGGCTGGGCGTCGTGGACGTCGGCGCAGGCCGGCACGATCACGGTGTCGGCGTCGGCCAGCCGATCCAGGCCGTGCGCCGTGCCCGCCACGAAGCCGGCGCCGAGCGTGGTGCGGCCCGGCTCGGCGGCGCAGATCCGGAAGTCGTAGAGCCAGGGGTCGGCCAGATCGGGGCGGGCGCGCCCGAACACCTCACACGGGATGGCGGCCTCGAAGATCGGCACATCCTCGGTGACGGCCAATGCCACGCTTCTAGCAGCCATGTCACTATTTTAGCGGTTATCGTCATTCTTGCCACTGGCCCTGGTGGCTTGGGCCCTTGCAGCCTGTGATGCATGACCGAACCCGTGAATGTCCCGCGGCGGGCGGGCGCCGTGCTGGCGGTCGTGTGCGCGGCCCAGTTCCTCACGATCTTGGATCTGTGGGTGGCGAACATCGCGCTTCCGGTACTGCGGCGCGACTTCTCCCCGGCGACGCTGCCGGACGTCTCCTGGATCCTGGACGCCTACGCCATCGTGGTCACGGCTCTGCTCGTCCCGGCCGGGCGCGCGGCCGACATCGTCGGCCCCCGCGCGGGTTTCCTGGCCGGTCTGATCGTGTTCGGCATCGCGTCCCTCGGCTGCGCGCTGGCCCCGACGCTGCCGGCTCTGATCGTCTTCCGGGCGCTGCAGGCGACCGGTGCCGCCGTGCTCATGCCCACCTCGCTCGGTCTCGCGCTCTCGGCGTTCCCCGCGCACCGGCGGGGCACGGCGGTGGGGGTGTGGGCCGCGGTGGGGGCGGTGGCGGCCGGCGGCGGTCCGGTGCTCGGCGGGCTGCTCGTCGAGTGGGACTGGCGCTGGATCTTCCTCATCAACGTTCCTCTCGTCCTCGCCACCCTGGCGGCGGGTATCGCGGTCCTGCCTCGCGGCGGCGGTCAGGGAACCGGCCGGCGTGTCGACCACTGGGGGATGCTCCTGGCGCTCGGGGCCATCGGCCTCGTGTGCACGGCGCTGACCGAGATCTCGGATTGGCCCGTGGCGTGGACCGGGACGATGCTGACGACAGGGCTCGCCCTGGTGGCGGCATTCGTCGCGCATGTCCTTCGCCACTCCGATCCCGTGGTGAAGCCACGGCTGTTCGCCGTACGGGCGTTCAGCGCCGGTGCCGCCGGGCTGGTCACGTACTACGTGGGCTTCGCCGCCATGCTCCTCGGCACCACTCTGCTGCTGACCGAGCAGTGGCACTTCTCGGTCGTCCGGGCCGCGCTCGGCATCGCGCCCGGTCCGCTGGCGGCCGGCGTCCTGTCACCCTTCTCCGGCCGGCTGTCGGCGCGCTTCGGGAAGCGGAACACCGTCCTAGCAGGCGCGTTCCTGTTCGCGATGGCCGGGGTCTGGCCTCTGCTGACCGCCGAAGCGGCCCCCGCCTACCGGAGCGTGGTCCTGCCCAGCATGCTGCTCTGGGGGCCGGCGAACGCGGTCATCCAACCGTCGCTGTTCGCCTGCGCCGACACCGTCCCGCGTGCCGATCTGGCGTCGGGGTCCGCGGTGCTGTCGATGGCGCGCCAGCTGGGCTCCGCCCTCGGCGTGGCCGTGCTGGTCGCCGTCCTCGGCGCGGACCGTACGAGCGGCCTGGCCGGTTTCCACCGCGCCTGGCTCGTGGTCCTCATCGCCGCCGGCCTGACCGGTGTCGCCGCCCTCGGCATCGCCGGGCGGCGGGCCGACGGCGGCGAACGCGCGGCACTCGAGCACGGCACCGAGCGCGCGGCACTCGAGCACGGCACCGAGCGCGCGGCACTCGAGCACGGCACCGGGCGCGCGGCACTCGAGCCGGAGGCCGGTCGAGTGGTCCACGAAGCCGATCGATGATTCGACACACCATCCATGTTGGAAAATGTGCGAAACATGTTCGTATGTCTTTCTTATTGACAGTTTGCGTGCATTCGGGCATTAATTATCGCCATCTGAACCGGGTGCCTCCGGGAGCGGCGGGCGTGACCAGGGAGTTGGCGTCATGAGGGCGGACTCAGATACGGGCTCGACCATGCCCGGCGGCGGGATCACGAGACGCGCGCTGCTGGCCGGCGCGATCGCCACGGGAGCCGGAGCCGCCGGGATCGCGACGGCGAGGACGGCCACGGCTGAGGACACGGATTCCCCTGGACGGTCGTGGTCCGTGATCTCACCGGGCGGGCGACTGCACGCCCGGCTGGGATGGGGACCCGCCGGCCTGACCTGGGCGGTGAACCTGCACCGGCGGCCCGTGCTGCTGCCGTCGGCGCTCGGGCTGCGGCTGGACTCGGGCGCCCTGCTCGGGCCCGGCGCGACGCTCACCAGGGTCCGCCGGGACCGGGTCCACGGGCACTGGACCCCGGCGTACGGGCGGCGGGAACGACTCACCGAGGAATGCGCCGAACTCCAGGTCGACCTGGTCGATCCGGCGACGAACACGGCGTTCAGCGTCATCCTGCGCGCCTACGACGACGGCGTCGCGCTGCGCTACCTCCTGCGGAACGCTCCCGGAGACGCCGTCACCATCGCCGGCGAACAGACCCGCTTCCGCTTCCCCACCGGAGCCGTGCTGTGGGCGAGCCGCGACGAGTCGGACTACAGCCCGGTGTCCCCGGGCGCGATACCGGTCTCGAGCAACGGCGCCGGCGACAACGGCCCCCTGGCCGACATTCCCGTCACCGTGCGGCTGGCCGACGGCGGCACCGCGTGCATCGCCGAGTCGGCGCGCGAGCACTACCCGCGGCTGCTGCTCGCCTCAGTGCCGGACGACGCCGACGCCGTGGTGTCGTACCTGGCCACCTCCGCGCAGCGCGGCGGCGGGCCGATCCAGTCGTCGTTCTCGGTCGCCACGCCGTTCGCCACCCCGTGGCGGACCCTCATCGTGGGCGGCAGCGCCGCCGACCTGGTCGACCGCGGTGACCTGGTCACCACCCTCGCGCGGCCCAGCCTGCTGGCCGACACGTCCTGGATCAGACCCGGCAAGGCGTTCCGCTCCAACCTGACGACGGCCGAAGGGCTGGCGGCCGTGGACTTCGCCGCGACACGCGGCCTGCAGTACGTCGAGTTCGACGCCGGCTGGTACGGCCCGGAGAGCAGCCCGAGCTCGGACCCGACGCGCCCGATCCCGGCGCTGGACCTCCAGCAGGTCATCGCGTACGGCCGCGACCACGGCATCGGCGTGATCCTCTACGTCAACCGCATCGCCGCCGAGAGCGCGCTCGACCAGATCGCTCCGCTCTACCGGCAGTGGGGCGTGGCCGGGGTGAAGTTCGGGTTCCTCCGGGAGGGCACGCAGGAGCAGAACGACTGGATCTTCAACGCCATCCGGACGTTCGGCGAGCACAGGCTGCTGGTCAACACCCACGACGACCTGCGGCCGGCCGGTGGAGCGCACGCTGCCCAACTACATCACGATGGAAGGCGTCCGCGGCAACGAGCACTTCCCGACCGCCACGCACAACGTGACGCTGCCGTTCACCCGGAACGTGGCCGGCCCGATGGACTACACGATCTGCTACGCCCAGTCGCGCGACCAGACGACGAACGCCCACCAGCTGGCCATGGCCGCCGTCTACTACAGCGCGCTGGAATGGATCTACTGGTACGCCAAGCCGAGCCAGTTCGCCACCGGGTATCCGGAACTGTCCTGGTTCGACGCGGTCCCCACCACCTGGCAGGAGAGCCGGACCCTCGGCGGCGAGATCGGCGAGCACGTCGTCGTCGCCCGCCGGAACGGCGGCACGTGGTTCCTGGGCGCGATGACGAACGAACAGGCCCGCACCGTCGAGGTCCGCACCGACTTCCTGGAACACGGCGAGTGGCAGGCGCACGTGTACGCCGACGGCGCGCCCGCGAGCGCGCCTCACGGCACACCGGTGGTGCTGTCCGAGCGCACCGTACGGGCCGGCGACACGCTGCGGCTCGACCTCGCGCCGTCGGGCGGGCAGGCCATCCGCTTCGAACGCCGCTGACCGCCCCCTCGCCGTAGCCGACACCGATCCGGGTGCCCCGGGCCCGGACCGGATCCTTCCCCCTGGACCGGGGACCCCCTGAAGGAGTGACATGCGCGGACTCATCCCCCGTGTCGTGGCGGTGCTGCTCGCCATGACGACCACGCTGGCCGGCGCGGCCGGCGCGTCCGCCGAGAACGGCGACGACCCGCCCGGCCCGCCTGCGGCGCCGGGCGCGGTCGCCATCGTTCCCGGTGCCGCCTGGAACGACCAGAACGGTGAGCTGGCGCAACTGCACGGCGCCGGCATTCTCAAGGTCGGCGACACCTACTACGCGTACGGCGAGGACAAGGTCGCGGGCAGCGCGTTCACCGCCGTGGCCTGTTACTCCTCCACCGACCTGGTGTCCTGGACCCGGCACGCCGACGCGCTGTCCCGGCAGGCGAGCGGCGACCTGGGCCCGAACCGCGTGGTCGAACGGCCGAAGGTCATCTACAACGCGACCACGCACCAGTACGTGATGTACACGCACATCGACTCGCCCAACTACGGCGACGCCCGCGCCGGGGTCGCGACGAGCGCCACGCCGTGCGGGCCGTACGAGTATCGGGGGAGTGCCCGGCCGCTCGGCCAGCTCAGCCGGGACCTCGGTCTGTTCCAGGACGACGACGGCACCGCCTACCTGCTGTCGGAGGACCGCAACAACGGCCTGCGCGTCGACAAGCTGTCCGCCGACTACCTGACCGTGGAGTCACCGGCGGCCGTACTGCCCGACCGCGAGTCGCCGGCCATGGTGAAGGTCGACGGCACGTACTACCTGTTCGGCTCGAAGCTGACCGGGTGGAACACCAACGACAACGACTACGCCACGGCCACCTCGCCGAGCGGCCCGTGGTCCGACTGGAAGCCGTTCGCGCCGGCCGGCAGCAAGACGTTCAACTCCCAGACCAGCTTCGTCCTGCCGGTCAAGGGGCGGCACGGCACCACCTACGTCTTCATGGGAGACCGCTGGTACGCCAGCCACCTGCACGACTCGGCGCCGATCTGGCTGCCGATGTCGATCGGCGGCGGAAAGGCGTCGCTGAACTGGCAGTCCTCCTGGTCGCTCGACGTCGCCGACGGCACCTGGGAACCGCAGCGTACGGACACCGTCTATGACGCCGCCGCCGACGGCACCTTCTCCAACGGCGCCCAGGTGGTCACCTGCTCGGCCTGCTCGGGCGGTACGGCGGTGGGCGGCATCGGCGTCGGCGGCGGCCAGACCTCCTACACCTACGACGACGTCGACCCGGCGCTGCACTACAGCGGCGCGTGGACCCACGCCGCCAACCAGGGGTGGACCGACGGCGACTATGGCAACAACGAGTCCTTCAGCGTCCAGGCCGGCGACAGCGTCACGGTCGGCTTCAAGGGCACGGCGGTACGGTGGATCGGCCCGAAGAACACCAACGGCGGCATCGCCGACGTCTACCTCGACGACGCGAAGGTCGCCACGGTGGACACCTACGTCGCCGGCGGCAAGAGCTTCCAGCAGGCCCTGTACGCCAAGTCCGGGCTCGCCGACGGGGACCACACCCTGAAGATCGTGGTCACCGGCCAGAAGAACGCGGCCTCCACCGCGGCGACGGTCGTCGTCGACGCCATCGACCTGCCCAGCGGGAACGCTCCGCCCCCCGCCGGCGTGCTGCGGATCGACCACGTCATCGCGCCCCGTCCCGGGGACTACACGCTCAAGATCAGCTACGTGAATTCGGACCCGGCCAACCGGTACGCCTACCTGACGGTCAACGACGACGCGCCCGTCAAGCTGGCCTTCCCGACGACCGGGTCCAACGCGACCAACGTCGCCGTCGCCCGCGTACGTCTGAAGCCAGGGAGCGTCGGCAACGTCCTGCGTTTCTCGAACGACGACGGCCCGGCACCGGTGATCGACACCGTCGCGGTGCCGCAGCCGCAGCCCTTCGGCTGATCGGCCCGAACCGGACTCTCCAGGAGACGGCCCGCCCTCCTCACGCAACCCGCCAGGCGCCGAGGAGGGCGGGCCGCGTTCGCGTCAGCACAAGGCGCTGGCCGCTCGCACTTCGCCGAGTGCTCGCCGCACGACCTCGCCGAAGTCGTCGCCGTTGGCCGTGTCGCTCCAGCGCTCATAGGCGATCTTGAAGGCGAGCGCGCCCAACTCCGCGGCCACGCACGACGCCAGGTCGGGAACGCCGCGCCGCTTGAGCCCGTCGGTCATCGACGCGGTGAGAGCGAGGCCCTTCAGCGCTTCGCGCTCTCGCAGTTCCGGGCTGCCGGCGATCACCGTACGCCTGAGGGCGCTGAATTCGCGGCGGGCGGGCGTGAAGGACTTCCTCCCGACCTCGTCCAGGGCATGAGCCACCGCCTCGAGCGGGGTGGCGGTCGCCGGCGCTGCGACTATCGCCTCGACGAACAGTCCGGTCATCGCGTCGTGGCCGAAGAGCACTTCCCGCTTGTCCTGGAAGTGCCGGAAGAAGGTGCTCTTCGTCAGCCCCGCGCGCTGCGCGATGTCGATCACCGTCGTGTTCTCGTAGCCCCGTTCCGCGAACAGTTCGAGGGCGGCCAGGGCCAGTCGCTCTGACGCGTTCGGTTGCCAGCGGGCCATGGGAGGAGTGTACGGCACTTGGTCCCGTCACTCTGTTATGGTGATGGCAGTGATGGCACCAAGTCCCATCACCTTCTCTGCTGGAGGTCCCCCATGAGCCGAGCCGTCATCTATGAGACGTTCGGAGGTCCCGAGGTGCTGGAGCTGCGAGAGGTTCCGGAGCCGCACGCAGGCCCGGGCGAGGTCCGCGTCCGCGTGGCGGCCGCCGGGCTGAACCCGATGGACTGGATCATCGCCTCGCGGCCCGAGGCGGCGGCGCAGTTCGGCATCACCGTGCCGTCCGGCTTCGGATACGACTTCGCCGGCGTCGTCGACGAGGTCGGCGACGGCGCCACGGGCTTCGCCGTGGGCGACCGCGTCCACGGCGGCGCGCTGGGCAGAGCCGTCGCCGACTTCGTGGTGGTCAAGACGCCTGCCGAGGGCTCCGAAGCGCTCTTTCCGACGCCGGACGGCATCGGCGACGAGGTGGCGAGCACGCTTCCGGTGGCCGGCCTCACCGCCGCCGCCGCTCTGGCGGCGATCGACCTGCGGTCCGGCGACACCGTACTGATCGGCGGCGCCGCCGGCGGCGTAGGCGTGTTCGCCGTACAACTCGCGAAGCTCGCCGGTGCCACCGTGATCGGCACGGCCTCGGCGGGCACCTTCGAGTTCCTGCGGCAGTTCGATGCCGAGCCAGTGGCGTACGGCCCCGGACTGGCGGACCGAGTACTGGCTTTCGGCGGAGTGACCGCGGCGACGGACCTGTTCGGCACGGAGACGGCCGAGACCGCGCTGGCGCTCGGCGTACCGCCCGAGCGGATCTCCACGATCGCCGCGGGCCCCAACCCTCCCGGCGGCGTGCGCGCCACCGGCGGCTTCGACGCGGGGCCGGACGACATGGAACGGATCACCGATGCGATCCTCGCCGGCGAGCTCACCGTGCCCATCGCCGCGACCTTCCCGATCGAGAAGATCCGCGACGCCGTCACGTTGCAGGCCGGACGTCACGTCCACGGCAAGATCGTGGTCACGCTGTGATCAGTGGGTGAGAGGCGCCGGTTCAGTCGAGGATCGCGGTGGCTTCGATCTCGACGAGATGGTCAGGAACGTCGAGTGCCGCGACACCGAGAAGCGTCGCCGGCGGCACCGGGGTGATCTCCAGCCGCGTGGCCGCCCGGGAGATCCCCTCCAGGAGGGCGGGCATCTTGTCGGGGGTCCAATCGACGACGTAGAAGGTCAGTTTCGCAACGTCGTCGAAGGATCCGCCGACCTCGGCGAGGGCGGTGGCGATGTTGAGGTAGCACTGCTCGACCTGGGAGGTGAGGTCGCCTTCGCCGACCGTGACCCCCTCGGCGTCCCAGGCGACCTGTCCGGCGATGAAGACCAGCTTCGACCCGGATGCGATCGACACCTGCCGGTAGACACCGATCTTGGGCAATCCGTCGGGGTTCACCAGAGTGATGGCCATGCTGCCTATCTCCTGTGATCTCTTGTGGTTACTCAGGAACCATAGGAGAGTGGACGCTGACATGGAAGAACGCACTTTTCAGTGACTGGGGAACCTGATGGTGACCACACAGCTCAAGGGCGCCTCGGCCGACGACGCCGACCTGAGGCGCGCCGACTCCCTGGCGCGGGAGATCTTCTCGGACGTCGCCAACAAGTGGGCGTTCCTGATCATCGAGATGCTCGGTGAAGGCACCCTGCGCTTCAGCGAGTTGCGGAACGAGGTCGAGGGGATCAGCCACAAGATGCTCACCCAGAACCTGCGCATGCTGGAGCGCAACGGACTGGTCGAGCGGACGGTGCACCCCACCGTGCCGCCGCGGGTCGAGTACACCCTCACCGAGCCCGGGCGAGCCCTCCGGGCGACGGTCGACGGAATGTGCGTCTGGACCCACCGATACCTCGGCCACATCGAGACCGCTCGCGGCCGCTTCGATACCTGACGACTGGAGCACTCCTGCGCGCAGGACCGCCACCGGTCCTACCGGTGCGCTCTGTCGGTCGCCATCGGTAGAACTGCTGCGTGCATCGCCCCCGACACGTCGTACGGCAGGAGCAACCCGAATGAGAACCCAGGACCACCACCTCGAGGAGCTGTACGGTCTCCCCGCCTTCACGTTCCCCGAGTCCGGCGAGACGGCAAGGCTGCCTGAGCCCGACGCCGTGGCCTGGCGGATCGGCCACCAGAGGTGGGAATCCGAGGAGCTGTGGGAGGAGGCCTTCGGCCGTTTCTGCGCCGAAGTCGACATCACGCGGGTCCGCGCGCTGATCGTCGGCATCTGGGAAGACCCGGAGGACACCGATCCCTCCGAGGTCATCGATGCGCTGTTGGCCGTGCGCGACCGGCTGCCCGCCCTGCGGTCGGTGTTCCTTGGGGACATCACGGGCAAGGAGTGCCACATCTCCCGGATCAGTCAGACCGACGTCACTCCGCTGCTGGCAGGTTTCCCCGCACTGGAGGAATTCGGCGTGCGCGCGGGCGAAGGCATCAGCTTGGGAGAAACCCTGAGACTGAGGTTCCCCGCCCTGCGCCATGACTCGCTGCGCAGGCTGATCGTGGAAAGCAGTGGTCTGCCGGTCGACGTCGTGCGCGGTGTGGGGGCGAGCGAACTGCCCGCGCTGGAGCACCTCGAACTGTGGCTGGGAGGCTCGGAGTACGGAGCGGACTGTAAGGCAGCCGATCTGGAGCCGATTCTGTCCGGTGTCCGGTTGCCCCGGCTGCGGCACCTGGCCCTGCGCAACAGCGAGATCCAGGACGAGGTCGCCGCCGCCGTGGCGTCCGCCCCGGTGGTCGCCCGGCTCGAGGTGCTCGACCTGTCCCTGGGCACCTTGGGCGACGACGGCGCCGCCGCCCTGCTCGACGGCCGGCCGCTGACCCATCTCAAGAAGCTGGACCTGCACTACAACTACCTCAGCGAGCCCTCCCGGCAGCGCATACGCCAAGCGCTCGAACCCTCGAGCGTCGAGGTGGACCTCGAACGGGACGACGCCGAGCAGGACGAAGAGCGAGACATCTGCGTGGGACCGGTCAGCTACTAAACCTGGTCGGGTGATGTCGGGCCATCGAGCTTGAGCAGCAGTGCGCTCAACTCCGTCGGCATGGTGATCATGCAGTCGTGCCCGGTCGGCAGTTCCCACACCCGTGCCGGAGAACCATTGGGCTGTACAGCGGGGACGGGCCGCCGGGTGATGCCTTCCGGCTTCCCGCCGACGCAGTGGATGTGCGTGCGCGGGATCGCGTTCACGGCCGGGTTGTCCAGCCGGACCGGTTGCTGCAGGCAGCGCACCGGCTGGTCCGAGAGCATCGTGCGCAGCCATGCGACGTCGGCCGGGTCGGTGACCCCGAACAGGCCGAAGGGCGGAGGCATCTCGGGCAGCGGCGGAACGCGCCAACCACTGTCGGACTTCGCGGCCAGGTCGATCAGGTCCTGGGTGATGGGCTGGACGTCGACGGCGGTCTCGCCGTGCTCCGGGACCATCGCGTCGAGGTACACCAGCTGCGCGATCCGGTCCGGGACCTGGTTGGCCACGGACGAGATGACCAGGCCCGCGTAGCTGTGACCGACGAGTACCACCTCGGTCAGGTCCTCCTCGTGGATCAGCCTGATGACGTCCTCGACGTGTGTGTCGAGCCCCACCTCGGGGCTGAGTAGGTGCGCCTTGTCGTCGTAGCCGGTCAGCGACGGCGCGAACACGCGATGCCCGGCCGACTCCAGCAGCGGGACCACCCGCGCCCAGCACCGGCCGCTGTGCCAAGCGCCGTGGACCAGCAGGAATGTTGACATCGCTGCTTCCTCTTCGGGGTGTGGAGGCGAGGGAATCTAGCGGTTCCTTTTTGTGCCTCGGTACTCTTTGAGAACCGAAACAATCGTGGTGCACCTATCGCACTTCGGGCAATAAGGCACATTTCGGTGCCCCGGTTCTCTGGAGGTAACCATGGGCACAACGGGCAGCGAGTCGCGGTCGGCACCCCAGGAGGACCCGTGCCGGACCCGCGAAGTCCTCGGCATCGTCGGGGACAAATGGTCACTGCTCGTGGTGCGCAACCTCAGCCAGGAACCGCGCCGCTTCACCGAGCTCAAGCGAGCCATCGACGGAATCAGCCAGCGCATGCTCACCGTCACCCTGCGCAGCCTGGAACGCGACGGAATCCTCACGCGGACCGTCCACAACGTCATGCCGCCGCACGTCAGCTACGAACTCACCCCGATGGGCAAGACCCTCCGCGAAGCCACCGCACCCCTGCTGGAGTGGAGCATTTCGCACCTGGCACACATCGACGCGGCCCGCGCCACGTACGACGCCCGCCCCGACACCCCGCCCGCCTAGTCAGAGGACTGGCGAGGCGGCGGTAGCAGTGGGGCCTCGCTCACGCGAGGCCCCACGATGGGATCAGACGGTGAGGACGAGCTTGCCCTGGAGGTGACCGCCGTCGAGCAGCCGGTGCGCGTCGGTGACGCGCTCGAACGGGAACGTCTCCTGTACGTGGACCCGGAGCCTGCCCTGTTCGACGAGTTCGACGAGACCTCGCAGGGCGACCGGATCGGGGTCGACCGCGATGCCGCTGAAGCGCATGCCGGCCGCCTCGTACTTGGCGGCGAGCTCCGCATTCTCCTCGGCGACCGCCGTCACCAGGTGACCGCCCGGGCGGAGCACTTCGAGCGACCGCTCGACGGTGTCGCCGCCGATCGTGTCGAGCACGACGTCGATGTCGCGGACCGCCTCGGTGAAGTCGACCGCCGTGTAGTCGATCACCTCGTCGGCGCCGAACCCCTCGACGAACTTCCGCTTGCTCCCGCCGGCGGTCGCGATCACGTGCGCGCCGAGCGCTTTCGCGATCTGGATCGCGACGTGGCCGACCCCGCCACCACCGCCGTGGACCAGGACGCGGTCGCCCTCGGTCACGCCGCCGAGGTCGACGAGGCCCTGCCACGCCGTCAGCCCGACGACCGGCAGCGCCGACGCCTCGACGTGCGAGAGCGACGCCGGCTTGCGTGCCAGGTGCAACGCCGGCGCCGACACGACCTCGGCGTACGCGCTCGCCGCCCGCGGGAACAACGGCATCCCGAACACCTCGTCGCCGGGTCTGAACCGCCACGTCTGCGGCGCCTCCTCGACCACGCCACTGATGTCCCAGCCGAGGATGAACGGCGGCCGGCCGATCAGCGGGAACTCGCCGGCGCGCAGACGCGCCTCCAGCGGGTTCAGCCCGATCGCCTTGACGCGGACGAGAACCTCGCTCGGGAGGGGCCGGGGCTCGGGCGCGTCCACGATGGTGAGCACCTCGGGACCGCCGAGCGTCTGCTGGGTGATGACTCGCATGACTCTCCTGGCTTTGGGGGGGAGCAACCCAGGCTAGGTTTCCGATAGGAACCTGCAGGTACCTTTGGCGCCATGAGCGGTTTCAGGCCCGGTGATGTGTTTCTCGCCGACTGCCCGGGGCGTCTGGCGGTCGAGCTGATCGCCGACAAGTGGACGGTGGTCGTGCTCTACGGCCTCAGCAAGGGCCCGGTACGCCATGGCGAGCTGATCGAGCTGATCGGCGGCATCTCCCGCAAGATGCTCACCCAGACGCTCCGACGGCTCGAGGCGCACGGGCTCATCCGCCGCCACGCCTACGCCGAGGTGCCACCCCGCGTCGAGTACGAGCTGACCCCGCTCGGGGCGACGCTGATCGAGCCGATCCACATGCTGACCGAGTGGGCGAGGGCGAACGGCGACGCGGTGCTCGATGCGCTCGACGCCGATCCCGAGCCGGTCGCCCAGAGCGACTGAGGCCCCCGCTCACCCCGAACGGCCACGACTCCCCGCTGCTCGCCCCGACCTGGGGCGAAGCTCAGCATCAGCCCGCCCGATGCGGTCGCGGCATCGCTCCGACTCGGCGGTGTTCCCGGCTCGACATCGGATCGGCGGCGACGTCGACGCGCGGCTCCGCTCCACGTCGAGGACGGAAGCCCACGCGGACTGACCGCCGATCAGGTCGCTGATGCGTGGGTGGTGGCAGTCCAGCGGTTGGCGGCGAGGACGCAGACCACTGGGGGGCTGAGGGGGAGGGTCTGGGTGCTCAGGTGAGTGAAGCCGGCGTCTCTCAGCAGGTCCTCGATTTCGCGGGCGGCGCTGCGGGACGTGTCCGCAGTGGCCCCGGGGCAGCGGGGCTGGGACGCGATGGCAATGCGCCCGCCGGGCGCCAGCCGCCGGCGCAGCTCGGCGAGCCGCTCGGCCGGCGCGGGCCAGAACCCGAGGGAGTTGACGGCGAGGATGGCGTCGAAGGGACCGTCGAGAGCGGGCGGAAGCTGATCGGCCGAGGCGTTGATCAGGGTGACCCGCCCGGCCCGGATGGCGGCGGCGTTGCGCCTGGACGCCTGCCGGAGCATCACGCCGGAATGGTCGATGCCGTACACGTGGCCCGCACCGGCGCGGACCAGTTCCGCGATCGCCACGCCGGGGCCGAAGCCGATCTCAAGGACCTGGTCGGCGGGCCGCACACCGAGCAGCGAGACCACCCACCGGTTGCGCTGCCGGTTGGACGGGCGGTGGGCGAACACCCAGCCGTTCACGCTCCCGGCCGCGCCCCGGGGACGATGGGCCTGGCCGATGACGTCGTGGTCCAGCGCACGGACGGCGGCGATCCCGGCACGCGCGACCCCGTACTCGACCGCCGCGGTCACCGCCCGCTTCACCGCCCGTGGAATGCTTCCCTCATGTCGCGTTCGCATGGCCGGCAGTCAACGCCTTCAAGTGCACCTGAAGTCAACACGCCCGGCGGCCTGCTCACCATCGGCGAGCTGGCCCGCCGTACGGGAGTCGCCGCCTCGGCCCTGCGCTACTACGAGGAGCTCGGCCTGCTCCCCGCGCCCGCCAGGGTCTCGGGGCAGCGCCGCTACCCCGAGTCGGCCGTCCGGGTCGTCGGCACGATCCTGCTCTACAGCGACGCGGGGTTCACCCTCGCCGAGCAGAAGGCCCTCCTGGCCTCGCGCGAGGGCATGGACGGTGAATGGAGCCGACTTGCCCGGCGCAAGCTCGCGGAACTCGACGAGCAGATCGCCAGGGCGCAGGCCGCCCGCGAGGCCATCAGGCACGGGCTGCGCTGCCCCCACGAGGAAATCACGCAATGCCCCAATTTCAACGCCGGCATCACCGCCCGGCTCGCCGGCCAGCCACTTTCACAATCACACCAGCAGTTGCACGGCCAACGATTCCACGAGGTGACAGACGGCTCCTAGCGAGTGACGGCTATCGGTCGCGGCGTCAGGTGGCCTTGCCGCGGGCGATGTAGAGGTTCAGCTGCCTTGGCAGCTGCGCGATGTCGCCGGGGCTCAGCCGTTGCCCTCGGAGTGTCCAGACGGGTTCAAGCGGTCGGTCAGGAAGGCGAGGATCTCGTCCCTGGCCTTCAGCGTGGGATGACCGTCCTCGTCGATGAGGTGGGCGGTGACGACGCTGTGGGGGGTCTCGACCACGTCGCGAAAGAACGGGGGCGGGTCGGTGTTGGCAGAACTGCCCGCGAGGACGCGGCCGTCGAAGGCGTCGCCGAGGAGTGCCTGGTAGGCGGCGAAGCGCTGGCCGGTGCACCAGCGGTCGTCGTCGAAGCGGTAGGCGAGAACCTTCAGTCCATCGCGCGCGACGCGTTCTTGGATCGCGCGCGCGTCCTCGTCGCCGATCTCCAGTCCGGCGGGGTCGTCCAGCGGCAATGACGGGTGGTTGACCACCGGCGCGATGACGGCCGGCTGAAGCGCCATGGTGAGGGCGAAGTTGCCGGTGAAACACAGTCCGATCGCGCCGACTCCCGGACCGCCGTGTTCGGCGTGGGCCTGGCGCGCGAGTCCGCGCAGCCACGCGGTGACAGGGCTGGTGCCGCCCCCGGCGAACGCTCGGAACTCGGCACTGACACACGCACGGCGGACGACCTCCTTGCCGCCCTCGGCCGTCGGATAGGCGCCGTCGACTCCGAAGAGCGAGGGGACGTAGACGGCGAAGCCCGCATCGCGTACCCACCGCGCCAGCCGAAGGACGTCAGGGCTGATGCCAGGCATCTCCGGCATCAGTACGACGGCCGGCCCGCGACCCGCGACGTAGACGGTCTTCACCACTCCGTCCACCTCCACAAGCCGGCGGGAGAAGTCCGTGATCGCGTCGTCAAGGCGTTCGTTCGCAGCGCTCATGGTGACAGCGTGGACCGATGCGCGCGCACAAGGCGACAGGCCAGACCGCCATGCATAGGGGTAATCTCGCCAAAGGCATGGTGGCGGGGAGGCGGGCGTGAGTGCACTGCGGGTTGGTGTTCTGGCCTATCCGGGCTGCTTCGCGTCCGAGGTGTTCGGCGTGCCCGATCTGTTGACGATGGCCACCCGCGTGGCCGACCCGGACCGCGCCGGATACGAGGTGTCGATCGTTTCGCCTCGCCGTCGTGTCGCCGCATCGGGCGGTTCGACGCTGGCCGTCCGGCCGCCGCGCGAGGTCGACGTGCTCGTCGTGCCCGGGTTCGAACTCGCGCCGGGTCTCGACGTGGACGCCAAGCTCGCCGCCCTCGCCCCTGAAGTCGCCGTGATCCGCTCACACGCGGCCATGGGCAACGTCGTCGTCTCGATCTGTGTCGGTGCGTTCCTGCTCGCCGAGGCCGGACTGCTCAACCGGCGCCAGGCGACCACGGCATGGCTTTTCGCGGACGAACTGGCTCGACGCTGCCCGGACGCCGATGTCCGACCCGAACGTCTGGTCGTCACCGACAAGGGTGTGACGACGACGGCGGCCTTCAGCGCCATGTACGACTTCGCGCTGGAACTGATCCGCGAGCACAGCGGTGCCGCCGTGGCACGGACGACCGCGCGGGTGGCGCTCGTCGACGACGCGCGGTCATCCCAGACTCCCTACGTCGACGCACGACTTCTTCCGCCGCCCGGAAACGAGTTCTCCCGCAGGGTCATGCGCCGGCTCGACCAGAACCTCGCCGTCCGATACGACCTCGCCGCGTTGTCGGACGCGTTCAATGTCAGCACCCGGACACTGCTACGGCGCTTCGCAGATGAGACCGGCCAGACCCCGCTGGAGTACCTGCAGTCCTCGCGGGTCCGTCGCGCCCGCCACCTCCTCGAGACCACGGACCGAACCGTCGCCAGCATCTGCACCGCGGTCGGGTACAAGGACTCCGGAACCTTCGCTGCGCTCTTCGCAAAGCACACCGGACGGCGCCCAAGGGACTACCGTGCGACTTTCCGGCGTGGCACCAACTGAAAAGCCTCGCCGCCGGTCGCCCTACGACCGGCCGATCCGCTGCCAGGACATATCGTCACGAGTCCATCAGCACCGCAGGTCGCCGCTCGGCCTATTCGGCGACGGCGCGCTCGCATCGATTTCGTCCCGACCCGCCACAGGGATTCTCGGATTTTTCAGAGCTTAGGGAATCGTGGTGAGCGTCGGCGCATCGGATCAGTCTTTCGGCAGGCCGATCCGAAGGGCGTGACCAGCATGGACTTCTCTCGAGCGTACGAGATTCCCCGCAGGTTCGATCTTAAGATGTTCGCTTACGCGGAGAACGTCTATCTCGTCCGTAATCTGGTTGATCAGGCCGTTGACACCTGGGGCCTTTCCGAGAACGCCAGATTCACGGGACAACTCGTCCTGACGGAGCTGGCCACCAACGCGGTACGGCTCTACGAGGGCAAGGAGATTCACGTGTGGGTCTCCAGCCAATCAGGCCGGCATCTTCTGGAACTGGCCGTCTGGGACCCCGACCCCGACAACCTCCCCAGGATCCTCCCGCCGACCGAGTACGGCGAGTCCGGCCGTGGACTCGCGCTCGCGTGGGAGCTGTCCGACCAGCGACTCGGCTGGTACCGGTCGACGACGGCCAGCGGAAAGGTCGTATGGGCGAGGGTCGGGCCGTAGCTGTCTAGAGCTGTCTGGAACGGCGCTGGTATGTGGGTTTTCGGGAATGGCTGCGCTGAGTAGTGGATGTATCTACCCTCCGTAGTAGCGACTCGCGCTGGATACGTAGGGAGAGCCAATGCCGGTCGTCCGAGCTCCGCTTAATCCGAAGACCTCTCTCTGGCACATGCTGGCCTACCTGCTGAGGTGGGAACGCGAGAAGAACGGCCTCTCGCTGACGCAGTGGGGAAAGATCGCCAGCGCCGCACCATCGACGGTCTCCAACGTCGAAGCGGGCCGAAGAAAGATCGACGAGAGGCAAGCAAAGATCATCGACCGTCATTTCCGAACCGGCGGCCTCTTCGAGCTACTGCTCTGGTACGCCCAGAACGGCCACAACCCCGACTGGGCGCAATCGGTTGCCGCGTACGAGACCATCGCCGAGATAATCCGGATCTACCAGGGGCAGATCATTCCAGGTCCGTTCCAGACCGAGGATTACGCGCGAGCCCTGCTGCTGGCCAGCAGCAACGTCGAGGACGTCGACGCGACCCTCAGGGCCAGGATGGAGCGGCAGGCCGCGATCCTGGAAAGGCCGGATCCGCCCTACGTCTGGGCACTCCTGGACGAGAACGTGCTGGACGACTGCGTCGGCGGCGTCGAGGTCATGCGGGCACAGCTCCGCTACCTGCTCGAACTGATGCAGCGCCCGCACATCTCGATCCGTATCATCCAGCGCTCGACCGGTGCGCATATCGGAAAAGATGGCCCGTTCCGCATCATCAGTGTCGATTCCCGCGATATCGCTTACGCTGGAGCACGGCGAGGCGGTCGGCTGATCGAGATGTGCGGCGAGGTCGAACAGTTCAAACTGGACTTCGACCGAATCGGGCAGAAAGCAGCGTCCGATGACGCCTCGCGCGTCCTGATCGAACGCCGATTGGAGGCCACCGAATGGCGATGCAGTGGCGCAAAAGCTCAGTCAGCACTGCCGTCGACGACGAGGCGTGTGTCGAGGTGGCGCCGCTGACCTCGCAGGAGGCCGCCAGTCTGACGGCGCAATTTCACGACTGACGTCCCGCCGGTAGGCTGACGCCCTTCGCGATCTTGAGAGGGGGCGGCGGATGGGCGGGGCCGGACGGCGATTCGGGCGTACGGTGCGCCTGTGGCTCGCCTCGGGCGCGGTCGTGGCGACGATGGCGGCCACCGTCTCCTCCGACGTCGTGGCGCCGCCGCCTTCCGGCCGTTCCGAGCCGGAGTTCGCCGTTTCGGTGGAGGGGAGCGGTCCAGGCTGGGCCCAGGTGCTCGAGGCGTCGACGTCCCGGGTGCTCGGAGAGGTGCCGGCGCCGTCATCCGCCATCGGCCGGCCGGTGGCGGTCGTGGCCGCCGCCGCGGATCGTACGTTCGTCCTGGCCGCCTCCGACCCCGCCCGCTGCGTGTCGCGGCTGTACCGGCTGCGCCTGTCGGAGCAGGGAGACGCGGAGAAGCCGAGGCCGATCCCCGGCGGCCCGATCCGCGCCGCGGTGGCGGGCTTGGCGGTCGACCCGTACGACTCGAAGATCGCCTACGCGACGGCGCCGTGCGGGAACACCGCGGCGCCCCATGCCTCCGTTACGGTGCTGGACACCCTGACCGGGGAGCACCGCATCTGGTCGCTCGACACCCCGTCCGTCGTCGGCGATCTGAGGTGGGGCTCGGACGGCCGTACGCTCGGCTACGCACTCGGGCAGGGCGTCCCCGCCCAGGTCGGCTTCACCCCGACGACCGGGACGGTACGGGCCCTCGACACCACGACCAGAGGGACGTCGCTGCTCGCCGGCCGGGTGGTGTACCGCCCGGCCGACGGCGTCCTCGAGTCGGCGAGCCTCGATCGGAGTTCGTACCCGAGCATCGTCGTCATTCGCGACCCGCGGTCGGGTGACCGGAGCTGGTTCTCGGTCGGCCTCGGCCGCTCACCCCGCTTGCTCCAGGTGATCCCGGCCGGCACCGCCGTTTTCACGGCGATGAAGATCGTTGGGCGCCTCCATCAGTGCGGTGGCGACGTCGACGCGTTCGGCCGGCTCATCGACGGCCGCTTCACCTCGGACGTTCGGGGCGGGCACCTCGCTTGCACCAGGGCACAGTGACCGGGGATCGCTTCGCCCCTTGACTGTAACCGCTCACTTACCTGAGCATGGATGTCGATCCGGAAGGCGGTGGCGTGATGACGATCCGGTCCGGTCCGGCCCCATCGGGGCTCCCCCTGTCCTCGTTGGAGTTCTGGGCGTTGCCCGTCGAGGAGCGGGAGGCGACGTTCGCGGCCTTGCGGGCGCGGGAGCACCCGGCGTTCTTCAGCGAGATCCCCGTCCCGTTCGTACGGCCGGGCAAGGGCTTCTACGCGCTGGTCCGGCACGCGGACGTCAGCGAGGCGAGCCGCCACCCGGACGTCTTCAGCAGTGAGCCGAGCGCGACCAGCATCCCGGACTTCCCCGCGTACATGGAGCGGTTCTTCGGCTCGTTGATCAACCTGGACGACCCGCGGCACGCCAAGATCCGCCGCATCGTGTCGCGAGCCTTCACGCCGAAGATGCTCGCCAAGACCGAGGACGACATCCGGCGGCGCGCCGCGCGGATCGTCGACGAGCTGGTCGAGACCGGTCCGGGCGACTTCGTCTCCAAGGTCGCCGTCCGCCTGCCGGTCGAGGTCATCTGCGACATGCTCGGCATCCCCGAGAACTACCACGCCCAGGTGGTCCGGCGGACCAACGTGATCCTCGGCAACTCCGACCCGGAGTACACCGGCGCCACGCCGGGACCAGAGATGAGCCGGGTCGCCGCCGGCCGCGCGCTGCTCAGGATCATTTGGGCGGCCCGCGACCTGCACCGGCTCGCCGCCCGTCTCGGGCGCGAGCGCATGAAGAACCCGACCGGTGACCTGACCTCGGCCCTGGTGACCGCCAACGTCGACGGCGAACGCCTGACGACCCGCGAGCTCGGGTCCTTCTTCCTCCTGCTCGTCGTCGCGGGCAACGAGACGACGCGGACGGCCCTCAGCCACGCGCTGAAGCTGTTCACCGACTTCCCCGACCAGCGGGCCCTGCTGCTGGAGGACTTCGAAGGCCGGATCGGCGGCGCCGTCGAGGAGATCGTGCGCTACTCCACGCCGGTGATCTTCATGCGGCGCAACCTGACCCGCGACCACGAGATGAACGGTCACACCTACAAGGCCGGCGACAAGGTGCTGCTGTTCTACAACTCCGCCAACCGCGACGAGACGGTGTTCGACCGGCCGGACGTCTTCGACATCACCCGGGCCCCCAACCCGCACGTCGGCTTCGGCGGCCCCGGGCCCCACTTCTGTCTCGGCGCGAACCTGGCCCGCTGGGAGATCACCGTCATGCTCCGGGAGCTGTTCACCCGCCTGCCGGACCTCCGCGCCGACGGCGAGCCCGACCGCCTGCTGTCCGGCTTCATCAACGGCTACAAGCGCCTGCCCTGCACCTTCACCGCACCCTAGACACCGTCGAAGCGGGCCTGAGCGGCCCGGATGTCGGCGTCGTGGTCGACGGCCCACCGGCCCAGCATGAGCAGCGGCTCGCGCAGGGACCGTCCGAGGTCGGTGAGGGCGTACTCCACTCTCGGCGGCCTTCCCGGCTGGATGGTCCGGCTGATCAGGCCGTCGCGTTCGAGCGTGCGCAGGGTGCGGGTGAGCACGCGGCGGCTGAGCCCCTGGATCGCCCGGTCCAGCTCGTTGAAGCCGTACGGCCGCGCGGCCAGGAGTGACAGCACCAGGACGCCCCACTTCTCGCCGACGCGGCGTAGCACCCCGGTCGCCGGGCAGGCCTCGTGCTCTTCGACGGTCACAGGTGTGGGCAGGGCGACGGCGAGATCACCAGTGGACATGAAAGTGCCTTCTTTCGGGGGCCGTTCCGACCGACACAAGATCAGCGTACGGAATCGATCGGAACCAAGGAGCTTGCCATGCTCGCTGTCTGCGGAGCTTCCGGAAACCTGGGCGGCCGCACTCTGCGGCACCTCGTGGAGCGCGTCGACGCCTCCCAGGTGGTCGCCCTCTCCCGTACGCCGGACCGGGTCCCCGACGTCGGGGTGGCGACCCGCCTCGCCGACTTCTCCGACCCCGACGGGCTCGTACGGGCGTTCGACGGGGTCGATCGGCTGCTGGTCATCAGCCTTGACGCCATGACGGGCCGGGTGCCGAAGCACGCCAACGCGCTCGACGCGGCGGCGAAGGCCGGCGTGGGGCACGTCGTCTACACCTCGGTGGCGCGCGCGGGTGACCCGGGGAACCCGGTGGGAGTCGTCCCGGACCATCGAGACACCGAACGTCTGCTGGCCTCGTCCGGGCTGACGTTCACCGCGCTGCGTTTCAACGTGTGGCCCGAGATGCTGACGTACCTCGGGATCGCGCAGCGGGCGGTGGCCACCGGGCGGCTGCCCGGCAACGCCGGTGACGGGCGAGTCGGCTACCTCACCCGGGACGACAGCGCCGCCGTGGCCGCCGCGGTCCTGGCCGACGGCGGCTGCGAGGGGCAGTTCCTCGAGGTCACCGGACCGGCGGCCGTCCAGGAGACGGACATCGCGGAGGCGCTGACGGAGGCGACCGGACGCCGCGTACGGCATGAGCCGGTGACGGACGAGGAGCTGCCGACGCGTCTCACCGCACTGGGGATGGCGGCGCCACTCGCCGAGGCATGGACGGAAGCCGGCATCGCGCGCCGGGAGGGCTGGTTCGACGTGATGACCCACGCGGCCGAACGGCTCACCGGCCGCAGGCCCACCTCGATCGCCGAGTTCTTCGCGGCCGAACGCGCGGCTCTGCCGGCCGCGTGACCTCTGAGGGCGCTACCGGTCGGCGAGCGGCCGGTAGCGCCCAGTGCGTCCTCGATCGGCCGTCTGGTCCGTCTCTTTCTCCATTCCGCTCACGCTCGGAGACGGATGGCTCACACTTAGTGCATGAAATGGTCGGGGGATCGTTCGATGCGGGAGTTTTCCGAGGCGGCCGAGTCCGGTGCTGGGGCCGACGAGATCGGCGAGGCGCTTTCACGGGCCCTCGCGCCCGTGGTCGGTCATGACGCGATCGCACTGACCGGACACTGCCCGACCACGGGCGTGGGTCCTTCTCCGTTCGGCTTCTGGTACGGACTGGAGCCCGGCTTCGGCCAGGAGTTTCTGCGCCACTACTACCAGGGCTACTACCAGGGCGACCTTCCCTGCATGCCGTCCGAGCTCGAACGGCGACCGGTCCCCGCGGGCGTGCTGACGGTCGGCCACGGCCCCGAACCGTGCCGGCAGATGGCCACGCGCCTGCTGTCCCCCCATGGAGTCGGCTCCCAGCTGCACCTGCTGCTGAGGGACGGCCGCGGGGTGTGGGGACAGCTGGGGCTGACGCGCGCCGAGGGCGCCAGGCCGTTCGACGCCGCCGAAGTGGAGCGCCTGCATCGGCTGGCGCCGACTCTGGTCGGACACCTGCGTGACCAGGTCACCGCGGGCCCGCTCACGCCGGCGGTCCCGGCACCGCCGCCGGGCGTCGTCATCGTCGGCGCCGACCACACGATCCGGGCCACCACCCCGCAGGCGGACGACTGGCTGGAGCGGCTGGCGCGGTGTGCTCCCGGGTGGACCGTCGAGTCGTTCCTGGTCGCACTGGCGATGCTCACCCGCGGCCACGTCCGCGAGTTCGGGGACGCGCCGCCACCGATCATTGGGCCCGGCGTCGAAGCCGGGCGCTGGATCGCCTGCCATGGACAGCCGCTCGACCACGACGGCACCGGTGACGTCTCGATCGTCATTCAGGCGGCCACCGGAACGCGGCTGCTCCCGTTCTTCGGCGACTGGTACGGCCTCACGTCCCGCGAACGCGAGATCGTCGCGCATTTGTACCAGGCACAGGCGCCCAAACAGATCGCGCGCCGTCTCGACCTGTCCGTCCACACCGTCAACGATCATCTCAAGGCCGTGTACGGCAAGACCGGTGCGGGCGGCCGCGACGAACTCCTCGCCGCGATCTCCGGCTGACAGCCGAGACAGGAGCGCACGCGGATCTTTCCGCCGCGGGCCGTCGCCGTTGACGGCCCGCCGCACGTCGCGAGGGACTACGGCAGCTTGACGTACCGGGCGAGGAAGTCGCGGGCCGGGCCGGCGTCCAGGCGGTAGTCGTAGTTGGTCGCCTTGCAGGCGTCGTCGTCCCCGCTGATGGTCGTGGCCACCAGGAGGTCGGAGTCGCCGAGGAAGTTGGGGCCGCCGGAGTCGCCGTAGCAGGTGCCTCCGTCGCCCTCCTCCAAGCCGAGCTTGAGCCACACGCGGGTGAGGTCGTCGTAGGAGATCGACGTCCGGCTGCGCGTGTCGGTGTAGACCAGCTTCGTCTTGTGCGAAGCCGCCTTCTTCTGGTTGACCGACCCGTATCCGACCGGGGTGAACCGGGCGTCCTGCAGCGATCCGTCGACGCGCATCCGGGACAGCAGGCCCGCGGGCGGCAGCTTGGCCGGCTTGATGCCGGCGATCGGCTTGTCGAACACCACGACGGCGATGTCGTGGAGGTCTCCCTTGGGGTTGTACCGCTCGTCCGGAATGTAGCGGCCGGAGTAGACGGTCTCCCCCTGCTTGTAGTGGCTGGCGAAGGTGACGCGCGCGGTCCGCTGGTTCTTGTGACCGCAGTGCGCGGCGGTCACGAGGACCGTCGGGGAGACGAGCGTGCCGGTGCAGTAGGCCCAGGTGCCGTCGGGGTACGGCTTGTCGGCGAGGAGAGCGCCGACCGACGGGTGCTCGTTGCCGTCCGTAGATCCATTGGTGATCGCGGAGGCGGGAGAAGCGAGGGTAACCACGAAAGCAGCGCAAATAGCGAGGGGGGCGGCAAAACGCATGAAGGAGACTGTAAGTGAACTTATGCCGCTTTTTCAAAAGGATCAGGCAAAGATCTACCTAGGCATCTACCTGCGGATACGTGATCAGGGAAGTGATCGGAATTCGCGGTAAAGGGATCTTGTGATCGCTTCGGAGATCGAAATGCACCGCCCGGAACGGCGAGGAGAACCGGGCTCGCGGCGGCGCCGCGAACCCGGAAATCCAGGCACTTACGAGAGGCCGATCCGGCGCGCGGCGCGGTCCCAGGCGGCGTCGTCACCGCTCGGCCGGTAGACGGTCAGCTCCTGCGTCCGGAGTACGAGCCCGCGCGGGTCGGCGGTCAGACCATGCGCGCGGGCCTGCGCCAGCGCGTTGCCGATCGCCGTCGCCTCCACCGGTCCGGCGACGACCGGCAGGCCGCAGGCGTCCGCGGTCAACTGGCACAGCAGCGTGTTGCGCGCCCCGCCGCCGACGACGTGCACGACCTCGACGGACCGCCCGGACAGGCGCGCGGCGTCCCGGATCGCGGCGCGGTGCCCGAGGGCGAGGCTCTCCAGGACGCAACGGACGATCTCGGCCCGTCCCTCCGGGGGTCGCTGGCCGGTCCGCGCGCAGTACGCGGTGATCCGCGCGGGCATGTCGCCCGGCGGGATGAACGCCTGGTCGCCCGGATCGACGAGCGCGGCGAACGGCGGGGCGTCCGCGGCGGCGGCCAGCAGCTCGGGCAGTGACTCCTCGGCCCGCCAGGTCCGCAGCGACTCCTGCAGCAGCCACAGCCCCATGACGTTGCGCAGGTACCGGATCGTGCCGCCGACCCCGACCTCGTTGGTGAACCCGGCGACCCGGCTCTCCTCGGTCAGCACCGGCGCGTCGAGCTCGACGCCGGCCAGCGACCAGGTGCCGCAGGACACGTAGCCGAACCGGTCGTTCTCGGCGGGCACGGCCAGGACGGCGGAGGCCGTGTCGTGCGAGCCGACCGCGGTGACCGGCAGCGACTCCGGCAACCCGGTCTCGGCCGCGACGTCCGGCCGCAGCGTGCCGATGACGTCGCCCGGCCCGCGCAGCGGCGGGAAGATCCCCGCCGGCAGCCCGAGGCGCTCGATGAAGGCGTGCGCCCAGTCGCCCGTCCGCACGTCGTACAGCCCGGTCGTCGACGCGTTGGTCATCTCCGCGCCGACCTCGCCGGTCAGCCAGTACGCCAGCAGGTCCGGGATCATCAGCAGCGTGCGCGCCGCCTCCGGGACCGGCGCCGACAGCAGCTGGTACACCGTGTTGAACGGAAGGAACTGCAGTCCGCCGACGTCGTACAGCGTCTGCGCGCCCACCTCGGCGATCAGCTTGTCCATGACGCCGTCGGTGCGGCCGTCCCGGTAGTGGACGGGGTTGCCGAGGAGCCTGCCGGCCGGGTCGAGCAGACCGTAGTCGACCGCCCAGGAGTCCACGCCGACCGAGGTGACCCCCTCGGCGCCCCGGAGTCCCTCGAGGACCTCTCCGTACAGCCCGAGGACGTCCCAGTGGAGGGTGCCCGCCGCGCGGACCGGGCGGTTCCGGAAGCGGTGCGCCTCACGCAACGTCAGCTCGTCGTCCCCGACACGGGCGATCATGACGCGCCCGCTGGAGGCGCCCAGGTCCACGGCGGCGAACGAACGCGGGGGCATTGGCTGCTCCTCCTCAGTCGATGATCACGATGGTGAGCCGGCGCGGCCCGTGCACACCCTCGACACGGGACAGCTCGATGTCGCTGGTCGCCGAGGGACCGGACACGAACGTCAGCGGCCGGTCGGGGGAGAGGCGTTCGAGGGCCTCGGGCACGTCCGCCGCGATCCGCGCCGCCTCGACCACGACGACGTGGTGGTCGGGCACGAGCGTGACCGCACGCCGGCCCTGGCCGGGGCCGTGATCGAGCACGACCGTGCCGGTCTCGGCGATCGCGACCGCACACCCGGTGATCACGCCGTCCAGCCCGTCCAACTCGGCGATCGACACCTGCGGGTCATCCCGTACGACCTCGAGCCCGCCGTCCGAGACTTGCGGTCCGTCCGCTGCGACGTCGGGCCCGTCGGCCGTGGCCTGCGGGGCCTCCGCGCCGTCGACCTCGCCGGCCGAGGCCTGCGGTCCGTCTCGTACGAGGTCGGGCTCGCCGGTCGAGGCCTGCGGGTCCTCCCGGACGACTCCGACGCCTGCCGTCCACGCCTCGGGTAGGCCGTCCGGGGTGAGGTAGCGGCCGTCCAGCGCGCCGAGGACACCCGGCAGGTCGGCGCGGGGGATCCGGCGGACCTCCGCGCGGTAGTCGGCGGCGCGTTCGGCGAAGAGGCCGACGACGTCGCCGTCGTGGTGGCGGCGGAGGTACGGCCGGGGGATCGCGTCGTACGCGGCGGCGTCCGGCGGCGTGTCGCCGAGCCGGCGCAGGATCTCCTCGCGGGCGTTCACGATCGCTTCTCCCACCAGTCGCGGAAGGTCTCCGTCGCGGGGACGGGCGCGTCGCGGGTGTCGGTCCAGCGCGAGAGCGGGCCGGGCAGCCGCCGGATGCCGCCCTTGCGACCGAGGGCCCGCCCGGCCGTGCCCGCCAGGCGCTGCCCGAAGGCGAGCCGGGCGGGGGAGCGCAGCGTCCAGGCGGCGAACCGCATGGCCGCCCGCTCGGCGCGGCCGTGCACGGCACGCGACCGCAGGTGCACGAGCACCTCGGGGATGTCGATCGCGACCGGGCAGACCTCGTAGCAGGCACCGCACAGCGTCGAGGCGTACGGCAGCGATTCGTCCACCGGCGAGCCGCCGCCGCGCAGCTGCGGCGACAGGATCGCGCCGATCGGCCCGGGGTACGGCGACCCGTACGCGTGCCCGCCCGCCCGTTGGTAGACCGGGCACACGTTGAGGCAGGCCGAACACCGGATGCACCGCAGCGCCTGCCGGCCCACCTCGTCGTCGCGCGTGGCCGTCCGGCCGTTGTCGATCAGCACCAGGTGGAAGGTCTGGCCCTCGGTCGCGCCCGACCAGATCGAGGTGTAGGGGTTCATCCGCTCGGCGGTCGACGAGCGCGGCAGCAGCTGGAGGAAGACCTCCAGGTCCCGCCAGGCGGGCACGACCTTCTCGACGCCCATCACCGAGATCAGCGTCTCGGGGAGCGTCAGGCACATCCGGCCGTTGCCCTCGGACTCGACCACGACGAGCGATCCGGTCTCGGCCACCGCGAAGTTCACGCCCGACACGGCGACCTTCGCCGCCAGGAACCGCTCCCGCAGGTGGGCGCGGGCCGCCTCGGCGAGCCGGGCGGGCTCGTCGCTGAGGTCGCCGGGCGCGCCGGGCATCTCCCGGCGGAAGATCTCCCGGATCTCCGCGCGGTTGCGGTGGATCGCAGGGACGAGGATGTGGGACGGGCGATCGTTCCCGAGCTGGACGATCAGCTCGGCCAGGTCCGTCTCGTGCGCGCGGATGCCCTCGGCGGCGAGCGCCTCGTTCAGGCCGATCTCCTGGGTGGCCATCGACTTGACCTTGACGACGTCGGTCTCACCGGTGGCCTTGATCAGGTCGGTGATGATCCGGTTCGCCTCGGCGGCGTCCCGCGCCCAGTGCACCGTGCCGCGCCGGGCCGTGACCTGCTCCTCCAGGAGCCGCAGGTAGTGGCCGAGGTGCTCGATCGTGTGGTCCTTGATGCGCTTGCCCGCCTCCCGCAGCTCCGCCCAGTCGGGCAGCTCGGCCACGGCCGCGGCCCGCTTGGCGCGGATCGTGGTGGTGGCGTGCGCGAGGTTCCGGCGCAGCTGCGTGTCGCGTACGGCGGCGCGCGCGGCGTCCGGGAAGGCGGGCATCCCGACGTACGTCGGCATCCGCGCCCCGGCCGAAGACGCGGGCCTGGTCGGAGACGCGGGTCCGGCCGTCCGATCGTGCGTGGACATGGGTGCCCCTCGTTCGCCGGTCCGGTGATTCATTCGGTGGCCGCCAGGATCTCGGCCAGGTGCAGGGTCCGTACGCCGGTCCGGAGCCGGGACAGCAGGCCGCCGATGTGCGCGAGGCAGGAGTTGTCCGCCGCGCACACCACCTCGGCTCCGGTCTGGCGGATCCGGGCGACCTTGTCCGCGCCCATCGCGGCCGACACGTCGGGGTTCTTCAGCGCGAAGGTGCCGCCGAAGCCGCAGCACTCGGCCGCGTCGGGCAGCTCGACGAGGTCGATGCCGCGCACCGCGCGCAGCAGTCGCAGCGGCCGGTCCCCGAGGCCGAGGGCGCGCAGGGAGTGGCAGGTCGGGTGGTAGGTGACCCGGTGCGGGAAGTACGCGCCGACGTCCTCGACGCCGAGCACGTCGATGAGCAGCTCGGACAGCTCGTGGACGCGCGGCGCGGTCCGCCGGGCCTCCTCGGCCAGCGCGTCGTCGCCGACGGTGTGGGCCACCCGCGCGTGGTTCTCGCGGATCATCCCCGCGCAGGACGCCGACGGGACGACGATCGCGTCGTACGGTTGGAACGTTTTAACGAAATCTCTGACCAGCGGTCCGCACTCCCGGTCGTATCCGGTGTTGTAGTGCATCTGACCGCAGCAGGTCTGCGCGGTGGGGAAGACCACCTCGTGCCCCAGCCGCTCGAGCAGGGTCACGGCCGCCTTGCCGGTGCCGGGGTAGAGCGTGTCGTTGAAGCAGGTGACGAACAGGGCGACGCGCATGTCAGCGGCTCGATTCGCGGACGACGAGCTCGGGCTGGAACATGATCTGCTGGTGCGCGTGGCCCGCCGGGGCGTCGCACTCGTCCAGCAGGAGCTCGGTGGCGATCTTGCCGAGCTGGTAGGTCGGCTGGCGGATCGAGCTCAGCGGCACCGCCGCCGCCGAGGAGAACTCGATGTCGTCGTAGCCGATGAGGGTGACGTCGTCCGGCACCCGCACCCCGGCCTGCGCCAGTGCGCGCAGCACGCCCAGCGCGAGCAGGTCGTTCGCGCAGAAGATCGCGTCGGGGAGGTCGCCGGCCAGGAGCTTCTCGGCGGCGAGCGCGCCGCCGCTCGCGTTCATCTCCGGCACGACCACGTCCTCCAGGGCGCGGGCGGGCAGCCCCGCCGTGCGCAGTGCGCGCCGGGCGCCCTTGCGCCGGTCCGCGCACTGCCGGATCGCCAGCGGACCGGTGACGTACGCGAGCCGCTCCGCGCCTCGGGCGAGGAGGTGGGCGACGGCCAGGTCGCCGCCGGCGACGTCGTCGACGGACACCGAGCACACGTCCCCGGTCGCCGGGTGGTCGACCAGGACGACGGCGACTCCGCGCTGACGCAGCAGGTCCAGACGGGAGAGGTCCTCGTCGGTCGGTGTGATCAGGACGCCGCGGACCCGCTGCTCGGCGAGAACCCGCAGGTTGCGGGCCTCCCGATCGGGCGACTCACCGGAGTTGCACAGGATGACCGCGTGGTCCCGGTCGCTGACGACGTCCTCGACACCGCGCGCGACCGCGACGAAGAACGGGTTGCCGACATCGAGCACGACCAGGCCGATGGCCCGGCTCTGCCCGGCCCGCAGGGTCGCGGCCGAGCCGTTGCGTACGAAGCCCAGCTCACGAATGGCCTGCTCGACGCGGGCGCGCGTCGGCGCCGCGACGCGTTCGGGCCGGTTCAGCACGTTCGAGACCGTGCCCGGCGACACGCCCGCGCGCTGCGCGACCTCCCTGATCCCCACGGTGCCCAACGCCTTGTACCTCTTCTCCGAGTGTGATGGCGTTCACTGTGACGACTGAATTAAAACGTGTCAACACGTCCCGTGAAGGCCGTTCGAGGAGACCGGGCGGTGACCGGCTCGTTATCTCGGCGATATTTTCCCAGCTCAGAAGGCATTCGATCTTCTTCTCGCACGGATCCGCCGGAAACTCACTCTTGACGTGACTGCGCTCACAGACCTAGCGTCCCGGGTCAATCGCGTTAAAACGTTTTTATTCCGTTCACTTCCGGAGGAACCATGAGCGAGCGGAGCGAGCGAATCGACAGCGCAGTGCGCCTGGTCACTCCTCCGACGAAGGAGGTCACGTGACCGAGTCGCCTCCGATCCTCGCTTTGGCGGGCGTCAGCAAGGCGTTCGGCGCGGTGCGGGCTCTGCAGGACGTCTCCCTGGAGCTGTGGGGCGGAGAGATCCACGCGCTCGCCGGCGAGAACGGGGCGGGCAAGTCCACCCTCGTCAAGATCCTGGCAGGGGTGCACCGGCCCGACGAGGGGCAGGTGCTGCTGGACGGCCGCCCGCACGAGTTCCACGGTCCCGGCGACGCACAGCACGCCGGCGTCGCCGTGATCTACCAGGAGCCCACGCTGTTCCCCGACCTGTCGGTCGCGGAGAACATCTTCATGGGCCGCCAGCCGCGCGCCCGCTTCGGCCGCATCGACCGCCGCGCCCTCCGGACCGAGACCGCGAAGCTGTTCGAACGGCTGGGCGTCGCGCTCGACCCGGACCGGCCCGCACGCGGTCTGTCCATCGCCGACCAGCAGATCGTGGAGATCGCCAAGGCGATCTCCCGCGACGCCCGCGTACTGATCATGGACGAGCCGACGGCGGCGCTGTCCGGGAACGAGGTCGCGCGGCTGTTCGCCGTCGCCCGCACGCTCCAGGAGCAGGGCTGCGCGCTGCTGTTCATCTCCCACCGGCTGGAGGAGATCTTCGACCTCTGCCAGCGGGTGACGACGCTGCGCGACGGCCGCTACATCTCCACCGAGACGCTCGACGGGCTCACCCCCGACGACCTCGTGCAGCGGATGGTCGGCCGCGAGCTGGACACGCTGTATCCCAAGCAGGAGACGACGCCCGGCGAGACGGTGCTGAGGGTCTCCCGGCTGACCCGTGAGGGCGTCTTCACCGACGTCTCCTTCGAGGTCCGCGCCGGGGAGATCGTCGCGCTGGCCGGCCTCGTCGGCGCCGGGCGTAGCGAGGTCGCCCGCGCGATCTTCGGGGTCGACCGCTACGACGCGGGCGGTGTCCAGGTCGGGACGACGAAACTGCCGGCAGGCAGCCCCACCGCCGCGATGTCCGCCGGGATCGCCCTGGTCCCCGAGGACCGGCGCCAGCAGGGCCTGGTCATGGACGGCTCGATCGAGCGGAACATCGGCCTCACCCAGCTGCACACGCTGCGGCGCGGCCCGGTCATCTCCCGGAAGGTCGAACGCGACCGGGCCGCCGACTGGGCGATCCGGCTGCAGCTGAAGTACGCGCGGCTCAGCGACACGGTCGGCGTGCTGTCCGGCGGCAACCAGCAGAAGGTCGTCCTCGCCAAGTGGCTGTCGACCGAGCCGTCCGTTCTGATCGTCGACGAGCCCACGCGCGGCATCGACGTCGGCACCAAGGCCGAGGTGCACCGCCTGCTGTCGGAGCTGGCCGGCCAGGGCCTCGCCGTCCTGATGATCTCCTCCGACCTGCCAGAGGTGCTCGGCATGGCCGACCGCGTGCTGGTCATGCACGAGGGCCGGCTCGCCGCCGAGATCTCCCGTGAAGACGCCACCGAGGAGACCGTCATGGCCGCCGCCACCGGCCGTACCCGACAGGAGGCCGCGTAAATGGCAGCCGTAACCGCCGACGTCGGCGGGCGCAGGCTCGTCGACACCGTCCTGCGGGCGCGGGAGCTGAGCATCCTCGGCGCCCTGATCGTCCTCGTCGTCGTGACGACGCTGGTGAACTCCTCGTTCCTGTCGACGCAGGGCGTCAAGGACATCTTCCTCAACGCCTCGATCCTGGCCCTGCTGGCCGTCGGGCAGACGATGGTGGTCGTCACCCGCAACATCGACCTGTCCGTCGGGTCGGTGGTCGGCCTGGTGGCGTTCGCGACCGGGAAGTTCGTCGCCGGGCACGACCGCAACGTCCTGCTGGTCCTCCTCATCGGGATGGCCATCGGCGCGGTCTGCGGCCTGGTCAACGGCGTGCTCGTCAGCTTCTTCAAGGTCCCGGCGCTGGTGGTGACGCTCGGCACGCTGTACGTCATCCAGGGCCTGGACTACTACTGGGCGCACGGCCAGCAGATCAACGCCGCCGACGTGCCATCGTCCCTGCTCGACCTGGGCAACGGCAGTGTGCTCGGCATCCCGTACCTGCCGCTCATCACGGTGGTCGTGATGGTCGCGGTCGGGCACTACCTGCGGGCCTACCCGTCGGGCCGTGAGTTCTACGCGATCGGCTCGAACCCGGACGCCGCGCGGCTCGCCGGCATCGCGATCCGCAAGCGGATCCTCACGGCGTACCTCGTCAGCGGTGTCCTCGCCGGACTCGCCGGGGTGCTGTGGCTCGCCCGGTTCGGCACGGTCGTCGCGGACGCCGCGCACGGCTGGGAGTTGCGGGTGGTCGCCGCCGTCGTCGTCGGCGGCGTGGCCATCGTCGGCGGGCTCGGCAGCGTGTACGGCGCCGCGCTCGGCGCGCTCCTGCTCACCACGATCGGCAGCGTCCTGGTGGTCCTGAAGGTGAACTCCTTCTGGCAGGACGCCATCGCCGGTCTGCTGCTGCTCCTCGCGATCAGCGTCGACCGCCTGCTCGGCCTGCGCGTCACCCGCGCCCTGCGAAGGAGGAACGCCCGTCATGGCGCCTGAAGCCCCCGCCGCCGAGGCCCGCTCCGCGCCGGCGCGCGCCGAGGCACCCCGGCCGCTGACCCGGTTCATCCGCTGGGACGTCATCGTCACGGCCCTGCTGATCGTCGTCTTCGCCGGCGGCGCGCTCGGCACCTCGGACTTCGCCACGAGCGACAACCTGTCCTTCGCCCTGGGCGACCTCAGCGAGATCGCGCTGATCGCGCTGCCGATGACGCTGCTGGTCGTGGCCGCCGAGGTCGACCTGTCCGTGGCCTCGGTGCTGGGCTTGTGCAGCGCGCTGTTCGGCGCGTTGTGGGACGCCGGGTGGGCGATCGAGACGATCATCCCGCTGCTCCTGGTCGTCGGCGCGGTGGCCGGTCTGGTGAACGGCCTGCTCGTCACCCGGCTGGGCCTCCCGTCCCTGGCCGTCACGATCGGCACGCTGACCCTCTACCGAGGCCTCGCGTACGTCGTGCTCGGCACCAAGGCGGTCGCGCAGTTCCCGCAGAACTACGCGGACATGGCCACCAAGACGGTGCCCGGCACGCCGATCCCGTACCCCTTCGCGCTGTTCATCCTGCTCGCCATCGTGACCGCGGTCGTGCTGCACGCCACCGGCCTCGGCCGCGCGCTGTTCGCGATCGGCGCGCAGGAGGAGGCGGCGTTCTTCGCCGGGATCCGGGTCAAGCGCATCAAGCTGCTGCTGTTCGTGGTCTCCGGGATCGTGTCGGCGTTCGCCGGCGCCGTCTACACGCTGCGGTACGGCAGCGCCCGCGCCGACAACGGCCTCGGCCTGGAGCTGGCCGTCATCGCCTCGGTGCTGCTCGGCGGCGTCGACTTCGACGGCGGCAAGGGCACGCTCGGCGGTGTCGTCGCCGGCGTGCTGCTCATCGGCCTGCTCCGCAACCTGCTCATGCTCCGTGACGTCGCGACCGAGATCCAGTCGATCGTCACCGGCCTCCTCCTCATCGTCTCCGTACTCACCCCGCGGATCGCGGCCGCCGTACGCGAGGCCCGACGACACCACCACCGCAGTACGAGCTAGCCCCGACCAACCCTGTTCTTCCCGACCAACCTGCCCCGACCGACCTCCCAGCCCGGCCGACCTCCCGGCTCCGCCGCCTCCTAACCGGAAAAGGAACCCCTCATGATCAAGCGCCCCCTGGCGGCCGTGGCCATCGCCACCGCCCTCGCCGTCAGTGCCGCCGCCTGCGGTGGTACGACGAAGAAGTCCTCGTCCGGCGACGACAAGGGCGCCGCGACGAGCGGCGCCAAGGCGGACCCGAACGCGCCGCTCAAGAAGGGCCTGAAGGTCGCCTTCCTGCCCAAGCAGGTCAACAACCCGTACGAGACGATCGTCGACAACGCAGGCATCGCCGGGGCCAAGGAGTACGGGGGCGACGCGAAGGAGGTCGGCCCGTCCGACGCGTCCGCGTCCTCGCAGATCTCCTACATCAACACGCTGATTCAGCAGCGGATGGACGCGATCCTTATCGCGGCCAACGACCCGAACGCCGTCTGCGGTCCGCTCAAGCAGGCGATGTCCCGCAAGATCAAGGTCGTGTCGTACGACTCCGACGCGTCCAAGGACTGCCGCGACGTCTTCATCAACCAGGCCAGCTCCGAGGAGATCGGCCGCAGCGAGATCAAGGTCATGTCCGACCTGATCGGCGGCAAGGGCAAGATCGCGATCCTGTCGGCGACCGCGAACGCCACGAACCAGAACACCTGGATCGGCTTCATGAAGGACGAGCTGAAGAAGCCGGAGTACTCCGGCATCCAGCTGGTCAAGGTCGCCTACGGTGACGATGACGACCAGAAGTCCTTCCAGCAGACGCAGGGTCTGCTGCAGGCCTACCCGGACCTGAAGGGCATCATCGCCCCGACCACGGTCGGCATCGCCGCCGCGGCCCGCTACATCTCCGGCTCGAAGTACAAGGGCAAGGTCGCGGTCTCCGGCCTCGGCACGCCGAACCAGATGCGCAAGTTCGTCAAGGACGGCACGGTCGGCAAGTTCGAGCTGTGGGACCCGAAGAACCTCGGTTACCTCGCTTCGTACGCCGCCGCGGCCCTCGCCTCCGGGCAGATCACCGGCGCGGAGGGCGAGAAGTTCAAGGCCGGCAAGCTCGGCGAGCGCACCATCGGCAAGGACGGCGAGGTCATCCTCGGCCCGCCGACGGTCTTCGACAAGAGCAACATCGACCAGTACAACTTCTGAGGCGATCGGTGGCAGGGCCGCCGAGCGCGGCCCTGCGCCGTCGCGGGAGGGAAAGCCCCCGTGCAGCGCGTCTGTTTCCTGCTGAAGGTCAGGCAGGACCGGCTGGATGAGTACCGCGAACGGCATCAGGCGGTGTGGCCGGACATGCTCACCGCCCTGCGCGCGGCCGGCTGGCGCAACTACAGCATCTTCCTGCGCGACGACGGGCTGCTCGTCGGCTACCTGGAGACCGACGACTTCGACGCGGCGCGCGCGGCCATGGAGCACACCGAGGTGAACGCCCGCTGGCAGGCGGAGATGGCGCCGTTCTTCGAAGACCTCGAAGGACAGCGCCCGGATGAGGGCCTGCTGCGGCTCGACGAAGTCTTCCATCTCGACTGACGATCGGGGATCACGAACAATGACAACGGACAGCGCCCAGGTCAAGGCGGCACTGCGGACCCAGCGCATCGAGACGCCGTCCTGGGCGTACGGCAACTCCGGCACCCGGTTCAAGGTCTTCGCCCAGCAGGGCGTGCCGCGCACGCCGCAGGAGAAGATCGACGACGCGGCGCAGGTGCACAAGTACACCGGCATCGCGCCGACCGTCGCGCTGCACATCCCCTGGGACAAGGTGGACGACTACGCCGCCCTGGCGCAGCACGCCCGCGACCGGGGCGTCCAGGTCGGCGCGATCAACTCGAACGTCTTCCAGGACGACGACTACATGCTGGGCAGCGTCACCCACCCCGACGCGAAGGTGCGCGAGAAGGCGCTGAAGCACCTGCTCGAGTGCGTCGACATCATGGACGAGACGGGCTCGCGCGACCTGAAGCTGTGGTTCTCCGACGGCACGAACTACCCGGGCCAGGACGACATCCGCGCCCGGCAGGACCGTCTCGCCGAGGCCCTGGCCGCCGTCTACGAGCGGCTCGGCGACGACCAGCGGTTCCTGCTGGAGTACAAGCTGTTCGAGCCGGCGTTCTACACCACCGACCTGCCGGACTGGGGCACGTCGTACGCGCACTGCCTCAAGCTCGGCCCGAAGGCTCAGGTGGTGGTCGACACCGGGCACCACGCGCCGGGCACGAACATCGAGTTCATCGTGGCGTTCCTGCTGCGCGAGGGGAAGCTCGGCGGCTTCGACTTCAACTCCCGCTTCTACGCCGACGACGACCTGATGGTCGGCGCCGCCGACCCGTTCCAGCTGTACCGGATCATGGACCAGGTGATCCAGGGTGGCGGATACACCGACGAGATCGCGTTCATGCTCGACCAGTGTCACAACATCGAGCCGAAGATCCCCGGCCAGATCCGCTCGGTGCTGAACGTCCAGGAGGCCACCGCCAAGGCGCTCCTGATCGACGTCGAGGCGCTGCGCGCGGCCCAGCAGGCGGGCGACGTGCTCGGCGCGAATGCCGTGTTCATGGACGCCTACAACACCGACGTCCGGCCGCTGCTCGCCGAACTGCGCGCGGAGATGGGCCTGGACCCGGACCCGATGGCGGCCTACGCCCGGTCCGGGTACTTCGAGACGATCCGCGACGGCCGCAAGGACGGCCAGGCGGCCGGCTGGGGAGCGTGACCTGATGCTCCGCAAGGCACTGGCCGTGGCCGCCGTCGCGGCGCTCGCCGGCGGCCTGGTCGACGCCGCGCCGGCGAGCGCCGCGACGGCGGTGTCGGCCACCCGGTCGGGGCCCTCGGCGCGGGTGCTGCGCGACACGCTGCTGGACCCGTCCGGCATCTACTTCGTGTCCTACGACGGGCTGGTCAACCAGGACCCGTTCCAGCTGAGCGGCATCCTCACCTACGGCGGCTACCAGTACGTCGCCTGGTACCACGCGGACCGCTACGTCAAGATCGCCCGGCGGCGCGCGCCGGAGGGCGCGTGGCAGACGATCACGCTGCCGCACCAACTGACGACCGACGACTCGCACAACGTCATCTCGATGGGGATCTCGCCGCGCGACGGCCGCATCCACATCGCGATGGACACCCACAACACGCCCGTCTTCTACGTCCAGTCCGTCGCGGGGCTGGCGAACCATCCGGGGAAGTGGGACGCGAGCGACTTCGGGCCGGTGCGGCAGACCCTCGGCGGTCTCGACCTCGGCAACATCACGTACCCGCAGTTCATCGTCACGCCGGAGAAGAAGCTGCAGTTCGTGTACCGGACGGGCCAGGGCTCCGGAAACGGCGTCAACCAGCTCGCCGAGTACGACGGCGGGACGTGGCGGCAGGTCGGCACGTGGTCGAGCGCGACCGGGAACTACACCGCGAACGGCGTGACCAGCACGACCCGCAACATGTACGTCCACGGCCTGGACTACGGCCCGGACGGCCGCCTGTCCGTCGCGTTCACCTGGCGGGAGGGCGACCAGAAGGTCCTGTGCGCCCCCGGCGGGCTGGACAACCACGACATCGGCTACATCTACAGCGACGACCGCGGCCGTACCTGGCGCAACAGCGCCGGACGGGCCGTCGGCGCCACCGGCTCCGCGCCCGTGTCGATCGACGCGCCGGGGCTCACGGTCGACCCGATCGGCGTCGACCGCGGACTCATCAACCAGGAGGGCCAGGCCGTCGACTCCGCCGGCCGCCCGCACGTGATCGAGAGTTACGTGCCGGAGGAGTCCAAGTCCTGCGTGACGAACTACGTCGCCGACCGTACGGCCTACGGGCGGGACTACCACCTGTGGCGGGACTCCTCCGGGGCCTGGCACAAGACCCAGATCCCCGTGCCGCTGAACGCCACCGGCCGGTCGAAGATCGTCTTCGACCGGGGCGACAACGCGTACGTGATCATGCCGTTCGGCCGGATCGTCGCGGCGAGCAAGGCGAGCGGTTGGACGGACTGGAAGTCGCTGTACGACGCGAAGGACCTGAACGCCTTCGGCGAGGTCGACGTCGACGCCTCCCGGCTCCGCTCCCAAGGACTCCTGTCCTTCATGTACCAGCAGAAATCGACCGGGACGACGCCGTCGGCCGTCCGGGTCATCGACTTCCGGATCGGCGCGCGCCGGTGACCACCGGCCGTACCACGAACACCCAAGGAGTGACTCGAATGACGGGCAACCCGCCCGAGGTGGACCAGCTGCTCGAGCGCGCGCACGCGCTCGGCTCGGACCCGCGCAACACGAACTACGCCGGCGGCAACGCCTCCGCCAAGGGCGTCACGCAGGACCCGGTGACCGGCGGCGACGTCGAGCTGATGTGGGTGAAGGGCTCCGGCGGCGACCTCGGCACACTCAAGGAGTCGGGCCTGGCGGTGCTGCGCCTGGACCGGCTGCGCGCGATGGTGAACGTCTACCCGGGCGTCGAGCGCGAGGACGAGATGGTCGCCGCGTTCGACTTCTGCCTGCACGGCAAGGGCGGCGCGGCGCCGTCGATCGACACGGCCATGCACGGCCTGGTCGACGCCGTTCACGTCGACCACCTGCACCCGGACTCCGGCATCGCCATCGCGACCTCCGCCGACGGCGAGGAGCTGGCCCGCCGCGTCTTCGGCGACCGGGTCGCGTGGGTGCCCTGGCGGCGGCCAGGCTTCCAGCTCGGCCTCGACATCGCGGCGATCAAGAAGGACAACCCGCAGGCGATCGGCGTGATCCTCGGCGGCCACGGCATCACCGCGTGGGGCGACACCACCGAGGAGTGCCAGGCCAACTCCCTGGAGATCATCCGTACGGCCGAGGCGTACATCGCCGAGCACGGCCGGCCCGACCCGTTCGGCGCGGTGATCCACGAGCCGCTGCCGGAGGCCGAGCGGCGTGAGCGGGCCGCCGCGCTGTTCCCGCTGATCCGCGGGCTGGCCTCGACCGACCGGCCGCAGGTCGGCCACTACACCGACTCCCCGGAGGTCCTGGACTTCGTGGCGCGGGCCGAGCACCCGCGGCTCGCCGCGCTCGGCACCTCCTGCCCGGACCACTTCCTGCGCACCAAGGTCCGCCCGCTCGTCCTGGACCTGCCGCCGACCGCCCCGCTGGACGACGTACGGGATCGGCTGCACGAGCTGCACGGGACGTACCGGGAGGAGTACCGCGCCTACTACGAGCGGTACGCCGACGAGAACAGCCCGGCCATGCGCGGCGCGGACCCCGCGATCGTGCTCGTGCCCGGCGTCGGCATGTTCAGCTTCGGCAAGGACAAGCAGACCGCCCGGGTCGCCGGCGAGTTCTACGTCAACGCGATCAACGTGATGCGCGGCGCGGAGGCGCTCTCGTCGTACGCGCCGATCGCGGAGTCGGAGAAGTTCCGCATCGAGTACTGGGAGCTGGAGGAGGCCAAGCTGCGGCGCATGCCGAAGCCCAAGCCCCTCGCCACCCGCGTCGCGTTCGTGACCGGCGGCGGCTCCGGCATCGGCGCGGCCACCGCGAGGCGGCTGGCCGCCGAGGGCGCGTGCGTCGTGGTCGCCGACCGCGACGCCGGCGCGGCGGAGAAGGTCGCCGCCGAGCTGGGCGCGTCGGCGCTGCGCGCTTCGGACGTCGCCGTCGCGGTGGCCGTGGACGTGACCGACGAGGAGCAGATCGCCGCCGCGCTCCGCGAGGCCGTGCTGGCCTTCGGCGGCGTCGACCTGGTCGTCAACAACGCCGGGCTGTCGCTGTCCAAGCCGCTGCTCGAGACGACCGTCGCCGACTGGGACCTCCAGCACGACGTCATGGCCCGCGGCTCGTTCCTCGTCTCCCGCGAGGCCGCCCGCGTCATGATGGAGCAGGTCATGGGCGGCGACATCGTCTACATCTCCTCGAAGAACGCCGTGTTCGCCGGACCGAACAACATCGCCTACAGCGCGGCAAAGGCCGACCAGTCGCACCAGGTCCGGTTGCTGGCCGCCGAGCTCGGCAAGCACGGCATCCGCGTCAACGGCATCAACCCCGACGGAGTCGTCCGCGGCTCCGGCATCTTCGCCGGCGGCTGGGGTGCCAAGCGCGCCGCGGTGTACGGCGTGCCGGAGGAGAAGCTCGGCGAGTACTACGCCCAGCGCACCCTGCTCAAGCGCGAGGTGCTGCCCGAGCACGTCGCGAACGCCGTCTTCGCCCTCACCGGCGGGGACCTGACTCACACCACGGGACTGCACGTCCCGGTCGACGCCGGAGTGGCCGCCGCCTTCCTCCGCTGAACCGCCAGGGGGCGGCGCGCCGCCACGCGCCGCCCCCACGGCCGCACCTATCGGGGTTGCTCAATCCGCCGGATCCCAGAGAGGGAGAGCCCAGGGATGCGACTGCCTTCGAACGCTCGACGACGACCCTTGCACGTCCTCGCCTGCCTCGCGCTCGGCGCGAGCACTACGATCATGGTGACGTCGCCCGCGCGGGCCGGCGCGGACTCACGGGCCGCGAACGCGCTCGCCCAGCTCCCTCCACCGAACTGGCGCCACTACGTCCAGGGGACCTCCCACCCGGAGGTGTCGCCGGTCCGGGTCGTCTCCACCGACGGCGACGTGACCAACCCGAAGGGCCTGCTCGGCGAGGGGACGACCACCCTGCACCGAGAGGCGCCGAAGCCCAAGCCGGCCTGGCCGTCCGGCACGACGGCCACGGCCTCCTCGTACCACGACGCGAACGGCGGCAACGACGGCACTCCCACCTCGTACGAGCCCGCGCACGCCGTCGACGGCGATGCCAAGACGTTCTGGAACGACGCGAACCCCGACACCTATCCGGCCTGGCTGGAGATCACCAGCCCCGCCCCGGTGAAGTTGCCGGGGATCACCGTGCTGTCCAACAGCGACGGGGTCCCGATGGACTTCACCGTCTCCACCTGGAACGGCACGGACTGGGTCACCCAGGCGACGGTGACCGGCAACACCGACGTGCAGCGTGCCGTGTCGTTCCCGCAGGAGGTCACCGCGGACCGGGTGCGGATCACCGTCACCAAGGACCAGCCCAGCTCCAGGGGGGACTTCACCCGGATCAACGAGGTCTGGCCCGGCGTCGTCACCGACCCGGCGCGGGCGAGCGTCACCCTGGACTTCGGCAAGGTCGTCGTCGGCTACCCGAAGATCCGGTTCCGCGGAGCCTCGGCCGACCATCCCGGCGTACGGCTGGCGTTCTCCGAGACCCGGCAGTACCTCACCGACCGGTCCGACTTCACCCGCTCCGACTTCGCCGGCGGCCCGGGCACCGACCAGTACGCCCCGCCGGAGAAGTCCACCACCTGGACCGACACCAAGGGCTGCCAGAACGGCACGAAGGTCTGCGCGGACGGCCTGCACGGCTTCCGCTACCTCAAGATCAGCCTGGACGCGCTGGACGGCGACGCGCCCGCCGCGGAGCCGTACGGCACGGTGAAGCTCACGGACGTCACCCTGCAGTCGACCGCGCTCCCGGGCGCGCCCGGCACGTACAAGGGCTGGTTCGAGTCCTCGGACCCGGCCCTCAACCAGTACTGGTACAACGCGTCCTACACCAACGAGCTGGTCACCGACACGTTCCGCCCGACCGACGTCGAGCCGCGGAACGCCGACAGCCCGTCCCTGGACGGCAAGCTCGTGCTGCACGACGGCGCCAAACGCGACCGCGACCCGTACGTCGGCGACGTCGCCGTGTCGGGCCGCACCGACTACCTCACCCACGCGGTGCCCGAGGCCGCCCGCAACGTCCTCGCCGACCTGGCCGACCACCAGCGCGCCGACGGCTGGATCCCACCCGCCTCGATCAGCAACTACACGCTCCCGCTGTTCGACTACCCGCTGTGGTGGGTGACCTCCAGCTCGGACTACGTGCTCTATTCGGGCGACACCGGGTACGCCGCGAAGTACTACCCGAACCTCGTCAAGACCCTCGACACCTGGTACCCGTCGGTCACCGACTCCCACGGTCTGCTGGCGAAGGGCCTGAACGGCACCGGCGGTTACGGCGACTACGCGTTCCTGCCCCGCACCGGCGAGGTCACCTACTACAACGCCCTCTACGTCCAGGCGCTGAACGACGCGGCCGGCCTGGCCCGCGCCCTCGGCCACCCCGCCGACGCCGGCCGCTGGCAGCAGCGCGCGCAGACCGTCTCGAAGGCGATCAACACCTACCTGTGGGACGCCACGACCGGCGCCTACCTGGACTCCGGCACCGGCGCGGTCCGCCACGGCCAGGACGGCAACGGCATCGCGATCGTCGCCGGAGTCGCCTCCCCGGAGCAGGCGGTGTCCGCGCTCGGCCACCTCGCCAAGACGACGGCCCAGCCGTACGGCAACGCCTTCATGGACAACGACACGCTCGTGTCGGACGGCAGCAAGCGGGTCTACGCGTTCACCTCCTACCCGGAGATCCAGGCGCGCTTCCGGTCCGGTCAGGCCGACTCCGCGATCGAGGAGATCAAGCGCCTCTACGGCTGGATGACGAACCACGACCCCGGCATCACGGACTGGGAGGGCATCGGCGAGAACGGCTCCCTGTACGAGGGCGCCTACACCTCCATGGCGCACGGCTGGTCCACGGGCGTCGTCCCGGCGCTCAGCAACGACCTGCTCGGCGCCGTGCCGACCGGACCCGGGTTCGCCACCTGGGCGGTGCAGCCGCACCCCGGCTCGGTGACGTGGGCCCGCGGCCGGCTGCCCACCCCGCACGGCCCGCTGCAGGTGACCTGGACCCAGGGTCACGGCGCCGTCCTCACCCTCGCCGTCACGGCCCCGGCCGGCACCTCCGGCGACATCGCGGTGCCGACCGGCGGAAAGCGGGTCACCGTGCACGTCGACGGCAAGGTCGCCTGGAACGGCGCCGCCGCGCTCGCCTACCAGGCGACGAACGACGGCGGCCACATCACGCTGCACGGCGTCCGCGCCGGTTCGCACACGGTCCAGGTGACCGACCGATGAGACGAACCCTCTCCGCCCTCGCCGTCCTGACCGCTGTCATCACCACCGGCGCCGTGCCGGCGTTCGCGTCGTCGTCCTCTCCCGTACGGGTGACGGCGACGACGACCGAGCGTGAGACGAACCCGATCGGAATCGACGCCGCCAAGCCCCGCCTCGGCTGGCGGCTGGACTCCACCGCGCGCGGCCAGTCCCAGACCGCCTACGAGGTGGCCGTCGGCACCAAGGCACGCGCGGCCGATGTCTGGGACAGCGGCCGCGTCACGAGCGGCCAGTCCGTCGACGTGTCCTATGGCGGGCCCGCGCTGCGGTCCGGCCACCGGTACTACTGGCAGGTCCGCGTCTGGGACGCCCAGGGCAGGCCCTCGGGCTGGAGCAGGACGTCGCTCTTCGAGACCGGCCTGGCTCAGCAGGACTGGACGGCCAACTGGATCGGCAGTCCGGACACGACGCCGAGCCTGACCGGCGCCGACTGGATCTGGTACCCGGAGGGCGACCCGGCGTCCAGCGAGCCCGCCTCGACCCGGTACTTCCGCCGCACCGTCGACCTGGGCTCCGCCTCGATCAGCAAGGCGTTGTTCACCCTGACCGCGGACGACGGCTTCGTCCTGTACGTCAACGGCGCGCGTGTCGCGTCGTCGCCGCAGGTCACGGACAGCTGGAAGCAGGGACAGCTCGCGGACCTCACCTCCGTCCTGCATCCCGGCGCCAACACCATCGCGATCCAGGCGGTGAACACCTCGGTGAGCCCCGCGGGCATCGTCGGGCGGCTGCACGTCGAACGCTCCGGCGCGGACCCGCTCGACGTCGTCACCGACGGCTCGTTCAAGGCCGCGCAGACCGTGCCGGACGGCTGGGAGAAGCCGGGCTTCGACGACTCCTCCTGGCCCGCGGCCAAGGACGCCGCCGCGTACGGCTCGGGCCCGTGGGGGAGCCAGGTCGTCCAGCCGTCGCCGCCGGTGCCGTACCTACGGCACGGATTCCAGCTCGCCAAACCGGTCGCGGCGGCCCGCCTGTACGTCACCTCGCTCGGTCTGTACGAGGCGCACCTCAACGGCCGCCGGGTCGGCGATGACGACTTCACCCCTGGCTGGACGGACTACAACAAGCGCGTCCAGTACCAGGCCTACGACGTGACCACGATGCTGCACCGCGGGAACAACGCGATCGGGGCGCTGCTGGCGCCCGGCTGGTACTCCGGGAACATCGGCTTCGCCGGTTCGCACATCTACGGGCAGCAGCCGTGGTTCCTCGCCCAGCTCCGCGTGGACTTCACCGACGGCACCTCACAGACCATCGGGACCGACGACTCCTGGAAGGCGACCGCCAGTCCGCTGGCCTCGTCCGACATCTACGCCGGCGAGACCTATGACGCCCGGAACGAGCAGGCCGGCTGGGACGGCGCCGGCTTCGACGACCACGCCTGGAAGCCGGTCACGGTGAACACCACCGTACGGCCGAACCTCGTCGCCCAGGCCGGTCCGCCGGTGCGGCAGGACACGGTGCTGCACCCGGTGAAGCGGACCGAGCCCAAGCCGGGCGTGTTCATCTTCGACCTCGGCCAGAACATGGTCGGCTGGAACCGCCTGACGGTCTCCGGCTCGGCCGGTACGACCGTGACCCTGCGGAACGGCGAGGTGCTGAACCCGGACGGCACGCTCTACACCACGAACCTGCGCGGCGCCGTCGACACCGACCGCTACACGCTCAAGGGCAACGGCACCGAGACGTACGAGCCGCGCTTCACCTATCGCGGTTATCGGTACGTCGAGGTCACGGGCTATCCGGGCACGCCGAGCCTGGACGCCGTCGCCGGCGTCGTCGCGCACGCCGACGCTCCCGCCAACGGCACGCTGACCACCTCCGACCCGCTGGTGAACCAGATCCAGCACAACATCGTGTGGGGTCAGAAGGGCAACTTCTTCAGCGTCCCGACCGACTGCCCGCAGCGCGACGAGCGGCTCGGCTGGACGGGCGACATCGCCGCGTTCGCGCCGACCTCGACGTTCAACATGGACGCCGACGGCTTCCTCGCCAAGTTCACCACCGACCTGGCCGACGACCAGACCGCCGACGGTGCGTTCACCGACGTGGCCCCGGCCGTCGCGGGGGGCTCGGGCACGGCGGGCTGGGGCGACGCGGGCGTGATCATTCCGTTCACGCTCTGGCAGCGCTATGGCGACCTGCAGGTCGTGCGCGACCGCTACCCGGCGATGAGGAAGTGGATCGACTACCTGAAGGCGCACAGCACCGGGTTGATCAGGCCCGCGGAGGGCTACGGCGACTGGCTGAACGTGAACGACGACACCCCGAAGGACCTGATCGGCACCGCGTACTTCGCGCACTCGACCGACCTGGTCGCGCAGATGGCGGACGCGATCGGCGACCACGCCGCCGCGGCCTCCTACCGCACGCTGTGGGGGCAGATCCGGGACGCGTTCGACGCGAAGTACGTCAAGTCCGACGGCACCGTCGGCGGTGGCAGCCAGACCGCCTACGTCCTGGCGCTCGCCGGCAACCTTCTGCCGGACGGCCAGGTCAAGCCCGCCGCCGACAAGCTGGTCGCGAACATCGACGCCCACGGCGGGCACCTCACGACCGGGTTCCTCGGCACCGGTGAGCTGCTGCCGACGCTGACCCGTACCGGGCACACCGACGTGGCGTACCGGCTGCTGGAGCAGAAGACGTTCCCGTCGTGGGGCTACGAGATCGACAAGGGCGCGACCACCATCTGGGAGCGCTGGGACGGCATCAAGCCGGACGGCACGTTCAACGACCCCGGCATGAACTCCTTCAACCACTATGGGCTCGGCTCGGTCGGCGACTGGATGTACCAGAACATCGCCGGCATCGCCCCGGCGTCGCCCGGTTACCGGAGCGTCGTCATCCACCCGAGGCCCGGCGGATCCCTGACCAGGGCGTCGGCGACCTACCGGTCCGACTACGGCGAGATCGCGAGCCGCTGGTCGGTCTCCGGCGGCCGGTTCACCCTCGACGCCACCGTTCCGGTCAACACGACCGCGGAGGTGTGGGTGCCCGCCGGGAACGCGAGTCAGGTCACCCAGGACGGCGCACGGTTCGTGCGCATGCAGGACGGCAACGCCGTGTTCACCGTCGGCTCGGGCCGCTGGCACTTCAGCACCCGCGCCTGACAGAGACCGACGGCGGGCTCGCGGCACCGGCCGCCGCGGGCCCGCCGTCTCAAAGGAGGTAGAGGAAGATGACCGTCGACACGAAGGTCCGAGTGGGTCTGGTCGCGGGCGGGCTCGGCGCGTACTGGCCGCAGTTCCCCGACCTGCTGCCGCAGCTCAAGCGGTCCGCCGAACGCGTGTCCGAGCGGATGCGCGAGCTCGGGGCGGAGGTCGTGGACGTCGGCTTCATCTCCGACGCCCAGGAGGGCGCCGCCGCCGCGGAGAAGCTGCGAGTCGCGGGCTGCGACCTCATCGTCGGGTTCCTGACGACGTACATGACCGCGACGATGCTGGTGCCGATCGCCCAGCGCAGCGGCGCCCCCGTGCTGCTGATCAACCTGCAGCCGACCGAGTCGATGGACCACGCGACCTTCGACACCGGCCAGTGGCTGGCCTACTGCGGCGCCTGCCCGCTGCCGGAGATGGCCAACGCGTTCCAGCGCTGCGGCGTCCCGTTCCGCTCGGTGTCGGGGTACGTCGAGGACGAGCGGGCCTGGGCGAAGATCGGCCGCTGGGTGCGGGCCGCGGGCGTACGGGCGGCTCTGCGCCGGGGGAGGCACGGCCTCATGGGCCACCTGTACCCGGGCATGCTCGACGTCTCCACCGACCTGACCCTGGTGCCGGCGAACTTCGGCGGCCACATGGAGGTGCTGGAGTTCGACGACCTGCGGGTCCGCGTGGAGAAGGTCACCGACGCCGAGGCCGAGGCCAAGAAGAAGGAGGCCGCGGAGATCTTCGAGCTGGCCGACTCGGTCAACGACGAGGACTTCTCCTGGGCCGCGCGCGTCGCGGTCGGCCTCGACCGGCTCGTCGAGGACTTCGAGCTGGACAGCCTCGCCTACTACCACCGGGGCCTGGACGGCGAGATCCACGAACGCCTCGGCGCGGGCATGATCCTCGGAGCGTCCCTGCTGACCGCGCGCGGCGTTCCGGCCGCGGGCGAGTACGAGCTGCGGACCTCCCTCGCCATGCTGATCATGGACCGGCTCGGCGCGGGCGGCTCCTTCACCGAGCTGCAGGCGCTGGACTTCCAGCGGGGCCACGTCGAGATGGGCCACGACGGCCCGGCGCACCTGGCCATCAGCGATTCCAAGCCGCTGCTGCGCGGCCTGGGCGTCTACCACGGCAAGCGCGGCTGGGGCGTGTCGGTGGAGTTCGACGTCAAGCACGGGCCGGTGACGGCGTTCGGCATCCGCCAGGGACGGGACGGCCGGTTCGCGTTCGTCGCCTCCGAGGGCGAGGTCGTCGACGGGCCGCTGCTGCAGATCGGCAACACCACCTCGCGCGTCGACTTCGGCTGCGACCCGGGGGACTGGACCGACGCCTGGAGCGCCACGGGAATCTCCCACCACTGGGCCCTCGGCACGGGCCGCCGGATCGCCGACCTGCGCGCCCTCGCGGACCTCCTGGAGGTGGAACTGATCGACGTACGCGCCTAGCAGTTCTTTTCCGGGTCGGGGGACTCACGCATAGGAGATGGTGTGGCGAGTTTCTTCGGCATGCGCGGAATCCGCCTCATGCTGGCACTGACCATGGCGCTGGGCGGGCTGCTGGTCGTCACGGCGCCCGCCCGGGCCGCGGTCGACACGGATCTGACCAGTTTCGACGCGGCCGGCAACCAGGTGGTGCGGTTCGACACCGACGGCAACGCGGTCGACGCGCACGACGGGGCGATCGCGCGGTTCGGCGGGACGTATTACCTGTACGGCACGAGCTACGACTGCGGCTACCAGTGGCAGAACAACGACACGTTCTGCGGTTTCAAGGTCTACTCGTCGCCCGACCTGGCGCACTGGACCGACCGCGGGCTCGTCGCGGCGCCGCGCTCGTGCCGGTACTGCTTCCGCCCGCACGTGGTCTACAACCAGGCGACCCGCAGGTACGTCATGTGGGTCAACGACCAGGACGCCGCAGACAAGTTCCGGGTCTACACGAGCCGCACGCCGACCGGGCCCTTCACCGAGCAGCCCGTCCCCGACCTCCCGGACCAGACGCACTGCACCGCCGACCTGGCCGTGTTCGTCGACGACGACGGGACGGGCTACCTCACCTGCAGCAACGCGGGCTGGCACATCGCGGTCATCCAGCTCACCGCCGACTACCTGCGCGCCGCCGGGCCGTACGACATCACCGGCGTCACCCGCGTGGAGGCACCGTCGATCTTCAAGCGAAACGGCACGTACTACCTGACGATGTCGGACCCGAACTGCGGGTACTGCACCGGCACCGGCACCGCCTACCTGACCGCGAAGAGCCCGCTCGGCCCGTGGCGTGGACGCGACGCGTGGACGGCCGAGGACGGCGCGCTGACCGCGCGCGGCGGGCTGTACGGGCTGTCCCAGCAGGGCGAGGACTGGAGCGACTACACGTTCTCCTTCGACGTCGCGCCGCTGGCCACCTCCTCGGGGACGTCGGCGCAGGCCGGGTTCTCGGTGCGGATGAACCGCGACGACTACGGCTACCTGTTCCTGCTGACCGGCTCCGGTACGGCGAACGGGAAGCTGAGCGTGCTGCAGCGGGCCGGGGCCACCAAGGCGAGCCACGTCGTGACGCTGAACAAGCCCATCGTCGCGGGGGAGTGGCACCACGTCGCCGTCACGGCGACGGGCGCGACGCTGACCACGTCCATCGACGGCGTCCAGGTGGACAGCTACACCGACACCACGTACGCCACCGGCAAGGTCGGCTTCCGCGAGTGGAACGGCGCCAACCTGGAGTCCGCCCGCTTCGACAACGTCAAGGTCACCTCGGCCGACGGCCGGACGCTGCTGTCGGACGACTTCTCCGGGGACTTCTCCCGGTGGGTGGTCCCGACCAGCGGCATCAAGATCAGCGATGACTCCTGCGGCGGGCAGCCGGCGCAGGTCGCGACGCTGCCCTCCCGGCTCGGCGCGCCGACGTACCTGTACTTCAGCGACCTGTGGGACTTCCACACCAACGAGGCGCTGGCCAACTACTACTGGCAGCCGCTCTCGTTCGGCTCCGACGGCGCGATCCAGCCACTGACCTGCGCGAACTCGCGGGTCCACCTCGACCCGGGCCACTCCGGCCACCAGCGCCCCATCCGGGCCCTCGACCAGACCAGCGGCGTGACCGGATTCCGCACCACCTGCGACATCGCCGGGACGACCCGACGCGAGCAGGGCTTCACGGCCGGGCGTACGGGTCGGCTCACCTCGCTCGCCGTGACCGTCTTCAAGGACGGCACCGAGACCGGCCGGGTGCTCCGGACGCCGCCGTCCGATCCCCTCGACGTCGAGCTCGTCGACCGGACCACCGGCACGACCGTGTGGTCGGCGTCCGTGCCCGCGAGCACGATCGGCTGGTCCGCCCGGAACCTGACCGTGCGACCCGGCGTCCGGGTGCGGCGTGGCGCCCAGTACGCCCTGCGCCTCGGCACGCCGGCCGCCACCGGCTGCTACGGCGTCGCCTTCAACGACCAGAACCCCTACTCCGGCGGTGCCTCCGCCATCAGCACCGGCGGCACGGACTTCACCCCCGAACCCGCCCGGGACCTGAAGTTCCACACCTCCGTCGAGCGCTGACATCACCTGGAGAACGAGGAGCCCCTATGAGGTTCATCCCGGCCTGCGCGACCGCGGTCGCGCTGGCCCTGACGCCGGGCTTGCCCGCCCACGCGGACACCGGGCCGCTCGGCGTCGCCGGGCTGCGCACCGACGCGCTCGACACGGCACTCGGCATCGACGACACGACGCCGACGCTGAGCTGGAAGCCCACGGCGACCGGCCGGAACGAGGCCCAGGCCGCCTACCAGGTGCAGGCCGCCACCGCCCCGGACCGGCTGGACCACCCCGACCTGTGGGACTCCGGCAAGGTCGGCGCCACGGGTGTGAGCGCGGTCTACAAGGGCGCGGCGCTGACGTCCCGGCAGCGGGTGTGGTGGCGCGTGCGCGTCTGGGACGGCGCGGGCCGCGCGTCGTCGTGGAGCCGCACCGCCTGGTGGGAGATGGGCCTGCTCGCCAAGACGGACTGGTCGGCCAAGTGGATCGGCGACGACCGGTGGGTGAACCGGAAACCGGAGCCGGTCACGGTCAAGGTCCCGGCGCAGGACGCCCGTTACGTACGGGTCGACGTCACGAAGCTCGGACTGCCCATCACCGAGGGAAGTTCGCTCGTCTCCCGGCTGCAGCTCGCCGAGATCGTCGTCGCCGACTCCGCGCACCCGGACGAGGACCTGGCCAAGGGCGCCGCCGTCACCGCCTCCGAGATCGGCAACTACCCGGGCAAGTGGCAGCCGGCGTACGTCACCGACGGGTCGCTCACCAGCGAACAGGCGCCGTACGGCTACACCAGCCCCTCGTACAAGTCCCAGGATCCCGGCCACGACATCTGGCTGCAGCTGGACCTCGGGCAGAGCCGGCACTTCGACCAGGTCGTGCTCTACCCGCGCACCGACGTGATGACCGACGACGAGAAGACCCCGAACTTCCCCGTCGACTTCACCGTGCAGACCGGGAACGACGCCGCGAACCTCGCCACCGCCGCGACGGTCACCGGCCAGGAGCCGCCACCGGCGTACCACACGACCTTCCCGCCGCTGCCGCTGCTGGCCCGGCAGTTCGACCTGGACAAGGGCGTCCGGGGCGCCCGCCTCTACGTCACCGCGCTCGGCATCTACGACGCCACCGTCAACGGCCGGCCGGTCAGCGACGCGGTGCTCGAGCCGCCGAACACCGACTACCGCAAGCGCGTCGTCTACTCCACCTACGACGTCACGAAGCTGCTCCGCAAGGGCGGCAACGCCATCGGGGTCCGGCTCGGCAACGGCACCTACAACGTGGCGCCGACCGCCGACCGGTACACCAAGTACGTCGGCGCGCAGGGCCCGCCGCGCCTGCTCGCCCAGCTCGAGGTCACGCTCAAGGACGGCACGACGCGGCGGATCGCCACCGACGGCTCCTGGCGTACCGACCTGGGCCCGACGACGTTCTCGCAGTGGTACGGCGGAGAGGACGAGGACGCGCGCCGCGACCAGCCCGGCTGGGACCGGACCGGCGCGGACCTGAGCGGCTGGAAGGCCGCCGCGGAGACCGCCGACCCGGGCATCGCCGTGGCGGCGCGGATGTCCCCGCCGATCGTCCCGGTCGGCCGGGAGCACACGGTAGGGATCACCCGGCCGAAGTCCGGAACGTACGTCTTCGACCTGGGCAAGAACGTCTCCGGCTGGCCGGTCCTGCACGTCAGCGGCCCGCGCGGCACGACCATCACCGTCACACCGGGGGAACGGCTCGGTGACGACGGCCTCGTCGACCAGGGCACCATGATCGCCGGTGGCAGCCGGCAGCCGCCGGTCGAGGACCACTACACCTTCTCCGGGAACGGCGACGAGACCTGGCGTCCGCGGTTCGTCTACCACGGATTCCGGTACCTCCAGGTGACCGGCCTGCCGTCGGCGCCGGACAAGGACACGGCCGAGGCGGTCGTCCTGCGGGCCGGCAACGCGACCGCGGGCACGTTCGCCAGCTCCGACCTGCTGCTGAACGACATCCACCAGATCACGCAGGCGTCGATCGCCGGCAACATGTTCAGCATCCTCACCGACTGCCCGGACCGGGAGAAGCTCGGCTGGCTGGAGCAGACGCACCTGGTGCAGGGCTCGGTCGCCCGTGACTTCGACGTCGAGGCGTACTACCGCGACTTCCTCCAGAACGTCGCCGAGGCGCAGCTGCCCGACGGGCACGTGCCCGACATCGCGCCCGAATACGTCGTCTTCAGCGGCGCGGCCCGCGACGACCCGAACTGGGGCAGCGCGATCATCCTCTCGGCCTGGCAGCACTACCAGTCGTACGGCGACGCCGGGACGCTGCGCACCTACTTCCCGGCCATGCGGAAGTACTTCGACTACCTGACGTCGAAGGCGAGCGGGAACCTGCTCGACTACGGCTACGGCGACTGGGCCACCACCGACTCCTCCACTCCCGTCGGGCTCGCGGCGAGCTACGGCTACTACCGCGACGCCGTCGCCCTCGCGAAGATCGCCAAGCTGCTCGGCGAGGACGCCTCCGGGTACGAGAGCGCGGCCCAGAAGATCGGCGCGGCGTTCAACGCGAAGTACCTCAAGGACGGCGCGTACGGCTCGGGCAGCCAGGCGAGCGACGCGTTCGCCCTGGACATGGGCGTGGTGCCCGCCGACCAGCGGCAGGCCGTCACCGACCATCTCGTCAAGGGCATCGAGGCGAAGGGGTACCACCTCACCGTCGGGGAGATCGCGCTGCCCTCGGTGTTCCGGGTGCTGTCGGCGGCGGGCCGGGACGACGTGCTGCTCAAGGTCGCGCAGCAGGTCACCGCGCCCAGCTACGGCTACCAGGTCGTGCACGGCGCGACCACGCTGACGGAGTACTGGGACGGCCCGACCGGCTACGGCTCCCAGGACCACTTCATGCTCGGCGCGATCGACGAGTGGTTCAACGCCGGCCTGGCCGGCATCCGGCAGGCCGACGGCGGCGCGGGCTACACGAACCTGGTGATCCGCCCGGCGGTCGTCGGTGACCTCACCCGCGCGAGCGGGACGTACGAGACGCCGCGCGGCGAGGTCGCCAGCTCCTGGCGGCGCGACGGCCGGACGCTCCGGCTCGACGTGACCGTCCCGCCGGGCGCCCCGGCGCGCGTCGAGGTGCCGCTGCTCGGCGGCGACCGGGTGGCCGCGCCCGCCGGTGCCACGTCGATCGGCGCGCAGAACGGCTACGGCGTCTACCAGGTCGGCTCCGGGCACTGGTCGTTCACGGTGACGACCGCGTCCGCGGTCCCCCCGGACCGGACGCAGCTCGCCGTCGAGCCGCCCTTCGGGGTGAACGTCCCGGTCGTGGCCGGCCACCCGGCGTCCGCGCGGTTCCGGGTGACCAACCTGGAGGACGACGCGGTCACCGTACGGCCGCGCGCCACGGCGTCGTCCGGCTTCGCGGCGACGGTGCCCGGCACGCCGGTGCGCGTCCCGGCGCACGGCTCGGCCGAGATCCCGGTCGCGCTGAAACAGGAGGACGCGGGTGCCACGTCGGGGACGGTGACGCTCACGGCCGGCGACGACAGCGCGTCCGCGCCGGTCGCGGTGACCGGGAACCTCGTCCGCCTCGCGACCATGTCGGCCTCGAGCACCCACAGCGGCTCCGACCCGGCCTGGACCAACGATGGCGGCACGGACTCGGAGGTCTGGCTGAACGGCGTCGGCGGCTGGAACGACGACACCGCCGCCGAGTGGCCCGACACGCTCACCGCGACCTGGGACGCCCCGGTCACGCTCGGCCGGGTCCGCGTCTTCACACTGAACAGCGCGAAGTCCTCGGCCGCCAAGTCCGGGATCCGGGACTTCGACCTCGAGGCGCGGGTCGGTGATACGTGGCAGACGCTCGCGACCGTGCGCGGGAACACCGCCGGCGTCGTCGAGCGGACGGTCGATCCGGTCCAGGCGTCGGCGTTGCGGGTCGTCGTCCGCGATTCCAACGATCACAAGTACAGCCGGGTGATCGAGGTGGAGGGCTACTCCTCCTGAGGTCTCCCGTAAGAACCACGGCCGGCGCCCGCCGGTCGCCGGTGGGGAGGGCGGAGTCCGCCCCCCACCGGGTCCCCTGAATGCGAGGAACGATGTCAGTCAGCGATGTGGGCGGAGCGGGCTTCACGCGCCGTGGCTTCCTGTTGACGGCCGGGACGGCCGCGGCGGGAGCGGCGGTCGTCTCGGCCACGCCCTTCGGGGCCGTCGCCCGCGCCGGGACGGCCGGCCGGTTCGCCCGGCCCGACGTGTCCGTGGCGCCGAAGTTCCGCTGGTGGTGGCCGGACGGCAACGTCGACCCCGCCGAGATCCGGCGCGAGGTCGACCAGATCGCCGACGCCGGCTTCGGCGGCGCGGAGATCGCCGCCGTCCACCACAGCATCGCCGACAAGTCGGTGCTGGATCCCGCCGGCCACGGCTGGGGGAGCCCCGCGTGGGTCGACGCCGTCGAGGCCGCGCTCGACCAGGCCCGCCGGCGCGGCGTCACGATCGACCTCACGATCGGCCCGGCCTGGCCCGCCGCCGTCCCGACCATCACGCCGGACGGCCCGGCGGCGGTCAAGGAACTGGCGTACGGCTCGGCGAGCGTCGCCGCCGGCGCGACGTACGACGGGCCGGTGCCCGCGCCGGCGATCGCGCCCGCCGCGACGGTGACCGCCCAGAAGCTCCTGCTCGTGCAGGCCGCACGCGTCGACACCGCCAACTCGACGCGCAAGGAGACCGGCCTGGACCTCGCGTCCGTGCAGGACCTGACCGGCAGGGTCGCCGACGGGCGGCTGAGCTGGACGGCACCGTCCGACGGCTCCTGGGTGGTCATCGCCCACTGGGAGCGCGGCTCCGGTCAGACCCCCGAGTCCGGCCCGCACACGAGCCCGGCGGCGTACGTCGTCGACCACTTCAGCGCGGCCGGCACGCGGGCGGTCACCGACTACTGGGAGTCCCACATCCTCACCGGGGACGTGCGGCGCCTGATCCGCCGGGCGGGCGCCACGCTGTTCGAGGACTCCATCGAGATCGAGACCAAGGCGCTGCAGTGGACGCCGGACCTGCCCGCGGAGTTCGCCCGGCGCAAGGGCTACGCGCTGGCGCCGTACCTGCCGGCGATCGTCCAGAAGAGCGGCAACCAGGTCTTCGCCTACGAGGCCGCGCTGACCCGGCACGTCCGCCACGACTTCTGGGACGTCGTGTCCCAGCTGTTCAACGAGCACCACGTCACCGCGCTGAAGAAGTGGGCGCACTCGATCGGCCTGGACCTGCGCGCCCAGCCGTACGGCCTGCAGACCGACGCGATCGCCTCCGCCGCGATCCTCGACGTCCCCGAGGGCGAGTCGATCGGGTTCAAGAACCTCGACGACTGGCGCTGCCTCGCGGGCGGCCGGGACATGGCCGGGACGACCGTGCTGTCCGGGGAGATCGGCGCGTACAACGGGGGCGCCTACAACACGACGTGGAAGCGCTTCCTGCTGACGGTCGGCGGGGCGTACGCCGCCGGGCTGAACCGCGCGGTCATCCACGGCTTCTCCTACGCCACCGCGCCGGGCGTGAAGTGGCCCGGCTTCGCGGCCTTCACGCCGTACAACGGCACCATCGGCTACAGCGAGTCCTGGGGGCCGCGCCAGCCCACCTGGGAGCACGCCGAGGACATCTCCGGCTACCTGAGCCGCGTCCACCAGGTGCTGCAGTCCGGCACGGCCCGCGCCGACGTCGCGATCTTCCGGCAGACCGGGTACACGGCGACCGGCATCGGCGCGTCCTGGTTCACCGCGAGCGGGGTCCCGCTCGGCTGGACCCACCAGTTCGTCAGCGAGCCGCTGCTGGCGCTGCCGAACGCCACCGTCTCCGGCGGGCGGCTCGCCCCGGACGGGCCGCGCTACAAGGCGATCTTCGTCGAGGGCGACTTCTTCGCGGGCTCGGAGTGCACGCTGACGGTGTACGCCGCCGAGCGGCTGCTGCGGTACGCGAGGGCGGGGCTGCCGATCGTGCTGCTCGGCGACTGGTCCGCGCCGACCGTGCCGGGCCTCGGTTCGGACACCGAGAATGGCCGCCTGCGCGCGGTCGTCGCCGACCTGGTCAAGGAGCCGAAGGTCCGGGTCGTCGCCGACAAGGCGAACGTCCCGGCCGCGCTCGCCGACCTCGGCGTCGCGCCGGACGTGACGTACGCGCAGAGCTCCACGCTGCTGAACGCCCACCGCCACGACGACGGCGTCGACTACTACTACCTGTGCAACGGGCGGCACGCCGAGACGGTGAAGCCGCCGGTGGCCGCGATCGACCACGCCGTGTCGTTCACGCGCACGGTCAAGGACGCGGTTCCGTACGCCCTCGACCCGTGGACCGGTTCGGCCGAGCGGATCGCGACCTACACCGAGGACGGCGACCGGGTCACCGTCCGCGTGGCCCTCCAGCCGGGTCAGGCGACCGTCGTCGCGCTGGCCCGGCCGGGCCGGTTCGGCGCCGGCGGCGGCCGGACGCACGTGACGAGCACCGAGGCCGCCGAGGCCCGCTTCGCCGACGGCGACCTGGTGATCCGCGCGACGGCCGCCGGCACCTACGCCACGACGCTGTCCACCGGCCGGATCGTACGGACGACGGTCGCGGACATCCCCGCGCCGATCACCCCGGGGACCTGGCAACTCGAGGTCGAGAGCCGGGAGCCGGGCGCGTCCGCCACCGAGACCTCCACGGTCGTCCACCGGCTGACGCTCGACGCGCTCAAGGCCTGGCCCGACATCCCGGAGCTCGCTGACGTCTCGGGCATCGGCCGGTACACCACGACAGTCGAGCTGCCCGCCTCCTGGACCCGTGCGCACGGCGCGTACCTGCAGCTGGGCCAGGTGTTCGACACCTGCCGGGTCACGGTCAACGGGCGGCGCCTGCCGGCGGTCGACCAGATCGCCCCGGTCGTCGACGCCGGGCCGTACCTGCGGCGCGGGACCAACACGATCGAGGTCGAGGTCGCGACGACCCTGAACAACCGGCTGCGCGTGTCCGACCCCTCGGTCTACGGCGGCGCGCCCCGCCAGGCGTACGGACTGCTCGGCCCGGTCCGCCTCGTGCCGTACGTGCAGGCGGCGATCGCCGGATGACGCCCCCGACAGAGATGAGGTCCCCCATGAGAACGACACTCCGCGCGGTCGCCGTCGCCGCGCTCGCCGTCGCGGCCGGGGTACCCGGGACCGCCGCCGACGCGGTACAGACGTCCGGGGCCGTCGCCGGTGCGGCAGGGGCGCCCTGGGTCCCCGGTGGCGCGGCTCCGCGCGCCGGGTGGGTGGGCAGTTGGGCGGCGAGTCCGATGCCGTCCTCCGGTGACGCGCTCTCGACCAAGGGCTTCGACGGCCAGACGGTCCGCGAGGTCGTGCACACCAGCGTCGGCGGCGGGCTGCTGCGGCTCCGGCTGACCAACACCTTCGGCCGGACGCCCCTCACGGTCGGGCGGGTCACCGTGGCGCTCCCGGCCGGGCCCGGGGCGATCGACGCGCGGACGAGCCGGACGGTGACGTTCGGTGGCGGGGGGTCGGTGACGGTCCCCGCCCGGGCCCGGCGCGTGAGCGACCCCGTCGCGCTGCCGGTCGCCGCCGACGCGGACGTCACGGTCAGCCTCTACCTGCCCGGCGCGACCGGGCCGGTGACGTGGCACCGGCAGAGCATGGAGACGACGTACATCTCCGGCGCGGGTGACCACACCGGCGATCCGACGGCGGCGGCGTTCCCGACCAAGGCCGGGTCGTTCTTCTTCCTCGACGGGCTCGACGTCGCCCCGGCCCGGGCCGTCCGCGGGGCCGTCGTGACGCTCGGCGACTCGATCACCGACGGCGACGGCTCCACCGCCGACGCGAACAACCGCTACCCGAACGCCCTCGCCCGGCGCGAACTCGCGCTCCCGCCCGGCCGCCGCCAGGCCGTGCTGAACGCCGGCATCGGCGCCAACCGTGTGCTGAACGACTCCCTGCTCGGCGGGCCGAAGGCCCTGGACCGCTTCGACCGCGACGTCCTCGGCCAGACCGGGGTCCGCGACGTGATCCTCCTGGAGGGCATCAACGACATCAACTTCCCGTGGTTCGGCTCGCGGCCGGACGCCCAGCCGACGACACCGGTGACGGCCGAGCAGATCACCGGCGGCTACCGGCGGCTCGTCGACCGGGCGCACCGCCGCGGCCTGCGCGTCCTCATCGCCACGATGCTTCCGGTGCGCGGCTCCTTCTACTACACCGCCGAGGGCGACGTCGAACGCCAGGCCGTCAACCGCTGGATCCGCCACCAGCGGCTCGCCGACGGCGTCGTCGACCTCGACCGGGTCATGCGCGACCCCGCGGACCCGCTGCGCCTGCTGCCCGCCTACGACAGCGGCGACCACCTCCACCCCGGTGACGCCGGTTACCGCGCCATGGCCGCCGCCGTCCGCCTCGACTGCCTGAGCGGCGGCGCCCGGCCCGCCGCGCACGGCTCCGACTGCACCTCCACCCCCGCCTCCTGACCGGCCGGGCCGGTCGCGGGGATCCTCCGTCTCCTCGCGCCCGGCCCGGCCCCGACCCCTCGTTTCCGCACGACCCTGAGAGATCGCAATGAGCCCCTGGAAGCGACGCCTGCCCCTGACCGCCGTGGGACTGGCCGCCCTCGTGATGCCCGTCCTGTCCGTCCCGCCCGCCACCGCGGGCCCCGCGCCGTCCCGGTCCGCGGCCCGGCCGTGGGACGCCTACAACCTCTCGCCCTGGACCCGGACCGTACGGCCCGTCGCCGTCTACAACACGAACGGCACCGTGACCGACCCGTCCGCCGTGCTCAAGGGTCGGCGTACCCGCCTGACGGGCACCGGGTCGTACGTCACGCTCGACTTCGGCAAGGACGTCAGCGGCCTCGTCACACTGCACTTCGCCGCCTCGGACGGCGCGCAGCGGGTCGGCCTGGCGTTCAACGAGTCCCCGGACTACGTCGGGACCAACTCGGACACCTCGACCGGCGGTCCGCGCAGCCGCGACGGCGTTCTGTACGCCGGCGTGAACGGCGCGACCACCTACACGATGCCCGCCCAGTACCTGCGCGGTGGCTTCCGCTACCTGACCGTCTTCCTGGACTCCGCCGGCAGCGTCGACCTCGACAGCGCGTCCCTGCACTTCACGGCCGCGCCGACCATGAAGCACCCGGCCGACTACGCGAACCACTTCTACTCCAGCGACCCGCTGCTCAACCGCATCTGGTACGCGGGCGCGTACACGATGCAGCTCAACACGATCGACCCCAAGACCGGCAGGGTCTGGGAGCCGCCCGCGGCGCTGTGGGACAACACCGGCGACGTCGGCGTGGGCGACACGATCCTCGTGGACGGCGCCAAGCGCGACCGCACCGTGTGGCCCGGCGACCTCGGCATCGAGATCCCCGCCGCGTACGCCGCCTTCGGTGACACGGTGTCGGCGCGCAACGCGCTCACGACGGTGTACCAGCACCAGAAGGACACCGGCGAGCTGCCGTACTCCGGGCCGATGATGAACAAGTACGGCTCCGACACCTACCACCTGTGGACCCTGTCGGCGAGCTACGACTACTACCGCTACACCGGCGACACGGCGTGGCTGGCGAGCGTGTGGGACGCCTACAAGCACGGCGTCGACTACAGCACCGCGAAGGTCGACGCGAACGGGTTGCTCTCCATCACCGGCACCGGCGACTCGGTGCGCATCCTCGCCAAGGGCGAGAACCTCATCGCCAACGTCCTGCTGTGGCGGGTGCTCAGCACCGGCTCGGAGCTGGCCACCGTGCGCGGGGACACGGCCCTCGCCGCGTCGTACGCGAGCCGGGCGGCGGCGCTGCGCACCGCCATCGACGCGAACTTCTGGGACGACGCCGCCGGGGCGTACAAGTTCTACCCGACCTCGACCATCCATCCGCAGGACGGCAACGCGCTCGCGGTCTGGTACGGCCTGGCGGACCAGGACAAGGCCCGGCGCATCAGCACGAATCTCAAGGGCAACTGGAACGACGTCGGCTCGACCGCGCCGGAGAACAAGGGCAACCCCGGCGTCTTCTCCGGGTCCATGGAGGTCAACGCGCACTTCGCGGCGGGCGGCCAATCCGCCGACCAGGCGGGCGTGGACCTGATCCGCCGACAGTGGGGCTACATGCTGACCAGCCCGCACGGCACCCAGAGCACCTTCTGGGAGTCCTACCGGGCGGGGGAGTCGTGCGTGTTCTGCAGCACGTACGTCAGCCTCGCGCACGGCTGGGCGACCGGCCCGACGCCCGCGCTGAGCTTCTACGTCCTCGGCGTCGCACCCGACTCGCCGGGCGGGCGCACCTTCCACTTCGTCCCGCACCCGGCGGACCTGACCTTCACCGAGGGCCGGATCACCACCGAGTACGGGCCCGTCGACGCCTCTTGGCGCGTCGACCACGGAGCGTTCCGGGCGCGGCTGACCGCACCGCGCGGCACGACCGGCCGGGCGGGCGTGCCGACGTTCGGCGGCAAGGTCCGGGTCTTCGTCAACGGGCGGCTCGCCTGGACCGGCACACGGGCCACGGCGTACGGCGCGCACGCCGACGGCGACTACGTCTACCTCGAGGGCCTGCGCGCGGGCCACTACACGATCACGAGCGAGCGAGTGGGGGAGCGATGACTACACCGTTCAGCCGGCGCGGGTTCCTCGGCGTCGCGGGTGGCGCGGTGGCCGCCGCCGGCCTGCTGGATCTGCCGGGGCGGGCGGCCGTCGCGGCGACCGGCGGAGGCCCGGCCGTCGCGCCGTTCCCGCTGCGCGGCGTCACGCTGTTGGAGAGCAGGTTCCGCGACAACATGGCACGGACCTGCTCCTACCTGACGTTCGTCGACCCGGACCGGCTGCTGCACACCTTCCGGCTCACCGTCGGCCTGCCGTCGGCGGCGCAGCCCTGCGGCGGCTGGGAGGCCCCGAACGTCCAGTTGCGCGGCCACTCCACCGGGCACCTGCTGTCCGCCCTCGCCCAGGCGCACGCGAACACCGGCGACGACGCCTACGCCGCCAAGGCCCGGTACATCGTCGGCGAGCTCGCCAAGTGCCAGGCCGCGGGGCCGGGAGCGGGCTACACGAGCGGATATCTGTCGGCCTTCGAGGAAAAGGTTTTCGACCAGCTCGAGGCGGGCGGCCACCCGTGGGCGCCCTACTACACGCTCCACAAGATCATGGCCGGGCTGCTCGACCAGTACCAGCTCAGCGGGAACCGCCAGGCCCTCGACGTGCTGCTCGGCATGGCCGCCTGGGCCGAGGCACGCACCTCGAAGCTGACGAGCGAGCAGATGCAGTCGCTCCTCAACGTGGAGTTCGGCGGCATGAACGACGTGCTCGCCGCCCTCTACCTGCAGACCCGCGACCCCGCGCACCTGCGCACCGCCCGCCGCTTCGACCACGACGCCGTCTACGGCCCGCTCGCCGACCGGCAGGACCAGCTCGCCGGCCTGCACGCCAACACCCAGATCCCCAAGATCGTTGGTGCGGTGCGGGAGTACGAGGCCACCGGGGACCCGCGCTACCTCGACATCGCGGCGTTCTTCTGGGAGACGGTCGTCCGCCACCACACCTACGTCATCGGCGGCAACAGCAACGCGGAGATGTTCTGCCCGCCGGACCAGATCATCTCCCAGCTCGGCGAGAACACCTGCGAGAACTGCAACAGCTACAACATGCTCAAGCTGTCCCGGCTGCTGTTCTTCCACCGCCCGAGCCCGGCGTACATGGACTACTACGAGTGGACCCTGTACAACCAGCTGCTCGGCGAGCAGGACGCCGACTCCGCGCACGGCTTCTGCACGTACTACACCGGCCTGTGGCCGGGCACGCAACGGCAGGTCAAGGGCGGTCTCGGCGCCGACCCGGGCAGCTACAGCAGCGACTACACCAACTTCTCGTGCGACCACGGGACGGGCATGGAGACGCACACGAAGTTCGCCGACTCCATCTACTTCCACACCGGCGGCACGCTGTACGTCAACCTGTTCATCCCGTCGGAGGTGGCCTGGTCCGAGCGCGGGATCCACGTCCGCCAGGAGACCCGCTACCCGCAGGAGGACACGACCCGGCTGACCGTGCGCGGCGACGCGCGGTTCACCATGAAGATCCGTATCCCCGGCTGGACCCGCCACCCCCGGGTCCGGATCAACGGCCACGAGGCGGGCCGGGCCCGGCCCGGCACGTACGTGACGATCGAGCGGCGCTGGCGCGACGGCGACACCGTCGAGGTCACCCTGCCCATGGCGCTGACCTGGCGGAAGGCGCCCGACAACCCGAAGGTCCAGGCGGTCAGCTACGGCCCGGTCGTCCTCGCCGGCGGGTACGGCGACCACCGGTTGACGACGATTCCGGCGATCGAGCCGCGATCCGTGCGCGCCGCCGAGGACTCGCTGCGGTTCACGGCGACGGCGGACGGCACCGACGTCACGCTCATGCCGTTCTCGGAGATCCAGCACCAGCGGTACACGGTGTACTGGGCGACCCCGCCGGACCGGTCCCGGCCGCGCCTCATCGCGCGTTACTCCTTCGGGGAGGGCCGCGGCACGACGACGGCGGACGCGACCAGGACCTGGCCCGCCGCGACGCTCGCCGGCGGCGCGACCTGGACGGGCGACGGCGCGGTCGCGCTCGACGGCAAGGACGGCCACGTCGCCCTGCCGCCCGGCCTGATCAGCGGGCTCGACGCGCTGACCATCGCGGCCTGGGTGCGGCCGGAGGAGCTCGCCAACTCCGCCCGCGTCTTCGACCTGGGCTTCCACAAGATGACCTACCTGTTCCTGGCCGTACGGACCGGCACGGGCAAGGCGCGCTTCGCCATGAAGATCGCCGGAATGGACGGGGAGGACTTCATCGACGCCGCCGGCCCGATCCCGGCGGGCACCTGGAGCCACGTCGCGGTGACCATCGCCGACGGCAAGGGCGTGCTGTACGTCGACGGCGCCGAGTCCGGCCGCAACGACGCGCTCGTGATGAGCCCGCTGCTGCTCGGCGCGACCACGCAGAACTACCTCGGCCGCTCCCAGAACCCCACCCACCCATACCTGCACGGCCAGGTCGACGACTTCCGGATCTACAATCACGCCCTCACCGCCGCCGATGTCGCGGCCCTGCACGCCCAGGGACGGAACTCATGAGACGGGTCACCGCCCTGGCTGTCGCGCTCGCCGTGGTGTTCGGCACGGTCGTGCCCGCGTACGCCGGGGAACGCCCCGGTGTGACCGGTCTGCGCGCCGCCGACCTCACCGAACCGCTCGGCGTCGAGGACACGACCCCGCCGCTGACCTGGCGCCTGACCTCGGCTGCGCAGACGGCGTATCAGATTCAGGCCGCGACGAGCCCGGAAGGGTTCGGCCGGCCGGACCTGTGGGACACCGGCCGGGTCGCCTCCGCCGACCAGCGCGTCGACTACGCGGGGAAGGCGCTCGGCAGCCGTACCCGTGTCTACTGGCGGGTGCGCGTGTGGACCGGCTCCGGCGGCGCGTCGGAGTGGAGCGGACCGGCCTGGTTCGAGACCGGGCTGACGTCGGCGTCCGACTGGTCCGGCCAGTGGATCACCCACCCGGACTGGCGGTTCAAGGAGAAGCAGCCGACCCCGATCGTGGTGAAGCTGCCCGAGACGACGGCCCGGTATGTACGGCTCGACGTGACGAAACTCGGCCTGCCGCTCGTGGAGAACCTCCCGGACAGGACCTGGCGGCTGCAGCTCGCCGAGCTCGAGGTCCGCGACTCCTCCGGGACGAACCTGGCCGCGAACACGACGGTCACGAGCTCCGACACCGGCAACCAGGTCAACCACAAGTGGCTCCCGAGGTACCTGACCGACGGGACCGAGACGACGAACCAGGAGCTCGCCGGCTGGTCCAGCTCCGCGTACCCCTCCGCCGACGTCTCCGCGAAACCGATCACGCTCACCGTCGACCTGAAGTCCGCGAAGACGTTCGACCAGGTGCTGTTGTTCCCGCGCACCGACGTCCCGGCGGCCGGCGACAAGGTCCCGTACGCGCCCGTCGACTACTCCGTCTCGACGGGCGACGCCGCCGCCGGGCCGTACACGGTCCTCAGGACGGTGAACGGCCAGGAGCCCCCGACGTCACCGGTCCCGGAGGCGATGCCGATCTTCGCCAAGGACTTCGCGCTGCCGTCCAGGATCCGCTCGGCCCGCCTGTACGTCAGCGGCGTCGGCGTCTACGAGGCCGGGCTGAACGGCCGCAGGCTCGGGGACGCCGTGCTCGAACCGGGCAACACCGACGTCACCGACCAGGTGCCGTACGCGACGTACGACGTCACGCGGCTGCTGCGGCCCGGGCGGAACTCGATCGGCGTCCGGCTCGGCAACGGCACCGCCAACGTCATCTCCACCGCCGACCGGTACCGCAAGTTCGGCGGCACGCAGAGCGATCCCGAGCTGATCGCTCAGCTCGAGGTCACGCTCGCCGACGGCAGCGTGCGCCGCGTCGTCAGCGGCACCGACTGGCAGACGACGCTCGGCGGCACCACCTTCTCCAACTGGTACGGCGGGGAGGACTTCGACGCCCGCCGTGAGCCGCCCGGCTGGGACCGCCCCGGCGCGAAGCGGCCGGGCTGGCAGCAGCCGATCGCGGTGCCCGGCCCCGGTGGGATACTGACCGGCCGCATCGAGGAGCCGGTCCGTGTCCAGGACACCCTGCAGGGCACGCAGGTCGGCTCCGGCGACGGCTACCAGGTCTTCGACCTCGGCCGGAACATCGCCGGCTGGCCCGAGCTGACCATCACGGCCCCCGCCGGGACGACGGTGCGCATGTACCCGGCCGAGAGCCTGCAGAACGGCCGCGCGTACCAGCTGACCAGCAACGTCGGCGCGCCGATCTGGGACCAGTACACGACGCGCACCGACGGCGCCGAGACCTGGCACCCGCACTTCTCCTACCACGCCCTCCGCTACGTCGAGGTCCGCGGCGTACCCGCCGGCGCGACCGTCTCCGTCCGAGGCCTGGCGCTGCACGCCGACAACCCCTCGGCCGGTTCGTTCTCCTCGTCCAGCGACCTCCTCGACGGGATCCACACGCTGATCCGCCGGGCGATCGAGAACAACATGCAGAGCATCCTCACCGACTGCCCGAGCCGGGAGAAGCTCGGCTGGCTCGAACAGGACCACCTCGTCTTCGGCGGCCTGGCCTTCAACTACGACATGGCGGCCCAGCTCCGCAAGGTCGTCCGGGACATGGCCGAGGCGCAGACCGACACCGGCCTGATCCCATCCACGGTGCCGGACTACACGGCGCTGGCCGGGGCGTACCGCGACGACCCGAACTGGGGCGGCGCGTTCGTCGTCGTGCCGTGGGACCTGTACCTGACCTACGGCGACGCCGACACGATGCGCGCCTACTACCCGGCGATGCAGAAGTACGCCTCTTACCTGGAGGCCCGCGCGGTGAACGGGCTCACCGACTACAGCCTGGGCGACTGGATCACACCGGACCGGACGTTCCCGAAGTTCGTCTCCGGGACGTACGGCTACTGGCGGGTGCTCGACACCATGTCCAAGATCGCCGGTGCCCTCGGGAAGACGGACGAGGCGGCGGCGTACCGGGCCAAGGCGGACGCGAGCGCGACGGCCCTGTCCGACAAGTACTACGACGCCGCGAGCGGCACGTTCGCGGGCGGCGGCCAGGGCGCCGAGGCGCTCGCCCTCGACATGGGCGCCGTCCCGGCCGGCCAGCGGCAGCGGCTGCTCGACCACCTGGTCGGCAGCGTCACGGCGGCCGGGTACCACCTGCAGCTCGGCGAGATCTCGCTGCCCAGCGCGTTCCGCGTGCTGCCAGACGACGTCATCTACAAGATCGCCACGCAGACGGACAGCCCCAGCTACGGCTACCAGGTCGTGCACGGCAACACGACACTCGGCGAGGGCTGGGACGGCGGCAGCGGCCAGTCGCAGGACCACTTCATGCTCGGCTCGATCGACTCGTGGTTCACCGGGCGGCTCGCCGGCATCCAGCAGGCCCCCGGCTCGGTCGGCTACCGCAAGCTCCTCATCGCCCCCGCCGTCGTCGGCGACCTGACCCGGGCTTCGGCCACCTACCGCACCCCGTACGGCGAGGCCCGTACGGCCTGGATGAAGACGGACGACGGCATCCGGCTGAAGGTCACCGTGCCGCCGGGCAGCACCGCCGAGGTGCACGTCCCCGGCTCCGGCGAGGTGCGCCAGGTCGGCTCCGGGACGTGGACGTTCCGATCGAAGTGACCCGCGCGTGCTCCCGCCTCACCCGGGGCGGGAGCACCCGGGGTTCGGCAGAAGAGCACGGCGGCCGACCCGGCCGTGATCTGAGAGAAGGAGTCAGAATGAGGAACCGTCTCCCCGCGGCCTTGACGGCCGCCGGAGCCGCGGCCGCCCTGGTGGCCGCGCTGAGCGCGCCGGGGACCGCCCCGGCGTGGGCGGGGGTGGACCACGCCCCCCTCGCGCCGTCGGGCCTGACCGTCGGCGACCAGACCCGGCCGCTGAACGTCGATGGCCGTCCGGCCTTCGGCTGGCTGCCCCGCGACGTCGACCCGGGCGAGGTCCAGACCGCGTACCAGATCAGGGTCTCCGACGGCCGCCGCGTCGCCTGGGACAGCGAAAAGGTCGCGTCCTCTCAGCAGTCGTACGTCCCGGGCCCGACCGACCTCCCGCACGGCGCGTCGTACACGTGGACCGTCCGCACCTGGGACCGCGCGGGCAGGACGTCGCCGTGGGCCAGACCGGCCGCCTTCGACACCGGCCTCGCGGACGCCGACTGGCAGGCGAACTGGATCCGCCGTACGACGGGGGAGAAGGACGACTACACCTACGCCCGCAAGGAGTTCGCGGTCGGCCGCAGCCCGGTCGTCCGCGCCCGCGTCTACGTCGCCGCGAGCCAGCAGTACGACCTGCACGTCAACGGGCGGCTCGTCGACCGGGGCGCGGCGTTCTCCTACCCCGGCGAGGGCTACTACAAGGCGGTCGACGTCACCCGCCTGCTCAGGCCGGGCGGGACGGCCGCCGTCGGCGCGCTGTACCACTGGTACGGCCCCGGCCAGGGACGCCCGTCGGGCGAACCGGGTCTGCTGATGCGCGTCGTCGTCGACCACGCCGACGGCACCCGCCAGGTCGTCGTCACCGACGGCTCCTGGAAGGTCGCCCGCGCACAGTGGAAGACCACGTCGTACCGCAACGGTGACGGCCGCGACTACATCGAGGACGTCGACGGCACCGCCGAGCCCCTCGGCTGGGACCGGCCCGGCTTCAACGACGCGTCCTGGACCGCGCCGCAGGTCGTCGGCGCCCACCCGGCGGGCGTGTTCACCCACCTCCAGGGCCAGGAGTCCGCGCTCACCTACCAGACCGTACGCCCGGTCAAGGTGACCAAGCTGTCCTCCGGCGCGGTCGTCGCCGACTTCGGCAAGATCATCCCCGCGGTGCCGGCCGTCCGGTTCCGGAACGGGACGAAGGACACGGCGGTGACGATGACCGCCGGGTACCTGCTGAACGCCGACGGCACGGTCTCCAACTCCAAGCACGACAACCAGGAGACCGACCTCACCTACCGCTACACCGAGCGGGACGGCGACCAGACCTTCCGCGCCTTCACGTACGAGGGCTTCCGCTATCTGCAGCTCAGCGCGCCCGCCGATGACGTCGCCGCGATCGTCCAGCACACCGAGGTCCCGTCCCGGACCCGGCTGCGCACCTCGAACGCGGGCGTCGACGCCGCGTACGACCTGATGCAGCGGTCGGCGCTGTACGACTCGCAGGAGCAGTTCCTCGACACGCCGACCCGGGAGAAGGGCCAGTTCCTCGGCGACTCCGTCGACGTGTCCCTGGCCACGATGTCCGGCTGGGGCGAGCGCCGCCTCACGCGCAAGGCGATCCGCGAGTTCATCGCCTCCCAGGCGCGCTACTGGCCGGACGGCCGGCTCAACGCCGTCTACCCGAACGGCGACGGCAAGCGCGACATCCCGGACTACACCGAGATGTTCCCGGGCTGGGTGTGGGAGTACTACCTGCAGTCCGGCGACACGGCCACCCTGAATGACGCGTACCCGGTCATGACGGCCGTCGCCGACTACGTCCGCCGCTACATCGCCCCGTCCACCGGCCTGGTCACCAAGCTCGAAGGCGGGTCCGGCGCGTACCAGTACGGCATCATCGACTGGCCGAACCGCTACGGCTACGACACCGACACAGTGGCCCGGACCGCCGTCAACATCCTCGCCGTCGACGTCCTGAACACCACCGCCCGCGCCGCCCAGACCCTCGGCAAGGACCCGAGCGTGTTCCAGCACGATGCCGCCGGTCTGAGCAGCGCGATCAACAACAAGCTGCGCCGCGCGGACGGCGTCTACATCGACGGCCTGGAGGCCGACGGCTCGCAGAGCACCCACGCCTCCCAGCTCGCCAACGCCTTCGCCGTCGCGTACGGGCTCACGTCGGATACCGCGGTGGTCGATCACGTGGCGAGCCTCGGCCTGCAGATGAGCCCGATGACCGTCCACTGGCTGATGACCGCCCTGGCCACCCGCCCGGACGCCTTCGTCACCCGCCTCACCGACCCGAACAGCATCGGCTGGGCGAAGATCCTCGCCTCGGGCGGCACGTTCACGTGGGAGTCCTGGGAGGCCTCGGACACGGGGGCCAGCATGTCGCACGGCTGGGGCGCGTCCCCGGTGATCGACGTTCAGCAGACCCTGCTCGGCGTGACCGTCACGGCCCCGGGCGCGGCCCAGATCCGCGTAAGCCCACCGGCGTCCGGCCTCACCTCGGCCTCCGGCACGGTTCCGACGCAACGCGGCGACGTCCGGGTGTCGTGGCACCAGAGCGGCGGCCACCTGACGCTGTCCGTCGACGTCCCGGTCAACGTGAAGGCCGAGATCGACCTGCCCACCACCGGCAAGGTCAAGGTCAAGGGCGACGCGACATATGCCGGCCGACGCGACGGCCACACGATGTACGCGACCGGCTCCGGCAGCGTCACCTTCAGCGCCCAGAGCTGACCTGAGCCCGACGGCAGACCGCCCGCCTCTTCAGCGTCGGGAGGCGGGCGATCTGTCCCCTCAAGGCCAACGTGACGGCCACACGGTGTACGAGACCGGCTCCAGCCACGTCACTTTCAGCGCCCAGAGCCCCACCGTCAGATGCCTACGGTCAGGACCCCTACGTCCGTCAGCTGCGAGACTCCCGTAGTGCTACAGGCGATCGGGTCCGGCTCCAGCCCGGTACCCGTGGACTTCGCCGGGTCGGGAGTGAACGTTCCCGACGTGATGGCGCCCACGGCCGTGACAACGATGCTGCCGTTGACCCGGCTGACGACCCGGTTGTAGGAGAACGAGCTCGACGCGATGGCGTTGTTGTTCCAGTGGAACACGCGGGTTCCGGCGCCCGCCGACAGGACGCTGGTGCACGTGGCGTTCGCCACCGTGCCCGACTCGGCGTAGTAGCCGGTGGCGGCAGAGCTACTGGTGCAGTTGAAGAGCTGGCCGCTGACGGTGAACGTCACCGTCTGCGGAGTCGAGGTGAGCGGGGGACTGTAGGTGACGACCTCGTTCAGCGTGCAGGTCTGGTCCACCCCGATCGCATGGGCGGCGGGCACCATTCCCACTAATGCCGACGCGGCAGCGGCCAGGCAGACGCCGGTCGCGGCGGCCGTGCCTTTGATGATCCTCATGACGCCACCTCGATCAGTTCGCTCACGACTCGAATACGCGCGGCTCCAGATGGTGACCGCATAATTCCAGGAGTATGAGCGTCGCATGCGTTCGGAGCAATGCTCGCCCGGCCCTGAGACCGAAACCGGCCGATCGGCTACCCTCCGAGGCGCAATCGCCGGTACATGTCGCTCGAGGAGGTGCCGGCAGCGGCTCGGTGGTCAGGTCGCAATGCTGAGGCAGACGGGGCACGTCGCCGTGCCGTTGAGAGTCACCCAGCCGAACACCGAGGGCGCGAACGGTTCCGAGCCGAGCTCCTTTCGCACCGCCGCCCGATATCCCCACGCGGCGTCGAGGTAGGGGTGATAGACGTCGTGGAAGTCCCGGGACGACCAGGAGGCGCCGACGGCGACGGCTCGTCGTAGGTCGCGGAGCCGCTCGTACAGGGTCTGGCCCGCGGCGGCCACGTCCTCGCTGGCGTCGATGAAGAGACGTTCCCGGATCTCGTGGATGCCCGCTTCGACGAGCGCGTCGCGGGTGGCCGTCTCCAGGTCGGGCCGGCTGCCGGGGTCCTGGGCGAGCCGGCGCAGCCGGGTGTGGCAGGCTCCGGCCGCCACGATGAACTCGACGTACAGATCACGGGTCCGGCTCTGGCGGCCGCGCCGGGTCTCGCGGCGGTCGCGCAGGTGGTCGTTCAGGAGCGTGCCGGTGAGGGCGATGACCGCGCCGCTGCCCGTCGCGACCAACGTGGCCCACTCGAACGCCATCGCATCTCCCACGCTAACGGTGATCGCCGCAGATCCTACGCAACGATTACCGGAACATCACGCGGATACATCGAGGGTCTGGAGACCGACGGCTCGCAGAGCACGCATGCCCTCAGCTCGCCGGCCGCCTGCCACCGCCCGCCTGGAGGCCGACCAGTAGGCGCTCGCGCAGGATGGCGACTCCGTCGCCTTCGAGTTCATCGACGTAGGGCGTGCGGCCGGTCATGGCCATGATCAGTGCCAGGGTGGTGCCGGACACCCGTGGCCCGGCACCGGCGGTGAAGGGGCCGTCGGTGGCCGTCAGTCGCAGGCCGCGGACGCGCCTTTTGGTGAGGACGGGCAGATCAGAGCCCTGGTAGTAGTCGGCCACCGCGGTCAGGGTGGTGACGGGGTAGTCGCGCTCGATGCCGAGCGGCCGGCGGATGTCCTCTCCATGCACGATGGTTTCACCGAGCATCGCCACGATCGGAAGGGGCGGCTTGGTCGTGCTGGTGATCACCCGGCGGAATCGTGCGTGCGTCTCGGCCGGGGTGGCGCCCATCTGCTCGGCCAGCCGTAGAGCGACCTGCCGGTCGAAGTCGAAGCGGCAGCGGATCACGCCCGCCATCCACCGCACCGGGTTGAGGCTGGCCCCTGCGGTCAAGTGCGCGAGCACCTCGCGGACGGTGAGCCGGTCGCACAGCGACGGGGTAGCCCACCGCTGCTCGGTCAGCTCCGCGAGTTCGGCGGCCAAGGCGGCCCGCTCGGCATGGATCAGCGACCAGGTGCCGGTCGCGGGTGGACGGTCGATCGTCGGTGTCATACGGGCGATGCTCCTGTGCGGTAGTCGGGCGGGTGGGTGTCCGGTCAGCGGCTGAGCAGGCCGACGTGGTTGCCGTCGGGATCGGTGAACACGGCGATGCGGCTGACGGGCGTGTCGGTCGGGGAAAGGACGCGAGTGGCTCCGAGCTGCTCGGCGCGGGCGAGCGCGGTATCGACGTCATCGACCGGGAAGTAGACGACGAGCCCGGTATACGGACTGTCCGGGCCGGCCTGGCCGATCCCGCCCGCCGGTCGGCCGTCGTCGTCGCCGACGAGCGCATAGCTCGCGTCGAGGGCGTTGACCGGCCACCCGAACAGATCTTGGTAGAAGCCTCGTGCGCGTGGGGCGTCAGGGGTGGAGATGTCGAACCAGGCGGGCCGGTGCGGGTGGGCGGTCGAGCTCATGAGCAGCCTCCTCGGTGCGGTGACGTGCGATCGGTCGTACGTGCTCACCGATGAGACTGCCGCCGTGGGGCAGAATCGTCTCTCATGGGCGAGATTTCTTCCGGATCGTTCGCAGGCGACATCGTCGAGGTGGGTGGACAGGGCGCTCAGGACGCTGACCTGGCCCGCGCCCGTGGCGGGGACGATGCCGCGTTCACGCGCCTGGTGACGCCACTGCGCCGGGAGTTGCACGCCCACTGCTACCGGATGCTCGGTTCGGTTCACGATGCCGACGACGCGGTGCAGGAGGCGCTGGTGCGCGCCTGGCGGGGACTGGCCCGGTTCGAGGGCCGCAGCACCCTGCGCACATGGCTGTACACCGTGGCCACCCGTGTCTGCCTGGACGTAGTCGACGCCCGCAGTAAGCGGGCTCTGCCGGTGGACCTGGGTCCGTCCAGCGAACACGCTGTGCTCGACCAACTTCCGCGCACCGACATCGCCTGGCTAGGTCCCTACCCCGACGCCGGTCTCTCGCAGGATCCGGCGGGACCGGAGGCCCGCTACGAGCAGCGCGAGGCGGTTGAGCTGGCGTTCGTTGCCGCATGCCAGCACCTGCCGGGCAACCAGCGGGCGGCGCTGCTCCTGTTCGACGTCCTAGGGTTCACGGCGGCCGAGATCGCCGCCATGATGGACACCTCCACCACCTCGGTGAACTCCGCGCTCGCCCGCGCCCGCCGCGTCCTCGCGAAGGAGCTTCCCGCCCGCACCCAGCAACAGACGCTGCGCGCCATCGGCGACTCGGGAGCGCGGACGCTGGCGACCGGATTCGCCAGCGCGTTGGAGCGCGGCGACACCGAGGCCCTGATCGCGCTGCTCACCGAGGACGTCACCTGGTCGATGCCGCCCCTGCCACACTGGTATCACGGCATCGACGCCGTCTCCGATTTCGCCATGCAGGTGCCCCTGACCCGTTGCCCGAGCTGGCGACACCAGTTGATCAGCGCGAACGGCCAAGCGGCGATCGCGTTCTACCTCGGCACCGACCCCGCACACCCGCATGACGCTTGGTCGATCACGGTGCTGAACCTGCGCGATGACCGGATCACCGAGATCACCTCATTCCTCGACCCCGACCATTTCCGACTGTTCGGGCTGCCCACCACGCTTGCCTGACCCGGCGGAGCACCCCTCTAACCTCACGATCAAGCGGCTGACCCTAAAGCCCGCCCAGAGTCCAGCAGGACGTTGAGGGTCTCGGTGCCATGCTGGACGAAGCCGCGCGCCCCGTAGAAGAAGGTCGGCGGCGAATCCGGGTCCAGGCGGATGTCCGGGCAGGCGGCGAACAGTGCGGTCAACGCGGCGCGCGCCTCGATCCGGGCCAGGGGGGCGCCCACGCAGTAGTGCGGTCCCAGGCCGAATCCGAGATGCCCGCCGCGCCGGTCCAGGTCGAATCGCTCGGGCTCCGGATAGGCCTCGTCGTCGAAATGCGCGCCGGCGGCACAGAGATAGACCATGCTTCCCGCGCGCAGATCGGTTCCCGCGATCCGCGTGTCCCGCATGACGAGCCGGTAGAACCCGGCCGACGGGTTGGCCCAGCGGAACGCCTCGTCGACCGCGGCGTCGATGAGGTCGACGTCGGTGCGGAGACGCGCGAGCGACTCCGGGTTGAGCAGCAGCGAGGCGAGGGTGGATGACAGCATCTGGATGGTCGTCTCGAACCCGCCGAGCAGCAGGCTCACGACGGCGACCGTGACCGTCTGCGGCGTGTACGCGTCCTCGCTCAGGTACGCCCGGATCACCTCGCCCAGCAGGTTGTCCCCGGGGTTCTCCCGCTCCCGTTCGACGAGTCGCCTCGTGTAGGCGCTGAGCTCCGCGAAGGCCTCCTGTCCAGCAGCGGCGAGTTCTTCGCGCAGCGGCGAGCCCAGCCAGGTCACGGTGGCTCGCACCCAGTGCAGCCCTTGGTCGCCGAGTTCGTCGGGGATGCCGAGCAGCGCGAGGAAGACCTCCATCGGGTATCGGGCGATCGCGTCCTGGACGAGGTCGACCTTCGACTTCGCGGCCAGCGAGCCGAAGATGCGCTCGGCGATGGGCGCCACGATCTCCGCGTACCGGGCGCTGGCCCGCGCGCTGAAGAAACGATTGTGGATGCGGCGCTGGCGCCGGTGCTCCGCTCCATCATGGGCGATCATGGCGGAGCTCATCGGGCCCATGCCGTACGGCCGGGTGCTGAACGTGGCCGTGTCATGCAGCGCGGCCATGACATCGCCGTGGCGTAATACGAGCGGTGCGCCCATGAACTCGTCGAAAATGATCGGCTGTTCGCGGCCGAGCGCGGCCAGCCTGCTCCCGAAGGTCACCGGGGAGTCGGAACGAAAACGGAATACGCTATCCGCGCTGGCGATCATCGGGGCTCCCCCTGTCGGCCTGCGCGTCCATTACAACCACGCCGACCGTTACCGCACAACGGACCGTGGCGGCAGATAGCGGCCACGAAAGCCTATTGATACATGGCTCCTGCGCCAGGACCACCAGAGATCGCACCATCCGTCGAATCGATGTACCGCCTTGCGATCGCAGAGGGCAGGTTGGCAACTTCCACGCAGTCCGCGCCGCCCTGGGCAGTGTAGGTGCTCTTGCGCCACTGCGTGTTGGTCGGCGTAACCAAGATCGTCATTCCAGGTTCTCCAACGTCTTGGTGATCAGCTTGAGGGATTCGCTTCGCGGATACGACTCACCCATGACGAGATCGAAACGCGCGCGGTATTCATTCACGGTCGTCAGTTCCTGAGTGAGCTGATTGACGCCCGGCCCCTCATGGTAAGCGATCTCCGTGCCATCGGGGAGGGTCAGCGTGATGAACATTCCGTCGAGGCCGGCTCCGACGATGGATTCGAACGGCAGTATCCGTACGTGAACGTTTGGTGAGCTGGCCAGGTCTCGGAGTTTTGCCAGCTGCGCCCGCATGACGTCACGTCCACCGACGTTGCGATGCAACGCCGCCTCGTCGATGACGAACCATGCCTGCGCCGGGGGCTCACGATCAAAGACAGCATTCTGTCTCTCCATGCGGCCGACAACCCTCTCGTCCAGCGTGTTCGGGCTCTGGCCGGTACTCATGAGCGCTCGCATGTAGTGCTCGGTCTGCAGAAGGCCGGAAATGACCTGCGGGGTGAACGCTCGGATGATTGTCGCCTGCGCCTCAAGCTCGACGAACTGGGGAAAGCCGGGAAGAAGTACCTTACTTCGACGGTACTTCTTGATCTTCTGCCACTGGCGGTGGAAGAGTCCTTCGGTGGCGAAGAAGGTATCGAGATCCTGGGCGAAGGCTTCGGAAGGCGGCTTTTCGCAGGCCTCGACCTTTCCGATCCACTGCGGAGTGCACCCGAGCGCGTCGGCCAGCTTGTTTCGGGACAGGTCTGCCTTCTCGCGTCGGAAACGAAGCTCATCGGCGAAGGTCTCTAGCAGAGGATCCCGGTCGCGATCGCGCTGAATCGACATTGGGTGTCTCCTGGTTTCAACGCCCGCTGATCATGATTCCTGGCTTGGGTGTTGTACGGGGGAATGGCGGTTCGTAGCTCACTGTAACCGATCCTGTGAAGCTGGTCATCGAGAAATCGAACGACAGGTCAACGGGGTCAGAGAATGAACCAGTACACATCGCAAGATATTCGCGCATTCGCGAACTGGTTGACGCAAGCGTGCCAGGCCGCGGGACTGGACGCCGAGCAGTACGGCGCCGAGGTCTTCATCCGTGGGGCGAGCAGTCACCTTAGCGAGCGGATCGTCTGTAAGCCGGACGACCACGGTCGCGTCCGGTGGCATTGGTCCGGGGGCATGCCGATCGGCCGCCTCAACGACTCCTCCCAACTCCTCGGCCTCGACGACGTCGACGAACTGATCCAGTCGATCAGCAGGTCGTCTGCGTCCCGGTCCGGCGAATGGAGATGTGACGATGACTCCTGAAGAACGGCTCATGCGCTCTCTGCCGGCGCTGCGGGCACTGGTCGACTCGTTGGCGAAGCGATCGCCGTCGGAAGCGAGGGAACTCCTGCAGCTCGACTTCCTGATCCGCAGGTATCCGGCCGCCGCCTGGATGAGCCTGCAGCGCCACCAACGGACCCAAGCCGACCTGCCCACACTTCCCAAATGGTCACCGGCGCCGGACACGGGCGGGCTCCCGCTGTGGCGATGGGCCGACAGCCAGCTCTGCGTGGCGACCGGCGACATCGACCAGCTGAGATTCCTCGACGTGGCCCTGGCGCGGTTCGACGAGATGACCGCGGCCGAACTCCACTCGTATCTGCTGGCCGATCCGGCGACCGACGAGATGAAACGTGGGCCGCACCGTACGGGCGGCGACAGGAAGGGCAGGTGGCTTCCTGGTGCTTGAGCAGAATGATATCCAGAGCAGTGGATCCCGGAGCATGACGCCAGTGATGGTTGCTACGGGAGATTCCTCGAGTCGGCGAGCTCGATGGTCTTTGCCTCGTAGGCAACCTTTTGAAGGTTGAGGATGAGGTTGCAGTAGTGATCCTTCTTCGATTCGGCAATCCCTGGTGCGAGGGGTGGCCAGACTTCCCGTAGCTCACGGTCGTCGATCGCCATCTTGATAAGGTCTGTATGCAACTGCCGGAGAGCGATCTCGCTGCTCCGTTGCTGCTCTTCCCTCGTGATGGCGAGTTCCTCCCGCTGGTTCTGAAGCTCGCGTCCCTGAAGGAAGAGAGTCACGGCGATCCCGATGAACGCGACGCCGGAGAAGAAGACACCGGCAGGGTCGAGGGCCTGTCCTATCTGAGACCAGCGGCTGAGTGTCGGGTCGTCGGCACGCAAGAGCAGGGCGATGGGCACGACGACACTGGTAGTCACTACTGCCAGGCCGATCAGCAAGGCAGTGCCGACGGCTGCCGGCCTTGACCATCGGCGACTCACCGCACGACCATAACAGCGGGCGAAAATACTCGCCCGTATCATGATCAGATCGAGCGGGAATCAGTCCTGAACTGGCTAGGTGGTCCTGACGCCAGATAGTTCCGAAGCGGGATGGCCTTCCGGCGCAGCACCGCGACCATCTCTTCCAGCGAGGCGATGACCTCTGGCCCGCGCGTGAGCCAGCCTCCCGTCTGCAGGCCGGTGTCGCCGACGCCGTAGTCGTGGATGAGGGCGGTGTGCCGGTCGAACAGGAGGAAGTCGAAGTGGTCCTCGTTCGGTAGGCGGAGAGTGGGATCGCAGACGACGACCTCGATGTTCTCGCCCATGTCTGCGCGGATGCGATAGCTCAGAAGCTCGTAGGCGAGGTAGTCGGTCAGCGGTTCTTGCAGGAGACGCACCCGTGCGTACTCGATGCCTCGCCGGTTGACCTCTTCGTACAAGGGGCGATCGGCGTCTGCCTCCTGCTGCAGGAGCTTGCGAGCTGCCTTGATGTCGCCCTGCTCGTACGCCGCTTGTGACTCGTTTGCTTCGAGTTCCTGGTACATCTGCCAGCACTCGAGCTTCAGGAAGCGTGACTCGATCTGTGACCACGCGTGCGTGAATGCGCTGCCGAACCCATCGAGGTCAAGCCGGGTGCTCTTCGCGAGCGCCCATGCTGGTGGATGCATCTAGCTTTCCGGAATGTCGTCTTTGGTGGCGGTGAGCGTGTTGCGCGGAATATTGACGACACGCTCGTTCGGGGCGCACCGTGCGCCGAGGAGATGAAGATCGCTTACCTGATCAGTGATATCGACGCCGATCACGGCGAAGGTTCCGTCATCCAATTCAAGGATGTCAGGTGAACCGCTGACGCCCGTGGTATTGCCAAGCTCGGCTGGTGTCTTGCCGAGGCGGCGAACTGCCTTCACTGGTCTGGCTCCTTATCGGAAGTGATAGGGCTCTTCGGAGAGTAGCATCCGGTGGCGCCTGCGCCTATCTGTCGCCGTAGTGATAATCAATGATAGGTGGACTGGGTCTTCTTAATTAAGGTCTGGGATATAACAGGAATAAGGGCTCAAATTCGTCTAGTGGGCAGGATCTGTAACTCGCGGCCCGGCTCGTGAGGAGGACCGATCGACTCCGGATCACAGCACCATCGGTCGGTAACTCAGAATCGCATCGACGATCTCCTCGACGGAGGCCGACTCCAGTTCGGGCGGCGGCCAGAAGATCAGATCGCTCGCTGCCGGATGGACCGTGTTGGACTTCAGTACCAGCAGGTACCAGTCCTGATCCGGAGGCAGGCACGTCCGGATCCTGTGGACGATCTCCACAAGCTCATCCCGCGTGATGTCCGGAACTCGCGGACACCTCGGCCGCGCCGCGCGTATGGCGGCCTCCTCGCGGGACTCCGCCGCCGGATAGTTTTCGAACTCCGAATAATCATGGCCGGTCATCTCTCTGAACGTGGCCATCGCCTCTTGGGCGGCGTCGCCTCTCAGCTCCGCGATCCTGTCGATCTCGCAGCCCAGTTCCTCGATTCGCTGGGAGGTGACCTGCGGTGGCAGTAGTTCAGGGCGCAACTCCATCGGTACATTCTGCTCCGGCAGGGACGCGAGATAGACGTGATTGTGGTCGCTCGCGGAGCCGTACATCCGGGCGCTGCCGTTGTGGTCCGAACCCAGGCACTTCCAACGCGGCAAGAAGGCTTTCACGCATTTTCAGCCGGGCTGAACAACGGAATCCGCCGCGCGCAGGGCATCTGCGGAGATGAGGGCGGTCGAGCCCGGTGCCGTGCAGGCGTAGGCGCCCGCCACCGTGCCGAGGCGGGCGCAGTCCCGTACGTCCCGGCCGGTGAGCCTGCCGTACAGGAAACCGCACACGAACGCGTCACCGGCTCCGTTGGAGTCCACCGCCGGCGCTGGCGGGACGGAGGCGGGAATGTGCAGTGGGGTCGTGTCGCCGTCGCGGGTGAGCAGGTAGGCCCCGTCCGCGCCGGCCGTGGCGACGACGGTCTCCGCGCGGCCCTCGCGGAGGATCTCGCGCATCAGCGCGGGGGTGCGGTCGCCCGCCTTCGCAGCGCTGAAGAAGACGAGGTCGGAGCGGAGGGCGAACTCCCGGTGGTGGTCGGCAACTCCGTCCCAGTCGTGCAGGTCCGTGGAGACCGGGACGCCGAGCGCCTCGAGGTCGTCGTAGAGGAAGCGCGCGAAGTTCATGATGGAAAGGTGGACGTGCCGTGCCCGGCGGAGCCAGGGCAGGTAGTGGTCCCGGGGCATTCGCAGGTCGGCGGGGTCGCGGCCGTCGTAGAAGGACATCCGGCGACCGGTCGCGTCCACCAGGTTCACCGCGCGGCGCGTGCCGGCGGGAGAGATCAGTGGGGCGAACTCCACGTCGCCTTCGGCCAGCCGTTCGCGCACCTGTGCGCCGATCCAGTCGTCGCCTATGTAGTCGAGCAGCGCGGCCTTCAGGCCGAGCGCGCGGGCGCCGAGGGCGACGTTGCCGCCCGTGTGGCCCGGCCACTCCTCGATCGGGCCGACGGGGACCGAGTCGGCGAGTGGGACCGGCAGTGCGCCGACGCGGACGATGGTGTCCACGCCGCTGCCTCCGATCACCACGATGTCGTATGCCGCCTGCCGTGGGTCCACCCGCTCCTCCTCGGTTCGCGCGTCCTGCCTGGTGTACGGCCACCGGTGCGGCGATGACCTGGGAACTCCCCGTATGATCACATACGTTTCGGCCTCGCTTTTATGGAGTTTTAGTGCGATACGGGATTGTCCTCGCAGCCGTCGCCGTCGGTTCGCTCGTCGCCGGGTGCGGTGGCGGCGGGACCGAGCAACCCGCGGCGCACTCGTCGTCGCCGCGCGCGTCGCACGCGGCCGCCACCCTGACCGACGCGCAGGCACGGGCGGTCTTCACCAACTACGAACGGGTCAACAACGAGGCCAACACGAAGGTCTCCGACGCGCTGCTGCGCGAGAACGAGACCGGGCCGATGCTCGAGGTCGACCTGGTCGGCAACAAGCGCATCCGGGCCAAGCAGGAAAAGAAGATCAAGCCGTTCCACTACAAGAGCCCCCAGTTCTTCATCCCGCGCGGAGTGAGCCCGGCCTGGTTCGCGGCCATCGCGGCGGTGGGCAGCGACAAGGAGTACGTCGTCTTCGTCGACACCGGCGGCGGCAAGTACAAGGCGGCCATGGGCTCCTGGCTCGCGAAGGGGCAGAAGCTCCCGGAGATCGCGCGGGGCGCGGACGGCTCGGCGACGGCCGTGACGACCGGCCCGGCCCTCGACGTCGGCACCCGGCTCTCCTCGTACCTGTCGTACGTCGCGGCCCGCCGGAAGGCTCCGGCGGGGTTCGTTCCCGGCCCGCTGACCTTGAAGCTCGGTCAGCGCTGGGCCAAGGACGTTTACAAGATCAACAGCGGCAACCGGTGGCTGGGCCGGTCCGAGTGGGCGCCCCGGACGCAGCCCGTCTACGCGTTGAAGACCATCGACGGCGGCGCGCTGGTCCTGAGCCCCGCGGTCCAGGCGCTGAGCTACACGGCGACAAAGCCGAACGTGTGGTACGAGCCCCCTTCGGACTTCGACGGATTCGGGCCGAAGCGCTACCTCCACCGTTTCAGGGGCGAGTGGCTGTGGACGTTCGCGACCCACGTGCCGCCGCAGGGCTCGGCATCCGTCGTGGCCAGCGGCGTACACGCGATCGACGCGACCGGCAGCTGACGCCGCACGACCGCCGCGCCGCCGACAACGGACCGCTGCCGTCGAGAACGGATCGCCTGGGCGTCCTCGACGGCGGCCTCGGTCGTCGATGACGGACCGTCGGGCGCCCTCGGCGGGCTCAGGCCCGCTGGGGGAGCGGTGCGTCGAGGAACGGGACCACGGCGGCCGGCAGCGCCGGGGACGTGGAGATGTCGTAGTGGGTGGTGCCCGGCAGGATCGCGAGCCGCGCGGTGGGGCGGCCCGAGCCGTCCCAGCCGGCGTCGCGGAGGCCGCCGCCGAGCAGGGCGAAGAACTCCACGATGTGCGCGGGTCGTACGGAGTCCGCGTCGGCGAAGACCAGCATGGTGGGCGCGGTGAGCGCCGCGACCTCCGCCGACCAGTCGAAGTCACGCTTCAACGACTCGCTCGTCTTGCCGATGAGGGCCGGCCAGTCCTCCGCTCGCGGTGCGAGGCGGGCGTACAGCTCGTAGACGGGAGACTGCTTCATCGGCTCGGCCAGATGCGGGCCCATCTGGTCCATCGTCGCCAGGACCTCCGGGAACCAGCCGTCCCGCTTGCAGGGGATGGAGACCAGGACCAGGCGGCGTACGAGCTGCGGATGCTGGATCGCCGTGCGCAGGGCGACCTTGGCGCCGAGGGAGTAGCCCATCACGTCGGCGTCCGTCAGGCCCAGGTGGGTGATGAGCGCGGCGATGTCGTCCGCCATCGTCTCGGGGCGCAGCGGCCGGTCGATGTCCGCCGTTCGGCCGTGGGCCTGGAGGTCGACCGTGATCACCCGCCGGTTCTCGGCCAGCGCCGACAGGGTCGGGCCGTACAGCTCGCCCGCGCCGAGTCCTCCGTGCAGGAGGACGAGGGGCTCACCGGAGCCCTGCTCCTCGAAGTACAGCGACAGCCCGTTCACGTCCGCATAGCCCATCATGTCGTCCTTCCAGTCAGTGGTGTTCCGCCGTTCGATAGGTAGAACGTCGGCGGGCCGCGGAACTCATCGGTCCGCCGATGACGAATTTCAACGTGACCGTGCGTCGAGGTCAGCGGACCAGCCGGAAGAAGGCCCGCAGCTCCTCGGCGAACGGCCCGGGCTGCTCGAACGCCGCGAAGTGGCCTCCCCTGTCCGGCTCGTTCCAGTACCGGATGTCGGTGAAGCGCTTCTCGGCCCACCGCCGGGACGGCCGGGGGTTCTCCTTGGGGAAGATGGAGCAACCGGCCGGGACCGTCACCACGTCCGTCGTCTCGGTGGTGAAGATCCGCTGGACCTGCTTGAAGCTCTCCCAGTAGAGCCGGGCGGCGGACGCGCCGGTCCCGGGCAGCCAGTAGAACATGAGGTTGTCGAGGAGTTCGTCGCGGGTGAGGGCGTTCTCGGGGTGACCGCCGCAGTCGGTCCAGGAGCGGAACTTCTCGATGATCCACGCGCAGAGCAGCACCGGGGAGTCGACGAGCCCGTAGCCGATGGTCTGCGGCCGGGTGGACTGCTCCAGCGAGTATCCGTCCTCGGTCTCCTGGGCCCGCTCGAGGTCGGCGAGCGCGGCGACCTCCGAATCGGTGAGGTCGCCGAACGTGGCCGGGTCCGGGGCGGCCAGGGGCGGGACGAGGTGGATGCCCGCCACGTGGCCCGGATCCTGCCGGCCGATGAGCGTGGTGATGGTCGTGCCCCAGTCGGAGCCCTGCGCGCCGTACCGGTCGTAGCCGAGGCGGGCCATCAGCCGGATCCAGGCGCCGGCGATCCGCTCGACGCCCCAGCCGGGGCGGTCCGGCTTGTCGCTGAAGCCGTAGCCGGGCAGCGACGGGCACACGACGTGGAACGCGTCGCGGGCGTCGCCGCCGTACGCCGCCGGGTCGGTGAGCGGCCCGATCACCTTGAGGAACTCCACGACCGATCCCGGCCAGCCGTGGGTGAGGATGAGCGGCAGCGCGTCCTCGTACGGCGAGCGGACGTGGAGGAAGTGGATCCCGAGCCCGTCGATGGAGGTCCGGAACTGCGGCAGGGCGTTCAGGCGTCGCTCGGTGGCCCGCCAGTCGTACTCATCGGCCCAGTACCGGCACAGTTCGCGCAGGTAGTCCAGGGGTACGCCCTGCGACCAGTCGTCGGCCGTCTCCTCCTCCGGCCACCGCGTGCGCCACAGGCGTTCCCGCAGGTCGCCGAGTACGGACTCGGGTACGTCGAGCTGGAACGGGATCACCTCGTCGGTCATGCCGCCCTCCTCATCAGAGCGTGAGGCGCGCGTCTTCGGTCAGGAGGAGCGCCTGCTGGGGAGCGAGCCGGACGCGGCCGGTCCTGGGCCGGTCGGGCGTGACGGAGGGGTCGTCCGTGTCGAACACCGCCGGCGCGGGCAGGTCCAGATCGGCCACCGGGGTGTCCCGCAGGTTCACGACGGACCAGAGTGCTCCGCGGCGGTAGGCGGTCACCGGTTCCGCGAGCACGGCCCTGGCCACGTCGTCGGTGGTGGCTAGCAGGTGGGCCAGCCGGCGTCTGGTGGCCAGCAGCCGGCCGACGGTGTTCAGGTGGGATGCGGGGTCGTCCTGCTGCATCGCCACCGTCTCGTCGTCACCGCGTGCGCCGTCGGGCAGCCACGGACGCCCCGTGGTGAATCCCAGACCCGGGCCAGGGCACCACGGCATGGGGGTGCGCGCGGCGTCGCGGCTCTCCTCCGGCTGGGCGGCGCCCAGCGGGTCGGCGCCCTGGCCGGGCGGCACCTGCCCGTCACCCAGGCCGAGCTCCTCGCCCTGGTAGAGCCAGAAGGTTCCCGGCAGCAACGCCATCAGGACGTGCAGCGCGAGGGAGCGGCGCCGTCCCCGGAGCCCGTTCCCCAACCGCGTGACGGCACGGGAACGGTCGTGGTTGCCCTGGACCCAGGAGAGTCGTGGCGACGCCGTCACGGCGGCCTCGACCATGGTGTCGATCCGGTCGGCGTCCCAGCCGGTCTCCACCAACCCGAACCAGAACGACGAGTGCAGCCGCTCGCCCTCGACGAAACGAGCCAGCGCCCGAGGATCGAGTTCGTAGACCTCGCCGACGAGGAGGGCGTCGTGCCGGTCGGCGATCCGCCGCCACCGCTCGTGGACGGCGTGCACGTCGGGCTGGTGGATGTCGTGACGATGCTCCTGGCGGCGCCAGTCCATCGTCACGCCCCGCATCGGGAGGATCCGGCCGACGGGCAGCGGCGGGTTGTCCCGCAGGTCCGCGTCCTTGACGAGGTAGGCGGCGGTGTCGATGCGGAAGCCGTCCAGGCCCCGCGCGAGCCAGTGCTCGACGATCGCGTCGATCTCGGCCGCGAGCGCGGGATTGCGCCAGTTCAGGTCGGGCTGTTCCGGGCGGAACAGGTGCAGGTAGTACTGACCGGTCGCCGGGCTGAACGTCCAGGCAGGCCCGCCGAAGTGGGACAGCCAGTTGTTGGGCGGGCCTCCGTCCGGGGCCGGATCCCGCCAGATGTAGTAGTCGCGGTGCGGGTCCGTCCGTGAGGAGGAGGCGGCGGCGAACCAGGGGTGGGCGTCGCTGGTGTGGTTGACGACCAGGTCGCCGATCACCCGCATCCCGTGGCGGTGCGCCTCCGCCAGCAGCCCGTCGAGGGCGGCCTCCCCGCCGAACGACGGATCGACGGCTCGGTAGTCGGCGACGTCGTAGCCGTGGTCGCGCATCGGCGAGCGGAAGAACGGGGTCAGCCACACCACGTCCACCCCGAGCCGCGCCAGGTGATCCAGGTGCGCGCTCGCCCCGGTCAGGTCACCCCAGCCGTCACCGGTGCCGTCCGCGAACGACGGAAGGTACACCTGGTAGCCGACGGCGTCGCGCCACCACGGCCGGATCCGCGACCGTTCCAGCAGGTGGGCCAGCCGGCCGAGGTCGGGCAGCGACAGATCGCCGGACAGCCCCCGGAGCGCCGCGGTCGACATACCCGCCGCCCGCCCGGCGGCCAGCCCTGGCTCCGAGTCCTCCACCACGAGGCAGGCGGATGGAAGAACCCCCAGGCGGGCCGCGGCCTTCAGGTAGCCCTGGGGATCGGGCTTGCCCGCTCCCACGTCGTCGATCGTGAGGACGAACGGCGGGTCGATTCCCGCCGCCTGGAGGCTCGCCTCGGCCAGCCGTCCGTCGGCGCTGGTCACCACGGCCCACGGCAGTCCGAGCCGGTCGAGTGTGGCGAGCAGGAGGCCCGCGCCGGGCGCCGCGGTGACGACCGCCAGGTTCTCGTACTGCAGGGCGTGCAGCCGCCGCGCCGCCTCCGCGACCGCGTCCTCGTCGAGCTCGGGAAGCAGCCGCTGAACCGTACGTGCGGCCGGGTTCCCGTGGGCGATGGCGAGCACCGCGCCGACGTCGACGCCGTTCTCCGTCGCCCAGATCGACCAGGCGCGCTCGACCGAAGCGTCGGAGTCGACGAGAGTGCCGTCCATGTCCAGGAGAACCGCTTCGATCGCTCCGAGGTCCGTTCGTTGTCGCCGCACAGCGTCTCCTTCTAATAAACTCGTGCAGCGAGCATAAACGAGGAGAAGGTACGTATGGCAAGCCCCCGATCGCGGTCCGCGCGGGCCAGGGATGCCCGCTGGCGCGGCGCGCTCGCCGTCCTCGACGAGATGCGCCGCGAGCCGGGCGTGACCCGGGCGGCCGTCGCGCGCCGACTCGGTCTCAGCACCGGCTCGGCCACCGAGATCACCGCCCGATTGCGCGACCTGTCCCTTCTCGCCGAGACGCCTGCCGCCACGGCGGCCCGTGGCCGGCCGACGACCGTACTCACTCCCCATCCGGACGGGCCCGTCGTGATCGCGGTGGACCTCCGTCAGGAGGACTGGCGGTGCGCGGTCGCGCCGCTCGACGGACGGCTCGAGATCGCGGAGACCGGCACTCACCGAAGCCGTGACCCCGAGAGTGTGATCGACGCGGTCGCGCAGGGGGTGCGGCGCCTCCACCGACGTCATGGAGAACGCGTCCGGGCGGTCTCCGTGGCGATCGCCGGGACCGTGCAGCGAGGCAGGGTCGTCCAGTCCTCCGTGCTCGGCTGGGACGCGGTGGACCTGGCGGCGCCGGCGGTCGATCCGCGCGTGCCGCTGCTGATCGGCAACGACGCGACCCTCGCGGGCCTCGCCGAGGCCCGGCAGGGCGTCGCCACCGGAGCCTCGACCGTCCTCCACATCACCGTGGAGGTGGGCGTCGGCGGCACCCTGGTCGTCGACGGCCGGCCCGTCGACGGCGCGACGGGCGCCGGCGGGGAGTTCGGTCACCTCCCGTTCGGCGATCCCGACCTGCGCTGCCCGTGCGGCGCCCGGGGCTGCTGGGACCTGGTGGTCGACGGCCGGGCCATCGCCCGCCATCTCGGCGACCCTCCGCCCCGCGACCCCCGTACGTACGCGGAGCAGGCTCTCGCCCGCGCGCCGGCGGATCCGCGCGTCCGGGCAGCCATCGGCCGCACCGCGCGCGGGCTGGGTGCCGGTCTCGCCGGACTGATCAATGCGATGGATCCCGCCGTCGTCACCCTGGGCGGCCTCGCGGACTCACTCCGGGCCGCGGCGGAGCCGGAGTTCACCGCTGCCCTGGCCGACGGCCTCATGCGCTTCCGCCGCGCGAACCCGCCCCCCGTGGTCGCCGCCGCGCTCGGCCGCGACGGGGCACTGCACGGGGCGGTGGTGACCGCGCTCGACCACGTCCTCACCGAAGACGGCCTCGCCGCCTGGGCGGCCCTCCGATCCTCCACGTAAGCGTAGGTAAGCCGCCGGTTCGGGCCGTCAGTCGATGTGGCGGTCGATCTCCTCCGTCACGACCTGGCGGAGCAGCTCGGCGGCCTCCTTGAGCCGGGCCGGGGGGAAGCGGTCCTTCGGCGCGGTGACGCTCACCCCGGCCGCGGGGGTCGTACGGCCGAGGAAGATGGGGATCGCGGCACAGCGTACGCCCTCTTCGTTCTCCTCCTGGTCGAGCGCGTAGCCCTGCTCGCGGATGCGTCCCATCTCCTCGGCCAGCGCCGACGGCGAGGTGATCGAGCGCCGGGTCCGGGCGGCCAGCGGCTGATGGGTCTTGGCCCAGAGCCGGATGGCCTCGTCGGTGGGATAGGTCCAGGCGAGCAGTGCCTTGCCGACCCCGGTCGAGTGGGCGGGGTTCCGTCCGCCGATCACCGAGGACATGGTGATCGGGTGGATGGCCTCGACCTTGTCGACGTACACGACCTCCGCGCCGTCCAGCACCGCCATGTGCACGGTCTCGTTGAGCTCCTTGCGCAGCCGCATCAGCACCGGCTGGACCAGCGCCCGCAGGTCGAGACGGTCGTGGAAGCGGAACGCCGCCGCCATCAGCTCGCTGCCGAGGAAGTAGGGCCCGTTGGGCTCGGGCTGCGACGCGAACCCTCGGTGCTTGAGCGCGCTGAGCAGCCGGTGCAGCGAACTGCGGGGGATCCCCGAGCGGATCGCGAGCTCCTCCAGAGTGGTGCCCTGGCCGCTGTGGGACAGCAGCTGGATGATGCGCAGTGCGCGGTCGACGCTGCCGACGGGCGGTTGCTTCTCGGTCATTGGCTATAAGCTCCTTGATTCCGTATAGCGGAATCCTAGCCCGTATCGTGGATTGCTGCTACATTCGCGGCGTGATGAAGGCACTGGTCTTCACTGCACCGAGTGTGGTGGAGCTACGCACGGTCGACGAACCCTCTCCCGACGCCGACGAGATCGTCCTCGAGGTGGCCACCGCGGGCATCTGCGGCAGCGAACTCCACGGCGTGCGCACTCCTGGATTCCGTACGCCACCGCTCGTGATGGGCCATGAGTTCGCCGGGACCACCTCCGACGGCCGCCGCGTCGCGGTCAATCCCATCATCTCGTGCGGCCGCTGTGATCTGTGCGTCCACGGGCGCGGGCGGCTCTGCCGCGATCGGGCGATCCTGGGCGTGCACCGGCCGGGCGGCTTCGCCGAGCGCGTCGCGGTGCCCAGGGCCGCGCTGCACGACCTGCCCGACGGCATGTCCTGGACCGCCGCCGGCCTCGTCGAGCCCGTCGCCAACGCCGTGCACGTCTGGAACCTCGCCGGCCGGCCCGAAGGCGCCCGGGTCGGCGTGATCGGCTGCGGGTCCATCGGGCTGCTGTGCCTGCGGCTCGCCCGGCTGTGGGGAGCGTCGTACGTCGCCGCCGCCGACACGTCCGAACGGCGCCGCGAGGTCGCCCGCAGGGAGGGCGCCGACCGTACGGGACCGGCCCTGGACGGCGAGTTCGACGTGATCGTCGACGCCGTCGGGCTGCCCGTCACGCACGAGGCCTCCCTCGCCCGGCTCGCCCCCGGCGGCACCGCCGTCTGGATCGGCCTGCTCAGCCCGGAGGGCGGGTTCGACGCCACCGACCTGGTCCGCACCGAGAAGCGGGTGCTCGGCTCGTTCGGCTACACCGGCGAGGAGTTCGCCGAGGCGGTCGAGGTCGCGGCGGACTGGGACCCGAAATGGGTGGGCACCTTCCCCCTCGCCGACGGCGCCGCGGTGTTCACCGACCTGATGAACGGCGGCACCGAGCCGGTCAAGGCCCTTCTCTCGCCCCGGAGCGCCCCATGAACGTCAGCGACGGCTTCCGCGACCTGCGCGTACCGCCCGGGACGGTGGCGATCTGCGCGCTCGGCCAGGCCGGTTTCCTGGTCAAGGGCGCCTCCGGCACCGTGGTGGCGATCGACCCCTACCTGTCCGACCGGCTCGCCGAGGACTCCGAGTTCGGGCCGCCCGGCCGGTGGGCGCGGCGGTTCCCACCGCCGTTCGCCCCGGCGGACCTGGACGCCGACGTCGTCGTGGTCACCCACGAGCACGCCGACCACTTCGACCCGCACACGCTCGCGCCGGCGCTGGCGCGGCGCCGGTTCACCGTGGTCGCCCCTCCGGTGCTGAAGGCCGACGTGGAGCGGCTCGGCGCGGACTTCCGGCCGGGTCTGGCGGGCGAGACCCTCGACATCGACGGGGTGCGGATCCACCCCGTACCGGCGGCGCACGCGCCTGAGTACACCGGACCGGACTGCTACGACGTCATGGTCCAGGACGGCGCGCACCGCTTCCTCGGCTACGTCGTCGAGGTCGACGAGGGCGTGACCGTCTACCACGCGGGCGACACGGTCCCGCACCCGTCGATCGACCGCGCGCTGACCGCGCTGCGGCCCCGCGTCGCGTTGCTGCCGGTCAACGGCCGCGACCGGATCCGCGAGGAGCTCGGCATCGTGGGGAACCTGACCATCGCGGAGGCCGCGCACTTGGCCGGCGCCGCCGGCGCCCGGTGGCTGCTGCCCAGCCACCACGACCTGTTCGCGGTGAACTCCGAGTCGGTGACGACCTTCGTGGACGTGCTCGACCGGCGGTTCCCCGACCAGGAATACCTCATCCCCAAAGTGGGACGAACCGTCGTTCTGGGAGTGTGACCATGTCACGACAGGTCATCGCGGCGCCGGCCGGAGCCCCTCCGGCGGGCCACTACTCACCCGCCGTCCGGGCCGGGGACTTCGTCTTCATCTCCGGCCAGGGCCCGCTCGATCCACGGACCGGCGAGGTCGTGCCCGGCACGGTCGCCGAGCAGACCGCCCTGACCCTCCGCAACCTGGCGGCCGTCGCCGAGGCCGCCGGAGGCTCGCTCGCCGACGCGGTGAAGATCAATGCCTACCTCGCCGACATCGGCGACTTCGCGGAGTTCAACGCCGCGTACGCGGCCGCGATGCCCTCGCCGCCGCCGGCCCGTACGACGGTGGCCACCGGGCTGCTCGGCATCCTCGTCGAGATCGACGCCGTCCTCTACCTGCCGGGCGAGGGACCATGACCGTCCCGTACGAGGCGATCGACACCCCGGCGCTCATCGTCGACCTGGACCGCGTGCGGGACAACATCGCGGAGATGGCGGCGGTCGCGGCCGGGCACGGCGTGGCCCTGCGGCCGCACGTCAAGACGCACAAGATGCCCGAGCTGGCCGCGGCGCAACTCGCCGCGGGCGCCGCCGGGATCACCTGCGCCAAGCTCGGCGAGGCCGAGGTGATGGCAGACGCCGGCTGCACGGACATCCTGCTCGCCTACCCGCTGTGGGGCGAGCCGAAGCTGGAGCGCCTGCGGGTGCTGCGGGAACGCGCCCGCGTGCGGGTCAGCCTCGACTCCGTCGAGGTCGCCGAGCATCTCGCCGGCGCTGACATCGAAGTGTTCGTCGAGGTCGACACCGGCCTGGGGCGGCTCGGCAGGCCGCCGGGCCGGCTGACCGCGGAGCTGGTCGGGGCGATCGAGAAGGTGCCCGGAGTCCGGGTCGCGGGCCTGCTGACCCACGCCGGCCACGCGTACCGGACCACCAGCGAAGAGGAGCTGCGGCGCGTCGCCGAGCGCGAGGTCACCGACCTGGTCGAGACGGCCGAGCTGTGCGGCGGGGGACTGGAGATCAGCGTCGGCTCGACGCCGACGGCCCGGCACGCCGCCGGCGTCCCCGGCGTCACCGAGATCCGGCCGGGCACGTACGTCTTCAACGACGCGAACATGATCCGTCTCGGCGTGGCGACGGAGGCGACGGCGGCGGCCCGCATCCTGGCGACCGTGGTCGCGCGGCCCGCGCCCGACCGGTTCGTGGTGGACGCGGGCACCAAGTGCCTGGCCGCCGACGGGCGGCCGGAGGGCATCATCGTCGCGGGCCGTCCCGAGTTCGGCATGCGGTTCCTCAGCGAGGAGCACGGCGTCGGCCGGTGCCCGGCCGGCGGCGGTCCCGATATCGGCGAGCGGCTGGAGCTCATCCCCAACCACGTCTGCCCGGTGAGCAACCTGTTCGACCGCGCCCACGCCGTACGGGACGGCGCCTTGGCAGGCGAGCTCGTCGTCGCGGCCCGAGGACGGGTCCGCTGATGCGCGGCCTCGGCGGCAAGGGCGTAGTCATCACCGGCGGCATCGGCGAGGTGCGCTGATGCGCGGGCTCGACGGCAAGGGCGTGCTCATCACCGGCGGCACGAGCGGCATCGGCAAGGCGGCGGCCCGGCGTTTCCTCGAGGAGGGCGCGCGCGTCTTCGTCTGCGGGCTGGACGGCGTCGCCGCGACCCTCGAGGAGCTGGCGGAACTCGGGGAGATCGCCGGGACCGCCTGCGACGTGTCGCGGGAGGAGGACGTCGCGCGGCTCGTCGCCGAGGCGACCGGCTTCCTCGGCACCGTCGAGGTGCTCGTCAACAACGCGGGCACCGCCTGGCGCGAGCCCTTCCTGGAGATCACCCCGGCGCACTGGGACGCGCTGATGCGGGTGAACCTGCGCGGCATGTTCCTGGTCGCGCAGGCGGTGAGCCGGGCGATGGTCGCGGCCGGGACCCGCGGCGCGATCGTCAACATGTCCTCCACCAACGGCCTCGGCGGCGAGGCCGAGTACGCCCACTACAACGCCAGCAAGGGCGGCGTGCTGCTGCTGACCAAGACCATGGCGGTCGAGCTCGGCGGCCACGGCATCCGGGTCAACGCCGTATGCCCCGGCTACATCCGTACGCCGCTGAACGCCTCCATCACGCCGGACGACGAGTTCGTCGCGGCGTACGAGCGGGACCACATCCCCCTCGGGCGGGCCGGCCACGCCGGCGAGGTCGCGGCGGCGTACGCCTTCCTCGCGTCCGACGACGCGTCTTTCATCAACGGAGCCGAGCTGGTCATCGACGGCGGCCAGCTGGCGATCATGTAAGGAACCACCGGTCATGGCACGCATCGTCTTCATCGGCGCCGGCAGCGTCGAGTTCACCAAGAACATCCTGTCCGACGTCCTCACGCTGCCGGGTCTCGGCGGCTCGACCCTCGTCCTCAACGACATCGACTCCGAGCGTCTGGCCACCGCCGAGGCCATGGCGAACTGGATGGTGGACCACCTCGGCCTGCCCGCCAAGGTGGAGGCGCACGCGGACCGGCGGCGCGCGGTCGACGGCGCCGACTACGTGATCAACGAGATCGCGGTCGGCGGGTTCGCCGCCACGAAGATCGACTTCGAGGTGCCCGCGCGGTACGGGCTGCGGCAGACGATCGCCGACACGCTCGGGATCGGCGGGATCTTCCGGGCGCTGCGCACCATCCCGGTGATGGTCGGGCTCGGCAACGACCTGGCCGAACTGGCCCCGGACGCCCTCCTGCTCAACTACACCAACCCGATGTCGATGATCCCGCGGGCGGTGTACGAGGGCACGCCGTTCCGCAACGTCGTCGGCGTCTGCCACTCCGTGCGCGACACGCAGGCCCGGCTCGCCTCGCTCGTCGGCGTGCCGGAGGAGGAGGTCGGCTTCGTCACCGCCGGCGTCAACCACCAGGCGTTCGTGCTGCGCTTCACCCGCGATGGCGAGGACCTGTACCCGCGGCTCGCCGAGGTCGTCGACGCCGACCCCGCGTTGCGGCGCACCGTACGCGCCGAGGTCTTCGAGCGGTTCGGGCACTTCCCGACCGAGTCGAGCGTGCACGGGTCGGAGTACCTGCCGTGGTTCCTCCGCCACGACGACCAGGTCGAGCACTTCGGCATCCAGATCGGCGCCTACCTCGAATGGTCGCAGGAGAACCTCGACAGCTACGCCGAGACCGTACGGCGGCTGGAGGCCGGCGAGGGCGTGGAGATCGAACCCGCCTCCGAGCTCGCCTCGGAGATCATCCACTCGATCGAGACCGGTACGCGGCGCGTCGTGCACGGCAACGTCCGCAACGGCGGGCTGATCACCAACCTGCCCGAGGACGCCTGCGTCGAGGTGCCCTGCGTCGTCGACCGGTCCGGGGTGCGGCCGACGAGGATCGGTGACCTGCCGCCGCAGCTCGCCGCGCTGAACCGGACCTTCCTGAACGTCGGCGAGCTGACCGTACGGGCCGCCCTGGAGGGAAGCCGCGAGCACGTCTACCACGCCGCGATGCTCGACCCGAACACCGCGGCGACGCTGCCCCTCTCGCGGATCCACGACCTCGTCGACGACATGATCGAGGCGCACGGCGACGCGCTGCCGGAAGGCGTCCGGCGGTAGGCCGATGGAGCTCGGCGAGTACCGGCCGTGCGCACGGCTGCGCGTTCAGGGGACGCATGTCCCGCGCGCGGCCGTGCCCGCCGTCGACGCGCACAACCACCTCGGCCGCTGGCTGGCCGGGGACTGGGCGGTCCCCGACGTCCCGGAGCTGATCCGACTCATGGACGCCTGCGGCGTGCGGACCATCGTCAACCTCGACGGCCGGTGGGGTGAGGAGCTGGAGGCCAACCTCGACCGGTACGACCGCGCGTACCCCGGGCGGTTCGTCACGTTCTGCCACGTCGACTGGGCGCTGCCCGGCGAGGCGGCGGCCGAGAGCCTGGCGCGCTCGGTCGCCGCCGGCGCCCGCGGCCTGAAGGTCTGGAAGGACCTGGGCCTGCACGTCAGGGACGGTGCGGGCACGTTGCTGCTGCCCGACGACCGGCGGCTCGACCCGCTGTGGGAGGCCGCCGCCGACCTCGGCGTACCGGTCGCGATCCACACCGCCGACCCGGTCGCGTTCTTCGACCCGGTGGACGGCCGCAACGAGCGGTACGAGCAGCTGGTGGCCAACCCCGGCTGGTCCTACGCGGACACGGCGCGGTTCCCCCGCTTCGAACGGCTGATGGGGGCGCTGGAGGCCCTCGTCGGCCGGCATCCGCGCACGACGTTCGTCGCCGTGCACGCGGGCTGCAACGCCGAGGACCTGACCTGGGTGGCCCGCATGCTCGCCTCCTACCCGAACCTGCACATCGACATCGCGGCCAGGATCGCCGAGCTGGGCCGGCAGCCGCGCGCGACCCGGGAGCTGATCCTGCGCTTCCCCGACCGGGTGCTGTTCGGCACGGACGAGTTCCCGCCGGACGCGGACGTCTACGCGACCCACTTCCGGTTTCTGGAGACCCTCGACGAGGCGTTCGCGCACTCCACCGACGACCCGCCTCTGATGGGCCGCTGGACGATCAGCGGCCTCGGCCTGCCGCCGGACGTCCTCGCGCGGGTCTACGCCGCGAACGCGGTGCGCGTCCTCGGGCTGTAGGCCCCCGGCCCACGGCGGCGCGCCCCGGCGTACGAGGCGGGTGTGCTCGGTCCGTCCCCGGCCCTCCTCACGGCGGGCCGGGACGTTGTCGGCTCAGCCTTTGACCGCGCCGGCGAGCGCCTGGACGAACCGGCGCTGGCCGATGATGAACACGATGAGAACCGGCACGGTGGTGAGCACGGTGCCGGCCATGATCTGCGGCCAGTCCGCCTGGTGGGCGCCCTGGAAGGTGGTCAGGCCGACCTGCACCGTGTACCTCTCCTTCGAGGTGATGGCGATGAGCGGCCAGAACAGGTCGTTCCAGGCGTAGATGAAGGTGATCACGGCGAGCGCCGCCAGCGCGGGACGGGCCACCGGCAGCACGACCCGGAAGAACACGCCGAACCGCGAGCACCCGTCGATCCGGGCCGCCTCCTCCAGCTCCCGGGGGAAGTTCTGGAAGAAGGAGGTCATGAGGTAGACCCCGAGCGCCGACGCGAGCTGCGGCACGATGAGCGCGCCGAGTGTGTCGATCAAGTGGATCTTGTGGAAGATCAGGAAGGTCGGGATCACGGTGAGCTGGAAGGGGATGAGCGTCGTCGCGATGACCAGCGCCAGCGCGAGTCGCCGCCCTGCGAACCGCATCCGGGCGAAGGCGTACCCGGCCATGCTGCACAGCACGACCTGGGAGACCACGATGACGCCCGACACGATGAGGCTGTTGAGGAACCAGCGCGGGAACTGCGAGCTCGACAGCAGCTCGCGGTACCCGGTGAGGTCGATCCGCCCGGGCAGCAGCGGCGGCGGGAAGCGGTTCAGCTCGGTCTTGGTCATCACCGAGCTGACGAGCATGAGCAGGAACGGCGCGACCATCAGCAGGGACAGCGGGGCCAGCACGAGATGCCGCGCGCTCGGCCTGCCGCGTCGTCGCGCCGGGAGGGTCGAGGTGGTCACGACAGGAACCCCTTCCGCCGGCCGAAGGCCAGGCTGACGACGATCGCGAGCAGGCTCCCGGCGAACAGCACGTACGCGACGGCGGCGCCGTACCCCGCGGTGAAGTACTGGAACGCCAGCTGCCAGACGTAGTAGACGATCGTGATCGTCGAGTTGAGCGGGCCGCCCTTGGTCGTGGTCAGGATCAGGTCGAAGAACTGAAGGCTGTCGATCAGGGCCCAGACCATGAGGAACAGTGAGATCGAGCGGACCGACGGGACGATGATGCGCCGGAAGGTCGCCCACCTGCCCGCCCCGTCGATCGCCGCGGCCTCGAGCACCTCGGCGGGCAGCTCCTGCAGCGCGGCCAGGTAGATGACGACGTTGAAGCCGAACTGCGTCCAGACGAAGATGCCGGCGATCACGTACATCGCCTGGGCGGGGCTGTCCAGGAACCCCTGGGCGGGCAGGCCGACGCGGGTGAGCAGGCCGTTGACCGCGCCGAAGTTCTTGTCCAGCACGAAGCCCATCAGCAGGCCCTCGGCCGCCGCGGAGGCGACGAACGGGACCAGGAAACAGGAGCGGTAGAACGCGCTCCCCTTGATCGGCTTGTTCAGCAGCAGCGCCACGAGCAGCCCGAGCACCAGCGAGACCGGAATGTAGATCGCGATGAGCGTCAGGGTGTTGCGGATCGCCTGCCAGAAGACGGCGTCGTGCGCGAGCGCGCGATAGTTGGCCAGGCCGACCGAACGGCCGGACGTCACCAGGTCGGAGTCGGTGAAGGACAGCCGCAGCGCCCAGGCCATCGGCAGCAGCGAGAAGCCGAGCACCAGCAGCGTCGACGGACCGGCGAACGTCCACCCGGCCACGTGGTCGCCGAGCCGGGTGCGCGAGCGACGCGTCGCGGCGGACGCCCGCCCCGGCTCCGTACGAGAACCGGTCATCGCTGGTGCGCTCATGCGCCCGGCACCCGGAGCAGGGCGTCGGACTTGCGGGCCGCGTCGTCCAGGGCGCTCTTCGGGTCGGACCTGCCGAGCAGCACCGACGTGATCGCGCCGGCCATGTAGGAGGAGACGCGCGGGTACCGGGTCGACGTCGGACGGACCTGCTTGGCGTTGGCCAGGTTGGCGGTGACCACGTCGATGCCGGGATACTTCTTCAGGTACGCCCGGTATCCGGGGAGCTTGGTGATCGACTGCCGGGTCGGCAGCGAGCCGGTGTCGCTCATCCAGACCAGTTGCTGATCGGGCGCGGTCAGCCAGGTCAGGAACTCCGCTGCGGCCTTGACCCGCCGGGACCCGTGGTCCAGGACGACCCAGTTGTCGGGACCGGAGATCGTCTGGTGGTCGCCGTTCGTGCCGGGCAACGGCGCGATCCCGTAGTCGATCTTCGCCGCCTTGACGTCGGGGAGCACCCACGGCCCGGACAGGAACAGGCCGAGACGGCCGGACTCGAAGAGCTTCTGTCCCTTCTCGGCGGGACTGGAGTCGATGTACACCGACTTGTCCTGAACGGCCATCTGCTGCAACAGCGTCAGGCCTTGAACACCGGCCGGGCCGTCGAACGCGGTGCGCTTCATGTCGGGGGAGAGGATCTGCCCGCCGTTCTGCCACAGCAGAGGCCAGTAGGTCCAGGTGGTCTCCTCGCCACCGCTGATCGCCCAGGTCGTGCCGTACGTCTGTGACCTGGCGTCGGTGAGCTTTCGCGCCATGGTCCGGAAGTCGTCCCACGTCCAGTCGGGCCGTGGCGGTTGCAGCCCGGCCTTGGCGAGCAGCCGCTTGTTGTACAGGACGGTCAGGTCGTCGACGTAGGCCGGAAATCCGATCACCTTGTGGCCGACTGTGGCGACCTGCCGGGTGTTGGGCCAGAAGTCGTTCCAGCCGGTCTTCGGGTCGCGCACGACCGCGTTCAGGTCGGCGGCCTTCGGGCTGTGCGCGATGTTGGCGGCCCACGAGCCGTAGACGTACGCGATGTCCGGGTACGTGCCGGCGGCCAGGGCCGCGGTGACCTTCGGAAGCATGGCGTCGGCCGTGGCGCCCCCGGAGTCCGTCTTGACCTTGATGTTCGGGTGCGTGCTGTTGAACTTGGCGACCAGTCCCTCGATCGACTTGGCCGCGATATCGGCCTGCCCGTGCCAGATCGTGATCTCGACCGGACCGGAGGAGTCGTCGGCACGGCCGCCAGACGAACAGGCGGCCGTGCCGACGAGCAGCAGGGCGAGTATCGGCGCGATTCTCTTCATAGGGGTCCCTTCGCCGACGCCTCCGCGAACCGCAGTACCGGCCGTCTCCCGTTCGGCACGTTTCCGCGATACGGAATGCTATTCCGTTGAGTGCCGCAAAGCTAACAGCCGCGCGCCCGGAGGGTCAAGGTTTCCGCTGGTCCGTGACCGCTGGCCGGGCGTCGCGACCTGCGCTCTGCCTATCCGCCGGCCTGGTCGCTGTCCTTGAAGCCGCCCCAGCCGTGCCAGCGATCGATCTCGATCCAGGCGCTGACCCGGCCGCGGTCCCGCTGCGGGTATGACCGGTCCGTGTAGTGCTGGGACAGCCGGTCGATGTCGGCGAGATCCTTGTCGTCGCGGATCTCGGCGACGTGCCCGATGAGCGTGACGTGGGAGTACCAGTTACCGTCGAGCACCGTCAGCGAGACCCTGGGGTCGTTGCGCAGGTGGTCGAGCCGCTTGCGGCCCTCGTCCATGTTGACCAGCACCCGGCCCTCGTCCCAGAGGTACCAGGTGGCCGCGGACACCGGCTGCCCGTCGGAGCGCAGGGTGGCGATGACCGCCGGGTTGGGCTTCTTCAACATGGCGACCACGGTCTCGGGGAGCGGCGGCTTCGACATGACTTCTCCTCCTATGGCGATGGGCCACGCCCGGGGGCGCCCCGGGACGCGTCTCCACGCTGCCACACCTCGGGAGAGTCGTTCGCGCCGCCCCAGAGTGGCCGGGGCGGCGATCTCCTTGCCCAGCGGCGCCTTCTCCCGCGAGTTCGTGGCCCGGCATCCGCCGTGGCCGCGTTGGACACGCCAACGGATTCGGCGCGGACCTCAGCGGCGGGCGGTGACCCTGGTCGGCAGGGCGGCGAAGCCGCGGTTGTTGGTGGAGTGGATCCGCCGCAGGCCGTCGGTGTCGACGTCGTAGTCGGCGACGACCTTGACGACCTCCTCCAGGGCGATACGGGTCTCGAGCCGGCCCAGGTTGGCGCCCAGGCAGTGGTGACGGCCGCCGCCGAAGGCCAGCGATGAGCCGGTGTCCCGGTCCAGGTCGAAGCGGTCCGGGTCGGGGAAGACGCGTGGGTCGCGGTTGGCCGAGCCGATGAGCAGCAGGACCCGGGACCGCGCCGGGACGGCCGTCCCGTGCAGTGCCACCTCGGTGGTCGTCGTACGGGCCAGGGCCTGGGGCGGCGGGTCGTGGCGCAGGGTCTCCTCGATCCAGTCCATCACCCGGCCGCCGAACGCCTTGGCGCGCTCGTCCGGGTGCCGCCAGGCGGCGTACCAGGCGTTGCCGAGCGTCAGCATGGTGGTCTCGCTGCCCGCGCCGACCAGCAGGATCGCCACGCCGACGATCTCCTCGGGGGTCAGCCGGTCGTCCCCTTCGGCCGCGTCCAGGAGCCCGGACAGCAGATCGTCCCGGCGCCTGCGGGCGCGCTCCTCGGTCAGCTCGACGTAGTAGCCGACCAGCGCCCCGATCGCCTGGAGCGCCTCGGGCGGCAGGTCGGTGGTCTCCTCGTCGCGGTACATGATGGCGGCGCCCAGGCGGCGTATCTCTGCGCGATCGGCCTCGGGAACGCCCACCAGCTCGGAGATCACGTCCGCGGGGAAGGGGCTCGCGAAGTCGGCCATGAGATCGAACGTCTCGCCGTCGAGCAGCGGCTCGAGGTACGAACGGGCGAGTTTCCGCAGCCGCGGCTCCAGCTCCTGGACACGGCGCTGGGTGAACGCCCGCGACACCAGGCCGCGCATGCGCGTGTGCCTGGGCGGGTCCATGGCGACGAAGGAGAAGAACCGCTCGGCGTCCGGCCCCCAGAACGCCGGCTCGATGCGCAGGCCGTTGACGCTGGAGAACGTCGCGGAGTCGCGCAGCGCCGCCTGGACGTCGGCATGCCGGGACAGCGCCCAGATGTCGTCGGTGTCATTGCGGAAGACCGGCGCCTCCTCCCGCAGCCGCGCATAGACCGGATAGGGGTCATTGTGAACGCCGAAATCGTACGGGCTGTACTGCAGGTCCATCGCAGGCCGTCCTCATCGCCGTGATTCCTCGAGGCGAGCGTTCCGGGTCTGGAGCTCAGGGTGTGCGGTGTGCGGCGGGTAATATGACGGTAGCCGAACGTCCGGTATTTTTGGCTTTGTAAAATCAGGGATCCGCATGGAACGGATACGCCGCAGAATATACATCGACAATCATCGGTTCACCCTTCAGGATCCGGGGCGATGGGTGAAGCATCCGGCGTATCCGAACGGCCTCATCTCGACGGTCGGTCCCGATGGCGCGTCCGTCCTCACCGGGACCCCCGCCGGTCATGTCCGGCTCACCGTGGAACGGCACACGGAGGAGCCCCGCCCCGACCTCGATCCCTGGAGTGAGGTCGTCGAGGTGTGCTACGAGTGCACCACGGGAGACATCCGAGTGATCGTCGAAGGCATCGGGGCCGCGGACTTCCCGAATCTGGCGTTCGCCGGCGCGGGCCACTATCAACTCCGCGCCCACGCGCGCGGGCGGGCCCAGGGGCAGGCCGACCCCGCGCTCGACCTCGACGAGGCGCCGGTCGAACACCACCTGATCCAGGTCTGGACGGTGCCCTACCCCGTCGGCGACGTCGTCCTCAAGAGCACGGACGTGGTCGGCGCGTTCAGGTAGAGCCCGCGCGGAGGCGTTCCGCGCGGGCTCCGGCATGGGACCGTCAGGGGATGTAGACCCAGAACCCGTCGCCGTCCACCGTCACCCGGTTGTGCCGGTAGAAGTCGTTGAGGTAGTTCCCCGCGATGTTGTTGTCGTCCTCGTCGATCATTTTCGCGACGGCCTTCGGATTCTTGTAGTTGCCCTCACGCGTGGACGCGAAGGGATACTCGTCGCAGTTCGAGTGCGGCGGCGGGCTGGTCTCCTGACGGCAGATCGCCCGCGCCGCCTTACGGTTCTCGCTGAGCCAGTTCTTGTCCTTGGTCCGGTGGAGCATCGGGCCGTGCCCCTGCCAGCCGTAGTGGCCTCTCGCCGCATCGTGCTGAGCCGCGTAGATCAGCCGCGCCGACTGCCCGCCCTTGCCGGTCCGCGTGAGCTTGAAGGTCGGTACCACGGCGTTGTAGGCGCAACCGGAGGTCGGGCGTGCTGTCGCAGCGTACGGCGGGATTGGTGGCCTGCAGCGTCGGCACCGAGAAACGTCCCTTGCATGCCGCGCAGCTGAAGGACACCAGCGTGTCCTCTCGGTGATACAGCTTCTTGGTGCCCGGGGAGTTGAGCGTGAAGCTGAAGTTCACCGTCTTGCGGACCACATAGGCCTTGGGCCCTGTCGATCCCTTGGCGTGGCAGCCATGGCCGCAGTTGGCGAGCTTGACCACGACCGCCCCGGCGACGGCCAGGCCGCTGGCGCGGGTGACGCGGAAGCCGACGGTGTGCTTCCACGTACGGCTCTTGTAGTTGAGCTGAGTCTTGTCGGTGATGGTGGCCGATCCGCTGCCCAGTGATTTTCCGGTCTTGGAGTCGTACACCTTCATCTTGAAGATGCTCTTTGCGCACCCCGACATCCTGGTCGCTTTCCAGGCGCCGGTCGGGCACGTCGCGGCCGCCGCCACGACCTGGGTGTCCGTCCGCAGGTCGACCGCGGGACCGTCGGCCGCGCTCGCCGAGGACACGCGGCTGTCCGCCGCTGAAACGGACGCGTGGGCATCGGTGATTCCGGTACAGGTGAGTGCGAAAACGCATGCCGAAAGGGCGGCGATCGCCACCCGTGATCGCCTCGTGGATGCCACGAGAATTCCCCCATTTGACGCTGATCGATAGGCGGGGGTCAGCCTAGGAATTATCGTGGTGGATGGTCAATGATCTTGTCGTTAATGGCCGGATGAGGTCATGCACCGGAAAATCGCCTGGAACGGTCGCCTGTAAATCTGTTTTCGGATGTTGCGTTGACGGAAATTCGAGGTCCGTCACAATCGCAGACATGGCATCGTCGCACTGGCCTCTGTTCGATCTGCGGTTGAGCACTCCGCGGCTGCGGCTCCGGCTGCCGACCCTCGAGGACCTGGACGCGCTGGCCGACGTCGCGGCCGGCCGCGTCCACGACCCGGGCGTGCAGCCGTTCGTCATGCCGTGGACCGAGGCACCGCCCGCCGAGCGGGCGCGCGGGACCCTGCGGTATCACTGGTCGCAGTGGGCGGCCTGGGAGCCGTCGTCGTGGGCGCTCAACCTGGTGGTCGAGTTCGACGGCACGATCGTGGGGAGCCAGGCGATGTCGGGGAGGGACTTCGCGGTCCTGCGCGAGGTGTCGACGGGGTCGTGGCTGGGGCAGCGGTACCAGGGGCAGGGGATCGGCACGGAGATGCGCGCCGCGGTCCTGCACCTGGCGTTCGCGGGACTGGGCGCGGAGTACGCCGTCTCCGCCGCCCTCGCCGGCAACGCGGCCTCCTTCGCGGTCTCCCGCAAGCTCGGCTACCGGGAGGACGGGATCGATCGCCATGTCGTCCAGGGCCGACCGGTGGTGTCGCGCCGGCTGCGTCTCGACCGCGCCGGCTGGCAGGCCCGGCAGCTCGTGCCCGTCACGATCGACGGTCTGGGCCCCTGCCTGCCCCTGTTCGGCTTGGACGACTCAGCCTCGACATGATCCGAGCGAGATCGCGACGGTGAGGGATCCGGTGGCCCGCGCCTTGTCCGGCGCGGTGTGAGGGTACCGCTGGTAACTCCGGTGGCTGATCACCACGACCTGGTCCTGGCCGGTCCTGAAGCGGTACGGCCGACAGATCCACTCATGCGCCCTGAGGCGGTCCAGTATGGGGCTCGGCGCCCTCCCGCGGAGCCCAGGAGGCTGAACAACCGAGTACGTCTGGGCGCGATCGGTCCGGGGCTTCGGATGCCGCGTTCTCGATGCTGTCCAGCAGTCGTTCCAGGGCGTACTCCCAGCGCTCGTCGAAGCCGGTCAGGGCGCGGCCGGCCTCGACGGTCATCCGGGCGAACATCGGGTAGTCACCGCTGCCGATGACCGACTGGATGTAGGGAACCTGCTGCCGCATCCACTGCTCGAGGTCCAAGCCCGTGTGGCGCTGGGACTCCTGGTCCGCGAGTTCCATCTGCAGAAAGCCGTGGACGTGCACGAAGATCATGCTCATCGTCGTGAGCATCTCGTCCATGGACAGGCCCAGGCCGTCCAGAACCTCGAGGGCCTGCTCGAACAGCCGGATCCGGTTGGGGCTGGCGGCTTGGCGTCGTAGTCCCAGGTCGGTGAGCCAAGGATGGCGGCGCATCGCCGACCGCATGCGATCGCTCAGGGCGCGTACCTCGGATCTCCAGTCGCCGAGCGCCGCGTCGTCGGGACGAAGGAACTCGGCCGTCGCGGCATCCACCATCAGCTCGATGAGCTCGTCCTTGCCGGTGACGTAGGAGTACGGCGACATCGGGTTGGCGTTCAGCTCGGCCGCCAGCCGCCGCATCGACAGCGCGGCCAGCCCCTCCGCGTCCGCGATGGCGATCGCCGCCCGCGTCATCTGGTCTCGGCTGAAGCGCAGCCGTGGTCCTCGTGCCGGCCGGCCGGACCGCAGCCACAGGTTCTCGCGCTGCTTCACCCGACCTAGCTTCCCATCCTCAAAACTCGATACGCTGTCTCGAGTTAATTCGATACGGTGTCTTGAGTTTTGGGGGTGCAGTGTTCGATCCGCCGGGCCTGGGATTGTTCGAATGGAGGCCGCTGTTCCGCGTCGGATCGGTCGCGGTGTACAAGCCGATGGTGTTGTGCCTGCTGACGACGGCCGTGGTCGTGGGACTGTTCTGGGCCTCGTTCGCCCGGCCCGCCGTGGTTCCTGGCCGGATGCAGAGTCTCGGTGAGTGCGCGTACGGCTTCGTCCGGGATCAGATCGCCCGGCCGATGATGGGTGAGCGAGGCGACCGGTGGATGGGACTGCTGCTGTCGCTGTTCTTCTTCATCTGGACAGCGAACCTGATGGCGGTGGTGCCGCTGGCCCAGTTCCCGGTGACCGGGCATATCGCCGTGCCCGCCGTGCTCGCCGGCCTGGTCTACCTGATCATGTGGGTCGTCGGCGTCCGGACCCACGGTCTGATCGGCTTCGTCAGACACGCGATCTGCCCGCCGGGCCTGTCCAGGGCCGAGACCGCCCTCGTCGCCCCGCTGGAGTTCCTGTCCATATTCGTCCTGCGGCCGTTCACCCACGCGGTCCGGCTGTTCGCCACCATGTTCGCCGGCCACCTGCTCGTGGCGCTCTTCGCCACGGTCGGCCACCACTTCCTCATCGAGAAACCCACTTTGGCCGGGGTCCCGGTCGGGATCGTCGGGATGGCCTTCACCATCGTCGTCACCGCGTTGGAACTCTTCGTTCAGGCGGTTCAGGCCTACGTCTTCACCCTGATCGCCGCCTACTCGATCGGCGACGCACTGGATCCGGCGCACTGATCCAGGCACGCCGAACGGCTCTGGCTTCGGACTGCATCGACGAGTCGTCGAGCAGAGCGTCGCCCTGCCGCGCTGGTTCCGGGGACCGCTGGCCAAGGTCGGACCGCCGCACGAGACTGACGTCCGTGGACGCCAAGCTACGTGTGACGGTGACCGGGTCAGGTGACGCGTTCGGGGATGGCGGCAGGCTTCAGACCTGCTTGCATCTGCAGCCGCTCGGAGGCCCTGCCCGTGATGGGCTCCTGATCGACTGCGGGGCGAGCGCCCTCAGCGGGCTCAAACGCGGCGGTCTCGAACCCAACGACGTTACGGTCGTCGTGGTATCTCACCTGCACGGCGACCACTTCGGCGGGTTGCCGTTCGATTCTGGACGGCCAGTTCCGGCGCCGCACCAAGCCGCTCCATCTCGTGGGTCCGGCAGGTATGACGAGCTACGCTGCGCCCACATCTTGCTGACCCACCCCGGCCCGCAAGTCCTGGCACGCCAAGCCGATGCCTTCGCCGACCTCGGTTTTCCTCTTGCCGACGACGGGACCATCCTCGAACTTTGACGCTGGTACGGCTCACAGGATTTCTAAGCCCGGCACACTGATTGCGAGTCAGCGGCGTTCGGGGGCGGCGGGGGTGAAGTCGTCGTGGCCCAGGACGCGCAGCAGCCTCAGATGGTCGATGTTGGACGTGCCCGGCGGCGGCGTGAAGATGGTCAGGCGCTGGTCCTCGGCCGGGCTCAGCAGCGTCTCGCACTCCAGCTCGATGGGCCCGATCGCCGGATGGTCGACACGCACCTGGCTGGCGCGCCGTACGGCGACCTCGTGCAGCTCCCACAGGGCGGCGAACTCGGCGCTGACCTCGCGCAGCCGGGCGACCAGGCGGGTGGAGGCGGCGTCGTTGCCGCGCCGGGTGACCGAGGCCCGCAGGTCGGCGACGTAGGCGCGGCTCTGCCCTTCGCGCTCCTCCGGTGAGTAGATCCCGCGGATCGTCGGGTCGGTGAACCATCGCCAGATGAAGTTGCGGTCCTGCTCGCGGACCGAGCAGATGCAGCCGAGGAGCGCCTCGGCCATGGTGTTGCGGGCGAGCAGGTCACCGATGTCGTTGGTGATGTGCGCCGGGGCCTCCTTGAGCTGGTCGAGCAGGTACAGCAGGCCCGGCCGTACGTGGTCGCCCGCCAGCCGGCCCGGGGGCGGCCGGTGTCCCGCCAGCAGGTAGAGGTGGTCGCGCTCGTCCTCGGTCAGGCGCAGCGCGTGGGCCAGCGAGCTCAGGATCTGCAGAGACGGCTGGGGGCTTCTGGCCTGCTCGAGGCGCATGTAGTAGTCGGCGGACATCCCCGCGAGCTGGGAGACCTCCTCACGCCGCAGCCCGGGCGTACGGCGGCGGGGCCCGGCCGGCAGGCCGACCTCCTGGGGGCGCAGCCGCTCCCTGGAACGACGGAGGAAATCGGCGAGCTCGCGGCGGTCCATCTCCATATCGCCATCATCGCCGAGGTTCGCCGCAGGTCCGGACGCTCAGCCAGGGATCGCCGATCCTAGTGCCGTGTCAACCAACGCCGTTCGTCGTCGACGGTTTTGGTTGATCCTCGCCTTTGGGGCGAGCGACTCCCCACGGGGGTGGGGCGGGCCGCGGCCGGCCAATGGACCCGTTGACGGTGCCGTGATGGGGGCGTCGTCTTGGGTCACGCCGGGCTGGTCGGGTACCGGGGAGGTGCCGTCCGGCTCGACGGTGCGTGATCACCACCGGGAATTGGTTCTTGTTGGTGGTGATGGGTCCGCCCGGTCCACGCCGGGCGATGTTGGCGCCGCCGACCAGGTCGCGATGCCCCGTAAAACCACAATGCATGCAGGTGAAGCGGCGGCCGGTGGGTTTGGGAACCCGCCGGTCGCAGGCCGGGCAGGTCGAGGACGTGCCGCGCTCATCGACCAGCATGAGGCGGATCCCGGCTTGTTCGGCCTTGTCTTTCAGACAGCGGAGCAGGTAGCCGATCCGCCAATCGTTGACGCGTTTGTTGTGCCGCCGCCCGGCCTTGAGCTTCAGCACGCCGCGCGGGTCACCGACGACCAGCGTCCCGATCCGGCGCTGCACCGCCCAGCCGATGACGGTCTTGGCCGCCTCATGCTGCGCCTGTCTGACGCGGCGCTTGTGCCGGGCCTCGAGTTTCCGTTGTCGGGCCCGGAACTTCCGCCAGCGCCGCGACCCCACCTGGCCCGGCTTCGGTGCCCGTGCGGCGACCTTCCGGCGGCGGTGTTTGCTGTCTTTGAGGTGTATGTGGGTTTCGGCGCGGATCGCCCGCCCCGACACCACCAATCCCTCGCCGTCCGGTCCGGCCACCGCGAACGGATGAATCACCCCCGGATCCACCCCCGCCACCCGACCCGGATCCGGCTCGCAGTCAGGCGAGTAGGTGGCGACGGGGACCTCGGCGGTCACTTCCACGAACAACCGGCGGCCCTCATTCAACAGAGTGACCGACCGTACCTGCTCCACCGGGTAGGGCACAGGGCGATCCAGCCGGATCCACAGTGGCGGGCACCCCCGTGCGGTCGCCAGCCGAAGTCGCTGACCATCGAAGGCCGCGGTAGCGGAACCGGACCGCGAACAGGCGGCGTTTACGGCGCGGGAAGCGGGCGGTGTCATCACCGCTCTTGCGGCGCTTGGCGGCGGCGAACCACGCGTCGCTATAACGGCGCAACACTCCCTTCGGCGCAGGTGGAGTTCAGCTCGCCGAACGCCCCCGGTCCGGCTTGGTGGAGTTCGCGGCACAGCTCCTGGAAATTCGTGATGCCGAGCAGACCGCGCTGGCGTCGCCACCGGTTCATATCCAGCACGCACGCCCACACGTCCCCGGCTGCGATCAGCAGCCCGAAGCACCGTCGCCGCTGGGCGGGTGTGAGACGCAGGCCGACCCGGGCGGTGCGCAGCACCGCCCGGGGAGCATCCGGATCAACACGTCGAGGCACGGAGTGATTACAGCAAGTGCCTACGACAAACAGCGCCACCAGCCATCCGCGGCCGACCTGGCCACGAACAGCGGACCCGGAATCCTAGGAAGAACCGTCCGCTCGTCTCCGCCGTGGGTTATTGGCAACGTGGTCGGTGTTCGGCCGGACCGGCCGGGCGCAGACCGTTCAGGGAGTGACGTCATGACGAAGGCAGTGCGGTTCGAGCAGTACGGCGGGATCGAGGTCCTGCAGGTCGTCGAGGTCGACCGGCCCGTCCCGGGCTCCGGCCAGGTGCTCGTACGAGTGAAGGTCGCGTCGATCAACCCGGGCGAGGTGCACATCCGTACGGGGGCGCTGCACGAGCGGTGGCCGGCGACGTTCCCGTCGGGGCAGGGCAGCGACCTGGCCGGGTTCGTCGAGGAGGTCGGCGAGGGCGTCAGCGGGTTCGCGGCCGGTGACGAGGTGATCGGCTTCACCGACGACCGGGCGAGCCACGCGGAGTTCGTGCTCGTCGAGGCCGCGAACCTCATTCACCGGCCGGCGGGTGTCCCGTGGGAACAGGCCGGGACGCTGTACGTCGCGGGGACCACGGCGTACGCGACGGTGCGCGCCGTGGCGGCGGGACCCGGCGACACGGTCGTGATCTCCGGCGCAGCCGGGGGAGTGGGGACGATCGCCGTCCAGCTCGCCGGCAACGCGGGCGCCCGGGTGATCGGCCTGGCGAGTGAGGCGAACCACCAGTGGCTCGCGGACCACGGGGCGATCCCGGTCACGTACGGCGACGGCGTCGCCGATCGGATCAGGGCCGCCGCGCCCGACGGGAAGGTCGACGCGTTCATCGACACCTTCGGCGCCGGCTGACGTCGAGCTCGCGCTCGACCTGGGGGTGGCTCCTGAGCGGATCGACACCATCACCGACTGGACGGCCGCCGAGAAGTACGGGGTCAAGACCGAGGGGAACGCGGACGCGGGCAATGCCGAGGTGCTCGCCGAACTGGCCGCGCTGATCGAGAAGGGGCAGCTGGAGATCCCGATCGCCCGCACCTACCCTCTCGACCAGATCCAGGACGCCTACCGCGAGCTGGAGCGGCGCCACACCCGCGGCAAGATCGTCCTCAAGCCGTGAGGTGCGGGACGAGGCCGTACGCCACAGGCCCGAGCCCCGTACAGGGGCCGGGCCGGTCGGCCGGACCACGAGAATGGGAATGACGGTGCGGTACGAGGACACGGAGGATCGGAAGATCCTCGAAGCGCGAGAGGCCGAGGCGGTCCGCGACGTCCGTCATGGACGTTCTCAGCGAGGGGGATAGGGCGTGGTCTGGAAGCGGGCACGGAACTCGGTGAGGAGTTCGTCGGTGACCTCCGCGCCGGCCGCCACCTCCGCGTGCACCTGCCGGAAGTAGTCCTCGTACCCGGCCGGCGTGTACAGGCACAGGCCGCGTACCGGCGCCTCGCCGGCGTTACGGAATCCGTGCGGGGTCCCGCGTACGGCCGCCAGCAGGTGCCCAGGACCCGCGGTGATCTCGCCGTCGCCGTCGTGCAGCGTCAGTTCGCCGTCGAGGACGTAGAAGTACTCGTCGTGGCCGTGGTGCACATGCGGCCGTGCGCCCAGCACGCCGGGATCCAGCGTGAACTCCTCGAAGGCGAACCTGCCTCCGGTATGCGTCGCGGTGAGCCGGAACAGGTGGTCGACGCCGGCCACCTCGATGAGTTCGCCCTCACCAGGCGTGCGCAGGAGCGGACGGCCTGCCGCGGAATCGGTCATGATCACATCCTGCCCGATCATCGCCCGGGCCGCGCCTCTACATGCCGTAGCCGAGTTCTTCGGCGGCGACGGACCACAGCTGGTTCTCGTCCCGTACCGCGTCCGGGTCGATCTCGGCGAACGCGGTGAGGGTACGGGCGGCGATCGCCTCCAGCTCATCGTCGTCGTCCTCGGCCCGCTTGGCCTCGCGGTGCGCCTTACGGAGCACCTCGGCGCAGGCGACCAGCAGCGCCGCCGACCGGTTGACCAGCTGCGCTCCCTCGTCCGGGTCGACGATCAGGATCTCGCCGCTGTCCCGGTCGACGCCGAGCAGTGAGATGCCGGCATCCTCGCAGACCACGGCCATCGTCCTGCCGTCGAGGACGTGGTCGGGGAACGGCGGCTTCCGCCACCGTCCCTCGACCGGGATCTTCCGGTAGGTGATCGGGCGCAGCGGGGCGAGGGCCCGCTCGATCGCGTCGTCGGATTCCACGAGGGAAGTCTGCCACCGGATGGCGTCAGTCGACCTCCGCGACGGCCTGGGCGAACTGCGCCTGGTAGAGCCGGGCGTAGGCCCCTTCGGCCTTGAGGAGTTCGTCGTGGGTGCCGTGTTCGACGATGCTGCCCGCCTCCATCACCAGGATGAGGTCCGCGTCGCGGATGGTGGACAGGCGGTGGGCGATGACGAAGCTGGTCCGTCCCTTGCGCAGGGAGTTCATCGCACGCTGGATCAGTACCTCGGTGCGGGTGTCGACGGAGCTGGTGGCCTCGTCGAGGATGAGGATCGTCGGCCGGGCGAGGAACGCCCGGGCGATGGTGATCAGCTGCTTCTCGCCGACGCTGACGTTGGTGCCTTCGTCGTCGATGACGGTGTCGTAGCCGTCGGGCAGGGTGCGGACGAACCGGTCGACGTACGTCGCGCGGGCCGCCTCCACGATCTGCTCGTGCGTGGCTTCGGCGGCGCCGTAGGCGATGTTGTCGGCGATGGTGCCGCCGAACAGCCAGGCGTCCTGGAGGACCATGCCGGTTCTGGCGCGCAGGTCCTCGCGGGTCATCTCGGCGATGTCGGTCCCGTCCAGGGTGATCCGGCCGCCGGTGACCTCGTAGAAGCGCATGAGCAGGTTGACCAGGGTGGTCTTGCCCGCGCCGGTCGGGCCGACGATGGCGACCGTCTGGCCCGGCTCGACGGCCAGGGACAGGTCCTCGATCAGCGGCGTGTCGGGCGTGTACTGGAACGACACGTGCTCGAACACCACCCGCCCGCGCACTTCCTCCGGCCGCTTGGGCGTCTCCGGGTCGGCCTCCTGCTCCTCGGCGTCCAGCAGCGCGAAGACGCGCTCGGCCGAGGCGACACCGGACTGCAGCAGGTTCGCCATGCTCGCGACCTGGGTGATCGGCTGGGTGAACTGCCGGGAGTACTGCACGAACGCCTGCACGTCTCCCAGCGACAGCGAGCCCGACGCCACCCGCAGGCCGCCGACGACCGCGACGAGGACGTAGTTGAGGTTGCCGATGAACATCATCGCCGGCTGGATCAGGCCGGAGATGAACTGCGCCTTGAAACTCGACGTGTACAGCGTGTCGTTGTGCTCCCGGAAGGTCTCCAGCGACTCCTTCTGGCGTCCGAACACCTTGACCAGCGAGTGACCCGTGTACATCTCCTCGATGTGCCCGTTCAGCCGGCCGGTGGTGGCCCACTGCTTGATGAACTGAGGCTGCGCCTTCTTGCCGATCCGGGAGGCGACCACCATCGCGACCGGCACGGTGACCAGCGCGATCACTGCCAGGAGGGGCGAGATGAGGATCATCATGGTGAGCACGCCGACGATGGTGAGCAGGGACGTCAGCATCTGGCTGAGGGTCTGCTGCAGCGTCTGGGCGAGGTTGTCGATGTCGTTGGTGACCCGGCTGAGCACCTCACCGTGCGGCTGACGATCGAAGTAGCTCAGCGGCAGCCGGGACAGCTTCAGCTCCGCCTGCTCACGCAACCGGAACATCGACCGCTGCACGATCGTGGTCGTGAGCCGGCCCTGGATCAGGCCGAGGACCGCGGCCACCGCGAACAGCGCCAGCGCCGCCAGCAACACCATGCCGACCTTGCCGAAGTCGATGCCGTGCCCGGGCACGACGTTCATCGAGTTCAGCATGTCCGCGAGCGTGCCCTGGCCGGTGCTCCGCAGATGCGCGACCACCTCGGCCTTGGAATGGCCGGCGGGCAGCTGGCGACCGATGACGCCGGCGAAGATCAGGTCGGTGGCGCGGCCGAGGATCTTCGGGCCGACCGCCGTCGTCGCGACGCTCGCCGTGGCCAGGAGCAGGGTGGTGACGATGATCGGCCGCTCGGGCCGCAGCATGCGCAGCAGCCGCCGGCTCGATCCGCCGAAGTCCAGGGACTTCTCCGTCGACCGCCCGGCCATGAACGCCGCCGGGCCACGGGCCATGCCCGCCCCGCCGGCCGGTCCCGGCCCTCGGCTGGGCACCGCCCGTTCGCCGTTGCCTGAGGACGCGGGCCCGCTTCCGTTCTGTCCCCCGCTCATGCCCTTCTCCCCGCTCATGCCGCCTCCTGCTCCGTGAGCTGGGAGAGGACGATCTCCCGGTAGGTGGCGTTGGTGTCCATCAGTTCGTGGTGGGTGCCGGCGCCGACGACCTGGCCCTCGTCGAGGACGATGATGCGGTCGGCGTGCCGGATGGTGGAGACCCGCTGCGCCACGATGACGACGGTCGCGTCGGCGGTCTCGTCCGCCAGCGCCGCGCGCAGGGCGGCGTCGGTCGCGTAGTCCAGGGCGGAGAACGAGTCGTCGAACAGGTAGATCTCGGGCCGGCGGACGAGCGCGCGGGCGATGGCCAGGCGCTGGCGCTGGCCGCCCGAGACGTTTGTGCCGCCCTGGTCGATCTTGGCGTCCAGCCCGCCTTCCATGCGTTCCACGAAGCCCTTGCCCTGGGCGATCTCGAGGGCGCGCCAGAGCTCCTCGTCGGTGGCGTCCGGTTTTCCGTACCGCAGGTTGGAAGCGACCGTGCCGGAGAAGAGGTACGGCTTCTGCGGGACCAGCGCGACCGCGTCGGACAGGGTCACCGGGTCCAGGTCACGGACGTCGACGCCGTCGACGAGCACGGTGCCGCCGGTGGCGTCCATGAGCCGCGGGACGAGGTTCAGCAGGGTGGTCTTGCCGCTGCCCGTCGAGCCGATGATCGCGGTGATCTCACCGGGCCGCGCGACCAGGTCGACGCCGGACAGTACGGGCTCCTCGGCGCCCGGGAACCGGAACTCGACGTCCCGCAGCTCCAGATGGCCGTGCACGTTCAGCGTCCGCACCGGGTCCGCCGGCGGGACGACGCTCGACTCGGTCTCCAGGACCTCCTGGATGCGCTCGGCGCACACCTCCGCGCGCGGCACCATCATGAACATGAAGGTCGCCATCATGACCGACATCAGGATCTGCATGAGGTAGCTCAGGAACGCCGTGAGCGCCCCGACCTTCATGGACCCGTCGCTGATCAGGTGACCGCCGAACCACAGGACGGCGACGCTGGAGACGTTGACCACCAGCATCACCAGCGGGAACATGAAGGCCATCAGCCGGCCGGTCCCCAGCGACACGTCGAGCAGCTCGGTGTTGGACGTGGCGAACCGCCGCTGCTCGGGGGCGTCGCGGACGAAGGCCCGGATGACCCGGACGCCGGTGATCTGCTCGCGCAGGATGCGGTTGATGGTGTCGATGCGGTCCTGCATCAGCCGGAACAGCGACCGCATCCGGGTGATGATCAGCCCGATCACCACGCCGAGGACGGGGACGATGACGAGCAGCAGCGAGGACAGCGTCACGTTCTGGTTCAGCGCCAGCACGATGCCGCCGACGCCCATGATCGGAGCCGCCACCATCATGGTGAAGGTCATCAGGGCGAGCATCTGGACCTGTTGCACGTCGTTCGTGGTCCGCGTGATCAGCGACGGGGTGCCGAACCTGCCCACCTCACGGGCCGAGAAGGCCTGGACGCGGGTGAAGATGGCGGCTCGGATGTCGCGGCCGACGGCCATCGAGGTACGGGCGCCGAAGTAGACGGCGCCCACCGAGCAGACGATCTGCACGAGGGAGATGGCGAGCATGACGCCGCCGGTGCTCATGATGTAACCGGTGTCGCCCTTGACCACCCCCTTGTCGATGATGTCGGCGTTCAGAGTCGGCAGGTAGAGCGTGGCGAGCGTCTGCACGAACTGCAGCGCGACGACGAGCGCCAGCGGCCGGCGGTAGGGGCGCAGATGCACGCGCAGGAGTCGGATCAGCACACGACACTCTCTCAGCGGGGGACGGCAACGGAGGGCGAACCGGCTCTCCGGGGGAAATCACACACAGCAGGTGCAACCAGAAAAATACCTCCAAGACGCGGTAACAACGGTCCGATTTTTCCGCTACCGGCCACGTCGCGATGATCTTTATGCTCTCGGCCGAAGATCCGCCAGGGGACCGGCCGGGAGCGCGATCCACCCCTCGAACCTCGCCGTCTCGAGCTCGTCCGTCCTCGGGGTGACGGTGCGGCCCTGGTACGCCGCACGCGCGGTGAGTGCCGCGATCACGGCGTCCGTGGCGTCGTGCGAACGGCGGCACAGCGCTTCGTACGATCCCGCGTCCAGCCACGGCGCCGCCGCCAGCAGGGCGTCGACCAGCCGTCCGAGAGCCGCGAGGTCGCCGGGGCGCTTGTATCCGCGGTGCGGCAGTCCCCACAGCCGGAGGGACGCGGCCGGGTAGACCTCGGCGACGACGCCGGTCCCGGAGCGGTCCACCGGGCGGCCGGCCCGCGCGAGGCCGGCCAGCAGCGCGGCACAGCGCATGGCCGCGTGGCCGATCCGGTCGGCGGAGACGCTCAGCGGGGTCAGGCCGGTACGGTCGTGGACGACCCGGTCGGTCAGCCGCAGGGCCAGGTTCCTGCGCCAGTCGCGGCCGCGCGCTCCCGCGGGCACGTCGACGTCCCCCGACCGGTGCGCGGTGACGAACTCGACGAAGGGGACCGGCCAGCCGAACGGGCAGTCGATGCCGGCCTTGTCCGCGGCCATGAGCGCGTCGATGAGCGTTTCGTCGTCACAGCCGCAGCGGATCTCGCGAACCGAGCACGTGCCAGGCCCCCACTCCAGCCACGCCAGCGCCGTACCGGCCGCCTCCGCGGCGAGGTCGACTCCGAGAGCGAGCACGGGTTCACGATAAGCCGCGTCCTTCAGGCGTCGCCGTACGGGAGACACCGCCGGCCCTTCGGACGTTGGGCTTCACGAGGTGTCGCCGCCGGTGTGATCGACCGCGCCGCGGGGACGCTTCTGCCGTCGAGGACGATCGGTCAGGGAGGCGCTGTGAAGTTTCTGCTGCGTGAGCGGGTGTTCGGAATCGGAGAGGACTTCTGGGTCGAGGACGAGGCGGGGGAGCGCGTCTTCCTCGTCGACGGCAAGGCGTTGCGGCTGCGGCAGACCTTCGAGCTCAAGGGGCCCGGAGGGGAGGTGCTCGCCGTCATCCGCAAGAAGATGGTCGCCATCCGCGACACGATGGTCGTCGAACGCGACGGCGAGACCGCGGCCAAGGTGCACCGGAAGCTGTTCAGCCCGCTCCGGCACAAGATGCTGATCGAGCTCGCCGACGGGCGGGAGTGGACGGCGAGCGGAGACCTCATCGAGAAGAACTACGAGATCGAGGGCGACGAGGGCGTCGTCGCCCAGACCTCCCGCAAGTGGTTCCGGATCCGCGACACGTACGGCGTCGACATCTACCACCCCGACGTTCCGCTGGTCCTCGCCGTCGCCGTCGCGGTAGACGAACTCGCCGCGGACGAGCGGCGCGAGGACGACTGACCGCCGCGCGCATCCCGGTGAGCGGGAGAACCGCCCGAGTCACCCGTCCTCGGCGCGGCGTAGCACGCGGCGCTGCGCGAAGGATCCGTTCCGGGCCGCCTTGGCGGCCCGGAGGCGGTCGAGCTCGCCGGGCTCGAGGCCGTTCGCGGCGGCGAGGGCGTAGACCACTTCGAGGATGTCGGCGAGCTCCTCCACCGCGCCGGACTCGGCGAACTCCCCGACCTCCTCGTACAGCTTGGCGCGCAGCAGCATGCGGTGCTCGCCGTCGCCGGCGACCCGGACCTCGGGGACGCGGCCGGCGGCGCGGATGAGCTCGGGCACGCGGTCGCGTACGAGCTTCTCCAGCCGTCCGGGACCGGTCTTGGTGCGGTGCGTCAGGTCGCCCTCGCGGCGGTCGAGCGCCTGGACCCACTTGACCGCGACGGCGGCGGTCTGGACGAGCTCGGTCCGCAGGGCCTGCGGGTCGGTCTCGGCCAGCGACTCGTGGAACTCCTCGGCGAGAATGTGCCGCCAGGTGAGCCGGGCTCCCGCCCACGCCTCCCGGCAGTCGCGCTTGGCCGCGTCGGCCGTTGCCTCATGCTCGGGCCCGGTGCCGTCGGGGAGGTCCTGGACGCCCCACATCGCGTCCTGAGCGGCGCGCTCCGCGGCGACGTCGGCCAGGACGCGGGCGAGCGCGCCAGGCGTGCCGGAGTCGCCTGCGGCCGGGGCGCCGTACGGGTTGAGCGAGCCAGGTGTCCCGGAGTCGCTTGCGGCCGGGGCGCCGTACGGGTCGTCGGCTGGGTTCATGCCGTCAGTCTGGCCGATCCGGACGCGCCGGGCCGGTGAGACGGTCATTCGGCCTCGCGGCGTGCCCGAGCGCGTCGTTTGCCCTCGTGCATCGCCTGTACGCGGGCGACGGGGATCGTACGGCCCTCCTCGACCAGGCCGGAGTCCAGCCGTTGCGGCTCCGGCATCCGGCCGGCCCACGGATCGTCCCCGGCGAGCAGGCCCGGGACCGTGCGGATGGTGAAGTCGGCCGGGGTGACCCGGTCCAGGTCCTCCCAGGAGACCGGGAAGGAGACGGGCACGCCGGGGCGTACGCGCGGACTGTACGCGGCGACGACCGTCGCCCCGCCGGCGCGCGTCGAGTCGAGGAACACCTTGCCTCCCCGGTCCTCCCGGATGAAGGCCGTGGTGGCGAGGGCCGGGTCCAGGCGTTCGGCGCGCGCGGCGATCGCCCGCGTCGCCGCGGCCACGTCCTCGATCGTCGCCTGTGCCTCGATCGGCACGAACACGTGCACGCCCTTCGCCCCGCTGGTCTTGACCACGCCGGTCATCCGGGCGTCGGAGAGGACCTGGCGGACCAGATGGGCCGTACGGACGGCGAGGTCGAATGCGCCGCCGTCCGGCGGGTCGATGTCCATGACGAGGTGGGTGGCCGGGGCCGCGCGGTCGGCGCGGACCAGCGTCGGGTGGTACTCCACGGCCCGCTGGTTGGCGAACCACAGGAGCACACGGCGGTCGTCGCACAGCGCGTACGTCACCTGACGTCGGGACGTCTCCGCCCACATCCCGACCCTCGGCACCCACGGCGGAGCGTACTTCGGGAGGTTCTTCTGCATGAACGGCGCCTGGCCGCGGAGGACGCGGATCACCGACAGCGGCCGGTCCCGCAGCGCCCGGACGAGCGGGTCGGCGACCGCGTCCAGGTAGTCGACGAGGTCCCGCTTCGTCGCGTCCGCCCCGTCGAACAGTGGCTGGTCGAGGTTGGTCAGCGGCACCCCGTGCCGCTCCTCGTCTGCGCCGCTCATCAGGCCACTTTCCCGGGCGTCGGGACGGCGGGTCAACCCTTCCTCAGGACTGAGCACGGGCATGCCGGGGTTTTCGGCGATCACGGAGAGCAGGGTGCCGCCGCCGGCGGTACGCCGGAAGGGGGAGCCGCAGCTCCCCCTTTGACCTCAGGTTCTCAATGGCGATTGTCAGCGGCGGTGGACGCAGCCCCGGGGCAGCCAGAAGCCGCGCATGAATACCCTTCCTCGGCGGGTGTGCACCCAGTGCCCGCGTACGTATCTGCGGCAGCGGGGACGGCTGTCGCTGATCGCGGTGGCGGTCGCCTGATGTGCCGCGCCCTGCGCGGAGACGGTGACCTTCCCCTGACCGGTGGCCGCGTTCGCCGGTGTGGCCGCGAGGCCTACGCCACCTGCGAGGACCAGGCCAGACACGACAAGTCCCATGGGCACCTTCATCGACGTGACCTCCTCAGGGATCGCGGTATCGGATGGCCGCCGGACTTGTGAGAACGATGCGATTCCGGCCCGGTCGGCGCGCATCACGGCGCATTGACGGTGTTCCCGGCACAAATCACCGCAATTCGTCGGACACCAGACTTGACTCACTTTTCGGATTCTCATGGTGTCCGATTTCGGTCGTCTCCGGACGGACATTACCTTCGGCGGAAGGAACATCCCGGGAAGCGTCGGCGGCCTGGGGGTCGCCGCGCAGGCCGGGAGCCAGCAGGACCGTGACCGTGACCGAGGCCACCGCCATCGCGGCCATGGCCAGGGCCGGGGACGTGTGCTGGGCGACCGCTCCGGCGAGGGCGGCGCCGACGCCCTGCATGGTGAGCATGCCGGCCGCGTGCAGCCCCAGCGCCTGCCCGTGCACGTCCTCGGGCGTGAGTGCCATCAGGCGTTCCTGGAGCAGCAGCGTGGCCGAGTATCCGATGGAGGCGAGCGTGACGGCGGCCAGGGCGACCGGCAGCGCCGGGTGCGACGCGAAGACCAGGTACGGCGCCGCGAGCAGGAGGCGCAGCGGGGCGTCGAGCCGCCGCCTCCACCGCCCCGGGACGAACCGGCCGGCCACCGTGTCCCCGATCAGCATCCCGCCGGCCGCGAACGCGAACAGCAGACCCGCGTGCCGGGGCTCGTACGCGACGAACAGCGACTCACAGCCGACGATCAGCCCGTTCGGCAGCCAGAGCGCGAGGTAGACGTAGCGGCGGGGCGGCGACGACCAGAGTTGTGCGTTGGTCCGCCAGGTCGCCGCGACCGACGGCCGCCCGGCGGCGCGCGGCGGGCGCGAGGCAAGGCCGAACCACGCGACGGCCGCCGCGGCCAGGTAGAGGACGGCCCCCGCCAGCAACGTGCCGCGCGGGGACAGGACCGTCAGGAGCGCGCCCCCGGCCGCGAAGCCGAAGATCTGCATGGTGCCCACGGCCATGTTGAGCACCGAACGGCCGAGCAGGTAGCTCTCGCCGGGAAGGATCTCACTGAGCAGCCCGTACCGCACGCCACCGCCCACGGAACCGGCCAGCCCGACCGTCATGATCACCGTGAACATGGCCCAGATCGGGAGCCCCGGGACGGCCAGCACGGCGGTGCCGAGGCCGAAGAGTAGGGCCAGCACCGCCGTGGTCGCGCGCGGCGGCAGCCGGTCGGCCGCCGACAGCAGCGTCGCCGCCCCGATCACCTGGACGAGCGACGGGCCGAACATGCTGAGCGCGGACAACAGCGGCGAGTGGGTGTCCGCGTAGACGAGCGTGCCCAGCGCGAGGGAACTCAGGGTGGAGGCGGCGATACTCGCCGACGTGCCGGCGAACATCGGCGTGAACTCCGGCGTGCGGAAGAGTCCGCGATAGGTGAGGGGCATGATCGGGAGTGTCACGGCAGGATTCGTGGGCCGGTTAATGTTTCGCGGGGAGGCGAAACATGGGCTGGTGGCGGATCAGCACGGACACCCTCGCCGGGAGCCGGTTCGTGGTCTCACCCCTGGCCGAGACGAGCGCGTGCCTGGGCATGCTGGACAGGGGAACGGCCGCGCACCACGGCGAGCGGGCGTGGCTCGACGCCCACCTGCCCGCCTACCGCGCGCGGCTGGCCGGCGACCCGATCACCGCGCTCCTGCTGCGGGCGGCGCTGCGTCCCCGCTGGATCGCCGACTTCGCCACGCCGACGCCGACCGGTGAGCCCGACCTCGGCTTCCACCAGGAACTGGCCCGGATCCGCGAGACGCCCGCCGACCGGGTCCACGCGGACCTGGAGGTCGGGCTCGGCGGCCCGGTCCCGGCCGAACTGCGCCGGTCCGACCTCGCCGAACGCCTCGCGGGCCTGCTGGAGTGGATCTGGACGGAGATGGTCAGGCCGGACTGGGCCCGCCGTCGGCGGATCATCGAGGCCGACGTCGTCGCGCGGACCGGCCAGCTGACACATGGCGGATGGGCCGCCGCGCTGGACGCGATGCGCCCGGGAATGCGTTGGCTCGGGGAGGGACGGCTCCAGGTCAACCCCTACGACTACCCGCCCCGCGACCTGTCCAGCGTGAGGTTGCTGTTCGTGCCGGTCACGGCCGGCTTCGGGTGGGTGTCCTGGGAGGCCGGCCGGTACGCCGTGATCTACCCGTGCTCCGGAGTGCTGGCCGCGCGGGACCCCGCCCCGGTGCCCGACGCGCTCGGCGCGCTGCTCGGGCACGCGCGGGCGAGGGTCCTCATGCTCCTGGACGCGCCCAAGAGCACCACGCAGCTCGTGGCCCTGACCGGCCAGGGCCTCGGCTCCGTGGGCCGTCACCTGAAGGTGCTGCTCGACGCCGGGCTGGTCCGGCGGCGCCGCGCCGGACGGTCCGTGCTGTACTACCGCACCGCGGCCGGGGACGTCCTGGTGACCGCGCGGGCCCGGTGAGACTCCGCGATGGTCCCTCGCGGCGTGCCGCGAGGGACCCGGACCTCAGCGCAGTGGCCCGAAGAACGCGCGCAGGTCGGTGACCACCTGCTCGGGCTCCTCATGCGCCATGAAGTGCCCGCCGCGCTCCGGCCGGTGCCAGTGCCGCAGGTCCGCGTAGATCCGCTCGGCGAGGCTCCTGGGGAAGCTGCGGAACGCCGGCTCGTTGCTCAGCGTGACCGCCCCGGGGACGGTGATCCTCGGGACCGGCCGGTTCTGCCGGTAGTCGTAGTACTGCCGGAAGGACGAGCCGATCGTGCCGGTCGCCCAGTACAGCGTCGCGACCGTGCACAGCGTGTCCTTGTCCCAGCTGCTCTCCAGGTCGCCGCCGCAGTCGGTCCAGTCGCGGTACTTGTCGACGAACCAGGCGGCGAGCCCGGCGGGGGAGTCCATCAGGGCGGCGGCGATCGTGTCCGGCCGGGTCAGCATGATCTCGCTGTAACCGCCGTCCTCCTCGTCGTACGCGTCCAGGTCGTCGAGGAACTTCTGCTCCTCGGCGGTCGGGGGCCGGTCGGCGAAGTCGGTCGTGACGACCGCCGTGGTCACGTGGACGCCCGCGACCTCACCGGGGTACAGCGCGCCGAGCCACTGGGTGACCCCGCCCCCGATGTCGCCGCCGAACGCCCCGAACCTCTCGTAGCCGAGGGTCTCGGTCATCAGCGTGTGCCAGATCTCCGCGACGCCCCTGCGGGTCCACGTCCCGGCGGGCAGCTCGGAGAACAGGAAGCCGGGCAGCGACGGGATGACGACGTCGAACGCGTCGGCGGGGTCGCCGCCGTGACTCGCCGGGTCGGCGAGCCGCCGGGCGACCCGCAGCATCTCAACGAAGCTGCTCGGCCAGCCGTGCGTGAGGATCAGCGGCAGCGGCGCGGGCGCCCCTTCGGCGCGGACACCCCGGATGTGGACGTAGTGCACGCGGCGGCCGGCGACGTCGGCGACGAAGTGCGGGTAGGCGTTGAGCGCCGCCTCGGCGGCGCGCCAGTCGAACTCGTCCGCCCAGTAGGCGACGAGTTCGCGGAGGTAGCCGGGATCGGTGCCAGCCGCCCAGAAGGTGGAGTCGGACGCCGTCGTGAAGCGCGTACGGGCCAGGCGCGTGCGCAGATCGTCGAGGACGTCGTCGGAAACAGCGATCTGAAAAGGCGTTACTGTCATGCTTCCTTCACTGAGGAGTGTGTACGGACGGACACTCTTCGGCGCGGATCAGACAGCCGCGGCGGCGAAGAGCGCCCGGAGAGAAAAGGTCATCGTCATCGGGCTCACCTCCTCGCGTCGCCCTGCTTGCGGAGGACTGTACACGACATTCGTCGCACCGGCACCCATATGATCACACCAAGCGTGACCTGCGGTGACCGATCACCGCCGGCGTATCACCAGGACGGCGGAGTCGACCTTCGGCGGTGGCCGGAAGGCGCGGCGGGGCAGCGGCCGGCCCGCCCGTACGGTCCACCGGCCGGGCACGCGCGCGGCCGACCGGCCTTCGGCGTAGCGGCGCACGACGGCGCGCTGGAGCACCAGGTCGGCGGCGACGAGCCGGGACCGGGGCGCCAGGAGCGTGCGGAGCAGTGCGCTGGAGATGCCGTACGGCGGACTGGCCACCACGCGGAAGGGCCGGTCCGGCAGGCGCAACGACCGGACGTCGGCCTCGACGACCGTCAGCCGCGCCCCGGCGAAACGCTCCCGCAGGCGCCGCGCCCGGCCGGGGTGCAGCTCGACCGCGATCACCCGGGCGCCCGCCTCGAGGAGATGCGCCGTCAGCGCGCCCTCCCCGGCGCCGAGGTCGAGCACCAGGTTTCCGGGGCGCACGCCGGCGTCCGCGACGACGCGCGCCGCCCATTCGTCAGTGAGCGGGTGCCAGCCCCAGGCCCGCCGCGAGTTCCCGGCGGACACGGCGGATCACGTTCATGAACATCGGCATGGACGCCACCGTAGGGAGCCGGGCGGTGTGGCGAAACCGAATTTCCGGCCTCGGAGGGCAGGGCCCGTACGGCGGGCGCTGCGGCCCCGGGGACGTCGTCCGCCTCGTCCGGTGGGCCGCCCCTGACGAGGGAGCCTGGACCACCGGCCAGGTCATCGACTCCGAAGGCGGCCTCCGCCACTGCGTCATGTGACTCGGCAGTCATGTTCGGAGATGGTTAAGTAAACATCCTCTGATGTGATTTCCCGGCGGTCGATCGCTGGTCGAGCGGCGGACGCGTTCGTCGCGCCGTTCGTCGGTCAGTGCCCGACCTGCGGTGTTACGAATTGGTCGCACCCTCTTGACGCGGGAAACGTGGATGTTACAAGCTCTGTGATCTGCGGCGCGGATTCATGCGAACAGTGCGGCAATCAGTGTTATGTCTCTGTCGTCCCTCCCATCGATGGAGGATCATGTGACCGAGGGCGGCTCCCCACGCCACTCCCAACGATCCCACGGGCTCCGGCCGTACGCACTGTGCTGCGACCACCGGACGACTCCGCTGGGCATCGGGGAGGCGACGCCGCTGCTGTCGTGGCGGCTCGCCGCGGGCGATGACGCGCCGCGCGGCGACGCGCCCGTCGCCTACCGGGTCGACGTCGCGGAGGACCTGGACGGGCCCTCTCACTGGGACACCGGGCGGGTCGAGGACGCCGGCGCGACCGGGGCCGTCTACGCCGCGCCCCTGCGGCCGCGGACGCGGTATCACTGGCGCGTCACGGTGTGGGCGGCGAGCGGCGGTGCCGAGAGCGCCGAGTCGTGGTTCGAGACGGGGCTCGGCGAGGGCGAGTGGCGGGCGTCCTGGATCGCCCGCGACTGGACCGCCGTCGACGTCGTCGACCCGCCGGAGGAGGGGGAGCGCGCGCTCGACTCCCACGGTCTGTCGCCGTGCCCGCTCCTGCGGCGCGAGTTCACCGCGTCCGTGGCCCCGGTCCGGGCCCGGCTGTACGTCAGCGCGCGCGGGCTGTACGAGCTCCGCGTCAACGGCGAGCGGGCCGGGGACGCCGAGCTGGCCCCCGGCTGGACCGACTACCGCCACCGGATCCAGTACCAGGCGTACGACGTCACCGAGCTCGTCCGGGAGGGCGCGAACGCCGTGGCGGCCACGCTCGCCGACGGCTGGTGGAGCGGGTACGTCGGGTTCGACCCGCGGCGGGCCGGCGCGCATTACGGAACGTTCCCACAGCTGATCGCGCAGCTCCACCTCGACTACCCGGACGGCTCCACCGACGTCGTCGTCACGGACGAGACCTGGCGTGCGGCCCAGGGCCCCCTCCGCTACGCGGACCTGCTCATGGGCGAGTGCCACGACGCGCGGCACGCCGCCGACGGCTGGGACCGGCCGGGCTTCGACGACGGCGCGTGGGAGGCCGCCCGGGTGGCCGACGCGGACACGAGCCTCCTCGTGGCGTCCGTCGACGAGCCGGTGCGCGCGCTCGGCGAACTGGCCCCCATCGAGATCCGGAGGGTCGGCCCGGAGGCGCACCTCGTCGACTTCGGGCAGAACTTCGCGGGCCGGGTGCGGCTGACCGTACGCGGCCTGGCGCCCGGTGGCCGTGTCGTGCTCCGGCACGCGGAGGCCCTCGACGAGGACGGCGCGCTCTACGTCGCCAACCTGCGAACGGCCGCGGCGACGGACGTCCTCATCGGGCGCGGCGACGACACGGTCGTGTTCGAACCCCGCTTCACCTACCACGGCTTCCGGTACGCCGAGGTGACCGGGCTGCCCGAGCTGGACGCGGCCGACGTCACGGGCGTCGTCCTGCACAGCGACACGCCCTGGACGGGCGCGTTCGACTGCTCGGACCCCGGCGTACGGCGGCTGCACCACAACATCACGTGGGGGCAGCGCTCCAACTTCGTGAGCGTGCCGACCGACTGCCCGCAGCGGGACGAGCGCCTGGGGTGGATGGCCGACGCGCAGGTGTTCCTGCCGACGGCGTGCCTGAACGCGGACGTCGCCGCGTTCTTCGCCAAGTGGACGCAGGACGTGCTGGACGCGCAGGCGCCCGACGGCGGATTCCCGAACGTCGCGCCCCGGCTGGCGGGCGTCGCCGACGAGGGCGCCCCGGGCTGGGCGGACGCCGGCGTGCTGATCCCCTGGCACCTGTACCGCGTGTACGGCGACGAGCGGTTCCTCGCGCGGTCCCTGGACGGGATGGCCGCGTGGGTCGACCTGATCCACCGGCACAACCCCGACCTGATCTGGCGGAGGAAGGTCGGCCCGCACTTCGCCGACTGGCTGTCGCTGGGCCGGCCGACCTCCCGCGAGGTGGTCGCCACCGCGTACTTCGCGCACAGCGCCGAGCTGACCGCCCGCGCCGCCCGCGTCCTCGGCGACGGGCGCGCGGACCGGTACGCCGCCCTGGCCGCGGACGTCCGGCGGGCCTTCATCGAGGAGTTCGTCTCCGCCGACGGGCGGATCGAGGGCGACACGCAGACGGCGTACCTGCTCGCGCTGGCCTTCGAGCTGCTCCCCGCAGAGCTCGCCGACCCGGCCGGCAAACGGCTCGCCGCCCTGGTGGAGGAGACCGGGCCCCGCCTGTCCACGGGATTCCTCGGCGTCGGCCTCGTCGCGCCGGTGCTCGACGGGCTGGACCGCCCCGACCTCGTGCACGCGCTGCTGCGCCGTACGGAGCAGCCGTCCTGGCTGTACCCGCTGCGGCACGGCGCCACCACGATCTGGGAGCGCTGGGACGGCTACACCGAGGAGGACGGCTTCCAGGCCCCGGCGATGAACTCCTTCAACCACTACGCGCTCGGCTCGGTGGGGGAGTGGCTGTACCGCGGCCTGGCAGGGCTGGATCAGGCGCCGGACTCGGTGGCCTACGGCGACCTGGTGATCCGGCCCCGCCCGTTCACGCCGCCCGGGGTCCCGGGCGCGGAGCCGAGCTGGGCGGAGGCGGCCTACGAGTCGCCGCGCGGCCGGATCCGGGTCCGGTGGGAGCGCGCGGACGGCCGGTTCCAGCTGGACCTGACCGTGCCGCCGGGGGCGACGGCGACGGTGCACCTGCCCGTGCCCCGTACGTGGGACGTGCGGGAGGGAGACGACCCGGTCGGCGATGCCCCCGGGGTGAAGATCGTCGGCAGCGAGACGACCGTGGAAGGGCGGTCGTTCGTATGCCGCGTGAGCTCGGGGGACTACCGATTCTTGGCAAGGAGGACGGAATGACATCGCGATTCGAGCGGATCGACCGCAGAGGGTTCCTGCGCGCGGCCGGTGGGCTGGCGGCCGTGGCCGCGCTGCCCGTCGGGCTGGCGGCCTGCGGCGGATCCTCCGGCTCCGGCGGCTCCGGAGGCGGGAAGACGCTGCGCCTCGTCGGCGTCGCGGACCAGCAGAAGGCCCTGGACGAGCTGACCAAGCTCTACACGCAGGCGAAGTTCAGCACCTCGTACGCGCCGACGGACCAGGTGGAGACCTCGCTGCGCACGCAGCTGGGCGCCGGCAACGCCCCGGACGTGCACGTCGTCTACCCGGGCAACGGCAGCGCCATGGCGATGGCGCAGATCGCCCAGGCGGGGCTGCTCGCCGACCTCAGCTCCCAGTCGTGGACGCAGCTGATCCCGCCCAACTTCAAGCCGGCGTTCCAGCTGCAGGGCAAGACGTTCATCTACTCGGCCGGGTCCAGCGTCATCGGCGCGATCTACAACAAGAAGGTCTTCCAGAAGGCGGGCGTGCAGCCGCCGAAGACCTGGACCGAGCTGCTCGACGTGTGCGGGAAGCTCAAGAAGGCCGGCGTGACGCCGATCGCGCTCGGCGCGCAGACGCCCTGGATCACCCAGCTCATCACGTACGCGCTGGTACCGTCGACGGTCTACGCGAAGAACCCGCAGTTCGACAGCCAGATGCAGGCGGGGTCGACGAGCTTCGCCCAGTCGGGCTGGCGCGACGCGTTCACGATGTACCTGGATCTGCAGAAGCGCGGATTCTTCAACGACAACCCCAATGGCACGACCTTCGAACAGCAGACCTCGATGGTCGCCACCGGCAAGGCGGCGATGGCCGTTCAGGTGTCGGCGGTGCTGCCGGACTTCCGCAAGGCCGCCTCGAGCCCCGACGACCTCGGGATGTTCCCGTTCCCGGGCGCGGACAACGCGGACGGCGTGTGGATCCCGGCGGGCGTCGTCGTCGGCCTCGGCGTGAGCGCGCGCAGCCGCAACTCCGACGCGGCCAAGGCGTTCATCGAGTTCCTCGGGAAACAGGAGAACATCAACCGCTGGGCCGAGGCCGTCGCCTGCATCCCGCTCCACCGCGACGCGTCCTCCAAGATCGACCCGGTGCTCGAGTCCTTCCTGCCGTTCATCGAGGGCAACAAGGCCGTGCCGTTCATGGACCAGGCGTGGCCGAACGCCGAGGTCCAGCCCACCCACTTCGCCGTCGTCCAGGAGCTGCTGGCCGGTAAGACGACGATCGACAAGGGCCTGGCCAAGATGGACCAGGTGTACCGGAAGAAGTCCTGACCTCATGACCGTGACCGCCCCTCGAACGGCCCGTCCGGCGACCGCGCGTCCTCCCGCGCGCGGTCGTCGGAGGGGCTTCCTCACCCCGCCTTGGTGGTTCGTGGCCCCGGCGCTCCTCGTGTACGCGCTCGTGGTGCTCTACCCGAGCATCTCGGGCGTGCTGTACGCCTTCACGAACTGGAGCGGCATCGGCGACAAGTCGTTCAACGGCCTGCACAACTTCAGCACGCTCTTCCACGACGATCGGGCCGTCGGAGCGCTGAAGAACACGCTGCTGCTCACCGTCGCGATCGTCGTCGTGCAGAACGGCATCGGACTGCTGCTCGCCCTCGGCGTGCACGCCCGGATCAAGTCGCGCACCACCCTGCGGGTGATCTTCTTCGCGCCCGCCGTGGTCAGCCCGGTGATGATCGCCTTCCTCTGGAAGTACGTCTACAACCCCGACCCGCACGCGGGCCTGAACGGGCTGCTCGGCGCGTTCGGGCTCGGCGGGCTGCGGCAGGACTGGCTGGGCAATCCGTCGCTGGCGCTGTGGTCGGTCGCGGGGATGGTCGTGTGGCAGTACGCCGGCTACTCCATGGTCATCTTCCTGGCCGGGCTGGAGGGCGTCCCGGTCGACCTGCATGAGGCGGCGATGATCGACGGCGCCGGGCGTTTCCAGCGGTTCCGGTACGTCACCTGGCCGCTGCTGGCGCCCGCGCTGACCATCAACGTGATGCTGTCGACGATCGGCGGCCTCAAGCTGTTCGACCAGGTGTACGCCGCGACGGGCGGCGGCCCCGGCTACTCCAGCGAGACGCTGTCGACCGTGCTGTACAAGCAGGCGTTCGTCTACGGCAAGTTCGGTTACAGCACCGCGATCGCGCTCGTCCTCGCGCTGTTCGTCGCGGCAGTGTCGATGGTGCAGATCGCGTACCTGCGCGGCAGGGAGGTCCAGGCATGACGCATCTGCGGTACGGCTTCCGTACGTTCCTGCTCGAGCTGGTCATGGTCGCGGCCGGCATCGCGTTCCTGTTCCCGGTGTACGCGCTCGTCGCCCTGTCGCTGAAGACCAGCAAGCAGATCGCGAGCGCGCCGCTGTCGCCGCCCACGTCGCCGACGATGGGCAACTTCTCGCGGGCCTGGTCGGCGGCGGGCCTCGGCTCCGCGCTCGTGAACAGCACCGTCATCACGATCGCGAGCCTGATCTGCCTCATCGCGTTCGGGGCGTTCGCGGCGTACTTCCTGGCCCGCTGCGCCTCGCGGCTCGGGTACGGGCTGTACGTGCTGTTCCTGCTCGGCATCGTGCTGCCGTTCCAGCTCGGAATGATCCCGCTGTTCAAGCTGGTCGACCAGCTGGGGCTGCTCGGGACGTACCAGGGGATGATCGTCTTCTACACCGGCATCCAGCTGCCCTTCACGATCTTCCTCTACACCGGGTTCATCCGGGCGCTGCCCCGCGACTACGCCAACGCCGCGCTGATCGATGGCGCGACGCACCTGCAGGCGTTCACGCGCGTGGTGTTCCCGCTGCTGCGGCCGATCACCGGCACCGTGCTGATCCTCAACGCGGTGTTCATCTGGAACGACTTCTTCACGCCGCTGCTCTACCTCGGCGGGTCGGCCCGCGAGACCGTGCCGGTCCGCGTGTTCTCGTTCGTCGGCCAGTACGTCTCCGACTACGGCCTCGTGTTCGCCGGCCTGGTCCTGGCGGCGCTGCCGATACTCGTGGTCTTCCTGGTGCTGCAGCGCTACGTCATCCGCGGGTTCGCCAGCGGGCTCAAGGGATGACCGAAGGTGCCGGGATGAGCGTGCCTCAGGGGGTGGTGGCCGCGCCCCAGGGGGTGGCCGCGCCCCAAGAGGCGACCATGCTGCCGGCCCGGCTGGCGGAGGTCCTGGACCGTCCGCCGGCCGGGTTCTCGCCCGCCGCGATCTGGTGGTGGAGCGGCGAGCCGCTCGACCGGGCGCGGCTGCGGTGGCAGCTGGAGCGGTTCGTCGCCGGCGGCGTGCGCAACCTCATCATCTTGAACCTCGCGCCGTCCGGGCCGATGTTCGGCTCCGACGCCGACGAACCGGCGTTCTTCTCCGAGCCCTGGTGGGAACTGCTCGACGGCGTCTGCGCCGACGCGAAAGAACTCGGCGCGTTCCTGTGGTTCTACGACCAGCTCGGCTTCTCCGGCGCCGACCTGCAGGCCCGCCTCGTCCAGGAGACGCCGTCGTACGCCGGGCGGTGGCTGGAGCGCCGGGACGGTGACGTCACGGTCGTCACCCGGGGCTTCGACTACCTGTCCCCGGACGCGTGCGCCACCCTCATCGACCGCGTGCACGGGGAGTTCGAGCGGCGCCTGCCACACTGGCTGGGCACGGTCCTCGTCGGCTCCTTCCAGGACGAGCTGCCCGCCCTGCCGACCTGGTCTCCGGGGTTCGCGGAGGAGTTCGAGCGGCGGCGCGGCTACGACCTGACGCCTCACCTGCGCCTGCTCTGGGCGGACGAGGAGGGCCCTCTGTCGTGGACGGAGGAGGGCGGCCCGGACGGCTCGCTGCCGTGGGCCGAGGACGGGGGCCTGGACGGCCCGCTGCCGTCGGCGGGAGAGGGGGGCCCGGACGGCTCGCGGGTCCGCCGCGACTACCACCGCACCCGCGCCGAACTGGCCGAGGAGGCGTTCTTCCGCCCGCTCGCCGCCTGGCACGACCGCCACGGCCTGCTGCACGGCTGCGACCAGCAGGACCCCGCCCGCGCCGGGCACCCGGTCGACGGCGTCCGGCTGTACGCCGACTACGCGCGCACCCACCGGTGGTTCGGCGCCCCCGGCTCGGACCACCACGGCGACGCGCGGATCCACTCTTCCCTGGCGCACCTGTACGGCCGGCCGCGCACGTGGATCGAGGCGTTCCACTCCAGCGGCTGGGGCGGCACGCTGGAGGAGACGTTCGACTGGCTGCTGCCGTGGCTGCGATCCGGCGCGACCCTCTACAACCCGCACGCGGTCTACTACACGACCAAGGGCGGCTGGTGGGAGTGGGCACCGCCGTCCACGGACTGGCGCCAGCCGTACTGGCGGCACCACGGCGTCTTCGCCGACGCCGTCACCCGGCTGTGCGCCGCACTGTCCCTGGGCCGCCACGTCTGCGACGTCGCGGTGCTGCTCCCGACCGCGACCGCCCAGGCGGGCACCCGGCTCGACGGCGTCGACGAGGACGCCGAACGCGCCCAGCGGATCTACCGTGAGCTCGTCGGCGACATGGCCTGGTTCCGTACGATCCCCGGCGTGCTCGACCGCCTGAACCTGGACGCCGACGTCATCGACGACGACTCGGTCGCGCGGGCCACGGTGACGGAAGGACGGCTACGGGTCGCCGACGAGGCGTACGCCACCGTCATCCTGCCCGGCTGCACCGTGCTGGAGGAAGCCACCGAACGGCGACTGGCGGAGTTCGCCGCGGCGGGCGGCCGAGTGATCGCCGTCGGCACCGACCCCGGCGGGCCGCCTCGTTTGCGAGCGCCGGGACCGGGGCTCGGTTCCGACTGCGACGAGCCACATCATCGACGAGCCGCCGGCGCGCCCGAACAAGAGGACGACGCGGTCCCCGATGCAGATCGGCTCGGCGGATCGTACGAGTTCGTCGGCTCGCCGAGCGAGCTGACCGGCCCGTCGCGCGTGGACCCGCCGGGACGAGGCCTCGGTGCTGTGCCCGATGCCGATCGGCTTGGCGGATCGTACGAGTTCGTCGGCTCGCCGAGCGAGCTGACCACCGCGCTGACCGGCCTGCCGCGCGTGGACGCGCCGATGCCCGCCCTCGTCCGCGAGGTGGACGGCGCGACGCTGGTGTTCCTCACGGCCGCCTTCCCGCGCGCCAGCGAGGTGTCCGTGGGCCGTCCCGACGAGCGCGGCATCGAACTGGGCTGGCTCGACGCCCTCTGCGACTTCGACCCCGGCCGGTACGCGGCCGACATGCGCGTGCGCGTCCGCGACGTCGCGGGCGGTCCGCTGCTCGTGAGCCCGTTCGGCGGCCCGCCCCGGCCGCTGCCGTACGAGCGGGACGGCGACGTCACCGAGGTCGTGGTCCCGTTCGACGACGGCCCGGCCGCCCTCCTCGTCTTCCCCGGCACTTCGGACGCCGACGGCCTTTCCGGTGGTGGGGAGCCGGCAGCCGACACTCTTCTCGGCGCGGGCACAGGCGGTTCCTCCAGGGCCGGGAAGCCGGACGCCGAATTTTCGGCCGCCGACGGACTTCCCGGGGAGGACCCGCACCGCGGCGGCTCCTCTGATGCCGGGGCTCCGGCCCCTTACGGCCCTCCAGGCGAGGATAGGCCGGGCACCGGCGCCGAGGGATCGGATACCGGCGTCGAGGGGCCAAATGCCGACAGCTCTGCCGGCTGGACGCCGGAGGGCACCTCGATCGAGCTGGGGCCGGCGTGGGAGATGGAACTCGTCCCCACGCTCGACGACACTTGGGGCGACTTCGCTCGTCCCGGCGGGTCAAGGTCGCCCGTGGAGCGGTGGGAGTTCCGGCACCGGGTCGAGACCGATGGCGACGACGGTCTGAACGGCGGCTGGGCGACACCCGGCCACGGTGACGCGGCATGGGAAGCCGCGTACGCGACGTTCGGACCGCACGTGCTCGCCACCGGACCCGCGCGCCCCGATGCGCTTCCCGGCCCCTCGCCCGAGGAGGGCGTGGACTGGAGGCCGGTGACGTACTCCTCGTCGCGGGGCATCCACAAGGACCCGATCCACCGCGAGACGCTCGGTCCCAAGGGGCACGTGCCGGAGGAGTTCATGGACCTCGGCGACGTGCCGGCGGGCCAGGCCGTGCACGTCCGTACGGAGCTGACGGTTCCGGAGACGGTCACGGTGACGCTCGCCGTCGGAGCGGCCGCCGCCAAGACCGCCTGGCTCGACGGCACGCGCGTAGCCCTGGACGACGGCGGCCACCTCGCGATGGCGCCGGTCCGGCTGGAGGCGGGCACGCACGTCCTCGACCTGCGCCTGACACCCGACGAGGACGTACGGCTGCGAGCCCACGTCGCGTTCGTCCGGGACGCGAGCCGGTATCGGCGACCCGAATGGATCGCCGCCGCAGGGCCCGCCCGGCCCGGCGCGCGTGTCGCCCTCACCACGACCGTCCACCTGGACGCCGTCCCCGAGCGGGCCGTCCTCCAGGTCGCCGCGGTCGAACCCTGCCGGGTGCTCGTCAACGGGGCAGAGGCCGGGCGGCAGGGCGGGTTCGACCCCTACGCCGAGCACGACGCCCCGCGCGTACGGCGGTACGACATCGCCGAGGCACTACGCGCCGGTGCGAACGATCTCACCCTCGAACTCACCGAGCGCGATGCCCCAGCGGCCGTCCTCGCCGACGGCGACGTCGCCGTGACGGCGGCGTCGGGCTGGCGGGCGACCAGGGACGGTGAGCCGGTTCCGGTGACCGTGCACCGTCGCCCGTACGGCGATCCGGCGGCGCTGCACCTGCGACGCCGGCCGCATCCGCTGCCCGGAGCGGCCTGGCTCGAGGACGCCCCGGCCGACGGCTGCGTCCTGCCGGTCGCGCTCGCCGTTCCGCGTGGCGGCGCCGAGCGGATCGAATGGTTCCGCTTCGGCATCCCGCCTGGCGCCACCCGCATGGACCTCCTGATTCACGGCGAGCCGCAGGTCTTCGTCGACGGCGTCGGTGTGCCCTTCGCCGGCGAAAGCCCGGCAGCGGACGGAGAGCGGCCGGCGCGGGTCTCCGTGGAGCTGTCGCCCGGGGGAGGCGTACGCGCCGGGGCGGTGCGGATCCGGACGCGGCCGGGGTACGAGGGCGGTGCGGCGTTCGCCGGGCCGATCCGGTTCGAGGTCGGCACCGGGCGGATCGAGCAGGGCGACTGGGAGACCGCCGGCCTGGCGGAGTACAGCGGGGGAGTCCGCTACCGCACGCGCGTCGACCTCACGGCGGGCGGCCGTACGGTCCTCGACCTGGGACGGGTGCGCGGGACCGCCGAGGTCTTCGCGAATGGGCGGAGCACGGGCGTACGGGTCTGCTCCCCATACCGCTTCGACCTGACCGACGCGGTACGGGAGGGCGCGAACGACCTCGAGATCCTCGTGTTCGGCACGCTGGCGCCCTATCTCGACGCGGTGAGCCCGACGCACTTCGTCTTCCCCGGTCAGCGGGCGTCGGGGCTGTTCGGCCCGGTGCGCATCCTCCGCGCCCCAGGCGGCTGAGCCCGCGTACCGCGTTCAGGGCATCGGGGCCCGATATGGCCGCGTCTGGTGCGATGAGGACCGTCCGGCGGCTTCGCCGCGGGACCCGGGGTCGGTCGCCGGACCCGGGTCAGCGGGTCAGGGCGTAGTCCGGGAGCGTCGGGGTGCTCTTGGTCAGGCGTTCGACGGCGCCGAGCGCGCGCGTCAGCGGCAGCCGGGCGAAGGTGTCGCGGAGGCACTGGCCTCCGGCGGTCTTGGGCACCATGAGACGGACGTTGGGGCCGATCTGGTGCTTCTTGTCGACCAGGGGGCGGTGGCCGTCGTGGTAGCGGGGGAAGGCGATCCGGTGATCTCCGCCGGCGGCGGCGAGTTCGCCGGCGAGCCGGTAGGCGCCGACCAGGGCCAGTTCCGCGCCCGCGCCGGAGGCCGGGGAGGCGCACCAGGCGGCGTCGCCCACCAGGGCCACCCGGCCCGCCGACCATGAGTCCATCCGTACCTGGCTCAAGGCGTCGAAGTAGAAGTCCGGATCGGTGAGAGCGGAGGCGAGCAGTTCCTTGGTCCGCCACGACGACTCGCCCGCGAACGCCTCGCCGACCAGGCGCTTGTGCTGCTCGACGTCGCGGTGGTCGTATGCCAGCGGCGCGGAGCGGAAGATGAAGTACGCCTTGGCCTGGGCGTGGTTGCCGGAGCGGTAGACGCCGGTCATCTTGCCCGGCACGGGGTTGTGCATCGTGACCCAGCGGTTCTCGCCGAGCGCCGCGTCGGCGTTGGCGAACGCGAAGTAGTGGTCGCGGTGCTGGACGAACCGTTCTTCCGGGCCGAAGGCCAGCCGGCGGACCGTGGAGTGCATGCCGTCGGCGCCGATGACCAGGTCGAAGCGGCGAGTGTCCGCGCGGTCGAAGGCGACCGTCACGCCGTCATCGTCCTGTTCGAGGTGGCGGATGGAGTCGCCGAAGACGTATTCGGCGTCGGTCCTCTCGTGCAGGAGCGCCACCAGGTCGCCGCGCATGATCTCGACGGCGCCGGGGTCCCGGGTGTCGATGCGCGCGATGGCCCGGTCGCCGGCGTCGACGAACTTCATGCCGTGAACGTCGGTGGCCGCCGCCCGTACGTCCGGCATGATCCCCATGCGTTCGACCACGTCGACGGCCTGGTCGCGTACGTCGACACCGTTGCCGCCGGCGCGCAGCCCGGGGGCGCGCTCGATCACGGTGGGCCGGAAGCCGTAGCGGGCCAGCCAGTGTGCCAGCGTCAGCCCGGCGATGCTCGCTCCGGAGATCAGGATGCGCTCGTTCACAACGGTCCCCTCGCAGTAGAGTAAGTGAAATACGCGTTCCAGTTAGATTATGTGGAAGGGGCATTCCAGATGTCAACGGATGGCGGAAGCGGGCGCAGGGCCGACGCCGTACGGAACCGGCGGCTCGCCCTGGAGGCGGCCACGGCGCTGCTGGCCGAGCCGGGTACGCGTCTCACCGTGGAGGCCATCGCCAAGAAGGCCGGTCTGGGAGCAGCGACCGTAGTGCGCGCGTTCGGAGGTAAGGACGCCCTCCTCGACGCCGCCGTGTCCGGCTTGCTCGAACCGGTGGTCCAGCGGGCCCGGGAGCTGCTGGATCAGCTCCCTCCGGAACAGGCGTTGCGCACCTTCCTCGCCGAGCTGATCGCCTTCCAGTCCGCGCACCATGCCATCAGCGACGAGCTGGACGGCCTGGACGTGCCGGCCACCGTGGCGCTGCGAGGTGAGCTGGTACGGGTCGTGGAGGAGATGGCCGACGGGGCGCGACGGGACGGCGCGATCCGCACCGACCTCGATCCGGCCCTCACCACCGTCCTGATCGGCCGGACCGCCTACGCGATCGCGCGGACCCGGCCGGCCTCCCACGAGCTCACCGACGCCTTCATCACGGTTCTCATGGACGGGCTGCGTCCGCGCCCGTCCACCCCTTAAACGCTGGCGACGCGGCAGTCGGTGTGGGACGCGGCCTCGGCGGCGGCCGTGTCCGGGTCTCCGGCGCGGATGGCGTCGAGCAGGCGCGTGTGGTCCATGTACTCACCGGGGGACAGTTCGGCCCCGAAGTGCTCGCGGAGCGAGTCCCGGATCACCTGCCCGAGGTCGGCGTACAGCTCGGACAGGACCTCGTTGTGGGAGGCGGCGACCACCGCCAGGTGGAAGGCCGCGTCCGCGTCGACGAAGACGTCCCGGTCGCCGGACGTCCAGGCCTCCTCCCGTCTCTTCAGGAGCGCGTCGAGCCGCCGTAGGTCGTCGTCCGTCCGCCGTGCGGCCGCGAGCGTCGCCGCCGCGGCCTCCAGGGCGCCCCGTACCTCGGCCACGTCATGCTGCTTGACGGCGGCGAAGCGGCGCTGCATCACCCCGGCCAGCTCGCTGGTCGCCACGACGTAGGTGCCCGAACCCTGGCGGATGTCCAGCATCCCGTTGTGCGCGAGCGCCCGTACGGCCTCGCGCACGGTGTTGCGGGCGACGCCGAGCTGCTCGACCAGCTCCGGCTCGGTCGGGATGCGCGACCCGACCGGCCAGGCGCCCGAGGTGATCTGCTGCCGCAGCCGGGCGATCACCTGGTCGGACAGAACCGCCCGGCGGGGGACTGGACCGAGATTCATCCCATCATTCTACGATTAGCGTTATGTCGAACAATGAGGCGGTTCGTCCGCACTGTGCCGAACCGCCGGCGGACCGGACCCGGCCCGTTCTCGGGAAGCGTCACCTGGCGGCGGCCGCCCTCGTCCTGGCCGCGCTCAACCTGCGTCCCGCCGTGACGAGCGTCGGCCCGGTGCTCGAAGAGGTACGCGCCGCGCTGGGGATGAGCGCCACCGTCGCCGGGCTGCTCACCTCGCTCCCGGCGCTGTGCTTCGCGCTCGTCGGGTTCGCCGCGCCCCGCCTCGCCCGCCGCTACGGGGCCGAGGGCGTCATCGCCACCGGCGCCGTCGTGATGGCGGTCGGCCTGGCCACGCGTCCCTTCGCGGCGGGGGCGTCCGTGTTCGTCGCGCTGAGCGCCGTCGCCCTCGCCGGGATCGCGCTCATCAACGTGCTGCTGCCGGTGGTCGTCAAGCAGCGGTTCCCCGACCGGGTCGGCGCGATGACCGGCCTGTACTCCATGGCCCTCAACGTCGGCGCCTCGACCGCCGCCGCGGTGACCGTTCCGCTGGCCCGGGGCTTCGGCGGTGACTGGCGCGCGGGGCTGGGAGCCTGGGCGGTCCTCGCCGTCGTGGCCGTGCCCGCCTGGTTCCTCCTCGCCCGCCGCCGTACCGCGACCGCACCGGGCGTGTCCGACCCTGCGACCCCGGCGCCGGACGTCTCCGGGCCCGGTGTCCGCATCACCCGGAACGCCACAGCCTGGGCGCTCGCGGTGTTCTTCGGTCTGCAGGCCGGCGCCGCGTACGTGATCATCGGCTGGCTGCCGCAGATGTTCCGCGACGCCGGGCTGTCGGCGGAGACCGCAGGTCTGCTGTTCGCCGTCACCTCGCTGCTCGGCGTGCCCCTGTCCTTCGCGCTGTCCGCCGTCGCGGGCCGCCTGCGGAACCAGAGCGGTCTGGCGGCCGCCCTGGCAGTGTGCGGCCTGGCCGGATACGCCGGGCTGTGGGCCGCGCCGGCCGCCGGGGCGTGGCTGTGGGCCGTGCTCCTCGGCCTCTCGAACTGCGCCTTCCCGCTGGTCCTGACGATGATCGGGATGCGCGGCCAGGACGGGGCGACGGTGACGCGGCTGTCCGCCTTCTCGCAGAGCACCGGCTACCTGCTGTCGATGCCCGTGCCGATCCTCGTCGGGTCGCTCTACCAGCACAGCGGCGGCTGGCGGGCTCCGCTGACGCTCATGGCGGTGCTCATGCTGCTGCAACTGGTGGCCGGCCTCCTCGCGGGCCGCGATCGCCGGATCGGGTAGCCCCGCTACGATCGGCGCAGGTACGAGGACCTCCGTGGGGCACGGTCGTCTCTGTTGCCGCTTTCCGGGAAAGGCGTGGGATCACGATGGCCGACGGCGCTGAGGCGCGACTGACCGAGGTCGCTCCGGGGGTTTTCGCCTGGCGGCAACCGGACGGCTCCTGGTGGATCAACAACGCCGGGGCCGTGCACGGCGCCGACGGCGTCATCCTCATAGACACCTGCGCGACCGCCGAGCGGACCCGCCGGTTCCTCGCCGCCGTCGACGCGGCGACCGGCGGCGACCCGGTGCGGATGGCGGTCAACACCCACTTCCATGGCGACCACGCGTACGGCAACGCGCTCCTTCCCGACTCCGCCGTCGTGGTCGGGCACCGGGTCACCCGCGAGCAGCTGCTGGTGGACTTCATCCTGAAGTCCACCCCGCCGATCTGGTCGCCGTCGCCCGACTGGGGCATCTCGCAGGTGCGGCCGCCGTCCGTCGTCCTGGACGACGAGCTGACACTGTTCACCGGGGAGCGGCGGATCGAGCTGCGGCATCCCGGGTACCCCGCTCACACCGGCGGCGACGTCGTCGCCTGGCTGCCGGAGGAGCAGGTGCTGTTCACCGGCGACCTGATCTTCCACGAGGTGACGCCGCTGGTGTTCATGGGCTCCGTCGAGGGGGCGCTGCGCTCGCTCGACTGGCTGGCCGGCTTCGGCGCGCGTACCGTCGTCCCCGGCCACGGCGCGCTCATCACCGGAGATCTCTCGCCGGTCCTCGCGGCGCACGAGGCGTACTACCGCTTCATCCTCGACACCGCGCGGAACGGCAGAGCGGCGGGGCTCACCCCTCTGGAGGCGGCGCGGGAGTGCGATCTCGGCCCCTTCTCCGAGTGGCCGGACCGTGAACGCGTCGTCCTCAACCTGCACCGTGCGTACGCGGACGCCGAAGGCGGCGAGCTCGACCTGCTCGCCGCCTTCACCGACGCCATCGACTACAACGGCGGCCCGTTGCGCTGCGCCGTCTGACGGCTCAACGCCGCCCGGCCAGCGAACTCCGGGAGACCGGGAAGTCGAAGTAGGTGTTCGGGAACGGCTCGGGCTTGTAGGTGAAGTGCCACCACTCCTCGGCGAGGTTGACGAAGCCGACGGCCTCCATGCTCTTCTTCAGCATGAGCCGGTTCGCGTGCTGCGCGCCCTTGATCCGCGGGTCGAGGGTGTGCGCGAGCGTGTCGAAGCAGTCGAACCCGGTGCCCATGTCGATCGAGTTGTCGGGGAACCGCTGCGCCTGCGGCGCGTAGCAGGGGACCAGGCGCTGTCCCGGCCGGTACGGCGGCGTCGGCCGGGCGGGCAGCTTCACGATGGTGAGGTCCATCGTGCTGCCCCGGCTGTGCCCGGACTTCTCGGCGATGTAGCCGTCCGCGAACAGCCGTGACTTGTCGACGCGCGGGTAGAACTCGGCCTTCATCGACGTGGCCTTCGGGTCCTTCGCCCACCGTACGAAGTGGTTCACGGCGCGCTGCGGGCGGTAGCAGTCGTACACCTTCAGCGAGTAGCCCTGGCGCAGCAGCTTCCGCTGGACCTTGTGCAGGGCCTCGGCGGCGGGCAGGGTCAGAATGCAGATCGGCTGGCGGTATCCGTCGATGCGGCTGCCCACGAAGTCGTGCACCGTGTAGTAGCGCATCTCCTGGATGATCGTCGGGTCGATGTCGCTCAGCGCGACGAACTCCTTGGGGGCCTTCGGCTCCGTACGCGCCTGCGCCGCCGGGGACGCGGCGGTGACGGCGAGGAGCGCCGCGAGCGAGACGGCGAGGCGGCGGAGTGCGGTGGCGGGTCTCTGCATTCCTCTGGCCTATCAGGTCGCCCCACTTCCGGGAAGCCCGCGTCACCCGAACCGTCCGCTGAGAGCGCGGAAGACGCCCGGCGCCGCGGCCCTGAGCCGGGACGGCAGCCGGAGCCAGCCCGGCACGTAGCTTTCCGCGCGGCCCTGCTCGATCGCGGACACGACCGCCCGTGCCACCCGCTCCGGCGGGATGGGTCGCGGCCAGCGGCGCGCGTACGGCGTCCCCCGCCGGTCGAAGAACGGCGTGTCGACGACGCCGGGCAGGACCACCGACACGCCGACGTCGCGCAGCTCATGGCGCAGGCCCTCGGCGAAGACGATCAGCCCGGCCTTGGTCGCGGAGTACACCGCCTCCTCCCGCACCCCGACCGCGCCGGCGATGGAGGCGACGAACACGACGTGGCCGGCGCCGCGCTCGACCATGCCGGGCAACAGCAGACGGGTCAGCAGGATCGGGGCGGTGAGGTTCACCGCGGCCAGCCGCTCGATGGCCGCGCCCGGCATCCGCGCGAGCGGCCCCGCCCAGCCCGCCCCGGCGTTGTTCACCAGCACGTCGACCGGCCCGGCGCGCGAGACCAGGGAGGCGGCGTCCGCGGTCAGATCGCCCACGACGGCCCGGCCCCCGGTCTCGGCGGCGACGGCGTCGAGCCGGGGCCGGTCACGCCCCGCCAGGACGAGACGCGCCCCGGCCCTCGCCATCTCCCGCGCGGTCGCCGCTCCGATGCCGGAGGACGCCCCGGTGACCAGTACCCGAGCACCGCTGATCCGCATGCCCCATGACTTCCCCGGGGCCGCCTCGGCAACCGGTGACACGCACCGCCCGCCACGGCGACCGGTGACGCGCCGCCCGGCTCGGCGATCGGTGACGTGCGGTGCCCACCTCGGCGACCGGTGACGCGCGCCGCCCGCCTCGGCAACCGGTGACGCGCCGCCCGCCTCTAACGCCCAGGCCGGAGGTCGTCGGAGCGCCCGGCCTCCAGGCGGGGCCACTGGGCGCTGGGGCGTCCGCCGGTCCGGGCGATGTTGCCGGCCTGCGGCGGCCGGCGGGCGAGTCCTCCCACGCCTCCTGCCGCCCGTACGCGGTCCTGTCCAGCAGGCCGTAGGTGACGTCCATGACCTCGACACCACGGCCGGTGGTCCAGTACGTCTCGAACACCCGGTCGCCCTGGCGCAGGTAGCACGCCAGCATGAACGGGCCGCGTCCAGCCATCAGGACGCCGATGGACTCCGCAGCGGAGTACCAGGGCACGTCCCAGCCCATGAAGTCGCGGTAGCGGACGCTCTCCTCGTACGGGCCCTGGCAGAACGTCGCGTACGTGATGTCGCGTACGTGCAGGTAGGACAGCTCGCGGACCTGGCTGTTGAAGAACGTGCAGCCCTCGCACTGCTCGGCGGCCGGGTGGCCGGTGTGCCACATCTGGTAGTAGGCGATCAGCTGCCCGCGGCCCTCGAACGTCTCCAGCAACGTCACCGGCCCGTCCGGGCCGACCAGCGTGGTGCCGGCGTCGACCTCCACCATCGGCAGCCGGCGGCGAGCGGCCGCGATCGCGTCGCCTTCGTGGGTGTGCGCCTTCTCCCGGATCCGCAGCGCGTCCAGTTCGGCCTGGTAGGCGGCCCGGTCCGCGATCTTGGGTGCCGGTGCGGTGATGTCGGTGTTCATGAGATCTCCCTTCGCCCCTGGTGGACTTTCGCCCAACCGACGAAGGGGGCCGGCCCACATCGACATCGGCCGCGGAAAAAACCTCAGAGATCTTCGAGGGGCTCTGCTCAGCGCGATGGCGCTGGTCGCGGCATGCCCGCGAGGTTTCCAGTCACGGGCAGCGGAAATCTTCCCACCAGCATCTGATGTGTCCGGTCGTGTGGTGGGGGGCCATGGATCTCCGGCAGCACGGGGTGTTGAGCGGCGTGGTGGCGGCGCTCCTTCCGGTCGTCTCGTTGGCTGCCGCGTGCGGGGAGGACCGCGGCGTGCGACTCGCGACCACCCCTCTGCCGATGCAGCCCAAGGGCCTGGCCGTCGGAGGGGACGCGCAGGCTCGGGGCACAGACGTCGCGGAGACACCCATCACCGAGCCGCAGTTACACCAGATCGCCGATGCCTGCCGCGAGGCGACCGAGCTCCCGCAGGTGGGCACCGAGAACTGCGGGAGACAGGTTCGGAGGTTGGACCTGGACCATCGGGCGCACCGACACGGGCACCGGCGGTGCGGGCGGCAGGACCTGTGCGTCAAGGTGTTCAGGACCGCCGCCGGCCCGGTGGCCGGCTACATCGAGATCATCGACACCCGGCCGCCCGGCGAGTCACTGTGCGAACCCACCAACGTGTGCCTGCGCGTCGGCGTGCCCACGCTGAAGGTGTTCAACCAGATCGTCGGACCGGCGCGGCCTACCACCTCACCCAGAGGATCCGCCGGACCAAAGGAGTCGCCGACAGCGTCACCGAGGCGGGAGACCGCACATCCAGGGCCGACGGTGACCACCCTCGTGCCCGGCCCGAGCAGGCCGGGGCCAGGTGGTCCGGGTCCAGGCGGTCCAGCGCCCGGTAATCCAGGGCCGGGTGGTCCGGGTCCAGGCGGTCCAGGGCCTGGCAATCCAGGGCCGGGTGGTCCAGGGCCTGGTAATCCGGGGCCGCCACGGTCTCCGAACTTCAATGAAGAGCCGTGAGCCGTGGCCGACGACGAGGGTGGCCGACCCGCCGGCGACTCGATGCTCGGCCCGTTGCTCGAGTTCGCATCCCGGGTACTGGCACCCGCCGGCGTTCTGACCGCCCTGCTGTACTACTTCGGGTACACGCGCATGCAGGCGCTGTACGACTACTTCGGCGTGGACCTCGGCAGTGTCGGGTTCGCGACGACGGACTACCTCGTGCGCAGCGCGGGGCCGCTGTTCGCCCCGCTGGCATCGGTGCTGGTCGCCGGGGTCGCCGTGGTCATCGCGCACCACGTGCTCGTCCTTGTGCTCGACCGCCTGAGCCCGCGGTGGCGGTGCGTCATCTGGGGTTGCCTGGCCGCTGGTGCGCTCGCCGCACTCACCATCGGTGCGATCGGCCTGGACCGTCGCGCGGCGCTCGCCGATCCGATCCTTTCACCGGTGGGTCTCGGTGCGGGCGCGCTGCTGCTCGAGTACGCCATCGAGAACGCGCTGATCTGCGGGACGGTGCCGGAAAGGCTCGCGGCGGTCCTCGCCTCGACCCGCGTCCTGCGCCGTGGCCTGCTCATCGGGGTCGCCCTGGTCGCGGCGTTCTGGGCGACGGCCAGCGTGGCGGAGCGGCAGGGCAGGACCCAGGCGCGGGCGATCGAAGTGTCGCTGGTCTTTCAGCCGAAGGCGATCGTGTACAGCCGTGAGCGCCTGCAGATCGAGGCGCCCGGTGTCCGTGTGGTGCGACTCGGCGGAGGCGCGGACTCGGCGTACGCCTACCGCTACGACGGCCTGCGCACTCTTGTGCACGCGCGGGGGCGCTGGTTCCTGCTTCCGGCCGGCTGGAGACGCGACAACGAGTCACCGGTCATCCTGCTGCCGGACTCCCGCAACGACATCAGGGTCGATCTGGCGGCGTAACCGCGCGGGCAGCGCCTCGTAGAGTCCCCGTTCCGCGCGCCGTACAGGTCCACTAGCGTCGGCGGACGTCGTGTCCGCATGTCTCGCAGAATCGGTCTGCATAAGAAAGGGCCTGCCCGCAGGATGGGCAGGAAGTCGCCGGGAAATCGGCGGTGCGACGGTGCAGGCCCGTCTCGATGGCGGCGGCCAGCTCGGCCTGACCGGTGTAGTGCGCGACCTGCGGGTTGATGCGGGTATGGGCTTCGTCGTCGGTCCAGCACGCGGGGATCAGGGCCTGCGCGACGACCTCCTCCCCGTCAGGGGCGTCGGTGCTGATGATGCTCGCCTGGGCCGCGAGCACTTCGATCCCGGTCTTACGCGGGGGGATTCCTATCGTGAGCTGGTAGTCGCGTGATTCGGTGCCCCAGACGCCGAGTGGATAGTCATGGGTGTCCCGGCCCGATGCGGCGAAGGACGCGGTGAGATCCTCGACCGCCGGTGCGACCTGTCTGAGGCTCTTCACCTGGGCGCCATCGGGCGTCTGAACTCGCAGGAACGGGTTGAGCGTGGTCTTGCCCATCCAGGACGAGACCATGTTCCGGAATTCCGTGGTCAGGTCGGTTGGGCGCATGACGATGTCGACGCTGCCGTTCAGCCTTGCGGCGATCTTGCGGAGTTCTTCCACGTGCCAGTCGGCGCCCAGCCCCCGGCAGTCACAGCTGAACTTTCCCCGGCACGCGTCCAACGCGGCATTCAGTTCCGCATCGGTTTCGGCGTCGTTGAACGAGTCGGTGAGGAGGATCGCGTGCGCGAGATCGACGTCGGCGAGGCGCTCGGCGGCTGCGGTCAGCCACCGGCCGAACGCGACTCCCGGACCTGTGCCCAGGCCGTCGACGGCCGTTTTCGCCTCGCCACGTGTCGTGCGCGAGGCGGTCGCCAGAGCCTTGTCGGGGGGATAGACCACGGTGGCCGCGCCGGTGCCGGCGATCACCGCGAAGCGTGTTCCGTCCGCGAGCATCTCGATCGCCGCGATCACTGCTCGTTTCGCCGCGGGCAGCCGGCCGGAGGGGTCGTCCATGGACGGCGCGCATCCCAGCAGGAACACGACGGCCCTGCGTTCCGGGGCGACGGCCGTCGCGCCGATGCCCACGCCGCCAGGAGTCTTGGCGGTCACGGTGATGATGGCGTTGACTTCGTCCCCGCCCCGCGGCAGGTACTCGTTGTGGAAGACCTCGACACGAAAGTCGAGGGGCTCCAGCGACACCGATCGGGACTTGAGCCCTGCCCGGTGAGCGCGGTTCCGTACGAGCGGGATCCGTCCGCCGAGGCTGGTGTTGCGTTGCTGAGGCTCGGGATAGGACTTGCTCAGACACTGGCGGCGGATCTGTTCATAGAGCGGTTGGCACTCGAGAACCGATCCGGCATCGGGGATTCCCTCACCGAGTACCGCTATCAGTTCGCCGGTGAAGGCGGTGAATTCCGCTCCCTGCGGGGCGAGCGCCGTCCTCGTCGACGCGGTCGACGTCAATACGTAGGTGCCCTCGATAAGGGCGCGATCGGCCACCTGGGCGCCGGAGACGCCCATGTCCGCGCCGATCGCGCGACCGCTGAAGCAGCAGTCGAGGATGAGTACCTTCCGAGCGGCGCGCGTACGGCGGAACGCCAGGCGTACCTGTTCGAACTCCAGCGCCGTCCACAGGTGGTCCTGGCTGGTGCCGGGCGTGGCGAGGAACAAGGCGCCATCGTGTTCGGCGCACAGCCCATGCCCGGCGTAGTACACCAGGAACAGGTCCTGCGCGGCCTGCGCCGCCGCGTCGAGCGCGCCGGCGATCACCTCCCGCCCGGCATCGAGGATGACCGCGCAGTTGTCCTCGCCCAGCCCCCACAGCTCGGGATCGGCGAGAAGCGCCCTGAGGCGATCAAGGTTGCGCGCGACCCCGGGAAGCTGCTCCAGACGCTCGTAGCCGGCGGTGCCGACCAGGACGGCACGCGAGAGCTCGGGACTCGCCGGCACGACGGGCCCGCGCCTCACTCGTTCTCGGACAACGCATCGATCACTCGCTGCCGGCTGTCGGCCGACCCGTCGGAGTCCTCGACGCGGCGGCCATCCCGTTCGAACTCGGCTTTGGGCTTGCTCGTCCGCGTGGAGCGCCAGGCGCCGTACGCGATGAGGACGTTCGCCAGGCTGACGAGATCGGTGAAGACCAGTTGAATGGCCTCGAACGCACCACCCTGGTCCTCCGGCCCCGCAGGTGCGCCGAGCAACCTCACGGTCACCTCACGCGAGACGTCCGGATCCCGCCGAAGCCACTCGCACAAAGACCGGATCGTGGCGTCGTCGTCTTCCTCCGGGAACCGGATCGCGACATCCACCGAACCCTCCTGCCACCCAAGAACGTCGACGACCGCCAGTGTCTCAGGTCTTCGATCGGTGGGGGGCTAGGTCCACCTCGGATCAGAGGGGTGACTCCAGTGTGCCGGGCCGTGCCGCGTCACTAGCTTCGCCATCATGAAGATCTCCAAGCACGCGTCCGCCGTCGTCGCCGGATCCGTACTCGTGGGTGCAGCGCTGCCCATCGCACCGGCCGCCGCATCGGTGGCTCCGCCGCCGTCTCGGCAGACGCTGGTGCGACAGGCGGGCAGAGTCGTCGCGGCCGGCGTGCCGGGCGTCAGCGTCGAGACGCGCGACGAGCGTGGCACCCGCTCCGTCGTGGCCGGTGTGGGGAATCTCCGCACCCACGAGCCGCCGCGCCCCTCCGGCCAGTTCCGTATCGGCAGCGTCACCAAGTCGTTCACGGCGACCCTGGTGCTCAGCCTCGTCGCGGATGGGCGGATCGACCTCGATGCCCCGATCGACCGCTACCTGCCGGGGCTGCTGCCGTACTCCGAGCCGATCACCGTACGTCAGTTGCTGCAGCACCGAAGCGGTCTGTTCGACTACGGGAGCGTCCTGTGGCCGGCCCCGAAGACCGTGGCCCGGTCGCGATACCGGGACTACGCGCCGGCCGATCTCGTGCGCATCGCCACGCGGAAGCCGCTGCAGTTCACCCCCGGCCGCCAGTTCCTGTATTCCAATACCGACTACGTCCTGCTCGGCATGCTCGTGGAGAAGGTCACCGGCGACAGCTACGCGAACGAGTTGTCCCGGCGCGTGCTGGACCCGGCCGGGCTGCGGCACACCTACCCCGCCGGACACGACCCGCGGCTGCGGCGGCCGTCGGCGCGCGGGTACGAGGCCGTGTATTCGCCGACCCGGTTGACGGATCTCACCACCTTCAACATGTCCGCCGCGTGGGCGAGCGGCGACATCGTGTCCACCACCCACGACCTGAACCTCTTCTACTCGGCGTTGCTCGACGGGCGATTGGTGCCGGCCGGCCTGCTGCGCCAGATGCAGCAGACCCAACCCGCCTTCCCCGGCTTCGCGTACGGGCTGGGCCTCGCGCACGCCGAGATGTGCGGCCGCCAGGTCTGGGGCCACGTCGGGGGCGTGCCCGGGTACGGCACGTACAGCTTCACCAGCCCTCAGGGCCCACGCCAGATCACGATCTCGGTCAACCGCAGCCTCACGCTGAGCAAGGCCGCCGGAGACGAGATCAACGCGCTCCTCGCCGATGAGTTCTGCGGCGACCCGGCCCAGCGGTGAGCGGGGTTCAGCCGGTCAGGGTGCCGTAGCCGTCGTTGCCGAGACCGGTCGCGGTCTGGCTGGTCCAGAGGTCTCCCTTCGCGCCCAGGGAGGTGACGTCGCCGATCACCTGGGTGTCCACCTGGTCGCGGGGGAGGGCTCCGGCCTGCGCGATGTCGTGGGCGTACGCGGAGGCGGCGCTACCCGCCGAGGAGACCAGGCCCGGGGTCAGCGAGGACCACGGGGAGCTCAGCGCGGCGCTGCCGCCGCCGAGTGCGAGGGAGGAGCCGTTCAGCGAGCCGTCGCGGTTGGAATCGAGCACGTTGCCGCTGTTGTAGGTCGACTGGTTGGAACCCATCTGGTAGTAGGCGTTGGAGGCGCTGGTGGTCCTCGGGCCGGTGATGAAGTAGTTGTCCACGACGTCGTGGGTGAACTTGCCGCTGGAGTTCCCGGCGGTGTAGCCGGCCTGGTAGTCGTAGACGACGTTGCCGATGTACTGAGTGTTGGCCTTCGCCAGCGGGTTGCGGTTGTGGGAGTTGGCGAAGATGTCGTGGTACCAGGTGAAGGGGCCGCCCTCGGTGTGCGCGCCGAACTGCTGGCCGATCGGGTCGGCGATGATGGAGTCCTGAATCGTGATGTTCGAGGCGCCGACGGCGTCGATGTCGTCCCATTTGGCGAACTCGACCGAGACGTGGTCGAAGATCATGTTGCTGCTCTGGTAGAGCGACAGGCTGGCCTTGCCGCTGGCCGGGTCGAGGGTGCCTTCGCGGAACCGGACGTTGCGGACGACGTCGTTGGAGGAGTTCGCGAACGACACCTCCCGGGCCATGAAGCCGACACCCTGGCCGGGCGCGGTCGTGCCGTCGATCGTGATGTCGCTGTTGACCGAGACGGCGGAAGACAGCTTGATGTAGCCGGCGACGTCGAACACCACGATCCGGTGGGAGGCGCTGACCGCGTCGCGGAACGAGCCGCTGCCCGAGTCGTTCAGGTTGGTCACGTGGTACGTCGTGCCGCCGGCGCCACCGGTCGCGCCGGCGCCGTAGCCCACGGCCCCCGGGAAGGCCGACGCGGAGGCGACGGTGGCCTGGGCCGTCCAGGCGGCGCAGACGAGGCCGGTGACGGCCGCGCCGAACAGGAGCGCACGGCCTCGCGGTGAGGTACGACGACGCTTGAGGACGGACATGTGACCTCCGGATGAGCGGGCTTCGTGACGGTAAATACCTGACCGCGAATGGTCAAGGTGAGAAGATGGCGATCTGTCACCGGCCACTTCCGTACGGCATCGATGGCGCCGGGTCCGGTGGGCCTTCATCAGCGAATTCACGGCCTGGCCATTTGCTGAAGTTCCGGACTTAAGAGGCGTATGAGGCGCGTCCTCGCCGGTGAGTTTTCACGCCGCTTTCAAACGCGTGCTCCCGCAGAACTCAGAGTTCTTCGAGGCGGCCGGTCAGGTAGCGGCGCTCGGCCTCGGTGGGCGCCAGCTTCAGCGCTTCCTCGTACTCCGCCTTCGCCTCGGCGGTACGGCCGGCCCGGCGGAGCAGGTCGGCCCGGGTGGCGGGCAGCAGGTGGTACCCCTCGAGCCGGCCGGACGCGGCGAGTTCGTCGACCAGGGCCAGCCCGGCAGGAATGCCGTCCGCCATCGCGACCGCCACGGCTCGGTTGAGGTCCACGACCGGCGATGGCGCCAGCCTCGCCAGGTCGGCGTACAGGCCCGCGATCTGCGGCCAGTCCGTGCTCGCCGCGTCGGGCGCGGTGGCGTGGCAGGCGGCGATCGCGGCCTGCAACTGGTACGGCCCGGCGCGCCGCATCGCCAGCGCCTGGTCGAGCGCCGCCACGCCTTCGGTGATCAGCGCCCGGTCCCACCGCGAGCGGTCCTGCTTCTCCAGCGTGACCAGCACACCGTCGTCCGTACGGGTCGCGCGCCGGGCCTCGTGCAGCAGCATCAGCGCGAGCAGCCCGAGGGGCTCGGGCTCGTGCGGCATCAGGCGGACCAGAACCCGCGTCAGTCGGATGGCCTCCGCCGTCAGGTCCCGGCGGGCGTCCTGCGGGTCGTACTCCTCGTCGTAGCCCTGGTTGAAGACCAGATAGAGCACCGCGAAGACGGCGGCCAGCCGCTGCGGGAGGAGTTCGGCGGGTGGCACGCGGTACGGGATGCCGGCCTCCCGGATCTTGCGCTTGGCGCGGACCAGCCGTTGCGCCATCGCGGGCTCGGCGCTGAGGAACGCCCGGGCGATCTCGGCGGTGCTCAGCCCGGCGAGCGTACGCAGGGTCAGCGCGACCCGGGCCGGGAACGGCAGCGCCGGGTGGCAGCAGGTGAAGATCAGCCGCAGCCGCTCGTCCGGGATCTCGTCCACGGGCGGTGTGCCGGGATCGCGGGCCAGCACCGCGAGTTGGCGCAGCTTGGCCGTCCCCGCGGCATCGCGGCGCAGCCGGTCGGTCGCGCGGTTTCGGGCGGTGGTGGTGAGCCAGGCGCCCGGACGGCGCGGGACGCCGTCGCGCGGCCAGCTCTCCAGTGCGGCGGCGAACGCGTCCTGCGCGCACTCCTCGGCCAGATCCCAGTCCCCGGTCGATCCGATCAGGGTCGCGACCACCTGGCCCCACTCGTCCCGATAAGCGGCGTCGACCGCGGCCCGTACCTGGTCGTCGGGCGCGGTCATTCCCACACGGGACGGATCTCGACGCCGCCCCAGCGCGCGTACGGATGACCGGCGGCGATCTCGATCGCCTCGTCCAGGTTCGCGCACTCGACGATCACGAAGCCGCCCACGAAGTCCTTGGTCTCGGCGAACGGCCCGTCCGAGACCAGCGTCTCGTCCTCCCGTACACGGACCGTGGTCGCGTCCACGACCGGACGCAGCCGCGCGCCGACGAGCGCGCCCCCGCGCCGATCCAGGTCCGCCACCCAGGCCTGATGCACTGGATCCGCCGCGAGCTCCTCGTTGGTCGGCGAGACCGTCTCGTCATCGCAGATCAGCAGCACGTACTTCATGCGACGAATTCTGCCCGACCGGCTGCACGCAGCACAGCCGAGGGGCGCAGAGCGGCTTCGCGAACGGAGCAGGAGGGTGCTCGTCGCCGCGTGTCACCGCAAGCGGAACTTTCCCGTCTGGCGGCACCCCGCCCGTACAGGGCGGCCTGTCACGGAGCGGCGTGCTCCTCGACGCGGCGTACGAGGTGCTCGGCGACATCATGCAGGCCGGAGATGGCGCCGCCCGCCTTAGTCAGATCCCCCGCTTCCGGCCGATGTAGGCGATCGTGGCCTTGCGCTCGCCGGGTCGTAATGCGAGGTGGATTCGGCCTACGCCCGGATTGAACCTGGCGTGTTGATCGAACAGCCGCAGCTCGCCATCGAAGTCCTCGAACCAGCACAGGCGCTTGCGTGTTTCGCCCTCTGGGTCGACGTCGGACCAGCCCGGCTCGGGCTGCGTCGTCGGGTCCCATTCGGCGACCGCGTCGTCCAGGCGGCGGAGCTCTCGCGCGACGGGCATGACCCAGTCGACCCGAAGTCTCCGCAGATCGCGCTCCGTACGCGAGAGGAAGCGCAGGTGCGGAAAGAGTTCACCGCGTGCCTCCCAGATTTCGGCACCCGAGGAGAGCTCGGATAGACCGGCCTTCTTGATGTGCTCCTCGTGCACCGTGGCGTGGTCGAGGCTCGCGGCGTGCCGCACCTCGACCCGGCTTTCCCGGACACAGGGTTCCCCGTCCGGCTTCTCTTCGAGGATTTCCTTGCTCGCCTCGATCCACGCCGAGTCCCAAACGGGCTCGCCGAGAAGACTGACCAGGATGCCGTCCAGCAGATCCGCGGCCGCGAGTGCTTCTGCCCGCTGCTCGCCGACGAAATAGTCCGCTCCCTCTCCCGCTCCGTCGGGAAGCACCGAGCTGAACGGCGCTCGCTGCTGAAGGCCGCGGATTCGGCGCCAGTAGTCCCGGTTGGCCGGGCGTCCGGCCCACTGGACGAGAAAGTAGCCCGGAGCCAGCTCAAGTTCCTTCAGCACCACCTGAGAGACCAGCGCGGTATCCGGACGCCAGCGCACGATCTGGCTGAGGAGGCCGACGAACCGGGCCATCGCCTTGTCGATGTCGTCCTCCCGCATGGGGGTCGCGCAGGACAACTCGTTGAAGAACAACAGGACGCGCACTCAAGAGCCTTTCGCAGCGGGGGACGGCGGAAGGATGATCAGAGAATCAGTCGAGCAACTGGTCGAGCGAGCGATCCCACTCGTCGAAGAATCCCGGCGGCCAGTGCGACAGCATCCCGTCGGGCCCCAAGGCGGGACTGATGACGTCGATGCGGCCGTCGGCTTCCCGCTGGAAGTAGTTCAGCCGTACGTCCGAGGCAGGCAGGAGTCCGCGCTTCACCGCCAGCCGGACACCGTTGAGAATGTGGTCGCTGTGCGTCTCGACGACGAGTTGGGCACCGGCCGCCGCTGCGGCGCAAGTCAGCCGCGCCATGGCACTCTGACCCTGCGGATGGATGTGCGCCTCGGGATTCTCCAGAAGGATCATCGTTCCCGGTCGGGCCGTCAGACACGCGATGACAACCGGGAGCACATAGGTCAGTCCGAAACCGACGTTGGTCGGGCGGCGCGGCCTGGTCGTCGGACTGCCCTCGCGGGTGAACTGGAAGCCCAGACGGACGAGGTCCGTTTGTTCGATGGCAGCCGCCTCGATCTTCACGCCGGGGCAGATCTCGCTCATCCACGCCTCGGCCTGGTCGAGCAGCCGGGGCGACGCGTCCGGGTGGTGCAGAGAGGCGAACGGCACCGGCTCGTCCTGGGAATTTCGCAGAAAGTCGATCGTGTACTCGCCACGGACGCCGAGGAACCCACGCCGAACGGCCATCTCGTGCGACCGGGGATAGGTCACCGCGGGATTGATCCGGTCGGCTCGCAGGTACTGGAAACCGAAGTTGAACAGGGTAAAGGCGGCCTTCTCCGCATCCTTCTCCTCGTCGGAGCGGATGTCCTCCCACTCGTCGATCGTGTCGTCAGGGATCATCGTGAGCAGGTCGTCTTCGCGGCCGTACCGGACCCGCCATTCGAACGATGAGCCCTCGTGGGAGGAGAGCCCGAATCCGATATGCGGGACCTCTCCGTCCTCGACGATGTAGTCCTCGTGCAGGATGTCCTGACCGGTCCCTAGTTCGACCAGTTCCCCGTTAAGCGGGAAACCTCCTGCTCGTCCATCCGGAAAGCGAGTGTAGTCCTCGAGGAGTCCTTCGGCGTCCGCCTGGCGCAGTAGGGCCAGGGCTTGCAGCACTGTGCTCTTGCCAGAGGAGTTCAGGCCGGAGAGGAGAGTGTACGGCCCGAGGGGGATGTCCATCGAGGCGAACGCCTTGAAGTTCGTGATGGACAGCTTATCGATCAATCCGCGACCTTTCTGAACAGCAATTCGACGGCGGCGAACCGCAGGCGGACCTTTTTGACATCGCCGGTCCCGACGGATATGGCCTGCTGGAATGTGCTGTCGTCCATCAGATCCATCAGCCCACTGTTTATCACATCGCGCCACTCCAGCAACGTGTTGAGTCGCCTATCGGGCAGCTTGGCGAGGTTCACGGAGATCGCTTCGAAAAGTGCCTTATTGACAGGGAGTCGCCTGCTTTGGCCGTGGAATCGTTTCCGAAAGGCGTGTTCGCCGAAGATGATGTATGCGAACCGCATCGCACGCGTGAACTCATCCGTGAGCCGGGCGACCTCCTTTGGGCGGAGGGTGTTGATCTGCTTCATCGCCTGGCGGAGGAACGCGTCTATGTCCCCGCGCAGGTACGACATGGGATCGGTGAGCCGGAAGGCCAGGAATCGAAGAGCCATCTCGCGGTCGGCCATTCGTTCCGGCCGGACACTGTGCTGGGTAGCGGTGAGGAACGCCTCAGTTTCGGCGAGCTCTTGGAGGAGATCGCGGGCTCTGCCCGGAATCAAGGCGTGCCGGAGTTCTTGATGCGTCAGCGGCCGGCCTCCGGTGTTGATGCGAGCGAAGATGTTGAACTTCACCGGCTCTGGGGTCCCGGCCCTGATCAGGTGGATGATCAGCTCCGTCTCGTCGATCCTCGTCTGCAGCCCGCCGGGTAGCTCGGCGTACTCACGGCCCTCGTACTGACGCAGATACTCCAGGCCTTGAAGCTTGAGCGGCTGGGCGTCCACCACTACCGGGTCGACGAAGCGTGCGATCGTGGTGAGCCGCTGGATGCCGTCCACCACCGCCCAGCTCTCGTCGCCGCTCTCAGCCGCGTACAGGGTGGGCAGGGGAATCCGCAGCAGCAGGGACTCGATCAGCTTGCTCTGATCCTCTTCACTCCAGATCCCGGCGAACCGCTGGAAGTCCGGAGCGAGATCGAGGACACCACGGCGGAGCCTTGCCAGCAGCAGGTCGACCGTCATGGTCCGGGTCTGCACGTCGATGCGCGCCGGGTCGAACGGCTCGTCGATCAGATCGTCCGGCTGTTCCTCGTATTCGACACCCGTGCTCCGGCCCTTCGAGTCGTACTCGACTGGGACCTCTACCTCAGGGCTCTCGCTCACGCCGATCGCGCCGATCCTTCCTCGCGATGAACCGCCCGCCGGGTCAGGCAGCGTGATCCCACAGTATCGAGGGGCCTGTCGCCGAGGCGTCGCCATCACGGCGAAGAGTGCTCCTCGATTCGGCGTACGAGGTGTTCGGCAACATCGTGCAGATCGGCGATGGGCCGATAGACGCGGCCGCCTCCCGGATCGGCGAAGCCGAGCACTCCCGATCGCACCCAGACGTTCACGACGCCGCCTGCGGGAAGCGGGACGCTCACTTGGGACACACCGACCTCATGACGGTGGGCGACGTTCCCAATCCCGCGGGCGGACAGCGTTGTGGCCAGGCGCCGGGCGGCGGTGGCAGGCGTGACGATCCGAGGTGCGCCGGGCCACGAGCTCGGAACGGAGAAGGCGCCCCGGACGACCTTGCCCGCCACCTGGAGGCCACCAGGGCTCAGCCGGGATCGCGAGAGGTGCGCTCCCCAACTCTTCGCGACGACGCCGACGATTCCCAGGGCCGTGCCGTGTTCGGCGAGCAGGTCGCCTGGCGTCGTGTCCGGCCAGACGCTCCGGCAGGCATCAAACACCGCCACCACGAGCTGCGGCGCCGGAGTGGTACGACGCCAGATCCAGAGCTCGGGCGGCACGATGGTGTCGTACGGGCCGGCGCGCAGCCCGTGGTTGAGGGCGTTGGTGGCCAGTTCGCTGACGGACAACACCGCCGCGTCGACCAGGTCGCCGGGCAGCCGCAGCGTTGTCAGGGTGCCGTGGACCAGAGACCGGCCGGCGGAGGCGCAGCGCGGGTCCGGCGGGAGCGGCCACGCGCACGCGCCGCCTTCGACGATTTCGGTGACGGCCATATATCCGGGTTGCGCGGTATTCGTCATTTCGACCGTCCTTGCGCATCGTGAATTTCTGTATTCCGCGCAACAGCCTGCCTTTGCCGCCCTAAAGTCGTCTCGGTTGCTGATAAGTCTCGCAACTTGCCGGAACGTCGGAGGATGGGCATGAGCTTTCGGGAGTCACCGGACCCGAAGTCGTCGATGTGGGCGCTCATCGCGTACTACCTGCGGTTCTGTCGCCAGCAGCGCAAGCTCAGCGGGGAGCTGATGGGGGAGGTCCTCGGCGGTTCCAAGTCGACAGTTTCACGCTTGGAGACCGGCGAGATGCGACTCGACGAAACGCGAGCGAAGGCAATCGACCGTAAATGGCAGACCGGCGGTATCTTCTCGCTTTTGGTCTGGTATGCCACGCTCGGTCATGATCCGGACTGGTTCAAGCAGTACCTCGACCTCGAGGCCCGAGCCTCCGTGATCAAAATCTGGCAGGTGAACCTCATCCCCGGTCTCCTGCAGACGCCCGACTACGCAAGGGCGGGTCTGGCGACTGGCGGAGTCAAGGACGTGCAGACCGAGCTCGAAGGCCGCCTCGCACGGCAGGCGATCTTGGATCGTGAGGACGCACCCGTTCTGTGGGTCCTGCTGTCCGAGGGACTGCTGGAGTTGCCGTGCGGTGGAGCGGCGGTAATGAAGGCGCAGCTCGCGCACCTCCTCGAACTCTCGGAGCGACCGAACATCGGAGTGCGTGTTGTCCCGAAGTCGATCGGACATCACCAAGGCCTTGACGGGTCGTTCATGATTCTTAGGCTTGCCGAGCCGTTCGGTGAGGTGGCCTACGTGGAGGCTCCTGGGGGAGGGCGACTCGTCCCCAATATCGATGAAGTGGCCTCATTTGCGCTACGTTACGAACGGATCGGACAGCATGCGCTGCCCGAGGGTCCATCACGGGACCTGATCAAGCGCATCATGGAGGTCATGTGACGAGTCCGGGGTGGCGTAAGAGCAGCAGGAGCATGAACTCTGGCGGGGAATGCGTCGAGGTCGCCGTTCTCGACGCTGTCGGGATCTTCGTGAAGGCTTGATCACGATCTTTGCATAGGGTGTGGAATCGCTCCCATACCGGGCAGTATTGCCCCTATGGGGTGGGTCATTACGGGCGACATCGCGGAATTCGACCTGGCCGCAGGGGGCTTCCTCCGATCTCGGCCGATCGAGAACACCGTGCTGATCACGGTGGTCGAGTCGTTGCGGGCACGGGGGCCGGCGGCGTACGGGGACGCGCCCGCGGTGATGGGGGCCTGGTCGAACGTCTCCGGGTGCGTGGCCGGCGCGTTCGTGCACACGCCGCCCTTTCCGCTGCTGCTCAGCGCGATGCCGGGGCAGGCCGTCAAGGAGCTCGCCGGGGCCCTCGCGGACGACGGGCGGCGGCTGCCGGGAGTGACCGGGCGCCATGAGCCGGCCCAGGGGTTCGCCACCTGCTGGCGGATCGAGACCGGGGCCGACCACAAGATCTGGGAGCGCCGCCGCCTGTACCGGCTCGTCGAGGCCCAGCCGCCGGACGTGCCCGGCAGCGCTCGCCTCGCCCGGCCCGCCGACCGGGACCTGCTCCTCGGCTGGTACCAGGACGCCGAGCGGGAGATCCGGGAGCGTCCCGGCGACCACGGCGCCGCCGTCGACGACCGGATCTCGTACGGCGGTCTGACCATCTGGGAGCGGGACGGGGTCCCCGTGGCACTCGCGGGCCGGACCCGGATGGTCGCCGGGCATGACGCGGATCGCGCCCGTCTACACGCCGCCCGAGCACCGGCGTCACGGGTACGGCGCTGCCGCGACGGCCGCCGTGAGCCGGGCCGCCGTCGAGGCCGGAGCCGAGGAGGTCGTGGTCTTCGCCGACCTGGCCAACCCAGGGGTCAACGCGATCCACCGGCGCATCGGCTACCAGCCGCTGGACGACTACCTCGTCGTATCGTTCCGGCCAGGGCGGCGTGGAGACTGACGCCGCCGGCTGATCGACCATCGCCGAGGAGCGTGCAGATGAGGGCGGGAATCGTCATCCTTCCGGAGTACCGCTGGCCGGAGGCCGAGCCGAAGTGGCGGCGGGCCGAAGAGTACGGGTTCGACCACGCGTGGACGTTCGACCACCTCGGGTGGCGGTCGCTGGTGGACGGGCCGTGGTTCGGCGCGGTTCCGACGCTGGCGCTGGCCGCGCGGGCGACCGAGCGGATCGAGCTGGGCATGCTCGTGGCCTCGCCGAACTTCCGGCATCCGGTGCCCTTCGCGCGGGAGATCCTCGCCTTGGACGACGTGTCGGGCGGCAGGTTCACGCTCGGCGTCGGCGCGGGCAGCTCCGGTGACTATGACTCGACCGTGTTCGGCGAGGCCGGCCGGGTGGCGAGCCGGTCTCGGCGGTTCGCGGAGTTCGTGGAGTTCCTGGACACCCTGCTGACCACGGGGAAGACCACTCTCACCGGGGAGTACTACGCCGCCGTGGACGCCCGTAACGCGCCCGGACCGGTGCAGGCGCCTCGCCCGCCGTTCGTCGTGGCCGCCAACGGGCCGAAGGCGATGCGGGTGGCCGCTCGTTTCGGGCAGGGCTGGATCACCACGGGGGGCAGAGAGGACGACCTCGAGGCCTGGTGGCGGAGCGTCGCCGAGGCCACCGCCCGGTTCGACGAGGCTCTGGACGAGGCCGGACGGGAGCGGAGCGAGGTCCGCCGGTTCGTGCAGACCGACGCCGCGCCGGTGTTCTCGGTGTCGTCGGTGGAGACCTACCGGGACTTCCTCGGCCGGGCCGGGGAGCTCGGGTTCACCGATGTCGTGGCTCCCTGGCCTCGGCGCGAGGGTGTCTACGCCGGCTCGGAGAAGGTCCTGGAGGCGGTGGCCGCCGAGGTCCTGCCCGGACTTCGGGACTGACCGCCTCCACGACTGCTCGGCATCCGCGCCTGACGGCCTACGTCGGTGGATGGTCGTGACACGGCCTACGGCAGTGGGTGGTCGTGACACGGCCTACAGCGGTGGTCGTGACGGGGATGGTCCCTGTCACGACCACATCCGGCCGCGAGCGGACCAGGCGTTCCGAACCGGGATCAAACCGGCGGCCCGTACGTTCGAAGATCGACATGTTCCCTGTGATTCCGAGGCCTCGGTGAGCGAACAGAAGATCAACAAGGACGTGCCGCATTCCGCGCGTGTGTGGAACTACCTGCTCGGCGGCAAGGACAATTATCCCGTTGACCGGGAAGCGGGCGATCAGTCTCTGGAGGTGCTGCCGGAGGTGGCCCGGCTGGCCCGCGAGTCACGCCAGTACCTCAACCGCGCCGTGTCCTATCTGGTGGAGGAGGCCGGGGTCCGGCAGTTCCTGGACATCGGCACCGGGCTGCCGACGGCCGACAACACCCACGAGGTCGCCCAGCGGTCCGCGCCCGCAGCCCGGATCGTCTACGTCGACAACGATCCGCTGGTGTTGACGTACGCCCAGGCGTTGCTGACCTCCGCCAAGGAGGGCGCCACCGCCTACATCCATGCGGACCTGCGGGAACCGGACACGATCCTGCTGGAGACCGCTCGCACGCTGGACTTCGAACGGCCGATCGCGCTCATGCTCATGGGCATCACCGAGTTCATCCCCGACCACGAGGAGGCGTTCGGAATCGTCGATCGCCTGGTCGCGGCGCTGCCGTCCGGGTCGTACCTGGCGCTGTACGCCACGACGAACGTGGTGCACGGCGAGCGCACCGACCGGGCCATCGAGATGTGGAACCAGGCCGAGGGCACCACCCCCATGACGGCCCGGTCGGTGGAGCAGATCGCCAGGTTCTTCCACAAGCTTGACCTGGTGGACCCGGGGCTGGTCGAGATCACCCGGTGGCGGCCCGTGCACCCCGACCTGACCGGCGATCCCGTCGACGGCTACGCGGGGGTCGGGCACAAGCCTTGATCTGCCCCGCCCCCCGTGGCCGGGCACAAGCCTTGATCTGGCCCGCCCCCCGTGGCCAGGCACAAGCCTTGATCTGCCCCGCCCCCATGGCCGGGCACAAGCCCTGATCTGGCCCGCCCCCCATGGCCCGCCCCCATGGCCGGGATCCCGCCCCCGTGGCCGGGATCCCGCTACGACCCGTTGGCGACGCGGCTGTCGTCGCCGACGGGCTCGTCGGCCGGGGTCTCCTCCGGCGTCGGCGCCGGACCCGAGGCGAAGGCGGCCGACAGCGTGAGCAGCAGGGCCCACACCCCGAAGAAGGTGAACGCCACGGCGGCGTACGGCCCGGCGATCCAGTCGATGAACAGGCCCGCACCGATGATTCCGATCCCCGTTAATACGATGCGCATGCGTCTACTGTGCGGCTCTCCAGGTCATTTGTCGAGTGAATAATAGTGTTCTTTAAACCGTTCGTAATCTGTTTCGATCTTCTTGGCCGCTGGAAGGGCCGCAGGTCGGCGTCCGGTACAAGCCGTGAGGTACGGGTACGACCCGTAGGGTGATTTCGGCGGGCGGCCGATGAAGACGTTCCTCGCCCTCGCGGCGGCCTGCTTCCTCGGCATCGGATTCGTCGCCCAGCAGCACGTGGCCTACCGCGAGCCGCTGGACGAGATGCTGCGAATGCGGCTGCTCGCCCACCTCATCCGCCAGCCGGTCTGGCTGCTGGGCATCGCCGCGATGGTCTGCGGGCAGGTGCTCAGCGCGTTCGCGCTCGACGAGGCCGACCTCGGCCGGGTCGAACCCCTGCTGGCGACCAACCTGATATTCGCACTCGTCATCGCGCACCTCGTCTACCAGGAGCCGCTCAGCCGGGAGGTCCTGGGGGGCGGGCTGCTCGTGACCCTGGGCGCGGTGATCTTTCTGGCCGTCGGGCAGCCGCACGGCGGGCGGACGACGGGCCCCTGGTCCTTCCGCTGGATCGGCGCCGGTGTGGTGCTGGCGGTCGCGGCCATGCTCGTGCTCGCCGCCGCCCCGCGCTCGCTGCGGACCAAGGCGATGCTGTTCGCGGCCGCCGCCGGGATGCTGTTCGGGGTCCAGGACGCGTTGACGCGGAGCTCGCTGCTCATGCTGGGCGAAGGGCTGGCGGTCGGCCTGCGCAGCTGGCAGCCGTACGCCCTGGTCGTGATCGCCGTGCTGTCCCTGCTTCTCGCGCAGAGCGCGTTCGACGCCGCGCCGATCGGCATCTCGCTGCCGGCCATGACGGCGGTCGAGCCGGTGATCGGGATCGTCCTGGGCATCCTCGTCTTCGCCGAGCATCTCCGGCTGACGGGGACCGCGCTCGTGGCCGAGGTCCTCGGTCTGATGATGATCGTGGCGGGTATCGCGGTCCTCGGGCGCTCCTCGGTCCTCGGCAAGCCCGGGCCGGACACGAGCGGGGGAATGGAGGGCGGGCCGGGATGATCGCCGTCCTGTTCGCGGTCCTCGCCGCGGCGAGCAACGCCCTCGCGTCGGTGCTGCAGCGGCGCGCGGCCCGGTCGGCGCCCGCCGACGAGGCCTTCCGGCTCGCGCTCATCTGGGACCTGGTGCGCCGCCCGGAATGGCTCGGCGGCATCGTCGCGCTCATCGCCGGTTTCCTGTTCCAGGCGGCCGCGCTGACGACGGGCGGTCTGGCCCTGGTCCAGCCGCTCCTCGTGACCGAACTGCCGATCACGATGCTGCTCATTTCCTGGATGTTCCGGATCCGGCTGGGGGCGGAGTCCTGGCTGGCCGTCGGGGCGCTGACCATCGGGCTGGCCGTCCTCCTCGCCTCCGCCGCCCCGTCTCCGGGGAACCGGCACCCGGGCCGGATCGACTGGGCGATCGCCACCCTGGTGACGGCCGGGGTGATCACCTACCTGGTCTCGATGGCCAGGGTCACCAGCGGCTCCGCTCGCGCCGCCCTGCTCGGGGTCGCCTCCGGCCTGGGGTTCGCCTTCACCGCCGCGCTGATGAAGGAGGCCACGGAGGTCCTGCCCGAGGGCGCGGCCGCCCTGCTGACCTCCTGGTCGGTGTGGGCCATGGTGGCGGCCGGCCTCGGCAGCCTGTTCCTCCTCCAGAACGCCCTGCACAGCGGCACGCTCGTGGCCGTGCAACCGGCGCTCAACGTCTCCGACCCCGTCGCCAGCATCGCGTACGGCGTCGGGCTGTTCGGTGAGGAGATCCGGCTGGACGGCTGGGCGGTCCCGGAGGTCCTGGGCATCGGCCTGATCCTGTACGGGAGCGCGCGGCTGGCGCAGTCACCGCCGATCCGCCGGCACGCCCACGTCAAACCGCCCGATCCGGGGACCGAACCCCGTCCGGACCCCTGAGCGATGATTCGGCGCTGAGGATCGGCAGCCGATGTCTTGCCGGAGCCATGACCGCGCCTCCCGCAGACTTGGACCGATGTGCCGGACCACGCTGACCCTGGGGCTGACCGGCTTGGCGCTGCTGCACGCCGGGCCGGCCGCGACCTGGCTGCCGGCCGTACGCCGCCGGCTGCCGGGCCTGGCGGGGGCGGGCGACGCCGACCACGTCGCCCTGACGTTCGATGACGGCCCCGACCCCGGGTCCACGCCGCGTTTCCTCGCCGAACTGGACCAGCTCGGCTGCCGGGCCACCTTCTTCGTCGTCGGGGAGACCCTCGCCCGCCATCCGGATCTCGGGCGCCGCATCGTGGCGGAGGGCCACGAGATCGCCGTGCACGGCTGGCGGCACCGCAACGCGCTGCTGACCCGGCCCGGCCGGGTGACCGGTGAGATCGCCAGGGCGGCGGACCTCGTGGCCGCCGTCACCGGAGCCGAGCCGGTCTGGTACCGGCCGCCGTACGGTGTGCTCAGCGCGGAGACGCTGACGGCCGCCCGCCGGCGCGGGCTGCGGCCGGTGCTGTGGACGACGTGGGGGAAGGACTGGACCCGCTCGGCCGACCCCGTCTCGGTGCTGGCCACGCTGGCCCCCGGCCTTCGCGGCGGAGCGACCGTGCTGCTCCACGACTGCGACCACACCTCGGCCCCCGGCGCCTGGCGCTCGGCCCTCGGCGCGCTGCCGGGCCTGGTAGCCCGATGCCGCGAACTCGGCCTGCGCGTGGGACCGCTGGCCGAGCACGGGGTGCCCTGAGCCGGTCCATTTTCGAGAAGGCTTCCACGGTCTTTTGTTGTGCTTTTCATTGCAGTTTCGTTGGCCTGTATTGGCGAGCGTTTTCCTCGCTTGGCGACGAAGGGCTGAGTATACATTCGACCTGGTCGACGCAACCGTTGACTCGTCTGCGAGTCAAATCATGGTCGATATCGAGCCGACGTAACGATTGTCCGCCGCGCGATTGTTTACGGCGTCTCTCCAGGGAAATTGTGAACCCGTGTCATCGGCAGAGGGCGTCATATACAAGGCGCGCCGGGAGAATTTTCCCGTCGCATCACGGCTGTTGCCGCGCGGATACCGCCGCCACCTCATGGCGATCTATGGCTTCGCCCGGTTCATCGACGACGTCGGAGACGAGGCCCCACCCGCGGATCGCCAGCGTCTGCTGGACATCGTGGACAACGACCTGGGGCGCCTCTACGCGGGGCGCACGCCGAAGGTGCCGGCGGTCGGCGCGCTGGAGCGCACCGTCACCGCGTTCGGGATCCCGGCGGAGCCGTTCCGGCAGCTGGTGCGGGCCGGGCGGCGCGACCAGGCGGTCACCCGGTACGAGAGTTTCGAGGATCTGCTCGCCTACTGCGAGCTGTCCGCGAACCCGGTCGGGCACATCGTGCTGCACGTCTTCGGCGTCGCCGACCCGCGGAGCTGCGCTCTGTCGGACCAGGTCTGCTCGGCGCTGCAGGTGGTCGAGCACTGCCAGGACGTGGGCGAGGACTACGCCCGGGGCCGCGTCTACCTGCCGGGCGCGGACCTGCGCCGGTTCGGCTGCACCGACGACGACTTCGTCCGTACGACGACCTCTGACGGGCTTCGCCGCGTCGTCGCCCTGCAGACGACCCGGGCCACCGGGCTCCTGGACGCCGGGACCTCCCTCGTCGCGATGCTGAGGGGATCCGCGCGGGTCGCGATCGCGGGCTACATCGCGGGCGGCCGGGCCACGATCAACGAGCTCCAGGCCGTGGACCACGACGTCCTCGGCCAGGCGGTCCGCCCCCGGCGGTCCCGGCTGCTGACCACGTGGCTGCGTGTCCTCGCGACAGGAAGGTGAGCCGGTGAGCGCATCCGAGGCCTATCGACACTGTGAGCAGATCGTCCGCACGCAGGCGCGGAACTTCTCCTACGGCATCCGCCTCCTGCCCGGGCCCAAGCGCCGCGCGCTGAGCGCCGTGTACGCCTTCGCCCGCCGGATCGACGACATCGGGGACGGGGACGGACCCGCCGACAAGCGACTGGAGCGCCTCGAGGAGGAACGCGCCGCGCTGCACCAGCCGGTGGCCGACCCGGGCGACCACGTGCTCGTCGCCCTCAAGGACGCGGCCCGCCGTCTTCCCATCCCCCTCGCGGCGTTCGACGAGCTCATCGACGGATGCACGGCCGACGTGCGCGGCACGACGTACACCCGGGTCGAGGACGCGGTGGCGTACTGCCGCAGCGTCGCCGGGTCGGTGGGGCGCCTCTCCCTCGGCGTCTTCGGCGCCGACGACGTCGAGACGGCCGCGCCGCTGGCGGACGCCCTCGGCATCGCCCTGCAGCTCACCAACATCCTGCGGGACGTCCGCGAGGACCGCCTGATCGGACGCGTCTACCTGCCGGCCGAGGACCTCGCCCGCTTCGGCTGCACGCTGGGCGTCGACGCCGACGGCGTGTTCACGGACCCGCCGGAGCGGCTCGCCGCGCTGATCCGGTTCGAGGCGGACCGGGCGCGCGGCTGGTACGTCCGGGGCCTGCGGCTGCTGCCCCTGCTGGACCGGCGCAGCGCGGCCTGCACGGCGGCGATGGCCGGCATCTACCAGTCCCTGCTCGAGCGGATCGCCACCGACCCGATGGCCGCGCTCGCCGCCCGCTCGGCCCTCCCGACCTGGGAGAAGGCCATGGTCGCGGCGCGCGCCCTCGTCGGAGCCGGCCGGTGACCGCCACTTCCGGGGACGCCCGCACGCCGGCGAACGAGCCGGGCCCTCGTCGGCCGGCGTCCGCGTCCAACCCGGGCGCGCCGGTCGCGGTGGTGGGCGGTGGCCTGGCGGGCATCGCCGCCGCGCTCGCGCTGGGCGAGGCCGGTCTCCCGGTGACCCTGTACGAGGCGCGTCCCCGGCTGGGCGGCGCCACGCACTCCTTCGCCCGCGACGGCCTGGTGGTGGACAACGGCCAGCACGTGTTCCTGCGCTGCTGCACGGCCTACCAGGGCCTCCTGAAACGGATCGGCGGCACGACGCGCGTCCGCATGCAGGACCGTTTCGACCTGCGGGTGCTCACGCCGGCCGGGCGGTCCGGGCGACTGCGTCGCGCGGCGCTGCCGGGGCCGCTGCACCTGATGCCGGCCCTGGCGTCGTACGCCCTGCTCCGGCCGGCCGACCGGCTGCGGGCCGTACGGTGTGCGCTCGCCCTGCGCGGGCTGGACCCGGGCGACCCGGCTCTGGACCGGATCGCCCTGGGGGAGTGGCTGGCCGCCCACGGGCAGAGCGGGGCCGCGCGGCGGGCGCTGTGGGAGCTGTTCGCGGTCGCCGCCCTGAACATCGGCGTCGAGGACGCGGCCCTCGGCCCGGCGGCGATGGTGTTCCGGACCGCGCTGCTGGGCCGGGCGGACGCCGCCGACATCGGTGTCCCGGCCGTGCCCCTCGGCGACCTGCACGGCACGGCCGCGCGAGCGGCGATCGAGCGGCAGGGCGGGTCCGTACGGCCGGCGGCCAAGGTCACCGCCATCGAGCCGGGCCCGGTGATCGTGGTGGACGGCGAGCGGATCGAGGCGTCCGCCGTCATCGTCGCTACCCCGCACCGGCAGGCCGCGCACCTGGTGCCGTGGGACGCCGCGCCCGAGCGGGGCAGTTGGGCGGGGCTCGGCGAGAGCCCGATCGTCAACGTGCACCTGCACTACGACCGCCCGGTCACCGACCTGCCGTTCGCCGCCGTCGTCGACTCGCCCGTGCAGTGGATCTTCGATCGGACCCGGGCCGCCGGCGCCCGCGACGGTCAGTACCTCGCCGTCTCGGTGTCGGCGGCGGACCGCTGGATCGACGAGCCGGCCGCCAAGCTCCGCGCGGAGTTCGTCCCGGCGATGGAGCAGCTGTTCCCCGCGACGCGGCGGGCGCGGCTCGCCGACTTCTTCGTCACGCGCGAACGCCGCGCGACCTTCCGCCAGGCACCCGGCAGCGGGGCGCTCCGTCCCGCCGCCACCACCCGGTGGCCGGGGCTGTACCTCGCCGGCTCGTGGACCGACACGGGCTGGCCCGACACGATGGAGGGAGCCGTGCGCAGCGGACTCACCGCGGCCCGTCTGGTCCGGAAGAGGCTGACGGGGGCCGCCTCATGACGGAGACCGTCCCACCGTCGGTCGCCGGCGCGCGCCCGCTCGTCGAACCGGTCCTGCGCACGGCCGTCGCGCGGCTCGATCCGATGACGGCCCAGGTCGCGGGCTACCACCTGGGCTGGAACGACGCGTACGGCCGGCCCGCGACACCGGGCGGCAAGGTGCTGCGGCCCGCGCTGGCCATCCTGTCGGCCCGGGCGGCGGGCGCGGACATCGACACGTGCCTGCCGGCCGCCGCGGCGGTGGAGCTCGTGCACGCGTTCTCCCTGCTCCACGACGACATCATGGACGGGGACCGGACCCGCAGGCACCGGCCCGCCGCCTGGACCGTCTTCGGCCGGTCGGCCGCCATGCTCGCCGGCGACGCGCTGCTCGTCCTGGCCGGGGAACTCCTGCTGGAGCTGGGCACCCGCGGCGGGGTGTGGGCGGCGCGCGGCCTCGCCGCTGCGGTCCAGCGGCTGATCGCCGGGCAGGCGTCGGACCTGGAGTTCGAGGCGCGGGACGACGTGAGCCTGGAGGAGTGCCGGCGGATGTCGGCGGACAAGACCGGCTCGCTGCTGGCCTGCTCCTGCTCGATCGGCGCGATGGTCGCCGAGGGGCCCGCCCACCTCGTGGCGGCGCTGGCGGCGTTCGGCGCGCAGGCCGGCCTGGCGTTCCAGCTCGCCGACGACCTGCTCGGCGTCTGGGGGAGCCCGGAGCTCACCGGCAAGCCGGTCCTGGCCGACCTGCGGGCCCGCAAGAAGAGCCTGCCGATCGTCGCGGCCATCACCAGCGGCACCACTGCGGGCGAGCGTCTCGCCAAGCTGCTGGCCCACCCGGACCCGCTGTCCGACGCCGAGCTGGGCGAGGCCGCCCGGCTGGTCGAGGAGGCGGGCGGCAGGGCGTGGGCCGAGGCCGAGACCGAGCACCGGCTCGACGCGGCGGAGCGGCAGCTGGCGACCCTGGACCTGCCCCCAGGCGTCCGCGAGGAGTTCGGGCAGATCATCCGTTTCATCGCATCCCGGGATCACTAGTGACCACAGAGCCCCGTACCGGCGCGGACGTCGCTCTCAAGGCGGCCTGCGACCACCTCATCGGCCTGCAGTCCGCCGAAGGGTGGTGGAAGGCCGAGCTGGCGACCAACGTGACGATGGACGCCGAGGACCTGCTGCTCCGCGAGTTCCTCGGGATCCGTACGGCGGAGGACACCGCCGAGGCCGCCCGCTGGATCCGCTCCGAGCAGCGCGAGGACGGGTCCTGGGCGAACTTCCACGACGGGCCCGGCGACCTGTCCACCACGATCGAGGCGTACGCGGCGCTGCGCCTGGCGGGGGACCCCGCCGACGCGCGCCACATGCGTACCGCCGCCGCCTTCGTGCGGCGGAACGGCGGGATCGAGGGCAGCCGGGTCTTCACCCGGATCTGGCTGGCGCTGTTCGGGCAGTGGCCGTGGACCGACCTGCCGGTCATGCCGCCGGAGCTGATCTTCCTGCCGCCGTGGTTCCCCCTCAACGTCTACGACTGGGCGTGCTGGGCGCGGCAGACGGTCGTGCCGCTGACGATCGTGAGCGCGCGGCGTCCGGTGCGGCCCCTGCCGTTTGACCTGGACGAGCTGCGCACCGGCCGCATGCCGCGCCGCCGGCCGCGTCTCGGCTGGGACGGTTTCTTCGGGGCCCTCGACCGCGTCCTGCACCGGTACCAGCGGCGGCCCGTGCCGGGCCTGCGCCGCGCGGCCCTGCGCCGCGCCGCCGAGTGGATCGTCGCCCGGCAGGAGCCGGACGGCTCCTGGGGCGGCATCCAGCCGCCGTGGGTGTACTCGCTGATCGCCCTCCACCTGTCCGGCTACGGCCTCGACCATCCCGTCATGCGCAGGGGCCTGGCCGGGCTCGACCGGTTCACGATCCGCGACGAGCGGGGCCGCCGCCTGGAGGCCTGCCAGTCGCCGGTGTGGGACACCGCCCTCGCCGTGAACGCCCTGCTCGACGCGGGCGTGCCCGGCGACCATCCCGGCCTCGTCCGGGCCGCCGGGTGGCTGCTCGACGAGGAGGTCAAGGGACCCGGCGACTGGGCCGTACGGCGGCCGTCGCTGCCGCCGGGCGGCTGGGCGTTCGAGTTCGACAACGACGGCTACCCGGACACCGACGACACCGCCGAGGTCATCCTCGCCCTGCGCCGGGTCGCCCATCCGGGCGTACGGCCGGCGATCGAACGCGGGCTGCGCTGGATGGCGGGCATGGTCTCGCGCGACGGCGGGTTCGCCGCGTTCGACGCCGACAACACCCGCGAACTGTGCCTGCGCCTGCCGTTCTGCGACTTCGGCGCGGTGATCGACCCGCCGTCCGCGGACGTCACCGCGCACGTGGTCGAGGCGCTGGCGCACGAGTACCCGCCCGGATCGGACGACGTGCTGCGCCGCGCCGTCGTCTGGCTGCTCAAGGCCCAGGAGCCGGACGGCTCGTGGTTCGGCCGCTGGGGTGCCAACCACGTCTACGGCACCGGCGCCGTGCTCCCCGCGCTCGTCGCCGCCGGCGTGCGCCCGGAGCGGGCGTGCGTCCGGCGGGCCGTCGACTGGCTCGAACGCCACCAGAACGACGACGGCGGCTGGGGCGAGGACCTGCGGTCGTACCGCGATCCCGCCTGGATCGGGCGCGGTCACTCGACGCCCTCCCAGACCGCCTGGGCGCTCATCGGGCTGCTCGCCGCCGGCGAACGCTCGGCGGCGGTCGACCGGGGCGTGGAGTGGCTGGTCGGCGCCCAGCGCGCGGACGGCACCTGGGACGAGCCCTACTTCACCGGCACCGGCTTCCCCGGCGACTTCTACATCAACTACCACCTCTACCGGCTGGTCTTCCCGATCAGCGCGCTCGGCCGCTACCTGGGTCCGGTGAACCCGTGACCAGGCTGGTCATCTGCACCGCCCTGCGGATCGAGGCCCGGGCCGTCCGCCGCGGGCTCCCGCAGTCCGAAGGTGCCGCGATGCCGCGGCCCACCCGGACCGGCGATCCCGGGACACCGCCGGACGTCCGCGTCATCCGGACCGGCCTCGGGCCGCGCCGCGCCGCCCGCGCCGCCGGGCGACTGCCGGAGCACGACGCGCTCGCCGTGACCGGGTTCGGCGGCGCGCTCGACGTCGGGCTGCGCCCCGGCGACGTGCTCGTGGCGACGGAGGTGCGCTTCGGCGAGCGGGTGTTCCCCTGCTCCTCGGCGAAGCGGATCGCCGAAGAACTGGCGCTCGCCGGCCTGTACGCCCGGACCGGACCGCTGTTCACCTCACCGAACCTGGTCACGGGCGCGGAGCGGCTGCGGCTCGCCGCCGCCGGCGTACGCGCCGTCGACATGGAGACCGGGCCGCTCGCCGAGGTCGCGACCGGAACGCCGTTCGCCGCCGTACGCGTCATCGTCGACACCCCGGCCGTCCCGCTGCTGCGGGTCGGCACGGTCCGCCGTGTACTCATCGCCCGGAGCAGGCTGCGCCGCGTCGCCCCGGTCCTCGTCGAGTGGGCGCGCATCGCCGGTCCACGCCCCGCGACCCGGGCCCAGGATCAACGGCGCAGGAAAGCCGGGTCCACGCCTCCGGAGGTCGAGTCATGACGATGCCGCTTCGCCAGAGCCTGCGCATCGGCGCCTACATCCTGGGCCGGAAGCTGCGCCGCGTCCGGAGGTTCCCGCTGCTGGTGGAGCTGGAACCGCTGTTCGCCTGCAACCTCGCGTGCGCCGGCTGCGGGAAGATCCAGCACCCTGCGAACGTCCTGCGGCAGCGCATGCCGGTCGAGCAGGCCGTGGCCGCGGTCGAGGAGTGCGGTGCGCCCATGGTCTCGATCGCGGGCGGCGAACCGCTCATGCACCCGCAGATCGGGCGGATGGTCCGCGAACTCGTCGCGCGCAAGAAGTACGTCTTCCTGTGCACCAACGCGCTGCTCATCCCCAAGAAGATCGACCAGTTCGAGCCCTCGCCGTACTTCGCCTGGACCGTGCACATCGACGGCCTGCGCGAACGCCACGACGCCTCGGTGTGCAAGCCGGGCGTCTTCGACGAGGCCGTCGCCGCCGTCCGCGAGTGCAAGCGCCGAGGCTTCCGCGTCACCACCAACACGACCGTCTTCAGCACCGACAACCCGAAGACCGTCGTCGACGTGCTGAACTACCTCAACGACGACCTGGCCGTCGACCAGATGATGGTCTCCCCGGCGTACGCCTACGACAAGGCACCGGACCAGGAGCACTTCCTCGGCGTCGAGGACACCCGGCGGCTCTTCCGAGAGGTGTTCGCGGGCGGCGACCGCCGGCGGTGGAAGTTCAACCACTCACCCCTGTTCCTCGACTTCCTGGAAGGGAAGATCGACTTTCCCTGTACGGCGTGGGCGATCCCGTCGTACTCGCTGTTCGGCTGGCAACGGCCCTGCTACCTGATGGCCGACGGGTACGCCCGGACGTACAAGGAACTCATCGAGGAGACCGACTGGGACGCCTACGGCCGCGGACGCGACCCCCGCTGCGCGAACTGCATGGCGCACTGCGGCTACGAGCCCACGGCCGTGTTCGCCACGCTCGGCTCGCTGAAGGAGACCCTGCGCGCGGTACGGAACGGCTGAGCCGCCGACCGGGTACGTGCCCGGGCCGACGTGCCCTACGGAACGGCTGAGGCGTCACCCCGCACGCGGCGTGACCCGGCTGAGGCGTCACTTCGTCCGGGCCTGGGCCAGCGCGCCCGCCGCGAGGGCCAGCGCGCCGACCCCGTCCAAGGCGGCCGGGCGCCGCCACACGGGCAGGAACGCCACCGCGCCCGCGCAGGTCGCCGCGTGCAGCAGGTCGACGGCGGCGCCCAGCCGCAGCACGGTCGGCGTCGGCCGGGCGAGGTCGACCACGGCCTGCGCGGCGTGCCGGCTCCCCAGCACGCGCAGCACCCAGCGCTGGGAGGGCGTGGAGGGTCGGCGCGTGATCGTCTCCAGGACCACGCCCGGTGCCGTCGTCAGCAGCACGCCCCAGGTCAGTCGCGCGATCGGCTGCCCTCTCACCGGCCCGTCCCCGGCACGCCCCAGGTCAGGCGTGCGATCGGTTGTCCCCTCATCGCCCCGTCCGCAGCAGACCCAGACCGGTCAGGCCGAGCGCGGCGCCCGCGCCGGTGGCCAGCAGGCCCCGGTGCTCCGCGGCCCACGTCTGGACACTGCGCGCGTGGGCCTTGTCGTCGAAGCTCCCGTGGGCGCCGAAGTCGCGGCCGTCGGGGCCGTCGGCCGGCTTCCACAGGTTCGCCGGCTGGTTCGGGTCGCGCGTCTGATCGGTCTGCTGGGAGTCGTACCCGGAGCGCGCGAGGTAGCGGTCGAGCAGCCCCGGGGCGATCCGGTTGGCCAGCAGGGTCGCCACCGTGCTGCCGCCCACCCAGTACTCCCGCCGCCGCGGGTGGTCGGCCGCGTACACCAGGGCCCGCGCGGCCACTTCCGGCTGGTAGATCGGCGGCACCGGCTGCGCGTGGTGGGGCAGCTTGTTCTCCACCCAGTCGAACTGCGGGGTGTTCACCGCGGGCATGTGCACCATGGTCACCTTGACGTTGCTGTGCCGGTGCAGCAGCTCGGTGCGCAGCGACTCGTGGAAGCCCTGGATGGCGTGCTTGGCGCCGCAGTACGCCGACTGCAGCGGGATGCCGCGCTTGGCCAGCGCCGACCCGGTCTGCACGATCACCCCCCGGTCGCGCGGCAGCATCCGGTCGAGCGCGGCCCTGGTCCCGTACACGAAGCCCAGGTAGGTCACCTCGGTGGTCCGCTTGAACTCCGCCGGGTCGATGTCCTTGAACTCGGCGAACACCGAGCTGAACGCGACGTTCACCCACACGTCGATCGGCCCGAGCTCATCCTCGGTGCGCTCGGCGGCGGCGCGGACCTGCTCCCAGTCGGCCACGTCCGTGGGGATCGGCAGCGCCTCCCCGCCGGCCGTACGGATCTCCTCGGCGGCGGCCCGCAGGCCCGTCTCACCTCGTGCCAGCAGGGCCACCTTGGCGCCCTGCCCGCCGAACAACCGCGCCGTCGCCCTGCCGATGCCCCCGCTCGCCCCGGTCACCACGACGACGCGGGGTCTGGTGCGCTCCGTCATCATGCGATCAACCCCTCGTAGCGTTGGAAGCGGTGTTCCGCCCCTACCCGGGAGGCTCGCGGGCTAACGGGTGCCCCGGTTCAGCCCAGTTTCTTTGCCTTGAGGGCCTTCATCATCAGCGGCCACGCGGTGTGCATCTCCGGCTGCCACGTCGACCAGTCGTGGTAGCCCTTCTGGTAGATGTGCGCGGTGACGGGGATGTGCAGTTTGCGGAGGCGGTTCACGAGCGAGACCGTCGTCGCCCCGCAGACGACCTCCTGGAGCTCCACCGGCTCCTTGCCGCCGGTCGGGTCGTTCGGGCCGGGCAGCCCGGTGAGGCCGCTGGCGAGGTAGAGCCCGGTCCCCTTGAGCTTCGCCGCGAGGACGTACGGGTCGTTCGCCTTCCAGTTCTTGTCGTCGATGCCGGGGACGCCCCAGATCCGGAACGGGTCGTACTTCTCGCTCGCCTCGAACATGACGAGGGCCGGCACGCCGGTCTGCGTGAGGTGCAGGACGCCGCTGAGCGAGACGGCGTACTTGAACATGCCCGGGTGGCGGGCGGCGTACTTGACCGCTCCGTATCCGCTGGAGGACACGCCCATCGTGGCGCGCCGCGTGCCCGCGTGGTAGCCGCGCTGCATCAGCTGGAGGAGTTCGGAGGTGTGGAAGGTCTCCCACTTCGGCGTGCCGCGCTTGCCGCCGTTCCACCAGTCGGTGAACCAGCCCGCCCACCCGGTGTCGGGCATCACGACCATCACGTCCCACGAGGCGGCGACCTTCGCGATGTCGGTGCTCCGGGTCCACGACAGGTACGTGTCCCGGCCCCCGTGATAGGCGTACACGACCGGCCAGGACTTCTTCGCCGAGCGCGACCAGCCCCGCGGCACGATGACCCGGACCGGCACCGACGCCCCCAACGCAGGGGAGGAGACCGTGAGGTCGACGGTACGGGCGTCGATCCAGTGCTCAGCGGTGATCTTCGCGCCGTCGTCGGCGGTGACCCGTTTCACGGCCGCGCCGGCCGTACCGGGCAGGACGCCCACCGAGGCGACCACCGTCAGGAGGACGCCGGTGAATCCGCGCGTGAAACCGCCACCGACCATGCGATGCCCCACCGCTCTCCGCACCCGCGGGCGTGATGATCAATCCGAGGAGTCATCACCTTGGCGGAATCGGGGGGCGTTCGCTGCGCATGGGACGCACGAAAACGGCGCGGCGATTGGCACCGGCGCACAAAACGCGGATCGGTCAGGGCGCGGTGGTGGCGAGGTGGACGGAGTACTCCTGGGACCGGGCGAGCCGGCGCGCAGGGCAGCGGTGGAACAGCCGGGACCACCGGCCGGGGCGGAGGGACTGCCCGACGAACAGCGCGTCGCCGTGCCGGGCGATCATCACCTCGCGCAGGCGCTTGTCGGGCCGGCCGCTGAGGACGGCGAACTCCCAGGGCAGACCGGTCGGATCGAGGATCTGGACGGAGTCGAGCCAGGCCTGCATCTCCATGAGATCTCGGCAGTCACGGCTGATCAGCGCCGCGCCGGGGGCGACGAGCGCCGTCAGCTCGCAGAGACTCGGTTGCGGGCGAACGTGCACGCAGAGGATCTGCGCGCCGGTGCCGGCGGCCTCGTCCGCGGCCTGGGAGAGCGCGGCGCGGCCGGAGTCCGATCCGTCCACGCCCACGACGAACAGGGGCCGGTGCCGTGCGTCCCGGGCGGGGCCATCGGAGCCCGGGGTGAATGACTCGTCCATGGGCCTGCTCCTCACTCGGACTCCATAGTACGCTATATAGATGACCGATCGGGGTGATGTGGCGACCAGAAGTGACGAATCGGAGGACCTTTTCGACGATTTCGTCGACGCGGTACTGGATCTGCTACGCGCGGCACGGCGTACGGGGGGCGCCGCCAACAATGTTCCGGGAGACGCCATCTCCGTGCCGCAGCTCGTGGTCCTGGGGGCGATCTCCGTCGTGGGGGACCGCGGGGTGTCGGCGGTCGCGGAGCAGGCCGGGCTGGCCCAGCCGACGGTCACTCGCGCCCTGACGGCGCTCGAACGCAGGGGAATGGTCGCGCGGGCCCCGCACGCCCGCGACGGCCGGAGCATGTGCCTCACTCTGACCGCCGCGGGGCGGGCCGTGCTGGAGGAGAAGCGACGGGACCTCGTCGGCCGCTTCGCCGAGATCTGGGAGTCCCTCGCCGCCGACGAACGCGAACACGCCGTGTCCCTCGTCCGCCGGCTGTCGGCCGTCACCGACCGGCTCGTCTGAACCCGATCCGACCGGTTTGTCTGAGGCCGATTCCGTCGCTCGTCACCGGCCGGCTCGTGTGAACCCGGTTCCCGGCCGTCTCGCCGTCAGCGGACCGAGCCGGCGCGGCGAGGATGAGGCTGCCCTGGGGGAACGGGATGTCGATCCCCTCGTCGCGGTACCTGCGGTGCAGCCGCTTGATGAACTCGTGGACGACGAGGTACTGGTCGGTGAACTCCCGGGTCCGCAGGTTGACCGAGAATCCGATGCTCGACTCGCCCATCGTGTTGAACCGGACGGAGGGCTCGTAGTCCGTCATTCCGCCGTCCACGGTGGCCATCACCTCCTGGGCGACGTCGAGGGTGACCTTCTCGACGTGTTCCAGGTCGCTGTGGTAGCCGATGACCACCTTCACGGAGATCGACATGTCCTGCGCCGGCCGGTGGTAGTTCGTCACGATCGCGTCGGCGAACCGTGAGTTCGGGACCACGACCAGGTTGTCGGGCAGCTGGCGGATCGTCGTGTTCCGCCAGTTGATGTCGATGATGTAGCCCTCCTGGCCGCTGTCCAGCCGTACGAAGTCGCCGGGCTGGACCTTCCGCGACGCCAGGATGTGCACCCCGGCGAAGAGGTTGGCGAGCGTGTCCTGGAGGGCCAGCGCGACCGCCAGTCCGCCGACGCCCAGTGCGGTCAGCAGCGGGGTGATGGAGACCCCGAGGCTCTGCAGGAGGATGAGGGCGCCGATCCCGACGACCACGACCCGGACGATGTTGACGAAGATCGTCGCCGACTGCGCGACGCCCGACCTGGCCAGCGCGATCGAGGAGACGACACCGGCGGCGAAACGCGCGATCGCGATGGAGATCGTCAGGATGAGGACGGCGACCAGGACGCGGCCCGACGTCGTCCGGATGCCCGGTTTGAGGTGCAGGATCAGCACCGAGACCCACAGGCCGAGGACCGTGCAGGGCACCACCGCGAGGTCGCGCAGCAGCTTGAAGAACAGGTCGTCCCAGGTCCAGCGGGTCTTCACCGCCCGGCGGGTGAGCCAGCCCAGGAGAGTGCGCAGGCCGAAGCCCGCCGTTACCGCGGCGATGGTCACGGCCACCGCCACGACGAGTCGCTGCCAGTCCAACGGCTCGCTCACCGGCGCCCTCCCGCCGGGAGCCGGTCGTGTGATCTCGTGGAATGGCACCAGTCGGCGGCCGGGGGACCGCCGTACTCTGTCGCCGGCCGTACGCAGCCGGACGTCATCATTCGATTCCTCCTTCTCGGGCTGACGGCCTGGCCGGAGAGCCCGCTTCGCGCGGGCGGCCAGGCCGGGAATCCCGCGAATGCCGCACCGGGTGCGGTGGCATTCGCCGGGCAGGGGCGTGTTCGTGGCGGCCGCCCGTGCCGTGTCCTGACAGGACACTCTCGATGTCGGGCAAAGGCCGCATCGCGTCGCCGCTGACAAGATCGAGCGTAGTGAGCCCGGCGTTGGCGCGTGGGGACATTGCGGGCTTTTCTGGTGAAAAGCCTGGTAGGCGGCTTTTTTACGGAATGTCGCACTTGGGTGGTCACGCAGCGCTCATCCCGCCGTCCGATCGGCGGCTGGCCAGGTACGGCCAAGATCGCTACTGGCCGGTTGACCTGGTGGGGTTCACCGTTTTAGATCTTGGTCACCGGTTCGACCGGGGGTTCGTCCGGCCGGCGGATCCCCCGCACCGGAGCCCCGACGACCTGCGCCGTGCACCGTAAGACCCCGCTCGGCGACCGCCTTCACCGAGGGCGGTGGCGCATCTCGACCGCGGCTGCACCATGCCACCACCTGAGAGGTACTGGATGAAGTCGATCACGCGCCGCATCCTGGCCACGGCCACCGCCGCCCCCATCGTGCTCGCCCTGACCGCCCCCGCCGCCCACGCCGACCCCTCCCCGGTCAAGGTCGACTTCACGTCGTGCCCCGACCGGCTTCCGGTCGGCGCCGACCCGGCCCAATGGTGGTGCAACATCTTCGTCGTCGGCGGTGGATCCATGAAGCTCGGCGGCATCACCCAGCCGCTCACCGAGCACATGACGATCAGCGTGGCCAGCGGCCCCGACCGCGCCGGCAAGCAGGTCCAGATCGTCACCGTCACCGCCAAGGCGATGACGGTGCCCGGCGGGGCGCTCGGCATCCCCGGCACCGAGAACACGCCCGGCATCAAGCTGCAGGCCCTGCCGAAGTACGTCGGGAACTTCGGGCTGTCCGTCGACGACAGCGGCAACCTGCACTCCACCATCGACCTGCGCATCAAGCTGATCAACGCGCTGCTGGGCAGCACGTGCTACATCGGCACGAAGAAGACGCCCATCAAACTGAACACGACGGTGGACCCGACGAGCCTCACCCCGTACGACGGCGACATCGTCGGCCTGACCCTGAACGACAACGCCTACAGCGTCCCGGGGGCGGACGGCTGCGGCCTCCTCACCCCGGTCGTGAACTTCCGCGGCGGCCTGCCCGCCGCCTCCGGCCAGAACACGGCGAGCATGCGGACCTACCTCGCGAGCAAGGTCTACACCGACCTGTACCCCGCTCTGCGCAAGAAGGCGCGGTCCAAGCCCGCCAAGAACCGGCTGCCCTTCAACCTGCCGAAGACGATCCTGCGGCACAAATAGCCGGGCGCGGCCCGCCCTCGGTGGCGGGACCCGCGCCCTCGGTACCGCCCGGGGCGGACTTGCCGGACCAAGTTCGTCCCGGGCACCCGTTTCTCGCCGAGCCGGCACCAGAACGTGAACGCGGACACCGCGCGTGCGCCGGTCCGCGCCGGTTCGATCACGCGTGCGGCCACATCCCGGCCGTCCCGGTCATGAGCCGCCGGCCGGAACAGCGGTCAGGGCCGCCATGTCGAGGGCGAGCGGCCGGGTGTCGACCAGGTGAAAACCGGCGACGCGCAGCAGCCGGCGGTACTCCTCGTAGGTGCGTTCCCGCCCGCCGATGTTGTTGACGGCCATGTGTACGTCCCAGGCGATGGCCAGGGACGGTGTGCCGTCCGTCGGGATGGGGCGTTCGATGATGACCAGCCGTGCGGTCTCCGACATGGCCCGGCGGCAGTTCGCCAGGATCTTCAGGCACTGTTCGTCGTCCCAGTCGTGGAGGATGCGGGAGAGCAAGTAGACGTCGCCGCCCTCCGGCACCCGCTCGGTGAAGTCGCCGCCGATGACCTCGCACCGGTCGAGCAGGTCGTCCTTCTCGAGCTCCTCGCGGGCCGCGTCGACCACCGCGGGCTGGTCGAACAGCACGCCCCGGGTGGCGGAAGCCGCCATGAGGATGTGGCGGAGCAGGTCGCCGTGGCCGCCTGCGACGTCGACGACGGTTCCCGCGTCGGTGAAGTCGATCACCTTGGGGACGCCGCTGAACCACGTCGACCCGGCCGCCATGGCGCCGTGGAAGACGCTTGCCTGGTCAGGATGCTCGTTCAGGTAGTCGAACGGCGGCATGCCCAGGGCGTGCTCGAAGGCGTTCTCGCCCGTGCGGACGGAATGCGAGAGGGAGCCGAAGCTGCGGTAGAAGATCCCGCCGTACAGCCGGGCGACGTCGCGGAGTGCTCCGGTCCGCAGTGTCATGCCGAGCCCGGTCAGGCTCCACCGCCCGTCGTCCCGGCGCACGACGCTCAGTGACTCCAGGTACCGGAGTACCCGGTGCAACAGGTCGGGGTCGGCGTTCGTCAGCGTGGCGAGCTCGGCGCTGGTCGCCGGGTGTGACTTCAGGTGGTCGGCGATGCCGAGCTCCGCGGCCGCGCACAGGGCCTGGGTGGTCCACGCACCGGTCAGCAGGTCCAGCATCCGCCGCGTCGACTCCTCGTCGGCGGGCGGCTCCGGCACGGTGCGGGCCGGACGAGACGGTTCCGACGACCGCAGGTGGGTGGCCAGCAGATCGTGATGGCCGTCGACGAGCAGCTCCAGCCTGCGCGGCCATCCCTGGGGCGCGACGAGACCCTCGGTGCGGAAGTACAGGACGGTGCGGCCCGCCGGGCCTTCATAAGGGTTGAATCCGCCGCCGTCGGGCGCCATTCCCGCAGGGCCGGTGAGTAGCTCCCACAGCCGTTCCGTCAGGTGTGGTTCGGGCGCGGCGACGTCGATTGCGAAATGTGTTTCATGGTTGGCCCGGCGTTCGTCGTCCAGCATCCGTTGAAATCTCTCACCTGACCCCACTGGGCAAAGGAATATCTCGATTTCACCGACATCGCCTGGTTCATCATCGGAAAAGGCGGCATGTACGATCTGGACCTGTAGGTCCGCCGCGGGAATGCCATATCGGCGGGCCACCCTTTCGCGTACGACGGTGCTCGGCCGCGGCACCCCGAGGTTCAGCCCAATGCCGGTCAGTGGGGCGGCGAGTGCGCTCGGCCCGGACGGGAACACCATGACCGAGCCGTGCGCGACGCGGCAGTGCCGCGCGATCTCCGCGGCGACGTGTGCGGGCGTGCCACTGGGCAGGATCTCGGCGAGCAGCTTGCCGGCGCTCAACGACCGGGTGAAGTCCATGACCCGTCGGATGCGTCCGGCATCGATGTCCTCGAGGGGCATATCGCCGGTCACCCCGGCTTCATCAATGGAATGCTCGCCTTTGAATGTTTCCATGACATTCTCCCGAATCGCTGGATACTTACCTGATTGTCGAGCCGGTTACTTACCGTCTATAGTCAGGACGCGTCATGCCGTGCGCAGTTCGGTGGCTTATTGAACCCGTGTCCGACGAGTGTCTCCGTATCGGTCGCCGCAGCGGTGATTCCGTGAGAACTCCATCGTCGGAATCATCGACGATGATCATCGTTCCATATGGGCCTGGGGCCGCGCACCGATTCGGGAGTTCCTTCTTCGGTCGCCGACTACTGGGGAAGCCGCGGCCTGCGGGGTTCGGGAGCCCTGAGCTGCCGGTCGATCATCTGGCGGCCGGAACTGGACACGCCACGGTGAGCCGTTGGATGACGACGCGACGGCCCCGCTCTTCTGCCCATCAAGGCCAGGGAGCGGGGCCATTTCGTGCTGACCGAGGCTGATGCCGTTCGACTCCACGGCGACCCGGAGCGGCGGAACATAGGTGTGGGGAGCGGACTGCACTGGATCCGTGCCGAGAGGTCCGCCTACGAGGTCGGTCTCCGACACCTGCAGGGCTCGGGGGAGCTCTGCGATGTGGGATCGGCGGTGACCGCGGGTCAGGCCGTCGCGAGGATGTCGGCGAGGAGCCGCGCGGCGTGGTGTGCGTCGGTGTGGGTGACGTAGAGCGGCGCGAAGCCGAAGCGAAGGACGTCGGGGGCGCGGAAGTCGCCGATGACCTCGCGCTTGATCAGCTCCGTCATGACGGCCTCGGCGGCCTCGTGACGGAGGGACACCTGGTGGCCGCGCCGCTCGTCGCGAGGCGTCACCACCTCCACCGCGCCGGCCGGGAGCAGTTCGTCGACGCACTCGATGAAGAAGCCCGTCAGGGACAGGCCCTTGGCGCGGACGTCGGCCAGGGCCACGCCGTCCCAGACCTCCAGGGCCGACTCCAGGGCGAGCAGGGACAGGATGTCGGGGGTGCCGCAGCGGGCCCGCTCGACGCCCTCGGCCGGGACGTAGTCCGGGGCCATGGCGAACGGTTCGCGGTGACCACCCCAGCCGGACAGCGGCTGGTCGAGCGACTCCTGCAGGTCACGGCGCACGTAGATGAAGGCCGGCGCGCCGGGGCCGCCGTTCAGGAACTTGTACGTGCAGCCGACCGCGAGGTCGACGCCGAGCGCGTCCAGCTCGATCGGGAGCACGCCGACGCTGTGGCACAGGTCCCAGACGACGCGGGCGCCGGCCGCGTGGACCAGCTCCGTCACGGCCGCCATGTCGTGCAGCCGGCCCGTCCGGTAGTCCACGTGGTTGAGCAGCGCCACGGCGGTGCGCTCGCCGAGCGCCGCCGGCAGGTCGTCGACGTGCACCGCCCGCAGCTCCGTGCCGGTGAGCTCGGCGACCGAAGCCGCGATGTACCCGTCGGTGGGGAACGTCGCGGCGTCGACGAGGATCTCCCGCCGCCCGGGCGCGAGCCGTACGGTGGCCACGAGGGCCTTGAAGATGTTCACGCTCGTCGAGTCGGCGACGACGACCTGGCCGGGGGCGGCCCCGACCAGCGGGGCGATCCGCTCGCCGACCCGCCGGGGCGCCTCCCACCAGCCCTCCGACCACGATCGGATCAGCCGCCCGCCCCACTGCTCGCGGACGACCCTCCCCACGTGGTCGGCGACGCGCCGGAGCGGGGCGCCGAGGGAGTTGCCGTCGAGGTAGACGGTGCCGGGCGGCAGGTCGAACTCGGCGCGCAGCCGCGCCAGAGGATCTGCGGCGTCGAGCTCTGCGGCGCGGTCGATCAGGTCCATCAGCGGCGATCCTTCAGACGTGGGAACGGGCGGTCCACAGCTCCGGGAAGATATCCCTGCTCACTCGCTTCTCCAGCCAGGCCACTCCGGCGGAGCCCCCGGTGCCCGCCTTGGCGCCCATCGCCCGGCGGGTGGCCATCAGGTGGTCGTGCCGCCAGCCGGTGAACTCCTCGGCGACGTCGGTCAGTGCCTCCCCGAGCCGGGTCGCCTCACCGGCGTCGGTGGCGTAGATCTTGGCCCAGACCTCTTCCACGGCGGAGTGGGGGCTGTACGCCTGCGTGAGGTCGCGCTCGAGCACCTCGTCCGGTACGGAGTGGCCCCGGCGCGCCAGCAGCGCGAGGGCCGCGTCGTACACGCCCGGCTCGCCGAGCGCCTGGGTCAGCTCGGCATGCTGGGCGGGGACCGACCGGTGCGGCACGAGCATCGACGCGGACTTCTCGCCGAGCAGGAACTCCACGTGCCGGTACGCCGCCGACTGGAACCCGGATCCCTCCCCGAGGGCGTCGCGGAACGCGTTGAACTCCCGCGGAGTCATCCGTGCGATCGGCAGCCACGCGGCGCGCAGCGCCTTCAGGTGCGTGGTGCAGCGGCGCAGTGCGGCGACGCCTCCACGGACGTCGTCGGCCCGCAGCCGGTCGCGGGCGTTCCTCAGGTCGAAGACCAGCAGGCCGAAGTAGAGCTCCATCACCTGGGTGACCACGAGGAACGACATCTCCAGAGGCTCGTCGGTGACCGGCCTCTGGAGCGCGTGCAGGGTGGACGCGTGCACATAGTCTTCGTACGGCGTGGTGCCGCCGAAGTCGAGCTTCGGCTCATCGGCGTGCAGTATCGGGCAGCCGGACGATGCTTCGGACGTCACCTTTGACCTCCTTCATCACGTTGTGGACGAAATCCATTCTGCGCGGCCCGACCCCGAGACCACAGGGGCGACGGGGAACCCTGAGACGGTGATTCTTTACGATCGTCACTGAATATGGCGGTTAGGCTTACGAGCGTGAAACCCGACCTCGACGCCGTCGACTGGGCCCTTCTCGGGGCGCTCCAGGAGGACGCGCGGCTGTCGTTCAACGAGCTCGCCCGCAGGGTCCACCTGTCCGCCCCGACGGTCGCCCAGCGGGTGCGCCGCCTGGAGGAGACCGGCGTGATCACCGGCTACCACGCCCGGGTCGATCCGGCGGCGGCCGGGTTCGCCGTCGTCGCCCAGGTCCGGATGAAGTGCTACGGCGCCCGCTGCATCACCGTGCACCCGGAGCTGCTCGACGACATCCCCGAGGTCCTCGAGGTGTCCCGGCTCACCGGGGACGTGTGCTCCATGGTCCTGGTCGCCACCACCTCGGTCGCCGAGCTCGAGCGCATCCTGGTGCGCCTCGCGTCCCACGGCGAGACGAGCTCGGCGATGGTCCTGTCCACCCCGATCCCGTGGCGACCGCTCACCCCCGCCTGACGGTGATACGGGAACTCGGCGCCCTGCTGCGGGCGGCCCCACCGCGGGCCGGCCGTACCCGCGTCATCGCGATCGACGGGCGGTCCGGTTCGGGCAAGTCGACCGTGGCCGCCCTACTCCGGGAGGAACTGGACGCCCCCGTGGTCGGTCTCGAGGGCCTCTACGGCGGCTGGGACGGCCTGGAGCACGGCGTCGACCTGCTGGTCTCGGAGGTGCTCGAGCCGCTCGCCGCCGGGCGCGCCGCACACGTCCCGCGCTACGACTGGATCGACCAGGCGTGGGGCGATCCGATCGAGCTGTCGCCGCCGGGGCTGCTCATCGTGGAAGGCGTCGGCGCCGGAGCACGCCGTGCCGCCCGCCACGCGAGCGTGCTGGTGTGGCTGGAGGCGGCGGACCGGACCCGCCGGCAACGCGCGCTGGACCGCGACGGCGACGTGTACCGGCCGCACTGGGATCGCTGGGCGGCGCAGGAGGACGCGATGCTCGAACGCGAGGCGACGTGGGACCGCGCCGACGCCGTCGTACGAACCGACGCGGCGCCGGACCCGTCAGGTCCCGGCGTACTGCGGTTCGAACGCCGGCCGGGAGCGGCCCGGTGACGGCGCGTGTCACCAGTCGTCCGCGCGCTCCTCGACCAGCTTGACCAGGCCGCCGCCGGTGAGGTCGTAGCGGTTCATCACCGTGAGCCGGGGAGAGTACACGTGGACGCTGACCGCCGGGGCGGTCGAGACGTTGGTCACCGAATGGATGTAGTCCGGCCCGAACTCCCGGAAGTCGCCGGGCGCGAGGTCGCGTTCGACGGCCAGGTCGTGTTCGCGCAGGCCCCCGAGGGCGACGGCGAAGGCGCCCCGGGACCCTCCGTGGTCGTGGAAGCCGGTCGACTGGCCCGGCATCCAGCTGAGCAGCCAGATCTCGTGATCGTCGTCCTGGTGGAGGCGCTCGTACCAGCGTTCCTCGGTGCTCAGGCGTACGCGGTGGATCCATTCGTCGGGGGTGGTCGCCAACCGCCGGGCGATGTCGGCCAGGCGGGTCTGGGTGGGCGCGGAAGTGCTCGCGGCCATGTGCTGCTGCTCCTGTTCACTCTGAGGCCCTTCGGTTCACGCGGGTACGGGCGTGGTACACAGCGCGCTCGCCTGCCGTCGCAGATCGACGGGCAGGTTCAGCCAACGTTGAACCTCGGAGTGCATTGGACGAGCATGGCGGCAATTCCCTAGTAAGTCAATCTGGATGGTTCGAAAGCCTTCCCCTGCCGTTCTCGTGCGGCGATCGTCAACCCGCCAGGGCGCGCAGCACGGCGGCCACGTCATCGTCGTTGTTGAAGTAGTGGAAGCCGGCTGGAGGCGGTCCCCGGTCACCAGCGCGTGCACCCGGTGCGACCGGAGCCGGTCGCGCACTCCATCCGGGTCCGTGACCCGTACCGTCACGATGTGGCTGGGCCGGCGCCGACCGGGGCCGCTCCGGCGGCCTGGGCGCCGTCCCGGAACGCGCAGGCCAGCGTGAGGCAGTGTCGTTCGACGGTCTCCGCCGGAAGGCTCGAGCACAGCTCGATGGCCGCCACGGCGCCGACCCAGGAGAGCCAGGCCGGTGAGGCGTCGCAGCGAGCCGCGCCCGCGGCAGGGTGCAACGGGCCGCCGAAGTAGCCGCCGTCCGCGGTCGATTTCCAGCTCGGCAGCAAGGGCCGTAGCTCGTCGTGGTGCGGGGTGACCAGCCAGGCGGCCCCGCGTGGGCAGAGCAGCCACTTGTACCCGTGTACGGCGAGATAGTCCGGACGTACCGCGGCCAGGTCCGGGCGGAGTACGCCGAGGGACTGGGTGGCGTCCACGAACAGGCGTGCGCCCACCGCGTCGGTGGCGGACCGCAGGCGGGCCAGGTCGACCCGCTCGCCGTCGATGGACAGTACGTGGCTGACGGCGACCAGCGCGGTGGCGTCGTCGATGGCGGTCAGGAGCGACTCGGTACGGCCGCCGGGCCCGGTGGGCACCTGGAGGATCCGGTAGCCCCTGGCCTCCAGCGTGAGCCAGGGAAACAGGTTGCTGCGAAACTCCTCATCACCGACGACGACGGTCCGTCCGGCGGGCGGCAGCGACGTGGCGACCGTGGCCGCGGCCTCCGCGACCGAACCCATCAGCGCGACATCGGTGGCGGGCACGCCGAGATAACGGGCGAAGGCGAGCCTGGCCGCCGGCGCCGCGCCCTCCCATTCCGCCGCGCCGAACCGGCCGGCCTGCCAGGAAGTGATCGCCTCGGTGAGCGCGGCGGTCACCGGCAGCGGGCCAGGAGGGCTCGCCGGAGTGTCGAGCCACACCCGGTCGGACAGGGCGGGGAAGAGCGCCCGGAACCGGTCCGGGGTCATCGGGGCGGTCACGGCCGCGGCTCCGGTCGGGCCGCGGGGTGGCCGGCCTCGGCGGCATGGGACATCACCATCCGGGCGATGCTCGCCTCGTTGGCGTCCAGGCGGGCCACGGGCATCGCGACGGTCAGCGACCCGGCCACCGCGCCGGCCAGGTCGAAGAACGGCGCGGACACGCAGCCGACGCCCTCCTCGAACTCCTGGCGTTCCACCGCGTATCCCTTGGCCAGCGCCGTCTCGAGGATCCTCCGCAGCTCCGTACGCCGGGTGACGGTGTGCTCGGTGAGTCTCGGCAGTGAACGGGCCGGCAGGATACGGCGACGCTCGACCTCCGGCAGCCGGGACAGGATGGCCCGGCACGAAGCTCGGGCGTGGAGGTTGTCGCGCGTGCCCGGCTGCAGCATCCGCACCACGAGTGCGCCGCGCCCTTCGGCGATCTCCTGGAGCGCGATGCCGCTGCCGCGCAGCACACAGGCGTAGGCGGTGTCACCGGTCTCGTCCCGCAGCGCATGAAGGGCGCGCGAGACCCGCGGCTCAAGGGTCAACGTCATCCGCAGGCGGCGGAACATCGTCGAGATGCTCGGCCCCACCTCGTAGAAACCGGCCGGAGTACGCACGACGTAGCCGGTCAGCTCCAAGGTCTTGAGCATCTGATAACAGGTGCTCTGGCTGAGCCCGAGCTTGTGCGCGAGCGACTTCGCGGTCGCCCGTCCCTCGGCGCCCACGACCTCTTCGAGGACGGCCAGACCCCGCGTGAGCGTCCGCAGCTCACGAGGGTCGGCCACGCCGGCGGCGGCCGTCATGGCCGCGACACCGTGGCGATGTGGGGGTACCTCCCGATCGGAGCGGCCATCCTGGTCGGGTCGGAGCGGCTGAGCATCTACGCCTCTTTCCTGGAACGGTCGTCGACACGCTAGACACGTGACACGGCCCGTTCCAGGTATCCACCGCCAGATTCCGGCTATCCCGGAAAATCGTCCGCGCCATGTCGGCCGATCCCTTCGCCCGCGCGCAGGTGTCCGAGCCGATCGACGAGCCGCAGGGGCGCGGCGAGCGAGGGCGACCTCGCCGCTACTTGGCGTCGATCAGCTGAAAGGTAACCGGTAAGTGGTATTTTCGCTGGCTTCAGAGCCGTTCGATCTTGACCTCGTCGGCGCGGTAGCGGGCCCGCAGCGGCTTCTTGTCGAACTTGCCGACCGTCGTCTTGGGGATCTCCTCGACGAACGCCCAGTTCTCCGGAACCTGCCAGCGTGCGACCTTGCCGGCCAGGAACTCGGCGAGTTCGGCCGCGGTCACGGAGCGGCCGTCGCGGGTGACGACGAAGGCGAGCGGGCGCTCGTCCCAGCGCGGGTCGGGGATGCCGATCACCGCGGCCTCGAGGACCGCGGGGTGGGAGACCAGGTGGTTCTCCAGCTCGACGGAGGAGATCCACTCGCCGCCGGACTTGATGACGTCCTTGGCCCGGTCGGTGATCTGGAAGAAGCCCCGGTCGTCGACCGTGCCGATGTCGCCGGTCCGCAGCCAGCCGTCGTGGAACTTCTCCGGGGCGGGATCGCGGTGGTACGAGCCGGTGATCCACGGCCCGCGCACCTCGATCTCGCCCACGGACGTGCCGTCCCAGGGCAGCTCCTCGCCCAGCGCGTCGACGATCCGCATCTCCACGCCGGCCGTGACACGGCCCGACTTCAGGCGCCAGTCGACGTCCTCCGGGGTGCCCGGCTCCACACCGGGTGGGGGGAAGGCCATGCCGCCGAGCGGGCTGGTCTCGGTCATGCCCCAGCCCTGGATGATCCGCAGGCCGTACCGCTCCTCGAAGGCCTCCAGCAGCGCGCGGGGCGCGGCGGCGCCGCCGGAGGTGCCCGTCCGCAGCGACGACAGGTCGATCTCGTGGGCGGCGCCGTAGTTGAGGATCGCGCTCCAGATCGTCGGCACCGCCGAGGAGACGGTGCTGCGCTCGGCCGCGATGAAGGCGGTCAGGTGCTCGGGCTGGAGGAACGGCCCGGGCATGTGGAGCGTCGCCCCGGACAGGAACGCGGCGTACGGCAGGCCCCACGCGTTGACGTGGAACATCGGGACGATCGCGAGCACGCGGTCCTTCTCGGTGACGCCCAGCAGCGACGCCGACGTCGCCGCCAGGGCGTGCAGGAAGGTCGAGCGCTGGGAGTAGACGACGCCCTTCGGGTCGCCCGTCGTGCCGCTCGTGTAGCACATCGACGCGGCGGACCGCTCGTCGAGCTCGGGCCAGTCGAACCCGGGCTCCTCGGCGGCCAGCAGCTCGTGGAAGCGCAGCACGCGCGCCGCGCCGAGGGCGGACGCGTCGCCGTCGCCGACGACGATGAACGCCTCCACGGTGGGCAGCCGGTCGGCCACGCGGGCGAGCAGCGGCACCAGGGAATCGTCGACGATGATGACCCGGTCCTCGGCGTGCTCGACGATGTGGGCGAGCTGGTCGGGGAACAGCCGGATGTTCAGCGTGTGCAGCACCGCGCCCATCCCCGGGACGGCGAAGTACGCCTCGAGGTGCTCCTGGTTGTTCCAGCAGAACGTCGCAACGCGGTCGCCCGCGCCGACGCCCAGCCGGGCCAGGGCGGCGGCGAGCCGTTCGGCGTTCTCGGCGACCTGCCGGTACGACGCCCGGCGCGGCTCACCACCGGTCCAGGTCACGCACTCGCTGCCGCCGTACACGCGGGCCCCGTGCCGCAGGATCGCGGAGACCGTGAGGGGGAATTCCTGCATCGTGCTGGCGATCATCGCGGCCCTTTCGACGTACATACCGACCGGTCGGTAGCAGAGTAGAAGTCCCACCTCCGACCCGTCAACGATGTCCCTTAAAGGACGGTCCGCGACGAACGGCGCCGCGCGATGAACCGGCGGCCGGGCCGGACCGGGCGTCGGAGTGGACCGGCCGCGCGGTGAGCCGGTGGCCGGGGTCGGCGCACCGCGCGGCGGTCAGGAGCGCTGGGCGAGGACGGCCGCGGGCGACGCTCGTAGCGCGGCTCGGGCCGGGAGCTCGCTGGCGAGCCAGGCGATCGCCGCGACGAGGCCGGCGATCGCCGGCAGGAGCCAGACCGGTCCCGCGGCCCACGGGTGGCCGAGGAAGCCGGTGCCCAGCAGGGCCAGCGGGATCGCCGACAGCGCGATCCCGGCGCCGACGGCGGCGACGGAGATCAGCGCGGCCTCGCGGCGCACCATCGCGACGATCTGCCGTGGGGTGGCCCCGACGAGCCGGAGCGAGGTGAACTCGTCGCGGCGCTGTGCGGCCGAGGCCGCCAGCCGGTTGGCGACCGCCAGCAGAACGTAGCCCAGCAGGACGGCGAGCACGACGACGTTCACCCAGACCTCCGGTGGCGTCGGCGTCTTCCCGACGCCGTCGGGGTCCGCGGCCTGCGCGCCCGGCTCGTGCGCGGCGAGCGCGGCGAGGGCTCGCCTTACCTCCGGCCCCCGGCCCGGGACGGCGCGGACGAGTACCTTGTCGGCCAGGCCGGTCGTGGTGTGTCCGGCGACCAGGCCGCGCGAGGCGACGACGTCTCCGAAGCCCAGGCTCCGGTCGTACGTGGCGACGACCCGTACGACGGCCGTGGTCCCGTCGCCGAGGGTCACGGTGACGTGGTCCCCGACCTTGGCGTCGCGGGCGAAGGCGGTGGTCCTGCTGATCGCGATGGCGGCGCCGGTGAGGTCGCTCAGCGCGCCGTCGCGGAGCCCGAGGTCCAGCATGCCCGCCGCGTCGGACCCGGTCACGAGCGTCCGGTACGACGCGACCATCTTCTTTCCGTCGTCGCGGTACGGCCACAGCACGGTCGTCGTGGCCACCGGCACGGCGGCGGCGACGCCGGGGGTCGTACGGACCTCGTCGGCCAGCCGCGTGGGGACTCCGCCGAGGCCGGGCGCGGTGACGGTGACGTCGGCGCGCGTGGACACCCTGGCCTGGTGGTCGGTGGCGGCCATCAGCGTCGTCTGGGTGAGCGCGTAGCTCAGCGTGAAGGCGACGGCCATGCCGAGCGCCGTGACCGCCCCGCCGACCCGGACCGCGTAGCCGTGGCCGTTGCTGACCGCGAGCCAGGTCGTCGGCGACGTACGGCGCGGCAGCCGCCCCAGCAGCGCGCCGCTGCCGTTCCGGACGAGGTACGGACCGGCGAGGCCGAGGCCGATGACCGCCAGGATGCTCGCCGAGCCGGTGGCGACGGTGGCCTCGGCGGTTCGGAGCAGCAGGGGAACAGCCGAGGCCACCATCGCGCCGACGATGAGCAGCAGCCCGATCCGGGTGCGTACGACCGACGGCGTCCGCGGGTCGGTCCGTGACTCGGCGACGGCCTCGGTCGCCGACATCCGCGAGGTACGGAACGCGGCGCTCAGCGCCGAGACGCGGACCGCGGCGGACAGGAGCAGGGCGGCCGCGAGGCCCGGCAGGGGGCTCCAGGCGAGCGGCAGGCGGTCCGGCAGCACGCCGTGCGTGGCCAGCAGGTCGCCGAACCGGCCGGCGAGGAGATAGCCGAGCGCCACGCCGAACGGGAGGGGGAGCAACGCGACGGCGCCGGTCTGATTGGCGATGAGGCGGCGGACCTGGCGTGGTGTGGCGCCCACGGCGCGCATGAGGGCGAGGTCGCGGCGCTGCCCGGCGATCGATATGGACAGCGCGCCGGCGACGACGAACCCGACGATCATCAGGACGACCCCCGAGATCGAGCCCGCGAGCATGAACAGCAGCGTGCGGGCCGTCGCCGCGCCGGGCTCCTCGACGTCACCGCGCGTGGCGCCCGTCGCCACCGTGAGGTCGCCCTGGCCGTCGGCCCGCAGGGCCTGGCGGACGCGCGTGGCCAGATCGCCGACATCCGTGCCGGGGGCGGCGCGGAGCGCCACGAGATCGACCGTCGCGCGCTTCGGCCCGGCGTCCCGGCCGGCCAAGTGGGCCGCCGTGGCGTCGGCGAAATAGACCCCGGGCCGCCCGCCGACGACGGCGGACACCCGGTACTCGCCCCGCAGGCCGGCGGCCACGACCGTCACCCGTTCACCGGGGGAGACTCCGGCCCGCGCGGCGGTGACGGCGTCGAGCGCCACCTCCCCCGGGCGGGCCGGAGGAGCCCCTCGCACGGCACCGGGCCCCGGCAGCGTCCTGGACGACCAGCCGTGCCCCGCCGTCCGAGGATCCCCGGCGACGACGGCGCCCCCGCGCCCGACGACGGCGGCGGGCAGGCTCACGTCGCCGACGGAGGAGGCGACCCCGGGCAGCCCGGCCAGCAGATGAACGAGGCGCGCGGGGATCACCGCACGCTCCGGCAGCGGCTCGGCCAGGTCCTCGTCCTGGTCGACCGACTGCCGGCCGGAGACGACGACGTCCGCGTCGGCGAGGCGCTCGACCGGGATGTGGGAGCGCAGCCCCGACTCGGCCAGCACGCCGGTGGCCGTGATGAAGGCGGTCCCGCCCAGGACCGCGCACACGATCGCGACGAGCGCCCCGAGCCGGCCGCGGGCGAGCAGGAGGGAGATCCGGAACATCAGCGGTCCCCCAGCGAGCTCAGCCGGCCCGCGAGCACCTGGGCCGTGGGGTCGCCGATCACGTCGACGATCCGCCCGTCGGCCATGATCAGGACTTCGTGGGCGCGGGCCGCGGCGGCCGGGTCGTGCGTCACCATCACGATGGTCTGGCCGAGCTCGTCCACGATCTGGCGCAGGAGCGTGAGGACGTGCCCGGAGCTGCGGACGTCCAGCGCCCCGGTCGGCTCGTCGGCGAACACGATGTCGGGGCGGGCGGCCAGCGCCCGGACGATCGCCACCCGCTGCTGCTGCCCACCGGACATCTCGGAGGGGCGGCGGTGCAGCGTGCCGTCCAGGCCGGTGCGGTCGACCAGCGCGCGGATCCACTCCTGGTCCGGGGCGCGGCCGGCGAGCCGCAGTGGGAGAGTGATGTTCTGCTCGACGGTCAGCGAGGGGAGCAGGTTGTAGCCCTGGAACACGAAGCCGATCCGGTCCCGGCGCAGCACCGTGCGGCGGGCCTCGTCGAGGCGGCCGAGGTCGGTGTCCCCGATCACCACGGTTCCCGAGGTCGGGGTGTCCAGCCCCGCCGCGATCTGGAGCAGCGTGCTCTTGCCCGAGCCGGACGGTCCCATCACCGCGAGGAACCTGCCTCGGGGGACGGTGAGCGACACGTCGTCGAGCGCGGTCACCTCCACGGTGCCCGTGCGGTGCACCTTGGTGACCTTGTCGAGGCCGATCACCTGTCCCGGCGGCGCGGGACGGGTGTCGGCGGATCCGCGGCGCCTCATGCCCGGCCCCGGCGGAACCGGTCCGCGATCAGCCAGGCGACGCACAGGACGGTGACGACGCCGAACGCCAGGCTCACCGGAATGGGGAGTCCGGCCGTCGAGGTCGCCGCGTTCCCGGCGGCGCTGATCACCAGGACGGTCCAGAGGGTCGTGCGCAGCGCGCCGATGCCGTGCCGTTCCGGGGCGGCGGCACTGTGCTGGTCGATGCGGTAGGGGTCGTTCGTCATGGGTTCCTCCTTGGTAGGGCCATGACGCTACGGACCGCGCTGACCTGCGGCGATCCCGCGCACTACTCGATCGCGGTACAGCAGGCACCACTCTTTCCGCGTTCCCCCCGCTCTTTCCGCGTTCCACCGCGAACCGGCGTATTCATCCATAAGGTGGTCCACTGATCGGGGGAGGACATGGAGATGCCAGCCTGGGACGACGGCGCGGTCCGCCGTGCGCTCCGCGGCTCGATCGAGGCGTACCAACGGCTCGCCGGCGGCCTGGGCACCGCACTCCTCGCCCTGGTCACCGCGGTCGGGCTGCTCGTCGTCGCCGTGCTCTGCCTGGTCGGCGTCGGACTGCCGCTTCTCCCCGCCGCGCCGGCGGCCGTACGCGCGGTGGCCGGCCGGGAGCGCGAGCGGCTGAGCCGGTGGGGCGACGAGGTCATCAGCCCGTACTCCCCGTGGCCGAACGGCTGGGCCGCGCGCCTCCGCGCCGCCGCCGCGGATCCGGCCACCGGGCGTGACCTGCGGTGGCTGTTCACCCACGCCGTCTTCGGGTTCCTGCTGGGTTTCATCGGTGTGCTGCTGCCGCTGCTCGGCGTCCGGGACCTGAGCTTCCCCCTGTGGTCCTGGGTGCTGCCGGGTGGCCAGGTCACCACCTCCGTGGGCATCCCCGTCGACGGGTGGACGGGGATGGTGTCCAGCGTCCTCCTGGGCGTCGGGTGGGTGGCGATCCTCATCGGCCTGACCCCGGCGATGGCGCGGCTCCAGGCCCGGCCCGGGTTGCGTCTGCTCCGGCCGCACCCCGGCGTGGACCTGTCCGCGCGCGTCGCGGAGCTGACCGCGACCCGGGCCGCCGCCCTGGACGCCCACACCGCCGAGCTGCGGCGGATCGAGCGCTCTCTGCACGACGGCACGCAGAACCGGCTCGTCGGCGTGACGGTCCTGCTGGGCGCGGCGCGGCGGGCGCTGAAGAAGGACCCCGCCATCGCCGACCAGGCGCTCGAGCAGGCCCAGTCCGCTGCCGAGCAGGCCCTCGCGGAGTTGCGCGCGGTGGTCCGCGCGATCCTGCCGCCCGTCCTCGAACAGCGCGGGCTCGGCGGTGCGCTGGCCGCGCTGGCGGCCGGGTGCGCCGTGCCCTGCCGGGTGTCGGTCGACGTGCCGGGCTCCCGTCCCGCGTCGGTCGACGCGACCGCGTACTTCGTGGTCGCCGAGGCCCTCACCAACATCTCCAAGCACAGCCACGCCCGGCACGCGGCCGTCGACGTGCGTCAGACCAGGGACCGGCTCCACCTGCGCGTCGAGGACGACGGGCGCGGGGGCGCCGACGACAGGTCCGGAAGCGGCATCGTCGGCATCCGCCGCCGGGTCGAGGCGCACGACGGACGCGTGACCTTCTCGAGCCCGCCGGGCGGGCCGACCATTCTCGACGTGGAGTTGCCGTGCGTGTTGTGATCGCCGAAGACGACGCCCTGCTGCGCGCGGGTCTCGAACTGCTGCTGCGCGGGGAGGGGTTCGAGGTGGTGGCCGCCGTCGAGACGCCGGACGCCTTCCTCGCCGCCGTCGACGCGGACCCGCCCGACATCGCCATCGTCGACGTGCGCATGCCGCCCACCCACACCGACGAGGGCATCAAGGCGGCGGTGGCCGCCCGGGCGCGCCATCCGAAACTCGCCGTGCTCGTGCTGTCGGCGTACGTCGAGGAGTCCTTCGCGACCGATCTGCTCGCCGGTGGCACGTCCGGTGTCGGCTACCTGCTCAAGGAGCGTGTGGGGCGGGTCGAGCGGTTCCTCGACGCCCTGAACCGAGTCGTCGCCGGGGGCACCGCCATCGACCCGGAGATCGTCGCCCAGCTGTTCGCCCACCGGCGTGCCGACGACCCGCTGGACCGGCTGACACCGCGCGAGCGCGACGTGCTGGCGCTCATGGCCGAGGGCCTCGGCAACGTCGCCATCGCCCAGCGCCTGGTCGTCACCGAGGGCGCCGTTCACAAGCACATCCGCAGCATCTTCGCCAAGCTCGACCTGCGGCCGACCGAGCACACGGACCGCCGCGTCGCCGCCGTCCTGCGCTACCTCGAGAGTGCGGGGAAGTAACGCGATACATCCGATGAATTCGGCATCTTGGGTTCATCGTTCGCCGGTCCGTACTTGCGTGACCGGGCCACTGCGGTGCCGTCAGGCCGTTCGGTGAACCTCGCGAGGCGTCACAGAACACCCTTGACTCCTCCGATGTCTGATGTTTTCGTGTGTCACAGCCCCTGACCTCTCGAGTACCTCCGGCGGACCCGGCGCGCCGACCACGCGCCCTCGCCGTGGCTCTCGGCAGACCCTCCGAGGAGCATCATGAGACGCCTGCCCACCGCGATCGCCGCGGCCGTGGCCCTCATCGGGCCGCTCGCCGTCGCACCGGCCGCCGTGGCCGAACGCGCACCCACGCCCGAGCAACGTGCCGCCGCCCTCGTCGCGCAGATGACGCTCGACGAGAAGATCACCCAGACGCACACCACCGGCAAGGGCGCCGGCGGCATCTCGCGGTTCGTGCCCGGCGTTCCCCGGCTCGGCATCCCCGACTTCCTCATCAGCAACGGCCCGGCCGGCGTCGGCACCGGAGCGGTCCCCACGCAGCCCGACGCCACGGCACTGCCCGCACCCGTCGCCCTCGCCGCCGGATTCGATCCGGGCCTGGCCCGGCAGTACGGCGTCGTCGAAGGCCGGGAGACGGGGAACGTCGGCCACAGCCTGCTCGAGGCGCCCGACGTCAACATGGTGCGCGTCTACCAGAACGGCCGCGCCTTCGAGAACTACGGCGAGGACCCCTACCTCGCCTCCCGGCTCGCGGTGGCCAACATCCAGGGCATCCAGAGCCAGGGCGTGCTCGCCGAGGTGAAGCACTACGCCGCCAACGACCAGGAGACCAACCGCAAGACCATCAACGAGCAGATCGACGACCGCACCCTCCACGAGATCCACCTGCCGGCCTTCGAGGCGGCGGTGAAGGAGGGGCACGTCGCCTCGGTGATGTGCGCCTACCCGTCCATCAACGGCTCGTTCGCATGCGAGAACAAGCACCTGCTGACCGACGTGCTGCGCGGCCAGTGGGGCTTCCGCGGCTTCGTCCAGTCCGACGCCAGCGCCACGCACACCGCCGTCGGCTCCGCCGACGCCGGGCAGGACCTCGAGCTGCGGGACAACGGCCCGTACGACGAGGAGCTCAAGCAGGCGGTCCTCGACGGCAAGGTCAGCATGCAGCAGCTGGACACGATGATCGTGCGCCGGCTCGCCATCGAGATCCGCGCCGGGCTGTTCGACCACCCGCGGACGGTCACGCCCATCGACGCGGCCGCCGGGGGAGCGGTGGCGCGGTCGGTCGCCGAGCAGACCGCCGTCCTGCTGAAGAACACCGGCTCGGCCCTGCCGCTGAACGCGAAGGGCCTGAAGTCGATCGCGGTGGTCGGCCCGTACGCGCAGGCCGCGCACCCGGGCGGCGGCGGCAGCTCGCACGTCAAGCCGCTGTACACGGTCAGCCCCGTCGAGGGCATCCAGAAGCGCGCCGGCGCGGGCGTGACTGTCCAGAGCGCCGACGGATCCGACGCGGCCGCCGCGGCGAAGCTCGCCGCCTCCTCGGACGTGGCCGTGGTCGTCGTCGGCGACGTCGAGAAGGAGGGGGCGGACCGGGCGAACCTGTCGCTGTCCGCCGACCAGGACCAGCTGGTCCGCTCGGTGGTCGCGGCGAACCCGCGCACGATCGTCGTCCTCAACAGCGGCGCGCCCGTCCTGCTGCCCTGGATCGACAGCGTCCCCGCCGTCCTGGAGACCTGGTACCCGGGCGAGGAGGACGGCAACGCGCTCGCGGCGCTGCTGTTCGGCGACGCGAACCCGTCCGGCAAGCTGCCGGTGACCTTCCCGCGCAGCGAGACCCAGACGCCGGTGAGCACGCCCGAGCGGTACCCCGGCGTGAACGGCACGGCGACCTACTCCGAGAAGCTCGAGATCGGCTACCGCTGGTACGACGCGCAGGGCCAGCAGCCGCTGTTCCCCTTCGGGTACGGCCTGTCGTACACGAACTTCAAGTTCGACCACCTGACGGTCTCGCCGCGATCGGACTCGCACGGGCACGTGACGGTGGGCGTCGACGTCCGTAACACCGGTTCCCGTACGGGCGCGGAGGTCGCCCAGGTCTACGTGACCGCGCCGGCGTCGGCCGGGGAGCCCCCGAAGCAGCTCAAGGGCTTCGCCAAGGTGACGCTGCGTCCGGGCCAGACGAAGCACGTGACGTTGCGGCTCGACGCGCGGGCGTTCTCGATCTGGGACACCGCCTCGCAGCGGTGGACGGTCGTCGGCGGCCGCCACGTCATCGCGGTCGGCGACTCCTCGCGGAACCTGCCGCTGTCGGCGTCGGTTCGCCTCCCCTGACGGGCGCCGAAGGCCCGGTCGGAGGCATCCGGCCGGGCCTTCGGGCGTTCATCGGCGGAGCGGTCGGGTCGGCCTCCCGGCATTCCGCGGTCGGCGGCGTCCCCGCCGGACCCCTGGCGCTCAGCGGCGGACGCGGTCCGCGTTCGCCGGGGCCGGAGCGCGTACGGCTCAGCGGTGCTGCAGCGCGTCGAGCGCGACCGCCTGGGCGATGACCAGGCGGCGGTCCAGGCGCGGGTCCTTGATCTCGACGACGTACCGGTCCCGGAGGCCGAACTTCTTGTCCACGGAGAACGTCTCCTGCTCGTTCGCGGTGAAGTCGAAGTGGTACGGCCAGGCGAACGGCAGGCTGTCGACGTAGGGGATGAAGTCCCAGACCCGGCGCAGGATGGCGACGGTCTTGTTGCGCTCCGAACCGGTGGTGACGCCGAGGCCCGGCTGCTCGAGGTGCCAGGTGGAGGCGAGCAGTGAGGCCTTGAAGTCCTTGCGGAAGTTGCCGATCGGCTGCCCGCCCGGGTCGGTCACGTCGTACGTCGCGGCCAGGTCGAGCCGCTGGCGCGCCTTGAACCCGAAGAGCGGCTGCTCCTTGCGGTCGTCGGCGTAGAAGGTCACCTGCTCCTTGAACGCCATGCGCTTCTGCTGGGCGAACGCGACCAGTTCGCCCTCGGAGCCGTCCGGGTTCTCGGTGTGCACCTCGTACTGGTTCACCATCAGCCGTACGCGCTGGCGGACGAGCAATCGCCGCTGCGCCTGAAAGGTGGAGAAGTCCATGATTTACCCCGTTCTGTACGTCAAGCTGAGGACCAGCAAAGGTACAGAAACGGTAAAGCGCCTGCCGTGGGGCGGCGATGATCGTGCTGGAAACGTCACATCACGGCGCCGAGCTGCCAGGGCACGAACTCCTCGTCGCCGAAGCCGAGCTCCTCGCTGCGCGTCCGGCGGCCGGACGCGGTGGCCAGCACCAGGTCGAAGATCCGCTGGCCCATCTCGGCGACGTCGCACTCGCCGTCGGCGATCAGACCGCAGTTGATGTCCATGTCGTCGGTCATCCGCTCGTACAGCGGCGTGTTGGTGGCGAGTTTGAGGCTGGGCGTCGGCTTGCAGCCGAAGACCGATCCGCGGCCGGTCGTGAAGCACAGCACGTGCGCGCCGCCGGCGACCATGCCGGTCGCGTTGACCGGGTCGTAGCCCGGGGTGTCCATGAACACCAGTCCCTTGGCGGTGATCGGTTCGGCGTACTGGACCACGTCGGCGAGGTTGGACTGGCCGCCCTTCGCGGCGGCGCCCAGGGACTTCTCCAGGATGGTGGTCAGGCCGCCGGCCTTGTTGCCGGGGGAGGGGTTGTTGTCCATCGAGCCGTCGTGCTTGGCGGTGTACTCCTCCCACCAGCGGATCCGGCGGACGAGCTTCTCGCCGACCTCGCGGCTGACGGCGCGCCGGACGAGCAGGTGCTCGGCGCCGTAGATCTCCGGGGTCTCGCCGAACACCGCGGTGCCGCCGTGGCGGATGAGCAGGTCGGCGGCCGCGCCGAGCGCCGGGTTGGCGGTGATGCCGGAGTAGCCGTCCGAGCCGCCGCACTCCATCGCGAGGACCAGTTCGGAGGCGGGCACGGGCTGCCGCCGCACGGCGTTCGCCGCGGACAGCATGTCCTTGATCCGGGAGACCCCCTCGGCCACCGTCGCGCGGGTGCCGCCGAGCTCCTGGATCGTCATCGGGACCACCGGAGTGTCCCGGCCGACCCCCCATTCCTCGACGAGGGAGCGGACCTCGTTCACCTCGCAGCCGAGGCCGAGCACGAGGAATCCCGCGAAGTTCGGGTGGTTCGCGTATCCGGTGAGGGTGCGCCGCAGGACGGTGAACTCCTCGCTGCCCTCGCCGGCCATGCCGCAGCCCAGGGTGTGGGTCAGCGCGACCACGCCGTCCACCATGGGGTACTCGTCCAGCGGACCGGGCAGGCCCTCCTGCCGCCGGAACCGCTCCGCGATGCGGCGGGCGGTGGTCGCCGAGCAGTTCACCGTGGTGAGGATCCCGATGTAATTGCGGGTGGCGACCCGGCCGTCGGGCCGGACGATCCCGTCGAACGTCGCCCGCTCCGCGACGGGCACGGGGTCCTCGGGGCGGACGCCGACGCCGTACTCGTACTCCCGGTCGAACATCTGGAACCCGAGGTTGTGGGTGTGCACCTGCTCACCGGCGGCCACGGGCCGCGTGGTGAAGCCGATCACCTGGCCGTACTTGCGCACCGGGGCGTCGGCCGGCAGGTCGCGCAGAGCGATCTTGTGTCCGCGCGGCACGTCGTTCCGGGCGACGAGCCCCTCGCGGACCGCCGCACCGGCTGCGAGATCCTCGGTGGCCAGGGCCACGTCGTCGTCCGGATGCAGGATCAGCAGGGCGGTCATCCGTCACTCCGTTCGGAATAGCGAACACTGTCCGATATCTTCCCCCGAGTCGACGCCTGGGCCAAACCTCGGCCCTATTTCGTGCGGACCGGATCGGCCGCCGGATCGTGCGCGGCCATCGACGCTGAGTCACATTCCAATGGCGTGTTCCGCTCCATTCGAACGCCCCGTACAACGCTGATTCCGCTCTGTCGATCTGGCTGGAGGCGGCGCGGTGACCTGCACCCCGATTACGGACGCCGTAGAGGTGGTGCCCGTTTGAGGGTGATTTGTGCGGGTAGCCGCTGACGAACCGGCCGGTGACCGCGGGTACCGGTTCCGGCCGGACGTCGAAAAGAAGGAGATGAACCATGAGCAGTGGGCAGATTGCCCAACGCGGCGCTCCCGTGGAACGGTCTCATGCCGGAGGCGGTCTCGCGGACGTCGTCGAACTCATCCTCGACAAGGGCCTCGTCATCGACGCCTTCGTCCGAGTCTCCCTCGTCGGCATCGAACTGCTGCGCATCGACGCCCGAATCGTCGTCGCCAGCGTCGACACATATCTGCGTTTCGCCGAGGCCTGCAACCGCCTCGACATCGCCAATGACGGCTCCAGCGCGGGACTTCCCCAGCTCATCGGCCAGATGGAGGAGAGCGGCGCCCGCCGCAAGACCAGGGGCGCGCTCTCAGGCGCCGGTGAGAAGCTCCGCGACAGTCTCGGCCGAGGGCAGGAGAAGGAGAAGTCCGGGGCGCGCAAGAAGGGCGATGACGACGAGGAGGAGTCGTGACCGTGCAGTACGTCTATGGCGTCACCGACGCCGATGTCGAGCTCCCCGGGACGCTGAAGGGGATCGACGGAGGGGAGGTCGCCGTGGTCACCCACGGCCGCTGCGCGGCCCTCGTGAGCGACCTCGCCGCGGACCGGCCCCTGGGCACGCGTGACGACCTCCTGGGTCACCAGGGCGTCCTCGAGCAGGTGGTCGAGGCCGGGGCGACCGTCCTGCCGTTCCGGTTCGGCGGCGCGCTGACCGACCGGGACGCCGTCGTCCAGGAGCTGCTGGCCCCCAACGAGGAGGACTTCGTCCAGCAGCTCGAACGGGTGCGCGGGCAGGTCGAGATGCGGATCAAGGCGCGGTACGTCGAAGACGCCGTGCTGCGCGAGATGGTCCAACAGGAGCCGGAGATCGCCGAGCTCAACGAGCGGGTCCGGCAACTCCCCGAGGACGCCGCCTACTACGACCGGGTACGGCTCGGCGAGCTCATCGCGCAGGGCTTCGCCCGCCGCCGTCAGAACGACGGGCAGGGTCTCCTCGATGCCCTGGCGCCCCGGGCCAAGGCGGTCGCGCAGCGCGAACTGTCCCGCGAGGACGACGTGCTGGACGCGGGCTTCCTGATCGGCCGGCAGGAGCGCGAGGCGTTCGAGAAGCTCGTCGAGGAGGTCGGCCAGGACAAATCCGGGCGCATCCGACTACGCCTCGCCGGGCCGCTGCCCCCGTACGACTTCGTCGGGCAGGAGGCCTGACATGGGCCTCTTCACCGGGCTGGTGCTCCTGCCACTGGCTCCGGTCCGCGGGGTCGTATGGCTGGCCGAACAGGTGCAGGAGACGGCCGAAAGCCGGCTGTACGACCCCCAGCGCATCGTCCGCCTCCTGGAAGAGGTGGCTGAGGCGCGTGACGCCGGCGAGATCACCGAGGAAGAGGCCGCTCGCCAGGAGGACGAGCTGGTGAGCCTGCTGGCGAGGGGCCCCGCTGGAGGTAGGTGACCACCGTGGCCCAGAGCAGAAACGGTCTCTCCGCGGAGAAGGCCGCCCAGAAGGCCGTCGAGCACGTCGTCGACCTGACGGGCCGGGACAGCGAAGGCGTCATCGGCCTCGAACGGACCGACGACGGGTGGCGGGTCGGCGTGGAGGTCGTGGAGTCCCGCCGCATCCCGGACACCAGCGACATCCTCGCCGTGTACGAGGCGGAACTCGACGGCCGCGGCAACCTGCTCGCATACCGGAGAACCGGCCGCTACTACCGCGGGCGGTTCGATTGGGACAAAAAATGACCGAAGTCACGTGGGCCGGCGGCTCGCGCTCCGTCGCTCCCCAGGGGGGCGGGCCGTCATCGACCAACCTGGCCGATCTTCTTGAGCGGATCCTCGACAAGGGGATCGTCATCGTCGGCGACATCCGCGTCAACCTGCTCGACATCGAGCTGCTGACGATCAAGCTCCGGCTGCTGGTCGCGTCGGTGGACAAGGCGAAGGAGATGGGGATCGACTGGTGGGAGCACGACCCGACGCTGTCGTCCAAGCAGAGCGAGGTCCTCGAGGAGAACCGCCGGCTCCGTGAGCGCCTCGCCGCCCTCGAGGGCGGCGACGGCGCCTCCTCGGACGCGTCCTTGGAAGAGGGGGAGTCATCGGACGAGGCGGCGCCCGCCCTGGAGTCCTCGGACGAGGCAGCGCCCGCTCTGGAGTCGTCCGACGCCGGCGCCGCCGAGGGAGCCCGGAAGACCACGGGCGGCACACGGAAGGCCGCCGCGAGCGGTGGGAAGAGGACCGGAGGCGGCCGGTCGACGGAGGGCGGCGGTCGCTCGGGAACGGGCGGCAGGTCGACGGCGGGGAGCGGTCGCTCGGCGGAGGGAGGCCGGTCGACGGCGGCAAGCGGTCGCTCGACGGCGGCAAGCGGTCGCTCGGCGGCGGGCGGCGGGAGGAAGACCGCCGGCAGCCGCCGGAAGGCGACCGGGGACGCGGAGGCGGATCGTGGCTGACATCGGCGTCTACCTCTACGGAGTGGCGCAGGACCTCGCCCCCGACGCTCTCCGCGACCTTCCCGGCGTGGCCGGCACGCAGGTCCGCGCCGTCGCGGACGGTGGATTCACGGCGCTCGTGAGCACCGTGGACCTGGAGGAGTTCGGGGAGGCGGCCCTGCGGCGCAACCTGGAGAGCCTGTCCTGGCTGGAGGCGACGGCGCGGGCCCACCACGACGTCGTGGACGTGGTGGCGCGGGCCGCGCCCACCGCGCCGGTGCGGATCGCGACGGTCTACCGCGACGACGAGCGGGTCCGGGAGGTGCTGCGGGAGCGGCGCGACGAGCTCACCGACGTGCTGGGCCGGGTCGTCGGCCGGGCCGAGTGGGGCGTCAAGGCGTACGGGACCGCGGAGGCACCGTCACCGGAGCCCGCCGAGTCGGAGCAGGCCGCCGGGGACCGCCCCGGAATGGCCTACCTGCGGCGTCGGCGCGTACAACAGCAGAGCCGGGAGGACGCCTCCCGGCGGCTGGCCGAGCAGGCCCAGGAGATCCACGCCACGCTCGGCCGGTACGCCGTGGCGACCCGGCGGCATCCGCCGCAGGACCCTCGGCTGTCCGGGCACGAGGGCACGATGATCCTCAACGTCGCGTACCTGCTCGACGAGGACCGGGTCGGCGACCTGGCCGCCGCGGCCGACGAGCTACTGGCCCGGCTGCCCGGCGTCCGCATCGAGCTCACCGGCCCTTGGCCCGCCTACTCCTTCACCGAGTTGGACGCGACATGAGCATCGGCGACGACGTCGAGCGGGCCGTGGCGGTGCGCGAGGACCCGCGCGCGCTTTCGAGCGAACGAGTCACGCTCGTCGACCTGCTCGACCGGCTGCTCGCGGGCGGCGTGGTGATCGCCGGTGACGCCGTCATCTCGATCGCCGACATCGACCTCGTACGGGTGTCGCTGCGGGCGCTCATCACCACGGTCCGAGAGGAGTGCAATGACATCGTCCCTCACTGAGCGGATCCGGACGGATCCGGAGACGGTCGAGCGGGACCTGGCGTCCCTCGTCCTCACCGTGATCGAGCTGATCCGGCAGCTGATGGAGAAGCAGGCCCTCCGGCGCGTCGACGAGGACGAGAGCCTCACCGACGAGCAGGTCGAACAGCTCGGCCTGGCCCTGATGAAGCTCGACGAGGCCATGGAGCGGCTCAAGGACCACTTCGGCCTGACGGCCGCGGACCTCAACCTCGACCTCGGCCCGCTGGGGACCCTCCTGCCCGAGGCCTGAACACGCGCCGGCGCGGAAGCGACCGGTCTCGACATGGCGACCGCGCTCGACGTGGCGACCGGTCTCGACGTGGCCACCGGACGTGACGAGGTGACCGGATGTGACGAAACGACCGGACGGCGAACGATCGGGGAGGTCGTTCGCCGTCCGGTCGGCGGGCGGATCGAAGGTCACTTCCTCCGCATCCGGCGGAAGAGCCATCCCGCGAGGATCAGGATCGCGACCGGCAGGGCGCGGGGGCCGATGAATCTCAGGATGGCGCCGAGCACCCGCAGGAGCCTGGCGAGGGCGAGCGACTGGAGCACGCGGCCCACGGCGGGCAGCCGCAGCGCCTTCATCACCGTTCCCTGGGCCGCTTTCTTCGGCGTCTCCTTCAGGGTCTCCGCCGATTGCGCGATCTTCTTGTCCGGGCGGGCCTCAGCGGCCTTGTTCACCGCCGCACCCGCAATGTTCTTGCGCATATCACGCCTCTCCTATTAGGGGGTTATCCGTTCTCACGTGACGGTCGTACCCGCAGGGCGGCGGCTATTCATGCGCAGGTCACCGTCTTGCTCTTGATCCGCTGACCCGGAGTGGCCGGTGAAGTGCCCGGAGTGACATATCACAGTCCCCTCAATGTGAATGTCTCGGATTTTCGCGGGTAAGCAGGTTGATCAAAGCAGCGAAAAAGATGCTTGGAAGCACAGAGAGGATACGAAGATGGCCGAGCGGCCCACGAGTTCTTTGGTCAAACGGGCGGCGGGCGTCGCTCAGCCCGTCGCGAAGAAGGTCGAGAGCACCGTGAAGACGGTCGCCAAGGAGGCACAGCGGGGCGGAGGCCTGGGGCCGAAGGTCGCCTCGAGCGCGGTCCGGTCGATCGGGGCAGCCGGCGCGAAGTCGGTCGTCACCGGAGGCATCAACGCACTGAAGGAGGCGGGCGGACAGGTGCTCGGCAAGAACGGAAAGGGCGGTACCGGGAACAAGGTGAAGGTCACCAACATCGTCGAAGAGATCGACATCGGCGCTTCCCGGCGGTTCGTCTACGACCAGTGGACCCGCTTCCAGGAGTTCCCGGACTTCATGAAGAAGGTCCAGAACACCGAGCAGGTCGCCGACGAGAAGCTGCGCTGGAAGGCGAAGATCTTCTGGTCGACGCGGACCTGGGAGTCCACCATCGTCGAGCAGGCCCCCGACGAGCGCATCGTCTGGCGCTCCACCGGCGACAAGGGGCACGTGAACGGCGCGGTGACCTTCCACGAGCTCTCCTCCGACCTCACCCGGGTCCTCCTGGTCCTCGAGTACCACCCGAAGGGCTTCATGGAGAAGACGGGCAACATCTGGCGCGCGCAGGGCCGGCGTGCGCGGCTGGAGCTGAAGCACTTCCGGCGCCACGTCATGGCGGAGGCGCTTCTCCGCTCGGGCGACGACACCGAGGGCTGGCGCGGCGAGATCCACGACAGCGAGGTCGCCACGAGCCACGAGGACGCGGTGAAGGGCGAGCAGCGGAAGAGCGACTCGGACAAGAGCGACGGGCGGACCGGCAGCAGGAGCAGGCGCGCGTCCCGCTCGAGCGGCTCCGACAAGACCGCCAAGTCCGACGAGTCGTCCGACGCCGGGAAGTCGTCGGGGACCCGGCGGTCGTCCGCCGCCAAGAAGTCCTCGACGTCCAGCCGTAGCCGCTCGAACAGCACCTCCTCGTCGGGCACGCGGCGTACGACGGCCAAGCGGTCCTCCGGCTCCCAGAAGTCCGGCTCCGAGGAGAAGGCGGGCGCCCAGGAGAAGTAGGCCCCCCGGGCCACGAGAAGCATGCGCCCCGGCGAACGCCGGGGACGGGCCCAGGACGACGGTCGGCGCCTGGAGGCCGCCCGGGCACGGCACCGCCCCCCGAGCGGCCCCCGGACGCGGGCACCGGGCAGGCACGGCATCCGGGTCTCCTCCGGGCGCGGGCGTCCGGGTACGGCGCTGCCTCCGGGTAGCCCTCGGGCGCGAGGCCCCGCGGCAGGTCACAGCCTCCAGAGGCCCTCGCGCCCGCGGTGGCTCAGTGGTCGCGTACGCGGAGAGCGCGGCGGAGGTCGTCGAGCTCGTCGGCCAGCGCGCGGCGTAGCGGGATCGTCAGGTCCTCCCGCGCCAGGCATTTCTCGGCGGCCCGTACGGTGGCCGGGGTGGCGGCGTGCGCGGGGAACAGGTCGCGGCCGAGCGCCCGGGCGACCGCCGGGCCGCGCTCGCCCGCGGCCGGGAGTTCGGCGAAGTAGCGCTCGATGAACCCGGCCGTGAGCTCCGCCCGGGCCGGCTGCCAGAAGCCCTGCGCTGTCGCGGTCAGCAGGTGGTTCGACAGGGCGCCGTCGGTGAACAGCCGCTGCCACGCCTCCTCCTTGGCCGTGGGGTCGGGGAGGGCGGCCCGGCACCGGGCGGCGCCTTCCTGCCCCCGTGCGCTGGGGTCGCGCTCGACCTCGGCGGCGATGTCGGGCTCGCCGGCCCCGCCGTGGGCGGACAGCTGCAGCAGCACCCTCCAGCGCAGGTCCGGGTCGAGGTCCGGACCGTCCGGCACCCGCTGCGCGGCCGACCACTCCCGCAGCTCGCCCAGGGCGTCCGCGGTCTCGGAGCAGCGGATCAGCTCCCGTACGGCCGCCAGTCGCAGCGCCGGCGCGGAGCCGTCCGCGGTCCGGCGGAGGATCTCCCGGCAGACGCCGGCGAGCGCGGCCACGGCGGCTGGCCGACCGGCGGGCGCCGTGAAGCGGTCGGCGACCTGCTGCCGTCCGAAGGCGAGCATGGCCTCCACGACGCTGACGTCCGGCTCGGCGGGAAGGTGCGCGCCGAGCAGGGCCAGGAACTCGGCGGTGGGCAGCTCGCCGTCGCGGACCATGTCGCGGGCGGAGTTCCACAGCAGGGCGCGGGTCAGCCCGTCCTCGATCGTCGACAGCGCCTCGGCCATCGACCGCCGGCACGGCTCGTCCAGCCGGATCTTGGCGTAGCTGAGGTCGCCGTCGTTGAGCACCACGAGGGCGGGGCGGGGAATCCCGGCTAGATTCGCCGGCCGGACCCGGGCGGCGCCGTCCGGGCCGGCGTCCGCCGGGAGGTCGATGGGGAAGCGCTCCCGCAGCACCAGCCGGTGGCCGCCGTCGGCCAGGTCATAGGCCGCGACCTTGATCCGGTGCGGCCGCAGCACCGACGGCTCGCCCGCCGCGCCGGTGTGGACGACGGTCGCGGAGACCCGCGCGCCGTCGTCCTCGGCGGCGATCTCCAGGCGCAGCGTGTCGACGCCGCTCGTGCGCAGCCAGCGCTCGGCCCAGCCGTGCACGTCGCGGCCGCTCGCCTCGGCGAGGGCGTCCAGCAGGTCGGCCATGGTGGCGTTGCCGAACCGGTGCCGGGCGAAATAGGCGTTGATCCCGGTGAAGAAGGCCTCCGCGCCGAGCCAGGCGACCAGCTGGCGCAGGACCGACGCGCCCTTGGCGTAGGAGATGCCGTCGAAGTTCATCAGCGCGGCGGCGGTGTCGTCGATGCCGTCGGCCGCGACGGGATGCGTGGAGCAGCGCTGGTCCGCGTCGTACCCCCAGGGCTTGCGCCCGATCGCGAAGCCGGTCCAGGCGGTGGTGAAACGGGTGGTCTCCGAGACGACCTGATAGCCCATGTACTCGGCGAACGACTCGTTGAGCCACAGGTCGTCCCACCATCGCATCGTGACGAGGTCACCGAACCACATGTGCGCCATCTCGTGCGCGATGACGATCGCGCGCGTCTCGCGCTCGGCCTCCGTGACGGCCGAGCGGAAGATGTAATCATCGCGGAAGGTGACGCAGCCGGGGTTCTCCATCGCGCCCCAGTTGAGCTCGGCCACGAAGACCTGGTCGTACTTGACGAACGGGTACGGCTCGTCGAACAGTTCGTGATAGCGGTCCAGGCTGCGCCGCGTGATGTCGAAGATCTCCTCCGCGTCCAGGTGCGGGGCGAGGGAACGCCGGCAGTGCAGGCCGAGCGGGATCCCGCCGTGCTCCGCGTGGACCGAGTGCAAGGGGCCGGCGACGACGGCGGCGAGGTAGGTGCTGATCGGGGCGGTCGGGTCGAAACTCCAGTGGCCGTCGGCCTCCTGCCGCCCGGAAGCGTTGCTCACGACGGTCCAGTGCGGCGGGGCGGTCACCGAGAACTCGATCGGGGCCTTGAGGTCCGGCTGGTCGAAGCACGCGAACACCCGTGGGGCGTCGTCCGGGGCGCACTGCGTTGAGACGTACGCCTCGCCGTCGGCCGGGTCGACGAACCGGTGCATGCCCTCCCCGGTCCGGGAGTAGCGCATGTCGGCCTCGACGCACAGCTCGTTGTCGGCCGCCAGGTCCGGCAGCGGCAGGCGGCCGTCCCGCAGGGACGCCGGGTCGAGCACGCGCCCGTTGAGCACCGCCCGGCGCAGGCTCGCGGGCCGGACCTCGACGAAGGTGTCCGTCCCCGGCCGGGCGCCGAACCGGATGAGGGAGGTGGCGTGGAACACCTCGTCGCCGCGCGTGAGATCCAGGTGCACCGAGTAGGAACGGACGTCCAGCAGACGGGCGCGGGTCTGCGCCTCCGCACGGGTAAGAGCCGACATGCGGTAATACTGCCGTATCGCTGCTGCCCGAGCAGGGGAAGGGCGCTTCACGCCGCCGAGGAACTTGATCGCCGCAGGACCGTACGGTCGCGGCCGCCCACGGCGGGGAATCCGCGCCACGCGAGGAGCGGGGCCCGCCCGGTGATCCCCGCCGGACCGGTCAGCGAGGTCGGTCGCTCCGTGTCACCGCGGGGAGGCCATGATTCCGGCGAGGAGCGCGGCCTGCCCGGCGACCCGCTGCCGGACCGGTCAGCGAGGTCGGTCGCTTCGTCTCACGGCGGGGAGGCCATGATTCCGGCGAGGAGCGCGGCGCGTTCGGCGAGGCCGGTCACCCGGATGGCCTCGTCGGCGGCGTGCGCGCCCCGGCCGCGGGGGCCGAAGCCGTCGAGGGTGGGCAGGCCGAGCGAACCCGGCAGGTTCGTGTCGCCCGCCCCGGCCGCGGGCCGGCCGGTGACGTCCTGCCCCAGGAGGCCGCCGATGCGGGCCACGTGGTCGAGCAACGGGTCGGGCGAGCGCTCCGGCCAGGTCGGCCGAGCGGACAGCACTGTGGCCTCCACGGCGGCGCCCGGCCGTACCGGCCGCAGGTCCGCGAAGGCGTCGAGCACCGTGCGCTCGGCCGCCGCGGCGGCGAACCGCAGGCCGATCTCGGCGGAGGCCTCGCCGGCGACGACGTTGGCGCGGCGGCCGCCCTCGATCCGGCCGACGTTGAACAGCGTCGTGCCGTCGTCGGGCACCGCGCCGCGTACCGTCGCGATCTGGTCGATGAGCTCGTCGACGGCGGACACGCCTCTGCCCGGATCCAGCGCGGCATGCGCCTCGTGGCCACGGACGCCGAGCCGGACGCGGACGCTGCCCCGGCGGGCGTTCTTCAGCGCGCCGTCCGGATGCGGCGACTCCAGGCCGAGCACGGCCGTCGCGCCGTCCAGATGGCGCTCCACGACCGCGCGCCCGGTCGGGCTGCCGACCTCCTCGTCGGCGACGACGACGAGGCGAACCTGACCAGCCGGCGCGGCCCCGGCCGCCGACAGGGCCCGCAGCGCCATCTCGACGGCGACCAGGCCACCCTTCATGTCGTACGTGCCGGGGCCGGTGATGGTCGTTCCGTCGTCGGTGTACGGCATGGTGGCCAGGCGCCCGACGGGCCAGACGGTGTCGTAGTGGCCGACGAGGAGCAGGTGCGGGCCGTCCTGCGGGCCGAACCGCGACACGAGATGCTCGCCGTCGCGGGCCACGGTGCCGCCGGCCTCCCGGTGACCGGCCCCGATCAGCGCGGCGCAGCGGGCCAGCGCGGCGGTGTCCCCGGACGGCGACTCGGCGAGGGCGTACTCCCGCAGCCGGTCCCGGCCGAACCCGAGCAGCCGGGCGGTCGCGTCGGTCAAGGCGGTGGCGAGCTCGGGAGTCATGTCCCCTCCTAGCCGGCGGCGCGCTGGGGGGTCATGTCCCCTCCTGGTCGGCGGCGCGCCGAAGGTGGGAGAATCTGCAGGTAGAAGCCTTACTTGTGATCGTACCGTGAGCAGAACTCCGTCGCCGCAGCTGACCGTGCGGCCGCTCACCACCTCCGCCGAGATGCGAGCCGGGGTGGAGGTGTACCGCGCCGCGTTCGCCCTGGCCGCCACCGACCCGGCGGTCAGCCCACGCCTGCTGGCCGCGCTGCAGCGCAACGCCGGCTCGGTCATCGGCGCGTTCGCCGGGGACGAGCTGGTCGGGTTCACGTACGGCTTCCTCGGCTCGGACTCCGGCACCGTGTACCACTACTCGCAGGTGGCGGCGGTCCATCCGGACTGGCAGGGCCGCGGCGTCGGGCGGGCGCTCAAGCTCAGCCAGCGCGACTACGTCCTGTCGACGGGGGTGCGGCTGATGCGCTGGGCGTTCGACCCGCTGCGCACCCGCAACGCCCATTTCAACCTCGACGTCCTAGGCGCCACCGGCCGCTGGTTCCTCCGCGACTTCTACGGCGTGGAGGACATCGGCCGGGACCCGGGCATGCGCACCGACCGGTTGATCGTCGAGTGGGACCTGCTCCGCCCGCCCGGATCGGCCGCCCCGCCCCCGCCGTACACCGGCTGGGGGGAGACGCGGCGCGAGGGCGACGACGTCCTGCTGGGCGCGCCCCGCGACTGGGACGCCGTGGTCGCCCGCGACCGTACGGCGGCGTCCCGGCTGCGCGACGACCTCGCGGCCGAGCTGAGACGGCTGATCGACGAGGGATACGTCGCGACCTCGTGTCTGACGTGCGGGACGGACACGGCGGTCTACCGGTTCCGGCCCGCACCCGGAACACCGGCGTCCGGCCCGCGTGAGAAGGGATGAGACACGTGCCGAGAGTGTCCAAGTTCGAGGCGTTCCAGGTGAGCCTGCCGCTCGTCCGTGCCTTCCAGACGAGCTCCCACCGCAAGGCGCACCTGGAGCACATCCTCGTCCGCGTCGAGGACGGCGACGGGACGGTCGGATGGGGGGAGATCGCCTCGCCCAGCGACCCGTACTACTCCGCCGAGACCGTGGACGACTGCCGGCTCATGATCGAGGGGTACCTCGCGCCTGTGCTCCTCGAGGCGGAGTGGGAGCATCCGTCCGACGTCGGCGCGTTCTGGGCGCGCATCCGCGGCCACAACTTCGCGAAGGCGGGAGTGGAGATGGCCTGCTGGGACCTGTGGTCCCGGTCGGCCGGGCTGCCGCTGGCCCGGGCACTCGGCGGCACCCGTACGGCCATCGCCGCCGGCGTCAGCCTCGGCATCGAACCGACGGTGGCCGACCTGCTCGCCCAGGTCGACCGGTACGCCGCCGAGGGATACCGCAGGATCAAGCTGAAGATCGCGCCGGGGTGGGACGTCGAGCCGGTGCGCGCGGTCCGCGCGGCGCGCCCCGACCTGCCTCTGCACGTCGACGCCAACGGCGCGTACACCGAGGACGAGAGGGCGGTCTTCATCGAGCTGGACGACTGCGCCCTGACGATGATCGAGCAGCCGTACGCCCCGGGCGCCCTCGCCGCGCACGCTCGGCTCCAGTCGCGGATCGTCACCCCGCTGTGCCTCGACGAGTCCGTCGAGGACCTGGACCAGCTCGACACCGCGATCACGCTTGGCGCCGCCCGCGTCCTCAACATCAAGGTCTCGCGGATGGGCGGGCTGGCGGCGGCCCGCGCCGCGCACGACCGCGCGACGGCGGCCGGTTGGCAGGTCTGGTGCGGCGGCATGCACGAGTTCGGCGTCGGGCGGGCGGCGAACGTCGCGATCGCCGCGCTGCCCGGGTTCACGCTGCCCAGCGACGTGTCCGGCTCGGACAAGTACTACGAGCGGGATGTGGTCGAGCCGCCGATCCGGGCGGCCGACGGGCTGGTCCCGGTGCCGTCCGGCCCCGGGCTTGGGCACGAGGTCGACGAGGACCTGGTGCGCGGCCTGGCCTCGGCCGTCCTGGTCCGGTGAGCGTATCTCGGCACGATCACTGCGGTCTGATCACGGCGGGAGGTCGCGCCAGCGTTCGGCCGACGCCAGAGCGTCCAGGCTGATCCGCTCCAGGAACGCACCGCCCCTGGCCAGGCGGCGTCCCACGGGCGTGTCGAGCCCGAGCGTCCGCCCCGCCGCCTTCGCGACCTCCGCCGCCTCGAGCGTCTGCCGCGAGCCGATCACCGTGGAGTGGTACCAGGCGTCGTCGTCGACCACGTAGATGTCGCGACGCCGCCGCGGATCACGTTCGCGCCTGATCAGCCCCTGCCGGGTCAGGTAGCCCACTGCCATGGAGATCGAGGCGGGACTGACTTTCAGCCCGCGCGACAGCTCGGCCGCAGTGAGCCTGCCGTCCTCGCTCAGCCACAGGCCGATGAGCACGCGCGCCATCATCTTCGGCAGGCCCATCCCGACCGCCATCTCGACGGCTCCCTCTTCCACCTCGAAGACCTTGCGGTCCTGGGGTTCGCCCTCGGGTGAACGTGCCGGGATGCCGCGCCGCGCCCGCCGCGCCGTCGCCTGGTGCGCCCGCTCGGGGCGGTAGTCACCGGGGCCGCCGTTACGGCCGACCTCACGGCTGATCGTCGAGGTCGGCCGGTCCAGCCGCCTGGCGATATCGGCGTAGGAGCGGCCTTCGGCGAGGCCGGTCGCGATGCGCCGGCGGTCCTGCAGGGTCAACCTTCCTTCTGACATGACACCACTATTGCGTTCGGCACCACACAACGCAATGTTTCATTGCATTCAGCTTCAGCGTCAACGTATCAATTTATTGGCTCTGGCCTGCACTTATGTGAGTCGATTGATTGACATAATTTCTGAAAGCAACGTAGCTTTCAATTATTATGAATACGTACTATCGCGATGAGCCGGTCACTCCGTCCCTCGACCGCGCACCCGCCTGTCCCTTCGATCCCGCCCCTTCGCTCACCGCCCTGCGCGCGGAGCAGCCGATCGCCCGCGTGGCCGCGCCCGAGGGCGCCCCCGGCGTCTGGGGCGTGCACAGCCTGCCCGTCACCTGGGATCGGGGGTGAACGTGATGCGAACCTTCGTCTCGGTGACGGGGCTGCGTAAGTCCTACGGCGCCCACCGCGTCCTGGAGGGCATCGACCTCACCATCCCGCAGGGCACCGTCTTCTCGCTGCTCGGCCCGAACGGCGCGGGCAAGACCACCACGGTGCAGATCCTGTCCACCCTGATCAAGGCCGACGCGGGCGAGATCCGGGTCGCCGGGCACGACCTGGCCAAGGAACCCGACAAGGTGCGTGCCGCGATCGGCGTCACCGGCCAGTTCTCCGCGGTCGACGGCCTCCTCACCGGCGAGGAGAACCTGCGACTCATGGCCGACCTGCTCCACCTCGGCCGCGCCAAGGGCCGCAGGCGCGTCCGCGAACTGCTGGAGCGCTTCGACCTCACCGACGCCGCGCGCAAGCCCGCGGTCACCTACTCGGGCGGCATGCGCCGCCGGCTCGACCTCGCCATGACCATGGTCGGCACGCCCAGGCTCATCTTCCTCGACGAACCGACCGCGGGCCTGGACCCGCGCAGCCGCCGCACCATGTGGCAGATCGTCCGGGACCTCGTCCAGCAGGACGGCGTGACCATCTTCCTGACCACCCAGTACCTGGAGGAGGCCGACGAACTCGCCGACCGCATCGCGCTGCTCAGCCAGGGCCGGCTGGTGGCCGAGGGCACCCCTGAGGAGCTCAAGCGAATGGTCCCCGGCGGCCACATCGTCGTACGCTTCGCCGACCCCGACGGGTACCGCAGGGCGGCCGGCCACGTCGGCGCCACCTCCGGCAACGACGCGGCGCTCACCGTCCAGATCCCCGACTCCGGCGGAGTCAGGACGCTGAGGAAGCTCCTGGAGTGGCTGGACACGCACGCCATCGACGTCGCCGAACTGTCGGTGCACACCCCCGACCTGGACGACGTCTTCCTCACCCTGACCCAGGAGCCCTCGACCCAGGAGCCCTCCCGATGAGAGCGATCACCGACTCGGCGACGATGATGCGGCGCCAGGTCAAGCACATCTGGCGCTATCCCACGCTGATCCTCACGTTCGCGGCCGTGCCCGTGGTGTTCCTGCTGCTGTTCGTCTACGTCTTCGGCGGCACCATGGGCGCGGGCATCGGCGCCGACCGCGCCGCCTACGCTGGTTACCTCACCCCCGGCATCATGATCACGACGATCGTCGGGGCCGCACAGGGGACCGCGATCTCGGTGGCGACCGACATGACCGAGGGCATCATCGCCAGGTTCAAGACCATGGCCATCGCCCGCGTCTCGGTGCTCACCGGGCACGTACTCGGGTCGATGGTGCAGACGTTCCTCGCGATCGCCATGGTGACCGTGGTGGCTTTGCTGATCGGGGCCCGCTCGCCGGCCTCGGTGCTGGACTGGCTCGGCGTGGTCGGTGTGCTGGCCATGTTCACCTTCGCGATCACCTGGCTGTCGGTCGCGCTCGCCATGGTCACCAAGAACGTGGCCACGGCCAGCAACCTGCCGATGCCGCTGATGCTGCTGCCGTTCCTCGGCAGCGGCTTCGTCCCGACCGAGTCGATGCCGGCCGGTTTGCGCTGGTTCGCCGAGCACCAGCCGGCCACCCCTGTCATCGAGACGCTGCGCGCGCTGCTGGCCGGGCGTCCGGCCGGGTCCAGCTTCCTGGAGGCGGCCGTGTGGAGCGCGGGCATCGCCCTGGTCGGTTATCTGTGGGCACGCAGGCTCTACAACCGGTGAGGTTCACCGAAAACCGGTGAGCCTTCGGGCGTCGCCGTACGGTCAAGCGTTGTTAGGTTCTGTCTCTCCGGGGGATCGACCCGTCGGACCAGTACGGGAGGCTTCTGTGGACTTCGACGACGATGCCGGGCTCGACGCGTCCCAGGTCGAGGACGCCCGGGGCATGCCCTTCGGCGGAATGGCGATCGGCGGCGGCGCGATCGGGCTGATCGCCCTGGTCGCCGCGGTGATCTTCGGGGTCAACCCGGGGCACATCATCGGCGGGGGAGGCGGGGGGACCGGCGGCGCGCCGCCCGCGGGCAGCCTCTCGTCGAAGTGCCGTACCGGCGCCGACGCCGACCAGTCCGACGACTGCCGGATCGTCGGCGTGGTGAACAGCGTCCAGGCGTACTGGAAGAAGGCGTTCGCCGAGCGGGGCAAGCAGACGTACACCGTGGCGCGCACGCGGCTGTTCAGCGGCTCGACGGCCACGGCGTGCGGCACCGCCAGCTCGGAGGTGGGGCCGTTCTACTGTCCCGGCGACAAGAAGGTCTACCTCGACCTGGGCTTCTTCCAGGAGTTGCACGACAAGTTCGGCGCCAAGGGCGGTCCCTTCGCGCAGGCGTACGTCGTCGCGCACGAGTACGGCCATCACGTCCAGGACCTGCTCGGCACGATGGACCGCGTCGGAAACGACCGGCAGGGCGCCTCCAGCGGCTCCGTGCGCCTGGAGCTGCAGGCGGACTGCTACGCCGGCGTCTGGGCGAAGCACGCCGTGCAGACCGGCTTCTTCGACAAGCCGTTCACCAAGGGCGACATCGCCGAGGCCCTCGACGCCGCCGGGGCGGTCGGCGACGACCGCATCCAGCGGCGCGCACGGGGGCGCGTCGACCCGGAGAGCTTCACCCACGGGACGGCCGCGCAGCGGCAGCACTGGTTCTCCACCGGCTACGACACCGGCGCGCCCGCGCGCTGCGACACCTTCTCCGGCAGCATCTGAGGTCCCCCCGCGAGAGCCCCGGACGCGTGTGGGAGGCTTCGGCGGTGGAGGCGAACCAGGCCAAGGTCATACGAAACGAACGTCTCGCGATGTTGCGTCGGCGGCGACGCGTCCAGGACCGTGTCGCCGATCAGATCACCGCCTTCTCGGGATCGATGCCCTTCGTCTACATCCACGTGGTGTGGTTCACCGGCTGGATCCTCGTCAACAGCGTCGGTCCCGCGCGGTTCGACCCGTACCCGTACGGCCTGCTGACCCTGATCGTGTCGCTCGAGGCGATCTTCCTGTCGACGTTCGTGATGCTCAGCCAGAACCGCGAGGCGCTGCGGTCCGACCTGCGATCCGAGATCGACTTCGAGACGAACGTCCTGTCGGAGGCGTGGCTGGAGGCCGTCGCCGAGAAGCTGGGCATCGACGTGGACCAGGTCCACGCCAGCGCCCGCGAGCGGATCGCCGAGGCGAAGGCCCGCCAGGAGCAGGCCGCCGAGCGGTCCGGCTGACCAGCGATGATAGAGAGGGGATAACGACCTCCGAGAGGAGCGTCCACGTGCAGGAACCGCCTGGAGACGACCGCGCCCGTCTGTCGCTTCCGCAGTTGCGCCTGGACGATCTGCTCGGCGAGCTGCAGACCCGGCTGGACGCCGTCCTCGCCACTCGCGACCGGGTGCACGCGCTGCTCGAGGCGGTCGTGTCGATCGGCAGCGACCTGGATCTGCGGACCGTCCTGCGCCGCATCGTCGAGGCCGCCACCACGCTCGTCGACGCCCGGTACGGCGCGCTCGGCGTGATCGGCGACGGCGGGCGGCTCGTGCAGTTCATCACCGTGGGGGTCGGCGAGGAGGAGATCGCCGAGATCGGGCACTGGCCCCACGGGCACGGCGTCCTCGGCCTGCTGATCAAGGAGCCGCATTCGCTGCGGCTGCCGGACCTGAGCGCGCACCCGGAGTCGTACGGCTTCCCGGAGAATCATCCGCCGATGCGCAGCTTCCTGGGCGTGCCGATCCGGGTCCGGGACGAGGTCTTCGGCAACCTGTACCTCACCGAGAAGGCCGGCGGCGGGGAATTCGACGAGGACGACGAGAGCGTGGTGGCCGCGCTCGCCACCGCGGCCGGCGTGGCGATCGAGAACGCCCGGCTCTACCAGGAGGCCCGGCGCCGCGAGCGGTGGCTGCAGGCGTCGGCGGAGGTGTCGACGGCGCTGCTGTCCGGCACGGAGTTCCGCGACGTGATCGAGCTCGTCGCCGCGAGCGCCCGGGAGATCTGTGATGGGGACATGGGTGTGGTGGCGCTCGTGGACGGCACCGATCTGGTCGTCGAGACGGTCGCCGGCGGGCACGCCGAGGAGGTGCGCGGGCTGCGGTTTCCCGTCGACGGGACGCCGGCCGGCGGGGTGTTCCGCAGCGGCGAGCCGCTGGCGCTCACCGACGTCGAGGCGTTGGCGAGACGCTTCGGCGTGCCCGAGGGGGTGCTGACCGGCTCGGCGCTGATCGTCCCTCTGGGACTGGGCGCGGGCGCTCGCGGTGTTCTCTGGGTGGTGAACGCCTCCGGAAAGCAGGTCTTCGGAGAGCCGGTCCGGCGGCTGCTCGAGCCGTTCGCCGCGCAGGCGGCCATCGGGCTGGAGCTGGCCGAGCGCCGCCGCGACGCGGAGCGCCTCACCCTCCTGGAGGACCGTGACCGGATCGCCAAGGACCTGCACGACACGGTCATCCAGCGGCTGTTCGCCACCGCCATGACGCTCATGAGCGCAATCAAGATCGCCGAGAAGCGGGACGTCGCGGTGCGCGTCCAGCGAGCGGTCGACGACCTCGACGACACCATCCGGCGGATCCGCTCGACGATCTTCGCGCTGCAGAGCACGACGGAACCGACGCTCCGCACGCGCGTGCACGGCGTCATCGACAGCGCCGCCGAGACGCTGGGCTTCGCCCCGGCCGTCCGCCTGGACGGCCCGCTGGACATCGCGGTCGACGACGCGACCGGCGAGCAGGTGATCGCGGTCCTGCAGGAGGCCCTGTCCAACGCCGCCCGGCATTCCCATGCCCGGCACGTCGGCGTCTCCCTCATGGTCGGGGACGAGCTGATCCTGCGGGTCGCGGACGACGGCGTCGGCATCCCCGAGGGCGGCCGCCGCAGCGGGCTGCGCAACATGGCCGAGCGCGCCCGCGACCTCGGCGGCACCTTCGAGATCCAATCCGGCGAGGACGGCGGCACCGTCCTGGAGTGGCGCGTCCCCCCGTCCGCCGCCGGAGGCCCGAGACCGGTGTAAGGATCTGCGATCGGGGCAGCCCACGGTTCATGGTCGAAACCGACGCGGTGGTGGTGGGCGCAGGGCCGAACGGACTGACGGCGGCCGTGACGCTCGCCCGTGCCGGGCTGTCGGTGCGGGTGTACGAGGCGGCGGCGGAGGTGGGCGGCGGCACGCGCACCGAGGAGTTGACCCTGCCGGGTTTCCGGCACGACGTGTGCTCCGCCGTGCATCCGCTCGGCGTCGGATCGCCCGCGTTCCGCGCGCTGCCGCTGGAACGGCACGGCGTGACCTGGGTCGAGCCGCCGGTCCCGCTCGCTCATCCCTTCCCCGACGGGTCGGCCGCGATCCTGGCCCGGTCCGTCGAGGAGACCGCGGCGGTGCTCGGCCGCGACGGCGCGACGTACCACCGCCTGATCAGGCCGTTCCTGGGCCGCTGGGAGGATCTCGCGCCCGACGTGCTGCGCGCCCCGCTCGCCGGCCTGCCGCGGGATCCGCTGCTGCTCGCGCGTTTCGGCGCGCGGGCCGCCGCGCCGGCCGCGCTGCTCGCCCGGCTCTTCCGGGACGAACACGCCCGCGGGCTGGTCGCCGGGCTGGCCGCGCACGCCATGGCGCCGCTCGGATCGCCCGCGACCGGGGGAGTCGCGCTGCTGTTCGCGCTCGCGGCCCACGAGGTGGGCTGGCCGTTCCCCGCGGGCGGCTCGCAGGCCCTCGCCGACGCCCTGGCCGACCACCTGCGCTCCGTGGGCGGCCGGATCGAGACCGGGCATCCCGTACGTTCCCTGGACGAACTGCCGCCCGCCCGGGCGTACCTTCTCGACGTGATGCCCGAGCACCTGGCCGCCCTGGCGGGCCGGCGGCTGCCGGACCGGTTCGCCGACCGGATGCGCCGCTACCGGCACGGCCCGGCCGCCTTCAAGATCGACTACGCGCTGTCCGGCGCGGTGCCGTGGCGGGCCGAGGCCTGCAAGAGGGCCGGCACCGTCCACCTCGGCCCGACGATCGGAGAGATCGGCACGGCGCTGCGCGCGGCGTACGACGGCACGGCGCCGCACACGCCGTTCCTCATCGTGGCCCAGCCGAGCCTGTTCGACCCGTCCCGGGCGCCCGACGGGTCCCACGTCCTGTGGGTGTACGGGCACGTGCCCCGGGGCTGGACGGGCGACCTCACCGAGGCGATCGAGCGGCAGATCGAGCGGTTCGCCCCGGGCTTCGGCGACCTGGTCGTCCAGCGGTCCGTGGCCGGACCGCACACGGTCGAGGCCCGCAACCCGAACAACGTCGGCGGTGACATCGCCGGCGGGGCCTGCGACCGCCTGCGGCTGCTGTTCCGGCCGACCCTGGCCCGGGTCCCGTACGCCACACCGGACCCGAGCGTCTACCTCTGCTCGTCCGCCACGCCGCCGGGTCCGGGCGTGCACGGCATGTGCGGCCACCACGCGGCCCTCGTCGCCCTGCGCCGCGTCTTCGGGGAGTGCGGGGAGGGGGTGCGACAGGCGTGCGATGGCTCACGGACCCCGGATACGGGCCCGGCCGGCTGATCTTCCAGCGCGGGATCGCCGTGATCTACCTGGTGGGCTTCCTCTGCGCGGTGAACCAGTTCCGCGCGCTGGCCGGGGAGAGAGGCCTCACCCCGGTGCCCGCGTACCTGCGCAGGGCGTCGTTCCGGCGGGCGCCGAGCATCTTCCAGTTCCACTACTCGGACCGGTTCTTCACGGTCGTCGCGTGGAGCGGCGCGGGCCTGTCCGCCGCTGTCCTGGCCGGGCTCGGCGACGTGGTGCCGCTGTGGGCGACGATGCTGCTGTGGGCGGTGCTGTGGCTGCTGTACCTGTCCATCGTCAACGTCGGGCAGGTCTGGTACGGCTTCGGCTGGGAGTCGCTGCTGTGCGAGGCGGGCTTCCTCGCGATCTTCCTCGGCAACGCGCACACCGCCCCGCCCGTCCTCATCCTGTGGCTGCTGCGCTGGCTGCTGTTCCGCCTGGAGTTCGGCGCCGGACTGATCAAGATGCGCGGCGACCCGTGCTGGCGCGACCTGACCTGCCTGTACTACCACCACGAGACCCAGCCGATGCCGAACCCGCTCAGCTGGTACTTCCACCGGCTGCCCAAGCCGCTGCACCGCGTCGAGGTGGCGGCCAACCACGTCACCCAGCTGATCGTCCCGTTCGGGCTCTTCGCACCGCAGCCGTACGCGACCGTGGCCGCCGGCATCGTCATCGTCACCCAGCTCTGGCTGATCCTGTCGGGCAACTTCGCCTGGCTGAACTGGATCACCGCGATCCTGGCGACCTCCGTCGTGGACTGGCGGGCGCTGGGGCTGCCGGGCCTTCCCCGGCCCACCGCCGAGCCGGTCTGGCACCAGGCGCTGGTCATCGCGGTCACGGCGCTGGTCGTCGTGCTCAGCTACTGGCCGGCCCGGAACCTGATCTCCCGGCGGCAGCGGATGAACGCCAGCTTCAACCCCCTGCACCTGGTCAACTCGTACGGCGCGTTCGGGAGCATCACCAAGACCCGGTACGAGGTCGTGATCGAGGGCACCGAGGACCCCGAGCCGGGCCCGGGCAGCGAGTGGCGAGAGTACGAGTTCAACGGCAAGCCGGGCGACCCGCGGCGACGGCCCCGCCAGTTCGCGCCGTACCATCTCCGGCTGGACTGGATGATGTGGTTCGCCGGGCTGTCCTTCCTGTACGCCGAGCCGTGGATCGTCCCCTTCGCCGAGAAACTGCTGGAGAACGACCCGGCGACGCTCCGGCTCCTGCGGCTCAACCCCTTCCCGGACACCCCGCCCGCCGTCGTCCGCGCCCGGCTCTACCGGTACCGCTTCACCACCTGGCGCGAACGCCGGGAGACCGGCGCGTGGTGGGACCGCCATCTCGTACGGGAGTACCTACCGCCCATCGGCCTGCGCCCCACCGCGGGCGCCACCCGCTGAGCGCCGGGTCGGCTCGAGGCTGGAGGCGGGGCGGCCCCGGCCGGCGAGGTCCGGGAAGCGCAGTGCCGTGCTGGGACGGTTGCAGGACGCCCTCATCGAGAGCGGGCAGTTTATCCCGGCGGCCGAGTGGGGATCCGTCACGGGCTGGGACCAGTCCGTGCGGGGCATCCGGTTCGAGGCTCGGGCAGACCCGAACTTTTACGACGCCTGGAAGGGCCGACCGGCTCGCGGCCGGGCCGCATTCAGGCCCGGCCTGCCACCCACCTCGTCCTCGACCAAGGAGAAACCATGTACGCGGATCTGACCACGCTCTCGTGTGAAGCGCTGGAGGTCGCGAACATCGCATCCGCCCTGACCGACGTCAAGGGCTCGCCCGAACTGCCCGGCGAGCTCCGCGGGGTCTGGATCACGGAGAACGGAGTGCTGGGTGAGGTGATCATGGTCCGCACCTTCGCGGATCTCGACGAACTGTTCACCGATCACCGCGACCAGTACCTCAAGAAGGTGCCGTTCGGCCTCGTCAACGGAGTCCGTGGGTTCAGGATGAGGGCCCATGAGGTCTTCGACTTCGCTGACATCCTTCCCCCGGGCGAGCATGGCGCGATCTACGAGATCCGCACGTACGAGCTGAAAGTCGGAGGTCTCGCGCCGACGCTGGCCGGCTGGCGGGGCGCGCTGCCTCGTCGAATGCCCCGATCGCCCTTGGCGATCGGGATGTCCTCACTCGACGGGGCGCCATCGATCACCCACATTTGGCCGTTCAGCGACGCCAATGAGCGGATGCGCCTGCGCGCGGAGCTTTACGACGAGAACCTCTGGCCCCCAGAGGACGGCCCCCAGTCCATCGACCTCGGCACGTCCACCATCGCGCTCCCTGCGACGTTCTCGCCTTGGCGTTAGTCCACGTAGCCAGGCGGCTCAGGTGAGCCGACCGGCAAATCCCACCTCTGCTCGGCGACACTGGCCGAGCACGGTCGCGCGTACGTCTTGGTCGCGGAGGTGCCGCTCGATCCGCTGTTTGCTGTCGGCGTGCGCGACGTTGCCGTCGACGACGCGGTCGGCGCCCCGTACGGACGAGTAGATCAGGTGGAGGCCGAGCTCGGCGGCGACGTCGACGAGGACGCGGCCGTGGGCGACCTCCTCCTCGACCCCGCCGGAACCGAACGGCACCGACAGGCCGAACATCGCGTCCGCGCCGGCGGCGGCCTTGGCCAGCGCCGCGTGGTCGGCCAAGTCTCCGAGGACCGGCCGGGCGCCCTTGCCGGCCTGCGCCCCACCGCCGGCGCCACCCGCTGAGATCCGGATCGGCCCGGTGCCGGGGGCGGGCCGGCCGGAGGGGAAGCGGTCCGGTCGGCGTCAGCGCGAGGGGAAGCGGTCCGGCCGGCGTCAGCCCGCGAGCATCCGAACGTCAGATCCAGTCGAACTGCGTGGCGATCCGAACCGCATCGACCCTGTTCCGGGCGCGGAGCTTGGTCAGAGCCGAGGTCAGATGATTGCGCACTGTGCCGGCCGACAGAAGCAGCGTGGAGGCGATCTCGGAAGCCCCCGCACCCGCAGCGGTAAGCCGCAGCACCTCCGTCTCGCGCGGAGTCAGCGGGCTGGCGGAGTAACGCAGCATGGTCCCCGTGAGCTGGGGGCTGATCACCTGCTCTCCCCGCGCCACCTGACGGATCGCGTCAGCGAGTTCGGCGGGTGACGCGTCTTTGAGGATCAGTCCCTCTGCCTGCACGTCGAAAGCCTGCCGGAGGATCGCCGGTTTCTCGACGCCGACCAGAATGACGGTGCGGCACTCTGGCAATCGCCTCCGTAGCGCGGCGGCTGCGGTCAGGCCATCGATGCCGGGCAGGTCAATGTCGATCACTGCGATGTCCGGCTCGTACTTGAGAGCTGCGGGAACGACATCGTCTCCGCGGGCTAGTTCGGCGACGACCGTCATACCGTCTTCCAGTTCGAGCAGTGTCACCAGAGCGTGGCGGAGCATCGTGACGTACTCGGCCAGCAGGATCTGGATCAATCAACGCTCCCCTCCACTCGCCGTCGCGGGCGCGATGGGCCTCCATTCCCTGGCCTGGGAGCGTCCTGCGGGCAGTCCTCCAGCCCCGGCACAATCCTCGCCGGCGGATGGGCGGCTTTGATGGACCGCCGGGGGCTCCCAGCATCCGGAAACAAGTATCCTGACTACCGGTAACGTCGCTGAACAGCGAGGTCGGAGCCTTGAGATCACGGGATGGGAACGACCGATGATAACCCCGACTCCAGGTTTCAACCGTATTTCCACGCGACTCATAGTCATGGATTCGGATGTTCCTTATCAAGCGGCACTCATGCGATGATCAATAAATGGGGCTAATCCAAGACGCGAGGGCCGACGGGGTCCGCCTGGATCAGGGCGAGATCGAGGCCTTCCTGGCGCTGGCAGAGGAACTCCACTTCGGCCGGGCCGCCGAGCGGCTCAACGTGTCGCAGCCTCGTGTCAGCCAACTGCTGCGCTCGCTGGAGCGCCGGATCGGTGGGCGGCTCTTCGAGCGGACCAGCCGACGGGTGCAGTTGACCGCGTTCGGGACCCGCCTGTTGGAACGCGCTCGGCCCGCATATCTCGAGTTGGCCCATGCCATGACGGACGTCCGCAACCTCGCCCGAGGGCTGCGCATCGGCTTTCTGGGTCCCCTCAGCAGCACCCTCGATGCTTCCATCGTCGCGTTCCGCAAGCGGTATCCCGATTGCGAGATCCAACTGATCCACTTGGCCTTGACGGACGTGTTCGGCCCGCTGCGCCGCGCGGAGATCGATCTACAGGTCTGCCTGTGGCCGGTGGAACAGGAAGACCTGCGCGTAGGCTCGGTGATCGCCGAACTCCCTCGGCTGCTCGCCATCGCCTCGTCTCATCCGCTGGCCGCCTGTCCGAGCCTCGACATAGAAGATCTTGCGGAGCTGAAGATCATCGCTCCCCCCGAAGCCCTCCCGGCGGAGTTGCGGCGGACCTTCTGGCCCCCAGCCGCCACACCCGCCGGACGGCCGATCAGACGGACCAACCCGGCGTGCACCGAGCAGGAGATCCTTGGCCTCGTCGCATACGGCAGCGGCGTGTACCTCACCACGACCGCCATGCCCAGCCATTTCTCGCACCCAGGCGTGACCTTCGTGCCTTTCACTGGAATGCCGCCCGCCCGCGCCGTTATTGCCTGGCACGCCGACAATCCCAACCATAAAGTCATCGAGTTCGTGCAGCTTGCGGAGCGGCGGCCCCAAGCGACCAAGCCGGATCTGGCACGGAAATAAGGCCGTTACATCGGCCAGAGGGTCGGGACCGGATCCGGAGTCCGGTCACCGCCTATCAACGGACACGTCTGCGAGACCGTCCTCGCGAAGTGCTGGTCCCCGTCACGTACGCGACGGTCGCGGTATTCCGGTGCGGGGAGCCGCCCTCGACCCGCGCTGGGAGCGGTTTCCAAGGGCGGCTCGGGGACCGGTCAGCGTGTGGCGAGGAGTTCCAGCGTGTCGATCACGCGGTTGGAGAAGCCCCACTCGTTGTCGTACCAGGCGACCACCTTGACGTGGCGGCCGTCGACGCGGGTGAGGGCCGCGTCGAAGATCGACGAGGCGGGGTTGCCGACGATGTCGGACGACACGAGCGGGTCGTCGGAGTACTCGAGGATGCCGGCGAGCGGGCCCTGCGCGGCGGCGTGGTACGCGGCCAGCACGTCGTCGCGGGTCACGTCGCGGGCGACGGTGGTGTTGAGTTCGACGATCGAGCCGACCGGCACCGGCACGCGGATCGAGTCGCCCGACAGCTTGCCGTCGAGGTTGGGCAGCACACGGCCGATCGCCTTGGCGGCGCCCGTCGTGGTCGGCACGATGTTGACCGCGGCGGCACGGGCGCGGCGGGCGTCGCGGTGCGGACCGTCCTGCAGGTTCTGCTCCTGCGTGTAGGCGTGCACCGTGGTCATGAAGCCGTGCTCGATGCCGGCGAGTTCGTCGAGCACCGCGGCCAGCGGCGCCAGGGCGTTGGTCGTGCACGAGGCGTTCGAGACGATCGTGTGCGCGATCGGGTCGTACGCCTCCGTGTTGACTCCGTACGCGAGCGTGACGTCGGCGCCGTCCGACGGCGCGCTGACGAGGACCTTGTTCGCTCCCGCGTCCAGGTGGGCGCGGGCGGCCTTGGCGGAGGTGAAGCGGCCGGTCGCCTCCAGCACGATCTCGACGCCGAGCTCGGCCCACGGCAGCCGCGCCGGCTCCCGCTCGGCGAGCACCGTGATGCGGCGGCCGTCGACGACGAGGGCGTCCCCGTCGGCGGTCACCGGACGGCCGAGCCGCCCGGCCGTGGTGTCGTAGGCGAGGAGCCGGGCGAGGGTGACGGGCTCGGTGAGGTCGTTGACGGCGACGACCTCGAGCTTGCTGTCGCGGTCCAGCAGGGCACGGAGCACGTTGCGTCCGATGCGGCCGAATCCGTTGATGGCGATGCGAGTCATGTGTGGTCTCCCTTCGGTTCGTCACCAGCCTCGCGCGCGGGATCCGGCCGTGGCCGTGGCCTGAGCGCCATGGTTCGAAAGGATCGCGCCAGACGCCGGGCCGGCGGCCTACTCGCCCTGGGTGAAGGTACGCCGGTACTCGCTGGGGGTGGTACCGAGGATGTGCTGGAAGTGCCTCCGCAGATTCGCGCCGGTGCCGAGACCGACGTCGTTCGCGATCTGCTCGACGCTGCGCTTCGAACGCTCGAGCAGCTCACGGGCCAGGTCGATGCGGGCGCGCATGACCCACTGCATCGGCGTGTACCCGGTGTCCTCGACGAAGCGCCGCGAGAACGTGCGCGGTGAGACCGCCGCGTGCTGGGCGAGGGATTTGAGGCTGAGGGGTTCGTCGAGCCGGTGCAGGGCCCATTCGCGGGTGGCGGCGAACCGTTCACCGAGCGGCTCGGGCACGCTGCGCGGCACGTACTGCGCCTGGCCGCCGCTGCGGTAGGGGGCCGCGACGAGGCGCCGGGCCGCGTGGTTCGACGCGGCCACCCCGAGATCGCCGCGCAGGATGTGCAGGCACAGGTCGATGCCCGAGGCGGCGCCGGCCGACGTCAGCACGCTGCCCTCGTCGACGAACAGGACGTTCTCGTCGACCCGGACGAGCGGATGCTTCTGTGCGAGCGACCGCGTGTAGTGCCAGTGCGTCGTGGCGCGCCTGCCGTCGAGCAGGCCGGTGGCGGCGAGCGCGAAGGCGCCCGTCGAGATCGCGCCAAGCCGTGCACCTCGATCGTGTGCGGCGATCAGCGCGTCGACGACGGCCTGTGGCGGGTCGTCGCGGTCCGGGAAGCGATAGCCGGGGACGAAGACGATGTCGGCCCACGCGAGCGCGTCGAGACCGTGGGCGACGTGGTAGGCCAGGCCATCGCCGCCGGTCACGAGCCCGGGTGCCGCGCCGCATACCCGCACCTCGTACGGCATGCTCGGCCGGGTCGTGAACACCTGCGCGGGGATGCCGACATCAAGCGGCTTCGCACCTTCGAGCACGAGGACGGCGACGCGACGCAGGCGGGAGGACGGCACGGGAAACAGGGTACGAGGGCTGGACGTGGGCTGTTGCGGGCTGTGAACCCTGGGAGCCGGAGGAGGTCTCCCAGGCCTACCCGCGCCGATGCCCCGGTTCCAGGACGATGCGCTCGGCCAGCGCCCGCTCGATCGCCTCGCGGGTGTAGAGCAGCGGGAAGGCCTCGTCGGCGGCCCAGGCGTCGAACAGGTCGTGGTGGTGCGGGCTGCCGGGGACGCCGGACTGGCCCGGGGAGTTCATCGCGACCGACTCGTCCCACGCGCCGACGTCCACGACCAGCCGGAACGTCGCGCCGCCGGTCTGGCGAAAGTCCGGCGTGTACGCGGTGCTGCCGACGGTGTCGCCGCTGCCGCCGCGCGGCGCCGGGCCGGCCGAGGTCCAGTCGCGGTCGCCGAGCGGCGCCGGATCGGCTGAGGTCCAGTCGCGGTCGCCGAGCCGCGCGGCGAGCGGGTGGCGCGGCTCGGCCTGGTGCAGCCGGCCCCACGCCCAGGCGGCGGTGTCCTCGCCGAGCAGGTCGCGGGAATCGGCCATCGCCGCGGCGAGGGTCGTCCGCAGGATCCGCCGCCGGATGCCGGGGGTGTCGTGACCGAGGCGATCGCCGGGGGAGACCAGCAGGTCCAGGTCGACGCGCGCGTCGGTGGACTGGTCCTCGACCGGGAGGAGCTGGGCGAGCGCCCGGGCGCGCTCGTCCGGCGGGACCAGCGCGGCCAGCGCCGCGTCGAGGAGGGCGGGCCGCAGGTGGCGGCGGAACCAGATCTCGAACAGCGCCGCCGCGGCCGAGTCCGGCGTGAGCCTCGCGTCCCAGCCGCGCAGGAGCTCCAGCGCCGCCGCGACCCGTACGTCGCCCTGCGGGTCGACGTCCGCCAGCAGCGGCAGGATGCGACGGGCGGGCCCGCTGAGATAGTCGGTCTGCAGGCGCACGCAGTCGGCGACGGTCCAGCCGGTGCGCGAGCCGAGCTCCTCGGCGATCCGCTCATGGCGGTACGGGGCGTACCAGTCGTAGGTGACCGGCGGCGTCGGGTGGCCGCCGGGCAGGTTCAGCTGGTTGGCGGTGGCGAACCAGCCCTGCTCGGGGTCCCGTACGGACGGCAGCTCGTCCATGTCGCGGAAGCCGTCCCACTCGTACCGGCCGTCACCGGGCACCGGCAGTGTGCCGTCCCAGTTCGGGCGCTTCGGCACGAGACCGGCGGGGCGCCAGCCGATCGTGCCGTCCGGGGCGGCGTAGATCTGGTTCTCCCCAGGCGCGCCCCAGCGGTTCATCGCGGACACGAACGCGTCCGGCCCGTCCGCGTTCATGTAGTCCATGCTGCCGAGGTAGGGGGCCATGCCCGGCTCCAGCCACGCGGCGCGTACGGCGAAGGCGGCGTTCCGGTCCGGGCGCTCGTCGATCACCGGGCCGTGGCGGGTGAACCACAGGTCGACCTCGACGGCCTCGCCGTCGCGTACGGGGATCGTCTCGCGGACGCACTCCATCGGCTCCCACCGGCCGCGGTAGTCGTACTCGTGCAGGTCGGCCGGGTTGGTGCGGTAGACGTACAGGTCCTCCTGGTCGATCGGGAAGATCGTCAGCCCGAAAGCGATCTTGCCGTTGTGGCCGATGGAGACGCCGGGCAGCGCGGGCTCGCCGGCGCCGATGACGTCCAGGCCGGGCGCGGACAGGTGCGCGATGTAGCGCAGCGCGGGCAGGGTCACGGCGCGGTGCGGGTCGTTGGCGAGCAGCGGGCGGCCCGTGGCCGTACGGGACGGGGCGATCACCCAGTTGTTGCTGCCGTCGAGGCCGCCGCGGGGGCCGAGGCCGGGAGGTGCGGTGGCGAGGCGATAGACGCGCAGAACGTCGTCGGGTATGAGGCCGAGGTCGAGTCCCTCGGGTACGCGCAGCTCGTGCGGGCCGGGTTCGCGTATGCGGCGCAGGTCCTCGACGCCGGGCCCGTGGTCCCGCAGCGTGAGGGCGCGCGCGACCTCCTGTTCCAGGTTGTAGAAGAGACCATGGCTGCGGATCCGCGCGACGTCGGAGGGCTCCCAGAAGGCGGGGAGGTAGCCGAGTTCGCCGAACTCCGGCGGAAGGTGCTCCTCCTGCCCGCGGCACAGCGCGACGAAGGCGTTGACGCCACGGACGAACGCGCCGGTCACCCGCTCGGTGTCCGAGCCGTACGCCGGCCACTCCGCGTGCATGTCGCCCCGGTAGAGGAACAGCCGCGCGGCCCGGTCGTGTTCGACGTACGCGGCGCCGAAGACCTCCGACAGCAGACCCAGACCGCGCCGGCGCCAGAAGTCGATCTGGAACAGCCGGTCACGCGCGGCGTTGAACCCCTGCGCGACGAACAGGTCGTCGCGCGACTCCGCGTACACGTGCGGTACGCCCCAGCGGTCGATCAGGATCTCGACCGGCTCCGCCAGGCCGGGGACGACATAGGTCGTGGTCACCTGGCCTGACTATCCGATGCCGCTGCCTCGCCGCAACGGATGTTCAACGTGTTGATACACAAATCGGGCGATCCTTGGGTGATAAGTGCGTATCGTGCCGGGCGACCACAGTGGCGGATCGAAACGGAAGGTGGCTCCGGTCGTGACTCACCGCGACGGCGAACGGTACGGGCACCCGGTACGCGCTCTCGGCGACGGCAAGGGCGAGCGCACCGCGGTGTGCCTGATCGGCGCCGCGATGCTCGCACTGGCTGTGATCGGCATGTACGTTTCGTTCCAGACGGTGTACGAGTACGTGCACCCATGGTTCCGTGGCACGGCCTGGGCCGTACCGGTCGCCATCGACGTCGCGATCCTCGTCTTCTCCGCCGCCGACCTGCTGCTGTCGTACTGGCGGATGGCCAAGCCGTCGATGCGGCTGATCCCGTGGGCCTTCACGGCGGCGACGATCTGGCTGAACTGGCAGGCCGGCGGCCCGGTCCCGATCCGCGTCGCGCACGCCGCGATGCCGGCGCTGTGGGTGTTGTTCTGCGAGTACGCCCGGCACGTCCTGGCCGCCCGCGTGGGCCTGGTGAACGGCGGCCGGATGGAGAAGGTCCGGCGCTCACGGTGGCTGCTGGCGCCACTGTCCACGGCCCGGCTACGCCGCCAGATGATCCTCTGGGAGATCACGTCGTACCGGCGGGCGCTGCAACTGGAGGCCGAGCGCCGGGCGAAGATCGCACGGCTGGAGATGGCCCACGGCCGCAAGTGGCGCCGCCACGCCTCGGCCGACGAGCGGCTGGCGATCAAGCTCTCCCGGGTGGCCCCAGCGGAACTCCTCCCGTCCCTGACCGCGACCATCACCCCTGGAGCGCATCCCGAGCCCGCCGTACGGCCCGAGCCCGCCGTACGGCCTGAGCCCGCCGTGCTTCCCGAGCCCGGCGTACGGTCCGGGTCGGCCGTGCGGCGCGAGCCCGGGACGGCGCCCGCTCCGGTCGCGGTCACGCCGCCGGAGCCGGAGCCCTCCCTCCCCGAACCGCCACCCGAACTGCCGGCCGTGGAGCCGAAGATCGGGCAGATCCCCGACCCGCCGATGGACGCGTCCACCCCGACCGAGGGCAGCGCCCGCCAGCGCGCGGCGGCCCTCCTTGCCACCGAGCCGGACATCCCGGGCACGGAACTGGCCCGTCGCCTGGGCGTGACGACGGGCTACGGCCGCCGCCTGCGCTCGGAACTTCTCAACGCCGCCAACGGCTACCGCTGAGCCGGATCAACGGGCCTGGCCACCGGGAAAGCCGAACTGACCATGCGCCCGTTGTCGTGCTTACCCTTGGCTGACCCGCTACCAGGGAAGATGCGCCCATGAGCGAGAGACCCCCGACCGATCACGCAGCGCAGTATCTGGTCGATGTGATGCGCCGCCAGACCGCGCACCTGGAAAAGGTGCTCCACACCGACGCGCACCTGCCCGACTGCTTCGACGACGTCCACCTCCCGGCCTGGCTGCGTCGCACCGAGGGAGAACAGCGGCTTCCGGTGACGATCACCGTCGCCATGGCGATCGTGCTGCAGATCGAGCTTCCGCGCCGGTTCGCCCTGCAGCCGCGCTATCTGCTGCCCGCCCTTGAGACGGCTCTGGCAGTCGGCCTGGTGGCGGCCAACCCCCGGCGGATCAACCGGGAGTCCCGGGTCCTGCGCAGCGCGAGTCTCATCCTTATCGCGATCATCACCGTGGCGAACACGTTCTCGGCGTTCATCCTCGTACGCGAGCTGATCAATGGAACGGCCGGCGACAACGCCGGGCCGCTGCTGGCCACGGGTGCGTCCATCTGGGGCACCAACATCATCGTGTTCGCCCTCTGGTACTGGGAACTGGACCGTGGCGGACCGGTGGCGCGAGCCCTCGCACACCGGCCACATCCCGACTTCCTGTTCACCCAGATGCAGGCTCCGGAGATGGCATCTCCGGACTGGGAGCCCGCCTTCCTGGACTACCTGTACCTGTCCTTCACCAACGCGACCGCGTTCAGCCCCACGGATGTGATGCCGCTCACCCGCTGGGCCAAGATGATGATGCTCGCCCAGTCGGCGATATCGATCGTGGCGGTCGCCCTGGTCATCGCTCGCGCGGTGAACATCCTCAAATGACCGGTGTCCCGGCCTTAACGAACGCCGCGAGTGTCAAGGTCCACCAGTGTTCTCGCGGTGTGCGGCCCGGTCGGCCGTCGCGCGGACCTCGCGGGCGATGTCCGGCCACAGGGCGGCGGGGAGGTCGTGGCCCACGCCGGGGAAGGTCACCAGCCGCGCGTCCTCGATGGCCCGCGCGGTGGCGTGTGCGGCGGCGACTCGCAGGAGTTGGTCCTGCTCGCCGTGCAGGACCAGAGCCGGCAGGTGGAGCTCGCGGAGCCGTGGCCCGTGCCACTGGGCGCCGATCTGCCGGCTCTGTGCCTTCTTGTCACGCGGCCCGCTGTCCACTTCGGCTTCGACCCACGCGCGGGCGGCCGACTCGTCGAACGGGTAGCCGGGTGAGGCGATGCCGCGCCAGACCGCCAGAGCCGCCTCGATGTCGCCCTCGCGCCCCTCGGGGAACTTCATGCGGGCCAGCTTGGCGAGCAGGCCGAACCGCAGGTAGCGCAGCACGCCCAGCCCGGACACGTCGCTGGGCACCGCTGCGGAGGACGTCAGGCTGAGGACGCGGTCGGGGTGGCGGAGGGCGACGCGCTGCGCGAGCTGCCCGCCCAGGGAGTGCCCGAAGACGTGCGCCCGCTCCCAGCCGAGGGCGTCCAGGACGGCGATCGCATCGTCGGTCATGTCCTCGGCGGTGTACGGACTTCCGCGTTTCCCGAACAGCGCGGCGAGGGGATTGCCGGTAGGAGTCGCCGGCATGCGGGTGGACTGGCCGGCGTCGCGCTGGTCGTACCGGGCGACCTCGAAACCCGCGTCGGCGAACGCCTCGCACAGGCCGGGCGGCCACCAGAAGCGGGAGGTCCCCAGCCCCATGATGAGCAGGAGCGGCTCGCCGCGTGACCCGCGCAGGTGATCGAACGCGACGTCCACCCCGCCGTTGGCCGTGTACCGGGTCGGCGTCCATTCCAGAGCCTGTCCGGCCGTTGGTCGGTCGACCATGTCATCTCCCTACTGCGATCGACGTTCGCATATGTCCGTCCGCTACGATACTGCAAACGACGTTCGCAGAAAGGGGAGGGGTGTGGCCGAGGCGCCCGACCGCAGCATCTGGCTACGACCTGAGCGTGGGGCGCGCGGCCCGGCGCCGGAGTACAGCCGGAGCCGGATCGCCGCAGCGGGCGTGGCGCTCGCCGACACCGACGGGCTCGGCGCCGTCACCATGCGAGCGGTGGCGGAAGCCCTCGGCACCGGACCGGCATCCCTCTACCGCTACGTCGCCACCCGCGACGAGCTGATCGAACTCATGGTCAACGAGGTGAACGGAGAGATCGACCTCGCCGCGCCCGGCGCCGGACACTGGCTCCAGGACCTGCTGACCCTGGCCCGGCAGAGCCGCGACATCTATCTCCGGCATCCCTGGCTGCTCGACGCGGGCGGCCTGGATGGTCCGATCGGGCCGAACGCGGTCGACTACCTCGAGCACACGCTGGCCGCCCTCTCCGGCGTCGACGTCGACCCCCGTACCAAGCTGGAGGCGATCGGCGTGCTGAACGGCCTGGTCGCGCTCCTGGTACGCGCGGAGATCGCCCAGGGGGCCACCGGCCGGACCCTCCCGCAGTGGCAGCGGGATCGGGCGGCCTACCTGAGCGAGGTCGTGACGGCGGGTCGCCACCCGCACCTGGCCGCCGCGCTGGCGGCCGGACCACCCGAGGCCGACCCCGCCGAGCCGCTCTTCGACCGGGTCATCACCCGAGTGCTGACCGGGCTTCTCCAGCCGTCACGCGGTGTCCGGCCCTGGGTAGACGAAGTCGGGCAGGCGTTCGCGGGCGATGGCGCGTAGCGTTTCGGCGCGTTCGGCGGGCACGCCGGCGTACGGCCAGCGCAGCCGCGTGCCGATCGGGCACCAGCCGCCGATCGTGGCCAGCAGTTTGTCGAGTGCGGCGTTGCAGTAGTCGCGCTGGAGGGGCTGGATGAACTCGCCGAGGAAGGCGTTGAGGCGGGCTTCGGTGGCCATCGCGGCGGGGAGGCCGTCGCGGATGGCGTGCCACCAGGCGACGGCGGCGCGGGGGTTCAGGCAGGCGACGTTGGAGTAGGCGCCGGCCGCGCCGCGACGGTGGCCGGAGGCGAGATGGTGGCCCGGTACGAATACCGAAACACGCTCCATCACCGGGCGCATCGCCTCGTACCAGGCGTCGTCCCCGTCGCCGACCTTGAGCCCGATGATCTCCGGGACCTCGTCGCAGAGGCGCCCGTATTCGTCCGGGGTCAGCACGCGCTTGGAATGCGGGGGGTTGTACAGGACCAGGGGCGCCGGTGCCGCCTCGTCGGCGAGCCGGCGCAGGAAGGCGATCGCCTCGCGGTCGGTGACGGCGAACCAGTCCGGCAGGATCACCTGGACCGCCGCGGGCTCCAGTTCCCGGGCGCGGCGCAGCCGGTCGAGCGCGATCTGCGGGCTGGGGTGGGCGCAGCCGATCTGGAACGGCATCCCCGCCGATGCGCAGCGCTCGGCCACGAGCGCGGTGAGCCGGTCGACCTCCGTTTCATCCTGGGTCCAGAACTCGGCCGCCGACCCACCCGTGTACACGCCGTCGACACCGGCGGCGATGAGCCGGTCCACCTGCTCGCCGACATGTTCCCAGCGCAGGTTGTCGTCCTCGTCGAGCGGCAGGAGCACCGTCGCCCAGGTGCCCGTCGGGGGTTTCACCGGACACCGACCTGCTGACGACCTGTCATCCGTCCACGCCTCTCGCCGGGGATCTACTCCCTGGGATCTTGCCCCGTTCTGCCGGACCCCGCATCCGGCGATGTTCGGGTAACCCGCTCTTGACATCCCTGAACGGCCCGGCTCATAGTGGCCAGCCTAGAGCGCTCTAGTTCATCCGGCAGGGGAGGTCACCACGTGAGCAGCGTCGAACCACCGCCACTCGACGTCCGACCACGAGTCCGGGTGAGGTGACCGATGGTGCGTCATCGTCCCCTGGGCGTGGCCGTGGTGGGGTTCGGCTGGATGGGGCGAGTGCACGCCCAGGCGTACGCCCGGGTCCTGCATCACTTCCCGCGGCTGGATCTGCGCCCGGAGCCCGTCATGGTCGCCGATGAGGTGCCGGGCCGAGCCGAGGAGGCCGCCGCCCGATTCGGCTTCGCCACGGCGACCCGTGACTGGCGTGACGTCGTGGCCGACCCGCGCGTGGCCGCCGTCAGCGTCACCGCCCCGAACTTCCTCCACCGCGAGATCGGCGTGGCGCTGGCGGAGGCCGGCAAGCACCTCTGGATCGAGAAGCCCGTCGGCCTGACCGCCGCGGACGCCCGCGCGGTCGCCGACGCGGTCGGCAAGGCCGGGGTCCAGGGCGCCGTCGGGTTCAACTACCGCAACGCCCCGGCCGTCGAGACGGCCCGGGAGATGATCGCCGCGGGGGAGATCGGCACCGTCACCCACGCCCGCATCCGGCTGTTCAGCGACTACGCGGCGCATCCCGATGGCGCGTTGACCTGGCGGTACGAGCGCGAGCGCGGCGGCAGCGGCGTGCTGGGCGATCTCGCCTCGCACGGCGTGGACCTGGCCCGCTTCCTCCTCGGCGAGATCTCGTCCCTGGTCGCCGACACCGCCGTGTTCGTACCCGAGCGGGCCCGCCCGGTCGGCGCCACCGCCGGGCACACCCGGTCCACGGGAGGGGAGCGGGGGCGGGTGGAGAACGAGGATCACGTCTCCTGCCTCCTGCGGTTCGCCTCCGGGGCACGCGGCGTCCTGGAGGCCTGCCGGGTCTCGGTGGGCGAGCAGAACAACTACGGCGTGGAGATCCACGGCACCAGGGGCGCGCTGTTCTGGGATTTCCGCCGGATGGGTGAACTGGGCGTCAGCCGGGGAACGGCCTACCAGGATCAGCCGGTCAGCACCGTCCACGTCGGGCCGGGGGACGGCGAGTACGCCGCCTTCCAGCCTGGAGCCGGGATCAGCATGGGCTACGACGATCTGAAAGTCATCGAGGCGTACCGCTTCCTGCGATCCGTCGCCGAGCGGACGCCGTACGGCGCCACACTGGAGGACGCCGTCCGCGCCGCCGTCGCGCTCGACGCCATGACCCGCTCCGCCCGGACCGGGACGTGGGTGAGCCTGCCATGAGCGAGATCCGCGTCGGCGTCATCGGCACCGGCGTCATGGGCGCCGACCACGTGAACACCCTGCACCGCCACGTCTCCGGCGCCGCCGTCACCGTGGTGACCGACATCGACCCCGCCCGGGCTCGCGCCGTCGCGGCCGGCGTCCGGGACGCCCGGACCGCCGACGACGCCTTCGCGCTGATCGCCGATCCCGCCGTCGACGCGGTCGTCATCGCCTCACACGACGCCACCCACGCCGACCTGGCCATCGCCGCGGTCCGGGCCGGCAAGCCCGTGATGTGCGAGAAGCCGCTGGCGCCGACCCTGGCCGAATGCGTGCGCGTCGTACGGGCGGAGGAACAGCAGGCGGGACTGATCTCGGTCGGCTTCATGCGCCGTTTCGACCCGGCGTACGTGGAGTTGAAGGCCGCCCTCGCCGCCGGGGACTGCGGGGCGCCGCTGCTGCTGCACTGCGTCAGCCGCGGGGTGGCCTCCGCGCCGGGGGCCACCAGCGAGTCCAGCGTCACCGGCTCGGCGATCCACGAATTCGACACCGTTCCCTGGCTGCTGGACTCTCCGGTCACCGAGGTCGAATGGCGCGCCCCGCTCCGTACGCCGGCGGCGGCCGGGCTGCGGGATCCACAGCTGATCCTGCTCCGTACCGCCGACGGCGCCCTGACCACCGTCGAGGTGTTCCTCAACGCCGGGTACGGCTACGACATCCGCTGTGAGATCGTCGGCGACCGCGGTACGGTCGCGCTGGCCGACCCGGCCCGCGTCGTCACCGACGCCGATCGCAGGCGGTCCACCGGCCACCCCGCCGACTGGCGGCCCCGGTTCGCCGACGCGTACCGGCTCGAGCTCCAGGCCTGGGTCGACGCGATCGCCGCGGGCACGCCGTCTCCACTGGCCACGGCCCGCGACGGGCTGACCGCGAGCGCCGTCGCGGCGGCGGTCATCGACTCCATGGAGAACGGCGGCAGGACCGTCCCCGTCCAGGCCCCGGCGGTCTAGGACGTGTCCGCCTTCCCCACTGCCCTGCCCGCCGCCCGTACCCCCGACCCGATGGCCGCCCCGGCGTTGCGCTGGGGCATTCTCGGAACCGGCTGGATCGCCGAGCGCTTCGCCCGTTCCGTTCGGCGCCACACCCGCCAGCGCCTCACGGTGGTCGCCTCCCGCGACCACGGCCGCGCCGAGGACTTCGCGCGCCGCCACGGAATCCCCCGCGCCCACGGTTCGTACGAGGAGCTCGTCGCCGCCTCCGACCTCGACGTCGTCTACGTCGCCACCGAGCACACCGCCCACCTGGCCTGCGCCCGGCTCGCCCTCGAGCACGGAAAGCACGTCCTGGTCGAGAAGCCCCTCGCGCTGAACGCCGAGGAGGCCACCGAGATCGCCGGGGTCGCTGCCGAACGGAGGCTGTTCTGCGCGGAGGCCCTGTGGAGCTTCTTCCTGCCCAGGTACGACATCGTGCGCCAGGTCCTCGAATCCGGAGTCCTCGGCGAGATCCACACCGTCCTGGCCGACTTCGGTGAGCACTTCACCCCCGATCACCGGATCATGAACCCCGATCTGGCCGGCGGCCCTCTCCTCGACCTCGGCGTCTACCCGGTGTCCTTCGCCACGTGGGTCCTGGGCGCGCCCGCGAAGATCTTGGCCGCCGGACAGCCCCACCCGGCGGGAGTCAACGGCCAGATCTCCGCCGTGCTCCGCGACCCGTACGGCAACCAGGCCGTCCTGCACACCACCCTGTTCAGCGACACCCCGACCACGGCCACCATCGCCGGATCGCACGGGACCCTGACCCTGCCCGGCCCGTTCAACCAGCCCGGTGACCTCATCCTCACGCCGCACGGCGGCCCGGCACTGACCTTCACCGAAGCACGCACCGCCCACGACGCCCTGTGCTTCGAGGCCGCAGACGCCGCCCGCTGCATCACCGCCGGACGACCGCAGTCCCCGATCCGCCCCCTCGACGACTCGATCACCACGCTCCGGGTCATGGACGAGATTCGCGCCCAGTGCGGCATCGTCTTCCCCACCGAGCGGTGACCGCGTGTGGCGGTTCGTCCGCGACTCCGCCGGTTGCTCGCCCAACGTCGAGGCCGGTCGGGTCGCGTGGCGACCCGACCGGCCCGTAAAGCTTGTGACCTGGCCGCGCACACCGTCGTCGGTGTGGCGCCGCCGCACCGTACGGTGCGATCCGCCGGCGGATCGCACCCGGCAGGTCAGCGGTCGAAGGTGTCGCTGTGGATGTCCACCGGGTTGCTGGTGTTGCCGGTGGCCACGCCGTAGACGGCCAGGAAGGTCGAGCCGGTCGTCCAGACCAGGCCGGTGTAGTCACCGATCATCCGGCCGGAACTCGTCAACGGCACCGTCCGCGCGTCGAACGAACCCTCCATGTGCTGCTCGCTCCACGATCCGGACTCCGTGCAGTTTTCCGCGCAGGTCATGGACCAGAAGTCGGTGGGCAGTGTGGCGGCGGACGTGTTGTTCCGGAAGTCGTAGTACGTGATCCCCACGACGCCGCTGGGGGCCACGGCGATCGCCGGTACCACGGCCGAACCGGTGGGCGTCTTGTCCACGCGAACCGGGGTGGACCAGGTCTGCCCGTCGTCCGTGGACCGCGCGTACGCGACGTGGAAGGTGCCGTCGGCGTTCTGGCTCTGCCAGACCGCGTTCACCACCTTGCTGTTCGGCTGGACCGCCAGCAGCGGGAGCGAGGCGTTGCGCACCGGGTCAGTCCCGTTGTCGGGGTCCGGGATCTTGGTACCCACGGTGAACGGCGCCGCCGCGTTCAGCGTCGGCGTCGACCACGTGTCGCCGCCGTCGGTCGAGCGGACGACCTGGGTGGCGGCGGTGGTGTCGCTCTCCACGTGCATGCCGAGCAGCAGCGTCCCGTCGGCCATCGGCTGCACAACGGCACCGATGGCGCCGTTGTTGGTCGGGAAGTCGTAGACCTTCTTCGAAGTCCAGGTCTTCCCGTCGTCGGTCGACTTCGCCATGTAGACCGGCTGGCCCCACTCACCGTTCGACTCGCTGTAGGACCGGTCCCACACGGCGTAGACCACGCCCGGGTGGTACGGGTCCGCGGTGATCGCCGGGCGGTCGTTGAAGAACTCCGTGGTGTCGTCCCGCTGCAGGGTCACGGGGGCGTCCCAGTGCTCGCCGCCGTCAGCGGACCGCGACACCAGCATCGCCGTCACCTGACCGGTACGCGACAGCGAGAACGACGCGGCCACGGCCGCACCGGACGGCGTGATCGTGATCCAGTGGTCCGTCGTGACGTCGTAGTCCCCGCCGTTGGCCGCGGTGCCGCCGTTGCAGCGGGAGAACGCGGGCTGCGCCGCCGACTTGTGCCAGGTCACGCCGGCGTCGTTGGACACGACGGTGACGGCTCCGTTGCTGCCGTACTTGTTCCACCGGTCCTGCTGGTAAATCGCGACGAGGTGCTTCGACTGCTTCGGATCCCGCGCCACCATGGGCTGAACCTCGGCGTTCGGGTTCAGCACGTAACCGTTGCCCTCGGCCAGCCCACAACCCGCCGGCAGCGCGCTGGTGCCCGATATCACTACCAGACCGGCAGGATCAGAACCATCCGCGAAGGCGGGCTGAGCCGCGATGGTGCAGGCGAACATGGTGGCCGCCGCGGCCACCACTGCCCTGGAACGTTGTTTCAACGTGCCTTCCTCATCCTCGATGGGGGTGTCTCCACAGGGGACGCTGCCGCCAAGCCCGGGCAGCGTGTTCCCCAGCGGGCGCCAAACGGCAGAGCAGACGTTACAGCTTCAAGATCGTTTTCGTCTCCCCCTTGCCTCAGCATGATCATGAGTGCAGGTGTCCGTGCAGGTCAGCGCGCGAAGCGGGCGATGGGGTTGTCCAGGGTGCCGACGAGCTGCAGGGCGCCGGCCGGGTCGGCGAGGTCGACCATCTGCCGGTTGTTCCGTAGCTGCAGCCGGTTCAGGCAGGACAGCGCGAACCGCTCGGCGAACAGGTCGTACCTGGCGAACCGGTCGACCAGGTGGGGGACCGAGTCCTGGTAGTCCGCGACGCAGGCGGCCACCGTCGACCAGAAGGTGTCCTCGTCGAGGGTGCCGTCCGCGTCGAGGGCCGCGCTGAGGAAGCGGAAGAAGCAGTCGAAGACGTCCGTGAAGATCGAGAGGATCTTCATGTCCTCCGGCACGTCCGCGCGGACGCGCTCGATCTCCGGTGGCAGCCGCCGGTCGGCGCTCATCACGCCGATCTCCTCGGCGATGTCCTTGAACATGGCACGCTGCGGGACGCCTCGCTCGTCGAGCACCAGGATGACGTTCTCACCGTGCGGCATGAAGACCAGGTCGTGGGCGTAGAAGCAGTGCAGGATCGGCGTCAGGTAGGCGTCGAGGTACCGGCGCAGCCAGGCGACCGGGTCCAGCCCCGACCCGTCGATCAGGGCGCACGCGAAGGAATCGCCCGCCCGGTCGACGTGCAGCAGCGAGGCCATGGTCACGAGCCGCTCGCCCGGTCCGAGCAGCGGCACCGGGCTCTCCCGCCACAGCGCGGCCAGCATCTTCAGGTACGGGGAGCCCTTCGCGGAGGCGGCGGCGTACTGCTCATGGTGGTACCCGACCGCGGCGCGCTCCCGCAGCACGGTCAGGCCCGTCCGTTTCAGGACCTCGTCGTTCGCGACCAGGTCGGCGACCCAGTCGTTGATGGCCGGGGTCGCCGCCATGTACTCGGCGGACAGGCCGCGCAGGAAGCCCATGTTCAGCACGGACAGGGCCGTCTTCACGTAGTGCTTCGACGGCGCGCCGACGTTGAAGAAGGTCCGGATCGACTGCTGGGCGAGGTACTCGTCGTCGCTCGGGCCGAGGAGCACGAGACGGCGCCGCGCCACCTCACCGGCGAAGGTCACCGACAGCCGGTTCCGCCACTGCCACGGGTGGACGGGGATGAGGTGGAAGTCGGCGAGGTCCAGCCCGAGCCCGGCCATCGTGGCCGAGAACCGCTCGAGGGTCGCCGCGCCCAGCTCCGCGCGCATCAGCGCGTCGTGGTCGAGGCCCGCGCCGCCCGTGAAAGTGGAGCGGTCCCGGCGCGCGGCCAGCCAGAGCAAGCGGACCGGCCGGGCGGCCTCGGGGGCGTACCGCTGGTACTCCTCGGCGTCGAAGCCGAGCCGCCCGTTGTTGGCGACGAAGCAGGGGTGGCCCTCGGTCATGCCGGTCTCGACGGCCTGGAAGTCAGCCCGCGCGAGGTCGGCCGCGCGGACCGGGGGCCGGGAGAGCTTGTACGCGCTGCTCGCGAGGGTGCTGCTGATCTCCTCCAGGTAGACCGGGAGGACGTCCTCAGTGAGGCCGAGCGTGTGCCGCAGCTCAAGGATCAGGTCGAGCGCGTCGATCCGGAGCTTCGCGCCGGAGCGCCACCGGGTGATGGAGTGCGCGTCGACGTCCCAGTGGTCCAGCGCCAGGACGCGCGCCGCGAACGAGTACTCCACGGTGCCGTCGTCACTGCGCACGGCGTACCGGCCGTCCGGCAGCCGCTCCGGCACCAGCAGCCGCTCGTGCGCGAACTCGGCGAGCACCTTGCGCACCAGCAGCCGGTTCGCGTGCGCCCAGCGACCAGGCGTCAGGTGCGCGACCGCGCCGGGACGGTCGTCCCCGGTCGGCATCGCCTCGTACGGTTCACGGCTGCTTCGTCCCGTTCCGTACGATCGGCGGTCCCGCGTCGCGTTGTACGGTTCACGGCGCGTTCCGTACGACCGGCGGTCCCGCGTCGCCTCGTACCGCTCGCGGGTGCAGACGCTCAGCAGGGCCTGCTTGCCCGGCAGGGAGACGGTGCCGGCGACCTCGAAGCCGACCGCGGCGTTCAGCGCGTGCACGGCGGTGTTGCGCACGTCGGGTTCCACGACGACACGGCGCGTGCCGGGGTCGGCGAACAGCAGCTCCATCACGGTGACGATGACGGCGCGGGTGAAGCCGTGGATCGGCGTGCCGGCGGCGCGGTGAGGAAGTGCATCCCGACGTCGCCGGGGCGGGCGTCGTACACCTCGCCGAGTTCGCGGCGCGGGTCGTAGCGTTCGACGAGGAAGGCCGGGCGGCCCTCGTGCAGGCCGAGGTACGCGGCGTGGCCCGGCCGGGCCGCGATGGCCTCGAACTCCGCGACGACGTCGGACGGGCTCGCGTCGCCCATCATCCAGAACACCGACTTGGGGTGGGTGACCCATTCGTGCAGCAGCGCGGCGTCGCCGGCCGGGTCGACGGGACGGAGGGCGAACTCACCGAGCACGTCGTCCGTACGGGAGAACACGATCACGCGGACACGACCTCCCTCGAAACCGCGGCGCCGAACTCCTGGAAGGCGATCGACCGTTCGATCGGGTAGTGCTCGCGGCCCAGCAGGCCCCGGATGATGCACGAGTTGCGGTACGCGGCCATGCCCAGGTCGGGCGCTGTGAAGCCGTGCGTGTGGAGCTCGGCGTTCTGCACGTAGACGCCGCGGCCGGTCGCGTCGACGCTGTAGTCGCGCCGGACCGCGAGGCGGCCGGACTCGTCCCACCGGAGGCGGTCCCGTACCGGAGTGAGGAACGCGGGGATCTCGTACCGGTAGCCGGTGGCGAGGATCAGGCCCTCGGTGGTGAGGGCGAAATCGCGGCCCTGCTCCTCCTAGCGCAGCCCGAGGGTGTACGAGCCGGCGTCGTAGTGCGCGTCCCGCAGCGCCGTGTTGGTCATCAGCCGCGTCGGGCACGGCCGGTGCAGGCTCTTGCGGTACAGCAGGTCGAAGATCTCGTCGATGAGCTCGGTGTTGATGCCCTTGTACAGACCCTTCTGGGCGGCGGAGAGGCGGTCGCGGGTCGCGGCGGGCAGCGCGTGGAAGTAGTCGGCGTACTCCGGCGACGTCATCTCCAGCGTCAGCTTGGTGTACTCCAGCGGGAAGAACCGCGGCGACCGCGTCACCCAGTTCAGCGCGTAGTCGTGCTGGTCGATGTCCTGCAGCAGGTCGTGGTAGATCTCCGCCGCGCTCTGGCCGCTGCCGACGACCGTGACGCTGCGCTTCGCCCGCAGCGCGGACCGGTGCCCCAGGTAGTCGGCGGCGTGGATCGCGTCGCCGGGCAGGTCACGGCAGCAGTCCGGGACGTACGGCGGCGTGCCCGTGCCCAGGACCAGGCTGCGCGCCCGGAACGTCACGCGGCCCTGCGGCCGCTCGGCGTGGACGACGTACACCCCCTCGCCCTCGTCGTACTCCACGGCCGTGACGTGGTGGCCGAAGCGGATCGTGGCGAGCCGGCCTGCCCAGCGGCAGTAGTCGACGTACTCGGCCCGCAGGGGGAAGAAGCTCTCCCGGATATAGAACGAGTACAGGCGCCCGGACGCCTTCAGGTAGTTGAGGAACGAGAACGGCGAGGTCGGGTCGGCCAGCGTGACCAGGTCGGCGAGGAACGGCGTCTGCAGCGTCGTGCCGTCGAGGAGCATCCCCGGGTGCCAGTCGAACTCCGGCTTGCACTCCAGGAACACCCCGTCGAGCTCGTCGATCGGGTCGGTCAGGCAGGCGAGGCCGAGGTTGAAGGGGCCCAGTCCGATGGCGACGAAGTCATGAGGCGTGGGCAAGGTCGTCTCCCAGGTAGGCGCGGGCGTGTCCGGCGAGGAGGTCGAGGACGGCGGCGATGTCGCCCGTGGTGGTGCGCGGGTTGAGGAGCGTGAACTTCAGGTGGTGGCGGCCGTCGACGACCGTCGTGGCCACGGCGGCCGCCCCGGAGGCGGACAGCTCGGCGGCGGCGTGCAGGTTCGCCCGGTCGAGGGCTCCGGCGCTCACGCCGGGCGGCGCGTAGCGGAACACGACGGTGCTCAGCCGGGGCCGTACGACCACCTCGAAGCGCGGGTCGGCGTCCAGCAGCGCCCAGGCCTCGGCGGCCAGGTCGATCACCGCGTCGAACAGCTCGCCGACGCCGTCCGCGCCCATCATCCGCAGCGTCAGCCACAGCTTCAGCGCGTCGAACCGCCGGGTCGTCTGCAGGCTCTTGTCGACCTGGTTCGGGATGCCCCGGGCGGCGCTGCGCGCGGGGTTGAGGTAGTCGGCGTGGTAGGTCACGTGCCGCAGCGCGGCCCGGTCCCGTACGAGCACGGCGCTGGAGCTGACCGGCTGGAAGAAGGACTTGTGATAGTCGACGGTGACGGAGTCGGCGCGTTCGATCCCATCGAGGAGGTGACGCCGGCGGGACACCAGCAGACCGCAGCCGTACGCCGCGTCGACGTGCAGCCACGCGCCCACCGCCGCGCACAGCTCGGCGATCTCCGGGAGCGGGTCGATGCTGCCGAAGTCGGTGGTCCCGGCGGTGGCGACCACCGCCATCGGCACCAGGCCCTGGCGGCGGCACCGGTCGAGTTCGCGGGCCAGCGCGCCGGGGCGCATCCGCCGGTCCCGGTCGCACGGCACACCGACCACCGCGTCCTCGCCCAGCCCGAGCAGCCGGGCGGCCTTGACGACGCTGAAATGCCCGTGCGCGGAAGCGAAGACGCGCAACCGCGTGGGGGCGGCGCACGCCTCATCACTGGCCGGCAGCGGACGGGCGGTTCCGGCACGGGCTTCCTCGTGGGCGGGGAGTGGTGCGGCGGTCCGGGCGCACGCCTCCTCGCGGGCCAGCAGCAGCGCCTGGAGGTTGGACTGCGTGCCGCCGCTGGTGAAGACACCGTCGGCGGCCGGGCCCAGGCCGAGGCGCTGAGCCGTCCACTCGATCAGGCGGCGTTCGATCAGCGTGCCGCCCGCGCTCTGGTCCCAGGTGTCGAGCGAGGAGTTGACCGCCGACAGCACCGCCTCGCCGAGCAGGGCGGGGATCGCCACGGGGCAGTTCAGGTGGGCGAGGTAGCGCGGGTGGTGGAAGTAGACGGCGTCGCGCAGGTAGAGGTGTTCCAGCTCGTCGAGGGCGGCGGTCGCGTCGCCGAGGGGCCGGTCGAGGTCGACGGCGGCGACCTCCTCGGCGAGCCGGTCAGGGGCGATCCCGGTGAGCGGCCGTTCCACCGAGGCGATCCGGTCCGCCACGCGGCCGACGCCAGCGGTGACGAGACTGCGGTACAGCTCGGCGGTGTGCGCGTCGAGCAGGGGCGACGTGAAGGTCACGTGTCGTCCTTCCAGGGTCAGTCGTCGGCGTCGTCGGCGGCGGCGGTGCCGGCCACGGCCTCGGCGAGCCGGTCCTCCTCGGTGGCACCCCGGCGCCAGTAGCCGGTGAAGACGACGGCGCGGCGGTCGAGGCCGCGTTCGCCGACGAGGTGCCGGCGCAGGGCCCGTACGCCACCGGCCTCGCCCGCGATCCAGGCGTACGGCGTGCCGGCGGGCAGCGTGGCGGCCCGGACCGCGTCCAGGACGAGGCCCTGGGCGGCGCCGCCGCGGACGAGGCCGGAGGCGGCGTCGTTCCGGAGGGGGTCGGAGGCGGCGTCGTTCCGGAGGGGGCCGGAGGCGGCGTCGTCTCGGAGGGGGTCGGGGGCGGCGTCGTCCCGGACGAGCCAGGTGACCTCGGCGTCGGCCTTTGTTGGCAGGTCCTGCACGTCGGCCGCGTGCGGCACCTCGAGCCACACCCGCGCCCGCGTGCCCGCGGGCAGCCAGGCGAGGATGCCGGCGACCGCGGGCAGCGCGGTCTCGTCCCCGGTGAGCAGGACCCAGTCGGCGCCGGGCGGCGGCCGGAAGTCCACGCCACCGTTGTCGGGGGTCGTCGGGCCGAGCACGACGACGCGGTCGCCGGGGAGGGCCCGGGCCGCCCAGCGGGAGGCCGGGCCGCCGTCCCCGTGCAGGGCGAAGTCGACGTCGAGCTCGTCGGGGTCCCGGCGCTGTTCGCGCACGGTGTAGGAGCGCATCACCGCCCGTACGGTCGGGTCCATCTCCCGCCACCGCGCGAACCACTCCTCGCCCGCGCCGGTGGGGACGACGGGGGCGGCCTGGTGGGGGTGGGGGAGGAAGAGCTTGAAACGCTGGTCCCGGCCGCCGGCGGCGAGACCGGTGAGGCGTTCGCCGCCGAACGTGATCCGGACCATGGACGGGCCGAGGCGCCGGGTCCGTACGACGTGCAGGTCGAAGAAGCGGAAGGGGGCCGCGGTCGCGGTCGTGCTCACGATGGTTCTCCTGTCGTCGCGGGTCAGTTCGTCGCGGGTCAGTGGACCTTCTTGGCCTTCTGGATCGCGGCGGCGAGGGCTTCGATGAGCGGGGCGCAGCCCGCGTGGCTGAACCTCGGTTCGCTCTGCCAGGGAGTGATCTGGCCCGCCTTCACGGCGGGCAGCTTCGCCCAGGTGGGCTTGGCCGCCAGGTCCTTGGGCTGCAGCGCGGAGGTACGGGCGTCGAGCAGGATCAGGTCGGCCGGATACTTGTCGGCGTTCTCCCAGCTGAGGTCCTCGAAGAAGCCCTGAGCGCTGACCTTGTTCGGGACGATGAGGTCGACTCCGAGGCTGCGGAAGTAGCGCAGGTCGGCGTTGGCGTTCGGGTCGGAGACGTAGAACAGGTCGGGGCTCCCGGAGGCGGCCATGACCTTGAGGCCGCCGTTCGCCTTGGCGGCCGTGCGCAGCGTCGCCGACGCCTGCTCGAACCGCGCCTTGGCATCGGTGACCTGCCGCGCCTTGAGGTCGGCGCCCAGGGCCCCGGCGAGCTCCTCGTACCGCCGGATGGGCTCGGTGAGGAGCACCTTGGCGGCCGTGATGGCGACGCTCGGGGCGAGTGCGGCGATCTTGTCCTTGCTGTTGTCGGGCACGTACCACAGCGCGTTCGGCAGGTACATGTTGGTGATCAGCAGGTCGGGGTGCAGCGCGGCGTACTTCTCGATGTTGAACTCGCCGAAGGTGTTGCCGAGGATCGTGGCCTTGTTCACGTCGAGGGTGCCGGCGAGAGGGTCCGGACGGCCGTCCTTGAGCTTCGTGGGTCCGAAGACCCCGACGATCTGATCCCCGACGCCGAAGTCGCGCAGGGCCGCGGCCGTCCCGACGTAGGCGACGAGGCGCTGCGGGCGGCCCCGCACGGTGACCTTCCGCCCGCGGTCGTCGGTGAACGCCCAGGACGCGCCGCTCTTCGCCGTGCCCGATCCGCTGCCTCCGCCGCACGCGGTGACCAGCGCGCCGGCGCCGATTCCGCCGAGCGCGGCCAGGAGGCCGCGGCGAGACAGCTGGGAGGGGGTCCGGGCATGGGGCATGACGGTGCCTTCCTTCATGGGGGATGTGGGGGAGAGCCGGCCTCGAGCCGTGATCGAACTTAGGTTAACCTAACCTAAGTTCGTGTTGTCCAGTGTGATCGTGCTCTCGATCCGCAGCGGAGCTGGTACGTGTCTGTCACGAAGTCATCGAGTCCACCGACGGCGTCGCCCCCGGCCGCACCGGCCAGGAAAGGGCGCCCGGCCACGTTTTTCGCCGCGCTGTTGCTCCTGCTCACCGTCGTCGCCGCCAGCCTGGCCATCGGCGCCCGGCAGTTCTCGCTCGGCGAGGTGTGGCACGGCCTCTTCGACCCGCACGCGCCCGCCTACACGGTCGTCCGCGAGACCCGGCTGCCGCGCACCCTGCTGGGGCTCCTGGCCGGAATCGGCCTCGGCCTCGCGGGCGGGGTGATGCAGGCGCTGACCCGCAACCCCCTCGCCGACCCCGGACTGCTCGGCATCAACGCCGGCGCCTCGGCCGCCATCGTCTCCGCGATCACCTTCCTGGGGATCACGTCCGTGACGGGGTACGTGTGGTTCGCCTTCGCGGGGGCGGGCGCGGTCGCGGCCCTCGTCTGGGCCGTCGGCGGCGGACGCTCCGCCACGCCGGCCCGGCTCGCGCTGGCCGGGGCGGCCGTCAACGCCGCGCTGTACGCCTACGTCAGCGCGGTCGAACTCCTGGACACCGCCTCGCTCGACGCCATGCGATTCTGGACGGTCGGCTCGCTGGCCACCGCACGAACCTCGACGGTGACAGGCGTCGCCCCGTTCATCGCGGCCGGCGCGCTGCTCACCGCCGTCCTCGCCCGGCCGCTCAACGCGCTGGCCCTCGGCGACGAGGCCGCCCGCGCGCTCGGCGCACGCCCCGGCGGCACCCGCGTCGGCGCCATTGTCGCCGTCACCATCCTGTGCGGCGCGGCCACCGCCGCCTGCGGACCCATCGTGTTCGTCGGCCTGATGGTGCCGCACCTCGTACGCGCGCTCACCGGCCCCGACCTGCGCCGGCTGCTCCCGTATTGCGCGGTGCTCGCACCGGTGACACTGCTCGGCGCGGACGTGCTCGGGCGGGTCCTCAGCCGGCCCGCCGAGATCCAGGTGGGCATCGTCACCATGGTCGCCGGCGGCCCGGTCTTCCTGGCCGTCGTCCGGCGCGGCCGGGCGGTCACCGCATGACCCGCGCGGACGAGACCGGGGCGGACGCGACGGTGGCGGACGCGATGGGGGTGGATGCGAGAGGGGTCGAGGCGGCGGGTGTGGACGCGACCCGGGTGGAATCGACGGGTGCGGACGCGACGGGGATGGACGCGACAGGGGCGAGGCAACGGGTGCGGACGCGAGAGGGGTGGACGCGACAGGGGGCGAGGCGACCCGGGCGGACGCGACCCGGGCGGACGCGACGGGGGCGGACGCGACGGGGGCGGACGCGACGGGGGCGGACATGACGGGGGCGGACGCGACCGGGGGCAAGGCGACCCGGGCTCTGGTGATCCGGGCCGCCGGCGGGTTCTCGGTACGGCTGCGGCCGCGGCCCCTGGCCGTGGGCGTGGCGTGCGTCCTGGTCGCCCTGGTCGTCGCCGTCTTCGCCATCGGTGGCGGTGACTATCCGATGAGCCCGGCGGCCGTCGTCCGCACGCTCCTCGGTCAGGGCACCCCCGCCGACACCTTCATCGTCGAGCAGGTACGGCTGCCGCGGGTGCTCACGGCGCTGCTGGCCGGCGGGGCGCTGGCGCTGTCCGGGGCCGCCTTCCAGGCATTGGCCCGCAACCCGCTCGGCAGCCCCGACCTCCTCGGGTTCACGCAGGGCGCGGCGGCCGGGGCCCTGACCGTGATCGTCGTCTTCGGCGGCGGCGGGTTCGTCCTGGCGGGCGGGGCGGTGACCGGGGGACTGGTCACCGGAGCGGTGATCTACCTGCTGGCCTGGCGCGACGGCCTGCACGGCAACCGGCTCATCCTGGTCGGCATCGGCGTCTACGCGATCCTGACCGGTATCAACGGCTACCTGCTGACCCGCGCGAACATTCCCGACGCCGCGCGCGCCATTCTCTGGCTGACCGGCACCCTGGACGGGCGAGGCTGGGGCGACCTCGCCCCGCTGCTGGCGGCGATGGTCGTCGTCGTGCCGGTGGTACTGCTCGGCTGCGCCCGGGGGCTGCGGATCCTGGAGATGGGCGACGACGCGGCCACGGCGCTCGGCGTCAGAGTGGACGCGGTGCGGCTGGCGCTGCTGGCCGCCGCCGTCCTGCTCAGTGCCCTGGCCGCCGCGGCCACCGGCCCGGTGGCGTTCGTCGCCCTGACCGCCCCGCAACTCGCCCGGCGACTGACCCGCGACCCGGGCCCGAACCTCCTGCCCTCGCTGTGCATGGGCGCGGCCCTCCTGGTCACCGCCGACCTGGCCGCCCAGCGGCTGATCCCCGGCCACCAGTTGCCCGTCGGCGTGGTCACGGGCGTGCTCGGCGGCGCGTACCTGGTCGGACTACTCGCCGCCCGGCGCCGTACGGGCCGGCTGTGAACACCTCGGACACCTCAACGACGGAAGCAGGAAACGTGGGACACGACGGGACGCGTGAACGCGAACACGGCGCAGGCGCGGCATCCGAAGCGGCCGGACTCGGTGTGGGCGCGGTATCCGAGGCGGGTGGCCCGGGTGTGGGTGCGGTGCCTGAGGTGGGCGGCCCCGGTGTGGGCGTGGCATCCGAGGCGGCCGGACTCGGTGTGGGCGCGGTATCCGAGGCGGGTGGCCCGGGTGCGGGTGCGGTGCCTGAGGCGGACGGACCCGACGTGGGCGCGGTGCCCGAGGCGGGTGGCCCGGGTGTGGGTGCGGTGCCTGAAGCGGCCGGACCCGACGTGGGCGCGGCATCCGAAGCGGACGGACTGGGCGTGGGCGTGGCGTCCGAGGCGGGCGGACCTGACGTGGGCACGGCATCCGAAGCGGACGGACCCGACGTGGGCGCGGTGCCCGAGCTGGGCGAACGCGGCGTGGGTGCGGGATCCGGCGTGAGCGGGGACCGTGCGGGTGCGGCGTGTGGTTCGAGCGGGGACGGCGTTGGTACGAGTCGCGGAACGGGCGGGGCCGGCGGGGGCGCGCCGAGGTTGCTGGGGCAGTCGCTGACCCTTGCGTACGAGCGCCGGACGGTCGCCGAAGGACTCACCGTGGCCATCCCCGACCGCTCCTTCACGGTCGTCGTGGGGCCGAACGCCTGCGGCAAGTCCACCCTGCTGCGCGCCCTCGCGCGCATGCTCAAGCCTCGCTCGGGCACCGTCCTGCTGGACGGCGAGGACATCCATGCCCGCCCCACCCGGGCGGTGGCCCGGACGCTCGGCCTGCTGCCGCAGTCGTCGATCGCCCCGGACGGCATCACGGTCGCGGACCTCGTCGCACGCGGACGTCATCCGCACCAGGGGCTGTTCCGCCAGTGGTCGCGCGACGATGACCGCGTCGTCCAGGAGTCGATGGCCGGCACCGGCGTGGCCGATCTGGCCGACGCGTACGTGGACGAACTGTCCGGCGGTCAGCGGCAGCGCGTCTGGATCGCGATGGCCCTCGCCCAGGAGACCCCGTTCCTCCTGCTCGATGAGCCGACGACCTACCTCGACATCGCCCACCAGATCGACGTCCTCGACCTGTGTGCGCGGCTGCACCGGGAGCAGGGCCGCACCCTCGTCGCTGTGCTACACGACCTGAACCACGCGGCCCGCTACGCCGACCATCTGATCGCCATGCGCGACGGACGTGTGATCGCCGAGGGTCCGCCCGCCGACGTCGTCACGGCCGAGCGGGTCGAGGAGGTCTTCGGGCTGCCGTGCCGTGTGATCGACGATCCGGAGACCGGCACGCCGCTGGTCGTCCCGGCCGTACGGCGGCGGTAGGGGCCGCATGGTCGACGGCGGACAAAGATTCCGTCGAACCGCGTTTCACCGGCCCCACCCGCCGCCACGCCCGTGGTGACCTCGTCGCCGAGAAGGATCTCTGCGAAGGGGGACCAGATGATCAAGTCGCTCGGCGAGCGTTCGGTGATCGTGGCCAGCGCCGTCACGACCGGAACCGCCATCGGCAGGGCCGCCACAGTCCGCGTCGCCACGACCCGCGTCGCCTCGGGTCGCGTCACCACGGTCGGGACCGCCATTGGCAGGGCCGCCGCGACCCGCGTCGCCGTTGGCGCTGCTGCGGCCCGAGTCGCTGTCGGCAGGGGAGCGACGGGCCGAGCCGCCACGGGCCGGGCCGCCACGAGCCGGGACGCGACGGTCAGGGCCGCCGCTGGCAGGGCCGCCTCGGCCCGCGTCGCCTCGGCCCGCGTCCCCTCAGCCCGCGTCGCTGCGGCCCGCGTCGCGACGGTCGGGGTTGCCGTTGGCAGGGTCGCCGCGGTCGGGATCGCCGTGGCCGGAGTCGCCGCGGTCGGGATCGCCATGGTCGGCGTCCCTCCGGTCGGGGCCGCCGTGGCCAGGGTCGCCGTGCCGCAGGGACACGCGCGGGCGGCTCGTTTCGCCATGACCTACACGTGCGCGGTTCCGCTGCTCGGGACGCGGTCCGTGGACATCGACGGCACGCTCACCGCGGCGCCGAACCGGCTCCCGGCCGACACGGCCACACGGGTCGGCCTGCACATCTCTCGGATGAGCCTGCGGCCTCCGGTCGCTATCGACTCCTGGACGGCCACGGCCGACATCGACGTTGCCGGCGCGGAGTCCACCGTGTTCCGGGTGATGGGGACCGGCGGGCCGGTGCCCGCGTTCCAGTCGGTCACCGGCGACCTGTCGGGCGGATGGACCCCGAGGGCGGCCGGCGTCGACCGGTTGCGGATCGGCAGGGTCGTGATCACGGCGCGGACCGCGACCTTCGGCGAGGCCACGGCGTCGTGCACGCCGAGGAAGCCGCGGCCGGTCGCCGAGCTCCTGACGGTCCTCGCCCCCGACGACGGATCCGCGCCGGGATGAGACGCCGTCGGGCATGATCCGGGACGATCATCGGAAGGCGTTTCATGCCTGATCATCCGAAATCTCGTAGATTTAGGAGGAAGGCATGCACTTAGAGAGCATGTGATGGAACGGGAAATCGACTACCGGGCCCTGTTCGCCGCGGCGCCCAGCCCATGCCTGATCCTGACACCCGAGCTGATCATCGCCGACGTCAATCAGGCATACCTGGAAGCGACCGGGCGCGAGCGGGATGACCTGCTTGGCCAGTACATCTTCGACGCGTTCCCCGACAATCCGGCGGATCCAGCCGCCAACGGGACGCGCAACCTCAGCGCGTCTCTGCGCCGGGCCCTGACCACGGGGCGGCGGGACACCATGGCGACCCAGAAGTACGACATCCCGGTCGTCGGCCGTCCCGGAGAGTTCGAGGAACGCTACTGGAGCCCGATCAATACGCCGGTCCTGGGTTCGGACGGAAAGGTCATGCTGCTGATCCACCGCGTCGAGGACGTCACCGCCTTCGTCCGGGAACGGAACCGGATCCACGGCGGCCGGGTGCGGAACCTGCGCGAGCGCGGCGAGGAGATGGAGGCCGAGCTGTACGTCCGCGCCATGGAACTGCAGGAGCTCAACGAACAGCTGAGGCAGGCCCACGACAGGGAGCGCAGGGTGGCGCTGGCGCTCCAGCAGTCCATGCTTCCCGCGATGATCCCGTTTCAGCACCGGGACGCGGCCGTCCGCTACCTGCCCGCCGTCGGCTCACTGAACGTCTGCGGCGACTGGTACGACCTGGTCGATCTGACCACGACCCGTCTCGCGGTGGCCGTCGGGGACGTCGTCGGCCACGGCCTGTCGGCGGCGGGCGTGATGGGCCAGCTGCGCAGCGCCCTGAGCGCGACGATCCGTACCGTGGACGGGCCCGCCGACGCGCTGAACATCCTCGGCCTCTACGCCCGCTACGTCGACGGGGCGCTGGCGACGACCGCCGTTCAGACCGTCATCGACCGGGACGCCCACACGATCGACTACAGCTGTGCGGGGCATCTCCCGCCCATGCTGGCGGGCCCCGGCCAGGTCGTCGAACTCCTCGACCAGGCCACTGACCCGCCGCTGGGCGCGCGCCCCGACCACATCCCACGGCCCCAGGCGACCCGGACGTACGAGGAGGGGAGCGTCCTCGCCCTCTACACCGACGGCCTCGTCGAACGCCGCGACGAGGACATCGACGCCGGCCTGGATCGGCTCGCCGACAGCCTCGCCGGCCACCGTACGCTCGCCCCGGAGCGGCTGGCCGACGCCGTCCTGTCCGACCTCGAGGTCTCCTGCGGCGGCACCGACGACATCGCCCTCGTCGTCGTCCGCCTGTGAGGGGCCCGGTGGCAATCGAAGTGCGTCTACCTGGCGGTCATGAGCCTGGATCCCACCGACAAGGGCCGCACACGCTGGATCGCCCGCTGGAAAGCCGCCCTGAACGCCTTGAGGGCACCTTCGACGGCAAAATGCAACATTCACAACAATCGGCAGCGCGAATTCCCATTCGCGCGGCGACCGGTCGGTTCGCAGTCTCGCGGAGTACGCGCGGGTGTCCGATGAAGGTCTCCTGAACTCCCAGGCCGACACCGATCCCGCCGTGCGGCGCCATCGCCGACGGTCGAGCGAATTGTCGCTGACCGGAGAGGGAGACGATGAATATTGAGACGTTCATCTCGTTGCGCGAAGAGGTATTTCCTGGCCTGTTCCAGAGGCCGGTACGGTCCGATTCATGGAGTGGAATTTTCAGACTGCAGAAGAACTCGCGGCTGCCTTGCGTGCCGGTGAAGTGACCTCGGCGGAACTGACCGACGAGGCGATCGCCCGTATCGAGCGGGACGACAAGGTGATCAACGCGATCTGTGTGCCGGACTTCGACCGTGCGCGGGCCGCCGCGCGCGATGCCGACCAGGCGCGCGCCCGCGGCGAGGACCGGCCGCTGCTCGGCATCCCGGTGACGGTCAAAGAGTCCTACAATATCGCCGGGCTGCCCACGACCTGGGGCATGCCGCAACACCGGAACTACATGCCGGCCGAGGACGCGGTACAGGTGTCGCGGCTCAAGGCCGCGGGCGCGGTGGTGCTCGGTAAGACCAATGTGCCCTTGGGGCTGCAAGATATCCAGAGCTTCAACGAGATCTACGGCACCACCAACAACCCGTGGGATCACGATCGCACGTCGGGCGGATCGTCCGGTGGATCGGCGGCGGCCCTGGCGTCCGGATTCGGCGCGCTGTCCATCGGCTCCGACCTCGCCGGTTCGCTGCGCACCCCCGCGCATTTCTGCGGCATCTATGCGCACAAGCCGACACTCGGACTGGCGGCAACCCGCGGCATGGTCGCGCCGCCGGCACCGCCATTGCCGGTCGACCTCGACCTCGCCGTCGTCGGTCCGATGGCGCGCAGTGCCCGCGACCTCACGCTCCTGCTCGACGTCATGGCCGGACCGGACCCGCTGACGCTCGGTGTGGCGTACGACTTGACGCTGCCGCCCGCGCGCCGCGAGCGGCTCCGCGACTTCCGGGTCCTGGTCCTCGACGAGCATCCGCTCATTCCGACCGGGTCCGCTGTACGGGCGGGCGTGAACCGGGTGGCCGACGCGCTCGTCGACGACGGTGCCCGCGTCGAACGGCACAGTCCGCTGCTGCCCGATCTGACCGAAGCCGCGATGCTCTACAGGCAGTTGCTGTTTTCGGGCTCCGTCGCACGTTTTCCCGTCGAAGCGTACGAGCAGCTGCGGACCCACGCCGCCGGACTGAGCGCGGACGACCAGAGTCTCGATGCGGCGATGCTGCGCGGCATGGTGCTCAGTCACCGCGACTGGATCGAGGCGAACAACCGTCGCGAGCTCCACCGCCACGGCTGGCGACAGTTCTTCGCCGAGTTCGACGCCGTGGTGTGTCCGATCACGCCCACTCCCGCGTTCCCGCACGACCACAACCCCGATCCGAGGGAACGCCGGATCGACATCGACGGCGTCGAGTACCCGTACTTCGACCAGCTCGTCTGGGCCGGTCTGGCCACCATGCCCGGCCTGCCCGCCACCGCCATACCAACGGGCCGGTCCCCCGAGGGTCTGCCGGTGGGAGTGCAGCTCATCGGTCCGATGTTCGAGGATCGCACCCCGCTGCGGCTGGCCGAACTGCTCGAACAGAAGATCGGCGGCTTCCAGGCACCGAAGTAGGGCGTACTACCGGGTGTCCGTCGAGGACGAGGTGCGGATCACGACGGACACCTGTTGCGCCGATCGCGCCGTAGCGTACGCCGGAATCCGTATCCTTATCATCATGATGATGTCTTGGGGCATGGACGAGGACGCGGCTCCCCGCAAGCGGATCAAGCGAGGGACCAAGGTCGCCGAGTCGCTGGCCCAGGAGATCGTCCGCGAGATCGTCGCCCGCAAGCTCGAGCCCGGCACGGTCCTGCCGTCCGAGGCCGAGATGATCGAAGAGTACGGCGTCGGGCGCGGTTCGCTGCGCGAGGCCCTGCGCATTCTCGAAGTGCACGGGCTCATCACGATGAAGCCGGGGCGTCACGGCGGCCCGATGCTCATCGAGGTGGGTACCCGCGACTACGGCCGGATGTCCACCCTCTTCTACCACCTGGGCGGGGTCACCTTCGGCGAACTGATGGACGCGCGGCTCGTGCTGGAGCCGATGATGGCGCGGATCGCGGCCCAGCGGAACGATCCCTCGCTGGAGAAACGGCTCGCCGACGCGGACGACCCGTCCGTGCTGGACGACGAAGGCGCGTACTTCGCCGCCACCCACGACTTCCATCAGCGGGTCGCCTCGATGTCGGGCAACCCGATCCTCAACCTGGTGACCCTGTCGCTGGAGCACATCTTCCACGACCAGGTCAGCGGGCTGCTGTTCCCCCGGGAGCGGCGCGACGAGGTCATGGCCGCGCACCAGGCGATCGCCAAGGCCATCGCCAAGGGGCGGGCCGCCGAGGCCGAGCGTCTCATGCGCCAGCACATGCAGGAGTACGCCGACTTCGTACGCCGGCGCCACCCGCACCTCGTCAACGAGGTCGTCGACTGGCGATAGGCGCGGGCCCGGTACGGCGGTCGGGGCTCGCGCCGAGGTCGCCCGGTACGGCGGCCGGGCCCGCGTGGAAGTCGGTCGGCGTCCAGCACGGCGGCCGGGGCCCCGTGGAGATCGGTCGGCGCCCGGCACCGCGGCCGAGGCCCGTGTGGAGATCGCCTGGCGGCCGCGTCACCGCGGAGGTCGCCCGGTGCCCCGTCGGAGATCGATCAGTGGCCGCGCCACACCGGGGAGCGCTTCTCGGTGAACGCGGCCGCGCCCTCGCGTGCGTCCTCCGACGACCGTACGGGCTCGTAGATCTCGTTCTGCCGGGCGAACGCCTCGTCGGCCGGCCACCGGCCGCTCTCGTACAGGACGCGTTTGGTGGCCCGTACGCCCAGGGGGCCGTTGGCGGCGATCCGCGCGGCGAGGGACTTCGCCTCGGTCAGGGACTCTCCGTGGGGCGTCAGCCGGTTGACGAGTCCCGCGTCGTGCGCCTCGGCGGCGCTGATCCGGTCACCGGTGAGCGCCCATTCGGCGGCCTTTCCGAGGGGCACCTTCCGGGGGAGCCGTAGCAGCCCGCCGCCCCCGGCCATCAGGCCACGGCGTACCTCCGGCAGGCCGAACCACGCGTCGTCGGCGGCGACGATCAGGTCGCAGGCCAGGGTGATCTCGAACCCGCCGGCCAGCGCGTACCCCTCGACGGCGGCGATGAGGGGCTTGGCCGGCGGTGCCTCGACCAGTCCGGCGAAACCACGGCCCGGCACCGATGGGCGCTCCCCGGCGAGGAACGCCTTGAGGTCCATTCCGGCGCAGAACGTGCCGCCCGCGCCGGTCAGGACGCCGGCGAAGAGCGAGTCGTCGTCGTCGAGCCGCGCCATCGCGGCCCCGATCGCCTCGGCGGTGGCGGTGTCGATGGCGTTGCGGACGCCAGGCCGGTCGATGGTGACGACGAGGACGGCGTCCTCACGCTCGGTCCGGACGCTCACCGGGCCTGCATCCTGATCGCGCCGTCCAGCCGGATCGTCTCGCCGTTCAGCATCGGGTTGTCCACGATCTGCAGGGCCAGCCGCGCGTACTCGTCCGGTGCGCCGAGCCGGCGCGGGTGCGGCGCCATCGTCGCGAGCGAGTCCCGTACCTTCTCCGGGAGCCGCGCCAGGATCGGGGTGTCGAACAGGCCGGGCGCGATCGTGCAGACGCGGATCAGTTTCGAGGCCAGGTCCCGGGCGGCCACCAGGGTCATCCCGACGATGCCCGCCTTGGCCGAGGCGTACGGGAGCTGGCCGATCTGCCCCTCCCACGCGGCGACGGAGGCGGTGAGCACGCAGACGCCGCGCTCGTCCTCGACCGGCTCGTTGCGGGCCATCCGCGCGGCCGCGAGTCGCAGCGTGTTGAAGGTGCCGATGAGGTTGACCCGCACCACGGACTCGTACAGCTCGAGCGAGCCGGGCTCACCGGCCGAGTCCACGATCCGCAGGGCGCCGCCACGCCCCGCGCAGTGCACCAGCGTCCGCAGCGGCGCCAGCTCCTCCGCGGCGTCCAGGGCAGCGGTCACTCCGGCGGGGTCGGTGACGTCGGCGGGTACGAAGCGGGTCTTGCCGCCCAGGTCCGCGGCGATCGCCGCGCCGTCGGACTGGGGCAGGTCCAGCAGCACGGTGGGCACTCCCGCGCCCACCAGCCGCCGGGCGGTCGCGAGCCCGAGTCCCGATGCCCCGCCCGTGACGACGGCCGATCCCGATGTGACGTCCATGATGTCCTTCCACGTCCGGGCGCTCAGCGCGCGCCGAGGTTCTCCAGGATCAGGGCGTTGGCCATGCCGCCCGCCTCGCACATGGTCTGCAGGCCGTAGCGCCCGCCGGTGTCCTCGAGGAAACCGAGGAGCGTGGTCGCCAGCCGGATGCCGGAGGCACCGAGCGGATGTCCGAGCGCGATCGCGCCGCCACGGGGGTTGAGCCGGTCGTCGTCGAGGCCGAACTCCGCCTGCCAGGCGAGCGGGACGCAGGCGAACGCCTCGTTGACCTCGGCGGCGGCGACGTCGTCGAGCGACAGGCCGCAGCGCCGCAGCAGCGCGCGCGTCGCGGGGATGGGGCCGGTGAGCATGAGCACCGGGTCGTCGCCACGGACGGCCGAGGCGACGACCCGGCCCCGCGGCGTGCGGCCGAGCGCCGCGGCCCGCTCCTCGCTCATGACGAGCATCGCGGCGGCGCCGTCGGTGATCTGGGAGGAGTTGCCCGCGGTGATCTTCCAGTCGAGGCCGGGGAAGCGGGCGGCGTGTTCGGAGCCCGCGAAGGCGGGCGGGAGGGCGGCGAGCCGCTCGGCGGTCGAGCCCGGCCGGATGGTCTCGTCCGCGGACACGACGCCGTCCGCCGTCGTGATCGGCACGATCTCGCGGTCGAAGGCACCGGAGGCGGCGGCGTGCGCGGCACGCGTGTGGGAGCGCACGGCGTACGCGTCGAGCGCCTCCCGCGTCAGCCCCCACTTGTCCGCGACGAGCTCGGCCGCCACGCCCTGCGGGACCGGGGCGTACCGCGCGAGGACCTCGGGCCCGAAGGGATCCGCGCCCATCCGGGCCGAGCCCATCGGCACCCGGCTCATCGACTCGACGCCCGCGGCGATCACGATGTCGTACGCGCCGGCGGCGACGCCCTGGACGGCGAAGTCGAGCGCCTGCTGGCCCGAGCCGCACTTGCGCTCGATCGTCACCGACGGGACGTGCTCGGGGAACCCCGCCGCGAGCCACGCCTGCCGGCCGGGCGTGGCCGACTGTTCGCCGGCCTGGCCCACGCAGCCGACGAGGACGTCGTCGACGGTGCCCGGGTCCAGGCCGGTCCGCTCGACCAGCGCGGTGAGCACCTGGGCGAGAAGGCCGACGGGATGGACCCCGGCGAGCGCGCCGCCCGGCCTGCCCCGGCCCATGGGCGAGCGCACCGCGTCGACGATGACGGCTGCGGACATGGTGCCGGCCTCCTCGGCGAGCCTTGACGGTCTAACCATGCATACCAATATCATGAAATCTATGTCCGCAGTGATCGACAGCCCCCAGGACGCCGACCTCTCCGACCAACAGCGGGAGATCCGCCGGATGGCGCGCGATCTCGCCCGTGAGCACTACGCTCCGCTGGCCGCCGGCTGGGACGCCGAGCGCACGCCGCTCCCGGCTGAGGAGCGCCGCAGGCTCGGCGACCTGGGCCTGCTCGGCATCACGCTGCCCGAGGAGTTCGGCGGGTCCGGGGCTCCGGTCCTCGACGCCCTCGTGGTCATCGAGGAGCTCGCCAAGGAGTGCCGGCCGGCCGCCTTCCAGGTGTTCGAGTGCAACACCGGCCCCGCCACGGTCGTCAACCTGCTCGGCGGCGACGACCTGCGCGCCCGCTACCTTCCCCCGATCATCCGCGGGGACGCGACGATGGCCGTGGCGATCTCCGAGCCGGACGCCGGCTCGGCCGCCACCGACATGACGACCTCGGCGGTCCTCGACGACGACCACTACCGCGTGAACGGCGCCAAGCGCTGGATCTCCGGCGGCGGGCACGCCGACCAGTACCTGCTGTACGCCCGGATGTCGGACGCGCCCGGTGCCCGGGGCATCGGCGCGCTGGTCGTCGACGCCGACACCCCGGGCGTCTCGTACGGCGCCCAGGAGCGGCTGATGGGCTTCCGTGGCATCCCGTCCTGTGACGTGTTCTTCGACGACGTCCGGGTGCCGGCGGCCAACCTGCTCGTTCCCGCCGGGAGGTTCCGCGACCTGTTCACCGGGTTCTCGCTGGAGCGCCTCGGCAACGCCACGATGAGCCTCGCGATCGCGCAGACGGCGCTCGACCGCACGGTCGCCTACGTGCAGGAGCGGAAGGCGTTCGGCAAGCCGATCATCGAGTTCCAGGCCACCCAGCTGACCGTCGCGGACATGGTCATGCAGGTGGAGGCCGCGCGGCTGCTGGTGTACCGCGCGGCCCGGGGCGCCGGGCGCGGCCTTCCCTCGCCCCTGGAGGTGTCCATCGCCAAGTGCACCGCCAACGAGACCGCCAAGCGGGTGACCGACCTGGCCATCCAGCTGCACGGAGGCAACGGCTACACCGAGGAGTACGGCATCGAGCGCCTGCACCGCGATGCGCACGGCTGGGCGCTGGCCGGGGGCACGCCGACGATGCAGCGCACCCGGATCGTCTCCGAACTGCTCGGCCGCACCTTCGACCAGCGGCGCTGACGCGAGCCCGCACCCGTCCCGACCGAGGAGACGAGATGCCCTTCGAACTGCCACGGCGACACGAGGACCTGCGAGAACGCGCCGTGAAGCTGGCGGAGTCGGTACGGGACCGGGCCGGCGCGGCCGACGCCGGGACCGGTCTGGACCCCGGGCTGCGTGCGGCGCTGCGCGAGAGCGGCCTGGCCGGGCTGACCGTCCCGGCGGCGTACGGAGGCGTGGACGAGACCGTGGACCCCCTCGCCGTCACGGTCGTGCGCGAGGCGCTGATGGCGGTCTCGGGACACCTGGACTCCATGTTCGCGATGCAGGGCATCGGCGGATACGCCCTCGCGGCCGGGGGAGACGGCGACGTGCGGCGGGAATGGCTGCCGCGGATCGCGGCCCTCGACGCGATCGCGGCCCTGGCCCTGACCGAGCCCGGCGTCGGCTCCGACCTCAGAGCGGTCACCACGCGCGTCGCCGAGCGCGACGGCGAGCTGGTCGTCACCGGCGTCAAGTCGTGGATCACCAACGCCGGCGCCGCGGACGTCTACACGGTGCTGTGCCGGGAGGGCGACGGCCACAGCCTCGTCCTGGTCCCGGCGGCGACCGGGGGAGTGCGCGTCGAGAGCGGCCCGGACATCATCGCCCCGCACGTGCTCGGGACGGTGCGCTTCGAGGACGCCAGGGTCCCGGCGGACCATCGCATCGGCGCGGCCGGACAGGCGTTTCCGCTGGTCCTGGGGACGCTGGCGACCTTCCGGGTCTCGGTGGCGGGGGCGGCGGTGGGCCTGGCGCAGGCCGCGCTGGACGAGGCGGTGCGCCACACGACCGGGCGCGAGCAGTTCGGCACCACCCTGTCCCGGCTGGGGCCGATCCCGCAGATGCTCGGGACGTCGTGGACCGAGCTGGAGTCCGCGCGCCTGCTCACGTACGCGGCGGCGTCGCGGGCCGCCGCCGACCCGCTGGCCAACCTGCACTGGTCGTCGATGGCCAAGGTGGGCGCGACCGAGATGGCGGGCCGGGTGGTCGACCGGTGCGTGCAGATGATGGGCCGGTTCGGCCTGGTGTCGGGCTCGGTGATCGAGCGGCTGTATCGCGACGCCCGGCCGATGCGGATCTACGAGGGCGGCAACGAGGTCCTGACCGGCCAGCTCGCCAAGACCCTGACCCGGTCCTCGACGGGCCGGTGAACCCGCGGTAGCCCTGGCCACAAAACCATGCGTATGATTATCTTACTTTGTTCGGTGGTGTGAGTGGCCGGGCGGATTGGGTGATATGCGTACTTACACGGACCTCAGGCCGGTGTTCCCCGACCAGCGCGACTGGACCCTGTCGACCGTGCTGCGGCACCAGGCGCGGCACCGGCCGGACGCGACCTTCCTCGACACTCCGGAGGAGGGGCTGAGCTGGACGTACGCGCAGGCCCTCGAGCAGGCCGAGTCGGTCGCCGACGGCCTGGCACGGGCCGGCGCGGACGCGGGCGACCGCGTTCTGGTGATGGCCGCCAACTCCTCCCAGTTCGTACGGACCTGGCTGGGCACCGGCGTCGGCGGCTACGTCGAGGTGCCCGTCAACACCGCCTACGAAGGCGTCTTCCTGGAGCATCAGCTGACGACCGCCGCCCCACGGTGGGCGATCGTCGACGACGCCCTGGCCGGCCGCTTCCTCGCCGTCGCCGACGCGGCACGGGTGATCGAGCGGTTCTGGGTGATCGACCACGGCGCGCAGTCCGAGGCCGTACGGGCGCTGCGCGACGCCGGATGGGACGCCCGGCCGTGGGAGGAACTCGCCGACGGCGCCCGCCCCGGATTCGACCCGCCCGCGCCGGAGCCCCGATCGCTCGCCTCGATCTTCTTCACCTCCGGCACGACCGGCCCGTCGAAGGGCGTGGCCATGCCGCACGCGCAGATGTTCTTCTTCGGCGAAGAGGTCGTCAGCCTGCAGCGCCTCACCGCCGAGGACGTCTACTTCACCTGCACGCCGCTCTTCCACGGAAACGCCCAGTTCATGGCCGCCTACCCGGCGCTGATCGCCGGCGCGGCTCGTGGTGCGGCCGCGGTTCAGCGCCAGCCGCTGGGTGGACCAGCTGCGCGAGTCCGGCGCCACCGTCACCAACCTCATCGGCGTGATGATGGACTTCATCTGGAAGCAGCCCGCCCGGCCCGGCGACGCCGACAACCGCCTGCGCTCGGTGTTCGCCGCGCCGACCGCGAGCTCCATCCTCGCCGGCTTCCGCGAGAGGTTCGGCGTCGAGGCGTTCGTCGAGGTCTTCGGGCTCACCGAGACCAGCGCGCCCATCCTCTCCCCGTACGGCGAGGACCGGCCCGCCGGGGCCGCCGGGCTCGCCGCCGCGGACTGGTTCGACGTGCGGCTGGTCGACCCGGACACCGACGCCGAGGTCCCCGTCGGCGAGATCGGCGAGCTCGTCGTACGGCCGAAGCACCCGTGGACGTGCAGTCTCGGCTACTACGGCATGCCCGAACGTACCGCCGAGGCGTGGCGGAACCTGTGGTTCCACACCGGCGACGCGCTGCGCAAGGACGCCGACGGCTGGTTCTACTTCGTCGACCGGTACAAGGACGCCCTGCGCCGGCGCGGCGAGAACATCAGCTCGTACGAGGTCGAACAGGCGCTGTTGGGATACGACCCGGTGGTGGAGTGCGCGGTGATCGGGGTGGACGCCGGCGTCGAGGCCGGCGAGGACGAGGTGATGGCCTGCGTCGTCGCGTCGCGCGACGTCAAGCCGCAGGAGCTGTGGGACTGGTGCGCCGGACGGGTCCCCGCCTTCGCCGTACCGCGCTTCATCCGCTTCGTCGACGAGCTGCCGAAGACCCCGTCCGAGCGCGTACGGAAGGCCGCGCTGCGGGCCGAGGGCGTCACGCCCGACACCCACGACCGCCTGGCCGGCGCGGGAGGAGCCTGATGTTGCCTCACCGCTCGATCCTTTTCGTCCACCGGCTGGCCGGGACGGGGGGACGGCTGATGTTGCCTCACCGCTCGATCCTTTTCGTCCACCGGCTGGCCGAGACGGGAGGCAGCTGATGTTGCCTCACCGCTCAATCCACTTCGTCCACCGCCCGGCTGGGACGGGGGGCCGCTGATGGTGCCCTACCGCTCGATCCTCTTCGTGCCCTGGGCACAAACCGGCCTGGGTCGCCAAGGCGCTGGCCGCCGGCGCCGACGCGATCGTGCTCGACCTGGAGGACTCGGTCCCCGGCCACCTGAAGGAACAGGCCCGTACGGCCGTCGCCCAGTCGGTCGCCGATGTGCGGAAACGCGACGGCCGGGTCGGGCTCTTCGTACGCCCCAACGCGCTGGACACCCACCTGACCGGCGCCGACCTGGAGGCGGCGGTGGTGCCGGGACTCACCGGCGTCTTCGCCCCGAAGATCGGCGAACCCGCCGACGTCATCCGCTACGACGCGCTCCTCGACCACTTCGAGCACCGCAACGGCGTCACCGGACTGTGGTACATCGTCCCGGTCGAGACCGTCGGCGCGATCCAGCGCGCCGGGGAGATCGCGCTCGCCTCGCCCCGCATCGGAGCGATGATCGGCCCGACCGCCGAGCACGCCGACATCGCGCGGGCCGTCGGCTACCAGTGGACGCCGGGCGGGGAGGAGACCCTGTACCTCCGCAGCCGCGTCCTGCTGGCCTGCCGGGAGGCCGGCATCCACCCGCTCACCGCCCTCTGGGAGCGTCTCGACGACCTCGACGGCCTGCGGGAGTTCGCGCGGCAGGGCCGCCGGCTGGGCTTCCGCGGAATGATCGCGATTCATCCGTCGCACGTCGCGACCATCAACGAGGTCTTCTCCGCCTCGCCCGACGAGATCGCCTTCCACGAGGGCCTCGTCGCCGCCTACGAGCGTGCGGCCGCCGTCGGCGACGGCGCGGTCCGGTACCGCGGCCTGCACATCGACAAGGCGCACGCCGACACCGCGCGCGCGTGGCTCGCCCACGTCGCCGCGGCGCCCGGGACGCCCTTCGTACCGAGCGGAGGCCTGGAATGAGCGAGGCGCAAGGGAGTGACGTCCTCTGGACGGAGGGGTGCGGCGAGCGTGAGCCGGCGCGCGTCGCCTGGACTGAGGAGCGCAGGGAGCGGCGACCAGACGAGGGACGACGGAGCATCGGGCGACCGCTCCCGCGTTCGCGAAGCGAGCGCCATCGAACAGAGCGGTCGCGCGTCGTTTGGCCTAAGGAGCGAAGCGAGCGCCATCGAACAGAGCGGTCGCGCGTCGTCTGGCCTAAGGAGCGAAGCGACCGGAGCGACGAGCGAGGACGGCGCGTCGGCCGACCGCGAACCGTGCTCGCGCCGCGGACCGCCGTCGAGCGGCGACCGGGCGGGGGAGGGTGGCGCGTGCGGCGACCGCGAACCGCGCCCGCGCCCGTGCTGGCGAGCGCAGTCGAGCGGCGGCCCGGCGAGGGAGGGCGGCGCGTAGGGCGACCGCGAACCGCGTCGGCGAGCGCCTTCCAGCGCGGCGACGAGCGAAGACGGCGTCCTCGGGCGCCCTGGAGGCGAGCGGGAGGCACGGAATGAGCGAGTCGCAGAGGCACCACGTGAACGGCCGGGCATCGGACGGGTGCGCGGGGGCCGCCGACCCTCCGCTCGCCGGGGTGACGGTGCTGGAGGTCGGGACGATGTACGCCGCCCCGACGGCCGGCCGGATGTTGCGCGACTTCGGCGCGCGCGTCGTAAAGGTCGAGGACCCGGCGACCGGCGACTACGCCCGGCACTGGACGCCACAGCACGAGGGCCTCGCCCTCGGCTTCGCCCGGCTCAACGCGGGCAAGGAGTCGGTCGGCATCGACCTGCGGCAGCCCGCCGGCCGTGACCTGGTCCGCCGGCTGGCGGCCCGCGTCGACGTTGTTCTGGAGTCGTTCCGGCCCGGCCGGCTGGAGGAGTGGGGCCTCGGCTACGACGTGCTCGCGGCGGACAACCCCGGCCTGGTGCTCACCCGCGTCTCCGGATTCGGGCAGACCGGTCCGTACCGCGAGCGCCCGGGCTTCGGCACGGTCGCCGAGACCGCCAGCGGGTACGCGTTCACGAACGGCTGGCCGGACAGCCCGCCGACCTCGCCGCCGTTCGGGTTCGCCGACTCGATCGCCGGGATCTCCGCGGCGTACGGCACGGTCACGACGCTGCTGGCGCGGTCGCGCACCGGCCTCGGCGGCGTCGTCGACGTCGCGCTGTACGAGCCGCTGATGTTCATCCTCGGCGACATGATCCTGCGCTACACGAGCACCGGGGAGATCCAACAGCGTGTCGGGAACGGCTCGGGCTCGGCCTCGCCGCGCGGCATCTACCGGGCCGGGGACGGCAGGTGGCTGTCCATCGCCGCTTCGTCGCAGCGGATCGCGCTCCGGCTGTTCGAGGCGATGGAGCATCCGGAGTTCGCCGACGATCCGCGGTTCGCCACCAACACGGCACGGATGGAGCACAACGATGAACTGCAGGGCATCGTCGCCGCCTGGGTGGCCGCCCGGCCACGCGCGAAGGTGCTCGCCGACCTGGACCGGCACGAGGTCGTCGCGGCACCGGTCAACGACGCGCGGGACGTCGTCGAGGATCCGCACTTCCGGGAGCGCACACTCGTCGACCTGGCCGGGACCGTCCTCGGCCCGGCGCTGGTCCCCGGCCCCATCCTGCACTTGGGCGGGTATCCGGGGCCCGTGTACGACGGGGTACCGGAGATCGGGGAGCACACCGAGCCGGCCCTGCGCGAGCTGCTCGCCCTGTCGCCCGCGGAACTCGCCGGGCTCGGCGCGGAGCGGATCGTGGGCCCGCTGCGGGCGGGGGTCCGGTGACCGGCGTGCGGAATGGGTCCGAGGCGGATAAGGGCTCGGTGACCGGTGTGCCGAGTGGGTCCGCTGCGGGCCAGTGCTCGGTGACCGGCGTGGCGAGTGGGTCTGCCGTGGGCGGCGGTTCGGTGACCGGCGTGCCGAGTGGGTCCGTTGCGGGCGGGGGCTCGGTGATCGGTGTGCCGATCGACCTCGGCGGCCGGGTGGCGCTGGTGACCGGCGGCAGCCGCGGGCTCGGCCGGTCGATCGCGCTGGGGCTGGCCGAGGCCGGCGCTGACGTGGTCATCGCCAGCCGCAGGCTCGACGCCTGCGAGCGGGCGGCCGCCGAGGTCAGTGCGGCGACCGGCCGGAGGGCCCTCCCGTACGCCTGTCACGTCGGGCACTGGGGCGAGCTGGACGGCCTCGTCGACGCGGCGTACGCGGAGTTCGGCCGGCTCGACGTGCTGGTCAACAATGCTGGCATGTCGCCGCGCTACGGCACCGTCGCGGACGTCGGCGAGGAGCTGTTCGACAAGGTCATCGGCGTCAACCTCAAGGGCCCCTTCCGGCTGGCCGCGCTCGCGGGCACCCGCATGGCCGCCGCTGGCGAAGGCTCGATCATCAACATCAGCAGCACCGGGGCGGCGCGTCCCCGGGCGGACATCGTGCCGTACGCCGCCGCCAAGGCCGGCCTCAACGCGATCACCGTCGGTCTCGCGCACGCGTTCGGGCCGGCCGTACGGGTCAACGCGATCATGGCGGGCACCTTCCTCACCGACGTCAGCGCCTCCTGGGACATGGCGGCGTTCGCCGAGCGTGCGGGCCGCTTCGCGCTCCGCCGGGGCGGTCGGCCCGAGGAGATCGTCGGCACGGCGTTGTACCTGGCGAGCGACCTGTCCTCGTACACGACCGGGTCCATCGTCACCGTCGACGGCGGAGGAACATCATGATCATCGATGTGCACTGTCACGCGTGGCCGGACGCCCTCGCCGAGCGGGCGCTGAGCGGCCGCGTTCCGCAGCTGGAGCGGCACGGGGACGGTCGGATCTCGACCCTGCGCGACGTGCTGGCCCGTTCGGGCGTGGACTGCGGCGTGCTTCTCGGCATCGCGGACACCGCCCGGCACGTGGACGGCGTCAACCGGTTCGTCGCCCGCGAGCGCGGCGACCGGCTGCTGGGCTTCGGCACGGTGCATCCGGATCTGCCGGCCGAGGAGAACCTTGCGAGCCTTCGCCGGAACGGCATCACCGGCGTGAAACTCCACTCGCTGTTCCAGGGATTCGCGTACGACGATCCGCGGCTGTGGGACATCCTCGAGGCGTTCGGCTCGGAGATCGCGGTCATCGCCCACGTCGGTGCGGGAGGCGACCGGCGGAGCAACGAGCGGGCCACGCCGGCGATGGTCCGCGACATCGCGCGCCGGTTCCCGGACCTGCGGCTGATCGCCTGCCACTTCGGCGGCTACCACCGTCTCGACGAGGCCGAGGACGTGCTCCTCGGAGAGAACGTCTACCTGGAGACGTCCTGGCCACCGACGATGGCCGAGGTCGACCCCGACCGGGTCCGGAAGATCATCGCTCGGCACAGCGCCGACCGCGTGGTGTTCGGTTCGGACTGGCCGATGGCCGACCCGGCGCGGGAGATCGCGGCGATCCGCGCCCTCGGCCTGTCCGACGAGCGGACCGAGGGCATTCTCGGCGGCAACTTCGCCCGCCTGATGGGGCTGAACGGCAATGACTGATCGTGTGTACGGCGGCGGTGACGTCCTGGTAGAACAGCGTGGAGACGCCACCTGGATCACCCTCGACCGCCCCGAACGCCGCAACGCCTACGACCCGGGAATGGCCGAGGCGGTCGCCGAGGCCATCGACGCCGCGAACCGCTCACGGGCGGTCGTGCTGACCGGCGCCGGAGGCGCGTTCTGCGCGGGCGGCGCGCTGGCCGGCCTCAGCGAGCCCGACGTCACGGAGATGCGCGGCCTGTACCGCGCGTCGCTGCGCCTCTTCGACGCCGTACGGTCCTGTCCCCGGCCGGTCATCGCCGCGGTCAACGGCCCCGCGGCCGGCGGCGGGAACGAACTCGTCGTCGCCTGCGACCTGGCGATCGCGTCCGAGTCGGCGACGTTCGGCCAGACCGGCCCGCGCGTGGGGAGCTCGCCGGTCACCGGGGCGACCAACGTGATGGGCTTGCAGATCGGGGAGAAACGGGCCAAGGAGCTCGCGATGCTCTGCCGTCGTTACACCGCGGCCCAGGCCCTGGACCTCGGCCTGGTCAACGCCGTCGTACCCGACGACGAACTGGTCCCGACCGTCGACGCCTGGGTGGAGGAGCTGGCCGTGCTCAGCCCGCGCTACCTGGAGATCACCAAGGTCAGCTCCAATGTCTGGTGGAACGCCGCCCGCGACTCCTTCAGCACCGGACTGGGCATGCTCGTTCAGTCCATCGGCAGCCCGGACATGGCCGAAGGGGCACGGGCGTTCCTGGAGAAGCGCCGTCCCCGGTTCCCCGACCCCGACAGCTGAGGAGCATCCCGTGCACATCGTCGTGGTCGGCGCGTCACTGGCCGGCGTCCGTGCCGTGCAGGCCCTGCGCCGCAGGGGATCCGACGCCTACATCACCCTCATCGGCGCCGAACCGCGCGTCGCGGCCGACCGGCCCCCGCTGTCCAAGACCTACCTCGCCGACCCCAAGGCCGACGCGCCGCCCCTGCTGTCCGCCGACCGGCTGACCGAACTCCACGTCGACGCGCGGCTGGGCAGGCGGGCGACCGGCTTGGACCTCGGTGACCGGACCGTCGCCCTGGACGACGGCGACCGGGTCCGCTTCGACGCGCTCGTCGTGGCGACCGGGTCGGCTCCGCGTCTCCTCCCCGGCATCCGGCCGGGCGGCGGCGTGCACGCGCTGCGCACCCCCGAGGACGCCGCCGCGATCCGCGCCGGCTGCCGGCCGGGCGCCCGCGTCGTCGTCGTGGGCGGCGGGTTCATCGGCGCCGAGGTCGCCTGGACCGCCCGTCGCCTGGGCTGCGAGGTCACGATCGTCGAGCCGCGACCGGCCCTGATGGAGCGCGGCCTCGGGCCGTACCTCGGCGCCGCCCTCACTCGGCTGCACGCCCGGGCCGGGGTGACACCGCGGCTCGGTACGGGCGTGGCGGCGATCGAGCGTGCCGGGGCTGAGGCGGTGGTGGTCGAGCGGAGCGGGGCCGAGGTGCCGGCGGTTCAGCGTGCCGGGGCCGGGGCGGTGGTGGTTGAGCGTGCCGGGGCTGAGGCGGTGGTGGTCGAGCGGAGCGGGGCCGAGGTGCCGGCGGTTCAGCGTGCCGGGGCCGGGGCGGTGGTGGTTGAGCGTGCCGGGGCTGAGGCGGTGGTGGTCGAGCGGGCCGTGGGCGAAGTGCCGGTGGTCGAGCGGAGCGGGGCCGAGGCACCAGCGGTTCAGCGTGCCGGGGCCGAGGTGCCGGTGGTCGAGCGGGCTGTGGACGAGGTGCCGGTGGTCGAGCGGGCTGTGGACGAGGTGCCGGTGGTCGAGCGGGCCGGGGTTGAGGCGGCGGTGGTCGAGCGGGCCGTGGACGAGGTGGCGGTGGTTGAGCGCGTCGGGGCCGAGGTGGTGGCGGTTGAGCGGGCCGGGGCCGGTGAGCCGGACCGTCGTCCGGTCACCGCCGTCCGGCTCACCGGCGGCGAGCGCATCCCCGCCGACCTGGTCGTGCTCGGCGTCGGGGCCGTGCCGGAGACGGGGTGGCTGACCGGCTCGGGGCTCACCCTGGACGACGGGGTCGTCTGCGACGAGCACCTGGCCGCGATCGGTGCGCGGGGCGTGTACGCCGCCGGTGACGTCGCCCGCTGGCATCATCCCCGGTACGGGGAACCGGTTCGCGGGGAGCACTGGACCAACGCCGTCGACCACGCCGCCGTGGTGGCCGCGAACCTCACCGGCGGCCGTGCCGTCTGCGACGGCGTTCCCTACGTCTGGTCCGACCAGCTCGGCGGGCGGCTGCAGATCTACGGGCGGTTCCGTCCCGAGGACGAGGTGCGGATCGTGCACGGCGACCCGGAGGACGGGTGTTTCGTCGCCATCGCGGGAGGCGACGGAGCGTTGCGAGGCGTCGTGGGGTTCGGTGTGATGAGAGAGCTCGCGCCGTACCGCAGGCTGCTCCTGGCCGGAGGAACCTGGCAGGAAGCACTGGACGCGCAGGGTGATCTGGCGAAGGGACGGCGATGAGGTTCGGTCTGGCCATCATGAACGACTTCCCGCCGGAGGTGGTGCCGGCGGAACGGATCGGCGCGCTGCGCGAGCAGGTCGCCGCCGCCCGGGAGGCGGGCTTCTCCTCGATCTGGATGCTGCAGCACTACCTCGGCACCATGCCGACGCTGCAGCCGTTGCCGACGCTCGCCGCCCTGACCGCCGAGACCGGTGACATGGACATCGGCACGAATATGCTCATCCTGCCTTTGCACCATCCGGTCGAGGTAGCCGAGCACTTCGCCACGCTCGACCACCTGTCCGGAGGCCGGGTGATCGCCGGGTTCGGCATGGGCTACCGGGAGAACGAGTTCCGTTCCTTCGGCATCCCCTTGGACGAGCGGAAGACCCGGTACGAGGCGTCCGTGGAGATCATCCGGGCGTTGTGGTCGGGAAAGCGGGTCAGCCACCGAGGCGCGCACTTCACCCTCGACGAGGAGCGGATCAGCCTGCCCCCGGTCCAGCCGGGCGGCCCGCGGATCTGGGTCGGCGCGGGCGCCCACCGCACCGGCGCCCGCCGGGCCGCCCGGCTCGGCGACGGCTGGATCGTGCCGCCGCACGTCTCACCGGACCGGCTGACGACGGTGCTCGGCTGGCATCGGGAGGAGACCGAACGGCTCGGGGACGAGCGCCGGCACGAGTACGTCATCCGCCGCGAACTCGTCCTCGACCACGACGGCGACCGCGCACGAGAGGTCGGCCTGCGCGCCCGCGGCGCCCTGACGCGCGCGTACGCCGCGTTCAACGCGCCGGACCGCACCGCGTCGTACCGTCACCTGACCAGCGCCGAGGCGGCGAAGGAGGTCGCCGACGAGTCGTACATCTTCGGCACGCCGGAGCTGGCGGTCGACCGGCTCCGGGCGCTGGAGCGGCTCGGCGTCGGCTACGTCATCGTGCGGATGCAGTGGTACGACCTGCCGCAGGAGCAGGTGCTGGCGACCATGCGCCTGTTCCGCGACGAGGTCCTCCCGCACTTCACCTGAGCCGCCGCCCGCGTGATGAACGCCATGCGGCGGATGCAGGATCGCGCGGCGTGCGCGCGTTCGATCACGCCGAGACGAAAGGGGCTATCGGACCTCATCCTTGATTTCCAGCGCTGCTCGCGCCAGACCGATGAACTCGACGTAGGCCTCCCGGAACTCCCGGTAGGAGGCGTCGTAGTCGTGCCGCCGTTCGGGACTGTCGTCACCGATGAGCGCCTTGAGCAGCGGCTGTAGGCATAGTGCCATCTTCCGCACCTGCTCCGCTGCGGCGGATACCTCGGCAGGACCGTCGAGCCGGACCTCATGGTTCGCCTTGTTCATGTCCGCGATGGCCGGGCCGATGCGCTCGTACATCTGCGTCAGGAGCCGGTCCCTGCTCTCGCGGTCGCGCGCCGCGTCGACCTCGTCGATCTGCCATGTGACCTCAGAGAACCCGTGCGCGCAGTTCATCATCTCCCGATAGGTGGATCGGCGCCGGTCGCGCTGCTCACGAAGGGCCGCTGCCGTTGTGGTCATCCGGGCTTGAGCCAGCGCTGCGCGCGAGGTCGCCCGCGCGGTGATGTAGCTGGCTGCGAGCGCGGTCAGCGCGGTGAGGACGCCGACCCACAGTCCGCTGTTCGCCATGTCCGAAGAGTCTGTCAGCAGGGGTGCCGTCGGACCAGCCCGCGTGTCGATCACCGGCCGTGGTCCCAGACGGCTACCGGCTCGTGCTGGGCCCGCGTTCCTGGTCCAGCCAGGTATGACCAGCGGCCTGGCCAGGACCGGTCGGCGGAGGTGAGGCGACACGCCCGGTGCGCGCGGTGACCACCATCACGGCGAGGCCGAGTGCCACGACCGCGGCGCCTGCGTACAGCGGCGCGGTGTAGCCCAGGCCGGCGCTGATCGTGAGGCCGCCGAGCCAGGCGCCCAGGGCGTTGCCGACGTTGGAGGCCGAGACGTTGGCGCTGGCGGCGAGCGGCGCGCCGCCGGCGGCGTCCGTGACACGGGTGATCATGCCGGGGACGCCGGCGAACCCGAAGACGCCCATCAGGAAGACCAGGACCACCGAGGCGACCTTCCCGTCGGCCAGCAGCCCGAACGCCGCGAGCGTGGCGGCGAGTCCCGCCAGGGACGCGATCAGCGTGCGGTCGCGGTCGTGGTCGGCGGCGCGGCCCCCGGCGACGTTGCCGATCACCAGGCCGCTGCCGTAGACGACGAGCAGCCAGGCGACGTCGGCGTTGGAGAAGCCGGTGACCTCGGTGAAGGTGTACGCGATGTAGCTGAACGCCCCGAACATGCCGCCGTAGCCGAGGGCGGTGGCGGCGAGGGTCAGCCAGACCTGCCAGGAGCGGAAGGCGCGTAGCTGCGGGCGCAGGCCGGCCGGTCTGTGAGCCTCGTCCACGGCGCCCGCCCAGGCCGGGACCCACACGGCGATGGCGGTCATGGCCAGCATGCCGATCCCGGTGATCGCCCAGAACGTGGCGCGCCAGCCCCAGCGTTCGCCGACCAGGGCGCCGAACGGCACCCCCAGCACGTTGGCGACCGTCAGCCCGGCGAACATCACGGCGACGGCGCGCGAGGCCCGCTCCGGCGGGACCATGCGGCGGGCGACGAGCGAGCCGATGCCGAAGAAGGAGCCGTGGCACAGGGCGGCGACGACGCGGCCGAGCAGCGCCACGGCGTACGTGGGTGCGACGGCGGACAGCAGGTTGCCGAGGACGAACAACGCCACCAGTCCGACGAGGACGGTCTTGCGGTGGATGCGGCCGGTGGCGGCGGTCAGCAGGATCGCGCCGATCGCGACGCTCAGGGCGTATCCCGAGATGAGCCACCCCGCCGCCGCGACGGAGACGTCCAGGTCACGGCTCACCTGGGGCAGCAGGCCCGCGATCACGAACTCGGTCAGGCCGATCCCGAAGCCGCCGAGCCCGAGCGCGACCAACCCGGCGGGCATCCGCCGCACTTCCTCGCCCTGCCCGATGTTCACGTAAACATCATGGGCTCGGCCGCCGATCTGGACAAGGACCTCCTCGTCGCAGCCGACGCCGCCGATGTACCGAATGACCTTCGCGGCCCAGCTCGTCCAGGTCTGGAGGACGGCCGGCGTCAGTGACCATCGATGAACGTGACCGTCTCATCGAGCGGTGCCCGGCCCGTACGGCCGTGATCCACCGTGACGTCCTCGAACCCGATCGACATGCCGCAGAAGAGGATGAGCTCGTCCGGGGGTGACAGGACCTCCGCGACGCTCCTGTGAAACTTCGCCCAGGCCATCTGCGGGCAACTGTGCAGCTCTTCGGCGCGGAGCAGCAGCATGACGGTCTGCAGATACATGCCGACATCGGACCATTGGGGCGAGCCCATGTCGCGATCGATGTAACAGAACAGAGCGGCGGGCGCGCCGAAACAGTCCCAGTTCGCGGAAGCGGCCCTCTGTCGCGCTTCCAGGTCCTCGTGCGGAATGCCGAGTGCGCCGTAGCGCTGCTCACCGAAGGCGTGTCGGCGTTCGTGGTACGGGGACTTCAGCGTGGGCGGGTACTGCTCGTACTCCGGCTCGTCCCAGGGGTCGCCTGCGGCCAGGCGCTCACCGGCACGCTTCTTGACCTCGGCCAGCGGTTCGCCGGTCAGTACGTAGGCGTGCCACGGCTGGAGGTTCGATCCGGACGGCGACCAGGCCGCGGCGGACAGCACGCGCTCCAGCGTCTCCCTCGGGACATGCCGGTCTGTGAACCGGCGCACCGCCCGTCGGCTCGTGACCGCCTCATAGACGTCCATGATCGCCTGACTCCATCCCTCAACGCGATCAGACTCCGTTACATCCAATATGGTATCACTCGATATTATATCGTGTGTAACTATCATCGAGTACGGATCCTCAGCCCTTGGTTCGCCGCCTCGGGCCCTGCACTTCGGGAGAAAGTCCATGGCCACACTGCTGCACATCGACTCGTCCGTGTTCCCCGGCGAGGCGTCCGCGTCCCGTTCGGTCACGGCCGCCTTCCGCCAGACCTGGGAGGAGCGGCACCCGGAGGGAACGGTCATCTACCGTGACCTCGCCGCCGACCCCGTCCCGCACATCACCGCCGACGCCTGGTCCGCCGGTTACGCCGCTCCGTCCGAGCACACTCCGGAGCAGTCCGCCGCGTTCGCCGCGCGTGTGAAACTCATCGAGGAGTTGGAGCAGGCGGACGCCGTCCTGATCGGTGCTCCCATGTACAACTACGCGATCCCGTCGACCCTCAAGGCGTGGCTGGACAGCGTGCTCCTGCCCGGCCGCACCACCGGTGAGACCCCCTCCGCCCAGGGCACCCCGGTCGTCGTCGTCGCCAGCCGCGGCGGCTCCTACGCGCAGGGCACTCCGCGCGAGGGCTACGAGTTCGTACAGAACTACCTGGAGGCCGTTCTCAGGGGCAGCCTCGGTCTGGACCTCGACTTCATCGTCCCGGAACTCACCATGGCCTCCCGCAACCCGGCCATGTCAGAACTGGTCCCCCTCTACGAGGCCTCCCGCAAGCGCGCCTTCGAGAATGCGAACACCAAGGCCAAGGAACTCGCGGAGCGCCTCGCCGCGTAGCTCCTGGGCCGCGGACGCCGTGTGACGCCTCGACCCGGCACGTCACACGGCGTCGTCGTCGCCTGGGGGGTAGGCGAACCGGGTCAGCAGGTCCGTCAGCCGCTCGGGCTCGCCGGGCCCCATTTGGGCGACCAGACGTTCAGCCAGCGGCTCCGCCGCCACGTGGGCCGCGTCGAAAAGCTCGATGCCCTGCGGCGTGATCTCCACTGCCCGCGCCCGCCGGTCGCCCGGAACGGCCTTGCGTACGGCCAGCCCCTTACGCTCCAGGTCGTCCACGACCCGCATGACTCCCGCCTTGTCCGACCCCGTCGCCTCCGCCAGGTCCCGCTGCACCGTGGGCCCGCGGTCGACCAGCACGATCAGCACGGCGAAATGCCGCAACTCGATGCCGAGCGGCCGAAGCGCCTCTGTCATCACCGTGGCCGCGTGCCAGTGCGCTCGGCGCAACAGCAGGCCGAGAGCGAAAGGCGAGGTATCCCCGGGGCGGCCGGTCGCACGCGGGGCAGTGGTTCCATGAGGAACGTCGGCGGTCATGAGACCACACTACAGCCGTCAATTCATTCGATACGGTATCGTCTGAAACTAAGTGTCGGCCACATCTGCCCCGAGCCTCCGTGCTGATACGCGGCCATCCGCACGGGACGGCAGGCTGTGGCCCTACGTCGCACGGCATTGCGGTTCCGGCGTCTTCCGGCGAGCAGAAGGCGTTTTCCGGCCAATTCGCTTCCTGCCGCTCAGCGGAAAGGCCGCCCTCCGGCGGCATCGGTGAGGCTTACGGTGCGGCCGCACGGTGTTTCCGAGCATCGCCCCCGCACTCCTCACCGGAGGTACAACGATGCGACCACCCCGCCATCCGCTCGCCTCGACGTCACCGTCCCGAATCCGATCCCGCGCCCTTGCGGTGCTGATCACACTGGTCACCACCATCGCCGTGGCGCTGGTGGCCGTCCCCGCCCGGCCGGCGGCCGCCGCCGAACTGCTGTCCCAGGGCAAGCCCGCGACCGCCTCGTCCACCGAGAACTCCTCCACCCCCGCGTCGGCCGCCGTGGACGGCAACACCGGGACCCGCTGGTCGAGCGCGTTCAGCGATCCGCAGTGGCTGAGCGTCGACCTCGGCGCCACCGACCAGATCAGCCAGGTCGTGCTGCGTTGGGAAGCGGCATACGCCCGCGCGTTCCAGATCCAGACGTCCGCTGACGGCACGACGTGGACCACCGTCTACTCGACCACCACCGGCGCCGGCGGTGTTCAGACCCTCGACGTGACCGGGAACGGCCGGTACGTCCGCGTCTACGGCACCGCGCGCGGCACCGTCTACGGCTACTCGCTGTGGGAATTCCAGGTCTACGGCTCCAGCGGCGGCACGACGCCACCGGGCAACGGCATCCCGGATCCGACGACCGCCTCGCTCGAGGCCACGAACGGGCCGCTGGCGACCGCCGACTACACCGTTCCCAGCCCGAGCGGGTACGGGTCCGGTACGGTCACCTACCCGACGGCGAGCGGCTCGTACCCGGGTGTCGTGCTGATGCCGGGCTATCAGGGCACCCAGCAGAACCTGCAGTGGCTCGCACCCCGCCTCGCCTCCTGGGGCTTCGTCGTCATCAACGTCGGCACCCTCACGCTCAGCGACGATCCCGACTCGCGGGCCCGTCAGATCGCGGCCGCCGGCACCCAGTTGCTCGCGCTCGGCAACGCCACCGGCAACCCGATCTCCGGGAAGGTCAACGGCACGCTCGGTGTGGCCGGTCACTCGATGGGCGGCGGCGGCACGATGGTGACCCTCCGGGACGACGCCCGCTTCAAGGCGGGCGTGCCCATGGCCCCGTACTACCAGAACGGGAACTTCGCCGGAGTCACCAAGCCGACCTTCTTCCTGACCTGCCAGAGCGACGTGGCCGCTCCCGGCGGCACGTACGCGCTGCCGTGGTACAACTCCATGACGCAGGCCGAGAAGCTCTACATCGAGGTTCCCGGCGACCATCTCTGCCCGATGACCGGCTACGGCAACAAGGCCAAGCAGGGCAAGTGGATCGTGTCCTTCTTCAGTCGCTGGCTGCGCGACGACACCCGTTTCACTCCGTTCCTGTGCGGTACCGCGCGTGACGCCGACAAGAACAACACCTCCCTGGTCACGCGCTGGATGGACACCTGCCCGTTCTGACCGGAGCGCTCCGAGCCGGCCACCCACGCCGGGCCGGCCGCCCGCGCCGCGCGCGGGCGGCCGGCTGACACGCGTTCCCGCCGGCGGAATAACGCGCGGGAGATGGCCCGGGCGGTGGCCACCACCAGGGGCGCGAGCGTGCTCGGCCTGGGGCCGGAGTCCCGGGGGACGACCGACACGGCGGCGATGACCTCGCCCGCCCCGCCCCGTACGGGCGCGGCCACCGTGCTCCCCGGACCGAGCCAAGGGCCGCTCACGCCGGTGCGGCGCACCTCGGCGAGCGCCCGGCGCAGGCCGGTGGCCGGCCTGTGGCGGGCGAGATAGCGTTCCTGGACGGCCACCGCCGCGTACGCCAGGAGCAGCAGGCCGTCGCCGGTGGCGTGCGCCGGGCCCCGTCCGCCGGCCGGTTCGACCTCCCGGGAGCCGATCCGGGAGCCGACCGGGGAGCCGATCCGCTCCACGAGCACCACGTCCGTTCCGTCCAGCACCGTCAGCAGGACCTGCGACCGTCCGGTCGTCTCGGCCAGGTCCTCCAGGAACGGCATCGCCACCTCCCTCAGCTCCAGCCGCCGTGGGGCCATCGCCGCGACGGCCCACAGGTGCAGCCCGATCTGGTAGCGGCCGTCGTGGTCGCGTTCGAGCGCGCCCCAGGACACCAGCTCGCGGACCAGCCGATGGGTGGTGGTCAGCGGCATTCCCGTCCGCCGGCTGATCTCCGAGAGGGTCAGCCAACGGCGTTCCCCGGCGAACACGTCCAGCACGCCGAGGACCCGGCTGGTGACCGAACGAGCGGCGGGCTCCTTCTCGGCGGGCTCCTTCTGGGTGGTCTCCTTCTCGGCGGGCTCGCCCGGGGACGGCAGGGGAATCGCTGTGCGCACTGGGAGTCCTCTCAGCGGCAGCCGCTCTGCGCGGTCTTCGACAGGGCCCAGGCGACGGCCTGCCCGGGGAGGGCAGGCCGTCGCCGTACGCGGCGGATCGTCAGCGCACGATGTCGACGCGGGTGTTCAGGCGCAGGTCGGCCGAGGAGGAGCCGACGGAGACGGTGCGCCACCCCGTGCCCACGGTCCAGCCGTGACTCGTGGTGTTCCAGTAGCCGAGTTGCCGATCGCCCACGTCGATCCGGACGCGGCGTGACTCACCGGGCCGCAGTGAGATCTTCTGGAAGCCGGCGAGTGACCGCACCGCTTGGGGCTGGGACACACCGGGGGCGGCACCGACGTAGAGCTGTGCCACCTCCTGACCCGCGCGCCGCCCCGTGTTCGTGACGGTGAACGTCGCCTCCAGCCCGTTCCGGCCCGGCCGTACCGAAAGCCCGTGGTAGGCGAAGGTCGTGTAGGACAGGCCGTGGCCGAAGGGGAACAGCGGCCGGACCTCCTCCTTGTCGTACCAGCGGTAGCCGACGTACACGCCCTCCGAGTAGTCCTCCTGCAGGTCCACTCCCGGGAAGCGCTTCGGGTCCCCGGCGACCGGCGTGCGGGCTTCGGAGGCCGGGAACGTCTGGGTGAGCTTTCCGGACGGATCGACGTCCCCGAACAGCAGCCGGGCGGTGGCCTCGGCGCCTTCCTGACCCGGGTAGTACATGTCGAGGACGGCGGCGGTGCCGTCCAGCCACGGCATGGTGACCGACGAACCGGTGTTGAGGACCACGACCGTACGCGGGTTCGCCTTCGTCACCGCGGCGATGAGCGCGTTCTGGTTTCCGGGCAGCGACAGCGACGGCCGGTCGGAGCCCTCGGTGCCCTCGTCGTAGGCGAAGACCACCGCGGTCGTGGCCTTCTTCGCGGCGGCGGCCGCCGCCGCGATGTCGGCCTGCACGGTCTGCGGCGTGGACCAGGCGAGCCGTACGCTCTGCGCCGCGTCGGTCGGCGCGGTCGTCTTCACGGCGAGGGTGTGCTTTCCGGCGGTGAGCTTCAGCGTGACCGGCGCGTTGGTCAGGCCGTCGGTGGTCGGGATGAGGCTGCCGCTGAAGAACCCGCCCGCGGTGACGACGTCCTTGCCGTCGACCGTCACCGTGCCGCTGCCCCCGGACGTCTGCAGATCCAGCCGGTAGTCGCCGGTCTCCGGCACCGTCAGGGTCCCGGAGTACGAGAACGACTGCCCGGCGGGCACCTTATTGCCGCCGGTGCGGTCGATCGGCGTCGCGGGCGACAGCGCCGACGCGGGGACCAGCACCCCGTCGAGGTTCTCGCCGACCGAGTAGCCGACCCGGGCGCCGCTTCCGGCCCGTGCCTTGATGGCGTCGAGAGGGGCCTTCGCGGACTCCGGGATCACGTGGGCGCTGCCGCCACCGCCGACGAGCGGCGTCCGGGCCGTCGGGCCGACGACCGCGATGCTCTTCGCCGCACCGCCCGTGAGGGGCAGCGCGCCGTGCTGGTTGCGCAGCAGGACCGCGCCGGACTCGGCGACGGTCTGCGCCACCTGCGCGCCGCCCGCCGGGTCGCGGGACGGCCTCGACTGCTTCTTGAGCAGCCCGAACCGCTCCATCTGGCCGAGGATCCGGGCCACCGCCTGGTCGAGGGCGGACGTCGGGATCTTCCCGTCCCGCAGGGCGGTGCGCAGCGGCTCCTTGAAGTACGCCGTGAAGATCGGGCCGTACGCGTCGCCCGGCATCTCCTGGTCCAGGCCCTTGGTGATCGCCTCGGGGGAGTGGGTGGCGCCCCAGTCCGACATCACCCAGCCGCGGAATCCCCACTGCTCCTTCAGGATCGACTTCAGGAGCTGCTCATTCTCACAGGCGTACGAGCCGTTGACCTTGTTGTACGAGCACATGACCGCGCCGGCGCCCGCCTCGATCGCCGCGTTGAAGCCCGGCAGCTCGATCTCGTGCAGCGTCTGCTCGTCGACGTTGACGTTCACCGCCGGGCCGAACACGCCGCGGTCGGTCTCCTGGTTGTTCTCGGCGAAGTGCTTGACGGTGGCGATCAGCCCCTGGGACTGGATCCCGCCGACCTCGGCGGCGACGGTCCGGGACGAGACGAGGGGGTCCTCGCTGAACGTCTCGAAGTTCCGGCCCGCGTACGGCACCCGGATGGTGTTGACCATGGGGGCGAGCAGGACGTCCTGGCCCAGCGCGCGTCCGTCCCGTCCGATCACCCGCCCGTACGCGCGGGCAAGCCCCTCGTCGAACGACGACGCCAGCGCGACCGGCGCCGGCATCGCCGTGGCGTGGGCGGTCACCCGCACACCGGCCGGGCCGTCGGTCAGCCGCAGTTCGGGGATGCCCAGGCGCTTCACACCGGGGATGTATCCGGCTTCGCCGAGCGACTTGGGGTCGCTGGTGCCGCTGACGAACGTGAGCTTCTCGTCCAGCGTCATGGCGCTGACCAGCGATCGTACCTTCGCCGACCACCCTGTCGCGGGGTCGGCGATGGCCTGGCCGGCCGTGGCCGAGCCGAGCAGCGCCGTCAGCGCGGCGAGGGTGGTGACGCGGAGCGCTCGGCCCGATCGTCGCCGGAAGACGGGTCGTCTCATGGAGATCCTTTCTCTTGCCCCGGGCGGGGAGCCGTCATCGCGGGCGCGAGCCCGGATGACGGTGGATTCAGTGGGGGTGCTGTGGCGGGCCCGAGAACCTCGGAACCCGCCACGTCCCCCGCACGGGGTTGATCAGCCCGGCGTTCCGATGCCGCGGGCGGTCATCAGGCCGGTCGCGCGGGCCGAGGCGCCGGGAGCCGACAGGCCGTCCCAGAAGTCGCAGTTGTGCTCCGCGCGGTACTCGCCGAAGGAGATGCGGGTGCTCTGCCCGCCGGGCCGCAGCGAGAGCACGGCTTTCGCCCTGAGGTCCGGCCAGTACGCCAGGCGGTGGAGCGGCGAGTTGGGAGTGCCGGCGCGGGTGAACGAGCCCCAGTAGTGACTCATGTCGTCGGCGAGCCGGCGCTGGGCCGCGGTGAAGAACGGCGTGATCGGCGTGCCGTTGTCGAAGCTCGGGAACAGGTAGGGCAGCTCACCCGCGTGCGGCGCGCCCCACTCGTACCCCTCCGGCTTGCCGGGGGTGAGCCCGGGGAACTTCCGGTCGTCGAACTGGTACTGGTAGGTGCGGGTGTGGCGGGCGATCTGCTGGGAGAGGCTCAGCGTCGGGCATCCCCCGATGCCGGCGACCAGGCCCGCGTCGGTCATGATCGCCGCGATGGCGTAGACGGGGGCGTACGGGCCGGTGTAGTCGCTGAGGGGGTAGCGCTTGAGCACCTCGGACGCCTTGTCCCCGTACACCGACCTGACCCAGGCCTCGTACTGCGCCGGCGTGTACCCGAGGAACCCGAGGGCGAAGGTCCGGCCCTCGTCGTGGTTGGCGCCGATGACCACCGGCACCCGGGCGAAGTGACCGGTGCTCACCGCGTCCGCGGGCGCGGTCGGCAGGGGATCACCGCCGTTCACCAGGGAGGTCTGGATGCGCGTGCTCGCGTCCAGGAGCTCCGCGACGGGCTTGGCGCGGAGGCACGCCAGTGCGGTGGCCGGATCGGCACAGCCGACCGAGCGCGCGAACGCGGTGCCCTGCGACTCGGCCTGCGCACGTGGCGCCGACGGGCAGGAGCCGCTCTCTATGATCGCGCGCTCGAAGAGTCCCGCCGAGCCCGGCGCGGCCAGGTGCGCGCACACCGACATCCCGCCCGCGGACTCGCCGCCGATGGTCACGGCACGGGGGTCGCCGCCGAACGCCGCGACGTTCGCCCGTGTCCAGCGCAGCGCGGCCTGCTGGTCGAGCAGCGCGTAGTTCCCGCTGATCCCCGGCAGTGTGAGCAGGCCGAAGACGTTCAGCCGGTAGTTGGCGGTGACCACGACGACGTTGTTGTCGGCGGCGATCTTGGCCCCGTCGTACTGCTGGGCGCCGCCGTTCTGCAGGCCGCCGCCGTAGATGTAGAACAGCACCGGCAGCCGGCGGTGCGCGGTCCGCGCTCCGGCGGGCCGGAAGACGTTGACGTAGAGGCAGTCCTCGGCCTCCGAGCGCGGTCCGTTGCCGCTCGGGAGCTGCGGACAGGGCGAGCCGAACTTCGTGGCCTGGCGCACGCCGGACCAGCGCGGCGCGGGCGCGGGCGCGGCGAGGCGGCGGTCCCCGACCGGGGGCGCCGCGAACGGGATGCCGAGGAACTTGTCGACACCCTGGACCGTGCTGCCCCGGACGAGGCCGTTGTCGGTCCTGACGACGGTCCCTTCACCGCGCGCCGTGGCGACGGTCCCGCCACCGCGCGCCGCGGCCTGGGCCGGGGGGACGTGCAGGGCCGCGAGCACGAGGGCCGTCCCGATGAGGATCGATCTCTGGCGCGATCGTCGGCGAATCATGTGTACCTGCCTCTCAAGCCGCCCCTGAGCCACGGATTCCGAGGTCCCGTCTGCTCGGGTTTCCGTAGCGGGGCGACATAATCGGCCCCCGATCACGAGTGGTTGCCTTCGGTGCCGGCCTCCGGTTCGATCTGCAAGAGGAGACTAAGTACCAGTATCTAGCCGGTCAATGAGATTAATTAAGGATCCATTTCGTCCAGTGCTTTACAAAAATCATTAATGTAAAGTACTGGACGTAAGTGCCGTAGATTGCCGAGGGTTTTGCGTATGACCGACTCAGCCGGGGCGCGCCGGAGCCCGACCGCCGTGCGCCTGATCCTGGACGAACTGCGCGGGGAGGTCTTCCTCACCCGGGCGGAGCTGATCGAGCGGACCGGGCTGTCCCGGTCGTCGGTGTCCGGCGCGGTGGCGGAGCTGTTGTCGTCCGGGCTGCTGGCCGAGCGCACCGCCGGCCCCGATCCCGGGAACCGCCGGCCCGGCCGTCCGGTCGCCGGGCTGTCGCTCACCTCCGCGGCCGGTCTGGTCGCGGCCGTCGACTTCGGGCACAGCCACCTTTCGGTCGCCGTCGCCGACATGTCCCTGCGCGTGCTGAACGAGCACACCATCGACTTCGACGTGGCCGGCAGCAGGGACGCCGCGCTGCGCGTGGCCGAGGAGCAGATCCGCGCCGCCCTCGCGCCGCTCCCGGGGCCCCGGGAACCGGTCGCGGTCGGCATGGGCCTTCCGGCACCGGTCCTGGCCGCCGACCAGAGCGTGGTGACCAGCTCGATCCTGCCCGGCTGGGGCGGTTCCCGCCCGGCCGCCGAGCTCGGCGACCGGCTCGGGCTGCCCGTCGTCATCGACAACGACGCCAACCTCGGGGCACTGGCGGAGGCCCGGCTCGGCGCCGGCCGCGGCCTCCAGGACCTGCTCTACCTCAAGGTCTCATCCGGCATCGGCGCCGCGCTGGTCCTCGCCGGACGCGTACACCACGGCTTCCACGGCCTGGCCGGAGAACTGGGGCACATCCCGGTGGGCGCCGCCGGCGGCGCGGGCCGCGCCTGCCGGTGCGGCGGCCACCGCTGCCTGGAGTCGCTGGCGTCGTCGGCCGCGATCCTGGAGGTGCTCCGGCCATCCTTCGGCACGATCAGCCCGGCCCGGCTGATCGAGCTGGCCGACGCCGATCCGATCGTCCGGCGCGCGCTCACCGACGCGGGCCGGGTCATCGGCACCGTCGTCGGCGACCTCGCGAACATGCTCAACCCGGCCGCGGTCGTGCTCGGCGGGTTGCTGGCCGACGCCGCCGAGCCGGTGCTCGCCGGACTCCGCGAGTCGCTGGACCGGCGCACCCATCCGGCGGTGGGTGACGGGATGCGCCTCGTGGCCGGTGAACTGGGCGAACGCGGGAGCAGCCTGGGCGCCCTCATCCGGGCGACGGAGATCGCCGTCCCGGTGGCCCGGCCGACGTCGCAGGCGCGCGCATGACCGCCGGGAGCAGGTCCCGGCTGCTGGCGCTGATCCCGTACGACACCGCCGTGACGATGGCGGACCTCGTCCGGACCAGCGGGCTGAGCCGGCCGACGCTCGCCGACATGCTCCACCGGCTGCAGGCCGAAGGAGCCGTACTGTGCGAGCCCGCCGTCGCGTCCGGCGGCCGGGGACGGCCCGCGCAGCGCTGGCGCAGGCGGCCGCCCCGGGGGATGTTCGCCGCGCTCGCGTTCTCGCGTGACTCCGTACGGGTACGGGTCGCGAACGCCGACGACCAGGCGTTCGTCGAGCGCGAGGAGACGCTGGACGTCGCCCTCAACGCGAGGGGCGCACTGGACCGCGGCCACCGACTCCTGCACGAGTGCCTGACGACACTGAACTCGGCCGTGGAGTCGCTGACGAGCCTTACCTTGGGCCTGCCCTGTCCCGTCGGCGACGGGGACCAGCCGCAGCCCCGCGGCATCCTGCCGGACTGGGTCGGCTTCCGGCCGGTGGAGTGGCTGCGGGACCGCCTGCCCGACGTCCGGATCACGGTGGAGAACGACACGAACCTGGCCGCCGTCGGGGAGATCACCGAGGGCGCCGGGCAGGGCTGCCGCGACCTGGTGTACGTGAAACTGGCCCCCGGCATCGGCTCGGCCCTGGTCATCGGAGGGCGGCTCTACCGGGGCACCGCCGGCTGACGCCGGCGAGATCGGCCACATCCAGATCAACGATATGGGCCACCCGTGCGTGTGCGGGGCCCGCGGCTGCCTGGCCATGGAGCTGTACATCGCCGCCCGGCACAGCACCGGCGGCAAGGGCGGTCTGCTGGCGCTGACCGAGCTGTTCCGGCGCTGCGACGCCGGAGACGCCGCCGCCGGGCGCGTGCTCGGCCGCATCGGAGAGCTGCTGGGCGAACAGCTCGGCGCGCTGGCCAACATGATCGACCCCGAACGCGTCGTGGTGAGCACGGCCGACGCACCACCGCACCCCGCCGTGCTGGCCGGGATCCGGGACGGGATACGCCGCACCGCGCTGCCCGCCGTCGGCGATCTACCGGTGATCCCCTCGCCACTCGGCATCCGAGCGGAGCCACTGGGCGGGATCGCGCTGGCGCGGGGTGCCTACCTGCGAGGCGCGGTTTGACTGTCTTGTGCCGGCCTCACAGTTTCGTTCCTGGCGGGAGCTGTTGTCGGAACGCCGGGTTCAGGCGAACCGCCCTCCGTACCAGAGCGCGGCCTCGGGTGGTTTCACCCCGCCTGATGAGTAGCAGGCCGAGGTTGAGATCCGCCGCCGCGTGGCGTGGATCGATTCGCAGATCCCTCCGATAATAGGAAATCGCTTCGGCCGGCCTGGTCGCGGTCAACATCACGCCCATGTTGAAGAGCGCTGCGCCGAATCGCGGATTGATGGCGAGTGCGTGCTTGTATTCGCTCTCCGCGCCGGCGGCGTTCCCGGTCCCCTGGTAGACGGTGGCGAGGTCGAAGTGGGTCAGCGCGTTACGGGGGTCTATTTGTTCTGCGGCGGTGTAATCGATCAGGGCGTCCGTCGTGTTGGCGGCTTGCTGGGCGGAAATCCCCGCTGCGAGCAGTCGATCAGCTGACTCAGGCGGAAGGGTTTTCGGGTCGAGATCTGCTGTCTTCTGGAAGAGGTAGGCGGCGGGCCCTATATAGACCAGCGCATAGTGTGACCAGAAGTACGAGTACAATCCGACCGTCCAGGGTACGAAGGTCGATTGCGGGCCGGCCAGAAGGACGTAGTCGGCTTGACGTACGGCCGTCTCCCAGGCCTGAACGAGCGGCTGCTCGAATGGTCCCTCATACGGGGGCGGGTGCGCCGGGTTGGCCGCGAGCCACTGCCCGTAGACGTCAACCGTCGCGGGACAACGCCGGGCCGCGACGAGACGGTCGGCTTCGATGAGGGGTGACGCGCCATCCGATACGACGCATGCTCCTGGGCGAATGTAGGCGGAAAGCGTACGCCCGAAGTCGACGTACTTGGAGGTAAAGTTGTGCGTGTATCCGATTTGCGCCAGGGCGGCGATGTAGGCGGCGATCAAGAGGCTCACCGTTGCCGTCCGCCGCAGAGCCACTACGTTGGGATCGCGTCCAAAACGGCCTGACATCACCGCGCGAGCGAATCTGCCGACGACCACGCCGAGCAGCAAAGCGAGGAACACCGCGGGAAGAAAACCGTAGGTTCTGAAGAACTGCCGCGGAACGCACAGCCCGGCTATCGCGACGGCCGTGCCTGTGAGTGCGAACCAGTCCAGTGCGGCGCGGTCGCCGACCATCGCGTAGCTGACGAAGAACGCCAGCGCGAGCGCCAGCAATATGCCGATGGCGAGAACGGATTTCGCGTGCAGGTGGGGCAGCTCGTCAAGGCCGGTCATCGACTGAAGCCTGGCGCCGATCGATAGCTCCTGCCAGCCCGAGCTTTCTCTGGTGAGCTGGACGGAGACCACGTCATGGATGAATGTGGCGGGGGCCAGAGCGAGGAACGGGGCGAGCGGAATGGCCGCACCGGCGGTGATGCCGCCGAGCAGCCACCTGACCCGCCACCACTGTTTGTGCGCCAAGCAGGAGACCGCATAGACGGTGAGCAGGGCGACGATCGGCATCAAGGCCCAGACTTTGACCGCACAGGCGAGCCCGAACGCCAGCCCCCCCACGAACGTTCGACGCCGACTCGCCGTGAAACGACCGGTCGAGCCGAATAGGACAAGCGTGCCGAGCAGGCAGAGTATGAGGAAGTAGGCCTCGAGCTCTACTGTGTCGGCGACATCGACGGTTCTCGGGGAGCAGGCCAAGGCCAAGCCTGTCGTCATCATGGCGATGCGTCCGCGATACCGCATGATCAATGTGGCCAGGACGACGACTCCCACCGCGGTCACAGCCGTCAGGAGGCGGGCGATCGCCATCGCGACCGGCTCGCCGACGATGTGGCTCAACGCGGCGATAGGCGCGAGTATCAGCGGCAATCCCGGCGGGTGCAAGAACGTGAAGTCTCGATAGGGAAGATACCCGCTGGCCATCCGCAACGCTGCGCCGAAATAGACGCCGTCGTTGTAGGAGTTGAATTGATGTATCCCCACAAGGGCGTGGGGCCGTGCGAAATCGCTGGCGAGCACGGCGGCCGACAAGAGACCCACGAAACCAACGATCGCCCTGTGCCACCACGCCAGCGGTACGCGGAAGACGGCCACCCTCGAATTGACCTGCGGCGTACTTTCAATCCCCATGCCAACAAGCTTTGAACACCCTGCTACGCGCCGCGGGGATCGACAGCCGAACGCGTAAGAATCGAGAGGAACTTCACGCCGATCTTTTACCGTAGGAGCCACGGCATTAAGAGCGCGCGACCGGTCTCGCCGACCCGTCGATCTCCGGAACCTCGATCGTCGTCAGGCTGAACGTGGCCTGATCCGGGCCGGTCAGGGCACCAGCGGCCCGGCCAGGACGCGCAGTCCCGCTTCGCGATCCCCGATCCAGGCCACCGAATCCGTATCCTGCGGTTTCCGGCCCCAGAGCATCAGCAGCAGGTCCTCGGCCCTGCCCGAAACCTCGGCTATCGGCTCGCCGGGCCCATAGGTCCAGGACCCGCCGGCATCGGTGGCACTGATCCTCACGGCCTGCTCAGGCTCGGCGGCGGCACCCCTCGCGACCATGCGGAGCGCCATGGTGTCGAAGACCTCGGCGACGCCGTCGGCGGCGAGCGCGACGTCCATCGGTGTCGCCGAACCGAGCGCGTTCTCGGCGTCCCAGCGGTGCATCAGCGTCTCCTGGCTGCGGCGCCGACGCCAGAACCCGACCGTATGCGGCGGGAAGAACGACCACGCGTCGGTCGAGGGATCGACCGACAGCGCGCGCACGAGCGCGTCCGCCGTTTCGGCGTACCAGGCCTTGAGCGCCGCCTGGTCGCGAGGCGCAGCCCCCTCGTCGTAGTCGTTGCCGTGCCCCTCTCCCACGGCCGTGACGACCCACAAGTTACCCGCTCCCATATGAGCGGCCAGGTCGAACAGCGTCCAGTCACCGCAATGCTCGATAGGAGCGGACAAGTCGCCGTCCAGCACGGCACCGAACGCATCGAGTTCGCGCCGGAGAGTGGCCAGGTAATCCACGGCGCCAAGATACAGCGCACCGCCGATGGGACTCACCACCCGTCGCCTCCGGAACGGCGAGCGCGACAAGGCCACAGGCTGTGACGCGGGATCGACGCTGGTGAAACGGCGTGCCCTCGTGCGCGGAACGGTTACCTCAGATGGTCAGGGCGCCCAGCGGTACCCGCGCTGTCAGCTCAGGCTTCGGGCTGTCGGCCTGCCTCGCTGAGCAGCCGGTCGCCGAGTTCGGTCCGCGAGTAGAGCACTTGTCGGCCCGCCCGGCGCGAGGTGAGCAGCCCGGCGGCGCGCAGTGCCTGGAGGTGCACGCTGAGGGTAGGCGCGGAGAGCGCCATCTGGGTGGCGGCCTGGTTGGTCGACATCGGCAGGTCGAGCTGGGTCAGCAGGGCAGCCCGGGTGTGCCCGAGGACGCCGGCGAGCGCCGAGCCGGTCTGCCGGGGGTGCTCCTCCCAGAGCCGGCCGAGGCCGCGCGGGGAGTAGGAGACGCTAGGGGGCCCTGGCTGCGCGGTCCGCACCAGGACGTCCGGCCAGGCGAAGGCGCACGGCACGAGGAGCAGGCCGCGCCCGCCGCAGTCGGCGTGGCCCTCGTAGTAATTGGCGATTCTCAGCGTCTGGTCGGCGAACGTGACCGACGGGTGCAGGTTGCTCATCATCCGATCGACGCCGCCATCGGCCAGGGCATCGAGTCTGTAGGCGATGTCGTCGCCCAGCAGCGCATCGATCCGCGGCCAGTCCGGGGCGATCGCGACCCGGTAGTACGCCTCGAGTGCCTCGGTGACGGGGCCGATGCCCGCATCGGGCCGGTGCACCAGCGCCTGGAGCAGGGCTCGCCGCCCTTCGCGGCCGGGTCCCTGCTGGGCGATTCGGTGAGCTGCCAGGTGCGCCAACTCCTGCGCCACGATCTCCGGATCGGCGTCGGCGATCTGCGCGAGCGCGTCCGGGAAGGTCGAGGACCGGCGACCTGGCGGCGGCACCAGGAAGTCGGGGATGTAGCCCTCCGGGCGCACCAGCGCCCGCAATAGGTCGAGGTCGCGCTTGCGCAGCCGTCCCGCTCGCTCGGCGAACCTGTCGATCCAGGGAGCGTGCAGGTGCCGCCCCTGCCTGCGGGCGGCCAGCGTACGCAGGCTGGCGACGGTCTCCTTGAGGGGCGAGGCGGCGAAGCGTACGCGGGTCAAGTCGGTCGCCGTGAAGTGCAGGTGGATCACGCGCGCCGCCTCTTCCGATTAGGCCTGAGCCTAATCGTGGCCGTGCGCCTGACGCCACTGAAGACTGAGGAGATCCACTCGGACCACGGGAAGGAAATCGAAGATGCGCACCCTGATCTACACCGCCTTCGTCTCGCTGGACGGCGTCGTCGAGTCTCCTGGTGGCGGCACCCGCTCCGAGGCCCATCGCAGCAGCGGCTGGACCTTCAAGGACATCGAGGTGGTCGAGTCCGAGACGTACGCCAACGGCATCACCAAGCTCTTCGTCCGCTGAGGTGGCCGCCATGACCCGCGGATCGATGACGGAGGCCCTGTCCGCAGCGTACGAACGGTTGCACGCGTACGGGCCGGAGTTCGGCGGCGACGAAGAGGGTAACCACGGGATGACCAACCACGGCCCGATGGCCGTGGAGGTCATTGTCCGGCGAGGGCTCGACATCGACGTCGAGCGCTGGCTAGACCGCTACGTACGCCGCCTGGCGGATCTGCCCGGCACGAGCTCGGCCATTCGGCCCGGCGAGTGGGGCGCGGCGCTGGGCCAGGCGCGGCGGCTGCCCGACTGGGCCGCGTACTTCCGGCACGAGCTGACCGAGCGCCCGTGGTCGGAGGTGCTCACCGAGTGGTGGCCGCGGCTGCTGCCGGGGATCGTGGCCGGCTCGACCCACGGCGTGATCCGGGTCGGTCACGCGGTGCGTACACTGCGCGGCACCGCTCGCGTCCCGACACGCCAGACCCTCGACGAACTGGCCCACGGGCTGGCGTTCTGGGCGGCGCGCTACCGCGCGCTCGCCGGGGCGGTCGAGCCGGAGGGCTCCCTCACGCCGCAACAGGCCCTGTCGGCCGTCACCCGGCTCAAGGACCAGAGCGGCTTCATCGCCCACCGGCTCGACCGGCTCGAGCGCAGCCCGGGCTGGACCGCGAGCCTGCGCGTGCTGGAACCCGCCGCGTCCGCCGAGGAGGTCCCGGCGCGACTGGAGTCGCTCGTCGACAGCGCCGCCAAGGCGTACCTTGGGCTCGGCCACGGCTCGCCGGTCCTGCTGGTCCACGCCGCTACCGCGCCCAACGCGATGCGGCACGTGCTCCCGGTCCTGCCGTCCGAGCAGTGGTCGCCGAGTCTCGCGGCGGCCTGGGCGGCCGTGGTGGCGGTCGTCGCGCCGTACGCCCCGGCCCGGCCGGCCCCGTACGCGGAGATCGTCCGGCGCTATCCCGAGCTGACCAGCGAGGACGCGCTCCAGCAGGCAGCCGAGCACGGCGACGAGCACGTCCTGAAGTTCGCCGACACGGCCGTCGAGTCGTACGACCGCACCGGCGACCCCGAGCTGCTCGCCGCGACCCTGCACGTCGGCGAGCTGATCGACCGTCCCTGACGCCCCAGAAGGGTCAGGCCCTTACGACGACCTTGGCGCGGACGTGCTAACGCCGTTGCCAACAGCCGCTCCGCCCCACCCGGAAGATGGCCCGGCGCAGGTCAGGCCCGATCAAGCTGTTAGACCGCCGGTGGACTCCTAAACCGTGTGCCGCAGGTTCGAATCCTGCCGGGGGCACCCATCTGATCAAGGAAAATCCCGGCTGACCAGCGCGAACACAGGTCGCCGGGGATCGCGCGTGTGCAGCCGTATGCCACCGGAAGCAGTCCCCGGCCGGTGGTCGCGGGATATATGCGGGATGAGAGTCCGGGCGTCGACCCAGGTCAGCCCCTGGAAAAGCGAAGGGCTCCGGGATGAACCGGAGCCCTGTCACCGTCCACCGTCGCGCGTGTCACGTCAAAAGTGCCTTCTCGATCATGCGGTTGATCCGTTCCTCGTCGCCGTTGAGGCATCCCGCGTAGACCTTCCACAGCACCTTGACACTGTGGCACAGCCGCTGGGCGACCTCCTTGTACCGCGTACTTGAGCACGTCGAACGCTGCGCGGCATGGCGTCGCCGCTACGAGCAGCGGAAACAAGCCGGCTGACAAGCATCTCCCGGGACAGGACAAGGCGGGCAGTCTGCCCGGATGGGGACTTTCTCCACGTCTTTAAAGGCGTCCCGCTGCGCGGGCCGCGCCGCGGCGCTTCCGGTCCTCGTTACGCTGCGGTCCGGGTCACCTTGCCACCGAATAACCCGGCTCCTCAATGTGGCACCTGAACAGCAGAAACCATTGACCACCGCGCCACCAGCTTGACTCAGGGAACTGACGCGCCGCTTCCGGTCCTCGGGCCGTAGCCGGCCCTGCGGTCCGGGTCGGCTTGTCCTCGAATCACGGCGGTCCCTGTGACCGATCCAAACGGACGGTTCTGCGCCGCACCGGCTACGTGAGCCATGCCTGGGCAGCCGCCCTCTCGTGGGCGTGCCGGCTACATCGGTGGCTTAAGGGTGCGGCCTTTCACGAAGCCCAACTTCCGCCTGCCCTCATCCCGCTCACCAACTCGTCGGCCACAGCCCGCAATCCCGGGGCAGGCGTCGCCGCCGCAAGCAACACCACCGCCGCCGACCCATCACCAGCAGCCATGAGCTCGGCGGTGAAACCACGCGTGCTGCCGCCGCGCCAGACGATCGTGCCGCCTGGCCGGTCGAGCAACGCGGCGCCGGGGACGAACCGTGCGCCGCCGCCAGCAGGCGTTGTCAGCATCATCAAGGCTCTGATGAGCGGATCGTCGGCCCGGCCAACCGCGTTCGCGAGGGCGAGCAGGCTCGGCAGGTCGGCCGTCATCCCGCTGGCGAAGCGGTACGACTCGACGTCCTCCACGACCGCCGCGACCTTGCCGACCACCACCTCGGTCCCCGTGACGGTCGACGGTGCGATCGCGTCCGGACGGGGGAGCTGTACGCCGGTCATGCCGAAACGCGGCAGGATCCGGCGTGCGCAGTAGTTGGCGAACGACTCGGCGGCGACATGCTCGACGAGAAGTCCGAGCAGTTCGTAGCCGAGGCTGGAGTATTCGGCTCGCTCTCCTGCCGGCCAAGCGGGTTTCAGCCGGATGACGGCGTCGGCCAGCGTCCCCGGCAGCACCGACGTCCCGCGCTGTCTCAACAAGTCCTTCGGCAGGCCCGATCGGTTCAGCAGCAGCTCGCTGACCGTGGCGTCGAAGCCGCCGGGGCTGCTGGGGACATAGCGCGACAGTTCCGCGGACAGGTCGAGAGCGCCGATGTCGACGAGATCCAGCACAGCCAGCGCCGTGACCAGCTTCGTCACCGATCCAACACGGAACACCGATGCCTCGCCCAAGGGAATTAGGCTTCGCACGTCGGCCGCACCGAGGAATTCGCGATGGACGACCGCGCCGTCGAGAACCACACCACAACAGAGCCCTGCGATGTGCTCATCTGTCACGGCATCAAGCAGTCGCGTCCGGACACGCGAGGCGATCGCGGCCGGAAGGCTCGACGAGCGATGGTCGAGATCCCGCAACCGACCGGCGACATCAGTCCACGGCACGGCGTCGGCGGGAACTAGATGGGGCTGAAAGACGGCGATCCGGTGAGGCGCGGCGGCCTCGACCGCGATCGTGAACTCCCACTCCTCGCCGCCGGAGTGCACAACGGCGCGTGCTCGCGTCGGCGCGACGCACTCGAAGGAGGCGAGCTCGGGTCGGTAATCCCGGAAGCGCGCGAAGCGCCGAGCCAGAGCGGTGCGGATATCGCGGCCCTCACTGAGGCGAGGCACGAACCCGGCCTCGACATCATCGGGCGGGATATCGCCCGCCAGTACGGCGAGCAGCCAGGAGGCCGAGCCCCGCAGAACGTCTTCAGACACCATGCGCGCGACGATACACCGGGTGTTTGTCAGCTCGCCGTCAGCGAATGCCCCGCGATCGCTCCCGAAATGGTCGCTAGTCCTGCAGCCGCGGCTAACCCTTCAACGACATAGATAGGCGGCGGGTACTGAACGTCATGGGCTGAGCACCCAGACCGCTTCCCTCGCCTGCCAGCATAAGATGATCTCGCTAACGCCAGTGCTAACAATGGCCCTGGACGGCCGTGGACCGACCTGGACGGCGTAGTAATTCAGCAGCAGGTCATGAGATAGATCTGGACGGCCCTGGACGTTCCCGATCTTGCTACGGATCAGGCGGTGACTGCTGAATGCGGCTGTTGATGGGTCAAGGCGCCGACGCTCCGCATCGGGCGCTCGCCGTCCGCCCCCGGTACGCGCCCTATGGGCGTGTGGCGTGGGGGCGGTCGTGTCGGGCGGGCGGCCTCGCATATGTCGAGTCACTCGATAGCAAGAGATCGGTGGCCGGCTGCATGTCGCTGACCTGCGCAAGCGCTCGGTTCTTTGGAAGCCAGCCCAACTGTTTCAGTATTGTACGCAGGGTCGCATCATCGACAGTAGTCTCTGTGTTCGTATTATTAACTACATATTGCAAAAGTAGGCGCATAGGTACATGATAGGATGGACATCCCTACATCTACTGTTATCTAGAGTTAAAGAATATGGAAGTATCCGCCAGGAGGTTTCGGCCGGGCACAAGAGGCCGCTTCAGTCCCAAATGCCTCTGGGATCGCTTGCCTGCCAACCAGCCACACGGCGACGTTAACCCTCGCTGGCCTCAACTCAACTACGGACCGTCTGCCCCTCGGGACACGCCGCTCCACTCCTCGGGCTGTAGTCGGCGGTGCGGTCCAGGTCGGCTATCCATGAATAACCTGGGTGCGACTGACGGCAACGACGGCAACCGCCGACAGCCGCCGGCACACGTCCTCCGCCCGGTGTGCCGTCACTCCTGAAAAGCGGAAGGTTGGCGGTTCGACCCCGCCCCTGCACACCATCTTTGACCTGCGGGAACAGCTCCGAGAGATCACGTTCGGAGCTTTCTCGCGACGGTAACCACGATGCGAGCGACCGTCCGCCTTTCGGCGTACGGTCGGCGCGACGAAGCGAGACTGCTCCCTTCGCGTAACGCGACCTCTCACCAGCTGGTAGACGATCTACGTCAAGGCGGCACCTCATGGCGCCGCCGGGTGATGACCAACCGCCCATGCTGGCCGCATCACCACACCTCCAGGACAGACGAGTTAGTGGTGCACAAGATCGTGCACCCAGGCTGGAAACGGCGGCGACGACTGGTGCAGATCACCGGACGTCTTGGCATGCCGGTCTTATCCGTTCAGGCCGTGCTGGACCGCGCAGGCTTAGCGGGGTCTCTCACATCGACTGCGGGGCCCGGCAACTGATCAGGGCGCGGCGACGACGACACGGTTCGGTGCGACGCTGCAAGTGTTGCGGATTGTTTGAAGATGCTAGCCACGTGTCGGGCCAAGACCCGCCCCAGTACAAAGGCAAGCCGACCATGGAGGAGATCAGTGTGACTGAATCACACTCGCGCCCCAACGGTCAGGTCATGGAGGTCGAGGGCGCAGGCCGCCCTGCCGCCCCCGCGCCATCCATAGCCGCCTGGGGGCATGTTCCCACGGGCGTGCCTGTTCTAGAATCGCACACATGGGTATTGGGGAGCGTGTAGCGGAGGCTCGAGCCGAGGCCGGGCTCACGCAGGCGCAGTTGGCTTCAGCCGTCGGCGTTGAGCGCAGCGCTCTTGCGAAGATCGAGACTGGGGCACGACGCGTGTCCGCAATAGAACTCGTCGCAATCGCCCGAGAGTTGCGGCGCCGGGTCGAGTGGTTTGTCGACCCTGGACCGCCGTCGATCGTCTCCTACCGCGCTTCGAAGCCAGCCGTTGCGTTCCAGACTGTCGACACTGACCTGGACCGGATCGTGCGGGACGTCGAGTTTGTGGCTAGCGAGTTTCCTGGGCTCATCCGGAACCAGCCCGAAGTCGCGGCACCACCACAGACTCCTGCCGAGGCCGACTCTCTTGCTACGTCCGCACGTGTGATGCTGGGGCTGCAGCCAGACACACCGGTCCATGACCTCGCGGGACTTGTTGCGACCATTGGACTCTTGCCTTTCTCCATCCATCTTGATGAAGGCGCCGACGCGGGAACGGTACTGCTGCAAGCCGGTGGTGTGTCTGTGATCAACGGTGATCTGCATCCTGGGCGCCGGCGATTGGCACTTGCCCACGAGTTGGGGCACTATCTGATCGCCGACCCGTACACGACAGACTGGCGGGTCGCCTCTTCCGACGCTGAGGCCCTTGAGGCCCGACTGGACCGGTTCGCAAGAGCGCTGCTGTTGCCCGAACTCGACCTCCGGACGCGGTGGGGGGCATGGGTGCAGCAGCCAGATGAAACGTTGCGCGATGCGGCTGTTCGAGCTGGGAGTCACTATCGCGTAGACATGGCAACACTCTCGCGGCGACTCAACGAACTTGGACTCGTCAACGCCGATCAGGCTGACAGCATCCGTCGGGTTCGGACGAAGAAGGCCGATATCGTAGAGAAGAACCTAGTTGTTCACCACGAACTTGAACCAATTTCGCTCCCTAGGCGATATGAGCAGGCCGTTCTGAGCCTATATCGGAGCGAGACGGTGACCACGGACCGGGCACTAGGACTACTGCTAGGCACCTTCGATAGCGACGCACTGCCAGACCTTCCCGTACCGCCCGATAGTGAGATCTGGGCTGTTACATCGTGAGCGATGGGCGCAGAATCTATGTACTCGATACCGGCCCGCTGAGCCACTTTGCACGCAGCCAGTGGCTAGGTGTACTCAAAGCGATTCTTGGCGATGCCCAGGCAATCATTCCAGACGTCGTAGAGGCCGAACTGCGAAGTGGTGCCGGACAATATCCCCATCTCCGGGCAATACTCGACGCGGACTGGATTGGGGTAGTTCGGCTTGATACCGACGCACAGCTGGCCGCCTTCTCCTACTACGAGCAACGGTTGGTGGGCCCCAACGGACGCAACATTGGCGAGTGCGGTGTTCTTGCGCTTGCTGAGACATCACCGAACGCCACAGCGATTCTCGACGACCGTGTAGCCGGGAAGGTAGCGGCACAGCGGGATGTCGAAGTACGTCGTACGCTCGGGTTGCTCTGTGACGCAATCCGCCAAGGGCTCCTCACTGTTCCATTGGTGTCGGCAGTGGCCGACGATCTTCTTGAAAACTCTTACCGGCTCCCGTTCGGCCTAGGCGGGTTCGCCAACTGGGCTCAACAAGAAGGCCTCACATGATTCAAGAGGTTCACGGTCGCGCCAGCGTTGCGCGACAAAGTCAATCCTGCGGAATGTGCGCGATCTGACGGAAACGTTAACGGTAACGCCGACTTCCAGCAGCAAAATGCCAGCCATACGGTAGCTCATCAGGTCGACAGTGCACACTCAGCCAGGTTCGGCTCAGTGCCGGCGTGTGCCGCTGTCAGGGGACGAATTGCGACGAGGGGTTGGGCCCTAGACCTCGGCTTCATTTGAGCTCTCGACATGGTTGTGGCTTCCAGCACTTCGATCGGTCTGGTCAAACCAGTCGGCAACGATGTGAGCCACGAGCGCGTCAGAGGTCCAGGCAAGTTCCCAGCCGCACAGGCGGTAGTCACTACGCGGCTCGTTAAGCGGATGATGCGAGCGCAGGTCACAGATCAGCAGCTCCGAGTCCTCCAAGTGACCCGGCCAGTCATCCGGAACGGATGCGCCTGAGCCGCGGACATACGGGTTCTTCACCACGATGCCGGTGACCCACTCCCGTTCGTTCCCGTCCAGACCAGGAGCGTCGTGCTCCGTGACGAAGCCGACAGCCTCAAGCGCAACCGCGTTATCTGGTGAAGGCCAGTACCTCCTGGCAAGTGGAGCGTTGAGAGACCGGAAGTGGGCAGCCCCCATAACGTTGAACGTCTCATACAGGTGCTTGATCGGGTAGGTATCCAGAGGAACGCCAGCCAACTGGAAAGAGACGTTGCAGTGAGAGGCCACACGAGTCTCGTGGTAGGCGACGCCTGCCGTGAGGGTGAAGAACCCACCCGCGCAGACGTCGTAGTACGTGATCTCTTCCGTGTGGTGAGGCTGCTGCGAAGCTTCCGTTCGCTTCTGCCAGTCCCTTAGCGTCTCAACGAACGAACGAGCACCGACGCCATGCCAGTTGATGTGCGCCTGTTGGATGTTCCAGCGGGGCTGGTCGGTGACCCACCCCATGCGGTGCATCTCGTGGAGCAGTTCCACGATGCCCTCGGCGTTGTATACCCGGATGGGGATGTCGAGGGTGACCCCGAAGCCGGCACCAAACCCCCAGTCGATGTCGGCCAGGGTCTGGACGAAGGAGAACTGTCCGAACTGCCCTCCGGAACTTACGTAAGGCAGTGGCTGCCCGCCGGCGTCGAGCAGGGAAACGGCCGTCCCAGGAAGGTCGTGCGACTCACGTGGAGCCTTCCGCTTGGATGACTCCGACGCGTCCAGATGGGCACGCCCGTGAATGACGAGCTCATCTCGCTTCACCCGCAGCAGTCGAAGTAGCTCGTCAGGGTTGGCGAGGATGCGTTCTAGTTCTGGCTCACCGAAGAGAAGAACTGAACGTTCGCGCCTGGCGACGACTTCCTGGGTGGCGCTGTCACGAAAGCCGCTGACGCTGAAGATGACGCCAACAACCGACCCCTCGGTGCGCCCAAGCCTGGCCAGCCGCATATCGTCGATGTGACCGCTGTTTAGTGGCTCTCCCTCCCACTTAGCCTCGATTAGGTACCGGTCGACACCGTAGGTAGCGGACAGGTCGGTCTGTCGGGGAGCGGCTATGCCAGGGTTGTGTTGCACCTTGAAATGCGCCTTGCGGAAAGCGCGCACGAGGAGCTGTTCCAGCGCGTAGCCGCGCCTCTGAGCATCCAGATTGGACTTGAGGCGGTGGAACTCATCTAGCAGGACGGATTGCTCAAGCACGCTTATTCCCTAGGCGAGACTTGTTGGTGTTTGGTCGTGTCGAGCAGGCCCTCTCGCAGGGCGGACATGTGGACATTATCGTCAGTGTCGGACCTCACTCCGTCAAAGCAGCCTGAACGTCGGCCGGAACGGTCACGTGACATGGGTCGGATAGCCGTATCAAGCCAGGTCGACGGTCACGTCGCCTGACAGCAGCGGTGACAGCAATGACAGCCACCACCGCCTGCCGCGAGCGCACGCCGACCGGCTCTGACCTCGACGGGGGCATCACCAGCAGAGGCGTCGCTCTTCCTCGTAAGCGGAAGGTCGCGCAGTCCAAGCCTGTAGGGCTGGCCCTACGTTTCAGGTCGGCTCCGAGTCCTTCTTTGGGGTAGGCGCAGGGCCGCTGGCAGACTCGCTCCGCTCGTCCCAGGCATCACACGGCAGCCCGGGGTTCTGTAGGAGATGCCTCCGGCGGGGACCTCAAGCTCGGGGATGAATCCAGGCGGCACGTTGCACACGGTGGTCAGTGGCTGGTCGAGGTGGAAGCCGGGTCATCCCCTCTGCCGACGGCCCGAGCAACCCACGATCAAAGTAGGGACGGCGGAGGGGATGACCCAGTAGGTGGCTATGGCCTGCGCCGGACGTATCCAGCGGTGAACCACTGGACGAGAGTAGTCGCCAGATGTACCGCCATCTCGGCTGCTTCTTGACTGATGGGACGGCTAAGCGAGCTACCTCCATGGCGATCACTGTGCCCCTCCCACAAGAGCCGGACAAGATGAGCTGCCGCATCGACCGACGCGGCCGCACGTGTCTTGTCGGTAATAGCGAGTTCGTAGAGGTGGCTTTGTCGATCTAGCTGGCCGAGAACGTGTCCCAGCGTTGCCCCCGCTTGGGTCGGTACGACAACGGGGATGGAGGCTGCTTCCACAGCCTTGACCGCTTCGCCATACGCCTTGCTCGGATCGGGATGTAGCCCGTACGCAGCCGTCCAAGCAGCTCGCAGATGATCCCGTGTATCGGCATCGGCATGCTGCTTAACGTACTGCGCTGCCCGTTGCACAGTCTCGTCTAGCCGCCGAGTAAGGCCTGACATATCGTTGGCAACCTCGTATGCAGACCCCGCGTCGACGAGCAGTTGATTAAGTCTCTCTCCGATGATTTCAAGCGCGGCTTGGTCTTCTACGACCGTGGGCGGGTGACCGGGGTGGAAGTACAACAGTGCGTCGACCACGTCTAGTAGAAGGCTCGGATCTTGGAGCAGAAGACGGTTCCAGCTCCAGCCATGAGGCAGGTCGAGGCGGAGACGGAGGGCAGCACGCTCCGCGAGATGCTCTGTCGCCACCCACTCGATCCATTGTTCGAGTGACGATCTTAGGTGCGATGGAATCCCCTCGTGCAAGACCTGTCCCGCCGCTTCGCCTGAGAGGCGGACGCTTAGCGGCTGCCATGATCCAGACATCGGCACCCTTCTCCTATCCAGTTGCTGCCCTAAGTCTGGATGACCTGATAGCAATCACGCGCGCCGTTTGTCTGACGCTGAGCGCTGCTTCCGGTGAGCTTCAGGGGCACGCGTGTCCGTTAGAGCGGACGATCACGGTCGCGTACGGTCGTAGAGCGCCGGAGAAGGTGCAGGTCAGCAACGCCGCCGCTGGTCAACGATCAGCGGCACCGACTTTCCAAGCTGATGGCGCAGGGACATCGTTACCGTGTCCAAGCACAGATACGACGCCACGGGCTACCCACGGAGCGCTACATGGGATGGGAGCTCGTTGCCTACGACAGCGAAGACGAGTGGTTGCGGATGACCCTTCCGATCACTCGACACCAACTGATCCGCATCCGAGACCTGTTCGACCGGGACGATGACGAGTGGATGGTCCACTGCTACGAGGTCAAGCCCGAGATGTGGCCTCGCATCATCGAGACCCTTGGTTGTCCACCGCCAGAGGAAGGGCTTCACTACTTTGTGGAAGGGGTCGCCACTGACGACTGAGCCGGGGCCGCCGTCGGCGCGGGATATTCGCGGGATGACGGCCGTCTCCGCCCAACCGGAAGATGACCCGACGCAGGTCAGGCCCGATCGAGCTGTTAGATCGCCGGTGGATTCCTAAACCGTGCGCACCTGGAGGCGAAGCCGAAGGAGCTCGACAGGGATGCCGCGCGCTGGAGTGCGGGTGGCTCAGGTGGTGCGGAAGCCGGGGAAGTCGTTTGCGGCGATCTCTTCGCATTTGCGGCGGTAGACGCCGACGCCGCCGACATAGGGCATGAAGACCCGGGGCTTGCCGGGGACGTTCGCCCCGACGTACCAGGAGTTGCCCTTGACGAAGAGCGTGCCGGCCCCGACCTCGTTGACGTGGTCCATCCACGCGTCCTCCGCCGCCGCGTCGGCCTCCGTGACTGTGAGGCCGTTCTTCTCGAGGTGGACGAGGTAGTCGGCGATGAAGTCGACGTGCTGCTCGATGGACACCACCATGTTGCTGATCACCGAGGGGCTGCCCGGGCCAGTGACGAGGAACAGGTTCGGAAAGCCGGCGGTGACCAGCCCCAGATACGTTCGCGGGCCCGCCGACCACTTGTCGCGCAGGCGGAGGCCGCCCCGGCCGCGGAGGTCCATGGCGAGCACGGCCCCGGTGATGGCGTCGAAGCCGGTCGCGAAGACGATGACGTCCAGGTCGTACGATGCCTCGGCGGTGCGGATGCCGGTAGGGATGATCTCCTCGATGGGTGCCGAACGGACGCTGACGAGCGTGACGTTGGGCCGGTTGAACGTCGCGTAGTAACCCGTGTCGACCGTCACGCGCTTGGAACCCACCGGGAAGCCGCGCGGGGTCAGCAACTCGGCCACCTTCGGGTCGCGCACGATCTCCCGGATCTTCGATCGGAGGAACTCGGCGGCGGTGTCGTTGGCGTCCTCGTTCTTCAGCAGGTCGTTGAAGGCGCCGATGAAGCCGCCGCCGCCCTCCTGCCAGCGGGACTCGTACTCGGCCCGGCGTTCCTCCGCCGGGACCTCCAGCGCCGACCGGTCGTTGTTGCGACGCGCGGTGCCGTTCGGCGTGTAGCGGACGAACTCCCGGTGCTCGCGGTACCGCGCCTTGAGCGCGCGTTCGTACTCGCGGTCCAGCGGCCGGTTCCGGGCCGGCAGGCTGAAGTTGGCGGTGCGCTGGAACACGGTGGTGTGCGCCGCCTGGGCCGCGATCAGCGGGATCGCCTGGGTGCCCGACGAGCCGGTGCCGATCACGCCGACCCGTTCTCCGGTGAAGTCCACGCCCTCGTGGGGCCAGTCGGCGGTGTGGTAGGTCGCTCCCTGGAAGGAGTCGAGCCCCGGGAAGTCCGGGATGCGCGCGGCCGACAGGCATCCGGTGGCCATGACAACGAACCTGGCCCGCGCCAGGTCGCCCCGGTCCGTACGGACCTCCCATCGGCCCTCCGCCTCATCGAAGGACGCACCGGTGACCCTGGTCTCGAGCTGGATGTCCCGGCGCAGGTCGAAGCGGTCCGCGACGTGGTTCAGGTAGCGCAGGATCTCCGGCTGGGCGGGGTACCGCTCGGTCCAGCTCCACTCCTGCTCGAGCTCGGGCGAGAACGAGTAGGAGTAGTCCATGCTCTCCACGTCGCACCGGGCGCCGGGATAGCGGTTCCAGAACCACGTGCCGCCGACGCCGCTCGCGGCGTCGTAGCAGCGCACCGACAGCCCGAGGCCGCGGAGGCGATGCACCGCGTACAGCCCGGCGAATCCGGCTCCGACGATGACGACGTCGAACTCGGCCGCCTGAATCCCGGCGGGACGGGCCATGGGGACTCCTTCCGGTCGCTGACCGTGACGCGGGGACGAGTTAACCACAAAACATGCTCATATTTAAGGCCCGCCCGTACGGCTCAGGACGTCAGCGAGCGGGCGACGTCCGGCCACGGTCCCATGTGGATCACCGTCATCTCGCGCCGGAGGAACAGCCAGTCGTCGCCCTGCCGTACGTACCGGTCGGCGTAGCGGAGGGCGCCGAAGTGCGTCGTGTCGCCGACGCCCATCTCGACGTGGGCGAGGACCGTGCCCGTCGCATGGTCTTCGCCCAGCTCGTGGAGGACGTACGCGTCGGGAGTGTGCGCCGATCGGCCTTCCCCGCGCCGTTCGCGCAGGGCATCGACCACGGCGGCGCGGCCGTGGACCTCCCGTCCGCCGATGGGCATGACGGCCTCGGCGTGGAACAGCGCGGCCAGCGCGGTGTAGTCCCGGTCGTCGATGGCGAGGCAGTAGCGGGCCGCGAGTTCCTGCAGGGCCAGGCGGCTCTCGACGCGCCGCAGACGCTCTTCGATGGTCACGGATCGACCCCTCTCGGGAAGGTCCTCAGGTTGTCGCCGTCGTAACCTTGACGTCACAAAGAAACCAGTCGCATGATATGGCTACTTTATTCGCCATCAACACCTTTCCGGAGCCTTCGGGGGATCAGGCTCCTCTTTCGTCGCGACGGCCCGAGCCTCCCCGGCGCCGGGTGCACGCGAGCGGACGGCAGACTCCGCTCTCGCCCCTGGAGGATCCGAAATGACCGCCTCAACCGCCCACGTCGCGGCAGCGCCACGACGTCTCTCGGCATCGATCGTCATGGTCGGCGCCATCGCGTACTGCGTGGTGCTGGCCACCCTCTCGGCGATCGTCCCCCTGTCCGTCCTCCCCAACATCGGCGCGTCACTGCACGCGTCCGGGGCCCTGCTGAACTGGGCCGTCATCTCGAGTACCGCGGCCAGCGCGGTCGCCACCGGGATCTTCCCGCCGCTGGCCTCCATCTTCGGCCAGCGCATGATGCTCGCGGTCGCGATGGGCGCGGTGACCGTCGGCGCCGCTCTCGACGCCGTCGCGCCCAGCATGTCGGTGCTGCTGATCGGGAGGATCATCAGCGCGTTCGGACTCGGCGCGATCGCGTTGTCCCTGGCCATCGTGCGCACCAACATGTCCGGCCGCGCGCTGAGCCTCGCGCTCGGGTGCATCGCCGGCGCCGAGGGGGTGGGCGCGGGTCTCGCCTTCGTGTTCGGCGGGCTGATCACCGAGACCGTGCACGTCGGCTGGCACGCGGTGTTCTGGACGCTGGCCGTGCTGGGGCTCGTGGCGACAGCATCGGCGCTCACGGCGGTGCCCGGCACGGGGGACCGGGTCGTCCGCCGGGTCGACTGGCTCGGCGGCGGCCTGCTCGGCGCCGCGCTGGCGCTCGTCCTCATCCCGCTGAGCATGGGGCCGCACTGGGGCTGGGGCTCGGCGAAGGTGCTCGGGATGCTGATCCTCGGCGTGGTGGCCGCGACCGCCTGGTGGGCGATCGAGGACCGGACCGACGAGCCGATGGTGAACACGAGGGCGCTGCGCGACCGGACCTTCCTGCTCGGCGCGGGGGTGTTCCTGCTGACCGCGATGCTGGTGTGGATCATGGACTTCACGATTCCCGCCATGGCGACCGCTCCCAAGTCGACCGGGTTCGGGTTCGGCTACGACGCGCTGCTCGGCGGGATGGTCATGGTGCCGATGTGCGTCGGCATCGCGGCGGGCGGGATCGTGTCCGGCGCCGTCGCCCGCTGGGTGCCCGCCCGGGCGCTGGGCCTGCTGTCCTTCGTCGTCGCCATCCTCTCCATGGTGCTGCTCGCGGTCGCGCACGGCGCGGAGTGGCAGCTGTGGGTGTGGCCGGCGCTGTTCGGCGTCAGCTACGGGATGGGCGTCGCCTGCGCGTACATGACCTTCATCGGGGCGCTGCGTCCGGAGCAGGTCGCCACCGCGGCGGCGATCGGGCAGACTGCGGGGCCGATCGGCGCGGCCGTCGCCAGTGCGGGCATCACCGCCATCCTCACCGCCCATGTGATCAAGGCCGGGCCGATCGCCGTGCCGACCGAGCACAGCTTCCAGACGGGCTGGTGGATCGGCGCCGGCATCGCGGTGCTCGGCGCCGTCTGCGCGCTGGCGATCCGGGGTCCGCGGACGGCCCACCGGGCCTGACCGTCGACGATCGTGTACGGCCGGCCGCCGGGCGGTCGGCCGTACGCCGAGGGGAGAACGAATGACGGGCAAGCGGTTCCTGGTCACCGGGGCGGCGGCCGGGATGGGGCGGGCCATCGCGATCGAGGCGGCACGGCAGGGCGCCGCGCACGTGGCCCTCGCCGACCTCGACGTGGAGGAGGCCGAGAAGGCCGCCGCCGAAGTACGGGAACGGGGCGCCGAAGCGGTGGCGGTCCACGTCGACCTCCGGGACTCCGCGCAGGTCGAGGTCATGGTGGCCGCGGCCGTGGAGGCGATGGGCGGCCTGGACACGCTGGTGAACAACGCGGGCGTGCTGGACAACGCGTTCGCGCCGGGCGCGACGTTCGAGACGCTCCCCGAGGAGGCCTGGGACGCGGTGATGGGGGTGAACCTCAAGGCGATGTGGCTCGCGACGAAGCACGCCGCGCCGCACCTGCGGGCCTCGGACCGGGGCCCGTCCGTGGTGAACGCCTCGTCCGTCGCCGGCCTGACGGGATATCCCTTGCCGGCCTACTCGGCGAGCAAGGGCGGCGTCATCCAGCTGACCCGGTCGATGGCGATCGAGCTCGCGCCGGACGTCCGGTGCAACTGCTACTGCCCCGGCTCGGTCGACACTCCCATGAGCCGCCGCCACCTGGACGCCGCCGCGGACCGGGCGGAACAGGAGCGGCAGATGTCCGGCAACCACCTGATCCCCCGCATGGGGCGGCCGGAGGAGGTGGCGGCGCTCGTCTGCTTCCTGGCGTCCGACGCCGCGTCGTTCATCACGGGCGGCGTCTACGCCGTGGACGGCGGCACGACGGCCTGGCGCGGCACGCGCGCCTAGCCAGGGTTAAAACCATGCGCATGATTATTGACTTTTATTCGTTGCTGGTGGCAACGTGTCCGAAATAGATGATAGGAGCCGTGCCGATGTCTGAGCGGATCGGGGCGTGTCCGGTAAGTCACACGGACTACCGGGCGGCGACGGCGCCCACCGGCCACTACGCGCTGCTCGACGAGGAGCGCGAGAAGAGCCGGTTCTACTGGAACGACCAGACCGAGCGCGGATTCTGGATGCTGACGCGCTACGACGACGTGCTGGCCGGCTTCCAGGATCCGGATACCTTCACCAACGAGGTCACCAGCGCGCTCAATCCGCAGAAGGGCATCGACCTGCTGCCGCAGCGGCTAGGCGGGCAGGAGCACGCCGACATGCGACGCGTGATCAACCCGTACTTCTCGCCCGCCGCCGTCCGCCGGATCGAGCCCTTCGCCACTACGCGCTGCGCCGAGATGGTCGAGGAACTCGCGCCGAAGGGGACCTGTGACTTCGTCGCCGACTTCGCGATCCGCTATCCCACCGAGGTGTTCCTCGTCCTGCTCGGGCTGCCCGCCGCCGACGGGGAGTTCTTCGTGCCCTGGGCCGACGACACGTTCCGCGGCTTCTTCGGCGGCGACCAGGACAAGGCCCGCGCCGCCTCCGAGCGGATCATGGCGTACTTCGCCGATCTCGTCGCCCTCCGCCGGGTGAAACCGCTGGATCCGAAGGAGGACCTGGTCTCGCGGCTCGTCCAGGCCCACGTCGGCGAGCGGCAGATGCCGGAGAAGGACATCCTGACGATCTGCATGACGCTGATGCTCGCCGGCCTGGATACCACGCGCAGCGCGCTCGGCTACATGTTCTGGCACCTGGCCCGCAACGAGGCCGACCGCCGGAGCCTGACCGACGACCCCGGTCTCGGGCCGGCCGCGGTGGAGGAGTTCATCCGGCTCTACCCGCTGGTCATCCAGGCGGGCCGGGAGACCTCCCGCCCGGTGGACCTCGACGGCCTGGAGATGGACGAGGGTGACGTCGTGTGGCTGGGCATCGGCTCGGCCAACCGGGACCCCCGGAAGTTCCCCGACCCGGACCGGTTCGTCCCCGGGCGCAAGGGGGTCAACCAGCACCTCGGCTTCGGCGCCGGCCCGCACCGCTGCCTCGGCATGCACCTGGCCCGGCTGGAGCTCGCCGTCGTCCTGCGCGAGTGGCACGCCCGGATTCCGGACTACCGGCTCAAGCCAGGCGCCGACCTGGTCGAACGTGGTGGTCAGCTCACACTGACCGGTCTTCCCCTGGAGTGGACGCCGTGACCGAACGGATTCGCATCGACGCCGCCCGCTGCACCGGGCACGGCCGCTGCTACACCGTCGCCCCCGACCTGCTGAGCGACGACGAGGAAGGCTTCGTCGAGCAGCGCGGCACCGAGTTCGACGTGCCCGCGGGCCTGGAGTCCCAGGCCGCCGACGCGGCGGACGCCTGCCCGGAGATGGCGATCAGCCTGGTACGGCCCGTATGAGCGAGCCGGAGCGGCGCGGCGCCGTGGAGCGGTGGAAACGACGGCCGTACGAGGGAGGACGGCGTCCGAAGGCGCTTCGGCGGCGAGTGGAGGGCAGAGCATGAGCGAGCCGGAGCGGCGCGGCGCCGTGGAGCGGTGGAAACGACGGCCGTACGAGGGAGGACGGCGTCCGAAGGCGCCTCGGCGGCGAGCGGGGAGCGGAGCATGAGCGAGCCGGAGCCGGTACGTTCCGGCGTCCTCGCGGGCCGGGTCGCCGTCGTCACCGGCGGGCTGTCGGGGATCGGCGCGGCCGCGGTCCGGCGCTTCCTGGAGGAGGGCGCGTCCGTCGTCGCCGGCGACCTGCGGGAGGGCCGGCCGCCCGGGATCGCCGCCGAGTCCGCGGGCCGTCTCATCATGCGGCCCGCCGACGTCGCCGACGAGGCGGACGTACGCGGGCTGGTGGACACGGCCGTCGAGCGGTTCGGCCGCCTCGACGTGATGTTCAACAACGCCGGAGTCCTCGGCGCCATCGGCCCGATCGCGACGGCGGACATGGACGAGGTGGACCGGACCCTCGCGGTGAACCTCCGGGGCGTCTTCCTCGGCATGAAACACGCCGCCCGCGTCATGCGCCCCCTGCGCTCCGGCTCGATCATCTCCACGTCCAGCCCGGCTGGCCTGACGGGCGGCCAGGGCCCCCACGCCTACAGCGCCGCGAAGGCCGCGGTGATCGGGCTGACCAGGTCCGCCGCGGCCGAGCTGCGGGCCGACCGGATCCGGGTGAACGCCGTCGTGCCCGGCGCCACGGTGACCGCGATGATGGCCGACGTCGCCACCGGGGACGCCGCCGACCTGGACGGCGCGGCGGAGAGGATGGCGGCGACCGCGTGGATGGACCGCCCGATTCGCCCGGAGGACGTCGTCGAGGCCGTGCTGTTCCTCGCCTCCGACGCCTCCCGATTCGTGACCGGCGAGACTCTGTCGGTGGACGGCGGCATGACGAGCGCTCCGGGCTCGTCGCCGTTCCTCACCGAGCGGTTCGCCGGCACCTCGGCAATCTTCGAGAACGGCCGGCGGACGGAGCGGCGCTGACATGCTCGAACACGTCCGGGTCCTGGACCTCAGTGACGAACGCGGACTCCTGTGCGGCCGCCTGCTGGCCGACCTCGGCGCCGACGTGGTGCAGCTCGAGCCGCCCGACGGCTCGAGCGCGCGTGAGCATCCGCCGACGGCCGGGGACCGGTCGTTCTTCCGGGACGCCTACACGGTGCAGGCGGAGTCGCCTGGTGGCTTGAGCGCGCGTGAGCAGCCGCCGGCGGCCGGGGACCGGTCGTTCTTCCGGGACGCCTACACGGTGCAGGCGGAGTCGCCTGGTGGCTTGAGCGCGCGTGAGCAGCCGCCGTCGGCCGCAGGCCGGTCGTTCTTCGGGGACGCCCACGCGGTGCAGCTCGAGTCGCCCGGCGGCTCGACCGCACGTGAGCAGCCGCCGTCGGCCGCAGGCCGGTCGTTCTTCCGGGACGCCCACACGGTGCAGGCGGAGTCGCCTGGCGGCTCGACCGCGCGTGAGCGGTCGCCGTCGGCCGGGGGCGGTCCGTCAGTCGTGGGCGATCCGTCGGCCTTGGGCGGTCGCTCGTTCTACTGGGACGCCTACGCCGCGAACCGGCGCGGCGTCGCCCTCGATCTCGCGTCGCCGGACGGCCGCGCCGACCTGGACGCGCTGCTGGCCGCGGCCGACATCCTCGTCACCTCCTGGCCGCTCGACCGGCTCGCCGTGCACGGACTGGACCCCGAGCGCGTACGGAGCCGGTTCCCGCACCTGGTCCACGCGGCGATCACGCCGTTCGGGCTCAGCGGTCCCAAGGCCGGCTACGCCGACAGCGACCTGGTGCTGTGGGCCGCCGGCGGGCCATTGGACCCGCACCGGGAGGGCGACGGCCCGCCGCTGCGGATCAGCGTTCGGCAGGCCTACCTGCACGCGGCCGCGGATGCCGCCGCCGGAGCGCTCATCGCGTACCTGTCCGGCCGGGGACAGCTCGTCGACGTGTCCGTCCAGGCGTCGCTCGGGGTGACCACCCTGGGCCGGGTGCTGGCCGACGCCGTCGGCGACGAGAAGCCCGAATGGCAGAAGCAACCGGTGGCGCGCACCGACCAGAGCGGCAGCGGGGCGGCGACGTCGAGCGCGATGAAGAAGTGGGCCTGCCGGGACGGCGTCATCGAGTTCCACCTCGCCATGGGGCCCGCGTCCGGCGGGTTCACGAACAACTTCTTCGCGTGGCTGCGCGCCGAAGACGCCTGCGAGCCACGCTTCGCCGAGTGGGACTGGCGCCGCGTGCCCGAGCGGATCGAGTCCGGCGAACTGACCGGCGAGGATATCGCCGCCGCGCGGGCCGACATCCGCGCCTTCTTCGCCACCAGGACCAAGGCGCAGGTCCTCGACGCGGCCCTGGAACGCCGGCTGCTGTGCGTCGGCATCGCGGAGATCGACGACATCGCCGCCAGCGCCCAACTGGCGGAGCGGGAATTCTGGTCGACGGTGGGCGACGGCGACCGGGCCACGACCCTTCCCGGAAGGTTCGCGCACATCACCGGCTCGTCCTTTCCCTCCGTACGACGCCCCGCGCCGCTGCCCGGCGAGCACACCGCCGAGGTACGGGCGCAGTGGACGGCGACCCCGAGGCCACGCCCCGCCCACCCGCGCCCCGCTGGCCCGCAGAGCGCCGCGCTCCCGCAGAGCACTGCCGGCCTGCGTGCCGCTGACGCGCAGATCCCCGCCGAACCGGGCGCCGCTGGCCCGCAGAGCCCCGCCGAACCGGGCGCCGCTGGCCCGCAGAGCCCCGCCGAACCGGGCGCCGTCGGCCCGCAGAGCTCCGCCGACGTGCGTGCCGCTGGCCCGCCGAGCGCCGCGCTCCCGCAGAGCACTGCCGGCCTGCGCGCCGCTGACGCGCAGATCCCCGCCGAACCGGGCGCCGCTGGCCCGCAGAGCCCCACCCACCCGCGGGCCATCGCCGGCCGAGCGGACGGCGCACGGCGCCTCGCTGCGGAATCGGGCGATCTCCAAGCCACCGCCGGGCGGGTGGGCGACGCCCTGGCGGGACTGCGGGTCCTCGACCTGTCCTGGGTCGTCGCCGGGCCGCTCGTCGGCCGGGCGCTGGCCGACTTCGGAGCCGAGGTGGTCCGTGTGGAGTCCGCGCGGCGGATCGAGACGTCACGGCTCATGCCGCCCTTCCACGGCGGCGTGCCGGGCCGGGACAACTCGGCGCTGTTCGGCACCGTGAACGCGGGCAAGCACGGCGTCACCCTCGACCTCGGCACGGAGGACGGGCGAGCCGTCGCCGGCGACCTGGCGGCCTGGGCCGACGTCGTCATCGAGTCGTTCTCGCCCGGCCTGATGCGCCGCTGGGGCCTGGATTACGAGACGTTGCGGGCGCGGGACCCCCGGCTCATCATGCTCAGCTCCTCGCTGATGGGGCAGACCGGCCCGTACGCGATGCTCGCCGGGTACGGCAGCACCGGCGCGTCGCTGAGCGGCTTCCAGAATCTCGTGGGCTTCCCGGGCGAACCGCCCGTCGGAACGTTCGGGCCCTACACCGACTACGTGGCCCCGCGGCTGGGGCTCGTCGCGCTGCTGGCGGCGCTCGAGCGCCGGGAGCGGACGGGGGAGGGATGCTACATCGACGTCTCCCAGGTCGAGTCCGGCGTCTACTTCCTGTCTCCGTACTGCGCGCGCTACTTCGCCGACGGCACCGTCGTAGGGCGGAGGGGCAACGCGGACGAGGTCTTCGCGCCGCACGGGGTGTACCCGTGTCTGCCGGAGCACGGCCGGGACCGCTTCGTGGCGCTGACCGCCCGCGACGACGCAGAGTGGGCGCGCCTCGCGTACGCGATGGACCGTCCGGATCTCGCGGCCGACCCGGACCTGGCGACCGCCGCCGCGGCGGGCCCGCTCGGCCGAGCTCGACCGGCTGGTCGGAGCGTGGACCGCGTCGCGGAAGGCGCGGGAGGTGGAGGAGCTGCTGCAGGCGGCCGGCGTCCCGGCGCACCTGTCGGCGAACCCCGCCGACTTCGCGGCCGATCCGGCACTGCGGCACCGGGGGCACCTGGTCCGGCTGCCGCACCCCCTGCACGGGGAGACGGTCGTCGAAGGGCCGCGCTACGTGCTCTCGGAGACGCCCGGCCGGGTCCGCGCAGGCGCCCACGCTCGGCCGGGACAACGAGTTCGTACTGCGGGAGATCCTCGGGTACCCGGAGGCCCGGGTGCGCGAGCTGACCGAACGAGGGGTGTTGACGTGAGCGACGAACGGCCGGCGCACGACGACTGGAGGAAGGCCTGGCGGCCGGTGGAGGAGGCGGTCGGCAAGGACTTCTCCGACGGCCGGACGGTCTACGGCGCCGACGTGGTCGAGCGTGGCGCGATCCGGCGGTTCCTCGAACCGCTGGAGCTGGACTGCGCGTTGCACACCGACCCGGAGACCGCGCGAGAGCACGGGTTCGCCGATGTGACCATGCCCTACACCGGTGTGGTCGGGTGGGCGATCCCGCCGATGTGGCGGCCGGGCGAGACGCTGTTCGACTCCGCGGACCGGAACGCGCAGCCGGTGCACAGCCCCATCAACAACCAGGACATGCCCATCGGCCCCCGGACCACCGGGTTCTTCGCCACGGACATCGAGTTCGACTTCCTGCGCCCCGTGGTGGCGGGGGAACGGATCGGCCGTCGCGGGCGCAGGCTGGTCCGGTGCCTTCCCAAGGAGACCTCCGTCGGCCGCGGCGCGTTTCTGACTTGGGAGAGCGAGATCGTGACCGACACCGGTGAGGTCGTCGCGCGGCAGCGCACCGGCACGTACGCCTATGAGCCGAAGGGGGAACGGTCATGACGGGACCGACCGGGACAGCCGAGCCGGACACACCCACGGAAGAGACATCCGGCTCGGACACGGCCACGGAAGAAACGATCGGGACACCCGGACCGGACGCGCCCATGAGACAGCGGTACGTCGAGGACGTACGCGAGGGCGAGGAACTGCCGGGCGTCGCGTATCCGCTGACGGTGTACCGGCTCGTGATGGCCGCCGGGTCCAACCGCGACTTCAACTCCATCCATCACAACACCGAGTACGCCCGCGCCACCGGCGCCCCGGAGATGTACGCCAACACCGGCCTGCTGCTGGGCATGTGGGAGCGCGCCGTACGCGACTGGATCGGCCCGGCCGGGACCATCCGCGGGATCAAGGGCTTCCGGATGCGGGCCTTCAACGTGGTCGGTGACACGACGTGGGTACGCGGGCGCGTCGCGTCGGTCGGCGGTGACGACGCCCCCGGCGCCGTCGACCTCGAACTGTGGTGCGAGAACTCGGCCGGCGTCACCGTCGGCCCAGGAACGGTCCGGGTGACGCTGCCGACGCGAGGAGCACGATGAACCGGGCACGTAACCTGTCCGGCCGGATCGCCATCGCCGGTCTCGGCATGACCGAGATGGGCAAGGTGTACGGCCGTACGGCGATGGGGTTCGCGGTCGAGGCCGTCGCCCTCGCCGCCGAGGACGCCGGCGTCGGCCTCGCCGAGATCGACGGCCTGCTCATCAACCCGGGCGTGGGCGGCGACATCGGCCCGCCGCTGCAGGCGGCGCTCGGTCTGCGGGACCTGCGGTTGCTCTCGGCGATGCAGGGCTTCGGCTCGTCGGCCGGCGGCATGGTGCAGTACGCCGGTCTCGCGATCGACGCGGGCATGGCCGACGTGGTGGCGTGCGTGTACGCCGACGCGCCGCTGCGCAAGGACGCTGGCACGGGCGCCGCCTACAGCGGCGCCGCCCGCCCGGGGGCGAGCCTCGACCGGCTGCCGAGCGCGGCCGGGCTGAACACCGCCGCCGCCAAGTACGCGCTGGCCGCCCGGCGGCACATGGAGCGGTACGGCACGACCAGTGAGCAACTGGGCGCGGTCGCGGTGGCCGCCCGGCAGTGGGCGGCGCTGAACGAGCGGGCCCAGATGAAGGACCGGAAGCTCACGTTGGAGGACCACCAGGCGTCCCGGATGATCGCCGACCCGTTGCGCCTGTTCGACTGCTGTCTGGTCAGCAACGGCGGCATCGCCGTCATCGTGACGAGCGCCGAGCGGGCCCGCGACCTGCGCCGGCCTCCCGTGTACGTGCTCGGCTGGGGGCAGGGCCACCCCGGCCACCCGATGGGGCGCGGCAGCGAGTTCGGGCTGGTCACCGGTGCCGCGGCGTCCGGAGCGGCCGCCTTCGCCATGGCGGGGCTGGGCCCGGCGGACGTCGACGTCCGGGAGATCTACGACTGTTTCACCTACACGACCGTGGTCTCGCTGGAGGACTACGGATTCTGCGCCAAGGGGGAGGGCGGCGCGTTCGCCGCCTCCGGCGCGCTGGCCCCGGGCGGCGACCACCCCACGAACACGGGCGGCGGCCAGCTCTCCTCTTATTACATGTGGGGCATGACGCCGCTGTCCGAAGGGATCATCCAGGCCCGCGGCGACGGCGGGGTGCGGCAGGTGGACGGCGCCGAGGTCGTCCTGGTCAGCGGCAACGGCGGAGTCGTCGACTACCACTCGACGCTCTTGCTGAGCCCCAACGCCGAGGGAGGTGACGGGCGATGACCATCGCACCGATCAAGCGGGACGAGGAGTCCGCCGAGTTCTTCGACGCAGCGGCACAGGGTGTCCTGCTGCTGCGCTGGTCCGCCGCGAGCGGCCGGTATCTCCCGCCCGCCGCGGCGATCGATCCGGTAGCCCCGACGTCACCGCCGGTTTGGAGACCTTCCTCCGGTCTCGGCGAGATCGTGACGTGGACCGTCATCCCGGGGCGCGACGCCCCCGACACGGTCGTCGCGGTCGTGGAACTGGAGGAGGGGCCGTGGATCACCGTCCAGGTTCAGGACATCGACCCGGCCGGGCTGCGGGCGGGCCATCCCGTACGGATCGGATTCGAGACCCCGGAGGGCGGGGAGGCGGTGCCGATCGCGCTTCCCCGCACGTGAAGGCGGTTCAGGCCATGGCGTCGGCGGGCGCGAAACCGGCGAGGAGCTCCCGCCAGGGGCCGACCGTCGCGAACACGCCCATCGACGCGAGGGCCGCCTCGTGGGCGGCTCCAGGGGCTGAGGTGCAGTCGGCGGCCACGAACACCTCGAAGTCCCGCTGTTCGGCCGAGCGTACGGTCGCCTCGACGCAGGCGTTGGTCACGACGCCGCTCACGAGCAGCCGGCGGACGCCCATCAGCCGCAGGACGAGTTCGAGGTCCGTGTAGAGGAAGGCGTCGTAACGGTTCTTCATGATGACGCGGTCGCCGGGCAGCGGGGCGAGTTCGGCGACGATCTCGGCGTCCCGGCTGCCGCGGACCAGCGGGGTCGTGCCCGGCGGCAGGGCCGCCATCATGCGGGCCGGCACGTCCACCAGGTCGGGCCGGAAGACGTGCCGGGTGAAGACGACCGGCGTCCCCGCCGCGCGTACGGCGTCGATCATCGCCGCGTTGTTCCGGATCACCGTGTCGATCCGCGGCAGCCCGAACCCGGCGCGCGGGAGGGATCCGTCGGCGCGGCAGAACCCGTTCTGCATGTCGATGACCAGCGCGGCGGTGACCACGAGCGCTCCCTTCCGGCGGGCAAATAGTAGGAATATGATACGCATAGATTTGGCGGGCCGGGAGGGTCGATGCGGCCTCCCCGCCGAGCGAGCAGGCCGTGGAGGGCGCGAAATGACAGGCTCCGGCATTCATCACCGGCCAGGGGTGTTCGTGGGCGGCGTCTGGGACGAGTCCGGCGGTGGCGCGGTCACCCAGGTGCGCAGCCCGGCCACGGGGAAGCCCGTGGGCGAGGTGCGGCCGGCCACTGTCGCCCACGTCGACGCGGCCGTCGCACGTGCCGCCGAGACGTTCGCCGCCGGTGACTGGCGCCACCGCGCGCCCGCCGAGCGCGCCGCCGTCCTCCGCGCCGCGGCGGACCACATCGAGCGGCTCGGCGACGCCGCGGTCGACCTTCTCACCGGTGAGCTCGGCTGCCCGCGCTGGTTCGCCGAGCGCGCCCATGTGCCGAACCCGATCCGCCACCTGCGCTACTACGCGGACCTCATCGAGCGGGAGCCCCTCGAGGAGATCCGGGAGGACGGCGTCAACCGGAGCCTGGTCGTTCAGGAACCGGCCGGCGTGGTCGCCGCCATCACCCCCTGGAACGGCCCGCTGAGCGCCCCCGCGCTGAAGGTCGCCCCAGCGCTGGCGGCCGGCTGCTCGGTGATCCTCAAACCGGCGCCGGAGACCCCGCTGAGCGCCTACCTGCTCGCCGACGCCCTTGCCGCGGCGGGCCTCCCCGAGGGCGCGTTCAGTGTGCTGCCGGCCGGGCGTGAGGTGGGCGAGCACCTCGTCCGGCACCCGCTGGTGGACAAGGTGGCCTTCACCGGCAGCACCGCCGCGGGCCGCCGCATCATGGCGCTGTGCGCGGACCGCATCGCGCGCGTCACGCTGGAGCTCGGCGGCAAGTCCGCCGCCGTCGTGCTCGGCGACGCCGACGCCGGCGCGGTCGTGCGCGGCCTGATGCCGATGGCGATGATGGTCAACGGCCAGGCGTGCATCGCGCAGACCCGCGTGCTCGTCCCGGATCAACGACAACGAGAGTTCACCGACGCGCTCGCCGCCGCCTTCGCCGGCCTGCGCGTCGGCGACCCGTTCGATCCGGACACCGACATCGGCCCGCTGGTCAGCGAGGTGCAGCGGAAGCGTGTCGAGGGGTACGTCGAGACGGGCCGGGCCGAGGGTGCCACGGTCGTGGGCGGCGGGCGCCCGGGCGGCCTGGACGACGGCTGGTACGTCAATCCGGCCCTGCTCACCGGCGTCACCAATGCCATGCGCGTCGCGCGCGAGGAGATCTTCGGCCCGGTGGTCGCCGTGATCCCGTACTCCTCAGAGGAGGAGGCCGTCGCCATCGCGAACGACTCGATGTACGGGCTGTCCGGGTCCGTCTGGTCCGCCGACGCGGAGCGGGCGCTGCGCGTCGCCCGGCGGCTGCGGACCGGAATGGTCAGCCTGAACGGCTTCCCGCAGGCGTTCGGCACGCCGTTCGGTGGTTTCAAGCAGTCCGGCCTCGGCCGCGAGATGGGGCCGGAGGGCCTGCGCACCTATCTCGAGCCCGTCTCCATCGCGCTCGGTCCCTGACGATCTCCTCACGATTTCCTGTCAAGAGCATGGAAAGTGCCGATTGCGGGGCTAATTGCCGATGATCGATACTATGATGCTCGAATCACCGGGGTTTTACGATGCGCGGCGGCACCTTCTTGGCATGCCCTCCTTAGCCGCGCATCTTTTGCGCGAAGTGGGGTCATCAGTGCGCATCAGGCAGTCGGGTCGATGGATCATGCCGGCAGCGGCCGGAGCGGCTCTCACGCTGGCCGCAGCGTGCTCATCCAGCGGGAGCGCCTCCACGGCGGGTAAGGAGGCCAAGGCCCCCGACGCGGCGGCCGCGATCACTCCGGCCGACGGGGCCAAGAAGGTCCGCCCGGACAAGGGCGTCTCGGTCACCGCGAGCAGCGGTGTCCTGGAGCAGGTGACCGTGCAGTCGGGCCAGAGCACCGTCGACGGCACCCTGTCCGCGGACAAGAAGAGCTGGACCACCAAGTGGACGCTCAAGCCCGGCGCCACGTACACCGTGACGGCCACCGCGAAGAACGCCAAGGGCAAGGTCACGACCGCCACGAGTAAGTTCACGACGCTCAAGGCGTCCTCGACGGTGAAGATCAGCGACGTGACGCCGAGCGCGGGGGAGACCGTCGGCGTCGGCATGCCGATCACCGTGAACTTCGACCAGCCGGTCAGCAACCGCGCGGCGGTCGAGAAGGCCCTGGAGGTGCGCTCGACCTCCCCGATGGAGGGCGCGTGGCGCTGGATCACCAGCGAGCAGGCCATCTACCGGACCAAGGCGTACTGGCCGGCGCACAGCAAGGTCAGCCTCGTCGCACACCTGGCCGGCGTCCGGGCCTCCAACGGCGTGTACGGCACCAAGGACGTCACCCGAAACTTCTCGATCGGCGCGTCCCACATCGCGAAGGTCGACCTCAAGAAACACGTGAGCAAGGTCTACGTCGACGGCAAGCTCGCCAAGACCATCAAGGTGAGCGGTGGCATGGGAGGCAGCGACTCCCACGGCAACGACTTCCGCACCACGAGCGGCGTCCACCTCGCGATGGGCAAGGAGCCCGTCGTGACCATGACCTCGCCGAACATCAAGAAGGGCGAGCCCGGGTACTACCACGAGCTGGTCTACAAGGACGTCCAGATCAGCAACAGCGGCGAGTACCTCCACGAGAGCCCCGGCGAGTACGGCTGCCTCGGGCACAGCAACTGCAGCCACGGCTGCGTCCGGCAGACGCCCGCCGGCGCCAAGTGGTTCTTCAACCTGAGCAACCGCGGCGACGTCATCGTCATCAGCGGTACGACGCGTGACCTCGAGTGGAACAACGGCTGGGGCTACTGGCAGCTGTCCTTCACCAAGTGGATGAAGGAGAGCGCGTCGAAGCAGCCGGTGACGACGACGCCTCTGACGGGCTGACGGACGGATGACGGACGGCGGGGCCGCTTCGGCCCCGCCACGTCTATTTCCGATCATGGAACGCGACCCGTCCTGACCACGTCGAAGGACGGCGAAGAGCACCTTCGGGCATGACGGGAGAGCGATGACGGCCAATCCGGGCCTACTGACACGCGTGGTCGCGGGATTCAAGAAAGAGGTCCCCGCGAACACGATCGAGTCGATCCAGAAGGCCGGGGTCGCGGTCTACCGGGCGCTCGACGAGGCCGAGGCCGTACGCCGTGACCTGACCGCCCAGGGGATCGACCCCTGGGACGCCCCGGTCGCGGCGGCCGCCCAGCAGCTGTACGCCTGGAACGCGTACGTCCTGCAGACCCTGGGCGACAAGATGATCGAGGCCGACTACCGGGCCGACACCCGCACCGTCGGCTACCTCCCGAGGGTGACGGCCGAGCAGGTCTGGGCGTTCTTCGGCCAGGTCGAAGGCTGGCTCTCGCTGAGCCGCCAGGCCGCGGCCAACCCGGACTACCGCCCGGACCCCGCCATGACACTGCCGGCCGACCTGCCCGGCTGGATCGAGATCGAGCCCTGCCCCGCGCCGCACCTGCAGGCCATGATCGCGGCTGGTGAGGCCGTCCGGGAGCACGCCGAGGTCGCCCTGGGCACCTTCGAGGTCGCGTGCGCTCACGACGGCCACCGCGCCGACCTGTCCCGGCTGCGCCAGATCGCCGCCGAGGCGTCGTCCGCCGCCGACTACGCCGCGCACGTCTTCGAACCCGGCGCGGGCCAGGAGCTGCACGAGATCATCGAGCAGCGGCTCCAGCACGCCCTGGGCGCGTACTACCACCTGGGCCAGCTCCTCGCGATGCCCACCCTGCTCACGACGTACGGCCGCGGCGTGATGGGCGGGGGCGCGGTGGGCGACCGGCTGCCTCCTCCGGGTGCCCTGGGCTTCGACCCCTGGTGCCTGAGCGACCCCGGCTCCCTCCATCGCTGGACGAGCGACGCGCAGGCCATCCGGTCGATCGACGAGATGTGGCGGCACGACCCGGACCCCGCCAAGACGCTGCGCGTCCAGGAGCAGATCAACGCGGCGCTGTACCGAGGCGACATCGTACGGACCGGGTCGATGTACTACTGCTCGCCCTGGGCGTCGATCTACCGTGCCCAGCGTTCCGTCGTGCTCGGCACCCGGGTGCTGCAGCCCGGTCAGGACTTCACGTACGAGGTCTCCGCCGAGGAGATCCTCAGCGGCGGCCGGTTCGTCCGCGAGATCGTCAGCGGGCCCTTCCAGCCCGCCTCGCGGATCGAGTACGACGACCCGGGCGACCGCCACTGACGCGGCGTCCTCGCCGTCGTGGGAACCTCCGGCTCCCTGGGTGATGATGGGAGCCCCGTCCCCGTGGGAGCACCGTCCCCCTCATACCAGGAGCCTGTGTGGCAGAGTCGCTGACCTACGCCGACGCCCTGAAGATTCTCGGCACCCGACACAGCCGCCTGGTCGGCATCGTCGACCGGCTGGCCGCGGCGGGACTCGCGACGTGGACGGTGGCGGCGGCGGCCACCGGCCACGACGTGTCAGCCCCCCTCAACCTGTTCGACCTGAAAGAGGAGATCGTCAGGTTCGGGCACGAGACCGTGCGCCGGATCTCGGAGCGGCGCAACGGGCTCTCCCGCTTCGACCGGACGCAGCGGCTCGCCGCGGCCCATGCCGTCCTCGTGGTGTCCTCCTACTTCGAGGCCCTCGAACAGGCGGACCTGCCGATCGTGCTCGACCGGCTGGAGCTGACCGCCGCCGAGCGGGTCGCGACCGCGACCGGCGGCGCTCCGGCGCGAGGGGGCGCCGAGCTGCTCGAGGGACTGGTGAACGACAGGCTCCCGCTGCCGGAGCCGCACGTGCCGTACGAGCGCACCCGGGCGGCGATCACGGCGACCTACGAGCTCATGTCGAGGCGGCTCACGACCTTCATCCGCGGCGTCGCCGTCTGGGACGACCTCACCGGCCCCGAACGCACGCGCCTGACGCGGGCGGTCATGGCCGTACCGTCCGCCGCCCTGAGCGGCTACGAACAGGCGTTCCGCCGCCTGGCCGCCGACAACCGCGAGTTCGAGGTCTGGGCCAACCTCACCCGGGTCGACGCGCTCGGCGCGGGACTGTCCGAGGTGGGCCGGATCCTCACCGAGATGGCGGCGAGCCGGCCCGGCGACCGGCCGCGACGCCACCTGCTGCGGAGCTACCGCGCGGCACTCGCCGAGCCGATCGTCGCGGCGGGCCGGACGCCCGAAGGGGTCGTCCTGCCCACGCTCGGCGAGGCGTACGTCAATCCACGCTGCAAGGTGGCGGAGGTCCGGCCGGGGGACATCCCCGCGGGCCAGGAGTGGTGGGAGCGCCAGGAGCCGACGCCCTACGCCGAGGCGTTCCTCTCCGGCTACCTCACCTCACCCCGGGCGGTCCAGACCCCGCTCGTCGTCCTCGGCGAACCAGGGTCGGGCAAGTCCAAACTCACCGAGATCCTCGCCGCGCGGCTCCCCGAGGAGGACTTCCTGCCGATCCGGGTCGAGCTGCGGGACGTCGCCGCCGAATCCCTGATCCAGGAACAGATCGAGCAGGCGATCCACCAGCAGTCGGGGGAACGGGCGACCCTGCCCGACCTCCTCGACGCGGCGGGCGGGGCACTGCCGGTCGTGATGCTCGACGGTTTCGACGAGATGCTGCAGGCGTCGGGCGTCAACCGGTACGACTATCTGGAGCAGGTACGCGAGCTGCAGCGCCGGCAGCTCGCGATCGGTCACCCGATCGCCGTCATCGTGACGAGCCGCACCGTGGTCGCCGACCGCGTACGGTATCCGGCGGGCTGTATCGCGCTGCAGCTCCAGCCCTTCAGCGACGATCAGGTGCGGTACTGGCTGGACGTCTGGAACCGGCACAACGCGGACATCCTCCAGGCGCGGGCGCGGCGGACGCTGCCGGCCGAGACCGTACTGGCCCATCGTGAGCTCGCCCGGCAGCCGCTCCTCCTGCTCCTGCTCGCCATCTTCGACGCGAACGACAACGCACTGCAGCAGGCGGGTACGACCGCCCTGGGGCAGGCGGGGCTGTACGAGGCCCTGCTGATGGACTTCGCGTTCCGCGAGATACGCAAGTCCCCGCACAACGCGGCCCTGCCGTCCGAGGCCCAGCGAAGGCTCGCCGAGGCGGAACTGGAGCGGCTGGCCGTCGCCGCGGCCGCCATGTTCGCCCGGGGCCGGCAGACCGCCTCAGAGGACGACCTGGACCGGGACCTCGCCGTCCTGCTGCCAGAGCGGGCGGCGACCGCCTCCCGCGACGCGGCGGCGCTCAGCCCGGCGCAGGAGGTCACCAGCCGGTTCTTCTTCATCCACCGCTCCGAGGCCCGGGTACGCGACCAGCGGACACGCAGTTACGAGTTCCTGCACCCCACCTTCGGGGAGTTCCTCGTCGCCTGGCTGACCGCCCGCGCCCTCGGCGACCTGGTCGCCGTCCGGGAGGTCATGAGCGCGCGTTCGACGGCGGCCAGCGGCCGGCCCGACGACGGTTTCCTCTTCGCGGTCCTGTCCTTCGCGTGCGTGGCCGAACGCGCGCCGATCGTCGGCTTCCTGGGGGAACTGCTCCACCGGACCCCGGCAGGCGATCACGACCCCCGCAGGACGCTGCTGCTGGAGCTCCTCGACGGCGCCCTCTACCCGCACGGCGGCAGGTCGTACGCCGGCTACGAGCCGGCCGGGCATCCGGTCACGCGGCGTCTCGCCGCCTACTCGGCCAACCTCACCGTCCTCCTCGTCCTCCTCTCCGGCGAGGGGATCACCGTGGCCGAGATGTTCCCCGGTTCTGGCGCCGCCGTGGTGGAGCGCTGGGTCCAGCTGAGTCACCTCTGGCGGGCGCAGCTGTCGCCGTCGGAGTGGGATGGGATCGTGATGACCCTCCGGGTCACGGTGAACCTGACGGACGACCTCCGGATCCGCCTGAGCCGGGAGGACGGCTCCGCGGTGTCCGTGCTGGACGCCTTCGCCGTCTCACCGCCCGGCTCACGACCGGAGACGACCGACTACGACGTGTACCTCTCCGGCGATCCCATCGTCTCCTACGACCTTCGGGTGCCCGCCACCAGCGACATCGGGTTCCTCGTCAGGAGGATGGCGTTCCTGCCGAACTGGCGCCTCGGGCTGCTCTTCCTCCAGTCCGTGCCCTCCTTCCAGGCCCTGGGCGACCGGATCCGCTGGGCCGCGGACGACGAGACGTTGATCCTGCCCGCCTACCAGCTGGCGCGGCTCGACCACACGCGAGACGCGTCCGACCGGGAACGCGCGGCCGTCTACGGCGAATGCCTCCGTGCCGTCGCCGCCTTCCCGGAGCTGTACCGGCTCGTCCTCCTGCGCCTCCGCGACGACGTCGGCCGGCTGCCGGTCGCGACGGTGGTCGACCTGCTCCGGCAGGCGAACACCGTGCGGCCGACCGACCTGTACCTCGAGGCGATCAACGACCTGTGGCGGCGGCTGCCGGGCGACGGCGGACCCGGGCACGGCATCCACGGCCGGGACCTGGTCGTCGCGCTCGTCAGGGCGATCGAACAACGGTGGCCGGACGCCGACTTCGGCCGGCTGGCCTCAGGGCTCCGCGTCGCGGCCGCCGGAAGGGTGCGCACCGCCGGCTCCCGATGAAGGGGTGGCCCTCACTCCGGCGGCGACCATCGGTGCCTGAGCCGCCAGAGGCCCCGCAGCGCCGGTGATGCGTCGCATGAAGATCTTTTAGCGGTGCGGTCGTGGCAGTATCGGTCGGCGGAGACATGATCGACAACGGCGCTGGGAGGCATGGGTGGGCGAGAACCGGATCAGCAGGTCGGTGTTCCTGCGCGGCGGGCTCGCCGTCACGGCGGCGAGCGTGTCGGCCGGACTGTCCGGCGTCCGTCCCGCCGACGCGGAGACGAAAGGCGGCGCGAAGCCGCATTCGCCCGAGCGGATCAGGCAGGTCTACGCCCGGGAGACCCGGCAGGCGGGCGGCACATGGTGCTCGCTCGTCACCATGACCGCAGCCGGTGGCGGGCAGACCACGGTCATCGACGAAAGGGCCGATACGGAGGTCCGTGCCGCCAGCGTCAACAAGCTCGCCATGGCCGTCGCACTGATGGACAAGATCGACCGCCGTGAGCTGCGGATGGATCAGAAGGTCGAGCTCACGGCCGACGCCATCGTCGCGGGCGCCGGCGACAGCGGCATGTGGCACCTGCAGAAGACCTACGGCGACGCCCTGACCCTCGCCAACGTGATCACTACGCTGCTGCTGCTCTCCGAGGACTCGGCGCTGCCGCTGATCGCCCGCGTGCTGCCCGCCGATGAGCTGAACGGGATCCTTCAGCGGAAGGGCTTCCAGAAGACCAGGGTGGCGCCGGACACGGAGCACCCGGGACGCTTCAACCACGGCTCGACGACACCCCGGGAGATGCACACGCTGCTGACCGGACTGGCCCAGAAGACGATCGTGTCGCCGGAGTCGGCGGACTTCCTGCTCGAGATCATGCGGTGGTCGGAACCGGGATACACCGACGGCGTCCGCCGCAACATGTCCTCCCAGGAGCGCGCCCGGGTGGCCGCGAAGTACGGCGCGTACAACGACCGGCGGCACGAGGTGGGCATCGTCTTCGACTCCGCCGGTGCCCCGGCGCTGACGTTCGCGTTCTTCGCCGTCGGCTTGGACGACCAGGACGACTACGGTGCGACGCACCCGGCCGTGGAGGCACGCGCCGTTCTCGGCCGGACCCTCCTCGACGCGGTCGGTGGCCGCTCGTGATCTTCAGGCCTCCCCGGAAGGTGGCCGACGTGACGGTGTTGAGCGTCATGGCGCTCGGTGTCGCGATGGTTCCCGCCGCCCACGGCGAGGACGGCTGCGACCGAACGCGTCGTTGGGCTCACTCGTTCACTCAGGAAAAAGCCGACCAGATCGCGCTGGAACGGCTTCGCCAGTTCGAGAGGGAACGCAGGGAGTCCGTGGCACGGGCACAACGCCTGGCGAGGGAGTACGCGCGAACGCGGTCATACGACCTCGTCGGGCCTGGTATCGGTCCTGACTTCACCGTGGTGGCGGTTGGGGCGACCGGCCCGAAATGTCGCGACATGCCGCGAATCCCCAAGCCCCGGATCGACGTGACGAACCTCCCCATGAACGGCGCCTTCCCGATCCGCCGGGCGGCGCCCGTCGGGGAGGACGTCTCCCTCAAGGACTTCCCGGGCCCCATGGTCTGGCTCAAGGTCACCAAGGTTCGGAAGGGCATCCCCGCGATCAAGTCACCATACGGAGGCGGGGCGGTGAAAAAGGCCAGGGGACAGTTCGTCTCCGCGACCTTCGAGGTCGCGATTCCTTCCGCGGAGATGTACGGCTCCGCCGGGACGTACGGCACGAATGCCAGGGAAGTCCCGCTCAAGGACGTGCCCGGCGGGGAGACGCCGCTGGTCGACCTCGCCGGGCGGGAGTTCCCGGCCGACCCCGGCATGTCAGGCCCGCCCAAGGTGTCCAAGGATCGGTACGGCAGGCGCAGCGTGGTCCAGACCCTGGTGTACGACATCCCCGCGACCGCCACCGCCTCTCTGCTGCTGTTCGACTACGGCGACCGAACTCAGACCCGAAACCCACCGGCCGGTTCCATCTACGGCGCCACCGGGTTCACCGCTGTCAGCCTCGGTTAGGAGCTTCGGCGGTGCCTACGCCGGGTCGCGGCGGATGAGTTCGCGGCCGTGGTCGCGCAGCTCCTGGACTGAGCGGACGCCGAGCAACTGGAGCGTGCGGGTGAACTGCGCGGTCAGCAGCTCCAGGGCGCGGTCGGCGCCGCGGATGCCGCCGGCCATCAGGCCGTAGAGGTACGCCCGGCCGATGGCCCCCGCGTCCGCGCCGAGCGCCACGGCGATCGCGAGGTCGGCGCCGTGCCGGATGCCGGAGTCGACGAGGACGCACACGTCGTCGCCGACCGCGGCGCGTACCTCCGCGAGGGTGTCGATCGGCGGCATGAGCCGGTCGAGCTGACGGCCGCCGTGGTTGGACAGGTGAAGGCCGTCGACCCCGGCGTCCACCGCGCGGCGGGCGTCGTCCGGGCCGACCGGGCCCTTGACGACGAGCGGACCGGCCCAGCGTCGCCGCAGCTCCGCGATGTCCTCCCACGTCACCGGGCCGAACTGGCCGGCCATGTTCTCCATCGTCACCGAGCCGGGCACGCCGTTCGCGCCGGTGAGGTTCGCGAACTCCAGGCCGGGGGAGCGGAGCATCCGGGTCCAGTAGCCGGGGCGGGAGCCGAGGTCGAGCAGGGTGCGGACGGTCAGGCTCGGCGGGACGGTCAGCCCGTTGCGCACGTCGCGGCCGCGGTGCCCGGCCACGGCCGTGTCGACGGTCACCTCCAGCACGCGGTAGCCGGCCGCCGCCGCGCGGTCGACCAGCTCCCAGCTGGTCTCGCGGTCCTTCCACACGTACAGCTGGAACCACAGGTCCGGATGGCCCGCGGTGGCCGCGAGGTCCTCCACGGAGGTGGTACCGACCGTGGACAGCGTGTACGGGACCCCGCGGCGGGCGGCGACGCGTGCCACGGCGGGCTCGCCGACGGGATGCATCATGCGCGTGTAGCCGGTCGGCGCGAGGACGAGCGGCAGCGCGACCGGCCGGCCGAACAGCCGGGTCGCGGTATCCACGGATGACACGTCGGCGAGGGTGCGCGGCGTGAACCGCCACCGTCGTAGCGCGTCGACGTTGGCGGCCATGCTGATCTCGTCGTCCGCGCCGCCGTCGACGTAGTCGAACACCGCTCTCGGGGTACGGCGCCGGGCGACCCGGCGCAGGTCGTCGACGTCGTGACAGTGGGCGAGCCGCCGTCGTACCGGGTCGCGCTCGAACGGCTCGAGCCTGATCAAGGACCGGATCTCCCGAAGATTCACGCTCACACCTTTCATCCGTGGACGCGCACAACCTCAAATAGCGGTCATGTTTTCACGGCGATCCGGAGGTGCCGCAGCGTGCGGTGCCGTCCCGAGGTCCGTCGTGCCACCGGCTGGGCCCATCCGGGCGATCTCGGCTGTGAACGCTTCTGTAAGGAATCTTGACGGTTAATGCGAATGCGATCATGGTGTGTCGCATGAGAATGCGCAGACGTGGGTTCCTCGTCGCCGGGCTGGTGTCCGCCGCCGCGCTGGCGGGGGCTCCGGGAGGCCATGCGGCCGTCCGGACGAGCGCGGCCGGGGCCGCCGCCCTGCCGGCGGGCGTGTACTTCCAGGACACCGGGACCACCGGTGGCTGGGACAAGGCCTACGCCCAGAAACAGGGCGTGATCCGGACGGTGAGCAGTCCCGCCTACAAGGGCTCCACGGCGATCGAGGCGAAACAGACCTACATCGAGGAGACCGGCGGATATCACTCCGAGGTCATCAAGAGCGGCGCGCAGAGCGTCGGCCAGGACCGCTACTACGGTCAGGCGATCTACCTGCCCGCCGGCTGGCAGTTCCACGATCAGAACGTGACGTTCCAGCAGTGGTCTCCGGAGGACCCGGAGGGACCGTGGCTGCTGATGTTCGTCTACGGAGACGAGTTGCGGTACGGCGGCTCCGGTGGGATCAGCGGCACGATCGGCGCGATCAGCTCGCTCCGCGGAACCTGGATCCGTGTCGTCACGCGCCTGAAATTGGCCTCGGGCACCGGCGCGTTCGAGGTCTGGGTGAACGGTAAGAAGCTGGTGAGCCGTACCGGTATGACCGTGCTCCCGAGCACCTCCCAGACGATCCGGTGGTCCTCCGGCATCTACTGCACCGCCTGGCGGACCGGGAAGCCGGCCGCGCAGTCGGTACTGTCGATCTTCCATGACCAGGCGCGCATCGCGTCGTCATACACCCTGGCCGAGCCGGCGAACTGGTGAGGTACGTCAGCGCAGGTCCGTGACGCGCACCGTCTCGGCCCAGGCGGCGGGGGCGGGGCGTCATCGCCGATGAGGGCGGCGATGAGGCGGGACGACGAGGGCTCCTCGGGCCATGGCGTGTAGCCGTCGGTCAGTACGATCACGACGCCGGGCCGTTCGGGTAGGGCGAGGGCGGCCTTGATGCCGACGCGCATGTCGGTGCCGCCGCCTCCGGCCAGGGTGACCTGCTGCGCGGACGTCACCCGGGACGCGGCGTGGACGTCGGCGTCGCAGGCCAGCACGGTGACCCGGTTCCCGCCGACGCCGACCTCGCGCAGCACGCCGGTCACCTCGCTGAGGGCCGCCGCCAGTTCGTCGTCGCCCATCGACCCGGACGTGTCCACCACGATCGCGACGGCGGGCAGCGGGCGGCGCAGGGTCGGCAGGACCACGCCGCGCAGCGCGGCGGTGCGGCGGGACGGGCGCCGGTAGGTGTAGTCGACCGCTCCGGCCGCCCAGGCGACCGCCTCGCGTACGGCGCCCGCGAGCACGCGGCGCCAGTCGACGGTCGGTTCGAGGACCTGGTCGGCCCAGCGCCGCCAGCCCGCCGGGAGGGTGCCCCGGTTGCGCTGGTGCGCGCGCATGGCCTCGGCGGTGTGCCGCCGCAGCGCTTCGGCCTCGACCGAACTGACCCCACCGGGGTCGGTGATCTCCCAGTCGCCCGGCGTTCCGTGGGCTCCGGAGCCGCAGTCGGAGCACGTCACCGACCGGGGCAGGTGGGGGAGGTACTCCTCGAACAGCCCGCCCGCGTCGAGGCCGAACGTCCTGGGCTCCACCCGCCCGTCCGGCAGCGCCAGCCCGTCGTCGAGCAGGTCGTCGTTGATCTCGCAGTCCTGGGCCACGTTGACGCGCAGCCGGTCACGCTGGTCGGCGGCGGGCAGCCGCTCGGCGCGGCCGTGGTGGTCGCGCAGCAGGTGCGCCACCTCGTGGATCCAGACGCCCGCGAGCTCGGGCACCGGCGTCTCCGCGACGAACGCCGGCGACACGTAGCACCGCCAGTGCCGGTCGACGGCCATCGTCGGCACCCGGGTGCTCGGCACGACCGTCAGCGAGTACAGCGCGGACGCGAGGTACGGCCGGTCGGTCGCGGCCCGGTACCGTGCGGCGAGCAGCTTGACCCGGTCGAGCTCGGCCATCGCTCAGCCGCCTCCCGGCAGGGCCCCGGACAGCCGCAGCAGATCCACGAAGGCGTCGATGCCGCTCGGCACCGCCCAGTCGGTGTCGCGCAGGGCGGCCAGGTCGGCGGCGGCCCGGGCCGCGATGTCGGGCACTCCGGCGTCCACCGCCTTGGCCAGCACCGCCCAGCCGGCCTCCCAGCGCCGCCGGGTCAGGTCGGTCTGGACCGCCGAGACGACGGCGGTCAGGAACGCGAGCTGCCGGTCGCCGCGCGTCGGTAGCGCGAAGGCGTCCGGATCGGCGAGGACGCGGTTCGGGTCGGGCAGGTCGAGCTGCTCGAGGTAGTTGAGCAGCTCCATCCCGGCGCCGTCACCGACGGCGCCGATCAGCGCGGCCGCGACCGCCTTGTCGTCCGCCCCGGTGGCGTACCCGGCCGCGAGCAGCCGCAGCGCCATCTCCCAGGTACGCGGCGACGGCCACGCGCCGCCGCGGCTCTCCGCGTCACCGGGCAGGCTGTGGGCCAGGCCGGGCCGCGCCGTCAGGAACCCGGAGATCACCCCGCGGGCGCGCGCCACCGCGCTCGGCACGCGGGACGGGTCGACGCGTGGCAGGGACACGGCCGGCCAGGTCCCCGCCATGCCGCGCGCGACCGTCCGGGGGTCGTGGGTCCAGCGCAGGTGGACGAACCGGTTGGCCAGGGGCGGGCTGAGGTGCCAGCCGTCCGCGGCGCTCGACGGCGGGTTCGCGGCGGCGACCACGCGGACCGGCTCGGGGAGCGTCAGGCTCCCGACCCGGCGTTCGAGGACGACGCGCAGCAGTGCGGCCTGCACGGCCGGGGGAGCGGAGGACAGCTCGTCGAAGAACACGAGGCCGCGCCCTGCCGTGGCCAGGCGTACCGCCCAGTCCGGCGGGGCCATCGGCACGCCGGTGGCGGCGGGGTCGTCACCGACGATGGGCAGGCCGGCGAAGTCGGACGGCTCGTGCACGCTGGCGATGACCGTCTCCAGCGGGACGCCGAGCGAGTCGGCCAGCTGTCGCAGGCCGGCGGACTTGCCGATGCCCGGCTCGCCCCACAGCAGCACGGGCAGGTTCGCCGACACCGCGAGGGCCAGCGCCTCCAGCTGCGGGTTCGCCGCCGGCTCCGTCCGCGGCGCGCCGAGACGGCGGACCAGGTCGTCCGCGGCGGCCAGAGCGTCTTGTGCGGATGCGTCGGTTCGCGGGTCCGTTCTGCGGGCGCCGGCGGGCTGTGGGCCGTTGGCCGGGATGTCGTCGGAGACGTTCACTCTTCCTCTTCCTCAGCGGGCCCCGATTCTTCGAAGGGCCACGGCCACCGGCCGTTTCCGACGTCGGGGTGGTCGCGATCCAGCTCCTTCTTGAGGAAGGCCAGGTCGCGTCGCTTGCACCGATGGATGTGGTCGCGTACCGAGAGGCCCCAGCGGTCGGTGACGTCCCGCCGCGCCCCGGCGGCCAGCAGCTCCCGGACGACCGCGACCGGGGCGTTCCGGCCGACGGCGACGAGCAGCGGCGTGCTCCTGTCCTGGTCGACCGCCTCGATCCGCGCCCCGGCGGCCAGCAGGGCCCGTACGAGCCCGGCCGAACCGCCGCCGCCTGTCGCGGCGTGCAGCGGGGTGAGCTCCAGGTCGTCCCGGTCGTCGACGTCCAGACCCGCCGCCAGAAGCCGCGGCAGCAGCGCCTCATGGTCGAGCCGGGGGAGCAGGTGCAGGAGCGTGCGCCGCCTGCCGTCGCGGATGCGGGGGTCAATTCCGGCGTCCAGGAGCCGCAGCACACCCGGCGTGTCCCCGTGTTCGGCGCGGGCGAAGAACTCACGCCGCTGCTCGCGCAGGGCCCTCGGCAGCCGGCCCCGGCCGGACCGTACGACCGGCAGCACGGCGAAGCAGCCGGTGACGACGCCGCCGAGCGCCTCCATGGCGCGCTCCCGCCGCTGCTCGTCCTCACCGTGCGGGACCCGCAGCGCCCCGTCGCGGAACGCCACGACGTGCCACTCACCGCGGCACCGAACCCGCACGGGTCCCGGAGTTTCGGGATCCGGCGGCCCGGCCGGGCCGTCCGGGGCCGCCCGGCCGGGGAACAACGCGGCGCGGACCAGCGGGTGCAGGCGTTCCGCGTCGAGGTCGCCGTAGCGCAGGGCGTCGAGGTCCGGCAGCCGCAGCCAGCACGCCTCGGGGATCACCGGGACGCCGGCGACCTGCTGCTGGTCGGCGAGCCGGGCGCGCAGGCCGCCGCCGTCGAGCCTCTCCAGCAGAACGGGGCTGCTCCAGTAGTGCACGGCCGGCAGGTGACAGCGGCTCCCGTGGCCGTGATCCGCCAGCCGCCGGATCTCCGGCTCGAGACGGGTCAGGGCCACGGCCAGCCTCTCCAGCATGGCCAGGGGTTCCATCGTGTGGGACCAGCGGGTGGTGTACGGGGTGGGGTCCAGGTCGATTCCGGCGGCGGCGAAGGCGGCCTCGACCTCGCCGCGTTCGTGCAGCAGGGTGACCCATTCGGTGTGCGCCGTCGGGTCGCCGGGGCCGGGCGCGGTCGTCGGGAGGGCGGTACGCGGGGTGCCGTCGGCTTCGAAGAACGGCGCGCGGTCTCCGCCGCCGCAGCGTTCGCGCAGTTCGCCGGCGTGCCGTACGTCCCACAGGTGCCGGGCCCTCGTCCAGTCGTGTACACGCCACGCGGCCCACGGCCCGTCCCGCTCATCGACCGGGCCGAAGCGCAGGACGAGGCGCTGTGGCGCGTCGGGCCGTTCGGGCGTCACGATGTGGAGGTACGGCCGGTCCCCGGGGCCGCTCAGCACCACCCGGTGGCCGGCGCGGATCGTCGTCCACTCGCCCACGTTCCGAGGCGCGTGCCAGCGCAGCAGGTCGGGGGCGAAGTGGAGCAGGTCGTCCTCGAGCGCGGCGGCGACGGCGTCGCCGTGCTCGTTCGCGACGGAGGCGAGGTCGAAGGCGACGTCCACGCCGGCCGCGGCGCAGGCGCCGCGCCAGTCGCCGGCGAGGCGTCGTTCGGTGGCCTGCTCGATCATCCACCGGGGCACCGCGTACCGCCGGATCCGGCGCCAGGCGCCCGCGGTCTCCGAGGAGTAGGACTTCGAGCGGCGCATACCGGTGGCGTTCACTCTTCCTCGGTCAAGTGCGGGTACTCGCGTTCGATCCGCTCTTTGATGAACTCGAGGTCGTTCCTGCCCTGCCACTCGATCAGCTGATAGAGCGACAGCTCCTCGTCGCCGTGGATCTCACCGGACGCGTCGATCCGCGCCCCGGCGGCCAGCAGGGCCCGTACGAGCGCCGCCGAGCCGTCGCAGCAGATGGCCGTGAACAGCGGCGTGCGCCGCAACGCGTCCCTGGCCTCGAGGTCCAGCCCCGCCGCGAGGAGCCGGGCGAGCAGTCCGTCGTGGTCGAGGAGGCGCAAGGTGTGGGCGACCTCGCGCCGCCGGGCGCCGCGCACGCGCGGATCGGCGCCGCCGTCCAGCAGGTGCAGTAGGTGCAGCAGCGTGCGTCCCCGGCCGTCGCGCACCCGGGGGTCGGCCCCGGCGTCCAGCAGCGCGAGCACGCCGGGAGCGTCGCCGTGCTGAACCCGCGCGAACAGCTCGTCCCGCTGGGCGCGCAGGGCCTTCGGCAGCCGCCCGGCCCCCGACGCCCACGTCTCCCGTACGGCGAAGCAGCCCGCGACCGCGCCGCCGAACGCCCGGAGCGCGCTCTCCCGCCGCTGCTCCTCCTCGTCGTGCGGGATGTGGAGGGCGCCCTTGCGGGACACCACCTCGTGCCATTCGCCCTTGCACCGGACGCGGACCGGGGCGGGAGGCTCGGGATCGGGCGGTCCGACCGGGCCGCCGGCGCCCGTCCGGGCGGGGAACAGTGCCTCCCGGACGAGCGGGTGCAGCTGCTCCGGAGATGTGTGCCCGTCCCGGAGCAGGTCCAGGTCGGGCAGCCGGCGCCAGCACGCCTCCGGCAGCACGTCGGCGTCGTCCGGTTCCTCGTACATCTCGAACGCGGCCACCCGCGCGCGTACGCCCGCCCCGGCTCCGTCGAGCTCGAACAGGACGGCGGCATACTGCCGGTACGGGATCCAGAACCGCTCCCGCCCCGACCGTTCGGCGAGCCGCCGCATCTCGGGCTCCAGCCGGGTCAGGGCCAGCGGCATCCGCTCGAACACGGCGAGCGGGTCGACCTCGGGCACGCTGTAGTAGGAGTCGACCTCGACCGGAGCGGTGTCCAGCGTGATGCCCGCGGCGGCGAACGCCGCCTCGACCTCGCCCCTCTCGTGCAGCAGGGTGACCCACTCGGTGTGCGCCGCCGGGTCGGCGGGACCGGGCGCGGCGTCGGGGAGGCTCGTACGCGGGGTGCCTTCGGGAAGACTCGTTCGCGAGGTCCCGCCCGGGAGGCCAGCAGACGGCGTGCCGCTGGGGAGGCGTGTGCGCGGGGTGCCTTCGGGGAGGCGCGAGCTTTCGCCGGGGAGGCCGGCAGGGCGGAGTGCCGCTGGGGAGGCGCGTGCGCGGGGTGCCTTCGGAGAGGCGCGAGCTTCCGCCGGGGAGACCGGCAGGCGGAGTGCCGTTGGGAAGTCGCGTGCGCGGGGTGCCTTCGGGGAAGCTCGGGTGCGAGGTTGCGCCCGGGAGGCCGACAGACGGGGCGCCGCCGGGGAGGGCGGTGCGCGGGGTGCCGTCGGCCTCGAAGAACGGCGCGCGGTCTCCGCCGCCGCAGCGTTCGCGCAGCTCGCCGGCGTGCCGTACGTCCCAGAGGTGCCGCGCGGCGCTCCAGTCCTGGACGACGTTGCGCCAGAACGCGGCGTACGCCAGGTCGGTCTCCAGGTAGATGTCGCCGGCGGGCACGTTCCCGACGCACAGGGTCGGCCGCTGGGCGCCGTGGGTCATCCAGCGCGGCGTCATGACGAACAGCGCCGGTGCGCCCGCCGTACGGTTCAGGACCAACGTCTGGTCGGGGACGAGCGTCGTGTGGCCACGGTCGAGGCGGGGCAGGTGCCAGCGCAGCAGGTCGGGGGCGAAGTGGAGCAGGTCGTCTTCGAGCGCGGCGGCGACGGCGGCACCGTGCTCATGGGCGACGTCGGCGAGGTCGAAGGCGACGTCGACGTTGGCCGCGGCGCAGGCGCCGCGCCAGTCGCCGGCGAGGCGTCGTTCGGTGGCCTGCTCGATCATCCACCGCGGCACCGCGTACCGCCGGATCCGCCGCAGCCGCGACGCCTCGTGCGGAGGATGGGATCCGGACGGGAGCCTGAGGGGGTTGGCGTTCACCTAGTTCTCCGGAGGATGCCCCGGCCTTCAGGCCGGGGAGGAATCCAGACTCTGTCAGGAGTGGCCCGGCGTAGCCGGGACGGCCTGAGAACGGAGTCCGCCGACATTCGGCAATTCGCCTTACACAGTCGCTGGACGTTTGTAAGGTGTCGGTCATGCGGACGGCGTACAAGTGCCGGGCCTACCCGGACCCCGAACAAGCGGCGGTGTTCAACCGCACGTTCGGGTGTGTGCGTCTGGTGTGGAACAAGACCCTGTCCGACCGCCACGCGGCGTACCATCAGCGGGGCGAGAGGACCTCCTACCGGCAGACCGACGCGGCGCTGACGGCGTGGAAGAAGACCGAGGACCTGGCGTTCCTCTCGGAGGTCTCGTCGGTTCCGTTGCAGCAGACGCTGCGGCATCAGCACGCGGCGTTCGCGAACTTCTTCGCCGGCCGGGCCAAATACCCGCGGTTCAAGAACCGAGGCTCCCGGCAGTCCGCGCACTACACCCGCTCGGCGTTCCGCATGAAGGACGGCGAGCTGTACATGGCCAAGACGACCACGCCGCTGCGGTTCGTGTGGTCCTTCGACGACGTCGAGGTGGCCACGCTCAACCCCACCATGGTCGTCATCTCCCGCGACACCGACGGCCGCTGGTACGTCACCTTCGCCGTCGACACCGACACGCCCGACCCCATGGACGAGGCCGGGCACGAAATCGGTATCGACCTGGGCGTGAAGGACTTCGCGGTCACCTCCGACGGGGAACGCATCGCCAACCCCCGCCATCTGGAACGCAAGGCCCGTAACCTGGCCCGCTATCAGCGGCGCATGGCCCGCTGCCGGCGCGGAAGTATGAATCGGCGTAAGGCCAAGGCCAAGGTCGCCCGCGCCCACCGTAAGGTCCGCAACGCCCGCGCCGACTTCCTGCACCGCACCAGCACCAACCTGGTCCGTCGGGCCGACACCATCGTGATCGAAGACCTCGCGGTCAAGAGCATGGTCAAGAACCGCGCGCTGGCGCGTGTCATCAGCGATGCGGGATGGGGGGAGTTCCGGCGGCAGTTGGAGTACAAGGCCGAACGCGCCGGACGCACCCTCGTGGTGATCGACCGTTGGTATCCCTCGTCCAAGACCTGCTCGGTATGCGGGCATCTGCTCGCGGAGCTGAGTCTTTCCACCCGGCGCTGGACGTGTCCGGGCTGCCGTACCCGGCATGACCGGGACATCAACGCGGCCGAGAACATCCTTGCGGCTGGTCGAGCCGTAGCCGGGCAAACCCCTGGTGATGCCTGTGGAGCTGGTGTCAGACGGCAAGGGGCCTCCCTTCCGCATTCGGCGCTGAAACAGGAACCCCGCGCCGTGAGGCGCCCGGCCTAAAGGCCGGATCGGCCGCAAGGCCGATGGGACTTCCCCTTCTTCAGAAGGGGAAGGAAGTCAACGGTAGAGGCTTCCGATGGCGTGGACGTCCGGATGGGGCCCGGAGGCCGGCCGCAGCCGGGGCGTGAGCGCCCGCTTGACCCGGCGGGGCACGCCCGGTCCGAACCCGACGTACTCCAGGCGGGTGTCCTCGGGCACGGCGGCCAGCACGGCCTTCGCACCGCGGCCGGTGATCCCCGTACGGCGGAGTTCCAGCCGGCGCAGTGGGCTGCCGGGCAGCGCCGCGGCCAGGGTGGCGGCGCCCGCGTCGCCGGTGACGTTGGCGGACGCGCCGAGGCTGCGTTCGGAGGGCGGGCGGCCCAGGTCCAGCGCCTCGATGCTGCCGAGGGCGTCGGCCAACGCGCGGGCGCCCTCCGGGCCGATGCCGTTCCCGCCGAGCCCCAGCCGGACCGGCCGGGCGGGGTCGGTCGCCGCCGCGAGCACGGCGGCCCCCGCGTCACCGAGGTGGTTCGCCGGGACGTACAGCTCGCGGACGCCGGCGTCCCGGATGAGCGCGGCCAGCACGTCGGCCGCCTCGGAGCCCAGCCCGTTGCCGCCGAGGAAGACGCGCTCCACCGGTACGGGCCGGTCGGTGAACGCGGCGAGCAGCGCCCGCAGTCCGTCCGCGGTCAGGCCGGTGTTCACGAGGTCGAGGGTGCGGATCGTGGTGTTCCGGCGCAGCGCGCCGGCGAGGGCGCGCACTCCCGCCTCGCCGATCGGGTTGCGCTTCAGCCAGAGCGCGCGGACAGTGGTGTCCGAGGCCAGGCGGTCGGCGAGCGCCTCCGCACCGGCCGCGCCGATGCGGTTGCAGCCGAGGTACACCGTCTCCACCCCGTGTCCGGGGACCAGCGCGTCCGCGACCGTCCGGGCCCCGTCGTCCCCGATCGCGTTCGTGCCGAGCAGTATGTGCGCGGCGTGCGGCGAGGCGGCGGCGACGGGCAGCAGCAGGGCGGCGCCCGCCGGGCCCAGTCCCTGTTTGCACAGGTCCACCCGGCCGTCCGGGCGCACGGTGCCGAGCGGGAACGTCTCGTCCGCCGCCACCGGGGCCGGGTCGGCGAGGCGGGCGAGAAGCGGCGCGAGGTCCGCCGGATCAGCCGGCGGAACGTCGGGGTGCTCGATCGCGGGGCAGCGTACGGGCGTCGGCTCGATCATCACCAATCCACCGGTCGGTAGTCCTTCAGGAACAGGCCGGACAGGCGCTCCCCGCCCACCCCGCGCACGATCGGGTCGTAGACCCGGGCCGCGCCGTCGATGACGTCCAGCGGCGGGCGGAACCCCGCCTCCCGCTGCGCGGCCTTGTCCGGGTGCGGGCGTTCGTCGGTCACCCAGCCCGTGTCCACGCTGGTCATGTGGATGCCCGAGGCCGCGTAGTCGGGCGCGGCGGTACGGGTCAGCATGTTCAGGGCGGCCTTGGCCATGTTCGTGTGCGGGTGGCGCACGGTCTTGTGACCGCGGGAGAAACTGCCCTCCATCGCCGACACCTGCACGACGTACCGGTCCGGCCACGGCGACGCCTCCAGCAGACCGCGCAGCCGCGACGTCAGCAGGAACGGCGCGAACGAGTTGACCATGTGGACCTCCAGCCACTCGGCCGGGTCCACCTCGTGCAGCCGCAGGCTCCAGCTGTTGACGTCGCGCAGGTCCAGCGGCTGCCCGGTCTCGTCCGTACGCCCGGCGGGGAACAGCGCATCGAAAGCGTCATCCCACGCCGTCGTGACGTCGCCCGCTCCAGGAGGCCGGTCCGGGAGCCCGGCCGCCGGATCGGAGCGCGAGGACGCGCCGGGCGTGGCCGGTGGATGCGGGAGTCGAGACGCGCCAGGCGCGGTCGATGGGTGGGGGAGCGGTGACGCGCCGGGTGTCGTCGATGGGTGGGGGAGCTCGGTCGGGGCGGCCGGTGGGTGGGGGAGAGGGAACGCACCGGGCGTGGCCGGTAGGTGGGGGAGCGGTGACGCACCGGGCGTGGCCGGAGGGCGGGGGAGCGGTGACGCGCCGGGCGTGGTCGCCGGTCCGAGGAGCAGGGAAGCGCCGGTGGCGGGCGTCGGTCCCGGGTGCACTGGAGCGCCGGGGACGGCGGTCGCGTCGGTCACGTCGATCCGGGTGGCGAGACCGGTGAGGGGTTCGTGCTCGGCGGCGCGCACCTCACGGTGGTACGCGGCGGGGCGGCGGATCGTCTGGGCGGCGTTGTTCACGAGGATGTCCAGGGACGGGAACTCCCGGTGCACGGCCTCCAGCAGACCCGCCACGGCGGCCAGGTCGAGCAGGTCGACCCCGTGTACGCGGAGCCGGTCCAGCCAGTCGCCGGCGTCGGGGACGGCCGCGAACCGCCGCGCGGCGTCGCGCGGGAAACGGGTGGTCACCAGGACCTCCGCGCCGTCGCGCAACAGCTTCAGCGCGAGCTGAAAACCGATCTTCACCCGCCCGCCCGTCACGATCGCGCGCCGGCCGCGCAGGTCGCACCGGGCGTGCCGGCGGGCCAGGTTCTCCTCGGCGCACGCCGGGCAGAGCAGGTGGTACTCAGGATGCATCAGCCGGTAGTGCACCTTGCAGACGTAGCACCGCCGCGCCTTGACCAGCGGCCGCCCGGATCCCGCGGGCCGATCGCCCGGCGGACCGGGCCGAAGGGCGGGGTCCTGCTCCGGGGAGCCCATCGCCGGCTCGGACGAGTGGTCCGACGGTACGGCATGCCGCTCCGGTCGCGCCGACGGTGTGGGCCGATGGCTCGACGGTCCGGGTTGCGGGAGGGTGCCACCACGCGGTGAGACGGATGCCCGCCCGATCGAGGGCTCCCCTACGGCGGTCACAGCCCGGTCCGGTTGCGCCGACGGCGCGGGCTGGTCGCCTGGCGGGCCAGCCTCAAGCACGGGCCGGTCGCCTGGTGGGCCAGGCTCGGGCTCGGGTCGGTCACCTGGCCGACCGAACTCAAGCGCGGGTCGGTCGCCTGGCGTGCCGGGTCCGGGTTCGGGCTGGTCGCCTGGCGGGCCGAGCTTAAGCGCGGGTTGGTCGCCTGGCGGGCCAGGCTCGGGCGCGGGGTCCTGTTCCCGGTAGCGGGTCGCGGCGGCGGTCGCCTCGCGGTCGTGCCGTCTGCGGTCGGCGTGCCGGGACGCCTTCCGCGCCTTCTTGCCTGCCCGGTAGAGCTGTGCGGCGGCGTCGTGCACGGCCGCCCAGCGGGGGTCGTCCGGATGCGCCGCGCGGGCCAGCGCCATCACGCGCAGGCACGCGTCGATCTCGGCCTGGTCGGGGGCGGTGCCGGATCCGGCCGGCCGGCTCCCGGGCCGGTCGGGATCGACGACCACGGACACCCCCACCGTTTGTTCCACGAAAAAAGGGCAAGGCCGACCGGATTCGAACCGGCGTCCTCCAACCTGCTGTAAGGCGCGACGACCTCTGCGCTACGGCCCTGCCGCGAGAGAGCGTAGCGAACAACCCGGACACTTCGGGATTGAACAGGAGGGATGCGCCCTTCGGCGCGTCGACCCGACCAGGCGGCCCCGTCGACCCGGCCCGGCGGCCCCGTCGATCTGCCCATCCGCCCGTCCGTCGGTCCGTGCGTCGGTCCGTCGGTCCGGCAGCCCGTCGGTCCGGCAGCCCGTCGGTCCGCCAGCCCGTCCGTCGGTCCGGCGCCAAGACATGCCCGCCCTGTGGCCGGTGCCGACCGCCCGGATCGGCCGGTGAGAGTGACAGGACCGACCGGATTCGAACCGGCGTCCTCCTGCTTAGGCGTCAGGCGCGACGACCTCTGCGCTACGGACCTGCCGTCAGTGAGGGTAACGAATGCGGGGCGAGACCGGCCGGATTCGAACCGGCGTCCTCCTGATCTGGAGTCAGGCGCGACGACCTCTGCGCTACGGCCTCGCACGAGAGAGCGTAGCGACGCAAGGGGGGCGAAGAACCCATAAGGCCGTCGGCGGCGCGGCGGCGCGGCCGATTGTGGACCGCCCTATTGCCCCGGTTCGGTAGGCGTTTTACGTTCCATCCGGAAAGCGCTTTCCCAGCCGAGGCAGGTGGTTCGATGGTGCGCGCGACGGTGGGACGATCGAGATGGGGCCGGGTACGGGGACGGGTCCTCGCGGCGGCGGTGCTCCTGGCCTGCGGGATGGCGGTCACGCCGGCGGCCGGGGCGGCCGCTCGTCCGGCGAGCCCGTCCGGCGGGCCTTCCGGGTACGGCTGGGTGGGGTCCTGGGAGGCGTCACCGGCCCAGGGCGTGACCGATCCGGCCGGCACGCTGTCCGGCTCCTCGCTCCGGAACATCGTGCACCTCAGTACGGGTGGCGCGGCCGTACGGATCCGGTTGTCGAACAGGTTCGGCACCGAGCCGCTGACCCTCGGGCACGCCACCGTCGCCGTACGGGCGGGCGAGGACGGCGCGGCGGCCGTTCCCGGCACCATGCGCGAGGTCACCTTCCACGGGGCGCGATCCGCCTCCGTGCTGGCCGGAACGGACCTGGTCACGGACCCGGCCCCGCTGGCCGTACGGCCGGGGACGGACCTGCTCGTCACCGTCTACCTTCCTGCCGTCGCGGGCTCGGTGACCACGCACTCCCTTGGCCAGCAGATCTCGTACTACGCTCCCGGCGGCGACCACGCGCGGGACGTGTCCGGTGACGCCTACACCGGAAAGGCCGGGCAGCGGTACTACCTCACCGGCGTCGACGTGCTGAACCCGCCCGCGCGCGGCAGCCTCGCCGTCCTCGGCGACTCGATCACCGACGGCTACGGGTCGACGGTCGGGGAGAACCACCGCTGGCCGGACTACCTCGCCGACCGCCTCCGCACCCTGCCGCCGGTACGGCGCCTGGGCGTGCTCAACGCCGGCATCAGCGGGAACCGGCTCCTGCTCGACGGCGGATCCTTCGGCGTCAACGCGCTCGCCCGGTTCGACGAGGACGTCCTGTCGCGGACGAACGTCCGTACGCTCATCGTCCTCGAAGGGATCAACGACATCCAGCAGACCCCGCACGAGACCGACCCGAAGAAGATCGAGGCGGTGTACGAGACGATCGCGGCCCGCGCTCACGCGCGGGGCATCAAGGTGATCGGCGCGACGATCCTGCCGTTCAAGGGCTGGAAGGTGTACGACGACACCCTCGAGGCCACCCGTGAGGCGGTCAACGCGTACATCCGCACGAGCCACACGTTCGACGGCGTCGTCGACTTCGACGCGGTCACCCGTGACCCGGCCGCCCCGCTCGCGATGCTCTCCGCGTACGACTCCGGCGATCACCTGCACCCGAACGACGCCGGCTACCGCGCCATGGCCGACGCGGTGGACCTGGCAGGGCTGTGAGGTCCCGGCGGGCCGCCGGGACCAGGCGGCCCGCCGCACGTTTCAGAGGCGGACGGCCGACAGTTTGTCCGGGTTCCGGATGACGTCGAGTTGGGTGATCCGGCCGCCGTCGACCGTGAACGCGACGACGCTCAGCACGCCGTCGGCGTCCCGCATGACCAACCCCGGTGCGCCGTTGATCTCCGCGATGCGTACGGCGTCGACCGGAAGGCGGGCGTACGCCAGCAGCCTCCGCGCGACGTTCGCCGCGCCCCGCTCGACACGGGGGAACGCCGAGACCTTTCCGCCGCCGTCGCCTCGCCACGTGACGTCGGGATCGAGCACCGAGACGAGCCCCTTCAGGTCACCGTCCCGGCAGGCCGCCACGAACGCGGTGACCACTCTCCGCTGCTCGGTGTACGTGGGCGGGAACCGCGGCAGCCCCTGCTCGACGTGCTGCCGCGCGCGGGAGGCGAGCTGCCGCACCGCCCCCGGCTTACGCCCGACGACCTCGGCGACCTCGCCGAAGGACATCCCGAACACGTCATGGAGCAGGAACGCCGTCCGCTCCGCCGGTGACAGGCGCTCGAGGACGACGAGCAGCGCCATGCTCACCGACTCGTCGAGCGTGACCCGGTCGGCGGGGTCGTCGACGTCCTTGACGAGCGGTTCGGGCAGCCACGGCCCGACGTACCGCTCGCGCCGTACGCGCGCGCTGCCCAGCGCGTCGAGCGCCAGCCGGCCGACGGTCGTCGTCAACCAGGCGCGCAGATCGCGGATCCCGGCCGGATCGTCGAGCCGGCGAAGGCGCAGCCACGCCTCCTGAACGCAGTCCTCCGCCTCGGCCAGGGAGCCGGTCGTCGCGTACGCCACGTTGAGCAGCCGTGGCCGCTCCGCTTCGAACGCCCGCGCGAGTTCGTCCTGGTCGGCGGTCCCGTCACGGTTCGACCGTGCGGCCGTCATCGCGCCTCCAGCCATGACGCGAACCGCGTCGTTCCGCGTACGTCGGGCCGATCACCGGTCAGCGCACCCGAGCGCAGCGCCCGCCCGACCCCGCCGGGCAACGGCAGCGGCAGCGGAAGTACGCGGCGGCCGGTCACCGACCGCCAGGTCCGGGCGACATCCCGGATGTCGTTGACCTCCGGCCCTGCCACGTCGAAGCGCCGCCGGTACGGGGCGCCCTCCGCGACGTCGGCGACCGCCCGCGCCACCTCGGCGACCGCGACGGACTGCAGCCGGCCCCGCGGCACCGGCATCACCCGCCACCTCGCGGCCGACGCGAACGTGGTGTCGACCAGCTCATGGAACTGCGTCGCGCGCACGATCGTCCACGGAACGCGGCCACCCTCGACGACCCGCTCCTGCTCGGCCTTCACCTGGAAGTAGCTCATCGGAACCCGGTCGCAGCCGACGATCGACACACAGACATGGTGCCCCACGCCCGCCCTCTCCTCCGCGGCCAGCAGCCGCCGCGACCCCTCGACGAGGGTGTCCGCCGCGTGCTTGGACGCGTTGGCCGCGTCGACCACGACCTCGCATCCCGCCAGGGCCTCGTCGAGCCCTTCTCCGGTCGTCAGGTCCACCCGGTACTGCTCCGCGCTCCGGCTCAGCACCCGCACGTCGTGCCCACGCGAGTGCAACTCCTCGACCAGGTGCCGGCCAAGCGTCCCCGTTCCTCCAGCGACAGCGATTCTCATGCCCCTGAGACGACATGGCCCGCCAGAGTGTTACATCGGCCCGGCGCCGCAGGATTCCTGGCGGGGATCTCTCAGCCGGGTTTGGATCATCGACCTGGACTATTGGGCCGGGGAGCGGTCCGCGCCGATGGCGACGCCGACGATCGTGCAGGTCTCGGTGCCGTGGTTGCGCCAGGCGTGGCGGGTGCCGTTCTGGACGACCACGTCGCCTGCCCGCAACACCGTCTGCTCGCCGTCGTCGAGCTCCAGCGTGACCTCGCCCGAGACGACCAGGACGTAGTCGATGCTGTCGGTGGTGTGCATCCCCGGGGCGTCGGGCTCCATCGCGGCCATCGCGCCCGGCATCTGCCGCTCCAGCTCGTCCAAGGCCGCGGCCATATCGAGATCCGGGGGCAGGACCAGCTCGCCCGGCGGGATCGTGTTGATCATGAAGCGCGACCCATCTCGGGGCGGGTACCACGCTGCGGCGCGGCGCGGCGAGCCGTCGTCGGGGAACGTGGGTCGCTCATCCCGGCCCCACAGCCGGTAGGCCGCACAGCCGGGCATCAGGTCGGACGTGATGGGCTCGACATCACGGTCGTCGACCACGCGGGACTTGCCCTCGGAGTCGTGCCCGGTGACCACTCGGCGGACCTTCATGTGCCCCATCCGGCCGCTCCTTAATACGGTTGCGTATTGATACGGCAGCGTATTGATACGCAACCGTATCCTCGGTCTGTGGGGCCGTCAACGCGTCGGCGTATCCTGTTGGCCGTGGTGAACGGGTCGACCCGGCTGTCCGCCCAGGACTGGGCGCTGGCCGCGCTGAAGGCGATCGCGGACGGCGGGCTGGCCGCGGTCGCGGTCGAACCGTTGGCGCGGACGCTCGGCGTGACCAAGGGCAGTTTCTACGCGCACTACCGGAACCGGGACGAGCTGATCACGGCAGCACTCGTGGAGTGGGTGCGAAGTCACGGTGAGGGGGGACTCGCCGAGTTCGCCGCGATCGCCGATCCGGCACGGCGGTTGCGCGAGTTGCTCACCGTTGTCGTGCACGCCGTCCAGCCGCTGGCGCCGTCGGTGCACCTGAGCCTGCTCGGCGACCGCAACGACCCCCGGGTCCAGGACGCGGTCCGCCAGGTGAACCGGGCCCGGCTGGAACTCCTGGCTCGTACCTACCACGAACTCGGCCTGCCGCCGGACCGGGCGGCGTCTCGGGCACGGGTCGCCTACGCGGCCATCCTCGGACTGTCGCACCTGGCACAAACCGATCCGGACGCCCCGCCCTCCGCCGTACTCGCCGACGAGGCGACCGCGGTCTTCCTGCCATCCTGACCGTGCACGCCGGCTGGCCGGCCCGTGGGTCACGGAATGAGAGAGGGCTTGTTCGCAGGCACTCAGCGACCGCCGGCGTTCACGATGGCCGCGCGCGGCGGCGCTCGGGTCTCGGCGGCGGGCCGTTCAGCCGGAGCAGCGCCTCCCGTACGGCGACGCGTCCGGCCTTCCGGAACGCCCCATCGTGCGAGTCCACCTCATGCACGCGGATCCTCTGGAGGACGACCGCGACCGCCAGCGGAACGTCGGTCACCTGCTCCGCCAGCTCCTCCCGGATGCCCTCGGCCAGCGCGGCCCGGTATCCGGGCAGCTCCGGGCGGAAGTGATCCTCGACGGTGGCGCTGTCGGCGACCTCGAACGCGAAGCCCTCTTCCCACGGCTCGAAGTCCACGGTCACGTCCGCAAAGTCACAAGGACAGCTCGTCTGGCGCACATAGAGCGCCCGCACCCCACGCACCGAACAGGGCGGAAATGCCTCGTTCTCACTCTCCACGGTGTCGAACGACAGCCACCTCGACGCAGCTGCCTTCGTTGGATCCGCTACGGATGCTCTGCCGCCAAATGACGCTGGCCAGATCGATGACGGTCATAGGCCCGACGCTATCTCCTGGATGAGCCGTTGCGAAGATGCTCCATCGAGTGCCAAGCGCCGGAAGTAGGTGAAGATGCGTTCGAAGGTGGCGACTTCGGCTTCGTTTTCAATGAAGGTGCTCTGAGTGAAGTCGTCGACCACGGCGACCGTCAGCTGTCCCGGCGGGCGGAGGCTGAAGACGTCAAACGGTCCAGCGATACCTAGGTGAGCGTCGGCAGAAAACGCGCCGATCCGATCCGGCGCAGGCGTACGGAGGGCACTTTCGCGAAGGGCATCTGCCCGGCGTGTCACCGTCCGCACCGGATCGAATACGGAACCTCGCGCAGGGTGAATGTTCAGCGTTTCGCAGGGAAGCCGTGGGTGCGGGCCGCGGCGACGACCAGCAGGACCGGAGCGAGGAGCAGCAGGAGACTCCAGGGGAACGATCCCGGGCCGTAGTGGTCGAGGAGGACGCCGCCGATGATTCCGCCACCGGCCATGGCGACGTTCCACAGGGTGACGAGCATGGCCTGTGCGGCGTCGCCCTGGTGGCCGCCCGCGTCGCCGACGGCGGTCTGCAGCAGGGTGGGTACGCCTCCCCAGCCGAGCCCCCACAGCGCTGCGGCGCCGTACACGAGTGTGGGGCTTCCGGCGAACAGGGCCAGCACGGCCGCCGCCGCGGCGACCAGGAGGGTGGCGGCGATGGTGAGGGCCCGCAGCCGGCGGTGGATGTGGGCGCCGACGACCCAGATGCTCACCATGGACGCGATGCCGAACACCAGCAGCACCAGGTCGGTGGAGCCGCCCATGCCGTGCCGGTCGAGGAAGGTCGCGATGTACGCGTAGAGGATCGTGTGGGCGAGCACGAAGACCAGCGTGACGAACAGGACCGGTGTCACGCCGGGGACGCGCAGCGCGGCCAGGATGGGGGTCCGGTCGTTCTGCCGCCGGCCCGGGTGGTCGGGGACGGCCGCGACGATCCAGGCGAGGAGGACGACGGTGAGCATGGTCATGCTCAGGAACGCCGTCTGCCAGTTCAGCGCCTTGCCGAGAAAAGCGCCGGCGGGTACGCCCAGCGACAACGCGATCGGGATGCCGGCCATCGCGATGGCCAGTGCCCTGCCCTGGAGGTGTGCGGGGGCCAGGCGGCGTGCGTATCCGGCCAGCAGCGCCCACGCCAGGCCCGCCGCCACTCCGGCGACGAAGCGGGCGGTCATGGTGAGGGGATAGTTCGCCGAGAGGGCCGTGACCGTGTTGGCGACGCCGAACCCCGCCATCGCGGTCAGCAGCAGGCGCTTGCGCCGCCATCCCGACGTGGCGGCGGTCAGGGGGATCGCGGTCAGCGCCGTGGCGATCGCATAGATCGTCACCAACTGTCCGGTCGCGGACTCGCTGACCTGAAGGTCCGCGCTCATCGCGGGCAGCAGGCCTGCGGGGAGTGTCTCGGTCAGGCTGGTGATGAATACGGCAGTCGCCAGCGCCAGCAGCGCCGACAGGGGGAGCCGGCGGTTCTCGGCAGGTGAATGGACAGCTCGCTCTGCGTTCCGAAGAGACATGCCCGTATGCTCAAACCCTCACATAGATGTGAAAGTCAAGCGCGAGGTGGGTTCACATGCGCATCGGGGAGCTGTCAGAGCGTACGGGAACGTCCCGGCGGCTGCTGCGCTACTACGAAGAGCAGGGCCTGATCGTCTCTGAGCGCTGCGCGAACGGCTACCGCGATTATGATCCGCGCTTCGTCGACCGGGTCATCCAGATCAGGGGCCTGCTCGACGCGGGGCTGCCGACCCGGATCATCAAGCAGATCCTGCCGTGCCTCGACAAGCCCCGGTCCATCCACTTCCCGGACGCCACCCCGGAGATGCTCGCCACGCTGGAGGGCGAGCGCGACCGCATGACCGAGCGCATCGAGTGCCTGACCCGCAACCGGGACGCCATCGCCGAATACCTCGAGGCCGTACGAGGCGACGTCCCGCCGGCCGTCACCGCGACCGCCGGTCGATCGATCGAACGGGGGCTTTAGTCCTCGATGAGTTAATCGCGCCGTTGTTCGAGGCATCACGCCCTGATGACGGGACAAATGAGACGCTCGCCCGGCGGGAAGATGATCACCTTCGTGGCGGTGCTCACCGTGGTCGCCGCGTCCGTGGGGGCACCGAACGCCCAGGCGGCCACGACGGCGCGGGCCTCATCCACCCTCGAGACCCCGCCGCTGCCCTGCCAGCCGCCGGCCCGGACCAAGCCGACGATCGTCCTCGTCCATGGAGCCTGGGCCGACACGTCGAGTTGGAACGGCGAGGTGGACGCCCTGCGACGAGCAGGCTATGACGCGCGGGCGATAGCGAATCCGCTCCGGAACCTGACGAGCGACGCCGCGACCGTCGCCGACTTCCTGAAGACCGTCTCCGGCCCGATCGTGCTCGTCGGACACTCCTACGGAGGCTCGGTGATCACGAACGCCGCCGCGGGCGTTCCGAACGTCAAGGCCCTCGTGTACGTCGACGCCGCGGCGCCGGACATCGGGGAGACCACCGGCGGGCTCAGCGGCTCCGGCTCCGACCTCAACAAGGACGCGGCCACCCTCTACGACAAGGTGTCCTACCCGGGAGCACCCGAGGGAGCGACCGACCTGTACCTCAAGCAGAACGTCTTCGTCCGTTCGTTCGCCTCGGACCTGCCGCGGGACACCGCCGTACGCCTGTGGGCCTCTCAGCGAGCCGCCTCGACCAGCGCGTTCATGACGCCGTCGAAGGCCGCGGCGTGGAAGACGATTCCGTCCTGGTACTTCATCAGCACCGGCGACCGGATCATCACCCCGGCCTCGGAGCGGTCCATGGCCCGCCGGGCGCACTCGAAGATCACCGAGTTCCACGGTGGCTCTCACCTGACGCTCATCTCGCACCCGGACGCCGTGACGTCCGTGATCGGATCCGCGATCTGCTCCGTGCGTTAGCCGGCGCCGTACCCGCGATAAGCGGTTGCGCCTGCGGGTCGGCTGGCTAAGGTACGGCTCGTGACTCCGCAGCAAGAGGGAGAGCTGGGCGAAGGGGAGACAACCTGCGCGCGGTGAGCCCGCGCGTCCACTCTTCTCGATGACAGCGCGGCCGGTGTGTCACCGGCCGTTTCGTGCTGCCTGGACGCGGTATCCGTCCCGCCTCCTCGCTGGAGTCATCCTTGTCGTTCCCTCCTGTCCCGCGTCACCGCCTGTCCACGCGGCAGCGCCATTACCTTCTCGCCGCCGGCCTCTTCCTGGTCCTGGGTTTCCACGTCGGAGTCTGGGCCGTTCAGCTGGCCGAGCTGGCGTCCGCCCTGCGCCTGAAGCCCGGCACCCTGGGCATGGCGGTGACTGCCGCCGCGACCGCCGGGGTCATCACCCTGTTCGGCGGCGGACGTCTCGTCGACCGGGTCGGGCGCCGCCCGATCCTCCTCACCGGATTCACCGGAACCGCGGCGGCGTTCGTGCTGCTCGGGTGGGTCGCTTCAACCGGCACCCTGGTCGCGGTGTTCGTCCTGTACGGCCTGATGGTGAGCTTCATCGATCTCGGCGCCAACACGGTCGGCGCCGACTACGAGCGGACCTACGACCGCCAGGTCATGACCGGGCTGCATGCCGGGTTCAGCCTCGGTGCGCTGCTGGGCGCCGCCCTCAGCGCATCGCTGCTTTCGATCGGCATCGGGTTTCACGTCGTCTACCTCCTTCTCGCGGGTGTCCTCGCCGCAGCGGGCCTGACAGTGCGCAGGGCGTCCCTGCCGCCGTGGCGGGAAGCCGAGAACCCCGGTCACCGGAGGCAAGGCGTATGGCGCATCCCGGCGGTCGGGCTCGCCATCGCCGTGGTCACGGTGACCTTCTTCGGGGACGGCGCGCTGGAGAGCTTCCTGGCGATCTACCTGCGGCAGACTCGCTCCGCAGGCATCGCGCTCACCGGAACGGCCATCGGCGGCTACCACCTCGCATCGCTCCTCGGCCGGCTCCTCGCCGCCCGCCTGCTGCGGCGATGCGGAGAACGCCGGGTACTCCTCGGTGCCGGCCTCCTCGCCTCCGCGGGAATCGCCTGCGCCGTCGGCGCGCCGGGGGCCGCTTCGGCGATCGGAGGCCTGCTGCTCACGGGCCTGGCCGTCGCCCCGATCGTCCCGACCGCGCTGTCACTCGCCGCACGCGCCGCACCTGGCCGTTCCGGGCAGGCGGTGGCGACGACCACCGCGGCCGGCTACAGCGCCTTCATCCTCAGCCCCGCCCTCATCGGCGGCATCGCCGACGCCGCCACCTTGCGTACGGCCCTGGCACTGCTGGTCGGCACCAACCTCGCCGTGGCCCTCCTCTCCGCACGATGGCCTTCCACCGCGTCGAGGGGGAGCGGTACCGGTCACGAGCGCGGCGGTTGAGGATGGGGCGGCGGCGGCCAAAGCCGCCACCCGTCGGAAAGGCGATGCAGGAGGCCGTCATCGCATGCTCCCGCACGGCTTCGCGACTCAAGCCTGACCCGGACGAGCGGGTCAGCCGGCGACGGCGGCGAGCTCGCGCCACTCGGGGAGGGGCAGGGCGGTCGGGTCGGGGGTGAGGACCTGCAGGCAGACGTGGTCGGCGCCGGCGTCGAGGTGCTGTCGTACGCGTTCGTGGACCGCCTCGACGTCGCCGTACGCGACGATCGCGTCCACCAGGCGGTCGCTCGGACCGCCGGCGATGTCCTCGTCGCCGAATCCGAGCCGCCGGACGTTCGCCTCCTGGTGGGCGGCCATCGTGACGTAGCCGCCGACGTGGGCCCTCGCCACCTCGCGGGCCCGGTCGAGGTCGGTGTCCAGCACCACCGCCTGCTCGACTCCGAGGAAGGCGTCCGGGCCCATGATCTGCCGGGCCCGTACGGTGTGCTCGACGGGGACGAAGTACGGGTGGGCGCCCCAGGTGCGCTCGCCCGCGAGTGTCAGCATCTTCGGGCCGAGCGCCGCGAGCACCCGGCGCGGCGCCGGGTCCGGGATCGGGCCGTGGTGCGGGACCGCGTCCATGGAGTCGAGGTACGCACGCATGGTCGTCACCGCCCGGCCGCGCGCCGGCATGGGGTAGCCGTCGAGCTTGTGGACCGTGTCGTCCACCCGATGGCCGCCGAGGCCGAGCAGGTAGCGGCCGGGGAACGCGTCGCCGAGTGTGCGCTCCGCGGTCGCCATGGCGATCGGGTCGCGGAACGCGATGTTGGCGATGCCCGACGCGACGGTGATCCGCCGCGTCGAGGACAGCAGCAACCACGCCTGGCCCACGGTGTCGCGGCCGAACGCCTCCCCGTACCAGATGGCTCCGTAACCGAGCTCCTCGATCTCGGCGGCGACCTCCCGTACCCGTCCGGCGGGCTGCCCGTCGAAGGCGAAGGTCCACACTCCGACCCGGCCGAGTCCGTGGCGTGCGTCGTCCGTCATCCGTACTCCTCACAGGATTACCGGAGAACCTCTCCGGTTTGTGGCCGCTAGGATACGGAGAACCTCTCCACTTGGCTACCGGGAAAAGGATCAGCGATGGCGACGGGCAACGGCCGGGCGGTCACGGAACGCCCGCAGCGGGCGGACGCGCGCCGCAACCAGGAGCGGCTCGTCGCGGCGGCCAGGGGGGCGTTCGCCGAGGCGGGGCCGGAGGCGTCCCTCAACGAGATCGCCCGGCGGGCCGGCGTCGGACCCGGCACGCTCTACCGGCACTTCCCCACGCGCCAGGCGCTGCTGTCGGCCGTCCTCCAGGACCAGATCCGTACGCTGTGCGGGCACGCCGAGCGGCTCATGGCCGCCGATGCCCCGTTCGAGGCCCTCGCCGAGTGGATGGGCGCGTTCCTGGTGCACGCGCGCGTCAACCAGGGGCTCGGCAGCGCTCTGCTGATCGAGGATCTGGACGGTACGGGCGTCGACTGCCACCGGCGCATCCGGGACGCGGCCGCCGCGCTGCTCCGCAGGGCCCAGGAGTCGGGGACCGCCCGTGCCGACCTGTCGCCGGACGACCTGATCCAGCTCGTCGTCGGAATAGCCCTGGCCACCGCCCGGAACGACGACGACCCCGGACAGCCGGACCGGCTACTCGGGGTCGTCCTCGACGCGGTGCGCGGATGACGGGGGCGTGTTCACTGCCGCGCTCGCCTCCTCGCTCGCTTCGTGGCCGGCTCGTACCTCGCCGGCCACGTATCGCCGGCCCCCTGAACGGGGGCCCACCCCCAGTCTCTCGTTCGCTCGTCGGCTCGCCGCGGGTCAGACTTCGATCAGGCAGCCGTGCTCGTCGGTGCGGTCGGCGGCGTCGTCGTCGAACCACACGCCGCCCGTGGCCAGGTAGCGGAACCGGTGGACGCCGGGGGAGAGGGTCACCGAGACGCTGCGCGTGCCGTTGCGCCGCCTGACGAGCTCGTGGCGACCGGGCTCCCAGCCGTTGAAGTCGCCGACCACGCTGACGATGCCGTCGGGACGGTCGAGGGGAAGTCTGAACGTGACGCGGGTCTTGCGGCCGAAAAGCCGTGAGCGCACGAGCATCGGGGCTCCTCATGGGGGGTGCCGGGAGATCGGTCCCAGCTTGGCGCGGCCGGAGACGGGCGGACCGGACGACACGGCATGTAACCCAGAATTCACGCAGGTCGCGCCGGGCGGGTCAGAAGCGGTACCGCAGGAGCCGTCCCATGTTCCGGATGGCCGGGATATGGTTCATCGCGCGGCAGGCCATCTGGACCGGCCTGCCGTACCGGTCGAGTTCCGGGATGTCGAAGAACGTCTGCTCGGCGACGAACGCCAGACCGGGCACGAGGGCCTCCACGTCGTGCGGATGGTCGATGCCCCACCCGCCCAGTTTCGCCCCGGACGCCTTGATGACCCCCTGGCGGGCGCCGGCCCGCATGCCGAGTGAGTTCCACGCGTCGAACATGAGCACGCCGCCGGGCAGGTGGCGCGTCAGCCGCTCGAAGAGGTCCCTGGTCTCCTCCCGGGTGAGGTACATCGTGAGCCCTTCGGCGATGACCACCGCGAACCCGTCGGCGGGCACCTCCGTCAGCCAGCCCGGGTCGGTCACGGAGGACGCGACCAGGTGGTAGCCGGGCCGCTCCGGGTAGAGGCGGCGCCGCAGCGCGATCACATCGGGATAGTCGACGTCGTACCAGCGGACCGTTCGCGGCGGGTCCAGCCGGTACACCCGGGAGTCCAGGCCGCAGCCCAGGTGCAGCACGGTCGCATCGGGAAGCTCCGCCAGGGCGTCGCGCGCCCAGTCGTCGAGGTACCGCGAGCGGACGGCGGCGGAGACGGCCGTGTTACGGGTCACCTTCAGGCGGGAGAAGTCGTAGTCGATCCGGTCGACCGCCTGCTCGGCCTGCTCGTCGACGAGGACGGGATCGGCGGACCGGCTCTCCATCGCCTTGCCGTACAACGTCGCCAGCATCGTCTCCTGTACGCCGGACAGGGCGATCTTCTCGGTCGTCACGGCAGACGCGTCCCTTCGCGGACCTCGACGGCAGGGCTATGTTCAGAACTTACATCCAATTCACAGATTAGTGAAACTTCGGAATGTGAGAAACCGTCGCCATGGGAGGGCACCCTGGCGTCAGACGGCGCGTGTCAGCGCACGTCCAGGGGGCGGGCCTGTGCGGCGAACGCGTCGGCCGCGGCGAGGTCGAACTCCCCGTGGTCGCTGCCGAGCCCCTGTGCCACCAGCGCCGCGGCCGCGCAGCCGAGCACGGCGGCCTCCCGCAGGGGACGGCCGAGGCCGACGCCGCGTAGGAACCCGGCCGAGAACGCGTCGCCGCAGCCGGTGGTGTCGACGACCTCGACGGCGAACGCCGGCACCTCGAACTTCTCGTCCGCGGTCATCACCAGCGCACCGCGCGCTCCCCGGGTGACCGCGACGCAGCCGACGCCCCGGTCCAGCAGCATGCGAGCGCCGTCCTCGAGCGTGGCGGCGCCGGTGAGGCCGAGGACCTGTTCGTCATTGGGCAGCAGGTGGTCCAGGCCCGGCAGCGCGGGTGCGATCGTGTCGAGGAACCCGGGATCGCCGGGGGCGAGCAGGTCGGCGGAGGTGACCACGCCAGCCGACCGCGCGGCGGCCAGGATCTTCGCCGCGTTCTCGCCGCCCATGAGTTCGGGCGCGCCCAGGTGGAGGTGGGTGGCGGCGGCGATGTCGGCGTACGGGGCGTCGTCGCTGCCGTAGGCGATGTTCGCGCCGAGGACGTGGAAGGCGGGCCTGCTGCCGTCCGGGCGGATCGGCAGCACCGACGCCGAGGTCTGCACGGTGTCGCGGCGCACCACCAGCGACGTGTCGATCCCGTACCGGGCGAGCATGGTCAGCAGCAGGTCGCCGATCGGGTCGGCACCGACCGCCCCGGCGGTGCGGACCGTCGCGCCGAGCTTGGCCAGGGTGACCGCGGTTCCCGCGGCCGTTCCCGCCGGGCTGAAGCGGATCTGGTCGACGAGTGCCGCGCCCTGCCCTTCCGGGATGACCTCGACCGGGCGGACCTGCACGTCGAACACGTGCGCGCCGAGGGTGATGATCGTCTGCGTCATCGGGCGTTCTCCTTGTCGATCCGCCGGGTCCGGCCGTAGCCGCGGCCGAGCGCCGCCGTGATCACGGCGGCCTGCTGGTCGGTGCTCAGCGCCCGGGGCGTGCCGATCGTGGCGGCGCGCAGGTAGACGCCGCACGCCCACTCGAGCAGGAGCGCGTTCTCCACCGCCTTGGCCGGCGTCGGACCGTGCGCGATCGCCCCGTGGTTGGCCATGAGGGCCGCCGACCTGCCCTCCAGCGCCGTCAGCACCAGTTCGGCGAGTTCGGAGGTGCCGAAGACGGCGAACGGCGCCACCCGTACGGATCCGCCGAGCTGCAGCTGCTGGTAGTGCACGCACGGGAGCTCGTCCAGGACCAGGGACAGCGCGGTGGCCTGCGGCGAGTGCGTGTGCACCACCGCGCCCGCGCCGTACCGTTCGTAGACGCCGAGGTGCAGTTCGAGCTCGGAGGTCGGCTCCAGGTCACCGGCGACCACGCCGCCGTCCGGATCCACCACGGTCACCTGATCCGGTGTGGCATGTCCGAGGACGACGCCGGTCGCGGAGACGGCGACGCGATCTCCCGAGCGCACGCTCACGTTGCCCGCCGTACCGATGAGCAGCCCTTCGCGGGCGAGGTCGTGGCATGCCGCAGCCACCGAGCGTCGCTGCCGTTCCAGGTCCGCATCCGCCATGAGACGGAAGGCTAATGCCGAATATGAATCAAAGTCACGTTCAGCTCAGAAGGCGCAGGGCAGCCGGCTGATCCCGTTCACGAAGCTCGTACGCTGCCGGACCGGCGGGGCGGTGGCGTGGATGCCGGGAAGCCGGGTGAACAGCTCCCGCAGCAGCACCGTGATCTCACGCCGGGCCAGGTGCGCGCCGAGGCAGAAGTGCGGGCCCGGCCCGCCGAACCCGACGTGCGGATTGGGCGTACGGGTGATGTCGAAGACGTCGGGGCGGTCGAAGACGGCCTCGTCCCGGTTGGCCGAGTTGTAGTAGAGGACGACGCGGTCCCCGGCCCGGTAGGTGTGCCCGAGAAGCTCCACGTCGCGGGTGACGGTGCGGCGCATCCAGGTGACCGGGGTGGCGTACCGGACGATCTCCTCGACGGCCGCCGGCAGGCGGGCGTCCAGGTCGTCCAGGAGCAGCGCGCGCTGGTCGGGGTGGTCGGTGAACAGCGCGAGGGCGTGGGACAGCGCGGTGCGGGTCGTCTCGTTGCCGGCGACGACGAGGAGCCCGAAGAACTTCCCCAGCTCCCGCTCGGTGAGGAACTCTCCCTCGACGTCGGCGTGGACGAGCGCGGTGACCACGTCGTCAGCCGGGTTCGCGCGCCGGGCCTGGGCGAGCTCGCCCATCAGATCGTGCATGAAGGAGAACTTCTCGATGAGCACCGAGGACCGGTCCTGCCCTTCGGGCCCCACGTAGTCGGGGTCGCCGATCGCGATGATGACGTTGGTCGCGTCGATGACGTCGCCGTACGCCGACTCGGGGATCCCCATCATCGCGCAGATGATCGTGAGCGGCAGCGGCATCGCCACGTCGGTGACGAAGTCGCAGGGGCCGCGCTCGGCCAGGCCGTCGACGATCTGGGCGGCGATCAGCGAGACGTCGTCCTCGAACTTCTTGACCATCCTGGGCGTGAAGGCGCGCGAGACGATGCGGCGCATCCGCGCGTGCCGCGGATCGTCCAGGCTGATCATGGAGCCGACGTAGTCGCGCAGCACGGACGGCGGGTCGTCGAGACTCGTCGAGGTCGGCTCGGAACTGAAGACCTGAGGGTTCCGGCTGACCTCGAGGATCTCCGCGTGGCGGGTGAGGGCGTAGAAGCCGTTCACCGGCTGTCCGGGTCGGGGATATTCGACGAACGCCGGCTCCCCGGCGGCCCGCAGCTCCGCGAACGCCTGATGACGCTCGGCCGGGGGCCGTGCCCAGAAATCGAGCCGCGCGAGGTCCGCACCGTACGTCATGGCCATCCCCCAGGATCGACGTCAGCGGATCTACTGACGCCCACGGTAAGTCACGGTCGGCGTTCGTGTCATCGGCACCGGTGGACCGTGTTTCGTCGCTTTTGCCGCACATATACAAAAAGGTGGTTCCGGTTACCGCGGCGTCATAGCGGCGATCACGCGACGCAACGCGGGCCTCGCAGAGTGGTCGGCATGGCACTGAAGCTCAGGAAAGGCCGCCCGATCGACCGCGTCGGCGTCCCCCACGGCCACCGCACGCGAGCCTGGCGGCGTGAGGCCGTCGAGTTCGCGGCGCTGTTCGTGGCGGCGGGCATCGCCCACCTGTTCTCCACGGCGCTGGGCCACCGCGAGTCCGGCGCGCTGATGCTGATCGCGCTCGGTGGCGTCCTGTGCGCGATCGTGTCGGCGCACATCTGGCTCACCCACCGGCATCACTCGACCGGATCCCGGCCCGTACCGGAGACCGTGGTCCCGGCCGCCCGCCTGTGGCGCGTACGGGCGCGGGTGCGGGAGACACCGGGACAACTGGCGGCGCTGGCCGCCGCGACCGCCGCCATCGGCGGCAACATCATGTCGCTCAGCACCCAGCCCGACACCGACGGCACCGTCGACGAGTTCCACGTCCAACTGCCGGAGCCCGTACGGGCCGAGACACTGATCGAGGCGCTGACCGCGGCGGGCGGCCGGTCGGTACGGGCCCGCCCGGCCACCATGCGTGAACTGGTCGACCCGGTCACCCACGCCCTCCTGCTGGCATCCTGGGCCGGCGAGGACCCGGACCGCCTGCCGGTCGCCCTCGCGGCACTGTTCGAGGCGCGCCTCGTCCCCGACATCGGCGACCACGACGGTCGCGAGACCCTGTCCCTGGCCGCGCCGTCGGGGGACCGGATCCGGCTGCACCGGCCAGGGCTGCCCTTCACCGCCACCGAGACGGCCCGCGCGCTGGCGCTCCTCGGCCAGACCGGCCGAACGGCCGAACCCCGGACGGCGTGAGCGACGAACCTCGGATGGCATGAGCGGCGAACCTCGGATGGCATGAGCGGCGAACCTTGGACGCGAACGCGCTCACCGGCGAGGCGAGAGCCGGTGAGCGATATTCCGTTGCCGACAGGGGCCGGGATCCGATAGACGTGATCGCTGGATCCCGGGCATCTGGGCTTGCGGGATACGACAGCGAAAGGAGAGGTGAGCCGTGACGTCCATCATCACCGCGCTCGTCTCCTCCCGGGGCGCGGACCGCGTCTGACTCCCGGAGCGGGCGAGCGCCTTCACTGGAGCGTGCTTCGACCGTGGAACTCAAGAATGTGACCATGCGCCCGATCGCCGGGCGCGACGAACTCGACCTCTTCCGCCGGCTGCCCTACGTCCTGAACGACGAACTGCCGGACGACCTCGCCCAAGGCCGCAGGCGGGCGGAGTGGATGTGGGTGGCCCTGCGAGGGGACCGGCTGCTGGCCAGGATCGCCTGGTGGGCTCGGCCGGGCCGCGAAACCCCGCACCTGCTGGACCTCCTGGACATCGACGACGGCCTCCCCGCTCTTTCCCGCGTCGAGGTCGGTGAACGGCTCCTGCGTACGGCGACGGCCGCCGTCCTCCCTGACGGGTCACGCCGGCCGGAGTACAGCCGCTTCGTTCCGCCCGGCTGGCGCGACGGCGCCGCCACCAGGCGGGCCGTCCAGGACCGCATGACGATCCTGGAGCGCACCGGCGCCCGGCTGTTCGTCGAACGGCTCCGCCTGGAATGGCGCCCCGGGACCGCGCTTCCCGAACCGAGCGGCCGACTGGCCTTCCGCACCCCTCACGACAGCGCGGAGCTCCTCGGCATCATGGTCTCGGTCCTGGACTGGACACTGGACGCCCACAGCCGCGACGACCTGACCCGCATGTCGCCCCACCAGGCCGCGACCCGCCACTACGAGGACGAGCTCGCGCGCTACACCAGCCCCAGAGCCTGGTGGCGCGTCGCGACGCTGCCCGGCGGGGAGCCCGTCGGCTTCGTGATCCCGGCCCGCAACGCCTACAACCCGATCATCGCCTACATCGCGGTACTGCCCGAACACCGCGGCAACGGCTACATCGACGACATCCTCGCCGAAGGCACCCGCGTCCTCGCCGCGGAGAACGTCCCCCGGATCCGGGCTTCGACCGACCTCGGCAACACGCCCATGGCCGCCGCCTTCCAGCGCGCCGGATACGTCAACTTCGAACGCGAGATCAACATGACCTGGGACTGACGTACGGCCAGAGGATCAGTCGGCGACCCGGCCTTCTGATCCTGATGCGGCGGGCGACGGCGGGTAGTCGTCGATCGTCATGGAGTCGTAGAGGCGTGCGGTCTTGGTGGTGAGGCGGACGAGGGCGCGGCTGGGCCCGGCGGGCAGGGCGGAGATCAGGCGGGCGCCCTGGACCAGTCCCGAGACGCCGAGGCGGGACGTGGGGATCAGGGTCTTCGCCGCGCTCAGCGCGACCGCGCGGCTGCCGCGCACGTACTCCGCCATCGCGCGTTCGTAGGCGGGGAATCCGCGCTCGTGGTCGCCGCCCGCCCACGCCAGCTCCCCGGCGAGGACGTACGCGCCGACGACCGCCAGGCTGGTGCTGCCGCCGACGGCCGGGCCGGGGCAGTAGCCCGCGTCGCCGACGAGCGTCACCCTCCCTCGCGACCAGGTGTCCATGCGGAGCTGGGTGATCGAGTCGAAGTAGAACGCCGGAGTGCGGTCGAGCTCGTCCAGCCAGCGGTCCACGTCGGCGTGCATGCCGGCGAACGCACCGCGCAGCAGCTCCTTCTGCCGGGGCACGTCCCGGTGGTGGTAGTCGAGCTCGCGCTCGCTCCGGAACAGGAACAACGCCCGCGCGTCGCCGAGGTGCCGCGAGCCGTACATACCGGCGGTGCGGCCGACGCCGACGTGGATGAGGAGCTCGCGGTCGAGGCCGGAGGTGTTGGGCAGGGTCAGCACCCCGAGGTAGGCCCCGATGAAGGTACTGAAGTGGGACTCGTCGCCGAAGGCGAGGCGGCGCACGTTGGAGTGCAGCCCGTCCGCGCCGACGACGAGGTCGAAGCGGCGGGGCGCGGCGTTCTCGAACCGCACCTCGCCGTCGGGCGAGATCGCGGTGATCGAGTCGCCGAAGACGTACTCGACGTCGTCGCGCGCGGCGTCGAAGTAGATCTCGCTCAGGTCGTCGCGCATGATCTCGACGTGCCGGCGGGAGGCGGCGCTGAAGATCTTGGAGAGGTCCGCCCGGACGGGACGCCGCGCGCCCTCCCGGTAGACGGTCATCCGGTTCGTGCCGGTGGCTCGCTCCTCGACGCGCGGGAGCACGCCCATCTTCTCCGAGATGTCCATCGCGGGCCAGTAGAGGTCGACCGCGTGGCCGCCGGTCTTGCGCAGAGCCGGCGCGCGCTCGACGACGGTGACGGAGAAGCCGTGCCTGGTGAGCCAGTACGCCAGTACCGGACCGGCGACGCTGGCGCCGGAGATGAGAATCCGCATGAGTACGCCTCCTTACTTAACGATAGGTAAGTGTACGCCGGTTACTTACCTATCGTTAAGTCAGATACGCTGGCAGCATGCCTCGCCCCTCTGACACCAAGCAGCGGATCCAGGAGGTCGCCCGCGAGCTCTTCGCGCAGCAGGGTGTGCAGCGGACCAGCCTGCAGGAGATCGCCGACCGGCTGGGCATCACCAAGCCGGCGCTCTACTACCACTTCTCCTCACGCGAGGAGCTGGTCCGCAGCATCGTGCAGCCGATCATCGACGAGGAAGAGGCGTTCCTGGCGGGTCAGGAGGCGCTGAGCGAAGTCGAGCCCCGCGCCCTGCTGGAGGGCTACTTCGACTTCCACTACCGCCACCGCCGAGAGATCGTGCTCATGCTCAGCGAGCTGACCACGCTCGCCGACCTCGGCCTGATCGACCTCGTGCTGGCCTGGCGCAGGCGGCTGACGAGGCTGCTGCACGGCCCCGAACCCACGCTGGAGCAGGCCACCCGGGCCGTCATCGCCTTCGGCGGCCTCCAGGACTGCACGCTCCAGTTCGCCGACGTGCCAAAGGACGAGCTCCGCCGGGTCGCCGTGGACGGCGCCTGCGCGGCCCTGGGCATCGAGCCGCGCCGCGAAGCCCGGCGAAGGGCGTGATCATGCCTCAGAGGAGGCGGGCGATCTCGGTGGCGGCGGCGCGGACGCGCGGGGCGATGGCGGACTCCTCCTGCGCGCCGATGGTCACGACCCCGACACTGGCCTCGGCGGGTCGCCCCGTCGGCTTGATCGGCGCGGCGATGCCCCACGCGCCGGGCTCCAGCTGGCCGGCGGTGACCGAGTAGCCGGTGCGGCGGGCGTTCTCCACCACCGGCGGTTCGTCCGGCAGGGGCGGACGGCCGGCGAGGATGGCGATGCCGGGCGCTCCGCGGTCGATGGCGTGCCGGTTGCCCGGACGGTAGGCGACGTGGAGGGCGGAACCCCGAGGCTCGGCCACGGCGAGCGCGACGACCTCCTCCTCGGTGTCGCGTACGGCGATGAAGGCCGTGGCATGGCAGTCGTTGGCCAGGGACTGGAGCGCGCCGGCGGCGGCGGAGCGGAGCCGCTGCTGCACCGCGGCGCCGAGTTCGACGATGCCCAGTCCCAGCGTGAAAAGGTTGCCGGTCCGGGTGACGAGACGGTGGTTGCGCAGCGCGGTCAGGTGCCGGGCGACGGCGTTGCGGTGCACGTCGGCGATGCGGGCGAGCTCGGTGATGGTCAGCCCGCCGGGATGCTCCCGGAGGATCTCGAGAAGCCGCAGGCCCGTGTCGATCGTCTTCGACCCCGCGGTGGGCGGACCGGGTGCCCCGGCCACCGCGCCGGGCGCCTCGGCGATCGACTCCGGGGACGCCGACGTCCCGGCGGTCGTCTCCGATGATTCGGCGCCGGGCGGGCCGGACCCGGCGGGCGGGCCGGCGGCGGGCGAGTCGGCGGGCGGGCCGGCGGTCGGTTCGGGGCCGGGAGGGCCGGATCCGGCGGTCTGTCCGGCGGCCGGATCGGGACCCGGTGGGACGGACCCGGCCGCCGGATCGGGGACCGGTGGGCCGGACCCGGCGGTCTGTTCGGGGGCGGGCGCGTCGGCGCGCCGGTGGTCGGGTGGGGCTGAGCGGTGGTGCCGTCGGTTGGTCATCGAGCGTCGCTCCGGCGAACGGGCGTGAAGCGGACGGGTAGGTGTTTGATTCCGGCGATGAAGTTGGAGACCAGACGGGCGGGCGGGCCTGCGGCCTCCAGGTCCGGCAGCCGCCAGAGGAACTCCCGGTAGAAGATCCGCAGTTGCAGGCGGGCGAAGTGCGCGCCGAGGCACACGTGCGGGCCGTCGCCGAACGCGACGTGGTCGTTCGGGCGCCGCGCGACGTCGAACCGCGTCGGTTCGGTGAACCTCCGCTCGTCGCGGTTGGCGGAGGCGTGGAACACCACCACCTTGTCGCCCGCGGCGATCGGGCGTCCCGCGAGCACGGTGTCCCGCGCGGCGGTGCGCCGGAAGCTGAGCACGGGCGGATGCCAGCGCAGCATCTCCTCGATCGCGGAGTCGAGGAGTCCGGGGTGCTCGAGGAGGCGCCGGTGCTGGTCCGGGTGGTCCAGCAGCGCCATGACGCCGCCGGGCAGGCCGGAGCGTACGGTGTCGTTGCCGGCGATCACCAGGAGGAAGAAGAACATCGACAGCTCGGGGTCGGTGAGGCTCCGGCCGTCCACCTCGGCCGTGGCGAGGGCCGTCATCAGGTCGTCCGAGGGGTTCCGGCGCTTGTCCGCGGCCAGCACGTGGGCGTACTCGAACATGTCGCGGAGCGCCGCCGGGGACCGCGGGTTGACCGGTGCGCCGTCCGGCCCATGAAGGGCGCCGCCGTGCTCGGGATCCTGGTAGCCGATGACGCGGTTCGTCCACTCCAGGATCCAGCCGCGGTCCTCCTCCGGGATGCCGAGCAGGTCCGCGAGATTCTGGATCGGATAGTCGTCGGTGACGTCGACCGGCAGGTCGCATTCGCCGCGTTCGGCGATGCCGTCGACGAGCAGGCGGGCGCGCCGCCCGACGTCGGCCGCGAACCGCTCGACCCGGCGGGGCGTGAACACCCTGGCGGCGATGCGCCGCAGCCGGCCGTGTTCCGGCGGATCGAGGTTGAGCATCATCTGCCGGATGAACGGCAGGTCGGCGGAGTCCGGGTCGCGGATCTGCGTCGCCCCGATCCAGGAGCTGTATTCGCCGGGAGTGCGCAGCACGTGGGCCACGTCCGCGTGCCGGGTCACGGCCCAGAAGCCCGGCCCGGCCGGCCAGCCGCCGACCTCGTGCTCCTCCTGCCAGTGCACCGGGTCCTCGTCCCGCAGGCGACGGTACGTCTCGTGCGGGACGCCCCGCCCGTAGACGCGGGGGTCGAAGACGTCGAGGTTCATGCGGCCAGGAAGCGCTCTACCGCGGAGACGAGGGCGAGCGGCGTCTCGTCCGTGGCGTAGTGGCCGGCGTCGCTGAACACGGTCAGCTCGGCGTTGGGATACCACTCCAGCCAGGTTCCCCGCATGAGGTCCGCGGACATCGCGGGGTCGTGCCCGCCGGCGATGACGAGCACGGGCGTGGGATCGCCCACGACCTCCGCGTGGAAGTCCGTACGCGCCCAGGCGGCGAGGTAGGCGCGGAAGGCCGGGACCGTGGAGTTCGCGAGGGAGGCGGCCACCATCTCCTCCAGCCAGGCGGCGGGAAGGCGCGACCCGGTGGTGAGGTCGATGATCGCCCGCCGGTTTCCGGGCTCGTCGGCGGCTCCGGAGAACAGCGCCCAGCCCTGCTCGTCGAACGGCACGCCGGACGCCGGGACGGGGGAGACCCCGACCAGCCTGCGGACCCGGCCGGGCGCGTCCAGCATCACCCGCTGCATCACCGCCCCGCCCATCGAGTGCCCGAGCAGCGAGAACTCCTCCCAGCCGAGCCGGTCGGCCAGCGCGATCACGTCCCCGGCGATCTCGGCGAGGGTGTAGTCGCCGGTGAGGTCGCGCGCCTCGCCGTACCCGCGATAGTCCGGAAAGGCGTACGTGAACGCCTCTTCGTTCAGGTACGGCCGGACCCTGCGGAAGGCGCCGCGGTCACCGAACCAGCCGTGCAGAGCGATCACGTGGTGCGGCCCGGAGCCGCACAGGTCATGGGGCAGGGCGACGACCACGGATTCAGACCCCCAGCTCTCGTGCCCGAATAGTGGGCACGCCGATCGAAGAACGGGCGTTTGTTAGGCGAGCATCCGTTCTGACCGTGCCGCTGTCAACGGAGATACGGAAACCGCAGGTACTCGGGAGGGCCAGGGCGGCAGGTCCTGGCCGAGCAGGGCATGGCGCTCCGCGGCGCCCAGGCGGGCCCGCCGAAGGCTCTTCGCGGTGAGCTCCGAGCGGCCGCCGCGCAGCGGCCAGCGGCCGCCCTCGTCGGCGTACTCGCCGAGGACGCCCACCGGCCCCGATCGTTTGCCGTCCCCGTGCCGCCGGCCAAAGAGCGGTCGACGTGCGGATATTCGGATTCTCCCGGAATCGGGTCCGCTCAGTGGACCGGGATCTTCTCATTCTCCCGATCGTGTGGCGGAATTCAGCCATCAACGGTTTTCCCCCGAAAGGAGGTGTTGAGAATGCAGGAGATCGCGAAGCTCGTCCTGGCCGGAACGGCCGACGGTGGCGCTCTCGGTGAGTACGCGCGGGAATACGCGAGCGTGTCGCCGAACCACGACAAGAAGGACAACTGACCGTCCTGAAGGTCGAGGGCGACGGCAGGGATGCGCAGTAGTAGGCATCCCTGCCGTCGTTTCGGCCGGTACCTGAATGAGAGAATCACGGATGGGCGTTGAAACCGCGCTTCCTATGCTGATGCGCATGAATTCATATTCATGTGTGCTGTCGAATCGGACGATGGATTTTCAGCAGCGCATGTTCGACTTCGGCGTGCACCGGGCGGACCCGGACTCGCCGGCGGTCCCGTGCGTCCTGGTGCTGACCCGCGCCGCCGACCGGGAGATGGACGCCCTCTCCCTCGAGCTCGCGGCCAAGGGCGTACGGCTGGCGCGGATCGACGGCGACCGCTGCGTCGACGTCCCCGTGTCGGTCGTGGACGACGGCCGGATAACGGTCGCGGGCGAGCCGTTCGCCCCCCGGCTGCTGTGGCTGCGGCACTTCGACCTGACCGCGATTCCGGCGCCGGCGGGGCACGGCGAGTACGTCGCCGGCCAGTGGGACGCGTTCCTCGCCTGGGCCGTGGCCAACCCCGGCTGGCGGCTGGTGAACCGCCCGGCGCGGGAGCTGGACCGGTTGACGCAGCTCGACGGCGCCCGCCGGATCGGGCTGACGGTGCCGCGCACGGTGCTGACCACGGAGCCGCGGCAGAGCCTGTCGGCGCTGGGCGACCCGCCCGGCGGCTACGTGCTGAAGCCGCTGGGGAGTCACTGGCTGGAGCCCGAGCCAGGGTCGCTGCGCAGCCTGTTCCCCCGGCGCGTCTCACGGGACGATCTGCTGGCGGGCGGACCGGAGGCCGGTCCGGCGCTCGTCCAGGAGTTCGTCGAGTCCGGCCACGAGCTGCGGATCTTCATCGTCGGCGACGAGGTCGTCGCGTTCCGCGTCGACAAGCGGTCCGCCGAGGACCTGTGGACCGATCCGGAGAGCGTGCGCGTCACCCCGATCGAGGCTCCGGACCGGCTGGTGGCCGCGCTGCGCGGCCTCTGCGCGTCCTGGGGGCTGGGCGTCGCCGCCTTCGACCTCCTGGTGACCGAGGACGACTACGTCTTCCTCGAGGTGAACGTGACCGGCGACTGGCTGTGGTTCGAGAACCGCGCCGGCTCGGCCTCCGTGTCCGAGGCCGTTCTGCGGTACGTCACCGGTGCGTTCTCCGCAGCAGATCCGGCGTTTTCCAAAGGAACGGGATGAGACTCAAGGTCGCCGAGAACGCCGCCATGTTCTGGGACGGCGGACGGCTGGTTTGGGACGACTATGTACGGCACCGCCAGTACGAACTGACCGAACGCGCGGAATGGCTCTGCCGATGGTTCCGTGAATGGCGGGACGCCGACAGCGTGGCGCAGTTGTGTGCCGATTCCGCAGACGCCGAGGGGATGCGCTCCTCGGTCGATGAATTGCTGCGCGCGGGCGTTCTCATCGCCGAGGACTCTGCGGAGAACAAGGCCGAGCGCGCCCGGCTGGACGCCTGGGAAGGGTGGGGGACCGCCGCCCGCTATTACCATTTCGCGACGCGAATGCATCACGGTACGGTTTTCGCCGACGGCGACGACGACGCCCGCCGGCTCCGCGAGAAGGCGAAGGCCGCGCCGCCGCCCGGCCCGTACCGCGACTTCTCCGACCGCCCGTTCGTGCCGGTGCCCGCGCCGCCGGCGGCCGGGACGTTCACCGGCAGGTCGCTCGGCGAGGTCCTCACCGCCCGGCGGACCACCCGCCGCTTCAGCGCCGAGCCGCTCGACCTGGCCGACCTGAGCACGCTGGTCGGCACCGCGACCGGGCCGTCGCCGGCGCGGCCGCGCTCGGCCGACGACGAACTGTTCGGGAACGTGTTCAAGGCCAGCCCGTCGGGAGGGGCCCGGCACCCCATCGAGGTGTACGTGCACGCCCTGAACGTCACCGGGCTCAAGCCGGGCTTCTACCACTTCGACCCCGTTCGGCGCGGGTTCTCCGACCTCGGCGTCGCGTGGTCGCGCGACCAGGTCGTCCACTCGGTGGCCGACCAGGCGTGGATCGGCGGAGCCGCCGCGGTCCTCTACTACACGGCGGTCCTCGCCCGCAGCCGCTGGAAGTACGGCGTGGGCCGGACGTACCGGATCGTCCTGATGGACCTCGGCCACCTCAGCCAGACCGTCTATCTGCTGGCCACCGCCCTCGGCCTCGGCGTCGGCTTCTCCGCCGCGATCCGCGACGAGGCGATCGAGGAGGCCCTCGGCTGCGACCCCGACCAGGAGATCGCGCTGGGAGTGACGGCGCTCGGCCTGCCGACCGGGCTCGACCAGGTCTCCGCGGCGCTCTCGCGCCCCCTCACCTGACCCCCTTTTGGAGCCTTCTGTGACCGATCGCGAGACATCGATGCTGGCCGCCCTCGTCGACGACGTCGAACCGTTCCGTACGGCACTGCCGACGGAGCCGATCCTGTCGAAACGACCGCCCGAGCGGCTTCAGGCGCTGATCGACTTCGGCGCCGTCGACCGGCTGCTGAGCGACCACGCCCTGCGGTACCCGTTCGTCGAGATGATCAAGGACGGTGCGCGGCTTCCGCGTGAGCGGTTCCTGACCGGGCCGGTCGGGCAGCCGAACGGCATCAGCGAGCTGGCGAACCTCACCCTCGTCGCCGGCGAGCTCGAGGGCGGCGCGACCCTCGTGCTCAACGACCTGCACTTCACCTGGCGGCCCATCGCGGACACCTGCCGCCGGCTCGCGTACGAGATCGGCATGCCGGTCCACGCGAACGCCTACCTGACGCCCCGGCGCTCCCAGGGCTTCGACCACCACCACGACACGCACTCGGTCTTCATCATCCAGACCGAGGGCAGCAAGACGTGGCAGCTGTACCGGCCGTTCCTGCCGTTCCCGCTCGAACGGCACGCGTGGCCGCGTCAGGTGCTGCCCCCGGAGGAGTGGCACCGGCTGCGGGAGAGGCCCCCGGACCACGAGTTCGTCCTCGAGCCGGGCCACGTGCTGTGGATCCCGCGCGGCTGGATTCACAACGTCTTCGCCGGCGACGAGCCGTCGCTGCATCTGACCGTGGGCATCGCGGAGACCAGCCGGTACTCCATCGTTCCCATCCTGCTCGACGCGCTCACCGACGAGGAGCACTTCCGGCACGACCTGCCGCCGCGGTTCGCCCGGAGCCGGGACTCCGTCGAGGACGCCGTACGCTCGGTGCTCGGGGACCTGGCCGAGTGGGCTGGGCGGGCCGACGTGAGCGAGCTGGCCACGCGGGTGCTGGGCGCGCAGCGGGCCAGATTCCTCCCCGCGCCGGGCCGCCCGATATCGGCCGTGCTCCCCGGCGACCGGGCGCTCCCCGGCGCCGTCGCCGTCCGCCCCGAGGCGATCGCCGGCATGGACCGGACCGACGGCGGGATCACGCTGCACCTCGGCGACCGGGTCCTGCGGTTCGCCGGCACGGCCGCGACCGTGCTCGACCGGCTGCTGGCCGCGTCGGCGACGCCCATCACCCTCGACGCACTCACCGCCACGGAGCCGGCCTCCGCGGTCGAGGCGGCCATCCGGACGCTCCTCGCCGAAGGCGTCATCGTCGCGGACGAACGCTCCCCCATGGAGGGAAGTGCCCAGACCGAAGCGAGCGGCGTCGCCGATGGGAGCGCTCTCCTTGAAGGGGCGCCCCGCCTTGAGAAGGTCGCCGTCGCTGACGGGCACGTCCGCGCCGAGGGAGGTGCCCAGACCGAAGCGAGCGGCGTCGCCGATGGGAGCGCTCTCCTTGAAGGGGCGCCCCGCCTTGAGAAGGTCGCCGTCGCTGACGGGCACGTCCGCGCCGAGGGAGGTGCCCAGACCGAAGCGAGCGGCGTCGCCGACGGGAGCGCTGTCCTCGAAGGGGCGCCCCGCCTTGAAAGGGCCGCCGTCGCCGACGGGCACGCCCGCAGCGAGGGGAGTGCCCAGACCGAAGGGAGCGGCGTCACCGAGGGGAGTGCCCTCCTTGACGGGGCTTCCCTCCGCGAAGACGCCGCCGTCGCCGACGGGAGCGCCCGCGACGGAGAGGCGCGGGAGCGGGCGGCGCGGTGAGCGGCTCGGCGACGCGGAGGCGGGCGGCGGGCGCGAGGCACGCCCGCGCTGAATGGCCGGGGCGCGGCGACTTCGTGCGGCTCTGGGTCGGGCAGGCACTGTCCGACCTCGGGAGCCGCGCGTCGGGCACCGCGTTCACCCTTCTCGTGCTCGCCGAGACGCACTCCCCGGTCAAGGCGGGCGTCGCGGGCGCGTTCTCGATGGCGGGCTTCCTCGCCGCGCACCTGTTCGGCGGCCTCGTCGCCGATCGGCACTCCCGGCGCACCGTCATGATCGCCTGCGACGCCGTCTCCCTGACCGCGCTGCTCGTCTTCACGGCGACCCTGCTCACCGGCCGATTCTCCTTCCTGGTCGCGGTCGGGATGTGCCTCGTGAGCGGCGTCGCGTACGGCGTCTTCAGCGTGGCCGAGACCGCGGCGGTGTCGTACGTCGCCGACGGCGACCGGCTGCCGCGCGCGCTCGTCCTCAACCAGGCGCGCTCGTACGGCGCCGGTCTCTCCGGCCCGCCGCTGGGCGGTCTGCTGCTCGGCATCGGGCGCGCGGTCCCGTTCGCGGCCGACGCCGTTTCCCACGTGGTGTCCCTCGTGCTGCTGCGGCGGATGCGCTCGCCGCTCGGCCGGCCGGACCCGGGCTCAGGCGGGGCACTCGGCCTCGGCTCGTTGACCCAGGGCTGGCGCAACGTGCTGAACACGCCGTTCATCCGGTTGACGGGCGCCTTCGTGGCGGTGACCGACTTCCTCATCAACGCCCTCCGCCTCGTCATCGTCGTCCTGGCGCAGCGCGGCGGCGGCTCGCCGGTCCAGGTCGGGCTGGTCCTCGCCTGCGGCAGCGCGGGCGGGCTGCTGGGCGCGCTCGTCGGCTCGCGCACCCGGACCCGGCCGTCCCTCCTCCGGGTCTTCGTCGTCGCCGTGCCGCTGGGCACCGCCGTGCTGTTCACGCTGCTGGCGGCGAGCCGGGGACTCCTCCTCGGCGCGGTCTACGCCCTGGTGTTCGCGGCGTGGCCGTTGTGGCAGGGCCTGGTGACGGCGCGGTGGATGATGCTCGTCCCGGACCACGAGCGGGCCCAGACGTTCGCGGCCGTACGCCTGATGACCGCGACGCCGTCGCTGTTCGCCGGGCTCGTCGGCGGGTGGCTCATCGTCCAGGCCGGCCCGGCGCACGCGTGCCTCGTCCTCGCCGCCGTGATGGCGGCGGTGGGAGTGGCCGCGGCGCTGCCGTCCTCCCGCCGCGCGCTGTCCACGCACACCGAGGACTGAGCGGCCGCCGCGCAGCCTGCCGCGGCCGGCATCTCGCGTGCGTCGCGGGTCGCCGGCCGGTGGCTGCCGGTCTTCTCACCGGCCTCGCAGGCGGGTGGTGATGGACCGGCCGACGCGGAGTGTCAGGTCGGCCAGTTGCGGGAGCGGCTCGGGACGGGCCACCACCGCGCACAGCGCGGCGACGGTGTCGCCGGACCGGTCGCGGAGCGGTACGGCCGTGCAGCTGATGCCCGGGATCACTTCTTCGCGGTCGAAGGCGATGCCCTCGTCCCGGATCCGCGCGCTCGCCCGCTGCCAGGAGGCGGGGACGGGGCCGAGCGGTACGTCCGGGCCGGCGTTGGCCATGAGGACCTTGCCGGCGGCGGTCGACCAGGGGTACGTGCTGCCCGGTCGCATCGAGACGAGCGGCTCCGCCTCACCGCTCACCCCGGTGACCACCATGGTGACCTGGTCGCGCAGGACACAGACGCCCACTGAGGCTCCGGTGGCGGCGGCGAGTTCGCGGATGGGTCCCTGCGCAGCGGCTCGAAGCCCGGGATGCGGCTGCCAGCCGTGGCCGAGCCGGAACATCCGCGGGCCGATCCGGTAGCGGCCACGGTGCCGTTCGACGGCTCCTAATCCCACCAACTGCTCCAGCAGGCGATGCGCCGTCGCCTTCGGTAGCCCGCTCACCGCGGCCAGCGTGGTGAGACCGGCCTCCTGGGCCTCCCGCACCGCCTCCAACAGTCCGAATGCGCCTTCCAGCACTCCGCGCCCGGTGGTGGGTCCCACCGATCTTCCGGGGCAGACGTCTTCAGCGGACGCCTCAGCCGTCACAGTTCCTCCCATCGACCACCTGCGGATCTCCGCCGCTCGACGGTGATTCACGCCAGGATCCGGATCTTTATATGCGTAACTCCCATTTGCGCATAATTCAAGATCGTAAAATGGGGGAATGTTGGCAATGCACCACTTATTTCCGGCGCGGGATTCCGCCGATTTCGGTCGGCGAATTCGCCGACCGAAATGGCCGATTCGACTACAGGAGGGCGGCCTCGGCGAGGTACTTGCCGACCACGGCGATCTCCTCGTCGCCCAACGGGATCTGCGGCAGCGCGGTGGTCGGATGGTCGATGACGCCCCGCAGGTGCAGCGCGGCCTTGAACGCCCCCAGCGCCGAGGAGCTGCGGCCCATGTGCGGACCACCGGCGTTCACCAGTCCGAACAGGCGGAACAACCGCTCCTGCTCGGTACGGGCCGCCGCCCAGTCGCCCGCCGACGCCGCGCGGTACAGCCGTACGTACCCGTGCGGGTCGACGTTGCCCAGCCCGGGGACGACGCCGTCCGCGCCCATCGCCAGCGCCGAGTCGACGGTCAGCTCCGAACCGGTGAGGACCGAGAACGACGGCAGGGCGCGGTCCCGGCGGCCGAGGACCACCTCGCGCAGCCCGGCGTCGTCGCCGCTGGAGTCCTTGAGCCCGGCGAGCGTGCCTTCGGCGGCCAGCTCCAGCACGAGGTCGGCCCCGAGTTTGCTGTGCACGGACACCGGCAAGTCGTAGGCGTACAGCGGGAGACCCGCCTCGGCGATCATCCGGAAGTGCAGCGCGATCTCGGCGGGGTGGGTGCGCGTGTAGAAGGGCGCGGTGGCGACGAGGGCGTCGGCGCCGGCCTCGACCGCGACCCGCACATGGTCGAGCACCCGCGGTGTGGTCATGTCGATGACGCCGGCCAGCACGGGGACCCGCCCGGCGACGTGCCCGAGCACGGTGTCCAGCACGACCTTCCGGTGCCCGTCGGGCAGGAACGCCACCTCCGATGACGATCCCAGGACGAACAGGCCGTCGACCCCGCCGTCCAGCAGGTGATCCACCAGCCGCGTCAACGAAGCGGTGTCGACCTCGTGCTCGGGGGTCAGCGGGGTGCACACCGGGGGGATGACGCCGGAAAGCTTGGTGGCGGTGGTCATCGATTTCCCTTCAGTCACTGAGTGAGAGCGTGAGTGCGAGCGGTTGGAACGGTCTAACTTGGGAGTGCGCACGCCCGACGACGCGGAGGTGGCGGTGGCCGCTGCCCGCGCGGCGTTCCCCGCCTGCATCAGTCACGCTCCCCGGCCTGGCCGATCAGCTCGCGGTCGGTCGCTCCGGCCGGAACCGGGTGGTGGCAGCGGAACAGGTGCTCCCCACCGTCGTTCTCCGCGGCCGGCATCTCGGCGGCGCAGACGTCGTCGGCCCGCCAGCAGCGCGTACGGAACGGGCAGCCGCTCGGTGGCCGGGTCGCCGACGGCACCGGCCCGATCAGCGGGATCGGGTCGATCGGCGAGAGCAGGCCGGGCGTCGCGGAGAACAGCGCGCGGGTGTACGGGTGGCGGGCGCGCCCGGGGACGGCGTCGGCCGGGGTCTGCTCGACGATCCGGCCGAGGTACATCGTCACGACCCGGTCGCTCATCCGCCGTACGGTCTGGATGTCGTGCGAGACGAAGACCATGGCGAGGTCGAACCGCTGCTTCAGGTCGAGCAGCAGGTTGAGGATCTGCGCCCGTACGGAGACGTCCAGCGCGCTGGTGGGCTCGTCGGCGACCAGCAGCTTCGGCCGCAGCGCCAGGGCCCGGGCGATCGCGACCCGCTGCCGCTGACCGCCGGAGACCTGGCCGGGCAGCAGGTCGGCCACGCTCCTCGGCAGGCCCACGAGGTCGATCAGCTCCCGGACGCGTTCGTCGCGTTCGCGAGTGGTGCCCGCGCCGTGCACGTCGAGCGGGTCGCGCAGGATCCGCCGGATCGGCAGCCGGCGGTTCAGCGCGGTCGACGGGTCCTGGAAGACCATGCCGGTCGTCGACCCGATCGCCCCGCGGCGCTCGGACGCGGACATCGACCAGATGCCCTTGCCGCCGAAGGAGACCGTGCCGGACGTGGGTCGCTGCAGGCCGACGAGGACCTTGGCGAGGGTGGACTTGCCGCAGCCGGACTCGCCGACGACGCCCACCGTCTCACCCGGGCGGACGGTCAGGTCCGCCCCGGTCAGCGCGTAGACGCGGTCACGGGTGAACAGGCCGCCGGTGCGCGCCTTGTGCACCACGTGGACGTCGGAGAGTTCGACGAGGGTCTCGTCGGCGGTCAACGTGCCTCCTCGGGGCCGGCGGGGCGCCCGTGCCGGCGGCGGACATGGAGCCGGCGAGGTCGATCGCCGGGTGGTGGCAGGCGGCCGAGTGACGGAGTCCCTGGCCGTCGAGACGGGGGGTCTCCGTACGGCAGATTTCGGTCGCCATCGGGCACCGGTCGGCGAAGCGGCAGCCGGCCGGGAAGTCGGCGGGGGAGGGCACCACGCCACGGATCTGGGTGAGGCGCTCGGCCCCGGACTCCAGGGACAGCACCGAGCCGAGCAGACCCCGGCTGTAGTGGTGCGCGGGCGCGCCGACCAGGGCGGAGGTCACGCCGGTCTCGACGATCTGCCCGCCGTACATCACCACGACCCGGTCGGTGACGTCGGAGACCAGGGCCAGGTCGTGCGAGACGAGGATGAGGGCGAAGCCCAGCTCCTCGCGCAGCCGCAGCAGCAGCGCGATGACCTGCGCCTGAACGGTGACGTCCAGGGCCGTCGTCGGCTCGTCCGCGATGATGAGCTTCGGGTCGCGGGACAGGGCCATCGCGATGAGCACCCGCTGCCGCTGCCCGCCGGACAGCTCGTGCGGGTAGGACCGGAGCGTGCGCGCCGGGTCCAGGCCGACCAGCTCCAGCAGCTCCGTCGGGCTGCGCCGGCCACCTCGCCGGACGACCTGTTTGAGCTGCGCCTTGATGGTCATGGCCGGGTTCAGCGACGACAGCGCGTCCTGGTAGATCATCGCCATGTCGTGGCCGAGCAGCCGCCGCCGGGCCGAGCGTCCGAGGGCGAGGAGGTCCTTGTGGTCGAAGCGGACCTGCCCGCGCACCCGCGCGCCGCGCGGCTGCAGGCCCATGATGGTCAGCGCGGTCAGCGACTTGCCGCTGCCGGACTCGCCGACGAGGCCGAGCACCTCCCCGGGCCGTACGTCGAAGGAGATCCCGTCGACGATGTCGACGCCGTCGTGCTGGTCGTCGAAGCCGATCGCGAGGTTCTCCACCGCCAGGACCGGCTCGCCCTTGGGCAGGGGACGGGCCCGTTCGGCCAGGCGCGCCGCCGCCTCGGCGAGGCCGGGCAGCGGGGCGACCTCGCCGGACCCGGGCGTCGCCTGCTCGAGCGCGTCGACGTCGTCCTTCTTGCCGGCCGCGTCGCGGCGCCGCGCCGCCGGCGTGGCCCACGCGTCGGAGACGCCCTCGGCGAGGATGTTCAGCGCGAGCACCGTCAGGAGGATCACCAGTCCGGGGAAGACCGTGGCCCACCAGCCGCCGAGCAGCACCATGTTCTTGCCATCGGCGATGACGCTGCCCCACGACGGGTCCGGCGGCCGTACGCCCGCGCCGATGAACGACAGCGACGCCTCGAAGACGATGACGTCGGCGACCATCACGGTGCAGAAGACCAGGACCGGCGCGGCGCAGTTGATGGCGACGTGACGGAGCAGGATGTGCGGGGTGCGGGCGCCGATGACGCGCTCGGCCGCGACGTAGTCCTCGCCGTACTGCGACAGGACGTTGCCGCGGACCACGCGGGCCACCGCCGGCGCGTTGAGGAAGGCCAGGGCGAACACCAGCACCGGGATGCTGCCGCCGAACACCGCGACGAGCACGGCGGCGAGCGCGATGCCCGGGAACGCCATGATCACGTCGAGGACGCGCATGATCGTCTCGTCGACCACCCGCCGCGAGGTCGCGGCGATGGAGCCGAGCAGCGCGCCGGCCACCAGCGCGATCCCGGTGGCGCCGAGGCCGATGATGAGGGACCAGCGCGCGCCGTACAGCAGCCGGGAGAAGATGTCGCGGTTGGAACTGTCCAGACCCATCCAGTGCGACCCGCTCGGGCCGCCGCCCGACGTCTCCTGGACGTACGGGGAGTGCGGCGCCAGCACCGGGGCGAAGACGGCGGCGAGGACGATCACCACGACCACGCCGAGAGCGATCCACGACAGCACGCCCAGCCGCCGGAAGCCGACGCCTCCCTGGGACAGACGTTTCGCCAGGCCGTTGCGCATCAGGTCGCGCTCCTGAGTCGGGGGTTGACGAGCAGGTAGAGGACGTCGACGACGAGGTTCACCACCACGAACCCGGTCGCGATCGTGAGGACGACGCCCTGGACCACGGCCGGGTCGCCGTTGCGCACCGCGGTGATCATGAGCTGGCCCATGCCGGGCAGCGAGTAGATGGTCTCGATGACCACCGCGCCGCCGAGCAGGTAGCCGACCCGCAGGCCCAGGACGGTCAGCGGGTTGACCAGCGCGTTGCGCAGGACGTTGCGGCCGACGACGACGATCGGGGGCAGGCCGCTGCCGACGGCCGTCCGTACGTAGTCCTTGTCGAGTTCCTCGACCATCGACGTGCGGATGATTCGCGTCAGGTAGGCGGCCTGCGGCAGCGACAGCGACAGCGCGGGCAGCGTCATCGACTTCAGCCAGCCGGTGAAGGAGTCGGCCGGGTTGACGTAACCGCTGGTCGGGAACCAGCCGCGCTCGACCGCCAGGTACTGGATCATCAGCAGCGCGATCCAGAAGGCCGGGGCCGCGAGGCCGATCAGCGACACGAGCCGGATGAGCTGGTCGGGCCAGCGGTCCCGGAAGATCGCCCCGGTGATCCCGAAGATCAGCGACAGCACGATGGCGATCACCACGCCGAGCAGGGTCAGCTGCAGCGTGAGCGGCATCGCCGTCGCCACCGAGTCGCGTACGGGCGCCTTCGTCAGCACGCTCGTGCCCATGTCGCCGCGTACCAGCTGGCCGACGAACCGCACGTACCGGACGGGCAGCGGATCCAGCAGGCCGTTGTCCACCTTGAACTGGTGGACCTGCGCGGGCGTCGGGTTCGAGCCTTCGAAGTAGGCGTACTCCGGCTTGCTGTCGGAGAACCGCATGACGATGAAGACGAACAGGACGACGCCCAGCAACAGCGGGATCAGGATGAGGACGCGGCGCACCAGCATTCTGGCGATGACTGCCACCGGGTGCCTCCTGGGAAGAGTCGGGTCGAGGGGTGAAGCGGAAACGGCGGCGGGCCTGGGGACCTCTCCCGCCGCCGTCCGCGGTCAGGTGCGCTTGGCCTGCAGCAGGTTGATGCCGGGGTAGGCCTGCGCCCGCACGCCGGTGAGCTTCTTGGCGTTCCAGGCGGTCATCAGCTCGGTGTGCACGACCGGGTAGAGCACGGCCTGCTCGGCGATGAGGTCGATGTAGTCGTGGGTGAGCTGGAGCTTCTTCTGCTGGTCCGGCTCGCGGGTGGCCGCGTCCATCTGCGCGAACAGCTTCTTCGCGTCCGGGCTGCTGTCCCACTTGGTGTACTTCATCCAGTTGCCGCCGGGCGTGTAGTTATAGCGGAGGATGAGGTCGGCGTCGAGGCCGAACTGGTTCGGGTTCGAGGCCGCCGCGACCGCCTGGTAGTCCTGCGACTGGTCCATCTTGGTGAACAGCGCGCTGGTGTCCTGCGGCGCGAGGGTGGTCTTGACGCCGATGGCGTTCCAGGAGTTGGCGATCGTCGGCAGGCAGTCGGCGATCCAGCTGACGTTGACCGCCATCAGGTTGATCGTGAGGTTCGTGACGCCGGCCGCCTTGAGCAGCGACTTGGCCTTCTCCGGGTCGTAGGAGTAGACGGTCTTCGCGCGAGCGTACGAGGGGTTCTGCTCGTTGAGGAAGCTCGTGGCCGGGGCGCCGTGGCCCTTCAGCGCGACCTCGATCATCTTCTGGGTGTCGATCGCGTAGAAGAGCGCCTGGCGGACCCGCACGTCGTCGAACGGCTTCTTGCCCGTGTTGAACATGATGAACATGTGGTTCATGCCCTTGCCGCCCTCGACGGTCAGCCCGCTCTTCTTCAGCTGGTCGATGTTGGCGTACGGCACGTTGTCGGCGATCTGCGCCTCGGCGGAGCCACCGGAGATCTTGGCGACGCGGGCGGAGGCGTCGACGATGGACAGCCAGTTCATCTTCTTGATCGCGGGCTTGCGCGGGCCGTTGTAGTCCGCGAACGCCTCGAACGTCGTGTTCGACTTCGGGTTGTGCTGGACCATCTTGTACGGGCCCGAGCCGACGGACTTGCCGTTCTTGGCGGCGTCCCAGCCGCCCGGCTGGCCGTAGACGTGCTTCGGCATGATCTTGGCGATCGTGAGGCGGGGGAGCGCGTCCGGGAAGGGGAACTTGAAGACCAGCTCGACGCTGGTGTCGTCGACCTTGCGCACCTCCTTCAACCAGGTGGCGAAGAAGTTGAAGACGAGCGTCTGGGCCTTCGGGTCGAGGATGCGGTCGAAGGTGAACAGCACGTCGTCGACGGTGACGGGCTGCCCATCGTGCCACTTGGCGCCCTGGCGCAGCGTGAACTTCCACGTGGTCGCCTTGGGGTCGGCGGGCAGCGCGGTGGCCAGTGCCGGGTACGGCGCGCGGGTGATCGGGTCGGTGTCGACCAGACCCTCGTAGATGTGGTTGATGCCGGCCATCGCGAACGCCGACGCCGTCATGGTCGGGTCCCAGGTCTGGTCGTTGCCGTATCCGATGACGGCGGTGACGAGGTCCTTGGACCCGCTGGAGCCTGTCGAGCTCGTCGAGGCGGGCCCGCTGCAGGCCGACAGGGCGGCGGAGACGGCCGCTGCGGCGCTCACCGTCCCGCTGTAGCGCAGAAAGTCACGGCGGCTGAAGGGAACCGGGGCGCTCACGGTGCCTCCTACATGTCGTTATCGGGGGGTAACGCTCGTCTCCGTCACGGGCAGATTGGACGTCCTACATCCCACGTCCAGTAGGGTGGAGGCTAGGGTCCAACCCGCGCCCGGTCAAGCCCGAATGACCAGGAGATGTCCTTGATGTTTCGCGATGATCCGCAGACCGCCGGGAACTCGCCCGCCCGGCGTCCCTCGTCCGCCCGGCGGATTCCCGCCCCACGCGGCGGCCGGCCGACGCGGGCGCTTGAAGTGCAGGAGGCGGTCAAGGACATCATCGTGCGCAGGGGTCTCGTTTCGGGAGATCCGCTGCCGACCGAGTCGGAGCTGATCGAGGAGCTGGGCATCAGCCGCAACTCGGTCCGTGAGGCGCTCAAGGCCCTGCAGGCCGTCGGCATCGTCGACATCCGGCACGGCTTCGGGATGTTCGTGGGACGGCTGTCGCTCGGCGGGCTGGTCGATGAGCTCACCTTCCACACCCGCATCGGGCCGCGCGACGCACTGCGCAACCTGATCGAGATCCGCGAGGTCCTGGAGAACGGCCTGGCGCAGCGGCTGATCGCCGAGGGCGGCGGCACGGATCCGGCCGAGGTCCTCGCCCCCGTCCGTGACGTCATCGAGCGGATGGAGGCCGAGGCGCAGGTGGGGACCGTCTCCCCGGAGACCGACCGGCTCTTCCACGACCTGCTCTACCAGCCCCTCGGCAACCCGCTCGTCGGCCGGCTCCTCGGCGCCTTCTGGGAGGTCTACCACCAGCTCCGCGACGACCTGGGCGCGCCGGACGAGACCCCGGCCGACGTCGCCCGCATCCATCGCGACATCTACACGGCGGTCATCGCGGGCGACCGCGCCGCCGTCGAGGCGGCGATGCGCGCGCACTTCGCCGAAGTACGCGCGCGGCTCGCCCGGCTGGATCACGACTGAGGACGCACGGCGGGTGTCCGGAGCCTGTGCCCGGCCTGGGCGACGGCTGGTGTCCGGACCCCGCCGTCCGGCCGGCGCACGGCCGGGGACGCACGGCGGGTCTCCGGGGCCCGCCGTGCGGCCGGCGAGGACTGATTCTCCAGGTCGCGCAGTGACACGCGGCGGAAGGTGATCTTCTCGTACGGTCCGGCGTTCCCCGTCTCGTACAGCACGCCGACGGTACGGGCGTCGACCTGGACCAGGTCGGAGTAGCCGGCGGGCAGCGTCGAGAGGGTCAGCGCCGGCCGCCACGTCGCGCCGCCGTCCCGGCTGACGCGCAGCGTCATGATCGCCCGGCTGGTCGGGCTCGCCGGGCCGGAGTACACCAGCGGCGCCTTCCGGCCGCGCGGCTGCAGGACGTTCCCCTCGACGACCGGGCCGGTCAGGGTGTCCTGCGGGCGGAACGGCGCCGTGAGAGTACGGCCTCCGTCCCGGCTGTAGGCGTCCGCGCGGGTCGCGGGGCTCGTGCCGTTCTGGTCGCGGGCGTTGATGTAGACGCGGCCGTCGGGCAGCTGCGCGGCCGTCGACTCGTTCACGTTGACGTACCCGTCGGGGTTGTCGTCGACGTAGCCGATGTGCCAGGTCCGGCCGTCGTCGTCGCTGTAGAGACCGTGCCCGCCGTAGTACTTGGCCTCCGACCCGAGGTCCGTCGAGCCCGCCGGCGGGGCGATCGAGTGGTTCGCCGGGACGAACAGCCGCCCGGCGTGCCGGCCGTGGGTCAGCCGGATCGCGTGGCCGGGGCCCGTGGCGTACCAGCGCCAGTTCGCGAGTTTGGCGTCGGCGGTGATCTCGCGCGGCGTCGACCAGGTCGTCCCGTCGTCGTCGCTGTACTGCGTGAAGACGCGGCGGCTCTGATCGGGCGTCACCTGACCGCGCAGGATCGCCGTCTCGGTCGCCGTCCCGGCGTTGTACGTCGTCAGCAGCACGACCCGGCCTCGTGCCGTCACGACGGGCGCGGGATTGCCGGAGGTGTTCGGGCCGCTGTCCTGCACCACCCGGAGGGGACCCCAGGTGCAGCCGCCGTCGGTGGACCGCTTGACGACGGTGTCGATGTTCCCGGCGTCGCCGAGCCCGGAGAACCGGCCCTCGGCGAAGGCCAGCAGGTCGCCGGACCTGGTCTTGATCACCGCGGGGATGCGGAACGCGCTGTAGCCCTCGGTGCCCGCCGTGTACGGCACGGACGTCTCGCACCGGACGGCCGCCCGCGACGGGCTCGTCCCGGCGGCGAGGCCGGCCACGAGAACGGTGGTGACGCACGCGGCGCGGAGGGGCCCGCGATCGACTGCTCGCATCGGCTCAAATCCTTCCCTGGACATGGGATGTCCTATGTCCGGGGAAGCTAACGGCAGGCCTCGGGGGCGTCAATAGCAGGTCTGGTGGACATAGAACGTAGGACATAGGATGTCCGCCACCTCCGTCCCTCTCATGAAAGGCACCGTTATGAGGTACGCCTTCGAGAAACCGCCCCGGCGCCGACCAGGCGTGTGGCGACGTGTCGCCCTGATCGCGGCCGGACTCCTCCTGGGCTCGCCGGCCGCCCTGGCCACCGCCCGGACGGCCGGTGCGACGGCCCCCGCAACCACCTCCGCCCCGGCCGCGCCGACCGCCTCCGCCTCGACCGCCTCCGCCCGGCCGGCCTCGCCGGCGCCTTTCGACGAAGAACAGGTCCTCTTCCAGCAGAAGCAGTTCGGCTACGCCTGTTTCCGGATCCCGGCGGTCGTCCGGGCGGCCAACGGCATGGTGCTGGCCTTCGCCGAGGGCCGCGTCAAGGACTGCGGCGACGACGAGAACATCGACATCGTCCTCCGGCGCTCCGCCGACGGCGGCCGCACCTGGGGCCCGCTGCAGGTCGTCTCGAAGGGCAACGGCTCGACGCACGGCAACCCGGTGCCGATCGTCGACCAGCGCACCGGCCGGGTCGTCCTCGTCAGCACGCACAACGGCCCGGACCCCTGCCCGAACGGTTGTAAGCGCGACCCGTACGTGCAGTGGAGTGATGACAACGGCGCCACCTGGACCGCGCCCCGCGAGATGACCGAGGGCAAGCGCCCGGAGTGGAACTTCTGGTACGCGACCGGGCCGATGCACGGCATCCAGCTCACCCGGGGCAAGCACGCCGGCCGTCTCGTGCTCGGCGCCAACTACGAGATCTACGACGGGGTCGGTCCCCACACCTACGGCACGCACCTGCTCTACAGCGACGACAGCGGCGTGACCTGGCACATCGGGGCGACGAGTGCCTACGACGACGGCACGATCATCGCCCAGGAGGTGACCGTCGTCGAGCTCACCGACGGGCGGATCTACGCGCTGGCCCGTGAGCGCGGCACCGACCCCGGCAACCGGGCGTACGCCATCAGCAAGGACGGCGGGGAGACGTTCGAGAAGCCGTTCCGTATCGTGAAGAACCTTTCGGTGCCGGACGTCCAGGCCTCGACGCTGCGCATGCACGCCCGCGACCAGGGCGACAAGACCAACCGCATCCTGCTGTCCTCGCCGGCGCACCCCGTGGCGCGCGAGGCGATGGCGGTGCGCTCGTCCTTCGACGAGGCCCGTACGTGGCAGCGCTGGCAGCAGGGCAAGGTCTTCTGGTGGGGCCCGTCGGCCTACTCCGACATGGTGAAGCTGGGCGCCGACGAGGCCGGCCTGCTGTACGAGGCGGGCACCGCCAGCCCATACGAGACGATCCGCTGGGCGCACTTCAACGAGGCCTACCTCGCCACGCCGAACGGCACGCCCCCGGGCATCCCCGCGCCGCCCGCGCCGGGGCCGAAGACCCCGGACGCCTCGCACCGCGGCAACGACGCCTACGTGCGCGGCGGCGCGCAGACCGTTCCCGGGCGGTTCGGCAACGGCCTCGACCTGGACGGGGTCGATGACCGCGTCGAGGTGCCGTACAGCCGGGCGATCGACGTCGGCGGCGACGACTTCACGATGGCCACCTGGTTCCGCTACTCCGACACCGCCGGGACGCACGCGCTGCTGTGGGCGTACCGGTGGGGCAGCGGGACGACACCGCAGGTGTGGCTGCGGGCCGAGCCGGCGTCCCACCGGATCAACGCGTTGATCGCGGTCGATCGGTTCAACATCTCCGTCCAGTCGGCGAACGCCTACAACGACGGCCAGTGGCACCACGTGGCGCTGCAGCGCGCCGACGGGAAGCTCTCCCTGTGGATCGACGGGACGCAGGTCGCCTCCGCCGCGGTGCCGCCGGGCTCGGTCACCGCGGGCAAGGAGTTCGGCGTGGACGGCATCCACGTCGGAGAGCGCATCGACGGCGCCAGCCGGTTCCACGGCACGCTGGACGACGTGCGCGTGTACAAGCGGGCCCTGTCTTCCGCGGAGATCCACACGCTCGCGACCTCCGATCAGCGGATCGGCGGCCGGCTCGCGCTGTGGCTGCCCTTCGAGACGGTCTCCTGACCGAACAAGCCCCACCGACACGCCCTGAACGGGGTGCCCGCCGGAACGGCGGGCACCCCACCGGCGCTCTCGGCTCGGGATCGCCTCCGCGAGCGCGGTGGTTCACCACGCGCCGCACCGCATGCCCGAGACTCGCGCGGCGCGGTGGGCCGATCCCGCATCAATATGATCGTCTTCGCACCGAGTGTCCCGATGCCGAGGAGGAGAACGCGTGGCTTCACCGAACACCCCTCAGCCGTCCGTCGGTCTCGACCTGTCCGGCCGCCGGGCCCTCGTGACCGGCGCGGCCGGCGGGATCGGGCTGGCCTGCGCCCGCAGGCTCGCGGCCGCCGGTGCCGAGGTCGTCATCGTCGACCTGCGCGAGGAGGAGGCGAAGGCCGCCGCCCGGGAGATCGGCGGCCGGGCGGTCGCCGCCGACCTGTCCGACGCCGCAGCGGTCGAGGCCGTCGACTGCGACGTGGACATCCTGGTCAACAACGCCGGACTGCAGCACGTCGCGCCGGTCACCGAGTTCCCGCCGGACGTCTTCGCGCGGATGCAGCGCATCATGGTCGAGGCGCCGTTCCGGCTGGCGCGGCGGGCGCTCCCCGCAATGTACGGCCGAGGATGGGGCCGGGTCATCGGCATCTCCTCGGTCCACGGCCGGGTGGCCTCGCCGTACAAGGTGGCCTACGTGGCCGCCAAGCACGCCCTGGAGGGGATGACCAAGGTCATCGCGCTGGAGGCGGCCGAGCACGGGGTCACCGCCAACTGCGTCAGCCCGGCGTACGTCCGCACTCCGCTCGTGGAGCACCAGATCGCCGACCAGGCCGCCGCGCACGGGATGGAACCCGACCGGGTCATCGACGAGGTCATGCTCGCGAGGGCCGCGATCCGGCGGCTCATCGAGCCGGACGAGGTCGCCGAACTGGTCGCCTACCTCTGCTCGCCGCAGGCGTCGATGATCACCGGGGCGTCGCTCACCATGGACGGCGGCTGGACCGCGCACTGACAAGCGACGCCCTTCCCACGGCGTGGACTACATCGGCGGGGCGGGGCCCGCGACGGGTGAGCCGAGGAACGCCGGGTAGCGCTCGCCCGGCGTCAGCTTGCCGCCGTACAGCTCGGAGATCGTCACGAAGGCGTACCCCTGCTTGGCGAGGGCCGTCAGGATGCCGGGGACGGCGTTCACGCTGGTCGGCCGGATGTCATGCATGATCACGATGTGGCCCGGCTTCGCGCCGGCCAGGACGCGTTTCGTGACGAGCGCGGTGTTGCGGTCCTTCCAGTCCACCGTGTCGATGGTCCAGAGGATCTGCGCGAGACCCATCTCCTTGGCGATCCCGTTCAACTGCTTGTCGGTGGACCCGTACGTCGGGCGGAACACCGTCGGCGTCGTGCCCGTCGCCTGGAGGATCGCCTCCTGAGTGCGGATCAGCTCGTCCTCGACCTTCGCGCGCGGCATCCCCACGAGTTTCTTGTGGTCGAACGTGTGGTTGCCGACCTGGTGGCCCTCGGTGACCTCCCGTTTCAGCACCTCCTCATTGCCCGCCACCTGCATGCCGAGCACGAAGAACGTCGCGTGCGCTCCGTGGGCCTTCAGGGCGTCGAGGAGCTTGGGGGTGGTTTCGGCGAGCGGCCCGTCGTCGAAGGTCAGCGCGATGCACTTGTGCACATGGCAGTCGACCTTGGGCTGGACCGGCTGCTTCGGCTGCGTCGCTCGGCGCTGGACGGCCGAGCGGTGTTCGGCCGGGTGTGAGCCGGTGAGCCGGAGGACTCCGGCGCCGACCGCACCGCCCACCACGACGGCCAATCCGAGGGCGGCCGGCAGGAACCACCGCCGATGACGAATGCCCGCCCGATCATTTTCCTGGCTATTGCTATTTTTGTCATTTCCGTCACTCGTCACCTTTTTGCCCCCGTTTTAGCAGCCCTAGGAGCGGCCCGGACCCGCAGCCGAACAGCGGGGACCGTGGGCGGCCACCCCCGTCGTGGTGCTTATACCGCGATGCCGAGCCGCCCGAACTCCCGATTGACGAGCGCTGTCAGGAAGTCGTGACGAGCAGCGCGCCGGACGCTCCGGGTGGGCGGAAAATTCGCTTTCCGGGCCTGGGGCTCGCTGTCATACTGCGTCGTGGAGGTAAGTGATCATTATGACTGTCGAACCTTACCGGCGAGTGCTGTCCATCCCCGGCGTCCGGACGCTGCTGCTCGTCGGGCTGCTGGCCCGGGTCCCCGTGGTCGCCACCGGGCTGACGCTGACCCTGCACGTGGTCGGCGGGCTGCGGCTCGGCTTCCTGGAGGCGGGCCTGGTCGGCGCGGCCGCGACCGCCGGAGTGGCCGTCGGCTCTCCCATCGCCGGGCGTTTCGTCGACCGGCGCGGCCTCCGGCCGGTCCTGGCGGTCACCACCGTCGCCCAACTGGTGTTCTGGATCTCCGCGTCGTTCCTGCCGTACTGGCCGCTGGTCGCGGCCGCGTTCGCCGACGGTGTGCTCGCGCTGCCGGTGTTCAGCGTCGTCCGGCAGTGCCTCGCGGCCACCGTCCCGGCAGAGCAGCGCCGCAGCGCGTACGCGCTCGACTCGATGCTGGTCGAGATCGCCTACATGACCGGCCCGGCACTCGCCGTCGCCGTGACCACCGCGCTCGGCAGCACCTGGACCATGACGTTCCTCGGGATCGGGCTGGTGGTGTCCGGCATCGCGCTGCTGATAGTCGACCCGCCCGTCCGCGTCGAGGGGGAGGCGGAGGCAGGCGGGGCCGTGGTGCGCCGCCGGCAGTGGCTGACCCCGGCGCTGCTGGCGCTCCTCGGCGTGACGTGCGCGCTGACGTTCGTGCTGGCCGCCACGGAGCTCGGCGTGGTCGCGGTGCTCAAGGCCGACGCCGCGACCCGGTGGACGGGCCTCGCCTTCGCCGTGTGGGGCGTCGCCTCGCTGATCGGCGGGTTCGTCTACGGTGCGCTGCCCCGCGGTTTCTCACCCCTGGTGATGGTCGGGACCATGGCCGCGCTCACCGTGCCGGTCGGCCTGTTCGGCGACTGGCGGGTGGTGTGCCTCGTGCTGCTCCCGGCCGGTCTGCTGTGCGCCCCCGGCATCTCCACCACGATCGACACCCTCAGCCGGTGGGTGCCCGCCGAGGCCCGTGGCGAGGCGACGGGCCTGCACGGCGCCGCGATGACGCTGGGCCTGGCCGTCGCCGGTCCGGTCACCGGCACCATCATCGACGACTGGGGCAGCCGGTGGGCGTTCATCCTCCCCGGTGCCGGCGGGCTCCTCGTGGTCCTGCTCGCGACCCCGATCTGGCGGCGCGGCCGGCGGCCCGCGGCCCCGGCGGCCGCCGGGCCCGCGGCCGTGGCCGGCGGTGAACCGGTGCCCGACGCGGCATAGCTGCCCCGTCCTGCGCCGCCGGGCCCGCGGCCGTGGCCGGCGGTGAACCGGTGCCCGACGCGGCATAGCTGCCCCGTCCTGCGCCGCCGGGCCCGCGGCCGTGGCCGGCGGTGAACCGGTACCCGACGCGGCATAGCTGCCCCGTCCTGCGCCGCCGGGCCCGCGCCCGTGGCCGGCGGCGAGCCCGTGCCCGACGCGGCATGGCCGCCGCCCCGACCTGCTCCGTCGCGCGGGGCGGTGCGGTGCGGGCCTGCGTGCCGTGCTGCGGTGTGCCGGTGGACCGCAGCGGCGCCGAGTCCGCATTCGGCCATCGCCGATGCCGCCGCGATCGGGATATCACGATCAACGTCGTGTATTGCTGGTCTATGCGACGACCGAACGACCGGATGCTCCTCCATGGTCGGCGGGTGCTGATCACCGGAGCGGCGCGCGGCATCGGGGCGGCGCTCGCCCGCCGCCTGCACGCCCGCGGCGCCCGCGTGGCCCTCGCGGGGCTGGAGCCGGACGGGCTCGCGACCGTCGCCGGCGCGTGCGGAGACGCGCCGTGGCGACTCTGCGACGTGACCGACCGGGAGGGCGTCGAGCGTGCCGTGGGGGAGCTCGCCGGGGAGCTCGGTGGCCTGGACGTGGTGGTGGCCAACGCCGGCGTCGCCTGCCAGTGGCCGATCCTCGACGGCGACCCCGGCGTCCTGGAGACGACGATGCGGGTCAACGTCTTCGGCACCTATCACACGCTGCGCGCGGCCGGCCCGTACATCTCCCATCCGAACGGCTACGTCCTGGCGGTCGCCTCGCTGGCCGCCGCCGTCCGCGCCCCACTGCTCGGGGCCTACAGCGCGTCGAAGGCAGCGGTGGAGGCCCTCGGCGACACCCTGCGCATCGAACTGCGGCACACCGGCGCGCGGGTCGGCGTCGCGTACTTCGCCGAACTCGACACCGACATGACCCGCCGCGGGTTCGGCACGCGTGCCACGGCCGCGCTGCAGGGCCGCCGAGGAGCGTTCACCGGCGTGACTCCGCTCAGCGCCGGGATCGACGCGCTGGAGCGTGGCATCGCCACGCGCGCCCGCCGCGTCCACGCCCCGCGCTGGGTCGGACCGGTCCTGCACGGGCGCATGGCGGCCCAGCGGGTGTTCGACGTGGCCGTACGGTCGCGGGTCGAGCGGGCGCTGCGGATCGCCGGCGGGGAGGACGCGACGTTCACGACGCCGCAGCCGACGGACCGGTCGGGCTGATCGGGAGGCCGGGTTCGTCGCCGCCCGTCGTGTGGGGGGAGGCCTGTACGGTGCAGCCGACGGACCGGTCGGGGTGATCGGGAGCTCGGGTTCACCGCCGCCCGTCGTGTGGGGGGAGGCCTGTACGCCGCGGCCGACGGACCGGTCGGACCGATGGGGAGCTCGGGTTCACCGCCGCCCGCCGGATGGTCGGTCGGCCGCTCTGACGGCGTCCGGCGCCGGGTGAGGTTTACCGGTGCCCGCGGAGTGGGGAAAGTCCAGGTCACCGGCCCGTATCCGAGGGTGCCCCGACGCCGCTGGAAGGGCCGGCCTCATGAGCGCGCCGGGCCGATGGCCGCCGGACGCGCCGCGATCGGTTCGGGGCGGGACGATGGACACGACCACGGAGGCTGTGCGCGAACTGCTGCACGAGGCCGGGGAGGTCCACCACAGCGTCTATCGGATCGCGGACGGCGTGGACGACGACTGGGCCTCCTGGTACGCCGACTGGCTGATCCGGCTCTCGGAGCTGCCGGAGCTCCTGGCGGCCGAGCCGGTCCGCAGTGAGCTGGTCTACCTGCTGGTGAGCCTGGACAAGCGGTACGCCGCCGAGAGCCCGGCCGAGGACTGGGAGCCCTACTACGCGCGGGGGATCGTCGAGCACTTCGGTGCGGCGGCGGGCTGAACATTTCGTACGGCGGGAGCTATCGCGGACACATGCGTTCGTGTATTGCTGATCGCATGCGACGACGTGATCGGACGGCCGCCGAGAACGACTCCGGCGTCGAGCACCCGGCACCCGGCGGCGGCGCCGCCACCGGCATGGTCCCGCGCGTCGCGCCCGGCGCACGCCGTGACCTCGGCACGCCGGCCTGGATCTTCGCCTGGCTGGCGGGATGGCGCGTCGGCACGGAGCCGCCCGTCCTGTTCCGGGTCCTCGGACGGCACCGCCGCCTGTTCCGCGGCTGGCTGCGCTTCGCCGGGCGGCTGATGCCGGGCGGGGTGCTGCCCCGCCGGGAGACCGAGTTGGTCATCCTCCGGGTGGCGCACTCGCGCGGCTGCCGCTACGAGTTCGACCATCACGTACGGCTCGGCGCCCGGGCCGGGGTCACCCGCGCCGACCTCGCCCGGCTCACCGAGGAGGGGCCCGAGGCCGACGGCTGGTCGCCCCGGGAGCGCGCCGTCCTGACCGCCGTGGACGCTCTGCAGGCGCAGGGCGACCTCGGCGACGAGGCGTGGGACGGGCTGCGCGCGCACCTCGACGAGCGGGAGAGCATCGAGCTGATCATGCTCGCCGCCCACTACGACATGCTGGCGACGGTCATCACGACATTGCGCATCCCGCCCGATCCGCGCCGGCACCGCTGACCGCCGCGGTGTGGGCGAAGACCGTCAAGATCCACCCTGGAATGTCTTGCGCATCGGGTGAGACGGGATGATCATTTAGTCGCGGACGTCAAGATCGTTTTGCCGGACCGGCGGGACGGCGGGCGGCCGAAATCTGTGTCCTCCAGGAAAGGAAACGCGGACGCGCCTTCGTACAGCCGTCGCGAGCGTCGGGCTCGCCACCATCGCGGTAGGTGCCCTGGCCGTACCGGCCCAGGCGGCCAACTGGGTCGAGATCGGGGGCTACAAGACCAAGTCTCTCTGCATCGACGACGCAGGTCAGCAGTACGAGCGCGAGGGCTGGAACGAGTACTGGTGCAGGGATCTCGGCAGTGGCAGCAACCCACGCTGGGAACTCCTCATCCGGTAACTCGCGGCCCGGTCGAATCGCTTGAGGCACCCGCTTCCTATCTGGAGGCGGGTGCCGGCGTCTGAGCAGCGCTGCCGCGGGCCGGACGAGCACATGAGCCCCTAGACCACGGCGTCTTCGTAAGCCACGCCCTACGTCCGCGTGGACTCGCCGCGGGCGTGGGCGGCGAAGAGACGTCCCGCCTCGTCCGGGTCGCCGTGGGAGAGCGCGGCCACCAGGGTCGCGTGGTGGTCGGCCATGGCCGCCCAGTCGCCGGCGTAACGGGGGTCCCCGAGCACGTGCAGGCCCCATAGGCTCGGCTCGATCATGCGCCAGACCCGCAGCAGGAATCCATTGCCGCAGGCGGCGCACACGTGGCGGTGGAAGGCCATGTCGGCGTCGCGGAAGCCGCCGATGTCACCGCGCCCGGCGGCCCGGCGCATCGCCTCGACGTCCTCGCCGAGGCGGTCGAGCATGGGCGGCTGTATCCGTGCGGCGGCGCCGCGGGCGGCGTACTCCTCGAGGAGGACGCGGACGTCGCGGACCTCGCGGGCCTGTTCTTCGGAGATCTCGGCGACGTAGCTGCCGCGGTGCGGCAGGTAGCGGACCAGGCCCTCGTGGACGAGCCGTTTGATCGCCTCCCGGGCCGGCGCCTGGCTGGTGCCCAGCCGCCGGGCGATCTCCGACTCGATGAGGCGCTCGCCCGCCGTCAGCTCCCCGTCGACGATCGAGCGGCGGAGCCGCTCGTAGACCCGATCCGACAGCAGCTCGCGCGGCAGCAGGTCGTCGTCCGCGCCGAGCGGGATCTCCGGGGGAGGGGGCGGGGCGTCCGGCGGGGCGTCCTGCAGCTCCCGCCAGATCCGGGACACCGTCGACTGCGAGAGGCCGAGGCTGCGGGCGAGGGAGTGCGTGGAGGGCACCGGGCCGCCGCGCTCGGCCGTGCCGAGGGCGGCGGCGATGAGGCGCTCGGCCTCCCGCCGGTCGACGCTGCGGGGACGGCCGGGGCGGGGCGCGTCGGCCAGCCCGTCGAGGCCGCGCTCGGTGAACCGGTCCCGCCACTTGCCGACGGTCGCGGGGCTGACGCCGAGCCGGGCGGCGACGTCCTTGTTGGATAGTCCCTCGGCGCAGGCGAGCACGATCCGGCTGCGCTGGGCGAGGGCGCCGTCGGACTGGGAACCCCACGCCAGCAGGGTCGAGCGGTCGCTGTCGCTCAGCACCAGAGAGGTCTTGGGGTGGGTCGTCATCGATTCAGAATACCGCCCATGCACAGAGACTTACGACTCGATTGCCGACGGTAACACGGGCTTCAACGCCTTGTCATGTGGGCGTAATGCTTGACACCTCGTGCCGGGGCGATCTATTAACGAATCGTTACTCGATGAGTGACCCGTTAAAACGTTCAATTCCGGGGGCCTCAACGGAGGAGACGTGATGCGTCCACGACATGTGAGCCGGGCGGCCGTCGGAGCCCTGCTGTCCCTCGCCCTGGCCGCCTGCGGCGGAGGCGGCGGGTTCTCGGGCGGGAACACCTCGGGCGGCGGGGACAAGGGCACCGTCCGCATGCTCGTCAACATCACCCCGAACCTCACCCAGAGCTACTGGACAGGGCTCGTCAAGCCCTTCGAGCGGGCGAACCCGGGCGTGCACGTCAAGATCGAGGCGCCCACCGGCAAGTCGGTCGCGGACACGCTGCCGCAGCAGCTCGCGGCCGGCAACGCCCCCGACGTCGTCGAGCAGCTGACCGCGGATCCGACCCGCGCCTCGCAGATGCTCGACCTCACCGACCAGCCCTGGGCCACGGGCGCCCCGCTCGCCCGGCAGGCCGCGGTCGGCGGCCGGATCTACACGGTCGGCGTGGGCGAGCAGGCGCAGTCGCTGGTCTTCTACAACAAGACCGCCTTCGCCAAGGCCGGCATCCAGCAGCCGCCCAAGACGCTCGACGAGCTCACCCAGGACATGGGGAAGCTGAAGGCCGCCGGCTACCTCCCCCTGCAGACCGCGGGCGACTTCGTCACCGGCCTGCAGCTGCTGCAGCTCGCCGACCCCTCGCTGGCGCAGAGCCATCCGCAGTGGTACCAGGACGTCAAGGCCGGACGCCTCAAGGTCGGCGAGTCGCTGCTGCCGCACCTCCGGCTCTACAAGAGCTGGATCGAGCGGGGCTACGTCGACAAGAACGCGATGGGGCTGAAGTACCCGGACTCCCAGACGAGGTTCTTCGCCGGCAAGGCGGCCATGTACATCATGGGCAGCTGGTTCACCGCCGCCGAGGCGACGGCCAAGAAGGACTTCGAGGTCGGCGTGTTCGCCGCGCCGGTGCAGACCGGGCAGCGGAGCCCGGGGCCGCAGGGCGCCACGATGGCCGCGCCGTACATGATCCTCAAGTCGGCGAAGCACCGCACCCTGGCGCTGAAGCTGGTCCAGTGGCTGGTGACCGACAAGAGCGCGGTGACCAGCCAGCTCCAGCAGGACGGGAACTTCCGGCCCGGCTTCGACCGGAGGTTCACCCCGCTGGAACGCCAGGTGCAGCAGATCCTCGACGCCGCGCCCGCCACCGTCCCCCAGGGCGAGGGGTACGGCGACGACACCCTGCCGAACGGTTTCAACGACGCCTGGAACACCCAGGTCCAGGGGCTGTACGTCGGACGCTCACCCGAGAAGGTGGCCGCCGCCGTCGACCAGTGGGTCGCGTCGCGCTCATGACCCACGCGACGCACACGAAACCGAGCCGCAGGGGAGAGGGCTTCGCGACCCTGCTCATGGTCGCGCCGGCCACCGTCCTGTTCGCGGTCATGCTGCTCGTCCCGGTCGGGCTGGCGGTGTACCTCAGCCTGACCGACTGGGACGGCTACAGCGCCCGGCCGCACGTCGTCGGGACGGCCAACTACGCGCACCTGTTCGGCGACCCCGTCATGGGGCACGCCGCCACCGTCACCCTGCTCGCCGCGATCGTCGGCACGGCCGGGATGAACCTGCTCGGACTCGGCTTCGCCGTCCTGGTGAACGGCTCCTCCCGGGCGAACCGCTTCCTGCGGGTCGTGCTGTTCTACCCGCACGTGCTCAGCGCGCTCGTCGTCGGCTTCCTCTGGAGCGCCATCCTCGGCACCACCGGCGCGGTGAACAGCCTGGTCACCGCGCACGGGGGAGGCGTCCTGCCGTTCCTGTCCGACCCCACGTGGGCGATGGTCACCATGATCGCCGTCCTGATCTGGGCGGGCTTCGGGGTGAACATCGTCCTCTACCTCGCCGGGCTGCAGGCCGTCCCCGCGTCACTCGTGGAAGCGGCCCGGATCGACGGCGCCTCGCGATGGCAGGTGTTCCGGCACGTGACGCTGCCGGCGCTCGGGCCCGTCGTGACCGTCAACGTCGTCCTGTCCCTGGTGACGCTGCTCAAGACGTACGACCTGGTGGTCTCGCTGACCGCGGGCGGGCCGGCCAGACCCAGACGGTCGCCTACCTCATCCTGTGGAACTCCTTCCACGACAACCGGCTCGGGTTCGGTTCGGCGCAGTCCGTGGTCCTCATGGTCGTCACCGCCGCGCTCGCCCTGATCGTCACCCGCCTCCGGCGGCGAGGAGAGATGGCGGTGTACTCGTGAGCGAGGGCCTGACCACCATCGACGCCCGGGCGGACACCGCGACCGCTCCGCCGGAGCCGCCCGGCACCGTACGGTCGCGGGCCCGCCGTCCGCGCCGGGTGTGGCGGCCGCTGTTCCTCGGCATCGTCGCGATCTTCATGCTCACCCCGCTGTACGTGCTGGTCGTCAACGCGTTCAAGCCACAGCAGCAGATCCTCGAGCATCCGTTCGGCCTGCCGTTGGGCTCGCTGACCACCCGCTACCTCGGGCACGCGCTGCACAACCCGGAGTTCGACATCGCGCGCGGGTACGCCGTGACGATCCTGTTCGTGGTCGCGGTCAACGTGCTGTCGGTGGTGCTGGCCGGCCCGGTGTCGTACGTCATCGCCCGCAGCCCGCGCCGCCGCTACCGCGCGCTGCTGCTGGTCTTCCTGGCGGGCACGTTCATCCCGAGCCAGGTGCTGGTCATCCCGGTGGTGTACGTCCTGAAGACGCTCGGGCTGATGGGCACGATCCGAGGGTTCGTCCTGTTCGAGACGTCCCTCACACTGCCGTTCTCGATCTTCCTGTACGCCGGGTACATCGGCACCATCCCGGTCACGCTCGACCAGGCTGCCGCGGTGGACGGCGCCGGACGGCTCCGCGTCTTCTGGAAGATCATCTTTCCGCTGATGCGGCCCGTGGTCGCCACGATGGTCATCCTCAACACCTTCTCGGTGTGGAACGACTTCGTGAACCCGCAGATCATCCTCGGCCCCGGCAGCGGCCTGTACACGGTCACGACCGGGGTCTACGCCGCCGTCAGCCAGTACCAGACCGACTTCACCGTCGTCTTCCCGACGCTGCTGCTCGCGATCGCGCCGCTCCTCGTCTTCTTCGTGATCATGCAGCGGCACATCATCAGCGGCCTGACGGCCGGTGCGACGAAGGGCTGACCATGACTGAGCGGATTCCCCGCGTCGTCGCGAGCGTGCCGGTCGGCGCACCCCCGGCCTGGGCGATCCTGGAACGCCGGCTCTTCGACGCGCTCGACGAGGCGTGGCGCGCGTTCGCCGGCCGCTACTGCGAGGGCGACGGCCGGCTACGCTACACCGGCGCGCTGGAGAGCCGCGACGGCGCCGACGACTTCTACGAGGCGTTCTTCAACTGGCCGACCCTTTACCAGCTGGGCGGCGCCGACGACCTCCTCGACGCCTGCAAACACCACTGGGAGGGAGTGACCGCCCAGCTCAGCGAGTCCGGCTACCTCGTCGACGAGTTCGAGCGCGGCTACGACTGGTTCCACCAGGGCGAGTCCCTGCTGCTGTTCTACGGCATCTGCGCCGCCGACCCGCGCGACGAACGGTTCGCCGAACGCGCGCGCCGGTTCGCCGAGCTGTACCTGCCCGGCTCCCCGGCCGGCAACTACGACCCGGCCGCCGACATCATCCGGGCGCCGCACAACGGCGCGGGCGGCCCACGCTACGGCGTCAACGAGGAGTGGGCGTCGTACGGCGCGGACCTGACCTCCATGCGTCCGTACGGGCTGCCGCTGCGGGACCTGCCCGGCATCTCCACCTGGGACGACCTGGCCGACCCCGTGAACGCCGCCCGGATGGGCGCCGCGATGAACGAGCGGATCGGCCGCGGCGACGTCGCCGTCAACCTCGCCGCGACCGGCCTGGCGACCAACGCCTGGCTGTACGGGCACGAGGACCGGTACCGCGACTGGGCGCTGCGCTACGTCGAGTCCTGGGAACGCCGCGCCGCCGCGCTCGGCGGGATCCTCCCCGACAACGTCGGTCCGTCGGGCCGGGTGGGGGAGCTGCACGACGGCCGCTGGTACGGCGGCAACTACGGCTGGCAGTGGCCGCACGGCGTGTACAGCGTCGGAGCGGCCGCCGTGGTCGCCGCCGTCAACACGGTCCTGCTCACCGGCGGCACCGACCACCTCGACCTCGGCCGGGGTCCGCTCGACCTGGTCCTGCGCCACGGGATCCGCGGGACCGTCAGTGCCTTCTCCCGACCAACCTGTTCTTCCCGACCAACCTGTTCTTCCCGACCAACCGGCCCCGACCGACCTCCCGGCCCCGACCGACCTCCCGGGGCGACGTCGATGAGCATCAGCGACCGGTGGTTCGCCGAACTCGGCGAGGACGCCGACCGGCCCACCCTCCTGGTGCCGAACCGGCACGACGACACCGGCTGGTTCGACTTCCAGCCGCCGCAGCTCGGCCTGCCGGTGTGGCTGTGGCACGCGGGCATGGCGGAGGAGGACCGGGACCGCCTCGACCGGCTGTGGAAGGCGTCCGGCTACGACTGGAGCGTCGTCCGGGGCTTCCGAAACAAGGAGGAGGCCGGCCACGAGGCGCCGTGGCTGGCGTACCTGCGCGGGGACAACCCCGGGTTCCCGGAGGCGATGCTCGCCGCCGCGCTCGGCCAGGTCGAGCGCCGCATGGCGCTCATCGCCGCGGACCGGGCCGCGCCGGATGAGTTCCACATCCACCACTGGCAGCGGCTCAACCCGGTGCTGACCGAGGCGCTGCTCCAGCTCACGACGGGCACGCCGCAGGTGCTGTACAACGGCGGCCTGCTGCCGACGCGCCTCGCCTACTTCGACGCCGAACGCCGCCGGCCCGGCCTGCCGCCCGGCGTCGCGGCCCTCGTCGACGACGTCGGCCCCGACCGTACCGGCGTCGAACTCGTGCACACGGGACTGACGGGGACCCGGCGGGTGGTCGTGCAGGCCGGCGCGTTCGGCGAGCACCGGATCACCCGGGCCGTCGTCACCGCCGCCGACACCGGCTACCCCGGCGACCTGACGTCGTACGTCGCGCCGGACGCGACCGTCGTCACCCGTGAGCTCGACGTCGGCGGGCCGCGCCTGGAGGTCGTGCTGCCGCCGGGGCGCCGCATCCGGATCGATCTGCGTCTGACCCTGCGGGCCGCCCGGCCCGCCCACCAGCACGCCGGGACCATCCCGGCGGGACGGCGACCGTGAGGAGCCCATCAGTGGAAGACAGCGCCCGGACGACCGACGAGGACCTGGTGTGGCAGCTGCCCGTACGCGGTGAGGCGCCGGAACCACCCGATCCCGACCTCGTCCGGCGGCTCTCCGCGGTCAGCGCGGCCACCGCCTGCGCCAAGCTCCACGGGCAGGGCATCCGGCGCACGTTCGTGTCCGGGCCGCGGCCGATGTCGCCCGGGCAGAAGGTCGCGGGGCGGGCGCTGACGCTGCAGTTCATGCCCCAGCGGGAGGACATCGCCTCCGGTCTCGGCCAGGAGTACATCGAGCGGCACACCGCGCTGTGGGCCGTGCTGGAGACCGTCCAGCCCGGGGACGTCCTGGTCGTCCAGGCCTACGGCAGCGCCTACACCGGCTGCTTCGGGGACATGCTGGTCCGCTACTTCAAGCAGAGGGGCGGTGCCGGCATCGTCGTGGACGGCTGCGTCCGCGACGCGCCCCGCGTCCGCCGGCTCGGCGTCCCCATCTGGTCGACCGGCGTCACCCCACACTACGCCTCCCAGTCCGAGCTGTTCCCGTGGGCGTACGACGTGCCGATCGCCTGCGGGGGCGTGCTCGTCCTGCCCGGCGACCTGGTGGTCGCCGACGACGACGGTGCCGTGGTAGTGCCGCGCCGGAAGGCCCCCGACCTCATCGACGCGGCCGCCGACCACGAGGAGTGGGAGCGGTTCAGCCGGTCGCGCATCGAGGAGGGCGGCGCGCTGACCGACTACTACCCGCTCACGCCCGAGACCCGCGCCGAGTACGAGCGCTGGCGCGCCGACGGGCGGGGAGCCTGACCGCCGCCGACCATCGCGACCGATCCATCGGGGTTCCCGCCAGTACGACCCGAGGAGGGTTCATGTTCCGTAGATCCCGCCAGCGACTCCTGCGCGGCGCCGTCGGCGCGGTCACGGCACTCGCGTGCCTGACCGTGCCCACGGCCGCCGCCGACGCCCGCGACCGGGCGTGCACGCCGAAGCAGCTGTTCGTCTCCGCGCAGGGCGACGACCGGGCGAACGGCACCATCGGCCACCCGTGGAAGACCATCGAGCACGCCCGGGACGTCATCCGGCAACGGCACCTGAACCGGGACATGCGCTGCGACCTCGACGTCCAGGTACGAGCGGGCGACTACGAGGTCGACAACACGATCCAGTTCAACGAGGCCGACTCGGGAAGCAACGGGCACTCGGTCGTCTACCGCAGCTACGACGGTCCCGGGAAGGCCCGCTTCCTCGGAGCCCGGCAGATCACCGGCTGGCAGCACTACAAGGGCGACATCTACCGGGTGCAGACCGACAAGAACCATCCCTTCTACACCCTGTACGACAACGGTCAGCGGGCCACGACGGCGCGCTACCCGAACCGCACCTCCACCGAGACGCTCGGCCCCTACCTGCAGTCGGTGGAGAGCTCCGACGACGCCCTGACCAACTCCCAGCAGTGGATGGCCTACAAGGACGGCGACTGGAACCAGAACTGGGACCTGCACGACGCCCAGGTCGTCGTCTGGTCCGGCGGCCACTGGAGCTGGTTCACCGACACCGACCCGGTCCTCAACGTCAACTGGAAGAAGAAGTTCGTCAGCCTCCGCTACCCGACGAGGTTCTCGCTGTACTCCCAGGTCGGCTCGCGCTACTTCATCCAGAACTCCCTCGACTTCCTGGACGAGCCAGGGGAGTACTACCTCGACCACAGCGACGGGATGCTCTACTACTGGCCCAAGAACGGCTCGATCGAGAACAGCACGGTCATGGCGCCGACGGTGAAGACGGTCTTCTCGATCGCGGGCAGCTCGCCGTCCGCGCGGGTGCACGACCTGTCGCTCGACGGGCTCACCGTCCAGTACACCGACTTCACCGACTGGTACCGCTACGGCTGGAACGGCGTCGGCGACTCCGGCTACGTGCACAAGTACCCGGACTACGACCGGCAGATCGAGATGCCGCGCAATCAATACGGCACGATCACGCTGACGAACACGACCCGCGTCGGCCTGCGCCGCCTGCACATCGCCGACACCGGCTGGACCGGCGTGTTCCTGCTGTTCGCCAACGACCACGACACCGTCTCCGACAGCCTCTTCGAGAACCTCGGCGGCGACGGCGTCAAGATCGAAGGGCCCTACCCCGGCGAGGGCGACGTCGCGAACCACAACGTCCTGACCGACAACTACATCAGCTGGATCGGCGAGCTCGTCCCCGGTGACGCCTCGGGCTACGAGATCCTCGACAGCGGGCACAACGAGCTCAGCCACAGCGTCATCCAGCACAGCGCGCGCTACGCGGTCAGCGTCAAGGCGATCACCACCGTCGCCAACGCGGACAACTACACGGGCGGCAACGCGCTGAGCTACCTGCGGATCGCGCACGCCGGCAAGGACAGCGGCGACATGGGCGCGATCGACTCGTACGGCGTGCAGAACTTCGAGCCGCACACCATCGAGGCGTCGATGTCGCAGATCCTCATCGACGACGTCAACGCCGACCCGTCGATGCCGGACGTCGTGCCCAGCGGGGTGCACATGGACGCGGGCGGCTGCGGCTACAGGTTCTCCGACATCCAGGCCACGAACATCCAGTACCGGCAGCCGTTCCACGGCAACACGAACTGCAACACCTTCGAGAACAACAGCTGGGACGCGAACTTCGACTCCTCGAAGATGGAGTACGACAAGATCGGCGTGACCGCCGGCTTCCCCTACCCGATCCCCGCCGCGGCCCAGGGCCACTGACCCATGGACGCGCGGAACGGGAGATCCACACGACGCCGGGCGCGGTGGGCGATCGCGCTGCTCGTCGTTCCCCTGATCGGTGCCACACCGGCGTACGCCGCCCGCGGATCCTCCCATGAGGTGTCGACGTGGGCGGCGGCCGACGACACCACCGGCGGAACCCTCACCGAGATGACCGTACGGAACATCGTGCACACCAGCGTCGGCGGCACCGGCCTGCGGATCCGGCTGTCCAACGCCCTGGGCGACCGGCCGGTGACGTTCGGCGCCGCGTACGTCGGCGTCGAGCGGTCCGGACCGGGCCTGGTGCCCGGTTCCAACCGGCGGCTGCGCTTCGGCGGCGGCGACTCGGTGACGGTGCCGCCGGGCGGCGTGGTGCTCAGCGACCCGCTGCCCGGGCGCGTGCCGGCCCGGCGGAACCTCGCGGTGAGCCTCTACCTGCGCGGCGCGAGCGGAAAGCTCACCGCGCACAACCGCACGATGCAGTTCACCTACAAGTCGACGGCGGGCGACCACGCGGCCGAGGAGGCGGGGACGGCGTTCCCGACCCAGTCGGCCGTCTGGTTCTGGCTGGACGCCGTGGTCGTGACCGCGCCGAGGACCGTCTCCACGGTCGCCGCCCTCGGCGACTCGATCACCTCGGGAGTCGGTTCCACCACGAACGCGAACCACCGGTGGCCCGACTACCTCGCCGACCGGCTGCGGGCCCTGCCGCCCGCGTGGCGGCTCGGCGTGACCGACGAGGGGATCTCGGCCAACCGGGTCCTCAAGGACGGCGTCGGCCGCAGCGCCCGGACGCGGCTGGTGAGCGACGTCCTGACCAAGCCCGGCGTCCGGACGGTGATCCTGCTCGAAGGGGTCAACGACATCGGCGCGGGCGGCGCGACGGCGGCGCAGCTGACCGCGGCGTACCGGGACATGGTCGTGGCGGCGCACGCCGCGGGCCGCTGCCTCGTCGGCGGGACGCTGACCCCGTTCGGCGGCTCGGTCTACCAGAGCGCGGCGAACGAGGCCGTCCGGCAGGAGGTCAACGCCTTCATCCGGACGAGCGGCGTCTTCGACGGCGTCGTCGACTTCGACCGCGCCACCCGTGACCCGGCCGATCCCACGCGGCTGCTGCCCGCGTACGACTCCGGCGACCACCTCCACCTGGGTGACGCCGGTTACCGGGCCATGGCCGACACGATCGGCCTGGCGCTGCTGCACTGCCGGAGATAGGCGCGCGCGTGCCCGGGAGCGACCCTCCCGGGCACGCCGCCTCCGAGGAAGCGGAGGGGAACGGTGACGCGGAACCACCGGGACCTGGGGCCGTTCAGCGACCTGGCGGACTTCGCCGCGGGCCTGATGTCGGCCGGGACGAGCCTGGCTCCGGGCGGGACGGGCCTGGGGCCGGCCGGAACGGGCACGGCTGTGGTCGGGGCGGTCCTGGCTCCAGGCGGGGCGGGCATGGATCCGGCTGGCGCGGGCCTGGCACCGGCCGGCGCGGGCCGGCTCGACGCGGCCGCGGTCCGCCGGATCGTCGGCTTCGACCATGACGGGACGCCGGGCGAGCCGCGCGTGGAGCGGCGCTGGTCCAGGGGCGGGCTCGACGGAGAGGAGGTGTCGTGGTCGGTCGGGTACGGGCCGCGGACGCGCGCCTGGCTGCTGCGCCCGGCCGGGGCACGCGGCCCGCTGCCGGGCGTCCTCGCGCTGCACGGCCACGACGCCTTCAAGTACCACGGCAAGGAGAAGATCGCCGACGGTCCCGACGGGATCCCGCCCGGCGTCGGCGAGCTGCGGCGGGCGTTCTACGGCGGCCGTCCCTTCGCCGACGCGATCGCGCGGGGCGGCTTCACGGTGCTGGTCCCCGACGTGTTCCTGTGGGGCAGCCGCCGCTTCCCGGCGGCGACCATGGCGGGATCCGCCGGGCCGTCGCCGGAGGACCGGTGGGTCGCCCTGGAGCACGACGGCGGCGACCCCGCCGACCTCCGCTGGTACAACCGCCTGGCCGCCCGGCACGAGCACGTCGTGGCCAAGTACTGCGCGCTGCTGGGGACGAGCCTGGCCGGCATCGCGGCCTACGAGGACCGCGTCGCCGCCGCCTACCTCCGCTCGCGACCGGACGTACGCGACGGGCCGATCGGCTGCGTCGGCTTCTCCGGCGGCGGATGCCGGGCCGCCCTGCTCCAGGCCACGAGTCCGCACGTCGGCGCCGCCGTCATCGCGGGCATGATGAGCACGCACCGCGCGCTCCTCGACCGGCACGTCGCCGGGCACACCTGGATGTTCTTCCCGCCGGACCTACCACGGGTCGGCGACTGGCCCGACCTGGCCGCCGCCCGCGCGCCCTCACCCCTCCTGGTCCAGTACCTGCGCGACGACGCGCTGTTCCCGCTCGACGGCATGCGGGCCGCCCACGACAGGCTCACCGAGCACTACCGCCGGGCCGGGGCGCCGGACGCGTACGTCGGGGAGTTCCACCCGGGCCCGCACCGCTTCGACCGTGACCTGCAGGACTCCGCCCTCGATCACCTGAAGCGCCGGCTGACGTAAGGAAATCCATGAACCAGACCACCGACGTCCGGTGCGACGTCGACGGCCACGTCGCCGTCATCACGCTGAACCGGCCGGCCAAGCTCAACGCCGTCACGCCCGCGATGGCCGACGCGTTGCGCGGGCACGCCGCCAGGCTCAGCGACGATCCGGAGATCCGCGCCGTCGTGCTGACCGGCGCCGGCGACCGGGCCTTCTGCGTGGGCAGCGACATCGGCGAGCTCGACGCGTACGCGACGCCCTGGGACTTCCGCAACCGGGGCGACTACGGCGACGCGCTGCGGGAGCTGCGCAAGCCCCTCATCGCGGCGGTCAACGGGTACGCCTACGGCGGCGGCCTCGAACTCGCACTGGCCTGCGACATCCGGCTGGCCGCCCGCACCGCGACGTTCGCCGCACCGGAGATCAAGCTCGGCTGGATCGGCGGCACCGGCCAGTCCGCCCTGCTCGCGCACAGCGTCGGGTCGGGCAACGCGGCGCTGATGCTGCTCACCGGCGACCCGATCGACGCGGAGCGGGCGCTCGCCTGGGGCCTGGTCAGCGCGGTCGTCGAGCCGGAGGACCTGCGGGCCGAAGCCCGGGAGCTGGCCGGGCGCATCGCGGCCCGCGCGCCCATCGCCGCGCAGACCGCCAAGGCCAACCTGCGCGCGGCGTACACGATGCCGCTGGACCAGGCGATCCGCTACGAGCGGGACCTGCAGACCATCTGCTTCGCCACCGAGGATGCGGCCGAGGGCCGGGCCGCGTTCGCCGAGCGCCGCGACCCGCGGTTCCAGGGGCGCTGACATGGGGATCCTCGACGGGTACCGGGTGATCGACCTGTCGATCGCGATGGCCGGGCCGCTGGCGGCGATGCGGCTCGGCGACCTTGGCGCGGACGTCGTCAAGGTCGAGCCGATCAGCGGGGAGTGGCAGCGGAGCGCCCCCGCCGGCGGTGCGGTCGGGAGGGAGCTGAACGCGTCGTTCCTGTCCCTGAACCGCAACAAGCGCAGCCTCGCCGTCGACCTGAAGACCCCGCAGGGCCGCGCCGCCGTCCACGCCCTGGCGCGCCGGTCGGCGGTGTTCCTGCAGAACTACCGGCCCGGCGTCGCCGAACGCCTCGGGATGGACTACGAGACCATCCGCGCGATCAACCCGGGCATCGTGTACGTCTCGATCTCCGGGTACGGCGAGTCCGGCCCCTACGCCGGGCGGCCGGGACAGGACCTGCTGCTCCAGGCGATGAGCGGGGCGATGTTCAGCGTCGGACGCGACGGCGACCCGCCCGCGCCCGCCGGCACGTACGCGATCGACGCGATCACCGCGTACAGCGCGTTCGAGGGGGCCCTCGCCGCCCTGCTCCACCGGGAGCGCACCGGCGAGGGCCAGCTCGTGACCGTGAACATGCTCGACGCGGCCATCGCCGTGCAGATGCAGGAGCTGTCGGTGTACACCGTCGGGGGAGTGCCGCAACGCCGCGGCGCCGAACCGCACGGACACACCTACATCCGCGCACCGTACGGGGTGTTCGCCACCCACGACGGGCACCTGGCACTGGCCATGCCACCCCTGGACGCGCTCGGCGCGGCGCTCGACCTGCCCGCGCTGGCGGAGATGGACACCGACGTGGACGGGCACCGCCGCCGCGACGAGATCACCGCACTCGTCCGGGAACGGCTGGCCGGCCGCACCACCGGCGAGTGGCTCGACCTGCTCGGCCGGCACGGCATCTGGGCGGGCCCGGTCTACTCCTACGCCGACGTCCTGGCCGATCCGCAGGTACGGCACAACGGGTCGTTCGTCACCTACGAGCATCCGACCGAGGGCACCGTGACGACGCCCGGGTTCCCGTACCGGTTCAGCGCGACCCCGCCCCGGGTGGGTCGCGGCGCGCCGGTCGTCGGCGAGCACACCCGCGAGGTGCTCACCGAGGCCGGCTACACCGGCGACCAGGTGACGCGGCTCCTCGCGGACCACGTCGTGACCGCCCCGGACACGGCCGTCCGTGAGGATCGGGCGTCGTGACGCGAGGGCTGCGGGGCCTCACCTGGGACCATCCGCGCGGGTACGCGCCGCTGGACGTCCTGGCGCGGCTCGACGACGCCGGGCCGCACCGGTACGGGCGCGTACGGGCCCCGCTGCGCTGGGACCGCCAGCCCCTCGAGGGCTTCGAGTCGCGGCCCCTCGTCACCCTCACCGGCGACTACGACCTCCTGGTCGTCGACCACCCCGGGCTCGGAACGGCCGTGGCCGACGGCTGCCTGCTGCCGATGGACGACCTGTTCGAAGCGGCGGAGCTCGCGGCGTGGCGGGAGGAGGCCGTCGGTCCTTCCTTCGACAGCTACGTCCTCGACGGCCGGCCGTGGGCGCTGCCGGTCGACGCCGCGGGCCAGGTGTCGGCGTTCCGCCGCGGCCTGACCGCCACGCCGCCCGCGACCTGGGACGAGGTACGCGAGCTGGCCCGGTCGGCGCCGACGACGCTGTGCCTCGGCGGGCCGCACGCCTTCCTCACCTTCTGCGCGCTGTGCGTCACGTACGGCGCGGACCCCTGCCGGTCCGGTGACGTCCTGGTGCCGCGCGAGGCGGGGGAGGTCGCGCTCGACGCGATGGCCGATCTGCTGGCCCGGAGCGTCGCGGAGGTCTGGCGGCTCAACCCGATCTGCGTGCTCGAGGCGATCGCCGCGGACGGCGGCCCGGCGTACTGCCCGCTCGTGTACGGATACGTCACCTACGCCGGGGCTCGTGGCGTGCGGTTCGCCGACGCTCCGGCGTGGGCGCCGGGCGGGCGGCCCGGGAGCGTGCTCGGCGGCACCGGGCTCGCGGTGTCCCGGTCCCGCACCGAGGACCTGGAGGTGCGCGATGCGATCCGCGACCACGTGCGCCGGCTGCTGTCACCGGCGGTACAGCGCAACCTGTACCCCGCCACCGGAGGGCAGCCCGCGGCGCGCTCCGCCTGGACGGACCCGGCGGTCTCCGCGCTGAGCGGCGGCTTCTACCGGGCGACCCGCGCCACGCTCGAGGCCGCGTGGGTGCGCCCGCGGTCCGCCGGCTACCTCACGTTCCAGGACACCGCCTCCCGGCTGATCCGCGACGGGCTGGCCGGCCGGGCACCGCACGGTGAACTGCTCCGCGACCTCGACAAACACTACGAAGCCTGGAGGTGCGCATGACCACTGCTCTTGTCACCGGGGCCGGGGGAGCGCTCGGCCGCGCCACGGCCCGCCGCCTCGCCCGCGACGGCGCCCCGGTCGCGGCTCTCGACGTCGACGCGGCCACGCTCGCCGAGACCACGAGCCTCATCGAGCGGGCGGGCGGCACGGTCCTGCCGCTCGTCGCCGACCTGCGCGACGCGGCGGCGATCGAGGCGGCCGTGGCGACGGCCGCCGAGCGGCTCGGCCCGGTGCGGGTCCTCGTCAACAACGCGGCCGTCTACCCAGCCGGCCGTTCCTCGAGGTGCCGCTCGCCGAGTACGACGACGTCCAGGCGGTCAACCAGCGGGCGTACTGGATCATCGCCCAGGCGGCGGCCCGGCTCATGACGGAACACGGCAGCGGGGCGATCATCAACGTCGCGTCCATCACCATGCACGGCGGGTGGCCCGACCTGGCCGCGTACGTCACGACCAAGGGCGCGGTGACCGCGCTGACGAGGGCGCTGGCACGGGAGCTCGGGCCACGCGAGATCCGGGTCAACTGCGTGTCCCCGGGCGCGTTCCCCACCGCCGCGGAGACAATCCACCCGGACCCGGACGGCTACACGCGTTTCGTCCTCGAGCGTCAGGCGCTCAAGCGGCGCGGCACTCCGGACGAACTCGCCTCGGTCGTCGCCTTCCTGGCGGGACCCGACGCGTCCTTCGTGACGGGGCAGACGATCGAGGTCAACGGCGGCTGGGTCATGACCTGACAGCACGGCGGCGGCCGGCGATCCGCGGCCACCGGCGCGGGCCACCGTGCCCGTGGGCGGCCTGGGATCGCCGGCACGGGCCGTCCCGAGGCCACCGGCACGGCGACCGGGGCCACCGGCACGAGCCGCCCCCGATCTTCGTACGCCGACGCAAGCCACCCCCGAGTACGCCGACGCAGGCCGCCCCCCGATCTCCGGACACCGGCGCGGGCGACGGCGGAAAACCTTTGCCGAACGAATCTGGACAGGTGAGCGATGAGAGTGCGCGGGCAGGAACTGGGACGGCGTGACCTCGCGGCGCGGATGGGCGATCCGGCGGCGGCCGGAGGCGTGCGGCTCGTCACCCTCGGCGACGGTGTCGAGCGCGGGATCCGGGCGCTGGAGTTCCGGACCGGGAGCGGGCTGGCCTTCGACGTCCTCGTGGACCGCTGCATGGACCTCGGCGCGGCCGAGCACGGCGGCCGGGCATTCGGGTGGCGGTCGCGGACCGGGTTCCGCAACCCCGGGCTGCACGAGCACGCGGACGAGGACGGCCTCTCGTGGCTGCGCTCGTTCTCCGGGCTGACCGTGACCGCGGGACTCGACCACACCCTCTTCGGCGGAGAGGTGGACGCCGCGTCGTACCGGTACCCGCCACGGCCGGCGGTGCGGCACGGGCTGCACGGCCGGGTGGCCAACATCCCGGCGCGGCTGACCGGGTACGGCGAGCGGTGGGACGGCGACGACTGCGTGCTGTGGGCCGAAGGGGAGGTGCGGCAGGCGGCGGTGTTCGCCGAGAACCTGCGGCTGACCCGCCGGATCGAGGCGGACCTGGGCGGCGACGAGATCCGCCTCACCGACACGGTGCACAACCCCGGATTCGATCCGGTCCCGCACATGTTCCTGTACCACATCAACCTCGGCTGGCCTCTGCTCGACGAGGGCAGCCGCTTCCTCGCGCCCGTACGCGAGACGGTGTGGCGGACCGACAGCGTCGCCGAGCAGGGCGTGGACGCGTGGACGCTCCCGGCTCCGCTGCCGGGATTCGTGGAGCAGGTGTACGAGCACGAGCTGGCCGCCGACGCGGACGGGCTGACGGGGGCCGCGCTGGTCAACGACCGGCTCGGGCTCGCGGTGAGCGTCGAGTGGCGGGCCGCCGAGTTCCCGTGCTTCTTCCAGTGGCTCAACCTGCGCGCCGGTGACTACGCGGTGGGCCTCGAACCGTCGACGCACCACGTGGCGGGCGACGCCGCCGCCCGCGACGACGGAAGCATGATCTGGCTCGGACCGGGCGAGTCCCGGACCTACCACACCGTCTTCCGGGTCCATCAGGGCGCCGACGCCATCGCCGATCTCGAGACCCGCCTCAGCCGTGACGGCCGGATCGCCGGCCTCGAAACCCGCCTCACCTGAGGCGCCGGGACGCCGGAGGCGGGCACCCGCCCGCCGCGAACCATCGGGGACTCCGCCAGTAGCAGGGACCGAACGAAAGGTCATGACATGTCCGAGCTCTCCCGACGTAGTGTCCTCAAAGCGGCCGGAGTCGGCGCGGCGGTCGCGTCGACGGCCGTCGTCACCGGGGCCGCCGCCCACGCCGACACCGGCGACCAGGAGACCAACCCGCTCCGGCTCTGGTACCGCAGGCCCGCGAAGGAGTGGCTGGAGGCCCTCCCGATCGGGAACGGCCGCATCGGCGCCATGGTGTTCGGCGGGGTCGACTCCGAGAAGCTCCAGCTGAACGAGGACAGCATCTGGGCCGGCAGCCCGCACGACTACGACAGCCCCGACGCGCTGGCGAACCTGCCCGAGATCCGCCGCCTGGTGCTCGCGGGCAAGTGGAACCAGGCCCAGCGACTCGTGGACAGGACCTTCCTCGGCCGGCCGTCGGAGCAGGCCGCGTACCAGCCGGTCGGGAACCTCACGCTCACCTTCCCCAAGGGCGGCGACCCCACCGACTACCGCCGCGAGCTGGACCTCGAGACCGCGATCACGAGCGTGACCTATGTCCGGGACGGCGTGCGGTACACCCGTGAGGTCTTCGCCAGCACCCCCGGCCAGGTCATCGCGGTGCGGCTGACCGCGGACCGGGCGGGCTCGATCTCCTTCGAGGCCGCGTTCGACAGCCCGCAGCAGACCACGACGACCGCGGCCGACGACCGGACGATCGCCCTCGACGGCGTGAGCGGCGAGTGGCAGGGCCGCGCCGGGGCCGTCCGGTTCCAGGCGCTCGCGCGGGCGGTCGCGCACGGCGGCCGGGTCCGTACCGACCAGGGCAAGCTGATCGTCGAGGACGCGGACGCCGTCACCCTGCTCATCTCGATCGGCAGCAGCTACCGGAACTACCAGGACGTGAGCGCGGACCCCGCGGCCCGGGCGCGGCGGCCGCTCGGGCCCGCTGCGGCGGGGCCGTACGAGCTGCTCCGCCGCGTCCACGTGCACGACTACCGCCGGTTGTTCGGCCGCGTCCAGCTCGACCTGGGCACCTCGGACAAGGTGGCGCTGCCGACCGACGAACGGATCCCGCTGTTCCAGACCGGCGCCGACCCCCAGCTCGCGGCCCTGTATTTCCAATACGGGCGCTACCTGCTGATCTCCTGCTCGCGCTCGCCGGGGCAGCCGGCGAACCTGCAGGGGCTGTGGAACGACAGCATGACCCCGGCGTGGGAGTCCAAGTACACCGTCAACATCAACTTCGAGATGAACTACTGGCCCGCCGGGCCCACCAACCTGGCGGACTGCTGGGAGCCGGCGGCGGCGATGGTCCACGAGCTGGCGGAGTCGGGGCGGCGCACCGCCAAGACGCAGTACGGCGCGGACGGCTGGGTGCTGCACCACAACACCGACGGCTGGCGCGGCACCGCGCCGGTGGACTACGCGCAGTACGGCATGTGGCCGAGCGGCGGCGCCTGGCTGTCCGTCGTGCTGTGGGACCGGTACCGGTTCACCGGCGACAAGCGCCTGCTCCGCCGCGACTACCCGGTGATCAAGGGCGCCGCCCAGTTCTTCCTCGACACGCTCGTCGAGGACCCGGACCACGGCTGGCTGATCACCAACCCGTCCCAGTCGCCCGAGGTCACCCACCACCAGGACGAGGGCGAGAGCGTCAGCATCTGCGCCGGGCCGACGATGGACATGCAGATCCTGCGCGACCTGTTCGACGCGTGCGCCGAGGCGTCGGAGATCCTCGGGCAGGACCGGGACTTCCGCGCGAAGGTGAAGGCGGCGCGCGCCCGGCTCGCGCCCATGCAGATCGGCTACCTCGGCCAGCTCCAGGAGTGGCTGGAGGACTGGCGGGAGGCGGCGCTGGTCGTGAGCCGGCACGTCTCCCACCTGTACGGGGTGTTCCCCAGCGCGCAGATCGTGCCGCGGCAGACGCCCGACCTGGTCAACGCGGCCAAGCGGAGCCTCCAACTGCGGGGGAACGCCGGCCAGGGCTGGTCACTCGCCTGGAAGATCAACATCTGGGCCCGGCTGGAGGACGCCGCGCAGGCCTACCAGCACCTGTCCAGCCTGCTCACGCCCGCGCGGACGGCGCCCAACATGTTCGACCTGCATCCGCCGTTCCAGATCGACGGCAACTTCGGCGGCGTCTCCGGGATCACCGAGATGCTGCTGCACAGCCACGCCGGGGAGGTCCACCTCCTGCCCGCCCTGCCGGACGCCTTCCCGGCCGGTCACGTACGGGGCCTGCGCGCGCGAGGCGGATTCGAGGTCGACGTCGAGTGGCGGGGAGGCGCCCTGTCCGAGGCGGAGATCCGCTCCGACCTCGGCGAGGAGATCCGGCTCCGGACCCAGGCGCCGGTGTCGGTGACGGGCGCGCGGGTCAGCCGTCCCGAGCCGAACGTCGCGGTCTTCGACACCCGGCCCGGCGGGACGTACCGCATCCGGCCGTCCTGAGCACCGGCGTTCGCGCTCGCGCCGGGGTGGCGGCGCGCCCGCCGTACGACGCGTGATCGGCGTCGCCGTGGTTCAGACGGAGACGCCGATCGCGAAGCCGGCCGTGGCAGCCAGCAGCCCGAGTCCGACGCCGGCCACGACGTTGAGGCCGGCCTCGCGGTACGACCCGTTCTCCAGGAGCCGTACGGTCTCGAATCCGAACGTGCTGAAGGTGGTCAGGGCGCCGCAGAAGCCGGTCCCGAGCAGGGCGACGACCGGCCTCGACAGGTCATGGGCGGCACCGGTCAGCAGTCCCAGGATGAGACAGCCGATGAGGTTGACGGCGAAGGTTCCCCAGGGGAAGACGCTCTCGCGACGTTGCTGGACGTAGCGGTCGAGCAGGTAACGGCTGGGCGCGCCGACGGCGCCACCGACCAGGACGAGGAGGACGATCATGAGTCCTCCGGGGTGGTTCCGCGGCCGACGTACCGGTAGACCTCGACCTGGTCGAGTATGACGAGACCCTCGTCGATGAGGTCGTCGAGCTCGAGGAGGAAGTCGACGATCTTTTCTTCGGCATCGACGATCACGATGGCCAGGGGCAGGTCCTCGCTGAGCGACAGGATCCGGCTGGTGTGGATGTGGGAGGAGGCGCCGTATCCCTCGATACCGCGGAACACGCTCGCTCCGGCCAGCCCACGGGCGTGGGCGCGATGGACGATCTCGGTGTAGAGCGGCTTGTGGTGGTACTGGTCGGTCTCACCGATGAAGATCGTGACGCGGCAGGCCCTGCCGTGCAGTCTCATGCTCGCTTCCCTTCCCGGCCTCGGCGTACGGGCAGGCCGGCGATGAGGCGGGCGACGATCATCCCGCACCAGACAGCGGCCAGGCCACCGGCCAGGCTGGCCAGCACGTACCCGCCGGCGAGGGGCCACGCGCCGTGCCCGGCGAGGTTCCTGGTCTCGACGGCGAACGTGGAGAACGTGGTGTAGCCGCCGAGGACTCCGACGCCGAAGAAGGGACGGACGTACCGGTTCGGCGGCCATACGTCCATGACGAGCACCATCAGCAGGCCGATCGCCCAGCACCCGGACACGTTGATCAGGAAGGTGGCCCAGGGGAAGCGGCCGGGCGCGACGGGAACGGCCACGGAGACCAGATAACGGGCGAGGCTGCCGAGCGAGCCGCCGAGCGAGATCGTCGCCAGGACGCTCCACTCGCGACGGCGGCGGGGCGACGCCCGATGCGCGAAGACGTCGCCCTGGGCATCGGTGCCCTCGTCATCGGTGTCGAGGTCGGGATCGAGGTCGGGATCGATCGGCAGATCGGCGCGGCCGCCGACCGAGCCATCGGGGAATCGTGAGGTCACGGCCATCCTTCCGGGGTGGGCGCTCATCAGGAACCGGATGCGGGAGGCGCCCGCTCGGGGCGGGCGTCCGCCGGACCGGCGGACCGTGGACGTCGCGACGACGATCCTTCGCGGCACGACACCTCCCTGACATCACGTCAGGGACCGTCAGCGGCGGGTGCCGCGGTTGTGGGTGAGCCCCATCACCTCGATCTCCCCATTGTGCCCCATCGACGTGCCCCGCAGAGACGGCCCCGTCCCGTCGCGTGCCGTCACCGTACTGATCGGATGTATTCCGACGCCACTGTGTCCGGTTGCTGCTGACCGTCGGTCGTCATCACCTGGCATTTCTCATAATGGAACGGTCTATCGACGACTGGTCAGGTTGCGAGTATTGACGTGAGCAGTGGATGGTGGTCCTATGAATTAATTGTAAGGAAGCTTTATCAAAGAAGGATGTGGAGGAACTCATGCGATCTCCCACCCGGACGCGGCTCGCGGCAGGGGCGCTCGCCGCCGCACCGGTGCTCGGCGTCCTCGCCCTTCCCGGCTCCGCCGCGGCGGACCCCGTCGAGTCCGGTCCCTGGACGTCGTACTCACCCGGCTACAAGGTCCAAGAGGTGGGCTGCGGCCAGGTCGACGGCCTGACGTTCACCCTGAGCTGCTCCAACTCCAGCGGCGAGCAGCGAGCCGAGCGCCGGTACGACACCTACTCCAGCGGCACCCGGCAGTTCGAGGGCTACTTCCGCATCGTCAGCATGGGCGGCAGCCGGGTCAGCCTGAAGCAGACGTTCAAGACGACCGGGCCGTTCTTCCTGCTCGCCGTCGAGAACGGAGGCCGGCTCTACTCCGTGCACGGCGGCGACACCATCGCGACCGGCGCGACGGTCGGCACCCGCGTCCGGGTCAACACCGTCCACGTCGTCGGCAAGCAGCTCCGGGTCTACATCAACGGGTCGCTGAAATACACGACGTCGAGTGAGAGCGGGAGCTTCTACGACAAGTTCGGCGCCTACCGCACCGCCAGCGGCAAAGGGCCGATCAAGGTCGAGTGGAGCGACATCAGTTTCTGGCAGAAATAGGCCCCCTCGATGAGGGTCTCCATCCTGGTGCTTCTCCTCGTGCTCGGCCTGGCGGGCTGCGGGTCCCGGTCGACCGCCCGGCCTGCCGCGACGGATCCGCCCATCCGGCTCACCGCCACTCTGGTGAAGCCGACGGAGGTCACCCTGACGTGGCGGGACACGCAGCGAGGTGTCGCCGGTCATGTCGTGGAGTTCGCGACGGACCCCCGCGGCCCGTACACGATCCTGCGGTTCGCCCCACCGGGCGAGACGACGTTCACGCATCCGGACCTCATGCCGGAGACGTCGTTCTACTATCGGGTCCGCGCCTACCGCGGGCCGGCCTCACGCCCGATCGACATCACCGTCCCCGGAGGTCGGCGGAAGGGCGCGGGTGCGAAGCGCGATGACGACTGGGCGACTCCCCGGCGCATCGGCGGCCCGGCCGACCGGCACACCGTACGAGACGGGAGCGCCGCCGCGGCCCCCTCGGATCTGCGCGGCACCGTCATGACGTCGAACGGCATCAGGTTCACGTGGATCGACCACGCCGGCGACGAGGACGGGTACCTGCTCGAGTCCCGGCCGAGCGGACGCCCCGACTTCCAGGTGGTCGCGGTCATCGACCCGGACATCGACTCCTTCGGGCTGATCACCCTGCCCGAGGAGCGGGTCGCGTCGTACCGGGTCCGGGCGTTCGCCTACGGGCGGTCGTCCAACCTCGCCGCCCGGAAGACGGGCGCGGATCCCGCGGACCGGTGAGGCGCCGCCGAGCCGTGTCCGCGGACACGGCCCGGCGGACACGGCCCGGCGGACACGGCCCGGCGGACACGGCCCGGCGGACACGGCCCGGCGGAGTGGGACGGCGGAGTGGGACGGCGGAGTGGGACGGCGGAGTGAGGCGGCGGAGTGAGGCGGCGGCGCAGTCGGGCGGCGTAGTCCGGCGGCGGCTCACACCGGCTTGATCGATCGCGACCGCGGTGCCGGGTCGTCGAGGTAGGCGGCGGCCTGAACGCGGAAGAACTCGGCGTACGTCCCGTCGACGGCCATCAGCTCGTCGTGGGTGCCGACTTCGATGATCCTGCCCTGGCACAGCACGTGGATCCGATCGGCCGAGCGGACGCTCGAGAACCTATGGGAGATCAGCAGGACGGTACGGTCGGCGAACAGTTCCCGGATGCGGGCGAACAGGTCGGCCTCCGCGCGCGCGTCCATCGCCGCCGTCGGCTCGTCCAGCACGACGAGCGGTGCCTGCCGGAAGAAGGCCCGGGCCAGCGCGACGCGCTGCCACTGCCCGAGGGACAGGTCCGTGCCGCCGGTGAACTCCGACCCGAGGAGCGTGTCGTACCCGCCGGGCAGGTTCGCGACGATCGGGGCGACGCCGGCGCGCCGTGCCGCGCCGAGGACCCGGCCGCGGTCGTCGAGGAACGCCGGATCGCCGAGCGCGATGTTCTCCGCGACGGACAGCTTGTAGCGCAGATAGTCCTGGAACAGCACCGTGGACAGCGCCCGCAGCTCGGCGGCCGAGGCGATGGGCCGTTCGTCGATCAGCAGTTCCCCGGAGTCCGGGACGTACAGCCCGGTCAGCAGCTTGGTCAGCGTCGTCTTGCCCGAGCCGTTCTCCCCGACGAGGGCGATGACCTCGCCGGGGCGCAGGTCGATCGACACGCCGTCCACGGCGGGACGGGCGGTCCCGGGGTAGGTGAAGGAGAGCCGGCGGGCCCGCAGGGAGCCGAACGACCGGCGGGTGACCGCGGGGGGTGGAGGTGGCCCGCCCACGCCGGCGGTGAACGTCCGCAACGCGTCGAGGTGGCGTAGCGAGTCGCCGGACGCCCGCAGAACGGATGTGAGCGCGATGCCCTGCTGCACGCCGATCAGCAGGCCGCCGAGCGCCGTCAGCGCGGCCGCCGTGCCGATGACCCCCGAGGCCGTCGCGACGATCAGACCGCCGACCGCGGCGGCCGCCACGGCGTGCCCGGCCAGTCGCGCCCGGATCTCCTTCCATAGGAATCGCCGCCGGAACGCGACCTCCGCGCTCAGCGCGCGGTCATAACACGCCGTCAACCGGTCGAAGAAGGTACGGCTCAGGCCGAATGCGCGAAGCTCTTTGGCCTCATCTCTGCCGGTGAGCAACTGGGTGAGGTATCCGGCGGTGCGCTGGTTCTCGGTGAGGCTCCGCCGCAGGTCGAAATGGGACCGCTGCTGGAGCAGTGCGACGCGTATCGACGGGATCGCCGCGACGAGCAGAAGCGGAAGCAGCCACCAGGCCATGGCGATCAGCGCGATCACCACCGTCACCAGCGTCAACGCGGTCCGCGTCACCGTCATGACGGTGAACGGCAGATTGGGCGCGTGAATCTGCGCCGCCGTCAGTGTGAGGCGGACCGTGTCGTGAAATCCGGGCCGTTCGAATTCCAGTAGATCCGCCCGGGCCGTGGCCGCGGTCACCGCCTCGACCGCGTCGCGTTCGATGGCGACGCGAAGCACGCTCTGATGAAGGAGACCGATGACATTGAGCGTGCTGTTGACGAATGCGAGGGCCATGACGATGAGCGCCGATATTCCGGCTCGCGGAATGTCGGCGTGTCCGTGCGCGGAGCCGAGCAGCCCGTCGGCCACTCCGTGTCCGCCGAGGATCATGCCGCCCAGCCCGATCGACTGCAGGATCTGCAGAAGCAGGACGGCCACCACCCGGCGATGGTCGGCTCGCCAGCCGAGGGACACCCCGAAGGCCAGCAATTGCCGCATCCCGGTAAAACGCCGCCACTGACCCTCGATCGTCATGGTGCCGCCTTTCTTCGCGCCATGCTCTCCCGTTACCGTCCGGCAGTCTGCCACGCGTCGTGAGGAAATGACGAGCGCCGTGAATGCCTACATCATTGGACAATTCACGCGGCATCTCGGCAATGTCCGTCGCTCTTGGTAAGGTCGGGTCAATGTGTCGCCCAAGCAGTGGCCTTTTCTGGGAAAGATCGATTATCTGGGTGGCGCAGAATGTGAAATTCGATGGAATGTCCGGACCTGGCTCTTCGGGGTGATCGGTGGGAAAACGCAATAGCTTGCCGGATTCGACCCTCCGGCGCGGCACGCTGACCGGTGTCCCGCCCGGAGCTCGGGCCGTCGGCTGCGCCTCGGGCGGGGCGCCGGTCGGCTTCACCGGCACCGCCACGGCCGGACGGATGGTCGTCGAGACGATCTGCTCCTGCGGGAGACGCCATTCGCCGACGCCGGACTTCCGGGCGGTGGCATCCGGGGCGACGGTGCCCGGGGTGGCGGCGTCCGGGGCGGGCTCCCACGCGGGGGCGGGGCCCGGGGTGGGCTCCCACACGGGGGTCGGGTCCGGGGTGGGCTTCCACGCGGAGGCGGGGCCCGGGGCGGGCTCCCACACAAGGGTCGGGCCCGGGGCGGGCTCCCACACGGGGGTCGGGCCCGACGCGGGCTTCCACGCGGAGGCGGGGCCCGGGGCGGGCGTCCACACGACGGCCGACGCTGAGGCAGGGACCGGCTCCCCCGCGGGGGCGGGGGCCGGTCCCGTCGTCGTCGGACCGTTCGCCGCCGCGGGCCGTCTCGCCCAGACGTGGGCCGACCCGGCCACCGGCACTCTCGGCAGGGGCGCGCTGTCGCAGACACGGCTCTTCTACACCGTCGCCGACGGCCCGGACGGCCGCGTGGTGCGGTTCTCCACCGACCTGGCCGACGTGGCCGGCGACGGATCCGCGCCCTGGGTCGCCGCCGTCGCGGCGGCGCTGTCCGGGCAGCCCGTGCCGATGCCGCTCACGCCGCACGAAGGGGTCTTCCAACTGGCGTGCGGCACGGCGCTGAGCACGTCCGGCGGCCGGGAGCGCCTCACCCTGGACGAGTTCGACCTCGCCGCCCTCGCCGCCCTCGCCGACCAGGCCCGCCGGATCCTCGGGCGTCCCGCCGACCCGCGCGAGATGGTCCGCCGAGCCCTCCGGCACGCCGTCGACGAGGCCCTGGCCGCGGCCGGGGGCCGTGGAGTCCTCGGGGACGGCGGCGGGCTCGGCGCGGCGGCCCTGGCCGCGGTCGACCCGGCCCGGCTGCGGCGCCTCCACGTCCATCTGGACGTCCCGGTGCTCGACCGGCGGCGCGGACGACTCGCCGTCGGCGCCGAGGTCATCGACGGCACGAAGCACTGGCGACGGGCCTGCGACGACCCTCGGGCCGATGTCACCGGTGCGGGTGATCCCTGGCCGCCGGTCCTTGAGCTCCTCCGGAGTGCCGGAGATGAGGCCGGCCCGCTCCTCAGCGGGGCGGGGATCGTCCGGCTGCTGACCGGAGTGGCCGACACGCCCGGCCGGCTCCGTACCGGATGGCGGCAGCTCACCATGGCCGCGCCGTTCCCGACCCTGTTCGGCCGACCTGGGTGGCGGGCCTGGAGCCCGCCGCGCGGCGACGAGTCCGCGTCGGCGCACGACCACGCGCACCCGCCGGACGACGCCGACGCCCTCCTCCCGGGCGGCTGGATCTCGCCGGCCGTCGCCGAGGCCGGCGCCGCCGTGACCTCCGCTCAGACCGCCAGCCACCTGCTTCCCATCGTCGACGACACGACGGGCGCGGTCCCCGGCGCCGAGGCCCTGCACGTCGTACTCGACCTTCTCGAGCGCCCGCCACCGGCACCCGGCGACCGCAGGGCCGACCCGGTCCTGGTCTGCGCCCATCCGGTGGTGCTCGGCGCGGCGGTGCTCCTGGCCCGCGACGGTCGCCTTCGGGTGCGCCGGCGCGACGGTCACATCCAGGCCGCCCCGCTGCTGCACGACCTGCTCCCGCCCGGGCGGCGGCCCGGCGACGTGACACCGGACGAACGGGACGGCCTGCTGGCCGCCGCCTTCGTCACCAGCCGCCTGGCCACGCCGGCGCAGCGCGCGGCACTGCTCGCCCGGGCCGACGGCAGTCCCTGGATCGTCCATGACCGCCTGCGCGCCGTTCTCTCCGACTCCATGCGGGTGCTGGCCGACGCGCGGGCGCTGCGCCGGCTCTACGTCACCGCCACGTGCCACCCCGACCTGCTGGCCACGGGAGGGCGGTCATGAGCGAGCGGAGCGAGCGAATCGTAGGCATGGCGCGCCCGGTCACTCCCCAGACGAAGGAGGGCTCATGAGCTGGAGACTCGACGACGGCATCAGCCTGCATCCCATGCCCTTCGGGGGAGCCTTCGTGCTGGACGGCGCCCGGCCGGCCGCCCGGCAGATCGGTTCCGAGCTGGCCGCACTGCTCGCCGGCACCGACCCGGCGCCGGCCCGCCACCGCCCGCCCTCGCCGCCGAGATCCGCGCCGACTCCGCCCCTGCGCCGGGGGACGTCGAACCGGGTGACCGTGCGCTGGGTGACCGTGCGTCGGGGGACGTCGCGTCGGGTGGCCGTGCGCTGGGTGACGGCGCGCTGGGTGGCCGTGCGTCGGCGGACCTCGCGTCGGGGGTCGTCGCGTCGGGTGGCTGTGCGCCGGGGGACGTCGCGTCGGGGGACGTCGAGCTGGGTGACCGTGCGCTGGAGGATGTCGCGCCGGGTGATCGTGCGCCGGGGGACCTCGCGCCGACGGACCTTGCGCCGGGTGACTGCGCGCCGGCGGACCTCCCGTCGGTCGGCCCGCCATCGCGCGCACTCGCCGCCGAGATCCGGGCTGGCGTCGAGGAGGGCTGGTTGATCGAGCAGGAGAGGACCGCATGAGAGAGCTCGCCGGCCTGTGCGCCGCCGCCGTCCTCGTCGGTGGCGTCGCCGTTCTCGCCCTTAGTCTCGCCGCCAAACTCACCGACTGGGAGACCACGCGCGTCAGCTGGCCCATGACGGGCCGCTCGGGCAGGCTCGCGGGGCCGGCCCAGGTGACGGTGGCCGAGGGCCTCGTGGTCGTGGCGGCGCTCGTCCCGTCGTCAGTTTCGGCACGCCTGGGACTGCTCGGCGCCGTCTTCACCGCGTACACGATCGCCGCGCTCCGGATGAGGGGGCGCCGGTGCGCGTGCTTCGGCAGCTGGATTCCCACGCGATTCACGACGGGGCACGCCGCGGGGTGCGCGGTCGTCGCGGCGGCGGCCTTCGCCGGCCTCATCGGCCCCCCAGGGGTCTGGCCCGCCTGCGGCGAGGCCGCCGTCGGCGTCGGCCTCGCCGGATCCGCCGTCGCCTGGTTCGCGCGCCGTTCCGGCACCGGTGACCTGCCGGCACCGGCCGACGTCGACCACATCGTCATCTTCACGGCCGAGTCCTGCCGCTACTGCGCCGCGCTCGAGGCCCAGCGCGACCGCTACGAGGCCATGGCCGACTGCCCGGTGCGCTTCCGGCGCGCCGACACCGAAGAGGACGCGACGGCCGCGGGTGGAGCGTTCCCGGCCGCCGTCGCGTACGACGCGAACGGCACCGCGATCTCCGAGGCTGCCCATGGGCTCGCCGCGATCCGTGATCTGCTACGCCGTTCGACGCCCCACTCCCGCCGACCGGGCTCACAGGTGACCACATGACGACAACGATCAGCGCGATGTGGACGGCACTGCGGCTGCGCCGCGAGGAGCTGCCCGACCTCATCGCCGGAATGGACCGGCCACCCCGGCGGCGCCGCGCCGCCCGCCCGGCCGTCACCCCGATCGTCCTGACGCTGCGGCTCTTCGCCGGCTTCTGCGCTCCGATGCGGGAGAACGCCCTCGTCGTGGCGGCTCTGCACCGCTGTGGCGTCCCCGCGCAACTCGTCGTGGGAGCCGACCCGCTGCCCGAGTCCCACGGGGGATACCGCGTCTTTACCTGGATCGAGATCGCGGGCGTTCCGCTGGACATCGACGCGCCGCCCGGTAATTATCTGGTCGAATTGATCAGATATCCAAAAACGGGCGAATCTCCGCAGTGAGTGCATTTAAAATCGATCAAAATAGGATCAAGAATTGCTCATTGACATCGGTTTCACGGCAGGTCATTCTGTAAGTGCCGGGATGGCCGGTAGTCGCAAAAAGAAAGGATCTGCCACGCATGCACGGTCTTCAAGAAATGGCCGCGACACGCACCACGTTCACCGTCACCCCCTACCGCAACGAGCGCGAGGCCGAGTCCTGCTACTGGGACGGGACGGCGCCGTTCTGCGCCGGCGCCTGCCCGGCCGGATACACCGAGCGGAATCGCAACAGCTGCGGCGACGGTGCCTGCTGCTGGACCGGATACAAGGTCTACTGCTGCCGGGCATAAAGGTCCTTCGAGGGCTTGAGGTCACCGGCCGTTGCGGCGGGTGACATGATCGACGAGAGACTCCGGAAACAGGTCTGCGACATGCTCGACGCGTGCGTCGAGACCGCGACGGAATCTCACAGTGGCGGGTATGGCAGCTCGCTCACCCGGATGCCATATCCGCCCACCGTTCGTTCCGGTCGAATTCCAGCGAGCCTGCCGTCCGGGCGGTTGTCCTTTCATTTTCCGGACGGCACGCGGTGGGTCCCGGAGCGGCTACGAGAAGTGCTCGGAAGACCGGTCCAGCACCCCACGGAGCATCGCCTGTTCGCGGGTGTCGCGCTCGAACCCGGCCGCCCGCGGTGCTGGATCGCCGATGCCGTGGCACGCTCGGTCACGTTCCTGGCCCCGGTGCCGGCCTTGCTTTCGGGCGACGAGTTCCCCGTGGCCTGGGCGGGCCCCGCACTCGTGGTGCCGGTGGACCTGTCGAGCGGCCCGTACGACGCTCTGGCCCCGGCCCACCACGCGATGCCCCGGGTCTTCGAAGCCGCGCCCGGCCAACGGGTCCGGGTCCTTGGCGACGCTCACGACGCGGAAGACCGGCCATCCCGCTTCGTCACGCTGGATCCGGCCGGAGGAGCGGTCGAGCGGATCCCCCTCGGCGCCCGGCCGTACCAACAGGTGCGGGGCGCGCCGACCGGGCACGTCGCCGCCTGCGCTCCGGCGACGATCGGCGGCGCGCTCGTGGCAGTCGGCGTCCCCGGATCCTCGGACGAACATCTGATCCAGGCCGACGAGGGCCAACTGCTCGAGTTCTGCTGGATCCGAGCCGCCCGCCACGCGCCACATCACGCGCCCCGGCACACCGGCGGACCCACCGCGACAACCACCACGGCGACGGCGACAGCGGCGGCGACGGCGGGGACTGTGGCGGCGATGGCGGGAACGGGGGCGGGGGCGACGACGAGAACGGGGACAGCGGCGGGGACGGAGACAGGGACGGCGCACCTGGTCGTGGTCACGGGCGACCTGGACGGTTTCGCGGTCACCTCGTATGCGATGGCGGACGGTCCGATCGAGCGCGCACGGCCGCTGCACCGGCACCGAGGGCGCTACCTCCAGGCGCACTGCCAGGACGGTCTCTTCATCCTGGCGCTGGACGCCGACGGTGCCTACTCCGTCCTTGTCGTCGACCCCGGTTCACCTCGGCCCGTCCGGTGTCTGGGTCTCGGCCTCCGGCCGCCCACGCTGATCAAGATCGCTGCCGTCGCTCCCCGCCCGGTGGCGGGCGGTCGGCGGTTCGCCACCGTCGACGCCGCGAACCATCTGGCCGTCTGGGAGGTGCCGGAGGAGGGCATGGACGCGAGTCGGCTCTGCGACCTCACAGTGCCGGAGGACGAGGAGCTCATCGCCGTCGCGGGCTGGTCTCCCGGCGACGTACGGCCCGTCCGCGGCAAGCGGCGGGTGCGGTCCCCGCTGCCGGCCCACCCGGGAGGGCCGCCGCCGTTGCATGGCCGGATTCCCGAGGCGGGCGCGGAGTTCTCGCTCCACCTGCCCGCACGGCCGGATCCGCCGGCCGTCCTCGTCTGGCTGTCGCAGGCGGCCGAGACGGTCCCCGGCGGGGGGGCCGCGCTCGATCCCCACTGGCTGACCCTCGCCGGATACGGCGTACTCGACCTGAGGCTCGTCCCTCGTTGGTCGCCAGGTGTTCCCGATGAGGAGATCCGGCCCCGCCTCGTCCGGCAGATTCGCGACGCGGTGCTCCGCAGTGGAGTCGCCGACCGCACCGGCCCGTCTCGTCTCGCCGTCGGTGGCGCCAGTTTCGGCGCGACACTCGCGTTGCTGGCCATCGCGGACTGTGATCTGTTCGGTACCGCGATCGTGCAGAGCGGTGCGTACTCACGGCAGTTGACGCTCTTGGGCTTCCAGGATGAGACCCGTACGCTCTGGGAGGCTCCGCGCGTCTACCAGGATTTCGACGCGATCGTTAACGCGCCCCGCATCCGGCGGCCGGTTCTGATCATCCACGGCGACGCCGACCCGAATCCGGCGACCCCCGTGACCCAGGCGACGCTTCTGTTCCAGGCGCTCGTCGCCAACGGGACCCGAGCGCGGCTCGTCCTGCTTCCAGGGGAAGGCCACTCGCCTCAGAGCCGGGATGGCATCGCGACGGCCTTGGCGGAGAAGGCCGCCTGGCTGACCGCGACGGGCCCGTCGCCGGTTTGACGGCCCGCCCCTGGCGGACCTGTGTTAGCGGCCCTGCCTTGGCGGCCCCAGCTTGAGGGCCCGCCCTTGACTGCCTGGCCTTGACTGCCTGGCCTTGGCGGCCCGGCCTTGGCGGCCCGGCCTAGACGGCCCGGTCTTGACGGCCCGGTCTTGACGGCCAGGCCTCAGCGGTGTGGCTTCGCGACGTTATGTGGCAGACCTGGTGCGACCCGCCTCCAGGGCCGCCGTCAGGTCCGCGTCACCGCCGGTGCCGGCCCGGCGCCGGGAAGTTGGTCGAGGCTGGAAAGGAACCTGTCGAGGCCCGTGATCCGGAGCATCCGCTGGACGTGCCCGGCGGGGCGGAGCAGGAGTAGGTCGCCGCCGGCCTTACGGGCGCGCTTCCACGCGCCGACGAAACAGCCGAGCCCCACCGAGTCGCAGAAGTCCAGGGCGGACAGGTCGAGGGCGATCCGGGGCTGCCCCGCCGAGAGCATGGCGTCCAGTCGTTCGCGGAGTTCTCCGACGGTCGTGTAGTCGAGCTCCCCAGCCACCTGGATCAGGGACCACTCGCCCCGTGTTCCGATCACCACATCCAGCGTCGCTTCCTCCGGTCGATCCGCCGCCATGTCGTCTCTACCTCCACGCCGAATGATGGTGGTCTTCACCCTTGGACCGCCATTCATCCTTGGCCGATCGTATGGCAAGCCTGCCCACGCCCTTCCCCTCCCGGTTCCCAGGACCACCGGGCGGAACGAGGGGCGGATCGGCGACGCGCTCGCAGCCGCCGGCGCCCTTCCCTCGACCCATCCGGTCCACTGACGTGGGGTACCCCCATCCCGCCGACTCATCCCGATCGACGGAATCACATGACGGGCGTTATTTATGATATTTCAGGTTGACAAAGTAGGAATAGTTCCGCAGTCTGGAATCGTGAGTCGCAACGTTCCCTTGACGGTGCGCCGGCACGTCGATCTGCGCCGGCAGGCCAGCGCCCTGTGTGCGTCCCCGACGCCCCGGCCCTGAAGATCCGTACCCATGGGAACGAAGGAAGTCAGTCGATGTCACGACTTCAGGTTGCGAAGCTCGATCCCGGCCTCCAGGACGACGATCAGCGCGGGCTCGGCGACGCGCTTCCGGCGATCGTCGGCGACGTGCCGCCGGGCGGTCTGCTCGAGATGATCCCGATCCCGGAGACGGGTCAGGTGATGGTGATCACGGCGCATCTCCTGCCGGCGGCGGACGTCGAGGCACCCAGGACGCCCGGGACGCCCGGGACGTCCGGGACGCACGAGACGCCTGGGACACCGCCGGCGTCCCGGGAGCGTCCCGAAGAGGAGCCCGACGACCTGGTGGTGGTCGAGCGCGATGCCAGGCGCGTCTGGGTGGACGGGACGGAGGTGCCGCTGACGTTCCAGGAGTTCGAGCTGCTGGACTACCTGACGGCGCGACCGGGCAAGGTGTTCACCCGGCTCCATCTGATGAACGCCGTCTGGGATGCCGGGGGCGTGGTCGTCCCGCGAACGGTCGACGTCCACGTCCATCGGCTGCGCCGCAAGCTCGGCCGGCACGGCAGGCGCCTGGTGACCGTACGGCGGGTCGGCTACTGCTACCGCCCATCCGAGGAGCGCCGGATCCCGGACCGGTCGTCCTCCTCGGTTTGATCTACGCTGGACGCCGTGACTTCACGTGTCGAGCAGGTGACGGTCCCCGGCGGTGCGTTCGACCTGAACGTCTGGCTGCCCGAGGGCGGCACCGGGCCCGGAGTTCTGATCATTCAAGAGATCTTCGGGGTCAGTGACTACATCGAGGCGGTCGCCGAGGACCTCGCCCGGCTGGGATACGTCGCCGCCGCACCGGATCTGTTCTGGCGGCTGCGGCCCGGCTGGCGTGCCGGGCACGACGAGACGGGCCTCAAGGAGTCGCTCGAGCTGGCCCAGCGCTTCGACCTCGAGCAGGGCGTCGCCGACGCGGCCGCCGCCCTCGACCACCTCGCCGGCCTTCCCGACGTGGACGGCCCGGTGGGGATCGTCGGGTTCTGCCTCGGCGGCTCGATCGCCTTCGCCCTCGCCGCGCGCGGCACCGCGGCGGCCGTCGTGTCCTTCTACGGCTCCGCCGTGCCGGAACGGCTCGCCCTACTGGACTCCATCGAACGGCCGCTGCAACTGCACTTCGGCGGCAGCGACCCGTACATCCCACGCGCGGAGGTCGCCCGGATCGAGGCCGCCGTCGCGGAGCGGCCCGCCGTCGAGATCCACGTCGAGGAGCAGGCGGGGCACGCCTTCCACAACCGCAAGGCACCGATGTTCTACGACGCCGAGCCGGCCGCCCGCGCCTGGCGTCGCGCCGAGGACTTCCTCGCCCGCCACCTGCGCTGAGCCGGGGCTCATCCCTCGAAGAAGCAGATGCGCACTCCCGAGACGACCTTCTCGACTGGGACGAAGGACGCCAGGCCGGTGTGCTCGCGCAGGGCGTCGCTGAGGTAGACGTGGCCCGGCCGACCGAGGTCCTGGGCCATCTTCGACGCGACGTTGACCGGTGCGCCGGCGACGTCCCGGCCGCCGCCGGGAGTCTCTCCGGCCAGCACCGGCCCGGTGTCCACGCCGATCCGGGAGACGATCTCGCGGTCGGCCAGGGCCGCGCGTAGCCGCAGCGCGAAGCGCACCGCCGGCTGCGGCTCGTCGAAGAGGTAGATCGCCAGCGGACCGGCGACCTTGATCTCGAGGGCGCCGCGCGGGGGCAGCAGCCGCAGGCCGGTCTCCTTCATCACCGCGGACCGGGACAGCCCGCGCAGCAGCGCGACGTCGGGCGTCTCCGCCGGGACGCCGCCGCGCTCGGCCAGGACGATCGTCCCCTCGCGGAGGTGGCGTGCGGTGAGCTCCGCGAGGAGCGCGGCGTCTCCGGGGCGTTTCTCCAGGCGGAGCAGGTCGGCGTGCAGGTCGGGGGAGTAGGGGATGGGATATCGCTCGCCGTCCACCGGCCGCACGTCGTCCAGGCGCGGCCCGTCGAGCACCCGATGGACGGTGCCGAGCGGGTGGGCCGGCGCGTCCTTGCGTCGCAGGACGAAGGGGTGCCCGGCCGGGAGCCGATCGGCCACCGCCTCCGTCACGACGATCTCGCCGCCGTCGACGTGGTTCTCCGCGAGGTCCTCGATCGCGTCGGCCGCCGCGCCGTACAGGCCGCCGGACAGCGCGCTGAAGGTCCCGCGATGGGCGCCGATGCCGATCCGGACCTGGCAGTGACGCCGGATCTCGTCCTGAACGGTCAGCAGGGCGGACAGCACCGTCGCGGCGCGGGTCTCGGCCGGGTGGAACATCTGGCCGTTGTCGGCGGCCCACACGCCGACGGGTCGGCCGCCGACGGACCTGCCGTACGCGTGCAGGATCCGCTTGGGCCGGTCGATGAGCGCGAGCACCTCCAGGAGCGTCAGCCGCTCACTGAGCCGGGTCAGCCCCGCCGAGTCCGACACGACGCTGTAGCCCTCGATCGCGTACCCGCTCAGGAGGCGCCGCGCGTCAGCGGCGGTCCCGCCGCTTCGCCGCCATTGCTCGACCAGGGCCGATGGCGGCTCGCCGGCGATGTCATGGGTGAGGTCGAAGTCGCCGGGCGCGTGCCGGCCCGAAGGGGATTCGGAGGTCACCGCGCCAGAATAACAGCGAAGAGTCATCAATTGAACGCCCTAAGTTATATTGATCTACACCGTAAAGGCGATGGCCATAGACATCCGATGTATTGCTTCTCAGTGACGCGTCCACCTGGGCGACGATACGGTCCCCGCGTCCGGTCGCAAGTGCCATGGAACGGAGCGTCTGCCGCAATCTCGCGTGCATATACGCCGCTCGAAAGAGGGTTAGTGCGAGCGATCGTCCTTTTTTAGGAAACCTTGTTGATAGAAGACTCCTCCGATGATTCCATGGGCGCACACGCCCTGAGCCGGCCGTTCACCCGCACGGCTCGGGGTCCCCCGCCCCGTCGCGTGGCGGCGCACCTCACCCGCCTCGCGCACCAGCGAAGGAGTCTCCGTGACCGATCGCTCAGCATCTCCCCGGTACGAACGCCGGCGCGTGCTCGGCTCGCTCGCCGTCGCCGCCATGGTCGCGCCGATCGCGCTCACCGGATGCGCCTCGGCCTCGGCCGGTGGCCTGACGGCCGACAGTCAGGCGCTCGGCGCCAAGGCCGCCGCGCAGGTGCTCTGGTCTCCGAACCCGGCCACCGACGGCCTCAACGCGTTCGAGGGCATCGAGGCCGACCGCGCCGGCAAGCACCCGGGCCGCAAGTACGTCTACGTCGAGGGCGACCACTACCGGTTCGACATCTACAAGGACGATCTGGACAGCACCGGCGACAACGACCGGCAGCGGACAGAGTCCAAGGGCATGGTGTCCAACGGCACGGCCCTCAAGATGAAGAACGGCGAGACCTGGACCATCTCGTACGAGATGTACATGCCGTCCACGCTGCACGGCACCAGCAAGTTCACGCACATCTTCCAGCTCAAGACGCCGGCCACGAACGGCGGGCCCTGGATCACGCTGGACCTGGGCCGGAGCGGCAGCACCGAGACGTTCCATGCCCGCGCGTACAGCATGTCGGGATCGCCGGACATCGCCTCGACCAACCTGTCCCCGCTGCGCGACAAGTGGATCACCGTCGAGTGGACGTTCACGATCGGCTCGAAGGGCAAGGCGGGGTTCGTGGCCCGCAACGGCACCGGCTCCAGCGCGCCCGTCGTGGCCGACGGCAGCATGTCCAACGTCAACATCCCCGACCAGGGCGACTACGTCCGGCCCAAGTGGGGGATCTACCGGTCGATCAAGAGCGCGTCCTCCGACATCATCGACACCCACCTGCTGTTCCGGAACTACAAGGCCTCCCGCGCCTAGCCGGATGACCGGTCACGGTGAGGTCCTCCGCCGGCGGGGGACCTCACCGTCCACGGCCGCGCCAGAGCCCCCTTCTCCCGACGCGCTCCGCTCATGACGGGCCACGGTCCGGTGTAGGTTCATCCCCGACCTAGAGGATCTGGGGGAACGTGGGGGGACGGTCGCGACGGCGCCGTACGGGACCGAGCGGCGTGGCCTCTGCCGGCATCGCTCCGAGGCCTGCGGACACGCCGAAGCCCGACAGCCCGGCCCCGGACGCCGGTGCCCCTGCCGCCGGCGGCGATGCGCGCCGAGCGCCGTACATCGTCCTCGTCGCGGCGCTCAGCCTGTTCCTCCTGGCCTGGCCCGATGCCGAGCGGGTCTGGGTCGCGTCCGACCCGCCGTGGTGGCTGGCCGACGTGACGACCGTTCTCGGCGTCGTCGCGGTCTGGCTCTTCGCGCGAGCCCTGCTCGTCGCCGACCTGCGCGCCACGGTGCTGCTCGTGCCGCTCGGCCGCCTCGTTCATCATCACGCGGCCTGACGCCAGAACTCTCCGGCGTCATTCCTGGTAGGCGCTCTTCAGCCGCGACCGCGACGTCTCCAGGTGGCCGCGCATGGCCGCCGCCGCGGCGTCCGGATCCCGTCGCTCGATGGCGGCGAGCACCGTACGGTGCTCGTCGACGGCGTGACCGGCGATCCCCTGGCGGAAGTAGAGGCGGTAGCTGTGCGTGTGCGCGCGGAACCTGCGCAACGTGTCGGCGATGAGAGGGCTGCGGCTGGCCTGCGCGATCGCGTCGTGGAACGCGGCGTCCAGTTCGGCGAAGCCGCGGTACGCCTCGTAGGTGTCGCCGCGCAGCGTGGGCGTCATCCGCTCGATGAGGCGGTGCATCTCGGTCACCTCCTCCGGGGTGGCGTGCCGGGCTGCGCGGGCGGCGGCCGCCGGCTCGATCAGCAGGCGGACGTCGTACAGGTCGTCCAGGCCGGCCTGGTCGAGCAGGGGAGCGACGAGATACCCGGCGTTCGGCCGCGTACGACGAGCCCCTCTGACTCGCAGCGTGCGAGTGCCTCGCGGACCGGGGTCTGCGACACCTCCAGCCGGCGGGCCAGCCCGTCGATGGACAACCGCGTCCCGGGCTCCAGGTCGTGGTCCATCAGCAGCGTCTTGAGCGTCTGGAACACCGACTCGCGGACGTTGACCTTGGCCGGTCCGGCCGCGCCCGGGTCGGCTCCGGCGTCAGCGCGCCCGGACGGCGGCGGCTCGCTCATCACACCTCCCAGTTCGACGACGCCCACGATCTCAGCGGGACCGATTCGTCGGTACGTCACCGCCATGGCCGCGAATCTTTGTCGACCACCTGTTGACACGCGTCGGAACAGACCTGCATTCTCTCGTTCAAATCGTATCGTATCCGATCCGGGCCACGCCCGCCGGAAACAGAGGGTGATCTCGTGGCTCTTCCCGACTGGTTCAGCGAAGCGGGCTTCGGGCTGTTCGTCCATTGGGACCACGCCAGCACGCAGGGCCTGGAGATCGGGTGGCCGCTGGTCGGCAAGTCGATCCTGCCAGGGCGAACGGAGCCGGAGGCCGACGTCACGGTCGCGGAGTACCAGTCGAGCGCGGCGGTCTTCGACCCCCGGCGCTGGGACCCCCGGGCGGTCGCCCGGCTGGCCCGCGACGCGGGCGCCCGCTACGTCGTCTTCACCGTCCGCCACCACGCCGGCTACTCGATGTACCACACCCGGTGGTCGCGGTTCTCCATCGCGGCGTCACCGTACGGGCGTGACATCACCCGCGAGTTCTTCGACGCGCTGCGCGCCGAGGGACTCCGCGTCGGCGTCTACTACTCCCTCCTCGACTGGAACCACCCGGACTACCCCGCGTTCACCGACGCCGACCGTCCCTATCCGCACGACCTGTACCGGCGGCCTTCGCCGGAGCGGTGGGCGCGGTACCTCGACTACGTCAAGGGGCAGCTCACCGAGCTGCTCACCGACTACGGGCCGATCGACCTGCTGTGGTTCGACGGCGAGTGGGAGCGCACCGCCGAGGAGTGGCACGCCGCGGAGCTGCGCGAACTGATCAAGTCGCTGCAGCCGGAAGTGATCATCAACGACCGCCTCCCCGGCCAGGGCGACTACGCCACCCCCGAGCAGGGCATGCCGCGGCGCCCTCCGGCCGGCCCGTGGGAGCTGTGCCTCACCATGAGCGAGAGCTGGGCGTACCGGCCGGACGACCTGGACTACAAGAGCCCGCGGCTGCTCGCCGGCTACCTGAGCGAGGTCGTCTCCCGCGGCGGCAACCTCCTGCTCAACATCGGACCGCGGGGCGACGGGTCGCTCGTGCCGACCGAGGTCGCCACCCTCAAGGCGCTCGGCGCCTGGCTGGCCGGCCACGGCGAGAGCGTCATCGGCGCCGGGCCGGCGCCCGAGCGCATCGACTTCCACGGTCCGGTCACCCAGCGGGGCGACCAGATCTACCTGCACCTGCTCCTGCGCCCCCAGGACGACCTCATCGTCCGCAACGTTCCCATCAGCTCGGTCACCGGCGTACGCATGCTCGGCACCGAACAACCGCTCCCGTACCGCGTGAACGAGGAGGTGCACAAGGCGAACGGCGCCGACGACGAACCGCTCGGCGAACTCTTCATCACCGTGCCACCGCCGACCGGCGCGCTCATCGACGTCATCGCGATCGAACTGGCCACCTCCCCGAAGGACGAGTCACGTGCGAGTCTCTAGAACAGCAAGGGCCACCCGATACACCGCCGTCGCCGGTGTCCTGCTCGCGACCGCCGCGGTGCTGTCGGCGTGCGGCACCGGCCCCACCTCCGGCGGCGACGGCAAGTCGCTCCGGGTGCAGATCGCCACCGGGCCGATGGGCACCGCCATGCGGCAGGTCGGCACGGACTTCGAGAAGGCCAACCCGGGAACCAAGGTCACCTTCGAGGGCGTCGACTCGAACAGCTCGCGCGGCCCGAACGTCGCGTTGCTCAGCTCGACCGCCACCCCCGACATCGGCTACCTCCAGCGCAGCACCGGCGTCTGGTCGGCGTTGCTGAAGAACCACCAGCTGACCCCGATCGACGACGTCTGGACGGCCGCGGACCTCGCGAACAAGTATTCCAAGAGCCAGACCGCCTACTACACGACCGACGGGCACCACTACGGCGTCCTCTACGACGAGTTGCTGATCGCTCCCGTCTACTACAACAAGGCGGCCTTCGCGAAGGCCGGCATCCCCGACCCGCCCGGCCACCAGGTCGCGTCCGTCGCCGACTTCGAGTCCATGGTGGGCAGGCTCAAGACCGCCGGCTACCAGGGCTTCGGCGTGGGCGGTTCGAGCCCGTTCGACCTGGGGCACACGCTCGACGCACTGCTGCCCACCGCGGTGACGCCCGAGCAGTACAGCGCCATGCTTACGAACTTCAAGCCGGGATCGCCCACGGACGTCAAGTACACCGATCCGGGCTTCGTGAAGGTCCTGCAGACGATCCGGGACTGGCAGACGAAGGGCATCTACCAGAAGGGGATGCTCGGCATGGACACCACCCAGGCGCAGGCGCTGTTCACCAGCGGCAAGCTCGCGATGCTGCAGGGCGGCAACTACTCCTACGCGGACCTGAAGACGGCCAAGCCGTCGTTCGACATGGGCTGGTTCCTGCTGCCCCCGCTCACCGCGGGCCGTAAGACGCCGTTCGACGCCTTCAACGGCGACACCTTCGTGATCCCGGCGAAGGCCGCGAACCCCGCGCTCGCCAAGAAGTTCCTCGAGTTCTTCATGACCGACAAGTACCAGGTCAGCGTCATCGCCGGGACCGGCTCGCTGCCCGTGTTCACCTCGATCAAGCCGTCGAGCCTGTCGAACCTCGGCGACCTGGTGCAGCAGCAGTTCGAACTGTCGCAGTCCGTCGGACTGGTCAACATCTGGGACTCCACCGTGCCCTCCACGCTCGGACAGGCCTTCGCCGTGCCGGTGCTGCAGAAGCTCGTGGCGGGCAAACTGAGCCCCCAGCAGGCGGCGCAGCAGTTCCAGACGGCGCTGGAGAACCTCCAGTCCGGCAAGGTCTCCGGAGCGTCCGACTGATGGCCTCACCCCATGTGGCGGCGCGCGCCCGCCGCCCGCGGATCTTCCCGCTCGCCATGATCGCTCCGGCCATGCTGCTGCTGGCCCTGTTCATCGCCTTCCCGATCGCGGAGTCCGTGCACATCAGTCTCGGGTCCTGGGACGGCGTCGGCTCGGTCGCCTTCCGCGGCCTGGCCAACTACCGGCGTCTCGTCCATGACTCGCTGATCCGTCAGTCGATCGTCACCAGCCTGGCGTTCTTCCTCGGCACCGTGGTGTTCACGGTGGTGATCGGCTGCCTGCTCGCCAACGCGGTCAGCCGGAACGTTCCCGGCGCCCGGATCTTCAAGGTCGTGTGGTTCCTGCCGGTGATCATCCCGGTCAGCGTCGCGGGCGTCTTCTGGTCGAACGCCTTCCAGCCGACGAGCGGCGTGGTGAACTCGGTGCTCGGCTCCGTCGGGCTCGGCGACGGGCACGCCTGGCTCGCCTCGTCCTCGACCGCGCTGTACGCGACGATCTTCGTCGCGGTGTGGACGCAGACCGGGTACGCGATGCTGATCCTGCTGGGCGCGATGGACGCGATCCCGCCGGAGGTCCACGAGGCGGCCACCCTCGACGGAGTCGGCGCGGCCGGGCGGCTGTTCCGCATCACGCTGCCGAACATCCTGCCGATGCTGGGCACGATCACCACACTGATGTCGGTGTTCTCGTTCAACGCCTTCGGCGTCATCTACGCGATGACCCGCGGTGGACCCGGCAACTCCACGAGCATCCTGCCGGTACTGGTCTACAAACAGTCCTTCCTCGACCAGGACTACGGCTACGGCTCGGCCACCGCGGTCGTGACGACACTGATCGTGGGAGCGATCGGCATCATGGTGCTGCAGGTGTTCCGTCAGCGCTCCCTGGACGCGCGATGACGGCCTCGATGACGCGGACGCGGCCCGCCGATCCGGCCGCGCCGGCGGCCACCAGGCGGCGGCGGTCGGCCCGGCGGCACGGGCCACTCTGGTACCTGGGATACCTGCTCCTGCTGGCCTGGACCGCGATCACCGTGGTCCCGTTCGTCTCGATGCTGCTGCTCTCGCTGCACCCGACGAACGACATCTACGCCCATCCGCTCGGGCTGGGCGGCCGATGGCAGCTGTCGAACTACGCCGCCGCCTGGCGCGGCGTGGTCGGTGGGGCGCCGCTGTCGACCTACATCGTCAACAGCCTGCTCGTGGCACTCTGCAGCCTCGCGATCGGGGTGACCTGCGGCAGCCTCGCCGGCTACGGGCTGGCCCGCGCCACCAGAGGCCTGTCGAACGTCGTGAGCCGGATCATGGTGCTCGCACTGAGCGTCCCCCTGGTCGTCGCGCTGATCCCGACGTTCGAACTGCTGGGGCGCTACCGGTTGCTCAACAGCGTGCTGGGGGTCTCGCTGGTCTACGCGGCCTTCATGACGCCCACGATCGCGCTGATCATGCGGTCGGTGTTCGCCGCGGTCCCGCGGGAGCTGCTCGAGGCCGCCAAGATCGACGGGTACGGCGAGCTCGCCGCGCTGCTGCGCGTCGTCCTGCCGATCAGCAAGGGCGGCTTCATCTCGGTGTCGCTGCTCGGGCTCATCTTCGTGTGGAGCGAGGTGCAGTTCGCGGTCGTGCTGCTGACCCGCCCGCAGAACCGCACGCTCTCGGTCGGGCTGCTCTCCTTCCAGGGGCAGTTCGTCAGCGACCAGGGAGCCTTCTTCGCCGGTCTCGTCATCGCCACGTTCCCCATCGTCGTCCTCTTCCTCTTCTTCCAGCGCTACGTCACGAGCGGCATCACTCTGGGCGCCCTCAAGTGAGACTGGACCACACGGGGGGACGACCGTCCCCGTACGAGAGCGAGGAGCGCCGATGAGGCGAGTGGCCACCGTCATCCGGCTCCGGCCGGAGAAGGAAGAGGAGTACCGGGCGCTGCACGCGGCCGTGTGGCCGGACGTGCTGGCCGCACTGCACCGTGCCCGTATCGGCAACTACTCGATCTTCCTCCGCGATGGACTGCTGTTCAGTTACTACGAGTACGGCGGCGACGACCTGGCCGCGGACCTCGCGCGGCTCGCCGAGGACGAGACGACGCGGCGGTGGTGGCTGCTGACCGATCCGTGCCAGCAGCCGGTCGAGTCGGCGGCCGAAGGAGAGTGGTGGGCGCCGATGGAGGAGGTCTTCCACGACGACGGACCGTAGGGGAGAGATGTCCCGGCCTTCTCCCATGGGTCGTGTCCGCCGACTCTTGTGCGTTCACGAGCAATGTGACATTTTACTGCCTGTGAGCAGCACTGACGTGGTGATCGTAGGTGGCGGTGTCGTCGGCGCCGCCTGCGCGTACTACGCCGCGCGGGCCGGGCTGAGCGTGACCGTCGTCGAGCGCGGCGCGGTGGCCGGCGGCACCACCGGCGCGGGCGAGGGCAACCTCCTCGTCTCCGACAAGGAGCCCGGCCCGGAGCTCGACCTCGCGCTGCTCTCCTCGGCGCTGTGGACGGAGCTGGCCGCCCGGGACGGGCTCGGCGCGACCTTCGAGTACGAGGCCAAGGGCGGACTCGTGGTCGCGGAGACCGAGGAGGGCGTCGCCGGCCTGGCGGAGCTTGCGGCGCACCAGCGGGCCGCGGGCGTCGACGCGGACCCCGTGCCCGCCGCCGACCTTCCCGGCTACGAGCCGCATCTGGCCCCGGACCTGGCCGGAGGCATGTTCTATCCGCAGGACGCGCAGGTCCAGCCGATGCTGGCCGCCGCGCACCTGCTGCGCGCGTCGAAGGCCGAGGTCCGTACGGGCGTCACCGTGACCGGGATGCTGCGCGCCGGCGACCGGGTCACCGGGGTGCGCACGGACCACGGGGATCTCGCCGCCGGGGCGGTCGTGAACGCGGCCGGGACGTGGGGCGGGGAGGTGGCCGCCCTCGCCGGGGCGCACGTGCCGATCCTGCCGCGCCGGGGGTTCATCCTCGTCACCGAGCCGCTGCCGCCGCTGATCCGGCACAAGGTGTACGGGGCGGAGTACGTCGCGAACGTCGCCAGCGACGACGAGGGGCTCGAGTCGTCCGCGGTCGTCGAGGGCACCCCGTCCGGCACGATCCTGATCGGCGCCAGCCGCGAACGCGTGGGGTTCGACCGGACGCTGTCGCTGCCGGCCCTGCGGCGGCTCGCCGGCCAGGCGATCCGGCTGTTCCCGGTGCTCGGCGACGTCGCGGCCATCCGCGCCTACTGCGGGTTCCGGCCGTACTGCCCCGACCACCTGCCGGTCATCGGACCGGACCCGCGCGCCGAGGGCCTCGTGCACGCCTGCGGCCACGAGGGCGCCGGAATCGGCCTGGCCGCGGCGACCGGTCACCTGATCGCCCAGTCCCTGACCGGCGCGCGGCCCGACCTCGACCTTGGACCGTTCCGCCCCGACCGTTTTCCGGAGAACCATGAGTGAGCGGAGCGAGCGAATCGAAAGCACAGCGTGCCTGGTCACTCCTCCGACGCCGGGAGGTCGGCCGGGCCGGGAGGTCGGTCGGGGCCGGTTGGTCGGGAAGAACAGATTGGTTGGGCTTGGAAGGGGGGCGCATGAGTGAGATCGTCTTCGAGGGGCGGCCCGTGCCGTTCGAACCGGGCCAGAGCATCGGCGCGGCCCTGACCGCCGCCGGGATCCGGTCCTGGCGGACGACCCGGTTCGACGAGCGGCCGCGCGGGCTGTTCTGCGGCATCGGCGTGTGCTTCGACTGCCTGGTCACCGTCAACGGCCGTCGGTCCCTGCGGGCCTGCATGGTCGAGGCGCGGTCCGGGGACGTCGTCGAGGGCGGTGGTCCCGATGCGTGACGTCGTGGTGATCGGGGCCGGTCCGGCGGGCCTGGCCGCGGCGGTGACGGCGGCGACGGCCGGGCTGGACGTCGCGCTCGTCGACGCCGGGCGGCGTCCCGGCGGGCAGTACTACCGGCACCACGCGGCCGAGACGGGCGGCCTCCACCACGGCTGGGACGCGTTCGTCCGGTTGCGCGACGCGCTCGACCGGCTGACCTACCTGCCGGCCCACCGGGTCTGGCACGTCGAGGACGGCTTCACCGTGCACGCGCTCGCGGGGGACCGCGACGAGCGGCCGGTACGGATCGACGCGCGATCGGTGATCGTCGCCACCGGAGCGTACGACCGCTCGCTGCCGTTCCCCGGCTGGGACCTGCCGGGCGTCCTCACCGCGGGCGGCGCGCAGGCCCTGCTCAAGGGCGATCGCGTCACGGCGGGCGAGCGGATCGTCGTGGCGGGCACCGGGCCGTTCCTGTTCCCCGTCGCGACCGGCCTGGCCGGGGCGGGCGCCACGGTCGCAGGCGTCTTCGAGAGCAACCGGCCGTACGGCTTCGCCCGTAACCTCGCCCGGAATCCGGGCAAGGCCTGGGAGGGCGCGGGGTACGCCGCCGCGCTGGCGCGGCACCGGATCCCGTATCGCACCGGACACGCCGTGGTCGCGGCGCACGGGGACGGCCGGGTCGAGGCGGTCACCGTCGCCCGGCTCGACCGGGACTGGGCTCCGGTGGACGAGCGGGTCGTCGCCTGCGACACGGTCGCGGTCGGCTACGGCTTCACCCCGCAGCTGGAGATCCCGCTGCAACTCGGCTGCGCCACCCGCATGGACGCCGACGGCAGCCCGGTGGTCGCGGTCGACGTCGCCCAGCGTACGAGCGTGTCCGGCGTGTACGCGGCGGGGGAGACCACCGGGGTCGGCGGCGCGCAGCTGTCGCTCGTCGAGGGAGAACTGGCCGGGCTCGGGGTCGCCGAGGCGGCCGGTGGGGTCGCGCCGGACCCGGCCCACGTGAGCCGGCTGCTGGCCAAACGGCGGCGGCTGCGGGCGTTCGCCGAGGCCATGCACGAGGCGTATCCGGTCCGCCCGGGATGGATGGGCCGCCTGGACGACGACACGCTCGTCTGCCGCTGCGAGGAGGTGACCTGCGGGCGGCTCGCCGAGGCGGCCGGGCTGGGGGCCACCGATCCGCGGTCGGCCAAGCTGCTCAGCCGGGCGGGCATGGGCTGGTGCCAGGGCCGGGTCTGCGGCTACGCGACCTCCTGGCTCACCGCCACGGCCTGCGGCCGGCCGCCGGGCGCGGACGATCTGCTCGCCGCGGCGCGACGACCGATCGCCCAGCCCGTACGCCTCCGCGATCTCGCCGACGACCAGTCCGTGCGTCTCGGCGATGCCGTGGAGGATCCGCCGGTACGCCTCCGCGATCTCGCCGACGACCAGTCCGTACGCCTCCGCGACGCTGCGGAGGATCCGCCTGCGCGTCCCGACGACCTCGGCGACGAGCAGCCCTGACCGTTCCGCGTCGTCCCGGCGCGGGAACCATCCGATTAACCCGGCATAACGGACGTATCACGAGTCCGGGGACACCTTGACGGCCACGCTCAGCAGAACGTGAAATGTCACATCGCATCAGGGAGAACCGCATGACTGCCCCCCGTAAGCCCTGGCACGGCATCCTGGTCGCTACCGCGCTGCCGCTGCGAGAGGACCTGTCGGTCGACTTCGACCGGTACGCCGAGCACGTCCGCGCGCTCGTCGACGCCGGTTGCGACGGCGTGTGCCCCAACGGCTCGCTCGGCGAGTACCAGAATCTCACCGACGACGAGCGGGAGCGGGTCGTACGGACCGCCGTGGAGGCCATCGGCGGGGACCGGGTCGTCCCGGGCGTCGCGGCCTACGGCTCGGCGGAGTCGCGGCGCTGGGCCGAGCAGGCCGCCGAGGCCGGCGCGGGCGCGGTCCTGCTGCTCCCGCCGAACGCCTACCGCGCCGACGACCGGATCGTCGAGGCGCACTACGCCGACGTGGCCAAGGCCGGCCTGCCGATCGTCGCGTACAACAACCCGTACGACACCAAGGTGGACCTGACCCCGGAGATGCTGGCCGGCCTGCACAAGGCCGGGCACATCGTCGCGGTCAAGGAGTTCAGCGGCGACGTGCGCCGCGCCTACCGGATCGCCGAGCTCGCGCCCGAGCTCGACCTGCTGATCGGCGCGGACGACGTGCTGCTGGAGCTGGCCATCGCGGGCGCCAAGGGCTGGATCGCCGGGTACCCGAACGCCCTGCCGAAGGCGAGCGTCGAGCTCTACCGGGCGGCGGTCGCCGGCGACCTGGAGCGGGCGCTGCCGCTGTACCGCGCGCTGCACCCGCTGCTGCGCTGGGACTCCCGGACCGAGTTCGTGCAGGCCATCAAGCTGTCCATGGACGTCATGGGCGGGTACGGCGGACCGTGCCGCCCGCCCCGCCTGCCGCTGACCGAGGAGCAGGCCGCGACCGTGCGGGCCGCCACGGAGGCCGCCGCGCACCTGGAGACCAATGCGTAGCAAGCACGTGTTCCACGCCGTGGACTCACACACCGAGGGGATGCCGACCCGCGTCATCACGGGCGGGGTCGGCGTCATCCCGGGTGCGACGATGTTCGAGCGGCGCGCGCACTTCATGGAGCACCTCGACCACGTCCGCACGCTGCTGATGTACGAGCCGCGCGGGCACGCGTCGATGAGCGGCGCGATCCTGCAGCCGCCGACGCGGCCGGACGCCGACTACGGCGTGCTGTTCATCGAGGTCTCCGGCTGCCTGCCGATGTGCGGGCACGGCACGATCGGCGTCGCCACCGTGCTCGTGGAGACCGGGATGGTGCCGGTCACCGAGCCGGTCACCACGATCCGGCTCGACACGCCCGCCGGGCTCGTCGTCGCCGAGGTCGCGGTGCGCGACGGCGCGGCGAGGAGCGTGACGATCCAGAACGTCCCGTCGTTCGCCGACGCCCTGGACCAGACCGTCGAGGTGCCGGGGATCGGGCCCGTCACGTACGACATGGCCTACGGCGGCAACTTCTACGCGATCCTACCGATCGAGCGCGTGGGGCTGCCGTTCGAGCGGGCCCGCAAGAACGACATCCTCACCGCCGGACTGGCGATGATGGACGCGATCAACGAGCAGCACCGCCCGGTGCACCCGGAGAACCCCGACATCACCGGCTGCCACCACGTGCAGTTCGTCGCGCCGGGCTCGGACGCGAAGCACTCCCGGCACGCGATGGCGATCCACCCCGGCTGGTTCGACCGCTCGCCGTGCGGCACGGGCACCTCGGCCCGGCTCGCCCAGCTGCACGCGCGCGGCGAGCTGGCGCCCGGCCAGGACTTCGTCAACGAGTCGTTCATCGGCAGCCGGTTCATCGGCCGGATCGCCGAGGAGACGACTCTCGCCGGTTCGCGGGCCGCGATCGTGCCGACGATCACCGGCCGGGCCTGGGTGACCGGCACCGCGCAGTACTTCCTCGACCCCGACGACCCCTTCCCCGAGGGGTTCCTCCTGTGAGCCCCCGCTCCTGACACCGACCGTCCCCGACGCGGCGCGGCCATCCGGCCGCGCCGCCATCTCCCCCTACCTGTCACCTCGGAGATCGTTATGAGAAGAACCGCTCTCGGCGTCGCGCTGGCGGCGACCGCTCTGACCGCCTCGGCCTGCGGCCAGGGTGTGCTCGGCGGCGACAGTAAGAAGGACAAGGGCCCCATCCTGCTCGGGATGGACATCCCCCTGTCCGGCAGCAGCGCCGACATCGGCCCGTACATGAAGAACGGCGCCCAGCTGGCGATCGACGAGATCAACGCGAAGGGCGGCGTGATCGGACGCAAGCTGCAGCTGCGCGCCGAGGACGACGCGTGCGACCCGAAGACCGCGGTCGCCGCCGCGAACAAGCTGGTCGCCGCGAACGTCGCGGTCTCGGTCGGCGGCTACTGTTCGGGCGCGACCCTGCCGACGCTGCCGGTCTTCGACCGCCGCAAGATCCCCATGATCATCCCGGCGGCGAACTCCACCGAGCTGGTCGACCAGAAGCTCAAGCACGTGTTCTTCGTCAACGGCACCGGCGACCAGCAGGCCGCCGCCGCGATGGCGTGGCTGACCAAGAGCGGCGCCAAGAAGGTCGCGGTGCTCGACGACAACACCTCGTACTCCAAGGACATCGCGGTGCGGACCGCCGCCGAGCTCGACAAGCCCGGCGGCCCGGACAAGGCGACGCTGGACGCGGTCACCCCTGGCGAGTCCGACTACTCCGCGAACATCACCAACGTGCTGCACTCGAACCCGGACTTCATCTACTGGACCGGCTACTACCAGGAGGGCGGCCTGATCCTCCGCCAGCTGCGGCAGGCCGGGTACAAGGGCAAGTTCATGGTCGGCGACGGCTCGGTGGACGCCAAGCTCATCAAGATCGCCGGTGGGCCGCGCGAGGGCGCGTACGCGACGATGACCCAGACCCCGGACACCATCCAGGGCGCGGAGAGCTGGATCACCACCTACAAGCAGAAGTTCGGCGCGGAGCCCGGACCGTACTCCACCCAGTCCTACGACGCGGTGCGCGTCGCGGCCGAGGCCATCAAGAAGGCCGGCAGCACCGACGGCGACAAGCTGGTCACGGCGCTGGAGGGCATCGACGGGCTGCAGCTGTTCTCCGGCCCGCTGAAGTTCACCCCGCGGCACACGCTGTCCAGCGGCGGCTTCGTGATCCTCGTCGTCAAGAACGGCAAGTTCGTTCTCCAGGACGCGCTGAAGTAGGCCTGCGTCAATGTCACAGCTGATCTGGAACGGCCTGTTCGTCGGCTCGTTCTACGCGCTGGTCGCGCTGGGCTACAGCATGGTGTACGGCGTCATCAAGCTGCTCAACTTCGCCCACGGCGACCTGTACATGCTCGGCGCGTTCAGCGGGTTCGCGATGCTCGGGGCGATGGGCGGGCTGGTGAAGTCCTCCTCGCTCGTCGCCCTGTTCGTCGTGCTGATCCTCACGATGGTGGCGACCGGCCTGTCCGGTGTCGTCATCGAGCGGATCGCCTACCGCCCGCTGCGCGGCTCGCCCCGCCTGTCGCTGCTGATCACCGCGGTCGGCGCGTCGTTCGCGCTGGAGTACGGCACCCGCATCGTCGCCGGCCCGAACCCGAAGGTCTACCCGGTCCGGCTCGACGGCACCTCGCTGAACGTCCTGGGCGCGCGCATCACCTGGCAGCAGATCGCCCTGATGGCGGTCTCCGTCGTCCTCATGGTCGCGCTGAACGTCCTGATCACCCGGACCCGCCAGGGCCGCGCCATGCGGGCCATCGCCCTCGACCCGAAGGCGTGCCTGCTCATGGGCATCGACGTCGACAAGGTCATCTCGCGGACGTTCTTCATCGGCTCGGCGCTCGCCGGGGCGGCGGGCGTCATGGCCGGCGGCTACTACGGCAAGATCGACTTCCTGATGGGCTTCATCATCGGGCTCAAGGCGTTCACCGCGGCCGTCATCGGCGGCATCGGCAACATCCCGGGCACGATGCTCGGCGGCCTCCTGCTCGGCCTGCTGGAGTCGTTCGGCACCCACTTCGTCGGCGGGCAGTGGCGCGACGTCTTCGCGTTCGGCTTCCTGATCCTGTTCCTGACCGTGCGGCCCACCGGCCTGCTCGGCGAACGCGTCACGGAACGCGTATGAGCGCGGGCGACGGAGCGGGCGTGAGCTCGGATAGCGGAGCGGGTGTGAGCGCGGGCGGCGGCGCCACTGTGCAGGATCCGCCGGTCAAGCCGGTCAAGGGCCGGGGTCCGACGTTCGTCACGCGGTTCCTGGAGAGCCGCCACCTCGGCTGGGCAGGCCTGGCGATCGGGCTGCTCGCGCCGTTCATCATCGCCACGCCGTACGCGATGGACGTGATGACCAGCGCGGTCGTGTTCGTCATGCTCGCGGTCGGGCTGAACATCGTGGTCGGTTACTGCGGCCTGCTCGACCTCGGGTACGCCGCGTTCTTCGCGGTCGGCGCCTACACCAGCGGCGTGCTGTCCACCGAGCTGAAGCTGCCGCTGCTGGCGACCGTCCCGGCGGTGATCGTCGTGACGGTGCTCGCGGGCGTCATCATCGGCGGGCCGACGCTGCGGCTGCGCAGCGACTACCTGGCGATCGTGACGCTCGGGTTCGGGGAGATCATCCGGATCACCGCCAACAACCTGAGCATCACCGGCGGACCGTCCGGCATCTACGGCATCCCCGGCCTGTTCGGCGACGCGTCGTCCGACCCGGTGGTCTTCTACTACGCCGTGCTGGTCATCGTCGCCGTGGCGGTGCTGCTCGCGGCCCGGCTCGGCCGGTCTCGCATCGGCCGGGCCTGGCGGTTCGTCCGCGAGGACGAGGACGCCGCCGAGGCGATGGGCATCAACACCTACAAGGTGAAGCTCGCCGCCTACATCGCGGGTGCGGTCTGGGGCGGCCTGGCCGGGGTGCTGTTCGCCGCGCAGCTGTCGGCGATCTCCCCGGCGAGCTTCACGTTCCTGCAGTCGGCGCTCGTACTGATGGCGGTCGTGCTCGGCGGCATGGGCTCGACGCCCGGCGTGGTGCTCGGCGCGATCGTGATCAGCCTCCTGCCGGAGGTGCTGCGCGGCCTGGCCGACTACCGGTTCTTCGCCTTCGGCGTCCTGCTGATCATCGTCATGATCGCCCGGCCGCAGGGTCTGTGGCCCCATCGATCGAGGGAGCGGTGATGCTGGAAGTCGAGGACCTGCGGCTGTCGTTCGGCGGCGTGCTGGCCGTGGATGGGCTGTCGTTCGGCGTCGGCGCGGGCGAGATCGTCTCGGTGATCGGCCCGAACGGCGCGGGCAAGACGTCGGCGTTCAACTGCGTCACCGGGTTCTACAAGCCCACGGCGGGCCGGATCCGGATCGACGGCGCGGACGTGACCGGGCGGCGGCCCTCGCTGATCGCCTCGCGGGGCGTCTCGCGGACGTTCCAGAATCTGCGCGTGTTCGGCGAGATGTCCGTGCTGGACAACGTACGGGCCGGGCACGCACCTGTGGCTGCGGCAGCGGGTCGTGGACGCGCTGCTGCACACCCCCCGGTACCGCCGCAGCGAGCGCGAGGGCACCGACGAGGCGAACAAGTGGCTCGACTTCGTCGGCTGGGGGGCGGCGGGGCGTAGCCACGGGGGTGAAGCACTGCGGGGCGACCGCACCGGCCTGGTCCGGAACCTGCCGTACGGCGAGCAGCGCCGGGTCGAGATCGCCCGCGCGCTGGCCCGGCGCCCGAAGCTCCTGCTGCTCGACGAGCCCGCGGCCGGCCTGAACCACGGCGAGAAGGCCGAACTGCTCGACCTGATCCGGCGGATCCGCGACCTCGGCATCGCGATCGCGCTGATCGAGCACGACATGGGCCTGGTCATGGAGGTCTCCGACCGGGTCGTCGTGCTCAACTTCGGCAGGGAGATCGCCGACGGGCCGCCCGCGGAGGTCCGGGGCGATCCGGCGGTGATCGAGGCGTACCTCGGGCGGGACGCCGACGAGGCCGAGGTCGAAGCGGCGAGAGAGGAGGTCGGCGGTGCTCGAGGTGAGTGACCTGGAGGTGAGCTACGGCGGGGTCCAGGCCCTGCGCGGGATGTCGCTCACCGTGGGCGAGGGCGAGATCGTCGCGCTGCTCGGCAACAACGGCGCGGGCAAGACGACGACGCTGTCGGCCGTGTCCGGTCTCGTCCGGCCCGGTGCCGGGCGGATCGCGTACGAGGGCGCGGACATCACCCGCGAGTCCCCGCCCAAGATCGTCGGCCGGGGTCTGGTGCACGTCCCGGAGGGCCGCCGGATCTTCAGCACCCTGACCGTGCACGAGAACCTGCTGCTCGGCGGCTACCTCGTGCGCGACGCCAAGGAGCTGGCCCGCCGCGTCGACCGGGCGTACGCCCTGCTGCCCAAGCTGGCCGAACGCCGCGACCAGCACGGCGGCACCCTGTCCGGCGGCGAGCAGCAGATGCTGGCCATCGGCCGCGCGCTGGTCGCCGGGCCCCGGCTGCTCATGCTCGACGAGCCGTCGATGGGGCTGGCACCGTTGATCGTCGCGGCGGTGATGGACGTCATCCGCGACATCAACGAGGCCGGCACGTCGGTGCTGCTCGTCGAGCAGAACGCCAAGGCCGCGCTGAAGATCGCCCATCGCGGCTACGTGATCGAGAACGGCCGCTGCGTCCTCGACGGCCCGGCGGCCGACCTGGCCGCCGACTCCCGCGTGGTCGAGGCCTACCTCGGCGGCGTCACGTGAGTCCCTCCCCACGCGCCGCGGGGTCGCGGCCGGCTCGCCCGAGCCCGGCCGCGACCCCGCGGCGGTGAGCGGGTGCCGTGCGTAGAGGCGTACGTAGCGGTGCGGACGCCGGAGGCCGTGCATCCGCACTGCTACGGACCTGGGAGGATCGTCTCGTCGCCGGGGCCGTCATAGGAAGGACGCGGCATGAGTGAGCTGAACCTGCCGCAGCTAGGGGCGAGGCAGAACGTCCGCGAGCAGATCGCGCAGGCGTTGCGTGCCTCGCTCGTGGCCGGGGAGATGCGGCCGGGCGTCGTGTACTCCGCGCCGGCGCTGGCCGAGCGGTTCGGAGTCTCACCCACCCCGGTCCGCGAGGCCATGCTCGACCTGGTCAAGGAGGGCCTGGTCACCGTGGTCCGGAACAAGGGCTTCCGGGTCACCGAGCTGTCCGACCGCGACCTCGACGACATCACCGAGATCCGCGCGCTGGTCGAGGTGCCGACCGTGGGCCGGGTCGCCGCGTCCCCCGCCGGAGTCGAGAAGCTGCGGCCGCTCGCCGAGGCCATCGTCGAGGCCGCCGAACGCCGCGACATCCTCGCCTACATCGAGGCCGACCAGACCTTCCACCTGGAGCTGCTCGCCCTGGCCGGCAACGCGCAGCTCGTCGAGGTCGTGCGGGAGTTGCGCCACCGCTCCCGGCTGTACGGCGTGCCGAATCTGGCCGAGCGCGGCGAGCTGCTGCCCTCGGCACGCGAACACCTCGACCTGCTCGACGTGGTCGCCCACGGCGACGTCGAGGGCGCCGAGACGCTGATGCGCCACCACCTGCGCCACGTCCGCGGCATCTGGGCCGGCCCCGCCAAGGCCACGGGCAGCTGACCACTTCCAAGCGTCGTTACGCTACGTCGGCCCGGCCAGGTCACGGAAAATGTCACCCCCATCGGCCAAGCTGACCCCGTCCATTTGCTGCGAAATTGGGGTCTCGTCCTGTCCATTCACGTTGCCGGCCGCCGTCGTTCGGCGGCCTCGCTCGCCAAGGCCTTCCCTGGTGCCCAGGTCATCGACGTGACCTCCAAGGCGGATGAGCCATGGGTGAGGCTGAGCCCGTTCTACCCACACGGTGGTATCCCCGTCCCGCGGACCCCGGGCGTCAACAGCCAGTCCGTCGAAGGAATCTGGCAGGCTCTCAAGGTCTTTGAGACCGCCGACGTCGACGCCGCCAAGCTCAACATCACCACCATGACCGGACTAAAACGCACCGTACGCAAGCACGGATCCGTACGTGGCCACCGCGACGGCCTGCGGGGAGACCGGCTGCTGAGCTACCAGACCGCGCGTCGCCGCATCTATCTCCCCAGCTACCGCTGGGTGCTGGAGAACAAGACCAGCGATCTCGTGGAACGGCTCCGGCAGCTCGCCGACGGACACGATGTCCTCCTCCTCGACTACACCACCAACGGCGACATCAACGATCCCGCAACCCCGCTCTCCCACGCCGCGCTGATCTGCCTCTACATCCAAGGTCGGTGGCCAGAGGAAGACGATCAATAACCGCGCTCTTCGTCGAAGCGCTGACGCTGCGCCCGCGCGTACGGGCCTGGCTCCTCGGTGTCTTCGCGGCCGGCTGCGTGCTGGAGGTCGCCGGCATCACGGTGCGGGCGGGTGTCACGCGCGCTTGCGGGCGAGTCCGCAGAAGAGATTCACTTCCTCGGGCTCGCCCCACGGCTCCGCCTCGGGCCGCCATCGCGAGCAGGACACGACACCCGGCTCCAGCAGGTCCATCCCGTCGAAGAACCCCGCGATCTGCTCGGGCGTGCGCTGGGTCAGCTTGGGCGTGCCGAACCGGTTCCAGTACTCCACGGCGGCGTCCATCGCCGGGCCGTACGTGGTGTGGGAGATGGCCAGGTGGCTGCCCGCCGGTACGGAGTCCATGAGCCGCCGTACGATCGCGTACGCCTCGTCGAGATCGGCGATGAAGTTGACGATGCCCAGCAGCATGATCGCGATCGGCCGGTCGAAGTCCAGCGTCTTGGCGGCGGCGGTCACGATCGCGTCCGGGTCGTGCAGGTCGGCGTCGATGTAGTCGGTGCTGCCCTCGGGGCTGCTCGTGAGTAGGGCCTGGGCGTGGACGAGCACGAGAGGGTCGTTGTCGGCGTACACGATCCGGGCCTCCGGCGCGACCCGCTGGGCGACCTCGTGGGTGTTGTCGACGGTGGGCAGGCCGGTGCCGATGTCGAGGAACTGGCGGGTCCCCGCCTCTTCCGCGAGGTACCGCACGGCGCGGCCGAGGAACGCCCGGTCGGCCAGCGCGTACGTGATGATGCCGGGGTGGAGCAGTTCGATCTCGTCGCCGACCTGGCGGTCCACCGGGTAGTTGTCCTTGCCGCCGAGCCAGTAGTTCCAGATCCGGGCGGAATGCGGCCGGGATGTGTCGATCTTCGCAGCCGGCCGCGACGGGGGAGTGCCGTCGGTCATGGAGAATCTCCTGGCGCAGTGGTCGCGGACATCGATCAACACCGTAGGCCCGTACCGCCGCAAACGCGGCCATTTGCGGTAAGTTGCCACATCTGTTGAATTGCGGCCCAAGATCACTGATCCGCCATTATATGGGTTGCGGGCCCTCCGTTACCTGCAAATCGGAATCATTTCATGGGCGAGGCCGCCGAAAGCGCGGAACGGGACCCTATTCGTACAGTGCCAGGTCGAGCACGATCGCCGTCAGGACGATCAGTGTGCGGGCCGGCTCGGGTGCGGGGCCGGTGAACGTCACCTTGTAGTTGTCGGCCGGCGTGAGCCATTCCTTGGGCCCCGCCCAGGTCTTGCTCAGATGGGCGACGCGCGCGCCCGAGGGCCCGGTGACGTTGAAATGCTTGAGCGACAACTCCCCGACGACCTCCGCCAGGACCTGCTCCTGGTCGTCGGTGAGGCTGTAATGGCGGGTGGTCCGGGTCGCGAGGATCCGGCCGACCAGGCCGCCGTCCGGCTGATGCACCTCGCTGAGCCGCCCGTCCGGATGCCGGGTCAGGAGCAGGAGCGGCTCTTCGTCGGCCGCCGTGACCATGAGGATCCGGGCGCCCGCCGGCGGCGCGGTGGGCAGTGCCGCCTTGAGTATTTGCAGACGCGTGCGCCTGTCCGTCTCGGCGGCGGACGCCAGGTGCTGGCGCCTGTCGTCGTAGATCTCGTATTTCGCCTGGGTAGGCAGAATTTTCCCAGGCTGCCGCACCCGTACGACCGGGGAATCGAAGAGCACGTCCATACTCACTGAGTATGCCTCGTCAATTCGGCCGATCGGGGTTGCCGGGACGCGTCATCTTCCGATCTCAGCGGGGCCTCAGCCATTCGAAAGTGCGGTGGCCGCCGGTCAGAATAGGGTCGGCGGCTCGGACGGCGCCCGCATCGGCTCGGGCAGCGGCTCGACCTCGGGCAACCGCGCCCGTACGTCCTCGTGGAAGCGGCGGGCGAGCGAGAGCGCGTCGGCGTTGTCGGGCGTGTGGATGAACACGGTCGGCGTACGGCCTTCGCGCAGCCACTGGGCGACCTGGCCGACCCATCCCCGCCAGCCCTCGACCGTACGGTCGGTGGAGTCCCGGCCGAGGTACCGGACGATGGGACGGTCGGTGAGGGCGACCGTGCGTCGCGGCACGCGCGGTTTCTTCGTCCACGCGTCCCGTTCCATGTCACTCGTCGGCGGGGTCTGGAAGAGGGGCGTCGTGTCGAAGGGGATCCACTCCGCGCCGACGCCGGCGAGCGCCTTCTCGAGGAGCCGCGCGGCGCTCTCGTTCTCGAAGAACGCACGGTGGCGGACCTCGACGGCGTACCGGTGCGAAGAAGGGAGCCGGCGCAGGAAGCCCGCCAGCACTCCGACGTCCGCCGGTGCGAACGCCGGCGGCAGTTGGATCCACAGGGCGTGGGCGCGCGGCCCGAGCGGTTCGATCGCGTCCAGGAACGACCGCAGCTCCGAGCCGACGTCGCCGAGGCGGCGTTCGTGCGTGATCGACCTGGGCAGCTTCAGGACGAAGCGGAAATCCGGGTCGGTCTGGTCCGCCCAGGTCTCGACCGTGCCTCTCGCCGGAATGGCGTAGAACGTGGTGTTCCCCTCGACCGCGTTGCACCAGGACGCGTACGCCTTCAGCCGCTCCTGGGGAGGCAGCCGCTGGGGCAGGAACCGCCCCTGCCATGGCGCATGCGTCCACATCGCGCATCCCACATGAAGCCGCACGGACGCGACGCTACCCAAATTCCCACGCTCTGGCGCGCGACGGTGGCTTGACCCTGCCCACGAGGGCAAGGTCTAGTTTCGTCCTCATGGAGGACATGAGCGTCTTCGCAGGCAGGCCGGGGTGAGGATCGGAGAGCTCGCCCGGTGCGCCGGAGTGACCACCAAGACGGTCCGGTACTACGAATCGCTGGGGTTGATCACGCCGGGGCGGTTGCCCAACGGCTACCGGGACTACTCCGAGCACGATGTCCGGCTGGTCCGTGAGGTACGCGCGCTGAGCGAACTCGGGCTCCGGGTCGAACAGACCCGGCCGTTCCTGGAATGTCTGGCATCCGGCCGGGAGCACGCCGACGACTGCCCGGCCGCGCTGGCCGGTTACCGCGAGGCCATCGCGGATCTCAACACGCGGATCGAGGCGCTCACCGCGCGGCGGGACCTCCTCGTCCACCACCTGCGACAGGCCGCCTACCGCGGCAGCACGGTGAGCGATCCCTCCGACGAAAGGATTGTCATGCACGACTGGACCAGGATTCCGGCGGACCTGCCGGTGCCCCAGGACGACGGCGCGGCGGATCATCTGCCGGGTCTCGCCGTCCCCTCCCTGCGGCTGCCGAGCACGGCCGGCGACGTGATCGACCTCGCGGAACTCGGACGGACGGGCCGGTCGATCCTCTACTGCTACCCCCTCACGGGCAGGCCGGACACCGATCTGCCCGAGGGTTGGGACGCCATCCCCGGGGCCCGCGGTTGCACGCCGGAGGCGTGCGGCTTCCGCGACCACCACGGCGAACTGAGGGCGGCCGGCGTGAGCAGCGTGTTCGGGCTGTCCAGCCAGGACACCGACTACCAGCGCGAAGTCGTCGGCCGGCTCAACCTGCCCTTCGCCATGCTGTCCGACACCGGCTTCCGGCTCGCCGACGCGCTCGACCTGCCCACCTTCCACGCCGGCGGGTCCCGGCTCTACAAGCGCCTGACACTCGTTATCCGCGACGGACGGATCGAGCACGCCTTCTACCCGATCTTCCCGCCCGACCAGCACGCTCAGCAGGTGCTGCGCTGGCTGCACGCCGATCCCGCCGGGGGCGCTTGACGTTGCCCACGAGGGCAAGGTCTAGGTTGCCGATCATGGATCACGCATCGAGGGGCGAGCGCAGCGCGGACGGCAGCGCGGGGGACGCGGACTACGGCAGCATCGGCGGCGGCTACACCGACTACCGCCGGCCGGACGACCGCATCGCGCGGTTCATCGCCGGCGCCCTGGGCGACGTGCGGTCCCTGGTGAACGTCGGTGCGGGCGCCGGCGCGTACGAGTCCGTGGCGCCGGATGTCACGGCGGTGGAGCCGTCGGCGTCCATGCGGTCCCAGCGTCCCGCCCACCTGCCGCCCGCCGTCGACGCCACGGCCGAGGACCTGCCGTTCGCCGACGACGCCTTCGACGCCGCGATGACCACGTTCAGCGTCCACCAGTGGAGCGACCTGAAGGCCGGCCTGCGCGGGATGCGGCGCGTCGCGCGCGGGCCCGTCGTCGTCCTGACCTGCGACCCGGACCTGGTGCGCGACTTCTGGCTGTACGAATACGCGCCGCTCGTCCTGGACACCGAGGCGCGGCGCTATCCGGCGATCGGCGACATCGCCGACGCGCTCGGCGGTGAGGTGTCGGTGCGGCCGGTGCCCATCCCCGCCGACTGCACCGACGGTTTCAACGAGGCGTACTACGCGCGACCGGAGCGCCTGCTCGATCCCGGGGCGCGGCAGGCGTGCTCGGCGTGGAGCTTCGTCGATTCGCAGACGTGCGAGCAGTACGTGGAGCGGCTCCGGACCGACCTCCGTTCCGGAGCCTGGGACGAACGCCACGGTGCCCTGCGCCGTCAGCCGTACCTGAACGGCTCGCTTGTCCTCGTACGCGCGATTCCGGTGGGATGACGGGATGCTGAGCACATCGCTGGGATACGACGCCGAACTGCGTCCCTTGGAGCCGTGGCAGGCCGCCGAGTTCGCTGTATACGCCGACCGGGTACGGGCCGCGCTCAAGCCGTGGATCCCGTGGGCGTACACCGTCGTCGACGAGCAGTCGGCCCGTGCCTACCTGCAGGGTTACGCCGACCGTCAGGCCGTCGACCGCGCTCGCATCTTCGGCCTGTACGTCTCGGGCGTCCTGGAGGGCGGCGTCATCTTCCGCACCTTCAACGCCGCCCAGGGCGTCTGCGAGCTCGGCGTCTGGCTCTCCCCGGAGGCGCGCGGCAAGGGTCTGATCAACCGTGCCTGCCGTCTGCTCATCGACTGGGCGATCGACGTACGGGGGATGGTCCGCGTCGAGTGGTTGTGCGACCCTCGTAACGAGGCGAGCATCGCCGCTGCCCGGCGCCTCGGCTTCACCCACGAGGGCACTCACCGCAAGGCCTTCCAGCTCGACGGCGAACACCGCGACGTGCAGGTCTGGGCCATCGTCACCTGAGTCCCCCGGGGCGGGCGCGTGTCCGGGCGGCGCGCACCTACGCCGCCTCGGCCGACCGGGCTCCAGAGCCCGCAGTCTCAGGAGGAATCATGGCCTCTCGGCTGAACCCGTATCTCAGCTTCAACGGCAACGCCCGCCAGGCGATGGAGTTCTACGCCGGCGTGTTCGGCGGCAACCTCATGTCCAACACCTTCGCCGAGTTCGGCGCCGCGGACTCACCCGACGCCGACCGGATCATGCACGCGATGCTGGAGACCGACGCCGGTTACACGATCATGGGCGCCGACGTCCCCAGCGAGATGGAGTTCCAGCCCATGGCGGGAGTCTCGCTGAGTCTCAGCGGCGACGACGCCGACCGGTTGCGCGGCTACTGGGAGAAGCTGTCCGCGGGCGGGACGGTCACGATGCCCCTGGAGAAGCAGGCCTGGGGCGACGAGTTCGGCATGTGCGTCGACCAGTTCGGGGTCCCGTGGATGGTCAACATCGGCCAGTCCTCGTGACGCGGATCGTCGACGTCGGCGCGTAGTCGCTCCGGCACTCCCGCGCCGGCCCGGCGGGTCAGTCCTGCGGGTCGGTTCGGGTGGCGGCGGACAGGAGGGCGAGCGCGGCCTCGCGGCCGTGCTCGCCCGCGTCGGCCGCCTGGTGATACGCGGCGACGACGGTCGCTCCCTCGACGAGCATGAGCAACTGCCGTCCCAGGGTGTGCGGGTCGGCGGCCCCGGCGCGCCCGGCGATGCCGGTCAGGAGCTCGAGGTGGCGGTCCAGGTGGCGCGCGGTGAGGGCGCGCACGGCCTCGACGTGGTGCTGGGCGGCCGCGTTCAGCATCGCGCAGCCGCGGAAGACCGGGTCGTCGTACCACTGCTGCAGGGCGTCGAACACCGCGGCGAGCTGGTCGGCGGGGTCCTGCCCGGCGGCCGCGGCGCTCTCGGCCAGCCACCGGGTCACCCGCTCGCTGCGCGCCTCCAGCATGGCCCGTACGAGCCCGTCCTTGGTGCCGAAGTGCCGGTAGAGCGTCTCCTTGGAGACGCCGAGGCGGGTGCACAACTCGGCGACGCCGATGCCGTCGAGGCCGCGCTCGTACAGGATCGGGGTGGCGGCTTCCAGGATGGCGGCGCGGGTGCGCGCCGGGTCGATCGTCGAGCCTTTGGGGACCGGCATGACATGGATGGTACCGCTCGGTTCGATCAGGTGTTATCGTCCAGGGTCGTACCGACCGGTTCGATCTAGGGGCTGTCATGCCGGATCTACGCGCTGGACCGAGGACGCCCACGGCGCGGTCGGCGGTGTGGCGGGCCGCGCGGCTGGCTCTGGGCACCGCCTCGGCGCTGGGACTGGCGCGCTTCGCCTACGGGCTGCTGCTGCCGGCCATGCGCGAGGATCTGCGCTGGAGCCTGGGCCAGGCGGGAGCGATGGGCACCGCCAACGGACTCGGCTACCTGCTCGGCGCGCTGGTGACCGCCGTCCTCGTCCGCCGCTGGGGTACCGCCGCCCTCTTCCGCGCCGGCATGGCCCTCACGGCCGTGTCGCTGGCCGCCACCGCCGTGAGCGCCGACTACGGGGCGCTGCTGGCCGCGCGGACCGCGGCCGGTGCGACGGGGGCGGTCGTGTTCATCACCGGCGGGGTGATCGCCTCGCGCATCGCCGCCCAGGCCGACTCCGGCACTCCCATCACCGTGTACTTCGCCGGCGCCGGTCTCGGCATCGTGCTCAGCGGCGCGACCATCCCGGCGTTGGGCGAGCACTGGCGCCTGGCCTGGGGCGGCCTGGCGGTCGCCGCGGCGTTGGCGACGGTGGTGAGCTGGACCGCGACGGGCGCGGACGACGACGCGCGGGCCGCGACGACCGGCCGGGCCCGCCTCGGCGCCCTGTGGGCCCCCGGCCTGGCCTATCTGCTGTTCGCCGCCGGATACATCACGTACATCACGTTCCTGTCGGCCTACCTGGCCGACCGGCACGCGTCGCTCACGCAGATCGTGCTCACCTGGACGGCGCTGGGCCTGGCCGTCATCGCGGCGCCCGCGCTGTGGAGCCGCCCGACCGCCCAGTGGCCCGGCGCCCGCGCCCTGGCCACCCTGCTCGCCGCCCTGGGCGGGGGAGCGGCGCTGGCGCTGACGACCTCGGCGCCACCGGTGATCCTGGCCTCCGCGCTGATCTACGGGGCGACGTTCATGGGCGTCCCGGCCGCCGTCACCACCCTCATTAAAGGCCACGTCCCGCCCGCCGACTGGACCGCCACCCTGGCGTGGACCGCGATCCTGTGCCTCGCGGGGGCCGTGATCGCCTTCGCTGGGGACCGTACGCGCTCCGCCCGTTCGCGGCGGCTCGCCGAGACCCGCACCTGACATCGGCGACCCCCGTACGGCGGGTCAGCGGGGGGCGAGCATTCGGTGTGCCATGTCCACGAGGTGGCCGCGGTAGCGGCGACGCAGATCGGCGTCCCCTGGGTCTCCGACCACCATGTCGGTGATCTGCGGGGCCGCCACGAACCAGCTCACCAGGCTGATGAGACTCATCACCACGAAACGCGCGTCCAGGCCGGGATCCACCGTGCCGGCCTCCTGTGCGGCACGGACGGCTGCGACCTTCTCCTCGTAGTGCGCCTGGCGAGGCCCACGGTGCGGCACGTCGCCGACCGTGAAATGGCAGGCCTCGTGCTGGACCAGCCGCAGCACGTCCGGGTTGGACGTCATGAAGTCGAACAGCTCGCCGATGTAGTCGCCCACGCGCTCGGGATCCAGCGCGACCGCCTCCGCAAGGTCGGTGAGCCGGCTCTGCAGGACGGCGGCGAACAACTGCTCCTTGTTGCCGAAGTAGCTGTAGATGAGCGCCTTGTTGCTGTCCGCCAGCTGCGCGATCCGGTCCACCCGGGCACCTGAGACCCCCTCCGCGGAGAACTCCTTCACCGCGGCCTCGAAGATCCGGCGCGTGGTCTCGGCTCGGTTGTAGGGAGGCACGGCAAGTACCGGACCAGGGCCGACCTCAAGGGCGCCTCGCGCGAGCAGATGGCCGACTCCTACTTCTCCGACGCGGGACTCGCCGTCGTGGCGGCCCTGCGGGAGATCGCCACGGCCCGAGGCGCCGAGCCCGCCACCATCGCCCTCGCCTGGCTGCGCCAGCGTCCCAACGTGGTCGCTCCCATCGCCAGCGCCCGTACCGTCGGCCAGCTCCCGGCCCTGGTGGCGTCGGTCGAGGTGGAGCTCGGCGAGGACGAGCTGAAGGCACTCGACGAGGTCTCCGCTCGCGTACCGGCGTAACCCGGCCGAGGGCCCGCTCCGTCGCCTCGCCGAGGCCCGCTCCTGACCTCGGCGATCTCGTCGGGTGGTTCCGGTGATCACCGGCCTGACCAGGCCGAAGATGCTCGGCATTGACATTATGCAGGTAAATACCTGCATAATGGTCTCGTGAGCCTCGAAGCGATGGACTCGGTCTTCAAAGCGCTGGCCGATCCCACCCGACGACTCCTGCTCGACCGTCTGCGCGAGCAGAACGGCCAGACGTTGCGCGAGCTGTGCGAGCGGCTGAACATGGCGCGCCAGTCGGCGACACAGCATCTCGACATCCTCGAGCGCGCCAACCTCGTGACCGTCGTACGGCGCGGACGGGAGCGGCTCCACTACCTCAACCCGGCGCCGATCCACGAGATCGAGGAGCGCTGGATCTCGGAGTTCGACAAGCCGCGCCTGCAGGTGATCAGCGCCATCAAGAACCAAGCAGAGGAGTACGCCATGACCGACGCACCCACCACCGTGCCGACCTACGTCTACGTCACCTACATCCGCGCGAGCGCGGAGCAGGTGTGGAAGGCGCTGACGGACGCGGACCTGACGGCGCGCTACTGGGGACACGCCAACGTCTCGGACTGGCAGCCGGGCTCGTCCTGGGAGCACCGGCGCGTCGACGGGTCAGGCGCCGTCGACGTCGTGGGCCGAGTGCTCGAAAGCGAGCCCCCGACGCGCCTGGTCATCACCTTCGAGGACAGCCTCGACGCCGAGCGAGAGCCGTCGGTCGTCACCTTCCTCGTCGAACCGCACCAGGACATCGTCCGCCTCACCGTGACCCACGAGAAGCTCCCCAACCTGGAGATGCTCGGTGGTATCTCGCAGGGCTGGCCGGCGGTGCTGGCGAACCTCAAGTCGCTGCTCGAGACCGGCGACGTCCTCCCGCAGGCACCATGGGAGATGTCCAGTGCGCACGCCTGAGACGGCGGGAGAGAAGACATGATGGACACCGCCCCGCTCCGGGACGCCTACCGCGCGCTGCTGGACGCCGCCGCCACCGTGGCCGACTCCGGTACGAGCCCCGTCCCGCCGGCGCGAATGGAACGCCGACCAGATCCTGGCGCACGTCACCCTCATCAACGCCGCCACCCTCGCCGCCGTCTCCTCGATCGCCTCGGGAGCGAACACGACGTACGACAACCGCACGGCACTCGACGCCTGGACCATCGAACGCGTCATCACGCTCACCGGCGGCAACGCGGGACTTCGGGACCGCATCCGCATCCAGGCGGACGCCCTCTGCGTCCTCGGCGGACCGATGCTCAGCGACGCCGAACTCGACACGCTGGTCCCCACCCGGCTCCTCTCCAACGGCAGAGTGCTGGCCGATCAGTGTCTGCCGCTGAGGGACCTCATCACGGGCCTCGCAGCAGCGGAACTGCCCGGCCATACGGAACAACTCCTGGCCCTGCTATCGGAAGGCATCAGTGTCGAAGCCGTAGCGTGATCTTCCTCCGGATGCCGGTCCGTCCGGGGGTCAGCTGACGCCGGTACCGCAACTGGTGCGGATGACCGGGCTGGTCGCGGGAGAGTCTCCGACCGATGAGTCGTCGGCTGTGCCCCCGGCGGGAAGATGGTCATCATCGATTTCGGTCGCGACCGCCAGGCGATAGGTATACGTTCCGACCCTCCCGCGTGGGCACCCCACGGAGATCGGCTGACCCGTCTGGTTCTGATCCGCAGTCCAGTGCGTCTCCTGCAAATGGGTGTAGGGACGCATGCCGTTCCAGCTGTCCCGCTGGACCTGGTACCGCTGGCGCATCCGGTGCGGGCGGCCGGAGCATCGGGTCGAAAAGCCCGCACCATGAATGCGGGCGCGTGGCGTGCCGCCGCCGACCACGATCTCTCCCGACTCCACGATCTTGTCCACGGTCGTGGTGCACCACCAGCCCTTGACCCGCACGATCCGTACGTCGTCGCAGTCGTTCGGATTCCACGGGTGGCGGAAGTCCGCTCTTCGCCGAGCCCCAGGGGTCCGTGGCGCCGCAGCGACATCGCCGACCGTCATCCGAACGGCGCCGTCCGAGGTCTCCTCGGCCCGCCACGCCAGCTTCGTCACACTGGGGCTGGGACGCGGGGTGGGTTTCGGCGACCGTGTCGCGCAGGCTGCGGCCTGATCCGGCAGCACCGGATCACCGGGGCCCGCCGGTGAACAGCCCGCGCCGAAGAGAACGGCAGCGGCCAACAATGAGATTGCGGTCCGTCGGGACATGCGGACTTCGACGACTAAGGTCTTCGCGTCGTTCCGATGCGTCTCGGGGCTTCGAGCCGGGGACGCTTCTCGCGGTCGTGGAGCTGGAGGCTCTTCCGCGCTGCTTCCGGATACCTACGGATAAGGCGGTCGAGCTGGGTGAGCTCGCACGCCGCCGTCATGGCGGGCAGCCCGAGCCGGTCGATGGCGGCGTTGAACGCCCGGACCGACTCCAGGGTCGCCCGGGCGATCGGGTCGGTCACCCCCTGGGGCTCCGTCATGGCCGCCGCCTGATCGGGACCGCGACGACGCGGGCGATGGCGTCCACGAGATCGTCCACCTCGTCCGGAGTGAGGATGCGCGCGGAGTCGTTTCCGGCGGCGATCGGCTTGCCCCAGGACCACCACCATCGGAGGTCTCCGTCGCTGTCGGGGCGGCATTCGACCTCTTCGGTGAGAAAGTGGGAGCTTGCGATAATCCGGACCTTTGCCCCGTACTGCTCCGCGCGCATCCCCGCCTCCTGGCAGGCCTGTGTAAGCCACTTCGCGAATGCGCTCATCTCTTCGCTCGTGTGCGGCCGCATTGGTTAATCTCCTAACGTGAGATCGGTACTACACAGCGTGGCGGCAAGGGATTAGGCTGTGAAGGACTAAGCCCCCGTCGCTCCTGCGTGAAGCCCCGAGAGCCATTCACATGAGGATGTGAACCCCCAATGGCACCGAAACGAGAGACGGCGCTCGACGCGTGGGGTAGGGAGCTGGCCTATGCCTGCGAAGCGGCCGGCCTGACCGGCAAGCAGTTCGCCGAAACACTGCACGTCGCGCCCTCCACCGTGAGCCAGTGGATGAACGGCCGCCGTACGCCGCACCTGGACGACGTCAAACGCTGCGATGAAGCCCTCGGTACCAACGGCTACCTCGCTCGATACTTCGACAAGTGGGTGACTCGCGAGATTCCCACCGTGTGGACCGACAGGTGGCTGTCCGCCGAGGCTCACGCGAACATGATTCAGAACTACGATCTCGCGGTTATCCCTGGACTCCTCCAGACTCCGGACTATGCACGTGCCGTTATTCGGTTTAATCGGCACTTGTCGATCGACGTCGAGGAGCTCGTACGTCGAAGAATCGAGCGGCAGGTGATACTCAACGATGAGAATCCACCGATGTGCATCTTTGTCATCGACGAATATGCGCTTCGGCGCATGGTCGGCGACGAGAAGGTGATGTTCGACCAGCTGATGCATGTGCGTGACTTGGCGCAGTGGTCGAACATCGTCGTAAAGGTAGTGCCTGCGGGCACGAGGTACTACGCAGGCTGTCCGTTCATGATCGCAAAGTTGGACGGGGCCGAAATTGCGAACTTGGACACCGCTCTCAGAGGTCAGGTGATCGAGAAACCTGACCAGGTCGCGGAGATCGGGCGGGTCTGGGAGGATATCCGTGAACTTGCCTTGTCGCCCAATGACTCGCTTGCATTAATAGAGATGGTGGCTCAAGAGTGGGAACCCTGACATGGAGGAAGTCGTCGCGCAGTGGGTCGAACGCTGAACAGTGTGTTGAGATCGCTGTTGTTGAGAAGGGGCGTTCGGTATCAGGCGCCTGAGCCTGTTTGAAAGACCGGCCAGCCGATTTCGGTGCGCCACTGGGAGGGGTCGGCGGTGTCGCGCTGGCCGATGAGGTAGTACTCGCGGATCGGGCCGTCGACGGCGAGGGCGTGGCGCGTCACGTACGTGGCGAGGGTGCCGTAGGCGCGGTCGACGTCGCTTGGTGGGCCTGCGTGGGTGATGAGCGCGAGTTCGGCCGGTGGCACGACCAGCGAGGTGACCCGGCCCACTGCGCGGATCTCGCTGGTGCAGGGCACGAAGATCGTTGCTTGCCCGCGGTGGTCGGTGAACAACTCGTCGGCGTAGATGCCCCCGGCGTGCCCACCGGGTGACACGTTCTGCGCGGTCAGGGTCGCGTACAGCTCGCCGAGGGCGCCCTGGAGCCAGGAGACGGAGTCCTCGGCGTCGACGCCCTCGCTGATCGCCGCCGCGGGGGTCGCCGGGACGCTGCGCAACTCGATGCCGGCCGGGACGTCGGCCGGGGGAGGTGCCAGGAGGTCGCGCAGTGAGGTGACGGCGCGTTGGGTGCGGCCGAGTTCTTCTTCCAAGCTGGTCAGGTGCGCGCTGATCCGTTCGTTGCGGGTCCGCAGGTCGGGGGCGGTCAGCACGGCCTGGATCTCCTCCAGCGGCATGTTCAGGTCCCGGAAGCGGCGGATGACCTGGGCGGTGGGGATCTGTTCGGGGGTGTAGCGGCGGTAGCCGGTGTGCGGGTCCACGGCGGCAGGCTCGAGCAGGCCGATGCGGTGATAGTGGCGCAGCGTCTTCACCGTCATGTGGGTGGCTCGGGAGAAGTCGCCGATGGACAGGTACCTCAGCATGGGGACCATTGTGCGGCCTCCCCTGAGGGGAGAGTTCCGCCCGCGTTCTGACTTGACCCTTCCGCTGTGGCAGCGGCGAACGTTGCCTCCACGGCCACATCGGCCGGTGGAAAGGACGAACAGCCATGACGGAAATGACCGCAGCGAAGACTTCGACCATCGATCCCGAACAGATCGTCGGCCGCTACGTGGCCGTGTGGAGCGAACCCGACCCCGAATCGCGACGCAGGGCCATCGCCGGCCTTTGGGCACCCGACGGCGTGGAGTTCGTCGAGGGCGTGCAGTTCCGCGGGCACGGGGAACTCCACGCCAGAATCACCGAGGCCTACCGGCAATTCGTGGAGAGCGGCGAATACGCCGTCACGTCCGCCGATGACGTGACCGTTCATCGCGACATCGTCACCCTCACCATCCAGCTGATCCCGCAGGGCGGCGACGAGGCCGCCTGGGCCGCCCGCGTCTTCCTCATCCTCGATGAAGACGGCCTGATCCGGCAGGACTACCACCTGACCGTGAAACCCCTCGCCCAGTAGGACCGGCCTGACGGGCGGCTCCGGGCGGGCACCGCACTCCCGCCCGGAGCCGCCCGGATCATCCATCACCCGGAGCGTTGACCTTCTGGTTGAGGGCTAGCTGCGGACCTGGTGTTCCACGCGGTGACGGATGTACTCGTCCGGGTGCGAGCGGGCGATCGCCACCGCCGCGTCCACAAGGTCGTGCAGTTCTGGCGGGTAGGCAGACGGCCACAGGGGCAGTCCGGGGAGAAGGCAACGCCGAACGTCCATGTGCTCGTTGCTCACGAATTCCCGGAGCGCGGCCTCGTTCCACTCCCGCGCCAGGACCGATCCGTCATCGGGTGCTGCCTGGCTTTCGGCGCGAGGGTTCTCCGCCCGCACGTTGTGGAGCCGAAGCGGTAGAGCCGACCAGTACCACGCTCGTGCGGCACCGGCCCGTTCCACGTCGGTGCCCGTTAGCAGCTGGTCGAGGAGCGCGGACTGGACGCGCCGGCGTCCGAACGCGTTCAGAGCCGGCTCGACGAACTGCCGATCGAAGCTCGGGTCCGGGTCGTAGACGGCCGCCTTGATCAGGACCTCGAAGGCGGCGTCGGGCAGCATCAGGCCTTGGCGGCAGGCATCCCGGAGTGCCGCCCGTACCAGCTGAGCCCAGCGTCGCTCGTCACCGGGATCCGGCTCGGGCGCGACCTCGATCCCGATCACACGGACGACGTCGGCGAGACACCGCAGGAACGGTGCCCGTCCGTCGTCGGTTCGCGCCGGCAGCGCCATGAACCCCTGCACAGCGCCCGCCCGGTCCTTCGCTGCTTCGTCCTCACCCACGCTCACGTCGGCCTCTCAGTCCGGAATCGCTGACCACAGGCACGATCATCGGCCGACCGGCACAAGTGATCAACATCGAGGCGAACCCTGGCCTTGCCGGGGCCGCGGACCCGCCTCCGGTCACGACCGGAGGCGTGGTCGCGCCGGCGATGATCAGCGGCTGCCTCGCTGGAGGCGGCCGAGCTCGGCGGCCAGACGCTGGACCTCCAGGTTCAGCCGTTCGAGCTGGGTGGGGTCTTCCACGGGCTTCACGTGATCAGTGGTCCACGGATTGGCGATCATGCGTTCGACCTGCTGCCGCAGCAGCCGGTCGGTGATGCCCAGCGCGGCGAACATCTCCTGGAACGGGGAGTCGTCCGCGGCCAGGGCGATCACGACATGCTCGGTGCCCAGATGGTCGTGCCGCATCTCCAGCGACACCTTGTAGGCCGCGGCCAGCGCGTCGATCGCATCGGGCGCGAGGCCGCCGTCCCCGCCGCCGCGTGGCTCGTCGCGGCGGGGAGGCGGCAACTCGACGCCCATGGCCGCCACCGCGCGGGCGCCGAGGTTGTCACCGTGCTTGAGGATCCCGCACAGCAGGTCACGTACCGTGACGTCCCGGCCCTGGGCCGCGAGATCCGACTTGAGCCCCTCGATGATGGCGGCCAGCCGGGGAGTGAAGGCCGCCTCTCCCGTGGCGCGCAATCGCTCCAGCCGAACCAGCTCCCGCTGCAGCGCCGTCTGGCAGATCGCCGAGATCGACAGGCCCGCCGCCCGTACCGCGCGCTCCAGGTCGTTCGGAAGGTACACGTTGACTTTTCCCATAGCACCCCACACTATACCCCCATGAGTAACCCGTCCAATAACCCGTCATATAACCCCATCGCCGAGCTGGCCGCCGACCCCCAGGCCACGGCGGACCGGCTGGCAGCCCTGCCTCAGGTGGCGGGCGTCCAGGTCGCCGGTCTCCTCGACGGCGCTCTCCGCGTCGGTGCCGCCGGGACGGCCGACGCCGAGTCCGGAGCACCCGTCACCGCCGAAACGCGCTTCCGCCCCGGATCGATCACCAAGCTCCTCACCGCGAGCCTCGTGATGAAGTACGTCGCCGACGCGCGCATCGGCCTGGAGGACCCCCTCAACCGATTCGTCCCCGGCCCGTGGGGCGATGACGTGCTCATCCGCCACCTGATCTCGCATTCCTCCGGCGTGGACGCCGGCGACATCTTCCTCGACACCGGCGACGATGACGACTGCGTCGCGCGCTACGTCGAGCACCTGGCGGGCGTGGGAACGTTGTTCCCCGCGGGCGCCACGTTCTCGTACTGCAACGGCGGCTTCGTCCTGGCCGGGCGCGTCATCGAGCTCGTGTCGGGGCGGCCCTGGCACCAGGCGCTCCGCGCGGGGCTGCTGGACCCGGCCGGGATGACCGACACCGGCTTCGCCACCGAGCGCGACGCCGAGAAGGACCTCGGCATCGCCCGTGGCCACCTCGCCGGAGCCGACGGTCTCACGGCCCTTCCCCGCCCGATCGACAACCCCGTGTGCTCAAGGGCGCTGGGGCCCGCGGGCGGCACCCTCGTCTCCACCGCCGGCGACCTCGCCGGCTTCGTGGCGGCACATCTGCGGACACCGGGCACGCAGGTGATGCGGACCCTGCACGCGCCGGCCCCCGGCGGAGTCGCCACCATGCGCGGTGCCGGGCTCGGCTGGATGATCTGGGCCAACGCCGCGCAGTCCAGCGTCCGGATCGGCGGAGGCTATCCCGGCCAGTCCGGCATCATCGCCGCCGACCCCGCGACCGACACCGCCGTCGTCGTCCTCACCAACTCCGACCAGGGCATCAACGCCGTCAACGCGCTCCTCGACGCCGCCGGACCGCCCCCCGGCGAGCACGAAGAGCCCGCCGACCTCGGCGCGTACGCCGGCCGCTACGCCTCCCACGTCTTCCCGCTCACCGTCTCCGTCACCGAAGACGGGCTCCGCGTCCAGGCCGAGGGATTCCCTGCCCTGGCCCTCACCCCACAGGACCGCATCACCTTCACCTCACCGGCCGGACCCGTGGCGTTCTTCGGCTTCGACGACGACGGCGCGCCCCGCTACCTCCGCTCGCGCATGCGCGTATGGCGCCGGACCACGTGAGGGACGGGCAGACTCCAGCCGAGGCAGAGGCCCGTGGAGTGTTCGCACCCGTGTACGCCCTGCCTTTCGGGACGCCCGGTCCAATCGTCATGGCCCGGGGCCCGACGGCGTCGCCTGCCCGCCGTCCGTCAGCCGTGGCTGCGCGCCATCTACGACAACGGATCGGCTGTGTTCCGTCCACGCTGACACCCGGGCCACGCGTGCTCAAAGCGACTCGATACGCGTCCTAGGTGGAAAGATGCCGGAGCCCGTCGTCGGTCAGAACGCGCTCAGGCGATGATGAGCGTCGTCACTCCGGTCGCGTTCGTCAGGCCGGTGGTGAGGCATCGCAGTGCGCCCGGCTGCGGCAGGGTGATCACTTCGATCGCCTTCCGGCCCCGGAAGCGGCCCGCGGTGATGGGCCCGGTGATCGTTGTGACGATCTGGCCGGCCGCCGCGGTGCTGCTGCCGGTGCCGTCGATCACGCTCGTGTCACCGGTGTTCCACCGGAACGTCCGCGAACGGTGGAACCCGTCCAGCAGGTCATCGCAGCCGACGAGGATCGTGAACCGCTCTCCGTACGCTCCGCTCGTGACGCCGCCCGCGCCGCCGACGCAGGAGGTGAAGCGCCCGCTGGTCGTGATCTCGATGTTCCGCGGCCGAAAGACCACTCCGGGCCGGTACGTGGTGGTCTCGGTGCCCTGGCACTGCAGGAGTGCGGGCGGCCCCGCCCAGGCGGGACGCGTGACCGGCGTGAGCGCTCCGAGCGCCGCGACGGCCACGGTGACCAGGGCGCGCGCCGATGATCCGCGGACGGCCATGAAACGTCTCCTTCGTTTCCGTGATGAACCAATCACCGACGGTGAGTGATCCGGTTGGGCAATCAGAGCACATCCGGCGAGCCTTCGTGTACTTTCCGTGGAAATCCGGCGACGCTGTGCGATGATGACGGTCATCCCGATTCTCGGCTGGAGCGCGATGGATGCCCTGGAGATCGGCACGCTCGCGGTGCCCGGCGCGACACTGCACTATGAGGTACGCGGCGCGGGGCCCCTGCTGTTACTCATCGCCGGAGGAGCCTCGGACGCGGCCGTGTTCGGACCGATGGCGGCGGTCCTCGCCGCCCGCCACCGCGTGGTCTCCTACGATCCGCGCGGCAACTCCCGCAGCTGCCTTCACGGGCCGCCGGCCGACCAGCGGGTCGACGTCCACGCCGACGACGCCCATCGCCTGCTCGACCATCTGTCCGCCGACGGAGAGCCGGTGCGTGTGTTCGGGGGGTGCGCGGGCGGGCTCGTCGCGCTCGAACTCGCGATCCGCCATCCCGAGCGGGTCCGTACGGTGGTCGCCCACGAGCCACCCGTGATGGCGCTGCTGCCGGACGCGGAGGCTCACCGGGCGTTCTTCGACGAGGTACACGCGGTGTTCCGTCGCGAGGGCGTGGCATCGGCGCTGGACAGGCTCAGCGGCATCTTCGGCGGCCGTCCCGCGCCGGCATTGCCCGAAGCCGGCGACAACAACGCGTTCTTCCTCGCCCACGTCGTCCGGCCGTTCACCCGTCACGTCCCCGATCTCGCCGCGCTCCGCACCGTGGGGGAGCGGATCGTGATGGCGGGCGGCGAAGACTCGCGTACGTACACCGTCCACCGCCCGGCGGTCGCCCTCGCCGAGCGGCTCGGTCACCGCCCGGTGCTCTTCCCCGGCGGCCATGTCGGCTACGCGAAGAATCCCGTCGCCTTCGCCGGGCGGCTCGTCGAGGTGTTCGCGGCCACGGCCGCATCGCGAGATCGAGGGGCGATGACATGCGGATCGTGATGGGGGCGCAGAACTGCGGCTTTGGCCCGGCGGCCGAACTGGTCGCGGTCTCCCGGCTGCTGGCCGGCCATGAGAGGGTGTTCGTCGGTGACGGGGTGGCGGCGCTGTTCGCGCGCCGCAACGCCGACGCCTTCGACGAGGTCCACGATGCGCCGGGCACCGCGTCCGCGTCGATCGACGGCCTGGTCGAGGCCGGTGACCTGGTGATCTCGGTGATGGACGCCGACCTGGTCCTGCGGGCCGCCGTGGCGGGCCGTCCGGTCGTCATGGTGGACAGCCTGTTCGGTTTCTGGTTGCTCCGCCGCCCCGCGGCGGCCGTCCACGACCTGTGCGCAAGCCTGCCGCGTTCGTCCTTCGCGGCGGCCGACCGGCACCTGGCCGGTCTGTCCCCGCACGAGCGGGTCATCGCGGCGCACCTGCTCGCCACGCACAGTGTCGTGCAGAACTTCCCCGGCGTATCCAAGCGGGTGGCCGAGTTCGCCGCTCTCGGTATCGGCCCCGAGATCCACCTGACCGGCTCGATCATCGACCTGGAAGGGCTGCGGCACCTGCCGGTCGATGCCGATCCCGGATGCGACCTGCTGATCAACGTCGGCGGATTTCAGAACTTCCTGCTGGACTTCGACGTCAACAACGACTATCTGCGGCTGCTCCACCGGTGGATTCCGGACCTGCTGCGCGACTGGCCGCGATTCGCGCGCGTCCTGGTGTGCGGCGGGCCCTTCGGACCGGGCCGCGAGCAGACGATCTCGGTCGCGGGCCGTCGCGCGGACTGTCGTCTCCTGGCACAGCGTGACCTGCTGCGGCGTGCGGCGGCCGTTCCGGACTACCTGCTCGCTCCGGGGCTGACGGCGCTGCACGAGGCGATGGCCCTCGGGCGGCTGCCGCTGGCTCTGCCCGAACAGCACTACGCGCACGTCTTCACGATCCGGCGGCTCGCCGACACGCTCTTCGGCCGGTCGGCCGGCCGGTTCGCCGATGTCCTGCCGCATCATCCGGTGCCGGAGGACGACCTCGCCGGCACCGCGGCCATCGTCTCGATCGCCGGCCGGATCCATGACGACGACGGGCTCTACCGGTGCTTCCGGGGCACGTTCAACGAACGGATCGAGCACTACGTCTCTCTCGATCCGGAACGGCGTACGGAGGGCGTGGCGGAACTGCGCGAGGCGCTCGGCGGCGACCCGCTCCCGTCGGTGATCGCCAAGCTCGTCCCGCGACCTACGGCCGGAACGCGCCGGTGAGGGCGTCGGAGGCCATGGCGTGCAGGAGCCCCGCCATCGCGTCGCGGCTGAGGTCGCCGGTGCTGTGCGGAGTGGAGTTGAGCAGGCCGAAGACCGCGTGGGTGGCGGAGCGGGCGCGGTCGTCGGGCGCCTCCGGGTGGATGAGGCGCAGGACCTGGACCCATTCCTCCGCGTAGGCGCGCTGCAGGCGGCGGATCTCGCGGCGCTGCGGCTGGGGGACGTTGCCCAGTTCCCGTACGTGGACCGTGATGAGGGCGGGGTTGTCGAGCGCGAAGTCGATGTGCCAGCGCAGCAGCGCGTCCAGGGCCAGGGCCGGGCTCTCGGCGGCCTCGACGCGGCGTCCGCCCTCGGTGAAGAGGCGTTCGCTGATGTCGAGGAGCATCTCGGCGAGCAGGGCCTCCTTGCCGCGGAAATGCCGGTACAGCGCCGGTCCGGTGAGGCCGACGGCCCGCCCCAGGTCGCCGATGGACACGCCGTGGTAGCCGCGCCGGGCGAACAGCTCCGCCGCCGCGGAGAGGATCTCCAGCCGGCGGGTCGGTGGAGCGGTCGCCTCGGCCATGTCCAAGAGTCTAGACGGTGCTGTTAACGTTGATTAACATCGGACTTGTTAACGATCGTTAACAGGAGGGCCTGTGGTGGAAGCTCCGCGGCTGGGGAGCCGCGCGGACGTACGTGGGGCGGCATTCCAGCGCAACGCCGAGGAGAACCTCGCGCTCGCCGGCGAGTTGCGCGAGCGCCTGGATCGGGCGGCCCAAGGTGGCCCCGAACGCTCCCGGCAGAGGCACGTCGCGCGGGGCAAGCTGCTGCCACGGGACCGGGTGGACGCCCTGCTCGACCCGGGCTCGCCGTTCCTGGAGCTGTCGCCGCTGGCGGCGACCGGGATGTACGACGACGAGGCCCCGGCGGCGGGCATCATCACCGGCGTCGGTCGGGTGTCCGGGCGCGAGTGCGTGGTCGTGGCCAACGACGCGACGGTCAAGGGCGGCACGTACTACCCGGTCACGGTGAAGAAGCACCTGCGCGCCCAGGAGGTCGCGCTGCACAACCGGCTGCCGTGCGTCTACCTCGTCGACTCCGGGGGAGCGTTCCTGCCCCGGCAGGACGAGGTCTTCCCCGACCGCGAGCACTTCGGCCGGATCTTCTTCAACCAGGCGACGATGTCCGAGCGGGGCATCCCGCAGATCGCCGCCGTGCTCGGCTCCTGCACCGCCGGCGGCGCGTACGTCCCGGCGATGAGCGACGAGACCGTCATCGTCCGGGAACAGGGAACGATCTTCCTCGGCGGCCCGCCGCTGGTGAAGGCCGCCACCGGAGAGGTCGTCAGCGCGGAGGAACTGGGCGGCGGGGACGTGCACTCGCGCGTCTCGGGCGTCGTCGACCACCTCGCCGACGACGACGCCCATGCCCTGCGCATCGTCCGGTCCATCGTCGCCACGCTCGAGCCGCCCGGACCCGCGCCGTGGGCCGTCCTGAAGTCCGAGGAGCCCGCCGCCGACCCCGCGGAGCTGCGCGGCATCGTCCCGCCCGACCCCCGGACGCCGTACGACGTGCGCGAGGTGATCGCGCGGATCGTGGACGGCAGCCGGTTCCACGAGTTCAAGGAGCGGTACGGGCCGACGCTCGTCACCGGCTTCGCCCACATCCACGGGCAGCCCGTCGGGATCGTCGCGAACAACGGCATCCTGTTCAGCGAGTCGGCGCTCAAGGGGGCGCACTTCATCGAGCTGTGCGACCGGCGGTCGATCCCGCTGGTGTTCCTGCAGAACATCACCGGGTTCATGGTCGGCCGGGAGTACGAGGCCAGTGGCATCGCCAAGCACGGGGCCAAGATGGTCACCGCCGTGGCGTGCGCGCGGGTGCCGAAGCTGACGGTCATCATCGGCGGGTCGTTCGGCGCGGGGAACTACGCGATGTGCGGCCGCGCCTACTCGCCGCGTTTCCTCTGGATGTGGCCGAACGCCCGGATCTCGGTCATGGGCGGGGAGCAGGCCGCGTCGGTGCTGGCGACCGTACGCCGCGACCAGCTCGGCGACGAGTGGCCGGCCGAGGAGGAAGAGGAGTTCAAGAAGCCGATCCGGGAACAGTACGAGCGTCAGGGCAGCCCCTACTACTCCACGGCGCGGATCTGGGACGACGGCGTGATCGACCCTCTCGACACACGCAGGGTGCTCGGCCTCGCCCTGGCGGCCTGCGCCAACGCCCCACTCGAACCCGTCGGCTACGGCATCTTCCGGATGTGACCATGTTCGACTCCGTCCTGATCGCCAATCGCGGCGAGATCGCCTGCCGGATCATCCGTACGCTGCGGCGGCTGGGGATCCGGTCCGTGGTGACCTACACCGACGCCGACGCGGACGCCCGGCACGTACGGGAGGCCGACGCGGCCCAGTGGGTGCGCGGCTATCTCGACGTCGACGACGTCGTCGGGGCGGCCGTACGGGCGGGCGCCGAGGCGGTGCACCCCGGGTACGGCTTCCTCGCCGAGAACCCCGACCTCGCCCGCGCGTGCGCCGAGCACGGGATCGTCTTCGTCGGCCCGCCGCCGGACGCGATCGCCGCCATGGGCGACAAGATCCGGGCCAAGCGGACGGTCGCCGCCGCGGGCGTCCCCGTCGTGCCGGGGCGCGACGAGGCGGGGCTGAGCGACGACGAGCTGGCCGCCGCGGCGATGGAGGTCGGCCTGAACGCAGGCGCGGCCGTGCTGCTCAAGCCGTCGGCGGGCGGTGGCGGCAAGGGCATGCGCCGGGTCGAGGACCCCGGTGGGCTGCGGGACGCCATCGCGGCATCCCGGCGAGAGGCGCTCGGGGCGTTCGGCGACGACACGCTGCTCGTCGAGCGCTACATCGACAACCCCCGGCACATCGAGATCCAGGTGTTCGCCGACGCGCACGGCGACGCCGTCCACCTCGGCGAGCGCGAGTGCAGCCTGCAGCGCCGCCACCAGAAGATCGTCGAAGAGGCGCCGTCGCCGCTGCTCGGCACCGGCCCGGAGGGCGAGCGGATCCGCGCCGCGATGGGTGCGAGCGCCGTCGCCGCCGCGAAGGCCGTCGGCTACGTCGGTGCGGGCACGGTCGAGTACATCGTCTCCGCCGACCGTCCCGACGAGTACTTCTTCATGGAGATGAACACCCGCCTGCAGGTCGAGCACCCGGTGACCGAGATGGCCGTCGCGATCGGCGACCGGCCGGGATTGGACCTGGTAGAGCTACAGCTGCGGGTCGCCGCGGGGGAGCCGCTGCCGTTCGCGCAGGACGCGGTCGCGTTCGCCGGGCACGCGGTCGAGGCTCGGGTGTACGCCGAGGACCCCGCCCGGGGCTTCCTGCCCACCGGCGGGCGGGTGCTGCTGCTGGCCGAGCCCGCCGGTCCCGGCGTCCGGGTCGACTCCGGCCTGGTCGAGGGGACCGTCGTCGGCGGCTCGTACGACCCGATGCTGGCCAAGGTCATCGCCGCCGGGCCGGACCGCGCGACCGCGCTGCGCCGGCTGGACCGCGCGCTCGCCTCGTACACGCTGCTGGGCGTCGGGACGAACGTCGCGTTCCTGAGGTCCCTGCTGACCGACCCCGACGTGGTCGCCGGGCGGCTCGACACCGGCCTGGTCGAGCGCCGCCCCGCCGAGCCGGCCGAGGAGATCCCCGAAGACGTCCTCGCTGCCGCGGCCCTGGAGCGGATGCTCGCGCTGGAGGTGCCCGACCCCGGCCCCTGGGACGTCCTGGACGGCTGGCGCGTCGGCCGGCCCGCCTGGACGACCTGGCGGATCGCCGGACGCGAGGTGCGGATCCGCGGCCGGGCCGCCGACGCGGAGGTGTCGGTCGACGGCGCCGAGCCCGTACGGGTCGCGGCCCGCCGCCACGGCGCCGACCTGGTCGTCGACTACGCCGGGGACCGCACGCGCTTCGTGTGCGCCCGCGACGGGGACGTCTGCCGGCTCGGCCGGGACGGCCGGGTCTGGTCGCTCGAGGAGACCGAACCCCTCGCCGCGCGGGCCACCGAGACCACCGTCTCCGCCGGTGCCGTGCGCAGCCCCATGCCCGGCACCGTCGCGGCCGTCAAGGCGGCCGACGGCGACGAGGTGGTGGCCGGTCAGCCGCTCGTGATCGTCGAGGCGATGAAGATGGAGCACACCGTCACCGCGCCGGTCGACGGCGTCGTCAGCGGGCTGACCGTACAGCCCGGCGCGCAGGTCGCCCTCGACGAGGTCCTCGCCGTCGTCACCCCGAAGGGAGATCGCTGATGCACGTACCGCTGGATGGCCTGCCGTCCAGGGTCACGGTCTCCGGGGTCCTCGCCGTCGTCACCCCGAAGGGAGATCGCTGATGCGCGTACCGCTCGAGGGCCTGCCGCCCCGGGTCACCGTCTATGAGGTCGGGGCGCGGGACGGCCTGCAGAACGAATCGGCGATCGTCCCGGTCGAGGTCAAGCGGGAGTTCATCACCCGGCTCGCCGGGGCCGGACTGCGGGTGATCGAGGCGACGAGCTTTGTTCATCCGAAGTGGGTGCCGCAGCTGGCCGACGCCGCCGAACTGCTCGGCGGGCTGGAGCGCGCCGAGGGCGTCCGCTATCCGGTACTCGTCCCGAACGAGCGCGGCCTGGACCGGGCGCTCGACGCTGGCGTCACCGAGATCGCGATCTTCGGCAGCGCGACCGAGACGTTCGCCCGGCGCAACCTCAACCGGACGATCGACGAGTCGGTGGAGATGTTCGCGCCCGTCGTCGAGCGGGCCCGCGCGGCCGGCCTCGACGTGCGCGCGTACGTCTCGATGTGCTTCGGCGACCCGTGGGAGGGCGACGTGCCGATCGAGCAGGTCGTCTCGGTCGCCACCCGCCTGCTCGACCTCGGCTGCACGGAACTCTCCCTCGGCGACACCATCGGCGTCGCCACACCCGGGCACGTCACGGCCCTCATCGGCGCGCTGCCGGCGGCGGGCGTCGACGTCGACCGGATCGGCGTGCACTTCCACGACACTTACGGGCAGGCGCTGGCCAACACCCTGGCCGCCCTGCGCTGCGGCGTCACCACCGTCGACGCCTCGGCGGGCGGCCTCGGCGGCTGCCCGTACGCCAAAAGCGCGACAGGGAACCTGGCCACCGAGGACCTCGTGTGGATGCTCGACGGCCTGGGCATCGAGACCGGCGTCGACGTGCGCCGCCTCGCCGAGACGAGCCTCTGGATGGCCGAACGCCTCGGACGCCCCAGCCCGTCCCGCGTCGTCCAGGCCCTGTCCAAAGAGCAAGGGAGCGACCAATGATCGGATTCACCCTCGACGAGGAGTACGAGGCGCTGCGCCGCACCGTCGAGACGTTCGCCCGCGACGAGGTGGCGCCGGTCATCGGCGACTACTACGAGCGGGGCGCGTTCGCGTACGACATCGTCGCCCGGATGGGGAAGATGGGGCTCTTCGGGCTGCCCTTCCCCGAGGAGTACGGCGGGATGGGCGGCGACTACTTCGCGCTGTGCGTCGCGCTGGAAGAGCTCGCCCGCGTCGACTCCTCGGTCGCCATCACCCTCGAGGCGGGCGTCTCCCTGGGCGCCATGCCGATCTTCCGGTTCGGCACCGAGGAGCAGAAGCGCGAGTGGCTGCCGCGCCTGTGCTCGGGTGAGCGGCTGGCCGCCTTCGGGCTGACCGAGCCCGGCGGCGGCACCGACGTGCCCGGCGGCATGCGCACCACCGCGCGGCTCGAGGACGGGCACTGGGTCATCAACGGGTCCAAGGCGTTCATCACCAACGCGGGCACCGACGTCACGGTCGCGGTCACGGTGGCCGCGCTGACCGGCGAGGGTGAGATCTCCACGATCATCGTGCCGTCGGGCACCCCCGGCTTCACCGTAGGGAAGAAGTACTCCAAGGTCGGCTGGAACGCCTCCGACACCCGCGAACTGTCCTTCACCGACGTCCGCGTCCCCGAGGAGAACCTCGTGGGGGAGCGCGGCCGGGGCTACGCGCAGTTCCTGCGGATCCTCGACGAGGGCCGCATCGCGATCGCCGCGCTCTCGGTCGGCCTCGCCCAGGGCTGCGTCGACGAGTGCCTGAAGTACGTGCGCGAGCGCGAGGCGTTCGGCCGGGCGATCGGCGAGTACCAGGCCATCCAGTTCAAAATCGCGGACATGGAGACGCGGGCGCACACGGCACGGCTCGCCTACTACGCGGCGGCGTCCCGGCTGCTGGCCGGGGAGCCCTTCAAGAAGGAGGCCGCCATCGCCAAACTCGTCGCCTCCAACGCCGCGATGGACAACGCCCGCGACGCCACCCAGATCTTCGGCGGCTACGGCTTCATGAACGAGTACCCGGTCGGCCGCTTCTACCGCGACGCCAAGATCCTCGAAGTCGGCGAGGGCACCTCCGAGGTCCAGCGAATGCTCATCGCCCGCCACCTGGGTCTGCCTGCCCGCTGAAGCCCAGCGTCATCCAGCAGGCTGAGTGCTGTCTTCGGTGGGCCCCTCGTCTCCGAGGGGCCCACCGAAGACAGCACGGGTCATTCCGTGTCGATCTCTGCGCCGCCGTAATCGCTCGGTTCGGCGGCAGCTGCGATCGTGTCGATGAACCGCCGCTCCTGTTTCGCCAGTTCGGCACCGCGCAGGTCGATGAACTCTTCCTCCGCACCGGTGGCCAGCCTCGCGAGCGCTTCGTCGGAGACGCCGAGAATTCCTTTTTCGTAAGCCCTTCTCAAACTGTTGATCATGTACTGCCGGGAGTTGGACCCTGGGCTTGGCTGAAGCACGACGCGGTTGGCCGGATGGGAGCCGTTGGACAAGCCCGCCTTGTTGGAGATACGCCGGAAGGCAGCAGTGTCGAGCCGGCGGATCACATCGATCGCCTGGTATTCCGCTCCCGTCACGCTGTATCGAACCGGGAACTCGCGCAACTCCCAGAGCAGATAGGCCCTGACCCGCGCACTTCGCAGATCGAACTTGTCCGGAAAGGATCGGGGACGCTGATCGGCGAAATCGAACATCCCCTGGCTTCCGGCGAAGTCCTTTAGTTCCTTGTGCCCCGTGGCGAATGCCCGCATGTCCTGGATCGATTGCCTGCTAGTGGTCGAGTTCATGCTGGCGAACTGTCCTGACCATGACGTGATCCAGAACCAACGGATCAGCCCGCCGACCTGCTCGTCGGAAGGGGCGGGGCAGAGATGGAAGAACAGGGTCAGCAGCATCAACTGGTTGTTGTAGGGGATGAGGCGGGCAAGTGGCACCCCCACCCGGTCCCGGAGGAAGGCCACCGCCAGAGAGAGGGCGCGATCGGCGTCTTCTACCGCCTGCGAGACCTTGCCTTCGACTCTGCGGGCCAGCACGTCCCAGCGGGCTCCGGTGACCTCCTCCTCACCCGCGACCGCCAACACTGCGCGGAAGCCCGTCGTGGAGTTGATCTGCCCGAATCCCTCCTCGGCGATGTGCTCCAGGATCGCGTCGATACGGTTGGCCAGGCTCTCCTCGCCGCCGCCCTTGTAGGTCAGCGCCGAGACCATCTGGTCGGGGCTCATCGCCTGGCCCTTGCTGTTGACCCGGGAGAACACCTCTACCGCCTGCGCGAGACTCCCGCCGAGCAGCGTCACTACTGAGATTTTGTACGACTTGATGCGCTGGGCCACCTGCTCGGCCTCTTCGATCAATTCGTCGTACTCCTGGCCTTCGTAGCTCTTCGAGAGGTTGCGGGCGTAGGCGAGGAAGTCGAGGGTTCTCCGGACCGAGCTCACCGGCAGATAGCTGGACGGGGGCGGCCCAGCTTTCTTCCAGTGGACGTACCGGTTGGCTCGGCTGTCTCCAAGACCCAGGATCCGGTAAATCTGCCAGAGCCACCGTGGTGCGTCGTCATCTTCGACGGTCTTGTCGGCCTCGGTGAGGTAAAGGCAGGAATAGAGGGTCGACAGCCGTTGATGTCCGTCGAGGACGTAGGTGGCCAACTCGCGCGGAGCTGTTGGGACGGACAGGCCGCCGACATGGTCCAGGCTCTCCAGTTCCAGGTCGGTCTCCCAGAGCAGCAGGCTGCCGATGGGATAGCCCCGCTCGATGCTGTCGAACAGGTCCAGCATCTGATCGGGCCGCCAGACGAACGGCCGCTGGAACTTCGGGATCCGCAACTGGCCCTTGCTGACCTCGGCGAGGTAGGTCTCGAGCAGATTGACGTCCGGTCGAACGCCGATCTCGCCGCCGGTCCCTTGATACCCGCCGGGGGCGGTCAGTCCGTGCTCGTCTTCGTGGGTGGCCATGACGTCTTCCTAGAGGATTCGTTGCACCAGGTCTAGGATCGCACGCAGCTCGTCGCATACTTCTGGGCCGAGCGCGGCGAAGTCTTCCTCGCCCAGGTTGCCTGCTTCGGCTTCGCGCAGGAGGATTGCCGTGAGGCCATCACCGAATCCCAGTCGGAGCACCACCCGGCTGGGCTCGGGTAGCGAAGCATAGAGGTCCTGCTGCTCGGGAGGGATTTCGAACCCCTCCCTTTTACGGTCGGCGAACCCTTTTTTCATGTCGAAGTGGGCTCGTTGTTCGGGAGTGAGCGTTTTCAGATGCCTGATTCGCTCAGCGACGACGCTGCGTTGCTCGGGCACTAAGGCCGCGGCAAGGATCCGGTTGGGCACATAGTTCTCCGCCTCGCGGAAGCGCAGGATGTGTCCGTTGATGCCGGCATCGCGGAGTTCATCGGCGACCGGCTCGTGCTTGGATGGCTCGTCCGGCGTCATGCGATCGCTGTCCAGAAGAAAGGTCACCCGGCTGGTCCGCTTGAAATCCTCATGCTCCTTCCGTGCGACCTTGGGAACCTCGCCGCTGCCTCCGCCCTGAACGAACTTGAGCCAGTGACATTCCTTTGCCTTGACGACTTTGCCGGCTCCGAAGACGTGTGCGATAGCCAGGACGAAGGCACCGTCCCCTTCCCCGTTCTCCACGACGAGTCGAGCGGCCGAGCCGAGATCGTCGACGTGGTCCGCCAGGCTCTCCCGCGTGACCGTCACCTTGGCGCGCCGAGACGGCTCGGCGGTCCATGTCTCGCTGACCATCCCCTTGCGTGCCAACTGGAGCCAGACATCCGCCCGCTTAGGCGCCTGTTCCCCGAAGTACTCCTCCATAAGGGGGACGTGATGCATGTCCACGACCCACTCATGCCTGTCTTGGGAGAAGTACTGAAGCAGTGTGACGATCAGTTCGAAGCCATCTTCAGTGAAGACATCAGCTGCCAGTTCAACCTTCATTACGCTCCCTGGCGAACTGTGCTTCGGCAAGCTTTTTGGTCTCCTCGAAGTCCTCAGAGAAGACCCCGCTGGGCCAGTAGTCCAGGTTGCCGAGTTCGTCGATCTTGATTCGACGTGCGTGTGAGGTGCCTTCGCGATGGTCAACGAAATAGACCGCCACGTCGTCGGGTGCGATCCTTTTTTCCGCGATGCGTCGGCGGAGCCGGAGCAGCAGCGTCTCGCTGTGCGTCTCGATCAGAAATCGTCCGTGTTGCGCGGCCGCCGTGATGAACAGGTCGGCGAGCAGGGCGTGGAACGCGGGATGAAGATGCAGTTCGGGTTCTTCCACCACCTGTAGCGTCCCGTCGTGCGGTTGAGCGGTCAGGTCCTGAGCGCGTTGCACGAGCAGAGGAAGCACCTGCGCGACGCCAGTGCCGGAGTCGAGGAGGTTGACTGCGAGATCCGGGTCCGTGGTCGACCGAAGATTGACCGCGTATAGCGGCCCTTGCGGCTCGATCTCGAGGCACCATCCCATCAAGCTGTCACCGAGGAGTTCGTTGACCTGCCGGATCAGCGCGCGTCCGCCTCGGACGTGGTCGTTGACGAGCATCCCGGCAGCGTTCTCTCCTGCGGCACCGACCTCGGCGGCGGTCCGAGAGGGAAGGCGGGTAAGGCGTGACGGGCGCTGCCGATAGGGGCCCAGATATCTAATCCGGCCAATTCCGGCAAAGGCGGAAAAAGATGCCTCGCCGAGATTGTGGTCAGTATATTTTTCGATGCTATTTCTTGGAAGGATCCCATGAAATTGCACCCTGCCCGTCATGGAAGGCTTCTGGCTCGAAGTCACTTCGTAGACATCGTCTCCCCCTTCGGGGGTCCACGTGAACCGAGCTTGCCAGCCGTTGTATTCGATCTCTAGTTCGCTGACGAACTGACTCTTCCTCTCGTCTACGTTCTGGATCGTCGCTCTAAGGTGGGTGGTGCGCCCGCTGCTTTCTGTGGTCATTTCCAGCTTGAGAGGGCGGTGCACGTTTCGCCCATAAACAAGATCCAGAAATTCCGGTGGGTCATCTCCCAGCCTGTCGAGATCGAGCGGAAGCTCCGAATCGGTACGAATGCCCGTTTCGATGATCAGTGGAAGCCTGGTGAGCGCACTTTTGCCGGAGTTGTTTTTGCCGAGGATGACGGTGATCGGTCGGAGTTCGATCTCCTGTCGTTCCTTGAAGGAGCGGTAGTTCTCCACCACCATGCGTACCAGGGCCATGGCGATCACTCTAATGGGAGATAACCAGGCCTCGTCAGGTCATTCGACTTTTGTCGCTTTTGTGCACGTTGAAGCGGTCTCGCCCGCTGAAAAACCTCATGACTCGTCTGGACGGACCCGCTCCTCCTGTGCCGGGGGCGGGACATGCGGGGCCTCCTGGCCGTACGTGTCCTGGAGCAGGTCGTATCGCGGCCGCGGCGGCGGCAGGGCCGGTGCGGGACCGGGGTCCGGAATCGGCGGTGCCTCCTCCCTGCCGGTAGCGGGATCCGGGAAAGGCGGTGCACCGTCCCGGGCCGGAGCGGTGTTCGGATTCGGGAGCGGCGGCGCCTCCTGGGGAGACCGGCCGGCCGCGCGTTCCTGGTATGCGTTCTTGATCCGGCCGCCCAGCCGCCGGCCCATGCCTTGGACACGCTGGGCGCGTTCGGACTCCACGACGCGCCGTACGTGATCGGACTGCGCGATGCGGGCGGCCTGCTCGCGGGCGGCGTCCCTGGCGACCTGCCCGGCCGCCTGGGCACCGTCCCAAGCGACGTGTCCCACCGCTTGGGCGCCCTCGCGGGCGACCTGCCCGGCCGCCTGCGCGCCGTCCCAGGCGATCTGCCCCGCGGCCTGGGCGCCGTCCCAGGCTTGCTCGGCGCCCTGACGTGCGGCGGCGACGGCGCGCTCGTACGTGCGGGCGCGGACGACGGCGGTTCCGGCCAGCAGGTCGGCGAGCGTGCGGCGGCGGCCGCCGAAGAGCGCGGGCAGGCTGTTGGCGGCGAAGACGCCGGCGGAGAGCATCCAGGTGGCCAGCGCGAGGACGAACTGGCTTTCCAGGAGGAGCATCCAGGCCAGGCAGTACAGTCCCGTCCCGCCCGCGGTGGTGACGAGGGCGCGGCGGAAGGCGCGCGCCTTGCCGGCGGCGTCGCCGTCGGCGGCGGCCCGGACGCGGATGTCCATTGCCGCCTTGCCGAGCGTGCGTCCCAGCCAGGCGTGCGCGGCGAACTGGTACAGCACCTGGATCGCGATGAGCAGGACGAGCGCCTGCTCGACGTCGCCGACGAACGTCGTCCACACGCCGGTGCCGAAGTCGGTCGCGGCCTTCTCCACGTCGCCGCCGGACAGCAGCAGGCCGCCGGTCGCGGACAGGGCCTTCCCCGGCAGGTCGTCCATGACGTATCCGTGTAGCCGTGCCCAGGTCAGCATGGCGAGCAGGACGGCGGCGCCCCACAGCAGCGCCGTGTCGATCCCCCAGGCCGTCAGTCGCCGGACGCGCGGCGCGGCGCCATCGGGAGGCTCCGGCTGCATCGGACCGGGGAACGGGGCCGGGAACAGGGGCGGCGGGACTGCGGGAGGGCCGGACACGACAGCGGAGTGTAGAGAAAGTGATCCGTTCTGTCAGCGTTCATGCCCGTCGCCGTCCAGACCCGGCCATAGCGGTCGTGCTTCCTCACCGGGCCGGAGCGGGAGGCGGCTCGGCGGCGGCGGTGCCCGGCGCGGGCCGCTCGGCGGGGGAATCGGTCGCCGGTGCGTCGAACAGGTGCCGTTTCGCGGTGTTGACGCCGGCGATCGCGCAGAGGAACAGTCCGAAGGACATGAAGGCCACGACGGCGCCGAGCCCGCCGAGCAGTGCGCCGGCGAACATCGGGCCGAGGGGCGCCAGGGACATCGCGGTGAAGCTGACGGTGTTCTGCACCCGGCCCTGCAGGTGGTCGGGGGTCATGCGCAGCAGCGTGCTGCCGAAGACGACGTTGAGGGCCGGGGTGAGCAGGCCGCTCAGCGCGATGAGCGCCCCGAGGACCAAGGGCCGCGAGGTGGTCGCCATCAGGAGCGCGAGGACGGCGTCGGCCCAGCAGACCGCCAGGACGATCTGCCGTGTGCCGAGGCGTCCGATCGCCCGCGGCGCGAAGAGGGAGCCGACCAGCGAGCCGAGCCCCGAGAGCGTGACGATGCTGCCCACGGACAGCCCGGACGAGCCACCCTCGTAGCTCGCCGCCACCGCGACCAGGACGATGCCGCCGTAGGTGAAGTTGGTCACCGTCGCGTTGAGCACGACGTTGCGCAGGTACGCCGAGCGCATCACGAAGCGGAGCCCCTCGGCGGTGTCCCTCCAGAATCCGGTGCCGGTCTCGCCGTCGCCCCGCCGCGCGGTCATGGGCGTGCGGATGGCCAGCACCGCGGCCATCGAGAAGAGGTACGAGCCCGCGTCGGCGACGAACGGGACCACAGGGGACAGTTCGAACAGCAGCCCGCCGAGCGCGGGTCCCGCCGTGTAGACGGCGGCGTTGCGGGCCTGGATCAGCGCGATGGCGGAGGCGAAGCGCTCCTCGGGCACGAGGCGTCGTACGGCGCCGCTCACGGCCCCGGCGAAGACGCTCGTGCAGGCGCCGTCGACCGCCGCGACGACGAGGATGAGCGGAAGCACCGTGCGGTGGACGGCCACCGAGTACGCCAGTGCCGCCATCCCGAGGGAGCGCACGATGTCGCAGGTGAGCATGGTCCGCCGCCGGTCGTGCCGGTCCGAGAGGGTGCCGCCGGGGAGCAGGAAGGCGACCTCCGCCACCCCTTTGACCAGACCGACCAGGCCCGCCTGGGCGGGGGAGTGGGTCAGGGAGAGGACGAGGAGCGGCAGTGCGAGGTACGACGCCTGCGATCCCAGTTTGGACAGTGCCTGCGCGATCCAGATGTCGCGGAACTCGCGGTTGGCGCGCAGCGGTTCGGAGGTTCTCACGCCATTCTCCCGATCGATGAGCGGCGGGTCTGCTGTGGTGTGGAAGGCGGCGGGTTTGCGGTGGTGCGGACGGCTGGGGGTCGCGGTGGTGCGGGCGGCGGGTTTGCGGTGGTGTGGGCGGCGGCGGGTCTGCTGTGGTGTGGAAGGCGGCGGGTTTGCGGTGGTGCGGACGGCTGGGGGTCGCGGTGGTGCGGGCGGCGGGTTTGCGGTGGTGTGGGCGGCGGGGGGTTGCGGTGGTGCGGACGGCGGGGAGTTGCGGTGGTGCGGATGGCGGGTCTGCCCGCGGGCGGGGGGCTGGTGTGGTGTGGGCGGCGGTGTCGGCGCCCCGCAGCGCCGGCACCGCCTTCGGAATGCCAGCACCGTGCCCGGTGGATCAGTGGGTCTGGATGCAGCAGATGCTGCTGGCCTGGCTGGACAGCTCCGCCGCGGGAGCCTCCTGCTCGAGGTTCTGCAGGTCGAGGATCGCCTTCATGTCTTTCACCTCCGTCCGAAGGGGAGTCCCGGGACGCGCGGGTCGCCGGGGGCGTGGGGCGGAGGGCCGCCGGCACTCGGAGAGGGCCGGCGACCCCCGCCGGAAGGGCCGACGCCGATCGGGCGTCGCCCGGTGGCTGATCAGGAGGTCTTGATGCAGCAGATCGAGCTCTTGTTGCTGGACAGCTCTCGCGAGTAGGCCTCGTGCTTGAGGTTCTGCAGGTCGAGGATCGCCTTCATGTCTTTCACCTCCGTCCGGTCTCGAGCGTTGGGATCACGGTGGTCGCGGGGTGCCCGGCGGCCAGGAATGGAAGGGGACCGCCGGGCCTCCCCTCGACCGCCATGTGCACGGCGAGCAGGATCCCCGCGGATCCCGTCGCCAGGTCTGTGGAGAGGCGGAGCATGCCGTCGCCCGGGAAGAACACGGCGCCCCGGTGCTCGACCGTGTGCCAGAACATGCGCCGCAGGTGCACGTCGACGCCGGCGTCGCGGCCGTCGCCGAGATGGCGGGCGCAGGTCATGAGCCCGGTGCGGCCCGAGAACAGGCCGGGCAGCACCACGAACTCGGCGCGGCAGGTGTCCCGGACGAGGTCCCGGGCCCGTTCGAACTCCGGGTCCGGGCGGTGGCGGAGGTACTCGTGGAGTACGACGCCGATCCCTCCGCTGCCGGCGTCGAGGTACGGCAGGATGCGCGACGGCTCGCGCACGTACAGGCCGTCCAGGGCCTCCTTGCACCCTTCCAGGTCGCGTCGCAGTGCCGCCGCGGCGACGTCGAGGTGGGCGGGATCCCCGGTGGCCTCGAAGAGCCGTACGAAGAACAGCGCGACTCCGCTGAACCCGTGCATCAGGCCGGGTCGCGAGGGCGGAGCGAGGTCGGCGCCGTCCTCCTCGACGGCGCGGGCGAGCCGCGCGGCGTACGCGAGCGGTTCGTCCAGCAGTGTCCGGTCACCGGTCCGGCCGGCGAAGTAGAGGACGTTCAGGCCGACTCCCGCCAGCCCGCCGAACAGGTCGACCGAGCGGATGGTGTCGCCCATGTCCAGGGCCCGCTCGAAGACGGTCAGCGCCTCGTCCCGTTGGCCGATCCGGTCCAGGGCGAAGGCGATGCCGTGCAGCCCGTTGTAGAACCCCGCGTACGGAAGGGGCGTGCCCCGGCAGGTGCTCACCAGCCAGTCCACGTGGTCGGTGAACTCCGGGTGGTCGGACCGGCCGATTTCCGCTAGCGCGTACAGCACGCCCGCGGCGCCGTACGCGAGGTTCGCGCCGCCGTACCGGAACTGGTCGATGTCGCCGGGGAACAGCCGGTCCGGTCGCTCGGGCGTCGCGCTCGACACGATCCCGGCCACCGCCGAGTCGAACAGGGAGTCCCAGTCGGGATCGGCGGCGCGGCGTCTCCAGACCACGGGCCGTTCCGCCGGGAAGAGCCCGCGGGTGACGACCGAGCCGAAGTCCGCGGGCACCGGGAATCGGTCGACGATGATGTCGAGCAGGTCCAGCGACTTGCGGGGATCCCACTGCATCATCGCGGTGAGGGGCAGGAAGGCCGCCAGCCGAAGACACGCCAGCGCGTACTCGTCGACGTCGAAACCGGTCAGTGTGTCGGGTCCGGCGTAACCCGTCGCGGCCAGCCCGGGCCGGTGCTTCTCGGTGATGTGCGAGGACGACTCGAAGTCGACGAGCGCGATGCGGTCGTCGGGGCGCACGATGACGTTGGACGAATGCAGATCGCCGTAGACGATGCCGTCGCCGTGCATCTCGCGCAGCGCCGATTCCACCTGGGCGACGACGTGCAGCACCCATTCGGTGTATTCGGCGACCTCCCGCTCGCCGGGGCTGTGGTGGATCAGCGGATCCCGGAGCCCACTGGCGCGGAAGAGCGTCTCGCCCTCGATGTACTCCAGGCCGAGGAAGTGGTGCTCCCAGTACCGCGCGGACTCCACCAGCGCGGGCACGAAGGGACGGCCGGCCAGTAGCCGGAGGGCGTGCTCTTCGCGGGCCATGCGGGCGACCGCGTCATGGCCGTTGCGGTCGAGGCCCGCGTGGGGCCTCGCCTCCTTGAGCACGATCCGTTTCCCGGTGCGCAGGTCCACCGCGCGGTAGACGCCGCCGGCGTTGGAGAAGTGCAGGGCCTCCTCGACGCGGTACGGGAACTCCGCGTCCGACTCCGAACCCGCCGCCTGCTGGGCGGCGATGAAGTCCGGCACGGTCACCCAGGACGGCACGCGGAAGGACGGTTGCCGCTCGTCGGGGACCAGCCGCCCGGTCGGGTCCTCGATGGCCGGCAGCAGTTCCCCGGTGCCGGAGACGCAGTACCGCAGGGTGAACCCGCCGTACCGCACGTGGAGCGGGCCGCCGCGCCAGCGCAGGTCGTTGAGGATGTACGGCCCGGTGAATCCGGCGAGTTTCCGGTCGAGCTCTTCCAGTGTCGTGCGCAGTTCGTTCTCGTCGCGCGGATAAATGGTGATCAGTTTTCCGCTGGAACCCCGATGTGCGTACTTGAAATTCGACATGAGCGCCATCGGGCGGCTGCGCAGGAATTTGAAGGCGATTCCGTGGGACACGCAGTGATCCCAGACGATGTCGATCGCCGCCACGGCCTCGTCCAGGCGCACGCCGACGTGGATCTTCCAGCCCTGGTCGGGGAGGTGCGCCTCCACGGGCTGGACGTACACCCACTCCCGCAGCTGCTCGAGCTTCCAGCCGTCCGGCACCGGACGGCTCGCGGCGGCGAACCGCATATTCTCGTCCGGCATTCTCTCCAGACTGTCGTAGAAATCAGGGTCGGAGATCGTGAAATTGGTGTGCGACATGCTTCCCCCGGCGTGCTGCGAGGAATCGTTTCGAAACCGCTTGACCTGAAGATTAGGTGGCGCGTCGATTCCGGCACATCGGCCGAATCATGTAGTCGCGGTTCTCGGGGAATGGGTCGTTCTACCCATGCGGTGGGGCGGCGAGCCCGTGCTCGAAGGCGTAGGCCGCCGCGGCGGTGCGCGAGGACAGACCGAGCTTGGTGAAGATGTTCGACAGGTGCCGCGCCACCGTCTTCTCGCTGAGGCGCAGAGTGGTCGCGACCTGCCGGTTGCTGCCTCCGGCGGCGACGTTGCGCAGCACTTCGGCCTCGCGCTCGGTCAGCCCGTCGGGAAGCGGGTCCCGCCCGCCGAGGCGTCCGTCACGGACGGGCGCGGTGGCCCGGTCGCCGGGCGGCGCGCCCAGCTCCCGCAGCCGGTCGTGGGCGGCCTCGGACTCCAGGTGCGCGGCGTCCTCGTCGCCGAGCGACCGGTACGCCTCGGCGAGCAGCAGCCGCGTCCGCGCGACGGCGTACGGCGCGTCGAGCTCCTGCCACATCCGGCGCGCGGTCCGCAGCACGGCCAGCGCGTCGTCGGCCTTCCCGTCGGCGAGCAGGACCGAGCCGAGGGCCTGTGCCGCCTCCGCCCGCAGACCCGAAGTGCCGTAGGCCGCCGCCGTGGCCTCGAGCTCCGCGGCGGAGACGCGGGCCGTGCCCGCGTCGCCGACGGCGAGCGCGATCTCCACCTGGGCCGGGTGCAGCCGCGCCCGCGCGAGGGCGTTCCCGCTCTCGGCGACGAGCGCGGCCCGGATGGACGCCGCGGCGGCGTCCGGCCGGCCCTGGGAGAGCCGGAGCAACGCCAGCCCCGGCTGCGGATCGCGGCCGAGCTGATGGGCCCGCCGGAAGAAGCCCTCGGCGGCGGTCGCGTCGCCACGGAGCCGGCGGGCCTCACCGGCCTCGTACAGCGCCTCGGCGAGCACGCAGACGCGCACATGCGCCGGGTCCCCGGCGGCGCGCTCGGCCACGCGTCCGGCCGGTCCCCACGCCCCCCGCATCCGGAGGATCCGTGCCCGGTGGACCCGCCAGGCACCGCGGTACGGCACGGTCGCGGGGACGACGTCGGACCACCGGGTGGCGGTCCGTGTCCACTCGGCGGCCCGCGTCAGGTCGCCCAGTTCGTGGCAGACGTCCATGAGGTTGCAGAAGACCGCGCCGGACCAGATCGGGTGCAACCCGTCGGAGAACGCCGTGAGCATCGCCTCGTCGAGCAGCGGGAGCCCGTCGCCCGCGCGGCCGAGGCCGACCAGCGCCCGTCCCTCGCCGAGCAGGCCGGCGGCGAGGAGGAACGCGTCGCCGTACCGGCGCCCGATGCCCTGCATCCTGCGGGCATGGTCGGCGGCCTCGTCGTTCTCCCCGCGGGTCAGCGCGGAGGCGATGTCGAGGTAGATCGGATAGCCGTGCTCGGCGCAGTCCGCCTCGCCGCGCAGCAGGCGGTGCGCCCGGCTCATCCAGCCGGAGCCCATCGCGTCGTCCCCCCACTCGAGGTGGTGCACGGCCAGGAGCACCGCCGCCATCGCCGCCGGGCGTGGTCGTGCCTCCCACTGGTAGAGCCGGTACGCGTCGGTGAAAGCGGCCAGCGACTCGTCGATCTCGCCCACCCGCCACGCCGCCTGGGCGAGGGCGTCGTGGTCGTCGGCCGACATCGGGCCGCTCTCGCGGGCCTTCCTGAACCCGGTCCACGCGTCCATCCAGGCGCGTCGTTCGAAGGCGGATCGAGCCGCCACGAGGTCATCCGTCGTGTTCAACCCCGTTGTCATGAGACCCCCATTGATCCCCGGTGCTTCGTCCCTGCCCCCTACGGCGTGACGTGGACGGGGAGGGGTGTGCCATGGCGTGGCACACCCGCATGACGCTGGGAATCTGTCCGCTTCCGGCCATCTGTTTCGCTGCTCGCCCGGCGTCGCTCCGGGCCCCGGGTGACACCATGACGGCATGCCGGGGGTTGACCGTCACCTCGTCGGTCGGGGGAGAGAGCTCCGCGTGCTCGACGACGCGCTGACCATGGCGCGCGGCGGTGAAGGCCGCCTCGTCGTGGTGGCCGGCGACCCGGGGATCGGCAAGACGCACCTGTGCCGGGAGATCGCCTCCCGCGCCGCGGACGCAGGGTTCGCGGTCGGCTGGGGCACGTGCTGGCCCGAGGGCGGCGCTCCGCCGCTGTGGCCCTGGCAGGCCGTCCTGTCCGACCTGGGCCGTGGAGCGGCGACGGACCTGCTCGGAGCCGATCGCGGCGGGCCGGTCGTCGACCCCGAGCGGTTCGCGCGGTTCGCCGCGGTCGGCGAGGAGCTCGCCCGTGCCTGTGACACCTCACCGGTGCTGGTCGTCATCGACGACATCCACGTGGCGGACCCGGGAGCGGTCCTGCTCGCCCGATTCCTCGCCCGCGCCCTCGCCCGGCGGCCCCTCACACTGGTCTTCACCCGCCGCCACGGCGCGGGCGGCCGTTCGCCGGCCGCCGGGCTGCTGCACGAACTCGAGGACCAGGCCGGATCGCTGACGCTGCGCCCCCTCGACGTCGACGAGACCGACCTCTTCCTCCGGTCGTACGGCTATCGCGACGTCGATCCGGACCTGCGGCGCACGCTGTGGCGGCTCACCGGCGGCAACCCGCTCTTCCTGCACCGGGTGATCGCCCTGGGACCGGCCGATCCCGTGGTCGGGCGGCTGCCCCCAGAGGACGTACGGGCCGCGATCGTCCAGGCCGTGGACCGGCTGGGCGAGCGGGCACGGCAGGTCCTCAGCCGTTCGTCGGTGCTCGGCTCCTCGGTGCCCATCGCGCACGCGGCCGCCGTCGCGGACTGCACGACGGCCGAGTTAGGCGAGGCGCTGGCCGAAGCCGAGCAGGTCGGGCTGGTCGCGCCGCCTGGGCAGGGCGACTTCGCCTTCACCCACGAACTCGTCCGCGAGTCGCTGCAGGAGCTCCTGACCGTCGGCGAGCGGTGCGCGGCGCACGCCAGAGCGGCCGACGTCCTCGCCCCGCCGCAACCGGCCCTGCCGCAACCGGCGCCGCCGCAACCGGCTTCGCGGCAACCGGACCCGCGACAACCGAGCCTGCGGCCACCGGACCTGCGGCCGGACCCGCGACAACCGGCGCTGCCGCAATCGGCTTCGCGGCAATCGGCCTCCTCGCAACCGGCGTCGTCGCCTTCCGGACCGCAGCTCACCGCCTCGCCGCCTCCCGGACGGCCACCCGCCGCGCCGGCCTCCCGGCAGCTCACCCGCTACGCCTCCCACGCCCTGCGGGCGGCGCCACGTTCGCCGGAGGACGGGCGCCGCGCGATCACCGCCTGCCGGGCCGCCGCCAGGGCGATGGTCGGCGGCTTCGACTACGACCAGGCCACATCGCTTCTGGAGGCGGCCGTCACCGTGCACGAGGAGGCCGGCCTGGCCGACCCGGTCGCGGCGCTGCTGGTCGAATGGGCGCAGACGGTGCTCATGTCCGGCCGGCTGGCCGAGGCCCGCGTGCTGTTCGGCCGGGCGGTCGACGCCGCGACCGCCGAGGGGAACCGGATCGAACTGGCCCGCGCGGCGCTCGGCCTCGGCGGCGTCTGGGTGAACGAGCACCGTTCCCGGCCCGACCACGAGCGCGTCCTCGGCCTGCAGCGCCGGGCGCTGGCGTCGCTGCTCCCCGGCGAACACCGGCTGCGCTGCCGGCTCACCGTCCGGCTGGCGGCCGAGGACGTGTACCAGGGCGGTCCGGTCGACCCCGTCCTCGACGCCCTCGAGGAGGCGCGGCGCCTCGGCCACAGCGACGTGCTGGCCGAGGCGCTCTCCCTCACCCACCACGCGCTCCTCGCCCCTCGCTACGCGCGGACCCGGCTGAAGCTGGCCGAGGAACTGATCGCGGTCGCGTCCCCGGCGGGTGCGGGGATGCTCGTGCTCATGGGCCTGTGCTGGCGGGCCACCGACCTGTTCCACCTCGGCGACCCCCGGGCGCCGCGGGCCCTCGCCGAGCTGCGCGACCGCGCGGACGCCCTGAACTGCCGCAGTGTCCTGTACATCGCCGAGGTCATGGAGACCATGCTCCTCATCCGCGCCGGTCGCCTGGAGGAGGCGGAGGCGAGGGCCGCCGAGTGCTTCGAGCTCGGCAGCGAGGTCGGCGACGCCGACGCGTTCGCCTACCTGGGCGCGCAGCTGGTCACCATTCGCTGGCTCCAGGAGCGCGACGCCGAGATGCTCCCCCTGCTCGAGGAGATCGTCGGCTCACCGACGCTCATCCCGGCCGAGTTCGGGCTCCAGGCGACCGCCGCCGTTCTGGCCGCCCGCGTGGGCGAGCACGGCAAGGCGCGACGGATCCTCGACGAGCTCACCGCCTCCGGGCTCGCCGCGCTGCCCGAGTCCAGCACGTGGCTGGGCGGGATGATGTCGATCGTGGAGACGGCGTTCCTTCTCGGTGACGCCGCCGTCGCCCGGGAGGGCTACGACCTGCTCACCCCGTACGCGGAGCTCTCGATCACGCCGTCGCTGGCGGTGACCTGCCTCGGCTCGGTCGAACGCCCCCTCGGGATGGCCGCCCTCGCGTTCGGCCGCCCCGACCGCGCCGTCGAACACCTCGAGCGCGCGGCGACCGCCGGTCGTCTCCTGGGGAACCGGCCGCTGACCGCCGTCACCCTGGGAGACCTCGCCGAGGCGCTGCTCCGGCGCCACCGGCCGGGCGACCGCGAGCGAGCGGCCGACCTCCTCGAACAGGCCCGGCACGAGGCAGAGGCGGTCGGGCTGAAGTCGCGGGCCGACCGCTTCGCCCAGCGCAGCCGCGTGCTCGACGAAGGCCATGCCACCATCCGCCGTCAGGGACGCATGTGGATCCTGTCGCTGGGGGACCATCAGGCGGTCGTCCCCCACCGCCTCGGCGTCGGGTACCTCGCGCGCCTGCTGACCAGCCCGCACCCCATCTCCGCCCTCGAGCTGGCCACGTCCGCCACCGGCGACACCACCCTCGTCGAACCGGCACGCCACCCGATGGTCGACGAAAGGGCGCGAAGCGCGTACCGGAGGCGGGCCGAAGAGCTGACCCGCCGGCTGGCGCAGGCCGCCTCCTCCGATCCGGAACCGGACGAGCGGCTGCACGCCGAACGCGAGGCGCTGCTGCAGGAGCTCAGCCGTACGGCCGACAGAGGCGGCCGTACCCGGTCGTTCCCGGACCCGCGGGAGCGCGCCCGCACCGCCGTACGGAAGGCGATCAAGCGGGCGATCGATGACATCTACGCCGCGGACGCCACGATCGGCGGCATCCTGCGATCCTCGATCACGACCGGCGCGACCTGCCGCTACACCCCGGACGCCGAACGGCCTCTCACCTGGTCGCCCGAATGACGTCACGCCGGCGCGAAGGACCGTTCCACGGTCGGCGAGGCACCGCTCACGGGCTGCGATCAACGCCGTTCGTCCGATGTTTCCTCCGGCGGAACCGGGCGGCGGCCCGGTGGTCGTACGGCGCAGTCAGGCTCACGGCCGTGAAGGTCGCCATCGTGACCGAGTCGTTCCTGCCCCGTGTGAACGGGGTGACGAACTCGGTATGCCGTGTGGTGGAGCATCTGGCCGGTCGAGGCCATGAGGTCCTGGTGGTCGCACCAGGGCCCGGGCCCGACGGCCATGCGGGTCAGCCGGTACGGCTGACGCGGGGGGTCGCACTGCCGTTCTACCGCTCATTCGTCGTCGGAATACCAACGCGCCAGGTGACGGGCGCACTCAACGAATTCGGCCCGGACGTCATCCACCTGGCCGCTCCCTTGGCGCTCGGCGCGTCCGGCGTCGCCGCCGCCCGGCGGCTGGACGTACCGACCGTCGCGGTCTTCCAGACCGACGTCGTGGGCTTCGCCCGCCGGTACGGCCTTCGGGGGGCCGACCACCTCGTATGGGCCTGGCTGCGTCACATCCACGAACAGGCCGACCGCACCCTGGCGCCGTCCAGACCCACGCTGGACGAGCTCCACCGGCGCGGCGTCCCACGGCTGTCGCTGTGGGCGCGGGGAGTGGACGACGGGCGCTTCCACCCACGGCACCGGTCGGCCGCGCTGCGCGCCGGCCTCGCCCCCAACGGAGAGGTGCTCGTGGGCTACGTCGGCCGGCTGGCCGTCGAGAAGCGCGTGTCCCTCCTGCGGCACCTGACCGACATGCCGGGCGTCCGGCTCGTCGTGGTCGGCGACGGCCCGGCCGGGCGGCGGCTCCGCCGCATGCTGCCGGACGCGGTCTTCACCGGGTTCCGTACCGGCCGGGAACTGTCGGAGCTGGTCGCCTCCCTCGACGTGTTCGTGCACACCGGCGCGGACGAGACGTTCTGCCAGGCCGTCCAGGAGGGGCTGGCGGCCGGGGTCCCGGTGGTGGCGCCCGCCGCCGGAGGCCCGCTCGACCTGGTTCGTCCCGGCTACAACGGCCTGCTCTATCCCCCGGACGACCCGTCCATGCTCCGGGCGGCGGTCGCCACCCTGGTGGACGACCCCGCGCTGCGCCGGCAGCTGGCCGGCCAGGCCCTGCTGTCGGTTCGCGGGCGGGACTGGAGCAGCGTCTGCGAGGAACTGGTGGGCCACTACCAGTCCGTCCGGTACGGCCGGGCCGCGCGGCAGGCCGCCTGATGCGCGGCGGCGGGTGGCCGATGGGCATGGGCGGCGAGGCCCCTACGACGGCGGGAGACGCGGCGGGTCACGGAATGGTCGGGTGCCCTGAAGATTCCCGCAACCGGGTCGTCCACTCCGCGTCCGCCGCCCGGAATATCGTCCCGCCGTCCGTTCGAATCATCTCAGGCAGGCAGGGGGACCGGATGGTCGAGGACTCACGGTGCGGCACGGAGTGACGCACCTGGTGGTGAGCGTGCACGACGTCGCTCCCGTGACGGCCGAACAGACGCGGCGCTGGTGCGCGGACGCGGACTCGCTGGGGATCCCGGTGTCGCTTCTCGTGGTCCCCGGCCCGTGGCGCGGCACCTCGCTCGCCGACGAGCCGGGGTACGCGGCGGTGCTCCGGGCCCGGGCCGCGCACGGCGACGAGCTGGTGATGCACGGGTGGAGCCACCAGGCCGGCCCGGAAGGGTCGTTGCCGCGCCGTGCGGTGGGCCGGCTGGTCGCGCGCGGCGCGGCCGAGTTCGGCGCGCTCGACGAGGTGCAGGCGGCCGACCGGCTGATGTCGGGGCGGGCCGTCCTGCGGGAGCTGGGCCTGGTCGCCCACGGTTTCACGCCGCCGGGGTGGCTGGCCTCGGCCGCCACCAACCGGGCGCTGCGCCAGGCCGGATTCCGGTACACCACGTCGCACTTCGGCGTACGCGACCTGCGAAGCGGGCGGCTGTGGCGCGGGTTCGCGCTGTCCCACCGGCCCGGTGGCGCCGGCGAACGGCTCGGGGCCGTCCTGCTGAAGGAGTGGGCGCGGTGGCGGGCGAGGCGTGGCGGTCTCGTGCGCATCGCCCTGCACCCCGACGAACTGGACCGCCCGGGCCTGCGCGACACCACGCTGCGCGCGATCGAAGCGGTGCTCGCGGCGGGAGGCCGGGCGATGACCTACTCGGACGTGGTGGCGGCGGACGCTGTGAGTGCGCATTGAGGATCGTGCAGGTCGCCAACTTCTACACCCCGACGTCAGGCGGCCTGCGCATCGCGCTCGACGAACTCGGCCGCGGCTACCGGCAGGCCGGCCATGAGCGGGTGCTCATCGTGCCGGGGCCAGCCGAGTCGGTGGAGCAGACGCCGGCCGGGCAGCGCATCACGGTGCGCGGCCTCAGCCTGCCCGGCCTCGGGGACTACCGGATCCTGACCGGCCGGAAGCGGGTGCTCCGGCTGCTGGATGCCAGGCCACCGGACGTGCTGGAGGTCAGCGACAAGATCAGCCTTGGCTGGTTGGCCCGGTGGAGCCGCCGGCGCGGCGTGCCGCTCGTACTGTTCTCCCACGAACGCCTCGACGCGATCCTGCTGCCGAGGGTGCCACGCTGGTTCCCGCTGCGTACGGCGGCGAACATCGTCAACCGGCGCCTCAGCCGCCTCGTGGACCGGGTCATCGTCACCTCCGCCTTCTCGGCGGCCGAGTTCGAGCGGATCGGCGCGCCCCACGTCCACCGGATCCCGCTGGGCGTCGACCTCGTCACCTTCCGCCCCGAGCCCGAGGCCGCGCCGGGCTCGGCGGCCCCCGCGGACCCGTACGGCGGCCCCGAGCCCGAGGTCCCGTCGGGCTCGAAGGCCCCCGCGGACCCGTACGGCGACCGGCCGGTACGGCTGGTCACGGTCACCCGCCTGTCGCGGGAGAAGCGCCCGGAGAACGCGATCGACGCCCTGGCCGCGCTCCGCGACCAGGGCGTGGACGCCGCCCTGGTCGTGATCGGTGACGGCCCGCACCGTAGGCGGCTCCGGCGTCGCGCCCGGGGCCTGCCGGTCACGTTCCTCGGGCATCTGTCCGACCGGCGGGCCGTCGCCGGGCTGGTCGCCGCGGCCGACGTCGCGCTGTTCCCCTCCCCGGCGGAGACCTTCGGGCTGGCGACGCTGGAGGCCCTGGCCTGCGGCACACCGGTCGTGGTGCCACCGGAGGGAGCGGCCCGGGAGCTCTTGGACGGCCCGGGCTCCGGGGCGGTCAGCGACGGTACGCCGAGCGGCATGGCGGACGCGGTGCGCGGCCTGCTGTCGATGCCGGCGGCCCGGCGCCGTGCCGCGGCTCGCGCCGCCGCCGAGCGCTACCCCTGGACGGAGACCGTCGCCGGGCTCCTGCGCGGCTACGAGGTCATCGGCCCGGCCGACGCGGAGGTCTCACCCTCCCGGTGACGCGCGTCGCTCATCGTGCAGGCTCGGCGAGGTGGCGAGCACCGCGACGCCGGCCACGATGAGCACGATCGCGACCGCGCTCCCCGAGATCACGCCGGCGTTCGCCGCCGGGGGAGCGTCGAAGACCACCATTCCCACGATCCAGCCGGTCACCGGGTCGGTCACCGTCATCGCCGTCATGGCGGTGGCCAGCGAACCGCCGGCGAAGGCGCTCTGCACCAGGACCGTGCCCAGCACGGTCGAGGCGGCGAGCGCGGCCGGCGGCCAGTCGAGGGCGGTGGCGAGCAGGCCGCGCCGGGCCAGGTCGTCGCCGGCGAACACCACGAAGACGGCGGTCAGGCAGAAGCAGATGCCGGCCGCGACGGCGAGCGCGGCCGTGCGGGACTGCGCGTACGACCGGAGCGACCGGGCGGCGATGAGAAGCAGGCCGATCAGCCCCGCCGCCACCGCCACCACCACTGCCACCGCGGATCCCTGCCCGGCGGTCTGCGGCACCGCGCCGCGGACGCTCACCAGCAGGACCAGCCCGGCGCAGACCACGGCCGCCCCCGACCAGTCCCGGCGCAGCGGCCGGCGGCCGCCGAACATCGCGCCGAGGGGGATCGCGAACAGCAGCTGGGTGACCAGCAGAGCCTGCACGATGACGATCGACCCGAAGTGCAGCGCCAGCGCCTGGGCGCCGAAGCCGGTGACACCCGCCGCCCAGCCCAGCAACCACCGGGGGTCGCGCGCGATCCGGACGAGCAGCGACGACACGCGCGGCGGCGGGGCCCCCTCCTCGGCGGACGAGGAGTGGCCGCCCGCGCCGACGCGGGCCGGCGACGGCCGCCGTGCCGCGTGGTGCCGCTGTGCTTGGTGCCGCTGCGCGGCGGTCCGTGCCGCACGCTGCTGCAGGGCGGCGGAGACCGCGAACAGCATCGCGCCGAGCAGCGCCAGCGGGACGCTCAGCACCATCAGGAGTCCTCGAGGACACCGCTGCCCGCGGCGGGCTCGGGTGTGAGGGCCGCGAGGACGTTGTCGATCTCCGAGCGCAGGCGCGCGTCGAGCCGTGCGGTCCGGTTCCGGATCCGATGCCACCACTCGCTGATCCCCATGCGTACCAGGTGGGGCAGCAGATCGAGGGACCGCCGCAGCACCCACCCCGTCCCCTTGGTGGCCAGCCAGTGGGCCTGGGCCCAGACGCTCGGGCTCGGATGGGCGGGCTGCGGGTCGAGCCGCTCCCACAGGCGAACCCCATGGTCGGCGAGCATGACCGCGAACAGCTGCGCCAGCAGCCGGTGCCCGCGTTCGCTCGGATGGATGCGGTCGACCCCCCACATGTGCCGGTCGTAGAGGGCCGGGTGTCGGGTCAGGTCGAGGTGGACCGTGCCATGACGGGCCGCGAGGTGGTCGAGCACCGTGTTGATCGCCTGAATCCGGCGGGCCAGGGGATACCGGAGCAGACCGGGGATCCGCAGCATGACGCCAGGATCCGGCAGGCTCGCGGTCAGCACCAGAGCCCCGGCCTCCCTGAGCCGCGTGATGGCCTCGTCCAGGTCGGACGCGATCGTCGCGAGCTCGAACCTCCCGCGCAACGTGTCGTTGACGCCGACCACCACCGACGCCAGCGTCGGATGCCCCGCCAGCGCGTACGGAAGCTGGTCGGCGACCACGTCCCGGGTCCGCGCGCCGCAACGGGCGAGATTGATCAGCTCCACGTGTCCCGGAGGCGCGAGCGACTCGCTCAGCAGCGCGGCCCAACCGCGCCAGCCCCCGTCGGGCGCCGGATCGCCGAGCCCGACCGTGACCGAGTCGCCCAAGGCCACGAAACGCAGCACACCGGTGTGTCCGACCGCCGCCGTCATTCCGCGTCCCCGCTCACGGCCGCCTCGCCCACCACGCGGGTCCGGCCGGCTCGCCCACTGCGCCGGTCCGGCTCGCTGGTTCGCCCACCGCGCCGGTCCGGCCCGCTGGCTCGCCCACCGCGCCGTCCCGCCCCGTCGGCTCGCCCACTGCGCCGCCTCGAGCCGCCCGCGCGTCCACCGCGTTCCACCGTCCCGTCGGTTCGTCCATCGCGCCGCGTCGGCCTGCGGCCGGGTCGATCTGCGAACGTCGCGGGTCCGGGCGGCCCGGTGGCCCGCCCGTCACGTCATGCGCCCTGAGGAAACCTTCGACGGCCCCGGACCAGCCGAACCGCTCCGCCTGGGCGCGAGCCAGGCTCCTGCGCCGCGAAGGCTCCCGGGCGAGGAGGTGTTCGACCGCGTCCGCGTACGCCTTCGGGTCGTCCTCGACGGCGAGCCCGGCCGCCCGATCACCTCCGGGAGCGCGCTCGCCCGATTCGCGACGACCGGGGTCCCGCTGGCCAGAGCCTCGAGCCCCGCCAGGCCGAAGGTCTCCACCGGACCGGGCGCGATGGCGACGTCGGCGGTGGCCAGCAGGGACGCGACCAGCCCGCGCGCGCTGACGTGACCGAAGAACCGGACCGGCAGCCCGGCGGCCTGCGCTTCCAGCGCACGCCGACGAGGACCGTCCCCGACCACGGCGAGGACGGCGGGCACCCCCCGGCGCCGCAGTTCGGCGAGCGCGGCGATCGGCCGGTCGGGACGTTTCTCGGGGGAGAGCCGGCTGAAGTGCACCAGGAGGTGTTCGTCGGGGCGCGCGAGGGAGGACCGGAGCTCCCCGTCGTACCGGGCGGGAGAGAAGGAGGCCAGGTCGACGCCCAGCGGTACGCGGATCAGGTTGGTCACGCCGAGCCGGCGGAACTCCTCCGCCGCCCAGTCCGTCGTGCAGACCACGACGTCGAACGAGGCCGCGGTGGCGCGGTTCATGTGGTCGGCGAGGCGCTCGGTGGGCAGTCCCGGCGGACCCAGCTCGCGCAGCAGGCCGCTGAGGTTGTCGTGGGAGACCATCATCGAGCGCACACCGTGTGCTCTGGCCCACGCGCCGGTCCAGCGCAGGGTCGTCCGGTCGGAGACCTCGAGCCGGTCGGGTTCCAGCCGCTCCAGCAGCCGCCGCAGCGAACGCCTCGCGACGATCAGCCGGTAGCCGCCGGTCTTCGGGACGATGGGCGCCGGTACCGTGATCACCCGTCCCTGACACGTCTGTTCGTCGTGCGGTCCGGACCCCGGAACGATGAGGACCGGTTCGTGCCCGGCCTCGAGATAGCCCGTTCCCAGCTCGCGCAGCGCGGTCCGCAGTCCGCCGGAATGAGGTGCGACGGCGTTGGCCAGCCGTACCACCTTGAAACCACCCACCCCTGAAAAGTCGCCTTTCGGGCACGCGGGGCGGCGACGGGGAGATGAGCTGAGGGCGAATCTTCGCCGAAGGGTGATCACAGATGGACCGCCGCGAAGAGGGTGATAGGGGCGTTTTTCCGGGTAGACGGGGCGAACGGAGGGAGGACGGCCGGCCGGGCGGCGCATGGAGGCGCCCGACGTTCACCTGAGGCGTGACCGGCCTGATCGCGATTCGGAGCGATGGGGGCTCGCACCCCGGGCGGACCGGCGGGCCGTTACATTCGTACGATCCAGTCGCGTCAGCGGATCGCGGCCGTCGGTGCGATGGAAGAGGTGGCGCGGTGAGCTTGGACACAGGTGCTCAGGTCACGGATCTGCTGGTCAACGATCACGCGTGCCTGACCTTCGGGGAGACCGAAGAGCTCGCCGACCTGACCGCCGCGTTCGTCCGCGACGGGCTGGCGGCGGGATCGCGGGTGGTGTGGCTCAGCGACACCCCGCAGGCGGCAGCGGTCGAGCTGGGCAGGCGCGGACTCGTCACCGCCACCGCCCCGGCGGATCCTCCGGCTGAGGGAACAGCGGGCGCCGGGCCGATCGCGGTCGTGGACTGCCAGGAGGGTCTGCTGGCCGGCCGGGCGTTCGAGGTCGAGCGGGCGGTGGGCTGGCTGCGTGAGCAGGTCGCGGTGGCCCAGCGGAAGGGGTACCGGGGCCTGCGGGTTGCTCTCGACATGGCGTGGGCGCTGCGGCCGATCGACGGCATCGAGCAGCTCCCGGTGTTCGAGCGGGAGATCGCCAGCATGGTCGGTGAGCTGGCGACGCGAACGGCATCCGGCCCGGGCTCGACCGCGGAGACCAGCGCCGCTCTGTCGGTGCTGTGCCAGTACGACCGGGAACGGTTCGATCCCGTGACCCTCGCCTCGGTCACCCCCTTCCACGCCCACTCGGTCGCGGCGGCCACCTACCACGACGACGAACTGCTGCGGATCTGCCGTCAGTACGCGCCGCCGGGCATCCGCATCGCCGGACAGATCGACGTGCAGGCTCAGGAGGCGCTCGCGCTCGCCCTGAGCGAGGCGATCCGCGTCGACGGCGACATCACCGTCAACATGGCGGAGCTGACCTTCATCGACGTCTCCATCACCCGCATGATCCTGGACGCCGCGCGCAGCATCGCCGACTCTCGCCGCGTGATCCTCAAGTGCCATCCGGCGATCGAGTCCCGATTCGTGATCCTGGGCGCCGCCGATCTGCCCAACGTCGATGTGAGCCGACGATGAGCCACGACATGCCGTACGACCCGCACCGCCCGGACGCCGGCCGCGCACAGGGTGACGAAGCGGTGCCGGCGGCTCGCGCCGCCCCGCCGCCGATCCTCGACCAGCTCTTCGACGGTGACTCCCTGTACGCCCTGCGTTCGGCGGTGGAGGCCCACGCGGTCGAGGCGGGCATGCCGCAGGGCCGCGCCGAGGACATCGTCATCTGTGTGCACGAACTGGCGACCAACGCGATCCGGCACGGTGCCGGGTCCGGGCGGGCGCGCGTCTGGCGCCTGCCCGGCCAGCTTCGCTGCCAGGTCGACGACGACGGCGGCGTGCCCTCGGCCGTTCGCGATGACCCGGCCGCCGCCGATCCGGCCCGGCCCGGAAGCCGGCCCACGCCCGGTGACGACAGCGCCGGCGGGTGGCCCTACCGGCACGGCCACGGGCTGTGGCTCATCCGCTGTGCCGCCGACACTCTCAGCCTCGACTCCGGCCCGGCCGGCACCCATGCCGTCCTCACCTTCACGCTGCCGCGGCCGGGCCCCCGCCCGCCCTTCCACCTCACCTCACGCGCCCTGCCGGTCGATGCGGAGACCGGCCGGCGGCGTCTGGTGCTCACCGCCACCGGCGATCTGGACCTGCGGGCCGGTTCGGAACTCCTCGCGGCGGTCACCGACCTACTGAAGGATCACCCGGCGGACCTGATCCTCGACCTGCGGGGGCTGACCTTCTGGGACACCGCCGGGATGGCCTCGCTGTCCTCCGTCCAGCACCACGTCGACCAGGATCCGCCCGCGAGCGTGACGATCGTGGGCGGGGAAACGCTGCACCGACGCCTCCGAAACGCCGGCCTCGACGAGAAGCTCACGTTCGCCGACGACATCGACGCCGCCGTCCACCCGGCCGAGGACACCGGCCGCGAGACGGCGGGCTGACGACAGCGCGGATATGTACTCTCCGTAGTCATCTTGCTACCATGTGGTGAGATGATGCCTCGACGTGCTGATCTTCCTCGCCGTACGCGCCGGAGCCTGACGGTCCTCGCGGCCGCCGCGCTCCTCACCGGGTGTGGTCGGGGAGAGCACGGCTCCGCCGGCGGCGCCCCGACGGCCCCGACGGCCCCGGCCGTGACCTCCGCGACACCGGCTCACGCCCCGGTCACCGCGACGGCGTCGCCGACTCCGGCGTCGCCGCCGACGAGCCGCGGCGCGCTGAAGGCCTGCAAGAGCGGCAGGTGCGAGGTGAAGGTGACCCGCGGGGCCGACATCCAGGTGGACGCGCGGCGATTCCAGGTCGGCACCATCAACGTCAAGTCCATCGACGATCACCAGTTGTCCTTGGTGATCACGCTTCCCGCGGCAGCGAACCGTCTCGACTGCCAGAGCGACGAGGACTGCGACAGCAGCGTCGTCGGGGGTACGAACACCAACACGGGATACGTGACCGCGCACGGCAGTGCGGTGATCACGGTCAACCGGCTCGTCATCCAGGTGGTCTCGGTCGGCAACGGATCGGCCGTCCTCCGCCTGAAGCCGGCCTGAGCCCATTCGCCTGCGGCCGACCCGGCGTAGCCGCCTGACTGTTCGACATTGTCGACAGGGCGCTGTTGACCTGCCCGGATGCGCCCCCTAGCGTCCCGGGAAGGCCACGGGGACCGACCGTCCTCCAGGACCGATGACGTACGAGCCGCCGGCCGGTCCCGCCGATGAAGTGGGCCGACCGCGTACCTCCGCCGAGCGGAGCCGATGATCGCCCCTTCCCCCCGGGTTCACGGGCGGGGTGCCCCCCGCACCCCGCCCGTAGCCGTCTCCGGCCGGGTGCTCAGGCGAGCAGGCGGTAGTCGCGCGGCCTCCAGGCCAGGAGGCCGTAGATCTGCACCATCGCCGACTGCTCCAGGAGCGTCACCTGGTTACCGCCGGTGAAACTGAACCGGCCGCTGTCCAGGTCGGTCGGGAAGATGCCCGTTTGTGGGTTCCGGACCTTGTCCCAGACCGTGTCGGCGTAGCGCTGGATGACCTTCCGGTACGCCGGGTCGGGGGACTGGGCGTCGAGGATCAGCAGGTTCTTGAAGAAGATGGCGTTGAACCGTGCCGGCTGGGTGAACCACCCGTCGTCGGCGCTGTAGAAGGAGATGGCCGCGGCGGCGATCGCCCGCGCCTTGTTCAGGTACGTCCGGTCGCCCGTGGCCTGGTAGAGAAGCGTGGCCGCGCCGAGCATCACGCCCTGGTTGTACGACCACTGGGTCTTCTCGATCGTGCCCTTGAGGTCGATGTGGTCCCAGTAGAGGCCGTTGGGCGCGCGTAGGCAGCCGTCCGCCCAGGCGAACATCCGCTTCGCCCAGGTCAGGTACTCCGGCTTCCGCGTGCGCAGGTACAGCTGCAGGCCGAGCTCCGCGACGGGGCCGTTGGACACCGTGTTGCGGTCCTGGCTCCACGGGGCCTGCGTCCAGTACACCCCGCCCGGGCACGGATGCGACGAGTCGGTGTCCCAGCCGTGCACCACGAGGCTGAAGATCTGTTCGGCCCGGGCCAGCGCGGCCTTGTCCCCGGTCTGCTTGTGGTGCTGGACGAGGGCGAGCCCGATCCACTCATTGTCGTCGTAGAACTTGTCGCCGCCCTGGCCGAGCGGCGGGCGCAGGTACGAGTCGTAGCCGGGCGGATCGGTCTGGCCGTTCCAGTACGCCTCCAGTGCCCGCAGCCGGTCGGTGACGTCGCCGGCGTAGCGGCCGCCGCCGGGCAGGCCGGCGAGCGTGAGCGTGCCGACCAGCGCCTGTGAGTACGGCCAGACGTAGGAGTAGGGGTTGTCCTGTGCCCGGTGCGGATAGGTCTCGAGGTAGAGGCCGTGGTCGGCGGCGAGGTAACGCTGGAGGGCTCGGTAGGAGGCCGTGGCACGTGCCACGCCGGTGTCGCTCGCCGCCGCCGGGCTCGCGGTCAGGGGCAGGGCCAGCACGGTGGCGACCACCGCCGCGACCGCGGACCAGATGGCTCGCTTGATCGCGCGGATCTTCTTCGGTGCCGGGCCGTGCCCGGTCCCGCTCGGTCGACGTCGGCCAGGTGGATGGTGAAGCTCGACGGTCATTGCGCTCGTCCGATCGAGTAGAGGCGGGCGACGGACGGCGCGACACGACGCGCGTGGTCGCCACGCCGGGGGCGGGAAGGGGTCGGATGGCGCGCCCGAGATCCGGCCACTCGGTGTGAGCAGAGTGACAATAATGGCAAATCGCTCGAGAAGTAAAGAGCGTGATGTCCGGTCCGGTGAGAGCGATGAATCGGAGACGCTGCCGCGCGATGTCCGCCGTAACCGCCGGACGGCCACGGTGTGATAATCCCAGCTCAGAGGCCATATTGTGAACGCGGTCGGACCGGCCGGAGTGCGCTTGGCGGGCGAGAAACGGTGTCCGTCGACGTCGGGACGGGCGTGTCGCCACCGCTCCCTCCGAGGGTCAATTGACATCACAGTCAGACAAATGATGGGCCCGAAAGGGCATGGGTCACCTGCGGGATCGGTCACCCGCTCGCCTGCGGGAGAGGGGCCGACGCGTCGTCCGTTGCGGCGTCGTGTCAGGTGACGTCGTCGGCGGGCGTGGGAGTGTGCGCGATGCCGTGGATCAGCGCCTGGAAGGCCCAGGAAAGCCGCTCCGGCCCGGTGCCGGAGAGCAGTTGGGAGGCGAGCGCGGCGACGTGCGGGTGCGTCTGCCCGGAAGCGCCGTGCAGGGCCTGGGAGAGGGCGTCCCACTCGTCCTGGGCGGTGGCTGATCCGTCCCGGGTGGCCTGCTCGGCCGCCGTTGCCGTCGCGACCTGCAGCAGCAGGTCGACTCCCCAGGCCGCCTGGGCGGGCGCGACGCCACCCTCGTCCAGCAGGGCCAGCAGCGACTCGATCAGGTTGAGGTAGTGCCGGCCGCCGGGACGGGACACCAGCGCGGACCGGGCCAGGCCGGGCATGCTCGAACAGCACGAGCGTGTAGGAGGTCAGCAGCCTCTCCAGCCGCTCGCGCCAGTCTCCTTCGGCCGGGGGCGGCTCGACGGTGCCCAGGAGCTCGTCGAGCACCGCGGCGTGCAGTTCGGCGGTGTTGCGGAAGTAGACGTACAACGAGGCGGGGCCGGTGTCGAGCTCCTGAGCCAGGCGGCGCGCCGTGACCTTCTGCAGACCCTCGGCCCGCATGATCTCCATCGCCGTGGCCACGATGCCCTCGCGGGTCAGGGCCGGCTTGGCCGGTCGTTCGCGGCGGCTGCGTGGGGACTCGGAACGCGCTGTCATGCCCGCAGCCTAGCGAACGCGCTCGTCACGAACGCGTTCGTCGGGGCTTTGCGGGCTCTCAGCCACAACAAGATGAGTGGACCTGATGCGGGGGTCCGCCCGTTACAACGTTGGTGCCTGCCCGTAGTCGGCCAGCTTGCCGGCCACCCGCTCGATCTCTTCGGCGTCGAGAAGCCGCGGCCGGCCGACGCTCGCGGCCCGCAGGTAGAGCTCGCTCACCCATTCCAGGTACTCGTTTCGCGAGCATGCGGTGCGCAGATCGGGGCCGAGCGTCACGGTGCCGTGATTGCCGAGGATGCACGCGGCGGATCTGCGCAGCGCGCGGACCGCGTTGTCCGCGAGTTCCGGCGTTCCGTACGTCGCGTAGGGGGTGACCAGGACCGGTCCGCCGTACATCGCGACCATGTAGTGGATGGGCGGGAGCTCGTCGACGAGCGTCGACAGCACGGTCGCCGCCGTCGAGTGCGTGTGCACGATGGCGGAGGTCTCCGTCGCGGCGTACACCGCCAGGTGCAGCGGCATCTCCGAGGTGGGCGCCAGCGGGGCCTCGACGGGGGTCCCGTCCAGCCGGTGGACGCCGACCAGGTCCGCCGTCATCCGCTCGTAGTCGAGCCCGCTCGGGGTCACGGCGACGCGGTCGCCGACGCGTACGCTGACGTTGCCGGAGGTGCCCGGCATGAGGCCGGCGGCGGACAGGCGCCGGCACACCTCCACGATCTCTTCGCGGACCTCACCGAGCAACATTGACGCTCCTCTTCGGACAACGCTTTCGCCGCGTATCGCACGATCGTCCGAGTCCTACCGAATTCGCCGACCGGTCGGCAAGGCCCACCCGGCCCGGGCGCCTTCCCGGTCCTCAGCGGCCGAGCGGGCGCGAGACGCGGTAGAAGGCGCGCGCGTTGTCGTGCAGCACCGCCTGGACGTGGTCCGGCCCGACGACGTCGGCCAGCAGGCGCAGGTCGTCGTCGTGGAACGGGCGCCGGGCACGGGTGGACGGCAGATCGGTGCCGAACATGAGGGCCTCCGGGTTGACGGCGACCACGGCCTGGATCGCCTTGGTCACGTCGAGGTCGACGCGGCCGAAACCGGTCGCCTTGACCCGGGCGCCGCGTTCGACCAGCGCGAGCAGGTGCGGCAGCCCGTCTTCGGAGAGCCCGAGGTGATCGACGCTCACCGCCGGGAGGGCGCTCAGGGCGGGAGTCAGGTCCGGCAGGTCACGCGCGTCGATGTACAGCTCGGTGTGCCACCCGGCGACCTCGTGGACGCGGCGGGCCAGGGCGTCCAGGTGGTCGAGGGTCTCCGAGCCGCCCCGGCGTACGTTGAACCGCACCGCCCGTACGCCCTGCGCGTCCAGTCGCGCGATCTCTTCGTCGGTCACCGAGGCGGGCAACTGGGTGACGCCGACGAACCCCTCGCCCAGCCGCTGGAGGGCCTCCACCAGGTAGTCCTGGTCGAATCCCTGGAAGGAGCCGGACACCACCGCCCCGCCGGTCACTCCGAGCGCGCGCGTCCGCAGCCGGTAGTCGTCGACCGTGAACGCGGGCGGGAGATAGCCGTTGTTCCGGATGAGCGTGAACCGGGGATCGATGATGTGCAGGTGGGCGTCGAACACCCGGTGGGCGTCCGCGTTCACGCGGGGCCCTCCGTCGCGGCCCGGTCGGCGAGGCGTTCCTCGAAACGACGCAGGTCGATCACCGCACGCCGGTGCGTGCCCCGGCACACGGTCGCCGCGTCGTCCTTGGCCTGGACGGCGAAGGTGAGACGGCGACCGTCGACGGCGGTCAGCTCGACGTCGATGGTGACCGCGCGGCCGGGGGGAGTGGCGGCCTCATGGCTGAGGTCGACGTGCACGCCGACGGTGCGCTCGCCCTCGTCGAGATGACCGGCGAGCGCCCGCATGCAGGTCCATTCGACCAGCCCGACGAGATAGCCGGTCGCCAGCACGGCCGGCATCGCGCCGAACTCGTCCGATTCGGGCAGCAGATGCGGGACGGTCCGGGTCTCGGGCACGCGGTAGTCGAGCGTCGCGGTCAGGCCGGGGCGCAGGGATGCTCTCACGTGGTCCTCCGTTCGGTCGCGGGCTCGGCGTCGGGGTCGTCGAGGCGCCCGATGAGCCGGGCGGCGGCCGCTTTGGCCCGGCGCATGGCCGTACGGTCACCGGCCACGACCACGCGCGCGTTGGCCCCGTCGATGAGCATGAGGAGGGCGAAGCCCAACTCCTCGGGGTCGGGAGCGCCTGCCTGCCGCGCCAGCGACGTCAGAGTCTCACGCAGCCAGTCCTTGTAGGAGGCGATCACCGTACGGGCGGGGTGGGCCGGGTCGGGCAGTTCGACGGCGGCGTTGGTGAACGGGCAACCGCGGAACCCCTCCCGGCCGTGCCCCTGGGCGAGCCAGTCGAACACGGCCAGGATCCGGTCGACGCCCCGGGCGTCGCTCTGGGCCAGGAACGCGGTCAGAACCTCCTGACGCCGCCGGCGGCGCTGGTCGAGGACGGCGGCGACGAGATTCTCCTTGGACCCGAACTGCGCGTAGAGCGTGGGCTTGGAGACGCCGGCCCGATCCACCAGAGTGTCGACGCCCGTGGCACGGATCCCCTCCGCGTAGAAGACCTCGGACGCGACGTCGAGGAGTCGCCGACCGCCTGGGCTCAATCCGTCCACGGAATGCATACTTACAGGTCAGTAAAGCCCTGGCAAGACCTGTCGGACCTGCTGGCTCTCCGGCGCGCCGCCCCTCCGCTCGGGCGTGCTCAGCCGGCCGAGCGTGTGCGCTCGACCGGGAGATGGGTCTCCCCGTTGAGGAAACGCTCGATCGGAAGGGTCGCCGCGCCGAGCGCCACCGCCTCCGGGCCCAGCCGGCCCAGCTCGATCGAGGTCTCGGAGAACGCGTGCCTGAGCGAGTGCCGGCGGGCAGCGTCGCGGATCTGCGGCAGGAGCCGCTCGCCGAGCAGCAGGCCGGCCCAGCCGCCCAGGATGATCCGCTCGGGATTGAACAGGTTGATCAGGTCGGAGATGCCGACTCCGAGATAGAGCGCGGTCTCCTCCAGGATGCTCTCCGCCTCACCCGCACCGTCCTCGGCCGCGTCGAGCAGGGCGGCCAGCGCGGACTCCTCGTCCTGGCCCGGCGGCGCGCCCGCGTAACGGTCGAGGATGGCCTCGGCGCCGACGTACGCCTCCAGGCATCCCCGGGCCCCGCACCGGCACTCGCGGCCGTCGACCGCGATGGTCGTGTGGCCCCACTCGCCGGCGCTGGACGTGGAGCCCCGGTGCGTCCGGCCGTGCGCGATGACGCTTGCGCCGACGCCCGAGCCGATGAGGCACACCACCGCGTGCTGGGCGCCCCGCCCCGCGCCGAACCACATCTCCGCGCGGCCCATCGTCTTGGCGCCGTTGTCGATGTGCAGGGGAAGGTCGGTGCCGGCCCGCAGCAGATGCCCGAGGGGGACCGCGTCCCAGCCGTACGTCTGGCCGTGCACGATGACCTCGTCGCCCTGCTCGACGACGCCGGGGACGCCGATGCCCACACCCAGGATCGCCGAGGGGCCGACGCCGGCGTCGGCCAGCACGGCGGACAGTCCCTCCAGGATCCGGTCGACGATCGTTGTCACGCCGTGCTCGCGAGGGTCCAGCGGATAGTCGGCCGTGGCCCGCTCGGTCATCGCGAGGTCGAACAGCTCGACGCGGACCCGGGTCTCGCCGACGTCCACGCCGATGACGTAACCGTGGTCCTGGTTGATGCGCAGCAGGACGCGGGGCCGGCCGCCGTCGGAGTCGACCGCGCCGGCCTCGTGCACGATGTCCTCGTCGATCAGCTCGCGGACGACGTTGCTGACCGAGGCGGGGGACAGGCCGGTCGTCCGGCTCAGCTCCTGGCGGGTGGACGGCTGGTCGAAGTAGAGCGACCAGAGCAGCACCGACCGGTTGTCGCGCCGGAGATCCCGCACCGTGCCCCGTCGTCGCTCCGGCGTGACGTGCTCCCACATATCGACCTCCCCGAGTAGTTCAGATCTTATAACAAGCGCTCGAAGAAGCCTCGGGCCGGGTGTTACGCACTCTTGACGACCCCTTTCACCGGAGGTTAAATCACGTCATTAAATAAGGTGTATATCAAGTCTGCCGGCGCGCGGACCCCGCACACCGCGCCCGGACCCGTGCTCCCCACGCGGACCCGCGGGCCCGCGCTCCGATCCTCCTCCCCGCCCCCGACCCGGGAGATGTGATGAAACCCGCCCACGCCCCTGCCGCCGGCCCCGGCCGAGATCCCGTCGCCACCGACCGGCGTCCGTCGCCGCGTTGATCGCGCTCATCGCCGGTCTCCTCATCGCCGTCGCCCCCGCCGCCGGGGCCGCCACCTGCGGCGGCGACGACGCCGCCAAGGGCCGGCCCGCGACCGCGTCCTCCACCGAAGCCGCCGGATTCGCCGCCGCGAACGCGGTCGACGGCGACACCGGCACGCGCTGGTCCAGCGCCTTCAGCGACCCGCAGTGGATCCAGGTGGACCTCGGCTCGTCGCAGGACATCTGCCAGGTGGTGCTCCAGTGGGAGACCGCCGCCGGCAAGGCCTACCAGATCCAGACCTCGCCCGACGGATCCACCTGGACCACCGTCTACTCCACGACGACCGGCCAGGGCGGCACCGAGACGCTGAACGTCACGGGCACCGGTCGCTACGTTCGCATGTACGGCACCGCCCGCACCACCGCCTACGGCTATTCCCTCTGGGAATTCGCCGTCCACACCACCGCCGGTGGCGGCGGCACGCTGCCCGGAGGCGGCGACCTCGGGCCGAACGTCTTCGTGTTCGACCCCTCGATGTCGTCCGCCACCATCCAGAGCCGGCTCGACACCGTCTTCAAGCAGCAGGAGAGCAACCAGTTCGGCGGCGAGCGGTACGCCCTGCTCTTCAAGCCTGGCAGCTACAACGTCAACGCGAACATCGGCTTCTACACCTCGATCGCCGGGCTGGGCGCCTCGCCCGACGACGTCACCATCAACGGCGGCGTCACCGTCGACGCCGGATGGTTCAACGGGAACGCCACGCAGAACTTCTGGCGGTCCGCGGAGAACTTGGCCGTCCAGCCGTCCGGCGGATTCGACCGGTGGGCGGTGTCGCAGGCCGCGCCGTTCCGCCGCATGCACATCAAGGGCGACCTGAACCTCGCGCCGACCGGCTACGGCTGGGCCAGCGGCGGCTACATCGCCGACAGCAAGGTCGACGGCCAGGCGCAGCCGTACTCGCAGCAGCAGTGGCTCACCCGCGACAGCCAGATCGGCGGATGGCTGAACGGCGTGTGGAACATGGTGTTCAGCGGGGTGTCGGGCGCGCCCGCGCAGAGCTTCCCGAACCCGCCGTACACCACCGTGGCCAACTCGCCGGTGACGCGGGAGAAGCCGTTCCTGTACGTCGACTCTTCCGGCGCCTACCGGGTGTTCGTGCCCGCGCTGCGGAAGAACTCCCAGGGCACCACCTGGAGCGGCGGCAGCACCGCCGGCTCGTCCATCCCGCTGAGCCAGTTCTACGTCGCCAAGCCCTCCGACAGCGCGGCGACGCTCAACCAGGCGCTGGGCCAGGGACTGAACCTGCTGTTCACCCCGGGTGTCTACAAGATCGACCAGACGCTCAACGTGACCCGTGCGGACACGGTCGTCCTCGGGCTCGGGTACGCCACGCTGGTGCCCCAGAACGGCGTCACGCCGATGTCCGTCGCCGACGTGAACGGCGTCAAGGTCGCCGGCCTGCTCTTCGACGCCGGCTCGGTGAACTCGCCGAACCTGCTCCAGATCGGCCCGAGCGGATCCACCGCCGACCACTCCGCCGACCCGACCTCGATCCAGGACGTCTTCTTCCGGATCGGCGGCGCCGGCGTCGGCAAGGCCACCAACAGCCTGGTCGTCAACAGCAACAACGCGATCATCGACCACATCTGGGCGTGGCGGGCCGACCACGGCTCGGGCGTCGGCTGGACGAGCAACACCGCCGACACGGGACTCATCGTCAACGGCAACGACGTCACCGCGTACGGCCTGTTCGTCGAGCACTACCAGAAGTACGAGGTCATCTGGAACGGCGAGCGCGGCCGGACGTACTTCTTCCAGAACGAGATGCCGTACGACCCGCCGAACCAGGGCGCCTGGATGAACGGCTCCACCAACGGCTACGCCGCCTACAAGGTGGGCGCGAACGTGAAGACGCACGAAGGGTGGGGCCTCGGCAGCTACTGCTACTTCAACGTCGACCCCTCGATCCACGCGGCGCACGCCTTCGAGGTGCCGAACACCTCCGGCGTGAAGTTCCACGACCTGCTGACGGTGTCCCTCGGCGGCAACGGCACGATCGACCACGTCATCAACGACACCGGCGGCGCCGCCCAGGGCACCGCCACCACCCCGGTCGACGTGGTCGGCTACCCGTGACCGGCTGATCCCTACCCGTGGCCCACGCGGCACCCCGCCGCGCGGGCCTCAGCCGTACGGGAATCCGCGGACGCGGGTGACGCGCCGTCTTCTGCGCGCACGGAGGCTTCGCCTGAGAAGGCGGATCACCACGACGACGAACACGACCACTCCGGCCAGCACGATGAAGACCGGGAAGGCCACCTTCCAGTCCGCCCATTCGTCGTCGACGTGCGTGCCGATCCGCAGCCGTACCACGCGGCCGTGCCAGACCTCGGCGGTGCCGGTGGTGCCGGCCTCGGCGACCTTGTAGAAGCCGTGCTCCACCTCGAAGTCGTGGTACCGCCCGTCCGCGGTCCGTACGGTGATCGCGTAGTGGGTGGTCCGCGAGGCGGCGAGGATCCGCAGACCCGCCACGGTCGGGAGGACCACCCGGAACGGCCCGATCGGGGGCTGCTGCGGCGGCTGCGGTGGCGGGACCTGCGGCGGGTCCGGCGGGTCCGGGTTCTCGGTCGTGTACGTGGACTGGCGGATGACGGTCATCGCGAGCCGCGTGACGCAGTGACTCGTATCGGCCGGCGGAGGCGTCGCGCAGTACGGGGCCCGCTCGAACGCCATCGAGTCGGCGATGGGACCGGAGGCCAGCGCCACACCAACGGCGATCAGCGCCGGCCCCGCCGCCAACGCCGCCCACGTTCGCCACCCGCTTCGCCACCCCACGCGTCGAACCTAACCTGGGCGCGACGCATTGTGAGCCGGAACCGGCAGCGACCAAGCGTTCTCGACTCCCGCGTGATCCTCGCGTCGTGTGCCGCCCCTGGAACGGCGCGGCCCTCGCCGGGAGGCGACGCCGGCGAGGGCCGCGGTCTCGGGGTCCCGGGTCAGACGCGCGCCCGCTCGCGATGTGAGCGGATCAGTTCGGCGTAGCGGAGGCCGCTGTCCTTGACGGTTCGCTGCTGTGTCGCGAAGTCGACGTGGACGAGCCCGAAGCGCGGGGCGTAGCCGGCCGCCCATTCGAAGTTGTCCAGCAGCGACCAGCAGAAGTACCCGGCCAGCGGCACGCCGCGCCCGGCCGCCGACGCGCACGCGGCCAGGTGCCCTTCCAGGTAGTCGGCGCGCTCCGGGTCGTGCACCCGCCCGCCGTCGACGGTGTCGGTCCACGCGGAGCCGTTCTCGGTGACGTACATCCGGGGCGGCCGGTACTCCTCGGCGACGCGGGTCAGGATGCTCTCCAGCCCGTCGGGTTCGATCACCCAGTCCATCCCGGTGAGCCGGCGGCCGGTCGGCGTGGTCTCCCGGACGTACGGCGGCGCGCCGTCGGGGTCGCCCGCGACGACCGCCGGACGGTAGTAGTTCACCCCGAGCCAGTCCAGCGGCGCCGCGATGGTCTCGAGGTCGCCGGGCTGTTCGGGAAGGTCGACGCCGTACACCTCGAGCATGTCGGCGGGGAAGCCGCGTCCGAAGACCGGGTCGAGCCACCAGCGGTTCGTGTGCCCGTCGAAGCGGTCGGCCGCCGCGGCGTCGGCGGCCGAGTCGCCGGCGGGCTCGACGGGGTTCAGCAGGTGCACGATGCCGACGCGTGCGCCGGGCGCGGCGGCCCGTACGGCCTGCGCCGCCAGCCCGTGACCGAGGAGCAGGTGGTACGAGGCGGGCACGGCCGCCTTGACGTCCGCGAGGCCCGGCGCGTGGCGGCCTTCGAGGTGGCCGATCCAGGCGGCGCACAGCGGTTCGTTCACGGTGGCCCAGTCGGTGACGCGGTCGCCGAGCCTCTCCACGACGCGGGCGGAGTAGTCGGCGAAGTGGCTGGCGGTGTCGCGGTTCGTCCAGCCGCCGGCGTCCTGGAGGACCTGCGGCAGGTCCCAGTGATAGAGCGTGGGGAACGGCGTGATGCCCGCCTCGAGCAGGGCGTCGACGAGACGGTCGTAGTACGCCAGCCCGGGAGCGTTCACCGGACCGGACCCGCCGGGCATGACGCGCGGCCAGGCGATGGAGAACCGGTAGGCGGTCAGCCCGAGCCGCTTCATGATCTCGATGTCCTCCGGCCAGCGGTGATAGTGGTCGCACGCCACATCGCCGTGGTCGCCGCCGTCCACCTTCCCCGGAGTGTGGCTGAAGGTGTCCCAGATGGACGGGGCCCGGCCGTCCTCGCCGACCGCGCCTTCGATCTGGTAGGCGGAGGTGGCCACGCCCCATGCGAAGTCCACGGGGAGCAGGCTGAGGTGATCCACGGAGTGCCTTTCTGCGGTAGGGACGGCGCTCACTTGACGGCCCCGGCGGTGAGCCCGGCGACCAGGTAACGCTGAAGCAGGAGGAACCCGGCGACCACCGGCACGCTGACCACCAGCGAGGCGGCCATCACCTGGTTCCAGTACACGTCGGTCTCGGTCGCGTAGGCGCGCAGGCCCACCGCGAGCGTCCGGGTGGCGTCGTTGGTCATGACCGAGGCGAACAGCACCTCGCTCCAGGCGGTCATGAAGGCGTAGATGGCGACCGCGACGATGCCGGGGAGCGAGGCGGGGACGATGACGCGGAACAGCGCGCCGAGCGGGCCGCATCCGTCCACCAGCGCGGCCTCGTCGAGCCCCTGCGGGATCGAGTCGAAGTAGCCGACGAGCATCCAGATGGAGAAGGGGAGCGAGAAGGTGAGGTACGTGAGGATCAGCCCGCCGCGCGAGCCGTACAGGGCGATCCCGGTCGCGTTCCCGATGCCGACGTAGAGCAGGAACAGCGGCAGGAGGAACAGGATGCCCGGGAACATCTGGGTGGACAGCACGGTGACCGTGAAGACCCGCCTGCCGCGGAAGCGGTACCGGCTCACCGCGTACGCCGCGAAGATGGCCACCACCACGGACAGTGCGGTGGCCGCGGTCGCCACGATGATCGAGTTCTCGAAGTAGCGGCCGAGCGGGATGGTGCGCCAGATGTCGGCGTACGGGCGGAAGGTGACGTGTTCGGGGATCCAGCGGAAGGCGCCGGAGACGTCCCGCAGCGGCTTCAGCGAGCTGCTCAGCATCACGTAGACCGGCAGCAGCGCGAAGACGGTCAGCAGCGTGAGGACGATCCGGCGGGTCCAGACGAACGACGGCGGCGGCGCCGTCGGCGAGCGCTCAGCCACGGCTCCTCCTCACTCGGGACGTGACCAGCAGGTACGCGGCGGTCACCAGGGACAGGAAGAGCAGCATCAGCACGGACATCGCCGAGCCGGCCCCGAAGTTCCAGGTGACGAACGAGGCCGAGTAGATGTGCACGGAGATGAGGTCCCCGGCGGCCGGCGCCGACCTGCCGAACAGCACGTACGGCGTCGCGAAGTCGTTGAAGGTCCACAGGAACAGCACCAGCACGAGCACCTGGTTGATGGACCGCAGCGACGGCAGCGTGATGAGCCGGATCTGCTGCCAGATGCCGGCGCCGTCGATCGCCGAGGCCTCGTACAGCTCCCGCGGGATGTTCTGCAGGCCGGCCATCACGCACAGGAACGCGAAGGGCCAGTTGCGCCAGACGGAGACGACCAGGAGGGAGAAGAAGCTGTTGTCGCCGATCAGCCAGAACGTCGGCTTGCCGGTGACGCCCAGCTGGTCGTGCAGGACGTGGTTCACGAGCCCGTTGTCGTGCTGGAGCATGAACGCCCAGACGATCACGGAGGCGTACAGCGGCAGCGCGTACGGCGTGAGGAAGACGGCGCGCAGCACGCCGCGGCCCCGGAAATGGTCCTGCATCAGGATGGCCGCGGCCGTGCCGAACAGCCAGCACAGGCCCACGGCCAGCACGGTGAAGGCGCAGGTGACCAGGAAGGAGTCGAGCAGGGCGCGGCCGATGGGCGCGTTGACGTCCACGGCGACCCGGTAGTTGCTCCACCCCGTCCAGGGCGCCTGCCACCACTGGCGGATGTAGAGCTGCGTGAGCTCCTTCAGGCTCATCACCACGCCCAGCACCATCGGGATGACGTGGACGATGAGTTCGAAGATCAGCGCGGGCAGCAGGAGCAGGTACGGCAGGCTGCCCCGGCGGACCCGGCCGGGTATGCGAAACAGGCGTCTCCGGCCGTCCTCGGGACGGGGGTCCGGTCCGGCCGGAGGCGCCTGACGGTGCACGGTCGATGTCATCGGTGGCGGCACGCCTACTGCATCTGCTGCTGGGCCTTGGCGAGCCGCGCCTGGACGGACTGCGTCGTCACCGGGCGGCCGGCCGCCGCGTCGGCGAGCAGGTCCTTCACCGCGCCGCCGACGAGCTCCTCGAACTGCGACTCCTTGGGCACCTGGGGGAGCGGTGCCGCGCTGGTCGCGATGGCGTTGCGCAGGACGGTCAGCTCGGGTGTGTTGAAGGCCGGGTCCTGCGAGGCGCTCTTGACCGGCGGGATCGAGCCGTACTCGCCGTTCAGCTTCTTCTGCTCGGCGTCGCTCGTCATGAACTGCACGAACTTCAGCGCGCCGTCGAGGTTGCCGGAGTTCTTGAAGACGGCGATGTTGATGCCCGCGACCATCGTGTCGATGTTGTTGCCCTGCCCGGGCGTGCCGGACTGGACGGGGACCGGCGCCACGCCGAACTGGTCGGGCTTCATGCCGTGCTTCCCCAGGTTGGGGCCTGCGGCCTGCCACAGCAGCATGGCGGCCTTGCCGGTCGCGAAGTCGGCGACCGACTCGTTCTGGGCGTACTCCGCGTTGCCCGGCGCGGCGATCTTGTCGCGCGCGATGAAGTCGACGTACTGCTTGACGCCGTCGACCGCGCCCTGCGACGTGAAGGTCGGCTTGCCGGCCGCGTCGAAGAAGTCGGCGCCGTGCTGCTTGGCGAAGACGAACGCGTGGTGGATGTTCTCCGAGACGTTGCCGCCCTCGACGGCCAGGCCGTAGTGGCCGCCGCCGGTGAGCTTCTTGCCGTCCTGGACGAGCTCGTCCCAGGTCGCCGGCGGCTTCGCGATGCCCGCGTCCGCGAACATCTTCTTGTTGTAATAAAGGCCGTACGCCAGGGAGTACAGCGGGACCGCGGTCGGGGTCTTCCCCGGTGCTCCGGTCGAGGCGAGGGCGGAGTCCTGGAAGCGGTCCCTGCCGCCGACCTTCGCGAAGTTCTTGTCGTCGAAGGGCAGCAGCGCCCCCGTCGTCTGCAGGGAGGCCGACCAGGTGTTGCCGATGTTCAGGACGTCGGGGCCCTGGCCGGAGGACGCGGCGCCGAGGATGCGGTTGAGCAGGTCGGTCCAGGGGACGACCTCGAGCTTGACCTTGATCCCGGTCTGTTTCTCGAACGCCTGCAGCTCGGGGGTGAGCTTGGCCTTGTCGTCCTCCAGGCTGGCGCCCTGGTTGCTCGCCCAGTAGGTGAGCGTCTTGGGATGGCTGTCGCCGCCACCACCGGTCGAGGTCCCGCCCCCGCAGCCGGGGAGCACGGCAAGGAGAGTCGCGCCGAACGCGGCGCCGATGGCGGTACGGACCCGCACGCGCATACTGCCCACTTCCTCACGTGAGGCTAATTTTAAGACATGATTTAAGACGTGGCATAAAGGTGTCAAGGGTGATCGAACAGGCCTGCCGTGGGGGATGGAGGCCTCCCGGCCTCAGGGCGTCATCTATCCTCGGCGACGTGGGGGACCTGCCGGTCGGGGAAACCCGTTTCATCGGACGCAGGGAAGAGCTGGCCGAGGCCAGGGCGGCCTTGCGTCGCGCCAGGCTGCTCACGTTGACCGGCGGCCCCGGGGTGGGCAAGACACGCCTCGCGCTGCAGCTGGCCCTGCGGGCGGGGCGCTCGTTCCCGGACGGGGTGTGGTTCGTCGAGCTGGCCCCGCTGCGGGATCCGGAGATGGTCACCGGCGCGGTCGCCGAAGCCCTCGGGGCGGAGGAGACGACGCTCGGCGTGCAGAAGTCCCCGGCCCGCGGTCTGATCGACGCCGTGGCCGACCAGCTGTCCGGCGGCAGGACGCTCCTGATCCTCGACAACTGCGAACACGTGCTGGAGGCCACGGCGCGGCTCGTCCACACGCTCTTGCGCCGGTGCGACCGGCTGCGGATCCTGGCCACCAGCCGGCAGACGCTCCGGGTCGCCGGAGAGCGCGTCCTGACCGTGGGGCCGCTGCCCGTTCCGGACCCGGACGACGCCGAGCTCACGGCCGCCGTCGCGCGGTTCGACGCGATCCGCCTGTTCGCCGATCGCGCGGCGGGCGCGTCCCGGCGATTCCGGCTGACCGACGAGAATCACGCGGCGGTCGCCCGGCTGTGCCACCGTCTGGAGGGCAATCCGCTCGCGATCGAACTGGCCGCCGTGCAGGTGCGCGCCATGCCGGCGGAGCAGATCCTCGAACGCCTGGAATGCCACCTCGGGCGGCTCGTCGAGGGCAGCCGGCTCGGCGTCCCCCGGCTGCCGAGCCCGCGGTCGGCGATCGAGTGGAGCCACCGGCTGTGCAACCCGGAGCAGCAGACGCTCTGGCGACGGCTCGCCGCCTTCCAAGGTGGGTTCGACCTGGAGGACGCCGAGACGGTCTGCTCCGGCCGCGGGATCGACCGCGAGGAGATCGGCCCGCTCGTCGCCGACCTCGTGGACATGTCGATCGTCATCCGCGAGGCCGCGCCACACGCCTTCCTGTGCTACCGGCTGCCGGAGATGATCCGCGATTTCGGCGTCGAGGAGCTGTCCCGGTCGCCTGAGGAGGACTGGCTGCGCCATCGGCACGGCGAGCACTACCGGCGGTTCGCCGAGCCCTTCGAGGCCGATCCGATGAGCCGCTACCAGGCCGCGTCGCTCGCCCGCCTGCGGCTGCAGCGCGCCAACCTGCGAGCCGCGGCCGACTACCACCTGACCGCTCCCCACGGGGCCGTGACCGGGTTGCGGATCACCGCCCTCCTGGCGCGTCACTACCTGACCGCCGGTCTGGTCAGCAAGGGCGGTCACCTGCTGATCCAGGCCCTCGACCAGAGTCCCGAGCCCGGGCCGGCGCGGGCGGAGGCGCTGTGGACCGCCGGGTGGCTGACCCTTCTGCAAGGGCGGACCGCCGAGGGCCTCGCCCTGCTCGGGCGATGCCGAGACCTCGCGCAGGAGATCGGTGACACGTCGGCGCTCCGGCGCGTGACGCAGTTCACCGGCCTGGCAGAGATCTTCCAGGGACGATACGAGCATGCGCGCCTCCACCTCCGGCGGGTGCGGGCGGACCATCACGACGCCGGCGACGACGACGGCGAGTGGCTCGCCCTCTATCAGCTGGCACTCGTCAGCAGCCACCTCGACGACCACCGGCAGGCCATCGACTACGGCGAACGATCATTGGCGATCGGCCGCGCTCACGACGCGGTCTGGGCCGAAGCCCACGCGTTGTGGGTGACCGGCATCGCCACCCTGTGGTGCGGGGACACCGCCCGCGCGGGCCGGCTGCTGCGCGAGGCCCTCGGTCTCAAGCACGCCCAAGGGGACCGGTGGGGCATCACCCGCTGCATGGAGGCGCTCGCCTGGACCCTCGCGCCGAGCCGGCCCGAAGACTCCGCCCGCCTTCTCGGGGCCGCCGACCGGCTGTGGCGATCGATCGGCTCGCCTCCCGACCAGTTCCAGGTGCTGAGGGACGCTCGCCGGCGATGGAGAGCGCACCTCGAAGACGTCCTCGGCCCCCGCCGGTTCGAGGACGTCTGTCACGAGGGCGCCGAACTCCCGGTCGACGAGGTCGTCGCCTACGCGCTTGACGAGCCGGTGCACGCCCGGTGATCGCGGTCGCCCGCCTGAGGTTTTTACGGGTGGGGTGTTGGGGGAACACCCCACCCGTAAACGGGGGAAGGGGACGCGTAGACGTCGCGGCCGGACCGGCCATGGGAGAGACGGCACCACCACCGGTCCGCAAGCTCTCCGAGACGTTAAGCCGCGTATCCGGGCGCGTCAACGCAATCCTGCCGACAATGTCGAACACTTTCGGCGGGCTCTCTCCCCGGAACCGCCATGACGGCTCAGTCCAGCCAGACGGCGGTGTCCGGAGGGAGCTCGCCCCGCTCCAGCGGCCCGCTGGCCAGCAGCGCCGACCGGCCCTCCGGAAGCCGTACGGGCCGGGCGCCGAGGTTGACGACGCAGGTGACGCCCGAGTCCCGGTCGAAGGCCAGGACGTCCTCACCCATCGACCGCCAGGCGAGCGTGCCGTCGCCGAGCCGCTCGCGCCGCAGCCGCAGCGCCTTCCGGTAGAGGCCGAGCGTCGAGGACGGGTCCGTGGCCTGGGCCTCGACGGTGAGGTCACGCCAGGACGGGGGCTGCGGCAGCCACGGGTCGCCGCCGCCGAAGCCGAAGGGCGGCGCGTCGCCCGACCACGGGAGCGGGACCCGGCAGCCGTCCCGGCCGCGGTCGCGGCGGCCCGAACGGAACCAGATGGGGTCCTCGAGCCGGTCCTCCGGCAGGTCCTCGACCTCCGGAAGGCCGAGCTCCTCGCCCTGGTAGACGTAGACGCAGCCGGGCAGCGCCATGGCGAGCAGGGCGGCGGCCCGGGCCCGGCGCAGGCCCAGCCGCAGGTCCGTCGGCGCTCCGTGCCGGCGGTCGGCCAGGTCGAAGGAGGTGTCCTCCCGGCCGAACCTCGTGACCGGACGGGTCACGTCGTGGTTGGACAGCACCCAGGTCGGCGGCGCGCCCAGCGGAGTGTGCGTGGCCAGCGTCGCGTCGATCACGCGGCGCAGCGCCCGGGCCTCCCACGGGCAGCCCAGGAAGTCGAAGTTGAAGGCCGTGTGCAGCTCGTCCGGGGCCAGGTAGGCGGCGAACCGGTCCTGGTCGGGCAGCCAGACCTCGCCGATCAGCGCCCGGTCGCCGTACTCGTCGGCGGTCCGCCGCCAGGCCCGGTAGATCTCGTGCACGCCGTCCCGGTCGGTGTAGGGGTCCCGGCCGTCCGGCTCGGCGTCGGGGTCCTTGACCAGGACCGCGGCGGAGTCGATGCGGATGCCGTCCGCGCCGCGGTCGAACCAGAACCGCAGGACGTCGAGGAACTCCTCCCGTACCCCGGGGTCGCCCCAGTTGAAGTCGGGCTGCTCCGGCGCGAACAGGTGGAGGTACCACTCGCCGTCCGGAACGCGGGTCCACGCGGGGCCGCCGAAGATGGACTGCCAGTCGTTCGGCGGCCCGTCGCCGCGCCCCGGCCGGAACCAGAAGCGCGCCCGGGCCGCCGAGCCCGGCCCGGCCCGCAGCGCCTCCTGGAACCAGGCGTGCCGGTCGGAGCAGTGGTTGGGGACGATGTCGACGATCGCCCTGATCCCCAGCCCGTGCGCCTCCTCGATGAGCTTCTCGGCCTCGGCGAGCGAGCCGAAGACCGGGTCGATGTCGCGGAAGTCGGCCACGTCGTAGCCGCCGTCGACCATCGGCGAGGGGTACCAGGGGTTCACCCAGACCGCGTCGACGCCCAAGTCGGCGAGATGGCGGAGCCGTCCGCGCAGGCCGGCCAGGTCACCGACGCCGTCACCGTTGCCGTCCGCGAAACTGCGCGGGTAGACCTGGTAGATCGCGGCACTCCGCCACCAGCCCTCCGGCTGCGGTGACCTGCCGGGGGGAACGAGTTCGGCCATGCCGGATCATCTCCTCGAACGGTTCGGTCGGGTCGCGGGCACGCGCGCCCTCACCCTTTCAGCTGGCTTCTAGCGAGGAATCCCGGCCCTTCAGGACTTCGTTGGGAAATCCGCAAACCGGCCATTGTGATCTTCAGGACCGGGAGGAATCGCTTCTGTTGTGCGCGGCACGTTAGCGCCGCCTGAGCGGTTGGTCAGCCAGGTCGTTTCTGGTTTTCGATGTGTTCGGCGATGATCGCCAGGTTGCGCCACCGTAAGAGGCGGCGAAGTAGGACGGGAACGGCAGGTAACCGTCCCACAGGTGCTTCGACAGGTGGGCCTGGTGTTCCTGCCTGAGATGGTGGGCGGAGAGGCCTTTGAGGCTGTTGACCGGGCGGGGTAGGGCGGTCTGGGTGGAAGTGCGCGAGCAGGTAGACGTGGTCGGTTTCGTTGTTGAATTCGTGGAGTTCGATGCTGATGTCGGTGCGTACTTGTAGGGTCGCTGACTGTGAAGTTGGTGGTGCAGGTGAAGCTGCTGCCGACGCCTGAGCAGGCGGCGGCGCTCGCGGCGACCCTGCCCCTGTGCAACGTCGCGGCCAATGAGGTGTCGGCGGTCGCGTTCGCCAAGGGCGTGTTCGCTCGGCAGAAGCTGCAAAAGCTCGTGTACGCGGATCTGAAGGCGCGGGGGTTGTCGGCGCAGCCGGCTTTGCATGTGATCCGTAAGGTCGCCGATGCCTACACCACGCTGCACGCCCAGATTGAGGCGGGTCTGCTGGGTGATGAGTATTCGCGGCGGCGCCGAAAGGCGGAGTCCAAGCCCGTCATCTTCCGGGCGGATGCGGCGCAGCCGTTCGATGACCGGTGTTTGTCGTGGCAGATGGACGCCCGGACCGTCTCGATCTGGACCGCCCAGGGCCGGGTCCAGGGCATCGCCTTCACCGGCGAGTCCGGGCAGCTCAAGTTCCTGGCGGACCACCGCAAGGGCGAGACCGATCTGGTGCACCGCGACGGGATGTTCTTCCTGATCGCGACCTGTGAGGTCGAAGAGGCCCCGCAGTTCGAGCCTGCCGATTGGATCGGGGTGGATCGGGGGATCGTGAACCTGGCCACCACCTCCGATGGGGACAACCATCAGGGCAAGGGCCTGGCGCGGTATCGCAGGCGACAGGCCCGGCTGCGCAGCGAACTGCAGGCCAGGAAAGCAGCGGGGAGCCGGTCGGCCGCCCGTCGGTTGGCTCGCCGGTCGGCGCGGGAGGCGCGGCACGCCGCAGACGAGAACCACAAGATCAGCAAGGCGATTGTGGCCGTTGCCCGACGCACCGGACGCGGTATCGCACTTGAGGAATTGAGTGGGATACGCGATCGGGTACGGCTCAGGCGGCACCAGCGGGCCACGCTCTCCTCCTGGCCGTTCCATCAGCTCGGTACCTTCCTCCAGTACAAGGCCTTGCGGGCCGGGGTGCCGTTCGTGGAAGTGGATCCGGCCTACACCTCTCAGCGGTGTCCGGTGCCGTGGTGCGGGTACACCATGCGGGCCAACCGGCCTGATCGGGATGCTTTTTGTTGTCGTCGGTGCGGGTTCGCTGGCTCCGCCGATGTCATCGCCGCCATGAACATCCGGAAACGGGCGTGCGTGGTGTGGGCATTCGTCAGCATGCCCGTCCCCGACCCCAGCACAAGGGGGAGGGGAGATGCGACCCTGGCGCGACGGCCAGCCGCGACGGGGAGCGCAACAAGGTGTGAACACCCGAGCCCCAAGCCCGGCCGTCCACGGCCAAGAAGCTGACTCCTCCGGCGGTCAGGCCCGCCATGATGTGCCGCTCGAAGAGCAGGAAGACGGCGATGGCCGGGACGCTCGCGATCACGAGCGCGGCGATGAGGACGTTCTCCGGCGTCTGGTTCGACAGCGAGGTCGGCGGCCTGGCCGGACTTGATCATATTCTGGACGTCGGTGAAGTAGGGGTAGAAGACGTCCTCCATCTGGTCGCCCGCGAGCTTGGCCGTGAACGTCTTGGGGTCCGCAGGGGAAGGCATCCTTGCCGACGACGGTGATGCCCGGATGCAGCCGTCGTCGGGGTCTCATCATCGACTCCCTCCTGGACTGGCCTCCGGTGCCCAGAGGCCTCGGGGCGAGGGCCGGGATGCAGGATCCGGTGCGAGAACGATATATAGACCGACACCAAACTGCAATAGTCGAACTGAAACTAGAAAAAAGACGACAGCTCCCGGTCAGGCGGGACCCGTGGAGCCGCGGACGACGAGCTCCGGCTCGAACAGCAGCTCTTCGGGGGCGGCCTCCGAGCCGTCGATCTGGGCGCCGAGCAGGGTCACCACCGCGCGCCCCATCGCGTCGATGGGCTGGCGCACCGTGGTCAGCGGCGGGTCGACGCAGCTCATGAACGCCGAGTCATCGAAGCCGACCACCGAGACGTCCTCGGGCACCCGCCGCCCCTGCCTGCGGGCCGCCTTGATCGCGCCCAGCGCCAGCGGGTCACTGCCGCAGATCACCCCCGTGACCCCCCGCCGCAGCAGGCGGGTCGTCGCCGCCTGGCCGCCTTCCAGGGAGAACAGGGTCCGCTCGACGAACTCTCCGCCATCGGCCGCCTGGGCCAGCCGCTCGAAGGTCTCCACCTTCCGGCGCGACGGCATGTGGTCCGCCGGGCCGACGACCAGGCCGATCCGCTCGTGCCCCAGCGCGCGCAGGTGCCCGTACGCCTGCTCGACGGCGACGACGTCGTCGGTGGCCACCGCCGGGAAGCCGAGGTCGGCGACCGACGCGTTCACGAGCACCACCGGCATGCCGCGCCTGCGGAGCAGGTGGTAGTGCTCATGCGCGGCGTCCGCCTCCGCGAACATCCCGCCGGCGAAGATCACTCCTGAGGCCTGCTGGTCGAGCAGCAGGTTCACGTACTCCGGCTCCGAGAGGCCGCCCGCCGTGCGCGTGCACAGGACGGGCGTGAAACCGAGTTGCACCAGGGCGCCGCTGACCACCTCGGCCAGGGCGGGGAAGATCGGATTTTGCAACTCCGGCAGCACCAGGCCGACCAGCCGGGCCCGGTCGCCTCGCAGCTGCGTCGGCCGCTCGTAGCCCAGCACGTCCAGCGCGGTCAGCACGTTGTCGCGGGTCGTCGCCGAGACCCCCGGTTTGCCGTTGAGCACCCGGCTGACGGTGGCCTCGCTGACCCCGGCCTTCTTGGCGACATCAGCAAGTCGTCGTGACATGTCGCAAGAATATCGCAAATCCTGCAAGTCGCTTACATGAGTTGCGGGAAGCGCTGCCGGGGTCGCGGGCCTCCGCGCCGTCCGGTGCGGCGGCCGAAGCCGCCGCACCTGGCCGCTACGACTCTTCGACCTGGATGGCCAGCGCGGGGCACACCGCCGCGGCCTGCCGGACGTCGGCGGCCAGGTCCGCCGGCGGCTCCTCGGCGAGCAGGACGACGATGCCGTCCTCGTCGCGCTGATCGAACACGTCCGGGGCGCTGGTCACGCACTGTCCGGACGCGACGCACTTGTCCTGATCGACGATGACCTTCATGGGTTCGCTCCTTTACGGGATTACCAGGTGACGGGGAGTTCGTAGACGCCGTAGACGGATCCGTCGTGCTTGAAGCGGATCCGGTCCAGGTCGGTGGCGAGTCTCAGAGTGGGGATGCGCTGGTAGAGCGTGCTGTAGACGACCTGCAGCTCCATGCGCGCCAGCGGCTGGCCGAGGCACTGGTGGACGCCGAAGCCGAAGGCGACGTGGTGGCGGGCGTCGCGTTGGAGGTCCAGCCGGTCGGGCTGCTCGAAGGCGTCGGGGTCCCGGTTGCCGATGTCATTGGGCAGGATGACGCCTTCGCCGGCGCGGATGGTCTGGCCGGCGAGCTCGATGTCCTCCACCGCCACGCGGCGCCGCCCGCTGTGGGTGATGTGCAGGTAGCGCAGGAGCTCCTCCACCGCCGAGGCGACGAGCTTCGGGTCGTCGGCGTCGCGCAGCAGGGCGAGCTGGTCGGGGTGTTCGAGCAGCGCCAGGGTGCCCAGGGCGATCATGTTCGCGGTGGTCTCGTGCCCGGCGATCAGCAGCAGCACGCCGATCTGCGCCGCGTCTTGCCGGGTGAGCTCGCCCGCCTTGACCCGCCCGGTGAGCCCGGACAGCAGATCGTCGCCGGGATTCTCGAGCTTCTCGCCGACCAGGCGGTCCAGGTACGCGGTGAGGTTCCCGCTCGCCGTCATCCGCTGCTCGGGCGTCGAGGTCCGCTTGATGATGGTCTTGCTGTTGGCCTGGAAGAAGTCGTGGTCGGCGTACGGCACGCCCAGCAGGTCGCAGATGACCAGGGAGGGCACGGGCAGCGCGAACGCCTCCACCAGGTCCACCGGCTTCGGGCCGGCCAGCATCTCGTCGATCAGCCGGTCCACGATCTGCTGTACCGCGGGGCGCAGGGCCTCGATCCGCTTGATGGTGAACGGCGCGGTCACCATCCGGCGCAGCCGAGCGTGCTCGGGGTCGTCCATCAGGATGAAGCCGATCTTCGAGCCGCCCGGCTGGATCGGCGCCGAACTCGGGTAGCCGGGGCGCTCGATGTCGGCGCTCAGCCGGGGGTCGGCCAGCAGCGCCCGCTGGTCGGCGTACCGGGTCACCAGCCACGGGGTGCTGTCGTCCCACAGCCGGACCCTGGCCAGGGGGCCTTGGCGCTGCGCGGCCGCAAGGCCCGGGGGCGGGTCGAACGGGCAGCCCGCCGCCCGGTCCATCGGGTACTCCGGAACCGCTGTCGCCTCCGGGCCGGCCGGACTCACTGTGCTGGTCATGGCTACCTTCCTTGTCGAGCGGGTTCCTCGGGATCGATCAGGGCAGGGCCGGTGCGAGCCGGGCGTCGACGACCTCCTGACGGCGCAGGCGGACCTGCTTGGGCATGTTCCAGCCGAGGACGCCGATGACGCGGCCGTCCCGGTGGTAGCGGGCGACGAAGCGGCGGTCTGCCACCGCGCCGTCGACGATGGTCACCTCGGCGTCCGGGCCCGGCAGGCCGTGGACCTGGATCTTGGTCTCGAACTGGTCGGTCCACATGTACGGCACCGGGGCGTACGGCCGGTCGTCGCCGAGGATCGCGTCGGCGACGGCCATGGCCTGCTCGGTGGCGTTGGTCCGGTTCTCCAGCCGGAGCAGGGCGCCGAGCCCGGGATGGTGCCAGCGGGCCACGTCGCCGACGGCGTAGATCCCGTCGGCGGCCCGGCAGCGGGCGTCGCACACCAGCCCGTCGTCCAGCCGCAGGCCGCTCCCGGCCAGCCAGTCCGTCGCCGGCGTGGCCCCGATCGCCACGACGACCACGTCGGCGGGCAGGACCTCGCCGGTGTCCAGGCGCACGCCGGTGACGCGCCCGTGCCGGGCGGTCAGCTCGGCGACTCCGGTGCCGAGCCGCAGGTCGACCCCGTTCTCGAGGTGCGTCTCGGCGAGCAGCCGGGAGACCAGCGGACCGAACCGGCCGGCCAGCGGCGCCGGTCCCGGGCCGGCCATGGTGACCGCAGGGCCCAGGCGGCGGGCGGTGGCGGCGATCTCGGCAGCGAGCACGCCGTCCCCGACGACCACCACGCGTGCGGCGGTGAGCAGGTCGGCCCGCAGGGCGGCGGCGTCGTCGAGGGTGCGCAGGACGTGCACGCCGGACAGGCCGTCCTGGCCGGGGAGCGGGCGGGGCCGCAGTCCGGTGGCCACGACGACGGCGTCGGAGCGCAGGGTGCGCCCGGACGCGGTCCGTACGGTCCGCGTCGCCGCGTCGAGGCCGGCGGCGGGGTCACCGAGGACGAACTCGGCGTCCAGGGCGGACAGCTGGGCGGGCGGGCGAAGCGCGGCCCGGCCGGGCTCCCACGCTCCCGAGAGCACCTGTTTGGACAGCGGGGGCCGGTCGTACGGCGCGTGCGGCTCGGCCCCCAGCAGCGTCAGCTCGCCCTCGTATCCCTTGCGGCGCAGGGCCTCCGCGGTCGCGAGCCCGGCGGCGGACGCGCCGACCACCAGGACCCTGGCCGGAGCCCCCGTCATCGCCGCACTCCGAACGCCGACGGCGTACGGGGGGTCGGCTCGGTCGGCGATATGGCGCGGAGCTCCGCCCGGACGCGCGCGGTCATGAGGTCTCGCTCAGCCGGATCGCGCCGGCGGGGCAGACGTCGGCGGCCTCGCGGACCGCGCCGTGCAGCCGCTCGGGAGGGCGCTCGTCGAGCAGGGCGACGATCCCGTCCTCCTCCCGCTGGTCGAACACCTCCGGGGCGAGCAGGACGCAGTTGCCGGCGCCGCAGCACTTGTCCTGGTCGACGGCCACTCTCATCAGGGGTTCTCCTCGGAATCGTCACGGGGCGGGGTGACCTGGGCCAGCAGCAGCCCGGCGATCGCGTCGATCAGCCCCGAGGCCGCGTCGTGCCAGCTGGACCGGGCGGTGGGCGTGCCTTCGGCGAGCGCGCGTTCGCGGTCGGCGGTCATGTGCATCACCAGCTGGCGGACCATCTCGCCGCGCTCCATGCGGACCTCGACCGGCAGCTCGGGGAGGCACCGGTTCATCCCGTCCACTGCCTCGCGTAGCGACGGCTCGCCGAGCGACTCGTCGACCATGATGGTGCGCAGCTCGGGGTCGGTCATCACCTGCGCGCTGAACCGGGCAAACCAGCTGGGGCGCGGCAGCGAGGCCAGGTGGTCGATGTTCGGGCGGATCAGGCACGCGATCCAGTCCCGCGGATCCGTCGAGCCGGCGACCTCGGCCACCATCCGCGTGCGCCGCCGCTCGATGTCCTCGGTGTGCCTGCGCACGATCGCGCGGACGAGGTCGGTCTTGGTGCCGAAGTGGTAGCCGACCGCGGCGGTGTTGCCCTGTCCCGCGGCCTCGCTGATCTGGCGGTTGGACACGGCGAACACCCCGTGCTCGGCGAACAGCCGCTCCGCCGCGGCCAGGATCGACTCTCGCGTCGCCTGCACCCGCTCCGCCCGTACCGCCATGGTCATCTCCTCACCATCGAACCGGCAGGCTGCGCAGCCCGCCGACGACCAGTCCCTCAACGCGCTCTAGATTCTCCGCCGGGACGGCGAGCTCCAGGGACGGAAGGCGGTCGAGCAGCACGCCGAGGACGGTCTGCAGCTCGGTGCGGGCCAGCGACTGCCCGAGGCAGGAGTGCGCCCCGGCGCCGAAGGTCAGATGCGGGTTCGGGCTGCGGGTCAGGTCCATCTCGTCAGCCCGGTCGAAGGCGGTCTCGTCCCGGTTGGCCGCGGACATGTCGCACAGCACGGTGGTGCCGCGGGGAACCGGCGTGTCACCGACCTCGACGTCCTGGTCGATGTAGCGGACCATGCCGAGCCCGAGGTTGGTGTCGAACCGGAGTACCTCCTCGACGGCGGTCCGGATCAGCGACCGGTCGGCCAGCAGCCCCTCCCAGCGCCGCCGGTCGGCCAGCAGCATGGCCACCATCTTGGCAATCATGTTCGCGGTGGTCTCGTGCCCGGCGACCAGCAGGCCCTGACCGGTGGCGACCAGCTCCGCCTCGGACAGGCCCCGGCCCTCGGCGTCGGTGGCGACGATCAGCTCGCTGAGCAGGTCATCGCCCGGCTCGCCCCGGCGGTCGGCGATGTGGCCCGCCATGTACGCGTTGAACTCGGCCTGGGCGGTCTCGACCTGCTCATCGGTGTAGCGGGTCAGGTTGAGCATGCAGTCCGACCAGCGGGCGAACCGGTCCCGGTCGGAGTCGGGGACGCCGAGCAGGTCGCAGATCACCCACACCGGCAGCGGGAACGCCAGGCCCGACTTCAGGTCCGCGGGCGGGCCGTTCTTCACCATCGCGTCGATGAGCCCGCCGGCCATGGCCTCGATCCGCGGGCGCAGCGCCCCCATCCGCCGGGCGGTGAACCACTTGCCCACGAGCCGCCGCCAGCGCAGGTGCTCCTCACCGCTCTGGGGGAGCACGTTGGCCATCTCGTTGTTGAACACCCCGCCGGACCCGGTGTCGGAGATCCGCGCCGCGTCGGGGGCGTTCAGCCGGCGGCCGAACCGCGGGTCGGACAGCACCTGCTTGACGTCGGCGTAGCGGGTGACGAGCGACATCTCGTCTCCGCTCGGCATGGCCACGCGCGCGACCGGGCACCGCCGCCGCAGCGTCGCCCACTCGGCCGGGGGCTCCAGCGCCGCCGGGCGGGGCAGCGGGTAGTCCAGCCTCTGCTCGTCGACCTGACTCACGGGGCGTCCTCCTGTCGACTCGGTGTCGCCGTCGTTGTCAGTGAACCCGCTCGGCTGGACTAAGTCAATCGATTGATTTAAATTTTGCCAAGGCGCATGTGCGCCGACCGTTCCGATGGAGGTTCCCCTCATGTCCCACGTTTCGACCGCCGCCGGAGCGTCCGGCCCGCCAAGAGCGAACGCCGGTCCGATCGTCGCCGTTTTGGCGCTCGGCGGGATCGTGGTCTCGCTGATGCAGACCCTCGTGATCCCGCTGCTGCCCCAGCTGCCCCACCTGCTCGGCTCCTCGGCCTCGGACACGACCTGGGCGGTCACCGCCACCCTGCTGGCCGCGGCGGTGGCGACCCCGGTGATCGGGCGGCTGGGCGACATGTACGGCAAGCGGCGCATGCTGCTCGCCAGCCTCGTGCTGCTGATCGTCGGCTCCGCCGTGGCCGGACTGTCCGACTCCCTGCCGCCCATGGTCGTCGGCCGCGCCCTGCAAGGACTGGCGTCCGGCGTGATCCCGCTGGGCATCAGCATCATGCGCGACGAACTGCCCGCCGAGCGGCTCGGCGCGGCGACCGCGCTCATGAGCGCCTCACTCGGGGTGGGCGGCGCGCTGGGCCTGCCCGCCGCCGCGTTCCTGGCCGAACGCGCCGACTGGCACATGCTGTTCTGGACCTCGGCCGGGATGGGCGCGCTGGCCACCGTGCTGGTGCTGCTGATCGTGCCGGAGTCGCCCGTACGCACCCCGGGACGCTTCGACCTGCTCGGCGCGGCCGGGATGTCCGCCGGCCTGGTCTGCCTGCTGCTGGCCATCTCCAAGGGCGCCGACTGGGGCTGGGCCAGCGGCCTGACTCTCGGGCTGTTCGCCGCCGCGGTCATCGTGCTGGCGGCGTGGGGCTGGTGGGAGCTGCGCACGCGGGAACCCCTCGTGGACCTGCGCACGACCGTCCGCCGTCAGGTCCTGCTCACGAACATCGCCTCTGTCGTGTTCGGCGTCGCCATGTTCGCGATGTCCCTCGTACTGCCGCAGCTGCTGCAACTGCCCAAGGCGACCGGGTACGGCCTGGGCCGGAGCATGCTGACGGCAGGCCTGGTGATGGCGCCGACCGGCCTCGTCATGATGGCCGCGGCCCCGTTCTCCGCCCGCATCTCCGCGGCCCGGGGCCCGAAGGTGACCCTGATGGCCGGCGCGGTCGTGGTCGCCGCCGGGTACGGGATGGGCATCGCCCTGATGTCGGCGATCTGGCAGCTGGTGCTGGTCTCCTGCGTGATCGGCGCCGGTATCGGCCTGGCCTACGGCGCCATGCCCGCACTGATCATGGGGGCCGTGCCGGTGGCGGAGACCGCCGCCGCCAACAGCCTGAACACCTTGATGCGCTCGATCGGCACCTCGGTGTGCAGCGCGGTCGCGGGCGTGGTGCTGGCCCACATGACCGTCACGCTCGGCCCGGCGTCCGTTCCCTCGCAGAACGCCTTCCGGGTGGTCATGGTGATCTCCGCGGCCGGAGCCGTCATCGCCCTCGCGGTCGCCGCCTTCCTGCCCGGCCGGCGCGCGGCCATCCCCACCTCGCCGCCCGTGACCACGGAACCGGCCCAGACGCACTGATCCCCACCGGATGCGCCGTTCGGTGGCCCTGATGGCTACGATCGGGTCATCCGATGCTTTTCCATCAGGGGGGACCGTGAGCGACGTCCCAGGGCCGTCGGACGGACGCAAGCCGGTCTTCGCCGCCGAACGCCGCAAGCGCATCCTCGAACTCCTCCGCGCGAACGGCACCCTCTCGCTGCGCCAGTTGGCGGAGGCCGTCCAGTCGTCGGAGGTCACGGTCCGCCGCGACGTCCGCGCGCTCGAGGCCGACGGGCTGCTGGACCGCCACCACGGGGGAGCCTCGCTGCCCGGCGAGCTCTCCCAGGAGTCGACGTACCTGCAGAAGGCCCAGGTCGGGAGCGAGGAGAAGGCCGCGATCGCCGACCTGGCGACCGCACTCGTCGACGACGGCGACGCGATCGCCATCGGTCCCGGCACCACGACGTACGCGCTGGCGCAGCGCCTCACCGGTCACACCGACCTGACGGTGGTCACCAACTCGCTCCTGGTCGCGCAGGCGCTGGCGGCCTCGCCGCGCATCGAGGTCGTGGTGACCGGCGGCACGCTGCGCGGTCCGGTGCAGGCGCTGATCGGCAGCGCGGCGGAGCGGTCACTGGCCGGGCTGCGCATGCGGCGGGTGTTCATCTCCGGCAACGGGCTCACCGCCGAGCGAGGCCTGTCCACGCCGAACATGCAGGTGGCGGGCACGGACCGGGCGCTCGCGGAGGCGGCCGAGGAGGTCGTGGTGCTCGCCGACCACACCAAGGTCGGCGTGAACACCATGGTGCAGACCGTGCCCCCCGAGCGCATCGACCACCTCGTCACCGGCGAGGACGCACCGCCGGACGAACTGCACGAGCTGAGCGCACGGGGCGTACGAATCCACATCGCCCGTCTCTGATCTGGCAGGTGAGGGCCGCGGCGTGGTATCACGAGCGGACAACCGGCGCGGTACCGGAGGTGCGTCGTGACGGACAGAGCCCTGGAGGCGGCCGGGATCCTCAAGACGTTCCCGGACACGGTCGCCCTCGACCACGTCTCACTCACGCTCGCGCGCGGCGAGGTCCACGCCCTGACCGGTGAGAACGGCGCGGGCAAGTCCACGCTCGTCAAGGTCCTGACGGGCGTCCACCGCCCGGAGGCCGGGCGGCTGCGCCGGGACGGCGAGCCGCTGCGCGGCCGGCCCGCTGGACGCCCGCCGCGCGGGCATCATGGCGGTCCACCAGGACGACGCGCTCATCCCCTCGATGAGCATCGCCCGCAACCTGTTCGCCGGCGCGGAGCCGAGGGGCCGGCTCGGTCTGATCGACACCGCGCGGATGCACGAACGGGCCACCGGCATCCTGGCCGGCTACGGCCTGCGCGTGGACGTGCGGCGCCCGCTGGCGACGCTGGACCCGGGCGCCCGGACCCTGGTCGCGCTGGCCCGCGTGGTCACGGCCGGGCACCGAGGTGATCATCCTCGACGAGCCGACCGCGGAGATGGAGCCCCCGCAGATCGAGACGCTATTCCGCGTCGTGGCCGAGCAGCGCGAGCAGGGTCGCGCGGTGCTGTACGTCAGCCACCGGCTCGACGAGCTCTACCGGCTCGGCGACCGCCTGACCGTGCTGCGCACCGGCCGCGTCGTGCACAGCGGGCCGTTCGCGGCGCTGGACCGCCGCACGCTGGTGTCCATCATGCTTGGGCGGCGGCTCCAGCGATTGCCGTCCGCCGTACCCGAAGCGGCCGCCGACGCCCCCGCCGACCCGCCCTATCTGCGTGCCACCGGGCTGACGCGCCGGCACGCGCTGGCCGACGTCTCGCTGGAGTTGCGGGAGGGCGAGGTGCTGGGGCTGGGCGGTCTGCTGGGCGCGGGTCGCTCGGAGACCGCCAAGGCCATCGCGGGGGCACTGACCCTCGACTCCGGCCAGGTCACGGTGGCCGGCGCCCCGTTGCCCCGGCGCTCGATCGCCGGCGCGATCCGCGCGGGCGTGGGCCTCCTGCCGGAGAACCGCGCCACCGAGGGGATCATCCCGTCGCTGTCCGTCCGCGACAACATCGCGCTGGCCGCGCTGCCACGCCTGTCCCGCTTCGGCATCGTGTCCGGCGCGCGGATCGACCGGGTCGTGGAGACCTTCATGCGCCGCCTGCACATCAAGGCGACGTCACCGCTGCAGAAGGTCGCCGAGCTCTCCAGCGGCAACCAGCAGAAGGTCCTGCTGGCCCGCTGGCTGGCGATGCAGCCGAAGGTCCTGCTGCTGGACGAGCCCACGCGAGGCATCGACGTCGGCGCCAAGGCCCAGCTCCGCGACCTGCTGGACGAACTGGCCGTGGCCGGCCTGGCCATCCTGCTGATCTCCTCCGACCTCGAGGAACTGGTCTCCGGCTGCGACCGCGTCGTGGTCCTGCGCGACGGCACCGTCGCCGCCGAGCTGACCGGCCGCGAGGTCACCGAGGACCGCATCATCGCCGCCATGGCCTCCGCCGGCGCCGAGCGACCGGATCGCTGACCGTGACCAGAACCACGTCCGGGCGACACGGCGGTCATGGCCGCCGAGTGTGTCACCCGGGCGGTCCGGCTGTCACCAGGGCACCATCCCGGGGTCCTCGAAGAATCCGTCGGTCGGGCCGTCGTAGCCCGGGTGCCCTCGCTCATGGGGTGTCCCGCCTCAGCGCCGCTCACCCCGTGTTGAGAACGATCTCGCTCAGGAAACGATGCTTTCCGCCTGAGCTTCTTCTTCGTCTCCCATCAGTACGGCGTCGACGCGGAGGCTGACGCGGTACCGCGAATCCGGGCGACTGACGTACAGGCCGTTCATTCGGCGTGCCATGCGGGTGAGACTTTCGGGCGCGCGTTCCGGCAGTCTTCCAGCATTGCGCTGGTCCTCTCGGCGGACGGCGATTACGACCATGAGAATCGCGCCCACCGCGATTCCGAGTATGAGTATGGCGGCCGCAGCCACGACGACGATCATCCAGATGCTCCTCCCGGCGACCGGCCCGGCGTCCCGTCGCCGAGCTTACGTCTGACTCATACCAACGTTTCAACATGTACAAACGGGAGGTAAGGGACCTACTACCGTTCTGTGACTTTTCCGCCGATCGCCGTCAACCGGACAGACGGCCTTCGCGGAGCCGGGGCGTCGGCTGCGGCGACGCCAGCCGCTGGAACAGCGCGCCGGACGGATAGTCGGCGAGGTCCTTCGTCCGCACGTGCACGAAGCCCTGCCGCAGGTAATAGGCATGCAGTGCCCGGTTGGTGGTCCAGACATCGACCCGGACCCATCGGGCGCCGAGGAGCGCCGCACGGGTGCCGGCCCAGTTCAGCAGTTCGGCGCCGAGCCGTTGTCCGGCATGGTCACGCCGGACCGCGAGACGGCGGATGTAGAACGCGCGTTCATGCCGTTCTCGCGGAGTCCACAGGCGACCGTCCGGCTCCTCGTCCATCGAGACCGTGGCGATCGCGCCGGCCGGGCCCCACACCAGCCACGTCCGCTGCGCGATGATGCACAACCGTACCCGCTCGGCGCGTTCCTCCTCGCTGGGCCAGGGCTTTTCCCACTGGTCCGTGCCTTTCGCCCGTAGCCATCTGGAGGCGTCTTCCAGCAGGGCCAGAACGGTGGACTGTTGGTCGGGCGTTGCGGGCCGGACGATGAACACCGGGCTTCAGTCGTGGTCGGAGCCGGGGAAGAACTCTTCCGCATGGTATGCCGACACGTCGCCGGTCTCATAGAGCAGGTGGTTCCGGTCGGCCGGCAAAATCGTGTGGGTGACCCGGATCGGCCGCTGGACCGAATACGCGGTCCGCCAGTGTTCGATCACCGGAATCGCGGGGCGGGTGAGGGGATCCAGCCCGAAGTACTCCGCCTCCTCCAGCGTGGGCTCACGCGCCGTGACACGATCGGTATAGCCGACCTGCCGGTGCCCTTTCTCGGCCAGCACCTCGATGGTGCCCCGTTTGATGTCCTCTGGCTTCATCAGGTCGGTGTCCTTGACGAGGTCGAGCGGGTAATACGACGTCTCGACGGACCAATGTTCCCCGTCGATCTGCCGCCACATCTGGCGGAACACGACGGCCGATCCCTCGGGGATCCGTAGCCGCCGTGCCACCTCCGCTTTGGCGGTGTCCTTGGTGACGTAGACCTGGTGGCCCGCCAGGCGCCCCTGCAGCGCGACGTCCGTGTGGTAAGAATCGCTGTTCTCCGGGCCGCGACCGGGCTTTTCCCGCGAGGCGTACAGCGTGAACGCGGGAAACTCGCTAACCCGGATGGGCCGGCCTGGCGAGTGCTCGATGAGCCCGAGATTGGCCAGATCAGCGAGGACCAGGCGAATCGACTGAACGTCGAGGTCGTGCTGGGCGGCCAGGCCGAACTCGGTGGCGAGTTCGGTGCCGGGCTCGAGCTCTCCGCTACGAATGCGCCCTTTCAGCTCCTCGGTCACCTGTCGGATGCGGTCGCGACGATGCACATGACCCTCCTGTAGCGGAATGGGCGGGGCGCAACGTGGGGAGTCGCTCCACAGCTTTCATATCGCGCGATGGAAGCGGTGTCATCCCCGTGCGCGATCCGCGCCTATCGATCCTGGGGCGAGATGTCTCCGACGTTGTAGACAAGATGAAACAGGTCCGCCGGGAAGATGGTGTGTGTCAGCCGGATCGAACGCTCGGCGGAGTTCGCCGTCCGGAACAACTCCATGACGGGAACTCCCTGGCCGAGGCGGAGTTCCTCTGTTTCCTGCGGTCCTGGCATGCGTGCCAGGAGCTGGTCCCGATAGCCGATCTGCTGGTGGCCGAGTTCGGCGAGGTACGCGATGGTCCCCTGCTCGATCTCCTGCTGTTTCGTCAGAGCGGTGTTCAACGCGATGTCAAGCGGATAGTAGGAGCGCTGGATGAGTGCGGGCTCCCCATCCACCTGGCGAGTGATCTGGCGAAGTACCACCAGGTCTTCGATGGGGATGCGCAGCCGGTCGGCGATACCGGTGGTCGCGGGCAGCACCCGCATCGTGACCGGGCCCCATCCAGGGGTGCGCTGCTGTGCCTCGATCTCCGAGCGGTACTCCGGATCGTGCTCGCTGCCGGGCCCCTCGACCCCCAGTGTGAAGTTCAGCACGGTCCGGGTGCGCACGAAGGTGCCGCGTCCCGGCTGGGAGACGATGCGCCCTTCGTTCGCCAGAAGGTTGAGAGCGAGTCGCACGGTGTTGCGCGAGACCCCGTACTTCTCCATCAGCTCCGGCTCGGAGGGCAGCTGGTCGTCCGCGGCGTAGACCTTCTGGTCGATCTTGGCGCGTAGATCGGCGGCGATGCGCCGGTACCGGGGGCCCTGCGATCGCTCAACCACGGCAAAGGCCTCCCGCAGGCTCGGAGTTTCAAAACATACCAACGAGTCCTACCATACCCTTGACAAGGTCGCGGCGCTCGCACCACGCTGGGGCGCGGGTGGGGCTCCTCTGCGAGGGTGTCCCCGGGGCCGGGTGCTGGTCGGTGGTACGACCTATTACTCTCACCATCCGGTGACGGCTCCAATTCGCTGCGAAATCGTCATTCGTGCTCAGGTTTCCGATTAACAGCGACTGCTCATGTAATCTATGAGCGTCGAAAGCGTTCAGCAGCGAATGGTTCGAATCGTGCCTTAAGTTGCTTTCTGTCTTTTTAGCTTCAAGGTCACAGATATCCGCAAAAGCGCATCAACGGAGCAGACGATGAACAGACTTCCCGTGCCGGGGACGCATGACTGGGTGGAGCTTCCCGCCCACTACCTCGGCGCCACCTGTGCGGCGCTCACCGCCGCCGGGATCGCCGTCGCCGAGTCCTGGGTCGACCCCATGGACCCGCGCGACGCCACCATCTTGCTCGCGGCCCGGCCGTCAAGCGTCCTGCACGCCGACGTCGCGCCCGCTCTGGTGTGGGACGAGATGAGCGGCTGGCGGTACGGCCGGTTTGTGGGCGGCCGCAAGGGCATCCGCACCCGGCTCGACCAGGAGCGCAGCTTCGGCGGCGATCTCCTGCCGGAGCCGGCCATGGTCGCGGCCACCATGCAGTGCGTGTTCCAGGGCGCTCTGGTCGGTGCGACGGAGCGGCCGCGTTTCCGCCACTACGCCGATATCGGTGACGGCACCGACGAACGTCTCGCCGCCTTCGCCCCGCAGGACGCCCTGGTCTGATCGGCACGCGATGATAAGGGTCTGCCGCCGGAGGGGGCCCTTATCGTTTCTTGACTCCAGCAGACCCCGGAATGTTAGTAATCGAGGAGCAGGCCACAGCCTTCATCGACGCCCTGGCTCATCCAGTCGAGGATGTCGTGCAGGTCCGGATCCTCCACGGCTTCCTGCACGTACTTCTCGAAGGTCCAGGGGCCGGGGAGCCATACGCGGTGTTTCCGGGGAACCCGGTAGTTCCACGCCTTCGCCAGCGCCACCGGGACAGGCTCGTCATCACCGTGGGCGGGCGGAACGAGCGAGTGCTCCGAATCCCAGCGCGGGGCCGGTGGGACGATCGGGGCCGGGATCGCGAGGATCTCCTCCCGGACGGTTCGCAGCTCAGGGTCGAGCGCCCACCTGTTCGTCCGTTCCCGGGCATCCTCCGCCAGCTCGCGCAGGAGCGACCAGGCCTGCGCGTACCGCGAGGTGACGTCGTAGCGGTACCAGGCCCGCAGGTGACCGCGATGGGCTCCGCCGCGCACCTCGTCCAGATGCGTGCGCCACCGCCGCAGGTGGTCGGCGAGTTCACCGGGCAGGAAGCTGCGAAAGGCCGCCAGCCGCCACTCCGCCGGGAGGACGGGACTGTAGACGAACGAGCCCACCCGGCGGTAGCAGTCCGGGCCACCGTCGAGCTCCACATGCCGGGCGATCTCGTTCGATCCCGCACCTGGGTGCCGTCCGCCGAGCAGGTGGTCGAACTCCCCCTCGTGCCAGTTGCCGAGGGCCGTGAACGCGGCCACCTGGGCTTCGACCAGCGCAGCCCAGCGTTCGGGGGAGAGACCGCTCACCGGCCGCATCCGTATCCAGTCGATCCCCACTGCTTCTCCTGCCCGGCGCTGTGAGCCGGTTCGACGCACCGGCTCGAGCACACGGGACAGAGTGTCCACCATCGGCGGGTTCGGCTGCTCATCAGGAGAGTCGGTATTCCCACCCTTCGCGCCAACCGAAGTCGGCGTCCACCAGGTCTTCCAAGGGAACCCCGTCGAGGAGGTGATCGAACGCCCACCGCGTCGCGACGTGTCCGATCACCAGGACCCGCGTATCGGCCCATCGTAGGGGCAGGTCGTCAAGGAAGCGGCCCACGCGGTGAACCGCATGCCGCCAGCTTTCTCCTCCCGGATAGGGCTCGTCGATGTGCTCGGACCGGTTCTGGTGCAGCTGAATCGCAGGCATCCCGTTGCCGTCGCCGTAGTCGCACTCCCGGAGCCGCCAGTCATGCAGGACCGGAACGTCGGCGCCGGCGAAGGCCAGGGAGGCGGTCTCGACCGCCCGGGCGAGGTCGGAGGTGAAAACGGCGGCGAGGCCGTCCTCACGCCGTCGCTCGCCCAGTTCCACGGCCAGGTGCCGACCCCGCTCGGACAGGCGTCCGGGCAGCCATCCGGTGGCGATCCCTCGATCGTTGTCCCGGCTCCAGGAATGCGTCTCGAACACGATCTCTATCGGCATGACGTCACGCTAACTCCGCGAGGAGAAACGGGGGCTCGTCACTCATGTTCGACCGTCCACTCGAGGATGCCGCCGGACACCCCGTCGGCGAGATTCGCTTCCAACCGGAAAGCGGCGGCCCGTACCGGAGTGAACGTCGTGTGGTTGTAGGTGTCGCGTGCGGTGCCGTACGCGGACGGGTTGTCGACGGGCCGCCAGGTGTCACCGTCGCGGTACAGGAGGCGCCACAACGCCGGGACGCGGCACTGCCCGTGTCCGGTGTCGTCGAACCAGTACACGGCGGTCGCCGCGGCCGTGATCGGCTCCGGATAGTCGTACTGCACCCACTCGACGCCTCCGCGATGGTCCCACCAGGTGAACCGCGGGATCGACTCGTCGGCGGAGTTCGCCGGCTCGATCCCGTCGCAGAGCGCCTCGGTCGTGTCCCCCTGCCACAGGTGGGAGGCCGTGGCGACCGGCAGGATCTTCCATTCCCGGGCGTCCGTGCCGTGGCCGATGACCGGGAACGCGGTGAGGCGAAGCCGTGCGGCGCCCATCGGGATGAGGGTGATGGTCTCCGCGGACTCGTCCGACCTGATCGGGCCGTCCTGCAGCGGCCGGATGACGTTCTCGTCGTCGGTCCGCCAGTTGGGGATCCGCCGGGCCCGGGCCCTGATCTCCAGGGGTGCTCCTCGCCGGGTGAACGGGTTTCCGCGCGCCGGCCGCCGCCGTACGGTGAAGGACCGTCCGTCGAGGCCGTAGTTCCACGGCGAGCCGGCGGTGACCTCGTACTCCGGCCAGGTCGTGGTTCCGGCGAACCGCCGCCAGTTCTCCTCGATCGCCAGGGAGAAGGTGAGCGGGCCGTGCTCCACGGAGATCGCCCGGTGACCCCAGGTACGCGTGGTCGTGCGCATGGGGAGGCGGAGCTCGACCCGGTCTCCGTTCCGCCAGGTGCGGGTGACGACGACGTAGCAGGGCGGTGCCGCCCGTACGGGCATGGGTGAACCGTTCACGCGCAGCGCGGGCGCCTCGCACCACTGCGGGACACGCAGGTAGAGCGGGAAGTCGACGGGGCGCGGCGTGGAGATCCGCAGCGTCACGGTCTCCTCGAACGGGTATCCGGTCTCCTCGGTCATGGTGACGGCGGTGCCGTCGGCTCCGACCTTCGCCGTCACCTCGGACGCGGCGTACATCGAGGCGCAGAGCCCGGAGTCGTACGTCGCGAGCCAGAGTTCCTCGGCGAAGTACGGCCAGCCCATGCCGTAGTTGTGCGGGCAGCAGCGGTAGTTGTGCACGCCCGGCATGTACGCCTGCATGGCGAAGTCGTTGTCGAACTGACCGTGCGTCTTCGGGCTGTTGTCGAGCTGGACGCAGTTGGCGCTGGTGACGTAGTGCGTGCCGCGCTGCGTGGGGTCGAAGGCGGCGGGCAGCGAGTTCACGGCGATGTTCTCGCAGCGGTCGGCCCAGACCGGGTCGCCGGTGATCCGCGTCAGGACCTCGAAGCTGTGCATCAGCTCGACGAACCCGCAGGTCTCGAAGCCCTGCCGGGGATCGGTGAAGTACGGGCGGCAGTTCTCGTCGCCGGCGAACCCGCCGCCGGGGAACTGGCCGTACGTGCCCATGATCACGTCATGGTTCCGGTACGTCGCCGCGCGCAACGCCGGATCACCCGCCAGGACGCCGTACTGGACGGGCTCGCGGAACCCCTGGGCGAGGTTGACGTTGTGCCAGGTCGGCAGACCGGTGACGTAGTCGGCGGAGCCGGCATGGATCTTGCGCACCAGGTCGAGGAGCCAGGACTCCCCGGTCCGGTTGTAGGCCCAGTAGACGCTGTCGATGGTGTCGCCCCAGCGGTACGCGCCCCAGCCGCGCCGGAACACCTCGGCGGACTGCCGGTTCTGGAAGCCGAAGTACCGCATGAGGAACGGCGTGATCCGCTCATCGCCGGTCGCCTCGGCGTACGAGCGGAGCGCGTCCAGGACCGGCATGTGCGGCCAGAAGTCGGGGCCGCCTTCGAGCGAGCCGCGGTGGACGGCCGGGCCGAACCAGCCGTCGGACTGCTGGGCGGCCAGGATGCCGTCCACCCACCGGCGGGTCAGACCCCGTACGCGCTCGTCACCGGTGACGATGCCGAGGTCGGTGAACCCGCGCAGCCAGTACGGGAGCTCCTCCCAGCCTCCCTTCGAGGGATCGACCCACCCGTTGGTGTCGTAGTTGAGATAGTCCGATACCTCGGGCATGTGGCCGTTGAGGCCTTCGACCTGCAGGTCGAGCTGCCGTCGCAGCCATCCCCTCGGCCGTACGCTCCCTGGCGGAAGCTTGAGGAACGGCGCCGGCCGTAGCGGCGCGCGGTTCGGCGTGTAGTGGCCGCCCGCCGAGGCGGCCTCGACCGTCCGCAGGACCCGTACGCCGCCCGGGAGGCGATCGGCGCGGGCAGGGCTCGCGACGCCGGCGGCCGCGACGCCCCCGGTGACGGCGAGGCCACGGGTGAGGAACGTCCGTCGTTCCATCGGCTCTCTCCTTTCCAGAGGAGGCGGGAGGGACCCGGTGGTCCCTCCCGCGCTGGGTCACTTGCCGGATCGGTAGAGGGCCGCGACGTCCTCGGCGGACAGGGCCCGGTCGAAGACGTGCACCTGGTCGAGGGCGCCGGGCCAGAAGTCGACCTGGTTGCCGCCGTACTTGCCCCGGCCGATCACGGTGTGACCGGTGGAGCGGTCGCCGAGGCACGCCGACGCGGTCCCGGCCTTCTCGCCGTTGACGTAGAGGGTCAGGGTTCCGGTCGCGGCGTCGCGGACGCCGGTGAGGTGGTACCACTGGCCGGTCTGCGGCGCGGCCGGGGCGAGCGCCCGGACGCCGGCGAAGCTGAACGCGAACCGGTCGTCGGCCCCGGAGTACTGCAGGTAGAAGGCGCTGTTGGTGTCGCCGTCCTGGCTGACCGCCGTGGCGAACGAGCCGCGCCGGTCGAGCTTCACCCAGGCGGACACGCTGTAGTTCCCGGTCGTGTCCAGGATGGCCGCGCCGGTGTCGGCGAACTGGTTCGAGCCGTTGAACTGCAGCGCCGACCCGGAGTGCCCGGCGGTCCACGTCGGCCCGTTCACGAGCGTGGCGTCGTGCGAGCCGGCGGCGTCCTTGGCCGTGGCGCCGGTCCCCTCGTCGAGGGGGTAGAAGGCGACGCCGTCGAGGCCAGGGGTGCCCGGCGGGAAGGTCGCGCCGCCGCCCTGCCCCACCGAGCCGGAGGCGTTGATGAGGGCCAGGTTGACCTTGCGGACCTCGCCGGCGTCGGGCTTGAGGACCTTGCGGTCGTAGGTGTAGATGCCGTTGAGCTCGTTCTCCACGTCGGTGATCTGGGTGTAGACGGAGGCGGAGAGGCCGCAGCCCTTCTCGACCTGGAGCAGGCGGTTTTGCAGCTCGGTGTAGCGCCGGGTCAGCGTGGCCGCGTCGGGCTCCATCTCGTACGCGAAGCCGTGGGCGGGGTCGTACATGTGGCCGTCGACCTTGAGGCCCAGGCCGCCGTACTCACCGTCCACCGAGGCGCGCGCCCCCTGCTGGATCGGTGTGCCGGGGCCGACGTAGGTGTGGTCGTCGCGGATGTCGCCCTCGCCGTTGTCGGGAAGGGAGTCGCAGCAGTTGACGCCGCTGTCGGCGTTGACGAGGCGGCTGGGGTCCCACGACTTGATCGCGGCGCTGATGCGGCCGGGCTCGTACTCGCCCCAGCCCTCGTTGAAGGGCACCCAGACGACGATGGACGGGTGGCTGCGGTGCTGTTCGACCAGTGCGTGCAGCTCCGTCTCGAACTGCGTCTTGGTCGCGGCGGACGGCGAGTGCCCGGCGTACGTCGCGGGCATGTCCTGCCAGACGAGCAGGCCGAGTTTGTCCGCCCAGTAGTACCAGCGGTCGGGTTCGACCTTCACGTGCTTGCGGACCATGTTGAAGCCGAGGCGCTTGTGCGCCTGCAGGTCGAACCGCAGGGCCGCGTCGGTCGGGGCGGTGTAGATGCCGTCCGGCCAGAAGCCCTGGTCCAGCGTGCCGACCTGCATGGTGAACTTGCCGTTGAGCAGCATGCGGACCTTGCCGTCCGGGCCCTTGCCGAGGGAGATCGAGCGCATCCCGAAGTAGGAACCGACCTCGTCGGCGCGCCCGTGGCCGTCTCGCAGCCGTACCTTCAGCGTGTACAGGTACGGGTCGTCGGGCGTCCACAGGTGCGGCTTGGCGATGTGCAGGCGAAGCTCCGCGCCGGCCGCTCCGGTGACCCGGCCGACCTTCCGGCGCCCGGCGTACGCCGTCGCCTCCACGGTGGTCCCGGCCTGCGCGCCGGCCGCCTGGACGGTGAGCCGCAGGTCCTTGGCGGCCAGGTCCGGGGTCGCGTCGACCCGCTCGACGTGGGCGGCGGTGACCGGCTCCATCCAGACGGTCTGCCAGATGCCCGACGAGGGCGTGTAGAAGATGCCGTCTCCGGGGGCGCGCTGTTTGCCGAGCGCCTGGGTCCCGATGTCGGTCGGGTCGTCGACCCCGACCAGGAGCTCCTGCGGTCCGGTGCCGCGGACCGCGTCGGTGACGTCCGCGGTGAAGGCGTCGTATCCGCCGGTGTGGGTGGCGACCCGCACGCCGTTGACGTAGACCGTGGTGTGGTAGTCGACGGCCTGGAAGTGCAGGAGCAGGCGGTCGCCGTGCCAGGAGCGCGGCACGGCGAAGGTCCGGCGGTACCACATGTGGTCGACGTGCCGCTTGATGCCCGACAGCGCCGACTCGATCGGGTACGGGACGAGGACGCGTTCGGCGAGGTTCCGGCCGAGCGGCGGGGCCTGGCCGGCGGTGGCCTCGGCGAACTGCCACGAGCCGTTGAGGTTCTGCCACCGGTCCCGCGTGAGCTGGGGCCGGGGGTACTCCGGGAGGGCGTTGCGGGCCGAGACCTGGCTCGTCCACGGGGTGGTCAGGGGCGGGTCGGCGGCGGCGCGCGGCGCGGCCGCGGGGCTCGCCGCGGCGTGCGCCGTGGGGGACAGAAAGGCGGCGAGCAGAGCGAGGAGGGCGGCGGCCGCTGGGCCGCGGGGGCGGGCGCGGCGCACCGGGCGGAAGAGGGACACGGACGGTCTCCCATCTGTCGAACATCTGTCGGAGGGAACCGGCGGAGGCGACACGCGGCAGCAGCACGCTTACCGCGGATCACGCCTCAGCATGAGCGAGCCTGATCGGATTTGCAATATTCAGATCGATGCAACGCTGTCTTTCTGATCGCTATTGACAGAACCAGATCAGCGATGACTCAATACGGGCACCTCCTGACCCGTACGAAGGGACCGGCCATGACCGTGCCTGCGACCTCCCGAAGGACGTCCTCACCCGCGTGGGTGCTCACCGTGGCCCTCGCCCTGGTCACGGCGGCCGGCTGCGCCAAGTCGGAGAAAGACCAGTCGGCCGGCGCGCAGTCCGGCCAGCAGCCCCAGCAGGTGGTGCAGACGCCGTCCGGCAACGCGCCGTCCTGCACGATCGGCAAGTTCGGCGGAACGAAGTTCGACCCCAAGACCTCGGTCGTGGGCTTCTCCCAGTCCGAGAAGGAGGCCAACCCCTTCCGCATCGCGGAGACGCAGTCGATCAAGGCGGAGGCGAAGCAGCAGGGGATCGCCGGGCTGCGCACGACCAACGGCCAGTCGCAGTTCAGCAAGCAGATCAGCGACGTGCAGCAGCTGATCGCCCAGGGCGCCAAGGCCCTCGTCATCGCGCCCCTGAACTCCGACGGCTGGGAGCCGGTGCTGCAGCAGGCGTCCGCCAAGCACATCCCGATCATCACGGTGGACCGGAAGATCAACGCCACCGCCTGCAAGGACTACGTGACGTTCATCGGGTCCGACTTCTACCAGCAGGGCAAGCGGGCCGCCGATCAGATGATCAAGGCCTTGAACGGCAAGGGGAAGGTCGCGATCCTCCTCGGCTCGTCCGGCAACAACGTGACCACCGACCGCACCAACGGCTTCAAGGACGAGATCGCCAAGCAGGCGCCCGGCATCCAGATCACCTTCCAGCAGACCGGCGACTTCGCGCGCGAGAAGGGCCAGCAGGTCACCGAGCAGATGATCCAGAGTCACCCCGACGTCAACGCCATCTACGCGGAGAACGACGAGATGGCGCTGGGAGCGGTGACCGCCCTGAAGGGCGCGGGCAAGAAGGCCGGCGACATCAAGATCGTCTCGGTCGACGGCACCCGGAACGCCGTGGCCCAGATCGTCAGCGGCTGGATCTTCGCGGTCGTCGAGTCCAACCCCCGCTTCGGCCCGCTGGCGTTCCAGACGCTCAGCAAGTTCGAGAGCGGCGAGCCGATCCCCGACAAGGTGATCATTTCCGATCGGGAGTACGACTCCTCCAACGCCAAACAGTCCCTGGCGACCGCGTACTGACCGATGACACCACCGGGGGTGCCCGTGAACATGCCCGTTCCCGACGATCGGCGCCCGCCGTACGATGACGCGCCCGTGCTGGAGGCCCGCGACGTCGTCAAGCGCTTCACCGGCGTGCTCGCCCTCGACCGCGTGTCCCTCGCCCTGCGCCCCGGCGAGGTCCACGCGCTCGTCGGCGAGAACGGCGCGGGCAAGTCCACCCTCATCAAGGTGATCACCGGCGTCCACCGGCCCGACGAGGGCGAGGTGCTCCTGGCCGGACGGCCCGCCGGGTTCGCCGGGCCGCTGGACGCGCAACGCGCCGGCGTCCAGGCGGTGCATCAGGAGATCGGCCTCGTGCCGGACCTCAGCATCGCCCGCAACCTGCTGCTCGGCCGCGAGCCGCGCCGCGCGTTCGGCCTGATCGACTCGCGCCGCATGCACGAGACGGCCGCCCGGACGCTGGCGTCGTACGGCGTGCGGGTGGACGTCCGGCTGCCGCTGCGATCCCTCGGCGTGGGCGCGCAGCAGATGGTCGCGCTGGCGCGGGCGGTCTCGGTCGACGCCCGCGTGGTCATCATGGACGAGCCGACGTCCTCGCTCGAACCCCGCGAGGTCGACACGTTGTTCGACGTCATCGGACGGCTGCGCGAGCAGGGCATCGCCGTCCTGTACGTCAGCCACCGCCTGGACGAGCTCTACCGGATCTGCGACGGTGTCACCGTGCTGCGCGACGGCCGAGTCGTCCACCAGGGGGCGCTCGCGGACCTCGACCGGCTCCGTCTCGTATCGCTGATGCTCGGCCGGGACGTCGAGAAGGTCCGCGCGGAAGGCGTCACCCGGTTCTCGGGGGCCCACGAGGCCTCCGGAGAGCCGGTCCTGGAGGCCCACGGGCTGTCCAGCCGCTACCTCCTCGACGACGTCTCGCTCACCGTCCGGCCCGGTGAGGTGGTCGGGCTCGGCGGCCTGCTCGGCGCGGGCCGTACGGAGACGGCCAAGGCCATCGCCGGAGCGCTGCCGCTCGACACGGGACGCGTCACCGTGGCCGGGCTGTCCGTGCGCCGGGGGTCGGCCGGCGCCGCCGTGCGCGCGGGCATCGCGCTGCTGCCGGAGGACCGCAAGGCGGAGGGCATCGTGCCGACCCTGTCGGTCCGCGACAACATCGCGCTGGCGGCCCTCCCTCGGCTGGCCCGCTCCGGGGTCGTCTCCGACGCGCGCATCGACCGGATCGTCGAGACGTTCATGAACCGGCTGCGGATCAAGGCGACCGGGCCGCACCAGCCGGTGGCCGAGCTGTCCGGCGGCAACCAGCAGAAGGTGCTGCTGGCCCGCTGGCTGGCCACCGAGCCGAAGGTGCTGCTGCTGGACGAGCCCACGCGCGGCATCGACGTCGGCGCGAAGGCGGAGGTCCAGGCGCTGGTCGACGAACTCGCCGAGACGGGTCTCGGCGTCCTTCTGATCTCCTCCGACCTGGAGGAGCTGGTCGAGGGCTCCGACCGCGTCGTCGTCCTGAAGGACGGTGCCGTGGTCGGCGAACTGACCGGCGACGAACTCACCGAGGAGGGCGTGATGACCACGATCGCGCAGGGGGTCTCATGAGCGAGGCCGCCGTCGCGCTGCCCCGGCCGGCGCGCGGGTGCTGACCTGGCTGCAGAACTACGGGGTGTACGCGGCGATCGCCGTCCTCGTCGCCGTCAACATCGCCATCACGCCGCACTTCCTCAGCATGGAGAACCTCCGCACCCAGCTGGTCCAGGTCGCCCCGGTCGTCATCGTCTCCCTCGGCATGGCCCTGGTGATCGGCACGGAGGGCGTGGACCTGTCCGTGGGCTCGGTGATGGCCCTGGCGACCGCGCTGCTGCCGCTCTACCTCGGGTACGGGGTCGGGCAGGCGATCCTCGTGGCGCTGCTCGGCGGTGTCGCCGTCGGGCTGGTCAACGGCTCGCTCGTGGCGTTCGTACGGGTCCAGCCGATCGTCGCCACCCTCGCGCTGTTCGTCGGCGGCCGGGGGCTCGCCCTCGTGCTGGCCGGCGGTCAGCTCAAGGACCTCCACAACGCCACGCTGCTGGACCTCGGCTCGTCGAGCGTCGCCGGCGTTCCGCTTCCCGTGGTGGTCGCGGGCGCGCTGACCCTCCTGGTGACGGGCGTCGTCCGGCGCACGACGTTCGGCCGGCAGCTCGTCGCGATCGGCGGCAACCGCACGGCGAGCGTCCTGTCCGGCCTGCCGGTCCGGCGGGTCCTGCTGCTGGTGTACGTGCTGTCGGGCCTGCTCGCCGCGGTCGCGGGCGTGCTCGCCACCGCCCGGCTGCAGGCCAGCGACCCGTCGTCGCTCGGCCTGCTGATGGAGCTGTCGGCCATCACCGCCGTGGTGGTCGGCGGCACGCCGCTCACCGGCGGCCGGGTCCGCGTCCTGGGCACCGTCGCCGGCGCGCTGCTGATCCAGCTCGTCCGCGCCACGCTGATCAAGCACGACCTGCCCGACTCGGTCGCCCAGATGGTGCAGGCAGTGATCATCCTCGCGGCCGTCTACGCCGCCAGGGGAGGGACCGGACGATGACCACCGAGCAAGCGGCCGCCGACGCGCCCGTCATCCACGATGCCTACCGGCCGAGCCGGCGCGACCGCGCCTTCGGCCTGATCCAGCGGCACGGCGCCACGGCGGTGCTCGTCCTCCTGCTCGCCGTCGGCTCGCTCGCCTTCGCCCGTTTCCCGACCGGGGAGAATCTCGGCGACATCGCCATCACCTCGACGTTCCCCGCGATGGTCGCGCTGGGCATGACCTTCGTCATCATCACCGGCGGCATCGACCTGTCGGTCGGCTCGGTCTTCGCCCTCGGCGGGGTGCTGGCCGCGTACGCGGTGCGGTGGGGCACTCCGGCCGCGCTCCTGCTGCCCCTGGTCGTGTGCGGCACGATCGGCCTCGTGCAGGGCCTGCTGATCGCACGGGTCCGGCTCGCGCCGTTCATCGTCACCCTCGCCGGCCTGCTCGGCGCGCGTGGCCTGCTGCTGTCGATCTCGCACGAGGGCGCGACGACGTACCTGATCCCGCACGGGTCGGTGCTCGCCCGGTTCGGCCAGGGACGCCTGCTCGGGCTGGGCTACGCGGTCTACCTCACGCTCGCCCTGTTCGTCGTCGGCGCCGTGCTGCTGCAGCGCACCGGGTTCGGCCAGGCGGTGTACGCCATCGGGGGAGCGGAGGACGCCGCGGCGCTGATGGGCGTGCCGGTCGCCCGCACGAAGATCATCGTGTACGCGCTGTCCGGCACGCTGGCCGGGCTCTCCGGGGCGCTGAACGCCGCCCGCCTGTCATCGGGCGTGACCATCCTCGGCACCGGGATGGAACTGGACGTCATCGCCGCGGTCGTCATCGGCGGCACGCTGCTGACCGGCGGCGCGGGCTCCGTCAGCGGCACGATCGCCGGCGTTCTCCTGCTCGGCGTGATCCAGAACCTGATCAACCAGATCGGTGACCTGTCCTCCTCCTACCAGCAGGTCGTGAGCGGCGCTTTCCTCGCCGTCGTCGTGGTGGCGCAGACCTACCTGAGCCGCGCGCGCCGGATGTGACGAAATCGGCGCAGCCTTAATATAAGCTCCGAAAAAAGTTCGCCGAGACTTATTGACACTGCCTCTGACCGCGATCACTCTCTCGGGAGAGCGCGCTCCTTCTTCACCTCCCGGCGCCACCACGCCGCCGGGAGTCCTTCAGTCGTGCGGACGGCGGTCCCACCGCCGCCCCGTCGTGCGCGAAGAGGAGCCCCGCCCCGATGAAGCCCCGCGTCCGGGCAGCGGAACATCCCGCTGTGCCCCTGGTAGTGATCACGATCCTGACCCTGCTCCTGGCCCTCGTGGGGGCCGTCCCGCCGACTCCGGCGACCGCGGCCCCCGCACTGCTCTCACAGGGAAAGCCGGCCACCGCCTCCTCGGTGGAGAACGCCGGCACCCCCGCCTCGGCCGCCGTGGACGGCGACGCCGGGACCCGGTGGTCCAGCGCCTTCAGCGACCCGCAGTGGTTGCAGGTCGACCTGGGTGGGCCCGCCACCCTCAGCCAGGTCGTCCTCACCTGGGAGACCGCCTACGCGACGGCCTTCCAGATCCAGGTCTCCGACGACGCCGCCACCTGGAGCACGGTGTACGGCACGACCAGCGGCACCGGCGGCACGCAGACCCTGAACGTCTCCGGCGCCGGACGATACGTCCGGATGTACGGGACGGCGAGGGCCACCGGCTACGGCTACTCGCTCTGGGAGTTCCAGGTGTACGGCACGAGCGGATCGTCGTCGGACGCCACGCCGATCTCCGCTTTCAAGCAGGTGCGCGCCTCGTCGACGGAGGGCGACAACGCCCCCGGCGCGGCGGTGGACGGACGGACGAACACCCGCTGGTCCAGCCAGTTCACGGACAACGAGTGGCTGGAGGTCGACCTGGGCGGACCCGCCACGATCACCGGCGCCACGCTCGTCTGGGAGAACGCCTACGCCACCGGCTACCGGATCGAGGTGTCCGACAACGAGACGAACTGGACCCCGATCTACACCACGACGACGGGCAAGGGCGGCACCGAGAACCTCGGCATCTCCGGCAAGGGCCGCTATGTGCGCTTCTACGGCACGGCGCGCGCAACGGGATACGGCTACTCGCTGTGGGAGTTCCAGATCTTCGGCTCGGTCGACACGTCGGTGAGCACGCCGCCGCTGCTCTCGCCGCCGACCAAGGCCCCGGCGACGACCGACCAGTTCGCGCTGACGTCACCGGCCGACCACGCCATGGTCACCGACACCCGCCGCCCGGTGCTGTCCTGGGCGGCCGTGCCGGGCACCGCGCACTACGAGGTGTGGATCAACGTCAGCCGCACCGACTACGACTTCACCGCGTCCGGCCGGCTGCTCGACCTCTACACCAAGGTCGCCGAGCCCACGGGCACGACCGGTTACACGCCGACCTGGGACCTCGGCGACCGCTGGACGTACAAGTGGTTCGTGGTCGCGGTGAGCGGCTCCGGCGCCCGGACGACGTCGAACATCCGCACGTTCAGCGTCTACCTGCCCGCCATCAAGGCGGCCGGTGACGGCGTGAACATCGTGAACGGCGCCCGGGACCTCAACAAGGACGGGACGATCCAGCCGTACGAGGACTGGCGGCAGCCGGTCGAGACGCGGGTCGCCGACCTGCTCGGCAGGATGACGCCTGAGGAGAAGGCGTACCAGATGTTCTACAACGCCCAGACGTACGCGCAGTCGGGGTGGCACTTCGGACCGGCGCAGCCGAAGGACCTCGACGCGGTGCTGCGGGCCGCCGCCGGCACCCGCCTCGGCATCCCGCCGGTCTCCGCGGGCGACACCATCTCCGGCTACGAGACCACCTATCCGCTGCAGAGCGCGCTGGCCGCCGGCAAGGACTACCCGCTGGACTACAAGCTCGGCGACATGCAGCGCCGCGAGGAACTCGAGGTCGGCACGCGCGGCGTGCTCGGGCCGCTCGCCGAGGTCGGCACGAAGGTGCTCTACCCCCGCATCCAGGAGGGCGGCGGCGAGAACGCCGACGTCGCGGCCGCCCAGGTACGCGCGCTGGTCACCGGTCTGCAGGGCGGGCCGGAGCTGAACCCGGAGTCCGTCCTCGCCACCGTCAAGCACTGGCCCGGCGAGGGGGCCGGCGGCGAGGCGGGCATCGTCTACGACGCGATGACGATCAAGTACCACATGATCCCGTGGCGGGCCGCGCTCGACGCCGGAGCGGTGAACATCATGCCCGGCTACGCCGGCAGCTCCTACCTCGACCCGGGCGGGCCCGGCGCGGGCAACAGCAAGCCCATCCTCGACTACCTGCGGAACAACCTGGGCTACACCGGCCTCATCACCACCGACTGGCTGCCGTCGGGCGCGTGGATCAGCGCGGCGAACGCCGGTTCCGACGTGATGGGCGGGGCGGACCCGGGCGCCTCCGGGTTCTCCATCGCGAGCTTCCTGTCGAGCGTGCCGATGTCCCGGATCAACGACGCGGTCACCCGGATCCTGCGGCTCAAGTTCGAGCTCGGGATCTTCGACCGCCCGTACGGTGACCCGGTCAACGGCCCGTACCGCTTCCACCAGCCGTCGTACGTCGCGCTGGCGAACCAGGCCGCGCGCGAGTCCATCACCCTGCTGAAGAACAACGGCGTCCTCCCGCTCAAGCTCAAGGCGGGCGACAACATCGTCGTGGCCGGGCCGCGTGCGACCGACGGCGCCTCGTGCTGCATCTGGACGAGCTACTTCCACCAGAACTACGGCTCGCTGGACATCCTGGACGCGATCAAGGTCCGGGCGGCCAAGGACGGCGTCAACGTCTACTCCGACAGCGGACCGTCGCCCAAGCTGGCCGTCGTGGCGGTCGGGGAGCCGAGTTACACGCACGCCACCGCGTGGGTGAAGGAGCAGCCGTACCTGCCCGCGGACCAGCTGGCCATCATCCAGAACTTCCACAACCAGGGCGTCCCGGTGGTCGTGGTGATGGACCTGCCCCGGCCGACGGTGGTCTCCGACTGGAACGGCATCGCCGACGCCATCGTGATGACCTACCGCGGCGGCGAGGAGGTCGGCCCGGCGACGGCGTCGCTGCTGTTCGGCGACTACACGCCCCACGGGTCACTGCCGTGGCAGCTCCCGCGCGGCGTCGACCAGATCCTGAAGCCCGGCGGCACGGACACGCCGGCCGACGCCGTCGAGGACTGGAGTCTGCCGTACGACCTGGGCGCGACCGCCGCCGAGCGCGCCGACATCCGCGCGAAGATCGACGCCGGTCAGTCACCGCCCACCACGTACGGGAACCCGCTCTATCCCTATGGTTTCGGGCTTCACGCCTGGTAGGGGAGCGCCCTGCACTACTATCCGGATAGTAATAACTATCCGGATAGTAGTTCTTCGCTGGGGGTGCGGGTGTCCCATTTGACGTACACCGAGGCCATCGTGGTCGGGTTGTTCCAGGGCGTGGCGGAGCTGTTCCCCGTCTCCAGCCTCGGCCACAGCGTCCTGATCCCGGCTCTGGTCGGCGGCCAGTGGGCGCGCGACCTGAACGTCTCGACCCCGGAGTCGCCGTATCTGGCGTTCATCGTCGGCCTGCACGTGGCGACGGCGATCGCCCTGCTGGCCTTCTTCTGGCGGGACTGGATCCGCATCATCGGCGGCTTCCTGACCTCGGTGCGCGACCGCCGCGTCGAGACCCCCGACCAGCGCCTGGCCTGGTTGATCATCTTCGGCACCATCCCGGTCGGGGTCGTCGGGCTGCTGGTCGAGCACACGTTCCGGACCGTGCTCGGCAAGCCGGTCCCCGCGGCGATCTTCCTCGCCCTCAACGGCGGCGTCCTGTACGCGGGGGAGCGGCTGCGCCGCCGCGAGTCGCAGGCCGCCGACCGGGCGGTGGCGGCCTCCGTCGGGAGCACGGCCACCGACCTGGCGCTGGAGTCGGATCGGCGCCTGGCCCGGCTCGGTTTCGGCCGGGGGACGGGCATCGGCGCGGCGCAGATTCTCGCCCTGCTGCCCGGCATCAGCCGTTCGGGCGTGACGATGGTCGCGGGCCTGCTGCGCGGGCTGTCGCACGAGGACGCCGCCCGGTTCTCGTTCCTGCTGGCCACCCCGGTGATCCTGGCCGCGGGCGTGCTGAAGATCCCCGACCTGACCGGTCCGCTCGGGGACGGCATCCACGGTCAGGTGCTGGTCGGCAGTGTGCTGTCGGGCGTCGGCGCCTACGTGTCCGTGCGGTTCCTCACCCGGTACTTCGAGACGCGGACGCTGACGCCGTTCGCCGTGTACTGCGTGGTCGCCGGGCTGGGCAGCCTGGTCTGGCTCGGAGTCCGCTGACCCGGCGGCCGGGTCGTCGCGCCCACCGGGCGGTGGGCGCGACGACGACCTTCGACACTCACCTCAAGCCGTTACCGAATTCTCGGCATTTACCCGATGCCCGGGTCGACCTCTACTTGCATTTAGTGTTGCATTTTCCTTTGCCCCGGCGGTAGCCGTATTTGGCGCACCGATGGGTCTTGGGGTTCATCTTGAGGCAGCATCGGGTACACGGCGGAGGTTTGACGACGATCCGTGCCGCCGATGCCGGGGCGGCGGTGGTCGTCCGGGCGTTCGCAGCGCCACTGGGCGTTACGGCCGCCCCGAGCGCCAGCATGGCGACGGTCCCGGCCGCCGCCGCCAACCGTGTGATCTTCCGAGTCATGTGATCTCCTCTTTCTGGTATTTCGGTCCAACTTCAACAGGTTTGCAGTTTTTACTGTTTTTCGGGAAGAGTTGAAGTGGCGGCAGGGGCGACACCTGGTCAACATTTACACGAGGCTTGAAACCCACTTTGTCAAGAGTCAGGCTGATGATGCTCGTCGCGGCGAAACTGGGAAGAAAACGCCGAGTTGGGTAGGTAGTTGACAGGAGTGGCGATCGGGGGCGACATGCGTAGACCGGACAGACGTCAAGTGCTGATGGCCGTGGCCGCGGCGGGAGCCGGGCTCCTGGCGGGCGGAGCGCCCGAGCTGACACGAATGCAGCGACCCGACTCGCCGGCGAGGCGGCCGGCCCGGCAGGCGCTGAAGGCGGCCCGTCATCCTCTCCGCGACCCGGGATACGCGCACGGGCCGCTGCACTCGCTGCGCCGCCCGGTGCACAACCTGCACGACCTGACGCCGGCGGCCCCCGCGAACGCCGTCGCGCTGACCATCGACGACGGCCCGCACCCCCGGTGGACGCCGATGATGCTCGACCTGCTCGCCGAGTTCCGGGTGCCCGCGACGTTCTCCCTCATCGGGGACCAGGTCGCTCAGCTCCCGAAACTGGTCGAGCGGATCGTGGCCGCGGGGCACCAGGTCTGCGATCACACCGTCACCCACCCGCTGAACCTGCCGCGGCTCTCCGCCGGGCGGATCCGGGACGAGATCGGCGGCGCGCACGACCGCATCGCCGACACCACGGGCGTCGCCCCGCGGTTCTTCCGCGCGCCCGGCGGCTTCTGGTCCGCCGAGGTCATGGACACGGCCGCCGCCCACGGGATGATCTGCGTCGACTGGGAGGTCGACCCCCGGGACTGGGCGCGCCCCGGGAGGATCGCGATCACCGACCGGATGCTCCGCGCTCAGGCCGGCGACATCATCCTGTGCCATGACGGCGGCGGCGACCGTTCCGAGACGATCCAGGCGCTGCGCACCGTGATCCCCGCTCTCCAGCGGCGCGGCCTCGCCTTCGTGGCGCTGTGAGCGTCGACGCGGATCGTGAGGTCAGGTCCTCCCGGCCACCGGATGGTGGTGGATCTCCATGGCCTCCAGGCTCCCGTGCAGATCGGTGGCGGCGTCCAGCGCCCCGGCGCCGGACATCGCCACGCAGGCCGCCAGGGCGGCCGCGATGCCGGGCAGCAACCGAGACCGTCTCGGCGCCGGAGCGGCCAGGAGCGCCGCGACGCGGCGGGGGACGGGGCCGGTGGTGGCGGAGAGGACCGGGCCGGGTACGGGACCGGGCGCGCCCGCCCGGCTCCGCGCCAGCGCGGCCCGCGCGATGGCGCGGGCCACGAGGCGCCGGTCCCCGACGGCGTCCGCCGCCGACTCGTCGGCCCAGCGCTCGAGGTGGTAGCGCAGGGGGCCGCGGAGGGCGGTCAGCGCCGGATGCAGGGCGGCCGCCAGATCCATCGCCAGGGTGAACCAGTGGTGGCGGCCGGAGAGGTGCGCGCGCTCGTGGGCGAGCAGGACGTCGCGCTCGCGGGCATCCAGGGCCCGCAGCATGCCGGTCGTGACCACGACCGTGCCGGGACGGCCGGGAACGGCGTACGCGTCCGGCAGATCGTCGGGCAGCACGGCCAGGCCGCCGCGCCGCGACCGTACGGCGGTCCGGGCGGGTGCCAGCGCGGTCAGCCGCCGCTGGAGCGTCCAGATCGTGAGGGCGGCCGTGACGGCCAGGGCCGCACCGGCCGCGCACGCCACCGGCACGGGGACCGGTGACAATCGCCGCAGCAGGAGGGGGGACACGTGCTCGGCGGCCGCCACGAACGGCACCCGGAGGAGTCCCGCGCCGGTCAGCAGGAGCAGGGCGAGCGTGGTGCAGCCGGACAGGAGAACGCCGGTGGCGGCCAGCAGCCAGGAGGCCGACCGCGGCGGCAGCCGATCCGCCAGGAGACGGACGAGCGGCACCGCGAGCAGGGGCGCCAGCAGCGGCATCCATACGTCGACGACCATGCCCTTCATTATGGGCGCACGCGCGGGGCCGCCCGCACGGCCTTCTCGTTCCGAGTGATCTACTATCGAGGTAATACCCGGGTGTATGGAGATCGACGTGACCAAGGAGCATGAGCAGGGACGGCGGCCCGCCGGCATGCTCGAGGACGCCGTGCTGGCCGCCCTGTGGCATGGCGGCCGGCCGATGAGCCCCGCCGACGTGCAGGCCGTGCTGCCCGACACCCCGGCCTACACCACGGTGATGACCACCCTCGCGCGGCTGCACCGCAAGGGCCTGGCCACCCGCACCCGGGCCGGCCGCGGATTCGTCTACTCGCCCAACGTCGACGAGGCGGCGCACACGGCCACCGCCATGCACGACCTGCTCCGGCGGCGCCGCGACCGCGCGGCGGTGCTCGCCCGGTTCGTGTCCGACCTGGCCCCCGAGGACGAGCGCCTGCTGCAGCAACTGCTGCGCCACGACGACGCCGAGTGATCTCACTACTATCGCAGTAGTATTAGGCAAGCCTTGCCTGTCCAGCGTGCGCGAACGGTGCGGCAGAGGCATGCCTCATATCTCGACTCTCGGAGTGTCCTCATGGGATCCGCTCAGATCGCCGTGCTCGGAGCGATAGCCGGCTTCACCATCTATCTCGGCCTGCCGATCGGCCGGATGCGCGCGCCTCTGCCAAAGGTCCGAGCCCTGCTCAACGCGACCGCCACCGGCATCTTGATCTTCCTCTTGTGGGACGTGCTCGCACACGCGTGGGAGCCGATCGACACCGCGCTCGGCCATCACGGGTACGGCGCGGCGATCGGCAACGGGGCGGTGTTCGCGGTCTGCTTCGGCATCGGTCTGCTGGGCCTCGTCCATTTCGACCGCGCGATCGCACGCCGCGCCAGGCCGACGGCTCCGGCGCGGTCCGGTCCCGGCGCGGCGTCGGCGACCGACTTCCGGGCCGAGACCTCTGCTCTGTCGCGCCTGGGCGACCTGCCGATGATGATCGCGATCGGCATCGGGCTGCACAACTTCGCCGAGGGCCTGGCGATCGGCAACTCCGCCGCCCACGGCGAGCTGCAGCTCGCCGTCCTGCTCATCATCGGATTCGGCCTGCACAACGCGACCGAAGGATTCGGAATCGTCGCCCCCATGGCCGCCGAAAGCCGCCGTCCGTCATGGGGCTACCTGGCGCTACTCGGCCTCATCGGCGGCGGCCCGACGTTCCTGGGCACTCTCATCGGCCAGCGTGTCGTCAATGACACGCTGTCCATCGGATTTCTCACCTTGGCCGCCGGATCCATCCTGTACGTGGTGATCGAACTGCTGGCGGTGGCCCGCAAGCTGGGGCTGAAGACGCTGACCACCTGGGGCATCCTGCTGGGCGTGCTGGCCGGGTTCGCCACCGACGCGATCGTGACCGCCGCGGGAGCCTGAGCCCGGGCCTGGATCTATGTACTATCGGGGTAGTAGTTGCATCCTGCGCCGGAGGCCGGTCGTGAAAGAACGGCGTGCTCTGCTCCTCACGATGGTGGCCCTCGCCGGGTTCCTGGCGGCAGCGTGCGGCAAGAGTGGTTCCGCCCCTGCCGCCGGTCCGCGCTCGACGGCCCCCTCGGTGCCGCGGCTCGGGCACGTGGTCGTGGTCGTGCTGGAGAACAAGTCCGACTCCCAGATCATCGGTGCCCGCGACGCGCCGTACCTGACGTCGCTGGCCCGGGGCGGCGCGCTGTTCACCGACTCCTACGCGGTCCGGCACCCGAGCCAGCCGAACTACCTGGCGCTGTTCTCCGGATCGACGCAAGGGCTCACCGACGACTCCTGCCCGCACTCCTACACGGCTCCGAACCTCGCGTCGGAACTCTCCGCGGCGGGGCTGACCTTCGCCGGTTACGCCGAGGGACTCCCGGCGTTCGACCGGACCGCCTGTGCCGGCGGGCGCTATGCCCGCAAGCACGTCCCCTGGGCGGACTTCCCCGACCTGCCGGACGCGGTGAGCCGGTCCTTCGCCGACTTCCCGTCCGACTACGCCGCGCTGCCCACGGTGTCGTTCGTCATCCCTGACATGTGCGACGACATGCACAACTGCCCGGTGAAGACCGGAGACGCCTGGGTCCGGGACAACCTGGACGGCTATGTCCGGTGGGCGCGCACCCACGACAGCCTGCTGATTGTCACCTTCGACGAGAACGACGGCTCTCCCGGCAACAAGATCGCCACCATCTTCGCCGGAGCGCCCGTGAAGCCCGGCGCCTATCCCGAGAAGATCGACCATTACAGCGTGCTGCGGACCGTCGAGGACGCCTACGGCCTGTCCCACGCCGGGGCGAGCGCCTCGCGCAGCCCCATCACCGACGTGTGGACGAGCGGCCGCGGGTGAACCGGCGAGAAGAGGTCTCCCGGTGAGGGTTCCCGGGTAGTCACCCCATGGGTGCGCTCCCATACGGGGTGGTGAGGCGACCGTGGCGACGAGCGGGGGACCGGACCGGACGCCGTGGCGCGGCCGGTGGCCGGCCGTGTGCGTCCTCGCGCTGCTGCTCCCGTGCGCGTGCGAGGCGTCCGGCGGCACCGCCACACCGGCCACCGGCGGGACGCCTCCGTCCGCGACGGTCCGCCGTTCCGTGCGGCTCGGCGGCTCCGTCCATGGCGTTCCCATCGTCGCGGTCGAGTCGGGCGATCCGGCCAGCCCGCGGAAGGTGCTGGTCGTCGGCTCCATCCACGGGAACGAGGCGGCGGGGATCGCGGTCGCCCGGGCGCTCGTCGACGGCCCGGCTCCCGCCCGCGCCGACCTGTGGGTGATCCCGGTCCTCAACCCCGATGGAGTCGCCGCACGCACGCGCGGCAACGCCCGCGGAGTCGATCTCAACCGGAACTTCCCCGCGGGCTGGCGGTCGCTCGGGCCGCCGGGCTCGGAGTTCTTCGCCGGGTCCGGTCCCCTCTCGGAACCGGAGTCCAGGTCGGCCGCCGCCCTGATCCGCCGGATCAGGCCGGCGGTGGGGATCTGGTTCCACCAGCACATGGCCGTGGTCGACACCTCGGAGGGACCGAAGGAGGTCGAGCGGCGCTTCGCCCGGCAGGTGGGGCTTCCGGCGCGGCCCCTGACCGACTATCCGGGCAGCGCCACCGGCTGGGAGAACACCGTGGTGCCCGACAGCGCGTTCGTGGTCGAGCTGCCCGCCGGCGCCCTGTCCGCACCGGCGGTGCGCGGCTACGTCGCGGCCGTCCGGACGATCACGGGACCGTGATCGCGGCGTGCCGCCCCGGTGCAGGTGATCCTGATCAGCGTGCCGTGTCCTTGCGGGTCACGCTCAGATAGCCGACGAAGCCGACGATGACGACGCCCAGGGCCAGGCTGACCGGACCCGTGCCCAGGGCGAGACCGCCTCGGGCGTGCGACACCCCCATCCAGTCGGCGAACGACGCGCCGAGCGGCCGGGTGAGGACATAGGCGAACCAGAAGGCGAAGACGGCGTTCATCCGCAGCCAGCGGTAGCCCAGGGCCGGGAGCGCGATCAGGACGGCGAACATGACGCCCGAGGCCAGGTATCCGAGGTGAACGGTGACCGCGGTCATGTCACCCGTGGCGGTGCCGAGCGCGAACGTCGTCATGACGGTGGCCCAGTAGAACAGCTCCCGGCGCATCGTCACGATGCTGTGAATGGACAGCGTCCTCTCGCTCGCGTACCAGATCGCGAAGATCGCGGCCAGCGTGACCATAAAGAATGCGGTCGAAATGAGGTACGGAATGCCGAGGGCGACGTGCAGCACATCGGCGGCCATCGTGCCGAAGACGCTGACCATGGTGATGGAAGTCCAGTAGATCCAGGCGACATAGCGCCGAGCGCCGAACTGGATTGCCAGTGAGACCGCGAGGAGGATCCCCGCCAGGGCGACCGCGATGATCGGGTTGAGGCGATGGGCCAGGTAGTCGGAGGTCGTCTCGCCCATTCCGGTGGTCAAGACCTTGACGATCCAGAAGTAGGCCGTCACTTCCGGGACTTTGCTCATCGCCCGCCGCGTAACGGTAATGGGGCTGTTTTGAAGGTGACTCGTCGCCATGCCGACAAGGATGACATACCGCCGCCTCTTGATGGCACGATCCGGCATATCAATGCGGCGCCATCAGTAATTCGGGCGCACATTTTCACAAAGCCGAGCGTTAGATTAGAGAAAGGTTAGCAGTCGTCCTTTCGGTGTTATCCCATGCCGGTTCACGGTGGTCGCAGCAGTCCGGTCTGGTAGGCCAGCACGACGGCCTGGACACGGTCGCGGAGGCCGAGTTTGGGCAGGATGCGGCTGACGTGCGTCTTCACCGTCGCCTCGGACAGTCCGAGCTCGGCGGCGATCTCGGCGTTGGAGAGTCCCTTCGCCATCTCGATGAGCACCTCGCGCTCCCGGTCGGTGAGCCGGTCGAGACGTGGGTCGTCGGCGGAGCCCGGCCGTGCGCGGTTCAGGCGGGTGAACGACTGGATGAGCACCCGGGTGAGCCGGGGCGCGACGACGCCGTCGCCCGCGGCGACCGTGCGGATGCCCGCGATCATTTCGGCGGGCTGGACGTTCTTGAGCAGGAAACCGGCGGCGCCGGCGTGGAGGGCGGCGAACGCGTACTCGTCGAGGTCGAACGTCGTCAGGATGAGGACGCGAGAGCCGGCGTGGTCGCGGGTGATCCGCTCGGTGGCCTCGAGGCCGTCCATGCCCGGCATCCGTACGTCCATCAGCACCACGTCGGGGGCCAGCGAGGCCACCTGGGCGAGGGCCTCGGCGCCGTCACCGGCCTCACCGACGACGGCGATGTCGGGCTGTGTCTCGAGCACCAGCCGGAAGCCCATGCGCAGCAACGGCTGGTCGTCGACGAGCAGAACCTTGATCATCTGGCGCTCTCCAGCTGGGACGGTTCGAAACGGGCGTGGACCCGCCAGCCGCCGCCGTCGGGCAGCGGACCGGCCTGCATCAGGCCGCCGTAGACGGCGACGCGTTCGCGCATCCCGGCGATGCCGTGCCCGGTGCGCCGCGGCCCGGACGGAACGCCGACGGCCGGCCGCCCGTCATCGGTGATCTCGACCTCGACGTGCGCCGCGGTGTACTCGAGCCGTACCCGGGCGGTGGTGCCGGGCGGGGTGTGCTTCCGGACGTTGGTGAGCGCCTCCTGGACGAGACGGTAGACGGTGAGCTCGGCCCCGGAGGCCATGGCGGGCGGCCGTCCCGTGACCACGAACTCCACCGGGAGTCCCGCGGCGCGGACCTCGGCGAGCAACGCGTCGAGCTGGCCCAGCCCCGGCTGCGGGCGCCTCAGCCCGGCGGACGGCGGGGCGTCCTGGCGGAGTACCTCCAGGACGCGCTGCATCTCCGCGATGGCCTGGCGCCCGATCTCCGACGCCTTGGACACGGCGTCGGCGGCCCGCTCCGGAGAGGCCGGAAGGGTGTAGGCAGCGCCGTCGGTGAGGGCGACCATGACCGACAGGCTGTGGGTGACGATGTCGTGGACGTCGCGGGCGATCCGCGCGCGTTCCTCGGCGGCGACGATCTGGGCCTGCTGGTCGCGCTCCTTCTCGAGGCGGGCGGCGCGGTCCTCCAGCGACGCCAGGTAGGCGCGGCGGGTGCGCATGTTCAGCCCGATGACGGCTGCGGCCGTGGTCATCCCGGACAGCAGCACGAAGACCTTCCCCAGGTGACCCCGCGGGGCCCACTGGTCGGTGGCCATCGCGACGCCGATCTCCACGATGCCCGCCGCCACGAGCAGCCGGCGCAGCGTCGAGTGCGCCGCGACCGAGTAGAGCGCGACGAGCACGGCGACGTCGCCTGTCGACAGGAGCACTCCGCCGAGCCATTGCACGAACGCCAGCGCCGCGACCACGGCGAAGGCGGTGAACGGTGCGCGCCGCCGCCAGATCAGCGGAACGAGGAGCGCGATCTGCAGTCCCCAGCCGAGAAACGGCTGCCGGGGCGGCTCCTTGAGCAGGTGAGGCACTCCGATGAGGAGCAGGATGAGCGCGAACGCGCCGTCGACGGCGGCGGGATGCCGGCCGGCGAGCGTACGCAGGCGATGGCCCCAGCGCGCGGTGAGCGCGCCGGGGCCGGACTCGGGCGAGGTGCCGATCATCGAGCGTCAGGCGTCCCTGCGCTTGAGCAGGTACGCGCCCACCGCCATCGCGACGACGGTGTACAGGACGAAGACCCCGAATCCCGTCCACGGGCCGAGCGACCCGGGGTCGGGGGCGTTGGTGAGCAGGTCGCCGCCGGCGTTGCTCGGCAGGTACGGCGTGATGTGCTTGCCCCAGGACGTGAGGTTGAGGACCTCGCCCAGGACCGGCAGCACCAGCAGGATGCCGAACAGCGCGGCGATGGCCCCGGCGGTGCTGCGGATGATGGCGCCGAGCGCGGTGCCGAGGAGGCCGACGACCGTGAGGTAGAGCCCGACCCCGGTGACGATCCGCAGGGCCTGCGGCGAGGAGAGCGTGGCCTGGATGTGCTGGGAGGACAGGATCGCCTGGCCGCCGAAGAAGGTCGCGAAGGACACGATCTCCATGAGGACCAGGACGACCACGCTGAACACCGCGGCCTTGGCCCACAGCACGGGGAGCCTGCGGGGGACCGCGGACAGGGTGGCGCGGATCATCCCGGTGGAGTACTCGCCCGTGATCACCATGACGCCGAGCACGCCGACCGCGAGCTGGGCGATGACGTACGGCCGCAGCGGCACGGTCACCGCCATGGTCGCGGCGTCGTGAATGGGACGCGCGTGGTCGCCGACACGGGTGGCGAAGCCCCAGCTGAAGAGCATGCCGAGGCCGATCGTCGCGACGATCGCGGCGAACAGCGACCAGAAGGTCGAACGGAGGGTCCTGAGCTTGATCCACTCGGAGTTCAGGACGCGCAGCTGACTGACCCTGCCGGGCCGGACGGTCGTGGTGGCGGTGGTCATGCCGCGGACCTCTCTGCGGTACGGGCGGGGGCCCGGTATTCGACGGACTCGCCGGTCAGCTCCATGAACGCCTCTTCCAGCGAGGCCTGCTGCGGTGCCAGCTCGAACAGCGTGACGCCGTTGTCGGCGGCGATCTGGCCGATCTGGTCGCTGATGAGCCCGCTGACGAGGAGGGTGCCCTCCTCGGTGTCCGCCACCGTGACGTCCGGGCCCGCCAGCAGGGCGCGCAGCCGGGACGCCTGGGGGGAGCGGACCTTGACCCGGCCCGTGGAGGCGCGCTCGATGAACTCGGCGACGGACGTGTCGGCGATCAGCCGGCCCCGCCCGATGACGATGAGGTGCTCGGCGGTCAGGGCCATCTCGCTCATCAGGTGGGAGGAGACGAAGACGGCACGTCCTTCGGCGGCCAGGTCCTTGAGCAGGTTACGGATCCACAGGATGCCCTCGGGGTCCAGGCCGTTGACCGGCTCGTCGAGGATCAGCGTCTTGGGGTCGCCCAGCAGCGCCGACGCGATCCCGAGGCGCTGGCCCATGCCGAGGGAGAACCCGCCGGCGCGCTTGCGGGCGACGTCGCGCAGGCCGACCAGGTCGATCACCTCGTCGACCCGGCCGCGCGGAATGCCGGTGGTCGCGGCGAGCGCGAGCAGGTGGTTGTAGGCGGTCCGGCCCGTGTGGATGGCCTTGGCCTCCAGGAGCGCGCCGACCTCGTGGAGGGGCGCGGCGTGGTCGGCGTACGCCCGGCCGTTCACGGTCACCGAACCGGAGGTCGGCCGGTCCAGACCGAGGATCATGCGCATCGTCGTGGACTTGCCGGCCCCGTTCGGGCCGAGGAAGCCGGTGACGACCCCGGGTTTGACGGTGAACGAGAGGTCGTTCACCGCGGTCTTGTCGCCATAGCGTTTCGTCAGGCCCTTGGCCTCGATCATTATCGTTTCCTTGGGGGATTCGGCGGCGTTCTCGAGGAGAACGGTACGGCGCCGCCTCAGGCACATTCGTCGCCCGACCGGAGGATTCCGGCAGGTCACGAAGGTCCACCGACCGATGTACGGCTACATCGCGGGATGGACGGGCCGAGCCGGGAGGGGAGCTCGGGCGGGCACGCCGCCGTGCGGAAACCGCTACGTTCTGATCGCCTCAGCCGCGATCACGGCGCTTGTGATCCCCGCGGCGCGTCGTCCGCGCGCCGCGTCGCCGGGTCGTCGGCGTCGCCTCGGCCGGGCCGGTCGATCAGCAGCGGCGCGAGTTGAAGGTGCCAGATGAACACCAGGCCGGCGCTGCCGAACAGGAGGTTGACCAGCATCGTTTCCCATTCATCCCAGAAGATTTCTACTATCACGATAGTAGGCGGTCTGGAGATTTTCTAGGTGGCGATGGCCGGCCGACGGCCGTTCCGGACGTGGGCCCAGCCCATCAGGGCGAACAAGGTGGCGAGCAGGACGGCGGACGAGCCGGCGGTCCCCAGGTCGAGGCCGCCTTTCGCGGCCGGCTTGGTGAGGAGGTCGCCGGCCGTGGCGCCGAACGGGCGGGTCAGGACGAAGGCGAGCCAGAACAGCAGCACGTTCGGCACGGCGGGTGCGTATCTGAGCGCGAGGAGTGCGGCGAGCAGCCCGGTGATGAGCAGGACGCCTCCGCCGTACCCGAGGCCTGAGCTGTCGGACAGGAAGTCGCCCATCGAGGTGCCGAGTGTGTTGGAGACGAGGATCGCGGACCAGAACAGGGCTTCGCCGCGGAAGGTGTCGATGTCGCGGATCGCGAAGGTCAGCCCGCTGAACTTCCAGACCACGAAGACGGCGATCAGGATCGAGGTCAAGATCGCGGCGCCGACCGGGTAGTCCAGGCCGAGACCCTGCGGCCCCCAGCCGAGCGATTTCGCCCCTTCGGAGAGGAATTTGGCGCTTGCGTCGCGGTTCATGAAGTCCGACGTCGTGGTGCCGACCATGCTCGTGGACATGATCACCGTCCAGTAGGAGAACGGGTTGTACCGCTTTGAAGCGAGCTGGACCACGAGCGTGACGAGGAAGATCAGGAACAGCGCGATCGTCGTGAGGAAGTAGCCCAGCTTGAGTGTCTGGGCGAACAGGTCGCCCGCCGTCTCGCCGAGCGTCGTCGCGGCGATCTTCATTATCCAGAAGGCCAGAGTGACCTCCGGCAACTTCTTCACCACGTATCTTCCGACGCCGGCGATGTCGGCTTCGGTCAAGGCTTCCGGCCTTGTCATCTCTCTCCCCGAGTCGGTGACAGGTTCGGCGTGCGTGTACGGCCCGGCAGGCGGCGGCTGCCGAGCGGTGACCGTGTGGTCACCGCTCGCCTACTGTGAGTCAACCTACTACATGAGTAGTAGTGAGGTCACCGGCCGCTTCCGGGCTTGCCGGGGCATTCGTCGAGGCCGTGGTTGTGGCACCAGCAGCCCCCGGAGGGTGCGGTGTCGAAACGGGTCGCGGCGACGGCGTTGCCGGTCAGGTCGTTGTCGTGGACCCAGGCCGCGCCGCAGGTGCCGGCGCCGGTGATGACCAGTCCGTGGGTCTGGGTCTTGCGGGCCTGGGCGTCCCAGACGCGGTTGTCGCGGATCGTCGGGCTGTCGACGGCGGCGGCGAGGGTGAGCCCGGCTCTGACGTCGGGGGCCTCGGGCAGCCGGTACGGGGATCCGGGGGAGGGAGTGCCGTCCGGCCACGCGGTCATGGCGCCGGGGCGGAAGGGCGCGAGGGCGAGTTCGGTGGCGCTGTTGCCCATCACGATGGCCTCTTGCACGCCCGCCGTGACGCACTTGCCGATGTGCCCGTTCGGCCGCCAGTCGGCCGCGGTGTCGATCAGCGACTGCGCCCCATAGGAGACCATGTCGCCTTCGCCCTCGGTGGCGGGCTCGCACTGGCGGCCGTTGCCGCGGAGGCGGTTACCGGCGATGTCGGGATCCGCGAGGGCCGAGTCGATGAAGATGCCGTCCAGGCCGTTGTCCCAGAACTCGTTGGCATCGATGATCATGTTGCCGGCCGCCTCCTGGGGGCCGCCGGCCAGGTTGTGCTGCCAGTACCCGTACCGGCCGTTGCGGCTGATGCGGTTGCCCGCCAGGGTGTACGGGCCCGGCGTATTGCCGATCGCGACACCGTCCCAGACGTTGTCCTCGATGATGCAGCCGGTCACGATCCCGCCGCGCCCGGCGACCGCGGACGTGCCCAGCGCCGAGACGTCGTAGCCGGCCTGGTGGTTGCCGATCAGCGTGCACCCGGAGACGACCAGTCCGTCGGCGCCCCAGTCGGAGACGCCGAACCGGTTGCCCTCCGAGTGACAGCCGATCACCCGGATGCCGCGGGTCGCCGGCCACCGCCGGTCCTGAAGCTCGAAGAAGATGCCGTTGGTGCCGTTGCGCACCGTCGTGCACGAGGACACGGTGCAGCGCTCCGTGGAACCCCAGCCGCCGGTGCCGATGCCGATGCCGGCTCCTCCCAGCCACTCGCCCTGGCGTTCCAGCCGCCCGCAGTGCACGACCAGCAGGCCGTCCACGAAGCTGTCCTGCAGGAAGTCGCAGCCGAACCCGGTGGCGGGCGTGTCGTGGATGTAGAGGTCGTGGAAGCGCCCGCGCAGGACGTACTGCAGGCCGAGCCCCTTGGACAGCACGTCGTACTGGGGGAGGCTCACGCCGGAGCCGTCGATCTCGAACCGCGCGAAGGTGCAGTCGGCGACGGGGTTCCCGCGGCCGGCGCCGTGCTGCAGAGCCGTGAAGTAGGCCAGCGGGGTCGCGGTGTCCGGGTCGCCCGGGTTGGCCAGGGCGAACCGCGTTGCCGCCGGCCCGGCGCCGATCAGGGACACCCCGCTCCGCCAGACGGTGCCCCGGTCCCGGATCGAGTACAGCCCCGACGGGCAGAAGATGGTGCGCGGCCGGCCGTCGGCCGCGTAGGCCGCCCCGAGCTCGTCGACCAGGGCCTGCAGGGCGGGCTGGTCGTTGGTGCGCCCGTCCCCGGTGAGTCCGCTGTCACGGGCGTCGTGCACGAACCGGTCCGGCGCCATCAGACCGGGGCCAGCCGATCGATGAGCGCTCGGCACCGCGCCTGATTCTCCCGCGCGCGCTCGCGCAGGACCTGGAATCGCTCCCGCAGCATCGCGGAGCACGCACCCCGTTCGTCCCACAGCCGATCGAGCTGGGCCAGGAGCGGGCCCGCCTGCCGCCGCGCGATGCCGGTCAGGGCGGGAGCACCGATCGTCTGCGCGAAGTCGAAGACCTTCCCCGCGTACGGCAACGGCAGCACCGGTACGCCCGCGCGGGCGGCGAAGATCAGGAAGTGGAGCCGCATGCCGACGGCGAAGTCCAGGTGACGCATCAGCCCGGCGATCTGCCCGGGACTGTACGTGCGATTGAGCACCCGTGCGTTCTCCGGGGCGCTCATCGCCGAGAGCACCGCGTGAGAGTGGGCGATGTCCCCGCGCTCCATCGGGATGAACACCGCCTGGGCCTCGTACCTGCACGTCATGAAGTCCGCGACCTCGGCGAGCAGACCGTGGTAGCTGCTCTCGTCGAGGTTGTCGGCCGCCCGGCCCGGCTCGCGCACCGAGAGCCCCACCAGGCGGGCCTGGCCGTCGATGCCCTCCCGGAGCAGCATCTCCTCGGTGAACTCCTCCGGCTCGAGCAGCACCGCCGCGTCGGCGGTCGCCGGGATCTCCCGGGTGACCCCCATCCCTTCGAGGACGAGTATCGACTCGTGGTCCCGGACCGTCAGGTCGGTCATCCGCTCGATGGTGTCCCGTACGACGTCGATCTCCTCGTGACCGGTCAGCGGCCCGGCGCCGATCGCGTAGCCGAAGGTGGGGACGCCCAGCCGGTGCGCGAGGCGCACCGGCCGCATCACCGAGGCGGCCAGGCCGTCGTGGAGGATGCCGCCCCCGCCGAGGATGAGCAGGTCGAGCCCGGCCTCTATCTCCGCGAGCTGCCCCAGCGAGACCTCGGTGTAGCCCACCGCCGGGGTGCCGAAACAGGTGCGGGTGTGCTCAGGGTGCCGGCTGAAGACGACCTGCTGCGCAGCGGGCCGTATCTGCCGCAGGCTGTCGAGGACACAGGCGAGGATCGCCTCGTCGCCGAGGTTCAACCCGCCGTACGAGCCGAGCACCCCGATGCGGAGTTCGTGACACCGGCCGTTGGCCATCCGGTCCACCTCCCCCTGTCCCATGGCGAGCCGGGATGACGACGGTGGCCGCCACGAGCACGGGCCGCGGGCACCCCCGGGCCGACGCGGCCGGCCGGGCCACACGCCGCGTATACCCATGGTGACGGCGACCCGGGTCCGCCACATCCTCACATCGTGTAGTCGCGCGATGCCCACGATCGCCCGAGCCGACGTCAGGGCGTGTCCGGTGGATCCCGGTCCGGCCGTCGGCGCCCGGAGCGCGCCACGACCAAGACCCGCCCTAGTACGATCTCCGCGTGATCGTTCGCAGCGGTGGAGGCCGCGGCCGATGACCCGCTGGATGAATGAACGTGCCAGGGTCGGGCAGGCCGGGCTCGACCTGGACCCCACCACGCCGAGCGTCGCACGGATGTACGACTACTTCCTCGGCGGGAAGGATCACTTCGCCGCCGACCGGGCGGCCGCCGAGAAGGTCACCGAGGCCCTGCCCGACGTCGGCGCGGTCGCCCGGGCGAACCGGGAGTTCCTCCAGCGGGCCGTGCGGCACGTCGCGGACCGCGGTGTCGACCAGTTCATCGATCTCGGCTCGGGTCTGCCGACGCAGGGCAACGTGCACGAGATCGCCCAGTCCGTTCACCCGCACGCCCGGGTGGTCTACGTGGACAACGACCCGGTGGTGATCTCCCACGCGCGGGCGTTGCTGGCCTCCGACGAGCGCACCACCGTCGTCCACGCCGACCTGCGCGATCCGGGCGCCGTCCTCGAGGACCCGGAGACCCGGCGGTTGATCGACTTCGGCCGCCCGGTCGGGCTGTTGTTCGTGGCCGTCCTCCACTTCGTCGCCGACGAGGAGAACCCGGCCGGTCTCGTCCGGAAGTACCGGGACGAGTTCGCACCCGGAAGCCACGTCATCCTCTCCCACGCCGCCGTCGAGGAACGCCGCAACGCGGACGTGGCGACCGCCTACCGGGGCGCGAACGCCCCCTTCATCGCGCGGACCCGCGACCAGGTCACCGGCTACCTCGAGGGCCTGGACATCCTCGAGCCCGGCGTGGTCCACCTGTGCGAGTGGCGGCCCACGCGCATCGAGAAACCGCTGCGGGCCGGCTGGACGGCGGTCGCGCGTCAGCGCTGAGCCGGACGGCCGATCATTGCACCGTGCAATGAGCGGCCGAGATACGGGGTAGAACAGACCCATGACCGAAAGTGCGATCGAACCGGTGCGGCCGGATCCGGCATCGGCAGAGCACGTCGACGCCGTGACGTCCGCGGTGCTGACCGCCTCGCGGTTGCTGGTGGGGATCTCGGTTCGGTCGCTCGCGTCGGTGGGGGAGCGGGTGACGCTTCCCCAGTTCCGCCTGCTGGTGGTGCTGGCCACCCATCGAGAGACCAAGCTGGTGACCCTCGCCGAGGATCTCGCGGTCAATCCCTCCACCGCGATGCGGATGGTCGAGCGGCTCGTGGCCGCGGGCCTGGTGAGCCGGCGGACCAACCCGGCCAGCCGCCGGGAGGTCCTGCTGCGGCTGACCGAGTCCGGGCTGCAGATCGTGGAAGAGGTCACGGCTCGCCGGCGGGAGGAGATCGCGGCCATCGTCGCCGCGATGCCCGCGGATCACCGGGCCGGGCTGGTGGACGGGCTGCGGGCGTTCACCGAAGCCGGCGGTGAGCCCGGTGAGCCCGGTGAGCCCGGTGAGCCTGCGGCCGGTGAGCCCGTCCCTGACGCCGTGCCCCTGAAATGGGACACCGGGCGCTGACGGACATGCGAGCGCCGGCAGAGCCGTGGGAACGGCTGCCGCCGGCTCTCGATCATGGACTCCGTTCGTTTCGCGGCGGTTCCCGGACGACGCCTACGTCATCGTCCTCGCCCGGTGCCGGGCCGCCGACATCATGCCGATTCCGGTCGCGGCCAGGCCGCATAGGATGATCACGACGCCGGTGAGGGCGTTGTTGACGATCTCAGCGGTGGTGCCTCGGTGCCCGGGCAGGACCCACGGCACGATGATCGTCCAGATACCGATGAGCGGGGCCACCCAGGTGACGCCGTGCATTCGCCCGTACGCGGACGCGTATCCGACGGCGAGCAGTGCGAGGGCGATCCCGGTGATCAGGTTGTTGACCGTAATGGTCGTGCGTCCGTTCAGTCCCACGACCCACGGCGAGATCGCCAGGTACAGGCCGCTCAGGAAGGTCAGGCCGCTGACGACCTGCGCCGCCGGCGTCTCCGCCGCTCGGTCGTATCGAGCGCGCAGCTCCGCCAGATCGGGGTGCTGCTCCATGTCATAGACCGACCGGGTTGTCATGGTGTCCACCCTCTTCCCCGGGTAGAAGTTCGGTCCTTGAAGGCCCTCCCCCCTGCCTGACCTCGCATTCACGCACAGTGCAATGATTTCCCCAAGGTTGTGACCGGCCGCACGATCGGCCCATGGAGGCTGCTGGGGAGCGGGAGGCCACGGCCGCGTCCCGGCCTTGGTGCCGGTGGGTTAATCGAATCGCCAAGGTTCGGCATCACCGGCATGCCGGTTTCCGGTTCCTCGGCCGGAACTGTCGACGGTGGTCGTCGTGACCGCTCGCGGTCGCGCGGAGACATCGTCGACACCCGGCCGAGGAGAAGCGCCATGTCGGACATTGAGCAGTCGTGGAGGAGACGTGCCGGCCTTACGGCGCTCGCCGCGATCGTCCTGGCCGTCGGATTCGTGGCCTCTCCCGCCGCGGCACGTACCACCGATCCGGGGCCGCGGAACCACGGCGGTGTGGCGGCGATCCCCGCTGGAAAGATGCTGACCAGGCGGGCGTGCGCGCCGCCGACGCACCGGAACCAGGTGGCGTGCCTCACGTTGATCCGGACCGACGTCAAGCCGTCGCGCGGCATCCAGCATCTGATCGCGCCTGCCGGCTTCGGACCCGCCGAGTTGCGGAGCGCCTACGCGCTGCCGTCCTCGGGCGGCGCCGGGCAGACGATCGCGATCGTCGACGCGTACGACGATCCGAACGCCGAGTCCGACCTCGCGGTCTATCGCTCCCAGTACGGGCTCCCGCCGTGCACCACCGCGAACGGCTGCTTCCGGAAGGTCGACGAGAACGGGGGCAACAGCCTGCCCACCCCGGACGCCGGCTGGGCGGCGGAAGAGTCGCTGGACCTGGACATGGCGTCCGCCATCTGCCCGAGCTGCCGGATCCTGCTGGTCGAGGCCGCTCAGCCGTACCTCTCCGAACTCGGCGGGGCGGTCAACACCGCCGTCCGCATGGGCGCGAAGTACGTCTCCAACAGTTACGGCGGGCCGGAGACCACCGACGCTCCGAGCTTCGACGCCGCCTACTTCGACCATCCCGGAGTGGCGATCACCGCCTCCTCCGGTGACGACGGATATCGGATCGAATACCCGGCGGCGTCCCGCTTCACGACCGCGGTCGGCGGCACCAGCCTGTACAGGGCGTCCGGCGCGCGCGGCTGGAGCGAGACGGCGTGGAACGGCTCCGGGTCTGGATGCTCCGCGTACGCCGCCAAGCAGTCGTGGCAGAGCGACGGAGGGTGCGGCAGGCGCACGGTCGCCGACGTCTCCGCGGTCGCCGACCCCGCCACCGGTGTGGCGGTCTACGACACGTACCAGTCCGGCGGCTGGCAGGTCTACGGAGGCACCAGCGCCGCCGCTCCGATCATCGCCGGCGTGTACGCGCTGGCCGGGCCCCCGCCGGCCCAGAACTACGCCGCGTCCTTCCCGTACCAGCACCCGGCGGCGTTGTTCGACGTCGCGTCCGGCCGCAACGGCACCTGCACCCCGGCCTACCTGTGCACCGCCGGCGCCGGTTACGACGGGCCGACCGGTCTGGGGACCCCGAACGGCCTCACCGCCTTCCGGTCCGGCACCAGCCCCTGCGTCGCACCCGGAAACAAGATCGTCAATGGCGGGTTCGAGAACGGCGCGTCGCCCTGGACCAGCACCCCCAACGTGATCCTGGCCAACGGCAGCGGCGAGACCGCCCACACGGGCACCCGCTTCGCGTGGCTGGACGGTTACGGGACCACCCACACCGACACCCTCGCGCAGACGGTGACGATCCCCGCGGGCTGCCGGGCGGTCCTCAACTTCTGGCTGCACATCGACACGGCCGAGACGGGCACCGTCGCCTACGACACCCTGACCGTCAAGGTCGGCACCCGGACCGTCGCGACGTACACCAACGTCGACGCCGCCGCGGGTTACCGTGCCGTCGCGCTGGACCTGTCGTCCTTCGCCGGCCAGACCGTGTCGGTGTCCTTCGCCGGCACGGAGGACGCCTCCCTGCAGACCGGCTTCGTCGTCGACGACGTCGCCCTCAACGCCTCGTGAGCGCGCCCGCGCGGTCAGGCGCCGGTCCGCTCACTCGTGCTTGCGGGTGATGGTCTGCCGGCCCGTCATGGCGATGGCGGGGACGCCGTCGGCCTCGGTCCACTCTCCGCACGGGCCGCCGCCCTCGCTGACGTCCAGTCGGAGTGGCGTGCCGTCCATGCGCAGCGCCGGATGGAAGTACTGGGCGACCTGCCGGGCCTCGGCCTGGATGTAGTGGCCGATCAGCGCCCGCCGGAACCGGCCGGCGCTCGTGTTGGGCATGCTGCCGTGCACCAGGGAGCCGTGGAAGAACAGCACGTCGCCGGCGTCCATCCGCACGGGCCGCGCCTGGTGATCGTCGGGCAGGGGGACCGTGACGTCGGTGAAGCTCACCCGGGTGTCGGCCTTGGTGGTGCACAGGATCGGCCAGCGATGGCTGCCGGGCACCACCATCATGCAGCCGTTCTCCTCGTCGGCCGGATCCAGCGCCATCCAGGCCGCGACGCACGTGCCGGGCTCCGCGCGCAGGTAGAAGTTGTCCTGGTGCACGGCCTGACCCCGGGAGCCGGGCGGCTTGAAGTACAGCATCGACTGGACGGCGTAGGGCTCTTCGCCGAGCAGGGCGGTGAGACGCTCCCGGAGCCGGGAGTCCAGGAGCCACCGCAGAGTGGTGTCGTCCCATCGGTGCATCTGTGCCATCCGCGGGTACCGCCGCAGCGGGTCCCGTCCGGCGACCCGCACGCCCACCAGGTCGTCCGGGTGCGAACCGCGCCGGCGTAGCTCCATGAAGTGGTCCCTCAGCCGCTCCACCTCCTCGGGGCGGAACGCTCCGCGCGCCACCAGGTAGCCTTCCCGTTCGAACACCTCTTTGTCGGAATCGCTCATGGTCCCTCTCTCCGCGTTCGCGTGGCATCGGCCGCTGGAGGACGAAAATCCAGCCCTTGGGAAGATGATGTGGCGAGCCGACCGTGATCGACCAGGAACGATCGACGCGAGGAGTTGACTGTTTGACGCATCTGCTGCCCACCCCGTACGGCGCGGAGATCCGCGTGCGGCCGGTCACGGCGCCCACCTACTGGCGCTGCGAACCGGCCTGGTCCTGGCACGCCCGCCCGCTGCCGGACCACCTCCTGTGGTACGTCGTGGACGGTGTCGGGCATCTGACGCTGGACGGACGGCGGCACGCGCTGGCGGCTGGCAGCTCCGTGCTGTTCGCGCCCGGCGACGAGCCGGTCGCCGGGCACGACCCGCGCCGGCGGCTCCTGGTCTTCGGCCTGCACCTGACGCTGAGCACCGCCGACGGCGAGCCGGTCGCCCCGGCCGCCGTCGTCCCCGCGGAGCGGTGCTGCCGGCTGCGCGACCCGGCGCTGGCCGCCGCGCTGGCGAGCCGCTGCGACGCCGCCCACCGGCGCGGCGACCGGTTCGGCGCCCGGCAGAGCCTGCTGTGCCTGGAACAGCTGCTCTGCCTGTACTGGGACGACGCCACCCGGCCCGCGCCGGAGCGCGTCGACGCGGCCCTGGAACAGATCACCCAGGAGATCCGGCAGGATCCGAGCCGGCGCTGGACCGTGGCCGAGCTGGCGGCTCGCGCGGCGCTGTCCCGCGCCCAGTTCACCCGGCGGTTCACCGCGTACACCGGCATGTCCCCGGCCCGCTATCTCATCCGCGCCCGCGTCGACCGGGCCCGTCAGCTGCTGACCGAGACGAACATGTCCGTCGGCCAGGTCGCCGCGACGCTCGGCTACACCGACCTGGCGTATTTCAGCCGGCAGTACAAGCAGTGCACCGGGCACTCGCCGGGCCGCCGCCCGGCCTGAGCGCACCCGGCGCGACGCATTTCCTTAAGGCCGTTCTAAGCGAGCGGCCTTCTTCCTTAAGAGCGGCGTAAGCGCGTATTCCCCGGCCGGTCGGCTGTCTAGGGTCATGACTGCTTTTCGTAAACCTCCTTAACTGCGGAGCAGTGCATGACTCGAATTCCCGGCAGCCGCCGTGTCCGGTCCATCGCCGGTGTCGTCCTTGCCGCCGCGCTGGCGGCGAGCGGCTGCGCGCAGGTCAGCGGCGCCACGAGCACCGCCGGTGTGGTGAACCTCGGTGCGAAGGCCGCCCCGGCCGCCTTCACCCATCCGGGCGTTCTGGTCAGCAGGTCCCAGCTGGACTTCGTACGTGGGAAGGTCAACGCGGGCGCCCAGCCGTGGAAGTCCGCCTACGACCAGATGATGGCCAGTAGGTACGCCTCCCTGTCGCGTACGCCGAAGCCGCGCGCGGTCGTCGAGTGCGGCCCGGTCAGCAACCCGAACCACGGCTGCACCGACGAGCGGGAGGACGCGCTGGCGGCGTACACGGACGCACTCGCCTGGTACATCACCCGCGACGGCCGGTACGCCGCCAAGGCCGTCCAGCTCATGAACGCCTGGTCCGCGGTGCTCAAGGACCACACCAACAGCAACGCGCCGTTGCAGTCCGGCTGGTCCGCGTCGGTCTGGCCGAGGGCCGCCGAGATCATCCGCTACACCTACACCGGTTGGACGAGCGACGCCGTCGGCAAGTTCGCCGCGATGCTGCGGAACGTCTACCTCCCGAAGGTGATCAACGGTTCCAACAGCAACGGGAACTGGGAGCTCTCCATGATGGAGGCCGCCGTCGGCATCTCCGTCTTCCTGGACGACCGGACGAGCTACGACAAGGCGGTCGCCAGGTTCCGCAAGCGCGTGCCCGCCTACATCTACCTCTCCTCGGACGGCGCGCTCCCCGTCGCCCCCGCCGGCAGCGGCATCGACACGAAGGCCGAGATCGTCAAGTACTGGCAGGGCCAGTCGACGTTCGTCACCGGGCTCACCCAGGAGACCTGCCGCGACTTCGTGCACACCGGATACGGGATCTCGGCGATCTCGCACGTCGCCGAGACGAGCCGGATCCAGAAAGAGGACCTCTACCCGGAGGTCGGCGAGCGGCTCCGCCAAGCGCTGGGCTTCCAGGCCAAGTACCAGCTCGGCGCCGCCGTGCCGTCCTGGCTGTGCGGCGGCACGCTCAAGCGCGGCCTCGGGCCCGTCACGGAGGTCGCCTTCAACGCGCTGCACAACCGGATGGGCATCGCGATGGCCAACACCCAGAAGCTCACCGAGCAGCAGCGGCCGGCCGGGACGAACAACCTGTTCGTCGCGTGGGAGACCCTCACCCACGCCCAAAACCCCGCCTGACCGGCGGTGCGGGCCGATTTCCGTCGGCCCCTAACGGTCCGATTTCCCGTCGGCTCCTGACGGTCCGATTTCCCGTCGGCTCCTGACGGTCCGATTTCCCGTCGGCTCCTGACGGTCCGATTTCCCGTCGGCTCCTGACGGTCCGATCGGACCATTCCGAAGTCCGTGCAGAAAGGATGCGCTGATTCAGCATGGTGAAAATCAGTAAGGCGCTCGGAACACTGGCCGTGGCGATGGCACTGCCCATCCTGGCGCAGGGCACCGCACACGCGGACATCCCGTTCGGCCAGACCATGAACGGGAACGCCACCTACTACAACGACGCCGGTTACGGTGCCTGTGGCTCGCAGATCAACGCGGCCACGGAGATGCTCGTGGCCGTTCCCGCCGCGTACTGGACCACCGCCAACCCGAACAACGACCCGCTCTGCAACGGCGTCTCGGTCCAGGTGACCTACAACGGGCGGACGATCACGGTCCCGGTCAAGGACAAGTGCCCGAGCTGCTCCAGCACGCACATCGACCTGAGTCTTCCGGCGTTCTCCCGGCTCGCCGACCCGAACCTCGGCAACATCCCGCTCACCTGGAAGTTCGTCCACTAGCCACCACGGACGTGCCGCCCCCGCCCCGCCCGGGGGCGGCACCTTCCAGCTCGACCCGGCTCTCAGGCCGCGGGGTGCGGTCCGAGCAGTGCGATCGAGGCCTGGACGGCGACCTCGGTGATGTCGCTGATCCGTCCGCCGTCCTCGACGGTGGTGGCGGTCAGTTCGCGCAGTCCGCCGAGCAGCATGACGACGACCTGGCGGGACACCGGGCCGACGCCCGCGGCGCGTAGCTCGTCGGTGTCGCAGAGGGTCTGGATCATCGTGACGAACGCCTCCATCATCTCGCGCTGCAGGCGGCGTGCCGAGTCGCCGAGCGACGGCACGTCGCGGATCCAGCTGAGCGTGAGGGCGGGTTCCGACTCGGCGCAGGCGATCCAGGTCTCGACGGCCTGGCGCACCTGGCTCTTCCAGGGCGCGGTCTGGTCGACGGCGGCGTAGATCTGCCGGATCATCTCGGCGTTGGAGTCGGTCAACAGCGCGACGAAGCACTCTTCCCGGCCCGCGAAGTGCTCGTAGAAGGTGCGCCGGGAGGTGCGCGCGCGGCGCACGACGTCGGCGACCGTCGTGGCGCGATAGCCCTTCTCCGCGATCGACGCGGCGAGGCCGTCGAGCAGCCGCCGGCGGAATCCGCCGGTGTCGTCGGACGCGGTCGCGGCGCGTTCTTCATCGCGCCGACGCCGCACGGTCGTCACCGTGGTCACGCTGTACCTCCCGTCATGGCCGGCCTTGAATCGAATGGTACAACGGCGTACCGTGACGCGGTACGGCCGTGTACCATGCAGAGAGGGGTGCTTCTCCATGACGAACGTGACGCTTCCGCCGGGCCCGTCGTCCCCGCGTTTCGTCCAGGGCGCCTTCGCACTGGCCACTCCGTTCCGCGGGATGCGCCGGATGCGCGCCCGCTACGGTGATGCCTTCAAGGTCAATGTGCCGATCTTCGGCCGGGCCGTGGTCATCAGCGACTCCGACGAGATCAAACAGCTGTTCACGGCCGATCCCGACCTCGTCGAGAACCTGGAGCCGAATCTCGGGCGGGTGCTCGGCCCCGGCTCGCTGTTCGCGCTCAGGGGTGAGGAGCACCGCAAGCAGCGCAAGCTGCTCGTGCCCCCGTTCCACGGCCGCCGGCTCAAGGCGTACGAGGAGATCATCGAGGAAGAGACGGTACGCGAGCTGGCGTCGTGGCCGGAGGACCGGCCGTTCGCCACGTTGCCGGCGATGATGCGGATCACGCTGAACGCCATCCTGCGCGCGGTCTTCGGAGCGGACGGCGCCGAGCTCGCGGAGCTGCGGGCGCTGCTGCCGCCGTGGGTCTCGTTCGGCTCCCGGCTCGCGGTGCTGCCGATCCCGCAGGTCGACCTCGGTCGGTGGAGCCCGTGGGGGCGGTTCTGGATGGCGCGCCGGCGCTACGACGCGATCGTCGACCGGCTGATCGACAAGGCGGCGGGGGAGGACCTCGACCAGCGCGACGACGTCCTCGCGCTGCTGCTGCAGAGCCGCTACGACGACGGCTCGCCGATGAGCCGCGGCCAGATCTGCGACCAGCTGCTCACCCTGCTCACCGCCGGGCACGAGACCACCGCGACGACCCTCGCCTGGGCGGTCGAACGGCTCCGCCGCCACCCCGAGGTCCTGCGCGAACTCGTCGCGGAGGCCGACGCGGGCGGTGACGCGCTCCGCCAGGCGACGATCGTCGAGGTGCAGCGCACGCGCCCCGTCATCGACCTGGTGGGGCGCCACGTGAAGGCCGACGGCTTCCGGCTCGGGCGGTGGACGCTGCCGAAGGGCTACACGGTGCTGGTCGGCATCACCCTGATCCATGACGACGAGTCGCTGTTCCCGAACGCACGGGCCTTCGACCCGCACCGCTTCCTCGACGCCAAGCCGGACCTGTACGAGTGGATCCCGTTCGGGGGCGGCGCCCGGCGCTGCCTGGGCGCCGCGTTCGCGACCATGGAGATGAACGTCGTCCTGCGCACCCTGCTGCGCGATCTCACCCTGGTGCCGACCACGGAGCCGGACGAGCGATGGCACTCACGCGGCATCGCCAACGCCCCGGCGAAGGGCGGCCGGGCGGTCGTGCGCCGCCGGAACTCCCCGCCGGTGCCGCCCGCCACCGCCACGGCCGCCGGAGCCCGGTCATGACGAGCCCGGTCATGACCCAGCACGTCGACGTGCTGATCATCGGTGCCGGACTGTCGGGCATCGGCGCGGCCCACCATCTCCAGGCGGCCCTCCCCGGCAAGACGTACACCATCCTGGAGGCGCGAGAAACGATCGGCGGGACGTGGGACCTGTTCCGGTACCCGGGGGTGCGGTCCGACTCGGACATGCACACGCTCGGCTACCGGTTCCGGCCGTGGACGCAGGCGAAGGCCATCGCGGACGGGCCGTCGATCCTGCGCTACATCCGCGACACCGCCGCCGAGGCCGGCATCGACCGGCACATCCGCTTCGGGCATCGCGTCGTGAGCGCCTCCTGGTCCGGCGAGGACGCCCGGTGGACGGTCGAGGCGATCCACGACGGCGAACCGGTCCGCTACACGTGCGGCTTCCTGTACGCCTGCAGCGGCTACTACCGCTACGACGCCGGCCACCTGCCGCACTTTCCCGGCGTCGAGCGGTTCGGCGGCACCGTGGTCCACCCGCAGCACTGGCCCGAGGACCTCGACCACACCGGCAAGAGGGTCGTCGTGATCGGCAGCGGCGCGACGGCGGTGACGCTGGTCCCGGCCATGGCCCACGAGGCCGCGCACGTGACGATGCTGCAGCGCTCACCGACGTACATCATCTCGCTGCCGGCCCAGGACGCGATCGCGAACACCCTGCGGCGCCTGATCGGGGACCGCCGGGCGTACCCGATCGTGCGGTGGAAGAACATCACCGCCGTCACGCTGTTCTACCGGCTCAGCCGCCGTCGCCCGGGCCTCGTGAGCTCGATCATCCGTAAGGCGGCGATCCGGCGACTGCCGGCTGGCTACGACGTCGACACCCATTTCAAGCCGCGCTACCGGCCGTGGGACCAGCGGCTGTGCGTCGTCCCCGACGGCGACCTGTACGCAGCGATCCGCGAGGGGCGCGCGTCGGTGGTCACCGACCGGATCACGGAGTTCACCGAGACGGGGCTGCGCCTGGAATCGGGGACCGAACTCGACGCGGACATCGTCGTCACCGCCACCGGCCTGCGGCTGCTGGTCCTCGGCGGCATCCGGCTCACCGTCGACGGCCGCGACGTCGCGGTGCCGGAGACGATGGCCTACAAGGGCATGATGCTCAGCGGCGTGCCGAACTTCGCCTTCACGATCGGCTACACCAACGCGTCCTGGACCCTCAAGGCCGACCTCGTCAGCGAGTACGTCATGCGGCTGTTGCGCCATCTGGACGTCCACGGCCATGATCAGTGTGTGCCGGTCAACGACGACCCCACCGTCTCGGAGGAGCCGCTGCTGGACTTCCAGGCCGGTTACGTGCTGCGCTCCATCGAGGAGTTCCCCAAGGCGGGCTCCCGGACGCCGTGGCGGCTTCGCACGAGCTACCCCCGTGACCTGGTCGACCTGCGGTACGGCCGCGTCGACGACGGCGCCATGCGGTTCTCCCGCCGGACCGCGCCCCGCGAGGCCGCCCACCGCTCCGCGTGACAGCACACTTCCAGATCGGAGAGGCATCGTGAGAGTTCAGCTCGATCCCGGGCGCTGTCAGGGACACGGCCGCTGCTATGACCTGGCCCCCGACGTGTTCGGCGAGGACGACGAAGGCTTCGGGACGGTCCTCGGCGACGGCGTCGTGCCGCCGGACAAGGCGCAGGACGCGCGACGCGCGGCCGCCAACTGCCCCGAACACGCCATCGACCTTCACGAAGGAGCCCGAGATGACGGTTGATGACCGCTTCACCCGCGACTTCCGGGACACGCAGGACGACCCCCGGCTCCTCGGAACGCGCAACGAAGTCGTCACCGGTCCCGTCGCGGACTGGGCGACCGACTTCTCCCACACCGAGCCGGAATGGGCCGCCGACCCGTACCCGATCCAGGACGACCTGCGCCGGCGCTGCCCGATCGCGCACACCGAGCGGTTCGGCGGCGCGTGGCTGCCCACCCGGTACGAGGACGTCGCCGCGATCGCCTACGACACCGAGCGCTTCTCCTCGCGGGCGATCGTCGTGAGCAACTACCGGCCCCCGCTGAGCCTGGCGCCGGTGGGCGCGGTGCCGCCGATCTCCTCCGACCCGCCGTTCCACCACGACGCCCGCCGGCTGCTGCTCCCGGCGTTCACGAAGCGGGCGATCGCCGCGTACGAGGCGGACACCAGGGCGCTGTGCCACGCGCTGATCGACGGGCTGGAGGGGCGGGACGTCGTCGACGCCGCGAGCGATTACGCCCAGCACATCCCGATGCGGGTCATGGCCGGCATGCTCGGCTTCCCTCCGGAGGACGCGCCGAAGTTCGCCCAGTTCGTCGCGAACGCCCTCGAAGGCGCCAACCAGCCCACGGAGGAGCGCATTCAGCGGATGGACCAGCTGTTCGACTACCTGCTCGAGCAGATCCGCGACCACCTCGACGACCCGCGCGACGATCTCACCACCTACCTCCTCAACGCCGAGCTCTACGGCCAGAAACTCGAACCGTCGCATGTGGCCGGCGCGATGGCCCTGCTCCTCATCGCCGGGATCGACACGACGTGGAGCGCGATCGGGGCGTCGTTGTGGCACCTGGCCAAGACGCCCGGCGACCGCGAACGGCTGGTCGCCGAGCCCGGGCTGGTGCCGACCGCGATCGAGGAGCTCCTGCGGGTCTACGCCCCGGTCACGATGGCGCGGCTGGTCAAGGAGGACATGCACTGGCGCGGCGTCGACATGAAGGCCGACGACTGGGTGCTGCTGTCGTTCCCGGCGGCCAACCGCGACCCGGCCCAGTTCGACCGGGCCGACGACGTCGTCATCGACCGTGAGGTCAACCGGCACGCCGCGTTCGGCCTGGGCATCCACCGCTGTGTGGGCTCCCACCTGGCGCGCATGGAGCTGCGGGTCGCCCTGGAGGTCTGGCTCGAACGGGTCCCGGCCTTCGCCCTCGACGACCCGGACGCGGTGACCTGGGCGCCGGGCCAGGTCCGCGGGCCCCGCGCGCTCCCGATCCGCATCGGCTGAGACCTGCGACGGCCCCACCCGGCCGGCACCGGCGGCGGGGCCTCTCAGGCCACTCGTTCCAGATCGCTCTTTCGCACCTGGTGGACGAGCGGCCGGCCGTCCGTCAGCCGTTCCAGTTCCTCGACCGCGCTCCTGCCGAGCCGCTCCAGCTCGTTGCCCATCGAGCCTGCGACGTGCGGCGTCAGGAAGGCGTTGGGGAGGGTGAAGAGGGGAGAGTCCGCGGGCGGGGGTTCGGGGTCGGTCACATCGAGGACCGCGCTGATGCGGCCGGCGACCAGCTCGTCGATCAGTGCGTCGTGATCGACCAGCGCTCCCCGGGCGGTGTTGATCAGCACGCCCCCGTCGGGGATCAACGCGAGCCGGCGCCGGTCCAGCAGTCCCCGGGTCTGCGGGATGTCCGGGGCGTGCACACTGACGATGGTGCTGGTGCGGAGCAGGTCGTTCAGCGGCAGCAGCGTCGCGCCGAGGCGGGCGGCCTCGGCGGCGTTCAGGTACGGATCGGCGAGCGCCACGGTGAGGTCGTACGGCCGGAGCAGCTCGAGCACGCGGCGTCCCACCCGCGACGCTCCGATGAGACCGACCCGGCGCCCGTAGTTGCCCACGGAGGGGTCGTCCTCCGGGCGGCGGTAGGCGGGGTCGGCGCGGTAGCGCTCCCGGGCCTCGAAGACGCGCTTGCCGGCCAGCAGGACCGTGGCGACGGTGTACTCGGCCACGGGCATCGCGTTGGCCTGCGCCGCGCTGGAGACCAGCAGGCCGCGATCCCAGCACGCCTCGTCGATCAGGGGGCGCACGCTGCCCGCGGCGTGCACGACGGCGCGTAGCCGTGGGGAGGCGGCGAGAACCGCCTGGTCCACGCGAGGGGACCCCCACCCGGTGATCAGGATCTCGGCGTCGGCGAGGGCCTCGGCGATCTCCGGCCGGTCGAACCGCTGGGCGACGAGCGACAGATCGATGTCCACCAGCGTGGCGAGCCGGCGCATGAGGGGGGTCGGGAAGAGCTGCGGCAGGTACTGCGCACGCATGGCGAACAGCGCCTTCGGCCGGTCGGCCATAGATCACTCTCCATGATCGATAGAAAACGGTTTCTACGTTAAGTGGAGCCGTCGCGGCGGGTCAATCGCCGATCGGATGAGACGGCCGGAGGTGGCGCGCAGGCAGAAATGGAGCGCATCTTCCCTGGTCGTACGCTCGACTGGAAATCGTCGTGCAACATCTCTGGCATCGACCCCTTGTGGTGACGCACCGTACGGTCGTACATTCCACGGCAAGCGTTTTCTATCCCCAGCTTCCAGCGTGGGACGCCTCAGGAGGCCTCATGCGCACCACAGTCAAGGGCCGCGCCGGAGCGGTCGTCTCCATCTGCGCGCTCGCCGCGGCCCTGACGGGTTGCGGCGGCGGTGGCTCGGATTCGGCCAAGGCCGATGGCCCCGCCACCCTCACGTTCTGGGGTGAGGCCGAGGGCCTGAGCAAGCAGACCGCGGCGTGGAACGCCGCGCACCCCGACATCCAGGTCAAGTTCACCAAGGTCACGCTCGGCTACCCCGACTATCAGAAGATCGCGGCGGCGGTGAAGGCCGGGAACGGCCCCTGCGTGGGTCAGACCGACGCCGAGCATCTGGTCACCTTCGCCTCGCAGGGGCTGGTCCAGGACATCACCAAGGACGCGGCCGCGTACCAGAACCTGTTCACCGCCCCGGCGTGGAAGGCGATGAGCCCAGGCGGCACCACGTACGCCCTGCCGCTGTCCGCCTCGCCCAACTTCTTCGCCTACCGCACCGACCTGTACAAGAAGTACGGCTTGACCCCGCCGAAGACGTGGGACCAGTTCATCGCCGACGGCAAGAAGCTCCGGGCCGCGAACCCCAAGCTCACGATGATGAACTACGCGCCGGAGGATCCCAGCGGCTTCGTCGGCCTGGTCTGGGAGGCCGGCGGCACCTGGTACAAGCAGTCCGGCAACGGCTGGCAGGTGACCTTCGCCTCCCCGGAGAGCCTGAAGGCCGCGAACGTCCTGCAGCAGTTCGTCGACGAGAAACTGCTGTCCTCGGTGTCCTACTCCGACCCCGGCGTGTGGAAGACGTGGGACGACGGCGGCACCCTCTCGATGACCACGTCGACCTGGCAGCTTCCGATCTACGCCAAGTCGTTCCCGAAGTCGGACGGCAAGTGGGCCATCACCACCGTCCCGCAGTACGCGGCCGGGGAGTCCTCCACCGACAGCGGCTACCGCGGCGTCACCGTCTACAAGGGCTGCAAGAACCTGCGGCAGGCCGTGAAGTTCGCCGCCTGGCTGGGCGGCGACAAGGCCCCGGTGAGCGCGCTGGCCGACCCGAACTCCGGATCGGGCCTGTTCCCCGCGCTCAAGGACGTGACCCCGTACGTCACCGACCTCGCCCCGAAGAAGATGATCCCGCAGGACGACGCAGCGAAGGTCATCACCACCGCCGCCGGCCAGGTCAACACGGCCTGGGAGTTCGGCCCGGACTACGCGACGATGTACCAGAAGATGCAGACCTACTGGCCGAAGGTGCTGTCCGGCCAGATGAAGGTCACCGACATGCTGAACGAGATGCAGAGGTTCGTCGTCGGCGACCTGAAGTCCCAGGGCATCAACGTGGTGGCCGGCTGACCATGGCCATCGAGGCGGACCGGCGACATCCGGCGACCACACCTGAGGCGGCCCGCGGCGCGGCGCCCCGAGCGCCCCGCTTCGGCCGCCGGCCCGGGAGCGCGCGCACGGGGGCGACGAAGGGCCTGCTGTTCACCGTTCCCTACATCGTCGGCTTCCTGGCCGTCTACGTCGTCCCGGTCGGCTACACGATCGTCCGGGGCCTTTACCGGCAGCAGCGGTCGGGGCTGGGATTCGGGCCGGCGCGCAGTGTCTTCGCCGGACTCGGCAACTTCGTCAGGGTCCTCCACGACGGCCTGTTCTGGACGGGCCTGCTGCGTGTGGCGCTGTTCGGCGCGGTGGAGATCCCGATCATGCTGGGCCTCGCGCTGCTCCTGGCGCTGCTGCTGGACGGCATCACCGCACGCGCCGTCCGGCTCTTCCGGGTCGGCTACCTCATCCCGTACGTCGTGCCGAGCGTCGTGGCCGCGCTCATCTGGCTGTACCTCTACAGCCCCGAGGTCAGCCCGATCAACAGCACGGCGCGGCACGTCGGTGTGACCATCGACTTCTTCGGCCCGGTCACCACCTACCTGACGCTGGGCAACGTGCTGGTCTGGGAGCAGATCGGGTTCAACATGATCCTCATCTACTCCGCGCTCCAGGCCATCCCCCGGGAACTGTACGAGGCCGCGCGGATCGACGGCGCCTCCGAGCGGCGGATCGCCTGGTCCATCAAGATCCCGAACCTGCGGCCGGTGCTGGTCTTCACCGGGATGTTCTCCGTCATCAACGCGCTGCAGCTGCTCACCGAGCCGTTCGTGCTGCGGCTGGTGGGCTGGAAGTCCATCTCCAAGGACTTCACCCCGATGCAGATGATCTACAACGCCGCGTCGGCGGAGAGTAACTACGAGTACGCCGCGGCCATGTCCACCGTGCTCGCCGTGGTCACCGGGATCCTGGCGTTCGTCTTCTACCGCCTCACCAACCGGAAGGTCACCGCATGACGGCGCAGACCGCGCCCGGGCGGCGCAGAACCCGCCCGGCGCCCCTCACCACCGGCGTGCGCCCGTCCCGCGGGTCGATCGCGCTCACCACGGTCCTGATGGTCCTCTTCCTCCTGTACTCGGTGGCGCCGGTCTGGTGGCTGCTGGTGTCGAGCACCAAGGGCCTGTCCGACCTGTACGGGTCGTTCGGCCTCTGGTTCTCCGGCGACTTCCATCTGGGCGCGAACGTCCGGGACACGCTGACCTACCACGACCACATCTACCTGCGGTGGATCGGCAACTCGATCCTGTACGCCGGAGTCGGCGCGGCCGGGGCGACGCTGATCTCGCTCGCGGCCGGCTACGGGATGGCGAAGTACCGGTTCCGCGGGCGCGCCGCCCTGTTCGCCACCACGATCGCGGCCTCGCTGCTGCCCACCACGCTGATCGCGCTGCCGCTGTATCTCGTGTTCGCCAAGATCGGCCTGACCGGGACGGTGTGGTCGGTCCTCATCCCGAGCTTCATCAACCCGTACTGCGTCTACCTGGGCCGCGTGTACGCCGAGAGCACCGTCCCGGACGAGCTGATCGAGGCGGCCCGCATGGACGGCGCCGGCGAACTCCGGATCTTCGCCACGATCGCGCTCAAGCTGATGACCACCGGCGCGATCACCATCTTCATGCTCGACTTCATCACCATCTGGAACAACTTCTTCCTGCCGCTGTTCATGCTCAGCGGCGAGAAGACCTTCCCGGTCACCCTCGGCCTGTACTCGTGGAACCAGGAAGTGGTACGTGCTCAGAACATGACGCCGATGGTCGTCACCGGCTCGCTGCTGTCGATCGTTCCGCTCGCCCTGTTCATGATCTCGCTGCAGCGGTTCTGGCGCGGCGGGATCCTCGCCGGAAGCCTCCGCTGAGTCCCGCACCTTTCGAAGCGTCAAGCCTCAGACCCTCAAGGGAGGGCGAAGCATGCCCGAAAACCCGGTCTCCCGCCGCAACGTCCTGGAATATGCCGCAGTGCAAGCGGGTGAACCTGCGGGAGCGTCACCAGATCGGCCCGCTCACGACGCTGGTCCTGCGCCGGGAGACGGGGGACCGGTGACCGAGACCGGAGTCGGCCGGCGGAACGCGGCGCGATGCGGCTTCGCGGCGGACGTGCGGTTCACGCCCCGTACGCGCCCGGCCCCCCACCCGACGCGGCGGCGCCGGTCAACGGTCGCACCACCGGTCGATGAGCCGCACCGTTTCGGCGAAACGCTCCTCGTGGACGTAATGGCCGACGCCGGGCCAGTGCTCGACGCGGGCGCCGGGCAGCCGAAGGCCGTCCTCCCAGGCGGCGTGTTCGGCGGAGGTCCAGACGGTGCGGGACGGGCACGCGCGGAGCCTCAGGTACGCCTCGCTGCGCGCGCGGATCCCCACTGCCTCCGGATCGGTGTACATGCCCGCGTACGCCTGCGCGATGACGTGGCCGGGCGTGCCGAGCATCGTGCGGACGTGGGCGGTGCGCAGTCCGGCCGGAGCGTCCGGGGAGAAGGCCGCGGCGACGAACTCGGCGGCGGCCTCGGCGCCCTTCTCCTGGTACACGCGGAGCCGGCGGGGAATGTCCGCGACCTCCTCGCCGGCCGCTCCGTGCGCCGGGTCGAGTGCGACGACGGAGCGGACCGCCTCCGGGTGCTCGACGGCGAGCAGGTTGACGACCTGACCGCCCATCGAGTGACCGACCGCGACGACCGGACCGGTGGCCAGGCGCGCGACGAGCGCGGCGAGGTCCTGGGCCATCGCCCGGGGCGTGTTGCCGTCGGCGGGCACGTCGGAGCGGCCGTGGCCGCGCAGGTCCGGAACGACGACGCGATGCCGTCCGGCCAGGGCTTCCACGTGCGGCGACCACTCTCGGCCATCCCCGCCCCAGCCGTGCACCAGGAGCAGGACGGTGCTGCCCGACCCGTGGTCGGTGTGAAAGATCCGGACACTGCCGGGATCGCCGATCGGCACCGAATGTCTCCTCTTTGTGCGGTTCAGTCTATAGAAACCGTTTTCTATCATCCGGCAGAGAACAGCCGGCGAGGACCCGCCACGGAGCCGCGGCGCTGAGTCCGACAGCCCTCTGAAGGAAGACGCTCGCCATGGGAAGGATCCAGTGATCGAACGCTGGGGCAATGAGACGATCACGCTGCTGTTCGAGGACGGAGTGCGCCTCGCCGGGATCAACCGGCCGAGCCGTTCGGCGCTGCCGCTCGTCGAGATCGAGCTGACCGGCCACGGCAGGACCGGTACGGCCGGCGGCTGGCACGTCGACGGCCTGGCGTCCCGGCGGCTGCGGTGGGCCGGCCATGAGGAGGGCGACGGCACGCTGGCGATACGGATGCGCGATCCGGACACCGGCTTGCGGGTCGTCGCCCACTACGAACTGCGTGGCGAGGTCCTGCGCTCGTGGGCCGAGCTGACGGCCGAGCGGGAGGTCACGGTCGAGCACGTCTCCTCGTTCGTCTGCTCCGGGGTCGCGACCGCGCTGGGCGCACTCGACTGGGAACAAGGGCTCGAACTGTGGACCGCCCGCAACCCGTGGAGCGGCGAGTACCGCTGGTCGGGCGCGCCCCTGGGGGAGCTCGGCCTGTGCGACGTTGGTATGGTGCGATTCGGCCAGACCGGCACCAAGAACCGGCTGTCCCGCACCGGAACGGGGTCGTGGCCGACCTCCGAGCATCTGCCGATGGGCTTCCTGCGCGGGGACGGTGGCTGCCTCGCCTGGCAGATCGAGCACAACGGTACCTGGCACTTCGAGATCGGCGACCGCTTCGGCGATCTCTACCTGTCGCTCGCCGGGCCGTCGGGGCGGGAACACGGGTGGTCGAAGCGCCTCCTGCCCGGCGAGTCCTTCGTCACGGTGCCGGTTGCGATCACACTGAGCGACGACCCGATGGGCGCCCTGACCCGCCACCGGCGCGCGGTACGGCGCCCGCACCGCGACAACGTCGAACTGCCGGTCGTGTTCAACGACTTCATGAACTGCCTGATGGGGGATCCGACGACGGACCGGCTGCTGCCGCTGGTCGCGGCGGCCGCCCGGGCGGGCGCCGAGTACTTCTGCGTCGACGCGGGATGGTTCGACGACGAGATCGGCGCCACGCCGGGGCCGGGCGGGGTGCCCGGCTGGTGGGACGCCGTCGGCGCCTGGCGGCCGTCGGCGAAGCGGTTCCCGCGGGGGCTGACGGAGGTGACGGACGCGATCCGCGCCGCGGGGATGGTGCCCGGCCTGTGGCTGGAACCGGAGGTTGTCGGCGTCCGGAGCGGGCTGGACCTGCCGGAGGAGGCCTACTTCCGGCGCGACGGCCGGCGACTCGTGGAGTGGGGGCGGCACCAGCTGGACCTGACCCACCCGGCGGCCGTTCGGCACCTGGACTCCGCGGTCGACCGGCTGGTCGGCGAATTCGGTCTCGGCTACCTCAAGCTCGACTACAACGTCGCCATCGCCCCGGCCTCCGGGCTCCTGGAGCACAACCGCGCCTACCTCCACTGGCTGGAACGGCTGCAGGACCGGCATCCCGGACTGGTGGTGGAGGCGTGCGCGGCCGGAGGGATGCGCGTCGACCCCGCCACGCTCGCGCGGGTGCCCGTCCAGTCGATCACCGACCAGCAGGACGAGACGCTCCTTCCGGCGATCGCCGCCGCGGCGCCGACCGCCGTCCCGCCCGAACAGGGCGCGGTATGGGCCTACCCGCAGCCGGACTTCGACGACGGACGGATCGTCTTCACGATGATCTCGGCGATGCTCGGCCGCGTCCACCTGTCCGGGCGGATCGACCTCCTGTCCGACCGGCAGCTCGGCCTGGTCGCCGGTGCGATCGACGTGTACCGGACCTACCGCGGCTCGCTGGCGAGCGGGATACCCCGCTGGCCACTGGGTCTTCCCGGCTGGCGGGACGGCTGGCTCGCCCTGGCCGTCGACTGCGGGCGGGAGATGTTCCTCGCGGTGTGGCGCCGCGATGGCGCGGACCCGACATGCGAACTGCCGCTCTCCGCCGCGTCCGTGTCGACCCTGTACCCGGTCGCCGCCGACCCGTGCTGGACGTCCACCCGGCCGCTGCGCGTCACGTTGCCCGAGCCGTACACCGCCCGGCTGCTGCGCCTCACCGGCCTCTGATAGGGGCCGCTTCAGTCGTCGATCATCGCGCGGACGGCCGTGAGGACCTCGACGGCGGTGGCGAGCTGTTCAACGGTGAGCGTGTTTCCCAACTGGTTCGCCCAGCGGGCCTGCGCGGGTCCGATCGCGGTGAGGAGCCGCTCCGCTCGGGGAGTGAGGGTGACCAGCGGGGCACGGCGGTCGGCCGGGTTGGGCCGGGTCTCGACCAGCCCGTCCGCGCGCAGGCGCGTCACGATCTCCTGCACGCTCTGCCGGCGCAGCCCTCGCCGGCGGGCGATCGCGGCGGCCGTCGCGGGCCCGTCGCCGATGGCGCCGAGGACCTGCCAGCGGGCGCTGGTGAGACCGAACTCGGCCGCCAGCGCGTCGCCCGCGCGCAGGAGCCTGCCGTTGAGCTGGAAGACCTCGTCGATCAGTGCGGTGATCAGATCGCCGCCGGCGTCTCGGCGGTCCAGGGCCGGTTGCTGGTCCATGCCCGTACCTTAGTGCTACCTTTTTCGACAGGATCCTGTCGATCTAGGAGAGGGAAGAGCATGGGCGTACCGAGTGGACACGGATCGTTGACCGGCCGGGTCGCGCTGGTCACCGGGGCCAGCCGGGGGATCGGGGCCGCCATCGCCCGCACGCTGGGCGGCTACGGCGCGGCGGTCGCGGTGAACTACGTGAACAGCCCGGACCGGGCCGGAGAGGTGGTGGCCGACATCGAGGCGGCGGGCTCGCGCGCGGTCGCCGTCCAGGGCGACGTCGGCGACCCCGCCTCGGCCGAGCGGGTCGTCCGCGAGGCCGCCGAAGAGCTGGGTGAGATCGACATCCTCGTGTGCAACGCGTTCGGCGACACGTCGGACATCCGGCGGCGGCCGACGATCGACTCCTGGGAGTCCGTCGCGGCGATCCAGGGGCGGGCCGCCGTCCAGCTGGCCTGCACCCTGAACAGCTGCCACCTCGTCGTCCCGGGCATGCGCGCCCGCGGCGGCGGGTCCATCGTCCTCATCGGGGCGAGCGGATCCCGCGCCGGCGGCGCCCCCGGTATGGCCGAGATCGCCGTGGCCAAGTCCGCCCAGGACACGCTGGGCCTGGTGCTGGCCCGTGAGCTCGGCCCGGACGGGATCCTCGTCAACACCGTCGCCCCGGGCCTCGTGCCCACCGACGCCAATGCCGGCGACCACCAGGCGTCCTGGATCGCCCGAGCCGAAGCCGAGGCGCCCCTGGGGCGGGTCTCCCGGCCCGAGGACGTCGCCGAGGTGGTCGCCATGCTCGTCGCTGAGGGAGCCCGCCAGGTCACCGGCGCGTACCTCAGCGTCGACGGCGGCCGGAGCCTCGGACCGAGCGTCAAGATCGGCTGAGGACGTACGGTGTCACGCCCAGACGGGGACGCCCTGGTAGGCGCGCGCGAGCATCCGCACCCACGCGTGCACGGCGTCCTCGCTCGGGGCGAAGGGACCGGGCCGGAAATGCGGGGAGGCCAGGCCGCGCTGCACCGACTCGCACGCGGCCCAGTCCTGGCGGTTCGTCCGGTCCCAGAACTCCACCGCGTAGCCGGCGTCGCCCGCCTCCTCCGGCACGTACCAGGAGCACTCGATCGTGGTGCGGTCCGGAGCGCGCGGCCGCAGCCGATGGGTCATGACGTAGTCCGGGTGCAGTGAGATCAGCAGGTCGGGGGCCAGGCCGAAGTAGTGCACCCGGCGGCGTTCGGCGCCCGGGATGAAGGCGCCGCCCGACCGGCCGTCCAGCGACATGGTCTCCGCGTGGTCGCGCAGGTCCATCGACCCGCCGATCCACGCGCCCGGCAGGTCGTAGTTGTCGCCGCTCGCGGGCGGCGACACCGCGCACAGCTCCGGATGGATCAGCGGGCAGTGGTAGCACTCGTGGTAGTTCTCGACGATCACCTTCCAGTTCGCCCGCACGTCGTACTCGTGCCGGGCGGCGAGCCTCAGCGTCTCCGGCGCGTACGGCTCCACCAGCGCGGTCAGCGCCCCGGCGTGCTCGGCGAACGGCGGCGCGTCGCCGGTGGCGTTGACGAACGCCCAGCCGTGCCAGCCGATGAGCGGCAGACGCGGCAGGTCGTACCCGGTCACCGTGAAGCCGGGCGCCCCGCGCAGTCTGCCGTCGAGCCGGTACGCCCACGCGTGGTACGGGCAGACGACGAGGTCGCGCGTTCCGCTGCCGCCGTCGGGCAGCAGCTCGTGGCCGCGGTGCCGGCACGTGTTGGCGAAGGCCCCCTCCGGCGTGAGCAGCACCGGAACGTCGCCCACGACGACGCCGCGCTGTGTCACTCCACCGGGCAGCAGCTCCTCCGCCCGTCCCAGGCAGCTCCACGTGCCGGCGAACAGGTGCCGCCGCTCCCAGGCGAGCACCTCCGGCGCCGTGTACGCGCGGCCCGGCAGCATCGTCGCCTCGCCGAACGGCCGGAGCGCGTCGTCGAGGTCCCGGTCACCGAACGGCGCGGGCGGCCACGACCTCATCGGGGACCTCCCGGCCGGGATAGTGTCGGCGCGTGGCTCGGTTGACCGCCCCCGACCGGCGCGAGGAGATCCTGCGCGCCGCCGTCGCCCAGATCGCCGAGCGCGGCGTCGCGGCCGTACGGGTCGCCGACGTGGCCGCCGCACTCGGGGTCAGCACCGCGCTCGTCTTCTACCATTTCCGCTCCAAGGACCGCCTGGTCGCCGAGGCGTTCGCGTACGCGGCGCGCCGCGACCTCGACCGGCTCGCCGAGGTCGCCGGGTCGGGCGGCTCCGCGCGGCGGCGTCTCGTACGGGCGCTGAGGCTGTACCACCCCAGCGGATCGGCGGCGCCAGGCTGGCGGCTGTGGATCGACGGCTGGTCGGCCGCCCTGCGCGAGCCCGAGCTGCGCCGCGTCTGCCGCCGCCTCGACCTGCGGTGGCGCGACACGATCGCGGGGATCATCGCGGAGGGCGTCGCGGCGGGGGAGTTCGCCTGCGCCGACCCGGAGTCCGCGGCGTGGCGCATCACCGCGCTGATCGACGGGCTGTCGGTGCAGACGACGGTGCACCGCGGCGTGCTGACCCGCAAACAGGCCGAGGCGTGGGCGTACGAGCAGGCCGCCCGCGAGCTCGGCCTCGAGGTCCTCTAGCCGGGTGACCGGCAGCTGGACGACCGGCAGCCGGGTCACCGGCGCCTCCGGCGGTCCTTGAGCACCTGCGCGACGACGTTGCGGCCGGGCACCCCGGTGACGCCGCCGCCTCCGTGCGTGGCCGAGCCGGCCTGGTAGAGCCCCTTGATCGGCGTGCGCAGGTCGGCGTAGCCGGCCGCCGGGCGCGCGTGGAACATCTGGCCCGGCGTCAGCTCGCCGTGGAAGATGTTGCCGCCGATGAGGTTGTACCGGTGCTCCATGTCGTACGGCCCGATCACCTGCCGGTGCAGGACCGAGGAGGCGAAGCCTGGCGCGACCGCCTCCATCCGGGCCACCATCCGGTCGGCGTACGCCTCGAGCTCCGCCGCGGGCTGCGCGGTGTGCCAGGTGTGCGGCACCCACTGGGTGAACATCGACACGATGTGGTGCCCCTCGGGCGCCAGCGAGTCGTCGAACACGCTGGGAATGCACACGTCGGCGAACGGCAGTGCGGCGGCCCGGCCGGCCACGGCGTCCTGGAAGGCGCCCTCGATGTCGTCGAGGGACTCGGCGAGCACGATCGTGCCGCCGTGCACCTCCGGGTCGAAGCCGGAGATCCCGCGGAACTCCGGCAGCCGGTCCACCGCCAGGTTGATCTTGACGGTGCCGCTGCGAGTCTTCCAGCGCTCGATGTCCGCGACGAAGTCCGCCGGCAGGTCCCGGCGCTCGAGGAGCCGCAGGAACGAGATCTTCGGGTGCGCCGTCGTGATGACGGTGCCGGCCGCCAGCTCCTCGCCGGACTCCAGCGTGACGCCGGTGGCCCGGCCGGAGCGGACGTCGATGCGGGCCACCGGCGCGGCGGTGCGGATCTCGGCGCCGAACCCGCGGGCGGCCGCGGCCAGCGCCCGGGTCACCCCGCCCATGCCGCCGCGCGGGAACCCCCACGCGGTCTCGCCGACGTGGTGGTGCAGCATGACGTACGCCGTCCCGGCGGACCGGGGGCCCGCCCAGGTGCCGATGACGCCGGACACCGACAGGACGCCCCGCATCGCGTCCGAGTCGAAGAAGTCCTCCACCAGGTCGGCGATGCTGTCGGTCAGGATCCGGGTGATGTCGACCGCCGAGCGCTCGTCCACGCCGCGCAGGGTGCGCAGCAGCCCGGCCTGCCGGAGGAGGTCGGCGGGCCGGTGCGAGCCGAGCTTCGGCGGGATCTGGTCGAGCAGCGGGCCGAGGAGCCGCCCCAGCTCGCCCATCCAGGAGTCCCACCGCTCGTACGCGGCGGCGTCCTTGGAGGAGAAGCGCTCGATCTCCTCGCGGCGCCGCGCCGGGTCGTCGGGCAGCCGCAGGTGCCCGCCGTCGGCGCGCGGCGCGAAGTACGGGCCCTGCGGGTACACGTGGTAGCCGTGCCGGTCGAGCCCCAGGTCGCGGACCAGGGCGGGCGGCAGCAGGCTCACCACGTACGACAGGGACGTGACCGTGTAGTCCGGACCGAAAGGATGTTCACTCACGGCGGCCCCGCCCACCACCTCGCGCGCCTCGCAGACGCAGACCCGCAGCCCCGCCTTTGCCAGATAGGCGGCGGCCACGAGGCCGTTGTGCCCACCGCCGACCACCACGACGTCGTACATGGCGACTCCTTACTGATTCTCGAGTCAGTATCCGCCGCGCCCCGGGACCGGACAAGGGCGCGAATGCTCACCGGTTCGCCACGTCGCCGTGCTCCGGCTCCGCCCGGCGTGCCCGCCGCGTCGGCGTTCCGAGCACGTAGAACAGCACGCCGAGGCCGACGCACAGGGCGAGCGGCACGACCTGGCTCAGCAGGTAGCCGAGCCGGTCGTGCGCGAAGCCCGCCGGCAGCGAGTCGGCGGGGTCGCCCGACGTGCCGAACCACCCCACGCCCAGCCCCGGCCACACGAGCTGCACGAGGGTGAACACCACGAAGAACGTGGGCAGCGCCGCGACCAGGCCCGCAAGGGGGGAGCGGTACGGCCGCTCGACGTCCGGCAGCCTGCGCCGCAGGACGTACAGGCTCGGGAAGGCGAGCATGTAGGAGATGAAGGTGGTGGAGATGGCCAGTCCGAGCACGGCGGAGAAGTACTTCTGCGCGTCGCCCTTGGTGATCAGGAACGCCGCCACCATGACGACCGTGGACAGCACGGACGACAGGAGGTTCACCCGGATCGGCGTGCCGAAGCGCGCCGAGAACCTCCCGAGGAACGCCGGCCCCGCGCCGTCCGCGCACGCCACCGCCTGAGCGCGGTCGCCGCCCATCGACCACGTGATTCCGCTGGTCAGCACCCCGATGATGAGGCCGACCGCGGCGATCTTGCCCATCACCGAGCCCGCGCCGGTCAGCGTCACCGAGCCGTCGGCCGCGACGTGCCCGCCGTACACCGTGAACACGGCCTTGCACGCGTCGACGAACCCGCCCAGACTGCCGATGGCCGTGCCCGGCAGCACCAGGAGAGTGCCGAGGATCGGCGCGCCGTACAGGAGCACCGCGAGGACCCCGGAGCGGGCGATGGCGAAGGGCACGTCCCGCTGCGGGGCGGTCATCTCCTCGGCCGCCGTGCTGGGCAGTTCGAAGCCGACGTAGTTGTAGACGAGGATCGGGACCAGCCCGACGAAGCCGACGTAGCTGGGCTTGAAATCGCGTCCGTGCAGGTGGACGCCGTGCTTCGCGCCATAGAGGATCACCGAGAAGAGGAAGGTGCCGATCAGGACGACGCGCGCGATCGCCCCGATGGTGGGCAGCCATTTGCCGACGCGGAACGCCAGCAGCACCGCGAGCGCGCCGATCCAGATGAAGATCGCGCCAGCGAGGTACTTCCAGGCGCCCGGCAGGTCGAAGAAGAACTTCTCCCACGTGGTGACGGCGACGATGGTGAGCGTGCCGCCGAGCCACACCGGGTTGGAGAGCCAGTAGAGCACCTGGTTGACCCCTGCGGTGAACCGGCCGAAGGCCAGCTTCGTCCACACGTACGGCCCGCCCTCGAACGGGAACGAGGACCCGAGCTCGGCGACGAGGAGCCCGTACGGCAGGAAGAAGAACACCGCGAGGAACAGCAGCCAGACCAGGCCCTGCGGGCCCTTGGCCGCGACCGTTCCGAGCGTGTCGAGGCCGACCAGGGCGCAGATTAGGAACGCCGCGATGTCGAGCCGGAAGAAGGACTTTCGCAGGTGGGTCTTCTCGTGTTCCCAGCGGCCGGTGAAGTCGTCGGGGATCGCGGCCATTGGCACCGCCTCTCTGCCGGTCCGGCGCCCCCGATACTGATTCGCCGATCAGTTTCCCCGTCTGTCTACTCCAGCCGGCCGGATTTGGGAAGGGGCGGAACCGCTTCCGTATGACTGCCGTCAGGCCCGCGGTCACTCGGCCGAAGCCCGGGGCGGGATGTGCCGTCGAGCAGGGCGCGTCGCCCGGCACCCGTCGATGCTTAACCTGGCGTGAACGCCGCACGCATCATGATTGCGGGGTGGATCACCGAATGCCTCCCAGCCGCCGGGCGGTCCTGGCGGCCATGGCGGCGAGCGCGCTCGCCGGCTGCGGGGGCCCGTCCGGCACGGCCGACGGTGGCCGGGCCGGCACCGGGGCGCCCAGCCCGGGGGCCGGAAGCGGCAGGCGGAGCCTCACCCCGCGGCCGGTCGACGCCCACACGCTGACGCGTTCGGAGGTGGTGGCCCGCTACGGGCGGCTGAAGCCGCACACCTGGGGGTTCGGCGCGCCCGGGACGGTGCGGGCACTGCCCACTCGACGGGCGATCGCGCTGACCTTCGACGCCTGCGGCGGGCCGGGCGGGAGCGGCTACGACCACAAGCTGATCGACTTCCTGCGCCGGCGGGAGGTGCCGGCGACCCTCTTCCTCAACTCACGCTGGATCGACGCCAACCCGGCGGTCTTCCGCCGGCTGGCCCGCGAACCGCTGTTCGAGATCGCCAACCACGGCACCCGGCACCGTCCGCTGTCGGTCACCGGGCGATCGGCGTACGGCATCGCCGGCACGCGTAACGCCGGTGAGGTGTACGACGAGGTCGCCGGCAACCATGTGAAGCTGACCCGGCTGCTGGGCTCCCCGCCGCGTTTCTTCCGGTCCGGCACCGCGTACTGCGACGACGTCGCGGCGCGGATCGTCACCGACCTCGGGGAGCGCTTCGTCGGCTTCAGCGTCAACGGCGACGCGGGCGCCACGTTCACCCCCACGGAGGTCCGCCACGCCGTCGGGTCCGCCGCCGATGGCTCGATCGTGATCTGCCACATGAACCAGCCCAAGGGCGGCACGGCGGAGGGCATCGCCGCCGCCGTGCCCCACCTGCTGGCGGCCGGCCACCACTTCGTGCATCTCTCCGACGAGTTGCACTGAGGGCCGGGGATCAGACGAACAGCGGCTCGGCCTGGGACCGCTGGACCAGCGCGTCCATCGCGGCGTCGTCGGGAGCTTCGCCGAAGCGGGACGCGGCGTCGAGGACGCGGGGCAGCAGGTCGACGTCGCCGACGCTGTTGACGAAGACGCCGGGCCGGCTGAGCGCCCACCAGACGGCGAGGTCGATGTCGTCCTGCCGCTCCAGCGGTTCGTACCAGGTGGACCGGGTGTGCGGGCGGCCCATCCACGGCCGGAGCGCGATCGACTTGATCGTCTGCATCGCCACCCGCCGCTCCTGGCAGGTCCGGTACAGCGCCTCGAAGTTGTCCGCGTAGTAGGGATTGCGCAGGGTGAGGTAGTTGTACGGCAGCAGGACCGAGTCGAAGTCGAACCTCTCCAGGCTCCGCCGGTGGCTCGCCGCGATCTGCGTGCCGTGGCCGGTCACGCCGATCCACCGCACGAGCCCTTCCTCCCGCGCCGCCAGGGCGGCCTCGAGCGCCCCGTCGGGGCTGAGGGCGATGTCCCACTCGATCGGGTCGGCCAGGGAGTGCAACTGCCACAGGTCGACGTGGTCGACGCCGAGGCGGTCCAGCGACCGGTGCAGCTCCTCGCGCGCGCCCGTCGCGGTGCGCTCGCCGGTCTTGGTCGCCAGGAAGAACCGGTCCGGTTCCCGCTGCAGCAGCGGCCGGAGCCGCACCTCCGCCTCGCCGTAGGAGGCGGCCACGTCGATGTGGTTGATCCCGTGCTCGAGGATCACGTCGAAGGTCTGGTCCGCGACGCTCTGGGACACCGCGGCCAGCGCCGCGGCGCCGAAGATGACGCGCGTACTGTCGTGACCGGTACGCCCGAACTCCGCTGTTTCGATCGGCACCTGCGACCCTCCGAGGACAGGCGGGCGCCTTACACCGACGCCTCGTCGGGGAACGGCCCGCGCGGTGACGTACACGCTACGCCACCGCGCGGATCCGGTCCGACCCGGGCATTCGTCACCCGGTGACCGTCCGGGTGGCGACGTTCCAGCCGGAGACGCGGACGCCGGCCGCCGATCCGTGCAGGTCGGACGTGCGGTATGTGGCGGTCAGCGTGGTCGACTCGCCGGGCCACAGGCTGACCGCGTCGTCCGACCACCGCACCGGGAGCACCGGCTTGCCGGACGCGTCGACGACGTGGGCGTCGAGGTAGAACGCCGGCAGCTTGCCCGTGCCCGTGTTCTTGAGCGTCACCGTGGTCGTCGTGGTGCCGTCCGCGGACGCCGCCGAGGAGACCGCCGCGCTCACCGTCGTCGTCGCCATGCCCGACAGCCCGCTGAGGTCGGCGTAGCTCGACGTCGGCACGTAGTACCAGTCGTTCTTCGACCAGTCGATGACGTCCTTCTTGGTGGACAGCCAGTACACGTTGCGGTCGATCTCACGGCCGTCCGCGCCGGCGACCGTCAGGCGCACCAGGTACGTCGTGGACAGGCCGCTGATCGACGAGGGGAGGGTCAGCGCCGTCACACGGCCGCCGTCGCCGGGGACGCTCACGGTCGCGGTCTTCGAGTACTTGGAGGTGCCGTCGAGGTTGTACACGTCGGCCTTCACCGTGAGGCCGAACGCCGTGCCGTGGCCCGAGTTCACCACCGCGACCGACCGGTCGTCGTAGGAGTACTGCGCGTGCAGCGGCCGGTTCGCCTCCTTGGCGCCGTAGTAGGAGCCGCCCTGGTCGAGGTAGTAGTCGAACAGCTGCCAGTGCAGGGAGGTCCAGCCGCTGTTCAGCATCCAGTAGACGACGCCCGTGGACGGGTCGGAGGAGTCGGTGAAGTTCCGGCCGTACGCCTCGAACTGCGCGCGTACCGCCTCGTACTGGGCGAGCTGCGCCTTGCGTACGTAGTCCTCCAGGCTCGTCGGCTTGCCGTAGCGGCCGATGAGCGCGTTGTCGAAGATCTTCAGGGTGCCGAACGTGCTGGACGGCGAGCGGTGGTACTGCTTCGCCGAGGGGTCCTGCCACAGCGTGGCCAGCTCGCTCGAGCTCATCATCCGGTGGAGCGTGTCGAGCGTCGGCACGTCCGGGCCCGCGCTGGTCTCGGAGTTGAAGCCGTACGCTCCGCCTTCCTTCTTCGTGTACCAGTAGTTCGGCGGCACCCAGTCGTACGGTCCGGTCATCTTCATCCCGGAGGAGCCCGTGATCGGCGCGGACGCGTCCGACGCGGCCGGGACGATCGGGTTCGGCCAGTCCGCCGCCTTCAGCGCGTCGACGTACTCCTGCTCCACCTGCTTGGTCGGCGCCTCGTCGCTGCCGATCAGGAAGGAGATGACGCTCGGGTGGTCGCGGAGCCGCGCGGCCTCGGCGGCCATCGACGCCTTCGCGACGGTGTGGTCCGCGCTGCTCCAGCCGCTCAGGCTCTGCCACTTGTCGCAGCACTCCCAGCCGGGCAGGGTCAGGATGCCGTACTCGTCGGCCAAGTCGAAGAAGTCGTCCGGCTCCAGGTGCCCCTCCAGCCGGATCGTGTTGAGCCCGAGGTCACGCGTGTAGCGGATCCGGTCCTCGAGATAGGTGTGGTCGGGGCGCAGGAACAGGTCGGGCGACCAGCCACCGCCGCGGATGAGCAACGGCCGGCCGTTGATCGTGTACGTGCGGGCGCCGTCGGAGTTCAGCGCGGAGCGCACGTCGCGGACGCCGAACCGTTCGTGCGCCGCGTCGGTCGCGGTCCCGCCCACGGTGGCCGTGAGGTCGAGGTCGTAGAGCGGCTGGCCGCCCATCCCGTACGGCCACCAGACCTTCGGGCTCGCGATCGACGAGGTGAAGGTCAGCGTCTTGGTCTCGTGGGCCGCGAGGGAGACGTCCTGGGAGAAGGAGGCCGGGCCGGCGGTTCCGGCGACCGTCGCCTGCACCGTCGCGGAGGAGTCGTTTCGGGCGTCCACCTTGACGGTCAGGTCGGCCTTGTCCAGCGCGGGCACGGTGAGCTTCGTCGTGACGTGGGCGTTCCGCAGCGCCACGGCGCCGCTGCGCCGGACGAGCACGTCGCGGAACAGGCCCATGTTGTGGTCGGGCGGCGACTGCACCCAGTCGATCCAGCCGGTCGTGAGGTTCTTGTCGGGGTCGTTGGGGTTCACCGAGAACGCCACGGAGTTGGTGCCGGAGTGCACGAGCGCGGTGATGTCCGGCTGGTACCGGGGATAGGCGCCGGCGGTCTGCGCGGCGGTCGCCACCCGCGTTCCGTTGACCCAGACGTCGGCGCTGGAGATGACGCCGCTGAAGTCGAGGAAGGTGTGCAGGTCCGGTTCCGAGCCGAGGGTGAAGTCCGCGCGGTACCACCACGGCACGGTGAAGTCGCTCGCCGGGATGGACTTCAGCGCGGTCGAGTAGAACGGGTCACCGTACTTGCCGTTCGCGAGGATCGCGGCCAGGACGGTCGAGCGTGGGCCGGCGGCGTACCAGCCGGACGCGCCGGCGTAACCCGGGGTCGAGATGGCGGCACCGGAGTCCGTCACCTTGGCCGAGGACTGGATCCGGTATCCGGCCAGGGCGGTCGCGGACCCGGCGGAGAACCGGGCGATCGGGCGCGGCGCGACCGGGGCCCGCGCCGCGGCGGCCGCACCGCCGAGGGCGAGCACGAGGGCGCAGGCCCAGAGGGAGCAGAGGAGAGCACGGGCGCGTCCTGTGGTCATCGAGTTCCTCCGGCGGGGATCGGGACGGAACTGTTAGGAAGACTCCCTAACGAACGTAATCGCCTTTCGTGCGGATGGTCAAGGCTCTCGTCGTCGATGCCGCTAATACGGAAACAGGCGGAATTTCAAGATCTTGACGGTGAATTGACGGCGAACCTACCTTGATCATTTCGGTAGGCCTCCCGGCTGCCGACGCACCCACCTCACCGACCACTCACCTCGCCAAGGATGTGCGTCGAAACAATGACCAGATCACGTGCCCACGGGCGCAGACCCCGGCGCCTGTGGGCGGCGATCGCCGGCCTGGCGATCGCCTCCGGAGGGCTGCTCGTCCCCGTTCACTCCGCGTCGGCCGACGCCGGACAGCCGTGGATGAACACGGCCCAGAGCCCGTCGAAACGGGCGGACGAACTGCTCGCGGCGATGACGCTCGCCGACAAGGTGAACATGCTGCACGGGAGTGCGGACGCCCCCGTCCCCACGGTCGGGTACATCGCGCCGATCCCGCGGCTGCACGTTCCCGGCATCACCATGACCGACGGTCCGGCCGGTGTGCGCGACCGCGTCGACAAGAGCACCGCGCTGCCGTCCCCGTCGGCCCTCGCGGCCGGCTTCGACCCCCGGCTCGCCGAGGAGTACGGCTCGGTGCTCGGCGGCGACGCCCGGGCGCTCGGCCAGGACGTGGTGTTCGGCCCGGGCCAGAACATCCAACGCGTGCCCGTGAACGGCCGTAACTTCGAGTACTTCAGCGAGGACCCGTACCTGTCCGGCACGATGGCCGGCGCGGACGTCCGCGGCATCCAGCGCCACGGCGTGATCGCCACGGTGAAGCACTACGTGGCCAACAATCAGGAGACCAACCGCAAGACCGTGTCGGCGAACATGGACGACCGTACGCTGCACGAGATCTACGAGAAGAACTTCGGTGTGGCCGTCGCCGACGGCAGGCCCGGAGCGGCGATGTGCTCCTACAACCGGGTCAACGACGTGTACGCCTGCGACGACGGCGAGACGCTCGGGTCGCTGCGCTCGCAGCTGGGCTTCACGGGCTTCGTGGTGTCCGACTACCCGGCCACGCACGCCACCACGTCGATCAAGGACGGGCTGAACGTCGAGCTGCCGACCGGGGTGTTCAACACCCTCCCCAGCGTGCGGGCCGCGCTGGCCAAGGGCTCGATCACGATGGCCGACGTCGACGCCCGGGTGCGCGAGACGCTCAAGGTGCTGTTCACGTTCGGGCTGTTCGATCGCGACACCACCGCCCGCGGTCCGATCGACCAGGACGCCGACAACGCGGCCGCCCAGCGGATCGAGGCGCAGAGCGCGGTGCTGCTGAAGAACGACGGGGACGTCCTGCCCCTGGGCTCCGCGACGCACGACATCGCCGTCATCGGCACCCCGGCGAAGGCCTCCGCCCAGGGCGGAGGCAGCAGCAAGGTCAACCCGCTGTCGATGGACAACGCCTTCGACGCCATCGTCGCCCGCGCCGGCTCATCGGCCACCGTCTCCTACGCCGACGGCTCTGACCTCGGCCAGGCGGCGGCGACCGCGAAGGCGGCCCAGGTCGCCCTGGTGTTCGTCAAGGACGGCGAGGCCGAGGGCACCGACCGGTCCAACCTCAGCCTGCCGGGCGGCCAGGACGCCCTGGTCGACGCGGTGGCGAAGGCCAATCCGCACACCGTGGTCGTGCTCCAGACCGGTTCGGCGGTCCTCATGCCCTGGCTGAAGCAGGTCGAAGGCGTGCTGCAGACCTGGTACCCGGGCGCCAGAGGCGGCGCGGCCACCGCGCAACTGCTGTGGGGCGACGTGAACCCCTCCGGCAAGCTGCCGCAGACCTGGCCCGCGAGCAACGCGCAGACGCCGGTCGGCACGCCGGCGCAGTACCCCGGCGTCGACGGCGAGACCTCCTACTCCGAGGGCGTCTACGTCGGCTACCGGTGGTACGACCGGCACGACGAGACCCCGCTGTTCCCCTTCGGCCACGGCCTGTCCTACACCCGCTTCCGCTACGGCGACCTGCGGCTCCGCCACTCCTCGGGCGACTCGCGCGACCCGGTGACCGTGTCGTTCAAGGTCACCAACACCGGCGACCGGGCGGGCGCCGAGGCGCCGCAGGTGTACGTCGGCAAACCGGACACGCTGGCGCCGACCGCGCCCAAGGAGTTTGGCGCCTTCGGCAAGGTCGAGCTCGCCCCGCACGAGACCAGGACCGTCACCCTCACGGTGAACCCGCGGGAGCTGTCCTACTGGGACAGCGGCGCCCAGGCCTTCACCGTCCAGGACGGTTCCTACTCGATCGCGGTCGGCGGCTCCTCGGCCTCGCTGCCGCTGCACGCCACGTACCGGGTCCGGAAGACCGACGGTCCGGTCCGCGTCGAGATCTCCAAGCTGCCGGGCGTCGTCGAACCCGGAACCACCTACCCGGCGACCGTGCAGGTCGGCAACCTGTCCGACGTCCCGCTCACCTCGGCCACGCTCAAGGTCTCCGCGCCGGCCGGTGGCGGGTCGTCCCGCAGAAGGGGGACATCGGGACGGTCCAGGCCAGAAGGCGGGCGAGCCGGACCTTCCGCGTCACGGTGCCGGCCGGTGCCGTACAGGGAGCGACCAGCCTGGCCGTCACCCTCAGCGGACGCGTGGACGGCCGACGGATGTCGGCCACCCGGACGACGCGGCTGAACGTGCCGTACGCCTCGATGGCGGCCGCCGCCGACGTCGTCGGCGTCACCGACAACGGAGATCCCGGTCCCGGCGACTTCGACGGCAGCGGGTACAGCTACTCGGCGCAGAACCTCGCGGCCGACGGCGTCACCCCCGGCGGCACGGTGAAGGTGGGCGCCGCCACGACCGTCTTCCCCGCACAGGCCCCCGGCACGCCGGACGCGGTCAGCGCGTCCGGGCAGGTCGTCAAGGCCGGCGGCACCGGCGCCCTGGTGGTCCTCGGCGCGGCCCACAACGGGGCGGGGCGCGGCACGCTGAAGGCGACGTTCACCGACGGCACGTCGGCCGACGTGCCGATCGCCTTCGCCGACTGGTACGGCAACGCGCCGGCGGATCTCAGCTCGATCGTGTCGACCGGCCGGTGGAACCAGCCGCTCACCGGCGGCAAGGGCCCGCACGACGTCAGCCTTTACGGCGCGGTCCGTCCGCTGCCAGCGGGCAAGACGCTCGCCTACGTCACCCTGCCAGCCGTCGGCAACCTGAGCCTGTTCTCCGTCACCGTCGACGACTCCGCGGCGACGGCGCCTTCGGGCACTGCCGTGCACCATTGATCGGCTGCATTACCACGCCTGAAGAGATGTTTCAAGATCTTGAAGTGCCGGTTAGCGGGGAGGTAGATAACTTCGAGGAAAGTTAATTCAGGTGTGAATATAAATTCACTCACTGACTGGCTCGCCTCGAGGAGACGATGTATGAAGGTGCCCCTGAGCGCATGGTCCGACCGCGGCCTGCGGCTGCGAATCGGCGCGGCCGCGGCGACCGCGGCGGTGACCTGCGCGGGTCTGGCCGCGGTCGGCGGTACGGCGTCCGCGGCGGTGACGCACGCCGCGCCTGTTCTCCAGCCGGGCGGGCAGAAGCCCCGCACGGTGGTCACCACCGACATGGAGCAGGATGACTACGACTCCCTGATCCGCTACCTGCTCTATTCCGACGACTTCGACACCCAGGGCATCGTCTATTCCTCGTCGGTGTATCACTGGGCCGGCGACGGGAAGGGGACGCTGTTCCTTTCGCCCAACCCGCGCCGTGAGTACAACACGCCGCAGACCTCCTGGCGGTTCACCGGCACGAGCATCATCCAGGAACTGCTGGGCCAGTACGCGCGGGTATACCGCAACCTTCGGGCCCACGACCGCGCCTACCCCTCGCCTCAAGAGCTACTGGCGAAGACCAAGATCGGCAATATCGATTTCGAAGGCGAGATGTCGCACGACACCGCCGGCTCGAACCTGATCAAAAAGCTCCTCCTCGACAATGACCCGCGGCCGCTCTACCTGCAGGCATGGGGAGGTACCAACACGATCGCGCGGGCATTGCAGTCGATCCACGATCAGTACGCCGGCACCGCCCAGTGGCAGCGGGTCTACGACAAGGTCTCGGCCAAGGCCGTCATCATGGCCAGCGGCTTCCAGGACCTCACCTACACGCAGTACATCGCGCCCAACTGGCCGAAGCTGCAGGTGCGGGACACCAGCGGCGGCTACAGCGCCTGGGGCTACTACATCGAGGGCCGCAGCCCCGTGCCGCCGCAGTGGCAGTACTACTTCGGCGCCGACTGGACCAAGAAGAACGTCTTGGACGTCGGGCCGCTCGGAGCGCAGTACTTCGTCTGGGGAGACGGCCGATCCACACCGGGCGACCAGCTGGACACCTTCGGGGACCTCAGCAACCCGCCCAAGTGGCTCCCGGCCCGCAAGAAGTACGACTTCCTGTCCGAGGGCGACAACGTGGCCTTCATGGGCCTGATCGACACCGGGCTGCGCAGCGAACCCGACCCGACCTGGGGCGGCTGGGGCGGCCGCCTGGTGCAGAAGACCACTACACCGAACCTGTGGACGTCGGCGCCTTCCGACCTCGGTCCCGACGGGACGCCGATCGCCTCCTACGGCTGGACGCGCTGGATTCCCGCCGCGCAGAACGACTTCGCCGCACGCCTGAAGTGGAGCGTCACCCCGCCCGGTCAGGCCGTCGACCATGAGCCGGTGGTCACGCTGCGTGGTTCCGACCGCCGGGTCCACGCCGGCCGGACGACGACCGTGTGCGGTCTCGCCCACGACCCCGATGGCACGCCCGTCACCGTGCGGTGGTCGCAGTACCGAGAGGCCGGGACCTTCCCCGGCGCGGTGACGATCGCCAACGCGGATCACCAGTGCGCTCAGGTCACCGTTCCCGCCGGCGCCGAGCCCGGCCAGACCATCCACCTCATCCTCGCAGCGACCGGCTCCGGAAGCGCGCCGCTGACCCGCTACGCGCGGGTCGTCCTCACCGTCCGCTAGCCACGTGGCACCGCGCCACGGAAGAAGGAGCGCTATGGATCGGCGTCTGTTCATGGGCTCGGCCGGTGCTGCCGGCCTCGGTGCCCTGGCCGCCCTACCGGCGTCGGCGGCCGAAGCCGCGTCGGTGTCGACCGGTACGGCCAAGCGTGGCTTCCAGCCACCGGCCGGGCCGCGAGCGCGAGTCATCATCAGCAACGACCTGGGCGCCGACCCCGACGGGTTGTTCGCGTTCGTCCACCAGGTCATGTCGCCCTCGACCGACGTACCACTGGTCGTGGGCGCGCACGCCCAGTTGCCGTCCGACCCCTTCGACACCGGTAAGTACCAGGCCGAGGATTCGTACAAGGCGGCCGTCACCATGCTGCGCCTCATGCGTCGCGGCGACGTCAAGGCCTATGCCGGCTCGAACGACGCCCTCAAGGACTCCTCCACGCCACGGGAGACGGCAGGCGCGAAGGCCATCGTGGCCGAGGCGATGCGCACCGACACCAGCCTGCCCCTCTACATCACTGCGGGCGGCACGCTCACCGACGTAGCCAGCGCGTTCCTGATGGAACCCTCCATCGCCGGCAAGGTGACGCTGGTGTGGATCGGTGGCAAGCCCTACCCGGCAGGGGGGAGCGAGTACAACTTCAACGCCGATCCGGTGGCGGCGCAGGTGGTGTTCAACCAGTCCACCATGCCCATCTGGCAGATTCCGTCGGACGTGTACTCGATGTGCATGGTGTCGGATTTCGAGCTTCAACAGAACGTCGGTACGGCCGGCGACATCGGCCGCTGGCTGTGGCAGAACCAGCTGAGCTACTACCAGCGGTTCGCCAAGCGCATCAACTTCGGCGAGGTCTACCAACTGGGTGACTCGCCCCTCGTCCTCCTCACCGCGCTGACTTCTCCCTGGGACAAGACCGCGACCTACACCAGCCCCTACGACACCATCTACGCTCCCCGGCTCAACGCCGACGGCACCTACACGGCCCGTGACAGCGGTCGCAGGATTCGGGTCTACAAGGGCGTCGACACCCGGCTGATGTTCGCCGACTTCTTCGCCAAGCTACGGACCCTGTACGGCGAGTAGAACGAGACGATGGCCCGCCGCTTCCGAGCGGCGGGCCATCGTCCGGTCATGGGCTCAGGTGCGCTGGGCGCCCAGCAGCGCGGCTCGCGCGATGCGCTGGGCGGCGAGGGCGTCCTGGCGGGCCTGAGCGTCGGCGAGAGCCTCGGTGTCGAGGATCTGCAGGGCCCGCCAGATGGTGCGCATCACCTCGATGCCGGCGCGGGCGGCCTCCACGGCGTTCTCCCGGAAGGGGAACTGGTCGAGCTGCCAGACACCCTGCCAGTCCGCCTGGACGAGCGTATGGAAGAACTCGAAGGTCTCCACGAGGTGGATCGAGCCGACGACCATGTCGTCGTCCCAGCCCCGGAAGTTGTCATTGACGTCGATGGCGTACAGCTTGTCCCGGGCCATGATCATCTGGGCCGCGTCGGCGGGTGACTCCAGCCCGTAGAGAGAGTGCCCGAAGTCCAGCAGGATGCCGACGTTGGGGACGTCCATCTCCTCGATGGCCAGCAGCGTGCGGGCGGCGGAGGAGAAGGTCATGCGGTTGCGGGGTTCGCGGGGTTTGTACTCGATGGCGAAGCGCAGGTCGGGGTGGCGCTGCGCCAGTTCGCGGACCGCCTCGATCGACATGGCCCACAGGGCCTTGTAGTCGGCCTGGAAAGGGTAGTCCCAGCCGTCCTGGCCAGGCCAGAGCTTGACGTAGTCGCCGCCGAGCCGGCGGGTGAGGTCGGCGGCCTGGCTCACCAGTTCGATGGCCTCACGCCGGATCTTCGGGTCGGGGTTGGTGAAGCCGCCCCGGCAGAAGGTGCGGGTGTAGATCTCCGGGGTGAGGGCGATGGCGCGCAGGTTGTTGGCCTTGAGAGCGTCCTCGACGGCGGCGATGTCCAGCTCGGCGGGGTTGAACGGGTAGTTGAGGTCGACGACCGAAAGGCTGCCGACCTCCCCGGCCCGGTCGATGGCCTCCAGGGTGGTGACCGGTGGTCCGTACCCGTCGGTGGCGTAGCGGTCACGGAACTGGCCGAAGTGCCACAGCCCGGCACCGTACAGCGGTTCAGAGGCGGGCCGGGCTGCTGGTGGGGTCGTCATGACGTGCCTCCTGGGGTTGAGGGAACCGTGGGCTTGGTCTACGGCGACCGGCCGGGGCCTGTGCGGCACCGACTGGCCGGGGCTTGTTCTATGCCGGCCGGTCGGTGGTGCGGGCGCGGGCCAGCGCCTGGTGCCATGCCGATCGCCGGCGCCCGCGCTCTTCGGAGCCGCCACGGGGCGTGAAGAGGCGGGCAGGTCGGTCGAAGTCCTCGAGTTCGGTCTGGGTCCACAGTCCGCCCGTGAGGCCGGCCAGGTGCGCGGCGCCGATCGCCGACAGGTCGCTGACCAGGGATTGACGGACGTGGCGCCCGCTGATGTCGGCCTGTATCTGCATGAGCGTCGGATTGGCGGCGGCGCCGCCGTCGGCCAGCAGAACCTCGCCTCGGCCGGCCGCCTCGACGACGTCTTCGACCTGGAAGGCGGTGGACTCCAGCGCCGCACGGGCGATCTGGGGAAGTCCCGTGGCCAATGTCATGCCGGCCAAAGTGGCCTGGGCATCGCTGTCCCACCAGGGGGCCCCGAGGCCGCCGAAAGCGGGCACGAGGTGCACGCCGTCGCTGCTCGCGCCATCGGCGAGGTCGGCCAGTTCCGCGGGCGTGCGGCCCACGGTGTCGGCGAGCCAGCGCAGGGTGGACCCGGTGGAGAGGATGTTGCCCTCGACCGCGTGCGCGATGGTGCCGGATTCGAGGCCGGTGCCCCAGGCGATGGTCCGGCACAGGCCGGTGCCCATCTCGCCGGTGTCGTGGCAGAGCGCCATGACCGATGAGCCGGTGCCGTACGTCGCCTTGACCCGGCCGGGCAGCCATCCGGCGTGGGCGAACAACGCGGCGTGCGAGTCACCGAGGACGGCGCCGACCGGCACACCGTCCGCGAGCGGCGGCAGGCCACGAACCACGGGAAACGGTCCGGTCGAGGGCACCACGCGGGGCAGCACCTGAGATGGGATGCCGAACAGTTCCAGCAGCCGCGGTTCCCACCGGCCGGTGCGCACGTCGAGCAGCTGCGTGCGGGAGGCGTTGCCGACCTCGATGACGTGCTCGCCGCCGAACCTGCTCAGCAGCCAGGAGTCGATGGTGCCCAGGCACAGGTCCCCGCGGATGGAGCGGCGCCGGTCGGGGTCGGCGTGATCGAGCAGCCAGGCCCCCTTGGTCGCCGAGAACATGGGGTCCAGGGGCAGCCCGGTGAGCTCCCACACCATCGCTCCGAAGCCATCGGCCACCAAGGCCGCGCATCGCGCGGTGGTGCGCCGGTCCTGCCAGCTGATGACGGGGCTGACCGGCTCGCCCGTGGAACGATCCCACAGCAGCATCGACTCGCGCTGATTGCTGATGCCCACCGCGGCGACGAGGGCGGGGTCGTGACCGTCCAGGCAGCGGCGGGTCGCGGCGATCACGCCGGCCCAGATCTCGGCCGGCGACTGCTCCACCCATCCGGGCCGGGGATGGGTCTGGGCCAGTGGTTCGGCCGCCCGGGCGAGCACGCGGCCGCGTCGATCGAGCAGGAGCGCCTTGGTCGAGCCGGTGCCCTGGTCGATGGCGAGGATCATCTCATCGCGGGCCATCGGCGACCAACTGCCGAGCCGCGGCGGCGATGCCGTCCGCGGTGAGACCGAAGTGGGAGAGGAGGAACTCGGTGCTGCCGGTCGGCGCGAAGGTGCGGGGCACGCCGAGGATCCTCATCCAGGTCGGCCGCCGCTGGCCGAGCAGGCCGGCCACCGCGGCGCCCAGCCCACCGGTGATCGTCGCCTCCTCGGCGGTGATGACGCCGCGGGTCTCCGCGGCCGCGCTCAGCACGGCCGCCTCGTCGAGCGGTTCGATGGAGGCCATATTGATCACTCGCAGCCCGATCCCTTCCTTTCTGAGCGTCGCGGCCGCGTCGATGGCCCGTGACACCATCGTGCCCACGGCGATCACGGTGACGTCGTCGCCTTCGGTCAGCTGCCGGGAACGGCCGAGCTCGAAGGTGATGTCGTCGGGATGGACCGCGGGGACGCCGAACCGGCCGATCCGCAGGAAACTCGGGCCGTCGTGGGCGGCGGCCCAGCGCAGCGCGGCCCGCGTCTCGGCGGGGTCGGCAGGGACGATCACAGGCAGGTCGGCGACCGCCCGGATCCACGATAGGTCCTCGATGGAGTGATGGGTGGGGCCCAGCTCCCCGTACGCCATCCCGGGGCTCTGCCCGCACAGCACGACGCGGGCGTGGCTGTAGGCGATGTCGGCCTTGATCTGTTCCAGCGCGCGGCCGGTCAGGAAGGGCGCGGCGGCGGTGACGAAGGGCAGCAGACCGCCGTTGGCCAGGCCGGCGGCGACGCCGACCATGTCCTGTTCCGCGATGCCGACGTTGATCAGCCTGTCGGGGAACTCCTCCCGGAACTTCACCAGGTTGCTGGATCCGACCGAGTCGTTGCAGACCACGACGACTCGTTCATCGGCCCGGGCAAGGGCGATCAGTTCCTCGGCGAAGGCCTTTCTGCAGTCGAACAGGGGCACGGCCGCGACGGTGTCGGTCATCGGGCGAGCTCCTCGTACGCCGTGGCGGCCTGCTCCTGCGAGGGGACCTTGTGATGCCATTCGACGCGGTCTTCCATGAAGGACACGCCTTTGCCTTTCGTGGTGTGGGCGATGACGCAGACCGGTCGCTCGCCTGCGGCGGGCGCGAAAGCGGTCAGCAGCTCGCGGTGGTCATGACCGTCACATTGGCGGACCTCCCAGCCGAAGCTGATCCACTTGTCCGCCAGCGGCTCCAGCCGCGTGGTCTCCTCGGTACGGGCGCCCTGCTGCAGCATGTTGCGGTCGACGACCGCGGTGAGGGCCGAGAGTTCGTGGTGGCCGGCGGTCATCGCCGCCTCCCAGTTGCTGCCCTCCTGCAACTCTCCGTCGCCCAGGACGACGAAGGTGCGGCTGCGGGATCCGGAGAGCCTGCTCGCCAGCGCCGCACCGACCGCTACGGGAAACCCGTGGCCGAGCGGGCCGGTGTTGGTCTCCACCCCGGGCACCTTGGTGCGGTTGGGATGGCCGTTGAGCGGCGACAGCGGCCCGGCGAACGTCTTCAGGGCCGACTCCGGAAAGAAACCGCACTGGGCAAGGACCGCGTAGAGCGCGCCGGCGGTGTGCCCCTTGCTGAGAATCAACCGGTCCCGATCGGCTGCCAGCGGATCACGGGGATCGATCGACAGCACGGCCCCGTACAGGGTGACCAGGATGTCGATGACCGAGAAGTCGCTACCGATGTGCCCGAGCCCGGCCTGCCGGATCATGGCGAGATCGGCCTGGCGCACCTGGCGGGCGAGTTCGGCGAGCGTCGCGGGGACGTCGGCGATGTCACCGTCGGCGAGCCGCCGCCGTAGTCGCAGATAGCGCTCTGCCTGGGCGTCATCACTGGTCAGCATGTGGTCCCTTCCCCTTCAGGTGCCATCTCCGCGCGGTACGCACGCCCGACGGCCGAAGCGCGATCGCTGGATCACGGCCGGCCCGACTCTCGTACGCGGCCGCGTCCTGCCGGTCCGCCGCAGGGAACGCCGTAGTCCGCTTCGGACCGGCGACGCGGCGTGCTCAGCGGTCCTCCGCGTCTGGCACCCGGTGTTATATATTCAACCACGACTAGCAATACACTATGGCGACATGATCAGAGTGTCAACGGTGCCGTGGCAGGGGAGAGGTGCGGCCGGGCCGGCGATCGCCTGTCGGTGTACGGCCGGGACGGGAGTGTGATCTAACGGCGCGGACCGGTCGCCGCAGCGGCCTTCATGCCGTCCGCTGCGGTCCTACCGGCGGCCGTGGGTCACCCGGTGGGCTGGAGACTGGACGGGGTGGCGGGGGTGGCCAGCCACTGGGCCGTCTGCAGGTCGGTGATCAAGACGTTGATCCAGCCGCCGAGCAGGGCGGCCTGGATGGCGGTGTGCTTACGGGCGCCGCCGGCGACGCCGACCCGGCGGGGGACTCGGCGCAGGGTTTCAGCGGTGATGCCGAGGACCCGCTCATCGAGGGTGGTCCGCAGATGCTCGCCGCGCTCGTCGAAGAACCGCATGCACACGTCGCCGACGGCTCCGGCGGCGTGCAGCTCGGGAAGCTCGCTCTCGGCGAAGGCATTGCCGCTTTCGCGGAGCAGCGGGGAAGGTTTGATGCTGCCGATGCCCACGAGCGCCGTGGTGAGGTCTTCGCAGGCCGCCAGCGCCGATTCGATGTTGGGATCGGTGACGATCATCTGCCGCACGTCGCCCGATGCCAGGAGACCCGGGGCGGGCAGGAACACCGGGGTGGCGCCGGTCAGCTGGGCCAGCCGCCCGGTGATGCGGGTGGCCTGCGTCTGCGCGGTCACGTTGCCGACGCCGCCGAGCATCTGGACGACCCTGTCGGCGACCGGCGTCGGCCGGGGACTCATCGACTCCACCGTGGCCAGCAGTGTCGAGCTCCATGACGACACCCCGATGCGCTCGTCGCCCATCAGCGTGGTCTCCAGATACGCCGCCGCGGCCGAGCCGAGTGCCGGCATCACCTGATGCTCGTCCGCCTGGTCATCGGTGTCGACGACGACGATCTCGCTGAGGCCGTACCGCTCCTCGAGCTGTTCCTCGATGTCGGCGTGGACGCCGCGGGGCGTGACGACGGTGGTGCGGACGATACCCAGGTTGACCGCTCGCTTGAGGAGCCGCGACACGCGCGGCTGGGAGATGTGCAACTGCTCGGCGATCTGCGGCTGACGCATCCCACGCTCGTGGTACATCCGCGCGACCTTGGTCAACAGCCGGATCTGATCCGACGGGATGTCGCTCAGGCTCATCGCCCCGGGACCATCCATGATGCCTAGCGCTCCTCTGTCCACGTTCTCGGCCGACCGCATCGTCATCGCTGCGGGCCCGCGGCGGTCGATCCCCCGCTCGATGTCACAGACGGCTCGCGCCCGGCGTGTCTCGCCCGCGTACAACAGTGCCCGCCGCCACTCGCGCGGTACGAGAATACCCATTCAACCCCTACTGATCAGTGCTGGCGCACCGCCGGGTGATCCGTCCATGGTTGACACCAGATTTCGGCTACGTTAATTTCGGCATAGACAACGTCTTTTGAATAGATATTCAGATTCGTCAAGGGTAGGGCCATGGCTCACACAGCGAGAACCCGGCTCGGCAGGTCGTACCGCAGACTCCTCCTTCCTGTCCTGGCGTCCGTGCTGGTCGGCTCGCTGGCGGCGTGTTCCGGGGTTCCCGGCGTCTATGTCGTGGAGAAGACCGGTGGTTCGGCCGCCGCGGCGGGCGGCGGCAAGAAGTTCGACGCGACCTCCTACGCCAACGGCATCTGGGCCACCAAGGTCGTGCCGGCCGCACAGAAGGGCGCCGTCGACGCGGCCACCCTCCTGCCGGCACTACGAGCCGACCAGAAAGCGGCGGGCGCCCGTTACGGCAGGCAGGCCGGGGCTGGATCCCCCTACTCCTTCATGATCAAGGGTACGGGCACGGTAATCGCCGTGAACAGCGCGAGCGCGGTCGGAAGCGTCCAAGTCGACGTTCCCGGCGTCGGCAAGACCGACGTCAACCTGGCCGTCGGGCCCGCCTTCGTCGGCACCGCCGTACGTGACGCCGTCGGCTTCATCGACTTCAGCCAGTTCACCAACCAGATCGATTACGCCGACGCGGCAACCGCGCTCAACGCCAAGGTCAAGACGGCGGTCGTGGGCCCCGTGGACCTGAAATCGATCAAGGGGAAGAAGGTCACCTTCACCGGGGCTTTCCAACTGCTCGCGACCTCCAGCGTCATGATCACGCCCATCACCCTGGAGGTGGCGTCGTGACCGAGCCTGCGCCCTCGGCTGAGACGTCGGCCGGCCCCCGGCCCGGCGCCCCGGAGGCGACTCCCGGCACGTCGGCGCCGACGGCCTTGGTGGCCGAGGAGATCACCAAGTCCTACGGCGGTGTGCACGCGCTGCGCGGCGTGACGTTCAAAGCCCGTACCGGCGCGGTGAACGTACTGGTGGGGGAGAACGGGGCGGGCAAGTCGACGCTGATGAAGATCCTCAGCGGCGCCGAGCAGCCGACCGGCGGCCGGATCCTGCTGGACGGGGAGCCGGTGGAGTTCCCCACACCTCGCGAGGCCCTGGCCCACGGTATCGGGATCATTCATCAGGAACTCAGCCTGTTTCCCAACCTCAGCGTCGCCGACAACATCTTCGCCGGGCGCGAGCTGCACAACCGGGCGCATCTGACCAGCGTCGCCGAGCAGCGCCGGCAGGCGAGAGCCGCCCTCGCGCGGCTGCGGCAGGACATCGACCCCGACACACTGGTGGGCGACCTGCCGATCGGTACGCAGCAACTGGTCGAGATCGCCCGGGTGCTGTCCCAGGACGTGCGAATCCTGATCATGGACGAGCCGACGTCCGCGCTGAGCAATGCCGAAGTCGACGTGCTGTTCGAGGTGATGGACGACCTGCGGGAGCAGAACGTCACGGTCATCTATATCTCCCACAAGCTGGAGGAGTTCCGGCGGATCGGCGACTACGTCACCGTCCTGCGCGACGGGGCGCTGGTGGCCGAGGCGTCGATGGATCAGACCGACACCGCCTGGATCGTCCAGCAGATGGTCGGCCGTTCCCAGGACAGCTTGTTCACGCGTTCGGCCAGCCGGACCGGTGACGTGCTGCTCGCCGTCGAGAACCTGTCCGTGCCCGGCAAACCGACGCCGCTGGTCGACGATGTCAGCTTCACCGTCAAAGCCGGAGAGATCGTCGGCATCTACGGGCTCATGGGCGCAGGCCGTACCGAACTCATGGAGGCCCTGATCGGCATGCGCCACCACACCGGGACGGTCCAGGTGGACGGGCGGCGGGCCGTGGGCGAAAGAGTCTCCGGCCGGTTGGCGCTGGGCCTGGCGCTGGTCCCGGAGGACCGCCAGCGCGATGGACTCGTCCAGGCATTGTCGGTCCGCGCGAACCTGCTGCTGTCCACGCTGAACACCCTCACCCGGCATCTGCTTCTCTCCCCGGCGCGTGAACGCCGGGTGGCGACCGGACAGGTCACGGACCTGCAGATCAAGGTGCCCGGTGTCGACGCCCAGGTCACCCAGCTCAGCGGCGGCAATCAGCAGAAGGTGGTCCTGGGACGCGCGCTGCGGACCGACCCCAAGGTCCTGCTGCTGGACGAGCCGACCCGCGGCGTCGACATCGGCGCGAAGACCGAGATCTTCCGCATCATGAGCGACCTGGCCGACAAGGGCCTGGGCGTGTTGTTCGTCAGTTCGGAGCTGGCCGAGGTGATGGGCATGTCCGACCGGATCCTCGTCATGGCCCGTGGCCGTATCACCGCCGACCTGCCCCGCGGCGAGGCCACCGAGGAAGCGCTCGTCAACGCCTCCGCCTCCACCACCGTCATGAAGGTGAGCCCATGAGCACCAGCACGGAACCCGAAGCCAAGGGCGGCGCGGCGGCCGCGCCGGCCGTGTCGGCAGCGGCACACGACTGGCGATGATCCTCCTGCAGGGCCGGACGCTGATCGTTCTCGTCGCCCTGGTGATCATGTTCAGCCTGATCTCCAGCGACTACCTGACCACCAGCAACCTGCTGCTGATGAGCAAGCACGTGTCCATCACCGCGTTGCTCGCCATCGGTGTCACCTTCGTCATCCTCACCGGCGGCATCGACCTGTCGGTCGGCTCCATCTCCGGACTGGCTGGCATGATCTCCGGCGGGCTGCTGTTCGAGGGCTTGAAACTGCCCGGCGGCGACACCGTCTGGTTCTCCACCGTCATGGTGATCGTCATCGGAATCCTGATCGGCGCCGCGGTCGGAGCGATCAACGGTCTGCTCGTCACCAAGCTCAAGGTCGCCCCCTTCATCGCCACCCTCGGCGTCCTGTACGCCGCCCGCGGGCTGGCCGACCTGCGCAGCAAGGGCGGCACCTTTCCCAATCTCGCCGGGACGCCCACACGGCACAACACCGGCTTCAACGTCCTGGGCGGTAAGAGCTGGATCGGAGTGCCCGTCGCCATCTGGATCATGATCGTCGTCGCCGCATTGGCGATCATCGTGACCACCCGGACGCCGTTCGGCCGCCGCGTCTACGCCGTCGGCGGCAACGAACGCGCCGCCGAGCTGGCCGGCATCCGCACCTCCCGCATCAAGATCGCCGTCTACATCATCTCCGGGGCATGCGCGGCGCTGGCCGGACTCATCCTCACCTCCGAACTCGGCGCGGCCTACCCCGACACCGCCACCACGTACGAACTGAACGCCATCGCCGCGGCCGTCCTCGGCGGCACCGCGCTGGCGGGCGGCAAGGGCAGCATCATCGGCACCCTCGTCGGCGCGTTCGTCATCGGCTTCCTCAGCGATGGCCTCGTCCTGGTCGGCGTCTCCAGCTTCTGGCAGCTCGTCGTCAAGGGCACCGTCATCGTGCTGGCCGTCGTCCTGGAGCAGACCCAGGAACGGGTCAAAACCCGCATGACCACCTAGCAGAGCTCCTCCACACACCACCTCTCACATCCGACGTCGCTCCGCGCTGCCGGTTTCGCCCCCATCCCCACGTCATGCGCCTGAAAGGAAGGCCCGACTGTGCACCGTCTCCCCAGCCGCCGGCCCATCATCGGCTTCGCCGCCGTCACCGTGGCCGCCGCCATCAGCCTCACCGCCTGCGGCGGCGGATCCAAGTCCTCCGCGAGCGGCAAGTCCGCCGGCGGTGGCGGATCGAAACTGATCGTGATCATCACGCCGTCACCCGACAACGTGTTCTTCAAGGCCGAGCAGCAGTCCGCCGACGCCGAAGCCAAGAGGCTCGGCTACACCACCCTGGTGCTCAGCCACGACGACGATCCGACCAAGCAGAGCCAGGCGATCGACACCGCCATCTCCCGCAAGGCCGCGGCCATCATCCTCGACAACGCCGGGGCCGACTCCACGGTCACCGCACTGCAGAAGGCCGGCAGCGCCAAGATCCCCAGCTTCCTCATCGACCGCGAGATCAACTCCACCGGGGTCGCCAAGGCCCAGATCGTCTCCAACAACTCCCAGGGCGCGACCCTCGGCGGGCAGGAGTTCGCCAAGGACATGGGCCAATCCGGGGAGTACTTCGAGCTGACCGGTAAGGAGACCGACACCAACGCCGGCGTCCGGTCCAAGGGCTACCACTCCGTGCTGGACCAGTTCCCGAAGATGAAGATGGTCGCCCAGCAGAGCGCCAACTGGGACCAGACCGAGGCGCTGCAGAAGGTGCAGACCATGCTGCAGGCCCACCCCAACGTCAAGGGCATCATCGCCGGCAACGACACCATGGCGCTGGGCGCCTGGGCCGCGCTGCAGGCCGCGAAGAAGACCAACGTGATCGTCACCGGCTTCGACGGCAGCCCCGACGTGGTCTCGTCCGTCCTCAAGGACGGCATCAAGGCCACCGTCCTGCAGCCTGCGGCGAAGATCTCCCAGATGGCCGTCGACCAGGCCGACAAATACATCAGGACGGGCTCCACGGGCCAGCCTGAGAAGCAGTCCGTCGACTGCGTCCTGGTCAATAAGGACAACGCGTCGAAGGTCAGTGATTTCGCGCTCGGTTCATGACGCGACGCGGCCCGGCCGGGTGCCCGGCCGGGGTCGCGGCACCGCCCCTCATCGGGTGGGCGCCGGCTCATCGCACCCGCGCGAACGGCGCCGCCGGCCGGTGGTTGCACCTTCGACGCCGTCCGCCCGGCAGCCGCCGGGTGTTCACGGTGAGTCGACGGCGAGCCGTGCCGCCGCCTCGAGGAACACCGCGTGGACGAATGCCTGCGGCAGGTTGGCGCGGAGCTGACGCTGGCGCGTGTCGTACTCCTCGGTGAACAGGCCGGTGGTGCTGCAGCCGGACCTGATGCGTTCGAACCGGCGTGCGGCCCGCGGGATGTCGCCCTGGTGGTGTTCGGCGAGAGCGAGGAAGAACCCGCAGAGCATGAAGGCCCCCTCGGCGTCGCCGAGCGGGCGCTCGTCGATCGCGTACCGGTAGACGAATCCGTCTTCGACCAGGCGTTCGCGGACGGCTTCCAGGGTGGCGACGGTGCGGGGATCGTCCGCGGGAAGGGCACCTCTGATCGGCGGGACCAGCAACGACGCGTCGATCCGGTCGTCGTCGGGCGCGCGGCGCCAGTGCCCGGCGGGGCTGAGGCTCGTGCGGGTGGTCTCGGCGAGGATCGTCTCGGCCAGGGCGAGCCATGCCGGCCGCTCGGGCGGTGCCGCGATGGTCGCCGCGGCCGCGCGCAGGCCGCCGACGCAGGCGAGCCGTGACTGGGTCCAGCATCGGTCATCGGTCTCCCAGATCCCGGCGTCGGGGTGACGCCAGCGCGTGGCGATGACGTCGACGGCGACGCGTGCGGCACGGGCCGCCTCCTGCGGCAACCGGTCGATCCGGGCGGCGGTGGCGAAGAGGTGGAGAGCCTCTCCGACGGCGTCCAGCTGGAACTGGTCGTTGACGTGATTGCCGGTGATGAGCCGGGAACCGGGATACCCCGGGAGGTCGCGGTGTTCCTCATCGGGGACGGCGTCGCCGGTGACCGTATAGGCGGGTTTGAGGTGGTCGCCATCGGCCAGCAGACGCTCGGCCACGAACCCGGTGGCGGCGTCCAGCAACTCCGGCCGGGCACCGTGGACGGCGACGGCCTGGCCGGCGTAGCACTGATCACGGATCCAGGCGTACCGGTAGTCGTAGTTGCGGTCGTACCCCATCCGCTCGGGCAGCGACGTGGTGGCCGCGGCGGCCATTCCGCCGCAGCCGCTGGTGAGACCGGTCAGCACCGCGTAGGCGAGCTGGGCGTCGCGAGGTGCGATGGTGTCCGCACAGGCCGGTACGCGGGCGGGCCAGTCGGCCTCGGTGGCCGCCCACAGGTCGTGCGGGGAGAGCGACCCGTCGGGACGGCCGGTGGTCAGCTCCAGCACCAGGTCGTGGGACTGACCTTCGGGAAGATCCACGATCAGCAGCAGGCCGTCATCGTCACACTCGGCCTTCGCGGCTCCGGCCCAGCGCATGCGGACGGACCCGCTGCGAGCCGTCCAGACGCCGTCCTCGAGTCGCAGCCCGGTCATCGTGTGCTTCCCGAAGCCGCCGTGCAGATCGAGGTGTACCCGCACGCGAGCGGGGCCCCGGGTGGCGTGGATCCGGCGGAGCAGGACGGCGCGGTCACGACGCGCCGGGCGGAGCAGGGCCTCCCGGGATTCCACGGTGCCGGCACGGGTGACCCAGCGGCTTCGCCAGATCAGGCTGCGATCCTCGTAGTAGCCGCCCCAGACGCGCCACTCGTCGACCGGCTGGACGATGTAGCGGCCCCGCCCGCCGACCAGCCCGCTGAAGACCGCCGGTGACTCCCAGGAGGGGAAGCACATCCATGCCACGTCCCCTTCCGGGCCGATCAGGGCTCCGCGTTCGCCGTCGGCGACGACGGCGTACTCCCGCAGGACGTGCGGAAGGGATTGTTCGGCGTACGCAGTGGCCATGCCAGCGGTGATTTCCTCGATCGCCCGTCATATGCACCGCTCCAACGGATCCGGTCGATCACCGGATGACGCGTCAGCGGCCCGCGCGGGAGGGCGACGCCGTCTCGCGGCGCCGCCCCCTCGGGGCGCCCATCGGTGTCACATGCGCCAGATCCTGATCTCGCGTCTGAGCGCGGGGTACTCCCGGACGGCCACGACGACGACACCGGTGATCGCCGCGCCGATCAGCACCTTCTTGATCATGATGGTCTCCTCTGATCGGTCTCAGCCCGGTGGCAGGTTGGGCATGATCTTGAGGATCGCGTTGTGCCTCCTCGGCCTGACCCCCGTGGAGCGGCGCGCGTCGGCGGTGCCGTCCCTGCGGTGACCGATCTGCCTGCTGAGCTTCCGCTTCGCGTTGCCCTCCCGTATGCCGCGCACGTGGGCCGGGGTGTCCGGCCTGACGTCCGGCTTACCGATCCGGATCCGTCCCATGGCACCTCCTCAGCTCATCGAAGAACAGCTCGATCTCGGTCCATACCAGCTCACCGCCCGACATACCCGTCCAGTGCCGGCGCACGATCGCGACCAGGCGGTAGCAGTCGTCGATGGGGACCAGCCAGGCCTCCGAGCATCCCCGGGCGGTGTTGACGAGGACCGCCTCGACGTCGGCCGCCAGGGACGTCAACGGCCCGATGCCCTCGACGGCGGACCGCCACCGGGGTGGGTCGACCTCCCACCGCGTCGCGCCGGCCGGGCTCGGATAGTGCGCGCTGACGCGGCCGTCCGGACGCCGTACGAAGAACGCCAGCCCGACCGGGACGCCCACCGTCGCCGGTGCGAACGCGGGAAGCGGGACGCGGCGGTCGGGGATCAGCCGGAAGTGCCCATCGCCGGCCTCGTCCCGCTGGAAGAGCACCGAGCACGCGTAGCAGACGCATCGCGGCTCGTCCGCCTGGAGATCCAGCAGGTGCCGGTGGTTCTCCGCGATCGGCCGGGAGCACAGTTCGCACGGCTGCCCGGGCCGGCCGCCGTCGCACGGTCGACCACCCGCCGCAGCGCGCCCGTGCCCTTCACGCCGTCCGGTCCGGAATCCGGTCGGCCGGCCGGCGCAGCAGGGACTCGGCGGGGATCACCGCCGGGGCGCGCTCGACGGGCGTGACCTCGACCCGCCGCAGCTCGGGGGCCACGGCGAGCACGGCGTCGGCGATGGCCCCTTCGGCCGCAGCCGCCGACGACGCGCAGCCCCGGCCCCCGGACCAGCGAAGACGCGCGACGTCGCCGGTGATCTCGGCCAGTTCGACCGTGCCGCCGCCTGCTCGAAGGGCGTCGTCGAGCACTCGCGCGACGCGTTCCTCGACCGGCTGCGGGTGGATGCCGTGCAGGATGAGGAGGTGGTGCACCAGCTCGTCCCGGGTCAGCGCCGAGGCGAGCTCCGGCAGCCCGCCGACCAGGGCCGTCATGCGGGCGAGCGCGGTGCCGTACACCTCCGTGAGGGCTTCGACCGCCTGCGCCGCGGTCTCGGCGACGGGCCCGGTGGCCTGCTCGAGCCGCTCGAGAAGGCCGTCGAGGCGGACGAGCCGGTCCTCGACCTCGTCCTCCGGCAGGCCGCCGACCGGCGGGTCGGTCCGGTCCTCGGACGGGCGGGTGGCCGGCGGGTCAGCCATGGCTTGCTCCGAACGTCGGCGAGTGGAGTTTCTTCAGCACGGTGCCGTTGCCGAGGTACATGTGGACGCCGCAGGGCAGGCAGGGATCGAAGCTGCGGACGGCGCGCATGATGTCGACGCCCTTGAAGTCGTCCGGGCCGTTCTCCTCGAAGATCGGCATGTCCTGGACGGCGTCCTCGTACGGGCCGGGAACGCCGTGGATGTCACGAGGACTGGCGTTCCACGGGGTCGGCGGATACGGGTGGTAGTTGGCGATCTTCTTGTCCTTGATGACGAGGTGGTGGGACAGCACGCCGCGCACCGCCTCGTGGAACCCGCAGCCGATGCCCTCGTCCGGGACCGTGAAGTCCTGGAAGACCTTGACGTCCCCGGCGCGGACGCGTTCCATGGCGCGCTCGAGGAAGTGCAGGGACATGGCGGCCGCGTAGGCGATGAAGTACGCCCGGGCGCGGTCCCGCTCGATCGCGTTGGACCACTGCGGGATCCGCCACTCCAGGGTCGTCTCCGGGAGCTTGTCGCCGCGGGGCAGGCTGATGCGCACGCTGGACCCGGTCGCCTTGACGTACGGCGTGTCGACCAGGCCGGCGAGCGCCGTGGTGTAGAGGCGGGCGAACGGCCCGCCGCCCGTGTCGAGGGCCAGGTTCTCACCGGTGCGCTTGTCGTACCAGCGCGGGCTCATCACCCAGCTGTACTTGTTCTCGAAGTCCCGCTTCTGCGGCACCGGGAGCGTCGTCTGGTTCCACGGGTGGCGCATGTCGACGGGGTTGCCCAGCGGATCGTGGGTGACGAACGGATCCTCGTTGACCCAGTCCTCGTAGTAGGAGCTGCCGAGCAGGATGCGGATGCCGAGGTTGATGTCGACGAGGTCGGTCGTGACCAGCTGACCGTCCACGACCACGCCGGGGGTGACGTTCATCGCCCGGCCCCAGCGGGTCATGTTCTCGTACCGGTAGTCGACGACATCGGGGTCCTGCCAGGCGCCCCAGCAACCGAGCAGGACACGCCTGCGCCCGACCTCCTCGTACCCGGGCAGGGCCTCGTAGAAGAAGTCGAAGACGTCGTCGTTCATCGCGACGGCCTGCTTGACGAAGTCGATGATCGAGACGAGGCGGCTCAGGTAGTCGGTGAACAGGCTCGGCTCGGGCATCGTCCCGACGCCACCCGGGTAGACGGTCGAGGGGTGGACGTGCCGCCCCTCCATCAGGCAGAACATCTCCCGGGTCGTGCGGCTGACCTGCAGCGCCTGCTTGTACACCTCGCCTTCGAACGGGTTGAAGGCCTCCATGATCTCGGCGATCGTCCGGTAGCCGTGGATCTCCGCGTTGGGCGCCTCCGTCCGCTGCGCCCGCTGCAGCACGCTCGGGTTGGTCGCCTTGACCATCGCCTCGCAGAAGTCGACGAAGACCAGGTTGTCCTGGAAGAGCGTGTGGTCGAACATGTACTCGGCGGCCTCGCCGAGGTTGATGATGTCCTCGCCGAGCGGCGGGGTCTTGATGCCGTACGCCATGTTCTGGGCGTACACCGAGCAGGTCGTGTGGTTGTCCCCGCAGATGCCGCAGATCCGGCTGGTGATGAAGCCGGCGTCGCGCGGATCCTTGCCCTTCATGAACACCGAGTAGCCGCGGAACAGCGACGAGGTGGCATGGCATTCGGCCACCCGCCGGTTCGCGAAGTCGATCTTCGTGTAGATGCCGAGGTTGCCGATGATCCGGGTGATCGGGTCCCAGGCCATCTCGACGAGCTGTTCGCCGGCGCGCTGCGGCGCTCGCGTCCGATCGGTCAGTGCCATCTGTCGGTCTCCTTCGCCCTGCGGCCGGTCACGGACGCCAGTGCGGGTCGAATCCGCTGGTCAGTTCGGGCTTGTTGTGGCGCCACTTGGGTTCGGTGTTCACCGTCTGGTTGGTGAAGCCGCGCAGCCGGCGGATGAACATGCCGTACGGCTTGTTGAGGGCCGAGGACAGCGATCCGCCCGGGGGCTCGTCCATGAACGGCATGAACTTGTCGGGGAAGCCAGGCATCGTGCAGCCGATGCAGATGCCGCCGACGTTGGGACAGCCGCCGATGCCGCCCATCCAGCCGCGCTTGGGCACGTCGCAGTTGACGACCGGTCCCCAGCAGCCGACCTTCACCTGGCACTTGGGAGAGTTGTAGTCCTTGGCGAAGTCGGCCTGCTCGTAGTAGCCGGCCCGGTCGCAACCCTCGTGGACCGTCTTGCCGAACAGCCACTGCGGGCGCAGCATCTTGTCCAGCGGAGGCGGGGGAGCGCTGCCCGCGGCGTGGTACAGCACCCAGGTCAGCGTCTCCATGAAGTTGTCGGGCTGGATCGGGCATCCGGGCACGTTGACGATCGGCAGCCCGCCGGTCGACGTGAAGTCCCAGCCGAGGTAGTCGGCCAGGCCCATGCATCCGGTCGGGTTGCCGGCCATCGCGTGGATGCCGCCGTACGTCGCGCAGGTTCCGGCCGCGACCACCGCCCAGGCCTTCGGGGCGAGGCGGTCGATCCACCAGTTCAGGGTGAGCGGCTCGCCGGTCTGCGGGTCGTTGCCGAAGGACGTCCAGTAGCCGTCGCCCTCGATGATGTTCTGGTTGGGCACCGATCCCTCGATGACGAGGATGAACGGCTCCAGCTCGCCGGCGGCCGCCGCGCGGAACGGCGCCAGGAACTGCTCGCCGCCCTGGGCCGGTGACAGGACCTTGTTGTGCAGGGTGACCCGGGGCAGTCCGGGGATGAGGCCGAGGGCGATGTCCTCGATCGGCGGTTGCGACGCGGCGGTCATCGCCACCGTGTCGCCGTCGCAGCTCATCCCCTCGGAGATCCACAGGATGTCGATGTGCTCGAAACCCGTGGTCGTGGGCTTCTCGGCGGTGTTCTGCTCGATGCTCATGTCCGGGGCCTCCCTTCCAGCCGGTCACGGAGTACGTCGTAGATCGCGGCGACCTGAGCCGCCGGCGCGGGCGGCCGGTCCGGCGCGTGGGCGTCCATCAGGGTCTCCTCTCCTCGGCCGGCTCGAAGGCGATCGACTCCAGCACGACCTCCTCGGCGTCCGCCGCGTCGACGTCGACGCCGCCGCACCGCGGGCACGCCGCGAGGACGAAGGCGTCGGTGGCCTCGTTGCGAGCGCCGCAGCCACGGCAGTGCACCGACGGCGGCCGGACGACGAGCTCGACGCTCGCCCCTTCCGCCACCGTCCCGGCCGCCGCCAGCCGGAAACCCTGGTCGACGACGTCCGGATCGACCGGGTGGCCGGCCACGGACACCCGTACGCCGGTCACCCGCCGCCCGCGGGCGCGGGCTACGGTCGCGTCGACGATCGCGTCGCACAGTCCCATCTCATGCATCGGCCGGTCGCCTCTCCGCCCTTCCGGGCTTCGCCGCTTCTTCGCACGCCAGCTCCGTCACGAGCGAGGCCGCGTCGTCCACGACGGCGCGCACCGGCTCGGACAGTCCCATCCGCTCCTCGATGACGGCCGCGGCAGCCCACGACGAGCACGCGGTCGACGTCGCCGCCGATGGCGCGGAGCAGCCCGAGGACGGCCTCCGGATTCATGCCGTGCCCGTCGAGAGCCGGGGGAGACGGCGGCTCCGGTGCGGACGTCGGGGCGGTCGGCGGATCCGAGGAGACCGGACCGATCGGCGGGTCTGAGGAGGCCAGGCCCGTCGGCAAGTCTGAGGAGGCCCGGCCGGTCGGCGGGTCTGAGGGGGCCGGGCAGGTCGGCGGATCGACCTCGAGGACGGCCAGCGTCCCCGGCGGGCCGTCGAGGGGAACGGCGTCGACCAGGATCAACGTGTCGACGCGGCCGTCGAGCAGCTCGTACACCAGGTGGACGCCCCGGATCCCGTAGTCGGTCACCTCCACCGTCGAGGGAAGCGCCGACGCGTCGATCCGGCCGACGACCTCGACGCCGAACCCGTCATCGCCGAGGAACACGTTGCCGATGCCCGCCACGAGCACCCGGCGGCCGGGCGCGCTCATTCGGTGCCTCCGGTGTCGGCGAGTGGTTCGATCTCGGCGGGGGAGAAGTAACGGAACCGCCCGTACCATCGGTCGAGCTCGGCCCCGGGATCGTTCTCCAGGGTGACGGCCAGCTGACGGGAGCCGTCCACGTCGAGGAGCACGGCCTCCACCCTGGCGGTCCGGCCCGCCAGGAACATGTCCTGCGGGTCGGAGCCCCGCCGCTGCGGCAGCAGGCGCACCCGGCTGCCCTTGGTGACACGCGGCCGGCCACGACGACGACGTCGGCGTCGGGGGGCAGGTCGGCCGCGTCGGGCGGGGTCCAGCGCGACGGAGGCGACGCGTCCTCGCCGGCCGTCGCGGAGGCAGGGCCGAGGGAACGGACGGCCCCGTGCAGGCGGGACATCACCTCCGGCGGCATCGCGTCGACCCGGTCGAGGATGGCCGCGGCGCGGGGATCGGTCGCGCGGGCCTCACGTTTCTCGGCGTCGGTGAGCGTCAGCGTGCGCAGCGAGAGGATCTCGTCGATCTCGGTGCCGTCGTGCAGGTCCCCGGGGCTCTCCGGAGCGATCGCCGGGTGGTCGTAGAGGAGGATCGGTGACGACAGCAGGAGGTCCCGCTCACCGGGCCGGCCGGCGAGCACGGGAAAGGTCCGGATGTTCGAACAGGCACGGGCCTCCGCCTCGGCCCAGCCCGGCGGGTCGAGCAGCGAGACGAACGACGCGTCGCACGCGGCCGCCAGGGTGTGCGCGGCGATCAGCGATCGCCGCAGCGCCTCGCCCCGGGGAGCGTCCGGCGGGGTCGTACGGTCGGTGTTCTCGACGCGCACGCGCAGCCGGACGAGCCGGGGTGCCGTGGGGCAGCGGACCGCGGAGACCGCCACCGCCGCGTCCACCGGCCACGACCGCGACACCGTCCGTCCCACCGGGCGGCCGGCGTCATCCGTGAGCGCCTCGAAATCCTCGCCACCGGGAGCGCCAAGGGCGAACCGCCGTTCGCCGTTCAGTGCCTCGCCGACGACGATCCGCGCGTCGAAGTCCCGGGGGATCGCCTCGTCGAAGGCGAGTTCGAGCCGGTCGCCGATCCGAAGGCGGTCGACCGTACGATGGCCGCCCTCCGGGCTTCGTTCCTCCACCGACCTGCTCCGGAGCTGCAGGAACCGGACGCGACACCAGACGGTGGCCTCGTCGCTCGCCTCGAGCAGGCACTCGGTCTGCTGCCACCATCCTTCGGCGGACCCGGCCACCCCCTCGTCGTCCACCCCCCGCGCCTCGGTCCAGGCCCGTGGCGTCAGCACGCCGAACTGCCAGCGGACCCGGTTCTTCGCCGACGAGCGGCGATACGGGTACAGCAGGTAGCCCTCGTAGAGGATCGCGTCGGCGACCGCGAGGGCGCGATCGAACGCAGCGGTGACCGGCTCGGCTGTCATGATCGCTGCTCCCTTCTCCGGCCGGTGGTCCCTCACACCGCGGAAAAGCGGCGTTAACCGGTATAAGGCACGAGCGCCACGTACGGTAAGTGATCCCTCCCTCTATGTGGTCTCGGCAGGTAGCCGCGGGGGTGTGCCTGTGCCCGCGCTCCGGAGGAAACGAGCGGCGGGCGTGGATGCGATCGCGATCATGTGGGTACTCCGGGTGATGGGGACATCGCTTTCCGTATCGAACGAGTCGATCCGCCGGGGGAGACATGGCACAGGCCGACCGGGCCCTGAGGCCGACGGCCCGCGCCGCGCACGCCGACCGTGTCGCGGCCCGGCCCGCCGGCGAACCCCGGAACTTCCTGCAGTGCTGCCTGCTCCTGCTCCTGCGGGAGCGGCCCGCGCACGGCTATGAGCTGCTCGAACGGCTCAAGCCCTTCGGCATCGCGGAGGGAGACCCGGGACACCTCTACCGCAGGCTCCGCTCACTCGAACGCCAGGGGATGCTGTGCTCGAAGTGGGAGGCCTCGGAAGCGGGACCGCGGCGGCGCACCTACCACCTCACCGAGCGCGGCGAAGCCCTCCTGGGCACCTGGGCCGGCGTCCTGGCCGAGACCCGCGCGCTTCTCGACTACTACCTGGTCCGTCACGCGTCGGTCTCCGCGCCGGCCGAGCCGGGAGGACAGAGGCGATGACGATCTCGGAGGACTCGGTCGCCGCGGCGTTCGCCCGCCGTACGGAACCGGCGGAGGCCCTCGCCGCGGAGGCGGAGCGCGTCGCCCGTGCGTGCCATGCCATGGCCGTACGGTTCCACCGGGGCGGCAAGATGATCGTCTTCGGCAACGGGGCACAGGCCACCGACGCGGCGCACATCGCGGTGGAGTTCGTCCATCCCGTCATCGTCGGCAAACGCGCCTTGCCGGCGCTGTCCCTCGCCGCCGACCCGAACGCCCTCACGGGTGTCACCCGCCGGGCGGGATTCGAGGAGACCTACGCGGTCGGCGTCCGACTGATGGGGGCGCCGGCCGACATCGCCGTCGGGCTGTCGGCGGACGGACGGTGCGAGAACGTCCGGCGGGGGCTGGCGGCCGCCCACGAGATGGGCCTGCTCACGGTCGCGCTCGTCGGCGGTGACGGCGGGCGGATCGCGGGCGCCCCGCCGATCGACCACACTCTCGTGATCCGCACGGACGATCCACGCGTCGTCAAGGAGATCAACGTCACCGCCTACCACATCCTCTGGGAGCTCGTACACGTCTTCCTCGAGCAGCCGGGGGTCCTCGAACCGGAGCCGGGCCGATGAGCGCGCACCCTTCGGATCCCGCCCTGGCGCGCCACGCCGACGGCAGTGCCTCGGCGGTAGGGACCGACATGCGGTCGCTCTATCCGGGGCTGTACGACGTCGGTGCGGACTTCGACGCGGTGCTCGCGGAGGTGACCCGGTCCACGGTCGAGAAGGCGCACGAGATCGTCGCGCTGCGAGCGGAGATGTGCCAGCGGAACGCCGGCCGGATCGCGGCGTGCGCGAGGGCGCTCGCCCGGTCGTTCGGGCAGGGCGGACGGCTGTTCGCGTTCGGCAACGGGGGGAGCAGCACCGACGGGCACGCGATCGTCGAGCTGTTCACCAACCCGGGGCCCGGGGCGTGTCCGCTGCCGGCGCTGGCGCTCACGAGCGACGTCGCGGTGCTCACCGCGCTCGGCAATGACGTCGCCTTCGAAGTGATCTTCGCGAGACAGCTGGCGGCCCTGGGCCGGGCCGGCGACGTCGCGGTCGGGCTGTCGACGAGCGGCGGATCGGCCGACATCGTCCACGCGCTGGAGGAGGCGCGGCGGCTCGGCATGGTGACCGTGGGCTTCGCCGGGTACGACGGCGGCCGGATGGCCGAGTGCGGTGCGGTCGACCACCTGTTCGTCGTGCCCTCCTCCTCGGTGCACCGGATCCAGGAGGCCCAGACGACCACGTACCAGGTCCTGTGGGAGCTCGTCCAGCAGGAGCTGAACGGCGGTACCGGGCGAGCGACACCGCCGCGATAGGGCCGTACGGCGCTCCGCGTTGAAGGTCAGCAGATGCGCGGAAGCGGGTCGCCGACGAGGAGGTCGACGATTCGCGTTCCGCCGAACGCCGTGTTGAGCAGCACCAGACCCACGGGGTCCGGGGCGACCCTTCCGATCAGCGCCGCGTCGGCGCCCAGGGGATGCGCGCGCAGGGCGGCGAGCGCGGCGTCGGCGTCGGCGCCGTCCACGACGGCGACCATGCGGCCTTCACAGGCGACGTAGAGGGGGTCGATGCCGAGCAGTTCGCCGGCGCCGGCGACCTCCGGACGGATCGGCACGGCCGTCTCGTCGACGACGATCGCGACCTCGGACGCGGCGGCCACCTCGTTCAGGACCGTCGCGACACCGCCACGCGTCGCGTCCCGGAGCACCCGGGTGCCGGGCGCAGCCTCCAGGAGAGACGCGCACAGCTCGTGCAGGGGCGCCGTGTCGGAGATCAGATCCGCGTCGATGTCGAGTTCGCCGCGCGCGAGCATCACGGTGATGCCGTGGTCGCCGATCGGCCCCGACACCAGCACCGCGTCACCAGGACGCGCAGCGCCCGCGGACAGGCACAGGTCACGCTCGAGCACGCCGATGCCGGCCGTCGTGATGTAACAGCCGTCGGCCTTCCCGCGCTGCACGACCTTCGTGTCGCCGGTGACGACCCGCACGCCGGCGCGGACGGCGGCCCGGGCCATCGAACCGGTGACGCGCCGCAGCTCCTCGATGGGGAAGCCCTCTTCGAGAACGAACCCCGCGGACAGGAACAGGGGCCGCGCGCCGCACACGGCCAGGTCGTTGACCGTGCCGTTCACCGCGAGATGGCCGATGTCGCCCCCGGGAAAGAACAGCGGGGAGACCACGAAGGAGTCGGTGGTGAAGACCAGCCGCGCGCCGTCCACGGTGACGGTCGCGCCGTCCTCCATCGCCTCGAGCAGCGGATTGCGGAACGCCTCCAGGAAGATCGCGTCGATCAGCGTGTGCGTCGCCTTGCCGCCCGAGCCGTGCGCGAGCGTGATGCGCTCTTCCCTGAGCCGGGGCCTGCGGCGCCGCACCTGCTCGATGCGCTCCAGGACCTGCCGTTCCCGGTCCGGTTCGCCCGCCACGGGCGGTACAGCGGCGACGTGCTCCGCCGCGGCCTCACGGACGGCCCGCTCCGCCCAGACGGCGTGCTCCCGTGCCTCGCCCACGTTCGACTCGCCCCGTGCCTCGCTCACGTTCCGCTCGCCTCCCGGGCGCGCTCCCGGCTGAACCGGCCGAAGTTGTAGTACGCCGCGCAGGCGCCTTCGGCGGAGACCATGCAGGTGCCGATGGGAGTCTCCGGCGTGCACGCGGTCCCGAAGACCTTGCACTCCCAGGGCTTCAGCACGCCCTTGAGGACCTCTCCGCACTGGCACGCCTTCGGATCGGCGACCCGGACACCCGGCAGTTCGAAGACCCGCTCGGCGTCGAAGCGCGCGTACGCGTCCCTCATCCGGAGCGCGGAATGCGAGATGAAGCCCAGGCCGCGCCACTCGAAGTACGGACGGGGCTCCATCACCTCGCCGATGACGCGCAGCGCCGTGGGGTTGCCGTCCCACGGCACGACCCGCGCGTACTGGTTCTCGACCTCGGCGCGGCCCTCGGCGAGCTGGCGCAGCAGCATGTGCACCGACGCCAGGACGTCCAGCGGTTCGAACCCGGCGCAGACGAGCGGTCTCCCGTAGTCGCGGGCGATGAACTCGTACGGCCGGCAGCCGATCACCGTGGAGACGTGACCGGGTCCCAGGAATCCGTCGAGGCGCAGATCGGGGGAGTCGAGGATCGCCTTGATCGCCGGAATGATCATCACGTGGTTGCAGAACACCGAGAAGTTGTCGACGCCGTCCGCCGCGGCGCGCAGCACGGTCATCGCGGTGGACGGCGCCGTCGTCTCGAACCCGATCCCCATGAACACCACGCGCCGGTCCGGATTGGCGCGCGCGATCTTCAGGGCGTCCAACGGGGAGTACACCATCCGGATGTCCGCCCCCGCGGCCTTGGCGTCGAAGAACGACCCCTGGCCGCCGGGGACGCGCATCATGTCACCGAACGAGGTCATGATCACATCCGGCTGCCCGGCGATCGCGATCGCGTCGTCGACCCGGCCCATCGGAATGACGCAGACCGGACAGCCCGGCCCGTGCACGAGCTGGATCGCCTCCGGCAGGTGGTCCTCGATGCCGTGCTTGTAGATCGTGTGCGTGTGCCCGCCGCACACTTCCATGAACCGGTACCGCCGGCCGGGCTCGCACAGCGCGGCGATCCGCGAGGCCAGCACCCGTGCCTTCCCCGCGTCCCGGTACTCATCGACGAAGCGCATCCCGGCCCCTCCTACAGGTTCGACTCCCGAAGCGCGGTGACCTCGTCGTCGTACGCCTGGCCCATGTCCTCGAGGAGGTCCAGGACGGCCTGAGCCTCCGACTCGGAGATCTTGGACAGCGCGAAGCCGACGTGCACGAGGACCCAGTCGCCCTGCTGCAGGCTCTGTCCTGCGAGCAGCCCGATGTTGACCCGGCGCCGGACCCCGCTCACGTCGACGGTCGCCAGGTCCGGAGGGTCGTCACAGAATTCGACCAGCTCTCCAGGGATCCCCAGGCACATCCGCGTACTCCTCGCTCCCACGGTCCGCGCTCACTCCCGCCGGAGGGCTTGATCGCCTACGGGTACCTACCCCTGGTCTTCCGGGAATCGCCATGGGCATCGTCATCTCCCGGAAAAGGAGAGCCGTCATCCGGTGAAAGGCGGTCGATGAAGAAGTCCCGCTGCCGGTCAGCCCGCCGCCGGCGGCGCTCCGAGGTCGTCGTCCGGCTCGCGGTCGCGCAGGTAGCGAGTGTGGTCGCGCATCCGCCGCGTGTCGGCGTCGTAGACGTGCTCGGCGGTCTTCGTCACGGACACCATGATCAGGTCGAGCTGGGTGATGAGCTCCTCACCCGCCGTTCCGTGGCCGATCCGGCGGGCGGCGTACCAGCGGGGCAGGTTGAGGTAGGTCTCGAAGCTGGTCGGGAGGTCGGTCCGGATCGCGCGGGACACCTCGTACAGCAGGTCGGGTGAACCGTTCAGCACGTCGGATCGGAGCAGGACGTCGCGGAGCATGGACGCGATGATCTCGAGGCGCTCCCGAGCCTGCGCGGGCACGCGATGGTCGCGGACCCGGGCGACCAGCTCGTCGAGGTCGCCGCGCAGCCGACCGGTCTCAGCCGCGGTGTCGCCGACGACGAGGTTCACCCTCTGCGGTGGTGCGGCCAGCGCCCCCACGCCGTACATGCCGACCACGACGAGCGGCCAGTACGGCCCCGCGAGGCCCGCGAAGTGCAGGACCAGCCCGGCCAGGCCGGCCGCCGAGCCGACGAGGTTCTTGGTCGACCCGAGGTAGCGGACGACCCGGTCACTGATAGCCACGGATCTCCTTGAACACCACGGACAGCGACTGTGCCCGGGCGTCGAACGTCCTGCCCTGGGTGAGCTGTGCGAGCGCGGTCATCTGACCGATCGCCGACTCCCCGAACAGGACCGTGAAGACCGGGATCCGCCGTAGCTGCGGAGGCTGTCCCCCGTACCAGGCGCGGAAGGATTCGGCCGAGGCGCCCTTGTTGCTCTCACCGTCCGACATCAGCACGATCGACGTGAATCGGTCGGCTTCGCCTCCGGTCGGCCGCGCGGCCACCGCGAACGCCCGCTCCAGACTGTCGTAGATCGCGGTGGCGCCCCCGGCGTTGAGGCTCTGGGCGAACCCGCGGATCCGCGCGAGCTCGGCCTCGGGCCGGCTCGGGGGCAACACGTACGTCGCGGGGGATCCGGGCCGGGTGCTGAAGGGCAGCAGTGTCACCTCCTCGCGGTCGTGGAACCGCTGGAAGCGTCCGGCGAGCGTGGAGTCCGCGCCGGTCAGCGCCGTCAGCGCGGTCTTCAGGGACGCCAGCCGCGCGCCTGCCATGGAGCCGGAGACGTCGAGCACGTAGACCGTGCGCGCAGGCGGCGGAGCCGGTTGAAGTAGGCGTCGACGAGCGCGTCGACGGCGTCCGCGCGCGCCGGAAACGGCAGCTCGGGCGGCTGGGCCGCGAACTCGGCGCCGGGCCGTACGTCCGGGTCGGCGGCCGCCGGTGGGTCTGCGTCATGATCTTGCGTTGGACGTCGGCGCGCCGCAGGTAGCCGGTCAGCCTGCGGAAGGCGTCGCCGGCACCGCTGGACGCCGAGGACAGCAGCGTGAGCGGGTAGTCCGCGGTGACCACGCCGTCGCTCGGGTAGACGACGGTGAGCGGCTCGGGGAGCCGTCGTGCGGCGCCCAGGCCGAGGAGCACGGACTCGTAGTTGACCAGGCCGTCGACGCGGGACGGGTCGCGCGCGTACGTGTCCGACAGCCAGCCGGAGGATCCCGCGGTGAGCCGCTGGGCGGCGAAGAAGCCCTTCAGCCGAGGTGCGACCCGGTCGATGGTGGGTCCGTCCAGCGCCGCGCCGGTGCCCGACAGCGCGGCGGCGACGCCGACGAGCGCGGAGAACCCGGAGTTCGACGACGCCGGATCGGTCATGCCGTAGGTGAACCTCCCGGCCGACGCGGCGTCCGCGATCGCGGCCCAGGTCGGCCTGGTGTGATCCCAGCCGAGGCGGCGTGCGGTCGAGGCGCGCAGGCCGAGGACCACGGGGGACGACATGATCTTCACGGAGGGGCCCAGCCGGGACTGGCCGTCCGGGCGCAGCGTCAGGTAGCGGTTGGAGGAGAACCAGATCGCGTCGTGCCGCCCGCCGGCCGTACCGCTGAGCACCTGCTGAACGCCGTCGAGGGTGCCGGCGTAGTCGAGCTCGACGCCGACTCCGGTGGCCTTCGTGGCCTCGCGGAGGATCGGCGCCAGGTCGGACAGCTCGCTGCCGGCGAGGATCCGTAGCGTGCCGGCCTTCTTCGTGTCGGCCGGGGCGCCGCCGCTGCAGCCCGCGGCGACCGTCAGGACCCCGGCGGCCGCGAGTCGCGCGAAGACGTGCCGCGCCCGCGGGCGGGCTCTCGTCATGATTCCAGCTCGTTCCGCCGGTGGGCGCGGCTCAGGTACTCGGACGCCCGGTTCAGCTCCGCGCCGAGCGCGTCGACCGTGGACTGCATGTTGGTGACGGCCTGCACCTTGAACGAGTCGATCGCGTCGATCGTGCGATAGATCTGCTCGAACGACGTCCGCAGAGTCCGCACGCCGACGGCCGGGTCGGCGGCGATCCGCTGGATCTCTCCGCTCTGCCCGGCGAGCATCTCGGCGTTGGCGGCGATGATGTCCTCGGTGGTGGCCCGCAGGGCGTTCACCTGCTCGATGACGAGCTTCTGGTTGGACAGCGCGGCCGCGATGGTCACCGCGATTCGCAGCGCGGACACCGTGGTCGACGCGGCCCGGTCCACGCCCCTGACCAGTTCGTCGTTGTTGCGGCGCACGGTGTCCAGCGCGAGGTAGCCCTGGGCGCAGACGGCGAGCTGGGTGAGGAGGTCCTGCCGTTTCTGGCGTACGGGGAACAGCACGTCGGCGCGCAGCGCGTTCGCCTTCTCCTCGTCCGCCGTCTCCAGGATCTTCTGCTCGACGGCCTCGTCGAGTGCCTGGGCGAGCACCGCGTACTCCTGGAGCTTGCCCATCGTGGCCCACAGCGCGGCGCGTTCGTTCTGGATGGCGGCGTTGTCGCGACGCAGCTCGTCCTGCCCGGACCGCAGCGCGGTGACGATCTTGTTGATGTTGACGTTCGCCGACTGATAGCGGGAGACGAAGTCGCGGAGGGACCTGCCGAACGGCAGCTTCGACAGCAGCCGCCGGCCGGTGACCTTGCCGACGTCCTTGGGATCGAGATCCTCGACCGTGCGCCGCAGCTCCACCAGGCCCTTGGCCACCCGTTGCTGCGCGTCCGCCGACTCGCCCTTGGCCCCGGCGAGGGCCGCCACCGAACGGCCGAGCATCCTGTTCGCGGCCTGGGCCGACGACCGGATCTCCCCGTCACCGAGGGCGGCCACCTGACCGATCTTGCCGGCGAACTCCGGGCTGCGCGGATCGAGCGCCGCGAGATCGCCCACGTACGTCCGCGCCCGCAGCGTCAGCTCCTCGCGTTTCGCGTCCTCGAGCGGGATCAGTGTCTCCGCCCGGTCCGCCGGGACGGCGGCGACGGGTTCAGGGGGCGTGAGGATGAGATCCTCATCGGCCATTGAGGCTCCTTAGCCGTACGACTTGGCGACACTCTCGAGCAGGTGCTCGAGAGTGTCGTAAGAGGGGATGTCGACCACGTCGATCAGGTCGGGCGCGACCGGGAGCCGGTGGTCGGCGGTGAGCTTGGTGAATCGCGCGGGGTCCGCGGTGCGGAATCCATGCTGGGCCGCGAGCCGCTGCAACTCGGGGTCGCCGGTCAGCAGCCGGCCGACGCGGTCGCCCTTCGCGTCGAGCGGCACCAGCGTGTGCGTGGACTGCACGGTCGGCGACGGGTACATCAGCACCATGCCGGGCCGCAGCCGCCCCCGTACGCCGGCGTCGACGAACTGGGCCTCGTACGCACAGACCAGCGGCGTCTTCCCCATTCCGAGGGACAGGTAGTCCTCGAAGGGGCCTTCGGTCGTGTTCTCGGTGTAGCCCTGGTCGAGGAAGAGCCCGGACAGCAAGGGCAGCACCTTCTTCTCCGCCGCCTCCCCGCGTACGACGGAGTCTCCGTTGGCGACGTACGAGGCGATGGCGAGGTACATGGCCGCCGAGTTGGAACTGCGAGGGTCGGTCGTGGAGACCAGGATGTTCTTGCGCACCGGATAGGCGGTGTTGTTCTTCAGCTGGTCCCAGCGCACCTTCCGCGCGACCAGCCGGAGGTACCGCGACATGTCGAAGGTCCACGTGGCGCCGTGCCGGGCGACGCCCTCCCGGGCCAGCAGCTCCGCGATCGGCTGGAACGTCGCGATCACCATCGGAGAGCTGAACGGGGTGTACTTCGTGGTGATCCGGCGTTCCTGCTGGATCCGGTCGGCCGCGGGCGCGCTGGAAGGGAAGGCGAAGTCGTAACGCTTCAGGTCGATGGAGGTCGCGATCTGCCGCGAGCCGGCCGGATCGACCTCGACTTTCAGCCCGTTACGAGTGAAGGCCTTCCGTACCTGAGGGTCGTCGAAGAACGCCTGCTTCTCCGAGCCGATGACGCCGCGGATCGTGATCGCCCCGTGCGACGAACCGCGGCCCTCGATGATCGCTATGACGACGCCGACCGCGAGGACCCCCGCCAGCGCCATTGATATGAGCCGCCTCATGTCTGACGGCATTGTCCGCCGCGTAATCGACCGCCGCACCAGCGGCCGATGACCGGCGGATGGCCGGAACGTTACGCTCCGGGCGGCGCGAGCCGCCCCCGGGAACCGGGGACGGCTCCGCTCAGGTCGACCGCGTCTACACCCAGGGCTGGCTGACGGCCCAGCTCACGTCGTCGGCCCAGGACGAGGAGCTGTCGAAGTCGTGCGATCCGCCGTTGGAGGCGACGTAGACGGTGTTGTTGTAGTGGCGGATGAACCGGTCCGGGTAGTTGTAGGAGGCGAGCGAGGTGCCCTGGCCGCTCTTGCCGGTCTGCGGGCAGAACGTGGCGTCCGAGGCGAACAGCGAGCTGCCGTCGTTGTGCTGCCGGTACAGCTCGAAGTTCTGATGCCGTAGGTAGTCGCCGGGGTAGTTCGTCGACTCGAACGACACGCACGAACCGCTGGCCAGGCCGCTGCGCACGATCCAGGTGGCGTCGTTCTTGTCGAGATCCGGGCTGGACGAGTTGATCACCGACGTGATGGCCTTGTCGTCGTAGTGTCGGATGTAGCGGTCGGTGTAGCCGGAGGTCGTCGCGCGCAGCGAGATCGACGAGCCGGGGGTGAGCGATCCGTCAGAGCCGCCGCCGCTCGACGTCGTGTATCCGGCGGCGACGATGCTCGCCTGTACCGAGCTCTCGGTGGCGTCCGACGGGTAGCCGGAGGTCATCACGCCCTCGTAGAAGGTACCGGCGGAACCCTTACTGTTGTCGCCGCCGATTCCGAGGATGATGGCGCCTTCCTTGTGCATCGGGTTGTAGCCCGAGACGTTGGGGCGCGCGCCGCTGTAGAAGGTCGACACGCCGCCGGACTGCGCGTTGCCGCCGCGGATGGCCCAGTGATTCGGCTCACCCTTGACGATCGCGGTCAGGTACCGGTGGTTGATGGTCGGATCGCCCGCGTTGTAGTGCTGGTTCACGCCGGAGAACAGGCCGTTCTCCAGGTCGGCCATGATCCAGGGGCCGTTGCCCGCGCCGTAGCCCCAGACCTTGATGTTGCCGAAGTAGATGGCCTCCATGTGGCCGTTGCCGGTGTCGTTGTTGCTGGTCTCGGCATTGCCGTAGTCGAAGCAGCAGCCGCCGTTGTAGTGCGTGCCGTCGAGGACCGCGTACATCCCCTGTGCCTGGTCTCCGGTCGCGATGCCCGAGGTGTGGTCGTTGCGGTACCCGGTGCCGGGAGCCACGTAGACGCCATAGGCCTTGTGGCCGCCCACGGTGGTCGGCGCCGCGGTCGCGTTGGCGAGGTTGTCCGGGCCGCCGGCCGCCCCGCCCCCGGGTGCCTGGGTGAGGTTGTTCCCCCGGCCGGACTGGTCGTAGATGACGGTGATGACGCAGCTCGTGCCGGAGCAGAACGAGTCCTGCGCGGCGGCGTTGGCGTATCCGCCGGCGCTGAGCAGACCGATGTTCCGCGTGGTGTTGTCCGAAGAGCGGCGCACCTGGTACAGCGAACCGTTGTAGGAGGCGTACAGGGCACGGGTCGTGCTGTGCGCCGCCACGCACGGGGTGCCGCCGGCGGCGTAGATGTCACACGGCAGCGACGTCGCGGCCTGTGACGGCGTGGAGATTCCGGTCTGCAGGCCGGCGGCGAGCGCGACCGCCGCGCCCGCCGAGATCAGTGCTTTTCGCGCACGGCGAAGTCGTGACAGAACATTCATGGTGAGCCTCTCATCCGGCTTCAGCCCGGGAGCAGCGGCGGTCTGCTTCGCATTTCTCTCTGTCTCCTTCGGACTTCGCCCTTGCGTGTTCGATATATCGAACAATGTTCGGAAGCGGTCGCATGGACGTTAAGACGCCTGTTGGGGCCTGTCAACGGCCTTTCCGTGATTACTTGACAGACCGTCCGATCGCGACGTCAACGCCATCTGTCGGCCGGCCGCGATGTCCGGGGCACCGGGTGAATGGCGGCAGGTGTTCCACCTACTGCGGCCAGGTGTGGTAGCGCCTCCTGCCGTAGAGCAAGGGAGCGTGGCCCCTTCGCTGGGTGACGCCGCCGACCCTCCCGAACAGGATGAGGTGGCTTCCTCCGTCCGCCGTGCCGGCGACCCGGCAGTCGGCGATCGCGTGCGCGTATCCGGTCAGATGCGGTCCCGAGGGCCCGGCCGACCAGTCCACCGACTCGAACCGTTCAGGGACGCTCATCCTCGAGCTGAAGATCTCGGCGACGGACTGCGCGCCGCCGTGCAGGAGATTGACCGCGAACGTGCCTCGCCGCAGGATCGCGTTCAGCGTCGGGCTCTCCGCGCGCAGGCACACCAGCAGCGTGGGCGGGGCCGTCGTGAGGCTGCACAGCGCGGAACACGTCATGCCCCACGGCCGCCGTTCGTCGTCCAGGGTCGTCACGATCGCAACGCCGCTGGGGAACTCCGACATCAGGGACCGGAACTCGTTCGGCGAGCAGACATCCGGCATTGAAAGGGATGATTCAGTCACTGCACCTGACCCTTCGCGTAAGCGGGCCGGCGCCGCCACGTCGTCAACGCTGGGACGGCGCCGGAACCTCTTCGTCATGCCGCCGCCCCGCGCGCAGGCCCATCGCCCCGTCCTCCGGGATCCGCCCGGAGGACAGGGCCCGCCCGGAGGGCGGCGCGCCGTTACTTTCCGTGGAGGTGGCGGAGGTACGCATAGGTCGAGGGCAGAGTGTTCAGGAGCTCGTCCCGTCGGCGCCCGACGTCCGCGAACACGGCCTCGGCGGACTCGATGGAGTCCGGCCGGTGGCTGAGCAACGGCATCGAGTGCTCCGGCAGGACGTCGAGTCCGGCGAACACGCAGTAGTAGTTCGCGTTGCTCCAGAAGTTGCGGAATTCGGCCTCGAAGTTGCCGTAGTAGTTGCTCTCGTCGGTGACCGGCAGGTTGACTCCCAGCCCGGACTTGTACAGCGCCATTTTCTCCTTGAAACCGTCCGCCAGCTCCAGCTCCTTGCAGGCGCGCCAGAACGGCGTGTCGTCGCGCGGCGCGAAGCTGAAGTGCGCCTGGATGAAGTCCCGCGTGTCGTCGAACATGTTCTCGATCTCGCGGTTGAACTGGTTCATCAGGACGGGGTCGAAGCGCTTGTCCGGGAAGTGCTTGACCAGTTGGTAGAGCGCCGCGTAGGTGAAGTAGATGCCGGTGGACTCCAGCGGCTCCAGGAAGCAGGAGGACAGGCCGATGCCGACGCAGTTCTTCACCCAGGCCCGCCGGTTGCGGCCGACCCGGAACCTGATGTGGTTGAGCGGCTGCTTCTCCGGGTCGAGGTTCCACATCCGGCAGAACTCCTCGGTCGCCTCGTCCTGCGTGGCGAACCGGCTCGAGTACACGTAACCGGTGCCGAACCGGCCGAGCAGCGGAATCTTCCAGGTCCAGCCGGAGGACATCGCGATCGACGAGGTGAACGGCTCGATCCCGTCGCTCTCGTCGTCGTGCGGCACCTGGGTCGCGACCGCCCGGTCGTTGAGCAGGTGGTCGCTCATGTCCAGGAACGGTTCCTTCATGACCTGGTTGATGAGCAGGCTCCGGAAACCCGAGCAGTCGATGAACAGATCGGCTTCGAGCCGCCGGCCTCGGTCGTGATCGCGGTGATGTGTCCGTTCTGATCGGTCTCCGCGCCGGTGAACCTGTCTTCAATGTGCACCGCTCCCTGCTTCTTGGTGGCGAACCGGCGCAAGAAGTCGGCGACCAGGTTGGCGTCGAAGTGCCAGGCGTAACTCGCCCACTTCGTGCCGTCCATGTGACGGGGGGACAGCTTCTTGTCGAAGATCGCCGGCTGGACGTAGCAGGCGCGGTCGAACGGCTCATCGGTGGCGCCCCGCAGCCGCTTGTACGTCCAGTAGTGGGACAACGGCAGGTTGTCGTGCTCCGGCAGCAGGCCGAAGAGGTGATCGAACCGGTCCAGCCCCGTGCCGTGCGGCCTCGGCCGTGCCTCGCCGGCACCGCCGGTCCGCCAGTTGACGAACCTGATGCCCATCTTGAAACTCGCGTTGCACTCGGGCATCCAGTCTTCCTCCGACAGGCCGAGGAAGTCGAAGAACACCTTCTGGAGATTGGGAATGGTGGCCTCGCCCACCCCGATCTTCGGAATGGCGGGTGCTTCGAGGACCGTGATATTCACCGATCGCCCGAGTGCCTTTCCCAGGTACGCGGCCGACATCCAGCCCGCCGTGCCGCCTCCCAGAACAACGATGTTCTTAATCCGGTCGTCGCCGGCCATGGGTGATCCTCCGATCAGGTGGGTGGTTAATTGCGTAAACGCTCACCGAGTCTCGGGATCGGCGCATTCAGCGCGCTCAGGAAACACGGTGCGTCATCGAGTCGTTCCCCATTATGAGCTGGAACTCCGAGTCGTGTTGTCAGAAACATTGACAGCGCGTAGCGATCATAGACCGGAAGATCGCATCCGGAAAGATGGTGATCGAGCATCTTTTTCCCTGGATCTCGAAAGAGAGGCGCCCGGATGCGGTGAGCTGGTGGTTCGCCGGGCATGGCCGTTCATCCCCACTGATCGTCACTGAATGACCACAAGAGTCGACCATTGAGCGGCTTCTTATGTGAATCGTGCTAATCGGGCTGAGTGCGCGCCTATGGGTGCCCGAAATTCTGTTACGCCTAGGCGGCTCGCACTTATTCGTCGCATGGGACGTGATCGCGTACGGCCGCTGCCGGCCGTACGCGATCAGGCTCGAGCTAGGCGCCGGGAGGCGTGTGGGCGCGTCCCTTCTCGTACACGACGAGCCCCTGGGAGAGCCGGAGCGGGACGAGGATCAGCTCGACGATGAGGGCCTTCCACGCGTAGTAGAGGTTGACCGCCTTCGTCAGGTAGACGAACGGGACGTTCATCAGCACCCGCAGCACCGGCAGCCTCCGCCGTCGCGCCGCATAGATCAGCGGCGGCGCGGTCAGGAGCAGCTCGGAGCCGAGCCACCACGCCAGGGTCGGCGCGACCGGGCGGTGCATCCCGAGGGTGAGGAGGAACGGCGCGGCCCACCACAGCGGCGCGGTGAAGACCTCGAACACCGCCAGGACGATCCACAGCGCCAGCATGGGCTTGCGGACCACCAGCCCGCCGAGGTGCAGCCGGACGTTCTGGAAGAAGCCGGCCATCCAGCGCCACACCTGTTTGCGCAGGTAGGTGAGGGTCTCGGGGTCGGCCGCCCACGCGACCGCGTCACCGACGTAGACGGCCTTGCGGCCCGCGATCTGCTGGGACCAGGTGATGTCCATGTCCTCGACGATGGTGCGCTCGGGGAAGCCGCCGAAGGCCACGAGCATGTCCCGCCGGAACGCCGAGCAGCAGCCGGAGCAGACCACCGGGCTGTTCGCGTGGTTCTGGATCGGCCGGTTCCAGTGGAAGCCGAAGAGGTACTCGATCGACCGGCCACGCTCCCAGACGGTGCGGGTGAACCGCGTCTGCACGTTTCCCGACGCGACGACGACGGCCGGATCGTCGAACGCCGGCTTGATCTTCTCGATGTAGTCGGGTGCGAGCACGGTGTCGGCGTCGACCGCGAGCACGAGATCGGTCCGGCAGTGCGGCAGCGCGTGGTTCTGCGCCTTGGCCTTGCTGCCGAGGTTCCGTACGGGCGTCAGCACGGTCACCCCGTAGGACCGCGCGACCGCGCCGGTGCGGTCGGTCGAGCCGTCGTCGACCACGACGATCTCGTCGGGCGGGACCGTCTGACCGAGAAGGGACTCCAGCGTCGCCGGAAGCCCTTCCTCCTCATTGTGGGCGGGAACGATGACGGTCACGGAGGGCGTCATTTGCGCCTCCTGAACCGCGCGACCGCCGTGACGATCCCGACGACGCCGTAAATGATGGTGCTGAACCCTATGAAGGGCAGACCCCCGTGCATTTCAGACCCCTTTCGCGAAGGCGGCATCCGGTGGCGGCCGAGGAGCCCGCCATCACGGCGGCGGTGACCACCGGGAACTTCATCATCGCGTTCGCCGGACCGGTGCATCGAGGCGTCTTCGCGAGTTGTGGATAACTCGATCGAACGACCCGGCACGGGATGGGCGGCGTGACACTCCGGTCACGCCGCCCGTCACCGATCAGGAGAGGAAGCTGCCGAAGGGGCCGTTGAGGATGCCGTTCTTCTGCGTCGGGCTGAAGTGGCAGTTCGGGTAGTCGTAGAGGGACGCCGACATGCACGTCCCGTCGGTGGACGTGGCGTCGGGCAGGCCGAACGCGTGCCCCAGCTCGTGCACCATTCCGCCGTACCACCGGTTCATCGGGCCGTTGATGCCCGCCGCGCCGTCGGCGTCGTGGCCGCTGAGGATCACCCATCCGTTGCCGCCACCGCCGCCGGCGCCGTCACCTTCCGCGCTGATTTCGCCGACGTTGATCCAGCGGCTGTCCGGCGCGCCGAGACCGAACTTACGGCGCAGCTCGTCCTCCATGTTGCACACCGACCACCAGTACTTGTCGCCGCAATTCGGCGTGTTCTCGTACCAGGTTCGCTGCTTGTCGCCGTTGACGACCTCGACGACCGGGTTGTTCAACGTGAACGTCTTGCCCAGCTCCTGCTTGAAGAAGCGCTGCGCCTCCTGCAGGACCTTGGTGATGCCGTCCGGGTACCGCTGGTCGTACGCCACGTCCGACGGCTTGAGCCAGAAGACCCGTACCGTCTTCGCCGGCGGAGTACCCGGCGGAGGCGTGGTCGGCGGGGTCGGGGTGGTGGTGTCGCCGGTGCAGGTGACGCCGTTGAGGGTGAATCCGGTCGGCACGTCGTTGCTGGCGTTGTTCCACGTGCCGTTGAATCCGAACGAGGCGCTACCGCCCGTCGCCAGGGAGCCGTTCCAGCTCACGTTGGAGGCGGTCACCGCACTGCCGCTCTGCGACACCTGGGCGTTCCAGGCCTGGCCGACCGTCTGCCCGGAGCCGAAGGACCAGCGCAGGGTCCAGCTCGTGAGCGGATCGCCGAGGTTCTTGATCGCGACGTTCGCGCTGAAGCCGCCGGCCCACTGCGAGCCGACGGTGTAGGTGACCTGGCAACCGGTCGAGGCGGCGCGTGCCACGACCGTGGTCGCCATCGCGCCGCTGATCAGACAGGCCGTCAGGAGCCAGGCGATAAGGCCCCCACGTAGTGCTCGTTGGTGCATCCCATTCCTCCATCGCGGCTCGACCGGTGCCGTACTACCTTCCGGCGGTCGAATGTGAGCGCTAACAATCGAGCACGGTGAACGAGCCGCCGCCGCCGTGTCAATGAGCGTCGACGGCGGCGACCGGGGACGTGCGGGAACGCGGCTGAGAGCCGGAAAGTTTCAGACGGCCGCCCGAGCGGCCGTTCAGTCCGAGGCCTCGGAGCGCCTCGCGGCGAGCAGTAGCTGCACCACTTGGTTCAGCGTCGCCTCCGGCGCGTAGCTGCCGGGATCGAGCGTGGAGTGCAGGACGAACCCGTCACCGGCCGCGATGATGAGGGACGCCATCGGCTCCGGATCCACCCACGCGGCGATGAAACCGCTCTCGCGTAGTTCGCGGATGCTCGTCGCGAGCGCGTCGCGGAGTTCGGCCAGCAGGCCGACGACCTGGTCGCGGACGGTCTCGTCGCGTGACGCGGCGGCCAGGGCCTCGATGTAGGCGGGGAAATGCTCGCGTGCCTGCTCCAGGGCCTCCTGAAGGGCGAGCACCGTCCCGAAGAGGCGGCCCAGCGGGTCGTCCGCGACGCCGGTCAACGCGGTGCGGGCGGGCTCGATCCAGGTTCGGACGGCGTGGACCAGCGCCTGGGCCACGAGCTCGTCCTTGGAACCGAAGTGGTACGTGATCGCCTGAAGGTTCACTCCCGCCGCGGAGGCGATCTCGCGGGACGTCGCCCGGGCGACCCCGTGGGTGCGGAGCACGTCGAGGGTGGCGTCGAGCAGGCGGCGGCGAGTAGGGTCTTGTCGCTCACTCATACGTATGTATGATTTCGGTGATGGCCGCCGGAACCGCGCCGACGGAAGGATCGGTCATGAGCCAGATAGATCTTGTGACGGGTGCATACGGATACTCGGGAACCTACCTCAGGCGTCGGCTCGAGATGGCGGGCCACACGGTCCGTACGCTGACGAACCATCCGGCGGCCGACGCCGACGCCGACATCGACGTCTTCCCCCTCGACTTCAGCGACCCGGAGGCCCTATCCGAGGCCTTCGACGGCGTCACGACCTTCTACAACACCTACTGGTCCCGATACGCGCCGGCCGGCACCAGCCACCTGGACGCGGTGGCCAACAGCGAGACACTGCTCGCGGCCGCCGCCCGGATGGGGGTCGAGCGGGTCGTGCACCTCAGCATCACCAATCCGGATCCGGCCTCCTTCTACACCTACTACCAGGGCAAGGCCGCGGTCGAGGATCTCGTCACGGCCGGCGACATGTCCTACGCCATCGTCCGGCCGAGCGTGATCTTCGGCGGAGGCGACATTCTGATCAACAACATCGCCTGGTTGCTGCGCCGGTTCCCGGTGTTCGCCATCCCGGGGACGGGCCGGTACCGGCTGCGCCCGGTGCACGTCCAGGACCTCGCCGACCTGTGCGTACGGCTGGGCGCGGAGCGGACGAACACGATCACCGACGCGATCGGCCCGGAGTCGTTCGGCTTCGAGGACCTGGTCGGCACGATCGCCCAGACCATCGGCGTCCCGTTCCGGCCGGTGCATCTCCCGGCGGCCGCGGTGTCCGTCCTCCTGCGCGGCGTGTCGATGCTGACCCGGGACGTCGTGCTCACGCGGGACGAGATCGAAGGGCTCATGGCGGAACTCGTCATGGTCGAAGGCGAGGCCACCTGCCCCACGCCGCTGACCGGCTACCTGCGTGAGAACGCCGCCCGGATCGGCCGCCGCTACCAGTCGGAACTCGCCCGCCGAGCCGTACCCAGCCTCAGCCTCGAGACGCCAGGATCCCGGTGAGCGCCTGACCGAGCACGAGCGTGTGCGTCTCCGCTCCTCGGCCGTGGGTCAGGGGATCGGGCCGGGATCGGCCGACCGCAGCCACGCCCGGAGCGCGTCGCCGTGCTCATCCAGGCCGGGCGGCGGCGTCGGCGTGGTCGCGGCGGTGTCGGAGAAGGTGATGGGCGGCCGCACCTGCGGCGGATGGTCGTCCCCGACGTGGAGCAGCGGGGACAGGCCGAGCTCGGCCGCGTAGTCGATGGCCGCGGGGATGTCGTTGACCCGCGAGCACGCGATCCCGATCGCGGTCAGCCGCCGTTGCCAGTCGCCGGCGGTACGGGCCGACAGCGCTCCCTCCAGCCGTTCGACCAGCTCCGCGCGGTGCTCGACGCGCGCGGCGTTGGTGGCGAACCGCGGGTCGTCGGCCATGCCGGGCAGCCCGAGCTCGAGGGTGAACCTGCGGAACTGCGCGTCGTTGCCGACCGCGACGGCGAGCAGGCCGTCCTCGCACCGCAGCGTCTCGTACGGTGTGATGCTCGGATGCCGGTTCCCCATCCGGACGGGCGCCTGCCCGGTCGTCAGGTAGCCGGAGACCTGGTTCGCCAGCCCGCCGAGCAGGCTGGACAGCAGGTTCACCTCGACATGCTGCCCGCGGCCGGTGCGCTCCCGCTGACGCAGGGCGGCGAGGATGCCGATGAGGGCGTCCTTGCCGGTGATGACGTCGATGAGGGCGACGCCGACCTTCATGGGATCGCCGTCGGCCGCGCCGGTGATGCTCATGAGGCCGCCCGCGGCCTGGACGACGAAGTCGTAGCCGGGCAGTTCCGCCCCGGCCGAGCTGCCGAATCCGGAGATGGAGGTATAGATCAGGCGCGGGTTCAGCTCACCGGCCTTGTCGTGGTCCAGCCCGTACCGCGCCAGCACTCCAGGCCGGAAGTTCTCCACCAGCACGTCGGCGCGGCGCACCAGCTCGGTCGCGGTCTCGCGGTCGGCCGGGTCGGCCAGGTCGAGCGCGATGCTGCGCTTGCCGCGGTTGACGCCCTCGAAGTACGAGCTGGAACGCGGCGTCCAGGGCGGTCCCCAGCGGCGCGTGTCGTCCCCCTCGCCCGGCCGTTCCACCTTGACCACGGTCGCGCCGAGGTCCGCCATCATCATGGTGGCGAGCGGCCCGGCGAGGACCCGGCTGAAGTCGGCCACCAGCAGTCCGGACAGCGGGCCGCGGTCCGTCATCGGCGTTCCCCGCCCTCGGGGAAGGGTGTCTCCGTACGGCTTCGGGCCGGGTCGCCATCAATGGAGACCGCAGTCATGGTCGGGCTCACTTTCGCGCTCGGGTGTCAGGGGCTCGCGGGTGCCGGTCAGTCGCGCCAGCGCGGGGAGGTCGTACGGGGCGGGGGCAGCGCGGCCGGCAGCCGCAGGAGCGTCGGGCGGCCGTGTCCCGCCGCCTCGCGCAGCGCGGAGGGGAGCTCCGCGACGCCGGGCACCTCCGCGGCGGCGATGCCGAAGCTGCGCGCGAGCGCCACGAAATCCGGAGTCGCCAGGTGGACGCCCTTCTCGGGATGGCCGAACCGCTCCTGGTTATACCGGAGCATGCCGTAGCAGGCGTCGTCCACGACGAGGACCGTCACCGGCAGCCGCTCCTGCGCGAGCGTGGCGAGCTCGCCGACGCCGAACATCAGGCCGCCGTCTCCGCAGACGGCGAGGGTGGGCGTGCCCGACACGGCGGCGGGGCCGATCGCCGCCGGGAGGGCGTAGCCGAGCGTGCCCCAGCCCACCGGGTACTGCAGCCGCCGCGGGCGTCCCATCGAGGCGTACCCGCCGACCCAGTAGCCCGCGACGGCCATGTCCGCCACGACGGCGCCCGCCGCGGGCCACGCGTCCTCGACGGCCTCGACGAGGCCCAGCGGCTCGTCGCACTTCTCGCCGCGCAGCCTCTCCCTGACCTTCTCGCGCAGCCCCGCCGCGTCCGTCCACGACGCCGGGCGGGCGGCGACCGCGTGGGCCAGCGCCCGCAGCGTCTCCCGGGCGTCGCCGAGGACGCCGACGTCGGGGGAGTAGTTCTTGGCCAGGTCGGTCGCGTCGCAGTTGACCGCCACCAGCCGGGGCGGGCGCGGCATCGACCAGTTGCGGGTGTTCATCCCGTCGAAGTCGGTGCCCACCGCCACCATCAGGTCGGCTTCGGCGATCAGCGCGGCCACCTCGGGCTCGTGCGGCGGGGCCGCGACCAGGCACGGATGGTCGTCGGGCAGCACGCCGCGAGCGCCGAACGTGGTGACCACCGGGGCGCCCAGCCGCCGGGCCAGGACGTCCAGGTCGCCCTCGGCACCGGCCTGCACCACCCCGCCGCCGGCCCACAGCACGACCCGTCCGGCCCGGTCGATCTCGGCTACGGCGGCGGCGAGCCGGTCGTCCCCGGGGACGGTGCGTTCCGGCGCGGTGTGCCGTACGGGCACGCCCGGTCGTCCCAGGACGTCGGTCGGCACGTCCAGGTAGACCGGCCCCTGCGGCCAGGTGAGCGCGGTGGTGATCGCCGCGCCGACGGCCTTCGCAACCTCGCCGGGCGTACGCGGCCGGTGGACGGCCTTGGCCAGTGGTTCGAACAGCGCCGCCTGGTCCGCGCTCTCGTGCAGGATGCCGCGCACCACACCGGGGCGGCGCAGCGTGGTGGCGACCTCGCTGGCGACGAGCAGCACCGGGCTGTGCGACGCCGCGGCCTCGCCGAACGCGGCGACCGCGTTGGCGGCGCCCGGGCCCGTCGTCGTCAGCGCGACGCCGAGCGCGCCGGTGGCGCGGGCGGCGCCGTCGGCGGCGTACACGGTGGTCTGCTCGTGCCTGACCCCGATGATGCCCGGCCGGCCGGGCCGTTGCTGTTGCCAGAACGCGAGGTTGTGCACGCCCGGAAGGCCGAAGACGCGCTCCGTTCCGATCGACGCGAGAGCGTCGAGGACGCTGCCCGCGACGGTCACCTGGTCCATGTGAGCTTCTCCCATCTCCGGCCTGGGGTTCGCCTCGCGGATGCCGTGGCCATCCGCTCGCTCTGGGACTCCGCCGACCCGTACCGCTCGGTCTACTACAACGCGCCCACCGACCGCGAACCGTCGGGCGCGAGCACGCCGAAATGCAGGTCAGGCGCGTGGCCTGACCTGCATTGGTGCGGGGGACCGGTCGGCGGAACAGGCGGGGGTCACTCCCACGCCGGTACCGGTGCCCTGGGAGCCGAACGTGGTCAACCGGCCGGGCCACCGGAGAGGGGCGGAGTCTGCCAGTCCCGCCACTGGGCCAGGTTGCCGGCCTTCTGGCCGGAGATCCTGATCACGCCTGGAGCGTTGCCCGTCTTCAGCAGGAACTTCTGGATGTTCTGTACCAACGGGGTCTTCCACTCAGGCCGGACGGCGCAGTGCGTGCCGTCCTGGACGTCGGACCAGTAGGTGATGTCGTCTCCCGCGCCGAGCGCCTTGTAGACCTCCGCTCCGCCCAGCGCGGCCACGCTCCCGGACCTGGCGGCCAGCCAGTCGATGTGCGGATTCTCCATGATGAAGAGTCCGCGCGGGGCGACCATGGCCACCATCTCGTGCGTGTCCACCGGCAGGTCGCCCGGGTTTCCGGTGAAGGAGCCGAACGCGTCGCCCAGCCACGGCTGCTCGGAATAGGCACTGCTCAGCGGCTGGGCACCGCTCTCCCCGGCGATCCCGCGGAAGATGGGAGCACCCCCGCTGCCTGATTCGATCGGCATGGTCAGAGCGATGCGCTGATCGAACGTACCGGCCACGAAGGCGCCCTTGCCGAACCGCGAGCATCCCGTGACGCCGGTCGCGTCCGCCTTGAGGATGCCGCCGCCCGACTGCTCGATGACGTCGATGATCCGGCTCACACCCCAGGCCCAGGCCATGAGCAGCCCGGTGCTGCTCGACGAGCCGTAGATGCTGTAGTACGCGCCTTGCTTGTTGTTCCGTGGGGTGCCCTCCTTTCCGACCTGGTACGGGTCGTAGCTGATGACGGCGGCACCCGAGGCCAGAATGGTGGCCGTGTCCGCGCCGAATCCTCCGTAGACGATGACGGCCGGGAAAGGTCCGGTGCCGCTCGGCAGTTGGACACTCGCCGAAAAGCCGGCGCTCTTTCCCTGGTCCGTCACATTGACGGTGATGCCGGTCCGGGAGACCGTTCCCGTGACACCTTGCGGTTTTCCGTGCTTCTCGCCGTAGACGTACTTCTCGGCCAGCTTCTTGATCTCTTCCCGCCGGCACCGCCAATCGGACTTCGTGGAGATGCGCGTGCCGTTCAGTTTCGTGAAGGGATCGGGAAGCTTGGAGTTGGCCGGAAACGAGCCGGGGAGGGAGACCGGGCAGTCGGCGCCCTCGTCCTCGACGGGCACGGTGACCGCGAGGCGGCCGGTGGCCGCGGCTCTCACTGGCGCCGTTGCCGCTCCAGCGATCGCGAGTGCCGCCATCGCCGACATGACGATCACGGAACGGATCCCAGAGCGGCCCGAGCTGATGATCACTAGGGCTCTCCTTCCGTGCGGTGGGGGAGGCTGCGCAGCGATCTCAGCGACCGATGCTGAGGAATGTCGACGGCCTGAGTTTCGAGTTGTCGGCGACACTTGTCAAACATCGGTTGAGACGCTTTCATTTCTTTCAAATGAAAGCCGCTGAAAGTCCGGTTGACCGCCCTGGTGGCGAGGCTTAGCGTCCTGGCATGGATTCGGGCCACGTCCGACACCAGAACAAAGCTTTTAGGAAATGCCGTCTACCGGCCGACACCGTAGTTGCGGAGCGGTAATGATGCGGAGAACCTCCCTGTGGTCGGCCGGCGCGCTGGCCGTGATCGTCGCGATCGTGCTGGCGGCCGGTGCCCTCATGGGTCTCAGCACCGCCGGCGCGGAGTCGAACGGCGGTGTACGGGTGATGCCGCTGGGCGACTCGATCACCGATGGGTTCACGGTTCCCGGCGGGTACCGAATCGGTCTGTGGCAGCGGTTCGTGAACGACGGGTACCGGGTGGACTTCGTCGGGTCGCTGTCGAACGGGCCGGCCGAACTCGGGGATCACGACCACGAGGGGCACTCCGGCTGGCGGATCGACCAGATCGACGCGAACGTCGTGTCCTGGCTGCGCACCTACATGCCGCACACCGTGCTGCTGCACATCGGCACCAACGACGTCGGCCAGAACGACGATCTGCCCAACGCGCCCGCGCGGCTGTCGACGCTGATCGACCACATCACCGCGACGGTGCCGGATGCCGAGGTGTTCGTGGCCACGATCATCCCGCTCGGATCGTCCGGCCTGGAGTCGGCCGCCCGTACGTTCAACGCGGCGATCCCGGGCATCGTCCAGAGCAAGGCCGGCGCCGGTAAGCACGTGCACCTGGTGGACATGCACGCCGCGCTGACCACCGCGGACCTGGCCGACGGCGTCCACCCCAACGCGACCGGCTACGACAAGATGGCCACCACCTGGTACAACGCCCTCAAATCGGTACCGGGGAGCATCGGCGAACCCGGTGGCACGGGCCCCACACCACCGGCCGGCGGCTGCACCGCCGCCTACAGCGTGGTCGGGCAGTGGTCCGGCGGCTTCCAGGCATCGGTCAAGGTGACCGCCGGGACCACGGCCATCACCGGCTGGACCGTCACCTGGCGATACGCCGGCGGCCAGACCGTCAGCCAGGTCTGGAACGCGACGCTCACCAGCTCCGGGTCCCAGGTCACCGCCCGTAACGTCGGTTACAACGGCGCGCTCGGCGCGGGTGCCAGCACCGAGTTCGGGTTCCTCGGCTCCGGAACGAGCGAAGTACCCGCGCTCACCTGCACGGCGGCCTGACCCGGCCGCCGTCTGCCGGCGATCAGGTGCGCAGGCGCTAGTCCGTGGCCATCCCGGCCCCGGACGGGCGCCTGCGGATGGATTCGGCCACCTCGCCCAGACGGGCGTAATCGTCGCCGTTGCCCCGCGTACGACAGGGTTTCGCCTGGTCAGCGGGCCATCGCATGCCGAATTGGAGGATAGTATCCGTTTCCTGTCGCTATGCGTAAGTTATCCCCATTCGGGGGTGACGTGGTGGGACGGAGGTATCAGTGTCCCTGACCGAGGCCCTACGGGCAGGAGCTCCGCAGGCGTTCGGCGCGCTCTACGACGAGTACGCCGAACCGCTCTACGCCTATTGCCATGTCATGGTCGGTGTGGAGGCGGGCGACGCGCTGCTCGACACCTTCGTCGCGGTCGCCGGTCGTCCGGACGCCGTTCCCCGCGAGGACGCGGAGTTGCCGGTATGGCTCCACTCGCTCGCCCGTGCCGCGTGCGTACGGCGCGGCGCCCTCGTGCGCGCCGTCGCGACGACCACGTCGGCCGACTCGCTGCGACGCGCGCTGGCCCTCCTGAGTCCCGAACACCGTGAGGTCCTGGCGCTGACGAACGCCCTCGATCCCGAGCAGACCGCCCGGGTGCTCGGCGTGACGCGGGAGGCCGCCGAGACGCTCGCGCGTGAGGCACAACGGCGCCTGGAGCAGGCCGCCGCCATCGTGAGCAGCCAGGAGACACGGGACTCGGCCATGCTCTCCCCGCTGAGCGGAGAGGCGCTGCACCGGCTGGTGACGCTGGGGCACGTGCCTCCGGCGGGATACCGAGAGCGCGTGCTGTCCTCGTGCGCGGCGGCCGGGCGCGTGTCCGGCAGAGCGTTCGCCGCCGACGGCACGCCCCCGCCCGACGCGCGGGCCGCTGATGCGACCCGGCAGATCCCAGGCGTCCGCCCGGACGAGGCGGCCACCGCGCCGTTGCGCCGGGTCGACACGGGCTCAGCGGACACGCGACCGGATCTGTTCGGGACCGGCGAGTCCCGGCCCGCCGAGCCGGTGCCCGAAGCGCCCGCGGGCTCCGAGCACAGGTCCGCGGACGTCACGCTGGGATCGGCCGCCTGGAAGGCCATCGACGCGGCGTGGGCCGAGGAGTCGAACGCACGCGGCGGCGAGCAGCCGCCACGCGTCGAAGACACGCACGCCGAGCGGAAGAGGTCATCGGTCGGTAGCCGCGTCCTGCCGGTCGTGGCCGCGGTGGCCTGCGTCGCCGCGGCGGCGGGCGCGGCCTTCGCGTTGTCCGGCTCCGGCCGCGCGCACGACACCGGCGTGGTCGTGCATCCGAGTGCGCGGCCGAGCCGTCCGGCCCAGCCCGTACCGTCGGGCGACCGGACGTCCCCGTCACCCAAGGCGGCCACTTCGGGCGCGAGCGCGTCGCCGACGCCGGCCCGTACCGCCGCCGCGCCCACGACCGCGGCACCTCGACGCGGCACCGCCGCTGCCACCGGCTCGCGCTCGGCGACCCCGACGCCACCCGCCAAGCCGACCCGATCCGTGACGCCGACCCCGACCCCGACCACCAAGCCGACCAAGACCACCAAACCGACGCCGACGACCAAGCCGACGCGGACGGCCAAGCCGACGCGGACGGCCAAGCCGACGCGGACGGCCAAGCCGGCTACGCCGACGGAACCGTCCCTGACGGCCGAGCCGAATCCGTTCGCCGAACCGGAGCCACCCGCTGAACCGAGTTCGCCGGCGGAACCGACGCGGTCCGCCGAAGCGACGCGACCCGCCGAACCGGCCCCGACGGCCAGACCGACCTCGCCGGACGAGTGGCCGGGTCAGTGGCCGACCAGGCCGAGACCGCACCACACCGACGAATCGGATGACGCGCCGGTGAACGGGCAGGGGAGCGAAGGTCAGAGCGAAGGTCATCGAGGCCCCGGCCGGACGTGTTACGGAACCTCCGGGGGAGCGTCTCGATGTGCTCAGCCCCACCCGTGGCGACACCAGTGGTGACGCCGGCTACGGCGTCCATCTGACGTTCGGGTTGACCTGACCGGTCCAAGTCAGCTTCTCGGCCGTGAACGGCCGGGCTTGCGGCCCGGGTTCACACCTTGTTGCGCTCCTCGTCGCGGCTGGCTGTCGTGCCGGGGTCGCATCTCCCTTCCCCTTGGTTTCAGGGGTGGGGACGGGCATGCTGACGAATGCCCACGCCACGCACGCCCGTTTCCGGATGTTCATGGCGGCGATGACGTCGGCGGGGCCAGCGAACCCGCACCGGCGACAACGGAAGGTATCGCGGTCGGGCCGGTTGGCCCGCATGGTGTGCCCGCACCAGGGCACGGGACACTGCTGGGAGGTGTAGGCCGGGTCCACTTCCACGAACGGCACCCCGGCCCGCAGGGCCTTGTACTGGAGGAACTCACCGAGCTGGTGGAACGGCCAGGTAGAGAGTGTGGCCCGCTGGTGCCGCCTGAGCCGTACCCGATCGCGTATCCCACTCAATTCCTCAAGCGCGATACCACGTTCGGTGCGTCGGGCAACGGCCACGATCTGCTTACTGATCTTGTGGTTCTCATTCGAAGCGTGCCGCGCCTCCCGCGCTGACCGACGGGCCAGACGACGGGCCGCCGACCGGCTGCCCGCGGCTTTCTTGGCCTGCAGTTCGGCGCGCAGCCTAGCCTGGCGCCTGCGATACCGCGCCAGGCCCTTGCCTTGGTGGTCGTCCCCGTCGGAGGTGGTGGCCAGGTTCACGATCCCCCGGTCCACCCCGATCCAATCGGCAGGCTCGAACTGCGGAGCCCCCTCGACCTCGCAGGTCGCATATAGGAAGAACATCCCGTCGCGGTGCACCAGGTCGGTTTCGCCTTTGCGGTGGGCCTCCAGGAACTTCAGCTGCCCGGGTTCGCCGGTGAAGGCGATGTTCCGGATTCGGCCCGCTACGGTCCAGATCGAGATTGTTCGGGCGTCCATCTGCCAGGACAGGCATCGGTCATCGAACGGCTGGGCGGCATCGGCCCGGAAGGCGATGGGCTTGGACTCGGCTTTGCGGCGCCGACGTGAATGCTCAGCCCCCAGCAGGCCCGCCTCGATCTGGGCGTGCAGGGTGGTGTAGGCGTCGGCGACCTTCCGGATCACATGCAATGCGGGTTGTGCCGACAGCCCCCGCGCCTTCAAATCCGCGTAGACGAGCTTTTGCAGCTTCTGCCGAGCGAACACCTTCTGGGCGAACGCGACCGCCGACACCTCATTGGCCGCGGCATTGCACAGGGGCAGGGTCGCCGCGAGCGCCGCCGCCTGCTCAGGCGTCGGCAGCAGCTTCACCTGCACCACCAGCTTCACAGTCAGTGACTTTATAAGTGCATACCGGCAGCGGTGTGCAAGTCCACGAATTCAACGCCGAAACCGACCACGCCCACCCGCTCGCGCACTACCCGCCCAAGATCGCCCTGCCGCTCAGGCGCTGCTAGCGCGCCCCGTCCATTAGCCATGCTAACGATCTTGGACCGGCCGTGACTGCTGGGTTGACTGCGAATCGACAGGGCCCGGTCGCGCACCACCGGACTTGGTTGTCATTTGCCAAACGTTCGACTGGGTGCCCTCCTAACGCAAACCACGATCTCTAAGTTCCTTCTGCTGGAGATCAACGCCAAGGGAGAGCGACATGCAGAGGAGCCCCGCAGTCCGGGGTCGCGGGATCAGGAAGTCCTTCGGTGACGTGGTCGCACTCGACGGCGTCGACCTCGACGTGGCGGGCGGGCAGGTCCACGGCCTGGTCGGCCCGAACGGCGCGGGCAAGACGACGCTCCTCGGTCTGCTGCTGGGCCTGGCCGTCGCGGACGGTGGCCGTCTGGAGATCCTGGGTACGCCGGTCGGACGGACGCTCGCCGTCCCCGACGGCGTCGCGGGCTTCGTGGACGGGCCCGGGCTCTATCCGTCACTCACCGCGCGGCAGAACCTCTCGGCCCTGGCCGCACTGCGCGGGTACGACGCCGGTCGCGCCGCGCGCGTCGACGACGCGCTGGAGCAGGTCGGGCTCACCGATGTCGCCGACGACCGCATCCGGGGATTCTCGCTGGGCATGCGCCAGCGGCTCGGGCTGGCCGCCGCGCTGCTCACCACACCGCGACTGCTCGTGCTCGACGAGCCGGCCAACGGTCTGGACCCGGCCGGCAAGTACCACGTGCACCGCGTCATCACCCGGCTCGCCGAGGACGGGACCGCGGTGGTCCTCTCCAGCCACCGGATGGACGACCTCGCCGCGCTGTGCTCCGAGGTCACCGTCCTCGCCACCGGGCGGGTCGTCTTCTCCGGGCCGGTGAGCAAGCTCGCCGCCGAGAGCGGGGAGCTCGACTACCGGCTGCTCACCTCCGACTCGGCGGCCGCCCGCCAGGTGGCGCTGGACACGCCGGGACTCCGCGTCGTACCCGGTCGCGACCGCGTCGAGCGGCTGGACGCCGACGAACTCGTGGTCCGCGGAGCCGTGCCGACCATCGAGGACCTGGTGGCGCGGTTGGTGCGGGCCGGCGTGGCGGTACGCGAGGTGGCGCCCGTGGTGGCGCCGCTCGAGGCCGCGTTCCTGGCCCTGACCGGGACCGGGCAGACCGATGAGGAGGATGTTCGATGACCGCGACCGTCGCACCACCGCCGGTCGAGGCCCGGCCGGCGCCGGTGCTGCGTGGCTACCGGTTCGAGCTGGTCAAGCTGCTCTCCCAGTGGCGGATCCGCGTGCTGCTGCTCGCCTGCTGGATCGCCCCCGCGGGCTTCGTGGCCGCGGTGAGCGCGCAGAGCCAGCTGCCCGCCGACACGGTCTTCGGCCGGTGGATGCACGCGACCGGCTGGGCGGGGGCACTGGTCGTGCTGGACTTCTCACGCAGCTGGGCGCTCCCGCTGCTGACGGCGCTCGTCGCGGGTGACGTCTTCGCGACCGAGGACCGGCTGGGCACCTGGCGGCACCTCCTCGTGGCGGTCCGCTCACCGAGGCGGATCTTCGTGGCGAAGGGCCTCGCGAGCCTCACCGTGCTGCTGCTGCTGGTGGCCGGGCTGGCCGCCTCGGGCATCGCCGGCGGCCTGGCCGCGGTCGGCAACCGGCCGCTCGTCGGCCTGGACGGCCATCTCCTCACCCCGGCGGCCGCGGCCGGCACGGTCCTGCTCTCGTGGGCCTGCGTGCTGGCGCCGACGCTGGCGTTCGCCGCGATCGGCCTCCTCGGCTCGGTGGCCCTGGGCCGCTCCACGATGGGTCTGCTGATGCCCGCGCTCGTCGCGTTCGCGCTGCAGCTCGCGCAGTTGCTCCCGCTGCCGGTGGCCGTGCAGCTGGCCCTGCCGAGCCACGCCTTCCTCGCCTGGCGCGGGCTCTTCACCAGCCCGGCGCAGGTGGGTCCCCTCCTCGTCGGCATCGCGGTGAGCCTGGCGTGGGCGGCCGTCGCCACCGCGCTGGCCTACCACCTCTTCCTGCGCCGCGACTTCACCGACCTCGCGTACGACGGGTCGGGCCGGCGCGTCCTCGTGGCGGGCGTGCTGCCGCTGGCCGGCCTGGTCGCCCTCACCGTCGTCGTGCTCATCGGCGCGACCCCGGCCAAGGGCTCCGGGATCGAGCGGACCAAGCTGCAGGACTCGCTCGCCACGGCGTACGCCCACCTCTACCGGCTGCAGACGCGGGAGCTCCATCGCCCCGACGTCACCGAGGCGCAGCAGCGGGCCACCGCGTCCTGCGACAAGGGCGGCTCCCTGGTCCCCGACCACGGACCGGGCAACGACTGGCGGTGTGTCGTGACCTGGCACCTTCCCGGCGCGACCGCCGTGGGCACCGCCATCTACCAGCTCGACGTCACCGCGGACGGGCGGTACGTCGCCGACGGAGACGGGCCGAAGGAGGTGAACGGCTACTTCCCGGTGCGCACCCAGACCGGGGACGCACCCAACCCCCTGTGGCAATTCGACGGGAACGTCGATCTGCTCGCAAGCACTAAGGAATAGATTCATGCAGGTCACCCGCCAGCGCATCGAGAAGGTCCCGCTCGGGCTCTTCCGTCGATTCACCAACAGCCGTTTCCGCGTGGTGGCGGCCGGCACCGCGGCTCTCGCCATCACCAGTGGGGGCGTGGCGTTCGCCTCCACCAACGGCTTCGGCACCAGCCACGTCGGAGAGACCACCCGCAAGGGCATGGTGGTATCCGCCGACCAGTACATCAAGCCGATCGGCGAGCGTCTCGTCATCAACAACGGCAAGATCATGTCGTCCACGGTCAGCCCGGACGGCACCCACCTCGCGGCCAACGTCACCGACGGTGGGATGGCGCTCGCCGTCGTGGACCTGAAGAACTGGAAGGTCCAGCAGCTCGTCGGCAACAACAAGGCCGCGGACCTGAAGATCGGCGGCAACGACGTGGGCCAGGAAGGCCCCACGTACTCGCCCGACGGTTCGCAGCTGTGGCTGGGCCAGGCCAACGGCTACACCAAGTTCACCGTGAACCCGGACGGCACCCTCGCCAACCCGACGTCCATCAAGATCGCGGCGGACGGGTCCAAGCAGGCGCTCGTGGGTCAGGCGGTGTTCTCGGCCGACGGCAAGACCGTGTACTCCGCCGTCAACGGCCAGAACCGCGTGGTCGCCATCGACGCGGCGACCGGCGCCATCCAGCAGAGCTGGGCCGTGGGCAACGCCCCGCGTGATCTGGCGCTGGTCGGCAACAAGCTTTACATCAGCAACGAGGGCGGCCGCCCGGCGAAGCCCGGCGAGACGACGATCAACTCCTACGGCACCCAGGTGCCGGCCAACCCGGAGACCGGTGCCACCACCACCGGCACGGTCAGCGTCATCGACCTGGCGAACCCGGCCAATGCCGCCGGAAGCATCGACGTCGGTCTGCACCCGACGGCCCTGTACGCCAAGAACGGGGCGCTGTTCGTCACCAACACCGCCACCAACAACGTGTCCGTCATCGACACGGCCAAGGATAAGGTCGTCCAGACCATCGCCACCCAGCCGTGGCCGGAGGCGTCGGTCGGCTACGAGCCCGACGCCGTGACGCTCACCGACGACGGTCACCTGCTGGTGACGCTCGGCCGCGCCAACGCGGTCGCCGTCTACCGGTACACGAAGCCGCTGGAGCCGGTCAGCTACGTCGGTCTGCTCCCGACGGACTACTTCCCGTCGGAGATCACCACCGTCGGCAACGACGTGCTGGTCTCCAACACCCGTGGTATCGACGCCCTCCGCACGCCGCCCGCCAACAGCGCCGGGCACGGCACCCACGACACGACGTCGAGCCTGCAGCGGTTCAAGCTGCCGTCCGACGGCGTCATCAGGTCCCTGACGAGGAAGGTCTTCCAGCAGAACGGCTGGACTCCGGGCTCGGTCCTGCGGAGCAGGGGCAACGGTGCGAAGCCGGTGGCCGTCCCGGTGAAGCTCGGCGACCCCTCGACGATCAAGCACGTCTTCCTGCTCGTCAAGGAGAACCGGACCTACGACCAGGTCTTCGGCGACATGCCGCAGGGCAACGGCAGCCCGACGCTGGCCCAGTACGGCGAGAACGTGACGCCGAACCAGCACGCGCTGGCCAAGCAGTTCGGGCTGTACGACAACACCTACGACATCGGCACGAACTCCGCCGAAGGCCACAACTGGCTCATGCAGGCCGACGACCCGGAGTACACCGAGTCCTCGGCCGGTGAGTACACGCGCAGCTACGACACCGAGGACGACGCTCTCGGCCATCAGCGGACCGGCTTCATCTGGACCGGTGCGCAGGCGGCGGGCAAGACCGTACGGGACTTCGGCGAGTTCCAGTCGTTCGAGAGCAAGGCCGGCGCGACCTGGCAGAACCTGTACTGCGACGCCAAGACCATGTCGGCGAACCCCGCGCAGAACACCGCCTACCCCATCCAGACGGGCTCGGCGATCCCGTCGCTCAACAAGGTGTCGGCGCCCGGCTTCCCGCTCTTCGACACGAGCGTCCCGGACATCTACAAGTACGAGATCTGGAAGCGTGACTTCCAGAAGAACGGGCAGGCGAACCTGAACATGTTCTGGTTCTCCAACGACCACACCGGTGGTCCGCCGACCGGGCCCGCCCAGGTCGCGGACAACGACCTCGCGACCGGCAAGGTGATCGACACCATCTCGCACAGCAAGTACTGGAAGGACTCCGCGATCTTCGTGGTCGAGGACGACTCCCAGGCCGGCGTCGACCACGTCGACGGCCACCGTGCCCCGATCCAGATCATCAGCCCCTGGGCCAAGCACGGCACCGTCGACAGCCGCTACTACTCGCAGATCACGATGATCCGGACCATCGAGCAGATCCTCGGGATCCACCCGATGAACCAGAAGGACAGCGCCGCGACCCCGATGAGCACGGCGTTCAACGGCAAGCCCGACAACACGCCGTTCACCGCTCTGCCCAACCGGACCTCGCTGACCCTGGGTCTGTCGACCCAGCCGACCTGCGGCTCGGACACCCCGGCACCGCAGGACGTGAAGGCCGCGGCCGTGCCGTCGGCGGCGGTGCCGAAGGCCGAGCAGCCGGTGGCGGCGAAGTGGCAGGCGTGGAAGGCGAAGCAGCCGTTCACCGGGCCCAACGCCAAGGCCGACTCCGCCAACCCCGAGCAGATGAACCACTTCTCGTGGTACGAGGCGCACGGGTGGACGAAGCCCTACCCGGGTGAGACCAAGATCTACGCTCCGGACCAGGTCCCCGGCGCGTACATCCCCGCGTCGGACAACGACTGACCTTCGCACAACGGAAGTGACGGCCCGCCGGGGATCCCGGCGGGCCGTCGCCATGTCCGGGCACTGAAACTTTCATCGCCTCACCGCAGGCCGTCCCCGGTGACGACGGGATGGCCGCGGCGGCCGACGGACGGGACATTGACTGCGACCTTGTTAGCGGTAACATCAGCGCCCGGAACTTGATGATCACGCACCTTCGCGCGAGGGAGATCTCGATGTATCCGACACCGCGGCGGCGGGCCCTTCGCCGGGTCGCAGCGGCCTCAGCGATCCTGACCCTGAGCGGCGCGATCGGTGCGATCACGGCGGCCGCGAGCAGCGCGGCGGCCGGGAAGGTCTACTACGTCGCCCCGACGGGCAATGACGGCGCCGCGGGGACGCAGGCCGCGCCCTGGGCCACGATCGCGCACGCGCAGTCCGTCGCCGCGGCGGGTGACACGGTGTATCTCCGGGGTGGCACCTACGCCTACACACACGCCGACAGCAGCTGCAAAAGCCAGACGGACAAGGTCGACGCGATCACCCTGAACAAGAGCGGGAGTTCCGGCAGTCCGATCAGCTACCTGGCCTATCCAGGAGAGAAGCCGGTCTTCGACTTCTCCCGCATGACCGACGACTGCCGGATCAAGGGCTTCGACGTCACCGGGAGCTGGATCCACCTCAAGGGGCTGGAGGTCAAGGGCGTTCCGCAGAACAACGACCTGAACCACGAGTCCTGGGGCATCTGGGTCTCCGGCAGCGACAACACCTTCGAACTGATCAACGCCCACAACAACATGGGACCCGGCCTGTTCATCCAGGACGGCGGCGGCAACCTCGTCCTCAACTCCGACTCGCACGACAACTACGACCTGCACACCTCCAACGGGGCCGGCGAGAGCGCCGACGGGTTCGGGGCGCACATCTCGGCCGGCCATCCCGGGAACGTGTTCCGGGGCTGCCGCGCGTGGTGGAACTCCGACGACGGGTTCGACCTCATCAACGCCTTCTCGTCGGTGACCATCGAGAACTCGTGGGCGTGGCGGAACGGGTACGTGCCGGAGACGACCACGGCGGCCGGCAACGGAAACGGCTTCAAGGCGGGCGGATACGGCGGTGACTATGTCGCCAACGGCGCCAAGCACACGGTCCGTACCTCGGTGGCGTTCGCCAACAGGGCGGCGGGCTTCTACGCCAACCACCACACGCTGGCGAACGACTACTTCAACAACACCGGTTACGGGAACCACCCGGACTTCAACATGCTCGGCGTGAACTCGAGCGGTGCCGCCGTCGGCCTGGGCAATCTGCGCAACAACCTCGCCTACACGGGCACCCTGACGTCGAACATGACCGGCACCAACGCCGCGTACAACTCCTGGAACCTGAGCGTCACCCTCTCGGACGCGCAGTTCCAGAGCGTGTCGACGTCCGGCTGGGACACGGCTCGCCAGGCCGACGGCAGCCTGCCCGTACTGCCCAACCTCCGCCTCGCGTCGAACAGCACCCTGATCGACAAGGGCGTCAACGTCGGCCTGCCCTACAGCGGGTCGGCACCGGATCTCGGAGCCTTCGAAGCCCGCTGAGACGGATCGGCACGGCCGGCCGTGGTGCGTTCGCGTGGCCGTGGATTGTCAGACGTGTAATCATGTCGGCATGGGGCGAGCGGGTCTCTCGACGGTCACGGTGGTCGACGCGCTGGTCGAGGCGCTGCGGGAGCAGATCCTCGACGGGCAGTGGCCTCCGGCGGCGCCGGTCGCCGAGGTGGAGGTGGCGCGGCGTTTCCAGGTGTCGCGGCCGACGGCGAAGGCGGCGGTACGCACGCTGGTGTTCGAGGGCCTGCTCCGACAGGACTCACACCACGCGGCCGTTGTTCCGTCCCTCTCCGCGCAGGACATCGAGGATCTGTACTTCGTCCGTATTCCGCTGGAGCTCGCGATGGTCGAGCGCCTCAGTCAGGCGAACGGCGCCCGGCTGGACGACGCCGAGAACGCGATCGGCGCCTTGGAGAGGCTGCCCGACGACGCGGTGACCAGCTCGTTCGTGGAGGCGGACCTGGGGTTCCACCGTGCGCTGGCCGCGGCGACCGGCAGCTGGCGCCTCGAGCGCTCCTACAACGCGTTGGCGGGGGAGGTGCACCTGTGCATGATGCAGACGCGGCAGGCCCTCGGCCGGACGCGGATCGCCCACGAGCATCGCCAGATCCTCCAGGCGATCCGTCGCGGGGACGGGCCCGGCGCGGTGGAGGCCGCCCGGCGGCACCTGACCGAAGCACGGGACGCGCTGCTGGAGCGGGCCGACCGGACGGCCTGAGGATCCGGTGGTGCGGCGGTCGCCGGACGCTCATCCGGTGATCGCCGCACGCGTACGGAAAACGGAACGTCAGGCCTGCCGGAACTGCTGGCGCTGCCGGCCGAGACCGTCGATCTCCAGTTCGACGACGTCGCCCGCCTTCAGGAAGTCGGCGGTGGGAGAACCCAGCGCGACGCCGGCGGCGTACCGGTGTTGATGACGTCGCCCGGCCGCAGGACCATGAACTGGCTCAGGTACCAGACGAGATGGTCGACTCCGAAGATCATGTCCGCGGTGGTGCCGTTCTGGCGCAGCTCGCCGTTCACCCACAGCCGGAGACGGAGATCCTGCGGATCGGCGACCTCGTCCCCGCTGAGGATCCATGGGCCCAGCGGGTTGAAGGTCTCGCAGTTCTTGCCCTTATCCCACTGGCCGCCGCGTTCGAGCTGGAATTCCCGCTCCGACACGTCGTTGCTGATCGCGTACCCGGCGATGCAGGCGCGGGCCTGCTCGACCGAGTCGAGGTAGCGCGCGGTGGCGCCGATGACGACCGCGAGCTCCACCTCCCAGTCGGTCTTCTTCGAACCACGAGGAATCAGCACGTCATCGCCGGGACCGACGACGGTGTCCGCCGCCTTGAGGAAGAGGATCGGCTCCTCGGGCGGGGCGGCGCCGGTCTCGCGCGCGTGGTCGGCGTAGTTGAGCCCGATGCAGACGACCTTCCCGACCCGGCCGAGCGGAGGGCCGAACCGCCCAGGCTCGACTACCGGCAGTGCGTCGACGTCGAGCCCCTCCGGAGAGCTCACGAACTCGGCGTCGATGGTGTCGGTGAGCGGGGTCAGATCGCGCCAGAGGCCGTCGGCTCCGGACACGATGGGCCGCTCGGCTCCCGGCGCACCCGTACGCGCGAATCTCATGGTGATCATGGTCCTTTCGTGGAGAGGGCGAGGAACTCGGTCAGGTGTACGGCGCGGACCCGCGAACGGTGCCGGCGCAACGCCTGGCGAAGCTGGCGCAGGCAACCGGGGTTGACCGCGACCACCAGGTCGACGCCGGCGGCCTCGATCTCGGCCACCTTGGCCTTCGCCAGGGTCCGCGACTCGCGGGGGCGGACCAGCGCGTACGTGCCGGCGGCGCCGCAGCAGGTGGCCGCCGAGGGCAGTTCGACGTACTCCGCGACACTCTGCAGCAGTCGTCGCGGTTCGCGCCACACACCGAGGCCGTTGCGCAGGTGACAGGAGTCCTGCAACGTCACCCGGGCGGGCCGGCCGTCGATCAGGACCGGCTGGAACCGCTGGTCCTGGACGTATTCGGAGAACTCCCGTACCCGCTCCCGCCCGATCACCGAGGCGAGATGGGCGGCGCATCCGCCAGAGGTGGTGACGATGGTGCCGGGCAGGTCGTCGCCGAGGCGGCGGGCCATCGCCGCGCCCCGTTCGGGTTCTCCGTTGTGCGCGTGCAGCGCGCCGCAGCAGCCCTGGTCCGGGTCGGCCGCGAGGCCCGGCACCAACGCGAGCGCGGCACGGCTGACCTGGGGGAACAGCGTCCGCTCCACGCAGCCGAGCATCAGCTGATCGGCCCCGGCGGCCTTCCGGCGGGCGGCGCGCCGGAGGATCCCGGCGATCCGGTGGACCGGGCGCAGCGTCACCAGCAGGACGAGGGCGCGCACGATCAGCGGACGGCGGCGTCCCTGCCACTGCGCGCCGCGCCACTGTTCGAGCAACTGGCCGTACTCGACACCCGCGGGACAGACCGGCTCGCAGGCGCGGCAGCCGAGGCAGAGGGACGCCTGGTCGGTCAGGGTGGGATCGTCGAGGTCGAGCCGCCCGGCGTCGAGGGCGCGCATGAGGGTGATCCGGCCCCGGGGCGAGGAGGCCTCGTCGCCGGTCATGGCGTAGGTGGGGCATGCCGGGAGGCAGAACCCGCAGGAGATGCAGCGGCTGAGCCGGTCGGGGTCGAAGAGGTCGGCCACTTATGATCCCAGCTTTCCGGGGTTGAGGATGCCCGCCGGATCGAAGGCGGACTTGATCCGGCGCAGGAGGGCCGTCTGCGCCGGTCCGAGCCGTTCGGTCAGGTAGGGCAGCTTCGCTGCGCCGACGCCGTGCTCGCCGGTGATCGTCCCGCCCATTGCGATCGCGGTCCGGAAGATCTCGCCGAAGGCGCGTTCGGCCCGGTCGATGGCCTCGGTGTCGTCGGCGGAGGGCAGCACGCACGTCGGGTGCAGGTTGCCGTCACCGGCGTGCCCGAACGTCGCGATCACGACGTCGTGCCGGCGCGCGATCTCGTCGATGCGGGCGACCATCTCGGCGAGACGGGGCCGGGGCACGCTCGCGTCCTCGAGGATCGTCAGGGAGCCGAGCCGGGACAGCGCCGGAAGGGTGCAGCGGCGGGCGGCCAGCAGCGACTCGGCCTCGGCGACGCCACCGATCTCGATGGACAGGGCACCGCTGTCGAGACACGCCTGCCGCATCCGCGCGAGGCTCGCGGCCACCTGATGGTCCTCGCCGTCGTCGCCGAAGAGCAGCATCGCGCCGGCCGTCGCGTGCAGCCCGAGCTGGGCGTAGGCGTCGACGGCGTCCATGCAGCGCCGGTCGAGGAACTCCAGCGTGGCGGGCACGACGCCGCGCGCGATGATCTCGGCGACGGCACGCCCCGCCGCCTCGAGGTCGGTGAAGTAGGCCAGTCCGGTCCCCGCCGTCGCGGGCGCGGGCAGCAGGGCGACGGTGGCCTCGGTGATGATGCCGAGCGTTCCCTCCGAGCCCGTGAGCAGCCGGGTCAGGTCGTATCCCGCGACGTCCTTCCACAGCCGGCCACCGGTGGTGACGATCTCACCGGTTCCGAGCACCGCGGTGAGGCCGAGGACGTAATTGCGGGTGACGCCGTACTTCAGCCCGCGCAGCCCGCCGGCGCAGGTGGCGATGTTGCCGCCGATCGTGGAGACGGTGTGGCTGCCCGGGTCGGGCGGATAGAACAGGCCGTGCTCGCCCGCCGCCTTCGCCAGCGTCGCCGTCGTCACGCCCGGCTGGACCCGGGCCAGGAGCTCTGCGGGGGCGATCTCCTCGATGCGCCGCATCCGGGTCGTGGTCAGGACGATGCCGCCCTGCTGGGCCGAGGTGGCGGCGCACAGGTTGGACCCGGAGCCTCGCGGAATGATCGGGATGCCATGCTGGACGGCGATGCGGACGATCTCGGCGATCTGCGGCGCGTCGCCGGGCTCGACGATCGCCTGCGGGTAGGCGTGGAACAGCGGCGTCGCATCCCGCGCGTACGCCTCGAGCACCCCGGGGTCGGTGCGCACGTTTTCGTCGCCGACGACCGAGCGGAGCTTCCGCAGCACATTGGTGGAGAGAGACCGTTCGCTGAACATTGTCTGACATGTAACCATGTCAGCAGGCAGTCGTCCAGGGTCGGGTCGCTCGCCGCCCGGTCGTCCTCGCAGCCCGTGCACGGCTGCGCGATGGACGCGAGCGCCCGCCTCCTCGGTCGCCCGCGCGGCGCGGGCGTGATCGAGGTCCTTCAGCGGTGTCAGGGCGCACCCAGGCCATACCGACGCAGGTAGTCGCGAGTGCGCGTGGCGATGGGCAGCGGCACGTCCGGATCGCACGGGTAGAGGTCCTGCTCGATGATCACGAAGATGTCCGCGTCGAGTTCGTCCATCGCGCCCGCGAGGGACTCCAGAGAGGGGATCCCCCGTGGGGGTTCGCACATCACGCCGCGGCGTACCGCGGGCGCGAATGCCAGGTCCTCCTTCTCCACCTCCGCGAGCACCGCCGGATCCACCTGCTTGAAGTGGATGTAGCCCACCCGCGAGGGGAACCGGCGGATGATCGCGACGCTGTCGGCCCGGCGATAGGCGAGGTGGCCCGTGTCGAGGCAGAGCCCGACGTGTTCGGGGGCGGTGTCCCGCAGGTAGCGCTCGGTCTGTTCCTGGGTCTCGACGTGGGTGTCGGCGTGTGGATGGAACACCAGCCGCACGCCGTACTCCTCCGCGACGATACGGCCGAGCTCACCGGACGCGCGTACGAGCTGCCGCCACGCGTCCGCGTCCAGCTCACGGGGCTCGACCCACTCCGCGGTCATGACGTCGCGGTAGAACGCGGGCAGGAAGACGAGATAGCGCCCGCCGACGGTGGAGACCAGCGCCGCGATCCGGCGGGCCTCGTCACGGATGGCCGCGAAGTCGCCGGGCCGGTGCAGCGCGCCGTAGACGGCGGCCCCGGACAGCTTCAGTCCCCGCTCGCCGAGCTCGGCGAGCAACTGCTCCGGTTCGGTCGGCAGGTAGCCGAACGGCCCGAGCTCCAGCCATTCGTACCCGGCCTGCTTGATCTCGTCGAGGAACCGGTGCCACGGAATCTGCCGTGAGTCGCCGGGGAACCAGACCCCCCACGAGTCGGGCGCGCTGCCGACCCGGACCCGGCTCAGGTCGCTGCGCCCGGCAGCGAATGCGTCCTTGATGTCGGTCATGATCATTCACCCGCCTCTGGTCGTCGGGATGGCGGCTTCGCGGTCGCTGCCGGGAAGCGTGGGAACGACCGGTGGTGTTCGCCGAAATCCACGTCGGGGCGGCCGCTCCGCGCTGGCGCGGGTGTACGAGCGGACGCCTCTTGGGCGTGGCCGAACAGGGCGCCCGGGTTCGTCGGCGTGTCGCCGGACCATTGCCGTTGTATTCACCAGAGTGACATACGGTCGCGGCCGGTCGGAGGCCCGGTGACCTCAGGCGCCGCCGGATCGCCATATTCCGGACAGCCCGTTGCCCGCCGCATTACCCGCACCTTCCAGGGGCCGCAGTATAGAATTTCTCTCACGTTCCGAGTTTTCGTGGCAGAGCGCCATGACGCAGACCACGCAGAAGAAGAGCCTTCCCCACGACATCACGAGTTTCGTCGGACGCCGGAAGGCGACGGCCGAGCTGAAGCACGCGTTGTCCGAGTCCCGGCTGGTGACCCTCACCGGTGTCGGTGGCGTGGGTAAGTCGCGGTTGGCGTTGCGTGTCGGCCGGGAGTTGCAGCGGGCCTTTGCCGATGGTGTGTGGCTGGTCGAGCTGGCCGAGATCCAGGATCCCGCGTTCGTTCCGTCGGCGGTCGCCGCCGCGCTGGGTGTTCTGGAGCAGTCGGCACGCGATGCCGAGACGGTGCTCGTGGACTATCTGGCGTCGAAACGACTGCTGTTGCTGCTGGACAACTGCGAGCACCTGCTGGAGTCGTGCTGCCTGCTGGCAGACCGTCTGCTGTCCGCCGCCCCGGGGCTGCGTGTGCTGGCGACCAGCCGGGAGCCGCTGGGCATCATCGCCGAACGCGTGTGGCCGGTGCCACCGCTGTCCATGCCGGCGCAGGACGCGACGGGCGACCGGCCCTACACCGACTATGAGGCGCTCGCGTTGTTCCAGGACCGGGCGTCCATGGTGATGCCGGGGTTCACCATCGGTCCGGACAACGCGGCGGCGGTGATCCGCCTGTGCCGGGACCTGGACGGGGTTCCGCTGGCGATCGAACTGGCCGCCGTGCGCATGCGGACGCTGACCGCCGACCAGATCCTGGTCCGCCTGGAGAACCGCTTCAAGCTGTTGACGACCGGCAACCGCGCTGCGGCGCCGCGACACCAGACGTTGCGCGCCGCGGTGGAGTGGAGCTTCGACCTTTGCACGGAGTCCGAGCGCACACTGTGGGCGAGATGCTCGGTCTTCGCGGGGGAGTTCGACCTGGACGCGGTGGAGAGCGTCTGCACGGACGACGACGCGGACGAGGACGTCTTCGTGATCGTCGCGGGCCTGATCGGCAAATCCGTGCTGGCCGTGGAGCAGACCGGCCGCATCGCCCGATACCGCATGCTGGAGACCATCCGACAGTTCGGACAGGAACGACTGGCCGAGATCGGCGAGACCGAGGCACTGCGCACCCGGCACCGCGATTACTACCTGCGCCTGGCCGAGGAGGCCGACGCCGGCTCGTGCGGCCCGGACCAGAGCGAACTCGGCGACCGGCTGCGGGCGGACCGGACCAATTTCTGGGCGGCGCTGGATCACTGTTGCACCGTCCCGGGCGAGGCCAGGACCGGGCTCCGGATGGCCACCGCGCTCTGGTACCACTGGATCGCCTGTGGCTTCGTCCGCGACGGCCGGTACTGGCTCGACCGGGCGCTCGCGCTGGACCCCACCCCCAGCGGCGAGCGCGCCAAGGCGCTGTGGATCAATGGCTGGATCGCCCATCTGCAGGGCGAGCCGGACACGAGCCAGGAGTTCCACCGGCAGAGCCGCGACCTGGCCGAACGGCTGGGGGACGAGGCGACGCTGACGTTCGCGACCCAGTTCCTGGGCGACTCGGAGATGTGGGCCGGTGATCTGGAGGACGCGGCGCGGCTCCTGGACCACGCGCTCGCCCGCCACCGCGCGTCCGGCCGGTGGACGGCGCCCGGCCTGCTGGCGTTCGCGCTGCGCGCCCAGACGGCGGGCCTGCTCGGCGACGTCGACCACGCCGTCGCCCTGCTCGACGAGTGCCGGGCCATCTGCGCCTCGCTCGGCGAGCGGTGGGCACTGTCCTGGACGGAGTGGAACGTCGGTGTGACGTGGTGGTCGCTGAACGAGCCGGCGAAGGCGGTCCCGCACCTCCGCGCGTCCCTGCTGAACAAGCAGGGACTGAACGACCTGATCGGCATCCCCTGCTGCGTCGAACTGCTGTCGTGGGTCGCGGCCGCCGCCGGAGACTTCCGGCGTGCGGCCGTGCTGCTGGGCTTCGCGAGGAAGATGTGGGAGCCCATCGGCAGGCCCCTGTTCGAGTCCGAGACGCTGCTCGCCTGGAGCAGGCAGCGCGCGAAGGAGACGCGTGCGGCGCTCGGCGACGCGGAGTTCGAAGCCGACCTGCGCAAAGGCGCGCTGCTCACCCAGGAGGACCTGGTCGCGTACGCGGTGGGCGGCAGAGAGCCGGAACCGCGCACCACGACGCTCGTTCCGCCGGAACCGGACTCCGACACGGCGCTCACCACCCGCGAATGCGAGGTCGCCTGCCTCGTCGCGCAGGGAATGTCCAACAAGCAGATCGCCGCCGAACTCGTCATCGCGCAGCGCACGGCGGAGGGCCACGTCGAGCGCATCCTCAACAAACTGGGGTTCGGCTCGCGCGCCCAGATCGCGGGCTGGATGGCCAGGCGGCAGGCCGACGGCCAGGGCGGCCGGTGAGCCCGCGGCCGGCGTGCGAGAGCACCTAAGAGACGGGAACGAGGACGGAACCCAGCACCAGCAGCGTCGGCGCGGCGGTGGCGGCGAGATAGAGCGGGTACTGGGCCGGTCGTCCGGGCGGCGTGCCGGGCGACCAGGCGCGCGTCCACGGCCGGGCGAGCAGCGGCCACGTCACGAGGAGCGCCAGAGCGGCGAGGAGAAGTGGGCGGCCGTCGACGAGGAAGTCGCGGATGCCGCGCGTGAGCATCCGCGCCGTGTCCGGAACGGAGTTCCCGAGCATGAGCGACGCGGGCGTCGCGGCGACGATCGTGACGGCGAGCTTGACGACCAGCGCGGCGAACCAGCCGGTGAGCAGGGTCAGCGTCGCCGCTCGCGGATGAGCGGCCAGGTGCCGCCGAAGGCCCTTCGGGGGATGCGACAGCGGGCCGAACCAGGAGGCCGACCGCGAGCGGTCGAGCGCGCGCTGGAGTGCGTGCGGCCCGGCCACCTGCGCGGGGAACCGGTCGGCGCCCAGCTCCGCGAGCCACAGCGCGGCGACGGGCAGGATCAGCTGGCGGGGGATCGCGCCGAAGTCGAGTACGACCTGGGCGCCGACGGCGGTGCCCAGGTGCGGCTCCACCACGAACAAGACGACGGCGGGCAGCACCTCGACGGCGAGGAACACCGGCGCGCAGACGCGCACGAGCCACGGGAAGGGGCTGCCGAGCCCGACGAGAAGGTGGTCGCCCTGCCGCAGGTGCGCGATCTCGTGCAGGAGCACGGCCTCGGCGGCCGGGCGGTCCTGGCGCCACAGGGCCGCCATCGGCCGGAAGACCGCGATGCGGGCCCGGCGAAAGCCGACCGGGTACACGCGGGCCAGCCGGCCGGGCCGGAGCGTGACCCGCAGCTCGACGCCCGGCGCGTACGCCTCGGCGAACCGTCGCATCTCGGCGATGACCGGCCGGTCGTCGGGGACGAGGCCGAACCTCCGCTCCACCCAGCGTCCGCGTACGGCGGGCAGCGCGACACCCGCGATGCCCGCGGCGAGGAACGCGACCGGCAGGAGCTCGACGACGGCGAACACCTTCAACAGGGTGAAGGCGAGCGAGTGGTGACCGCGGTAGCCGGCGAGCTGGCCGTGCCAGGTACGGATCCAGTCGGGCACGCCGATGGCGAGGTATCCGACGAAGAACATCCAGATCCACGGGGGCGCCACGGTGTCGACACCCGGTCGCCTCACCGCTTCCCGCCGTCCAGCCGGCGGATGAAGTCCTCGGCGCTCACGGCGTCGGCGAGCAACTCCTCGAGGAGCTCACGGGCCAGTGGTTCGGCGCGTTCGGGCGGGAACCCGAGGGACCGCAGCCGATCCCTGAGCTCGACGTACGCCCGGGTGAGCGCCGTACGGGCGTCGTCCGCCGAGGCGGCCTGTGCGTCGCCCGACATGGCCCGGACGCCATCCGGCATCGCTCGCACGTCGCCCGGCATCGCTCGCGCGTCACCTGACATCGCTCGCGCGTCACCCGGCATCGCTCGCACGTCACCTGACATCGCTTGCGCGTCGCCCGACACGGTTCGCGCGTCGCCCGGGGCGTTGGTGCTCCCCGGCACAGGCGGCGGCGTTCTGGCCCCGCGGAGCGAGACCCACAGACTCGCGACGGCCACCGCGTTGCCGAGCTCCTGCGTGGCCAGCGCGTGCCGGAGGACCCGGCCGGTGTCCGCCAGGGCGGCGAGGACGACGGGGAGTTCGCCGATGGCGCTCACGAGCCCGAATCCGCCCGGCTCCGCACCCGGCCGGTCGAACAGCGCCGCCCGCGAGTCGCCCCCGGCCGAGTACGCCTCGCCGACGTCGGCGGCGAAGTCGACCTCGTCGGGCGTCACCCTCCGGGCGATGCGCTCCGACCACTCCGCGACGATGTTCACCGGGCGACCCTCCTCGCCGTCAACCGGTCGCCACGGCGACCGTGCCGCCGTACGCCGCGGTCGTCGCCGAGGCGAACCGCTGGTCGTCGACGACCGCTCCGTATCCGGCGCCGGTGATGAGCTTGAACTGGACGGTGCGGGGATCCGCCGACAGGTCCATCGTGCCGACCAGCTCGGCATGCGCGCTGCCGCCGGCGTTGGCCGCGGCCCCGTGCGCGGAGAAGGTGAGAGTCGTGCCGTTGACCTGGTACGTGCCGTGCAGGGGGAACAGGTCGGTCCGGACGTTCGAGGTGGTGAACGCGAACGTCCCGTCCCCGTCGAAATGCCAGACCGCGTTCGCCACCCTGGACCGTTCGGCGGGGGCCCAGGCCGGGTTGCCCTGGTAATGGGCGAACGAGGTCACCTGGGACACCCGGTACGTCGCCGGGAAGTCGTCGGAGACGGCGGGCGAGGACGGGGTGTCCGTGCTCGTTTCGCTCGGCTCGGACGAGGGCGCGGGGGAGTCCTCGGCCGCCGAGGCGGTCGAGGACGGCGCGGGTGCCGAGACGGACGGCGTCGAGGCCGTCGGCCGGGGCGTCGCCGCCACGGGCGTCCGCGACGTCCCACCGCACGCGGTCAGCACCAGACAGCCGACCGCCACCCCGACGAAGGGCCATTTCATGACGCAACGGTTGCACCCGGGCCGAGCACGCCACCATCACCATTTGGCGTAGTTCGCCTACGCTCAGCGCCGACCGGTCCTCAGTGCGGCGACCGGTCCCCTTCCCGTCCCTGTCGCGGATCATCGTTGGGGCGGGGAAGGTCTGCACCGCATTGCCGCAGGTCAGCATTTCATCCGGCCTGGAGTCCGATTCCCGGATTCTTTTTGTCGGGCCGTTGACGGAAAAAAGTACGAAGCCTAGGTTTCCCAGCGTGTCCACGGCACCGATGGGATTGCACACGCTCGTCCGCGGCTCGCATGAGCAGCGCATCTTGCGCGTGCTGCGGCGGAACGGCGCGCTGAGCCGCGGCGAGATCGCGACACGGGTCGGCCTGTCTCGTACCACCGTCTCGGAGATCACCGGTGATCTGCTCGCGCGCGGTGCGATCCGCGTCGTGGACACCGACGCCGTCGAGCGTGTGGGCAGCGGCCGGCCGGCCGAGCGCCTTGCGCTCGATCCCGGAGCGGGGCAGTACATGGGCGTCGACTTCGGCCACCGCCGGGTGCACGTCGCGGTGGCCGACGCGGCACATGAGGTCATCGCGTCCGGCACCTCCCGCTATGACGAGTCGTGGCGGTGGCCCGAGCGTCTCCGGGCCGGGCTGAACCTGATCGACCGGCTGAGCGCCACCACCGGCGTCCACTACGGCGCGCTGCAGGGCATCGGGGTCGGCGTGCCCGGCTGGGGCGATCGGTCACGCGCCGACGGGGTGGCCGACGTGTTCGCGGAGCGCTTCCACGCCCCGGTGATCGTCGACAACCACGTCCGCTTCGCCGGGCTGGCCGAAGCGCTGCACTCCGAGTCCGACTCCGTGCGCGACCTCATCTACCTCCGTCTGTCCGACGGCGTCGGAGGCGGCCTGGTGGTGGGCGGCCGGCTCGTACGGGGTTCCGCGGGCTATGCGGGCGAGCTCGGCCACGTCACCGCCGTCCCGAACGGCACGCGGTGCCGGTGCGGCAAGCGCGGCTGCGTCGAGACCGTCGCGTCGGTCCCGGCGGTCCTCCGGCGGTGCGGTGAGCTCGGCGTCCCGATGGCGACACTCGATGACCTGAAGGCCGCCGTGGAGATCGCCGACCCGGTCGTCGACCAGGTGTTGCGCGAGGCCGGTGCGGCCGTCGGCCGGGTCCTCGGCGCCGCGGCGCTGACGCTGAACCCGGACGAGATCGTGCTCGGCGGTGACATCGTCGCGATCGCCCCCACCCTGATGCGGCAGGTCTCGGCCGCGATCACCTATGAGCTGTCCTGGCTGACCGACGCGGCGCCGGTCGTCCGCCCCGCCCGGCTGTCGGACGACGGCGGGGTGCTGGGGGCCATCGCGACGCTGTTCCACGAGTCCCCGCTGCTGGACAGGTACGACGCGCAGGTAACGACGGACGGAGGCTGACGGTGGCCGTGACGAGTACGCAGCCGGCGAAGGTAAGGGACGCACCGGCCCGGCCGCGGGGAGGCCGAAGAACCCTGCTGATCCTTAACGGCGTGTCCATCGTGGCCGGAGTGGGGATCTGGTGGGGGCTGTCGCTGGCGGGCTTCGACTTCCCGACCCCGGCCGAGGTCGTGTCGGCCGCCTGGCGGATGGTCCGGAACGGCATGCTGTTCAGTGACGCCGGCACGTCGCTCGTCAGGGTGCTGGCCGGATTCGTCCTGGGCACCGTCGCGGCGATCCTGGTCGGCTTCCTCATGGGGTGGTACACGGTCGCGCGCGGCCTGTTCGAGCCGTGGATCCAGTTCTTCCGGACCATCCCGCCGCTCGCGATGCTGCCGTTGGTGCTGGTCCTGATGGGGATCGGGGAGAGCCCCAAGATCTTCGTCATCTTCCTGGCGGCCTTCCTGGCCTGCGTCATCTCGACCTACCAGGGCGTCGTGAGCGTGGACCCGACCCTCATCAACGCCGCGCGGGTGCTTGGCGCCAACGACGGAACGATCTTCGCCCGCGTCGTGGTGCCCGCCTCGACGCCGTTCATCCTCGTCGGGATGAGGGTCGGGCTCGGCTCCGCGTGGGCGACGCTCGTGGCCGCCGAACTGCTGGCCGCACAGGAGGGCCTCGGGCACCGGATGCAGAGCGCGCAGCTCTATTACGACCTACCGACGATCTTCGTCGACATCATCGCGATCGGGATCCTCGGCCTGGTCATGGACCGGCTGCTCATGCTCGCCGGCGACAAGTTGACGGCCTGGCAGGAGACCCGATGACCACCTCGAAGATCTCTGTACGCGACGTCTCCAAGGTCTTCACCATCGGCGGGGAGGACTTCGTCGCCCTCGGCGGCGTGTCCCTCGACATCGCCGACGGCGAGTTCGTGACCGTCGTCGGCCCGTCCGGCTGCGGCAAGAGCACGCTGCTCAACGTTCTCGCGGGACTGGAGGAACCCACCGGCGGCACCGCGCTGGTCGACGGCAGGCCGGTCTCCGGGCCGGGGCCCGACCGCGGCGTCATCTTCCAGCAGTACGCGCTGTTCCCCTGGCTGACCGTCCGCCAGAACGTCGAGTTCGGCATGCGCACCGCGAAGGTCCCCAAGGAGGAGCGCCGGCGGCGGGCCGAGCACTTCATCGCCCTGGTCGGCCTCGAGCAGTTCGCGGACGCGCTGCCCAAGACGCTTTCCGGCGGGATGAAGCAGCGCTGCGCCATCGCCCGCGCGTACGCCGTCGACCCGTCGATCCTGCTCATGGACGAGCCCTTCGGCGCGCTGGACGCGCTGACCCGGGTGAAGCTGCAGGAACAGCTCCTGCGGACCTGGAGTCAGGACCGGCGGACGGTCATGTTCATCACCCATGACGTCGACGAGGCGGTGTTCCTCGCGGGCCGCGTGGTCGTCATGGCCGCGCGACCCGGCCGGATCGCCGACGTCATCGACGTCGACCTCCCGTATCCGCGCGACGAGGAGGTCCGGTTGAGCCCGGCGTTCGGGGAACTGCGCAACCGCGTCTGGCACGCGGTCCACCACCAGCGACAGGTCGAGGAGTCCACGTCATGAGAGGAATGTTCGCCGCCGTCACCGCCCTGGTCCTGACACTCGGGACGGCCGGCTGCTCGTCGGGCGGCTCCGGCGGCACCCACGTGGAGTTCGGCTACATCGGCGACTTCAACGGCACGAGCCTGCTCGCCGTCGCCCACGACCAGGGTCTGTGGAAGAAGCACGGCCTCGACGTGAAGACCAAGGTCTTCACCAACGGCCCGTTGCAGATTCAGGCACTGGGCACCGGCGACCTCGACTTCGGCTACATCGGCCCGGGCGCCATGTGGCTGCCCGCCTCGGGCAAGGCCAAGGTCGTCGCGCTGAACACGCTCGGCAACGCCGACCGTGTCATCGCGCAACCCGGCACGAGGTCAATGGTCGACCTGCGGGGCAAGACGATCGGCGTGCCCGAGGGCACCTCCGGCGACATGATCCTCACGCTCGCGCTGAAGCAGGCCGGGATGACGAAGAAGGACGTCAAGATCGTCCCGATGGACCCGGCCACGATCGTGTCGGCGTTCACGTCGAAACGGATCGCTGCGGCCGGCTTCTGGTATCCCGCGATCGCCACGATCAAGAAGAAGGTGCCGAACCTCGTCGAACTGGCCAAGAACCAGGACTTCGCCGGCACGGTGGCGTTCCCCACCGCGTTCGTCGCCGGGAACAAGGTCGTGGCGAAGGACCGGCCCAAGGCCCAGAAGGTCATCGCCGTGCTCCGCGAGGCCATTCAGTACCGCAGCCAGCACCTCGACAAGGCCATCTCCGCGACCGCCGAGATGCTGAACCAGCCGGTCGCCCAGGTCCGCGCCGACGCCGCCAACGTCACCGTGCTGACGCTGCCGCAGCTGGACGGCTACACCAGGGACGGCACGATCAACAAGTGGCTGAGCGGCATGAACGACTACTTCGTCGGCGCCGGCAAGCTCACCGGACCCGTCGATCCCAAGAACTACTACACCAGCGATCTGTTCTCGGGTGCCGCCAAGTGAACATCCTCTTCCTGATGACCGACCAGCACCGCGTCGACACCCTGGGCGCGTACGGGAACCCTCTCGTCGCCACGCCCGTACTCGACGAGCTGGCGCGGAGCGGGACGCGTTTCGACCGCTGGTACACCCCCTCCGCGATCTGCACGCCGGCGCGGGCGAGCCTGCTCACCGGGCAGGCCCCGTTCCGGCACAAGCTGCTCGCCAACGAGGAGAGGAACGTCGGCTACATCGACGACCTGCCCGAGGACCAGTTCACCTTCTCCCAGGCGCTCCGGGCCGCCGGGTACAACTGCGGGCTCATCGGCAAGTGGCACGTCGGGCACCGGCGGCGAGCGGCCGACTTCGGGTTCGACGGCCCCGACCTGCCGGGATGGCACAACCCCGTCGACCACCCCGACTACCTGGACTACCTGGCGGCGAACGACCTGCCGCCGTACGAGATTCACGACCGCATCCGCGGGACGCTGCCGAACGGCGGACCCGGCAACCTGCTCGCCGCGCGGCTGCGCCAGCCGGTCGAGGCCTCGTTCGAGCACTACCTCGCGACCCGGACGATCGAGATGCTGGAGCGCTACGCGGCCGACGAGCGGCCCTTCTTCCTGCAGCTCAACTTCTTCGGGCCGCACCTGCCGTACATCGTGCCGGACGAGTACTTCGACCTGTACGACCCCGAGCTGGTAGAGCTGCCGAAGTCGATCGCCGAGACCTTCGCCGGCAAGCCGCAGGTGCAGGCGAACTACAGCGCGCACTGGACGTTCGACACGATGCCGCTGGAGGTGACCCGCAAGCTCATCGCCGTCTACTGGGGCTACGTCGCGCTCATCGACGCCGAGATCGGCCGGGTGATGGACGCCATGCGGCGTCTCGAGCTGGTCGACGACACGGCGGTGTTCTTCACCTGCGACCACGGTGAGTTCACCGGCGCGCACCGGCTGCACGACAAGGGCCCGGCGATGTACGAGGACATCTACCGCACGCCCGGCCTGCTGCGCATCCCGGGACAGCGACCCGGGGTCGTACGAACCGAGTTCGTCAGCCTCGTCGACTGCACGGCGACCATCCTCGAACTGGCCGGCGTCGACCCCGCCCCCGCCGTCGACTCGCGCAGCCTGGTGCCGCTCGCCTCCGCTGACGACGTGCCGTGGGAGCAGGACATCGTCTGCGAGTTCCACGGCCACCACTTCCCGTACCCACAGCGGATGATCCGGACCGACCGCTACAAGCTGGTCGTCAACCCGGACTCGGTCAACGAGCTGTACGACCTGTCCACCGACCCGGACGAGTTGCTCAACGTCTACGGGCATCCGGAGATGGCGAAGGTGCGCGGTCGGCTGTTGCGGCGGCTGTACCAGGTGCTGCGGGACCGGGGCGACAACTTCTACCACTGGATGACGTCGATGTACGACGTCGGAGAGGTCTCCTACGACCCGACGCTGAGCGGCCTGGACGAGACCACCTACCAATGACACCCGAAATGTCGCACCCGACTTGTACGGTCTGGGATGTCGATGCGGAAGGCGACACTTATTCGCTTTCTCGACCTCCGTCTCCCGAACCTCTCGTTGGAAGGCCCGATATCCGTGGAAACGACCGAAGAGACCACTTACCTCGAACTTTCCGAAGAGGGCGGCGGAGCGCACAAGTTCTATGAGGTCACGGTCGACGGCACGACGATGACCATCCGGTACGGCCGGATCGGTGACGCCGGACAGCGCAAGACCAGCACGTTCCCGGATGAGGCAAAAGCGAGAGAGACGGCCGCGAAGAAGATTGGGGAAAAGGTCCGTAAGGGCTACGCCCCAGCCGTACGCGGAGCCCGAAAGAAGCGAGGCTTTTCCCGTCGCCAGGTCATGAGCGCCAACGTCGGTGGCGCGTCGGCCCCCGTCGGCCGCGCGGCGACGCGGCGGGCTCCGGTCCTGTGGCGGTACGCCTCGGGCGCCGCCGCGTTCGGGATCTTCATCGACGACCGGCTGTGCATGGTGGGCAACGAGGCCGGTGTGATCACGTCGCTGACGCATGACGCCCAGGTGGTGCAGCAGGTCCGGCTGCCCGACGGCGTGAAGTGCATCGTCGCCGACGACGCCTGGCTCTACGCGGGCTGTGACGACGGCAACGTCTATGACCTGTCCGGGAAGGTGCCCAGGCTGGCCTACCAGATCTCCCCGGACATCGACATCTACTGGCTCGACATCCACGACGGCATCCTCGGCGTGTCCGACGCCGGCGGTGGCGTGGTGGCGATCGACCACGAGGACGAGTTCCTGTGGCGCCGGCAGGGCCGCGGAACGCAGGGCTGGATGGTGCGATGTGACGCCGCCGCCGTTCACCACGGTCACAGCGGCGGCGTCACCAGCTATCACTGGAGTACCGGCAAGGAGCTGTGGCACCAGTCCACCGGCCCGGTGCTCTTCGGTTGGCAGGAGCGGTCGACGGTCTACGCGGGGACCTCGACCCGGACGGTGGTGCGGCTGCGCAAGGACGGCGGCCGGGAGCGGACCTACGACTGCGACGCACCGGTCTTCTCCTGCGCGACCGCGGAGGACGGCCGGTACGTCTTCGCCGGGGACGGCCTGGGCTCGATCTACTGCTTCGACGAGGCGGGCACCCGCCTGTGGAAGCTCGGCACCGGCTGCGGCGCCGCCTACTCCATGCAGTACCACGACCAGCGCCTCTACATCGTGACCACGGACGGTTCACTGGCCTGCGTCGACGCGAGCGAGGAGGCCATCAGGTCGGCGGAGCGGGGCTCGGTCCCCGACGTCGTCGACGTCAAGGCGCCGGCCGCGGTCGAGACGGTCATCCCGTCGGCCGCCGTCGACGTCGTCGATGACAGCAGCGGGGGCGTCGTCGTGGAGTGCTTCGAAGAGCACGGCCAGCTTCGAGTCCGCGTGGTCTCTCCCGGATTCGACCAGAGCTGGCGGGTTCAGTTCCCGAAGGGGATCCGCGAGCGCGGTGTCCGTTACGTGGTCAGCGAGGTGCGCGAGTCGGGCCGCGGCGGTTTCTACCGCGCCTACGGCGACATCCACCGTCTCGCCTGACGACGCCTGGCGGACGAGCGGGGTGAGCCGGTCGCCGACGGCGAGCCGGGAGACCTGCACACCCCGCGGCCCGCACACCCCGCGGCCCGCACACCCCGCGGCCCGCACACCCCGCGGCCCGCACACCCCGCGGCCCGCACACCCCGCGGCCCGCACACCCCGCGGCCCGCACACCCCGCGGCCCGCACACCCCGCGGCCCGCACACCCCGCGGCCCGCACACCCCGCGTCGCCGCGATGAACGCGAACTTCCCGTACGGTCAGCCGTGCGATCCGACTGCGGCCAGACCGTAGAGAAGTTCATGGTCAGGAGCCGCTGCCACCGCCGTCGTCGACGTGTTCGGTGTGGCGTCGCGTGCCGGCGTGATACAGGACGTTGGTGCCCTTCACGTCATTCCGGTAGAGGGCCTGTTCCATGTTCTTCGTCGTGTTGACGGTGAACCTCCCGGCCGCACCGGACCGTCCGCCGGGCGCGTCGACCTTCTCCAGCGTGCTGTTCCCCCAGTCGCCGCCGGCGTGGATCTCCCAGTCGTACGCGCTCCAGTCGCCGTTCCACACTGTCTCGTCGGAGCCGGACGGCGGAGGCGGGGTGGGAGAGCCGCCTCCGGCCTCGGAGGCGACTTGGTGGATCGTCTGCGCGTTGTCCGGATTCTCCAGGTCGTCGGTGAAGGCGAGGATGTAGGCGGCCCCGTGGTCCAGCGCGGCCTGGAAGTCGGCCATGAGATCGTCGCCGGTGTCGGAGGTCGAACCGCGCTGTTCACCGACGAGCGTGGTTTTCTGCCAGTCGTCGCCCTTCAGCTGCCAGTCGGCGCCCAGGCCGTTGTCCTGGAGCCAGGCGCCCTGCGCGACGGTGTAGTCGAGCGTCTTCTGCTCGTTGTAGCCGTCGGTGGACCCAAGGAACGTCTTGTCCGGCATGACCGCGACCGGTGTCCTGGTGAACGCTTGGGCGTACGTGCCGATGGCGTTCTGGACGTAACCCCACCAGATCTTGTCGGTGTAGCCGATCGACTTCCAGAGGTCCAGGATCTTGGAGTTCTTCTCGCTGTCCGGTTTGGTCTCACCGCCCACGCCGACGCCCGCGTCGATGAACGCGACACTCGCATTCCCGTCGTAGCGGGCCGCGAACGCCTTGATGAAGTCGTCGTAGTCATTCTCGAAGGTGGAGTTCCAGTACTGCGGGAACACCGCCTTGTCCTGCTCGGTGACTGATTTGACGCCCTCGTCGTACACCCACTGCGGGGTGCCGTGCGCGGAGTCGGCGTCCTTGTCCCACTTGGCCCAGCCGGCCGCGGAGACGCGCAGGACGACCTTCTTGCCCGCGTCGGCCCAGGGCTTCATGTCGTTGTCGACGAGGCTCCAGTTGTACTGCCCCTTCTTGGGCTCCAGTTGCGCCCAGTAGTTAGGCGAGCGAACGGCCCGCGATATCGGGGTTGCTCGCCAGGTCGGAGGTATGGCCTCCGCTGAACGCGATGATGCCCTTGAAGGCGGCGTCCGGGCTGCTCGCCGCGGGTCTCATGGGCCCGGCGGAGGCCGCCGCGTCGGCGGCCGATACACCGCCGGTGGCGAGCACCACCGCGGTCAGCGCTGCCAGCAGTTTCCTTGGTCTGTTCACTGCCCTGCCTCGGGGTAGGGCGGGCGGCCGGAGCGTACCGGCCGGGGCCGCCGGGATGCCGCGTCACCGCCGAGCCGGCTGGGCGGTGACGCCTTGCGGCTCCAGAGAAGATGACCTTGGAATTGATGACCAGTCGTGCCTCCGGTTAACAATCAATTCCGGCCACCGGGTCACGGCCCGTGCCCGGTCTGGAACATGGTGATGCCTTGCGGCCGCAGAGAAGGTGACCTTAGGGTTGGTGATCAGTAACGACTCCGGTTGACAATCAGTCCGGGACGCACGGCATCAATTCGTTCGTGTCGGTTTGGAGGGTTATCTCCCCCATGGGAAGGCCCGAGCGGCCGCTGGACCCGACACAGGGACCGCTGGCCAGTTTCGCCCACGACCTGCGCGCTCTTCGGCATGAGGCGGGGACTCCCAGTTACCGGCGGCTGGCCGCCGAGGCCCACTTCTCCGCCACCGCGCTGTCGCGGGCGGCTTCCGGGGACATGCTCCCGTCACTGGGGGTCACCCTGGCCTTCGTGGCCGCGTGCGGTGGGGACACTCGCGAGTGGGAGGCCCGCTGGCACGCTGTGCACGCGGAGTTGAAGGACGGATCGGAGCAGCAGGGGGTGGTCGCGGAGCCGTCGATGCCGACCGCCGATCCCGGCACCGCTCCATCTTCTGAGGCCGTCCTCGGCCCTGGTTCCGGGGGCGGCTCGGTGCCGGCGGCCGTCCCGGGCCGTGTTCGCGGCCGGCGGTGGCCGCGGATCGCCGTGGCCGCCGTGATCGGGCTGGCCGCGACAGGCGGTGTGGCCGCCTTCCTGGTGCCGGCCGGTCCGACGACGGCGCATCCGGCCCCGCGAGCCGTCCGGCAGGCGGCGGCCGACACGCGGGATGCCGACAACAAGGGCCGGCTGCGCCCTGTGCTCCGCGAGGGGTTCGTGCGGCTGCGCGTGGATCAGATCATCGACTTCGACGATCCGTCATGGCCGATCGCCGAGGCGTCGAAGGGCAATCCGTACGACCTGGAGTTCACCTCACAGCAGCGTTCGCTCGACAGCATCGGCAAGGACGACATCACCGTCCTTCCGCCCGGCAGCCATGGCACACGGTCGGAGTGCGGAGCCCAGGAGAACTACAGCGAACCGGTCACCCCGGCCCTGGACCGGCCCGGTGTCCTGTTCTGCCTCATCACCGACACCCGCCGCTACGTGCTCTGCCGGACCGTCGCCGTCACGCGGGACGCCACCGGCCGCCCGGCCGACGTTCGCCTGTACGCCGTCATCTGGGAACCCAGGGAAGCGGACTGAACCAGGTCGGCGTCGTAGGCTGCCCTCATACCGCGAACCAAGGAGGCCGAGATGGCCGGCGCGTCCGCGCACCTGGCCGAGATGCCCACCGACTGGCAGCGCGCCCTCGCGATCGTCGCCCACCCTGACGACCTCGAATACGGGGCCTCGGCCGCCATCGCCACCTGGACCGACGCGGGTCGCGACGTCGTCTACGTGCTCGCCACGCTCGGCGAGGCCGGCATCGACGGCATCGAACCCGCCAAGGCCGGCCCCCTGCGCGAGCAGGAGCAGCGGGCCAGTGCCGCCGCCGTGGGCGTGTCCACCGTCGAGTTCCTTCGCCACCCCGACGGCGTCATCGAGTACGGCACGGCGCTGCGCCGCGACTTCGCCGCCTCCATCCGGTTCCACCGCCCCGAGCTCGTGCTGACCCTCAACCACCACGACACCTGGGGCGGCACCGCCTGGAACACGCCCGACCACCGGGCCGTCGGCCGCGCCGTCCTCGACGCCGTCGCCGACGCCGGCAACCGCTGGATCTTCCCCGAGCTCGCCGAGGACGGCCTCGAACCGTGGAACGGCGTGCGGTACGTGGCCGTGGCCGGCTCGCCGCAGCCCACGCACGCCGTCGACGCGAGCGCCGGGTACGAGCGGGCCTGCCGGTCGCTGCTGGCCCACCGCACCTACATCGAGGCGCTCACCGACCAGGACCCCGAGCAGTACTCCCGGTCGTTCCTGGAGAACGAGATGAAGGCCGCGTCCGCCCGGTTCGGCGGCCGTCCCGCCGTGGCCTTCGAGCTCTTCACCCGCTGACGTCGCGTACGGAGGCGGACGGCATCAGACCCAGGTGGGCACGTAACCCTCGGCGTAGCGGGCACCGAAGCCGCCGTGGGGCAGGATCTCGCGGATGGCGGCGAGGTCGGCCTCGGTCAGGGTGACGTCGGCGGCGGCGGTGTTCTCCTCGATCCGGGCGGCGCTGCGGGTCCCGGGGATGGGCACGAGGTGCTCGCCGCGGCTGAGCAGCCAGGCCAGGGCCAGCTGGGAGACGGTGATGCCCTTGGCCCTGGCGAGGTCGCCGAGCCGGTCGACGGCCTCGACGTTCTTCTCGAAGTTGCCGGGCTGCCAGCGCGGGTCGATGTTGCGCATGTCGGTGGCGTCGTACCGACCGGCGGGCTTGGCGGTGCCGGTGATGAAGCCGCGGCCCAGCGGCGAGTAGGCGACCAGGCCGATGCCGAGTTCCTCCAGGGTGGGGAAGAGCTGCTCGACATCGCGCTCGAACAGGGAGTACTCGGTCTGCAGGACGGAGACCGGCTGCACGGCGTGCGCGCGACGCATGGTCTGCGGCCCGGCCTCGCTCAGGCCGAAGTATTTCACCTTGCCCGCGTCGATCAGCTCCTTGACGGCGCCGGCCACGTCCTCGATCGGCACGTCCGGGTCGACGCGGTGCTGGTACAGGACGTCGAGGTGGTCGACGCCGAGGTGGCGCAGGCTGTTGTCGGTGACCTTGCGGATGTTCTCGGGCCGGCTGTTCAGGACGCTGCCGCGCGGTTCGGCGGACATGTCGAAGCCGAACTTGGTGGCCAGGACCACCTCGTCGCGGAAGTCCCTGACCGCCTTGCCGAGAAGGATCTCGTTGGAGCCGGTGCCCCAGCCGTAGAGCTCGGCGGTGTCGAAGAAGGTGACCCCGAGGTCGTGGGCGCGCCGGACGGCGGCGACGCCCTCCTGTTCGTCGGTGGGGCCGTAGGCCATCGTGAGGCCCATCGCGCCGTAGCCGATCGCCGAGACGGTCAGGCCCTGGCGGCCGAGTGTCCTGTGCTGCATGAGGTCTCCCATGATCAAACCAAACCGTTTGGTTTGAACCTATGTCGATTCCTGCTCGACGGTCAAACCAAACGGTTTGGTACGCTCGCGGCGTGACTCCTCAGCCCGGTGCCGACTCCACCCGCGACCGCATCGTCACCGCGGCCACGGCCGAGTTCTCCCGGTACGGGATCGCCGGCGCGCGCATCGACCGCATCGCCAAAGCGGCGAAGACCAGCAAGGAGCGCGTCTACGCCTACTTCGGCGGCAAGGAGGACCTGTACCGGTTCGTCTCCGCCCGGGAGCTCGCCGCCGTCGCCGAGGCGACCCGCCTGGACCCCACCGACCTGCCCGGATACGCGGGCCGCATCCACGACTACTTCGCCGCCCACCCCGAACGCTTCCGGCTGATGGCCTGGGGCCGGCTCGAACTGGGCGACACCGGCAGGCCGGCCGACGACGCGATCCGGCAGACCATCGCCCACAAGGCCGAGCAACTGCGCAAGGCGCAGGAGGCCGGGCACCTCGACCCCGCCTGGGACCCGCTCGACGTCCTGGTCCTGGTCAACCAGATCGCCGTCTCCTGGGCCGACCAGCCCGACCTCGCCGCCGCGGTCCCCCCACACGAGCGGGCCGCCTACCTGGCCGCCCGCCGCGCGGCCATCGTCGCCGCCGTCCAGCGCCTCTTCCCCCCGGCTCAGGCACCACCCGGCCAGGCGCGCTGATCGCCCTCCGGATGCCGGGCCTCGTTCTGTGGCAAGACGCCGGATGGCTCTTTGCGTATATGTGTTGACACGGTCGCGCACAGTGGCGAACCCTTTGTACCGTGCTCTCGGCGCAAAGGGGGTGGGGTGGGGGTGCGGGATTCTCACGGCGTCGAACTCGCTTTTTCCGATCCAGCGGAATTCCTGGCATTACGCAGGTGGCTGGAGCGGGCTCCGGGCGTCCGGGTCGAGCAGCGGGCGGGGACGCCTCTTCCCGGCGAGCAGGGGGTCTGGGACGTCCTCGTCGTGCTGGGTGGTGGGAGTGGTGTGCTGGCGGCGGCGCTGCGGACTCTTCCCGAGTTCATCCGGTCCCGCAGGGCCGATCTGATCATCACCCTCAAGTCCGAGGGCAAGGAGCTGAAGCTCGACGCGACCAATATCGCCCAGGCGGAGTCGCTCATCGAGAGGTTCCTGGCGTGACCGACCTGGCGCGGTCGCGGGCCGTCCTCGTCGGCACCGGAACATATCGGTATCTGCCCCAAATTCGGCCCGCGGTCAACAGTCTGGCCCGGATGGAGTCGCTGCTCACCGGAGACCTCTGCGGCTGGCCGCCCACGCGGGTGACGAGGCTGCTGGACCGGCGGCTGCCGGAGCAACTGCCCGACCAGCTCGTGGAGCTCTTCCAGGAGGCCGATGACGTCGCGTTGTTCTACTACGTCGGGCACGGGCAGGTCGATCCGTCGGGCATGCTCTGCCTGGGCCTGACGGAGTCGCGGGGAGAGGCGGCGCGGAGGCGGACCACGAGCCTGCCCTTCGACGCGGTACGCAACGCGCTGACGCTCAGCCCGGCGACCACGAAGATCGTGATCCTGGACTGTTGCTACGCCGGGTTAGCGGCGACGGGGCTGCAGGCCGCCGACGACATCATGGACCGCATCCGCGGCACCGGTGCCTACACGATCGCGGCGGCGGGGGAGTTCTCGCCCGCCTGGTTCGAGACGGATCCGGGTCTGGCCGCACCGCAGACCTACTTCACCAGGTATCTCGCCGACGTCGTCGAGAACGGTATCCCCGGACAGGGCCCCGACCTGCGCCTGGACGCGATCTTCCACGAGGTCGTGGAAGCGCTGGCCCGGGACGGCAAACCGATCCCGACCAGCGCCTCCACCGGTCATGTCACCCGGCTGGCATTCGCCCGCAACGCCGCCGCCCGCCCGGACGAGGAAGCCGTCGACACCGCCCGCTGGGAACGCGTGGGGCCCTATCGGGGCCTGGCGGTGTTCGAGCCCGACCAGGCCGAGGTGTTCTACGGCCGCGAGCAACTGACCGCGCGGCTGGTGCAGTCCCTGGCGGGCCGGCTGAACCATCCGGGCGTGCAGATCGTCGCCGGTCCGTCCGGTGCCGGTAAGTCCTCCCTTGTCAGAGCCGGTCTGCTGCCCGCGCTGGCGTCAGGAGCGCTGGCCGCCAGGGCAGCCGACTGGCCGGTGCGGGTGATGGTGCCGGGCACCGACCCCTGCCGCGACCTGGCCGACGCGCTCGGCGACCCGGACGGCGACCTCGCCGAAGCGCCGCTGCTCGCCCGCACGCTGGCCGGGCCCGACCAGCGGCTGGTTCTCGTCGTGGACCAGTTCGAGCGCGTCTTCACTCTTCCCGAGGACGCGGGCGACCTGCGGCAGGCGTTCGTCACCGCGCTGCAGTCGATCGCGACCGTCCCCTGCGGACCGTCCGGCGAGCCTGCGGCGCTCGTGGTGATCGTCGTACGCAGTGACTTCCTGACCGCGTGCTCGGCCCATCCGGAGCTCGCGGAGGCCGCGGACGACGGGCTGGTCCTGGTGGGACCGATGAGCGAATCGGACCTGCGCCGCACCGTCACCGGCCCGGCGCAGAAGGCCGGCCTGCGCCTCGAACCGGGTCTGGTGGACGCCATCTTCGCCGAGCTTCCCCGCGAACCCGACGGTGGTTTCGAGGCAGGGGCCCTGCCACTGCTGTCCCAGGCCATGCGAATCACCTGGGAGAACCGTGAGGGCATCTGGCTGACCAGCCGTGGATACGGTCTGTCGGGCGGGGTCCGGAAAGCCGTGCAGACCACCGCCGAGGCGACCTTCCAGTCCCTCTCCGAGGAGCAGCAGGCCACGGTCCGGCAGGTCTTCTACGCGATGACGAAGATCACCAGGGACGGTCAGGTGGTGCGACGTCCGATGCCGTACCCCCATGGCGACCCCGGCCAGGAGCGAATGGCGGAGGTCGTGGAGGCGTTCGCCGCGCAGCGGCTCGTCGTCGTCCAACGCGAGACCGCCGAGATCGCCCATGACTTCCTGCTGACGGGCTGGTCCCGGCTCCGTGACTGGCTCGCGGACGACCGGGCCGGCCCGTTACACCGAACTGGTGGACGCCGCGCAGGAGTGGGCCGGCCATGACCGCGACCCGTCCTTCCTCGTCGGCGGGACCAGGCTCAAGGCCCTGCGTACCGCCGAAGAGCACTGGCGGCAGAACCCGGACCGCTACCCCGAGCTCGGCGACACCGCGCGGGCCTTCCTGGACGACAGCATCAGCGCGCAGACCCGCGGCATCCGGGTGCGGCAGGCCGCCATCGGTGTCCTGGCGACCCTGATGGTCCTCGTCCTCGTCGCCGGCACTCTGGCGGTCATCTCGGCCAGGAACGCGGACCGGCAACGTACCCTCGCCGTCTCACGCGCCCTCGTCGCCCAGGCCGACGCGATCCGCGGCAGCGATCCGCAACTGGCCCTGAGACTGGGGGTCGCCGCCGCGCGGATCCACGGCGGTGACCAGGCCTCCTCCAGCCTCGTCAACACCCTGCTCACCGACCGGTACGCGGGAATCATCACCGGGTTCCCGGCCGAAGTGCGATCGCTGGCGTTCTCCCCGGCCCGCAGGATCCTGGCCGCCGCGGGTACCTCGGGAGCGGGCGAAGGCCACGTCACTCTGTGGGATCTCGAAGAGCCCGCCAGGCCCCGCCGGATCTCGACGCTGGCCGGCAGGCCGCAGGTCTCCGGGAGCACCATCGCGCTCTCCCCGGACGGCCGCATGCTGGCCACGGAATCCGGCTCCGGCTACACGGTCGGCCTGTGGCAGGTCCCGACGTTGAAGCGCGTCGCGGAGACCCCGGCGACCGGTCCCTTCTTCGGCCGAGTCGGCTCGACGCTCGCGTCGTCGGTGACATCCTTCGCCTTCGCCCCGGACGGCCGGACGCTGGCCGCCGCGTACGAGAACGGCAGCATCGTCCTGTGGGACCTGTCGGGTCAGACTCCGGCCAGACTCGCGAGCACACCGCAGAGCCACGGCGGCAGCGCGAATTCGGTCGCCTTCTCACCCGACGGCCGGCTGCTCGCCACCGGCAATGACGGCAGTCCGGGAAATGGCTGGGTCCGGCTGTGGAACGTCGCCGATCGCCGTCATCCTGCCCTCCTCGGCAGGCAGCTGGCCGGCAGGTCCCCGGTCACGTTCTCCGCGCGCGGTCACCTGATGGCCACACATGACAAGGCCAAGACGAACAACAACGCGTTCGTCCTGTGGGACGTCTCCGATCCGGCCCGGCCGGTCAGGACCGGTACGCCGCTGACGGGCAACAACACCTCGATCGCCCTCTCGCCCGACGCCGGGATGGCGGTCACCGCGAACTTCGACGGGACCGCCGTCGTATGGGATCTCACCGACCCGTCCCACCCGACCCAGGTGGGCGCACCGCTGACCGGCCACGCCGGTTTCGTGCCCTCGGTGTCCATTTCGGCGGACGGCGGGCTCCTGGCCACCGGCGGCGATGACCGTACGGTCAGGCTGTGGGACGTCCCGGGCACCGCACAGCCGGTCAGGCGCGCACCGCCCCTCACCGGCGCGACTTCCGCGGTGTTCCCACGCGATGGTCGGATCCTGGCCACCGGCGAGAAGGCCGGCGCGATATCGCTGTGGGATGCCTCGAACCCCGCCCGGCCCGTCCGGCATGGGCCGTCCGTACCGGGCTATTACTCGAAACTGTCGCCCGACGGCCGGACGCTGGCCGTGTACGCGGCCGACAACGGCGTCACCCTATGGGACGTCTCCGACCCCGACCACCCGGCCCGGCGCGGACCACCGCTGAAGGACAGCGGCCTGCCCGTCGCGTTCTCCTCGGACACGCGGGTGCTCTTCACGGCCGACCCCACGTCCCGGACCACCAACTCCAAGGCCACGGTCTGGGACATCTCCCGGCCCACCGCTCCGATCCAGCGCCGACCCACCGTGCCGACGGTGACCTTCGGCTCCATGGCCTCGGCCTTGGCGCCCGATGGGCGCACCCTGCTGACCACCGACGTGTTCGGCATCGGCGCGACCGTCACGCAGTGGGACCTCACCCCGACGCCCCCGCGTCCGCTCGGTAAGCGGGCGGCCATCGCGACGAAGGACTCCACTTTCATCGCCTCCATGGCCTTCTCCGCCGACGGCCGCATGCTGGCCGTCGGCCGTGGTGACGGCTCGATCGTGCTGTGGGACTTCAGCGACCCGCGCCTGCCCGTTCGGCTGGACCAGACCCTGGTCGGCCCGTCAGAGCCGGGTGGCATTCCTGGAAGCTGGATGGACAGCACGGTGGCCGTGCTGGCGGTGGCGTTCTCCGCCGACAGGCGCACCCTCGCCGCCGCCTACAAGAATCAGACCGTCCTCCTGTGGGACCTCACCGACCCCTCCGCGCCACACCGGCTCGGCCAGCCCCTGATCACCCAAGGCCATGTGGCTCTGGAGGCGGCGTTCTCCCCTGACGGGAACACTCTGGCGGCCAACGGCTACAGCGTCACCAAGTCGGGCGACACCATCGTCACGATGTGGAACCTCGCCGACCTGAACGCCCTCCGCCGGCAGCCGCTGGACCGGGCGTGCGCCGCCACCGGCCGAGGCCTCGATCGAGCCGAATGGGCCAGGTACGTCCCGGCACTCGCCTACCGGGACACCTGCGGGCACCGATAAGGTCACAGGCCCCGCACGCCTTTGTGCGGGACCTGTGGCTCGTGAGGCGGTCAGCCCATGTGCGGGTAGCGGTGGCCGGTGGGCGGGACGAAGGTCTCCTTGATGGTCCGGGTGGACGTCCAGCGCAGGAGGTTCTGGGCGGAGCCGGCCTTGTCGTTGGTGCCCGAGGCGCGTCCGCCGCCGAAGGGCTGCTGCCCGACGACCGCGCCGGTGGGCTTGTCGTTGATGTAGAAGTTGCCGGCGGCGAACCGCAGCACTTCGGCGGCGCGGGCGATGGCGGCCCGGTCACGGGCGAAGATGGCCCCGGTCAGCGCGTACGGGCTGACCGACTCCATCTGGGCGAGCATCGGCTCGTAGTCGGCGTCGTCGTAGACGTGGACGGCCAGGATGGGGCCGAAGAACTCGTTGCGGAACACCTCGTGCCCCGGGTCGTCGCAGACCAGGACGGTCGGGCGGACGAAGTAGCCCTCCCCGTCATCGCAGGTGCCGCCCGCGAGGACGTCGATGGCCGGATCCTTGGCGGCGCGCTCCAGGACGTCCCGGAGCCGGCCGAAGGACCTGTCGTCGATCACCGCGCCGCCGAAGTTGCGCAGGTCGCGTACGTCCCCCATCGTCAGCGCCTCGGTCTCGGCGACGAGCTCGTCCTTGATCCGCACCCACAGGGAGCGCGGCACGTAGGCGCGGGAGGCGGCCGAGCACTTCTGCCCCTGGTATTCGAACGCGCCGCGGACCATCGCGGTGACCAGCGACGCCGGGTCCGCCGAGGGGTGCGCGACGATGAAGTCCTTGCCGCCGGTCTCGCCGACCAGGCGCGGGTAGGAGCGGTAGCCGGTGAGGTGTTCCCCGACGGTGTGCCACAGGTGCTGGAAGGTCGCGGTCGAGCCGGTGAAGTGCACGCCCGCCAGGTCGGCGTCGGCCAGCACGACGTCGGACACGGCGCGGCCGTCCCCGGTGACCATGTTGATCACGCCGGGCGGCAGCCCGGCCTCCTCCAGCAGCCGCATCGTGAAGTGCGCGGCGAACTGCTGGGTGGGTGACGGCTTCCAGATCACCGTGTTGCCCATGAGGGCGGGCGCGGTCGGCAGGTTCGCGGCGATCGCGGTGAAGTTGAAGGGGGTGACCGCGTAGACGAAGCCCTCCAGGGGCCGGTGGTCGGCGCGGTTCCACACGCCGGGCGACGAGACCGGCTGCTCGGCCAGGATCTGGCGGGCGAAGTGAACGTTGAACCGCCAGAAGTCGGCCAGCTCGCACGGCGCGTCGATCTCGGCCTGCTGGGCGGTCTTGGACTGGCCCAGCATGGTGGCCGCGGCGATCGTCTCCCGCCACGGCCCCGACAGCAGGTCGGCGGCGCGCAGCAGGATCGCCGCCCGGTCGTCGAAGGCGAGGGCCCGCCAGCCGGGGGCGGCCCGGCGGGCGGCGTCCACGGCGGCCCGCGCGTCGGCGTGGTCGGCGTTGGCGGTGATGCCGAGCACCTCCCGGTGACTGTGCGGCTGGACGACCGGGATCCGCTCGCCGCTGCCCATCCGCTCCTGGCCGTCGATCGTGCAGGTCAGCTCGGTGCCGCCGGCCGACAGCGCGGCCAGCTCGGCCTCCAGACGGGTGCGCTCGGGGCTGCCGGGCCGGTAGTCGTGCACCGGCTCGTTGGCCGGTGTGGGCACGCTGGTGATGGCGTCCATGGGAACCTCCTCGGGGTCAGTGGCGGGTGGTGAACGAGCGCAGGAAGAAGGCGAGGTTCGCCGGCCGCTCGGCCAGGCGGCGCATGAAGTAGCCGTACCAGTCGGCGCCGTAGGGAACGTACGCGCGGATCCGCTGTCCCTCGGCGGCCAGCCGGCGCTGCTCGGCGACGCGGATGCCGTAGAGCATCTGGAACTCGTAGCCGCCGGGGGAGCGACCGTACCTCTCGGCGAGCCGGACGGCCAGCTCGATCATCTGAGGGTCGTGCGAGCCGATCATCGGGTAGCCGTCTCCGGCCATGAGGATCCGCAGGCAGCGTGCGTAGGCCAGGTCCACGTCCCGCTTGCCCTGGTAGGCCACGGAGGCGGGTTCCTTGTAGGCGCCCTTGACCAGGCGCACCCGCGACCCCTCGACGGCCAGTGCCCGTGCGTCGTCCTCGGTCCGCAGCAGGTACGCCTGCAGGACGGCGCCCGTCCGCGGGAAGTCGCGGCGCAGCTCGGCGAGGATCGCCAGGGTGGAGTCGACGGTGGTGTGGTCCTCCATGTCGAGCGTGACGGTGGTGCCGATCGCCGTGGCCGCCTCGCAGACCCGGCGGGCGCCCGCCAGGGCGAGGTCGTGGCCGCCGGGCAGGCTCTGACCGAACGCCGACAGCTTCACCGAGACCTCGGCGCGCTCGCCCAGGTCCTTGCGGCCGAGCGCGTCCAGCAGCGTGAGGTAGGCGTCGCGGTTGCGGCGGGCCTGGTCGGCGTCGGTGATGTCCTCGCCCAGGTGGTCGAGGGTGACCTCGATGCCGTGGGCGGTGAGCGCCTCCACGGACTTCAGCGCCTCGGGCAGCGTGTTCCCGGCGATGAAACGATCGACGACGGGCCGGGTCACGGGGGTCCGGCTGACGAGCCGGTGTATCCGGTCACTGCGCGAGGCGGCGAGCAAGACGGGACCGAGCACGGGCAATCTCCCAGGTCAAGCAGGGGATCTTCGACGCTCTTGAAGGTACGAGCCGGGCGGTGCGGCCGCCATCGACAGCGGTCACGACCCTGGCCACCACGCCTTGTACATTTGTATGAAATGAGTGACTACCAGAGCCTGGTGGACGAGGTATCGGCACTCCTCCAAGCGCCGGTGACCCTGGAGGACCGGGAGTTCACGCTCATCGCCTTCAGCTCTCACGACGACGACCTCGACCCGGTACGCACCCGCTCGATCCTGCGCCGCCGCTCCTCCCCGGAGGTACGCGCCTGGTTCGAGGGCTTCGGGATCGCCCGCGCCACCGGCCCGGTCCGTACGCCCGTCGACCACGAGGCGGGGATCCGCGCCCGGCTGTGCGTGCCCGCCCGGCACGAGGGCGCCGTCTACGGCTACCTGTGGCTGCTGGACGACGGCACCATCGACCCCGCCGATCCCCGCATGACCCGGGTGATGGCCCTGGCGACCCGGGCCGGACGGCTGCTGGCCGCCGACACCTGGCAGGGAGAGGCCGCGCCGCGGGCATTCGCGCAACTGCTGTCGAACTCGGCCGCCGATCGCGCCGAGGCCGCCCGAACCCTGGGCGCGCTGCGGCATCCGGCGTCAGCGTCCGCGTCCGTCACCGTCGTCTGGGTGAGCCCCGCTCCGCGATTCACCCCCGCCCGGCTCCCGCACGGGGTGCTGACCCATCGGCGTACAGCCGGCCTGGCGCTTCTCGTACCGCTGCCGGACCCCGCCGCCACCGCTCCCGCCGAGGCGATCGCCGCCGGACTGCTCGATGACCGGACGCTCGCGGGCGTGGGCGGTGCCCGGACGGACCTGCTCGATGTGCCTCACTCATGGCGGGAGGCCCGGCTCGCCGTACGGGCGGCGCGCGCCGAACCCCGGCTGGGACCTGTCGCCTGCTGGGACGAGCTGGGCGCGTACCGGCTGATCGCCGCGCCCCCGATGGCGACCCCCACGGCGCCGCCCGCCGATCCGGCCCTGATCCCGCTCCTGGACCCCGTACGCGCCGACCTGCTGCGCACTGCCGAGACCTACCTGGACCACGCCGGTCATGCCCAGCGCACCGCCGAGGCCCTGTCGGTGCACCGCCAGACCCTGTACTACCGGCTGTCCAGGATCAAGGCACTGACCGGCCTCGACCTGGACTCCGGAGCAGACCGCCTCCTGCTGCACCTGGCCATCAAGACCTACCGACTGGCCACCACGCCCGAAGGCCCTGCCGACGCCTGGGACTCGAATCGCGGGATGCCGTAGGCCCGGCATCGCGTAGCGTCGGGGCACTCGCAGTGGGGTTCTGGCCTGGAACGGCGACCGCGTGGGTCGAGGCCAACGGACGGCCAGGCGTGCTGGTCTCACGCGATGACACCGTCGTCGTGCTGCTGACGGTCAGTGCTTCGGAACAGGGCATCGACCAGATCATGTGGGTGATGAACCCGGCCAAGCTCGCGGGGATCTCCCGCGCTCGGCCGGAGTCGCCGAGCCTCGAACCAGGCTCCGAGCGTGACTGATCGATCAGCCGTCGATGCCGCGAGGCCAGGGCTCAGCGCTTCCGGCCGGTGGCGATGGTGATGGCGGTGATCAGGACGTTGACGGCCGCGATCGCCGCGACGACGGCGACCACTCCGATCCGCGGTGCCGCGAGCGGTACGGCGAGGATGACACCGGTGCCGCCGAGAATCGCAGCGGGCTTGACGACGGGTTCGGCCACGATGGGCGCGTGGACGAGCCATAGCGACGTGAGGAACACCGCGGCCGGGATCGCGACGGCATAGCAGATGGCGAGGGGCGAGGCATTGAGGTCATGTCCGGTCTGCTCGACCGCGATCTTGAGGCCGGCGCCGAGGGCCGCGAGGGCCGCGAAGATGCCGTAGTGGCCGTATCCCCATCGGTAGGACCGATGGCGGCGCTCGTCCAGGCCCGCGCCGGCCGGCACGAGGAAGTAGAGCCACCAGATGGCGAACAGCAGGACGAGACCGGAGACGGCGATGACGACGAGCCGACCGTTGATCTCGGCTGTCTCGAGCGCTCCCGCGACTCCGCTGCTCACGGCGAGGACGCTCTCGCCGAGCAGGATGATCGTGAACAGGCCGTAGCGTTCGGCGATGTGGTGCGGGTGCCAGCTGGTGGGCGTGATCCGTTCCGCCCAGCGCGGCACCATGAGTTCCAGGACGTCCAGGCCGATGAAGAACGGCAGCTGGGCGGATGACGGCAGGGCGCCGGTCGCCGAGAGGACGAGGCGGAGTACCCAGCCCGCCTGCACGATGGCGATCCCGGTGGCGTACCGCAGCGCCGTACGGCGGCCGGCCGGGTCTTCGACGGCGGCCCGCAGCCATTGGGCCACGAGTCCGATCCTCATGATGAAGTAGCCGAGTGTGACGGCCCGGTAGTCGGCGTGGTCGGCAGCGGCCGGTACGCCGGCGGCGAGGACCAGCACCCCGGCCATCTGCACCATGGTCATCAAGCGATAGGCGACGTCGTCGGTGTCGTACGACGAGGCGAACCAGGTGAAGTTCATCCAGGCCCACCACACCGCGAAGAAGACCTGAAAGAACGGGAGGAGCCCGGCCAGGCCATGGCCGTCGGCGATGCCGTGCGCGAGCTGGGTGGTGACGGCCGCGACCGCGACCACGAAGGTCAGGTCGAACAGCAGCTCCAGCTGGCTGGAGACACGGTGCGGCTCGTCGATCGGCCGCGCACGCATCCGGACCCGGATCCCCTTGGTCGCCGTTGGCACGTTCTGGCTCCTGTCCCGCGAAAGGTTCGTCTTCGTGGATAAAGACCGGACGACATGCCGGTCTGTGACGAGCGAATTCCGCCGGGGCCGTCACAGCCGGCGGGGTCGCGCGGTCTTGGCCGGCGCCTTGCCGGGCACGACGCCGCAAGACGTATGGTCGAGGTGCGGCCGGGCCGGCGGAACTGAGGAGACGGCATTGATGATCGTTGTGGCGCTCGGCGGCAACGCGCTGCTGGAGCGGGGCGAAAAGCCCGATGCCGACATCCAGGAATCGCACATCCAGCGGGCGGTGGAGGCGCTCACGCCGCTCGCCCGAGCGCATGACCTCGTCGTGACCCACGGCAACGGGCCGCAGGTGGGCATGCTGGCCTTGGAAAGCGCGCGGGACCCCGCGCTGACCCACCCGTACTCGCTGGACGTGCTCGGCGCGCAGACGCAGGGGATGATCGGATACTGGCTCACCCAGGCGCTGCGCGGTGCCGTGCCCGGCAGGCCCGCCGGATGCCTGGTCTGCCAGACGAAGGTCGACCCGGACGATCCCGCCTTCGCCGATCCCACGAAGTTCGTCGGCCCTGTCTACGAGGAGAAGGAAGCGCTGGACCTGGCAGCCGCGCGCGGCTGGGTGGTCCGCCGTGACGGTGCCGCATGGCGCCGGGTCGTGCCGTCTCCCGAGCCGCTCGAGCTGGTGGAGATGCCGCTCATCCGGGTGCTGCTGGACAGCGGCGCGATGGTGGTGTGCGCGGGTGGCGGCGGCATCCCCGTGGTGGCGGAGCCCTCGGGCGCGTTGCGCGGCGTCGAAGCCGTTGTGGACAAGGACCTGACCGCGGCCCTGCTGGCCCGCGCCGTGGACGCCGACGCCCTGCTGCTGCTGACCGACGTCGATGCCGTGACCGACGGCTTCGGCACTCCGGACGCCCGGCCCATCCGTCACGCCACGCCCGGTGAGCTGCGGGCCCGCTCGTTCGCGGCCGGCTCGATGGGCCCGAAGGTGGAGGCCGCCTGCCGGTTCGTGGAGGCGACCGGCCGCATGGCGGCGATCGGCCGCCTCGACGCCGCCGCGCCGCTGCTCCACCGCACGGCCGGCACCATCGTCTCCCCGTAGCCGGGGACAGCGAGCCCCAGCCGGGGATCCGCGCTGGGGACTTCCACAGACGCGGGAGCCCCTCGGCGGGACGGAGGCTGCGTGGTAGCCCCGTCCGCCCTCGCGGCGGATGCGGTCACCTCGTGAGCGACCTTCGTGTCACCGGTTACGGGCTGCCTCCCCGGCGGCTGATCAGCTCATCCTTGGTGATGCCGTGCTGGGCGAGAACGCGTTCCGCGTGTTCGTACTCGATGAGGTCGGGCAGCGCCCGGTCGACCTCCTCGGCCACCTCCGACAGCCCCGCTGCCCGCAGTATGTCGACCACGTGTTGTCGTGCGACCTGCATCGCTCACCGACCTTTCTCTTGGTGCTCGATCCGAGCCCGTCGGAGCGGATGCTCCACACCATCCATCATGGCTCCACCACCCTGACCCGAGGTTCGGGCCGATAAGAGCAGCCGAGACGGCGGCTGCCCGAATCCCCTTCGCGTGGACTGATAGCTTCATGCGGCGCAGGACACGGTGTGCGGCAATAGATCGGGGATTCGGGTGGCTCAGGTGCGGTGGCGGGATCGTGCGCGGTACGCCTTCGACAACACCATGTCGAAAGGCACGTCGGCGCTGATCGGCTGGCTCGGGCTGGCCTCGGCGATCCTCATCGTGGTGATCGCCTCCCTCACGGTGCTGCTGGCCCCCGGCGACGCGAAGCACGACGGGCACTGGCCGGGGATGCTCTGGCGCACCCTGATGCGTGCCATCGACCCGGGCACGGTCGGCGGTGACTCCGGCAGCCACATGTACCTGGCGCTGATGCTGGGCGTGACGGTGGGCGGGATCTTCATCGTCAGCGCGCTGATCGGTGTGCTCACCACCGGGCTGGAAGCCAGGATCGCGGATCTGCGCAAGGGGCACTCGAAGATCATCGAGCGGAACCACACGGTCTTGCTGGGCTGGTCGGACCAGGTGTTCACGGTGATCTCCGAACTGGTGAAGGCCAACCAGAGCCAGCGCCGCTCGTGCGTGGCGATCCTTGCCGACCAGGACAAGGTCGACATGGAAGAGGCGATCCGGCACCGCCTCGGTGACACCGGCAACACCCGGGTGGTCTGCCGCCGCGGCAACCCGCTGAGCCGCGCCGACCTCGAACTGGTCAGCCCGGGCACGGCACGGTCCATCATGGTCATCGCGCCGCCCGCCGACGATCCCGACACCCACGTGATCAAGGTGCTGCTCTCCCTCGGAGCGAGGGAATGGGGCGCGCACCGGCCGCCGGTGGTGGCCGCCGTGACCAACTCGGCGAACCTTCCAGCGGCAAGGCTCGCCGGCGGCCCCGCCGCGCAGGTGGTTGACGCCGACGACATCGGGGTCCGGCTGGTCGTGCAGTCCCACCGCCAGTCCGGGCTGTCCACCGTCTGCACCGACCTGCTGGACTTCTCCGGCAACGAGTTCTATCTGCGCTCGGAACCGTCTCTCGCGGGCCGGACCTACGGCGAGGCACTGGACTGCTACGAGCTCGGCATCCCGATCGGGATGCGGCGACCGGACGGCGCGGTCGTGGTGAACCCGACCATGGACACCGTCATCAAGGCCGACGACGAGATGATCGTGCTGGCCGAGGACGACCTGCTGATCCGGCTCACCGACAGCCCGCCGCGGATCGTCAACGAGGCGATCAGCGTCACCGTGCCCGAGGCCCCCAGGCCCGCCCGCACGCTGCTCGTCGGCTGGAACCAGCGCGCACCGAAGATCATCAACCTGCTCGACGCGTTCGCTCAGCCAGAATCGGTTCTCGACGTCGCCGCGCTCCACGACGATCCACGCGCGCGGCTCGCCGCTCCGGCCAACCTCGCGATGGGCTTCACCCGATGCGACCCCACCGACCGGGCCGCGCTGGAGACCCTCGACGTCGGCTCCTACCAGCACGTCATCGTGCTCTCCGACGACGCCTACGACGCGCAGCACGCCGACGCCCGCACGCTGGTCACCCTGCTGCACCTGCGCGACATGGAAGAACGCATCGGCGATCCGTACTCCATCGTCAGCGAGATCAACGACGAGGGAAACCGCGAGGTGGCCCAGGTGACCAAGGCCGACGACTTCGTCGTCAGCGCCCGGCTCATCAGCCTGCTGCTCACCCAGCTGACCGAGAACCACCACCTGCGGGAGGTGTTCGCCAACCTCCTGGACCCGACCGGCTCGGAGATCTACCTCAAACCCGCGACCGACTACCTACTGCCGGACGCGTCGGCGAACTTCGCCACCGTCATCGAGGCCGCCCGAAGGCGCGGGCAGACGGCGCTGGGGTACCGCAGGCACGAGGCCTTCCACGAGTCGCCGGGCTACGGCGTCGTGCTGAACCCCGGCAAGGCCGCCCCGCTCACCCTGGCCGCCGAGGACCGCGTCATCGTCCTGGCCGAACAGTGATGGTCTCGGTCACAGTTTCTGTACCGCGATCCACGTCTTGTCGAGGACGTCGTACGTCACCAGGAAGGCGTTGAGCGCCCAGAAGGTGATCGTCGGCCCCATGTTGCGTTGCCTGGTCATGGCGGATCTCCACGCCTCAGTCGGCCGTGGCGTCCCATGCCGACCAGGCGGATCCTGCAGGTGAGTGCCCGAGGACACGAACACCCCGCCCCCTTTCGCGGTGTTCTTGAGGTAAGACGGCGCGGCGCCTGTCCCCGTTTCCTGCCGCTGGGGCCTTCTCGGCGCGTGTGCGCGTGCCTTGCCGTACTCCGTTTTATACCTATTACTTGTTCAAGCCTGCAACTGTCGTGCGCCCAGGCGGCCGTTCGAGAGCCTCATCCGCAATCGCTTGAGGGATTTGTTCGCATCTGATATTTGTACAAGTCTGCAAGTGTCAAGCGGCCGACTCGGCCGTCGGTGTTGCTGAGCGGTCGACGCGCCACACCGCGGCCCGCGGGCGGGATCACCCCGATCCGGGCTCACAACGCTTGACCTCGCGTCGGCGAGCGGACGATCGGGAGACTGCATGGCATTGCGTCAGGCTGAACGGCGCGTGGTGTCGGATCGCGAACCGGTTCCGGTCGCCGGATTGTGGCAGGCGCTGGGCCTCACGCTGGCCTCGGTGTTCGTCTGGGGCGTGGCGCATGTGTGGTCCGGGCGCCGCCTGGCCGGTCTCGCTCTCATGGGATCGTTCGGCGCGCTGGTGGCCGGCGCCGTGACGGCCGCGCTGGTGTTTCAGGAGAGCCTGAAGCAGATCGCCGTCCAGCGCACCTGGCTCGGTGGCATCACGATCGGGATCCTGGCGCTCGCCCTGGTCTGGGCGCTGGTGGTCATCCGCTCCTACCAGGTGGTGCGACCGGACGGCCTGCCGCCCGCGATGCGCGTCGTCGCCGGTTCCCTGGTCGTGGTGATGGCGCTGGTGGTCTGCACGCCGCTGGTGTACGCGGCGAACAGCACGTACGTGCTGAGCAACGCGTTGTCCACGATCTTCCCCGGAGAAGATCATTCCGGTCAGCCGGTGAACGCCGCGAACCCGTGGCAGAACCTGCCCCGGCTGAATGTCCTGTTGCTGGGCGGTGACGGCGGTCAGGACCGTACCGGCATCCGCACCGACAGCATGACGGTCGCCAGCATCGACACCAAGACCGGCGACACCGTGCTGTTCGGCCTGCCCCGGAGCCTGCAGAAGTTCCCGATGCCGCCCCGGTTGCGGTCCAGGTGGCCGGACGGGTACACCGGAGATCCCGGGGACCAGGGGCTGCTGAACGAGCTGTACATCATGGGGGAGCGGCACCCCGAACTCGAGCCGGGCTACGCGAAGGGCCAGCGCGGCCCGCATCTGACCGAAGACGTGATCGGGTATCTGCTCGGCCTGAAGATCCACTACTACGTCCTGGTCAACCTGGGCGGCTTCAAGGACATCGTGAACGCCATGGGTGGCGTACGGGTGCACATCGAGAAACGGCTCCCGATCGGCGGTGAGCCCGAGCGGGGCATCCCACCGAGCGGCTACCTCGAACCCGGCTGGCACAAGCTCGATGGCGAAGATGCCTTGTGGTACGGGCGCAGCAGGCACGCCGACGACGACTTCCACCGCATGGACCGGCAGAAGTGCCTGCTGAAGGACATCGCCGACCAGGCCGACCCACAGACGGTCGTCACGCATTTCGAGGAACTCGCCAAGGCGGCGCAGAACACCATCTTCACCAACATCCCCTCGGCGCTGCTGCCGGCTCTGGTGAAGCTGTCCGGCACGGTCAAGCACGGTGCCGACATCCGGAACCTGGCGTTCAACCCGTACAAGCTGACCGGGTTCCACGTGTACCAGCCCGATGTCGCCCTCATGCGCAGAGTGACCGCCAACGCCATCGCCGACAGCGGGAACCCGCAGCCGTCGAGCACGGCGAAGAAGAAGCACACGGCGCGCAGGACGGTGACCGCCACCGCGACGCCCACGAGCGCCCCCGGAGGCGCCGTCTCACTGAAGAACGTCTGCGGCTGAACATGAACGTACGGAGAGAGCCCGATCCGGCGGTGTCGTTTGCGCATCCGTGGTCTTCTCCGGAAGGCTGGGCGGTGACGGAACAGACGTGGAGGTTGTCGTGACGGATACCGGTGCCGGCGAGCCGGAGTATCTGTCGGCCGAGTTCCTTCAGGACATGGCGGGCACCTTCGGGCTGCTCGCCTCGACGATGCGTCTGCACATCATGTGGGTGCTGGCCCACGGCGACTGCGACGTCGGGACGATCGCCGGGCACGTCGGCGGGAGCGTCCCGACGGTCAGCCACCACCTGGCCAAGCTCAAGCTCGCCGGGCTGGTGCGCTCGCGCCGGGAGGGCCGACGCCAGATCTATCTGATCGACGACCCGCACATCGTGACGATCGTGCGCCAGATGGTCGACCGCATGCGAGACCGGTCCACCGGCTTGGGACGCCGCCGTGGCGTGGGCGCCTGACTCCGCCCCCGAGCTTCCTCCGCCGTCGACCGGCGCGGTGGCCGGCCCCCGGCTTCCGGAGGTGCGCACTCGGCTCACCGAACACGCGTCGATGCCGCTGCTGCAGGTGCTGCGGAGGCTGGAGAGCGGTCCCCGTGGCCTGTACGAGAGGCAGGCTCAGGAGCGCCTGATCCACCACGGCGAGAACGTCATCACCGCTTCTCCCGCAGCGCGCCGTGGGGCGCGGCTCGTCGGCGCCATCGCCAATCCCTTCGTGATGATCCTGGTCGTGCTCGGTGGCGTGTCGGTCGCGCTGGACTCCGTGGGCGCGGCGGCGGTGATCTTCACGATGGTCGTGATCAGCTGTTGGCTGCAGGTCCGGCAGGAAGATCGGTTCGATCGGGTCGCCGCCACGTTGCGGGCGATGGTGGTCACGACGGCGACCGTGGTACGCCGCGTCACGGAGGACGCGCAGCCGGTCCCTCGGGAGATTCCGGTCGACGAACTCGTTCCCGGCGACGTCGTGGACCTGATCCCGGGCGACATGGTCCCGGCCGACGTACGACTCCTGCGCGCGACGGAGCTGACCGTCGATCAGGCGGTGCTGACCGGAGAGGCACTGCCGGTCGCCAAGCACGCCGAGCTCAACGGCGAGGTCTCCGCGACGGACCGGCCAGAGGGGGACCTCGGCACATTCGACTGCCCGTGGCTGTGCTTCATGGGCAGTACGGTCACCGCGGGCACCGGCAGCGCCGTGGTGGTCGCCACGGGTGGGTCGACCTACTTCGGTGCCATGAACGCCAACGTGGCACCGCGACGCGCCGAGACCGCATTCGACCGCGGCGTCAGGAGCATCTCCTGGGCGCTGATCGGCCTCATGCTGGTGTGCGCGCCGCTGGTGTTCATCGCCAACGCCACAGCGCATGGACTCAGATTTCAGGCGGTGTGGTTCGCGATCTCCGTGGCGGTCGGACTGACTCCGGAGATGCTGCCGGTGATGGTCAGCACGGCGCTGGCCCGGGGCGCCAAGGCGAGCGCCCGGCACGACGTGATCATCAAGCGGCTGCCGGCCATCCACAATCTCGGCGCGATCGATGTGCTATGCGTGGACAAGACCGGCACGCTGACCAATGACGACGTCACCGTCGACTGCCACCTGGACTCCGGTGGCCGTCCCGACGCCGAGGTGCTTCGCTGGGCCGCGGTCAACAGCGCCTGGGCGTCCGAGGGCGACGGCGCGATCGTGTTCAACGAGCTCGATGAGGCGCTGCTGGCCTACGCCGACCAGCACGCCATCTCGGTCGACGGGTTCACCGCCGTCGATGTGATCCCGTTCGACTTCACTCGCCGGCGCGTCAGCGTCGTCGTCCGCGGAAACGGCCGGTTGGGAAGCGAGACCTTGGTGACCAAGGGCGCCGTCGAGCAGGTGCTCGGGTGCTGCGCCTGGCTTCGCACCGGCGCCGGCGACGTTCCGATGACCGCGGCGGAACGCGATCGGCTGACCGAGCTGGCCGACCGGCACGCTGCGAATGGCGTACGGTTGCTCGCCGTCGCTCTGGCGGAGCGGTCCACGCGGATCAGCGCGTACCGGCCGGCCGATGAACAGGAGCTGACGCTGCTGGGTTTCGTCGGGTTCCGCGACCGGACCCGAGACTCGGCGTCGGCCGCGATCGCGGCCTTGGCGGAACGCCGTGTCGCGGTGAAGGTGCTGACCGGTGACCATCCGCTGGTGGCAGCGCGGATCTGCCGTGACGTCGGCCTGGAGCCGGGCCGTGTCGTGGTCGGTGACGACATCATCGGGCTCAGCGACGCCCAGCTGGGGGAGCTCGCCGATCACGCCACCGTGTTCGCGCGCCTCGACCCTGAGCAGAAGGCCCGCATCGTCCGCGCGCTGCGCGGCGCCGGCCGTACGGTGGGGTTCCTCGGCGACGGCGTCAACGACTCGCCGGCACTGCGTGACGCCGACGTGGGAATCACCGTCGACAGCGCCGTCGACATCGCCCGCGAGTCGGCGGACGTCGTACTGCTCCGCGGTGACCTGATGGCCGTGGCCAAGGCCGTCACCGAAGGCCGGCGCACCTTCGCCAACATCGCGAAATACCTCGAGATCACCTTGTCGTCGAATTTCGGCAACGTGTTGTCGATGCTGGCGGCCGGTGTCCTGCTGCCCTTCCTGCCGATGCTGCCGCTGCAGATCCTGGTCCAGAACCTCTGCTTCGACCTGTGCCTGCTTCCGCTCGCCTTCGATCACGTCGACCCGCGCGCGGTGCGCCGGCCGCGCACCTTCGACAGGGCCCGCCTCGTCCGGTTCGTGCTGTGGCTGGGCCCGATCAACACCCTGGCCGACCTGGCCGCGTTCGCGTTCATGCTGCACATCACCGGCAGCCACCCCACGCCGGCCGCACAGGCGCTGTTCCACACCGGCTGGTTCGTGGAGAACCTGCTCACCCAGGCGGCAGCGGTCCACCTGCTACGGAGCCGCCGCCCGCCGTCGCGGCGTGACCGTGCCGCGCTGCCCGTGTGGCTCGGCACGGCCGCGATCCTCGCCATCGCCGCGACGCTGCCGCTGTCCCCGCTCGCGGCCACCCTGGGAATGACGCCCCTTCCGTACACGTCCCTGATCCCGCTCGTCCTCGTGCTGGCCGGCTTCTGCGTCGCGATCACCACCGCGAAGACCCTGTGGCAGAGGAACGATTCCAAGGGGCCATGACGGCGTCCGGGGCGGTGCCGCCGGTCGTCCTCGCTTGGAGCTGAGTTCTCGGCTCTGCGCGGGCTTCAGAGCAAGATAATGCTTGTACAGTTGCACAACTGTAGGATATGAGTGGGTCGTGACTCCGCGGATCGACGTGGAGCCATCACCGGTGGAGGTCAGGTGTTCGACGTCGGGCCCGGCGAGGCGTTGGTGCTTCTCGTGCTGGCCGTGATCATCTTCGGTGATCGACTACCCACGGTGGCGGGGCAGGCCGGACGCGCGTTGCGCCAGCTGCGGGACATCGCCAACAACGCCAAGCGGGATCTCCAGGAAGGCCTCGGGCCGGAGCACGCGGACTTCGACATCGCCGACCTCAACCCACGTCGCTTCATCCAGAAGCATCTGCTCGAGGATGCCGACGGCTCGCCTTACCAGGCGACCGCCGGGAGCGATGAGCCGTTCCTCCCGTACGGCGAACCGCCGCCCTATGACCCCGAAGCCACCTGAGTGCTGAAGCGGCGGCACATGATTCCAAACGAGGGCACGCGGCGTGCCGGTCAGTAAGGAGGAGACGATGCCAGGTGAATTCTCGATATGGCACTGGCTGATCGTCATCGCGGTGTTCTTCGTGTTGTTCGGATCGGCGAAGCTGCCGCAGGCCGCACGATCACTCGGGCGATCGATGCGCATCTTCAAGTCCGAGACCAGGGGACTGATGACCGACGACGATCCGCCGACCACGTCCGCGCAGCAGATGCGCGAGGAGGCCGCCCGGCTTCGAGAAGAGGCCGCCCGACTGGAAGGGCAGACCGACCGGCCGCAGGAACTGACCGTCCCCGCGACCGACGCCGTACGGCACGAGAACTCGCAGAGCTAACGGCGGAGAGCCTTTTCCGCCGCAGCCCAGTTCTGACGCAGACGTTCCAGATACGACTGGGCGATGTCGCCGGGCCTGGCTCCGCGGGCGAACGCCCGCATATTGCCGGGCCCGGCGTTGTAACCGAGGGCGAGCAGCTCATTCCGGGTGTACGGTCCGGACCATTTGGCGGGCAGGTCGGTGGCCAGGTCATGCAGATACCAGGCCGCGGCGGTGATCGCGAGATCCGGGTCGTCGGGAAGCTCCTCCCAGCGCCGGTCGGAGAAGCTGCGGCCATGCTTGACCTCATCGAACGCGGCCCGGTGCATGTCGGCTATGCCGAACGCGGCATCCGGCTTGATCTTCTGCCAGGCGCGTTCGAAGCCCGGGTCGTGCGGCTTGTCCGACTCGTTGAACAGGATCGCCATCAGCAGCCGCGAGCTGATCCTGGCCTCGCGGGCGTGCTTGATGACCTGCGGGGCAAAGCGCGCGGGATCGTTCGCACTCGACGTCGAATCGGGCCGGACGGATGACCCGTGACTCGATGGGGACGCGACACCGTGCGTCCCGGCCCGGGATGCCTCCCCGCCGCCGGAGTCCTTCCCGTCGTGCGTCAGCAGCCAGGCCGCCGCGGCGACGACCGCGACCGAGCCGACAAGCCATCGCCCCCGATGGTCTCGCACCCCTGCGCCTCCCGTTTCCGCGTCGGCCGATGGCTACAAGTGTGGTCGCCGATGAGCCTCATGCCATCAGCCTCGAGAATGATGATGCGACATGGCCGTCTCAGACGGGCGTTCAGCCCGCCTCGCTCTCGGCCCTTGGTGCTCGAGTGAGGACGAGGGCGCTGCCCGCCGCACCGATCAGGATGATCGCGATGGCGACGCTGATCCCGCCCGCGTGGTTCCAGTAGACGTCCTTGAGCTCGATCAGCAGCGCTGCCTCGTCGACGACGAGGGCGAGGCCGATCCCGAAGGCCAGGCCCATCCACATGCGCCAGCGGGGAGAGCGCTCGACGAGACCGCATGCTCCCACGGCGATCAGCGCGAGGATGCCCCAGATGTAGTGGTGGATGTGCACACCACCGACCTGGACGTTGCCCAACCCGGCAACATGTACGTGGATCGCCCAGGTCAACAACCGCAGCCCGGCGAAGGTGGCAGTGAATCCCCACCAGGCGAGCACCAGGCCCCGCCGGGTCGGATGGACGTCCCGCAACCGGCGTGGGCGACGGTGTTCGAGGCGACTCTGATCTGGTGGCGCCTGTCCCGTCACACGGCGAGCGTACTGCGGTGACCGGCCGCTGAGGACGGGCCGACTCGACCAGCCTGACATTCACCGACGAGACCGGCTTGGCCTACGGACCCCTTGAGTGTGACCGGTGGACCCGGACAGCAGCTAACTGAACAGACCCTCGCCGAAGACGAGCCGCGCGAAGTTCTCGGCGATACGTCGGTGGCCTGCCGGGTCGGGGTGGACCTCGTCGGGCAGCGGCAGTTCGGCGTAGTCCTTCTCGCCGTAAAGGTCGCGGCCGTCCAGGTAGTGCAGGTTCGGGTCGCCGGCCGACCGCTGCTGGACGATCCGGGCGAGTTCGTCGCGGATGATGTTCAGCGTCAGGCGCCCGGCGGCGCGTTCGGCCGGGTCGCCCGTGGCCTTGAACCGCAAGGTCCCGCCGTCGAAGTCGGGCATGAGGGGGCCGGGGGTGTCCTCCTGGACCGGGCACAGGATGGCGGACACGACCAGCAGAGGCGTGGCCGGATGTCCCTCCCGGATGGTGTCGAGGAATCCGTGGACCGCGGGGATGAAGGCACGCAGGCGCATCACGTCGCCGTTGACGACGTTGATGCCGATCTTGACGCTGATCAGGTCCGCGGGGGTGTCCCGCATCGCACGGGCGGTGAACGGGTCGAGCAGCGCGCTGCCGCCGAACCCCAGGTTGACCAGCTCCACTCCGCCCTGGGCAGCGGCCAGGGCCGGCCAGATGGCGGTCGGGTGGGCGGCGTTCGAGCCGTGGCTGATGGAACTGCCGTGGTGCAGCCACACCCTGCGCCCGTTGCCCGGTGCCGGCTCGACCGGGGCGTCGGTGCGCAGGGCGATCGCCTCGGTGATCTCCGTATGCGGAAGCCAGATCTCGATGTCCTTGTCACGCGTGGGCAGATCGGTGAACCGGGCGGTGCCGGGAAGCCCTTCGCGCAGTTCCGCGGACCGGGTCACCATGTCGATGATCGTGCGGAGATTGCCGCCGGTCACCGTGGCCTGGGCGGCGAGACGGCCGTCGACCAGCAGGTCGTACACACCGTCCGCCGGGGCAGGGAGACCTCGGTAGGCCCGCTTGGTGGGCAGCGTCTCCAGCTCGATGGTGGTGGCCCGGGTGCGGAAGACCAGCCGCACGCCGGACGGCTGGGCCTCGGCCACGGCCAGTTGGTCGTCCGGGATCTGCCGACGAGCCCAAAGGGGCAGCCGGTGCGGGAGTAGCCCGTGCGCCGTGCGCTCCACGTCGAGGGCACCGCGCAGCATGTCAGCGGTGACGGGTGTGGTGATCAAATCGTGCTCGGTGCTCATCGCCTCAACCTGATTGGTGCGCGGTCCGGTCGCGTAGCAGGACGTCGAGGGAGTCCACGATCCAGGACCAGGATTCCTGCGAGTCGACGGCGGTGTGGCTGAAGCCTCCGGCCATCTCCAGGCTGACGTAGCCGTGGAAGACGCTGCCCAGCATCCGGACCGCGTGCGTCTGGTCCGGCTCCGTCAGGTCGTAGCCGCGCAGGATTGCCCGCGTCATCTGCGCGTGCCGAACGCCGGCGCTGGCGGCCGCCGTCTCCGGGGCGAGCCTGAGCCGGGCGGCGGCGTAGCGGCCGGGGTGCTCCCGGGCGTAGTCGCGGTAGGTGTCCGCGAAGGCGACCAGGGCGTCCTTGCCGGCGCGCCCGGCCACGGCGTCGGCGGCCCGGTCGGCGAGCTCCTCCAGGGCGAACAGGGCGATCCTGGTCTTGAGGTCCTGGGAGCTCTTCATGTGCGAGTACAGACTCGAGACCTTGACGTCGAAGCGGCGGGCGAGTGCCGAGACGGTCACCTGGTCGAAGCCGACCTCATCGGCCAGCTCCGCCCCCGCCTGGGTCAGTCGTTCGGGGGTCAGCCCCACTCGAACCATGATCCTCCTCCCGGTCGCCGAGAGCCTTCTCCCGGTTGCCGACAGCCATTATGGAATTGCCTAAAGGCTTTAGGCAAATTAGCCTGCCGTCCATGAAGCCGCTGACCGAGCAAGAGATCCGCGCCGCGTTCGTGAACTGCACCAAGGGAGAGGCGAAGCGCCTGCCCGTCCCCCGCGACCTGGCGGAGCGGCCCTGGGATGACCTGGACTTCCTCGGCTGGCGAGACCCCCAGGCCCCTGACCGTGCCTACTTCGCCACCGAGGTGGACGGCCGCCTGGTGGCGTTCGCCCTGCGCTGCCCGAGCCCCGCCTCCTGGCGAATGCGGCGCAGCATGTGCTCGCTGTGCATGACGACTCATACCGGCGGCGTCTCGCTGATGGTCGCCCGGAAGGCCGGCAAGGCCGGGCAGCAGGGCAACTCCGTGGGCGCCTACATATGCAGTGACCTCGCCTGCCCGCTGTACGTGCGGGGCAAGAAGGACGCGGGCCCCGGCGCACGGCTTCACGAGTCGCTCACCTTGGAGGAGCAGATCGAGCGGACCGTCGTGAACCTCTCCGCGTTCATCGCCAAAGTCACCGGATGAAGCCCCCGGCGTGGTCGACCAGAAGTGTGGGAGCTACCGGTCGCGCCCGCGCGACGGCGAGCTCAGCCCGCCGCCACCGCCCGGTAGGGGCGGAAGAACGCGCGTAGCTCCTCCGCGTAGAGCTCGGGCTCCTCGAACGGCGCGAAGTGCCCGCCGCGCGCGGGCTCGGTCACGCGCACGACGTTCGCCGTGCGCTCGAGCAACGCCCGCGGCGGGCGAACGATGTCGCCGTGGAAGAGCGAGAAACCCGACGGCACCTCGACCCGGCGGGCGTGCTGCGCGGGCGGAATCGCGGCGTTCGCGTGGTACATGCGCATCGACGAGCCGATCGTCCCCGTGAGCCAGTAGAGCGTGACATTGGTGAGGATCTCGTCCTTCGTGAAGCACCGTTCGACGTCTCCGTCGCAGTCGCTCCACGCTCGAAGCTTCTCGACGACCCACGCGGCGAGCCCGGCCGGCGAGTCGGTGAGTCCGAAGGCGGCGGTCTGAGGCTTCGTACGGTGCATCGCGCTGTACGCGCCCTCCGTCGCGCCCCAGACTGCGGCTTGCTCGAACCAGGCGCGCTCTTCGGGTGCGAGGTCCGCCGGGTCTCCGGTGAAGACGGGCAGGCCCGCGTCCATGCGGTGGACGGCGACCACCTGGTCGGGGTGGTCGAGTGCGAGGTAGCGGCTCACGTGGCTGCCGATGTCCCCGCCCGCCGCGCCGAACCGTACGTAGCCGAGGATGCTCATGAGCTCGGCCCACAGGCCGGCGACGGCGATGGAGTCAAGCGGCGGGCCGGTAGGGCGGTCGGAGTACCCGTAGCCCGGCATATCGGGCACGACCACGTCGAACGCGTCGGCGGGGTCGGCACCGTGCGCGCCGGGGTCGGTGAGCAGCGGGATGACCTTCGCATAGCGCCAGAACGAGTCCGGCCAGCCGTGGCTGAGGACCAGCGGCAGGACGGGCCCCGCAGACGCGGCGGCCCGGACGTGCACGAAGTGGATTCCAAGGCCGCCGAGCCGGACCCGGAACCGAGGAAGCCGGGCGAGCGTCGCTTCCTGCGCCGGCCAGTCGAACCCGTCCACCCAATAGGCGACGAGCTCGCGGAGGTAGGCGAGGTCGGTCCCGAGCGACCATCCGGCGTCCTCGGGCGTGTCCGGCCAGCGCGTCGCGCGCAGCCGCGCACGGAGGTCCTCCAGCGCCGCGGGCTCGGTCCGCGGGGTGAACCGCTCCGGCGAGAGCTGCGAGTCCGTCATGAGCTCACCCTACGTACAGCGAACACGCTCGGACCGGACGGCACCTCAGGCCGACGGAGGCGGGAGGGGTGGCCGGGCCGCGCATACCCGGCTGGGCCGTGTCGGTCACCTTCCGCCGAACCTGGCGTTCGTGCCGCTCACGTGTCGAGGAACGCGGGGACGACGATGTCCTCGCTGGTCAGCAGGTACTTCGAGAGGCCTTGTTCGTGGTGGTAGCGCAGGAACGTGTCGACGGCCTTGCGGTTCGCGCCGAGGCCGTAGGGCCACCAGTCCTCGCCGAGCAGCGCCCTGTTCTCGTCGAAGTGCTTGCTGAACCAGGGGGTGATGACGCCCATGTGCTGCTTCAGGGCGTCTCGGCGGTACCTCTGCTGGGTGAGTTCCTTGGCCTCGCAGAAGGCGCGGTAGACCGACGTCAGAACGTCGGTCTGCTCGGCCAGTTCCCTACGGACCGCGACGACGTGCATGGGAGGGAAGATCCCGGTACGCCGGTAGTAGTCGCGCTCCACGTTCTCGTAGTCGGGGAAGAGCCGGGCGATCTTCGTCGAGCCGTTCAGCAGGGACTGGGGGACGTCGACCGAGATGAGCGCGTCGATCTCGCCGGACTCGAGCATCGCGCCCAGGGTCTCGCCGTCGGCCGCGTGCCGTACGTCCACCCCGTCCGGCACCGGCTGCGGGACCCAGTCGAACGCGGGGATGGGGTGGTCGGTGCCCCCGATGACCCAGCGGCACTGATCGAGGGTCACGCCGTACTCGTCGGAGAAGATGCCCTTGATCCACACCCCTGGGTCATGACCGAACAGCGCGAACTCGCCGATCGTCCTGCCCTCGAGGTCCTGCGGCTTCTCGATCCCCGCTGTCGTGTTCACGAAGATGGCCGAGTGCCGGAAGTTGCGGTTCGGGAAGATCGGCAGCGCCATGAACGGCGCGTCTTCGAGGTCGAAGGAGCGCAGGAAGTAGGTCAGGCCGAACTCCGCCACGTCGTAGCGGCCCTCGAGCATGCCGCGGAAGATGTCCGAGACCAGCGGCGCCGACTCGAGGGTGGCGTCCACCCCGTCGATCGTGACGCGGCCGTCGAACAGCGCCTCGGTGTGTTCGTAGGCGTAGGAGGCGATACGCAGTTCCGCACTCATCGTGGACCCTTCCGTGAATGATCTTTCACTTTACGCTAGGCGTGTAGGATCTGGACGTCAAGGTGAATGGTCATTTACGTTGAAGGAAGGTCGGCCATGCCGCGCATCACGCCGGAGCGCCGCGAGGCCAAGCGCGCGGAGATCGTGGCGGCGGCGCGTCGCTGCTTCTCACGCGACGGTTTCCATCAGACCTCGATGCCCGACATCGCCGCCGAGGCCGGCGTTTCGGCCGGGGCGCCCTACCGCTACTTCGCGAGCAAGGAGGAGATCATCCTTGCCATCGCCGGAGACGCGTTCCGGCTGATATTCGAGCCGGTCGAGCGGCTGGCCGCCGTCGCCGACGATGTCTCCGTCGCCGACCTGGTGGCGGCATCACTTGAGGCACTGAGTGCCGAGACCGTCACCGATGCCGCAGGACGTACGGTGCCGGTCGAGGAACTGCTGCGCTGCGCCGTGCAGACGTGGTCGGAGCTGCTGCGGAACGACGCCGTGTACGCTCGCGCCGTCGACGGCTTCGAGTCCGTACGCCGCAGCATTGCCGATGCGCTACGCCGTGGCCAGGCGGCAGGCGCCGTTCCGCCCGCCGCGGACCCGGAGCGCGGCGCGCGGCTGGTGATGGGCCTGCTGCACGGGTTCCTGCTCCAACGGGTGGCCTTCGACCTGACCGACACGGCGGGATTCACCGACGATATCCGGACGCTGTTCGAGGGCACGGGGCAACCGGAAACGACTCCGAGGTGAGTGGCGGCGCGAGACCGTGGCTGCATCCACCCGCCCGCGCGAGCGGGTGGATGCGAGGCCAGGGTTCCCCGCTGGTGGGGGACAGGGTCCATGACCTGCACGGGAGAGCAGCCGTGTAGGTATTGCAGCGGCCGCCTTCCCTGCTTTAAGGAACGCGGCACTAGTCCTTCGACTTGTCCGCCAGTGCCTTGGCGTCGTCGTTGGAGATGAACTCCGCCGCCGCCTTGGTGCCCTTCTTGTGGTAGCGCACCGCTTCCCAGAGCGGCCCTGGAATCACGTGGATGCCGTAGTGGGCGCGGTGGTGGTTGGCGCAGAGCACCTCGAGGTTGCCGGGGGACTCCACCCACTCCTGGAAGTCCTCATCGGTTTCGAAGTGGAGGCCGAGGTGCTTCTCGATCGCCTTCGGGTCCACCTGGTTGATCTGGGAGAACTCGACGTGTGTGTGGTGCAGCTCCGGCTGCCCTTCACAGAGCTCGTCGTCGATGACGCACTTCCAGAGGCCCTGACGCTTCAGGCGCTCCTTGGCCTGCTCGAACAGGTGGTAGTGCGGGTCGTCCTCACGTGGATGATGGCTCGGGATGTGGGTCAGCATGTGGAGCGTCAGCGCCTGCTGGTGGGCGGCCGTGACCACGGCGGCCTTCGCGTGCGAGGCGTGCTCGCGAGCGTGCTCGGCCTTCTCCTTCACCTTCGAGGCGGCCTTCGCGGCCTTCGGGTGGGACTGCGCCGCCTTCTTGGCGCGCGTCCTGACCCGGGCCTTCTCCTTGCCGAACAGCTTGCTGAACAAACCCATCGTGGGCTCACGTCCTCAAATGATGTGCCACTGCCGGCAGATTCTCCTGCTCACCGCAGGCCGGCTGGCGAGCACGAACGCTATCGAGAGTCCTCGTCGTTGATCAACCGAAACGTACGACTTGTACTGCCGCAGTGACACAGGGCTCGGCTGCGTCTGCCGGGCAGCGCGCCGCGAGCACGTACTTATCCGGCGCTCCGTGGTTGATCGGCCAGACGACGTCAAGCCTGGGGTATCAGGCGGATCTCGACGCGGAGCAGACTTCGCGTTGTGCGTGCGCGGTGACCGTCCGCACCCGTATCGTCTTCCCCGTGTCTGAAGATCAGCGACATATCCGGATTGCACTGCTCCTCAGGAGGATCCTGAACGCCCAGGCCATGCGCCGGGCCATCGCCGGTCCTGAGGGCTACGCCGCGCGCGACTGGGTCATCCTGCTCCGCCGAGTGCGCGGCGAGGCGAAGGAGGACAACCTGCCGCTCATCGCGGCCGGTGTCACCTTCTGGATCACCCTGTCGATCGTTCCGCTGACCGTCGGCGTGATCGCGGTGTGCTCGCTGGTGATCACCCCCACGCAGATCGACGAGCAGCTCGCGCCGCTGACCGACGTGCTGCCGCCGCTACTCGGCAGGATGCTGGCGGGCCAGGCGCACGACGCGGCCGCCATGAGCGGCCAGGGACTCACCCTCAGACTGATCGGCGCTCTGGCCGGCGTGCTGTGGACCTGCTCGCGCGGGTTCGAGGCGCTGATCAGCGGCCTGCACGTCGTCATCGATGAACAGGAGACGCGCGGCTTCCTCCGCAAGAAGCTCATCGCGCTCGGGCTCGCGGTCGGCGCGCTGGTCACCGTGCTGGCGGCGTTCGCCATCGTCGCCGCGGTGCCGCACGCCCGGCTGCACAGCGTCGACCGCGTCCTCGGCCTCGGCATCCGCTTCATGATGCTCGCGGTGCTGACGATGGTCGGCCTGATCCTGCTGTACCGGTACGGGCCCGACCGGAAGAAGGCGGACTGGCACGCGGTGCGCTGGGGCGCGGGCATCGCGATGACGGCGTGGCTCGCCATGTCGATCGCGCTGGGCGTGTACGACAGCGGGAAGAGCGGGGACAGCGCGACGTACGGCACGCTCGCCGGGGCGGCGGCGCTGGCGAGCTGGCTGTACCTGTCGACCTACATCATCCTCTTCGGCGCCGAGGCCAACGCGGAGATCGAGAAGGATCTCGGCCGGCGCGCCGTGCTGGGCGAGCAGCCGAAACAGCCGCAACAGCAAGAGTCGGAACAGCCGCAACAGCAAGAGCCGGAACAGCCGCAAGAGCCGCAACAGCCGCTCGCGCCGGCCTGACGGGCCTTCTCGGTCGCAGGCCGCCGTACCCCCTCGGACTTGAACTCGGGCATCTCTCCGGCCGCTTTGAGATCCCCAAAGAGGGTGTGGGCTCGAAAGTTCCGGATCGGCTACGCGACCAGCGAGTGTTCAGGTCGGTCAGGCGACCTTGATGGCGATGACGCCGGTGTAGGTGTGACCCGGGGTGATGGCGGTCGCGTTGCCGTCGACCGTCATCGACACCGTGTGGCCGTTCGGCGCGACGACCGTGGCGCCCTGCGCCACGACCAGCTTGCTCAGGTACGACGTGCCGGTCACCGTCCACGTCGAACCACTGTTCAGCTGGACGATCACGCCGTTGTTGACGACCGGGCTCACCGTGTTGACGACCTCACCGAGCTGCTCGTAGTTCGCCGAGCTGATCGTGTCGACGTGGTGCTTGGTCCGGGTCGCCGAGATGACGCCCTCGACCTTCGCGCGGTCGAAGGTCAGCACCATGTTCAGCCCGGCGATCTGCCCGCCTCCTCCGGTCGCGGGTGTGAATGCGGGAGTTCTTGACCACTACGTTCGCGCCGCCGTCGGCGATCACACCGCTGCGTACCGCGCCCCGGTTCGACACCTGGGCGTGGTCCACGACCAGCCTCGTCGTGGTGCCGGTGCCCACGATCGCCGCACCGTAGCCGACGAAGTCGCAGCGGCCGTTGCCGTCCAGCGCGATCCGGGAGTTTCGCAGGGTGTAGGTGCCGTCCGTCACGTAGACGCCGTCGAAGACCTCCCCGGCCGAGACGATCGACACGCCGCTTGCGTCGTGTGCGGCGACCCGCCCGCCGACTGCGGCGGCCAGGACGGAGGTGGACGCCACCAGGCCCGTGTCGTCCACGAACAGCGCCTGGCGGAATGGGAAGACGAACGTCTTCGACACCCCGTTCCAAGTGACGGGATTGGCCTTCGCCACGGTGAGCACGATGTTCCCCCGGTAGGTCCCGGGGGCGATCTTCGTATCGCTGCCGGCGGTCTCGGTGAGCACGCCACCGGTTTCCACTCCGTCGACGGTCATCGTCAGGCTGTATCCCTCAGGGGCGGTGATCGTGCCGCCCTTGGCGATGGTCACGAGCCTGGCTCGCGTCGTCCGACGGACCACATAGGTCTGGCCGGATCCAACGGAGATCTCATCCGTCTCCGGCGTCCTCTCGGGCGCCCCGACGTCGGCGATCGCCGGGCGGCACAGCAGCGCCCCCATGGTGGTGGTACCGGCGAGAATAATGGAGCGTCGGGTCATCAGCGTCATCTCTGCCTCACCAGATCGAGCGGCCCATTCGCGCATCGGACATCCGGCTTGCCGTCCAATTCACCGGTATCAACATGGGGAATCGGAGCCCGCCGGCCGCAAGGAGTAAACCAGGCGTCCGGCGGGAGCAGAAATCATCTCCTGAGATGATAGAAATCGACCGCGCCGATATATCGTTGTTAACCTGAACGTTATCGGGCGCTTCGCGGGGGAGTCATGGTTGTGCGGGAAGTGGCACGTGCCGCCATCGACCGCGTTACGGAGAATGCTCTCCCGCTAGAAGCAATTGCCGGGAGACTCGGCGGGACCGTAGGTCGTGCTGCCGTCAATGAACCAGAGCCTGTTGTAATAGCAGTAGCCCGCATCGACGCCTATCCCATCGTTCTCGTTGACGTCGTACCATGGGCCGTAGACGCCCTGAATGTCGCCCCATTTGACATCTCTGCCACCCCAGTAGGGTTCGCCGGGAGGTATGCTGCCATCGGCGTTGCGCTTTTTCCAGCCGACCTGGGAATGGACCTCGATCGCGGTGAACGGAGAGTTGACCGCCACCGCGGTGAAGAACCAGCGGCCGTTTTCTTCGGTGGAGTCGAAACAGGGATTGAGCTGGATGGACTCCGGGTAGGTGCCAGGGCTGGTGTAGCCACGGCATGCCTTAGCGGGACCGTAATACGTCGTGGCTTGGGCCACCCCGGCAGAAGCCATCAGAGTGGCCGCTCCGACTGTGGCGACGAGTGCTGTTTTCATTGCGGTCTTCGAAGGAATGATGGCGCGCATGAGTTTCCCCTTAGTCGGCGGACAGGTTGAGGATGATGGGGGCTCCGCCGGGGCCGGGCGCGCCGCCCACGTTCAGCTCGGCGTGGAAGGCGCATGCGGACGAGTACCAGTTGCCCCAGCTCTCCGGGCCGGGCGGGGCGACGGCTGCGTGGCCGGAGGTGCCACCTGTGCACTGGACCGCGTAGGAGATGGTCGCGACCGCGGCGCCGGAGTCGGTGTTCCGGGCGGTCCAGGAGAACGTGTCGGTGGTCCCGTTGTAGGGGGTCTTGCAGATCTGCAGGTACCAGCCGTGTGCCGGGCCGGAGACGACCGACCCGGACTTGCAGCCGGTTTCGGCGTTGGCCGCCGACGTGGTCACGACGGCGAGGCCGCCGGCGGCCGTGGCGATGACGGTAGCGGCGAGTTGGAGTCGGAGGAGAGAGCGCATTGCGGTTCCGTTCCGGTTGGATGTGCCGCGGGTGGTGGTGATGCTTATGGGTACTTGGTCAGACGCCGTAGCAGGCAGGCGGGCTCTCGACGTCCCAAGCGATGGTGACGGTGCCGTCGATCGCCCAGACCCGGGTCCAATTGCAGCCCTGGAAGTAGTCGGAGATCTGCTCGTCGGCCTCCCATTTCTGGTTGTATACCTTGGGCCCGAACACCGCTGACTGGATGGTCGCGGATTCCCAGGTGATCGGTGAGGTCCGGTTGGCGGACGTTCCCGTCTCGATGTAGACGCGCACGTCCGTCGAAGGTGAGGTCACGTACGCATACGGCTTCAGGTACCAGCCCTGCCCGAGGTCGTTGGCGTCGGCCTCCACACATGGGTTCAGAAGCACTCCCGCATGCCCGGTGGTGTACCAGCCACGGCAGCCTTGAGTGATGATGATGTCGGCCTTCGCGGCTGATGGTGCCGCGACTGCTGCCGAAGCGGCGAGGACCGCCACGGCCGCCGCCTGGAGTTTGTGCTTCATTCAGCTTCCCCCTTCTCACGGCTGAATTCTGATTCGCGGCTGAAAGCCCGCGATTGAGTCGTGCTAACAATGGCTGGTGGGCGTGATGTACTCCGCGGTCTCCCCGTTGTAGGCGATCTGCCCGCCGGCCATGATGCAATGGCCGACCGCGGGTACCGAAACGGGCCCGGCCTGGTAGCTGTAGTTGGCGGTTCCGAAGCCACCGGGCGGGTCCTCCCGCACGCCAGGAGGGGCTCCGTAGCATGTGGTGTTCGGAGTGTCGGTCTTGCAGGCACTGATCCAGGCGTACATGGGTTTGCTGACGCCCCAGTCAATGGAGCTGGAGGTGACCGTGGCGCAGTTCTCGCCGGTGGCACCGTCCCAGTAGATGCTCAGGAATCCGAGCACATTCCCTGACGGCGCCTTGAGCTGGTCGGACTCCACCAGGTTTCCAACACAGCTACTTCCGGACGAGGTCGCGTATGCGGCTGGTGCTGCCGCGCCGACCAGCGCGGTCATGCCAAGGGCCGTACCGCAGAGGGCTGCAGCCGCCTTTGTTCGAGTCAACATGGCTCGCCTTTCTTCCTAGCGCACGTCTGTCTTTACTAGTGGCTGATGCCGCAGTAGTTGGTGGTGTAGGGCGTCCCCCAGATCGACCAGGTGGCCTCGTCGATGTCGTTGTAGAAGACGAAGTTGCCGTCCTCCTGGACCTGGGCACGGCCGGTGGAGGCGCCCCCGCCGATCTGGCAGACCACCGACCCGTCGGCGCGCTTGAGCAGGATTCCGCCGGCGCCGACCGACCAGTCCAGGTCGGTGACATTGCGGCCCCAGGTGCCCGACGCCCACATCACGGCGTTGTCACGTTGCCGGTACACCACCAGGTTTCCGTCGGACTGGAACTTGATGTAAATGCTGTTGTAGGTGGGCCCCTGACTCAGGACCCAAGATCCCCAGGTGGTGTTGTTCGAGGCGTACCAGTCAGGTTGGGACGAGGTGAAGAAGGCGCAGATGGTGTCCGCGGAGGCACTGGTGGCCAGGAGGCCGGTCGCGGCCGCGGCGATGCCGCAGACCGTGACGGCACGCGCAAGCGTCGTACCGCCGCGGAGCGAAGGCAATGCCATGGAGTCTCAGTCCTTCCGAACGAGGTCGGGCCACCGGCTCGCCGCCCTGCGAGTGGATGAGGTTTTCAGTGGTCGTCGGGCGGGCTGAAAGGCCGGAGGGGCCGCTGTCCGGCTAAGCATTGCAATGCGGGTTAATGTCGCGATCACACCGCGATCACACGCGTTTGGGGCGCTGGAGCGGCCGGGGTGGCTGCGGGGGCAGACCTGGAGGCGATGGCCTGGTCGGCGGCGATGGCCGCCTGGGCCGGCCGGTGACCGGCCGGAACGCGGTGTGGTCGTGGAGGGTCAGGCGGGGAGGTCTCCCGGCCGCGACGCGGCGCGGTAGCGGAAGACGCGCCGGTAGGTCTGCGGGGAGACGCTGGTGACCCGGCCGAAGTGGTAGCGGAACGTCGCGGCCGTGCCGAAACCGGCACGGCGCGCGATGTCCTCGATCGAGTCGTCGGTGGTCTCCAGGAGTTCCTGCGCGAGCCGTACGCGCTGCTGGAGCAGCCACTGCAGCGGGGTGATGCCCAGCGTCTCGCGGAAGCGGCGGGCGAAGGTGCGCTCGCTCAGGTGCGCCACCTTGGCGAGCCGGGGCACGGTCAGGGGCTCGTCGAGGCGGTCTCGCGCCCAGTCCAACACGTGGGACAGGGAGTCGCCGTTGCCGGTGGGGTGGGCGACCGGCTGGGTGTACTGTGCTTGGCCGCCCTCACGGTGCGGCGGCACCACCATGCGGCGGGCGACCTCGTTGGCGACCGCGGCGCCGTGGTCCTCGCGGACGAGGTGCAGGCAGGCGTCGATGGCAGAGCCGGTGCCGGCGGAGGTGATGATGCCGTCGTCCTCGATGTACAACGGCACGGGGTCGAAGTCGACCTCGGGGAAGCGGTGCGCGAAGTCGCCGCCGTTCAGCCAGTGCGTGGTGGCGCGGCGGCCGTGCAGCAGCCCGGCGGCGGCCAGCACGTAGGCCCCCGAGCAGATCGACATCACCCGTTTGCCGTCCTTGTGCGCGGCGCGCACGGCGTCCAGCAGCTCAGGCGGGGGATCGAGCTGGAGCGGCCGCGCGACGGCGGCCACCACGACGGTGTCGGCGTCGACCAGGGACTCCAGGCCGTACGGCGTGTCGATCTTCAGCCCGGCGGTGGTGTAGAGCGGGCCGGGCTGCGCGGCGCAGATGCGCAACTCGTACCACGGATCGACCAGGTCGCTGCGGTCGGTGCCGAACACCTCACACGGCACGGCCAGCTCGAACACGGGGGTGCCGTCGGTGACGGCGAGTCCGATCACGTGGCGGTCCATGGCAGGAATTTAGCGCAGAATGGCGTTTCTGCCGATGGCCGGGACCGGCCGTATGCCCGGATCCTGATCGACATGAGTGACGTGACCAAGACCGGTCGGCTGACCTTCGGCCAGGGCACGGCGATGTACGTCGGTGCGGTGCTGGGCACCGGTGTCATCGCGCTGCCCGCGCTGGCCGCCGACGCGGCCGGACCGGCCTCACTGCTGGCCTGGTTGCTGCTTGTCGTGCTGTCGATCCCGCTCGCCGCCACCTTCGCGACGCTCGGCGCCCGGTACCCCGACGCGGGCGGCGTGTCCACCTACGCCCGCCTCGCCTTCGGGGAGCGGGCGGCCGCGGTGGTGGGCTGGTGCTTCTACTTCGCGGTGCCTCCGGGGGCCGCCGCGGCCGCCCTGTTCGGAGGCGCCTATGTCTCGGCCGCACTGGGCGGCGGGACGACGACCACGGCGGTCACGGCGTTCGCGCTGATGGCCGTGGTCACGCTGGCCAACGCCCTGGGCCTGCAGGTGAGCAGCAGGCTGCAGTTCGCGCTGGCCGGGCTTCTGGTCACGCTGTTGCTGGTGTCGGTCGCGCTGTCGCTGCCGCACGCCCGCACCGGCAACCTGAAGCCGTTCGCCCCGCACGGGTGGACCGCCATCGGCTCGGCGGCGGCGCTGCTCGTGTGGAGCTTCGCGGGATGGGAGGCGATCACCCACCTGGCCGCCGAGTTCCGCCGTCCGCACCGCGACCTGCCGAGGGCGACCGGCGCGGCGGTGGCGATCGTGGGCACGCTGTACCTGCTCGTCGCGTTCGCCACCATCGCGGTCCTGGGCACCGCCGCGGCCCACACCGACGCACCGCTGGGCGAGCTGATGGCCCGCGGGCTGGGCGGCAACGCGCGCTGGCTGGCGGCGGGCGCCGCGATCCTGCTGACCCTCGGTGCGATGAACGCCTACTACGCTGGCGCCGCCAAACTGGGAGCCGCCCTGGGCCGGGACGGCGCGCTGCCCGCCGTGCTGGGTCAGGGCAGCATGGCGGGCGAGGTGCCGCGGCGCAGCCTGGCCGCCAACTCGGCGCTGTCGTTCGCCGCGCTGGCGGCCGTGGTCGCGACCGGCGTGGGCACCCGGCCGCTGGTGCTGCTCACCACGGGCTCGTTCGTGACGGTGTACGCGGTCGGGGTCGCCGCCGCCATCAAGCTGCTGCCCCGGCGCAGCCTGGGACGCGCCACGGCGATGGCCGCTCTCGTCGCGGTGATCGGGCTGCTGCTCATGTCCGGCGTCTACCTGGTGTGGCCGGTGGTCGTGACCGGAGCCTCCCTGCTCTACCTTCGCCTGGGCCGGCGCTGGCGGGTCGCGCAGCCGGAACAGCGACCGGAGCCCGTCGCGGAGCTGGGCTCGTGACCGCGACCCTCGACGACCGTGCGACGCCGGACCCGGACCGGCTCCGGAAGGCGCTGGCGATCTTCGGCGGCGGAGCCGCCGAAGCGGCGAGACCCACCTTCGACCCGACGCTGCCGGGCGACCGGCGCAGGCTCCTCAAGGAGCTGAACGCGTGGGGCTGCCGGCTCCCCTACCCGCGGGCCGGGGCACCGGACCTGTTCGACGCGGGCGTGGGCGCCTGGGCCCGGAGCGGCCGGGCACGCCCTGCCCGCGGCCGGCAGATCGATCGCCGACCTGACCGACGCCGACCTCGATCACCTGGCCGGCTGCTTCGCCGAGCTGGCCGCGCTCCCGGTCGGGCGACCGGACCGGCCGCGCCGGCTCGGGCCGACCGCGGCGGCAAAGGCGCTGCACATGCTGCGGCCGCGCGGCCTGATGCCGTGGGACGAGGCCATCGCCCAGCGACTGTACGGGGGACGGGGCCCGGCGGAGTTCGTGGCCCACCAGCGGCTCGGCCGCTCGTGGGCCCGCGAACTGCTCGCCGGCACCGGCCTGGACGAGACGGGCCTGGCCGCCGCCCTCGGTGCGCCCGGCCGAAGCCTCAGCAAGATCTTCGATGACTACTGCTACGTGCGGTTCACTCGATCGGAGCCCCTGTGATACTCGGCATCGACCACATCGGTCTGGCCACCGACGACGCCGCCGGGGCCGCGCCGTTCCTTCAGGCCCTGGGACTGGTGACGTGTGACGAGGGCGTCGCCGACGACTACGGCGTGGCCTGCGAGTTCTGGCGCTACGCCGACGGGGTCGGGCAGCCCTTCATCGAGACGGTGTCCCCGGTGCGCCCGGACTCGGCGATCGCCGAACGGCTCAAGAAACACGGGCCCGGCGTCTACCACGTGGCGTTCGGGGTGGACGACCTGGAGGGCGAGCTCGCCCGGCTGCGCGCTCACGGGTACGTCGCGGTCGACGGCCGGCCGTGCGCCGGGGCCCGGCAGGGGATGCGGGTCGCCTTCATGTACGCGCGCAGGCCCGCCGGACTGCTGATCGAATTGGTCCACTACTCATGAGCCCGGCGCGCGGACCGAACGGCGCGGACGGGTCAGGAAGCGGGCAGCGGGAAGATCGCGCAGGTCGTGGTGCCGTGCGCGTAGAGCTTGCCGTCGCGGACGCCGACCACCTGCGCCTCGGCCGTGCCGATGGTCCAGCCGACGTGGATGGCGGTGCCGGTGACGCGCAGCTTGCCGGTCGCCTCGGTGGCCGGGCGCAGCAGGTTGACGTTGAGTTGCGCGGTGGCGTACGCCCTGCCCGCCGGGAGGCGGCTCATCACCGCGCATCCGAGGGCTGAGTCGAGCAGGGTGGCGAAATAGCCGCCGTGCACGGTGCCCATCGGGTTGTAGACGTGTTCGCCGGTCTCCGCCTCGAACACCACGCTTCCCGGCTCGGCCCCGACCAACGTGAACCCGAGCGTCACGGAGATCGGCGCCTGCGGGGTCCGCCCGTCGGCGATCGACCGGAGAAACTCCAGCCCGTCAATTGAAGACATGAGCTCATTCTAGGAAAGGAGTCCGCCGAGTCAATAAGATGGAACGCCGTTTTCGGCCATTAAAATCAATGGTGTCGAGTCGGCGCGGCGACACGCCGCGGCGACTTATTGAAATGCGCTTTTCATTCGGCGTCTCGTCGCGGTCAGGTAAGGGCGTGAACCTTTCCGGGGGCGTCCGTAGCGGTCTGGCAGTGAAAGGCCCGCCGGTATTCCGCCGGGGTCACGCCGGCCGAACGGGTGAAATGGTGCCGGAGATTCCCCGCCGACCCCATGCCGCACAGCTGGCTGATGCGCTCGATCGACAGGTCGGTCGACTCCAGCAGATGCCGGACCCGCGCGAGCCGCTGGGCGTGCAGCCAGCGCAGGGGAGTGGTGCCCGTCGCCTCGTGGAACCGGCGGACCAGGGTGCGCGGGCTCAGCCCGGCCTGGTCGGCCATCTGCGCCACGGTGAGCTGCTGGTCCATGTGCTGGACCGCCCATTGGAGGAGGGGTGCCAGCCCGTCGCCGCCGGCGGGCGGCACCGGTGTCTCGATGTACTGCGCCTGCCCGCCGGGCCGGTGCGCGGGCACGACCAGCCGCCGCGCGACCTGGTTGGCGACGTCGGCGCCGAGGTCGGTGCGGATGAGATGCAGGCACAGGTCGATACCGGCGGTGCGGCCCGCGCTGGTCAGCACGTCGCCCTCATCCACGTACAGCACGCCGGGATCGACCCGCACCCGCGGATGCCGCGCGCTGAGGATGTCGGTGTACATCCAGTGGGTGGTGGCGTGCCGCCCGTCCAGAAGCCCGGCCGCGGCCAGCACGAACGCTCCGGTGCACAGCGACACGATCCGCGCTCCACGCGCGTGCGCGTCCGTCAGCGCCGACAGCAGCCGCGGGTCGGGCGTCTCGCCGGACAGCACGCTGCCGGCCGAGAGGGCGGGGACCACCACGGTGCCGGCGGTGGCCAGCGCCTCCAGGCCGTGCGGTGTGTGCAGCACGAAGCCGTTCTGCGCCCGCGTCGGCCCCGGCTCGGCGGCGCACAGCCGCAGCTCGTACCACGGATCGGCGAGCTCGCTGCGGTCGGTGCCGAAGATCTCGCAGGCGATGGACAGCTCGAACATCGGCATGTCGGACGTCACGGCCAGGGCCACGATCCCGGTGTTGGCTCCCATGGCAGCATCGTAGCGGCAGGATTTTGACGAAGATAGGCAGTCTTGCCACTCGTCAGGTTGTAGACGATCCCGGAGCCTGGTGGTCGTGAACAAGATGAGTTCCGCTACTCCGCCCGCGAGGCGACTGTTGCCCCCGGGGCTGGCGTTCGCGCTGACCGCCGGGGTCATCGGGGTGTGCCTCGCAGCATCGGCCATGCCGTCACCGCTGTACAAGCTGTACGCGGTCAAGTGGCACCTGGAGGCCTCCACCGTCACCCTGATCTACGCGACCTACTGCTTCGGCGTCCTCACCACGCTCCTGACGTTCGGCCGGGTCTCCGACTCCTGGGGACGCCGCCCCGTCATCGCGATGGGCCTGATCGGCCTGCTCGTCTCGATGGTGGTGTTCATGAGCGCCTCCGACGTGGCCTGGCTGTTCGTGGCCCGCGCCATCCAGGGGCTGGCGACCGGCATCGCGATCAGCGCGGCCGGCGCGGCCCTGCTCGAGCTCTACCAGGGCGGCAACCCGGCCAAGGCCAGCCTCTACAACGTCGTGGCCAGCGCCCTGGGCGTCGGCGTCGGCGGGCTGCTCGGCGCGGTGCTGGTGCAGTACGCGCCCGGCCCGCTGGTCGCCCCGTTCGTCGTGCTCGCCGTACTCGTCGCCCTGCTCCTGGTGAGCATGTCGCTGGTGCCCGAGACCGTTCCCGGGCAGTCGCGGACCGGGTTCCGGATCGCCGCGCCGGGCGTGCCGCGCGGGATCGTCGCCCCGTTCATCCTCGCCGGGCTCGGGATCACCTGCACCTGGTCGATCATCGGCATCTACCTGGGCCTGGTCGGCACGCTCGCCCCGGCGCTGCTGCACACGCACAGCAACCTCGCGGCAGGCTGGGCGATCCTCGCCCTGGGCGGCACGTCGGCGATTCCGCCGTTGCTCACCCAGAAGATGGCGCCCGCCGTCCAGATCGCGTGGGGGACGGTCGCGCTGACCGCCGGCATCGGGCTCATGGCGTGGTCGCTGTCCAGCAACACCGCGGCGATGTTCATCGTCGCCAGCGTGATCATCGGAGTGGGCGTCGGCTTCGGGATGTTCGGTGCGCTGCGCACCGTCGGCGCCGCGGCGCCGCCCGACCGGCGGGCCCAGGTCATGGCCGCCTTCTACATCGTCGCCTACGCGGCGATCTCGCTGCCCGCCATCGCCGCCGGATTCACCGTGCGTCACCTGGGCGCGGTCGACACGTTCCAGATCTTCGGCGCCGGCATCGTCGCCGCGTCGCTCGGCACCCTGGTGCTGGCTCTGGTCCGGCACCGGGCCGTCACCCGCGCGGCCGCCGCGCCGGTGACTCCGTCCACGGCCGACGCCGTGTCCGAACCGGGCTGACGCGGCACGGCCGAGTGAACGGACCGTATCGGTCGGGGAGCCATCCGACTCCCGGAACGGCTCCCCGACCACGGGTCCCGAAGCCCGGCCGGCCGCCGGCGCGGCGCCGTGCGCTCCTTCCGGGGCGTGGCGAAACCGCGCCTCAGACCACCACCGCCTACCTCTGAGAGCCGAGTCGCCATGGTCAACAAGCCCCTCACCGAGTCCGAGCTGAGCCGCATCGCCGCCGATCTCGGCCTGGACGTCGACGCCGAGCAACTCGCCGAGTACACCATGCTGATCGGGCAGAGCCTGGCTACCTACGACCGCCTGGACGAGCTCACCCCGCCGCCCGCGCTGCCGCAGGGACACCTGGAGCGCGATCCCGGCTACCGGCCCGACTCCGCCGACAATCCCTGTCACGGCTGGGTGTGGCGTTGCTCGATCCAGGAGACCACTGAGGGGCCGTTGGCCGGCAAGAGGGTCGCCGTCAAGGACAACATCAGCGTCGCCGGGGTGCCCATGCTGAACGGCTCGCCCGCGATGCAGGGGTTCGCCCCCCGAGAGGACGCCACCGTGATCAGGCGGCTGCTGGACGCCGGTGCCGAGATCGTCGGCAAGACCGCGGTCCCGGCGTTCTGCGCGGACGCCGGCGGCCTCACCTGCCCCGAGCCGCAGCCGACCAACCCGTACGACGCGAAGCGCCTGCCGGGCGCGTCATCCAGCGGCAACGCGGTCGTCATCGTCACCGGCCAGGCGGATCTGGCCGTGGGGGGCGACCAGGGCGGCTCGATCCGGCTGCCCGCGGCCTGGAGCGGATGCGTCGGACTCAAGCCGACGTACGGACTGGTCCCCTACACCGGTGCCTTCCCGCTCGAACGGACCCTCGATCACGTCGGGCCGATGGCCGCCTCAGTGGCCGACTGCGCGGCGCTCCTGGAGGCCATCGCGGGCGCCGACGGTCTGGACCCGCGGCAGCAATTGGACCTGAGCATCGCCTCCTACTCCCAGTTCCTGGACGAGGACCTGCGCGGTCTGCGGGTGGGGGTGCTGCGAGAGGGGTTCGAGATCCCGGACGTCTCCGAGCCGGACGTGGACGCAGCCGTGCTGGAGGCCGCGGAGACCCTCGCCCGAGGCGGCGCGGAGGTCGAGGAGGTCTCCGTCCCGCTGCACCGCGACGGCCTGGCCATCTGGAGCGCGATCGTCTTTCAGGGCGCGACCGAGCTCATGGCACGCGGCGAGGCCACCGGGACCAACTGGAACGGCCACTTCGACCTGGACCTCGTCGACTTCTACCGCCAGGCCAGGCCCGCGCAGGCGGGGGGATTCTCCCCGACCCTTGTCTTCACCGTGCTGTTCGGGACGTACGTGGCGGAACGCTGCGGCCACCACTACTACGCCAAGGCGCAGAACGTGGCACGGCAGCTCGGACGGGAGTACTCCGCCGCCCTCGATAACTACGACGTCCTGCTCATGCCCACCGTGGGCATGAAGGCCACCGAACGTCACACCGACGGTTCGATCGCGCAGATCGTCGGCCGCGCGCTCGGGAACATGCACAACACCGCGCCGTTCGATGCCACGGGCAACCCGGCGCTCAGCGTTCCCTGCGGCTTCTCCGGCGGCCTGCCGGTCGGGCTCATGCTCGTCGGCCGCCGCTACGACGACGAGACCGTGCTGCGCGTCGGCCACGCCTACGAGCACCTGCGCGGCCCGCTGCCCGGCTGGGCCGACCTCGGCTGACCGGCACACCGCTCCAGCACCGGCACACCGCTCCAGCGATCCGATACCGAACGAGGTGACAGCATGCCCAGTGACGGCGCCACGCTCGTCGCACCCGCGGCACACGACCGGTTCGGCCGGGCCCTGGCATTCATCCGCGCCAACTTCGCCGACAGCGGGCTCTGCCTGGACGCCGTCGCGGAGATCGCCGGCGTGAGCCGGTTTCACTTCTCACGGATGTTCAAGGCCCGGACCGGCGTCCGGTTCATCGAGTACCTCACGACCCTCCGGCTGGCCGAGGCCGGGCTGCGGTTGCTGACCACGGCCGACAGCGTGAGCGACGTCTGCCATGCCGTGGGGTACCGGGACCTGAGTCACTTCCAGCGGATGTTCCGCCGGCGCTACGGGACGACGCCTTCGGCCTACCGCCAAGCCGGCGTCTCGATCCGGGCGGCGATGAAAGCGAACGCCGCCTGAACTCTGGCCGCCTTGGGAGTTTCCGGCCGGTCACCGGTGCAATCATGATCAATAGTGGCCCGACGTCATGGCAATCGGCTCGTGGCCATATGCGGAACTTACGCCCATGCGCAAAAATGTCCGCGTCTGGGAGTGCGAAACCTTCCTATCTTCTTCGTGGATTTCGGGGCGATTCAAAGATGAGAATCGCCACCACGGGAGGAGTTCAGGTGAAAAGGACGCATGACTCGGAGCGCGAGTCCGGGACCCAGCCCGGATTGAGACGCCGAGCGGTCATGGCCGGTGGTTTGGGCACCGCCCTCGGCTCGGGTCTGCTGATGGCCGCCGGCTCGCCGACTCGGGCGGCGGCGAGCACGGCGGGCCGCTTCGATCCGCACGACTGGCAGTCCGTACGCGACCAGTTCGCGTTGAAGGAAGGGCTGCTGCATTTCTCGACCTTCGTGCTCGCATCCCACCCGGCCCCGGTCCGGGCGGCGATCGACCAGCTGCGCGACCAGCTCGACGCGGACCCCATCAAGCTGGGGGAGGGCTTCGGCGACGAGGACCACAGCGTGCCGGTCCGGAAGGCGATCGCCGACTTCGCCGGCGTCCAGCCGGGGGAGATCGCGCTGACCGACAGCACCGCCATGGGGACCGCCCTGCTGTACACCGGGCTCAAGCTGCGGCCCGGTCAGGAGGTTCTGACCAGCGAGCACGAGTTCTACGTCACGCACATGGCCCTGCGGCTGCGGAACGAGCGGGACGGCACGCCCGTGCGGATCATCCGGCTCTACGACGATCCGGCGCGCGCCTCCGTCGACGAGATCGTCGGCAACATCGTCCGGGCCATCACTCCCAAGACGCGGGTGCTCGCGCTGACCTGGGTCCAGTCCAACTACGGGGTGAAGCTGCCCGCCAAGGAGATCGCCGCCGCACTGGCGCCCATCAACGCTCGCCGCGACGAGGCCGACCGGGTGCTGTTCTGCCTGGACGGCGTGCACGGGTTCGGCATCGAGGCCGACAAGGTCGGCGATCTGGGCTGCGACTTCTTCGCCAGCAGCATCCACAAATGGATGTTCGGGCCGCGCGGCACCGGATTCCTGTGGGGTCGCGGGGACAACATGGCGCTGGTCCGGCCGACGATCTCCAGCTTCACGCGAGCGGGCTACTACGCCTGGGTCGACAACCACCAGCCGGAGGGCCCACCCGGTGTGTACAACACCCCGGGCGGATTCCACTCCTTCGAGCATCGCTGGGCGGTTCCGTCGGCGTTCGACTTCCACAACGCGATCGGCCAGTCGCGGATCCACCGGAGGACGGTGGAGCAGGCCACCAGGCTCAAGGCCGGCCTGAGCAGGCTGCCGGGGGTGCAGCTCGTCACGCCGCGGGACCCGGCCCTGTCGGCCGGGATCGTCTGCTGTCTCGTCGACGGTGTGGACCCCGCCACGGCCGCCGAGCGGCTTCGGGCGGAGTCCAGGGTCGTCGCGACCTCCACGCCCTACGGGCAATCGCATCTGCGGCTCGGCCCGTCCATCACCACCATGCCGCACGAGGTCGACCAGGTGGTCAAGGCCGTGGCCAGGCTGCGCTAGCGGGGCGGCCCGGGGCGTCCCAGGACGCCCCGGCCCCCTTCGGGCCCCACCGCTCCGCTCCGGCCCCGCACCCCTGCGCTGGACAATCGATCTTTTTCAAGTAAGCGGCATAGCGCACACCGTCAACAACTATCGCCTCGTCGAAACTTCGGTTTGTGGCCACCGAAAAGTGATCGATTATATTGACGCTGAGTAGTGGCAATGACCCATTCTGTAATCTCTTGATTGTCACTCTGGGTCATGCTATACATCGGTCTTATGCGCCTGGCTCCCCGCTGAAATCGATGCCATTTGCGCATGCCCGGAATGCCCACCATCGCTACAGATCGATGAGTTTATTGATTCCACCGAGGATGGTGTAGGTGCTGGAAAAAATGGCGGAGCGGGAAACCTTTAACGGAGATACCGTCAACCGCGACACGGGGGTAGAGCACGATGAGATCTCATTTCTTCAAACGGGCATCGGGTCAATAGAGACCATACGGATTGAACAACTGCTGCCGGCGGACTCCCCGCGCATCCTGGGAGAGAACTTCGAACACGCCAGAATCCTCGCGGAGATGGAGTCTCCTCTTCCGCCGATCCTGGTCCACCGGCGCACCATGCGCGTCATCGATGGAATGCACCGCCTCAAGGCGGCCCTGATGCGAGGGCGGGAGACGATTGAAGCCCGCTTCTTCGAGGGTCCGGACGACGCGGCCTTCCTCTTGGCGGTCCGCGAGAACATCAAACACGGCCTGCCGCTGTCGACGGCCGATCGGGAGATGGCCGCGGCCCGCATCCTCGCGTCGCAGCCGCACTGGTCCGACCGGGCCATCGCCGCCGTGGCCGGCCTGTCCACCAGAGCCGTCGCCGCCATCCGCGTCCGTTCGACTGATGCGGCGGCGCAGTTGAACGCACGCATGGGCCGGGACGGCCGGATGCGCCCACTCGACGGCGCGGAAGGCCGGCTACGGGCCAGCGACATCATCAACGACCGTCCCGACCTGTCGCTCCGCCAGATCGCCCGCGAAGCGGGGATCTCCCTGTCGACCGCCAGGGACGTACGGCAACGCATTCGGCAGGGCCGTGACCCGCTCCCGGCCGGCCAGCGCAACAGACAGGACGAGGCCCAGGTCGAGCGGCCCCACCAGGCGCCGTCCGTCCCGGCCCCGCGGCCTCCGTCGGACGTCTCCGGCTGGCCGTCCGTACGCCAGAAGATGAACAAGGACCCCGCCCTGAGGTACAACGCCTCGGGGCGCACATTCCTGCACTGGTTCGACGCCCACGCGGTGGACGCCTCCGGGTGGAAGCCGATCGTCGACGCCGTTCCGCCGCACTGGCGCGACGAGATCGCGGCCCTGGCCCGCCTTCACGCGGAGCGGTGGCTCGAAATCGCCAAAACTCTGGACCGCCAAAGCAAACGCACCGCCTGAGCATCGACTCAGGAACGTTCTAAGCCCATGCGAGCCCAGCTCGCATGGGCTTTCTCTATGGGTGTACGGCGACGCGGTCGTATTCGGAGAATTTTGAGATCCCAGGCTCGCTCTTGTCAAATGCGTGAATTGTTGCGGGTGTATGACCGATCGGGTGCGCCTTGACGTTTTTATGAATGGCGGGTGAGGATCAATGCGTCACTGAGAAGGGGAATTTGGATGCCCAGTCTTGCTCGTACCGAGGCCGCCGAGCGCGGCGCGCTTCTGCGCGTTCGCTCCTACCGGATCGACCTTGATCTGACCACCGGGCCGGACACTTTTCGGTCCACGACGACGGTGAAATTCGACGCCAGGGAGCCGGGCGCGGGAACGTTTCTCGACCTGGAGCCCAGTGAGCTGCTGTCGGTGACGCTGAACGGGCGGCCGCTCGACGCGGCCGTGACGGACGGCCGGCTGTCGCTGACGGGTCTGGCGACCGAGAACGAACTGGTGGTCGTCGCCGACATGGCCTACTCGAAGGAATGCGAGGGCCTGCACCGCTTTGAGGACCCCGCCGACGGGCAAGTGTACGTGTACTCCTTCGTGTACGTCGACAACGCCCCGAAGGTGTTCGCCTGCTTCGACCAGCCCGATCTGAAGGCTCCGTACACGTTCGCGGTGACGGTGCCGGACGAGTGGCAGGTGCTGGGGAACGCGCCGGCGGTCAAGGTCGCCCCGGGCCGCTGGGAGGTGGCGTCGGCGACGTCGCTGGCGACGTATCTCACGGCGCTCGTGGCGGGCCCGTACACCTCGTTCCACAGTGCGGAGCACGGGGGAGTCGAGCTGGGGTTCCACTGCCGCGCCTCGCTGGCGGAGGCCCTCAAGGCCGACGTCGACGAGGTCTTCGAGATCACCGGCCGGATCCTGGCCGCCTGCACCGAGATGTTCGGGATCGACTACCCGTTCGGCAAGCTCGACCAGGTCTTCGTCCCCGAGTTCAGCGTGCTCTCGCTGGACCATCCCGGGTGCGTCCTGCTGCGTGAGCAGTACCTGTTCAGCTCGGCGGCGACCGCGAGCGAGCGTGAGACCCGGGCGGTGGTGCTGGCCCACGGGATCTCGTTGATGTGGCTGGCGGGCCTGGTGACCTGCGCCTGGTGGGACGACCTGTGGCTCGGGCAGACGTTCGCCGACTACATGGCGCACCGGCTGACCAGCGAGGCGACGCGCTTCCCCGGCCCGCCCACCACCTTCGCGGCCCGCCGGAAGGGCCAGGCGTACGTGCCGGACCAGCGGCCGTCGACGCACCCGGTCGCGCTCACCGGCCCCGACGTCCGGACGGTGCTGCTGGAACTGGACCGCATCTCCTACTTCAAAGGCCATTCGGTGCTGCGCCAGCTGGCGGCCCACATCGGCGACGACGCCCTGCGCGCGGCGCTGCGGATCTACTTCTCGCGGCACGCGTACGGCAGCGCCACGTTCGCCGACTTCCTGGCGGCCGTCGGCGAGGCGGCGGGCATCGACCTGACCGACTGGGCGCGGCAGTGGCTGAGGTCCGCCAACGTCAACACCCTGACCCCCGAGCTCGTGGTGCGCGACGGACGCATCGAGAGCGCGGCGATCCGGCAGACCGCCCCCGACTCCCATCCGGTGCTGCGGACGCACACGCTGAACGTCGGCCTCTACGGCGACGCCGGAGCCACGACCGTGCGGGCCCAGGTCAGCGGCGAACGTACCGAACTTCCCGGCCTGCGGGGCCGGCGCCGCGGCTCCTGCTGCTGAACGACGGCGACCTCACCTACGCCAAGATCCGGTTCGACCAGGCGAGCGTCGAGGCGCTGCCAGAGCTGCTGCCGACCCTCTCGCCGATCAACCGGGCGATGGTCTGGTGCGCGCTGCTGCTGGGCGTGCAGGACGGGGTCCACCCGGCGGCCGGACACCTCGAGCTCGTACGCCGGATGGTCGCGGTCGAGGACGAGCTGTCGATCCAGGCCGAGGTGCTGGAGCAGGCCCGGGGCGACGTCGCCGACCGGTTCCTCGATCCCGCGGCCCGTCCCGGCGCGATGAAACGGGTCGCGGACGCGCTCGGCGCCCGGCTCGCGGAACTCCGGCCGGGAGAGGAGCTGCAGGTCACGCTGTTGCGCGCGCTGGTGGACTTCACCTTCGACGCCGACCTGCTCCGCGGCTGGCTGACCGGCCGCGGGCTGCCGGAGGGCCTGACGCTCGACACCGACCTCGGCTGGCGTGCCCGGGGACGGCTGGCGGCCCTCGGCGAACTGACCGAGGAGGAGATCGAGGCCGCCCACGCCGCGGCGCCGAGCGCGCTGACCGAGCAGTACGCGATCCGATGCCGGGCGGCACGACCCGATCCGGCGGCCAAGGAGGCCGCCTGGACGGCGATGACGACCGACACCTCGCTCTCCAGCTATCGGCTCTTCGCCCTGGCCGAGGGCTTCTGGCAGCCGGAACAGCTCGAGCTGACCGAGCCGTACGTCGAGCGGTTCTTCGCCGAGATGCCCGACGCCGCGAGGCTGCGCGGGGACATGGTGCTGGACCTGCTGCTGCGCTCGCTCTACCCGCGGTACGCGGCGACCCCGGAGACGCTGGCGCTGGCCAAGGCCATGCTCGCCCGCGACGACCTGTCGCCGACGCTGCGGCGCCGGGCGGCCGACTACACCGATGACCTGCGGCGCGTGGTCGAGGCCCGCGCCGCGGCCGGGACCGAGTGAGGCCCCGGTGCGCATCTCGATCATCGGCGGAGGGGTCGCGGGCGCCCTGCTCGCGCTCAGGCTGTGCCGGTCGCCGCGCAGGCCCCGGGTGGACCTGTTCCTGGGCGAGGCGCCGTCCGGCGGAGACGCCTCACGCGCCTCCGGGGGGATGGTCCGGGGGTTCGAGGTCGATCCGGCTGCCTCCCGGGCCGCCGCGGAGAGCCTGGTGGAGCTGCGCGGCAGCGCCACCCTGCGCGAGTGGTCCGGGTATCGCGAGGCCGGGTCGGTGTACCTGCCGGCCGACGGCGTCGACACGTCCGCCTCGATGGCGGTCCTGGACGAGCTGCTGCCGCGGTCGGCGACGCTGGTGGACGGTGCCGCGCTGACCCGCGACCACCCGTTCCGGCACCTGCCCGCGGGCGCCGTCGCGGTCGTCGAGCGCCGTGCGGGGTACCTCTCGCCGGACCGGTTGCGCGCCGGGGCGCTGGGAGAGCTCGCCCGTGCCGGTGCGACTCTGCGCCGGACCAGGGTGTCGCGGGTCACCGCGGACGCGGCGGTCCGGACCGCCGGCGGCGCGGAGCTGCGGTACGACGCGGTCGTCGTGGCCGCCGGGGCCTGGACGCCGCGGCTCCTCTGCGACAGCGAACTCCCGGCGGACGGCCTGCGCACCAAGCAGATCCAGTACAGCGTCTGCCACGCGCCGTTGACCGGCCTGTGCTGCTTCGTCGACGAGACGACCGGCCTCTACGGCCGCTGGATGCGGCCGGGCGCGTTCCTGCTCGGACTGCCGTCGGACCGGTGGGACGTGGACCCCGACAAGGTCACCTGGGATCGCGACCTGGTCGACCGGGTGGTGGACCGTGCGGAGCGGACGTTCGGCGTCCCGGTCCGTGCCCTCCGCTCGGTCGCCTCGTTCGACTGCTACCGCGAGCCGGCGGGCCTGGCCCTGCGCCCTGTCGCGGACCGGCTCTACACCTTCACCGGCGGGAGCGGGGGAGCGGCCAAGACGGTGCTGGCGGACAGCCGCACCGCGGCCGGCGCCCTCCTGGACTGATCACGAAAGCCCTTCACCCCGAACACCGACCCTATCGACCAGACATTCGACCTTGTGCTGGAGAGGAACGCCCGATGGTACGACCTCCCGTTCAGTTCGGAATCAGCGAGTTCGGCTACGCCTTCGGCGAGGACCAGGACGTGGCGAAGGAGGCCTCGTCCTACGTCTCCGACCCTGAGCGCATTCTGAGCTGGGGCTATCACACCTTTCACCGCGCCGCCGACGGCGTGACCGCGGTCGACCTGGCCGCCGAGGCCGGGCGGAACGCGCTGGAGCGCGCCGGGACGGGCGCGGACCGGATCGACCTTCTGGTGCTGGCGGCCTCGGAGGTTCCCGGCTACCTGAACTGGGACCCCTCCACCGCCCTGGCCCGTGAGCTGAACATCCCCGGAGTCCAGACGCTGCTGCTCACCGAGGGCTGCGCGTCCGGCGTGACGGGCCTGGGCATCGTCGCGGGCCTGCTGGCCGTCCGGCCGGAGCTGCGGACGGTACTGTTCGTCGCGGTCAACCGGGTCAGCGAGTACCACCGCAACCGGATGACGGTCAACAACGCCGTGCACAGCGACGGCGCCGTGGCGGCGATCCTGCGGCGCGGCCACGACCACAACCAATGGCTGGCCACCGAGCAGATCATGGACGCCGAACTCTGCGACTGGTTCCGCACCGACTACGGCGGCGCGGTCGCGCCGGTGCCCCCCGAGGGATGGTCCGCCATGACGGCGCCCGCCGGGCACGAGCGGGTCCAGGCGCACTTCCAGAAGGACCCCAAGCGACTGCGGGCCTTCGCCCAGCAGGCCGTCGAGCGGTCCACCGGCGTCATCGACGGAGCCTGCCGGCAGGCCGGCGTGCGCCGCGAGGACGTCGCCCACTTCATCTACATCAACGACCCCGACGGCATCGGCGACCTGGCGCCCCTGCTCGACCTGCCGCTCGAGCGCACCAACCAGGCCATCGCCGCCGAGCACGGCCACATGGGCGCCGCCGACCAGTTGACGGTCTTCGGCCGGCAGCTCGAACAGGGCGTGATCCGGCCCGGCGACCTCGTCGCGCTGACCGGCATCTCCATCGGCATGCGCTGGTACTGCACGCTCATCCGCGCCTGACGCGTCGCCGACCCGCACAAGAAGAGGTACTGAAACGATGAACCTCCTGTTGAAGACCCTGCGCGAGGCCGCCCAGGCCGACCGCGCCCCCGACGCCCCCACGCGCCGGGTGCTCCTGGAACAGGAAGACGCGACGGCCGCCCGCGCCACGGGCCGGCTGCTCGGCCAGATCTCTCCCGACAGCCTGCGCGACCTGCGCGACCTGAGGGTCGCGATCACCGCCACCTGCACCATCGGCCCGTTCGAGCAGCTGCTGCGGTCCGCGCTGGTCGGCGCCGGGTTCCGGCCCGCCATCGAGAAGACCGACTACGGCACGTTCGACATGACGCTCGCCGGCGCCGCCTTCTCCGAGAACGGCGACCCGGACGTCGTCGCCCTGCTGCTCGACGCCGCCCGTTTCCTGCCCCGCGACTGGAGCCCGGCCGCGTACGACCAGTTCGAGGCCGAGGTGGAGGCCCGCCTGGGGGAGCTCACCGGGCTGGTGACGGCCGCCGTGGAACGGACGACCGCCACGCTGGTGCTGCACACCGTCCCGCTGCCGGCCGAGGTGCGCGACACCTTCCTGAGTCTGGACGACCGGGCCAGGCTGAGCGGGCTCTGGTACCGGCTGAACGCGGCGCTGCTCGACCTGGCCGGCGAGCACGCGCAGGTCGTGACCGTCGACCTGGCCGGGGCCCTGGCCGACGCGCCGGTGGCCGCCCGCGACGCCCGGCTGCACCGCTACGGCGACCTGCCCTACACCGACGACGCCCTGCACCTGCTGGCCGGGCTGGTCCGCCGGGTCGCGCAGGCCAAGCTGGGGCTCTCGCGCAAGGTGCTCGCCCTCGACCTGGACAACACGCTGTGGGGCGGGGTCCTCGGCGAGGTGGACGTGCACGGCGTGGAACTGGGTGGTCTCTACCCCGGCAACGCCTACCTGGAGTTGCAGCGCACCGCCCAGCGGCTCCGCGACCAGGGCGTGATCCTGGTGCTGGCCAGCAAGAACGACCTCGAGCCGGTGGAGAAGGCGCTGAGCGACCACCCGGAGATGGTGCTGCGCGACGAGGCGTTCTCCGTCCGGGCGGTGAACTGGTCGCCCAAGGCCGGCAACCTCCGCGGGGCGGCGGAGTCGCTGGGGCTGTCCGTCGAGTCCTTCGTCTTCATGGACGACTCGGACTTCGAGCGCGGGCACGTGACCGCCGAACTGCCGGACGTCGCCGTGGTGTCCGCCGCGGGCGACCCCGCCTACCTGGTGGAGTCCCTGCTGCGGCACGGCTGGTTCGACGTCATGAACCTGACCGACACCGACCGCAAGCGGCCCGACCTGTACCGGACGCGCGCGATGCGCAGCGAGTTCTCCCAGGGGTTCGGCTCCTCCCAGGAGTTCCTCGAGGCGCTCGGCCTGGCGGTGGACATCGCCCCGGCCACCGACTTCACCGTCGCCCGGATCGCGCAGCTGGCGGCCCGCACCAACCAGTTCAACCTGACGGGCATCCGGTTCGACGAGGCCGCGACGACCCGGATGAGCCAGGACCCCGACCACCTGGTCGTCTCGGTGGCCGTGTCGGACCGGTTCGGCGACGACGGCATCGTCGGCGCCTTCTGGGTGGAGCGCGGCACGGACACCTGGCAGGTGCTGAACATGGTGCTGAGCTGCCGGGTCCTGGGACGCGGAGTGGAGCTGGCCGTGGTCGGGTGGCTCACCGAACAGGCCAGGCGGGCCGGCGCCGCCCACATCGAGGGCCGCTTCACCCCGTCGCCCAAGAACGGCGTCGCCGCCGACTTCTGGACCAGGGCCGGCTTCGTCCCGGACGGCGAGGCCTTCGCCCTCGACGTGGCCTCCGCGGCCGACATCACCCCGGCGTGGATCACTCTTCTCGAACGGAGCGGCAGCTGACATGAGCGACACGGCACAGATCGGGACCACGATCCACCAGATCGTCTGCGACGTCCTCGGCCAGACCCCCGAGGAACTCGGAAGAGAGGAGGTTCTCGCGGCACACGGCTGGGACAGCATCGCCTCGCTGGAAGCGCTCGCGATGTTGGAGAGCGAGTTCGAGGTCACGCTCGACCTGCGTTCCTTCCACGCCGCGCACACCGTCACGCGACTGATCGACCTTGTGGCGAGCGGGCTGACCGCCGACGCCCATGCCGACTAAGCGTCCCGTCCACGTTCACCGATGCCGCGTCCGCCGAGCGACGCGGCAGCAGGGAGATCCCAAATGGAGCGTCAGGAAGTAGAACTGCTGGCCATCGGCGCCGGTCCGGCCAACCTCGCGCTGGCCATCGCGGTGGAGGAACTGGCCGGCCCGGAGCTGGCCGGCGACACCCTGATCATCGAACAGTACGACGACATCGTCTGGCAGCGCGGGATGCTGCTGCCGTGGACCCAGAGCCAGGTGTCCTTCCTCAAGGACCTGGTCACCCTGCGGAACCCGCGCAGCGAGTTCTCGTTCGTGAACTACCTGTACTCGATCGGGCGGCTCGACGAGTTCATCAACCTGGGCAGCTTCACGCCGTACCGGGTCGAGATCTCCGGATACCTGCGGTGGGTCGCCGACTCGCTGCGGCACGTCCGCATCGAGTACGGCCGCCGGTGCGTCGCGGTGCAGCCCGTCCTCTCCGACGACGGTGAGGTGAGCCAGTGGTCGGTGCGCACCGCCGACGGCGGTGAGATCCTCTGCCGCAGCCTGGTCATCGGCGCGGGCCGCGACCCGCACATCCCGGCCGAGATCGCCGGGCTGCCCCGCGACCGGATCATCCACAGCACCGAGTACTCCTCGCGGTGCCGGGCGCTCGACCCCGAGGGCGAGCACCGGCTGGTGGTGGTCGGCGGCGCGCAGAGCGCGGCGGAGATGTTGTGGGCGACCTACCAGGGCTTCCCGAAGGCCCAGGTCACCATGATCATGCGGTCCATCGGGCTGAACACCTACGAGTCCAGCAAGTTCACCAACGAGCTGTTCTATCCCTCGTTCGTCGACGAGTTCCACTCCGCGCTGCCGGAGGCCCGCGAGCAACTGCTCCGCGAGATGCACCGCAGCAACTACGCCGGCCTGGCTCCCGGGATGCTCGACACCCTCTACCGGGAGATGTACCAGGAGCGGCTGATGGGGACCGAGCGGCTCCGGATGATCACGATGACCGAGATCGCCGGCGCCCGGCTCGAGGGCGACGACGTCGTGCTGTCCATCACCGACCGCAAGACCCGGCGTACCGACGAGCTGCGCTGCGACGCGGTGCTGCTCGGCACCGGCTTCGTCCGCGGGATGCCGCGGCTGGTGCAGGACCTGGCCGCCGCCGCGGGGGTCGGCGGCGCCACGGTCGACCGCAACTACCGGATGAACCTGCCGCCGTCGTACACGGCCGACTGCTACCTGCAGGGCGTGAACGAGGCCACGCACGGCATCGCCGACTCGCTGCTGAGCGTGCTGGCCATCCGCGCCCAGGACGTCCTGTCGGACCTGCTGAGCCGCCGGGAGACCGCGCGGCGGCCGGAGCTACTGCTGAACGCCCCGTCGGCGTGAGCGCCTGGACGCCACGAAAGACCCACTTGGAGGAATGGTGGAGATCCGCAAACTCGACCGCGACAACCTCAAACCCGACAACGGACTGAACGCCCAGCGCCTCGTGCCCTGGCCCGACCTCAACGCCCCCTTCGAAGGCTCGTGGTGCGTCGTCCCCCCGGGTGCGGCCTCCGGCCCGCACAGCCACCACGAGTACGAGATCTGGGTCGCCATGACCGGCGAGGCCGAGATCATCAGCGAAGGGCGGCGGGTGCCGTTCGTCGCCGGCGACATCGTCCACTTCCGCCCCGGGACGCGGCACCAGGTCGTCAACGAGGGCGGCGGCGAGTTCCAGATGTACGCCGTCTGGTGGGACGCCGAGATGACCGAGCGCTTCGCCGCCCGGCACGAGGGAGCGGCATGAGCCCCCGTCCCGCGATCGTGATCGCGGCGACCCCCACCTCCAACGGCGACCTGCACGTCGGCCACATGGCCGGGCCGTACCTCGCCGGCGACGTCTACAGCCGCTACGTCGCCGCCACCGGGCGGCCGGTGACCTACACGACCGTCACCGACGACAGCCAGACGTACGTGCCGCTCACCGCGCACCGCCGGGGGACGACCCCGGAGGACCTGGTCACCGCGTCCACCGAGCAGATCGAGCGCACGCTGACCGCGATGGGCCTGTCGATGGAGGGCCTGCCGCCGATCGACGACCGGTACCGGGCGGCCGTGCTGGAGTTCTTCACCGCCCTGCACGCCGCGGGCCGCTTCCAGGAGCGCACCGTGCGCCTGCCGTACGCCGAGCGGTCCGGCGTCTACCTCTACGACGGCCTGATGGCCGGCACCTGCCCGGAGTGCCTGGAGGCCAGCAGCGGCGGCGTGTGCGAGGCCTGCGGGCACCCGAACAACTACGACGAGCTCCTGGAGCCGCGCCACGCGCTCGACCCCACCGAGCCCGTCACGTACCGCGAGGCCACCATCCTGGTCCTGCCGGCCGAGGAGTATCGCGAGCGCCTGACGGCCTACTACAAGGAGCGGGAGGGCCGCTGGCGTCCGCACGCCATGCAGCTCATCAGGGAACTGCTCGACCGGCGGCTGCCCGAGATCCCCATCACCGTCCCCGGCACCTGGGGCATCGAGGCGCCGTTCCCGGAGACGCCGGGCCAGATCCTGTACCCGTGGGTCGAGGCCATGCCGGCCGTCATCTACGCCACGTGGTGGTCGGCGGCCCGGCGCGGCGACGCCACCGAGGCCGTGGACGAGCACTGGCGCGCCGGAGGCGACGCCGAGCTCGTCTACTTCCACGGCTTCGACAACGTCTATCACTGGGGCTTCCTGGACCTCGTGATGCTGATGGCCCACGGCGATCGCTACATCACCCCGGCGGGCAACGTCGTCAACGAGTTCTACGACCTGGCGGGCTCGAAGTTCTCCACCAGCAAGGGACACCTGATCTGGTCGGCGGACCTGCTGGCCGAGGTGCCCCGCGACCTGGTCCGCTTCTACCTGTCGCTCACCGCGCCGGAGTTCCAGCGGACCAACTTCGAGCTCGACGAGATGCGGGCCGTGACCACCAGGCGGCTCGTGGAGCCGTGGAACCGGCTCGCCGCCGCCCTCCCTTCGCCCGGCCTCGACCCGCTGCCGGTGTCGGAGGCCGGGCGGGCCCGGGCGGGCGCGACGGCCGAGCGGCTCCGGCTCTGCTACGAGCTGGACGCCTTCAGCCCGGCCCGGGCCGCCGACACGCTCGCGACGCGCCTCGACCGGCTCGCCGCGGCCGCCGAGGCCGGCGCCGTCCCGCCGGGGGACCTGTTCGCCGAGCTCCGGGTGCTGCTGGCCTACGCCGCGCCCATCCTCATCGACGCGGCGGCGCGGGCGGCCGCCGCCGGGGCGGACCTGTCGATCGGCGGTGAGCAGCCCGCCCGGATCCGCGCCTTCGCACTCACACCGTTGCCGAGCGCCCACGGCGACGACCGCGCCACCGCCGACCGCCTGGCCGCCGGCAGCCCCGTCGCCGGGGCCTGACCGGGGCCTCCAGGGAGAACGCCATGAAGCTGCTGACCATCGAGACGTGCCAGTACCTCACCTACTACCACTCGCGGTACAACCAGGTGCAGGACCTCGGCGTGGACCTCTACGTCCTGAACGGCGAGGGCACCGAGGACTTCTGGCCCGCCGACCACTACCGGCTGGTCGGCTCGAAGAACATCGACGACATCGTCGCCCAGGCCAAGTACTGGCACGCCGAGCAGAGGTTCGACGGGGTGATGACCTTCTCCGAATCCTCGGTGATCACGGTCGCGGCCGTCGCCGAGGCGCTCGGCCTGCCTGGAATCGGCGTCCAGGCCGCCGTGACCAGCCGGAACAAGTACCTCATGCGCCAGGCCTACGAGCGGGCGGGCGCGCCCATTCCCCGGTACCGCCTGGTCGAGGACCTGGAGGCGGCGCTGCGGGCCGCCGACGACTTCGGTTACCCGGTGATCCTCAAGCCCACGCTGGGGGCCGGAAGCCACCTGGTGTTCCGGGTCGACTCCCCGGAACAGATGGCCGAGCGCCACTCCCAGGCGGCGGCCGGCCTGCGGAACCTCTTCTGGGTGAACTCCGAGGCCGACGGCGTCGACCTGGGGCCGAACGGGCTCCTCGTCGAGTCGTTCCTGGACGGCCAGGAGTACCTCATGGAGGCGGTGGCCTGGGACGACGAGGTGTACCTCGGCTCGATCGTGGACCGGATCACCGAGGAGGGCGCCACGTTCGACGATGACGTCCACCACGCCCCGACCTCGCTCGGCGAGGCCGACGTCGCCAAGGTGCACGCCGCCGTCAAGGCCGGGGCGCACGCGATGGGCCTGCGCCGCAGCGTGATGCACGCCGAGGTCCGGTTCCACGAGGGCGAGCCGCACCTGCTGGAGATCGCCTCGCGGGTCGGCGGCGGCGGCCTGGACATGATCGCCCGTATCACCGCCGAGCACGACCCGATCAAGGCGGTGGCCGATATCGCCCAGGGGCGCCGCCCCGACGTGCGCCACTTCCGGCCGACCGGCACGCACGTCACCGCGATGTGCCTGATCTGCGACGAGGGCGTCGTCGACCACGTCGAGGTGCCGCCGGAGGTCAGCGAGTCGGACCGGGTGTTCCTGCTCAAGATCACGGCGCGGCCTGGCGACCTGATCCGGCGGCCGCCCAACGGCAACACGATCCTGGGCTTCCTCGGCACCACCGGCTCCTCCCAGGAGGAGGCGTTCCAGACCATGACCGACTTCGCTTCCAAGATCAAGGTCACCTTCCGGGACCGGCCTCAGAGCTGATCGCGGCGACCCGCCCGGCGCCGCGCGGTGAGCGGCGTCGGACGGCCGCGCGCGCCCGAAGACGCCCCGCGCGGTGAGCGGCGCGGACGGCCTCGTGCCCGAAGACGCCCCGCGCGGCTCCGCACACCCGCGAAACGTCTCTCGCCATGCGTTCAAAGGAGAACCCAATGCGCCCGTCGCGTATCGCCACCCCACGGCGCTATCTGATGTGCAGACCCGTTCACTTCGAGATCGCCTACTCCATCAACCCGTGGATGGAGCTCGGCAAGCCGGCCGACGCCGACCTGGCCGTCGCGCAGTGGGAACGGCTGCGCAGCCTGTACCGGGGGCTCGGGCACCGGGTCGAGCTCATCGACCCGATCCCCGGGCTGCCCGACATGGTGTTCGCCGCCAACGGCGCGACCGTCGTCGGCGGACAGGTGCTCGCCGCACGCTTCCGCCACGCCGAACGGGAAGCCGAGGGCCCGGCGTACGCCGAGTGGTTCCGGCGGCGCGGCTACCCGGTCCACGTCGGCGAGCACGTCAACGAGGGAGAAGGCGACTTTCTGGTCACCGGCGACCGGATCCTGGCCGGCTGCGGCTTCCGGACCGACCCGCACGCGCACGCCGAGGCCGAACGGTTCCTCGGCCTTCCCGTGGTGGGTCTGACCCTGGTGGACCCGCGCCTCTACCACCTGGACACGGCCCTGGCCGTGCTCGACCACGAAGAGATCATGTACTACCCCGAGGCGTTCAGCCCGGAGAGCCAGGCGACGCTGCGCGAGCTGTACCCGGACGCGCTCCTGGCGACCGCCGCCGACGCCGAGGTCTTCGGCCTCAACGCCGTCTCCGACGGCCGGCACGTGATCCTGCCCGAGCAGGCCGTCCACCTCATCGAGGCCCTCTGGGAGCGAGGCTTCGTGCCGATCGGCACGGACCTGTCCGAGCTGATGAAGTCCGGTGGCAGCGCCAAGTGCTGCACCCTCGAGATCCGGTAGCGGCCAAATGATCAACTATGACGGACGCCGCTTCGAGCCCGCCGAGGCCGAGGCGAAGGGCCGGATCGCGGTCTACCACCAGGAAGGCGACCTGCTCTGGGGCGAGTTCACCGGCGGCCGGGTGCGCCGCGGCTCGCTCACCGGTGCCTGCGCGCCCGACGACACGATCGAGTTCGCCTACTCCATGGTCCTGGACGACGGCGACGTGGTCTCCGGGTTCTGCCGCAGTACCCCGAAGGTACGGGCGGACGGCGGCATCGACCTCCACGAAGAGTGGGAGCGCTTCGGCCGGCACGCGGCCAGCGGCCGCTCTGTCATCACCGAGATCCTCAAGGAAACCAGGGAGCAGCGATGACGGCACAGCCCGTTCTCCGGTCCGAGCCCTCGGGCCGGACCGCCCAGGCCGGGCGGTCCGGGACACGTCGTCCCAAGAAGGGCGGCGTGGTCACGTGGGCATGCGCCCCCGGGTTCCCGCCGGCGGTGATCTTCCCGTTCACCCCGGCCGAGCGGATGGGCACCCGTAACATCTACGAGTTCCAGATGCTGATGTACCGGACGCTGTACTACTTCGGCAGCCGGGGCACCCCCGAGGTGGACTACGAGGAGAGCATCGGCGAGCCGCCGGTATGGAGCGAGGACGGCCGGACGGTCACCATCCGCGTCAAGCCGTGGAAGTGGTCCAACGGCGAGACCCTGTGTGCCGACAACGTGCTGCTCTGGGTCAACCTGATGAAGGTGAAGGGCGCGCGGTACGGGGAGTACGTCCCGGGCTACTTCCCCGACAACCTGACCTCGTACGGCAAGACCGCCGAGGACACCGTCTACTTCACCTTCGACAAGCCGTACTCCCAGAGGTGGGTGCTGATGAACCAGCTCAGCACCATCACCCCGCTGCCGAAGGCCTGGGACCGTACGGCCGAGGGGCCCGCCAACGCCTCCGGGGACCTGAAGGACGTCGAGGCCGTCTATGAGTTCCTGATGGCCGCGCAGGGCGACATCCTGGAGGAGGGCAACCTGCACCGCACCCGCTGGGCCGACAGCCCCATCTGGAGCGTGGTCAGCGGGCCGTGGCGGCTCAAGAGCTACACCGTCGACGGGGTCGTGACGTTCGTGCCGAACGAGCACTACTCCGGCCCGAACAGGCCGTACCTCGACGAGTTCCGCCAGGTGCCGACCACGTCGGACGAGCAGCAGTACGACATGCTCAAGTCGGGGGACGCCATCCAGGTCGGCTACCTGCCCCTGAGCTTCGCCACCGAGCCGACCACCGACCCCACCAAGGGCGGGGCCAACCCGCTCGGCGACCGGTACGACCTGGTGCCGCAGGTGGCGTTCTGCATCCGCTACTTCTGTCTGAACTACAACAACCCCACGGTGGCCGGGAAGATCTTCAAACAGACCTACTTCCGGCAGGCCCTGCAGAGCACGCTCGACCAGGACCGGGCCGTCGCCGACATCTACCAGGGCTACGCCTACCGGCAGAACGGTCCCGTGCCGATGGTCCCGGTGACCGACCTGGTGTCGCCCCGGCAGCGCGAGGGCGCGTGGCCGTTGCCGTTCGACGTGGATCGGGCCCGCCGGCTGCTGGAGGAGAACGGCTGGGACACCAGCCGGACGCCCGCGGTCTGCGTCGACCCGGAGAAGGCAGGGGAGGGCATCCCGGCGGGCACCCCGCTCAGCTTCTCGTTCCGCTACGTGGAGGGCCGCCCGGCGCTGACCGAACTGATGCGGCGCTACCGCGAGGACGCCGCCAAGGCGGGCATCGAGCTGCGGATGGAAGAGGTGTACGGGTCGATCCTGGTCGCCGAGGACGGTCCGTGCGAGCCCGGGCCGGACCAGCCCTGCCTATGGGAGATGACCTGCTGGAACGGCGGCTGGGCGTACCACTACCCGACCGGCGAGATCCTCTTCAGGACCAAGGCGGGCGGCAACTTCGGCTTCTACACCGACCCGCGGACCGACGCGCTCATCGAGAAGACCGTCACCAGCGACGATCTCGAGGTCCTGTACGAGTACCAGGACTTCATCGCCGAGCAGGTCCCAGTGATCTTCACTCCCAACTTTCCCATCCGGCTCTTCGAGGTCTCGCGCGAACTCGGCGGGTTCGAGCCGGTCAATCCGTTCGGAATGATCAACCCGGAGAACTGGCACTACTTCGAGGACTGACGTACGGGCCCGGAGGAGGGGACCGGACACCTGACCCGGACGTCCGTACCCCGGGCGGGCGTCCGGTCCGCCTCCTTCGAGCCGCCCACCCGGCTCCGCGTCGCCTTCGGCCCGTCGGCCTTCCCATGACCTCGTGAGGACCCGTTCATGACGCTCGTGGCTCCCCTCAGTACTCACCAACTCCTCGTCTTCCTTCTCCAAGCCGGGGTGCTCCTGAGCCTCGCGCTGGCGTTAGGCCGGCTGGCACGGTGGCTGGGGATGCCCGCGGTGGTCGGCGAACTGTGCGCGGGCGTGCTGCTCGGACCGTCGCTGTTCACCCACGTGGCGTCCGGTCTGGCGGGCTGGCTGCTGCCCCACCGGCCCGACCAGCAGCACCTGCTGGACGCCGCCGGACAGCTCGGGGTCCTGCTCCTCGTCGGCGTCACCGGCCTGAACGTCGACCTGGACCTGATCAAGCGGCAGAGCGTCACGTCGATTCGGGTCAACGCCGGCGGCCTCCTCGTGCCGCTGGCCGCCGGGGTGGGCATCGGCCTGATCCTGCCCGCGAGGCTGCTCGTCCCCGGTGGCGACCGTGTGACCTTCGCCTGCTTCATCGGGGTCACGATGTGCGTCAGCGCGATCCCCGTCATCGCCAAGACGCTGCTGGAGATGGGGCTTCTCCACCGCGACTTCGGCCAGCAGATCGTCAGCACGGCGGTCGTGGACGACGCGGTGGGCTGGATGCTGCTGTCGGTGGTCTCGGCGATGGCCACCACCGGGGTACGGGCCGGGTCGATCGTGATCTGGGTCGGAAGCCTGGCCGGGGTCGTGGCCGTCAGCGCCGTCCTCGGCCGTCCGCTCGTGCGCTACACCATGTGGCTCGCCGCCCGCTCTTCCGAGACCGGGGTCAGCGTCGCGGCGGCCGTGGCGGTGATGATCCTGTTCGGCGCGGGCACCGAGGCGCTCGGCATGGAGCCGGTCCTGGGCGCGTTCATCGGCGGCCTCCTCATCAACATGGCGGGCTGGAGCGCGGCCCCGCAGCGGCTCGCGTCCCTGCGGACGTTCGTGATGGCCGTGCTCGCCCCGCTGTTCTTCGTGACCGCCGGCCTGCGGGTGGACCTGACCGCGCTCGGCCGGCCGGTCGTCGCGCTGACGGCGATGGGCGTGCCGGCGGTCGCGGTGGTCGGCAAGTTCGTCGGCGTGTACGCCGGAGCGTGCGCCAGCCGGGTCGGCCGCTGGGAGGCGCTGGCACTGGGGGCCGGGCTCAACGCCAGAGGGGTGATCGAGGTGGTCATCGCCATGGTCGGCCTTCGGCTTCACGTGCTGTCGGTCGCGATGTACACGGTCGTCGTCCTCCTGGCGATCGTGACCTCCCTGATGGCCCCGCCGATGCTCCGGTACGCCGCTCGGCGGATCGACGTCACCGAGGAGGAGGGACGCCGCGAGCAGGTGCTGTTCGGCCGATGACCCCATGACCTCCTATTCCGCGCCCCGGACCACGGCGGCGCTCCCCGCTCTGCTCGAAACGCCGAAAGAGAGGAAATCATGACCGCTGACGCAGATCGTCCACTGCTGCTGGTCGTCGCGACGGGTATGCGGCTCTACCGCGAGTACCTGTTCCGCTCGATCAGCACGAGGTTCCGCATCCACCTGTTCCACGTCGCCGAGCCGACGTGGGAACGGGAGTACCTGTCGGGCTGGACCGTGGTGCCCAGCACCCTCGACGGCCCGGCGATGGCGGAGACGGCCCGCAGCACCCTCACCGGGGTCAGCGGCGTGCTCTGCTGGGACGAGGGCCGCATCCACGCCGCGTCGTACGTCGCCGAGACGCTCGGGGTCCGCAACGGCGACCCGGCGGTGATCTGGCGGCTGCGCGACAAGGCCCAGACCCGTACGGCGCTGGACGCGGCGGGCGTCCCGCAGCCCCGCTCGATCCCGGTGAGCACCCTCGACCAGGCGCTCGCGGCCGCCGACCACGTCGGCTACCCCGCCGTGCTCAAGCCGCGTGGCCTGGGTGCCAGCCTCGGCGTCGTCATCGTGAACGACCCCGCCGGGCTCCGCGAGAAGTTCGCCTTCACCCGTGACACCAAGGCCCCCGACCCGGTCGTGTACGCCGGCGAGGAGCCGGTCCTTGTCGAGGAGCGCGTCGTCGGCGACGAGATCAGCGTCGACGCGGTGATCCAGGGCGGCAGGGTGATCCCGCTGTTCATCGCCCGCAAGGTCGTCGGCTACCCGCCGTACGCCGAGGAGATCGGGCACTACGTCGACGCGGCCGACCCCCTGCTCACCGACCCGGGGCTGCTGCGGATCCTGCAGGACACCCACGACGCGCTGGGCTTCCGGGACGGGTGGACGCACAGCGAGTTCATGCTGACCGGCGACGGGCCCCGCGTGATCGAGGTGAACGGCCGGCTCGGCGGGGACATGATCCCCTACCTCGGGCTGCTGGCCACCGGCATCGATCCGGGCACCGCCGCAGCGGCCGCGGCCTGTGGCCTGCCGGCGGACATCGCCCCGTTCCGTCGCCAGGTCGTCGGCATCCGCTTCTTCTACGTCGACGAGGACGACACCACGATCGGCTCGGTCAACTTCGACGAGGCCCGGCTGCCGGATGAGATCGAGCAGTTGGCGGTCGCCGCCGCACCGGGGGACGTGGTCTCGCCCCCGCCCAAGGGCACCGTCTGGGGCCGGGTCGCCTTCGCGATCGCGGCCGCCGACGGCATCGAGCGCTGTGCGGCGGTCCTGGACGCGGCCGGCGCCGCTTTGCGTATCACCCCCGTTCACAGCACCCAGTCCACCCCCGCCGTACCGGCCACCGTGGCCGTCGGCGCCGCCGACAAGGAGAGCATCCGATGAACGAAGACCTACGCGCCGCGGTCAAGCGGCTGATGCCCCAGGCCAGATCCGACCTCGCGGAACTGGTGTCGTACCGTTCGGTCTTCGACGCCCGGCAGTACCCGCAGCGGGAATGCGACCGGGCCGCCGAATGGGTGGCGGAGGCGTTCCGGGAGGCCGGCCTGACCGACGCCGGGTTGCATGACACCCCGGACGGGTCCAAGGCCGTCATCGCCCGCCGTCCTGCCCCGCCCGGAGCACCGACCGTACTCCTGTACTGCCACTACGACGTGCAGCCGCCGGTCGAGCAGGACGCCTGGCGCACCCCCGTATGGGAGCTGACCGAAAAGGACGGCCGGTGGTACGGACGAGGGGCCGCCGACTGCAAGGGCAACATCGTCATGCACTTGACCGCCCTGCGCGCTCTCGGGCCGGACCTTCCGCTCGGCGTCACGCTGGTCTCCGAGGGCTCCGAGGAACAGGGGACCGGCGGCCTCCAGGAGTTCATGCCCGCGAACGCCGACCTGCTCCGCGCCGACGCGATCGTCGTCGCCGACACAGGCAACTCCGCCGCGGGCCTGCCCACCTTCACCGAGACGCTGCGCGGCGGCGTCAACCTCGTCGTCACCGTCTCCACGCTGAGCGGCCCCGTGCACTCCGGCGCGTACGGCGGCGCCGCCCCGGACGCCCTCGCCGCCCTCATTCACGCGCTCGCCAGTCTGCGCGACGAGGACGGCAACACCACCGTACGCGGCCTGCCGTCCGACCAGGCCTGGACCGGCGTCGACTACCCCGCCGAACGATTCCGCCGGGACGCCGGCGTGCTCGACGGCGTCGAACTCCTCGGGGACGGCTCGGTCGCCGACATGGTGTGGGCACGTCCCGTCCTCAACGTCATCGGAATCGACGCCCCTCCGGTCGTCGGCTCGTCCGCCGCCATCCAGCCCACGGCCCGCGCCCGCCTCAACCTGCGCATCCCGCCGGGAATCGCGCCGGAGACCGCGCGGGACGCCATCACCGAGCACCTGCGGGCGGCGGTGCCGTGGAAGGCCCGCGTGGAGGTCGAGGTGGAGGCGATCGGCTCGCCGTTCCGCGCCTCCGGTAACGGGGACGCGCGCACGGCGATGAGCGCGGCGCTCCGGGAGGCCTACGGCCGGGAACCCACCGCCCAGGGCAACGGCGGCTCCATCCCTCTGTGCAACGTCATCGCCGACACGTATCCGGACGCCGAGATCATGCTGCTGGGCGTGGAGGACCCGCAGTCCCTCATCCACGCGCCGAACGAGAGCGTCGACCCCACCGAGATCGAGCACATGGCCCTGGCCGAGGCCGTCTTCCTCCGGAACTACGCCCGCGACGCGGCCGGGTCCTGACCGGTGTCCGGACAGAGCGTGCCGACCCTACGTCCCACGGAACCGCCGCATCCCGCACGAGAAACTTGGATTGGGGCTTGACCATGTTGCAGCGAATCGACGCCGAACAGCTGATCCCTGGATCTGGGGATCCCATCGCGAACGGTGTCGTCGTCCTCGACGATGACAAGATCAGTTACGCGGGCGCGGCGGAAGGCGCGCCGCAGACGCCCGGCGTCCGTACCGTGCGCGCGCAGACCGTGATGCCCGGCCTGTGGGACGCCCACGGCCACTTCATGGGCCTGCGCTCGGCGGACCTGCACCTCCTGCCGCAGGAGCCCATCGCCGTCCGCGCCGCCCGTATCACCGCCGACCTGCGCGCCGCCCTGGACGCCGGGATCACCACGGTCCGCGAGGTCGGCGGGCTCGGCATCCACATCGCGCGGGCGGTCGCCGAGGGCACCATCGAGGGCCCGGCCATCTACGCCGCCGGCACCACGCTTTCGACCACCGGCGGCCACGGCGACCTGCACAGCTACCCGGCCTCCTGGGTCGCGGACTTCGGGCACATGGGGGGTGAGCTGCGCCTGTGCGACGGTCCCGACGAGTGCGCCCGGGCCGCCCGCGAACAGCTGCGCCGAAACGCCAAGCTGATCAAGGTATGCGCCTCCGGCGGCGTGCTGTCGGAGGTCGACCACCCTGTCCACCAGCAGTTCACGAACGCCGAGCTGCGTGCGATCGTCGAGGTCGCCGGGATGGCGGACCGGATCGTCGCCGCCCACTGCCACGGCAAGCCGGGCATCATGGCCGCCCTCGAGGCGGGCGTGACGACGATCGAGCACGGCACGTTCCTCGACGAGGAGGCCGCCGTGGCCATGCGCGAGGCCGGTGCGATCCTGGTCACCACCCGAACGATCTTCCAGGAGCTGCTCGACAACGGGCACATGCTCCCGCCGTACGCCCTGCAGAAGCTGCGCGACACCACTGACCGCCACGGCGAGGCCATCATGATCGCCCGCGAGGCGGGCGTCACCATCGCCGCCGGCACCGATGTGGCGATGTCGGGTTCGGACATGCCCGACTCCTGGGGGCGCAACGGCCGTGAACTGCCTCTCCTGGTGCAGCTCGGCCTCACCCCGCTCGAGGCCGTCGAGGCCGCCACCGCCACCGGCCCCCTCACGCTCGGTCCCCAGGCCCCCAAGTCCGGCCTGCTACGCGAGGGCTACGACGCCGACGTCATCACCCTCGACACCGACCCCCTGGCGGACATCTCCGCACTGGCCGAACCCAAGCACATCACCGGCGTCTGGAAGGCCGGCCGCCGAGTCAAGGAGAGCGACAATGGCTGAGGGTCTGCTGGAGATCCGCCTCTTCACCGTCCAGCCCGGCACCCGCGACGAGTGGCACCAGATCAGCCACGAGGGCACGATCCCGTTGATGCGCGACTGCGGCATCAACGTCCTCGCCTACGGCCCGTCGCTGAACGACGAGAACGGCTACTACCTGCTCCGTCTTTTCCGCGACGAGGACGAACGCGTGAGGCTGTCCCAGTCGATGTACGCCACCGACGAGTGGCTGAAGCGGTACGAGGAGCCGGTGACGGCGATGATGGCCGGTTACCAGACCGCCGTGATCCCGTTCGGGGCACTGCCGACCCGGTGACGTTCACGGCCCGCGATCACCGTCCCGGTTCCCCGGCGGATCCGGAACGGTGATCGCCGTCCCACTCCGCACGATGCGCTGCGGCCGGTCCGGCACCGGTCGCGGGTGCGCCTGCCCGGACCTGGCCTGGGAGGAGCCGGATGCCGCTGCGGTCGAAGACGCCGACCTGGGCTTGACGCTCCGGGAGGGGATTCGATGATGGTGAGGTGAGGACGCAGAACGGTGAGTCGGTTCTGAGCAGGGTCGTGCGGATCTTCGAGGCGTTCACGCCGGAGGAGCCGGCCCTGACCGTCTCGGAGATCTCCCGGCGTACGGGGTTGCATGTGGCGACCGCGTCGCGGCTGGTGGCGGAGTTGGTCTCGCATGAGTTCCTCACTCGAGACGCGGACCGGCGGGTGCGTATCGGCATGCGCATGTGGGAGCTGGTGACGCGGGCGTCGCCCGCTCTTTCGTTGCGGGACGCGGCGATGCCGTTCATGGAGGGCGTCCACGATGTCGTCGGTCACCATGTGCAGCTCGGGGTGCTGGACGGTGATGAGGTGCTGTTCCTGGAGCGGCTGTCGGCGCCGGGGGCGGTGATCAACTACACGCGTATCGCCGGTCGTCTGCCGCTTCATGTCTCCTCCAGCGGCCTGGTGCTCCTGGCGCATGGCCCGGCCGACCTGCGCCGGCGGGTGCTCGCCGGGCCGCTGCACCGCTACACCCCGGAGACTCCCGCGACCGCCGCGCGGCTGCGGGCCGCGCTGGCCGAGGTGCGTCGTCAGGGGTACGCGTACTGTCCGGGGTATGTGCATCCGGACGCGCTGGGCGTCGCGGCCCCGGTGCGCGGAAGCGGGGGCGAGGTGGTGGCCGCGCTGGCGGTGATCGTGCCGAACGAGGCCGCCGCCGCGTCTGTCGTGCCGGTGGTGCGGACCGCGGCACGTGGTGTCTCGCGGGCGATCGGGGCCCCTGCCGCCGGCGGGCGACGTCGTGGCTCAGGTGACGGCGGCGCGCAGGCGGTGTGAAGCGCGCCGGAAGTTCGTCTCTCACGCGCTCGTGGCAGTCCCTGCCCGTGCGCGTCCGGTCGGCTGCCTGATCAGCCGCCGAGCGACGGCGAAGGACGCCGGGCGAAGGTGTCGGTGACCCAGTCGGCGATGTAGGTGCTGACGTGGGAGAGATGGTCCAGGCCGATGTGTTCGGCGCCGCCTTCCTCTCGGGTCAAAACGCGAAGCTCGCACTTCGGGCTGTTCACCGCCTTGTCGTAGGAGCGATGCGCGTACTCCAGGGGAATCTGCCGGTCGTTCTCGCCGTGGCAGATCAGGAACGGGACGGTGATCTGCTCGACCACACCGTCCAAGTGGATGCTGTCGGCGAATTCGATGAATGCGTTCAGATCGTCGAAGCCCCACACCCACAGGACGTGTTCCCAGTAGTGGGGTACCGGCCGTTCCCCTTCGCGTTCCAGTCGGCGGCGCTGCACCGCGCCCCAATTGTGGTTGGCACCCCACGCCACACCAAGGGCAAGACGTTTTTCGAAGGCGAGTGCGCGCGGTGCGAAGTAGCCGCCGAGCGACCAGCCGGCCAGGCCGATCCGCGCCGGTTCGACGTCGGTCCGAGTGAGCAGGTAGTCGACGCAGGCGCTCGCCCAGACCTCGGTGTCGATGCGGGCGTGCAGCCCTTGCAGGCGCAGGGCCTCACCGCTGCCGGGGCAGTCCACCATCAGTGTGCTGATCCCGCGGGCCGCCAGCTCCTGGCCGAACCCGGAGGCGTACATGTGCTCCTTGGTGGAGTCCAGCCCGTTCCACATGATGATCACTGGACTGGCGGCGTCGCCGGGGGCGCGAGTGAAGTACGCCGGCAGCGTGGTCCCCTCGTACGGCACGGCCACCCGCGTGGTGGCGGGATCGGCGAGGTCGAACGCCTTCTGCTGCAGCTCCAGGACCCGCCGGTAGGTGTCCAACCGTCCCGGCGCGGACGCGCTCTGCATCCGCTCGGCCTGGCACAGGTAATTCGTGGCGCGGGCGTACAGGCCGGCGGCGCGGGCGCGCCCGGCCTGCTCGGCCTGTTCGGCCTGCGCGACCAACTGGTCGGTCAGCGCCGTCCAGGCCCGCAGGAAACCCGGGGTGCCGGCGTCCTCGCCCCGGGCGGCGAGTTCCTTGATCGGCCGACAGGCGCGGTCGACCTCGTCGATCAGCCCGCCGCTGTTGAGGGCGGCGACCACGACGACTGGGTCTGCGTCACCTCGGTCGACAACCCCGCCGCCGATAAAGCGCTCACCGTCGATGACCTACGCACCCTGCCCTGGGTGCTCACCTACGCCGGCCCAACGGCTGCCACCCCCGCCTCGCGGCAACTGCAGCTGCTCGGCATCGAACCGACCGCGCAAGTGATCACCGAAAGCTTTCTCACCATCCCCGATCTCGTCGCGGGGACCGATCGCATCGCCGTTCTGCAAGGCCGGCTCCCCGAGCGCCTGTCCACCGACGCCAGCGTCCGGATCGCGCGGTTCCCGGTGCAGTTGACGCCGCTGGTCGAGGCGATGTGGTGGCATCCGATCTACGACGACGACCCGGAGCACACGTACGTACGGGATCTGGTCCACCGCGCCACCGAGCCGCTTCGCCGGCGCGACGCCCGCTGAGCGGCCGAACACTTCGTCGAAGAAACCAACGGCCGAGCGAAAGAGATTTTGGCGCGTTCCACAAGGTCGTCGCCGTATGGCCTGGGAGCGCAGGTCATTGGGCCCCCTGGCGCCGTTGACTCCCCTAGATGATCTTAGATAGATTCCCCGCAATGGTGCGCAAGGCGGTAGGGCGATAAGGGTTCGCGACCGGACCACTCCGACCTGAAAGGAGCTCATTCCATCGCCTCCCTTCGGAGAAACTCCCGAGGTATCCCGTGCAATTGACGCGGTCGCCTGCGGCCTATCAGGGAGGCATCCGGATATCCGGTGCCGATATCGCTCCCACAGTGATCGGAGAACCGATGACGATCTCGCTCACCGACCAGGCCAACGCCGAGGCTCAGGACGAGTTCGACCTCGACGTCCGAGTTTCGGAGCTGTCGACGTCCGCCGAGATCCTCGGCTGCACCGACTCCTGCCCATGCTTCACAGCCCCCTGCCAGTCCACGCCTACCTGTCTGGAAGGCATCTGACCGGTCCGACGCGCGGCGGCCGTCAAGGATGATCCGGAGCAACCGTCCCGGATGCCTCGCTTGACGTTCCCGGCCTCCGCGTGCCCCGGAGGATGACCGTCCGGGCGGAGCGCCGGGCCGTTTTCATCCGAGCATCCTCATGTGGGTGCCATGGCGAAAATGGTGATCCGGGGCTCCGCCGGACGGTCGCTGATGAATGGCTGGACGACCTCAGGCGCATAGGGCAGACAATTGACCGATACTGAGATCGCAGAGCTCGCTCGACGCATGGCCGATCGGCTTGCCGGCGCCCCGCCGAACGAGGGTTGGGAAAATCTGGGTAGCGGAGACCTCGGAATTGCGCTTGCCCTTCACTACGCGAGCGAAGTATTCGATGACGAGCGTTATCTCAAAGCCGGACGCGACGTTCTTCGCCGTGCGGTCGAGGCCACGGCGCGGGACCCTCTGATGGCGGCGGGCCTGTTCACCGGCACGGCCGGCTTCGTATGGGTCCTAGCCGAGTTCGCACGCCGTGATGCGCGCTATGTGAGGTCGCTTCGCTCGGTGGCCAGGCTGGCCGAGCAGACGCCGAGCCCGCCGGAACGCGGCGGCGTCGCCCTGGGCGAGTTCGACGTGATCAATGGGGCGGCAGGGCAGCTGGCCGCCGTGCTGAAGGCCGCGGAGACCATCGGGACCATGAGCGCGGCGTCGGACGACAAGCTGCGGGACGCGGCCGACCGGCTCGTCGCCTACCTCCTGGAAGTCACGGCCATCGACGCGGACGGTGCACCGAACTGGTTCTGCCCGCCCCGCCTCTATCCCAAGGCCGCGCCCTGGTTCCACGACCAGTTCCCGAGCGGGATGTACAACCTGGGCTTCTCCCACGGACTGCCGGGCATGCTCGCCGCGCTGACGTTGGCGGCCTCCGCGGGGATCAGGCGGACGCAGGCGGAGGAACGCGTCGCCGAACTCGCGCACCGGCTGGACGAATGGCAGCTGAACGACGACGACAAGAACGGCGGCGGCCCGAGCTGGCCCGGCGCCCTGCAGGCCGACCCCGAATCCCGGCTCCCCATTCATACCGATAACGACGCCCCGGCCCGTACGGCATGGTGCTACGGCGCACCCGGCATCGCAGCCGCGCTGCTGTCGGCCTCCGCGATCACCGGAGACACCGAACTCGCGGTCGCGGCGCTCACCCGCGTACGAGACACCCCGCAAGCCGAGCGCCGGACGTTCGCCCCCACCCTCTGCCATGGGGTCGGCCGGCCTGCTCACCGTCTACACCAGGGCCTACGCGCAGACAGGCGATCCGGCCCTGGAACGAACGCGGAACGACACCATTGCCCAGCTCTGCGCCATGGCAGTGGACGAGCATCCCTTTGTGTTCGCCGATCTGCCCGAGCCGGACAGGCCCTCGCACAACACAGGCCTGCTCGAAGGCGCGGCCGGAGTGCTGCTCGCCCTGCTCGGCACTATTTCCCCCAAGGCCTCCCGATGGGACGAAGTGCTGCTCTTGACACCAATGGACATGAGCGCCGCATGAAGCGGACCAGCCCCTACAAGGCGAGTGGGTTCTTCCTCCTCAGAGCACCGGCGCTACCGGTCCGCCCGATGTTGGACATCCTGGAGTCGTTCCCCGCGACAGCGGATGATGCTTGGCAGGACGGCTATGCCGACGCCCTGCTGAAGCTCTGGGCCATGCCCGGAGTCTCGGCCGCGATCCGTTCCGCGACGTCCGACCTCGCCGATGCCGTTGACCGCTTCGACGACCTGTCCCCCAAGGACCGGCGCCGGGCGATGCTGAGCCTCGGCCGCTACCTCAACAGGATGAGCCTCCGCGCGACCCCGTTCGGCCTCGTCGCCGGGGTCGCCGGCGGCTTCTTCAGCGACCCCGGCGACGCCGGCGACGAAGCGCACGCGCGGCTCGGCGACACCGCCATCGGCAGGGCACGGGCCAGGGCCGACATGGGATGGGTGATGCACCTGGCAAAGAGCATCGCCAAGGACGCGGGTCTCTCTCCTGACCTTCTCGTACGCCAGAACGATCTCCTCTACGCGGACCGCGGCAGGGTGTGGCTGCAGTCGGCCGACGGTTACGGGACGAAGGAGAATCGCGCGATCAGTGTCCGCCTGAACGGGCCCGTCGTCGCCGTCCTCGACCACACCACGACGCCGAGGACCCTCGGCGACCTGCGAACCCATCTGGTGGCCCGCTATCCCAAGGGCGCGGCGGAGAAGATCGACGGCCTGCTCCGGGAGCTTCTCGAACTCGACATCCTCGTCACCGCCGAACGTCCCGGAATGCTCGCAGGCAGCCAGAACATCCCACTCCGTTCTCTCCTGCCGGCCGACCCCGCACTGGCCCAGGCCCTTGACGACGTCGAGACCGCGATCCAGGCGTTCAACCAGACCCGCGACGTGCACGGCGACCTGCGCGCGCGGATCGAGTCGAAGGCCAAGGCCGTCGCCGCCGACTACGAAGGCGAGGTCCTGCAGATCGACTCCGCGCTGGGCTTCACGTCGCCTCCCGTTCTTCCCCAAGAGGTGGCCCGCCTGGCAGAGCACGCAGCCGAGGTACTGGCCATCGTCGGATCCGATCAGTACCCACCGCACCTGCGGCAGTACGCGGACGCCTTCGTCGAACGTTATGGCCTTCGTGCCGAGGTCCCCGTGCTGGAGCTCCTCTCCGAGGAGAACGGTCTCGGGCCTCCAGCGGGCTACCTGTGCCCGGAGCGGTCGTATCCGCTCGCCTACGAGGACGCCGATTCCCCGGCATGGACCGACCGCGAGGCGCTGCTCGTACGGCTGGCGTCCACCGCGCTCGCCCAGCGCAGCATCAAGGTGTCGCTCGATGACCGCATCCTCGCCGAGTTCGCCGACGCCTCAGACCCCGACGATCGCCCCAGATGGCCCTCGATCGACGTCCACCTGCAGCTGACGCATGGCGCCGAAGGCTGGCGCGGCATGGTTTCCGGAGTCGGCGTCACCCTCGGCGGCCGCACCTTCGGACGGTTCCACGACCTGCTCGCCCCCGAGGTCCAGTCCGCTCTGCGGGACCTCGCCGCCGCCGAAGAGGAGCTCATCGGGGACGCGCTGACCGTCGAGCTCACTTACCTATCCTCGGACGCCCGCGCCGCGAACGTGTCGATACGCCCGCTGCTGCACGAGTGGGAACTGCCGATCAACGTCGCGACCGACCGCCCCGCCGACCGGCTGATCGAGCTGGCGGACGTCGTCGTAGGCGTGGACGGCGGGCGCCTCTACCTCCGCAGTCCCCGCTTGGACCGCCACCTGCACGTGACCCAACGCTCGATGCTCAACCTGGGCAAGGCGCCGAACGTCTGCCGCTTCCTCATCGAGAGCTCGACCGCCCAGGCACGCCGGGTCTCGCCGTTCGAGTGGGAACGCCTCGCCGAAGCCACCCCGTTCCTGCCGCGCCTCGAACACGCAGGCCTCGTACTGCGCCGAGCACGCTGGAGACTGAGGGACGAGGCCGTCGCCGCGGACGCCGATGCCATGCAAGCCTGGAGGGAGACGTGGATGGTTCCCCGCCGCGTCCACCTGATCCAGGCCGACAACTCCATCCTGCTCGATCTCACGAGCGCCCCCTCCCTGGCCGAGCTGCGCACCGCGATCGCCCGAGCACCAGCCGGCGACGTCCTACTGGAGGAGGCACTTCCCGACCCCGACGAGGGCTTCCTCACCGACGCCGCCGGAGAACGCTACGTCTCGGAGGTCGTCGTCCCGCTCCTGCGCGCCGCCCCCGCACCATCCGCTCCCCACAAGCCCACCGTCCGCCGAGCACCGGTCACCGAACGCGTGAAGCCGGTCGGCAGCGACTGGCTGTACGTCAAGCTCTACGCCGAGCCGGACGCACACGACGCCCTCGTGACCAACGAGCTCGCCGCGTTCGCCCAACAATGCGGTGAGCCGTTCTTCGTCCGCTACAGCGACCCCGCACCCCACCTCCGCGTCCGTTTCCCTGCCTCAGACGAGACGATCCTCGCCACGACAGCGCAATGGGCACGCGCGCTTCTCGCGAACGGCCGGATCATCGACTTCACGTTCGCCACCTACCACCGCGAGATCGAGCGCTACGGCGGCCCGGAGCTGATCGAGCACGCCGAACGCTGGTTCCAGCGCGACAGCACCGCGGTAACGCTTCTCCTCAGGCACCCGGGAGACCGAATCGCGACAACCGCCCTCAGCCTGGAGCACATCGGCCGCCTGCTTCTCCCGTCCCTCCAAGACCGCCGCCGCCTGGCCCGGGCGGCCGCCCCCAACCACATCGGCGGCCCCGAATACCGCGAGACAGGACGCACCCTCTGGACAGACCTGACCAACCCCGGCGTCCACGCCCAAGCCGAGGAGATCTGGCGCCCCGCGGCACAGCCGCTCGCCCACCGCATGGACCTCGCCGTAAGCCTCCTGCACATGCACTGCAACCGCATGGGCCTGCCCCGCGACAAGGAGGAGATCGCGTTCGGCGTCTGGCGGCGCCTCCTGGACAGAATCGCCAACACCAGGACGGCCTGAGGTCATGAGGAGCCTCATACGTCTCCTGGCGTTCCCTTTTGGCCTGCCGCAGTTGCGCTCCGCTGCCCGTGACGATCCGCGGGGTCGCGCCCGCAGCCTGCACGGTGGCGGCCGCCGGAGGCGGGGGTGAGAACCGGCTGCCTAGCCACTGAAACATTCTGATAGTTGCGCAATTGGCGAAATAGTTGGCAGTCGTCCTGAATCGGCCATTGTGCAGTCGTGGCTGCGAGTACATGGGCGTGCACGTACGGCTGCGGCCTGGTCAATGCGGGGTAATTCGCAATCCGGCTCGGCACCGCCGCGGCCCGCGCGGTTAGAGGGCGCGTCCGCCAGAGAGTATCGACGGCATTGTCCGTCGGAATCGGCCTGCTCGCCGCGTCGCGGCGGAAGGTCGCCCGTTCTCTCCTACGTTGGTCGGCGGCAGGCCGGGCGGAGAAAGGCCGTCGCCGGGAGGCCGGCGACAGTCCTTCTCTCTCCGGAGAGCGCCGGTCCGCCGAGCGGTTCATCGGCGACGACCCGCCGATGAACCGCGAATGAATTGTGGACGGTCCTGCCTCGGATGCCGTGAGCTGACCGCTTGCGGACACTCCGTAGGTATAGGGAAATCACTGGAAATCGACTCTCATTGCTGTCTGTCGGCCCGAGTCAAGGAATCTGTTGCGGCCGGGCGACGCGATGAGTAATGGGAGACCGAATGTCGCACGTACGCCGATGGGTGCTGTCGGCGGGGGCCGCACTGGCCCTCATGCTCGGATTCGCAGGAGCGGGCGCGACCGCGCACGCCGCCCCGAACCCCGCCGGGACGACGAGCTCGACCGCGCGCCTCAGCGACGGCCAGGCCGTCGACTCGGCGGCCGCCCTCAAGAAAGTGGCCGACTACTGGACCCCGGAGCGGATGCGTCACGCCACCCCGGTTCCGGAACAGACTCCGGGCCCGCAGACCAAGGCACTGCCCACTCGACCGAGCGGCCCTCGGGGCTCCACTCCGCCGGCCAAGCCCGTCGCCTCCGGCTCGATCTCGCCGATGATCACCGAGTCGGCGGTGGCCGGCAAGGTCTTTTTCCACAAGCCGAGCGGCGGCGACTGGGTCTGCTCCGCGAGCGCGCTGAACAGCGATTCCAAGCAACTCGTCATCACCGCCGGCCACTGCGTCCATGAGGGCGCGGGCGGGAACTGGATGCAGAACTGGACGTTCGTGCCGCGCTACCGCAGTGGAGCGCGGCCGTTCGGCACCTTCGCGGCCAAGGAGTTCCGCACCTTCAACTCCTGGATCAGCAGCAGCGACCTGAGCCGCGACGTCGGCATGGTGACGACCTGGCCGCTCAACGGCAACAAGCTCGTCAATGTCGTCGGTGGCCACGGCCTCAACTGGAACTGGGGGAATTCCGTCGCCATCACGATCCTCGGCTACCCCGCCAACGCGAACAACGGCGAGATCCAGCAGTGGTGCCAGGGCACGACCAGTGACGGCGGCGGAGGCACCATCAAGCTCCAGTGCAACTTCAACGGCGGCTCCAGCGGCAGCGGCTGGCTGATGAACTTCAATGACAGCACAGGGCTCGGGCAGGTCGACGGCGTGATGAGCACACTCGACAGCACGGGCTGGAACCGGGCCTCCTACTTCGATGACGCGGTGAAGGCCATGTTCGACGCCCAGGGCGGCGTGACCTGACAGATCGACGACCGGTGGCCCCGCTGAGGCCTAGACTGGTACGCGGGGTCACCGGCCTGGATCAGGAGTGCACAAGGTGAGATCTTCCAGAGTGCGCAGACTGGCGATGATCGCCACCGCGTCGGCGGTGGTCACCGTGATCGCGGTGATCCGTTATGTGGCCGCGTCGACCACGTCGTCACCTCCGCCGGACACCGGCTCCACGGGCAGCCAGGTTCAGCCGTCTCCGACGACCCAGTATTGGTCGCCGGAACGTATGCGCAACGCCAAGCCGGCGGAGATGCCACCGCCCTGAGCTGCCCGCCCTACGCCCCGAATGACCGCCCCGCTGTCGGTCGTCAGTGCCGTGGAGACCCTCACCAGGGCCCTCGCCGTGGAGCCCATGGCTTTGTTCACGACTACGTGGACAAAGTCAGAACGAGCACCGGTCCTGGTGATCACGGACTTGCGACGCTAAGTGATCACTGGGGAGACCTGTGCCCGGGCTGCCATCATGCTCAACTCCTGAGCTCAAGCGGTGAGGTCAGGTGAGGGTCCTGCCGTCGTCGACCGTGATGACCTGGCCGGTGACGTAGTTGGGGGCCATGAGAGGAGGGCCGAGGCGGAGGCTTCCTCGGCGGTACCGAAGCGGCCGAGGGGAGTGGTCGATCCGGCGGCGGCGATCGCGTCGTTGGAGTCCAGCACCCGGCTGCGAGCGCAGGAGTGAGGTGTCGATCCGGCCGGCCGAAGCGGACGGTGTCCACGCCCAGCCGTGCAGGGCCACCGAAGCACCACCGCGCCTATCTGCGCGACCTCTTAGCAAACCAGGAGATCGACAGCGACCTTCAGCCGGTCGAGGTAGAACTCCCGTGATGCGGCCTGATGCTTGAGGCCGATCGATGCGCTGATCATCGTCTGTGCGACCAAGGGGGCCGCGTCTTGTCCTGACTCGACGGCGATCGCGTCTGTGATCAATTCCTCGAAACGTCGCGGCGTGGTTTCGACGATCTCTCCGAGGAGGTCGGGGTTGTCCTCGATGACCGCCGCGACGTCTTGCGTCAGCGGGCCGATGTAGCGGCCTGCCCACTGGTCGAACGCTTCGACGAGGCGCTCTGGAAGGGGGCGGTCGGTCTCGGCCAAGACGTGTTCGACCGCTGTGATGTCCCGCTCCAGGGCCTGGGTGACCGCGGCACGGAACAGAGTCTCCTTCGAGGAGAAGAGAAAGTAGAGCCCGGGCCGGGAGATGTCCGCCGCCCGCGCCACTTCCTCCATCGAGGTCTTCCGGTAACCGAATCGCGCGAACGTGACCATCGCGGAGTCCAGAACCAGGGTCCGGCGATCGGTATCGGCGACTGTCGACGGCGGGTGGCCAGCATCGGGACTGCTCATGGAACGAGCATAGGAGCGAGCAGCAAACTATACAAATCAAGTCTAGTGCGTATAGTCGGTGCCATGACTCACGCACTCATCTCCACGCCCTTCACTGCCTCCAGCACCGCGGACGAGGTGCTGCGAGGCGTCGACCTCGCCGGCGTACGCGCGATCGTGACGGGAGCTTCTTCCGGACTCGGGATCGAGACGGCTCGTGTGTTGGCCGCTGCCGGGGCGGAAGTGGCGCTCGCTGTCCGGAACACGACTGCGGGTGACGCCGTCGCTGAGACGATCGAGAAGTCGACCGAAGGGATCCGTCCCCGAGTCGTCCAGCTCGACCTTGCCGATAGGACCTCGGTCACACGATTCGTCGACGCGTGGCGCGGCCCGCTTCACCTGCTGATCAACAACGCTGGCGTGGTCACCGGTGGCCTCGAACGGACGCATGAGGGCTGGGAGCTGCAATTCGCGACAAACCATCTTGGCCACTTCGCCCTGGCCACCGGCCTTCATGACGCCCTGGCTCTGGGAGCGGCCGACCGCGACGGAGCACGGATCGTCTCGGTCAGTTCGACGGCGCACATGCGTTCCGGCATCGACTTCGACGACCTCCACTTCGAGCGTCGCAGCTACGATCCGCAGATTGCCTACGCCCAGTCGAAGACGGCGAACTCTCTCTTCGCCGTCGAGGCGTCCCGTCTCTGGGCGTTCGACGGCATCGTCGCCAATGCTGTGAACCCGGGCGGTATCGCGACAGGACTGCAACGGAACTTCACAACAGAACAGAAAAAGTCGCTCGCCGCGGCCGAGGCCGCCGGCGTCTTCACCTACAAGACGGTCGAGCAGGGGGCCGCCACCAGCATCGTCGCGGCCGTCGCCCCCGAGTTCGCTGGCTCCGGAGGCCACTACCTCGACGATGCACAAGAGGCCTACACCGTGCCGAACGACGCCGACCTCGCGCAGCACCCGCACGGTGTCAAGGAATGGGCGCTCGATCCCGCCATCGCCAAGCGCCTCTGGACTGTCTCGACCGACCTACTCCGCGCCTGATCTCTCTCGTCGCGGGAGTGATCAACGAATATCACCACGCAGCCGTAACCCCAGCTCATAGCACGTAACTCAATATTCGAGCGGCACACCCTCAGCAAGTCCTGTCGTTGCAGGTCAAGGGCACTTTCGTGTTTCTGGTCAATCCCTGGACAGCCATCTCACGAACGCGTGAGGTCAGCGGGGCGGGCGGATTGGTTCCGTGGGTGAGGTCTGCGGTGCTGTCCAACTGGCGAGGAGTTTGAGGCGGTCCTCCGAGGGGGTGCCCGGCTCGGCCGTGTAGATGATCAGGTCGTGTACGGCCCGTTGCGGCAGGGGCAGATTCAGATCGCGGAAGGTCATCTCCACGCGGCCGACTTCGGGATGGTTCAGCCGCTTGACGCCTTCGTGACGGATTCGGACGTCGTGACTGGCCCACATGGTGCGGAAGTCGGGGCTGAGCGTGGACAGTTCGCCGACAAGCTCGCGCAGGGTCCGGTCGTGAGGTTCGCGTCCGGCTTCGGCGCGGAGCACCGCGACCGTGGCCCTCGCGCCTTCCTCCCAGTCGACGAAGAAGTCGCGGGAGCCCGGGTCGAGGAAGAAGTAACGGGGGAAATTGGCGCAACCCCGGTCGCCGGTGGTGGCGCTGTCGAACATCGGTGAGTACAGGGACCTGCACAGCGCGTTGCTCGCGACGATGTCCAGACGGCCGGTACGTACGAAGGCGGGGGCCATGGTCATGGAGTCCACCATCCATTGGACGGAGGACGGGATCTTGACGTCCTTGCGGCGATTCGGCCTGCGGCGGGTGGGGCGAGCCGCTCTGGCCAGCTCGAACAGGTAGGTGCGCTCGTCCTCATTGAGGTGCAGTGCCTGCGCGACCGCTTCCAGCACGTCCTCGGAGACACCGCCGATGTGGCCCTTCTCCAGCCGCGTGTACCACTCGGTGCTCACGCCGGCGAGGGCCGCGACCTCCTCGCGCCGTAGTCCAGGAACCCGTCGGCGTCGGCTGGTGGGCAGTCCGACCCGCTCCGGGGTGAGCTTGGCGCGTCGGCTGATGAGGAAGTCGCGGATCTCCGAGCGGTTGTCGGTGGGATCACCGGCGTGGTTCTCGGACGGAGGCTCCATTCGCCCAGGGTATCCATGGTCCGGCCGATAGAGAGGTTGCGTTTATACCCCCCATAAACGCGACCTTTCCCGCCTCTGACGGAGCCGGTTACCTGGGATCGGCGGACTAGAACGGCACTCCTTCATCGCGGGCCGCCGTCCGCCGGTCCATCATCCACACCCCAGGAGCATGACCATGGCCAGCAAGACCGTACTGATCACCGGCGCGACCAGCGGTATCGGCGCCCACACCGCGCGGTTGCTCCTCGACCGCGGCCACCGTGTGGTGGTCACCGGCCGCAACGAGAGCAAACTGAAGCTTTTCCTCGAGGACGCCGGCCACCCCGACCGGCTGCTGGGTCTCGTCTCGGACGCGGCGGACTGGGAGGCCACCGAGTCGGTCGTGACCCGCACCGTGGAGCACTTCGGTGCCCTGGACGCGGCGGTGGCCAACGCCGGATTCATGACCGGTGACTCCATTGGGGACGGCGACCCGACCCGGTGGTCGTCCATGGTCCTCACCAACGTCCTCGGCCCCGCCCTGCTGGCCCACGCCGCCCTGCCTCACCTGGAGGCCACCGGCGGACGGCTGGTGCTCCTCGGTAGCGTCGCCGGGCTGAAGAACTCTCCCGGGAACCTCTACTCGGCCACCAAGTGGGCCACCACCGGGCTCGCCGAGAACCTGCGTCTTCTCGCCACGGCCCGCGGCATCGGTGTCACCCTGGTCAACCCCGGCATGATCGACACGCCCTTCTGGCAAGGCGCCGGCGTTCCCCCCTTCGCCCTGCCTCCCCAGCCCATCGCGGAGGCCATCGGCTTCGCCCTCGACCAGCCGGCGGGCGTCGACCTCAACACCCTGACCATCCGGCCCGTGGGCCAGCCCGTCTGACCACGCTCGGTTGTCACACCACGCCGCTCGCTCTCTCGGAGCTTCCTTGCATGTCTTTGTCACGGGTGGGTCCGGTCTGACCGGTCCGCAAGCGCGGAGATGCGAGCCGATGGCATGGCGCGGGCGTTGTTCCCTGGTCGGACGCAAGGCGTAGGAACCTCCACCGGACCGGAACACGCCCGCGCACCTCACGCCCCGAGCCGTACGGCACTGGCCAGGCCGATTCCGGTGCCGCCCCCGGCGACGAGAGCGGTCCTGTCCTGAAGCAGTCCCACCTGAACAACCGCCATGCTGGTCTTCTGGGAGCACGGCGACGAGGGGGCCGGCCTGGGGTGGCGCTTACTCCCACCACGGCACCCGGGCGGGCCGTCTTCACTGGGTGAGCTACCACAGGGTGCGGGGCGGCCGGGCGGCGGCTACGGTGGAGTAATGCCGTATCGGTCCGTCTTGCCGATACGGGCCGCTCGACCATCGAGGTCTTCGCGCCGCCCCTGATCGATTGCCCGAAAACCCGCTTGCGGGCGAGTAATCGCGTTCGCCGCACGCCGCCGAGACCGGCTCCTGAGCGGGGGAGGAGCGACCGTGGACTACCGTGAGTTCATCCAGGTCACGCAGCGCAGGGGCTGTATCGACGGCGACCTGGCCGAACGCGCCGCGCGGGCGACCCCGATGACGCTGGCCAAGCGCCCGTCGCCTGGGCAGGCCTGCGACCTTCTCGAACAGATCCCTGCAGAGATGAAGCCCTGGCTCCACCCCCAACGAGCCGCCGAATGGTTCGACATCGATGAGTTCCTGTGCCGCGTCGCCGAGCGCGAGGGTGCTGACGTCGAGACCACCGAGCGGCACGCGCACGCCGTCTTCTACGTGCTGCACGGTCCGCTCGGACACGGCCCGGCCACGAGCGGCGAGACGGCGCGACGGATATCGCTGGACCGGTTCGTGGATCGCATCGCCGAGCCGGCGGGCGTGGACCCGTTCGAGGCGCGGGAGTACGCCCGCGCGGTCTTCGCCACGTTGCGCGAGGTGGTACGGGACGACGAGTACTTCGACGTCACCGTCCAGCTGCCGATGGACTACCACGCGCTGCTGCCGGAGCCATGATGTCCACCCTGCCGGCGTACTGCACCGAGGAGCCTCACGGGCCGGCGACGATGCGCGGCCGTGCGGCCGAATGGAGCGCCGCCCTCGATCTGCTGACCGCGGCGCACGACGGGCGCTCCGGAGTCCTGCTCGTCGAGGGCGAGCCCGGCATCGGCAAGAGCCTCCTCCTCCGCGAGGCGACGCGAACGGCCCGCGCGTGCGGCTTCTCGTCGGTGACGGCCGGCAGCCCCGAGCTCGGCCGGATGCCGCTCATGGAGTCGCTGCTCTCGGCGCTCGGCGAGGACGTGATCGCCGACGGCGAGGGACCGTCCGCCGAGCCGGACCGGCGCATGTGGCGGGTCGAGAGGATCCGCGCCGGTCTCGACGAACGAGCCGGAGCCGGCCCCGTGCTGGTTAGCCTCGACGACCTTCAGCTGGTGGCGCCGACGGCCCTCGCGACACTGCGGGCCTGGACGTCACAGCTCGCCGGCCGGCCCGTCGCGTGGCTGCTGGCCTGCAGCACGGTGAAGGCGGGGAAGGCCGCTGGCCGCCTCTTCGACCTCCTCGAATACGACGGCGCGCGGCGGATCACCCTGCCGCCCCTCGACGACGACGCGCTGATCGGGATCGTCATCGACATGCTCGGTGCCGCGCCCGATCCGCGGCTGGTGGCGCTCGCCGGCCAGTCAGGCGGCAACCCGTACCTGCTCACCGGGCTCATCGCCGGGCTGCGCGGCGAGAACGGGATCCAGATCTGCGACGGCGGCGCACGGCTCGTCGCGGCCGGCCTGCCGCGGCGGTTCCAGGCGGCGGCACGGCACCTGCTCGACCAGCTGGGCCCGCGGACGCGCCACCTGCTGACCGTGACCGCGGTCCTGGCACGCTCGTTCTCGCCGGACGCCGCGGCCGCGGTGCTCGGCACGACCCCGGCCGCGATCGTCCCGCAGCTCGACGAGGCGCTGTCGGCGGGCGTGCTCACCGTCGCGGGGGAGGAGCTGGCCTTCCGGCACGGCCTGCTGTGGCAGGCGGTCACCGACGCCGTTCCGGTTCCCATCCGAAAGGCGCTGCACCGGCAGATCGGCGACGTCCTGTTCGACCGGGGCGGGCCTGCGACGGCGGCCGCGGCGCACCTGATGCAGGGTGTCCGCGCGGGCGATTCCCGTGGCCTCGCCAAGCTGGACCGGCTGGTCGACGACGTCCTGCCGGTCTCACCGCAGACCGCGGCGGACATCGCGCTGCGGGTGATGCGCCTCACCGATCCTGCCGAACCGGCCCGGACCGACCGCACGCTCACCGCCGTCCGCACGCTCATCGAGGCGGGTCGGCTGGACGAGGCCGCCGGCTTCACCGAATCGGCCCTCACCCGGCCGCTGACCACCGCCACCCACGCGTACCTGTGCTGCCTCCGGTCGGAGATCCTGCACATGCAGGGCCGGTCGGCCGAGGCCGCGGCGGACGCCGCGACCGTACTGGCCGAACCAGGCCTGCCGGACCGGCTCCGTGACGCCGCCGAACTCGCGCTACTCAACGCGCAGGTCGCCGCCCGTGACGGCAGGCTCGCGCGCGGCACGCGCAGGCGATCGTCGAGGCGGCCGGCGAGCACGGCGACGCCCTCGTCACCGGGGCGTTCATCACGCTCGCGCTGGCCGCGTGGGGCGCGGACGACCTGGCCGAGGGACTGCGGCTCGCCCGCGAGGCCGTCCGCCGGGCGGCGTCCACCGACGCCTGGTGCCTGCACCCCCGGATGATCCTGGCGATGCTCCTGACTGACGTCCGACGGCTGGACGAGGCACGTTCGGTGATGGCGAGCGCGGGCGACGACACCAAGGTGCGCGGACGTCTCGTGTGGGCGGCAGCGCCCGCCGTGCTCCGCGCCCGCCTGCATCTGGCCGCGGGCCGCTTCGACGACGCGATCGCCGAGGCCGAGGCGGGCCTGGCGGCCACCAGCGGGCTGGGCCCGCACGTGCTGATGTCGTCCGCGCTGGCGGTGCTCGCCGTCGCCGCGCTGCGGTCCGGGGACCCGAACGCCGCACAGCGGTACGTCGACCGGGCACGGCCTGGGCTGTCGCAGTACGGTTCGCCGCACGCGGAGGCCCGCTTCGCGCTCGTGAGGAGCCAGATCGCGATGGCCCGCGATGGTGCCGGTGCCGTGGCGACGGCGTTCGCGGAGCTGTGCGAGCAGGTGCCGGAGCACTCCTGGGCGCTGGTCAGCGACCCCACTGCGGCGGCCTGGCTGGTACGTACCGCACTCGCCCTGGACGATCGCGCGCGAGCCGAGACCGTGGTCGGCGCCGCGGAACGGCTCGCCCACAACAACCCGGGCTTTCCCACCATCGCGGCGGCCGCCGAACACGCTCGCGGCCTGCTCGACGGGGACGCGTGCGCGCTGGACCGCGCGTCCGTGGACCACGCCGACCGGTGGGCACGCGCGTCCGCGGCGGAGGACCTCGGCGCACTGGCTGCGAGCCGGGGCACCGGGTCACGGCAGTCGGCCATCGCCGGCCTGGACCAGGCGCTGGCCGGCTACGACGGCATCGGCGCGACCTGGGACGCCGCCCGGGTGCGCCGCCGGCTTCGTCGGCTGGGCGTGCGGCGCCGCCACTGGACACAGGGCGACCGTCCCGTCTCGGGCTGGGGCAGTCTCACCGACACCGAGCGCCGGATCTCCGAGCTGGTCGCCCAGGGACTGACCAACCGGCAGGTGGCCGACCAGCTGTTCATCAGCGTGCACACGACCGCCTTCCACCTCCGTCACATCTTTCGCAAGCTCCAAATCGGCTCACGCTTCGAGCTGGCCCGGCGGGTCATGGAGGAGAACCGGCAACGGACGCCGCCCGACGCACGTCTCGGCGCGGCGACACCGGTCAGCGCACCTCCCTGGCCAAGTCAGGGTCGTCCCGATCGAGCCGGCGGTCCACGGCCCGCATGATCTCCGCGCCGGCCGGGGCCCACGCGGCGTAGGGCGGTGCCCGATGGCGACCGGCCGGACCAGGGAGGAAGGACCAGTGTCGGCAGGAGTACGGCCGGGTATCGGGCAAAGTGACGCCCCGTCGGCGACCGTACGGCCTTGGCTGGTCGCGGTGACCGTTGATCTACGGAGACAGTGGACGCCGATATGGGCGCCACTCATGAGAAAAATGCCCAAAGGCAAACGGTCCGCAGGTAAGCGCTGACGACATCACAGCCCGCTGCGCAGCTGCCCGGGGTGACCCCGGGCGGTGCCCGGCACGCCCGCCCCGGGCGACCCGAGCAACTGGCCGCGGATCGAGGGGGAGCCATGGCAGTGAAGCTGAGTGAGCGGTCCTTCGAGTACGCGAAGAAACTGATCGACGAGGGGAGAGCCGTCGTCGACCAGATGGGCGAATGGAGCGAACACCAGCCGTCCACACAGCAGGAGAACGAGTTCATCGAGAAGTTCGGATTCGACGACTACGGCAGGTGGTACCTCGGCATCGACGACGACTACTCCAAGGACGAGAAGTCCAGGTACAAGTTCCCCTACGGGGACTTCGAGAGGGTCCACAGGTGCGGTGTGATCGCCGCGGAGGTGCGGGCGGCGCAGCGGAAGTACGACGACATCGAGGTCGCCGCGGCCCACCTGCACGGCATGCTCGACAAGCTGAAGTAACGCCCCGAGGTCTATCGCTGCGCGTTCCGGGCGACCGCCGCGAAGCCTTCCACCTGCGGCACGTCTTCCGCAAGCTCGAGGTGACCTCGCGGGTGGAGCTGACCCGGCTCGTCATGAAGGCGAGCAAGTGATCAGGACGGGGCCGCCGCGAGTGGCCGGCAGCCTAGCCGATCAGGGGATGTCGCCCGAAGCCCCGGTGCATAGCGTCAACGGTAGGGAAACCGTTGAGGACCACACGAGCGCCTCGACGCACCATTCGCCGAGGAGGCGCGGCGCGTACTGGCCGCGGCCCTGGTGGCTCCGGCCGACAGCGCGAGCCGGCCGGTGTGACCCTTCGGGAGGAGATCGAGATGAGCCAGACCACAACGGTCGACCGCGGCAAGTGGGCGGAGTTCTTCGACACGCTTAGCGCGGATCACGCCGGTCACAGCGCCGCCGTCGAACTGCTCGGCGCCGACTTCGGCGACCAGTTCGAGGCCGAGCGCCTGCCGTTCGCGTACGCCTCCTACGATCCCCGTGACGATGTGGTCGTCATCGCGCTCGGGGGGAACTCGGCGCGATTCCCGGTTCTGCTCCGCCATATGATCGACCATCCCACGGAGATCGACTTCACGGTCCCAGCCTCGGCCGAGACCGACGTCCGGATCGTCGACGGGGACGGGACCGCGACCCTGCTGCTCCTGCGACCGGAACCCGCCCTGCCTCCCTGAGCCCGCCGGCGGACGCCGTGCGGCGGCCGTCCGGGGCCCCAGGCCCCGCCGGACCGTGGAGACCTCGGGCTCCGGGCAGTCGCGTCGACGGGCCTGAGCCTCGTCCGATCCACGGAGGCGCCCGCGGTCCGGACGTCGCCGTACCGTCCAAATCATCCGCTGAGACGCTCGTAAAGCAGCCGGACGGCCATCGCGCCTTCGCCCACGGCAGACGCAACCCGCTTGATGGACCCGCTCCTGACGTCGCCGACCGCGAACACGCCCGGCAGGCTGGTCTCCAGGGGAAGCGCGTCGTCGCCGGTGTGGATGAAGCCTTTCTCGTCCAGCTTCACCTGGCCGGCCAGCCAGCCGACACAGGGGTCGGCGCCGATGAAGATGAACAGGTTCCGGGCTTCGTGGACGCGCCGTTCGCCGGTGCGGTGGTCCTCGACGACGACCGCCTCCAGCGTCTCGTCGCCGACCAGCTCGCGCACCTCGGTGCGCAGGTGGACCTCGATGCCCGGGGAGCGCTCGATCTGGTCGATCAGGTAGCGGGACATGTTCTCGCCCAGGTCACCGCCCCGGACGAAAAGCCTGACCCGGTCCGCGCGCTTGGCGAGATAAAGGGCGGCCTGGCCGGCCGAGTTGCCGCCGCCGACGACCGCGACGGGCACGTGGACGCACTGCAACGCCTCGACCTCGGTGGCGGCGTAGTAGACGCCGCAGCCCTCGAACCGTTCGAGGCCAGGGACGTCGAGCCGCCGGTAGCGGGCACCGGTGGCGAGCACCACCGTACGGGCACCGATCCGACCGCCGTCGCCGAGGGCGACGCCGTAGCCGCCGTTCTCGACCTCCAACGCTGTGGCCTCCGCGGGGACGCCGAGCTGCGCGCCGAACTTCTCGGCCTGGATGACCGCGCGCTCGGCGAGTTCGGCGCCGGAGACTCCAGAGGGGAACCCCAGGTAGTTCTCGATGCAGGAGGACGTGCCGGCCTGGCCGCCGGTGGCGACCGCGTCGACGACGACCGTGCTCAGACCCTCGGACGCGCCGTAGACGGCGGCGGCCAGCCCGGCCGGCCCAGCACCGACGATCACGAGGTCGGCGACGTCGCCGTGGGCGGCCGGTGTCGGCAGGCCGATCGCGCGGGCCAGCTCGGCGTTGCTCGGGTTGCGCAGGATCCGGTCGCCGTTGAGGATCACCAACGGTGTGTCCTCGGGCCGGACGCACAGCCGCCGCAGCGCCTGCTCGGCCTGCGTGTCCCGTTCCAGGTCGATCCACCGGTGCGGGAGCCGGTTGCGCGCTGCGAAGTCCCGCAGCCGCCGGATATCGGGGGAGAACCGGGAGCCGATGATCCGCAGCCCGGCGCCGAGCTCGATCAGCAGCGAACGCCGGATGAAGTAGGCGCGCAGGACGAGGTCCCCGAGCGCGAGGTCCCGGGCGATCAGCAGGTGCAGGCGCTCCGCCGGGATCCGCAGGACCGCTCCCGGCTCGTCGACCACGGCTCCGACCAGCGCCGCCTGCCCGGTGAGCAGGCCCAGCTCGCCGAGGAAGCGGCCCGGGCCGTGCACCCGGATCACCTTGTCGGCGTCGACCATCGCGACCGAGCCCTCCAGGACCACGAAGAAGTCGTAGTCCGGCTCGCCCTGCCGGAACAGGACCTCGCCCTGTCGGGTCGGGAGGCGCTCGCCGTACGCGGACAGGTCCTCGATCTGCTCGGGTTCCAGCCGCGGCCACGCGCCGTGCAGGTCAGGTGTCTCTTGCAAGGTTCTTCTCCACCCATGCGCGTAGCGCCGGAGTCGGCGCGGCGCCGGCCTGCCGATCGATCACCTTGCCGTCCCGCATGAGGAGCAAGGTCGGCACGGCCTGGACGGCGAAGCGTTCCTGGATCTTCGGCGCACGGTCGATGTCGACCTTCACGAGCTTGATCCGGCCGGCCATCTCGCGGCCGAGCTGTTCGAGCGCCGGGCTGACCATGCGGCACGGGCCGCACCAGGTCGCCCAGAGATCGACCACCACCGGGACGGATGCGCGTTCGGCGACCTCGGTGAAGTCGTCGTCACCGGCATCGGCGATCCAGGGGAGCGGCCGGTGGCAGTTCCCGCAGCGAGGGGTGCCGTCGGCCGCCGTCGGCACCCGGTTCTTCCTGCCGCAGTTCGTGCATTGGACGGTCATTCGGTCCCCTCAGGGGTTCTCGTAGGAGACCGTGAGCTCGCCGTCGTCGAGCTCCACGCGGATCACGGCGCCGTCGAGGATCTCTCCGGACAGCAGCGCGCGCCCGATGCGGGTCTCGACCTCACGGGCGATGAACCGGCGCAGCGGACGGGCGCCGTACACAGGATCGAAGCCCTGCCGTGCGATGAAGGCGTCCGCCTCGGGCGTCACCTCCAGGGTCATCCGGCGATCCGCGAGGCGGGCCCGCAGATCGTTGAACATCAGCTCGACGATTCGCTCGATCTCCTGCTGCGTCAGCGGTCTGAACAACACGGTGTCGTCGACCCGGTTGAGGAACTCGGGCCGGAAGTGCGAGCGAAGCGCGTCCATGACGGCATCGCGCGCGTCCGGCTTGAGCTCGCCGTCCGAGGTGACCCCGACCAGCAGATAGTCCGAGCCGATGTTGGACGTCATGATCAGCACGGTGTTGCGGAAGTCCACAGTGCGGCCCTGGGCGTCGGTCAACCGGCCATCGTCGAGGACCTGCAGCAGCGTGTTGAAGACGTCGGTGTGCGCCTTCTCGATCTCGTCCAGCAGCACGACGGAGTACGGCTTACGCCGCACCGCCTCGGTGAGCTGGCCGCCCTCCTCGTACCCGATGTATCCGGGCGGGGCGCCGACCAGGCGGCTGACGGTGTGCCGCTCCTGGTACTCGCTCATGTCCAGCCGGATCATGTTCTCCTCGGTGTCGAACAGCGCCGCGGCGAGCGTCTTGGCCAGTTCGGTCTTCCCCACGCCGGTGGGGCCGAGGAAGATGAACGAGCCGATCGGGCGGCGGGGGTCCTTGATCCCGGCCCGGGCCCGGATGATCGCGTCGGCGACGAGCCGCACCGCCTCGTCCTGGCCGACGACGCGTTCGTGCAGCACCTCGTCGAGCCGGAGCAGCTTCTCCCGCTCGCCCTCCTCGAGACGGCTCACCGGGATCCCGGTCCAGCGGGACACGATCTCGGCGATCTCCGCCTCGGCCACGACCTCGCGCAGCAGCCGCCGCCCGCCCTGCTTCTCGGACAGCCGCTCCTCCTCGGCCTCCAGCCTGCGCTGCAGCTCCGGCAGCAGGCCGTGGCGCAACTCGGCGGCCCGGTTCAGGTCGTAGTTCCGTTCGGCCTGGTCGGCCTCACGGCGGACACGTTCGATCTCCTGGCGCAGGTCCTGCACCTTGCGCAGCGCCTGCCGCTCGGCCTCCCACTGGGCCCGCATCGCGTCGGCCTCGGCCCGCAGGTCGGCCAGCTCCTTGCGCAGGTCCTCCAGGCGCGCCCCGCTGGCCGGGTCGTCCTCCTTCGACAGCGCGGCCTCCTCGATCTCCAGGCGCATCACCCGCCGGGTGAGCTCGTCCAGCTCGGCCGGGCATCGAGTCGATCTCCGTACGCAGTTTCGCGCACGCCTCGTCGACCAGGTCGATGGCCTTGTCCGGCAGGAACCGGTCGGAGATGTAGCGATGGCTGAGCGTCACCGCCGCGACGATCGCGGAATCCTGGATCTTCACGCCGTGGAAGACCTCCAGGCGTTCACGCAGGCCACGGAGGATGGAGATGGCGTCCTCGACCGACGGCTCGTCGATCATCACCGGCTGGAACCGGCGTTCGAGCGCGGCGTCCTTCTCGATGTGCTTGCGGTACTCCTGCAGCGTGGTGGCGCCGATCATGTGCAGCTCGCCGCGGGCCAGCATCGGCTTGAGCATGTTGCCCGCGTCCATCGCGCCCTCGGCCGCGCCGGCACCGACGACGGTGTGCAACTCGTCGACGAACAGCAGGATCCGGCCCTCGGCGGCCTTGACCTCGTTCAGCACCGCCTTGAGGCGTTCCTCGAATTCGCCGCGGTACTTCGCGCCCGCCACCAGCGAGCCCATGTCGAGAGCCCAGACGGTCTTGTCCCGCAGCCCTTCCGGCACGTCGCCCTGGTCGATGCGCTGGGCGAGGCCTTCCACGATCGCGGTCTTGCCGACGCCCGGGTCGCCGACGAGCACCGGGTTGTTCTTGGTCTTGCGGGACAGGATCTGGATGACGCGGCGGATCTCGGTGTCCCGGCCGATGACCGGGTCGAGTTTCCCGGTCCGTGCCTCGGTGACCAGGTCCCGGCCGTACTTCTCCAGGGCCTCGTAGGCGGCCTCCGGCATCGACGAGGTCACCCGCTGGTTGCCGCGGACCTTCGTCAGTTCCTCGAGGAACCGGTTCCGCGTGACCCCCTGGATCAGCCCGTCCTCGATGAGGGCCAGCACGAGGTGCTCGACCGAGACGTACTCGTCCTTCAGCCGTTTCGCCTCGCGCTCGGCCGTGTCGAACAGCCGGGAGAGCCGCTGGGTCACGTACACCTGACCGGGCGCCGCGCCCGGACCGGTGACCCGCGGGCGCCGTTCGAGCCGCGACTCGGTGTCCGCGCGCAGCAGGTCGGTGTTCGCGCCCGCCCCCGCCAGCAGCCGGGGGGCCAGGCCCTCCGGCTGGTCGAGTAGGGCGAGCAGGAGGTGCTCGGCGTCGACCTCGGTGTGTCCGAAGCGCAGGGCCTTGGTCTGCGCGTCGTGCAGGGCTTCCTGGGACTTCTCGGTCAGTCGGTTCAGGTCCATGATCGGTCTCCGGGACGTGGACGGACGCGTCTTTGTGCGGCCTCGAGAGCGGCGATGCGGTCGAGCAGGTCGCACACGAGGCCGAGCGCGGCGTAGTTCAACGAGAAGCCGGCGCGGAGCCGCTGCACGCGGGCGAGGACCGCGAACTGGTCGCGGGCGAGCCACAGCGCTCCGGAGGCGTCCCGCTCGGCGTCGAGGATGCCCAGGACGACCAGGCGGCGGACCAGTTCCGGATGGACCCGGGCGGCCCGCGCGAACGTCTCCAGGTCGAACCGGACGGGTGGTACGGGCCGTGCCGGCCGGACGAGCGCGTATCTCATCACCGCCCCCTCGGGTCGAAGGACGACGTGGTGGCCAGCTCTTGGAAGAGGCGTTTCTCCTCCGGACTCAGCCGGTGCGGCACCTGGATCTGGACCTCGGCGAACAGGTCGCCGGGCCTGCCGCGCGGATTGGGCAGGCCGCGGCCGCGCAGCCGCAGCCGCCGCCCGCAGGACGTGCCCGCCGGCACCTTCACCTTCGCCTCGCCGGCCGGAGTGTCGACCGGGGCGGTGGTCCCGAGCGCGGCCTCCCACGGCGTCAGCGGAAGCCGTACGGTGACGTCGCGGCCGTCGACGCGATACCGCTCATGCGGCCGGAGCCGGACGACCAGGTACAGGTGGCCCCGCTGCCCGCCGTCCGAGCCGTGGCCGCCCTGCCCGGCGAGCCGGATGCGCTGGCCGTCGGTGACCCCGGCGGGGATGTCGACGTCGATGGTCCGCGGGCCGTCGGGCCCGGAGATCGTGATCCTGTGGTGCCCGCCGTGGTACGCCTCTTCCACGGTGAGCTCCAGCTCGGCCTCCTGGTCGGCGCCCGGGATCGGCCCCCGGCCGAAACCGGCGCCGCCACGGCGGCGACCCCGCTCGGATCGGCGGCCGAAGATGCCGCCGAGCAGGTCCTCGATATCGATCTCCTCGGCGCCGGCCCCGCCGAACCCCCCGAAACCGGTGTCGCCGAATCCTCCGGCCCCGGCACCCGCACGCGTCCGCCCCCCGGCGCGGGCGCGGGCCCACGTCTGCGGGTCGACGTCCGGCGGCACGCGCCGGAAGTCCTCGCCGAAGGCGTCGTAGCGCTTGCGCTGCTCCCGGTCGGACAGCACGGCGTACGCCTCGGACGCCTCCTTGAAGCGCTCCTCCGCGTCCGGGTCCTTGTTGACGTCGGGGTGGTATTTACGGGCCAGCTTGCGGTACGCGCGCTGGATCTCATCCTGGCCGGCCTTTCTCGGCACCCCGAGGACCTCGTAGAAGTCACGAGCCGGGGCCATCGGCCTGTGTTCCCTTTGACACCACGACCTGCGCCGGGCGCAACTGGCCGTCCCCGGAGCCGTACCCGGGGCGGGTCACCTGGACGACCGTCCCCTCGGGCACCTCCGCGTCGGGAACGGTGGCCACCGCCTCGTGCCGGGTCGGGTCGAACGGTCGCCCCACGTCGTCCTGCCGCGGGAAGCCGAGCCGGGTGAGCAGCTCCAGCGCTTGGTCACGTACGGCCCGCACTCCCTCGAGGAGGACCGCGCAGTCGGCACCGCCGTGCTCGATCGCCCGTTCGAGGTTGTCCACGAAGGGGAGCCACTCCGCGACGGTGCGGGCCCGTTCGGCGAAGCGCTGCCGCTCGGCGTCGCGGGCTGCCCGCTTGCGGTGGTTGTCGAGGTCGGCCAGGGCACGCTTCCAGCGGTCCTCCAGTTCCGCGATCTTCGTCGCCGAACCGGTCTCGTCCTCTCTCGGCTCTTCCGGCCGCATGTCACTCATCGGTCGTGAACTCCGCGTCGATCACGTCCTCGTCGCCCCCGGCGCCGGGTCCACCTTCGGGTCCAGGTCCGCCGGATCCGCCGGGCCCGGACGGGCCCGCCCCGGCGGTCGCCGCGGTCAGGCCGTAGAAGACCTGCTGCAGCTCGGCGGCCAGGTTCCGGAGCCGCTCGACCGGCGCTTCCTCCTTGATCGCCTGGCGGGCGTCGCCGACGAGCATCTCGGCGCGCGCCTTCTCGTGCGCCGGCACGCCCTCCCCGAGTTCCTGCAACCGCTTTTCGACCTGATAGGCGATGGAGTCGAGCTGGTTGCGGGCGTCGATCACCTCGCGCAGGCGCTCGTCCTCGGAGCGGTGCTGCTCGGCGTCCTTGATCATCCGCTCGATCTCGGACTGGTCGAGGTTGCTGGTCTCGCTGATCGTGACCTTCTGCTCGGCACCGGTGTCCTTGTCCCGCGCGGAGACGTGGAGGATGCCGTTCGCGTCGATGTCGAAGGTCACCTCGATCTGCGGCACGCCACGCGGGGCGGGGCGGATGTTCTCCAGCCGGAACCGCGCGAGGACCCGGTTGTCGGCGGCCCGCTCGCGTTCGCCCTGCAGGACGACGACGTCCACCGCGGTCTGGTTGTCCTCGGCGGTGCTGAAGACCTCCGTCCGGCGGGCCGGGATCGTCGTGTTCCGCTCGATGATCTTGGTCATGACGCCGCCGAGCGTCTCCAGGCCGAGCGAGAGCGGGGTGACGTCGAGCAGGACGACGTCCTCGACCTCGCCCTTGATGACGCCGGCCTGCGCCGCCGCGCCCAGCGCGACGACCTCGTCCGGGTTGACCGTCATGTTCGGATCCTTGCCGGCGGTCAGCCGGCGCACGAGGGCCTGGACGGCCGGGATGCGCGTCGACCCGCCGACGAGGATCACCTCGTCGACGTCATTCGCGGTGACCTTCGCGTCGGCCATCGCCGTCTCCACCGGATCGGTGCAGCGCTCGATCAGGTCCCCGGTGATCTGCTCGAACGTCGAGCGCATCAGCGTCGTGTTCAGGTGCTTGGGCCCGGTCGCGTCCGCGGTGATGAACGGCAGGCTGATCGTCGTCTGGGTCACCGAGGACAGCTCGACCTTCGCCTTCTCCGCCGCCTCGAACATGCGCTGCAGCGCCTGGGGGTCCTGGCGCAGGTCGATGCCGTTGTCGCGCTGGAACTCGTCGGCGATGTGGTCGACGATCCGGCGGTCGAAGTCGTCCCCGCCGAGATGCCCGTCCCCGGCGGTCGCGAGGACCTCAACGACGCCCTCGCCGATGCTGAGCAGGCTCACGTCGAACGTGCCGCCACCGAGGTCGAAGATGAGCACCGTCTCGTTCGCGCCCTTGTCCAGGCCGTAGGCGAGCGCTGCCGCGGTGGGCTCGTTGATGATCCGCAGGACCTCCAAGCCGGCGATCTTCCCGGCGTCCCGCGTGGCCTGCCGTTGAGCGTCGTTGAAGTAGGCGGGGACCGTGATGACGGCTTCCGTCACCCGCTCCCCGAGGAACTTGCCGGCGTCGTCGGCGAGCTTGCGCAGCACCAGCGCGGAGATCTCCTCCGGCGCGTGCTGTTTGCCCCTGACGTTGAAACGGACCGCCCCATCCGGGCCGGCCACCACATCGAACGAGACCGCGTTGATCTCGCTCTTCACCTCGTCGTACCGCCGGCCGATGAAGCGTTTGGCCGAGTAGATGGTGCCCTTGGGGTTCAGGATCGCCTGCCGGCGGGCGAGCTGCCCGACGAGGCGCTCGCCCTGCTCGGTGAAGGCCACCACGGACGGCGTCGTGCGCGATCCCTCGCTGTTGGGGATCACGGTCGGGTGGCCGTCCTCGGTGGTAGCGATCACGGAGTTCGTGGTTCCGAGATCGATTCCGACTGCCTTGGCCATGCTCTCCTCCTGGCCGGTCCGGCGGAGCCCCGGCTTTCGACGGAGAACAACATGATCGGCTTGGACGCTCGGAGCTCCTGCGTCAAGATGGCGCTACACCATCCAACGCTCGCCCATCGCGTGGCCGGTCGCATCCTCAGGCTTGGTAGACATGGCGGTCCGCGTCTCGGCGGTGGCGCATGGTCTCCCGGGCCGTGCCGGGGGGCGGGGATCGCCGGACGAACTCCGCCTCGGGCGGGTGCTCGCTTGACATCCCCCGATCGTGTAGTGCGTCGGGTGGTGTCGTGGTGGCCTACAGCAGCAGGTCGAACACGCGGGCGACGCGTTCCCACTGCTCGGTGTGCGGGTTCTTCAGCTTCGGATCGATCAGCTTGAACGCGCGGGCGAGCGCGACGGTCAGCCCTCCGGCGATCTCCGGCAGGCCGGCCTCGGTCTCGTCCGCGACCACCAGCTCGAACGGCGGATGCTTGGCGAGCCGCTCGAGGAGCGACTCGAGCTCGATCTCCTCGTCGAGCTTGCGGAACTCGTGGATGCTCTCCTGCAAGCCCTTGGTCACGGGTAGATCGTGTGGCTGGATGATGTCGCGGGCGTTGGCCTTGGCGTGTGCCTGGCCGATGAGGAGCAGGTCGTAGATCTTGCCGTCGACGAAGTCGTCGTAGCGCTTGAGGTCGTCCTTGTCGACGTCCAGGCTCGCGGCGGCGCGGAAGAGGCGCTGAAACCTCGGTATGCCGGTCGGGGGCATGGGTACCACCTCCTGCCACCCAGCCTTGTCTCAGGACGGGCTCGTGGCATCCCACGACCGGACGGGGTATAAGCCACGCCGGCGGCACGGTCCGGGGCGCAGCGGTCCTCGGCGCGCTTCCGCCGCCCGACGGCGGGGTCAGCGCGCGTAGTACTCGACGACGAGCTGCTCGTCGCAGATGACCGGAATCTCCTCGGGCCGGCGGTCGTACGAGGTTTGCACGCAGATCCGGCAGCTCGACCCGCAGGTACGACGGGTGCGCCGCGGTGTGGGCGCCCGTCGCCGCGATCACGAACGGCGTCTTGGCCTTGCTACGCTCCGCGACCTCGACGACCTGGCCGGGGCGGAGCCGGTAGGCGGGCTTGTCGACCTTGCGGCCGTCGACGCGGATATGACCGTGGGTGACGGCCTGGCGCGCCTGATAGATCGTTTCTCGGTGTCGTGACGTCCTTCCGGCGCGAGCAGGGACGTGTCGGGCGGCCCGGTGCGTTCTCGGCCGTGGTGCGAACGCACCGGGCCATTGCGGCGTCGGCGGACGCCGGACGCCAGGGGACCTGCCGGGGAGGGGGAACCGGGGAATTGGCCGACAGGTCCCCAGCCATGCCGCCGTGCGGGTACCGGGCAGGCCGCAGCACGCGTGCCCCGCCGATGACCGAAGACGCCTGCGAAACGGCCTGCGACGGGACGGAGCCCCTGTCCTGACCGGGTGCTGGAGCGCCCAGAGCGGCGGGCGCCACCGTTCGATGGCACGGCGGAATCCGTGCGGAGAGCCGGGGGGTCGGGGGACGACCGCTCGTCCCGGCTAGGTTTGATACAACGAGCTAGGACATCGGGCTGTTCCCGGGCCAGAGATGCGCCGTGGTGAGATGGGAACTGTCCGGTGTCACGGCGCGAGCCGGGGCCGTAGGGAACCGTCGATCTGGTTGTCTACCCCGCAGGGCGGCGTCCTGTGGCCGCGAGTTTCCACGCGGAGGTTTCCGCGCGAAGGTCGAAAATGATCATCGATCTGGTTGACACGACGACCCGCAGCATCGAGCGAGCACGCGCTGACCGCGGCGCGGATGTGCGGTCCGGCCGTAGGCAAGGTGCTCACCCTGATGATCGTCACGACCGAGGCCGGCCAGTACGACGCGCTGCGGGCATCGGCCGAGGCGTCGAGGGAACACCCCAGCCGGATCATCGTGGTCATCCCGCGCGGCAGGTACGTGGCGACCCGGATGGACGCGGAGATCCACGTGGGCGATCCCGGGCCGGGCGAGACCTTGCTGTTGCGGTTGTACGGCCTGCTGGTGCGGCACGCCGAATCGGTGGTGCTGCCCCTGCTGGTGCTCGGCACTCCGTTCGTCACCTGGTGGCCCGGGTTCGCTCCGGAGCGGCTCGTCACCGACGCCGCTGGGAACGCCGATCCTTTCGGCGCCCTCGAGCGGCTGGGCGAGGGATACATACCTGCCTGGGACACCGACCTGTCCTGGACGCGTCTCACCCCGTGGCGTTCGCTGCTGGGCGCGTGGCCGGCCGGACGCCTCGGCGTGTCGTGCGAGCTGTCGTTCTCGCGTGGGCCCGGATCACCACTGTCCGGCTGTCCACGGAGTCCGGCGCGATCGCGGTGACGCGCCCGGATGGGAGGGGGGCGACCTTGTCCGGCGAGCCCGACCGGCAGGTGGTGCTGCGTCGGCGCGGTGAGGCCGAACTGATCGCCGAGGAACTGCGGCGCCTCGAACCGGATGATGTCTACCGCGAGGCCGTCAGGGGTGACCGCAGAGCGTCGTCGTCCGCGATCCCCTGAGCATGATCTGAGATGAACCCGGAGGTTGCGATGACCATGCTGGTCGACGTCGCGGTCGAGCGCTACAGGTTCGTGTGCGGGCGCTGCGGCCGTGACTGGACCGCCGACGACGACGTGCAGTACGTGAGCGATGACGTCGGCGCGGTGTTCGCGTTCTACCGGCTGGACGGCGTGCCGGTGCAGCCGCCCACCGGAGGCGAGGTCACCTGCCCGAACTGCGGCGCCATGGGGGTCGCCGTGATCCCCGAGGGGCATCGCGACAGCCCGCCCGCGCGGCTGGACAGCGACGAGCCCGCCTTCGCGTCACCACCACCGACGAACAGCGCCGCGCGTCCGACCCCCACCTGTCGGCCGTCGTGAGCCGGACATAGGGGAGGGGCCTGGCCCGGTGCCGGGGCGGCCTGGTCGCGGCGGGGTGGCCGCGGTCGGCGGCCCGGGCGTGCCCCGCCGATCATTCGACGTCGCGGATGTCGCGGACGTCGGGATCGTCGAGGTCGAGCCAGCGGTCCACGGCCCGCATGACCTCCGCGCTGATCCTGCCCTTGTGGTACAGCCGCCGGAGTCTCTCGCGTTGCGTCCGCACCAGTTCGCGGCGCAGGCCGACGGCGTCGGTGACCTCCTCTTCCTCCTCGTCGAGCTCGGCCCGGATCCGGTCGATCCGGTCCTCATAGATCTGGCGATAGGCCCGGGCGGTGCGCTCGTCCACCGCGCCGGCTTCGATGAGCTCGTCGAGCCGCGCCAGCGCGGTCTCCAGCATCTCCCGGCGGGCATCGCGCGTCTGGATCCGGACGCGGTCCGACTCGGCGAGGCCGAGCCGGCGCAGCAGAGCCGGCAACGTCACGGACTGTCCGATCAGGGTGATGAACACGATCGCGGCAGCCACGGAGATCTGCTCGCTGCGGATCTCCGGCGGCAGATCGCGCGCGGCCGTCGGCAGGGACAGCACGATCGCCAGGGTGGTGGCGCCGCGCATGCCGCTCCACCCGATGACGAGCCGCTCGCGCCACGGCAGGTGGTCGAAGGCGAAGTGCCGCCCCGGCAGGTACCGCGAGAGCGGGAACACGAGCAGCGTCCACACCAGCCGCAGGACCACGACGACGGCCGCGACGACCATCGTGCCGATGACGGTCCGTGACCAGGGCAGGCCGGCCAGCTCACGGAACAGCGCACGGGTCTGCAGGCCCAGCAGTACGAACAGGGCCGACTCCAGCATGAACACCAGCACTCGCCAGAACACCTGTCCGGTCAGCCGGGACGCGGGCTGCAGCATGCCCTCGCCGCGGGTGCCGAGGTAGAAGCCCGCGGCGACGGTGGCGAGGACCCCGGACAGGCCAAGCCGGTCGGCCGGGACGAACGCAAGGTACGGCGTCAGCAATGACATGATGATCTGGCTGCCGGCATCGCGGATCCGGCGGCGGACACGGGCGCTGACGAGGCCCACCACGAGGCCGTACGCGATGCCGCCGACGACCACCTCGGCCAGACGGACGGCACCGTGGCCGAAGGAGAACGGCCCCCTCAGCGCTTCGACGGCGAGCCCGAACGCGGTCAGCGCGACGCCATCGTTGATGAGGCTCTCACCCTCGACGATGGTCACGATTCGGATCGGCGTGGCCAGCCGTTTCATGATCGAGGTCGCCGCGACCGGGTCGGTCGGAGCGACGGCGGCGCCGAGGGCGATGGCCGCCGCCCAGCCCATCGCGGGCATCGTCCACCACGCCGCCGACCCGGCGGCGACGGTGGTCACCAGCGTCAGCCCGACGGCGAGCGTGATGATCGGCACCGCGTCCGCCTTCGCCTCCCTCGGCGCGGTGAAGAACGCCGCATGGTAGACGAGCGGGGGCAGGAAGCCGAGCAGCACGAGCTGCGCCGGGAGCCGGGTCTCGGGCATGCCGGGCAGGAAGCCGACCGCAGCGCCGAGGATCACCAGCAGGATGGCCTCGGGGATCCCCGCCCGGGCGGACAGCGTGCGGGAGAGCAGCACCACCACCGCGACGGCAAGGCCGACGATGAACAGGGACGCGGGGCTCATGGTCGCGGTCCTTCCCCGGAGAGCGGTCGTTCGAGCCTTGGCGGCGGGCGGCGGGCGACGGGCGGCGGCGCGCAGATCCGGGCATCGCGTCGTGACCGCGGGGAACGCGGTTCGCGCCAACGGCCCGATCGTCGTGCGGCGCGAGGAATGAGCCAGGGCATGTGCGAGCCCGATCAGGCGTAGGGATGTGGTGCGCCTTTCTCGGCGGCGCCGAACGTCCACCCCCACGTTCATGAGCACGCCCCGCCGGCCCGCCACGCCAGCGCGTCCGAGGCCGGCGCCGCGGAGATCAGGCGGGCGGTGCCGCCGACCGGCCGCGGCCGCCTGACCTGCGTGCCGAGATAGGTCCGAACGGCGGGCGCGTAGCGCCCCGTCAACGCCACCTGGGAGACCACGTCGTCGGCGACGGCCTCGGCCAATTCCTCTGCCCGGCCAGGTCGTCGGCGATCGGCCTGGTCAGCGCCGGTACGGTCGCGATGGCCTGCCCAAGCGGCCCGAAGGGACGTTCGTTATATCCGAGTGCCACCTTGGACCAGCACAGCACGGCTCCCTTTGCTGGAGATCCCCTTCGCCCTGGACCCCTTCTGATCGGGTCCCACCTCTTGTGGCGTCCCGCCCAGGCCGAGCCATGAACTCCATGCTTAGCCGTACTTGGCTCTGCGCTGCAGAGACGCACGCCGACACGAGGTGTTGCCGGTTCGGGTCCGGCGCGAGGAGCGCTTCGATGAAGCCGGTGATGTACGCGGGCCCGGCTTGAACGTAAGGGCTGATGTGACCGGCCCTCAGCCGGCCGAGCATTTCGGTCGGCTAGGGGCCTAATAGCCGCTTCATTCCCCGGCCCCCGGCCCCCGGGCCCAGTGCCTTAGCCGACCGTAGCTCCGTGCATCGCGGTGGGTAGTCGTGAACGACGTGGGGTAAGGAGGCGGAGACCGCCGCCACGTCGCCAGGGGGGAGCAGGCCGTGCGGTCATCGCTGTTGTGGCTGCGCCGGGCGTTCGCCACGTTCGAGGGCGGCGCGGCGCCGGTCTACGGGCTGGTGACCGCGGCCGGCGTGTGTGTCCCGCTGGTGGCGGGCCTGATCACCGGGCACGTCGCCGAGAGCCAGCTCGTCGCCCTGGGGGCCTTCTACGTCGGAGTCATCGCGCCGCAAGGGCCCCAGGGCGCCCGTGCCCGCTCGATGATCATCAGGGTCGCCGTCGTGACACTGTCCTCCTGGCTCGGCGGCCTGGTCAGCGGCCATGACTGGCTGATGGTGGTGGTCACATCCGCGGTCGCAGCGCTCGGCGCGGCGATTCCCGAGCTGGGACCGATGGCGGCGCTGTGCACGCTGGTCGCGGCGCTGCGACCGGCGACCAGCCCGGTGCTGTACAACGGACTGCTGGAGACGCTGGGCGGTGTGTGGATCTGTGTGCTGCTGCTGGCGCCGTGGGTCGCACAGAGGCTCCGCCCGGTGCGCGCTGGTATCGCCGCCGCCGCAGGTTCGGTCGCCGACATGCTCGATGAGCTGGCGGGCCATGACCTGGACCCGGGCGAATGGTCTCGCCGGCGCGCCACGGCGCGTTCGGACCTTCACTCCGCCCGGATCGCCTACGGCCTTTACCGCTCGGGCGGCTTCGAGGAACAGCGGCGACCGGCTCGGATCATTGCGGCGATCGACCAGGTGATGGACGAGGCAGCCGTCCTGGGCACGCTGCGCCTGGAAAGCCGACCGTATCCAACGGAGTGGCACTCCGAATTCGGGGCAGCTCTCACCGCCGTCGCCGTCCGGCTGCGCACGCTCGGCATGGCGATCGAGACGGATACGGACGTGCCGCCCGACACTGTGGCGGCGGGCTCGGTCCCGATGGGCCGTTTGGGCGAACACGACAGCCTGGGCATCGCCGGGCGGGCCGGCCTGCCCACCGTCGCGCTGCGCCTCCACGCCGACTGGATCATCGGCCGGATGAACGCGTCGGCCGACACGGTGTGCCGGGTCCTAGCGCAAGAGCGGCGCATCGCCGGGCGACGACTGCCCGGGATCCGTGCCTGGTGGGCCCGGTGCGTCGAAGCGGTCAGGACCCGGTCACCCCGGTTCCGGCATGCCGCACGCGTGGGTACGGCGCTGGCGCTGACCATGATCCTGGCCGTCGAACTGCACCTGTCTCACCCGCACTGGCTGATTCTCACCGTGCTGTTCAGCCTGCGCGACTCGTACACCGACACGGTGCGGATGGTCCTGCAGCAGGCCGTCGGAACCACGGTCGGCGCCGCGGCCGCCGCCGTTGCCCTGGCGCTCGCGCCTGGGCGGATCACCCTCCTCGCTCTGATCTTCATCAGCGGCGCGCTGGGGTTCACGCTCAAACCGGTGAACACGGGCTATTGGATCACGCTCGGCACGCCGATGACCATGCTCCTCATCGACTTCACCGCGCCGCTGAACTGGCGGGCCGGGATCCTGCGCATCGTCCTCAGTCTCGTGGGCGCCCTGCTCGCGCTGCTCTTCGCACAGCTGCTGTTCCCGGCCGGGATCCAGCGGCGGATAGCCGAGCGGTTGGCCCGGCTGTTGCACACCCATGCCGTTCTCGCGCGTGCGGTCGCCGAACCGTCCAGGGGCCGCGAGGCCCGGATCCGCGGCGCGGACCGGAAAGCGGCGTCGGTCGCCGCGACGCTCGAAGCGGCCGGCACCAGGCTCAGGCGGAAGGCTGCGTCGCCCGACGAACAGATCGCGCGCATTGGTGAGACGGGCAGAGCCGCGCGGCGGCTACGAGATCGCCTGACGTCACCGGCGTCCTTCGCCGCCGTCCCGGTCGGTCCCATCGCTACGGCCGCGCGCAAAGTCGCCGACCATCTTGACCAGGGCGCCGACGAGGTCCTCGCCTTTCCCGGCCCGGGTTCGGCAACGCCACAGGCCGAGGTCGGCATCCGCGATCAACGCTCGCCGGAGCCGCCCGGCCGGCGCCGGGCCGGACTCGTCGGCCACATCGCCCCCGATGCACCTTCGGCGGAGCCGGCGGGTGCTGCGGACACTCGCGACATGGTGTGCGGGCTGATCGCTGACGCCGAGCGGCTCAGGGAACTCAGCCGCGCGACGGTGACCGGCCGGCCCGCCGGACGGTGACCGCGCGACGCATGGGTGGCTTCGGCCGCGTCGATGGCAGTACGCGAGGAGCAGGGAGGCGGAGAACCAGGGAACTGGGTGCCGCCCGGAGGAGCAGCCGACCATCATGCTGAGCCACCCGCTGAGCCTGGAAGACGAGCGGTTGCTGCGGGAGGTAGGCCGGCACTGGGCATCGGTGCTCGCCGGACGGCGCGCTGCCGGTCGATCCGGCGCTCGGCTACTTCCGCGATGAGCCGGTTCCAACGAGATTGGACGCTTTGCTCCAATTCAGATGTTCCGTGCGGAAGCACCGAACGAACTCGTGACGACTGAGACGGGAATCATGCCTGATTCCGGTCTCGGATTGGCGCTCGTAAGAGCAAAAAGGCTGGTGCGACGCCCTCAAGTACGAGCGGATGGGGCACCGGATGCCCGGCGTCGTCGGCGTCTACAGCCACGTCACCGATCGTGCACCCGATCAGAAAGCTCTCCACAGCGCGGGCACACCCCAGCTGCTGCCCGTACCCGGGCGCGCAACGTGACTAGACCAGCCACCCGCTCCACCGTCTCCACCACGATCCCGGCCAGATGCGGGAGAACACCGTCGAAAGATCCAGAAACGCACTCCGAACACGATCAACTACCAGATGCTTCCACGTCACAAGATCAGCGACAGAGCCTCTTGCCGTACTCAGGAATTATGCAGGTTTCGACGGGCGAGCACGCCGTACGGAATACTGGATGTTCGTCCTCTTCAACGTCATCATCACCGTGGTGCTTGATTTGATCGGTATGGCGGTGAGGCTGGTCGGTATCCTCGGCTTCGTTTACGGACTCGCGGTGCTTATCCCGTCGCTCGCGGTGGGCGTCCGTCGGCTGCACGACACCGGGCGGAGCGGATGGTGGTTGCTGATCGGCCTCATCCCCATCATCGGGACCATCATCCTCATCGTCTTCATGGCCACCCCCGGCGACCGCGGAGACAACGCCTACGGTCCAGACCCGAAGCTTGAGCCGCAGCCGACGGCCTGATTCGTGCGCGCCATGAAACCGGCGGGTGCGGGTCGACATCCTAGGCGTAGCTCGACAGATTCGGTCCGCACATCCGCACGGTTATCGAGGTATAGCCGCATGGCGATCAGAGTCGGCGGCCGAGTTGCCGCTGGGTGTCTTCCGCCGCTTCCTCGATGGTTTCCGCTACCGCTGACCTGAACGCTCGTCACCCTCGCGCGTAACTACACGCCACGACAACCGAGGCAGCGGCGCCATGGCCACGATCGGGAATCTCGCCGACCGCTGCTCGAACTGGCTCTGCACATGGGAACGGGCACCACCTGTCGTTCACATCCGAACCACGAGGTGGTGTCGATGCAAGATCAATGTGGGCGAGTTCGGGCACCATCGGCGCCGGGCCGAACGAGCCAGCGGACCTGATGCCCGGTCGCTGAGCCTGATGCGGACACTGGAGCAGCAGCGCTCTGGGCTACGCGCAGTCGACGGCTCGGTCCGGGTGGGAAGTGATCAGTCCGTGTCGCTGGTGACAGCGGTTCCGGCGAGTTCAACCCGGTCGGCACCGACCGCTTGAACGCGATCGTTCAGTTCCACCAGTCGCGCTCGGGCAGCCTCAGCCAGGTATCGGGTGGGCCCTCGACCGCGCGGGTATCAGGAAGACGCAGGCCCGCGTAGGCGCAGCAGTAGGCGACGGCGTTGCCTCGCGTCAGATAGTCGACAAGGATCTCGCGGGACGTCGCGTCGGGGTGCGGGTCGCCGGCGGGGTGCAGGTCCCCGCCCTCGCAGGAGCCGTCGCGGAAGATGTCTCCTTGGTCTCCGCTCTTGGGGTTGACGTACAGCCCATAGGCGAAGGTGCCGACTGACAGTGCGGCCATGACACCGGTCATCCTCGGCGCGTACCCCCAGGGTTGGGTGATGACACAGCCGCCCAGCACATCGGTGGCGCCGACGACCTCCAACTCCTCATCGGGGCCCGGCCACGGAGGCTCCTCGAAGGGGCCCGTCTCGGTGACCGGCAACGGCGTGGCGCCGAGCCGCCGTCCGGCCTCGGCCGCGCTGATGCCCGCGACACACGCCAAGCCCAGGCCGTCGATGTAGAAGCCGTCGAAGATCTCGGCCAACCGTGGGGCTGTGGCGGCCAGAGCAGCCTCGTCGTCCGAAAGCGCGACCTCGTCTGCGGGAACGGGGAACAGATCCGGGGTAGGACCCGCGAGGCTCAGCCGTCCGGGCGACCAGCCCGCCATCATCGGCCGCCATGGATCCGCACCCGCTGCGGCCAGGACGCGCGCGTTGTCCGGGCGGCCGTGGTAGACGGCCGCCCACAGCGCGCTATGCCCCTGGTCCTCGGCGTCGATGTCGGCCACGCGCCCGGCCAGTTCCGCGACCACCTCCGGGGAACCCCTCTCGGCCGCGACGTGCAGCACCCTGCGGTGACCCCACGCCCGACCGTCGGGGTCGGCCCCGGAGTCCAGCAGCGCCCGGAGCCTGGCCAGGTCGTCCCAGCCGTCGTGGAAGATGCCTGGCTAGGCGAATTCGTCGAAGACCATAACACTCCTTCAAACGAAGAGAGGGAACAAGTCGATCATGACCTACACCGCGGGCGCAGCCCGATCAGCCAACCGGGGCGACCAGCTGTGACGCATGCCCGACAGGGTGGTGCCCGAACTCATCGACACGGCCTCACGGCCGGACCGGGCGGTGTCGGACGTCATGGATAAGTGGTGTCCGCTCTGGGCGACAAAGCCACCGAGCCGGTGTTCGAGCATGGATGATTGTCGATCGGCATCCGTGCACGACTTCGGTCCAGCCACCGATGAGTTCATCGACCGGCCGGCGTCTATATCTGCAGACCGCATGCTGGGGACACGAACACACCTCGGAGGAAGTCATGACCAACAAGGCGCTACCGCCCGTCGTCGACGCCGATACCTGGCAGCGCTGGCTCGACGCACTGCGCGCCCGGGAGAAGGCCGCGACCCGGGAACTCGACGCGATCGCCGCGCAGCGCCGCCGTCTGCCGATGGTCGAGATGCCCGACTACACCCTGGAGGGTGAGGAGGGGCCGGCCCGGCTCGCGGACGTCTTCAACGGTAGAACGCAGCTGATCGTCTACAACCACATGTGGTTTCCCGGCGAGCAGTGGCAGTGTCCGGGCTGCACCGGGTTCACCTCACAATTCACCCGGTTGGAGTTCCTGGACAACTACGACGCCCGGTTCGTCATCGTCACCCAGGGCCCTATCGACGAAGCGCTCGCGTACAAGCGGCGGGTCGGGAACAAGATGACCTGGTACTCCACGGCGAACAGTCCCTTCGGCACCGACGTCGGCGCACCGCCCGGCGGCGGATTCGCCGTCAACGTATTCCTCCGCGACGGCGACACCGTCTATCGCACCTGGCACACCAACGGCCGCGGCACCGAACAGCTCACTCACACCTTCGCGTTGATCGATCTGCTGCCGTACGGACGGCAGGAGGAATGGCAGGACTCACCCGAAGACTGGCCGCAGTCGCCGACCTACACCCGATGGCCCGGCTCAAAGGACATCGCCGGCCTCTATGGCCCGGACGCGTAAGGAGCCCATCTTCCGTACAAGACCCTGGCGTTGGCCAGCACCGACCGCCACAGCACCCATTAGCGCAGGCGGCCACGTGACAAGGCGGCGGGCGAACACCCGCTCATGCCGCGATGGCGGCGCACCTATGTGCCCGCTGGCCCGTCCGGCCCGTCGCGTTCGCCGTTGCCCGGACGGGCCTGCAGGCCGGGAGCCACTGATCTGCCGAATAGCGCGCGGAGCTGGGCAGGCGGTGCTCTAGGCCGTCGGCTGCTCTAGAGTGCCTGGTCGTGGACGAGGTACGCGGGGCTGGGATTGAGCGGCATGAGCCGCGGTACGAGGGGTTCGTGGCGGCGGCAGGACAGCGGGAAGAGGTCGCCGAAGCCATCGACCGGCACGTTGCCGCGCACTTCGGGCCGGTTGAGTTCGTTTTGCACGAGATGGCCTCGCATCTCGTCGGGGTCCACGTCTACGTGATCGGGCCCACGGCGGAGCGGCCGTATCGGACGCTGATCACTTCGGGAATGAGTGAACGGCCGATGACCGTGCCCGAGGGAGCGGGGATCAGCCCGTACGCGGAGTTGATGCTGTGCCTGCCGGGGGACTGGCCGCTGACGCAGACGGCGTTGTATGACGAGCGGACGGGGTGGCCGGTCCGGGTGCTGAAACAGGTCGCTCGGTTGCCGCATGAGTACGCGACGTGGATCGGGGAGTGGCATTCGGTACCTAACGGCGATCCTGCGGTGCCGTATGCACCAGGTACCCCGTTCGTCGGGGTGGTCGTCACGCCGATGCTCAACGTTCGGCCGGAGGCACGCACCATCGAGGTCGGGGACGGAACTCTGATCAACCTGCTCGCATTGGTGCCGCTGCACCCGGCGGAGGTCGGGCTCAAGGTGTCGCGGGGCACGGATGCGCTCATCACGGCACTCGACCGCGGCAACGTCAGCGAGTTGCTGGAGCCGACCCGACCACCGCTCGTGTGACATCCGATGCGCTCTCATGCCGCCGACCGCGTGATGGTGCCGATCCTGAGCAGTACTCGCTTCTGCCGAGTTCAGCGTGTTCGCAGGAACGTGGACACGATCTCGGCTGCACCGATGAATTCTGGGTGGATCCGTCGTCTATACCGCTGGATATACCGACAGCGGTGGTTCAGAGCAGAAGCAATCGATCCGGACAGTGATCCGGCGGGGTGAGCGGGAGACAAAGTGAGCGGTACCAGGGTGTTGGTGGCGGGGGCGAGCATCGCGGGGCCTGCGCTGGCCCACTGGCTGCGTCGGCGGGGTGCCGAGGTGACCGTGGTGGAGCGGGCCCCCGAGCTGCGTCCCGGTGGGCAGGCGGTGGACGCGCGCGGGGTGGCCAAGGAGGTCATCCGGCGGATGGGGCTGGATGCGGCGGTGCGCGCGGCCCGCACCGAGACCGCCGGCGCGCACTACGTGGACGTCGACGGGAACGTGCTGGAGACCTTCCGCGCCGACGACGACGGTGGCGACGGGTTCATCGCGGACATCGAGATCCTGCGCGGGGACCTGTCCCAGGTGCTCTACGACGACACCCGGGACGGTGTCGAGTACGTCTTCGGCGACCGGATCGCCGAGCTCACCCAGGACGCGGACGGGGTCGACGTGGCCTTCGCGGGCGGCGATCGGCGGCGCTTCGATCTGGTGGTCGGGGCGGACGGGCTGCACTCGGCGCTGCGGGCGGCGGTCTTCGGGCCGCGCGAGCGGTTCGTCCGCCACCTCGGGCTCGTGCTGGCCTTCTATAGCGTGCCCAACGAGTTCGGGCTGGACCGCTGGCTGATCGAGTATCAGGACCAGGAGTCCGGGCGCTCCGCCATGCTGCGGCCCATCCAGGACGCCACCCGGGCGATGGCCATGTTCTCCTTCCCCGCGACCGATCTCCACGTCGACTACCGCGACGTCGAGGGTCAGAAGCGCCTGCTGCGTGAGCAGATGGCCAGCCTGGGCTGGTTGACCCCGCGCATCCTCGCGTACCTGGACGACACCCCGGACTTCTACCTCGACCAGGTCGCCCAGGTGGTGATGGATCGCTGGTCGAACGGACGGGTGGGGCTGATCGGCGACGCGGCGTTCAGCTCGTCGCCGATGTCCGGAGGGGGTACCGGGCTGGCCTTGGTCGGCGCCTACCTGCTGGCCGGAGAGCTGGCCGCTGCCGGCTGGGACCCGGAGGCTGGGTTCGCCGGCTACGAGGCGCGGATGCGCTCGTTCGTCGAGGCCAACCAGGAGATCGGCCGGCTGCACGTGCAGAGCCGCGACGTCCCCCAGCCGGACGCCGAGCCGAGCCCAGATTTCGCCGGCGAGTGGTTCACCGCGCTGATCGACCGCGCGATCAACGGGCCCGAGCTGCCCGACTACGCAGGGGTGCCGGACTCCGGGGCACCAGCCGGACCGCCGATCACCTCCTCGGCCAAACCGTAGGTGTCACCTAACGTGAGGTGTCACCTAGCGTGCCGAGCGGGACGAGGCCTCGGACGGCCACCGCAGGACTGCGTCCGCTCATGCCGCGAAGCGCGCTTCTCTTGCCGGGCGCCGTGAGTCGAAGTGGGTCGCCAGCGATCGGCGCCAGGCCGTTACTCGCTTGGGCGACGATGACGGATCCCTGAAGATGCAGCGAGGCGCGCAGGTTCGAATCCCACCTGCATGCCTAGGTGATCACGATAGGGCGCAACGAGCAAGTCGCTGACCTGCACCAACGGGAGAGTTTATAGATCAACTCGCAGGTCCGAGTTCTCTGGGGGAAGCCACACTGATGGGAACGGGCGCGACCTGCGTATTTGCGACGGTCAGCTGGCGATCGACGGACGCTTCACAGCCGGATGACCGCCCCTGCCGTGCACGACCAGAGGAGAAGCACTCCTACCTGGAACTCTGCCGACATCGCTGCGGCTACCCGCAAGTCCGAACGCGCGGATTAAGAGTCCGCTGCTCTCGTGTCAGATCAGTGCTCTGGGTGCCGGTCTATGCCGGTTCGTCCGCGACTACAACGGTTCCGGTGCCGCGCCGTGCCGCCAGCTGACGTGCTGTTTCGTGGCATCCGAGCACCTGCTGAGCAGCCAACGCATTGCATCGGGCCGACGTCGGCGGTCGGCGGTCGCTCTCGTACACCACGTCTGTGGACGCAACCCCCCGACGACCAGCCGATCGACCTCACGGCTGCCATCAAGCGCCGCAGTACCGTCACAGGCCTGATCCACGAATACCGAAGAGCCTCCTAACGATCATGTGAAAGCCCAGGTAAAGCTCTGACGATGAGTTTTGGCACGGCACAGGGTCTGTACGCTTGCCGAGGTGAGCACTCGTTCATTTCGGCGGCCGCCGGTTCTCGCCGACGTGGCGAGGGCGGCGGGTGTGTCCGTCCCGACGGTGTCACGGGTGCTTAGTGGTTCGGCGCCGGTCAGCGCGGACAAGCGACGGCAGGTGTTGCGTGCGATCGATGAGCTGGGGTACCGGCCGAACGCCGCTGCGCAGGCTCTGGTCACCGGCCGACGCTCGATCGTCAGCGTCCTGACCGCCGACACCACGCGGTATGGGTACGCCGAGACCATCCGGGGAATCGAGGAGGCCGCCCGGGCGGTGGGGCTCGTCGTGGCGATCACTGTTCTGGACGCCGACGACGAGGAGTCCATCGAGGCGGCGGTGGATCTGGCGCTGGGGCAGCCGCTGGCCGGGGCGATCGCGCTGGAGTTTGACAGCAGGGGCAGTCGGGCGCTGACGATTCTGCCGAAGTCGCTGCCGGTGGCGGCGGTGTCGTCCGAGGCGGAAGGGCGGCGGGTGCCGCGGGCGTTGTTTGACGACCGTGCGGGGGGTCGGGACGCCACCAACTATCTCCTTGGGCTGGGCCACCGCACCGTGCATCATGTGGCCGTCCCGGGATCGGGGCGGCCGAGCGGGCGGACGCTGGGTTGGCGTGAGGCGCTAGAGGCGGCCGGGGCGCCGGTGCCGGAGCCGTTGATGAGCGACTGGACGGCTCGGTCGGGCTACCAGGCGGGTGTGCACCTGGCCCGGCGGCGTGATGTGACCGCGGTGTTGTGCGGCAACGACGAGATCGCTTTCGGGGTGATCAAGGGTCTCCAGGCCGAGGGGCTGCGGGTGCCCGAGGATGTCAGCGTGGTCGGCTTCGACGACCATCCGCTCGCGGAGATGTGGACGCCGCCGCTGACGACGATGGGCCAAGACTTCGCGGAACTGGGCCGGATGGCGGTCGGTTTCCTGCTCGGACGACTGGCCGGCGGCGCGTACCGGGCTCCCTCGTCGACTCTGAAGCTGGTGGTCCGCGGCAGCACGGCGCCACCCCAGCCGTAGTCCGCCGTCCTCTCCCGAGTCCCCGGGCTGATCGCCCGCTGTGTCCGTCTGACTTCAGGCGTCGATTCGCCATGGATGTTGTGAAAGCGTTATCACGACATCGTCGGTGGTTAGTTAGCGTATTCGCTTGATAAACGTTTTCACGTTGCCTGGAGTCCCCGCCGGAAGGACGTTATGGCGAGCAAGTTCATCGGATGGTCTCCGGGCAGGGTGCGGCTGGTCTTGGAGGTATCGAAGGACGCACCGGTGCGGCTGGCCGCGCTGCACGGCACGGCGGACCGTCCGCACAGTGATCCTCCGGTCCGCCGGCAGCCCCTCGTCGAGCTGCTGGTGCTGGGCGAAGGGCGGGCCCTGTCGAACACCCGGTTCAGCGACACCGCGGTCGGCTCGCGACTGCGGTACACCGGCTCGGAGGAGCGGGCCGACGGCCCGTGGCGGGAGATGCGCGTACGGCAGCGTGACGCGGTGACCGGGCTAGAAGCGGTGTCGGTCTTCCGCGGCCGGGCCGACCTGTCCACCGTGCGGACCTGGACGGAGGTCGGCAACCATGGCACCGAGCCGCGGATCCTGCAGATGGTCTCGTCCTTCGCCTCCGGGGCGTTGCTCGAGGCGGGTGAGGACCCGGCCGATGTGGCCCTGATGCGAGCGCGCGCGGACTGGTGTGCCGAGGGCAGGTGGGCGACCATCCCCCTACGCGGACGCGACGGACTGGCCGACATCAACAGCGAACTCCACGACCATGACGGGCGAGGCGCGCTGATCACGGTCAGCCGGAGCACCTGGTCCTCGGGCGAGTACCTGCCGACCGGTGTGCTGGTCAATCAGCGGACCGGACGGGCGTGGGCCTGGCAGATCGAGCACAATGGGGCGTGGCGCTGGGAGGTGGACGGTCGGCGCACTGACGCGAACGCCTTCGCGCTCATTCTGTCCGGGCCCAACGACGGTGACCACCAGTGGAGCACCCGGCTGTCGCCCGGTGCCCGGTTCACGACCGTACCCGTCTCGGTTTCCGTGTCCGACCAGGGATACCAGGGGGCGCTGGCCGCCCTGACGGCGCAGCGACGCGCCATACGGCGGCCCCATCCGGCCGACGCGGCGTTGCCGGTCATCTTCAACGACTACATGAACACCCTGATGGGCGATCCGACGAGTGCTCGCTTGCGGCCGCTCATCGATGCCGCCGCGAGCGCCGGCGCGGAGTATTTCTGCATCGATGCGGGGTGGTACGACGACGGCGGTCGGTGGTGGGACAGCGTGGGGGCGTGGCAGCCGTCGACCACCCGGTTTCCCGATGGCGGGCTGCGCGCTGTGCTGGAGCACATCCGGCTCAACGGGATGCGTCCCGGGCTGTGGCTGGAGCCGGAGGTGATCGGGGTACGCAGCCCGATCGCGGCGAAACTGCCGGACGAGGCGTTTCTGAGCCGAAGCGGGCAGCGCGTCGTCGAGCACGGCCGGTACCTGCTCGACCTGCGCCATCCCGCGGCCCGCGCTCACCTGGACACTACAGTCGACCGCCTCGTGGGCGACTACGGCGTCGCGTACTTCAAACTCGACTACAACGTCACGCCCGGCGCGGGAACCGACCACGCGGCGTTGCAACCCGGCGAGGGGCTGCTCGCGCACAACCGGGCGCATCTCCGATGGCTCGACGCACTTCTCGACCGGCACCCCGATGTGATCTTCGAGAACTGCGCGTCCGGCGCGATGCGGGCCGACTACGCAATGCTGTCCCGCCTGCAACTGCAGTCCACGTCCGACCAGCAGGACGTCCGGCTCTACGCGGCGATCGCGGCGGCCGCACCCGCCGCGATCGCGCCAGAACAGGCCGGCAACTGGGCTGTCCCGCAACCGGGCATGCCGGACGAGACCATCGTCTTCGCGATGATCAATGGAATGGTGGGCCGGCTCTACCTGTCCGGCCATCTCGATCATATGAACGCGCACGAGCGCGACCTCGTGCAGCACGCGGTGGCGGTCTACAAGCGGATCCGCGATGAACTCGCCGCCGCCGAGCCCTTCTGGCCCTCGGGGTTGCCCGGGTGGTCAGACGAGGTCATCTCGCTGGGCTTGCGTACCGGCGGCACCCGCCGCCTGGCGATCTGGTGGCGTGGCGGTCAACCCGCCGACATCCACCTGGATCTGCCGCAGTTGAGGGATTGTCAGCTGTCCATCCATCCGGAGTATCCGACGACTATGGCCGACTGGCGGCCTCGATGGGATGCCCGTACCGGGCGGCTCACCGTGACGCCGGCCGCTCCGGGGCCATCCGCGCGCCTGCTGCGCCTGGAAACCACAACCTGACCGCCGCGACCGCCGACGCTCACGACGAATCGAGGGACCGCACCTATCGACACAGCCGCCTTCTAGCGGCTCTCGCGCATCCGCGCCCTTGAAGTACTCCGACGAGACTCGCCCGCTGAAGGAGAAACCGAATGTTCGAACCGACGAAGGCCCTCACGGCGCTGGCCGTGGGGATGTTCGCCCTTACCGCCGCGTGCGGCGGCGGATCCGGATCCTCGTCCAAGGTACTCAAGTTGTGGCACTTCGAGAGTGCGGACAGCGCGATGGGCGTCGCCTGGAACCAGGCGATCAAGGAGTTCGAAAGCAGCCACCCGGGCGTCAAGGTGAAGTTCGAGGAGAAGGGCTTCGAGCAGATCCAGAAGACCGCGCCGATGCTTCTCAACTCCAAGGACGCGCCCGACATCCTGGAGTACAGCAAGGGCAATGCGACGGCCGGCCTGGTCGCCAAGCAGGGCCTGCTCACCGACATGACGTCGGAGGTGACCAAACGCGGCTGGGACAAGCTGCTCGGCCCGAACCTGGCCGAGACCGCCAAGTACGACGCCAAGGGCGTGATGGGCGGCGATCGCTGGTACGGCGTCCCGAACTACGCCGAATACGAAAGGGTCTACTACAACAAGGCGATGTTCGCCAAGTACGGCATCAAGGTGCCGACGACGTTCGACGAGTTCACCGCCGCGATGGACACCTTCGTCAAGAAGGGGCTCACACCGCTGGCCAACGCCGGCCAGGAGTACCCGGCGCAGCAGTACCTCTACCAACTCGCGCTGACCAAGGCCGACCGGACATGGGTCGACAAATACCAGCGCTACACCGGCAAAGTGGACTTCCACGACGCCGCGTGGACGTACGGGGCGACGACGTTCGCCGACTGGGTGAAGAAGGGCTACATCAGCAAGGCCTCCTCGGGCATCAAGGCCGAGGACGCCGGCACCGCCTTCATGTCCGGCAAGTACCCGATGTTCTTCTCCGGCACCTGGTGGTACGGCCGGTTCGAGAAGGAGATCAAGGGCTTCCAGTGGGACAGCTTCCTGTGGCCCGGAACCAATCTGACCACCGGGTCCAGCGGCAACATGTGGGTGATCCCGAAGAACACCAAGAACAAGAACCTCGCCTATGACTTCATCGACATCACGATGAAGAAGGGCATCCAGAACCTGCTCGCCAACAACGGCGGCGTTCCGGTCGCGGCCGACACCGACGGCGTCACCGACCCGCTGAACAAGAAGCTGATCAGCGATTTCCAGACGCTGGCCACCGGCAACAGGCTCAGCTTCTACCCGGACTGGCCGATCCCCGGCTTCTACGACGTGCTCGTGACCGACACCCAAAAGCTGATCAACGGCTCGGCCAGCCCGCAGAGCGTGCTGAGCGGCATCGGCTCCTCCTACAACCAGGGCCGCTCCAACAACTGACCCGGACCGCGGGGGCGGTCCCCGGTTACTACAACTGCGTGGATAACACCGTGCCGGGCTATCGAGAATATTTACTCAACCGAATATGCCCTGTTGCGCGTTCGCCTCCACCTTTATCGCCCCTGGGCTCGGGCATGACACTGCGGCTCCTCATAGCGGCCCGTACCGGGCCCGCCGGGCAGCGGCCCGGCACGGGACCAGCATTGCCTGGACCTGTCCTGACCTCCCCGCACAGCGCGGTTTCACCTTCGCCGGGTGACACCAGCCAGCGCGTTTCTGCACCTCAACGAAAGGAAATAAAGATGAAGTTCCCTACCCCTCGCCCGCAGCACCTTTGGCTGCCGATAGCCGGGGCGTTCCTGCTAATTAGTAGCATTGCGGTGCCGCCCGGCTTCGCGTCCGCCGACCAGCGTCAGCAGCCGCAGGACACGCCGCGCCCGGGCGCGGCTCAGTGGGTTGCCACGTGGGGCGGCAGCCCACAGGACATGGGCAACCACCACTACACCGGGACAATCCGTAACATCGTTTTCGCCGCGGTTGACGGCCACTCCGTCCGCGTCCGCCTCACGAACACGTTCGGCGACCAGCCACTGAAAATCGGCGACGCATACATCGGCGTTTCCGGCGCTGATGGCAACATCCACGGCCCTAACGTGCCGCTGACCTTTGCCGGTTCGCGGACGACCACGATCCCCCAGGGCGCTGAAGCCCTCAGCGACCCAGTCAGCCTGACCGTCCCCGCGCTGACCGACCTCGCAGTTAGCGTCTACGTACCGCAAGCCACCGAGCAGACCGGGCACAGCGACTCACGGGAGACCTCGTACATCACACAGGGAACCGATCACGCCGGAGATACCACCACAGCGGCATACGCCCCGACCTCGTCGTGGTTGTTCGTGGACAGCGTTGACGTGATGGCCGGCCCGCCGAACCAGGGCACGGTGGTCGCACTTGGCGACTCCATCACCGACGGCGCGGCGTCCACGGTCAACGCGAACAAGCGGTGGCCCAACGATCTGGCGCGCCGGCTGAACACCCGTAAGGGCGTCACCTTGAGCGTGGCCGACGAGGGCATCAGCGGAAACCAGGTTCTGCAGGACACGAGCTCCTATGGCGTCGGAGCATTGAACCGGTTCGACCGGGACGTAGTGGACCGGACCGGCGCAAAGGACGTCATCCTGCTCGAAGGAATCAACGACATAGGCGCCGCAGACGCCCAGGCCAACCAGCTGATCGCGGCCTATCAGCAGCTCATCGCCCGGGCGCACGCAGCCCACTTGAAGATCTTTGGCGGCACCCTCACCCCGTTCAAGGGAGATTGGGAGATCGCGACGGGCTACTGGTCACCCGAAAAAGAACAGACACGCGAGGCAGTGAATAACTGGATCCTCAAAAGCGGAGCCTTCGACGGTGTCATCGACTTCGCCAAGGCAACCGCTGATCCAAGCAACCCGCAGATGATCAACACCGCCTACGACAGCGGCGACCACCTGCACCCTAACGACGTCGGATATCAGACAATGGCCGACACCATTAACCTGCCCATGCTCTTGCGGCCCATAACTGGTTAGGCCGAGGCCACTGAACTCGGAACTGGTTAGCACGGCAGCCGCAGATCGTGGCCTTGATCAACGGTTGGCGAAAGGATGAGATCAGCTTGACCGCCGCTGAGCCTCGGCGAGGCCGAGCGTGTCACGCAGGACTCTCCTTCCAAACCTTCCGTTACATCTTGACGCGGTCATTGTTATCGTTCACAGTCCGTTTGGTGCGTTCAGTCGCACCGCTGGTTGGTTACCTGTCGCCTACATCCCTGCATATCCCTGCCCAGATCGTCGTCGAAGGATGTTAGCGCTAACCCGTCGCCGCCTGGGCCGTTTGTCCGTGCGCGGGTGCCGTCGGAGTCCGCGCCGATGCGGCCTCCTTCAGGTCGGCGATCCCAAATGATGGAAGGAAAGATGCCATGTCCGTTGGGTTTGCGCGCACCGCGAGGTGGCGTCGTCGGTGGCTGTCGGGGTTGGCCGCTGCGGTGGCCGTGGCGGTCGTGGGCGGGCTGCTCACGATGGCCTCGACGCCCGCGTCGGCTGCCACGGTGGACACCACCGCCTGGTATGTACTGGTGAACCGCAACAGTGGCAAGGCCATCGACGTCAACGGTGCGTCCACCGCCGACGGTGCCAACCTCATCCAGTGGGACCGCAGCAATGCCTACAACCAGCAATTCCAGTTCGTGGACGCTGGCGGTGGCTACTACCGACTGAAGGCCCGCCACTCCGGCAAGGTCGTGGACGTCAACGGTGCGTCCACCGCAGACGGTGCGCAGCTTGTGCAGTGGTCCGACTATGACGGGACCAACCAGCAGTTCCGGCTGGTCGACTCCGACAGCGGCTACGTTCGGCTGGTCAACCGGAACAGCGGCAAGGTCGTCGAGGTGGCGGGCCTGTCGACCACCGACGGCGCCAGCGTCCAGCAGTGGAGCGACTGGAACGGCAGCAACCAGCAGTGGCAGCTCGTCAAGGTCGATGGGGGCAGCGCATGCGCTCTTCCGTCGAGCTACCGTTGGACATCGACCGGCCCGCTGGCAAACCCGAAGTCGGGGTTGAACGCGCTCAAGGACTTCACCAACGTCGTCTACAACGGCCAGCACATCGTCTATGCCTCGACGACCGACTTCGAAAAGCACTATGGATCGATGAACTTCAGCCCCTTCACAAACTGGTCCGACATGGCCTCGGCCGGCCAGAACACGATGTCCATCGGTGCCGTCGCGCCGTCGCTGTTGTACTTCGCCCCGAAGAACATCTGGGTGCTCGCCTACCAGTGGGTGCGACCACCTTCTCCTACCGCACTTCGAGCGACCCCACCAACGCCAACGGATGGTCCTCGCCGCAGACGCTGTTTACCGGGGACATTCCCGGCTCGGCGGCTCCCCTCGACCAGACACTCATCGGTGACGACACGAACATGTACATGTTCTTCGCCGGCGACGACGGCAATATCTACCGGGCGAGCATGCCCATCGGGAACTTCCCGGGCAGCTTCGGCTCGTCGTACACGACTGTCATGAGCGACACGGCCGCTAACCTGTTCGAGGCGGTTGAGGTCTACAAGGTCCAGGGTCAGAACCAGTACCTCATGATCGTCGAGGCGCAGGGGGCGAATGGGCGTTACTTCCGCTCGTTCACCGCCACCAGCCTGGGCGGGTCGTGGACGCCGCAGGCCGCCACCGAGAGCAACCCCTTCGCCGGCAAGGCCAACAGTGGCGCGACCTGGACCAACGACATCAGCCACGGCGATCTGGTCCGGACCAACCCTGATCAGACCAAGACCGTTGACCCTTGCAATCTGCAGCTGCTGTACCAGGGCCGGGACCCGAGCTCCGACGGCATGGACTACAACCTCCTGCCTTGGCGGCCGGGCGTGCTGACGCTGCAGCGCTAGCCAGTGGCGTGACGCAGGTCCGGCTCGGGTGTTCCTGACGTTCGCGGGCAACGACGTACGCCGAACCGGGTGAGCGTCACAGCACGCGTTCAGGAACGGGTGGAGCTGGAGCGGGCGGGCTCGGTACAAGGCCGAGCCCGCCCGCGCACGCAGAGAACCCAGATGGTGGCGGCCCGACCGACAAGGCGCGTAGGGCGGCGGTCAAGGGCGCGTTGGCCGCCGTCACGGCGTGGCTGCACCACGACGACGGTCTACGGGGACGGCTGGCGGCCGTAGGTGAACCACTCCGCCGCAAGCCGCGGGACGAGCGCCGGGGCGGCGGGCGCAGACCTCACCGAACGTCGGTGGAGGAGCGCGTGTTCGTTCAGACGCATATCATCCCGCGACTGGCTGAGGAGGTCGGTACGTCCCGTGTCGTGGAATTTCAGGCCCGCGCCGTCGAGACGCACTTCTGGTGCGAGTTGTTCGCGCAGACCGCCCGGGGCACTGGATGAGTGCCCGGGCTTGTAGGAGAGGGCTAAGCAGTTTGTCGTCGACGCCCTCACCGCCAGGAATGTGCCGCACCCCCCGCTGTCGGCGCGCATGCTGCCGTACCAGGGCATAGTGCGCAAGGCGGTGGATCTGGTCTTTGAACTGCTACCGCATGCCGCCGGGCTGCCCGCTCCCAAACACGTATTCGAGCTGATCTGGCCGGTGCGCGTGCTCGCCTGCCTGATGTGCAAGGACCCGAGCGAACATTCGGCCGTCCGCCAGTACTGCCCGAACCCGATCTTGCAGTGGGGCGAGGCGCGCGTGCGAGAGAAGGAGCGCAAGCGCATGGGATGGACGTTCCCGGACGAGTGGCCGGACCAAGGCTCGAACGAGGCCGGAGCCGCATGACCTTCACTTCAGCGGGCCGCGCCGCCCCATGCCGGCGTGGCCGAAAGCATGGCCGATTCAGAGTCCCGACTGGCTGGCATGCTCAGAAGGTCGTGTCGGCGATTCAGGGTGAACAGCCTTCGGCTGGTCCTGGCCCTATTGAACATCGGCGGCTCTCCGCATTTCCTCTGACCAGATGCTCTGTGCCCGCTGAACTGCATTGACTTGGAGAAGGGCTGATCGCGTCGGTCTGGACGACGGTCAGTTGACGGTCATGCGATCAAGGGGGATGGCTCATGGGGTACGTGCGGACACGGTACCGCCGTGATGGGTGCCCGAGGTATACCGCTTACTACTGGGATGTGCGGGGTCGGGAGCGGTCTGCGGGAACGTTCGCGGCGAAGAAAGCAGCGGTTTGTGCGTGGCGGCGCGCTGAGGCCAGGACCGGGGAGGGGCGGTTCGTTGACCTGCGCAGCGGGCGGCAGTCCTTCGCCCGGTACGTGATGGATGTCTGGCTGGTCGCCCATCGGATGGAGGCCAACACACGCCAGGGCTATACCTCAGTGATCAAGGGGTATCTGCTGCCGGAGTTCGGCGCGATGCGGATGATCGAGACCCTCCCCTCGCACGTACGGGACTTCCTGCGCCGGCTCACCGACTCGGGTAGATCCGCTACGACGGTGCAGCGGTGTAAGACTGTGTTGAGTTCGATCTTCACGACGGCGCTGAACGACCAAGTGATCTTCCTGCATCGCGGACCCGCACCGGCACCCGCCAGGCTGCCGTGTCGTGACGTCGGCCACGGTCAAATGACGGTCGAGCGATCAAAAGCCCGGCCACCCTGTCGGGTGTCCGGGCTGCTGACCAGGCCAAACGTGGTGGGCGATACTGGGATTGAACCAGTGACCTCTACCGTGTCAAAAGGAATCCGTTGGTTCAGTTGACCAGCGACTTTTCATAAACGTGCAGGTCAGAGGCTCCGTTCAAGGAAGTTGAGGGACGTTCGGAGACGTTGCGGGAAGGCCTCGTCTCCAGTTCCTCTCCAGATCTTGTAGGGGAGCCACCCGCATGTTCGTCCCGTCATCGCTACTTTCTGTAACCGTCCGCGAGATCCGAGGCGGCGCTGATCGCCGGTACGCGTTTGACCAGGAACGTTCATCCACTGCAGGCGGCCTGATCGCATCGGCGGAGCTGAGGGTCGAGATCGCCCGTCTGCGGCGCGAGCGCGGGGGAGTGGTGAAGAACTGTGCCGCAGCCCCGCGGTGTGCTGTGGCGCCGGACGGCAGCCTTGCGTCGGTGGGTGAGCGGTGATGCGGGCCGGGGACCGAGTGAGTGGGCGACGACGCTGAGTGTGGTCGTGCTGGCCGTGATCGCGGCGATCGTGTCGTATCGGCATATGTATCTGCTGGTGCGGCGGTACGGGGAGACGTCCTGGACCGCCGTGCTTCTTCCGATCTCGGTCGACGGAATGATTGTCACCTCATCCATGTCCTTGCTGATGGATTCACGATCCCGTCGGCGGAGTGGGCTGCTGCCCTGGGCGTTGCTGCTCATCGGCAGTGCCGCCAGTTTGGCGGCGAACGTGGCGGTGGCCGAACCCTCGGCGGTCGGCCGGCTGATCGCCGCCTGGCCGTCCTGTGCTCTGATTGGCTCGTATGAGCTGCTGATGCGCCAGGTCAGGAACGCAACCGCACAGAGCCTGCGGGGTGCTTCAGAGGAGCCTCATACGGGCTCGACGATCGATGGCGTAGTTCCGGACAGGCCCGCATACGAAGCCGTGACGCCGACCGAAGGCGCTTCTTACCCGGCTCATATGGACGTGCTCGAAGACCGCATCGCCTCGTATGAGGCCCATACCATCGGAGGCGATCTGTCAGAGGGCTCATACTTCGTCCGTGGCGCGTCGAGTGGTCCAGTGTGTGTGCTGGAGCGGATCGCTAGGGAACTCGGCGGGTGCTCAAGGAGCGGGCCGAACGATGGTCAGAGGTGACTGATGCGCGTGATCTCGGAGACACGGCTTGCGGCGGTGCTGGCAAGCTTGCCGCACCGACCACGGGTGGTGACCGGTGGCAACTTCGCCACCCCGTGGCGGGCCTTGTCCGTGTTGGATGCTGCGGTCGCGGAGTACCGGTTGTTCGTGCTGAACGGTCAGACGGGCCTGCCGGATCGGGAGGGGGTCGTGCTGGAGACCCCGTTCGTCGGTCCGGGACAACGAGGGCGCGCCGGTCTGCGGTACTTCCCGTGCAGGCTGTCGCTCGTGCCGCTTCTGCTCAATGAGGTCCTGGTGCCCGACGTTGTGATCGTGCAGACATCACGGCCGGTGGAGGGGACCGTGTCCCTGGGCATCGAGGTGAACGTGCTGCCGGCTGCGATCGAGGCCGCCCGGGCTCGCGGCGGGCCGGTCATCGCGCAGGTGAACCCGCAGATGCCGTACACCTTCGGGGACGCGGTCGTGCCGGTGGGCGACTTCGACTTCGCGATCGAGGCAGAGTGCGAACTGCCGGGGCCGGTACGTCGCGCGCCGAGCGCGGTGTCGCGTGCCATCGGGGAGCGGGTAGCGGCCCTGGTGCCCGAGGAGGCGACGTTGCAGCTGGGCATCGGGGCGGTGCCGGACGCGGTGCTGGAGTCGCTGCGGCCCCGGCGTGGGCTGGCCGTCTGGTCGGAGATGTTCAGCGACGGGGTGCTCGCCCTGGAGAAGGCGGGAGCGCTGTCGTCAGCGAGCCCGATCACCGCGTCGTTCGCGTTCGGGTCGCCGGAGCTGTATGACTGGCTGGACCATAACGAGCGGGTGCGGATGCTGCGCACGGAGAAGACCAACGACCCGGGACTGATCGCGCGGCAGCCGCGCCTGATCTCGGTCAACTCGGCGTTGCAGGTGGACCTGTTCGCCCAGGCCAACGCAGCGCAAGTGCACGGGGTGGTCTATTCGGGGTTCGGTGGGCAGACCGACTTCGTGGTCGGGGCGCTGCACTCTCCCGGCGGTCACGCGATCATCGCGCTGCCGTCCTGGCATCCGAAGGCGAACGTCGGGGCGGTGATCCCGCGGCTGTCCGGACCGGTCACCTCCTTCCAGCACAGCTTCATCGTCAGCGAGCAGGGCACCGCAGCGATCTGGGGCCAGGACGCCACGTCACAGGCCCAGCAGATCGTGGATCGGGTCGCGCACCCCGACGCCCGCGAGAGCCTGCGCGAAGCGGGTCGGGAGCTCGGCTTCCCCCTGCGCTGACAACCGCGTCGTCGTCGAGGACGAAGCGCATCGGTGCGACCGTCGGCAACGCCTGGTCGGTGAAGACCACGCGGCCGGGACACGTCGGGCGCGTCGGGGCTTCTAGGTCACCCTGATGGCGCTCATCCACGTCATGGCGCTGGCGAAGAGGCGCTGGATGACGGTGTCGTGCAAGGCATGCCCGCAGAGACACCAGGGCTCATCGTTTCGAGGCGGTGGGAGCCTCCATCATCGTCGGACCGCCGTACGCTCGATGGCTGTACGGTCGTGAGCATGACGACCCCCATCAAGGTCTTCCTCCTCGATGATCACGAAGTCGTGCGGCGGGGAGTCGCTGCCCTGCTCGAGTCCGAGGCCGACATCACCGTCGTGGGCGAGGCCGACACCGCCGAGCGGGCACTGGCCCGGGTTCCGGCCCTCAAGCCGGACGTCGCGGTGCTGGACGTGCGGCTCCCCGACGGTGACGGCGTGACGGTGTGCCGGGAGCTCCGTTCGCGGATGCCGGAGCTGGCGTGTCTGATGCTCACCTCGTTCTCCGACGAGGAAGCGCTCTTCGAGGCGGTGATGGCCGGTGCTTCGGGGTACGTGCTCAAGCAGATCCACGGCTCGGATCTGGTGGGGGCGGTCCGTACAGTGGCGGCCGGTCAGTCGCTCCTGGACCCGCGAAGCACCGCGAGGATGTTGGAGCGCCTCCGCCGACGCCCCTGCGAAGATCCACTTGCGGGGCTCACTGAGCAGGAACGTAAGATCCTCGATCTCATCGGTGACGGGCTGACCAACCGCCAGATCGGTGAACGCCTGTTTCTGGCGGAGAAGACCGTCAAGAACTACGTCTCGGGCATCTTCACCAAGCTCGGAATGCATCGCCGTACGCAGGCAGCGGCCTTCATCACCCGGCTTCGCGTGGACCGGCCATCCGACCCGCTCCAGGAGTGATGACCGCTCGCCGGCGTCGCCGACACATGGCGATGACCGCTCTGCCGACCAGGTCCAGTCGGCAGAGCGGCCACCGCCCGCAGGATCAGCGGGCGTCCGAGGAGGAGTCTCGGCCGTCTTGGGCGACGGCGGCGCGGCCGGCCTCGAGCCTGGCGACCGGAACGCGGAACGGTGAGCAGGAGACGTAGTCCGGGCCGGCCGTGTGGAAGAAGTGCACCGAGTCCGGATCGCCGCCGTGCTCACCGCAGATGCCCAGCTCCAGGTGGGGCCGGGCGGCCCGTCCTTCTCGTACGGCCAGTTCGACGAGTCGGCCGACGCCGTCCCGGTCCACCGACTCGAAGGGCGAGGTCGGGAAGATGCCCTTGTCGAGGTAGGAGGCGAAGAAAGCGCCTTCGACGTCGTCACGGGAGAATCCCCAGGTCGTCTGGGTGAGGTCGTTGGTGCCGAAGGAGAAGAAGTCCGCCTCCTCGGCGATCCGCCCTGCGGTGAGCGCGGCCCGTGGCAGCTCGATCATCGTGCCGATCGGGCAGGACACGTCGACGCCCGTCTCCCTGGCGACGTCCGCCAGCACCTGCCTCGACTGCTTCACGATGATCCGCAATTCGGCCGCGTCGGCGACGAGCGGGATCATGATCTGCGCGCGTGGGTCACCGCCGCTGGACCGGCGGGCCGCGACCGCCTCGGCGATGGCCCGTACCTGCATCGAGAACAATCCCGGGACCGCCAGCCCGAGCCGTACGCCGCGCAGCCCCAGCATCGGGTTCTCCTCGTGCAGGCGACGGACGGCCCGCAGGAGCCGGGCCTGGCCCTCATCGGGTTCACCGCGCTCCTCGGCGAGGGCTACCCGGACCGACAGATCGGTCAGGTCCGGCAGGAACTCGTGCAGGGGAGGGTCGAGCAGCCGGATCGTCACCGGCAGCCCGTCCATGGCCCGCAGGATCTCGGTGAAGTCCTGCCGTTGCAGCGGCATCAGCGCGTCGAGGGCGGCTTGGCGCTCCTCGGGCGTCTCGACGAGGATGAGGCGTTCGACCAGGGGTCGCCGATCGCCGAGGAACATGTGCTCGGTGCGGCAGAGTCCGATGCCCTCCGCGCCGAAACGGCGTGCCCGCGCCGTGTCCTGCGGCGTGTCCGCGTTGGCGCGCACTCCCAGTCGCCGGACTCCGTCGGCATGGGACATCGTCCGGGCCACGGCGGCCACGAGGTCGTCGCCTTCGTCCGGCCCGCCTTCGAAGTACTGTGTGACCGGTGAGGGAACCACGGGGACCTCGCCGAGGTAGACCTCGCCGCCGGACCCGTCGATCGAGATCAGGTCGCCATCTCGGACGACGATGCCGTCCGTGGTGGTGAAGCGTCCCTGGTCGGCGTCGACTTCCAACGCCGCGGTGCCGCACACGCAGGCGCGTCCCATGCCCCGGGCGACCACTGCGGCGTGCGAGGTCTTTCCGCCGTGGCTGGTCAGAACGCCCTCCGCCGCGATCATACCTGCCAGGTCGGCCGGGTTGGTCTCCCGCCGGACCAGGATGACCTTCTCACCGTTCTGGGCGCGTTGGACGGCTGTACGGCTGTCGAAGACCGCCCGGCCGACGGCCGCGCCGGGTGATGCGCTCACTCCGCGGGCGATCGGCTCGACCCCGTCGGCCGTACGGTCGAATCGAGGGAACATCAACCGCATGAGCTGCGCACCGGACACACGCCGCAGGGCCTCGTCGGCGTCGATCAGGCCCTCGTCGACCAGCTGCGCGGCGATGCGGAAGGCGGCCGCCGCGGTGCGTTTGCCGACCCGCGTCTGCAGCATCCACAGCTTCCCGCGTTCGATGGTGAACTCGATGTCGCACAGGTCCCGGTAGTGATGCTCCAGAGTCCGCATGATGCGCAGCAGTTCCTCGTACGCCGCCGGGTGGATCTGGTCGAGTTCCTGCAGCGGGACCGTGTCACGGATGCCGGCGACGACGTCCTCGCCTTGAGCGTCGGGCAGGTAGTCGCCGTAGACGCCGGCCTGGCCGGTGCCCGGATCCCGGGTGAAGGCGACGCCCGTGCCGGAGTCCATACCGACGTTGCCGAACACCATCGCCATGACGTTGACGGCGGTTCCGAGATCGTCGGGGATGTGCTCCTGACGGCGGTAGACCCGGGCCCGGTCGCTGTTCCAGGACTCGAAGACGGCGCGGATGGCGAGGGTCAGCTGTTCGATCGGATCCTGCGGCATCGGCCGGCCTGCTCGGCGATGAGTCGTTTGAAGGTCGTTGTGAGGGCCGTCAGGTCGGTGGCGTCCAGGTTCAGGTCCCCGGCCACGCCCTTAACGTGCTTGGCCTCGTCCAGCGCCGCCTCGAACAGTTCGCCGTTCACGCCGAGCACCGTCGCGCCGAACAGTTGGAGCAGACGCCGGTAGCAGTCCCACGCGAACCGTTCGTCGCCCGCCTGTGCGGCCAGCCCCACGACTGATTCGTCGTTCAGCCCGATGTTGAGGATGGTGTCCATCATGCCGGGCATGGAGAACTTTGCCCCCGAGCGCACGCTCAGCAGCAGGGGGTCGTCTGGTTGCCCGAGCTGTCTGCCCATCCGCTTCTCCAGCGCTTCCAGGTGGGCCACCATCTCTTCGCGAAGCTCTGGCGGCTCGGTCCCGGCCGTGATGTAGGCACGGCACGCTTCGGTGGTGATGGTGAAGCCCGGGGGAACCGGCAGCCCGAGCCGGGTCATCTCGGCGAGGTTCGCGCCCTTGCCTCCGAGAAGATCCTTCATGTCCTTGTTCCCGGACGCGAAGTCGAACAAGTAGCGTCGCATCATGACCTCTCTGGTCGTATGGCGGTCTCGTACTCGGTGGAGCGCGGCTCGTCATGTCGGGGTCGTCTGCCGCCTGAAAGCAGAGCATCCAGGCGCTCGATGTATTCGTCCGTGCCGATCTCGCCGCGGGCGAGGCGTTCGGCCAGGAGCTGCTCGGGTGTGGGCCGGGGCGGTGCCGCGCCCGGGTGCCCGGTCCGGCCGAGGTAGCGCGCGAGCACGAGGACACCGACGATCAGCGCCGCCCAGAAAAGCACCATGCCGATGGTCATGAAGCCGTATCCCCAGCCGTTCATGTGGTCGCCGTAGAACATGTGTGATCTCCTCCATTTCGTCCGGTCGGGGGTATCCGACCGTTCTCGGGTTGCGTGTACGGCACCGCCTGTGCGATGCCGTACACATCGAGCGCGGATCCGGTGCGCGCGGGCGCGCCGCTTCTCCCGGTGCGGGAGAACGTCAACGCGTCAGGACGACTTCGAACGCGGCCGGCACCCCGACGGCCTCGATCGTGACATCCACTCCCAGACCCGCGGTGAGCGAACGGACGATGCCCAGGGGGTCCTGGCGGGAGCTGTTTATCGTGACGTCCGCACCGAATCGCTTGGCCGCTTCGAGGCGGCTGTCGGCCAGATCGATGGCGATGACGTGGCTCGGGCTGAACAGGCGTGCCGTCATGATGGCGGACAGGCCGATGGGCCCGGAGCCGACCACCGCGACGACGTCGCCGGGCGAACGCCGCAGTTCAGGACACCGACTTCATAGCTGGTCGGCAGGATGTCGGCGAGCATGAGCACGTCCTCGTCGGCGACGCCGTCCGGCACCGGGTGGGTGGAGGTGTCGGCGAACGGTACGCGGACGTATTCGGCCTGGGTGCCGTCGATCGTGTGGCCCAGGACCCAGCCGCCACCACCGAGGCACTGCCCGTACCGGGATTCCCGGCAGAACCGGCAGGTCCCGCACGCGGTAATGCAGGAGATCAGTACCCGATCACCGGGCCTGCGCGTCCGCACGCCGCCGCCTACGGTCTCGATGGTGCCGACAGCTTCGTGGCCGAGGATCCGTCCGGGCGTCACCGCCGGCACGTCGCCTTTGAGGATGTGCAGGTCCGTGCCGCAGATGGTGACCGCGTCGACGCGGACGATGGCGTCGGTCTCGTCGACGATCTGGGGATCGGGAACGTCTTCCCAGGCTCTACGGCCTGGTCCGTGGTAGACGAGCGCTCGCATGTCATCTCCCGCTGTTCGATGGAGACTGCGCTGTCAGCGTGTTCGTCGCCGGCCGGGTCTCGGGAGGGTCTTAGGTCCCGTCGATGAGCGTGAACGTCACGGCCCTTTGAGCACGGCCCGTGCGACCCGCCATCGGCGGACCACGATTCGGCATCGGTGTTGGGCCCGTCCGTGGCGTCGTTGATCGGGGACGAAGGTCCTGTGTGCGGCCTTGCTTTCGCCTCTGCGGTGCGTGTGGTCGTGCGGGGTTGAGTTAAGGCAGCCGGAGCCGATCCGGCACCCCCCGAGAGAGGTGAAGACGATGGCTGTCACCGACCGTCGTGCCGCGACCCGCCGCCTGCACATTCGTTTGCCCGGTGTGGAGCCGGTGACCGAACGTGCCGCTGCTCGCTATGTGTGGGCGCTGGCCCGGTTGTCGCTGGGGTTCGTGTTCGTGTGGGCGTTCATGGACAAGTTGTTCGGGCTGGGGCATGAGACTACGAGCAAGCAGGCCTGGATTCACGGCGGTCACCCCACGTTGGGGTTCTTGAAGTTCTCCGCCGCCGGTCCGTTCAAGGGCTTCTATCACGGCATCGCGGGTGCGGCCTGGGCGGACTGGCTGTTCATGCTGGGCCTGGCCGGGATCGGTGTCGCGCTGATGCTCGGGATCGGTATGCGTATCGCCGCTGCGGCGGGCGCGGTGATGCTGGTGATGATGTGGGGCGTCGTTCTGCCCCCGGCCAACAACGTGTTCATGGACGACCACCTCATCTACGCGCTCCTCATCATCGGACTGGCCCTGGTGCGCGCCGGCGACACCCTCGGACTCGGCCACCGGTGGGCCAAGACCGATCTGGTCCGCCGCTTCCCCATCCTCAAGTGACCCTGCTGAAACCCTCTATCAAGGAAGGCGCAATGCGCACCACAGTGAAAGACATCATGACCACCTCGGTGGTCGCAGTCGAAGAGATGACGCCGTTCAAGGACATCGTCGACGTCATGCACCGTAAGCATGTCAGCGCCGTTCCGGTGCTCGACTCGACCGGGCAGGTACGCGGCGTCGTCTCCAAAAGCGACCTGCTGCTCAAGGAAGCCATTCCGGAGGCGGAGCACGAATTCCATATCACCCCCGAACGGCGCCGTGAACAGCACAAGGTGGCCGGTGCCGTCGCGGCCGACCTCATGACGGCACCGGCGGTCACGGTGCCCGCCACGGCGACGGTCGAGGAGGCCGCACGGTACATGTACCGGCACAAGATCGGCCGGCTTCCCGTCGTCGATGCCCTCAGCGGACATCTCATCGGCATCGTCGGCCGCGCCGACGTCCTGGCCGTCTACCGCCTGCCCGACGCCGACATTCGCGCGGACGTGCTCAACGAAGTGATCAAAGACGAGTTCGCCATGGATCCGACACGATTCGATGTGACAGTGAAGGACGGGCGCGTCACCATCAGGGGAACCGCGGAAAAGCGCTCACAGATCTCGCTGCTGATGGCTGCCGTACGTCAGGTCGAGGGCGTCGTTTCGATGCAGAGTCAGCTGGCGTACGAAACCGACGACGAATATGTCCCATTTCAGCAGTACTACTGATGTCACGACACTGCGGCGGTCCATTTCCGTCCGTGCCGGACGAGGGGCGAACAACGAAGGCGACGCTTCGTTCCTGACCGGCCCTACCGAGCGCACCCGCGAGGTCTGGGAGCACGTCAGCGCGATGTTCCCCGAGGAACGTCGGCGTGGCATCTCGGACGTCGACGCCGCGACGCCATCGTCGATCACCTCGCATGCGCCCGGATACGTTCTCCGCGACCGCGAGTTGATCGTCGGTCTGCAGACCGATGCCCCGCTCAAGCGCGCCATCATGCCGAACGGTGGCCTGCGCATGGTGGAAAAGGGCCTGGCGGCCTACGGGTACGAGCTGGATACGGCGGTTCGCACCGTTTTCACCGAGTACCGAAAGACACACAACGACGGCGTGTTCGACGCCTACACGCCCGAGATGCCACGGGCGCGGCGTTCGCACATCATCACAAGCAAGCCGAAGTGCAGGACGTCGTCTCCCGGGTCGTGTTGGCGACACGAAGCGGGTGCGGCCGGAACCGAAAGGCTTCGCTTCGAAGCGATGGGGAATTAGAGGCCGCGGCAACAGGCGGTCAGTATGGGGCGGCGCCCCCTCGACTTGGCCACGCAGACGTTCTAGAAGGAGATCACGCCATGCCGTTGACGGATGAGGAGCTGCGCCGGATCGACGCGTACTGGCGGGCCGCGAACTACCTGTCGGTCGGGCAGATCTATCTCCGGGGCAATCCCCTGCTCCGGGAACCGCTGACCCGTGATCACATCAAGCCCCGGCTGCTGGGTCACTGGGGGACGTCGCCGGGGCTGAACCTCTGCTATGTCCACCTGAATCGGGTGATCAAGGAACGCGATCTGGACATGATGTACGTGATCGGGCCGGGCCACGGCGGTCCGGCGGCGGTCGCGAACGCCTGGCTCGAGGGCACCTACAGCGAGGTCTACCCGCCGGTGTCGCGCGACGCGGCGGGCATGGCCCGGTTGTTCGGTCAGTTCTCCTTCCCCGGCGGCGTGCCCAGCCACGTCGCGCCCGAGACCCCCGGCTCGATCCATGAGGGGGGCGAGCTGGGCTACTCCCTCGCCCACGCCTATGGTGCGGCGTTCGACAACCCGGACCTGGTCGTCGCCTGCATCGTCGGCGACGGTGAGGCGGAGACCGGGCCGCTGGCGGCCGGCTGGCATTCCAACAAGTTCCTGGACCCGGCGGCCGACGGCGCGGTCCTGCCGATCCTGCACCTGAACGGGTACAAGATCGCCAACCCGACCGTGCTGGCTCGTATCCCGGAGCATGAGCTGGTGGCGCTGCTGGAGGGGTACGGCCATCGGCCGATCATCGTGAGCGGGGACGAGCCGGCGGACGTGCACCGGAAACTGGCCGATGCCCTGGACGACGCCGTGGACGACATCGCCCGCATTCAGGCGTCGGCCCGCGGCGGCTCGACCGAACGGCCCCGATGGCCGATGGTCGTGCTGCGGACGCCGAAGGGGTGGACCGGCCCGCGCGAGGTCGACGGGGTGCCCGTCGAGGGCACCTGGCGCGCCCACCAGGTTCCGCTCGCCCGGGTACGGGAGGACCCGGAGCATCTGGCCGCGCTGGAGGCGTGGCTGCGTTCGTACCGTCCGGAGGAGCTGTTCGACGAGGACGGCAGGCCGGTTCCGGAGTTGCTGGCGCTGCCGCCCGAGGGCGAGCGGCGGATGAGCGCCACCCCGCACGCCAACGGCGGTCTGCTGCTGCGCGACCTGGCGCTGCGCGACTTCCGCGCGTACGCCGTGCCGGTCGACAAGCCGGGAACGACGTTCAGCGAGGCGACCCGTGTGCTGGGCGGCTTCTTGCGGGACGTCGTCGCCGACAACGCCGACAGCTTCCGGATCATGGGGCCTGATGAGACCGCCTCGAACCGGTTGTCGGCCGTCTTCGAGGTCACCGATCGGGTCTGGGAGGCTCAGCGGTTGGCGACCGACGAGCACCTGGCCACCCGTGGCCGGGTCATGGAGGTGCTGAGCGAGCACCTGTGCCAGGGCTGGCTCGAGGGGTACCTGCTCACCGGACGGCACGGGCTGTTCAACAGTTATGAGGCGTTCGTGCACATCGTCGACTCGATGTTCAACCAGCACGCCAAGTGGCTGTACGTCACCCGCCGCCTGCCGTGGCGGCGGCCGATCGCGTCACTGAACTACCTGCTCAGCTCCCACGTGTGGCGGCAGGACCACAACGGCTTCACCCACCAGGACCCGGGCTTCCTCGACGTCGTGGTGAACAAGAAATCGCAGATCGTCCGGGTCTACCTGCCGCCGGACGCCAACACGCTGCTGTCCGTGGCCGACCACTGCCTGCGTTCCCGGGACTACGTCAACGTGATCGTGGCCGGTAAGCAGCCCGCGCTCACCTGGCTGTCGATGGACGAGGCGGTCCTGCACTGCACGCGCGGCATCGGCATCTGGGAATGGGCGAGCACCGACGCGGGCGCCGACCCCGACGTCGTTCTGGCCTGCGCCGGCGACATCCCGACCCTGGAGACCCTCGCGGCCGCCGATCTGCTCCGCCAGTACTTCCCCGACCTGCGGGTCCGCGTCGTCAACGTCGTCGACCTGATGCGGCTGGAGCCCGACACCGAGCACCCGCACGGGCTGTCCGACGCCGAATACGACGCGCTGTTCACCACAGACAAGCCCGTGATCTTCGCCTTCCACGGCTACCCGTACCTCATCCACCGCCTCACCTACCGGCGGCACGGCCACGATCACCTGCACGTCCGCGGCTACAAAGAGGAAGGCACCACCACCACGCCGTTCGACATGGTGATGATGAACGACCTCGACCGGTTCCACCTCGTCATGGACGTCATCGACCGGCTGCCGCAGCTGGGCGGCCGGGCCGCGCACGTACGCCAGCAGATGACCGACCGCCGCATTCGCGCCCGCGCCTACACCCGCGAGCACGGCGAGGACACGCCGGACGTGGCGGACTGGGTATGGCCGCACGGAGGAGGCCAGTGAGCGAACAGCCGGCGGGGCCTGTGCCTCCCGCTCCGCCCGCGAATCCGGCATGCGCGAGCTTGTCGGCGCCGATCCGGCCGCGCTGCGCATCGTCGTCTGTCACCTGGGGGCCGGCGCCTCGCTGTGCGCGGTGGCCCACGGCCGTTCGGTGGATACGACCATGAGGTTCACACCGCTGGAAGGACTGGTCATGGCCACCCGCTCCGGCAGCGTCGACCCGGGCCTGCTGCTGTGGCTGCAGCAGCACGCCGGCCTGCCCGCCGGCGACCTCGCCCAGGCGCTCGAGCAGGAGTCCGGGCTGCTGGCCCTCGCGGACACGGCCGACATGCGGCGGATCCTCGCTCGCAACGACCCGGAGGCCACGCTCGCGCTGGAGGTCTGTCTTTTCGGTCCGTAGCATCCGGGCCCGTTCGTTGCGGCCGAGCCAGTCGTACAGTTTCTCGCTGCCGAACGCGAAGAGGGCGATGATCGGGTTTTGCGGGTTCAGCGCTCCGCCCTCCTCCAACTCGAATACGCCGTCGCTGAACATCTCCGACCAGACGGCCAGCCCGCGCCGGTCTGGCAGTGAGCTGAGGACGGAGTTGGGCATCGCGCCTGAAGTGGACGTTCTCCGGGACGAGGTGGGCCACCCGGTCGCCGATGACGAGGGACGAACCGAATCTGCGTGGTCGGGGAGATCAGCAGGCGTCCGAATCGATGGCCGGTTCGGTATGGCTGAGCTTGAGCAGCAGTTCCGCGGTCGGCCAGCCCGGCGCAGATGCAGGTAGCCGAGTGCGGACTGCACCAGCATGAGGGCGGCGCCGACTGCGTATTCAGGCCGAGTGCACCGAAAGGCCAAGGCTGGGGCTGTCGTTACACGTCTAGTCCGCCCCCTTATGGCTGGCCGGCTTCGTGGAGTGTGCGGTAGCCGCCTTCGCGGCTCAGGAGTTCGCCGTGGGTTCCGCGTTCGACGACGATGCCATCGTCCATGACGATGATCTCGTCGATTTCTTCCAGGTTGTCCAGGTCGTGGGTGATCAGCAGAGTGGTGTGCCCGTGAGTGGCGGCGAGCAGGTCGGCGGTCAACGCGCGCCGGGTGGCCGTGTCCAGGTGGGCGGTCGGTTCGTCCAGGATGAGGATTTCCGGGTCGGCGAGGAGGGCCCGGGCCAGTGCCAGTCGCTGGCGCTCGCCGCCGGATAGGGCGATGCCGTGGGCGCCGACCATGGTGTCCCAGCCGTCGGGCAATGATTCGATCCGTGTCAGGAGGCGTGCGCGTGCTGCGGCGGCGCGTAGCTCGGGGTCGGATGCGCCGGGGCGGGCGAGCCGGAGGTTTTCCCGGACGGTGGTCGCGAAGATGTGGGGGTCCTGCGGCACGCCCCCGATGACGGCGCGTACGTCGTCGGCGGTGTAGTGGGTCAGGTCGACGCCGTTGAGTGTGACAGTCCCCTCGTCCAGGTCGCGGAAGCGTAGCAGCACCGCGGCCAGAGTGCTCTTTCCCGCACCGCTGGGCCCGACGAGGGCGACGCGGCGACCGGGGGTGAGGTCGAGGTCGATTCCGTCCAGCGCCCACGGGTCGCCGGGGCCGTACCGGAGGCGGGCGCCGCGGACGCGGACGGTGACCGGCGTCGTAGGGGCGGGTGCGGCATGCGTGGGTTCGGGCATCGGGTCGGGTGCGTCGATGATCCCGGTGATCCGGCGTGCTGCCGCGCGGGTCTGGCCAAGTTGCGCCGCCACCGCCGGTAGCGCGCTGACGGTCTCGAAGGCGGCCAGTGCGGTCAGTACGAGGACGGCGAGCGGTACGTGGGGCAGGTCCGCCCGGATGCCCAGTAGGAGCGCGGTCCAGACCGTCAGCCCACCGATCAGCGTGGTCGTGCCGGTGCCGAGGGCTTGGACCATCGCGGTGCGGCGGGCCTGAGCGGTCAGGTCGGAGTCGGCGTCGTGCACCTGCCGCAATGCGTGTTCGGTGGCGCCGTAGGCGAGCAGCTCGCGGGCGCCGTTCAGCGCGTCTACGGTCGAGGCGGTGAGCCGGGCCCGGGCGGCCGTGGTGCGCTGCCCGGCCCGTCGGGTGGCGATGACCGACAGCCATGGCACGGCGACGCCCGCCAGCAGCAACCCGGTGGCGAGCACGAGGCCGCCGGAGTGCAGGAGCGCGCCGCAGAGCGCGATGGCGCCGACGCCGGCGGCGAACGCGGACAGGAGTGGGATCAGCCCGCGAATGATGAGGTCCTGAGTGGCGTCGGCGTCGGAGACGAGCCGGGTGAGCAGATCGCCGGAGTCGGCGCGGCGCAGCGGCACCAGTCGTTCCAGCTGTGTGTACAGGCGCACGCGCACGTCGGCCAGGGTACGGAAGGCAACGTCATGGGACGTGAGCCGTTCGGCGTAGCGGAGCACGCCACGGCCGATGCCCAGCGCGCGCACCGCGACGACCGCGATCGCCAGCGCGGTGACGTTCGGATGTTCGGCGGCCCGCGCGATCAGGTAGGCGGACGTGGCGAGCAGCGCGATCCCCGCGGCGGTGGTGGCCGCGCCGGCGAGGGCGGCGAGCGCGAGCCGGCCGCGGAGCGGCCGGGTGAAGGACAACAGCTTCAGCAGTGCGAAGTCGGAGGTCATGCGGCCATCTCCGGTTCGGTGCATCGCCCGGCGTCGACGGTGAGGATGCGGTCGGCGTGACGGGTCCAGGCGTGGTCGTGGGTGATTAGTACGACGGTGCGCCCGGTCATGAGCCGTTCGACCGCGTCCCGGACGAGGTGGGCGCTGTGCGGGTCGAGGTGGGCGGTGGGTTCGTCCAGCAGGAGGAGCGGCGCGTCGCGGAGGAAGGCGCGTGCCAGCGCGATCCGCTGCCGCTGCCCGGCCGACAGCCGCAGACCGTGCTCACCGACCTCGGTGTCGTAGCCCGCGGGAAGCTCCTCGATGAAGCCGGGCCGCGCCGGCGAGCCGCGCGGCCCGCTGTACGTCTTCCTTAGAGGCGGCCATGCCGAGGCGGATGTTGTCGGCGATGGTCGTGGCGAACAGGTGGGGGCGCTGCGGAACCCAGGCGATCTGTTCACGCCACCGCTCCACCGTAACGTCGGCGAACGAGGTATGTCCGGCGGTCGGCTCGGTGAACCGCAGCAGCACCGACAGCAGCGTCGACTTGCCGGCCCCGCTCGGGCCGGTGACCACGACCCGTTCCGTCGGGCGGAGGGTCAATGACACCTCATTCAGCACGGGTGTATCGCTGTCGGGATGCCGGACGGTGACGCCGTCGAGCCGGATGACGTCCCGGCTCAGGTCCGCGCGGGCGACGCCCGTCGTCGGGCCGGGTACCGGTGCCTCCAGGATTTCCAGGGCGCTCTGCGCTGCGGTGACACCTTCCATGCTCGCGTGGAACTGGGCGCCGACCGCCCGCAGTGGCAGGTACGCCTCCGGCGCCAGGAGTAGGACGAGCAGCGCGGTCTCGTACGGTATGCCGCCGCCCAGCAGCCGGAGCCCGACCTCCACGGCGACGAGCGCGACGGCGAGGGTGGACAGCAGTTCCAGGACCAGGGCGGACAGGAACGCGATCCGGAGGGTGGACATCGTGGCGCGCCGGTGCGCGCCGGTGATGTCGCGGATGACCTTCGCCTGGGCCTTGGCCCGGCCGAACACCTTCAGGGTGGGCAGGCCCTCGACGACGTCGAGGAAGTGCCCGCCCAACCGTTCCAGCAGGTGCCACTGCCGTTCCGTCCGTGCCTTGGTGTGCATGCCGACCAGGACCATGAAGACCGGGATGAGGGGCAAGGTCACGGCGATGACGAGGGCTGAGAGCGGGTCGGCGCCGGCGACGACGACCAGCACGGCGAGCGGTGTGATGCAGGCCAGGACGAGCTGCGGCAGATACCTGGCGAAGTACGCGTCGAGGGCGTCGAGGCCGCGCGTGGCCAGGGTCGCGACCTCTCCGGTGATACGGCCCGCGTTCTGGCCGGGCCCGCGCACGGCGTGTGGGACGAGCCGCCGCCGCAACTGTGACTTCACGGCCGCGGCGGCCCGCAATGCGGCCGCCTCACCGCCGTAGGTGACAAGTGCGCGCGCCAGGACCACGGCCAGCAGCACCGCCAGTGTCGCCCTGCGGGGGCCGGAACCGGCGAGCGCGTGCGCCAGCAGCCTCGCCTGGGCGAGCACCAGCCCGGTCAGCACGGCACCCAGCACAACGGCACCGATCAGGTGGGTGCGCGCCGCGCCGGCGTATCGCAGCAGCCGGGGATCGAGCGGTCTCATGCCGCCGTCCGGCCCGGCGCGGTGCGGCCGCCGCCTCGGGAGGAGATGGCGGCGCGGGTCAGCCGCTTGCGGAAGACCCAGTATGTCCACCCCTGATAGGCCAGCACCACCGGCGTGAAGACGACGGCGACCCAGGTCATCACCGTCAACGTGTAGTGCGTGGAGGATGCGTTGTGGACGGTGAGACTGAACGCGGCGTTGGTGGTCGACGGCATGACGTCCGGCCACAGGTTCCCGAAGAGGGTGGCCACGGCCAGGGCGAGCGTCACGGCGGTCCCGATGAAGGCCCAGCCCTCTCTGCCTCGGATCCCGGCGGTCACGCCGCCGACCAGGGCGAGGGCTGCCGCGAGCGCGGTCGCCCACGTCGCCGGCCTGCCGTACGCGACCTCGGTGAAGATGAGGAAGGAGGCGGCGATCACCACGACCAGCGGGCACCACCGGGTGAGCAGCGCCCGCGCACGGTGACGCACCTCGCCGTCGGTCTTCAGGGCCAGGAAGACGGCACCGTGCAACGCGAACAGCCCCAGCGTGGCGAGCCCGCCCAGCAGCGCGTACGGGTTGAGCAGCGTGACCAGGTTCCCGGTGAACCGGTGGGCGGCGTCGAGCGGGACTCCGCGGACCAGGTTCGCGAACGCCACGCCCCACAGCAGCGCCGGTATCGCCGATCCCCAGAAGATGGCCCGGTCCCAGTTGCGCCGCCACCGGTCGCCGTCGATCTTGCCGCGGTACTCGAACGCCACGCCGCGCACGATGAGCGCGACCAGGATGACCAGTAGTGGCAGGTAGAAGCCGCTGAACAGCGAGGCGTACCACTCGGGGAAGGCGGCGAACGTCGCACCGCCCGCCACGAGCAGCCAGACCTCGTTGCCGTCCCAGACCGGGCCGATCGCGTTGACGATGACCCTGCGGTCGGTGTCGGCGTGCGGGTCGCGGCGCGGGGCCAGGACGGGCAGGAGGATCCCGACGCCGAAGTCGAAGCCTTCCAGGACGAAATAGCCGGTCCACAGCACCGCGATGAGGATGAACCAGACGGTGGTGAGTTGCATTCAGGTCTCCGGGTCAGTACGAGAAGGCGGGCGCGGGCTCGTCTGAGGTGGGTTCGCCGGTGGCCGGCGGAGGGCCGGTGCGCACCTGGCGCACCATGAGCACCGCGGCGATGACGGCCAACGCCGCGTACAGCAGGGTGAGCACCGACAGCGAGGTCACGACCGAGGCGGTCCCGACACCGGGCGAGACACTGTCCTTGGTGCGTAGTACGCCCATGACGGTCCAGGGCTGGCGGCCCATCTCGGTGAAGATCCAGCCCATCGTGTTGGCCAGGAACGGCAGTGCCATCGACGCGAGCGCCGCGCGGTGGAACCAGCGGTTGTCGCGCCCGCGGCGCAGGAGCCACAGTCCGGCCAGCGCGAGCAGGCCGGCGAGGAACCCGAAGCCGATCATGAGCCGGAAGGACCAGTACGTCACCGGGATGACGGGCTTGTAGTCGCCGGCACCGTACTTCTGCTCGTAGGAGCGCTGGATGTCGTCGATGCCCTCGACCTTGCCGTTCGGGTCGCCGGTGGCCATGAACGACAGCACGTGGGGCGCCCGGGCGCTCCAGACCTCCTGGCCACCGTCCAGGGATCCGATGGTGAACAGGGAGAAGGACGCGGGTGCCGAGGTGTTGTACAGGGCCTCGGCGGCGGCCATCTTCATCGGCTGCTGCTTTGTCATGATCCTGGCCTGCAGGTCGCCGGAGACCGTGGTGGCGACGGCCGCGAGAAGTGACACGACCAGTCCGAGGCGCATCGCGCGCCGGAACAGCGCCACCTCGCGGCCGCGCATGAGGTGCCAGGCGCTGACGCCGATGAGGAACACCCCTGCGGTGATGAACGCGCCCGCCAGCACGTGCGGGTAGGTGACCAAAGTGGTGGAGTTGGTCAGCAGCTTCCAGATGCTGGTCAGCTCGGCCCGGTGAGTGACCGGGTTGATCCGGTAACCGACCGGATGCTGCATCCAGGAGTTCGCGGCCAGGATGAAGTACGCCGACAGGTTCGTGCCGATCGCGGCCAGCCAGATCGTGGCCAGGTGCAGACGCGGCGGCAGCTTGTCCCAGCCGAAGATCCACAGGCCGAGGAAGGTCGACTCCAGGAAGAAGGCGAGCAGTCCCTCCATGGCCAGCGGCGCTCCGAACACGTCGCCGACGAAACGGGAGTAGTCCGACCAGTTCATCCCGAACTGGAATTCCTGCACGATGCCGGTGACGACGCCCATCGCGAAGTTGATCAGGAACAGGGTGCCGAAGAAGCGGGTCATCCGCCGGTACAGCGGGTCCTTCTTGACATGCCAGATCGTCTGCATCACCGCGACCAGGGCCGACAGGCCGATGGTCAGCGGCACGAAGATGAAGTGGTAGACGGTCGTGATTCCGAACTGCCATCGGGCCACATCGAGCGCGTTCACGTGGTCTCCGTCATGTGGTGGGTCTGAGTCAGGGCTCTTGCCGGGTGATGTCGGACCCCGGCCGCCGTACGCTTCCGTGGTGGCCCCCGGCGTGGCCGATGCGCAGCAGCATCTGAGGAAAGGCGCCATCGCAGAACCGCGAGCGGATGAGAGCCCTCAGCTCGCCGATCTCCAGTGCCTGAGTGTGGAAGGCGGCGGAGACGTCGTCCTCGGCGGCGCACAGCAGGATCCGTTGCAGGGCCATTCCCGCCGCGAGCCAGTCGGCCGGGGTGTCACCGGAGGTCATGAGCAACAGGACCTTGCCGGTCACCGCAGCGGTCAGATGGTCGGGCTTCTCCTCCGCATGACCCCAGCCCATGCCGCGCGCGAAGTCACGCACGGGGAAGGAGGGGTCGGTGTGCGCAGGCTCGCGCGGATAGGCGCCGGAATGGACACCGTCGTCCCGGTGGCTGCCGGGGGCGGGTGCCCATCGGGCGACTTCGGCGACGTACGCCGGATTCAGCCGCTGGATCTGCTCGCCGGCCTCAGACAGCGCGGCCAAGGCCAGCTTGGCGCGTGGATCGGCGACGAGCCGGAGGGCGGTGCCCTCCTGCCGCGCCTGTGTGTGCAGCTTCGGCACCAAGGCGGTGGGCAGGTCGTCCGGGGCGAATCCGCGGCGGTGGGTGCGGCGGGTCTTGACCTGAGCGAACATCAGGTCTTCGGCAGGAGTGGCCGGACGTTGGCCGCTGAAGTCGACATCGGCGAGCAGACCCGGTCGCCCTGGATCGGGCAGCAGCCGAATCTCAGGCACCCGGCCGAGATGGCGAGCGGCCAGCCGGAGGTTGAACAGTGCGGCGCCGCAGCTGATGAGCATCTCGCGGCCATCCGGATCGGCTACCTTCAGGCGCCGGTCCGGGTCGGCCTGTACGCTCAGCCGCGATCGGTGCACGCCGAACGACCACGGCTGGGTGTTGTGCACCGACGGCGCCCAGGAGGCGGCCTCGATGAGCACGGCGGCGACATCGTCCTGTGTTCTCGTCATCGTCTGTCCCTGTCAGCGGTGCGTCCTTTGGAAAGGAGACAGCGCGGGCCATGCGCCCGTGCTGTCTGTTCCGGTCACTTCCGGACGGGGAAGTGGCGGACCAGGCGGGTCCTGCTCCGGAGCATTTCCGGATGCCTTCACCTAACGCCGGCCGCCGGGGGCAGCCGCAGAGCCGAAAGCACGCAGGCGGGCGGGACTTTCGTCCCCGCGCGGGAACAGAACGGTCGGAAACAGACCGCAGAGTTACAGCCGGCCGGTCAACCGGTCGGCCAGTTGGCCGGTCGGTCCTTCAGGTTCCGGTCCGGGTGACGGGCTCGTCCAGCGGATCGATGTGCGTCAGGTCGAACCTGCCGCCGGTGATGTACTGGGATGAGATGCCGATGAATCGAGCGTTCGGTGCCTGCGTCCATGGCCGAAGTCCAAACCCGGCGTGCGTATCGTCCGCGGGGTCGTCGAGTAGCTGTGCGTGCCCGGTGACGGTTACCCACCAGCCGTTCAGCGTGTCGCGGTGGAGGTGGTCGACTTCGAAGGCCACCACGGTGCCGAGGGCGGCCGCGGCCAGCGTGGAATCGGATCCGGTGCGGATGATGACCATCTCGCCGTCGAGGACGAAGTTCACCGGCATGACCGCCGGCAGCGCCTGATGGGTGTAGACCACACGACCGATCGGCACGGATTTCACCAACGTGAGGCACTGCGCACGGTCGAACGCCGGAGACTCACCCACATCGGTCTTCATGACTCAACGATGCCGTTCGCCCCCTGCCACCGGATGAGGCGAAAGTCCCGTCTCGGCAAGCGTACGGCGCCGCTCCGCGGATCCACTCAGGCGGATAAGGGCCCAGTGCTCACGGCCACTCGGAACGTCGGTCACGTCCTGTCCGGGTGCAGCGGGACGCGCCAGTTGAGAAGGGTTCCGCCTCCGTCGCGGGCGTGGACGTCGAAGGTGCCGCCCAGGGTTTCGGCACGGGCGGCCATGTTCGCCAGCCCGCTGCGCCGGCTCGTCTGCTCGAGGATGCCGACGCCGTCGTCGGCGACCCGTAGCAGCAGGTCGGGACCGGCGACGACATTGACATCGACGCGCGTCGCGTGAGCGTGGCGGGCGACGTTCGACAGGGCCTCCTGGACGACGGCGAGAAGGTTCTCGCCGACCGCGTCGTCGACGGTCACATCGATCGGTCCCTCCAGGCGTACGGAGGGGGCGAACCCCAGGCTTTCGGCCATGCCGTCGATGACGTCATGGAGGCGGGAGCGCAGACTCAGCCGGCTCGTCGGGAGGCGCCTGCAACGCGAAGATGGTCGAGCGGATCTGCCGGATGGTGTCGTCCAGGTCGTCGACCGCGTGTTGGACGCGTCGCGTGACGTCCGGTTTCTGGGTGATCTTGATAGCGCTCATCAGCGTCATCGCGGTCGCGAACAATCGTTGGATGACGGTGTCGTGCAAGTCCTTGGCGATCCGGTCCCGGTCCTCGAGTACGACGAGCCGTTCGGCGTCGCGCCGCCTTTCGGCCAGTTCCAGCGCGATCGCGGCCTGAGCGGCGAACGTCTCCAGGAGCTGCCGCATCGGCTCGCCGAACATGATGTGGCCGGTGACGTTCGCCACCGACAGCACTCCCCGCGCGGCCGCTCCGATCCCGAGCGGTACCGAAATCGCCATTCCCAGCTGTACGTCCGTCGCCGGCGACGTGGACTCATCGACCTTCAGCAACATCTCTGAAGAGCCGCTGGCGAAGACCTTCGCGGCGATGGCCTGGTCGAAGGGCGGACGGTTCAGCAGGTCGGTGCCCCGAGCATCGGAGGCCCGCACGACCAGCCTCTTCTCCGGGCCCTCAGGCAGCGACACGGTCGCCAGGTCGGCGTCGCAGATGTCCCGTGCGCGCCGGACCACCAGGTCCAGGACGTCGGCGGGAGGGGTGCCGGACAGCAGCGCGGTCGTAACCTCCGCTGAGGCCTGCAGCCAGCGCTCGCGGCTGCGGGACTCTTGGTACAGGCGGGCGTTCTCGATCGCCACGCCCGCGGCGGTGGCCAGCGCCAGGACGATGCTCTCGTCCTCGTCGTCGAACTCTCCGCCGTCGGCCTTCTCGGTGAGATACAGGTTCCCGAACACTTCGTCGCGGACCCGGATCGGCACCCCGAGGAACCGCCGCATCGGCGGATGGTTCGCCGGGAACCCGTACGACTCGGGGTGCGCGGACAGGTCAGGGAGCCGGATCGGCCGGGGATCCTTGATGAGCAGGCCGAGGATGCCCAGACCGTGCGGCCAGTGTTCGAGGGCGTCGATCTGTTCCTGGGTCACGCCCGTGGTGATGAACCGGGCCAGCCGGTCACCCTCCCCGATCACGCCCAGCGCCCCGTAGCGGGCGTCCACCAGCGTGGCCGCGGTCTCGGCGATGCGGCGCAGCATGGTATCCAGTTCCAGATCACTGCCGATCGACACGATCGCCTCGAGCAGCGTGTGCACGCGATCACGGGTCGCCAGCACGGCCGCGATCCGGCCCTGCAACTCGGTGAGCAGGTCATCGAGCCGCAGCTGGGGGAGTACCGGACGCGTGCGATCGTCACCGGTAAGGCCTTCAGCGAACACCGGTACATGTCCTTTCGGCGCCGTGGGGCCTCCATCATCGCCGTGACCACCGTACGACGCCAGGCCGTGTGGTGAAGGCGATGCGGCCAAAGCGTTGAACGAGGCGGTCCGCGCCGTAGTGGGAAGTGAGAGCTCTGCTCCGATCCGTTCCACGGTCGTGGAGGGCAACCCGTCCGAGGCGCTCGGACAACGCGTCCCGTGACGCGGAGTTCTCGGTAGTCGGCGACCGCGGGCGTGGTGGCTTCGCCGGACTGTTGCTCGGCTCGGTCAGCCGGCAATGCGTCAATCACGCTCACTGTCCTGCCGTGGTGGTCCGCGACCGTGCCGCAACGCACGGCAAGGCCCGACACGCGGGGACGAAGGTCCCCTGCCGGCACGGCTTTCGTCTCTGCGATACGCCTGGTCGTACGAGGTTGAGTTAAGGCAGCCGGAGCCGATCCGGCACCCCCCGAGAGAGGTGAAGACGATGGCTGTCACCGACCGTCGTGCCGCGACCCGCCGCCTGCACATTCGTTTGCCCGGTGTGGAGCCGGTGACCGAACGTGCCGCTGCTCGCTATGTGTGGGCGCTGGCCCGGTTGTCGCTGGGGTTCGTGTTCGTGTGGGCGTTCATGGACAAGTTGTTCGGGCTGGGGCATGAGACTACGAGCAAGCAGGCCTGGATTCACGGCGGTCACCCCACGTTGGGGTTCTTGAAGTTCTCCGCCGCCGGTCCGTTCAAGGGCTTCTATCACGGCATCGCGGGTGCGGCCTGGGCGGACTGGCTGTTCATGCTGGGCCTGGCCGGGATCGGTGTCGCGCTGATGCTCGGGATCGGTATGCGTATCGCCGCTGCGGCGGGCGCGGTGATGCTGGTGATGATGTGGAGCGTCGTTCTGCCCCCGGCCAACAACGTGTTCATGGACGACCACCTCATCTACGCGCTCCTCATCATCGGACTGGCCCTGGTGCGCGCCGGCGACACCCTCGGACTCGGCCACCGGTGGGCCAAGACCGATCTGGTCCGCCGCTTCCCCATCCTCAAGTGACAACTGCGCCCCTGAGGGAGAGCGCGTGGCGAAGAGCCCGCGCTCTCCCTTCGCTCGTATCCGGCGAGGACCCCGAAAGGACATAAGACGATGGACGGTTCGCCGGAGCACTCCGATCCCGAACGCCCGCTCAGCGGGGAATCATCGCCACCGGCAACGCCCGGGTTGACCGACGCACAGGCGGCGGCGATCCGCCGCACCGCCGGTCCGAACGCCGTCCGGAGTCATCGGACCAGTCCCTTGGCGGTTCTGTTGCGTCAGCTGCGCAGCCCCCTTCTCGTGCTCCTCATCGTCGCCGCGGGCGTGTCGTTCGTCGTCGCGGAGCGGACCGACGCGATCGTCATCGCCGTCATCGTGGCGATGAGTGTCGGCCTGGGTTTCTTCAATGAGTACCGCGCCGAGCAGGCCGTGAGCGCATTGCACGAACGGCTTCGCCACCGCGCCCTCGTTCACCGCGGCGGCCGCCTGGTCTCCCGGGACGTCGCCGAACTGGTTCCGGGTGACGTGGTCGAACTGCGGCCGGGTACGGTCGTTCCCGCCGACGTCCGCCTCATCATGGCCCGTGCGCTGGAGTGCGATGAGGCGGTGCTCAGCGGTGAGTCCCTCCCGGTGGCGAAGGGGCCCGCCGACACGGCGCTCATGGGCACGGTGGTCGCATCGGGCACCGCCACCGGGCAGGTCACCGCGACCGCGGCGCGTACGGCATTCGGCCGGATCGCGGCCGGTCTGGGGGAGCGGCAGCAGCAGACCGCCTTCCAGGTCGGGCTGGGCCGGTTCTCAATGCTGCTCGTACGCGTCGCTGCGGTTCTCACCGCAGGGATCTTCGTGGTGAACCTGCTCCTGCACCGGCCATTCCTCGACGCGCTGCTTTTCTCGCTGGCGATCGCGGTCGGGATCACCCCTCAGTTGCTGCCCGCCGTGGTCACCACCAGCCTGGCGACCGGAGCGCGGCGGCTGACCCGCCTGAAGGTCCTCGTCAAGCGGCTGGTCGCCATCGAGGACCTGGGCGACATCGAAGTGCTGTTCACCGACAAGACCGGAACCTTGACCCGGGCGGACATCACGCTGCGTGAAACCGTACCGGTCGCCGACGGCGCTGACGACATGACATTGCTGTACGGCCTGTTGTGCACGGGGATCGGCCAGGCGGAAGGCTCCGATCCGCTGGACGCGGCGCTGTGGCGGGCGCCTGACGCACGAACGCTGCCGACCGACCGCTACCGGCGCCTCGACGACCTGCCATTCGACCACGAACGCCGGATGGCGTCCGTACTGGTCGAGTGCCCGGACGGCGCACGGATCGTCATCACCAAGGGAGCGCCCGAAGCGGTCTTCAGATCCTGCGGGGAGGTCCCCGAAGCAGCGCGTGCCCTCGCCGAGCGGCACTTCGCGGATGGCGCCCGCGTCATCGCGGTGGCGACCCGGCCCGCCGGTGATGGCACCGGGAGGCTGACGCGATCGGATGAGAAGGACCTGTGGCTCAGCGGTTTCCTCGTCTTCGTCGACCCGCCCAAACCCGACGCGGCCGACGCACTGGCCCGGCTCGCTGCGGTGGGAGTGACGGTGAAGATCGTGACCGGGGACAACCCGCTGGTGGCGCGGAAGGTCTGCGCCGACCTCGGGCTTGGCATCGCGGAGGTGCTCACCGGCGAGGACATCGAAAGGCTCGACGACGACGAGTTGCGCCAGGCGATCTCCCGGACCACCGTCTTCGCGCGCATCGGCCCCGAACAGAAGGCACGGCTCGTCAGGGCTCAGCGCGAGCACGGCTTGGACGTCGCCTTCCTGGGCGACGGCGTCAATGACGCCCTCGCGTTGCACGCCGCCGATGTCGGCATCTCCGTCGATTCGGCCACCGACGTGGCCAAGGACGCAGCCGACGTCGTGCTCCTGGAGAAGGACCTCGCAGTCCTGGCGGACGGCATCGTCGAGGGGCGCCGGATCTTCGCCAACACGATGAAGTACGTGCTGATGAGCACGGCGAGCAACGTCGGCAACATGTTCTCCGCCGCCGCGGCATCGGCGCTGCTGCCGTTCCTGCCGATGCTCCCCGGCCAGATCCTGCTGAACAATCTGCTCTACGACACGAGTCAGCTCGCCATTCCCACCGATGCGGTCGATGAGGAGCAGCTCGCCCGCCCCGCGCGCTTCGACCTTGGGCTGATCCGCCGCTTCATGCTCGTGTTCGGCCCGCTCAGCTCGCTGTTCGACCTCACGATGTTCTGGCTGCTTCGAGCTGTCTTCGACGCCGGCCCGTCGCTGTTCCGCGCGTCATGGTTCGTGGAGTCCCTGGCGACCCAGACGCTCGTCATCTTCCTCGTACGGACTCGCCGGACGCCCTTCTGGCGGAGCAGGCCCGGCGCCGTCGTGGCCGCGGCCGCCCTGGCGGTCGTCGCCGTCGGCGCGGCGCTGCCCTTCATGCCGTTCGCGGCCGATCTGGGATTCTCGCGGGTCACCGGGGCGATCCTCGCCGTCACCGCCGGAATCGTCCTGGCGTATCTGGCGCTCGTCGAACTCATCAAGGCGCGGTTCTACCGAGCCCAGCCGGTACCCGACCTCGGTCGCGGAACACATCCGCACCGTCGCCTCCATCGCCGGTCCGCGCCCTTCAGCATCCCCGGCCCGATCCATCCGCTCAGTAGACGGCACCCGGGCCAGCGACGAATGACGGGCTGAGCCATCGACGTGACCGGACGTCGATGGCTCAGCCCCGCACACTCCCGTACGAAGGCGGCGTCATCGCCCTCTTGACACGCCATCCATCTAGGAGCCCTTGCCGATACGGCGGCCGGTGATGCGCGTCGGCCGGATCCGCAGGTACAGTTCCCGCACACCCCCCGCCCACGGTTCGACGCCTGCTCGTCGGACCGATGCGCGTTCGTCCTCGGACTCCACATGATGCAACGAGCCCTGAACCAGGACGCTCCACCCCTGTTGCGCTGTCGGGTCGAGCTCATCGATTTCAAAGGCGACCTTGTACTCGGCGTTCGCGATCCCGGTACGGAGGTCCTCGTCGGTCGGACTGTCCTGGGCGGTTCGGAAGACGATGGTGCCCTCGTGCAACCCATAATTGACCGGAAGGATCGTGAGACCGTAACGGCCGACGTAGCCCAGCCGCCCGACGCCGCCTGGTGAGATCAACCGTAGACACTCGGCCTCGTCCAGGGAGATCAGCGTCGCTGCGCCACCGACCCGGTCATCTCTCGCAGGCCCGGCCTCAGCCGAACCGGCCATGTCACCATTCATGTCATCACCCACATCAGTTGTTCCTATTCCAGATCCGCAGGTCATCCGATCGTCTTCCTTAATGGGCGGGTACCGGGGTTCACGAGGCGATCCGTCGCGGTCAGAGCGGTCTGCAGGAGACGGTGTCACCGGTCGCCTGCTCGTATGCGTTGTGCTCCGTCGACGTCGGCGGGGCGGGAGGCCGAAGGCTGTCCGGGGTGGAGGATGCGGTCGAGGCGTACGGCGGCGTAACCGAGGACGGACAAGGTCAGCACGATCGCCAGGTCGGTGGCACTGAGTGGCCGGGTGCTCAGGAGTTCGCGGAGCGGCGGTAGGTACAGGCCCGCGAGTTGCAGTGACAGCGCGGAGGCGACGGCGACCGGGAGCATCGGGTTGGCCCAGGTATGTGGCCGGGACCGGGAGCCCAGGGCGACGCCCAGCTGGGTCGCGCCGAGGGCGAAGAACGCCATGCTCTGCCAGGGGCGGCCGGTGTGCTGGGCCCAGACGGCGACGCCCAGGGTGACCGCGGTGAGGACGAGGGCGATGCGCGGCACCCGCTGCCACAGGCCGGCGCCCATGATGCTCTGGGAGGGCGGGCGAGGTGCCCGGCCCATGGCGCCGGGTTCGGCGGGTTCGCCGCCCAGGGCGACGCCGGGCAGGCCGTGGGTGAGCAGGTTGATCCACAGGATCTGGGCGGGCAACAGCGGCAGAGCGAGGCCGAACAGCGGGCCGAACAACATCACGGCGATCTCCGCGGCACCGCCGGACAGGGCGTAGACGAGGAAGCGGCGGACATTCGCGTAAACACGGCGGCCCTCGTCGACGGCGGCGACCACGGTACCGAGGTCGTCATCGGCCAGGACCAGGTCGGCGGCCTGGCGGGCGACCTCGGTGCCACGCGCCCATGGCCAGACCGATGTCGGAACGGCGCAGCGCGGGCCCGTCGTTGACGCCGTCCCCGGTCATCGCGACCACCTCGCCGTGGTCGCGCAGGGCCTGGATGATGTCGAGTTTCTGACCGGGCGTGGCACGGGCGAAGACGGCGGCCTCGGTGAGGTCGGGTTCGCGCAGCCGCCGGCAGTCGACCACCTGGTCGTCGGCCTGGATGATGCCCAGTTCGGTGGCGATGGCGCGGGCGGTCCCCGGGTGGTCGCCGGTGATGAGGATCGGCCGGATCCCTGCGCGGCGGCAGGCGGTGATGGTGGCGGCCGCCGCCGTACGCGGGGGATCGACGATCGCGGCCAGGCCGAGGAGCCGCAGGCACTGCTCGGGATCTTCATCCGGCCGGGGGCGGTCCGGCCGCTCGGCCCACGCCACGGCCAGCACGCGGAAACCGGCCTGGGCGAGCCGATCCGCCCGGTCGGCGGCCCTCGCCAGGAGCGCTGAGTCGTCGGCCAGAACGGCCGGGGTCAGCATGGTCTCCGGCGCGCCTTTGCATACGACCCGGAACCGTCCGTCGGGCAGGCGGTGCATGGTGGTCATGCGCTTGCGTTCGCTGTCGAAGGGGCGTTCGTCGCAGCGCGGCAGCCGTTCGTGCAGGGCATGGCGGTCGATGCCCAGCTTGGCGGCCGCCGCGAGAAGAGCCGCCTCGGTGGGGTCACCGAGCGCGGACCACTGTGTGCCCGCGCCGTCGGGCGGAGACAGGCGCGCGTCGTTGCACAGGGCGGCGGCCGTCAGGAGGTCGGTGAACCCATAGGGGTCGGGTCCGTCGAGCTCGTGGTCACCGACGTGGATCTGGCCGTCGGGCGCGTACCCGGAACCGGTGATGGCGGCCTCGGCCGTGGGCGTCCAGAGTCGGCGTGCGACCATGCGGCCCTCGGTGAGCGTGCCGGTCTTGTCGGTGGCGAGCACGGTGACCGACCCGAGCGTCTCCACGGCCGGCAGTTTGCGGACCAGGGCGTCGCGTGCCGCCATCCGGCGGGCGCCCAGCGCCAGGCTCAGTGTGACCACGGCAGGGAGCGACTCGGGGACGGCCGCGACCACGAGGCTGATCGCGGTCACGAGCATCAGCTCGACCGGCTGCCCGCGGACCAGGCCCGCGGCGAGCACGATCGCGCACAGTACGACGGTCGCCCCGGCGAGCAGCCGACCGACGCCGACCAGGCGTCGCTGCAACGGCGTGAGCCCGGCGGGCCGGCCGAGCATCGCCGCGATCCGCCCGGTCGCGCTGGCCGTCCCGGTTGCGGTGACGACCGCCCGGCCACGCCCCTTGACGACGACCGTGCCCGCCGACACCGATCCGTCCCCGGACGTCGGCTGGGCGGGTGCCGTCTTTTCCACCGGCACCGATTCGCCGGTCAGCGAGGATTCATCCACCAGCAGCGCCGCCGCCTCGACGATCGTCGCGTCCGCAGGGATGATGTCGCCTTCGGCGAGCATGAGTAGGTCCCCGACGACGACGTCGGCCGCCGGGATCTGGCGCTGTGTCCTGTCCCGGAGTACCCGTGCGGTCGGCGCGGTCAACTCGGACAGGGCGCTAATCGCGTGGTCGGCACGGATCTCCTGGCTGACCCCGACGGTGGTGTTCACGACGATCACCAGGAGGATCACGGCCATGTCGGTCTGGTCACCTGTGGCGATGGTGAGCGCGGCCGCGACCAGCAGGACCAGGATGAGCGGATCGCGCAGCTGGGACGCGATCCGTCTCCACAGCGGGACCGGAGGGCGCTGCGGCAGGACGTTCGCCCCGTCCCGGGCCAGACGTGCGGCGGCATCCGCCGACGACAGCCCCTCCAAGGCCGCCTGCTGAGCGGCCTCACCTTCGATCATCGCTTCCACCCACATGCCATGGTGTCGCCGTGGCGGTCACGAAGCGCGCCTTCAATAGGTCACGAAGCATGCCTTCAATACTGGAAAGACTGAGCTCACGTCGGCAGGGACGAACGTCCCGCCTCGCTAGGTCTGCCGCACCGCCCTGGTGCCGCAGCGGTCGCGGGCGTCGCGCCGAGCGCCGTACGATCGGTCGTCCGCACTCGCCTGGATCGCGTGACGCACGGGTTCAAAGGCGGGTGACGGCCGCCCGACCGGGCGTGCACGACCGGAGCACCGACACGACGGGGCGGGCGTCTGAGGTCTGGCTACCGCAGCCGGTCCGGGGCATGTTGGAAGACGAGCGTGGGGTCGGCCTGGTCCTCGGCGTCGTTGAGAACCGTGTCGCCGCCTGGTTGTCGCTCACCGCCTTGGCGCGTTCGGCCAGGGGCGGGTACATGGTCTGGAACTCGTACCGCTCCTCGGCGATGGCCTTGGTCAGGTCGGTGACTTCCGCAGTGCTTTGGCGGGTTGACCTCGAGGTGTCGAGCTCAACCAGCCAAAGTCGAGCGCTGGAAATCGGGCTACTGAACATGATCGCATTGAAGCGAGTGCAGACGTTGGCGCGCACGACCGCGGCGGCCGAGTGGGAGGACCGGGCGGGAACGTCGCTGATCTGACCGCGCGCCATCCGCTCGGTGACCAGGGCGCTGGTCAACCCGCTCGCGCTTCCGACGGTACGTGCACCCACGGCGACCAGCGAGCATGCTGTGATCGTGGCAACCGCCATCGCTGTGCTGACCGCTCTGCTGGCGGCGTGCTGCTTCGGCGTCGCCGCCGTCGTGCAGCAGGCCGCGGCCTCCTCGATCCCCGAAGCGCAATCCCTGCGGCCGCGACTGATCTGGGCGTTGGCCCACCGGCCGCTGTGGCTGGCCGGAATCAGCATGTCGGTGGCGTCGTACTTCATCCAGGGGGCCGCCCTGGCCTTCGGCTCCCTGGTGCTCGTCATGCCGCTGGCCTCCACCGACCTGCTGTTCGCTCTACCGCTGATCGCCTGGCGCCGCGGTCAGCGCCTCACCTCGGCCGAGGTGACCGGGGCAGCATGCACCGCCGGAGGTGTGGCCGCCTTCTTGACGGTGCTTCCCCATACCGCTGGAGCGGCCGCACCAGGGTTATGGGACTGGCTGCCGCTCCTGCTGGTCACCGCATCATTGGTGACCGTGCTGGTTTCGGCCGGGCTCCACAACCCCGGCCGTCGTCGGACGGGCATGTACGCGGCCGCCGCCGGGCTGCTCTTCGCCCTGCTCGACGCCCTGACCAAGGCCACCGCCGATCTGCTGCGCAACGACGGTTTGGCCGCGTTGTGGCACTGGGAACCGTACGCGCTGCTCGTCATCGGCGGCACGGGGGTGCTCCTGGCACAAAGCTCCTACCAGGCGGGATCACTGGCGATCAGCCTGCCCCTCATCGACACCCTCGAGCCGATCGGCGCCGTCCTGATCGGAACCCTGATCTTCCAGGAACGTCTCGCCTCGTCCTGGGCACTGGCCATCCAGATCCTTGGAGCACTCCTGGCCGTCACCGGGATCACCATCCTGGACCGATCACCCCTCGTGCGGACCTGACACAAGGACAAGTCGATCCAACCCTTCCCGCATGTGAGACATCGTTTACGCGAACCGCCATGAGCATTGAAGACCTTTACTGGGTCGGCCGTTGGCGATCGCTTCGCCGGGTAGGCGTTTTGGTAAGGCCGCGGTGTCCATTGTCATCCGATGTGGAGGTCTTCTCGTGATTCCCTTCCTGAGAGGAGCGCTGACGACCGGCGCGTTCACCATCGCCTTCAGTACCCCGGTAGGCGGGGCGCTCGTCGCCTCGGCCCTGGCGGCGGGACCTCCCGCCGCGCCTTCGGCGCGGGTCCCGAACCCGCAGAGCCGCGCCGACCTGGACCAGTCCATGAAGGGTGAGGCGTTCGCCAACGCCTCTTACCGGCTGTACGCCGACCAGGCTCGGCGAGAAGGACTGCCATCGGTGGCTCGCTTGTTCGACCGCACCGCCAACGTGGAACTGAACGAGCACTTCAAGGAGGAGGCCGCACTCAGCGGCCTGGTGGGCAGCGACAGCGGCAATCTGCGTGCCGCCGAGGCCGGTGAGACCTATGAGTCCCAAACGATGTATCCCGGGTTCGCCCAGCAGGCCAAAACCGACGGGGACGGCAACGCGGCGACCACCTTCTCCGAAATCGCCGACGACGAAGCCGTCCATGGCAAAGCGTTCGGCACCGCGCTGCGCGTGACCGAGTCCAGGCAGGGCAGCGTCCCGGCACCGCCGAAGGTCGATCCGGTGCAGGTCCCCGCCGGACCGGCGATGGTGCACGCCGAGCGCACAAAAGCCAACCTCGACACCGCCATGCATGGCGAGGCCCTCGCCCACGCCAAGTACCGGCTGTACGCCGAGCACGCCAAGAACCCGGCCGTGGCACGGCTGTTCCGCGGCAACGCCGACGTCGAACGGCGCGAGCACTTCGCCGACCAGGCCAAACTCGCCGGGCTCGTCGGAACGACCCGCGCCAACCTGTCCAAGGCCATCAGCGGCGAGCAGTACGAGTCCCGGACCATGTATCCGACCTTCGCCCAGCGCGCCAAGGCAGCGGGCGACAGCGAAGCGGCGACACGCTTCTCCCACAACGCCGACGACGAATCCGGTCACGCCCGCGCCTTCCAGCGGGCCCTGAACCGGCTGCCGTAGCCATGCCCCCAACGCCGGTGAGCTTCATCAGCATGCCGGCATGCTTCATTGCCGCCGGTTGAACCCGCCGGGGTAGGAGACGGACATGGTCTTCGGCCTGCCGATGCATCCGCTGGTCGCCCACGCCGTCGTGGTCTGCGTACCGCTGGCGGCGCTCGGCGCGATCCTCATGGCATTCTGGCCCGCCGCAGCGCGTCGCCTGTGGCCGGCGGTCCTGTTCGTCGCGACCATCGGGCTGATCGCCGTCCCGCTGACGACCCAAAGCGGCGAGTCCCTCGAAGAACGCGTTGGGGAGAAGGAACTCGTCGAGGCCCACGCCAAGCAGAGCGAGCAGGTGCTGCCGTTCGTCATCGTGTTGTGGCTGTCCGTCGTGGGCATCTGCCTCTTGATCTACTTGGCCCGACGGACGTCACGATCGCCGGGTGGAGGCGGCGGGCCCAGATCGCGGTGGCGACCCGTCGCGACGGTCCTGCTCGCCACGATGGCGCTGGTGGGCGGAATCGGAGGCGTAGTCGAGGTCGTGCTCGCCGGCCACAGCGGCGCAAAGGCCGTCTGGACGAAGTAACTTCCTGACACAATCAACGCGATCGCCGCTGCCCACGCCGCCATCGCCGCCCCGGGACTCGACCGGCATCGCATCGATCGACAAGCGGGTCCGCGAGCTGCGTGTACTGGTCGAAATGTCTCAGGACATCGGAATGACCCGAACCCTCAATGGGTTTGAGGTCGCTCGACCCCACCCGCGACTACCAACCCACCGGCCGGTGACGAAGTGAGCGTTGAGGACGGCTCGTCAAACAGGCCGGTCGCGCTGGCGGATTCGACCGGGGAGCTGCTGTGCAGGCCTAAACCCCGCTGCAGGTGCGGCCACCGAGCCGGCGCCTGGTCGTTCGCGGCCACACGCGACCGGTATCAGACGGATGAGACGTACACCTCAACGGCACCGCTCGCCTCTCGTACGGCCAGGCGGGGGAGGGCACGAGGTCGTTTCGGTAGCCGGTGGTACAGGACTGTGCCGTCGAATGCGAAGAGTGCTTGATGGCAGGGGCAGCGCAGCCGTGTGCCGGCCTCCAGGTGCAGGCGGCAGCCCTGGTGAGTGCATACGCGGGAGACCGCCCGCAGTCGGCCGTCGGCGCGGGTCACGAAGCCGGTGACGCTGCCGACGTCGAAGGAGCGAACGGCGCCTTCCGGGAGGTCGGCGGTGGCCATCACCGGACGCCACCTGCCGTTGAAAGGTGTCAAGGTGCCCCCGCCTCGCGGTGTCGTGCCGCTGGTGAGCACGTGATCGATCGTCGCGCCCGCCACGGCGCCGGTGGCGGCGAGCGCGCCTCCCAGCACCAGGCGGCGCCGGATCGGCATTGGTGCCGCCCTGGTGTCCGGCTGGGCGAGGCGACGGTGCAGGTCGGCGACGAACTCCTCGCGTGGCGCGTCTGATCCCGGACGGGCGGCACGCAACTGGATGGCGACGCGTAGCGCGTCGGCGTCCGCCTCGTTGACCGGGAAGGAGCGCGGGCGGCGGCCCTTGAGCAGATCCTCGATGTAACGTCGCAAGCCCTTCATGGCCACCTCCCGATCTCTTAAGTTCTGATGGGGACCTTTCTCACTTGGGAGGTCGGGGCGTATCGATCGATAGGTCTGACACCACTGCGGTGCGATCAAAAACGCTTCCCGTGCCGGTTTGGTCTGCTTTGGACGTGTGGGGGCTTGCGGAGAGCGTGTCCAACCGACCGGGAACCGGTGACGTTCATCGGCGTTCTCGCAGCAGCTCAAGGCGTTCTTTGTATTCGTCAGTGTCGATCTCGCCGCGGGCAAGCCGTTCGGCCAGGATCTCCTCTGGTCGTGGCACCAGTTTTGTTGCATCCGGCGGACCAGTGCGTCGGGCGCCGCCGATGTAGCGGACCAAGGCGATGATGCCTGCGATGAGCAAACCCCAGAACAGGATCGTCGTGATTCCCATGCCCAGCCAGTAGCCGGGGCCGTAACCCCACATCATCGCCGAATACCTCCCGTGGGGCACGCCAACGTTCAGACAGTCCCCAGCATGCGCCTGACAACGCTCCAGTCCGTAGGGCCGTTGGCCCCGCGGGCGGGCATCGATAGTCCCGCCATCCACCGGGCCAGTGGGCTGCTTCATGAAGTCGCCGAGCTCCTCGACGGCGCTGCTGATCGCGACCGGGAGCTACGTGACAGGCTTAGCGCGCCACCATCGCTCGGCTCACCGCGGCCCGTGACCGGCTGCGCCATGCCGCAGGCTGCCCGGCGACCCCGATCTGGACGTGCCCGGACTCCTCCGTGGCATCGACCAGCATCTGCCCGGTCGTCACGGGAGCAACGCTCGATCTCGCTAACAACGTCGTCGTCGGGCAGGCCCGCGTCGAATGCCGTGCCCCCTTGGAGCAACGACGTTGACATCGTACGGCCCTGACGTACTCTTAAAGCCTGACAATGTCAGAGCGGAGGCATGGCGTGCCGGACGACGACTACCTTCCCAGGGGACTGCCTCGGTCATGGCGAGCGGTGCGACGGACCCTGCTCGACGATGACGATCTGGCGAAGCTGACCGAGCGGACGGAGAAAGCGTTGGCCGCCACGCTTCGGGACATCGGCGGTGTGCCCTCGATCCTCGACGTCGCAGATGAACTCCACCAGCGGGCCCGGAAGCTCTGGGCAGGTTTCCGCACGGGTGATCAGGACGGGGGCCGGCGGTGGCACCGCTGGATAACTCGCTGGAAAGCGGGCCGCAAGCCGACCTGCTTCGCAAGGAGGTCAACGTGCTGCTTGAAACCCGGGCTGCGGAGTGTGCGGCCGATGCGGATGCTGCCAAGCACCTGCTCGCGTCGGGATTCGTCCGGCGACTTGCCAAGCACTACGGCTTCGGGCGCATCCTCCCTCGGATGGTGTTCAGATCGCGGTGGGAGGCCGACGCTCTCTACGAACGTTGCGAGTGTGCGTTGCACCAGCCCGGCGTTGAAAAGCTGGCGAGCGCCCTCCTCGCACATCCCGACGGCAAGGTCCGTGCGCCGGGCCACCCTCGCCTCTCCACGAAATCCCTCCTGGACCTTCCGGTGAGTGACCTATGAACACCAGTTGGCACCCGTACGACTTCCGTCCTGCCGGTTCCACCGCCGGCAACGCGGTCCGATGGGGAGACGACACCTATCTCGACGGACGACTGGTCACTTCCCAGCTGTCCACGCTGCTGCCTCCGGTGGCGGCCGATCTGATGGAGATCGCGACCGCCGTCTACAGCGCCGATCGGCTCACCGCGCGTGCCCGGCGTGATCCCTACGGGCTGGGCTGGGCCCGCCGCCTGCGCCTGTACATCGCGGTAAGGGATCCAGGACGCTGGACGGTCCTACAGGAACGTCTCAGCGGCCTGCTGAACTGGTTGACCGACGATGAGTGGGCGTTCGAGTTCGATCGGGCGCGGTGGCCGGAGTCTCCCCTCGACGAACCGCAGGACTTCCTGTTCAACACGGTGCCCGACCGCGCCGTCGCCGTTCTCTTCAGCGGAGGTCTCGACTCGACTGCCGGCCTTGCCAGGGATATCGCCCTCGCGCCTGACACCACTTACATACCGGTGAGCGTGAGCACCAACTCCCGGATGGCCTCCTGCCAGGAGACCGTCCTCAGTCTCCTGCGCGCGCCACAGCTCCGCCCCTGCCGGTACCGCCTCCACCTGGGACGGGGCCGATCGGTTGAGACCACCCAACGGACCAGAGGCTTCCTCTTCCTGTCTGCGGGTATCGCGACCGCATTGGCAGCCGGTCTTCAGAGGCTGCGGGTCTATGAAAACGGGATCGGCGCGATCAACCTGCCATTGATCGAGGGACAGCACGGATCCCAGGCCACCCGTGCGGTGCATCCCCGCACTTTGGAGTTGATGGCCGATCTGGTGTCGGCTGCCTCGGATTCCAGGTTCCGCACCGAACTTCCCTACCTGTGGTCGACGAAGGCGGAGGTGGTCAAACAGGCGCCCGACAGTGCGGATGAGGCCTGCGCTCGCTCGATCTCCTGCGATACCGGCTTTGCCAGCCGGATCGCCGGAGCTCATCCCTGCGGCGCATGCACGTCCTGCGTACTGCGTCGGCAAGCAGTCGCAGCGGCCGGGCGGGACCAGCTCGACGCCGGGCTCTCGTACCGCTCGAACACCGAATTCGAGGACATGCCGGAGGGGTGGGCGGCATGGCTATGGCAGGTGATGAGGCTCGGGCGCAGCCTGGTCGCCGCAGACCCATGGAGCAGCCTGGCTGGTGAGTTCCCGCAGGTCCTCGACGTGCCGGCAGCGGACACGGAACCCGGGCGGGCCGCCTTGCTGGACCTGTACGGTCGCTACTACAGCGAGTGGCAGGCCGTCGGCGCCGATCTTGGTGTCAACGTGCGTCGATGGGGTCTAGAACGGAGGGTGGCCGGATGACGGATGCCGAGACTTTGGTCTGTGAGCGCCTTCGGGCTGCGCGCCAGGCCGCGGGCGTGACCCAGCAGGACGCCGCCAACGCGTTGGGAGTGAGCCGCCCGCTTCTTGTGGCGATGGAAAAGGGCACCCGCAAGGTGCGCCCTGCGGAGCTGGTTACCCTGGCACGTCTCTACGGCCGTCAGGTCAGCGAACTGGTCCGCCCGCAGCCTCCTGTGGAGGCGCTCGGTGCTCAGTTCCGATTGGCGTTGACCCGACGATCCGACACCCCGGACTTGGAGTCGCTTGTCGGGGAGTTGGAGCGTTTGGGCGATGACTTTCTTGACCTGGCCCGGCGAAGTGGTGCGGAACTGCCACGCCGGTATCCGGCGACTGTCGAGCCACCCAGCCGTGACCTGGAGGACGCGGCGGAAGATCTCGCGGTTGAGGAAAGACGACGTCTAGGGCTGGGCGATGGCCCGATCTGGCAACTGCGCGAGATCCTCGAAGACGAGGTGGGAATCCGGATCTTCATGCCCGAGATGCCTTCGCGCGTCGCCGGTGTGATCGTCTTCGCTGAACCACTGGGTGCCTGCGTCGCAGTCAACCGCAATCACCCAGTGCAGCGCCGCCGGTGGACCCTCAGCCACGAATATGCCCATTTCCTCACCAGGCGGGAACGGTCTGAGGTCACCTTGATGGGGGAGCGCAGACCGGCCGAGGAGCGGTTCGCGGACTTCTTCGCCGCCAACTTCCTCATGCCGCGGAGCGGGTTGCGGCGGCGCTTCCTCGAACTGCATCGTCTTCGTCCCAAGGGGCCTACACTGGCCGACCTGTTTCAGCTCGCCCGGGTTTTCCGGGTGTCGTTGCAGGCCCTCATGCTCAGATTGGAAGACCTGAAGCTGGTGCCTTCGGGGGCGTACGATCGTTTGCAGCCGAACCTGCGCCCCGCCGAGGCGGAGCGGCTGCTCGGTATGGCTCCGGACGTCGAACCGGCTGAACTCCTCCCGCTTCGTTACCGGTACCTGGCTGCCGAACTGTTCGCCGAAGGTGAGATCACTGAAGGGCAGCTCGCCGGCTATCTGCGTGAAGATCGAGTCCGAGCTCGGCAGATCGTGCAGAGCCTGACGACCAGCCGGGACATCACGCAAGGTGGGGTTACGCAATCTGTACGGATGGACGAGGCGGTGTGCTGAGCGGGTGCATGAGATATTGGACGCCTGTGTAGCGCTGAACTTGCTGGCCACCGGCGAACTCGACGCCATCGCCGAAAGCCTCGGAGTGACGTTCGTCATGGCGGACGTCGCTGCAGCCGAGTCGCTGTATCTCATCGAAGTCGTCGATGGCGCTACTGAGCGCATACAGGTGCAGCTCGATCTGCATATAGACAAGGGCTCACTCCAGCTCTTCGAACTCGCTGGAGAGGCGGAGCTGCAGACCTTCATCGAGCTGGCGTCCGAGATCGACGACGGCGAGGCGGCGTCGCTGGCATTGGCCATCCACCGAGACCTGGTCATCGCCACGGATGATCGTAAAGCGCAGAGGGTGGCACTGCAGAGAAGACTTCCGAAATTGGAAAGCACGCCGTCGATCTTGAAACGCTTCACGGCAGCCGCCAGCCTCAAACCGGAAGAAGTCCGGCTCCTTCTGCTCATGGTCGAACGTCGATCCAGCTTCCGGCCGCCGCGGAGCTCCCCAAATTTTGACTGGTGGAGCGCTAACACGCGTTGACCAGCAGGCGGTTGCCAATCCCGCACCATCGCCGGGCGATCGACATCGCCGGGATCGCCGCCACCCGCGCGTCCTCGCCCGAGGTCAATGCCGGCAGCGGCTTCTGCGGTGCCCTGACCACCTTCACTGAGCAGCACCGATCATGATCCCTTGCTCGCGGTATCACCGGTGGAGTGCCGTACGACGGCCAGGGGGCCTTCCGCGTGGTGGAGGACGGAGTGGCTGACCGAGCCGAGATGAAGCCCGGGGAACCCGCCGCGTCCTCTGGCGCCGACGACGAGGAGTTCGGCAGTACGGGAGGCCTCAGTGAGAACTGCCGCAGGCGAGCCTTCGAAAACCTGCTCGATGATCGGAACCCCTGGGTACTTGGCCGTCCATCCAGCCAGGGTTTCCGACAGGAGCCTGGCGCCTTCCTCCTCGATCGTCAGCGTGTTGTAGCAGACCGGTCGCATCTCCGCCGGGTAGTCGGGGCGGTTCCAGGTGTGGACGGCGCGCAGACCCATCGCGCGCAGGGCCGCCTCCTCCATCGCGAAGCCCACGGCGTCGACGGAGGCTTCGGAACCGTCGACCCCGACGATGATCTCCGGCCTGCGGGGCCGGGTGTCGCCGTCCGCAGGCACGATGACGACGGGGCAGGGGGCATGTTCGGCCGCTTGGCGGCTCACCGAGCCGAGCAGAAGGCGGGTGAAGGCGCCGGTGCCGCGCCGGCCCAGCACGAGTAGCGTGGCGTCGGCCGCCTCTTGGAGGAGAGTGCCGGGAATGGGACCGACGCCGAGTCGGCGTTCGAGCTCGACGGAGGCGAACGTACGGGCGCGTTCCTCGGCGACATCGAGGACGCGCAGCCCGGGACTCTCCGGCTTTGGCGTCTGCGATCCGGGATGAGTGAACGCCGGGATATCGCCGCGCTCCCAGCCGGTCGTGATGTGGACGATACGCAGGGGGAGCCGTCTGCGCCCGGCTTCAGCAACAGCCCAGTCCAAGGCGTCAAGGGCCTGGGATGATCCGTCGACGCCGACCACGATGGGTTTTCTCATGGTGCCCCCTTCCTCCGCACGCCTGATCTCTTACGGGAGCCGGGCCTTGCGGGCTCGCCCCTTCTGGCATCGTGTGTTCCTGCTTACGGGCGAGATAGAGGCGATGGTCCCTGCCGGCGGAAACGTCGCTCCGCAGGTCCCTTACCATCCGGATCCCGCCTCAACGGACCGGCGCATCATCGGCGAGCGCCGGAGATTTTCGCCGGCCGCTCCCGGGCATCACCACTGTGGGCCGTACGGCTTCGTCCACCCCGGGCCGGGCGGGATGCTTGCCCGTCCGGGCGAACGCGAACGCAGGTGACGTGACCGCTGACGCTTCTCCCGATGATCTCCTCCGGGCCGTCCGGGCGGCGGGCATCCGCGATGAGCGCGTCATCGAAGCCGTGCGTATGACGCCCCGAGCGGCATTCGTGCCCGCCGATCACGCGGCGGCGGCCTACTTCGACATGCCCATCGAGATCGGGCACGGGCAGGTGACCACGCAGCCCTCGCTGTCGGCACGGATGATCGAGGGCCTTGGGCTGGAAGGCGATGAGCACGTGATGGAGATCGGCACCGGCCATGGTTTCCAGACCGCGCTGCTGGCCCGTCTGGCGGCCGATGTCGTGAGCATCGAGTGGTGGCCGGACCTGGCCCGGCAGGCCCGGCAGAACCTCGCCCGGCAAGGCATCGACAACGTTGACGTGCTCGCCGGGGACGGCAGCGGCGGCGTGCCCGATCGCGCTCCCTACGATGCCATCGTCGTGTCGGCCGCCTTCCCCGAAGTCCCCGCGCCGCTGGTCGAACAGCTCCGGCTCGACGGACGGCTGGTGCAACCCATCGGACCCGGCGGGCAGGAGAATGTCGTGTTGTTCCAGCGCGTCGCGACTGGTTTGGATCCCCAGAGAGTTCTGACGCCGGCCAGCTTCGTCCGTCTTCACGGCCGGTACGGCTTTCCCGCCTGACCGACGGCACATCGTGGGGCATCTGATCACCCACGCAATAGACGTCCTTCTGCGATAGGACCATCGGCCCTGGCCGCACCGGGTTCCGTAGACAGAACCTAAGGTTTGAGGGGCAGAGCCATGGTGTCCGTTGAACGTATCGAGGCGGGACGGCAGGTAGCCGTCATGACCGTGATCCCCTTCTGCCGCACCCGCCGAGGAGGCCGACCAGGGCCGGAAAGTCATGAGCGAACGGCGTGACACCGAACACGACCGTACCCGCCGCTGAAGCAGGCTCGAATGAAGCAGGTGGACATGATGGAGACCAAGCAGTGGAGTGTGCAGATCGGTATCACCGAGAGTGGCAAGGACACCCGTGTCCGCGCCGTGCTCACCACGATGAGCGGCACGACCCTCGAGGGGCTCGGCCACGCCCGGCGCCACCCGCGCGACCGGGTCGTGCCGGAGATCGGTGACGAACTGGCCGCGGGCCGGGCGCTCATCGACCTGGGCAGCAGGCTCGTCCAGCTCGCCACCGCCGACATCGCCGAATCTGTCACCCAGTGAGCGATCACAGAGGTCCGCTAAAGCGATCCAGGGGAATTCGCGTGGCAGCGAGCACGACGAGCGGGCCGTTCATGGACCTTGGTCCTGGACGTGCCACCTTACGGCCCTACCGGCTTCTCCACGGACCGAGGGAGCGTCAGGAAAGGAGGTTGATATGAAGCGTGGGGCCGCTGATCGGCTCATGACGGCGCAGATCCGGCTGCCGGGCCGAGGGAGGCACTCGACGAGGTCGGCAAAACCCGGCCCGCCGAACGAACCCCCCAAGCCTGCACCGCCGACCCCTCCATCCTGGCGTGGCTGGCTGGTGCCGATCGGCATCGGCATCACCTTGTTGCTGCTGCTCGGACGCGGCATGTCCGCGAAGCCCCCGGAGACGTTGCTGTCCTACAGCCAGCTCGTCACCGATGTGAACGCCGGTCAGGTGACAAAAGTGCGGATTGACGACACCGGCGCGGTGAGCGGAACCCTTAAGAGCGGCAAGCACTTCACCAGCCGGATCCCGACCGCGCTGAACACCTCACAACTCGAAGGCCAGCTACGCGCCAAGGGCGTGAACATCACCGCCACGCGCAGCAGCGGCTCGGCAGGCGCGCTTCTGCTCAGCTTCCTGCCGCTACTGATCATCGTCAGTCTGTTCATCTGGAGCGGGCGAGCCGCGCAGCGCTCCCTGGCCGGTGGGGTCGGCGGGTTCGGGCGGTCCCGAGCAAAGATCATTGAAGCCGAACGGCCGACCACCCGGTTCGAAGACGTCGCCGGCTATGAAGGCGTCAAGCAGGAGATCAGCGAGATCGTCGACTTCCTGCGTGACCCTGACCGGTACGCAGCGGCGGGCGCCAAACCGCCACGTGGGGTGATCATGGTGGGCCCACCGGGTACCGGCAAGACGTTGATCGCCCGGGCGGTCGCCGGTGAGGCGGAGGTGGCCTTCCTGTCGGTGACCGGTTCGGCTTTCGTGGAGATGTTCGTCGGCGTCGGCGCCTCCCGGGTACGGGACTTGTTCGACGACGCGCGGAAACGGGCACCCTCGATCATCTTCATCGACGAGATCGACGCGATCGGCGGCAGACGCGGTGGCGTCGTCACTGGCGGCCACGACGAACGCGAGCAGACACTCAACCAACTGCTCGCCGAGATGGACGGTTTCGACCAGTCGAGCGGCATCGTGGTGCTGGCGGCCACCAACCGGCCCGAGACCCTCGACCCGGCGCTGCTGCGCCCTGGCCGCTTCGACCGGCAGGTCACCGTGCCGCTGCCCAACCAGGCCGAACGGGCCGCGATCCTCGCTGTGCACGCCCATGGCAAGCACCTCACCGGTGACGTCGACCTCGACGCCGTCGCCCGCGCCACGCCGGGATTCTCCGGCGCCGACCTTGCCAACCTCGTCAATGAAGCCGCCATCAACGCGGTCCGCAGCGGCCGGACCATCATCGAGCCCGCCGACCTGGACACCGCGCGCGACCGGGTCCTGCTGGGGCGCCGGGAGACCTCTAACGCGCTGCTGCCCGAGGAGCGGCACGCGGTGGCCGTACACGAATCCGGGCACGCGCTGTTGGCCGCGCTGTGCGAGCACGCCGACCCCGTCGCCAAGGTCACCATCCTGCCCGCCGGTATGACGCTCGGCGTCACCGAACAACTCCCCGAAGCCGAGCGCCACCTGTACAGCGAGGGCTACCTCACCGACCTGCTCACCGTACGACTCGGCGGCCGAGCGGCGGAACTGGTCGTGTTCGGCGAAGGATCCACCGGCGCCGCCGACGACCTGTCCGGCGCAACACAGATCGCCGCGCGCATGGTCCGTGAGTTCGGGCTTTCACCCGCCCTCGGTCCCGTCGGCTACGCATCCGGCACGCCGCAGTACCTCGGCGCACCCGCCGAGGACGCCCTGCGGCGGCCGTACTCCGAGCAGACCCAGCGGATCATCGACGAAGAGATCGCGCGTCTGCTCCGCCACGCCGAAGAACGTGCGGTCGCCATGCTCCGCGACCACCGGCAGGCACTGGATCGACTCGCCGCGCTTCTCCTCGAACACGAGACCATCGCCGGCGACGCTGTCCTGAACGTCCTGCGAGCCGAGGAACACGGCCGAAAAGCCCAGGCCCGACCAGAAGCACCCATCCCAGGGTGAGAACGGGCCGCCCCGAATGATCCGTGGCCGTGCGGCGGTCGCGACCGGCCAGGGCCGGCTGTCACGCCGGGCGGACGGTCCGCAGTTCGGCATCGTGCCGGCGCAGTAGCCAGCGACGGACTTCATCGGCTCCCCACACGATCAAGGGGAACGGAGCGGCGAAGGCGACCATGTCGGGGGTGAGGGCCGCAGTGCCTAGGAGCGTCTGGAACGGCGGGGCGTAGATGAACATGGCGGCGAGGGCGAGTTCGAAGGCGATGCCCCACAGCAGCAGCGGGTTGGACAGGGCTCCTACGGAGCGCAGGGAGGCGCGTTCGGTACGGGCGGCGAACGCGGTGCCGATCTGGCCGGTGACCATGCCGAGGAAGGTCATCGTGGTCGCCTGCCGGTAGGCGTGGTGCAACGGCCGTCCGGGGCCGGTGGCATCGCCGGGGCGCCAGCCCGCTCTCAAGAGCACGTAGAAGAACCCCGCCATGGCCAGGCCCGCGCAGATCACCCCGAGGAACAGCCACGCGCGCAGCAGCATCGATGCGCGGATCACGCCTTCGGAGCGCTTGCGCGGGGCGCGCCGCATGAGCCCTGGTTCAGCAGGCTCGCGGCCGAGCGCCAGCGCGGGGAGGGTCTCGGTACCGACGTCGAAGGCGAGCAGTTGCAGCACTGTCAGCGGGAGCGGGATCGCGCCGCCGGCCAGTGCGAAGATCAGGAACGGGGTGATCTCCGGAGTGGCGTGGGCGAAGATGTAGAGAATGAACTTTCGGATGTTGTCATAGACCTGTCGGCCTGCCTTCACGGCAGCGACGATGGTGGCGAAGTTGTCGTCGGTGAGCACCATGGTGGAGGCTTCGCGGGCGACGTCCGTACCCGAGCGGCCCATCGCCACACCGATGTCGGCGCGGCGGAGCGCCGGCGCGTCGTTGACCCCGTCCCCGGTCATGGCGACCACGTGGCCCTCGGCCCGCAGCGCGTCCGCGATCCGCAGTTTGGCTTCGGGTGAGCTTCGCGCGAAGATCAGTTCAGGTGTGTCGCGGAGTAGCACGTCCAGGTCGTCCTCGCGCAGACGGTCGAGTTCGTCGCCGGTGATCACGGTGGGCTCTCCGCGGACGATGCCGACCTGGGCGGCGATCGCTGTGGCCGTCAGCGCGTGGTCGCCGGTGACGACGATGATGCGGATGCCGGCCGCGTGGCAGTGCGCGACGGCGTCGGCGACCTCGGGGCGGGGTGGGTCGTGCATGGCCACGAGCCCGAGCAGGGACAGCTCCCGCTCGGCTTGTTCACGGCGCTCTGGTATCGGTTGTGTTGATCCGAGGTGGCGCGCTGCGACGGCCAGCACACGCAGCCCGCGCCGGGCATGGGAGTCCACGACCTGCTCGATTTCTTTTCGCCGAGCCACGGTCAGCGGTCGCACACAACCGTTCTCCACGATCGTGGTACACCGTGGCAGCAGTTCCTCGGGGGCGCCTTTGGCGTCCACCCACACACCGCCGTCGCGCTCGTCGATGGTCGACATCAGCTTCAGGACCGGGTCGAAGTGGAACTGGCGTCGCCGCCTGCGCACCCGTTCGGCCACGTCGACGGATTCACCGAGCGACCTCGCCGCCTGAAGCATCGCCACCTCGGTGGAGTCACCTACCACGGTGCCCCGCGCATCGGGCTCGGCGTTGTTGCATGCCGCCATCGCCGCGGCGAGTTCGTGAATCGTCGCGTCGCCCGACCCGGCCGCCGGAGGGCGGCTCCCATCACCTTCGTACGAGCTCGACGCAGTCCAGATCGTGGTCACCCGCATACGGTTCTGTGTCAGTGTGCCGGTCTTGTCGGTGCAGATCACGCTGGTCGAGCCCAGTGTCTCCACAGCGCTCAGCCGCTTCACCACCGCCCCGCGGCGTACCAGCCCGCGAACGCCCAGTGCCAGCGCCAAGGTGATCACGGGAAGCAGACCCTCGGGCACGTTGCCCACGAGCAGCCCGACCGCGAACACGACCGCGTTCGCCAGCGACAGGCCCGCGCCGAAGGTCGCCACTGGAATGAACGCCAGGCCGGTCAGCACCGCGATCAGGGCGATCAACCACGCCACGCGGCGGACCTGGGTCTCCAGCGGGCTCTCCTCCCGCTCGAGGCGTTGCGACAGCGCCGCGATACGTCCCAGCTCCGTGCGCATCCCGGTCGCGAACACCAGTGCCCGCGCCTCACCCTCGGTACATGATGTCCCGCTGAACACCAGATCGCGGGCCTGCAGCAACCCCACCCTGGTGTCCAGTAGCTCCGCGGAACGGAATGCCGGCATCGACTCACCGGTCAACGTCGACATGTCCATCTCGATGCCGCCGTCGAGTAGCCGCGCGTCCGCCGAGATCCGGTCACCCTCCTCGACCACCAGCACATCGCCGGGCACCAGCCGCGCAGCCTGGATGACCTGTACCCGCCCGTCGCGTACCACCTTGGCCTGCACGGGCAGGTATGCGGCGAGTGCCTCCACTGCCCGTTCCGCCTGCACCTCCTGAGCGAACGCGAACGCGGCGTTGACGGCGATCACCACGACGATCGCCACCGCCACCGCGGCGATCCCCGCCACCCACGCCAATCCCGCCGCGGCCCACAGCAACAGCGCTAGTGGATGGGTGAACTGCCGCGCCAGCTCCCGTGGCCATCGTCTCCCGCCGCGGCGCTGAAGCTCGTTCGGACCGTAGTGGACCAGTCGCCGCTCCGCCTCCCGCGCTGAAAGCCCCGACCGGGTGCTGCGCAGGTCACGCAACAGCAGGTCCACGCGCTCCGTCGGATCAAGGCCCGTGCTGGTTCGTGCGTCGGCCACGTCGCTCATCGATCAACTCTCCGGCCCGTCGGCCTCGCTGCCCCGCACCTGCCTGATCCGTGCCCGTAGCGGTACCGGTGCCTCGTCCATGCGGCTGACAAAGCCCTCGCCTGGCCGGCGGCACCCTGGCCTGATCAACGCATCGCCGTGGCATTAATGCTGTTCAAGTTCGTTATACGAACCCGCTGCCAGGTTGACGTCGTGTATATCTCCACGTCGATTATTGTGATCGTTCTTTACTGGGAGAGTGCTCGACTAGAGTGTCGGCGGAGGGGAAGAACACGCTTTCGTGACCGTCGCTCCAGCGGACAAGGTAAGGCGGTGCGCCGTTCTGACCGTGTACTTCGAGGATCACGCCCTTGCGTACCTCATCGCCGACATTACGGCCCTTCACGGTCAACTCATCGCCTGCAACCGCTTGCATCATTCCTCCTCATTTCTTGCTATTCACTCAATGGTTTAGCGGCGAAGATTCATCACCGATGCGCTTACGTCGTGCTGGTGATTGCATTGGTCAGTCCGGGGACAGGCGAGGGCGGCGTTGCCAGGCGTGGTCGGGGCCATGGGGCCGGACGGCGATCAAGGCACATTCGGCGGAGTTCTTGATCGGGCCGGACGTGTCGATCGTGGTGGCATCTGGCCATAGGTCCGCCGATTCGGCCATGTGGGCGGCGATCGCCGGGTCGGCGTCGGACACGCCGCGGGGGCGGGTGTGCAGGCGTTCGCCGGCGAGCGGGGTGTCGCAGCGCAAGGGGATCAGGTCCGCGTGCGCTTGTTCGGCGGTCCGGGCGGCGTCGGCCCGATGCTCAGCGGAGGTCCAGGAGGCGTCGACGATGACGGATTCGCCGTAGGACATCAGCCGTGCGGCGCGTTTGAGGAGTTCGGCGTAGGTGCGCCGGGTCCAGAAGGCGTTGTAGATGCCGGTGCCGTACGGCGCAGGCGCCGGGGTGTCGGGGGACAGTTCGGCGAGTTCCTTGCGGACGCGATCACTGTTGAGCACGGTGAAGCCGAGCCGGTCGCCGAGTGCCTCGCTGAGCGCGGTCTTGCCGGTGCCCGGTAGCCCCCCGACCAGGACCAGGCTGACCGAGCCGGCGTTCAGGTGACGCAGGGCGATCTCGGTGTAGCGGCCGACGTCGCCCGCTGCGTGAGTATCGCCCTGCCCCGAGCGCAGGCAGGCGACCTTGGCGCGGACGAATGCCCGGTAGGCCACGTAGTGGTGGCGCAGCGACGGTGGGGCCGGATCGTCGGCGTATTCGGCGTACCAGGTGATGAAGCGCTGGGCGAGGTCCGGGGCGTTCAGGCGTTCGAGATCCATCGCGAGGAATGCCGCGTCGTCGAGCCCGTCGAGCCAGCGCAGCCGGTCGTCGAAGTCCAGGCAGTCCAGCACGCGAGGGCCGTCGTCGAGGCAGAAGATGTCGTCGGCCATCAGGTCGCCGTGCCCGTCGACGATGCGGCCCTCGTGGATCCGCGCGTTGAAGAGGGGTTCTCGTGCTTCCAAGAAGCGCAGCGTCAGCCGTTCGATCTCGCCGGCCTCTGCGGCGTCGATCGCGCGTCCATGGAACGGGCGGACCTGGTCGAAACTGGCGGTCCACCGCTCACGCAGGGCGTCTCGGGTCCCCTGAGCGGAGATCTCGGCGGTCCGTGGCGAGGCGGCGTGGGCGCAGGCGATCAGCCGGGCGATCGCCCGGAGCACGTCGTCGAGAAAGGCACCTTCCAGCACCAGGTCGGCAAGGCGCCGCTCGGCGGGCATCCGGCGCATGACGACCAGGTGGTCACACGGCGTCCCCGGAGGCATGACCACGTCTGCGACGCCAAGGTAGACGTCGGGGGCGAAGCGTCGGTTGAGTTCGACCTCGCGGTGACAGGCGCGTTCCCGCCGCTCGCGCGTGGAGAAGTCGAGGAAGCCGAGGTTGACCGGTTTCTTCATCTTGTAGGCCCGGTCTCCGGTGAAGAACACGACCCCTGCGTGGGTTTCAGCGACGTCCGCAGCCCAGCTGTCCATGGTTCTCCCTCCGACATTGGCAGCCTGTCGTGCGGGGACGCGGCCTTACCAGGGGCGTCAGTCCCGTGGGAAACGGCCAAAGGCCCCTGGTCACAGCGGGCCCGGCTGGGTGCACTGAATTCAAAGCGGTGGCCTGGCGGCCATCGACGGGCCGTCTCGTGGCGAAGGAGGCTGCCATGGGGGGAATCGTGGTGGGTGTCGACGGATCGGCCGATTCGCAGTTCGCGCTTGAGTGGGCCGTTGTTGAGGCCGAACGGTGGAAGGTCCCGCTGACCGTGATTACCGTCGCTCCGCGTATGGTGACCGTCGGTGCGGGCGCTCCGATGCTGGGGACGGTCGATCAGGAGCTGCTTCAGGCCATGCGCGAGGCCGCGCGCGCCGCGGTGGAGAAGGCCGTGGTGGGACATGAGGTGTCGATCAAGGTCCGGGCGATCGCCGGCGTCGCGGCCGAGGAGCTCTTGAACGCCTCCGAGGACGCCGACATGCTGGTCGTCGGATCGCGGGGCCACGGCGGGTTCGCTCGGCTGCTCCTTGGCTCGGTGAGCAGCCAATGTGTGCACCACGCCGGCTGCCCGATCGTCGTCATCCCGTCACGCCGCCGAGCCTGAAGCAAGGGCCCGGTACGGGCCGAAGGTCCCGCGTCTCGATGACCTCGGCCCGCTGACCGGACGATCCCGTCGGTCGATGCTTTGAGCATGGTCGAACAAGCGCACTGGCGGGCACGGTGGGGTGACGCCTCCGCGGCGGGAGAGGCCGTCGTGCCGAAACGCGCGTCGATGGAGCCGGCGTTCGCGTTGCTCACCGACGGCACGGCGATCCAGATCCGCGAAGTACGCGCCGGCGACCTGGGGGCCGTCCGGGACCTGCACCATGGCATGTCGCCGGACAACCTCTACCTGCGCTTTTTCGGGCTGAGTCCGCGGATCGCCGACGAGGTGTCCGAACGCCTCTGCCGAGGACCTGACCCGGCCCATGAGGTTCTCGGCGCCTGGCTCGGTGATGAACTCGTCGGCGTCGCGAACTACGAGCCCACAGGGGACCCTGGCACTGCGGAGATCGCGCTCGTCGTGGCGGACGGAATGCACCACCGTGGCGTCGGCACGCTGCTGCTGGAACATCTGGTGTCCCTGGCCCGCTCTCGCGGTGTCCGGGAGTTCCGCGCCGACACCCTGGCCCAGAACGCCGCGATGCTGCGCGTGTTCGCCTCCGCGGGTCTGGCCATCCAGCGCGATCTCGCGGATGGTGTCGTCGAGGTGCGGATGCCGTTGACGGCCGACGAAGGGTACCTCGACGCCGTCGCCGAGCGTGAGCGGCGCGCCGATGTCGCGAGCCTGCGCCACCTGCTCTGCCCGGCGTCTGTGGCCGTCGTCGGTGCTGGCCGCCGTGCCGAGTCGGTCGGTGGGGCGATCCTGCGCAATCTGGTCTCCGCCGGCTTTCGTGGCGCGGTGCTCGCGGTCAATCCCCGCGCGGGGGAGCGGCTGGCGGGTGTGCCGTGCGTGCCCTCGGTGGCCGCCCTGCCGGAGGCCCCGGAGCTCGCCGTGATCGCGGTGCCACCGGAGGCCGTGGTCCAGGTCGTCGAGGAGTGCGGCCGGCGGGGAGTGCGATCACTGGTGGTGATCACCTCGGGGGGCGACGGGCCCGCGCTGCTCGCCGTCTGCCGGCGGTACGGCATGCGGCTGGTGGGCCCCAACTGCTTCGGCGTCGCCAACAGCGCCGTACGACTCGACGCGACCTTCGCCGCCCAATCCGCCCTGGCCGGGAGGGCAGGGGTCGTCGTGCAGTCCGGCGGGATCGGCATCGCGCTCCGTGACCATCTATCCCGGCTGGACGTCGGCGTGTCGTCCTTCGTTTCGGTCGGCGACAAGTACGACGTGAGCAGCAACGACGTTCTGCTGTGGTGGGAGGCGGACCCGGCGACCCGCCTCGGTGTTCTGCACGTCGAGTCGTTCGGCAATCCACGTAAGTTCGCGCGGACCGCCCGGCGCGTCGGCCGCCGGATGCCGCTACTTACCGTGGTCGCGGGACGGTCGGCGGCCGGGCACCGGGCGGCGGCCTCGCACACAGCCGCGGCGGCGACTCCCACGGTCACCCAGGAGGCACTGTTCCGGCAGGCCGGCATCATCGCGACTCACGGCATCGGCGAGATCCTCGACGCCGCAGCGCTGCTCGCCCATCAGGCGGTGCCGGCCGGGGAACGCGTCGCGATCGTATCGAACGCGGGAGGCGCGGGTGTGCTGGCCGCAGATGCCTGCGCCGACGCCGGCCTGATCGCCGCGACGCTGAGCGAGGAGACCGTACGTGAGCTGACGCGGCTGCTGCCGCGCGGAGCCGCCTGCGCCGGTCCGGTGGACACCACTGCGGCGATCGACCCTGATCGGTTCGCGCGTTGCCTGGACGTGGTCGCAGCCGATGGTGGGGTGGACGCCGTTCTGGCACTGGCCGTCCCGACGGCTGCCTCTGACCTGGCCGCCGCTGTGGTGGCCGGTGGCGTGGCCAAGCCGCTGGCGGCGGTCGTTCTCGGCCAGCCTGAGTCGGTGCGGGTCCGCAGCGGGCCCGGGGAGGTGCGCGTCCCGTCGTATGCCTTCCCTGAGGACGCGGCCCGCGCCCTGGCCCGCGCCTGCTCCCACGGCCGGTGGCTCGAACGTCCGGCCGGAAACGAGCCGCAGTTCGCCGACCTGGGGGAGAACACGGTGGCCCGGATCATCCGGCGCTTCCTCGACGAGTCACCCCAAGGCGGCTGGCTGTCACCCCCCGACACGATGAACCTCTTGGGTGCGTACGGGCTGCCGCTGGCGGGCTGGCGGATGGTCGCCTCGGTCGATGAGGCCGTACGCGCCGCGGCCGAACTCGGCGGCCACGTCGCTCTGAAGGCGGATGTGCCGGGGATCGTGCACAAGAGCGAGGCCGGTGCGGTCGAGCTCGACCTGCGCGGCGAAGCGGATGTCCGGCGCGCCTACGGTCGGCTGGCTGCCCGCTTCGGCGACCGGCTCAGCGGTGTTCTGGTGCAGAGGATGGCCGGGGTCGGCGTCGAGGTCCTGTGCGGCATTGTCCAGGAGCCGGTCTTCGGCCCTTTGATCGTCTTCGGTCTGGGAGGGGTCGCCACCGAGGTGCTCGGTGATCGGTCGGCCCGGTTGACGCCGCTTACCGACGTGGACGCCGCGGAGCTGATCCGTTCGGTGCGCGGCGCGCGGCTGCTGTTGGGGCACCGGGGCGCCCCGGCCGTGGACACCGCGTCGCTGGAGGAGGCTCTGCTGCGGCTTTCCCGCCTCGCCGACGATCATCCTGACATTGCCGAGGTCGACCTCAATCCGATTATCGCCGGGCCCGATGGGGTCGTCGCGGTCGACGCGCGCGTTCGTGTTCTCCCACAACGGCACTGGGACCCCTACCTTCGCCGTCTCCGCTGACTCCGGAAAAGGAGGGCACGGTCGACACACGCCATCGGTCGTGCCCGGCATGTCCGGCTGGCGCGCTGCCGACAAGCTGCGGAACCGGGGCTGGTGAGAGGGCCGAGCGGCCTGGGTACAGGGGACTTTGGACCCTCCTAGGCCGGTCGGCCCTCCGCGAGGCTGAAGGAGGAGAGACACGGCGCGCGGGGGCACGGATATGGCCTGGATGCTCGATGGCTTGGCCGGGCTGCACGCTGCGCTGATCGATTCGGGTTATACGGTGATCGGTCCGACGGTTCGTGACCGGGCGATCGTGCTGGCGGAGCTGGCGTCGGCAAACGATCTTCCTTACGGCTGGGGCGTCGCGCTGGAGCCGGGTGGGTACCGGATCCGGCGTCGTGCGGACTCCGCGGCGTTCGCCCATTCGGCGGGGCCGCAGTCGTGGAAGCCGTTCCTGCACCCGCCGCGTTCTAAGCTGTGGGACGCCCGCCGTACCGATGACGGTTTTGAGATCAGTGAGGCCAGGGAGAAGCCTCCGCGTTACGCCTTCCTGGGGGTACGCCCCTGCGATTTGCGGGCCATCGGGATCCTCGATCGGGTTCTCGCCGGTGGCGGGAACTCCGACGATGCCTATGCCGCGCGCCGGGACGGTGTGTTCATCATCGTCGTCAACTGCACCGAGCCGGGGGAGACGTGTTTCTGCGCCTCCATGGGGACCGGGCCGGGGGCCGACTCCGGTTATGACCTGGCGTTGACCGAGTTCACGGGGGAGGGACGATTCCTCGTCGACGTCGGCAGCGACGCCGGGGCCGGCGTGCTCGCGCGGATCGAACGCCAGGAGGCGGACGCGGTGACCGAGACGCGGGCGCGGGCGGAGGTGGACGCGGCAGCCGGCCGGATGGGCCGGGAGATGCCCGCCGAAGGCCTGCGGGAGCTGATGGCCGGAAGTCTGGAGGCGGCCCGTTGGGACGATGTGGCCTCACGCTGTCTCACCTGCGGTAACTGCACGATGGTCTGCCCGACCTGTTTCTGCACGACCGTCGAGGACGTCACGGACCTGACCGGCGACCACGCCGAGCGGTGGCAGCGCTGGGACTCCTGCTTCGACCTGGACTTCTCCCATCTGCAGGGCGGCAGCGTGCGCACGTCGACCAAGAGCCGCTACCGCCAGTGGCTCACCCACAAGCTCGGGACGTGGCATGACCAGTTCGGTTCTTCGGGATGCGTCGGATGCGGGCGGTGCATCGTGTGGTGCCCGGTCGGCATCGACCTGACCGAAGAGGTGGCCGCACTCCGGGAGGAAAGCGATGGGTGAGCGGCCGCACGCACTGCCGGGCTCGGCGCTGACCTGCCACGCCTTCGTCCGTGACATGCCGGAGCACCACATCGCGAGGCTGGCCTCGGTGGCGTGCTACGAGGACGTGCCAGCCGGGCACCGCTTCTTCGAGGAGGGTGGTTCCGCGGACCGGTTCTGGTTGATCCAGGCCGGCCGGGTCGCCCTGGATCTGCACATTCCGGGCCGTGGCACCGTGATCGTGGAGTCGCTCGGGCGGGGTACGGTGCTGGGCTGGTCGTGGCTGTTCCCGCCGTATGAGTGGCGGTTCGGGGCCGTCGCGGCCGAGCCGGTCCGCGCGATCCGGCTGGACGCGAGGGCGGTGCGGGAGATGTGCGCGAAGGATCCGGCGCTGGGGTACGAGCTCACCCGCCGGTTCACCGCGGTCATGCTCGACCGGCTGCAGAACACCCGGATGCGGCTGCTGGACCTGTACGGCGCGCCGTTGGGGCGTGAGGTATGACGGCCATGACGCCGGTCCCGTACCGGGTGACGGAACGGCGGGAGGAGACCCACGACACCGCGACGCTCGTCCTGGAGCCGTGCGGTGCGCCGATCCCGCGGGTCCGGCCCGGCCAGTTCACCATGCTGTACGCGTTCGGCGTCGGGGAGGCGCCGATCTCCGTCAGCCGTACCGGAGGAGTGATCGAGCAGACGGTCCGTGACGTCGGCGCGGTCAGCCGTGCGCTGGCCGGGAGTGGGCCCGGGCGGATGGTCGGCGTCCGGGGGCCGTACGGCGTCGGCTGGGGAGTCGAGGACGCGGTCGGCCGGGACCTGGTCTTCGCCGGGGGCGGGATCGGGCTCGCACCGCTGCGCCCGGCTCTGCTGTACGCCCTGGAGCATCGTGAGTTCTATGGCGCCATCACGGTCCTCATCGGCGCCCGCACCCCTGCGGACCTGCTGTACCGGGCCGAGCTTGACCGGTGGCGCGAGCGCGGTGCACGCGTCGAGGTGACGGTCGACCGCGCCGGCGCCGGCTGGCCCGGCCACGTCGGACTGATCACCTCGCTACTCGGACTCGTGGACGCCGGCCCGGAGAACGCCACGGCCTTCGTCTGCGGTCCGGAGATCATGATGCGCCTGACCGCGCAGGCGCTCTGCGACCGGGGCATGGCCGACGTGCGGATCTCCCTCGAGCGCAATATGCGCTGTGGCGTCGGGTGGTGCGGTCACTGCCAGCTGGGTCCCTGGCTGATCTGCCGGGACGGCCCGGTGGTGGCCTATCGGGACGCCGCCGCGCAGCTGAGCGTGAAGGAGCGGTAGATGGCGCCCAAGCTGGCGGTGTGGAAGTTCGCCTCCTGTGACGGCTGCCAGCTCAGCCTCCTCGACTGTGAGGACGAGCTGCTGGCACTGGCGGGCGAGGTCGAGATCGCGCATTTCCTGGAGGCCTCCAGCGCCGTCGTGGCGGGCCCGTATGACGTGTCGCTGGTCGAGGGTTCGATCTCCACCCCGGCCGACGCCGAGAAGATCCAGCACGTCAGGGAGGCCTCTCGGACGCTGGTCACGATCGGGGCGTGCGCCACCGCGGGCGGCATCCAGGCGCTGCGGAACTACGCCGATGCCGAGGAGTACCGGTCGGTCGTCTACGCCAAGCCCGAGTACGTCGCCACGCTCGCCGACTCCACACCGATCTCCGCGCACGTGCCGGTCGACTTCGAGCTTCGTGGCTGCCCGATCGACCGGGGGCAGCTGCTGGAGGTGATCTCTGCCTACCTCGCCGGGCGTAAGCCGGGCATCCCGAACCATCCGGTGTGCTTCGAATGCAAGATGCGTGGCACCGTATGCGTCATGGTCGCCCACGGCACACCGTGTCTGGGCCCGGTCACCCACACCGGCTGCGGAGCGATCTGCCCGGCCTACGGACGCGGCTGCTACGGCTGCTTCGGGCCCGCGACCAGGGCGAACATGGGTTCGCTGAAGACCTGGCTGGGAAACATCGGTATGTCACGCCCGGAGATGGACCGGGCGTTCTCGACCTTCAACGTCGCCGCGTTCAAGGAAATACCGGATGACCCACCGACGTGAACGGACCCTGAGCGTGGGCGCCTTGGCCCGAGTCGAGGGCGAAGGCGCGCTCTACGTGCGGATCGAGGGGGACCGGGTCGAGGAGATCCGGCTGAACATCTACGAGCCGCCGCGTTTCTTCGAGGCGTTCCTGCGCGGTCGTGCGTACACCGAACCCCCGGACATCACCGCCCGGATCTGCGGGATCTGCCCCGTCGCCTACCAGCTGAGCGCGTGCCGGGCGGTGGAGGCGGCCTGCGGCGTCGCGGTCGACGGACCGCTGAACGACCTGCGGCGGCTGCTGTACTGCGGCGAGTGGATCGAGAGCCACGCCCTGCACATTTACCTGCTGCACGCCCCGGACTTCCTCGGCCACCCGAGCGCGGTGGAGATGGCGCGAGAGAACCGGTCGCTGGTCGAACGCGGTCTTCGGATCAAGAAGGCCGGTAACGCGATCATCGAGCTGCTCGGCGGCCGGGCCATCCACCCGATCAATGTACGGATCGGCGGCTTCCACCGGGCGCCGGCCCCGGCCGAGCTGTCCCCGCTCGTGCCACCGCTCAACCGGGCCCTGGAGGACGCCCTCGGCACCGTCCGATGGGTGGCCGGCTTCGACTTTCCCGACCTGACGATCGACCACGAATTCCTGGCGTTGACCGGAGAGGACTACCCGCTCGAGGGCGGCACACCACGAACCACCACGGGCACCACCTTCGAAGTCTCCGCCTTCGAAGACCAGCTCATCGAGAGTCAGGTCCCGCACTCCACGGCCCTGCACGCACGGCTCGCACACGGAGGCCGGTACCTGACCGGCCCGCTGGCGAGATTCGCGCTCAACCGGGACCGGCTCTCACCGCTGGCGCGGGAGGCCGCAACCACCGCCCGGCTCGGCCGACAGTGCCGGAACCCCTCGCAGAGCATCATCGTCCGCGCTGTCGAGGTCGTCCACGCGATCGAGGAGGCCCTGCGCATCGTCGCCGCCTACGAACCCCCGCCGCAGCCGTACGTCCCACTTCCGCCCCGGGCCGGCCGCGGCCACGGCGCGACCGAGGCGCCACGCGGAGTCCTGTTCCACCGCTACGACATCGACGCGCACGGCATGGTGACTTCGGCCCGGATCGTGCCGCCGACCTCGCAGAACCAGGCAGCCATCGAGGAGGACCTGCGTCGCCTGGTCCAGGAACGCATCGACCTCGACGACACCGCGCTCACCACCGAATGCGAACGGGCGATCCGCAGCTACGACCCGTGCATCTCCTGCGCGGCGCACTTTCTCGATCTGACCGTGGAGCGCGCGTGATCGTCATCGGTGTCGGCAACGACCTCCGCCGCGACGACGGCGCCGGCCCCGCCGTGATCGGCGAGCTACGCGACCAGCGACTGAAGGGCGTGACCCTCGCCGTCTCCGACGGTGAGCCGGCCCGTCTGATCGATCTATGGGCCGAGGCGGACCTGGCCGTCGTGGTCGACGCCGTACAGACCACCTCGGGGCAGCCCGGTCGCGTCCGGGAACTCGACTCCATCGACGGCGTCCACCCCGGCACCAGCAGCAGCCATGCTCTGGGACTCGGCACCGCGACGCGCCTGGGCGAGGCCCTCGACCGAATGCCCGGCAGGTTGCGGATCTACAGCATCGAAGGCGCCGACTTCAGCCTCGGCCCCGGCCTGTCACCACCGGTAGCCCAGGCCGTCACCGAGGTCGCTCACCGGATCACCACGCTCGCCCGAGAGGTGGCACATTACGGGTGATTCGACCATCACCCGATCTCTTCGGCCGCTTCGGCGTCCGTGGCGAACCAGACGGTTCGCCCGGCTGGCAGTGTGGTGACGGGTCCGCCGTTGACGGCGATCCGGATGGGTGGCTGTGTCGATCTACGCAGCCCGATCCGGGTGCCTTTGTGGTCGGTGTGCAGGCGGATGCCCCAGTGGCCGTGATAGCGCAGTTCCATGCCCAGGCCGGGCAGGCCGGGCGGAAGGTGGGGGTTGAGCCGGAGGACGTCGTCGCGGAGTTCGAGGCCGGTGTAGCAGCGTTGTGCGAGGTCGAGGGTGCCGGCCATGGCGCCGAGGTGGATGCCCTCGGCTGTGGTGCCGCCTTGGACGTCGTGCAGGTCGCTGTCGAGGGCGCGTAGGAAGAACTGCCAGGAGGTGGCGCGGTCGGATCGGGCCAGGACCCAGGCGTGCACGATCGCGCTGAGCGTCGAGCCGTGAGAGGTGCGGGCCAGATAGTACTCGATGTTTTTCGGAATGGCGGCGCGGTCCAGAGGGTAGCCGAGTCGTTCGAAAAGGGCGGCGAGCTGGTCGGCGGACAGGAGGTAGAACAGCATGAGCACGTCGGCCTGCTTTGAGGCCTTATAGCGGTTGGTGGTGTCGCTTTCGGCCTCGAGGATGCGGTCGAGCCGGCGGACGTCGCAGTACTTGGCCCGGTATCCGTCCCAGTCGAACTCGGCGAGGTTCTCGTATCCCTCGAACTGGCTGATGATCCCGTCGGCATGGAAGACGACCCGGAGCCGCCGGCTCACGTCATCGAAGCGCGCGATCTCCTCAGGCCGCAGGTCCAGGCGCTCTAGAAGCTCCGCGCGGCGTTCGGAGGGCAGCAAGGCCAGGACATCGGGCACGCGGCACAGTGTCCAGGCCGCCATGACGTTGGTGTAGGCGTTGTTGTCCACACCTGGTCCGGCCGAGCCAGGGTAGGCGTCGTGATACTCGTCGGGGCCCATCACCCCGCGGATGTCGTACCGGCCGGAGCACGTGTCCAGGGTGGCGAGGCCCGCCCAGAACCGGGCGATCTCGAGGAGCATCTCCGCGCCGTACGAGGACAGGAAATCGACGTCACCGGTGGCCTGGTAGTACTGCCAGACGTTGTAGGCGATCGCGAGGCCGACGTGCCGCTGCAGCCGGGAGTTGTCCGGCAGCCACCGCGCCGAGCGCGGGTTGAAGTGCATGCGCGGGGTCTCGTCCCGGCCGTCGCTGCCGCTCTGCCACGGGTACATCGCGCCGGTGTGCCCGGCCTCCCGGGCCGCCCGGCGTGCCGCCGGCAGCCGGTGCCAGCGGTAGAGCAGGAGCGAGCGTACGACGTCCGGGAAACGCAGGCTGAGAAAGGGGAGCACGAACAGCTCGTCCCAGAAGACATGCCCTCGGTAGGCCTCGCCGTGCAGCCCGCGGGCGGGAACGCCGACGTCGAGCCCCACGGTGTGCGGGGACAGCGTCTGCAGCAGGTGGAACAAGTGCAGGTTGATGGTGTGCTGCGCTGCGCCACCGCCGACGTCCAGCCGGGCGCGCCGCCACAGATGGTCCCAGGCGAGGCTGTGCCTGTCGCGCAGCTCCGCGAAATCCGGCGCACGCTCGGCTCCCAGCCGGGCCGTCCCCAGTGGGTCGCCGGTGGCCCGGTCACGGGAGGTGTGCAGCGCCACCACCTTTTCGACCGTGACCACGTCGTCCTGGCGCAGCTGGACGGCCAGGTGTTGCGCGATCCACCCTGGTCCATCCCGCGTCTCACGACGTATCGACCCAGAAGCGGTCACGGTCGTGCGCGCGGCCTCGGCGATCCGAACCGCCGAGGTGACCGTCTCGGCCCCCAACCAGACCAGACCCGCATCGCCTCCCGTCGAGCGGGTCACGAGGTGGGCGTCGGCCAGCCCTCGATAGCGAGCGACACCGCTGTTGCGCACCCGGGCGTCCAGACCCGAACGCACCTCCAGCCATCCGGACCAGTTCTCCGCGCGGATCGTGGTCCGCAGCGCCGCCAGGTGCGGATCGTCCATGGACACCAGCCGCTCCTGCTCCACGGCGGTGACACGCCCGTCGACATCGCGGTGACGTAGCCGCCGGGTGAGCAGGCCCCTGCGTAGGTCCAGCTCCTGGTGATTGCTGAGCAGACCGGAAGGACGGCCGTCGAACCAGTCGCCCCCCTGGACGCGGAACGTCAGCGGCAGCCAGTTCGGCGCGTTCACAAGATCTTCGTTGACCACCGTCCGTCCGGCCAGCGGCGACGACAGCCGGTCATAGCACCCGGCGAAATAGGTACCGGGATAGTGCACGTCGTCGGCGGTCGACTCCGGGGCCGCTCCACGGGTGGCGAAGTACCCGTTGCCCAACGTGCACAACGCCTCCCGCAGCCGTTCTTCGCCGGGATCGAAGCCGTCATATGTGACAAGCCAGGCCTGCATGGCCTGCCTCCTCGTCCTCGTCTGCATCCTCATTCCAGCCGCCGGGCATTGCTCGCAGGAGAGGCGGACTTCCCGCCCACCCGGGACTTCCGTCCCTGTCAGAGTCGGCAGCGACGGACTTGGGCCTCTCGGCGGGCACGGTCTTCTGCATCCCGAGGCGTGCGGAATCAAGGCCGCGCGGGCATCTTCTGCGGGACTTTCGACCTCTGGCGGCGCGTGTCCCGGACCGGTGCGATGGAGTCTGGAGGAGATCGCTGTGGACTCGATCGTTGTGGGAACCGACGGTTCACCACGTGCGACCACCGCCGTGGCGTGGGCCGCGCACGAGGCAGCACGCCGGCGCCGTCCGCTGCACATCGTGCACGCCTTCGGACACTGGGGTTTGAGCATTCCCTTCCACCCCGGGGTCGGGTCCTCCGGGTCCCTGACCGAGGCCGGGGAACGCGTTCTCGCGGAAGCCGTCGCCCGAGCCGCCAAGGCTCGCCCCGGACTGAGGATCACATCAGAGCTGATCTTGGAAGGCCCCGTGTACGCATTGTTCGCGCGGGCCGAACAGGCATACGAAGTCGTCGTCGGCCATCGCGGACTCGGCGGCTTCAGCGGTCTCCTCCTGGGCTCGACCAGCTTGCGGGTCGCCGGGCATACACGGTGTCCCGTGATCGTCGTCCGGGGCGCTACCGACGAGAGCCGCGGTGAGGTGCTGGTGGGTGTCGATCTGTCCGACCATTCGGCAATCGTCTTGGAACACGCTTTCGAGGCCGCCGCCATCCGCGGCGCCTGGGTACGAGCGGTCCACGCCTGGCCGGTGCCGACCGCAATGTATGAGGGCGCTTATCCGGCCACCATCCATCAGGCGACCGCTGCGGTGCAGGAACTCTTGGGGCAGGTGGTCGCGCCCTGGCGAGAGAAGTTCCCGGAAGTCAAGGTCATCGAGCAACCGCTCCCCGGCCACCCGGTCGAGAGACTCGCCGAGTACTCCCGCCGAGCCGACCTGCTCGTCGTCGGCTCTCACGGCCACGACAACCGGTGCTTCGGCTCTGTGGTCCACGGCGTCATTCATCACGCCGACTGCCCCGTCGCCGTCGTGGGTCGCCGCACCTCATGAAGTCGGACATCAGCCGTCACGAATCTCGGTCGTCTTAACAGGTCGGACAAAGAGAGGGGCGATCATGAACGCGATCATCGTCGGAACCGACGGATCGGACCAGAGCCTGCGCGCGGTCGAGTGGGCCGCCGATGAGGCAGGGCGCCGGGGCCTCCCCCTGCGGATCGTCTATGCCGAGGCCGAGTGGTTGTACGACACGCCGGTCGATCCGCGGCTCGCCGCCGTACGGACGTGGCTGCTGACCGGCGGCAAGGACCTGCTCGATAAAGCGGTGGCCGCCGCGCGCGAACGTGTCCCCGGCGTCGCGGTCGAGGCGGAGACCGTGCCCGGTCAGACGGCCCGTGTGCTGCTGGAGAAGTCGAGGGACGCGGCGATGGTCGTGCTGGGCGGCCATGGCATGGGCGCGGCGACCGGTCTGCTGCTGGGCTCGACCACGTTGCAGGTCGTCACGCACGCGAAGGTCCCCACCGTGGTCGTACGGGACCTGGAGCCCGCGGTGCGGCGGGAGGTCGCGGTGGGGGTGGACGGATCGGCGGTCAGCGAGCCGGCGATCGGATTCGCGTTCGAGGAGGCCGCGTTGCGCAGGGCGCGGCTGCGCGCCGTCCACGTCTGGTCACATCCCGGGTCGCGAGGGCCAGGTGACATGCAGCCACTGGTCTATGACCCCCAGATCGTGGCCGAGGAGGAGTTGCGCATGGTGGAGAAGTCGCTGGCCACTTGGCAGGAGAAGTTCCCCGAGGTCGAGGTTGTCTCCGAGATCGAGCACGGCCGCCCGGTGCGGATCCTGGCCGGGGCGTCGGCCCGCGCCGATCTGCTCGTGGTCGGTACCCGGGGCAGGGGTGGCTTCGCCGGTCTGCTGCTGGGGTCGGTCAGCCACGCGTTGCTGCACCACGCACACTGCCCGCTGGCCGTCGTGCCTTCCGCCGGCTGACTCGACGCGGCGCCGGCCGCGGCCGGGAACTCCGTGGCCGGCATGTCGCAAAGACGCCTTCCACGGGACCTTCGGCCTCTGGCGGCCGTGTCCCGGGCGGGATCCGATGGATTCTGGAGGTGGTCGCAGTGCTGGTCCGTGAGGTGATGACGATGCCTGTGGTGACCGTGCCGCGGGGGTGGACGGTCAAGCAGGCGGTCCGTCTGTTGTACGAGCGGGACATCACCGCCGCTCCGGTCGTCGACGACGACGGGCGGATGGTCGGGATCGTGAGTGAGATGGACCTGCTGCGTAGGGAGTTCGAGGCGGATCCGCGCGCCTACCTCCGTCCCGCCGCACAGCCGGAGTCGCCACCGCCGGCCGTTGTGGAGGAGGTCATGAACCCGAACGTGCGGACCGTGCGGGAGACCGACGATGTCCTGAAGCTCGTCGACATGATGATCACGACCGGGGTGAAGAGCGTCCCCGTCCTGCGCGACGCCGACCTGATCGGCATCGTCAGCCGGCGTGACCTGATGGGAATCCTGGCCGAGGGCGATGAGCGGATCCGCGACGACGTGCGCGCGGCCCTCAGGGAACTGTCCGCGGAGACGGCGACCACGCGGGTGGCCGTCCACGAGGGAATCGTCGAGCTGCGTGGCGACGGCGATGACAGGACGGCGCGGATCGCCGACGTGATCGCCCGCACGGTGCCCGGCGTCATCCGGGTCGTACATCGCCCGTAAGCCGACGCCCTTTTTCTCGGGAGGTCAAGGATGGAAACCCGCATCGGCATCAACGGGTTCGGCCGCATCGGGCGGAACTACCTGCGGTGCGCGTTGAAACGTGGACATCAGGTCGTGGCCGTCAACGACATCACCGGCCCCGCCACACTGGCGCATCTGCTGAAGTACGACTCCACTTACGGCCCGCTCGAGCACGATGTCGGGCACGATGACTCGGCGATCGTTGTCGACGGCCACGCGATCGTCGTGTCGGCCGAACGTGACCCGGCCGCTCTCGACTGGGCCGCGCACGGTGTGGGCCTGGTGATCGAGTCGACCGGTCGGTTCCGCCGTCGTGAGGACGCCGCTCGGCATCTGAAGGCGGGCGCGCACAAGGTCGTGTTGTCCGCGCCGGGCAAGGGCGTCGACGCGACGCTCGTCATGGGCGTCAACGAGCGCACGTACGATCCAGCGCGGCACGACGTCGTGTCGAACGCCTCGTGCACGACGAACTGCGTGGCACCGATGGCCAAGGTGTTGCACGACGCCTTCGGCGTGGCCAAGGGTTATATGACGACGATCCACGGATACACCAATGACCAGGTGCTTCTCGACGGCCCGCACAAGGATCTTCGTCGCGCCCGGTCCGCCGCGGTGAACATGATTCCCACCAGCACGGGCGCGGCCAGATCAGTGGGCGAGGTGATCCCGGAGTTGGCGGGCCGTTTCGACGGCATGGCGCTGCGCGTGCCCGTCGAGGACGGATCGCTGGTCGATCTGACCTGCCTGCTCGACCGGCCGGTGACCACCGAGGAGGTCAACGACGCGTTCGCCGCGGCGGCCGCGAGCGGTATGTCCGGCATCATCCGCTACACCACCGACCCGATCGTCTCCCGTGACGTCATTGGCCAGGTGGCGTCCTGCGTCTTCGACTCCTCACTCACCCAGGCCGACGGCGAACTGGTGAAGGTCTTCGGCTGGTACGACAACGAGTGGGGTTACACCAACCGTCTCGCGGACCTGATCGAGTACATGGCCGCCCCTACGGCGTGAAGAAGGCCACGGACCGCGGAGATCACCCGCAAGGCCGCGAATCGGGATGCAGAGGAGGACGAGGCCGTGCATACCCAAGTGAAAGACGTCATGACGACGGACGTCGTGGCGGTCGAAGAGGAGACCCCTTTCAAACAGATCGTCGAGATCATGTGCCGTGGCAAGGTGAACTCCGTGCCGGTCCTGGACATGACCGGGCAGGTCCGCGGGGTCGTTTCCAAGAGCGACCTGCTGTTCAAGGAGGCCGATCCGACCGCTACCGAGGACATCCACCTGATGCCCGGACGCCTGCGAGAGCAGCGCAAGGCTGAGGCGGTCACGGCCGCCAAGCTGATGACCGCACCGCCCATCACCGTGTCGGCGTCCGCGACCATCCAGGACGCCGCACGGACGATGCATGAGCGCAAAGTGGGCCGGCTTCCCGTGATCGATCCGGCGACCGGGCGTCTCGTCGGCATCGTCGGACGCGCCGACGTGCTGAGCGCCTACCGTCGCCCGGACGCCGACATCCGGCGCGACGTCTTCCACGAAGTCGTCGCCAGGGAATTGCCGCTGGACCGCGGACGAATCAAGATCATCGTCGAAGACGGCCGCGTGACCGCGGAAGGACACGTCACGCGCCGCTCGCAGATCCCGGTCCTGCTGCACGCCGTACGTCAGGTCGAGGGCGTCGTGTCGGCGAACGCGCGGCTCGCCTATGACGTGGACGACATGTTCGTGGGTGCCGTGCCGTCCATGTGACCGTGATCAACTGGGTTTTGTGAGGATCATCCCGCCATGGCGGGTTCTGTGAGGAAGCCCATCCTGGACAAGTCGGCGATCACCACGTCCGCGCCGTGTTCGCGGAGCTCGGCGGCCTGGCCGGTGCGATCGACCCCGACCACCAGCCTGAACCCGCCATGGCGTCCAGCCGACACGCCGGCGAGTGATTCCTCGACGACGGCGGTCCGCGCCGGTGACGTCCTCAGCCGCAAGGCCGTCTCCAGGAACAGGCCGGGTTCGGGATGCATGGGCAGTCCTGTTCCTGGGGCGTCCAGGCCGTCCAGTCGTACGTCGAACAGGTCCGCGACGCCCGCTCTGGTGAGCAACTCCGTGGCGTACCAGTCGACGGAGACCGCGGCTGTGCGAAGCCTGTGCCGGCGTGCCGAGCGAATCAGGGCCACGGTTTCGGCGAAGGGGGCGATGCCGTTGTGGCGGACCTCGGTGAGAAAGAACTCCTCCGCGCGTCCCGCCAGGCCTCGGAGATCGTCATAGGGCAATGTGATCTCCCGAGACGCGAGAAAGTCGCGTACCGCGCCGATTCGTGGCTTGCCGACCATGGTCCCTAGGTAGTCGTCAGGAACCTGGAACGGCGTGTACTCACTTTCCTGAGTCCTGGCGTACGAGCGCAGGAACGGGTCCAGCACCGCTTTCCACGCGGCGGCCGACGCTCGGCCGCTGTCGATGATGACTCCGTCGACCCCGAAGATGATCGCGGCGATGTCGGCGCCGAGCACGCATTGATCGGGCGTCGTCTTCATGGCGGTCTCCTGTCCAGTACGCCGATTGGCCGACCTGCATGCCGTCGGCGGCGTCGGTGCCCGACGCCGGCATCAGTGCGGCTCAGTGCTCGATGGGAATCCGGCGGCTGGCCTCCTTGGCCTCCTGAAGCGGCACGGTGATCGTCAGGATGCCCTTGTCGTAGGTCGCCTTGATGTCCTCGTCCTTGATGTTCTCCGGCAGCCGGATATGACGCTCATAGGTGCCATAGCGGAATTCGGAGTGACGGCGCCCTTCGTGTTCCTCCTCGCGTTCCGCGCGGATCGTCAGCATCCCCCGCGAGACGCTGATCTCGAGGTTTCTGTCCGGGTCGATGCCGGGAAGCTCGGCTCGGATCACGAACTTGTCATCATCGACATACTCCTCGACCCGGATGGCCTGCCCGGTGAACGGCCGGAGCGTCGTGAACGGCATCTCCAAGAGGTCGAACAGTTCAGGCAACCTGGCCTCTCTGCGCATTGGCGTTCCCATCGCTTCCTCCTCGCCTCGGCGGTACCTCCATTCCAGGTGAACCGTGCACCGCGCTGTAGAGGCGGACTTCCCCTACGCGCTAGGACTTCGGTCCCTTCCGGCATGTGTCAGCGTTCCGGTTGCAGGAGAAACACCGACCCACACCCGATCTCCGAGACCGTTGCGGCCGCGCCATCGCTCAACGCGGATTCCGACGAGACGCCATGGCCCGATGTCCAAAGGGCCGATGGCGGCCCGGTTCGGGCCGTTGGTCCCTGCCCAAGGCCGTCCCGCCGCTGATGGGGTGGAGGTGACTTAAGGAGGCCGAGATGGACGCTGGATCGATGGTGAAACCTGTGGTCGTCGGCGTGGACGGCTCTGAGGAGAGCCTTGCCTCCGTCGACTGGGCTGCGGGCGAGGCGGAACTGCGTCGCTGCCCGCTTCGCATCGTTCACGTGTTCGCCTGGCCACACCTTTATGTGCCCCTCGGTGCACCGTTGCCGGGCTCTCGGCTGGATGACCTGATGGGAATCGCGAGGCAGATCGTTCGCACCGCCGTACGTCATGCGGAGGCCCGGGCTCCTGAGCTCGGAGTCGAGTCGGCGGTGATAGATGGGGCTCCCGTCCCTGTTCTGCTCGAGGAGGCGGCCAAGGCGTCTCTGGTGGTGGTCGGCTCGCGTGGCCTCGGCGCCGTCGGAGCGCTGTTTTTGGGATCCACGGGCGTGGAGCTCGCTGCGCGAGCGGCGTGTCCCGTCGTGGCCGTACGGGGCCGGGAGCACAAGGCGCAACGGATCGTCGTGGGAGTGGACGGTTCCGCGTCCTCGCTGGCGGCACTCGGGTACGGGTTCGAGGAGGCCAACCTCCGCGGGGCGGGGCTCACCGCGATCCATGCCGTCCACCACCCGGTGGACGAGGAGGACAGCGGTATCAGCGACGCGATGGCCCAGCAGCGTGGACGCTTTCCCGATGTCCCCGCGGAACTGACCACGGTGACCGCCCACCCGGGCGAGGCCCTCATCAACGCCTCCGCGGACGCCGATCTCCTCGTAGTCGGCTCGCGCGGCCGCGGCGGATTCCGGGGCCTGCTGCTGGGCTCGGTGAGTCAAGCCGTACTGCACCAGGCGGACTGTCCGGTGGCCGTTCAGCGTTCAGAGAAGGCTCGCTGAACGTTGACGGCGACCGGTCGTGGGGTCTGCTGAGAAGCGGAGAGGAGGTCGTCGTCATGACCCAGGTATTGGTGGCCTACGGGTCAAGGCACGGAGGAACCGCGGAGATCGCACACTGGATCGGCGAGGAGCTGAGGAGTGCGGGCCTCCGGGTGGACGTGTGTGATGCGCGGTCGGTGCGTGAGGTGACCCCGTACCACGCTGTGGTCCTAGGGGGCGCCGTTTACGTGGGCCGATGGCAGCGTGACGCGCGTCGTCTGGCCCGGAGACAGGCGCATGTCCTGAGGGAGATGCCGGTCTGGCTGTTCAGCAGCGGTCCGCTCGGCGGAGCCGCGGGCGAGCAGGAGACGCCTCCCGTTCGTGGGGTGCAGAGGCTGGCCGAGCGGATCGGTGCCCGGGGCCACGTCACCTTCGGTGGCCGGCTGCCGCGGGACGCTCGTGGGTTCCCGGCCGCCGCGATGGCCAAGCGTGTCGCAGGGGACTACCGCGATGAGAAGGCGGTGCGGGCGTGGGCGCGGCGGATCGCCGCGGACCTCCCCAGCCGAACCGTGCGGAAGGTCTGATCACGACCACGGTCCCCGCCCGATGCCCGTACGGCCGCGCGGTGCGGCACGCAGCAGACGGGCCGCGTCAGAGCGCTCCATCTCTTCGAGTGCAAGGTCGATGTCGGCGATCGCCGTTGCCAGCCGGGGAATCCAGCGTTTCTCGAGGGCCCGGATCCGCTGGCGCGTGATGGTGACCTCCTGGGCCAGGACGCGTTCCGCCTCCTGTGCCGCCGCGTGGCGGACGGCCGTCTCGAGTGCGGTGCGACAGGCTCTCCGGGCTCGGACGAGCGCGGCGGAACAGGGCAGCGAGGGCGGGAGCGCCGGCAGTGCGCACGTCGCGCGCTCGGGATAGCCGGTGCCCATCGCGTATGTCCAGTGCACGGTGACATCGGCCGGCTCGGCTGCGTGCCGGAGGGAGCGGCGCCCGCCCGCCAGCGCCGCCCGCAGCAGCCAGGCGTCGGCCTCCTCGCACGCCGCAGTCCATTCGGCGGTCGCGCGTTCGGCCTCCAGCACGAGTCGTTCGTGCTCTCTGGTGAGGATGCGGAGTTTGCGTTGGAGAAGGTCGAGGCCGCGTTCGGCGGTGGTCAGGCGCCGGCGTAGCCACAGCCGTCCGGCGCGGCCGGGCGGGATGCGTGACAGTGTCGTCATGCCGGCTCCTGGTGGTGGGCGTCCAGCACGTCTGCCGCGATCATGGTGAGCTCGCGGCGTGGCAGCGCGGCGAGTGCCTGCCAGACGCGGTCGAAGGTCTCGGCGAGTTCCCGTTTCTCGTCTGGGCGCTGGGCCACGACACGCTCGTTGAAGGCCCGTTCGAAGTCGAGATGGCGCCGGTCCGCCGGGCTGAGCGCGGACGCACCGACGAGTTCGGCGAGTTCGCGGGCCTGCCGGGCGTGGGCGAGCGCGGCGAGGATCTGTGCGGCCAGGTCCATGTGCAGCGGTGTGACGCCGGAACGCATCAGCCGGGACAGCGACGACAGCGCGTCGACCGGGGGATGGATGCCGAGGTCGGGCGTGAGGACGATCTGGCCCTCGGTGATGTATCCAGTGAGGTCGGGCACCGGGTGCGTGATGTCGCCGGCCGGCATGGTCAGCACCGGGAGCACGGTGATCGAGCCCGGCATGCCGCGGATCCTTCCGCAGCGCTCGTACAGGGACGCGAGGTCGCTGTAGAGGTAGCCGGGGTAGGCACGCCGAGCGGGGATCTCGCCGCGCGCGACCGAGACCTCGCGCAATGCCTCGCAGTAGCTCGTCATGTCGGCCATGACGACCAGGACGTGCCGCCCGCCGGTAAAGGCCAGGCCCTCGGCGATGGTCAGGGCCAGGCGGGGGGTGAGAACCCGTTCGATGACGGGGTCGTCGGCCAGATTGAGCAGCAGGGTGAGCTCACCGGCGGCCGAGCGTTTCTCGAGCGCGTCCCGTACGGTCGCGGCGTCGGCGTGGGTGAGGCCCATGGCGGCGAACACGACGCTGAACGGCTCGCCTCCGGCGTTCGCCTGGGCGCCGATCTGCGCGGCGAGTTCGAGGTGGGGGAGGCCGGCCGAAGAGAAGATCGCGATCTTCTGGCCCCGCACGAGGGTGGTGAGCGCGTCGATCGCGGACACGCCGGTGAGCACCGGCTCTGCGGGTGGCTGCCGGACAGTGGGGTTCAGCGGAGCTCCGCCGACCGGAGCGGTGGTGCCGCCGAACACGGGTGGCCCGCCGTCGCGAGGCTCGCCACGGCCGTCACAGACCCGGCCCAGCCAGCCCTGGCCGACCGGGATCCGCAGCGGGCTTCCGGTGAAGGCCACGCGCGTGCCGTCCGGCGCCATCGACTCGGTGCCCTCCAGGACCTGCACCACGGCGAGATCGCCATCGACCTCCAGCACGAGGCCGTGCCGCTCCTCGCCCGAGTCCAGCCTGATACGTGCGAACTCGTCCCAGCCGACGCCGGACGTGCGGCGCACGATGATGAGGGGACCGCGCAGCTCCGCGATGTCGGTGTACTCCAGTTCAGGCCTCATCCGGCATCGCCTCCGCCCGCACCCGTACGGCGTCCGGGTTCGCCGTCTCGTCCTTGGCCCGGAGCAGGGGGGAGAAGTCGTTCCCCTCGACCTGTTCGGCGGGCACCCCGCGAGCGGCCAGGGCTTCACAGCGGCCGATGACGCCCAGGACCGAGTCCGTGAGCGCGACGGCCCGCTCCGTGCCGCAGAAGGCGTCCATAGGGCTCAGCGCGCTCTGCTGCAGTACGCCCTCCCGCAGCAGCCGCCCGGCCAGCAGTGTCACCCGCTCGCGGGCTGGCAGAGCGGCCGCGCCGACGAGTTCGGCCAGCAGCGCCAGCCGGTCCGCCTCGGCCAGCAGCGACGCCAGCCGGGCGCGGCGCTCGCCCCAGCCCGGATGCCCGTGTCGGGCGTACCAGCCCGCGATCGCCCCGGCGTCACGGGCGAACGACGCGCTCCACGAGACCGCAGGGTAGTGACGGGCGTAGGCGAGGTCGCGGTCCAGGCTCCACAGGCACCGTACGAACCGCTGTGTGTGCGCGGTGACCGGCTCGGTCATGTCCCCGCCCGGTGGGGACACCGCCCCGATGACCGTGATGGAGCCGGTGCGTCCGGCGAGCGTGGTGACCCGTCCGGCCCGCTCGTAGAAGGCGGCCAGCGCGGAGGCCAGATCGGCCGGGTAGCCCTCTTCCGCGGGCAGCGCGCCACTGCGCGAGGCGAACTCCCGTCGCGCCTCGGCCCAGCGGGAGGTGGAGTCGGCGATGACGACGGCGTCGTAGCCCATGTCCCGGAAGTGCTCGGCGACCGTCACACCCGTGTAGATGCTCGCCTCCCGCGCCATCATCGGCATGTTCGAGGTGTTCGCGATCACTACGGTGCGGTCCGAGAGCCGCCCGCCGGTTCGCGGGTCGTCCAGCTCGGCCAGTTCCGCCACGACATCGGCCATCTCGTTTCCGCGCTCCCCGCAGCCGACGTACACGACGACGTCCGCATCGCACCACTTGGCGATCTGCTGGAGCAGCACCGTCTTGCCGGTGCCGAACCCGCCGGGCACCGCGACCGTGCCGCCCCGGGAGACCGGCAGCAGCAGGTCGACGACCCGCTGGCCCGTGACCAGCGGAACGATCTCATCCACACGCTCCCGGTACGGCGCCGGACGCCGTACCGGCCGCCGGCGCGTCAGCGTGACCTCGTGGCCTCCGACGTTCGCGACCGGATCGCCGGGGCCGTATGCCCCGGCCGGGCGGATCGCGAGCACCCGGCCGGACGCGTCGGCGAGCACGTGGTAGGTCAGTGCGCCCGCCGTCCGCACGGTGCCGACCGGGGTTCCCGCGCCGACGTCATCGCCGGCCGCGACGAGCGGGGAGAAACGCCACTCCCGGCCGTCCGGGGACGTACGGGCGCCCGTGAGCCAGGTGCCGGCGCCGGACAGCGGGCGCAGCAGCCCGTCGAACACCCCGCCCAGCAGGTGAGGCCCGAGGCACGCGGACAGCGGCTCACCGTAGGCCACCACCGGATCGCCGGGGCGTAGTCCGCCCGTGTACTCGTACGCCTGCACGGTCGCATGGTCGCCCCGGATCGCGACGACCTCGCCCGGGACGCCGGCCCGAGCCCGACCAGTTCGAACATCGCCAGTCCCGGCAGCCCGGCCACCTCGATGAGCGGGCCGTTGACACGCGTCAGGGCGCCCATAGTCGCTCCACCTCAGCGCCCAAGGCGTCGACCGCGCGGTCCGCGAGCGCCGGAAGCGAGCAGTCGACGCGGGTGCCCGGCCCGACGGCGACGAACCCCCCGTCGGCGTGCTCGGTGACCTGTGCGCCGGGTCCGGCCAAATCGCGGGCGACGGTCCGCAGGTGCCCCATCAGCACCGGGTCGTCTCGCAGCGCGGACGCTGCGACGCGGGCTCGGCGGACCAGCTCTTCGTAGGCCTCGCGGCGAGCACCGAGCACGATGGCCCGGGCCCGCCGGCGGGCCCCTGCCAGGTCCGCGGTGCCCAGCGCGGTGCCCTCCTCGGCGCCGGCGGCCCGGGCGTCCGCTAGGATCGCGTCCGCCTCCGCACGGGCCCGTGCGAGCTGTGTGTCGACATCGGTGGCCGCCGCCGCGCGGACCCGCTCGGCCTCCTGCCGCGACTTCCGCAGCAGGAACCAACGGACCGGGGAGGTACCGGCCGGTGCCTCCCGCTCGTCCGGGTGCGGAGAACCGCCTCCTTGCGCCGCCACCGCCTCGCTCATGACGGCATTACCACCGTGAGCGGCCACGACGCCGTCTCGTCGGTCAAGCACCGTGCGGCGAGCGGGGTCAAGACGACCACTGCGACGTCCTCGCCCAGCGACCGCCAAGCGGCGCGCACGGCCGCCGGGTCCTCGGCCGGCAGGACCACCGCCCCCGCCAGACCGAAGCCGATGACCCGGGCCTCCTCGCCGATCACCGCGATTTTGGCCATGTCATGCCTTCCCGATCAGGAGGACCCCGACGACGAGCCCGTAGATCGCGATGCCCTCGGCCAGGCCGACGATCACGATCGCCCGGCCGAACAGCTCCGGGCGCTCGCTCATGGCGGCGATCGCCGCCGCGCCTGTGTAGGCGACCGCGATCGCGGCACCGATCGACGATCCGGCGACCGCGATCGCGGCACCCAGCAACGCGGCCCAGTTCCCGGTCGTGGCCGCGGTCTGCGGTGCGGCCGACGCCGGACCGGCGGTCAACGCGACCGCCAGGACGACGAGCGCGGCCGCGGCCACGATGCCGTCCGCGACGAGGAGCAGGCGCAGCGCCCGGCGGCCGTGCCGACGCAGGACGTACGCGAGGGCGATCCCACCGGTGATCACTGGGAGGCCGATGAGCCATGCGGACATGAGGAGACCTCCTCGGTGGTGATGGGAATGTGCCAGGGCCGGAACGGCCGCCCCTGAAGCTGGAAGACCTTGGAGAACAGCTCGTAGTACTCCAGACGCAGGGCCTGGATCGCGACGACGAGGCCTTCGAGCGCGAACGCCAGCAGGTTCCCGGCGATGAACAGCACGACGGCCGCCGGCGCGGCGGCGCCTCCCTGATGCCACAGGGAGCGTGTGGCGTCCCACACGATCAGGCCGATCGCGGCGTGCATGAGCCCGAAGGCGGCCAGCCGGGTGAAGGACGCCACGTTGGACCCAAGACCCAGGATCGTGTCGAACAGCTCCATCAGCGCCTCGAAGACACCGCCCCGGCTGAGGAAGCCGGCGAACAGCAGTGCCATCGCGAGCACCGCGATCGCCGCACCGAGCGCGACCAGCCAAGTCCGATGGTCGTACCAGCCGCCCGCGATGAGCGCCGTGCCGGCGAGCAGCGCGGCTCCGGCGATCCCCGACGAGGCGTACAGCGCAGCCGCCCAGCCGCCTTCGCGCACACGGTTCACCGCTCCCAGCACGAACGCACCGGTCAGGAGCGCCGCGCCGACACCGACCGCGGCGATCAGCAGCGGAACCGGCCGGTCGAGCGGCCGCAGCCAGACGGCCGGCACCAGCCCGGTCGGACCAAAAGATTCGCCGTACAGCACGCCGAAGGCGATGCCCGACAGACCCGCTCCGGCCACGAAGGGCCAGGCCCGCCGGAACCGGGCGAGACGCGACCAGTACCGCAACACCACGGCCACCGCCAGCAGCAGCGCGCCATGACCGACATCGCCGAACATCATCCCGAACATCAGCAGGTACGCCGTGGCGGCCGGCGGCGTCGGATCGAGATCCCGGTACGGCACCGTGCCGTACGTCTCGACGAGCGGCCTGAGTGAACCGCGGAGGCCATCGCCGCGCAGCAGGGTGGGGGCGTCCACGCCACGGGGCCGGGGCAGGACGATGACACCACCGCCCACCGGGGCGAGCCGCTCCGCCAATGCCGGTACGGCGACCGCCGGAGTCCACCCGGCCATGGCGGCCACCTCGCCATGGACGATCGCGTCCCGTGAGCGTTCATCCAACTGCGCTTCGCCCGCGAGGAGATCACGGCGATCGGTGTCGCCGAGTGGCTTGACCGACAATGCGGCGTCCGGGTCCACTTCGGCGGTCGCGCCGTCGAACTCGACCACGCCCGCGTCCGCGACGCACACGAGGACGTCGCGCAATGCTTCGGCCGGTGTGACGATGGCGATCCGTTCCATGCGGATCGGCTGGAGGTTCTCACGCCACGAGCGCATCGAAGACCTCCGGCGAGCCGCCGCGCGCGGCCAGTTCGAGGGCGGCCCGCATCCGGCAAGCGTCCGCCGCCAGGACGGCGACGGCGCCGAGCACCGGGGCCAGACCGTGACCGGCACCGGACAACAGGTCCTGACCGTCGTGCTCCACCCGGGTCCACCAGCGCCTTTCGACCGCCCACAGGTCGTCTTCGCCCTCGACGCCCCGCAACGACCAGGCGGCATCCGCGGGCAGCCGACGGGCCAGCTCGGCCAAGGTGACGGCCTGCTGCGCCTTCCGTCCCACGAGGTCCGGCGGGAGCGGGGGAAGGGTCCGTCCCTCCAGGAAACCCTCGCGGGCGATCAGCAGAGCCAGGGCACCGGCGGCCCACGGCCTCGTGCTCGTGGACACCACGGCCGCGCGTCCCGCCCAGGAGATCCGCATACCCAGCTGGATCGACCGGGGATCGCCTCCACCCGGGTCGCCCCACGGCGAGGCGGCCAGCGCGGCGCGCAGATCGGAGGCCCCGCGCAGGGCGGGCCAAGCCGTTGCGAGTGTGCCCGTCTCGAAGGCGGGTTCGCCGAACAGGAGCCCTTCGACGTTGGCGATCTCGAACCAGCCGGCGAGCATCCGCAGCGCCGCCACGCCCCGGCCGGGCAGCCACCCCGCCAGGACTCGAATGTGCCAGAGGAGAGTCGCCAGAACAGCATGCTGCGTCGCGGCCAGATCCTGCCCCTCGCGCACGTCGTGGCCGTACGGTGTCCGAGTCAGCGTCCGGACGGCCTCATCCACGCTCCGGCAGGTCGCCAGCCTGCGAGCCATGCCCACGCCCGCCCGCCTGCGCGCCAACGCTCTGGCCCGTGTGGTCCCGGCGACCCACGCCGTACTCATGGTCCCTCACCGCTCCGCACGCGCTTCACAGGCGTCTCCTCGTGCGGGAGGCGCGCCTCACATGGGCACCGTTCGGCCGCTTACCCGGCTCGCCGCGTGGGGCTTGCTTCGCGTTCACGTCTGTCCCTTGAGGACGCTAATGGCCCTGGCGACCAGCGCCGGCAACCGTTCATCGGCGCGGGCTCGGATCTGAGCGGCGATCCCTTCGGCGTCGGTGACGATGGCCGCGTACTCGGCCGACACACGTTCGCCCGCCCGGGCAGCGGCGGCCGCTCGCTCGGCTGCCACCCTCATCCGGGCCTCCGCGATCAGTGTGTCGGCCTGATCGTGAGCTCGCCCCCGGGCGTCGCGTGCGTCCCGCCTGGCCGCTTCGCGAATCGCCGTGCACTCGGCCTGCACCGGTTCCAGGGTCGCGAAGACGTCGGCCAGCTCGGCCGCGAGTTCGGTCGCTCGGTCGGCGGGCACCCCAGTGCGCGCCGCCGCGCCCGGGGCGCCTGCGGGCCGGAACCGTTCCAGGAGGTCCCGCAACCTCGCCATGCCACCATCCTCCGGGCAGATGACGCCTCCGGGCAGGGCCGCATGGGTCCCGGCTCTGAGGACCTTCGGCCTCTGGCGGCCGTCCTGGATTCAGGCGCGGGGAACGCGGTGGGCGGCCTCGGTGGTGTCGTCGTCGGCGTAGTCGAGTTCGTCGATCACGCTGACGACGCCGTCGGTGGTGGCGGTGAGCCGTACGGCAATAGGGATCAGGCTCTTTCGCTCCAGCGCGCCGGTCAGGGTGACGATGCCGTGGCTGACGCGCACGGACACCGCGTCGGGATCGGCCGGTAGCAGGCGTGCGAACACCTCCTGTCGTATCTCCTCACGGATCTCCTCGTCCGGACGGGTGAAGACGCGCAGGAGGTCGCGGCGGCTGATGATGCCGAGGAGGTGATTCTGGTCGTCGACGACCGGGAGGCGTTTGATCCCGTGCTGGTCGAGCAGCCGGGCCGTCTGCACGACCGTCGCCTCGGGCCGGATGGTGATCGCCGGGGTGGTCATGAGTTCCTCGGCGGTGACCGCCTGGGCCTTCGCCCGGAAGAGCCTCTCGTGGCGCCTCTCCGGCCGGGTCCATGGCTCGTCCTCCCTGTGCTCCTCCTTGGCGAGCAGGTCGGACTCGGAGACGACACCGATCACGCGGCGGTCGTCGTCGATCACCGGCAAAGCGGTGATGCCACGTTCGATCATGATCTGGGCGATGTCCTTGAACGAAGCGCCCCGATACGCGCTCACCACGGCCGTCGTCATCAGATGCCTTACGGTCCGCGACCTCATTTCAGGCCTCCCTTGGTCTACGCGTCCGCCCCCGCCGCGGGCCGCTCAACGGTGACCCGCGTGCACAGGAGGCGCTTCCAGGGGCTTTCTTCGGACGTTAGGTGCCTGTGCGCTGCCCGGGCATGGGGCATAGGTCCTGTCCGGACGGGCCGAGAGGCGCTTCCCGGCCGGTGTCCGAGATCTGGAGGGGACCAGCGGTCTGGTCTACCACCTCGCGGGGAATACCGGCCCGGTGGCCGTAGAGCTCACACTCCTGGGAGTCGGAGCGATGAAGTCGCCCCGCTACCGGCCTGCCGGGTTGCTGGTGGTCCATGGGGAGTGTCGCGTCATGCTGGACGGGGGAGAGGCGAGCGTTCCGGAGCCGCCATTGGACGCTTGGCTGGTGTGCGATGAGCGCGCGGAGTTGATGCCCGATATCCGGCGGCGTTGCCGGACGCTCGATCTGCGCCCGGCGGTCGAGGACTTCACCGGCAGGCACTTGCGTATCGCGCCGATGCCAGTGGCCCACACGTCTCACCCGACGTTTGGTTACCTGATCCAGGCCGTCGGGCGGAGTGCGGTGTGGGCGCCGGAATTCTGGGAGTTCCCGCCGTGGGCGCACGGCGCCGACCTGATGTTCGCGGACGCGGCGGGCTGGCGGCGGCCGATCCGGTTCGCCGGTGGCGTCGGTGGCCACGCGGCGGTGGTGGAAACGGCGGAGCAGGCCCGTCGGAATGGAGTCGACAGGCTGGTCTTCGCGCACATCGGCCGTCCCTCGATCCGTGCCATCGACACGGGGCGGCAACCGCCTTACGGCGAGTGGGGGATCGAGGGCCGTACCTATCGTCCTTGACCGACCGAAACCCACCGGCACAAGGACCTTCGGTCTTCGACGTCGTGGTCGAACGGCCCTGGGCAGGCGGAGGCGCCGCGGCGAGTCTGGAACTGGTCGTTGCGAAACGGAGGCGTGGCCATGAGGTGGGAGCCGATCCTCAAACGGGCGGCTCCGCCGGTACGGCCCAACCTGCTCGACTACGACACGGTCAGGCGCGAGTTCTCCTGGGAGCAGGCTCGGGCCGAGTTGTCCGGGCTGCCGGGTGGGCGCGGCCTCAATATCGCCCATGAGGCGGTCGACCGGCACGCGGCCGGTCATGGTGCCGACGTCGCCCTTCGCTGTGTCGGCCGTCATGGGAAGGTCACCGAGTCGACCTATGAGGATCTACGCCGGGCCACCAACCGGTTCGCCAACCTGCTGCGTGGCCTGGGCGTCGGCCGAGGTGATCGCGTGTTCACCCTCCTCGGACGCGTTCCCGAGCTTTACGTCACGGTGCTGGGCACTCTGAAGAACGTCAGCGTGCTGTCGCCCTTGTTCTCGGCGTTCGGGCCCGAGCCGATCTGTGAGCGGCTCCGCCTCGGGGACGCCCGGGTCCTGGTGACGAGCGAGGAGCTGTACCGGCGGAAGGTCGCTGGAATCCGGGACCGGCTGCCGGGGCTGAAACACGTGCTCATCGTCGGTGACCCGATGCCGGAGGGCACGATGTCCTTCCACGAGGCGCTGGCCGCGGCGAGCGACGGGTTCGCCATCCCGGCCACCGACCCGGCGGACATGGCGCTGTTGCACTTCACCAGCGGCACGACGGGCCGGCCGAAGGGCGCGATCCACGTCCACGAGGCGGTCGTCGCCCACTACGCCACTGCCAGGTTCGCGCTCGACCTGCACCCAGGCGACGTGTTCTGGTGTACGGCGGACCCGGGCTGGGTGACGGGCATGTCCTACGGGGTGATCGCGCCGCTCACCTGCGGGCTGGCGCTGGTCACCGACGCCGGCGAGTTCGACACGCGCCGCTGGTATCGGGTGCTGTCGGAGCAGGCTGTGACCGTCTGGTACACCGCGCCGACCGCGATTCGCATGCTCATGAGGCATGGAGCGGGGGTCGCCAAGGAGTACGACCTGTCGGCGCTGCGGTTCGTCGCCAGCGTCGGTGAGCCGCTCAATCCCGAGGCGGTCGTGTGGGGGCAGGAGGCGCTCGGCCTGCCGATCCACGACAACTGGTGGCAGACCGAGACCGGCGCGATCATGATCAGCAATTTCGCCGCGATGGAGATCCGGCCGGGTTCCATGGGCCGCCCGCTGCCCGGAGTCGAGGCCGTCCTGCTCGAACGCGGTCCCGACGGCCGCGCCCGCGTGGAAGGCGGAGAAGTCCGGGTGATCGATCACGGCGAGGGTGAGCTGGCGCTTCGTCCCGGCTGGCCGTCGATGTTCCGGGGCTACCTGCACGATGACGAGCGGTATGCCAAGGCGTTCGCGGCCGGCTGGTACCTCACCGGCGACGTCGCCCGCCGTGACGACGACGGCTACTTCTGGTTCGTCGCCCGCGCCGACGACGTCATCGAGTCGGCCGGGCATCTGATCGGCCCGTTCGAGGTCGAGAGCACGCTGATGGAACACCCGGCGGTCGCCGAAGCGGGCGCCATCGGCAAACCGGACCCGGTCGCGGGCGAGATCGTCAAGGCCTTCGTCGCCCTGAAACCCGGTCGCGAGCCGAGCGATGACCTGCGACGGGACCTGATCGCCTTTGCCCGTCGCCGGCTCGGGGCGGTGGCGCCCAAGGAGATCGCTTTCGATCGGGACCTGCCGCACACGCGCAGCGGCAAGGTCATGCGTCGCCTGCTGAAAGCGCGGGAGCTCGGCCTGCCCGAAGGCGACGTGTCAACGCTGGAGCGTCCGCCATGATCCGTAAGAAGGCCACCGTCGCGGAGCACCGCAAGGAACTGCTGCGTCAGATGCTGCGCATCCGCCGCTTCGAGGAGAAATGCGTCGAGCTCTACAGCGCGGCGAAGATCCGTGGCTTCCTCCACCTCTACATCGGCGAGGAGGCCGTCGCGGCCGGTGCTCTTCAGGCGCTCACCCCCGACGACAACGTCGTCTCCACCTATCGTGAGCACGGCCACGCTCTCGCCCGGGGCATACCCGCGTCGGCGATCATGGCCGAGATGTACGGCCGGACCAGCGGCTGCAGCCACGGCCGCGGTGGTTCGATGCACCTGTTCGGCGTGGACCGGCGGTTCTACGGCGGCAACGCCATCGTCGGTGGCGGTCTGCCCCTCGCCATCGGCCTGGCCCTCGCCGACAAGATGCGCGGTGACCGGAGCGTGACGGCTTGTTTCTTCGGTGACGGCGCGGTGGCGGAGGGAGAGTTCCACGAGTGTCTGAACCTCGCGGCCCTTTGGGAACTGCCCGTCCTGTTCTGCTGTGAGAACAACCTGTACGCCATGGGTACCGCGCTGGCGGTCGAGCACAAGGAGACCGACCTGGCGGTGCGGGCCGCGACGTACGAGATGCCGGCCTGGCCCGTCGACGGCATGGACGTCATCGCCGTCGAAAACGCCGCGCGCCACGCCGCCGAAGCCGTACGCGAAGGCGGCGGGCCGCACTTCCTGGAACTGCGCACCTACCGGTTCCGCGCCCATTCCATGTACGACCCCGACCGCTACCGGGACAAGGCCGAGATCGAAGAGTGGAAGCGCCACGACCCGATCGACGCCCTCGTCCTGCGCGAGAAGCTCCCCGCCGACGACCTGGAACTGATCGACAAGGAGGTGGCCGCCGAGATCTCCGGGGCCATCGAGTTCGCCGAGGCGGCTCCACTGGAGCCGGCCTGCGACCTCACTCGCTTCGTCTACAGCCGCGAGGACGGATCGCCATGAGCGAGCCGGTCAAAATCACTTACCGGGAGGCCATGCGCGCCGCGCTGCGCGAAGCCCTGCAGCGCGACGAGCGCGTCTTCCTCATGGGCGAGGACGTCGGCCGGTACGGCGGCTGCTTCGCGGTCAGCCTCGGCCTGCTCGAAGAGTTCGGCCCGGAGCGGATCCGGGACACACCGCTGTCGGAGTCGGCCTTCGTCGGCGCCGGGATCGGTGCCGCGATGGGCGGGATGCGGCCGATCGTAGAGATCATGACGGTCAACTTCAGCCTGCTCGCCCTCGACCAGATCCTCAACAACGCCGCGACGTTGCTGCACATGTCCGGCGGGCAGGTCAGCGTGCCGGTGGTCATTCGCATGACCACCGGAGCCGGTCGCCAGCTCGCCGCCCAGCACTCCCACAGCCTGGAGGGTTGGTACGCGCACATCCCCGGGCTGCGCATCGTGACACCGGCGACCCTCGAAGACGCTCGAGGCATGCTCTGGACCGCCCTGCAGGATCCCGACCCCGTACTGATATTCGAACACGGATCGCTCTACGGCCTGGCGGGTGAGCTTCCCGCGGACGCGAGCGCCGTCGACATCGACTTCGCCGCGGTACGCCGGCCCGGCCGGGACGTCAGCGTCATCACCTATGGCGGTACCCTCGGCAAGGCCCTGGACGCCGCCGACGAACTGTCCGGTGACGGGATCGAGGCGGAGGTGATCGACCTGCGGACTCTCCGGCCGCTCGACGACACCACCGTCATCGACTCGGTCCGGCGCACGCATCGGGCCGTCGTGGTCGACGAGGGCTGGCGGTCCGGAAGCCTGTCCGCCGAGATCACCGCCCGCATCGTCGAACAGGCCTTCTACGATCTCGACGCGCCCGTGGAGCGTGTGTGCACCGCCGAGGTCCCCATCCCATACGCCAAGCATCTGGAAGAGGCCGCGATCCCGCAGACCGCGGACATCGTCGCCGCGGTCCACCGGACGGTGGACGGTCATGGCTGAGTTCCGGATGCCCTCACTCGGCGCGGACATGGACGCCGGGACGCTCACCGACTGGCTGGTCCACCCCGGCGACGAGGTCCACAAAGGCGACATCGTCGCCGTCGTCGAGACCGACAAGTCCACCGTTGAGGTCGAATGCTTCAACGCCGGCACCATCGACCGACTCCTCGTCGAGCCGGGACAGCGAGTGCCCGTCGGCACCACGCTCGCCACCATCACCGAGGCCGGCCCGCAACCTGCTCCGGAACCGACGGCTTCCGCGGAGCCGTCGGCGCCGGAGCGTATCGTCACGCCTGCCGCGGAGCCCGTGCCCGAGGCCGTCACCGAACCGGTACGGAAAGGGCGCCCACGCCGGACGCGGCCGAAGGTGCCCGCTCCGCCGGCCGGGAAACGACCGCCGGCGGTGGAGCCGACGGTCGCCTCACCGCTGGTACGGCACCTAGCCCACCGGCACGGAGTGGATCTGGCCGCGATCCGGGGGACCGGGCCGTCCGGCGAGATCACGCGTGCGGACGTCGAGCGTGCCATCACCGCTCCCACCCGGGTCAAGGCGTCACCACTGGCGCGCAGGCTCGCCGCCGAACTGGGCGTCGACCTGACCACCGTCATCGGCAGCGGGTACGGCGAGGTCGTACGAGCCGAGGACGTGCGTGTCGCGGCACAGGACAGGCGACCGGCCGTCGCCGAGCGGCGTCGCGCCGAGGCGCCCCCGCCTGATCGCGCCGAGTCGATGCGCCAGGCGATCGCGCGAGCCATGGCCAGGTCGAAACGAGAGATCCCGCACTACTATCTGGGCGACACCATCGACGTGACAGCCGCTCTCGACTGGATGCGGGAACGCAATCGGAAGCTCCCGGTGAACGATCGTCTGGTGTCCTCCGCGCTGCTCCTCAAGGCTGCCGCCCTTGCTCTGCGGGAGGTGCCGCGGCTCAACGGATTCTGGATCGACGGCGGCTTCGCCCCAGGCGATGGGGTGCACCTGGGAGTGGCGATCTCACTGCGCGGCGGCGGCCTCATCGCGCCGGCCCTCCACGACGCCGACCGTCTCTCGCTCACCGAGCTCATGGCGGGCCTGCGCGACCTGGTCGCCCGGACGCGTTCCGGGCGGCTCCGTGCCTCGGAGCTGACAGATGCCACGATCACCGTTACCGATCTTGGCGATCAGGGCGTCGAGTCGGTCTTCGGTGTGATCTATCCGCCACAGGTGGCGCTCGTCGGATTCGGCAGGATCGTTCAACGGCCGTGGTCGATCGACGGGCTCATCGGCGTACGACCGGTGGTGTCCGCGACCCTCGCGGCCGACCATCGGGCTACCGACGGATACACGGGCGGACGTTACCTGCGGGCCGTCGGGCGGTTGCTGCAGCGACCGGAGGAGCTGTCATGACACCGGATGAGGCGCAGAAGATGATCGAGGACGTCCTCGCCGAGATCGCGCCGGGCACCGAGGTCGCCCAGCTGGACGCCGACAGCGATCTGCGCGAATCTCTCGAACTGGACTCCCTGGACTTCCTTAACTTCGTCGAGGCGCTCAGCGACCGCGCCGGCCGCCGCATCGACGAGGACGACTACCCGCGCCTGGCCACGATCGGGACCGGCGTGACGTTCCTCACGGAGGAGGAATGAGGTACCTGATCCGGGTGCGTACCTGCTTGGGCCCGACGGTCCGGCGAGGTGGGCCGGATCGTCGCATGGCGGCTTTTCGGCGAGCGCGTTGGTGACGTCCCGTGGTCAATGGGCGTTGTCGTCCGGGCTGATGTGTTCGTGTGTCACACCGCCCGGATGGAGGGGGAGACGGCGGCCGGTGATCTCGGCTGCGCGCAGCCGCACGAAATAGGGCTTGGGGGTGGATGACCATGGAGCTAGTGGCAGCCGCTCCAGGTCATCGATCGTCGCCGCGTCGGTGACGACCTCGGCGGTACCCCTGACCAGAACGCTCCATCCGGTCCGGAGCCCCGGCTCGACCTCATCGGTTTCGAACGACAAGGGCCGCCCCTGCCACACGGCGGACAGCTTGCCGCCCTCCGCGGTCCGGAACACGACAACCTCTCCGTCCAGGACGAAATTGACCGGCAGTACCGCTACGCGACCATCATCATCGGCCAAGCGACACGACCGATCACCACATTCCGCAGCAGCGTGAAGCAGGTGTCACGATCGAGTGGCTGAGCCGTGCCAATGTCATCCGGCACGGGATCGTCTTGCGGAGATGACATCCCGATCCTCCTGAATTCGCGATCAGCCCAGGCCATCGAGCCTTCCACGGCAGGGAACAGAAACCACTCGTCTCCCTCCCGTCGTCCCGGGCCGTCGCCGGGGCCCGGCTGGGCGATGGACGAGGTCCTGGTGGCAGCGTACGATCCAAGGCCGCGCCGCGGATCTATGCGGACGCCGCTTTGCCGGCGCGCCGGATGTACCGGCCGGTGGTGCGACTGGGGTTGACGCGGAGGAAGAGCTCTCGCTGGCCGCCGGGCCATGGCTCGACACCCGCGTGGATCAGCGATTCGCGCTCCGCTTCGGAATCCACATGATGTGCGGATCCCTGGATGAGGACACTCCAGCCTTCCCTGGCCGCCATGTCGATCTCGTCGATCTCGAAGGCCACCTGGTACTCGGCGTCGGCTATCCCGGTGCGGAGGTCCTCATCCATCGGGCTGCCGAGCGCCGTGCGGAACACGATGGCCCCTTCATGCAGCTTGTAGTTGACCGGCAACACCACGGGCCCGAACCGGCCGGTATATGCGATCCGGCCGACGCCGCCCGCTGAGATCAGCTGCAGGCACTCGGCCTCGTCCAGCTGCTCGACCACCGGATGCCTGTCTGCTGCTCCACGTTCGGATTCGGGGACTTCACGCGCTTCATCGTGATCAGCCATGAGTGATCCCGCCAATGATCAGTGCAGGGACGAATACGGATCACGGCCGGACCTTCCCGTCATCATGCGGCGCTAATCGCCGACTCACCTGGTCGTTCGAGGTGCGACGAGGGTCTTGCCGCGAAGCTCGCCTGAGGCGGTCCGGAGGAGTCGAAAGTCCCCCGCTTCATGGGACAACGGCCCTGAGCCGACCGCGCCGTCCTGTTCAAGGGTTGAAGTGCGGCGGCGATTCACGAACCGGCGGGGCGAAGCCGCGAAATCACGGACAAGAGGAGACCCCCGTGAGCGATCCAGATGACAGACGTCCCGTACTGGTGGGCTATGACGGGTCACCAGGGGCCGAACAGGCGCTGTACTGGGCCACCGAGGAGGCACGACTGCGTGACCTGCCTCTTATGATCTGCCACGCCTGGCACTGGCCCTATCCCTTCCGCCCCTTCGCGAAAGAGATCTTGGAGCAGGTCGAGAGCGTGGGCGGGACCGTGCTCGACGCCGCTGTGCGTCGTGCCCGGGAGATGGCCGAGGGCCTTGAGATCCATCCCCTCTTGGGAAAAGGAACATCTGCGGCGGCTTTGCTGGAGGCGGCCCTCGATGCCGAATTGATCGTATTGGGCTCACGGGGACATGGAGGGTTCAAAGATCTGCACGTGGGATCAACCGCGATGCAGGTCTCGGCACACAGCGTCAGGCCGGTCATCGTCGTACGGCCGACCTTGCCGCCCGTCCGGCAGGACGGCGTACGGATCACGGTGGGAGTGGACGGTTCGCCGCCGAGCCGGGCCGCTCTCGATTTCGCCTTTACCGAGGCGGAGCTGCGAGGCGGGTCGGTGATGGCGGTGTGCGCTTGGTGGGATCCCAGCGCGTCGCCCGGACCGAACCGCGTGCCGTTCACCGATGCCGCCGCGATAAGGCGAGACGCTGCGGCGCGCTTCGAGGAGGAAGTCGCGCCATGGACCTCCCGACACCCGAAAGTGCCGGTGACGACCGAGTTCATGACCGAAAGACCGCAGCGGGCAGTGATCGACATGGCGAAGGGAGCGGTGCTGCTGGTTTTGGGCGACCACGGAGTCGGGGCGGTACCTGGAATACGCCTGGGACCGGTCACGCACACCGCTTTGTCCACGGCTCCATGCGCCGTCGCGGTCACCTCGGCGCCGCCCGAATATCAGCTACGCGACGCTGCGACGACCGAGCGTACGGAAGCAAGTGGGTGACGATAAGACGTCACCGCCTCGCCCATCCGCCCGGTCGTCAGCGCGTCGGGAGGCCACGATGCGGGTCTGCGTTGCCATGGGCGAGCCGGGTGCGAGGGGTATCCGGTGGAAGTTCTATGGCCGTGGTGTGGGTGATCTGACCCTTACGCGCCGTCGCCTTGGCGGGGTCAGCGTGATCGTCGTCGGCGGCGAGCTCGATCTCATGACCGCGGGACAGTTGGAAGACTTTGTGCGCCGGTCCCGCAGACCCGGGGATCAGGTGGTCCTCGACCTGACCGGTACCGCCTTCATGGACTGCAGCGGGCTCAGCGCCTTGCTGCGTGTGAGGCGGGAGGCCGGCCGCGACGGCGGCATGGTCCGCTTGGCCACTCCGCGGCGGATTCCCGCGCTCGTACTGCGGCTCACCGGGACCGATCGTCTCTTGCCGGTGTACGCCAGCCTCGATCAGGCCCTGGCCGTTGCCGTCTCGACCCGCCGTGCCGCCAGCGCGGCGCTGGGCAGGACCTGTCGGCCGCGGATCCGCGGCCGCCGGGCGGGCAGACGTAGGCTGGATTAATGGCGCTGAGGATCGGGGACGAGTGGATCGGCAGCGACCGCTGCCCCCAGGTTGTCAAGGCCGTCCCCGGCGGCTCTGGGGTCCTGCCCTTCCGGCCAGGCCGCTACACCAAGGAAGAAGCGAGCACGGCCATGATCCGTGCCGAGCACGGTGACCTGACCAGCGACCCAGCCGTTGAAGCCTTGGCTTCCTGACACCCGCACACCCCATGATTGTTCACTGTTGGCGAATAGTTGTTTACATTAGGTGAGGATTGGTGTTGATCAGTTCCTCGCCTGCTCCGTCGTGGACCAACGGCGGCGAGACGGCGCGGGCCGAACCTGCAGACGCGTCGTACCGGCCTGCGCCACCCGATCGGGGCCCCGACGAGGATTGCGCAGGTCGTCGGGCGGGCAGGGGGCCTTCGAGTACAGACGCCCATGACGAGCCAGCGGGCCGAAGGGGATGGTCATGGTGGTCTGGAGCAAAGCGCTGTGGCTCGTGCGCACCGCTGGCCGGCAGGTGATCGGACGCCGGCGGCGCCGTGTCGCGCCCGTGGCCACGACCCCGCAGCAAAGCCGGGAGCTGGCCGAGATGATGCGCATGCTGCCCGGCCAGTACGCCGACCGGCTCACCCCGCGCGCCGTGCAGCGGATCACCGAAGAGGCCGCGAGTGGGCAATGGGAGCGGGCCATCACTGCGCTGATCCGCGCCTTGGAGTGGCGGGGCATGCCGATCACCGACGACGAACGCGCCGAGCTGGCGATGATCGCCGGCATGCTCGCCGTGCCCGCCGAACACCGCAGGGCCCTCCAGCCGGAGGGTCCTGCGGCCGCGACCGGACCGGCGAGCATATCCGCTGGATAATGGCAGGTGAGGCATGGTCGGCGGGTACGGCCGCGCCCGGGGATGACGAGCTTGCGGGCGATCTGCGGCACCGGGACACCGTGGACCCGCAGAGCGAGGCTCTGACCGAGACGACGACATCTCATCCGTGCCGCCGGGGGAGGTCTTGCTCGGCGGCGGCCACGTTCTGTTTGACGGTGAGGAAGCTGTCGGGGGTCACAGAGATCGAGTCGATGCCCGCATGCACCAGGATCCGGGCGAAGTCGGGGTCGTCACTCGGGCGCTGTCCGCACAACCCGACCTTGCGGTGCTGGATGTGGGCGGTGGTGATGAGCCGCTGGATGCTGCGGGTGACCGCGGGATTGCGTTCGTCGAACAGGTGGGCCAGCGCCGCCGAGTCGCGGTCGACACCGAGGGTGAGCTGGGTCAGATCGTTGCTGCCGATGGAGAAGCCGTCGAACCGCTCGGCGAACAGCTCGGCCAGGATGATGTTGGAGGGGATCTCTGCCATGACGTAGACCTGCAGGTCTGCCTGACCTCGGATCAGGTCGTTCTCGCCCATGACCTTGAGCACTTGGTCGGCCTCCTCGACGGTCCGGCAGAAGGGGATCATGACGATGACGTTAGTGAGGCCGATGTCGTCCCGGACGCGCCGGATGGCCCGGCATTCCAGGGCGAAGCCGTCTCGATAACCGTCGCTGTAGTAGCGGCTGGCTCCGCGCCAGCCGAGCATCGGGTTCTCCTCGCTCGGCTCGAATCGCCGGCCGCCGATGAGCCTGGAGTACTCGTTGGTCTTGAAATCGCTCATCCTGACGATGACGGGATCGGGCCAGCGGGAGGCAGCGATGCGGGCCACGCCGTAGGCGAGCCGATCGACGAAGTATTCGGACCTGTCGTCGTAGCCGCGGGTCAACTCGGTGATCCGCTTCTGATCTTCGTCGTCGACGGTGTCGAAGTGGATCAGTGCCATTGGATGGATCTTGACGTGGTTGTTGACGATGAACTCGATGCGGGCCAGGCCGACGCCGTCGGCGGGAAGCCGCCACCAGCGGAACGCCGCCGCGGGGTTGGCCAGGTTGAGCATTACCCTCGTATTCGTACGAGGGATGTCGGCCAGGTCCAGGTCTTGTTCCTCGAAGCCGAGGATGCCGGAGTACACGAACCCCTGATCGCCTTCGGCACAGGAGACGGTGACCGGCTGCCCGTCCGCCAAGGTGGCCGTGGCATGTGCGGTGCCGACGATCGCGGGCACGCCGAGTTCCCGGCTCACGATGGCGGCGTGTGACGTGCGGCCGCCGTGGTCGGTGACGATGGCGGCGGCCCGCTTCATGATGGGTTCCCAGTCGGGATCGGTGATCTCGGTGACGAGCACCGCGCCGGGCATGAAGCAATCGATCTCCGCCGGGCTGCGCAGTACGCAGACCTTGCCGGTGGCGATGGCGTCCCCGATCGCGAGTCCGCTGACGATCCGGTGCCCGCCGGCACGTAGCCGGTATGAGCGCAGCAGGGCGGCCTCGCGACGGGTCTGGACGGTCTCGGGCCGGGCCTGGACGATGAATAGTTCGCCGCTGAGGCCGTCCTTGGCCCACTCGATGTCCATGGCGACGCCGTAGTGTTTCTCGATCTCGGCCGCCCATCGGGCGAGGGCGAGGATCTCCGCTTGGTCGAGGACATGGCGGTGCCGCTCGTCCTCCTCCGTGTCCACCATCCGCGTGGTGGCCCGCTCAGAGCCTTCCGCGTAGACGGTCTTGCGCTGCTTGCGTCCCTGCGTCGTGGACAGGACTGGACGAAGGTCAGGCCGGTCGAGCAGGGGTTTGAACACCAGGTATTCATCCGGGTCGACCAGTCCGCCGACGACCGTGTCACCCAGCCCCCACGCGGCGTTGATCAGTACCGAGTGCGGGAATCCGGTCTCGGTGTCGATGGAGAACATCACGCCCGCGCCGGCCAGATCGGAACGGATCATCCGCTGCACGCCGACCGACAGTGCGACCTTGAGATGGTCATAGCCGAGCTTCTCGCGGTAGTCGATGGCCCGGTCGGTGAACAGGGACGCATAGCACCGCCTGCAGGCGGTCAGCAGGGCCTGCTCACCGGTGACGTTGAGGAAGCTCTCCTGCTGCCCGGCGAAGCTGGCCTCGGGAAGGTCCTCCGCGGTCGCGCTGCTGCGGACGGCGACATCGGGGTCGGCACGCCCGACGCTCTTCCCCAGACGACGATAGGCATCGATGATCGCCTGAGCGAGAGCAGGCGGAAGGTTGGTCTCATCGAACGCCCGCCGGATCGCCCGGCCGACCGTCGTCAGTTCTGCCCCTTGGTGCAATCGGTCGATCTCCTCGGCCACCCGCTCGCGCAGGCCGCCCACCGCGAGATACTCCCAGTAGGCGCGGGCGGTCGTGGCGAAGCCTTCCGGAACCCGGACGCCCACCGGCGCGAGATTCCGGATCAGCTCGCCGAGCGACGCGTTCTTCCCACCGACGACGCCGATGTCGTCGCGACTGAGCTCGGGAAACCAAACGACACGGTCCTCATTGCGCACGACGGTTCACCTTCCTCGCCCGCGTGGGGCATGTGAGCTCCAAAGCCGCCGACGGCCTGATCCGCCCCTTTCGACACGGCATCGGTCCTTCGATTCCAGGCTCCGTGGGAGAAGGCGTGCGCGACAGGGCCGATGGTCCTCGCCACCGCCGACGTTCCGCCAGCCCGTCGGCAAGGCCGGAGGACATCGGGTGCGTCAGGACCGCACAAGCGGCGAATGGCCCAAGAGGACGATTCCGATCACGGCCAGCATCCCCCCCAGCGCCTGAACGACCAGGTCGACCGCTGACGCAGCGATCCGTTCGTGGAATACGGCGACGCCGATCAGCGCACTGCCGATCGGTTCGAGCGTGTCGATGATCGGCGGGGCTCACCGCGAGAGAACCGGACTGGAACGAGCGCTGGGCGAGAACGAGTCCCGTGCCGCTCACTGCCGTCGGTGATCCCGTATCGGGGGATCGTGGTCCGCATGAACGGTCACCACGGGGCGGATTCGGCCATGTCGGTACTGGCGAGTTGCACGAGCCGGGCTGCCCAGGTCGATGAGAGGCCGGTCCGCCGCGAGTTTGTCGCCGACCTTCGGGACGGCCCGGTCGCGCGGATAGCGCCGGGCGTGGCCCTGGCCCTCCAGGACTGTGCCGTTCATCGTCACCAGGACGGCGTGCACGTGGGTGTCCTTGCCGCTCTCACTGATGTCGATCCGTACACTCCACTGCTTGGTCTCCACAGCGTTCGCCTCCCATCCCGCGTGTGCGGTTCACGCCCCGGGGGAGGGTTGGGGGAGCGGGGCGAGATGGTCGATGAACCACTCTCGCGCGAGTCCCGCGACCGTTTCCAGGGCTCCGGGTTCTTCGAACAAGTGCGTTGCGTCAGGAACGACGGCGAGCCGGTTCTCGCAGCGCAACAGGGCCTGGGCCTGCTGGTTGAGTTCGAGAACGATCTCGTCGCGCCCACCGACGATGAGCAGGGTGGGGGCGGTCACGTGCGCCAGCCTGGGGCCTGCTAGGTCGGGTCGGCCGCCGCGGGAGACGACGGCGGTGACATCCGCGTCCGGTTCGGCGGCGGCCCACAGCGCGGCGGCAGCCCCGGTGCTGGCGCCGAAGTAGCCGACCCCGAGCCCGTCGGCCTCGGGGAGGCCGCGTAGCCAGGCCGTGGTGTCGACCAGTCGGCGGGCCAGCAGTTCGATGTCGAACACGTTGGCCCGGTCGACCTCCTCCTTGACGGTGAGCAGGTCGAACAGCAGGGTGCCGAGCCCGATCTGGTTCAGCGCGGTGGCCACGTAACGGTTGCGCGGACTGTGGCGGCTGCTGCCGCTGCCGTGGGCGAATATGATGAACCCGCGCGGGGTTTCGGGAACGGTCAGGCGGCCGGCCAGCCGTATCCGCCCGGCCTGTATCTCGACCTCCTCATCCCGCGGCACGTCGGTGTTCGGCGACGCGTGGACACCCGGCGCGGATGCGGGGCCGCCCGCCTGCCGCAAGCAGGCCGCGACCTGCTCGTCGCTGGTCTGGGAGAAGTCGGCGTACCACTGCCCGATCGCCGCGAATCCCGCGGGCGTCTCCAGGCAGATCAACTCGTCGGCCTCGCCCTCCAGAGCGGCGGTCCAGCCAGGAGGCGCGACCGGGACGGCGAGGACGACGTGTGCCGCCTTCTGGGCGCGTACCACCTGGCAGGCGGCCCGCGCCGTCGAACCGGTGGCGATACCGTCATCGACCACGATCACCGTCCGCCCTTCGAGCGGTACCCGAGCCCGGCCTCCGCGATACCGCCGCCCGCGCCGTTCCAACTCGGCGCGTTCACGTGCCTCCACCGCGGCCAGCTCATTGGGAGACACTTGTGCCATGCGGACGATGTCGTCGTTGATGATCCGCACGCCGTCCTGACCGATCGCCCCCATCCCCAGCTCCGGCTGGAACGGCACCCCCAGCTTCCGGACCACGATCACATCCAACGGCGCGTCCAGCGCGCGGGCCACCTCCTTGGCGACGGGAACGCCTCCTCGCGGAAGCCCGACGACCACGAGACCCCGGCCTCTCAGATGGCGAAGCCGCGCCGCCAGGCGTCGGCCCGCGTCGACTCGATCGATGAACATCATGGCTCTGCCCCCTCAGATTCAGGCTCGGCAGTGTGAGCCGATGCGGTCCAGAGGCGATGGTCCCGCGCCGTCGGGCCGTTCAGACCGGGGTGACGGCACCCTCAGACGGATACTGACGGGGCGTGCCCGCTCTGGGTGCCTGTACGACCGGCTCGGGCCGTGGGAACATGCCGCCGGTCATCGTCCGTCGCTTCCGGCGTCGCCGCTGGACCGCCGTACGACGGCCAGTGGGCCCTCGGCGTGGTGCAGGGCCGCGTGGCTGACCGAGCCGAGGCACAGATGGGGGAATCGGGGGTCGGAGTGATTCGGAACGAAATCCGGCGGTAGCGAGGGTTTCCCTGGTCACCGGTCCGCAGGTGCGGGCGGAGATGGATCAGATCTTCTTCCTCGACGATGAGGAGAAAGCGCTGATCGGCCGTCGGCGCGGTGCGCGCATGAGGCCGGGTTTCGGGTCGCAGGTGGTGACGGTCCGGTATTTGGGGTGTTTCCTGACCGATCCGCTGGATGTTGCGACCGAGGTGCTGGACGTGGTCGCCGAGCAGCTCGGGATCGAAGACGCCCTCTTGTGTGAAGCGGTATCTGGAGCGGGAGAAGACCCGGCTGGATCATGTGTGGGAGATCTGTAAGGCCTACGGGTCCGGTCTCGCGCGACGAGGGGTGCGCGGACCAGGGTGGGGCGGCGCGGGCCGGGTCCTGCACATGCGTCACCTTCCCGGCCCGCGCCCACGTTTGCGGTCAGTCCCGGCTCTCCGTGAGCCGGGAGGACAGCCGGCCGCCGCCCGGGCCGAAGGACCCGGCACGGTGTGACGTTGGTCCCGGCCGCGGCCCCGCCGACGCCACCTAGCGTGGTGTCCACCAGCTGACAGACCAGGGAGAATGCGGTGTACCGATCCGCCGAGCCGTTCGCCCCGAGTGAGCGATCCCCACGGGAAGGGCCGGCAGATGACTGAGCGAACTGAACGATCTGATCCACCCCGGCTCGCCGCGTCCAACGGACATGGTCCGGCGGCCGGATCCGTATCTGTGCCCGCGACGTGGGATGCCGTCGACTCCTGCGCAGTGGTCATCTCCCGGCTGCTCGCGGCTCACCTGGACCTAGAGCTGGCGCTGGAATCGCGGCCGGGCGACCAGGCCGCCCGTCGAATCCGGCGGGCGATGGGTGAGATCCGCGCCTCTCTCACCGAACTCCACCAGACGGTGCTCGATGCCGCCGTTCACGGTTCCTGATGGTGGTGAGGTCGTACGGATCGGGGCCGGGACATAGCGTGAGGTCATGGAGGCCTGACCGATCGGGTACGGCCGCGTCTGTAGCCCTGGTCAGCGGTCTCGGCCAGGCTCCTCCTGTGCCCGGCGGGCCCGTGCCCGAAGGCTCCAGCGCTGCCCGATGGTCAGTCTTGGCCCTGCAACTGGGTGCCCGCCGCCGCGGCGCGTAGTTCCTTCAGGTCGGGGATGTGGTGTACAGGGTGCCGGAGGAGACGCCCAGCAGCTTGGCGATCGAGGTGATCGAGTGCGCGGGGTTGGGCAGCATGTCCCCTCGTTCTTTGAAGACCGGACATCCGGCGATCGCTCTACCCGCGAGGAACGCAGGAAATACAATTCCTATATCTCAGTGGCGCCGAGCAAGCGAAGGGGACGCGATGGAACCCGGCGATCCACCCGGGCCCGGCCGCCGGTGGACGTTCCTGACCAACCACGCCCGCGTCCTGATCGCCATCGCCCGCGACCCCGACGTGCTGGTGCGTGAACTCGCCGCCGCCCTTGGCGTCACCGAACGCGCCGCCGGCGCCATCGTCACTGACCTGCAGACCGCCGGCTACATCACCCGCACCCGCATCGGCCGCCGTAACCACTACGCCATCGACCCACGCCACGCCCTGCACGGAGACGCCGGACGCCTCCTTCGCCTGTTCACCGCCCACGACCAGGCAGACGCCGCCCCATGGTCTGGGGGAGTCGAGCCGGCGCCGGGGGGCGCCTAACGCCATAGGCGAAACCGCCGACGGATCACTCCGCCGCCCCCATCAGCGTGTCTCGGCGAATGCCCGCGCGGCAGCCAGAACTCGTGTGAACCAGCCTTGGCTCAACGCCGCGGCGGGCCGCCGGCCATCCCGCTCCGGGTTCACCTCGGCGAACCAGGAACGTACCGCCTCCGCGTCGTGCTCGCGTTCCAACAGGCGAACGATCTGATAGGCCGCCCGAAGACACGCCTGCCTCTCCCGGCTCGGATCTCGGCCACCGGCCCAGCGACTCACTGTCCTTCGGCCGACTCCGGCGATGAACGCCGTCAGGTCCGGCCCAAGCACCTCCTGCAGATGCTGAACGACCTCAGCCGTGCTGGTCGTCACCGCGTCCCACCGTGCCGCGACCACCGCACCAGCCATTTCGCACGCCCCCTTCCAACACCCTCAGGTGCCCATTGCCACCACCGGAACTGGGACCTTCGTTGCCGGGCAGTCCAACGCAGCGGCCGTGCAGTCACTGAACGTGTCCCGGACCGTGTTCAGCAAGACGACCGGAGCCGGTGACAACTCCGCCACCTGGAACCCCACCCTCGTGGTCAATATCCCCTCCCTGGCGGGTTCGGGCACCTACACCGGCGCGGTGAGCCAGCCCGTTGTCTGAGCCGCGGTGGCGGTCCTCGGCGACCCTTCTCGGGCTCGCCCTTCACCTGTTCGGCGCCACGCCGGCACCTACACCGGAGTCGTCTCCCACTCCGTCGCCTGAAAACACCCCCGGCTTCACGTGACAAGACCGGCCCCTGCTGGCGGAGTATCCGGCCACGACCAGGGGAATGAGCCTCATGATCAGTATCGAACACGCTCCTCGCAGGGAACGTCGCGCCGGGTTTGGGGTTCCGACAGATGTTGATCAACACATGCCTTTCCTCACGACCGGGTGATCGCAGGGGAAGACATGAGAGGGCCGGGCTCCGGGGTACGGACACCCGCCGGGGCCCAGCCCTCAGGCCCGGAGGCTGGACAACGTAACGTGCAGAATAAGAGGGGCGTGACCGTTCGGGTACGGCCGCCCCACAAGGTCAACGCGCGGTCGCGGCCACGCCCCCACGGGGCACATGCCCCTCACCGTCTCGTGACCGCTCGGGCCCCGCAAATGAGGTGAGCCAAGGCGTCCGCCGGGATTCTCCGGGGCGGATCTGGCCAATCTCGTGAACGAGGCCGCGATCAACGCGGTCCGTGCCGGCCGGACGATCATCGAGGCCCGGGATCTGGACACCGCGCGCGACCGCGTCCTGCTGGGCCGCCGGGAGACCTCGAACGCTTTGCTGCCCGAGGAACGGCACGCGGTGGCCGTCCACGAGTCCGGGCACGCGCTCTTGGCGGCGCTGTGCGAACACGCCGATCCGGTCGCCAAGGTCACCATCCTGCCCGCGGGCATGACCCTCGGTGTCACCGAGCAGCTCCCCGAAGCCGAGCGCCGCCTCTACAGCGAGGGTTATCTCACCGATCTGCTCACCGTACGGCTCGGCGGCCGGGCGGCCGAACTGATCGTCTTCGGTGAAGGGTCCACGGGTGCCGCCGACGACCTGGCCGGCGCCACGCAGATCGCGACCCGCATGGTGCGCGAGTTCGGCCTGTCACCGGCTCTCGGGCCCGTGGGCTACGCCTCCGGAGAACCGAGGTATCTCAGCGGCGCGCCCGAGGACGCGCTGCGGCGGCCCTACTCCGAGCAGACGCAGCGGAACATCGACGAAGAGATCATGCGGCTGCTCCGGCATGCCCAGGACCGAGCCCTGGGCATGCTTCGGGCTCATCGGCCCGCTCTCGACCGGCTTGCGGGAATGCTCGTCGAACACGAGACCGTCGACGGCCACGCCGTCCTGGAGTCCTGAACGACGAAGAACGCGATCGCGCCGTCGCATCCGTCGGCGTCCCCGCGACCTTCTGACAACACCGCCGACGCTCAGGACCGGGGCGCCGTTCTGCGTCGTCGCCGTACGGGCAGGCGACGGAATTCGTCGGCACCTTAACGGCGTCGCCGAGTCGTACGGGATCGAAGCGCGGCGGAAATCGGATCTTCCCGAGGCGAATCACGAGTTGCATGGAGCTGGCCGACGGGGGGTTTGGTGACAAAAGACCCTGGGGCCCTCTCCGCCCTGGGCGGGAGCCTGGAAACAGGTACGGGCCAGGGCGAGACGGATGAGGGGTTAGGGGGCATTGATGATCCGACATGGCGATCAGAGGGATCGGGAGTCGGCCCTGACCGACCTTGAGAAACGTGTATCCCGGCTGGAGCCGCGTACGGAGGCGGTCGCCGAGGTGATCCGGTTGCTGGCGCACGGACTCGAGAAAGGCCCGCTGGCCGAGCCCGGTGAAAAGACGGTCGCCGAGGTCGCTCGCCGCGCTCACGAACTGGTGCTCGTTACCGACCCGCACCGGGATGAGAGTCGGCGCAAAGCCCGGCGATGATGCGGCCAGTGGGGCGAGTGCGTCGCATCGGCGCCCCGCCATTTGCTCGACGAACCCGTCGCTGTGCGGTCGGTCGCCGAACTCGCGCGCGAGTGGTTCATCGTCCATCTCGCTCCGTTGAGAGCGTAAACGGCTCTGCACAGAGGTGATCACGATCATGACCGATACCACTGCCTTCGGCACAGAGCCCGCACCGATCCTGGTAGGCATCGACGAATCGCCGGCCAAGACCGCGGCGCTGCGCTGGGCTGTCGACCAAGCCCGCCTGCAAGGCAGCAGACTGCGCATCATCCATGCCTGGGAACTGGCGCCCGGCGAGGTTGCCTCGCTCAGCCATGACCAACGTGAGCAGAAACGTCAGGTGGCGGTCGCCGCGTGCCGGACCTCGATTGAACAGGCGCTCTGCGAGGCCGCCCCGGACATCAGCGCCGACATCGAGATCCTCGAAGGCCCGCCAGGTCCCATCCTCGTCGAACTCGCTCGCAACGCGTCGCTGCTCGTCCTGGCGACGCACGATCACCCCGGCAGGCGACGCCTCACGGCCGGCTCGGTCGGCCATTACTGCCTGTCCTACGCGCCATGCCCGGTGGTCACGGTCCCCGGCAAACCGCCGGGCGTCTCATCCCGATCAGGAATCACTGGCCGATCTTGACTCCGGGCTGGCCGTATCGCGCGAAGATCTGGTCACGATCGCCGACTGCTACGCCGACTTCGCCGAGGTATCGGAGGAAGACGTCAGGAGCTCGCTCGGGCCCGCGGCGCTGTCGGCTGCTACCGGGAGCCGCCGCCCACCGGCTCAGCCGGTGAAACCCGGACCGGACACGTCGTGGAGGAGATTCCGCGAGTCGCAGGAGCCGACGTCAAGCCGATGGCTGTGGACGGTCGCGGGCGATCAGTATCGGGCAGTCGACGTGGTGGACGACCGCGTGGGCGGTCGTTCCCAGCGCCAGCGCATGCGTGCCCCAGCGCTCACGCGCTCCGATCACGAGCAGCTCCGCGTTCCCCGCCGCTTCGATGAGCGCGTGGCGTGCACGGTCGCAGACGATCGACTCGACCACCCGGACACGCGGATATTCCTCCCTCCAGGGCTGCAGAGCCTGAGCGAGCCGGCTCTGCTCGTTCCGCTCGACTTCCGCGATGGTGGTTCCCATCGGCACCATCCCGGTCGGGCCGGCGGCGACCAGTGGCTGCCAGGCCCGTACGGCGCGGAGTCTGACACCACGGAGTTCGGCTTCGGCGAACGCCTCCCGTAGCGCGGTGTCGCCGCCGACCCCGACAACGATCTCCCGGTCATCGATCGGTGGTCGCCATCCGGCATGGACGATCACGACGGGGCAGTCGGCGTGTCCGGCGACCTGCAGCGCGACCGATCCGGCCAGCAATCCGCGGAAACCACCGCGCCCCCGCTTGCCGAGGACGACGAGCCCGGCATCGGTGGATCGCTCGATCAGCGTGGCGGCCGCACCGTCCGCGATGACCTCGCTGCGCACATGCACGCCGGGTGCGATCTTCTCAGCATTCCGGTGCCGCTCGTCGGCCAGCCGCTGAGTGTCCTCCCAGCTCTGGGCACGGCCGGGCTCGGAGAGAACGCTGGGAGCCGAGGGGAAGACGTGGATCAAGCATAGGCCGACGCCGCGCAGAGACGCCTCATGCACTGCCCACTCGAGTGCCGCCTCGCTGGGCGCCGAGCCGTCGATTCCCACCACGATCGAACGCCGCGGCACGGCGAACCCCCTGATGCGATCGGCCGATGCCGCGCGGACGAACTGGCGTGGCACCGGTCATGTTTCAGCTCTTCTCTTCGACCTCATCGTCGGCCCACCAGCCGGTATACCGCCAGGGACCTTCGTCGCACATGCGGAAGAGCGGCCTTCTGGAGCCGCGTCGGCCCGTTCGGCTCTGGACCGCACGTCAGGATAAGCACGCATTCAAGCTGATATCCGGAACGTTTCGCCCCGGCCGAGGGAGAGCAGGATTCGAGCAAGGGGACCAAGGGGGAGGTCGATCATGACGACCGCACGTGAAGTCATGCACCACGGGTGCGAGTGCCTGGCAATGAACGAGAATCTGACTGCGGCGGCCAGGCGGATGGCCGAGCTGGATGTGGGCGCGATGCCGGTATGCGGCGAGGACGGCCGGTTGAAGGGGATCATCACCGATCGTGACATCGTGGTGAAGGCCATCGCGCAGGGCAGGAATCCATCGGAGGTCCGGGCGGGAGACCTCATCCACGGCGAGGTCTGGTCCGTCGACGCTAGCTCGGATATCGGGGATGTCCTGCACCAGATGGCCGAACACCACATCCGCCGCCTGCCGGTGATGGAAAGGGAAGAACTGGTCGGCATCATCAGCCAGGCCGATCTCGCGGCGAAGCTGCCCCAGGACAAGGTCGGTGAACTGGTGGAGGCCATCTCCAGCACGTCACACTGACGTCTAAGACGGCTGCGGCTCCGAGCGTGGTCGCCGCCGCTGGACTGTTCGTGCTCAAGCCATGGCGGGTTCGAGGACCGGTACCTGGGACAGGTCGGTGACGACGACGTCCGCGCCTTGGCCGCGTAGCGTCGCGGCCCGGCCGATGCGATCGAGGCCGACCACCAGGCCGAACCCCGCGCGCCGTGCGGCCGACATGGCTGCCGGCGATTCATCGACGACGGCGGTCCGCATCGCGGGTGCGTCCAACCGCCGAGCCGCCTCCAGCAGCAGACCTGGCTCGCAGTGGGCGAGCAGCCTGACCCCGGGCGCGTCAAGGCCGTCCAGCCGTACGTCGAACAGATCCGCGACGCCCGCGCTGGAAAGCAGTTCCGTGGCGTGCCGGTCGGCGGAGATCGCCGCCGTCCGGATTCCGCGACGGCGTGCCGCGCGGATCATGGTGACCGTTGAGTCCACCACGGTGATTCCGTGGCACCGGACATGGGCAAGGAACACCTCTTCCGCGCGACACGCCAGGCCACGCAGATCGTCATAGGTCAACGTGACATCGCGCGACGTCAGAAAGTCGCGAATGCCCTCCAGCCGCGACTTGGCGTACATGTGCCGCATGTAGTCGTCATCGATGTCGAACGGCGTGAACTCGGCCTCCCGAACCAGCGCGTAGGAGCGCAGGAACGGATCCAGCACCCACTTCCACGCGGCGGCGCAAGGCCGGGCGATATCGATGATCACACCATCGACTCCGAAGACGACCGCGACGATGTCATCACCGAGTACCAGGTCGTCCGGTCTGCTGTTCATGACGGACTCCGTCCCGCGCGCCGTCGGACGGGGAGACCATGGTGCGCTGCTGCCGACTACGGTGCCGGGCTCACCCGAAGGTCTCTCGGATCGGGATTCGCGACCACCAAAACCTTGAGGCTCTCTTCGGACGCTAGACAGCCGTGCCATGCCTGGCAGGAGCCATAGGTCCTGGTCATCAGGGCCACCCGGACTTACGCCTGATGCCGAAGGTCCCGCTCGTGGCGTGTTTGTTCCGGTGGCCTGAGGCCCCAGAGCGGCGAGGCGCCGTTCGCCGACCGGGACGTGCGGTGGCCGATATCGGAGCCGAAGGTCCTGCCCCTCTCGGGACGACGGTCTCTGAAACGGCCGGACGGCCTGGCTGAGGGTTGGAAGGAGAGGGGGGTGGTCCTCATGATCACATTGAGCATCATCAAGGCCGACACCGGCGGGTTCGTCGGTCATTCGGCCGTTCACCCGGACATGATGACAGCGGCCCGGCACGCGATTGATCGAGCCGTCGAGACTGAGCTTTTGATCGACGGACACGTCGCTGCCTGCGGTGACGACATATCGCTGATCATGGCGCACGGCTACGGCGCCGACAGCGAACTGATCCATTCGTTCGCGTGGGACACCTTCCAGACGACCACCAACGTCGCTCGGGAGCTGGGCCTGTACGGGGCCGGCCAGGATCTGCTGTCCGATGCCTTCTCCGGCAATCTGCGCGGGATGGGGCCCGGCTACGCCGAGCTGCAGTTCGAGGAGCGTCCGTCGGAGCCGGTCGTGTGCTTCCTGGCGGACAAGACCGAGCCCGGGGCGTGGAACCTCCCGTTGTACAAGATGTTCGCCGACCCGTTCAACACCGCCGGGCTGGTGATCGATTCGAAGATGCACGCGGGGTTCGTCTTCGAGGTCTACGATCTGTTCGAGGAGAAGAGGATCTTCTTCGACTGCCCGGCGGAGCTGTACGACATGTTGATGTTCATCGGCTCGCCTGCCCGGTACGTCGTGCACGGCGTCCGGTCGAAGACCCTCGGCGAGACCGCGGCCGCCACCAGCACGCAGCGGCTGTCGCTGATCGCCGGCAAATATGTCGGCAAGGACGACCCGGTGATGATCGTACGGGCCCAGTCCGGACTGCCGGCCATCGGTGAGGTCCTCGAGCCGTTCACCTTCGCCTACACCGTCGCCGGCTGCATGCGCGGCTCTCACCATGCTCCGTTCATGCCGGTCTCGGTCGGCCACGCGCACCCGGCCCGTTTCGACGGCCCGCCGCGGGTGGTCGCACTGGGCTTCCAGATCCACGACGGAAAGCTGATCGGCCCGCGGGACCTGTTCGCCGATCCCTGTTTCGACGAGGCACGCCACCAGGCCAATCTCGCTATGGACTACCTGCGCCGACATGGTCCGTTCGAGCCGCACCGGCTGCCGATCGAAGACTTGGAGTACACCACCATGCCGCAGATCGAGACCCGCATCGCCGACCGCTGGGAACCCATCGGCGAGCCCACCCCCGCACGCGCACCCGCACCGGCCGGAGGCCGGAAACACCTGACGCACACCGCCGGTCCACCGGCGTGAAGCATCCCGGCCCGGGTGCTCATGCGAGCCCGTCGAGTCGGCTCACGAGGAGGGAGATCGATGTCGTTCACGGGAATCGACAGTCTCGATCGAGGTATTCACAGCACGAACCGCTGGCGTTCGGAACCGAGGATCGCCGCCTCGCCTACCGCGTCCTGCGCGCCTGGTCGCATACCCTGCGCGACCGTCTGACGGTCGAAGCCGCCGCTCACCTGGCGGCCCAGCTACCCGACCCCATCCGTGGCATGTACTACGACGGCTGGAACCCCAGCCACGTACCGCACAAGTACGACGTGCACGAATTCGCCGCCCGGTTCGCGGACGAGGCGGGTATCGGGCGAGAGGACGTCCCCAAGGCGGCCGCCATCGTGACCGAAGTCGTGCTCTTCCACGTCGAGCCGGGCGCGGTCGGGCACGCCTTCGGCTTCTTGCCGACCGAGATACGCGCGCTGCTCAAGCCGGGCGGAGAGAACGGCAGTTGACCGGCCGATATCAGGGGCTTGTCGCCTGGCCGATCTTGTGGAAGGCCGGGCCCGTCGACGCAGGCGGCCGGGTCTTCCAGCCTACGTCGAAGGGGCTTTTGCCCCTGTCCGGCGGCATCTCTCGCCTCCAGCCTGGAATTGGGGAGGAGGCGATGTCAGGTGGCCAGTCTCGGAGTGGCGATCGTGCGGCAGTACGAGCGCGGGGTGGTGTTCAGACTGGGGAAGGTCAGGAATGTTCGCGAGCCTGGGCTACGGTTCATGATTCCGCTGGTGGATCGGATGCGGAAGGTAAGCCTGCGCACGGTCACGATGCCCATCCAGTCACAGCAGATAATCACCCGGGACAACGTCTCCATCGGGGTGGCGGCGGTCGCCTACTTCCGCCGCGTCGATCCGGTGAAGTCGATCGTGGAGATCGAGAACGTCCAAGCCGCGATCGGGCAGATCGCCCAGACCACGGTGCGGAACGTGGTGGGCCGTTCCCTGCTGGATCAGGTGCTCACCGATACCGAGACCCTCAACGAGTCGATCAAGCAGATCCTGGATCGTACGACCCGCCAGTGGGGCATTTACGTCCTGCTGGTGGAGTTGAAGGACATCGAACTGCCCCAGACGATGCAACGGGCGATGGCACGTCAGGCGGAGGCCGAACGGGAGAAACGCGCTAAGATCATCGCGGCTGAGGGGGAAGCGCTCAGCGCCGGTCGGCTCGCCGAGGCCGCCGACGTCATCGCCGACCATCCGGTGGCGCTGCAGCTTCGGAACCTGCAGGTGCTCGGGGAGATCGCGGTAGAGAAGAACTCCACGATCGTCTTCCCCGCACAGTTCCTCGACAGCACCCGCGCGTTGTCCCAGTTCATCTCACGGGAGATCGCCCGGCGCGGCAGCGAGCACCCGGAACCGGGCGAACCCTTCCAGGAACTCGAGACCGTCAGAGGACCGGTAACGCCCGCGTCCGCGCGATGAGGTCGGCCGCATCCGCTGGAGTCCGGACAGTGAAAGGAGCCGACACCGGAGCGATGCCTTCATCGCCATGCGGAAGCGCGAGGGGGAAACCGTGTTCGGCGAGGAGCGAGGATGAGGCAGAGCCTGCGGCTCGGCCACGTGGCGGGCATTCCGGTGGGAGCTGATTGGTCCGTCTTCGTGATCCTGGCATTGATCGCCGGAATGCTGGCCGGTTCGCTGCTCCCGAGCACCGACCCCGGCCGGCCCGCGGCGCTTTACTGGGCCGTGGCGATACCGACAGCGGCCCTGTTCCTGGCCTCGCTTCTGGCCCATGAGGGCGCACGCCCTCGTCGCCCGCAAGAAGGGCATCCGGGTGCGTTCCATCACCTTGTGGATGCTGGGCGGAGTGGCGCAGCTCGGCGGCGAGCCGGGAACCGTGCGGGCCGACTTCCTGATCGCGGCCGCCGGACCCATGACAAGCCTGGCCGCTGGTGCCGGGTTCATCGGTGCCGGCATGGCGGTCGGAGCCGGCAGCGGCCCGGCGATCATCATGGCGGCGTTGGGATGGGCCGGGGCGATGAACGTTTTCCTGGCCGTGTTCAACCTGCTGCCCAGGGCTCCGCTGGACGGGGGCCGGATCCTGCGGGCGCTGATCTGGATGTGGTGTGGCGACCGTGGCCGTGCGAACCGTGTCGCGACCGGCGCCGGCCAAGTGCTGGGTGCGGTGCTCATCGGTGCCGGGCTGGCGGAGGTCATGGTCTTGCGGCAGCCGGGAGGACTGTGGCTATCGCTCGTCGGCTGGTTCATCATCTGGGCCTCCGCGAGGGAAGATCAGGCCCAGGCGTTCCGGGCGCTCGGGACCAGTGCCGATCACCTTGGACGCGGAGCGGGTCGGTGATCTGGATTGGGCTGAGCGCCAGGGCACCGGCGGCAGCGGCGATGATCGGTGTCATCCGATCGACCGGCCCATACCGGCGCTGCAATCCTTGCCGGGGGCCGGTCATCTTCCGGTCAGCAGGGGGCGTGCGTACCAGTCGGTGGTGTCGCGGACGCCGGGGAGGGTGAAGAAGTAGCCGCCGCCGGTGGGGCTGATGTAGTCGACGAGGGGTTCGTCGACGAGTCGCCGCTGGTTCGCCTCGAACTGGCGTATGGGGTCCTGCTGGAAGCAGTTGAAGACCGCCGGCGTCGAGGTTGCCGTTGGTGTCGATGCCGCGGTCGTAGTTGTAGCCGCGGCGCAGGATCCGGCTGTCGTCGGTCTGTGGGGTACGCGGGTTGGCGCGGCGGATGTGGGAGTCGAGTGGGATGACGGCGCCTTTGGGGTCTTTGGCGTAGGCGGGGATGTCGGTTTCGGCGCTGCCGTCGAGTGGGGCGCCGGTGTCGCGGCGGCGGCCGAACATGTTCTCTTGTTCGTTGAGGGAGACCCGGTCCCAGAACTCGATGAACATGCGGATGATCCGCATGACGTGGTAGGTGCCGCCGGCGGCCCAGGCGGGTTCGTCGGGGGCGGCCCATAGCAGCCGGCGCGCGGTGGCGTCATCGTGGACGGGTGGGTTGGCGATGCCGTCTTTGAAACCGAGCAGGTTGCGGGGTGTTCCCGATGGGCGGGGCGGGGAGGTGAATCCGTCGATGCGGTAGCGCGGTTGCATCGCACCCCGGGTGTGTTTGGCGATCGTGCGCAGGGCGTGGAAGGTGGTGTCGGTGCTGGCGGAGCAGATCTGCAGTAGCAGGTCGCCGTGGCATTCGGCGGGGTTGAGGTTGTCGTTGGGGAAGGTGGTCATCGGCTTGAGCCGTTTGGGCTTTTGCGCAGCGAGGCCGAATCGGTCGTCGAACGACGATGCGCCCACGCCGACGGTGATGGTCAGGGCGTTGGGGTTGATGGTGGGGCCGATCATGCCGGAGTCGGCGGGTGGGGAGGCCGGCCCCGGGTCGAGGGGCGTGCCGCCGCTGGTGAGGAACCGTGCCTGGTCGGTGAGGGCCCGCATCAGTTCGATGAGGCCGGTGCGGCTGTGACCGACGATGTCGAAGACCGCGAACGCCGCGCTGGAGGGCGCTGGGGTCAAGATGCCGGCCTGATGGGGGCCGTGGAACCGTACGCGCGGCGCCGGCTCCTGGCCGATCCCGGGGCCTGCCTCGGCCGATGTGGCGATCGCACCGGCAGTGGTCGCTCCGGCGATCGCGCCGCCCAGGACGCCGGCTCCGGCGCCTTTGAGGAACTTGCGACGGTCTGGGTTCATTTTTGGATCTCCAGCAGGTCCGGCACGGGCGCCAGCGTCTCCAGGGTCTGGCCGATCGCGGCGTTCACCGCTTGGCGTCGGGGGAGAGGCAGGTCTTTGATCGCTGCCCACCGGCCGTCGTGCCGGGTGGCGTTGATGTCCTGTTCGAGGGTGTCGAAGTCGGCGGTGGCGGAGGCGACCAGATACGGGGAACGGGCGTTGATCAGCGGGGCGAGGATGTTCAGCAGAGTGCGTTCGCCCTCCAGGTCGGCCAGGGCCGAGGCCATGCTGGTGCCGCTGCCGTAGTCGTCTTGGCCGGTGAGCTGGAAGCGCAGCGTGTCCTCCAGGATCTCGTGAGCGCGGGTGGAGACGTTCTTGGCGTCGAAGGTGAAGGCGGGCAGTTTCGCATCCAGGTCGTCGATGGCGTTGGACAGGGCGGTCGCCTCGGCGGTGATCCGGAAGGCCGGGACGCCGTGCCACAGGTCGTATTCGATCTTGTGGAAGCCCGTGAAGCCTGGATCGTGCACGCCGCCCGCCAAGCCCTGGGCCAGCCCGTCGACGGCCTTGCCGGCGTCGCCGAAGGCGTCGTAGGCGGCACCGATCCGGTGCCAGGTCAGGTGAGCGGTCAGCCAATCGGTGCGGGCCCTGCCCAGATCCCCATCGGCGAGGTCGGCCCGCAATGCTGCGACCTGATGCTTCAACAAGCCGAGTTGGCCGGCGACGAACGAGGCGTATCGGGAAAGGGGGGCGTTCATGTCCGCCTGCGTCACCGGAAGCCGAACCTGCCCGCTCGTACCGTGTCCGGTGACGAGGGCGGCCGATGACAGGCGGGCGGGCATGCCGTCGAAGGCGCACCGCCAGGCGTACCGGCCGGCGGCCAGGTCCGCCGACAAGTCCCGTGTCGTGCCCGGACCGAGCACCTCGATCTCAGCGGTGATCGCCGTCGTGCCCGGCCGAGATCAGCTCGATGTCGACGGCACGGCCGCCCTGATTCGAGATGACGAAGGTGGAGTGGCCCGCCTTCGGCGCGTCCCATCGGCCGGCGCAGTTCCGCTCCGACAAGCTGATCTTCTGCCCGGACCTGGCCGCGGAGTGGAACCTGGTCGCAACGATCGCCCCGGCGACCAACGCGGGCACGAGCACGATCACGCCGCCCACCGCAACCGCATGACGCCGCGGCCGGCCTCTCCTCGGCGCACCGATTCCCGTCTCATCAGAGGCTCCGGCAGAGCCGGGCGCGGCCACTGCGGCGGGGCCCGGGGACGCCTGTGCGCCGGTCCCGGACGCGGGGGCCGTCGCCGTCGCGGCGGCCGTGGTGGGCGGCGTCGCCGGGCGGGTTCGCCGCAGGAACAGCGTCATGACGGTGGCGAGGTAGGCGACGTAGGCGATCACCTGCAGCCATGTCATCTGCGGCGTGAGGTTCAGCACTCCCTGAACGATCTGCACCCACCAGGTGCCGGACGGTGCCCAGCCGCTCGCGTCGAACGCCGTCGCGCTGGTCACGATTCCGGCGTCCTGCAGGTCCTTTAGACCGTAGGTGAGCACGCCGGCCGCGATGACGACGAGCATCACTCCGGTGACGGTGAAGAACCGGCTCAAATTGATCTTCAGGGCCCGGCGGTACATGCCCGCGCACAGCACGGTCGCGATCAGTAGGCCCGCCACCGCGCCGGCCAGTGGCGCCAGATCCGATCCGGCCGTCTGGGTGTTCGTCCAGATGAACAGCGCAGTCTCCAGGCCCTCGCGAGCCACCGCGACGAACGCCGTGACCACCAGCGCGGTACGGCTCACCGCGAGCGCCGAGCCGACCTTGGCCTTCAGATCCCCGCTGAGTGAACGGGCGGTTCGGCGCATCCAGAACACCATGAACGTGACCAGCGCGACCGCCACCACGCTGAGCCCGCCCGCGAACGCCTCCTGCGCCTTGGACGACATCGACGTCTCAGTGAATGTCAGGATCGCGCCGAAGCTGAAACTGACCGCGACGGCACCGGCCACCCCGGTCCACACGGCCGCAAGGGACCGTTCCGGGGCGAGCCGCCGCATCGCCGCCACCAGGATCGAGACGACAAGACCGGCCTCCAGGCCCTCACGCAGCCCGATCAGCACGTTCGGAAACGCCACCGACCACCCAAAGTGCATGAGGTTAGGCTAACCTAAGTCAACATCGTCACATGTGGGCACATAGATGCATTTACCCTGCCATGACCCGTGGCATCGAGCCTTTTGACTCACGGCGGAGCGGACTGCGGCGAACGTGGCGGTCGCCGAGCCTTCGGCGGGCGGCCGGCTGACCGCCGCTTGACCGAGCTGCGCTCTGATCGGCTCGTGTGAGCTGCTGATGCGCCCGGTCAGGAATGCCGCCCGACGGGGCTTCCTCTGCACTTCAGAGATACCTCATACGTCCCTCGTGACCGATGACACCGTTTCGCGCAATGCCCGGATACGAAGCGGCGGCGGTGTCTGCAGGCGCCTCTCGCCTGGCTCATACGGAGCTGCCAGAGGGCGAAGGAGCCTGTGGGTGCCCGTAACTCGGCTGCCCCTATGCGACCTGGGCATATTCGTGCAGGAGACCGCCGAGCCGGTCTCGGCGTATGACCTCGGTGCCAGCGTCGACGGGGTTCGGCAGTGGCCCCAGTGGCTGGCTTGGTCCAGGGCCTGGTGGGGCCGATGCTCGTTGAAATACTCCTCGTATTCGGCGAGGACCTTGCGTAGGTGGCGGGGGTTCATGATGAGGACCCGGTCCAGGAGTTCACGGCGTATACCGCGATCCAATGTTCCATGATCGCGTTCATTTGTGGAGCCTGCGGCGCGGTGAGCACCACCCGGATCCCTTCGGCTCGCACGGGCTGGTGGTCACGCCTAAAGCCACGAACCGGAATCCTGCCGCCCTCAGGCAGGGCCCGCATCCCGAACGGAAAACCCCAGGTCACGCCCGGTCGCCGAATTCCGGGCACCCACAGGCCTCAAAGGGACTGGCGGTCATCCCGTCGGGCCATAGCCCGCGCCCTCGGAGCGGCCGTGCCGAGTGGCGTGAGCGCAGCTGCTCCACGAGAAGGCCCGCCATGGGGTCAGCGATTCACGCTGGCGGCAGCCTCTACGCGGTTAGGCGCTCGCGAAGCTCTCGTGCGTGGCTGGGCGAGACCGGTTCGAGGTCGGTGGCGGTCCTGCTGGCCTGTGTCATCAACAGCGGTACTCGCAGTTGTGCGGGGATCGTGGTGATCGCGTCACCGGCAACACGGATTGCTTCGGCGGCTTCCCGGCGTTCGACCAGCAGGCGGGCGCGGCTCAGCAGGATGAGCGGCCGGTCCATTGGGTCGTCGGCGGGGTATCCGGCCAGCGCGCGGTCCTGCGCCGTCCATGCCCCTGTGTCTCCGACTGCGGTGAGCACCCAGGAGGCGTAGGCGGCGAGTTCGCGCTCGGGGAAGCCGAAGAATTGCTCTCCGGTCTGGGTGGCGGTGAGTTGCCCGGCGAGGTGTTCCGCACGGCGGAGTTCGGCGCGGGCCTGCTTGGCGCGTGCTGGGCCGAGACTGGCGTGTGCGCGGGCGGCGAGCCCGGCGAGCTGGGCGGCTGGCGCGGATGGCGCGTTGCCGAGTTCGGCGCGGGCGCGTGCGGCGATGGGAAGGACGGCGGCGGGTTGTGGGCCGTACATGGCGGTCATGGCGCGGGCCATCGCGATCCAGTACCGCTGGGTGGTGTCGCCGGCCTGGGCGGCGTACCTGTCAGCGGTGTGCAGCCAGGCGCGGGCATGGCGCTCGTCCTCCAGGTCGGTCCACAGCGCGCCTGTTAATCCGCCGAGCCGGGACGCGACGAGCAGCAGATCCTTCTCTCGGGGATAGCGCTCGATGAGGCCGGCGATCTCCTCCAGGTCGGGGGCGAGCCGGTTGAGCAGGTCCCGGGGGGCGAACTGGCCGTAGGAGGCGACGTGGCCTGTGGCGACCTCGTGCCAGTGCTCGACGTCGGCGGCGGGCAGGACGTGCCGGAGGCCCGAGTCCATCTGTGCCCGGATTCGTTCGAGGTGGGCCAGGATCGGCGTGACCGCCGCGGCTTGGAAGAATTCGCGGCGTCTCACTGGGACCTCCTCGGCCGGGACGGCGTCCTTTATCAGAGTAACGATCGGATGGTCATCCGTCAGGCCCAGACGATTCAAGGTGGTGCGATACCACAACCCGAACAGCGGCCGGTAGGTCGGGCCGGGCGGCTCGTGGCCGTTCTCCCATCGGGACAGCTGCTGCGTCGTCAGGCCGCAGTTGATCTCTTCGTCGGCGGCTAAGCCCCGCAGGCCGGCGACCACGTCCGCCTGGCGCTGGCCCATCGCCAGTCGCCAGGCCATCAACAGGGTCGGCGTCTGGGCCTTGTCGTGAACGGCCTGCGCCAGTTGCCACGGCGTCCAGCCCTGGGCGGCGGCCGTGGCGCGGAGCTCGGCCGCGATTTCCTCGCGGCGCGTGGAGTCCACGCGCGCAAAGTAACACGGGCCCATCGCACGTACAGCGGATCGGCGGTTGCGGACTACCCGCAAGGTGGTTGCGGGAGACTGCCAATTGCGCGCCCCATCGTCGCAGCTGAGCATCGCGGTATGGGCATCGGACAGCACATCTCGGGTGGGCATGCGTGAACGTCAACACGGCGCCGTCTTCTCCCAGATCGGTCCCTGCTCCTTGCTGAAGCCACTCCGCGACGACAACGGAAAGGGGACGGTGGCGATGGCCGAGACGACGACACCACGCGCCGTATGGGAGGAGGAGGGTCTGGTCCGCGTGCCGGGCTTCCTGCCCGCCGAGCGGTTCGAGGCCCTTGAGGCCGAAGCCGCGCAGCGGGTCGGGCAGTCCGAGCCGTACGAGCGGGCCGAGACCTCCGGACACAGAGACGGATCGTTCGCGGCGCCGGCGTACTGCCACATGGCCGCCGGCGGGCCGGTGCTTCACGACCTGCTGACCGACAAGGCGCTGCTGCTGGTGCTGCGCGAGATGACAGGCATGCGGCGGCTCGTCCCGTTCGGGTGCGTCTACGTCACCTACAACGAGGGCGACTTCCAGGGCCTGCACACCGATGATGTGAAGTCCACGCTCACGGTCGGGCTCGCCCTCACCGGCAACCTCGCCCCGATGGGCTGGGCGCCGGGCCTGCGGGCCGTCTACCCGGACGTGCTCGGCAAGGTCGTCGCCGAGCATGGAATCTTCCCCGAGGGGGAGGGCTTCGAGCATCTGGAGCACCCGCACGGGCCCGGCCTGCTGCAGGGCTGGGCCGGATACGACATCCCGCACTGGCGGGCCCCGCACACCGACAGCCGCTCCGCCGTGCTGGCGACGCTGTCCTACCTGGACCTGTGAGGGGGCGCGAATGCTGCGCGCACAGTGGCTGGCCGAAGGTCGCGTCCAGCTCCCGGCCGACGCGATCCCCGACCAGTTGTGGGTCGACCTGACCACCGAAGCCGAAAAACTCGAAGGCGAGGCGATTCTGCGGGAGCGGGGCGTGCCGGGCCTGCAGATGCTGCGGGACGGCAGTATCACCTCGCCGCAGCGCTGCCACGTCCACCCGGGCGGCGAAGCCCTCAAGACTCTCGTACGGCACTCGGCGTTGATGGAGCTGGCGTGTGAGGCCACCGGCAGCACGGACATGGTCGCGATCCGCTGGGGTTACAAGTGGTACCGGCCCGGCGACCACATGCAGGTGCACCGCGATGAGGGGAAATGCGCCATCACCTACTCGGCCGGCCTCATCGGTGACCTCGGCACGATGGGCTGGCTGCCGAACCTGCGGTGGCTGCCCAGCCCTGAGATCGCCGACCGGTTCTCCGGTACCGAGTTCCCCCACGACAACGGCGACTTCTCCGTGCTGCACCGGGTCATGACCGGCTTCGACGGTGTGCGCGTCCCGCACTGGCGCCCGCCGTACGAGGACCAGCTCGGCGTCATGGTCACCTGCTGCTTCACCTCACGCGTGTAGACCCTGCGCGCGTCACCCCCACAAGGAAGGGAGCACCCCCATGTCCACCTCCACCACGACCGCGGCCCCGTCCGCCGCGGCGGAGCCGGTCAAGTTCGACCCGGCCGACTTCATCGCCGAGCTCCGCGACGAGGGCCAGTTCCCGATCACGGCGGGCGGTGACCCGGCCGTGCCCGACAGCCTCGGCAGCGACCCCGCGCGCTGGGCGGCCGAGTACATGGGCCACGCCAAGCGGAAGCTCGAGCTGCCCGACCTTGTCGACTAGTCACTCGCGCCCGAACGCACTGATTCGGGCCGAAGGAACGCACACGCAGGGCAGGCCCCGTATCGGGCCTGCCCTGCCCTCTGGGAAGACGTCCCGAAGACACGGCACGGAGACGACTATGCAGAAGACGTTCTTCGCCGGTACTCACCGCACCCGGCACCCGGCTGACACGCTCGCTGCGATCAGCCCCCTGCTCGCCTCCTACGGCATCACCCGCTTGGCCGACGTCACCGGCCTGGACGACATCGGCATCCCCGTGGTCATGGCGGTTCGGCCGCTGGCGGCCACGCTCGCGGTCGCCCAGGGCAAGGGCGCGACCCTGGACGCCGCCCGGGTCTCGGCGGCGATGGAGGCGATCGAGTTCTGGCATGGCGAACGCGCGATCCCGGCCCCGGCCGTGACCGACGCCGCGGCCGCAGGCCTGGACCTGCCGTACCCGGTGACGGAGCTGGAGCAGCACGCGGGCAGCCTGCTCACCGAACATACCCGCATGGACTGGATCACCGCGGTCTCGGCCGTGACGAGCGCACCGGTGTTGCTGCCGCGCCCGCTGGTGCGGATCGGCCGGCACGTCCGCAGCGAGTGGCGGATCTACATGCTCACGGCCTCCGCCAACGGTCTCGCCTCCGGCAACACCCGCGCCGAGGCGATCATCCACGGGCTGTGCGAGGTGATCGAGCGGGACACCACCAGCCGCCTGACCGGCCAGGCCGCCGACGCCCAGGAGTACATCGACCCGGCCACGGTCACGGACACCTGGTGCGCCCGGCACCTGGAACTGCTCGAGGCCGCCGGGGCGTGGGTCGAGCTCGTGCACCTGCCCAACCGGTTCGGCGTGCCCGTGATGGTGTGTCACCTGTGGCGCGAGGACGCCGGAAGCGCGATCGTGTCCGGCTCCGGAGCGCACCGCGACCCCGGCGTGGCCCTGTCCCGGGCCATCACCGAGGCCGTGCAGTCCCGCCTGACGCACATCTCCGGTGCCCGCGACGACATCACCTTCCTCGTCTACCGGCCAGGCCAGTACCGCCCGCCGGTCACCCCCGCCGCCGCGCGGGTGTGGCCGGACATCGCCGCGCGGCACACCACGGCGCACGCGACCGATGACGCCGACGCCATGTGGCTGGCCACCCGCATCACTCAGGTCACCGGCTGGGAACCCCTCGTCGTCGACCTCGCCGGCCCGGACCGGCCGTTCGCGGTGGTGCGGGTCGCCGCACCGGGCCTGATCTACTCCGCCCGGCACGTCATCCCCCGCCCCGAACCCGCCGGAGCCGCCGCATGACCGCCCCTGCGCTGCACGTGTTCGCCGGCCCTACCATCACGGCTGCGCGCGTCCGGACGCTCGCCCCGGCCGCGATGGTCCACCCGCCGATCCAACACGGCGACCTGCTGCGCCTGCGCCCGTCGCCCGGCGACACCATGCTGATCGTCGACGGGCTGTGGCACCAGGTACCACCCGTCCGGCACAAGGAGATCCTGCTGCTCCTCGACGAAGGCGTCACCGTGGTCGGCGCGGCCAGCATGGGCGCACTGCGTGCCGCCGAGCTGGCCCCGTACGGCATGCTCGGCATCGGCTGGGTCTACGAGCAGTACGCCAGCGGCGCGATCGACGCCGACGACGAAGTCGCCGTCACCCACACCCCCGACGGCCGGCCGCTGTCCACCGCACTGGTCTGCATCCGCCACGCCCTGGCAGTCGCCGCCGGCGCCGGCGTCATCACCCGCCCGGACGCCGACCGGCTCTTCGACCTGGCCCAGAGCATGCCGTTCCAGCGGCGCACCTGGAACACCTTGAAGTACCTCACGACTGGCGACATTGCCGAGCCCTACGCCAGCGTGATGGCGTGGCTCGATGAGCAGGAACCGGCGGTCACCAACATCAAGACACACGACGCCGAGCTCGCCATCACCCAGGCCGCCGCCGGGCAGCTCCCCGCGGCCCCCGTGCGCGGGTGGCGGACCGAGCCGTGGCGGACCTCCCATCTGCGGCGCTGGATCGCGACATATCGGCCCGCCTCCACCGAGCAGGCGCGCGTGCCGTTCATCGCGGTCCTGAACCACGCGCAGCTGTACGACCCCGACTTCCCGGCACGCTGGCGCCGCCACGTGCTCGCCTGGATCGCCTCCCACCCGCCCGGCGCCGACGACCTCGAGGACCAGGCGCTCGCCGCCGCCCACGCTCGGGGACTCGACGCGAACGCGCTCACGCCCGCGCAGATCGGCTACTGGGCGACACCGGCCGAGATCGCCGACCTGTGCCGACGGGAACTGCTGCTGCGGATCCTCGTACGCTCGGCGCGCCTGGACCCGACCGCGAGCATCTGGCCGGAAACCCCAGCCGAGGCCGCCGGATTCCTAGACGTCGACGCGAGCGCGGCGGCGGCCGTGACCGCCTGGACCACCAACCAGCAGGTGGCAGCGACCGGGCCGGGCCGTACGCCCGACCACCTCGACCCCGAACGCATCCGTACGCATCTGGCCGACGAGTGGGGCATCGACCCGTCCGACCAGGCGGCGCTGACCGCCGCCGCCCGCGATCGCGGCATCCTGTCGCTGCCGGACGCCGTGGAGGCGGCGCGGCCGTTCTACCTCGCCGCCCGCACCGAGCGGGTCAGGACCGTGACGAGGTCCCAGCCGTGACCGGCACCGCCCCAGCGGCCGGGGGTTCCTCGGCCGCGCGGGCGGGCAGCCGCATCGCCCGGACCTGACGACTGAGCAGCGGCACGAACGCGACCGTCACGATCACCACGGCGCAGCCCGCCAACGCCGGGACGACACCGGCCGCCGCAGCGAGCGGGCCAGCCAGCAGGTAGCCCAGCGGGATCGGGAGCTGCTGGCCGACCAGACTGTAGGACGACGTCCGGGCCTGCATCTCCACCGGCACCTCGGCCTGCTGGTAGGTCCCGAACGTGTTGATGCTGACGTCCAAGCCGACCCCGGTCACGAACGTCGCCGCCACCAAGACCGGCAGCGGCGCGTGTGCGGCAAGGGCCACCAGCGGCAACGCCATCGACGCGGTCGCCGTACAGGTCACCAATCCGACCCGACGGGGACGCAGCAGCAGCACCACCACCGACCCGGTGATCAGCCCGGCGGCGAACCCCGAAACGATCAGGCCCCACGCCGGCGCTCCACCCAGGTGGTCCCGCGCGTACAGCGGCCCGAGGACTTGATAGCCGATTAGCCAGGGCGTGATGCACGTTGCTCCTTGCGCCACCATGATCCACAGCCAGCGCCGGGACCAGAAATCGGTCCACCCTTCCCGCAACGCGCCGAGCAGCCGCTTGCCCTTCATCGGGGCCAGCGGCACACGAAGACGCGACAGCATCCACGCAGCGGCGACGAACGTGGCCGCGTCATAGGCAATCGCGGTCTCCGCCCCGGCAGCCGCGATCAGCACGCCGGCCACAGCCGGAGCGGCGATCTTCACGATGTTCTGGCCGAGCCGCAAGAGGGCGTTCGCCTCCCGCAGCGACTCCCGGGGAACCAACTGCCGCACCGTGCCCTGGGCAGCCGGGCCGAAGAACGCCCCCGCCGCGCCGCTGACGACACCCACCGCCAGCAACTGCCACAGCGCCGCATGCCCCGTGAACAGCAGCGCGGCGACGATCGCCTGGGTGGCTCCCGAGACCAGGTGCGCGATGATCATGATCCGGCCGCGGGGATGCCGATCTGCGACCGCACCACCGATCAGCATCAGCACCATCTGCGGAACCATGCTGATCGCAAGCACACCACCCAGCGCACCGGCCCCGCCGCCGATTTGCAGCACAGCCCATGCCAGCGCGATCGGCGCCATCGACGAGCCGGTCTGCGACACCAGCCGCGCGGCCAGAAAACGGCGGTAGGCGCGGCTGGACCTCACAGGAAGAACAGCCTCTTCGAACCGTCCCCTCCGTCCGCTAACTCTCCTCGACCGCATCGGTCCCTTCGGGCTACCGAGTACCACCGCTACACCATGCACCAACGGTCACGAGAGAGTGCCCCTGCCTTACCAGATTCGGTATTGACCGCACCCGGTCATTGAACCGCCGGAGCTTCGACGGCAGCGAGGCACGGGCTCAGTCGACGTAGCCGACCGGTTCCGGCGAGCCAACGGGCACGCCCCATGCGTCCTCGGCGATACGCGCCGCGATCTTGACCTGTGCGACGGCGGGCTCGCCCCATCCCAACACCTGCGGAGCCTCCGCTAGCGACGTCATCAGCCGGCCGTACGTGCGCCCGCCGTCCGGGTCCGGCCGGCGCTCCTCGAACGAGCCGATCAGGCCAGCCATCCGAGCCTGGGCGTACGGCTCGCGATGGCGCCGATGGACATCCTGGTACCCGAGGTAGACCGCGTCGCTGACCACGACCTGGTTCTCCTCGAACGCCTCGCGCACGAGCGTGTCCACCAGGTCGCCCTCGAACGGTTCCGGCGCAGGCCCCTGAGCAGCAACCGAACGGCCAGTGGCGTGAGCGAGCCGTCGGTGTCCGGGTTACCGCCACTGACAGTTCAGATGCGGGTGGGCGTCGGACGGCCGGGATCTTGTAACGGTTTGATCGCGGTGGGTTTACCTTCTACTGATTAGTCGTGCTTTGCGGGCTATGTCGGTGGAGTTCTTGGCGGACGATAAGGCGGTTGCGTACGGGCGGCCATTGCAGAGGCATTGATCAACCATGCCACGAGTCGGCGCCCCTCATCGACTTCCTGCTCGGCCCGGGGGAGGACTGCCCAGTACTGGGTGTAGCTCTGCCGGACCGCGTCCTCGGCGGACGTTGGAGAGGCCGACATGCTGGGAGCCGCAGGGGCGGAAGTGGTTGGTAGCGCAACCGCGTGATGACTCTTACCGCATGCTCCGACAACCAGTACAAGAAGGACACCCACGCCTGCCATGAGGGACGTGGTGCTAGGCCGCTGTCCTTCCAGATTAGTGATCATGGTGGGCATGGGGGTTTCACCAAAACTGTCGCTTGCAGTGATGTCACTGGTTATCGAATGCATAGAGTAGCCGTTTGGCAACGGCCTGTTATTTGGTGAAGATCGATTTGGGCGAGGAAAACAGTCCCTAGGCTTCCGAGAGTAGAGACGCCTCATGGCACCTGAACACCATGGGCCAATGCCTCGGCGTCGAGGCTTCGGCAGGGTTCTGCGCAGCTTGACCGCCGCCCTGGTACTCATCGCCGCCACAGCAGGGCTGCCGCTGGTGTTCATCGCTGTGGCGGGGGCGCCGATACCCTCCCGGCTGCCCGACTGGAATCAGATCAACACCACGCTTTCCCGTCCCGACGACGGAACGCTCCTGCTGGGATTCATCAAGTACCTCGCCTGGCTGCTGTGGGCGATCTGGGCATCGCTGGTGCTGCTAGAAGCCGCTGCGCAGATACGAGGGCGACCTGCTCCCCGCATACCAGGACTCGACGGCCCTCAGCGGCTCGCCGCACTGCTCATCACGAGCTTGGGGGCGACGGTGATCGGAACGTCGCTGTCGATCAGCCGAGGAGGGACACTACCGGCCGCACCGGCTGCTCTGACGGTGGCCACCGCTCCCCGGCACGCGACAGCCGCAGCGCACGAGCTCGAGTCGGAGCCGGCGAAGCCAGAGGACCGACCGGCTGCTCCGCCCTACGGCCGAGCCCATCGACCGACGCAGTCTGAAGGCACGACCGACGCCGAGGTGACGGCATCAGCCTCGCAGGCGAGCCGGCAGCGTGAGGTCACGATCCGATTCACCTTCGATTCCTCCGAAGTGTCGTCGTTCGCGCAAGAGGCCCTCGCCCGGGCGGCTCGAGACATCCGTGAACATACGGACCCGGCCCACCCAATCGTGATCACAGGTCACACCGATTCCATCGGTCCGGCCGCCTACAACCAGCGCCTATCAGCGCAGCGGGCTCGGTCCGTACGCGATGCGCTCGCCTCGCTCATCGGTCCCCACTATCGCTTCGAGGTACGCGGAAGAGGCGAGACGGAGCCGATTGCCGCCGAGACGCGGCCGGACGGAGGTGATGACCCTGCGGCACGTGCCCGCAACCGCCGAACGGAGATCACCTACGTCGTCAAGCGGTCCGCACAGCCGCACGCCACGCCGAGCCCGGCACCAAGCCATCAGGGCGGCGACAACGGAGGGACGGTACCGGCGGCCCCGGCGACTCCGAGCGCTGAACCGACCACTGCGTCCTCGCCGACTGCGTCGGTACCACAGAGGCCGCCGGCTCCGGTTGTCTCCCAAGACCCGCCGGTCACGACGTCGCCGACGCATCCACCGACCACGGTGAACCTACCGTCCGGGGCGATGGTGGGTTTGAGCTTCGCCGCCGGCGTAGGAGCCGCACTGGCCGTCTCCCGGCTGCATCGGCGTCGTCGTCACCGAACCCCCGATTCTGGCCCGGATCTCGGAACGCGCGAGCCCGAACACCCACCTGTCGTACGGCGGCTCAGGCGTGCCGACCTGGCTGCGCACGTGAGTGGTCACGTCGATCCGGCGCAGGCTTCATCAGAGAATGGCGCGCTGCAGCTGTTTCCGTTGGCGTCGAGCGGCCGCATCGTCTTGGGCGTCCGCAATGACGAGGACGTCACGGTTCCGATCGGTGGTCTCGTCGTTGGTCTTGCCGGCCCAGGGAGACGGGGTGCGGCTCGGGCGCTGCTGCTGGCGTTGCTCACTCACGCTGGTGACCACGATGTGGAAGTAGTCATTCCCCGGCGCGACGCCGCCGGACTCTTCGCGTTGGACCCGGACGACGTCGACGAGCTTGCCGGGCGCATCCCGGCCCTGAGGGTCACCTCGGACCTCAGCGCAGCGTTGCGGCTGCTGGAGTCGGAGCGGATCCACCGGGCCCGCCTCCTCGACACCACGACCGATGCGCAGGATCTCACCGCTGTACGCCAGACCGACCCAACTGAGCCCTTGCCGCGCCTCGTCCTAGCCGCTACCACGAGCAAGGAACACGAGCGTCGCGTTGAGGCCCTCGCCGCGGCGGCCGGCGTCTACGACATGGCGATCGTCAGTCTCGGTGGCCTTGGTGAGCACCCCGGCCCGACAGTGCATCTGGACGACCACGGAAACGTCACCTCCGTGGACGGCGCAGATCCCGGACTGTGGCAGGACCTGCGGATGTTCCATGTCACCACCGCCGATGCCCACCAGGTCCTGGACGTCATTCGCGACGCCCATGGCACGCCGGAGCCCGAACCCGGCCCCAGACCGGTGAATGAGACGGCCGCAGCCGACACGGAACCAGCGCCGCCGGTGCTTGAAGAACCAGATGCCACCAGCGAACGCCCCGTACAGCTACAGGTCCTTGGGCTCCCGATCGTGAGAGTCGGCGATCGCGAGCTGGAGACCGGCATCCGCGGTAAGGGACGGGAACTGCTGAGCTATCTGGCTGTCTATGCCAACGGTGCCACTCGAGACGCGCTCCTGGCGGCGATGTGGCCCGACGTCGACCGCAAGTACGCGGTGATGCGTTTCCACGCCGCCCTGCACGACGTACGGCGCGAGTTGCGGCGCGCCACCGGGATGGTGGACGAAAACTTCATCGTGGTCGTCGCCGACCGCTACCGCATCGACCCAGAGCTCATGAGCGTCGACCTATGGCGATTCCAGACCGCGTTGCATCGTGCGTCCCACGCCGAGGATGACCAGACCCGGGTGGCGTTGCTGCAGGAGGCCGCGGACACGTATGAGGGCCATCTGGTCTCCGAGGTGACGTATGAGCAGGCGTATGAGTGGATCGAGCCGGAACGCGAGGCGCTCCGCCGGCAGGCCGTCGAGGCACTCATTCACCTCGCCGCCCTTTACGAGCCACAGGAACCAGAGCGCAGCCTGACGGTCCTCGAGCGGGCCAGATCTCTCGACCGCTACGCAGAGGAGATCTACCAGCGGATCATGACCCTGCAAGCCCGCCTCGGCCGCCTGGACGCCGTACGGCGCACCTACCGGCTCTTGGAAACCTCTCTCGAGGAACTGAGCGTCGACCCCAGCCAGGAGACGCAGCAGCTGCTGTGGCGGCTGCTCCATCCCCAGAGACGGCCGTAGGCGGCAGCGGCCACCTGCCGCCGCGCCGCCGGCCGGGCCGCGCCCACCACCGCGCGCGGCATGGCGGCCGTGACCGGATTCCTTAGCGATGCTCCTGGCCTGGGATGGCGTTGGACGCCTACACGGGAAATCTGTTGGTCATGTCATCTTCGGAGGCCATGGTGCACTCCTCACGGGCCGAACCATACGACCGCGACGGCGATCGTGAGCATCAGCAGGCCGACGCCGGCCGTGATGACCGCGGCGCGGAGGTCACGGGCGCTTCGGCGGGCAGCGAGGCGGTCATCGAGGATCAGGTCCTCGGTGGCGAGCTTGCGTGGGCGTGGCGGAAAGCCGTGCGCGGCGCGGGTACTGAGGAAGATACCGGTTGCAGCGGTGGCGACGGCGGCGAGCATAAGGATTCCGATGACGATCCGCGTGGCGGTCGCGTGGCCGGTGATCAAGGTACGGCCGGACACCAACGCGGCGGTCAGGATCACGGTCACGAACCCGGCCAGTCCCGTGCGCCACTGCTCGGCCTGCTTGCGGATGTGCTCCAGCTCGGTCCGCCGCAGTTCCTGCAGGCGTTCGGCCCGCCATCGGGTCAGCGGAGTGCCCGGCCGATCCCGGTCTGACCTTGACGGTCATTGCCCGTCCCAGGCGACGAGGAGGCGCCATGACCTGCCGCAGCCGGTGGCGCCGTCGGGACTGTCGGGATGCGTGAAAGCGCACGCGCAGATCGCTTCGACCTCCGCCTCGCCGCCGGCGTTCGAGGCGCGCACCAGCTCGACCGGTTCGATGTGGACGGTGCCGCCGCGGCAGGCCGGGCAGGGGCCGCTGACCTCGATGTCCACCGGCCGCTGTTCGTCCGGGTACAGGGTGACCCGTGCGGTGGCCGCGGCGATCTCATTGAGCTCCTGGGACGTGACCACCGCGTACGGGATCGGGTCGTGGTCGGGTGCGGTCATCGATGATCTTCTGGTGATGGCAGTCCGCCGTGACACAGAAAGGCACCCCACTCTCGGATGGGCCGGTCGTCTGCCGCGAAAGCGGCTTGGGTTCGGGTGAGCGCGGCGGCGGGTTCGCCGTCCCGAAGGGAGTCGTAGAAGGCCGTCATCAGCTCCGCGGTGGCCCGGTCGGGGATGGGCCACAGCGACGAGATGACTGTACGGGCGCCGGCGATGGTGAAGGCACGGTGGAGCCCGAAGACCCCTTCCGCGTCGCGTACCGCGCCGATCCCCGTGTCGCAGGCCGACAGGACGACCAGGCCGGTCCCGGTCAGGTTCAGGTGGGCGATCTCGGCCGTGGTCAGGATCCCGTCGCCGCCGGGGAGGTTGGCGCCGGTGAGCGCCAGGCCGGATCCGGCGAGGCCGCCGAGCCAGAATCCGTGGGTCGCGAGGTGGACGACCGTGGGAGGCTCATCGGTGAACAGGACGCTCTTGCTCGCCTTCGGCCCGCTCACCGCGATGGTGCCGAGCCGCTCGGCGACCTTGCGTCCTTCCTCGGCGCCGCCCGGCAGGGCGTGGAAGACCGGCTTCAGCGCGGCGCGTCGCCGCCGGTCGCCGTAGTCGCCGTAGTCCGGGTCGGCGATCACGAGTGCCGTTCCTTCGTGTGCGGGTGGGCGGTCCTGCAGGAGGTCGCGGGCGCTGCCGAGGTAGGTCAGGATCGTGTCGGCGACCAGGGGGGTGCCCCGTGGGCCGATCAGGGTGGCCAGTGGGATTCTGTGCAGGCTTCCGTCGGCGACGACGACCAGCCGCGATACGGGCGGCGGGTTCAGGGGCGCGATCACCGCCCGGTACAGCTCGGCCGCGAGCGGACGCCAGTCCTGTGGTGGAGCGGCTGCGCTGATCCGTACTCCTCGGCCGCCGCGGGGTGCGATCGCCGTACGGTAGGCGTCGACCATCGCGTCGAGGTCGTCGGCCGGTCCCAGGCTGGCGAATCGCACCGACTCGGGCCGCCCGGCAGCCAGCGCGAACGCGCCGTACCACTCCCGCGCGGGTCGGCGTGGATCGTCGCTGTGGTCGAATCGCACGTACTGCAGGAGAAGCGAGTCCGCCGGCAGCGCCGCGGCGAGCCGCTCGACCGTCACCGTGACGAGGTCATGGTCGCGGCGTAGCTCCGGGATCCGGCTCGACAAGCGGGCTTCCAGCCGATCGCGTTCTTGCTCCCACGCACGTACGGTCCGGTACGGCGGGGGCGTGGCGCCGAACGTCGCCGTCGCCAGCGACTCGTCGACCTCCCGCAGGCGCCCCAGGTCGGCGCTCAGATCCGGGTGGCCGCCGGAGAGCACGGACCGGCGCTGGCGTACGACGGCGTCCAACGTGAGACCGGACCGTTGCACCACGATCCGCAGGACGGCGGCGACCGCGTCGGGGCCGAGGTCGTGATCCCGCACCAACATGCTGAGTGCCGCGTCCCGCGCGCCGTACAGCGTCGCGACGTACTCCAGCCGCTGCCGGTCGGACTGGGTCGTGAAGATCGGTCCGATCCGCTTGTTCTCGCCGTCGACTGCGGCGGACAGCAGCGCGAGAGCGTCCGCCGAACGCCCGGCGGCGGCGTGCACCGAGGCCAGCGACGTCATCGCGCGGGTCGTGATCCGGTGGCTCTCGCCCAGGATCACGCCGGCGTCCGCCACGACCGCCGCCAGCTCGGTCTCGGCCGACTTGCGGCCGAGCAGGAAACCGGCGTGGCCGTAGGCCATCCGGTCGATGACCTGACGCGCCTTGTCCGCGTGCTCGCCCTGACGCCGATGCATCGCCAGCGCCCGGCGCAGGTAGCGCCGGGCGCGCCGATGACGGCCGACGGCCAAAGCGGCGTGCCCCAGATGGCTGAGGCTCTCGGCGATGGCCGTGCCGTTCGACCGTCCATACCGCCGGCGCAGTTTCAGCGCCTGGCGCTGTCGTGCGACCCCGTCCCGGACGTCGCCCTCCCGGACCTGGATGGCGGCGCCCTGGCTGATGTTGGCGGCGTACAGTAGCGCGGTGTCCGGGGAGTTGCCCCTGACTTTTGCCAGGACGGCATTCGCCTCCTCGACGGCTTTTGCCGCGCCGGCGATGTCGCCGACGTCGCTTCGGATCCGGGCGAGCAACTGGCATCCGAAGGCGTACCGGACATCCCGGACGTCACGGGTCATCTCCAGCGCCCGCAGGCAGGCGTCCAGGGCTTTGTCGTAGTGGCCGGCCTTGTGGTGCGCGTCGGCCATCCCCCTCAGGACGATCTCCGCGAACGGCGACGCGGCCCCGTCCGCCCGCAGATGACCGCGGTATGAGGACTCGTAGAGGTCGATCGCGACGCCGTAGTCCGCCTGCGCCTTGTACAGCGACGCCAGGGTGTACTCCACGGCCGCCTTCGACTGGTAGCCGGCGGGCTCGTCGCGCACCATCGCGTAGGCGGCCAGCGCGGACTTCCACGCCTTGTCCAGATCGCCGGCCCTTCGATGCTGGACGGACTGAAGCGCGAGCCTCAACGGTTCCGGAACGTCGCGAAGAAGGGGGCTCGCCGGGCTCAGCAGCCAGCCGGTCCAATCGAACGTCACGGGATCTCGACACCCCTCATGGCGCCCAGCGTGTCAAAGATCTCCAAGACCACCTCGGGAGTGTAGAAGCCCGAGTCCAAGGCCCGCTGTTTGCTGCGGAACGCACGCCAGACCCGCACCGGGACGAGCATCCACCCCGCACCACCGACGATCTTCATGGCCCTGGCCTCACGCCACAGCCTGCGACGATCGGCCCACGTCACCCGCAGGCCCGCCGAGACCCGTACATGCTCATGCGCGGCGTCCGTTCTGCCGTCGATCACGGCGGACAGGGTCGACAACACCAGCGCGTCACGACGGTTGAACACGTCCAGATCAGGCTCGGCGAGCACTGACTCGACGATCTCAAGTGCGGTGACATCATCGCCGCAGCCGAACAGCAACCGCGCTTCCATCAGCCTGTTGTCATCCCGCTGTATCCGCAGCCCCGCCCTGCTGAACTGCTCGACGCGGTGGGCCAGCACCGTACGGGCCTCCCCGAGATCCCGACGTTGCAAGGCACCCGCCAGCGCCGCCCCGGCGGTATGGGCACGCAACAGCGCCAGCACGCGGTCCATGTCGCGTCCTGCCGCACGGGCGCATCGCTCGACCGCAGACAGCGCCTGCTCCACCAACGCCAGCCAGGCCGCGAAGGGATCACTCGCCCGTGCCTGCACCGTGCCCGGAGCCACCAAGGCCACGTTCAGCAGCGCTTCCGCGGTCGGCGCCCGGTTGTTCAGGCTCTGCAGGGCCCGTCCGGCGAGCGCGTTCAGCAGGCGGGCGTCCGGCCTACGCCGTACGACCGCGCGTGCCGCCCAGTCGTCAAGGATCGTTTCGACGTCAGAGAGCTGCACCAGATTCTGGGTGATCACTCCATTGATCGGGGCCGTGCCCAGCGCCCACTGCGTCGCCAGCGCCGCTCCGGCCATCACCACCGACGTCACCGGCAACGCGGGCGGCGCGTCTGGGTACCGCAAGGCGAGAAACGCTGCCAGCAACCCGCCCTGCACGAGAACCTGACGGACCCGCATGCCACCAGGAATCAACCACGGCCATGCCGGGTGCGGGGTGGGATACGTGAGGTGCGCGACGAGGGCGAGCAGCGGCAGAACCACGACCAGCAGCCATTGCGGCCGGAACGCCGAGAGTTCGGCGACCGCCGCACCACCCAGCGGTGAGAAGACAAGGTAGGCGATCACGGCCAACCGCACGCAGTCGCGGCGCTGGACTTGCTTGCGCCACGGCCCCGGGAGCGTCCCGGTCAGCCGGTACCAATGCCCCCACACGAACACAGCGGCCGGCACCGCCGCCGACGCCCACCCCGACCACGACCAGATCGCCCACACGACCGCGCCGACGGAGGAGGCGAGCAGAAGGACTCCCCAGGGCATCGTCCCCTCGGCCGTGTCAAAGGCCTCGGTGAACATCGCGGTCAACCGGGACGACAGCAGCGCCAGCAGCGCGATGACGAGCAGCGGGACCGCGAACCACAAGACGACGGTGTCATCGGGCCGCCATACCAAGAACACCAGCAACGTGCCCAGTCCCAGGCCCACGGCGCGGTTCAGGCCCAGCAGCACCGCCACCACCAGCAGGCCGACCCCGGTCAGCCGCTCCAGCAGCGGCGCCACCGCGAGGGCCAGCGCCATACCGACGACGATCTGCACGAGGTAGCCGCCCACGGCTCTTCTCGTCAGGACACCGCGCCGCTGCCGCCGAATATTGAGCCTCAGCCATCGCGCATGCCTGCGCATGAAGATCTCACCGACGAGCGCGACCGCTACGGCCGGAATCACCGCCGAACCCTCACGCCGATCACCAGCGGCATCCCGCCTCCTCACGTACCCCCACCCGCTACATCGAGACCCACGACCTTCCTGTTTCGGCGATTCAATCCGTAATACGGCCAGACGTCGACAAGTTCACGTTTGAGGATCTTGGGTGGTAGGGAGCATGTCTCGAAAGGCATGACCCGCGGTTACTTCCACGCCGCCATTTCTGCCTGTAGCAGGCGATCAGGGCATTCCGTCGACGGTGGCACCCGGCTAACGGATGGCGAACGCTTGGGCCGCGGCGTTCGTGGGCGAATGCCGACGAACACGGCGAGGCTCGCATCGGCGCGGGTGAGCAGGACCTCTTCCAGCTCATGCGGGTAGACGTTGTACCCCCGGATAACCATGCCCTTCGCGCGGTCGATCAGGGTCAGATTGCGACATCGCCGGTGTGCAGCTGCTGGCGTCGATCGCCTCGGCGGTCGCCTCCGGGCGGTTGGGGTAGCACTTCACAAGGTTGTCACCGCGCAACATTCCTGAGGCTGCGGGAAGGCCGTTGTGATCAACAACGCGGACGCCACCCCGAACTGGCCGTGTCACCGGACCGGGCGCCGGGCCCGCACCAGAACGCATCCAGACGAACCGCAGCGAAATTGCTCATGATCAACCGGAAAGCCCGCACACCAGCAATGCTCACAGCCAGCAACACTGCAGGTAACCGATCGGTGAGTGCTCAAGATCCGCTGGATCCTACAAGAAGAAGAACACCCAGAGAGCTACCCCCCAGGCACGGCGGTCCCGCCCGCCGCCCCCCAGCGTTGTAGGACCCCGTTAACGTCCTTGCTGGCACCGGGCCCTGAAAGCAGCATGCCCGGCGCGCCGGTGATTTTGCCCACGAGCACGACGTCACGTTCGGGGCGCTCGGGGTACTTCCCGGCTGGCGCATGGTGTAACTCGCACACGGGACTGGCCGAGCTTTGGGATCTCCGGCACGCCCTTCCCTTCCCTGACGGGCGCCTGCCCCATTCTCCTAGGCGAGCCCGTCGGCGGCCTTCCGCAGCCCGTCGAGCAGAGTGGCGGCGCGCGTCGCCTGGGCTTTGTCGACTCCGGTGGCCAGCGCGGTGATCGCAACGATCACCTCCCGGATCCCGGCCTCGACGCTCGGGCGTTCGGTGAAGAACACCGGTGCGGCCAGCTTGCCCGCGAGTTCGGCGATCCGACGGAGCTGCTTGTCGGCGGTGTCATCGAACACCTTCAGGCCGACGAGGGCCGGCGCGGGCAGCGTCCCGAGGCGGGCCGGCGTGATCGTCCAGCGCCTGATCAGGTCGTCGATCTCGGCGGCCTGCAGAACGGTCTGCAGCACGCCCCGGGCCCCCAGCCCCACGGCGACCGGTTCGAAGGCGGCGAAGGTCTTCTCCAGCACCTGCACCTGAGGCCGCTCGTAGCTGCGGTCGTTCACCCACAGCAGCTCCACGACCTCGGCCATGTGCGCGCCCAGCACCTTCGCCGCGCCCTGGTAACGCGCCTCGATCTGCTTCTCGGCCATGACTTCTTCGGACGTCAGACCCGGCGTCCCGGAACGCGCGGCGGGCGGTGCGACGGCGAACCCCTGGAGCAGCGCGCCGATGATCAGCTCGGCCAGCCGCAGGGGCGGCTCCGCCGTCGCCTCGAACGGCACCAGCAGGCTGCCGGAGACCGTGTCGTGGTCGTACCGCAGCACGTCCCCGCCGAGGACGACGCGGAGCCTCATCAGGCGGCTCTTCAGCCCGCTCGTGAAGTGCTCCAGCAGCCGCGCCGCCGCCACGGACTCCGGCCCGTGCTCACCGGAGACCCAGTAGCTGCGGCTGCCCAGGATGCCGAGTTCCTGCAGCCGGCCCTCGACCTTCTGCATCGCCGCCACGTCCTCACCGCTACGCCGGTCCCACACCGAGGTAGCGGTACAGACATGGACCTGGGCGTCGTAGGCCCGCAGCCAGACCCGGTTGAGCTTGATGTCGGCCCAGGCCAGCGCCGGTCCGAGCGGGTTGCCCACTGGGCGCGGCGGCTGGAGCGCGCGCCGCTGCGCCTGCACGAGCCCGCGTTCCCGGTAGATGCCCGGCGGGAGTTTCTCGAGCCGCTCGGCGAGGCGCGCCGCCGCCTCGAAGTAGGTGTCGGCGTTCCGAGTGCCGATCTCCGCCGCCAGGTAGCCCTGCCCCCAAGAGTTCCGGTACGTGTAGTCCTTCACCGGGTGGTCTCCGTACTCGCGCAGCGCGTGGGAGAGCTCGTGGATCAAGGTCAGCGCCCGCAGCGTCAGCGGCTCGGCCGAGTCCGCTCGCAGCGCGGCCGGACTGAGCTGGACCTGGACATGGGCCTCGTCCACCGCCGAGAGGGTCTGCGCGCCGACGGAGTCGGGCAGGTCGGGGTTCACGACGACCTTGCCCGACTTGTTCAGCTCGACGAGCCGCTGATGCAGCAGGGCGAACCTCCGCCCGAACACCGTGTAGTCGGCCAGCTGGAATCCGAACCCCGCGTCCAACACCCCCGTCGCGGCCAGCGCTCCCGGCGCCCCGCCCGCGTCCACGATCTCTTCGACCTTCTCGATGAGCTCGTTCAGCACGGCGACTTCCGTGCCCTGTACGTTTCTCATGGTCTCCCCATCGGCCCCGTGTCCGGCGCTTCATGGAAGCCTGGAATGATTGCGGGGTCAATGCCCTGCCTTTTGGGCGGGATGGCCGGATCATGACCAAAAACACAAAACACTTCCGAAACATCGGCGCTCACTCGGAAGGGGACGCGCTCTCCTCAACCCGGGGTGCGGTGCCGAGCTGCGCGAGTGGGGCATCGGGCTGCACGTCATCGAGCAGGGCATCGACACCGCCACCATGGAGGGCCGGGCGATGTTCGGCATGCTGTCCGTACTGGCCGAGCTTCAGTGCGAGCTGATCGGGGCGAGCACCAACGATGGGCTCGTCCGCGCGGTCCCCGGCCCGTGCGGACGAGCCCGAACGCAAGCCGTACGGGCTGCTCGCCGAGTGCATCGACAACCAGGGCGCGACATTCCGCCTCTGGTAGCCACTCACCTGACCGAAACACTGATCGCCTGCCGTCGGCAGGCAACGGACAGTTCTCGGTAACTGTCAGTGCGGGCAAGTTCCGCGCCTGCCCCCTCGAGCCGACCTCACTTCCACCGCCGCCACGCTCGAGTGCTCATGATCACGCGGAATCCCAGCACGACCGCATTGCTCACCGGCAAGAACACTGCAGGTCAGCGGCGCGCGGTCGCTCGTGATCATCCGGATCCTACAGCAGTGTAGGATCCGGAAATAAGCGAGCAAATCCGCGTGATCATGAGCGCTGAATGAGCAAATCCGGAATTCGCTGAGCACCGGTATCGAGGCGTCAGCGGTAATCCTTGAAACGTCGTAATTACTATGATCCGGGAAGAGAGCCGCGACCGCGGTTCGCACCGGGGGTGTCGCATGCCACGTTTTGGGCAGACCGTTTGCGGCGCTATGGACCGGCTTCTTGGTTGTTGAGGTCGATGACGTCGGCGCGAGGATGCAGGTGATGTTGTCGGCCGCCGGCGTTGGCGGCGTCGACGAGGTGGGCGACGACTTGTTCGGGGTCGGTCATGCCGGACCGGGTCCAAAGGCCGCCTCTGCCAGGTCTTGACCTCCTCCATCACCTGCTCGGTGATGCGGGAGACCATCTCGGCCGACAGTTCGGTGCCATAGACCTGGGCCAGGTGATGGACGATGTCACGGACCGTCATGCCGTGCGCGTAAAGGCTGATGACCATGTCATCCAGGCCGCCGGCCACCCGCCCGGCGCGTTTGGGCACCAGCACCGGGGTGAACGTGCCGACCCGGTCCCGGGGCACCGCCAGCTGGACCGGCCCGACCCCGGTCTGCGCCGTCCTTGCGGATCGTTACGTTGCGGGAATTGCCGGAGTTGTCACCGGCGCTGGCGTGCTTGTCATAGCCAGAGCGCGGTCAGCTCGGTCTCCAGGGCCCGTTCCCGCACGGCCTTGACCAGCTCACCCAGCATCGAGCCCTCGCCGGTCAGCCGCAGCCCGCCCGCCTCATCACGAGAGCGTGCCAGCAGTTCGTCCAGCCGCCGGTCATCGATCAGCTCCCGCTGCGGGCGTTTCTCCACGTCCCTCACCGTAGATGATCTGTCACTTTCCGTAGTCGATGTTGGGTCTGCGACACCTTCGATCAGGGACATCCCTGTGCTCCCCCGAAGTGACCGGTGGCTCCCCGCCTGTCACATGCTCTCCTTCAGACCCTCTCCTTACACACCTGCAGAGAGACACCCCCGAATAAGCTTCACGGGAGGGCTGTTTCCTAAAGACAACTGGCGCCCGTCGATGGTGGGGGCCGGGTGTTCAGGCTGTCGACCCCGAGCGGGAGCGTCGTCGTGAGGCCCTGGAGTGTGCGAAAGGTAGCGGGGGCGGCGTCCAGCAGTAGTGAGGACGCCAGGGCCCGGACCTGGGAGCATTCCGCTTCCAGTGCCTCGGCGTCGGGGGCGTGGACGGTGAAGTACAGGCCGACCCGGAACAGCTTGGTCTGCCCGCGGGCGAGTGCGGCGGCCAAACCGCGGGCGTCATCGGCGGCTGCGGAGGCTTGGAAGTCCTCCAAGCGGCCGTGTTCGGCGTCCGAGCGGGCGGAGGATTCCAGCCGGGCGAGCTGGCGGCGCAACCGGTCGGCCGCGACGGTCGGCGGGGTGGGCTCAATGTGCACGGCGACCTCGACCCGGCCTGGGTAGGTCAGCAAGGGCTCGAGCCAGCCAGGACCGACCTCGGAGGGATAGCCGGTGATGGAGAACGAGGCGCACATTCCATCGGCCAGAGTGAGCGTACGGGCACCGACCTCGACCGCGTCCGGACCGACAGAACCCGCGACCGGACCGATTGCGGCGCCATGACGCCGGTGGGTGCGAATGGCCGAGAGCAGACTCATACGGAACCTCCGGTCGAGGTGATCACGTCCGATGGCGCCGCCCGCCCGGACGAAACGGTGGTGCGCCAGGGGTTGCAGCACGCTGCGAGCACTGCGGCGGCCTGATCGCCGGGCAAGACCTGCATCGTGATTCCGGCGCCGGCGAGCGCTCTGGCGGCTTCCTCGGCGCGGCGCAGGACTCGCTGAGCGGACCCACCATCCCAGGCCGGACGCTGCACCGGGCGCCGGCTGCCGGGACCAAGGCTTCTGGTGCCGCCATGGCGGGGCTCGCGCAGCACGACTAGTACGCGACGGCGCAGCAGGTCCCGCTGCCGCGCCAGGTCGACCAGGAAATCGGCGTGTTCGAACGCCGCCTGTTCCAACTCCGGGTGCGGCAACGCCATCGCGCGACGACGCAGGCCCTTGATCAGCGGATCCACATCGACCGGTTCAGCCCGCACCACGATTTGCACTGGGCCGGTGGACAGGGAGTTCAGCCACCGGCCGAACACCCCGATCAGCGCCGCCTGCTCCTCGTGGGTGCGCAGCGCGAAGCTGACCGTGGAGGCTATGCAAACCACGGCGGCGCCGTCGGCGCCTAGGTCGATCACCCCGTCGACGGAGATCGCGTCGGCCGGCAGCCGCAATGGGGCCGGAAGCGCCACCGGCCGTCCGGCATCCACCCATGCCGGAGGCGCGGTCACGTCTTCAGGTGCAAGCACGAGCTTGCGTGGTGAACGGCGTTGCCGGATCGCCGCCAGCATCAGGCGGTCCAGCGACACCCCGTCGCGCCGACCGAGGGCCAGGACGGCCGTGATTGCCCCGAAGGGGAAAGCGATCACTGCGAAGACCGGAAGCGGCAGCAGCTGCCGGGTGGCGGTGTAGGCCAGCCATAGCACCGCCGCAGCGCCGGCCAGGATCGCCACCTGCCGCGCCGTCAGGCCGGCGAGGATCCGGTCCTCACGCTCGACGTCGGCGGGAATCCGGACGCTGTAGTTATCGGACATGACCTGGTCACCTCGGCTCTAGTTCGGTCGCTTCCACGGCCGGTTGGGATCCGGCTGATACGGCGGGCGGGGAGGCGTCCGCTTGGGCGGCGGGGGAGGCGGCTTGCGCCAGTCGCCGGTGTGCGGCGGCCGCCAGGTCGTATCCGGATGGCCCCACCGCTGCTGCTCAGCGACGCTGTCGGGGTCGGGGCGCCCGTGGTGAACCCGGGCGTACCAATCCGGATCCGGTGGCATCCACCGCTGGTCTGGGTGCGCCCACCGCGGCTGTGGTTGAGGCTCTGGCGGCGGGGTCGGCGGCGGAGGCTGGGTAGGCCCGGGCGGCAGCGCCCGCGGCGACGTGCCGCCCGGAGGCACCGAGCGCGGTGATGACGTGGCGGTGCCGGGCTTGGCGGCACCGGCTTTGGCGAACATGCCGCGGAACAGCACGATCATGGCGATCGTCTTGGCCGCGCGCACGAGCGGACTCCGCGACAGCCCGCCTTGCCAGATCCACCGCGAGATCCAGGACGGGATCCGAACCAGGATGTACAGCAGGCAGACGGTGATCCACAGATCGACCTGATCGCCGGGGGTACGGACGCCGAACCAGGTGACCATGTCGGTGGTCAACGCGACCTTCATCGCGACGATGAACACCAGCGCCTGGGCGATCTGGACCGCCAGCACACCGGCGAACGCGCGCCACCACAGCTTCGCTATCCCTTCGGTCTGCGGGAGGGCATGGCAGGCCAAGGCGAGGGGAGCCGCGGCGATCAGCAGGATCGTGAGCATGACCCGGACCACGTAGATGAAGGTCAGGACCGTGCCGAGCAGCACCGCCCAGATCACCACCAGCACGATGAAGATCCCCACGTCGGTGGGATTGATCGCGTGGACGACGATCTTCTGCAACTGCCCGGCTGCCTGGGCCGGATCCACACCTTGGCCCAGCAGCGCGACCGACAGTGAATTGGCGAGGCCGATGGCCTTGCCGACCAGCAACAGGCTCACGTTCGCGGCCACCATGCCGATCACAAGTCGCGGCGCGATGTCCTTGACCGTGTAGGAGCTCTGAAGCGTCTGGCGTCCCATCAAGGTCAGCCCGCCGATCACCACCAGCAGCACGAAGCAGGCGTTGGCGACCACCAAAGACCCGGTCCACAGGTCCTGGACCCGGCCCATCTCATCCAGCTGCGGAGTGGCCAGCAGGCTCTTGCCGAGCATGCCGAACACCGGATTGATCGCGGACTTGACCAGGTCCTTAAACCAGTTATTGATCGCCTGCTTGACCTTGCACGGCACGTCGAACCAGCCACACCCGCCCGAGCCCTGCCCCGCCGGAGGAGTACTCGGCGCGGTCGTCGGTGTGCTGAAGGGCGTCGTACTGGGTGACGGCGATGCTGTCGACCGTGATGATGACGGCGACGCGTGCGATGGCACCGACGTGGGCACCCGCGTCGCAGCGGCGTGTACGGGCGTTTGGCCGACCGCGTGAGATGGGGACGCTGCCAGACCTGCGAGAGCTAGGACGGCTATAGCCAGGCCGACTGCGGTGAGGGCGGGAAGAGCTCGCGGCATGGTGATCAACCGCCCACGAAGCCTTTGAGAATGCTGACCAGGAGCGGGGCGAGCACGGCGACGCCGTAACCGATCGCGGCGTACTTCAAGGTCTCCTTGGCCCGGTTGACCTCACCGGGGTCACCGCCGGCTAGCAGGTACCGGACACCGCCGACCGTCAAGAACAAGGTCGCCAGTGCGACCAGCAGACCTACCAGCCACTTGGTGATGTTGTTGATCACCGTGTTCAGGTCCTTCGGCGGTGCCGCGACCCCGGCGTAAGCGAAGGCCTCCGGTGTGGCGAACACCACCAGCACTACGACGGCGACCATGGCGGCGCATGAGATTTTCGAACGCATCGGCCACCTCCTCATCAGATGTGGCCGGGGCCCCGGGCGCGATCCGCTGAACGGACCGACCGGCGGGGGATCTCACCTCCCTTCCGGTCGGGCCACGGACGGGGCAGACGTACGCGACCGTTCCCGTCCGGTCGGTCCGAGCGGCCTGGAGCCCAGGGCCCCGGCGTCCCCATGGCGCCACACCTGCGCAGAGGAACCTCAGACGGCGTAGTTCGGCCGACGACTCGTGTGAAGATCCTCAGAACCTCATATGCGATGACCGCCTGAACCTCGCCCACCGGCACACCAAGTTGAGTTCGGTACGCCGAGACGACTGCCGACGGCCTCACGCTCAGCGCGGATGCCGACCGAGGCGGCATACGGCAGCAGCCAGGTGCCGCCAGCGCCATCGTCGGCGTGCCGCCCCGAGGTGCCGCGCGTGCCGGCACCGTCACGGTGCCGTCGCGGCATTACGCCACGGAGCGCATGCGGCATCGGGGGCAGTGCGGTGTCGAAATGCCGTGCCGTTGTGAAGCCGAGCGGCAGGCGCCTGCGGCATGAAGCCCAGGTCATTGCCGTTCGTATGAGGTTCCTATGAGGCCCCTACCGACAATCACGTCCGAACGGACCACCGCCGGGGCTCACAGGAAGGACCGATCCGGTGCGCGAACCCTACTGGCACGATAAAACGGCGACACTGTACCTCGGGGACGCCCGGGAAGTCCTGGCGGAACTGGCGGACGGCTCGGTCGACTGCATCGTGACCAGCCCACCACCGTGGACACCCGGCGACATCCAGACCCACGCCTCGCCCACCTACGGGCATCGGCCCACGGCCACCCTGTACATCGCGGCACTGCGCCGTGTCTTTGCCGAGGTCCACCGCGTGCTCGCTGACGAAGGGACCGCATGGATCGCCATCAGCGATCAGTACGCGATCCAGACCGGCTGGGCCGGCGCCTCGCAGGGTAAGCATCGCCGCGCCCTCCCCGATCCAGCGATGACCGGCCTCCCCGCCTCGTCGCTTATCGGCCTGCCCTGGCAACTCGCATTCGCGCTCCACGACGACGGCTGGATCATCCGCAACTCCATCGTCTGCCACCACCCCACCACCCAATCCGGTCCGTTTCCCGAAGATCGGTTCGTCACCAGCTACGAGCTGATCTTTCTGCTGGTCAAACAGCAGCGCTACCACTTCGACAACCGCCTCTTGTGCCAGCCGAACGATGCCGGACGGCCTGATGCCGCCGACCAGACTCGGCACGCGAGGTGGCGCTCCGGGCGGCACGGCAGCGGCAACAGCGTGCGTGCCGTCGGCAGCTGCCGGGGCCAGTACGGGACGGCAGCAGAGGGCGAATCGCAAGGTGCCGCGGCACATTGGGGCGGCAGCCATCCGGCAGACGTCTGGGTAGTTCCGGCACGATCCGATCGGGACAGGCTGCCGATCGAGGTGCCGCTGTCCTGTATTGCCGCCGGGTGCCGGCCACGCGGCACCGTGCTGGACATGTTCGCCGGCACCGCCATCACCGGGTTGGCTGCTCGACTCCTCGGGCGCTCCTTCGTCGGCGTCGAGGAGACACAGACGCTATGCCGCATGGCCGCGCAGCGACTCCGGCTCGACGTGGGGGATGGAAACGGCGGCAGGCGATGAGACGGCATATACCCGGGCGCATGCTTCCTATCGCCGCGGCATGCCGCGCGGCCGGCGCGGCACGGCACTCGTTCGCCAAAGCGGTAACGCTTCGGATTTCAGTCTGGCGTATCCGGTCGCCAAGGATTGCTCCAAACCGGCCACAAAAGAGCTGCCATCTGACTGGCGCAAAAGAATCCCGCGAGCAGCGAAGAGACGTATACGCTCTAGCTCTCGATTCACCTGAGCCGCCGGCCGCGCAGAGTGGAGACGTCGGTCATGGGGTGGGGACAGCGCGATGAGTGCGCCCCAGCTGTACACGCCGGCTGAAGCGGCAGAGCTGCTAAAGGTTCCGGAGTCGTGGCTGCGGAAGAAGGCTGCGGCGCGACTGATTCCCTGCACGTTCCTCGGCAAGCATCTGCGCTTCAGCGACGACGATCTCCGTCGGATCGTGGAGTCCGGTTGCAAAGAGCCCGTGACTCGAGGGCGACGAGCGGTCCGCAGACCGACGTGACTCCGCGCTCGGAGACAGTAGGAGGAAGAACAGATGGCTTACGCCGAAAGGTGCGGAAAGAAATGGCGCGCCCGTTACAAGAAACCCGACGGCACCTGGGCATCAGAACCCGGGTTCGAGACCAAAAACGCCGCCGTGGAATGGGGGAGGGAGCAGGAAGGGCAGATCAAGCGCCATACCTGGATCGACCCGGACGACGCCGAAACGCCGTTCGGGGACTTCTGCGAACAGTGGATCAAGACGACCCGGCTGGCGATCAACACCGAGGCCAAGTACCGGTCCTACCTGAAGAATCACATCCTCCCTCAGTGGGAGGGGTGGCCACTGATCGTGATCTTCAACAACCACCTCGAGATCCAGGGCTGGGTCAACGAACTCCACGACGAGCTGGCAGAGCCGACCGTCGCCTCGATCTTCGCGCTCTTCTCCACCATCATGAACGCGGCTGTACGGGCCAGGAAGATCCCGGTCAGCCCCTGTCACGGCATCCGGGTCACCACCGGCGACTACGAGACCGAGCGCCAGGTGGCCACACCGGTGCAGTTCCTGCGCGCCGCGCTGCGCATGTACGACCTGGCCGGCTTCCAGGGATTCGTCCTGACGCTGATGAACGGCTACACCGGCGCCCGCTGGTCCGAGCTCATCTCCCAAAAGCCCGGCCAGTACGACCAGGTCAACCACCAGATCCCGGTTCGGCGACCGATCCGCGAGGCCCGCGGTCAGATCGAGGAAGCTCCCAGGCCCAAGAGCCCGGCCAGCAGACGCTGGATCCAGCTCCCGCCGTTCCTGGCCATCCTGTACGAGGCGCTGCTGGAGGACTGTCCCCGCGCCCGCGTGTTCGCCGGGGCACGCGGTGCCGTCCTGCGCCGCGGGAACTTCACCCGCCGGTTCTGGCGCCCGGCCTGGGACGGCGACCCAGAGAACCGGGACCCGGAAAAGCGGGTCTCATCGATCCTGACCGGCTTCACCTTCCACGAAGGCCGGCACAGCCACCGCACCTGGCTGTCCGACGACGGGATCTCCGACATCGGCCGCGCGGCCCGGCTGGGACACCGGCTTCCGGGCATGGCCGACGTGTACGAACACCTCACGCCAGAGATGAAGCGGCGTACGCTGAACGTGCTACAGGCTCGCTGGGAGTCCTCGGTCGCCCAGCTGGCCGAAGCGGAGCGCCAACGGCTCATCGCCATCGTCCCGCCCAAACTACGCGAGAGCATGACCTGTGAGGGACGGAACGGGGGAGTGGAGACGAGCGGTAGCGCTCAACCGAAGATGATCTCCAAAATATCTCCAGATACAGCATGAGACCCCATCCCCGCTGATGGGGGACAGGGCCTCTGACCTGCACCTTTAAGTGGTGGGCGATACTGGGATTGAACCAGTGACCTCTACCGTGTCAAGGTAGCGCTCTCCCACTGAGCTAATCGCCCTCGCGAAGCAGAGTGTGCTTCAGAGGTGGAGACGGGATTTGAACCCGTGTACACGGCTTTGCAGGCCGTTGCCTCGCCTCTCGGCCACTCCACCGAGTGAGGCCTTGAGGGGCCTCTCCGAGCGGACGACGGGATTCGAACCCGCGACCCTCACCTTGGCAAGGTGATGCTCTACCAACTGAGCCACGTCCGCGTGTCGGTGGGGCGTCCCCCCTCCGGCAACGGGCTAAACACTAGCGGATACTCGGCCCAACCCCCAACTCGATTGCCCCTGGCGGCGTCGGGTCGATCCTTCGACGGTCGTCGAAATGTGCCGGGCGTACGGTCGAAGCATGCGAGCACCGTACGACTCGGACATCGCGCCGGTGGCGGCCCTGCTGGCGGACCGGACCCGCGCCTCCATGTTGACGGCTCTCCTCGACGGGCGTCCGCTGTCCGCGGGGGAGCTGGCCAGGACGGCGGGGGTCAGCGCGGCGACGGCGAGTTCTCACCTGGCCAAGCTGCTCGACGGTGATCTCGTCACCGTCGTACGTCAGGGGCGGCACCGCTACTACCGCCTGAAGGGTGCCGAGGTGGCCGCCGTGATCGAGGCGATCAGCCGGATCAGCCCCGACGTCGAGGTGCGCAGTCTCCGTCAGTCGCGGCAGGCGCGCGCCCTGCAAGAGGCCCGTACGTGCTACGACCACCTGGCCGGCCGGGCCGGTTCCGCGCTGTTCGAGGCGATGTTGAGCCGCGATCTCCTCGAGGTCGTCGACCCCTCGTACGACGATCCGGCGAACGCCGCGTACGAGGTGACCGACAAGGGGGAGCGGCAGCTCGAGTCGATCGGCATCGACGTGGGCGCGATCCGACGGGCGCGCCGGAGGTTCGCCGGGCACTGCCTCGACTGGACCGAGCGCCGTCCGCATCTGAACGGCGCGCTCGGTGCGGCGCTCACCGCCCGGCTCATCGAGGACGGCTGGTTCGAACGCGGGTCGGCGCGGCGGGCTCTGTTCGTGACGGAGAAGGGGCGTGGCCGCCTGGCCGACGTGTTCGGCTGCGTCCTCGGCTGAGCCGCCCGCTCAGGACGGGTCGGCTCCGGGCTGGCCCCAAGCAGGTCGGCTCCGGGCGGGTCGGCCCCATGCGGGCCGGCTCCCGGCGGGCCGACTACGGGCCGACTACGGGTGGGCTCCGGGCGGGTCCGCCCCGGCAGAGTCCGCGCCGGCCGCCGCTCTGGCGTCTCTCTCGGTGCGGTGAGTGCGGCGTTCGAGGGCTCGGTGTACGCGGCGTTCGGCGGCTCGGCGTACGTGGGTGTCCGTGGGAACGGTTGAACCACTGGTCACGTGGCTGCGTCCGATATCTGGCACTCACGATGTTTGAGGGGCCTGGACACATTAAGGTGTCGCATGCGCCCTAGCGACGTATGGGCGCGGAGAGGTGACAAAGCGGTGAGCGGGGAGCGTAGATTCTTCCGTCGTGATCGGCTGACCGGGCTGATCGCGATCGGTGCGGTCGGAGTGTTGTGCGTGGCCGCCGTCGTGTTCGGCGTGGGCATGGCCAGCGCCAAGTACCACCTCGCCGACGTGGGAGGCTGGCTGACCTCGTCGAAGAAGGGCGAGGTCGTTCACGTCAACGGCCTGTCGGGCAAGGTCGACGGCAAGGTGACGTTGTCGGGTACGGCGGGCCACAAGATGAAGGTGGTCCAGCAGGGCGGCGTCGTCCTGATCATCGACGAGACGACCGGCGTCGTCAGCCGTGTCGACCCGGCGCACCTCAACGTCGTCCAAGGCGTCGCCTACCGGGGCGCGGCCAATATGCAGGTGGTCTCAGGGTCTGGGTCGGCGTACGCGCTCGATCAGAAGGGCAGCGTGCAGCGCCTGGACCCGATGACGCTGGCCACCCAGGGCGACCCGATCAGCCTGACCGGGCCGCTGGGCGCGGCCGCCATCGACGCCAAGGCGACCCTGTGGGTGCCGACGACGGCCAACGGGCAGGCGGCGAACGTGCAGGGCGGCCGTCCCGGGCAGCCCGTCGGCGTCGGCCGGGCCGGCGACGACCTGCAACTCACCGTCGCTGGCGGAACCGCCGTCGTCACCGACTTCACCACGGCCGAGAGCCTCATCCTCGGCGCGAACGGCGTGCAGGTGAAGGTGAAGCTGCCCTCGATCGTGTCTCAGGTCGGCAAGTACAAGGTGCACGCGCCGACGAGCACGGACGGGCAGCTGGTGCCCATGCTGGCCGGCAAGTCGCTCATCGTGCTCAACTCGGGCAGCGGCTCGCTCAGTAGCGTCGCGCTTCAGTTGCCGAACCACGACCTGCAGACACCTCAGGTGCTGGGCCAGAAGGTCTACATCCCGGACCAGAGCTCGGGCAATCTCGTCGTGTACGACGCCGCGACCAACCGGATGGACCCCCAGGTGCCGGTCACCGGCAAGCCGGGCCCGCTGGACGCGTTCGTCAAGGACGGCCTGCTGTGGGTGAACAATCCGAACAGCCCGAAGGCGGTCGTCGTCGACGGTTCCGGCGCCCACAAGCCGATCCAGAAGTACACCGGTGACGTGCCCGGCGGCGCCGAGAACCCGATCCCGAAGGCCGGCGGCGGGGACGAGGGTCTGCCGACGCCCAAGCTGCCCGTGCACCCGAGGCTGCCGAAGCTGCCGATCACCCCGCCGAAGCACAAGCCGGACCCGCCGAAGGTGACGCCGCCGAACCAGCCGACCAACCTGCGGGCGACACCGCAGTCCGACGGGAGCATAAAGATCGACTTCCAGCCCGGCGGGGGCGGGACGGCGACCGGCTACCGGCTCGTCGTGCCGGCCGGCCTGACCGCGACGCCGGCGCGGATCTCCGCGGACGGGCCGGACTACACGTTCACCGCCAAGGGCGGCACCTGTGGCCAGGAGTATGTGTTCGCGGTGGCGGCGCAGTACAAGAACGGCGACCACCAGTCGGAGATCCAGTCCGAGTACACCGACCCGACCCTGTCCTGCACGCAGCCGGACGCGCCGAGCGGCATCACGGGCACCGGCACCGCGCAGGGCGCGCAGGTGAGCTGGCAGGCCCCGCCGAACGCCAAGGGCGTCACCTACAAGGTCCAGGTGACCGGCCCGAAGACCTTCACCAAGGACAACTTCTCCGGCACGTCCGTGACGATCCCGAGCATCTGGAAGAACGGCTCGTACACCATCAACGTGACTGCCTCCAACGGCGCCGGCGGCAAGTCCGGCAGCGCGACCAAGACGCTCGCGGGCCCGGTTCGGACGTACGGCATCCACAACGGCGGCAACGCGACCGACACCAGCTACATCTGGGCTCAGGCGTCGCCGGGCGGCACGGAGGTCGAGGCGGTCAAGAACGCCAACACCCAGACGGTGCAGGTGGACTGCCAGAAGATCGGCGCCCAGTACAACCACCCGAACGGCAAGGCGGCCTTCAGCGGCAAGCTGTACGACCACGTCAATCACAACGGGCACGTCGGCTACATGATCGGCTACCTGCCGAACACGCCGCACAGCCCGTGGCAGGAGCTGGCCGGGCCGACCATCTGGGAGTGTGCCGGCTGATGACGGCGGAGGCGTACGGGGCGCCTGACGCGGAGGCACTGGCAGGGCGGTTCGCGCAGCTGTTCGGCGCGCTCGCGGGCAACATCGAGCGCGTCATCCGCGGCAAGCGGGAGAACGTCGAGCTCGCCCTGCTGTGCCTGCTCAGCGAGGGTCACCTGCTGCTGGAGGACGTGCCGGGGGTCGGCAAGACGACCCTCGCGCGCGCTGTGGCGGCGAGTGTGGACGCGCGCTGGACGCGGATTCAGTTCACGCCCGACCTGCTGCCGTCGGACGTCACCGGCGTCTCGATCTTCAACCAGTCCAACAGCCAGTTCGAGTTCCACCCTGGCCCGATCTTCGCGAACATCGTCGTCGCCGACGAGATCAACCGCGGCTCGCCGAAGACCCAGTCGGCGCTGCTGGAGGTCATGGAGGAGCGGCGGGTGACCGTGGACGGCCGGCCGCATCCGGTGCCGCGGCCGTTCATGGTGATCGCGACGCAGAACCCGGTCGACATGGACGGCACGTACCCGCTGCCGGAGGCGCAGCTCGACCGGTTCCTCATGAAGATCTCGATGGGGTACCCCGACCACGCCTCGGAGGTCGCCGTGCTGGCCGGGACGCCGAGCGGGCCGCTGATCGACCAGCTGCCGAAGGTCGCCGGCCGCGACGACGTCAAGAACATGATCGACTTCGCGTCCCGGATCCACGTCGCGCCGCAGCTGTACGACTACCTGGTCCAGATCGTCGCGGTGACCCGTCACCATCCCGACATCCGTCTCGGCGCGAGCCCCCGGGCGAGCCTGGCGCTGCTGCGCGCCGTACGCGTGCGGGCGGCGGCCGCCGGCCGGTCCTTCGTCGTCCCCGAGGACGTCAAGACCCTCGCCGCCCATGTGATCGCGCACCGGCTCATGCTCACGCCCGAGGCCGAGCTGCGTGGCCGTACCGCTCCGGAACTGGTCGCCGAGGCCCTGTCCCGGATCCCGGTGCCGCAGTCCGCCGGGGTCTGAGGGTGCTCACGCCGGTCGGCTGGGGGGTCGCCGCGGCGTCGGCGGTGCTGTACGCCGCCGGTGCCCTCCTGGGCTACCCCGAACCGGTCGCCCTCGCGGTCGGCGGCCTCCTCGCCGTCGTGGTGGCGCTGCTGTGGACGTTCCCACAGCCGAGGCTCACCGTCGAGCGGGAGATCACGCCGCTGCGGGTGGCGCGCGGCGAGCCGGCCAACGGCGTCCTGCACGTCACCAACACCGGCCGGGCACGCCGGGCGGGGATGCGGGCGTACGACGCGTGCGGCGACGGGCGGATCGAGGTACGGGTGCCCGTGCTGCGGCCCGGCGCGACCGAGACGATCGACTACCGGCTGCCCACGGAACGGCGTGGGGAGATCCCGGTGGGGCCGCTGCGGCTGGTCCGCGCCGATCCGTTCGGGCTCGCCCGCCGGGTCCGGGAGTACGGCGAGCCGCGGACGTTCCTGGTCCGCCCGAAGACGATCCCGCTGCCGCTCCTGCCTTCCGGGCGCAACCACCACCTGGAAGGGCCCACGTCGGACACCGCGCCGGCGGGCACGGTGACCTTCCACGCGCTGCGCGAGTACGTCGTCGGCGACGACCTGCGCCACATCCACTGGCGCTCCAGCGCCCGCACCGGCACGCTGATGGTCCGCCAGCTCGTCGACGCGAGCATGCCCCAGACGACGATCGTCGTCGACACCGGCGCCGCCGCCTACACCGACCCGGACGACTTCGAGCTCGCCATCGACGCGGCGGCGTCCGTCGCCGCCGGCGCGGCACGCATGAACTTCCCGGTCCGCGTCCTCACCGGCGAGGGGCCGCTCGTGGAGACCCGGGGCGGCGCCCACGACGTCGAGGCCATTCTCGACCGGCTGGCGCGCCTGTCCCGTACGGACGTGGCGCACGCCGCGGTCGAAGTGGCCCGCCGCGTACGGGCGGGCGGGGCGCTGGTGCTCGTCACCGGCGGTCGTGGCGACATCTCGGGGGCGGGGGCGCTGCGCCGCCGGTTCGACCGCGTGGTGTGCGTCCGGATCCGCCCCGAGGCGCCGGGCCCGGGCCTGCCCGGCGTCGCGCTCATCGAGATCTCCGACCTGGAGGAGCTGCGCGCGGCCTGGAAGGGCGCCGCGCGATGACGACGACGGCCCCCGCGGAACCGCGGACAGACGACACGCCCACGCCCGTGCGCGGCCCCGGCCTGCGGGTACGGCTCATCACCGCGCTCATCATCGTCGTGGCCCTCTCCGCGACCGGCGGAATGGCGTTCCACCGGGTCTTCGCGCTCGGCGACCTGGTGCCCGTCATCACGGTCGCGGCCGTCACGCCCGTCCTGCTCGCGGCCCTGGCGTCCTGGCCGCGCCGCCGCACCTGGCCCCTGTGGATCTCGATCGTGGCCACCGCCGCAGCCTGGACGCTCGTGGCCGGCCTGACCCTCTTCCACGGCGACTTCACGGTGATCGGCGGCGCGCTCCGCGACTCGTGGAAGGGCACGCTCACCTCGCTGCTGCCCGCCCCCGGGCGGCCCGAGCTCCTCGTCCTGCCGCACGTGCTCCTCTGGCTGGCGGGCTTCGCGGGCGCCGAGCTCACCCTGCGCACGGAGACGAAGGCCGCGCCCGCGCTGCCCTCGGTCGCCGTCTTCTGTGTCGCCCTGCTGCTCGGCGTGGGCGGTCCGGGCTCCAACCTTCCCGTCACCGCCGCCCTCGTCGGGCTCGTCGGCGCGCTCACGATCGTACGGAGCGGCGGGCGGCCCCTGTGGCTGCTCACCGGAGTCCCGGCGGCGGCCGCGCTGGGCCTGCTGGCCGCGGCGGTCGGACCGTACCTTCCCATGAAGGGCGAGGCGTACGATCCGCGGGCGACCGTCAAGGCCCCGCCGCCGCAGCAGCGCGACAGCATCAGCCCCCTCGACCGGGTGTCGGCCTGGCTGCAGACCCCGGACCAGCAGATGTTCACCGTCCACGCCGGCGCGCCCGAGGACTGGCGGCTCGCCGTCCTCGACCGCTTCGACGGCGTTACCTGGACCTCCGGCGCGCGGTTCGTCCCTGCGGGCAGCCGCATCCCGGACGACGACCACGTCCGCCGTACGCGCGTCGTGCAGCGCTTCGCCATCCAGGACCTGCCGGGCGTGTGGGTGCCCGCCGCCGACCGCCCCTGGTCCATCGAGGGCCTCGCCGTGACGACCGACCCCATCAGCGGAGTGCTGACCGCGGGGCAGCCGCTGCGCTCCGGCCAGGCGTACACGGTGACCTCGATGGTGCGCGACTACGACCCCGACCGGCTCGCCGCGGCCGAACCCGCCCGGGACGCCGAGGCCCAGGCCGCCACCGCCCTGCCCGAGTCGCCCGGGACCACCGCGAAGACCGCCCAGGTGCCCGAGTTCCGCAAGCTCGCCGAGCAGATCACCAAGGACCAGGACACGGCGTTCCAGCGCGCCGCGGGGCTCGCGGACTACCTGCGGACCGCGGCCAAGTACGACGTGACCGGCCTGCCCGGCCACACGTACGCGCAGCTGCGCTACTTCCTCGCCCGGTCCAAGCGCGGCACCTCCGAACAGTTCGCCACCGCGTACGCCGTCCTCGCGCGCTCGCTCGGGCTGCCGACCCGGATCGTCGTCGGCTTCCGGCCCGGTATCGGCGGCAACGGAGCCTGGCAGGTCCGCTCCGGCGACGTGCTCGTCTGGCCCGAAGTGGACTTCGCCGGCCTCGGCTGGGTGCCGTTCTTCCCCACGCCCGAACAGACCGGTACCTCGGGCAAGTCCGACGGGGTGCCGGCAGGGGAGACGCAACAGAAACTCGAGGCGGCGCAGAAGAACGCCGCGGCCCGGAAGAAAGGCGGCGGAACCGGCAACGGCCAGGGCGCGTCCCCGCCCACGACACCGCCCCGGCGAGCGCCCGCGGCCGCGTCGACGCCGTGGTGGGTGTACGTCCTCGCCGCGAGCCCGGCACTGCCGGCGCTGTACGTCCTCGGCGTGCTGACCGTCCCGGTGCTCCGGCGACGCCGCAGGCGCCGCGGCGACACGCCCGCCGCGCGGATCACCGGCGCCTGGGAACAGACCCGCGAGGAACTGCGGGCGGTCGGCCTGCCCGCCACGTCGACGCTGGCCGCCCACGAGATCGCCGAGTATGGTGCGGAACGGGTCGCCGGGGCCGAACCCCACCTGCGCCCCCTCGCCGACCTGGTAAACCGTTCCGAGTACGCCGCGACACCGCCCGCGCCCGCCGCCGCCCAGGCCGCCTGGGAACATGCCACCGAGATCACCCGCCTGGTCCGGCGCACCACCGGCCCGCTCCGACGCCTCGGCCGCCGACTGCACCCCCGCTCCCTGAGCCCACGCTGAACCCGGCCGGCGGCGTTTGCAGCGAACCGCCCCCCGCGGTCCTTCGCGCCCGCGAAGAGTGCCGTCCGCGCCGAGCGTCGCGCCTGCGCTTCTGCCGAGCGTCCGAGAGTCGCGCCTGCGCCGAGTACCGCGCTCCGCGCCGAGAGCTGCGCGTCCCGCACGTCGTACCCGCGTCGAGCGTCGCGCTCCGCGCGGAGCGCCGTCACGACGCGTCAGAGCCGGTGGTCGGCCGTCACTGCGCGGTGGCGTTGCGGATGCACTTCGGAGCGGACCACGCGATCGTCGCGGGCTGCCCGTCGCCCTGCCCGATGGCGACCAGCGCGCCGACCGTGAAGCAGTATCCCTTCCGGGCGTCGAGGCCGGACAGCGTCACGGTCGTCGCGTGCGGCGCCAAGGCCTGCGGGGCGGACTTCTCCGGCGAACCGTCGGACTGCTGGACCCAGATCGGGTAGTCGTTGCCCTTGGCGAGTTTCCAGCGCAACGTGACGATCTGGCCCTTGTCGAGAGCACGCAGGTCACGTGGCTTCGCCGCACGAATCACCCCGGCCGGAACCGGGACCGGAGCGGACGAACCGGCCGTCGGCGGAGGAGTCGACGTCGACGCCGTCGGCGATGCGTCGTGCTTCTTCTCGCCACTGCCGAGCAGCAGGAACCCGCCGATGCCGACCCCCGCCCCCAGGACCACGGCGGCGAGCACCCCGGCGACGACGGCGCCCTGCCGGCTCTTCCGATCCTCCGTGCGCGGAGGGAACGGATCGGGCTGCTCGGCGGTCTTCGGAAGTGTCTGGGGGGTGGCCTCGCGAAAGTGCGGCCCGGGCATCGGCGACGCCGCCGTCGGCCGCGCCGCCGGTCCCCGGGCCGGACCGGAGCTCGCGGTCGGAGCCGGTCCCGAGTTCGGGGTCCGGGGCGGAGCGGGCTTCGACGTGGCCGGGGGCGACGAGGAGGCCGCGGATGGTGGGGCCGCCGCGGCGCCAGGACGGCCGGGTCCCGTGGCCGGTGCCGAGGTGCCCGGTGCCGGGGCGTCCGGATGTACGGCCGGCAGGTGCGGCGGACCGTACTGCTGGGCCAGCAGTTCGAAGCCGGGCCCGGTCAGGCCGGAGTGATCCGTTTCCGGGATGTACGGGGTGGGCGTGGGCGGCGGCCCGGTGACCGAGTCGCTGCCGGCCAGCTCCGTCACCGGCAACCCGAGCTCGGCCTGCAGTTGCTGCAACCGCGTCGCGAACGCGACCGCGTCGGCGTAGCGCTGTGGCGGGGTCTTCGCCATCGCCTTGGCGATGACGTCATAGACCTGGTGCGGGACGTCCGGACGCGCGATCTGGGGCGGCGGCTCGTTGAGGATCCGCATCATCAGGGCGCCGATCCCGGCGGCCGAGCCGGCCTTGAAGGCCGGGCTGCCCGCGAGGAGCTGGTACATCGTCGAGGCCAGCGAATAGACGTCCGCGGTCTCACCCGGCTGGTCGCCGTTGACCACTTCCGGCGCGGCGTGGTGGGGCGTGAACGCGGTGGTGTGCGTGGCCTCCGACGAGCCGGTCAGCCGGGCGATCCCGAAGTCGGCGAGCGCGGGCTCGCCGTACTTGGACACGAGGATGTTCTGCGGCTTGACATCACGGTGCAGCACGCCTTCCTCGTGCGTCGCCGCCAGCGCGCCGGCGATCTTCACGCCCGCCCGCAGGACGTCCTGCAGAGGGAGCGGACCCTCCCGTGACAGCCGGTCCCGCAGGGACCCGCGCTGGAAGTAGTCCATCGCGATGAACGGCCGTCCGCCGCTCGTCATCCCGGTGTCCAGGACGGTGACGACGTTGGGGTGGCCGGTGAGCCGCCCGGTGATCTGACATTCCCTCTCGAACCGGCGCATCGTGTCGGCGTCGACGGCGTCCACGGACAGCACCTTCAGGGCGACCACGCGATCCAGGCGCTCCTGCTGGGCGCGATAGACGACGCTGAACCCGCCTTCACCGACCCGCTCCAGGATGCGGTAGCCGGGCACCTGGTCGATCATTCGGTCTCTTCTTCGTCGGGGCGGCTGGGGATGCGGGGAAGTCTCGTGTCGATGGTAATGCCTGTTTCCGTCCGCTCATCGAGTGAGCCGTGTTCACTCGCGAGGTCTTCCGGCGGCAACGGGCCGTACCGCCGTGACCATCGACGTCGGGACGCCCGCGAGCGTTCCCGGTTTCCCCGTCTTGGTACGAACTCGCGCCTTCCGGCGCATGCCGGGCGACGGCGGGTATTGACTCGAATCGCGCAGCGGCGGGTCGTAGTGTGGGGCCATCGGCCGGGGCCGCCGGCTCCGGTGGCGCAGGGATGACCGGGCCAGGGCCCGGTCTGGAGAGGTGGCTTTCACAGTGGTCGAGATCAGCCCACAGACCGGGAACGTCCCGGTCTGGATCAATGGAGAACTGTACGCCCCGGAGAACGCGCGGGTGTCAGTGTTCGATCACGGCATCCTCGTCGGCGACGGCGTGTTCGAGACGGTCAAGGCCGTACGGGGCCAGGCGTTCGCGCTGACCCGTCATCTCCGGAGGCTCGCCGTCTCCGCGGCCGGTCTCGGCCTGCCCGAGCCCGATCTCGACGCCATCCGCCGGGGCACGCTCGCCCTGCTCGCCACCGCGCCGTCCTGGGACCTCGCCCGGATCCGGATCACGTACACCAGCGGCGCCGGCCCTCTCGGCTCCGACCGCGGCTCAGAGGGCGCCACCGCCATCGTCGCCGTCGCCGAGCAGAAGCCCTTCCCGTCGACCGCCGACGTCTCCGTAGTGCCGTGGCCCCGCAACGAGCGCGGCGCCCTGTCCGGCCTCAAGACGACCTCGTACGGCGACAACGCCAAGGCCCTCGACTACGCCCACCAGCGCGGCGGGGCAGAGGCGATCTTCGGCAACCTGGCCGGGAACCTCTGCGAGGGCACCGGCTCCAACGTCTTCATCGTCCGCGGCGGGCGCCTGACCACCCCGCCGCTGTCCTCCGGCTGCCTCGCCGGGGTGACCCGGGCGCTCGTGCTGGAATGGTTCGGAGGCGAGGAGGAGGACCTGCCGCTGGAGGAGTTCACCGCCGCGGACGAGGCGTTCCTGACCTCCACCACCCGCGACATCCAGCCGATCCGCGCCGTCGACGGCAAAGTCTTCCCCGCCGCGCCCGGATCGGTCACCCGCAAGGCCATGGAGGTCTTCGCCGAGCGAGGTGCCGCCGACCTCGACCCGTGACAGACAGGCGTACGGCCCCGCGCCATGGGTGTGGGCCAGCGCTGGGAGGCGCCTGGTGCGGGGCCGTACGGTCCGTGCGGGGGTGTTCAGGTGTGCCAGAGGAGGTCGTCGAGCTCCGCTTCGATGTCGATGAAGTCAGCTTCACGGCCGGCCGGAACGATCTCATAGGTCCGGTCCAGGAAGCCCGTGAGGGGGGTCAGCGGGACCTCGAAGTGCGCCCGGCCGAACGGCGACGACAACGTCAAGTTCAAGATTCGTTCGCCGTCCTTATCCGCCGGCCACACCCGCACGTCACCCCTGCCGACCTTGCGCACAATTCCGACGGTCAACAGCTCACGAGCAAAGATCCACTCCACCGGTGCGTCGTTTCCAACATGGAACGCCACACGGACGGCATAAGGATCATCAGCGGAGTAGTCCCAGGTCGCGAGCAATGGGATGATTGTTTTATCCGGGACGATGAGCCGAAGGCCGACCTCGGCGGAGGCAGTGGTGCTGCTGTTCATCGGTCATCCTTCAGGCGTCAGTCCCGCGTCGCGGGTTTCTCGGTGAGGACCTCGCTCCCTCCAACGGGTGTCCCCCTGGCTCTGTGACGGGTAACTGCCAAAAGTCCTAAGAACATTCCGCCCCCCGTACGTCATGTGACCTACCTCACCGGAGTCATACCCGCTCTGACCTGCGCGGAAGCGAGGTGATCTATGGTCGATAGCGTGAAGGAGACCCTGAAGGCCTGGCGCGAGCGCATCCGCGAGCGTCGGCTCCTCAACAACGTGTGGCGTCTGGCCGTGTTCACCGTGGGAGTCTCGGTCCTCGTGGCAGGCGTCGCCATGCTCGTACTGCCGGGACCGGGATGGGCAGCGATCTTCGTAGGCTTTGCCATCCTGGCGACCGAGTTCGCCTGGGCGCAACGTGCCCTCACCTCCGCGAAGCAAACCGCGAGCAAAGCGAAGGAGAAGGCCCTCGACCCCAAAGTCCGACGCCGGAACCAGCTCCTGGCCATCTGCGCCGGCGTCATCATCGCCGCCGTGATCGTGGCCTACCTCCAGGCCTTCGGTCTAAACCTGCCGTGGCGCGTCTGATCGTCGATGCGCGGAGAGGGGTGGGGATGCGCTAGTCTGTGCTGGCAGCGGTTGAGCCGCCTGGGGCGATTAGCTCAGTGGGAGAGCGCTTCGTTCACACCGAAGAGGTCACTGGTTCGAACCCAGTATCGCCCACCCAGTGTGAGAGCAGGTCAGAGAGGGTTTCGGAGATAACTCCGGAGCCCTTTTTCAATCTTCAACCCTGGTCGGGGAGCCAAACGGGGAGCCAGTCTCACGCGGACTTGTGCTGACTGAAGATGGTGTTCATCGTTTCGGCACCCTTGGTGATGACCGGCTTGAGCTGGTGCCGGTACACCTTCTCGGTCACCGCCGTGCCCGCGTGCCCGACGAGATCGGCGATCGTCTCGATGGGCACGCCGTTGTCACTCATGATCGACACGAACGAGTGACGGAGTTCGCGGGGAGTCCACTTCTCCCCGATCTTTGCCTTCCTGGTGATCCCGCGGAACGCCCGCCGGACGTTGCCGGCGTCCAGAGGAGCGCCGGTGCGGGTACAGAAGACGAGGCCGTGATCCTGCCAGTCCTTTCCTGCTTTGAGTCGTTGTGCCGCTTGGCGCTTGTGGTGGAGGCGGAGCGCTTGGGCGACCTCTTCGGGCAGTTCGAGCGTTCGGCGTGACTCTTCCGTCTTGGTGTCGCCGTGCGCCCGTACGGAACGCCATACGTAGATGGCGAACCGCTTGTGATCGAAGCCGGCCTCGGTCACCGGGCCCCAGCCGGTTCGGTCGTCGACCCACGCCACGACGTGATCCCAGCGGAGCGCCCGTGCCTCTTCGGTCCGGACGCCGGTCATGAGGCTGAGCACGACGTAGGCGTGGAGCGGAGAGGCTTTGGACTTCTCCAGTACGGCCGTGGCCTGAGCGAGTGTCAGAGCCCTGCTCGGACGTCCGGCCTTGCCCTTCGGCGTGGTGACCAGTTCGGCGACGTTCCTCAGCACCTTGTTACGGGCCTGAGCCTGCCGGATGGCCCGCTTGAGGATCGAGTGAACGCCCTGGAGGCTGCGCGTCGACAGCGTCTTCGTGAGGCCGTCGAGCCACTCGTCGACGTCGTCCGCGCGCAGGTCCTTGAGCTTCGCCTCACCGATCAGTGGGATCACGTGCTTCTCGGCGAGGATGCGGTTCGTGGTGATCGTCCCTGGATCTCGGTCCTTGAGTCCCTTCGTGAGCCAGTCCTCGACGGCGTCTCGGACGGTGTAGTTCGCGGAACCGTCGATGCCGGATTCGAGGTCGTTGACGACCTCGATCAGCTTCGTCTTGACCTCGGTCTTGGTCTTGCCCTTCCTCTTGATGCGGCGGCGCCTCCCGTCAGGGCCGAAGCCGAGTGAGAGAGCGCCAGTGAATCCGCGTCCTTCCGGATAGATGGTCGCTTCGTACTTACCGATCAGGATCTTTGCCAAGGGATCCCTCCTCGTGTCTGTCGAGGTATTCCTTGATCGCCTTCCTGATGACCCACGACACGTCGCGCTCCTGCGATGCGGCGTATGCCGCGAGGCGTTCCTTGAACGCCGCATCGACCCGTACGGGTGGAAGCGTGGTCTTGTCGCCTGTCATGTAGAGCGTCCTCTCTTGTCGATCGGGGTTGTGCGTGTGACCGAAGAGCGCGCTCGCGTCGATGCGGTTATCAAGAGGCGTGGCCTCGGGACTTTCCCTGCCGGGGCGCGCCCCGAGGCATGTAGAGCAACGTAGCACGGCGTTCTACGGTCGGGTCAGTCCTTTGGTCTCTGTGCGCTCGATGAACTCGGCAAGGTGCTGATCAGTGATCCTGCGTAGTTTGCCGATCTTGATGCTTCGCAGCTTGCCGGTGCGGAGGAGGAAGTAGACCTTGTCACGGCCGATGTGCAGCATCTCGGCCACTTGCTCGACGGTGTACGCCTGCAGTTGCCTCACCTCCTCTTGGCGCGCTCGCCTCCATCGGGTTGTCGTTACGTTGAGTGGTCGCCGGTGGCGTTGTCTCATGTCTCATCTCGGGCCCTGTACGTGCAGGCGCGCGGGGGAGTGAGACGTTGAGACGATCACGTCGCGTGGCCGGATTCGGGGTCTGCGGTGCGGTAGCGGCCTCGGCCGACTTGGGTCACTCGGCCGGCCTTCACCTGTTCGGTGAGGCGCCGGTAGAGGGTGGGGCGGCTCAGCCCGGTGATCTTGACCAGCTTGGGGACGGAGATGCCGCCGTCTGGGGCGGACAGCAGTGCTCGCCAGAGGCGCTCCTCCGCCGTCTCCGGTGCTGGTTCCTCGGGAGCGCCCTCCTCGGACGGCTGGGAGAAGTCCGGCGGCTCAGGAACCGGGTGCGGTGGGTTCAGCACCGGCCGCTGGGCGACGTAGTGGTCCGCGGTGGCAGTGACGTCCTGGTCGGTGATGAGGTACGCGCGGGCGCGTTTGGCGGTTGGGTGTTCGGGATCGGAGATGAGGAACTTGCCGGGCGCGTCGAGGTTATGGGCGTGCCAGCCTGCGTTGAACGCTCCCTGCCCGAGGATGAGATCGACGTCGCGGCGTTCCCGCACTCGCAGGCAGATCCGGACGTCCATCTGAGAGCGTGTCGCACCGTGTCCCATGGCCTTCTGCGTGGGCCGTTGGGTCGCGGCCAGCAGGGTCACCGCGACGGCACGCCCCCGACGGGCGATCGAGTCGGCGTAGGCGGTCGCGGACTCGGGCAGTTCGGCGTACTCATCGACCACGATCACCAAGGCGGGATGTCTGCATGTGGGCTCCCAGACGCGCGCCCCGTGGTGGCCGGATTCGGAGGCGCGCCGGTCCAGCTCGGCCACCGTGTCCTGGAAGAGCCGTGTCGCCTGCTCGGGTGTGGTGGCTAGGCGATCCAGAGCGCGGACCCAGGGGCGAAGTTCCATCCCGCCCTTCAGGTCGATGCCCCAGACCACCACGTCATCGCACGCAGTCAGCGCCGCGAGGATGACGTTAAGGACACCGGACTTTCCGGAGCCGACGACTCCACCGATCAGCGCGTGCCGACGCAGCAGCACCACGGTTGCCGGAGAAGCGTCCTCGAACACACCCAGAGGGATCGGCTGTGTGATCGAGCGGATGTCGGGTGCTTTCCAGGGGATCGGGCGTGCGTGGGGGTCGGTGTGCAGGACGCGCATGAGGAAGTGGTCGGCCCGTGCGGCGTCGGCTTCGATTCGGACGGCGCCTGGACGTGTGCCGAGTGCGGATTCGATCGCGGGTAGCTTGCCGATGGCGTCGGCGACGGTGTGCCCACGGCGCAGAGCCATACGGGCGGTCCACCCCCAGGCATCGACGACGGCGGACATCACGCGAGAGCCAGCCAGGCCTACCGATTCGGCGATCTGCGGCCAGGACTCAAGGGCGCGCTCGACGCGGACTCGTGCGCGCCGGCGCCGGTGCGCCCACCATGGCACCGATAGCAGGACTCCGCCGATAAGCAGAGCCTGCGGGAGCGGACGGTGCACGGGTCCTTCGACGGTCGCCGCGGTGAGCCAGACGCCCACCGCGATGACGATGACCGCTGCGTAGAACCGTTCGGAGCGCCTGGCTAGACCGATGCGTTGGCCGAAGCGCGCGAGCGCTGCTGCGGCCGCACCTGCGGCGGAAAGGAGTTCGGGCCACCACGTGGGATGGGTGGCATGGAGGAGCCAGGCGGCGAGGGCCGTGAGGTAGGCCAGGTGGACGGGGGCGAGTTCGGAGCGGTAGCGCCACAGCCAGCGGGCGATCAGCACGCCGATCATGTCAGGTAGCTGGTCGTCGGAGTTGATGACCATCATCGGCTGGATGCCGTGGCGGCTCATCTTGCGGGCGTGGCGTCGAAGCTGACGATTCCTCATCGCTCGGCCCGCCTTTCCGTCTGGACGTGTAGCTCGTCACGGAGGTAGGCCAGGTGGTCGGTTTCCCCGTCGGCGTAGGCGCTGAGCGTCGCGCGGGCAGCGGCGAGAAGGTTCGCGTAATCGAGGCGGAGGCTCTTGAGCGCGCCGGCCAGCTTCGCAGTATCGGACAGGGCGGTATCGAGGGTGTGCCAGTAGCGGGCGAGGGTGGGCAGTGCGTCGGAGAATCCGGCGACGATGTGACGGGCGGTGTCGTTGCGGGTGATGACCTCCTGATGATCAGGCCTGATGCTGCGATGGTCGGGCACTTAGGCATCGCCTCCTTCGGTCGGCTGCGGGTTGTTCAGGCACTGGTGAGCCACTGCACGACGGCGGTCACCAGGCGATGGATCTCGGGGGCGGCGCTGGTCGCGGCGAGGAAGAATCCGAAAAGCAGGCACAGCACCGCGTGCCAGACACGCAGGCCCATGTAGCGCCAGGCCACCCAGGCGCCGGCCCCGAGGAGGACGACGAGGGGCACGGAAACGGTCATAGAGGCGTCACCTCCTTTCACAACCAGTCGTTGCGGGCCTTGCGGCGCTGCCAGCGGGCGCGGCATCGGCATTTGCGGCACAGCCGGTTGCCGAGTTCGACGAGCGCCCCGCACGGGCAGCGGCGACCGGAGAAACCGTCCGGGAGCCGGCGCACACGCATCACCTCCGTCCTTTGATGAGTTCGGTGATCTGAGTGGGCTCGGTGGGCCGGTCCTCGGCGTTCTTGCGGACGTGTACGCCGAGGACGCAGCGAGCGAAGGTGGCGAGCGGCGTCGGAGCGGTGGAGTCGAGTCCGGTCCGGGAAGCCTCGCGATGAGTACCGACGATCACGAGGCCGATGAGTACGAGTGCGGTGAGGGCGAGGACGAGGGCGAGTCCGGCGATCGCGATGGCCATTACCGGTTCACCGCCTCGGTGTTGCGGCGGAAGGTGCGGCGGACACGTGTACCCCGCCGAGCACGCGCGGTACGGCGGAGCCAGGCGGCCCGGGCACGGCACTTGCGGCAAAGGTCGAACCGGCGCTCGGCGCGTGCGCCACACGGGCACTGCAGACTCCGGTTGTCCAGTAGGAGGGCGCGAAGGTGCATCGAGGGCTCCTCTCCGAGCCCGCGTCCCAGCGATCCCCTATTCGTAAACAGGACTAGTCATGTTTACAAATACAGTGCGGCGTCTTAGCGCCTGTCAAGGTCTGGGTTGTTCGCCGGAACGCGGGCTCTGGCTTATCGGGATTTCCTTACGCCATCGAGGATGCGCCGATCACCCGTGACGAGCACCTACATGACTGGACGTGTTCATGACGTCCTGACTAGGGTGTTGGCGTCCCAAGACGTCCTGCGATCCGGTCGGGTAGATGGCGAACGAACGGCTACGAGCAGCCCTGCTCCAGAAGGGCATCACCGTGGCTGCTCTTGCCGAAGCGATCGCCGTTGATGAGAAGACCGTCGAACGCTGGATCAGTCAGGAGCGCACGCCCTACCGCCGACACCGCTACGCAGCAGCAACGCATCTGGGACTCGACGAGGGCTACCTGTGGCCTGACGCACTTTCCGGCGAGCAGGTGACCGCAGCGTCGGCGAGCGAGATCGTTTCCGTCTTCCCACACCGTTGGTCGGTCCCAAGGGACTTGTGGGGACGACTCTTCGAAACGGCCGAAGAGGAGATCGGCGTCCTTGTCTACAGCGGACTGTTCCTAGCCGAAGACTCCGGGATCCAAAGGCTGTTCGCCGACAAGGCGAGCGCTGGAGCGCGAGTACGGATCCTGCTCGGTGATCCTGATAGCCAGCACGTTGCTCAACGCGGCATCGACGAGGGCATCGATGAGGGCATGGCGGCGAAGGTCCGCAGCGTAATTCGGATGTACCAGCCGTTGTGCGAGGTGGAAGGCGTCGAGATCCGGCTACACGACACCGTCCTGTACAACTCGATCTACCGCGCCGACGACCAGTTCCTCATCAACACCCACGTGTACGGCATGAGCGCCTCCAACGCGCCCTTCCTGCACCTGCGAAGGGTCGCCGGCGGGGACATGGTCAACACGTATGAGGCGAGCTTCGAACGGGTCTGGGAAGGCGCCAGGCCACTACCGGAGGACTGAGCCATGGGCCGCAGGATCGACTACTACGACGACCCCAACGCCCCCGAAGCCAACAGCATGGTTCCCTCCGTCAACGTCGTCGTCACCAACGACAAAGACGAGATCCTCCTCATCCGCCGAACCGACAACGACAACTGGTCCCTCCCCGGTGGCGCCATCGACCTGGGCGAGTCGCTCGCGCAGGCCGGCATCCGCGAGACCAAAGAAGAGTCCGGCATCGACTGCGAGATCACCGGCCTCGTCGGCATCTACACCGATCCGAAACACGTCCTCCACTACACCAGCAACGACGAGGTACGCCAGGAGTTCACGATCGTTCTCACCGGCCGCCCAGTGGGCGGGCAACCGACGCCGAGCGATGAATCGAGCGAGGTGCGATGGGTCGCCCCCGACGATCTGCCGGACTACACGATGGATCGATCGATGCGGCGCCGACTGGAACGGTACTTGTCTGCCGAAGACACTCCAGAGATCAACTGAACGCGGCTGCGTGCTTCACGCGCTCGATGGTCCTCACAGAACGCACGATGTGCGGTGACGAACGCCTGATCGACCGCGCGACGAGGTGGCCCTCACCGTAGCGGGACTGAATCTCGGAGAGGCGATGCTCCACAGTGATCGGCCGCCCGTCCGGCGTCGTCGTCATGTCGCAGTACGTCAATGCGTCGGCCAGAAGCTCATCCGCGGGCTCGAACTCGTCCATCAAGACACCGAGGAGACCGCGCTCATCGGCCTCGTTGGCCGCACACGAGTGATGAGCGACCAGCCCACACAGGCGTCGGTCGGCGTGCTCGACGTCACGCAGGTACCGAGCGCCGTCCAGAGGGTGGAAGCCGGTTACGACAAGATCAGGGGAGTAACCGACGTCGTGCAGCCAAGCGGCGGCTTCGAGGAGATCGCCGTCCTCACCGAGGACCGGTGCGAGACAGCGCGCACGCTGGGCGACGCCCTGAGTGTGCGCCCAGCGGCGAGGCAGAGGCTCTTGCAGAAGCTTGCGGGCGATCTCAGCGGCCCAGTCGGCTTGGCTCATGCCTCCGACGTTACGAGGCGACGCAGGGACGTCCACGGACGTTGGCGCACCTTCTACGGACGTCTGCGGACGAAACGTCCCTTGCCGTGCTGCGTTTCGACCAAGCCAGCAGCTTCCAGCTCGGCGAGCGCTTGGCGTGCCGTACCACGCGCGACGCCGTAGGTTTCCACGATCGCGGCCTCACTGGGCAGCGGGTCGCCGGTGGCGAGTTCCCCGCGCGCGATTCGATCGCGCAGGTCGGCAGCGATCCGGCTATACGCATACTGCGTCGGTGCCTCACCACGCACGACGCGACCCTTGCCAGGCAGCGTCTCGACCAGCCCCTCGTCTTCAAGCGCGGCCAGGGCACGGCGCACGGTGTTACGGACAACCGCGAACTCATCGCACAAGGCGGCTTCGGACGGCATAAGAGAACCGGGCGCGAGGTCTCCGCTGCTGATGAGCTGTCGCAGAACCTCGGCAATCTGCGCGTACGCGCCCCATGCAGTCTCTCGTGGGCTCACCGTCGTCCTCTCACTACGCGTCTCCCGTGCTGCGCGCGTCACGGCAGTCGTATCAGTCTGCGCGCGATCGTTCGTCGTGATCGGCGAGGAAGCTCCGGGCCTGCTCCGGATACTTGCCGACCAGGATCTTAAGGTGCTGAACCTCAACGACCTGAGAGGCGCCTGTGAACCGCATGTTGTCGAGCATGGCGTAGAACTCCGCCAGCGAGCGCTGTAGCCGCTCGTCACGCGGATTCACGAGGGCTCCTCTCGCCAGTCCTCGGCCGGCCGCGCGTAGCTGCCCTTGTGCGGCAGCGTCCAGACGTACCCGCGCTCGCGGAGATGGGAGATGGCGTCGGAGACCGTACTGCCCGATACGCCGAACTCCTTGGCCATCTCCGCTTGAGAAGGGAGTTGGCCTCGTGGCTGCCACTCGCCGCGTGCGATCCGATCACGGATGACGTCCGCGACCTCGCGGTACCTCTTCCGGCGACTGCTCATGCCGATCCCTCGATCAGGCACTCGCACCAGACGATCTTTCCGCCCGTCGGCAGGAGGACACAGCCCCATTCCTTCGACAGCGCTTGTACGAGCACCAGCCCGCGGCCTTCCTCTTCGTCGTCCGCTGCCACACGCTGCCGTGGCCGTGTGCTGCTGCAATCCCAGACCTCGATCAGCACCGCCTCAGGCCGTACCGAGACGCAGAGGTAGATCGGCTGCACCTTGCCGACGAGTTGGTTGATGTCTTCGGGTACGTCGGTGACGCCGGTCGCGTTGATGGCGTTCGTCACCAACTCACTGACCAGCAGCTCGACGGTGTCCGTCATCGATGCCAGCTTCCACGTGTCGAGCAGCCACCGCGCATACTGCCGCGCCTTGCCGACCGCGTGTGGCAAGGCCGGCATGACCATGCAGCTCGATCGAGAGGGTTGAGTCATCTTGCGCCTCGCAGCCTGCGACCCGTCCGCGAGCGACGGACCAGAGCGATCCGCCACATGTCCAAACAGGCTCGCGTCCGAGCCCGGACCTCTCACGGGCAACTAGGGGACGTCTAGGGACGTCTTGTGTTAGCGTCGGTCCAGACCGGCACGGTTGGAGGATTGCGGTGAACGAGATCTTGAGGCGCGCGTTCGCTGAAGCCGACGTGACAGAGCAGGAAGTCGCCGCTCGTTTGGGTGTAGACCCGAAGACCGTACGGCGCTGGCTGGAAGGGCGGCGCCCTTATCCCCGCCATCAATCCGAATTGGCGAATTTCCTCGGCATCGATAAGACGATGATCTGGCGAAGTAAAGCACCGACGCCTTTGCCACAACATCGCGGCAGCGCCGTGATTGAAGCGGCTTACGCCCACCGCTGGGCTGTTCCGCGCCATGTGTGGCAGTTGCTCTTCAGTCAAGCCAAACAGGAGATCCGTATTCTCGTCTACTCCGGCCTCTTCCTTGCCGAGGACGTGGGAATACTCCGAATTCTTGCATCGAAGGCAAATGCTGGTGTCTCGGTGCGCATTCTACTTGGCGATCCGGATTGTACCCATGTTGCTGAACGCGGTGCCGATGAAGGTGTGGATGATGCGATGTCGGCCAAGATACGAAACAGCCTTGTGTTGTACGAGCCGCTGCGAGAAACCAGTTGCATGGAGATCCGGCTACATCGGACCGTACTGTACGCCTCACTTTATGGTGCGGATGACGAGCTTCTGGTGAACCCACACGCGTACGGTGTAGCCGCCTCAAATGCGCCTGTACTTCATGTTCGGTGCAGTGAGGAGAATGACCTGGCTAACGTGTACCTGGGAAGTTTCGAACGAGTATGGCACTCTGCCCATGTGTGGCTTGATCGTTGATATGGGGACTTCGTGCCGACGCCGTACACGGTGAGACCACCCGACGAGCCCTCGCCCCCGCACGGGCAAACGACAGGACAGTGTGCGGCCCTGCTACGCCGAGACGCCTCGGTTCGACCCCGCCCCTGCCAGCCACACTTGATCCGCAGCGAAGATCACCCGGGGTGTTTAGACGACATGGCTTGTGGCGTCAGACTGTGACTGGCAACGAGCGTGCTGTTTTGCATTGAGCTCGTCAGGTATCGGATGAGTCTGCAGTGAGGGCCGTCAGGCGGGTTTTGATCTCGTCGGCCATCGGGTCGCCGAGGTCGGTAAAGATAGCGAGTGCCTCCTGCCAGGAGCGGAGTGCCGCATCGGTCTGGTGGTCGGCGGACTGAGCCTCTCCAAGGCCGAAAAGGGTACGAGCGGTCCAGCGTCGGTCCCTCTTCTCGCGGAAGATTCGTAGCGCCCGGCGGTAGTGATCGATAGCGTCGGGAAATCGTCGCAGATCGTAGTAGACGGCGCCCATCAGTCGCAGCGACCCCGCGCGATCTCCGTCGTTTGCAGTCTCCTCCAAGATGGATATCGCTTGTCTATGGCAAGCGATCGCTTCTTCCGGTTGTCCGGCGCTACGGTAGGCGGCTCCGAGATTTGTCAGAACGATGCCCTCACCTCGGCGCTCCCCAGCAGCGCGGAAGATTTCCAGCGCCTGTCGGAAATGACGGAACGCCTCGTCAGGTCGATGCAGATCTGCGTAGGAACAGCCAAGGCCGTGGTGGCTGAAACCCTCCGTCCACGGCGTACCAGCGTTCCGGCTGAGGGACAGTGCCCGCTGATGGTGCTCGATCGCCTCGTCGAAACGCCTCAGCTCCCAATGCAGATCGCCAAGATCTATCAGCATTAAGGCCTGTGCGCTCCGATCACCCAAATTCCGCGCGGTCGAAAGACCGAGTTGTAGGGTCTCTAGCCAATCGTCTCGGTACCAACGCAGTGCAAGGAAGGGCACGAGAAGATTAGCAAGTCTCCAGGTGGCAGGGTCATTGCCACCCTTTGCGCATTCACGGACGGCGGTTACGAGATTGGTCCGCTCGTGCTCAAACCACCCCAGCGCCTCGTCATGGCTCGAGAAAGTTAGCGGTGGATACGCAGGGTCCGGGGCGTCGGTGGGCGCCTCATAGATGTTGGGTTGAATGATGCGCCGCGCCGCTCGCGCGGTGTGCAGGTACCAATCGAGCATCCGACCCAATGCGATAGAGCGTTCGGCCTCAGATTCCTCCAGCATCGCGCGTTCGGCCGCATAGACGCGCAACAGATCATGGAATCGGTAGCGGTTTCGTCCTGTCTGCCCCAGCAGGTGCTGGCTCGTCAGTGTGTCGAGTAGCCGCAGGACCCGGGGTCTGGTCAATCCGGTCAGGGCTGCGGCGGCCTCACTCGACAGGTCGGGGCCGGCGTTCAGGCCCAGAAGCCGAAAGACCCGCGCGGCATCCGGCGGCAGCTTGTTGTAGGACCACGAGAAGACAGCGCGTACTGCAGTGGTTTCGTCGTCTTCGCTGGCTAGCACGTCAAGGCGGCCACACTCGTCCACGAGTTCCTCGACCAGGTCAGCCAACGTCAGGTGGGGATGGGTGACCGCTCGGTCGGCGGCGATCCGTAGCGCCAGGGGTAGATAACCGCAGCGCCGGGCCAGCTCGGCCGCCTTGTCCGGTTCTGCGTCCACTCGCGAGTCGATGATGACCTGCCGCAACAAATTCACAGCGTGCTCAGGGGACAACACGTCGATGGGTACGCGAGCAACTCCTTCGCGGGTGGCCAGCCCCGAGAGGCGACTTCGGCTGGTGATCAGTGTGAGGCAGCCAGTGGTGCCAGGAAGTAAGGGCCGGACCTGCTCGATGCTGGCGGCATTGTCTAGTACCACCAGCGTCCGGCGGCCGTTGAGCAGGCTGCGGAACAGTGCGGCTTGCGCATCGAGTTCCGGAGGGATCTTTTCAGTGGGTACATCGAGTGCCCGCAAGAATCCGTCAAGGGCTTGTTTGGGTGTCACCGGTTGGCCAGGGTCATAGCCCCGTAGATTCACGAACAGGTCACCGTCAGGGAAGTGCTTACGGACCTGGTGGGCCCAGTGAACTGCGAGCGTTGTCTTCCCCACGCCCCCGGTCCCAGCGATGGCTGAGATCACTACCGCGTGAGCTTCGCCGTTGTTTGCCAGGAGCGCGTCGAGCGTGGCTAGGTCGGTCTCCCTGCCCACGAACGATGCTGGATCGGTCGGCAGCTGCCGGGGCACCGGCAACGTGCTGGCCGGGCCGTGAGACATGTTGGTGCCGCCGCAGATCTCACGAGCCTGAACCATACTGTCCGTAGTGCCAGATACCGGCACCACGTCCGGTGCCGGCCCAAGTTCTCCCGAGCTGGGCGGGGATACCGGTTCCTTCGCGGCCGGAGGGTAACTCAGTGTCGCTGCCAGCCACATAGCGATCGCAGCGATGGAAGCCATGGTGACTTGCCACGGCCACGCCGAATCACCGCCAACCTGATTGACCGCAACCCCGGCAACGACCGCTACTACAGCGCCAAAACCCGACGCTAAACGACCCCACCGACGACCGCCCATGCACCACTCCTACCGCGCTAACCGCCGCGCCAATCCAAAAAACCACAACATGCCATCTACCTATGAGCGTGAGTGATGCAGTGAGACATCACGCACTGGGAAGCCTGGCTACATGCTCGAGAGTTGACCGCAGTTGCTCGTCACGTGTGACCGCGGCTGTGTTGCGGTGGAGTCGTTGTTCGTGAGTTTCGACCGCACCCTGTGACGTATGGTGAAATGTTGGATGCGTCCCGTAGTCGAGGAGCGTCCTCATGTCCCCTTCGAAGGTCGAACTGTACGCCGCGATCCGCCGAGATGCCCGCGCTGGGATGTCGGGCCGTGCGATAGAGCGGAAGTACCGTGTGGGCCGACGGACGATCGTCAAGGCGCTGTCGTCGGCGTGGCCTGAGTCGCGGAAGAAGCTGCCACCTCGGGGCTCGAAGCTGGACCGGTTCAAGCCTGCCATCGATGAGATGTTGCGGGTGGACCTGGACGCGCCGCGCAAGCAGCGGCATAGCATCACGCGGATCTATCATCGGTTGATCGACGAGTACGGGATGTCGGATATGTCCTATCCCGTGGTCCGGGCCTATATCGCGGAGCGCAAGCCGCAGATCAGGGCGGAGGCGGGCCGTGCTCCTGCCGAGGCGTTCGTGCCGCAGGGCACCGGCCGGGGGCCGAGGCGGAGGTCGACTTCGGTGAGGTCGTGGTGCGTCTGGCCGGGGAAGAGATCAAGTGTTTCCTGTTCTGCTTCCGGCTGTCGTTTTTGGGCAAGGCGGTGCAGCGGGTCTCGCTGTCGGGTGGCCAGGAGGCGTTCTTCGAGGGCCACGAGCATGCGTTTCGCGTGCTGGGCGGGGTGCCGACCGGAAAGGTCCGTTACGACAATCTGAAGTCGGAGGTTGCCTCGGTGCTGGGGTTGCGCCGTGCGCGGGTGGAGACCGAACGGTGGACGGCGTTTCGCTTCCACTATGACCTGGGCCGTCCGGGATGACATTCTCCTTAGCTGAACATATCCTCTAGGTTTTCCGCGAAACGGATTGCTTCTTCCCAGCCTTCGCGGACGAAGGTTTCAAGCAGCTTCCTCACTGCGGTTGTGCATTCCCTGTCACCAACAATGAGCGCACGTCGATCTGCTAGATAGCGTTGGATAAGCTTTAGGACCGCATTGAGGGCCAAGGATTCTTGAGCGTAGCCCTGGTCACCGCTTGCAGCTCGCATGGCGGCGAGCAGTGCCCGCTTCGGCGCAAAATGACTTATGTGGTCTATGGTCTGAATAATGTAATGGGTAACCTGAGGATGATGTATGTCGCTGTACTCCTCCAAAAGTGGAAGAGCTAGTTCGGAGAACCTTTCCAATCCTGGCGTAAAGGGTTCTTCGGTGGGTTCGTTTTTGCCCTTTACTGCACCACTAGCGAAGTATATCTCCTGGACTACGTTATGGGCGACCTTAAGAGCGTTCCTCAAATGGTCGACGTTAGCTGATTCTGCTACTAGTTGTTCCGCCCAAGTCTTCTTTATTGAATTCAGGGGAAGTGTCAGTAGTTCAAATGCTCGTGATTGAGCTTCTGTCTCAGCTATGTCAGGTGGATTGAGAAAGTAGCGAAGCCAGGCTGGTGCCCGCTCTGCGCGATGAGTATGTTCCATCGGCAGGGAGAGCCATGCGTGCGCTGTATTATGCGCATATGGCGTGCCATGTGTAACCGCAAGAATGACGATCAGGTGCACGGCGATCTCTGTCCGGTCGTCATTCCTTAGGGTGCCGTCAGTTGCGGCGTCTGTCGTGATAATAGCCCATTGTGGCTCAGAGGCGATCTGTTGCATAACGCGGTCAACATCGAGCGGTTTCGCCTGCCTATAAGCGCCCAAGACAAGTATCAGTTGAGTAAGCACTCGAGGGTCGGGCTCGGTGGATAGTCTTCGCGTAAGTTCTTCCAGTATTTGCGCTTCCGGGAATATGCTGCTAATCGCTTCGGTGCTCAGAATCCGGTAGATTGGATTTGGGGAGTCCAAGTAGCGCTTTACTATTGTCGATAGCGCGTTTCCATGGATGGCCTGCCAATCGGCTCGTCGCGCCAGATATATGAGGCCTTCCACGGCTTCCGTCGTGGTGGTTACGACCCAACCCGTCGAGTTCCAATCATTTTCGTCCCGAGCGGGAGGGTTGGTAGCAGAAGGGAGCGCCTCGCGAAGAGCGGCAAAGACATGCTGGCCCAAATCCTCTTCAGGCCGAGTTAGTGGAGATTGCGCGAGCCGCTTGGCGCCGTTGACGAGGCGAGATTTACTTGTTTCCGCGTTGCTTTGATCGGTACTATTGGCGAGTTCCTGACGAAGTGTCTGCCAGCTTATGGCTAGTCGCTCCCAGCCCTCTGCGCGTACGGCTTCGTCTCGATCTCCGGTTTGCTGGATTGCCTGCGTGACATCGTCAGAGATTCTATCGATCAAGCTACGCTCGCCGGGAAGGCTGGTCTGGCGATCTTCGAACCAGCTACTTTCCTCGTCGTTCCAGGCAGCCGGCGAGGTTGTAGGAAGTGGCATAATTTCGCGACCGCTGCTTGTGAGTTCCTCGAGATGGTGGCGCGCCTCAGAGGTGACGATTTTGTCCCGGTCGAGTGCGCTGAGTAGCGTGTCACGGTCGCGCTGTCGCCACTCCTTGAGTCTCGGATCGCTGATCTCATCACCATCGGCGCTGGTTGCGTAGAGGATGGCGGTCTCGATGGCCCGGTGTACGTCCGGGGCGAGCAGCGGCGATAGGCGGGCTGCGAGGAGCCCTGCAGGTTTTCGGGTCTTGCTGTATCCGAATAGGGCGATCCCCAATGCGGGCGCAAGGAGCTCGGCTAGCGCTGGCGATTCGGCCGTTGCGGCCCGATAGAGCAAGAGCTGCCATACCTCACCATGCGAGAGTTGGGCGATCAACAGATTTACAATCTCCTGGAGATGATGCTTCTCTGTGCTAACCTCGTTCTCTCGCGGGCCGACCTGCGCAGCCTGCAACTCGAATCGATCAATGAAGGAATTCACCGCTGTTTCTAGATGGGCGAGTCCTCCTGCGTACTTCAGAGTTTGGCCGTATCGGACATGTGGTCTCTCGTGAGATGCGGGTGTGTCGTTGAATGGAAACATCTGCGGCGTATTAGTTATACGGACGATCAGCTTCGCAGTCGCTTCGAGGTTGATGGTCGCGAGGTCGGGAAGTTTCTCGCAGACGCTCCAGCGAGCGTGGTGCAAATCCTGGGTCACAGTGCTCGTAAGTCCCAGGATCTGACTGTTCGTGATATTTGTGACTTGGTCTCGCGTTTCTTCGTATTCCCAGACGCTTGCGCCAATCTCGACTGCAAGGTCAGGGCTTTCTGCCGCAACTTCCGGAAGGCGATCGATGAGCCAATGAACGACCTTGGTGCCCCATGCGCGCAGCGCTGATGGAGTAATTGCTGACCGTACGGGTGCTTCCGTGCTTGCACCGTCGAGGGTGGCTGCATATGCAAGAGGTCGAGCTGCGATGTGTGCGAGCTGGGTGCTTCGCGGATCCGTTGGATCCTTCAGCGCCACCGTCATGCAGTTGACGAAGACTTGTGTCCACCAGGTGCTAGCTATCGTATCTGGCAACGGCAATTGTGTGGACGCTGCACGGTCGAGTAGCTGGGCTGCCAGCAAAGCAAGGCCGGCATCGTAGGCGATCTTAGCCGCCTGCGCGATGCGACCGGCAAAGGGCGTGAATATGTCGAGAAGTTCCTTCTGTGTATCCGAGCCGCTGATAGCGGCCGCGACCAAAAATGCCAGCCGGTGCGCATCCTCTTTGCTCCACTGCGGGCCGTCTGCAAGGGTGGCTCCAAGGCACGCATCGATTAGCGGACTCAGGTCATCTGTCGTTCTTAGCTCTCGGCTGCATGCGGTGGCGGCTGCCGCAGCCGCCAACTGATGTCCTGAGGCCGCCGCGGTGAGCCGCAATGCAAGCTGCCAGAATTCTTGCCTTGTCGGATCCCCGCGCCACGCGATCGCGAGCCGATAGTCGAGGCTAGGCCGCACGACCATCGCCAGGTTGGGATCCTCATCGAGCCGGTCAGCGAGGCTTTCGCCGGTGGAGACGTCGCCGAGGGCGAGGATTGCAACGGCATAGTCGAAAAGCACGGGGTGGGCGAAGGCGATCGGTGGCTGTGGCTGACCGATCCTACGTGGTAGTTCACGAAGCACGCCATCGCTTACTAGATCTCTCAGAGCGCGGCCAAAATTGGTGAATGCGGGATCGGTAACATTATCGATCTGCTGTCGGCGAGCGGTGAGCATTTGTTCGACTACCCGCGCGAGTGCTTGAGGTCGTTCGTAAGCAGCAGCTGAGAATTGAGCGACTCGCACCTGCCAGTAGCAGTCGAGCAAGTCGAGACGATTACCGATATGTCCAGGCTCTACAAGGGCGCCATCAGCAAGGAGTTGAGCGGCGATATCCAGGTTGAATGGGTTAGCTAGCAGGCGCCGAAGGCGCGCACCTGCAGCTTTGATGAGTGCGGCGAGCGCAGGACTTGCAACAAGAAGGCGCTCCATCTCGGCCGGGCGAAGGTCACCCACGAGGAGGTGACGTATGCCGGTCAAGCTGGCATCTGCATACTCGGTCTCCACCGGCTCGCCGCGAAACATGGCTCGCCACCGTCTGCCGTTCCGGAGGTCGAAGCGCCGGATGCTGGCCACGATCCGCCAACGACTCCCCTTGAGTTGCTGCGTCAGTTGGGGCAGCCACTGTGATGGGTCTTCTCCGCGGGTTTGGTCGAGCCCGTCCAGCAGCAGGACGCCAGGCTGGGTACCAGGCCAACCCTGCAAGACTTCCCTCAGATCGTGCCCAAGATTCAACTCATCTCGGGTTTGCCCTGACGTGGCCCGCAGGTTCTCCGCAGTCAGCAGTACAACATCCTTGTGTTGGCTCGCGAGACTGGTCGCAAGGCCGTAGAGCAGCACGGTTTTGCCTGTACCAGGTTCACCGGTCACCGCGAGGCTGCCTTCGGCAGAGAACAGGGCTGTCCCAACCTCTCTGAGTAGCCGCACTGGCCCTTCAGGGGTAGTCATGGCAGCGGTGCTCGACAGCGAGGCGATGTTATCTGAGGTGACATGCCGCAAGCGGTCGACGTCGCTTCTCAGCCTGGTGACAGGCTTGAGCTGGAACCCTTGAGCTTCGAGCTCAGCGACCAGCCCATCGCGGTCCAGCCAGGACTGCTTCTCGGCCAGCCCGTGTCCTACACCGACTAGCGCCTGCCAGAGATCCTGTGCTCTCTCCTCGTTGAGAAGCAAATCGCGGAGCATCACTTGAGCTGACAAGTAATGCTCACCGTCATCGCGCAGGTTCAAAGCACGAACCACAAGCGGACGAAGGAGGCACCGAAGGACCGCATCATCCGCTGGCTCATCTTGGCGCTCCTCCCAAAGCCGCCGAAGGTGCGCGAAAAGCACATCCCTGGCTTCGGCCTCGGGTTTGCTTGCGACGGCTTCGACCAGTGGGACGGCGTCAGGCCATGTCCGGAGTCGTTCGGTCACAGTCGCCAGCGATCGGCTGACTGTTCCAGGCGCCCGCTCATCCGCCAGTATCAACACTCGATCAAGACTGGGCTCGAGCTTCCGAAGCTGCGGTCCATGGGGTGGCTGGTCTGGCACACCGACAGCAACAACCTCTACAGCCTGAGCCAGAGCCTCGGCGAGCGGGCTATCAAGCGACTCACTGAGTTTGAGTCCCTTTTTGGCCTGCACCATCAACCACCCACCGTTGTCAGTGAGGGCGCCTACATCGTCGACGGGCCGGGCCGTCTGACTACCAACGCCCACCAAGCGGTGGCCAGAGGCCCACGCTGGGAGCCGGTTCTCGGTCAGTAGATGAGCCGCGAGCCATGCCCAGCAGCGGTCCTCATGGCCGACGCCACCGGACGTAGCCGCCCCACCCGTTGACGACCGCGTCATCGCTTCCATACCTCCCGCTTGACCTGAGGCCATCATTCCGAAGCCAGACTCTTCATGAGGGGGCATATCGAGAGAATCGTGCCGTCGGCGGGCGCTGCTCGCGGCGCGTGAAGGGTTCAGCCCCGCACCATGCCATGGTGCGGGGCTGAACCTCATGTCGTCTGTTCGACGATCCGTTTGACCTTGCGGCGATCGATCTTTAGCGCACGGGCTATGGCTCGTTGGCTATCGCCGGCCCTGTATCGCGTCCGTACCACCTGTTCCAGCGTCGGTACACCTGATGGCGTGGGTGGTACGTCGAAGTCGACGGGTGGCGGGGCCTGGCTCACGGCCTGGTGCGTAGCCCTCTCGGTAGAGGGTCGGTGCTCGTTTCTGATGAGCATCATCAGTAGTTCGTAGGAGCCGACGAGAGCCAGGGCGGGCCAGGCGCTGACCAGGGCACCCATCGGCCCGTGTCCCACGCCGTGCGCCGGGTTGGCGCCAACCGTCGCCACGATGCCGGCTCCGAGGCTCCACAGCGCCAGTGGTGGTACAGCCTTGGTGCGCCGGTTGGCGTCGAGCACCACCATGGAGGCTGCCCAGATGAGGCCGTCCACGGTGAGCGGTACGAGTCGGGCGGTTGTGCCCGACTCGCCGTGAGAGCGCACCAGTTCGTAGGCGTGCCGGTAGGAAATGACAGCGGCGACCGCGGCCACGCCGATGACGGCGAGGGCGGTGATGGCCCGGATGATGCGGTCAAGCATGGGCCAGCTCCTCGCGCCAGGAGGCGACGAATGGATCGTCCTCGCCGTATCCGTAGGCGAGTCGTTCGGCCAGGGTCAGCGCTGTGATCGCCTGGTTGCAAGAGAGGGGGACCGGCCAGGTGGTAACGGTCCACTGGTCTCCGGTCCGATTCGCCGTGGCGACCTCGCGGCCGTCGACCGTGAGGGCCATCTGGTCTTCGTTGATCTCGATTGCCATAGGGGCTCCTCTCCCGTCCGGGAGGGGAGCCACGGGAGCCAATTTGGGAGCCAACGCTTTCAGGCTCCCTCAGACTCACCGCGACTCCACCGGACGTAATCGCAGGTGAGAGGCGCCCCGCTTGGAACCCTGTCGACCAGGGAGAAGATCGATTGACCGAATCTGGTTCACACCGAAGAGGTCACTGGTTCGAACCCAGTATCGCCCACCAGCTCAAGGGCCGGTTCCGATCAAGGAACCGGCCCTTTTGGCTGCTCGGGTGACTAATTGAGTGACTATGGCGCTTGATCGCCGTTCGGGAAGATGCGATCCATTGCCTGGGCGCCTTCGAGCAGAACGGGTCTGATCTGCTTGCGATAGACCGTCTCCGTCACGGTGGTCCCGGTGTGACCCACCAGACGAGAGATGTCCTCGATCGGGACGCCGGCGTCGGACAGCAGCGACACGAAGCTGTGGCGGAGTTCCCTTGGCGTCCAGTCCTTCGGGTTCAGCCCGGCCGCCTTGACCACCCGGCGGAAGGACCGCCGGACATTGGACGCGTCGAGGCCGGTGCCTACCCGCGTCGTGAACACCAGGTCGTTGTCCTGCCAGGCGTCGCCGGCGGCCTTCCGCGCAACCTCCTGCCGTTCCTGATGCCGCCTCAGGGCGTCGACACAGCGGTTCGGCAGAGCGAGGGTTCGGCGCGACTTCTTGGTCTTGGTATCGCCGCTTGCTCTGACCGAACGCCACACCATGATCGAGGGTGGCAGCGGCGGCGTTCCGGGAATGTCCCGTCTCCCGTCGAGGTCGACGTGCGACCAAGTGAGCGCCCGGAGCTCTTCCGTCCTCGCACCGATCAGCAGGGACAGCACGATGTACGCCTCCATTGAGGTGCCTTCGGCCGCGGTCAGAAGCGCCTCAGCCTGGGGGAGTGTGAGCGCCTTGGACGGCCGGCCTTCACGGCCCTTCGGCACCTCGCAGAGGAGGACCACATTCCGCTTCACCTTGTCGCGTGCCTGAGCCCGCGCGACGGAGCGTTTGAGGATCGAGCGGATCTCCTGCAGACTCCGCGTGCTGAGCGCCTTCGCCTTGTCAGCCAACCACCTGTCGACGTCATCAGCCGACAGTTCCCGGAGCTTTCTTGCTCCGAGAGCCGGAATCACGTGCTCGTTGGCCATGATGCGGTTCTTCTCGATGGTGTCGGAATCGCGACCGCTCAGGCCAAAGTTCAACCAGTCGCGGACGGCGTCGCCCACAGTGAAGTTGTGGCCGGTGATCGCGATTCCGTCCTCGTGGTCGCGAATGATCTGCTTGAGCTTCTCCTTGGCCTGCGTCTTGGTCATCCCGCTGGCCTTTCTCACGATCCTCTTCCCGCCCGGCGTGTAGCCAACGGTCACGGACGCAATCCAGCGTTGCCGACTCTCGTCCCAGTGCAGGCCGCCGTCCCCGCGGCTTCGCCTCTTCGTCATCAGCGGGCGTCCTCCGCTTCGCGCTCAAGCAGCGCCACGTAGTCCTGTATCGCTGAGGCGGGCACGAGACGCGCGCCTCCCTCCTTGACCGTGCGAAGGCGGCCAGAGCGAATCAGCTCATAAACCGTGCTTCGGCTGAGGGACAAGATTTCCCTGGCTTCCGCGACGCGATAAAGCGCCTTCGTGAGAACCCGCTGAGCATCGACGGTGACAACGGTCATGATGGACGTGCTCCTTTCCGGAGGGGCAACGGCCCCGGCGGGTGTGCTTGGCGGCCTGTTCGCCGGGGCCGTTCGAAGGTGATCAGCGATGTGAACTGCCGGGTTCCGGCAGCGGGTCATCAAGTCCGCGGGTGAGTGAGCGGTGGACGATGCGGGCGGCGAGGTTGTACGGGAGGCCGGCCGCGGTTCCGGCGGTGATGAGTTGTTCGGTGGTCTGGTCGTGGGCCAGGCCGGACCATTCGAGGAGTCCGCCGGTTTGGTAGGCGAGTGCGGCGAGGGCGCGTTGTCGGCCGTCGGTGAGAGCGGCCAGCTCGGCGGCGCCGCGGTTGATGACGGTGGTGAGGTAGGCGGCCGGTCCGCGGGCACCGGTACGGGCCGGGCGGGGCCGAGGCAGCGGTGGCGCTGGACGGTGGTCGCGTGCTGCGGCGATGCGGAGGACTTCGCGGGTGAGCCATCCGGGCAGCAGCCCGGGGTGGGCAGGATCACCGCCGGTGATCTGGTAGCGCCCGGCGGTCGCGGTGGCGCCGGGGGCGATGCCGTAGGACCAGCCGGCCTTGATGTCGACCTGCCAGGCGATGCTGTGTGGGCTGAGCGCCTGGCGGAGATTGGCGGCGGGTGCCCGATACCACAGGTGCCGCCCGCCGGACGGCGTGGTGACGGTGACCGGCCGGTGGCCCGGGTCGGTGGGCCAGGGCCGTTCTCCGCCTCGCAGACGGGCGAGGAGCCGCAAGGTGTCCCGCCCGTCACGGAAGGCGCTCGCGTCTGTCCAGACGGCGTTTGAGATCGGTTCGGCCGTCAGGTCGATGCCGGGCAGCAGGCCGGTGGCCGGGTCAGCGGGTGGGGTGTCGGCGTGGGTGTCGATGTCGAGCAGGACCAGCCCGGAGGGTCCGGCGGCGATGCCGGGGATCGCGTCGGGCTCGTGTTGCCACCAGGTCGCGATTCGCTCGGGGTCGAGGGTGGCGGCGCGGACGCCGTGGCACCAGGCTCCGGCTGGGATGCACGGGCAGTCTTCGATCCGGTGTGGTGGCCGGCCGTTGCGGTCCCGGCACGCGGGGCAGTTGCCGAGTGGGCGTTTGCTGGCCGCCGATAGCGGCAGTACGTACCAGCCGCGGGCGGCCATCTCGAGTGCGAGTCGGAGCGGTGTCGCCGTTGCCGGTCCGCTGTGGCCGCCGAAGGCGGTTGGGGGGATCCATCCCGGTGTCGGTCAGGGAGCACAGCGGGTGCTCGGTCTGCCCGGGGGATCGGGGTGAGCGGGTAGCGGCAGCGGCGGCAGATCGGCGCGGCGGTCACTTCGCGTCGCGGACGAAGTCGGCCACTAGGGGCAGCCCGTGCGTCTCGATCTGGTGGGCGATCTGCTCGCGGTGGACGGGCAGGATCACCGCCAGGAGCTCGCGCGCGTAGGCGTCGTAGTGGGTCCGCGGGGTGCCGTGGCAGCCGGTGGTCTCGCATCCTTCGTGGGCGTCGTCATACAGCCGTTCGGCCAAGACGTCGGCCAGCTCCCCGAACCCCGAGAGGGGTCCGATGGGGTCGGTTGACGCGAGTGGCGCGCCGGGTTGGGGCTGGGTGGGTGTGGTCATGCGGCGGCTCCTTTGGAGCGGTGGAGTCGGCGGGGCGCGGATGAACCGCGTCAGGTTCGATGGCCGGTCATGGCAGGGCTTCGGTGATCTTCGTGCCGATCCAGTGCGCGACGTTGGCCGAGACGGCGTTACCGGCCGAGTAACGACCGGAAATCGCTAGCACCGACGGGTCCGGCCACACCCGGAGTTCGACCCGCTCAGACCTTTCCGGCCGGGCGAAACCGTCTCCGCGGAGGGCACCGGGTCGTGTCCGGAGAATGAAAGCCAGGTCGTCGCGCGTCTTCGCGCTCAGGGCGCGCTGCACTCGCAGGTCGAGCTCTTTCTGGTCGATCCTGCCTTCGGCGAATGCCTCTTGAAGCAGAGACTGCTGCCCCCGCTCGGCGTCCGAACAGCGAATGCCGGATGCCCCCAGAGCGGTGACCGCGACGACCCGCGCCATGTCTCAACTTCCCAGCAGGGCCGAGATCACCACCGTAGGCTCCCGGGGTAATAGCCACATAACAACAGGAGAGCGATGGAAGCCGCCAAAGTCCCTCATTCCGCCATCGCGCCGCGGATCGGTCGTGGGCTGATGTGGTTCGCTGCCTTCGAGGCGGTCGGTGCCAGCGTTGCCGCCCTGTCGGACGTCCTCAAGGCCGACGGTTCCGTCCTCGTCGTGGAGACGTGGCGCATGTACGGGCTGATGCTGTGCGCCGCGCTTTTCGTACTGCTCGCCCTGCGCCCAGGTGTTCATGGCGCCGTCTGGGGCGTCGTGGTCGCGAACAAGGCGGCGCTGACCATTACCTGCGTGGCGTACGCGATCCATGGCGGCGTCGATGAGGCCACAACGATCGTCGGCTGGGACGGCTCCCTCACCGTCGTTCTGGTCGTGGCATACCTCCTGTGCCGGAGGAGAGGGGACTGACGCGTCGTCGGGCCGTCACCATCGGCCGGGCCTTCACCGACACCTTCGCCGGGATCGCCCCCACCTCCGTCGCCCCGTTCGTCGCCGCCCAGTTCGCCGGGGCGATCATCGGCCTGCGGTCGGGGTCGAGGTGGGACGCGAGTGGTGCGCCCGGTTGGGGCTGGGTGGGTGTGCTCATGCGGCGGCTCCTTTGGAGCGGTGGAGTCGGCGGGGCGCGGATGAACCGCGTCAGATTCGATGGCCGGTCATGGCAGGGCTTCGGTGATCTTCGTGCCGATCCAGTGCGCGACGTTGGCCGAGACGGCGTTACCGGCCTGCATGGTCTGCTCCTCGCTCGTGCCGGTGACGATGTAGGAGTCGTCGAAGCGCTGGGCACGCAGGCGCTCGCGGGCCCGGAGCATCCGGAACCGGAAGTCGCAGATGTCGACCGCCTTGTCCGGGCGGCACAGGCCGAGTCGAGGGTCGCGACGGTGTGCGGTGGGGTCGTGGTGGTCGTGGCCTTCCCTCGCCGGTACGGGATGACCAGGCCGTGGCCGTCGCCCCAGGTGATCCGGTCATCGGGGGTCACCAGGCCGTGGTGATTGCCGCCTGCGGTGATGGTGGCCAGCGGGTGTCGGGCGTGCGGTCGAGCCTCCGCCGTGGGCCTCGACGATGTACGGCGGGCTCAGCAGGGCGTCGGTCTCCCGCGCCACAGAAGATGTCGATGAACCGGACGCTCATTCCGGGGGCCTTCCTTCGAATGGTCCGCGCGCTGCCCTGGGCAGGGCGGCGGCTGTACGGACGGTGGGATCGGCGCGCGGGGGATGCCTAATGCCCGCGCGCGGTGATGGGTCGGTGGCGCGCGGACGGTGGCCGTCTGGCGCGGGTGCGGGCTGGGAGGCATCCCCCGCGACCGACGTGGTGTGGTCACGCGGGGTGGCGGTGGCCGGTGGTGGCGCGAAAAAACGGGCTCTGTGTTCGGCCGGTTCTCGTCCCCCTGCCGGATCGGCCGGGGATATGGCGGTGACTTGTGGTGATGCAAGATCGTTGAGGGGGACGTGGGGTTCGTCCCCCCGACCGTGGCGGCGGGCTGTACTTGGGGTCGTCGACCAGCGCGCCGATCTCGCGCCAGCCGGGCACGACGGTGGCCAACTCGTAGCCCGCCCGGCTGAGCGCTTCCCGCAGCTTTTCGGGCAGCAGGCCGACAGTGGGTTTGCCGTCGATGGTCAGTTCACGGCCGATCCATCCGCCGTGGGGCTGGTCGTCCATGGTGTGGGGCTTCCACAGGTCCTGGCCGCGGGAGGCGATGTACTCGCGGATGACGTCCAGAGCCATCTCGGGGCGGTTGTCGGTGGGATCGACGGCGGTGAACAGGCGCATCCATACCTCCTCATCCGGTGGAGGGACCGGGACGATGCCCCAGTGATGGGCCAGGTCGGCGGCCAACGCGAGGGCGGCGACCATGGGAGCGCGCCGAGCGGTCATGTCGGTAGAGCCGCGGTAGGTCCCGGTGAGGACCTTGTGCCGGGCGATCAACCGTTCCAGCCCGTTCGGCTTGGCCAAGCCCTCGACCAGGCGGGCGACGAATTCAGGGCCCGCGGTGCCGAAGTGCTCGGCGAGCCCGTCGCGTACGGCGATCGCGGCGGCGGCCGAGTCGGGGCCGTCGGTGCCGAACGGCGGGGACTGGACGGCCAGGACGCGGGCGGCGGCGCCCTGGTGGGTGGTGAACGACAGCGCGGACTGTTCCCCGGTGGAGATCAAGATGGTCCGCCACGGGAGCCCAGACGGCCAGCCGCCGCCGCGCGGGGTGCCGTGGTTCTTCGGCACCTGATACAGGACCTGGTCGACCAGTTCGGGGAACTTGACCACCCGGGTCTCATCCAGCACCACCGGCAGCCCCCGGACGAGGTTGAGGCGTTTTTCGACGGCGAGCATGGTGGTCCGCCAGGACGAGATGCCGTCGCCTTTCTCGGTCGGGTCGGCCCAGCACGACAGCCTGACCATCGCGCCGGTGGTCTTCCCGCGGGTGGAGCGGCCGGAGAAGTCGATGGTGAAGGAGTCCAGCCCGAGCGGATGCAGCAGCGTCGCCGCCAGGCCCGCGTACAGGGCCATCTGCGCGACCGGGTAGGGCTGGATGTGCTTGATGACGGCCTGCCGGTCTTCGAACGTGCCCCCGGGCCGGTGCGAGGCCAGCGCGGGGGCTTGTTCGTCGTAGCGGACTTCGACGCGCCGGGGGGTGTCTTGGGAGGTGACGAACGTGCCGTCGTCTTGCCAGCCGAGCCAGCGCGCCAGCGGCACGCGTTCGATCACGTCCCGGTTGCACGCCTCCAGCGCGGCCAGCCACCGTTCAGCGCCGCGGGCGTCGGATTCGATGACGGGCAGGCCGGCATCGCCGAGCGCGCTCACGAGGCGTTTGCCGGACTTGGCGACCGAGCGCGGCACGATCCGCCGCACGATCCGCCGCACGGTCCGGCCCCGGTCGGTCCACGCCAGCTCCACCAGCTGGTCCCCGGCCGGGTCGATGAAGACCCGCAGGATCACCAGCGGCGCCCACGCGATCCGGATGGCAACCTCTTCGCCCTTGACGGTCTTGAGCGCCCATACCCCGTCCGAACTGGTCTCGTATCCGTCCGGGGTCGTATAGCCCGCGGGCAGGCCGTCAGCGCCGAACACCACCCCCGCACCCACGCCGGTCTCGTCGCCGGTGTCGAGGATGGCGGGAGTGATGTCCGGCGCAGGTGCGGGGGTGGGACCGACGACAGGGCTGGAGCCAGTGCCGGTGGTGGTGACGGGCGCAAGGTGCCCGAGTTGGGTGGCCGTCATGGCGGGCTGGTCACCGTTCCTTGAGCCATTACGTATACGGCACTAGTGACATCACCTTTTTCGTGTATCACTAGATACGTATACGGATCTAGAAAATCAGAAGGCTTGATGGCGTCATAGCGCCAGGTCGGGCCTCACATAGCTCATCGCCAACACTTTCCATCTTTCGCCATTATTGGCATTTTGTCGTTACGGGGTGCCGAGTTCATGTACGGTCTTTCTCGCATCGCCACCCATCCGTTTGGCCGGTTCGGGCCCGGCCGACCAGAGTGGATGGTCGGCCGGCCGATCTCCGCCTGAGGTCGGTCGTCCGATCGGCCCCTGCAGCGCGGGTGGCCATGGAGGTGATGCCGATGGCCGGTAAACACCGGCGATCGCAGCCGTACGACGACTGGCGGCTTTGGACGCAGCTGTTGAGGCTGCTGATCGAGTCGCTGATCACCTGGTACGGCAACGGCCCCGGTCCGCGCTCCTGACGAGGAGCAGGGACCAGGGCCGGTAGCAGGGGCCCTCGCGTCAATGCCTGCCCGGGCGGCGCGGGGGCCCTCCTCACACGACGAACCGGACAAACGCCAGTTCGCGCGGATCAGGTACTTCGTAAACGGTACCTCGTAAACGCCGGGCGCCCGGCTACCAGCCCGAAAAAGCCCCGCTTGGTGAACGAATTGTGAGTTGGTATGCGGAACCTCGTCCGCTCGGCGTTACGGTGGCTGCTGGACGATGTTGCCCGCAGACGTCGATACCCATCAAGTGGCCGCATCCGGCCTAGGCTGGTTCGGCCGCTAGCTCGCTGCCACCGATCCTCCGATAACACCGTCTAACAGACGGTACGCCGCCGCGTACACCTTCCGACCGCGCGGCGGATGAAGGAGGAAGGCATGAGTTGGCTACGCCGCAGGACCCGCGCCGCTGGTAGCCTGCCCGTCAATTCTGGGCCTGGTAGGTCCACGTTCTGGTGGATGCTCGGTGCCGCCTTCGCCGTCGTCGCCGCGATCGCGATCACGACTCCGTGGCTGCTCCACGAAGCCGACAGGGCATTAACCGCGACGGATCGCGCCAGGGCTCGCATCGATGCCGTTCGCACAGGCCTGGCTGCTGGTGCTGGCGTCGGCGCCGCTGCCGGCTTGCTGCTAGCGTTCCGCCGCCAACAGCATCAGGAGCGGGTCAGCGCACTCTCGGACATGGACGCTATCGAGAGACGCATCACCGACCTGTACGCCAAGGCGGCTGACCAACTCGGTAGTGACCAGGCCGCTGTCCGACTCGCTGGCTTGTACGCCTTGGAACGGGTCGCCCAAGACAATCCCCAGATGCGTCAGACGGTCATCGACGTCCTCTGCGCTTACCTTCGTATGCCCTATACCTCAGGGCACGAGGAAACCGATCCATCCGCCTCGCGTACCGACTCAATCAGCGAACACCACCGTCGCTACAAAGCCGCCGAGACCAACCGAGCGATAGAGGCGCATGTCCCCGTCGACGCTCCCATCGATACATCTGGCGAAAAGCAGGTAAGACTAACTGCACAACGAATACTTACCAAGCATCTCCGATACAATTCCAAGAGGGCGCATGCTATCCAGACGGCGTTCTGGCCCAATATTGGTATCGACCTATCTGGCGCAGCCCTCGTTGACTTCGACTTTCAAGACTGCGTCGTCGGCGATGCCCGATTCGAAGGCACGGATTTCTGGGGAATAACTTCATTTGAAGACGCAACATTCGCCAGCGAGGCAAACTTCCGAAACGCGACATTTGACGGCCCAGCCCGATTCGCTACTATAAAATTCTCCAGTAACGTCGAATTTGGCCGAGCAATGTTTCGCAGCGACGTGGGATTTGCGGACGCGATATTCTCGGGCCACGCGACATTCGGTAACGCAACGTTCACTGGTGACGTCTGGTTTGAGATGGCGACGTTCTCCCGGAGAGCCGAGTTCAAGGATGCAAAGTTCTCTGGCCTGGCAGGATTCGGCAACGTAAAATTCTGTGGCAGAGCCGCATTCGAGTCTGCAAGGTTCGCCCGCATGGCCGGATTTGGGGGCGCAGCGTTCTACGATATCGCCGGATTTAGGTACACAACCTTCTCCAGCACGGCCAGGTTCGACTGCACAACGTTTACTCGCTCGGCCGCATTCGGAAGCGCAACTTTCTCCGGAAATGCCGACTTCGCAGACGCAACGTTCTCCGGTGATGCCTGGTTTGAGCATGCCACTTTTTCCGGCGACGCGATATTTGATGGCGCCAGGTTTTCGGGCCTTGCCGGTTTCGGTGGCACTACTTTTTCCGGCGGCGCCGAATTTGTATGCGTGAGGTTCTCTAGTAGCGCCTCGTTCGGTAACACGACATTCTCGATAAAGCCTTCGTTTCACGCGGCAATATCTGCCTATCAGGACAGAAAACAGCCTGAAGACATTCGACCTTCCTCATGGCCGACTGGATGGTCCGTGCAACAGGACGGCGAGCTTCAATACACCACGCCATAACAACGCCGGTCAAGCGGGTCTCTGTAGTGCGTCGCCAGCGGTTGGGTCGAGGGCGCCTAATCAAAGCGTCGGTCTGAACGCTACGAACTGGCCATACCGGGTCAGCGTTAGTGTCCTCTGTAGATCTGCCGCCGGTGGCCGACATCAATGACTAGGACGATAAGTTCCGCGTCATCCACGCTGTAGATGATTCGGTAGTCCCCGACCCGGATACGGAGGACCCCGGGAGCACCCTTTAGGGGGATGGCTCCGGGAGGCCGTGGCTCGGTCGCCAGTGCAGTAATGGCCGACACGACGCGGCGCCGTACGGGCTTGTCTAATGCCGCCAACTGCTTTTCTACGCTCGCTCGGACCGCGATGCTGTAAGCCGCCGCCATGTTCACAGCTCCAGCCGGGCCTGGACGTCCTCCCAAGGAATCACGGGCTCACCTGCCGCTATGGACTCCAGCCCGCGGCGTGCAGCAGCGGTGTCCCGGACTTCTTCGAGTAGCTCGGCGAGTTCATCGCTGTCAAGCCTGCTCAACTCGGCGGCGACGTCGGCCGGCACCACGGCTGCGAGTCGCTCGCCGTGTTCAGTCAGGTAAATGATCTGATCACGGTCGACGGCCTGACGAGCGACGACAGCGAAGCTTACGTCCGTGTCGAGCGGGATCTCTCGTGGCGTAGGAGCTAGGTCAGTTGAATGGGCGATTGTTGCACCTGATGGTGCGACGGACGATTGGCCGGCGTTCGCGTGGCGGGCCGGTCCGCGGCCTGTCACGCCGACTTCCTGGGCGGCCTGTTCACGCAGGTAGTCATGTACGGCCAGCTCGGGGACGCGGAAGGATCGCCCTACTCGGATCGCAGGCAGCTCCCCTGAGTGCACAAGACGGTAGACGGTCATCTTAGATACATGCATGACCGCAGCCACCTCGGCCACGGTCAAGTACCTGGCCTCACTGAGAGGCCGCTCACCTGAGCTCATCCGCGACCGTGTCCTCCTCATGCTGGTCGAGCATCCATGCAGCCTTCCTACAGTCTAGGTGTCGCACCAGCCGAGACCATGGTGAGTCGGCGCAATCGCCATGGCCGAGGGAGTGTGATCGAAGCGCCGGTTCGAACGGCTTCGAGCTCTCGGGCCGTCGCCGGGCCGTGGAAGGACACTCGACGGTGACCAACAACGACAGCCCAACGACGGCATCCCACCAGGTCAGCGGATCAGCTGAGCGAGAGATCACAGGCCGTCGTTCCGCCGCATTAGTTCTACGACGTCTGAGAACGTCGCTGGTCAGAGCAGCGTGCTCTGGGCCGTCACGGGACCGTCGGCCGCATCTTCCGCTCCCGGAGGGTGCGTGGCCGGCGAACACGGCGCCACGGCGACCGGCTTAGCTGGGGCACGCCGGTCGCCAGGCAAACAGCCGGTCGGCTGGCGCGGAAAGCGGGGACTTCCAGGGCCGCCTGATCCGGTACAGCAGCACAGAGCCGGATGACGAGCTGGGCGACCAGGTGCCGGCCACCGCATCGCGCGCCGTCGGGAGGCTTCCGGCCGAGGTGTCCGCGCGCGGCCGGGGCGGTCATGATCTTTACCTACCTCCCTTGGGGCGAGTCCCTAAGCCCGGGGGCACGACTCGGGTAGACGCGGGCAGGCAAGCCAGCCCGAGATCGCCGGACAGCTTGAGTGCCCCCGGGCTCCCACCCCAAGGCAGGCCGCCGGCCAAAGATCGTGCCCGCCCCTCCGCAGTTACTGGAATCGCCGATTGCACCTTCGCAGGCGTTCAGTCAGTACCCAGGTCTTTGCGCGCCGCAATAACGAACTTTTGGAGCTTTATCCGGAAGTCCGCTCCATCCCACACCCCAAAGAAGGCGCCCGCCACTTCGTCGGCAGCACGCTGAACCTTAGACGAACCAAGAAAGTCAAGGACAGACTTAGCGGAAGTGAATCTATCCCTCCAAGGTTTCATCCTCTCCTCAAATTCATCAACCCGCTGCCTGGTATCTTTTACACTCTTGCTAATGGCCGTAGACTCTTCGGTGAGAGCGGAAAGCTGCTGCTTAAGCAATTCGATTTTATTCGCATGTTCGGCAGCAGCAACACTTTCGTTTGGCGCTCCAAGCTTCGCCAGTTCAGATTCTAGTGCATCAATCTCTTGTTTTACTTCTATGCTCGTATTGTGAATGTAATCCATTCGCTCCTCCAGGCCTTTCCTCTCCATTCCAAATTTTTCTCGCGCCGAAGTGGTTGCCCTCGCGCTGCTGGACAAGGACGATCCAGGGCACATGACCATGTGATCATGCACGAAGCAACGAGAAGCGCCGAGATGCCTTAACCGCAGGCCAGAGGGGCATTCGACGCTACTCACGAGGTCGATGGAAGCCGTATGACAGTTACGGCTCGGAGCCAGCGAGTGTCGAACGGACCCTGGCGTGACGGTAAGTCCGGAACCGTCCAGCTTTAATGTGACCGCCAGCGTGGAATGCATTTAAGACTGCTGACCTGCTACTCGGCTAGCCACGGGCCCTGGGGATCGCGACGGGTGGCCTCCAGCTTGATCGCGACCTCGGCGTGAATCATCGGCACGTGATCTCGCGGGGGCTATGCGGGAGGCAGCAGTAGCCCCGCGGGCGGATCCGTGGCGATGTCCTTGCCGAGGCCGCCTCGGCGGCCGGAGAACGTCGCGTCGCTGAAGTCGACGGTGCCGCCGGAGAACTTCGCGCCGGTGAAGACGATGGTGGTGCCCGAGAACTCCGCGTCGGTGAAGTGGAGGGTGCCGCCGGACAATGTCGCGTCGGTGAAGTCGAGAGTGCCGCCGGAGAACGTCGCGTCGTTGAAGTGGGCGGTGGTGCCGGAGAACTCCACGCCGGTGAAGCCGATGATGCCGCCGGAGAGCGCCGCGTCGCCGAAGTGGACGGTCCCGCTGGAGAACTCCGCACCGGCGAAGTCGAGGGTGCCGCCGGAGTACGTCGCGCCGGTGAAGTCGATGGAGGCGCCGGAGAACACCGCGGTGATGAAGTAGTGGGTGGTGCCGGAGAACGTCGCGTCGCCGAAGTGGACGGTGCCGCCGGAGAACTCCGCGGCGACGAAGTGGACGGTGCCGGCGGAGAACGTCGCGCCCGTGAAGTCGATGGAGGCGCCGGCGAACCTGGCGCCGGTGAAGTCGACGGTGGCGCCCGAGAACACGGCGCCGGTGAAGTCGAGGGTGCGGCCGGAGAACACGGCGTCGCGGAAGTCGACGGTGCCGCCGGAGAACTCCGCACCGCTGAAGTCGCCTCCGTCGAAGCGGACACCGGTGAAGTTGAAGTCATGGCCTCGCCAGGAGACCCGAGCGTCGTCGCGCAGGTGTGCGGCGATGGTCGAGATGACGGTGTGGTGTACCTCCTGGCTGCCGCCGAACGCCAGCTGTTCGGCGGTCGGAGGTCCGGCCTCCGGGGGTGGTTCGTAGGGCATCCGCAGGTAGGCGCACAGCTCGTCGATGCAGGTCTGCCGGCCGTCCTCCCAGTCGTCGGCCAGGTCGGCCAGCGCGTACACCCCGGCCAGCCGCATCGCGGTCCTGGCGTGTCCGAGCCGCCTGGTCGCCGTGGCGAACCGTCTGTTGAACACCCGCACCCGGTCATCCTCTCCGCGCCGCTGCTCCGGTATTTTCCCGTCTTCGGCGAGACACCGCTTGCGGAAGTCCTTCACCAACGAACCGCAGCACGTCCAGAATGTCCTCCTCCACCGACAGGGGTGTCCATGCTTTCAAGCGCGGCAGGTCGGCGTGGAGGGAGATCGCGTTCCTGGTGGATCACACCAGGGCGGCTCCGCGTCACGGAGACGGGCCACCGGCAGGAGAGGCCTCGGCGGTGGTCGCGGTCTGGTTCGTCGGTGTCTTTACGGATGCTCGGTGATCTTTTCGCCTTTGGCCAGATGAAAGGCCGCTTCCGATTCTTCGGAAGCGGCCTCCTGGTACCTGTCGGGCTCTCCCCCTCAAAGCGGGATGCCTGACCAACTGCCCGATGACTACTCCTCGCCACCCACAGCGGAGATGCCGGGCCGGGCTCGCCGGTTCAGCTCTCGAGCAGGGCTCGACCGTAGTTGGCCATGGAGCGGTTGTAGCGCGGCAGGTGTTTGGCCAAGGCGACCAGGGCGATGGACAGGCCCTCGCGCTCCCGGCCGAGGGTGGCCAGGCAGAGCGCGGTCACGCAGGCCAGGGCGTCGTCGAGGTGGTCGGAGCCGTGGGCGCGTTCGGCCTCGAGCATCGCGAGCGCGGTCTGCGTCTCGCCGATGTTGCGCAGGGAGCTGGCCAGCTGGATGACCGCGCGGCGGCGGTTCTCGCCGGTCAGGCCGCCGCGATCGAGGGCCTCGCGGTACAGCGGGACAGCGAGGTCCGAGTGGCCCCAGGTGTCACGGGCGCAGGCTCGGTGGAACAGGCCGTCGGCGTCGCCGGCGGGCAGTTGTGCCGCGAGCGCGTCGATCTCGGCGAAGAAGGCGTCCTCCTGCTCGTAGTCGTCGACGACCGCGAAGATGGCGGCGGCGCGGCGGTTGACGTCGGCGTGCAGGTCGGCGAGTTCGGTGACGTCGTGCATGATCATGTTCCTTCTCATCGTCAGGGGAGTCGACCGGCGTCGGGCGACGTGGTCGATCGTGGCGGGCGGCTAGGATCGCCACCAGTCATTCGGGCGGGACCGAATCATCCGTGCCCCGGGAGAGCACGAGGAGGCGGCCATGGCCATCAGTCTCGGCTTCGGCCCGGCCGACCTGGCGCGCTGCCGGTTCGCCTACTCTCCGGTGTTCGAGACGCTCGCCGCGGTGCGCGTCGCGACCGGTCCGGACGGTCCGGGGCAGCATCACCGGCGCTGGCTGGAGGATGCTCGCTCGCGCCAAGGGACGCTCGACCTGCGGCCGATCACCATGCTTCAGCCGCGCCGCGGCTACACGCCCGACTTCCTCGCCCCGCCCCCAATCGGCCCGTCCTCGGACATCGAGGCCGAACTCACCCGGATCGCCACGACGCCCGCGCCGGTGGTGCGGGAGGAGATCGAGATGTCGCTACGCGAGACCCCGGGCGCGGAGGCGAGTGAGCTGGGGAGGCTGCTGCTCGGCGACCCGGCGGACGTGCTCAGCTTCCTCACCAACCTGGTACGGGCCGCGTGGCGGGCGCTCGTCGAGCCGGTGTGGCCGCGGGTGCGGGCGCTGCTGGAGGCCGACATCTCGTACCGCTCGCGACGTCTGGCCGAGGGCGGCCTGGACCACTTGTTCGCCGATCTGAACCAGACGCTGCATTGGACCGGCGACACGCTCGTGCGCGACCCCGGCGGCGATGAGCACGTTGAGCTCGCCGGACGCGGCGTGCTGCTGATGCCCAGTGTGTTCAAGTGGGAGGAGGCGATCGTGATCACGCAGCCGCCGTGGCAGCCGACCGTCTCCTACCCGGCGCGCGGCCTCGGCGGTCTCTGGCAGCCGATGCACGGATCCCCGGCCGCTGCGCTCGAGCGGCTCCTCGGCCGGACCCGCGCCACGCTGCTCGCCGCCCTTCAGGAGCCCACGTCGACGACGTGGCTCGCGCACCGGCACGCGCTGGCGCCGAGCACGGTGTCCGAGCACATCAAGGTGCTTCGCGAGGCGGGCCTCGTCGTGGGGGAGCGGCATCGCCACGAGATCCGGTACCGACGCACCCGCATCGGCTCAGCCCTAGTGCGCGGCGGCGAACAATAGATCCGATGTAAACGGGCGTCGACCTGCCTGCGAACTGCGATGATCGACCTGTCATCCGAACATTCTCGACCGATACATCGGGTGTATGTCTTGACGGCCGGTGATGGTGGATGTAAAACCATGCCGAATTCCGGCTCCCCTCAAGGCGGTCCTCATGGCACTGAACCGGCATGCGGCGGTCATCACCGCGCTGACCCTGATCGGGGCGGTCGCCGCCCCGGCCGAACGTCCGGCGGGCGCGGCGCCCGCGCCCACGAAGGTGATCTCGGTCTCGTCCGTGGCCGCGCTGCAGAGCGCGGTCAAACAGGCGCAGCCGGGTGACCGGATCGAGCTCGCCGACGGTTCGTACTCCACCTCGGCGGCGATCGCGCTGACCCGGTCGGGTACGGCGTCGGCGCCGATCACGATCGCCGCGCAGCACACCGGCAAGGCGGAGATCAAGGGCACGGACGGGTTCTCGTTCGGCTCGATCCACTACGTGACCGTGGAGGGCTTCCGGCTCACGCACGGGAGCGCCATCAGCCTCCCGACCGGCGCCGACCACGTACGGCTGACGCGCAACGTGATCCAGCTGTCGGACAGCTCGACCAAGAACTGGGTCACGGTCGCCTGCGACGACTGCGAGGTCGACCACAACACCTTCCAGCACAAGAGCTCGCTCGGCGTGTTCCTGCAGATCTCCGGGCCCGGGAGCTCGGGAATGGCGCAGCGGGTCTGGATTCACCACAACTACTTCTACGACCACTCCTACAGCGGCTCGAACGGCGGGGAGTCCATCCGCCTCGGCCTCAGCTCCCGGCAGCACGCGTCGGCCCACGCGACCGTCGAGTACAACCTCTTCGAGAAGGCCAACGGCGACTCCGAGGCGATCTCGGTGAAGTCCTCGGACAACACCGTCCGCTACAACACGCTGCGCAACTCCCGGGGCCAGATCTGCCTGCGCCACGGAAGCCGGACCCTCGTCGAGGGCAACATCATCCTCGGCGGTACGTCCGGGATCCGCTTCTTCGGCAACGACCACGTCATCATCAACAACCTGATCCAGAACATCGGCGGCATGCCGATCGACGTCGGCGCCGGGAACATCCGGGACGACACGAACAGCACGACGGACCACGAGGCGGCCGACCGGGGACTCGTGGCGTTCAACACGATCGTGAGCACGAAGACGAACCTCATCGGCATCGGCACGGAGGACCACCAGTACAAGCCGGACCACACGACCGTGGCCGACAACATCCTCGTCGGCGGCTCCGGAGATCTCGTGACGGTCGACGGGGCCACGAACACGAAGTGGGAGGGCAACATCGTCTGGGGCGGGTCGCGCGGCGACATGCCCGCCGACGGCGGCCGGTCGGTCAACCCGGGCCTGGTCGTGGACTCCGGCGGCCTGGACCGGCTCGCTGCGGGCAGCCCGGCCATCGACGCCGCGACCGGCACGTACGCCCAGGTGACCCAGGACATGGACCTGCAGGCCCGGTCGGGCGCCAAGGACGTCGGCGCCGACGAGTACGTCGCCGGCGGCACTCAGCGTCGCGCGCTGACCACCACGGACGTGGGTCCCTCCGCTCCCTGAGCCCGCCGGGCGCATGACGGCCTCCTCGCCCCGCGGGCGAGGAGGCCGGTGCGATGCTCCGTGTCAACGGTGCGATGCTCCGCGTCAGACGATGGTGAAGGCGTTCCAGCCGGTGCCGATCCGGGCCTTGCCGCTGAGGACGTGGTCCGCGGTGGCCTGCCCGGACGAGGGGTACAGCCACAACTGACCCGAGGTGTCCAGCGCGACGACGTCGCTCGTGCCGTCGCCGGTGACGTCGTTCGTCAGGAGCGCGGAGAAGCCGCCCCAACCTGTGCCGATGCGGACCGAGCCGCTGAGGACGTGGTCGGTCACGGCCTGCCCGGTCGACGGGTACAGCCATAGCTGGCCCTTGCCGTCGAGGGCGACGATGTCCGCTTTGTGGTCACCGGTGATGTCGGAGACGTACAGCTGGCCGAAGCCGCCCCACCCGGTGCCGATGCGGACCGAGCCGCTGAGCACGTGGTCGGTCACGGCCTGCCCCGTGGACGGGTACAGCCATAGCTGGCCCTTGCCATCGAGGGCGACGATGTCGGCCTTGCCGTCGCCCGTGATGTCGGAGACGTACAGCTGGCCGAAGCCGCCCCACCCGGTGCCGATTCGCACCGCGCCGCTGAGGACGTGGTCGGTCACGGCCTGCCCGGTCGACGGGTAGAGCCATAGCTGGCCCTTGTTGTCGAGCGTGACGATGTCGGCCTTGCCGTCGCCGGTCACATCAGCGGTGATGAGCCGGTTGAAGGCGCCCCAGCCGGTGCCGATTCGCACCGCGCCGCCGACGACGTGGTCGGCGACGGTCTGGCCGGTGGAGGGGTACAGCCATAGCTGGCCCTTGCCGTCGAGGGCGACGATGTCGGCCTTGCCATCGCCGGTGATGTCGGAGACGTACAGCTGGCCGAAGCCGCCCCACCCGGTGCCGACGCGGACCGAGCCGCTGAGGACATGGTCGTTCACCGCCTGGCCGCTGGAGGGGTAGAGCCATAGCCGGCCCGAGGAGTCGAGGGCGACGATGTCGGCCTTGCCGTCGCCGTTCACGTCCGCCGGTGAGCTCACCCATCTCGTGGGCGCGGGCGCGTCGTCGACGATGTTCTTGTAGCGGTACGCCTGGTAGTCGCCGGTCGGCCAGCCCGCCAGCGTGCCGTCGTTGAAGGACGCGTGGGTGACGTGCTCGATGGGAGTGGCGCCGAAGCTGTAGTAGGAGAAGTGCACGTGGTCGGATTCCCACGCCTCGAACAGGATCGCGTGCTCGTCGGTGTAGTCCAGCATGTCGCCGGGTTTGAGATCGCTTCGGCTGATCGCGACCGAGACGTTGGGCAAGGTCCAGGTGTTCAGGCCGCCTGAGGAGCCCGGCACGAGGTGCCACGCCATGGACACATAGCCGGAGCAGTCAGGACCGTATCGGTGCGCTCCGTCGACGTCCGCGACCAGCGTGTCCGAAGCGCGCGACGAGTCGTAGACGAGCTCCGGCCTTCGGTTGAACCAGTCACGGGCCCGGGCGAGGACCTCCGAGCGGGAGATCGCACCTCCGGCGGTGGACGCGGCATGTGCGGGATGCGGCGTGATGAGGGTCATCAGCGCGGCCGCGAGCCCGACGCATACGGCGAGCGCGATCGTACGGCCCAGGCTCACGATCCGGGAAAGAGTCGAAGTCATGTTTCCTCTGTTTCTGGGGCGGCATCCGCCCGACGGGAGATCTGCGGTCATCTCTTCGGAGCCGCTAGATGATGGAGAAGGCGTTCCATCCGGTGCCGATGCGGACCGAGCCGCTGAGGACGTGGTCGGTCACGGCCTGGCCGGTGGAGGGGTAGAGCCACAGCCGGCCGTCGCCGTCCTCGGCGACGATGTCGACCTTCTTGTCGCCGTTGACGTCGCCGTTCGTCAGGAGAAGGGGGAAGGCCCAGCCGGTGCCGATCCGTACGTCGCCGCTGACGACGTGGTCGGTCACGGCCTGGCCGGTGGACGGGTAGAGCCACAGCTGTCCCGAGGAGTCGAGCGTGACGATGTCGGCCTTGCCGTCGCCGGTGATGTCGGAGACGTACATCTGACTGAAGGCGCCCCACCCGGTGCCGACACGCACCTTGCCGCTCACGACGTGGTCGGTCACGGCCTGCCCGGTGGACGGATACAGCCACAGCTGTCCCGAGGAGTCGAGCGTGACGATGTCGGCTTTGCCGTCGCCGGTCACGTCACCGGTGATGAGCCGGTTGAAGGCGCCCCAGCCGGTGCCGATGCGGACCGAGCCGCTGAGGACGTGATCGGTTACCGCCTGCCCGGTGGACGGGTACAGCCACAGCTGTCCCGAGGAGTCGAGCGTGACGATGTCGGCTTTGCCGTCGCCGGTCACATCAGCGGTGATGAGCCGGTTGAAGGCGCCCCAGCCGGTGCCGATTCGCACCGCGCCGCCGACGACGTGGTCGGCGACGGTCTGGCCGGTGGAGGGGTAGAGCCAGAGCTGTCCCGAGGAGTCGAGGGCGACGATGTCGGCCTTGCCGTCGCCGGTGATGTCGGCGAGGTACAGCCGGCTGAATCCGCCCCACCCGGTGCCGATTCGCACCGAGCCGCTGAGCACGTGGTCGGTCACGGCCTGCCCCGTGGACGGGTACAGCCACAGCTGTCCCGAGGAGTCGAGCGTCACGATGTCGGCCTTGCCGTCACCGTTCACGTCGACCGGTGAGCTCACCCACGAGGAGCCGAGGCCGGCGAGTTGGTCGAGCTTGGCCTCGCCGCCGTTGAAGACGTCGAGGGTCACGTTCTGCGTCGGTACTCCGGGGACCGAGCCCACGTCGGCGTACTGCCACATCAGCCAGTCGGACCAGCCGGGCGGCACCGCCGGGGCGGTATGGCCGCTGGTGTAGTCGGCGACCTGGAGCAGGTACGAGCCGAACGCGGTGGTGCTGCCGAGGCAGCCCGTCATGAACCCTCGGGCCGTGTAGATCATCGGCTTGACGCCGAAGGCCGCCTGGACCTTGTTCAGCCACGTCTGCACCTGGGCGACCGTCGTGTAGGGCGGGCAGGAACTGTTGCCGTCGTCGGTCCATTCCAGGTCGAGGATCGGCGGCAGTTCGCCCCGCCGGTGACCGGTGTAGCCGGCCGACTTCAGCGCGCTGATGAAGTAGTCGGCCTGGGCGCTCGCGGTGTTCGGGTCGTAGCCGATGAGGAAGTGGTACGGAGCGGTGGCGATGCCTTGAGCGAGAGAGGCGGCGAGGTCGCTCTTGAAGTACGGGTTGACGATGTTGGTGCCGCGGGTGGCCTTCAGCGTCGCGAACCGTACGCCCGAGGAACGCACCTGCGACCAGTTGACGGCGGCGCCGCCAGGGTGCTGGTACTCGGTGATGTCCACGCCCTTGACCGGATACTTCCCGGCAGGCGGACTGGCCGACGACGCGTGCGCCGCCCCCGCGTACGGCCCGGCGAGTCCGGCGAGAATGCTCGCCGTCGCCACCGCGACGCGAATTCCGTTGCGGCCTTGATGTTTTCGCCAGAACAACGACTCACTCCTTTGTCGCATCGGTGGGGGATTTCCCGGCGGCCGGCGCCGCCGTCACGGCCTCGCGATCGGTGAGCAGACCGGTCCTCGGCATGCGAATGCGAAGTCCGACCGCGAGGTGGGATGCGCCTTCGTGAAGCCCCCGTGGTTTTGGCGCGGATCTCAATATCGCCAGGTCGGACGGTGTTTCGGTACTCGGTGGGATGAACCTGGGATGCCTGAGATATCGGGATGGCCGTTGGACCACGTCGTACACTTATGGCGGGAAAGTCGGGGGCGGTCATAGGTGGGACAGCCTGGGATGGGACGCGCGTCGGAGGACTCGGTCGGCCCGGAACGGTCGGACGCGGACGGGTGTACCGCCGCCGCGCGGCTCGGTATCGAGTTGCGGGCCCTGCGGAGGCGCACCGGCAAGAGTCTCAAGAATCTCGAAGAGCTGGTGCATGTCAGCGACTCATCGATGTCCCGCTACCTGTCCGGCCGCATCGTCCCGCCGTGGCCGGTCATCGAGCGGCTCTCCCGGCTGGCGGGCGAGGACCCGTACAGTCTCCGGCCGCTCTGGGAGCACCTCGACGGCGATCGTCACCGGCAGGGCCGATGCGCGCCCGAGCCGGCGGAGACCGTCGCCGCCTTACCAGCCGCGCTCGGCGTTCCGGAGAAGGCGGCCGAACCGCTGCGGTGGCATCGGCGCCGCCCTCGTACGGCCGTCGCGGCGCTGACCGCGATGACGGCTGTCGTCTTCGGCGGGCTCGGCCTCGTGACCGGCCTGGAACTGGCGCCCGGGCCGCGCGTCGTCCCGGCCGCGGCGCAGGACGACGCCTGCACGAACTGGCCTTGGCCCACCAGGACGGCGGGCCAGGCCGCCATCCCGCCGGCGACCGTGCACGGCCAGGCGCACGCGCCCGTCGTGCGGCTGCTCACCGGTAGCGTCGGCGGCCGGCAGATGGCCTGGGCACAGATCACCGGCGGCCGCTACGGAGATCGGGTCTGGCTGGACTGGAGTCGGAACAACGGCCAGACCTGGATCCAGTGCGGGCCGTTCACGACGACCACGGCGACCTTCGCGAGCCGAGCCCACGAGATCGGCACGGGGTGGCGATTCCGGGCGTGCGGCGACACCCCCCGCGCTGCCGTGAACGCTCCCCGGGACGCCTGCACCGGCTTCTGGTGACGACGAGAGCTTCGGGCACCGATCAATTTCGAAATATTTCACATCTCGACCGACCCGGTTAGCGCTTTCATCGGTTTTCAAGCGTGTGCTTGATCGGTAGATATCGCATCACGCCATGTCAGATGGAAGATGCAATGGCGGACGGTCGCTGAGACCTTCGAAAAGTTTCGATACATATCGTTGACGCCGTCCCGCGTCGGGCGCATGCTCGCTCCATCGATCGGCGCCTCTCGCCGGTCTGGTCCCCGCAGGCGTCCAGGAGGAGGAAGCATGCACAGGAACGACGCCCCCGCCACCCCGATCGGCCGCAGAGGCCTCATCGGCCGGGCCGGCGCGGTGGCGCTGGTCGCGTCCGCGATGATGCTGCCCGGCACGGCCAACGCCGACACGACCATCACCACGAGTCAGACCGGCACCAACAACGGCTACTACTATTCGTTCTGGACCAACGGCGGCGGATCGGTCTCCATGACCCTGTCGTCCGGCGGAAATTACCGTACGTCATGGACCAACTGCGGGAATTTCGTCGCCGGCAAGGGCTGGAGTAACGGCGGACGCAGAAGCGTGAACTACTCGGGCAGCTTCAACCCGTCCGGCAACGGATATCTGTCACTCTACGGGTGGACGTCGAACCCGCTCGTCGAGTACTACATCGTCGACAACTGGGGCTCGTACCGGCCCACGGGCACGTACAAGGGCGCGGTCACCAGCGATGGCGGCACCTATGACGTCTACGAGACGACGCGCTACAACGCCCCGTCCGTCGAAGGCACCCGAACCTTCAACCAGTACTGGAGCGTCCGCCGGACGAAGCGAACGGGCGGCACCATCACCACCGGCAACCACTTCGACGCGTGGGCCCGTTACGGGATGAATCTCGGCAGCTTCAAGTACTACATGATCCTCGCGACCGAGGGATATCAGAGCAGCGGAAACTCCAACATCACCGTGAGCTGACAACGCCCCTTCCCCCGAGAGACGAGAAGGATCCACCCCGCATGCGGACCACACCGAAACGCTCCCCGGCCACGGGCCTGGCCGTCGCCGCGCTGGCCGTGGCGAGCACCGTCGCCGTCACGGTCAACGCCACCCCGTCACACGCCGCCACCTGCAACGGATACGTCGGGCTCACCTTCGACGACGGCCCGTCCAACGCCCACACCCCGAGTCTGCTGGGCGCGCTCCGGCAGAACGGGCTGCGGGCCACGATGTTCAACGAGGGCCAGTACGCCGCCGCCTACCCGGCCCAGGTCCGGGCCGAGGCCGCCGCGGGCATGTGGATCGGCAATCACAGCTACACCCACCCGCACCTGACCCAGGAGAGCCAGGCGCAGATCGACTCGGAGATCTCCCGGACGCAGCAGGCCATCGCCGGCGCGGGCGGCGGCACGCCGAAGCTGTTCCGCCCGCCCTACGGTGAGACCAACGCGACGGTGCAGTCGGTCGAGGCGAAGTACGGCCTGAAGCAGATCATCTGGGACGTCGACTCCCAGGACTGGAACGGCGCCAGCACGGACGCGATCGTGCAGGCCAACGCCCGGCTCACCAACGGCCAGATCATCCTCATGCACGAGTGGCCCGCCAACACGCTCGCCGCGATCCCGCGCATCGCGCAGGGGCTGGCCGGCCGCCATCTGTGCGCCGGCATGATCTCCCCGCAGACGGGCCGCGCCGTGGCGCCCGGCTGACCCGCGGAGAACACCACCGCCGTGGCGCGGCGGTCCATGGCCGCCGCGCTGCGCTGCCGCCGGTCAGCCGCCCGGGACGCCGTACGCGGGCGTGAAGCGCACCGGGAGCGCCGACAGGCCGCGCAGGTGGAACGCCGGGCGCCACTCGAGCTCGTCCTCCGGAACCGCGAGCCGCAGGTCCGGGAGGCGGTCGAGCAGCACCTCGATGGCCGTTCGCGCCATGACCTCGGCGAGCTCCGGCGCCGGGTGCGGGCATCCGTGGTCGCCGGTGCCGAACGCCAGGTGGGCGTGGTTGCCGCCCGAGTAGCCGTCGACGGCGGGCCTTACCTGAGGGTCGGCGTTGGCGCCGGCCAGCCCGACGACGATCACGTCACCGGCGCGGATGGTCCGGCCGCCGAGCTGGGTGTCCCGGGTCGCCCAGCGGCCCGGGACGGCCTTCACCGGCGTGTCCTTCCACAGCACCTCGTTCAGCGCCTCGCCGACGCTGCGGCGGCCGCCCGAGAGGGTCACCGCGAAGCGGTCGTCGGTCAGCATGAGCCGCAGCGCGTTGCCGATCCAGTTGGCGGTGTTCTCCTGGCTGCCGGAGATCACGACGAGGATGTCGTGGATCAGCTCGTCGTCGGTGACGCCGGTCCCGTACGTGAGCATGCGGGACGTGACGTCCGGTCCGGGCCACTCGCGCTTGCTCTCGACGAGCCCCCTCATCGTCGCGACGAACCGGCCGTACGCGTCGATGGCGTCCTCCCGGCCGTCGCTCATCGTCTTCATGTCCTGGGCGACGGCCACCAGCTCGGAGTCGGGCAGCCCGAACATGCCGCCCATGACGAGAACCGGAATCCGGTACGCGTACCGCTCCATGAGCTCGACCTCGCCGGCGGTGACGAACCCGTCGATCAGCCGGTCGGCGAACCCCTCGCAGTCGGCTCGCAGCTGGAACTGGTCCACCTCGCCGAGCGCCGCGCCGACCGCGCCGACGCGATGCGTGTGCACGTCCCCGTCCAGGAACATCAGCATGCCCGGCGTGTAGCCCACGGCCTGCGGCGGCACGTAGTCCGGGCCGTGGCAGCGGTACGGGTCGCGGGCGAACAGTTGCCCGTCGGAGAGGACGCGGTGCGCCTCGCGGTAGCCGATGACCAGCCACGCGGGGTCGCCGCCCTCGAGCAGCACCGGCACGACCGGTCCGTGGTCGCGCCGCATCTCGCCGAACAGCTCCTCGGTGTTCCCGGCGAAACGCGGGCCGTACAGCGGCACCGCCTCGGAATGCGCGCCGTCGATCTGCGGATCCAGCGCGGTCACGAGGCGTTCCTCTCAGCCGCGGACGACGGTGAAGTCGTCATCGCGTGCGCTCGGAGAATCGCATGACCGACGCTTTCCGCTGCAGCATGTGCCACCACCCGTGATACCGATCGACTCGAGGCGGGACCGCCGCCCGTAGGACGGGGATCATAAGCCCGAATCGGTCACAACGGCCATACCGTTCGAGTCTGACCGTCGTTTTTACGGAATGTTCGGACGGGCGCTTATCCAAACGGCGTGTCCACATCCGGCCGCGGTCTCATGCCGGTACCGCTTCGGTCACTGGGCGCGGAGCGGGTCGGTGACCGATGATGTCTTTCATGACGGGGCGTGTGCTGAAATGGGCCGGCGGTCTGATCGCGGTAGCGGCCCTGGTGGCGCTGGGTGCTTATTTCGCGGCGGTAGGTCTGGACAAGGCCGACAAACTGGCCAGCGTGATCGGGGCGTTCGTCGCGCTGGTCGGCCTGGCCGTATCGGTTTACGGGATGGTCGCCGACCGGCGGGCGGCCGATGGCGGCCAGACGGCCGGACGGGCCACCGCGTCGGGCGAGAGATCGATCGCGATCGGCGGTGACAACACCGGGATCGCCTCGACCGGGGACGGCGCGATCAACGTGAGGCAGCAGGCGAAGGCGTCGGGGAACAGCCGGATATACCAGTCCGGCCGCGACATGACCATCAATGACAAATGAGCCGGTAGCCCAGCCTCGGCCCGTCCGCTGATCCGCCGGATCAGTTCTTCTGGTTCAGGCGGTAGAGGATCTCGCCGGCGTCCGGGACGACCAGGACGTCGGGGTCGGGGTCGTCGGTCCAGCGGCCGACGTCGATGGTGGCCGGGTCGCGGTAACCGAGGCCGTGGGCCGCGCAGACGTCCTCGGGGATGCCGGTGGCGAGCGTGACGCCGATCCGCGGCCGTTCCATGCCCTCCTCGTACGTGCCGTTCCCGCGCAGGTGCGTGCTGTGCGCCAGGACGCCGAGCGGGTGGTCGCGGAACCTGTCCCACTGGGCCAGGAAGTAGTCGCGGGTGTGGTAGCCGATCTCGGCGAGGACGGCTCCGTGGGTCACGCTGAAGCGGTCGATGTGGGGCGCGTAGAGGATCACCTCGCCGCCGTCCGCGACCACCGGCTCGACCTTGTACATCCCCTTGGCCGCCGTCCACATGTCGGCGTACCGCCGGGGCATGATCGACAGCACGGTCTTGTACGGCCGGTCGACGTAGCGGACGTGCACCTGGGCGGACAGGTCGGCGGCCGCGGCCCACGCCTCCTCGGGGACCGCGGCGTACAGGCCGTTCAGGTCGGTGCCGCCCGGCCGCACCACCATGGCCAGGCACAGCCTGGGCGTGGGGATCATCGACGCGGCGCGGTTGATGATCGCCCGGACCGGCGTGATCCCGCGGGTGCCGATGATGTCGTGGCTGGTGATCAGGGCGCCGAGCCAGTGGGAGAGATCGATGACCTCCGGGCCGCTCACTCCCGGGAAGAAGTACTTGTTGCCGCCGGAGAAGCCGACGACCTCGTGCGGGAACACCGGCCCGCAGACGATCACGAGGTCGGCGTCCACGACGAGGCGGTTGATCCGTACGTCGACGGGGCTGTCGAGCCGTCCGCCGCTCAGCTCGCGGACCTCCTCCGCGGTGATCGTGCCGAGGGTCGCGTACGTCGCCGGATCCGACCAGGCGTGGTTGACCACGGTCATCTCCGGGAGCAGGCGGTCCCGGCCGACCCCGGTGGCGCCGACGAGAGCGTCGAGCGCGGCGTCGTCCATCGGCTGATGGGTGCCGAGCGCGACCAGGACGTCGATCCGGCGGGCCCGCCCGGCCAGCGCGTCGTGCAGGAGGCGCAGCATCAGCGGCATCGGCGCGGAGCGGGTGCCGTCCGGGATGATCACCAGGACGCGCCGGCCGTCGAGATCGTGCCCGGTCAGCGAGTCCGCGACGATCCTCTGGATCTCGTCCTCGGTGAGCGTGCGTTCCGGGCTGCCCGTCCCTAGTACCACGGCGCGATCTCCCTCTCGTCGGTCGACGTCGGCTCCCGGTTTCCTCAGGACACCATCTCACCACCGCGTCCCGGATCAAAGAACCCGGTTGCACACAGCGGAACGATCACGACTCTGACCGTCGGTGCCGGGGGTGTCGGCCGTGCTTTCGAGGACCGCTCTGGGCGGCCCCGTTCGGGGGTACGTGGACGCGAAGCAGGTACCGGAACGGGGGATTCCCCCGTTCCGGGAATCGGGGGCGCGGAGGCAGGCTCGTCGAAATTCCCCCTGACGAAGCACGACCAAGGCACATCATGACCCCACAATTCCCCCCTCACCGCCATCCACGGATGGGCGGTGCGACGTCCCCCGGTGGTGGTGCCGCGTGACCGCCTATGACGACCTCACGGCCGGATTCGGCGACATCGTCGCCCCCAGCCGCCAGGCCAGAGCCCTGGCAAGGGCGCTCCGGCTCGGATGGCGGCCCATGGCCGACCGGCTGAACGGACGATTCGTCTCCCTCACGGTCCTCCGTACGGCCCTGGAGCACGGCACCCGCCTGTTGCGGCCCGACCCCGGGGTGCGCGTCGAGGAGCTGACCGGCGCGGATGCCCCGATCGCCGGCGAATGGGTCCGTCCCCCCGAGCCCCGCGACGGGGCGATCCTCTACCTGCACGGCGGAGGCTACGCGTTCTGCTCGCCGCGCACGCACCGGACGCTGACGAGCCGGCTGGCGGCGGACACCGGACTGCCCGTCCTGGTACCGGGCTACCGCCTGGCCCCCGAGCATCCGTTCCCCGCGGCGCTCGAGGACGCCCTGGAGGCGTACCGGTGGCTGCTCGCCGACCTGCCCGCCTCCCGGATCGTGATCGCCGGAGACTCCTCCGGAGGACACCTCGCCGCAGCCCTCGTCGGCGAGGCCTGCCGGGCCGGCCTTCCGTCCCCCGGAGGCGTCGTGCTGTTCTCGCCGTGGGTCGACCTGAGCTGCGAACTGTCCGTGCTCAGCGACCGCGAGTACCACGACCCCTTCATCAGCCCGGCCCTGGCGCGTCACTTCGGACGGCTGTACGTCGGCGACCATGACGACTGGTCCGACCCGCGCCTGTCCCTGCTGGACTGCGCCGGGCTCGACCTGCCGCCCTTCCTCATCCAGGTCGCGGAGCAGGAGGTCCTACGCGGCGAGGCCGAGCGGCTCGCCGAGGCCCTCACCGAGTCCGGGAACCGCTGCGAGCTGCAGGTCTGGCCGGGCCAGATCCACGTCTTCCAGCTGTTCAACCGACTGTTCCCCGAAGCGCGGGCGGCCGTACGGGAAGCGGCCGACTTCATCCGCGCCGTCATCCCGGACGACGCGACCGGAGAGGCCGCCTGAACTCACGCCGAGGATCGTCGCCTCGACCTGGACGTTCTACCGGGGACGGTGAGTTCCGCGCCGATCCGCGGCCAGGTTTGATCTTGAATAGAGAGGGCATCTCGCCGCCGATCGCAGGAGGTGCCTCATGACCGCGCAGGGCGCACATGTTCGGGCGGCCGGCCGCCGCGCGTCCAACAGCCCGCCGTTCCAGCTGCTGGCCCGTGGCGGCATCGTCGCGCGCGGACTCCTCTACATCCTCATCGGATACCTCGCGGTCAAGATCGCCTTCGGCAGGAGCGGCCAGGCGGCGGACCGGCAGGGCGCCCTCCAGACGGTCGCCCACACCACCGGCGGCACGCTGATCCTGTGGCTGCTCGCGGCCGGCTTCGCCGGCCTGGCCCTCTTGAGTCTCAGCGAGACGCTCCTGGGCCAGCCAGGGCCGGACGGCCGCAAGGCGCGCAAGCGGCTGGCCTCCCTCGCCCGCACGGTGTTCTACGCCGTCGTCTGCGCCACCACGGTGGCGTTCGTCGTGGGTGCCGGAGGCCCGGGGCCCAGCGACCAGAAGTCCAAGGACCTCACCGGACGCGCCATGCACGACCTCCCGGTGGGCCGCTGGCTGGTCCTGCTCGTGGGGATCGGCTTCGTCGCCGGCGGCGTCGGCATGGCCGTGTTCGCCCTGCGGCGGCACTTCGCGGACCCCCTCAAGACCGAGCAGATGAGCCCGCGGGTCAGGCGGATCGTCGAGGCGCTCGGGATGGTGGGCCTAACGACCCGGGCGCTCGTGTTCGCCGCCGCGGGGGTGTTCCTCGGCTACGCCGCGGTCACGTTCGACCCGGGGAAGGCCCGCGGCGTCGATGGGACGCTGCGCGAGTTCGCCGCCACGTCGATCGGCCCGTGGCTGCTGGTCCTGGTCGCGCTGGGCCTGGTCGTCTTCGGCCTGTACTGCTTCTGCGAATCCCGCTGGCGCCGCGTGTAGGCGGGCCGCCTCCGGCTTGCGGCGCCGTCGGCGGCCGGTTCACGTCACCTGCCCCTGATTCCGCCGGCGGCTCGACTCGGAGGCGGTCGCGACGTCGCCCGCCTCCTGTTCCCGGTGCTCCGTCAGTTCCCGCGTGAGCGCCCGGACGGCATGGGTGAGTAGGGCGACCTCGGTCTCCAGCCGGCGGATGCGGTCCTCGAGCAGGGAGATCGACGGGTCCGACAACCCGGTGGCGATCTGCCGTGGCATCGGCTCTCCTTTCCCCACCCCCCATGAACGTGCTGTGGTGACGACGGCGGCGCCGGTCAGCTCGGCGGGATCGCGCTGCCCCGTGGATGACGGGCCGGCAGCACGGGCTCGATGCGGTAGAGCGCCGGGGCCGGGATGTGCCCGGCTCGGGCGGGCCGGCGGACGCCGGCGGCCAGGGCGATCAGGTCCCGTGCGGTGAACAGACCCGCCAGCCGCCCGTCCTCCTCGAGCACCGGGAGGAAGTCCGTCTCCGCCGCGAGCATCGCCCGCGCGGCGGTCGCGACGGAGTCGGCGGGGCGGACGTGGGGCAGGGGGCGGTGGCCGACGAGGGCGCCGACCGGTTTGCGCATCCGGTCGGGGCCTCCGCTGTCCCAGGCGGCGGCCAGGGTCTCGGCGTCCAGGACGTCGATGAAGCATCCGTCGGCGCTGAGCACCGGTACGTGGTGGTAGCCGCCCTGCCGCATCAGCTCCCAGGCCAGCAGGGCGGACTCGGTGTCCGTGACGGTGAGCAGGTCGGTCGACATCGCCTCGCCCACCGGCCGCTCCTCGAGGGTCCCCGTCATGGTCTCGCCTCCAGCATGGTCGGATGGATCCGCCGTCCGCTGACGACGTCGCTCCGGATTCGGATGAAGTGGTCGTGCCGGCCCGGAGTCCAGGGCCGCAGCGGCAACCGGGACAGTCCGTCGATCTCCAGGGAGTCGTGCACCGCACGCGCCTCGCCGATGATCGTCACGGACCAGCCGGCCTTGTCGCCAGTGTCAAAGGCGTCCACCTCGAACGCGACGATCGTGCTGCGCGTGGCCGCGGCCAGCTTCGACCCCCGCGCCGTCGCGATGATCACATCGTCGCCGTCCAGGAGGAAGCTGACCGGCTGTATCGCCGGCAGCGCCCGGTCGGTGAAGACCACCCGGCCGACCGGCACCGATCGCACAAGGGCGAGACACTCCTCACGATCGAGAATCTCCAGCCCGTTCGCGTCGAACCGCATATTTCGATGTTGTTCCGTCTCACGCGGCCAGGGCAGGGGCGAACGTCCCACGTCCGATGGCCCTTCTCCGGCCGGAGCGGCCTCGATGAGGGACCTTCGTACCCGGCACGTGCCGGGGGCCACCGCCTGTTCGGCGGGAGGTGGCCGACGGGGGCCGGGTTCCCGGGCGTGCGGCCCGACCCGGACCCCAACGCGGCCGTCGGGCACTGTGGCGGGGTGCCGAGCGTGTGGTTCGTACGCTGGTCGTGACGGCACGGGGGCCTCGAGATCGCGGCCGCCCGGCACCGTGGTGGGGCGCCGGGCGCGGCGTCCGTACGCTGGGTCATGACGGTACCGGAGGACCTCAGAACGCGGCCGCGCGGCACCGCCGGGCGTGGCGGTCCGTACGCTGGTCGTGACGGCACCGGGGGACCTCGAGATCGCGGCGGCGACCCGGCGGGTGCTGAGGGCCGCGTGTCCGCAGCGCCGAGCCGGATGACGACGCCGGGTCACGGGGTGTCTCATACTGTAATCATCGGGCGCAGGCGGCAGCCTGAGGGGGAGGTCCGAGCTGCCCATGCCTCCAGACAGCCGGCCGGGCCAGGATCGGTCCGGTCTTCTGCCGCAGTTGCGGTTCGACGATCTGCTCGCCGAGCTGCAGACGCGGCTGGGCGCCGTGCTCACCACACGTGACCGGGTGCACGCCCTGCTGGAGGCGGTGGTGACGATCGAGGCCGACCTCGACCTCGACAGCGTGCTGCGGCGGATCGTGGAGGCGTCGGCGACCCTGGTGGACGCCCGCAGCGGCGCGTTGCGCGTGCTCGCGGGGGAGGACGGGTACGAGCGGCTCGTGACGGTCGGCGGCTTCGGTGACGAACCGCCGCGACGTGATTGTCTCGAAGTGCCGGTGTGCGTCCGGGAGGAGGCGTTCGGCACCCTCTACCTGGCCGACAAGGAAGGCGGCGGAGAGTTCGACGAGAACGATGAGAACGTCGTCGCCGCCCTTGCCGTCGCGGCCGGTGTGGCCATCGAGAACGCCCGGCTGTACGAGGAGGTCAGGCGGCGGGAGCGGTGGCTCAAGGCGTCGGCCGAGGTGTCGGCGTCCCTGCTGTCCGGCACCGACCCGTACGAGGAACTGGTGCTGGTCGCCGAACGCGCCCGGGAGATCTGTGGTGCCGCGACCGCCGGCGTCCTGCTCGGCGACGGGGACGAACTCGTCCTCGAGGCCACCGACGGCCTGCACGCCGACGCCATCCGGGGCATGCGGTTCCGCGTCGACGAGGTGATCGCGGGGGAGGTCTACCGGGGCGGCCGATCTCTCGAGACGCCCGATGTGACGGCAGATCTCCGCCGTTCCGGCATCTCCCTGCCGGTCCCGGTCGGACCGGCGCTGATCGTCTCCCTCGGCAGGGCAGGAGCCGCCCGCGGTGTCCTGGCCGTGTCGAACCCGCCGGGCGGGGCGGCCTTCGGGGAACCCACCCGCCGCCTGCTGGAGGCGTTCGCCGCACAGGCCGCGGTGGCGCTCGAACTGGCGGACCGGCGACAGGACACGGAGCGCCTCTCGTTGCTGGAGGAGCGGGGCCGGATCGCCAAGGACCTGCACGACACCGTGATCCAGCAGCTGTTCGCGACGGCCATCACGCTGATGAGCGCGATCAAGACCACCGAGAAGCCCGACGTCGCGGTGCGCGTGCGGCGGGCGGTCGACGACCTCGACGACACGATCCGGCAGATTCGCTCGACGATCTTCGCGTTGCAGATGTCGCCCGGCGATCAGGGCCTGCGAGCGTGCATCCAGCCCGTGATCGACAAGGCGGCGGAGATCCTCGGCTTCGTGCCAGAGACGCGGCTGGACGGCACCATGGACATGACGGTCGACGACGAGGTGGCCCTGAATTTGCCGGCCGTACTCGCGGAGGCCCTGTCCAACGTCGCACGGCACGCGCGAGCGAGCCAGGTGAGCGTCGCGGTGAGCGCGGGGGACGAAGTGATGGTGCGGGTCACCGACGACGGGATCGGAATCCGGCCGGGCGGACGTCGGAGCGGCCTGCGCAACATGGCCGACCGCGCCGAGCGGCTCGGCGGGTCGTTCCGGATCCGGCCCGGGGAGAGCGGCGGCACGGTGCTGGAATGGCGGGTCCCCGCCCACCACCCGGAGCAGGACGGACGCTGACGCTCCCGCCTCCGACGGCGAGCGGCCCTCCGCCGTCCCGAGCGGCCGGCGATCAGTGGTCGGTCGTACGGATGCGTGGGGCTGCCCCGCCGGCGGTGAGCGGCCGTCCGTCGGTCTGAGCGGCCGGTGATCAGCGATCGGTCGGTCGGTGCGTCGAGGCTGCCCCGCCATGATGAACGTCTTCGCCGGTCAGCGAGGGACGAGCGGCCGGTGACCGGGGGACCTTCGTCCCTTACGGTCCTCGGTCCGGGTGATGACCCTGGAGGGGACGTACGAGCCCCCGCGTGGATCCCGTCAACCTCCCTGGCCCGGCACTGCGCGTGGTCTCCCCGAGCAGAGGAGATAGTGATGGAGCCGATCGTCGTCGGGACCGACGGCTCGCCGCGCGCGGACGTCGCGGTCGAGTGGGCCGCGGAGGAGGCGGGGCGTACGGGACGGCCCCTGCATGTTCTCAATGCGACCGAACACTGGTCCTGTGACATGCCCTTCCACCCGGCACCCGGCCTGTCGGAGTCCCTCACCGAGACCGGCGATCGGATCCTCACCGCGGCCGTCGAGCGGGCGTTGAAGACCCGGCCCGGTCTCGATGTCACCGCCGAACTCGTCCACGAGAGCCCGGCCGAGGCGCTCCGGGTGGCGGCCGTACGCGCCTACGAGATCGTCCTCGGCCACCGAGGCCTCGGCGGCCTCGCGGCACTGCTGCTCGGGTCCACGGTCCTGAAGGTCGCCGGTCACGCGCCCGGACCGGTGATCATCGTGCGCGGCGGAACGGAGGAGACCCGTGGCGAGGTCGTCGTCGGCGTGGACCGGTCCGGGGAGTCCGCTCTCGCCCTTCGGTACGCGTTCGAGGCGGCGGCGATCCGCGGTGCGTGGGTCCGCGCCGTTCACGTGTGGGAGATGGCGGCGCCCACGGTCACCGGGGCCTACCGGGAGGCCATCCGCGAGGGTGCCGCGGCGGCCGCGGAACGCCTGGCCGGCGTGGTCGCTCCCTGGCGGCAGCGGTACCCCGACGTCAGGGTCATCGAGCAGGCGCCGTCCGGGCACCTGGTCGGCGAGCTCGTCGCCCGCTCCGCCGCCGCGGACCTGCTGGTCGTCGGCGCGCGGGCCAACTGCAACGGCCGGTACGGCCTGCACCTGGGTTCGGTGAGCCACGGCGTGATCCACCATTCGCACTGCCCCGTCGCCGTCGTACGCGCCCGGCCCTGACCGGATCACCGTGACCGGGGTTCCGGCTCCCGTGGCCTCGATTCCGCTGCCCCGACGGGGAGACGGATCCGGACGCACGTACGTGCCGGCTCGCTGGTGAGGTCGGCGGACCCGCCGTGGGCCTGGACGACGGCGGACACGATCGCCAGGCCCAGGCCGCTGCTGCCGGCCTTGCGCGAGCGGGAGCCGTCACCGCGTACGAACCGTTCGAAGACGTCGTCGCGCAGGTCGGCGGGGACGCCCGGGCCGTCGTCGATCACCTCGAGGGCGACCGTCCCGGCGGCGTCGGCCTCGGTGACGCGCACGGTGACGTTCGTGCCGGGCGGGGTGTGGGTGCGCGCGTTGGTCAGCAGATTCCCGATGACCTGATGCAGCCGGAACTCGTCGCCGTGGATCACGACCGGATCCTCCGGCAGGTCGAGGGCCCAGCGATGGTCGGGCCCGGCCGCCCGGGCGTCGCTGGTGATGTCGATGGCCAGCCGGGTCAGGTCGACCGGTTCGTGCGCGAGGGGCCGCCCGGCGTCCAGCCGCGCCAGCAGCAGGAGATCGTCCACGAGGTGGCCCATCCGCGTCGCCTCCGCCTCGATGCGGCGCAGCGCGTGATCGGTCCGGGGGCCGGGCTCACCGGGGTTCCGGCGGGCCAGCTCGGCGTGGCTGCGGATGCCGGCGAGGGGAGTGCGCAGCTCGTGGCTGGCGTCGGCGATGAACCGGCGCAGCCGGTCCTCGCTCGCGTGCCGCTGCGCGAGCGCCGACTCGACGTGCTCGAGCATGTGGTTGAACGCGGTGCCGACCTGACCGACCTCGGAGGCGGGGTCGGTGTCCGGCACCCGGGCGGGCAGCACGACCTCTCCGCTGGCCAGAGGCAACTCGGAGACGTGCATGGCGGTCGCGGCGACGCGGCGCAGCGGGCGCAGGGCGAGCCCGACCAGGATGGCGCCGGCGGCACCGGCGGCGACGAGGACGACGCCGAACACCGCGACCTCGACCATCTCGAGCCGGGCGACCGCCTCGTCGACGCCGTGCATGGGGAGCCCGGTGATCAGGACGTCACCGTCCTCGCCCGGGTTCGCCATGATCCGGTACTTGCCGAGGGCCTCGAGCCGGACGGTCCGCGCCCGGCCGTCGGCGGGCAGCGCCGCCAGCCGCGTCCGGTCCGCCGCGGACAGGTCGAGCTGACCGCGGGGGTCCCGCACGTCCCGGACGACGCCGCACTGCGTGATCCGGCCGCCGGCCAGGCGGGCGCCGAACGTGCCGACGGACTGGCCGTTGACCTTGTCGAAGTCGTCGCGCTCCACGGCGTGCTCGAGGCCGATGGCGTACCGGTTCTTGGCGTCGTAGAGCTGCTGGTCGAGCCGGCCGATGAAGAAGCGCTGCAGGGAGACGGTCGTGGCGACGCCGACGATGCCGCAGGCGAGGGTGAACAGCAGGAGCGATCCGACGATCAGCCTGCCGCGCAGCGTACGGACGCGGAGCCGTCTGCGGAGGGCGCGGTGCCAGGTCATGAGGCGGGCGGGCGCAGCGCGTAACCGACGCCGCGGACAGTGTGGATCATGGGCTCGCGCCCGGCGTCGATCTTCTTGCGCAGGTAGCTGACGTAGAGCTCGACCACGTGCGCCTGCCCGCCGAAGTCGTAGTTCCAGACCCGGTCGAGGATCTGCGGCTTGGACAGCACCCGGCGGGGGTGGCGCATGAAGTAGCGCAGCAGCTCGAACTCGGTGGCCGTCAGCTCGATCAGCTCGCCGTCCCGGTGCACCTCCCGGGCCTCCTCGTCCATCGTGAGATCGCCGACGGCGAGGACCTCGCCGCTCTGGGCGCGGGCCCGCCCGGAGCGCCGGAGCAGGCCGCGCAGCCGGGCCAGCACCTCCTCCAGGCTGAACGGCTTGGTGACGTAGTCGTCGCCGCCTGCGGTGATCCCGGCGATGCGGTCCTCGACGGCGTCCCGCGCGGTCAGGAAGAGCACGCACACGTCGGGGTTGTCCGCCCGCAGCCTGCGGAGCACCTCCAGGCCGTCGAAGTCCGGGAGCATCACGTCGAGGAGGACGGCGTCGGGCCGGAACTCCCGGCCCGCCTTGACCGCCTCGGCACCGCCGCCCGCGGTCATCACCTCCCACCCCTCGAAGCGCAGAACGCTGGCGAGGACCTCCGCGAGGCTCGCCTCGTCGTCAACGACCAGCACGCGTACGGACGAGCCGTCCGGGCGGGTCATGAGGGGATGCCGGGCCGCCGGGGAATCGGGGGATCGAGGGTCGTTCATCGCCACCTACGCTGCTCGCCGCATCTCTGAGCTGGGTGAGAAGTTCCTGAGAATGGCCTCTGAACGCTTGTATCCGTGCAGGTCAGCGCGGTCTAAGCAGGGACGCACAAGCCGTTCAGAAGGAACCTTCAGGTTACGGACCCAAAGTAGGGGATCGGAACGACCTAAAGCATACGGGGGGACAAACGTGACGACCTTGGACGAACGGGCCGCCGTCCGTCGGCCGCGGACACACCGGCAACCGGTGCGTGCCCGGCCCGCGCACGTGCTGACCCCGATCGCCCTCGGAGCGATCGCGGTGCTCGCCCTCTGGTGGCACGACACCCCGGCCGTCACCGGCTTCGGGGACTGGCTGACCAACGCGGGACGCATCACCGGCCTGCTCGCGGGTTTCGCCGCCGTCGTCCTGGTGGCACTGATGGCGCGGATCCCGGCGCTCGAACGCGGCGTCGGCACGGACCGGCTCGCCCGATGGCACGCGATGGGCGGCCGGTACATGGTCGGGCTCGTCGTGGCGCACGCGCTGCTGATCATCTGGGGGTACGCGGTCACCGCGCACACCGACGTGGTCCACCAGACGGGGACGCTGCTGGTGAGCTATCCGGACGTGCTGATGGCGACCGTCGCCGGCCTCCTCTTCGTCGGCGTCGGCATCGTGTCCGCCCGCGCCGCACGCCGCCGCATGCGCTACGAGACCTGGTACTACCTGCACTTCTACACCTATCTGGCGATCGCGCTGGCGTTCGCCCACCAGTTCGCGACCGGCGCGGACTTCATGACCGACCTGACCGCCCGCGTCCTGTGGGCGGGGCTGTACATCGTCGTCGGCGCCCTGCTGGTCTGGTACCGGTTCGTGACGCCGGTGCGGGCGGCGCTCCGCTACCGGATGCGCGTCGAGGGCGTGTACCGGGAGGCGCCCGGCGTCGTCTCGGTGTGGGTCCGCGGACGGCACCTGGACGAGCTCCGCGCCGAGGCGGGCCAGTTCTTCCGCTGGCGGTTCCTTACCCGTGACCTGGGGTGGGCTTCCAACCCGTACTCGCTGTCGGCGCCGCCACGGTCGGACATGCTCCGCATCACGGTCAAGACCTTCGGGGAGCACAGCGGCGCGCTGTCACGGCTGCGGCCCGGCACCCGGGTCTTCGCCGAGGGCCCGTACGGGGCCTTCACCGCCGGTCGCCGCCGGCGGCGCAAGGTGCTGCTGCTGGCCGGCGGGGTCGGCATCACCCCGATCCGCGCGCTGTTCGAGACCCTTCCGGCGGCTCCCGGCGACCTGACGCTCGTGTACCGGGCGACCGACTGGTCCGACGTGGTCTTCCAGGAGGAGCTCCGCCGGGTCGCGGAGATCCGGGGTGCGGCACTGCACTACCTGGTCGGCTCGCGCCGGGACCTCGGCGGCGACCCGCTGTCCCCGGCGGTCCTGACGCGGATCCTCCCGGACCTGACCAGCCACGACGTCTACCTCTGCGGGCCCGACGGCATGGTGAACGCCGCCAAGGCGTCCCTCCGCCAGGCGGGCGTGCCGCGCCGCCACATTCACCACGAGTCCTTCGAGTTCTAGAAGAGAGAGCACCTGATGAAGAGGGCGATCCTCGCCATCGTCGGCACCGCCGCCGGGCTGGTCCTCCTGCTGAGCTTCAAGACGCACCCGGCGTCCAGCAGCGGCACCGCCGCGGGAACCGGTACGGGCACGAGCACCGGCGGCGACACGGCCGCCCCGGCGCCGAGCGCGAGTTCCAGCCAGAGCTCCGGCGTCGGCTCGGGCTCCGGGAAGAGCAGCGGCTCCGCGACGCGCACCGTGACGGGCGACACCATCGACACCCGCTGGGGACCGGTCCAGGTGCGCGTCACGCTCACGAGCGGCAAGATCACCAAGGTCGAGACCGTCCAGGTGCCGGACGGCAACCCCCGTGACCAGGAGATCAACAGCTTCGCCGTCCCGCAGCTGAAGCAGGAGACCCTGGCCGCCCAGAACGCGAAGATCGACACGGTCTCCGGGGCGACCGTCACCAGCGACGGCTACATTCGGTCCCTGCAGAGCGCCCTCGACAAGGCGGGCAAATGACGGCGCGCAAGCACGTCGAGCACTGCATGGGGACCGTCTTCTCCTTCGACCTGCGGGAGCCGTATCCCGAGGACGGCGCCCTAGGGGAGGCCGTCCGCGGGCTGCACCGGGTCGACGCGACCTTCTCGACGTACCGGCCGGACAGCGACATCAGCCGCCTGGCGCGCGGCGAGGTCACGGCCGGCGACTGCGCCCCCGAAGTGGGGGAGATCCTCGCCCTGTGCGAGCGGCTCACCGAGGAGACCGGCGGCTGCTTCAGCGCCTACCCCGGCGGCACCCTCGACCCGTCCGGCGTCGTCAAGGGCTGGGCGATCGAACGCGCCGACGGCCTCCTCCGCGCCGCCGGATCCCTCAACCACCACATCAACGGGGGCGGCGACATCCGGCTGGCCGGCGGCCCTGAGCCGGGCCGCCCCTGGCGGGTGGGCATCGCCGACCCGCTGCGCCCCGGAGGGGTGGCCACGGTCATCGCCGGACGCGACATGGCCGTGGCGACCTCGGGCACCGCCGAGCGCGGAGCGCACATCCTCGACCCGCGTACCGGCCGGCCTGCGGCGAGCGGCCTCGCCTCCGTCACCGTGGTCGGGCCGAGCCTCACGCTCGCCGACGCCTACGCGACGGCGGCGTTCGTCATGGGGGAGGCCGCCCGCGACTGGATCGAGGGCCTCCCGGGGTACGAGGCGTACGCGATCGGCCTCGACGGGCGGACCTGGACCACAGCGGGCCTGCGCGCCGACGGCCCGGCTCGGTCTTCGACCGGACCCGCCCGCCCGGCGCGCTCCTCGGCCGCGTCCGGCGGTCCGACTCGGTCCTCGGTCGAGTCCGGCGGTCCGGGTCAGCCTTCGACCGGGTCCAGCGGTTCGTCTGGATCCTTGGCCGGGTCCAGGGGCTCGGTTCAGCCTTCGACCGGGTCCAGCGACCCGGCGCGGTACTCGGCCGGGTCCGCAGGCCGGGGTCAGCCGTCGGTCAGGTCCGGCAGGTCGACCATGTCCACCAGCTCGGCGATGGACGCGGCCACCCGCTGGGGACGGAACGGGTAGCGCTCGATCTCCTTCTCGGTGGTCACGCCCGTCAGCACGAGGATCGTGTACAGGCCCGCCTCCATGCCGGAGACCACGTCGGTGTCCATGCGATCACCGATCATCGCGGTGCTCTCGCTGTGCCCGCCGACGGTGTTGAGGGCGTTCCGCATCATCAGCGGGTTCGGCTTGCCGACGAAGTAGGGCTCGACCCCGGTGGCCTTGGTGATCAGCGCGGCGACCGAGCCGGTGGCCGGCAGCGCGCCCTCGGTGGACGGGCCGATCGGGTCGGGGTTGGTGGCGATGAACCGCGCCCCGTTGTTGACCAGGCGGATGGCGCGCGTGATCGCGGTGAAGCTGTACGTCCGGGTCTCGCCCAGGACGACGTAGTCGGGGTCGAGGTCGGTGAGGATGTACCCGATCTCGTGCAGGGCGGTCGTCAGGCCCGCCTCGCCCAGGACGTACGCCGAGCCGTGCGGGCGCTGATCGTCGAGGAACTGCGCGGTGGCCAGCGCGGACGTGTAGATGGACTCGACCGGTACGTCGAGTCCGGCCGCCCGCAGCCGGACGTGCAGGTCCCTCGGCGTGTAGATCGAGTTGTTGGTCAGCACCAGGAACGGCTTGCCGGCCCGTTTCAGTCGGCCCAGGAACTCCTCGGCCCCCGGCACGGGCTGGCCCTCGTGGACCAGTACCCCGTCCATATCGGTCAACCAGCAATCGATCGGCTTACGCTCGCTCATGCGACCAAATATCCCTCATTGCCGTGACCTTTATGCAGCCGGGATGCGCCCGGCGTGTGAGCCGCCGACATCGCCCGGGTGACCGGACGGGCCGATCATGGCCGGACCGCACCCCGCGCCGTCCTCGCGGGAAGGCGGTCGTGACCGGACCGCACCGGCGCCGTGGTCGCGGGAAGGCGGTCGTGACCGGACCGCACCGGCGCCGTGGTCGCGGGAAAGCGGTCGTGACCGGATCCCACCGGCGCCGTGGTCGCGGGGAGGCGGTCGATTCCTCCCTGGTCACCGGATCGCACCGGGTGCGGTCATCGGCGGAGGCGGTTGATCACTCGGTCGAGGCCGGTCGGCGGCGGACGCCGGAACGGCGCGGCCAGTTGCGTCCGCGCCGTACGGCCGCGCAGTGTCACGGCGCTGCCGAGTCGCCAGTGTGCCGCCTCCGCCTGGTCTGCGCCGGAGACGACCGTGCCCGACGCGAGCAGCCGGTCGGGGCTCGTCTTGGCGAGGTCGCTGAGGCGGGCGGCCTCGTTGACCGGGTCGCCGATCACCGTGTACTCGAGGCGCTGTTCCGCGCCGATGTGCCCGGCGACGACCTGGCCGGCCGACACGCCGATCCCGGCGATCAGCTCGGATAGCTCCTCCTGCAGCCGCCGGGTCAGCTCCCGCGCGGCGGCGAGCGCCTGGCCTGCCGGGTCGTCGAGCGGCTCGGGCGCGCCGAAGATGGCCAGGGCCGCGTCGCCCTGGAACTTGTTGATCAGGCCGCCGTGGCGGGAGACGACGTCGACGACGATCCCGAAGTACGCGTTGAGCAGGGCGACGACCTCGCCGGGCGGCCGGGTCGCGGCGAGGGTGGTCGAGCCCTTCAGGTCGACGAAGACGACCGCGGCCTCACAGGTCTCGCCGCCCAGGACGACCCCGTGTTCCAGGGCGTGGCGGGCGACGTCCTCCCCGACGTGCAGGCCGAACAGGTCACGCAGCCGCTCGTTCTCCCGCAGCCCCGTCGCCATGGTGTTGAACCCGGCCTGCAGCCGGCCGAGTTCGCTCGCGTCGTAGACCGGGACCGACGCCTGGAGGTCGCCGCGCTCGATCCGCGCCAGCCCCTCCCGTACGGAACGGACGGGGTCGGCGATCGCCCGGGCGGCGATGTAGGTCACCTGGAATCCCACGTACAGGGCGACGCCGCCCAGCGCCAGGATGGTGACGGCCAGCTGGGTGAGGGACATGCCGTCGACGACCAGGGCGGCCACCGCGGCCGAGATGAGACCGAGGAGCGGCACCGCGCTGCCGAGCGCCCACGCGAGCATGGTCCGCGGCGTGATGCCGAACCAGTCGTCGTACGCCGCCGGGCCGGAGGCCATCACGATCGCCGCGATGGCCCGCAGCAGGCGCTCGGCGAGCAGGTAGACGATCGCGCAGGTGGTGATCCCGCCGAGCGCCGTGATCATGCTGACCTTCAGGGCGAGCAGCTCGGAGTAGGACACGTCGATGACGGCCCAGCCCACGGCGCCCAGGCCCCACAGCGTGCCCTGCATCGCCATGAGCCGCAGCGGCCCGCGCAGCACGGCACGGCGCTCCTTGTCGCTCGGGTCGTGCTGGTGGCCGGCGAGGGTGCGCACCGGACGGAACAGCCACATCCCCCACACCACGCCGATCGGCGCGCCGAGCCCCAGATAGGCGCAGAAGACGATCAGGTTGACCAGCCGGACGTGGGAGGGGTCGGCGATGCCCGGCGGATCCGGCATCACGAACGTCGAGAACATCAGGACGAACAGCGCGCCGGCGAGATTCGCGCCGCCGACCGCGACGATGAGCAGCCACCGCGACCGGCGTACCAGCACGGCGCGTGAGGCACCGGGCGGCCCGTCGAGCCAGCCGCGGAGCCCTTTCGCCGATGTTCCGGCGGTCACCGCCCACCCCCTCCGCGCGTCCGTGGAGAACCAGTGTGACGGATCCGGGTGAATCACCCGAACGGGCAGGTCAGGGAACCGTACGTGACATGGGAGCGCGACCGCGCCCGTCGTGGTGCTACGGCGTGCCCGGGGTCTCCAGAGCCGTCCAGCTGGCCGCGCTGGCCCTGGGCCGGGACGACTGGCACGACCTCGCTCGCGCGTCCGTGCTGGTCTTCCTGGCGTCGCCCCGCGACCGGTGGAACGTCGGTGACACCGCGCTGTGCCACGGCTGGAGCGGCCTTCTTCACCTCCTGGGGTTGCTCAACCGGCACATCGACGACGAGAGGCTGACCGGCGCGCGAGACGAGATCGTGGACGTCATCACGGCGCGATTCGACGACGAGCTCCCCTTCGGGCTGCGGTTCACCGCGGGCGCCGACAGCCCGGGCTTCCTCGAAGGCTCCGGGGGCGTCGCGCTCGCGCTGGACGCCTACGCGGAGGACCGGTCCGCCGTCGGCTGGGACGAGGCGCTGCTGGTCGCCTGAGGCGCCATGCCGCGGGCCCTCCGTGACACGGTGGGGAGATGACTGTCATCGCGAGGCTGGGACTGGGCCTGGCCGCTCTCGGGCGGCCGGCGTACATCAACCTGGGTCGTGACGGGGCGCTGCCCGCCGACCGGACCGTCGAGGCGATGCGGGAGGCCGCCTGGCGGGTCCTCGACGCGGCGTACGCGGCGGGGATCCGCTGGGTCGACGCGGCCCGGTCGTACGGCCTCGCCGAGGAGTTCCTGGCCGGCTGGCTGGACGAGCGCGGGCACCGTGACGTCACCGTCTCCAGCAAGTGGGGATACGCCTACGTCGGCGACTGGCGCATGGACGCGGACGTGCACGAGGTCAAGGAGCACTCCCTGCCGAGGTTCCGGGATCAGCTGGCGCAGACGCGGAGGCTGCTCGGCGACCGTCTGGCGGTCTACCAGGTCCACTCCCTGATGGCGGACGGCCCGCTGTTCGCCGACGCCGGGCTGCTGCGGGCCCTCGCCGACCTGGCGGCCGAGGGCGTGCGCGTCGGCTTCTCCACGTCCGGGCCGGCCCAGGCCGAGACGGTACGGCGCGCGCTCGACGTGGAGGTGGACGGGCGGCCGTTGTTCACGGTGGTGCAGTCGACGTGGAACGTCCTGGAGCCCTCGGCGGGCGGCGCGCTCGCCGAGGCCCACGAGCGGGGCGCTCAGGTCCTCGTGAAGGAGGGACTGGCCAACGGCCGGCTGGCGGTGGACCCGCCTCCGGCGGTGCGGAAGGCGGCGGAGCGGCACGGCGTCGGCCCGGACGCGGTGGCGCTGGCGGCCGTGCTCGCGCAGCCCTGGGCGGACACGGTGCTGAGCGGCGCGGCGAGCGCGGGTCAGCTGACGTCCAATCTCGCGGCCACGACCGTCGTGCTGAGCGAGGAGGAGCTGGGCGCACTGGCGACGCCGCCGGGGGAGTACTGGGACCGCCGCGCCGCCCTGCCGTGGAACTAATCCGGTAATCATCGAAACACTGTGCGAAATCCCCGTATATCCGCGAACATGACTTGACTCGATGATCGCTATCCGCGACCCTCGTGGCACTTGGAGCGATGATCACGTAGCGGGACGACGGGACGAGAGGCTCGGTGCATGGGCGGATCCGACATCAGAGGTGCGATCCTGGCGCTGATGGCGACCCTCATCTACTACCTGGGCTTCATCGTCTTCCGGGTCGCCGCGAACCGCATGCCCGAGCTTCGCGGCACCCGCCCGTTCAGCCTGATCCGGTACACCTACACCAACTGGCTGTGGCTGTCCGGCCTGGTGATCGTGCTGGCCGGCGTGACCACCCAGGTCAAGGCGCTGACGATGCTCCCGCTGAGCCTCGCCCAGCCGATCTTCGCCGCCAGTCTCATCTTCGTGCTCTTCTACGCAGGCGTCTTCTTCGGCGAGCGGCTCGCCGGCCGGGAGTGGGCGTGCGTCGGCCTGTTCGGTCTGGCGACCGCGCTGGTCGGCGCGTCCAACGGCCGCCGCGAGGTGATGACCAGCGCGGTCGCGGGACCGGTGACCCTGTTCGCCGTGGTGATCCCGGGCATCCTGGTGGGCGTGGCGGTGCTGGTCGGCGGTGACATCCGGACGTTCGGCCGGCACGCCCGGCCCCTGGCCGGCGTCGCGTACGGCATCGGGTGCGGCGTCAGCCTCGGCGTCTCCGAGCTCGCGCTCAAGGGCGTCGCCGCCATCTACAACGCGCACGGGCTCGCGACGGCGGCCTACGGCACGCCGTACCCGTACGTCGCGGTCGGGATGGCGGCGCTCGGCCTGGCCCAGCTGCAGATCGGCCTGCAGCGCTGCCGCATGTCGATCGTCGTGTCCGTGCTCACCGTGACCGCCAAGACCCAGTTGGTGATCCTGGGCACGGTGCTCTACAAGGAGCCGTGGCCGTCCGACCGGCTGCTGCTCGCACTGCGGATCGGCGCGTTCGTCCTGGCCGGCGCGGCGCTGGTGCTGTTCCCCCGGCACGAGGCCGTGGAAGAACGTTCCGGCGCCGCGCTGGCCTCACCCGCGCGCGAGCGCGCCTAGCGCGCGTCGCCTTTAGAACCGCGCGCCCGCCAGCTCGCCGTGCGGGTCGAGGACGTACTTGTGGGCGGCGCCCCTGTCGAACTCCTCGTAGCCGTGCGGCGCCTGGTCCAGCGGGATGACGAGGGCGTTGACGTTGCGCGCGATCTGGACGCGGTCGTGCAGGATCGCCATCATCAGCTGCCGGTTGTAGCGCATGACCGGGCACTGCCCGGTCGTGAAGACGTGCGACTTGGCCCAGCCGAGACCGATGCGGATGCCGAGCGTGCCCTCCTTGGCCTTCGTGTCGGCGGCCCCCGGGTCGCCGGTGACGTACAGGCCCGGGATGCCGATCCGGCCGGCGGCACGGGTGGCGTCCATCAGGGAGTTCAGGACCGTGGCGGGCTGCTCGCTGGTCGAGCCCTCCGGTCCGTGGCCCCGCGCCTCGAAGCCCACGCAGTCGACCGCGGCGTCGACCTCGGGCCGGCCGAGGACGTGCTCGATCTCCTCGGCGAGGTTGCCGTGAGCCGACAGGTCGACGATCTCGCAGCCGAAGCTGCTCGCCTGCGCGAGCCGGTCCTTGTTCATGTCACCGACGATCACGACGGCGGCGCCCAGGAGGTGGCACGCCGTGGCGCAGGCCAGCCCTACGGGGCCGGCGCCCGCGACGTACACCGTCGATCCGGTGGTGACGCCCGCGGTGTACGCGCCGTGGTAGCCGGTGGGGAAGATGTCCGACAGCATGGCCAGGTCGAGCAGCTTGGCCATCACGGTGTCCCGGTCCGCCGGGATCTTCAGCAGGTTCCAGTCGGCGTACGGGACGACGACGTACCTCGCCTGTCCGCCGTGCCAGCCGCCCATGTCGACGTAGCCGTACGCCGCGCCGGCCCGGGCGGGGTTGACGTTCTCGCAGACGCCGGTATGACCCTCCTTGCAGTTGCGGCAGCGGCCGCAGGCGATGTTGAACGGGACACTGACGATGTCGCCCACCTTGACGAACTCGACGTCCTCGCCGGTCTCGATCACTTCGCCGGTGATCTCGTGGCCGAGGGTGAGACCGGCGGGAGCGGTGGTGCGTCCGCGCACCATGTGCTGGTCGGAGCCGCAGATGTTGGTGGCCAGCACCTTGAGGATGGCTCCGTGCTGGAGCCTGCGGTTGTTCTGTTCTTCCAGGACGAGCGTCGGATAAGGCAGGTCCTCGACCGATACCCTGCCGGGTTCGACGTAGACGACGCCTCGATTGGTATCCGCCACGACTGATCCCCCCCAAGCGGATGTCCTCGCTTGGCGCCGGGGCGCGGCAAGACACCGTCCCCCTGCGGCGCCTTGTGATCAAAGTCTACGCCTGTGGCGATTCGCGGTAAACGTCCAGGTAGAGCGCTAACGTGGGTTGGTTCTTTACTTTGCGCGTCAAATGCCGTGATTGTCATCCGATGCACTTCGGCGTGCGTCTAAGGGGCAGAGACCCGCGCGGCACGCCCGCGCGACCGATCGATGAGGTGGAATGGCCGACAACGACGCTGACGACGTGACGCCGGAGAACGCGTCCCCGAAGGCGCCGGACGCCGAAGACCCGGCGGACGACACGCAGACCGCGGGCCAGAAGGAAGAGCCGGGCGACGAGGCGACGAGCACGGAGAAGGCCGGAGAGACCGGCGGCTCGGACGGGGCGAACGCTCCCGACGGAGCCGGCGAGTCCGACGCGACCGGCCGCCCGGACGGGCCCGGCGACTCCGGTGGTGAGGGCGGGCCCGCGCCCGGGGCCGGGCGCCGCCGCGGGCGGCGCGTCGTGCGCTGGGTCGCCGCCGGCGTCGCGGTGGCGCTCGTCCTGGCCGGCGGCACGGCCTTCGGGCTGTACGAGAAGCTGCAGGGCAACATCCACAAGGAGCACGTCGACCAGCGGCAACTGGGCACCAACCGCCCGCCGAAGCTGAACAAGTCGATGAACATCCTGCTGCTCGGCTCGGACTCCCGGGACGGGGAGAACCACGAGTACTGGTCGCCCGACATCAGCGGGGAGCGCTCGGACACGACGATCCTGCTGCACCTGTCGCCGAACCGGGACCGCGCGGTGGCGGTCAGCTTCCCCCGCGACTCGATGGTCCACGTCCCCGACTGCAAGAAGAAGCGCGGCGGGACGGTCCCCGCGTTCTTCGGCATGCTCAACGCCGCCTTCGCCTACGCCGGGGCGACCTGCACCTGGAAGATGATCGAGGCGGACACCGACATCCACATCGACCACTACGTGAAGATCGACTTCGCCGGGTTCAAGCGGGTCGTCGATGCGCTCGGCGGGGTGGAGATCTGCGTGCCGCAGGCGGTCAACGACCCACGCGCGAACCTCTCCCTGAAGGCGGGCCGCCAGGTCGTCAAGGGCAACGACGCGCTGGGGTACGTCCGTACGCGCTACGGCCTCGGCGACGGCTCCGACCTCGAGCGGATCCAGCGGCAGCAGAAGTTCATGGCCTCGGTGGTGAAGAAGGCCACGAGCCAGGACATGCTGACCGACCCGACCCGGGCGTACAAGTTCCTGAACGCCGCCACCAAGTCGATTTCCACGGACGACGAGTTCAGCGTGTCCGCGATGAAGAAGCTCGCCACGAGCCTCAAGGGCATCAGCGCGGGCACCGTGCGGTTCGTCACCGTCCCGACGCAGACCTACCCGAAGGATCCCAACCGCGTGCAGTGGGACATGGCCCAGGCCGGTCCGCTGTTCGACGCGATCCGCAAGGACGACGGCCTGCCCGCACCCAAGCCGGAGCCGTCCATGCCGGCGGCGCCGAAGCCGCAGGACGTCAAGGTCAGCGCGGTCAACGCGCCGAAGAGCGCCGTGAAGGACCTGAAGGCCCAGGGCTTCCAGGTGACGGCGGCGAAGGGCCCGGCGCAGCCGCAGACCAGGATCCTGTACGGGCCCGGGGCGGAACGCTTCGCCGACGCGCTCGCGGTCGCCGTCCCGGGCGTCGTCATCGCCGCCGACAACACCGTCGCGCCGGGCACCGTCTCCCTGGCCGTCGGCCCGGAGGGCGTCCAGGTGAAGAACCCGGACATCCCCAAGGTCAACGGCGAGATCAACGCGGCCCAGAATCCCTGCAAGTGAGCAGCACGATCAACACGGCTCAGAAGCTCTGTCAGTGAGCGGCGCGGTCAACACGGCTCAGAAGCCCGGTAGGTGAGCAGCGAGGTCAAAACGGCTCAGAAGCCCGGTCGGTGAGCACGGCGTCGTTGGGCCGGGGACCGGAGCGGACGCCCGCCCACAGTCCCCGGCCCAGCGCGCGGGCCAGGTCCGCCCGGTCGGCCGAGCCCGCGAGCGTACGGGCCCAGCGGCGCGCCGTCGCCCCGGCGTAGAGCAGGCGTTCGCCGGGGCCGAGGCAGCGGCTGCGGGTGAACAGCCACACCTTGTTGCGGACCTCGTAGAAGAACCGCCGGCCCGGGTCGAAGCCGGGGGAGGCCGTTTTGTGCACGGCGACGCTGTCCCCGCACAGCAGGCCGGTGCGCCCGCGCAGCAGCCGCAGCGTGAACTCGAAGTCGTCGTTCCACAGGAAGTAGTCGGCGATGGGCAGGCCCCGCTCCCGTACGGCGTCGGCGTCGACCAGCACCGACACGAACGACGCGGACCGGATCCGGGCGCACCCGGGGACGGCCGACGGCCTGGACCGGGGGGTGTTCATCGGATGGTCGCGGCCGTCGGTCCACACGACGCGGCTCGCGACGAGCGCGGGCGGCCGCCCGGCGCCGTCCCGCCCCCGGTCGCGAGCCGCCAGCAGGGCGGCCAGCGCGCCGGGCTCGGGCACCGTGTCGTCGTCCAGCAGCCAGAGCGCGTCCGGGCCGAGGTCCAGGGCGCGGGCGATGCCCGCGGCGAACCCGCCCGCTCCGCCGGTGTTGCGGGGAAGCTCCAGCAGTCGGACGGCGGGGAAGCGCTCGCGTACCAGCTGCGAGGTGCCGTCGGTGGAGGCGTTGTCGACGACCACGACCGTGTCCGGCGGCCTGGTCTGCCCCGCGAGGGCGGTCAGCGCCTCGGTCAGCAGATCCCGCCGGTCGTACGTGACAACCACGGCGGCGATTTGGGCGTCTTTCACCTGACACCTCACGTTATCGCCGGGTTAGTAGGAGTAAGACGCGCGGATGAAGTTCGCAAAGGCAGCATAAGATGCATTCCGCCCCGCTGGCCTCATCCCCTCCGTACCGGGGGGCGCTGGGGCGAAGCCACGGGGGTGGCGAACAGGACGGACGCATGGCCGAACCCTTCGCGCTCCTCCTCACCGTCTACGGCGGGGACCGGGCGGACCACGTGCGAGAGGCGTTCCGCAGCGCGGTCGACGCCCAGACACGCCGCCCCGACCAGGTGATCCTCGTCCAGGACGGGCCGGTCTCGGCCGACCTCGCGGACTGCCTGGCCGAACTCACGAAGGAGAGCCCGGTACCCGTGACGTTCCTGCCGCTGGAGCACAACGGCGGCCTGGGCCTGGCCCTCGACGCCGGGCTGGCGGCCAGCCGGTACGACGTCGTCGCTCGCATGGACGCCGACGACATCGCGATGCCGCACCGGTTCGCGGTCCAGCTACCGGTGATCGAACGGGGGGCCGACCTGGTCGGCGCGGGAATGCTGGAGTTCGGGACGGGCCGCGACGACATCGTGGGAAGCCGGACGCCGGTCTCCGACCAGGACCACATCGCCCGGTACGCGCGGCTCCACGACCCGTTCAACCACCCGACGATCGTCTACCGGCGCACCGCCGTCCTGGCCGCGGGCGGCTACGGCGACATGCCGCTCATGGAGGACTACTGGCTGTTCGCCCGCATGATCGCCAGCGGGGCCACGGTCGTCAACCTTCCCGAGCCGCTCGTGTACTACCGCGTCGGCGAGGGCGCGTACGAACGCCGCGGCGGCTTGGTGCTGCTGCGCGCGGAACTGCGCCTGCAGCGCGAGTTGCTGCGCAGCGGCTTCACCACCCCCGCGCAGTACCTGCGCAACGTGAGCGTCCGCGGCGGGTACCGGCTGACGCCGTCCTGGATCCGCCGCCCCCTGTACCGGCGCTTCGTCGCCCCGCGCGGCGAACGGCGGCCGCCCGTGGAGGAGCCGACGTCGCCGGTGGCGAGGCCGACGTCGCCCGTGGAGGAGACGAGTGAACGCTGACCTGGTCGTCGCGGGCGCCGGGCTGTTCGGGCTGACCGTCGCCGAGCGCTGCGCCCGTGACCTCGGCCTGCGGGTGCTGATCGTCGAGCGCCGTGACCACGTCGGCGGGAACGCCTACAGCAAGATCGAGCCGGCCACCGGCATCGAGGTCCACCGGTACGGCGCGCACCTCTTCCACACGTCCAACGAGCGCGTCTGGGAGTACGTCAACCGGTTCACCGCCTTCACCGACTACCGGCACCGGGTCTTCACGATCTTCAAGGGCCGCGTCTACCCGATGCCGATCAACCTGGCCACGATCTGCGAGTACTTCGGCCGCGCCATGTCCCCCGACGAGGCCCGCGCCCTGATCGCCGGGCAGGCCGCCGAGATCACCGACCCGGCGAACCTCGAAGAGAAGGCGATCTCCCTCATCGGGCGGCCGCTGTACGAGGCGTTCATCCGGGGCTACACCGCCAAGCAGTGGCAGACCGACCCACGGGAGCTGCCCGCGGAGATCATCACCCGGCTCCCGGTGCGTTACACCTTCGACAACCGCTACTTCGCCGACCGGTACGAGGGCCTGCCAGCGGACGGCTACACGGCCTGGCTGGAGCGCATGGCCGACCATCCGAGGATCGAGGTCCGGCTCGGCACGGACTTCTTCGACCTCGACGCCGCCGGCAACGTCCCGGTCGTCTACACCGGCCCCCTCGACCGCTACTTCGGCCACCGCGAGGGCGAACTCGGCTGGCGCACGCTGGACTTCGAGCTGGAGGTACTGCCGACCGGCGACTTCCAGGGCACCCCGGTGATGAACTACGCCGACGAGGACGTCCCGTACACGCGCGTCCACGAATTCCGGCATTTCCACCCCGAACGGGACTACCCGGGTGACAAAACCGTGATCATGCGTGAGTACTCTCGCTTCGCCGGACCCGGCGACGAGCCGTACTACCCGATCGACACGCCCGCCGACCGCGCGCGGCTGAACCGGTACCGCGAACTGGCCCGCGCGGAGAAGGGCGTGCTGTTCGGCGGCCGCCTCGGCACGTACAAGTACCTGGACATGCACATGGCCATCGCCTCCGCGCTGACCATGTACGACAACCGGCTTCGGCCGCACTTCACCGGAGGCACGGAATGAGGGTGCTGCAGCGCGTCGTGCTGCCCGTCCAACGCGATCCGGACGTGGTCGGGCTGTACGTCGACGCGCCGGTCGTGTGGGGCCGGGGCAGGACCGAGGCGGACGGCCCCGCCACGCGGCGGTCCACCACACGGACCGGGACCGAGGCCAGGATCACCGGGCGGCGAGGCATGGTCGTGCCCGCCGGGCGGCGCGTGTCCTTCTGCACCTATTTCAACGCCTTTCCGGCGAGCTACTGGCGACGCTGGAGCATGGTCGACCGCATCACACTGCGGCTGCGGCTGCGCGGCGACGCCATCGTCAGCGTCCACCGCTCCACCGGCAAGGGCCTCACCCAGCGCGTCACCCAACTCGACGTGGACACCCGCACCACCGTCGTCCGCGAGATCGACCTGCCGCTGGAGCCCTTCATCGACGGCGGGTGGTACTGGTTCGACGTCGTCGGCGGCGACCGCGACGCCGTGCTGGACGGCGCGGACTGGTGCGCCGACGTCGACCGGCCGCAGGGCAGCGTCAGCATCGGCATCACCACGTTCAACCGGCCGAAGTTCTGCGTCGAGCAACTCGCCGCGATGGGCGAGGCGAGCGACGTGCTCGAGGTCGTGGACGAGATCTTCGTCGTCGACCAGGGCACCGACCGGGTCGAGGACCACCCGGACTTCCCGGCCGCCGCGAAGTCGCTGGGCGCCCGGCTCCGCCTCATCGACCAGGGCAACATCGGCGGCTCCGGCGGGTTCTCCCGGGCGATGAGCGAGACCCTCGACGCCGGGCGCAGTGACTACGTGCTGCTCCTCGACGACGACGTGACCGTCGAGCCGGAGGGCATCCTGCGCGCCGCGACCTTCGCCGACCTCGCCCGCACCCCGACGATCGTCGGCGGCCACATGCTGGACATCTTCCACCGGTCGGTGCTGCACGTCTTCGGTGAGACGATCGCCCGCTACCGCTGGTGGATGACCCCCGCCGCGCACACCTTCCTGGGACACGACCTGGCCGAGCACCCGCTACGCCGCACTCCCTGGCTGCACCGGAGAGTCGACGTCGACTACAACGCCTGGTGGATGTGCCTCATCCCGGTCGACGTGGTCCGCAAGGTCGGCCTGTCGCTGCCGTTCTTCATCAAGTGGGACGACATCGAATACGGCATCCGCGCCCAGAAGGCGGGGTTCCCCACGGTGTCGCTCCCGGGGGCGGCGGTCTGGCACGTGCCGTGGCATTCCAAGGACGACACGCTCGACTGGCAGGCCTACTTCACCGAGCGGAACCGCGTCATCACCGCGCTCATGTACTCGCCCTACAAGCGCGGCGGCAACATGCTCAAGGAGAGCCTGTTCATCACGACCAAGCACGCCCTGGCGATGCAGTACTCCACCGTCGAGCTGATGCTCCGCGCCATCGAGGACGTGCTGCTCGGCCCGGAGCACCTGCACGAGTCGATGACGACGAAGCTGGCCGAGCTGCGGGCCCTGCGCGCCGAGTTCCCCGACGCGCTGGCCAAGCCCGACATCGACGAGTTCCCGACGGTCAAGCGGCGCAGGCCGCCCAAGCGCGGGCGCGAGCCGGTCGCTCCGGAGGGGCGGAAGGCGATGGTCAAGACCGCCCTCAGCGGCGTGCTCAGGCACGTCCGGCCGGTCGACTCCTTCCCGCAGCGGCATCCCGAGGTCACCGTGCCGCACGTCGACCAGACCTGGTGGCTGCTGTCGCGATTCGACAGCGCACTCGTGACCTCGGCCGACGGCACCAAGGCCGCCTGGTACCAGCGGGATCCGGCGCGGTTCCGCGCGTTGCTTCAGCGCGCCACGGCGCTGCACGCACGTCTCGCGTACGAGTGGCCGGAGCTGAGCCGCCGCTACCGCGCGGCCATTCCCGAGCTCGCCTCGCCCGAGCGCTGGCGCGAGACGTTCGAGGCGGCGGAACGGCCGGGGGAGCGATGACGGCACCCCCGCTGACCGCCCCGGGCCGCGGTGGCGGTTTGCTCGAGGTCGCCCGGCGGCGCTACCTGCTCCGTCTCCTGGTCCGCCGGGAGTTGCGGAGCCGCTACCAGGGATCCCTGCTCGGGCTGGGCTGGTCGTACGTCCGCCCCGCCGTCAACTTCGCGGTCTACTTCTTCGTCGTCGGCATCTTCCTGAAGATGAGCAAGGCGATCCCCGGTTACCCGGTGTTCCTGTTCTCCGGGATGGTGGTGATCAGCTTCTTCACCGAGACGCTGATCACCAGCACCTGGTCCGTCATCGGGAACGCACCGCTCGTCCAGAAGATCTATCTGCCGCGCGAGATGTTCCCCGCCTCGTCGGCGCTCGTGTCGATGGTGCACATGCTGCCCGGCCTTGCCATCCTGTGGGGCGGCGCGCTGCTCGGCGGCTGGACGCCGTCCGCGCTCGGGTTCGGGTCGATGGCGCTCGGCTTCGCGATCGTCGCCGTGCTCGGCCTGGCGTTCGGCCTATTGTTCGCCGGGATCAACGTGTTCTTCCGCGACTTCGGCCAGGTCGTCGACATCCTCAACATCGTCATCCCGTGGACCGTCCCGATGATCTACCCGTGGACGACGGTGCAGGAGTCGACCGGGACCGGCCTCGGCCTGCAGATCTACCTCGCCAACCCGCTCGGAACGGCCACGTTGCTGTTCCAGCGAGCGTTCTGGTGGCCCGCCAACCCCCGCCAGGCCCACCTGCCCGACGGCACCCCGACGTTCCCCGACGGCCGGCACGCCTTCCCCGACCACCTGACCGTACGGGGCCTGGGAAGCCTGCTGGCCGCCGTCGTGCTGCTGGGGCTGGCGCAGATGGTCTTCTTCCGCCTGCAGCGGCGGTTCGCCCAGGAGCTCTAGAGATGGAATCGATCGTCGTCGACGGCGTGACCAAGCGCTTCACCTTGCGCCACGCGCACTCGATCAAGGAGATGACCGTACGGGCCGCGCGGCGCCAGAGCCTGTCCGAGCGGTTCACGGCGCTCGACGAGGTGTCCCTCACCGTCGAGCAGGGCGAGTCGCTGGCCCTCATGGGTCTCAACGGCTCGGGTAAGAGCACGCTCCTCAAGCTCATCTCCGGCGTGATGCAGCCCGACGGCGGGTCGGTGGGCGTACGCGGCCGGGTCGCCGGTCTGATCGAGGTCGGCGCCGGTCTGCACCCCGACCTGACCGGCAGGGAGAACATCTTCCTCAACGCCGCGATCCTCGGCATGAGCAAGGCGGAGACCGAGGCGAAGTACGACGCGATCGTCGCGTTCTCCGAGATCGAGAAGTTTCTCGACACCCAGGTGAAGTTCTATTCCTCCGGCATGTTCATGCGGCTCGGCTTCTCCGTCGCCGTGCACACCGAACCGGACATCTTCCTCGTCGATGAGGTCCTGTCCGTCGGTGATCCACCCTTCCAGAAGAAGTGCCTGGAGCGTATCGAGGAGCTCCACGACGAGGGACGCACGCTCGTCATCGTCTCCCACGACATGGGCACTCTGGAGAAGGTCAGCGGGCGGGGCGTCGTGCTGCGGGAGGGCCGGGTGGCGTTCGAGGGCGACATCACAGACGCCGTCGACTTCCTCGCCCCGCCGGACGGCCCGCTCGACGCCGCCCGTCGCCAGCGGGCCCGCGAGGAGGCGAAGCTCGCCGCCGCCACGCTCAAGGAGGAGAAGGCCGCGGCCGCCGAGACCGCCGAGCTGATCGACGAGATCATGCCCGACGCCCCGGCCTTCGCCGACCCGCAGGCGACGCTCGAGCACGCCCTGTCCCTCGCCGAGGGCCGGGAGGGCATGGCGCTGGAGTTCGGCGTCTTCTCCGGCCGTACGCTGCGGACCATCACCGCCGCCCGTGACGGCAAGAACGTCTTCGGCTTCGACTCCTTCCAGGGACTCCCCGAGGACTGGCGGGAGGGCTTTCCGGCGGGCACCTTCGCGGTCGACGAGCCGCCGGAGGTGCTCGGGGCCGAACTCGTCGTCGGGCTGTTCGAGGACACGCTCCCCGGCTTCCTCGACGAGCACCCCGAACCGGTCGCCTTCCTCCACGTCGACGCCGACCTGTACTCCTCGACACGAACCGTCCTGCGCCACGCCGGCCCCCGCCTGCGGCCTGGCAGCGTCATCGTCTTCGACGAGTTCTTCGGCTATCCCGGCTGGCGCGAGCACGAGTACCGCGCCTGGACCGAGTACGTCGAGGAGACCGGCCTGCGGTTCCGCTTCGAGGGATACACGCGCGACAACGAGCAGGTCATCGTACGGATAACGGAGCAATGACCCCCATGGACAAGAGGCGACGGATCCCGGTGTACGCGGTGGCCGGCGCGCTGCTCCTCGGCGGCGCGGGCGCGGCGGTGGCCGCCACCCGCTCCGGTGAGCAGCGGGCCGTCGGAGCGGGCAACGCCCTCACTGTCACGCCGCTGCGCAACGGCACCGGCCTGTACCCGCGCGTCGTCCGCCTCGCGCACAGCGGATCCGCCAACGGCCGCGTCATCGCGAGCGTCGTCACGTTCTCCGGCAACGCCGGAATCGGGTCGGTGTACGAGAGCGACGACGCGGGGAAGACGTTCCGCCAGATCGGCTCCGTCGCCGACCCCTCCGGCTCCGGCGGCAAGGGCACCTGTTGCGGCACGCTGTACGAGCTGCCGAAGAAGGTCGGCGCCAACCCGGCCGGCACCCTCCTGTGGGCCGCCGCCTTCGGCAAGAACGTCAAGCCGGACCGCCGCATGACCATCCGGCTGTGGCGCAGCCTCGACCACGGCCGGACCTGGTCGTACCTGTCCACGATCGCCAAGGCCAAGAACACGGGCGGCCTGTGGGAGCCCGAGCTCACCGTCTCCTCGGACGGCAGGCTCGTCGCGTTCTACTCCGACGAGACCGACTCCCGGCACAGCCAGAAGATCGTCCGCGCCCGCTCCTCCGACGGCCGGAAGTGGAGCGCCCCGACGAACACCGTCTCCCTCGCCGCCAAGGCCGAGCGTCCCGGCATGCCCGTCGTACGCCGCCTGCCGAACGGCCACTACGCGATGAGCTACGAGCTCTGCGGCTCCCACAAGTGCGAGGTGCGGCTCCGTACGTCGGCGAACGGATGGAGCTGGGGCGAGGCGACCGCCCTCGGCACCCGCCCGGCGGTCGGCGGCCGGCACTTCGCGCACGCCCCGACGATCGCCGCCCGCCCGGACGGGTCGCTGCTCCTGGTCGGGCAGATGCTGGTCGACGCGAGCGGAAAGGCAGCGCCCGGCAACGGCCGCACGCTCTTCGTCGGCGCGAAGGGCGGCACCGGCACCTGGCGTGCGGTGACGGCCCCGGTCGCCGTTCCCGACGCGAAGAACGAGTACTGCCCCAACTACAGCTCCGCGCTGCTCCCGGCGACCACGGGCACCTCGGTGCTGGAGATCGCCACGGACAAGGCCGGGAAACTCTGCGTCCCTTACTTCGCCACCGCAGCCACCGGGTGACTCGCCATGCCATCGACGAACGGCTCCTCGAAGAACGAAACGACGTCCTCCGCGAACGGCGCCGAGGTCCCGGCGAGCCATGAGCGGAAACGGCCGGCAGGGCGGCTCCGCGAGCTCGACCTGCTGCGTTTCGTAGCCGCCGCCGCCGTGATGCTGCACCATTTCACGGGTGTGCCCGCGCCGGAATGGCCCGGCGGTAACGCCCGCACGATCTTCCCCGGTCTCGGCCAGGTGACGCGGTTCGGCTTCCTCGGAGTCGAGCTGTTCTTCCTGATCAGCGGGTTCGTCATCCTGATGAGCGCGTGGGACCGCCGCGTCGGTGATTTCGCCGTGTCCCGCGTCGTGCGGCTGTTCCCGGCCTACTGGGTGAGCGTCGTGCTCTCGCTCGCCGCATACCTCGCGTTCCACTCCTACGTTCCCTTCGGCCCGGGTACCGACGGGCCGATCAGGCGGTTCCTGCCCAACCTGACGATGCTGCAGGAAGGCATCGGGTCACAGCGCATGGAGGTCGTCTACTGGACCCTCTATGTGGAACTGCACTTCTACGCGCTCATCGCGCTCTTCGTCTGGCGCGGCATCACCTACAGCCGGTGCGTCGCGTTCATGACCGGCTGGCTCCTGCTCAGCGTGTTCGCCATGGAGGCCGACTTCGGATTCCTCAAGGTCGTGCTCCTCTGGCGGTACGCGCCGTTCTTCGTCGCCGGAATGGGGTTCTTCCTCATCTACCGGTTCGGCGGAAACCTCATCGTCTGGCTGCTCATCGCGGCCAGTTGGGCGCTCGGCTGCTACTACGACGTCAAGTACAACTTCCCCGACTTCATCGTGCCCGGGGTCTCGGAGTACGTCATCCCGGCCGGCGTCACCCTGGTCTTCGTGATCATGGCGCTCGTCGCCACGCATCGGCTCGCGTGGCTGCGCTGGCGCGGTCTCACGCTCCTGGGGATGCTGACCTACCCGCTGTACCTGGTCCACCAGACGGTCTCGCGGACCCTCGTGCCGCGGCTCTACCCGCACATGAGCCGCTGGGCCGTGCTCGGCGTGCTCATCGCCGTCGCGCTCGTGTCTGCGTACCTGATCCACCGCCTCGTCGAAGTGCCCGCGCAGCGCGTGCTCCGTCGTCGGCTGAAGACGGCGCTGGCGCAGATCCGGCGGGGCGGCCTTCCCGAAACGGACGGCACGCGCCGCGACCCCGACGGCGAGCCGGCGCCGACGGAGCGGCCTCCGGCGGACGGCGCCGAGCTCACGTCCTCCTGAGCGGCGTCATCGAACGGGCGCCAGATCGATCGCGTCGATCTCGGCGCTGCACGTCTGCCGGCTGAACCGCACCGTGTTGCGGCCGGCGTTCAGCGACACGTCGACGGCGGTGATGGTCCACTGGTCCCAGCCGTACGGGCGGTAGACCAACCGCCCCTGGGGCCGGCCGTTGACCGAGAGGGCCTGGTCGCATGGGGTGCTCATGCCGTCGGCGGCGCGTACGTACATCCGGTACCGGCCACCGCTCGGCAGCGGAAGGGCGAACTCCAGATAGCTCCCCGGCGCGGCGAGATAGCCGGCCTTGCCGTTGCCCGACGCCCGCGACGTCGACAGCCGTTCTCCATTGACGATCGTCGCGTACGCCGGGGTCTCCGCCTCCCACCGCGTCATCGGAGTACCGGTCAGCGCCGTGTACCAGCGCGCCGCCATCTTCGAGTAGCCGCCGTCGCTCGGATGAACACCGTCGACGGACAGGTCGGTCTTCGTGAGCGCCGCGTGCATGTCGACAAGATGGACGTGCCGGCCGTGCGCGACCCGCGCGGCGACGATCCCCGGAATCGCCGCGTTGTACCGCCGGGCCAGATCGTCACCCGCCGGATCGGCCAGCGGGACGATCGTCGCTACGTACACCTGTGCGTTCGGCAGTGTCCCCGTGATGAGGTCGACCAGCGCGGCGAGCCGTGCCGGAGCCTGCGGCAGCGCACTGCGCTGGATCACGTCGTTCGTGCCGATGTGCAGCAGCACGACGTCGGGGCGGTAGGTCCGCAGCCAGGCTCGTACGTGCACGGCGAGTTGGTGGATCCGCCACCCGGGGTGGCCCTCCTCGGCGCGGTCGCCCAGTTGCGCGGGACCGTTCGACCGCGACCCGACGAAGTCGACGGACATCCCGTCGGCCGTCATGTACTGCCACAGGTCGCTGCGGTAGCCGCCGAGCGTCTGCAGGCCATCGGTGATGGAGTCCCCGAGCGACATCACCCGGAGCGGCGGCTTGGGCGGCGCCATCGTGACGGAACGCCGGGGATCCGTCGTGGCCCGGGACTTCGCCTCCACGCACGCCGTGGCCGTGACGAGCAGGCATGCGCTCGTCACGGCCGCCAGGGCGGCCTGGAGCCGGCCGCTCACGACCGTGCGACCTCGTCCGGGAGCCTCATGGCAACGGCCTCCGCCACAGCGTCGGCTCCTCACCGCGGTGATCCGCGCTCACCCCGACGGCGAGGAGGTCGGCGCCCAGCGGAGTCATTCCGGTGAGCCACTGGTCGCCCCGCCCGGACAGACCGGTTCCCTGCGGTGTCTCCGCGGTCCACGAGCGCCCGTCCCGCGACGTCCACAGCACGACGTCGGAGCGCCCCAGCCGCCCGACGGCGCCGGTGACGACGAACCCCCGGGGGGTGGCGGTCGCGGCGGTGACGAGGGAGTTCCGGTCGCTCGAGTCGGGACCCGCCGGGCCGGCGGCCGGCAGCCGGACCTCCTGCCACGATGACCCGCCGTCGGCCGACACGAACGCGAAGGCGACACGGCCGGAGGTGGTCGCGGCGGATCCCGCGGCGACGATCACGTTGCCGACGGCGGCGACCTTGTCGAACCACCCCTCGAGCGAGCCGGAGGGAAGCGGTATCCGGTGGAGCGTCCACTTCTTGCCGTCGGTCGAGGTCCAGGCGGCCGGCCTGCCCGACGGGGCGTCCTTGACCGACGGATCGCTGAGGCCGCCGACCGCGACGTACCCGAACGAACCGCCGACCACGCCGCGCATCCAGCGATTGGCGTTCTGACCGCCCTGAAGGTCCGCGCCGCCGCCGCGATCCCATGCCTTCAGATCCGACGAGTGCCACGTCGCCGCGGAGAGACCGGATTCGCCGACGACCACGTAACCCGCCGGGCCGACCGTCGCCGCGTACGTGGCCACATGGTCGACGTCCTTCACCGCGAACGCGCCTCCGCTATCGGCGGCCCGCCAGGTCGTGCCGTCGTCGGAGGCGACGACGAGCGGACGGGCCGCGTCGAATCCGACGGCGAGCCAGCCCGCGTTCCCGGAGACGACACTGATGAGACGCTGCCGGCCCGGCCGGGCGAACGCCTGCCCCTGGGCGCGGCTCCATCGCCTGCCGTCGGCCGACGTCCAGACCGCGGCGTCACCGTTCGTGCTGCCCGTGACGACGCTGAGCCGCGACCCGGTCGCGACCGACGTCAACGCCTGGTCGGGTTGGACCGCTCCGGCGATCCGGGTGGGATCGACGGCGATCTCCTGCCCTACGGGATCGCGTACCGCGAGCACCGCGTCGGCGTCCTGGGCGTCGTCGTTCTCGCGCCCGGCGACGATCGTCGCGCCGGCGGTCACGGCCATGCCTTGGATCGCGACGCTCGCCAGCGCCGGCACCTCACCGGCGTTCTGCCAGGATCGTCCGTCCGCACTGCGCGCCAGCAGCACCTTCTTGTCGCCGCCGATGAGGGCGGCCACGCCACGGTCGGATCCGGCCAGCCGCTGGAGACCGCCGTAGCCGGGCAGGTGGATCTCGCCGGCGGTCTGCCACTGCTTGCCGTCGGCGGACGTCATCATCACGCCGTACCGCTCCGACTTGCCACTGGCGTTACGACCGGCGACGAAACCGGACGGGGTGGCCGTGATGGCGACGCCCGGACCGGCCGTGCCCTTCGGGTGTGGCACGTCGACCGGCGTCCAGGACCGGCCACCGTCGGCGGACCGCCACACGGCGTCCTTGACGACCTGGCCCTTGCCGTCGGTCGTCCAGCCGTAGACGAGCGCGGTGTCGCCCACTGTGGCCACGTCGACCAGGGTCAGCGGCCCTCCGGACAGGGACATCCCGAGCTGGTCGTTGCCGAGCCGCTCCCAGTTCCGGCCGTCCGAAGACAGCCAGACGACGGGCACCGCGTCGCTGTAGTCGCCCTTCTGCGAGGTGTCGCCGATGGCGACGAACCCACTCGCCGTCTTCGCGACCCGGGCGATCCGATCGCGGCCGAACGCCGCACCCGCCACGTCGGGCTGCCGGACCCAGGCGCTCCCGTCCCGGCTGGTCCATACCGCCGTCCCGGTGTGCGAGCTTCCGAGAGCGACCCAGGCACCGCCCGAACCGGCGACCACCCGCGGGACGTCGCCGTACGCGGGCTCCGCTCCGTCGGCCGTCTTCAGGCCGCCGAGCCGGAACGTACGCCCGTCGTCGGTGGAGACGAGGAACTCCGCCCGATAGTCCGCCGTGTCGGCCTCTCCGCCGATGGCGACCACGACCGAGCCCGCCGACGCGACCCCGAGCAGTTCCTGGTCCCGCCCATCGGCCCTGGCCTGCGGATCGGGGGCGAACAGCCGAGCCGCCAGCTGGGCGGCCGGCATCTTCGGCGAGCTCTTCCCGTCACCGGTGAGAACGTAGACCCCGCCGGTGACCAGACCGGCCACCACGACGCCCGCGACGCCGATGAGGATCGGTCGCAGACGCACCCGGCTCCCCGCCCGGCGAGGCGTCTCCGTGCGCCACGGCTCGTCGAACCGGACCGTCGTGTTCTCACCCGAGGTCCACGGGTCGCGTCCGGGTACGGCGGGCGGCCGCGGGGTGGACCGCGGCACCGTCGCGGACGGCGGCAGGTCCAGGGCGGCCGGCCGGTCCCCTCCGCCCGCGTCGTACGCGGGGAAGCGCGGCGGCTCCTGCTCACCCGGGCCGTACGGGGGGTGAGGCTCGGTAGGGGAGGGGTCCACCGCAGGGTCCCAGACCGGCTGCGGCGGGATCCGCCACGGGTCGGCCTGCGGCTGCGGCGCCCATTCCTGGGTTTCCGGCGGCTCCTGCCACGTCGCGTCGCGCGGCGTCGGCCCCTCGGTCTCCTGCTGCGCGCCGTAGGGCGGTGGTGCTGGAGTGCTCTCCGGCGGCGGCTCGTACGGCGGCGAACCGGGCAGGCCCGGTGGCGCGGCGCCGTACGACGGCGGGGCGGGCATGGCCCAGGGCGGCAGTGGCGGCTGAGCCGGATCCGGCCCCCAGGTCGGAGGCGGGGGAGGAGAAGACCACTCGTCGTCGGCCGGAGTCTCTGTGTTCGGATCGTCGTCCGGCGTCTTCTGCCCGGCCACGCGTACCCTCCCCGTCCATCGCCGCGAGGGCGACCCCCAACCCGACCTCCACCCAGAGCGTCGTTGCGCAAATCTTATCGGGGCAAAGCGGTCATGTGGGGGCACTCGACGCCGACGTCCTCCGCCGGCATCCGGACGGGTTGTAGAGCGGGCGTCCTTCGGTCGAATCGGCTGTGCGATTCGTTTCCCAAGCCGTTGCTCTTCGTAGTCGGAAGAGGGCTTTATGTTCCGCTTCGGCAACTCTCGATGTGGCCACACTCGGTCGCGTACGGCCTTCTTGTGGAGTGGCTGCGCGGATAACGGCAGATCATCGGTTGTCCCAGTGAATAGCGAGAAGCCGAGTGTGATTTACGTAACATCGCGCCGGCTATTCGTGTGATCTTGCCGGTGTTAGGTTCCGTCCGGGTCTTTGCGTTTTATTTACATTCCATTTCAGGGGGTCTCGCGCGTGATGAAGATGGCAACGGGCGTGCTCGGAGTCGTCCTGGCAATGTCACTGCTGTCGGTCGCGAACGGCGTCACCGCCGACGCGGCGGTGACCGCGAGGCCGAGCGGCGTACACATGTCCGTGCCGGAGTCGGCACCCAGTGTCACGTCCGACCTGAAGGATCTCGACTCAGGAGAGAGCAACGACGCGATCGGGCGAACGGCGACGTTCACATTCGCCCCGAACGGCGCCACCGGCGTGACCAGGTACCAATACGCGTGGAACGACGAGACGGAGGCCGGAGCCGGAGGCGCGCCGTCCGTGACGGCCGACGCCGACGGCACGGCGAAGGTGACCCTTACCGTGCCCTTCACGCAGGACATCAGCTACCGCTTGTACGTATTCAGCTACGACCAGGCGAACAACCGTAGCCTCAACCCCGGAATCTTCGAATTCCGCCTCGCTTCACCCGCAGGCCCGGTGAGTCGGTGGAAACTCGACGAGGCACGTGGCACGGATCTGGTCGATTCTGCGGGCCACAACACCGCGACGTTGGTCGGCGGTACGCCGGGAGTCTCCGGCCGGGTCGATCAGGCGCTCCGTCTGAACGGCAACGGTGACCACGCGGCCACGGCGTCGTCCGCGGTGCACACGGACAAGAGCTTCACCGTATCCGTATGGGCACGACTGGCCGATGCCACCCACTATTCGACGGCGGTGAGCCAGGCGGGCAGTAGGGCCAGTGGGTTCCAGATCTATTACTCGCCGTCGTACAAGACCTGGGTGTTCAGCCGGCACTCGGCCGATGCCGACGGCGCGGTCGAGGTGCCTGTGGTCGCGGACGCGCCCGCCCGGCTGAACAGGTGGACGCACCTCGCAGGGGCTTACGACGCGCCGAGCCGACAGTTGACTTTCTACGTCGACGGCGCTCCGCAGTCCGGCCGGGCGTCGGTCACCTCGCCGTGGGACGCGACGGGGGCCTTGCAGATCGGGAGGGTCCTGGAGAAGAGCGCTTTCCGCAACCCCTTCCACGGCGATCTCGACGACGTCCGAATCTACGACCGTGTCGTGTTCGGAACCGAGCCCGACGGCATCGAGGGCTCGACCGGTGGCATCGCGGATCTGGCGAACCGGCCGGTCGTACGGGAGGGGTACTGGCCCGGCGACGGTGGTTCCGGAACCACCGTCACGGACTCCAGCGGACGCGCCCACGATGCCACGCTCAACTCTGCCGACGCCTGGACCGCCGACGGAAAGATCGGCGGTGCGCTCGACCTCGACGACGCGAAGAAGGAACACGCCGTGACGACCGGCCCGGTTCTTCGGACGGACAGCGGTTTCACGGTCGCGGCGTGGGTTCGGCTCGCCAAGACTCCCAGTGGGGATGCGACCGCGCTGGCGCAGAACGGTTCCCGCCGAAGCGCTTTCCGGCTCGGCTATCGGGTGGTCGACGGTACCGGCTACTGGTCGTTCGGAATCTCGGCGGCCGACACCGATGGCGCGACGTCCACCGACACGTACAGCGTGAATCCGGCCATGGTCGACGGGCAGTGGCATCACCTCGTGGGCGTCTACGACCCGGCGGCGAAAAAGATCCGTCTGTACGTGGACGGCGATCGTGCGGCGCAGACCTCCATCGCAGTGCCCTGGAACGCGGGCGGCCGATTCGACATCGGCGCGGCGAAGGCCAAAGGCGCCGCAACCGACTTCTGGCCAGGTGGGATCGATGACGTTCAGGCGTTCACAGGCGTCCTCACGGACGACGAGATCAACGCGATGGGTTCCTGAACGGGGAGCGCGAATCAGGTGAGCCACTGTGAGGTGGGCCAGGTTTCGCGGCGCCAGGCGCTGTCCCAGAACATCCACTCGTACTCGGTAGCGCGGAAGAAGGCGCGGGTCATGCTCTCTCGTGTGGCCGCGTCGGTCGTCGCCGCCAGGCGGTCGGTGATGTCCTTGGCGCGTTCGGTCGATTCGGCGAAGGCCGGGTCGGAGTAGGTCGCGATCCAGGCGCGGTAGGGGTGGTCCTCGACGCCCGCCGTGTTCTCGAGCAGGGCCTTGCCGACGTCCTGATACACCCAGAAGCACGGCAGCACGGCCGCCGCGAGCACCGGATACGGGTCGGCGAGGGCCGTCGCCTGGAGGAACGACGAATAGCCGAGGCAAGTGGGGGAGGTGTCGATGCCCGCCAGGTCGTCGGCGGTCAGTCCGAACTCCTCGATGTAGCCGGCGTGCAGCGTACGCTCCGCCGCCAGCGCTGCGTGCGCGCTCTCGGCGAAGAAGACGGCGTCCTCGGTGTCGGTGGCCCGGGCGGACGCGACCGCGAGCGCCCGGGAGAACGCCTCTAGGTAGCGGGCGTCCTGCACGATGTAGAACGCGAACCGTTCACGGTCGAGCGTGCCGGCGCTGAGGGCGGTGTTGAACGGGTGCTCGTGGATCGCGCGGATCAGGCGGGCCGAGCGCTTCCACACGTCGTCGCAGAACATCGGGTCCTCTCAGCGGTCACCGGACGGCGCGACGAGGACGTTCGAGCAACACCAGGAGTCACCGGTGACGTCCCTTCGCTAGTCCGAACTAGATCAGGTTCGACGGGTGTGATCTCAGCCCGGATACGCCCCGGGCACCCCGCGTCACCGCCGACCGTAACAACAACCGGCCGGTCATGACCACCCGCCGCCACCGCCCTGCGGGTCGGTGGCGCTCACGTACGGACGGTCGGCGCCCGTTGAGCGCGCGCACCTAGCGTGGGAGGTCGATCCGGTACTGGATGAAGCCACGGTTCTCGGCCACCTGGTCGTACAGGCGCCGCGCCGTCGCGTTCGACTCGTGGGTGTGCCAGTACACCCGGGCGCAGTCGTGGGTCTTGGCCCAGTCGGTCACGGCCGCGATCAGGGCGCGTCCCACGCCCATGCCCCGGGCCTCCGGCGCGGTGAACAGGTCCTGCAGGTAGCAGACGTCGGCGTTGGGAATCGACGTGCTGGCGTGAGCGAGGAAGTGCACGATGCCGACGAGCCGGCCGTCCAGCGTCGCGCCGAGGGCGTGCATGCGCGTGTCCGCCAGGAACTCGCGCCACGCCTGCTCGTACATCTCGGCGGGTTCCACGCGCTCGTAGAAGTCGATGTATCCGCGGAACAGGTCTTCCCAGGCGGCCCTGTCGGACGGAACGAGTTTGCGGATGGTGATCATCGGTCTCCTGCCGGGTCGAGCAAGCCGAACGTCGACGGACGCTCCCTACGTACGGCCTGGTCGGCGAGGACAGGCCCACATGCCCGAGCGTAGGGAGCTGCGATCCTCCGGGACACGGCCACTTCACGGCAGCAGCGAAGGACCAGTGACGGCCCGGCGTCGGACCTGGGGCTGTCCGTACGTGCGGATCGGGGGCTGGCGGCAGTGTCTCGGGTGCCGGTGCGCCCGTAGCGTGAACCGTCGAGGAGAGATCGGGAGGCGCCGCGTCCACGCTTCCGATCACCGGGCCATGCGGAGGGAACAGACCGGAGTGTCGATTCACCGATTCGGGCTCGTCCGGGCGGCGAACGCGGCGTCGTATCTGCGGGGGTTCGTCCTCTCCGGGATCGCCACCGTGCTCGTCACCCGCGCCTGTCTGGCGCAGGCCGGCTATCCCAAGGTCGGCAGCGGGAACCTGCACATCGCCCACGCCCTGTGGGGCGGCCTGCTGATGGCGGCGGGCGTGGTCATCGCCGTGGCCTTCCTCGGCCGGTCGGCGCGGATGTGGGCCACGGTGGTGGGCGGCGTGGGCTTCGGCCTGTTCATCGACGAGATCGGCAAGCTGGTCAACAAGACCGGCTACTTCTACCGCCCGGCCGCCGGGCTCATCTACCTCACCTTCGCCGCGCTCGTCATCCTCACGCAGTGGGTCGGCGGACGGACATCGCTCACCCCGCGCGAGCGTACGGCCAACGCCGCCTCCGCTGCCCTGGCCGGGATCACCTCGGGACTGACGCCGCAGGAACGCCGCGCGGCGGTGCGTTTGATCGAGGAGGTGGACGATGAGGCTCGGGCCGCGCTGTCAGACCTCCTCGCGGTGGCGCCCGACCGGCGGCCTGCCGCCCCGCGCCCGGTACGTACGGCGGTCGCCCGCGCCCGTTCCGTCGTCGGGCGGCTGGTCACTCACCGCGTCGTTCTCCGCGTCGCCGTCGGCTACCTCGTCGCACAGGGGGCCCTGACCCTCACCGGAGTGATCGCCGACGACTTCATTGTGACGAGCGCCGGAGAACGGGAGACAGGCGCGGTCGCGGCCGTTGCCTGTTGCGCGGTCGTGTCGACCGCTCTGGGCGCGTACGGCCTGGGGCGGCTGCGCCGCGGTCGCGTGACGGCCTTCCGGGTGTTCAACGCCACCGTGCTGCTCGACATCCTCGCCGGGCAGTTCTTCAAGTTCACGATCAACCAGTTCGCGGCGCTGTCCGACCTGGCCATCGACCTGCTCGTCGCCTGGGTCATCACGACGGAACTCCGCCGCCTCAGGTCCGGCGCTCCTGCCCCGGGATCGTCGCTGACGGGCCGGCCATCGGGTGTCGGTGTCCAGAGGCCGACGGAGTCCTGAGGGGCTGTGTGGTTCACTGCGCGGGTGATCGAGTACGACGTACTGCGTGTGTTCTGCGGGCCTGACGGCCGGCACGGCAACGAGCTCGGGGTCGTCCGCGACGGGGCCGGCGTCCCCTCGGAGGCCGAGCGTCAGGCCTTCGCGCGAGAGCTGGGGTTCAGCGAGACGGTGTTCGTCGACGACCCCGAGCGCGGCGTCATCGACATCTACACGCCGACGCTGCGGATGCCGTTCGCGGGGCATCCGTGCGTCGGCACCGCCTGGCTGCTCGGCGTACCCGCGCTGATCACCCCGGCCGGACGGGTCCGGGCCCGCCGGGACGGTGCGTGGGCCTGGATCGAGGCGCCGGCGGAGTGGGTGCCGCCGCGCACGCTGCGGCGGTACGGTTCGGCCGCCGAGGTCGACGCGCTGCCGGTGCCGCCGCAGGGGGAGTGGATCTACGCATGGGCGTGGCAGGACGAGGCGGCCGGGCGGGTGCGGGCGCGGGCCTTTCCCGGACGTGATGACGGCATCACCGAGGACGAGGCGACGGGTGCGGCGGCGCTGCTGCTGACGGCCCGCCTCGGCCGGGCCCTCACCGTCACCCAGGGGCGTGGCTCGCAGATCTCGACCGTTCCGAAGCCAGACGGACTGATCGAGGTCGGCGGCCGCGTCCGCCCCGCCGAACCGGTCCGTTGAGTCCGGGACATCCGCTCCAGGACGATCACCTGCGGTACGAGGACGGAATTCCCGTGGCGCTGGTGACGGCGGGAGCGGGCCTGGCCGCGTTCCCGTCGTCGATCGGCGGGCTCACCGCCCTGCGCCGCATCGACCTCGACGGGAACGCCCTGACGAGCCTTCCGGCGGACCTCGCGCGGTTCCCGCGGCTGGAGACCCTGCTGCTCTACAAGAACCGTCTCGCCGCGCTTCCGCCCGAGCTCGGCGATGTGACGTCGCTGCGGCACCTGAGCGTCGGAGGCAACCTGCTGTCCTCGGTTCCCGAGACACTGTGGCGCCTCACCGGGCTGCGTTCGCTCAACCTGGCCGAGAACGCCATCGCCGAGATCCCCGAGGCCATCGGCCGGCTCACCGCGCTGCGGATGCTCGACCTCGCGCACAACCGGCTCCGCCGGATCCCAGAGAGCATCGGCGACCTGACCGGGCTCACCGACTACCTCTACCTCGGCGACAACGAGCTCACGTCCGTGCCCGCCTCGCTGGGGCGGCTCGACCGACTCGGCTACCTCAGCCTCGCCGGGAACCGTCTCACCGCGCTTCCGGACGCGATCGGCCGGATGGCCGCGCTGCACGAGCTGCGTCTCCAGGACAACCGGCTGACCGGATTGCCGGGCTCGATCGGACGGCTCGTACGGTTGCGGGAGCTGCACCTGCGCGACAACCGGATCACCGAGCTGCCCGAGTCGGTCGGAGCAATGAGCGATCTGCGCCTCCTCGACCTGCGGAACAATCCGCTGACCCGGCTGCCCGCGGCGATCGTACGGCTGACGCGGCTCACGCATCTGGACCTGCGGGCCACCCGGCTGCGGGAGTTGCCGGACGGGCTCGGTGACCTGCCCCGGCTGGAGAAGCTCGATCTGCGCTGGACCAAGCTCGACCGGTTCCCCGGCTGGATCGAACGGCTGCGGTCGCGCGGCTGCGTCGTTCTGCTCTAGTGCGTGTCGGAGCCCTTCGCGCTCTGATCAGCGGGGCCCGGCTCCTGGTCCGCCACCCACGCCACGATACCCACGCGAGAGGTCAAGTCGAGCTTCGTCAAGATATGTTCGACGTGACCTTCGGCGGTTCGTTGAGCGATGACGAGAACGTCGGCGATCTCTTTGTTGCTCATGCCGTTGCCGATCAACTGGGCGACCTGCCACTCCCTGGCTGTCAGCGGATTCGGCGGCGGGGCATCCGTCGGCGCCGCCTCCACCACGTCCTCGCCGACCGCGTAGGCGAAAGCGCAGTCGAAGTCGAATTCCATGCCGCATCGGAGGCCCGCCGCGAAATCGTCGTCTCCGAGCGCGTATCGCAGTTGCGCTTCGCACCGCTCATGTGCCTGGGCGAACGGCAGCATCTCCAAGAGGGACACGCCACTCGTCTTCAGAAGCCTCTGCGCGATCCCAAGAAGGCGAACCGCGCGTTCGTGTTGTCCGGAAGCCGCCGCAGTCCAGGCGAGTGCCTCGATATTCCACGTCGACCCCCATCGATCATCGAGTGCTCGTTGCCGGCGAAGGCTCTCTTGAAGCATCGCGGTGCCGCTCGGCATGTCTCCGCTCCGCCATTGTTCGAGGCCGCTGATCCACATCCCCCAGCTCATCGACCACTCGGCGCCGACGCTCTCGGCCAGCTCCTGGCATCTGGCACCGTAAGAGGCGGTGCGATGATCGTCGGCGAATATGTCGGCCAACGCCAAGAAGAACATGGACATGAACGTGATCAGCAAGATGTTTCTGGGGTGCGCGCCAGTGTCGCCGCGATAAGTGGCCAGGACCTTTTCCAGTAGTGCGATCCCCTCTTGTGGGTCGCCCCCGGAGACGGCGGCCACGCCTTGCGCGAGCCAAAGATGTGCGAGCGCATCAATGTCATCGAGCGCGACGGCGTAGCCTTCGTCGAGAGCTCGCCGTGCGGCCGGCATGTCGCCCTGCATGACGGCGAGATGGGCGTTCACCGCCAGTGCCTTGACTCTTGCGGCGTCGCGCCGATCCTCAACATCGAGGGCCTGGTCAAGCCAGTCTCGACCCTCGCCGATGCGCCCGAAGAACGTCCAGCACTCCCATAGTGTGGTGATGATTTCCATTCCGGCGTGCGCCCCATCGGGATCACTCATGCAAGAGTGCAACACGAGCCGTAGATTATCCCACTCCGGCTCGACCCACTCGATCCATTCCTTCTGGTGCCGGCCGAGCCACTCGCGCTCCAAGTGCCGACTTTTTCTCGTATAGTAATCACGGAATGATAGGCGCGTGGCCTTCAGCTGCCCGGATTCCGTCAAGCGTATATGCCCATACTGGCGGATCGTCTCCAGCATCCGGTATCGCACTACGCCCGCGGACTCTTCTCGCGTGAGGATCGACTTGTCCAGCAGTTCGGCGAGCAGATCGAGCACGTCCTCCTCCGCGATCTCGCCGCCGGCGCACACTTCCTGAGCTGCCTCGAGGTCGCACGATCCGGCGAACACCGACAGTCGGGCCCACAAGATCTGCTCTTCTCGCGAGCACTGCTCATGGCTCCAGTCGATGGCGGCTCGCAAGGTCTGGTGCCGCGGCAGCGCCGCGCGGCGTTTGCCGGCCAGTAGCTGAAAGCGATCCTCCAGCCGCGTGAGGATCTGCTCGACGGGCAGCGACCGCAATCGCACCGCGGCCAACTCGATCGCCAGTGGAATACCGTCGAGCTGTTGACACAGGCGAGCCACGGTAGCGCAGTTATCGGACGTAAGCGTAAAAGACGGCGCAGCAGTCGCCGCCCGCTCAACAAAGAGTTGAACCGCCTCGTATTCGCGGGCTTGCCCAACCGTAAGGCCGTGATTCGCCTCCGGCACTGACAAGGGAGGCACCGGGAAGACGAACTCGCCCTTGATGTTAAGAGTCTGCCGGCTGGTCGCCAGGATCCGCAGCCGCGGAGCCGCCGTGAGCAGCTTCTTGGCCAGGATGGCGCAGTCGCGAAGTAGATGCTCGCAATTATCCAGCACCAGACAAAGGTGCTTGTCTTCGAGATGCTCCTCCAGCACGGCCATCGGAGACCGCGTTGAGTCCTCCCGCAGCCCAAGAGCCGTCGCGACCGATCGCGCCAGCAGGCCGCCGTCCTGGAGCGGCGCGAGATCGATGAGCCACGTGCCGTCCGCGAACGCTCGCCGCTTCTCGTCCGCGATCTGGAGGGCCAGCCGTGTCTTCCCCACGCCACCAGGCCCGGTCAGCGTCACCAGGCGAGTCGCGGAGAGCCTCCGTACGACCTCTGACATCTCGCGCGGACGGCCAACGAAGCTGGTCAGGTCGCATGGCAGCTTTCCGGTCTTCCGCATTCCGGCGGCCATACCTCACACTACGCCGCCATACCGGCCGGGGCCGCGGTGCGCCGGCCAGGTGTTCCGCCCCCGTGAAAGGGCGGTGAAAGCCCCTTGGTCCGACCTGACCGAGGGGTTAGCTTCGTCGATTGCCCGGAAAACGCTTTCCTCGTCGGTTGGAAGAGGAGAACCCCGATGGGACGTCCAAGACAACGCCCAGGGCGGCGGGCCGGAGCGGTCGCGATCGCCCTCGCCGCCGGGACGGCGATCGCGGGCGGTGTGCAGCTGCCCCGGCACGACGCGGTCGCGGCGACCGCGCGTCAGGTGGAGAAACTGAACCGCGGCCTGGTCAGCGTACGGTCCGGCAGCGGCAACTTCGTCAGCTGGCGGCTTCTCGGCACCGATCCGTCGGGGGTGGCGTTCAACCTCTACCGCGGCTCGACGAAGGTGAACTCCAGCCCGATCACGACCTCGACGAACTACTTCGACGCCGGGGCGGACGCCACGGCGTCGTACACGGTGCGGCCGGTGGTGCACGGCTCCGAGCAGTCGCCGTCGGAGTCGTCGCTGCGGTTCGGCAACGGCTACCTCGACGTGCCGATCCAGGCGCCCGCCGGGGGCACGACCCCCGACGGGGTCTCCTACACCTACAGCGCCAACGACGCGAGCGTCGGCGACCTCGACGGCGACGGGCAGTACGAGATCATTCTCAAGTGGGATCCGTCCAACTCGAAGGACAACTCCCAGTCCGGCTACACCGGCGACGTGTACGTGGACGCGTACCGGCTGAACGGCACCCGGCTGTGGCGGATCGACCTCGGGCGCAACATCCGGGCGGGCGCGCACTACACGCAGTTCCAGGTGTACGACTACGACGGCGACGGCAAGGCCGAGATCGCCATGAAGACCGCCGACGGCACCAAGGACGGCACCGGCAAGGTCATCGGCAACGCCTCCGCCGACCACCGCAACTCCAGCGGGTACGTCCTGTCCGGCCCGGAGTACCTCACGATGTTCAACGGGCAGACCGGCGCGGCGATGCAGACCGTCGACTACGTCCCCGCGCGTGGCGACGTCTCCAGTTGGGGCGACGGTTACGGCAACCGGGTCGACCGGTTCCTGGCCGGCACCGCGTACGTCGACGGGCAGCGGCCGAGCCTGATCGAGGCGCGCGGCTACTACACCCGTACGGTGATCAGCGCCTGGGACTGGCGGAACGGCGCGTTCACGCGCCGCTGGACCTTCGACACCAACAGCTCCACCAACTCCGGCAAGGGCTACGACGGCCAGGGGAACCACCAGCTGGCAGTGGCCGACGTGGACGGTGACGGCAAGGACGAGATCGTCTACGGCGCGATGTGCGTCGACGACAACGGCGCCGGCCTGTGGACCACCAAGAACGGCCACGGCGACGCGATGCACGTCGGCGACCTCGACCCGAGCCGTCCCGGCCTGGAGGAGTTCAAGGTCGACGAGAACTCGTCCGCGCCGAGCTCCTGGTTCGCCGACGCCCGTACCGGCCAGGTCATCTGGAAGACCGATCCGAACGGGGACAACGGCCGCGGCGTCTCCGACGACGTCTGGGCGGGCAGTCCCGGCGCCGAGTCCTGGTCGTCCCACGCCGACGGCCTGCGCGACACCCACGGCAACGTCATCGGCCGCAAGCCGTCCTCGATCAACTTCCTCGTCTGGTGGGACGCCGACCCCGTACGGGAACTGCTCGACGGCACTCACATCGACAAGTACGGGACGAGCTCCGACACGCGCCTGCTGACCGGTTCCGGCGTGGCGTCCAACAACAGCACGAAGGCCACTCCCGCCCTGTCCGGCGACATCCTCGGCGACTGGCGCGAGGAGGTCATCTGGCGGACCACCGACAGCACCGCCCTGCGGATCTACACGACGACGGCGGTCACCGACCGGCGCATCGTCACGCTCATGCACGACACGCAGTACCGCACGGCCATCGCCTGGCAGAACACCGCCTACAACCAGCCGCCGCACCCGAGCTTCTTCATCGGGAACGGCATGGCCGAGCCCGCCCGCCCGAACGTCTACACCCCCTGACGGAGCTCCCATGGACCACATCAGCCGAAGAACCGCGCTCAAGGCGGCCGGCGCCGGCGCGGCCGCGCTGGCACTGCCGTCCCTGCTCCCGGCCACGCCCGCGTCGGCGGCGACGTTCGTCAAGGGCGCCGACGTCAGCTGGCTGCCGCAGATGGAGGCGAACGGCTACACCTTCTACGACAGCAGCGGCGTCCAGCGCGATCTGCTCACGATCCTGAAGGGGTACGGGATCAACGCGATCCGGCTTCGGACCTGGGTCAACCCGTCGAGCGATCCGAGCAACGGCCACTGCTCGATCGATGAGACCGCCGCCATGGCCAAGCGGTGCAAGAGCGCCGGCCTGCCGGTCGACATCGACTTTCACTTCGGCGACACGTGGAACTCCGCCGGAGTGCAGAACCCGCCCGCCGCCTGGGCGTCCATGTCGTACAGCCAGATGCTGCAGGCCATGTACGACTACGTCTACCACTCGATGAACGTCATCAAGGCAGGCGGCGTGACGCCCGGCTGGGTGCAGATCGGCAACGAGACCAACAGCGGCATCTGTCATCCGGTGGGCAGTGTCAGCAAACCCGCGCAGATGACGGGGCTGCTCAACGCGGCGTACGACATGGTGAAAGAGGTCTTCCCGAGCACTCCGGTCCTCGTCCACCTGGCCCAGCCGCAGAACCTGAACAGCGTCTACGGCTTCCTCGACGCCTACAAGAGCAACGGCGGCAAATGGGACATCACGGCGCTGTCCTCGTATGCCAGTGGCTCGAACATCACGGGCGTCCTGTCCAACATGGCGGCGATCCAGTCGAAGTACGGGAAGCCGGTGATGCAGGTGGAGTTCGGCGGGCGCTACGACCGGCCGGACCGGACCCGCACCGACATGCAGACCTTCATCACCGGCCTGAAGAACTTCGGCGGGCTGGGGCTGTTCTACTGGGAGCCCGAGGTGTACTCCCCGTTCAACTCCTACGCGTCGGGGGCGTGGGATCCGGCCACCCGGCGTCCCACGACGGCGCTGAACGGCTTCCTCAACGCCTGACCGAGCCGGCCGTCGAGCCGGCCGCCGAACCGGCCCGCCGAACGGCCGTGGCGGGCATCCCCGCCACGGCCGTTCGTCCCGCGTCCGGTCGGATCAGATCTTGCCGACGCCCGCGCCCGCGGTGACGGTGGCCTTCACCGACGAGGCGGACTCGGCGGAGTAGGAGTAGGGGATGCTCGCGACGCTGGAGGCGTTGCGGGTGGTGACGCTGCCCGAGCCCACCAGGTAGTTGCCGTCCGCCTTCAGGTTGCCGTCCGGCGAGTCACCGGTCTGGATGACCGTCGGATTCGAGACGTTGTCGAAGTAGTTCTTCTCGACGAACACGCCGGCGTTGCAGGTGGAGGCGACACCGTAGCTGGTGACGGCGCCGTAGTAGTTGTTGAAGACGTGCACCGGGTTGCCGAAGCGGACCCGCGGGTGCCGCTGGGTCGTCTTGTCGAACCAGTTGTGCACGTAGGTCACCCGCAGGTGGCCGAGGTCCTCGGACGAGTTGCTGTCGGAGTGGCCGAGCAGCGCGGTCTTGTCGTGGTCGTGGTAGTGGTTCCACGACACGGTGACGTAGTCGGACGCCCGCTTGATGTCGGTCAGGCCGTCGTAGGCGTTCGACAGGTCGTTGTGGTCGATCCACACGTTCGTGGAGTACTGCACGTTGATCGCGTCGTCGGCCGAGCCGGTGAACGTCAGATTCCGGATGATCACGTTCTTGGCGCTGGCGACGTTGAGCCCGTACCCCGTGATCTTCCCGGCGGTGCCGACGCCGATGATCGTCTTGTTCGAGGTGACCTTCGTCATCGACGACAGCGAGATCGAGCCGTTGACCTTGATGACGAAGGAGCCGCTGCGCGAGGCGTAGTCGGTCAGCTGCGACGCGGTCGTCACGGTGACCGTCGTGCCGCCGGCGCCGCCGGTCGTGCCGCCGTTCAGGCTCGCGAACCCGACCGGGCTGGACTCGTACGCCGCGGCGGCATGTGTCGCCGTGCCGGTCGTGGCGGTCGCTCCCGTGCCGGTCAGCGCACCGGCACCGAGCGCGAGACCGAGGGCGGCGGCCACGCCCAGGGGACGGAGCGGAAGCCGCCGGGCCCGGGTCGTTACTTGGAGATTCCCCACGTGGACCTCCTCCAGGGGGTGGGTGGTGCGGTGGGAGCCTGGAAAAGCTTTTCCTGACGGTCAGCGTCGCGCCGTTGTTACCGCACCGTCAACACGAGCGCGCGGACCGGCGCGCACCGACCGGCTCGGTGGTCACGCGGGCATCCCGGGCATCGGGTCACCAGGGGAGACGTGCGGCGGATGCCGGGCGACCGCCGTGAAAGTTTCACCGGGCGGGTATATGCGCCCGCCGTGCGGGGCGTACGGGCGGCGAAGTCTCCGACGGGTCGGATTCGTCGCCCATGGTCCGTTAAGCGGAACGTGCCGGGTTGAGGTGGAATGCGATCTGAAGTGAGATGGTTGTGCGGGCTAACGGCCGGTCGCTCCTCTCGGGAGGACCGGTCTCGTGCTGCCGGGAGGAAGGGACACCCACGTGACGACGACAAGGCCCCCGTCGATGGCAGAGGGAGTGGGCTTTCGATCCGAACGGGGACCCGTCCTCGCCGCGCTCATGCTCAGCACCGGGCTCGTCGCCCTGGACAGCACGATCATCGCGACCGCGGTGCCGTCCGTGGTCCACGACCTCGGCGGCTTCACGCAGTTCCCGTGGCTGTTCTCGATCTACCTGCTGACCCAGGCGGTCACCGTGCCGCTGTACGGGAAACTGGCCGACGTCTTCGGCCGCAAGCCGATCATGTTCTTCGGGATTGGAGCGTTCCTTCTCGGATCGGTGCTGTGCGGGGCGGCCTGGAGCATGCTCAGCCTCGTCATCTTCCGCGCCGTGCAGGGCATCGGCGCCGGAGCCGTCCAGCCGATGAGCATGACCATGGTCGGCGACATGTACACCGTCGAGGAGCGCGCCCGGGTCCAGGGCTATCTCGCCAGCGTCTGGGGGATCTCCGCCGTCGTCGGGCCGACCCTCGGCGGCGTGTTCTCCGACTACCTGTCCTGGCGATGGATCTTCTTCATCAACCTCCCGCTGGGCGCGTTCGCCGCCTTCATGCTGGCGCGGCGGTTCACCGAGGCCGTCGAACGACGCTCCCACCGCATCGACTACACCGGTGCCGCCCTGCTCACCATCGGCTGCTCCCTGGTCATCCTCGGCCTGCTGGAGGGCGGGGTGGCGTGGGGCTGGGCCTCGGCGCCGAGCCTGGTCATCTTCGCGGTCGGCGTGGCGGCCCTCGTGGTCTTCTGCCTGCTGGAGCGGCGGGCGGTCGAGCCGATCCTGCCGCTGTGGGTGTTCCGCCACCGCATCCTGGTCGGCGGCAACCTCACGGCCGTGGCCGTCGGCGCGGTCCTGATCGGGCTCAGCTCCTACGTGCCGACGTACGCGGAGGGCGTGCTGGGGACCAGCGCGCTGGTCGCGGGGTTCGCGCTCGCCGCGCTCACGGTCGGCTGGCCGATCGCCGCTTCCCAATCCGGACGCCTCTACCTGCGCATCGGGTTCCGCGACACCTCGTTGATCGGCGGCGTCGTCGTGGTGGCCGGGACGCTCCTGTGCCTCCCGCTCGGCACGAACGCGAAGGTCTGGCAGGTCGCCGGCGCGTGCTTCGTGATCGGCGTCGGCTTGGGCTTCATGTCGAGCCCGACCGTGGTCGCCGTGCAGTCCGTCGTCGGTTGGGAACGCCGTGGCGTCGTCACGGGGACCAACATGTTCGGCCGTTCGCTCGGCAGCGCGGTCGGCGCGGCGGTGTTCGGCGCGATCGCCAACGGGACCCTCGCGAGCCGGCTCGCCCATCCTCCGGCCGCGCTCGCCGGCCTGGGAAAGAACGTCGACGCCGCCAGCCTGGTGTCGGCCGGCCGGGGCGGCGCGCGGGACGGGGCGACCGTGGCGTTCGTCCGGTCCTCGCTCTCCCACGCGGCCCACAACGTCTTCCTTACGCTCGTCGTGCTGGCGGTCCTCGGGGTCGTGGCGGTGGCCCTGATGCCGCGTCGGGCCGAGCCGCTCCCCCTCGACTGAGGAGCCAATGAGTCGCGCCCGTGGAGGGTCGCGACTCATTGGGCGAGGGTGGGCGCCTTCCGTGACCAGCGGCGTTCTTCCAGCTCGCGGACGATGAAGCGGGCGAGGTCGGTGCGGGAGATCATCCGGCCTCGCGGCGGGGTGACGCCCTCGCCGACGCGGTACTCCCCGGTGGCGGGAGTGTCCGTCAGCCGCGTGGGACGTACGAACGTCCAGTCCAGCGGACTCTCGCGGATGATCGTCTCCATCCGGCGCATGTCGCCGTAGAGCTCTTTGAGTAGCGTGTGAGCGACGGCGCGGTACCACAGCGCGAAGCCCGGGTCGTCGTCGCGGACTCCGGCGGAGGAGATGGTGAGCAGCCGGCGCACGCCCGTCGCCGTCATCGCGGGGACGAGCGATCGGGCGGCGACGGAGTACAGGCCGTGCGCACTGCGGCCGGCCCGATCGCGGAGACCACGGCGTCGTGGCCGGCCACGACGGCACGGACCTGGTCCGGATCGCGGACGTCCGCCCGGGTCACCGAGACGCGCCCCGTGGCCTCCACGGCCGACTCGGGGCTGAAACGGCCAGGGTCGCGTACGGCCGCGGTGACGTCGTGCCCGGCGTGCAGCGCTTCGCGGACGATGACCTCCCCGGTGCGTCCGGCGGCACCGAAGACGATGAGTCGGCTCATGACGCCCTTTCTTCCGTGTGAGCGATCGTGGCGGCGCTCGGGCCGCGAGGGCAGTGCCCCAGGAACGAACGTACAGTACCAGTAAAAATCCTGTGGCTATAAAAATACTGTGGCAGTATTTCTGTTACCGTGGTTCCGGCCGCGTACCGGTGACGAGGAGGAGACGGGGTGGCGGACGGACTGCGGGAGCGTAAGAAGCGCCAGACCCGGCAGCAGATCTCCGACACCGCGACGGCCCTGTTCTTCGAGCGGGGGTTCGACGCGGTGCGGGTCGTCGACGTGGCGGCCGCCTGCGGGGTGTCGGAGAAGACCGTCTACAACTACTTCCCGACCAAGGAATCCCTGCTGCTGGACCGCGAAGCCCACCTCGCCGACATGCTGCGTGAGGCGCTGGGCCCGGCCGCGCCCATCGCCTCGCCGATCGAGGCCGTGAAACAGGCGTTCATCGCCGAGATCGGCGGCTTCTTCGATCGCCCCGGGACCGCGGGGGGCGACTTCCGGCAGGTGCTGCGGCTGGCCGAGGTCGTCGAGTCGTCACCGTCGCTGCGGGCGGCCCAGCGCGACATGATGGACCGCCTCGCTCAGGTCGCCGCCGAGGCGATGGCCCGGCGAGCCGGACTGGACCCTCTCGACCCGGCACCGCAGATCGCCGCCAACGCCATCACGGGCCTGTGGGCGGTCGCCTTCCGCGCCCTGCGGCGCGAGGCGAAGGCCGCGACCGATGCCGCCGGTGCCCGTGCCGCGGTCGTCGCCGACCTCGAACAGGCGGCGAGCCTGCTGGAGACCGGGCTGTGGTCCTTCGCCCTGCTGGTGCAGGGGCACGACGACTCCGACCATCTCGCCGGGGCGGCGCGGGCCTCTGACCGGTCGCGCGAGCAAGTGCTGACCCGCATGCGCCGCGCCCGCGACGCCTGGGCGGGGACGCGGCTCGACTGAGCGCTCGGAGGCGCGTCGCCGGACGAGGGCTCGGCCGGCCGCGCCGGACCCTCGTGCTCGACGACGTTTCGTCAGGCCGCCTTCGGGGGGATGCGCCGCGTGACGTCGGCGCGGAGGGCGTCCAGGTCGACGCCGGAGTTGGCGAGAGCGTGGACCGCCAGGCCGTGGCCCTCGCGGAGCAGGCCGAGCAGGATGTGCCCGCTGCCGATGTAGTTGTGCCCGAGGGCGAGGGCCTCCCGGAGCGCCAGCTCCAGGACCTTCTTGGCCCGCCTGGTGAAGGGGATGTGCCCCTTCCTCGCCTCTCGGCGTGCCTTCGGTTCCAGGGCTCCGGGCCCGAAACTGGCCTCGGTCGCCTGGCGTACCTGGTCCAGATCGATGCCGATCGTGGCCAGCGCCTCCGGGTCGAGCTGGTCTTCGGGTGGGGCGATGAGCCGGATGATCCGCCTGCTCAGGTCCGGCCCGGTGACGCCCTGGGCGATCAGGGCCTCGGCCGCCGGACCGTGACCTACGCCCAGGATGGCCAGCAGCAGGTGCTCCGTGCCGATGAACGCATGGCCGAGCCGCCGAGCCTCATCCTGGGAGAGCCGCACCACCAGGCGGGCCTCGTCGGTGAACCGTTCGAACATCGCTACCGCTCCTTTCCGAGGATCCGCCGGCCCCCGCCGTACTTCTTGTGGACCGCCTGCCCGGCTGACGCCGAGGCAGACGGCGATCTCCTGCCAGGACCATCCCTGGTCACGCGCGTTCTCGACCTGCAGCGCCTCCAGGCGCTCGGCGAGTTCGCGCAGCGCGCGCACCGCTCGCAACCCGATCGCCGGGTCGCGGCTGCTCGCCTCCTGGGCGAGCTGGACTCCATCGCTCATGCCGTCAACATAGGTTGACGGCAGGACGACTGTCAACCCAAGTTGACGCGTTACTGGAAGGTGGCGTGCGTCGGGCGCATCACCAGGACCACTCGCCGGTCCGCGTCGGGCAGCGGCGGCTCGTAGGAGAGGCCGTAGCGGCGGGCGAGGACGTCGAAGAAGGCGCCTTCGGGGTCGGGTTCGACGCCCTCGACGACGCCGCGCACCTCCAGGTAGCGGTACGGCCGGTCGGGATCGTTGACGGAGATCGCGACGGCCGGCTCGCGCCGGACGTTGCGGCACTTCTGGCGGTCGGTCGTCGTGGTGAAGCGAAGGTGCTCGCCGTCCCAGAGCATCCATACCGGGGTGACCTGCGGGCGCCCGCCCGGCCCGGCCGTGGCCAGATGGGCGAACAGCGGGCGCTCGAGCAGATCCCGGTGGGTTTCGGGAATGGTGGTGGTCATCGATCGCTCCCGGTCAGGTGTCGGGCGAGCCGGTCGGCCGCCAGGGGAAGCCACGTCCATCGGGCGTTGGCCACCAAGTGGTCGCCCTCGGGGATCAGGAGGTACTCGCCGCGCGGCGCGCGCCGGGCGAGGTCCTCGCCGTTGGTCGCGCCCGGGATGACGTCCCGGCCGCCGTCGACGACCAGGAGCGGCCGCTCGACGCGCTCCGGCACGCCGGTCGCGTCGACACGGCGGGCGAACTCCCGGGCGGCGTCGGCGCCGCCGGTGCGCAGCGTCAGCGTCTCGGTGACGAACGGCGGGAGCGCGTCCCAGTCGAGCCGGGTGACTCCGCTGACCAGCACGCCGCTCCGGAGACGTGGCTCGGCGGCCAGCGAAACGGCTCCGTAGAAGCCGCCGAGGCTGAGCGCGATCGCGCCGATCCGCCCGGTGTCCAGGTCGTCCCGGTCGGCGATCGCGTCGATCGCGGTGGAGGTGACCTTGTCGTAGTCGGGCCGTGGCGCGGTCCGGGGAGCGAGCTCGCCCTGGCCCGGGCCGTCGATGGCCAGCGTCGCCAGGCCCCGCCGCAGCAGCGCGTCGGCGATGGACACGAACTCCTCCTTGCCGGAGTCCATGCCCGGGATCACCACGACGAGCGGCGGCCGCGGGACTCCGGGCGGCCGGCGCAGGGTCCCGACGACGTCGCCGGCGTCGATCCGCTCCCAGGTCGGGTCCAGGCAGGTGAGCGCGCGGCGCATCGCGTCGGCGGACTCGCCGTGGCCGTTCCGGTCGGGGTGGGGGATCGTCGTGGCGAAGTGGAACCACAGCGCGGCGTCCCGGTAGGCCTCTCCCGCCGAGACGAGCCGGCCCTCGCTCTCGGCCCGCTCACCCGCCTCCAGGTGCTCCCGGCCGGTCCGCCGAAACGCGGCCGGCCAGTCGCGCAGGGCGGTCAGTCCCGCCGTGACGGCGTCGTACTCGCAGGCGTCCAGGCCTGCGGACACCGCGCGTGAGCGGGCCGAGGCGATGAACGCCGGCAACGCCGCCGGATCGTCCAAGAAGGTCAACACGCACCTCCGTGTCGTTCGGATGGATACGGGCCTGAAACTTATCAAGGTCTTGATATCTGTCAAGACACGTACGACTGGTCGGGTCTGTATGATCCGGGACATGGGCATGCCGCTGGACGAACGCCTCGGAATGGACCTCAAGCGGGTGGAGCAGGAGCTCATGGCGGCCAAGCACGCCGCCGTCAAGGTCGCCGGGCTGACCGTCCCGCAGTACGCCGCGCTGTACGTCCTCGCCGACAACCCCGGCATGTCGGGCGCCGCCCTGGCCCGCGCCTGCGTGGTCACCCCTCAGGCGATGACCGGCGTGCTGAAGAACCTCGAGGAGCGCGGCCTGGTCGAGCGCACCCCGCACCGCTGGCACCGCAACGTGCTGGAGACGCGGCTCACCGAGAAGGGCCGGGTGGCGCTCGAGAAGGCGGACGCGCGGGCCTCGGCGATCGAGCGCCGCGTCTTCGCGGAGTTCACCCCCGAGGAGCGCGACACCCTGCGCGCCTTCCTCGCCCGATTCGCCAAGGCCATCCAGGCGGAGGCGGCCGACCAGGCGACCGAATGAGATTCGACTCACCGTCCCGGTGATCTTCCGCTGTGCCGGTGCGGTTGGCCATACTCGACGGACGGGGCCTGGACGGAGGGATGGAATGACGGTTCTCACCAGCGCGCTCGACACCGCCGGCCCGGCCTATGCCGCCCGGCGGGCGGCGATGCTGGCCAAGCTGGCCGAGCTGGACGCCGAGCACGCCAAGGCGGTCGCGGGCGGCGGCCCGAAGTACGTCGAACGGCACCGGAAGCGCGGCAAGCTGCTGGCCCGGGAACGGATCGAGCTGCTGATCGACCCGGACTCGCCGTTCCTGGAGCTGTCGCCGCTGGCCGCCTGGGGCACCGACTTCACGGTCGGCGCGAGCGTGGTCACCGGCATCGGCGTGGTGGAGGGCGTCGAGTGCGTGATCGGCGCCAGCGACCCGACCGTACGCGGCGGGTCCAGCAACCCGTGGACGATGCGCAAGTCGTTCCGGGCCGCCGAGATCGCGCTGCGCAACCGCCTGCCGGTGATCAACCTGGTCGAGTCCGGCGGCGCCGACCTGCCGACGCAGAAGGAGATCTTCATCCCGGGCGGCCGCACCTTCCGCGACCTGACCCGGCTGTCGGCCGCCGGCATCCCGACGGTCGCCCTCGTGTTCGGCAACTCCACCGCCGGCGGCGCGTACCTGCCCGGCATGAGCGACTACGTCGTCATGGTCAAGGACCGCGCCAAGGTCTTCCTCGGCGGCCCGCCGCTGGTCAAGATGGCCACCGGTGAGGAGTCCGACGACGAGAGCCTCGGCGGCGCGGAGATGCACGCCCGCACCAGCGGCCTGGCCGACTACATGGCCGCCGACGAGCACGACGCGCTCCGGATCGGCCGCCGTATCGTCGCCCGGCTCGACTGGCACAAGCAAGGACGCGAACCGCTGCCCGCGCGCCCGCCCGCGTACGACGAGGACGAGCTGCTGGGCATCGTCCCGGAGGACCTCAAGGTGCCCTTCGACCCGCGCGAGGTGATCGCTCGGATCGTCGACGGCTCCGACTTCGACGAGTTCAAGCCGCTGTACGGCGACAGCCTCGTCACCGGCTGGGCGACGCTGCACGGCTACCCGATCGGGATCCTCGCCAACGCGCGCGGCGTGCTGTTCGGCGAAGAGGCGCAGAAGGCCGCGCAGTTCATCCAGCTGGCGAACCAGAGCGGCACGCCGCTGCTGTTCCTACAAAACACCACCGGCTACATGGTCGGCGCCGAGTACGAGCAGGGCGGCATCATCAAGCACGGCGCGATGATGATCAACGCGGTGTCCAACAGCCGGGTGCCGCACCTCACCGTGGTCATGGGCGCGTCGTACGGGGCGGGCAACTACGGCATGTGCGGCCGGGCGTACGACCCGCGCTTCCTGTTCACCTGGCCGAGCGCCAAGTCCGCCGTGATGGGTCCGGCGCAGCTGGCCGGCGTGCTGTCCATCGTCGGGCGCCAGGCCGCCCAGGCGCGCGGGCAGGCCTACGACGAGGAGGCCGACGCCGCGATGCGGGAGATGGTCGAGCAGCAGATCGAGGCCGAGTCACTGCCGTTCTTCCTGTCCGGGCGGCTGTACGACGACGGCGTGATCGACCCGCGCGACACCCGCACCGTCCTCGGCCTCTGCCTGTCCGCGATCAACAGTGCCCCCGCCGCCGAGCCCGCGCAGGGCTTCGGCGTCTTCAGGATGTAGGCGATGATCTCACGACTGCTCGTCGCGAACCGTGGCGAGATCGCCCGCCGGGTGTTCCGCACCTGCCGCGATCTCGGCATCACCACGGTCGCCGTCTTCTCCGACCCCGACGCGTCGCTGCCGCACGCCGCAGAGGCCGACCTGGCGGTGCGTCTGCCCGGCGCGACCCCCGCCGACACGTACCTCGACCAGGAGGCGATCGTCGCGGCGGCCAAGGCGTCCGGCGCGGACGCGATCCACCCCGGCTACGGCTTCCTGTCGGAGAACGCCGCGTTCGCCGACGCGGTGGTCGCCGCCGGGCTCACCTGGGTCGGCCCGTCCCCGGAGGCGATCGCCGCGATGGGCTCCAAGATCGAGGCCAAGCGGCTGATGAAGGCGGCGGGCGTGCCCGTCCTGCCGGAGCTGGACCCAGAGACGGTGACCGACTTCCCGGTGCTGGTCAAGGCGTCGGCGGGCGGCGGCGGCCGGGGCATGCGCGTCGTCCGGGCCGCCGACGAGCTGCCCGGCGCCGTCGAGGCTGCGCGGCGGGAGGCCGCCTCGGCGTTCGGCGATCCCACGGTCTTCTGCGAGCCACTGCTGACCGGCGCCCGCCACATCGAGGTGCAGGTCCTCGCGGACTCCCACGGCACGGTCTGGACGCTGGGGGAGCGGGAGTGCTCCATCCAGCGCCGCCACCAGAAGGTGATCGAGGAGGCCCCGTCCCCGGCGGTCGACGCCGCGCTGCGGCAGCGCCTGTCGGAGGCTGCGTCCGCGGCGGCCCGCGCGATCGGGTACACCGGCGCGGGCACCGTGGAGTTCATGCTCGCCCCCGACGGCGGCTTCTACTTCCTCGAGGTGAACACCCGGCTGCAGGTCGAGCACCCCGTCACCGAGTGCGTGTACGGCGTGGACCTGGTCGCGCTGCAGATCGAGGTGGCCGAGGGCGCCGTGCTGCGCGACCCGCCCCGCCGGCGCGGCCACGCGATCGAGGCGCGCCTCTACGCCGAGGACCCCGCCGAGGGGTACCGGCCGCACAGCGGCCCGCTGCACGCGTTCGCGATCCCGGGCGTGGACGCCGAGTTCGCCGTCCCCTCGGGGTACGGCCTGCGGCTGGACTCCGGCGTCGTCTCCGGCAGCGTCGTCTCCACGCACTACGACCCGATGCTTGCCAAGGTCATCGCCTACGCGCCCACCCGCGCCGCGGCCGTGCGCCGCCTGGCCGCGGCCCTGGCCGGGGCCCGCGTCCACGGCCTCGTCACCAACCGGGACCAGCTCGTCACCACGCTGCGGCACGAGGCCTTCCTCCTCGGCGCGACCGACACCGGCTTCCTGGACCGCCATCCCACGACCGCGCCGCTCGCCGGTGAGGAGGCCGTCCGCCTGTCGGCGCTCGCCGCCGCCCTCGCGCGGGCCGCCGCGAACCGCCGGGCGGCCCCGGTGCTGCGCGGCCTGCCCGGCGGCTGGCGCAACGTCACGTCCCAGCCGCAACGCACCGTCTTCGAGGAGGCGGAGGTCGCCTACCGCCTCACCCGCGACGGCCTGGCCGCCGACGACCATCCGACCGTCACGCTGGTGTCCGCCGAGCCCGGCGAGGTCGTCCTCGACGACGACGGCGTACGGCTCCGGTTCGCCGTGGCGTCGTACGACCGGCGCGTGCACGTGGACTCCGTCCTCGGGCCGGTGACCCTCACCGCGGTCGAGCGGTTGCCGGACCCGGCCGAGCAGGTCGCGCCGGGCACGCTGGTCGCCCCGATGCCCGGCTCGGTGGTCCGGGTCGCGGTGCGCGAGGGCGAGACCGTCGAGCGCGGGCAGCCGGTGCTGTGGCTGGAGGCGATGAAGATGGAGCACGAGATCCTCGCCCCGGCCGCCGGGGTCGTCACGGCGCTGCACGCCGAGGTCGGCCGCCAGGTCGAGACCGGCGCCGTCCTCGCCGTCGTCGCCGAAGGCTAGGGCGTGTCCGGTGGATCTTGTTCGTAGCGAGCGGCGTTCAGAGTGTGCCTCGCAAGGCGGAGGAGGGAGGCAGCCTGGTGTTGGCTGCCGACCGACGACAACGCGGCGAGGCGCGCTCTGAACGCCGCGCAGCCGGGCGAAGATCCACCGGACACGCCCTAGCGTCTTGCCACGCCGGTGAGCCAGCTGCGGATCCGGTCCGTGAGCGCGACGGGCGCGTCGTACTGGACCAGGTGGCCGGCGCCATCGATCAGCGAGAGGTCGGCTCCGGGGATCAGTCCCCGCAGCCGTTCGGCGGTGGCGGTGGGGATCCAGGTGTCCTGCGCGCCCCACAGGATCTGTACCGGCATGTCGATGCGGCCGAGTTGCCGCTCGTTCTCTTCGAGGAAACGCTCGTCGTAGTGGGCGATCTGCCGGTAGAACGCAGGCTGGCCGTCCTGCCCCGCCCATGGCTGCGCCAGCGCGTCGAGATCGGCGTCGCGGAGACCACGGTGGCTCGCGCCCTGGATGTAGGTGCGCACGATGGCGGCGTGGATGTAGGCCGGTAGCTCGCCGAGCACGTCCGGGTGATCCTGCACGAACGTGAAGAAAGGGGAGCCGCTGGGCGGGATGGCGACGACGTCGACGAGCATGAGCGAGGCGTAGTCGACGCCTTCGGCCAGGTGAGCGCGGAGCGAGACGGCACCGCCGAAATCGTGAGCGATCACGTGCGGCCGGTCGAGACCCCAGTGTGCGAGCAGGGCCGCGAAGGCCTCGGCCTGTGCGCCGAAGTCGACCGGGTGCTCGGCGTGTTTCGATGAGCGACCGTAGCCGGGCATGTCCCACAGGTGGACCGTGTAGTCGCGGCTCAGAGCCTCGGCGAACGGCTGCCACACCCGTGACGAGAACGGCGTGCCGTGGCAGAACACCACGGCCGGGCCGGAGCCCGTCCGCCCGCAGGCGATCTGCCGACCCTGCCAGTCAAAACGTTCGTCAAGTTCCATGCAAACCACCGTAGTGATCCTCTCGGGCCGCATCCGCCCACCACGCCCGCGACCACGAGATTCCCGGGCCGGGTGGCGGCTCACCGCCCGGACGCCGCCCGCATGCCGCGGTCCGCGCACCCCGTGGCGCGTACGGGCCGCCGATGCACCAGGATGTGATCCATGGAACCGCTCGTCCGTCTCACCGCCGAGGGCGGCGTCGCGACCGTCACCCTCGACTCGCCGCGGAACCGCAACGCGCTGTCCCGCCGGCTCGTCACCGAGCTGCGCGAGACACTCACCGCCGTCACCGCCGACGACGGCGTGCGCGTCGTCGTGCTCACGGGCACCGGGCCGGTGTTCTGCGCGGGCGCGGACCTGAAGGAGCAGTCGGCGGGCGAGCCTCCACCGGACGTCCCAGGGCTGCTGACGCTCGTCTGGGACAGCCCGAAACCGGTGGTCGCGCGGCTCAACGGGCCCGCGCGGGCCGGCGGGCTCGGGCTGGTCACCGCCTGCGACATCGCGATCGCGCCCGACACCGCGACGTTCGCCTTCAGCGAGGTGCGGCTCGGCGTCGTGCCCGCCATGATCGCGGTGACCTGCCTGCGCCGGATGGATCAGCGTGCCGCCGCCGAGTACTTCCTGACCGGCGAGGTCTTCGACGCCCGGCGGGCGCGGGAGATCGGGCTGCTCAACCGCGCAGTGCCGCCGGAGGAGCTCGACGCGGCCGTCGCCCACTACACGGGGATGCTGCTGCGCGGAGCGCCGGAGGCCCTCGCCCTCGCCAAGCGGCTGCCGCGCACGGTGCCGGGCCCGTCGGTGGAGGAGGACTTCGCGCGGATGGCCGAGCTGTCCGCGGAGCGGTTCGCCTCGGAGGAGGCGCGGGAGGGCATCGCGGCATTTCTGGAGAAGCGCGACCCGCGGTGGATCCCGTGACCGTCGCCGACGTCCGCGCCGAGCCGCTGAGCCGGCGGCTGCTCACCGCCGAGATCTGGGTCGTCTTCGCGGTCTCCCTCGGCGCGAGCGGCGTCCAGGCCCTGCTGCAGCTGATCGCCTCGCTCACCCGGCCGAAGGCGCTGTCGCACCAGAAGGCCCTGATCGTCGGCTCGTACGCGCCCGGACGGCCCTGGATCGACCTGACGTTCCAGCTGTTCGGCATCGCGAGCGCGCTGGCGCCGGTCGCGCTCGTCGCCTACCTGCTGGCGCGCTCCGGCGAGTCCCTCAGGACGCTGGGCGTGGACCGTCGCCGGCCGCTGCAGGACCTCCTGCGGGGCGCGGCGCTGGCCGCCGTCGTCGGCGGTACGGGCCTCGCGTTCTACCTCGCCGCGTACTACTCGGGGGCCAACCTCGCCGTCGTCCCGGCCCAGCTGCCGGCCGTGTGGTGGCGCATCCCGGTGCTGTTGCTGTCCGCCGCGCAGAACGGCATCCTCGAAGAGGTCATCGTCGCCGGGTACCTGCTGCACCGGCTGTCGCAGCTCGAGTGGTCGCCGGGCCGGGCCCTGACGCTGAGCGCGGTGCTGCGCGGCTCGTACCACCTCTATCAGGGGTTCGGCGGCTTCGCCGGCAACCTGATCATGGGGTTGCTGTTCGGCGTCCTGTACCGGCGATGGGGCCGCGCCATGCCGCTCATCGTCGCCCACACCCTGATCGACGCCGTCACGTTCGTGGGCTACACCCTGCTGCACGGACACGTGTCCTGGCTGCCCTGAACGCCACGTCTTTCTTCCTCTTTCATGGATTTTCACGGCGGATCGCCGGTCCGGCCGGATGGCCCCGCGGGCAACCCTCCTGCTCGGATGCGGGGCCGGACGTGCGGTGATCGCCGCCGCGAAACTCCCCGTTTACACGGTTGATACATTCCTCTTGACAACCCTTTCTCGCGCCTTGGATGGTGGGAGCGCTCCCACACCCCCGCCACTCGAGCCGTTAGCGCTTGAAGGGAGTCATTTCCGTGATTGGAAGGGAACTCTCCGCACCCTCCTGCACCGCCGTCGAGACGCCGACGCTCGCCCACGTCGCCGCCCTCGCCGGAGTTTCACCCGCCACAGCGTCACGCGTCATCAACGGCACCGCCCGCGTCAGCCCGCGCGCCCGCTCCCGCGTCGAAGAGGCCGTGCAACGGCTCGGCTACGTGCGTCACCGCGCCGCCCCCGCGGATCGCCGTAGCGGGTCGATCGCGGCCGTCGTCTGTGAGGACGACGCCCGCGTCTTCACCGACCAGTTCTTCGCCCGGTTGTTCTCCGGCGTCCGGCGCGAGCTCGGCGACGAACGCGAGCTCGTCGTCCTGGTCGTCGGGCGGTCCGGCCGCTGGGGCACCGTCGCCGAGTACCTGCGCGGCGGTCGCGCCGACGGCGTGCTCCTCATCAGCGCGCACGGGGCCCCCGCCATGGCCCTGCGCCAGACCGGGGTCCCCGTCCTGCTGGCCGGGCGTCCCCTCTGGACGACGCCGCTGCCGTACGTCGACGCCGACAACCGCGGCGGCGCCCGTACGGCGGTCGACTACCTGCTCAAGTGCGGGCGCCAGACGATCGGGACGATCGCCGGGCCGCCCGACCGAGCCGTGGGGGTCGACCGCCTGGCCGGCTACCGCGCCGCCGTCGGCGACGCCGGCCTGCTCACCTCCGGATTGATCACCTACGGAGATCTGCACCAGGCGTCGGGCGAGCACGCGATGAACCGCCTGCTGGACCGCAGGCCCGACATCGACGCCGTGCTGTGCGCCTCCGACCAGATGGCCGTGGGCGCGCTGCGCGCCCTGCGCCGTACCGGCCGCCGGGTGCCCGACGACGTGGCCGTCGTCGGCTTCGACGACTCGCCGATCGCCGGACGCGTCCGTCCACGGCTGACGACGGTACGCCAGCCGATCGAGGACATGGGCGTCCGGATGGCCCGCGAGCTGCTCGGCCGCATCGCCGGCGACGCGCCCGTCGGCCAGGGCGTCGTGCTCAACACCAAGTTGATCATCCGCGACTCCGCGTGACCCGGCCGGTCCGGCCGACCCCCTCAGCAGCCGGCCCGGCGGGCCGGTGGTGCCCCCCGTCAGGAGGAATTCCGCCCATGAAGAGACGGCAGAGGTGGCGACCGCTCCTGGTCGTCCTGTCGCTCCTGGCCGGCGTGCTCGTCGCCGGCACCGGAGCGCACGCCGCCGATGTGCAGTGCAAGGTCGACTACTCGGTCAACGACTGGGGCTCGGGCTTCACCGCGAACATCACGATCACCAACCTCGGTCCGGCGATCAACGGCTGGACCCTGAAGTACTCCTACGCCGGAAACCAGACCCTGCAGCAGGGCTGGAGCGGCACCTGGTCGCAGTCCGGCAAGGACGTCACCGTCGCCAGCCTGAGCTACAACGGCGCGATCGCCACCAACGGCACCGTCAGCGTCGGCGGCAACTTCACCTACAGCGGCACGAACGCCAACCCGACGTCCTTCTCCCTCAACGGGACCACCTGCACGGGCGCGCACAAGGCCCCGACCGTGGCGCTGACCAGCCCGGCGGCCGGCTCGACGTACACCTCCGGCGCGACGATCCCGCTCGCCGCCACGGCGAGCGCGAACGACGGCGCGACGATCAGCAAGGTCGAGTTCTACAACGACACGACGCTGCTCGGCACCGCCACCTCCGCGCCGTACTCATTCAACTGGGCGAGCGTGCCGGCCGGGGACTACTCGCTGTACGCCAAGGCCTATGACAGCCAGGGCGCCACCGCCGAGTCCACGCCGGTCGGCGTGCACGTCGCCAGCGGCCCCGCCGTCGTCGCGAGCCCGTCCGCGCTGGCCGTCCAGCAGGGCAAGACCGGGACGTTCGGCGTGAAGCTGTCGAGCCAGCCGTCCGGCAACGTGACCGTCACGGTCGCGCGGGCGAGCGGCAACACCGGCCTCACGGTCTCCGCGGGCGGCACGCTGACCTTCACGTCGTCCAACTGGTCGACCGCGCAGAACGTCACGGTCACCGCGGACGCCTCGAGCACGGGCGCGGCCACCTTCACCGCCAAGGCCACCGGGTACGACACGGCGAGCGTCACGGTCACCGAGACCAAGTCGAACGGCGCGTACGAGGACCGCTTCCTCACGCTCTACAACAAGATCACCGACCCGGCCAACGGCTACTTCAGCAAGGAGGGCATCCCGTACCACTCGGTGGAGACGCTGATGGTCGAGGCGCCGGACCAGGGGCACGAGACCACCTCCGAGGCCTACAGCTACCTGATCTGGATGCAGGCGGTGTACGGGAAGGTCACCGGCGACTGGAGCAAGTTCAACAACGCGTGGGCGCTCATGGAGAAGTACATGATCCCCACCCACGCCGACCAGCCCACCAACAGCTTCTACAACGCGAGCAAGCCCGCGACGTACGCGGCCGAGCACGACCTGCCGGAGCAGTACCCGTCGCAGATCGACTCCAGCGTGTCCGTCGGCCAGGACCCGATCGCCGCCGAGCTGAAGTCCGCGTACGGCACCGACGACGTGTACGGCATGCACTGGCTGCAGGACGTCGACAACACCTACGGCTACGGCGACACCCCCGGCGGCGGCTGCGAGGAGGGCCCGAAGACCAACGCGCCGTCCTACATCAACAGCTACCAGCGCGGCCCGCAGGAGTCGGTCTGGGAGACCATCCCGCAGCCGACCTGCGACAAGTTCGCCTACGGCGGCAAGAACGGCTACCTGGACCTGTTCATCAAGGACTCCAGTTACTCCAAGCAGTGGAAGTACACCGACGCCCCGGACGCCGACGCGCGCGCCATCCAGGCCGCGTACTGGGCCGACACCTGGGCCAAGCAGCAGGGCAAGGGCTCGGACGTGTCCGCCACGGTCGCCAAGGCGGGCAAGATGGGCGACTACCTGCGGTACTCCTTCTTCGACAAGTACTTCAAGAAGATCGGTAACTGCACCAGCCCGAGCTGCCCGGCCGGCACCGGCAAGGACAGCGAGCACTACCTGCTGTCGTGGTACTACGCCTGGGGCGGCGCGACCGACACCAGCGCCGGCTGGGCGTGGCGGATCGGCGACGGCGCCTCCCACTCCGGCTACCAGAACCCGATGGCGGCGTACGCCCTCACCAACGACTCGGCGATGGCGCCGAAGTCCGCGACGGGCGTCGACGACTGGAAGAAGAGCCTGCAGCGGCAGCTGGAGTTCTACCGCTGGCTGCAGTCCTCCGAAGGCGCGATCGCCGGCGGGGCGACCAACAGCTGGGGCGGGGCGTACGGCACGCCGCCGGCCTGCGACTCCACCTTCTACGGCATGGCCTACGACTGGGAGCCGGTCTACCACGACCCGCCGAGCAACCAGTGGTTCGGCTTCCAGGCGTGGTCGATGGAGCGCGTCGCCGAGTACTACTACGTCACCGGGGACAGCACCGCCAAGACCCTGCTGAGCAAGTGGGCGGCCTGGGCGACGGCCAACACCAAGCTGAACGCCGACGGGACCTACCAGATCCCCTCGACGCTGCACTGGAGCGGCCAGCCCGACACCTGGAACGCCTCCAGCCCGGGTTCCAACGCGGGCCTGCACGTCACGATCGCCGACTACACCAACGACGTCGGCGTGACGGCGGCGTACGCCAAGACCCTGGCGTACTACGCGGCCAAGTCCGGCGACACCACGGCCAAGTCGACCGCGCAGACCCTGCTCGACGACATGTGGAGCAAGGACCAGGACGGGATCGGCATCTCGGTGCCGGAGACCCGTACGGACTACAACCGGTTCAACCAGGCGTACAGCACCTCCAACACCAACCACGACGGCGTGTACGTGCCGTCCGGCTGGACCGGGACGATGCCGAACGGCGACAAGATCGACAGCAGCGCGACGTTCCTGTCGATCCGCTCCTGGTACAAGCAGGACCCCGCCTGGTCCAAGGTCCAGTCGTACCTGAACGGCGGGGCGGCGCCGAGCTTCAACTACCACCGGTTCTGGGCGCAGGCGGACATCGCCATGGCGATGGCGACCTACGGCCAGCTGTTCGACCAGTGAACGAGCGCCCCGGGGACGCGGCCCGCGTCCCCGGGGCCCGACCCGGCGGCCCCGATGGCCGCGGAGTCACCAGATGGGAGCGCTCCCAAAACCCGTCCGAGGAGGACACACCCCGATGAAAGTCAACCCCCACCGCGGCCTGACGCTGCGGATGGACCGGGCGGGCGTGGCGATCGCCGCGCTCGTGCTCGGCCTCGTATCCGTGCTGTTCGGCATGGGCCGGGCCCACGCGGCCGTCGGCTGCCAGGTCACCTACTCGGTGAACCAGTGGAGCAACGGCTTCACGGCCAACATCGGCATCACCAACCTGGGCGACCCGCTCAGCTCCTGGACCCTGGAGTGGGACTTCGCCGGCAACCAGCAGGTCACCCAGGGCTGGAGCGGCACGTTCTCCCAGTCCGGCAAGCACGTCACGGTCAAGAGCCTGTCCTACAACGGCAGCCTCGGCACCAACGCGTCGACGTCGCTGGGCTTCAACGGGTCCTACTCCGGGACGAACGACGCCCCGACGTCCTTCTCCGTGAACGGCACCGCCTGCAACGGGTCCTCCGGCGGCGGCACCCCGACCCCCACCCCGACCCCCACGCCGCCAGGCGGGGGCGGATCCCACGCCGACAACCCGTTCACCGGCGGCAAGGGCTACGTGAACCCCGAGTGGTCGGCCGAGGCCAAGGGCGACGGCGGCAGCGCGATCGCCAACCAGCCGACCGCGGTATGGCTGGACCGCATCGCCACCATCGCCGGGTCGAGCAGCAGCATGGGCCTGCGCGCCCACCTCGACGCGGCGGTCTCCCAGGGCGCGAGCTACGCGCAGTTCGTCATCTACGACCTGCCCGGCCGTGACTGCGCCGCCCTGGCCTCCAACGGCGAGCTCGGCGCGGGGGATCTCAGCCGCTACGAGACTGAGTACATCGATCCCATCGCGTCGATCATGAGCGACTCGAAGTACGCGAACCTCAAGATCGTCACCTACATCGAGCCCGACTCGCTGCCGAACCTCGTCACCAACGTCAGCGGCAACACCGCGACCACCGCGTGCCAGACGATGCAGCAGAACGGCAACTACGTGAAGGGCGTCCAGTACGCCCTGAACAAGCTGCACGCGATCAGCAACGTCTACACCTACCTCGACGCCGGGCACCACGGCTGGCTCGGCTGGGACAGCAACTTCAACCCCGCCGCGCAGTTGTTCGCCACCGTCGCCAAGGGCACCACGGCCGGCGTGAACAGCGTCGACGGCTTCGTCATCAACACCGCCAACTACTCGCCGACCACCGAGCCGTACCTGCCGGTCAACAGCCAGACCCGCCAGTCGAAGTGGGTGGACTGGAACTATTACGTCGACGAGTCGACCTTCGGGGCGGCGTTCCGCCAGCAGCTGATCTCGGACGGCTTCTCGTCGTCCATCGGCATGGTCATCGACACCTCCCGCAACGGCTGGGGCGGCGCGGCCCGCCCGACCGGGCCGAGCTCGGCCAGCGACATCAACACGCAGGTCAACGCCGAGCGCGTCGACCGCCGGCCGCACGTCGGCGACTGGTGCAACCAGTCCGGCGCGGGCCTCGGGACACGGCCGACCGCCTCTCCGGCCGCCGGCTTCGACGCCTACGCGTGGGTCAAGCCGCCGGGCGAGTCCGACGGCTCCAGCAAGTCCATCCCGAACGACGAGGGGAAGGGCTTCGACCAGATGTGCGACCCGAACTACGGCGGGAACGTGCGCAACGGCAACAGCCCGAGCGGCGCCCTGCCGGACGCGCCTCTGTCCGGCCACTGGTTCTCCGCGCAGTTCCACCAGCTCATGCAGAACGCCTACCCGCCGGTGTCGTAAGACGCCGGTGACCGTCACGCGGGTCTGACCCGCGCCACCGACGCCGGGCGGAGGCGCTGCCTCATGGCGCCTCCGCCCGGCCCTCCACGGGCGAAGACATGCCGCGCCGTCTCGTCCCGCGTTCCAACCGCCGGAGGGAGTCTCGTTGACCTCGCCGCTCAGACGTGTTCCCAGCGTCCTGACCACCATCGTCGCCCTGCTCGCCCTGGCCCTCGTGCCCATCGTCGGACGGGCCGTGACACCGGCGGAATCCTGAACGACGACTGGACCACCGTCAACACCACGAAGCAGTCCTACCTCACCCCCTACCTGATCCCTCCGAGCTGACCGGAGGCCGGGGGCTCGCATCCCGGGGACGGTGTGTCGCCGTCCCCGGGAGGCGACCGCCAGACGGGGCGCCGGGGTCGACCCAACGGTGGGAGCGCCGCGACCCCGGCGCCCTCTCGTCGTGCCCGAAAAATCGCGATCCGACGGCAACCTTCCGCGCACCGGGAACGACTGGACGAGTGGAACGCCGGGGCCGCCACCGAACGGTGTGGGAGCGCCGGGCGACCCCGGCGTCCCGTTCACCACCCGCCGCCGGTCACTGGGTCCGCGAGCCCAGTGCGGAGCGGTCAGATTGAGACTGCGGGCTCTGGTAGCGGCTCTTCCGGTCGCGAGAATGTGATCACATGAAGAATCTTCGGATCACCCGCACGGCGCTCGCGAGTGTGGCGATGACGGCCGGACTGCTGGCCACCGTCTCCCCGGCCGCACACGCCGATCCGCATTGGCGCTGTGGCACGTCGACGGCCAAGCAAGCCGGCGGCAAGATCTCCATGCACTACCACAACTGTGGTGACTTCACGATCGCGAAGGTGCCCATCAACACCAAGACCCTGAAGTTCGGCGGCAAGTGCCATTACGTGAAGCGCGGCAAGACGATCGCCTGGATCATCAAGGCCAAGTCCACGAAGAACTGGACGACGTACACCTGCACCCCCTGACGTTAAGACGGTGCGCCCGGACGGCGGTGCCGCGCGCCGCGCCTGACGGCGGCGGGCGGCACCGCCGTTCACCGCTCGTCCGGGCGGAGGTGGATCGCGAGACCGCCGGTGCCGACCGGCTCCAGGCCCGGCTTGAGCTCCATGCTCCGGGTGTAGTCGCCGCCCTTCAGCGGACGATACGGCACCGGCTCGGCCGTGAAGAGGGTCCGGAGCCGCTCGGCGTAGGCGTCCGTCAGCCGCCCGAACCGCTCCTCGTCCACGGTGAGGGAGTCGAAGGCGACGAACGGCGACAGCACGTCCATGCCCGTGTAGTAGAGGATGCCGTGCTGGATGGGGAACAGCAGGTCGTCCAGCCGCCCGTGGACGCCGCGGGCCGAGAACGACGGCTCGTCCGCGCCGATCGTCAGCGAGAGTATCGCCCGCCTCCCGGCGAGCGTTCCGTCGCCGTACAGCGCGCGGCCGACCTTGCCCGTGCCGTACCCGAACCGGTAGGTGAGGACCCGGTCCACCCAGCCCTTGAGGATCGCCGGCATGGAGAACCACCACATCGGGAACTGGAGGATCACGGCCTCGGCCCACAGGAGCTTGTCCTGTTCGGCGGCGATCTCCGGCGACAGGCGGCCGTCGGTGTAGGCGCGGCCGGAGGCGCCGATGACGTCGAGTCGTTCGCCCGGATCGTGGTCGAGGAAGTCATCCGCGTCGACGGCGGGCTTCCACTTCATGGCGTACAGGTCGGACACCAGCACCTCATGCCCCGCCCGCCGAAGCTCGTCGGCGGCGAACGCGGTGAGTGCGCCGTTGAGAGAACGGGGCTCGGGATGGGCGCTGACGATGAGGATGTTGCTCATGTCACCGTTCTCCCGCACTGCGGTCGGGTGGTGCCAGAACCCTCCGGTTCCGGCGGACTCGCCATCCTGGTACTGACAGGGCCGGTTTGTTCGCGCGCATAGTGGTCGGTTTGACTTCCTCCCCCTCGTAAACGAGGGGGATTCCTACAACTCGCGCTGTAGGGCTTCCTGCTTCAGCGCCGACCGCCCCACCGGAGAACTCCGTTGAGGTCTTACACCGGCTCCACAGGCCGACACCGCCAGCCCGGCGGCCAAAAGATTCTTCGCCGCGTTCACGTCCCGATCGTGGGTCGTGCCGCAGCCGCACGTCCAGGTACGGACGCCCAGAGGCATCTCACCGGCCAAGGCGCCGCAGACCGAGCACAGTTTGGAGGAGGGAAACCAGCGGTCGACCGCGATCACCTCGCGGCCGTACCAGCGGGCCTTGTACTCCAGCATGCTGCGGAACTGCGACCACGCGGCATCACCGATGGCGCGGGCCAGGTTGCCGTTCTTCAGCAGGTTCCGGACGGTCAGGTCCTCGATCACGATCACTTGGTTTTCGCGGACGAGTCGAGTGGTGAGCTTGTGCAGGCTGTCGCGGCGCCGGTCGGCGATCCGGGCGTGGATCCGGGCGAGCTTACGCCGGGCCTTGGCCCGGTTGGAACCATCCCCCTTGGCCTTGCGGGACAACTGTCGCGCAGCGCGGGCGAGCCTGGCACGGTCCCGGCGCTCGTACCGGGGGTTTGTGATCTTCTCTCCGGTGGACAGCGTCAGCAGATGCTCCAGTCCGGCATCGACCCCGACAGCGGTGTCGTCGGCTGGCAGCGGCTGCACGCCGGGGTCTTCGCACAGCAGGGAAACGAACCAGCGTCCGGCCGCGTCCTGGGATACGGTCACCGTTGAGGGTTTGGCGCCCTCGGGAAGGGGACGGGACCAGACGATGTCGAGCGGTTCGGTCATCTTGGCGAGGGTGAGTTTCCCCTCCCGCCAACGGAATGCGCTGGTGGTGTACTCCGCGGATTTGCGGGACTTCTTCTTTGCCTTAAAACGCGGATAGCTGGCCCGCTTGGCGAAGAAGTTCGTGAACGCGGTTTGCAGGTGCCGCAGGGCCTGCTGGAGCGGGACCGAGGACACCTCGTTGAGGTAGGCCAGCTCTTCGGTCTTCTTCCACGCCGTCAGCATCGCCGACGTGGCGTTGTAGCCGACGCGTTCCCGGCGCAGCCTCCAGGCCTCGGTGCGGGCCTCCAGCGCCATGTTGTAGACCTTGCGCACGCATCCGAACGTGCGCGACAGCTCCGCTGCCTGCGCATCGGTCGGATAGAAGCGATGCTTGAAAGCACGCTTCACGCGAGTGGTCACAGTCCGCAAACTATAGCGTCAGTGTGTGACCGTGTGCGGGTGTTCGCGTGGTGGACGCCGAATCGCCGTGGCAGCGATTCGGCTACCCATGCCCTGCTCCGCAGGGGTCCGATTCCTCCCCGCTCTGAAGGGCGGGGTTACCTCGGAGATTCAGATGAATGACGACGGCAGGGAGCTCGGGGCGTTCCTACGTGCGCGCAGGGCACGGGTGAGCCCCGAGAGCATGGGGCTCACCGTAGGCCCGCGCCGCCGGGTCGCCGGGTTGCGCCGGGAGGAGCTGGCGCAGCTCGCGGCGATCAGCGTCGACTACTACGTACGGCTGGAGCAGGGTCGCGCGACCCAGCCGTCGGATGAGGTGCTCGACGCCCTGGCCGACGTGCTCGATCTCGACGGCACCGAACGTGATCACCTCCGCCGCCTGGCCAGGACGCGGCGGGCGCGTCCCCGCCCCGCTCCGCGGCCGGAGCGGTTGAGCCCGGAGCTGCGGCGCGTGCTCGAGGGGATGACCGGCATGCCCGCCGTCATCATGGGAGACCGGCTGGACCTCTTGGCGTGGAACCGGCTGGGCTCCGAGCTGTTCGGCGGGCTCGACGACGGCGCGCGCGACCGTAATCAGGCCCGGTACCTCTTCCTCGATCCCCGGTCGCGGGAGACCTTCCCCGATCATGGACAGCGTACCCGGGAGACCGTGGCCGTCCTGCGGCTGGCCGTGGGGCGGGATCTCGACGACCCGGGACTCGCGGAGCTGGTGGAAGAGCTGTCGGTGCACAGCCGGGAGTTTCGGGCCATGTGGGCGGCCGGCGATGTCATGGTCTGCGAGAGAGGCCTTAAACGGTTCCGTCATCCGGCGGTGGGAGAGCTGCGGCTGCGGTACGAGACGCTGCACGTTCCCGCGTCGGACGGTCAGCCAGGCCAGCAGCTTTACGTCCACCTGCCGGAGCAGGGCGGCGACGCGGAGACCGCGCTGCGACTCCTGGAGGCCTGGATCGCACCGGCCGGAGACGAACGGCGGGCCGGGCGCCGGTAACGTCCGAGAACACCTCCGCCAGGATCAGGGGCTTGCGCCCGACCCGGTCACCCAGCCCGGCAGGGGCTCGCGGGCCGCCAGCCAGGATTCCGGAATGCCGCCGGCGCCGGTGTGGGCGGCGACGATGCCGCCGGTGATGGCCGCCGTCGTGTCGATGTCCCCACCGACGGCGACGCAGGTGCGCACCGCCCGCTCGAAGTCGGTGAGATGGCGGGCGGCGACCCACAGGCAGAACGGCACGGTGTCGTGCGCGAGGACGCGCGCACCGTTGCCGAGTTCGTACGCCGCCTCCTCGCGGGTCCGGCCGAGCAGACCGGCCGCTCTGCGGACGCCGTCGTGCACGGCGCCGGGCGGGGTGTGCGCGAGGACGACGTCCATCAGCCCGTCCGCGTCACCGCGCGTGACGTACGAGGCCGCGACCGCCACCGCGACGGCGCCGGCGATGCCGTCCGGGTGCGCGTGCGTGACGACGGCCGACGCCGTGGCCTCCAGCGCCACCCGTTCGAGGTCGCCGGGATAGTACGCGCCGAGGGGCGCGGCCCGCATCGCGGCCCCGTTGCCCATCGAACCGCCGCCGCCGAACTGAGCGGGGGAGACCGTACGCCACGACTCTCCGTCGCGCAGCGCCCGCAGCAGGACCACCGTGCCCGGCCCGTACCCGCGGTAGGGGTCGTAACGATCCGCGAACGCGGCGGCGAGGGCGTCGCGGTCCACCTCCCCGTGCCGACGCAGGACGTCGACCAGGTTGCAGGCCATCTCGGTGTCGTCCGTCCACGGCCAGGGAGCGGGCGGCACCGCCGTCTCGTCGAGGATCAGCGGTCTGTTCTCGGCGGCGAAGAACTGGGCGCCGAACGCGTCGCCTACGGAGAGTCCGGCAAGGGAGTCCAGAACGGTCATCGCCCGCCACCGTAGCGGACGTTCCCGCCGTCAGGGCTTGCGGGCGACGCCGCCCATCGTCGCCACCTCGGCGGGAGGGCCGAACGGGTCGGGTTCCGGGCGCCAGCGCTGGATCGGCACGATGCCGGGTTCGACCGGCTCGAGTCCGTCGAAGAAGGCGGTGATCTGGTCCGGCGTCCTGAGGTAGTAGGGCACCGCGCCGCTGTCCTCGTAGCTGCGGGCCGCCTCCCGGTGCGCCGCTCCGACGTCGATGCTGTCGGCCAGCGCCAGGAAGCTGCCGGAAGGCAGGGCGTCCGTCAGCCGCCGCACGATCGACCGCGCCTCCTCGTGGTCGGCCACGTGGCCCAGGACGCCCATGAGCATCAGCGCGACGGGACGGGTCAGGTCGAGTGTCTCGGCCGCGGCTTGAGCGATCTTCTCGGGTTCGCGCAGGTCGGCGTCGACGTAGTCGGTCCGGCCCCCGGGCGAGCTGGTCAGCAACGCGCGGGCGTGCGCGAGGACCAGCGGGTCGTTGTCGACGTAGACGATGCGGCACTCGGGCGCGACCCGCTGGGCGACCTCATGGGTGTTGTCGACCGTCGGCAGTCCCGTCCCCACGTCGAGGAACTGCCGGATGCCCTCTTCCCCGGCCAGATACCGGACGCTGCGGGCGAGGAAATGGCGGAACGCGCGGGCCGTGTCGATGATCCCGGGGAAGATCTCGCGGTACCGGTCACCGGCGGCCCGGTCGACGGGGTAGTTGTCCTTCCCGCCCAGCCAGTAGTTCCACACGCGCGCCGAGTGCGGCACGGTGGTGTCGATCTCCGGCGTGGGGGCTGGTCCGGTGCTGGATGAGCTGTCGGTCACGGTGCCCTTCCTCGATGCCGTTCGACGGACGGAGTCCCCATCCTGCCGGTTTCTCCGCGTGTACCGCTATTGCCCCTTGACGGCGGCGAGCGTCGACATCAGTATGAACACACGTTCATGAACGTGTGTTCATATCGTTCGGAAGTGAGGGGGCCTCGATGGCTCAGATCGTCAACACCGCCCAGGCGGAGGCGTGGAACGGGTACGAGGGCGAGCACTGGGCGGGTCATGCCGACCGCTACGACGCCGTCAACCGCGGGTTCAACCGGTTCATCCTCGACGCGGCCGCGATGACCGCGGAGGCGCGGGTGCTCGACGTCGGCTGCGGCAACGGCCAGCTGACCCGGCTCGCCGCCCGCACGGCCCGGTCCGGGCGGGCCCATGGGATCGACCTGTCCGCGCCCATGCTCGCCACGGCGCGCGCCCGCGCGGCCGAGGAGGGCGTGGCCAACGTCGCCTTCGAGCGGGCGGACGCCCAGGTCCACCCGTTCCCGGCGGGCGGCTTCGACGCGGCGATCAGCCGGTTCGGGGTCATGTTCTTCGCCGACCCGGTGGCCGCGTTCGCCAACATCGGCCGGGCGCTCCGGCCGGGCGGGCGGCTCGCGTTCGTGTGCATGACCCGGATGGAAGGCACGGACCTGGGCGCCGTCTTCGGGGCGATGGCCGCCCACCTGCCACGGCCGACGGGACCGGACGGCACCGGCCCGACGTCGTTCGCCGACCCCGCGCGTGTCCGGGAGGTCCTGTCCGACGCGGGGTTCGGTGAGGTCGACTGCACGCGCGTCGAGACGGAGCAGGTCTGGGGCCGGGACGGCGCCGACGCGGCCGAGTTCATCCGCGGCTGGGGGCCCGTCAAGTACCACATGGACCAGGCCGGCCCGGAGGCGGCGGCAAAGGCCCGGGACGCGCTCACGGCCGCCCTCGTGCCCTTCGCCCGGCCCGACGGCGTCCGGCTGCGGGGGACGGCATGGCTGGTGACCGCCCGCCGCCCCGCCGGATCCTGACGCCGGCGCCGCGCCGGGCCCCGACACCGGCGCTCCGCCCGTACGATGCCTGCTGATGTCACCGAGAAAAGCCGCGGTGCTCCGCGACGGCGGCGGCGAGCAGAGCCTGCGCGAGCACCTGATCGCCACCGCCGAACGCATGATCTCCGAACGCGGGACGATCGGGCTCACCGTACGAGGGATCGCGCGCGCGGCCGGGGTGGCGGACGGCGTGCTGTACAACCACTTCGCCGACAAGGAGGAGTTGCTGGCGCACGCCCTGCGGGCCCGCGTGCGGGCGGTCGAACGCGGCCTGCCGGCCCTCCCCGAGCCGGGCAGTGGCGCGATCGAGGCCAATCTGCGGGCCTACGTCACCCACGGAATGGCGCTGCACCGGGCGATCCTGCCGGCCATGGCCGGTCTCCTCGCCCAGCCCGAGACCCTGACCAGGTTCGGGGACCTGGTCGGGTCGGGGGAGCACTGGCGGGGCAGGCTGATCGGCTATCTGCGGGCGGAGCGGGACCTGGGCCGTCTGGCCCCGGAGGCGCAGGTCGACGCCGCGGCGAGGATGATCGTCGGCGTCTGCCACGAGGCGGTCCTGTCGCTCCTGTTCGGCGGCGGCCTGGTGCCGGAGGCGATGCCGGTCGAGCCGGCGGAGGTCGACGCGCTGGTCGCCGCCGTGCTCGCCGGTATCGGCCGCTGACCTGCGCCGATCCGGCCGGGACTTACTACGTAAAGGCGGGTGCCGGTCTACCGCGTGGCCTCTGCTCCGCCACCGTACGGCGACGCTGTGTCATTGATTTCGGGCGTACCCCTTGACGGGGATGGTTTCCGGCCGGTTTCATACTCCTCACTTCCGTAAACGTTTACGGCTCCCGTCCGGGCCAGCTGTAAACGTTTACGGCAACCGGATCGACCTTCGTGAGCGTTTCCTCGGCTCACGTACGAGCGGGGAGGACGCCGTGGCCCAGGGGCCGACGATCACGACGATCGCCGCGCGTGCGGGCGTCTCGATCGCGTCGGTGTCACGTGTGCTGAACGGGCTGCCGACCCGCGAGGACACCGTGCGGAAGGTGATGGCGGCGGCCGACGAGCTGGGCTACGTGCCGAACGCCGTGGCCCGCTCGCTGAAGTCCAACCGCACGCACCAGGTGGCGTTCGCGATGGCCGACATCGGCAACCCGACGTACGTCGCGATGGTGCGGGAGATCCAGCCCGTGCTGAAGACCGCCGGGTACCGGCTGGTCCTGCACTCGACCGGCGGCGACGTCGACGACGAGATGGACGTGCTCCGGCGGCTGGGCGAGCGCTACGCCGACGGGCTCATCATCAGCCCGCTGCGCGGCATCACCGAGCAGCATCTCGACCTGCTGATCGCCGCACGGGCGCCCGTCGTCGTGATCGGCTCGATCCCCGAAGGGACGCCGGTCGACAACGTACGGACCGACTCGCGGGCCGGCGTGCGGCTGGCGCTGGAACATCTGTACGGCCTCGGGCGGCGGAGCATCGGCTTCCTCAACGGCCCGCTCGACACGGTCCCGGGAGCGGCGCGGGCCGCCGCGTACGCCGACGCGCTCGAGGGCCTCGGCCTGCCGTACGACCCGCACCTGGTGGAGGTCGGCGACTTCTACCGCGCGGAGGGCGCCGCGGCGGCCCATCGCCTCCTGGAACGGTCCCGGCCGGACGCCATCCTGTGCGCCAACGACCTGATCGCGCTCGGCGCGCTCGACGTGCTGCGCGCGGAGCGCCTGCGCGTGCCGGAGGACGTCGCGCTCGTCGGCATGGACGACACCGAACTCGCGACCGCCGCGTGGCCGACGCTCACGAGCGTCGGGCTCGGGTCGGCCGAGCGCGGTCTGCGCGCCGCCGAGCTGCTGCTCGACCGGCTGGACAACGGCGTCGCCGAGCCCCGCATCGTCACGATCGAGCCCACGCTCGCCGTGCGCGCCTCGACGGAGGGAGCCGCGTGACCGCCACGCAGACCGCGGTCCGCCCGACGCGGACCGGCCGCCCGGGGCCCCGGACGAGGCCGCGCGGCAGCGGCGACCGGGGGACACTCGTCCTGCTGCTTCCGGCGCTCGTGCCGGTCCTGCTGTTCAGCGTCGGCCCGCTGCTCTACGGCATCTACCTGTCGTTCACCGACGCGCGCGGCGGCCGGAACGCCGTCATCTCCTTCGTCGGCCTGAAGAACTTCGGCGACGTCCTCGCCGACACGGACTTCTGGTCCTCGTTCAAGATCGGCCTGATCTGGGCCGTCAGCGTCACCGTGCTGCAGTTCCTCGCCGCCCTCGGCCTGGCGCTGCTGCTCAACCAGAACCTCCGGCTCCGCGGGCTCGCCCGCGTGCTGGCGATGGCCCCGTGGGCGATGCCGCCGATCGTGATCGGGCTGATGTGGCGGCTGGTGTACCACCCCAACGCCGGCATCCTCAACGCGACGCTGCAGGACCTGCATCTCCTGAACCACAACGTGGACTGGCTGAACAACTTCGGCACTGCCCTGCCGGCGATCATCGTCGTCGGCGTCTGGACCGGAATGCCGCAGACCACCGTGGTCCTCCTGGCGGGTCTGCAGAGCGTGCCCAAGGAACTGCACGAGGCGGCCGCCGTCGACGGCGCGACCGTGTGGCGGCGCTTCTGGAGCGTCACGCTGCCGCAGCTTCGGCCGGTGATCGTCTCGATCACGTCGCTGGACTTCGTCTGGAACATCAACCAGTTCGCGATGGTCTACGCGCTGACGCAGGGCGGCCCGGGCGGCCGTACGCGCCTGCCGATGCTGTTCGCGTACGAGGAGGCGTTCCGCTACGGGTTCTTCGGGTACGCGGCCGCGCTCGGCGTCGCGATCACCCTCGTCGTGCTCGTCGTCCTCGGTTTCTACCTCTGGCGCCAGATGAGGGAGAGCGCCCGGTGAGAACATCCCTGAAGTACCTCGCGCTGCTCGGCTACCTCGTCTTCCTGGCGTTCCCGCTGCTGTGGCTGCTGTCGACGGCGTTCAAGACGCCGCGCGAGATGGCGAACCTGCATCCGCGCTGGATCCCGCACCACCCGACGCTGCGGAACTTCAGCGACGCGTTCGCCGCGCAGGACCTGACCGGCGCCGCCGGCCGCAGCCTGATCGTCGCCGTCTCCGTCGCGGCGCTCACCGTGGTGATCGCGCTGCCGGCGGCGTACGCGCTGGCCCGCCGCCGCTCCGTGCTGAACCGGGTCGCGATCGGCTGGGTGCTGGTCAGCCAGGTCTTCCCGGTGGTGCTGACCATCATCCCGCTGTTCATCATCCTGCGCCGGCTGGAGCTGGTGAACACTCTGACCGGGCTGATCCTCGTGCACACCACCTTCGTGCTGCCGTTCGCGCTGTGGATGCTGCAGGGCTACGTCCGGAACGTGCCACGCGAGCTGGAAGAGGCCGCCGCGGTCGACGGCGCCGGACGGTGGAAGACCCTCGCCGGCGTGATCGCGCCGCTGCTCGCGCCCGGGGTCGTCGCCACCCTGCTGTTCTCCTTCATCTCCTCGTGGAACGAGTTCTTCTTCGCGCTAGTGATCATCAAGGACCCGGACCAGGCGACCCTGCCGCTGACGCTGGTGCGGTTCACCGGCGCGGAGCAGGCCGCCCGGCTCGGCCCGCTGGCGGCGGCGTCCCTGCTCGCCACCATTCCCAGTCTCGTCTTCTTCGCCATCATCCAACGCCGGCTCCGTTCGGGCCTGACCGCCGGCGCCGTCAAGGGATAACAGGAGGTACCCAATGCGTCGCGGTCTTCGCTCCGCGCTCGCGGTCGCCGCTGCCACCGCCATCGGCCTGGCCGCCGGGTGTTCCGGGAGCGGCAACGACTCCGGGAAGCCGGTCACACTGAAGTTCCTCAGCCTGGCCTGGCAGAAGGACTCCATCGCCGCCAACAAGCGGCTCGTCAGCGAGTGGAACTCGGCCAATCCGAAGATCCAGGTGCAGTACACCCCGGGCAGCTGGGACACCGTCAACGATCAGCTGGTCACCGCCTTCGAGGGCGGCGACCCGCCGGACGTCATCCACGACGACTCCTCCGCGCTGGCGGGCTTCGCGTCCCAGGGGTACCTCACGGACCTGACCAAGCTCATCCCCCCGGCGCTGAAGAACGACATCCCGGACGCCGCCTGGGGCACCGCGACCTTCGACGGCAAGGGCGGACAGGGCGTCTACGGCGTGCCGTTCCTGCAGGAGTCGCAGGTCATCCTCGCCAACAAGAAGATGCTCGACCAGGCGAACGTGCGCATCCCCACCGTCGACAACCCGTGGACGTGGGACGAGTTCCAGCAGATCACCAAGAAGCTCACCGTCGGCAAGCGGTACGGCATCGCCTGGCCGCTGAAGGCCCCGGTGAACAAGGTGCTCAACCTCTCGCTGAACTTCGGCGGCACCTTCTTCCAGACCTCCGGCGGCAAGACGACCGTCAAGGTCGGCCCGCAGGAGAAGGAGGTCCTGCAGCGGATCCACGACCAGCTGTACAAGGACAAGACGGCCGACCCGTCGACGCTCGGCATGGGCACCACCGACCCGCTGCCCGGCTTCTACGCGGGCAAGTACGCGATGGTGCCGGCCGGGATCTACCTGCGCCAGCAGGTCGTCGAGCAGGCACCCAACGGGTTCCAGTGGGTGACGATCCCGCCGCTCAAGGGCCAGACGACGCAGCAGGGCGCGATCTCCCAGACGCTCTCGGTCGCCGCCGACAGCAAGCACCCCAAGGAGGCGATGAAGTTTATCTCCTGGTTCCTGAACGGGCAGCACCAGGCGGACCTCGCCAAGGGCGACTGGCTGATCCCGACGAGCAAGACGGCCGCGCAGGACCCGACGCTGACCGGTGACAAGTACGGCTGGAACGTCGCCACCGCCTCGGCCAAGAGCCTCGTCCTGGCCCCGTACCTGAAGGTCAACGGCTTCGACGAGTTCAAGAGCAAGGTCGCCACGCCGGCGCTGCAGTCCTACTTCGCCAACAAGATCTCCCTCGACGACCTGGCGAAGAAGCTGACCGACGACGGCAACAAGGTCCTGGAGCGCTACAACAAGTGAGCGACGGGGAGTTCCGGGACCACGCCCGGGGGTGTCTGCTCGGCCTGGCGGCCGGCGACGCTCTCGGACGGCCTGCGGAGAACCTCACGCCCGAGGAGATCACCCGGCGCTGGGGCCGCCTCACCGAGCTCGAACCAGGGCCGGACGGCGGCCCGGCGGGCACCGACGACACCGAGTACGCCATCTTCGCGGCGTCGCTGCTGCGGGCGCACGGCTCGGGGCTCACCGCCGAGGACGTCGTCGCCGCCTACCGGGAGCACGTCCTGCCGATCGACGGGCCGATGAAGGGCGCCGGCTTCTCCGAGCTGGGGACGGCCCAGGCCCTGCGGCAGGGTCTGCTTCCGCCGCTGACCGGGCGCTGGCATCAGCACGGCTGGTCCGACGGGCTGGCGATGCGGGCCGCGCCGTACGGGATCTTCGCGGCGGGTGACCCGGCCGAGGCGGCCCGCCTCGTGGCCGTCGACGGCGCGGTCAGCCACAGCGGCGAGGGCCTCCACGGCGGCCGGGCCGTCGCGGCGGCGGTCGCCGTCGCGATGACCGGCGCCGCGCCCGGCGAGGTCGTGGCCGGCGGGCTGAGCGCGGTCCCGGACGACTCCTGGACCGCCCGCAGCGTCCGCGCGGCCGTGCGGATCGCGGCGGCCCCCGACCGGCACCATCTGGCGGCCGACCTGCACGACGCCGTGGTCGCGCGCCACTACCCCTGGACCGACCTGGCGCCCGAAGCGGTCGCCCTGGCGTTCGCCGCGTACCTCGCCGGCGGCGGTGACGTGGAGGAGTCCGCGGTGACGGCCGTGAGCCTGGGCCGCGACGCCGACACCACCGCCGCCATCGCCGGGGCGCTGGCGGGCGCGGGGCGGGGCGAGAGCGGAGTCCCGAAGCGCTGGGCGCGGGCGATCGGCCCGGTCCGGGGCGCCTGCCTGCCGTTCGTGGCGGGCCGGGACGTCCGCGAGGTCGCCGACGCCCTGACCGACGCCCGGCAGGCCGCCGGCGCCCGGGAGGTCCCCGGCCCGTCGGCGGACGCCGACACGCGGAACGGCTAGGCGAGGAGGACACAGATGTCATCGGGGGACCGACGCGATCGGATCCGTGGGGCCTTCGCCGGCCTGGCCATCGGCGACGCCGCCGGCTGGCCCGCCGCACGTCACCGCTGGGCGCTGCTGGCGCCGTGGACCCGCCGGCTCGGCCGGGAACTCGACGGATTCGCCGAGGACCATCGGGTCACGACGCTGCCGGTGCCGTTCGCGCTGAACCAGCCGGTGGCCGCCCTCGCCGTCGGCCCGTCCGACGACGCCGAGTGGCTCGCCTGGACCGCCCGCACGCTGGGCACCGACCGCCGCGTGGCCTTCGCGGCGCTGGGCGAGGACGTGCGAGCCAGGATCTCGGTGCGCACCGCGCTGGACAACCTGGCGCGCGGAGTCGGCCCGCCCGCCAGCGGCCACGACAACCCGCACTTCTTCGACGACGCCGCCGCCGTGCGGGCGGTCGCGTTCGGGGCCGCGCACCCGGGAGATCCGGATGCGGCGGCCCGGGCCGCCCGCGCCGACGCGGAGATCACCAACGCCGAGGACGGGGTGCACGGGGCCGGGGCGATGGCCGCGGCGGTCGCCGTCGCGGTGGCGGGCGCGCCGGTCGGCGACGCCGTCGCGGCCGCGCTCGCGGAACTGCCCGAGGGCACCGCGATCCACCGGGCGGCGGCCCTCGCGCTCGACCTGCCCGGTGACGCGTTCGCGCTCGTCCCGAGCCTGGACGCGGCCCTGCAGGACCACGTGTACAGCTATGGCGTCGCGGCCGCGCAGACCGTGCCGGTGGCGCTCGCCCTGGCGCGCGCGGCAGGCGGTGACCTGGCCGAGGCCGTGCCGGCCGCCGCCTGCCTCGCCGCGCTCGCCGACTCGGCGCCCGCGCTGACCGGCGCGCTGACGGGCGCGGCCACCGGCTGGGCCGACCTGCCGGAGACCTGGCGGGAGCGCGCCCGGCACCTGGCGGGCTGCTGCCTGCCGGAGCTGCGGGGCGCCGACCTCATCGCCATCGCCGACGGACTCAGCGGCCCGTTCGGGGCCGCTCAGCAGGAAGGATCGGAATGACTCCGTTGCAGGACAGGGCCGTCGGCGCGCTCGTGGGCGCGGCGGTCGGGGACGCGCTCGGCGGCGCGACGGAGGGCTGGACCCCTGAGCAGATCCGGGAGCGCTACGACGGCTGGGTCACCGGGATCGTGCCGCCGTACTTCGACGACTGGCGTAACGCGCGCCCGATCGCGCCGTACCACAAGGGCGACGGGCACGTCACCGACGACACCCTCATGACGCACGCCCTGGTCCGGGTGTACGAGCGGGCGGGCGGCCATCTGGACGCGTACTCGGCCGCGGAGTACCTCGTGCCGGAGATGATGGGGGAGAAGCGCTGGATCCCCGAGCTGGAGGCGGAGGCGCTGCCGCTGCAGCGCGTGTTCCTCGCCGAGAAGTGGCTGGCGCTGCGGCTGCACTACGGCCACGTCGACCCGCGCGAGGCGGGCGTCGGCAACATCGTCAACTGCGGGGCGGCGATGTACATGGCCCCGGTCGGAGTCGTGAACGCGGCCGATCCCGACGGCGCGTACGCCGAGGCGATCGACCTGGCCGGGGCGCACCAGTCCAGCTACGGCCGGGAGGCGGCGGGGGTGCTCGCGGCGGCCGTGGCGGAGGCGATGCGGCCCGGGGCGACGCCGGACTCCGTCGTCGCGACGGCGGTGCGGCTGGCCAAGGACGGCACCAGGGCGGCGATCGAGGCGGTGTGCGAGCGGGCGCGCGGCGTCGCGCACTGGGAGGGCTCGTTCGAGGGCCTGCGCGACGCGGTCCGGCCGTTCGACACGGTCGCCGACACCTACCGCGACCAGGGCCTGGGCGCGCGACGGCCCAGCCGCACGCACAGCATCGAGGAGCTGCCGCTCGCCCTCGCCTTCCTGCTCATCGCGGGGGGCGGATACCGCGACACCGTCCTCGGGGCGGTCAACTACGGTCGCGACGCCGACTCGATCGCGAGCATGGGCGGCGCGATCGCCGGGGCGCTGGGCGGCGCGGCCGCCGTGCCCGCCGACTGGCGGAACGAGGTCGCCGTCGCCAGCCGCCTGGACCTGGAGGCGCCCGGCCTGGCGATCGCGGCCGTGGCCGAGCGCGTGCACAAGGCCGACCTGGCCCGGCGGCGCGCGCACGAGCAGGCGTTCGGGGAGCTGCTGTCATGAGGCTGACCTGGGTCCAGCCCGAGGACCTGATCGGGCACGAGCTCCGCCAGGCCGCGCAGGACGGCCGGGACGCCGCCGAGATCGCGGCGCGCTGGCACGCCGCCGGCGGCCACGACGCGCCGCCGCGCGCCGGCGCCTCGCCGGACCCCGCGTCGCCGCAGCTGCGCGCCCTGGCCGAGCAACTGCTCGACGAGCTCGCGGCGGTGCCGTCGCCGTACGACGAGCCGACCGAGCTGTCCGAGATCGTCGCCGCCTGCCCGGACTGGCCGGCGGGCGACCCGCGCCCCGCCGCGGACGACCGGGTGCACGGGGCGTGGCTCGGCCGCGCCGCCGGGTGCGTGCTCGGCAAGCCCGTGGAGAAGATCCCGCGCGAGGGCATCCGGGAGATCGCCGAGGCGACGGGGAACTGGCCGATCCGCGGCTGGTTCACCGCCGAGGGCCTGCCCGCGGAGGTCGCCGAGCGCTGGCCGTGGAACCGCCGCAGCGCGGTCAACAGCCTCGCCGAGAACCTGGACGGGACCCCGGAGGACGACGACCTCAACTTCCCGATGCTCGCCCTGGCCGTCCTCGAGCGGTACGGGCGCGGGTTCACGACCGGCGACGTCGCGCAGGCCTGGCTGGACGAACTGCCCGGCGGGCGGGTGTTCACCGCCGAACGGGTCGCGTACCGCAACCTGCTGCTCGGCGTCGCGCCGCCCCGCACCGCGTCGTACCGGAACCCCTTCCGGGAGTGGATCGGCGCGCAGATCCGCGCGGACGTGTACGGCTGGGTCAACCCCGGCGACCCGGCCGCCGCCGCGTCGATGGCGCACCGGGACGCGCGGCTCAGCCACACCGCCAACGGCGTGTACGGCGCGATGTTCGCCGCCGCGATGTGCGCGACCGCCCTCGTCGCCGGCGCCGTCGACGAGGTGATCGAGGCCGGGCTGGCGGTCGTGCCGCCCGACTCCCGCCTGGCCCGGGCCGTACGGGAGGCCGTCGCCTCCGCCCGTAAGGAGTCCGACTTCGAGCGGGTCGCCGACGGGCTGCACGAACGCCACGGCGACCTGCACTGGGTGCACTCGATCAACAACGCCGCCCTGGTCGCCGCGGCCCTCGTACACGGCGGCGGGGACTTCACCCGGTCGACCGCGGCGGCGGTGGCGGGCGGCTGGGACACCGACTCCGACGGCGCGACCGTCGGGTCGGTCGCCGGGGCCCTGCTCGGCGCCGGGGGACTGCCCGATCAGTGGACCCGGCCGCTGCGCGACCGCGTGGCCAGCAGCCTGACCGGCTTCGACGGCGTGCGCCTCAGCGACCTCGCCGCCCGTACGGCCGCGCTCGCGGAGCCGCGACGATGACCCGCCCGCTGGACGGAGTCCGCGTCCTGGACCTGGCGACGCTGTTCGCCGGGCCGATGGCCGCGATGTTCCTCGGCGACTTCGGCGCCGAGGTCGTCAAGGTCGAGCACCCCCACAGGCCCGACCCCGCGCGCGGGCACGGCGCGGCCAAGGACGGCGTCGGCCTGTGGTGGAAGATGCTCGGCCGCAACAAGCACACGATCACGCTCGACCTGTCCGCGCCCGAGGGCCAGGAGGTCCTGCTCCGCCTCGTCCGCGACGCCGACGTCGTGATCGAGAACTTCCGGCCCGGCACCCTCGAACGCTGGAACCTGCCGTACGAGCGGCTCCAGGAGGCCAACCCGGGCCTCGTCCTCGCCCGGGTCACCGGATTCGGCCAGTTCGGCCCGTACGCCCGGCGTCCCGGGTTCGGCACGCTCGCCGAGGCGATGAGCGGGTTCGCCGCGATGACGGGCGAACCGGACGGGCCGCCGACGCTGCCACCGTTCGGGCTGGCCGACGGCATCGCGGCGCTCGCCACGGCGTACGCGGTGATGACGGCGCTGCGGGCCCGTGACCTCACCGGCAACGGCCAGGTCGTCGACCTGTCCATCCTCGAGCCGATCCTGACCGTGCTCGGCGGCCAGCCGACCGCGTACGACCAGCTCGGCCTCGTGCCGCCGCGCACCGGGAACCGCTCGGTCAACAACGCGCCGCGTAACACCTACCGGTGCGCGGACGGCTCCTGGGTCGCCGTCTCCACCTCCGCGCAGAGCATCGCCGAGCGCGTCATGCGGCTCGTCGGCCGGCCGGAGCTCGTCGACGAGCCGTGGTTCGCCACCGGCGCCGGGCGGGCGCAGCACGCCGACGAACTGGACGCGGCGGTCGCCGGGTGGGTGGGCGAGCGGACCAGGGAGGAGGTCCTCGCCGAGTTCGAGAAGGCCGAGGCGGCGGTCGCGCCCATCTACGACGTGCGCGACATCATGGCCGACCCGCAGCTCGCCGCGCTGGAGGCGATCACGACCGTGGACGACCCGGACCTCGGGCCGCTGCGCATGCAGAACGTCCTGTTCCGTCTGTCGGCCACGCCGGGGGCGCTCCAGTGGACCGGGCGCGCGCACGGCGCCGACACCGACCGCGTCCTCGCCGAGACCGGCCTGACCACCGCCGAGATCGACGCGCTGCGCGCCCGCGGGGTGATCTGAAGTGCCGACCCGCCGTGTGATCAAGAGGCTGGCCCTGCCGTGGGACCGGGAGTGACCTGAGGTGCCGACGTTGCCGTGCGATCCAGGGATCGACCCTGCTGTGGGACTGGGGGTGGTCTGAGATGCCGACCCTGCTGTACGTCCCGGCCGACCGGCCCGACCGGGTGGCCAAGGCGCTCGCCACCGCCGCCGACGTGGTGATCCTCGACCTGGAGGACGCCGTCGCTCCCGCGCACAAGGACCAGGCGCGGGAGCACGTCGCCGGGCTGCTGGCGGACCCGCCGCGCCCGGTCCAGGTCCGCGTCAACGACGTCCGGACCCCGTGGGGCCGCGCCGACCTGGCGGCCCTGCGCGAGCTGCTCCCGGCGACGGAAGGCGTCCGCCTGCCGAAGATCGAATCAGTGGAGCAGGTGCGGGAGATCGCGGCCCTCGTCCCGGGCACCGCCCTCCACCTGCTGCTGGAGTCCGCGCTGGGCGTCGAGCGGGCCCACGAGCTGGCGACCGCCGACCCGGCGGTGGCGAGCGTCGGGCTCGGCGAGGCGGACCTGAAGGCGGACCTCGGCGTGACCGACGAGGCGGGCCTGGCCTGGGCGCGGTCGCGGATCGTCGTCGCCGCGCGGGCGGCCGGCCTGCCGGCCCCGGTGCAGTCCGTCCACCCCGACGTCCGGGACCTCGACGGGCTCGCGGCCTCCTGCCGTCTCGGCCGCGCCCTGGGCTTCCGCGGCCGGGCGGCGATCCACCCCGCCCAGCTGCCGGTGATCGCCGAAATGTACCGCCCGACGCCAGAAGAGATCGCCGCCGCCCGCCGGATCGTCGCCGCCTACGAGGAGGGACAGGCCACGGGAACGGGGGCCGTCGCCCTCCCCGACGGTGGTTTCGTCGACATCGCCATCGTCCGGCAGGCGCGGGCCGTGCTCGCGGCAGATGACCGTTTTGTGAACGGCGGGCGACACACCGCTTCGACGGTTGGATAGCGTGCGGACCATGAGACTGGGTGTCTTGGACGTCGGATCGAATACGGTCCATCTGCTGGTGGTCGACGCGCACCTCGGCGCCGCGCCGCTGCCGGCCTTCTCCCACAAGGAGGAGATGCGGCTCGCCGCGCATCTGGAGGACGGCGACCGGCTGTCCGAGGAGGGGGCGGGGCTGCTGGGGGGCTTCGTCGACGAGGCCATGCGGATCGCCGAGGACAAGGGCGTCGAGCGGCTCATCGGGTTCGCCACCTCGGCCGTGCGCGAGGCGGCCAACGGCGAGGACGTCCTCGCCAAGGTACGCGCCGACAGCGGCGTCGATCTTCAGGTGCTCTCCGGGGAGGAGGAGGCGCGGCTGACCTTCCTGGCGGCCCGGCGGTGGTTCGGCTGGTCGGCCGGGCGCCTACTCGTCCTGGACATCGGAGGCGGCTCGCTGGAGATCGCTGCGGGCGCCGATGAGGACCCGGACTTCTCTACCTCGGTGCCCCTGGGCGCGGGGCGGCTGACGCGGGACTGGTTCACCGCCGACCCGCCGTCGCCCGACGAGGTTCGGGCCCTGCGCAAGTACGTCCGCGCCACGATCGCCCGCGAGGTGTCCGGGGTGACCCGGCGCGGCATGCCGGACCACGCGGTGGCGACCTCCAAGACGTTCAAGCAGCTCGCGCGGATCGCCGGCGCCGCCCCCACCGGCCAGGGCACGCTGGTCCGGCGGGTGCTCAGTCATCGCGATCTGACCGAGTGGGCCGGGCGGCTGGCCGAGATGGACGTCGCGGAGCGCGCCGAGCTGCCGGGCGTCTCGGAGGGCCGGGCGCCCCAGCTCGTGGCGGGGGCGATCGTCGCGGACGCCGCGATGGACCTGTACCAGTTGCCCGAGGTCGTGATCTGCCCTTGGGCGCTGCGGGAGGGCGTCATCCTGCGCCACCTGGACGCACTGCCCGACCCGTCCTGACCCGGCCGCCGAGCCTTCACCGCGCGCGCCATTGCACTCGGCCGATTCGTCCACCCCAGGCCCAGGATGAGCGGAGCCGGCCGGGAGCCGAGATGGCGACGGCCACGAATGAGCGGATGTGAACGGCTCACCTCGACCGGACACATGGTCGAGGTGAGCCGCTCGGCGGCCGGAGTCAGCCGCTGGTGACGCTCAGGCCGTGGAACTGCGCCATGCCCCGTGTGCCCGTCCAGCCGTTCGCGGCGGTCATGAACACTCCCGCGTCCTGCGTCGCGGTCACGCCGGCGACGGTGACCGTTCCGAGGGTCCGCCACGTCGTGCCGTCGGTGCCGCACTGTGCGGTGTACTCCGAGCCCTTGCGGACCAGCCGCAGGTAGGCCGGGGCGGCGATGGAGGTGTCCTGCTTGATCGAGTCGAACCGGCCGTCGCCGTCGGAGTCCCAGGACAGGAGGCAGCCGTTGTCCGGGGTCACCGCGAGGTTCAGGTAGCCCGCCGCACCCTGCTGCGTCAGGTCGTCGCGGACGATGATCCCGGCGCGGGCCCAGCCTCCGGTCCGGTCCTGAGTGACGACCTTCGTGGTGACGGTGCCGTCCGCGCCGAGGGAGTCGTCGAGGTAGGCGGCGCCGAACTCGTTGGTGGCGCCCCACAGGTCGGCCCCGGCGCCCTCGATCGCGAGGTCGTCGCCGGCCTGCCCGAAGAGCGCGTCGTTGAACGAGACCGTCTTCAGCGGCGGTCGTACGCCGGTGGCCGTCATGACCTTCGCCGCCCCCGACGTCGAACCCTTGGTCCCGCCGGTCGTGTAGGTGGCGGTGACCGGCAGTGCCGCGACCACCTGATCGCCGCCGCCGGTCAGGGTGACCTTCCAGCGGGCGGTGAACGTCTCACCGGGCCCGACCGAGGCCGTCGTGACCGTGCCGAGCGGTTCGGCGGTCATCCCGGCCGGCAGCGCTGGGGACAGCTTCACGTTCTGCGCCGAGGCGAAGCCGTTGCGATCGGTGAAGGACGCGGTCAGCGTGACCGTCTGCCCGACGGCGACGGACGTCCTGTCGGCGGACGCGGTCAGCGCCGTCTGGTGCGGGTCCCGGGCGAGCGTCGCCGCCACGGTCCGCGCGACGCGGCCGATGTCGCCGGTCGTGCGGGTGGCGTACCGCTGGTGCCCGTGGGTCCAGGCGTCGTCGATCGCGAACCAGTCGATGCTCTTCGGGGCGCGTCCGGCTGCGAGGGCGGCGTCGAGTTCGGCGAAGTAGGTCTTCCAGCGCTGCCGGTACAGTCCGCCGACCAGGCCCGCCCACTCGCGGTTGGCGTACTCGTGCAGGCCCTGCTCGCTGCTGTCGCGGCCGCCCCAGGTCGTGATGATCGAGCGGGCGTCGTACTCCAGCCGGTCCTTCTCCGCCGCGGTCGATCCGGCCGCGCGGGCGGCGGCGAGCCAGCTGCCCAGCAGGTGCTGACCATCCGTCGCGACCACCTGGTCCATCAGCGTCATCCAGCGCAGCCAGACCGAGGTCAGCTCCTCGAAGCGCGAGCGGTCCCCGGCGTCGTACGCGGCCTTGATCTGCGGCAGCAGCAGGCGACTGCGGTTCGACAGCACCTGCCGTGTGACGTCCATGAGGTCGTACCGGTACGCCGAGCTGTTCCGCAGGGCGGGCGCGACCCGCAGCAGTTCGGTGAGCGCCTGATCGAACGCGGTGGCGTCGTAGCGCATCTGCTGTGGCGAGTACGCGGCGGCGGTCGCGGCGCTCAGGCTCGGCCGCGCCGCGAACAGGCCGTCCTGGCCCTCGCTCCAGGAGTCGGCGCGCGTGGTGCCGTACGCGGTGCGGCGCAGCACCTGCCAGGCGGCCGCGGCGTGCGGGTCGTCGCCGCCGTACCGTGCCTTCGCATAGCCGGCGAACCATGCGTCCAGCCCGACCGGGTCGGTCGTCCAGGCCAGCTCGGTGAACAGCGCCATCGCCGCGGGGTTGTTGTCGGCGCCCTCGGGCATCATCGCGATCCCGGCGAGCCTGCTGCCCGTTTTGGTGCGCCACTGCGGGTACAGGCTCACCCAGTCGGGGGTGTTCGCGCCGATGGTGGTGTGGCCGCCGAAGTTCCAGATGCTGCCGAAGGCGTACGGCGTGCCCTGCCAGTCCTTCTCCCGGTCGGTGACCGACGGGAACCGGTCCGACAGCCCGTCGACGATGAACACCTTGCTCCGGTCGACCGCGGACAGGATGTCGGGGCGCGGGTTGGTCTGCCAGCCGAGCAGGGTCCAGATCGCTCCGGGGTGCGCCTTCTCCAGCGCCGCCTGCACCGCCTGCGCGGCCTCGCCGACCGGGACGTCGCCCGGCTGCCCGCCCTCGTGCAGGAGATCCATCTTGTACATCGTGCTGTCGCCGTACCGCTCGCTCTGGCGCCGGTAGAAGTCCGCGGCGACCTGGGCGAACAACGGGTTGCGCGGGTCGAGCCAGTCGGGGCGGGTGAAGGCGCCCCAGGTGCCCTGGGGGACCACCCGGGCGCCGGGGTTCTTGGCGACGAAGCCCGGCGGCACGGTGCCGTAGAAGCCGGGCAGCACGGGGGTCATGCCGAGCTCACGCAGCCGCCCGATGATCTTCTTGGCGAGGGCGGCACGCCGCTCGATCAGGCTCTTGGAGATGGGGCCGCCGAAGCCGGACATGTTCTGCAGCAGCCACCACGGCTGGTGCGCCGGGGCCGGGATCCACGCGCGGATCTCGGCGTCGGAGTAGCCGAAGTCGCGGAAGGTGTCGTAGTACGTCGCGTCGGCGCCGGTGTAGACGAGGACCTCGTTGATGCCGTGCAGGGCCAGCACGTCGATCTCGCGCTGCCAGTCCGCCCAGGTCCGGTACGGCCCGGTGTAGCCGTCGTCCGTGTCGTTGAGCGCGAACCGGTGCGGGACGTTCGCCGCGCGGGTGACCGGCGCGGACGGTGCGGGCAGCAGGCGCGGCAGGGCGAGTTGCTCGCCGTTCCAGGAGATGTCGGCGTGGGCGACGTTCTTGAGGTACCAGCCGAAGCCGGTGAGCAGGGCGGCGGAGCTGGTGCCTTCGATCACGATGTGCCCGGCCCGGCCGGAGACATGGAAGGAGTCCTCGGCGCCGCGAGCGGTGGGGACGAGTTCGACCTGCCGGTCGTGCCCCGGGATGAGACGGGCCAGCGCCGCGTGGGCGGGGCTGACGTCGAACGAGCCGTTGGCACGCGCCGCACGCATTCCGGCGGGCGGCGATGCGGCGCGCGCGGCGGGGGAGAGCACCCCGAGCACCGCGAGCAGCGCGGTGAGGACGACAGCGGTCCGCGAGGTGGACGGTGATGCACGCATCGAAGCTCCTGGGGAGTCTCAAGGGCCCGGCCCCCCGGCCGCCGTGCTCATATGTGATTGATTCAGTGCCGTATCGAGCATGATCGTACGCCGCCAAGCAGTCTCCTCGTCAACTAGGCGAGATGTTAAATCGGCATATCGGGCGCTTTTTGGGAGGTGAGCGGCATAAATGGATTGCTGGCGCGAGTGGCCGTCTCGGCGAGGGGTGTTGACATGTGATCGCTCGGACCGAAGTATGAGCAGAAAAAATCACGACCTTGCAGGGCCGGATTCGGGGTGGCCAGCCCGCAGAACCCCGCTAGGAGGCATCGGGTGCTGTCATGGCATGACCGGCTGGCCAGGATCGGCCTCGCCCTCGCGTCACTCGCGTTCGGCGGCCTGATCGCCGTATCACCCGCGCACGCCACGGCCGGACCGGCCGGTGGCCCGCGCGTCACCCACGACTCCGTCACCGTGACCGTGCCCGCGTCGTCCGGCGCGCCGGGTTACTCGGTCGACATCGCCACCGGGTCCCTGAACATCACGACCGCGCGCGGCGGGCGTACGGTGCTGGCCACGGCCGGCGGTACCACCGGCGGCCTGCGCTTCCACTCGGGCGGCGCCTGGCAGCGGGCGACCAAGGTCACCGGCTGGACCTGGAAGAACGGCGTCCTGCGCGTCCAGGCGGCCACCACGCAGAACGGCGTCACGGCCGAGGCGGTGCTCACCCCGAAGGCCGACCGGTACGCTCTGTCCTGGAGCGTCAAGGGCGGCACCGCCGATCAGCTCGGGCTGGCGTACGACCTGAAGTCGGCCGGGCACTGGTACGGCCACGGCGAGACGACCACCCCGCAGGGCGGCCCCGGCACCGACCAGCCCTGGCCCCTGGAGACCGGCCACGTGCACGACAACGCGTTCGGGCCCGCGTCGTACCAGATGGTCGACCCGTTCTGGTACACCTCCAGCGCCACGGGCCTGCTCGTCGACACCGGCGAGGTCATGGACGTCGCCATCAACGACGGCAGCGACGGCCTCGGCCGCTTCACGATCGACTCGGGCGGCACGTACAACGCGACCGTGTTCGTCGAGGCGAACCCCCGTGAGGTGTACCGCGACCACACCGGCGTCGTCGGCAAGCCCGCGAAGAGCGACGCCACCTACACCCAGTACGCGAAGCCGCTGTGGAACTCCTGGGCGCAGTTCTACACGAAGGACGACCAGAACAAGATCCTGGACTGGGCCCAGAAGCTGCACGACAACCGCATCCCCGGGCACACCATCCAGCTCGACGACAAGTGGGAGTCCAACTACGGCAACCTGACCTTCGACCCGAAGACCTTCCCCGACGCCCGTGCGATGTCGGACAAGATCCACGCGATGGGCTACGACTTCGGCATCTGGGTCACGCTTTGGATCAACCTCGACTCCACGAACTACCAGTACGCCGCCGACCACGGTTACCTGCTGAAGGACAAGGCCGACGGCACGAAGCCCTGCAAGGTGAGCTGGTGGAACGGCACCGCCGGCATCGTTGACCTGGCCAACCCCGACGCCAAGGCCTGGTACGTAGCGAACCTCAAGAAGCTGATGAGCACCTACCGGGTGGACGGTTTCAAGTTCGACACCCGTTTCTTCGACGACACGTGCGCGCCCGACCAGGGCTACAAGCGCGCCGACTACCAGCGGCTCGGCGCCGAGCTCGCCGACCAGTTCGACCTGCAGGGCGCGGGCATCCGGACGCACTGGAGCGGATCCCAGAAGACCGGCTTCGTCATCCGCCAGATCGACAAGGGCACGGGCTGGAACTCCCTCGCCGCCTCGGCCACCCAGAACCTCGCCATCTCCACGATCGGCTACCCGTTCGTCGAGACCGACATGATCGGTGGTTCCGGCGGCCAGCCCGCGCCAAAGAAAGACGTCCTTATCCGCTGGGCGCAGTCGGCCGCGCTGATGCCGCTGATGTACTCCTCCGCCTCGCCCGCCGGCACCAACGACGTCACGACCGGTAAGCCCGTCGCGTACGACCAGGAGACGATCGACCGCTACCGCGACGCCGTACAGGCGCACGGCCGGCTCGCCGCCTACATCTGGGACCAGGTGAAGAACAGCGTCGCCACCGGCGATCCGATCATGAGCCCGTTGTTCTTCGACTTCCCGAACGACGCCCCGGCGTACACCGTGAAGGACGAATGGATGCTCGGCCCGGCGGTGCTGGCCGCGCCCAAGCTGAGCAGCGGCGTCACGCGCGACGTGTTCCTGCCGACCGGTGCGTGGTTCGACGTCAACCACGGCACGGTCATCCGCGGCCCGAAGACCCTCCGCGGCTACGGCGCCCCGCTCGACGTCACCCCGGCGTTCGTGAACCTGAAGGCCAAGGGCGCCGGCACGGCGATCCGCGCCCTCAAGCGCAAAGGCGTCACGGCCGCGAGCATCCGGATCGCTCCGGACGCGCCGTCCACCGGCGCGGGAAAGCCGTTCACCCTCACCACCCAGGTGACCAACTGGGGCAACCCGAAGCTGGCGAACGTCACGACCCGCCTGTCGCCGCCCGCCGGCTGGACGGCGAAGGCGACCACCCCCGCCACCGCCCGCTCCCTCGGCTACGACAAGACGCTGACCACCACCTGGACCGTGACCCCGGCCGCCGGCGCCGCCTGGGGCCCGCACGGCATCGGCGCGACAGCCACGTACGGCAAGGGGCAGAAGGTCTCCGACACCGTGCAGGCCGAGGTCAAGCCCGCACCCGGCGCGGTGGCGGCCCCATACCGGACGTTCGCGACCACCGACGCGCAGTACGCCCAGGCCGGTGACCAGTTCGCCATCTGGGCGTCCGGCCAGGACCTGTCCGGCTGGAAGGACGAGAAGGGCGTCATCTACCGGCCCGGCGCGGCGGGCCCGAAGGCCACCGTGCAGACGCAGGTGGTGAGCCAGAACGGCAGCGGCCCGTCCGCCAAGGCCGGCATCGCGATCGCCAACGACCTGACCGCCCCGGAGAAGGGCGGCTACGCCGTCCTCATCATGACCAACCAGTACGGCCTGGAGTTCATGACGGACTCCAACGGCGACGGGAAGCTCGACACCTGGGCAGGCGGCGGCGCCACCTACCATCCGGCCTACCTGAAACTGACCCGCGACGGCGCGACGTACACCGCGTACGCGAGCAAGGACGGCCAGAGCTGGGACCAGGTCGGCACGGCACAGGTGCCCTCCGCCGCCGGCACCGGCGACGCCGGCCTGGTCGCCAGCGCCGTCAACCTGAACTACCCCGGCCAGACCACCCAGGCCGTTTTCACCGGTTTCTCGGTCAGTTCCTGACCGGCCCCTACCGGCGGGCCGAGGGGCCCGGCCCGCCGGCATTACCGCTCGGGGGAGATCGGAAACCTCGATGACGCGGAAGCCTCGGCTTCTCACGCCCTTTTTCGCCCTGCTCCTGCTCGTGACCGCGCTGTTCGTTCCGGCGGCGCGCGCACGGGCGGACTCCCCGCCGCGCTCGACCACCACCCGCCACACGATCACTTATGACAAGTACGCGCTGAAGATCGACGGACGGCCGCTGTACCTGTGGGGCGCCGAGTTCCACTACTTCCGGCTGCCCAGCCCCGACGAGTGGCGCGACGTCCTCCAGAAGATCAGGGCGGCCGGGTTCAACGCCGTGTCGCTGTACTTCGACTGGGGCTACCACTCCCCGAAGCCCGGCGTGTACGACTTCACCGGAGTACGGGACGTGGACCGGCTGCTGAGCGAGGCCGAGCGGGCGGGCCTGTACGTCATCGCCCGCCCCGGGCCGTACATCAACGCCGAGCTGTCCGGCGGCGGCTTCCCGTCCTGGCTGAACACCCGCACCGGGGTGAACCGCACCTCCGAGCCCGGATACCTGGAGGCGGCCCGGCAGTGGATGAGCCGGATCGACGCCGTCGTCGCCCGGCACCAGCTCACCCACGGCACCGGAACGGTGGTCCTCTATCAGGTCGAGAACGAGTACCAGGGCGGGCGGCACGACGCCGACTACATGGAGGACCTCAAGACCTGGGCCCGCGAGGACGGCATCGACGTGCCGACCTTCGTCAACGACGGCGGCGCCAACGGCAACTGGGTGAGCGGCAAGGGCGCGCCGGACCTGTACGGCTTCGACGCCTACCCGCAGGGCTTCGACTGCACCAAGCCGGACCAGTGGAACGACCTTCCCGACTACTCCTGGGTCAAGACCGCCTACGCCGCCGACCGGCCCCTGCTCATCCCCGAGGCCCAGGGCGGGGCGTTCGACCCGTGGGGCGGCACCGGCTACGACGGCTGCCGCACCCTCACCGGCACCGACTTCACGCGCGTGTTCGGCAAGATGAACATCGCCGCCGGGATCACCGGCCAGAGCTTCTACATGACCTACGGCGGCACCAGCTGGGGCTGGCTGCCCGACCCGAACGCCGTCTACAGCTCCTACGACTACGGCTCGGCCATCTCCGAATCGCGGCAGCTCACCGACAAGTACGCCGAGTTCAAGCGCCTCGGGTACCTCGTGAACGCCGTTGCCCCGCTGGCCCGCACCGACCCGGCCGCCGCTCCGCAGCCGACCGACCCGGCGCTGCGGATCGACCGCCGCGTCAACCCCGACACCGGAACGCAGTTCTTCGTCGTCCGCCACGCCGACACACGGGCGAAGGACACCGACGAGACGACACTGTCGCTGTCCGGCCGGGACGGCGACTATCCCCGCGTGCCGCAGCAGGGCGCCGTCCGGATCGGCGGCCGGGACGCCAAGCTGCTGGTCGCCGGCTACGACCTGGGCGCGCAGCGCCTCGTCTACTCCACCTCCGAGATCATGACGCACGCCCGGATCGGCGGGCGCGACGTCGCGCTGCTGTACGGCCGCGCCGGGGAGGCCGGTGAGACCGTGCTGCGCTACGCCAAGCGCCCCGACGTGAAGGTGCTGGCCGGTGACGTCACCGCCACGTGGGACGCCGCACGCGGCGACCTTCGGCTGAACTACACGCACAAGGGACTGGCCCGGGTCCTGGTCGGCGGCCTCGAACTGCTGATCGCCGACGACGCCGAGACGGCGGCGTGGTGGCGGCAGGACACCGCCGCCGGGCCCGTGCTCGTGCGCGGACCGTATCTGGTGCGCACCGCCGCCCTCGACGGCGACACCCTCGCCCTGACCGGCGACACCAGCGGCGCCGGGCCGATCGAGGTCATCGCCCCGGCCCGGAAGGTCACCTGGAACGGCCGCCCGGTCGCCGTCACCGCCGCGGCCGGCGGATCCCTCACCGGCCGCCTCGGCGACGCGCCGCGGCCCGTGCGGCTGCCCACCCTCACCGACTGGAAGTATCGCGAGGAGGCACCCGAGGCGGCGCCGGGCTTCGACGACTCCACCTGGACGGTCGCCGGCCACCTCACCGCGAACCATCCGTCGCTCGCCGGCTCCCCGCCCGTGCTCGCCATGGACGAGTACGGGTTCCACCACGGCGACGTCTGGTACCGGGGCCGATTCCGCGCCGGAGGCCACGAGACCGCGCTCGCGCTGAACGCCGCGACCGGCGCGCACGGCACGTACGCGGTGTGGTTGAACGGCCGCTACCTCGGCGAGTCCGGGAACGGCCGGCACACGTTCGACATCCCGGCGGGGACCCTCAAGGCCGACAACGTCGTCGCGGTCCTCGTCGAGAACATGGGCCACAACGAGGAATGGGGCCACGACTACTCCAAGGAACCGCGCGGCCTGCTGTCGGCGGACCTGCTCGGCGGGGCCACCACGATCGGCTGGCGGATCCAGGGGAACCGCGGGGGAGAGGACCCGGTCGACGCGGCACGCGGCCCGTTCAACGCGGGCGGGCTGTACGGCGAACGCGCCGGCTGGTCGCTGCCCGGGTATCCCGACGGCCGGTGGCGGAGCGTCACCCTGCCCTACGCGACCGGGCCCGGCGTCCGCTGGTACCGCACCACGGCCACCCTCGACCTGCCGCGCGGCCAGGACACCGCCGTCGCCCTCGACCTCGGCGGCGACACCGGGAAGGACCACCGCACCGCGATCTACGTCAACGGCTGGCTCATCGGGCGGTACCTGCCGGGCGTCGGCCCACAGCACCGGTTCGTCGTCCCGAACGGCATCCTGCACGAGCACGGCCGTAACACGATCGCGCTGGCCGTCTGGTCCGGCGACGGCTCCGGCCCCGGCTCGGTAAAGCTCGTCGAGGACGGGGCGCACGCCGGAGGCGTCCCGGTGCGGGACGTGGCCGCGCCCTCGTACAGCGCGTCGCGTTACGCCATGCCCGCGGCGGCGGGCCGCGTCGCCGTGTCCGCCGACGCGTTCCTGCGGCCCGGAACACCGGTGTCCGTGCCGGTGACGTTCACCGCGGCGAGGGCCGGGAACGTCGACCTGACGCTGACCGCCCCGGACGGCTGGACGGTACGCCCCGACGGCCCGGCGCGCTTCGCCGGCGTCGGCGCGGGCCGGAGCGTGACGACGCGCTTCACGGTGACACCACCGGCCGATCCGGTCTCCTACGCGGTGCTGACCGCGACGGCCGACACCGGCCACGGCCACCTGACCGGCGAGGCCGCGGTCCAGGTGCCGCCCGCCGGCCCGACGGGCGATGCCTACGTCAGCGACCTCCCCCTCGTCCGTGCCGTGAACGGCTGGGGCCCGGTCGAACGCGACAAGTCCAACGGCGAGGACGCCGCAGGCGACGGCCGGACGCTGTCGCTCGGCGGCAGGACGTTCGCCAAGGGACTCGGCGTGCACGGCCCGAGCCAGGTCCGGGTGTACCTCGGCGGCGGCTGCACGCGGTTCACCGCGACCGTCGGCGTGGACGACGAGGTCGGCGACGGCGGCAGCGTCACCTTCCAGGTGGTCGCCGACGGCCAGGTCCGCTACGACGGCCCGGTCGTGCGCGGCTCCGATCCCGGCACCGACATCGGCGTCGACGTCACCGGCACCCGCTGGCTGGACCTTGTGGTCACCAACGGCGGCGACGACGCCACCCAGGACCACGCCGACTGGGCCGACGCGAAGGTGAGCTGCTCATGACCGCCCTACTCCGCTGGACCCGTCTCCTGATGACCGTGCTGCTCCTGGCGGCCGGAACCCTGACCGCGATGGCGCCCGGCGCGCCGGCCCTGGCCGAGCCGCCGAGCGCCCACACCGTCACCTACGACAAGTACGCGGTGAAGATCGACGGGAAACCGGTCTTCCTATGGTCGGGGGAGTTCCACTACTGGCGGCTGCCCAGCCCTGACCTGTGGCGTGACGTGCTGCAGAAGATGAAGGCGGCCGGGTTCAACGCCGTGTCCATCTACTTCGACTGGGGCTACCACTCCCCGGCGCCCGGGGTCTACGACTTCACCGGCGTACGCGACGTGGACCGGCTGCTCGACATGGCGCAGGAGGCGGGCCTGTACGTCATCGCCCGGCCCGGCCCGTACATCAACGCGGAGACCGACGGCGGCGGATTCCCCGGATGGCTGCTGACGCAGAAGGGCCAGGCCCGCTCCAACGCCCCGGACTACCTGGCGGCGGCCCGCGAGTGGCTGTCCCAGATCGACCGGATCCTCGCCCGGCACCAGGTCACCAACGGCACCGGTCCCGTGCTGCTCGACCAGGTCGAGAACGAGTTCTATGACCCCGACGGGCGGGCGCACATCGTGCGGCTCGCCGACCAGGTACGTCACGACGGCGTCACCGTGCCGCTCGTCGGCAACGAACCGTCCCCGCAGTTCGCGGGCGGCGACGGGCTCGACTTCGCCGGGGAGTACGACCAGTACGTCTCGTTCTGCAACGGGACCTGGTGGCTGCCGACCCTGAACCGGCAGACCCCCGGCGCGCCGCTGGGGGTCTTCGAGTCGGGCACGGGCTGGTTCCAGACCTGGGGCGACAAGGGGTACGACGGCTGCCGTCAGACGATGGGCCCGCCGTTCCAGAAGGTCGTCTACAAGCACGAGGTCATGCAGGGCACGACGATCGAGAACCTCTACATGGCCTACGGCGGCACCAACTGGGGCTGGCTCGCCGACCCGCGCCAGGTCTACACGTCCTACGACTACGGCGCGCCGATCAGCGAGGCACGGCAGACCGGCGTCAACTACGACGAGCTGAAGCGCCAAGGGCTCTTCTACACGACGACCGCGCCGCTCGCCCGGACCGACCCGGCGACGGCGCCCGCCTCATCGAACGCGGACGTCCACCTGGAGGCCCGCGTGAATCCCGAGACGAAGACGCGGTTCCTCTACCTGCGGCACGCCGACCCGAACGCCGGGTCCGACGACACCACGACGTTCTCCTGGGACACCCCGGACGGCACGTACGACGTCACGGCCCGGCTGAAGGGCAAGGACGCCAAGGTCCTGCTCGCCGGGTACGACTTCGGCGGTCAGCGCCTCGTGTACTCCACCAGCGAGCTGATGACCGGCGCCCACGTCGGCGACCGCGACGTCGTCGTCCTGTACGGCCAGGACGGCACGGACGGACGCACCGTGCTCCGGTACACGAGCGAGCCGACGGTCACCGTGCTCGACGGCAAGGCCCAGGCCGCCTGGGACCCCGCCCGCGGCGACCTGCGCCTGGACTACTCCCACTCCGGGCTCACCCGGGTGCTCGTGCACGGTGGCGGCCGCCCCGACCTGCTGCTCCTCCTCGGCAGCGATGACGAGGCCGCCCGGTTCTGGCGGCAGGACACCGCGGCCGGTCCGGTGCTCGAACGCGGAACGCACCTCGTCCGTTCGGCGTCCATCACCGGCGGCACCCTCGCGCTCGGCGGTGACGCCGGCCAGGCCGGTCCGCTAGAGATCTTCGCGCCCGCCACGGTCCGCCGGGTCACGTGGAACGGCGCGCCGCTGCCGGTGAAGCCCACCGCGTCGGGCGGCCTCCTCGGCCAGGTGCCGGGCCCGCGCCCGGTCACGCTGCCCACGCTCGGCTGGAAGTACGCGCCCGAGACGCCCGAGGCGAACCCCTCCTTCGACGACTCCTCCTGGACGTTCGCCGACAAGCTGAGCACCGACAGCCCCACCCAACCGGGGACCCTCCCCGTGCTGTACCAGGACGAGTACGGCTTCCACCACGGCTACACCTGGTACCGCGGCCACTTCCGCGCCACCGGTACGGAGAAGTCCCTCTCGCTCTCCGCGTTCGCGACCAACCCCAGCGCTCCGTCGGGGAAGGTCGGCGCCTACTCGGTGTGGCTCAACGGGAGGTTCCTCGGTACCGCGCAGACCGGCCACCACGCCTTCAGCCTGCCGGACGGCGCGCTGCGCAGCGGGCAGGACAACGTCGTCGCCGTCCTGGTCGGCACGATGGGCCACAACGAGGACTTCACCTGGAACAGCGACGACCACAAGCAGCCGCGCGGCCTGACCGAGGCCTACCTCGGTGGGTCCGGAGCGCAGATCACCTGGCGGATCCAGGGCCAGCGCGGCGGTGAGCGGCCCGTCGACACCGCGCGCGGGCCGATGAACACCGGCGGGCTGTACGGCGAGCGGGCGGGCTGGACGCTGCCCGGCCACCCCGACCGGTCGTGGGCGAACGTCTCGCTGCCCAAGGCGGACGCCACGCCGGGCGTCGCCTGGTACCGCAGTACCTTCCGGCTGGACCTGCCGAAGGGCCAGGACACGTCCGTCGGCCTGACCATCGACGACGACCCGTCCCGGCACTACCGGGCGCTCATCTACGTCAACGGCTGGCTGATGGGCCAGTACGTGAACGACACCGGCCCGCAGCACACCTTCCCCCTCCCGACCGGCATCCTCCGCCCGCGCGGCACCAACACCGTCGCGATCGCGAGTTGGAGCACGGACGCCGGAAGCGGTGGTCTCGGGAAGGTCGGCCTCACCGTGCTCGGCAACGAGACCGCACCGCTGCGCGTGGCCGACGTCTCCGGGCCCGGGTACGACGCCCGGAAGTACGCCGACCCCACGACGCCCGCCCAGGTGTCCGTGGACGCGCCCGACGCCTTCACGCCGGGAGGCGCCCAGAAGGTCACCGCGACGGTGACGGCGCCGAAGAACGGCCCCTCGCTGACCGGCGCGGCCGTGTCCCTCAGCCTGCCGGACGGCTGGACCGCCACCCCGGCGGAGCCGGTCCGCCTCGGCACCCTCCGGCCGGGCACGTCGGCCTCCGCCGCCTGGACGGTCACCGTCCCGGCCGGGCAGAAGACCGGCGTGGTCGGCGTCGTCCGCGCCCGCGCCTCCTTCACCAGGGCCGGAAGACAGGCGTCGGCCACCGGCGAACGCGTCGTCGCGGTGCCGCTGCCCCCGCTGTCACCGGGCGAGCACTACGTCAGCGACCTGCCGTTCCAGTCCGCGAGCAACGGCTGGGGCCCGGTCGAACGGGACCAGAGCAACGGAGAGGACGCCGCCGGTGACGGCAAGCCCCTCACGCTGCACGACACGGTGTACCGGAAGGGCCTCGGCGTGCACGCCCCCAGCAGTGTCCAGGTGTGGCTCGGCGGCCGCTGCACGACGTTCCACGCGGCGCTCGGCCTGGACCAGGAGACGTACGGGCGCGGCGACGGGCCCGCGACCGTCACCTACACCGTCCTCGCCGACGGGGTGCCGGTCTACCAGAGCGGCCGCATCGACCGGGACACGCCGACCCGCGTCGTCGACGTTCCCGTGGACGGCGCCCAGCGCATCGAGCTCGTCGCCGGGGACGCCGATGACGGCAACGCGCTGGACCACGCCGACTGGGCCGACGCGAAGGTGACGTGCGGGAGCGGCACGTGATGCGCGCGGCCGTACGGACGCTCCTGGCCCCGGCGCTCCTGGCACCCCTGACCGGCGTGGTCCCCGCCGCCGCGGACACGGAGCCGATCACCCTGGGCAACACCCGATACGCGATCCAGGTCGCGACGGCCCCGCTCACGCTCACGACGGTCCGGGCCGGCCGGACCGTGCTGGCCACCGCCCCGGGGGCACTGCGGTTCCGGATCGGCGCCGACTGGCACATCGTGGGGCGGGTCACCGGCAGCGAACGGCACGGCGACACGCTGCGCCTCACCGCCGCCACCGACCTGCCCGGCGTGACCGTCGACCTGACGATCGCGCTGCGCTCGGACCGCTATGACCTGAGCTGGTCGCTGCGCGGTGCCACCGGCGACGTCCTGAGCACCGCGTACGACCTGCGCAGCGCCGGGCACTGGTACGGGCACGGCGAGAACACCGACCAGACCGTCCAGCCGTGGCCGCTCGACTCCGGGCAGGTGGTCGACACGGCGTTCGGGCCCGCGTCGTACCAGGTGGTGGCGCCCTTCTGGTACACCTCCAGCGCGGCCGGGCTGCGAGTGAACACCGACGAGCCGATGGACGTGCGGATCAACTCCGGCGGCAACGGTCTCGGGGAGTTCACCGTCACCGGCCGCGCGCCCGCGACCTCGACGGTGTTCGTCGAGGACACCCCGGCCGAGGTCTACCACGACGAGATCGCGATCGTCGGCCGGCCACGGCGATCCGACACCCCGTACGCGCAGTTCGTCACCCCCTTGTGGAACTCCTGGGCCCAGCTCTACGGCGAGCAGAGCGGGCAGAACGTGCTGGACTGGGCGCGCGGCCTGCGCCGGGCGGGCCTCGACGGCCACGCCGCGCAGATCGAGGAGAGCGTGATCGCGCCGGACTTCGCCCAGCGCTTCCCGGACCTGCCCGGACTGTCCCGGCAGCTGCGGCGCCTCAAGCTCGATCTCGGCATCTGGACCGGCCTGTACATGCCGGAGTACGCCGCGGACTTCTCCTACGCCGCCGACCACGGCTACCTGCTCAAGGACCCGTCCGACCCGTCGAAGCCGTGCCTGTTCACCTGGTGGAACGGCCGCCCGACCGGGCTGATCGACCTGGCGAACCCGGCCGCGCGCCAGTGGTACACCGACGGCCTGCACGCCCAGGTGCGCCAGGGGGTCACCGGGTTCAAGTTCGACACGGAGTTCTTCGACGACCGATGCGCCGCCTACCCCGGCGCCACCCGCGCCGACTACGTGCGCTACGGCACCGAACTGGCCGACGGCTTCGATCTGCAGGGCGCCGGCCTGCGGGTGCCGTGGAACGCCGCGCAGGCGGAGGGGTTCGCCACCCGCACCGCCGACAAGCCGACGACGTTCGCGGGCCTGCACGCCGCGGTCGCGGCGAACCTGGCCGTCTCCACCATCGGCTACCCGTTCGTCGAGACCGACATGATCGGCGGCTCGCTGGGGTACCCGCCGCCCACCAAGGAGGTCCTGGTCCGGTGGGCGCAGGCGGCGTCCATGATGCCGCTGATGTACGCCTCCACCTCGCCGGCCGGGGTGAAGGACGCCACGACCGGCCGATGGGTCGCCTACGACCCGGAGACCATCGATCGGTTCCGGGCGGCCATCGGCACGCACGAACGCCTCGCGCCCTACATCTGGGACCAGGTCGAGAACGCGATCGCCACCGGCGATCCGATCATGCGTCCGCTGTTCTTCGACCACCCCGGGGACGCCCCGTCCTACACCGTCTCCGACGAGTGGATGCTCGGCCCGGCCGTGCTGGCCGCGCCGCAACTCGGGGAGGGGACCACCCGGGACGTGTTCCTGCCGTCCGGTGTCTGGCGCGACGTCCGGCGCGGCGTCATCGTCCACGGACCCACGACCCTCACGGATTACCCGGCGCCGCTCGGCGTGACGCCGGTCTTCGTCGACCTCGGCGCCAAGGGGGCCGCGAAGGCTCTCGCGGCGCTGCGGCCCACCCATGAAGGAGCCGCCTCATGACCTGGCATCGGACCGTGACGGCCGTGGCGGCGGCGGTGGTGACCGCCCTGACGCTATCGTCGCCCTCGTCCGCGCTCGCATCTCCCCGGCGGGGATCCGCATCCCCGCCGCACGCGCGGACGGCGAAGACCTCCCGCGAGTGGACCGGGACGTGGGCGACCGCCCAGCACGCCTCGTACGACCCCGGCACCTCCGAGACCACCGTGCGAATGCCCGTGCACGTCAGCGTGGGCGGGTCGAAGGTGCGCATCCACCTGACCAACGGGTTCACGACCGATCCGCTGACCATCGGGCACGCGACCGTGGCGCTGCGGAGCGGCGGTGCCGTGGTCCGGCGGCTCGCTGCGCGAGCTGCGCTTCGGCGGTGCGCGGCAGGTCACCGTCCCGGCCGGCGGTGAGGTCGTCAGCGACCCGGTGCGCCTGCGGGTCCCGCCGCAGGCGGATCTGGACGTGAGCCTGTACTTCCCCGGTCGCCTCACGCACGTCAGCCAGCACTGGATGGCCCTGCAGACGGTGTACTGGACGGCGTCCGGGGCGGGCGACCACGCGGCGGACGCGGGCGGGGCCGCCTATCCGGTCATGACGTCCAGCTGGCCGTTCGTGACCGAGGTGGACGTCGTGCCGGAGGACGCGGGCGGAGCCGTGGTCGCCTTCGGGGACTCGATCACCGACGGCGCCGCGTCGACCTCGGACGCCGACCGGCGCTGGCCCGACTACCTGGCGGCGCGCCTCCAGCGGTGCCGCCGGCGGCCGGAGTCCTCAACGCCGGCATCAGCGGCAACCGGATCACCGGGGGGAGCGACGGCAATCCCTCCGCACTCGACCGGCTGGACCGTGACGTACTCGGCCGGGCGAACGCCACCTCGGTGATCCTCTTCGAGGGCGTCAACGACCTCAGCTGGGGCGGTGCCACCGCCGACCAGGTGATCGCGGGTATGAAGCAGATCGCCGCCCGGTCCCACGCCAGGGGACTCAAGGTCATCGGCGCGACCGTCGTGCCGTTCAAGGGCTGGGGCGACTGGTGGACCGCGGACAAGGAGGCCGCACGGCAGCGGGTGAACGCCTTCGTCCGCGACTCGGGCGGGGTGTTCGACGGCTTCGCCGACTTCGACGCCGCCGTCCGGGACCCGGCCGACCCGGCGCGCATCGCCGGGGTGTACGACTCCGGCGACCACCTGCATCCGAACGACGCCGGCATGAAGGCGTTCGCCCGGGCCGTCGACCTGCGGACGCTCGGCGCCGCCCGGGACTGCCCCACGGCCGACGTCCGCATCGGCCCCGAGAAGGTCACCGTACGGCCGGGGACGCCGGTCCAGGTGACCACGACCGTCACCGCCACGACCCGGGTGACGCACGTGCGCACGGCGCTTCGGCCGCCGGCCGGATGGACGGCCGTTCCGGATGGCCCGGCCGCCGTTCCGGTGCTCGAGGCCGGTGCGAGCACGAGCGTCAAATGGACGCTGACGGCGCCGGCGGACACCGCCTGGGACACCCGTGAGGTCCGTGCCGAGACGACGTTCCACACGGCCGGCCGCACCGAGCGGGTCTCCGACGGCATCGACGCGACCGTCGTCCCCACCCCGAACGGAGTACGGGCTCCGTACCTGACCCATGCGACGACCGACGGGCAGTACGCCCAGAACGGCGAACAGTTCGCGATCTGGGCGGGCGGCCGGGACCTGTCCGGCTGGGTCGATGAGAAGGCCGTCGTCTACCGCCACGGCGTCCTGGGACCCGCCGGCACGGTGACGGCGCGCGTCGTGAGCCAGCAGGGCAGCGGGCCTTCGGCCAAGGCGGGTCTCGCCGTCGCCAACGACCTCACCGCGCCGGAGAAGGGCGGCTACGCGGTCCTGACCATGAGCGCCCAGAACGGCGTGGAGTTCATGACCGACTCCGACGGCGACGGACGGCTCGACACCTGGGCGGGCGGCGGCTCCAGCTACCACCCCGCCTGGCTGCGGCTGACCCGCGCCGGCACCGCCTACACCGCCGACGCCAGTGCGGACGGCACCACGTGGCAGCGGGTCGGCGAGGCCACGGTCGCCTCGGCGAGCGGAACCGGCGACGCCGGGATGACGGCCGGCGCGGTGAACCTGAACTACCCGGGCCAGACCACTCAAGCGATCTTCGACCACTTCGACGTGACCGAGTGAAAGGCAGGTCCATGACCGGAGACCATGGCGTCGCCCGTCGCCGCTTTCTCGGCGGTGCGGCTGCGCTGGGCGGCGCGGTGCTGCTGGCACCGCCGGGCGTCGGCGAGGCGCTCGCCGCGACGGCCACCGCCCGTACCCCCGACTACCAGCCGACCAAGGCATCCCTCGACACCCATCCGGTACCGCGCTGGTACAAGGACGCGAAGTTCGGCATCTTCATCCATTGGGGCGTCTACTCCGCGATCGGCGGGGCCGTCCGTCAGTCGGCGTCGGAGTGGTACCTGTGGTACCAGAGCACCAAGGACTCCGCGGAGTGGAAGTACCACCGCGACACTTACGGCGAGAACGTCGTCTACGACGACTTCATCCCGCGGTTCACGGCCGAGCACTACGACCCGGACGCCTGGGTGCGTCTCTTCGAGGCCGCCGGCGCGGAGTACTTCGTCCTCACCAGCAAGCACCATGAGGGGTTCGCGCTGTTCCCCAGCGCTGTGACGGACCGGAACGCCGTGACGATGGGGCCGAAGCGCGACCTCGTCGGCGAGCTCGTCACGGCCGCCCGGCGGCGCGGCCGGATCCACCCGGGCCTGTACTACTCGCTCGGGGAGTTCTTCAACCCGGCGCTCGGCCGCCCGATGCGGAACTTCTACACCGACCAGGAGATCCCGCTCGTCGGGTACAAGCCGGTGAAGGACTACGTCGGCGACTACGAGCTGAAACAGCTGCGGGAGATCATCGACCGGTACGACCCGGACGTGCTGTGGGCCGACGGCCAGTGGTTCCGCCCGCCGGGCGACCCGCCGTGGCGCAGCGAGGAGCCGATCTCGTACTACTACAACCGGGCCAAGGACCGGCGGACGCCCAAGGGCGTCGTCGTCAACGACCGGTTCGACACCCATCTGGACTACGCCACCTACGAGCAGCGCACCAACCCCGACACGGACCCGCAGAAGTGGGAGTCCTGCATCACGATCGGCTACTCGTGGGGCTACAACAAGCACGAGCTGCCGGAGGATTTCAAGACCTCCGAGTACCTCATCCGTCTCCTCGCCGACGTGGTCAGCAAGAACGGCAACCTGCTGTTGAACATCGGGCCGAAGCCCGACGGCACCATCCCCGACATCCTGGAGGGACGGCTGCGCGACATCGGCGACTGGCTCGCGATCAACGGTTCGGCGATCTACGGGTCCGCGCCGTGGCAGCGGGCGCAGGAGGACGACGCCGATCCGGGCGTCCGCTACACCGTGACCCCCGGGCGGTTCCACGTCATCGTGTTCGGCTGGCCGGGTGGTGAGCTGGTGCTGCCGGGAGACCTCCCGCTCGCCCACGACACGAGGATCACGCTGCTCGGCCACCGAGGCGCCCCGCTGCGCTGGACCCGCAAGGACGGCAAGGTCATGATCACGATGCCGGCGGAGGGCCCAGCCTCCACGCCGAGCAAGCACGCCTACACGCTGTCCTTCGAGTGGCCGCGCTGACCGGGCGCAGCGGACGGGAGAGAAAATGACCACATCGACCACCACCGCGGCGTACCGCCCGGAAGAGGACACGCTCGGCCCGACGATCACGCTCACGACCTCACCGGCGGAGCCGAAGGCCGGGGATACCGTGACCGCGATCGTGGTACTCACCAACGACTGTCCGTTCGCCCTGCGCAACACCGTGCTGTACCTGACGAACCCCGGAGAGACCGGCGCGGCGCAGTCGATCGCCCTGGGCAACGTCCGCCGGGGCGCCAAGGTGACCCGGACCTGGCGCGGTACGGTGCCCGCGGACGTCATGGGCACCGTGTCGTTCACCGCACACGCGGTGTTCGACGTCAGCGCGCGCAGCGCGGACTTCGCCCGCGTGGCGAAGCGGCTCGACCTGCCCTACGTCGCGAACGGCGTGCGGGCGCCGTACAAGACGTACGCCACGACCGACGCCCGGTACGGCCAGTCGAGGAATCAGCTGGTGATCTGGGCGGGTGGCCGGGACCTGTCGGGCGGGACCGATGAGAAGGGCGTCATCTACCTGCCCGGGGCGGCCGCCGACTCGGCCACCCTCAAGGTACGGCTCGTCGACCAGCAGGGCGGCCAGAGCCCGGTCGCCAAGTCCGGGCTCGCCATCGCCAATGACCTGACCGCCCCGGAGAAGGGCGGCTACGCCGTTCTGACGATGTCGGTGAAGTACGGGCTGGAGTTCATGACCGACTCCGACGGCGACGGGCACCTCGACACCTGGGCCGGGGGCGGGAACAGCTTCCACCCCGCCTGGCTCAAGCTGGTGCGGTCGGGCACGACGTACACCGCCTATTCCAGTCCCGACGGCAGTTGGTGGAGCCAGGTCGCCGCCGCCACAGTGCCGTCGGCGCGCGCGGCATGCGACGCCGGCCTCGTCGCCAGCGCCGTCAACACCAACTATCCGGGCGAGACGACCCGTGCCGTCTTCGACCACTTCAACGTCGCCTGAGCTCATGGTGGGGCGTTCGCCGTCGGGAGGCGGCCGCCCCACCGTCGGGGTCATTCCGCGATCACCTTCTGGAGCGGCCACTCCTGTTGTACGTTCGGCATCGCGTGCCGTGTACGGCGGTTCGGGGCGGATGTCCCAGAAGCGCGGGGACGCCGCGAAGAGCGGTGACGAGCGGAAGAGGAACATGGCGTATCTGGTCGAGCTGCCCGTGACGGTGAACGGCGAGCCGGCAGAAGTGATCAAGGTCCAGATAGAGGAGTCCGCCGACGGCCTGGTCAAGGCGGCCCGGCCGGGTCAGGTCGTCGCGCGGGCCACGCGCTCGCTCGGCGAGATGCTCGCCGGCATCCGGCCCGTCGCGGAGAACTTCGTCAGCAGCTTCCGGGACATGGTCGACGCCCCGGATGAGATCGGCGTCGAGTTCGGCCTGTCTCTGTCCGCGGAGGCCGACGTGGTGATCACCAGTACGGCGGCGGAGGCTGCCTTCTCGGTGTCGCTGAAGTGGAGACCCGCAGCCGACGACCAGGGTGACCCGGCCGCCGTCTCCTCATGACCTCCGCGGGGCCGGAGGCCGGGCTGGGGCCCGCGGCCCTGGACGCGGCGATGCTCCGGATCCACGACGCGAGCGGTGAGCCGGTCGGTGGCGGCTTCCTGGTCACCCCCGAGCTCGCGCTGACCTGCGCCCATGTCGTGTCGGCCGCCCTCGGCACCGACCAGGGGGCGCGGCCCGACGCGTCCGCCCGTCTCCGGCTGGACCTGCCGCTGCTGCCGTCCGCGCCGTCGGCCGAGGCGAGCGTCGAGCACTGGGTGCCGCCGGCGGCCGGCGCGGAGACCCTCGGGGACGTCGCCGTGCTCCGGCTCCACGAATCCCCGCCCGGCGCCCGGCCGATCCGCCTGGTGGAGGCCCGCGACACGTGGGGGCATCCGGCGCGTGCCTTCGGCTTCCCGCTGGGGCGTTCCGGCGGGGTGTGGCACTCGGGCGTACTGCGGTCGCGGCAGGCCGACGGCTGGGTGCAGGTCGACCTCACCGGCGCCGGCTACCGGGTGTCCGGTGGCTTCAGCGGCGGCCCGGTGTGGGACGAGAACCTCGCCGGCGCGGTCGGCATGATGGCGGTAGCCGAAGCGGGTGAGCCGCCGGTGAGCTACCTCATCCCGACCGAGGCCCTGATGGCGGCCTGGCCGCCGCTTCGCCCGCTCGTCCTCCCCCCGTCGCCGTTCCGGGGCCTGGCGGCGTTCCAGGAGGCCGACGCCGGGGTGTTCCACGGCCGCGAGAAGGAGAGCGACGAGCTCGCGGCCATGGTGCGCGCCGAACGCCGGGTGTGCCTGGTCGGTCCGTCCGGCTCCGGCAAGTCCTCGCTGGCGCTGGCGGGCGTCGTCCCGCGCGTCAAAGCGGAGGGCTTCGCGGTCGCCGTGCTGCGGCCGAGTTCCGGCAGCAGTCCGCTGTCCGCGCTGGCGTCCGCGCTCCTGGCCTTGCTGGAGCCCGACCTGGACGCCACCGAACGTCTCCTGCGGCTCCCGGGGCTCAGGGACGCGCTGGCCCACGGCGGCCTGGGTGATCTGGTGCCGCAGGTGCTGCGGGACGAGGGACGGCACCGGCTGCTGATCGTGGTCGACCAGTTCGAGGAGCTGCTCGCCCAGGAGACCGAGGCGGTGGACGCGCTGGCCGACGTGCTGTTCACCGACGCGCTGCCGGACGCCGTCCGCGTGCTCACCACCCTGCGCGCCGACTTCCTGGAGACCGCGCTGGCCCATCCCCGGATCGCCCCCGTCGTACGGAGCCCGGTCTACGTCCTCGGCGCGATGTCCGAGGAGGATCTTCGGCGGGTCGTCACCGCACCGGTCGCGGCGATCCCCGGAGTCGGCTACGAGGACCGCCTCGTCGACCGCATCCTCGCCGACACCGGTGCCGAACCCGGAGCCCTTTCCCTGCTCGGCTTCACGCTGGATCTGCTGTGGCGGCAGCAGAGCGGTGGCCTGCTCACCCACGCCGCCTACGAGGGGCTCGGCGGAGTCCCCGGAGCCTTGAGCGCGTATGCCGAGCGGGTATGGGCCGAGAGCGCTCCCGCGTCGGAGGAGCCCGACGCCAAGCGTTTATTGACTCGGCTCATCAGCCTTCCGGTCGGCTCCACCACCGCGACGCGCAGGACCGCCCAGCGCTCCGAGCTGAGCGCGGAGGAATGGGACATCGCCCGGCGGCTCGCCGCGACCCGGCTTCTCGTGACCGACCGAGACGGTGAGGGCGTCGAGACCGTGGAGCTCGCCCACGAGGCGCTGATCGGCGGCTGGGACCGGCTGAGCGCCTGGGTCGCCGACGACCGCTCGTTCCTCGCGTGGCGTGGATCGCTCCAGCATGACCTGGACCGTTGGAACGACGCCGGCCGGACCCCGGACCTGCTGCCGGCATCGTCCACCGTCGAACTCGCCGATCGCTGGCCGGCCGAACGCTCGGCCTACCTGAGCGACGCCGAACGCGACTATCTGCGCCAGGGCCGGCTGCACCACCGTACGCGCGCCCGCAGGCGCCGGGTGCTGCTGTCCGGGCTGGCGGGCCTGGTCGCGCTGGCCCTGGTCCTGGGGTCGCTGTTCGCCTACCAGCGGCACGTCAGCGCCGGACTCGACGCGTTGGCCGACTCGCGGGCGCTGGTGCAGTCCTCGGCCGACGAGGCCTACCTGGACCCGGCGCAGTCGGTGATGCTCGCCCTCGCCGCCTACCGGGCCGCACCCACGCAGGAGGCGCGCAACGCGCTGCTGCGCGCGTACCTCAAGTACTCCTGGTCGGACCGCACCCTTTCCGGGCTGCTCGGACAGGTCGCCAGGATCCAGGCGAGCCGCAACGGCGACGTCCTGCTGGCGCGCACGGTACAGGGCACGGCGACGCTGTTCACCCACGCCGCCGACGGCCGCATGCGGCAGCGGCGGCTGGACTCCGACACTCAGGTGGACTTCCCGGTGGTCGCCCCCGACGGTGAGCGGGTCGCGTTCGTCAACATCGACGGCTCCGTGGAGTGGTACGACGTGCGCGACGCCGACCGCGGCCTGGTCGGCGCGCCGCATCGGCTGCCCGCGGCGCCCGAGGTCGCTGAGAACTCGTTCGCCGACAACCGGGCGGACATGTCAGAAGACGGCGTGCTGCTCGCCTCGGAGTCCAGCGCCCACGTCGTCTGGTGGAACCTGCGGACGGGCGGCGCGCCCCGGCGCGTGCCCGCCCCGAAGGACAACGACGGCACGATGTGGTTCGGTCCCGACGACCGGACGGTGCTGACCGGCGTGTACCGCTCCGGTCCGTCGCACACCGAGGACGTCGTCGCCGTCGACCTGGCGACAGGCGCGAAGCGCACCGTTGCGACCGATGTCAGCGGCTTCGGGGTGTCCGGCGACGGGAACGTGGTGTCGTTCTGCCGGACCGAGGGCGGCGGGGCGGCGGTGGCCGCACGGCGCGTCGCTGACGGAGCACCGGTGGGCCGGCCGTACACACAGAAGGGCGAGAACGTCTGCCAGTTGGCCGCCACCGACGTGACCGGGCACCACGTCGCGGTCGGCGGGGCATCCTCGATGAGTCTCATCGACCTGGACCAGGGCAGGCAGGTCTCACAGACCCACCTGCCCGACGGGGTGGTCTCCTCCTACTACCCGCGCCTGGCGGCGACCGGCGGCGGGCCCGTGCTCATCGGCACCGCCGACACACAGATCACCTACACGCGCCTGTCCTCCGGGCCGGGGAACATCGACGTCGGCGGCGCCGCGCTCACGCCCGACGGCGGCCGCGTCGTCTACGTCGCCAAGGACGGGTCCCGCCTGCAACTGCGCACCACCGACGGAACCGGAAGGCCGCTGGCCGAAGCCGCGCGGCCGAAGCCGTACCTTGTCCCCGACAAGGCCGACGTCCCGAGGTTCGACCGGACCGGAAGGCTGCTGGCGGAGCGTGAGGGTGAATCCCTCATCGCCGTACGCGACGCCGCCTCGCTGCGGCCGACGGCGCAGATCACCGTCCCGCCACCGCCGGTCGACACCACGTCCTCGAGCATCCTGACGTACTTCTTCGACCGAGCGGATCACCTGGTCACGGTGTCCGGCACCCGGATCCAGCTGTGGGACCCCCGGGACGGGCGGCGACTGGCCGAGTTCGATGCCACGGCGCTGCACCCGACGGTCGCCGCGGGCGTTCCGCAGCTCTACGTCAGCGAGTACACGACCGGCGACGAGGTGATCGTCCTCGCCGGTGGTGACCGGGTCGTCCGCGTCCTTGACCTGCGGACCGGTCGGCTCAGGCCCGACATGACGACCGGCACCGACACGATCGCGCTCTTCTACGACCCCAGCGGACACTACTTCGCTCTGCTCCGCCACGGCAGTGTGGTCGAACTGTGGCGGCGCCATCCCCTCCGCAGGGAACTCGGTCCACTGCCCAGCCTGGGCAATGACACCTTCGTCGCCAAGTTCCTCGACGCGCACGGCCACTTCCTGCTTGCCTCCAACGAGGCCGTGCGCGTCTACCGGGTCGGTGCCCGCGCCTACCAGCAGTCGTACGACTTCGGCGACGCGTCGGACACCATCTCGGCCACGCATTACCAGTTCCTCGACGCGTCGAGGAACGGCAGGACGGTGGTGTTCGCCGATGGCGACGACGCCGGACCGCTCGTTCTCGATCCCGGGGCGTGGGCCCGGCAGCTGTGCCGGATCATCGGTTACCGCGACTTCACCCCCGCTGAGCGCGCGGGCCTGCCGGTGCGAGTGCCCGGCGGGCCCACGTGCTCGGATACGAGTCATTGATCCGCCGAGGTCAGCTCGCGGGGGACCAGTAGTCGCCCGCCATGACGATGTAGACGAGCATCTTGATCGTCTCGCCGTAGTACGTGTCGCCGTACGGGTTGGTGGCCAGGAAGTTCCACAGCTTGTCCGTCCAGGCCTGGTCGCCGGCGGCCATGGCGGCCACGCCGACCGGGTCGTTGGCGGCCTCGGACTGGTCGTCGGTCTGGGTGGGGGTGCCGTCGAGCTTGGTGTGCGGGTAGATCTTCGCCGGGTCACCGCCCGCGTGGCTCTTGTAGCTCGCCGACTCCTTCGTGGCGACGCCGACGGTCACCGACGAGCCGTACAGCAGGGCGTCGGTTCCCATGTGCCACGGCACGCGCACGGAGTTGTAGCCGACGATGTTGTCCGGCTGGCTCTCCTGGTAGTCGGCGGGCGCCGGCTTCGGGCTGCTGGTGTTCGCGTTCACCACGAAGTCCGACAGGAGGTTCGCGGTGGGGGAGTACTTCGCGGTGAACGCCTTGATGACCGCCTCGGTGCGCGTGACGACCTTGTTCCAGTCGTGGGCGGTGTCGTAGGCGGCGAAGGCGCGCAGGTGGTCGAGCATGTGGTCGGATGGGCGGGTGTCGGTGCTCGGCCCGTCGTCCTCGCACTTGAGGTGCCCGTCGGAGGCGACGTCGGCGGCGTAGAACTTGGCCAGCCAGTCCTTGGCCGCGCTCGTGTAGCCGCCCCACTGCTTGTCGGCGAGGACCAGGCCATACCCGACGTCCAGGTCGCCGTCCGTGGCGCCGTCGGGCGTCCCGGAGTCGGCGTACTTGCACGAACTGCCGTCGATCTTCCACTGCATCATGCCCTGGGAGTCGCGGTGGGTGGACACCACGTGCCACAGCCCGTCGAACTCCGCCTTGGCGTCGGCGTCGTAGCCGGCCATGAGCGGCACGATGTTCATGCCGTAGCCCTGCGCCTCGGAGACGGTGCCCTTGTTCGGGGCGTCCCCGGTGGCGTAGACGAGGTAGCCGCCGCAGGCGGCGCGCAGGTACTTGCTCTTCCAGGAGTCGTACTGCTTCGTGACGGCGGCGTCGCGCGCGGACTGGCTCGCGGACGGCATGACGCCCGTCTTGTACGTCACATGCGTCGGGAACGGGTGGGCGGGGGCTGCGGCCGTACCGGCCTGCCGGGCCACGGCCGCCGGAGCGGCGCCGGCCTGGCCGGTAGCGGCCACGAGAGGGAGTGAGACGACGGCGACCGCGGTCGCGAGGGCAGTCGACCGGCCCCTTCTGTGGAACATGCGGGCCTCCTCGGCGGGGGACTGCGCCGCCGGGTCGGCACGCCGACATCCGGCGGATGTTAGGAAGGTTTCCTAACAAGCTCCGAGGATGAGCCCGCTTCGCGCGCGCGTCAAGAGCGGTCGGCGAATCCGTCGCGAGGGGGAAGGGGCCGGCCGGGGCGTCCGGCCGGCGGCATCCCGGTCAGTGGTGGCGGTGGTGCACCACGACGTGGTGGACGACGTGGTGATGCACCACGTGGTGATGAGAGTGACCGCAGGCCGACAGCGTCAGCAACGCGGGGGTGAGCGCCACGACCGCCACCGATGCCAGTCGAATCCGCCGAACCATCACGTCATTCCTCCGAGGGTCGTACTTCAGGCTTCATCCAGCTTTTCCGGACGAAGCCTTCCATGAACGACAAGGTAGACGCGAGGCGGGGCGGATCGGTTCCCCCGAGATCGGTTCCCCCGAACTTCGGCTCAGAGCCCCATGCAGGCGAGAGCCCGCTGGAAGGCGGCCTTCTGCCCGTCGGCCTGCCCCGCGGCCCCGAGGAGCTCCGCCAGGTCGAACCACGCGCGGGCGGCGGGCCGGTGCGCCTCCATCTTCTCCAGGTACTCCACTGCCTGGGAGAACGCGGCTACCCCTTCCTCTCGGAGCCCGAGGCGCACCTGCGCGTCGCCCAGGACGGTGTAGGCCTCGGCGATGGCCATTCCGGCGGTCTCGCTGAGAATGTCGGTCGCCCGCCGCGCCAGTGCCGCGGCCTCGATCGGCCGCCCGAGTACGATCTCGGCACGGGCCTGGTACATGAGGCAGTACGCGAAGTCGACCGTACTGGCGGAGCTGGAGTCCATCTCACGTTCGGCCTGGTGCATCAGCTCGAGAGCGCGCTCGGCCTGGTCGGGGTGCACGCGCAGCAGGAAGTGCGCGTACACGGCTCGCAGCCGGGGGAGGTTGCGCGGATCGTCCTCCTCGCCGAGGAGGGCGATCGCGCGTTCGGACAGCCTGAGCGCTTCGCGCGTTTCGCTGCGCAGGTCCGCCACCCAGGCGGCGTTCCAGTACGCGGCCATCAGCGCGCGGGGGCTGCCGATGGCCTCCGCGCGCTCGATGAGGACCTCGGCGAGCTGCCGCGCGTACGCCAGGTCGCCGCGCTGTTCGTAGCCGGCCAGGATGGTGGAGCCGAGCATCACCATCGTGTCGGTCCACGGCCCGCCGGCCGCGGTCAGCCGATCGAGGGCGTCCTCGCCGACCTGGATGCTGCGAGCAAGATCCCCGCGCTCGCGGTGGCACCGGCTCAGCGCGGTGTGGACCTCGGCCCATCGCTCGGGTTCCGACAGTGGGGAGAGCGTCTCGGTCGCGAGCTCGAGGTCGCTGATCGCCTCCTCGAGCGCTCCGGTCGCCTCGAGGGCCAGGGCGTGACCCCAGCGGGCCTCGTGCGCGAGCGCGGGCAGGTCGGCGAGGGCTGGGTCGGTGAGGACCTCCGAAAAACGGACGCGGGCCTCGGCGGCGCCACCGTTCTGCAGGGCGATCTGCGCGTACTCCAGCGTCTCCCGGAGCCCGCTGATGGTCTCCTCCGTGACCCCGGTGAGCAGGTACGACTCCGAGCAGCCGAGCTTGCGGGCCAGAAGTGCCACCATGCTCGGTGCGGGTGTGCGCTTGCCGCTTTCGATGAGTGACACGTAGCTGTCGGAGAGTTCCGGCCAGGCCAGCTGAGCCTGGGAAAGCTGCTTGCGCAGCCGCAAGTTACGAACCCGTTCCCCGAGCGATTCTTGACCTGGCATCCCGCCCGCCTCTACAAGAAAATGACAGAACCATGCGAAAGGATAGAAAACAATGTCACATCTTCGCAGGGTCATCGCCCTGTTCCTGTTGGCTATAGTCACTTCACTCGTCAGCGTGCAGACGGTCGGCGTTGTCTCCGCCTCCGCGTCGGTCTCCTCGACGGCGTCGGACAGCGACACGACGATCAGGTGCTGCTGACCGACCCGCTCCGACTCCGCGGCGCGCCATGACAGGCGCGTTCCGCGGCCGGTCCGGCGATGACCCTCGAGGAGCCCCACATCCCGGGTGCCCCGGCATGACCGGGAGCCGGGCTGCGGTGCCGAGGGTCGTGGCCACATCGCCGGGCCGTGCGACGGTGTGCCACCGGAATTACCGGGGTGGCTCCTCTGTTGTGCTGGGGGCGGGTGGCCTGATAGGACCCGTTGACCCCGACACCGAGGAGCTGTGACATGGCGACGACGACGCTGACCTCCGAGAATTTCGACAAGGCCGCGAGCGGCGACGGCATCGTGCTGGTCGACTTCTGGGCCAGCTGGTGCGGGCCGTGCAAGATGTTCGCGCCCATCTACGACGAGGCGTCCGCCAAGCACGAGGACATCGTCTTCGGCAAGGTCGACACCGAGGCCGAACAGGACCTGGCGATGCGCTTCGACATCCGGTCCATCCCGACGATCATGGCGGTCCGCGACGGCGTGATCGTGTTCTCCCAGCCCGGCGCGCTCCCCGCCGAGTCCCTCGAGAGCCTCATCGAGCAGGTCCGCGCCCTCGACATGGACGACGTGCGCAGCCGCCTGGCCAAGAAGGCCTGACCGCCCCCGCCGGTCCCGCCCGGCACCGCCGCCGACCGCGGACCGGCGTCACCGCCGGTCCGTCGTGATCAGGTCAGGATCGGGATCAGGCAGAGCCCGAAGACGGCGTAGAAGCCGGCCGCCAGGGTCAGGGTCCGGGCGTTGAAGCGGCCCGTCCTGAGCATCGCCAGCAGGAACACCATGGCCGCCATCGTGACCACTCCGGACAGGAGCAGGGCGCCGTCGAAACGCCACGGCGTGAACAGGATGCCCAGCCCGGACGGCACGGTCGCCTGGATCATCATCGCGCCGCTGATGTTGGCCAGGGCAAGCGGAGTCTTGCCCTGGCGGACCCAGATCACGGCGTTCATGATCTCGGGCAGCTCGGTGGCGATGGGGGAGAGCAGCAGCGCGGTGACCGCCGCGGGCAGGCCGATCATGGGGCCGATCGCGTCGAGCTGGTGCACGAACAGCTGCGACGCGAAGAAGATGATCACAAGGGTGACGACGCTCTGCGTGACGACGGCCCACGTCGCCGGCGTCTCGCGGCGGCGCTGCAGGAGCAGCGGCTCCAGGTCCGCGCCGTCGCCGTGCTCCCCGCCGTCGCGCAGCTCCCGCCAGAAGTAGACCGCGTACGTGGTAAAGAAGAGCAGGCCGAGCCAGGGCTTGTACGCGAAGGCCACCAGGCCCAGCGCCACCTTCACGACGAAGATGGCGAGGAACCACCGCTGGTCGCGCGCGAGTTTGCCGGTGTCGCCCAGGTCGTCGCCCGGCGAGCCGCCCGTCGTGTCCCCGGCCGCCCCGCCGGTTCCGCCGCCGACGGGGGCGGCCGTACGGGCGGCGGCCTGGACCTTCCGGCGGCTGGTCAGCATCATGAAGCCGGTCACGCCGTACGCGACGGTGGCCAGGGCGAGGGGGCCGCCCATCGCGGCTCCGACACCGATGTCCTTCTGCGCCTCGCCGGAGCCGAACACCACGGCGACGAACGTCACGACACTCTCCGGCAGCGCCGTGCCGAACGCGGCGAGCAGGGTCCCGACGGCGAGCGGGCCGACCTTCAACCGGACGCCCAGCCATTCCACGGCGTTGACGAACCACTCGCAGGACAGGTAGATCGCTACGGCGCATGCCAGCAGGATCACGACGTGCAGCATGTGTTCCTCATCGATCGGGCACCGTGAGACAAGAAAAGAGACCTCGGCTCACGGTGAACAGCGGTCACCGACAGCCGAAGGTCTCGTCCACCCCTGTGGGGCCCGGGCACCGGGAGCGCTGAGCACTCCAGTATGTCGACGACCGGCCGGCGGGACTACTCCCCTTCGCCGCGCCCAGCTTACTCGACGGTCCGGCCTGCCGTTTCCGCACCCCCGGACGGGTCCGACGTCTCGTTTCCGCGCACGGACAGGTCCGGCGTTCCGCGATACTCATTTGGTTCCCGCACATCCGCGCCGTTCATGGGAGTGTCCGCCGCATGTCCAACGAACCGTCCGCATCCGGAGCTCCGCTATTCGGACCCGATCGGCGGCGGTTCTTCCTGGTCGGTGCGGTCGCCGCGGCCGGGCTGGGCACGGGCATCGGCCTGCTCTCCGAGAGCAACACGCGCGCGTCGGTGAACCGCCACGGCGCGGCGGCGCCGGGAACGCCCGCGGCCCGCTCCCGCTACCTGCAGATCGTCGCGCACGAGGACGACGACCTGCTGTTCATGACGCCGGACCTGTCGGAGTCGCTGCGCGCCGGATCGCCGCACCTGACCGTCTACCTCAGCGCGGGGGAGAGCAAGGCCGGCGTCCCGCCCGACACCCATGACGTGAACGCCTACGTGGCCGACCGCGAGACCGGCCTGCGGACGGCGTACGCCCTCATGCTCGGCGTCCGCGACCGGTGGCGGCAGGAGACCCTCACGACCGGCTCGCTGCGGCTGCAGTCGTACACCCTCGTCGACCGGCCCGACATCCGCCTGGTGTTCATGCTCGTGCCGGACGGGCGCGACCCGCGCGCCAGCCTGAGCTGGCACACCCTCGGAAAGCTCTGGAGCGCCGCCGACCATCCGAAGCTGTGCGGCTGGACCCAGGCGCCCGAGGGCTCGCCGTACCGGCGCTGCCTGACCCGGGAGGACGTCCTCACCGCGCTCACCGACCTGATGCAGAGCTTCCGGCCGACCGTCGTACGCTCCCAGGACATCGCGCCCGACGAGCGGTACAGCGCGGACCACCCCGATCACATCGCCGCCGCCCACTTCGCCGGCGAGGCCGTGCGCCGCTACGCCACACGCCACCCCGACCGGCTCGTGCTCCAGGTCAACTACCGCGACTACAACATCCGCAACCTGGCGGTGAACCTCAGCGAGGCCGACAACAAGTTCAAGCAGCGCGTGTTCGCGGCGTACTCCGCGCACGACTACCGCATCAGCGCCGAGAACCCCCACTGGGACGCCTACGAGGCGCGGATGGTCTACCGGTGGCCGCGCGGCACCGGCTTCACCGCGATGGACACCGTGTACGCGGTGGCTGGGGGCCGCCTGGTCGCCTGGCGGCGCACGGGCGGCCGCTGGTCGGCCCCCCGGGTCATCGGCGATCCGGGTGGCGCCCTGGCGCCGGCGGTGGCCGCCGCCGGGCCGGTGGTGCTCGGCCTGCAGTCCGACACCGGGGAGGTCGTCGCGTACGACCAGGGGGGCTGGCAGTCCCTCGGCCGCCCGGACCCGGCGAAGATCCGCAACCAGGCCGGCGCCCCGGTGGCCGTGGTCGACGGCTCGGGGATGGTCGCGGTGTTCGTCCGCAACGGGCGCGGGGGCGTCAGCGCGCGGTTCCTCGGCGCGGGGGGCTGGAGCCACAAGTGGACGGACCTGCCGGGCATCGACCTGCGGCAGGTCCTCTCCCCGCAGCCGAAGAAGAAGCACCTGCGGTACGGCGACGTCCAGGACGGCCTGGCGGCGGTCGTCACCGACGGCGGGCTGATCGAGCTGTTCGCCGCGACCCGCTCGCAGGTCCTGTGGTGGCGCCAGCACGCGCAGGGCAAGCCCCTCGTCTTCGCGGGCACCCTCCCGGTGGCCGGGGCGATCGCGCCGCTCGGCGCCGAGCTGGCCGGCGGCCGGATCAAGGTGCTGTTCCGCGAGCCGTGGACCGCGCGGACGATGACGATCTCCCGCCAGGTGGCGGCGAAGCTCTGGGACAGCCCGGCGGTCGTGGGCGCCGCGCGGGGCCTCGACGGCGAGCCGCCCGTCATCGGGCGGCCGCCCCGGATGCAGCTGGTCGGGGTACCCGCCCCACTGCCGGCCGGCGGGGAGCTGTGCGCTCTGGGCGCCGACGGGCGCCTGCACGTCGCCGCGCGCGCTCACGGCGAGAAAGCCGCGTGGCGGGCCATCGGCCGCTGATATACCCTGAGCGCATGGCGGCCATATTCCAGACGACGACGCCGGGCGAGCCCCGGCGCGAAGGCTGCCAGCACTGACTTGACGGCCGAGGCCCCGGGAGCGATCCCGGGGCCTCGCTGCTTCCCGGCTCGCTCCCGCCGCACGAGAGGAGCGATCATGGCGCCGATGGCGTCCGGAGGACCCGCACAGTCGATAGCATTCGAAGCTGATATCCCTGACCATCAAGGAGTTTCCGTGTCTGAGCTGCGCATCACCCTCGACGGAAGCGAGCGTGTGGTGGCGGCCGGCACCACCGCCGGAGAAGCGCTCGACGCCGACGGCCGCACCGTGATCGCCGCCCGCGTCGGAGGCCAGGCCCGCGACCTGGCGTACGCCCTGCGTGACGGCGACGTCGTCGAGCCGATCCAGATCGACTCGCCCGAGGGCCGGGCCATCATGCGTCACTCCGCCGCGCACGTCATGGCGCAGGCGGTGCAGGACCTGTTCCCCGAGGCCAAGCTCGGTATCGGCCCGCCCGTCGAGAACGGCTTCTACTACGACTTCGACGTCGAGCACCCCTTCCAGCCCGACGACCTCAAGCGCATCGAGAAGAAGATGCGGGAGATCGTCAAGCAGGGGCAGCGGTTCTCACGCCGGGTCGTCGCCGACGACGACGCCCGTGAGGAGCTCGCCGCCGAGCCGTACAAGCTGGAGCTCATCGGCCTCAAGGGCTCCGCCGCGGACGAGGAGAGCGTGGAGGTCGGCGGCGGCGAGCTGACCATCTACGACAACCTCGACGCCAAGAGCGGCGACCTGCGCTGGAAGGACCTGTGCCGCGGCCCGCACGTGCCGTCCACCCGCGTGATCCCCGCGTTCAAGCTCATGCGCTCCGGCGGGGCGTACTGGCGCGGCAGCGAGAAGAACCCTCAGCTCCAGCGCATCTACGGCACCGCGTGGGAGTCCAGGGAGAAGCAGGACGAGTACCTGAAATTGCTGGAGGAGGCCGAGAAGCGCGACCACCGCAAGCTCGGCGCCGAGCTGGACCTGTTCTCCTTCCCGCCCGAGTTGGGCAGCGGATTGCCCGTCTTCCACCCCAAGGGCGGGATCGTCCGTAAGGAGATGGAGGACTACATGCGGCGGCGGCAGCAGGAGGCGGGCTACGAGTTCGTCAACACCCCCCACATCACCAAGTCGTCGCTCTTCGAGACCTCCGGCCACCTGCCGTACTACGGCGACGACATCTTCCCGCCCTTCGAGGTGGACGAGGTCGAGTACCGCGTCAAGCCGATGAACTGCCCGATGCACAACCTGATCTTCCGGGCGCGCGGGCGGTCCTACCGCGAGTTGCCGCTGCGGATGTGCGAGTTCGGCTCGGTGTACCGGTATGAGAAGTCGGGCGTGGTGCACGGCCTTACTCGCGTGCGCGGCATGACCCAGGATGACTCGCACATCTACACCACCAAGGAGCAGATGGGCGACGAGATCAAGTCGCTGTTGTCCTTCGTGCTCAGCGTGCTGCGCGACTTCGGTCTCTCCGAGTTCTTCCTGGAGCTGTCCACCAGGGATGACTCCGACAAGTTCATCGGCGACGACGCAGACTGGGCGGAGGCGACCGAGGCACTGCGCCAGGCGGCCGAGGAGTCCGGGCTGGAGCTGGTGGACGACCCGGGCGGGGCCGCGTTCTACGGCCCGAAGATCTCCGTACAGGCCAAGGACGCCATCGGCCGGACCTGGCAGCTGTCGACCATCCAGCTCGACTTCAACCAGCCCAAGCGCTTCGGCCTGGAGTACCAGGCGGCCGACGGCACCCGGCAGACCCCGGTGATGATCCACCGGGCGCTGTTCGGATCGATCGAGCGGTTCTTCGGCGTGCTCCTGGAGCACTACGCGGGGGCGCTCCCGCCGTGGCTGGCCCCGGTACAGGCGGTCGGCATCCCCATCTCCGACGACCACGTCCCGCACCTGCAGAAGATCGCTTCCAAGCTGCGCGACCGGGGCATCCGGGTGGAGGTCGACACCTCCAGCGACCGGATGCAGAAGAAGATCCGCAACGCGCAGAAGCAGAAGGTGCCGTACATGCTGCTGGCCGGCGACGACGACGTCGCCAAGGACGCCGTCTCGTTCCGCTACCGCAACGGCGAGCAGAAGAACGGCATCCCCATCGACGAGGCCGTCGAGGAGATCGTCAAGGCCGTCGAGAGCCGCATCCAGGTCTGAGGCCGTCAGTGATCCCCGGCGCGTGCTGCGCAGGCGCCGGGGATCACGTCTACGGTCGGCCGTCCTGTCGTTCTCCTCGATGACGGCGTCCACGTCGTCCCAGATCTCCTCGGCGCGCTCGTTGTCACGGTCGCGCTCCACGAACCGCCTCCACCGCACGATCGAATGAGATGCCGGGGAGGCTCACAGCGTCCGCCGACAGATGATCATCTTTGCCGGGACAGCGCCGCGACGGCGGTGTCGACGTCGGCTTCCGTCGTGTAGAGGTGGAAGGCGAGGCGTGCCGCGCCGTTGCGGACGGACGCGCGGATGCCGGCCGCCGCGAGCCGCTCGGCCGCGCCGGGCCGGGTGACGCCGACGATCGCGCTGTCGCCGGGTGGCAGGCCGAGGCCGGTCCGGAACCGGTTGGCCAGCCGTACGTCATGGTCGTGGATCGGGCCGATGCCGATCTCCAGGAGCAGCTCCAGCGTGGGGGCGGCCGCGACATAGGAGAACCAGGGGGCGGCGATGTCGAATCGCCGGGCGTCCTTCGCCAGCCGCAGCGGCGGGCCGTACGAGGCGTCGCCGTCACCGGCGTACCAGTTGGCGGCGATCGGCCGGATGCGGTCGCGCACGGCCGGGCTCACGTAGCAGAAGGCGGTGCCGCGCGGGCACATCAGCCACTTGTACGCCGAGACGGCGAGGACGTCGAAGGACGTCGCGTCGACCGGTAGCCAGCCGACCGCCTGAGTGGCGTCGGCGACGACGAGCGCGCCGTGCGCCCGCGCCGCCGTGACGACCTCGTCCACGGCGGCGACCTCACCCGTCGCGGACTGGACCAGGCTGAAGGCGACCGCGTCCGTGCGCTCGTCGATCGCGCCGGGCAGGTCGGCGGGCGGCACTGTGCGCACGTCGAGATCGTGCACGAGCCAGGGGAACAGGTTCGACGTCTGCTCGATGTCGGGGACGACCACGCGCGAGCCGGGCGGCAGCGAGGCCGCGACCGGGGCGAGCACCTGCGAGGCGGAGGCGCCCACGGCCACGTCGTCGGCCGCGACGCCGACCAGACGCGCGAACGCGCCGCGCGCGCGATCGGTGGATCGGTCCCACTTGTCCCAGCCGTTGGCCCCGCGACGCCACTCGGCCAGCGCGCTCTGCAGGGCCTCGAACGCCAGCGCCGGCGGTATGCCATAGCTCGCGGTGTTCAGCCATCCCGGCTCCGGGTCCCAGAGCCGTACCGCCTCGTCAAGATTCATCCCGGTGAGCCTAACGGCGGCCATCGGCAACCGAGCGCTCGTTCGGCACCCGCGCGCGGTCCTGCGGGGGCTCCGGCCCTATGCTGCTGGCATGACCGAGTCCGACCATGAGGAACAGTACGGGGTCGGGGATCCCGACCAGTTCCAGCGCCTGTGGACGCCTCACCGGATGGCCTACATCAAGGGTGAGAGCAAGCCCACCGGCGCCGGAGCGGAGGACGGGTGCCCGTTCTGCGAGATCCCGAAGATGAGCGATGAGGACGGCCTGGTCGTCCGGCGCGGGGAGAGCGTCTTCGTCGTCCTGAACCTCTACCCGTACAACTCCGGTCACCTCATGGTGTGCCCCTACCGGCACGTCGCGGACTACACCGAGCTGGACGAGGCGGAGACCGCCGAGCTGGCCCGGCTCACCCAGTGCGCCATCACCGCGCTGCGCAAGGCGAGCGGCGCCCACGGGTTCAACGTCGGCATGAACCTCGGCACGGTCGCCGGCGCGGGCATCGCCGCGCACCTCCACCAGCACGTCGTCCCACGCTGGGGCGGGGACACCAACTTCATGCCGGTCATCGGCCAGACCAAGGTGCTGCCCCAGCTCCTGCGCGAGACCCGTCAGATCATCGCCGACGCCTGGCCCCAGGACTGAGCCGTCAGGCCGCGGCAGGCCGACCGCCTTCCAGGGACGACCCGCCGTGGCCTGGGCCGCTACCAGGCGAGGTCGGTGACGTCCTCGCGCCGGGAGATCCATGAGAAGTGGCCGTCGTCGACCCGGCCAGGCCGCCCGTCGATCAGCACGAGGATGTGCCGGCCGGTGGCATCGGCCGTGATCCGGAAGCTGTCCATCGGCAGGGCATGGGATCGGCCGGTGGGTTCACCCGTATCGGCGGAGAACTTGGCCAGAACGTAGTCGGCGTGGTCGTCCGATCCGTGCTTGGCGCCCTGGACGGTGGCTGTCAGCGTCCGGCCGTCCGGATCGATGAGGAACGCGTTGACCGCGCCATCTTTGAAGCGGCCATGATCGATGTCCACGTTGCGGACCTCACGTTGCGTCCAGACGTTCCCGCCTCCCCTCCGCGTGTCAAGCATCACGATCTTCCCCCGGTTCGAGACGTAACCGAGCGTGCGCTCGTCCGGAGCCCAGGTCATACTCCCGATCGCACCCGGCCCTCTCGTCGTCCACGTCTTCTTCGCGTGCCTGCCGAGATCGACGACGGTGAGGTTGACGTCGTCGTCCCAGTCCTGAGCCACGGCCAGCCGGGTCCCGTGCGGGCTCACGGCGAGATGGCGGATTCTTCGGTACGGTCCCCCCGGGACCAGCGTAGGTGACGTCGTCGTCCCGTCCTGGCGGACGGAGACGCGGTAGACCCGTCCGGAGCGGCCGTCCTGCTCGGGCTTGTCGGCGGCGAGGAAGAAGGTCTCGTCGTCGCCGGCGGCGACGGCGAGATACTTTCCGCCGCCGGCGGCGACGACGTCACCGGCCTTCCGGCCGGTGACGGCATCGATGACCTCGGCGCGCCCCTCCGTGACGGCGACGACATACCTGGGTCCCTGGGCCACGAGCGCGGGGTCGGGGCGCCAAGGGTCCGTGCCCCGGGTTAGGGCCGCCACGCCGACGGCGACGAGGACAAGGGCGGCGGCCACGGCCAGCGGGGCCGCCCAGGTCCGCCTCCGGCGCCGGGCCGGGGGAGCGGTGAGGGGACGGAGGGCTTCGGGCCGTACGGTGCTCGTCGCGGCCTCGTACGCGTCGCGGAGCCGGTTCTCGATCTCCGTCATTCGGTGCCTCCGAGTTTCCCGGCGAGCGCGGCGAGCGCCCGCGAGGTGGTCGACTTGACGGTGCCGCGGCTGACGCCCATCACCTCGGCGGTCTCGGCCTCGGACAGGTCGAGGAAGTAGCGCAGCGCGAGGGCCTCCCGCTGGCGGCGCGGCAGTGTGCACAGCGCCGCGAACACCTCACGCCGGTCCTCGCTGAGCAGGACGGCGGCCTCCGCGGACCAGACCGCGGGCTCCGGCTCGGGGCGGAACCGGCTCGCCAGCTTCCGCCGCCGGAGCACCATCCGGCAGCCGTTCAGCACGGACGCGCGGACGTAGGGCAGGAGACGGACGTCCGCGCCGAGCCTCGGCAACCGGCGGTGCAGGGCCGTGAAGGCGTCCTGGACGACGTCCTCGGCCGTGGGCCGGTCGCCGACCATGAGCACGGCGAGACGCACCAACCCCGCGTGGTGTTCCCGGAAGAGCGCGGTGAGGTCCGCCGGTGGATGGGCGGGTTCCGGAGGGTCGGCCGACCGGCCGCTCAGGACGCTCACGATGTTGGTTTCCACGCTCTTTGAATGCGCGAGCGGCCGATCGGTTGCCTCGGCGGCCCGTCCTACGGTCCCCGAGGCCTCCGGTACCGGATAAGTTTTCGGGTGGCGGGCAACCAAACCGGCGCCCATGACATGTAAAAGATATGGGATCAAAGATCGCGGAGGAGCTCGGCGTCTCGCCGGCCTGGTACGGGCCGCCCGGCGGTTCCGGCGGCATGGCGGAGGACGTCGCGTCGGCTGCTGACTCGGGGGGCACCGTGGATGCCGCGGACCACGGCTCGGCCGTGATCTTGACCATGATCTTCCGCGAGCACCATCTCGAGCTCATCCGGATGGCGATGTTCATCGTCGGCGACCAGCCCACCGCCGAGGACGTCGTCCAGGACGCCTTCGCGGCGGTGCACCGCCGGATCGACCGGCTCCGCGACCCCCGCAACGCGCTGCCGTACATCCGCACCGTGGTGATCAACGGTTGCCGGGGCGTGCTGCGCAGGCGCGCGGTCGCGCGGCGCTTCGGCGGCGCGTACGAGCCGCCCATCTGGTCCGCCGAATCGGCGGCGCTCCTCGGCGAGGACCGCCGTGAGGTCTTTCTCGCCCTCCGCTCGCTGCCGCGCCGACAGCGCGAGGCCCTGGTGCTGCGCTACTACCTCGACCTGTCCGAGGCCGAGATCGCCGAGGTGATGGGCGTCAGCCGCGGCACGGTCAAGTCGACCACCTCCCGGGCGCTCGCCGCGCTCGCCGGCAAGCTGGGGGAGGACTCATGACCGGGACCGAACGGCGCCTCCGGGACGCGTTCGCCGAAGGAGCCCGCACGGTACGGCTCGAGTCGGTGCGCCCGTTGACCCTTCCGGAGCGCCCGCTGATCCTTCCGGCACGCGCCAGACGCGTGCGCTGGCTGCTGCCGGTGATCGCCGCGGCCGCGGTGGCCGTCTCGGTCACCCTGACGGCGCTGGTCGGCGGGAGCCCGTCTTCGGGGCCGCCGACCACGGGCGGAGCCCCGGCGTTCGTCGTGGCGACGACGGGATTCGGAGGGTCTTCGGCGGGCGAGTCGCGGGTGGAGGTCCGCGACCCGAGGACCGGCCGGGTGTACGACACGAGAGCCGCGTCGCGCGGTCTGGCCTTCCAGTACGTCGCCGCCGCCGCGGACCGGATGTTCTTCGTCATGGCGGCGCCGGCCCACAAGACGGACTGCGACACCCTGCGGATCTACCGCATGAAGGTGTCCGGCAAGGGGCGGATCACGGCCTTCTCCGCGCTCGGCGCGCGCATCCAGGGCGCGACGGCCGGCACGGAGGGGGCGCCCGGAGGGCTGGCGGCCTCACCGGACGGCGCCAAGGTCGCGTACGCGATCCGTCGCTGCGGCGGTCCCGCGGACCGGACGTACTACAAACTCGGCGTGGCCGACACGGTGACGGGCGCGCAGCGCGAGTGGACGGACCCGGGGGAGAGCATCGTCTCCAGCCTCTCGTGGACGTCCGACGCCCGCCAGGTCGCCTTCCTGCTCCGCGAGCCGGTCCACGCACCGGCGGACGGCCCGGTCCTGCCGTCGAAGAACGGCGTCGTCCGGCTCCTGGACATCGGATCGAAGCGGTCCACGGACCTGAGCGCGAGCAAGGTCCTGCTGCGCAGGTCCCGGGAGCTCACGAACCTCTGGGCGGCCGTGATCAACGGCGACGGGACACGGGTGGCCGTCGTCGCGGAGTACTCCCGGGCGGGTGGTGCGCTGGCGGTCTGTCAGGTCTCCCTCGCCGACGGGCGCGTGCTGCGGATGCTGCACCGGGAGGGGTCCGACAGCGAGGCGATCTCCGCCGTGCCCGGCCTGGGTCCCGGCGTCGCCCTGCGAAGCGACGCCTCAGGGCGTCACCTGCTCTATCACGACGCGAGCATCGCCGACGCGCCACCGGACCTGGGTGGATACGGCCGTATCGACGACGGACGCTTCCACGCGATCCCCGTTTCCAGCGGAGGCGAGGAGACTTATGACCTTGCCTGGTGACGGTTCGCCCGTGATCTTCATCGCATGGGGGAAGCACGCGGGCGCGGGCGCGGTTGTGCCATGCGGGAGGATGAGATCATGAAGCGACCGACTCTGGTGTACGACGGGGACTGCGGCATCTGCACGAAGGCCGTACGCCTCATAGGGGACAAGGCCGAGGGCCGCCTGCGGGTCCCGACGGACGCCGAGGTCGTCGCCTTCCAGTTCGCGGACCTGGCGGCGCTCGGCACCACCGCCGAACGCGCCGAATACGAGCTGCTGTGGGTCGAGGACGGGCGGGTCTACGGCGGAGCACAGGCGGTGGCCAGGCTGCTGATCGACGCCGGCGGGTTCTGGCGGCCGCTGGGCCTCATCACGAGGGTCCCGCCGTTCCGGTGGATCGCGCACGGGATGTACCGCCTCATCGCCAATAACCGGCACCGGCTGCCCGGCGGCACCCCGGCCTGCGCGCTGCCTGCGGCCGAGCGGCCCGGCGCGCAGGCCGCGTCCGGCTGATCCCGAGCCGCGCAGCACCCCGAGCGGCGACGCGCGGGCCGCGCCCTAGCCGGATGAGACGGCGGCGGGGTCGGGCGACGGCGCCCGCCCGTCGGGCGTCGCGACGTGTCCACCGCCGCGCACCAGGCGCTCGGTGGGCAGGAAGCAGAAGATCAGGCAGAGCACGTGCGGCCAGAACATGATCGTGATGGTGGCGAGCACCGACAGGTGGAACAGCACGAAGCCCACGACCATCGGGTACTGGTAGCGGGGCCTGACGAAGAGGATCACCGGTGAGGCGAACTCGAACGCCATGATGCCCCACTGCGCCCAGTGCAGCAGCTCGGCGTGGTGCAGGAGCGGATCGGCGATGAACGTCCCGCGCCGCAGCACGGCGCGGACGAGCGTCGCGCTGTTCACCCACCCCCAGCCGCCGAACCGTACCTTGGCCCACGCGGCGAGGAAGTAGGTGACCACCACCCCGATCTGCACGCAGCGCATCGCCCAGCCCGCCGCCTCCGACGGCGTACGGTCCCGGAACGCCGCCTTGCCGACCGTGGGCAGCACCGCGAGCGCGACCAGGTAGGCGAACCGGTCGTGGTCCACCTTCCCGAAGGAGAAGGCGATGATGATCCACTCGAAGTACAGCAGCGCCACGATCGTGCCGAGCAGCCGGGGCAGCCGGCCGGTCGCCGCCGCGACCGAGAGGATCAGCAGCGCCCACCGGAGCACCTCGATGAGCGCCGCCGTCGGGTGCGGCAGGTGCAGGAGTTTGCCCACGATCAACGGCTGGTACAGCGACGTGGCCGAGGCGTGCGAGCTGCTGACCGGGCGGAGCAGGAGCACGTCGAGTGGGATGAACAGGTAGGCCGCCGTGCGGAAGACCGCGATACGGGCCTTCGGGACGGGACTGAACCACCAGCCCAGGAAGGCGTTCGCCGCCCCCTTGCCCGGCGCCCTGCAGGGCGGTCATGAGCGGGTCCATTCGGCGATCGTGAACTCCCGCTTGCCGACGTACAGGCGGTTCCGGAGCATGTAGTACTGCTGGATCAGCCGGACGCCGGTCCAGCGCGGTTCGCGGGGCCGCAGGCGGTCGTGCGCGTCGAGCAGCTGCTGCAGCAGCTCCGGATGGGCCTGGAACCTCGGCGCCTGCCCCTCGGCCTCGGCGCGGGTGAGGCCGACGACCGGGGCGTCCAGCCTCGCCGGTTTCCAGGTGCCGTCCGGCAGCCGGGCGGCGAGCGCGAGGACGTGGACGTCGCCGTTGATGGGCGTGCTCGTCGAGTACATCCGGAACGGACCGAAGGGGAAGGCGTCGTCGTCGCCGAAGGCGGTGCCGGTCAGCAGCAGCGTCACGGCGGCCGCGGTGACCAGGAGGCGGGCGGCGCGTGAGCCGGGGCGCAGGCGTTCGTGCCATGCGCCCGGTGGATCCGGGGGTGTGTTCATGGGTCAGGTCGCCGAATCGGTTGAGGGGGCAGCCGGTGTGACCGGTTCAGCAGACACGGTACGGCTCCGCGCCGCCTCGATGAGTCGTTCCCACGGGGTGAACGCCGCCACGAGGCAGATCACCTGCGGCAGGAAGTGGATCGACATCAGGATCTCGGTCGTCAGGTGGAACCCCAGGAAGAACACGATCCCGGCCAGCTGCAGCCGGCCTCGCGTGAACAGCAGCAGCGGTGAGGCGGTCTCGGCGACCAGCGTCGCCCACTGGCTCGCGTGCAGCAGCCACCGCTGGTCGGCGACAGCCCGGCCGATCACCGTGCCGCGCCGGACCAGCGCCCATTCGAGGGTCTCGCCGTTGGCCCAGCCCCAGCCGCCCCATCGCATCTTGGCCCACGCGGACAGGAAGTACGCCGAGACGACCGCGATCCGGATGGCCTGGATCGTCCATCCGGCGGCCTCGGACCGGTCGGTGTCGCGGAACCGCGCCCGGCCGGCCGTGGGCAGGACGATGAGCGCCACCACCAGGGCGAGGTGATCGTGGTCGACCTTGCCGTAGGACATGCTGATCAGCACCCAGGGCAGGTAGCCCACGGCGACGACGCCGCCGGCGAGCCGCGGAAGGCGGCCGGTGGCCGCGATCAGGCTGCCGACGATGAGGACGACGCGCAGCGTCTCCATCGCCCAGGGCACCGGCGCCGGAATGTGCAGCATCCTGGCCATGAGCACCGGCCGGTAGAGGTCCGCGGGCAGGTACGCGTGGACGACGGCGCTGCTGGTGAGGAACAGCACGTCGATCGGCACGAACACGTAGACGATCGCCCGCATCACGGCGATGCGGGCCGTCGGCATGGGGGCGTACCACCAGCGTCCCCAAGGAGTGGCCGCCGTGCCGGCGATCTCGCTCACCGGACGTTCCAGGTGACGACCGTCTGTACGGTGTCGCCCGCCGGCCGTGGTCCAATTTGGTCACCTTCATGATCACGTAGAGCTTCGAGAAGGCCGGTTGCCCGGGATGCAGCCGCCGCTGGGCGTCGGCGATGCCCTGAAGCAGCGACGGGTCGCGGACGAACCGGCCCATCTGCCCTTCGACCTCCGCGCGCTTGAGGCCGGCGCCGAGTGCGGACATCGACAGCTTGATGTGCGCACCGGTCGTCGTGTCGGCCTCCAGCCAGTGCGAGCGGATCTCACCCGCCGGCGGGATGGAGAAGGCGAACTGCACCATGGGCCCGACCGGGAAGTCGTCGTCGTTCCCGTACGCGCTGGCGATCAGCAGCAGCGCGATGACACCCGCCGCGCTGAGGGACCGCCAGAACCGGCCGGGCCGGGAGAGCCGGGTCGCCTGGGCGGACATGGTGCGCCCTCCTGGCCCAGGTGACGTGTTCGTTCTGATCGTCGCCATTTTCCTGTGGTGTTATGGGTTCTCCAGCGGGTCGCCGTGGACCGCCCACCCGTTCGTCAGGTCCCGCGCGACGCCGGCGCGGCCTTGGCGGCGATGAGATCCGAGACCGTGACGAACTCGAAGCCCTTGCTCTTCAGGCGCTTGATCATCTCCGGGAGCGCACGGGCGAGGGTCAACCGCGACCGGCCGCCTCCGGCGTCATGGCCGAGGACGATCGAGCCGGGCAGTGTGGAGTCCACGACGAAGTCGATGAGGCCTTTCGGGTCGTGCGGATGGGAGCGGTCGGTGATCAGCAGGGACCACAGCGCCACGTCGTACCCCAGCTGCCCGGCCACCTGGAGGGTGGTGCCCCCCAGCTGGCCCCACGGCGGGCGCAGGAGGCGGGGTTCCTTGCCGGTCACGCGCACGATCATTTCATGGGTGCGTTTGACCGAGCGATAGGCGGTGCGCAGGCTCAGCGGCGACAGGTTGGTGTGCGCCCACGTGTGGTTGCCGACCTCGTGCCGGTCCATCCGCCCGTGCAGGAGACGGGCGTGCTGCTCGACGCGCTTGCCCACCAGGAAGAACGTCGCGGGGATCTTCGCCTCGTCCAGGGCGTCGTGCACGAGCGGGGTGTAGTTCGGCAGCGGCCCGTCGTCGAATGTCAGCGCGACGAGCTTCTGCTGCGTGTTGACCGCCCAGAAGACGTCCACGTGGCCCTCCGGGGGCCGCCAGTGGGCACCGGGCGGGGTACCCGGCGCCGACGCCGGGATCCGCGTGGACGCGTCCGCGTCGTCGATGGCCGCTCCCATGGCGACGCCGGCGACGGCGCTCGCCCCGCCGACCGTCAGCGCGCGTAGAAGCGCACGTCTTCCCTTGCCGTCCGCCCCCGGTTCATCCATGTAGAGATCATCCCAAACAGCGGGTTAACGAAGCGTCATCCCGGGGAAGGATTGCTTCTCCGCCTTGAGCATGGTCGTGTCACCCGGACGCCCGGCGCCCGGGTGACACGGCGCGGACCGCTACTCCTTCGCCTCTGCGGCGACCTTCTCGGCCAGGTGCGACGGCAGCGGCTCGTAGCGCAGGAACGAGCGGCTGAACGTCCCCGTGCCGTGCGACATCGACCGCAGATCGATGGCGTACCGCGTGATCTCCAGCTGCGGGACCTCCGCCTTGATCAGCGAGCGACCGCCCGCGACGGTCTCGGTGCCCAGGACCCGCCCGCGCCGCGACGACAGATCCGACATCACCGCGCCGACGTAGTCGTCGGCCACGAGCACCGACACCTCGTCGACGGGTTCGAGCAGCAGGACCTGCGTCTTGGTCGCGGCGTCCTTGAGCGCCAACTGCCCGGCCGTCTGGAAGGCCATGTCGGAGGAGTCCACCGAGTGCGCCTTGCCGTCGTGGAGGGTGACCCGGATGTCGACGAGCGGGTAGCCGGCCAGGACCCCCCGCTCCATCTGCTGCCGCAGGCCCTTCTCCACCGACGGGATGAACTGCCGCGGGACCACGCCACCGACGATCTTGTCGACGAACTCGAAGCCCTCGCCCGACGGCAGCGGCTCCACCTCGACGTGGCAGATGCCGTACTGCCCGTGCCCGCCGCTCTGCTTGACGTGCCGGCCGAGGCCCGGCGCGGGACCGCCGAACGTCTCGCGCAGCGGGACCCGCAGCGGCACGGTCTCCACCTCGACGCCGTACCGGCTGTGCAGCCGGTCCAGCAGCACGTCGGCGTGGGCCTCGCCCATGTTCCACAGCACCAGCTGGCGGGTCTCGGAGTTGTTCTCCAGCCGCAGCGTCGGGTCCTCGGCCACGAGCCGGGCCAGCGCCTGGGACAGCTTGTCCTCGTCGGCCTTGGACTTGGCGCGGATCGCCGTCGGCAGCAGCGGATCCGGCATCGACCAGGGCGCCATCAGCAGCGGGGCGTCCTTCGCGGAGATCGTGTCACCGGTCTCGGCGTGGGTCAGCTTGGCGACCGCGCAGATGTCCCCGGCGATGCAGGACGACATCGTGCGCTGGGCCTTGCCCAGCGGAGCGGTGATCGCGCCGACCCGCTCGTCGATGTCGTGGTCCTCGTGGCCGCGATCCTCCAGGCCGTGCCCGGAGACGTGCACGGTGTCGTCCGGCTGGAGCGTCCCGCTGAACACCCGGACGAGCGAGATCCGGCCGACGTACGGATCGGACGTGGTCTTGACGACCTCGGCCACCAGCGGCCCGCCCGGGTCGCAGGCCAGGTCGCCCGCCGAGGAGCCGTCGACCTTCGTGACCGCCGGGATGCCGTGCTCGAGAGGCGACGGGAACGCCTGGGTCATCACCTCGAGCAGCTCCCGCATGCCGATCACCGGCCCGGGATGGTCTCCGTGCGGGACCGACGTGGCCAGGACCGGGTAGAAGCTGCCGCGCGCCACCGCCTTCTCCAGGTCCTCGATCAGGACCTTCACGTCGATCTGCTCCCCGGAGAGGTAGCGCTCCATGAGCGTCTCGTCCTCGCTCTCCTGGATGATCCCCTCGATGAGGGCGCCGCGCTGCTCCGCGAGGCGGTCCAGGAACTCCCGGTCCGGGTCGCGCTCGACGCGCTCGCCGGAGGAGTAGTCGAAACACTTGCCGGTGAGCAGGCCGATCAGCCCGGCCTCGCACGGGAAGTAGCACGGCAGGACGGCCTCGCCGAAGGCGTCCTGGCAGGCGGTGAGGACTTCGTCGAAGTCGCCGCGCTGCTGGTCGATCTTGGTGATGACGACGGCGCGCGGCATGCCGACCAGCGCGCACTCCTCCCAGAGCATCCGGGTGAGGCCGTCGACGCCGTCCACGGCCGAGATCACGAACAGGGCCGCGTCGGCGGCCCGCAGGCCCGCCCGCAGGTCGCCGACGAAGTCGGCGTAGCCCGGGGTGTCGAGCAGGTTGACCTTGATCCCGGCGTGGAGGAACGAGGCGAGCGAGAGGTTCACCGAGCGTTGCTGGCGAATCTCCACCTCGTCGTAGTCACTGACCGTCGAGCCGTCCTCGACGCGACCGGGGCGCTGGATCGTACCGGTCGCAGCGAGCAGCGCCTCGACGAGCGTCGTCTTGCCCGCTCCGGAGTGGCCGACCAGCGCGATGTTGCGAACGCTCTGGGGCTGGTCGACCGCCGGTGCCCTGCCGGCGGCTTGGGGAGCTGACTTGTCCGCCACGTGCCCACCTCCAAAGGACAATGGGTGTGACGGGTGCCACACCCGTGGTCACCACCATTACCGCCATGGCCTCATATCTCAAGGGGTGACCGCCAACGGGTTGAGGCCTGTCTGATATCTGCCGTTCCCACCTGCGCCGACGTCACGCACTACGATTGGCCCGCCCGGGGGATGGCGCGGCTATGGCCACGGGGCGATGAAATCGCGGCCAAACACGATCAGAGGATGGCAATGCTCAACCAGTTGCGGCCGGCGCTCTCGCGTGTGATCACGCCGGTGGGCCGGGCGCTGGCCCGTACGGGTCTCACCCCGAACGCGATCACCATCATCGGAACGTTCGGGGTCGTCGGCGGGGCGCTCGGCTTCTACCCGCGCGGCGAGTTCTTCTGGGGAACGGTCGTGATCACGATCTTCGTGTTCTTCGACATGTTCGACGGCGCCGTCGCCCGGGTCACGGGGAAGACGAGCCGGTTCGGGGCCTTCCTCGACTCCAACATGGACCGGCTGTCCGACGCGGCGATCTTCTCGGGGCTGATCCTCCGGTTCGCCCGGCAGGACCACCAGGACCTGCTGATCGTCGGCCTCGCCCTGTTCTGCCTGGTGTCCGGCGCGCTCGTGTCGTACGCGCGGGCGCGCGCCGAGGGGATCGGCGTCGGCGCCACCGTCGGCATCGCCGAGCGCGGCGAGCGGCTCATCGTCAGCCTGGTCGCGATCGGCCTCGACGGGCTCGGCGTCCCGTACGTCCTGGTGATCGGTCTGTGGCTGCTGGCGCTGGCCAGCGCGATCACGGTCGTCCAGCGGTTCGTCGCGGTGCGCAAGCAGCTCGAGGTCAGCGAGCAGCCGTGAGGGACGAGGCGGCGGACGCCGCGTACGCGCTCGGCTGGGCGGCCGTACGGCGGATGCCCGAGCCGGTCGCGCACGAGATCTTCATGCTGATCGCCGAGCGCACGTGGCGAAAGCACGGCCGCGGCGTGCGGCAACTGGAGAAGAACCTCCGACGCGTCGTCGGCCCGGAGGTCTCCGAGCAGGCCCTGCGCGACCTGAGCCGCCAGGCCATGCGCTCGTACATGCGCTACTGGATGGAGGCGTTCCGGCTGCCCGCGATGAGCCGAGAGCGCATCGACTCGGGCATGCGCATCACCGGGATCGAGCACCTGCGGGCGGATCTCGACGAGGGACGCGGCGTCGTCGTGGCGCTTCCGCACATGGGCAACTACGACCACGCGGGCGCCTGGATCGCGCTGTCCGGGGTGCCGTTCACGACGGTGATGGAGCGCCTGCGGCCCGAGTCGCTGTACGACCGGTTCGTCGCCTACCGGGCGGATCTCGGCATGGAGGTGCTGCCCGCCACCGGCGGCGACGGTGACGTCTTCCGCACCCTCGCCGCGCGGCTGCGCGACGCCCGGCTGGTCTGCCTGGTCGCCGACCGCGACCTCACCGCGAGCGGCGTCGAGGTCGAGTTCTTCGGCCGGACCGCGAAGATGCCCGCCGGGCCCGCCGCTCTGGCGATCGAGACGGGCGCCGCGCTCCGGCCGGTCACCTTGTGGTACGAAGGACGCGAGTGGGGTGTTCGCGTCCACGAGGAGATCCGCGTGCCCGACGAGGGGGAGCGCCTGGACAAGGTCCAGGCGATGACGCAGTCCCTCGCGCACGTGTTCGCCGACGGCATCGCCGCCCACCCCGAGGACTGGCACATGCTCCAGCGCGTCTGGGTCGAGGACCTCGGGTGACCTGAGGTGACGACCGAGGCGCCGGAAAGGACGGGCGATCGGTGAAGGTCGGCATCGTCTGCCCGTACACCTGGGACGTTCCCGGCGGCGTGCAGCAGCACGTCCGTGATCTCGCCGAGGCGCTGTTCGCCCTCGGCCACGAGGTGTCGGTGATCGCGCCCGCCGACGACGACACCCCGCTGCCCTGGTACGTCGTACCCGCCGGGCGGGCCGTCCCGGTGCCCTTCAACGGCTCGGTGGCGCGGCTGGCGTTCGGGTTCCTGTCCGCGAGCCGCGTGCGCCGGTGGATCCGGGAGGGCGGGTTCGACGTCCTCCACGTCCACGAGCCGGCCGCGCCGTCGCTCGGGCTGCTGGCCTGCTGGGCCGCCGACGGGCCCATCGTCGGCACCTTCCACGCGTCGTTCGAGCGGTCCCGGGCGCTGTCGGCGGCCGCCCGATCCTGCAGAGCGCCATGGAGAAGATCACCGCGCGGATCGCGGTGTCGGAGAAGGCGCGCAAGACGCTCGTCGAGTACCTCGGCGGCGACGCCGTGCTCATCCCGAACGGCGTGACCACCGAGCGCTACGCCATGGCCGAGCCGCTGCCCGGCTGGCCCGGGGACGACGGCGCGCTCGGCTTCCTCGGCCGCATGGACGAGCAGCGCAAGGGCCTGCCGATCCTGCTGTCCGCCTTCGAGATCCTCGGGCGGCGGCGTCCTGGCCTGCGGCTGCTGCTCGCCGGTCCCGGCGACACCGAGGAGATCCTGGCCCGGGTGTCGCCGGAGCTGCGCGACCGGGTCGTCCTCCTCGGCATGGTCAGCGAGGCCGAGAAGGTGCGGGCGCTGCACTCCGTGGACGTGTTCGTGGCGCCGAACACCGGCGGGGAGAGCTTCGGGATCGTGCTCGCCGAGGCGATGTCGGCCGGCGCGCCGATCCTCGCCAGCGACATCGAGGCCTTCCGGCGCGTGCTGCTCGACGGCCGGGCCGGGGCCCTGTTCCCCGTCGGTGACGCCGAGGCGCTGGCCGTCGCGGCGGGCGAGCTGCTGGACGACGCGCCCCGCCGCAAGCAGCTGTCCGCGGAGGCCAAGGCCGCCGTGCGCGCCTACGACTGGTCGACGGTCGCCCGCGACGTCGTGCGGGTGTACGAGACCGTGGCCGGGGACTCCACCGTCGTCGAGACATCCGTGATCTGACGATGTACCAGACGCTGCTGAACATCGCGCTCATCTCCGCGGTCGTCGTCCTGCTCGGCGTGTACGTGTCCTGGCGCGCCACCCGCATCGACCGGCTGCACGTCCGCCTGGAGACCGCACGGGCCGGGCTCGACGTCGCGCTGGTCCGGCGCGCCGCGGTCGCCCTCGAGCTCGCCGCCTCCCGCTTGCTCGACCCGGCCACCAGCCTGCTGCTGGCCGCCGCCGCGCACGAGGCCCGCATCGCCGACCCCGACAACCGGGAGTTCGCCGAGAGCGACTTGTCCCGCGCCCTGCGGGCCGTCGTCGGGCAGCCGGGATTCCGCGACACCCTCGTCGGCCGCGGGGACGGCGCGGCGCTGCTCGAGGAGCTCGACGAGGCCGTACGGAAGGTGGCGTACGCTCGCAGCTTCTACAACAACGCGGTGACCGCGACCCGCGCCGCTCGGCGCAAGCTCCTGCCCCGCGCGTTGCACCTGGCGGGCCGGGCGCCGCTCCCGGAGTTCTTCGAGATCGACGACGCCCCGCCCGAGACGTCCGCCGACACCGTCCGGTCGGGCTGACCCGCTACGCTCGCCAGTTAGGGACACCTTCCGATTTGGTGGGAGAGGACGCCTTATGTCCGATCTCCAGTTGCATAGCAGGCCGTACACCGCCGTTCTGAGCGCCGCCGCGCTCGGCGCCCTTGCGCTTTCCGCGTGCTCGGGCGAGAAGAACGACGCCGCTGCCCCGCCGAGGACCGCGGACACTCCGGTGGCGTCGGCGACGTCCTCCCCGAACCCGACGACGGGCCACCCCTTCACCGGGCGCCCCGGCGCCCAGAACGGGCCGGTCCTGGCCGTGAAGGTCGACAACACGCGGTCGGCCAAGCCGCAGCGCGGCCTGCGGTCGGCCGACATCGTCTACGTCGAGCAGGTCGAAGGCGGCCTTTCCCGCGTCATGGCGGTCTTCTCCTCGACCCTTCCGCCGCTGGTCGGGCCGGTCCGCAGCGCCCGGATCTCCGACCTGCACATCCTGCCGCAGTTCGGCCGTCCGGCCTTCGCGTACTCCGGCGTCCAGGGCAAGATGAAGCCCTACCTCGCCCGGGCCCCGCTGATCGACGTCTCCCCGGACACGACGGGCGGCGCGTACACCCGGCGCGGGCCCAACCCGGCGCCGTACAACCTGTACGCGTCGCCGAAGCAGCTGCTCGCCAAGGCGACGTCGGCCGCCAAGGCCCGCGACATCGGCTTCCGTTTCGGCCCCGCCCCGTCCGGCGGCACCCCGGCGACGTCCTTCACCGCGCGCTTCCCCTCGACGTCGTTCGTCTTCCGCTGGTCGGCGAAGGAACGGCGCTGGCTCGCGTCCCAGGACGGCCGCCCGGACCGCGCGGCCGAGGGCGGGCAGCTCGGCGGTCAGACGATCGTCGTCCAGCGGGCCCGCACCACGAGGTCGCCGTTCCACGACTTCCTCGGCAACTACACCCCGCTGATCCAGACGGTCGGCACCGGCACCGCGACGGTGCTGCGCGACGGTAAGGCGTACGACGCCCGCTGGTCCCGCCCCTCCGAGACCAAGGGCACCACCTTCACCACCCTGTCGGGGCAGCCGATGACATTCGCTCAGGGCCAGGTGTGGATCGTCATCGTCAACGCGGGCCGTCCCGTGGTCCCGTGAGCGGACCTGCTGGGGGAGCGGACATCGGGGGCGAAACCCGTCCTACCTCGAACTACCATGGAGAGCGACAAGCGTGATCGATTCTCCGAAGAGGTAGCCCGTGTCCACTGCCACTCCCGCTCAGCCCACCGCCACTCCGGAGACCGGCACCGGCCGCGTCAAGCGGGGGATGGCGGAGATGCTCAAGGGCGGCGTGATCATGGATGTCGTCACTCCGGAACAGGCCAAGATCGCCGAAGACGCCGGCGCGGTCGCGGTCATGGCGCTGGAGCGCGTGCCCGCCGACATCCGGGCCGAGGGCGGCGTCTCGCGGATGAGCGACCCGGACATGATCGAGGGCATCATCAGCGCGGTGTCGATCCCCGTGATGGCCAAGGCGCGCATCGGGCATTTCGTCGAGGCCCAGGTCCTGCAGGCGCTCGGTGTCGACTACATCGACGAGTCCGAGGTCCTGACCCCGGCCGACTATGAGAACCACATCGACAAGTGGGCGTTCACCGTTCCGTTCGTCTGCGGTGCCACCAACCTCGGCGAGGCGCTCCGCCGCATCACCGAGGGCGCGGCCATGATCCGCTCCAAGGGCGAGGCGGGCACCGGTGACGTCTCCAACGCCACGACGCACATGCGCCGGCTGCGTCAGGACATCCGGCGGCTCGGCTCCCTGCCCGAGGACGAGCTCTTCGTCGCGGCCAAGGAGCTGCAGGCGCCCTACGAGCTGGTCAAGGAGGTCGCCACGGCCGGCAAGCTGCCCGTCGTGATGTTCACCGCGGGCGGCATCGCCACCCCGGCGGACGCCGCGATGATGATGCAGCTCGGCGCCGAGGGCGTGTTCGTCGGCTCGGGCATCTTCAAGTCCGGTGACCCGGCCAAGCGCGCCGAGGCGATCGTCAAGGCCACCACCTTCTACGACGACCCCGATGTCATCGCCAAGGTCTCCCGGGGACTCGGTGAGGCGATGGTGGGCATCAACGTCTCGACGCTGTCGGAGTCGGACCGTCTTGCCGGGCGCGGCTGGTAGGGGCACAGGAGTACGCCGCGCCGTCCGTCCGCCGGGCGGCCGGGGGAGGATCCGGGTCGCCTCGGGCCTCCCCAGCCCGGCGCGGGCGGGCTACCCTGTCGGGGGCCCGGCGGCGTGGCGCTTCCGCGGGCGGACCGGTGCAGTGGCCGCAGGAGGGGACGAAACCCATGGCGTGGTCTATCGCGCTGGCGTGCGCGAGCGTTGACGATCCGGTCAACGCCTTTCGGCAGGGTCTGATCCCGGACCCGGACGCCGCGGCGGACCTGGCGCGGCGCCTCTACCCGGACTCGGCCGTCGTCGAGAGCGGCGACACGGTCCTGGACTTCGCGCTCTGGCCCTACGAGGACGAGCTGTTCGTCGGAGCGTACGGCGACGCGCTGATCGTCTGCGACCGCCGGCTGTACGACGTCGACGACGCCGCCCGCACCCTCGCCGACCAGATCGCGGCGGCGCTGCCCGGCGCCCACTGCGGCGTGCTGGTCCTGCACAGCGTGGTGTCCGGATGCTGGTTCCGCTGGTACGAGCGCAACCAGCCCAAGCGGGACGTCTTCGTCACCGCTGAGGACGGCGTCGTCGTCGACCTCGGCGAGCGGCTTCCGGCGGAGCAGCCCTTCTGGAAGGCGATCGACGAGGGCGCGTCCGACGTGCCCCTGCCGTTCGACTACGAGGAGTACGGCTTGGCGCTGGCCCGTGAGCAGCTGTTCGGCCGGGGTCTCAGCGAGCGCGGCCGGGACGGGTTCCTGCCTCTTGAGCTGTCGCTCCGGCGGTTCAAGATCCGTTCACTGACCCGGATGGGCGGAAACGCGCACTGAGCGGCGCGCAGTGCCATATTTCGGGTTTAAGGATGTCCGGCGCGGAAATTCGGTCTTAGGCTGAAATCGGCTTCGCAAGGAAAGCGCCGCGGCACCGGGGGGTGCGGAACAGTGACCGAGCCCGACAACATCGGCGACCGGCTGAGGTCGCTTCGCGATGAGCGCTCCATGACCAGACACGAGCTGGCCGACGACTCCGGAGTGAACGTCGACCTGATCGAGAAGCTCGAGCACGGCCGGCGCGAGACCGCGCGCCTCACCTCGCTCACGAGGCTGGCCGACGCGCTGGGCGCCGGCGTCGCGCGGCTGCTCGGCGGCCGGCCTGAGGAGCGCGCCGACGACCATGTCCGGAAGGTCGGCGACGCGGTCATGCCGGCCGACTCGATGCCCGGCGTGGACGCCGATGACGCCGGCGAGACGCCCGACCTCGCCGAGCTGGACGCCGCCGTCGACGCCGCCTGGCACGACTGCCGGTCCGGCGACATGCCGTGTCTCGCCGGGAAACTCCCAGGCCTGATCGGCGAGGCCCGCCTCGCGGCCGGCGAGATCGGGGCCATGGCGGCCGGGCCGCTCGCCGAGGCCCACCAGCTCGCCGCCCGCGTGTTCGCGCACTACGGCCGGTACGACCTCGCGGAGATCGCCGCCGAACGCGCGATCCGAGCGGCGGAGGGCGGCGGCGACGAGCTGGAGTGGGAGATGCTGCACGGCGCCTACTCGTGGACCCTGCTCCGCGAGGGCCACATCCGCGCGTCGGAGGACCACGCGGTGTGGATCGCCCAGCGGACCGAACCGTCGATGGGCGAGGCCGCCCTCCGCGACCTGACGGTGTGGGGCGACCTGATGATGGCCGCCATGGCGGCGGCCTGCGCGGCGGATCGCTGCGCCCCCGCGACGGAGTACCTCGGACTCGCCGGATCGGCCGCACGCCGGTTCGAGCACGACCAGGTCGATCATCACGTGGGGTTCGGCCCCTCCCGGGTCGCGACCGAGGCGACGCGCGCGTACGCGACGCTGCACGAGCCGGGCCTGGCGCTGCGGTCGGCCGGTGAGGTGCGTGCCGACGAGCTGTCGAGCACGGCGCACGGCCGCCACCTGATCGACGTGGCACGGGCGCAGGCGGAGATCCGGGACCTGCGGGCCGCGGTGGAGACCCTCCGCGCGGCCGAGAGCCTGTGCGCGGGGTCGTTCCGGCCCGGTGGGCCGGCGTGTTCCGTCGTCACCGACGTGGTGATCGACGTCGGGGACCTGACACCGGAGCTGCGGCACATGGCGCGGGCCGTCGCGGTCGAGGCGTAGAAACGGCGGGCGCAGGGGGTGCGCTCCGGCCGTGGCCAGGAACGGCGGGCGCAGGGGGGCGCGCTCCGGCCGTGGCCAGGAACGGGATACACGGGCGGGAAGATCGTCGCACGCTGCCGGTGTTATGACAGGCACTAGGCTCATTGTCCGTACATCTCATTTCTGAAGGGCTGATTCGTGGCTGCTGTCCCGACGATCGGCGTGCTCGCGCTGCAGGGAGACGTCCTTGAGCACCGGCGCGCGCTGGAGTCCTGCGGAGCGTCGACGGAGGCCGTGCGGCGCCCGGAGGAGCTCGAGCGGGTCGACGCGCTCGTGATCCCCGGTGGGGAGTCCACCACGATGTGGCGCCTCGCGCGCTCGTTCGAGCTGTTGGAGCCGCTGCGCAAGCGGATCGAACAGGGCATGCCGGCCTACGGCTCGTGCGCCGGCATGATCATGCTGGCCGACCGGATCGCCGACGGCGCCAAGGGGCAGGAGACGATCGGCGGCATCGACATGCTCGTCCGCCGCAACGCGTTCGGCCGCCAGGTCGACTCCTTCGAGGGCGATGTCCACGTCGCCGGGCTCGACACGCCGTTCCACGCCGTGTTCATCCGGGCGCCGTGGGTCGAATCGGTCGGCGGTGACGCCGAGGTCCTCGGTCGTGCCGAGTCCGGCGACGCCGCCGGTAGGATCGTGGCGGTCCGGCAGGGACACTTGCTCGCGACGTCATTCCATCCGGAGCTCACCGGCGACGCGCGGATCCACCGGCTCTTCCTCGACATGGTGAAGGGAACGTAATGAGCGGCCACTCCAAGTGGGCGACGACGAAGCACAAGAAGGCCGCCGTCGACGCTAAGCGGGGCAAGCTTTTCGCCAAGCTCATCAAGAACATCGAGGTGGCCGCCCGGACCGGTGGAGGCGACCCGGACGGCAACCCGACGCTCTACGACGCGATCCAGAAGGCCCGGAAGAACTCCGTGCCGCTCGACAACATCGAGCGGGCCCGCAAGCGCGGCGCGGGCGAGGAGGCCGGCGGCGCCGAGTGGCAGACGATCATGTACGAGGGCTATGCCCCCGGCGGTGTCGCCGTGCTGATCGAGTGCCTCACCGACAACCGCAACCGCGCCGCCTCCGACGTGCGCACGGCCCTCACCCGCAACGGCGGCTCGCTGGCCGACCCGAACTCGGTGTCGTACCTGTTCACCCGCAAGGGCGTCATCATCGTCCCCAAGGAGGGCACCTCCGAGGACGACGTCATGCTGGCCGTCCTCGACGCGGGCGCCGAGGAGGTCAACGACCTCGGCGAGTCGTTCGAGGTGATCAGCGAGGCCGGTGACCTCATCACGGTCCGCAAGGCCCTGCAGGACGCCGGCGTCGACTACGAGTCCGCGGAGGCCAACTTCCTCCCGAGCGTCAGCGTCCCCGTCGACGAGGACGCCGCCAAGAAGGTCTTCCGTCTCCTCGAGGCGCTGGAGGACAGCGACGACGTCCAGAACGTCTTCGCCAACTTCGACGTCTCCGACGAGATCATGGAGAAGATCGAGGCCTGATCCCGCGCGGCGGGGGGAAGCGACCGGGCGACAGCGCGGGTGCCGTAGCGTACCCACGTGGACATCCGCGCGCTCGCACCCGAGGACCTGGGTGCCGAATACGACCTGATGGTGCGTGCCTTCGGGCCGCGTGACCAGGCCCAGTTCCTGCGTCACGCGCGCCCCGCCGTGCGGCAGGGCCGTGTCCTCGGGATCTACGACGGCGACCGGCTCGTCGCCTCGGCCCGCTACCACCTGTTCGACCAGTGGTGGCACGGCCGCGCGGTTCCGATGGGCGGCGTGGCGGGCGTGGCCGTCGCCCCTGAGGAACGCGGCCGCGGCGTCGGGCGCCGCCTCGCGCGTGCCCTCCTGGAGTTCATGGACGGCCTGCCGATCTCGGCGCTGTACCCGGCCACCGCGCCGGTGTACCGCTCCGTCGGGTACGAGCACGCGGGCGCGCAGCACTTCGTCACGGTCGCGGCCGAGGCGCTGCGCACGCTCGACGCCGGTCCGGTGAAGGTACGGCGGGTCGGACCCGACGATGCCGCCGACGTCGCCGCGACGCTGCGCCGGCTGCACGCCGAGGCGCGCGACCGCGGGCCCATCGACCGGGGCGAGGACTTCTTCCATGACCTCCTCGACCGAGACGACATATTCGGCTACCTGGCCGAGGACGGCCTCCTCATCTACGGCTGGAGCGCGGACGGCCAAGAGCTCAGCGTGCAGCGCTGCGCGGCCGCGTCCCCGGAGACCGCCCGGGCCCTGTGGGCACTGGTCGGATCCGGCTCGTCGATCGCCCGGAGCGTCCACGCCTGCGTCGCCCCGGACGACCCTCTCTTCTGGCTGCTGCGTGACCGCTCCACCGAAGACGTCAAGCGCGTCTCGTGGATGCTGCGGGTGCTCGACGCGCCGGCGGCCGTCGCCGCCCGAGGCTTCCCTGTCGGCCTGTCGGCGGAGGTCCCCTTGACGATCACGGACGAGGCGCGGCCGGGCAACGCCGGGGCCTGGCGGCTGAGCGTCGACGGAGGCCGCGGCACCCTCACGCGTACGGACGGCGAACCGGACGCCCTCCTGCTGTCCGCCCGGGCGCTGGCGGCCCTCTACGCGGGCGTCCCGCTGCGCCGGCTGCGCCGCTCCGGCCTGGTCGAGGGCGACGCGTCCGCCGACGCGATCCTCGACGCGGCCTTCGGCGGGACGCCGTACATGCTCGACTACTTCTGATTCCCGTGCGACACGCCGGGGCCCGGGCGGCCCGAAGTCGTACGCGGCGAGTAGCCTCGCTGCGAACTGATGTTCGGAACGGAGAGGAGTCGCCGTGCGGGTACTCGGCGTCGATCCCGGCCTGACCCGGTGCGGGGTGGGCGTGGTGGACGGCGCGCCGGGCACGCAGCTGCGGCTCGTGACCGTCGACGTCATCCGCACCAGCCCCGGCGACGACATCGGGACCCGCCTGATCGGCCTCGAGCGCGGCCTGGAGAAGCTGCTGGACGACTACCGGCCCGACGCGGTGGCCGTCGAGCGCGTGTTCAGCCAGCACAACGTCTCCACGGTCATGGGGACGGCACAGGCCGGGGCCATCGCCATCGTCTGCGGGGCACGGCGCGGACTGCCGGTCGCGCTGCACACGCCGAGCGAGGCCAAGGCCGCCGTCACCGGCAACGGCCGGGCCGACAAGGCCCAGGTGACCAGCATGGTGACCCGGCTGCTGCGGCTGGACACGCCGCCCAAGCCCGCCGACGCCGCCGACGCGCTGGCGCTCGCGATCTGCCACGTCTGGCGTGGCGGCGCTCAGGCGCGCATCCAGGCGGCCAGGATGAGACAGTACGGAGTCGACAGGTGAGGGCCGGCGGCTCCACGGTGCGCGGAGGGACAGGGCAGTGATCGCATTCGTCAGCGGGAAGGTGGCCGGTGCGGGGCCGGACGGCGCCGTCATCGACGTCGGCGGCGTCGGCCTGTCGGTGCAGTGCACCCCGGCCACGCTCGCCGGCCTGCGGGTGGGCGACCAGGCTCACGTCCCCACCTCGCTCATCGTCCGCGAGGACTCCCTCACGCTGTACGGCTTCGCCGACGACGACGAACGCGCGATCTTCGAGCTGCTGCAGACCGCCAGCGGCGTCGGGCCCCGGCTGGCGCTGGCCATGCTCGCCGTCCACCCGCCGAACGCCCTGCGCCGCGCCGTCGCCACCGAGGACGTGAACGCGCTGACCAAGGTGCCGGGCATCGGCAAGAAAGGCGCCCAGCGCATCGTGCTCGAGCTCAAGGACCGCCTCGGCGCGCCCGTCGACGACGACTCGGGCGCGCCCGTTTTCGTGACCCGTGCCCTGCCCTGGCGCGACCAGGTCCACGCGGGGCTCACCAACCTCGGCTGGACCGGCAAGGACGCCGACGCCGCCGTCGACGCGGTGGCCGCCGAGATCGACGGGCAGGACACCCCCGACATCGCCGCCCTGCTCAAGATGGCCATGCGGAGGCTGAGCCGATGAGCCTCAGGGGGGTCGCGTGAGCGACGACGAGCGTTTCGTCTCGCCGATCGCCGACGGCGAGGAGAAGGTGATCGAGGCGGCGCTGCGGCCCAAGCGCCTGGACGAGTTCATCGGCCAGGCACGGGTCCGGGAGCAGCTCTCCCTCGTCCTGCACAGCGCCCTGCGGCGCGGCCGCCCGCCGGACCACCTGCTGATGTCCGGGCCGCCCGGCCTCGGCAAGACCACCCTCGCCATGATCATCTCGAGCGAGCTCGGCATGCCGTTGCGGATCTCCTCCGGCCCGGCGATCGAGCGGGCCGGCGACCTCGCGGCCGTGCTGTCCACCCTCTCCGAGGGCGAGGTGCTGTTCCTCGACGAGATCCACCGGATGGCCCGCCCCGCCGAGGAGATGCTGTACGTCGCGATGGAGGACTTCCGGGTCGACGTCGTCGTCGGCAAGGGGCCGGGCGCGACCGCGATCCCGCTCGACATCGCCCCGTTCACCCTCGTGGGCGCGACGACCCGGGCCGGGCTGCTGCCCGCGCCGCTGCGCGACCGGTTCGGCTTCGTCGCCCACATGGACTTCTACGAGCCGGCCGACCTGGAGCGGATCATCCACCGGTCGGCCCGGCTGCTCGACGTGCGGATGGACGACGACGGCGCTGCCGAGATCGCCCGGCGGGCGCGGGGCACGCCCCGGATCGCCAACCGGCTGCTGCGTCGCGTCCGTGACTACGCCGAGGTGCGCGCCGACGGTGTGATCACCGTGGAGGTCGCGCGGCAGGCGCTCACGCTGTACGAGGTGGACGCCGACGGGCTGGACCGGCTCGACCGATCGGTGCTGGACGCGCTGCTGACGAAGTTCGGCGGTGGCCCCGTCGGCCTGTCGACCCTCGCCGTGGCGGTCGGCGAAGAGCCGGAGACGGTCGAGGTCGTCGCCGAGCCCTTCCTCGTACGGAAAGGCCTCATCGCCCGGACTCCGCGGGGGCGGATCGCGACACCGGCCGCCTGGCGGCACCTCGGACTCGCCCCACCGCCCACGGCGGCAGGTACGCTTTTCGAAGTGGAGGAGGAGTGACGGGAACTTCTCGGCACACGGGTTCGTCACGTCGTTGCCGGGGTTTCAGGTACTCCTTTACACTCCGGAGCTTGGTCGCCGTCAGTAGATGACACGCCTTCGCGGCGCGAAATAGTCGGCGGCGAGCTCAACACATCACATCGGAAGGACGCCCCGGTGCAGGGCAACACAACACTCACAGCGCTTACTCATGTCACCGCGGCGAAGAGCGGCAGCAATCCATTGGTGTCGCTGCTGCCCCTGATCCTCATCGTCGTGGTCTTCTATTTCCTGCTGATCCGCCCGCAGCGCAAGCGGCAGCAGCAGCAGGCCCAGCTGCAGAACCAGATCGAGCCGGGCCAGCGGGTCATGACGACCGCCGGCATGATCGCGACGGTCGCCGCCGTGGAGGACGACGCGATCGTCCTGGAGATCGCCCCGGGCGTCGAGGCCCGCTTCGTCAAGCAGGCCGTCGGACAGGTGATCGACGACCCCTCCGATGAGGAAGAAGAGGAGGAGGAGACCGACGAGGTCGAGGAGACCGAGGCGGTCGCCGAGGAAGCGAAGGACGGTGCCGACGCCGAGGTCGCGCAGGACGACATCGAGCCGAAGACCGAGGCGAAGACCGTCGTCGATGACACCAAGCCCGCAGAAACGGTGAAGGACGACGAGCAGAAGGCCGACAAGAAGCCGTCGGCTTGACCTACACCTGACCCGCAGAAAAAGGACGAAAGACGACCGTGGCTCCGCCTAGCAGAAACGTTCCAAGACCTGGGCGCACTCTTCTCGCGCTGTTCGTGATCGTCGCGGCCCTGGTGGGCGTGATGTTCTGGCAGGGCCAAAAGACGCCCAAACTGGCTCTTGACCTCGCCGGTGGCACCACCGTGACACTGACGGCGGAGCCTACGAAGCCCGGTGCCAAGATCGGCGAGGGTGAGATGGGTCAGGCGCTCAACATCATGCGTGAGCGCGTGAACAGCCTGGGTGTCTCCGAGGCGGAGGTCACCAAGCAGGGCAGTAACGTCATCGTCGTCCAGGTCCCCGGCAAGGGCCAGGAGCGTGTCGCCAAGCTCGTCGGCACCACGGCCAAGCTGGAGTTCCGCCAGGTGCTCGTGGCTGAGCAGGTGGGCGTCCCGCAGCCGAAGGCGACGCCGACCCCGTCCCCGACGAGCACGGGCAAGACCAAGGGCGGCGCCAAGCCGTCCGGGAGCGCGAAGCCCTCCGGCAGCGCGAGCCCGTCGGGTTCGGCCAGCGCCACGCCCAAGGGCCGCGCGCTCGCCCAGGCCCTCACCAAGGAGACGCCGAAGCCGTCGACGTCGGGGAAGGCCGGCGCGAGCCCGAAGGCCACCCAGTCGCTCACCCCGCAGCAGCTCCAGCAGTTGCAGCAACAGCTCCAGCAGCAACAGCAGCAGCAACAAGGGCAGACGGGCGCGGACTTCTCCGGCGTCGACCCGGCCGTCAAGGCGCAGTTCGACAAGCTGACCTGCACCGGCGCCGACGTGGGCCAGGGGCAGACGCTCGACGCGAACAAGCAGGCGGCGATCTGCGCCCGGCCCGACCCCAAGACCCACAAGGTCGACACCAAGTTCATCCTGAGCCCGGCCAAGATCTCCGGTGACCAGGTCACCAAGGCGCAGGCGCTGCCGCCGGACCCGCAGAACGGCCGGATGCAGTGGACCGTCAACCTCGACCTCAACGGCCAGGCGACCAACTCGTTCGCCAAGTTCACGCAGCAGGCCGCCGCGCTCGGGGAGAACAACACCCGCAACCACTTCGCGATCGTCCTCGACGGCACGGTCTACTCCTGGCCGGGCGTCAAGGAGGCGATCAACTCGGGCAACGCGCAGATCGAGGGCCAGTTCAACCAGGAGGACGCCACCGACCTGGCCAACGTGCTGAAGTTCGGCGCGCTGCCGCTGAAGTTCAAGCAGGGCTCGCTCGAGTCGGTCTCCGCGACGCTGGGCAAGGACCAGCTGACCGCCGGTCTCATCGCCGGCGCGATCGGCCTGGGCCTGGTCGTGCTCTACTGCCTCATGTACTACCGCGGCCTCGGGTTCGTCGCGATCTCCAGCCTCGCGATCGCGGGCATCATCACCTACGAGTCCATCGTCCTGCTCGGCAAGTTCATCGACTTCCGAATGTCCCTGGCCGGCATCGCCGGTGCGATCGTGGCGGTCGGTATCACCGCGGACTCCTTCGTCGTGTTCTTCGAACGCCTGAGAGACGAGGTCCGTGAGGGCCGGACCCTCCGGACCGCCGTCGAACGCGGCTGGGTGCGCGCCCGGCGCACGATCATCGTCGCCGACGCGGTGTCGTTCATCGCGGCCCTGCTGCTGTACTGGTTCGCCATCGGCGGGGTGAAGGGCTTCGCGTTCACGCTCGGGCTCACTACTCTGATCGACGTGGTCGTGGTGTTCTTCTTCACCAAGCCGCTCGTCACGCTGCTGGCCCGCACGAAGTTCTTCGGTCGCGGCCATCGATGGTCCGGCCTCGATCCGACGACGCTGGGCGTGAAGAAGCGCGTCACCGCCCGTCCTGCCAGCACAAAGGAGGCCTGATGTCACGGCTGGGCAACATCGGCGGCCGCCTTCACCGCGGTGAGGTCTCGCTCGACTTCGTCGGGCGGCAGAAGACCTGGTACGCCATCTCCGGGCTCATCCTGGTCGTCAGCGTCGTCTCGCTGCTCACGCTCGGCCTGAACTTCGGCGTGGAGTTCAAGGGCGGCACGGTCTTCCAGTTCCCGACGAAGTCCGGCGTGACGACCTCGGACGCCCGCGCGGCGGTCAAGGACTCCGGGGTCGTCAAGGAAGACCCCATCGTCCAGAAGACCGGCACCGGCTGGCGGGTCCAGACGGAGAGCCTGGGCTCGGAGGACATCGCCAAGGTGCAGGTGTCGGTGCAGCAGAAGCTGCACCTGGCCAAGGCCGACGACGTCAGCCCGCAGAGCGTCGGCGCGAGCTGGGGTAAGGACATCTCCCAGAAGGCGCTGCAGGGCCTGCTGATCTTCCTGGTCGCGATCATCATCTACCTGTCGGTCGCGTTCGAATGGCGGATGGCGGTCGCGGCGATCATCGCGCTGGCGCACGACATCCTCATCACGGTCGGCGTCTACTCGCTCGTGCAGTTCGAGGTCACGCCCTCCTCGGTCGTCGGTCTGCTGACGATCCTCGGTTACTCCCTGTACGACACGGTCGTCGTGTTCGACAAGGTCCGGGAGAACACCCGGTCGCTGACCACCTCGAACACCATGACCTACAGCCAGGCGGCTAACCTCGCGGTCAACCAGACCCTGGTCCGGTCGATCAACACCTCGGTCATCGCGCTGCTGCCGGTGGCGGGCCTGCTGTTCATCGGCGCGGGCGTCCTCGGCGCCGGCACGCTGAAGGACCTGGCCCTCGTCCTGTTCGTCGGCATGATGGCCGGCGCGTACTCCTCCATCTGCATCGCGACGCCGATCGTCGCCGACCTGCAGGAGCGGCAGGAGAAGTACAAGACGCTGGCCAAGCGGGTGGCGGCCAAGGCCAGCAGCCCGAAGCGCAAGGCCAAGCCGGACGTCGAGGTCGCCGAGCTGCCCGACGACGACGGCGAGGCCGAGGCCGAGGCATCCTCTGTCGGGGCCGGTGTCCGGGTCGTGCAGAATGGTCCGCGGCAACAGCCCCGCCGGGGCGGCTCGAAGGGTCGGCCCAGCGGTAAGAAGAAGCGCTGAGCCCATCCCGCGGCGGATCGCGTGATCCGCCGCGGGATGGCGTCTTTTAGGAGAAACGTGACCTCGCGACCGGTCGACCTGACGAAACTGATCAACGAGCGGATCCGCGAGGTTCCCGACTACCCCAAGCCCGGGGTGGTGTTCAAGGACATCAGCCCGCTCCTGGCCGATCACACCGCGTTCGCGGCCGTCGTCGACGCCATCGTGGCCTACTACGGGCGGGGCACCATCGACAAGGTCGTCGGGATCGAGGCCCGTGGCTTCATCCTGGCGGCCCCGGTCGCCTACCACTTCGGCGCCGGGTTCGTTCCGGTCCGCAAGAAGGGCAAGCTGCCGGCCGCGACGTACAGCGAGAGCTACGACCTCGAGTACGGCAGCGAGACCATCGAGGTCCACCAGGACGCCCTCGCACCGGGCGAGCAGGTGCTGATCGTCGACGACGTGCTGGCCACGGGCGGCACGGCCGCGGCGGCCGCCGAGCTCGTCCGCCGTTCGGGGGCCGAGGTCGCGGGCCTGTCCGTGCTCATCGAGCTCGGCTTCCTCAAGGGCCGGGACCGGCTGACCGGCCTGGACCTCCACGCCCTCATCCAGGGCTGACCTGCTCTCTCGAGCCCGTACGGCGCCCCAGGCGTCGTACGGGGCTCGCACGGCTGCCGAGCGACGTCCAGGGCTCCAGCGGGCCTCAGAGCACCTTGAGGGCCTGGACCATGCTGGTGGCGATCGGCCCGGCGGCGTCGGCGCCGAAGCCGCTGCCCTCGGTGACCACCGCGAACGCGATCTTCGGGTCGTCGGCCGGCGCGAACCCGGCGAACCACCGTTCGTTGTACGACAGGCCGGTCTCCGCGGTGCCGGTCTTGCCGGCGATGTCGGTCGGCACCTTGCCGCGCGCGGTGCCGGTCTGGACGACCTCCCGCATCATGTCCTGCAGCTGGCCCGCCGTCTGCGAGCTCGTCGCCCGGAGCAACTCCTTGGGAGAGGCGGCCTCGACCTCGGACTGGTCGGGCGAGACGACCCGCTGGATGAGGTACGGCTTCATCACGACGCCGCCGTGGGCGACGGCGGCGGCCGCGAGGGCCATCTGCAGCGGCGTCGCCGAGACGCTGCCCTGGCCGATGCCGCTGCGCCCGACGTCGTCGCCGCCCATGTTCTTCGGGTAGACGCTCGCGGCGCTGCTCAGGGCGTTCTCGATCGGAATGCGCCGCCCGAAGCCGAATCCGGTGGCCTCGGCGCCGAGCCTTCGCTGGCCCATGTCCAGGGCGAGCTTGCCGAACGTGCTGTTGCACGACTGCGCGAAGGCCTCGACGAGCGGGAGCTGCCCGCCGTTGCACGGCCCGGAGTCGGCGTCGTTGTGCAGCGGGTTCCCGGAGGGGAGGGTGAGCACGCCGGGGGTGTCGACGGGGCTGTCCTTGTTCAGGCCCTGCTTGTCCATCCCCGCGGCCGACGTGATGATCTTGAACGTCGAGCCCGGCGCGAAACTTTCACCGATCGCCTTGTCGATGAGGGGGCTGCCGGACGCCTTCAGCAGCCGGTTGTACGCCCGCGTCGACGCGGCGGTGTCGTGCACCGCGACCGTGTTGGCGTCGAACGACGGATAGGACGCCATCACCTTGATCGCGCCCGTCCGTACGTCGATGGCGATCGCGGCGGCGCGGCGCGAGGTGCTCGACCGCAGGGCGTCATAGGTGGTGCGCTGGGCGTCCGGGTCGATGGTCGTCTGCACGGTGGCGCCCTGCGGCGTCTTGCCGACGATCGCGTCGAACCAGTGCTGGACGGTCAGCCTCGGGTCGGTCCCGGCCAGCAGGCCGTCGGCCGCGGACTCGACGCCGGTCACGGAGCCGCTCGGCGCGAAGTAGCCGGTGACCGGAGCGAAGACCTCCGACTCCGGATACACGCGCTGGTACTTGAAGTCCTTGTTGCCGGTGTCGCGGGACCGGGCGATGACCGTGCCGCCCGCCATGATCAGCCCGCGGTTCCGGTTGAACTGCGCGAGGAAGTGCCGGACGTTCAGCGGGTCGTCGCGGAGCTTCTGCTCCTGTGAGCCCTGGATGTAGGTGGCGTTCACCATGAGCGCGAGGATCATCAGCAGCGAGAAGATCGTCACTCTGCGGAGTGTCTTGTTCATCGGCCCCCAACCTTCGCCGGTGCCCTTCCAGCATCCTCCCCTTCCCCCGTCCCCCCTCCTAGAGCCATGACCGGAATGGGTGATGGGGCACCGACTGGAAAACGACTACGGATAAACTGTGGTTCCGACGCATGAATGGGGAGGCTGGGTGCCCGGTGAGGTGGTCTCGTCCGACGCGGTGGCCGATGCCGCGCTGACCCCGCAGGCCCAGGCAGAGGCCTCTTCGCCGGCGGCGCCGGTGGGTGCCCCCGAGCCGGTGCCGGATGACGGCGACGCTACGCCGTCGGGCGCGACCGCGCCGTCCGCCGCCCGGGTCCGCAGAAGGCTCGCCCGGCTTGGCGCCCAGCGTGGTCCAACGATGAATCCCGTACTCGAACCGCTGATCAAGACGCTCCGGAACACGCATCCCAAGGCGGATGTGCGTCTCGTCGAGCGCGCCTACGACGTCGCCGCCCACCATCATCGTGATCAGAAGCGCAAGAGCGGCGACCCCTACATCACCCATCCACTCGCCGTGGCGACGATCCTCGCCGAGCTCGGGATGAACACCGAGACGCTGTGCGCGGCGCTGCTGCACGACACCGTCGAGGACACCACCTACACCCTCGACCAGCTCCGCGCCGACTTCGGCGACGTGATCGCCGCCCTGGTGGACGGCGTCACCAAGCTCGACAAGGTCAAGTACGGCGAGGCTGCGGAGGCCGAGACCGTCCGCAAGATGGTCGTGGCCATGTCCCGCGACATCCGGGTGCTGGTCATCAAGCTGTCGGACCGGCTCCACAACATGCGCACGCTGCGCTACCTGCCCCGGCCGAAGCAGGAGCGCAAGGCCCGCGAGACGCTGGAGATCTTCGCGCCGCTCGCGCACCGCCTCGGCATGAACACGCTGAAGTGGGAGCTGGAGGACCTCGCCTTCCAGACGCTGTATCCCAAGCGGTTCGACGAGATCGCCCGCCTGGTGTCCGAGCGCGCGCCCCGGCGCGACGTCTACCTCCAGGAAGTGATCGAGAACGTCGCGGGCGACCTGCGCGAGGCCAAGATCAAGGCGACGGTCAAGGGACGCCCGAAGCACTACTACTCGATCTACCAGAAGATGATCGCCCGCGAGGTCGGCTTCGAGGAGATCTACGACCTCGTCGGCATCCGCGTCCTCGTCGACACCGTCCGCGACTGCTACGCCGCCCTCGGCACGATCCACGCGCGATGGAACCCGGTCCCCGGCCGGTTCAAGGACTACATCGCGATGCCGAAGTTCAACATGTACCAGTCGCTGCACACGACGGTGATCGGCCCGGAGGGCAAGCCGGTCGAGCTGCAGATCCGCACCCGCGCGATGCACAACCGCGCGGAGTACGGCATCGCCGCGCACTGGAAGTACAAGGAGGAGACGGTCGGCGCCGGGTCGCCCGGCAAGGCGAACGACATGGCCTGGCTCCGGCAGCTCCTCGACTGGCAGAAGGAGACCACCGACCCGGCGGAGTTCCTCGAGTCGCTGCGCTTCGACCTGTCGGTCTCGGAGGTCTTCGTCTTCACCCCGAAGGGCCAGGTCCTGGCCCTCCCGCAGGGCGCCACCCCGGTCGACTTCGCCTACGCCATCCACACCGAGGTCGGGCACCGTACGATCGGCGCCCGGGTCAACGGCCGGCTCGTGCCGCTGGAGTCGACGCTCGACAACGGCGACACGGTGGAGATCTTCACCTCCAAGTCGCCCGAGGCCGGGCCCAGCCGCGACTGGCTGAACTTCGTCAAGAGCGCCCGGGCCCGCAACAAGATCAAGCACTGGTTCTCCAAGGAGCGCCGCGAGACCGCCATCGAGCAGGGCAAGGAGGCCCTCGCTCGCGCGATGCGCAAGCAGAACCTCCCGCTGCAGCGCATGCTCTCCGGCGAGGCCCTCGTCGCGCTGGCCCACGACCTGCGCTATTCCGACGTCTCGGCGCTGTACGCCGCGATCGGCGAGAGCCACGTCTCCGCGCAGAGCGTCGTGCAGAAGCTCGTCGACTCCCTCGGCGGGGTCGAGAGCGCGGCCGAGGACCTCGACGAGACCGTCATCCCCAGCAAGAAGCGGCGGTCGCGGCCCGCGGGCGACCCGGGCGTGGTCGTCGCCGGCGACCCCGACGTGTGGGTGCGCCTGTCCCGGTGCTGTACGCCGGTGCCGGGCGATGAGATCGTCGGGTTCGTCACGCGCGGCAACGGCGTCTCGGTGCACCGGGCCGACTGCGTCAACGTGGCGAACCTCCGCACCCAGCCGGACCGCATGGTCGACGTCAAGTGGTCGCCGGGGGAGGACTCGGTCTTCCTGGTGGCCATCCAGGTCGAGGCGCTCGACCGCACCCGCCTGCTGTCGGACATCACCCGGGTGCTGTCCGACCAGCACGTGAACATCCTGTCGGCGTCCGTCGCCACCAATCGCGACCGGGTCGCCATCAGCAGGTTCAGTTTCGAGATGGGCGATCCGAAGCACCTGGGCCACGTGCTCAAGGCGGTCCGCAACGTCGACGGCGTCTACGACGTCTACCGCGTCACTAACTGACCCGTCACATGATCGTCGGCCCGGCCCCAACGGGGACCGGGCCGACGATCATGGTCAGGAGAACTCGGTCAGCGTGCGCTCGGCCTCTTCCAGCCACGCCCGGCGAGCCGTCAGGGCCTCTTCGGCGTCGTTGACGTCCTTGTCGCGTCCGCCGCGGCGGGCCTTCTCCAGACGCGCCTCGAGCTGCTGGATCGAGGCGCGTAGCTGCGTCACCGTCGCCTCGGCGCGCGCCCGGGCCTCCGGGTTGGTGCGCCGCCACTCCGACTCCTCGGCGGAGCGCACCGCCTCCTCGATCCGGCGCAGCCGGCCTTCGAGCTGCTCCCGGGAGTCGCGCGGCACCATCCCGATGGACTCCCAGCGCTCCTGGATCGTCCGCAGAGCCTGGCGGGCGGCGCGCACGTCCCGGATGGGGAGCAGCCGCTCGGCGTCCGCGAGGACCTTCTCCTTGAGCTCGGCGTTCCCCCGGAACTCGGCGTCGCGCTCGGCGAAGGCCGCGGAGCGGGCGGCGAAGAAGACGTCCTGCGCGCCCTTGAACCGCGCCCACAGCTCGTCCTCGACCTCACGGGACGCGCGTCCGGCCATCTTCCAGCGACGCATCAGGTCGCGGTAGGCGGCGGCCGTGGGCCCCCAGTCGGTCGAGTTACTCAGCGCCTCGGCCTCGACGACCAGGCGGTCCTTCTCCGCACGGGAGTGCTCGCGCTCCTCCTCCAGGTTGGAGAAGTACGCCTTGCGGCGCTTGGTGAAGGCGTTGCGCGCGGACGACAGCCGCTTCCACAGCGCCGTCTCGGTGGGCCGGTCGACGCGCTCGGCGGCCTTCCACTCGTCGACGAGCTGGCGGAGGCGCTCACCGCCGTTCTTCCAGTGCGTCTCCTCGGTCGCGATCCGCTCGGCCTCGGTGACGATGCGCTCCTTGACCTCCCGCGCGTGGCCGCGGGCCTGGTCGCGGGCGACCTTCATCTCCTCCCGGCGGCGGCCGAGCAGCCCCGTGAGGGAGTCCAGCCGCCGTGCCAGGCTGTCGAGATCGCCGACCGCGTGCGCCTCGGTCACGGATTCCCGGATCCGGGCGATGCTGTGCTCGGCCTGCGAGGGGGCCAGGTCCGTCGTCTTGATCCGCTGCTCCAGCAGATCGACCTCGGTGACCAGCGCGTCGTACTTGCGCCGGAAGTAGGCGAGCGCCTCTTCCGGAGCACCGGCCTGCCAGGAGCCGACGGTACGTTCGCCCTCGGCGGTCTTGACGTAGACGGTCCCGTTCTCGTCGACGCGGCCCCAGGGATCAGTGGTCACCGTCGGCCTCCCGGTCGTGGAGCGGGCCCGCCATGAGCGGCCGGACGGCCCGGACGGATCCGTCTCCGCCTCCCCGGCGCCGGATTCCCCAAGGATCGGTGGCGCTGGACACCGTTGCCTCCTGTATCAAGGCCCGGGCCGCTCGTCGGGCGCCGGGCCCACCGTGACGACCTCGGGAGCTTCGCTCCCGCAGGCCACCCTAACCTTCCGCATTACCCCATCTTCGTGACGGTGAGGTGTTTTATTTCAATTTTCTTCTTTGGCGCGGTCATCCCGGACTGGGGGTCGGGAGCGGTCGCTCCGGCCTTGGCGACCGAGTCGACGACGTCCAGGCCCTGGGTGATCTCGCCGAAGACCGTGTAGTCGGCGGGCAACGGCGAATCGCCGTACATGATGAAGAACTGGCTGCCGTTGCTGTTCGGCTGACTACTGTGCGCCATGGCGATCATGCCCCGCTTGTAGGTCGCCTGCCCGGAGGCGTTGGCCTTGGGGACGTTCTCGTTGCCGAAGCCGTACTTCGGGCCGCCGCTGCCGGTGGCCGTCGGGTCGCCGCACTGCAGCACCTTGATGCCCGTGTCGAGCCGGTGGCACTTGGTGTTGTCGAAGAACTGCTTCGACGCGAGGTATTTGAAGGAGTTGACGGTGCACGAGGCCTTCGTGCCGTCGAGCTTCGCGACGATCTTGCCCTGGCTGGTGTCGAGCGTCATCTCGTACGTGCCCTTGACCGGCTTGACCGGCGGAGTGCCGACGTCCTTGGCGTTCTGCGAATCCGTCAGCGGCTGGTAGGCGCATTCGCCGGGCTTCGCCGTGACGCTCGGCTGCGCACTGGGCGTTTTGGACGCCGACGCGGTCGCCGTCGACTTCTTCTTCTCCGGCTTGTTCATGGCGAACGCGATGGCACCGCCGCCGCCGGCGATCACGGCGACGGCCGCCACCGTACCGATGATCTTTACCCTGCGCGCTTGCGCCTGCCGGGCCGCACGGCGCTGCATCTGGCGCTCGTAGCGCTGCCGGGCCAGCTGCTTCTTGCGGTCTTTACCCGCCACCGGTGTCGCACCTCATTGATTCGCGTCATGAACAGGGAAACGTGCTGCGCATCGTAGCGGTCCTGGCCGGTATTTTTCTGCGTGGCCCTCAGAGGCTCGCAAATCCCGCCAAGACCGGACACCCTGCGGCGGTCCCGCGTATGTCGTTCGCGGTCGGCCGCGTGCCGCCGGTACGCTCAAGCTGCCGGAAGCAGGCGCCTTCAGAGAGGACGATCGTGCTCATCGCCGGGTTCCCCGCCGGATCCTTCGCCACGAACTGTTACGTCGTGGCACCGGCCGCGGGGGAGGAATGCGTGATCATCGACCCTGGCCAGGACGCCGAATCCGGGGTCGAGGAGCTGCTCCGCGAGCACCGGCTCAAGCCGGTCGCCGTCGTGCTCACGCACGGCCATATCGACCACATCTGGTCGGTGGCCCCGGTCTGCGGCGCGCGCGACGTCCCCGCGTACATCCACCCGGCCGACCGGGACCTGCTGTCCGATCCGGCCAAGGGCTTCCCGCTCGGCGTCGGACAGCAGCTGCTGGGCGGGCTGACGTTCGGCGAGCCGGACGACGTGCGCGAGCTCGCCGACGGCGCGGCGCTGACGCTCGCCGGCCTGGAGCTGATCGTCGATCACGCCCCGGGCCATACGACCGGGTCGGTGACCTTCCGGCTCGCGGACGCGCAGGTGATGTTCTCCGGAGACCTGCTGTTCGCCGGCTCGATCGGCCGCACCGACCTGCCGGGCGGTGACTACGCGGCGATCCTGGAGAGCCTGGCCCGCGTATGCCTGCCGCTCCTGGACGAGACCACCGTGCTGCCCGGCCACGGCACGCAGACCACGATCGGCCGCGAACGGGCGACCAATCCGTTCCTCAAGGACATCGCTCCGGTCGACGGCCCGCACAGGGGACTCTAGAAAACGACACCATGAGCTCGAACTTCCAGGCCCCCAAGGGGGTCAAAGAGTATTTTCCGCCGCAGTCGGCGACCTTCCTCGCCGCTCGTGACGCGTTCGCGGCCGCCGCGACGCGGGCCGGCTACTCCTACCTCGAACTCCCGGTCTTCGAGGACACCGGCCTGTTCGCGCGGGGCGTCGGCGAGTCGACCGACGTCGTGTCCAAGGAGATGTACACCTTCGAGGACCGCGGCGAGCGTTCGATCACGCTGCGGCCGGAGTTCACCGTCGGGGTGTTGCGGTCGGTGCTCCAGCACGGCCTGAACAGGGGCGAGCTGCCGGTCAAGGTCTGGGCCACCGGACCGGCGTTCCGCTACGAGCGCGCGCAGAAGGGCCGGTACCGCCAGTTCTACCAGGTAGACCTCGAGGCGATCGGCTCCGAGGACCCGGCGGTCGACGTCGAGACGATCGCTCTCGCCTGGGACTTCTATCGCGACCTCGGCCTCACGCGCATCTCCCTGAAGCTGAACTCCCTGGGCTGCCGGGAGTGCCGTCCGGTCTACCGGGCCGCGCTGCAGGAGTTCCTGCGCGGCCTCGACCTCGACGAGGACACCCGGGCCCGCGTGGAGATCAATCCGCTGCGGGTGCTGGACGACAAGCGGCCGGAGGTCCAGGCCCAGCTCGGGGACGCCCCGCTCGTCACCGACCACCTGTGCGGCGCGTGCAAGGCGCACCACGACCAGGTCCGCGAGTTGCTGGCCGACCTGTCCGTCCCGTGGGTCGACGACCCGCGCCTCGTACGCGGCCTCGACTACTACACGCGCACGACGTACGAGTTCGACCACCCGCTGCTCGGCGCCCAGTCCGGCATCGGCGGCGGTGGCCGCTACGACGGCCTCTCGGAGGACATCGGCGGCCCGTCGCTGCCCGGCATCGGCTTCGGCCTCGGCCTCGACCGTACGGTCCTGGCCATGGAGGCCGAGGAGGTCGCAGCCGTGACCCAGCCGACGGTCGACGTGTACGGCGTGCCGCTGGGCGAGGAGGCCGAGCGTAAGATCTTCAACCTGATCGCCGAGTTTCGCCGCGCGGGCGTCGCCGCCGACATGTCCTACGACGGCAAGAAGCTCAAGGGCGCCATGCGGGGCGCCGGGCGGTCCGGCGCGGCGTACGCCGTGATCCTCGGCGAGCGAGATATCGCCGCCGGGTCCGCACAGGTGAAGGACCTGGCAAGCGGCGACCAGGTCGCCGTTCCGCTCGCCGAGCTCGTGACGACGTTGAAAGAAAGGCTTGCTCAAAGATGATCCGCACACACGAGGCGGGCTCGCTGCGCCGGGAGCACGCCGGGCAGCAGGTCGTGCTGGCCGGCTGGGTGGCGCGCCGCCGTGACCACGGGGGCGTCACCTTCATCGACCTGCGCGACGCCTCCGGGATCGCCCAGGTCGTCTTCCGTGAGGAGGACACCGCGCACGACCTGCGCTCGGAGTTCTGCGTCAAGGTCACCGGCGAGGTCCGCGTACGGCCCGAGGGCAACGAGAACCCCGAGCTGCCGACCGGCGACATCGAGGTCGTCGCCTCCGACATCGAGGTGCTGAGCGAGGCCGCCCCGCTGCCGTTCCCGATCGAGACGGACGCGAACGTCAACGAGGAGGTGCGCCTCAAGCACCGCTACCTCGACATCCGCCGCGAGGCCCTCTCGAGGGCACTGCGGATCCGCTCCCAGGCGTCCTACCTCGTCCACGACGTCCTGCGCGAGCACCGGTTCGTCAACGTCGAGACGCCGACGCTCACCCGGTCCACGCCGGAGGGCGCCCGTGACTTCCTTGTGCCCGTACGCCTCAAGCCCGGTCACTGGTACGCCCTGCCGCAGTCCCCGCAGCTGTTCAAACAGCTGCTCATGGTCTCGGGCCTGGAGCGTTACTACCAGCTCGCCCGCTGCTACCGCGACGAGGACTTCCGCGCCGACCGGCAGCCGGAGTTCACCCAGATCGACATCGAGATGAGCTTCGTCGAGCAGGAGGACGTCCTCCAGGTCGCCGAGGACCTCGTCGAACGGCTCTGGAAGGAGATCGTCGGCTACGAGATCCAGCGTCCGATCCCGCGGATGACCTACGCCGACGCCCTCAGCCGGTACGGCTCGGACAAGCCGGACCTGCGCTTCGGCAACGAGCTCGTCGACCTGACCACGTATTTCGCCGACACCCCGTTCCGGGTCTTCCAGGCCCCGTACGTCGGCGCGGTCGTCATGCCGGGCGGCGCCTCCCAGACCCGCAAGGAGCTGGACGGCTGGCAGGACTGGGCCAAGTCGCGCGGCGCGCGCGGCCTCGCGTACGTCCTCGTGCAGGAGGACGGCACGCTCGGCGGCCCGGTCGCCAAGAACCTCTCCGAGAAGGAGCGGGAGGGCCTGGCCACCGAGGCCGGCGCCAGGCCCGGCGACGCCGTCTTCTTCGGCGCGGGCAAGCCGCACGCCACCCGGGAGCTGCTCGGCGCGGCCCGCCTGGAGATCGGCCGCCGCTGCGGCCTGATCGACGAGTCCAAGTGGGCGTTCACCTGGGTCGTCGACGCGCCCATGTTCGAGGAGACCGACGAGGGCGGCTGGACGGCCGTGCACCACCCGTTCACGTCGCCCAAGCCCGAGTGGGTCGACTCCTTCCAGGACAAGCCGGGCGAGGCGCTCGCCAACGCATACGACATCGTCTGCAACGGCAACGAGATCGGCGGCGGCTCGATCCGTATCCACCGCGGCGACGTGCAGGAGCGGGTCTTCGAGACCCTCGGCCTGACCCGCGAGGAGGCCCAGGAGAAGTTCGGCTTCCTCCTCGAGGCGTTCAAGTACGGCCCGCCGCCGCACGGCGGCATCGCGTTCGGCTGGGACCGGATCGTCATGCTGCTGGCCGGCCGCGACACGATCCGCGACGTCATCGCCTTCCCGAAGGCGGCCTCCGGCTACGACCCGCTGACCGGCGCGCCCACGCCGATCACCGAGGAGCAGCGCAAGGAGGCGGGCATCGACGTCCGCCCGGAGGACGAGAAGCCGATGGAGCCCAACGAGCCCGGCCACATCGTCCGCTCCTCCACCGAGAAGTACTGACGTCCTCGACGGCGGGGATCCCAGTTCGGGGTCCCCGCCGTTCGCGTCGGCATCACCAGAAGCGCACGGACAAACGGGCGGTGTGTGTCTTGTCGGTGCGCGGCGTTGTCCCGCCGGTGATCGGATCGGGACGATGATCGACATGAGACGTTTCGCGAGCATTGCCGAGTTCGCCGCCGCCAAGGGTGAGCATCTGGGCCACAGCCCTTGGCGAGAGGTGTCGCAGCAGCAGATCGACCTGTTCGCGGAGGCGACCGGCGACCATCAGTGGATCCACGTGGACCCCGAGCGTGCGGCCGACGGCCCGTTCGGAGCCACCATCGCGCACGGCTACCTCACGCTGTCGCTGGTGAACGCGTTCATGCCGGAGATCTTCTGGATCGACGGGCCGAAGATGGGCGTCAACATCGGGCTGAACAAGGTGCGCTTCCCCGCCCCGGTCAAGGTCGGCTCTCGGGTACGCGGTGGCGCGGAACTGGTCGACCTGAAGAACTCCCCGGCGGGCAAGCTGTCGACGGTACGGGTCACCGTCGAGATCGAGGGCGAGAAACGCCCCGCCTGCGTCGCGGAGACCCTGTCGCTGTACGTCACCTGACGGGAATCCCGGCACGGGATCTCCGTCGTCATGTCAGTCCCACCAGAAGCTCCACCTCGGCGCGCTGACCAGCCTCTCGGCGTACGTGGCGAAGACGACGAAGAAGTCCTGTTCGATGTTGTCCGGGCAGACCAGATAGTGCTCCAGCGCCAGCCGGTTCGCCTCCTCCAGTCGCGGGGGAGCGGCGACCGAGACATGGACGGTGCCCCCGTCGACGCCGATCAGCCGTGCGCCGAAGCGGTCCTCCCACGACCTGATCACCGCCCAGAGGTGCTCCAGATCCCACGTGGTTGCTGGATCCACGAAAGCAGAGGGTCAGCAGGACGTCCGCGCTCCGCTCCACCGGGACGAGAGCGAGGCGGCGCGGTTGGCCGTCCTGCGCCAGCTCGGCCGCCATGGCGGCGGCGTGTTCGTCCACGTCGCGGGTCGGCGTGGACCCCGCGGCCAGACCCGGCCACACGTCGAACGGCGGGCCGGGATCATCGGGCCAGGGCACCACGCCCTCGGGGACCTCGAGTGGGGGAGCAGCGTCCCATTCCGCCTTCTGCCGCGAGTAGCGCTCCCACTCCTCTCGGAAGTAGGTCGTCACGTCGAGCGCGGCGTCGTCCAAAGGCCCTTCGCCCGGGTACCAGATGTCGTCATAGAACAGCAGGAACGCCGGAAACAAGCCGGTTTCTGCTCGCTGCGCTTCAAGACGTCGCCACCAGGCCGCGGCGTCCTGCAACGGTTCATCACTGCACCAGAGCGCGGGAAGATCACTGTACTCGTCGGACGAGTTGCAGTCGGTCGCAGAGACAAGGCGCCCTCGGGGCAGGTCCGCGGGCAGACGGGCGAAGGCATCCGCAAAGGATCTTTCAGTCACGCGGCCGACTGTAGGAGCCGTCGGTGACAGACCGGCCGTACCGAATGCTCGGCAAAGGCGCCGCCGAAGCAGGACCTGAGGGGCGAGCCCGCGTGCCTGGGCGACGTTCACCGAGAGCTTTGCTTCAGAGTGGAGGACTCAGGTCGCGCTGACGGCCACGGCGACCTCGACACACTCACCGTTCGCGCTGCTGTGGCTGCTCGTACGCCATTCGGCGCGGGACAAGTCTCGCTCGGTCATGGCCTGCGATCCTTTCTTTACGTCCGTTCCGTCAGCTTAGCGACGAACTCGGCCGATGCTTCCGGGCTCAGCGCCACCGCACGCAGATGCTCGAATGTCGAGGCGCAGCGTTCCACGTCTGCGGCTTGGTCCAGAAACAGGTCACCTGCCATGGAATCGACGTACACGACGTCCGGAAGGTCCTCCTGTCCGAATCGGAGGAGAACGAACGAGCCCAGCATCCCCGGGTGCGCGCCTGCATCGAATGGAATTACCTGCATGGTGAGGTTCGGTAGTTCGGCGGCTTCGAGGATCCGGATCATCTGATAGTGACGGGCCCGTGGATCTCGCCGAGGGCGGGCGCGGCCTGCACATCGTCCGGATGCTCGCCGCGGACTCGGGCGTCAGCGGTGATGCGACGGGTCGGATCGTGTGGTTCGAGGTCACCTTCTGATCGAAGCGAAAATCGGTTGATCGAGTCGGGGGCGGCCGAGATCGTGAGATCCCATGCGAACGCACGAGATCAGGGCCGATCACGACCGTACGTCGATCGTCGTCTACCAGGCGTACCGGCCGGAGATCGGGCGGCCTGCGGCCGAGCAAGGGCGGTTCGTGCCGCCGTTCTCGCGGACGCGGATGACGTGGATCAAACCGTCGTTCCTGTGGCTGATGGCGCGCAGCGGCTGGGCGCGCAAGCCGGGCCAGGAGGTGATCCTCGCCGTCCGCATCAGTCGTGAGGGCTGGGAGGAGGCCCTGTCGCAGGCGGTCCTGACGCACGCCGACCGGCGGGTCTATCGGGACAGTCTGGAGTGGCGGACCGCGTTCAAGCACGCCCGCGTCCACGTCCAGTGGGATCCGGAGCGGACGCTGCGCGGGCAGCCGCTGGACGCCCGCAGCATCCAGGTCGGTCTCAGTCGGCACGTCATCGACCGGTACGCCGACGAGTGGGTCCTGGACATCCAGGATTTGACCCCACTCGTCCGCAAGATCCACCGCTTGGTCCACGACGGGGAGACCGGAAAGGCCAAGGCGCTGATTCCGTGTGAGCGGGTTTATCCGCTCGATCCGGAGATGGCCCGGCGCATCGGCGTGGATGTCTGAGCGGTTGTCGCGCCCGTCCAGGCGTCGGCTCGCGTCCAGGTTTCCGCCGGAACGGCGGGTCCCTCCGGCCTGGACATGCGCTCTCCGCACTTTCGGTGTGGCTGAAAGAATTTCAGCCACACCGAAGGCGCGGCACTGGGCCGGCCCGGGGCAGCGCCCAGAGGAGGTCGCCGACCGATGCGCCGAGCATTCGCGCACGACGCGGTCGTGGTCATGGAGGCGGGTGGCGATGTCCGCGCGCCGGGAGCGGCGATCACGGTGGCCTTGTGCGGGCACTGGGAGCACGAGCCGCCGTGTCCGCTGGCGCCGCATCAGACCGCGGCCGAGCGGGCGGGTGATCAGGTGCGGCTGCGGGTCCTCTTCGCGACCGAGCCCGCGGCCGAGACCGAGGTCCGGGACCGGATCGTGGAGGCCCTGTCCCGGTCGCGGCTTGACGGCCCGGACGGCGTCACCACACGCTGGCGGCTCCTGAGCGAGCGGCTCAGCCCCGTTCGGGACGACGAGCACGAACAGGCCGAGCGACTCGTCCGGAGCTGAGTCTGCTTCACCGGGCCGGGAGACGGCCGCTGGTGCGGACCTCGTTCCGGGTGAAGCCGAGCCGGTCGTACAGCCGCATGGCCGCAGTGTTCTCGGCGTACACGCCCAGGCCCACGCCGTCGCACCCCTCGGCGAACAGCCGTCGCATCGCCCACGCCGTGATCGACGCGCCCAGTGCCCGCCGGCGGGCCTCGGGCCGTACGGCGATCGCCGCCACCTGGCCGATCTCCGGGGAGCTCGTCATGTCGGCGAGGCAGGCCGAGAGCCCGCCGTCGCCGTCCCGTACGCCGGCCCAGCGGCGGGCGTGGCCGTCACGCGGCCACACCGACCAGTCGGAGCTCGTGCGCTTCAGCACCCCCGTGATCGCGTCGTCGTCGGCCGACCATTCGACCAGGTCCTCCGCCGGCTGGGGCGGCGGCGTCTCGTACGCCACCCGGTAGACCCAGTCGACGGGGTCCGCGAGCGGCAGCGGGGTGCCGTGCGGCACGTTCGCGTACACGTCCGGCGGTAGTTCGCCGCGCAGTGAGGTCAGCAGGCCGGCGACCGCGCTGGGCGGGCCGAGCCCCACGACGCGCCAGATCGTACGGTCCCGGTTCAGGTTGAGGAAGGCGACGGCCTCGTCGCCGCGCCAGGCCGTACCGCGTCGTGCCGGATCCACGCTCCGGATCAGGGGGTGGCCTTCCGTCATCGCCAGGATGTCGTCGATGGAGGAGGGGATCACGCCGCACAGGGTAACCGCGCACCCCGGCGAGCTGATCACTGCCCCGGATCCGGGGACGCGGAGTGCGTACGGGAATCTGGTGCCGATCTTCGGGAGACGCTGACGATATTCCGGGTACTGCCCGGGACGCGGCGAAAGGGCGGGGGCGTAGGGATGGGCACGGCGGGCTCGAGGGCGGCGGAGCGTCCCGGCGACCGGTCGCAGCGGGCGGCTCCGTGGCGTCGGTCGCGTCTGATCGCGGCCGTGGGTCAGGCCGCGCTGATGGTCTTGCTGTTCTACGCCTACCGGGCGCCGGCATCTCGCCGACGGGCACACCGCCGCGGCCCTGCGGCACGCGCGGTCCGTCTGGCACGCCGAACGCCTGCTCCACCTGCCGAGCGAGGCCTCCCTGCAGCACGCGGCGCTGCACTGGGACGGCTGGGTACGCGTGGCCGACGTGTACTACGTCAGCGTGCACTTCCCGGCGACGGTGGTGTTCCTGGCGTGGATCTGGTGGCGGCATCAGGATCACTGGCCGCGCGTACGGGCCGCCATCATCCTGTCCACGGCACTGGCCCTCATCGGGCACTTCGCCTACCCGCTCGCGCCGCCGCGGTTCCTGCCCGGCACCGGGCTCGTCGACCTGATGAACGTCTATGGGCCGTCGGCGTACGGGGAGGCGCCCGGGAGCGGGCCGTCGAACCAGTTCGCCGCGATGCCGTCGCTGCACGTCGGCTGGGCGCTGCTCGTCGCCTGGGGGATCAGCCGGTACGGCACAGGCCGGGCGCGGTGGGCGGCGGTGGCCTACCCGGTCGCGACCACCTCCGTGGTCGTTCTCACCGCCAACCACTACTGGCTCGACGGCGTCGTCGGCGGCGTCGTGGTGATCGTCTCCGTCGCGCTGAGCGGCCGTGTGGAACGGATAGTGTCAAGGCGTGGTGCGCAGGGAACATGAGCAGGCCGACAGCCTCTTCGACACGACGGCCGAGGAGGCACAGCAGGCGAACGCCCCGCTGGCGGTCCGGATGCGCCCCCGCGGGCTGGACGAGGTCGTCGGCCAGGAGCACCTGCTCGGCCCCGGGACGCCGCTGCGCCAGCTCGTCGAGCGGGACGTCGCGATGTCCCTGCTGCTGTGGGGGCCGCCCGGCACCGGCAAGACCACCCTCGCGTACGTCGTCAGTCAGGCGACCGAGCGCCGGTTCGTGGAGATCTCGGCGGTGTCCGACGGCGTCAAGCAGGTCCGCGCCGCGATCGACGTCGCCAAGCGGGAGCTCGGCATGGGCGGCCGGCAGACCGTGCTGTTCGTCGACGAGGTTCACCGGTTCAACAAGGCCCAGCAGGACGCCTTGCTGCCCGCCGTCGAGAACCGCTGGGTGTCCTTCATCGGCGCCACCACGGAGAACCCGTTCTTCTCCGTGATCAGCCCGCTGCTGTCCCGTTCCCTCCTGCTGACGCTCGAGCCGCTCGGCGACGACCAGCTCCGCGAGGTGATCCGCCGTGCCCTCGCCGACGAGCGCGGCCTCCGCGGCGCGGTCGAGCTCACGGAGCCCGCCGAGGACCACCTCGTACGCCTCGCGGGCGGCGACGCGCGCCGGACGCTGACCTACCTGGAGGCCGCGTCGTACGTCGTCCCGAACGGCGCGCCGATCGACGTCGACGTCCTGGAGAAGGCCGTCGACCGGGCCGCGGTCCGCTACGACCGCGAGGGCGACCAGCACTACGACGTGATCAGCGCGTTCATCAAGAGCATCCGCGGGTCCGACGTCGACGCGGCGCTCCACTACCTCGCCCGCATGATCGAGGCCGGCGAGGACCCGCGCTTCATCGCCCGGCGGCTCATCGTCCACGCCAGCGAGGACGTCGGCATGGCCGACCCGACGGCGCTGCAGACGGCGACGGCCGCGGCGCACGCCGTCGAGTTCGTCGGCCTCCCGGAGGCGCGCATCAACCTCGCGCAGGCCGTCATCCACCTCTCCCTGGCGCCGAAGTCCAACGCCGTCATCCGCGCGATCGGAGAGGCCGCCGCCGACGTACGGCGAGGGCTCGTCGGGCCCGTGCCGGCGCACCTGCGCGACGCGCACTACAAGGGCGCGGCCAAGCTCGACCACGGGAAGGACTACCGCTACGCCCACGACTTCCCGGGCGGCGTGGTCGAACAGCAGTACGCTCCGGACGCCGTCGCCGGGCGCGAGTACTACCACCCGACCCGGCACGGGATGGAGGCCCGCTTCTCCGACGTCGTGGAGCGGCTCCGCGCCGTCCTGCGCGGCAGACGCGCCGACTGACCCGGACGAGCGCCGCGGACCGAGCCGGACGCGGCGGGCGCGCGGGGACGCCGCCACCCGCGTCCGACGTGGCCGACTCGGCGCGTTTCCGGAGGCCCGGGACGGTAAGGTCGGTCCGACCGAGTTTCGCGACGAGGAGGAGGAAGCCGGATGCTTACGGGTGAACAGCTCGCCGGCCTGATCGTGGCCATGTTCTGGGCGATTCTGGTCTCCTTCCTCGCCTACGTGCTCCTGAAGCTCGCCCGGTTGGTGACCGAGGCCACCAAGACGGTCGCCGAGCTGGGCGATCGGACCGCCCCGCTGCTCGACGACATGGCCGGCACGGTCGCGCGGGCCAACGAGCAGCTGGCCCGGATCGACGTGATCACGAAGAACATGGGCAGCGTGAGTCAGAACGCCGCCGCGGTCAGCACCACCGTCACCTCGATCGTCGGCGGCCCTCTCGTGAAGGCCGCGGCGTTCTCTTATGGTGTCCGTAAGGCCATCGGTTCCCGCGGCCACGGCAACCAGGACGGCAAGCGATGATCCGGCGGTTGTTCTGGCTGTCCCTGGGCACCGCGTTCGGCGCCTGGTCGGCCTTCCGGCTCAAGCGCGCCGTGCGCGCCGCCCTGCCGGGCAACATCGCCCACCAGGCCACCGGACTCGGCCGGACCGTACGGGGGTTCGCCGGCGACGTCCGTGTCGCGATGAACCACCGAGAGGAAGAGCTGCGCGACGCCATGCGCCTCGACGCACAAGCCGACATAGACAAGGACCTGCACTGATGGAGTCGGCAGAGATCGCCCGCCGTTTCCTCCGCTTCTACGAGGAACGCGGCCACACGGTGGTGCCCTCGGCGAGCCTGATCGCCGAGGACCCCACGCTGTTGCTGGTCAACGCGGGCATGGTGCCGTTCAAGCCGTATTTCCTCGGCCAGCGGACGCCTCCGTACCGTCGGGCGACCAGCGTGCAGAAGTGCATCCGCACGCCCGACATCGACGAGGTCGGCAAGACCACCCGGCACGGCACGTTCTTCCAGATGCTGGGCAACTTCTCCTTCGGGGACTATTTCAAGGAGCAGGCGATTCCTTTCGCCTGGGACCTGCTGACCCGGTCGGAGGCCGACGGCGGGTTCGGGTTCCCCGAGGACCGGCTCTGGGCGACCGTCTACCACGACGACGACGAGGCCTTCTCGATCTGGCGTGACAAGGTCGGCCTGCCGGAGGAGCGCATCCAGCGCCGCGGGATGGCCGACAACTTCTGGTCGATGGGCGTTCCCGGCCCCTGCGGCCCCTGCTCGGAGATCTACTACGACCGGGGTGCCGAGTACGGCCGCGAGGGCGGCCCGATCGCCGACGAGGACCGCTACCTCGAGGTCTGGAACCTCGTCTTCATGCAGTTCGAGCGGGGCCCGGGCGCGGGCAAGGAGGGCTGGCCGATCCTCGGCGAGCTGCCCGCCAAGAACATCGACACCGGCATGGGCCTGGAGCGCATGGCCGCGATCCTCCAGGGCGTCGACAACATCTACGAGATCGACACCATGTGGCGGATCCTCGACCGCGCCGCCGACCTCACCAAGACCAAGTACGGCCGTGACGCGCGCGCCGACGTGTCCCTGCGCGTGGTCACCGACCACGTCCGCAGCGGCACGATGATGGTCGCCGACGGCGTCGTCCCCTCCAACGAGGGCCGCGGCTACGTCCTGCGCCGGATCCTGCGCCGCAGCATCCGCCACCTGCGCCTGCTCGGTGCCGGCGACGACCGCTACCTGCACGAGCTGACCGCCGCCGCGATCGAGGGCATGGGCGAGACCTACCCGGAGCTGCGCTCCGACGCCGCCCACATCCACACGGTCATCGACGCGGAGGAGCAGTCCTTCCTGGCGACGCTCCGCACCGGCACCGCGATCTTCGACGCCTCGGTCGAGGAGAGCAAGCGCCGCAAGGAGTCGACGCTGTCCGGCGTCCAGGCGTTCACTCTGCACGACACCTACGGCTTCCCGATCGACCTCACCCTCGAGATGGCGGCCGAGCAGGGCCTGGCCGTCGATGAGGGCGAGTTCCGGCGCCTCATGGACGAGCAGCGGCAGCGCGCCAAGGCCGACGCCGCCGCGAAGAAGACCGGCAACCTCGACGTGTCCGTGCTGGGCAGCCTGCTGGAGCAGACCGGCGTGGTGCGGTTCACCGGGTACGACGCGGTCGTCGGCGAGGCCCGCGTGGTCGGCCTCCTGGTCGGCGGCGCCAGCGTGCCGTCGGCGGGGGAGGGCAGCGAGGTCGAGGTCGTGCTCGACCGCACGCCGTTCTACGCCGAGGGCGGCGGCCAGCTCGCCGACCAGGGCGTCATCCGGCTCGGCAACGGCGCGGAGATCGAGGTCCTCGACGTGCAGACGCCGCTGGCCGGCCTGATCGTGCACCGGGGCCGGGTCCGCAGCGGCGAGGCGCAGGCCGGGGACACCGCCTACGCCGAGATCGACGTCGAGCGGCGCCGGGCGATCTCCCGGTCCCACACCGCGACGCACATGGTGCACCGCGGGTTCCGCAACGCGCTCGGCGAGTCGGCGGCGCAGGCCGGTTCGGAGAACGCCCCGGGCCGGTTCCGGTTCGACTTCACCGCCTCCGGCGCCGTGCCCCTGAACGTGCTGCGCGACGTCGAGGACGAGGTCAACGCCATCCTCATCGACGACCTCGGCGTGCACGCCTCGGTCCACCCGATCGACGAGGCGCGCAAGATGGGCGCGCTGGCGCTCTTCGGTGAGAAGTACGGCGACGAGGTCCGCGTCGTCGAGATCGGCGAGTACTCCCGCGAGCTGTGCGGCGGCACCCACGTGGCCCGGTCCGGCCAGCTCGGCCTGATCAAGGTCCTCGGCGAGCAGTCGATCGGCGCCGGCGTGCGCCGGGTCGAGGCCCTGGTCGGCATCGACGCCTTCCGGTACCTCGCCAAGGAGAGCGTCCTGGTCGCGCAGCTGTCCGAGCAGCTGAAGACCCGCCGCGAGGAGCTCCCGGAGCGGATCTCCGGAGTCGTCACCCGGCTCCGCGAGGCCGAGAAGGAGCTCGAGCGCGTGCGTTCGCAGCAGGTCCTCGAGGTCGCCGGCGAGCTGGCGGGCGGCGCCGAGGACGTCGGCGGCAGCGCGTTCGTCGCCCACCGCGTGCCCGACGGCACCAGCGCCGACGACCTGCGCCGGCTCGCCATGGACGTGCGCGGGCGCCTGTCGGGGCGCCCAGCCGTGGTCATCATCGCCGGGGTCCCCAAGGACCGTCCGGTGATCGTCGTCGCGACCAGCGAGGAGGCCCGCGCCCGCGGGCTCCGCGCGGGCGCGCTCGTCGGCGTCGCAGCCAAGGTCCTCGGCGGCGGTGGCGGCGGCAAGGACGACCTGGCGCAGGGCGGTGGCGCGAACGCGGGCGCCATCGACGACGCCCTGGGCGCCGTCCGCCGAGCCGTGGCGGCCGCGTGAGACAAGGCGTGCGCATCGGCGTCGACGCGGGCAGTGTCCGCATCGGCGTCGCGCGTAGTGATCCCGGCGGCATCCTGGCGTCTCCGCTGGAGACGGTGCGTGCCGGGAAGGGCGATGTCGACCGGATCGTCCAGCTGGTCGCTGAGAACGACGCCGTCGAGGTGGTCGTGGGCCTGCCGACCTCTCTCTCCGGCAGGGAGGGGCCGGCGGCCGAGGCGGCCCGCCGGCTGGCCGTGAGGATCGCACGACGCATGGATCCCGAGACGGTTCGACTGTTCGATGAGAGACTCACCACCGTGACAGCCGAAACCGGGCTTCGGGCACAAGGCGTACGCGGACAGGCGCGGCGCAAGGTCGTCGACCAAGCGGCGGCGGCCGTGCTCCTGCAGGCTGCGCTCGATGCCGAGCGCTTGACGGGTCGCCCTCCGGGGGAGACTGTCCAGGGGGGCTCATGAGCGACGCAGATCTCGACTTTCTGAGACAACTGTCCGAGCGTCAGCACCGCTCGGAGTCTCCAGGCGTTCCTCCGCGCGCCGCCCGGGGCGGACGCGGGCGGCGTCGCAAGAAGAGCCGCAAGGGCCGCAAGCTCGCGCCGCTCATCGCGCTCGCCTTCCTCCTCGTGGTCGTGTGCGGCGGCGGATACGTCGGTTTCACCGCGTTGAACGGCATGCTCAACCCGCCCGACTACAAGGGCGACGGCACCGGCTCGGTCACCGTCTGGATCCACGAGGGCGACTCGGTCAGCCAGATGGCCCTGCGGCTGAAGCAGGCCGGCGTCGTCAAGTCCGTGGACGCGTACGTCAAACTCGCGGGCAAGGACCCGAGGGCGATGAGCATCCAGCCCGGCTACTACCACCTGCGCAGCCAGATGTCGGTGAAGTCCGCGCTCACGCTGCTGCTCAGCGACGCCTCACGCGCCGGCCGCGTCACCATTCCTGAAGGCAAGCGGGTCGTCCAGGTCCTGCAGATGCTGGCCAAGAAGACCAAGATCCCGCTCAAGGACTTCGAGAAGGCCGCCAGACACCCCGGCAACCTGGGCCTGCCCTCGTATGCCAAGGGCAAGCTCGAGGGATACCTCTATCCCTTCACGTACGACCCGGACCCGAAGGCCACCGCCACGCAGGTGCTCCGTTCGATGGTCGCCCAGTTCAAGACGGTCGCGACCTCCATCGACCTGGAAGGTAAGGCCCGCGACCTGGGCATGTCGCCGGGCGACGTGGTGACGATCGCCAGCCTGGTCCAGGCCGAGAGCGGCCGGGATGAGGACATGCCGAAGATCGCCCGGGTCATCGACAACCGGATCAAGAACACGCAGCCATGGATGCGCAAACTGCAGCTCGACAGCACCGTGATGTACGCCCTGGGCAAGTACAACATCGTGGCCACCTACGCGGAGACCAAGACCAAGAGTCCGTACAACACCTACAGCGTCTACGGTCTGCCGCCTGGAGCGATCGACAACCCCGGTGAGGTGGCGCTCAAGGCCGCGCTCAATCCCGCGCAGGGCAACTGGCTCTACTTCGTGACCACCGACCCGAAGAGCCATGTCACCAAGTTCACGTCCAGCAACAGCGAGTTCGAGAAGTTCAAGCAGGAGCTCGCACGCAACACGGGGCACGGATGACGCGGGCCGCCGTCCTCGGATCACCGATCGCGCACTCGCTGTCGCCGGCGCTGCACCGCGCCGCGTACGCCGCCCTGGGGCTCGACTGGACGTACGAGGCGGTCGAGTGCCGTGAGGAGGATCTTCCCGAGGTGCTCGGGCGGCCATGGGCGGGCCTGTCCCTGACCATGCCGCTGAAGCGCGCGGTGCTGCCGCTGCTCGACGAGGTCTCCGGGCTCGCGCGGGCGGTCGGCGGCGCCAACACGGTCGTCTACGACGGCGGGCGGCGGCTCGGTCACAACACCGACGTGTACGGCATGGTCACCGCCCTGACCGAGGCCGGCGTACGCTCACCGGGCTCCGCCGTCGTACTCGGCGGCGGGGCGACCGCGTGCTCGGCCCTGGCCGCGCTGCGCGACATGGGGCTGCCGAAGGCCGTGGTCGTCGTACGGAGCCCGGCCCGGGCCGCCGAGGCGGTGTCGGCGGCCGACCGGCTGGGCGTGTCGGTGTCGGTGCAGACCTTCGCCGACACGATGCCGTCCGCCGACCTGATCATCTCGACGCTCCCGGCCCATGCCGCGGACCCGTACGCCGAGGCGATCGGACGGGCGACGGGTGCGCTCTTCGACGTCGTGTACGCGCCCTGGCCGACCGCCGCCGCCGAGGCCGTGGCCGAGCACGGCGGCATCGTGCTGGGCGGCCTGCCCATGCTGGTGCACCAGGCCGCCCGCCAGGTCGAGCTCATGACGGGGCGCGCACCGGCCCCGGTCGAGGCGATGCGCGCCGCCGTGTCATGACGTGCTGCGCCGTCGCTCGCGCAGACGTGACGCCAGGGCCCCGGCCATGAGGGCGCTGAGGATCAGGGGGCCGGCGACGCCGACGGCCGCCGTGGGGAGTCCGGTCGGCATGAGCCATCGGGCGATCGACCACAAGAATGGCGACAAGGCCAGGAGCACGACGGCGATCGATCGGCGGCCGGACGCCGACCGCGGCCAGGCGCAGGCGACGGTGATCAGCAACAGCGATTCGACGCCCAGTAGCCACGCCGGATCGTGGATCGTGGCCGGCGTCAGCAGCACGACGTTCTCGCCCAGCATCGTGGTGCCCGGGGTGGGAAGGCCGGCCAACGTATAGGCGAACGCGATGACGCCCACGAGGAGGATGACGCCTCGCCACCGGCCGAGGAGCGACAGGCCGGGACGAAGGCCGTCGGACAGCGACAGCCCCGCTGCGGCCAGGATCGCCAGGCCGAACCAGAGCAGGTTGCCCTCCGCCGCGCCCGTGGAGACGGCGTCGCGGCCCTGGGCGACGGCCAGCCACGGTATCTGAGACAGCGCCGCCGCCCAGGCCAGGATCGCCGCCGTACGGCGCAGGCGCAGGAGACTCACCCCGGCCACGACCGGCCACAGGACCCACATCGGCCACACCTGCGCCGGCTCCGGGATCAGCACCATGAAGGAGCCGTTCGGATCGAAGGAGAAGGTGACGAAGCCGTTGGCCGCCAGTACGTCGCCGTCCCGGAAATAGGCGATCAAGCCGGTGGCCAGGAGTGCGGTCGTCACCAGGCTGAGGACCGCGAAGGCGTCTCGCCATACGGGGCCGCCGAGGGCCCGGATCTCGCGTTGCAGGCGGACGCGGACGGCTCCCGCGGCGAGGTCGGCGGCGTCTCGGGCGCTCGGCCGCTCCTGGCCGGGGCCGGCGGTGGCGAGCAGGACGCCGAGCATCTCCTCTCGCTGGTCGATCGGGTAGAGCCGCAGCCAGCGGCGCAGCCGGTGTTCGAGTGATGTGGGTCGTGGGGTCATGACGTGCTGCGCCTCCGTCCGCGCAGACGGGACGCCGCAGCGGCCATGAGTACGGTCACGACCGCCAGAGAGCCGATGAGACGGATGGCGTCGACCACGGGCTCGAGCGTGTTGTCGATCGCGATCTGGAGTCCGATGACAAAGACGGTCGGCGCCAGGCTCAGTATCAGCATCGGCATCCATCTACGGCCGGTGGCCGTGCCCAGCCGGGTGCATGCGACGGCGATCAACGCCAATGACGCCGTGCCCAGCCACCATCGGGAATCGTGGAACGACCATGCCGCCGAGGGCATCATTCTCGGCCACCCGGCGGCTTCCTCGGCGGGGCTGGTCAGCGTGTAGGCGAGGGCTCCGAGGCCGACCAGGAGGACGACGACCCGCCACCGGCCGAGGAGCGACAGTGCCCGGCGGAGGCCACCCGAGACGGACAAGGCAGCGGCAGCTGTGATCGCCAAAACGAACCAGTAGAGGTTCTGACCCAGCCGACCAGAGAAGGCGTCCACCTCGCCGACGGCGAGCCAGGGTACCTGCGCGAGCGCCGCGGCCCATGCCAGGCCGATCGAGGTCCGCCGCAGGCCCAGCAGGCTCAACACGGCGACGAGCGGCCACGGCGCCCACATCGGCCAGATGGCCGCGGGCGCCGACTGAACGAGGACGTAGACGCCGATGAGGTCTCGCAAGGAGGCGATCAGGCAGGTGAAGAGGGCCAGGATCGTCCCCAGGCCGAGCACCGCGAACGCGTCGCTCCACACCGGTCCGCCGAGGGACCGGAACTCGCGTCGAAGGCGGATGCGAACGGCTCCTCCGACGAGGTCGGCGGCGTCCCTGGGGCTCGGCCGTTCCTGGCCGGGGCCGGCGGTGGCGAGCAGGACGCCGAGCATCTCCTCGCGCTGGTCGATCGGGTAGAGCCGCAGCCAATGGCGCAGCCGGTGCTCGATGGGGCTCATGCGGATCCTCCGGCCAGGCGCAGGCGGGCGGTGGCGGTCTCGGCGTTGCGGCGCAGGTGTTCGGCTTCGGCGGCCAGGCGTGACGCGCCCGTGTCCGTGAGCCGGTAGTAGCGGCGCAGCCGGCCGTCGACGACGTCCTCGCGGTCGATCTCCGCGAGGCCGTCGGCGGTCAGCCGGTCGAGGGCGGCGTAGAGCGTTCCGGCCCGGAGGCGCACGCGCCCGTCGGAGATCCGCTCGACGTCGCCGATGATGCCGTAGCCGTGCTGGGGCCCGGCCGCCAATGCCGTGAGGATGAGGAACGTGGGTTCCTGGAGCGACCTGTGCTTCATGTGATCTTTATATACCGATGATCGATACATCGCCACCGGACGGGACGAAGCGGCTGTTCGCCTGCACCATCATGGGAGGGTGCTCGCCGACGTCGTTCCGTACCTCCGCTGTCCCCTCTGCGCCGGTGACCTCGCCATCGAAGGGACGGCCCTGCGCTGCCCGGCCGGGCACACGTTCGACATCGCCAAGCAGGGCTACGCCAACCTGCTGACCGGCAAGGCGCATCTCGGCACCGCCGACACCCCGGAGATGGTCGCGGCCCGCGCGGACTTCCTCGGCGGCGGGCACTTCGCCCCGCTCGCCGACCTGGTCGCGGAGCGCGCGGCGGCCCTCGACCCGGGGGAGGGCTGCGTGCTGGACGCCGGCGCGGGCACGGGCCACTACCTCGCGGGCGTGCTCGACCGGCTGCCCGGACGGCCCGGGATCGCCCTTGACATCTCCAAGCACGCGTTGCGCCGCGCCGCGCGGGCGCACCCCCGGATCGGCGCCCTGGCGTGGGACGTATGGCGGCCGCTGCCCGTGCGCACCGGCGCGGTCGCGGTCCTCATCGACGTGTTCGCCCCGCGGAGCGGGGCGGAGTTCCACCGGGTGCTCAGGCCGGACGGCGCGCTGATCGTCGTCACTCCGGCCCCACACCACCTGGGCGAGCTGATCGAACGGCTCGGGCTGCTGTCCGTGGACGAGCGGAAGGCCGACCGCGTGGCCGACTCGGTCGGCGAGCGCTTCGCCCCTGCGGGCGTCTGGTCCCTGGACCTCCCGCTGTCGCTCACGCATGCCGACGCCGTGTCGCTCGTGACGATGGGCCCCAGTGCCCGGCACACCGAACCGGAGATCCTGCGGGCGCGCATCGCCGCGCTCGCGGAGCCGGTGAAGGTCACCGCGGCGTTCGAGGTGCGCGCTTTCGACGTACGGCAGGAAAGCTGATATCTTTGACCTTTGACTGGCCTGGCGTGTACGCGCCGGGCGCGCAAGCGGAGGTCATCTCCCACCTGATCGGCTGCGCTCCTTCGGGAGACGAGAAGCTGATGGGTTCCGGTCAGGCACGCTTCCAGCGTGCCCGCCTCGTCGGCTCCGGCCGTCGGGGCGTCCGGTAATGGTGATGGCCCCGCATGCGAGTCATGCGGGGCTTTTCGCATGAAGGGCCCAGGGCATGGCCGGTCGCGACAGCTCGGAAGTCCCAAGGAGGTCCCATCAGCGCCGAACCGCGTATCAACGAGCGCATTCGCGTGCCCGAGGTCCGGCTCGTCGGTCCGAACGGCGAACAGGTCGGTATCGTGCCGATCGCCAAGGCACTCGACCTCGCCCGGGAGTCCGACCTCGATCTCGTCGAGGTCGCCCCGACCGCGAGGCCGCCCGTGGCCAAGCTCATGGACTACGGCAAGTTCAAGTACGAGTCCGCGATGAAGGCCCGCGATGCGCGACGTAACCAGGCGCACACGGTCATCAAGGAGATCAAACTCCGGCCGAAGATCGATCCGCACGACTACGGCACCAAGAAGGGCCACGTCGAGCGGTTCCTCAAGGCAGGTGACAAGGTCAAGGTCACGATCATGTTCCGTGGCCGCGAGCAGTCCCGGCCGGAGCTGGGGTTCCGGCTGTTGCAGCGGCTGGCGGAGGACGTCGAGGAGCTCGGCTTCGTCGAGTCCCGTCCCAAGCAGGACGGCCGCAACATGATCATGGTCCTTGGACCGCACAAGAAGAAGAGCGAGGCAAAGGCCGAAACGCGCACCGCGACGGGAAGTCGTGCGCGACGGCAGCAGGAGGAGCACGGTTCCCCGGCCTGACCGGGCCCGCTCCGCCACGACCCTGCTCACCGAGCGGGGTCGTCTCGCGAAGAGGTAAACATGCGCCTCTCAGGCGTACAGCACTCCGCGCGGAGTCGCTGTATGCCCGGATCGAGGCGCTCGGACTTAGGGAGACGTCGGCGACCATGCCGAAGATGAAGACGCACAGTGGTGCCAAGAAGAGGTTCAAGCTGACGGGCACCGGCAAGGTCATGCGCCGCCGCGCCAACCGCAACCACCTGCTCGAGCACAAGCCGACCAAGCGCACGCGTCGGCTCGACGGAGCGGTCGTGGTGTCCAAGAACGACGAGACCAAGATCAAGAAGCTGCTCGGCGAGTAAGCCCGGCACCACCTGATCGCCGGGCTCCGGCACCCCTTCGGTGTCGGCAGACCCGTTAGTCGAACGACCGGCCGGAGCCCACAAGGCACGGCCTCCACGAAGGAGTTCAAGACGTGGCACGCGTGAAGCGGGCGGTCAACGCCGCCAAGAAGCGCCGGGTCGTCCTCGAGCGGGCGAGTGGCTACCGTGGCCAGCGGTCCAGGCTGTACCGCAAGGCCAAGGAGCAGCAGCTCCACTCGATGACGTACGCCTTCCGTGACCGGAAGGACCGCAAGGGCCAGTTCCGCCGTCTGTGGATCCAGCGGATCAACGCGGCGGCCCGCGCGAACGGCATGACCTACAACCGGTTCATCCAGGGCCTGCGCGAGGCGGGCGTCGAGGTCGACCGTCGCATGCTCGCCGAGCTCGCGGTCAACGACGCCGCGGCGTTCACGGTTCTCGTCGAGACGGCCAAGAAGGCGCTGCCCGCCGAGGGCAGCGCGGCCGCCTGACGGCATAGATAATCACGCTGATGGCGGGCCGCGACCTGACCTCCACTCGATCACCGCGGGTGAAGGCGGCTCGTCGGCTCGCCAAACGCGCGTTCCGCCGCCGTGAGCGGCAGTTTCTCGCCGAGGGCCCCCAGGCGGTACGGGAGGCCCTGGCGCTCGACGGCGTCCTCGTCGAGCTGTTCGCCACCGCCGAGGCGGAGAACCGCCACCACGACCTGATCGTCCAGGCGGAGCGCTCCGGCGTCCCGATCTTCCGGGTGAGCGGCGAGGTCATGGCCGAGCTCGCCCAGACCGTCACCCCGCAGGGCCTGCTGGCCGTCTGCGCGTTCGTCGACGTCGACCTCGAGGGCGTGCTCGCGCCGCCCCCGCGTCTGGTGACCGTGCTGGCGCACGTTCGCGACCCCGGGAACGCCGGCACCGTCCTGCGCACCGCCGACGCGGCCGGCTCCGACTCGGTGATCTTCACGGACGCCTCCGTCGACCCGTACAACGGCAAGTGCGTGCGCGCCTCGGCCGGCAGCCTGTTCCATCTGCCGGTCGTGGTCGGGCCGCGCTTCGACACCCTGATCCCGGCGCTCAAGGAGTCCGGGCTGACGGTCCTGGCGGCCGACGGGGCCGGAACGTGCTCCCTGGACGCCGCGCTCGACGCGGGAACGCTCGCCGGCCCGACGGCCTGGGTGTTCGGCAACGAGGCGTGGGGTCTGCCGGCGGAGATCCTGGACGCGGTCGACGAGGTCGTGCGCGTCCCCATCTACGGAGGGGCCGAGAGCCTCAACCTCGCCACCGCGGCCGCCGTGTGCCTCTACGCCTCGGCCCGGGCACAGCGGTCCGGCACGCCCGCCTGACGCGCTCCCAGCGGTCCGGCACGCCCTCCTGACGCCGCTCTCAGCGGAGCGTCAGGGTGAGAACGACCCGGGGCGTCCGATACCGAACGCAACAAGGATGTCTTCTCGCTGTAACAAATCGGCGACCCGATTCGTTCAATCGAACAAAAGCCGACATGATCGATGCTGTTGATTCCGCCGTGCCGGATCGGTGAACCGGACGGACGGCGGTTCGCGCTTCGGGGCGGCCGTCACGGTATCAACGAGGATTCCGATGAACGGGGCAAAACGGTTGAATACGAATATAAGGGGCATTCCACTGCCTCGCCGACGAGCGGCGATGGGCTGTGAGCGGCTCTCGAGCAGGTCTCCGATGGCGCGCGGGGGCGCGCACCGGTGCCAGATGGCCGACCGCGCGATGGCCGCCACGGTGGTGCGACGCGCCGGTGCCGTCGCGGTCGTGGCGATCGGCGGTGAGATCGATGTGCAGACGGCGGGGCGGCTGCGCGCGGATCTCCTGCGGCTGGCCGACAGCGGCCACATCCACCTCGTCGTCGACTTCGAGGCCGTGAGCTTCTGCGACGCCGCCGGTCTCGGCGCGCTGGTCGCGGTGGGCAACCGGCTCCGGGAGAAGGGCGGCTCGCTCTGCCTCGCGGGTGTGCGGCCCGCTCAGCGGAGGATTCTGCGAATCACCCGGCTCGACGCGCTGTTCCCCACATATGACACCGTCGACGAGGCGTTTCAGCACTGATTCGTCCTAGGCGACATGCCGGGAACACCGGACGTTAACGACTCTGGCGTGGCGGGATTTCCGCCGTCCGCACTAGAGTCAGGCTGTCGCAGTCAATAGGGAGCCGGGAGGTGGCGGGGTCGTGGGCGGACCGGTTCCGCGTGGCTCTGAGCCCTCCTCCGGGCGGGCGGCGTCGGACGGGGTCTGCCCTGATTCGCTGCCCGACGGTCTGCTCGTGGCCGGCGCCGACCGGAGGGTCGTCGTGTTCAACCGCGCCGCGGTGCGGTTGACCGGCACGCCGAAGGCCGCGGCGCTCGGCCGCGACTTCGCCGACGTCCTGCCGCTGCGCGACGCCGACGGCCGGGACTGGTGGAAGTGCCTCGACCCGTACGGCGGTCTGGCGACCCGCACCCGTCACCCGGAGCGGCCGCTCTACCTCGGCGACGGGCCCGAGCTGCTCGTCACCGCCTCCTACGACCGCGAGCGGGACGGCACGGTGCGCTCGTTCAGCGTCGCCCTGCGCGACGCGGCCGAGCGCGCCCGCCACGAGCGCGGGCGGGCGGACCTGGTCTCCACCGTCGCGCACGAGCTGCGGTCGCCGCTGACCAGCGTCAAGGGCTTCACCGCCACCCTGCTGGCCAAGTGGCACCGGTTCAACGACGATCAGAAGCGCGTCATGCTCGAGACGGTCAACTCCGACGCCGACCGGGTGACCCGGCTGATCACCGAGCTGCTGGACGTCTCCCGCATCGAGGCGGGCCGGTGGAGATGCGTCGCCAGGTCGTCGACGTGGTCGAGGAGACCCGCAAGATCATCGCCGGCCGGGTGGCCGCGGGTGAGTCGCCGGATCGGTTCGTACTCGAAGTGCCGGGCGAGTTGCCGGAGATGTGGCTCGATCCCGACAAGATCGACCAGATCCTCGGCAACCTCGTGGAGAACGCCGTCCGGCACGGTGCTGGTACTGTGACGATCGTGGTGGAGCCGGACGCGGGCACGCGGGGAGTCGTCGTCGCCGTACGCGACGAGGGCGAGGGCATTCCGCCCGAGGCGGCCCAGCGCGTCTTCCGCCAGTTCTGGCGCGGCCATGGCCAGCCCCGCGGGGGCACCGGCCTCGGCCTCTACATCGTGAAGGGCCTCATCGAGGCGCACGGCGGCACGATCGCCGTGCGGCGCGCCCCCAGTGGCGGCGCCGAGTTCCGATTTAGCCTGCCCGCCGGGGCTCCAGACTTCGCTTGAGAGCGCCGCGGGCTTCCCGACCGGCACGGGTCCGCCATGATCGTGTTATGGCCCGGATCCCGGGCCGGAGGCCGTGCGCCGACTAGACTCGATCGCCGTTCCGCCACTGCTGGAGTAATCCGAACCATGTCCGCACCGAATAAGTCATATGACCCCGTCGAGGTCACCGCGCTCCATCCGGACGAGGTGGCCCGCACGCGCGACGAGGCGCTCGCCGCGATCGCGGCGGCCGCGAGCCTCGACGAGCTGAAGCAGGTCCGCCTGGCCCACGCCGGCGACCGCTCGCCGCTCGCGCTCGCCAACCGGGAGATCGGCGCCCTGCCGCCGCAGGCCAAGGCCGAGGCCGGCAAGCGCGTCGGCACCGCCCGCCGCGAGGTCTCCGACGCGCTCAAGGCGCGTCAGGCCGAGCTGGAGGAGGAGCGCGACCAGCGCGTCCTCGTCGAGGAGGCCGTCGACGTCACCCTGCCGTGGGACCGCACGCCGCGCGGCGCCCGGCACCCGGTGACGACCATCGCCGAGCGCATGGCCGACGTCTTCGTCTCCATGGGCTTCGAACTGGCCGAGGGGCCGGAGGTCGAGGCCGAGTGGTTCAACTTCGACGCGCTGAACTTCCCGCCCGCCCACCCGGCGCGGGAGATGCAGGACACGTTCTTCGTCGAGTCGGAGGACTCCGGCCTGGTCCTGCGGACGCACACCTCGCCGGTCCAGATCCGCGCCCTGCTGACCCGTGAGCTGCCGGTCTACGTCGTCTGCACCGGCCGCACCTTCCGCACCGACGAGCTCGACGCGACGCACAGCCCCGTCTTCCACCAGATGGAGGGCCTCGTCGTCGACGAGGGCATCACCATGGCCGACCTGCGCGGGGCCATCGGCGCGTTCGTCACGGGGATGTTCGGCGAAGGGCTCAAGACCCGCTTCCGCCCGTACTACTTCCCGTTCACCGAGCCGTCCGCCGAGGTCGACATGCAGTGCTTCGTCTGCCGCGGCGCCTCGGCCGAGCCGGGCGGCGAGCCCTGCCGCACCTGCCGGTCGGAGGGCTGGATCGAGCTGGGCGGCTGCGGCATGGTCAACCCGCGCGTGCTGGTCGCCGCCGGGGTCGACCCGGAGCGCTACAGCGGCTGGGCGTTCGGCCTGGGCGTCGAGCGCACGCTGATGTTCCGGCACGGGGTCGAGGACATGCACGACATGTTCGAGGGTGACGTGCGCTTCACCCAGGCATTCGGGATGGAGATCTGATGCGCGCCCCTGTTTCGTGGCTGCGGGAGTACGCCGAGCTGCCCGCCGAGGTCACCGCGCGTGACATCGCCCAGAAACTGATCGCGGCCGGCATGGAGGTCGAGTCCGTCGAGGCCGTCGGGCACGACGTGACCGGCGTGATCACCGGGCAGGTCCTGGAGATCGAGGAGCTCAGCGGTTTCAAGAAGCCGATCCGCTTCTGCCAGGTCGACGTCGGCGAAGGCGAGCCGCGCGGCATCGTCTGCGGCGCCACGAACTTCGTCGCCGGCGACCGTGTGCCGGTCGCGCTCCCGGGCGCCGTGCTGCCCGGCGGGTTCGCGATCGCCGCGCGCAAGACGTACGGGCGGGTGTCCGACGGCATGATCTGCTCCGAGGCCGAGCTCGGCCTGGCCGAGAGCAGCCCCGGCATCCTCATCCTGCCGGCGGACACGCCCCTCGGAGCCGACTTCGTCGAGCTGACCGGGCTCCGCGACGAGGTGCTCGACCTCGCGATCACGCCGGACCGCGGCTACACCGCCTCGATCCGCGGCGTCGCCCGCGAGGTCGCGACGGCGTACGACGTGCCGTTCCGTGACCCCGCCGACGTCGAGCTCCCGGCCGAGACCGGCGAGTCGTACCCGGCGAGCATCGCGGACCCGACCGGCTGCGACCGCTTTGTCCTCCGGGAGGTGCGCGGCTTCGCGCCGGACGCGCCGTCGCCGCTGTGGATGCGGGTCCGGCTGGCCCGCGCCGGGATGCGCTCGGTGTCCCTGGCCGTCGACGTCACCAACTACCTGATGCTCGAGCTGGGCCAGCCGCTGCACGCGTTCGACCGGGCGAAGCTGACCGGCCCGATCGTCGTCCGCCGGGCCGAGCCGGGCGAGCGGCTGGAGACCCTCGACCACGTCGTACGGGACCTGCACCCGGACGACGTTCTGATCACCGACGGGTCAGGCCCGATCTCGATGGCCGGGACGATGGGCGGCCTGCACACCGAGATCGACGAGAAGTCGACCGACATGGTGATCGAGGGCGCGCACTTCTCGGCGAGCGACCTGGCGCGGCAGGGCCGCCGCCACAAGCTCAAGAGCGAGGCGCTGTACCGCTTCGAGCGCGGCGTCGACCGTGACCTGCCCTTGGTGGCGACGTACAAGGCCGTACGGATGCTGGCCGAGCTCGGCGGCGCCGAGGTGCTTCCCGGCGTGACGCACGCCGAGGCGCCGGCGGAGAACGTCACGATCACCATCCCGGCCGGCCACCCGGACCGCGTCGCGGGCGTCGCGTACGGCCGCGACACGGTGGTCAAGCGGCTGCGCGACGTCGGCTGCGAGGTCACCGGCGACGACGTCCTCACCGTGACGCCGCCGCCCTGGCGGCCCGACCTGCGCGACCCGAACGACCTCGCCGAAGAGGTCATCCGGCTCGAGGGCTACGAGAACATCCCCGCACGCGCCCCGCGTTCGGTCGCCGGGCGGGGTCTCACCCCGGCGCAGCGGCTGCGCCGCCGCGCCGGCAGGGCCCTGGCCGCGGCCGGATACGACGAGGTGATCAACTACCCGTTCGTGTCCGCGGGCGACTGGGACGCCCTGCAGCTGCCCGCCGACGACGCCCGCCGGCGCGCGCTGCGGCTGGCCAACCCGCTCACCGAGGACGAGCCGTTCCTGCGCACGACGCTGCTCCCGGCGCTGCTGCGCACGCTGGGCCGCAACGTCGGGCGCGGCTTCGCCGACGTCGCCCTGTTCGAGACGGGCCTCGTCTACCGGCCACGTCCGGACGCCCCGACCCCGCCGCGGCCGCCGGTCGATCGCGCGCCCACAGCAGAGGAGCTCGCCGCCATCCAGGCGGCGCTGCCCGACCAGCCGATGCGCGTCGCCGCGGTCCTGGCCGGGGCCCGCGAGCCGGCTGGTGGGGCGAGGACCGCCAGGCGACCTGGGCCGACGCCATCGAGGCCGCCCGCGTCGTCGCGGCCGAGGCGGGCGTCGAGCTGGAGGTCAAGGCCGACCAGCACGCGCCCTGGCACCCCGGCCGCTGCGCCGCGTTGTTCGCCGACGGGACCCTCGTCGGCCACGCGGGGGAGCTGCACCCCCGGGTGACCAAGGCGTACGACCTGCCGGCCCGCGCCTGCGCGATGGAGCTCGACCTGAGCCTGCTGGAGCCGAAGGCGTCCGGCACCGTGGTCGCGCCGCACATCGCGACGTACCCGGTGGCCACCCAGGACATCGCCCTGACGGTGGCCGGGCACGTGCCCGCCGCCGAGGTGGAGGCCGCTCTCCGGGCCGGCGTCGAGGCACAGGGCGCCGGAGACCTCCTCGAGTCGGTCCGGCTCTTCGACGTGTACACCGGTGAGCAGGTCGGCGAGGGGAACAAGTCGCTCGCCTACACGCTCCGGTTCCGCGCGTCCGACCGTACGCTCACGGCCGAGGAGACCACCGCCGTCCGGGACGCCGCCGTCGCCGCCGCGGCCGAGCGGGTCGGCGCCGTCCTCCGCGGAGCCTGACCTAGGAGCTATCCGGACGGAGATCCACCGGACACGCCCTAACACCGCGCCGTGATCACGCAAGCGTGATCACGGCGCGGTCGTGTCACATCTGGAGGCGGCCATGTCGGTCGCCAAGGGTTCAGCGGGCCCGGCCGGCTTCGTCCACGACCCTTGACGACAACGCGGCGAGGCGCAGCCGGGCACTTGGCCGGGTGTCCCCGTGCTCAGCTCGTGATGATCGCGGGGTCGCTCGTGCTCGGGCGTCCGGTCTCGACGTGGCCGGCCAGCCGTCGCAGGAACGTGTCGTCGTGGTCGGAGACGACCGACAGGTCGTACCAGCCGTGGCTGCGACCCGCCGATGCCACGTGGACGGCGCGTCCGCCGGGCTGGACCCGGTACGTGGCCGTGCGCCCGTTGCCGTAGGCGTCCTTGACGGTGAGCCGTACGGGGTCCTTGCCGCCGTTGGTCAGCACCAGCCGGACCTCCTCGCGGGCACCGTCGTCGCTCGCCGCCACCTCGGGGCCGGCGCCGCCGCCGTGACCGGCGAGCCGCCGGAAGAAGCCGTTCGGACCGTGCACCCGGACGTCGTACGCGCCCTTCCCGCTCCACGTCGCGGAGAGCCGCCGGCCCGCGCCCACGGTGTAGGTCCAGGGCCCGTTCGCGTGGGTCGTGGAGGTCACGTGGAAGGTCGCGGCCGCCGCGCCGTGGTCGGCGAAGTCGATCGCCAGACCGTCGGCTCCCACGCGGCCGTCGGCGACAAGGTCGTACGGCAGCGGCCGGGCGGGCCGCAGGCCGCGTTCCTGCTTCGGCAGCGCCGGGTTCGCCGGTGGCGTCGGAATGTAGTCCGGGTGCCGGTCACGGTCCGGCGGGACGTAGCCGCTGGTGTCGGGGAGCGCGGGCATCCGGGCGGCGGTGTGGCCGAAGTCGAACGCCGAGGTCAGGTCGCCGCAGACGGCCCTGCGCCAGCCCGAGATGTTCGGCTCGTGAACGCCGAAGCGCTGCTCCATGAACCGGATGATCGAGGTGTGGTCGAAGACCTCGGAGCACACCCAGCCGCCCTTGCTCCAGGGCGACACGACGAACATCGGGACGCGCTGGCCCAGGCCGTATGGACCGGCGACGCTCTGGCCGGAGCCCGGGAAGATCTCGCCGGCGACGTCGACCGTCGAACGGCCCTGCGCCGGAGACGACGGCGGGTACGGCGGCACGGCGTGGTCGAAGAAGCCGTCGTTCTCGTCGTAGGTGACGAACAGCGCCGTCTTGCTCCACACGTCCGGGTTGGCCGTCAGCGCGTTCAGGACCTGGGAGATGTACCAGGCGCCGTAGTTGACGGGCCAGTTCGGGTGCTCGGTGAAGGCCTCGGGCGCGGCGATCCACGAGATCTGCGGCAGCCGGCCTTGACGTCGGCCTTGAGGATGTCGAAGAATCCCTGGCCGTGCTTGGCGTCGGTGCCGGTCCGCGCCTTGTCGTAGAGCGGATCGCCGGGCTTGGCGTTCCGGTACTGGTTGAAGTAGAGCAGCGAGTTGTCGCCGTAGTTGCCGATGTAGGCGTCGTTCGTCCATCCCCAGGAGCCCGGGCCGTCGAGGCCGTCGCCGGCGTCCTGGTAGATCTTCCAGGAGACCCCGGCCTTCTCCAGACGCTCGGGATAGGTCGTCCAGGAGTAGCCCACCTCGTCGTTGCCGAGGACGGGGCCGCCGCCGGTGCCGTCGTTGCCGGTGTAACCGGTCCACATGTAGTAGCGGTTAGGGTCGGTGGGGCCGATCATCGAGCAGTGGTAGGCGTCGCAGATCGTAAAGGCGTCGGCCAGCGCGTAGTGGAACGGGATGTCCTTGCGCGTGAGGTACGCCATCGTGGTGGCGGTCTTGGCCGGCACCGACTTGTCGTACGCGCCGTTGTTCCAGGCGGTGTGCCCGCCGTTCCAGCTGTGGTCGAGGTCCTGGAGGAACCGCAGGCCGAGGTCGGTCGCGTCCGGGTGGAACGGGAGGACGTCCTTGGTCCCGTCGGACTGGTTCCAGACCGGCTTGCCGTTCGGCAGCGTCACGGGGTGCGGATCGCCGAATCCGCGCACACCGCGCAGCGTGCCGAAGTAGTGGTCGAAGGACCGGTTCTCCTGCATGAGGACCACGATGTGCTCGATGTCCCGCAGAGTGCCGGTGCGACGGGCCGCGGGGACCTCCGCGGCGCGGGCGATGCTCGTGGACAGCGCGGTCATCGCGGCCGTCCCACCAGCGAGTTGCATGAATCGTCGACGGTTGATGTCGGTCATGTATGGCCTGCCTCGGGGTCGGATCAGCGGGGCAGGACAGTGTTCTCAAGCGATCAGCAACTCTCCACGGCGCATGGGGGAAATCGGGGAGAAGCCTTGGCCAACCCGAGTCGCCGGGCACGGCGTCGTCGGCGAGGTGCGTTCTGGACGCCGCGCAGCCGGACGTGGATCCACCGGACACGCCCGGGGACGGTCGCGACCCTGAAGACGGAGGTGGGCCCCCGCGCGGGTCACTTCTTCCGGAGGGCGCGGCGCGGCCCGCGCTTGGCGGCCTTCTTCACGGCGGCGGGCAGATTCCGCAGCTCGCGTTCCCGATCGCGTTCCTCCCGCTCGGCGAGCCGGCCGGCGGCGAATGCCTCGGCGGCCGGTGTCCCGGGCCGGCGGGCGAAATCACCGAGCCGCTCGGCGGCGACCACGCCGTCCTGGTAGGCGCCGAGCACCTCCTGCAGCCGCTCCGCGCGGCGGGCCAGCTTCTTCGCGGGGGAGCCCAGGGCGGGCACGGCGGCCTCGGCGGTGTAGCGGGCCCGCTTGGCGGCCTTACGGGTGCTGTGGAGGGCGACGTCGTGGGCCGTGCTCGGGGGCAGTTCGGCGGAACGGGCATGGCGGCGCAGCATCGTCCGCCAGGCCTTGTCGACGGCCTTGGCCGTCTCCCGCCGGGTCGGCCGGCGGGCGTGTCCGCCGATGAGGGGCGGGGAGGCCAGGAAGGCGTCGACCGCGTCGAGGAGAGCGAGGTACCGCGGCGCCGACAGGCTCGCGCGCAGCCGGTCGCGAGCGTGGAGCTCCTCCGATGCCATCGCGGCCAGCCACGTCGGCCGCTGATCGGCGTCGGGCAGGTCCGCCAGGCGCCGCTCGAACCGCGCGCGGAGGACCTCCAGGTCACGGACCTCGCCCAGCGCGTCGGCCAGCCACTTCAGCTCGGCGTCGAGGCCGGCGGCGCGGGCCGGATCGACCATGCGCCGATGGGTGCGGAGGAGGCTGCGCATCCGCCGTACGCTCACGCGCATCTTGTGCACCGTGTCGTCGTCGTGGTCGGCCAGGCGGACGAGCGGGTCGTACGCCAGCATCTTGTCGAAGTGCTTGGCGAGATAGGTCACGAGGACCCCTCCGGCGGTGCCGGTGTCCACGCGCCGGTCGGAGGAGGGGACCGCCTCGAGAGTGCGGGCCAGCTTGGACCGGGCCGCCGACTCCCGGGCGCCGGCGCCGAGCAGATGGTCGCCGACGGCCGACAGGAAGTCGTCGGACGCGGTGACGGCCTCGATCTCGATCTCGCGCCACGCCATCAGGCTGACCTCGCCGCCGCCCCGGCCGAAGGGGTGCGCGTGCACCGTGTCGTCGGCGAGTTTCGCCAGCACCCGGCCTTTCTTGCCCAGGAGGGGGCGTTCGATCCGGCGGGTCTCCACCTCGGCCACGGGCACGAGCGGCCTCCCGCGCGTGCGGGCGGTGACGAGCGTGGCGAGTTCCGCCGGCACGGCCTGCTCACCGCCGTCGCCGAGTGGCAGCTGGATCTCTCGCTTGGTGTTCTTGCCCGCCGGCAGCTTGAGGTGCCATCCGGCGTCATCGCCGCCGCGCCGGCGGCGCAGTGTGATCCCGTGGGCGGCGAGCCGCAGGTCCTCGGTGTCGAAGTACCGGGCCTGGAGGGTGTGCGTGGCGGGTTCGCCGACCTCTACGCGGGCCGCCCGCAGGTCGGGAAGCACGAAGTCGGCGTCGGCGTCGTACTTGCGCTCGAGTTCCGTGTGATGAGCCACGGCGAATCTCCCTCAAAACATGTATATATCGGGCAAAACGGCATACCCAGATATACGCCGTTGAAGATTCGCCGGGAAGTCTTCCCCAGGGGCCGGGGTCCGACGCGGGTCAGCTCGCCTTCTGGAACGCGGTGACGGTGGCGCCGCTCTTCGTGCAGTCGGCGCCGCGGCCGTTCTGCTGGATCTGGTCGGGCGGGTAGATGACGCACGACCAGCCCTGGACCGAGAGCTCGCCGCCGCTGCCCTGGCCCGGCGCCTTGCCTTCGGCGATCGCGGCGAAGAACGCCTTGTACACCGAGACGGCCTCGGCGCAGGACGCCGATCCCTTGGTCACCTTGAGGTACGCCGGGGCTCCGCCGGCGGCGTCGACCTTCCCGCAGTCGGCCTGGCCGGCCGCCGTCGTCTTGGCGGTCTTCGGCTTGGAACCGGAGCCGCACCCGGTGACGGCGAGCAGAGCGGCCAGGGGCAGGGAGAGGAGGGCGATCCGGCGCATGGAGGGGACCTTAGCGGTTTCCCGGGAGCCGGAAAGGCGCTTGCATGATGATGCAACGAAATGCATACTTAACACAGCGGCACCGAGGAGGAGACGATGGGCACGCGTGCGGCGATCGCCGGAGCGAGCGGTTACGCGGGAGGTGAGCTGCTGCGTGTGCTGGCCGGGCACCCCGAGTTCGAGATCGGCGCGCTGACCGCGAACTCGAGCGCGGGCACACCGCTCGGCGCCCACCAGCCGCACCTCCACCCGCTGGCGGACCGGATCCTCGCCGAGACGACACCCGGGACCCTGGCCGGTCACGACATCGTCTTCCTCGCCCTGCCCCACGGCCAGTCCGGACCGATCGCGGAGCGGCTGGGCGGCGACGTGCTCGTCGTCGACTGCGGCGCCGACTTCCGGCTCTCCGACGCCGCCGACTGGGAGCACTACTACGGCGGCGCGCACGCGGGCACCTGGCCGTACGGCCTGCCGGAGCTGCCTGGCAACCGCGCGCGGCTCCGCACCACGCGGCGCATCGCGGTGCCGGGGTGCTATCCGACCGTGTCGCTGCTCGCACTCTTCCCCGCGTATGCCGCCGGGCTGGCCGAGCCCGACGCTGTGATCGTCGCGGCGTCCGGCACCTCCGGAGCGGGCCGGGCGCCCAAGCCCAACCTGCTCGGCAGCGAGGTCATGGGCTCGATGGGCGCGTACGGCGTCGGCGGCGTCCACCGCCACACCCCGGAGATCACCCAGCAGCTGTCCGCGGTGGCGGGTCACCCGGTCACCGTGTCGTTCACGCCGACCCTCGCGCCGATGAGCCGTGGCATCCTCGCCACCTGCTCGGCCAAGGCCGCGCCCGGCGTCACCGCCCAGGGCCTGCGGGAGGCGTACGCGGCCGCCTACGCCGACGAGCCGTTCGTCCGCCTCCTGCCCGAAGGACAGTGGCCCGCGACCGCGATGACGCTCGGCGCGAACACCGCCGTCGTCCAGGTCGCCCTCGACGAGCGCGCCGGGCGCGTCGTCGCGGTGGCCGCCATCGACAACCTGACCAAGGGCACCGCCGGCGGGGCCGTGCAGAGCGCGAACCTCGCCCTCGATCTGCCAGAAGCAATGGGTCTAACCACGATCGGAGTCGCCCCGTGAGCGTCACCGCCCCCCTTGGATTCAGAGCGGCCGGGCTTGCCGCAGGCATCAAGAAGGGCGGTGAGCGCGACCTCGCCCTCGTCGTCAACGACGGTCCGTCCCGCGCGGCGGCCGGCGTCTTCACCCGCAACCGCGTGAAGGCCGCGCCGGTGCTGTGGTCGGAGCAGGTGCTGCGCGGCGGCCGCGTGCGCGCCGTCATCCTCAACTCCGGCGGCGCCAACGCCTGCACCGGCCCGGCGGGCTTCCAGGACACGCACCAGACGGCCGAGAAGGTCGCGGACGTCCTCGGCGACTCGGCCGGCGAGGTCGCGGTCTGCTCCACCGGTCTCATCGGCGAGCGGCTGCCGATGGACGCGCTGCTCGGCGGCGTCGACGCGGCCGCCCGCGAGCTGTCGCGCGACGGCGGCCTGCCGGCGGCCGACGCGATCCGGACGACGGACACCGTCGCCAAGATCGCCTTCCGCCGGGCCACCAGCGGCTACACGGTCGGCGGCATGGCCAAGGGCGCGGGCATGCTCGCGCCGGCCCTCGCCACCATGCTCTGCGTGATCACGACCGACGCCGACGTCGACCCGGCGACCCTCGACCGGGTGCTGCGGCGGGCCTGCGAGGTGACCTTCGAGCGGCTCGACACCGACGGCTGCATGTCCACCAACGACACCGTCCTGCTGCTGGCCAACGGGGCGAGCGGCGTCAGCCCGTCCGAGGACGAGCTCGCCGAGACCGTCACCGACATCTGCGCCGACCTCGCCCGGCAGCTGCTGCTCGACGCCGAGGGCGCCACCAAGGCGATCGCGATCGAGGTCGTCGGCGCGGCCAACGACCACGACGCGGTCCTGGTCGGGCGCGCGGTGTCCCGCAGCAACCTGCTCAAGTGCGCGATCCACGGCGAGGACCCCAACTGGGGGCGCGTGCTGTCCGCCGTCGGCACCACCGAGGCCGTCTTCGACCCCGACCGCCTCAACGTCGCGATCAACGGCGTCTGGGTGTGCCGCAACGGATCCTTCGGTGACGACCGGTCCAAGGTCGACATGCGGCCCCGCGACGTGACCATCACCGTCGACCTCAGCGCCGGCCCCCACACCGCGACCGTGCACACCACCGACCTCACCGCCGACTACGTCCACGAGAACTCGGCGTACTCCTCATGAGCCCCGAACCACGGATCCGTACGGCCACGAGCGAGGCCGCCCTGCAGAAGGCCGCCACGCTCATCGAGGCGCTGCCCTGGCTGGAGGAGTTCCACGGCAGGACCGTCGTGATCAAGTACGGCGGGAACGCCATGGTCGACGACGATCTGCGGCTGGCCTTCGCCCGTGACGTCGCCTTCCTCCGGTACGCAGGGCTGCGCCCGGTGGTGGTGCACGGCGGCGGCCCGCAGATCAACGCGCACCTCGACCGGCTGGGCCTGAAGAGCACGTTCAAGGCCGGCCTCCGGGTGACCACGCCGGAGACCATGGACGTCGTCCGCATGGTCCTGGTCGGCCAGGTCGGCCCCGACGTCGTCGGCCTGCTCAACCAGCACGGCGCGTTCGGCGTCGGCATGTCGGGGGAGGACGCCCGGCTGTTCACCGCCGAGCGCAAGACCGCCGTGGTGGACGGCGAGCAGATCGACATCGGCCAGGTCGGCGAGATCGTCGACGTCGACGCCGGAGCGGTCCGCAGCCTCCTCGACGACGGGCGCATCCCGGTGATCTCCAGCATCGCCCGCGGCGAGGACGGCGAGGTCTACAACGTCAACGCCGACACCGCGGCGGGCGCACTGGCCGTCGCCCTCCAGGCCACCAAGCTGATCGTGCTGACCGACGTGGAGGGTCTGTACTCCGACTGGCCGGCCGACGGTAACGGGGACGCCTCGGAGGTCATCGACCAGATCACCGCCGACAAGCTAGAGAAACTTTTGCCCGAACTGTCAGCGGGCATGGTGCCCAAGATGGAGGCCTGCCTGCGCGCGGTGCTCGGCGGGGTCCCGCAGGCCCACGTGCTCGACGGCCGGGTGCCGCACGCGCTGCTGCTGGAGATCTTCACCGACGAGGGAATCGGAACCATGGTGGTGCCGGCATGAGTGACTTGCGGACACGGTTCGAGGCCGCGTTGATGCCCAACTACGGCGTCCCGCCGCTCGCGCTCGCCCGCGGCGAGGGCTGCCGGGTCTGGGACACCGACGGCAACGCCTACCTCGACCTCATCGGCGGCATCGCGGTCTCCGCGCTCGGGCACGGCCATCCGGCGCTGGTCCAGGCGGTCTCCGCGCAGGTCGCCACCCTCGCGCACACCTCCAACCTGTTCCTGCACGAGCCGGAGGTGCTGCTCGCCGAGCGCCTCCTCGGGCTGCTGGGCGGCGCCGGACGCGTCTTCTTCACCAACTCCGGCACCGAGGCCAACGAGGCCGCCTACAAGCTCGTCCGGCGCCACGCAGGCCCCGACCGGGCGTACGTCGTCGCGGCGGACAGCAGCTTCCACGGCCGGACGATGGGCGCGCTGGCGCTGACCGGCAAGGCGTCGATCCGCGAGCCGTTCGGCCCGTTCGCCGCCGACGTACGGTTCGTGACGTACGGCTCGGTCGACGAGCTGCGGGCCGCCGTCACCGGCGACTGCGCGGCCGTCTTCCTCGAGCCGACCCAGGGCGAGGCGGGCGTGATCCCCGCGCCGGAGGGATACCTCGCGGCCGCGCGGGCGATCTGCGACGAGACCGGAGCGGCGCTCGTCCTCGACGAGATCCAGAGCGGCATCGGCCGCACCGGCACCTGGTTCCAGCACCAGCACGAGGGCGTACGGCCCGACGTGATCACTCTGGCGAAGGGGCTGGGCGGCGGGCTGCCGATCGGCGCCTGTGTCGGCTTCGGCCCGTACGCCACGGCGTTCGGCAAGGGCGACCACGGCTCGACGTTCGGCGGCAACCCGGTCGCCTGCGCCGCCGCGCTGGCCGTGCTGGGCACCATCGAGCGCGACGGCCTCCTCGAGCACGTCACCAAGGTCGGCGACCAGCTCGCCGCCGGCATCGAGGCGATCGACCATCCGCTCCTGGCGGGCGTACGCGGCCGGGGGCTGTGGCGGGCGATCGTCCTCACCGAGCCCAAGTCCGCCGCCGTCGAGGCCGCCGCCCGCGACGCGGGCTTCCTCGTCAACGCGGTCGCCCCCCAGGCGGTCCGGCTCGCCCCGCCGCTGATCATCACGCCGGACGAGGCCGCCTCCTTCGTCACGGCCCTGCCGGGAATCCTGGGGGCGACGTCATGACCACACCTCTGACGAAGACGGCGCGGCAGTCGCGGATCATCGAGCTGCTCGGCCGCAACGCCGTGCACTCCCAGAGCGAGCTGGCCCGGCTGCTCGCCGACGCCGGCGTCGACGTCACCCAGGCCACCCTGTCGCGTGACCTCGTCGACATCGGCGCGGTCAAGCTGCGGGCCGCGGACGGTTCGCTGATCTACGCGGTGCCGGGGGAGGGCGGCGAGCGCATCCGCCGGGCCCGGGCCGGCGCCGCCGAGACGTTCGGCGGCCGGCTGGCCCGGCTCGCCCAGGAGCTGCTGGTCTCCGCCGAGGCCTCCGCCAACCTGGTGATCGTGCGCACCCCGGCCGGCGGCGCGCAGTTCCTCGCCTCGGCCATCGACCACGCCGACTGGCCCACCGTGCTCGGCACCGTGGCCGGCGATGACACGATCCTCGTCATCGCCCGGGACCCCGCGGGCGGCGACGACCTCGCGGCCGCGCTGCTGGCGCTGACCGAGCGGCGCCCGGACGACCGGGCCCCGCGAGCCGCGCGCGGCGGCGTGGGCGGCGCGCCCACCGACTCCTCCTGGGCTCCGGAGCAGGACGCGGCCGACCCCGACGGCAACACCGTTCACGTGCCCCGAGGCACCGCCCCGATCTCGGCGGAGCCCGAGAAGGCCGAGCGACGAGCCTAGGGGTGGCCGGTGGATCTTGTTCGCAGTGAGCGGCGCGCAGCCGGTCGGAGATCCACCGGGCACCCCCTTGGGCGCCCGCCGTCAGCGTCAGACTTTCGAAAACTGGAGCCATCGTCATGACCGAACGCGTCGTACTCGCGTATTCCGGAGGTCTCGACACCTCCGTCGCCATCCCGTACCTCGCCGAGCAGACCGGTGGTGAGGTCGTCGCCGTAGCCGTGGACCTCGGGCAGGGCGGAGAAGACCTCGAGGCCGTCCGGAAGCGGGCGCTGGCCTGCGGCGCCGTCGAAGCGGTCGTCGTCGACGCCAGGGAGGAGTTCGCGGCGGACTTCTGCTTCCCCGCCCTCAAGGCCAACGCCCTCTATATGGACCGGTACCCCCTGGTGTCCGCGCTGTCCCGGCCGCTGATCGTCAAGCACCTGGTCGCCGCCGCGAAGGAGTACGGCGGGACGACGGTGTCGCACGGCTGCACCGGCAAGGGCAACGACCAGGTCCGCTTCGAAGCCGGCCTGTCGGCCCTCGCCCCCGAGCTCAAGGTGATCGCGCCCGCCCGTGACTTCGCCTGGACGCGGGACAAGGCCATCGCCTTCGCCGAGGAGAAGGGCCTGCCGATCGACGTCACGTCCAAGTCGCCGTACTCCATCGACCAGAACCTCTGGGGCCGCGCGATCGAGACCGGCTTCCTCGAGGACATCTGGAACGCTCCGATCGAGGACGTCTACGCCTACACGTCGGACCCGGCGCAGCCGCGCGAGGCCGACGAGGTGATCATCACCTTCGAGGAAGGCGTCCCCGTCGCGCTGGACGGCCGGGCACTCAGCCCGTACCGGCTCGTCGCCGAGCTCAACCAGCGGGCCGGCGCCCAGGGCGTCGGCCGCCTCGACATGGTCGAGGACCGCCTGGTCGGCATCAAGAGCCGCGAGGTCTACGAGGCACCGGCCGCGATCACGCTGATCGCCGCCCACCAGGAGCTGGAGAACGTCACGGTCGAACGCGACCTCGCCCGCTTCAAGCGCGGCGTGGACCAGCGCTGGAGCGAGCTGGCCTACGACGGCCTGTGGTTCTCGCCGCTGATGGACGCGCTCGACGTCTTCATCGAAGAGGCCCAGAAGCACGTGTCCGGCGACGTCCGGATGACCCTGCACGGCGGCCGGGCGGTCGTCACGGGACGGCGCAGCGCCGCTTCCCTGTACGACTACGACCTCGCCACGTACGACACCGGCGACACGTTCGACCAGAGCCTCGCCAAGGGCTTCGTCGAGCTGTGGAGCCTGCCGAGCAAGATCGCGGCCGAGCGGGACCGCCGGCTCGGCTGAACCACTTCGGGCGGCCGGTCTCCCGGCCGCCGTCGGCCACGCGGGACCGGCCGACACATGTCCATCATCAATGCTCCGGGCCCGACGGCCCGGGCGGCACCCGCCGACACGGCCAGGCCGCCATGCAGTAGTTTCGCATCGGCGGCCGGTCAGGTCGCGGACGCCTGCCGACAGTTTCCAGGGGAGAAGAACAGCGTGACGGACGACCAGCAGCACAAGACGCCGACCAGGCTGTGGGGCGCCCGGTTCGAGGGCGGTCCGTCCGAGGCCCTCGCCCGTCTCTCGGTCAGCGTGCAGTTCGACTGGCGGCTCGCCCCGTACGACCTGCTGGGGTCGCGGGCCCACGCCCGGGTCCTGCACCGCGCGGGCCTGCTCACCGAGGACGAGCTGCGCCGCATGCTCGACGCGCTCGACGACCTGGACAACGCCTGCCGCGCCGGCGACTTCCGCCCGACGGTCGCCGACGAGGACGTCCACACCGCGCTGGAGCGCGGCCTGCTCGAGCGGCTCGGCGCCCTCGGCGGCAAGCTGCGCGCCGGCCGCAGCCGTAACGACCAGGTCGCCACCGACATGCGGCTCTACCTGCGGGACCACGTCCGGCAGATCGTGTCCCGGCTCGTGGAGCTGGAGACCGCGCTGATCGCCCAGGCCGACCACAACCTCGGCGTCGCCGCTCCGGGCATGACCCACCTGCAGCACGCCCAGCCGGTGCTGTTCTCGCACCAGCTGCTGGCGCACGTGCACGCGTTCGCCCGCGACGTCGACCGGCTGCGCGACTGGGACAAACGGGCCGCGATCAGCCCGCTGGGCTCCGGCGCGCTCGCCGGGTCCTCGCTGCCGCTGGACCCGGAGGCGGTCGCGGAGGAGCTGGGCTTCGCCGCCGCCGCGCCCAACTCGATGGACGCCGTGAGCGACCGCGACTTCGCCGTCGAGTTCCTCGCCGCGGCCGCGCTGATCGGCGTCCACCTGTCGCGGCTGGGCGAGGAGGTCGTGCTCTGGGCGTCCCAGGAGTTCCGCTGGATCGAGATGGACGACACCTACGCGACCGGGTCGTCGATCATGCCGCAGAAGAAGAACCCGGACGTCGCCGAGCTGGCCCGCGGCAAGTCCGGCCGGCTCATCGGGCACCTCACCGCGCTGCTGACCACGCTGAAGGGCCTGCCGCTCACCTACAACCGTGACCTGCAGGAGGACAAGGAGGGCGTGTTCGACGCCGTCGACACCCTGCTGCTCGTCCTGCCCGCGGTGTCCGGCCTGATCGCCACCATGCGCGTCAACACCGAACGCCTGGAGTCCCTCGCGCCCGAGGGCTTCGCCCTGGCCACCGACATCGCCGAGCTGCTGGTCCGCAGGGGGGTGGCGTTCCGCGACGCGCACGAGGTCGTCGGCCACCTCGTCGTGTGGTGCCAGGTCAACGACAAGGACTTCGGCGATCTCACCGACGACGAGCTGGCGAAGGTCTCCCCACACCTGACCCCGGACGTACGCGACGTCTTCTCCGTCCAGGGCGCGCTCGCCGCTCGCAAGGCGTACGGCGGCACCTCTCCGGAGCGCGTCGCCCAGCAACTCACGACGCTGCGCTCGCTCGTCGACGGCCACGCCTCCTGGGCGGCCTCGGGGATCTGATGAGCGCTCCGCTCCCGCGCGCGTTCTTCGACCGGCCGGCGGAGGAGGTCGCCCCCGACCTCCTCGGCTGCGTCCTCGAACGCTCGTCGCCGGAGGGGACGGTCGCGGTGCGCCTGACCGAGGTGGAGGCGTACGCCGGCCCCCTCGATCCGGCCTCGCACGCCTTCCGGGGCCGGACGGACCGCAACGCCGTGATGTTCGGTCCGCCCGGCCACGCGTACGTGTACTTCACGTACGGCATGCACTACTGCGTGAACCTCGTGTGCCTGGAAGAGGGCACCGCGGCGGCCGTCCTGATCCGCGCCGGGGAGATCATCGAGGGCCGGGAGCCGGCCATGGCCCGCCGTCCGCGCTCTTCGGTCCGCGATCTCGCGCGGGGCCCCGCGAGGCTCTGCGAGGCCCTGGCGATCGACCGGGCTCTCTACGGCACCGACGTCTGTGACCCGGAGAGCCCCCTGCGCGTGCTGCCCGGGACGTCGTCGGCAGAGGTGCGCACCGGGCCCCGTACGGGGGTGACCAGCGCCAAGGACGTGCCCTGGCGGTTCTGGATCGACGGGGATCCGAGCGTCTCCGCGTACCGCCTGCACACGCCTCGCCGCCGGCCGACGCCGGAGACGCGCCGCTAGGGCGTGTCCGGTAGATCTTCGTCTGCGCGTCGCCGTCGCGGCCGCCGAGGGCCTCCCGGCCTGAGGGGTCGGCCAGGCCTGGCGGCAAATCGGTGGGAGACCCGCCGGACGACCCGTTACCTTGATGCCGAACCGGTCCGGCATCCTTGGAAGGGACCGGACGTACGTACGAGACGAGGAAGAACGTGACCGACATACTGGACGATCTCGCCTGGCGAGGCCTGATCACACAGTCCACCGACCTGGACGAACTGCGGGCCACGCTCGCCTCAGGGCCGGTCACGCTCTATTGCGGTTTCGACCCGACCGCGCCGTCGCTGCACGTCGGGAGCCTGATGCAGCTCCTGACGCTCCGCCGGTTCCAGCAGGCGGGCCACCGCACGATCGGGCTGGTCGGCGGTGCCACGGGCCTCATCGGCGACCCCAGCGGCAAGAGCGCGGAGCGCACGCTCAACTCCGAGGAGGTCGTCGCCGGCTGGGTCGAGCGCATCCGGAAGCAGGTCTCCCGGTTCGTCGACCTGGCCGACGACCGCGGCCTCATCGTCAGCAACCTCGACTGGACCGGCCCCATGTCGGCCATCGAGTTCCTGCGCGACATCGGCAAGCACTTCCCCGTCAACCGCATGCTCGCGCGGGAGACGGTCAAGTCGCGGCTGGACACCACCGGCATGAGCTACACCGAGTTCAGCTACGTGCTGCTGCAGTCCCTGGACTTCCTCGAGCTGTACCGCAGGTACGGCTGCCGTCTGCAGACCGGCGGCAGCGACCAGTGGGGCAACCTCACCGCCGGCGTCGACCTCATCCGCCGGGTGGAGGGCGGAAGCGCCCACGCACTCACGACCCCGCTCGTGACGCGGGCCGACGGCACGAAGTTCGGTAAGACGGCCGGAGGCGAGACCTACTGGCTCGATCCCGAGCTGACCTCACCGTACGCCTTCTACCAGTTCTGGCTGAACGCCGACGACCGTGACGTCGTGACGTACCTGAAGTACTTCAGCTTCCGAAGCCACGAGGAGATCGAGGAGCTCGAGAAGGCGACGAGCGAACGCCCCGCCGCCCGGGCTGCACAGCGGGCCATCGCCGAGGAGCTCACCACGCTCGTCCACGGGGCGGAGGAGACGCAGCGGGTGATCGCCGCGTCCCGTGCGCTGTTCGGCCAGGGCGACCTCGGCGAGCTGGACGAGCGCACGCTGGCCAGCGCGCTCGCCGAGGTGCCGTCCACGACGGCCTCCGGGCCAATGCCGCCGGTCGTGGACCTCCTCGCGGCGACGGGCCTCGTGGGCAGCAAGTCCGAAGCGCGCCGTACGGTCGCGCAGGGCGGAGCCTACGTCAACAACGTCAAGGTCACCGACGAGGCGGCGGTACCCGACCAGAGCGACCTGCTCCACGGCCGCTTCCTCGTCCTGCGGCGCGGCAAGCGCAACATCGGCGGAGTGACGGTCGACTCGTAACGAACACGTGTGGGCGGCACCCGGGTAGATCGGGTGCCGCCCACACCGCTGTCCGCGACCCGCACGGACAGGGAATCTGGGCGCCACCTCCCGATCGGGCTCAAGCCGGGACCCGCATTTTGAGAATCGTCGGATCCTCTGAGCCGACGACGAAGAGATCGACCTGGATTGCGATCTGCGGGTACGCGATCGAGCCCGCCGATTTGACGGTGTTTCCCGGTGGTCGTAATGTTCTCTTCGCCCCCAGGGGAGCGGGACACCGGAAGGTGGCCGGCCCGGGGGGAAACCCACACCGAGTGCTTCTGGTTCGGACCACGGTTCGAGCGGGGTAGCATGGTGTGGTCGCCCCGAGACGGGATGCGGAACATCGCTGAGAGCGGTGGTCGGCCTGTGGGGGAACTTCTGGATGTGGTCTGCTGCGGCCGGTTTCCGCCGGTCGGGGTGAGGCTTGTCTGGAGGGGCCGTGCTGGTTCTGCTGGTTGATTTCAAGATCTTCGGATCTGGGGGTTGACAAGCGGGGCGGGAACGGTAAGATAGAAGGGTTGCCCCAGACGGGGTCCGGACGAGAGTCGGGTTCCGGACGGTGTGTGTCCGTTTCTTGAGAACTCAACAGTGTGCTAAAAGCCAGTGCCTTTTGGTCCTCGCTTGGCTGGGCTGATCTTTCGGGGTTGGTCTGGTCGGGTTTGGATTCCTTTGGCAAGTATGATTCTTGCCGGGATTTTCTTCAAGGTTTGGCGACTGCTCGTGAGGGTGGTTGTCGTTTGGCCTTAACGGAGAGTTTGATCCTGGCTCAGGACGAACGCTGGCGGCGTGCTTAACACATGCAAGTCGAGCGGAAAGGCCCTTCGGGGTACTCGAGCGGCGAACGGGTGAGTAACACGTGAGTAACCTGCCCCTAGCTCTGGGATAAGCCCGGGAAACTGGGTCTAATACCGGATATCACACACTTTTGCATGATGGTGTGTTGAAAGTTTTTCGGCTGGGGATGGGCTCGCGGCCTATCAGCTTGTTGGTGGGGTGATGGCCTACCAAGGCGACGACGGGTAGCCGGCCTGAGAGGGCGACCGGCCACACTGGGACTGAGACACGGCCCAGACTCCTACGGGAGGCAGCAGTGGGGAATATTGCGCAATGGGCGGAAGCCTGACGCAGCGACGCCGCGTGGGGGATGAAGGCCTTCGGGTTGTAAACCTCTTTCACCACCGACGAAGCTAACGTGACGGTAGGTGGGGAAGAAGCGCCGGCTAACTACGTGCCAGCAGCCGCGGTAATACGTAGGGCGCAAGCGTTGTCCGGAATTATTGGGCGTAAAGAGCTCGTAGGCGGTCTGTCACGTCTGCCGTGAAAACCCGAGGCTTAACCTCGGGCCTGCGGTGGATACGGGCAGACTAGAGGTAGGTAGGGGAGAATGGAATTCCCGGTGTAGCGGTGAAATGCGCAGATATCGGGAGGAACACCGGTGGCGAAGGCGGTTCTCTGGGCCTTACCTGACGCTGAGGAGCGAAAGCGTGGGGAGCGAACAGGATTAGATACCCTGGTAGTCCACGCCGTAAACGTTGGGCGCTAGGTGTGGGGTCCTTCCACGGATTCCGTGCCGTAGCTAACGCATTAAGCGCCCCGCCTGGGGAGTACGGCCGCAAGGCTAAAACTCAAAGGAATTGACGGGGGCCCGCACAAGCGGCGGAGCATGTTGCTTAATTCGACGCAACGCGAAGAACCTTACCAAGGTTTGACATCACCGGAAAACTCGCAGAGATGCGGGGTCCTTTTGGGCCGGTGACAGGTGGTGCATGGCTGTCGTCAGCTCGTGTCGTGAGATGTTGGGTTAAGTCCCGCAACGAGCGCAACCCTCGTTCCATGTTGCCAGCAACACCTTCGGGTGGTTGGGGACTCATGGGAGACTGCCGGGGTCAACTCGGAGGAAGGTGGGGATGACGTCAAGTCATCATGCCCCTTATGTCTTGGGCTGCAAACATGCTACAATGGCCGGTACAGAGGGCTGCGAAACCGTGAGGTGGAGCGAATCCCTAAAAGCCGGTCTCAGTTCGGATTGGGGTCTGCAACTCGACCCCATGAAGTCGGAGTCGCTAGTAATCGCAGATCAGCAACGCTGCGGTGAATACGTTCCCGGGCCTTGTACACACCGCCCGTCACGTCACGAAAGTCGGCAACACCCGAAGCCCGTGGCCCAACCCTTGTGGGGGGAGCGGTCGAAGGTGGGGCCGGCGATTGGGACGAAGTCGTAACAAGGTAGCCGTACCGGAAGGTGCGGCTGGATCACCTCCTTTCTAAGGAGCAGTAACTGGCCGCATCCACCACTGTGGTGGGGGTGTCGGTCCAGGCGGCTTTCACTATCACGAGCGAATGTCTCGTGGGTGGGCCTGCTCACTAGTGGAGCACTGGCTATTCAGACCGGCCGGTCACGGCCGCCTGCTAGTACCGCCCAGGTTTCCTGGGAGTGGGAACGCGAGCTGGTTGGGGTCGTCTGGTTTGGGCACACTGTTGGGTCCTGAGGGAACGGGCGTTCACGCTCGGGCTTCTCAGGCTGAACCCCTCGTTGTGGGGGTTCGCCGCGTTACAGGCTGATCTGGTCGCCATACCACACTGTTTTCCCTGGTCTTCGGGTTGGGGGTAGCGGTGGTTTGGTGGTGGCTGGGGGTTGGTTCTGTCCGTGTTTTGAGAACTGCATAGTGGACGCGAGCATCTTTGTTCTTGTCGAGTGTGTTCAAGTTTTTTAGGGCACACGGTGGATGCCTTGGTACCAGGAGCCGATGAAGGACGTGGGAGCCTGCGATATGCCCCGGGGAGTTGGCAACCGAGCGTTGATCCGGGGATTTCCGAATGGGGAAACCTAGCACCTGTCATGGGGTGTTGCCTCCGTCTGAATTGATAGGGCGGTTGGTGGTAACGCGGGGAAGTGAAACATCTCAGTACCCGCAGGAAGAGAAAACAATAGTGATTCCCTGAGTAGTGGTGAGCGAAAGGGGATGAGGCTAAACCATGCGCGTGTGATAGCCGGCGGGTGTTGCGTGTGTGGGGTTGTGGGAGTGCCTTTGTTCCGGCCGCCGCTGGGACGTGGAGTCAAAAAACAACAGGATAGTCGAATGATCTGGGATGGTCGACCGTAGTCGGTGAGAGTCCGGTAGGCGAAATCTTGTTGTCTTCATTAGGTGTTTCCCGAGTAGCACGGGGCCCGTGAAATCTCGTGTGAATCTGCCAGGACCACCTGGTAAGCCTGAATACTCCCTGGTGACCGATAGCGGACTAGTACCGTGAGGGAAAGGTGAAAAGTGCCCCGGTGAGGGGTCGTGAAAGAGTACCTGAAACCGTGTGCTTACAAGCCGTCAGAGCTCCCGCATCTCTTTGGGGGTGTGGTGTGATGGCGTGCCTTTTGAAGAATGAGCCTGCGAGTTATGGTGTGTGGCGAGGTTAACCCGTGTGGGGGAGCCGTAGCGAAAGCGAGTCTGAATAGGGCGTTTTTAGTCGCATGCTGTAGACCCGAAGCGGAGTGATCTACCCATGGGCAGGTTGAAGCGCGGGTAAGACCGTGTGGAGGACCGAACCCACCAGGGTTGAAAACCTGGGGGATGACCTGTGGGTAGGGGTGAAAGGCCAATCAAACTCCGTGATAGCTGGTTCTCCCCGAAATGCATTTAGGTGCAGCGTTGCGTGTTTCTTGCCGGAGGTAGAGCTACTGGATGGCCTAGGGGGCCGACAAGCTTACTGAAGTCAGCCAAACTCCGAATGCCGGTAAGTGAAGCGTGGCAGTGAGACTGCGGGCGATAAGGTTCGTAGTCGAGAGGGAAACAGCCCAGATCACCGGCTAAGGCCCCTAAGCGTGTGCTAAGTGGTAAAGGATGTGGAGTTGCCGTGACAACCAGGAGGTTGGCTTAGAAGCAGCCACCCTTGAAAGAGTGCGTAATAGCTCACTGGTCAAGTGATTCCGCGCCGACAATGTAGCGGGGCTCAAGCACACCGCCGAAGCCGTGGCATCTCAACGATACCCAGGCACCGTAAGGTGTCCAGGGGTTGGGATGGGTAGGGGAGCGTCGTGTGGGCTGTGAAGCGGCAGCGTGAGCTAGTCGTGGAGACCACACGAGTGAGAATGCAGGCATGAGTAGCGAATGAGGGGTGAGAAACCCCTCCGCCGGATGACCAAGGGTTCCTGGGGCAGGCTAATCCGCCCAGGGTAAGTCGGGACCTAAGGCGAGGCCGCGAGGCGTAGTCGATGGACAACGGGTTGATATTCCCGTACCCGCTGACACGCGCCCATGCTGAACCCACTGACACTAACCGTTCCAATCGTTGCTTGGTTCCTTCGGGGACCTTGTGACGGGCGGCCGGGACCTGAGGTGGTAGTAGGCAAGTGATGGGGTGACGCAGGAGGGTAGCTCAGCCCAGGCGATGGTTGTTCCTGGGGTAAACATGTAGGGCGTGTCATAGGTAAATCCGTGGCACATGTGCCTGAGATGTGATGCCGAGCCGATTTAGGCGAAGTGAGTGATCCCATGCTGTCGAGAAAAGCCTCTAGCGAGTGTGTCGGCGGCCCGTACCCTAAACCGACTCAGGTGGTCAGGTAGAGAATACCGAGGCGATCGGGTGAACTGTGGTTAAGGAACTCGGCAAATTGCCCCCGTAACTTTGGGAGAAGGGGGGCCCCTGCTGGTGACCGAACTGGCTTCGTGAGCTGGTGGGGGTCGCAGATACCAGGGGGAAGCGACTGTTTACTAAAAACACAGGTCCGTGCGAAGTCGTAAGACGCTGTATACGGACTGACGCCTGCCCGGTGCCGGAACGTTAAGGGGACCGGTTAGTCCTTCGGGGCGAAGCTGAGAACCTAAGCGCCGGTAAACGGCGGTGGTAACTATAACCATCCTAAGGTAGCGAAATTCCTTGTCGGGTAAGTTCCGACCTGCACGAATGGCGTAACGACTTCCCCACTGTCTCAACCACAGGCCCGGTGAAATTGCACTACGAGTAAAGATGCTCGTTACGCGCAGCAGGACGGAAAGACCCCGGGACCTTCACTATAGCTTGGCATTGGCGTTTGGAGCGTCTTGTGTAGGATAGGTGGGAGACTGTGAAGCCATCACGCCAGTGGTGGTGGAGTCGTTGGTGAAATACCACTCTGGTCGTTTCGAGCGTCTAACCCGCGCCCGTGTATCCGGGTGGGGGACAGTGCCTGGTGGGTAGTTTAACTGGGGCGGTTGCCTCCCAAAGAGTAACGGAGGCGCCCAAAGGTTCCCTCAGCCTGGTTGGCAATCAGGTGTCGAGTGCAAGGGCACAAGGGAGCTTGACTGTGAGACAGACATGTCGAGCAGGTGCGAAAGCAGGGCCTAGTGATCCGGCACCACCGTGTGGATGGGGTGTCGCTCAACGGCTAAAAGGTACCCCGGGGATAACAGGCTGATCTTGCCCAAGAGTCCATATCGACGGCAAGGTTTGGCACCTCGATGTCGGCTCGTCGCATCCTGGGGCTGGAGTAGGTCCCAAGGGTTGGGCTGTTCGCCCATTAAAGCGGCACGCGAGCTGGGTTTAGAACGTCGCGAGACAGTTCGGTCCCTATCCGCTGTGCGCGCAGGAGACTTGCGAGGGTCTGTCCCTAGTACGAGAGGACCGGGACGGACGAACCTCTGGTGTGCCAGTTGTACCGCCAGGTGCATGGCTGGTTGGCTACGTTCGGTCGGGATAACCGCTGAAAGCATCTAAGCGGGAAGCCTTCCTCTAGATGAGGTCTCCCAACCCTTTGTGGTTGTAAGGCCCCCAGCTAGACGACTGGGTTGATAGGCCGGAGATGGAAGCACCGCAAGGTGTGGAGTTGACCGGTACTAATAGGCCGAGTGGCTTGACACACACTTTCGTTCAAGAGCTGCGTTAAGCAAGAGATGTTCGCGTTCACTATGCGGTTCCCGGGACACGGCCGGGAACATCCCCCGGAATCCCGTAAGGCGTTTCGGTGGTTTTGGCGAAGGGGAAACACCCGGTCCCATTCCGAACCCGGAAGTTAAGCCCTTCAGCGCCGATGGTACTGCACTGGAGACGGTGTGGGAGAGTAGGACACCGCCGGACACATACACAGGAAGGGCCGCCTTTTCAGGCGGCCCTTTTTGTATGTTCGGGCACAATGGAGACGACAGTGCTCCCAAGGGGAACGGTTTGATGTGATGAGCGCGGAACGAGATCAACGCGACGGCGACGGACCCGACCGGCGTCCACGGCCGGCCCGCCAAGACCGACCGGGCAGCGCCTCCGGCGGATCTCGTGACCGTCAGGGCGGGGCTCGGTGGTCCTCCAAGGGCTCCACCAACCGCGCCGGTGGGCGGCCCCGACGCGACGACTCCACCGAGGGTTCCGGCGGCGGGCGCGCCGGCTCGGCCGGAGGCCGGTCGAGTGCCGGCCGCCCCGGAGGGTTCCAGAAGCCAGGCAACCCCCAGCGGTCCGGTAGCGGCCAGCGTTACGGCAACGCCCGTGACGATCAGGGCAAGCGTTACGGCAACGCCCGCGACGATCAGGGCGCCGGGATCTCCCAGGCACGTCGGTCCAAGCCCATCCGCGACAGCGGCAACGAGGGTACGAGCGGCTTGAGCCGCTCGCCGCGGCGAGACGACACGCGCGGCCGCGGGGCGGCCGGCGGAGGCGGACGCCCCACCGGCAGCGGTAAGTGGCGGAACGAGCGTGGCGGTCCCCGCCCGGGAGGGCGTCCTGCCGACCGGGGCGAGCAGGAGGGGGGCTCCCCGCGGCGGCCGAGCGATCGCTCCTCTCGGTACGACGACGAACGTACCGAGCGGCGTGACGATCGCGGCTACCGTCCGCGCGACAACAACGGACCTCGTGGCGCGCGGAACTTCTCGGGACGGCGCGACGACGGCCGGAGTGCCGGCCGAGGAGGCTTCACCCGCGACGACAGTGGGCGGCCGCGTACGGGCCCTGCAGGCTCGTCCCGTCGTGACGACCGTCCTGGCGGCGGCAGAGGCGGCTTCCGCGCCCCGGAGAAGGGCGAGGAGGGCAACCGGTCCCGTCAGGGCGGCAGGGAGGGTTCTCGGCCTCCTCAGGAGCGTACCGGCGGCCCGGGGAGCCGGGATGGCGGCCGACGCGACTTCCGAGGCGGTCAGCGGGGACCTCGAGACGGCGCCGAGGGCCAGAGAAGCGATCGCTGGCGGCGGGACGACGCCAAGGGAGGTCGCCGGCCGGCCGAGCGCGGCACGCGCCGGCCTTCCGGCCGGGACGGTCGGCCGTCGGACGCGCCACGGCCCCGGCGTGACCCCGGCCCGCCGGTCCCCGAGGACGTCACCGGCGCCGAACTCGATGCCACGGCGCGCGCCGAGCTCAAGACCCTGCCGAAGGATCTCGCGACCGATGTCGCCCGCCATCTCGTGATGGCCGGCCGCCTGATCGACGACGATCCCGAACTGGCCTACCAGCACGCCCTCGCGGCCCGTGGCCGCGCGGCCCGGGTCGGTATCGTCCGTGAGGCGTGCGGAATCGCGGCGTACCACGCAGGCCTGTGGTCGGTCGCCCTGTCGGAGCTTCGTGCGGCGCGCCGTCTGACCGGCCAGGAGGCCTACCTCGCCATCATGGCCGACGCCGAACGCGGACTCGGCAGGCCCGAGCGCGCCCTGGACCTCGCCAAGTCGGATGAGGCCCGCCGCCTCCCGCAGGCCGAGGCGATCGAGATGCGGATCGTCGAGTCGGGCGTCCGCCGCGACCTCGGTCAGCCGGGCGCGGCCGTCCTGGCGTTGCAGGTTCCGGAGCTGAAGGACGAGCGGTGGCGGCCGTGGTCGGCGCGGCTCTTCTACGCGTACGCCGACGCGCTGATCGACGCGGATCGGGAGGAGGAGGCCTCCGACTGGTTCGCCCGGGCGGCCGCGGCCGACCGCGACGGCGAGACGGACGCCGCCGAGCGGTACGCCGAGCTCGAGGGCTTGGAGATCATCGACACGGAGTTCGCCGACGTCGAGCCAGGCTCGGGCGTCGTGACGGAGGCCGTGCCCCAGACCGAGGCGGGCTCTGCGCCGCAGGCCGATGCGCAGTCCGAGGCGGACATCGACGCAGAGCGGAGCGGAGATCGCACCGCCAAGCCGAGCGAAGGCGTCGCCACCGGGCCGAGCGCCGGCACCGCTACGGGCACTGAGGCGCATGCCGACGCGGGGCCCGAGGGGGACGCCGACGGCGAGACCGGCGGCGTCCGGCGGACGGACGCCGAGGACGAGTGAGACGTACGGGGCCCGCCTCCATGTCGTCCTTCAGGACAGCGCGGAGGCGGGCCTCAGCGCTTTTCGAGCGCGTGCATGATGCCCGCGACGTTGTTGCGGGCGGCGCTGATGATTTCGATCTTTTGCGCGATCTCCGGATCGGCGTCCGGGGCGAGCGCGCGATACCGGTCGTCGGTGCGCTCGCGGACCATGGCCACGGCGTGATCCAGGTCGAGGCGCTGATCGTGGGCCTCGGCGACCAGTTCGACCCACAGCCGGAGCTCTTCCGTGGACCGGTCGAGCGTCTCGTCGACCAGGTCCACCGGCCCGAAGTGGCTGAACAGCAGCCGGGACGGCCGTAGGGCGCGGAAGCGGTCCAGCGACGCCAGGGCCGTGTCCAGATCGAAGTCGGGCGGCGGCGTGGCGGGGCGCAGGTCGGCCGTCTCCGGGATGTACACACCGGCGGCGTCCCCGACGTACAGATCGCCGGTCAGCGAGTCGAGCAGTCCGACGTGGTGCCTGGCGTGGCCGGGCGAGTGATGGCTCTCCAGCCGCCTCCCGCCGCCGAGGTCGACCTCACCGACGTCCTCCACCGCCCGGATCCGTACGGCGTCCGTGGGCTTGAGGTCGCCGAACAGGGAATCGAGGGCCTCTCCCCAGACCATGCGGGCGCTGCGCATCAGCCGACTCGGGTCCGCGAGGTGGCGGGCGCCCTTCTCGTGGACGACGATCTCGGCGTTGGGGAACATCTCCGCGATGTCGCCGACGCCGCCCGCGTGGTCGAGATGGATGTGCGTGACGACGACGGTCGCCAGGTCGGCGGGGCCGATGCCCGCGGCGGCCAGCGCGTCGCGTACGACCGGGGCGGAGTTGCCGGCGCCGGTCTCCACCAGGCAGGGCCGGTCGGAGCGGATCAGATAGCCGGCCGTGATGCCGGTGTACCCGGCCATACGGGTGTCGATCTCGAAGACGTCGTTGCCCAGGTCGGTGATCGAATCCATGTGTCGCTCCGGTTTCCACAGATGCGCCGGGCAGGGTTACGAGGTCCAGGCCGACCGCCCCATCGTAGAGACAACGTCGCCGGGCCACACGGCGGCGGTCACGAGGGACGCGAGGGGAGTAGACCGTGGATCACATCGAGGAGACGGCGCACCAGGCCGCGGGAGGCGTCGAGGCGCAGGGCATGGCGACGCAGGGCATCGAGGCGCGGCACGGCGAGAGGGATGGCGGCGGACGGCCGCCGGACGGCCGCGACACACGCCCTCGTGACACCGTCGCAGGGACCGCGGAGACGCCCGATGCCGCAGCCGGCGTGACCCACGTCAACGAGATCGTCCTGGTCGGACGGCTTTCCGGCGCGCCGGAGTGGAAGACGTTACCGGAAGGCCGGCAGGTGGCCGTCTGGCGGCTCATCGTGGAGCATCAGAACGCGCGGTCGCCGCAGGACGCCATCGACACCATCCGCTGCGTCACCTACGACTCCGCGGTCCAGGAGGGCATCCGCGGCTGGCGGCACGGGGACCTCGTCGAGGTCCGCGGTTCGCTGCGGCATCGCTTCTGGCGCGCTCCGGACGGCCCTCGAGGGCTGTACGAGGTGGAGGCCGCGATCGCGGTCCGACGTGATCGTGCGACGTCGGGACCCGGTGATCACGGCGGTCGGATCGCTTGATCGGAGTATCCGGTGACCGGCGTGCCCGCCGGCGGGTCCAGGGATGAAGCATCCGTGGGCTCGGCCATGCCGAGCCCACGGCGACCGGCCACGGCGACCGGCCACGGCGACCGGCCACGGCGACCGGCCGGGGCGACCGGCCGGGGCGACCGGCCGGGGCGACCGGCCGGGGCGTACGCGATGGATGCCGACGGCTGCCGGAGCGGCGGGCGGATCCGCATCGACGTGCTGTGCGCGCATGCCGTACGAGGCCGCCCTCGTGAGAAGCGAACGTGCGCTGGAGGGCTCAGCGCTCGTCGTCGGACAGGTACCGTCTCGAGTCGAACGTCTCCACGGGCCCGGCCGACGGCTCTGGCCCGAACGGCTCGCCGGTGCTCGGAGGGATCGGGGTGGGGCAGTAGTACTGCGGTCTCACGGCGAGCGCGTCCGTGATCATCCAGCCCCATCCGGAAGGCTGACGGACCGCCTCGATCACGGCGAAGTCCTTCTGGTACTGCGCGATCACGAGCGTCAGCTGTTCGGCGAAGTCACCGGGGAGCTTGGGTGTCCGCCGTGGCACCTCACAGACGGCGACGGACGACGCCGTCGTGTCGCTGGCGGCACGATGCCATAGCCGAACGGACCTTCCGTCACCTTGGATCCGGATGATGTCGGCGGCTCGGACCAGTCCGTCTCGTCGCGTCTTGACCCAGACGTTCATCATGACCGAACCGTATGGCTGCCTCTCCTGATCGTTCTCAGGACTGGTTGTGGATCTCCCGTCCCTAGGGATTCAGTTTGAGAAACCGCGGGTCGCCTGAGCTCCTGGACGGACCGGTGGGCACGCCGCTCCGGCCGGAGCGCGACCCGGGGGTCGTCATCCGGCGGCGAAGGTGCGCATGACCAGGCCGGTGCGCGGCTTTGGACCGAACGACGTCGACTTGCGGGGCACCTTCTCGCCGTTGGCCGCGACCGCCAGGACGTCCGGGACCTTGAGCGGGTTGAGGATCACCGCGGTGCCGCCCGCCCGTCGGGCCTTGTCGACCGCGCGGGCCGCGTCGTGGTGGACGATGCGCACGGTCCGCTCGTCGTCCTCGAGCCCCCACAACCGGGGGATGAGCAGGCGGTGCAGTACGGAGGTGTCCAGGCCGCGCCACCGGTCGGAGGCGTCCTCCGGCATGGAGCGATCCACCTGGGTGGGGTCGGGCTCGGTGAGCAGGAAGAACCCCGCCTCGCCGCCGAGCAGGAACGCCGTGTCGGTGTGCGCGGCGAGCCGCTCGAGCCCGGCCGCCAGATCCGCTCCGATCGCCTCCACGCGGAAGGCCGCCTTCGCGTGCCGTACGGCTTCGGAGAGGGGCAGGCCGGGGAGCACCCGGTGGATGGCGCCCAGCCGTGGCGGGTAGGCGACGGAGTCGACGAGCAGCGCCAGCCCGTAGTCCCAGGGGCCCGGTCCGTCATACCGCCCGCGCAGCGCCTGGTAGGTCGCGTAACGGTGGTGCCCGTCGGCGATGAGAGCCTGACGGCCGCGCAGATCCTCGGCGATCATCGCCTGGGCGGCCGGGTCCCGGATCGCCCACAGCCGATGCCGTACGTCATCGCCCGTGGCGGTCTCCAGCACCGGGGGGAGGGACGAGGCGACGTCGTCGACCACCCGGGCGGCGGCCGAGTCGGAGCCACCTTCGTACAGCAGGAAGATCGGCTCCAGGTTCGCCTCCATCGCCGACATCAGGGCCAGCCGATCCCGGACCGGGCCGGGATAGACGTGCTCGTGCGGGAGGATCACCCGTGAGCCCTCGTCGTGCACGCCGACCGCCCCGATCAGCCCGCGCTGGACGACGGCGCCGGAGACCTCCTCATAGACGTACAGCGCGGGCTCGTCGTCCACGGTGAGGATGCCGGACGCCAGCCACGACCGCAGCGTCTCGGCGGCCTCCTGGTAGTCGTCCTGCGGGAGGATCAGCCGGACCACGTTGTGCGGCTCCTCGGCCTTGAACCGCCCCAGCGACTCCTCGTCGATGAGGTCGTACGGCGGCGACGTCACCGCGGCGAGGGAGCTCACCCTCGCGGTGTCGTACCGCACGGCTCGGAATGGCCGCAGCGCAAGTCCGGGATCACTGGTCACATCGGGCATGTTAGATACCGCGTCATTGTTGGGACACAAGTGGAGTCGACGAACGGAGGCACACATGGTTCAAGGTGCGGACCACGGTCATGATTCCCAAGGTGTCCCGGCAGGCGGCGTCTACGAGTGGTACCAGCGAGGTCTAGAACTGCTCAACGGCGGCAGCCCGGCCGCCGCGATCCAGCTCCTTGAACACGCCGCGGCCGCCGAGCCGTCGAGCCGGAGCGTGCGGGAGGCCCTCGCCCGCGCCCAGTTCGGCGCGAAGCGGTACGCCGATGCCGCAGCCAGCTTCCGTATCATCGTGGAGGCCGATCCGGCCGAGGACTACGCGCTGTTCGGCTTGGGCATGGCCCTGACCCGCACCGGTGACGTGGCCGAGGCGGTCGAGCACCTCGCGCTCGCCTGCGCGATGTGCCCGGACAACAAGCACTACGCGACCGCACTGCGGCACGCGCGAGCCCGGAAGGGGTGACATGCGAGGCAGCGACCGGCCCCTCGCCGAGATCTACGACGTCGCCGTACTCGACCTCGACGGCGTGATCTACATCGGCCACGACCCGGTGCCGGGCGCGGCCGACGCGCTGGCCAAAGCGCGGGCGGGCGGGATGCGCCTGGCGTTCGCGACCAACAACGCCTCACGGACGCCGAGCGCGACGGCCGCGCTCATCACCGAGGTGGGAGTGCCCGCGGCGGCGGAGGACGTCGTGACGTCCGCGCAGGCCGCGGCCCGGCTCCTGGCGGAGCGGCTTCCGGCCGGCTCGAAGGTCCTCGTCGTCGGCGGCACCGGCCTCCGGCACGCGCTTCGCGCCGCCGGGCTGCGTCCGGTCTCCACCGCCGCCGAGCGGCCCGCCGCCGTCGTGCAGGGGTTCACGCCTGGTCTCTCGTACGACCTGATCGCGGAAGGGGGCCGGGCCGTCGCCGGGGGCGCGCTGTTCGTCGCGTCCAACGCCGACACCACGATTCCGAGCCCGGGCGGGCTGCCCAGGCCGGGTAACGGGGCGCTGGTCCAGGTGATCCGCACCGCGACCGGCGTCGACCCCATCGTCACCGGCAAGCCGGAGCTGCCCCTGCACCGTGAGACGATCCTGCGCACCGGCGCCGAGCGGCCGTTGATCGTGGGGGATCGCCTCGACACCGACATCGAGGGCGCCAACAACGGTGGCGCCGACAGCCTGCTCGTGCTGACCGGGGTGACCGACGCCCGAGCACTGCTGGGCGCGCCCCCGCCCCATCGGCCGACGTACCTCGCCGAAGACCTGTCCGGTCTCCTCGTGCCGCATCCCGAGGTGCGGCACGAGGACGGCTCCTACCACTGCGGCGGCTGGACGATCGGCCCGGACTTCACGGTGAGCGGGTCGGGCGACCGCGTCGACGCCCTGCGCGCGCTGTGCGTCGCCGCCTGGGAGTCGGGCGAACCCGCGAAGGCGGAGGAGGCCCTGACCCGCCTGAAGTGACGTGGCGGGCTCGTGCGCGGGTGCCCGACCGCGCACGAGCCCCGAAACTGGAGAAGCCTCGCAGATGCCCTGATCGTCCGCCATGGGGCCGAGTAGGCGAGCCCGAGGAGGCCGACGTCCGGCCGTTCGCCGGGGTGTGTCGCTCCGATCCGGCGTCAGAGGATCTTCCGGAGCCGCAGCAGGTCGCCCAGGCTGGCCTCGATCTTGAGCCGGCCCGTCGCCCAGGCCTTGGCCACGTGGAGCTCGTCGTCGGCCAGCGCCACCAGATCGTCGCTTTTCACGGTGAGCCTGACCTGGGCGCTGTCGGCGTCGTCCACGAGCCGGAAGTCGTCCAGGCCGTCCTCGTGGATGCGGGTGAGGAAGATCAGCCCGAGATCGGGCACGCGGCAGCTGATCGTTCGTTCCACGACGTGCCTGGCGAGGTCGTCGGCATCCACCTCGGTGAGCCGGGTGGCGATGCGCTCGAGCGCCGAGCGTGCTTCCTGAGCGGTGGCCATCGTCAGGTCCGTTCCCCCGTCGTCGTACTCGACACCGCTGTCGTGAACGGACGGTAGCGTTCTTCTTGAGCCGGACACGACCGGCGGCGAAGGGAAGGGTACAGGTGAACGGCACCGAAGTGGACACCACAGGGGACGAGCGCGTCGACGCCGCGCTGGCGCGTCTGACCGAGCTCGAGCAGGTGCCCCTGACCGAGCACCCGGCGGTGTTCGACGACGTCCACCGGCGGCTGCAGGAGGCGCTCACGGGCCTCGACGAGAGCGCGTCATGACCGACCCGATCGCACTGTCGGCCGATCTGGCCGATCCGTCCGTGCCGTCGGCCGGCCTGCCCATGCCGTCGGCGGGCCTGCCCGTGTTGTCGGTGGGCCCGTCCGTGCTGTCGGTCGGTGTATCCGTATCCGTGCTCTCGGTCGGCCCGTCCGCGCCGTGGGTCGGCCCGTCGGCGCCGCCGGCCTGTCGGTGGCCGTACCGTGAGCGCGCGTCGTCGGCTGGACAGCGAGCTCGTCCGGCGAGGCCTGGCCCGGTCGCGCGAGCACGCCGTGGACCTCGTCACCGAGGGACGCGTCACGGTCGCCGGCCAGACCGCTGCCAAGCCCGCCACCCAGGTGGAGACCTCCGCCGCCATCGTCGTACGGCCCGCGGAGTCGGGGCCGGAGTACGTCTCGCGTGGCGGGCACAAGCTGGCCGGGGCGCTCAAGGCGTTCGCCGACCTGCGGGTCGAGGGCCGCCGCTGCCTGGACGCCGGCGCGTCGACCGGCGGTTTCACCGACGTGCTCCTGCGCGCCGGTGCGGCGCACGTGGCGGCGGTCGACGTCGGATACGGCCAGATCGCCTGGTCCCTGCGCACCGACGACCGCGTGACGGTCCTGGAGCGGGTCAACATCCGCGACCTCGAGCCGGACCAGGTGATCTCCGACGGTGAGCCGCCCGACCTGGTCGTCGGGGACCTGTCGTTCATCTCCCTGCGCCTCGTCCTCGCGCCCATCCAGCGGTGCGTCGCGCCCGACGCCGACTTCGTGATGATGGTCAAACCGCAGTTCGAAGTGGGCAAGGAGCGCGTCGGCGCGGGCGGCGTCGTCCGCGACGCCGCGCTCCGGGCGGAGGCCGTGCGCGACGTCGCCTTGCATGCCGGGACACTGGGCCTGGGAGTCCGTGGCGTGACGGCGAGCCCGTTGCCCGGGCCCTCCGGAAACGTCGAATACTTCCTGTGGCTGCGAGCGGGCGCCCCGCCTCTCGACGAGGCCCAGGTGGACAAGGCCGTGGCAGAAGGGCCCGCATGACTGAGAAGAGATCCGTCCTGGTCGTCACCCACACGGGCCGCAGCGCGGCGGTGCGCAGCGCCCAGTTGGTGATCAGCCGGCTGAGTGACGCCGGCATCGCGGTGCGAGTGCTGGACAGCGAGGCCGAGGACCTGCACTGCGCCGGCGCCGACGTCATGCCCGTCTCCGCAGCGGCCACCGAGGGCGCCGAGATGGTCATCGTCCTCGGCGGCGACGGTACGATCCTGCGGGCCGCGGATCTGGCCCGGCGCTCCGGCATCCCCCTGCTCGGCGTGAACCTCGGCCACGTCGGCTTCCTCGCGGAGGCCGAGCGGGAGGACCTGGCCGCCACGGTCGACAAGGTCGCCGCACGCCGCTATGACGTCGAAGAGCGCATGACGATCGACGTCGTCGTCCGGCAGAACGGCACCGTCACCAACGCCAGTTGGGCGCTGAACGAGGCGGCCGTCGAGAAGGCCTCCCGGCAGCGGATGCTCGAGGTCGTCGCCGAGATCGACGGACGGCCGCTGTCGCGCTGGGGGTGCGACGGTGTGGTCTGCGCCACTCCGACCGGCTCGACGGCCTACGCGTTCTCCGCCGGCGGTCCCGTCGTGTGGCCCGAGGTCGAGGCGATGCTGGTCGTGCCGATCAGCGCGCACGCGCTGTTCGCCAGGCCCATGGTGGTCTCGCCACGGTCCGTCGTCGCGGTCGAGCTGCTCCCGAACACCTCCGGCGGCGTGCTGTGGTGCGACGGCAGCCGCCCGATCGACCTGCCTCCGGGCGCTCGGGTGGAGGTCCGCCGGGGCGAGCGGCCGGTCCGGCTCGCGCATCTGCATCAGACCCCGTTCACGGACCGGCTGGTCACGAAGTTCGGCCTGCCGGTCGCCGGCTGGCGCGGCCGCGTCCGCGAGGATTGATCCACCTCCGCGAAGTGGGACGTCTTAGCGAGACATCGCCCTCGCGAGGGCGATGTCCTCGCGAGGTGTGACATGCCTCCCCGAAGTGTGACTCGCCGCCGCGGCACCCGCGTTGAGCTGGACATTCCGCCCCACGAGGGCCTCCGCGGCGATGGGGGCGACACGCCCGGAGGTTCCCTCTGCGGCGGCGTGCCGTCTACGCTGAGCCGAACACGTGTTCGCCTGGGGAGGTCCGGTCACGGTCCCGCACATCGGGGCCTATAGGGCCATCATGACGGAGTAGCCTCGGGCGCGCCGGGTGTCTGCGACAGGAGGGCCTTCGTGACCGACGTGACGAGCCGCCAGGCAGGAAACACAAGGTGCCGAGCGAGCGGAATGGTCGGTCGAGGGACGACGAGGCCGGCCGCGGAGCGAGTGCGACCGTCGGGCAACAGCCCGGTGGGCGATTCAACAGGACGGCTCGGGTCGAGGAGTGCCGAGTCGCCGGGCGGGGAGGTCCGGTGAGCCGGGTACGGCCCATGGTCGAGGAAGTACGGATCCAGAACCTCGGGGTGATCGAGGAGGCTGTCCTCGAGCTGTCGCCGGGTTTCAACGTGGTCACCGGCGAGACCGGTGCCGGTAAGACGATGGTCGTCACGAGCCTCGGCCTGCTGTTCGGGGGACGAGCCGATCCGCAGCGGGTCCGGCCCGGCGCCGACCGGGCGACCGTGGAGGGCCGCCTCGTCCTCGCCGAGGACGGCAAGGTCGCCGCGCGGGTCGAGGAGGCCGGCGGCGAGCTCGACGACGGCGCCCTGATCATGACCAGGTCTGTGTCGGCGGAGGGCCGGTCACGGGCCCACGTCGGCGGCCGGCAGGCGCCGGTCTCCGTCCTCATTAACCTGGCCGACGACCTCGTCGCCGTGCACGGCCAGTCCGACCAGCAGCGGCTGCTGCAGGCCGGACGTCAGCGCGCGGCGCTGGACCGCTTCGCCGGCGACGACGTGGCCAAGCCGCTGCGCGCCTACACCGCCGCCTACCGGCGGCACCGGGAGGTGTCGGCGCTCCTCGAGGAGCTGACCACACGCTCCCGGGAGCGGGCGCAGGAGGCCGACCTGCTGCGATTCGGCCTCGAGGAGATCGAGAGGGCCGATCCCAAGCCGGGAGAGGACGAGCTCCTGGCGACGGAGGAGCAGCGGCTCGCGCACGCCGACGCGCTCCGTACGGCCGCCACCACGGCGCACGAGGCGCTCCAGGGCGACCCGACCGCCACCACGGGCGTCGTCGACGCCATCGGGCTGCTCAGCTCCGCCCGCCAGGCCCTGGAGGCCGTGCGCTCCCACGACGAGGCGCTCGCCGGGCAGGCCGACCGCCTGTCGGAGGCCGTCTACCTCGTGTCGGACGTCGCCGCCGAGCTCGCAGGCTACGCCGAGTCGGTGGAGGCCGACCCGGCCCTGCTGGCGAGCGTGCAGGAGCGGCGGGCGGCCCTGGCCGGGCTGACCCGCAAGTACGGCACGACCATCGCCGAGGTCCTGGAGTGGGCGGAGCAGTCCGCCCTGCGCCTGACCGAGCTCGACTCCGACGACGACCGCATCGAGGAGCTGCGCGCCGAGCACGACGATCTGACCCGGCAGCTGACCGAGCTGTCCGTGGAGCTGACCACCGTCCGCACGGCCGCCGCCGAGCGCCTGTCCGAGGCCGTCACCGCGGAGCTGACGGCGCTGGCCATGCCGCACGCGCGCGTGGTCGTGGCGGTGACGCCGCAGGAGGAGTTCGGTCCGTACGGCGTGGACGAGGTCGAGCTGCGGCTGGCCTCCCACCCGGGCGCGCCGCCGCTGCCGCTGCACAAGGGCGCGTCGGGCGGTGAGCTGTCGCGCGTGATGCTGGCGATCGAGGTCGTCTTCGCCGGTGCCGACCCGGTGCCGACGTTCGTGTTCGACGAGGTCGACGCGGGCGTGGGCGGCAAGGCGGCCGTCGAGGTCGGCCGCCGACTCGCCCGGCTGGCCAAGTCGGCCCAGGTGATCGTGGTCACCCACCTTCCACAGGTCGCGGCCTTCGCCGACCAGCACCTGCTCGTGGAGAAGTCGAACGACGGCCGTGTCACCCGCAGTGGCGTGACCACGCTGGACACCGACGGGCGGGTCCGCGAGCTGTCCCGCATGCTCGCGGGAATGGAGGATTCGGAGCTGGGCCGGGCGCACGCCGAAGAACTGCTGGCCATCGCCGCCACCGAGCGCTGAGCCGGACGGCCGGGCCCCGCGACGGGCAGATCCGCGCAGGCGGCCGTACGCCGGCGCGGCGGCCGGTCGTCCTGGCGACCGAGCATCGCGACGGCCGGTCCGCGGGCACGATCGTACGCCCGGGCGGAGGGCCGTCGCAGGGGCGATCGAGTGGTGAGATGAGGGGGCGTCGGGCGCGCGGACACCGTGCGTGGGCGAACGAACACGCCATAACGGTCGTCGATACCGGTGGCACTGTCCGGGCTCTGGCAGGATTGGCACCACGATGAACGACGTCTCCCCGAGAATCAAGAGCGGCGTCCGCCTCCGGGCGCCGCTGCGGCGTGGGCTGCGCCGTGACCGGCGCGAGGGGGAGACGGGTATATCCGGCGTCGCCCGCCTCGACGGTAAGACCAAGAAGCTGACCAAGCGCCTCCAGCCCGGCGACATCGCGATCATCGATCACGTCGACCTCGACCGGGTCAGCGCGGAGGCGCTGGCCGCGTGCCAGGTCGCCGCGGTGGTCAACGTGGCGCGCAGCATCTCCGGGCGCTATCCGAACCTCGGGCCGCGCATCCTCGTCGAGGCGGGCATCCCGCTGGTCGACGACGTGGGGCCGGACGTCTTCACCAAGGTTCACGAGGGCGACGTCGTCCGCATCGACGGCGAGACGGTCTACCTCGGTGAGCAGGTCGCCACCAAGGGCATCCGGCAGACCGAGGAGTCGGTCGAGGCGGCGATGACCGAGGCGCGGGCCGAGCTGCCCGCCCAGCTCGAGGCGTTCGCCGCCAACACGATGGAGTTCCTCAAGCGGGAGCGGGATCTCCTGCTCGACGGCGTCGGCGTCCCGGACATCAAGACCGACCTCGATGGCCGTCACGTCCTCATCGTCGTGCGCGGCTACCACTACCGCGAGGACATCGCGACCCTCCGGCCCTACATCCGCGAATACCGGCCCGTGCTCATCGGCGTGGACGGCGGGGCCGACGCGCTGATGGAGGCCGGCTACCGGCCGGACATGATCGTCGGGGACATGGACTCGGTCTCCGACGAGGCGCTGACGTCAGGCGCCGAGCTGGTCGTGCACGCCTACCGCGACGGCCGGGCGCCCGGCCTCAACCGCGTCCACGACCTCGGCCGGGAGGGCGTCGTCTTCCCCGCCGCCGGGACAAGTGAGGACATCGCGATGTTGCTCGCCGACGACAAGGGGGCCACCCTGATCGTCGCGGTCGGCACCCACGCGACGCTCGTGGAGTTCCTCGACAAGGGCCGCGCCGGAATGTCCAGCACGTTCCTGACGCGGCTGCGGGTGGGCAGCAAACTCGTCGACGCCAAGGGCGTGAGCCGGCTCTACCGGAGCCGTATCAAGCTGTCGTCGCTGCTCATGCTGATCGCCGCCACACTCGTCGCGATGGTCGCCGCAATCGTTTCCTCACCGGCCGGCGATGCCTTCGAGCCCATCGTCGCCGACTGGTGGCACCAATTCGTCTACTGGCTAAACGGACTCTTCACGTGATCGATTTCCGTTACCACCTCGTCTCCATCATCGCGGTCTTCCTCGCGCTGGCGCTCGGCCTCGTGGTCGGCGCCTCCGCGCTGCGTGGGCCGCTGGTCGACCAGCTGAAGGACAACTCGAATCGGCTGAAGAACAGCAACGAGGTGCTCCGTAAGGAGAAGGACGCGGCCGCGCAAGTGCGTGACTACGGCAGTCAGGTCACCGACGCGGTCGCGGCGCAGGTCGTCGCCGGCGTCAAGGACCAGAGCGTGGTGTTCGTCGAGGCTCCCGGCGCGGACGACCAGATGCGGGCGCAGACCGCCGACATGGTGCAGAAGGCCGGGGCGCGGATCAGCGGTTACATCACGCTGCAGAGTAAGTACCTCGACCCGAACCAGCAGGCCACGCTGAACGAGCTCACCGACCAGCTGAAGCCCGCCGGCCTGACCTTCCCGGCCGACGCGACGTCGTACGACCGCACGGCGAGCGAACTCGCGTCGGTGCTGGTGACCAAGCAGGCGTCGCGCAACGGCCAGGAGGACCCGGCGGCCGGGCAGGTGCTCTCCGGTTTCAAGGAGGCGGGTTTCCTGACTTTCAGCGGGCAGCCCGCGACCCGTGCGACACTCGCCATCGTGATCGCGCCCGCCGCCGCGAGCAACGACAAGAACGCCGACGCCCAGAACAAGGCGCTCGGCGCGTTGCCCATCGCGCTCTACACGTACGGTGGCGGCACCGTCGCGGTGGGCGACCCGGACTCGGCGACCCAGGGCGGCATGATCAAGGCGCTCCGCGACGACGACGCTGCCGACGGGCACGTCTCGACGGTCGACACGGCGGACGTCCCGGCCGGCTGACGGCGGTGCTCGCCCTGGCCGCCGCCAAGCAGGGCAAGGCCGGTGACTACGGCATCGGGTCGAAGGTGGACGGACCGCTCCCGACCCCGGTGCCGACGCCCACGCCGACGATGACGAAGACGAAGAAGTGAGGCGGCATGCGTAAGGCAGTGGCGGGGGCCGTGCTGGGCGCGACGGCGGCACGGGCGGCGTACGTCGCGCTGACCCGCCGTCCGCCCCGCGACGAGAAGCTCTGGGTGCGGACCAACCACCGCGGTGAGCCGGTGACCCTCCTCGAAGGGCCCGCGTTCGTGGTGGGCGCGGTGACGGCGGTGGCCGTGGCACCGGGCGTGCCGGCGCGGATGCGCGCCGCCGCGATCCTCGCGGGCGGCGCCACCGGCGCCCTCGGCGGCTACGACGACCTCGCCGGGTCCGGTGATTCCCGGGGCTTCAAGGGCCACCTGTCGGCGCTCGCCCGCGGCGAGGTCACCACCGGCGCGGTGAAGATCCTCGGCATCGGCGTCGTCGGCCTGGCCGCCGCCGCGCTCGCGGGCAGCGGCGCGCCCACCCGCCGGGGCGCCCTGCTCGACGTCCTGATCAATGGCGCGCTCATCGCCGGCACCGCCAACCTGCTCAACCTGTTCGACCTGCGGCCCGGCCGAGCGATCAAGGCGGGGCTCCTGGCGAGCCCGCTGGTGTTCGCCGCGCCGTCGCCCTCGGTGCCCCGCGGCCGGTTCGCCGGGCTGCTTAGCGGCTCGGCCGTCGCGGCGGCTCCGCTCGGCGCGGCGATCGCCCTGCTGCCGGAGGACCTCGGCGAGCGCGCGATGCTCGGCGACGCGGGCGCGAACGCCTTCGGCGCGCTGATCGGCCTGTCGGCGACGGGCCTGAGCCGTCGGTCCCGCCTGGGCGTTCTCGCGGGGGTCACCGCGCTCAACGCCGCGAGTGAGGTCGTCAGCTTCACGAAGGTGATCCGGGCGACGCCGCCGCTGAACTGGCTCGACCAGCTGGGCCGCCGTCCCGTCGTGCCGGAGGCGCGTCCGTCGGACACCTCGTGACGGCACCGGACGTGACCGAGGAGGCCGGGGAGACCAGCGTCGGCCGGGGGAGAGGCCTCGCCGGCGCCGCCGTCCTCATCGGCGTCATCACCATCTTCGCCCGGATCATCGGGTTCTCCCGCAGTCTCGTCCTGTCCCACACCGTCGGCAACGACTGCCTGGCCACCGCGTACTTCACCGGCAACCAGGTGACGAACATCGTCTTCGAGGTGGTGGCGGGAGGTGCCCTGGCGAGCCTCGTCGTGCCGGTCCTAGCGGGCCCCGCCGCCCGCCGGGCGCCGGAGGCCGGCCGGATCGCCTCGGCGCTGATGAGCTGGACCGTCCTGATCCTCCTGCCCCTCACCCTAGTCGCCGCCGTGGCCGCCCGCCCCTTGATGGCGGACGTGCTCGTACGTGGCGCCGTACCCGGCTGTTCGCGCGAGCAGGTGATCGACGCGGGCACGCGCATGCTGGTGGCGTTCACCCCCCAGATCCTGTTCTATGGGCTCGCCGTGGTGCTGTACGGCGTGCTGCAGGCCCACCGCAGGTTCCTCGGCCCGGCGCTGGCCCCCCTCGTGTCGAGTCTCGTCGTCATCGGCGCGTACCTGACGTTCCTGTCGACCGGCGCGGGCTACCGGCAGGCCCCGAACCAGCACGACCTGTCCACCGTCACGCGGGGCGCGGAGCTGACGCTGTCGGTCGGAACGACCCTGGGCGTGGTCGCGCTCGTCGTCGCCGTGGTCGGCCCGGCGGCGCGGCTGCGGCTCGGGCTGCTGCGGCCCACGCTGAGGTTCCCGCCCGGTGTCGCCGCACGCATCCGGCGGCTGGCCCTGGCGGGCCTGGCCACACTGGTTGCACAGCAGGCCGCCTGGGGCATCGTCATCATCCTCGCGAACGCGAGGGGCGGGTCGGGCGCGCTGGCGGTCTACCAGTACGCCTGGGCGCTGTTCCAACTGCCGTACGCCGTCCTCGCCGTCCCGCTCGCGACCAGTGCGTTCCCCGTCCTGTCGGCGCGCGCGAGCGACGGGGACCACGAGGGCTTCGACCGTATGGCCGCGTCGACGACGCGCGCGATCGTGCTGTTGTCCTGCGCGGGGGCGGCCGTGCTGGCCGCGACCGCGCTTCCCGTGGCGCGGGTGTTCCTGCTCGGGACCAAGGGGGGCGTGCCGCCGTCCGACCTCGCCCACGCGATCGTCGCCTTCGCGCCCGGCCTCATCGGCTACGGGCTGATGGCGCACGTCGGCCGCGTCCTGTTCGCCGCCGGCAAGGGACGGGCGTCGGCGGTCGCCCAGGTGACCGGCTGGATCGCGGTGATCGCCGCGGAGATCGCGCTGGTGGAGGCGGCGGGGCGGCGCGACGCCGTCGCCGCGCTCGGGCTGGGCAACTCGATCGGCATGACGCTCGCCGGCGTGCTCCTGCTGATCACGGTGGCGCGGACCCGCGGCAGGACGGCGTTCCGCGGCATGGGGCGGGCGGTCGCGACGGGACTGGCCGGCGCGGCGGCCGGGTACGCCGCGGGAGCCGGCGTGGTGGCGGCGTTCGGCGCGACCGGTCTGGCCGCCAGCGTCGGGGTCGGTGTCCTGGCCGCGCTGGCCGCCGGCGTCGCCTTCGCCGCCGTCGCGTACGCGGGCGACCGGGACGATCTACGAGGCCTGATCGGGCGAAGGCCGTGATGGGCGGGCGGACGGAGTGGTGATGGACGAACTGAAGGTCGCGCTCGTGCTGGCGACGGCCGCAGGCGGGCTCGGACGGCACGTCCGGTCGGTGGCCGACGGCCTGCGGGCGCGCGGCGCGAAGGTCGTCGTCCTGGGCCCGGCCTCGGCCGACGCGCTGTTCGGCTTCACCACGTCCGGTACGGCGTTCGCCCCCGTCGAGATCTCCGACCGCCCGCATCCGCTGGGCGACGTACGGGCGATCGCCCGGCTCCGGCGCCTCACGCGGGACGCCGACGTCGTCCACGCGCACGGTCTGCGGGCCGGAGGGCTGGCCGCGCTCGCCCGGGTCCGTACCGTTCCGGGGCCGCTGCGCCTCGGCTCGGCCGGTCCGCCACTCGTCGTCACGCTGCACAACGCCTCCATCGCGGGCGGCCTGACCGGCGCGGCGTACGCCACGCTCGAACGCGTCGTCGCGCGGGGCGCGACCGAGGTCCTGGGCGTATCCCCGGACCTGGAGGAGCGGATGCGCTCGCTGGGCGCGCGTTCGGTGGGGCTCGCGCTCGTACCCGCACCGGCCGCCCCGCCGTCCGACGACCCCGAGGCACCGAAGCGCATCCGCGCCGAACTCGGCGCCGGAGACCGCCCCCTCATCCTGACGGTGGCGCGGCTGGCGGAGCAGAAGGGACTGCCGACCCTGCTGGACGCCGCCGCCGGCTGGGCCCGGCTGGACGCCGCGCCGCTGGTGCTCATCGCCGGGGACGGGCCGCTCGAGGCGGAGCTGCGCGACCGGATCGCGGCCGAGCGCCTCCCCGTGCGGCTGCTCGGCCGTCGTACGGACGTCGCCGACCTCCTCGCCGCCGCCGACGTCGCCGTCGTGCCGAGCGTCTGGGAGGGGCAGCCGCTGATCGTCCAGGAGATCCTGCGCGCCGGCCCCTCGTCGCCACGCGCGTCGGCGGAGTGCCCCGCATGGTGGGGGAGGCGGCGCTGCTGGTCCCCTCGGGAGACGCCGCCGCGCTCGAACGCGCGGTGCGGCGCGTTCTCGACGAGCCGGCGCTCGCCGACCGGCTCGCCTCGGCCGCCGCCGAACAGGCCACCCGGCTGCCGGCCGACCAAGACGCGCTCGACCAGTTGGTCTCGGTTTACGCACGGGTCACCTCGAGCACACCTTGATCACGTCTCGGTACGACGAAGGTAAGCCTTTGTATATAGTCAGTGCCCAGGAGGGGAGTATTCCTTCGCGGCAGTGTCGTCACCACGGTCCCAGGAGCCACATGCGGCCCGGTGCTGTCGGCCCTCACCGATGAGTGAGGGCGGAAGAGACCTCCGGGGCCGTTGCCTGCCACCGGAGGAAGTGCTCTTGTGAACGTAACCCTTTGGGTCTGGGGTCTCACCCTGCTGGGGCTGCTCGCGTTCATCATGTTCGACCTCTGGGTGGTCGACCGTGGAAAGCCACGCGACTTCTCCATGCGGCAGGCGACCGCGTGGGTGACGTTCTACGTCCTCCTGGCGATCCTCTTCGGCATCGGTCTGCTGTTCGTGGTCGGGGCCGACTACTCGGCGCAGTTCTTCGCCGGCTACCTCACCGAGTACAGCCTCAGCGTCGACAATCTCTTCATCTTCTATGTGATCATGGCGCGGTTCGCCGTTCCCAGGGTCAACCAGCACAAGGTCCTGCTGATCGGCATCATGATCGCGCTGTTGATGCGAGGGATCTTCATCGCCGTGGGCGCCGCCGCCCTGGCCCGCTTCGAGTGGCTGTTCTACATCTTCGGCGGGTTCCTCATCTGGACGGCGTACGGCCTGGTGCGCGGTGAGCCCGACGAGGACGAGTACGAGGAGAACATCCTCGTGCGCTGGATCCGCCGGGCCGTCCCGACGACGGAGGAGTACCAAGAGCACCGGATGACCGTCCGCATCGACGGCAAGCGCCTCATCACCCCGATGCTGATCGTGATGGTCGCCATCGGATCGACCGACCTGCTGTTCGCCCTCGACTCCATCCCCGCGATCTTCGGGCTGACCAAGGAGTCCTACCTCGTCTTCACCGCCAACGCCTTCGCGCTGATGGGGCTGCGGCAGTTGTACTTCCTCCTCCGGGGACTGCTCGACCGCTTGGTGTACCTCAGCAAGGGGCTCGCGTTCATCCTGGCCTTCATCGGCGTCAAGCTCGTCCTCGAGGCGATGCACACGACCTGGTTCCCGAGCGTCCCGGAGATCTCGACCGGCCTCTCCCTCGCCGTCATCGGGGCGACGATGTTCGTCACCACCGTCGCCAGCCTCATCGGGGCCCGGCGCGGCGGGACGGAGGACCGGGAGGCCGGAGGAGGACCCGGTCAGACCGCCGCCGACAACCCCGGCCCGGCCGTTCCCGCTCCGGCGGCCCCAGGCGCCTCCGGCCCGATGCCGGAGGAGGGCACGGACCGGGATCCCGACGGCGACGCCGGCCCGGAGCCGGACGACACCGCCGCGGACGAGACGGACACCGGCATGACCGACGTCGACGCGCAAGCCGGGCGCACGCGTCGCTGATCACCTTTATCGGGGGATGTCCCGGACCAGGTTCTCGCCCTGTAACGTGATCACAGGGGAAGATTTCTGGGGAAGGTACGCATGCGCTTGCCCTCGATGGCGCCCGCGGTGACGCGGACGATCTCGATCGTGCTGGCGGTCGCCGCCGCCGGCATCCTGCTGGTCACCGCCCTCGCCGACCGGAACGGCAACCGCAGACCGACCCCCGAGCGATCCCGCCCCGCGTCACCTGTGGCCGAGTCCACCATGCCGGGAAGCGTCGACCTGCCCACCGCCGAGCCCACGACGCCGCACGTGCGCGCCGCCGACGCCAGGACCTGGCTCCACGCGCTCGCCGGCAAGTGGAGTCAGGACGGAGGGAAGGACTACTTCCAGTTCCAGCCCGACGGCACCGGTCAGTGGATGGCGTTCGGCCAGAAACTGTGGAGCGGCACGGCCACCCCGCGAGACGCGACGACGTTCGACCTGTCCGACCGCACCGGCCAGGGCGCCTCGTACTGGCGGGTCGAGCTGCAGAGCAGAGGCAAGAAGCTGTTCTTCGTCGGCCTCCAGAAGACCTACCGCAAGGCGTAGACCTTATGTCTCGGCGAGGTCCTCGAGAACGTCGAGGGCCGAGACCAGCGCCGCGCGCTGCGCGGGCGACAGGGTGCCGAGCCGCTCGACGAGGAACGCCGACCGCTCCGTGCGCAGCTGTTCGAGCTGGCGGCGGCCCTCCGGGGTGATCTCCAGGAGCGTGGCCCGGCGGTCGTCGACGTCGGGAGTACGGCGCAGCAGGGACTGGGCCTCCAGGGAGGCCACCAGACGGCTCTGCGTCGGCGCGCTGACGCCCTCGGCGGCGGCCAGGTCACCGAGGCGAACCGGGCCGATCGCCTCCACGCTGGCGAGGGTCGACGCCTGGCTGGACGTCAGCGTCTGCGGGCCGTGCTGGCGGAGGCGACGGCTCAGCCGGCCCAATGTCATGCGCAGCCGTGCCGCGAGCTCCACGTCCGTCAGACCCTCGGTCTCGGCCACCTGCCTGGTCACGCCCGTCATGCCCCTTTACCCGGCTCGGTTCGCGGCGCGCTCCGCACGCCCGTCTCCACCAATCATCCCCTCATCGCGGCCGCCGAATATGCCGATCGGCGGCCTGGAGGATCTCACGGTGTACCAGACCAACGTCCGATTCATCACGATCGTGGCGCATTGTGGCCGGGATCACCAGCCCCGGGCGCGCGGACCCGGGACGACTGCCGCGCGGGACCGGCGGACCGCGATCACCAGCCTCGGGTGCGCCACTCCTTGAGGTGCGGGCGTTCGCGGCCGAGACTGGTGTCCTTGCCGTGGCCCGGATAGATCCACGTCTCGTCCGGCAGGGTGCCGAAGACCCGCTCTTCGAGGTCGTCCATCAGCTGGTTGAACAGCGTCGCGTCGCCCCAGGTGTTGCCCGGCCCGCCCGGGAACAGGCTGTCGCCGGTGAACAGGTGCGGCGTGTCGCCGTCGCCGTACAGCAACGCGATCGACCCGGGGGTGTGGCCGCGCAGGTGGATCACGGACAGGGTGTTCTGCCCGACGCGGACGGTGCCGCCGTGCCGGACCGGCTCGGTCACCGGCAACGGCAGGACCTCGGCGTCGTCGGGGTGCGCCACGACCGACGGATGCGTCGCGTCGACGACGTCGCCGAGCGCGCCCCAGTGGTCCTGGTGGCGATGCGTCGTGACGACGCGGGAGAGGGGAGCGTCGCCGAGGAGCTTGAGCAGTCGCTCCGGCTCGGCGGCGGCGTCGATCAGGACCTGCTCGCCGGTGGCGGTGCAGCGCAGGAGGTAGGCGTTGTTGTCGAACGGCCCGACGGCCAGCTTGCTGATCGTCAGGCCGGGCAGCTCGCGCACGTCGGGGGGACCGCCGACCTCGACATCGCCTGTGTAGGACACGCGCTCTCCCTCCGGTCATCGGGGACATGGCCGCGGACCCGTCCATCCTTTCACTTCCGTGCCGCTCGGCGCTCGGTCCGGCGGATGCCCGTGGCGGTGCCCGGACCCGGACTCGTCCGGACGTAGGCTCCGGCCATGGACGACGATCTTCCGATCTGCCGCACCTGCGGGGTGCAGTACGCCGCGACCCGTCCGGACTGCCCGATCTGCGAGGACGAACGGCAGTACGTCGGGTGGGACGGCCAGCAGTGGACCACGATCGCCGAGCTCCACGCCGCCGGGCACCGTGGCAAGGTCGCCGACGAGGGGCCGGGGATCGTCGGCGTCGGTACCGATCCGAAGACCTCGATCGGGCAGCGTGCCCTGCTCGTCCGCACTCCGTCGGGCAACGTCCTCTGGGACGTGATCACCTACCTGGACGACGACCTCCTCGCCCAGGTCGCCGACCTCGGCGGCGTCGACGCGATCGCGATCAGCCACCCCCACTTCTACGGCTCGATGATCGAGTGGGCGCACGCCTTCGACGCGCCCGTCTACATTCACGCGGCCGACCGGGAGTGGGTGGCCCGGCCCGACGAGTCGATCGTCTTCTGGGAGGGCGAGACCCAGGAGATCGGCGACGGGCTCACGCTCGTGAACGCGGGCGTGCACTTCGCGGGCGGTCAGGTGCTGCACTGGCGCGACGGCGAAGACGGCAGCGGAGCGCTGCTGACCGGCGACATCTTCACCGTCGTCCCCGACCGCCGGTACGTCAGCTTTATGTACAGCTACCCCAATCTCATCCCTGAGCGCCCCCGGATCATCCGCCGCGCCCTGCGCCGCATGGAGCCGTTCCCGTTCGAGCGGGTGTACGGCGGCTGGTGGGGGCGGGTCGTCGCCGCCGACGGTGCCGACGCCGTACGCCGGTCGGCCGGGCGCTACCTCGAACGCGCCCTCGACGACGGGCCGGAGTAAAGGTCGCATCCGCCCCACCGGCCTCCCGCGTTTCGGTGGCGATCTCTCTTCGAACACGTGTACGGTTCTGCTGCGACGAGGAGCCCGCCGTCAGGGGCGATCGGAAGAAAACCGCCTGTCTCCTCGTTAGCCTGAAGCTGACCTGTCTCAACCAGGCTCTAGGGGATAGCGAATACGCCGTGGCTGATCGTCTCATCGTGCGCGGAGCGCGTGAACACAACCTCAAAGACGTCTCACTCGATCTTCCGCGCGACGCGCTGATCGTGTTCACCGGCATGTCCGGCTCCGGCAAGTCCAGCCTGGCGTTCGACACGATCTTCGCGGAGGGCCAGCGCCGCTACGTCGAGTCCCTGTCGGCGTACGCCCGTCAGTTCCTCGGCCAGATGGACAAGCCCGACGTCGACTTCATCGAGGGGCTGTCCCCGGCGGTCTCGATCGACCAGAAGTCGACGTCCAAGAACCCTCGCTCGACCGTCGGCACCATCACCGAGGTCTACGACTACCTCCGTCTGCTGTGGGCCCGCATCGGGCACCCGCACTGCCCGGTCTGCGCCCGCCCGATCTCCAAGCAGACGCCCCAGCAGATCGTCGACCGGGTGATGGAGTTCGACGAGGGCAGCCGGTTCCAGGTGCTCGCCCCGGTGATCCGCGGCCGCAAGGGCGAATACGCCGAGTTGTTCCGCGACATGCAGACCAAGGGCTTCTCCCGCGCCCGCGTCGACGGCAACCTCGTACGCCTCGACGAGGCGCCCAAGCTCAAGAAGTACGAGAAGCACGACATCGAGGTCGTCGTCGACCGGCTGAGCGTCAAGGACAGTTCGCGCCGCCGGCTCGCCGACTCGATCGAGACGGCGCTCGGACTCACCGGCGGCACGGTCATCCTCGACTTCGTCGACCTGCCCGAGGACGACGAGCAGCGCGAGCGGATGTTCTCCGAGCACCTCTACTGCCCGTACGACGACCTGTCCTTCGACGAGCTCGAGCCGCGGTCCTTCTCGTTCAACTCCCCGTACGGCGCCTGTCCCGACTGCACCGGCCTGGGCACCCGCATGGAGGTCGACCCGGAGCTGCTCATCCCCGACCCGGAGAAGACCCTCGAGGAGGGGGCGATCTCGCCGTGGTCGAACGGCCACATCAGCGACTACTTCCTGCGGCTGCTCGGCGCGCTCGGCGACGCGATGGGCTTCGACCTCGACACCTCCTGGGAGCGGCTCCCGGCCAAGGCCCGCAAGGCGATCCTGCAGGGCCACGACACGCAGGTGCACGTCAGCTACCGCAACCGGTACGGCCGGCAGCGGTCCTACTACACGACCTACGAGGGCGTGATCCCGTACGTCCAGCGGCGCCACTCCGAGGCGGAGAGCGACTCCAGCCGGGAGCGGTTCGAGGGCTACATGCGGGAGATCCCGTGCCCGTCGTGCGACGGCAAGCGGCTCAAGCCCGTCGTCCTCGCCGTCACGGTCAACGACCGGTCGATCGCCGACGTGGCCGCCATGCCGATCGGGGAGTGCGCGAAGTTCCTGCTCAACATGGAGCTGAGCGAGCGGGAGAAGCACATCGCCGAGGCGGTGCTCAAGGAGATCAACGCCCGGCTCGGCTTCCTGCTCGACGTCGGCCTCGACTACCTCAGCCTGGACCGGGCGTCGGCGACCCTGGCCGGCGGTGAGGCGCAGCGCATCCGCCTGGCCACCCAGATCGGCTCCGGGCTGGTCGGCGTGCTGTACGTCCTGGACGAGCCGTCGATCGGGCTGCACCAGCGGGACAACCACCGGCTCCTCGAGACGCTGATCCGGCTGCGCGACATCGGCAACACCCTCATCGTCGTCGAGCACGACGAGGACACCATCCGGGCCGCCGACTGGGTCGTGGACATCGGCCCGGGCGCGGGCGAGCACGGCGGCCAGATCGTCGTCAGCGGCACGGTCGAGGACCTCCTGGCCAGCGAGAGCTCGATGACCGGGGCGTACATCTCCGGCCGCAAGGAGATCGCCGTCCCGGCGACCCGCCGCAAGCGCCAGCGCGGGCGCGAGCTGGTCGTCAAGGGCGCCCGTGAGCACAACCTGCGCGACATCGACGTCGCGTTCCCGCTCGGCGTCTTCACCGCCGTCACCGGCGTGTCGGGGTCGGGCAAGTCGACGCTGGTCAACGACATCCTCTACACCTCGCTGGCCAAGAATCTCCACGGGGCCCGCACGGTGCCCGGCCGGCACAAGCGGATCAACGGGGTCGACCAGCTCGACAAGGTCGTCCACGTCGACCAGTCGCCGATCGGCCGCACCCCGCGGTCCAACCCGGCCACCTACACGGGCGTGTTCGACCACGTCCGCAAGCTGTTCGCGGCGACCGCCGAGGCGAAGGTGCGCGGCTACCAGCCCGGCCGGTTCTCGTTCAATGTCAAGGGCGGGCGCTGCGAGGCGTGTTCGGGTGACGGCACCATCAAGATCGAGATGCAGTTCCTGCCCGACGTCTACGTGCCCTGCGAGGTCTGTCACGGCGCCCGGTACAACCGGGAGACCCTCGACGTGCACTACAAGGGCAAGACGATCTCCGAGGTCCTCGACATGCCGATCGAGGAGGGCCTGGAGTTCTTCGAAGCCATCCCGGCGATCCGCCGCCACCTGCAGACGCTCAACGACGTCGGCCTCGGCTACGTCCGGCTCGGCCAGCCCGCGCCGACCCTGTCCGGCGGCGAGGCGCAGCGGGTCAAGCTCGCCTCCGAGCTGCAGCGCCGCTCCACGGGCCGCACGATCTACGTGCTCGACGAGCCCACCACCGGCCTGCACTTCGAGGACATCCGCAAGCTGCTCGGCGTGCTGAACGGCCTCGTCGACAAGGGCAACACCGTCATCGTCATCGAGCACAACCTCGACGTCATCAAGACGGCGGACTGGATCATCGACATGGGCCCGGAGGGCGGCTCGCGCGGCGGCACCGTCGTCGCGACCGGCACCCCCGAGGACATCGCGAACGTCGGGGAGAGCCACACGGGCCAGTTCCTCGCCAAGATCCTCGGCGTCTGACCCGGTCATCGAGTCCGGAAACCGGGCGATAGCATGAACCCGCGATGTACTACAGCGTGTAGTACATGACCTCGTGGGGAGACGGATGACAGAGGAAGCGGTGGGCTGCTGCTCCCGGCGGCGGCTGCTGGGAACGGCGGCGCTGGCGGGCGCGGGAGTGATCGGACTCGGCGCGTGCGGGACACGGCCGGCGAAGGCCATCGTGCCTCCGGCGATCAAGGGCAAGGTGATCGCGCGGACCGGGGAGATCCCCGTCGGCGGCGGCAAGGTCATCGACAAGTGGAAGATCGTCGTGGCGCAGCCGTCGCAGGGGACGTTCAAGGCGTTCACCGCCACCTGCACCCACCAGGGATGCACCGTCGGCAGCCCGGAGAACGGCGTGATCACCTGCCCCTGTCACGGCAGTGAGTTCAACGCGACGGACGGATCGGTCAAGCAGGGACCGGCCGGCGCACCCCTGCAGGAGTTCACCGTACGGCTGCAGGGCGACGGAATCATCGTCGAATAACGTTGAACCGAACAGATCCTCCCTCCGTGAATCCTGGATAGAGACCCCGTACACGAGGAGGAGCCCCATGCCGTTCGATCCCTCGGCCGCCCCGGCCGCCGGTTCCACGGACGCCGACACCGAGCCGGGCGCGGCGCCGACGCGCCGTGGCATGCTGCTCGGGGTCGGCCTGGCCGGCCTCGCCGGGACGCTCGCCGCCTGCGGCGGCTCCGGCTCGAGCGGTAGCGGCTCGAGCGGCGGCGCGCTCGGCAAGTCCTCCGACATCCCGGTCGGCGGCGGAAAGATATTCAAGGATCAGAAGGTCGTCGTCACCCAGCCGGAGAAGGGGAAGTTCGTGGCGTTCAGCGCGGTCTGTACCCATCGGGGCTGCACGGTCGGCACGGTCTCCGACGGCACCATCGACTGCCCGTGCCACGGCAGCAAGTACCGGATCAGCGACGGTTCCGTCGTCCACGGCCCGGCGCCGAAGCCGTTGCCGAGCAAGTCCGTCAAGGTGGAGAACGGCGAGATCAAGCTGGCCTGACCGCACGGCACGACGCCCCGGCCCGGAGCTCGTCGGCCGTCACCGCGGCGCGGTCCGGTCCTGTGACAAGGCGTTCCCCGGGACCGGGCCGTCCGTGTCCGTACGAAGCCGGGGCAGCGCCGAGGGATGGTTCTCCCGGATGTAGGCGATGAGGTGCTCGCGGACGTCGCAGCGCAGGTCGAACGCGCTGGCGGAGTCGTGCGCGCTCATCAGCGCCCGGATCTGGATCAGGCCGTTCTGCAGCACGTCGGTCACCTGCAGGACCCAGTCCTTCTGGTCCCAGAGGGGATGCTCGCGCAGGAACCGGTACAGCTCCGTCCGCAGCTCCTCCACGGGAACGTTCCAGTCGACGTGCAGCAGGACGGTGCCGATCACGCGGGCGGTGTGCCGGGTCCAGTTCTCGAAGGAGTTCTGCGCGAAGTACGACACGGGGAGCACGAGCCGTCGTTCGTCCCACAGGCGCATCACGACGTACGTGAGGGTCAGCTCCTCGATGCGGCCCCACTCGCCCTTCACGACGATCACGTCGTCGATGCGGAGGGCATCGCTGAAGGCCAGTTGCAGGCCGGCGAAGACGTTGCTCAGCGTCGACTGGGCGGCGATACCGGCGACGATGCCGGCGATCCCGGCGGAGGCGAGCAGCCCCGCGCCCACCGCGCGTACGGCCGGGAACGTGAACAGCATCGACGACGCCGCGATGATCGCGACGACGAAGGCGGAGGTGCGGCGCAGGAGCATCACCTGGGTGCGGACCCGCCGGGCGCGGACGTTGCGGTCGCCCTCGATCTTGGTGAGGTGGTCGAGGGCGACGTCGGTGGCGGCGTACGCCGCCTGGATGAGCAGCCAGGTCATCGACGCGATGACGATGAGGGACAGCGCGTGCCGGATGTCGGAGGTGAACCTGCCGAGGATCCCCCGCGGCGGCAGCCCGGCCGTCGCCCCGGCGGCGAACGCGAGGACGAAGGCGGGCTTCACGCATCGCCGGACGATCGGCGGGGCCAGCGGCCAGCGCGACACCAGCCGGCTCGTGAGCGCCCGCCGGAGGATCTCCACCACCAGCAGGCTGAGCAGGACCGACCCGACCAGAATGGCCAGCGCGGTGACGGTCGACACGATGAAGGTCCTCCTTAGCGCATCAATGACCCAAACCCGACCTTCCAGACACGCCGTCGTTCCCACAAATCACCAAGATTCACAGGTGACACATATCACCCCAAATGACCACTGAAGCCGCCTCGCTCCGCGAGCGCATTAGGCTTACGGCGTGGCAGATCCGGCGACCTATCGGCCCGCGTCCGGCTCCGTACCTGAATCGCCCGGGGTCTACCGATTCCGCGACGGGACCGGCCGGGTCATTTACGTGGGCAAGGCGAAGAGCCTCCGTTCCCGGCTGAACTCCTACTTCGCCGACTTCGCGGGGCTGCATCCCCGCACGCAGACGATGCTGCAGACCGCCACGGACGTCGACTGGACGGTCGTCGGCACCGAGGTCGAGGCGCTCCAGCTGGAGTACTCCTGGATCAAGGAGTTCGACCCGCGGTTCAACGTGAAGTACCGCGACGACAAGTCCTATCCCTACCTCGCGGTCACGATGCACGAGGACGTCCCGCGCGTGCAGGTCATGCGCGGCGCCAAGAAGAAGGGCGTCCGCTACTTCGGGCCCTACTCCCACGCGTGGGCGATCCGCGAGACCGTCGACCAGCTGCTGCGCGTGTTCCCCGTGCGCACCTGCTCGGCCGGAGTGTTCCAGCGGCAGCGTCGGATGGGCCGGCCCTGCCTGCTCGGCGACATCGGCAAGTGTGCCGCGCCCTGCGTCGGCCGGATCACCGAGCAGGGGCACCGCGACCTGGCCGAGGACTTCTGCGCCTTCATGGCGGGTGACACCGCGCGCTTCATCAAGGCCCTCGAGAAGGACATGAAGGCGGCCGCCGTCGAGCAGGAGTACGAGCGCGCGGCGCGGCTGCGCGACGACATCCGGGCGCTGCAGCGGGCGCTGGAGAAGCAGTCCGTGGTGCTGGGCGACACCACCGACTGCGACGTGATCGCCTTCGTCGACGACCAGCTCGAGGCCGCCGCGCAGGTCTTCTACGTCCGCGGCGGGCGCATCCGCGGCCAGCGCGGCTGGGTGGTCGACAAGGTCGAGGACGTCACGACCGGCGAGCTCGTCGAGCAGTTCCTGCTGCAGATGTACGGCGAGACCGCCGCCGAGGCGGTGCCCCGGGAGATCCTCGTGCCCGCGCTGCCGCCCGACACCGACGCGGTCGTGGAACTGCTCGCCGAGCACCGGGGCGGCCGGGTCGACCTGCGCGTGCCCCAGCGCGGCGACAAGAAGACGCTGATGGAGACCGTCGAGCGCAACGCCGTCGAGGCTTTCAAGCAGCACAAGACGCGCCGGGCGACGGACCTGACGACCCGCAGCAAGGGCCTGCAGGAGCTCCAGGACGCCCTCGAGCTCGACCAGGCGCCGCTGCGCATGGAGTGCTACGACGTCTCCAACCTCCAGGGCACCAACGTCGTCGCGTCGATGGTCGTCTTCGAGGACGGCCTGGCCCGCAAGAGCGAATACCGGCGGTTCTCCATCAAGACGGTCGAGGGCCAGGACGACGTGCGCTCGATCCACGAGGTGATCCGCCGGCGCTTCAAGCGCTACCTCGAGGAGACGGAGAAGACCGGCGAGCTGGACGTCCTGGGCGAGCCGGAGGCCGGCGGGCCGATCGACCCGGAGACCGGAAAGCCGCGGAAGTTCGCCTATCCGCCGAACCTCGTCGTGGTCGACGGCGGCCCGCCGCAGGTCGCCGCCGCCCAGCGGGCGCTCGACGAACTCGGCATCGACGACGTCGACGTGTGCGGCATCGCCAAGCGCCTGGAGGAGCTGTGGCTGCCCGGCGAGGAGGACCCGGTCATCCTCCCGCGCAACAGCGAAGCGATGTACCTCGTGCAGCGGTTGCGCGACCAGGCGCACGACTTCGCCATCCGATACCACCGGACCAAGCGCAGCAAGGGCATGCTCGTCAGCGAGCTCGACGACGTCCCCGGCCTCGGCCCGGGCCGTCGCAAGGCGCTGATCAAGCACTTCGGGTCGGTGAAGCTCCTCAAGGAGGCCGGTCCGGACCAGATCGCGGAGGTTCCTGGCATCGGACGCCGTACGGCTGAGAACATCGTCGCGGCGCTGCGCGGCCACGACGGGGCCGCACCAGGCGCTCAGGACGGGGCGGCGTCACCGGCCCAGGACGGGGGAGGCAGGACGTGAATCACACGACAGGGGCGAATCTAACGGGCGGGCCACAGGTGCCCGACATAGTGATCATCACCGGTATGTCGGGCGCCGGGCGGAGCACGGCGGCCAAGTCGCTGGAGGACCTGGACTGGTTCGTCGTCGACAACCTGCCGCCCGCGCTGCTGGCCACGATGGCCGACCTGGCCGAGCGGGGCCAGGGCGCGGTGCCGCGCATCGCGGTCGTCGTCGACGTGCGCAGCCGGGCCTTCACGACCGACCTGCAGTCGGCCTTCGACGACCTGGAGGCGCGGGGCGCGCACCCGCGCGTGGTCTACCTCGAGGCGTCCGACGACGTCCTCGTCCGCCGCTTCGAGAGCGTACGTCGGCCGCACCCGCTCCAGGGCGACGGCCGGATCGTCGACGGCATCGCCCGCGAGCGCGAGCGGCTGCGCGAGGTGCGCGCCGAGGCCGATCTCGTCCTGGACACCAGCGCGCTGAACGTCCACGAGCTGCGGGCCAAGATCGTCGAGTTCTTCGGCGGCGAGGCGGCGGAGTCGAGCCTGCGCGCGACCGTGGTCTCCTTCGGCTACAAGTACGGCCTGCCCGTCGACGCGGACCTGGTCGTCGACTGCCGGTTCCTGCCGAACCCGCACTGGATCCCCGAGCTGCGCCCGCAGAACGGCCGCGACGCGGCGGTGCGCGACTACGTGCTGTCCCGGCCGGGAGCCAAGGAGTTCCTCGACTCCTACACCGAGGTGCTGCGGCTCCTCGTGGAGGGGTACGAGCGCGAGGGCAAGCACTACGTGACGCTCGCCGTCGGCTGTACCGGCGGCAAGCACCGCAGCGTCGCCATGGCCGAGCAGTTCGGCGCCCGGCTGGGCGACGAGGGGCTCGAGGTAAGGGTCGTCCACCGGGATCTGGGACGGGAATAACCGCACGTGACTTCCCCCAAGGTCGTCGCCCTCGGCGGCGGGCACGGATTGTTCGCCTCGTTGTCCGCGCTGAGGCGCGTCACCGACCGGCTCACGGCCGTGGTGACCGTCGCCGACGACGGCGGGTCCAGCGGCCGGCTGCGGCGGGAGCTGGGCGTCCTGCCGCCCGGCGACCTGCGCATGGCCCTGGCCGCGCTGTGCCGCGACGACGACTGGGGGCGCACCTGGAGCGAGGTCGTCCAGCACCGCTTCCGCAGCCAGGGCGAGCTGCACGGGCACGCCGTGGGCAACCTGCTGATGGTGGCGCTGTGGGAGCTCCTCGACGACCCGGTCGCCGGCCTCGACTGGATGGGGCGGCTGCTGGGCGCGGAGGGCCGGGTGCTGCCCATGGCGTCCGTCCCTCTCGACATCGTCGCGGAGGTCCGCGGCGCCGACCCGGAGCGGCCGCAGGAGATCACGCACGTTCAGGGGCAGGTGGCCTGCGCGAAGACGCCGGGACAGGTGCTGAGCGTCTCCCTGGTCCCTGCGGATCCGCCCGCCTCCCCGGAGGCGCTGCGCGCCATCGAGGAGGCCGACTGGGTCGTCTTCGGGCCCGGCTCCTGGTTCACCAGCGTGCTGCCCCATCTGAAGGTGCCGGAGCTGGCGGGCGCGCTGCTGCGCACCTCGGCCCGGCGGATCGTCGCCCTCAACCTCGAACCCCAGCCCGGCGAGACCGACGACTTCTCGCCGCAGCGGCACCTGGAAGTGCTGCGGGCGCATGCACCCGACCTCCGGGTCGACGTCGTCCTCGCCGACCGGAATGTCGTCGAAGAGCGCGATGTTCTTGAAAAGGCGGCACGTACCCTCGGTGGAACGCTCGTGCTGGCCGACGTGGCGGCCGGAGATGGATCTCCACGGCATGATCCGGCACGGTTGGCCCAAGCGTTCGCACAGATCTTTGTCAGCGGCCACTGTCCCCGGCAAGATTCCGCGAGACTGCCCTGACGGGATGATGGCTACAGGGGGAGGATCACATCCATGGCGATGACCGGCGTGGTGAAGGACGAGCTGAGCAGGCTGTCCGTCATGAAGCCGTGCTGCCGCAAGGCCGAGGTGTCGACGCTGCTGCGCTTCGCCGGGGGCCTGCACATTGTCAGCGGGCGCATCGTGATCGAGGCGGAGCTCGACACCGGAGCCGCGGCGCGACGCCTGCGCAAGGACCTCGCCGAGGTCTTCGGCCACACCTCCGACGTCGTGGTGCTGGCGCCGAGCGGTCTGCGCAAGGGCAACCGGTACGTCGTGCGGGTGTTCCGCGACGGTGAGTCCCTGGCCCGCCAGACCGGGCTGATCGACAACAACGGCCGCCCGGTCCGGGGCCTGCCCCGGCACGTCGTCTCCGGCGGCGCCTGCGACGCCGAGTCGGCGTGGCGCGGGGCGTTCCTGGCGCACGGGTCGCTGACCGAGCCCGGCCGGTCGATGTCCCTCGAGGTCACCTGCCCCGGGCCGGAGGCCGCCCTGGCCCTGGTCGGCTCGGCGCGGCGGCTGCGGATCCACGCCAAGGCGCGCGAGGTGCGCGGCGTCGACCGCGTCGTCGTCCGTGACGGCGACGCGATCTCGGCGCTGCTGACCCGGCTCGGCGCGCACGACTCGGTGCTCGCCTGGGAGGAGCGCCGCATGCGCCGCGAGGTGCGGGCGACCGCCAACCGGCTGGCCAACTTCGACGACGCCAACCTGCGCCGCTCCGCGCGGGCCGCGGTCGCGGCCGGAGCGCGCGTCGCGCGCGCCCTGGAGATCCTCGCCGACGACGCCCCGGAGCACCTCGTCGCCGCCGGCTGCGGCTGGAGCACAAGCAGGCGTCGCTGGAGGAGCTCGGGCAGCTCGCCGACCCGCCGCTGACCAAGGACGCCATCGCCGGCCGGATCCGGCGGCTGCTGGCCATGGCCGACAAGCGCGCCATGGACCAGGGCATCGCGGGTACCGAGGCCAACGTCACCGCCGACATGCTCGCCCCCTGATCGATTCGCCGGGGATCCGGCGAAAGGGACCGCCTGAGGGTCTGCCGCGCCGACGGCGCGGCAGACCCTCAGGCGCGTCGGCACGGTCCACGCGGCCCTGAGCCCGGCCTCGGGCTCGTCGGCGACGCCGTACGGGCAAACACCTGGCGGCGTCGGCGGAACGGCGCCGTGAGGCTCACGAGGCGTGCCGCACGGCCGCCCGCCAGGCGGCGAGCGCGCCGGAGAAGCGCCGCACCGACGCCTGCGAACGAGGACTCAGGGGCCTCGGCACAGGCGGCCGGTCTCATGAGTGACGCCGGTCACTTCGGTGAATCGCCTTTTCTGTATCGATTTGGTCTAGACCAATTAGGTCTAGACCAAATACGCTTTCCGTGGTCCGCCGCCCGCCATCGGATGTTGGCTCCCGGCAGGGCGGCGGACCGGTCGCTTCCCGCCCGGTGGTTACAGTCGCATCACACCGGGTTCGGTAGGGTCGACCTGAGAGCACACACGTCAGGTTCACAGGCCCCCGGTGAGCTCCGGGGGACGAAGCATGAGGAGATCGGTGCCGTGACCATCCGGGTTGGCGTTAACGGCTTCGGCCGCATCGGCCGCAACTTCTGGCGAGCGCTGAACGCCGCCGGTGGCGACGTCGAGGTCGTGGCGGTCAACGACCTCACCGACAACGCCACGCTCGCTCACCTGCTCAAGTACGACAGCATCCTCGGCCGGCTCCCCGAAGAGGTGAAGGCCGGCGCGGACGAGATCACCGTGGGCGGCAAGACCATCAAGGCCTTCGCCGAGCGCGACCCGGCCAAGCTGCCGTGGGGCGACCTGGGCGTCGACGTCGTCATCGAGTCGACCGGCCTGTTCACCGACGCCAACAAGGCGAAGGTCCACGTCGAGAACGGCGCGAAGAAGGTCATCATCTCCGCGCCGGCCAAGAACGAGGACGTCACGATCGTCATGGGCGTGAACGACGACGCCTACGACCCGGAGCTGCACACCGTCATCTCCAACGCGTCCTGCACCACCAACTGCCTGGGCCCGATGGCGAAGGTCATCCACGACACCTTCGGCATCGAGCGTGGCCTGATGACCACGATCCACGCCTACACCCAGGACCAGAACCTCCAGGACGGCCCGCACAAGGACCTGCGCCGCGCCCGCGCCGCCGCGATCAACATCGTCCCGACCAGCACCGGCGCCGCCAAGGCCATCGGCCTCGTCCTGCCGGCGCTGAAGGGCAAGCTCGACGGCTACGCGCTGCGCGTCCCGGTGCCGACCGGCTCGGCGACCGACCTGACCGTCACGGTCGGCCGCGAGACCAGCGTCGAGGAGGTCAACGCGGCGCTGCGCGAGGCGGCCGAGGGCCCGCTGCGCGGCATCCTCACCTACACCGAGGACCCGATCGTCTCCTCCGACATCGTCACCGACCCGGCGTCCTGCATCTTCGACTCCGGGCTCACCAAGGTGATCGGTGACCAGGTCAAGGTCGTCGGCTGGTACGACAACGAGTGGGGTTACTCCAACCGTCTCGTCGACATCACCAAGCTGGTGGGCTCGCGGCTCTGACGAGTCACACGCAGGGCCGGCGCGGCCAGGCAACGGCGACACGAACGAGCGCAGCAGGCGGTGAGCCTGCTGCGCTCGTTCCCACACGACCAGGAGTGCGATCAATGAGCATGTCCACGCTCGACGATCTCGGCGACGTGCGCGGCAGGCGGGTGCTGGTCCGGTCGGACCTCAACGTCCCGCTGCAGGACGGCGTGATCGGGGACGACGGCCGGATCCGGGCCAGCGTCCCGACCATCACCAAGCTCGCCGACCGGGGCGCCCGCGTCATCGTGTGCGCCCACCTCGGCCGCCCCAAGGGGCAGGTGAAACCGGAGTTCTCCCTCGCCCCCGTCGCGAAGCGGCTGGGTGAGCTGCTGGGCCGCGAGGTCCGCTTCGCCACCGACACCGTCGGCGACTCCGCGCAGGCGGCGGCCGACGCGCTCCAGGACGGCGAGGTCGCCCTCCTGGAGAACCTCCGCTTCGAAGCCGGCGAGACCAGCAAGGACGACGCCGAGCGCGGCGCGTTCGCGGACCGCCTCGCCGCCCTGGCCGAGCTGTACGTCGGCGACGGCTTCGGCGCCGTGCACCGCAAGCACGCCAGCGTCTACGACGTGCCGCAGCGGCTCCCGCACGCGGCCGGCGGCCTCATCGCCGCCGAGGTCGACGTGCTGCGGCGCCTGACCGGCGAGCCTGCCCGGCCGTACGTCGTCGTGCTGGGCGGCGCGAAGGTCTCCGACAAGCTCGGCGTCATCGCGAACCTCCTCGGCAAGGTCGACCGGCTGATCATCGGCGGCGGCATGGCGTACACCTTCCTCAAGGCCCAGGGGCACGAGGTCGGGAAGTCGCTGCTGCAGGAGGACCAGCTCGACCAGGTCCGCGGGTTCATCGAGGAGGCGCGCAAGCGCGACGTCGACCTCGTCCTGCCGGTCGACGTGCTGGCCGCCACCGGGTTCGCCCCCGACGCGCCGCACGAGGCCGTCGAAGCGACCGCCATCCCGGCCGACCGGGAGGGCCTGGACATCGGCCCGCGCACCCGTGAGCTGTTCGCGAGCAAGCTCGCCGACGCGGCCACCGTCTTCTGGAACGGCCCGATGGGCGTCTTCGAGTTCGACGCCTTCGCCGGCGGCACCCGCGCGGTGGCCGAGGCGCTGATCGCGTCAAAGGCGTTCACCGTGGTCGGTGGGGGCGACTCCGCCGCGGCCGTACGCAAGCTCGGCCTCCCCGAGGACGGCTTCTCCCACATCTCGACCGGTGGCGGCGCGAGCCTCGAGTACCTCGAGGGTAAGACGCTGCCCGGCCTGGCCGTCCTGGAGGACTGAACGTGGCAGCCAAACCCGCAGCGCCGCAGCGCAAGCCGCTGATGGCCGGCAACTGGAAGATGAACCTCACGCACTTCGAGGGCATCGCGCACGTCCAGAAGATCGCGTTCGGCCTCAGGGAGGCCGACTACGAGGCGGTGGACGTCGCGCTGCTGCCGCCGTTCACGTTCATCCGCAGCATGCAGATGCTGGTGGACGCCGACAAGCTCGCGCTGACGTACGGCGCGCAGGACGTGTCGGCCCACGACAAGGGCGCCTACACGGGTGAGATCTCGGCACTGATGCTCGAGAAGCTCGGCTGCGCGTACGTCCTGGCCGGGCACTCCGAGCGCCGGGAGTACCACCATGAGGACGACGCGCTCGTCAACGCCAAGGTGAAGCAGGCTCTCAAGCACGACCTGACGCCGATCCTGTGCGTCGGCGAGGGCCTGGAGATCCGTAAGGCGGGCGAGCACCTGTCCCACACGCTCTCCCAGGTCGAGGGCGGGCTGCAGAAGGTCCCCGCCGAGCAGGCACAGCGCGTCGTGATCGCCTACGAGCCGGTCTGGGCGATCGGCACCGGCGAGGTCGCCACCCCGGAAGACGCGCAGGAGGTGTGCGGCGCGATCCGGAACCGGCTGGCCGAGCTGTACAGTGGAGATCTCGCCGAGCAGGTCCGCGTGCTCTACGGGGGTTCAGTCAAGGGCGGCAACATCGCCGGGATCATGGCGAAGCCGGACATCGACGGAGCGCTCGTCGGCGGAGCGAGCCTGGACGCGGGGGACTTCGTCAAGATCTGTAGGTATCGCGAACTGCCGGTGTGATCTAGCGCATCAGACTGCGCGTTTCTGCTGAACCACGCGGTAGAACGTCGTACCCTCGGTAACGGATGACCTGAACACGAGAACCTTCCCCGCGAACAGCGGGGTGAATCACGAAAGCGCTGGGCTGCTGTGATCATCGCAACTTCCATCGTGCTCATCATCACGAGCGCGCTGATGGTGCTGCTCGTCCTCCTGCACAAGGGCAAGGGCGGCGGCCTGTCGGATCTGTTCGGCGGCGGTATCAGTTCGTCGCTCGGTGGGTCGTCCGTGGTCGAGCGGAACCTCGACCGGCTCACGATCGGCACGGGCGTGATCTGGTTCGTGGCGATCATCGCGCTGGGTCTGTTGCTCAAGCACGGCCACCACGGCTGAGCAGCCCAGACCCGCAGTGTGTTGACGCCGCCGCCCCTCGCTGCGGCGGCAAAGGAAGCGAGGAGTAGTCCGTGGGTAGTGGCAACGCTATTCGAGGCAGCCGAGTCGGTGCTGGCCCGATGGGAGAGGCCGAGCGTGGCGAAGCGGCCCCGCGTGTGTGGGTGAGCTTCTACTGCGCGAACCGGCACGAGTCCCGGCCGAGTTTCGCGACCGACGTCGCGGTTCCCGACCAGTGGGACTGCCCCCGGTGCGGGTTCCCGGCCGGCAAGGACGCGGAGAACCCGCCGGCGCCGCCGCGCAACGAGCCCTACAAGACGCATCTCGCCTACGTGAAGGAGCGGCGCAGCGACGCCGACGGCGAGGCCATCCTCGAGGAGGCTCTGGCCAAGCTGCGCGCCGAGCGTGCGGCGATCGCGGCCGCGATGCAGCGCGTCCGGAACTGACCCCGTAGATCGTTTTTGCGATCGGCCCGGTACCGCCTCGGCGGGCACCGGGCCGATCGTATTAACGGGTGCCCCGGTGCCCTGATCCGGCCTGTCGCCCCTGAGCCGCGTCCGAGCTTTCGGTACGATGTGAGTCCGCGACTGGCGCATGAGGTGGAGTTCACCACCGGGGAGCGAAGAAGATCTGGCACCGCGCGCCTGGGTGCTGGGAGCCGAGCCCGTATGGAGGCCCCATGCACCAGCCAGCGCTGTCCCATCTCACCGCGGCCGACCCCGACCTGGCCGGTCTCATCGAGGCCGAGGCCCGCCGTCAGCACGACAAGGTCCGCCTCATCGCCTCGGAGAACTACGTCTCCCCGGCGGTGCTGGAGGCGACCGGCTCCGTCCTGACCAACAAGTACTCCGAGGGCTATCCCGGCAAGCGTTACTACGAGGGCCAGCAGGTCGTCGACCCGGTCGAGGAACTGGCCCAGGCGCGCGCCCGCGAGCTGTTCGGCGTCGACCACGCGAACGTCCAGCCGTACTCCGGCTCGCCCGCCAACCTCGCCGTGCACCTGGCGTTCCTGAACCCGGGCGACACGTTCCTGTCGCTCGAGCTCGCCCACGGCGGCCACCTCACGCACGGGTCGCCGGTGTCGATCACCGGCAAGTGGCTGCGCCCGGTGCACTACGGCGTCGGCCGCGAGACCGGCCGCGTCGACATGGACCAGGTGCGCGACCTCGCCCGCGCGGAGCGGCCGAAGGTGATCTTCTGCGGTGGCACCGCGATCCCGCGGACGATCGACTTCCCGGCGTTCGCCGAGATCGCCCGCGAGGTGGGCGCCGTCCTCGCCGCCGACATCGCGCACATCGCCGGGCTCGTCGCCGGCGGCGCCCACCCGTCGCCGGTCGGGCACGCCGACGTCATCACCACGACCACGCACAAGACCCTTCGCGGCCCGCGCGGCGCCATGATCCTGACGACCGCGGAGCACGCGACCGCGATCGACAAGGCGATCTTCCCGGGCCTGCAGGGCGGCCCGCACAACCACACCACCGCCGCGATCGCCGTCTCGCTCCGGGAGGCCGCCCAGGAGGACTTCAAGGCGTACTCCCGTCAGATCGTCGCGAACGCCCAAGCGCTCGCCGCCGCGCTGACCGAGCGCGGGTTCGACCTGGTCTCCGGCGGCACCGACAACCACCTGATCCTCATCGACCTGACCGCCAAGGGCATCGCCGGCAAGCCGGCGGCCAAGGCGCTCGACCGCGCCGGCATCGAGCTGAACTTCAACACGGTGCCCTTCGACCCGCGCAAGCCGTGGAGCCCCTCGGGCATCCGGCTCGGCACCGCCGCGATCACGACGCGCGGCCTCGCCGAGGAGCACATGCCGTTCGTCGCGGCGTCGATCGACCAGGCCGTCGCCGCCGCCGACGACGAGGCGGTCCTCGACAAGATCGCCGCGGAGATCCGCGAGCTGCTCGCCGGCTTCCCGATGCCCGGCTGGACCGCGACGCCCTGACCCGCCATCGATGACGAGGGTCCGGCGTCTCGGGGCGCCGGGCCCTCGTCGCGTTCGCCCCCCCGGACAGCGCTGATCCGGCGGAAACGGTCGTGTAGCGCCCCGGTAACAGCGATGCGGAACGCTGGTCCCGTTCAGCCGCCGAAGGGGATGACATGCCATTGCTCCGCGTACGCACCGAGATCGACGACCGGCCGGGCCGACTGGCCGTCCTGACCGCCGCGCTGGCCGCGCAGGGAGCGAACATCCTCGACCTGTCCGTCCAGGTCGCCACGGACGGCGTGGTGGACGAGTTCGTCGTGGACGTGCCCACCGGAACCACCGCGGAGGCGCTCGCCGCTGCCGTCGCGGTCGCCGCGGGCCGCCGGACCAGCGTCGTTCCGGCGACGCCGCACGAGCTCATCGACGAGCCGAGCCGCGCGCTCTCCCTCGCCGTACGCCTCCGGTCCAACCCGCGCGCGCTGCCGGAGATCCTGGCCGAGCTGCTGCGCGCCGACAGCGCGGAGTGGGTGGCCGGCCCGGCAGCGCTCGACGAGCAGCCGGACCCGGCGACGATCACCGTCTCCGCCGGGCCGCTACGCGGGGTGCTGCTGCACCGCGAGGGCCTGCCCTTCACGCTCACGGAGATCGCCCGGGCCAACGCCCTGGTCCGCTCGCTGCTCCCGGCCCAGGGCCCGGCTCCCGCCCGGCAGCGCCTGAGCCTCGGTGACGGTACCGAGATCACCGTGCGGCCGCTGACGGTCCTCGACGCCGACGCCGTACGGGACATGCACGCCCGCTGCTCGATCGAGAGCCGGCACCGCCGCTACTTCAGCGCGCGTGGCGACATTCCGGGGCGGCTACTGCGGGTGTTCTGCGACCGCGCGCACGGGCTGACCACGGCGGCCGAAGGCCCGGACGGGTCGATCCTCGCCCTCGCGCACCTGATGTACACGCTCGACCCCGGCGTAGGCGAGCTGGCGTTCCTCGTGGAGGACGGCTGGCAGGGCCGAGGCATCGGGGCGGCGCTGGCCCGCCGTCTCCTGGCCGTCGCGCACGAGCAGGGCCTGGCCGAGGTCCGCGCCACCATGCTGGCCGACAACTCTCGCGTGCGCGCCCTGCTCGGCGGCCTCGGCGGACGATTCGTGCGGTCCGAGGACCCCAGGCTGCTCGACGTGCGGATCGCGCTCGGCCCCGCCTGTACGGAAGCGCTCGAGCCGACGCGGGCGGGAGCGGCACGGTAGCAGAGGCGGGTGGCCTGACCGGACGCGAGCACTTCAGCCGGATCGAGACGGAGACGGGCGGGTGGCCCGGCTGGACGGAATGCTCCAGCCGATCGGGCCGGATCGAGACGGTGACGGGGGCGGGCTATGGTCGAAGGAGCCGTACGGAGGGGGCACCCGATGACGATGCCGTCGTTTCCGCCCGAGTTCCCTGGCGACCCGAAGGGGCCGTCGTGGCCGGGAGGACCTTCCCGACCGGAGGAGCGGTCCTGGCTGGGTGAGCCGGGTGCGGCGGATCCGCTCGCCGACCGGCTGTTCGAGCACCGGATCATCCTCGCGAACGGGCCGCTCGACGGCGCCCGCGCCTCGGAGCTGTCCGGGAGGCTCGTCATGCTCGACGCGGCGGGGGAGGAGCCGGTCACGTTGCACCTGTGGTCGCCGGACGGTGAACCCGACGCGGCGTTCGCCGTCGCGGACACGATCGGCGTCCTCGGCTGCCCGGTACGCGTCCTGGTCGCCGGTCAGACCGGCGGCCCGCCCCTGCTCGTGCTCGCCGCGGCGCGGCGGCGGGAGATGATGCCCCACGCGACGTTGCGGCTGACCGAGCCCCGGGCGGCGTTCCAGGGCGACACGACGGACGTCGCCGCCCGCGAAGAGGAGCATCGGCGTCAGGTCGACGCCTTCTACATCCGGTTGGCCGAGACGACCGGCCGGGAGGTCGACGAGATCCGCGAGGACGCCCGGCAGGACCGCCTCCTCAGCGCCGACGAGGCGGTCGCCTACGGCCTCGTCCAGGCTGTCGTGGCGCGGCCGTAGCCACACGAGCGCCTGCTTCAACGCTCAGAGTCGGGGCTGAACCGCCGGCCTGGTGAAGGCAAAGGTCAGAGGAGCGCGCAGTCGCCGCACTTGCCGCCGCCGGGTACCCGGTAGTAGAGGCAGCAGCTGCGCCGGCGGAAGCCGTAGCGACCGAAGCCGCCGGTTCCCGCCAGCGGAGAACCGGCCAGGAGCTCCTCGACGCACCGCAGCGCCGCCCCGGAGACCGTCGGGCGGGCCCGGGAGAGCACCGTCATCGCGCCGGCGAGGGCCGACGCCGCGTTGCCCCACAGGAGGCCCTCCGCGACCGGCGTGACCGCCCGTACCGCCGCGACCAGCGGCGCCAGGTGATCCTCGAGCACGACGCGACGGAGGGTGGGCGGGTCCGCGGGAAGCGCCGCCGCGCCCGGCGTCGCCAGGAGGATCGGGCCGGGGGAGGCGGCCCGCCAGTACGTACGGGCCGGATCGAGGTCCGGCACGCGGCCGTGGACGACGGCGGTGGCGAGCACCGGCGACCAGAGACGGCCCGCGACGCCCTGGAACAGCAGGGAGGCCGCGACCCGGTCCTCGGACGTGCCGAGACGCACCCGCACGGCCGCGATCTGGTCGCGCAGCGCCGGACCGTACAGCTCGGTCAGCGGCCGCCACAGCGGGTGCTCCGCGACGCCGGGGTCGACGGCGACGGAGAAGTACGGCCCGACCCGGGCCACGTCGGCGAGAGCCTCATCCACCGTCACGTATCCCATCGCCGCCGAGCCTGCCCCGGCGTACCGCGTCCGGTCAAACCAGGCCCCGCACCGATCACCGTCGCGGCTCTGGGAGCATGGAACGCGTGATCTACGACCATCCCTGGGCGTACGAGCTCGCCTGTTCGTTCCGTGACGTCGGCGGCGAGGTCGACGTGCTGCGGCGCTGGGCGGGCGACGCCCGGAACGTCCTGGAGCTGGCGGCCGGGCCCGCGGAGCACGCCCGGGAGTTCGCCCGCCGGGGCGTGGCGGCGACCGCCCTGGACCTCAGCGCAGCGATGTGCGCCTATGCCCGTGAACGGGGGAGCGGGCTGCCCCTGGAGGTCGTCGAGGCCGACATGACCGACTTCAAGCTCGGCCGTCGCTTCGACCTCGTCATCACCATGCTCGACTCGACGGCGCACCTGATGTCCCTGGACGCCTTCGTGGCGTACCTGCGGTGCGTCGCGGAGCACCTCGCCGAGGACGGTCTCGCGGTGATCGAGATGAGCCACCCGGCCGACCGGCTCAGCGAGACGCCTCGCGTCTCGGCGGCGTGGACCGTGGAGAAGGACGGTGCCAGCGCCCACGTACGGTGGGGCGAGCCGTCGGATGAGATCGACCCGATCACCCAGATCGTCGAGGACCACGTGACGATCGCCGTCGACGGCGGCGACGTGATCCACGGCGTGGTGCCCTACCGCTTCTGGACGGCGACCGAGCTGGACGCGGCGCTCCGGCTCGCCGGCGGCCTCACGGTGGAGGCGCAGTACGGCGACTTCGACCCCGGCGTCCCCCTCGACGCTCCGGAGGCCTGGCGCATGATCACTCTGCTGCGCCGGTCGGCCGCGGGGCCCTCATCCGGCTGAGCCGGACGAGAGCCCCGAGGGCGTGTCTGACAAATCCGCTGTCCGGCTACGGACGGGGACTTCGAGACAGGCCCTAAGCCTCACGGCGAGGCGATGCGGCCGATCTCGGGCGGCAGCTGGCTCGCGGCCGCCCGGTCGAGCAGGAACAGCGTTCGCTGCCGGGCGCGGGCGCCCGCGCCGGGGACCTGCACGGGGCCGGCGTCGGACAGCGCCAGGTGTACGGCGCCGGCCTTCGACTCGCCCGCCGCGATGATCCATATCTCGCGCGCCGTGCGGAGCGACGGCAGGGTCAGGCTGAGGCGGGTCGGCGGCGGCTTGGGCGCGCCGTGCACGGCCACCACCGGCCGCTCCTCCTCGTAGAGCGCGGGCATGCCGGGGAACAACGAGGCGACGTGGGCGTCCGGGCCGAGGCCGAGCATCAGCACGTCGAACGACGGGACGACCCCGTGGTCCTCCGGCCGGGTCGCGGCCCGCAGCTCGGCGGCGTACTGCTCCGCCGCGTCCTCCGGGGTCAGGCCCGAGTCGCTCGACGGCATGGCGTGCACGCGTTTCGGGTCGACGTCGACGTGGTCGAGCAGGGCCTTTCGCGCGCCGGTCTCGTTGCGCTCCTCGTCACCTGACGGCAGGTAGCGCTCGTCGCCCCACCAGATGTCCAGGTGCCCCCAGTCGACGGCGTCCCGGGCCGGGGAGGCCGCGATCTCCTCGAGCACCGCGGTGCCGACGCCGCCGCCGGTCAGGACGACATGCGCCCTGCCGCGGGCCGCCTGGACGTCGACGAGACCGGTCACCAGGCGGGCGGCGACGGCCTTGGCGAGCAGGGACTGGTCCTGGTGGATCAGTACCGACGGGGCGGTCACGGCTTCTTGCCCTTCGCGGCCCCGCGCGGGGTCTTCGCCGCGGCCGGAGCCGTCGCCGGAGCGGCGGCCTCGGCCGGTGTGTCGAGACCCTTGGCGCACCGCAGGACGGCCTCGCGGTAGACCTCGTCCGGGTCGAGGCGGCGCAGCTCTTCCGCCAGGAGCTCGGACGTCGGCCGCCGGTGCAGCGCGACCTGACGGTCCGGCTGGTCGGGCCGGGACAGCGTCGCGACGCGGCCGTCGGGACGGGTGATCGCGACGTCGCCGCCGTTGGTCGTGGTGAGGCGTACGGCGGTGATGCCCGGCCCGTGCGACTCGGTCACGGCGCACGGGATGGCGAGCCGCACCGACAGCCACGAGGCGAGCAGCGCCGCGCTGGGATTCTGCGGCTCGGCCTCGACGATCGCACCGGTGATGTCATCGCGCGGCTGGTCGAGGATCGCGGCCAGCAGCGAGCGCCATGGGGTGATACGGGTCCAGGCGAGGTCGGTGTCGCCGGGCACGTACGCCTCGGCCAGCCGGGTCAGCGTGCCGATCGGGTCGGTGCTGCCCCGGGCGTCGGTGACGCGGCGCTGGGCGAGCGCGCCGAGCGGCTCGTCGGCCGGCTTGCGCGGAGCCACGCCGGGCCACCAGGTCACGACGGGCGTGTCCGGGACCAGCAGCGGCAGCACGACCGAGTCGGAGTGCTCGATGAGCTGGCCGTACAGCCGGAGGATCACGGTCTCGCCGGGCCCCGTCTCGCCGACGCGGACCTCGGCGTCGAGCCGGGGCTCCCCGTTGGCATGGCGGGCGATCACCGCGATGATCCGGCACGGGTGCTCGCGGGCGGCCTCGGTGGAGGCGCGTACGGCGTCGTACTGCGCGGCCTCGTCGGTGTAGATGACGAGGGTCAGGACCTTGCCGGTCGCGGGCCCGCCCATCCGGTGCCGGGCCGCGCTCAGCGCGTCCTGGATCTTCCGGGTGGTGGTGTTCGTGAGATCGATGTTCATCAGAGCCGCCTCCACGCCCGGCCGTCGCGGGCCATCATCTCGTCCGCGGCCTTCGGCCCCCCGCCGCCCGACTTGTACGGTTCGGGCTTGCCGTGCTTGTCCCAGTACTCCTCGATCGGGTCGAGGATCTCCCAGGACAGCTCGACCTCCTCCTGACGGGGGAAGAGCGGCGGGTCGCCGATGAGCACGTCGAGCAGCAGGCGCTCGTACGCCTCGGGAGAGGACTCGGTGAACGACTCGCCGTAGTCGAAGTCCATGTTCACGTCCCGGACCTCCATGGAGGTGCCGGGGACCTTCGAGCCGAACCGCATGGTGACGCCCTCGTCCGGCTGCACGCGGATGACCAGGGCGTTCTCGCCGAGCTCCTCGGTGTCCGTGACGGCGAACGGCAGGTGCGGAGCGCGCTGGAAGACGAGCGCGACCTCGGTGGCGCGGCGGGTCAGCCGCTTGCCGGTGCGCAGGTAGAACGGCACGCCCGCCCAGCGGCGCGTGTCGACGTCCAGGCGGACCGCCGAGTAGGTGTCGGTACGGGAGTTCGGCGGAATGCCGTCCTCCTCCAGGTAGCCGCGCACCTTGACGCCGCCCTGCCAGCCGGCGGCGTACTGCCCGCGCACGGTGTAGGCGCCCAGGTCCTTGGGCAGGCGTACGGCCGACAGGACCTTCGCCTTCTCCGCCCGCACGGACTCGGCCGCGAACGACACGGGCTCTTCCATCGCGGTCAGCGCCAGCAGCTGCAGCAGGTGGTTCTGGATGACGTCCCGCGCGGTGCCGACGCCGTCGAAGTAGCCGGCACGGCCGCCGATGCCGATGTCCTCGGCCATCGTGATCTGCACGTGGTCGACGTAGGAGCGGTTCCAGATCGGCTCGAACAGGTTGTTGGCGAACCGCAGCGCCAGGATGTTCTGCACCGTCTCCTTGCCGAGGTAGTGGTCGATCCGGAAGATCGACTCCTCGGGGAAGACCTCGTGCAGTATGCCGTTGAGCTCCTGCGCGCTGGCCAGGTCGTGTCCGAAGGGCTTCTCGATCACGACGCGGCGCCAGGAGCCCTCCGACGGCTGCGACAGGCCGCTGGCCTGCAGCTGCTTGACGACGTCCTGGAAGAACTTCGGCGGGATCGACAGGTAGAACGCGTAGTTGCCGCCGGTGCCGCGCTTCTCGTCCAGCTCCTTGACCGCCATGGCGAGAGCCTCGAACGCGCCCGGGTCGTCGAACGTGCCCGGCACGAAGTGGATGCCCTCGGCGAGCTGGTTCCAGACGTCCTCACGGAACGGGGTACGGGCGTGTTCCTTCACCGCGTCGTGCGCGAGCTGCCGGAAGTCCTGGTGCTCCCAGTCGCGGCGGGCGAACCCGACGAGCGAGAAGCCCGGCGGCAGCAGGCCCCGGTTGGCGAGGTCGTAGATGGCGGGCAACAGCTTCTTACGGGACAGATCACCGGTGACGCCGAACAGCACGAGCACACACGGCCCGGCCACCCGCGGCAGCCGCTTGTCCCGGGGATCGCGGAGCGGGTTGAGCGCCTCTAGAGCCCTCTTCATCGCGTGTCTCCGTTCCCGTCGGCTTCGTGTTCATCACAGGGAGTACGCGGCGGCGCCCCGATCGTCCCGGTGGGCCATCTCATGCCCAACTTCCCTGTCCTTCCTAGTGGCGCCCGGGCGGTGGGCCGCCTTGGCGTCATCCTCATCGTTCAAGCGGCCGTCCGTGCTCGGCCGAGCCGGTGACCATCTTTCGCTAACCCTCGTATCGCGCGCGATCTTCCCAGCGTCGCAGGATCTACACGGTCAGGCACCGGAAAGGCGGAGAACCCGGACAGAAACCAGGATGGCATGCTCGGCTCTCCCTCAGTCGCCTAGGGCGGTCTCCAATTCGGCGAGACCCGCCGCGCGGTCCCGCAGGTGCAGCCGCACGGCCGGACGGCCCCGGGAGCGCAGCGCGCGTAGATCACCGAATGCCTGGGCGAGTTGCAGCGCCTTCAGTCCGTACGGCCGGCCGGGCACCTCGACGTCCCGTTCGACCGCGCCGGTGATCTGGAGGACCAGCCCGCCCGGAGGGCCGTCCTTGTGGACCTGGCCGGTGGAGTGGAGGGCCGCCGAGCCCCAGCCGAAGCCGACCGGGACGTCGCGGCGCCGCCGGCCGAGCAGCGGACGCAGCCGAGCGGCGGCGGCGTCCCCGACGCGGTCCAGGTGGGCGATCACCGCGAGGTGCCCGCGGTCGGGGACCGCGCGGAGCACCGCGTCGAGGGCGCTCCGCAGGTCCTTGGCCCCGTGGAGCAGCTCCGCGGGGCCGTGCACCTCGACGGCGCCGTCCACCAGCGCCGGCTCGCCGGCGATGAGCGTGGGGGCGGCACCGTCCTCGGAACCGCGCAGCAGCGCCGAGACCGCGCTCTGGGACTCGCGCAGCGCGGGCTCGTCGAACGGGTCGACGCCGATGATCCGGGCGGCCACGGCCATGGCGTACGCCCACAGCGGGAACTGCGCGCCGAGCGGGCCGGACACCGCGAGGCCGGTGCCGCCGACCCGGTCGCCCAGGGCGAGGAGCCACCGGTCCTCGGCGGATGCCGGCGCGTCCACGTCCTCGACGACGATCGGCACGACGCCCTTGCCGTCCTTGCCCGTCGCCGCCGCGGTCAGCTGCTCGACCCAGCCGGCCAGCCCGGGAAGGCCGGAGCCGTTGTCGGCGATGATCAGTTTGTCGCGGCCGTGCGCGGCGGCCGCGCCCAGCGCCGCGCCGAGCGTCAGGCCCGGATTGTCGTACGGCACGCGAAGAGCGGGCCGGAGGGCGGCGGCCTCGTCGAGCAGCCGCGCGACGTCGGCTCCGGACAGCGCGGCCGGGAGCAGCGCGGACGCCGACAGTGCCCCGAACCGGCCGGTCGTCTCCGGGTCGGACAGGACCACCCGGTAGCCGGTCTCCTTCGCCCAGGACTCCATCGGCGAGCCCGGGTCGGTGACCACGACGATCCGCTCGGCCGGATCGGCGCCCGCCGCGCGGAAGGCCCCCTCGAAGACACGGCGCAGGGCGTCGGTCTCCACCGTGCGACCGCTCTTGCTCGCCACGACCAGGACCGTACGGTCCGGCCGGTCGTCGAGCGCCCGGCGCACCTCGTGCGGATCGACCGTGTCGAGCACCGTCAGGTCGGCGCCCTGCCCGCGTGCGATCACCTCGGCGGCGCGTGCCGAACCGCCCATCCCGGCCAGCACGACCCGGTCGAGGCCGGCGAACAGGTCCACCAGCTCGGACAGCTCGGGAAGCAGGCGGCGGGACGTCTCCGGCGCGTCGACCCAGCCGAGCCGGCGGCCGCCCGGCCCGCCGCGTCCGCGCCCCACAGGCTGGCGTTCTTGGCCATGAGCGCCGTGGGCACGCCGTCGTAGGTCAGCCGCCCCAGGGCCTTGTCCGTGTGCTCGACGGCATCGCCCCCGACGGTCACGGACACACGTCCGGCGGTCACTCGCAAGGTCACGGCGTCTCCCGGCCCGATCCATTCGCCACGCCCTGCGAGCGGACCCCGCCGGACGTGGGGTGTCGTTCGTTTCTCACGTCCGGACCGGGCATACCCCGTCCGGCGCGTGTCACTCACCGTACATGGACGATCCCGAAACGCGCCCGGCCGGCTCCGTCGCGCGACGGTCACCGGCCGGGCGGGGCTCCAGATCAGGCCTTGTCGCGCAGCTCGCTCTTGATGCTGTCGAGCAGCTCGGTCCAGGACGCCTCGAACTTCTCGACGCCCTCCTCCTCGAGGACCCGGACGACGTCGTCGTAGTCCACACCGGCCTCCTTGAGGGCGGCCATGTGGGCACGGGCGTCGTCGTAGAAGGACCGCACCCGGTCACCGCGGATGTCCGCGTGGTCGGCGACGGCGTCGAGGGTCGGCTCCGGCATGGTGTTCACGGTGTCCGGGGCGACGAGCTCGTCCACGTACATCGTGTCGGAGTACTCCGGGTTCTTGACCCCGGTCGACGCCCACAGGGGCCGCTGGACGCGCGCGCCCGCGTCCTTGAGCGCCTTCCACCGGTCGGTGCCGAACTTCTCCTCGTACAGCGCGTACGCGAGGCGGGCGTTGGCGATGCCCGCCTTGCCGGCCAGCTCCGTGTGGCCGAGCTTGTCGAGGCGCTTGTCGATCTCGGTGTCGACGCGGCTGACGAAGAACGACGCCACCGACGCGATCTTCGACAGGTCGTGGCCGTTGGCCCGCGCCTTCTCCAGGCCCTCGAAGAACGCGTCGATGACTTGGCCGTACCGCTCCAGCGAGAAGATCAGCGTGACGTTGACGCTGATGCCGTGCGCCAGCGTCTCGGTGATCGCCGGCAGGCCGGCGAGCGTCGCCGGGATCTTGATGAAGACGTTCGGCCGGTCGACCATCCACCACAGCGCCTTGGCCTCGGCCGTGGTCTTCTCGGTCTCGTGCGCCAGCCGCGGGTCGACCTCGATCGACACGCGGCCGTCGAGGCCCTCGGTGCGGTCGTAGACCGGGCGCAGCACGTCGGCGGCCCAGCGGATGTCGTGCGTCGTGATGGCCCGGGAGGCCTCCTCGACGTCGACGCCCCGGACGGACAGCTCGCGTACCTGCTCGTCGTACGCCGAGCCCTTGCTCAGCGCCTTGGAGAAGATCGTCGGGTTGGAGGTCACGCCGACGACGTGCTTCTCGCGGATCAGTGCCTCGAGGTTGCCCGTGCTGAGGCGCTCCCGGCTGATGTCGTCCAGCCAGATCGACACGCCCTCGTCCGAGAGCTTCTTCAGGATGTCACTCATGTCTCTCCTCAGTTACCGGTCGTTTCACCACGCCCGCCGATGCCCGCCTTGATCAGGCTGGACCCGGCCGCGGCGACGACGCGGTCGGCGGTGAAGCCGAACTGCTGGAAAAGGGTCTTGTAGTCAGAGGAGGCGCCGAAGTGCTCCAGGCTGACCGTCTCGCCGTAGTCGCCGACGAACGCCCGCCAGCCGAGGCCGATCCCCGCCTCGACCGAGACGCGGGCCCGGACGGAAGTCGGCAGGACGTGGTTGCGGTAGGCCTCGTCCTGGCTCAGGAACCACTCGACGCAGGGCATCGAGACCACCCGGGTCGGCGTGCCCTTGGCCTCCAGGATCTCGCGTGCCTCCACGGCGATCTCGACCTCGCTGCCGGTCGCGATCAGGATGACGTGCGGCTGGCAGTCGGACGCCTCCGCGAGGATGTAGCCCCCCTTGGCGACGCCCTCGGCGCTCGCCAGCTCGCCGCGGTCGAACACCGGCAGCTTCTGCCGGCTCAGGCAGAGGCCGGCGGGCCGGTCCGTGTGCTCGAGGATCGTGCGCCAGGCGACGACGGTCTCGTTCGCGTCGGCCGGCCGGACGATGTCAAGCCCGGGGATGGCGCGCAGTGCCCACAGGTGCTCGACCGGCTGGTGCGTCGGGCCGTCCTCGCCCAGGCCGATCGAGTCGTGCGTCCACACGTACGTCACCGGCAGCTTCATCAGCGCCGCGAGGCGCACGGCGGGGCGCATGTAGTCGCTGAAGACCAGGAACGTGCCGCCGTAGGGCCGGGTGCCGCCGTGCAGGGCGATTCCGTTGAGGATGGAGCCCATGGCGTGCTCGCGGATGCCGAAGTGCAACGTGCGGCCGTAGCGGTTGCCGGGCCAGTCCTTGGTCTGGAACTCCTCGGGGATGAAGGACGGCTCGCCCTTCATCGTGGTGAGGTTGCTCTCCGCCAGGTCGGCGGAGCCGCCCCACAGCTCGGGGAGGACCGGGCCGATCGCGGACAGGATCTCGCCGGAGGCCGCGCGGGTGGCGAGCTGCTTGCCGTTCTCGAACTCCGGCAGCTTGGCCGTCCAGCCGTCCGGCAGCCGCCGGGCGGAGATCCGGTCGAACTCGGCGGCCCGCTCGGGATCGGCGGAGCGCCAGGCCGCGAACTTCTGGTCCCATTCGGCGTGCAGCGCCCGGCCCCGCGTGATGACCTCACGCGAGTGGGCGAGCACCTCCTTGGGCACGTCGAAGGACACGTCCGGGTCCAGGCCGAGGATCCGCTTGGTCGCCGCGACCTCCTCCTCGCCGAGCGCCGCGCCGTGGGCCTTGCCGGTGTTCTTCTTGTTCGGCGCCGGCCAGCCGATGATCGTGCGGAGCGCGATGAACGACGGGCGGTCGGTCTCGGCCTTCGCGGCCTCCAAGGCCTGGGCCAGAGCCTCGACGTTCTCGTGGTAGTCGCCGTCGGTGGTCCAGTCGACCCGCTGCACGTGCCAGCCGTAGGCCCGGTATCGCGCGTCCACGTCCTCCGACAGCGCGATCGCGGTGTCGTCCTCGATCGAGATGTGGTTGTCGTCGTAGATGACGGTGAGATTGCCGAGGCGCTGGTGTGCGGCGAGGGCGCTGGCCTCGTGGCTGATGCCCTCCTCGATGTCGCCGTCGGAGGCGATGGCCCAGATGGAGTGGTCGAACAGGCTCTTCCCGGGCGCGGTGTCAGGGTCGAAGAGCCCCCGCTCCCGGCGCGCGGCCATCGCCATGCCGACGGCGTTGCCCAGGCCCTGGCCCAGCGGCCCCGTCGTCGTCTCGACGCCCGGAGTGTGGCCGTGCTCCGGGTGTCCGGGAGTCTGGCTGCCCCACTTGCGAAGCGCCTTCAGGTCGTCCAGCGACAACCCGTACCCCGACAGGAAAAGCTGAATGTAGAGCGTCAGGCTGGAATGGCCGGCGGAGAGGACGAACCGGTCCCGGCCCGGCCACTTCGGGTCGGTCGGGTCGTGGCGCAGGAACCGCTGGAACAACAGGTAGGCGGCCGGAGCGAGGCTCATGGCCGTGCCAGGGTGGCCCGAGCCGGCCTCCTCGACGGCGTCCATGGCCAGCGCGCGGATGACGTCCACGGCCCGCCGGTCCAGGTCGGTCCATTCGAATGAGTTATCAGAATGCGTACTCACGAGACGCTCCAGGCTCCTCTCGACTACGTGTCAGTGTCCCCGCGACCCGTCCCCAGCCGAAAAGAGCCCGTGACCAGGCCACTGCCGGGGCCCGAAGTGAGCCTATCGCTCACGTCGCCACCGCCTTGACAGGTGTTCCTCTATCGTCAACGCCGCGACCCTCGTACGGCATTTCCCGAAGACGCCGGGCTTAACCCGTTGTGCCGCGCCCACCCCGGTGACGGGGTGCGCGGGGACCGGCATTACAGTGATTGCGCGGTCCAGCCCATAGGGCGATGGCCCGATCATGAGCCGACTCGCGGCAAGGAAACCCGAGGATCAGAGACAGTGTCCCTTAACGTCGTGAACGCGCAGGTGAACATCCGGTGACGGTGGTCATCAACCGTCCGGCGAGGACTCCCGCGCCGCCCACGCCCGGCCGTCGACCGTTCGGCGCACTGGTCCGTGCCTACGTGGCGCTGACCAAGCCGCGCATCATCGAGCTCCTGCTCATCACGACGATTCCGGTGATGTTCCTCGCGGCCGGCGGCCTGCCGCCGCTGTGGCCCGTCATCGCCACCCTCGTCGGCGGCATGCTCTCGGCGGGCGGCGCCAACGTGCTGAACTGCTACATCGACCGCGACATCGACGCGAAGATGCGCCGCACCCGCCGCCGGCCGCTGCCGATGGTGCAGGTCACGCCGAAGGAGACCCTGGTCTTCGGGATCGCGCTCTCCGTCGCCTCCACCGTGTTCCTCGCGCTGGCCGTGAACCCGCTGTCCGCCGGGCTGTCGGTGTTCGCGATCCTGTTCTACGTCTTCGTCTACTCGCTGGTGCTCAAGCGGCGCACGAAGCAGAACGTCGTGTGGGGCGGGATCGCCGGGTGCATGCCGGTCATGATCGGCTGGTCCGCCCTCACGAACAGCGTGTCATGGACCCCGGTCGTGCTGTTCCTCGTGGTGTTCTTCTGGACGCCGCCGCACACCTGGACGCTGGCCATGCGCTACCGCGAGGACTACGCGGCCGCCGAGGTGCCCATGCTGCCGGTCGTGGCCACCGAGCGGCGGGTCGCCGTCGAGGTGATCGTCTACACGTGGGTGACCGTGGCGTGCTCACTGGCGCTGTGGCCGATCGCCCACACGACGATCTTCTACCCGATCGCCGCGGCCGTCCTCGGCGTCGCCTGCCTCGTCGAGGCGTACCGGCTGCTCGGCCGGGTCCGCGCGGGCATCACCGGCGCCGTGCTCAAGCCGATGCGCTACTTCCACCTCTCGAACGCGTACCTCGCACTGCTCTTCCTGGCGGTCGCGATCGACCCGCTGCTGCACTGACGGTTAACCTCCCGGCATGGCGCGTGTTGATCCCAAGGCGATCCTCGAAGGTCGCATGCCCGGCCGGGCACCCGTCGGCCTGATCATCGGTCTGGTCGTCTCGTCGGTCTGCGCGATCGTCGTCCTGGGCCTGGACGCGCTCAACGGGGCGCCGTTCATCGTCGGGTTCGTCCTGGCGATCCTCCCGGTGCCCCTGCTGATCTCGCTGGTCCTCACCCTCGACCGGCTCGAACCCGAGCCGTGGCGCGCGCTGCTGTTCGCGTTCATGTGGGGTGCCGGCGTCGCCGTGCTCGGCGCGCTGATCCTCAACACCGCCGGGTACGAGCTGCTGACCAAGCCGGTGTTCGGCGAGCGGGGCGAGCTCGTCACCGCCTCCGTCGGCGCGCCCCTGGTGGAGGAGTCACTGAAGGGTGCCGTGCTCTTCGGCTTCCTGTGGTTCCGCCGCAACGAGCTGGACGGTCTGACCGACGGCATCATCTACGCCGCCATGGTCGCCCTCGGGTTCGCGATGATGGAGAACGTCGGGTACTACATCCGGGCGTTCCACCAGCACAACCTCGAGGCCGTCTTCATCATGCGCGGGGTGATCTCCCCGTTCGGGCATCCGCTGTTCACCTCGATGACCGGCCTCGGCGTCGCCTACGCCGCCCTGCACCGCGGCGCCGCCCGCGTCGTGGCGCCCGTCGTCGGGCTTTGCGCGGCCATGCTCTTGCACGGCGCCTGGAACTTCTCCACCGCCTTCGGCCTCCAGGGCCTGATGATCGCCTACGGCATCGACTTCCTGATCCTCATCGGACTGATCGTCACCATCCGGTGGGAGCGCCGCCAGACCGTCAAGCTGATCCAGCGGCACCTGCCGATGTACGCCGGAACCGGCCTGGTCACGCCGCAGGACGTCAACATGCTCGGCAACCTCAAACTGCGCCGGCGCGCCCGCCAGTGGGCCCGCATGGCCGGCGGCGCGCGGGCGGCGCGCGCGATGGCCGACTACCAGCTCGCCGCGACCGAGCTGGCGTTGCTGCACCAGCGCGCCGAGCGGAACGTCGCCGAGCCGACCTGGTTCTACCGCCGCCGGCAGGACCTGCTGAACCTCATGCACCTGGCCCGCCAGGCGTTCCAGGGCCGGCAGACGCGGCCGCTCGTGCCACCGTGGGCCGGACGCGGCCAGTCCGGGTTCCTCCAGCCGGGCCCGTCGTACGGCCCGCCGCCGCCCGGCCCGTTCTCGGCCCCGGGCCCGTACAATCCGCCAGGCCCGTACAATCCGCCGGGCCCGTCGTACGGCCCGCCGCCCCCCGGCCCGTTCGCGGCGCCGGGTCCGTACCCCCCGCCGGGTCCCTTCATGGAGCCCCAGGACACGCCGCCGTCCGGTCCGCCCGAACCGCACGACACGCCGCCGTCCGGTCCGTCCGGGCCGCGGGACACACCGGGCCCGTACGGTGGCCCGGGAACGCCGGGCGATGAGCCACCGGGGCCGCGGCGCCCGATCTGATCCTGGTCCGTCGCCGGTCCCCACCCCATCAGGAGATCGCCATGACGCTGCTCGCCGACCTGATGTCCGCTCTGCACACCGATCGGCTCGAAGTCGTGGATCTCACGGCCCCGCTGTCCGCGAGCACGCCGGTGCTGCGGCTGCCGGAGCCGTTCGCCAACACCGTGAACTTCCGGCTCGAGGAGATCAGCCGCTACGACCAGCGGGGTCCGCGCTGGTACTGGAACGACATCCACACCGGTGAGCACGTCGGAACCCATGTGGACGCACCGAACCACTGGCTGTCCGGCAGGGACGGGCACAGCGTCGACCAGATCCCGCTGCGTACGCTGATCGCGCCCGCGGTCGTGCTGGACGTCTCCGACCGGGTGGCCGAGAATCCCGACTTCGTGCTGACGATCGAGGACGTTCGGGCCTGGGAGGAGGAACACGGACCGCTGCCCGACGGCGGGTGGCTGCTCTATCGCACCGGGTGGGACACGCGCTCGGCCGATCAGGACGACTTCCTCAACGCCGGCGACGGCACGTCGCACACCCCCGGTGTGTCGCCGGAATGCGCGCAGTGGCTGGCCGAGCAGACCCCGATCGCCGGGTTCGGCGTGGAGACCGTGGGAACCGACGCCGGGCGGGCGGCCGAGTTCGACCCGATCTTCCCCTGCCACGACCGGCTGCTCGGGGCGGGTAAATGCGGGTTGACTCAGTTGCAGAACCTGGCACGGCTGCCCGCGACCGGCGCGCTGCTGGTCGTGTCGCCGCTGCCGATCGTCGGCGGCTCCGGAAGCCCCGCCCGGGTGTACGCGTTCGTGGAAAGGACGGCCTGAGGGTGCGTGTCGCGGAACTCGTCGGGAAGGTACTGGCCCAGCTCGGCGCCGGCCCGGTGTTCGGCGTCGTGGGCAGCGGCAATTTCCACGTCACCAACGCGCTGCGGGCGCACGGCGTCGAGTTCTTCGCGACCCGGCACGAAGGCGGGGCGGCCACCGCGGCCGACGCGTTCGCCAGGATGAGCGGCCGGGTCGCGGTGGTGTCCACGCATCAGGGCTGCGGGCTGAGCAACGCCATGACGGGCATCGGCGAGGCGGCGAAGAGCCGTACCCCGCTGCTCGTGGTGACCGGGGACACTCCGGGTTCGGACCTGTTGTCCAATTTCCGGATCGACCAGGACGCGCTGGTCCGTTCGGTGGGGGCCGTGGCGGAGCGGGTGTACAGCCCGGACACGGCGGTGGCCGACACCGTGCGGGCCTTCCGGAGCGCACTGCACCAGCGCCGCACCGTGGTGCTCAACCTGCCACTGGACGTGCAGGCGATGGAGGTGCCGGATCCGCCGTCCGAGGTGCCGGCGGTCGGGTCGGCGCCCACGTTCCGCGCGGATTCCGACGCCGTCCGCGGGCTGGCCGATCTCCTCGCCGATGCCTCGCGCCCGGTCTTCGTGGCGGGCCGGGGCGCCCGGGCGGCGGCCGCGGAGATTCGGGCACTGGCCGACTCCTGTGGCGCGCTCCTGGCCACTTCCGCGGTGGCGAACGGGCTGTTCCACGACGATCCGTGGTCCTTGGGCATCTCGGGCGGGTTCTCCTCGCCGTTGACGGCCGAACTGATCGGCGGCGCCGACCTCGTCGTCGGCTGGGGATGCGCGCTGAACATGTGGACCACGAGGCACGGCAGGCTCATCGGCGCCCGGGCCAGGCTCGCGCAGGTGGGGCTGCCCGTTGCGGCGCTCGGCGACGGCGGCTTCCACATGGGCGTCTCGGAACTGGAGACCGCGGTACGGCTCGGCCTGCCCCTGGTCGTGATCGTCTACAACGACGCGGCCTACGGTGCCGAGGTCCACCACTTCGGCGCGCAGGCCGACCTCGGAACGGTCCGTTTTCCCTGCACGGACATTGCCGCGATCGCGCGTGGCTTCGGCTGCACCGGGGTCACGGTGCGCACGGTCGACGATCTTGTTCCGGTCCGGACCTGGCTCGACGGCCCGCGGGAGAGCCCGCTGGTGATCGACGCCAGAATCGCCGAGGACGGCGGTTCCTGGTGGCTGGCCGAGGCCTTCCACCGGCACTAGACCCTAGTAGCTGGGCGGGGTGACGCTGGCGAGACCGGCTGACCAGAAGGCGGCCGGACCGCAGGGGCCGGGACCGTACGGTCAGGAGCCTCCGGGCCCGTACGGTCCGGGTCCGGGCCGCCCGCTTTAGGCGTCGGCGCGGTTCAGCCGTCGGCGAGCGGCTCGGCCGGGGCGACGCCGCGCGCCGCGCCGCGGTCCGCGAGCTCCCGCCGGGCGGGGATGCGCTTGCCGAGGGCGATGAAGAACAGGATCAGGCCCATGGTCAGCAGGATGTGCCCCAGCCCGGCGACGAGGGCGATGGCGTCGTTGCTCTCGTGCCCGAGGACGGTCAGTGTCCCGTGGAGCGTCATCATGGCGACGGTCACCGCGAGACCGGCGTTGTAGATCCAGAAGAACCAGCCGAACAGTTTGCCCGTGCTCAGGGCGAACTGCTTCTCCAGCATCAGGACGATGAGGAAGAACAGCATCCCGAGCGCGAGCACGTGGGTGTGCACCAGACCGAGCTGCGAGTCCCCGGTGAAGTGCTTGATCTTGGTGACCTCGCGGTAGTAGAAACCGCTCACGAGTCCGATGATCATGTACAGGTGAGCGGCGTTATAGATCTTCTTCACGGTTCCTGGCCTCAGGGTTGGTGCTCGACTTCAAGGTGACCCAACCCTTCCGTGGCGCTCGACCGCCATCAACGACGGAATCGGTAACGTCCGTTGACTCATCGCTAATCGATCGCGGTGCGGCGATCGCGATCCCCATGAAACCGGCGTGACTCGGGAACATCGGTGTGGCCGGTATTGCCCATTGACTGTGGAGTGACACAGATCAACAATGCCGGTAACCGTGACAACGTTGTCATGACTCTGCGATGGTCCTCCGCCAGCGCACCCTGTGACCTCACCCAGAGGAGCAGCCGTGTTCAGACGCTCGCGTGCCCGATTGGCAGGCCTCGCCGGCCTCGCCCTGACCTCCCTGGCCCTACCGGCCCTCCCAGCCCACGCGGCAGCCCCCGACCTCGCCTCCTACGTCAATCCGTTCGTCGGCACCCAGGACGGCGGGCCCGACTTCGGGCACGGTGGCGGCGCCGGGATGAACTTCCCCGGCGCCGTCACTCCGTTCGGGATGATGCAGTGGAGTCCCGACACCGTCCGCAACTCCGGCGGCGGCTACAAGTACGAGGACAACCGCCTGCGCGGCTTCAGCATGACCCACATCTCCGGGCCCGGCTGCACGGGCGCGCAGGACTTCCCGGTCATCCCGTTCTCCGGGCCGGTCACGACGTCGCCCGCCACCCACGGCACCGACTACGTCCAGACCTTCAAGCACGAGAACGAGCAGGCGTCGCCAGGGTCGTACGCCGTGACGCTGGACTCCGGCGTGAAGACCGAGCTGACCGCGTCGCAGCGGGCCGGTGTCGCGCGGTTCACCTTCCCCACCGACAAGGTGGGCACGCTGCTGCTCAACGTGACCGGGTCGATCAACGGCGTGGACGACGCCGAGGCCACGGTCAAGGGCAACACCGTGTCCGGCTGGGCCAAGACGGGCGGGTTCTGCGGCGCGGACACCAAGTACTACGTGTACTTCACCGCGACCTTCGACCGGCCCTTCCAGACGTACGGCACGTGGAAGAACGACTCGGTGGAGCCGGGTGAGGACGCCGTGCGCGGCAGCGCCCCGGCGAAGGTCCCCCAGCAGACGCAGAAGACCTTCGGGCGGTTGAACAACGGCCCCGAGGGCCGGCCGATGCCGCAGCGCTCCCCGCAGGCCCTCGCCCGTGACGTCACCGTCAAGGGCCCGGGATCGGGCGTCTACCTGCAGTTCGACACCAGCAAGGCCAAGCCGGTGCAGATGCGCGCCGCGGTGTCGTACGTGAGCATCGACGGCGCGACGCAGAACCTCAAGAAGGAGATCGGCGGGCGGGGCTTCGACTCCGTGCGCGACGCCGCGCACGCCGCGTGGGACAGGCGCCTCGGCCAGATCAAGATCGGCGGCGGCACCGACGATCAGCTGCGGACCTTCTACACCGCGCTCTACCACGCGATGCTCCAGCCGTACATCTTCGACGACGTCGACGGCACCTACACCGGGTTCGACTACCGCACCCACAAGGTAAAGAAGGGCCACCACCAGTACGCGACGTTCTCCGGCTGGGACATCTACCGCAGCGAGGCGCAGCTCATCGCGCTGCTGGCGCCCGACGTGGGCGCCGACATCGCCCAGTCGATGTACAACGACGCGCACTCGGTCGGGGACGTGTGGGACCGCTGGTCGCACCAGAACACGATCACCGGCGTCATGAACGGCGACCCGTACCACTCGATCGTGTCGACGATGTACGCCTTCGGCGCCCGCGACTTCGACGCGAACGGCGCGCTGGCCGCCATGGTCAAGGGCGCGAACCGGGTCGGGGAGGACAAGAACACCAGCTACACCGAGCGGCCCGGAAACGCCGACTACCTCAGGCTCGGCTACGTGCCCGCCGACCCGGCGACCACCCTGGAGTACGGCATCGCCGACTTCGGCATCGCCCAGCTCGCCCAGCGCCTGGGGGACAACAGCACCTACCAGGACTTCATGAAGCGGGCGCACGGCTGGGAGACCATCTACAACCCGCAGAACGACTGGATCCAGCCGCGCTTCGCGGACGGCTCCTTCCTCACGCCGTTCGACCCGGCCGACTCGAACTGGTACGTCGAGGGCAACGGCTCGCAGTACCACTGGATGGTCTACGACGACGTCGCCGGCCTGTTCAACGCGATGGGCGGCCGGGACCAGGCGGCCAAGCGGCTCGACACCTTCTTCACCAAGCTCAACGCCGGCTCGCACGAGCCGTACGCCTACCTGGGCAACGAGCCGTCGCTGCAGTCCCCGTGGCTGTACGCCTGGGCCGGGCAGCCGTACAAGACGCAGGACGTCGTGGCGCGGGCCCGCAAGGAACTGTTCAAGCCGACGCCGGGCGGCCTGGTCGGCAACGACGACCTCGGCACGATGTCGGCGTGGCGGGTGTTCGCCGGGCTCGGCATGTACCCGGCGATCCCGGGCCGCGCCGAGATGGTCCTCAACAGCCCGGAGTTCCCGCAGATCACGGTCACGCGGTCCAGCGGCCAGAAGATCACCATCAACGCGCCGGGGGCGTCCGACACCGACAAGTACGTGCAGTCGCTGAAGGTCGGCGGCAAGGCGACCAGCCGCGCCTGGCTGCCCGAGTCGTTCGTCGCCTCCGGCGGGAGGCTCGACTACACCCTCGGGGCCCAGCCGAACACCACCTTCGGCAGCGACCCGAAGGACGCCCCGCCATCGTTCGGCACCGGCGCCCGCCCGTTCCTGTCGGCGACCACGCCGGGCACCGCGTCCGTCGAGCCGGGCGGCTCCGTGGAGGCGACCCTCCGCGTGCAGGCCGTCGGCACGGGCGACACCGTCACCTGGACCGCCAAGCCGCCGGCGGGCATCACCGTCACGCCGTCCTCCGGCACGCTGAAGGTCCCCGACGCCGGCCACGCCGACCAGAAGGTGACCGTCTCGGTGGCCGCCGACCAGAAGCTGGACTACTACTCGGTGCCGATCGAGCTGACCGCCTCCGGGCAGTCGGTGGGCACCACCGGCATCTCGCTCAACGTCGCCAAGCGCGGCACGATCGAGTGGTACCAGAACAACGCCGGTATCTCCGACGACGGCAAGCAGGGCAACGCCAACTTCGACGGCGGCGGGTGGAGCTACTCCGCGCAGGCGCTGGCCGCGGCGGGCCTCAAGCCCGGTCAGCCGGTGACCTGGAACGGCTTCACCTTCGCCTGGCCGAACCGCACGCCGGGGCAGCTCGACAACGTCCAGGCGAACGGCCAGGTCGTCGACCTGGCCGACGCCCCGAAGGGCGCGTCGAAGCTGGCGTTCCTCGGCTCGGCGGGCAACGGTAACGCCCCGTCGACGGTGACGATCACCTACACCGACGGGTCGACGGCGACGGGCAAGCTGGAGTTCAGCGACTGGGCGCTCGGCGCCGACGCCTACCCGCCGAAGTACGGCAACGAGATCGTCGCCAAGACCCCCTACCGCAACGGGTCCGACGGCAACCAGCAGAAGCTCAACATCTACGTGTTCGGCGCCACGCCGATCGCGCTCGACGCGAGCAAGCAGGTCAAGAGCCTCACGCTGAACGCCCCGTCGGGCGGAGCGTCGCTGCACGTCTTCGCCTGGTCCTTCTCCTGAGCGGGCCCCGGTGAGCCCGGCTCACCGGGCCTCCTGACCCCTGCTGCCCCGGTGCGTCCACGCACCGGGGCAGCGTCCTCGAGAAGCACGGCGCCGCGGTGATCTTCGTCAGGCGGGGATGGGGCGGTGTTCGCCCAGGCGGATCGGGCGGCCGGTCGTGTCGAGCACCACCCGGCCGCCGACCGGGCCGGTCAGAGTGACGTCCAGCGTGCGCGCCGTCTCGATCTGGGGGCAGTCGCCGGTGTGCCCGGTCAGCGTGGTCCCGACGACGATCGCGTGCGCGGACTCGTAGGCCACGCCGCGGACGGTTCCCACCCCGCATGCTCCGCTGGGCGTGGGAACCGTCACGCGCAGCCGCCGGGGGTCGCCGGGGACCGCGTCGAGCCCGTACACGGGAGTGCCCCCGGCGATGGTCGAGGGCGTCGGAAGCGCGCCGACGGTCTCCGGCCGGACCGCCACCCGGACGACCGGGCTCTTCAGCTTCGGGACGGTGAACCACCAGGCGGGGACCTGCGCGACGCCTCGGCTGGTGTGCAGGGACACCGGCCCGAGCCGGGCGCCCGTCACCGTGAGGTCGCATTCGGGGCACGGCACGGCGGACGCGCCCGCCGCGCCGTCCGCCGGCGTGGCTCCCGGGCTCGACGTGCTCGGGACCGTCCGGGTCATCGTCCCGCGGTCCAACGCCGCGTACGCCTCCCGGGCGCTGGACAGCGGGAGGGCGAGCGTCCGGCCGTCGGGCCAGCGGATCGTGCCGCGTCGTGGCGCGTTCTCGGGCAGCCGGCCGCTGAGCCGGTAGGCGCCGATGCGGTACGCGAGCCGGGTGGTGTCGGTGAAGCCGGGGTCGCGCGGAAGGAGCGTGAGCTCCTCGAGGGGCACGAAGCCTGAGGTCCACGCCGTCGGCTTGCCCACGGCCTCCCACGCCGCGATCGCCTGTGCAGCACGCCGCCTGAAGTCGTCGTTCGCGGGCCCCGGCCCGCGTGCGGTCCGCTGACCGCAGGCGGTGAGGATCAGCGCGAGTCCGGCGGCGACGGCGATCAGACGAGAGCGCATGACGGCCTTTCGGCGGAGGACGAGCCTGTTAGACGCATCCCCGCCACGGGCGGTTCCAGATCCCGTGCGCCGAGCGGATCAGCCGGCGACGCCATCGATGTCGACGAGGAGGTGGCGGGGTCCTCTCAGGCCCGCGCTGGGCCGGTACGGCGGCGGATCGGTGACGAGGCGGGGGTTCCGCAGCCGTTTCGCCAGCTCGCTCAGCGCGATCTGCGCCTCCAGCCTGGCCAGCGGAGCGCCGAAGCAGTAGTGGATCCCGGCGCCGAACCCGAGGTGCTCGTTGTACCGGCGGTCCGGGATGAAGCGGTCGGGTTCCGGCACGTGCTCCGGGTCGCGGCTTCCCGCCGCCAGCGCCAGGGCGATGGGCGCGCCCTTGGGGATCGTGGTCCCGGCGATGTCGATGTCCTCCAGGGCGACCCGCGAGGCGATGAACTGCACCGGCGGTTCGTAGCGCAGCAGCTCCTCGACCGTGTAGATCACCAGATCGGGCTCATCGCGCAGCCGGTGGATCAGCTCCGGATGGCGGAGCAGGGTGAGCATCCCGTTCGTGATCAGGTTGACCGTCGTCTCGTGGCCGGCGACCAGCAGCAGTGAGCCCGTGGCCGCGACGTCGTACGGTGACATCGCCCCGTCCGGGCCCTCGTAGGAGATCAGGCCGGAGAGCAGGTCGTCGCCCAGGTTCTTCCGCCGTACCTCGGCGAGCCCGCCGAGGTACCGTCCGAGCTCGAGCTGCGCGTTCTCCCGCCGCTGCTCACGCTCGGCCCGGTCCGACTCCCCGGGGCCGATCGACTCCGCGATGGCGTCGGCCCACACGTGGAACCGCGACTCGTCCTCACGCGGCACTCCGAGGAGCCGGCAGATCACGGTGACCGGGAACGGGTAGGCGATGTCGTCGACGATGTCGATCCGCGTCCGGTCGGCGACGCCGTCGATCAGGCCGCCGACGAGACGGACCAGCTCGGGCCGCATGCTCTCTACCCGGTGCGGCGAATGCGGCGGACCGAAGTGGCGCATCGCCAGACGCCGGAGCCGGTCGTGCTCGGGCGGATCGGTGCTGATGAATCCGGGCAGCCCCGTCGCCTCCTCCTCGGATCCGGCCGGCCGGGCGCGGTTGCGACGGTCGGAGCTGATGCGCGGGTCGTGCAGCAGCGCGACGATCTCCTTGTAGCCACTGACGACGTAGGTGCCGTCCTCCTGCTTCGCCACCGGCGTCTTGCGCAGTTCGGCGTACAGGGAGTACGGGTCGGCGCGGTGGGAGAAGTCGAGGATCTGCTCGAAGACGCTGGACGGTGCCATGGCGGCGCCTCCTCGTGACTCGTTCATCGGTGTATCAAGGTGGCGCGGCGCTCGGCCGGATCGTGTCCGGTCACCATGACGGTGACCTGTGTCGCCTCGAGCCGCTCCGGAACCTCGGCCGGGACCGGCCGTAGCGTCTCCGGCCGGTCCGTGGCGGGAAACTCGGGCGGGAAGGGCGCGGCCCGCTCGATCAGGCCCTGGTAGAACTCCAGCCACATGGCGCGGTCGAACGTGACCGCGGCGGTGATACGCCCCCGGTAGCCGTAGACGGCGACGAACCTGCGCTCCTCCGGGGAGCCGTGCGCGATGACCACCTCGTCGGCGAAGGTCGGCACGCCGACGGACTTGATGCTGGTCCCGAACTGATTGGACCAGAACACCGGCAGCGACAGGTGCGGCCAGCGGTGCGCCTGGTCGCTGAGCATGTTGTGCGCGGCGATCTCGGCCTGGGCGACCGCGTTGCCCCAGTGCTCGAGCGTCATGAACTGGAAGTTGTAGACCGGGTGGGGGAAGCGCGCGACGTCGCCCGCGACGAAGACGTCGTCGGTGACCAGACCGTTGATGTCGACGGCGCGGCAGCCCGCGTCGCAGGCCACCCCCCACACGCCGGCGGCCAGCCCTGAGTCGCGCAGCCACTCGACGTTGCGGATCGCCCCGAGCGCGACGACCGCGACGTCGGCTTCGACCGTGTCGCCGTCGGAGAGCCGCGCGGCGCGGAACCGGCCGTCCGCGTCTCCCTCCAGGGCCTCCACCGTGACGCCGCACCTCAGGTCCACGCCGTGCGCGCGCTGCATGTCGGCCGCGACATCGCCGATCACGCCGCCCAGCGCGCCGACGAGCGGCGCCCGGCCGCGTTCGACGACGGTCACCGGGAGGTCCAGATCCCGGCAGACCGACGCGACCTCCGAGCCGGTGAACCCCGCGCCGATCACCAGCACCCGGCGTGGGCGTGCGGCGAGGCGCTCCCGGAGCCGGGACGACTCCTCGATCGTGCGCAGCGGGAGGACCCCGTCCAGCGCGGCCTCCTCCGGGTTGAACCACGGCCGGGCGCGCGCACCCGTCGCGATCAGCAGCCGGTCAAAGCCGACCTCCCGGCCGTCGGCGAGCCGCACCGTCTTGGCGGCCAGGTCGAGTCCGGCGGCGGCGACGCCGGGCAGCCATTCGGCGTCGACCTCGCGCAGGCGGGGGAGGAGGGTGTGATCCGCGGGCACCCGGCCGGTCAGCACCTGTTTGGACAGGGGCGGCCGGTCGTACGGCTCGTACGGCTCGTCCCCGATCAGGGTCAGCGAGCCGGTGAAGCCGTCGCGGCGGAGCACGCCCGCGGCCCGTGCCCCGGCCAGCGAGGCGCCGACGATCACGATCCGGCCGGTCTTCCGGAATCCGTCACCGACCGGCGGGGAGACGACCGCGCCCGTCCGCATTCCCCGGTGCTGGGTCGCCATCTGGTCGAGGTGGATGGCCTGAACCGGGCAGGCCGCCGCCGCGCGGAGGACGTGCTCGCGCTGCGCCTCGTCCGCGTCGGTGTCGTACAGCAGCGCTTCGTCACCGTTCATGGCGAACACGTCCGGCGCGAGAAACGCGCACTGGCCGTACCCCTGGCATCGTGTGAGATCGACGATCACCCGCACGGCGCACTCCCCCCTGTCGTGCGCGACCGCCAGGCGAACCCGGCCCCACACGGGCGCGGCGGCCTTCCCCCGTTGTCCGTCCGAGACCTACCCCCCGTTCCGGCCGTTCAGACAGGCCACGGGCCCGGAGCCGGGGCGGCGGGGGCCGTCACCGGGAGGGCGCGACCAGGCCGGTCTCGTAGGCGATGATCACCAGCTGGACCCGGTCGCGGGCGTCCAGCTTGGTGAACAGCCGTGTCACGTAGGTCTTGACGGTGGCGATGCTGATGACCAGCTCGGCGGCGATCTCGGAGTTCGACAGGCCGCGCCCGACGAGGGTCAGCACCTCGTGCTCCCGTTCGGTGATGCCGTCGAGCGTGCGCCGCCCGGGAACGGGCCCCGGGCGGCCGGCGAACTCCTCGATCAGGCGGCGCGTGACCTTCGGCGCGATCAGGCCGTCCCCGGCGGCGACGACGCGGATCGCGGCGAGGATGTCGTCCAGCGCCATGTCCTTGACGAGGAACCCGGCCGCGCCGGCGCGCAGCGCGCCGTACACGTAGTCGTCATCGTCGAACGTGGTGAGGACGACGACGTGCGTCGAGCCCGAACCGGCCGTGATCTGCCGGGTGGCCTCGATGCCGTCCATGCCGGGCATCCGGATGTCCATCACGACGACGTCCGGCTCGAGGCTCTGGGTCACCTCCACCGCCTCGGCACCGGTTCCGGCCTCGCCGACGACCTCGATGTCGGGGGCGTCGGTGATGACCATCTGCAGGGCGGTGCGCACCAGCGGCTGGTCGTCGGCGAGAACAACGCGGACGCTCATTTCACTCCTGTCGGTAGGGGGAGGCGGGCCGTCACGCGGAAGCCGCCTTCGGGGCGTGGTCCGGCGGTGAAGTCACCGTGCAGGAGGGTGACGCGTTCGCGCATGCCGACCAGTCCGTAGCCGGTGCCGGGGGCGGCGCCGTGGCCGCGCCCGCCGTCGGCGACGTCGATGGTCAGGTCCTCGTCCTGGTAGTCGATGGACACGGTGCAGGACCGGGTGTCGGCGTGCCGTACGACGTTGGTGACGGCCTCCTGGATGATCCGGAACGCCGACAGGTCGACGTCCGGGGGGAGCGGGCGGCGTTCTCCGTGCCATCGGACGTCGACGTGGACGCCGGCGGCCGTGGTGGCCTCGGCGAGCCGGTCGACGTCCGCCAGGCCGGGCATCTCGTGCAGCGGTGCGGCCTCTGCTTCCGCCTGGCGGAGTGCGCCGAGCATCCGGCGCAGCCCGGACAGCGTCTCCCGGCTCGCGGTCTCGACCTCGCCGAGCGCCTCGCGGGCTCGGGTGGGTTGCGTGTCGATGACCCGCTTGGCCGCGCCGGCCTGCAGGGCGACGATGCCGATGGTGTGCGCGACCATGTCGTGCAGTTCGCGCGCGATCCGGAGCCGTTCGGCGGTGACGGCGTCGGCCACCGCGCGCGAACGCAGCGCCGCCGCGTGCTCGCGGCGCTCGCGGAGCAGCCTGCCGGCCATAAAGGCCGTGGCGATGGCCAAGACGGCGATCTCGACGGTGGTCAGGAGGTCCTGCCCACTTGAGAAGCCGGCGATGGCGAGCAACTGCACGACGAGGGACAGCAGGACGGCGACGGTCGAGACCCGCGAGGCCCGGGTGGCGACGATGAACGCCACGGCCAGGTCCACCGCCAGAAACGATAGAAACGGGGATCGAGTCTGATACTCAGGCCCGGCGAACGCGACGACGAAGACGCAGCCGAGGAGCATCATGGCCAGCGCGAGGAGCGGGATCCGCCGGAGCACGCCGATCAGCAGGCTCATCGACAGCATCGCCGCGAGGGCCTGGGAAGGGCTGTAGAACGGTCCGCTGCCCGACCCGGCCACCTGCGACCAGGCGAGCGCGACCGGGAACAGGACGGCCCCACCCCAGCCTGCGATCCCCCGAATCCTCATGCGACACCTGTCGGTAGGGGGAGGCGGGCCGTCACGCGGAAGCCGCCTTCGGGGTGTGGTCCGGCGGAGAAGTCACCGTGCAGCAGGGTGACGCGTTCGCGCATGCCGACCAGGCCGTAGCCGGTGCCGGGGGCGGCGCCGTGGCCGCGCCCGCCGTCGGCGACGTCGATGGTCAGGTCCTCGTCCTGGTAGTCGATGGAGACGGTGCAGGATCGGGTGCCGGCGTGGCGCACCACGTTGGTGACGGCCTCCTGGATGATCCGGAACGCCGACAAGTCGATCTCCGGCGGGAGCGGGCGGGGTTCTCCCCGCCATCGCACGTCGACCCGGACACCGGCGGCCGTGGTGGCCTCCGCCAGCCGATCGAGGTCCGCCAGACCGGGAAGATCGTGCAGCGGCGCCGCCTCCGATTCCGCCTGCCGGAGCCCGCCGAGCATCCGGCGCAGCCCGGACAGCGTCTCCCGGCTCGAAGTCTCCACCGCCTTCAAGGCGTCGCGTGCCCGGGTGGGCTGGGTGTCGATGACTCTCCGCGCCGCGCCGGCCTGCAGGGCGACGATGCCGATGTTGTGGGCCACCGCGTCGTGCAGCTCGCGGGCGATGCGGAGCCGCTCGGTGGTCACCGCCTGCGTGGCGGCCTGGGCGCGCATGTCCTCGGCGTGCTCTCGCGCCTGGTGGGTCGAGTTGCCGATGAGCCAGGCGATGGCGGCGGTCATCGCCACGGCCAGCTCCGTCGACGTCTGGATGGTCCACCCGCACAGGAGCCGGAAGGCCAGGTACCCGGCCAGTGTGGCGAAGACCAGACCGGCCGCGGCGCGCGACGTCCGGCGTCGCCCGGTGGCCGCGATGAACCACAGGGCGACGTCGACGGAGAGGAACTGCGGCACCGGGATCGCGCCGACGCTCAGCGGGAGTGTCCCGAGGACGGAGCCGGCGAGCAACAGGACGAGTGCCGTGAGCGGCCGCCGCCGCAGCAGGCCGCTGCCGATCAGCGTGAGCGCGGTGGCCACCACCAGCATCGCCCGGCCGTCCCATCGGTAGAAGAGGACCCCGGCCTGGACCGGGGGCAGGCCCTCTCCGGGCAGCCGCACGCGGATGAGGAACGTGAACACCGTGCCGGCGCACCAGGCCGCGGCCGTCCACACGCCTGGCGGAACGCGCCTGAGCAGGGGAGAAGAGGGCACGGCGGACATGCCCGAATCGTAATGGCGTGATCTCCATGGCCGCATCGGACCACGGGTGTACGACCACGGTCGGTACGCGGGCCACGGGAATGCCGACGACGGCTCGATGTGCGGAGAGCCGGGCCCGCGACACCGTTGGCCGCGTGATCGAAGTGAGCGGACTGACGAAACGCTATGGCCCCAAGACGGCGGTCAACGGCCTGACCTTCACGGTGCGTCCCGGACATGTCACCGGGTTCCTCGGACCCAACGGCGCGGGCAAGAGCACCACGCTGCGGATGATCCTCGGGCTGAACGAGCCGACCAGCGGAACGGCCACCGTCGCCGGCCGCCCGTTCCGCGGCCGCCCGCGCGGGCTCCGGCACGTCGGGGCGCTGCTCGACGCCCAGGACGTGCACGGCGGCCGCACCGCGTACGCGCACCTGTCCGCGCTGGCCCGCGGCAACCGGATCCCGCGAACCCGGGTGGACGAGGTGCTGCGGGAGGTGGGCCTGACCGAGGTGGCGCGCCGCCGCATCGGGGGCTTCTCCCTCGGCATGAGGCAGCGGCTCGGCATCGCCACGGCCCTGCTCGGCGACCCGCCCGTTCTGCTGTTCGACGAACCGATCAACGGCCTGGACCCCGAAGGGGTGCGGTGGGTCCGCGGCCTGTTCCGGCGGCTGGCCGCCGAGGGCCGGACCGTGTTCGTGTCGAGCCACCTCATGAGCGAGATGGAGCACACCGCCGACCATCTCATCGTCATCGGCCGCGGCGAACTGATCGCCGACGAGAGCCTGGCGGAGTTCGCGGCCCGCGGCACACCCCAGAGCGTGACCGTGCGCACCCCCGACGCGTCCTCGCTGACGGCCGTCCTGGCCGCCGAGGGCGCGTCCGTCCGGCCGGACGACGATCGGGCGCTGACGGTCACCGGCCTGAGCGCCACCCGCATCGGCGAACTCGCCTTCCAGCACCGGATCATGCTCCACGAACTCGCCCCCCGCACCGCGTCGCTGGAGGAGGCGTTCATGGAACTCACCGCCGACAGCGTCGAATACCTCGCCGGAGACGCCCGATGACCGCACCGACCACCACCATTCGCCCCGACGCCGCCGAGCCCCAGGCCCGGTTCCGCGACCTCCTCGCCGCGGAGTGGACCAAGCTCTGGTCGCTCCGCTCGACCTACTGGACCCTGCTCCTCAGCGGACTGGCCATCATCGGGCTGAACGTGAACGCCGCCGTCGCCGACTACCACAACTGGCCGCACTACGGCGCCGACATCCGCGCGATCTTCGTTCCGATCTGGGCGATGCGGGACGGCTTCTCGCAGCCCGCCGGCATGGTCCTCATGCTCGCGGCCGGGAGCGTCGGCGCGATCACCATCACCGGCGAGTACGGAACCGGGCTGATCCGCACCACCTTCGCGGCCGTGCCGGCCCGCCGTTCGCTGGTGACGGCGAAGCTGATCGACGTGACGGTGGTCATGCTCGGCTACGGGACGGTCGTCGCCGGCGCTTCTTTCTGGGCGACCCAGGCCATCCTGTCGGGCCACCACGTCGGCCTCTCGATCGGCTACCCCGGAGCGTTCCAGGCGGTCGCGGCGTCGGCGGTGCTCGCGCCGGTCTGCGCGCTCATCGGGATGGGCATCGGCGCGATCGTCCGGCACAGCGCGGCGACGATGGTCATCACCACGGCGGTACTCCTGCTGCTCCCGTTGTGCTTCACCGACCACTACCGCTGGACCGCCGACATCAAGCACGCGCTGCCCGCCAGTGCCTGGGACCGGCTGATCGACGTCGGTTACGGGCGCTTCGGCTTCACGGTGCATCGTCCGACGACGACCGTCGAGGCGTGGATCGCGCTGGCCCTGTGGGCGCTCACCGCGGCGGCCGTCGCCATCACCGTCGTCCACCGTCGCGACGTGTGACCCATGGGTGCCACGCTGATCGTCACCAACGACTTCCCGCCCCGGCTGGGCGGCATCGAGACGTTCGTCCACGAGCTGGCGCGCCGGTTCCCACCCGGCGAGGTCGTGGTCTACACGTCGCGTGAACCGCACGGCGACCGGTTCGACGCGGGGCTGCCGTTCCCGGTCGTACGGGACCGGGCCCGTACGCTGCTGCCGACGCGGGAGGCGGCCGCGACGGCGGTGGCGCTGGCGAAGGGGTACGGGTGCGACCGGGTGTGGTTCGGCGCGGCCGCGCCGCTGGGCCTGCTCGCCGGCCGGCTCGGCCTGCCGTCGGTCGCCACCACGCACGGCCACGAGATCTGGTGGGCGTCGTTGCCGGGGTCGCGGCAGCTGCTGCGCCGCATCGGTGACCAGGTCGGCACCGTCACGTACCTGACCGGATACACGAGGCGGCGGATCGCCCGCGCGTTCGGCCCCCGGACGCGCACGACCCGGCTGGTGCCCGGCGTGGACACCTCGGTTTTCCGCCCGGACGCCGGCGGCGCGGCGGTCCGGGAGCGGTACGGCCTGGGGGACCGGCCCGTCATCCTGAGCGTGTCGCGTCTGGTGCCGCGCAAGGGCCAGGACCGCCTGATCGGCGCGCTGCCGCTCGTGCGGCGCGCCGTGCCGGGCGCGACGCTGCTGATCGTCGGGGCGGGGCCGTACGAGGACCGGCTGCGCCGCCTCGCCGGGGACGGGGTGGTGTTCGCGGGCGGGCACCCGCACCACGACCTCCCGCCCTTCTATGCCGCCGCGGACGCCTTCGCGATGCCGTGCCGGAGCCGGCTGTCGGGTCTGGAGGTCGAGGGGCTCGGGATCGTCTTCCTGGAGGCGGCCGCCGCCGGCCTGCCGGTGCTCGCCGGGGACTCCGGCGGTGCCCCGGACGCCGTACGCGACGGGGAGACCGGGCACGTCGTCGACGGCCGGTCGGTGCCGGCCATCGCCGACCGCCTCATCGAGCTGCTGACCGATCCGGGCACGATGGGGGAGAAGGGCCGCGCGTGGGTCCGCGCGGAGTGGAGCTGGGACCGCTCCTACGAGCGCCTCCGCGACCTGCTGGAGCGCGCGTGAGGTCGTGAGCCCGAAGCCGAAGGCGCCCTCCCACGACCGGCGTGGAAGGGCGCCCTAGGCGTGAGCGGCTCAGGCGACGATGCGGAGCGGGTTCTCCAGCAGCTCGGCCAGCTCGCCGAGGAACTTCGCGCCGGTCGCGCCGTCGCAGGCCCGGTGGTCGACGGACAGCGTGAGCGTCAGCCGGTCACGGGCGGTGAACTCGCCGTCGTCGCCGACCACGACGTCCTTGCGGGTCGCGCCGACGGCGAGGATGCCCGCCTCCGGCGGGTTGATGACGGCGGTGAAGGCGTCGACGCCGAACATCCCGAGGTTGCTGACGGTGAACGTCCCTCCGGACATCTCCTGCGGGGTGAGCCGCTGCTCGCGCGCCCGCCCGGCCAGCTCCCGGGTCTCCTCGCCGATCTGCGACACGCTCTTGCGGTCCGCGTCGCGGATCACCGGGACGACGAGGCCGTCCTCCAGCGCGACGGCCACGCCGACGTTCACCCGCTTGTGCACGAGGAGGGCGTCCTCGGTGAACGAGACGTTCAGCACCGGGTTGGCGCGCAGGGCCGTGGCGCACGCCTTGACGATGAGGTCGTTGACGCTGACCTTGGCCGGGTCGAGGGCCTGGTTCAGCGTCTTGCGGAAAGCGAGCAGCGCGCCGACGTCGACGATCCGTGTCAGGTAGAAGTGCGGCGTCGTCTGCATGCTCTCGGTGAGCCGGCGGGCCGTGACCTTCCGGATCCGGCTCAGCGGCAGCCGCTCGACGTCCGGGTCCTCGGCCACCACGGGCGAGGCGGGGGAGGGCACCTGCGGCGCGGGCGCGGGCGCGGTCGGGGCGTTCTTCAGGGCGGCTTCGATGTCGGCGCGGACGATCCGGCCGCCGGGGCCGGAGCCGGTCAGCGTCGCCAGGTCGACGTCGTTCTCCCGCGCGAGCCGGCGGGCGAGCGGGGAGGACGGCGGGCGCGACCGCGTGCCGCCGGCCGGTACGGTCTCGACGGCCTGCGCCGGTACGGGCGCGGGTGCGGTCGGTGCCGCCGCCACGGTCGCCGCCGGGGCGGCGGCCTGGCCGGTCGTGGCGGAGGCCGCCTCGGCGGCGGGCGCCTGCCGCGCGGCGGGGACGGTCTCGCCCTCGGCGACGAGGGTGGCGATGGGCTTGCCGATGGCGACGGTCTCGCCCTCGGCGGCCAGGATCTCGCCGAGCACCCCGTCCTCGTACGCCTCGTACTCCATGAGGGCCTTGTCGGTCTCGATGTCGACGAGGGAGTCCCCGGCGCTCACCTTGTCGCCTGGCTTCTTGTGCCAGGCGCTGATGACGCCTTCCTCCATGGTGTCGGACAGGCGGGGCATGAGAATGTCGGACATGGATCTTCCTAACGGCCGGTCGCGCGGACGGTGTCGCGGACGGCGGTGACGAGCGATTCGGCCGACGGCAGGGCGGCCAGTTCGAGCGGCTTGGAATAGGGCAGCGGCACCTCGGCCATGGCGACCCGGCGGACCGGCGCGTCGAGCCAGTCGAACGCGCCCTCCTGGATCGTCGCGGCGATCTCGGCGCCGATGCCGTACGTCAGCCAGTCGTCCTCGGCGACGACGGCGCAGCCGGTGCGGCGGACCGACTCGACGACGGTCTCCCGGTCGAGCGGGCGCAGGCTGCGCAGGTCGACGATCTCGGCGTTGATGCCGTCGGTGGCGAGCTTCTCGGCGGCCTCGGCCGCGACGTGCGCCATCCGTGAGTACGCGATGATCGTCACGTCCGTGCCCGGCCGGGTCACGGCGGCGCGGCCGATCTCGGCGGGCTCGAGGTCCTCGAGGTTCTCGGGCACCTCGCCGCGCGTGTTGTACAGCGCGAGGTTCTCCAGGAACAGCACCGGGTCGTTGTCGCGGATCGCCGCCCGCAGCATCGCCGACGCCTCGGCGGGCGTGCTGGGAGCGAGGACCTTCAGGCCCGGGATGAAGGAGTAGAACAGCTCGACGTTCTGCGAGTGGGTGGCCCCGAGCTGCTGCCCGCCGCCACCGGGCGTGCGGATCACCATCGGGACGCTGCACTGCCCGCCGAACATGCCGTAGATCTTCGCCGCGTGGTTGACGATCTGGTCGAGCGCCAGCAGCGAGAAGTTGATCGTCATGATCTCGACGACGGGGCGCAGGCCGAGCATCGCCGCGCCGATCGCGGCGCCGACGAAGCCCTCCTCGGCGATCGGGGTGTCGCGGACGCGCTTCGGCCCGAACTCCTTGAGCAGCCCCTCGGTGATCTTGTACGAGCCCTCGAAGACGCCGATCTCCTCGCCCATGACGAAGACGTTCTCGTCGCGCAGCATCTCGTCGCGCAGGGTGTCCCGGAGGGCCTGGCGGTAGGTCATGGTCGCCATGTGGATTCTCCTCAGAAGACCGGGTCGGCCGGCAGGCGGCGGGACTCGCCCCGTACGGGGGTGGCGTAGGTGTAGTCGAACAGCGTCGACACGTCCGGGTGCGGGCTGTCGTCGGCGAACGCGGCGGCGTCGTCGACCTCGGCCTTCACCTCGGCGTCGAGCTTGTCGCGGGCCTCCGCGTCGAGGACACCTGCCTCCTCCAGCTCCAGCGCGAAGTGCGCGAGCGGGTCGGCGGCCTTGAGGGCGTCCTTCTCCTCCACCGTGCGGTAGCGGGCCGGGTCGACGACCGAGTGGCCGCGCAGGCGCGGGCTCGTCGTCTCCAGCAGGAACGGCTTGCTCTCGGCGCGGGCCCGCTCGACCGCCTCGCGGGCGGCCTCGCGTACGGCGACGACGTCGGCGCCGTCGACGCGGGCGCTCTCCATGCGGTAGGCGGAGGCCCGGCGGTACAGCTCCGGCTCGGCCGAGGAGGCCTCGACCGTGGTGCCCATGCCCAGGCCGTTGTTGATGACGACGAACACGATCGGCAGGTCCCACAGGGCGGCCATGTTCAGCGACTCGTGGAAGGCGCCGATGTTGGTCGTGCCGTCGCCCATCTGGCACATGACGACCTCGTCGCCGCCCTTGTACGACACGGCGAGCGCCGCGCCCGTGGCGAGCGGGAGCTGCCCGCCGACGATGCCGTACCCGCCGAGCAGCCGCGTGTCCAGGTCGAACATGTGCATCGACCCGCCCCAGCCCTTGGACACGCCGGTGCTGCGGCCGTACAGCTCGGCCATGACCCGGCGGGCGTCGATGCCGCGGGCGAGGGCGTATCCGTGCTCGCGGTAGTTCGTGAACAGGTAGTCACGGGGCTCCAGCGCCGCCATCAGCCCGGTGACCGTCGCCTCCTCGCCGAGGTTGAGGTGACAGTAGCCACCGATCTTGGCTTCGGTGTACGCGCGGGCGGCGCGTTCCTCGAACCTGCGTATCAGCAGCATTTGCCGGTAGTACGCGACGAGCGTCTCCGGCTCGGGTCGCGCCTTCCGGCTCCGGGTCCGGCGTGCCGGAGTCCTCGTCTTGGTGTCACCCATCGAGGTCTTCCCTTCGTGCTCGGGCGCTTCGATGGGGTTCCCATGTCCTGCGCCCATACAATCAGGAGGCGATCAATGATCGATCATAGATCAGTCATATTAGAGTCTGACCACGTTAGCGGCGGCTACCATGGAGTAACATGAACGCCTCTCCCTCGCTGGTGCGCACCGGCCTCGGCGACCAGATCCGCCAGGTGCTCATCGACGGCATCACCTCCGGCCGGTGGGCACCCGGTGAGCGTATCGTCGAGCGCCGCATCGCCGTCGAACTCGGCGTCAGCCAGGCGCCCGTCCGTGAGGCGTTGCGTCATCTCGAGGCCCTCCGGCTGATCGAGACGCTGCCCAACCGCGGCGCGAGAGTGCGCGATTTCACAGACGAGGACCTCGCCGAGGTCTTCCCCGTCCGCGCCGGGCTGGAGGAGACCGCCGCCGACCTCGCCGTTCAACGGCTGGCGGGCCAGGTCGACGCGCTCGAGGTCCACATCGCGCGCCTCGCCGCCGCGACGGACACGGGGGAGGTCATGCGGCACAGCATCGCGTTCCACCGCGAGATCGTGGAGGCGTCCGGCAACCGCCTGCTCCGCTCGGTGTGGCAGTCGCTCGGCATCGAGGTCTGGACGACCCTGTCGCTGCGGCGCCGGGGCACCGAGCTGTGCGGCAAGGCCGCCGAGCACACCGACATCACCGAGGCGTTCCGTCGTCAGGACCCGGGCGTCGGCCGCCTGGTCCACGCCCACGTGATGAGCTACGCGCCGTAGGGCTCCTAGGATCGGGAGCATGGGGCGCCCTAACGATGACGTCGCGGCTCTGTTCCAGGAGTTCGCCGACCTGCTCTCGATCACCGGCGAGGCCGCGTACAAGGTCCGTGCCTACGAGAAGGCGGCACGGGCCATCGGCGGATATCCGGAGGACGTCACCCGGCTCGACCTCAAGGGCCTGCGGAAGATCCCCAACGTCGGCGAGGCGATCGCCAAGAAGATCCTCGACTACCAGCAGACCGGCACGATCCGGCAGCTGGAGGCGTTGCGCGAGCGCATCCCGGCGGGCGTGCGGGCCCTCACCGCCATCCCGACCCTCGGGCCGAAGAAGGCGATGGTGCTCTACGAGGAGCTGGGGATCTCCTCGGTCGAGCAGCTCGCCGAGGCGATCCCGGCCGGCTCGAAGGACTCAAGGGCTTCGGCGCCAAGACCGAGGAGAACATCCTCCACGGCATCGAGCTGCTGCGGCACGCGGGCGAGCGGGCGCTCATGGACGTCGCCACCGAGCTGGCCGAGGAGATCGTCGCCGAGCTGTCCCCGCTCGCCGGGCGCTGCGCGTACGCCGGGTCGCTGCGGCGGTGCCGGGAGACGGTCGGCGACATCGACATCCTCGCCACCGCCGAGGACTCGGGCCCGCTGATGGCGGCGTTCAGCGCCCTGCCCTTCGTCACCGAGATCATCGGCAGCGGCGAGACCAAGACCTCCGTCCGTACCGTCAAGGGGATCCAGGTCGACCTGCGCGTCGTGCCGCCGGAGGCGTGGGGCGCGGCGCTGCAGTACTTCACCGGGTCGAAGGCGCACAACGTCCGCACCCGCGAGATGGCCGTCCGCGCCGGGCTGAAGCTGTCGGAGTACGGCCTGTTCTCCGTCGAGACCGGCGAGCTCGTCGTCTCCGCCACCGAGGAGGACGTCTACGCGCGGCTCGGCCTGCCGTGGATCCCGCCGCCACTGCGCGAGGACGAGGGGGAGATCGAGGCGGCGCTGCGCGGCGAGCTGCCCAGCCTCGTCGAGCTCACCGACCTCCGCGGCGACCTGCACACCCACACGAACCTGACCGACGGCGTGGCCTCGCTGGAGGACATGGTCGCCGCCGCGGCCGCGCGCGGCAACGAGTACTACGCGATCACCGACCACGCGCCGAACCTGTTCATGCAGCGGATGACGGACGAGAAGATGCTCGCCCAGCGGGAGGCCGTGCGGGCGCTGCAGGAGCGCTATCCGGACATGACGCTGCTGCACGGCACCGAGCTGAACATCGACCCCGACGGCGAGGTCGACTGGCCGGGCGAGTTCCTGGCGGGCTTCGACATCTGCGTCGCGTCGGTCCACTCGCACTTCACCCAGGACCGCGAGGAGATGACCCGCCGGATCGTCCGCGCGGTGGAGAACCCTCACGTCCACGTCCTCGGCCACCCCACCGCCCGCAGCATCGGCCGCCGCGCCCCCGTGGACGCCGACTGGGAGGCCGTGTTCGCGGCGTGCGCCCGGTCCCGGACGGTCCTGGAGATCGACGCCTTCCCCGACCGCCTCGACCTTCCCGCCGATCTGATCCGGCACGCCCGGCGGCACGGCGTGAAGTTCGCCATCGACAGTGACGCGCACGCCCCCGGCCACTTCGACAACCTCCGCTACGCCGTCGGCACGGCCCAGCGCGGCTGGCTCACCCCGGACGACGTCGTCAACACCTGGCCGTTGGAGCGCCTGCGCGCGTACCTCCATGCCGAGTAGGTGTTGATCGCGTGACTGGGGCGCCAGGTGCGCCCGCCGGGAGGGCGGGGCGGCAACCTTCACGTCAGGTGAACGCGGAGTACATGCGAAGGACACCTGTGATCAAGCAAGGGTGAACCCTAACGCCTCTACGATCGGCCCGCGATACATGCATATTGAGCCGCCATCCAGCTTCTGTTGCGGCGATGCTCAGTTCCAATGCCTTTCGGGGAGGCCACGGGTGAGTCTGCTGGGCTGGCCGCTGCTCGTCCTGTCGATCCTGCTCGCGGTCGCCGCGCCGGTCGGCTGTGCGCTGCTGTGGGGACGGATACGCGGCATGGGCGCTTGGCCGGTGAGGGTCTCGCTGATCGTGTTGAGCCAGCTGACGGCGGTCCTCGTCGCGGGCGTCGGCCTGAACGACCACTTCCAGTTCTTCGCCTCATGGAGCGACCTGACCGGTCAGAACGGCGCCGACGCGCCCATCCAGCAGCAGAACGGCGGGTCCGAGCCCCTGGCGCGCGGTCTGTCAAAGCGTCTCCGCAAGGATTTCCGTCCCGACAATGGGAAGGGCACCTTCTCGGCCACCCTGGTGGGCGCCAAGTCGGGGATCCGCAGCAAGGTCTGGGTGTGGCTGCCGCCGCAGTACCAGCAGCACCCGCGGGCGCGGTTCCCCGTCATCGAGCTGTTCCCGGGCTTCCCCGGCACGCCGGTCACCTGGTTCCACACCATGCAGGGGCCGAAGAAGCTGCAGGAGGCGATGAAGAAGGGCGCCGCGCAGCCGTACATCCTCGTCTCGCCGACGATCACCGTGGTCCCCGGCCACGACACCGAATGCGCCAACGTGCCGCACGGCCCCAAGGTGGCCACCTGGCTCGCCGAGGACGTCCGGCGCATCGTCACCGAGAACTTCCGAGCCCTGCCCGAGCGCGACGCCTGGGGGACCATGGGCTACTCGACGGGCGGCTACTGCGCCGCCAAGCTCACCGCGCAGTACCCCCACCTGTTCCGCGCGGGTGTCAGCATGTCCGGCTACTTCACCCCGTCCACGCCGGCGCTCGCCAGAGTGCCGGGCGAGAACGTCCCCGCTCTCCTGGAGACCAGGCACCCGCCCATCGACCTGCTCCTGACCGCCAGCAAGCAGGACCCCGGCACCACGACCGCGGTGAACACGATGGTCCAGGCGGCCAAGCCGCCCTCGATCGTCTACACCTACGTCGTGCCGCGCGGCGGCCACAACATCGGGGTCTGGACCGCCATGCTCCCCAAGTGCTTCCAGTGGCTCACCACCAAGCTCACCCACGCCTCCTGAGCCCGTCTCCGGCCGCTCAGTAGACAGTGCCGGGCCCCGAGCCACAGGGTCGGAGCGACGGCCGTGTCAGGTGCCGAGAGAGGCGGCCGGAGCGGTGTCGCGGGTGGCGGCCGGCGGCTCCGGTGCCGGGGCGGCCGGCATGGGGCCGCGGTCGCGGAGCGCGAAGACCACGCGCAGGGTCGCGATCCACACGAGGGCCGCGCCCAGGACGTGCGCGACGACGAGCGTGCCGGGGACGTTGGTGAAGTACTGCACGTAGCCGATGACGCCCTGCGCCAGCTCCACCACCAGGAGCTCGAGCGCCCGCCGTTGCACGCGCGTCGGGGCGTTGGTGAGGCGGAGGCCGAGGAGCAGGGCGAAGGTCAGCCCGACCGTGGCCCAGACGATGTCGACGTGCAGCTGGGCGACCTGCTCGATCTGGAAGCCGTAGCGCCGGGCCTTCGGGTCGCCGGCGTGCGGTCCCGTGCCGGTCACGACGGTGCCGGCCACCAGCAGCAGGAACACCACACCCGTCAGGGCGCGTCCCAGCCAGACGAGCTCCTGGCGGACGAGGCTCCGGGCCGGCTCGTCGCCCTCGTCCGCGCGCACCCACAGGACCACGGCCGCCGCGAGAATCGCCGGCGACAGCAGGAAGTGCACGGTCACCGCGACCGGGTGCAGGTCGGTGAGAACGACGATCCCGCCGACGACCGCCTGCGCCACCACGCTGAACGGCTGGATCGCGGCCAGCCCCACCAGGCCACGGCGCCGGGGACGCAGCCGCAGCGCCGCGACGAACACCAGCGCGCCGAGCGCCAGCACCAGGAAGGTCAGCATCCGGTTGCCGAACTCGATCGCCATGTTGACGGCCGAGTGCGCGGGAGTGTGCGTCGGCACCAGGCTGGTGCCGGTGCACTTCGGCCACGTGGGGCAGCCGAGACCCGAACCGCTGACGCGCACGGCCGCGCCCGTCGCCATGATCAAGGCGTTGCCCACCACGCTCGCCAGCGCGAGCCCGCGCAGGGAGGCGGGCGTGGGACGCCACACGAGGTCACGGAGCCGGGTCAGCGGGGTATCGGATCGCACGCCCTTCATCGTACGAGCGCCCGCCCATGCCCCGGATCCGGGTCCCTCCGACGCCCCCGCCCTCAGTCGACCAGCGCCGCGACGTCGAAAGTGAAGGGAAAGGGCTCGTCGGTCTTCAGCGGCGCCGCCTGGTCGGCCGATGCGACGACGTGGTATCTCCCGTCATCGCCCAGTCTCCGGACGAGTACGCGCGGCTCCGGCTCGAGGTCGACCAGCCAGTACTGCGGGATTCCGGCCCGTGCGTACTCGAAGACCTTGTCGACCCGGTCATGCTGCTCACTGCCGCTTCGCGGGGAGACGATCTCTACGACCAGGAGCACGTCGGCTGCGTCGTACGCCCGCGCCCGGCGAGCACGCGCCGCGCGGGCCGCCTCGCCCTCGACCACCACGAGGTCAGGCACCCGGATGGACGGCCCGGTATCGATGTCGAGCGGCCCTTTGATGTAGACGTCGGCCGCGGCGTCGGCAGCCGCGTCATCCAGCGCACGCTCCAGTTTCTTGGCCGCGTGGTCATGGAAGGTGCTCGGCCAGGGGGCCACGATGATCCATCCGTTCACGAGCTCGCGCCGTACACCCTCGTCGGGCAGCGCGTCCAGGTCGTCGACGGTGTACGGGCCGTACGGCCAGTCCGGAACGGCGATCATCGGAGTCCTCGGTAGAGACGTCGTGGCCATGTCGGGCATGGCATGACTCCTCTCCAGTCTGTCAGGTCACCGGCCGAACACCAGAGTGCCGTCGCGTGCACGAATAGTACATGAAATGTAGCTGACTGTGACGACGGGATGGTTGTAGGGCACTGCTCCGCCGGTCAGGCCTCGGGGGCTTCGGGTGGGGACTGCTGGGAGCGGGTGGCGCCGACGCAGGCGGCGATGACGCAGCCGATCGCCAGCCACTCGCGCCACTGCAGGATCTCGCCGAGGAAGACGAGGCCGACCAGGGCCGCCACCGCGGGCTCCAGGCTCATCAGGATGCCGAACAGCTGGGCCGGCATGCGGCGCAGCGCCTCCAGCTCCAGGCTGTACGGGATGACCGAGGACAGCAGGCCGACGCCGAGGCCGATCAGCAGGATCTTCGGGTCGAGCAGCGCCGATCCGCCGGTGGTGATCCCGACCGGCATCATGGCGGCCGCCCCGACGACGCTGGCGATGGCGAGGCCGGTGGATCCGGAGAACCGCTTGCCCGTCGCCCCGCTCAGCAGGATGTACAGGGCCCAGCCGACCGCCGCGAGCAGCCCGAACACCACCCCCGTCAGCGGGATGTCCCCGCTGCCGCGGGCGAGCAACACGACCCCGCCCAGCGCCAGGACCGCCCACAGCAGGTCGAGCCGGCGCCGCGACGCGACGATCGCGACGGTGAGGGGTCCGAGGAACTCGATCGTCACCGCCACGCCGAGCGGGATCCGGGCTATCGCCTGGTAGAAGCTGAAGTTCATGCCGGCGAGGGTGAGGCCGAACAGCACGGCGATCCCGAGGTCCCGCCAGGAGTGCGCGCGGCGCAGGTCGCGCAGCGCGGAGCGGGCCATCACCGAGAGGACGACGGCCGACGTGAGCAGGCGCAGCGTCACGATCGCGTCCGGGGAGATCTGGCCGAAGAGGTTCTTGGCCAGGCCGGCGCCGACCTGCACCGAGACGATGCCGAGCAGGATCAGGGCCGGCGGCGGCACCGAGCCCAGGGACAGCCGGAGACCGGACGGGCGGGAACGGAACCAGCCGGCGCGGCCGTAGGAACCCGGGGTGTCAGCGAGCGCCATGCGTCACTCCCACTTGAAGAAGCGCGCGGCGAGGGCCAGGCCGAGCACCGCCCACACGGCGAGGATCACCAGGTCGCGGACGGGGAACCCGGCACCGTGCTGCAGTACCTGGCGCAGCCCGTCGGCGAGCGCGGAGATCGGTAGCAGTTCGAGTACCGACCGTACGCCGCCGGAGAACTTTGTCAACGGGAATACGACGCCCCCCAGGACGAGCAGGAGCAGGTAGACGAGGTTGGCGGCGGCCAGGGTGGCCTCCGCGCGCAGAGTGCCGGCCATGAGCAGCCCGAAGCCGCTGAACGCCGCCGTGCCCACGATCAGCAGCAGGACGACGGTCGCTGGGTTCCCATGCGGGCTCCAGCCGAGCGCGAACGCCACGACGCAGAGCACGACCGCCTGCAGGACCTCGACGGCCACGACCGTGAGGGTCTTCGCGGCGATCAGCCCGGACCGGGGGAGCGGCGTCGAGCCGAGGCGCTTCAGCACGCCGTACCGGCGTTCGAAGCCCGTCCCGATCGCCTGTCCGGTGAACGCGGTGGACATCACGGCGAGCGCCAGGACGCCGGGGGTGAGGAAGTCGACCCGCTTGCCCGCGCCGACGTCGAGCAGCGGCGCGGCGCTGAACAGGACCAGCAACGCGATGGGGATGATGAGCGTGAGCAGCAGCTGCTCGCCGTTGCGCAGCAGCGTGCGCAGCTCGTACGCGGTCTGGGCCCGGATCATCCGGGACGCCGGTGCCGCGCCGGGCGAGGGGGCGAAGGTCAGGTCCGTCACGAGCGGAGCTCCCGTCCGGTCAGTTCCAGGAACACGTCTTCGAGGGTCCGCCGTTCGATCCGCAGGTCCTCGGTCATGACGCCGTTGGAGGCGCACCAGGCGGTCACGGTCGCCAGCAGCTCGGGCACGAGATCGCCCTCGATGACGTAGTGCCCGGCCGGCGACTCCTTGGCCATCGTCGTGGGCGGCAGCGCGGACAGCAGCTCGTCGAGGCCGAGCCCGGGGCGCGCCCGGAAGCGGAGCTGGCGCTCGGCGCCGGTCAGCGAGGACGGCGGGCCGGAGGAGATGACCGTCCCGTGGTCGACGATCACCACCTGGTCGGCCAGCCGCTCGGCCTCGTCCATGTGGTGGGTGGTGAGGATCACCGCCACGCCGGCGGCCTTGAGGTCCTCGACGAGCTCCCACGTCGCGTGGCGGGCCTGGGGGTCGAGGCCGGCGGTGGGCTCGTCGAGGAAGACCAGCTCGGGGCGGCCGACCACCGCGGCGGCGAGGGCCAGCCGCTGCTGCTGGCCGCCGGACAGGCGGCGGTACGGCGTGCGGGCCGCGGCGGTGAGGCCGAGCCGCTCGAGGAGCGCGGCGGGGTCGAGGGGCGTGGCGTAGAAGCTCGCGATCAGGCGCAGGAACTCCCCGGCGCGCGCGTTGGTCGGCACGCCCCCGGACTGCAGCATCACGCCGATGCGCGTTTTCAGCTCCGGGTCGCGGGGGTCGCGGCCGAGGACGCGCACGGTGCCCGAGTCGGCGCGCCGGTAGCCCTCGCAGATCTCGACCGTGGTGGTCTTGCCCGCTCCGTTGGGGCCTAGGAGGGCGGTCACCTCGCCGTGCCGGGCGTCGAATGAGAGGCCGTCGGCCGCGGTGACTATGCCATAGCGTTTGACCAGGTCATTCACTGCGACGGCGAGGGGTTCCATGCCCCCGATTCTAGGAGGGGCGGCTCGCCGCGAGGCATGGGCCCCGGAGATCGTTCTGAATATTGATTCAGTTGGACGCATGGCGATACAGTCTGGGTTCACGTACCTGGGAGGTCACATGCTGCGCGGCCGGAGCTTCCTCAAGGAGCTCGACTTCACCGCGGAGGAGTTCCGCTCGCTCGTCGACCTGGCCGGAGAGCTGAAGGCGGCCCGCCGTGCGGGCGCCGAGCAGCCCCGCCTGACCGGCCGCAACATCGCGTTGATCTTCGAGAAGACCTCGACCCGCACGCGCAGCGCGTTCGAGGTCGCGGCGCACGATCAAGGCGCGCACGTGACCTACCTGGACCCGTCGGGCTCCCAGATCGGGCACAAGGAGTCGGTGAAGGACACCGCGCGGGTGCTGGGCCGGATGTTCGACGGTATTCAGTACCGAGGCAGGCGCCAGGCGGACATCGAGGCCCTCGCCGCGTACGCCGGCGTCCCCGTTTGGAACGGTCTCACCGACGAGTGGCACCCGACCCAGAGCCTGTGCGACGCGTTCACGATGGCCGAGCACGCGGCCAAGCCCCTCGATGAGATCGCCTTCGCCTACCTCGGCGACGCGCGCAACAACATGGGCAACTCCCTGCTCGTCATGGGCGCCCTCCTGGGCATGGACGTCCGGCTCGTCGCGCCCGGCGGGCTGCTGCCGTCCGCCGAGGTCCAGGCCGCGGCCCGCGGCCTGGCCGAGCGCAGCGGCGCCCGGATCACCCTGACCGACGACGTCGCCGAGGGCGTGCGCGGCGCCGACTTCCTGCACACCGACGTCTGGGTGTCGATGGGTGAGCCCAAGGAGGTCTGGGCCGAGCGGATCGCGCTGCTCAGGCCGTACCAGGTCAACGCCGAGGCGCTCGCCGCGACCGGGAACCCGTCGGTGCGGTTCATGCACTGCCTCCCGGCGTTCCACGACCGGGCGACGACGGTCGGCGAGGAGATCTACGTGCAGTTCGGCCTTGAGGGGCTCGAGGTCACCGACGAGGTCTTCGAGTCGGCGGCCTCGATCGTGTTCGACCAGGCCGAGAACCGCCTGCACACCATCAAGGCCGTCCTGGTCGCGACCCTCGCCGGCTGAGCCTGCCCCGCGCCGTCACGCCGACGCTTCGGCGCTCGTCAAAACGAATGCGGGCAAGCATCGGGGCATGTCCGCACTGAAATTCGACACGCAGACCCCGCCGCGGGCCGGTGTGCTGCCCTTGCTCGCCATCTGCCTCGGCTACCTCATGGTGATCATCGACGCCACGGCGGTGACCCTGTCGCTGCCCGCGCTGGGGCGTGACCTCGGCGGCGGGATGGGCGTCCTGCAGTGGGTGGTCGACGGCTACACCCTCACGTTCGCCACCTTGCTGCTGTCCGCGGGCGCGCTCGGCGACCGGATGGGACCCCACCGGGTCTTCTGCGCCGGGCTCCTGCTGTTCATCGTCGCCTCGGCGGCCTGCGGATTCGCCCCGACCGCCGTCCTCCTCGTCGCCGCGCGGCTGGTGCAGGGCGCCGCGGCCGCCATCCTGGTGCCGTCCTCCCTGGCGCTGCTGCAGGCCGCCAACCCCGACCCGGCGGCACGTGCCCGGGCCGTCGGCATCTGGGGTGCGGTCGCCGGGATCGGGGCCGCCTCGGGCCCGGTGTTCGGCGGCGTGCTGACCGACGCGGTGAGCTGGCGAGTCGTGTTCTTCGTCAACGTGCCGATCGGGCTGGTCGCCCTGCTGCTGACGGTCCGCCACGTCGTACGGCCGGAGGGGCACGGCCGGCGGGGCCTCGATCCGGGCGCGCAGGTCGCCGCGGTCGCCGCGCTCGGGCTGCTGACCTTCGCCCTCATCGAGGCGCGGACCCGGGGCTGGCTCTCGCTGTTCGTTCTCGGCGGGTTGGCCCTCGCCGCGCTGTCGGCCGCGGCCTTCGTCGCGGTCGAGCGGCGGTCGGCGAACCCGATGCTGCCACTGAGCCTGTTCCGGAGCCGGGCGTTCTCCGGCGGCAACGCCGTCGGAATGCTGATCAACCTGGGCTTCTACGGTCAGCTGTTCGTGGTCAGCCTGTTCTTCCAGGACGTCCGGCGGATGAGCCCGACGATGGCCGGCCTGGCGCTGCTGCCGGAGGGGATCCTCGTCTCGGTGGCGTCGTTCCTGTCCGGGCGGCTGTCGGGCCGGTCCGGTACCCGCCCGACGATGCTGATCGGGTTGTGCATGGGAGCGGCCGGGCTCTTGGCGCTCATGGCCGTGGGCCCGCACACGCCGTACCTGCTGATCATGCTCGGGCTGATGGCGGCGGGTTTCGGGATGGCCTTCACGATGCCGGCCGCCACCACCACCGTCGTCGAGGCCGCGCCGCGGGAGCGGGCGGGCGTCGCCTCGGGCGCGGTCAACACGGCCCGGCAGGTCGGCAGCACGGTCGGAGTCGCCCTGCTCGGCACGCTGGGGGCCGGAGGGCGGCTCGCGGCGCCGATGGCCGGCGCGGGCGCGGCGTTCCTCATCGGAGCCGTGATCGTGGCGCTCACCGTCCGGGAGCGTCCGGGCAGGTGAGGCAAGGCTCGCCTTAGTGATGCGGATTACCGGGATCCGTTTGTGTCCCGGGAAGGAATTAGGCCACACTGATGTTGTGAAAAACGTGACCGAGACGACGAGCACCGCGCCGGCGCCTGCCGGTGTGCCCGCGCTCGGTCCGAACCACACCGAGCGCACCACCCGTGCCCGGGTGGCACGCCTGATTCTTGAATATGGTCCCATCAGCGCCTCGGCGCTCGGACAGCGGCTCGGGCTGACGCCCGCGGCCGTGCGCCGCCACCTCGATGCCCTCCTCGCCGAGGGGATGATCGAGGAGCGGCGGAGCCGTCCGCAGTCCAGGCGCGGGCGCGGCCGTCCGGCCAAGATGTTCGTCATCACCGACGCCGGGCGCAGCGCCTTCGTGCACGCCTACGACGATCTCGCGGCCAACGCGCTGCGCTTCCTGGCCGACAAGCTCGGCGAGGAGGCCGTCGCGGAGTTCGCCCGCCGCCAGGTGAGCGACCTGGAGGCGCGCTACGGCGCGTCGATCCGGGCCGTCCCGCCGCAGCAGCGGGCGCAGGCCCTCGCCGAGGCGTTGTCCGTGGACGGCTACGCCGCCTCGGCCGGCACCGCCCCCGCCGGCGGGCAGCAGCTGTGTCAGCACCACTGCCCGGTCGCGCACGTCGCGGCCCGGTTCCCTCAGCTGTGCGAGGCGGAGACGGCGGCGTTCGGCCGGCTGCTCGGCGTCCCTGTGCAGCGGCTGGCCACGATCGCGCACGGCGATGGAATATGCACGACCCACGTGACGTCACGTGAACTGACCGAAAAAACCGATAAGAACGACAAGCAGGACTCCGGAGGCACCTCCGCATGACTACGGCAGCCCATCCCGAGCTCGAAGGGCTCGGAAACTACAAGTTCGGCTGGGCCGACTCTGACGTGGCCGGCGCCTCGGCCCGTCGCGGGCTGTCCGATGAGGTCGTCCGCGATATCTCGGCGAAGAAGAACGAGCCCGACTGGATGCTCGACCTTCGCCTGAAGGGCCTGCGCCTGTTCGGCAAGAAGCCGCTGCCGACGTGGGGTGCCGACCTCACCGACATCGACTTCGACAACATCAAGTACTTCGTCCGGTCGACGGAGAAGCAGGCCGCGTCGTGGGAAGAGCTCCCGGCCGACATCAAGAACACCTACGACAAGCTCGGCATCCCCGAGGCGGAGAAGCAGCGCCTGGTGGCCGGCGTCGCGGCCCAGTACGAGTCCGAGGTCGTCTACCACCAGATCCGCGAGGACCTGGAGCAGCAGGGCGTCATCTTCCTCGACACCGACACCGGTCTCAAGGAGCACCCGGAGATCTTCCAGGAGTACTTCGGCTCGGTGATCCCGGTCGGCGACAACAAGTTCGCTGCTCTCAACTCGGCCGTGTGGTCGGGCGGGTCGTTCATCTACGTGCCGCCGGGCGTGCACGTCGAGATCCCTCTGCAGGCCTACTTCCGGATCAACACCGAGAACATGGGCCAGTTCGAGCGGACGCTGATCATCGTCGACGAGGGCGCGTACGTCCACTACGTCGAGGGCTGCACCGCGCCGATCTACAAGTCCGACTCGCTGCACTCCGCGGTCGTCGAGATCGTCGTGAAGAAGAACGCCCGCTGTCGTTACACGACCATCCAGAACTGGTCGAACAACGTCTACAACCTCGTCACCAAGCGCGCCGTCGCCTACGAGGGCGCGACGATGGAGTGGATCGACGGCAACATCGGGTCCAAGGTCACGATGAAGTACCCGGCCGTCTATCTCATGGGCGAGCACGCCAAGGGCGAGACGCTGTCCATCGCCTTCGCGGGCGAGGGCCAGCACCAGGACGCGGGTTCGAAGATGGTGCACGCCGCGCCCAACACCTCCTCGACGATCATCTCCAAGTCGGTGGCGCGCGGCGGCGGCCGCACGAGCTACCGCGGCCTGGTCCAGATCCAGGAGGGCGCCGAGCACTCCAAGTCGACGGTCAAGTGCGACGCGCTGCTGGTCGACCAGATCAGCCGCTCCGACACCTACCCCTACGTCGACGTCCGCGAGGACGACGTCGAGATGGGCCACGAGGCCACCGTCTCCAAGGTCTCGGAGAACCAGCTGTTCTACCTCATGAGCCGCGGGCTCACCGAGGACGAGGCGATGGCGATGATCGTGCGCGGCTTCGTCGAGCCGATCGCGCGCGAGCTGCCGATGGAGTACGCGCTGGAGCTCAACCGCCTGATCGAGCTGCAGATGGAAGGAGCGGTGGGCTGACATGGGTCTGGAGACCAAACCGCTGTCCACCCTCCACGAGCACACGTCGTACGACGTCGACGACTTCGCCGTGCCCACCGGGCGCGAGGAGGAGTGGCGGTTCACCCCGCTGCGCCGCATCCGCGACCTGCACAAGGGCGCGGCCGCCGACGGCAAGGTGATCGTCGACGTGTCCGCCGCGCCCGAGGTCACCGTCGAGACGGTGTCCCGCGACGACGAACGCGTCGGCAAGGCGTACGTCCCGTCCGACCGTGTGAGCGCGCAGGCGTACGCCTCGTTCACGCAGGCCACCGTGGTCACCGTGCCGAAGGAGGTCGTGGCCACCGAGCCGACCGTCCTGTCGCTGCGCGGCGAGGGCGGCGGCGTCGCCTACGGCCACACGACCGTCGTCCTGGAGCCGTTCGCGCAGGCCACGGTCGTGCTGGAGCACACCGGCTCGGCCGCCTACGCCGACAACGTCGAGTTCGTCGTCGGCGACGGGGCCTCGCTCACGGTGTTCAGCCTGCAGAACTGGGCGCCGGACGCCGTGCACCTGTCGCACCAGCACGCCAGGCTCGGCCGCGACGCGCGGTTCAAGAGCTTCGTCGTCAGCCTCGGCGGCAAGGTCGTGCGCATCGCCCCGACCGTGGCCTACGACGCGCCCGGCGGCGACGCCGAGCTGTACGGCGTGTACTTCGCCGACGGCGGCCAGCACCTGGAGCACCGCCTGCTCGTCGACCACACGCAGCCCAACTGCCGCAGCCGCGTCGACTACCGCGGCGCGCTGCAGGACGAGGACGCGCACGCGGTCTGGATCGGCGACGTGATCATCCGGGCCGAGGCCGAGGGCACCGACACGTACGAGCTCAACCGCAACCTCGTCCTCACCGACGGCACCCGCGTCGACTCGGTGCCGAACCTCGAGATCCTCACCGGCGAGGTCGCCGGCGCGGGCCACGCCTCGGCGTCCGGCCGCCTCGACGACCAGCACCTGTTCTACCTCCAGGCGCGGGGCATCACGTACGACACCGCGCGGCGGATGGTCGTGCGCGGCTTCCTCGGCCAGCTCGTTGAGAAGATCGACCTGCCGCAGATCCAGGAGCGCGTCCTGGCCGCGATCGACGAGGAGCTCGACCGATGAGCTTCACGCGCGCCTGCTCGCTGTCCGAGCTGCCCGAGGAGGGCGCGCTCGCGGTGGAGATCGACGGCACCCCGGTGGCGGTCGTCCGCACGGGCGACGACGTCTACGCCATGCGCGACGTCTGCTCGCACGCCGAGGTCGCGCTCAGCGAGGGCGACGTCTACAACCACACCATCGAGTGCTGGCTGCACGGCTCGTGCTTCGACCTGCGCACCGGCAAGCCCACCAACCCGCCGGCGACGCAGCCGGTTCCCACGTACCCAGTGAAGATCGAGGGCGACGACGTGTACGTGTCGCTCAAGGAGTCCTGAAGACCATGGCCACGCTTGAGATCCGCGACCTGCACGTCTCCGTCGAGGACAAGGAGATCCTCCGGGGCGTCGACCTGACCGTGAAGGCGGGCGAGACCCACGCGATCATGGGGCCGAACGGCTCCGGCAAGTCGACCCTCGCCTACGCCATCGCCGGTCACCCGAAGTACACCGTCACCGGCGGCGAGGTGCTCCTGGACGGTGAGAGCGTCCTGGACATGAGCGTCGACGAGCGCGCCCGCGCCGGGCTGTTCCTCGCGATGCAGTACCCCGTCGAGGTGCCGGGCGTTTCGGTGTCGAACTTCCTGCGCACCGCCGTCACCGCCGTGCGCGGCGAGGCGCCGAAGCTGCGGGAGTTCTCCAAGGAGATGCGCCAGGCGATGGCCGACCTGCAGATCGACTCGGCGTTCGCCCAGCGCAACCTCAACGAGGGCTTCTCCGGTGGTGAGAAGAAGCGCCACGAGATCCTCCAGCTCGAGATGCTCAAGCCGAAGGTCGCGGTGCTCGACGAGACCGACTCCGGCCTCGACATCGACGCGCTGAAGGTCGTCTCCGAGGGCGTCAACCGGTTCCGCTCCGGCGACACCGGCGTGCTGCTGATCACGCACTACACCCGCATCCTCCGCTACGTGAAGCCGGACTTCGTGCACGTCTTCGCGGCCGGCCGCGTCGTCGAGGAGGGCGGCCCGGAGCTGGCCGAGCTGCTGGAGAACGAGGGCTACGAGAAGTTCACGAAGGCGGGCGCGTCCGCGTGAGCATCGACGTCGAACGGATCCGGGCGGACTTCCCGATCCTGACCCGCACCGTCCGCGACGGGCGGCCGCTGGTCTACCTCGACAGCGCGAACACCTCGCAGAAGCCCCGCCAGGTGATCGACGCCATCGACGACTTCTACGCCGCGCACAACGCCAACATCCACCGGGCGACGCACCAGCTCGGCGAGGAGGCGACCGAGGCGTACGAAGGCGCCCGGATCAAGGCCGCGAACCTCATCGGCGCGGCGAGCGAGACCGAGGTGGTGTTCACCAAGAACATCTCCGAGGGCATCAACCTCGTCGCCTACGCCATGGGCAACGCGACTCTCACCCGACCAACCGACCCCGACCGACCTCCCGGCACCTTCGATCGGGAGGCCGAGCGGTTCCGCGTCGGCCCCGGCGACGAGATCGTCATCACCGAGATGGAGCACCACTCCAACATCGTGCCGTGGCAGCTGCTCTCCCAGCGCACCGGCGCGACGCTCCGCTGGTTCGGGGTGACCGACGACGGCCGCCTCGACCTGTCGAACATCGACGAGCTCATCAACGAGCGCACGAAGATCGTCGCGGTCGCGCACCAGTCGAACGTCCTCGGCACGATCAACCCGCTGCGGCTCATCGCGGACAAGGCCCACGCGGTCGGCGCGCTCGTGCTCGCCGACGGCGCCCAGGCCGTGCCGCACATGCGCGTCGACGTCCAGGAGCTCGGCGTCGACTTCTACGGCTTCACCGCGCACAAGCTCTGCGGCCCGACCGGCATCGGGGTGCTGTGGGGCCGCGCCGAGCTGCTCGAGACGCTCCCGCCGTTCCTCGGCGGCGGCGAGATGATCGAGACCGTCGCGATGGAGGGCTCGACGTACGCCCCGCCGCCGCACAAGTTCGAGGCCGGCACGATGCCGATCGCCGAGGCCGCCGGGCTCGGCGCCGCCATCGACTACCTCACCGAGGTGGGCCTGGACGAGATCGAGGCGCAGCAGAACGAGCTGCTCGCGTACGCGCTCAAGTCGCTCACCGCCGTCGACGGCCTGCGGATCCTCGGCCCGGTCGACGCTGAGGACCGCGGCACCGCGATCTCCTTCACCCTGGAGGGCCCGGACGGGCGGGAGATCCACCCGCACGACGTCAGCCAGGTGCTGGACGCCCACGGCGTCGCGGTGCGCGCCGGCCATCACTGCGCCAAGCCGCTGCACAAGCGCTTCGGCGTGACCGCCAGCACGCGCGCGTCGCTGTACTTCTACAACACCCGCGACGACGTCGACGCCCTCGTCGAGGGGCTCCGGGAGACGCAGAAATTCTTCGGCACGGCCTGACGTTGCACCGATCGGCCGTTTGGAAGGGGAGCAGATGCAGCTCGAGTCGATGTACCAGGAGATCATCCTGGACCACTACCGGAACCCTCACCACAAGGGTCTCCGGGAGCCGTACGACGCCGAGGTGCACCATGTGAACCCGACCTGCGGCGACGAGGTGACGTTGCGCGTCAAGCTGGACGGCGACGAGGTCGTCGACGTGTCGTACGACGCCCTGGGCTGCTCGATCAGCCAGGCCAGCGCGTCGGTGATGACCGACCTCATCATCGGCAGGCCGGTGAAGGACGCGATGGTGACCGGCGACGAGTTCCTCAAGCTGATGCAGTCCCGCGGGCAGGACGAGCCCGACGAGGACGTGCTCGAGGACGCGGTCGCCTTCGCCGGGGTGTCGAAGTTCCCCGCCCGTATCAAGTGCGCCCTGCTCGCCTGGATGGCGTGGAAGGACGCGACCGCGAAGGCCATGGAAGGCAGTAACTCATGAGCGACACGAAGGCCGCCGAGGACGACGTCCTCGAGGCGATGCGCGACGTCGTCGACCCCGAGCTCGGCATCAACGTCGTCGACCTCGGACTGGTCTACGGCGTCAACATCGGCGACGACAACGTCGCCACGCTCGACATGACGCTCACGAGCGCGGCCTGCCCGCTCACCGACGTGATCGAGGACCAGACGGCGAGCGCCCTGGAGGGGCTCGTGGAGAAGGTCACGATCAACTGGGTGTGGCTGCCGCCGTGGGGCCCGGACAAGATCACCGAGGACGGGCGGGAGCAACTGCGCGCCTTGGGCTTCAACGTCTGACGTCAGGTCAGTCGAGGCCGGCGTGCCGTCGCCAGGCCGGCTGCTGGGAGTTGGCGATCCACTGGTCGGTGTACCGCAGGATCGCCGTGAGGGCGTCGAGCGCACCGGCGGGCCCGCCGGTGCGCCATGACGTCTCCACGATCGTGTGCGCCTTGTGCGCGCTCTCGCACCGGCACGCGATGGTCAGGCTGGCGCCGAGCCGGCAGTGGTTCGGGTAGAAGTCGACCGTCTCCATCCGGATCGCCACCTCGAGCCAGTCGTCCCCGGACTCGTAGGTGTGGCAGTCGTAGATCCGGTGAGCGGGCGGGTGCCACATCCACTGGCCGGGCTGTGGCCAGGCGCCTTCGCCCGTGGCCGCCGGGGCCGGATGGCGGGCGTGCCACTGGCCGGTGAGGGTGAGGAAGCGGGCGCGGATCTCCGGGCCGTCCCACGCCGGTCCGAAGATCTCGGAGAGCGGGAGCGCCCGGGGCCATATCCACACCGCGATGGCGTGATCGTCGGGCGGATTCCTCACCGTGCAATGATGCCGCGAGCGTACGGCCTCGCGCAGGCTCACACGCGATCGAGACGACCTCGTGACGATGCCTGATGACTCGGAGGAAATGGCACGGTGGAGATCTTCACGACCTGGCGCACGTGGGAGCAGGCCCGCGCCGCCCTGGCCTCGTGGCCGGTCGATCTGGCCACCCTCGATCGGGCCGCCGACGTCGCGCTGCGCCGGCACGGCGACCAGACGCGGCCCACCGGCGCCCCCTACGTGGAGCACCTCCTCGAAGCGCTGGAGGTGCTGGTCCGCGGCGTCGGCGTCACCGAGACCGACCTGCTCGTGACGGCCCTGCTGCACGACGTCGTCGAGGACACCCCGGCGACGCTCGCCGACGTCGAGGCGGAGTTCGGCCCGGTCGTCGGGGAGCTGGTGGACTGGGTGACCAAGCCGCCGGTGCGGGGGAAGGCCGCCAAGCGGGCCGCGAAGGTCTCCTACCTGCGGCGGCTGCGCGACGCGCCCCGCGAGGCGATCCTGGTCAAGCTCGCCGACCGGGTCAGCAACGTCCAGACCCTGGACCGGATGCCGCTGGACTTCCAGCGCCGCTACCACGCCGAGACGGTCACCTACATCGTGCCGCTGGCCGCGGGCGAGCCCTGGTTCGCCGCCTGGTTCGCCGACTGGCAGGAGCGATTCGCCCACTTGCGGTGACCGCGCCCGGCCGTACGAGATGATCGCGGGCATGGAACGCCAGTGGACGGTCGAGGAGAGCGTCGTCATCGACGCACAGCCGGAGCGTGTGTACGAGGCGGTGGCCGACCCGCGCCGCATGGGCGAGTGGAGCCCGGAGGTCTTCGCGGTCTGGGTGCGCGGCCGCCGCGTGGTCCCCGGCCTGACCTTCGTCGGGTTCAACCGCATGGGCCCGCGCGTGTGGTTCACGAACTGCCGGGTCACCGAGGCGGTGCCCGGCAAGGCCTTCGCGTTCCGGGTGGCGAGCTTCGGGATCCCGGTGGCCGTGTGGGGCTACCGGGTCGATCCGGCCGAAGACGGGTCGACCCGGCTGACGGAGCACTGGGAGGACCTGCGGCGGGACAACCGTGGAGCGGGGTTCGTCTCCCTCCTCGGCAGGGTCTTCACCGGCGTCCCGGCGGAGGGGCGCGCCGACGTCAACCGCCAGGGCATGCGCACCACCCTCGCCCGCGTCAAGACGGCGCTGGAGCGCTGACCGACCGGTCCACCGGGAACGCCGCGAAGCTCTGGGCGACGGGCATCAGCTCGATGACGTTGATGTTGACGTGGGCCGGCAGTGACGCCGCCCAGGACACGGCCTCGGCGATGTCGTCGGGGCCGAGCGGCCGCATTCCGGCGTAGACGGCGTCGGCCTTCTCCCGGTCCCCGCCGAACCGCACGGTGGAGAACTCGGTGTCCCCGCACATGCCGGGTTCGACGCAGGTGACGCGGACGCCCGTCCCGTGCAGGTCGCTCCGCAGGTTGAGGCTGAACTGGTGGACGAACGCCTTGGTCGCGCCGTAGACGTTGCCCCCGGGATAGGGGTATGTACCGGCGACCGAGCCCACGTTGACCACGTGACCCCGGCCGCGTGCCACCATGCCGGGCAGGACCGCGCGCGTGCAGTACATGAGCCCCCGGCAGTTGGTGTCGAGCATCCGGTCCCAGTCCTCCAGGTCGGCCTTCTGGGCGGGGCCGAGGCCCATGGCGAGGCCGGCGTTGTTGACCAGCAGGTCGACGTCGGCGAACTCGGCGGGCAGGCCGGCGACCGCCTGCTCGACGGCCGCCCTGTCCCGGACGTCCAGTTCGAGCGGGTGGACGGCACCGGGGTGGTCGGCCGCCAGCTCGGCGAGCAGGCGCGTCCGGCGCGCCGCCGCGACGACGCGGGCGCCGTCGGCCGCGAGGCGACGGGTGATCGCGGCGCCGAATCCGGTGCTGGCGCCGGTGACGAACGCGGTCATCGTCATGAGGTCGCCCCGGGGATCGCGTCGAGGAACTTGGCCAGCGCGTCGTTGAACTCGGCCGGCCGTTCCAGGTTGGGCATGTGCGCGGTGCCCTCGACCACCACGAGCGTCGATCCCGGGATGACCTCGTGCATGAGCCGGGCGTCGGCGATCGGGGTGTACTCGTCGTCACTGCCGACGACGATGAGGGTGGGGACGCGGACGCGCGACAGCGACGCGACGTAGTCGGGACGCTCGGCGCGGCCGCGCTGCGCGGCGGCGGCGCCTTCCGGAGGCGCTCCTCGCATCATGCCGAGGACGTGCTCGGCCACCGCCGGGAACCGCCGGATGTTGGCCGGCGCCACCATCTTGGGCAGGACCTCGTCCGCGTATCCGCCCATGCCCTCCCGGACCAGCCGGTCGGCCATGGCGTTGCGGGCCCGCCTGCTCTCCTCGCTCTCCGCCTGAGGAGTCGTGTCGGCGAGCAGGAGGCCGCGCAGCCGCTCCGGGAACAGGCGGTGGAACTCCATGACGATCTGGCCGCCCATGGACAGGCCACCGAGCACGATCTCCCCGACGCCGAGGTGGTCGAGAAGGCAGGCGATGTCCTCGGCGAACGCCTGGAACGGTGTTTCGCCCGGGACGACGGTGCTCCGGCCGTAGCCGCGCAGGTCCGGCACGATCACCCGCCGCCCGTCGATGTGCTCGACCTGGGGCGCCCACATCGAGCGGTCGAAGGGGTGGCCGTGGACGAGCACCAGCGGCGGAGAGACGCCGTCGGAGCGGTGGTCGTCGTATTCGATCGTTATCTGGCCATTGCGGAAAACGCCCACGTCCTGTGTCTCCTTCATGGGTCGTGCTTGACGGCTCGATGCTAATGAGGGCAATATCTCGGTGCAATAGTTAAATTGCTCTCGGTGCAATGTTGGCGTGGAGGCGTGATGGACGACTACCGGCGGATCGCGGACGTGCTGGCGGCGCAGATCGCCGACGGGCGCCTCCGGCCGGGGGACCGGCTGCCGCCTCAGCGGCAGTTCGCCCGCAGGCACCGCATCGCCGGTTCCACCGCGGCGCGGGTGTACGGCGAGCTGATCCGCCGCGGCCTCGCCGTCGGTGAGGTGGGGCGCGGCACCTTCGTCCGCGCCGCCGCCCCGGCCGGCGAGCCCGCCCTCGCCGAGCCGGCCCGCGCCCGGGTCGACCTGGAGCTGAACTTCTCCCTCCCGCCCGAGCAGCCCGCGCTCCTCGCGGAGAGCCTCGGCGGCATGCTGCGGCCCGACGTGCTGGCCGGGGCGCTGACCCCCATGGGGGCGGCGGGCACACCGGCCGTCCGGGAGGCGGCCGCCGCGACGCTCGCCCGTCCCGGCTGGACTCCCGGCCCCGGGCGCGTGCTCCTCGCCGGCAACGGACGGCAGGCGATCGCCGCGGCGCTGGCGGCCCTCGTGCCCGCCGGTGACCGGGTCGGCGTCGAGGAGCTGACCTACCCCCTGGTCAAGGGCATCGCCGCCCGCCTCGGCATCACGCTGGTGCCCCTCGCCATGGACGAGTCCGGCGTGCTCCCGGAGGCCATCCGATCGGCCGGCCCGCTGCGCGCGGTCTACCTCCAGCCCACGCTGCACAACCCGCTCGGGGTCACCATGCCCGAGGACCGGCGCGCCGAGGTCGCCGCCGCACTGTGCGACCTCGGCGTCTACGCCGTCGAGGACGCCATCTACGCCTTCCTCCGCGACGACCCTCCGCCGCTGGCCGCACTGGCGCCGGAGCGCGTCATCGTCGTCGACAGCCTGTCCAAACGGGTGGCCCCGGGCCTGACCGTCGGCTTCGCGGTGCCGCCGGAGGCGATCGGCGACCGCGTCGCCTCGGCGCTGCGCTCAGGCGGCTGGACGGCGCCGCGCTTCGCCGTCGAGGCCGCGACCCGATGGCTGACCGACGGCACGGTCAAGACCCTTCAGGAGCTCAAACGCCGCGACGCGGCGGCCCGCCAGCGGCTCGTCCGCGAGCATCTGGCCGAGTTCGCCGTCGAGGCCGATCCGCAGGCCTTCCACTGCTGGTGGCGGCTGCCGGATCCCTGGCGGGCCGACACGTTCGTCGCGGCCGCCGCCCGACGCGGCATCGCCGTCACCCCGGGCGCGGCGTTCACCGTCGTCGTGTCCCGCGCGCCCAACGCCGTCCGCCTCGCCCTGTCGGCGCCGCCGATCGACACCCTGGCCGCCGCTCTCGAGACGCTGGCCGCCCTGGCCCGGAGCGCCCCGGAGGACGCCGAGGTCGAGTGAGCCGTGCGCCCCGAGGGCGTGTCTGACAAATCCCGTTCGTAGCGAGCGGCGCGCAGCGGGACAGCGGATCTGTCAGACACGCCCCAGCGCGGCTTTGCCGTCCAGGACGTCAGCGGGAGGCCTTCTTCGGTTTGGCGGGCCAGATCGTGTAGGTGATCGGCCACAGCGCCCAGATGCCGAGGATGACCGTGAGGCGGTCCAGCCAGCCGCGCAGTGCGGCCGTGCGGGCCGCGTCGCCGACCAGGGCGATCGCGGCGAGAAGGAGCGCGCAGGAGACCGCCCAGGCGATGACGGCCTTGCCGAACTCTCTCCACTCGTGCCGGGCGCGGGCCCTGCCGTAGCGGGGCGGCCGGCTCGGCGGGGGCCCGCCCGCGAACCGGTGCGCGAACCGCTCGTCGGCCCAGCGGATCATGGCGTGGCCGAACGCGACCGAGAAGCCGAGGTACGCGGCGGCGAGCCCGTGGGAGAAGCCGGCCGTCGCGCCCCGGCGCAGGTCGACGACCGTGGCGATCAGCAGGGTCAGGTCGGTGAGCGGCACGCAGATCAGCAGCGCCGCGCCGAGCCCGCGCCGGCGGGCGAGGTAACGGGTCGCCAGCCCGGCGAGCAGGAACAGCCAGAAGCCGACCTCGCAGCCGGCGATGATCAGGAAGAGCACGGTCCCATCGTCGGCCGGGAGACCTCGCCGGACGCTCGTCGCGGGTGATGAATCGGGGGTCCTCCTTTCGATGTACGCGTCGATCGGCCTCTGGCCGGTGCGAACACCCTCGGGGGGATGGTGGGATCGACCCATGCGATGGACGACGCGGCAGGACGCGTTGCTGGCCGCCGCCGCGCTCGCCGGCGGCGCGGTGATGCTGGCCGCCCACTCCTACAGCCAGTGGCCCGGGCGGCCTGACGTCGGCGCGGTATGGCGGGCGATCCCCCTGCTCGGGGTCTGCGCGGCGATGCTCTTCCGCCGGACCGCGCCGATGGCGGCGCTCGCCGTCGCCACGCCCGCCGTCGTTGCCGACACCGTCTTCGGACTGAGCTTCCCGACCATCGCGATCTTCACCGACGCGCTCTACGCGGCGACGCTCTACGGCCCGGCCGCCGCTCCTCGCCGCGTGCTGACCGCGACCGGAGCCGTGACGCTCGCGCTCACCGGGGTCATCAGCCTCCTCGACGCCAGCAGTCCCGGCACGATCGTCACCAACCTCGCGAGTCTCGCTCTCGTGCTCGTGGGACCGGTTCTCACCGCGATCGTCGTCCGCGAGCACCGCGACCGGGCGGAGGCGGAACGCGTGCGCGCCGAGCAGGTCGCCCGGCTGGCCGAGCTGGACCGCCGGGAGGCGGTGGCCGACGAACGCGCGCGGATGGCACGGGAGTTGCACGACGTGATCGCCAACCATCTCAGCGCGGCCGCCCTGCACTCGTCGGCGCTGCTCTCGGTGCCGGACATGGACGCCGCGGCCGTACGGCGAGCGCTGGAGGTGATCAGGGAGAACAGCGTGCAGGGGCTCGCGGAGATGCGCCACATGATCGGGCTGCTGCGCGGAAGCGAGGGCGCCGGCCCCGCGGCGCGTCCGCGCCTCGACGACGTCGCCGTCCTCGTCGAGCGCACCCGGCGAGACGGACTCACCACCCGCCTCACCACGGACGGCGAGCCCGCGGAGTTGCCGGCCGCCGTCGAGCTGGCCGCGTACCGGATCGTTCAGGAGTCGCTGACCAACGTCGTCAAGCACGGCGGCGACGGTGAGGCGGCGATCGCGATCACGCATGGCCGGGACGCCGTCACCATCGTCGTCGACAGTCCGCTCGGCGGGAGGACGGGGGTTCCGGGGACCGGCACCGGTCTCATCGGGATGCGCGAACGGGCGTCGCTGCTCGGTGGCTCATTCGCCGCCGGCCGGGACGGCGGCCGATGGCGGGTCCACGCCCGGCTTCCGCTGGACGGATGAACGAGTTCACGCCGGCTGGAAGAACCACTCCCGACTGCCGGCAGGCGAACGAAGGAGAGAGAATGACCATCCGGGTGCTGGTCGCCGACGACCAGGCGGCCGTACGGGCCGGGCTCGTGCTGATCCTGGGCTCCGCGCGCGGCATCGAGGTCGCCGGTGAGGCCGCCGACGGCCGGGAGGCGGTCGCCATGGCCCGTGAGCTCCGTCCGGACGTGGTGGTCATGGACGTCCGGATGCCGCGCCTCGACGGCATCGCGGCCACCCGGGAGCTGGCCGGCGTCGCCGACGTGCTCGTGCTGACCACCTTCGACCTCGACGAGTACGTCTTCGGCGCGCTGCGGGCCGGCGCCGCCGGCTTCCTGCTGAAGGACATCGACGCGAATCGTCTCGTCGAGGCCGTACGGCTGGTCGCCGCCGGGGACGGCTTCATCGCGCCGGGGGTCACCCGGCGGCTGATCTCCGCCTTCGCCGCCACCCGCCCGCCCGCGGCCACCGGACCGGTGGGCGCGCTCACCCCTCGGGAACGCGACGTGCTCGCATGCCTGGGGGAGGGGCTGTCCAACCAGGAGATCGCGGCCCGGCTCGCCATGGCGGAGACGACGACCAAGACCCACGTCAGCCGCATCCTCGCCAAGCTGGGGCTCCGCAGCCGCGTCCAGGCGGCGATCTACGCCCAGGAGATCGGCCTGACCTCCGCCTGAATCCCGATCGCGAAGCCCGCCCGGCCGTCGCCTGCCCGAACCCCAGAGCCTGGCCGGAACCTGCGTCGCCTGCCGGAATCCCAGAGCCCGGCCCGAACCCCGTCATCGGCCCGAACCGTCGGGAATCCGGGCGTGTGGCTGTGGTCACGTTGTCGGCGCGCGCTCCGTGATGGATCGTGAAATCGGACGACCCTCGGAGGCACGATGCCGTACGTTCTGCTCGCCTCGGGCGTCCTCGCGCTGCTGACCATGGTCAACGCGCTGTGGCCGCGCCGAGGGCGCCTCCTGCTGATCCCGGGCTTCTTCGTCGCGTGGCTCACGATCGAGCTCGCGCCCTGGGTTCTCGTGATCGAGGCGGTGGTCACGGCGCTCATCGCCGGCGCGGGAGGTCTCGCGGGCGCGGCCGGCTGGGCGGGGCTCGCCGCGACCGTCCTCGGCTGGGCCGGACTGGCGGTCGTGATGGCGCGGGCGCGGCGGACGACGGTGACCGTCCGGGAGTGGAGCGCCGAACTGGAGCTCGATCCGGGGGAGCGGGCACCGGCGTTTCCCCGGTCCCACGTCGTCTTCCCCTTCCTCATGACCCGCCGTTCCGGGGTGACGCGGACCCGAGACATCGCGTACGGGGACGAGCCGGACATGCGGCTCGACGTCTACCGGCCTTCGGAGCCGGGGGAGCGCCGCCCGGGGATCATGGAGGTGCACGGCGGGGCCTGGATGATCGGCAGCAAGCGGGAGCAGGGCATCCCGCTGTTGAACCACCTCGCCGCCAACGGCTGGGTGGGCGTCAACGTCGACTACCGGCTCAGCCCGCGCGTGAAGTTCCCCGACCACCTGATCGACCTCAAACGGGCGATCCGGTGGTACCGCGAGCACGCGGCGGAGTACGGGGCCGACCCGGACTTCCTGTGCGTCACCGGCGGGTCGGCGGGCGGCCACCTCGCCGCCCTCCTCGCGCTCACGCCCGGTGCCCCGGAGTACCAGCCAGGGTTCGAGGACGTCGACACGACCGTGCGGGCGGCCGTGACCTTCTACGGCGTCTACGACGTCGCCGCCCTGCTGGACGGCGGCTCGAAGACGTTCACGTCCGCCATGGAACGCCACGTGATGGGCGTACGGCGGGCGGAGCACCCCGAGGCGTACGAGAAGGCCTCACCGGCGCACTGGATCAACGCGGACGCGCCGCCCTTCCTCGTCGTCCACGGGAGCCTCGACACGCTGGTGCCGGTGGCGCAGGCGCGCTCCTTCACGGAGCGGCTCAGGAAGGTGTCGACCGCCCCGGTGCTGTACGCCGAGATGAAGGGCGCCCAGCACGCCTTCGACATCTTCCCGTCGTACCGTACGGCCCGCGTCATCGAGGGCGTCGAGCGTTTCCTCACCTCGGTGCGGCGGGCCGGGCACCCCGTCTGAAACGTCAGTGCTCGAGGGCGGACAGGCTGCGGATCAGGTCGCCGACCCGCGCGATGCCCAGGCAGCGCCCGACCTCGTCGATCACCACGAGGTCTTCGTAGACGCGCTCGGCGTCGTCGCCCGCCGCGCGGAGGGCCGCGATCGCGGGCACCGTACGCGGGACCGGCCGAGGCGCGTCGGCGAGCCGCGCGGCCGGCTTGTGGGCGTGCAGGGCGTGGCCGTACGCCCCGGCGAGCCGGAGCAGGAACCGGGTGCGGTCGATCATGTGCCGGGGGCGCTGGGCCTGGTCGACGAGCACGACGCTGCTGGTGGCCGGCTCCGCGTTGAACACCGAGAGGACCTCTTCGGCGGTGGCCGTGTCGGGCATGACCGTCGCCGGCATCATGAACTCCGTGACGCGCGGACCGAGCCGGTCGCGTTCGACGTCGCGCGATCCGACCGGGACGTTCACCGGCACCCCGGGCAGCCACTGCGGAGACGCCAGCAGCGGTCCCTGCGCGAGCCGCACCCCGCGTCCCCGCAGGTGGGTGAGCTGATCGTCGGATATCACGCCGGGGGCGAGCACATGACCGCCGATGCGGCGGCCGAGCGCGACCAGAGCCTCGGCGATCGCGGAGCGCCGAGGGTCCGCGGTGGCCCGCCGGGTCACCTCGGGCGTGAGCATCAGGATCGTCGGGGCGATGTCGGCGACGAACCGCGTCGGCAGGTCCCCCGCCTCCAGGGCGAGCAGGTACCCGGCGGAGCGAATCCCGCCCAGCCGGGCGGCGGCCTCGTCGAGCGACACCCCGCCGAGGCCGCCCGTCACCCCCAGGATGACGCCGCCGGGTCGGCGGCCCAGGCTCGCCAGCGTCCGGTGCAGCCGCTCCATCGGCCGGTCGTACACGAGCGTCCCCATCCGCAGAACCATCAGGATGGGGAGCAACGTCTCCCGGCGGGACAGGGAACGGGCGGCGAGGATCGCGCAGTCGACGTCGAGATCCGGATCCAGGACCGGGGGACCGGGCACGGAGGGCGCCACGGCGACGACGGTTCCGGCGTCGAGGTCGACGATGGGGTGGAAGGTGACGTGTGCGGTAGGCGGGACGTCCGAACGCCCCGCATGCGTCGAAGGCGGGATGTCGGAACGTCCCGCGAACGCGGACTCCGCGCGCGCTGCGTGCGTCGAAGGCGGGACGTCGGGACGCCCCGCGAACGCGGACTCCGGGCCGCCGGGGGCGGCGGCGAAAGCGGTCACGGAACCATTCTGCGACCTCTTCCACGCCGTTGGACGGCTCTGACCTCACTATTCATCGGAAATTTCACAGTTTGCCGCTGTTCCGATATCGGGCGGGCCGTGTTTGTGATAGGCGGTCTTCCGTAACCTCTCCGGCGCGTGCGGCGGTGCCGGTCAGTACGTGCGGTTGAGCATCACGATCGACAGGAAGTAGGTCACGCCCGCGACGGCGGCGAGGCCGGCGAGAAGACCGATCTCCGCGCCGCGCAGCGCCTGCACCAGCATCGCCGCGACGATCACCCCGACGAGCACGTCACCGGTCATCGCGGCGGCGCGCAGATGGATCCCCGAGCGCCTGCCGACTCCGAACGCCTCATGCGTGGTGAGGACCGACTCGCCCCGGCGGTAGGCCAGCAGAACCCCGTAGCCGAGAAGCACCGCGAACCCCACCAGACCCGTCGACATGTGCCCCCGGGAGGCCTCGGTGGCTCCGATCGCGACACCGGCGGCGATGGCGAGCGCCGGTGCGATCCACCGGCCCACACGCCGGCGTTCGGGAGCGATCCACATGCCCGACATCCTCCCACCGGGCCGCCGTTCCCAAACCGACGGTGACGAAAATGGCGATCACCGGTCAGAGCGGCCCTTGGTCACGAGGGCTGTGGGACGCGTCCGCGGCGTGTGCGCCGGGAACGCCGGGTCACCACCACCACGAGCACCACCACGGCCACGAGCGCCGCCACCGGTGCCGCGAGCAGCCACAGGAAGGCCGGCACGCCCAGGAACGTCACCAGGCCGCCCTCCACGTAGTCCACCTGCCGGTACGGCGTGTCACCGGCGTTGGCGAACGTCAGGTCGTCGGTGAAGTCGGACGGGGGGATCCCCTGGCGCACCACCTCGGTCAGGAACGCCCCGCCGCCCACCAGGCCGCGCAGGCCGGGGGAGGAGACCTGCGAGGGGCTCACCCGGCCCGCGTACGTGGTGAACAGCCCGAGGCCCCGGACGGTGACCCGGTGGGGCGCGAGGACGTACAGGTGCACGGCCTGGGGCGTGCTCGCCAGCCGCGACAACCGGATCGGGTAGACCGGCGCGGCGGTCGTGAACCTGATGCGCAGCGGATCGAGCTCACCGGTGAGCGGGCCGTTCTCGGGGGCGAGCCTGATCGCCGTGTAGGTCCACCGCCGTGCCACGTACGGTTCGAGCGCTTGGGCGAGCCGACCCTTCAGGCGGTATCCATGGCTCGTCAGCCAAGACGCGAGTGCGTGCGAATCACGGGCCGACAGCGTGGTGACCTCGAAGGGGCCGAGCCGCTGCCGCTTGAGCACCCCCACGCCGCCGCCCGGTCTCGGTGCCGGGGCGCCCGCCACGCGGGCCGGGCCAAGGTTGGGGAACCAGTGCCGGCGCTTCACGACACGGGGTTCGGTGAGGCGGTCGAGCTGCTCGAACCAGCCGCGTTCGCCGAGGGTCACCGTGGCGCGGGCCGGCGTCGGCATCAGCCACGCGGCGTCGCGGGCGCTGGACCGCACCGACAGACGCATGACGATCTCCTCCGCCGAGCCGTCGTAGCGGACGATGGAGGTCTCCTCGGCGACGTTGACTCCGGAGTCCGTCGAGGTGATGAGCGCCCCGCAGCCGCAGGCCCAGGACGGTCGGACGACGCCCAGTGTGGCCGCGGCGACCACGAGGGGGATCAGGAGCCGGGCGAGCGATCTTCCGCGCATGCCGGCTCAGACGCGGGGGGCGTCAGGACGGTTTCGGGCCGCGGATCACGATCCGGACTCGGCGCGGTCCGCCGGTCAGGGGGCGGGGGTCAGTAGGGGAGCACGCGGCCGGAGGGGGTGCGCAGGTCGAGCTCGGCGGCTGAGGTCGGACGCGGGCGTTTGACCTTGACCTGCTGGATGCGGCGCATCAGACGATCTCTCCTCGGAGGTCAGGGGATGGAAACGGTCGATATCCACTCTCGCCGTGGGAACGGTGCGCGACTACGGGAGGACTCCCCGTATGGGTACGCATTTCCGCCGGGATATGAGTCACTCGCGGCCCAGCCGCCGCAGGAGCACCACGCGCCGTTCCTCCAGCCGCCCGAGGAGCGCCTCCTGCTCATCGGCGTTCTCGATCATCGCGGCATTCTCCGCGGCATCGGTCGGGCCCTCGTCCCGGTCGCCGATCCGCCGGCGCATCTCCTCCAGGTTCGGGCGGATGGACGCGATGTCCTCCTCCACCACCCGGAGCTCCTCCTCCAGGTCCTCCCTCGACTGATCGTCGGCCATGTCACGGCCTCCACTCCTGGTCGTGCGGTCCGCCGGGCGCGGCGAGCCGGTCGCCGTACACGTTTCCCCCTGATCCCGGTCGTCACACGTGGAAGATCACCGAGTTCCCTCCGCCGGAGGCGGCGATGCGGAGATCCCGGCGTTGTCCCCTACACTGAGGACCATGCTTGCGAGCTGATCAGGCGCTCCAAGGGCGCGGCCGGGCCGGATGAGGCACCGGGCGGCGCCCTTTTCGTCGTCCCCGCCTCTCCCAGCCCGCCCCCCAGGAGCGTTCTCACTGTGATCACCGCCCGTGACATCGAACTCCGCGCCGGCTCCCGTCTGCTGCTCGAGGGAGCCACGTTCCGCGTCAACCCCGGCGACCGGGTCGGCCTGGTCGGCCGCAACGGGGCCGGCAAGACCACCCTCACCAAAGTGCTCGCCGGAGAGGGCCTGCCCGCCGCCGGCGAGGTGACGCGATCCGGCACCGTGGGTTATCTCCCGCAGGACCCCCGCACCGGCGACCTGGAGGTCCTCGCCCGCGACCGGATCCTGTCCGCGCGCGGACTGGACGAGGTCATCAGGGAGATGCGCGAGGCCGAGGAGAAGATGGCGTCGGGCGAGGGCGCCGAGCGCGACAAGGCCGTCCGCCGGTACGGCCGGCTGGAGGACCGGCTGCACGTCCTCGGCGGCTACGCCGCCGACGCGGAGGCGGCCTCCATCGCCTCGAGCCTGAATCTTCCGGACCGGGTGCTCGGTCAGCCGCTGCGGACCCTCTCCGGCGGTCAGCGCCGCCGGGTCGAGCTGGCCCGCATCCTGTTCTCCGGGGCCGACACCCTCCTGCTCGACGAGCCGACCAACCACCTCGACGCCGACTCGATCTCCTGGCTCCGCGAGTTCCTGAAGTCGCACCAGGGCGGCCTGATCATGATCAGCCACGACGTGGGCCTGCTCGACGCGGTCGTGAACAAGGTGTTCCACCTCGACGCGAACCGCAACGTCATCGACCTCTACAACGTCGGCTGGAAGACCTACCTGACCCAGCGGGAGACCGACGAGCGGCGCCGCAAGCGCGAGCGCGCCAACGCCGAGCGCCAGGCGGGCACCCTGCAGGCCCAGGCCGACAAGATGCGGGCCAAGGCGACGAAGGCGAAGGCCGCACAGCAGATGGAGCGCCGTGCCCAGCGCCTCCTGGCGGGGGTCGAGGACGAGCGTCAGGCCGACAAGGTGGCCAAGATTCGGTTCCCGCGCCGGCTCCGTGCGGCAAAACGCCGCTCATGGCGCGAGCTTTGTCCAAATCGTACGGTTCGTTGGAAGTCTTCGCCGATGTCGACCTAGCGGTTGATCGGGGCAGTCGAGTGGTCGTCCTGGGCCTCAACGGCGCGGGCAAGACGACCCTACTGCGCATGCTCGCAGGCGTCGAAAAGCCCGATACGGGCGAGCTTATCGACGGACACGGCCTACGGCTCGGGTACTACGCCCAGGAGCACGAAACGCTCGACGTCGACCGTACCGTGCTGGAGAACATGCGGTCCGCCGCCCCCGACCTCCCGGAGACGGAGACGCGCAAGATCCTGGGTTCCTTCCTGTTCACCGGGGACGACGTCGAAAAGCCCGCAGGCGTGCTCTCCGGAGGCGAGAAGACCCGCCTGGCGCTGGCCACTCTCGTCGTGTCCAGCGCCAATGTGCTGCTGCTCGACGAGCCCACGAACAACCTCGATCCGGCGAGCCGCGAGGAGATCCTGGCGGCCCTCCGCACCTATGCCGGGGCCATCGTTCTGGTGACCCACGACGAGGGCGCGGTGCAGGCGTTGCAGCCGGAAAGAGTGATCTTGCTTCCGGATGGTGTAGAGGACATCTGGAGTGACGAATTTTCCGATCTCGTGGCACTTGCCTGACCTGCACTGCAGCCTTGACCCAAGGAAGCAGATCTTTTCTGGCGTAGTGGGTAGCCGATCGCGCGCGAATGTCTGATCATGGCTGGGGATAACGCAGCGGTCACCGCATCACTACGGGAGGTACTCGTGGCCGAGACCCTAAAGAAGGGCACCCGCGTGACCGGTGCCGAGCGAGATAAGTTGGCGGAGCAGTTGAAGAAGCGTTACGACTCCGGCGAGAGCATCCGTGCCCTGGCTGCAGCAACCGGACGGTCGTACGGCTTCATCCACCGCATCCTCACCGAGTCCGGCGTGAATCTGCGCGGACGCGGCGGGGCTACCCGCGGTAAGAAGTCCTAACGGACTAGCTCCCCCCAACTCTCGGCGCCGGACCGCATGAGAGGCCACCGTGCCCGACCCGCTAGGGTCGGGCACGGTGGCGGGCCTTTCCGCCACGACGCACACGCCGGAAGGGGCGTCATGGCGGACTCACCGCTCACCACCGCCGAGCTCGAACGAGCCGGTCTGCGCCTCGACGTCGACGACGCCGTGGCGACGATCACTCTGGCCCGGCCCGAGCGGCGCAACGCCCTGACCTTCAGCACGTGGCGGACGCTCGCCCGGATCGGCGAGACGTTGCCGAGTGGTGTGCGCGTCGTCGTCGTACGCGGCGACGGACCGTCGTTCTCGGCAGGGATCGACCTGCGCCTGTTCAGCCCGGAGGGCGTTCCCGGAGAGGACACCGCCGGCCCTCGCGACGAGGAGTTCATCGCCGGCCTGCAGGCCGGGTACCTCTGGCTGCGCCGCCCCGACATCGTCTCCATCGCCGCCGTCCACGGGCACGCCATCGGCGGCGGCTTCCAGCTCGCGCTCGCGTGCGACCTGCGCGTGGTCGCCGACGATGTGAAGTTCGCCATGAAGGAGCCCGCGCTCGGCATCGTCCCGGACCTCACCGGCACCAAGCCGCTCGTCGACATCGTCGGCGTGCCCCGGGCCCTGGAGATCTGCCTGACGACCCGTACGATCTTCGCTGACGAGGCCGCCCGCCTCGGCCTGGCCGAGCTGGTCGTGCCCACCGCCGAGCTCGACTCGGCGGTCGCCGACCTCGTCGCGGCGATCCTGCAGGTCAAGCCGGAGACGGCGGCCGCGACCAAGCGGCTCCTGCGGCAGGCCCCGCACAACACCCTCGAGGAGCAGGCGGCGGCCGAGCGCCGCGAGCAGGTGCCCCTCCTCGGCGGCTGAAGCGCGCGGCGGCGTCAAGTAGACCGCGCCTACAAGCCACGGTCCGCCCTGTTGTGCCGGTGGCTGTTCCGCGCCTCGAGCGCGACACGGCAGACTCGCCCCATGGACGATCTCGTGGATCCGATCGTGGTCAAGGCGATGCGCCGGGAGGCGCCGACCCGGGACGAGGCCCGTGCCGTGCTCGGCGTCTCCGACGCGGGCACGCTCGAACTCGTCGCGGCGGTCGGGCGCGTACGGCGGAAGTTCTTCGATGACCGCGTAAAGCTGAACTACCTGGTCAACATGAAGAGCGGCCTGTGCCCGGAAGACTGCTTCTACTGCTCCCAGCGCAAGGGGTCCGACGCCGACATCCTCAAGTACTCCTGGCAGGACACCGAGGAGATGGTGCGCGCGGCCGACAAGGCCGTCGCGCGCGGCGCCCGCCGGGTGTGCCTGGTGGCCAGCGGCCGGGGGCCGGCCCAGCGGGACATCGACCGGGTCGGCGAGGCCGTCCGGGAGATCGCCTCCCGCGACGTCGAGGTCTGCGTGTGCCTCGGCCTGCTCAAGCCGGGCCAGGCCGAGCAGTTGCGCGAGGCCGGGGCGTTCGCCTACAACCACAACCTCAACACCAGCGCCGAGCGCTACGGCGACATCTGCACGACTCACGGCTTCCAGGACCGGGTCGACACGGTCAACGAGGCGGCGGCGGCCGGGCTGTCCCCGTGCTCCGGAGCGATCTTCGGCATGGGAGAGAGCGACGAGGACGTCATCGATGTCGCCTTCGCGCTGCGTGAGCTGAACCCGGACTCGGTGCCGGTGAACTTCCTCATCCCGTTCGAGGGCACGCCGTTGGCCCGCACCTGGGAGCTGACGCCGCTGCGCTGCCTGCGCATCCTCGCGCTGTTCCGGCTCGTCTTCCCGGACGTGGAGGTGCGGCTCGCCGGCGGGCGGGAGATCCACCTGCGAAGCCTGCAACCGCTCGCGCTGCACGTGGTCAACTCGATCTTCCTGGGCGACTACCTCACCAGTGAGGGGCAGGCCGGCGACGACGACCTGCGGATGATCGCCGACGCCGGTTTCGTCGTCGAGGGCGCCGAAGAGGGGAAGGGCCCGGAGGCCCGGCGCGACCTCGTCGCCATCCGCGACCGCGGAATAGGGACCGACAAAGAGGGCAATACCTGATGATCCACCCCCTCGGCGGCTGAACCGGCCCCGGCCGGAGGCGCGTTCCGGTCGGGGCCCTACCGTGTGGAGGGCAAGAAACACGACAACAAGGGAAGGACTCTTCCTCGTGACCACCGTCCCGACCGTGACCCTGAACACCGGTGCCACGATGCCGCAGCTGGGGTTCGGCGTCTGGCAGGTTCCCGACGAGGAGGCCGTCTCGGCGGTCCGCACCGCCATGGAGGCGGGCTACCGCAGCATCGACACCGCCGCGGCGTACGAGAACGAGGCGGGCGTCGGCAAGGCGATCGTCCTGCCCGAGGTGCCGCGCGACGAGCTGTTCGTGACCACGAAGCTGTGGAACGGCGACCAGGGGTACGACCGAGCGCTGCGGGCCTTCGACGTGAGCCTGGACAAGCTCGGCGTCGACTACGTCGACCTCTACCTGATCCACTGGCCGCTCCCGGCCAAGGACGCCTACGTCGAGACCTGGAAGGCCCTCGAGAAGGTGTACAACGAGGGCCGCGCCCGGGCGATCGGCGTCTCGAACTTCCAGATCCCGCACCTGCGGCGGCTCCTGGAGGAGACGGACGTCGTCCCCGCCGTCAACCAGATCGAGCTGCACCCGTACTTCCAGCAGGAGGAGCTGCGGGCGTTCCACGCCGAGCACGACATCGCGACGGAGGCCTGGAGCCCGCTCGGCCAGGGCGGCACCCTGCTCAAGGACGACACCGTCGCCCGGCTGGCTGCCGAGCACGGCAAGTCCCCGGCGCAGATCGTCCTGCGCTGGCACGTCCAGATCGGCAACGTGGTGATCCCCAAGTCGGTCACGCCGTCCCGCATCCGCGAGAACATCGAGGTCTTCGACTTCGAGCTGAGCGACGACGAGCTGGCCGCCATCGCGCGCCTGAACCGCGGCGAGCGTATTGGACCGGACCCGGACACCTTCAACCTCGGCGCGTGACCGGCTTGGGAGGCCTGAACGCCTTCAGGCTCGCCGCGTGACCGCTTTCGGCGGCCCGACGGAGGCGCGTTCGACGAACGCCGTCGGCAGGAAGTAGTCGCGCGGCTCGGAGCGGTCGCCGCGGATCCGGGCGATCAACCGGCGGGCGGCCTGGGTGCCCAGGTCGTACGCCGGTTGCGCGATGACGGTCAGCGCCGGCCGCACCACGTCGGCCCAGTCGGCGTCGTCGAAGCCGATCACCGACAGGTCGTCGGGCCACCGCAGGTCTTCGGACTGCAGGGCCGTGAGCACGCCGAGCGAGATGATGCTGTCGGTGGCGAACACGGCCGTGGGCGGGTCGGCCAGGCCGAGCAGCGTGCGTATGAGAACGGTTGAGCGCCTGACCGGTGTTGGGCGGCCGCGCACAACAACAAATCTGCTAACACAGCGGATCTGGGTTATTACTTTGGGTTGTCGTCAGGGTCGGCTGTGGCTAACCTTCGAACGTGCGTTCAGCCTCGTTTTCCAATCCGTCCCCGACCGGTGGTCCTGGCCGTGGGTTTGCCGCGTCGTTCGTGGTCTCGGGGTCGTCGGGCGTTGCGATCCGTGATCGCCTCAGGCGTCTGACCGCCCGCGATGAGATGGTGTTGCGAGCGGTGGGCGCTCATCTGGGGACGTTGGCCTCAGGTGATCTGAAGACGAGGTGCTCCGACGGCCTGGACCACGACAGCGAGAGGTGGGCGGCGCGTAAGCGAGGGTTGACCGCTGAATCGTCGTCGCGGTGGGCCGGGTCGATCACCAAGGCGACGCATGATCAGTGGGCGTTAGCACGTCGTAACCAACTCACCCACATCCACTCCCTCGAGGCCGGCATCGCCACGCTTTCGCATCGGCTGTCCTTGCCTGTCGGGCAACCCGGGACCAAACGCGCACCGGGCGGGTACCGGTCGGCGCAGGAGTGGCACGCCAAATCCCGTCGTCTGGCCACACTGCAGGCCCGGCATGCGGGTGTGGTGGCGGACTGGCAGGCCGGACGGGTCCGCATCGTGCGCGGCGGCAAACGGCTGGCCAACACCCGCCACAACCTGGAGGAAGCCGAGCTGACCGAGGAGCAGTGGCGGGCGCGATGGGAGGTGGCGCGCTGGTTCCTGGCCGCTGATGGGGAGAGCGGGAAACGGTTCGGCAACGAGACCATCCGCATCACCCCCGACGGCCAGATCTCCATCAAACTGCCCGCACCCCTCGCGGATCTAGCGAACGCCTCCCACGGCCGGTACATCCTCACCGCCCCGGCGACCTTCGCATACCGGCATGTCGAATGGGCGGACCGGATCGCGGCGAATCGGGCGGTGGCCTACCGCATCCACTACAACCCGGACCGGGGCCGCTGGTACATCACCGCGTCCTGGCAACGCCCACCCGCCACCATCATCCCGATCCAGGCCGCCCTCACGCGGGGTGTGATCGGGGTGGACACCAACAACGACCACTTCGCCGCCTGGCGACTCGACATCCACGGAAACCCGATCGGCGCGCCCCGCCGATTCTTCTACGACCTGACAGGGTCGGCCGATCACCGCGACGCCCAAATCCGCTACGCGATCACCAGACTGCTGCACTGGACCAAGGACTGCAGTGTGGCGGCGATAGCGATCGAAGACCTGCACTTCGAACAAGAAAAGACCCGGGAGAAACACGGCCGCCGCAAACGATTCCGGCAGCTGATCTCTCGATTCCCCACCGCCCGGCTGAAAGCCCGCCTGGTGTCGATGGCCAGCAGTCACGGTGTGGTGATCGTGGCCGTGGACCCGGCCTACACCACCAAGTGGGGCGCCCAGCACTGGCAGAAACCCATGACCACCCCCAACCGCACGATCACCCGTCACGATGCCGCGAGCATCGCGATCGGGCGACGCGCCCTGGGACACCCGATCCGGCGACGGACGACACCGCCCCACCACGACCAGAGCGATCGTGATGGGCATCGGACCGCCCAGGCCCCATCAGGTACCCCAGGGCGTGAGGGACCCTGCCCCCGGTTCCCGGACCACGCACCCGATGCGCGCCCCCGGACCATGCGGCGAACGCAGGCAACCAGCACGCCCACCACCGTTCGGGGCGTCAGTGAACAGGAATTAACACCTGCACACTGAAAAGGAACGGTTCTCGATGTCGGCGACGGGAGCTGCTCCGCCGCGCGCAGCGCCAGCTCCGGGGACGCCTCGCTGGCCAGCCCCACAGCTACCGAGCGCCCGAACTGGCCACGGAAGTTCTCCCAAAAGGATCGCGTACGTGGCCGTGACCGTCCGCGCCCGGGCGGTCGGCGTCGACCGGTCGCTGGAGGAGGCGGCGCGCGATCTCGGCGCGGGCCCGTTCACGACCTTCCGGCTCGTCACGCTGCCCATGATCCTCCCCGGTGTCATGTCGGGCGCGCTGCTGTCCTTCGCGTTGTCGATCGACGACTACATCCTGACGAGTTTCAACGCCGGCCGGGTCGTCACCTTCCCGCTCTGCGTCTACAGCGCGACGCGCCACGGGATACCGCCGCAGGTCAACGTCATGGGCACGCTCATCTTCGCGATCGGTGTGGCGCTGGCCGCCGCGAACGGCCTCCTGCTCCAGCGACGCCGTAGGTCCTCAGCCTGAGTCGTTCTCCGGCGCATGGCCGATGGCGCGGCCCTCGCGAATGGCGCAGGCTGTTCGTGAGGGCCGCGATCGCGTCCCGGAGGGTGGGAATCAACCGCCGGTCCGGTACGTTGTCGCCGACGCTTACATGATTACGTGCTGAACCCAACGGGAGGGTCGCCGTGGGCATGCCGGACAACGGCTGGATGATGATGGCGTCGTTCCGCCGTGACAGATCCGTCGTCAAGGAGCGCTTGAAGGCCGGGACGGTCCGGCGAATCGCCGGTTACGCCCGCCCCTACATCCGCGAGCTCATCCTGTTCCTGGCCCTGAACGCCGTCGCCGCGGTGATCGTCGTGGCCAATCCGCTGCTGCTCAAGTCGATCATCGACAAGGGCATCGTGCCGCACAAGAGCGGCGTCGTCCTCGGCCTCGCCATCGCGGTCGGCGGCCTGGCCCTGGTCGAGGCCCTGATCGGGCTCGCCCAGCGCTGGTACTCCGCGCGCATCGGCGAGGGTCTCATCTACGACCTGCGCACCGAGGTCTTCGACCACGTCCAGCGCATGCCGGTCGCCTTCTTCATGCGGGCGCAGACGGGTTCGCTGGTCAGCCGGCTCAACAGCGACGTCATCGGCGCCCAGCGCGCCCTCACCACGACCCTGTCGTCGGTCGTCTCCAATGTGATCAGTCTGCTGCTCGTGCTCGGCACGATGTTCCTGCTGTCCTGGCAGGTCACGTTGATCGCGCTGGTGCTGACGCCGATCTTCATCTTCCCCGCCAAGTGGGTGGGGCGGCGGCTGCAGAAGATCAGCCGGGAGCAGATGCAGCTCGACGCGGAGATGAGCTCGCTGATGACCGAGCGGTTCAACGTCGCCGGCGCGATGCTCGCCAAGCTGTACGGCCGCCCGGAGGAGGAGTCGGCGGGGTTCGCCGACCGGGCGCGGCGGGTGCGCGACATCGGCATCACCTCCGCGATGTACGGACGGGTCTTCTTCACCGCGCTGACGCTGGTGGCCTCGCTCGCCACCGCCATGGTGTACGGCGTCGGCGGCACGCTCGTCGTGAACGGCGGGTTCCAGCTCGGCACGCTGGTCGCCCTCGCGGCGCTCCTCACCCGGCTGTACGGCCCGCTGACCGCGCTGTCGAACGTCCAGGTCGACGTGATGACCGCCCTGGTCAGCTTCGACCGCGTCTTCGAGGTGCTCGACCTCAAGCCCATGATCGACGAGAAGCCGGACGCGGACCGGCTCGCCGCCGACTCCGGGACCGCCGAGGACAGTGAGGACGCTGCCCCGGCGATCGAGTTCGACGACGTGGTCTTCAGCTACCCCGCGGCCTCCGAGGTCTCCCTCGCCTCGCTGGAGTCGATCGCCCGGGCCGACACGGCGCCGAGCCGCGAGGTGCTGCACGGGGTGACCTTCCGCGTCGAACCCGGAACGATGACCGCTCTGGTGGGGCCCTCAGGGGCCGGGAAGACGACGATCACCCAGCTCGTGTCCCGGCTGTACGACGTCTCGGACGGCGCCGTACGGATCGGCGGCCAGGACGTACGGGACGTGACCCTGGAGTCGCTGCGCGGCACCGTCGGCGTGGTCACCCAGGACGCGCACCTGTTCCACGACTCGATCCGCGCGAACCTCGAGTACGCCCGGCCCGGCGCCACCGACGAGCAACTGGCCGACGCCCTCCGCGCCGCGCAGATCTGGGACCTCGTCGCGAGCATGCCCGACGGTCTCGACACCGTCGTGGGCGATCGCGGCTACCGGCTCTCCGGCGGGGAGAAGCAGCGCCTGGCCATCGCCCGGCTGCTGCTGAAGGCCCCGTCCGTCGTGGTGCTCGACGAGGCGACGGCCCACCTGGACTCCGAGTCCGAGGCGGCCGTGCAGCGGGCCCTGAGCACGGCGCTCGCGGGCCGTACGTCGATCGTCATCGCGCACCGCCTGTCGACGATCCGGGAGGCCGACCAGATCCTCGTGATCGACGACGGTCTCGTCGCCGAGCGGGGCCGGCACGAAGAACTGCTCGACGAGGGCGGCCTGTACAGCGAGCTCTACGACACGCAGTTCGCCCGCCAGAACGTCCCCGACGCGGTGCACTGAGCGACCGTACGCCCGGAGCCGGTGCCCGCCCGGAGCCGGGCACATCGGCGGGGGAGTGGCGTACAACCGCCGATCGCGGGTAGACGATCTCATCGAGCACCCGTACGCGAGTGAAGGGAACGGTCATGGTGATGCCGGATGACCGCCCCTGTACCCATATCCCGCCGCCGGTCGAGCTCTGGCCGATCAGCGAGCTGATGCGGCAGGTCGGCCGCGTCGTCGCCGAGGAGCTCGAACGCCCTGGCCGGAGCACCGGGAAGGATCAGGCGCGGGAGCGCACACCTCGGAGGCCGCGGTCGGAGCAGGCCCGGCCCGCCGACCGAGGGCAGGAGCAGGCCCGGTCCGCCGACCGGGGGCAGGAGCCGGAGACGGACTTCCGGCCCGAGGGCCACGACCGTTGACCGCGTGCCGTGATTCCCAGGAGTAAGCGGTGGCGCGGAGGGTAGGTCCACCGCGTGAGCGCTGCGTATAACGCACGGACACTGTGGGTAACCGTCGTCGCGGCGAGCGCCTGCGTGAGTGGTCTGCTACTGACCGGCGCGCGGACGGAGGCGGCCGACCCACCCGTGCCCGACGCGCCGTCGGCGTCCCCCAGCGCGGAGTCCGGCACGGAGACCCCCGGATCGGCCTACGCGAACCGGTCCCGCGTGTTCGGCCTGGTCGAGGCGGGTCCCACCGCGGACGTGGTGCTGTTCGCCCCGGCCCGCAAGGTGCAGCCCGGAGGACCGGAGACGGTCCACCCGGCGAACGTGGGGCAGTACGTCCGGCTCCGGCTGGCCTCCGGCGCCGTGATCCGGGCGTCGGCCCCGATCGCCAACGAGGGCGTCACCGACTGGGTGCGCGGCGTCCGGCTGAGCCCGCAACAGTTCCACACGCTGCTGTTGAAACTTCAGGAGCGGCTTCACCCGCTGCTGGACCGCTCGCACATGTTCGAGCTCTGGTTCGACGCCGCGGGGCGGGTCACGCGGATGCAGCACTACTTCAGTCCCTGAGGGACGCGAATCGGGGGAGAGGATGAGACGTTCGCTCGTCGTGGCGGGCGCGGTGTTCGGGGCCGCGCTGGGGGTGGCCGGCTGCCGCCAGGAGACCGGGCCGCCGGACGCGGACCTCTCCCATCACCGGGCGGCGAGGGTCTTTCGCGTCCACCGGGACCGTGGGCCGGTCCACCGCGGGGACGGGGAGGCCTGGACGGGGCGGCGGGCGATCAGGGAGAGGGTGGCCGGTGAGGTTACGCCGCTCCCCCTCCGACAGCGTCCGCCTGCGCGGCCCGAGGGCGGCTGTGCCTCCTCCCACGGATCAGATCGCGGCGTCGCGGTGCACTGTGTCCAGCGGTCCGGGCAGGACGTCGACCGGTCGGGCGACACCGTGCTGCGCGACAACGGCCCCGACGACGGCCCCGACGACTGACCGTCCGGGTCCCGCCGCTCCGGCGAGGGACGGTGGCCGACCCCGCACCGGGCCTGCGCCGCTCAGTCCTTTGGAACGGTTTCACCTGAGCGCATTCTCATGGCAACGCCGCCGTCGCGCGTCCTGGTGAGTCTGAGAGCAGGCGGCGAATCGTCACTGCGGAGTTGAGCGCGATGGTGAAGAACAGGCGCGGAGTGCGGCGCATCACCGCACTCGTCGTCGGATGCGGCGCGGCCGGGCTGGCGATCGGCTGGCGCTATGCCGAACGAGGGCGGATCACGACGCCGATGACCGGTCGCTGAGCCGGTAGCCCAGGCGGGTGAGCTCCGTCCCGGCGACCTTCTCGACCTGAGTGATCTGCTTGGGCGTCAGATCCTCCTGCCACCGGCCGACACCGCCGTCGTGGATGCCGTACAGCGCGGTGCGGGAGATCCGCTGGCCGAGGTAGTCGGACACGGCCGAGACGACCTCCCGCGGCCGGGCCACGAGCTCCTCGTAGCGGACCGTGAGCAGCTGCTCCTCCGGCGTCTGCGCCCGGAGCCGGGCGCTGAGCCGGATCGATCCCCGCCAGCGCAGCGCGCACTTGACGGCGACTCCGGCGCGCGGCCAGCGGAGGCGCTCGGTCACGTCCTCGACGCCGAAGAACGGGTTCGGGAACACCTCGTCGAGGTTCGCGAACCCGGGCCGGAACCACGCCAGGCAGCGTTCGTCGGTGAGCATCCCGGCGACGGCGTCGCGGCCGTCCCGGATCACCTGGATGAGCTGCGCGTCGGGGAAGGCGTCCAGCAGCACGTCCGTGCTGTAGATCAGGTCGGGGGTGGCGTCGCCGAACCGCTGGACGCCTCGCGGATCCCCGCACGTGCCGTCGGCCCCGATCCGGCCCAGTTCCCGGCACTCCGCCGGGCACTCTCCGCAGCCCTCCCGGGTGACCTGCCAACTGTGCGCGTACGCGTCGCGCAGCACTCGGGCCGCGCCCTGTCCCCGTTCACTGGCGATCGAGGGACGCCGGGCGAAGGCGTACACCGTGCGGACCACTCCGGGCCGTCCCATCGTCACATGGAACGCGGCGGTGCGCCGCAGCGCACGCGCCAGCAGGTCCGTGCCCGAGTGGGGGGCGCCCAGGAGGAAGACCGGGCGGCGGACCTTGGTGCCGTTGACCACGAGGATGTGGGAGGGCGTCGTGCGCATGGGGTCCATAAGTCTGCCATCCCGGGCAGGTCGCCATCGCCCTGATCGCCACTCATGGGGGCCTCTCTCCGGATGCGTCGGCCGTGCCCACGACCGGTTGACGGACACACCGGATGGTAGTGCCCGAAACCCGGATTTTGCCGCAGGCACGTTCGATCAAACGCGGAACGGATCGCCCAGTCGGTCGCTGAGCCGGTCGCCGGGCTCAATCGGCCCGTGGCGTGGGCTCGGTCCGGCGGGGCATCAGGCTCAGCCGAGAGCGCGCCGCAGGGCCGTGACCCGCGTCCCGGCGGCGTCGAAGCCGCCCCGGTCGAGCCGGTTGCTCCGCAGAGCGCCGGCCAGGCCGGCGACGACCGCCTGCCCGTCCGGGACCCGCTGGGAGCAGACCAGGATGAGGTCGACCCCGGCATGTGCGGCGGCCACCGCCCGCTGCGCGTACGTGCCGAACGCCGTCAGCGCGCCGGCGTTGATGGCGTCGCTCACCGTCACGCCCCGGAACCCGAACCGATCGCGCAGCTCACGGAGGACGACCGGGGACAGGCCGGCGGGCCGGGCCGGGTCGAGCGCCGGATAGACGGCCCACGACGGCATGACGAGCTTGACGCCGGCCGCGATCGCCGGAGCGTACGGTGGCTCGTCGACGCGCTGCAGGACGGCGCGGGGGACGTCGAGCGTGACGGGTCGCAGGTCGGTGTTCTCGCCGCGCCGGCCGTACCGAGCCCGGGGAAGTGCTTGACGGTCGCCGCGACCCCGGTCCGCTGCTGCGCCGTGACGAAGGCGGCGCCCAGCCGGCCGCACACGGCCGGATCCGTGCTGTACGAGCGCCCGAGCCGGTCGGCGAAGTCGCCTTCGACGCGATGGACGTCCAGCACGGGAGCGAGGTTGACGTTCATCCCGACGCTCGCGAGCAGTTGTCCGGCGGCCTCGCCCGCCCGCCCCGCGGACGCGAGGGGGTCGGACGCCGCGCCGATCTCCTTCTGCGACATGAGGGGGCCGCCCGGCAGGCGTCGGATCCGGCCGCCCTCCTGGTCGGTCATCAGCAGCAGCGGGGCCGGCACCGGCCCGGCCCGCCGTGCGGCCTCCAGCCGCCGGATCACCGAGGCGATCTGATCCAGACCGGTGACGTTGTCGGCGAAGAAGATCACGCCTGCCGCGGTGCCGGCCCGGACCTGGTCGAGCAGGGGCTGCGGCACGGCCGGTCCGGAGTAGGAGAAGATCACCCGCTGCCCGGCCTGCTGCTCCGGCGTCGGCGCGTCCGCGGCGGCCTCGCGCGCCGGCCCGAGGGCCACGGCGGTGAGCCCGGCGCCCGCGCGGAGCGCGTCCCGCCGGCTGATCGATCGATGCGTCATGGCCGTCCAGCGCCCCGCGGCGCGGGGCGCGCCTCCTCCCGCTCCTGAGGCCCGCCTCGGCGGGCGGCCGGATTCGGACTCCTCCTCCGATTGTGGAACAGGGCCCCGTCCGGGCCAGGACCCGGGGCCGCTCGCACGACCACCCCGGCAGTCTCCGGGACCTCACGCGGACTGCCCGGCCGATCGTCCGGCTGACGGGCTACGGGGGGCTTATGACGCTGAGCATGCGAGCGAGCTTCCACGGCCGGCGACCCCGAGCGGCGAGCTTCCCGCCGAGAAGCGGTTTCCACAGCCCCTGCCGGCCGATGAACAGCAGCATGAGAGCCAGGGGGTCGGCGGAGAGGTGGGCGTCGACGTCACGTGCGCCCGCCGCGTCGAGCGTCAACGAACCGCCGTCGAAGACGAGCGACGTGCGCCCACCTCCGCGCAGACGCACATCGAACCGGGCCCGGAAGGAGGCGGCCTTCTCCTGGTTCAGGAAAGCGGTGGGAGGTAGAGCCGCGATGAGCGGAAGCGCGGCTCCCTCGATCGCGAGCAGAGCGTGGTGACGCTCGATCGGCCACGGGCTCCCAGTGACCCTGGCGATGTCATGGCCGTGGACCAGGCATTCCTCGAGCAGGTGACAAGCCACCGCCGAAGGCGGCAGGCGGATACCTTGCAGCCAGTCGACGGTGGTCGCCCGCGAACGCGACACGACGTCGTCGAACTCGTCCGCGAGCGTGCCGATGCGATCCGCGAGCACGGCCGGGTCCCGTTCGCCGTCCTCGGTCAGCATCTTCGCGTTGACCTCGGCCATTCCCGCCGTCGTCACGATGGCCTGCGGGACCGGTCTTGCGGCGATGGCGTCGGCGTCGAGGCGGAAAACGTGAGAGAGGTGAGCCGCGACCTCGCCCACCGTCCACGTACCGACCGAGGCGGAGTCGGCGTCAGGGGCGCTCCGCACAAGCGCGGCGAGCCGGGGGGCGACGTCCCGCAACGCCGTACGAGCCTGGGTCAGGGTGTCGGGCGCACCACTGCGCGCCGTAGCCGGGACCGTGTCAGCCATGACCAGCCTCCTTTCACCGGTTATGCTGGATTCAGTCAGGCAAGCTTGAAATTGTCAAGTAGGTGAGATGAGTCGAAGCTACGGCCAGTACTGCGGTCTCGCCCGGGCACTCGATGTCGTGGGCGACCGGTGGAACCTGCTCATCGTCCGTCAACTCCTCATGGCTCCCGCCCGCTACCGCGAGCTGCTGGGCGGGCTCCCGGGCGTGGCCACCAACCTGCTCGCCGACCGGCTCCGCGATCTCGAGACCGCCGGAGTGGTCGAGCGGCACCTGGCCGAGGAGGGCAACGCCATCGTGTACGCCCTCACCCCGTGGGGCGCCGAGCTGCGGGAGCCGGTCGAGGGCCTCATCCGCTGGTCCACGCCGCTGATGGCGCGGGGCCCGGGCGGCGACCGTTTCCGCGCCGAATGGCTCGTCGTCGCCCTCCCGGCCCTGCTCGCCGGCAGGACGGCCGCACGCCGGTCGTCGACGGTGGGGATCGCGGTCGACGATCAGCTGCTTCAGGTGCGGGCGACGCGCTCGGGCATGGAGGTGAGCCTGCACGATGGTCGCGATCTCGATGCCGTCGTGCGCGCTGACGCCTCGATCGTTCTCGGGCTGGCAGCGGGTGCGCTCACCCTCGACGACGCCCGTGGACTCGTCGACGTCGAAGGCGATGAAGCCGCCGTACGAGCCGTCTTCAGCCGTCCATGATGTCGTCGGCCATGCGCTGATTTCCCGCCAGCAGGCCGCCGTCCACGGGCAGCGTCACGCCGCTGATCCAGGCCGCGTCGTCCGAGGCCAGGAAGGCCACGGCGGCGGCGACGTCGTCCGGGGCGCCCACCCGGCGCAGGGGATACCAGTCCGCGACCCGGTCGAGGACGCCCGGTCTGCGCCGTTCGCGGTCGTCCCACGTGCCGGTGCGGATCGTGCCCGGCGCGACGGCGTTGCAGCGGATCCCCTGCGGGCCGTAGCGGACCGCGACGCTCCGGGTGAGGCTCAGGACCCCGGCCTTGGCCGCGCTGTAGGCCTCGTTGCCGACGTGGACGACGCCGTTGACCGAGGCGATGTTGACGATCGCGCCGCCGCCCCGCTGGAGCATCGCGGGCAGCACGGCCTGCGTGCACAGGAAGGTCCCCTTCAGGCACAGGTCGACGTCCCGGTCCCAGACCTCCTCGGACAGCGTCTCGAACGCGGCGTCGCTCGCGCCGCCGGCGTTGTTGACGAGGACGTCCACGGGCGTGCCGGCCAGAGCCGCCCGGACGCTCGCGCGGTCGGTGACGTCGACGGCGAGCGCCCGGGCGCCGGGGATCTCACGGGCCGTGCGCTCGGCGCTCGCGGCGTCCAGGTCGGCGACGAGGACCTCGGCGCCCTCCGCGCCGAACCTCCGGGCGATCGCCCGCCCGATCCCCATGCCGGCACCGGTCACCGCGACCACGCGTCCAGAGAATCGCATCCTCCGATCATGCATCACGGCCCGTGGACGGTCGCGCGGCGGCTCCTCGCCTGTTCGGCGGTCAGCGGCCCAGGAACGATCCGCCGTTGATGTGGATCACCTGGCCGGTGATGTGCCCGGCCGACGGGGACGCCAGGAAGGCCACCGTCGCCGCGACCTCGCCCGGCGTGGCCGCCCGGCCGTTGAACGTCTGGGAGTGCAGCCACTCGCGCCGCTCCTGGGTCAGCGTCCCGCCGAAGAACTCGGTGTCCTCCACCAGGCCGGGCGCCACGGTGTTCACGGTGATGCCCCGGGAGCCGAGCCGGGCCCCGAGGTCGGCGGCCAGGTTGTGCACGGCCGCCTTGGCCGCGCCGTACGCGCCGCTGCCGCGCGCGCCGGCGATGGACCCGAACAGGATGACCCGGCCGTCGTCGGCGATGCGGGGCGTCAACGCCGTCGTCACGAGCACCGCGCTGATCACGTTCTGGTCGTACTGCGCCAGCCACCGCTCGCGCAGTCCCGCCAGGTCGCCGTCGTCGACCGGGGGAAGGCGGCGCTCGGCGTTGCCGCCCGCGTTGCTGACCAGCACGTCGACCCGGTCGGGCAGCTCGGCGAGCGCTCCTTCGACCGCGGCCGGGTCCGCCGCGTCGAACGCCACGGCACGCGCCCCGATCGCGGTGGCGGTCTCCTCCAGCACCTCCTTGCGGCGTCCGGTGATCGTCACGTCCAGGCCCTGCTCGATCAGCGTCTCCGCGATCGCCCGGCCGATGCCGGTGCCGCCGCCGGTCACCACGGCCGTCCGTGTCATCACAAACCTCCTTGTTTAGAGCTAAACAATGTCAGTTACGCTAGGCGGCGTGGAGGCTGAACGCAAACCCGGCTCTTCCCGTGAGCCCGACGCCGTCGACGAGATTCAGCACGCCTGGCTGCGCGAGCTGCCGGGCGTCCCCGTGGAGTCGATCGGCGTGATCACCCGCGTGTGGCGGGCGGCGAAGATCCTCGGTGACGAGCGGCGCCGCACCCTCACCCGCCTCGGGATCGACAGCGCGACCCTCGACCTGCTGTCCACCCTGCGGCGCGCCGGCCCCCCGTACGCCATGACACCCGCCCGGCTGAAGGACCAGTGCCTCGTCACCGCCGGCGCGATCAGCCAGCGGGTGGCGCGCGCGGAGGCCGCCGGGGCCGTCCGTGCCGTCCGCAGCCCCGGCGGCCGTACGCTCCGCGTCGAGCTCACCGACGCCGGGCACGCGCTGATCGAGGGCAGCGTCGAGGGGCTGCTCCGCTATGAGGACGGCCTGATCGATCACCTCAGCCCGGCCGAACGCGACCGGCTCACCGAACTGCTGCGCAAGCTCCTTGACGGCCTGCTCGAACGCGGAGACGCCGATTCCCGGCTCGGGCCGCCGGAGGACTGACCGGCGGCCGGACATGAGACGGGCTCTGGATCGTCCAGGGGTGGTGAACGCCGTATGATCGCTTTGCCCGCCCGTGATCAACGAGCCGATCGGGGAGGTTCTGACCGCCTGCTGTCAGAGGTGGGCTGACGCCGAGGGCTCGGGCGCGCGGCACCTGACCTCTTCCGCTGCGGGGGTTTTTGGTGTCATGCTCTGACGCAGCACATAACAAGGAGGGGCGGATGCGCGACCCCGGGGGCGGTCAGCCATCGTCCCTCCATGCCGGGGATCGAGTCGCCGTCGTCGCCCCCAGCGGTCCGGTGGATCCCGACCGTCTTGAGCGCGGTGCGGCGGTGCTGCGCGGCCTCGGCCTCGAGGTCACCATCGGTCCGCACGTCCTCGACACCGCTCCCGACGTGCCCTATCTCGCCGGCGCCGACGCCGGCCGCGCGGCCGACCTGCAGGAGGCCTGGTGCGACCCGCGGGTCGCCGCCGTCCTGTGCGCCCGCGGCGGCTACGGTGCGACGCGGGTCCTCGACCACCTCGACTGGACCGCGCTCCGCCGCGCGACCCCCAAGATCCTCCACGGATCCAGCGACGTCACGGCCCTGCACGTGGCCTTCGGGCGGCGGCTCGGGGTGGCCACCTCCTTCGGGCCCATGGCCTCCTCACTGATCGTCGCCGACGCCGAGCCGGAGGCGGTCGCCCACCTGCGCGCCGGCCTCTTCGACCGGGGAGCGCCCGTGCACGGCACGCACGCGCTGCGCGGAGGCCGCGCCACCGGCGTCCTGACCGGCGGCAACCTCTGCCTCCTGACCTCCCTCCTCGGCACGCCGTACGCTCCGGAGCCGGCGACCGGACGCGTCGCGTTCCTCGAGGACGTCCATGAGGCGCCCTACCGCGTCGACCGCATGCTCACCCAGCTCCGCCAGTCGGGCTGGTTCGACGGCGTCGCCGGCGTCGTCCTCGGCACCTGGACCGGCTGCGGCGACCTCGACGCGGTGTTCGCCGACCGCCTCGGCCCGCTCGGCGTGCCGATCCTCACGGGCGTGCCGGTCGGGCACGGCCCCCGGCAGCTCACCATCCGGCTGGGCGTTCCCGTCCTCCTCGACGCGGACGCGCTCGTACTCCACCCGGGCGTGCCGGACGCCCGGGGGCGGCGGACCGGACCTCCGGGCGCCTTCGCGGGGGAGACACCATGACGACCTTCGAACGCCGCGACCACCGGCCCGCCCCGGCCGGCGGCGACGACCGGGCCCTCGACTCGCTCGTCGTGCTCGTGGCCGAGAGCCACGGCTACGGCTGCCGTCCCGTCCAGAACGACGCCATGCTCCTCGACGGCCCGCAGCGCCTGCACATCGGCATGCGTAACCTGCGGCAACTGGCCCGGCAGGTGCCCCGCGACGACTGGCCCGCACTGGTCGCCGACCACGTCGGCACCATCATCACCGCCATCGAGGAGCCGCTGGACCTGCGCGACTTCCCGCTGGTCAAGGGCCTGCTGCGGGCCCGCGTCTATCCGGCCGAGGCCCGCACCGGCCGCCTCATCTGCCGGCCGTTCGCGCCCGGGCTCATCGAGGCGATCGTCGCCGACACTCCCACGACCGTCCGCACCATCGTCACCGACGACGCCGTGACCTGGCCGGTGACGGCCGATGAGCTGTTCGCCGTCGGCCGCGACGGCGTGCGCGCCGACGGCCCCCTGGAGTGCGACGTCATCGACGACACCGGCATCCGGGTGCTGGAAGGGCAGACGTTCTACGCCGCGACGCACCTGCTCTGGCTGGACGCCTACCTCGATCCGGGGCCGTACGGCGCGCTCGCCGTCGCGCCCACCCGGAGCGCGATCGCCGCCTGCGCGATCCGCAAGAACACCGCGATGATCACCGCCGAGCGGCTGCACGCCTTCGCGCGCAACGCCTACGACGAGGGGCCCGGCTCGCTCACCCCCGAGCTCTTCTGGGTCAGGAACGGCACCCTGACCCTGCTGGAGACCCGCTCCGTCGGAGGCCGCCTCGTCCTGCCGGCCGACTTCCTCCAGTTCCTCGACGACCTTCCCTAGGTGTACTGAGTACGGGGCCGGCACGGGCCTGGCGAGTGAGTCGTTCCGCGATGAGACTGGACGTGTGGCGACCGAGGTGAGCTTGATACCCGCCCCCCGTCGGCTCGAGCGGCTGGGAGGCTCCGGGCCGTTCAGCGGGAAGGTGCGTACCGGAGTCGATCCGTCGCTCGCGCCGGAGGCGTACCGGCTGACCGTGTCGGCCGACGGCGCCGAGATCGTGGGCGGTGACGAGGCCGGTGTCTTCTGGGGCCGTCAGACCCTGCGGCAGCTGCTGGGCCCGGACGCCTTTCGCCGCGCCCCCATCGCGCCGGAACCGGTCACGGTGCCGTACGTGACGATCGAGGACGCGCCGCGTTTCGCCTGGCGGGGCTTCATGCTCGACGTCGCGCGGCACTTCCTGCCCAAGGACGATGTGCTGCGCTATGTCGACCTGCTGGCCGCCCACAAGCTGAACGTGTTGCACCTCCACCTCACCGACGACCAGGGGTGGCGCGTCGAGATCGAACGGCACCCCCGGCTGACCGAGATCGGCGCCTGGCGGCGGCGGACTCGCATGGGCTGGGGTGAGCCGGTGCTCTGGGACGAGCGGCCGCACGGCGGCTTCTACACGCAGGACGACCTGCGGGAGATCGTCGCGTACGCGGCGGAGCGGCACGTCACGGTCCTCCCGGAGATCGACCTGCCGGGTCATTCGCAGGCGGCCATCGCCGCTCATCCCGAGCTCGGAAACGCCGACGTCATCGACACCGCCGCGCTGGAGGTGCTGACCGACTGGGGCATCAACCCCAACGTGCTGGCCCCCACCGACGTCGTGCTGCGTTTCTACGAGGACGTCCTGGAGGAGGTGCTGGAGATCTTCCCCGGCCGGTTCGTCCACATCGGCGGTGACGAGTGCCGCAAGGACCAGTGGCGCGAGTCGCCCACGGCTCAGGCGCGCATCCGTGACCTGGGGCTCAAGGACGAGGACGAGCTGCAGTCTTGGATGATCCGTCACTTCGACCGGTGGCTCGCCGCGCGTGGACGGCGGCTCATCGGCTGGGACGAGATCTTGGAAGGCGGCCTGGCGGAGGACGCCGCCGTCATGTGCTGGCGGTGGTACCGAGGCGGGATCGCCGCCGCGGAGGCCGGCCACAGTGTGGTGATGTGTCCTCAGCAGGAGGTCTACCTCGACCACGTCCAGGCCCACGGTGCCGAGGAGCCCGTGCCCGTCGGGTGGGTGCACACGCTCGAGGACGTCTACCGGTTCGAGCCCATCCCGCCCCGGCTGACCGGTACGCCGTATGCGGCGAACGTCATCGGTACCCAGGCCAATCTGTGGACCGAAGTCGCCGAGGACCGCGGCCGGGTGGACTACCAGGCGTTCCCCCGGCTCGTCGCGTTCGCCGAAGTGGCCTGGTCCGACCTGCCGCACCCGGATGAACGCGACTTCGCCGGCTTCGAACGCCGGATGAACGCGGCGCACTACGCCCGCCTCGACGCGCTGGGCGTCGGTTACCGCCCGCCCACCGGACCCCGCCCAGGGCAGCAACGCCCTGGCATCCCCGGACGGATGCACGGCAAGCCCCGGAAGACGTGGCGGATGGCGGACTGACCGCCGCCGGCCCGCCCAGGCTCAGGACGTGCTGTGCTGGTGCTGCTCGGGCAGGCGGCTCTCCGGGTGCGCCCACAACACGACGTTGTCCGGCCGCGGGTCCTTCGCCTCCTCCCACTCCCGCCGGAAGAACGCGAGGATCTCCCGGTCCGAGTAGCGCAGGCTGAAGTGGGTCAGGACGAACAAGGTCTCCGGGTGAGCCTCGACCACGGGCCGGAGCCGGCTCCACACCGTGTGCCCGACCCGATTCGCACGATCCATCTCGGCATCGTCGATGAAGGTGCACTCGGTGATGACGACCGGGTACTCGAAGAGCCATGGATTCCGCTCGAACACGTTCACGTGCGTGTCACCGAGGAAGGCGAACAGCGGCCGGTGGACCTCCTCGTCGACCGTGACACCCTCCGCGCGTTTCCGGGCCATGATCCGGCCGAACTCCCGGCCCCGGCCCTCTTGCGCGAGAGACCTCCGCAGCTCCTCGAACTCCGGCCGCAGCGCCTTGCGCCGCTCCGAGAAGGCATATCCCACGCAGGGCACCTTGTGTTCGCACTCCACCACCCGCACGTGGTGTCCGCGGCGCCCGAAGACGAACTCGTCGTCCTGCCGTACACCGTGCAGGCGATGGCCCCCCGCCAGGGCCGGGTCGAACCCCGCTCCGTGGTTCAGCTCGGCGGACGCGCGCAGGTAGGACTCCACGTACGGCACCGCCTCGGCCGGCAGGTAGATGTCCGTGCCCGAGTCCTTGGAAGCCAGGTAGTCGAGGTCCTTGGAATGGTCGTGGTGGGTGTGCGTCAGGAAGACCGTGTCGACCTGCCGCCCTTCACACAGCCCCGCGTCGAGGCTGCACCGCAGCTCGGGGATGTGAAAGAAGGTCTTGTCGTTCGCGCGGGAGTAGCCGCTGAGGGTCAGCTCGGTACCGGGAATCCGCCAGGTCTTCCACTGCCGGAAGGGATGCGCCCGTTCCAGCAGTTCGGGGTGGCCGGGCCGTTGTTCCGGAATCCGCGTCATCGGGAGCGCCCTTTCCAGGAACGGTCGTGGGCGGCACGTCACTGTCGCCATGATCAAGTTTCCGCGATCGTAGCGGCCGAGTTTCCGCGGACACACCGATTTTCGTGCGGCTCACCGGCGGTCGAGCGTCGGGATCCATATCCGCATGGCGTGGGGGCCGCGGTTGGCCCAGGCGTAGTACGGGACGAGGGTGATCGGGACGGGTCGAAGCCCGGTTTGGTCGCGTTTCCGTGTCCGTGAGCGTCGACGAAGTACCGGGCCAGTTCGAGGTATCGCCGCGTGCCGGTCTGCCGGTACAGCTCGACGAGGCCCATCTCGACCGCCGGGTGACCGTCCAGCTCGGTGCGCCTGCCGGGTCCGAACGTCTCGGCGAGATGGTCGGCGAACCGGACGGCGACCCCGAGCAACCCGGTCTCGCCCCGACGGCGGCGCCGGGTGGCCGGGACTCCGGCTGCACGGGGGCGTGATGGGGACCGGCGACGGCCTGGCCAAGGCGCCGTACATCCGTGAGTCCCGCCGGATCCAGGCCAGGCGCACCATCGTCGAGCAGGACCTGTCCCTCGCCGTCCGTGGAGCGCATGGCGCCGTGCGGTATCCGGACTCGGTCGGCGTCGGCATGTACCGCATCGACCTGCACCCGTCGACCGGCGGCGACACCTACATCGACGTCGCCAGTTGTCCCTTCCAGATCCCGCTGGGCGCGCTCATCCCGGTACGACTGCGCAATCTCCTGCCGGCCTCGAAGAACATCGGGACGACGCACATCACGAACGGCTGCTACCGCCTGCACCCGGTCGAGTGGAACATCGGCGAGGTCGCGGGCGCACTCGCCGCGCACTGCCTGGCGCACCGCGTCGAGCCGGAACAGGTGCACGCGACCGAACGTCTGCTCCAGGACTTCCAGGACGACCTGGTACGCGACGGCGTCGAGCTCACCTGGCCGCAGATCAAGGGCTACTGAGCCTTGAGGGCCTCGATCACCGGCTCCCAGGGGTAATCCCCGCCTCCGCTCCCGGGCGGTGACGGCTCATAGATGCCCGGGCCGTACAGGACGTTCACTCCGGCGGCGCGCAGGACGGCGAGGCTCTGGCCGAAGGCCGGGTGCGCGGCCTGCGCGCTGTTCAGAGCCGGTGCGGCCACGAGCGGCAGGCCGAGGCCGATCGCCTCGGTGAGGAGCCCCAGCGCCAGCGTGTCGCTGATGCCCAGCGCCCATTTGTTCAGCGTGTTGAAGGTCGCCGGACAGACCGCCATGGCATCGGCGGCAGGCAGCACGTCAGGCTCGTCGGGGTGCTTGTAGTCGTGACGGACGGGGTGACCCGTTTGCGTGGCGAGCGCGTCGGTGTCGACGAACTTCCGGGCCTGCGGCGTGGCGATGACACAGACGTCCCAGCCATCGGCCTGAAGGAGCCCGACCAACTCCGCGATGCGGCGAGCTCGCGAAGACGCGCAGACGATGAGGTAGAGGACGCCGCGTTCGCTCATGTCGCTGATCCGATCGCGGCTCAGCTCGCGGCGCGCGAGCGGCGGATGCCGTCGTGGCCGTCGAGGTCGTAGGCGGTGAGTACGAGGGGCACGTGGCTGAACGCCTGCGGGAAGTTGCCCACCTGACGGCGCAGCCGCGGGTCGTACTCCTCCGCCAGCAGACCGACGTCGTTGCGCAGGTCCAGCAGCCGTTCGAAGAGCTCGCGGGCCTCGTCGACCCGGCCGATCTGCTGCAGCGCGCCGGCCAGCCAGAAGCTGCAGGCCAGGAACGCGCCCTCGCGTCCCGGCAGGCCGTCGACGCCGTGCTCCTGCTCGCCGGTCTGGTACCGCTCGACGAAGCCGTCGACGGTGAGCTCGCGCTGGATCGCCTCGACCGTGCCGACGACGCGCGGGTCGTCGGGAGGCAGGAAGCCGACCCGGGGGATGAGCAGCAGGGCGGCGTCCAGCTCCTGCGACCCGTACGACTGGGTGAACGTGCCGCGGTCGGAGTCGAACCCCTTGGCGCACACCTCGCGGTGGATCTCGTCGCGCAGCGCCCGCCACTTGTCCAGCGGGCCCTGGCGGTCGAAGGTCTCGATCATGCGGACGGCGCGGTCGACCGCGACCCACGTCATGACCTTCGAGTGGACGAACTGCCGCCGCGGCCCGCGGACCTCCCACAGGCCCTCGTCCGGGTCGCCCCAGTGCTCCTCCAGGAAGCCCGTCAGCGCGCGCTGCAGCGACCAGGCGTGCCGTTCGGGCTGGATCCCGCTGTTCAGGGCGAGGAACAGCGAGTCGGCGACCTCACCGAAGACGTCGAGCTGCAGCTGCTTGGACGCGGAGTTGCCGACACGGACGGGCCGGGAGTCCTCGTACCCGGGCAGCCAGGGCAACTCGTACTCCTCCAGCCGGCGTTCCCCGGCCACGCCGTACATGATCTGCAGGTCCTGGGGTTCGCCGGCCACGGCGCGCATCAGCCAGGCCCGCCAGGCCTTCGCCTCGTCGCGGTAGCCGCTGCGCAGCAGCGCCTCGAGGGTCATCGTCGCGTCGCGCAGCCAGCAGAAGCGGTAGTCCCAGTTGCGCACCCCGCCGATAGCCTCCGGCAGCGAGGTCGTGGCGGCGGCGATGATCCCGCCGGTGGGCTCGAAGGTGAGCGCCTTGAGGGTGGCCAGCGAGCGTACGACCGCGTCACGGTACTGGCCGTCGTACGTGCACTGCCGCGCCCAGTCGGTCCAGAATCGCTCGGTGCCCTCGAGGGCCTCGTACGGGTCGACGTCGCGCGGAGCGGGCAGGTGCGAGGGATGCCACGTGCACACGAACGGCAGCGAGTCGCCCTCGCAGACGACGAACGTCGCGCGGTGGGCGAAGTCGCGGCCCTCCAGCTCGATGGGGGTGCGCAGCCAGACCGAGCCGGGACCGGCGATGCCGGTGAGATGGTCGCCGATGCGGCGCATCCAGGGGATGACCCGCCCGTAGTCGAACCGGATCCTCAGATCGAGGCGCATGGGGACCCGGCCCGAGACGCCCTCGATGATGCGGACGACGTCGGCCGCCTCGCCGCGCTCCGGCATGAAGTCGATCACCCGGACGGTGCCGTCCGGGGTGTCCCACTCGGTCTCCAGGATCAGGGTGTCGCCGCGGTAGCGGCGGCGCGTCGCCTGGCCGCCGGAGACCGGGGCGATCTGCCATCGGCCGTTGTCGGGCGTCCCGAGGAGGCCGGCGAAGCAGGCGGGGGAGTCGAAGCGCGGCAGGCACATCCAGTCGATCGAGCCGTCCCGCCCGACGAGCGCGCAGCTGAACAGGTCACCGATGAGCGCGTAGTCCTCGATACGTCCGGGCACCCCAGCCCCCTCTTGTAGCGGATCCCCGTCGTACGGTAGCGCTTCGCCACGGTCGCGTAACCGTCAAACATGCCCGTTCCGCGCGTTGTTTATCGGGGAATCGGTCGGTTACGTCTCCTCTGTCCCTCGCAATGGTGCGCGGACCAAGGAGATGACATGCACGAGACCGATCACCCGGCGGCGTCGCCGGACGTCGTTCGCAGCCTGGTACCCGCGCGGATCGATCGGCTCCCCTGGTCGCGGTTCCACACGCGGATGATCGTCGCGCTCGGCGTCGCCTGGGTCCTGGACGGGCTGGAGATCCAGATCGCCAGCATCGTCGGGCCGGTGCTGCAACACCACGGCACGCTGGGGTTGAGCTCGCGGGACGTCGGGTTCGCCGCGACGGTCTACCTTCTCGGCGAGGTGGCGGGCGCGCTGGTGTTCGGCCGGCTGTCGGACCGGCTCGGCCGCCGCAAGCTGTTCATCGCCACCCTCGGGCTGTACCTCGCGGCCAACGCCCTCACCGCCCTGTCGTTCAACTACGGGATCTTCCTGCTGTTCCGGTTCGTGGCCGGGATGGGCATCGGCGGGGAGTACGCCGCGATCCACTCGGCGATCGACGAGCTGATCCCCGCGCGGTACCGCGGCCGGGTGGATCTGGCGGTCAGCGGCACCTACTGGTTCGGCGCGATCCTCGCCTCGCTGGGCGAGTACGTGCTGCTCAACCCGGACCTGCTGCCGCAGAACCTGGGCTGGCGGATCGGCTTCTTCATCGGGCCGGTGATCGGCGTGGGGATCTGGGGGCTGCGCCGCACCCTGCCGGAGAGCCCCCGCTGGCAGCTCATGCACGGGCGCGCCGAGGAGGCGGAGGAGACGGTCGCGCTCATCGAACGCGAGGTCGAGGCGTCGGGGCATCGCCTGCCTCCGGTCGACGAGAGCCGCTACCTGGACGTCCACCCGCACGAGTCCGTGTCGTTCCTCACCGTCGGGCGCACGCTGTTCCGCGAGTACCCCTCGCGGTCGCTGCTCGGCGCGGTGCTGATGATCAGCCAGTCGTTCCTCTACAACGCGATCTTCTTCACGTACGGGCTGGTGCTCACCCACTTCTACGGCGTCGCCGACCACGACGTCCCGAAGTACTTCTTCGCCTTCGCCGCCGGGAACCTGCTCGGCCCGCTGGTCCTCGGGCACCTGTTCGACACGATCGGCCGCAAGCGGATGATCGCCGGGACCTACCTGCTGTCCGGGACGCTGCTGGCGATCAGCGGCTACCTGTTCAAGCTCGGGGAGCTGTCGGCGCTGACCCAGACGATCCTCTGGTCGGTGATCTTCTTCATCGCCTCGGCGGCGGCCAGCTCCGGCTACCTGACCGTCAGCGAGATCTTCCCTCTGGAGCTCCGGGCCCAGGCGATCGCGCTGTTCTTCGCGGTCGCGCAGGTGTTCGGCGCGCTCGGCCCGACGATCTTCGGCTCGCTGATCGGGGACAAGGACCACCCGAACCCGGGCCGGCTGTTCATCGCCTACCTGATCGCGGCGGGGATCATGCTCCTCGCCGGACTGGTCGAGGCGATCTGTGGCGTACGGGCCGAGCGCACGTCGTTGGAGGACGTCGCCACCCCGCTGTCGGCCGCGCGCCGGGCCGCCGGGACCGTCGGACGGCGGCTCGAGCCGGGGACCGGCGCCACCGGGACCGGACCGGCCGGCGCCTGACCTGCCACTCCGCCCGGCCAGGGCCGCCCCCGCTCGCCCCGGCGGGGCCCTCCCGATCCTTGGCGGGCCTGCCCGGTCTCTCGCCCTGCGGGGGTCGGCCGTTCCGCCTCAGCGGGCGTGGCCGCTGCCCCTCAGCGGATCCGACCGTTCCGTCCTGGCGGGACCGGACCGCCCCGCCGGGGTGCCCCCGGGAATCCGTGGCCGGGCGGCGGGGCGTTCACGTCCGGCGCCTCGGGAACGAGGGGGATGCCCGCGCCGACGTGGACCAGCAGGCGCAGGTCGGACTCCGCGGAACGGGAGGCCACCTCGACCCCCTCGATCGAGAGGCTCGCCGTGACCTTGCAGCGTCCGGACTCCAGGGCGACGATCCGTCCCGCCCGGACCACCGCCGTGAGCGCCCGCACCTGGAACTCGAGTCCGAGGCCGAAGTGGATCGTCGCCACCCGCACGTCGTTGACGAGCAGGTCGACGTGCGGGTTGGCCGAGACGCCGATCCGGTGGGTGAGGATGTCCACGATCTCCTGCCGGCCCGGAGCCGCGGCCGTCCGGTGACCCGCCTCGACGAGCGCCCGGTACCTCTGCCACCCCGTCACCAGCAGACCGCCCAGATCGAGCTCGAGAAGCCCGGCGCCGACAGTGGCGATCTCACGGGTCGCCGTCTCGCGGACCGCCGCCGACAGGCCGCGCAGCGCCGATCCGAGTGTCGCGTCCGCCGGGCCGGACGAGAGGTCACGGGTCAGCCTCGCCACCGCGTCGTCCGTACCGAAGAGGACGACCCGGGCGGTGACCGGGGAATCCGCGGGAATCATTCGCTGACCTCCTGAACGTCCACGGCCACGACGCCGCCGTGGGTCTCGAGCCGCACGACGTTCGTACGGCCGTCGGGGGGTTCTTCCGCCGTCACCCGGATCGCGGGGTCGGGGCGGGCCACGGCCCGGATTCGCGGACCGGCCTGCGGCCGCATCGGCCCGCTGGGCGCGGGAACGGCCGTACGGGACCGGGACCGGCGTGCGACCAGGGCGGCGGCCCCGCCCGCGGCGACGACCAGCCCGAGGAGCAGGGGGAGTCCCGGGAAGGACGGCCCATCGGCCGAGTCCGGGGCGGTGCGCGGCGGTCCGGCCGGGAGTCCGATCGGCGACTCCACCGGGGAGGACCGGCCATCGCCGGGGTCCGACGGACTGCCGGCGGGACTGGCCGCATCGAGCACCAAGAACGGCGCGCTGTCATCGGCGTGCCGACTCCCGTCGAAGGTCCCCGGCTCATCGAGCCGGTAGTAGGCGGTCCAGTCGATCGAGGTGTTGCCGGGTTCGGCGTCCGCGGGGACGCGCAGGTCGACGGGTCCGCCCGAGCCGGTCGGGCAGGTCGTGGTCGGACCCGCGCGGAACCTCACCTTGCAGAAGTCGACCCTCCATCCAGGTCTGTCGATGACGAACGAGATCCTGATCGAGTCCCCGGGGTGGCCGGAACCCGGGCTGACGACCGCCGTGACGTGGGGGAAAATGGCTTCTGGCGGGGGCTCCGGAGATCCGGCCGACGGCGTCGGGACGACGGGCGGGGACGAGTCACCACCGGTGACCGCGGGGGTGCTGTCCAGCGCGCGGACCGGCCCGGCGTAGCCGCGTGGCATCATCGCCGGGGCCAGCGAACAAGCGGCGATCGTCAGGGCCGCCGCGCAGACGGCCGCTGAGAGCATCTGCCGCGTGACCACGGTTCCTCCTCGGATCAGGGGGAGAAGGCGCGGGCGCACACCACGGCCTCCGGGCTCCCGCCGATCGGAGCCGACCGGTGCCCGCCGGTCGGGTTCGACCCGCGGCGTCCGGGGTTCCGGCTCGGCGTTCCTGAGGAAACCATGGCTTCGGCGGGGCTGATCCTGCATCGTGGTACCCACCGAAGTGTTTCGCCGACCGGGCGTGAGCGCGGTGGACGACCGGGGGAGCGCCGATGCCGTTGTACGAGCGCGACCAGGAGCTCGCCACGATCAGCGACCTGCTCACGGCCGCCCGCGCCGGCCGGGGCGCGGTCCTGCTCGTCGAAGGGGTTCCCGGCATCGGCAAGACGGCGTTGCTTCGGGCGGCACAGGCGGCGGCGGGCGACCGCGGTGTCCGCGTTCTCACGGCGGTCGGCGGCGAGCTGGAACAGGAGTTGCCCTTCGCGATCGTCCGGCAGCTGTTCGAGCCCGTGCTGCGGTCGGCCGACTCGGAGCCGTTCAGCGGCGCGGCGGCGCTCGCCTCACCGGTGTTCGGCGCCGGGGGCGGCCCCGAGTCGGCCACCGGCAACGTCGTGCACGGGCTGTACTGGTTGTGCTCCAACCTGACCGAGCAGGGCCCGCTGATGCTGACCGTGGACGACGCGCACTGGGCCGACGAGGCGTCGCTGCGGTTCATCTCCCACCTGGCCCGGCGGATCGCGGATCTGCCCGCCCTGCTCCTGCTCTGCGGACGCCCGGGGACGCCGGGCTCCGGCCTGACCCGCGCGCTGAGTGGGACCCACCCGGAGGTCCTGGTCCTGCGCCCGCTCAGCGACCGGGCCGTCGCCGGGCTCGTCCGGGAGCGGATGTCCGGCGCCGCCGACGACGTCTTCTGCCGGGCCTGCGCCCGGGCGACCGGCGGGAACCCGTTCCTGCTCGCCGAGGCGCTCACCAGCCTGCGCGCCAATCGGGTCCGGCCCGTGGCGGCCGAGGCGGGACGCGTGGAGGACCTGCGCCCGGAGACCGTCTCCCGGGCCGTGCTGAGCCGCCTGACAGGCGTGGGCCCCGAAGCCGTCCGGCTCGCCCGCGCGCTCGCGGTCTTAGGACCGGTCACCGACCTGCACCGGGCGGCGCGTCTCGCGGGCGTCGAACAGCCCAGGGCGGCCGAGATCGCCGACGCGCTCGCCCGGGAGTCGATCATCACGGCGACCCGCCCGATCGAATTCGTCCATCCGCTCGTGCGCACCGCCGTGTACGCCGACGGCAGCGACGTGCGCCGCGCCGCGGACCACAAGCGGGCCGCGCTGATCCTCGCGGCGGACGACGCTCCGCCGGAGACGCTCGTCCCCCACCTCCTGGCCGCCGAACCCGAGGCCGACCCGTTCGTCGTCGGCGCCTTGCGCACCGCCGCGGCCGGCGCCCTCGCCCGGGGCGCACCCGAGACGGCCGCGGCCTGTCTGACGCGCGCGCTCGCCGAGCCGGCCGCCGCGGCCGAGCGGCCCCGCCTCTTCGCCGACCTCGGATACGCCCAAGGGATGGCGCACCGCCCGGAGGAGGCCGCCGAGGCGCTGCGCGCCGCGTTCGACCTGACGGAGGACCCGCTCGCGCGCGGGAAGCTGGCCCTGGACCTCGGAATGATCATGGTGCAGGCCGCGGGCCGACGAGGCCCGGGAGACGTTCGAACGAGCCCGCCGCGCGATCGGCGACCCCGGCTCCGAACTGCCGCTGCGGCTGCACGCGGCCTTCGCGGTGGCCACGTTCGCCTCCAGGGAGCCCCCCGGCACCTGGATGGGCAGGCTGGACCGGCTGGCCGCCGGCATGAGCGGTGCCACGGACGCCGAACGCCTGATCCTGGCCTGCCTGGCCTTCGGCGCCTGCGTGACGGGCGACCGTCCGGCGACCGAGGTGGCGGACCTTGCGACGAGGGCCGCGAGCGGACCGCTGCCCGCAGGCGACGGATGGGTCCTGGCGAACCTCACCAACGCCGCGCTGGGCATCGCCGATCATCATTCCGAGTCCATCGCGGTGCTCGACCGCGGCATCGACGACGCGAGACGCCGCGGCGACGCCGGGGAGTTCCGCTACCTCCTCGTGCTCCGCTCACGGGCCACCCTTCACGCCGGGCGCCTGCTGGACGCCGAGGCCGATGGCCGTGCCGCGCTCGCCCTCCACGAAGAGGACCAGGCCCGCGAGATCCCGCTCGCCGCGGCCGTCCTGGTCGACGCGCTCGCCGAACGCGGGGCCGTCGCCGAGGCCCAGACCATCCTCGCCGAACGCGGACTGGAGGCCGAGGATCAGGTGCGCCTCCTCATCGGCCACTTCGTCCACCTGGCGCGCGGCCGGCTGCGGCTGCGGCAGAACCGCTTCCAGGAAGCACTGCGGGATCTGCGGGCCTGCGGTGACGCGCTCAGCGGCGCCGGCTACACCAATCCCAACTTCGCGGAGTGGCGCTCGGACGCCGCCCTGGCCCATCTGGCCCTCGGCGAGCGCACCGCGGCGATGGACCTGGCCGCCGAGGACCTGGAGCTCGCCCGCCGCTTCGGCGCCACTCGCGCCATCGGCATCGCCCTGCGCGCGACCGGCCTGATCGAGGGAGGCACCGGCGGGCTCGCGCTCCTGGAAGAGGCCGTGGCGGTCACGGAGCACTCGTCGGCGGATCTGGTAAGGGCCCGCGCGCTCGTCGACTACGGCAGTGCCCTGCGCCGGGCGGGCCGGCGCGCCGACGCCCAGCCACCGCTGCGCCGGGGTCTCGACCTCGCGGCCCGGATCGGAGCCCGCCCGCTCGCCACGCAGGCGACGGAGGAGCTGACCGCCACGGGCGCGCGACCGCGACGGGAACTGCTCACCGGACCGCTGTCCCTGACCGCCGCCGAGCTCCGCGTCGCCCGGCTCGCCGCCGATGAGGCGACCAACCGGGAGATCGCGCAGACGTTGTTCGTCAGCAGGCGCACCGTGGAGATCCACCTCACCAGCGCGTACCGCAAGCTGGGAATCGACTCGCGGCGCGGGCTGAAGGCGGCCCTCGCCGTGCTCCCCACGGCGTAGCTCAGGGCGCGTTGCAGCCCTCGGCCGGGACGGGCACGGCCGGGCGCCGGTGCGGCTCCGGTGCCCCCTTGATCTGCAGCATCGGGATGAAGACGTGCGTGAGCGGGCCGATGGCCACCGCGTAGACGAGCGTGCCGATGCCGACGGTGCCGCCCAGCGCCCAGCCGGCGGCGAGCACCGTCAGCTCGATCCCGGTCCGGACGACGCGGATAGAGTGCCCGCGCGCGGCCAGGCCGGTGGTCAGTCCGTCGCGCGGTCCCGGGCCCAGACCGGCCCCGATGTAGCAGCCCGTCGCGAACCCGCCGACGATGATCGCCGCGACGAGGTAGCCCCAGCGGAGGGCGAGGCCGCCGGGATGGGGAAGCGCCCACAGGAAGAGGTCGGCGAACAGGCCGACGAGAATGGCGTTGCTGATCGTGCCGATCCCGGGCCGCTGGCGGAGCGGGATCCACAGGGCCATCACGGCCACGCCGGCGATGATGATCCACGTGCCGATCGACAGCCCGGTCTGGCGGGCGAGCCCCTGGTGGAGGGTGTCCCACGGGTCGTTGCCGAGCCGTGAGGCCACCTGGAGGGCGATGCCGAGGCCGTAGAGGGCCAATCCGACATACAGCTGGGCCAATCGGCGGACGATCACGGGTCTCCTCTGATCATTGACGAGCCTGCCTGCGGATCCCTGGATGATTCGTGGTCGCTCGTCCGGGATGACTCATTCACTCATGGAAGTGGCTTGCCGATTAATGGCCAATCAGGAAAAGTGGCTATATGGCGTCACGGACGATCAATGCCACCGGCCTTGCCCGGCTCCTCGGCGGTGCGCCGGAGGGCCGGCCCCTGTACGCCGCGCTGGCGCGGAGCCTCCGAGGTCTCATCCTCGACGGCCGGCTCCCGCTGCGCACGCGGTTGCCCGCCGAACGCGACCTCGCGGCCGCCCTGGGACTGAGCCGGACGACGGTGACCTCCGCGTACGACGCGCTGCGCGCCGAGGGATACGTGGAGAGCCGCCAGGGCGCGGGCAGCTGGACGGCACTGCCCGCCGGCCGCCCTGCGGCGGCGCGCCACGGCCTCGCCGAGGACCGGACGCTCATCGACCTGGCCTGCGTCTCACCGCCCGCCCCGCGCGGCTTCGAGGACGACGTCGCCGCCGCCGTGGCCGAGCTCCCGTGCCACACCCGCGGGCCCGGCTACGAGCCGCTCGGGCTGTGGACGCTCCGCGAGGCGATCGCCGCGCGCTACACCGCCCGCGGCGTGCCCACCCTGCCGGAGCAGATCCTCGTGACGACCGGCGCGCAGCACGGTGTGTGCCTCATCGTCCAGACGTTCGTACGCCCCGGCGATCCGGTGCTCGTCGAGTCACCGACCTACCCGCACGCCCTCGACGCGCTGCGCCGCGCGGGGGCGCGCCTCGTGCCGGCGGGCGTCAACGCCGGCTGGGATCCCGAGCTCATCACGAGCGGACTGCGGCAGTCCGCCGCCCGGCTGGCGTACCTCATCCCCGACTTCCAGAACCCCACCGGCCGGCTCATGGACGACGACGTCCGTGCCGCGCTGGTGGCGGCCGCGCGGGCCACCGGAACGTACGTCATCACCGACGAGACCTTCACCGAACTGGCCGTGGACGACGTCGCGAGGCCGCGCCCACTCGCCGCCCATGACACCGACGGGCGCGTGATCAGCATCGGGTCGGCGTCGAAGGTCGGGTGGGGCGGCCTGCGGATCGGGTGGATCCGGGCGACCCAGGCGCTCGTCCGCAGGCTGGTCGAGGCCCGGGAGTCGGTCGATCTGGCCAGCCCGGTGCTGGAGCAGCTGATCGTCACCGAGCTGCTCGGCCGCATGGACGCGGTGGCCGACGAGCGGCGTGCCATGCTGCGCGAACACCGCGCGGCCCTCGCCGACACCCTGCGCCGCGAGTGCCCGGACTGGGAGTTCACCGTCCCGCCGGGCGGCCTGTCACTGTGGGTGCGGCTGCCGGGGACGTCGAGCACGGCGCTGGCGGCGACCGCGGCCCGGTACGGCGTGCACGTCGTGCCGGGGACGGCCTTCGGCGTGGACGGCGTCCTCGACGACCACGTACGCGTGCCGTACGTGCTCCCGCCGGAGGTGCTGCGAGACGCCGTCTCCCGCCTCGCCGCGGCCTGCCGCGAGGCCGCCGGCGCACAACCACCTCGACCCGCGTTCGTCTGATGGCCCGGGTGGGTCCGCTCGAACACCCGCGCGTGGTCGAGTGGCCGTCCGGGGATGCCCGGCGCCTCCTCGTCACGGTTCGCGGCTGCCGGGGGCGCCTCAGGCGGAGGCGGTGTGATCGATGTGGTCGGCGATGAGTCGCGCGATCTCTTCCGGCCGGGCGAGGAGCCCCCAGTGTGACATCGGGACGGGCCGTACGCGCAGGTGCTCGGTGAAGGGGCGAGGGGCCTCGGCGGCCAGCGCGGGGGTCGCGTAGGCGTCCTCGGTGGGCACGATGACCTGCGTCGGCACGGTGACGTGTGGCGAGACGCCGGTCCGGTGCGCGCCGCGGCTCCGGCCGATCATGTTGGCCCGGTACAGGTTCAGGCCCGCGATGGCGTCCTGGAGCAGTGTCGGGGCCGGGTGACCGTCGCCGGCCGGGACGCCTTCGGCCCGTTCCAGGCGCCGGCTCCAGCGGCCGGCCAGCCAGTGCCGCCAGACCAGTTCGGGCACCACCGGCACCTGGAAGGCCGCCATGTACCAGGAGTGCAGCAGCTGCCGTGCGGCGGCCGGCACGCCGGAGGGCCGCCGCAGGCGTGACCGGAACCAGTACGACGCGTGGTCGAGGCAGGGTCCGGAGATGGACGTGAACGACGCGAACCGCTCCGGCGTCGTACGGACGGCCTCCCACGACTGGATCGAACCCCAGTCATGGGCGGCGAGGTGCACCGGCGCGTCGGGGGAGACGGCGTCGAGCACGGCGCTCATGTCCGCCAGGAGATGACCGAACCCGTACGCCTCCCGCCCTGAGGGGCGGGATGACGCTCCCGAGCCCCGCACGTCGTACGCCACGACGTGGAACCGGTCCGCCAGTTGCGCGGTGACCCCATTCCAGACGGCGTGGGTGTCCGGATAGCCGTGTACGAGCAGCACCGTCGGCCCGGAGCCGCGCTCGAACACCGCCAGGTCGACGCCGTCGCCGCGGATCCGGCGCGTTCGCGTGTCGTCGGGCATGCCGTCCACCGTACGGCCACGCGCCCACTACCGCACTCGCCGTCAGTCCTTGAGCCGCTCGGCTCCCGAGTAGACGTTCATGGAGTGCCCGCGGAGGAAGCCGACGAGTGTCATGCCGGACTCCTCGGCCAGCTCGGCGGCGAGCGAGGACGGCGCGGACACGGCCGCCAGCGCCGGTATCCCGGCCAGCAGGGCCTTCTGGGTGAGTTCGAACGACGCGCGGCCGCTGACCAGGAGCACGTGGCCGGTCAGCGGCAGGCGGCCGTCCTTCAGCGCCCACCCGATCACCTTGTCGACGGCGTTGTGCCGTCCGACGTCCTCGCGGAGGACGAGGAGCGCGCCGGTCGCGTCGAACAGCCCGGCGGCGTGCAGCCCGCCGGTCCGCTCGAACACCCGTTGCGCCCGGCGCAGCGTCTCCGGCAGCGAGACCAGCACCTGCGGGTCGAGGACGGTCGCGTCGGACCGGACGTCGTACGCCGCGCGCTGCCGGATCGCGTCGATGCTGGTCTTCCCGCACACCCCGCACGCGCTGGTCGTGTAGAAGGAGCGCTCCACCGAGACCTCCGGCGGGCGTACCTCGTCGGCGAGGGTGACGTCGACGACGTTGAAGGTGTCGGTGTCGGAGCAGTAGCGCATCGCGGCGACGTCGGCGGCCGCGCGGATGACGCCTTCGGCGTACAGGAACCCGGTGATGAGGTCGAAGTCGTTCCCCGGCGTCCGCATCGTGACCGACAGCGGGCGTCCCGCCAGGCGGATCTCGAGGGGTTCCTCGACGACGAGCGTGTCGGGCTTCGCTCGGCGTCCTCGTTCGTCGATGTGCGCGATCCGCCGTCGCACGGTCACTCGGCCCATGCCCAGACGGTACCGCTTGAAGAATCGGACCGCAGTCCGGTAATCTCCGATGCCACGGATAACCGGACCATGGTCCGATTGAAAGGGTGAACCGATGAGCCGTCTGCTGCACATCTCCGCGTCTCCGCGCGGTGACCGATCCGAGTCGCTCGGCCTCGCACGCGCCTTCCTGGACGCCTACCAGGAGGCCGCGCCAGGGAACGTCGTCGACGCATTCGACCTGTGGGACGGCACCCTGCCGGCGTTCGGGCCGCCCGCCGCCGCCGCGAAGATGGCGGTGTTCGCGGGCGAGGAGCCGGCCGGCGAGCAGGCCGACGCCTGGCGGGCCGCACGCGAGACCTTCGAGCGGTTCGACTCCTACGACCGGTACCTCTTCAGCGTCCCGATGTGGAACGCCGGAGTGCCGTACATCCTCAAGCAGTTCATCGACGTCGTGTCCCAGCCCGGCATGGTGTTCGCGTTCGACCCGGAGAAGGGCTACACGGGCCTGCTGCGCGGCAAGAAGGCGGCCGTCGTCTACACCGGCGCCGTCTACGGCGAGGGGCGCGGCCCCGCCTTCGGCAACGACTTCCAGCGGCCCTTCTTCGAGGACTGGCTGCGCTGGGCGGGGATCATGGACGTCGAGGCCGTGGAGTTCCGGCCGAACCTCGTCACCGCCGACGCGGACGCCGGCCGCCGCGCGGCGCTCGCCCGCGCCCACGACCTCGGCAAGGCCTTCTGAGCGCGGAGGACCCGAACGGCAGGGCTCGCCGGACCTCCGGCGAGCCCTCCGCGGTTCCGGAGAAGAGCGGCGGTTCAAAAGCCGTGAAGCGGGGAAGGGGCGGGCGAGGAGGAGATCTACCGGGAGGGGGCGACGAGCGGACGTGGGCATCGACGCCTGGCCGGTGATCCGCCAGCTCACCGGCGCCGACCCGCTGGGGCGGGGCCGAGCGGCGCGTTCCCGGCGCACGGACGCCCTCGTGGCGCGCACCGAGACGGCCGACCGGGTGGCGGACTCCGTCTGCCCGTACTGCGCGGTCGGCTGCGGGCAGAAGGTCTACGTCAAGGACGAGAAGGTCGTCCAGATCGAGGGTGACCCCGCCTCGCCGATCTCCCGCGGCCGGTTGTGCCCGAAGGGCTCGGCCAGCAAGCAGCTCGTCACGTCGCCGACCCGGCAGACCACGGTGCTGTACCGCCGGCCGTACGCCACCGAGTGGGAGCGGCTCGGCCTCGACGAGGCGATGGACATGATCGCCGACCGGGTGCTCGAGGCCCGCCGGGACGGCTGGCAGAACACCGTCGAGGACAAGAAGGTCCGGCGCACGATGGGCTTCGCGCACCTCGGCGGCGCCACGCTCGACAACGAGGAGAACTACCTCATCAAGAAGCTCTGGACCGCGCTGGGGGCGATCCAGATCGAGAACCAGGCCCGTATTTGACACTCCGCCACCGTCCCCGGTCTGGGGACCAGTTTCGGGCGCGGCGGCGCGACGACGTTCCAGCAGGACCTCGCCAACGCCGACTGCATCGTCATCCAGGGCTCGAACATGGCCGAGTGCCACCCGGTCGGGTTCCAGTGGGTGATGGAGGCGAAGGCACGCGGCGCGCGGATCTTCCACGTCGACCCGCGGTTCACCCGCACGAGCGCGATGGCGCACCGCCACCTGCCGATCCGCGCGGGCGGCGACATCGTCCTGCTCGGCGCGCTGATCAACCACGTGCTGACCGGCGGCCACGACTTCCGCGAGTACGTCCTGCGCTACACCAACGCCGCGGTCATCCTGAACGAGAACTTCCGGGACACCGAGGACCTCGACGGGCTGTTCTCCGGCTACGACGCCGACAGCCACTCCTATGACCCGGAGACCTGGGCGTACGCCGACGGCGGTGAGCCGACGGCACCGGCGGCCGGGGCACGCGAGGAGCAGCAGAAGGGCGACGAGGAGCCTCACCGGCGCATCACCCAGGAGCACGGACCCGGCGCGACGTACGAGGCGACCGCGGCCCGGACCGGTCCCGCCGAGCACCGCGACGAGACGCTTCAGCATCCGCGCTGCGTCTACCAGGTGCTGAGGCGGCACTTCGCGCGCTACACGCCGGAGATGGTCGAGCAGGTCTGCGGTATCTCCCGGCGCGACTTCGCCGAACTCGCCGACACGGTCGTCGAGAACTCGGGGCCGGACCGCACCACCGCCTGGGTGTACAGCGTCGGCTGGACCCAGCACACCGTCGGCGCGCAGTACATCCGCACCGCCTCGATCCTGCAGCTCCTGCTCGGCAACATCGGGCGGCCCGGCGGGGGCATCCTCGCCCTGCGCGGCCACGCGAGCATCCAGGGCTCCACGGACATCCCCACCCTGTTCAACATCCTGCCCGGCTACCTGCCGATGCCGTACGCCCACCAGCACGAGGACCTCGACACCTACCTCGAACGCGCCGCGGGGGACACCGGCTTCTGGGGGCGCAAGCGCTCCTTCATGGTCAGCCTCCTCAAGGCGTGGTGGGGCGACGCCGCCACCGAGGCCAACGACTTCTGCTTCGACTACCTGCCGCGCCTCACCGGCGACCACGGCACGTACCAGACCGTCCTCGACCAGATCGACGGCAAGGTCAAGGGCTACTTCCTCATGGGGGAGAACCCCGCCGTCGGCTCGGCGGCCGGCTGCAGCGTCTCGGGCTGGCCTCCCTCGACTGGCTGGTCGTCCGGGACCTGCAGCTCATCGAGAGCGCGACCTTCTGGAAGGAGGGCCCGGAGCTCGAGTCGGGGGAGTGGACCTCCGAGGAGATCGGCACCGAGGTGTTCTTCCTGCCCGCGGCCTCCCACGTGGAGAAGGGCGGGACGTTCACCAACACCCAGCGTCTCCTGCAGTGGCACCACAAGGCGCTCGAACCGCCGGGCGACGCCCGAAGCGACCTGTGGTTCATGTACCACCTGGGCCTGCGGATCCGCGAGCGGCTGGCCGGCTCGGCCGATCCGATCGACCGGCCCGTCCTCGACCTCACCTGGGACTACCCGACCGAGGGCCGGTATGACGACCCGTCCGCGGAGGCGGTGCTCCGCGAGATCAACGGATATGACGCCGAGGGGAGGACGCTCAGCGGGTTCACCGCGCTGAAGGAGGACGGCTCGACGACGAGCGGCTGCTGGATCTACTCCGGCTGCTTCACCGACGACGTCAACCAGACCGCCCGCCGCAAGCCCGGCTCGGAGCAGTCCTGGGTCGCGCCCGAGTGGGGCTGGGCGTGGCCGTCCAACCGCCGCATCCTCTACAACCGCGCCTCCGCCGACCCGCAGGGACGCCCGTGGAGCGAGCGCAAGGCCTACGTCTGGTGGGACGGCGAGCAGTGGACCGGCCACGACGTCCCCGACTTCGAGAAGACCAAGCCGCCGTCGTACGAACCGCCGCCCGGCGCCACCGCCGAGGCCGCCCTGGCCGGGACCGATCCGTTCATCATGCAGACGGACGGCAAGGGCTGGCTGTTCGTCCCGCGCGGCCTGGTCGACGGCCCGCTGCCAGCCCACTACGAGCCGCAGGAGTCGCCGGTGCGCAACCTGCTGTACGGGCAGCAGGCGAACCCGACCCGGCAGCTCTACCCGCGTCCGGGCAACCGCTACAACCCCGTCGGCGGCGACGTCTACCCGTACGTCGTCACGACCTACCGGCTCACCGAGCACCACACCGCGGGCGGCATGAGCCGGTTCCTGCCGTACCTGTCCGAACTGCAGCCGGAGATGTTCTGCGAGGTGTCGCCGGAGCTGGCCGCCGAACGCGGCCTCGTCCACGGCGACTGGGCGACGATCATCTCCGCGCGCACCGCCATCGAGGCCCGGATCCTCGTCACCGACCGCGTCAGGCCGCTCCGCGTCCACGGCCGCGCCGTCCACCAGGTCGGGCTGCCATACCACTGGGGCTCCGCCGGCGTCGTCCGCGGTGACTCGGCCAACGACCTGCTGCCGATCGTGCTGGACGCGAACACCCACATCCAGGAGAGCAAGGCGGCCACCTGTGACATCCAGCCCGGCCGCCGTCCGCAGGGCCCGGCCCTGCGCGCCCTCGTGCGCCGTTACCGCCGCATGGCCGGGATCCCGGAGGACTGACCATGAGCAACAGCCTGTACGGACCGCTCCCGGACGTGGCAGAGAACGCCGGCTACCCCGATCCGCCCGAGCGCCACGGGTTCTTCACCGACACGTCCGTCTGCATCGGCTGCAAGGCGTGCGAGGTGGCCTGCAAGGAGTGGAACGGCGTCCCCGACGACGGCTTCACGCTCACCGGGATGTCGTACGACAACACCGGCGCGCTCGGCGCGAGCACTTGGCGGCACGTCGCGTTCGTCGAGCAGACCCGGCAGCACCAGGTCGGCGACGGTGCCGAGACCCGCTGGCTCATGGCCTCCGACGTGTGCAAGCACTGCACCCACGCCGCGTGCCTCGACGTCTGCCCCACCGGCGCGCTGATCCGCACCGAGGTCGGCACGGTCGTCGTGCAGGAGGACATCTGCAACGGCTGCGCCTACTGCGTGTCCGCGTGCCCGTACGGCGTCATCGACCGCCGCGAGGACGACGGCCGCGCCTGGAAGTGCACCCTGTGCTACGACCGGACCGGCTCCGGTCTCGAACCCGCCTGCGCCAAGGCCTGCCCGACCGACTCCATCCAGTACGGTCCCCTCGACGAACTGCGAGAACGCGCCCAGACCCGCCTCGACGCGCTCCACGAGGACGGCGTGACCGAGGCGCGCCTCTACGGCGAGGACGAGGGCGACGGCGTCGGCGGCGCGGGCGCGTTCTTCCTGCTCCTCGACGAGCCCGAGGTGTACGGCCTGCCGCCGGACCCGGTCGTCACCACCCGCGACCTGCCCGCCATGTGGCGGTGGGCCGGCGGCGCCGCACTCGCCCTGGCCGGAGGGACGGCCCTGTCGTTCCTCAGGAGGCGCTGATGTCGTCGGGCCGCACCGGGCGTGGCGGAGGGTGGGCGGGGGAGGAGCGCATGGTCCCGCGCGCCGAGTTCCGCTCCTACTACGGCCGGCCGGTGCTGAAGAAGCCGCGCTGGAAGGCTCCGCACATGCCCGCCTACCTCTACCTGGGCGGGCTGTCGGGCGCCTCCTCGACGATGGCGGCGCTGGCCGACGCGACCGGGCGGCCCAGGCTCGCGCTGACCGGCAGGCTCACGGCCGCGGCGGCGGCCGCGGCGGGCGGCGGGTTGCTCATCGCCGAGCTCGGCCGACCGGAGCGGTTCTTCAACATGCTGCGGGTCTTCAAGCCCACCTCGCCGATGAGCGTCGGCTCCTGGGTCCTCGCCGGGCAGGGCGGCCTCACCACGGCCGCCGCCGCGTCCGCCGTCACCGGGATCGCCCCGTCGCTGGGCCGCGCGGCGGGCATGGCCTCCGCGGTCACCGGCCCGATCGTCGCGACCTACACGGGCGTGCTGCTGGCCGACACGGCCGTGCCCGCCTGGCACGAGGCCTACCGTCACCTGCCGCTGCTGTTCACCGGCAGCTCACTGGCCAGCGGCGGCGCCATTGGCATGATCGCCACGCCGCGCGGCGAGGCAGGGCCGGCCCGCCGGATGGCACTGCTCGGCGCCGGACTCGAACTGGCGGCCGCCGGGGCCCTCGAACGCGGCGTCGGCATGCGCGAGCAGCCGGAACTGATCTCCGAGCCGTACCGGATCGGACGCGCGGGCGTCCTGATGCGCTGTGGGCGAGCGCTGACCGCGGTCGGAGCGGCCGGCACTCTCGCGGCAGGGCGAAGCCGGGTGGCCGGCGTCCTCGCCGGCCTGTCGCTCACCGGAGGCGCGCTGTGCACCCGCTTCGCGGTGCTGTACGCCGGGCACACCTCGGCCGAGGACCCGAAGTACACCGTCGTCCCGCAGCGCGAGCGCGGTACCGTCCCGTGAACGCCGGACCCCGCCCGCCGGTCAGAGCTTCTTCATGCAGAGCACGAAGCTCATGAAGGTGTAGGTGTTGCGCCGGCGGTACGCCGCCGTGTAGCCCGGGACGCCCTTGCACTTGTCCCAGTCCGACGTGCCGCTGTAGCGCTTGAGCACCTTGTAGGCGCCCGAGTGGCAGCTCGAGTCCTCCAGGTGCGGCTTCGACTGCGTGCCCGCGTTCTTGACGCAGTCACCCGGCTGCGCCGTCGCCGCCGCGTCCAGCGTGGGCGAGGACGTGGGCACCGAAGGGCTGTCGGACGGCTCGACCGTAGGGTAGCCCCCCGTCGGCGACGTGGTCGGCAGCGGCGACGTGCTGACGGCGATCGGCGGCTTCTTCTTGTCGTCGCCGCCGCTCAGCGCCACGGCGGTCGCGATGCCACCCCCGAGGACGACCAGCGCGGCCACGATCGCCACGACGATGACCGGCCCGTTGTTCTTCCGTCCTCCCCCCGGCGGCGGCCCCCAGCCACCGGGTCCGCCCGGCTCAGACGGTCCGTACCCGCCGCCTCCACCCCAGCCGCCGCCGGGCGGCTGGCCACCGGGCGGCTGAGCGCCGTACGGCTGGTTCGGGTCATTCGGGTAGTACGGCGACTGCTGGCCTTCGCCGTAGCCGCCCTGGCCCGGGTAGGGCTGCTGGCCCTGCCCATAGCCCTGACCCGGGTACGGCTGCTGGGGAGGGTAGCCGCCCTGACCCTGCGGTTGGTTGGAGTACGGCCCCTGGCCGTAGCCCTCAGGTGATTCGTGCACGGACAACCGCCCCTCGTTGCATAACCCCACAAAGCTGTACTAGCCAACTAGTCTGCGGCCCGCTGTGCAAACCAGCCTTTACCTAAGACGTTAGATTTCGGCTCCCGGATCCCACTGATCCGCGCCTGACCGAAGCCGGACAGGAACGTTTCACGTGCGGTCCTGAAGGCCGCGCGCCCGCGGCATTCGCCACCGCAGCCGGATCGCCAGCAGCCGGACCCCGAACGCCAGCGCGGCCGTGACGAGGGTCACGGCGTATCCGTGCGCGCCCAGCCCGTACGCGACCGTGGCGGTCGTCGCGCCCAGGAGAGCGGGGACGATGTACAGCTGGCGATCGTGGAGGACGCTCGGCACCTCGCGCGCCAGCACGTCGCGCAGGATGCCGCCGCCGATCGCCGTCATCACCCCCAGCGCGACCGCGGCCGGCGACCCCAGGCCGAAGGCGAGGGCCTTTATCGCGCCCGCCACGCTGAACAGCCCCAGCCCTGCGGCGTCGAGCACGAGCACCGTCCGGCGGATGCGTTCCAGATGCGGATGCCAGACGGCGGTCAGCGCGGTCGCGGCGAGCGGGACGGTCGTGTATCCCAGATCCTGGAACGCCGCCGGCGGCACGGCCCCGATGACCAGGTCCCGCAACACCCCGCCGCCCAACGCGGTGATCTCCGCGAGCACCGCCATGCCGACGACGTCGAAACGCTTGCGCACGCCGACCAGCGCGCCGGTGACCGCGAAGACGAAGATCCCGGTCAGGTCGGCGACGTACTCCACGTCGGTGCCGTGCACGGAGCTCACAGCTGGGATCATGCCTTGTCCGTCCCCGAACCGGCCACACGGGGTGCCGCCTCGGTGACGTACGGAAACGCGTCAGCGGACGACCAGGGCGTCCGGCCCCTGGGCGACGAGCTCGCCCACCACCGGCGCGCCCGGCACCTCACCGGCGACGAGCAGCCCGCCGGAGGTCTGGGCGTCGGCCAGCAGCAGCCGGTCCTCCTCCGAGGCCGCGCCGAAGTCGGCGTGCGGCGTCACCCACGTCAGATTGCGGCGCGTCCCCCCGGAGACGTATCCCGCGCGCACGGCGTCCCGCGCCCCCTCCAGATAGGGGACGGCCGCGGAGTCGACCACCGCCGTCACACCGCTCGCCCGCGCCATCTTGTACAGGTGCCCCAGGAGGCCGAACCCGGTCACGTCGGTCGCGCAGCGGTGACCCCGCTCCAGTGCGGCCCGCGACGCCTCGGCGTTCAGCGTCGTCATCGCCGCGACGGCCTGCGAGAACACCTCGCCCGTCGCCTTGTGCCGGGTGTTCAGCACGCCGACCCCGAGCGGCTTGGTGAGGGACAGCGGAGTGCCGGGCCGCCCGGCGTCCAGGCGCAACAGCCGGCCCGGATCCGCCAGCCCCGTCACCGCCATCCCGTACTTCGGCTCCGGGTCGTCCACACTGTGCCCGCCCGCCAGGTGACAGCGGGCCTCGCGCGCCACGTCGAGCCCCCCGCGCAGGACCTCCCGCGCGAGCTCCATCGGGAGCGTGTCCCGTGGCCAGCCCAGGAGGTTCACCGCGACGACGGGGACCCCGCCGACGGCGTAGACGTCCGACAGGGCGTTCGCCGCCGCGATCCGCCCCCAGTCGTACGGATCGTCGACGACCGGCGTGAAGAAGTCGGCGGTGGCCACCACCGCCCGGTCACCCTGGATCCGCACGACCGCGGCGTCGTCGCCGTCGTCCAGCCCGATGAGTAGATCGTCCGGGCGCTCCGCGTCGATGAGCCCGGCCACGACCTCCTCGAGCTCCCCGGGCGGGATCTTGCAGGCGCATCCGCCACCGTGCGCGTACTGCGTCAGACGGTAGGTCGTCCCGAGCGCTCCGCTCTCTCCCATACCGCGAAACCTATCGCGCGGCCGTCGCCGCGCCGTGGACGCCGGATCCGTGGGAACCGGGCGGGGGACATCGGATCCGTGGGAACCAGGCCTGGGATACGGGGTCCGTGGGGCCGGGGTATCGGATCCAGGGGACGATCCGTGGGAACCGGGCGCGGATCAAGTGCGTCAGTCAGGACATGGCCCGGGTACTCGCCGCAGCCCTCGCGGCAATGATCGCGTGGTGGGATCTCGCCGACGCGCTCACCCCGTCGGCCGTCCTCATCGCGGCCGCGACCCTGGCCGTCGCCGGGCTCATCGTCCTGGCCGTCCACCACGCCCCGACGGCGATCGCCGCGGACACGCCCGTACGCGCCGCCGCGCTCCGCGACCGCGCGGGCCGCTCCGCGCTCGTACGGCTCCGCGATCCCGACGCGCCCGGCCGCCCGCGCGTTCGAGCCCCGTGAGACGAGGCGTTCTCGCCGCCGTCCCTTGATCACTGGTGCCTGCCGCGTCCGCGCACGCGGCGGACGCCGGTGACGGGCGCGGCCCTTCCGCCTGTCCACGACCTGCTCGAAGGGGCTCTTCTCCCATGCTCGCTGTTCTCGACGACGCCGTACGCGTCGCGTACGACCTCGTCACCGGACTGACCTCCGCCCTCCACCCGCTCACCGGCGGCCTCAGCGCCGCCCTCGCGATCGTCGTCTTCACCGCCGGCGTCCGCCTCGCCCTGCTTCCCCTGAGCCGCCGCCAGGCCGCCGCCGGCCGAGCCCGCCTCCGGCTCGCCCCTCAGGTCGAAGAACTGAGGAAACGCCATCGCGACGACCCGCTGCGCGCCCACCAGGAGGTGACCGCGCTGTACCGGGCCGAAGGCACGTCGATGTTCGCCGGCGTCGGCCCGGCCCTCCTGCAGCTGCCCGTCTTCACCGTCGTCTACCGGCTGTTCCTGTCCCCGTCCGTCGGCGGCCACGCCAACCTGCTGCTCGCCCAGACACTGTTCGGCGTGCCGCTCGGGCGGCGCTGGCTCCTGTCGGCGGGCGCCTTCGGCCCGCACAGCCTGGTCTTCCTCGCCGTGTTCCTCCTGCTGGCCATGGTCGCCTGGTGGACGTCACGCCGCATGTCCACGGGCCAGACTCCTCAGCCGGGAGCCGTCGGGGCGGTCATGCGCCTGCTGCCCTTCGGCACCGTCCTGGTCGCCGCGTACGTTCCACTCGCGGCGGGCCTGTACCTGCTGACCTCTACCGCGTGGAGCGCCGCCGAACGCGCCATCCTCTGGCGCGGCACCAGCGTGGGATGAGTAGGCTCAGCGGCGGAGGCGGGAGGGTGCCTGGTGGCCCCCGAGGTCTTCAAAACCTTTGGACGGCGCTCGGCGTCGTCGGCGGGTTCGATTCCCGTACGCCTCCGCCACTCCTCCTGATGCTGCGCTGACCAGCGAAAACGGCGCTGTCGACGCGCGTCGTGAGTGCTGCGGCGGGTGCCATGCTGTGCCAGTGCCATAGGAATTCCCTATGGTGCCTGCTGACTTTTCGTCTTTGCCGCTCTTTCTTTTCCGGACGTACCGTGAAACGGCTCGACGAGGTGCTCACCGCGATTTCTCCGAAGATTCGCGCTCTGCGCACGGCGATCCTTTTCGTCGGGCGGACGAACACGCAATTCGAGAGGACCGGTGGCATGACCACGATCGAGAACGGATCGGGAACGCGAGAATTCGCGGGAAAGCGGGCCCTGGTCACTGGTGGTTCTCGCGGAATCGGAGCGGCCGTCGTGCGCCAGCTCCTGGACGCGGGCGCTGAGGTGCTCACGACCGCCCGGTCGGCGACGAGCACGGTGCCGGAGGGGGCCGCTTTCGTGGAGGCCGACGTGCGGACACGGGCCGGCGCGGAGGCGCTCGCCGCGGCCGCGCAGGAGATGCTCGGCGGGGTGGACGTCCTGGTCCACAACGCGGGTGGGGCGCGACCGCACAAGGGCAGCTCCGCCATCCCCGACGAGGAGTGGCAGGACGCGCTGGACCTGAACCTCCTGGCGTCGGTGCGGCTGGACTCGCTGCTGACACCGGGGATGCGGGAACGGCGTTCGGGGATGATCGTGCACGTCTCCTCGGCCGTGGTCCCCACCCCGGTAGCGCCGTTCCTGCACTACACGGCGGCGAAGGCGGCGCTGGAGAACTACAGCCGGGGACTGGCCTTGGAGTTGGCCCCGTTCGGAATCCGGGTCAACACGGTTTCTCCTGGCAGGACCGCCACTCCCGGCGGCGAAGCGACGCGGGAGCAGTGGGCGCGGATGGACGCGGCGCCGGACCAGAACAACACCGCGGCGCCGAGCGCGACCGACATCACCGTGCCGCTGGGGCGTGATGGTCGGCCCGACGACATTGCCAACGCGGTGTTGTTCCTCGTGTCCGACCGGGCGAGTTGGCTGACCGGGAGCAATCTCGTCGTGGACGGCGGCGAATTCCACCGGGGTTGACGCCGGCGGCATTCCGGAACGCCGGTTTCGATAAAGAGAATTCAGCGGCGCCCGCTCCCTTATCGGCCGTCAGGACGCCGGCGAGAAGAATGCGGAATTGTGCCAGGTCTCCTGGCGCAGGAGTTCGAGCAGGGCGGTTTCCGCCGGGCCCGCGCCGTGCCGGACCACGGCGATGACGGGCTGGGACACGACGGGGAACACCGGGCGAACGAGGTGCTCGTGACCGTGGGGCACCGCGGAGGCCGGGACGAGCGTCACCCCCAGCCCGTGGGCGGCCCAGCGCACGGCCGTCGCCGTCTGGGACACGCGGGCGGCCGTGGCAGGGGTCAGCTCGTTGTCCCGCAGCACATTCAGCAGCACGCCGTCGAGCGCGCTGTCGCGGTCGAACCTCACCCACGGCTCTCCCTCCAGTTCGCGCAGCTCGACCCGGTCTGCGGCGAGCTGCCGGTGCCCGGCGCCCAGCACCACGACGAACTCCTCGTCGCCGAGGTGGTGGGCGTCGTCGGGGGACTGCTCGCACGCCGCCATCAGGGCAAGGTCCAGCACGCCCCGGCGCCCCAGTCGCTCCAGCTCGGCGGAGCTCGGCTCCTCGAAGACGGTGACCTCCAGCCGCGGGAAGCGGTGGCGCAACGCGCCCAGCGCGCCCGGCAGCTGCCGCGTGCCAAAGCCCATCTGCGCCGCGACCACCAGCTCGCCCACCAGCTCATCGGCACCGGCCCGCGCCGTCGCACTCGCCCGCCGCGCCGCGCTCACCGCGACCTCCGCCTCCCGCAGGAACGCGCGGCCGACCACGGTGGGCACCAGTCCGGTCGGCGTGCGGGCGAACAGTTCCACGCCGAGTTCCCGCTCCAGGCCGCGGATCTGCTGGGACACCGACGGCTGAGCGACGTGCAGCAGCTCCGCCGCCGCCGTCACCGAGCCCTCCTCCGCAACGGCCAGGGCGTACTCGAACTGACGAAGGCTCATCGGCTCCCGTCTCCTCCCCGCGGTGGACCGCGGCCCACCCATCTGTAATCGTTGTAAGAGTGTAAGTGGGTGGCACCACAAGGGTTCTCTTCGGTGCCGGTTGGATCGTCACGGCCACCGCGCTCTTTCCTCGCCGGTCGCGGTCGGCTGAAGTCAGGGGCCGTAGTAGGCGAAGGCCGCCCAGTGGACGGGGTGGGCGAAGGGGGTGGCGGTGGGTTCTTCGAAAGCCAGCAGGCGGCGGAGGGCCTGGGAGATCTCGGAGGGCCAGGGCGGGCCCGTGAAGCGGGCGAGGATGTCGGACGTGGTGGCGGTGCGGAGCCAGCGCTGGGCCGAGCGGAGGGCCTCGGGCACGCGCGTCGCGTCGGCGCCGGACAGCCAGATCTGGCAGGTGGCCAGGAGGAGGACCATGGTCGATGCGTCGGGGACCTTCCACGATGAGGCGATGACCGCCTTGGCGCCCGCCTGGAGCAGCCCCGTGGGGAGGCTGACGAGTTCGTCGGGCAGGCCGGCGTCGGGGAATGCGGTCTGGCAGGCGGAGGCTATGACCAGGTCGGCCGCCAGCGGGAGGTCCAGGATGTCGCGGAGGCTGAGCACGTCGTCGCCGGCCAGGAGAGGGCCGTTGTCGAGGGTGAAGCGGACGTCGGTGGTCGCATGGCAGGCGAGATGGATCACCGGGTACCGCGGCAGGAGCGCGCCGACCGTGTCCTTGGTGGCCGAGGGGCCGATGAGCGTTCTGGCGTCGGAGAAGTGGGCGGCCACGCCTGCGGACTCCAGCCGGGCGTAGGGGAGCGGGTCCGCGCTGACGGGCTCCGGGTCGGCGACCGTCAGCACGGCCGATGGGGCGGTCGCTTCCCCGGCCTGCAGCGCGGCATTCGGTACGTAGCGGATGGCCGTGGAGTCCAGGGCGTATCGGCGGCCTCCGGGAGCCGCCGGATCGGCGGTCCACGCCGCATGCAGGGGGAGAAAGGCCAGGAAGCCGACGGGGATGATCGTGAGATCCGGCGGTGTCCCGGCGGCTTCCAGCAGGGGTGCCAGGACGGACTCACCCAGCCACGAGGTGATCTGGTCCAGGGCCCGCGGCCATTCCGAACCCTCCTGGCGGACCAGCGCCTCGGCGTAGGTCCCGAACCGAGCGGGAAGGTCGGTGCCCAGCTCGGGGATCCACAGGGCCTGCCGTGTGCCGTCGGGCCGGGTGATGATCGCCAGGCCGTCGTCGGCGGCGGCCAGGAGGTGGACGACGGGGTGCTCCGGCGGCCGCCTTCTGACCATGGCGGGCCTCGCCACGAGCGCCTGGTTGAGCAGTCGCGTCCGGCCGGACTCGAGGATCTCGACGGCGCGATCCAGGTCGCCCGCCTTGGCCAGCGCGTGGGCTGCCAGCGCCGGGACACCGGAGCTCTCCTTGAGCCAGGCCTCCTGGTAGGGCCGCGTGGCCTGGCGGTCGAAGATCTCACCGAAGGTGCCGACGCACCTGACGAGCGCGTCGGCGGCCGCCGTCCAGAACTCTCGGTCGATCAGCAGCTCGCCGAGCGCACGGTAGGCCTTCATCCGGACGGTGGGATCGGTCGCGGCCGTCGCGGCGGCCAGCTCGGTCGCGGCCGCCTGTTCGTCCGTGGCGCGGAGGAGGCGGCCGAGGGAGAGCCGCAGGCTCGCTCGGCCCGCCGGGGAAGGCGCGGCGTCCAGCGTCTCGCGGATGGCGGACACCGCGGCGACCCGGGTCTCCTCGTCCTGGTCCAGTTCGAGCGTGACGCCGGCGAGGTTGGCGATGTACTGGGCCCGGTACGGCGCGCCGGGTGGCAGTTCCTCGACGGCCTGCCGCATCAGGGTCGCGGCGGCGGCCAGCAGCTCTGGCCGGTCGTCGGCCTGCGCCTGCAGGCGGAGGGTCACTCCGAGGGAGTTGCGCAAGACCGCGCGTTCCGGTCCCCTGACCTCCAGGTCCACCGCCTGGCGCAGGAGCGCCGCCGCGCGGTCGAGGTCCTGCCTGCGGCCCAGGAGCGTGTAACGAGCGTTGAGCGCGGTGCCGAGGCCGCTCATGAGTTCGGGGTCGGCGCGTTCGGTGTGCCTGATCGCCGCTTCGTCCAGTCGGATGCACTCGTCCAAGGCGGCGCCGTCGCCGGTCGCCTCGTAGCGCTCGAAGAGAGTGCCCGCCAGGTTGGAAGTGAGCATGGAGTGGGCGTCGGGATCCTCGATGGCCGCCATGCGCTCGCGCAGGAGCCCTTCGGCCTCGGCGAGCGCCGCGGCCCGGTCGGCCGAGCCCGCCTGGAGACGCAGGGTTCCGCACAGCTGGGCGGTCAGGTAGGCGGTCTGGAGTTCGCTCGTGGCGTGTTCGACCGCCGCGCGGTGAAGGGTGATCGCCGCCTCCAGGGCGGCGACGTCGCCGAGGCGCAGATACCGGGCGCGAAGGCGGAGCCCGAAACGTCCCTCCGCCAGCGGATCGCCGGCGCCCACGCTGAGCAGACCTGAGACGTCTTCCCCGGGGCGGGCCAGTTCGTAGCGGGCGATGGCGACGTCGAGGAGAACGCCGGGACGTTCCGGATGGTCTGCGGGAAGCAGCCGCAGGGCCTCCGCGTCGTAGGTGAGTGCTTCCGCGAGGAAGTCCTCGTCGCCGGTCAGGAGATAGAGCTCGGTGATGGCGGTCCCGAGTTCCTCGGCGTACTCCCACCGATCGGGGTCGTCGGCGGGGCAGGCCGCGTAGGCCTCGCGCAGGACCGTCACGGCTCTGCGCATCGTGTCGAGTGAGGGGATGTCGTGATGGCGGTCGAACAGCCGTGCTCCCAGTTGCAGCGTCCTGAGCGGGGACGGGTCGTCCTGAGCGAGCCGGGTGTCGAGGTCGATGACGCGGTCGAGGTCGCTCAGGTCGCGGGACACGGTGTAGCGGGTGGTGAGGGCGCTCGCGAGCTGGTCGAGGCAGCGGAGTTCGTCCTCGCGGGAGGCCGCCCGTTCGACACTGACTTCCAGCGTCTGAACGATGCGGTCGAGCGCCGGGCGGCGTTCGGAGGATGGGAGCTCGGTGTCGGTGGCCGTGTTCACCAGGGAACGGATGTCGTCCATGGTCGGGCGCTCGCCGGGGGCAGCAGGAGACCGAGGCTCGTCGATCAAGAACTGGCGCAGGGAAGCGTAGATCGCACGTTCGGGCTGCCTGGGCGGTACCAACCCCAGGGCCTGGTCGAGGGACGTCCGGGCGTCCTGGTTCTGGCCTGTCACGGCGAGGACCTCGGCGAGGTGGCCCTGGACGTAGAAGTTCCGCGGAGCCAGCTCCGCGGCGCTCCGCGCATTGCCGAGCGCGCCCGTCAGGTCCTCGGGACGGCCCTCGCGCTGGTATCGCAGCAGCATCGCCCGGCTCAGATTGGTGAGGAACGTCGGGAACTCGGGATCGTCGTGGCCGTCCACGGCCAGCGTGAGGGCGGCCAGCGCCCGGTGCAGGGCGGCGCCGTCGTCGCGTGAGATGGCCACGTCGAGCGCCGCGATTCCGAGGTTGCTGAGGAGCAGGTGGATTCTGCGGAAGCCGGGGCCCGCCGCCGTGACCGCCACGCGCAGGACCGTCACCGCCTCCTCGGCACGCCGCAGATGGCGCAGACAGTTGCCGAGGTTCGCGAGCAGGCCGGGGTGGTCGGGGAAGTCCAGCGGGGTCTCGGTGACCAGGTCGCGGTAGAGCTCCAGGGCTCGCTCTCCGTCCGCCTCGGCGCGGCTGTCCTCGAAGCGGAGATGCCAGCCATTGGCGATGTCGCTCAGCAGGTGCATCCGGCTTTCGGGATCCACCTGTGCCCACTGGGGGTGGCCCAGTATCCGGTCGCCGTATTCGAGCATCGCGTCGACTACGCGAGGGTCGTCGGAGCTTTCACGCAGCTCGACGAAACGCTCCACCAGGGCCATCAGCCTCCGCTGGGCTTCGCCGGCCGGAAGGAACTCGTCCGGATGGAAGCGCCCGCCCTGCCGAAGCCCCTCCAGCCGCAGCCGGACGCGATGGGCCGTGGCGAACTTCCGGTCGGAGAGGGTCAGCTTCTCGACGAGATCTTCGAGAGCGGTGGCGACGTGCGGGCTGAGGAGCTCGGGATACTCCTCGATCGCCTGCGCCACCTGCCCGGCGTCGTCGGAGTAGATGACCGTTTCGACCCCGGCCTGAAGATGGGCGACCGTGGCGCCGAGCAGCCGTTTTCGGCGGGGCAGCCGTGGCAGGCCGCCCGCACCTCGCAGCCGGGCGGACTGGACGGCCCAGGCAAGGCCTTCCCAGCGTCGTGCCTCCGCGCCGGTCCCTCGGCGAGCCTGGTGTAACCGGTCGACGCTGACGGCCTCGACGCGTTCGAGCAGCTCGTCGGGCAGATCACGAAGGATCATCGCCGCGTCGTCGAGTGTCCGGCTGCCGGCGAGACGCCGGACGGCCAGTTCCGCCTGCAGCCGGTGCCTGAGTTCCACGCCTACTCCTGTTCGCCGAGGGCCGTTCCACGTGCGAGGTGTGTCGTGATGCGCAGGCCGTCCTGCGGTTCCGTCCTGGTGTCCCAGGGGACGCCGAGAGCCTCGTAGAGCGACTTGCGATGGACGTCGAAGCACGACTGCAGGAGCACCGCGTAGTCCGTGGCCGCGGACAGCAGCACCCGGTGGGCGACCGCGGCGACGACGACCGAGGCCACCAGCGCCCACCAGGTGAAGTACGTCCACACCGCGAACGCCACCGCCACGATCCATACGGTGGCGGCCTCGTCCACCTTGGCCCGCGCCGCGCCGATCTCCGTACGGCACTGCTCGGGCAGGACCAGCCACAGCCGCGGCCAGCAGGTGACGGTGTCGAGCCCGTACCGCTGCCGAGGCCTGGTCTCGGCGGCGCGAAGCAGATCACCGATGCGGGTCGGCATCCGGTCGGTGGGTACGGCCGGCACCGCCGCCCGGCCGGCGTCGAGCCTGGCGTACTCCAGCTGCTCGGCTCCGGTGCGTTCCTTCTTGACGGCGAGCTCCCGCCATCGCGCCGCGACCCGGTCGATGCGCCTCGACCGAAGCCGGACCATCGAGTTCCGGAGCGGCTCGGCCCAGCGTGGCCAGTACCCTTCCAGCAGGCGCAGCGCCGGCAGCGTCAGGGTCGCGACGATCCGCGCCGAGGCCGCGACGACCAGCAGCGCCAGGATGATCAGCACCACCTGCGCGGCCGCGGTCGGCTGGTCGAAGGACCGCCGCCACTGCCGGTCCAGGGCCCGCCAGCCGGAGCTCCTTCCAGTGAACCCGCCGTGCCCGTACACCCAGGCGAGCACGCCGCCGCCCCAGAACACCAGCACCGGCGAGAGCAGCAGTGCCGCCCACTTGTCCGCGACCTTCCCACCGAGCGGTGTCCAGACGGCCCCGAACATCCTCAGCCCGCCTCGATCAGACGCCCGTGCCCGTTCGGGCACGCCTCGGGATACGGCTCACCGACCTCGAACACCGGATAGGCGAACCCGCACACCAGGCAGTTGTAAACGATCGGTGCGGCCGGGGCGGCGAGCCCCGCCGGAGCCGCGTAGTCGGCCCGCGTCTCCTCCTGCTGGATCGCGGTCAGTTCCGCCCGCATCGCCTGCCGCGTCGCGTCCCGCCCGCTCAGTAACTCCACGATCGCGTCAACGTCGGGCCTCCGCTCGGCGAGCAGCGCGTCCAGCCGCTCGCTCACCTCGCCGGCCTCTGCTCCGAGCAGCTCCGCGATCCGCTCCCGGACGGTCCGCGCCGCCCGTACGATCATCACTTCCCGCTCCACGGCCACCCCCTGAGGATCCCAGCCGCCACGAGCGCTGTGAAAGGCCTAACAGCCAGAGAGCCGGCCACCTGAATCACTCGTCCACCCGCGGCGCCCGGCGAACCCGCCGACCGTCAGTGCGGGGGTGGCATCGGGTGGACGGCGTTGCCGACATCGCACCCGCCCTCGCCCGGCATGCGCTGGATCCGCGACGGGGACCACACGTCCGTACGGCCCGGAGCCACCCGGGCCAGAACGCAGTCGAGCGCGTCGCCGAGATACGGCTTGACCAGGAGCGAGACCCCTACCACACCCTCTGCGGCCTGGACATCGGCGTGGATCGCCGGATCGAGGTGAAGGGAGGCGACGGCCTCGCGGACCTTCCGCTCGTCCACCGCGCCCCCGCGCGGTACGCGGGGGAGGGCCTTCCGCAGCCGCTCGTAGGGAATCTCCGGGCCCTTCGGCCACGGCGTGAACGTGAGCGGCCCGCCAGGCGGGCATTCGACATCGCGCGGCTCGGTGCCCCATGAGGTCTTGGGGGAGAACCGCAGCTCGAAACAGCGGAGCACGGTGATCTCCTCTGGTTCCACCCAGCCTTTCGAGGCGGTGCCGGAGACCCGGATGATCACGCCGACCCCGTCGCCCCGCGCGGTCGTCGTGCCGGTCACCCGCATGACGTCGACGCCCTCGACGTCGTCCGCGAGATGACCCATGTCCTGCGCGGACCGGACGCCTCCGCTGTAGAGCCGGTTCTCGACGCGCCGGGCCTTGTCGCGCGCGTCATCGGTCGCCTTGTTCTCCGCGGACGGCATCACACCGCACCCCCCGACGAGGAACAGGGTCACGGTGATCGGCACGAGTCGTCGCATACGCACACGATCGCAGCCCGCGGCGCGACCGACATCCGTACTTGTACTCAGATGGGAGCGTCGGTGAGGAGGGCGCGGCCGAGCGCGTACGCCTCGGTCAGGTCGTTGCCGCGGTAGCTGAGGACGGCCAGGTCCGCGAGGTGGTGATCCGCGTTCACCGCGACCGTCTTGGCCAGGCGGCGGAACAGCGGAGCGTCGGACATCGAGTCGCCGTAGGCGACGCATCGCGAGTGCGCGAGACCGGCCCGCTCGCAGATCTCCTCCACGATGCGGACCTTGTCATCCGGGGTGAGGACGTTCGCCGGATCCAGCGGTTCCACGAGGGGCAGCGCCGGGAACCGGGAGGCCACCACCTCGTCGAAGCCGAGTTCCAGGAGGTGCCGCGCGAAGAAGTCGGGCGACATGGTGATCACCATGGACCGTTCGCCGCGTTCGCGGATGTCGGCGCAGACCTCGCGGATGCCGGTCAGCCAAGGACTGGAGGCGAAGGCGTCGGCGACCGCCGACGGCGTCAGGTCCCGCCACATCCGGTGGACGGCGGCCGAGAACCCCCGAGTGTCGATCTCACCGGCGGCGAACCGCGCCTCCAGCTCGACCAGTTCCGCCGTCGACCCGAGGCGCCGGGCGATCTGCAGGCTGGCAGTCGTTCCCTCGAGGAGTGTTCCGTCCATGTCGAAGACGTGCAGCGATCCCACGGCAACCCAGTGTGGATGATCACGCCCGGCGGCACCACCGAATAAACGCGAGGGACGGCTCCCGGCCGGGCGGTCCGGGCCTCGGAATGAGCCGTGAGTCCCTCGTGCGGCCCCGATCCCGCGAGTTATGATTACGCTCCGCGCCAAGCTCGGCGACGAGGTACGGATCGAGACACTGCACGGCGTCGGCTACCGCATCGTCCCCTGCGGGGAATGAGGATGCGGTGGCGCCTGTACCTCACCTACCTGCCGCTGCTGGCCGCCGCCGTGCTGGCGATGGCGTATCCGCTGGCGACCGACGTGGCCGCCCGCTACTCCCAGGCGATGTACATCGACCGGGCGGACGACACCGCCCGCTTCGCCTCTGTCGCCGAGACGGCGCTGCGCACCGGCCGGACCGCCGCTCTGCGCGCTGAGCTGCGACAGTACGACACGCTGTTCGGCATCCGGGTGGCCATCGTGGACCGGGACCGCATGCTCGCCATCGGCTCCCAGCCCGGCCTCGACCTGCGCCCCAGGCCCGTACGGGACCGGATCGAGGAGGCGCTGACCGGCGAGAGCATCCGTGAACCGCACGATCTGGCCCTGGCGGCGCGCGCCGATGGTCGTCGCCAATCCGGTCACCAACGACGGCGAGGTGATCGGTGCCGCCGTCACCATCTCGCCGACCGGGCGGCTGCGGGCGGGGATCGTCGACACCTGGGGCCGGCTGCTGGCCGGAACCCTGCTGGCCGTCCTCGGGGGCGTGGTGGTGGTCGCGCTCGTCGCCCGGTGGGTGCTGCGGCCGGTGGCCGAGCTCGATCTCGCCGCGCACGCGCTCAGTCAGGGACGGTTCGAGGAGCGGGTGGCGAGCGGCACCGGGCCACCCGAGTTGCGCCGGCTGGCCGCGTCGTTCAACGCGATGGTGAGCCAGATCGCGGTGCTGCTGGAGCGACAGCGCTCGTTCGTCTCCCACGCCAGCCACCAGATGCGCGCACCGCTCGCGGCGCTGCGGTTGTGGCTGGAGAACCTGGAGCCCTCGGTGGCCCCCGACGGACGCCACGACCACGCGATGGCCGCTGGAGGAGGTCGGCCGCATGGCCCGTCTCTACGACTCGCTGCTCGCCTTCGCCTCCGCCGAGGCCAACGCGGTCAGGGCGGTGGACGTGGACGTCCTGGCGGCGGCGCGGGACCGGGTCGACGGGTGGCGGGAGCTCGCCGCCCGGCGCGGGGTGCGGATCACCGGCCCGGAGCCGGGGGAACTCCACGCTCGCGCCGCCCCCGACACCTTGGACCAGGCACTCGACGTGATCATCGACAACGCGGTGAAGTTCTCCGGGCGGGGAAGCACGGTGACGGTCGCCGTCGAGGCCGTCCCGCCGGATCGGGTGGCGGTGTCCGTCACCGACACCGGCCCCGGCATGACCCCGCAGGAGGCGTGCGACGCGCTCCAGCCGTTCTGGCGGCGTCCCGCCGACCAGAACGTCGAAGGCTCCAGGCTCGGTCTGACGATCGCGCACGCACTGGTCGCCGCGTCGGGCGGGCGGCTCGACCTGTCCGCGGCCGAACCGCGCGGTCTGCGCGTGCGGATCGAACTGCCCGCCGCGTCCGCCCGCGTATGTGAAACGCCGGGCGCGTCCGCCCGCGTACCTGAAACGCCGGGCGCGTCCGGGGCGTCGGCCGGGCCTGGGACGGAACGGCCGGTGCCGGAACACGCCGATACGGAGGGCGAGCGATGAGGGCGGCGGTCGTCCGGGTGTCGGCGCTCACGGCGCTGGTCGTCCTGCTGTGGGGCCCCTTCGCGCCGGTCCGCGCCTTGCCGCCGTACGATACCGATCTGTATCGTACGGGCTGTGACCGGAACGAAGGACGCCCGGGTCCGGCTGCTGCGGGCGGCCGAGGCGATGTTCTACGAGCAGGGCATCGGCAACACGGGCATCGACGCGCTCGCCGCGCGGGCCGGCATCGGAAAGATGTCGCTCTACCGGCATTTCGCGGGCAAGGACGAACTGGTCGCGGAGACGCTGCGGCAGCGCGACGCGCCGCACCGCGCCTGGCTCCTGCCCGAGGAGCCCGGCGACCCGCGGGACCGCCTGCTCGCGGTCTTCGACCGCATCGCCGACGCGATCGAGAGCGGCGACGCCACCTTCCGCGGGTGCCCGTTCGTCAAGGCCGTCAGCGAACTGGAGGACGCCGCCCACCCGGCATGGGCGGCGGCACGTGAGCACAAGGCCCGGCTGACCTCCGCGCTCGTCCGGCTGGCGGCCGAGGCGGGCGCGGCGGACGCGGACAGGCTGGCGGGCGACCTGCTCGTGCTCATCGACGGAGCGGCGGTCCAGGGCGTCATCCGGCAGGACGCCGCGCCGGTCCGGGCGGCCCGGCGAATGGCGGCGCTGGTGATCGACGACGCGACGGGTGCCAGATGATCCACGACGCGATCGGCGCCGGATGATCCACGATGCGATCGGTGCCGGATGGCCGGCGATGCGACAGGGGGACGGATGAACGACGAACCGCGGCTGGAAGACCTGCGCACGGCGATCTACGCGACCCTCGCCGAAGAGGGGCGCGCGCCGTCGGCGGGCGAACTCGCGGTCAGATGGGGGCGCTCGCCGGAGGAGACGGTACGGGGCCTCGGTGAACTGGCCGTCCGTCACGCCCTCGTGCTGGGGGCGGCCGGTGACGTGGTCCGGATGGCCCACCCCTTCTCCGCAGCCCCGATGGGATTCGTGGTGTCACCGCTGGACGGCCGCGACGACCGTCACTGGTGGGGCGGCTGCGCGTGGGACTCCTTCGGCATCAGCGCCGCGCTCGGGCTGGACGTCCTGATCGACACGGCGTGCCCGGAGTGCGGCCGGCGTCATCGCGTCACCTCCGGACCCGAACGGCCACCGGAGCCGGAGCTGACCGTGCACTTCCCACTGCCCGCCGCCCGGTGGTGGGACGACGTCGTCTACACCTGTTCCAACATCCGGCTGTTCTGCTCACCGGACCATCTGGCCGCCTGGACGTCGCGTACGGGACGGACCATGGGCCGGGCCGTCGGCGCGGCCACCGTCTGGGCGCTGTCCCGGCCCTGGTACGGCGACCGGATCGCCCCGGACTTCCGGCCGCACACCACGGAGCACAACCAGCGCCTGCTCACCGAGGCGGGCCTGACCGGAGACTTCTGGCGGCTGCCCTGACCGATGGCGCACGAGCAGGCGGACGGCCGCCGGGTCCGGGCACCTGCCCTGCCCGGGCACCTGCCCTGCCCGGGCACCTGCCCTGCCCGGACATCCGACCCGGTCCGCTCCGGCCCGGACACACCATGGCGGCGGACGTCTCGCCCTCGGAGCGGTGCTGGTCGAAGTCCTGACCGGGCTCTGTCCCGGGTCGATGCCCTGACCGGGCGGCGCTCGCATCGGTTCGACACCGGAGCGCCTTGTCGGACGCCTCCGGCGGGAGCGGTGGGGGCGGGGTCCCGTGAGGCGCGGGGCCACGGGACGATCGGATCGTGCAGATCACCTATGCGACCCAGGCCGCTCCGGGCGGCGTCAACGAGGACTGCGTGGTCGCCGGTCCGGACTGGGCGATCGTGCTCGACGGGGCGACCGCGCCGACCGGCGTCGACAGCGGATGCGTCCATGACGTCGCGTGGTTGGTGCGCCGGCTCGCGGCGGCGTTGAGCGCCCGCCTGGCGGACGGCGCCGGCGGATCGCTCGCGGACATCGTGGCGGAGTCGATCGAGCAGGTGTGCGCCTCGCACGCCGGAACGTGCGATCTGTCCAACCCGGACAGCCCGTCGTCGACGGTCGCGGCGATGCGCCGGCGTAACGGCATGGTCGAGTGCCTCCTCCTGGCCGACTCGCCGATCGCGGTGCGCCGCCGCGACGGATCGCTCCAGGTGGTGGAGGACGACCGCGTCGCGCACCTGCCGGGCGGGCGTCCGTACACGCTGGAGAAGGTACGGGCGCACCGGAACCGGCCGGGCGGATTCTGGGTCGCGAGCAGTGTGCCGGAGGCCGCCCACCAGGCGGTGACGGCGGCCTTCCCGGAGACGGAGGTCGAGGAGATCGCCATGTGCACCGATGGGGTCACCCGGCTGATCGACCATTACGGCTACGACTGGCCGGGGCTGTTCGGCGCCCTGCGGACCGGCGGCCCGGCCCACGTCATCGACCTCGTACGGCAGGCGGAGCGGGAGCGGCCGATACCGGGCGCGAAACCGCACGACGACGCCACGGCGCTGTTCGCGACCCACGGGGGAGACGGGCCAGCCCCGGAGTCCGGGCGTTCCGGCCCCCGAAACGACTGATCACCCGGGGACGGCTCCCCGGGTGACCGAATCGAGGGTGGGTCAGTCGAGCGCCTCCAGCGCCTCCTGCCGCGCGGTGCGGCGGCGCAGCAGCGGGACCAGGGTGATGGCCAGCCCGCCGAGGGCCACCGCCGTGACGAAGACCAGGCCGGGCCGGTAGTCGGCGAGCATGGTCGCCGGCGAGCGGACCGCCGACCGCGCGTCATCGCTGGAGATGATGGCGGTGGTGACGGCCAGGACCAGGGCGGCGCCGACCTGGCTGGCGGTCTGCACGAGCCCGGCGGCCAGGCCCTGCTCGTGGTCATCGACGCCCGCGGTGGCCTGCACGTTGATGGACGGGAAGCCGAGGGCGAAGCCGACGCCGAGCAGCAGCGCCGTCGGCAGGATGGCGACGACGTACACCGGGTGGGTGTCGACCCGCAGGAACAGCACGTAGCCGATCGTCATCGCGATCATCCCGCCGACGATGAACCGGGCCGTGCCGAACCGGTCGATCATCGTTCCGGTGAACGGGGCGCTGAGCGCCACCAGGAGCCCGGTGGGCAGCAGGGCCAGGGCCATGGTGATCGGCTTCCAGCCGAGGACGGACTGCAGGTAGAGCGTGACGATGAACTGGAACGCGGTGTAGGAGCCGAACAGCGCGACGATCGCGAGGTTGGCGCGGACGAGCGTGCCCTTGCGCAGGATGCCGAGCCGGATCAGCGGGTGCCGGACACGGCGCTCGACCAGGACGAAGGCGCCGAGGAGCAGGACGGCGACGGCGAAGAGCGCGAGCGTCACCGGGGCGGTCCAGCCGCGGTTGGGTGCGGACACCAGGTCGTACACCAGGATCAGCATGGCCGCCGTCGAGGTGAGCGCCCCGAGGATGTCATGGCCGCCTTCGGTCGCCGCCCGGTCGCGGGGGATCAGGGAGAGCCCGGCGACCAGCGCGATGATCGCGATCGGAACGGGCATCAGGAAGGTCCAGCGCCAGCCGATCCCGGTCATGAGGCCGCCGAAGATCAGGCCGGAGGAGTAGCCGCTGGCGCCGAACACGGTGTAGATCGACAGGGCCTTGTTGCGCGCCTTGCCCTCCGCGAACGTCGTCGTGATGATCGACAGCCCGGTGGGCGCGGTGAACGCGGCGCTGACGCCCTTGATGAAGCGAGTGGCGATCAGAAGCGGGCCGGAGTCGACCATGCCGCCGAGCAGAGAGGCGACGGCGAAGACCGCGAGCGCGATGAGGAAGACCCGCCGGCGGCCGAGCAGGTCGGCGGTGCGACCGCCGAGCAGCAGCAGTCCGCCGTAGCCCAGGACGTATCCGCTGACGATCCACTGGAGGCTCGACGTGGACAGGCTCAGGGCCGAGCCGATGGACGGGAGCGCGACGCCGACCATCGACACGTCGAGTCCGTCGAGGAAGAGGACCAGGGAGAGAACGGCGAGGATGCCCCAGAGCCGGGCGGACCACCGGTGCTGATCGGCCAGGGCGCCGGGGAGGGTGGGTGAGTCTGGGAGTGCTGTCGTGGTCACCGCACCGAAGTTACATGCACATGCATCAGATGTCCAAACATTAAATGCGTTTGCATTTGATGTTCGAGCATGCTAAGGTCCGGCCATGACGGAGACGGGCGAAACCGAGCTCGTGCGACGCTGGCGTGACCTCCTGGCCTGCTACAGCACGGTCTCGTGTGCTCTCGATCGCGCACTGCAGGAGGCTCACGGCATCGGGATGAGCGAGTTCGAGGTGCTCGATCGGCTGATCGACGCCTCGTGCGACAAGTTCCGGATGCACGACCTCGCCGGTGCGATGTACCTCAGCCAGAGCGCGCTCTCGCGCACGGTGGCCCGACTGGAGCGCGACGGCCTGGTCGAGCGCAGCATGTGCGCCGACGACCGGCGCGCCATCTTCGTGAAGCTCACCACCACCGGGCGGGAGCGGCACGAGCGGGCGCGCAAGACGCAACGCTCCGTCCTCGCCGAGCATTTCACGGCCACGCCGGCCACGGTCTGACCAGCGAGGTCTGACGGCCGCGGGTTATCCTCGGCGGAGACCGTCCTCCACCACCCCGCGCCGTGTCCTGGCCGACAGGACGGCGGCAGGAGAGCCGTGCACTCCCCATCCGGCCGGCCCCGGCCACACCGCACCCGCGGATCACCGCGCCCGGGCGCGAGCTGCGATCCCTCGGGTTCGGCGACGACCCGATCACCCGGCCGCTGACCTACCCGGGCCGCCTGCCGCCCGGATCGGGCCTCCTCGTTGACGGGTGCTTCCTCGGCCTGCGGGCGGATCACCGCTCGCCTTCCCACCGGCCGGCCCCGCCGCACGGACCGGACGCTGGATGCTCGACACCGCCGCGGTGCCGCCCCATGTCTTCGGCGGACCGGAGGTCCCGCTCGACGACGCCCTGCGGTCCTGCGGCCGGCCGCTCATGGCCGACCGCCGGCCGGTCCTGGCCGTCGGATCGAACGCCTCACCCGCCCAGATCGTCCGCAAGCTCGCGGGGCTGGCACGCGTGGTCGTCCCGATGACGTACGCGCGGGTGGACGGACTGGTCGCCGGCGCCTCCGCCCACGTGAGCAGGCCGGGATACGTCCCGGCGGCCCCGGTCCTGGAGCCGGGCGCGAGCACGGAGCTGATGGTCCTGTGGCTCGACGACGAACAGCTGACCGCCGTGGACGCCACCGAGCCGAACTACCACCGGACGCGGCTGCCCGCGTCGGCTTCGGCCTCGCTTCCCGGCCTGGGCCGGCTGCGCGCCTGCGACCTGTACGCCGGGCGCCACGGCTGCCTCGTCGACCGGAGCGGCGCCCCGATCCGCCTGGCCGGTCAGCAGGAGCTCCTGGCCCGGCTCCTCACGACGTCCCCGGGACTGTCCGCGCTGACCGGCGCCCGGACCCCGGAGGAGTTCGTCGCACGGACCCGCTCCGAGCCGCATCTGCGCGACGCGGTCCGCCGGCTCTGGCGGCGCGAGCGACGAGTACTCATCCAGCCAGAGCTCCCCGCCGAATGATCATCGCGGTCTGATCACTCGCCGACGGACCCGTCGATCAGCTCCCGGACCACGTCCAGCTGCCCGACGTGCCGCGCGTACTCCTGCAGCAGGTGGAACAGGATCCGGCTCAGCGCCGGGCGGACCGCCGGCGGCGTGAACCGGCCGCCGCTGGCCGCCACGTCGGTCAGTCGCGCCCCCGCGACGATCTCCCGGGAACGCCGGCACTGCGTCATGAACAAAGCCGTGACGTCCGCGACGGTCTCGTCGTCGGCGACGTGCCATCGGCCGTCCGGCCCGTCGTCGGCCCAGGGGTCCGCGACCTGCTCTCCGGCGAATCCCCAGCACAGCCAGCGCCGCTCGACGTGGGCCAGGTGCTTGAGGAGCTCCAGGGGCGTCCAGCCGCTCGGCAGCGCGCTCGTGCGCAGCTGCGGTTCGGACAGGCCCTCGAGCTTGCGCAGGATGGCGTCCCGGTAGAAGTCGAGGTAAGCGGCGAGAAGATCGGCCGGGTCGCTCATCGTCTGCGGCGGCTCGGGCGCGGGGTCTCTGGCGGCGATCACCGTTCCGACGGTAGCGGCTCCCGAGCTCCAGGAGCCGCCACCTGCTCAGGCCCCTGGTGAGTCGCCACCTACTCCGACCCCATGGCGCGATCCGTGGGGTGCCCGTCGTTGACGCCATTCTCCCGGCCGGAAGAGGCTGGGGACATGGACGCGCCCAACGTCACCCTCGTCGTCTTCGACGGATTCCAGCCGCTCGACCTCGTCGGGCCGCACGAGGTCTTCGGCCACGCCGGATACCGGTGCCGGATCGTCGCTCCGCGGGCCGGGCTCGTACGCTCGCGGAGCGGTCTTCCGGTCCACGCGGAGTACGGCGTGGGAGACGTCGGCCCCGGTGACGTCGACACGCTCATCGTGGTGGGCGGACCGGGCGTCGACGAGGCCCGGCGGGATCGGGCGCTGGTCGAGTGGGTGGCCGACGCCGGAGCGGGTGCCCGGCGTGCCACGTCCGTATGCAGCGGCGTTCTCCTGCTGGCCGCGACGGGGCTGCTGGCCGGCCGCCGCGTGACCACGCACTGGAGACGCCGCGACCAACTGGCCGCCGAGCATCCGGAGCTGACCGTCGACTGCGACCCGATCTTCATCCGCGACGGGAGGTTCTGGACGTCCGCGGGGGTGACCGCCGGCATGGACCTGGCGCTCGCCCTGGTCGAGGAGGACCTCGGCCGGGACCGGGCCCACGCCGTCGCCCAGGAGCTGGTGATGTTCCTGCGCAGGCCGGGAAGCCAGTCCCAGTTCAGCGTTCCGCTGTGGTCGGCTCAGCCGTCGAGCGACCCCATCCGCCTCGCGGTGGACGCCGTGCACGCGGCGCCCGGGGAGCGCCACGGCGTCGAGGAACTGGCCGCGAGGGCCGGTCTGAGCCCCCGTCACCTGCAGCGCCGCTTCACCGCCGAGCTCGGCGTGCCCCCGGCGGCGTACGTCGAGCGCGTGCGCGTCGAGGCGGCGCGCCGCGCGCTGGCCGAGGGCGACGACCCCGTCGACGCGATCGCCCGGCGATGCGGCTTCGGCACCGCCGAGACGCTGCGCCGGGCGTTCCACCGGCACGTCGGCGTTCCCCCGTCCGACTATCGGGACCGTTTTCGATCAACGAAGGAGTACGCGTGACGACCTACGGACTGCTGCTGTTCGACGGTGTGGAGGAGCTGGACTTCGTCGGGCCATGGGAGGTCTTCACCGCCTCCTCCATGCTCCGTGACGGGGCCGACACCGCGGTGACGATCGCCGAGAGGCCTGACCCGGTGCGCTGCAACAAGGGGCTCCGGGTACTGGCCGACCACTCCTTCGGCGATCACCCGCCTCTCGACGTTCTGCTGGTGCCGGGCGGGAACGGGACCCGCCGTGAGGTGTCCAACCCGACCTTGATCGACTGGCTCCGGCGCGCCGACGCGTCGTGGGTCACCAGCGTGTGCACCGGTGCGCTGCTCCTCCACGAGGCGGGGCACGCCCGTGGACGCAAGGTGGCGACGCATCACGCGTTCGAGGACACGCTGGAGTCGCGCGGCGACGTCACCGTCGTACGGGACGCGCGTTACGTCGTCGACGGCAACCTTGTCACCAGCCAGGGCGTCTCGGCGGGCATCGACATGGCGCTGTGGCTCGTCGGGCGCCTGCACGGCAGGGAGCACGCCCGGGCCGTCCGCAGGTACATCCAGTACGAGCCCGCACCGCCGTACCTCGCCGACGAGCCGATCGGCGCCTGAGCACTGTCCCAGGACCCGGAGCGCTCCCGGCCTCTCGGGCGGACTCGCCCCGCCACCACGCGATATGCGGTGGCGGGGCGTCTGGTGGTCATGTGGTCAGCGTCACAAGATGGGAAGGGCGGCGGCCGAGGTGATTGCCGTGCTGCTATGTATGCGGGTAGCGGTGCAAGGCCGCCGGCTCGGTTCGTCATCGATTCGCCGTACCTCGCCCGCTAAGGTATATTGCGTCGCAAGTTTCACTAAAGGTTGCGACGGCGATTTCTTGACACCATTACGGCTGACCTCTATAACGGTTATGCCATGTAGTAACGCACGGCCGAGGGAGTCTCGTCGGTCGGCTGGGGAGGACAAAGGTGCCCGGGCCCAGTAGTGGCACGGTTCGTAACCGTAGACTGGCCACAGAGCTGCGCCGCCTCCGTGAGAGAGCCGAACTGACCGGTGATGACGTCGCCGAGCGTCTCGGCTGGTCCGCCTCGAAGGTCAGCCGCATTGAAAACGCCCGTCAAGCCCCCCGTCTAGGAGACGTGAGGAGCTTGCTGGAGCTCTACGGTGTCGAGGGCACGTACCGCGAGCAGCTTCTCCAACTCGCCAGGGACGCGGTGCGCAAGGGATGGTGGGAGGCCTACTCCGACGCCCTTCCCGAGCCGTACGCCTCCTATATCGGCCTGGAGATGGAGGCGGAGGAGATCCGCCAGTGGGAGACGCAGGTCGTTCCCGGTCTGCTCCAGACGGAGGCCTACGCGTCGGCGATCGAGCAGTGGCTCCATTCGATCGAGATGGTCCCGCCGAGCCGGGTGGACGCCCGTGTGGAGACCCGGCTGGCGCGCCAGTCCGTGCTCACTCGCGAGACACCGCTGCGGCTTTCCATCGTCCTTGATGAGGCCACCCTGCTGCGGCGTTACGCGGGCACGGAAGTCATGCGCGAGCAGCTCGAACACCTCCTGGAATTGGCCGAACTCCCCAACCTCACCCTTCAAGTTCTTCCACTTGACGGGCCCCATCCGACCGCCACGGGGTCCTTCACGCTTCTGCAGTTCCCGCAAGTCGGCGGTATAAAGTTCCATGATGTCACGTATATCGAGCACCTAAACGGCTGCTCATATCTCGAAGAAGAGACCGAAACCTACCGGCATAGGCTCACTTTCGAACGACTCAGTGCAGAGGCGCTCGGGCCTGCGGAATCCATGGACCTGATCTCCAGGATTGCCCGGGATGCGTGGAGACCTTAGATGAAGGGAGGTGACAACAGTGCAGGAAGTAGTGGAGCATCCCGGCGTCATTTGGCGCAAATCGTTCCGAAGCATGGCCAATCAGGCGTGCGTCGAGGTCGCTTTGACGACTTCGGTCGGCGCGGAGGCTGACTCGGCAGATTCGATTAGGCCCTGAATTATGGCAACTGAATAACCTGAACTGCAAGATCGCTCGCAGATCCACTGTGAGCGACAGTGTGTGATTTGGTCCCACTTCCTTCGTTGACGTTGCGGGGGAAGTGGGCTTTCTTTCGATGTCGAATGGTGCATGGCGGAGCGCAAATGTCCGAGTCGGCCATCGTCCTGTCCAGGGTAGGAAGTCAAAGCGTGCCCTTACGGCGCGGCTCCGGAGGCGACCCAACCCAGCGTGCGATCATTGCCATGGCAGACCGGCCAGAGGGCGGATGGGCACCTCGGATCCGTCCGCCGGCGATGTCGCCCTGCAGCACATCGGCGATCACTCCGGCAGTGTTCGCCGGCTAGCGCGGCATGCCCGACGCTCCCATCGCGGAAGACCATCCTCAGTCGTTGCCTTCACTGTCGCCAATAGCAGGCACACGAGAAGATCGGCCAGGAAAGTCGCGCCGAGGAAGTCGGGACGGTCGCCTGCGCAAACGCCGACGTCGCGTCCGCTCAGCGTCACAAGCATGAGGCCGACCGCGGCCAGGATGGTGGCGATCCATAAACTCCGGGCGGTAACTGGAGGTGTGGTCGGCGATCAAACCGGTCACGATCACGCCGACGCCCATGGTTGCGCTGACGATCCCGATGCTGGCGGTGGCCTTCTCCCGCGGGAAGGTGTTGCGGATGACGCCGATGGTCAGCGGGATCCGGGCGCAGTCGTGCGGCGTGTACGGAGACTGGCCGTGGCGTCCGGAGGCGGCCCGGTCGTAGGTTTCTGACATGGACAACCGACGCCGAGTTCCGCGCACGGACGCTGTGCTCGCCGACCCGCGCCTTGCGGAGGCGATCCTCCGGCTGGGGCGCGGCATCGTGAAGTCGGCGGTCGAGGTGGCACAGGAGCGCGCGCGTTGCGGTGAGATCGTTGCCGACGACGTAGCCGACGTGGCGGTCGGGTCGCTGCCAGCGCATGCCACGACCCTGCGACCGGTGATCAACGCGACGGGCGTTCTCCTGCACACCAATCTGGGCCGCGCCCCGCTGTCCGAGGCCGCCCGGGAGGCGGTGCTCGCCGCCGCCGGCTGCACCGACGTAGAGTACGACCTGGCCACCGGGCACCGGACACGGCGGGGCGCCGGCGCCCTCGCGGCCCTGGTGGAGGCGTGCCCGGCCGCCGAGGCGGCCCATGTCGTGAACAACAACGCGGCCGCCCTCGTGCTGGCCGCCACCGCGATCGCGCACGACCGGGAGATCATCATCAGCCGCGGCGAGATGGTGGAGATCGGGGACGGTTTCCGCCTCCCTGACCTGCTCGTCTCCACCGGCGCGCGGCTCCGCGAGGTCGGCACGACCAACCGCACGATCGCCGCCGACTACGAGGCCGCGCTCGGCCCCGACACCGGGTTCGTGCTCAAGATCCATCCTTCCAACTTCCGAATCGAGGGCTTCACCGCGCAGTCGTCAGTGCGCGAACTGGCCCGGCTCGGCGTCCCGGTCGTCGTCGACATCGGCTCGGGCCTGCTAGCCGCCGAGCCGACCCTGCCAGAGGAGCCCGACGCCGCCAGCGTCCTACGGGACGGCGCCGACCTCGTCACCGCCAGCGGTGACAAACTGCTGGGCGGTCCGCAGGCGGGCCTGCTGCTGGGCCGGGCCGACCTGGTCGAACGCCTGCGGCGCCATCCCCTAGCCCGCGCGCTGCGCGTCGACAAGCTCACCCTCGCCGCCCTCGAGGCGACCGTCCGCGGCCCTCGAACGCCCACCACGCACGCCCTGCACGCCGACGCCCGCGCACTGCGACACCGGGCCGTGCAGCTGGCCAAGCGGCTGACCGAGCACGATGCTTCGGCCGTCGAATCCGTCGCCCGGGTCGGCGGCGGCGGAGCACCCGGCGTCGAACTGCCGAGCGCGGCCGTCAGCCTCCCCGCGTCGTACGTCGACCCGCTGCGCCGCGCCGGGATCGTCGGCCGGCTCGAGTCGGGCCGCCTGCTCCTCGATCTGCGCACCGTCCCGGCCGAACTCGACGACGCCGACTTGATCGGGCGGATCGAGCGGGCGGTCGCGGCAGGGGAGGGGCGCCGGTGCATGTGATCGCCACCGCTGGCCACGTCGACCACGGCAAGTCCACGCTGGTCCGGGCGCTTACCGGGATGGAACCGGACCGCTGGGCCGAGGAGCGCCGCCGTGGCATGACCATCGGCCTCGGGTACGCCTGGACGACGTCGCCGTCGGGAGAGCGGATCGCGTTCGTGGACGTCCCCGGCCACGAACGCTTCGTCACCACCATGCTCGCCGGCGTCGGGCCCGTGCCCGCCGTGATGATCGTGGTCGCCGCCGACGAGGGCTGGATGCCCCAGTCCGCCGAGCATCTGGCGGCGATCGACGCCCTCGGGGTCCGCCACGGCCTCCTCGTGGTCACCCGCGCCGACCTCGCCGAGGCTGGCGCCGCCCGCGACCAGGCGGCCGCGGAGATCGCCCGCACCGGTCTGGGGCAGGTCGAGGCGGTGACCGTGAGCGGCGCCACCGGCGCGGGCCTGCCCGTCCTGCGAGACGCCCTCGACCGGCTGGTCGCCCGGCTTCCCGCGCCCGACGTCGCGGCGCCCGTCCGGGTCTGGGTCGACCGCGCCTTCACGATCAAGGGCAGCGGCACGGTGGTCACCGGCACCCTCCCCGCCGGGACGATCCAGGTCGGCGCCGAGCTCCGCCTCGACGGCCGCCCGGTACGCGTCCGGGCCCTGCAGACGCTCAAGGAGGCCGCCGACACCGTACCCGCCGTCGCCCGTGTGGCGATCAACCTGCGCGGCGTCGACCGCGACGAGGTCGCCCGCGGCATGGCGCTGACGAGCGACGAGTGGACGGTCACCGACCTCGTCGACGTGCGCCTCCACGGTGCGGCGGCCCGGACGCTGCCCCGCGAGCCGGTCCTGCATATCGGCTCCGCCGCCGTTCCCGTACGCCTGCGGCCCCTGGGCGACGACACCGCGCGGCTCGTCCTGACCCGGCCGCTGCCTCTGCACATCGGCGACCGGGCGCTGCTGCGCGACCCGGGCGCCCGCCGCGTCGCCGGGGTCACCGTGCTCGACGTACGGCCGCCGGCGCTGCGGCGGCGCGGAGCGGCCACGGCGCGCGCGCAGGAACTTGCGTCCGGCACCCCGGACGCCGCGACTCTCCTTCGCCGGTACGGGCTGATCCGCGAACACGACCTCCGGGCGATGGGCGTCTCGCCGGACGCGGAGCCCGTCGCCGCCGACTGGCTCGCCGACCCGCCCCACTGGGCCGCCCTCCGGCACCGCCTGGCGGAGGAGGTGCGCGGGCACGCGGCGGCCGACCCGCTCAACCCCGGCCTGCCGGTCGAGGCGGCCCGCTCCGCGCTCGGGCTGCCCGACCGCCGCCTGGTGGACGCGCTGGTGGAACCCCCGTTGCGCCTCGGCGCCGGCCGGATCCACGAGCCGGGCGGCGCGGCCCTCCCGCAGCCCATCGCCGACGCCGTACGGCGGCTGCGCGACGATCTGGAGAAAGAGCCGTTCCGCGCCCCGGAGGCGGGCCGGCTGGCCGAGCTGGGGCTGACGGAGCGGGCGCTCGGCGCGGCCGTCCGATCCGGCGCCCTGCTCAAGATCGCCGATGGGATCGTCCTGCTGCCGGGCGCGGACGCCGAAGCGGCACGCGTCCTGGCCGGGCTGCCCCAGCCGTTCACGGTCAGCGAGGCGCGCCACGCCCTCGGCACCAGCCGCCGGGTGGCGGTGCCCCTCCTGGAGCACCTCGACCGGAGCCGCGTCACCGTACGAGCGGAGGACGGCCGCCGCACCCTCACCCCAGGCCGGGGATGCCGGTCGTCGGGATGACCGGCACCGCATCCGCCGGACGCCGCGCACCCGTCACCGAGCATTAATTCGGTTGAACCGGGCAGGCCTCGTCTGGCGTCATAGACCCGGCTCACCGACGATCTGGAGAGGAGATGGTGATGCCGTACCGCACGATCAAGGGCGGCCACGTTCCGATCCGGATGTGGACCGACCCGGCCGACGTCGAATCGGTGGCGCTCGACCAACTGCGCAACGTCTCGAGCCTGCCGTGGGTGCACGGCCTCGCGGTCATGCCCGACGTGCACTACGGGAAGGGCGCGACCGTCGGCTCGGTGATCGCGATGCGCGATGCCGTGGCGCCGGCCGCGGTCGGCGTGGACATCGGCTGCGGGATGACCGCGGTCAAGTCCAGCCTCACCGTGGCGGACCTGCCGGACGACCTGAGCCGCCTGCGGGCGAAGATCGAGAAGGCGGTGCCGGTGGGGCGTGGGGCGCACAAGGTGCCCGTCGACCCCTCGGCCGTACCCGGGCTGAAGGAACGCAGCTGGTACGAGTTCTGGAAGCGGTACGACGAGCTGGCGCCGGTCGCGCGGTCCCGCCGGGGCAAGGCGACGTCGCAGCTCGGCACGCTCGGCTCGGGCAACCACTTCCTGGAGGTCTGCGCCGACGACGAGGGCTCGGTATGGATCGTCCTGCACTCCGGGTCGCGCAACATCGGCAAGGAGCTGGCCGAGCACCACATTGAGGCCGCGATGCGCCTGCCGCACAACCAGGACCTGCCCGACCGCGACCTCGCCGTCTTCATCAACGGCACCCGGAAGATGGAGGAGTACCGCCGGGACCTGTTCTGGGCGCAGGACTACGCTCGGCGCAACCGCGCCCTGATGATGGCCCTTACCCAGAACGTCGTCACGCGGTTCTTCGCCGGCAAGCGCGTCCGCTGGGACGACGTCATCTCCTGCCACCACAACTACGTGGCGGAGGAGGTGTACGACGGCGTTGAGCTGCTCGTCACCCGCAAGGGCGCGATCCGCGCGGGCGACGGGGACCTGGGCATCATCCCGGGATCGATGGCGACCGGCACGTACATCGTGCGCGGATTGGGCAACGAGAAGGCCTTCAACTCCGCGTCGCACGGCGCGGGCCGGAGGATGAGCCGCAACCAGGCGAAGCGGTCGTTCACTGTCGACGACGTGATCGAGCAGACAAAGGGCGTCGAATGCCGGAAGGACTCCGGGGTGATCGACGAGATCCCCGGGGCGTACAAGGACATCGAGTCGGTGATCGAGGCGCAGTCCGACCTCGTGGAGGTGGTCGCCCACCTGCGCCAGCTGATCTGCGTCAAGGGCTAGATTGGCCTTCTGAACTGCTGGGATGTTCGTCTCGTGGAACATCTAGGGCACTCCGCTCCGGATCTGCCCTGGAGATCGCCGGGTGCGAATGAGCCGGTAACGCGGTGGCGTGATGCATTTTGCGTCCTCAGCGGATCGGGCTGACACCCCAAGATCTGCTCGCGAATCGCCAGGCAGGTTCCACACTGTTGTTCACGGCCATCGCGTTTGTTCCTTTGCATCGACGGATCACGCGATGGCCGTCTCATATCACGCCGCCACGCCTGTTACCAGCGTAAACGCTCATGCCGCATCCGTAGCCATAACCATCCCTAGACGTCGACGTTTTGGCTCTGCTCAATCAGCGTCTGGGTCATCGCGTGGCGCGGGACGGTCAACCATCCTATTCCACTTAGAGGAATATCGAAAGGTGTCACACTAAGCGCCCCGGATGCCTGAACCGTACGATGGCTCAAGCAACCTATGATCGTGTTAGTGGTGGTAGAAGCGATTACCGAGAGGCGCGGGAGATTTTGCGATAAATGGCACCACCGATAAGAATCGCGCATGTTGCCATAGCTATAGCGACGTCGCGAGACTCAGTGGCGGTCCGGCGATTTCCTCCTGATGCTCGTTCATGAGTGGTTGGCGTTTCTGGTCTGGTTACTTCACGGTAGCTTTCGTGGGCAATCTCCATAAAGCGGTGCATTCTTTTGTTGGCGTCAGTCGGCCACCAGTTATTTCCGTAGAGCTCCCAGTATTTTCGTCCTGGTTCCGCTGCGAATAGCTCAATGGTTAGGAGTGCCCGGAGGCTTGGCTCGTCGATACTCTTGGTCTCCCAGAGATAGGCAAATTGGTTGATGATCATGCTTACGTAGAGCGATTGGCGTCTTTCGTCATGCGATCGATGGTGTGGAAGGCTGGCCCAGCAGGCCATGTAAACTGGATCACTCATTGCCATATTCATAAGCTCCGAATGTGTAGTCCTCGCTCCATGTCGCCGAGCATGTAGGGCGTCCATTGATTGCAATATTAGAGAATAGGCAACACCTGCGACGGCAAGCGTGCTAAGTATGGCCGAAATTGCTCCATAAGACTGACCGATGTTACTGAGTTGCGCCCAGTCGATATTGCGTTCTTTGGTCATTTTATTTAGCGCAAGAGGGGATGCGGCTATTAGTAGAAGGGTGATGCTGGTCAGAAAAATAAGCGTCGCAGGTCGTCTCGCTTGAGACGCTCTCCGTAGGAGGGTGCTTGAATCTGAAGTTGATCGACGGGAGGTCGCCATGGTGTGCTCCTATGTCCGTAGGTGGGAGGCTTATGTTGGACGTACGTGAAGGACGGTGCGTGCCATGACATTAGACCGAGGGGCTCGTCGAGAGGGTCTATCCGGAGCACGATCGAGATGAGTGCGCACCGTGCCCGAAGATGGCATCAGGGGCCGACCTGTAGCGGAGAGTAGACGATCAAGCCGCTTGCGCTAGTGCCGCGTCATGCAACGTTGGTCATGTAACCGGTCCAGGTGCGGATCGTTGATTCGGGGGCGAAGTCGCGTTTGGGCTGAGCACGGGCCTTGCGCCAGCGGACGTATCCGGCGATCGCGTCGCCTTGTTCGGAGTGGGTGCGGTGGTCGGTGCCGGACAGGGCGAAGTAGCGCAGGCGGCGAACTCGGCTTCGATCTAGTTCAGCGACGAGGCGTAGGTGGGCAGGAAGACCAGTTCGATGTCGTGGCCGGATGCCCAGGACATCACGTCGGGGTGTTTGTGGGGCGAGAAGTTGTCCAGGACCAGGTACAACTTCTCGCCCGGCCGGCGGGCGCGCAGGATCTTCAGGAATGACAAGGACTCATCGGATCGTTTCCGCGCGCGGATCCGGTAGATCATCTTGCCGCTGGTCAGGTCGAGGGCGGCGAGCATGTGCCGGACCCCGCCCCGGCGGTTGTAGGTGGCGCGCGACCGGGCCTGGTGACCGGCCGCCCGCCATGCGTGTCCGGGTCGTGGTTGCAGGTTCAACGCCGAACTCGTCGGCGCATACCACCCGGCCATCGGCCGGCGGGTCATCGTAAAGCTCCAGGACACGGCGCATCTTTGGTGATGAAGTCCGGGTCGCCTGAGGCCTTCCAGGTCTTGGTGGCCTGCCAGGTGATCCAACCGGCCCGCAGGATCTGCCGGATCGACTCGCGGCTGATGGATGCGACCACCCCGGTGGCCACCAGGTGTTCGGCGGGTTTGCTCAGGCTCCACGTGCTGAAGGGCAGGCCCAGGTCGCGGGGGCGGCATCGGGTGATCAGGCGGATCCGGCGGCGGACCGCCTCACCGATCGTCTTCGGCCTGCCCCCGCTCCATTTTGGGTCCAGGGCCTTGAACCCGATGTCGTTGAAGTCATGAATCACGCCACGGACGTACTCCGGTGAGCAGTCCAGCAGGTGAGCGATGTCCGGGACGCTTTGGCCCTGAGCCGACATCAACACCACGATCGCCCGCCGCAGCTTCACCGGATCCTTCGAGGTCCGCCCGATCCGCTGCAACCGCTGGCCTTCGCTCATCGTGACCGGCCGGACGGAAACCTCCGGGGGACGCCCCATCAACCACCTCCGAGATCGCATTCGAAAGCAGCCTGGCCAACACCTGGCTAAAGATCAATTACACGAACGATCTTGGACACGGCACTAGTCGTGGGTGTCTACGGCGACTCGTTCCAGACCGTGTGCGACCGGGCGAGCGTTCAGATGCGTGTGACCAACTACGCGCAGGGATGATTCACGACGCTGTCGCGCCGCAGGCGTCGACGTGCTGGTGGCGACTGGCGTGAATGCCGATGGGCATCGGGAGATTCTCGGGTGGAGGTGACCTTGGCGAGGACGGGTTCCGGTTGGCTGGCGTCTTGCGCGGCCTAGCGTCGGGTTCAGCTGGTCATCTCCGATGCCCACCGGGGCCCGAGGCCGTCGCTCTGGCGCTGCTGGGCGCGGCCTGGCAGTGCCGCCGCACCCACTACCTGCAGAATCTGCTGACCAAGGTTCGGAAGTCGGCTTAGCCGTGGGTCGCGACCTTGGTGCGGACCATCTTCGGCCAGTCCGCCGCCGAGGAAGTGGCCGCCCAGCACGGCCGGGTCATGCCCAGTCTGGAGGCTAAGTGTCCCGACGCCGCTGCTCATCTGGACGAGGCTCATGCGGGCCTTCACTGGCGTCCTGTGCGAGATCTGGCGGCAGATCTGGACGAACAGTCCTCAAGAACGGCTAAGGATGTGACCAGATCATCCAAGAGGCTCAGTTGGGGCAGTCCAGGAGCAGTCCAAGGGCAGAGACGACACATCCAGATTGTTGCCGTTGGCCATAGCGGTTCAGTCCAACCTGCTCCTTAACCGCCTGCCTTGTAGCCAGACCGTTCCCAAAGGACAGCCAGGGCAGAGCAGATGAGTGCCGTAGACACTAGAAGCAGGGGTCATGCCCCAGGTCAGAAAGCAATCGCCCGCGTTCGGCCTGATCACTTAGACTCGCCGCATCTCCTGCGTGAAGGGCTGACGGAACGCCCGCCGGGCCACTGCGCCCCGGCGGGCGCCGCAGGCTCACCTGGAGCCGTTGAGCCGTCCCCACCGAAGAGGTGGGGACGGCTCCGGCGTGCTCACGGCGATGCTCGCCTCGTCGCCGGCTCGTTCGTCACCGGCTGCGGATCGCCGCCCGGGCCCCTACCAGGGCTCGATCTCGCTCGGCGGCTCGCCGCTCGCATACCGCCGGTCTCAGTCCATCCAGGGCTTGAGAGGACCGACCTTGATCTTCGAGCTCGGGTTCTTGGCATTCCACCGGACCGGCTTGAAGGTCCCGCCGTGACGCTGGATCGAGACACTGACGTACGCCGGACGGACGGTGTGCTTGCCCCCGAACGTGTAGGTCAGGTGGAACACCGCCTGGTGCTTCGGCCCGACCAACACCTTGCCCGGGGTGCCCAGCCAGAAGCTGATGACCCGGTGCTTCTTGTCGAGCAGCTTGACGAGCGGCCGGCCGCTGAGAAGGCAGTTCTTCTTGCCCTTCGTGCTGATCGACAGCGGCTGGTCGATCTTGTTCTTGCCCACGACGAAGTCGTGGGCGAAGGCGAGGACCAGCTTGTTCTTGGCGACCGAGCAGGCGGCCGGCTTGGCGGTCGGGGAGACGGCGGCCTGCGCCGGGGACGCGAGACCGAACGCGGCGATCGCGCCGGCGACGCCGGTGGCCGCGAGCGTGGTGCTGAGCTTCACCTGGGTGACTCTCACTCTCCATAGGAGGCGGCTCCCGCTGGGCGCGGGAGGGACGGGCGTGCCCCGTCCAGTCACCATGATCATGTAACTTCACGGGGCCGTTCCGTGCTTTCTGGAGAAATGCCGAAAGATCGCTAAACGTCACAGAAGGCCGGGCGGGGCGCGCAGATCGTTGGTGTGGCGACATAGGCTGAAGTGTCCGTATCGATAGAGGGGGTTCGTCCTTGTTGGTGGACGGCTTCGGCCGGGTGGCGACCGATCTTCGTGTATCGCTCACCGACCGCTGCAACCTGCGTTGCACTTACTGCATGCCCCCGGAAGGCCTCGAGTGGCTGCCCAAGCCGGAGCTCCTCACCGATGAGGAAGTGATCCGCCTGGTCACCGTCGGCGTCGAGCGCCTCGGAATCACCGAGGTCCGCTACACCGGAGGCGAGCCACTGCTCCGCAGGGGGCTGGTGGACCTCGTGGCGCGCACTACCGCGCTGCGCCCGCGCCCACAGGTGTCGCTGACGACCAACGGCATCGGCCTGGCCCGGCTCGCCGAGCCGCTGCGCGACGCGGGCCTTGACCGGGTGAACGTCTCCCTCGACACCCTCGACCGCGACACGTTCGCCCGGCTCGCGCACCGGGACCGGCTGCCGGACGTGCTCGCCGGGCTCGACGCCGCCGAGCGCGCGGGACTGCGGCCGGTGAAGGTCAACACGGTGCTCATGCGCGGCGTCAACGACCAGGAGGCGGTGCCGTTGCTGCGCTTCTGCCTCGACCGAGGCTACGAGCTGCGGTTCATCGAGCAGATGCCCCTCGACGCCCAGCACGGCTGGCGGCGGGAGAACATGGTCACCGCCGATGAGATCCTCGACCGGTTGACGGCGGAGTTCACGCTGGTCCCGGAGGACGCCGCCGCCCGCGGCAGCGCCCCTGCCGAGATCTTCCTCATCGACGGCGGGCCGGCCAGAGTCGGTGTCATCGGCTCGGTCACCCGGCCGTTCTGTGGGGCGTGCGACCGCGTCCGGCTCACCGCGGACGGCCAGATCCGCAACTGCCTGTTCGCCCGAGAGGAGTCCGACCTGCGCGGTGCTCTGCGCTCCGGCGCGTCCGACACCGAGCTCGCCGAGCGCTGGACGGCCGCCGTGGCGGCCAAGCGCGCGGGCCACGGCATCGACGACATCGGTTTCCTGCAGCCCGCACGTCCGATGTCCGCGATCGGCGGGTAAAAAGACGACGTGACGGATCAGCCGAGCGAACACCGGGTCGAGATCAGCGTGCCGCCCGACCACGAGGTCGGCGTGTACGCCGGCTTCGCCTCCGTGTGGCGCACCCAGGACTCCTTTGTGATCGACTTCTCCACCGCCGTACGCCCGCCCGAGGTGATGGAGGACACCGAGAGCGGCACCTCCTACGTCCACGTCCCGGCCCAGGTGGTGTCCCGCGTACGGATCCCGCCGAGCCAGGTCTGGGAGCTCATGAAGGCCCTCGAGCAGAACCTCAGCGCCTACGAGCGCGAGAGCGGCAAGAGCCCGCATGAGGACGGCTGATCCGGAGGGCGAGGACGCGCATGACGCCAGGCGTTCCGGCGGCGAGGCCGCGCACGGCGGCGGACGGGCCGGGGGGTGAAGCCGCGTATGACGGCGGACGGGCCGGGGGTGAGGTCGCGTACGGCGGCGGGCGATGCGATCCGGGACGGGAATGTGTATGACGGTGGGCGTTCCGGCGGCGGGGCCGCGCATGACGGCGGGCGATGCGATCCGGGGCGAGGGCGTGTACGACGGTGCGCGTTCCGGCGGCGGGGCCGCGAATGCCATCGGACGGGTCGGGGGTGAGGCCGTGTACGGCGGCGGGCGATGCGATCCGGGGCGGGGGCACGTATGACGGTGGGCGAGTGGTGGCGAGTGCGCGTGGCACGGCAGGCGATCCGGCGGCAGGAGCGGCCGTGACGGTGGTCGACCCGTACGATGCTGTGATCCTCGCCGGCGGGGCCGCGTCGCGGCTTGGCGGCGCCGACAAGCCAGGAACGCTCGTCGGCGGCCGGTCGCTGGTGTCCCGCGTCGGTACGGCGGTGGCGGACGCGGAGCGGATCGTGCTCGTCGGGCCGGACCGTCCGGAGCTGCCCGCCGCCGTCACCGTACGCGAGGATCCGCCGGGATCCGGACCGGTTCCCGCGTTGCGGGCCGGGCTGGCGCAGGTCCGGGCGCCGTCGGTGGCCGTCCTCGCCGCCGATCTGCCGTTCCTCACCACGGACGACGTCAACGCGCTGCGCCGCCGGGCGCGGGGCCGGTCCGGGGCCGTCTTCGTCGATGACGGAGACCGGCCGCAGTGGCTGGCCGGCGTGTGGCGGACCGCCGGCTTGCGCGCCGCCCTCGCCGGGTATTCCGGTGCTTCGCTGCGGGGGCTGATGGCGCCGCTCGAACCCGCCCGTCTGCGAGCGACCGTGCATCGCCGGCCCGCGTGGTACGACTGTGACACGGAGGACGACGTCGCCGAGGCGGCACGGCTGATCGAGGAGAACGGTGCTTGACGACTGGCTCGACACGGCATGCGCGGAGCTGGGCATCGACCCCGCCGAGGTGGACCGTGACCTGATCCTCGACCTCGCGCGCGACGTCGCGCACGGAGTGGCGCGACCCGCCGCTCCGCTCACGGCCTACCTGCTCGGGCTGGCCGTGGGCCGAGGCGAGCCCGCCCGAGACGCGGCCGCCCGCGTCACCGCCCTCGCCGCCGACTGGGACGCGAGCCACTGACGCCGCGATGCGTCGACGCGGAAGCCGCTGGCTCCGCGCGGCACTGACAACGCGAGGCGCCGGCTCCGCGAGGTGCTGATCACGCGGAACGCGGGCCCGGGGGTCGGGTGCCGTCGCGCTGCGGTTACGGACGTTGTGCGGCGCTGAGGTCGCGAGCTGGTGACGCTGCGATGCGTCGACACGGAAGCCGCTGACCGCGCGATGCGCCGGTTCCGCGAGGTGCCGGCGCGGGACCGGCGGCCGCTGGTCAGCGGTCACGGTCGTCGGTGAGAAGGCGCGGTCGGGCCGAGGACGCAGGTCGTCACGACGATGAGGGCGGCGGCCAGCGGAAGCCCGGGTGCCGCGGGGCGCGCCCAGGTCAGGAGGACCGCCTCGAGCGCGGCGCCGGTGAGGGCGGCGGCCAGCACTCCCAGCCGCCGTCGCATGGTGGGCGGGGAGCCGGTCGTGGCCAGTTCGGTCATGAGCGCGGTCAGCGTTCCGGTGAGGTAGGTGGTGGCGGCTCCGCTCACCGCGAGCGTATTGACCGCGGTGCTCTGCACGCCCATCGCCGCGGCGGACACCGCGATCAGAGTGATCTGCAGGACGGTGGCGGGGCGGGTGGCCACGGCAAGCCACACGGCGAGCACGGCGGTCTGTGCCGCCGGTACGACCGTCAGCACGCCGATGACGCGTCCGGGCCACGGGCCGGAGCCAGCGGGCCCGGTGTCTCTGAGCCATGAGGCCGCGCCGAGCACCCCGGAGGCGTACGCCGCGATCGACACGGCGGCGCGCACGGCTGCGCCGGGGTCGGTATGGACGACGGCGACGCCGAGCAGCACGAGGTTGCCGGTCATCACGCTGGTGAACACGGCACCGAGCGCGACGAAGCTGAACGCGTCGGCCGCTCCAGAACCCAGTGCGAGCAGCACGATCGCCGCCGTGACGGCTCCCGGCCGAGGCGTGCCCGGCGGCCGCGCGAACCATCGTGGCCGAGGCGGCCGACGAGGCGACCGGGTCTTGGAGGACCACGCGATCCACCGGTCCCGCGCGGACCTCGCGAAGCGTCTCCCCGGCGTCACATGGATCGTGTTCCCACCCGCGCACGTTCCAGGCAGCCCCGCGCACGTTTTGGGCCGCCGGGCGGTTGTTCCAGTCCGCGCGGCACACGTTTCAGGTCGTCGCGTGCATGTTCCAGGCCGCCCCGCGTGCATCGCGGGCCGCCACGCGAGCGTTCCGGGGCTGCCGCGTCCGCGGACTCGGTGAGACGCTCAGCGCACCTCGTCGACCGGGACGGTGTCGCGCAGAAAGCCCCGGCGGGACAGGAACGCGCTCAGGTGCTCCTTGTGCTCGTCGCAGGCGAGCCAGACCTTCCGCCGGTCGGGATCGTGGATTTTCGGGTTGTTCCAGCGGAGGGCCCATCGGGCGTCGGCCCGGCAGTCCTTGGCGGAGCACTGGAGGGGTTCGGAACCGGTCACCGTCCCAGTCTGACCGATCTCCGGCTCTGCCGAGGCCGTCGCGCGGCCGTCACGAGGCCATCGCGCGGCCGCCGAGCCGCCCTTGCCTGCCAGGCAGGTCATCCCCAATCTAACCCTGACTGTCCGTATTTGCGGGCATTAGTTTGCGTCGGGGGTCGCGGGGTAGGCGGGGCGCAACGGTTGAGCAGACAGCCGACTCCGCGTGGGCGGGGGCTGTCGCTCGCCCAGGGTCGGCGGACAAGGAGGCATCGTGCCGACCCATCGTGGGTCCCGGAACGTCATCGACGTTCTCACTCGGGATCACCGCCGAGTCGAGGACATGTTCGTCCGCGTCATCGCGCTCTCTCCCGGAGACAGACGACGCCGTTACGTGGTGGCGAGAGTGATCACTGAGCTCATGCGCCACGCTGTCGTCGAGGAGGAGTACCTCTATCCGGCGGTGCGCGCGCACGTACCGGACGGGGACCGGCTCGCCGCGGAGAATCTTGCCGCCCATGCCCGGGCCCGTCAGACGATCAAGGAGCTGGACGGCCTCGACCCGTCCGACGCGCGATTCGACGAGGTCTTCCGCCGCCTGGTCGGGACGACCCGTGAGCACCTCGAGCACGAGGAGGCGAACATCTTCCCCCGGCTGGCTGGCGCCTGCGATTCCGACATGCTTCGCGAGCTCGGCAGGAAGGTCGAACGCGCCGAGCGGGCGACGTCCGCCTGGCCGTCCGCCGGCACGGCGGACGTTCCGCCGATCGGGGGCTGGGACGGATGGTTCCAGCGCGGGTTCGGCGGCTGGCCGGCACGCGGCTTCGATCTGCCCACACGCGGCTTCGACCTGCCCGCACGCGGAGTCGGCGGGTGGCCCGCACCCGGATTCGGCGGGTGGCCCGCACATGGGCTGGACGGGAGGTCCGCCCGCCTCACACCATGAACAGGAGCAGGCCGAAGAACGCCACCCCCGCAGTGAGCCAGGCGGCGTAGTCCCCGACATGGCCCGAGTGCGCCGCACGCAGCCGTGACGTCACCGGGCGCAGGACCCTCGGTGCCCCATGCCGCAGGCTGAGCACGGCGACCGCGGCCGCCAGCACCACGCCAGCCGCTCCACGTTCGTGCGGATGTGGCCGGGGAACTCGTGCTTCCCCCGCGAAGATGAGTCCGATTTCCCGACGCAGTGACATAAAGCGATGATACGGTCACGATTCGTGAAGGTCGTGATGCAGGTAAAGCTGATGCCGACGCCCGTGCAGGCGGCGGCGCTGAAACACACCCTGCGCACGGTCAACGAAGCCGCATGCTGGGTATCCGGTGTGGCCTTCAAGCGCGGGGTGCCGCGCGAGTACGAACTGCGCAAGTACAGCCCGGTCCTTTGAGGACCGAGAAGCTGACCGCTCCGTGCACTGCCTGCGGCTCCTCCGCCTTGTAGCCCGTCAAGACGTACGCGATGACACCCATGAGCTCGAAGAAGACGAAGGCGTCGAACAGGTCGCCGGTCAGCGTGAACGCGCACATCGCGGTCGCGAACAGCAGCATCAGCGCGTGGTAGATCGCCATCACCGCGAGGATCGTCACCACCGCGATCACGTCGACCAGCCGCCGCGGGATCCATCGTCCGGTCGCCGCGAGCAGGATCGCGATCAGAACGGGTGTCGCGCCCCGTAGGCGGACAGCACGATCGCCTGGCGTACCGGGTCGCGGGTGAGCACCACCCCGGTCGCCATGACGACCACGAGCAGGAGGGCCGCGTAGACGAGCGCCTCACCCATCGGAGGTCCGCCTCGCCCGTGCGGCCGCGACGACGGTGGCGGGACCGGTGGAGACCAGGAGAACGCCGATGAGGACGAGCTTGAGGACGTCGTGCCAGGACGACCACTGCCGCAGGGCCAGCCCGGCGATGATGAGAGGCACGGCCAGCGCGGTCGCGGGCCCGACGAAGTGCAGGAGTGCGAACAGGTCCCGGGCGAGCAGCAGCCGGAGCGCGGTGAGGACGGTGACGGCCGATCCCAGCCCGATCAGGACGGCGCTCACAGCGTCCGCCCGATGAACCGGGCGAACACCAGCGAGCCCGCGAACGACAGCAGGCCGAGGACGAACGCGACGTCCAGGTAGGCCGGCCGCCCGTACGCGGCGGCCAGCAACAGCAGGACGAGCGTGGCCACCGGCCCGGCGAGGATCAGCCCCGTCAGGCGGTCGGCAGGGTCTCCCCGCAGTGTGACGAGCAGGCAGGGGCCCACCGCTCCGACCAGTAGGGCCAGGGCGGCGATCAGCATGACGTCACCTCGCGTTCGAGGTGGGATGGGTGGGTCTCCGCCCGGTGCAGGAGCAGGACCTCGCTGTCCTCCGAGACCCGCGCGACGTACGTCCCCGGCGCCACCGAGAGCACCAGCGTCGCCATGCCGCCTCCCCGTCCGGGTGGCACGGGCACATCGGCGAACCCGCCCCGGACCGGCCGGAACAACACCGCGCAGTCCCGCAGGATCTGCGACGGAAGGAGCAGCAGGACGCGGAGCCGCGGGGGAGAGAGGGGCACGCCGCGCAGCAGGACCCGTCGCGTCGCGACTGCTACCGCGGCGCCGACGACCGCGCCGGCGAAGCCCACCACGAGTTCGGTCGGCGAGACGGTGGAGATGATCACCACGTAGATCGCGTACAGGGCCGCCCACCAGATCAGGGGTTCCAGCACGGCACGCGCGGTCACGCGGGCCGACCGGTGACGGGGTCGTCGTCCTCCGAGCCCGCCCGCGGCCTGTCGCCGTCGTCGGAACACGAAGGGCCGTATACCCGCTCGCCCGGTTCGAAACGCGGTCGTTCGGCGGCGGACCGGCGCCGGGTCGGGTCGATGAACACGTGCGGGGTCACGGAGAGCCGCTCGCGGACCCGCCGGTCGACGTCCTCGGCGAGGTCCTCGACCCGGTCGGCGGTGATCCCGTCGCCGAAGCTCGCCCGTGCGGCGATGAGGAGGTGGTCGGGCCCGATGCGCATGGTGAGCAGTTCGAGAACGTCGTCGATCCCCTCCGTGGCGTCGATCTCCTCGGCGATCAGCCGCTGCTCGTCGGGGTCGGCGGCGTGGCCGATGAGCATCTCCCTGCTGTCGCGGCCGAGCCGGAACGCGACGACGATCAGCAGGATCCCCACGGCGACGGACGCCGCGCCATCCCACGTCGACGACCCGGTGATCTGGGTGAGGACCAGGCCGATCGCGGCCAGGCCGAGGCCGATGACCGCGGCCGAGTCCTCGAACAGCGCCGCCTTCACGGTCATGTCGGGGCTGCGGCGCACGTGCTCCAGGACGCGGCGCCCCTGGTCGCCGGCCTCCTGGCGCATCTGCCGCGCGGCACGGGCGAACGAGGTGCTCTCGGCCACGAACGAGACCGCCAGCACGACATAGGCGATCCAGGGGCTCTCGTGCTGATGGGTCCGCGTCATGGCCAGGACGCCCTCGAAGACGGAGAAACCGGCCCCCGCGACGAAGATGCCGAACGCGGCCAGCAGCGACCAGAAGTAGCGCTCCTGGCCGTACCCGAAGGGATGCGCCTCGTCGGGCGGACGGTCGCCCTGCCGCAGCGACGCCAGCAGGAAGACCTGGTTGAGCGTGTCGGCGAGCGAGTGGGCCGCCTCCGCGAGCATCGCGCTCGATCCGGAGATCAGCCCCGCGGCCAGCTTGGTCGCGGCGACGACGAGGTTGGCGGCGCCGGCGACGAGGACCGTGCGGCGCGTTGACCGATTCATGGGGGTCTCGTTACCCGTGAGGGAGTGTCCATGCGCCCACGAGACCCGTGGGGAGAGTCCATGCGCCTACGAGGCCCGTGAGGGAGAGTCCATGCGCCTGCGAGGCCTGCGGCGCGCGGCCCGCGCCAGGATGGCCGGATCCGGCGATCGGATGTCCTGACTAGGCCTTACAGCTTGTCAGACCGGCTGGCCGGAGAAATGGCGACGCCGGGAGGATACGGGGGCAATCCTCCCGGCGTCGCGATCATCGGTGTTCCGACGGGGGCCCGGAACACCGGCACGGGCGCCCCGACGGGGGACCAGGGCGCCGGTACAAATCGTACACCGAACCCCCCCTGAGTTAGTCAAGAGATTGTCACGAGCCGATTTCGTCGTGAGGGCCGGAAATCTGTTTTCGGTCAACGTCACTTGCCTCATATGGTGCGAATCGGGCACCAGACTCAGGTTCGCGTCCGCCGTTGGCAAAGATCACGGCAATATACGGCAGCACGACCGATGCGATCAGCGCGACGACCGCCAGCAAGCGCCAGGCGCCGGGCAGCGCGAAGGCGAAGAGGATGCTCAGCAGGAAGCAGAGCGCCCGGATGCCCATCATGATCAGATACCGGCGCTCGCGGTAGCGGATGTCCTCGGACAGCGGCTTGCGCGCGTCCGTCACGGTGTAGACCACCGGCTGTTCGCGTCGCCGGCCGCGCGGTTTGACCCTCACTCCTCCACGTTAGTCCCCGGGTCGGTCCGGGCAAGCCCCCGGGTGATCTCCGCCGTCGTGGCCGTCCCCGCCAGCCCCATCGCCCGCGTCAGCGCGTCGCCCAGCTCCGTCAGCCCGGCGGTCACCGCGTCCGCGCCGCCCACGGCCAGGCACCACAGCGCCGGCCGTCCCACGAACACCATGCGCGCCCCCAGCGCCAGCGCCCGGAGCACGTCCACGCCGGTACGGACGCCGCCGTCGGCGTACACCTCGGCGGCGTCGCCCACCGCGTCGGCGACCTCGGGCAGGGCCTCCGCCGTCGCGACCGCGCCGTCGAGCTGGCGCCCGCCGTGGTTGGACACCCACACGCCCGCCGCGCCCGCCGCGACGCACTCCCGTGCGTCGTCGCCGCGCAGGACGCCCTTGACCACGACCGGCAGGCCGGAGACGTCCCGCAGCGCGGCGACGTCGGCATAGGTCACGTCCGCCGCCTGCTCGGCGAGGGCCCGGTCGAACCCCGGCCCGAGGTTCACCCCGAACATCTCGTCCGGGATCAGCCCGGCGTCCCGGTCCCGGCGCCGCCGCCCAAGGTACGGCGTGTCACCCGTCAGCACGATCGCCGTCGCCCCGGCCGCGGCGGCCCGCCGTACGAGCTCCCGCGTCAGGCCGCGGTCGCGCAGGACGTACGCCTGGAACCACCACGGACCGGCCTCGGCGGCGACCTCCTCGATCCGCCGGGAACTGCGCGACGAGACCGTCAGCAGCGCACCCGCCCGCCGAGCGCCGCGCGCCATCGCCACCTCGCCCTCCGGATGGGCGAGCCGCTGATAGCCGACCGGGGCCACGCCGACCGGAGCCGGCAGCTCCCGGCCGAGCACGCTGACCCGCGAGTCGATCCTCGAGACGTCGCGCAGGACCCGCGGACGCAGCCGTACGGCGCGCCAGGCCGCCTCATTGGCGGCGAGGGTCGTCTCGTCACCGGCGCCGCCGGCGTAGAAGTCGAAGACGTCGGATGCCAGGGCCTGCCGCGCCCGCTCGACGAGCCGCCGATGGTCCGCTTCATTGGAGAACACGGCAGCCAGCCTGCCCCACATCACCGCATGGGGCGCACGGTGCGTGGGAAGAGGTCGATCAAAACCGCCCCGTGGGAGGAACGCCATGACGGATCGGACGTACCGGGTAACGGAGATCGTGGGCACCTCGCCGGACAGCGTGGACGCCGCGATCCGCAACGGCCTCAGGAGGGCCGGGGAGACGCTCCGCCACCTGGACTGGTTCGAGGTGATCGAGGTGCGCGGGCAGATCGTCGACGGTGAGGTGGCGCACTACCAGGTCGGCCTGAAGGTGGGCTTCCGCCTCGAGGACTCCTGAGCGGAGCCTGGCGCCGGGCGCGCCGAGCATCGGAACGTCCCGGCCACCTCCGGCTGGAGGCGGCCGGGAGCGGCCGGGTCAGCTGGCCTTGCTGACCGTCGACATGTTGAAGTCCCGGATCCGCAGCGGCGGCATGGCCGTCCGGGTGAAGTAGTCCGACCACTCGCGCGCGAGCGTCCGCCCCGTCGCGCCGGCCTCTGCTACGCGCTGCAGCATCCCGACCGGGCTCTCGTTGAACCGGAAGTTGTTGACCTCGCCGACGACCTCGCCGTCCTCGACGAGGTACACCCCATCGCGGGTCAGCCCGGTGAGCAGGAGCGACTGCGGGTCCACCTCGCGGATGTACCACAGGCAGGTGAGGAGCAGCCCGCGCCGAGTGCCGGCGATCATCTCGTCCAGCGTGGCCGTGCTGCCCGGCACCTCCATGAGCAGGTTGTCGACCCCGGGCGTGAAGGGCAGGCCGGTCAGCCGCGCCGAGTAGCGGGACTGCATCAGCGCGGAGAGCCTGCCCTCGGAGATCCAGTCGACGGGGCGCAGCGCGACGCCGTTGTCGAACGCCGAAGAGTCGCGGCTGGACGCGTGCGCCACCACGAACGGCGTGCACTCGAGTCCGGGCGCGGCCGGGTCGCTGTACAGCCGGATGGGCGTCTCGGACAGGCTCTCGCCGACCCGCGTGCCCCCACCGGGCCTGCTGAAGACCGTACGGCCGTCGTGGGCGTCACGGGCCCCGGCCGACCAGTACAGGTACACCATCAGGTCGGCGACCGCGCTCGGCGGCAGCAGCGTCTCGTAGCGGCCCGCGGGCAGGTCGATCCGCCGCTTCCCCCACTCGAGCCGCCGGGCGAGCTCGTCGGCCATCCCGGCGACGTCGACGTCGCGGAAGTCGCGAGTGCCCACGCCGTTCCACGCGGACCGGGACAGATCGGCGGACTTGGCGTTCAGCTCGACCTTCCCGGTCGGCTCGTCGGACCGAAGCCGCAGCCCGGACGACGTGCCGAGGAAAGTGCTGCTCATCGTGTGCTCGGCGAAGCCGTAGAGCCGGCGCGCGTTCGCCTCGGCGGCGGCGAACGCCTCGCCGAGCGCCGGCGCGAAGCCCTCGAACACGCCGATCGACGTCTCGGCGGGCGGATCCTCCCAGCGGCCGGACGGCCCGGCCTCGGACGCGTCGGCCAGCGACGCGGCGTCCTCGGCCGGGGCGTTGTCGGCCGCCGCGCGCTCGGCGGCGCGGACGAGGTCCTCGATCTGGTCCTCGGTCACGCCCGTACGGGACATGACCCCGGTCGAGACGCCGTCGGCCTTCTTCTTGATCGCGATGACGGTGAGCCGCCGCGACCGGGCGATGCCGTTGGTCGTCAGCGTGTTGCCCGCCCAGCGCAGGTTCGTGCCGCTGGACTCATCGGCGATGACGACGCAGTCATCCGTGCGGGACAGCGACAGCGCCCGCTCGACCGTCTCCTGCGGGGTGGTCACTGGCCCGCCTCCTTCACCGCGTTGAGGATGTTGACGCCGCGGAACAGCGCGGAGGGCGCGCCGTGGCTGACCGGCGCGACCTGGCCGGGCTGGCCCTTGCCGCAGTTGAACGCGCCGCCGAGGACGTAAGTCTGCGGCCCGCCCACGGCCTCCATCGAGTTCCAGAAGTCGGTGGTGGTCGCCTGGTAGGCGGCGTCGCGGAGCTGGCCCGCGAGCCGGCCCTTCTCGATCTTGTAGAACCGCTGGCCGGTGAACTGGAAGTTGTAGCGCTGCATGTCGATCGACCAGCTCTTGTCGCCGACGACGTAGATGCCGCGGTCGACCCCGGCGATGAGCTCCTCGGTCGACGGGCCGTCCGGCGCCGGCTGCAGGGAGACGTTCGCCATGCGCTGCAGCGGCATGCTGGACGGCGAGTCGGCGAACGCGCAGCCGTTCGACCGCTCGGCCCCGGTCAGGTGCGCGATCCGCCGGTCCAGCTGGTAGCCGACGAAAAGGCCGTCGCGGACGATGTCCCACTGCTGGGTCTCGACGCCCTCGTCGTCGTAGCCGATGGTGGACAGGCCGTGCTCGGCGGTGCGGTCACCGGTGATGTTCATGACCTTGGAGCCGTACTGCAGGCTGCCGAGCTTGTCGGGCGTCGCGAAGGACGTGCCGGCGTACGCGGCCTCGTATCCGAGCGCGCGGTCGAGCTCGGTCGCGTGGCCGATCGACTCGTGGATGGTCAGCCAGAGGTTCGACGGGTCGATGACGAGGTCGTACGCCCCGGCCTCGACCGATGGCGCCGCGAGCTTCTCGGCGAGCAGCTCGGGGATGCGGGCCAGCTCGTCGTCCCAGTCCCACGTGCTTCCGGTGAGGAACTCATAGCCCCGGCCCACCGGCGGGGCGAGCGTGCGCATCGTGTCGAACGCCCCGTCGCGGATGCCGACGGCGTTCAGCACCGGGTGCAGCCGCACCCGCTGCTGGGTGGTCACGGTGCCCGCCGTGTCGGCGTAGAACTTGTTCTCCTTGACCTGCAGGAGCGACGCGTCGGCGTGCGCGACCCGGTCGTCGCCCAGCAGCCGGGCACTCCAGTCGGCCAGCAGGGCGATCTTGTCGCGTACGGGCACGTCGAAGGGGTCGACCTCGTAGGAGGAGATCCACACCCGCTCGCCGTGGGCCGGCTCGGCGGCCAGCTCGATGCGCTCGCGGTTGATGGCCTTGGCCACCTTGGCCACCTCGACCGCCTGCTCGGCCACGCGGGCGGCGGCGTCGGTGGTCAGGTCGATGCCCGCCGCGAACCCCCACGTGCCGTCCAGGATCACGCGGACGGCGAAGCCGACGTCGTCGGCGTCGAGGGCCGTCTCGAGATTGCCGTCGGACAGCCGCAGCGTCTGATGGCGGATGCGTTCGAGGCGGAAGTCGACGTGCTCGGCGCCGAGGTCGCGCGCTCTGGACAGTGCCGCGTCGGCCAGGGCGCGCGACGGCAGGGCGGTGAACTCTGGATCGATCTCTCGCACGGATGCAACCTATCGCGTCCTACAAAGACCGGCAGGTCTCCCTTGGCGGTGGCGTCCTCGTGTTACCTATCGGTAGCGCAATAGGCTCGCCACCGACCGAACTGGAGGTTTGTCGAATGAGTCGCTCCGTCCTCGTGACCGGAGGCAATCGCGGAATCGGGCTGGCCATCGCCCACGAGCTGAAGAACGCCGGGGACGCCGTCGCCGTGACCTACCGCTCCGGAGAGCCCCCCGAGGGCCTGTTCGGCGTGCGCTGTGACATCACGAGCACCGGGGACGTCGACGCGGCGTTCGGCAAGGTCGAGGCCGAGCAGGGCCCGGTCGAGGTGCTGGTGGCCAACGCCGGCATCACCAGGGACAACCTGCTCGCGCTGATGAGTGAAGAGGAGTTCACCTCCGTCCTCGACACCAACCTCACCGGCGCCTACCGTCTCGCCAAGCGCGCGGTGCGCGGCATGATGCGCAAGCGCAACGGCCGGATCATCCTGGTCTCCTCCGTCGTCGGGCTGCTCGGCTCCGGCGGCCAGGCCAACTACGCCGCCTCGAAGGCCGGGCTGGTCGGCTTCGCCCGGTCGCTCGCCCGCGAGCTCGGCTCCCGCAACATCACGGTCAACGTCGTCGCGCCCGGCTTCGTGGACACCGACATGACGGCGGCGCTGGGGGAGGACCGCCAGGCCGCGATCAAGAAGCAGATCCCGCTGGGCCGCGTCGCCCAGCCCGTAGAGATCGCCAAGGCCGTCCGCTTCCTGGCCGGGGAGGACGCCGCCTACATCACGGGCGCGGTCATCCCCGTCGACGGCGGCCTCGGCATGGGCCACTGACCGTCGGTGCCCCGGGCCGGCCGCCGATCACCGGCCGGCCGTCCGCGGGCACCTGCGGCCGGCGGACCGGCTCCCCGGGGAGCGGCGGCCGGTGGACCAGCTCCCGGAGGAGCGACGATCGGCGGATCGGCTCCCGGGGGAGCGATGGCCGGTGGATCGGCTCCCCGGGGAGCGACGATCGGCGCATCCTGACAACGAGCACCGGGCCGCAGCGCACGGCGGCCGATATCTGGAAATGGGACAGCGAATGGGCATTCTCGACGGCAAGCGGATTCTCGTCACCGGCGTCCTCACCGACGCCTCCATCGGCTTCCACGTGGCACGGCTGGCCCAGCAGGAGGGCGCGAGCGTGGTCGTGACCGGTTTCGGCCGCATGTCGCTCGTCGAGCGCATCGCCAAGCGGCTCCCGGAGACCCCGCCGGTGCTCGAGCTGGACGTCACGAACACCGAGCACCTCGACGGCCTCGCCGGGAAGGTCGCCGAGCACGTCGACGGGCTCGACGGGGTCGTGCACTCCATCGGGTTCGCGCCGCAGAGCGCGATGGGCGGCAACTTCATGAACACCCCGTGGGACGACGTCGCCACCGCGGTGCAGATCTCGACGTACTCCCTGAAGTCCCTCACGGCCGCCTGCCTGCCGCTGATGAAGAACGGCGGCTCGGTCGTGGGCCTGGACTTCGACAACGCCACGCAGGCCTGGCCGGTGTACGACTGGATGGGCGTGGCCAAGGCCGGCCTGGAGTCCACCGCCCGCTACCTCGCCAAGTACCTCGGCCCCGACGGCGTGCGCGTCAACCTCGTGGCCGCCGGGCCGCTCAAGACGATGGCGGCCAAGAGCATCCCGGGCTTCGAGGAGTTCACGAACGTCTGGCCGGAGAAGGCCCCGCTGGGCTGGGACGTCGCCGACCCGGAGCCGACCGCGAAGGCCTGCGTGGCGCTGCTGTCCGACTGGTTCCCCGCGACGACGGGCGAGATCGTCCACGTCGACGGCGGCGTCCACGCCGTCGGCGGCTGAGCGCCACCGGAGGCTGGTCCTCGGTCGTACGGGTCGCCGCGAGGGGCCGTCCGCGCATCACGCGGCCGGCCCCGGCGCCGGACCGCCTGTCGGCGGTGCGGTCAGCGGCAGGCCGCGAGGACGGCGTCGGCGACCTCGCTCACGTGGCGGGCGCCGCGCGGCCCGGAGGGCAGCAGGTCGGTCAGGTAGGCGAAGACCAGCCGCCGCGACGGGTCGGCCCAGGCGATGCAGCAGTTGCTGCCGTTGTGGCCGAACGCCCGCGGGCTGCTGAGCCGGCCCATCGGCCGGCTCAGGTCGCCTCCCGGGACCGGGCCGCCCAGCTGGAACCCCTGCGCCCACCGGATCGGCACGCCGAGGAAACGGTCGACCTCACCGTCGCTGGAGGGCCGGGCCGCCTCCTCGACCGTGGCCGGCTGGAGGATCCGTACGCCGTCCAGCGCGCCGCCGTCCAGGAGCGCCTGGTAGAAGCGTGCCAGGTCGCGCGCGGTCGCGGAGACCGCCGCGGAGGGGATGACCGCCTCGCGTGTCGAACGCCGGTTGAACAGCATCGCCGCCGTCCGCCCGGCCGGTCCGGCGGAGCGCACCGGAACATGCCGGGACCACAGCGGGCGGGGGAGCCCCAGGTGGAGGTCGGTCAGGCCGAGTGGACCCAGGAACGCCTCCTGGAGCAGGGCCCGTACCGGTGTTCCGGCGACCCGCTGGACCAGCTCGCCGAGGATCACGCCGTAGGTGAGGATGTGGTAGGCGGGGACCTGGCCGGGCGGCCATCGTGGACGGGCCCGCTCGACCTCGCGTACGGCCCGCTCCCAGTGCCGCATGGCCAGCGCGTCGCCCGCCACTCCGCGGGCCACCGGGACACCGGACCGGTGCTGGAGGACCTGCCGCACCGTGACGTCCTCCTTGCCGCGCCGGCCGAACTCCGGCCAGTACGCCGCGACACGCTCGTCGAGCGCCAGGTCGCCTCGCTGGGCCAGCAGGTGGACCAGCAACGCCGTGACCGGTTTCCCGGCCGAGAACAGGCAGAACAACGCGTCCGGGCGGCAGCCGAGCGCGCGGTCGAGGAGCACCCGCCCCTCCCGCAGCACGCACAGCTGCGCCGCGCCACCGCGCGCGCCGACGAGGTCGAGGGCGCGGGACAGCCGCGCCGGGTCGACGCCGAGTTCCTCAGGCGCGTGTTCCGCCCAGTCGGTCAACGGCCCTCGCCGCGGGCGAGAGCCGGGCGGATCGACGCCGGGCCCGGGCGGCGTCGCGGCGTCGACGCGTGCGGGTGGCGATGCGGCGCCGACGGGCGCGGGTGGCGATGCGGCGCCGACGGGCGCGGCCGACCGCCTGAGCGGCGACGACGATGGGGCTTCCCGGTCACGGCCGAGCGCACCCGTCAGCGGGAGCGCGGTCGCCGCAGGCGGCGGTTGAGCACGCTGAGGTTCAGCGCTGTGACCGCGCCGATCAGCCCGGAGGCGGTCGCCACGAGCAGCGGCGGGACCGGCTCTCCCGCCGGGTCGCTGGCCGCCACCAGGCGGGCCGGCGTCGTCTGCTCCTGGCGGACGGGCGAGTCCTGCGGGTACACGAGCGGGTTCTGGGAGGTGATGTCGGGCAGCGCGGGGCCCTGCTGCTGGGGCGCTGCCACCTGCGGCGCGCCCCCGTTCGCGCCCGCCGCGGGGGGAGCGACCGGCTGATCCACCGAGCCGGATCCGGATCCGGACCCGCCGCCCGAACCCGAGTGCGACCCGCCGCCCGAGCCGGACCCGGAGTGGCCTGAATGACCAGAGGACGGCCTGCTCTTCGGCGTGCTGGGCTTCGGCTTGGGCTTGGTGGACCCGCCCGACTTCGGAGGGCTCGCCGGTTTGCCGGTACCGCCGCCCAGGATGCTGCAGAGGAGGGGACCGAGCTTGCATTCGCCCGCCGTACGGACCGTGGAGCGCGAAGACGCCGACGCCGGGCCGGCGCGGCCATGAAGAACACCATCGCGCCGGCGGACACCGTCGCCGACGCGACGCCGACGCGCCGCCAGTCTCGCCTTGAGGCCATGTCGCTCCCCTGAAGTCGTCTCCCGTTGTTACTGACAACTGGTCCAACGAGACGAGCGTTACATGGAAACGCGTTAAACGATAGGCCTTACAGATCCGCCATGTTCTCGCGCAGCAGCGCCGTGAGGCGGGTGCGGCGGGACGGCTCGGCGCGATCGCGCACCGCGCGGGCCAGCTCCGGGCCGGCGGCGTGCACCACCGACAGGTGCCGCCGCGCCCGGCTGAACGCGCCCACCGTCAGCGGCCGGGACAACGCGCCGCCCGCCTCCCCGGGCAGCACGGCCACGACGGCCGGCCAGCGTGTGCCCTGGGCACGGAGGACGGTCACCGCCCAGCCGTGCCGCACCGCCGACGCGGGGACTGTCGCCTTACCGGACGGGAACGCGACCTCCAGCATGCCCCGGTCCGGGTCCGCGCCGATCACCGAGCCGAACTCGCCCGCCGCGGCGCCCGGCAGGTCCGTGACGGCGACGACCCGGTCACCGGCGTCGTACGGGCCCGGCCCGGGGTTGAGCCTGTCCTTCAGCGCACGGTTGAGCGCGTCGGCGCCGGCCTCCCCGCGGCGTACGGGCGTCACCGCGAGGATCTCCTCGGCCGGGATGCCCAGCGCGCGGGGGATCGAGTCCGTGACGAGCTGGACCGTGCGGTGCGCCGCCTCGCGGGACTCGGCCGCCGGGACGATGACGACCTCGCGGTCCGGGGACTCCACCGCGGCGAGGGCCCCCTCCCGGACCGCGGCCGTGAGCCGGCCGATCACGTCCTGCGGCGCGGCGGGCAGCTCCGTCACCGGCACCGTGCCGGAGGCGATGATGTCGGCGAGGACGCGGCCCGCGCCGGACGGCGACGGCGCCGCCGGGTCGCCGGCGAGCACCAGATGCGTGCCGTCCATGCAGGCCTCGACGAGCGCGGCCGCGCGCTCGACGTCGAGGGTGCCGGCCTCTGCCACGACGACGAGGTCGGCCTCGAGCGGACGGTCCTCCCCACGGGAGTAGCCGCCCGGCCCCGGCTCCAGCAGTAGGTGCAGGGACCGGGCTCCGCCGAGCGCCTGCGCGGCCCGGTCCGTCGGGGCGGTGACGATCACGCCGGGGACGTCGCGCAACCCCCGCAGGACCTCCTCCACGGCCTCCGGCGCCCCCGCCAGCACGCTGACACCGCTCTCGAAGACCGCCGCAGGGACGCCGTCGGCGGCCGGCAGCGGGTCGGCCATGGCGGTCAGCCGCGCGAGGCCCTCGGCGACCGTCTCCTCCGCGGTGGTGAGGCGCGCCAGGCCGAGAAGCTCGCTCTCGGACGCCTCATCCATCACCGCGGCGATCTCCCCGGCGGCGATGGACGCGCGCAGCGCCTCCACGGCGTCGCCCGGGTCGAAGGGCTCCAGGGCCGACAGGATCGCCTTCGCGGCGGTGACCGTGTGGCCGTCGCCCGCGGCCCGCAGCAGCAGGTGCGCGGCGAGCGCCGCCGCGCGGCGCGGATCGTGCGGCCCGGTGTCCCCGCCGAGCAGCCGGCGGGCGAAGAAGTCGGCCTGCTCGGGCCGTACGCCGGGGATCTCCATCAACCGCCACGGGTCGTCGCGCAGGGTCTTGGCGGCGGTCTCGCCGAGGCGGGCCAGCGCCTCGGGCGCGAGCCGGGCCGGGACGTCGGTGGCCGCGAAGAGCTCGGCCACCTCGGAAAGAGGGCCGGAGAAGGTCTCAGTCATCGCTCGCACACTTTAGTGCCGTCGCCCCCGGCGATGGGCCCGGACGATCGCACGGCCTACGATCATCGCCCCGTACGGAGTCGCCCCGGACGCCCGCGTACCTGCCGGGCGGCGCGTCACTCGGAGGAATCGCACGGCCTGCGATCGTCGTCTCGTACGGAGTCGCGTCGGACGCCCGCGCACCCGCCGGGGCGTCACTCGGAGGAATCGCACGGCCTACGGTCGTCGCCTCGCACGGGCTCGCACCGGACGCCCGCGTGTCCGCCGGGCGGGTGCGTCACTCGGATGAGACGTCGTCGAGCGCGTCGCGGATCTCGGCCGGCAGGGCGACCTCCTCGGCCTTGAGGATCGCGGCCAGCTGGACCGCCGTGCGCGCCCCGATGATCGGGGCGGCCACGCCGGGCCGGTCGCGCACCCAGCTGAGCGCGACGGCCAGCGGCGACACACCGAGTCCCTCGGCGGCCGTGGACACCGACTCGACGATCTGGGCGCCGCGCTCGCTCAGGTAGGGCTGCACGAACTCGGCGTAGTGCGGGGTCGCCGCCCGTGAGTCGGCAGGGATGCCGGTGCGGTACTTGCCGGTGAGCACCCCGCGGCCGAGCGGCGAGCAGGGGAGCACACCGACGCCGAGCTCGGCCGCCGCGGGCAGCACGTCGTCCTCGATGTCGCGCCGCAGCAGGGAGTACTCCACCTGCGTGGAGACGATGGGCGTGCGGCCCGGCCAGGCCTTCTGCCAGGTCGCCGCGCGGGCGAGCTCCCACGCGGCGAAGTGCGACACGCCCACGTAGCGAGTCCGGCCGGAGCCGACGGCGTCGTCGAGGGCGGACAGCGTCTCCTCGAGCGGGGTGTGCGCGTCGTACGCGTGCAGCTGCCAGAGGTCCACGTGGTCGACGCCCAGCCGCTCCAGGGAGTCGTCGAGGGCGCGCAGCAGGTGACGCCGGGAGGCGTCGCGGGTGCCGTCCGCGGTGAGCACGGCCTTGGTGGCGATCACCAGGTCGTCACGGGCGACGACCTGGCCAATGAGCGCGCCGAGCACCCGCTCGCTCTCGCCGCCGCAGTAGACGTCCGCGGTGTCGATCAGGGTGCCGCCCGCCTCGACGAAGGCGGCGAGCTGGGCGGCGGCGTCCTCGACCTCGGTGTCCCCGCCCCACGTCATCGTTCCGAGGCCGAGACGGGAAACGGCCAGGCCGCTCCGGCCGAGGTGACGCTGTTTCATGCCTGCGGAGCGTATCGGCAGTCAAGGGCTTCGTCCGCACTCGGGGACACGCGCACCCATGGGACGAGCCGGGGCCGTCGCGGCACTAGGCTGCCATCGTCATTCGGCGATCCCGTGCCGGCCGGTCGGGTGTTCAAGGAGAGACCGTACCCGTGAACTTCGTGCAAGCGACCGTGTTGGGCATCGTGCAGGGCCTCACCGAGTTCCTGCCGATCTCCAGCTCGGCACATCTTCTGATCGTGCCGCGGCTGCTCGGCTGGAAGGACCCGGGCGCGGCGTTCACGGCGGTCATCCAGCTCGGCACGATGCTCGCGGTCCTGCTCTTCTTCTGGAAGGACATCGTCCGCATCATCGGCACGTGGTTCCGCAGCCTCTTCGACAAGGAGCTGCGCGGCCATCTCGACGCGCGGATGGGATGGTACGTCGGGCTCGGCACGATCCCGGTCTCGGTCGTCGGCCTGGCGTTCAACCACCTGATCGAGGGCCCGGCCCGCAACCTCTGGATCAACGCGGGCTCGCTCATCGTCATGGGCCTGGTGATGATGATCGCCGAGTGGGCGGGCCGGCAGAAGCTCGAGGTCGGCGACCTGAACATGCGCGACGGGCTGATCATCGGCGGCTTCCAGTGCCTCGCGCTGATTCCCGGGTCCTCGCGGTCGGGCTCCACCATCACCGGCGGCCTCTTCCTCGGGTACACCCGCGAGGCCGCGGCGCGCTATTCCTTCCTGCTGTCCATCCCGGCGGTGGTCCTGTCCGGCCTGTTCGAGCTGCGCAAGGTGAGCGATGGCGGCCTGCCGGTCGCCGGCACGGCCGTCGCCACCGTCGTGTCGTTCGTGGTCGGCTACGCCTCGATCGCCTGGCTGCTGAAGTTCCTGGTCCGCCACTCGACGCTGCTGTTCACCTACTACCGCGTGGCCCTCGGCGGCGTCCTGATCGGCCTGCTCGCCGCCGGGGCGATCACCGCGACCTGATCCGCCTCAGAGCCAGCCGCTCTTGCGGAACCAGCGGTACAGCCCGACGCAGATCCCCAGGATCACCAGGAGCGCCGCCGGGTAGCCCCACGACTCCTTCAGCTCCGGCATGTGCGTGAAGTTCATCCCGTACACGCCGGTGACCATCGTGGGCACCGCGAGGATCGCCGCCCAGGCGGAGATCTTGCGCATGTCCTCGTTCTGCTGCATGCCGACCTGGGCCAGGTGCGCGTTCAGCACGTTGGTCAGCAGCTCGCTGTGGGAGTCGACGCGTTCATCGACGCGCAGCAGGTGGTCGAGGACGTCGCGGAAGTACTCCAGCGCGCCGTCCGGGAGCTGGACCCGGCGCTTGACGATGTCCTGCAGGACCGGGATGAGCGGGTCCTCCGCGCCGCGGAACTCGAGCACCTCGCGCTTGAGGTCGTAGATCTTCTCGGTCACCGTGGTGCGTTCCGGCGAGAAGACCTGGCGCTCCAGTTCGATGATGTCGGTCTCGACCTCGTGCGCGATCGTCTCGTACCGGTCGACGATCTCGTCGAGGACCGTGTAGAGGACGGCGCCGGGCCCGTAGGACATCAGGTCCGCGTCGCCCTCCAGACGCCGGCGCACCTCCTTGAGGGGGCTGCCCTGCCCGTGCCGGACCGTGATGACGAAGTCCGCGCCGACGAACAGCATGATCTCGCCGACCTCGATGTCGGAGGTCTCGTCGACGTAGTGCAGCGTCTTCACGACGACGAACAGCGCGTCGCCGTAGCGTTCGAGCTTGGGCCGCTGGTGGGCGTTGACGGCGTCCTCGATCGCCAGGGGATGGAGCTTCAGCTCGTCGGCGACGAGGTCGAACTCCTCGCGGGTCGGCTCGTGAAGGCCGATCCACATGAAGGCGTCGCCGTTCTCGCGAGCGAGGTCGAGGGCGTCGCTGAGATCGCCGTCGACGGTCTGCCGCTCGCCCTTTCGGTAGATGGCGCAATCCATGATCATGGCAGCACATTGTGACGCATCGGGGGTTAACAAATCGTCCAACGGTGCCTACCCAGCGAAACGCGCGGCAAGCACCGTTCGAACTGCGACTAGAGTTCACCGGGTGGCCACACTTCTGCTGGTACGCCATGGGCTGACCGAGATGACCGGGCCGGTGCTCGCGGGCTGGACACCGGGGGTGCACCTGGACGAGCGCGGCCGGCGGCAGGTCGCCGAGCTCGCGGCGCGGCTCGCGCCGGTGTCCCTGGACGTGATCGTCTCGAGTCCGCTGGAGCGCTGCCAGGAGACCGCGCGGGCGATCCTGGCCGGGCGCGACGGTCTGGGCGTCCAGACCGACGAGCGGTTCGGCGAGGTCCGGTACGGCGAGTGGACCGGCCGCCCCCTCGAGGAGCTGGCCAAGGAGGACCTCTGGAAGGTCGTCCAGGCGCACCCGAGCGCCGCCCGGTTCCCCGGCGGGGAGTCCCTCGCCGAGGCGCAGCACCGGGCCGTGTCCGCGGTCCGGGAGTGGAACGCCCGGCTCGCCCCGGAGGCCACCTACCTCGTCTGCAGCCACGGCGACATCATCAAGGCGATCGTGGCCGACGCGCTCGGTCTCCACCTGGACCAGTTCCAGCGGATCCAGGCCGACCCGGCGGCTCTCACCGTCATCCGTTACACCGAGCTGCGCCCGTTCCTCGTGCGCCTGAACGACGTCGGCGGCCGAGTCGACGATCTTCTTGCGAAGTCGGGGCGGGACAGTGACGCAGCGGTCGGCGGCGGAGCGTAGGGTCATCCTCATGCCGGTCATCGCATACGACATGCCCGACAGGTTCGTGGCGGGCACCGTCGGCCAGCCGGGGGATCGCGCCTTCTTCCTTCAGGCGCGGGACGGACGTCGCGTCACCAGTGTGGGGCTGGAGAAGTTCCAGGTGACGTTGCTGGCCGAACGCCTCGAAGAGCTCTTGGACGAGGTCCTGCGCCAGGGCGGGGGCGCCACGGTGGTGCCCGCGGTCGCGCCCGTCGAACTGCAGGACGACGAGCCCCTCGAGCAGCCGATCGAAGAGGAGTTCCGGGTCGGGACCATGGCCCTCGCCTGGGACCCGGACGATCAGCGCGTCGTCATCGAGGCTCAGGAGATGACCGAGCGCGAGGACGACGAGGCCGACATCGGCAGCGACGACCCCGCCGTCGTGGTGCTGCGGGTGACCATCACCGCCGCCCAGGCACGCGCGTTCGCGCAGCGGGCCCTGAAGATCGTCGCGGCGGGACGGCCGCCGTGCCCGCTGTGCGGGCTCCCGCTCGACGCCCAGGGCCACGTGTGCCCTCGGCAGAACGGCCATCTTGGCTGAGACCTCGATCCCCTGGACACTTAAGCCATGAGTCAGCCCTCCAGGTCCGGCGTCGGCGGTGACGGCGCACTGACACCCGCGGACACCGAGGCCGCCCTCCGACTTCTGCAGCACGGCGACATGACCATCGAAGGGCGACTCGTCGCGGCCAGCAACGCGACGCTGTACTGCTCGATCGCGCACGACGACCTGCGGGCCAACTGCGTCTACAAGCCCGTGTCCGGCGAGCGCCCGCTGTGGGACTTCCCCGACGGCACCCTGGCCGGCCGTGAGGTCGCCGCCTATCTGGTCTCCGAGGAGATGGGCTGGCAGGTCGTGCCGCCGACCGTGCACCGCGACGGCCCCTTCGGGCCCGGCATGGTGCAGCTGTGGATCGAGCACGACACCGAGGTCGACCTGCTGGCGCTGTCGCGCGGCGACGACCCGGCCGTGCGCCGCATGGCCGTCTTCGACGCCGTGGTCAACAACGCCGACCGGAAGATCGGCCACCTCCTGCCGATCCGGAGCGGCCACGTCTACGGCTGCGACCACGGGGTGTGCTTCTCCGCCGAGTACAAGCTCCGCACGGTGCTGTGGCAGTGGCGGGGCAAGACCCTCACCTCCGAGGCCGTCGACGCCCTGCAGCGGGTGCGCCGATCCTTCACCCGGGACGGCTTCGCGCGACGGTTGTCCGCGCTGCTGACCGGCGAGGAGATCGAGGCGATCCACGGCCGGATCGAGCTCATGCTCAAACACCGGATCCACCCCTACCCTCCGGAGGACTGGCCCGCCATCCCGTGGCCGCCCCTGTAGGCGGCTACTGGGGCGAGCCGGTCGGGCTGGGGGAGTCGCGTACCGGGCCCGGCGCTCCGGCCTTCGTCCAGCCCTGGGCGAGGAACCCGAAGGCGTCCGGGAGGACGCTGCGCACGTAGTCCCAGTCGTGCTCGCCGGGGCGCACGTCGAGCACGGCCGGCACCCCCGCGGCGTCGAGCAGCTTCTTGAACCGCTGCGGCTCGCCCTTGATGACGTCGTTGTCATCGTTCTCGGCGGCGGACAGGAAGATCCGCAGCCGCCGGGCGGCGGTGAGGTTCTGGTCCGGCCGGTTCGCGGTGATGACGGCGTCCTTGTCGGCGAACATGTGCGACGGGTCGTCGACGTGGAAGTAGCCGGAGATCGAGGTCACCGAGCCGAACACGTCGGGGTGCCGCAGCGCGAGGTTCATCGAGCCGTACCCGCCCATGGAGAACCCGCCGATGGCGCGGTGTGCGGCGTCCCGGCGGTGCGGTCCCTCGACGGCGGGGATCACTTCGTTGAGCAGCCGGTCCTCGATCCGGTCGGACCCGTCGACGGCGTTCGCCCATTCGGTGTCGTCGTGGTGGCTGCCGTTGCCGTCCGGCACCGCCAGCACGAACGGCGTGCCCCCGTGGGCGACGTACGCCGCGACCTGCCGGGCGAGCCCCTCGTCGTCGATCAGGGTCTTGGGGTCGCTGGGCACGCCGTGCAGGAAGTACAGGACGGGCAGCTTGCGCGTCTCCGGCACGTCCGGACGCCACACGTACACCCCGTACGCCTTGTGGTCGGCCGGGTCGGTGACCTGGATCTGCGTCAGCCCCGGGCGCGCCGGGGACGGGGTGTCGACGTCGGCCGGGTGGCGGGTGTCGGCCGCGCCGTGGTGCAGGCCCACGGTGACGGTCACGTACGCGAGTCCGAGCGCCAGCGCGAGTGTTCCCGCCCACACGGAAAGGCCCGCCAGCGGCGAGCGACGGCGCTTCCTACGGTGTTTCGACACAGACGTGGACTCAGACCTGGGGGAGGGGACGGGCGCAACCAGACTTCCATATCGCCGATGGACCAGCAGTTATTCCACGCCACATGGGCGACTCTTTACCCTTTGCCCGCGAGGTGGAACCGTGTCCGGGTATACGAATGATCGTCCGTGGGCCGAACCTGCCCGACGGGCCGCCCGGTAGCTGCGGTTAGGCTGCTGGGTATGCGATCGTGGCCCGCCCCCAAGGTCCCCAGCCTGGCCGAACACGGCCTTCCCGCCCCCGGCGACGTCCGGCTGAGCGTCTACGACTCGGCCGCCGGCGCCGTACGCCCCACCGATCCCGGCCCGACCGCGCGGATGTACGTCTGCGGCATCACGCCTTACGACGCGACCCATCTGGGTCACGCCGCGACCTACCTCGCGTTCGACCTGGTGAACCGCGTGTGGCGCGACACCGGGCGCGACGTCCACTACGTGCAGAACACCACCGACATCGACGACCCCCTGCTCGAGCGTGCCGGGCAGACCGGGGAGGACTGGCGGGTGCTGGCCGAGCGGGAGATCGCGCTGTTCCGCGACGACATGACCGCCCTGCGCGTGCTTCCTCCCCGTGAGTACGCCGGCGCCGTCGAGTCGATCCCGCTGATCGTCGAGTTCATCGACGGGCTCCGGGCCAAGGGCGCGACGTACGAGCTGGACGGCGACCTGTACTTCCCGGTCTCCGTCGACCCGTCGTTCGGATCGGTGAGCGGCCTGTCGCCGAAGGAGATGCTGCCGCTGTTCGCCGAGCGCGGCGGCGATCCCGGCCGCAAGGGCAAGAAGGACCCCCTGGACGCCCTCCTCTGGCAGGCCGAGCGCCCCGGCGAGCCGGCCTGGGACTCCCCGTTCGGGCGGGGCCGGCCCGGCTGGCACGTCGAGTGCTCGGCGATCTCCGTGCACAACCTCGGCATGGCCTTCGACATCGAGGGCGGCGGCTCGGACCTGGTCTTCCCCCACCACGAGATGGGCGCCTCCCACGCCGAGGTCGCCACCGGGGAGCGCCCGCACGCCAAGGCGTACGTCCACGCGGGCATGGTCGCCTTGGACGGCGAGAAGATGTCCAAGTCGCGCGGCAACCTCGTCTTCGTGTCGCGCCTGCGCGCCGACGGCGCCGACCCGATGGCGATCCGGCTCGCGCTGCTCGACCACCACTACCGCTCCGACTGGGAGTGGACCGCCGACGACCTGACTCGCGCCCAGGCACGCCTGGCCCGCTGGCGGGAGTCGGTCCTGCTGCCGGCGGCGCCCCCGGCGGGCGATCTCGTGGGCCGGATCCGGCGACACCTCGCCGACGACCTCGACGCGCCCGCGGCGCTCCTCGCCGTCGACCGCTGGGCCGACCACGCGCTCAGCGTCACCGACGAGGACCGGGAGGCGGACGCCGCCGCGCCCGGCCTGGTCCGCGCCGCCCTCGACGCGCTCCTCGGCATCGAACTGTGACGCTTCCCCGGCGAGGCCTGTCCTCGCCGGGGCCGCTCACCGCTTGGCCGGGCCGTTCACCGACGCGGCTCTACGCGGCCCGGCCGGACCGTTCACCGACCCGGCGCCTCGCAAGACTCCGCGGTGGTCCGGCGCCGTACGACCAAGCGCCCCGCAAGGGTGGTCCGGGACACCGCCCGGGTGCTTCACCGAGGCGCTCGGAGCGGCGGGCTCTTCGGCTATTCGGAGTCGCCGCGGCGGCGCAGGTAGCGCTCGAACTCCCGGGCGATCGCGTCGCCGCTGGCCTCCGGAAGCTCGGTGGCGTCCTTCTGCTCCTCCAGGGCGCGGACGTACTCCGCGACCTCCGAGTCCTGCTCGGCGAGCTCGTTGACGCCGTTCTCCCAGGCCCGCGCCTGTTCGGGCAGCTCGCCGAGGGACACCGAGATGTCGAGGATGTCCTCGACCCACCGCAGCAGCGCCAGCGTCGCCTTCGGGGACGGCGGCTGCGCCACGTAGTGCGGCACCGCGGCCCACAGGGAGACCGTCTCCAGGTCGGCGTTCGCGCAGGCGTCCTGCAACACGCCGAGGATGCCCGTCGGACCTTCGTACCGGGCCGGCTCGAGTCGCATGCGCTTGGCCAGGCCGGCGTCGGAGGAGGCCGCGGTCACCGGCACGGGACGGGTGTGGGGGGCGTCGGCCAGCAACGCGCCGAGCAGCACGACGGTCTCGGCGCCCAGCTCGAGCATGATGCCGACGAGGTCCCGGCAGAACGCCCGCCAGCGCATGTTCGGCTCGATGCCGTGGATCAGCACCACGTCACGGTCGGAGCCCGGCAGCTTGGCCACCGACAGGCGGGTCGTCGGCCAGCTGATGCGCCGGGTCTGCCCGTCGACCATCTCGACGGTGGGCCGCGTCACCTGGAAGTCGTAGTAGTCGTCCGGGTCGAGCGCCGCCAGCGGGGTGGCACCCCAGCTCTCCTCCAGGTGGGTTATCACTCCGCTCGCCGCTTCGCCGGCGTCGTTCCACCCTTCGAAGGCGGCGATCACCACCGGCTCGACGAGCTCCGGCACATCGTCGAGCTCGACCACGCGCTGCCTCCCCATCGACGTCCGATAAACGACATGTCCAGCCTATGTCCTGTACCCGCCCTGGCGTCCCCTTGAGATCACGTCAGGTTTCACGGCGGCCGTCACCGGCCGTCGGTCGTCCGGACGATGAGGATGTCGCAGGGGGCGCGGTGGGACAGGTTCGCCGGCACGGAGCCCAGTATCCGGCCCGCGAGGCTGTTCAGCCCGCGGTTGCCGACCACGATCAGGTCGGCGTGGCGGTCGCCGGCCAGTTCGACCAGGGTGTCGACGGCGTCACCCTCGATGGCGACCTCGTCGATGTCGCGGGCGCCGGCGGCGACGGCCCGCTCGCGGGCGGCGCGCAGCGCGTCGTCGGCGGGCGTGGAGCCCTCGATCTTGTAGGCGAGGTCGCCGAGCCGGTCGGCGGCGTGCTGCCGCTCACGGGCGGGCATCGGATGGTAGGCGCAGGCGAGGACCAGCGTCGCACCGGCGTCGGCCGCGATCCGCGCCGCGGCCTCGACCGCCCGGAACGAGGATGTGGAACCGTCGGTGCCGACGAGGACGGTGCTGTATGAACCCACGGGCCCTCCTAGGTTTGATCCCTAAGTCACAACGCGCCTCGACCGTAACGGTTACGGAACGCACGCGGGCCGAGACGTCGATCACGTTCGGCCGGACGGCGGCCTTGGGGACGCGCACGATCGGGGCCGGGGGCCTGGAACGCGCATGATCGGGGCCGGGGGCCGGGGGCCGTGGCCTGGCACACACACGATCGGGGCCTGGGCCGGGGATGCGCACGGATCGAGGTCCGGGAGGGCCGCCGATAGGCTAAGGGCCCATGAGTGCGACGCCAGAGACCCTTCGCCAGGCCCTCCGTGACCGTGTCGTCGTGGCCGACGGCGGCATGGGGACGATGCTCCAGGCGGCGGGCCCGACCCTCGACGACTTCGAGGGTCACGAGGGCTGCAACGAGATCCTCAACGTGACCAGACCGGACATCGTGCGCCGGGTGCACGCGGAGTACTTCGCCGCCGGTGTCGACTGCGTCGAGACCAACACCTTCGGCGCCAACCTCGGCAACCTCGGCGAGTACGGCATCACCGAGCGCATCGAGGAGCTGTCGGAGGCCGGGGCGCGGATCGCCTGCGAGGTCGCCGCGGAGCTGTCGACGCCCGGCCGGCCGCGCTGGGTCCTGGGCTCGATGGGCCCCGGCACGAAGCTGCCGACGCTCGGCCACGTGCCCTTCGCCGAGTTGCGCGACGCGTACGAGCGCAACGCCGCCGGCCTGATCGCGGGCGGCGCGCACGCCCTCATCATCGAGACCTGCCAGGACGTGCTGCAGGCCAAGGCGGCCATCATCGGCGCCAAGCGGGCGATCGCCAGGGCCGGTGCCGGCACGGTCCTCATCGGGCAGGTCACGATCGAGCAGAACGGCGCGATGCTGCTCGGCTCGGAGATCGGCGCGGCCCTGACCGCCCTGGAGCCCCTCGAGCTCGACGTCATCGGCCTCAACTGCGCGACCGGCCCGGCCGAGATGAGCGAGCACCTGCGCTACCTCGCCCGGCACTCCACCACCGCGCTGTCGTGCATGCCCAACGCCGGGCTGCCGCAGCTGACCGCGGACGGCGCGTTCTACCCGCTGACGCCGGGGGAGCTGGCCGACGCGCACGACACCTTCACCCGGGAGTTCGGCCTGTCGCTGGTCGGCGGCTGCTGCGGCACCACCCCCGAGCACCTGCGCCACGTCGTGGAGAGGGTACGGGGGCGGGAGGTCGCCACCCGCCGGCCGCGGCCGGAGGCCGGCGCCGCCTCCCTCTACCAGCACGTGCCGTTCCGGCAGGACACCTCCTACCTGGCGATCGGCGAGCGCACCAACGCCAACGGCTCCAAGGCGTTCCGGGAGGCGATGCTGGAGGGCCGCTGGGACGACTGCGTCAAGATCGCCCGTGACCAGGCCCGCGACGGCGCCCACATGCTCGACCTGTGCGTCGACTACGTCGGTCGCGACGGCGTCGCCGACATGAAGGAGCTGGCGTTCCGGTTCGCCACCGCCTCCACCCTGCCGATCGTGCTCGACTCGACGGAGCCGCCGGTCATCCAGGCCGGGCTGGAGATGCTAGGCGGCCGCGCCGTCATCAACTCGGTCAACTACGAGGACGGCGACGGCCCCGAGTCCCGCACCGCCCGGCTCATGCCGGTCGTCAAGGAGCACGGCGCCGCGGTCATCGCCCTGACGATCGACGAGGAGGGCCAGGCCCGTACGGCGGAGTGGAAGGCCCGGGTCGCCGACCGGCTGATCGCGGACCTGACCGGCACGTGGGGCATGCGCCCCGACGACATCATCATCGACTGCCTGACCTTCACCATCGGCACCGGCCAGGAGGAGTCGCGGCGCGACGCCGTCGAGACGATCGACGCGATCCGCGAGATCAAGCGGCGGCACCCGACCGTCCAGACCACGCTCGGCCTGTCCAACGTCTCCTTCGGCCTCAACCCGGCCGCCCGCATCGTCCTCAACTCCGTCTTCCTCAACGAGTGCGCCAACGCGGGCCTGGACTCCGCGATCGTGCACGCCTCCAAGATCCTGCCGATGGCGCGGATCCCCGACGAGCAGCGCCAGGTGGCGCTCGACCTCGTCTACGACCGGCGCCGGGACGGCTACGACCCGCTGCAGCGGTTCCTGGAGCTGTTCGAAGGCGTCGACGCGGCGGCGATGCGCGCCGACCGGGCCGCCGAGCTCGCCGGCCTGCCGCTGTGGGAGCGGCTGAAGCGCCGCATCATCGACGGCGAGCTGGACGGGCTGAACGCCGACCTCGACGAGGCCCTGGGCCGGCGACCGGCCCTGGAGATCGTCAACGACGTGCTCCTCGACGGCATGAAGACGGTGGGCGAGCTGTTCGGCTCCGGCGAGATGCAGCTGCCGTTCGTGCTGCAGTCCGCCGAGGTGATGAAGACCGCCGTGGCCTACCTCGAGCCGCACATGGAGAAGACCGACGAGGGCGGCAAGGGCCGGATCGTGCTGGCCACCGTCAAGGGCGACGTCCACGACATCGGCAAGAACCTCGTCGACATCATCCTGTCCAACAACGGCTACGAGGTGATCAACCTCGGGATCAAGCAGCCGATGTCGGCGATCCTCGAAGCGGCCAAGGAGCACCGCGCCGACGTGATCGGCATGTCCGGCCTCCTGGTCAAGTCCACGGTGATCATGAAGGAGAACCTCGAGGAGCTGAACTCCCGGGGGCTCGCCGAGCATTGGCCCGTGCTGCTCGGCGGCGCGGCGCTGACCCGCGCCTACGTCGAGCAGGACCTCGCCGAGCTGTTCGGGGGAGAGGTCCGCTACGCCCGGGACGCCTTCGAGGGACTCCGGCTCATGGACGCGGCCATGGCGGTCAAGCGCGGCGAGGAGGGCGCGGCGCTGCCGCCGCTTCGCCGCCGCCGCGTCGCCGGCGGGGCGAAGCTGAAGGTCACCGAGCCGGAGGACATGCCGAAGCGCTCCGACGTGGCCACCGACAACAAGGTCCCCGAGCCGCCGTTCTGGGGCGACCGGGTCGTCAAGGGCGTCCCGATGGCCGACTACGCCGCCTTCCTCGACGAGCGCGCCACCTTCATGGGCCAGTGGGGCCTGCGCGGAGCGCGCGGCGGCGACGGCCCCTCGTACGAGGAGCTCGTGGAGACCGAGGGGCGGCCCCGGCTGCGGATGTGGCTGGACCGCATCCAGACCGAGGGGCTCGTCGAGGCCGGCGTCGTGTACGGCTACTTCCCGTGCGTCAGTGAGGGCGACGACGTGGTCGTGCTGGACGGCGACGGGTCCGAGCGCGCCCGCTTCACCTTCCCCCGCCAGCGGCGCGACCGGCACCTGTGCCTCGCCGACTTCTTCCGGCCCCACGAGTCCGGGGACACCGACGTGATCGGCTTCCAGCTCGTGACGGTCGGCCCGAAGATCAGCAAGGCCACCCAGGAGCTGTTCGAGAAGAACGCCTACCGCGACTACCTCGAGCTGCACGGCCTGTCGGTGCAGCTCGCCGAGGCGCTCGCCGAGTACTGGCACACCCGCGTCCGCTCGGAGCTGGGATTCGGCGGCGAGGACCCCGGCGACCTCGAGGAGTTCTTCAAGCTCGGCTACCGGGGCGCGCGGTTCTCCCTCGGGTACGGCGCCTGCCCGGACCTCGAGGACCGGGCCAAGATCGTCGAGCTGCTGCGGCCGGACCGCATCGGCGTGACGCTGTCGGAGGAGTTCCAGCTCGTCCCGGAGCAGTCCACCGACGCGATCGTCGTGCACCACCCGGAGGCCAAGTACTTCAACACGTGACGTACACCTGAGGCCCACCGTTCCGTCTCCCGGTGCGGGTACCCTTCGTTGCCCCATTTCCGCGGGGGACCTGGGAGGGAGATGGTGCGGGTGCTGCAGGCGGTCCTGTTCGACATGGACGGGTTGCTGCTCGACTCCGAGCGGCTCTGGCTGGAGGCCGAGGCCGACGTGATGGCCTGGCTCGGCGGGTCGTGGGGGCCGGAGCACCAGGAGTTCCTGGTCGGCGGCTCGCTCGATCGCACGGTCGCCTACATGCTGGAGCTGACCGGTACGCCCGCCGCCCCCGAAGAGGTCGGCCGCAGGCTGCTCGACGCGATGGCCGGACGGCTGCGCGCTGACGTCCCGCTGATGCCGGGCGCCCGCGACCTGCTCGACGAGGTCCGCGCCGCCGGCCTGCCGTCCGCGCTGGTCTCCTCCACCCACCGGGCCCTGATGGAGTACGCCCTCGACGGCCTGGGGCGCGACAGCTTCACCGTGACGGTCGCCGGGGACGAGGTGAGCCGCACCAAGCCCCACCCTGAGCCGTACCTCTCGGCGACCCGCCTCCTGGACGTCGACCCGCGCCGTTGCGTCGCCCTGGAGGACTCGCTCAACGGGGCGACCAGCGGCGCGGCCGCCGGCTGCCACGTCGTCGCGGTGCCCAGCGTGGTGCCGATCGACGCGGCGCCGCGCCGTACGGTCGTGACCTCCCTGCGCGAGGTCGACCTGGACCGCCTGCGGGCCCTGATCTGACCGGCGGCCTCAGGGATCGGCTGACCGGCCGCCTCAGGGATCGCCCCGGGTCATGCCGGGGGAGTACCCGGAACGGTCCCGGAGGAGGAGTGCCAGACGCGTCATGACGTGTCACGATGGAGAGGTCACGACAGGGGTCGGGGGTGAGGCCCGGCCGGCCCGGCGGCTTCGCTCGCGCCGGAAGGGTCGCCCCCCGCAGCGGTGAGGTGCGTCAATGAGCGATGTCCTTCTGTTCACGATCAGCCTGGCGGCCACGGTGCTGGGCCTGCTGGGCAGCTGGGGTGCCTACCGCAGGCGCGGGGCCGCCTCGGGCATGCGGGGCGCCGCTTGGTCCATGGTGCCGATGGGCGCCTACCTCACCGGCCTGACCAAGTTCCTGGCCGATCTGGCGTTCAGCCCGGTCAAGTGGGTCGGAGTGGCCCTGTTCGGGCTCGGCGCGCTCCTCTACGTCGCCTCGGGCGTCATGCTGCGCAAGGGCTCGCCGGCCGAGGACGAGCCCGGTCGCAAGAGCGCTCCCAAGGCGCCCAAGAGCGCGTCCAAGGGTGCGTCGAAGGGCGAGCTCGAGAGCCGCCGGACGACCCCGGGATCGGCGGTCGACCCGGACCTCGCGGAGATCGAAAAGATTTTGAAGAACCGTGGTATCAGCTGATGACCTGCGAAGATATGAAAAGAGGGTAACGCTCCGCGTTCGGGGGTTCACGCCTCCGCGAGATCACGTCTGCCCTTGATGACGACGAGATCACAATCGAGACACGGGTACTAGCGCCAGGCTGCTCACGGGCGTGAGAGTCATTCCGGAGAGGATAGGTTCCCTCTCCGATGGACTGAAATGGCCGGGGTCCTCACGGAGGCTCCGGGACGGTCCTTGAATGAACAATGCGCGCGTTGGAGGTACCTGTCGTGACCGCACCGATCGAGGTCACCGGATCGGAGCTCGAGGCACAGCCCGATGCCGTCCTCGGTGGCGCGCGCAAGATCGAGGGGCGCTCGCTCGGTCAGATCGCGCTGATGCGGCTGCGGCGCGACAAGCTCGCGATCACCGGCGGTGTCGTGGTGATCCTGCTGATCCTCATGGCGATCCTGGCCCCGCTGCTGAGCTCCTGGTTCGGGCATCCGCCGAGCCAGTTCCACCAGGACCAGATCGACCCGAACCTCCAGCGCCCGCTGCACGGCCCGTGGCACTCGGGGATCAGCGGGAAGTTCCCGCTCGGGGTCGAGCCGACCAACGGCCGGGACATCTTCAGCCGCATCGTCTACGGCGCCCGCATCTCCCTGCTCATCGCCTTCCTGGCCACGCTCCTGTCCGTGATCATCGGCACCGTCCTCGGTATGATCGCCGGCTACTTCGGCGGCTGGGTCGACACGGTGATCGCCCGGGCGATGGACGTCTTCCTGGCCTTCCCGATCCTGCTGTTCGCCATCGCGCTCGGCGGCGTCGTGCAGGGCAAGGCGTTCGGGCTGTCCGGCAACGGGCTGCGCATCGCGCTGCTGATCTTCGTCATCGGCTTCTTCAACTGGGCCTACATCGGCCGGATCATCCGGGGCCAGACCCTGTCGCTGCGCGAGCGGGAGTTCGTCGACGCCGCGCGGTCGATGGGAGCGCGCGCCCCGTACATCCTGTTCCGTGAGCTGCTGCCGAACCTCGTCGCGCCGATCCTGGTGTACTCCACGCTGCTGATCCCGACGAACATCCTGTTCGAGGCGGCGCTGTCCTATCTCGGCGTGGGCGTCAACGAGCCCACCCCGACCTGGGGCGGCATGCTCTCCCAAGCGGTACCGATCTACTCGCTCGACCCCTGGTTCATGATCGTGCCCGGTGTCGCGATCTTCATCACGGTGCTCGCTTTCAACCTGTTCGGCGACGGTCTCCGCGACGCTCTGGACCCGCGGACCCGCTGACCACTCGCTTTCCCCAAGAAATGTCCCACAAGGAGGAACGTAGCCAAATGAGGAGATCAATCCCTCTCGTCGCGACGGGGCTCGCGGCGACCCTCGCCCTGGCCGCCTGTGGCGGCGGGAGCGGTGGTTCAAGCGGGAGCAGCAGCGGTGACGGCTCGTTCAACGCCGGCCTGACGCGGGTCGTGAACCCGTCCACCAAGACGGGTGGCACGCTGCACCTGGCCAACGCGGGCGACTGGGACAACGTCGACCCGGCCGACACCTACTACGCGTTCTCGTGGAACTTCGCGCGGTTCTACGGACGGACGCTGATGATGTTCAAGTCCGTGCCGGGCAAGGACGGCCTCCAGCTGACCCCCGACCTCGCGCAGGGCCCGGGCCAGCACAGCGCCGACCTGAAGACCTGGACCTACAAGATCAAGCCGGGCATCAAGTACGAAGACGGCACGCCGATCAAGACCCAGGACATCAAGTACGACATCGAGCGGTCGCTGGACAAGAAGACCTTCCCGAACGGTCCGACGTACTTCAACGACTACCTCGACACGCAGGGCTACACCTCGCCCTACAACGACAAGACCCCGGGCAAGCTGGGTCTGAAGGCCATCGACACGCCGGACGACTCGACGATCGTCTTCCACCTGAAGAAGCCGTTCGGCGCGTTCGACTACTTCGCGATGCTGCCGTCCACGATGCCGGTGCCGCCGGCCAAGGACACGGGCGCGAACTACAAGCAGCACGTCGTCGCCACCGGCCCGTACAAGTTCGAGAGCTACACGCCGAACAAGTCGATCGTCCTGGTCCGCAACACCAACTGGGACCCGAGCACCGACCCGAACCGCAAGCAGCTGCCCGACCGGGTCGAGGTCCAGCTCGGGATCAACGCCGACGACGTCGACAACCGCCTCATCAACGGGACCCTGCAGAGCGACGTGCAGAGCACCGGCGTGCAGGCGGCCGCCGCCGGCCGCATCCAGTCGCAGCCGCGGCTGAAGAAGAACGCCGACGCCGCCCCGACGGCCCGCCTGTGGTACGTCGCGGTCTCCGGTGACGTCGCGCCGTTCAACAACATCCACTGCCGCAAGGCGATCGAGTACGCCGCCGACAAGCAGGCCATGCAGACCGCCTTCGGCGGCCCGCTCTCGGGCGGCGACATCGCCACCCACCTGATCATGCCGGTGCTGCCGGGCAGCAAGGACATGAACCCGTACCCGTCCGGCGCGGACAACCACGGGGACATCGCCAAGGCCAAGCAGGAGCTGGCGGCCTGTGGCCAGCCGAACGGTTTCAAGACCTCCATCAGCGCCCGCACCGAGCGGACCAAGGAGGTCAACGCCGCGCTCGCGCTGCAGCAGAGCCTCGCGAAGGTCGGCATCCAGGCGGACATCAAGAAGTACCCGCAGGGCGACTACTTCAAGCTGTACGCCGGCAAGCCGGAGTACGTGAAAAAGAACGGCCTCGGCCTGATGATGATGGCGTGGGCAGCGGACTGGCCGGAGGGCTTCGGCTACCTGTCCCAGATCGTCGACAGCCGCGTCATCCGTGATGCCGGCAACACCAACCTCGGCGTCAAGGACTCCGAGGTCGACAAGACGCTGGACAAGGCCGTGGTCACCGCCGACACGAACGCCCGGAACGACCTGTGGGCCCAGATCGACGCCAAGGTCATGGACGACGCCTACATCGTGCCGTTCCTGAACGTGAAGGGCCTGATGTACCGGCCGCCGTCCGCGAAGAACGCGTTCATCAACCAGGGCCTCAACGGCGAGTACGACTTCGTCCAGATGGGCGTGAAGTAACTTCTCTTCCCTAGAAGGCAGGTGAAGGCCGTCGGTGGCCGGCGGGCGATGCGCCCGCCGGCCACCGTGGCCGGGCACTGTGGTCACATTCCTCATCCGGCGTCTGCTCGCCGCGATCGCGCTGCTCGTCATCGTGAGCATGGTGACGTTCGCGATCTTCTTCCTCGTGCCGAGGCTGACCGGGGCCACCACCGCGGACCTCGCGTCCCGGTATGTCGGCAAGAGCGCCGGTCCGCAGGCGGTCCACGAGGTCGAGATACGGCTCGGGCTGAACAAGCCGCTGGCGATCCAGTACTGGAACTTCGTCAAGGGCATCGTCGTCGGCGCCCACTTTGACGCCGGCCCCTCGAAGGTCTGGTGCGGGCCGCCGTGCTTCGGCTACTCCTTCATCAACCAGACGCCGGTCTGGCCGACACTGCTCGACCGTGCTCCGATCACCCTCTGGCTCGCGGCCGGCGCGGCGATCATCTGGTTGCTGTTCGGCGTCTCGGCGGGCGTCGTGTCCGCGCTGAAGCGGGGCACGGTCGTCGACCGTCTGTCGATGGGCCTCGCGCTGGCCGGGGTGTCGCTGCCGATCTACTTCACCGGCCTGCTGTCACTGGCGATCTTCCGCGACAAGCTCGAATGGTTCCCCGACGCCGGGACCTACGTCGGATTCACCGACAATCCGCTCCAGTGGGCGTCGAACATGGCCCTGCCCTGGGTCACCCTCGCCTTCCTCCAGGCGGCCCTGTACGCCCGGCTCACCCGGGCGGGCATGCTCGAGACGATGGGGGAGGACTACATCCGGACGGCGCGCGCCAAGGGCCTGCCCGAGCGCACCGTGATCGTCCGGCACGCGCTACGGGCCACGCTCACCCCGGTGCTGACCATCTTCGGCCTGGACCTGGGCATGCTGCTCGGCGGCGCGGTGCTCACCGAGAGCACCTTCTCCCTGCCCGGGCTGGGCAAGTTCGCCATCGACTCGATCAGGAACAACGACCTCCCGAGCGTCCTCGGCGTGGTCATGCTCGGCGCGTTCTTCATCGTGCTGGCCAACCTCATCGTGGACGTCCTGTACGCGGTGATCGACCCGAGGGTGAGGCTGTCGTGACCGAGGACCAGACCGCCGCCCCGGCGGGGCCCCGGGCCTTCCTGGAGGTCCGCGACCTGCGCATCCACTTCCCGACCGACGACGGCCTGGTCAAGTCCGTCGACGGGCTGTCGTTCAGCCTCGAACGCGGCCGCACGCTCGGCATCGTCGGCGAGTCCGGCTCGGGCAAGAGCGTCACCAGCCTCGGCCTGCTCGGCCTGCACAACCGCCGCAACGCCAAGGTCTCCGGCGAGATCTGGCTGGACGGCGAGGAGGTCGTCGGCTCCTCCCCGGAGCAGGTCCGCCGCATGCGCGGCCGGAAGATGGCGATGATCTTCCAGGACCCGCTGTCGTCGATGCACCCCCTCTACACGATCGGCGCCCAGATCATCGAGGCGTACCGGATCCACAACAACGTCAGCAAGGAGGTCGCGCGCAAGCACGCGATCGACATGCTGGGCCGGGTCGGCATCCCGCAGCCGGACCGGCGCGTCGACGACTACCCGCACCAGTTCTCCGGCGGCATGCGGCAGCGCGCGATGATCGCCATGGCGCTGTCCTGCGACCCCGAACTGCTCATCGCCGACGAGCCCACCACGGCGCTCGACGTGACGGTGCAGGCGCAGATCCTCGACCTGATCCGCGACCTGCAGGAGGAGTTCGACTCCGCCGTCATCATGATCACCCATGACCTGGGCGTGGTCGCCGAGCTGTCCGACGACATCCTCGTGATGTACGGCGGACGGTGCGTGGAGTACGGCTCGGCCGAGGACATCTTCCACCGGCCCGAGCACCCCTACACCTGGGGCCTGCTCGGCTCGATGCCGCGCCTGGACCGCGACCGGTCCGAGCGCCTGCTGCCGATCAAGGGCTCCCCGCCCAGCCTCATCAACGTCCCGGTGGGCTGCGCGTTCAGCCCTCGCTGCGCCTACGCTGAGCTCAACGAGGGCCGCAGCGAGACCGAGCGGCCGGAGCTGAGCGAGATCGCGCCGGGCCACCGGGTCGCCTGCCACCTCGCCCGGGACGACCGGCGGCGCATCTGGAACGACGAGATCCGGCCGAGGCTTTGAGCGACAGCGGCGGCCGCGCGGCGCCGGCGGTCCACGGACGGCACCGGCCCGCGGGCCGGAGTGAACTGGAGAGACAGTGACTACACCCGACAGCGAGGTCGTGGCGGAGCAGCGGCCGGCCGACGACGGCGACGCGCTGCTGGAGGTCCGTGGGCTGCGCAAGCACTTCCCGGTGACCCGTGGCGCGGTGATCAAGCGCCAGGTCGGCGCGGTCAAGGCGGTCGACGGCATCGACTTCACGGTGCGCCCGGGCGAGACGCTCGGCCTGGTGGGGGAGTCCGGCTGCGGCAAGACCACCACCGGACGGATGATCACTCGTCTGCTCGAGCCGACGGACGGCCAGATCATCTTCGAGGGTCAGGACATCACCCACGTCTCCCAGGGGAAGATGCGGCCGCTGCGGCGCGACCTGCAGATGATCTTCCAGGACCCGTACTCCTCGCTGAATCCGCGCAAGACCGTCGGCTCGATCATCGGCGCGCCGTTCCGGCTGCAGGGCATCGAGACCGAGAGCGGCGTCAAGCGGGCCGTCCAGGACCTCCTCGAGGTCGTCGGGCTCAACCCCGAGCACTACAACCGCTACCCGCACGAGTTCTCCGGCGGTCAGCGCCAGCGCATCGGCATCGCCCGCACCCTCGCCCTGCGGCCCAAGCTCATCGTCGCGGACGAGCCGGTCTCCGCGCTCGACGTGTCGATCCAGGCGCAGGTGGTCAACCTCCTGGAGGACCTGCAGGAGGAGTTCAACCTCACCTACGTCGTCATCGCCCACGACCTGTCGGTGGTACGCCACATCTCCGACCGGATCGGCGTGATGTACCTCGGCAAGATGGTCGAGATGTCCGACGGCAAGGGCCTGTACGAGAGCCCGATGCACCCCTACACCGTCGCGCTGCTGTCGGCGGTCCCGATCCCCGACCCGACCAAGCGCAAGGGCCGCGAGCGCGTCCGGCTGCAGGGCGACGTGCCCAGCCCGCTCAACCCGCCGCCGGCCTGCCGGTTCCACACGCGATGCTGGAAGGCCCAGGAGATCTGCGGCACGGTCGAGCCACCGCTGGTCGAGATCCTGCCCGGGCATAGCGTCGCCTGCCACTTCCCGGAGAACGCCCCGGAGGGCGCGGGCGAGAAGGTCACCAAGGCGGCCGAGGAGGCCGGCCTCGCCGACTAGGGCGACCAACCCGGAACGCACGCCCGCCCCCGCGCCCCCGACGGCGCGGGGGCGGGCGTTTTCGCGTCCGGCCGTCAGGCGGCGGTACGCGGCGCGCGGCCGTGTTAGGCGGCGGTACGGAGTGCCGGGTCCTCAGGCGGCGCTCCGGGGTGCGCGGGCGTCGTCCAGGGCGCGGAAGGTGGCGAAGCTCTCACGGCATGCGCTTGGTGCAAACATGCACTCGTTGCAATGATTTATCCGTGAGAGGTAGATTCACGGCCTGCGCCGTCCTCCTCGTGCTCGGCGTCGCCGCCTGCGGGGGCGGGCGGACCACCGCGCGCCCCGGCACGTCGTACGACCAGGCGTCGTCCGGGGTCGTGCGCCCGTCGACGGCCCGCGGCGGCACCCTGCGCCTGGCCGTCACCGACGCCCCGGTCTCCCTCGACCCCGGCGACATCGGACTGGCCTACGAGGCGGACCTCGCCCGCCTGTACGCGCGCTCCCTCGTCACCTACGCGCCGGCGCCCGGAGCGGCGGGCCTGCGCCTCGTGCCGGACCTGGCCGAGGGCCTCGGGCGGCCGGGCGACGGCGGCCGGACCTGGACGTACCGGCTGCGGCGCGGCCTCACGTACGAGGACGGCACCCCCGTACGGGCCCGCGACGTCAAGTACGCCGTCGCCCGCAGTGGCTACACCGCCCAGCTCACCCACGGGCCCCGCGACCTGCGCGAGGCGCTCACCGGCACTTACTGGGGTCCCTACCTCGACCGCGACCTGGACCACTTCACCGGCGTCACCACCCCGGACGACCGTACGATCGTGTTCCACCTGCGACGCCCCGACTTCGACTTCGACCAGTTGGCGGCGAGCCCGCAGACCGCGCCCGTTCCTGCGGCGAAGGACACCCGGCTCGCCTACGAGAAGCACCCCCTGTCGACCGGGCCCTACCGTTTCGCGCGGCACGACGTCGGCACGGGCTTCACGCTCGTGCGCAACCCGCACTGGCGTGACGACCCGAACCGCGCGGCCCTGCCCGACCGCATCGAGGTGACCGAGAGGGTCGCAGCCGCCGACCTGGACGCCCGGCTGCGCGCCGGGTCCCTCGACGCCGACCTGGCCGGTGCCGGAGTCCTGCCGGAGACGCGCACCGCGATCCTCGCGTCGCCCGCGGCGAGAGCACGGGCGGATGACCCGCCGACCGGGCTGGAGCGCTATGCCGCGCTGTCGACCGGCGTCGAACCGTTCGGCGACGTCCACTGCCGCCGCGCCGTCCAGTACGCCGTCGACCGGTCCGCGGTCCAGCGCGCCTCCGGCGGCCCCGCCGTGGGCGCTCCGGCCACGCACGTGCTGCCGCCCACCGTCACCGGGTACCGGCCCGCCGACCCGTACCCCCGCGACCTCACGCGGGCCCGGCAGGAGCTCCGGGCGTGCGGCCGCCCCGGCGGGTTCACCACGGGCGTCGCCGTACGCGGGGACCGCCCGGGCGACGTCGACGCCGCTCAGGCCCTGCGCCGGTCCCTGGCGGACGTCGGCATCGGCGCCCAGGTCACCACCCTGTCGGCGTTCCAGTGGGGGAGCACCGCCGGTTCGCCCGCTTACGTCCACCGGCACGGCCTCGGTATCCTCATCGACGCCTGGGCCGCGGACCGGCCCACCGGCTACGCCTTCCTGCGGCCCCTGACCGGCCCCGTCGCGAAGGTCAACAACCCGAACCTCACGGAACTGCGCGACCCGCGCGTCGACCGGATCCTGACCGAGGGCACCGGGATCTCCGACGACCGGCGCCGGGCGGACACGTGGGCCGAGGCCGACCGCGCCGTCATGGAGTCGGCCGCCTTCGTGCCCCTTCTCACCGAGAAGACCGTGCTGTACCGGCCGGACGCCCTCACCGGCGTCTACGTCCATCCGGCCTACGGGACGTACGACTTCGCCGCGCTCGGCCTCCGGACGACGGCGTCCCCCTGACCGGACACGGCGGTCAGGGGGACGGCCCGGACTCACTCGAAGGCGATCGCCCTCAGCACGTCCATCCGGGAGGCACGCCAGGCCGGCCAGAGCGCCGCGAGGACGCCGATGACCGCCGACAGGATCACGTAGCCGACGAGGGTGGAGACCGGCACGCTCAGGACGTTCACGCCCTGGTCGCTGACCGCCCGCTGCACGCCGATCCCGAAGATCACGCCGATGCCGATGCCGAGCACCGCCCCGAACAGCGCGATCAGCACCGACTCCAGGCGGATCATCCGGCGCGTCTGCCGGCGGCTGGTGCCGATGGCCCGCAGCAGCCCGATCTCCCGCGTCCGCTCGATCACCGACAGCGCCAGGGTGTTGATGATCCCGAGCCCGGCGATGATGATCGACAACGCCAGCAGGACCGTCAGCAGCGTCACGAACTGGTCGACGCTCTTCTGGACGCTCTTCTTCACGTCCGACTGATCCTGCACCTGCAGGTCCGGGAAGGCGCTCAGCGCCCTCTCGATGCCCTTCTTCGTGGCGGCGTCGGCCTTCGTCGTCTTGATCATCAGACCGGTGCCCGTCGGGCGGTCCGTGTGCGCCAGGTAGGCCGGCAGCGCCAGCACCCGCGAACCCAGGAGCGGGTTCTTGGCGTACACGCCGGCGACCCGTACCGAGGCGGTCTTGCCGTCGGGGAAGCGGACGGGGATCGTCGAACCCACCTGCAGATGGTCGGAGGTGGCGGTCGGCTCGGCCACCAGCAGGCCGTCATCGCCGAGGTCCGCCGAGCCGGACACCAGCGACAGCCGGGCCGTGCGCTTCAGGTCCTCGGGGCGGTCGGTGGCCAGGAACGGCTGCGCCTTCTTCCCGACCGCGAACCGGCCGGAGTACAGCGCCGTGACCAGCTCGACGCCGGGCACGGACCGCACCGCCTGCGCGGGCTCCGCCGGGCTGAACGCCCGTGCCGTCGCGGAGACCATGTAGTCGGCGGCGAAGCTCTTGTCGACCTGCCGCGAGATCGAGGCCTTCGCCGACGCGCTCATCACGTTGATCCCGCTGACCAGCGCCAGCCCGATCATCAACGCCGAGGCGGTCGCCGCCGTACGGCGCGGGTTGCGCAGGGCGTTCTGCTTCGCCAGGCGGCCCGGCGTGCGGAACAGCCGCGGATACGCCGCGCCGACCACCTTCACGACCGGGCGCGCGATCACCGGAGCGAGCATCGCCACGCCGAGGAAGACCAGCGCCAGGCCCACGCCCAGCAGCGCAAGCCCCGACCCGCCGAGCCCGAGCCCGGCCAGCACCACGCCGGCCGCGGTCACCAGCGACCCGACCAGCACGCGGATCCGCAGCGACCGCTGGGGCATGGCGACGTCGTCGCGCATCGCGGCGACCGGCGGGATCTTCGCCGCCCGGCGGGCGGGGAAGTAGGCCGCCACGACGGTGACCACCATGCCGACCGCGTACGACCAGAGCACCGGCTTGTAGGTGAAGGCCAGCCCGCCTTGGAACTCGGCGCCGAGCGCATTGAACAGCTGCCGCAGCAGCAGCGCGAGGCCCACGCCGGCGGCCAGGCCCATCGTCGAGCCGACGAACCCGACGCCGATCGCCTCGCCGAGCACCGCGCGGGTGACCTGCCGGCGCGAGGCGCCCACCGCGCGCAGCAGCGCCAGCTCGCGGGAGCGCTGGGCGACCAGCATCGAGAAGGTGTTGAAGATGATGAACGCGCCGACGAAGATCGAGATCACCGCGAACACCAGCAGGAACGTCCGGATGAACGACAGGATGCGCCCGACTTCGCTCTTGTTCTCGTCGCGCATCTTCGTGCCGGTGATCGCCTCGTAGTCCGGCGACGGCAGCACCTGCTGGATCCGGTCGCGCAGCGCCGTCTCGGAGACGCCGCCCTGCGCGGCCACGGTGATGTCGCTGAACCGTCCCGGCTTCAGCAGCAGCCGCTGCGCGGTGCGCTGGTCGAACGCCGTGACCGTGGCGCCCATGAGGTTGCCGGAGTCGACGATCCCGACGACCGCGACGGTCTGTGGCGGCCCCTGGATGATGACGCGGGTCTGATCCCCGACCTTCAGGCCGGCCTTGGCGGCCGCCTTGTCGTCGATGGCGACCTCGCCCGGGCCAGCCGGGCCGCGCCCCGCCTTCAGCGGGAAGTCCTTGTTGTCCGGGTCCCAGTCGGTGCCCAGCTGCGGCGCCCCGGACCCGCCGACCACCTTGCCGTTCTTTCCGACCAGGGCGGCGAAGCCGCCCACCGAGCCGTGCACCCGCCCCACGCCCGGCACCTTGGCGATGGTCGCGGCCAGGGACGCGGGGAGCGTCGGCGCCTCCGCGCCGTTCTGGCCGTCCCCGCCGTCGACGACCTTTTTCGGCCGGACCTGCACCGCGACGCCCTTGCCGGTCTTGGAGAACAGCTGGTCGAACTGGCGGCTCATCGTGTCGGTGAACACGAGGGTCCCGGCGACGAACGCCACCCCGAGCACGACCGCGAACGCCGTCAGCGCCAGGCGCAGCTTGTGCGCGACCAGGTTGCGCACGGTGACCTTGAGTATCACCGGGAGCCGACCCCCGGCAGCTCGAAGCCCTTCATGCGCTCCAGGACCTTCTCCGCCGTCGGATCCGCCATCTGGTCCACGAGCCGCCCGTCGGCGAGGAACAGCACCAGGTCCGAGTAGGCCGCCGCCACCGGGTCGTGCGTCACCATGACGACCGTCTGGTTCATCTCCCGCACCGCGCTGCGCAGGAACGACAGGACCTCCGCGCCCGAACGGGAGTCCAGGTTGCCGGTCGGCTCGTCCGCGAAGATGATCTCCGGGCGGCCGACCAGGGCACGGGCGCACGCCACCCGCTGCTGCTGGCCGCCGGACAGCTCGCTCGGCCGGTGCTTCAGCCGATCACGCAGCCCGATCGTGTCGACGACGGTGTCCAGCCACGCCTGGTCCGGCTTACGGCCGGCGATGTCCAGCGGCAGCGTGATGTTCTCCAGCGCCGTCAGCGTCGGCACGAGGTTGAACGCCTGGAAGATGAACCCGATCCGGTCCCGACGCAGCCGCGTCAGGCGCTTGTCGTCCAGCCGGGTCAGCTCGACGTCCCCGATGAACACCCGCCCGGCGCTCACCGAGTCCAGACCCGCCATGCAGTGCATGAGGGTCGACTTTCCCGAGCCGGAGGGCCCCATGATCGCGGTGAACCGGCCTGCGGGCAGATCTACCGACACCTCGTTCAGCGCGACGACCTTCGCGTCACCCCGGCCGTACTCCTTGGTGATCCGCTCGGCGCGCGCGGCCGGCGCGGCGACGACGGGACCGGGCGGACCGCCGGTCACGGGGGAGGGGAAATCGGTCACGGAGGAGGCTCCCTGCTCGCATGTCGGGGTTGTCGCAGATGAGACTAGGGCGCGGCTCGAACGGTTTCGTCGGCCCAGCGAACGGAGCATGATTCCACCCGCAGATGGAGCGGTGCGCCGGTCTCCTCCTGCGGGAGGAGACCCTCTCGGGGGAGCGACCCCGCGGAAGCGATCTTGGGAAGCGACCTCGTGAGGGCGATCTCGGCGGAAGCGACCTCGGGAGGTCGACCTTGGAGGGAGCGACCTCGGGAGAGCGACCTCGGGAGAGCGACCTTGGAGGGAGTGACCTCGGGAGGGCGACCCGCGCCGGCTATCCCTGACCCGGCTGGGTGAGGCCCGTCTCGTAGGCGAACACGACGGCCTGCACGCGGTCGCGCAGTCCCAGCTTGGCGAGAAGGTTGCCCACGTGGGTCTTCACCGTCGTCTCGCTGACCACCAGCTCCGCCGCGATCTCCGCGTTCGACAGCCCCCGGGCGACGTGCCGCAGCACCTCCAGCTCCCGTTCGGTGAGCATCCGCAGCCCGCGCGGCGGCGCCGTCTCCCGTACGGCCGGCAGCCGCGTCGCGAACTTGTCCAGCAGCCGCCGCGTCACGCTCGGCGCGACGATCGCGTCACCGGCCGCCACGATCCGGATCGCGGTCACCAGATCCTCCGGCGGCGCGTCCTTCAGCAGGAATCCGCTGGCCCCCGCCCGTACCGCCTCGACGACGTACTCGTCCAGGTCGAACGTGGTCAGGATCAGCACCCGCGGATCGTGCGTGGCCGCGCCCTCCCGGACGATCCGCCGTGTCGCCTCGATCCCGTCGACGCCCGGCATCCGGATGTCCATCAGGACCACCTCCGGCAGAAGCGTCCGCGTGAGCTCCACGGCCTGCGCGCCGTCACCGGCCTCGCCTACCACCGCGATATCCGGCTCCCCCTCGAGGATGAGCCGGAAGCCGGTGCGCAGCAGCGGCTGATCGTCGACGAGGAGCACCCTGATCGTCACCTAGACCTCCAACGGGAAACGGGCGCGGACCTCGAAGCCACCGCCCGAACGCGGTCCGATCCGCAGATCGCCACCATAAAGGGCGACACGTTCGCGCATGCCCACCAGCCCATGCCCACGGCTGCCGTTGGACTGCCCGAGCCCGGCCGCCAGCCCCCGGCCGTCGTCCTCCACCTCCACCGTCAGGTGGCGATCGGTGAAGTGAATGCGCACCCACGCCCGCGCCTGCGGGCCGGCGTGCTTCAGCGTATTGGTCAGCGCCTCCTGGATCAGCCGGAACGCCGCGAGGTCGACGCCCGGAGACAGCGACCGGCTCTCCCCCTCGATCCACAGCTGCACCTGCATCCCCGTCTCCCGCAGGTGATCCACCAGCTCGCCGACGTCGCTCACCCCCGGCTGCGGCGACAGCTCCCCGCGCACCGGCTCGGCCTCCGTCCGCAGAACCCCCACCACGCGCCGCATCTCGCCCAGCGCCGTACGGCCCATCTGCTCGATCGTCGTCAGCGCGTCCCGTACGGCGTCCGGGTCCCGCTCGAGGATCCGCCGCGCCGCGCCCGCCTGCACGGTCATCACGCTGACGTGGTGGGCCACCACGTCGTGCAACTCCCGCGCGATGCGCGAACGCTCTTCCGTGCGCGCCGCCCGCGAGTCGGCCTCCCGCGCGCGTTCCAGACGCCGCGCCCGGGCCTCGAGCTCGTCCAGGTACGCCCGGCGCAGCCGCAGGCTCCGCCCCAGCCACCACACGCCGATGAACAGGATCGCGTTGGTCACCGTCGGCCAGAAGTCGGCGCCCAGCGAGATCAGCATCACAATGAACGCCATCAGCGTCGCCGCGCCGGCCGGAAGGCTGGTCGCCAGCCCGCGATGCGCCGCGACCGTGTACGTGGCGATGAGCACGGCCACCGCGGGTGCCGAAATGTCGTACCCCGTCGCCGTCAGCGCCACGCACACGCCCGTCGCGAACCCCAGCACCGTCACAGGGACCCGCCGCCGCACCGTGAGGGACAGCAGCGCCATGCTGCTCAGTACGAGGCTGAAGGCGTCCGGCCGCGTCCCCGACGCGCCGTTGTCGCCCTGAAGCGTGACCGCGGCCAGGAAGGCCGCCGCCAGAAGAACGGACATCAGCGCATCCGCCATGATCGGATGCGCCTCCAGCCACGCGCGGCGACCACGGATGAGCTCGGACACACCCACACGTTAGGGCGTGTGGCCGGATGTGGTCCCCTCCTGCGCGCGGATCCCGTCTCCTCCTGCGGGATGAGTCAGCCGTCCTCCCTGGCGTTCCAGGCCATGAGGTTCTGCAACAGCTCGGCCTGCTCCATCGCGTCGTCGAGCGCGTTGTGCGTGTGCGGCCGCCGGGACAGCAGGTGACGCGGCATCCTGCCCTTGACCGACCGGGTCACCGTCTCCCCGGACCTGGCGGCGTACAGCGTCTTGAGGTCCAGGAAACGCGAGTGCCCGAACGGCGACCCCGTCTCGGCGAACCTCACGAAGTACCAGTAGAGGAACATCCAGTCGAAGCCGAGCGGATAGGCCACGAACACCGGCTTGCCGCCCTCCGCGCCGGCGGCCGACCGCACCCACTCGGCCGCCGACGTCATCGCCTCCGCCGGATCACGGCCCTCCCGTAGCAGGCGGTCGCGGTCCAGCCCGCTGACGGCCAGCGCGTCGGGGTCGTACTCGTCGCTGATCGGCCGCAGCTCGGCGTAGAACGTCGTCGCCTCCGGATCCCGTCGCGCGAACGTTCGGCCGTCGTACGTCGCCGCGACCGCGAACCCGAAGCTGATCATCGAGTACGGGCCGGGGATCGGGCCGTCGGCCTCCACGTCGGCCGAGATGTACACGTCGGGAGAAGGCCGGCTGAGCGATCGCAGTGTCTGGTTCCGGCTCATATCAGCCGATCATGCCGGTCACCGAGTGCCCGGTCACCTGGTTTTCCGCCTACCGTGCCGCCGTCACACGTCGTCGCGCGGGTCGCGGGGGGAAACCTCGTCCTGCGGCGCCGCCGCTCCGGCGGGCGCGGCCGGCAGCGGCGGGGGCTCGCCCCCGAACGACGGGCAGCGCTGCTGATGGTCGCACCAGTCGCACAGCCGGCTCTTGCGCGGCCGCCACTCACCGGAGTCCATCGCCCGGCGGATCGCCTGCCACAGCGCGTCGACCTTCCGCTCGGTCGCCCGCAGATCGGCCTCGTCCGGGGAGTAGCGCAGGACCTCGCCGTTGCCGAGATACATCAGCTGCAGCAGCCTCGGCACCGTGCCGCGCAGCCGCCACAGCACCAGCGCGTAGAACTTCATCTGGAACAGCGCCCGCGCCTCGAAGTCCGCGCTCGGCGCCCTGCCCGTCTTGTAGTCGACGACCCGCACCTCACCGGTCGGAGCGACGTCGAGCCGGTCGATGTAGCCCCGCAGCAGCAGCCCCGAATCCAGGACCGTCTCCACGTACAGCTCACGGCTCGCCGGCTCCAGCCGCCGCGGATCCTCCAGCGCGAAGTAGCGCTCGACCATCGTCCGAGCCTCTGCCAGCCACTCCGCGCGCGCCGCCTCGACGTCCGTCTCGTCGTCCGCGCCGTCGAAGAGCGTCTCCAGCTCCGGCTCCTCGGCCAGCAGCCGATCCCACTCCGGCCCCAGCAGCTCCAGCGCCGCCGCCGGCGTCCGCCCCGCCGCCGGGATGTCGTACAGCCGCTCCAGCACCGCGTGCACGAGCGTGCCGCGCACGGCCGCCGGACTCGGCCGCTCCGGGATCCGGTCGATCACCCGGAAGCGGTACAGCAACGGGCACGTCATGAAATCACCCGCCCGCGACGGGGACAACGTGCCGATCACGCTGGCGTCGCCGCCCGACCGGGCCGCGGCGGTCTCGATGGCCGTCATGCCCGCAACCCTAGGGGAGACCTGCGACAGATTCGGGCCGGGACCGCGCCTCGCGACCTCAGGGCGTGTCCGACGAATCCGCAGTCCGGCTGCGCGGAGACCGCTCGCTACGAACGGGACTCGTCGGACACGCCCTTAGGCCGCCTTGACGACCCGCCGCGTACCATTCCGAACGTGGCAGACAGCACCCCCCGCGACGGCGAACGCCCCACCCGCCCGGGAATCCTCATGGGCCGGCCGTTCGGCATTCCGGTGTACGTCTCGCCGACCTGGTTCATCGTCGCGATCATCATCACGGTGATGTTCGAGCCCACCGCGCTGCGCATCGTCGACCGGCCGGAGAGCTTCCTCGTCGCCTTCACCTACGCCGTGCTGCTGTACGCGTCCGTGCTCGTCCACGAGCTCAGCCACTCCGTCGTCGCCCGGAGATTCGGCCTCCCCGTGCGCGCCATCACGCTGCACATCCTCGGCGGCGTCTCCGAGATCGAACGCGAGCCCCGCACCCCCGGCCGTGAGTTCGCCGTCGCGGCCGCCGGCCCGATCCTGTCCCTCGCCCTGGCCGCCGGCGGCTTCGCCGCCCTCCACCTCGCCACCCTGCCCCCGGTCGCCGAGCTGCTCCTCGAGGCGCTCACCGTCGCCAACCTCATCGTCGGCGTCTTCAACCTCCTGCCCGGGCTGCCCCTCGACGGAGGCCGCATCGTCCGCGCCGGCGTGTGGAAGATCACCGGACGGCAGCGCACCGCCACCGTCACGGCCGGCTGGATCGGCCGGGGCGTCGCCATCGCCGTCCTCGCCGCCAGCGCCGCCATGTCCGTCACCGGCGGCAACCACTGGCTCACCGTGCTGTGGGGCGCCCTCGTCGCCTCCTTCATCTGGATGGGCGCCGGCGAGGCCATCCGCGTCGCCGAGCTCCGCGAGCGCATCCCCCTCCTCAACGCCCGCGCCCTCGCCCGCCGCGCCGTCCGCGTCCCCCAGGACCTGCCCCTCGCCGAGGCCATCCGCCGCGCCCGCGAGGCCCGCGCCGGCGCCATCGTCGTCGTCGAACCGGACGGCGCCCCGATCGGCATCGTCAGCGAGAGCGCCGTCAACGCCACCCCCGAGCACCGCCGCCCCTGGGTCGACGCCGCCGGCCTCACCCGCACCCTCGACCCCGACCTCATCCTGCCCGCCGACCTCGCCGGCGAGGACCTCCTCGCCGCGATCCAGCGCGCCCCCGCCACCGAATACCTCCTCGTCGAACCCACCGGGGAGATGTACGGCGTGCTCGTCACCGAGGACGTCAGCCGTACCGTCGCGAAGCCGTAGCCTTAGAACATGACCGAACCCTCCACCGCCGGTTCCCGCATGCCCAAGGTCCCGCACGGACCGTTCCGTCCCGGCGACCGGGTTCAGCTCACCGACCCCAAGGGCCGCATCAACACCATCACCCTCCAGCCCGGCAAGCTCTACCACAGCCACAAGGGCTCCATCCCGCACGACGAGATCATCGGCAGCCCTGAAGGCACCGTCTTCCGCTCCTCCGGCGGCACCGAGTACCTCGCCTTCCGCCCCCTCCTCTCCGACCACACCCTGCGCATGCCACGCGGCGCCGCCGTCGTCTACCCCAAGGACGCCGCCCAGATCCTCGCCGCCGCCGACATCTTCCCCGGCGCCCGCGTCGTCGAGGCCGGCGTCGGCTCCGGCGCCCTCACCTGCTGGCTCCTGCGCGCCGTCGGCGAACACGGCCACGTCTCCTCCTACGAGCGCCGCGCGGACTTCGCCGACATCGCCCGCGCCAACGTCGAGGGCTACTTCGGCGCCCCGCACCCCGCCTGGAGCCTCACCGTCGGCTCCCTCGAGGACGTCCTCGCCGACACCGACGTCGACCGCGTCGTCCTCGACATGCTCGCCCCCTGGGAATGCCTCGACGCCGTCGCCAAGGCCCTCGTCCCCGGCGGCATGGTCTGCGCCTACGTCGCCACCACCACCCAGCTCTCCCGCGTCGTCGAGGCCCTCCGCGAGCACGGCACCTTCGCCGAGCCGTACGCCTTCGAGACCCTCGTCCGCTCCTGGCACGTCGAAGGCCTCGCCGTACGCCCCGACCACCGCATGGTCGGCCACACCGGATTCCTCGCCACCGCGCGGCGCCTCGCCGACGGCGTACGCCCCCCGGCGCGCCGCCGACGCCCCGCCAAGGGTGCCTACGCCGACGCCGAGACGACGCCCCGCGAGGCCGAGACGACGCCCCGCGAAGCCGAGACGACGCCCCGGGAAGCCGCCGCCGAACCCGATCTGTCCGGAGAGTGACGAGAATCTCTCCACCCCGAACGGCCCTGTCCGAACGCGAGGACTTGCGCCGTTCGGCCCTCGAAGCGATCTTTTTGTCCTAGACCGGGGGCTTCCACCGCAGGTCCTCCACCTCACAGACCTGCCACTTCATCCAGAACATGGTTCCCACGCCACGACACGAGTACCCACGGGCCAGGTTACGGAGGCGCTCGGGATAGGTAGGGTTTCAGATAGGTCGTCGTCTCTGCCTGAGGAGGTGACGAGCGTGGCCGCTCGTGACGATGCCGGGGCGCGTAAGGCGCAGCACGAAAAGGAGGTCCGCGACCTCCAGACGCAGGTCTCCTTCCTGGAGGAGGAGATCTCCGTGCTGCGCCGCAAGCTCGCGGAGTCCCCCCGACAAGTTCGTGTACTCGAAGAGCGCCTTCACGAGGCGCAGGCAAGCCTGGCCGCGGTAACGGGCCAGAACGAACGTCTCGTGGCGACTCTCAAGGAAGCCCGAGAGCAGATCATCGCCCTGAAGGAGGAGGTCGACAGGCTCGCGCAGCCACCGTCGGCCTTCGGAACGTTCCTCGCCGCACGCGAGGACGGCACGGTCGACATCTTCACCGGTGGCCGCAAGCTACGGGTGAACGTCAGTCCGGGCATTGAGACCGACGAGTTGCAGCGTGGCCAGGAGGTCATGCTCAACGAGGCGCTCAATGTCGTCGCCGCGCTCGAGTTCGAGACGCAGGGCGAGGTCGTCATGCTGAAGGAGGCCTTCGAAGACGGCGAACGCGCCCTCGTGATCGCGCACGCCGACGAAGAACGCGTCGTCAAGCTGGCCGAGCCCTTGCGCGGAGTAGCCCTGCGCGCCGGCGACTCGCTCATGCTCGACACCCGATCCGGATACGCCTACGAGAAGATCCACAAGGCGGAGGTCGAGGAGCTCGTCCTCGAAGAGGTTCCCGACATCTCCTACCAGGAGATCGGCGGGCTCGGACCGCAGATCGAACAGATCCGCGACGCCGTCGAGCTGCCCTACCTCCACGCCGACCTGTTCCGGGAGCACCAGCTCCGTCCCCCGAAGGGAGTCCTGCTGTACGGCCCGCCCGGCTGTGGCAAGACCCTCATCGCCAAGGCGGTCGCCAACTCCCTCGCCAAGCAGGTCGCCGAGAAGACCGGAGCCGAGGGGAAGAGCTTCTTCCTCAACATCAAGGGCCCCGAGCTGCTCAACAAGTACGTCGGCGAGACCGAGCGGCACATCCGCCTCGTCTTCCAGCGGGCCCGCGAGAAGGCCTCCGCGGGAACCCCCGTGATCGTGTTCTTCGACGAGATGGACTCCATCTTCCGCACCCGCGGATCCGGTGTCTCATCCGACGTCGAGAACACCATCGTCCCCCAGCTGCTGTCGGAGATCGACGGAGTCGAGGGCCTGGAGAACGTCATCGTCATCGGCGCCTCCAACCGGGAAGACATGATCGACCCGGCGATCCTCCGCCCCGGCCGACTCGACGTGAAGATCAAGATCGAGCGTCCCGACGCCGAAGCGGCCAAGGACATCTTCTCCAAGTACATCCTCACCGGCCTGCCGCTCCACCCCGACGACCTGAAGGAGCACGGCAACTCGGCGGACGCCACCGTCGACGCGATGATCCAGCGGGTCGTCGAACGGATGTACAGCGAGACCGAGGAGAACCGCTTCCTGGAGGTCACCTACGCCAACGGTGACAAGGAGGTCCTGTACTTCAAGGACTTCAACTCCGGAGCGATGATCCAGAACATCGTCGACCGGGCCAAGAAGATGGCCATCAAGGACTTCCTCGACCACGGTCAGAAGGGCATGCGGGTCACCCACCTTCTCGCCGCCTGCGTCGACGAGTTCAGCGAGAACGAGGACCTGCCCAACACCACCAACCCCGACGACTGGGCCCGCATCTCCGGGAAGAAGGGCGAGCGGATCGTGTACATCCGCACCCTCGTCTCCGGAAAGCAGGGCACAGAGGCCGGACGTTCGATCGACACCGTCGCGAACACCGGGCAGTACCTCTGACCCAGCACCACCCCGTGGCGGCCGGAACACCCGTTCCGGCCGCCACGCGGCATTTCCGGCACCCGTACGGCTCTGGACCGCATCCGGAAGCGCTAGTACGGGGGAGGCCGCGCCCGGCCGCGTCAGGCGCTCCCACGGCTCCGCACGCCGCCTACGACACGTTCGCCGTCCCGGCCCGCCCGCCGTCCCCAGCGGGCCTGTGATGACCGCTTGCGGGCACCCCGGCCCTGCTCCTACGACGCGTTTCGCATCACGATCCCGCCGTGCCGCGCTGGACCACGGCCATGGCGCATTAGGCTCGGACCTATGAGCGTGCGGCGGGTGATGGGTATCGAGACCGAGTACGGCATTTCCGTTCCCGGTCAGCCAGGGGCCAACGCGATGGTGACCTCCTCGCAGGTCGTCAACGCCTACCTCGCGGCATCGGCGGCGAAGGCCAGGCGGGCGCGGTGGGACTTCGAGGAGGAGAACCCCCTCCGCGACGCCCGCGGCTTCGACCTGGCACGGGAGGTCGCCGACCCCTCCCAGCTCACCGACGAGGACCTCGGGCTGGCCAACGTCATCCTGACCAACGGGGCCCGCCTCTACGTCGACCACGCCCACCCGGAGTACTCCACGCCCGAGTGCACCAACCCCCGGGACGCCGTGATCTGGGACAAGGCCGGAGAGCGCGTCATGGCCGACGCCGCCGCCCGGGCCGCCCGGGTGCCGGGCACCCACCCCATCCAGCTCTACAAGAACAACACCGACAACAAGGGCGCCTCCTACGGCTGCCACGAGAACTACCTGATGCGCCGGGAGACCCCGTTCTCCGACATCGTCCGGCACCTCACGCCGTTCTTCGTCACCCGGCAGGTGGTCTGCGGCGCCGGCCGGGTCGGCATCGGTGTCGACGGCCGCGGCGACGGCTTCCAGATCAGCCAGCGGGCCGACTTCTTCGAGGTCGAGGTCGGCCTCGAGACCACCCTCAAACGTCCCATCATCAACACCCGTGACGAGCCACACGCCGACCCGGAGAAGTACCGCCGGCTGCACGTCATCATCGGCGACGCGAACATGAGCGAGGTCTCCACCTACCTCAAGCTCGGCACGACGGGCCTGGTCCTCGCCATGATCGAGGACGGCTTCCTCACCGTGGACCTGTCGGTGGACATGCCGGTCGCCACTCTGCGGGCGATCTCCCACGACCCCAGCTGCAAGCACCTGCTCACGCTGCGCGACGGCCGCAAGATGACCGCAGTCCAGTTGCAGATGGAGTACCTCGAGCAGTCCCGCAAGTACGTCGAGGACCGCTTCGGCAGCGACGTCGACGAGCTGACCACCGACATCCTGGCCCGCTGGGAGTCGGTCCTGCAGCGGCTCGGCGAGGACCCGATGCAGCTGTCCCGCGAGCTCGACTGGGTCGCCAAGCTCGAGCTCCTCGAGGGCTACCGCAGCCGCGACGGGCTCGACTGGTCCCACCCGCGCCTGCAGCTCGTCGACCTGCAGTACTCCGACGTCCGCGCCGAGCGCGGCCTGTACAACCGCCTCGCCGCCCGTGGGCGCATGGAGCGCATCATCACGGACGCCGACATCGAGGCGGCGATCGAGAACCCGCCGGAGGACACCCGCGCCTACTTCCGGGGCCGGTGCCTGCGGCAGTACGCCGACTCCGTCGCGGCGGCGTCCTGGGACTCGGTCATCTTCGACGTGCCCGGCCGGGAGTCGCTGCAGCGGGTCCCGACGCTCGAGCCGCTGCGCGGCACCAAGGCGCACGTCGGGACGCTCCTGGACCGCTGCCGCACCGCCGCGGACCTCGTCACCGCCCTCACCGGCGAATGACCCGCACGCCCGCCCGTACGCCCTCCTCGGACCGCGTACGGGCGGTCGCGTGAGCGGGTGGCGGCTGTGATCGCTGCACAGTTGTGACGGCTATGCCCGTTTCGCGGAGATCGCCACTGGCGATAACGGCGTCAGAAGACCAACCGTCGATCGGCGTGGCACACGGTGCGTGATCCACTCCATGTCGGCGGGCGACGATAGAGTCAAGGTCTCGGCACGAACGGGAGGATCACTCATGGCAACGAGGGACACTGGCGGTCAGAAGCAGACGACCCGGCGCGAGGAAGAGGTCGACGAGACCCAGGCCGCGCCCAGCGAGGACGTCCAGGAACGCCAGGAGAAACTGACCGACGACGTCGACGCAATTCTGGACGAAATCGACGAAGTTCTCGAAGAGAACGCAGAGGAATTTGTCCGTTCATACGTACAAAAGGGCGGCCAGTGAGGATATGTCCGATTTAATCCCTCCGGACAAAAGATGCAAAGACTGCGGAGAGGTTAAACCGGCGTCAGAGTTCTGGCGCCGGAAGCAGTCACCCGACGGGCTCGCCCTGTACTGCAAAGAGTGCTTCGGCTTGCGCAACGCCGCCGCTTATCGAAAGAAGCAGGCGGCGGAAGGGAAGTCGGCGCGCGAATATCGACGCCATTCGGCAGTTCCGGGTGGCATGAAATACTGTCCGCAATGCGAAGAGACAAAACCGGTCTCTGAGTTTGGTCGTAATCGATCCACCTCGACGGGTCTGACTGCATACTGCAAGCCGTGCCACAACCAGATCATGGCCGAGATCAAGGCCAACAAGCACGGCAGTGTGCGCAGCTATCACCTCAAGCGTCGATACGGGCTGACCGAGCAAGAGGTCGAGGAGCTTTCGAGGAGGCACGGGGACCTCTGCCTCATCTGCCTGCACCGTCGTTCATTGCACGTCGATCACGACCATGCCACGGGAGAGGTCCGGGGCATGCTCTGCTTCAGCTGCAATGGTGCACTCGGCCAGTTCAAGGACGATCCCACAGTGATGCGGCGCGCCGTGGACTATCTCGAGTGCAGGCTGGGGGAGCCGTATCAGCCGAAACGGGTGTCACGCCGCTCGCGAGGAGACGCGAAGAGCCGTCGCCACTACCGGCTGACGCAGCGGTATGGAATCGGTGCGGACGAGGTCGAGCGGCTGATCGAACGGCAGGGCGGCGTCTGCCCGATCTGCCGTACGGCGGCCGCCGTGCATGTCGATCACGATCACGTCACCAGTGACGTACGGGGGATCCTGTGCGCCGACTGCAATACGGGGATGGGGCAGCTCCGGGACGATCCGTGGGTGGTGCGCAGGGCGATCGAGTACCTCACCGGTGGGTTGTCGGGGCTGCTGCTGACCGAGGACGGCGGCTACGAGGTGGCAGTCGTACGGCCGCGACGGTCCGGTGAGATGGTCGATCCCGGCTGGGAGCTGGGGCGGGCCTGCACGGACGATCTCGCGCTGCTGCACGCCATGGCCGAGGGGGACTCCGTGGACCCCTGGGAGACGGACGTGACGGTCGCGAGTGCGGAGCCGGCCGAGTTGTGGTTTCCCGCTCTGGATCTGAGTGATCCGGGGTTTCCCGATCTCGAGGCGTTGCCGCGGGAGCCGCTGGGGCCGCCGGAGTATGTCTTGACGTCCGCTGACTGAGGGAGTCGGGTTCGCCCTGGGCGGACGAGGGCAGGGATCACGCGGAATGCGCCTGACGTCGCAGTGACAGTAGGGTCTGAGTTGCGGAGGCGCATCGCATCCGTTGCCTTTGGAAGGAGTCGTGTGACGTCGCAAGGTTCCGCGCCGGGGCGTCTGCCGGGCGCGTTCATGAGCCAGGGCCCCCCGTCGTTCACCGAGTTCCTGTCGTCGTACTCGCCGGGGATGCTGCCGGGCGCGCGCGAGCTTCCGGCGGGGGTGTCGGCCGGGGATCAGATCCCGCACGGTACGACGATCGTCGCGATCACGTTCCCGGGCGGGGTGGTGATGGCGGGCGACCGGCGGGCGACCGCGGGGAATGTGATCGCTCAGCGGGACATCGAGAAGGTCTACCGCGCCGACGAGTACTCCGCCGTCGCGATCGCGGGCACCGCGGGCATCGGTCTCGAGGTGGTGCGCCTGTTCCAGGTCGAGCTGGAGCACTACGAGAAGATGGAGGGCCGTACGCTCTCGCTGGAGGGCAAGGCCAACCGGCTGGCCACGATGGTCCGGGGCAACCTCGGCATGGCCCTGCAGGGGCTGGTGGTCGTGCCGTTGTTCGCCGGCTACGACGAGGACCGGGACCAGGGCCGGATCTTCAGCTACGACCCGGCCGGCGGGCGTTATGAGGAGCACGAGTTCTACAGCATCGGCTCGGGGTCGGTGTTCGCCAAGGGTGCGCTGAAGAAGCTGTTCCAGCGGGACCTGGCGGAGGAGGACGCGGTGATCGCCTCCCTCCAGGCGCTGTACGACGCGGCGGACGACGATTCGGCCACCGGCGGACCGGATCTGGCGCGCCGCATCTTCCCGGTGGTCGCCGTGGTCACCGCCGACGGGTACCGGCGGATGCCGGACGAGGAGGTCGGTGGTCTGGCGGAGCGGGTCGTCGAGGGGCGGATGCAATCGCCCGGCGGGCCGTCGGCTCCGCTGCTGTAACGTCCGCGATCGAGTACTGAACGAGTAGTAAGGAACGCCACCGGTGTCCATGCCGTTCTACGTGTCGCCCGAACAGCAGATGAAGGACAAGGCCGACTACGCGCGTAAGGGCATCGCGCGCGGCCGCAGCGTCGTCGTGCTGCAGTACGACGACGGCATCCTGTTCGTGGCCGACAATCCGTCCCGTGCGCTGCACAAGATCAGTGAGATCTACGACCGGATGGCGTTCGCCGCGGTCGGCAAGTACAACGAGTTCGAGAACCTCCGTCAGGCCGGTGTGCGCTACGCCGACGTCAACGGGTACATGTACGACCGCCGTGACGTGACCGCGCGGGGCCTGGCGAACGCGTACGCGACGACGCTGGGCACGGTGTTCACCGAGATGAACAAGCCGTACGAGGTGGAGCTGGTCGTCGCGGAGCTGGGTGAGGACGCCGCCTCGGACCAGATCTACCGGCTGACCTTCGACGGGTCGGTCGCCGATGAGCGCGGTTATGTCGCGATGGGCGGGCAGGCCGACCAGGTCGCGGCGGCGCTGCAGGAGCACTTCGAGGAGGAGCTCACGCTGGCGCGGGCGCTTCGGCTGGGGGTGCGGGCGCTGGAGCGGCAGGACGCCGACCGGCACCTGGAGGCCGAGCAGCTGGAGGTCGCGGTGCTGGACCGGAATCGGACGCACCGGCTGTTCCGGCGGCTGCCGGCGGCGCGGATCCGGGCGCTGCTGGAGGAGGCCGAGTCCGCCGCGGAGCAGGGCGAGTCGGGTTCCGAGGCGGAGGACAGCGCCGCGGAGTGACGTGACGCCGCCCGTCGTGCCCTTCGGGGCGCGGCGGGCGCTGTCCCTTTTATTGATCTACAACGTAAAGATCGTGGCCGGTGGTGTTCATCGTTGTGCCTGGCCACGGGCCTGTAGGCGGTGCTCCAGCCCGCCGTGGGACGGCCTTGGCGAGCCCGCCGAGCGTCGTCCGCCGGTGGGGACCGTCGCAACCGTCACGTCATCCCCTCCGCGATCTCTACCGTCGGCGGCCCTCGGACGCATAGCCTTGCGGATGTGGATAGGCGCATCTTCGGGTTGGAGAACGAGTACGGCGTAACGTGCACCTTCCGAGGGCAGCGGCGGTTGTCACCCGACGAGGTGGCGCGGTACCTGTTCCGCAGAGTGGTGTCGTGGGGCCGTAGCAGCAACGTGTTCCTGCGCAATGGGGCACGGCTGTACCTCGATGTCGGCAGTCATCCTGAGTACGCGACGCCCGAGTGTGACAGCGTCGACGAGCTCGTCGTACACGACAAGGCGGGGGAGCGGATCCTTGAGGGTCTGCTCGTCGACGCCGAGCGGCGTCTCCGCGAGGAGGGCATCGCGGGTGACATCTACCTTTTCAAGAACAACACCGATTCGGCCGGCAACTCCTATGGCTGCCACGAGAACTACCTCGTCGGGCGGCACGGCGAGTTCGGCCGGCTGGCCGACGTGCTGATCCCGTTCCTCGTCACCCGGCAGATCATCTGCGGCGCCGGCAAGGTGCTGCAGACTCCCCGGGGCGCGGTGTACTGCGTGAGCCAGCGCGCCGAGCACATCTGGGAGGGCGTGTCGTCGGCGACGACACGGTCGCGGCCGATCATCAACACCCGGGACGAGCCGCACGCGGACGCCGAGCGGTTCCGCCGGCTGCACGTCATCGTCGGCGACTCGAACATGAGCGAGACGACGATGCTGCTCAAGGTCGGCGCGACGGACCTGGTGCTGCGCATGGTCGAGGCCGGGGTCGTGATGCGTGACCTGACGCTGGAGAACCCCATCCGGGCGATCCGGGAGGTCAGCCACGACATGACCGGCCGGCGGAAGGTTCGCCTGGCCAACGGCCGGGAGGCCAGCTCGCTGGAGATCCAGAAGGAGTACCTCGACAAGGCGCGGGAGTTCATCGACCGGCGCGGCGCGGATCCGGTGGTGCTGCGGGTGCTCGACCTGTGGGAGCGGACCGTGCGCGCGGTCGAGACGGGTGATCTGGACCTGGTCGCCCGCGAGATCGACTGGGTGACGAAGTTCCAGCTCATCGAGCGGTATCGGCGCAAGTACGACCTGCCGCTGAGCTCGCCGCGGGTGGCACAGCTCGACCTGGCCTACCACGACGTGCACCGCGGCCGCGGCCTGTACTACCTGCTGGAGCGCAAGGGCGCCGTCGAGCGGGTGGCCCGGGACCTGGACATCTTCCAGGCCAAGTCGGTGCCGCCGCAGACGACGCGGGCGCGGCTGCGCGGGGAGTTCATCCGCAAGGCGCAGGAGAAACGGCGGGACTTCACGGTCGACTGGGTGCACCTGAAGCTGAACGACCAGGCACAGCGGACGGTGCTGTGCAAGGACCCATTCCGGTCGGTCGATGACCGCGTCGACAAGCTGATCGCGGGAATGTAGCGGCGATCTCACGCTACCTTTAGATGCCCGCTGACAGGGTGGGTACCTTGTCGCGATAGTCGTCGACCCGCGAACGGTGGAGAAGATGTCTGAAGTCAAAGGCCGCGCGCAGACGCGTACGGACGAGCCGCAGGACGCCGAGGGGGCGGACGCCCCGGCGGCGGACGCGCCGGCGGGCGGCGAGCCCGGAGCCGCCGAGCGGCCCGAGACTGAGGAAGCGCGCGCGGAGGCCGAGGAGCCGCAGGACACCGTGGGCGAGTCCGAGGAGGCCGCTGAGGACGCCGAGGCGGCCGCCTCCGGCTCCGAGGCCGCCGACGCGACCGACACCGACTCGGGCGAGGACGACGCGGACGACGAGCCGAAGAGCCGGTTCGCGCATCCGGACCCGATCAAGCTGAGGATGCCGGCGGCCCAGGAGATCACCCAGACGGACTTCCAGCCGCACGCGCTGGGCGCCAAGGGCCGTGGCGCGCCGCGCTCGGGCACTCGCGCGCAGGCGAAGCGGCGCAGGATCCTGTTCGTGACGGCAGCCGTGGTGCTCGTCGGGCTGGCGACCGGCGCGGCGGTCTGGTACGAGACGCTCCCGGCGCCGGCGGCGAAGGCCACGGGTGCGTTCGGCAAGGCGCTGACGATCAAGGTGCCGAAGGACAAGCCGAGTGCGAAGCGGCAGGTCGTGGAGGCCGTCCGCGGGTCGGGCGCCGCCGTGGCCAACGGCGACCTGGTGGTCGCCCAGCTGGTCGCCTACAAGTGGGCGGCCAAGGGCGGCGGCAAGGAGCTGCTGAACACCTACACGAAGAAGCAGCCGATCGTCGGGCAGTCGGGCCAGCTGACCGGCCTGTCCCCGCTCGACAAGGCCCTGGTCGGCCGCAAGGCGGGCACGCGTCTGGTGATGACCCTGCCGTACCAGGAGGTCGGCGACCAGATCGCCCAGTCGCTGCAGCTCGCCAAGACCGACGACGTCGTCGTCGCGGTCGACCTGCTGAACGCCTACGGCAAGACCTCGTCGGCGCAGGGCACGCCGCAGAAGGTCGACGATCCCAAGCTGCCGACGGTGACCGCCGGAGCGGCCGGCACCGCCCCGACGGTCAAGATCCCGTCCACGGGCGCGCCCGACAAGCTCCAGGTCAAGACCCTGATCCAGGGCAACGGCCCGGTGGTGCAGAAGGGCCAGACGCTGATCGCGCAGTACCACGGCGTGCTGTGGCGCAACGGGCAGGTCTTCGACTCGTCCTGGAAGCGCGGCGCGCCGGCGTCGTTCCCGATCGGCGTCAAGCAGGTCATCCCGGGCTGGGACACCGGTCTGGTCGGCGTGAAGGCCGGCAGCCGGGTCCTGCTCGTCGTGCCGCCGAACGACGGGTACGGCAAGCAGGGCTCCCCGCAGGGCGGCATCAAGGGCACCGACACGCTGGTGTTCGTCGTCGACGTCCTCGGCTCGTACTGATCGCCTGGTGTCCGGAGGTTCGCGCATGCGGCGGGTTGCCGCACTGGCGGTGCTTCCCCTCGCCGCCGTCACGGCGTGCAGTGGGGGCGACCTGCCCGACGGCCTGAAGGTCGCCGGTGTCGTGGGCCGGCAGCCGACGGTGACGATCCCGGGGTCGTCACCGTCGGGGAAGCTGAAGGTCGAGACGCTGCGCAAGGGCAAGGGCCCGGAGGTGACCGACGGTGACCTCGTGGTCGCCAACTACGTCGGGTACCGCTGGAACGGCGGCGACCACAAGCTGGTCGCCAGCAGCTACGACGCCGGGCGGCCGGCGATGTTCCCGTACGGCCGCCTGGTCACCGGCCTGAACAAGGCCCTCGAGGGCCAGCGGCCGGGCGGCCGGGTGCTGGCGGTCATCCCGCCGAACCAGGGTTATGGCGCGGGCGGGTACTCGCCGTGGCAGATCGGTGCGAACGACTCCATGGTCTTCGTGCTCGACGTGATCGCGACGTATCACAACGGCGCGAGCGCGCAGGGGCAGGCGCAGTTGCAGAACGACCCGGCGATGCCGCAGGTGACGCCGGGGACGACGCCGAAGATGAAGATCCCGTCGACGGCGCCGCCGGGGCGGCTGCGGATCCGGACGATCATCCAGGGGAGCGGTCCGCCGGTCCAGGCGCACCAGCTCGTCGTCTTCCACGATCTCGGGCAGGTCTGGCGGACGGGCAAGGTGTTCGAGGACTCGCGGGGCCGGGGACGCCCGGACTCGGTGGTGGCCGGAGCCGGTCAGATGATCAGTGGCTGGGACCGTGCCGTGGTCGGGCAGCGGGTCGGCAGCCGCGTGCTCGTCGTCATCCCCTCGAAGGACGGCTACGGCGCGAAGGGACACGCCGCCTCCGGGATCACGAAGAACGACACCCTGGCCTTCGTCATCGACGTCCTCGCGGCGTACTGACCTTCCGGGCGCGAGGCGGCCGCCGTCCGATGGGCGGGAGCGTTCCGCGCCGTCCCTAGACTCGGCGTGTGGACGACGTCGAGGCCATCGCGGCCCTGCAGGACCCGGTACGCCGGAGGCTCTACGAGTACGTGGCCGGGCAGGATCACGAGGTGGGCCGGGCGGAGGCCGCGGACGCCGCCGGCATCCAGCGCACCCTGGCCGCCTTCCACCTCGACCGGCTGACCGACGTGGGGCTGCTGGAGGCGGTGTACCGGCGGCCCGCCGGGCGCACCGGCCCGGGGGCCGGGCGTCCCGCGAAGCTGTACCGGCGTTCGGCGGCGGAGCGGGTGGTGAGCGTGCCGCCGCGCGACTACCGTGCCGCGGCCGAGTTGCTCGCCGAAGTCGTGGAGACGGTCGGCGGCGAGGAGGTCCTGGAACGGCTGGCGCGGGCCCACGGCCGGTCCGCCGGAGCCGCGCGGCCCGATGCCGTACGAGCCGTGGAGCCGCCCGCGACGGCCCGTGCCGAGGAGCCGCCCGGGATCGTACGAGCCGAAGCGGCCGCCGGGACCGCGCACGCCGGCGGGGCGGCCGAGAACGGCGCGGGCGTGGCTCCGTGCGGGGCCGGGAACGAGGTGGGCGACCGGGTGGAGGCCGCGCTGGCGGCCCGGGGCTATGAGCCGTACCGCGAGGGCGGGCAGGTGCGCCTGCGCAACTGCCCGTTCCACGCGCTGGCGGTGGAGTTCCCGCCTCTCGTCTGCGGGATGAACCTGGCGCTGCTGGAGGGCCTCCTGGAGGGCCTGGGACCGACCGGGACGGTGGCACGTATGGATCCGCGGCCGGGGGAGTGCTGTGTGGTGCTGGATTCTAAAAACAATGACAGTTGACATAGAGCCGCGAGCGATGGTCTGCTGGCGACCATGACCGACCACCATCTGGCCGAGTTCAACGTCGGCCACCTCCACACGCCCCTCGACGCTCCGGCGATGGCCGAGTTCCTGGCCCTCTTCGAGCCCATCAACGCCCTGGCCGACTCGGTGCCCGGGTTCGTCTGGCGGCTGACCGGCGGCGAGGCCGACGACGCGACGAGCATCCGGCCCTACGGGGACGATGTGATCATCAACTTCTCGGTGTGGGAGTCGCGTGAGGCTTTGTGGGACTTCACCTACCGGTCGGCCCACCTCGACCTGCTGCGGCGGCGCCGCGAGTGGTTCCTGCGCATGGCGGAGCCGTACATCGTGCTGTGGTGGGTCCCGGCGGGCCGGATCCCGTCGGTGGAGGAGGCGCGGGAGCGGCTCGAGCGGGTGCGCCGTGACGGTCCCGGGCCGGAGGCGTTCACGTTCCGGCAGATGTACGACCCGGTCGGCGACCTCGTCAAAGCTTGATCTACGGGGTAAAGGCCGTCACCAAAGGCGCCGGAGCGTCCGCTCCGGCGCCTTTGTGCTCCGTTGCCGTTTCACCATCCATGGGAAATGCCAACGTTGGTGCTGGTATGACTGAACCCGAAATCGCTCGACACCACATTGACGTTCCGGTTCACATTCCCTCCGAAGCCGCCGCCCCCGAAGCCACCGGACCTGAAGCCGCCGAACCCGAAGTCGTGGAAGCCCGCACGATGGAAGCCTCCGTTGTGGAAGCCGAATTCGCCTCCGAAGTGCCGGAAGCGATGATGCGGGAAGAACGGGAAGAAGCGGTGATGATGCCGGAAGTGATGGTGACGGAAGTGGTGGTGACGGAAGTGGTGATGGTGCCGGAAGTGGCGGTGCCGCCACCACCAGCCGTCGCCGTACGGTGCGCTCGCGCTCACCTGGGCCGCGACGGTGCTGACGTGCGTCGGAGCCGCGATGCTCTGGGCGGACGCGGGCGAGGTCATGAAGAGCGTGCCGGCCGTCGTGGCGATCGCCGCCAGGCCGACAGAGGCGCTGGTCCTGCTGGGCACGGTGTTCTCCTCGCTGCCGGAAAAGCGGGAAGGCCGGTACGGATATGCTCCTTTCCTGCGACATGGCCTTCGACTTCCAGCATCCTCCGGCGTTGTACCGGTAAAACAATCAAACGGTAATGAGGAGGACATTTCCGTGCGGCTTGGGCGATTCTCGACTTAGGATCTATGCCATAAAGGCGTCACCTTAGGAGATTTGCGACATGGCGGCCGGCGGCGGCCACGGCCAGGAACCCCGCGCGGTCCTCGTCCAGGCCCCGGCCCATGGTCGACACCCGCACCGGCGAGTCGCGCACCGCCTCGTCGAGGCCGTCCACGGGCACGGTGACGAGCTCGTGCCGCTCGCCGAGCGGCTTCGCCTCGGCCCGTACCCGCTCTCCGAACGCGCCCGGCAGATCCGGCACGACCACCTGAGCCCGCGCCAGCGCGACGCGGCCGTAGGCGGTCAGGCTGTGGTGGGAGATCCCTCGGTGGCGCTCACGGGCGTCCGCCTCGCTGACCCGCAGGGACGCCACGGGGCGGCCCGCCAGGACGGAGGCGGCGTTCACCGCCTCGCCCGCCGACACGCCCGAGAAGCCCCACCGCGTGCCCGTGCCGAGGTTGCCGGGACCCTGCGCGACGATCGCCACCTCGGCGTCCAGGACCAGCCGCGCGGCGAGCAGGCCGGTGTGCAGCGTCACGGCCTCCAGGTCCCCGCCGAACGCCTGGCCGACGGTCACCGTCGCGGCCAGCGCCCCGGCCTCGCGCAGCGCCGCGATCGTCCGGGAGAACCAGGCGGGCAGCGCGCCGCCGTCCGGCATGACGTAGACGACGCGGGTGCCGGGGCGGTCCAGGTGTAGTCCCGCGATGATCGCCGGCAGCGCCGAGTGCAGGTCGGCGACGACGACCGGCATGCCGCCGACCGACTCGGCGTCGCGCAGAACCTCGTGGTGCGCGGAGTCCTGCTCGTCCGCGCCGAGCACCGTGGCCTGCAGAGGGGTGTAACGTGCCTTGACCAGATGGCCTGGACCGGACGGATCGGGCGGGAAACGGTCGGGTACCGCCACCACCATCGCGTACCCTCCGGTGCCAAGCCCCATCGCGAGCGCCGTCGTGTTCAGCAGCACGACGTCGCCTGGACGGGGCCGTCCCACCAGCGCCGGATAGGCCAGGGCGCGTGCTTCGCCGTCGTCGTCGATGGTTACGTCGAGTTCGACCGCTCCGGGCCATTCGCGGCGTATCTTGACAACCGTGCCTTTGCGCCATCGGATCACCCGCCAACGGTAGCGTCGGAGGCCACGGGGACGGGCCAGAAGGAGTGACGATGTCGCGCCGCAAGACCGAGCGGCTGCTCAATCTCGTGGTGTGCCTGCTGGCCACCCGGCGGTACCTCACCGCGGAGCAGATCCGCCAGGCCGTGCCGGGCTATCCCGGCGGGGACGAGGCGTTCAAGCGCATGTTCGAGCGCGACAAGGAGGAGCTGCGCGAGCTCGGCATCCCCTTGGAGATGGGCAGCGACGGCGACGAGGAGGCCGGCTACCGCATCCAGCGCCAGGCGTACGAACTGCCGGAGCTCCAGTTCGCCCGCGACGAGGCCGCCGTGCTCGGGCTGGCCGCCCGGGTCTGGCAGCGGGCCAGCCTCGCCGAGGCGGCCTCCGGGGCCCTGCTGAAGCTGCGCGCGGCCGGCATCGACACCGACGAGGCCGCCTCCCTCGGCGTCGAGCCCAGGGTCGGCGCCGACGAGCCCGCCTTCCCGGCGCTGTGGCGGGCCGTCCGCGACCGCCTGCCCGTCACGTTCGAGTACCAGGGCGTCGGGCGCAGCGGCCCGCAGCGGCGGCACCTGGAGCCGTGGGGCGTGGTCAGCAGGCGCGGCCGCTGGTACGTCGCCGGCCATGACCGGGACCGCGGGGAGACCCGGGTGTTCCGGCTCAGCCGCATCAGGGGCGAGGTCGTCGCCGACGGCCCCGCCGGTGAGGTGACGGTCCCGGAGGGCATCGACCTGCGGGAGGTCGTCACCTCGATGGGCGGCCCGGTGCCGGGGCGGCGCACGGCCACCGTACGGCTGCGGCGCGGCGCGGCGGACGGCATCCGGCGCTGGGCGGCGAACATCCGCCGCGACGACGACGAATGGGATCTGGCCGAGCTGACGTTCGCCGAGGTCGAGCGGCTCGCCGACTACCTCGCCGGGTTCGCCGACGACGTCGTGGTCGTCGACCCGCCCGACGTACGTGACGCGATGATCCAGCACCTGAAGGCGGTGTGCCAGTGAGCTCCTCGGAACGACTGCGGCGGCTGCTGGCGCTGGTCCCGTACGTCATCAACCGCAGCTCGGTCAGTGTCGAGGAGGCCGCCGCGGCCTTCGGCGTGACCGAGAAGCAGATCATCGACGACCTCAACCTGCTGTGGTGCGTCGAGCTGCGCGCGCCCGACCCGTACTGCCCGATCGACCTGTCCTACGAGGGCGGCGAGATCGTGGTGTGCGAGGCGGAGTCGATCAGCCGGCCGCTGCGGCTCGACGTCGACGAGGCCGCCGCCCTGCTGGTCGCGCTGCGCACGATCGCCGAGATCCCCGAGCACGGCGACGCCGTGAGCCGGGTGATCGCCAAGCTGGAGGAGGCGGCGGGCGCCGCCGCCCGGCCGAGCAGCCAGGTCGCCGTTCAGCTGGACGTCAACCCGGACATCCTGGTCCAGGTGCGGTCGGGGCTGGACCAGGGGCGTCGCCTGCGGATGACCTACTACGTGCCGGGCCGGGACGAGAACACCGTGCGCGACGTGGACCCGATGCGGCTGCTCATCGTCGACGGCTGGTCCTACCTGGAGGGCTGGTGCCGCCGCGCCGAGGCGGTGCGCCTGTTCCGCCTGGACCGCATCGTGGATCTGCAGGTCCTCGACGTTCCCGGGAGCATCCCGGACGAGGCCGAGCCGCTCGACCTGGACGACGGGCTGTTCCGCCCCTCGCCCGAGGACGTGCGGGTGACCTTCGAGCTGTCCTCGGCCGGGCGCTGGGTCGCCGACCACTACCCGTGCGAGAGCGTCACCGAGCTCGGGGAGGGCCGGGTCCGCGTCGTCCTGCGCACCCGGGACGTCCGCTGGGTGCGGCGCCTGGCGCTGCGGCTGGCGGGCACCGGCCGGATCGCCGAGCCCGCCGACCTGGCCGCCCAGGTCCGTGAGGACGCCGCCCGCGCCCTCAAGCTCTACGACACCTGAACACACGACTCGAACACACGTCTTCTGCCGACCGTGGAGATTCGCTAGTGTCGGCCTGTGCCGTGGATGATGCTTTACGTCGCGCTGGCCTTCGCCGGGCTGGTCGTTCTCGGCGGCTGCGCGATCAAAGTTTCGCTCGCGGTGCGCGGTCTCGGCCGTGAACTACGGCGGACCAGGGAGCGTCTGGAGCCGGAACACGCGAAACTCGCCCGTGAGATGCGACGTCTTGAAGGGGCGGGGGAGTGAGACATCCGGCCCGACAGCGTACGATCGGGTGAGAAAGAACCACTGCTGAAGAGGACTGACATGGATCTTGGCCCGTGGGAAATCGCGATCATCGCGGTCGTCATCCTGGTGCTGTTCGGTTCTGCCAAGCTGCCCCAGGCCGCCCGTTCGCTCGGCCGGTCGATGCGCATCTTCAAGTCCGAGACCAAGGGCCTGATCAGCGACGACGACGACGAGCCGCGCCCGCAGTCGCAGCCGCAGGACGCGCGTGCCCAGGCGGCACGGCTCCGGGAGCAGGCGGCGCTGCTGGAGCAGCAGGCCGGCCAGCAGCCGCAGCTGAACCGTCCGGCTGAGGACGGCACCACGATCAGCGGCATGCCGCTGTCCCAGACGGAGCACGGCAAGAAGTCCTGACCGACCGCCACAATTAGGGACCATGACGACCAAGCCGTCGCGGACTGCGAACCCTGATGGGCGCATGCCCCTCATCGAGCACATCCGCGAACTCCGCAGCCGCCTGCTCAAGGCCCTGTTGGCCATTCTCGTGGGCACCGGCATCGGGCTGTGGCAATTCGACCGTGTGTGGAGCTTCCTCCAGCAGCCGTACTGCCAGATTCCCCAGGAGAATCGCCTGGGCAAGGGCTGTGGCTTGGTCGTCAACGGCCTGACCGAGGGCTTCTTCCTCAACCTGAAGATCTCGCTGATCGTCGGGGTGGTGCTCGCCTCGCCGGTCTGGCTCTACCAGATCTGGGCGTTCGTCGCTCCGGGGCTGTACCAGCGCGAGCGTCGCTGGACCTACATCTTCGTGGTCGCCTCGGTGCCGCTGTTCGCCGGCGGCGCGGTGCTGGCCTACGTGACGCTCGACAAGGGACTGGGCATCCTGCTCTCGTTCGTCCCGCACGGCACCACGTCGCTGGTCACCGTGACGAGCTACCTCGGCTACGCGGTGGCGATGCTCCTGATCTTCGGGGTGACGTTCGAGCTGCCGCTGTTCGTCGTCATCCTGAACCTGGCGGGCGTGCTCACGCACGCGCGCATCAGGAAGTCGCGCCGACTGATCATTTTCGGCCTCTTCGTGTTCGCCGCGGTCGCCACGCCGAGCCAGGACCCGTTCACGATGCTGGCGCTGGCGCTGCCGACCGTCGTGCTGTTCGAGGTCGCCGAGATCATCGCCTACATCCACGACCGGCGTAAGGCCGCCCGGCCCGACCCGTACGCGGACCTGTCCGACGACGAGGCCTCGCCGCTCGACCTGCCGGACGGCGAGATCGAGGACGGCGAGCGCGTCTAGGGCGTGTCCGGTCGATCGCGGGGAGCGCAGCAGTTTCGGTCACCGGTGGTCCGTAGGCTTGACCCATGACCACCCCCGCGGAACGCTACGCCGCGCACCGCCAGCGCATGGCGGTCTTCACGCCCGCACTGACCGACTTCCAAAGCCTGTACGACTTCGACCTGGACTTCTTCCAGGTCGACGCCTGCCGTGCGCTGGAGGACGGCCACGGCGTGCTGGTCGCGGCACCCACCGGGTCGGGCAAGACCGTCGTCGGCGAGTTCGCGGTGCACCTGGCGCTGGCGGGCGGCCAGAAGTGCTTCTACACCACCCCGATCAAGGCGCTGTCGAACCAGAAGTACGCCGACCTCGTACGCCGGTACGGCACCGGGAAGGTCGGCCTGCTCACCGGCGACAACGCCATCAACGGCGAGGCGCCGATCGTCGTCATGACGACCGAGGTCCTGCGCAACATGCTGTACGCCGGGTCGCCGACGCTGTCGGGGCTGGCGTACGTCGTCATGGACGAGGTGCACTATCTCGCCGACCGGTTCCGGGGCGCGGTCTGGGAAGAGGTGATCATTCACCTTCCCGAGTCGGTGCGGCTCGTGGCGCTGTCGGCGACGGTCAGCAACGCCGAGGAGTTCGGCGAGTGGCTGCAGGAGGTCCGCGGTGAGACCACCGTCATCGTGGACGAGGAGCGGCCGGTGCCGCTGTGGCAGCACATGCTGGCCGGCAACCGGCTGTACGACCTGTTCGTCGACGACGACCACACGAAGGTCAACCCGGACCTGCGCCGGTTCGCGCTCGACGACCTGCGGCGCACGAGGATCAACCAGGGCCGCCGCAGCGGCCGCCGGCGCGAACGCCGTCCCGAGCGCTACCGGCCGCCGTCGCGCGCCGACGTCGTCGAGCGGCTGGACCGCGCCGGGCTGCTGCCCGCGATCACCTTCATCTTCAGCCGCGCCGGCTGCGACGCGGCGGTCGAGCAGTGCATGTACTCCGGGCTGCGGCTCACCTCGAAGGAGGAGGCCGAGCAGATCCGAGCGCACGTCGAGGCGCGCACCGCCGACATCCCGCGGGCCGACCTGGACGTCCTCGGCTACGGCACGTGGCTGGCCGGGCTGGAGCGGGGCCTGGCCGCCCACCACGCGGGCATGCTGCCGACGTTCAAGGAGATCGTCGAGGAGCTGTTCACCGAAGGGCTGATCAAGGCGGTCTTCGCGACCGAGACCCTGGCGCTGGGCATCAACATGCCCGCCCGGACCGTCGTGATCGAGCGCCTTGTCAAGTGGAACGGCGAGATGCACGCCGATCTGACCCCCGGCGAGTACACCCAGCTGACCGGGCGGGCCGGGCGGCGCGGCATCGACGTGGAGGGCCACGCCGTCGTCCTGTGGGCGCCCGGCGTCGATCCGGCGTCGGTGGCCGGGCTGGCCGGCACGCGCACCTACCCGCTGAACTCCAGCTTCCGCCCGTCGTACAACATGGCCGTGAACCTCGTCGGCCAGGTCGGCCGCGAACGCGCCCGTACGCTCCTGGAGGAGTCCTTCGCGCAGTTCCAGGCCGACCGTGCCGTCGTCGGGCTCGCCAAGCAGCTGCACCGCAACGAGGAGGCCCTGGAGGGCTATCTGGAGGCGGCGACGTGCGACAAGGGCGACTTCATGGCGTACGCCCGGCTGCGGCAGCGCCTGACCGAGCGCGAGCGGGAGCTTTCCCGGGAGCGGTCGGGCGCGCGGCGGGCGGAGGCCGCGCGCTCCCTGGAGCGCCTGCGTTTCGGGGACGTCATCATGGTCCCGCACGGCCGGTTCGCGGGCGCGGCGGTGGTCCTGGAGCCGGGGGCAGGGAAGCGCTCCGACGACCCGTCCCCGCTGGTCCTCACCATCAACCGGCAGGTCAAGCAGCTGGCCCTGGCCGACTTCCGGGGGCCGGTGGAGCCGGTGGAGCGCCTCAAGATCCCGCAGTGGTTCAACCGCAGGTCGGCGCAGCACCGCCGCGACCTGGCCTCGACGCTGCGCAACAAGACGGCGCACTTCGACAAGCCCCGTCCGCAGAAGCACCCGGACTCCACGCGCGAGGACGCGGAGATCACCGATCTGCGGCGGCGGCTGCGCGAGCACGCCTGCCACGGCTGTGCCGACCGCGAGGACCACGCACGCTGGGCCGAGCGCTACTTCCGGCTGGAGAAGGAGACGGCGGCGCTGCGGCGCCGCGTCGAGGGCCGCTCGCAGGTGATCTCCCGGACCTTCGACCGGGTCTGCGCCGTGCTCGAGCAACTCGGCTACCTCGACGGCGAGCGGGTCACCGACGAGGGCCGCCGCCTCGGGCGCATCTACACCGAGCTGGACCTGCTCACGGCCGAGTCCCTGCGCGCCGGCCTCTTCGACGACCTGGGGCCCGCGCAGCTCGCCGCCGTCGTGTCGGCGCTGGTGTACGAGTCCCGGCAGCCCGAGGACGGGCGGGCGCCCCGCGTGCCGGGCGGACCGGTGCGGGAGGCGCTCACCGAGATGCTCCGGCTGTGGGGTGAGCTGCAGGAGATCGAGAAGGACCATCGGGTCGCGTTCCTGCGCGAGCCGGACCTGGGCTTCGCCTGGGCGGCGCACCGGTGGGCGAGCGGCGATCAGCTGGACGCCGTGCTGGCCGACGCCGACCTGACGGCCGGCGACTTCGTCCGCTGGATGAAGCAGCTCCTGGACATGCTCGGGCAGGTCGCGGACGCCGCCCCGCCCGGCAGCCCGGTGCGCCGCGTCGCAGGCCGGGCCATGGACGCGATCCGGCGCGGCGTCGTGGCCTACTCCTCCGTCGGCTGAGTCCACGGGGGCGGCCGGGGTCCGTACGGTCCGCTCGGCTCAGCCGCACGGCCGGCGCGGGTCGGAGCGGACCGGCCGTCCGGAGTACGCCGCGCGGAGCAGCCGGGCGAAGGCGGCGTAGTCCACGTCTTCGGACTGGAACGCGGCGGCGCGGAAGCAGCGCCGGAAGACCTCGCTGAACACCTGGTAGGCCGGGGTAACCGGGCGGGGACGCGCCTTCGCGATCGCCTGCCGGATCTGGGCGGCGAGCTGGGCGAGGTCGGCCTGGCCGATCTGCTGCTCGCTCGGGGACGACCGGGGGCAGGGCCGGGGCGCCTGGTACGCCGACTCCCGGGTCGGCGCGAACCCTCCGCAGGCGAACAGCTCGGCCTGCGCGTTCCGGTCGGTGAGGAACTCGACGAGACGGCGGGCCTGGTCCTGTTTCTTGGCGTACGCCGAGATGGCGAGGTTCTGGCCGCCGAGCACGCTGGAGCCGGGCAGCGGTGACACCCCGAATCTCAGCCGGGCTCCGGCGCGCATCCGCGGGTCGGCGGCCAGCACCCGGAAGGCGTACGGCCAGTTGCGCATGAAGGCGACCCTGCGGTCCTCGAACTCCTGGATGCTCGAGGCCTCGGTCGCGTCGGCCGCGGTGCGGTCGACGCCCCGCCCCTGGGGAGGCAGCTCGGCGTGGAGGGCCGCCAGCGCGGACCTGATCGGCGTCGCGTACGCGTCGACGACCACCCGGTGGTCGTCGACGACGTCACCGCCGAACCCCCAGATGAGTTCCAGGGCGTTCACGGTGCCGCCCTCGTAGTCCGCGAGCTGAAGGGAGTAGCCGGCCTCGAAGCCGCGCGCGGTGGCCGTTTCGGCGGCCTGGCCGAGCAGGTCGGGCAGGCCCGCAGGCGACTGCCGCCGGGCGTCGTTCCAGTAGTACAGCAGGCCGACGTCGGCGTTGACCGGCAGCGCGTACACCGTGCCGTGCCAGGTCACCGACTGCCGCAGCTCCGGCAGGAAGTCCGGATCCCAGCCGTGCGGCAGCGGGAACGGGACGATCGCCTTCCGCTCGGCGAACTCGGCCGTCCAGGGCGCGTCGAGCTCGAGCACGTCGTAGTCGCAGCCGTGCGCCTCCGAGGTCGCCGCGAGCTGCGCGCGCTGGACGTCGGCGAGGCCGGAGATCTCCACGAGCCGCGCCTGCAGGTCGGGGTCGTCCTGGTGCTGCGCGTTCCACTCCCGGATGAGCGCCTGGCGTTCGCTCGAGGCGCTGACGTCCGTGCCGCCGGCCACCACGAGCCCGGTGTGCCCCGGGCAGGGGGTCCGGCCCGCCGAGTCGCTCCACGGCGCCAGCGGCACCAGGACGGCCAGTAAGCCGAACACCACGCCGGCGAGCGTCGCGGTCCGGTGATTCCTGAGATGGCGTCCCGGCATCCGTCTCATCCCCCGCCGGATCGCGTCGTGAGATCGAAGACCGACGTCACCACGTCGCTCGGCTCCCGATCGCCGGCGTCCACGCACCGTACGGACGCTCCCAGGGCCTTGACGGCCGCCGATCCGGCACAGGTGTCGGTGCCCGTCAGAACGACGACCGGGCGGGTCCTCAGCGCGCGTTTCAGCGTCGCGGCGCGGGCCCGGGGGTCGGCCGCCTCGGATCCGCCGTCGGTGAAGACCACGACGGCCGCCTGCGGGTAGGCGGCGACCCGGGCGGCCGCGCCGCCGATCGCGTCGTAGAGCGGAATGTCGCTGCCCTGGGGCGTCAGTCCGTCGAGCGCGGTGCCGATCGCGGCCCGGCGACCCGGGGGAGCCGCCAGGCGGATCGGGGGCTGCCCCTGAATTCGGGAGAAGACGTCGAGTTCGACCGTGTCGGTGTCGTGGACGGCGGTCTGTGCCGCGGTCCGGGCGACCTGGACGGCGTACGTGAACCGGGAGCCGCCCTGTGAGCGGCCGCCGCTCATCGAGCCCGACACGTCGAGGGCCATGACGATGTGCAGAGGAGGCCGGACCTGGGCGAACCGGGTCAGCGCGTCGTCGATCTCGGCCCGGCGGTAGGGCCGGACGGCGACGCGCGGCCGCGGGCCGAGGTAGAGACGGCCGGCGGTGGAGTCGGCGGTGCCCGCGCGGCCGGCGGTGTCGCGGAACGCCTCGCTCCGCAGCCGGCCGTGGCCGAGCCAGCGCCGGAAGCCGTCGATCTCGTGCGCCCGGCGCGCCGACGACTGACCGTCCCAGGTGACGCGGATGAAGGGGTAGTCGAACACGCGCGCGTCCGACACCCAGTGGACGGCGAGCGGCGGACCGCCCCCGCCCGGGGCCGGGCAGGTGCTGCCCAGCGCCCGGCCGTGGCCATAGTCCTCGATCACCTGCTCGGGTGCGATCACGGCGATCCGCTCGGACGTGGCCGGGCCGCGTCGCAGCCCGCACAGCAGCGCGGCGGAGTCGCTGAGGGGCAGGTCGGCGCTGCCGAGCGCGCGCTCGGTGGCCCGCGGATCACCGAGCGCGCCACTGGTGTACAGGTCGACGTCGGCCAGCGCGCCGATCTCCGACACGTCCGGGCTCGCGCGGTAGACGCGCTGCACGCCGTTGCGGCGGGCCGCGGCGAGGAGCTCGCCGAGGCTCGGCCGGTCGCGGCCGGCCAGCGCGTTGCGCAGGTCGTCACTGGCGGAGGCGGAGATCCCGACGACCAGCGGTGAGCTGCCGATCGATCCTTCGTTCGCCAGCCGTACGCCCGGGTGGGGCGCCGCGAGGAGCCGGTCGGCCTCACCGGAGGAGGCCGGGATGAGGATGTCCGGCTGGAGGGCGCCGCGGCCGCCCTCGCCCGCCCCCGGAACGGAGTACCAGCCGTTCTGGAAGCCGGACGCGACGTTGAGGACGCTGCCGGAGGCCGCCACGGTGATCCGCACCGGCGGGCACCGGGCCTCGGCGGTGTACTCCGCGGCGGCCCGTTGCAGGGCCGTGAGGTTCTCCGGCGCGGTCAGCACCCGCAGGTCGATGGGCGGATCGCACGATCCCCCGAACACCGCGGCCACCGTGCCGGTGGCGGCCCAGCCGAGCGCGGCGACCACGGCGGCCGTCAGGCCGAACGCGAGGAGGGAGCGGCCGAGCCGGGACAGCTGCCCTCCGGCGTGATCGACCCACCCGCGGAGCCATCTGGTGATCGTGTCCTTCTCACGGGCCAGGACCGCGAGGCCGGACAGCGAACTGGCGACGGCGATCACCCACGTCAGCGCGATCGAGATCTGGTCCAGATGGCGCAGGACGAGGGCCGCGCCGATGCCCGCGACGGGGATCAGGAAGACGAGGAGCTGCCACAGGTTGGTGACGACGTCCAGGAGCTCGCGGAGGACCTTCGATCGCCCCGGCCCACCGGCGGGCGATCGATCGCTCGTCATCTGGGAGTGATGCTCCCCTCAGCGCTGAGGGTGACTCGGGGTGATGAAGTGTAATTGCCCTGGTGCCCAGGCCATGTGGCATATGACGCACACACCCCGGCGCACAGCGACACCGCCGCCTCTACGCGCGGCGGTACCCGCCGGCCGTACGCGCCGGGTCAGCCGTCCTCGTCGCGTTCGGCGATGTCGTGCAGCGTCTCCGGATGCAGGATCACGATGCGCATCCGGCGGGTCACCACGGTCCCCTCCCGGCGCCAGACGGTCAGCGCCCGCGCGACCGTCTCACGGGCCCGGCCGATCATGGTGGCGAGCTCCTGCTGGGTGAGGGGCAGCGGCAGGGTGACGGACCCGCCCGGGCCCGGCACGCCGTAGCGTTCGGCCAGGTCCAGCAGGAGCAGGGCGAGCAGCTTCGGGCCGCTCGTACCGACCTGGGAGGTCATCCGCCGGTCGGCGTCGTCCATCCGCCCGACCATCACCCGCGCGAGGACCTGCGCCGCGTGCGCGTGACTGTTGAGGAAGGTGGCGAACTGCTCGGCCGGGATCGCGAGCGCGCGGACCTTGCCCAGCGCCTTCACGTTCGCCGACCGCGGCCGGCCGTTCAGCCAGCCGCTCTCGCCGATCGTGTCCGACGGGCCGCGGATGGCGAGCATGACCTCCTGACCGTCCGCCCGCCCGGCGGTCACCTTCACCCAGCCGTCCAAGATGATCAGGACGTGATCGGGGTCGGCGCCCTGGCTGCACAGCAGCGTTCCCGGCGCATACTCACGAGTCCGACCGGCCGTACGCAACGCGGCGCGTTCGGACTCCTGCAACGCCTGCCAAAAACCGTTCCTGTTCGCGAGGATCTCCTGCACCCGGTCTCCGTCTGGCCTTGACGGCAGAGGTTCGCTATTGAACCTCATTACCTCCAGTGGACCCAACAAAGGGGAAATCTGTCTAGTGGTCGGCACCCGGGTCATGGGGAAGGGGAGCGGAGTTTCCACGCCCGGATGCCGGCCGGTCCGTGTCGCCCTCAATGACCGGAGGCCACCGCCATCGCGGCGGCACTCCAGGCGAGGAATGCGGCCCCTGAGACGTATGCCCAGGCCAGGGCCTTCCGGGTGAGGATCGCACGGTGGCGGGTGGCGGCCGTCAGCAGCCGCAGCTGCCGGAACGCCGGGGCGGCGAACTCCGGCATGTCCGGCGGAGTGATCGCGATGAAGTGGTGGAAGTCCTCCTGGGCCCCCGCGGTGATCGCGTGGGCGCGCGCCAGGAGCAGCAGGACGTACGCCAGGCCGGCGACGACGGGGAGGAGCGCGGCCAGCAGCGCGCGGCCCAGGGAGGATCCGTAGAGTGTCTCGATCGTGTGCCACTGCAGCACCAGGCCCATGGCGCTCGTCGCGACCGTCCACCCGGCGAAGGCCGTGGCGTGGTTCGAGCGCTGCGTCATGGCGAACATCTCCGTCACGGTCGCGAACGCCGCCTCATCGTCTCCAGGCGAGACCGGCGTCCTGCGGCTGAGGATGGGCGTCATGGGCAGCCTTTCTCCCGTCGGGACTGCAACTTTCACTGACCCTGTCACTGAAATGAGAACGCTGCAGATGCCGCCGTAGTGCGCCAAATGACGCTTTTGCTGCAAACAGTCACCCGCTGGTCACATGACGGGACCAAGAGGTTTCAAACCGACCCACCGGGAAACGGCGAAAGGTCGGTTCCGAAGGCTGAGAACCGCCGGGAGGATCAGTCGGCGGCGAAGGCGGCCAGGAGCCGGTTGACCGGGCTGTCGAGGCTCCAGCGCTCGCTCAGCGCGACGAGGCGCTCCGGATCGCGCGGCGTGCGCGGCACCGCCGCGTCGAACGCCGGAATGGGGATCCGCGTCTCGACCCTGACCACCGTCCGTGCCGCCGCGAGGTAATCCCGCGCCTTCTCCAGCTTCAGCCGGCTCCCCGCGGGGAAACCCGACGTCTCACCCTCGTCGAGGGCGCGCTCGACCGCTTCCAGGTCACCGAACCGGGTGATCAGCGCCGCGGCGGTCTTGTCCCCCACGCCCGGAACGCCGGGCAGCCCGTCGCTCGGGTCGCCGCGCAGCGTGGCGTAGTCGGCGTAGGCGCGGCCGGGAATGCCGTACTTCGCGGTGACCTCGGCCTCGTCGACGATCTGCAGGGCCTTGATCCCGCGCGCCGTGTAGAGCACCCGCACGGGCTTGTCGTCGCGGACGAGCTGGAACAGGTCGCGGTCGCCCGTGACGACGTCCACCTCGCCGTCGTGCACGGTGGCCAGCGTGCCAATGACGTCGTCGGCCTCGTAACCGGGAGCGCCGATCCGGGCGATCCCGAAGGCGTCGAGGACCTCCTCGATCACCGGGACCTGGGTCGCGAGCGCGTCCGGCGTCTGGTCACCGCCGTCCGGACCCACCCGGTGCGCCTTGTAGGACGGCAGCGCCTCCACCCGGAACGCCGGCCGCCAGTCCGCGTCCATGCACGCGACGAGGGAGTGCGGCGCGCGGTCCCGGGTCAGGCGCGCGATCATGTCGATGAGCCCGCGTACGGCGTTGACCGGCGTGCCGTCGGACGCGGTCACCGACTCGGGGACCCCGAAGAACGCGCGGAAGTACAGCGACGGTGTGTCGAGCAGCATGAGTCCACCCACGCCGCCATCCTCTCAGCTCCGCGCCGTGGCCCGCCGCCGGTCAGACGATCTGGATGGCCACGACGCAGGTGTCGTCGTTGGGGTTGGGCGCGCCGAACGCCGACAGCACCCGGTCCAGGACGGTCTCCGGGTCGTTGCTGCCGACGGTGGACGCGACGCGCAGCAGCAGATCCAGGCCGACCTGCAGGTCGCGGTCGCGCCGCTCGATCAATCCGTCGGTGTAGAGCAGCAGCAGGTCGCCCGATTCAAGCGGTGTCGTCGCGACGCCGAAATCCGCGTCCTCGACCGCGCCGAGGAGCATCCCCTCCGGCGGGTCGAGCGTCGTGGCCTTGCCGTCGCGGATCAGCAGCGGCGGAAAGTGCCCGCCCTGCGCCCACGTGAGCGTGCGGGTCTCCGGATCGAACCGGCCGGCCAGCGCCGTGGCGGTCAGCGACGTCGGCCAGTGCAGCGTCAGGCGGTTGAGCCACGCCAGCAGGCGGTCCGGCGATGCACCCGTGAACGCCAGCCCGCTCAGGCCGTTGCGCAGCCGGGCCATGGCGGCCGCGGCGTTCCGCCCGTGCCCGGAGACGTCGCCGATGGCCAGGAACACCCCTTCCCCGTCGATCGCGCTCGTCTCGTACCAGTCACCGCCGACCCGGGAGAGGATGCCGGCGGGAAGGTAGCGGACCGCCGCCCGCAGGCCCGGTTTGTCGATGACGCGCGGCGGCAGCGGCAGGATCGACCGCTGCATGTCGATGGCCTGGCGCCGCTCCTCGTCGACGCGGAGCTGCTCGAGCTGCCGCCGGGAGGCGGTGAGCGCCCGCTCGCCGCGGCGCCAGCCCGTGACGTCCTGGTAGACGCAGCGGACGGCGACGGGCCGGCCCGCCCCGTCGACGACGGGCTCGCCGATCAGCCGCAGCTCGCGGGTCTCGGGGCCGCGCCGGATGTGGATCTCGCTGTCGACGGCCTCCCGGCCGTCCACCAGCGTGCTGACGAGGTGGGCGGTGAGCGGGACGTCCTCCGGCACGACGACCGCGGCGAGCCGGTCGAGCGGCAGCGGCCCGTCGGCGGGGTCACGGCCGAAGATCACGTAGACCTGGTCGGACCAATGGCTCGTACCGGTCGCCGGCTCCCACACCCCGCACCCGAGGTTGCCGAGGCGCTGGGCGTGCTCGAACTGGTCGAGGAGGTCATCGGGGGCCGGCCGGGAGGACGGCCCGGAGCGCCCCGGCGGGGCGGTGTCGGGCGCACATGGGGCGACGGCCGGCGGCGCGGTGTCACCGGCGTCGTCGGCGGGAGAGCGGGGCGCCGGCGGGGCCTCGCCGTCGCGCTGCTCCGGGGCGAACATTAATGACGCGGCGTCCAGGTCGGAGATGCCGCTGTCCCGCGCGATCTGGAGGAGATGCGTGTAGGCGGCGTCGACGCCGCAGCGCAGGCGCTCGGCCAGAGCGCCCTTGGCCTGTTCGATGGCGGCGGTGGTGCGGAGTCTGTCGCGCAGCTGCTCGTTCTCGGCGCGGAGCTGCTCGACCGTCGCCTCCGAGGTGCCCGCCTGCGGGTCTTGGGGCTTGTCGCCCGTGGTGTGAGGGAATCCCATGGAGACCACTTTCGATGGTGATCGTCTGCGGGGCGATTGTGGATCTGCTCGCTGATGTGGTCGTCGGATCGGTCGGTCGGGAATGGTGTGACGCACGGGGCGGATGGGGCCGTCGCTCGCCCTGTGCACGCCCTGAGCGTGTACGTCATGGTAGCGATTTTCGCTGTCCGTGATGGGGTTATCGCACACAGCGAGCATCGTCCATCGCTCTTGTGCGCGTCTTGTGCACGGATCCGTGGCGGCGGGGACCGGCGGATCGGGCCACGGAGCGCGGGCGGATACTCGAGGTGGAGGCGGGGAGTAGATTGCCGCCGTCATGTAGGTCTCACAGGAGAGGGAACGGTGTGACTAGCCCGAAAGCCCTATTCGAGCCCGACCGCCTCGCCCGGGTGCGCGAGGCGACCGCCGAGTCCGGACTCGGCGCGCTGCTGCTGACGCCAGGGCCGGACCTGCGCTACGTCACGGGCTACGACGCCATCCCGCTGGAGCGGCTCACGTGCCTGGTGGTGCCCGCCGCCGACGATCCGTTCCTGGTCGTGCCGAGGCTGGAGCTGCCCGCGGCGCAGGCGTCGACCGCGGGCGCGCTCGGCGTCGAGCTCGTGCCCTGGGACGAGCTCGACGACCCGTACGCGCTGGTCGCCGCGCGGCTGCCGCGCGACCTGGGCCGCGTCGGCGTCGCGGACCGGATGTGGGCGGTCATGGCGCTGCGGTTCCGCGCCGCGATGCCCGGCGCGGAGCAGGTCGCGGCCGGCGGGGTCCTCGGCGAGCTCCGCAAGCGCAAGAGCGCGGCGGAGGTCGAGGCGCTGCGGGAGGCGGGCGCGGCGATCGACCGGGTGCACGGCATCGTCCCGGGCCTGCTGAAGCCGGGGCGTACCGAGCGGGAGGTGGGCCGCGACATCGCCGAGGCGATCGTGGCCGAGGGGCACACGACCGTCGACTTCGTGATCGTCGGCTCGGGGCCCAACGGCGCGAGCCCCCACCATGAGCTGTCGGACCGGGTCATCCAGGCCGGCGAGCCCGTCGTCGTCGACATCGGCGGCACCATGCCCAGCGGGTACTGCTCCGACTCGACCCGGGTGTACGCCGTCGGCGAGGCGCCGGCGGACTTCCACGCCTACTACGCGGTGCTGAAGGACGCGCAGGAGGCGGCCCGCGCGGCCGTACGCCCCGGCGTCACCCCCGAGGCGGTCGACGCGGCGGCGCGCGACGTCATCGCGGCCGCCGGGTACGGGGAGTACTTCATCCACCGCACCGGCCACGGCATCGGCCTGGAGACCCACGAAGAGCCCTACATCGTGGCGGGCAACACCGAGCCGCTGGAGCCGGGGATGGCCTTCTCCATCGAGCCGGGCATCTATCCGGGACCGCACGGGGCGCGTATCGAGGACATCGTCGTGTGCACCGCCGATGGTCACGAGAGCGTGAACCACGTCACCCGCGACCTCATCGTCGCAGGCGGCTGACCTGCCGCCGGACCGGTCCTCGCGGGCCGGTCCGGCGGAAAGACGTTCCGGGAACGCAGGACTGCCCCCGCGGCCGATGGCAATCAGTTACTTGGACGTCCTACTATTTTCCCGATGTGTCCCCTCAGCGTGGAGGGGCCATGGCAGGGAGGCGACTGGACGATGGGCGTTGATCGTGAACTGCCGACGCCGGAGGCGTACGACCTGCTCGAGCTGACCCGTGACCTGGTCACCGCCGAGCTCGCCCCGCGGGCGGCCGCCGACGAGGAGGCCGGCCGGTTCCCCCGCGAGGTGTTCCGCACGCTCGGCCGGACCGGGCTGCTGGGCCTGCCCTATCCGGAGGAGTCCGGCGGCGGCGGACAGCCGTACGAGGTGTACCTGCAGGTCGTGGAGGAGCTGGCCGCGGGCTGGCTCGCGGTCGGCCTCGGGGTGAGCGTGCACACCCTGGCCTGCTTCCCGACCGCGGCGTACGGCTCGGCCGAGCAGCGGGAACGGCTGCTGCCGGACCTGCTCGGCGGCGAGCTGCTCGGCGCCTACTGCCTGTCGGAGCCCCACTCCGGGTCCGACGCCGCCGCGCTGACCACCAAGGCCTACCACGACGGCGGCGCGTACACGATCAGCGGCACCAAGGCGTGGATCACCCACGGCGGACACGCCGACTTCTACACCGTCTTCGCGCGCACCGGCGCCGACAAGAGCCGCGGCATCTCCTGCTTCCACGTCCCCGCCGCCACCGACGGCGTCCGCGCCGCACCGCCGGAGAAGAAGATGGGCCTGCGCTCGTCCCCGACCGCCCAGATGCACTTCGACGACGCGCTCGTCCCCGAGGGCGACCGGATCGGCGCGGAGGGGCAGGGCTTCCCGATCGCGCTGTCGGCGCTGGACGGCGGGCGGCTCGGCATCGCCGCCTGCGCCGTCGGCGTCGCCCAGGCGGCGCTGGACACCGCGGTCTCCTACGCCCGCGAACGCCGTCAGTTCGGGCAGCGGATCGCCGACTTCCAGGGCCTGCGGTTCATGCTCGCCGACATGGCCACCGGGGTGGCGGCGGCCCGGGCGCTGTACCTCACCGCGGCCCGCCGCCGCGACGCCGGGAAGCCGTACGGCCCGGAGGCGGCGATGGCCAAGCTGTTCGCCACCGACACCGCGATGCGGGTGGCCACCGACGCCGTCCAGGTGCTCGGCGGCTACGGCTACGTCACCGACTTCCCCGCCGAGCGGTACCTGCGGGAGGCGAAGGTCCTGCAGATCGTCGAGGGCACCAACCAGGTCCAGCGCATGGTGATCGGACGCCACCTCGCGGGTCGATAGGGCGTTCCCCGCGAAATCGTCCATCGCGATAGGTTCTGAGGCGTGGAGGACACCGACCGGCAGATCGTGGCCCTGCTCGCCGAGGACGGCCGCATGAGCTTCACGGACCTGGCGCGCGAGACGGGTCTGTCCGTCTCGGCCGTGCACCAGCGCGTACGGCGGCTGCAGAAGCGCGGCGTGATCAGGGGTTACTCGGCGGTGCTCGACCACGAGGCGGTGGGTCTGCCGCTCACCGCGTTCATCTCGATCAAGCCGATCGACCCGGCGGCCCCGGACGACGCGCCGGAGAAGCTCGCCCACCTGCAGGAGATCGAGGCCTGCCACTCGGTGGCCGGCGAGGAGAGCTACATCTTGAAGGTGCGGGTCGCCTCGCCGTTCGCGCTGGAGGAGCTCCTGCAGCAGATCCGGGCCGCGGCCAACGTCTCCACGCGGACCACGGTCGTGCTGAGCACCCCCTACGAGGGCCGCCCGCCCCGGCTCTGAGCATCCGCGGCGACGTTCAACCGGTGACGCCCCGAGCTGTCGACTTACTTTGTAAAGGGCGTCGGCTGTACCGGCGTCGCAGGAACCCCTGGCCCGCTTGCAGACCCGCCGGAGCCCCCGGTCCGCGAAGAATCCGCCGGGATGGCGGGGACTCGCCACAACTCTGCCGCGCGGATGCCGTGGGCAGGGCGTTCGGAAGGCATTGCCGTGCGGTCGTCGCCTTCCCCTGGCCCGCTGGCGAAAGTACTCGCCATGGCGACACGAATGCGCCGGGGCACGGCCTCGGGCACAGGGGATTGGCTGCTGGTGTTCCTCCAGGCGAGGGACGCGCCGCCGCGCCGCTGGCACGGCGCGGCGACCGGACCGGGGGAGTGGCTCCTCGTCTTCCTGGAGGCCGCTCGGGCGGGCCGGGCGATGGTCCTCGGCGGCCTCGAGCCGGTTCGCGCGAGGGGGGCCTAGTGGTCACGAGGATGCTCTTCGCGGCCCTGCTCGGCGCCGTCATCGGCGGTGCCGAGCTGGCCGGCCGCTACCAGGACAAACCCGCGTCGGCGGTGTTCTCGCCGTCCGGGATGCTCTACGTCATCGTCAACGCCTCCGCCTCGACGCTGGCGCTCATCCTGGCCGAGTCGATGGGATGGCGCTTCGCACTGCCGGAGGGCGCTCCGCCCATCGGCGCCGACGTCGCGCAGGTCATGGCCGCCGCCGTCGGCTCGGCGGCGGTCTTCCGCTCCTCCTTCATGATCGCTCAGGACAAGGGCGTCAGCATCGGGCCGATCCTCCTGCTGTCCGGGCTGCTGAAGATCGTCGACGCGGCGATGGACCGCAAGCGGGCGCTCAGCCGGCTGGCGGGCAACGACCTGCACGGCCTGTCCTTCGCCCGCGACCACGCCGCGCTGGCGGAGCTGTGCAGCCACGCGCTGCGGCGGTACGAACTGGCGGAGGCGCAGCGGCTCGGCGAGCTCGCCGCCGATCTGCGGGCCCGCGACGACCTGACCGACGCCGACAAGCTGGACTGCTTCGGCCTGGAGCTGAGCCGACTCGTCGGCGAGCGGGCGCTGCGCAAGGCCGCGGAACGGCTCCGCGACCGCCCGGCGCTGGAGGACGTGGCCGTCACGGTCGAGGACGTCCAGGAGGTGGACTCCGAGTTCACCTCACGCCTGGGGGGAGGCAGACGGCTCGCCCGTCGTTCGGAATACTGAGTGTCGGTACGTTGCTCAGCTGACGGACGAAGGAGGGGCCCATGGCGGGACCGGCGGCACGCGTGGGAGAGCTCGCCCAGGCGGTCAAACCACGGCTGCGCGGCTGGCTGCACGCCGGCACCTTCCCGGCCGCGCTGGTCGCCGGCATCGTCCTGGTGGCGCTCGGCCCCACGCTGTCGGCGCGGCTGGCGGCCGCGGTGTACGCGGTGACGTCGGCGCTGCTGTTCGGCGTCTCGGCGCTCTACCACCGTGGGCACTGGTCGGAGCGGGCCGAGGCGGTGCTGCGGCGGTTCGACCACGCGAACATCTACCTGATCATCGCCGGCACTTACACGCCGTTCGCGCTGCTGGCGCTGCACGGCACGGCGCGTACGGTGGTGCTGTCGGTGATCTGGTCGGGCGCCGCCGCCGGGGTGCTGTTCCGCATCGTGTGGGTGGGCGCGCCGCGCTGGCTGTACACCGCGCTGTACGTCGGGCTCGGCTGGGTCGCGGCGGCGGTCATGCCCCAGCTGCTGGACGGCGCGGGCTGGGCCGCGCTCACCCTGGTCTGCGTGGGCGGTCTGCTCTACAGCGCGGGCGGCCTGGTGTACGGGCTGCGCCGTCCGGACCCCTCACCGCGCTGGTTCGGCTTCCACGAGGTGTTCCACGCGTTCACGATCGCCGCGTACGTGGCGCAGTACATCGCGGTCTCGTTCGTCGTCTACCGGGCGGCCTGACGAGCCCGCGGCCGAGGCCGGGGCGGGTGTCGGCCGGACCCGCCCACGGGCAATATCGTTACTGCTCATGAGCACTCATTTCGACGTCGTCGTTCTCGGCGCGGGCCCGGGCGGGTACGTTGCCGCGATCCGGTCCGCCCAGTTGGGCTTGAAGACCGCGGTCATCGAGGAGAAGTACTGGGGAGGCGTCTGCCTCAACGTGGGCTGCATCCCCTCCAAGGCCCTGCTGCGCAACGCCGAGCTGGCGCACATCTTCACCCGTGAGGCGAAGACGTTCGGCATCCAGGTCGACGGAGAGGTGCGCTTCGACTACGGCGAGGCGTTCCGCCGCAGCCGGACGGTCGCGGACGGCCGCGTCAAGGGCGTCCACTACCTGATGAAGAAGAACGGCATCACCGAGTTCAACGGCCGGGGCACCTTCACCGACCCGAACACCATCCAGGTGAACGGCGAGACTGTCACGTTCGACCACTGCATCCTCGCGACCGGCGCGAGCGCGCGGCTGCTGCCGGGCACGTCGCTGAGCGACCGGGTCGTGACGTTCGAGGAGCAGATCCTCAGCGAGGACCTGCCGGGCAGCATCGTCATCGCCGGCGCGGGCGCCATCGGCGTGGAGTTCGCGTACGTCCTGAGCAACTACGGCGTCAAGGTCACGATCGTGGAGTTCCTCGACCGGCTCGTGCCGCTGGAGGACGAAGAGGTCTCCAAGGAGCTGGCGCGCCGCTACCGCAAGCTCGGCATCGACGTGCTGACCTCCACCCGCGTCGAGGGCATCGACGAGTCGGGCGAGAAGGTCCGCGTCACCGTCTCCAAGGACGGGCAGCAGCAGGTCCTGGAGGCCGACAAGGTCCTGCAGGCGATCGGCTTCCGGCCGAACGTCGACGGCTACGGCCTGGAGAAGACCGGCGTGCGGCTGACCGAGCGCGGCGCGATCGACATCGACGGCCGGGGCCGCACCAGCGTGCCGCACATCTTCGCGATCGGCGACGTGACCGCCAAGCTGATGCTGGCGCACGCGGCCGAGTCGATGGGCATCGTCGCCGCCGAGACCATCGCGGGCGCCGAGACGATGGAGCTCGACTACGTGATGATCCCGCGGGCGACCTACTGCCAGCCGCAGATCGCCAGCTTCGGCTGGACCGAGGCGCAGGCGCGGGAGAAGGGTTTCGACGTCCAGGTCGCCAAGTTCCCCTTCACCGCGAACGGCAAGTCGCACGGCCTGGGCGACCCGACCGGCTTCGTGAAGATCCTCAGCGACAAGAAGTACGGCGAGCTGCTCGGCGCGCACCTCATCGGCCCGGACGTCACCGAGCTGCTGCCCGAGCTGACCCTCGCCCAGCAGTGGGACCTGACCGTCCACGAGGTCGCACGGAACGTCCACGCCCACCCGACGCTGGGCGAGGCGGTCAAGGAGGCGATCCACGGCCTGGCCGGCCACATGATCAACTTCTGATCCCGTGTGACGCGGGCCGCCGGCGGCGGCCCGCGCGGTTGGGCCGGCGGTCATATCGGGGGTTGTGCCGCCAGCGGAGTCGATATTTACTTGACCAAGTCAATCGTAATGTTGACGGAGGCAAGGAAATGATCGATCTCGATGCTTTCGCGGGAACGCTCGACGCCTCATCCGAGCACAGCTGGCGCCCGGTGATCCTGCGCCTGCACCCAGGGGAGATGGACCGTTTCACGATGCTGTGCCGACGGCGGGGCATCGCGGTCATCGACACGATCGACCGCCAGCTCACCGAACTGGCCGCCGTCCGGCTGCCCGGCCGGCCGGGCGAGCAGGAGCAGTACGCCCGGGAGACGGCGGGCGACGACGTGGCGGCGTACGGCGCCTGGGTCCATCTGCCGTGGATGTCGCAGGTCGCGCACGTGTTGCCTCCTTCGGACTACTTCGAGGTCGTCACCGCGCGCAACCAGCTCAAGATCACCCGTGTCGAGCAGGATCTGCTGAGGAAGAAGCGGGTTGCGGTGATCGGATTATCCGTCGGCGGTGAGGCGGCGGTCGCGCTGGCCCAGGAGCATCTGTGCGGCCACATCGTGCTGGCCGACCATGACCGTCTCGACCTGTCGAATCTCAACCGTCTTGGCGCCGGCCTTCACGATCTGGGTCTGCCGAAGACGCGTATCGTCGCCCGCCGGATCGCCGTGATCGATCCCTATCTGGAGATCACCCTCGTCGAAGAAGGCGTGACGGAGGACAACGCGGCCGAGTTCATGGACGGCCTCGACCTCCTCGTGGACGAGTGCGACGGGCTCGCGATCAAACACCTCGTGCGGCGGCTCGCCAGGGATCGGGGAGTCGACGTCGTCTACGCCGCCGACGAACGCGGTTTCCTGAGCGTCGAGCCGTACGGCGGCCATCCGGGTCTGGAACCGTTCCACGGTCTGGTGGCGGGCCGTCCCGGGACCTACCTCGACGGGCTCATCTCCTGGCTCGGCGGGCGGGAGGCGCTGTCCGAGCGATCACGGCGTTCGGTCGAGCTCGTCGGAACCTCGCTGTCGGGCTATCCGCAACTCGCCGGCGAGGCGAGGTACGCGGCCGGGCAGGTCGCCCATGTCGCGCGCCGGTTGCTGCTCGGCGAGCGCCTGCCGCCCTTCCATGGTCACCTGGGTCCCGGGGAGTTCCTCCCATAGGAAGGGCACACGCGGGCCGCCGGATGGCGGCCCGCGTGGGGCTTATGCCCGGAAGGCGTCGGCGTGGTCGCGCGCCCAGGCGGCGAAGGTACGCGCGGGGTGGCCGGTCAGCTCCCGCACGGCCTGGGTGAGCTCGAGGGGGGTGCCGTCGTTGGACGCCCACCAGTCCAGGAGGGAGTCGGCGAAGGCGGCCGGGACGTGCTCGGCCATCTCCTCCTTCCACTCCTCCCGGGTGACCTTCCGGAAGGGGATCGCCCGGCCGGTCTCCCGGCTCAGGATGTCGATCTGCTCGGCGAAGGTGATCGACTCCGGACCGGTCAGGGTGTACGGGCGTCCGCCCAGGCCGGGGTCGGTGAGCACGGCCAGGGCGGCCTCGGCGACGTCGGCCTCGTGGATCGAGTCGTTGTGGGAGCCGGGGAAGGGCAGGCTGATCGGCCGGCCCGACCGCAGGCTCCAGCTCCACGCCAGCGCGTTGCTCGCGAACGAGCCGGGGCGCAGCGGCGTCGCGCGGATGGAGGAGGCGGTCAGGGCCCGCTCCACGTCCAGGTGGGACCTGGCCACACGGCTGTCGTCGGCGTTCGAGGAGAGGACCGACGAGGAGGACAGCAGCACGATGTGCTCGACTCCGGCGCCGGTGGCCTCCTCGACGAACGCGTCGACGCGGGACGGCTCGGCGTACAGGAAGACCGAGGTCACGCCCTTCAGCGCGGCGGCGAAGGTGGACGGGTCGGTCAGGTCGCAGCGGATGGTGTCCGGGCCCTGGGGGCGGCTGGACGCCGCGCGGACGGCGAGGCCCCGCTCGTCCAGCAGGGCGATGAGGTGCCGGGCGACGGCGCCGCGGCTGCCGGTGACGAGGACGGTCATGGCGATGATTCCTTTTCAGTGGTGGTGGACCGGGGCCTTGCGCGGCATGAGCCACACGAGGCCGCAGCAGGCGAGGATGACGGCGGCGACGACGGCGAGGCCGGCGGACATCGCCGTGGCCCCGGTCGCCGAGGCGTGGAAGTAGACGGTGGTCACCGCGGCGGCGCCGATGGCGTTGGCCAGCTGCTGGACCGCGGACAGCGACCCGCTGGCGCTGCCGGCCTCACGGGGGTCGGTGTCGCCGATCGTGACGTCGTAGACGGTGCCGAAGCAGGTGCCCATGCCCATGCCGACGACCAGGGCCGGCGGAGCGAGCTCCCAGCCGCCGAGGCCGGTGCCCCACGCGAGGACCAGGGCCAGCAGCCAGCCGGTGCCGGCCAGCGTGATGAGCAGCCCCGCGACGATCAGGGTGCGGCCGAGCCGGGCGATCAGGCGGTGACAGGCGATCGAGGCGATGACGATGCCCGCCGCGATCGGCGCCAGGCCGAGCGCCGCGCGTACCGCGGTGAAGTGCAGCTCCCGCTGCATGAACAGGGACAGCACGTACAGCAGGCCGGACACGGCGGCGAAGAAGAAGACGCCGAGGATGAGCCCTGAGGTGAAGCCGCGGTTGCGCAGCAGCGTCGGCTCGATCAGGGGCCGGTCCACCCGGACCTGACGCCGGCCGAACAGGACGAAGAACCCCACGCCGGCGGCCAGGCACAGGATCGGCGCGACGCCCCAGCCGTGGGCGGATCCGTCGATCAGCCCGTACAGCAGGCCGAGCATGGTCGCCGCGAGCAGGACCGAGCCGAGCGCGTCGACGGGCTGGGCGCGGTCCCCTTCGTCGTCGGGCAGCAGCGTGATCGCTCCGGCGAGCACCGCGCCGCCGAGCACGATGTTGATCAGGAACATCGCGCGCCAGCCCAGGCCGTACAGGTCGGCCTCGATGAGGAAGGCCGCCAGGATCGGTCCGCCGACGGCCGACAGGCCGAGAGCGGGGGCGAAGACGCTGAAGGCGGCGCCGAGCCGCTCACGGGGGAAGACCGCGCCGAGGATGCCGAACCCCTGCGGGATCAGCAGTGCGCCGAACGCGCCCTGCACCAGCCGGGCGACGATGATGGACGCCGGTCCGGCCGCCAGGCCGCAGGCGGCGGAGGCCGCGGTGAAGCCGGTGATGCCGAGCAGGAAGAGACGGCGCCGTCCGTACCGGTCGCCGAGACGGCCGCCGACGACCAGGAGCACACCGAGCGCAAGGGCGTACCCGGCGCCGAGCCACTGGATGAGCGGCTCACCGCCGTGCAGGTCGGCCGCGATGGTGGGGGCGGCCACGTTGGTGATGGTCCCGTCGAGAAGGTCGAGCACGGCGGCCGTGACGACGACGGCGAGGACGGCCCGGCGCCGTCCCTCGGAGATCGTGATCGCGGGCGCCGCACGGGCGAGCGTGGACATGCGTATCCCCTTTCGGAGAGCCGGATAGGATGCGAACGTGACACACATACTTCGTCACGCGGATTCTGTGTGACGAAGTATCTTCGTGACGAAGATAAATTTGAGGCATGGAGGTACCGGGTGTCAAACCGGGCGGAGTTGCTCGCGCGTGTCGTGGGGGAGAGCCAGCGGCACTACGCCGCGTACACGCTGTTCAATCAGGCGATGGCCGACCGGATCGGGCTGCACCCCACCGACGTGCAGTGCATCGCGCTGCTCGACCTGGAGCCCGGACCGGTGACCACCGGGGAGATCGCCCGGCTCACCGGCCTGGCGTCAGGATCCGCGTCCCGGCTGGTCGACCGCCTGGAGAAGGCCGGCTTCGTACGGCGGCAGCCCGATCCGGACGACCGCAGGCGGGCCCTCGTCGCCCTCGCCCCCGACGCGGCCGCCCGCATCGCGGAGGCGTGGGAGACGCCGGGAAAGGCGTTCGGCGCGGTGCTCGAGCGCTACTCCGACGAGCAACTGGAGATCATCGCCGACTATCTCCACCAGGCCGCCGAGGTGGGCCGCGACCAGGCCCGCCGCCTCACCACCGAGACGCCGTAGCCTCGCCGCGCCCGGCGGGGGCCGTCCCGTCACCGGACAGCGCCCCGCCGTGCGCGGAGTGCGGGGCGGGCGGGCACCCCGCACTCCACTCGGTGCCTCAGCCCGGCAGCGTCCACTGCTGGGCGGCGGTCTTGTTACAGCCGTAGATCTGCAGCTGGGTGCCGTCCGTGGTGCTGCTGCCCGGATCGTCGAGGCACTTGCCCGATTCCGGGTTGACCAGTGCCTTGTTCGCCGTGTCGTAGGTCCACTGCTGCGCACCGGAGGTGTTGCAGTCCCACAGCTGGACCTTCGTGCCGTCGGCGGTGCCGCTGTGGTCGACGTCCATGCACTTGCCGAAGGCCGTCAGCGTGCCGTCCCCCTGCACCGTCCACTGCTGCGCGTTGGAGCTGTTGCAGCCGTAGAGCTGGACGTGCGCGCCGTTGGCCGTGGAGCTGTTCGCCACGTCGACGCACTTCCCGGGGATGCCGGAGGTGATCGGGCCGGTCCGGGTGGTCGTGCCTCCGGTGCCCGGGTAGGACGGGGGCGCCGACGAGGACGCGGTCGCCCATGAGGTGTTCGCCGTGGTGCCGAGCGTCAGGTTCAGCGTCCCGCCGGCGGTCGCGGCCGAGGCGGGCAGGTAGGCGTTGTTCCAGTCGCCGCCGTTCCAGGTGGCGCTCTGCACGTACGGCGCGTCCGTCGCGGCCTGCGGCGCGTTGACGGTCAGCTTGTTCCCGGTGCTGAGGGTGATGATGACCTGGGTGAACAGCGGGCTGCCGAGCGCCAGGTCGGCCGTGCCCGGCGTTTCGGGGAACATCCCCATCGCCGACCAGACGTACCAGGCGCTCATCGTGCCGAGGTCGTCGTTGCCGACGCCCCACCCGCTCGGGGAGTCCGGCCACAGCTTGTTCTGCACGTTCCGGATGACCTCCTGCGTGCGCCACGGCCGGCCCACGTAGTCGTACTCCCACGGCAGTTCGATGCTCGGCTCGTTGCCGAGATCGGCGTGGTCGCCGCCACTGCCGTCGTAGGCCGCCAGCACGTGGTCGAGGTAGCTCACCATCCCGGCGTTGCCGCCCTTCGCGTCGGCCAGGCCGCGGACGTTGAACGGCACCATCCCGGTGTACTGCCATGACGTGCCCTCGACCATCTCGGTGCCGCTCGTCGGGGAGAACCCGCCCGCCCACGGCCCGCTGGCCGTACGCGGCTGCATGAAGCCGCTGGAGGTGTTCAGCAGATTCTTCCAGTCCTGGGCGCGGTCGACGAACTTCTTCTGGTTCGCCGAGTCACCGAGCGCACCGGCGAACGCCCCGAGCGCGAAGTCGGCGGTGTCGTACTCCAGGGTCGTCGAGACGGACCCGTAGTAGTTGCAGCAGCCGTACGACCCGTCGCTGGGCAGGTAGCCGATGCTGGTCAGGTAGTTCAGGCCGGGCCGGTCGTTGTTGGTGACGGTGGCCTGATGGATCATCGCGTTCTTCGCCGCCGTCGTGTCGAAGTCCCGGCCGCCGAAGGCGTAGATGTCGGCGATGATCGAGGCCGCCGGGTCGCCGACCATGACGTACGACTCGCCGTTGGCCTGCGCCCACTTCGGCAGCTGACCGCCCTGCGCGTAGTCGTTGACCGCCGACTGCGCCACGTCGCTCGCCTGCGCCGGCGCGAGCATCCCGATGAGCTGGGCCTGGCTGCGGTAGATGTCCCAGCCGGAGTAGTTGGCGTACTGCGCGTGCCCGGAGGCGGCGGTGTGCACGGCGTTGTCGAACCCCATGTACTGGCCGTTCGCGTCGCTGAACACGTTGGGGTGCAGCAGCGCGTGGTACAGCGACGTGTAGAACACGTGCTGCTGCGCGGTGGTGCCGCCGGCCGTCTGGATCTTGCCGAGCATGGTGTTCCAGGCGTTGTGCGCCGCCGTACGGGTCGTGTCGAAGTCGAAGTTCGGCACCTCGGCGTCCCGGTTCGCCTTCGCGTTGGCGTCGGAGGTGTACGAGACGCCGACCCGGGCGGTCACCACGTGGTTCCCGGTCGTGTCGAAGGTCAGGTATCCGCCGTTCGGGGCGGCCAGCGGCGCCGCCGTGGTCCCCGCCGGGCCGTGCAGGCGGGGCTGGTTGGGCCGGTCCGCCGCGTGCGGCGACACGGTCGTACGGGTGGCGTGCGCGGTCGACTTCTGGGCCAGCCGCCCGGCTCCGGCCCGTACGCCGGACGCGAGCCAGGTCCCGGTGCTGAACGGGTGGTCGAAGGCCACCGAGAAGTGCAGCGTGTAGGCGTTGCCGGCGCCGCAGAAGCGGCCGCTGGTCACCGAACCGACGACCTCGGTGTTCCCGACGGTCTGCCAGGTCGTCGCGGAGTCGCCGTTCTGGCTGCCGGTCAGCTTGAACAGCAGATTCGCCTGGGTGGTGGACGGGAAGGTGAAGCGGCCGACGCCGCCTCGCGTCGTGGTGGTCAGCTCGGTCTTGACGCCGTTGCCGAGCGTCACGCCGTAGTACCCGGGGGACGCCGACTCGTTCGCGTGCGAGTACGAGGAACTGGCCGATCCGGGGGAGGTGACCGCGCCGGTCGTCGGCATGATCGGCACGTCACCGTACGCGCCGCAGCCCGGTCCGGCCATGTGGGTCAGGCTGAACCCGGTGATCGTGGAGCTGTTGTAGGAGTAACCGCCGCCCAGGGCTCGGCCGGCGGTGTCGGGACTCCACTGCAGCATGCCGAACGGGACGTCGGCGCCGGGGAAGTCGTTGCCTCCGTTGCTCGTGCCGAGGAGCGGGTTGACGAGGGAGGCCGGGTCGGAGACGAGCGTGGCGGCGCTCGCCGGGGCGGGGAGAAGCACGCCGACCACCAGAAGACAGGGCAGGAGGACGCGCAGGGGGCGGAGGAGTTTCATGTCTGACCGCCGTTCGCGGGGGATCAGGGCGGATGACAACGTTGTCGAGTGGTTCTTATGTCGCGATTTCCGGCGAGTCAATACCTTTGTCAGTAGTCGGCCATCCGGGCCCACCCAGGGTGCGTCACCGTCCGGGCACCGCCTCGAAACCCGGTGTCCATCCATCACGGCACCAGATCTTGATACGCTCGATCTCATAGGCCGAGAGGCGCTGCAACGGGCTCAGGCCCGCCACGCTCGGCCGCCATCGATGTTCGCAAGGGCGCCTCCCAGTAACGGGAGGTGTCAGGTGACCACATCAGCGGACCACGACGGCCAGGAGCACGCGGACCGAACGCGGGCGCTGCGCGACCTGCTGGACCGGCGGATCGCGGTCCTCGACGGCGCCTGGGGCACCATGCTGCAGGGTGCCGGGCTGACGCCCGCCGACTACCGGGGTGACCGGTTCGGCGACCACCCCCGTGACGTCACCGGCGACCCCGACCTGCTCAACCTCACCCGCCCGGACCTCATCCTGGACGTGCACCGGCAGTACCTCGCCGCCGGCGCCGACATCACCACCACCAACACGTTCACCGCGACCGGCATCGGCCAGGCCGACTACGGGCTGCAGTCCCACGTGCGGGAGATGAACCTGGAGGCCGCCCGGCTCGCGCGCCAGGCCGCCGACGAGGCCGGCGGTCGGTTCGTCGCCGGCTCGGTCGGCCCGCTCAACGTCACGCTGTCGCTGTCCCCGCGCGTGGAGGACCCCGCCTACCGGGCCGTGACCTACGACCAGGTCCGCGACTCGTACGCCGAGCAGATCCAGGCGCTCGCCGACGGCGGCGTCGACCTGCTGCTGATCGAGACGATCTTCGACACGCTCAACGCCAAGGCCGCGATCACGGCCGCCCGCGAGGTCGCCCCGGACCTGCCGCTGTGGATCTCGGTGACGATCGTCGACCTGAGCGGGCGGACCCTGTCCGGCCAGACGGTCGAGGCGTTCTGGAACTCCATCGAGCACGCCGAGCCGCTCGTCGTCGGCGTGAACTGCTCGCTCGGCGCCGCGGAGATGCGCCCGCACGTCACCGAGCTGTCCCGGATCGCCGGCACGTACACCGCCTGCCATCCCAACGCGGGCCTGCCCAACGCGTTCGGCGGCTACGACCAGACGCCGGAGGAGACCGGTCGGCTGCTGGCCGAGTTCGCCGACGCGGGGGCCGTCAACGTCGTCGGCGGCTGCTGCGGGACGAGCCCCGAGCACATCGCGCGCATCGCCGCCGCCGTCTCCGGGCTTGCGCCGCGACCGGTCCCGGCCCCGGAGCGGCGCACCCGCTTCAGCGGCCTGGAGCCGTTCGAGATCGCCCCCGACACCGGCTTCGTCATGATCGGGGAGCGGACCAACGTCACCGGCTCGGCGCGGTTCCGGCGGCTCATCGAGGCCGACGACTACCAGGGTGCCGTCGACGTCGCCCTGGAGCAGGTCCGCGGCGGCGCGAACATCCTCGACGTCAACATGGACGCCGACCTGCTCGACAGCGAGCAGGCCATGACGACGTTCCTCAACCTGATCGCGACCGAGCCCGAGGTCGCCCGCATCCCGATCATGGTCGACAGCTCGCGGTGGAGCGTGCTGGAGGCCGGGCTCAAGTGCGTGCAGGGCAAGGCCGTCGTCAACTCCATCAGCCTCAAGGAGGGCGAGGAGCCGTTCCTGGCGCAGGCGCGGCGCATCCGCGACTACGGCGCCGGCGTCGTCGTCATGGCCTTCGACGAACAGGGCCAGGCCGACACCACCGAGCGCAAGGTCGAGATCTGCGCTCGCGCGTACGACCTGCTGACGCGGGAGGCCGGGTTCGCGCCCGAGGACATCGTCTTCGACCCGAACGTCCTGGCCGTCGCCACCGGCATCGCCGAGCACAACGGCTACGCCAAGGCGTTCATCGACGCGCTCCCGCTGATCAAGGAGCGCTGCCCCGGCGTCCGCACCAGCGGCGGCATCTCCAACCTGTCGTTCTCCTTCCGCGGCAACGACGTCGTACGGGAGGCGATGCACTCGGCGTTCCTGCTCCACGCCGTGCGCGCCGGGCTGGACATGGGCATCGTCAACGCCGGCCAGCTCGCCGTCTACCAGGACATCCCCGCCGACCTGCTCGAACTCGTCGAGGACGTGCTGTTCGACCGGCGCTCCGACGCCACCGACCGGCTCGTCGCGTTCGCCGAGACGGTGAACGGCAAGGGCACCCAACGTACGGTGGACCTGTCCTGGCGGGACGCGCCGGTCGAGAAGCGGCTGGCGCACGCCCTCGTCCACGGCATCGTCGACTTCGTCGAGGAGGACACCGAGGAGGCCCGGCAGCGGGCCGCCCGGCCCCTCGACGTGATCGAGGGTTCGCTGATGGACGGTATGAAGATCGTCGGTGATCTGTTCGGCGCCGGGAAGATGTTCCTGCCGCAGGTCGTCAAGAGCGCCCGGGTCATGAAGCGCGCCGTCGCCTACCTCGAGCCGTACATGGAGGCCGAGAAGGAACAGGCCCGGCTGGAGGGCCGCGACGACGGCCAGCGAGGCAACGGCAAGGTCGTGCTCGCCACCGTCAAGGGCGACGTGCACGACATCGGCAAGAACATCGTCGGCGTCGTCCTCGGCTGCAACAACTACGAGGTCATCGACCTCGGCGTCATGGTCCCCGCCGCCACCATCCTCGACACCGCCGTCGCCGAGAACGCCGACGCGGTGGGCCTGTCCGGGCTGATCACCCCGTCCCTCGACGAGATGGTCGCCGTCGCCGCCGAGATGGACCGCCGCGGCCTGAAGATGCCGCTGCTGATCGGCGGCGCCACCACCTCGCGCCAGCACACCGCGGTCCGGATCGCCCCGGCGTACGACGGCACGACCGTCCACGTGCTCGACGCCTCCCGCGTCGTCGGCGTCGTCTCCGACCTGCTCGACCCCGACCGGGCCGAGGCGCTGGACACGAGCAACCGCGCCGAGCAGGACCGCCTGCGCACCGAGCACGAGACCCGTCGGCGCAGCCCCATGCTCACCTTCGAGAAGGCCCGCGCCAACCCCGAGCGCGTCCCGTTCGACGACCTGCCCGTTCCCGCCTTCACCGGCGTACGGACCGTCGAACCGGAGCTGACCGAGCTCCGCGCGATGATCGACTGGCAGTTCCTGTTCCTCGCGTGGGAACTGAAGGGCAAGTACCCGGCGATCCTGGACCAGCCGGTGGCGCGCGAGCTGTTCGACGACGCCAACGTCCTGCTCGACCAGATCATCGCGGACGGCTCGCTGCGCGCCCAGGGCCGGTACGCCTTCTGGCCCGCCCACTCCGAGGGCGACGACATCGTCCTCGACGACGCCGCGCGGTTCCCGATGCTGCGCCAGCAGACCGCCAAGCCCGACGGCCGCCCCAACCGCAGCCTCGCCGACTACCTGGCCCCGTCCGGCGACCACCTCGGCGGCTTCGCCGTCGCGATCCACGGTGCCGAGGACCTCGCGGCGACGTACGAGGCCGCGGGTGACGACTACCGGGCCATCATGGTCAAGGCGCTCGCCGACCGCCTCGCCGAGGCGTTCGCCGAGTACCTGCACCTGAAGGCGCGCCGCGAGTGGTTCGAGCCGGACGCCGACCCGGCCATCGAGGACCTGCACGCCGAACGCTTCCGCGGCATCCGCCCGGCCCTCGGCTACCCGGCGAGCCCGGACCACAGCCAGAAGCGGACGCTGTTCGACCTGCTCGGCTCGGACGAGATCGGCATGGGCCTGACCGAGTCGTTCGCGATGACCCCGGCGGCGAGCGTCAGCGGCCTGCTGTTCGCCCATCCGGGGGCCCGGTACTTCACCGTGGGCCGCATCGGCCGCGACCAGGTCGAGGACTACGCCGAGCGCTGCGGCGTCCCGCTCGCCGAGGTCGAGCGCTGGCTCCGCCCCAACCTCGCCTACGACCCCGAATGAGAGGGGGGAGGACCTCAGGCGATCCTGAGGTCCTCCCGGTCAGGCGGTCGGCTTCTTCGACACCTTCTGGACCCTCGCCCAGAGGATCTTGGTCATGCAGTCGGCATCCGTCACGATCTTCGTGTCCTTGCGCGGGTTCATCTTGTGCCATCTGCCGACGATGGCCTCCGAGTGGCCGAAGATCCCCTTGCACTGGTACTTGAGCCGGGCGTAGCCGCGGCCACGGCACTTGACCCAGGCGGTGGTCTTGCCCAGGCCGACCTTGCCGCAGTGGATCGGCACCGGCTTCGCCGCGGCCTGCGCCGAGGCCGGCGGGACCGCGGCCAGGATCGCCCCGCTCGCCGCGAGCAGCAGCGCGGTACGTCCGAACTTCATGATCCTCCTGTGCTGGAGTGTCGTGATCGTTTGCCGACCGACTATGGCATCGCCGGTCGACCGCCTGGAAGGGACTCGGGACCCCAATCCGAGCCGCGGTTTCTCGGTACCGTGGTCGCTCGCGATCTTGACGACCACGCAAGGAGTTCCCATCGCCTCGCCACGCAGCCTCGTCTTCTCGGCGTTCACCGCATTCGCCGCCTTCGGTGCGTTCTGGGGTGTTTGGGGTGCCTCGGTGCCCCGGGTGCAGGACCAGGCCGGGGTCGACGACGGCGAGCTCGGGTTCGCGTTGCTCTTCGTCGGAGCGGGCGCTCTTCCGGCCATGCTGCTGGTGGGCAGGGCCCTCGACCGCTGGGGGCTGAAGGTCGCCGCCGGCGTCATCGCGCTGCTCGGCATCGTGGGCGCCGCGTTGGCGCTGACGGCGGTGAACCTGCCGAGCCTGTGCGCCGGGCTGGCCGTCGCCGGAGCGACGAGCGGGGCGGCCGACGTGGCCATGAACGCGGTGGCCGGACGGGCCGAGAAGATCGCCGGACGGCCGGTCATCACCCACGCCCACGGCACGTTCTCCGCCCTCGTCGTCCTCGCCAGCCTCGGTACGGGGGCCGCCTCCGCCGCGTCCTGGCCGCTCGCCGTGCCGTTCATCGCCATGGCCGTCTTCGCCGTCGTCGCGGGCGCGGCCCTCCTCCGCACGCTGCCGACCAACACCGTCGGCCACGGTGACGCCGACGCGGCCACCGGCCCGGCGGAGGCGCCGCCCACCGTCCGATCCCGTTACCTTCCGCTGCTGCTCGTGGGGGTCCTGGGCACGCTCGCCTTCGCCAGCGAGAACGCCCATCAGAGCTGGAGCGCCGTCTTCGCCCAGGACGAACTGCATGCCGGGGCGTGGCTCACCACGGTGGCCCCCGCCGTCTTCGCCGGAACCGTTGCGATCACGCGCTTCTCGATCGGCGGGCTCAAGGACGTCCACGCGCGGTCCGTCGTCCTGGCCGGCGCGCTCGCCGCCGCGCTCGGAGCGCTGGTCATCGCCGCCGCCCCCACCCTGCTGGTGGCCGCGCTGGGGCTCGTCCTGGGCGGAGCGGGGACCGCCGTGCTGTTCCCGACCCTCCTCGGCATCGTGTCGCGTGACGTCGACGAGGCGTACCGGGGCCGTGCGACGTCGATCGTCGGCACGGTCTCATACCTGGGCTTCCTTCTCAGCCCGGTCTACGTCGGCCTGTGGGCCGACGCCGTCGGGCTGCGCGGGGCCATGATCGCGGTCGCGGCCCTCGCCGCCGCCCTGTTCGTCCTGACGCCACCGCTGCTCCACCTCGCCGGCTTCACCGGCACGAGGACCGCGCGGACATCACCGGGCCGCGTGGACGCGTGACGACGCCCGCGCCGGTCGCGGGGGCGCCCGGAGGCTTCGCCGACCGGGCGACCGCGCGAGGAGGACTTCGGCGCACGTAGTGGGCGCCGGAGCCGACACATGGGGGCATGTCGGCTCCGGCGCCCATTTGGGGGAACCCACGGGGGTGCGGGTGGCGTTCGCTCGGCGGCTCGGGGCCTGCCGAGGGCTGGGTCGTCGCGTTCGCGGCGGCGTGGGGGGCTACGCGGCCACGGGTTCGAACATGTCGTCGTGGATGGGGACACTGCGGCCGTCGGGCAGCAGCTCGCCGGTGTCGTCGAAGACGATCACGCCGTTGCAGAGCAGGCCCCACCCCTGCTCGGCGTGGTACGTGACGAGGCGGGCGGCGTCGTGATCGGGAGCGTCCGCGGACGGGCACCTCGGGCGGTGCTGACACATTGCGGATCTCCCCCTTCCGGCTGGTCGTGGTGTACCTCTTCCAGCTACAACAATGCCTCGGATCCGGCGGCGGCGAAGTGGGACAAATACCTGCGTGGGTACCCGAACCACCACCTAGGTATACGTATGCCGGCGCGATCCTCGGTCTCGGCTGTGGCCACTGAGGCTGGAGGGGACACAGGTGCCCGCGTGCCGCCCCCCTATGCTGTCGCCGTGGACGAACTGGCGGACGCCCCCCTGGAAGCTGTTCTGTTCGACTTCTCCGGCACGCTGTTCGACGACACCGGGGTGCTGGACCCGGCGGCCCTCGTCGCGACGGCCGCCCGCCACGGCGTCGAACTCGACCAGCCCACGGCCGCCGACGTCATCCGGCGGACTCTGCGCCACGTCGACTCGCCCGAGGGCTTCGCGGCGCGTGAGGGATCCGATCTTTCCCCGGAGGCGCACCGGGCGGTGTGGAGCATGCTGATCGCCGATGCCGGGCCGTTCGGGCCCGAACTGGTCGCGGCGCTCTACGAGTGCCTGACCGACCCGGAGGCGTGGCTGCCGTACCCCGACACCGTGCCGGTGTTGCGCGCCCTGCGGGACTCCGGCGTCCGCACCGGGGTGCTCAGCAACATCGGCTGGGACATCCGGCCGGCGTTCGCGCGGGTGGGCGCGCTGGAGTCGCTGCACACCGTGGTGCTGTCCTGCGAGCACGGCATGGCCAAGCCGGATCCCGCGCTGTTCGCCGTGGCCTGCGAGCGGCTGGGCGCCTCCCCGGACCGCGTGCTGTACGTCGGGGACGACCCGGTGAAGGACGGCGCGGCCGTGCGCGCCGGGCTGCCCGTCTACCTGCTGCCCAGCGAGCGGTCCGTGCGCACGCCGCGCGGGCTTACCGCCGTGCTCCGGCTGGTCCGCTGACGGCGCCGGCCGCGGACAGGGATCACGGGCGCGCCAGCACCTTGCCGAATCGCCGTTCCGCGGCGAGCCGGCGCAGGGTGGCCGGCAGCTCGGACAGGGAAACCTCGGCGATGATCAGCCGCTCGACGCCCAGCCCGTCCGGGGAGTCGGACAGTGCGCGCAGCGAGCGCCGGAAGTCGTCGGGCGTCGTTCCGTAGCTTCCTCCGACCCGGACCGGCTTGCCGCGCCACTCCACCGCCTGAACCCGCTCGCCCCGCCGGAGGCGGTCCAGGTCGCAGTCCAGGCCCGGCAGCCGGTCGCCCGCGGCGGTGCCGCCGTAGAGCATGACGAGCCCGTGGCGGTGCGCCAGCCGCAGCGCGTGCTCCAGGAGTTCCGGCAGCACGAAGCTGGTGGCGACCACCACGATGTCGTGGGCGTCGGAGGACGTCTCGCCCAGGGGCGCGCCGCCGGTCCTGGGGAGCATCCGCCGCGCGGCGAGGAAGGCCAGCCGGTCGGCGGCACCGTTCACGATCAGGACGCGGGCGCCGGCGGCCTCGGCCAGCCGGGCGATGAGCACCCCGGCCGTTCCCGCGCCCAGCACGCACACGGTCGCGCCACGAAGGTCGGAGCCGCCGAGGTGGCGGCTGATCATAGTGAGGCAGTGCGCGGCGCACGCGAGCGGCTCGGCGAAGACCAGGCGGCGTTCCCCGACCGCGGCCGGGGCCGGCGGCAGCGCCCGTACCAGCGCGTCGCCGTCCCCACCGGCCCACATCGAGCGCGCGAAGCCGGTGCTCCGCAGCACCGGAACGTTCGGATCGAGGCAGACGCGGGCGCCGACGGGCAGGCGGGGAGTCGAGCTGCGCGCCACCACGCCGACCAGCTCGTGGCCGAACTGGCTCGGCCCCGGCCGCCGGCCGGCGATCTCTTTCAGGTCGGAGTCGCAGATCCCGATCAGTGCCGGTTCGACGAGCACCGCCTCCGGGGTGTCCGGGCGGCGGGGCCGGGCGCGGGACAGCCGCGGCCCGGAACTCGTCAGCTCCACGCTCAGCGGCGCCGCTCCCCGCGCCGCCGTGTCCGATACGCCGCTCACGGCCGCAGCGTCTCCAGCGCCTCGCCGAAGCGGTCGGCGACCAGGCACGCGTCCTCCGCCGTCAGGACCAGCGGCGGCCGCAGCTCTATCACGTTGCCCTGGCCGTGCTCGGACACCCGGGTGATCACCGCCCGGTCGGTGAGCGCCTTGTTGAGGGCGGTGGCCAGCCGGGGGGAGCGGGCGCCGTCGGGCTCGACCAGCTCGACTCCCAGCATGAGGCCGACGCCGCGCACGTCGCCCACGCAGGGGAAGTCCGAGCGGAGCGCCCGCAGCCGCTCCAGCAGCACGGTCCCGGTCGCGCGCACGCCGGCGAGGAACTCCGGGCGGCGCACCTCGTTCAGGGTCGCGACGGCGGCCGCCGCGGACAGGGTGTGGCTGCCGTAGGTGAACCCGTGCATCGAGCGCGGCATGCCCACCAGGCGTTCCTCGGTGAGGATCGCGGCGAGGGGGAAGCCGCTGCCGGTCAGCCCCTTGGACAGCGTCATCATGTGCGGGGTCACGCCGAAGTGCTCGGCCGCGAACAGCCGGCCGGTCCGGCCCAGCCCCGTCTGGTTCTCGTCGAAGATCAGGATGATGTCGCGTTCGTCGCAGAACTCCTTGAGCCGCTGGAGGTAGCCCGGGGGCGGGACGACGTTGCCGCCCACCCCGCTGATCGGCTCGATGATCATCGCCGCGACGCTGCCCGAGCTGGCGTAGGTGATGAAGTCCTCGATCCGGTCCACGCACCACATGCCGCAGGTGTCCGGAGTCTGCCGGTAGAAGCAGCGGAAGCAGTACGGCTCGGGCACGTGCACCGCCCCGGGCAGGTGGTACGGGAACGGCGCCCGCATCCTCGAGGTCCCGTTGTAGCTGGTGGCGGCGACGCTCTGGCCGACGTGCCCGCGGAACGGCACGATGACGTCCCGCCTGCCGGTGACCCACTGGGCGATCTTGATGGCGCCCTCGTTGGCGGTGGAGCCGCCGGAACTGCGCAGGTTCACGCGGGTCAGCGCCGGCGGGCTCAGCTCGACGAGCAGCTCCATGACCCGGTCGGTCGGCGTCGTACGGAACGAGGAGCTCGCGAACACCAGGTCGCCGAGCTGGTCCCGGACCGCCGCCAGCACGGCCGGGTGGTTGTGCCCGAGCACGAGGTTGAACGTCCCGGACACGCAGTCGAGGTACTCCCGGCCGTCCGCGTCCCAGACGCGCACGCCCTCGCCGTGGACCAGGTGGACGTCGCCCAGCTCGTAGTAGGCGAACGCCTGCGGGTCGGCGCCGGCGTCCATCATCCGACGTCCAGACTGGCGAGCTGCGCGGTGACCCAGGACTCCAGGGTCCACGGCCGGGCGGTCTCGCGCCGCCGCCGCGCCGCCTCGGCTCGTTCCTCCGGGCCGGCCAGCAGCCCGGCGGCGATCGCCTCGGCCTGCTCGGTCAGGTCGTAGGGGTTGACCGTGCGGCACACCGGGGCGAGGACCTCGGCCGCGCCGGCCATCTCCGACAGCACGACGTCGGCGTCCCGCTCGTTCACCAGGGGCGCCTCGAAGACGCTGAGGTTCTGGCCGTCCACCGTGGAGTTGAAGATCAGCAGGTCGGCCCGTTCGAAGCAGCCGAAGGTGTGGCCGACCTCGTTGTCGCAGTGGGTTCGTACGGTGTCGGCTCCCAGCGTGGCGTTGGCCTCGGCGACGGCCTGCTCCACCCGCGCCTGGTACTCGGCGTTCGCCGCGACGTACAGGCGGTTCGGGTTCATCCGCACGAGCATCCGGGCCCCGCGCAGGCGCTCGTTCCCCTGGACGGCCAGGACGAAGGCCCGCACGGCGCGCTCGCCGTTCTTGATCGGGTCGGTGCGGCCGGAGTGCACGACGAGCGGGCGGTCGCCGGCCCATTCGGCGATGCCCGCGGGCAGCCGCGCGTCCCGGCGGTGCAGCGTCTCCGGGCTGTACCCGAGAGGCTGGGTGCGCACCTTGGTCAGGTGGCCCGCGCGCCGTACGGTGCAGGCGCCGGTGTCGACCTCGGCGTCGGGCAGGAGGTCGGCCACGCAGGCCAGGAAGTTGGCCGTCCAGCGGTGGGCGAAGAACCCGATGGTGTCGGCCGCGAGCATGCCCTCCAGCACGCCGGTCCGGATCGTCCGGGGGAGGATCCGCCAGTAGTCCGCGGACGGCCAGGGAATGTGCACGAACAGCAGGATCGGCGCGTCCGGGCGCCGGGCCCGGAGCCGTTCGGGGACACGGACGAGCTGGTAGTCGTGGACGAGGAAGACCGGGTCGGGCTCGTCCGCGGAGCGCCGCAGCAGCTCACCCGCGAAGTCCTCGGTGAACTCCCCGAACCGCTCCCACGCCTGCCGGGTCTCCTCGCCGAAGGACGGCTGGGTCCAGCGGTCCCAGCCGTAGTTGTTCCCGGCCCACATCAGCTCGGCGGTGAAGAAGTTCTGCACGGTCCGGAAGGCGTCGCGGTCGTGGCGCAGCTGGTGGAGCCGTACCGTGCGGCCCGACGGCAGCTCGATGCTCATGCCGTCCGGGTTCTCGATCGCCGCCCGGTGGTCGTCGTCGCTGTCCGCGCTCACGATCCACGCCACGTCCAGGTATCCGGCCTGCTCGGCGACCACGTTGCCGGTGCCGCCCGGGGCCAGCCACGCGCGCAGCCGGCCGGTCTCCGGCTCGGGGGCGTAGCTGACCACCGCGCGTTTGCTGGCGAGGAAGACCCGCTTGCTCACTCTCACTCCTCCACGGATCGGGGTGCGGGGACGGTGAAGGGTGCTTCGGGGGCGAGCGCACGCCCGGCCAGACGGCGGGTGCCCTCGTCGACGTCCACCGGCCACAGGCCGGCCAGCTCCGGCAGGTCGGCCGCGTACTCGCTGTGCAGGCAGGCGTTGGCCGGGCGGCAGGCGTAGGCCGTACCGGCCTTGCGGACCGGACGGATCAGGCTCTCGTCCAGCCCGAGGCCCCGGGCGATCCGGCCCGCCCACGCGTACCGCGAGAGGCGGTCGGGCCCGGCCAGGTGCAGCACACCCGTCCGCCGGGTCCGCACGAGCTCGGCCGACCAGGCGGCGACGTCGTCGACGAGCACGGGGGTGTTCCAGTGGTCGGCCGGGGCCTCCACCGGAAGTCCCGCCCGGAGCCTGCGGACGCAGGTGGTGAAGTAGTTGGGCCGGTGGCCGTCGGGATCCCAGCCGTAGACGAGGCTGACGCGCAGCACCAGGGCGGAGCCGGTGTCCAGCAGGGTCCGTTCGGCGGCCAGCTTGGCGCGGCCGTACGCGTTGGCGGGCGCGACCTCGTCGGACTCGTGGTGACTGTGCCGGGTGCCGGCGAAGACGTTGTCCGTCGAGATCAGCAGGACGGGACGTCTCCCGAGGACCGCCGCGAGGTTGGCCGCGCCGGTGCCGTGCGCGGCCATCGCCTCCTCGGGATGCCGCTCGCACCAGGTGATGTCGGAGGGGCCGTGCACGACGACGACGGCGTCCGGCGCGATGACGCGGAGGGCGTCCCGGCAGGCCCAGGGGTCGCGTACGTCCAGCTCCCGCCATTCCATGCCCGTCGAGGACCGCGCCGTCGGCGGTCGTCTGGAGCACAGGACCGCCCTGCCGCCGAGCGCGCGGATCCGGGCGCCGATGCGCCCGCCGAGATACCCGCTGCCGACCACCATCGTCAGCATGGGCGAACCTCGCGCCGGGCAGGGCCGTCGACCCGCGCGGCGGCCGGCCCGCTGCGAGCGGAGCATGCCACGTCCGCCGGAGATCCCACCCGCTCGGCGTCCCGGCCGACGCCCTCAGATCTACGCATCGACCCACATCATTGGCAAATCTCTCATTTGACAAACATGGTGACTTCTGGGGTTACAGAGTTTTTCTGGGGGTAAACCCGACTCATTTGGTTGATCTCGGTAAGGAGGAAGATGGCCGAAAGCGGCTACGTCGTTCGCGATCGCTTCCCGTTGTCCACGACTCCGTCGGCCATCGAGCTGAAAATCAACCGTGAGGACACCTACCGCATCCACGTCGTGCGGGATTCGTCGGCGGCCACCGAGGCGCTCCTCGCCGAACTCGACGGCCGCCGCGCCGCAGTGATCACCGAGCGGACCGTCGCCTCGCTTCCCGCGTACCGGATCACCGGCGCCCTCGGCGAGCGCGGGCGCCTGCTCGGCAGCATCGCCATCCCGGCGGGGGAACGCAGCAAGAGCCTCGACACCGCCTACCTGCTCATCGACTGGCTGGCCCAGCTCGGCCTGGCGCGGCGCGATGTCGTGGTGGCGCTCGGCGGCGGAATGATCATGGACACGGTCGGCTGGGTGGCCAGCGCGTACATGCGCGGCGTGCCCTACATCAACGTCCCCACCACCCTCCTCGCCCAGGTCGACGCGGGGCTCGGCGGAAAGGTCGCGGTCGACCACAACGCCGCCAAGAACCTGGTCGGCGCGTTCTACCAGCCACGCGCCGTCATCTCGTGCCTGGAGTTCCTCGAGACGCTCGACCCGCGGCAGGCGCGCGCGGGTCTCGCCGAGGTCGTGAAGAAGGCGGTCATCGCCTCCCCCGAACTGTTCCAGTTCATCGAGCGGAACGCCGACGAACTGGTGCGATGCAGTCCCGGGCCATCCGAGACGCTGGTCCGCGCGGCCAGCACCATCAAGAGCGAACTCGTCGGGCGCGACCCCTACGAGGTCGACCTGCGCCGCCCGCTGAACTTCGGGCACACCGTCGGGCACGCCGTGGAGACGACCACCGGGTACGGCCCGGTGCTGCACGGTGAGGCGGTGGCCTTCGGCATGACCATCGCCGTCGACATCTCCCGGGCCCGCGGCCTCCTCGCCCCGGCCCTCGCCGACCGGATCACTCGCCTGCTGACCGGCCTCGGCCTGCCCGTCCGCCTGGAACAGCTGCGGTCCGTGCCGCCCGTCGAGGACGTGCTGGCCGCACTGGACAAGATCCGTGAGATCCGGGACGGCAGCCTGCGTTTCGTGCTCCCGGTCGAGCTGGGCACCACGCTCATCGTCGATGACGTCACCGAGGACGAGGTGCGGGCCGCCCTCCTGCGCAACGTCGCGGAGGACGTCCCGGCGGGCCGCCGATGACGGCGCTGTGGGCGGTCGACGCCGGCGGCAGCACCACCTCGGTGATCATCCCGTCACCCGGCCCCGGCGTCGTCCGGACGTACGGGCCGGTCAATCCCGCGTCCGTCGGCGCCGATGCCGCCGACCGGGCCCTGCGCGCCCTGTTCGGCGACGTCGCCGCCGCGCTGGACGGCCGGCCGGGAACCGGGTGGATCGCCACCGCGACCGTGGACCTCGCCGACCCGGGCGGGGAACCGGACCGGCTGCGCGCGCTCGCCCGCGAGGCGGGTGTGCGCGGACGGCTGCTGCTGTCCAACGACGCCCTGCCCTGGCTCGTCGCCCCGCCGCTCGGCGGCCGGGGTGTCGCGCTGGTGTGCGGCACCGGGTCGGGGTTCATCGCCGCCGGTGACGGTGCCGGCCTGGCGCGGGTGGGCGGCTGCGAGTACCTGGGCAGCGACGAGGGCAGCGCCTTCGACCTCGGGCTGGCCGGGCTCCGCGTCGCCGTCCGCGCCGAGGACGGCCGGGGCCCGGCGACCGCGATCGCCGCCCGGCTGGCCGACCGGCACGGGGCGGCCCCGGCCGAACTGGCCCGTCGGCTCGCCGCCGAGGCGTTCCCCAAGGCCGCGGTGGCCGCCCTCGCACCGGCCGTGTGCGACGCCTGGCTGGACGGCGACGGTCCCGCGGCCGCGCTGGTGTCCGCCGCGCTCGACGAACTCGTCCTGGGCGTGCGCGCCGCCCGCGACCGGGCCGGCCTCACCGGCCACTGGTCCGTCGCCGCCGGCGGCGGCGTGCTGCGCGGCTGCCCCCCGCTGCTGACCGAACTCACCCGGAGGCTGCGCTCCGAGCTGTCGGCGGCCGAGGTCGTCCCGGTCACCGAACCGGTGGCGTCCGTGCACGCCGCGCTCCGGAACCACGTCCGGGACGGCCGGGTCCGCCCGCCGGACGGGCCGGCCGCCGACGCCACCTGGCTCGTCGACCTGGACCCGAAGCCGCGCCGCGCCCGGCCGAACCCCGTACCGCCGCCCCCGGAGGCCGGCGACCCGCGGGTGCGCATCGGACTGTGCCTGGCGGCCTGGGGCGGTTCCGGGCTCGTCGCGGCGCTCGAGCAGGTCGCGCTGGTCGAGGCGGACGCCGTGGACCTGCCCACCGACACCACCTCGGGCCTGCTGGATCTGACGCGCTGGTCCCGGGACGAGGCCTGTCGCGCGGAACTGCGCGCCGCGCTGGCGGGCGTGCGCGTCGGCTGCGTGAGCAACAGCCGGGACACCCAGCTGCTGCTCGGCCCGCACGGCCCGCACACCGATCCGGTACTCGAAGGCTCCGAGCAGGCCAAGCGCGAGCACGCCCTGCGGCACGCCCTCGACACGGTCCGGCTCGCCGCCGACCTGGGCGCGCCCCACGCCCGGCTGATGTTCGGCGTGCCGGACGTCGCCCGCTGGCTCTCCTGGTGGCACAGCACCGTGAGCTGGGCCGACAACGTCACCGCCTGGTGCGAGGCGGCGCGGCCGGTCCTGAGGCTGGCCGCCGAGTACGGCGTGACACTGCTGGTCGAACCGCATCCCAAGCAGGTCGCCTACGACCGGGCCAGCGCCCGGCAACTACTCGACGCGGCGGCGCGGACGGAGCCGCGCGCCGCGGTCCGGCTCTGCGTCGACCCGGCCAACCTCGCCGCCACGGGACACGACCCGGTGGACGCGGTCCGCGGCTGGGGCGCCGACCTCGGCGCCGCTCACGCGAAGGACCTGCAGGTCTGGAAGGGCGCCGAGGGGCCACGCGGAGCGGGCTGGTCCCGGTACGGCCCCGGGCCGCCGATCCGGTTCCGTGCCCTCGGCGCGGGCGGGCTGCCCTGGCCGGCGATCGTGTCGGCGCTGCTCGACGAGGACTTCCACGGCGTGCTGTACGTCGAGCACGAGGACGCCCTGCTGCCCCGGGAGCAGAGCGTGGGCGTCTCGGCACGGCTCCTGCGCGAGCTGCTGCCGCGGACCCGCCCACAGGGGCGCACATGGTGACGGACCGGCCGTCTCCCTTCCGGAGGAGGACCCGATGACCCTGCAGGACGTGCGCGCGGCGCTGCTCGCCGGTGGTCTCGGCGAGCGGATGGGCCGGCTGACCGACGCCATGTGCAAGCCGCTCGTCCCGTACGCCGCGTCCTGCCGTCTGGTCGACTTCAGCGTCGCGAACGCGGCCCGCTCCGGAGTGCCCGAGGTGGTGCTGCTGTCCCTGCACCGGGAGCGGGACCTGATCGACCATCTCACGTCGCACTGGGACGGCAGGGGAGTCCGGGTGAACTTCGGCCCCCACGACGAGCTCGTACGCTCAGGCGGTCTCGAGGCCGGCGCGCCGCTGCCGCCCCGGCCCGCCGAGTCCGGCACCGCCGACGCCCTCCTGAACAATGCCGAGTACCTGTTCGCGCCCGGCGCGAGAGACGTGCTGGTGCAGCACGCCGATCACGTCTACGTCTTCGACTACGGGCCGATGGTGGCGGCGCACCGCGCGGCCGGCGCCGACGCGACCATCGGGGTGCAGCGCATCGAACGGCGCTTCGTGCACCTGTTCGGCATGGTGGAGGTCGACTCGGACCTGCGCGTGCGCCGCCTGGTCGAGAAGCCCGCCGAGCCGACGTCGGACCTGATCTTCACCGCGTTCTGCCTGTTCCGGGCGGACGTGCTGGAGGAGGTGCTCACCTCGCTTGCCGCGCTCGGCGAGAACGGCTGGCGGCACGACATCAGCCGCGACGTCCTCCCCGCGATGATCCGGGAGGGACGTCGTGTCCTGGCCCATCCGATCTCCGGATACTGGGCCGACATCGGCACCGTGGAGCGCTACCACCTGGAGCAGATGCGGTTGCTCGACCGTCCGTTCCCGCTGCCGCCGGAGACTCTCCCGCGCACGCTGGCCGACGCGCCCGCTCGCTTCGACCCCCACCTGCGTAGCCTCGTCGGGGCGGGCGCCGACGTGCCGCCCGGCGCGGTCGTACGGTCCAGCCTGCTGTACCCCGGGTGTGTCCTGGAGCCGGGGGCGGAGGTGGACCGGTCGGTGGTCCTCCCCGGCGCACGGGTGCGGGCCGGGGCGCGCCTGAGCGGCGCGGTGGCGGCGGTCGGCGAGGACGTCACGGGCACGCGCACCGGCCTGGCGGACCTGGAACCGGCCTGACCGACCGCCGGCCGCAGCCTGGTGGAGCAGGCGGAGCCGCGGCGACCGGCGAGGCGCTTCCCGCCGGCCGCCGCGCTGCCGTCAGGACACCGAGACGTGGAAGATCTGGTTGTCGCTGTTGTGCGCGGTGCTGTCCTTGTCACCGCCGTTGGAGGTGGCCAGCCAGATGCCGCCGTCCGGCGCCGGCTCGACGGTGCGCAGCCGCCCGTGGGCGCCGTTGAGGTACTCCTTGACGTCGGTCAGGGAGTTCCCGCTGATCTGCTCGCGGTAGAGGCGCGTGCCGCGCTCGCACGCGACGTACAGGAAGCCGCGGACGATCGTGATGCCGCTGCAGGAGCCGTCGGCCACCGGATACGTATGTTTGGGCGCGATGAACCCGGACGTTCCGCAGGTGCCGGACGTGCCCTCGCAGGACGGCCAGCCGTAGTTCCCGCCCTTCGTGATGAGGTTCGTCTCGTCCATCACGCTGTTGCCGAACTCCTGCTCCCACAGGCGCCCCTGCGCGTCGAACGCCAGGCCCTGCACGTTGCGGTGGCCGTAGCTCCACACGGCGTTGTGGAACGGGTTGTCCGCCGGGATCGAGCCGTCCGGGTCGATCCGCAGCACCTTGCCGTTGAGGCTGCTGGTGTTCTGGGCGTTGTCGCCGTTCTGCGCGTCGCCGGTGCCGGCGAACAGGTACTTGCCGTCGGGGCTGAAGCGCAGCCGCCCGCCGTCGTGGAACTTGTTGCGCTGGATGCCGGAGACCAGGACCTGCTCGGTGCCGGTCTGCAGCGTGTCGGCGGACGGGTCGTACTTGATCCGCACGATCCGGTTGTCCGACGGCGAGGTGTGCATGATGTAGAGCCAGTGGTCGGAGGAGAAGCTCACCGGGTTGATCTCCAGCCCGGTCAGGCCGCCCTCGCCGTCGGTGCTCTGCACGTTCGGGACCGTGCCGATCGTCTTCTTCGCCCCGGTGCTGGGGTTCAGGTGGACGATGGAGTGCGCGTCGCGCTCGTTGAACAGGATCGTGCCGTCGGGCAGGGTGACCAGACCCCAGACGACGTCGTCGTCCGTGCCGACCTGGGTCACCGCGCAGACGCCCTGAGCGGGGGTGCACTGCGAGCTCCCGGAGGTGGTGACGTCGAGGACCGGTGTGCTGCCGTCACTCTCGTTCCCGTTGCCGTCGTACGCCGTCACCTGCAGGTGGTAGGCGGTGTTCGGCGTCAGGCCGTCCAGGGTCGCGCGCGGGGTGTCCGCGTCCGACGCGCCGATCCGCGTGCGGGTACCTCCGGTCACGTCGTAGACGCGGTAGCCGGCGACGCCCACGTCGTCGGTCGAGGCGGTCCAGGCCAGCCCGATGCTCGTGCCGGTCACGGCGGTGGTGTGCACATCCGCCGGCACGGTCGGAGGCGTGTGGTCGCCGGACGGAGGCGTCGTCACCGGCAGCGTGCCGCTCGGCTGGGAGACGTTGCCGGCCGCGTCGCGGGCGTTCACGTAGAAGCCGTACGCCGAGTTGGGGTTCAGGCCGCCGCAGGTGCCGGTCAGCGTCGAACCGTCGACGCTCGTGCACAGCTGGCCGTCGTGGTAGACGTCGTAGCCGGTCACGCCGGTGTCGTCGGTGGACGCGGTCCACCGGATGGTCGCGCTGTTCGGCGTGTCGCCGACGAGGGTGGGGGTGCCCGGTGGGGTCGGCGGCGTCGTGTCACCGCCGATGGCGCCGTAGACGCCGTACTCCTGCAGCGAGTACCCGTGGGAGGAGTCGCCGCGGCACCGCTTCGTGCCGTAGACCCGTACGTACCGCCCGCTGCCGTCGAGCGACGTCAGGTCCTCGACGCCGCCCTTGCCGCTGGTCGTCGAGTAGATCCGCGTCCAGGTCGTGTCGTCGTTCGACGTGTCGATCTCGTACGCGGTGGCGCACGAGGCGTCCCACTGCAGGCGCACCCGGCTGATGTGGGCGACCGCGCCGAGGTCGACGTAGATCCACTGGGGATCCTTGCCCGCGGCGCTGGCCCACCGCGTCGACGCGTCGCCGTCCACGGCGTTCTCGGCTGCGCAGCAGCCGCCGGACGAGGACGCCGTCACGGGTCGGTTCAGCGACAGCAGCTGATCGGCTGCGGCCGCGTGTGCGGTCGCCGTGGTCGCGCACATCGCCGTCACGAGCACGGACAGGGTTGTTCCAAGCCTCCGCCGTTTCATCCAGTCCTCCTATGGCTGGGCGGGGGCGTGCCGCTTCAGCGACACGGGCAGGGCGCGTGTCACCCAGGGGTTGGAACGGCTCGCTTGTCCTGATCCGCGTGCCGGCCGCGGGGCCGGCACGCGGGAAAACCTTTGCAGGCCTTCGAGTGCATTATCCGGGAGACATCCGATGAGTCAACGAATCTCCGGCTCTGTGTTCGCGGCCGGGTGGCCCAGTTCGGCGGACAGTTCGCGGGCGATCGCCAGCGTGCGCAGGCCGGCCTCGCCGAGGTGGGGTCCCAGGCGGGCCTTGGGCGCGGAGACGTTGATGGCCGCCACGATCATGCCCCGGAAGTCGCGGACCGGCGCGGAGACGCCGACGAGTCCCACCTCGAACTCCTCGTCGACGGCCGCGTAGCCGCGCCGACGGATCGCGGTGACCTCGCGCACCAGGTCGTCGGCGGTCCGGATGTGAGGGGCCGGCGTGGCGGAGGCCTCGCCGAGCCAGGCGTCCGCCCATGAGCGCAGTGCGTCGGGCGCCCAGTCGGAGACGAGCACGCGGCCCGCCGAGGTCATCGGGGCCGGGACGCTGACACCCTCCCACCCCAGGCCGCGGAACGCGTGGGACGGCGACACCGACAGGAGGGTGAGCACGGCGGAGCCGCGGAGCACGCACAGGTGGGTGGTCTCGTTCAGCCGGGCGACCAGGCGTCGGAGGTACGGGGCGGCGAGGTGGGTGAGGCGCGCCTCGGTGGTACGCGCCGCGAACGCGTACAGCCGCCAGCCGAGCCGGTATTCGAGCGAGTCGGCGTCCCGTTCGGCCATGCCTTCGGCCTCCAGGGCCTTCAGTGCGCGGGAGATCTGACTCTTCTCGCGCCCGAGGATCTCGGCGATCCGGCTGACGCCGAGCCCGTTCGCGGCGTGCTCGGGACGTGCGAGAACATCGAGTATCTCCAGGTCACGCCGGAGTCCCGCCGACGAGGGCGTGCCGGAACTGCGAGGGGAGCCCGGAGGGGTCGGGTCGGCCAAGAGGTGCTCCTAGATCGTTGTTGCGACCATCGCAACGAGTATTGCACCTAGAAGAACACCGCTTTACGGTTCACTCACACCAGGCCGAATGAGACCGGCCGAATCACCGGAGTGCCTCATGACCTTCAGCGAGTACGTGTCCACGCGGTGGGACCAGCTCAGTCAGGCGGCGGGCCAGCACGCCCTGGTCGTCGCCCTGTCGATCGTGATCGCGACCGTCATCGGCGTCGGCGCCGGCGTCTGCACCTACCGCAGGCCCCGGCTCGCGGCGCTGGCGATCGGCGCCACCGGCGGTTTCCTGACGATCCCGTCGTTCGCGCTGCTCGGCCTGCTGATCCCGTTCCTGGGCCTGGGCTGGGGGCCGACGCTCGTCGCGCTGGTGCTGTACTCGCTCCTGCCGATCGTCCGGAACACCGTCGTCGGGTTGCGGTCGGTCGACGCTGCGGTGGTCGAGGCCGGGCGCGGCATGGGGATGAGCGCCGCGCGGGTGCTGCTGCGAGTGCAGCTCCCGCTCGCCTGGCCCGTCATCCTCACCGGGATCCGGGTGTCCACCCAGATGATCATCGGGATCGCGGCGATCGCGGCCTACGTCGCCGGGCCCGGTCTCGGCAACCAGATCTTCGACGGGCTGGCCCGGCTGGGGTCGGTGAACTCCCTGAACGCCGCCCTCGCCGGAACCCTCGGCGTGGTCGCCCTGGCCCTTGCCTTCGATCTCTTCTACCTCGTCGTACGCCTGCTCACCACCCCGAGGGGGCTCCGTGCTTGACAACACCAGTGGTGGCGCCCATATCGAACTGGACGGCCTCACCAAGCGTTACCCCGGCCAGGACACGCCTGCCGTCGACAACGTGACGATGGTCGTCCCGGACGGTGAGCTCGTGGCCTTCGTCGGGCCGTCCGGCTGCGGCAAGACGACCACGATGAAAATGATCAACAGGCTGATCGAGCCGACGTCCGGGTCCGTCCGCATCGGCGGGCAGGACGTCCTGCGCATGCCGCCGGACCAGCTGCGCCGCCGCATCGGCTACGTGATCCAGCAGATCGGGCTGTTCCCGCACCTGACCATCGCCGAGAACGTGGCCCTCGTGCCCAAGCTGCTGGGCTGGCCGAAGGCCAGGACGAACGCGCGGGTCGAGGAACTGCTGGACCTGGTCGGCCTGGACCCGGCGCGGTACGCCCGCCGCCGGCCGCGTCAGCTGTCGGGCGGCCAGCAGCAGCGCGTCGGCGTGGCCCGCGCCCTCGCCGCCGACCCGCCGGTCATGCTCATGGACGAGCCGTTCGGCGCGACGGACCCGATCACCCGGGAACGCCTGCAGAACGAGTTCCTCCGGCTGCAACGGGAGCTGCGCAAGACGATCATCTTCGTGACGCACGACTTCGAGGAGGCGCTGAAGCTCGGCGACCGGATCGCGGTGTTCCGGGAGCACTCCCGGATCGCGCAGTACGACACGCCGGCCCGGATCCTCGCCGCCCCGGCCGACGACTACGTCGCGAGCTTCATCGGCGGGGACGCCACACTCAAGCGGCTCGCGTTGATCACCGCGGGCGAGCTCGTCGCCGAAGCGCGCACGGCCGCCGCGGACGGACCCGCGGTCGCCGCCGGGGCGACGCTGCGCGAGGTCCTGGACGTCATGGTCGCGCACGGCGCCCAGCAGGTGACCTGCGACGGCCGGGCGCTGACCTACGCGCAGATCTGCGCGGCCGTGCGCAGGCCGGCCGGGAGCGAGGCGGTGTCCGGTGCTCACTGAACCGGCCGCCGCGACCGCCGTCCCCGCTGCGCGGGAGCGGCCCCGGCGGGTCGCGCCGCGTCACCTCCTCGCCCCCGCGGCGCTGGCCGCCGTGCTCGCCGCGCTCTACCTGTGGGTGTCGGGGCAGCGGCTGGACTCGATCGAGCGGCGCACGCTGAACTCGGACTACATCACCGCCCGGGTCGTGGAGCATCTGCGGCTCACCGGGCTGGCCGTGCTGCTGGTCGTCGTCATCGCGATCCCGCTGGGCGTCCTGCTGTCCCGGCCCGCTGCGCGCTGGCTGAGCCCCGTCGTCCTCGGCGTGGCCAACCTGGGGCAGGCCACCCCCGCGATCGGACTGCTGGTCCTGCTCACGATCAAGTTCGGGGTCGGCTTCCGCATCGCGCTGATCGGGCTGGTCGCCTACGCCGTCCTGCCGGTCCTGCGCAACACCATGGTGGGCGTCCAGCAGGTCGACCGGGCGCTCGTGGAGGCGGCACGGGGGATGGGCATGACCCGGATCCAGGTGCTGTCGCGGGTGGAGCTGAAGCTGGCGATCCCGGTGATCCTGGCCGGCCTGCGCACGTCGCTCGTGATGGCGGTCGGCGTGGCCACGCTGGCGACGTTCGTCAACGCCGGCGGGCTCGGCGACATCATCGTCAACGGCATCAAGCTGAACCGCACACCGGTGCTGCTCACCGGCAGCGTGCTCACCGCCTGCATCGCCCTGTTCATCGACTGGCTCGGCGGCCTCGCCGAGGACGCGCTACGCCCCAAGGGCGTCTGAACCGAACCCCCCGTTTCCTCATTCCGGAGTACCGCCATGTCCACTTTCTCCCGCCGGGCCCTCCTACCCTGCACGGCGATCGTCGTGGCCGCCGCCGCGCTCACGGCCTGCGGCTCGTCCAGTCAGACCGTCGCGCAGGGCAGTCTCGGCCAAGAGCTCAAGGGCACGACCCTGACGGTCGGGTCCAAGGACTTCTCCGAGTCGATCATCCTCGGCGAGATCACCATCGACCTGCTGAAGGCCCACGGCGCGTCCGTGACCGACAAGACCAACATCAAGGGCTCCACGAACACCCGTACGGCCCTGCTGTCGAAGAACATCGACGTGTACTGGGACTACACCGGCACCGGGTGGGTGACCTACCTCAAGCACACCAAGCCCGTCCCCGGCCCGCGGCAGCAGTACGACGCCGTCGCGAAAGAGGACCTGGCGAAGAACAAGATCGTCTGGGGTGCCCCGGCGCCGCTGAACAACACGTACGCCTTCGCGATCCGCAAGGACAAGGCGGCCGCGCTCGGCGTCACCAAACTGTCCGACCTGGCGAACCTCGCCCGGACGAAGCCGAACGAGGCGACCTTCTGCATCGAGAGCGAGTTCTCCACCCGCGACGACGGCTGGCCGGGAATGACCAGGGCGTACGGGATGACCATCCCGAAGTCGAACGTCAAGATGCTCGACACCGGCGTGATCTACACCGAGACGAAGAAGGGGACGACCTGTAACTTCGGTGAGGTCTTCGCCACGGACGGGCGCGTCGCCTCCATGGGCCTGACCGTCCTGCAGGACGACCGGCGCTTCTTCCCGGTCTACAACGCCGCGCCGACCCTCCGCCAGGACACCGACGCGAAGTACCCGCAGATCCGCAAGTACCTCGACCCGGTCGCGGCCAAGCTCACCGACGAGACCATGCGGCAGCTCAACGCCAAGGTCGACGCGCAGGGCTTCGAGCCGAAGACCGTCGCGCACGACTGGCTCAAGGAACAGGGGTTCGTGAAGTGACCGTCCCGGCAGCGACCTCCGCCGACCCGCGGATCGGCGAGAGCTTCATCGGCGAGGGCGCCGAGGCCGCCCACATCAACACCGTGCTCGGCCACCGGGCCGGACCGGCCGGAGTCGCCTGGGCCACCGCCCTGGCCACCCCTCGTACGGGCCACGTGCCGTTCGTCGCCGTGCTGCGGCCGGGGCTGCCGGCCAAGCCGATGACCCTGTTCGTCAACAAGGCCGCCGTCGAGACGCCGGAGCACGCCGACCTGACCTGGGGAGCCGCCCAGGCCGGGGTCGCGGCCGGGGTCATGGACGCGGTCGCCGACGGGACCGTCCCCGAGGACGCGGTCGACGACCTGGTCCTCATCGCCGCGGTCTGGGTCAACCCGGCCGCCGCCGACGCGGACCTCGTCTACGCCAACAACCGCGAGGCCACCCGGTCGGCGCTGCGCGCGGGCGCGGCCGGCACGCCGTCCGTCGCCGACGCGCTCGACGCCCGGCACGCGCCGGCCAACCCGTTCTACACACCCCCGGGGGACGCGTGAAGATCACCGCCATTCGCCTGGACCGGATGCGGCTGCCGCTGGATCCGCCGTTCAACGCGGCGTGGGACCCGGTCCCGCGCAGATCCTTCGACGCCACGCTGGTCACCGTCGAGACCGACGAGGGCGTCGTCGGGTACGGCTCGGGCGACACGATGGACGGGTTCGAAGCCCATGAGCACCTGTTCCTCGGCCGCGACCCGCTCGCCATCGTGAACCACGTCAAGACCCTCGAGACGATCAACTTCCACTCGGGGCGGTACTGGCCGCTGGAGGCGGCACTCTGGGACATCATCGGCAAGGTCGCCGGCCTGCCGGTGGCGGGCCTGTTCGGCGGCGCGACCGGCCGGCTGGCCGCGTACGCCTCCTTCGGCGAGCTCAAGCCGCCGCCCGAACGCGCCGAGGCGGCCCTGGCCGCCAAGGAGGCGGGCTTCCGGGCCATGAAGATCCGGGTCGCCCGGGACCGGCTCGCCGAGGGCGTCGCCACCGTCCGCGCGACCCGGGAGGCGGTCGGCGACGACATCGCCCTGATGGTCGACCTGAACCAGTCCTGGCGGATGTCCGGCGACATCGAACCCGCCCTCGACCTCGCGTCGGTGCGCCGCGTGGCCACGGAGCTGGCCGAGCTCGACGTGCTGTGGCTGGAGGAGCCGCTGCCGCAGTACGACATCGACGGCGTGCGGACCGTCCGGGCCCAGACCGGGATCCGCGTCGCCGGCGGCGAGATGGTGCGGACCATGGCCGAACTGCTCCACCTGCTGGAGGCGGACGCCCTCGACGTGTACCAGCCGGACGTCGTCCTGTCGGTCGGCATGCTGCGCGCCCGGACCCTCGCCGAGCTGGCCTTCGCCAAGCACCGCTGGTTCACTCCGCATACGTGGAGCAACGGCCTCGGCGTCCTGGCGAACCTGCACGTCGCCGCCGGCGTGGGCGGCGGCCCGTACGTGGAGTTCCCCTACGACCCGCCCGGCTGGACGCCGCAGCGCCGGGACTTCTTCCTCACCGAGCCGGTCGGCGTCGACGCCGACGGCCACATCCACGTGCCCGACGCCCCCGGCCTGGGGGCCGAGATCGACCCGGCAGCGATACGCCGCTGGAAGGGGGAATGACGTGACCACCTACGAAGAGTGGCGCGACCGCGCCGCCCGGATCGCCCCGCGCCGCGAGCTGTTCATCGACGGCCGGTTCACGCCCACCGCGGACGGCGGGACGTTCGCGACCGTCGGCCCGCGCGACGGCCGGGAGCTCGCCCAGGTCGCGGCGGCGACCGAGACGGATGTGGACCGCGCCGTACGGGCCGCCCGTACCGCGTTCGAGGACGGCCGCTGGGCCGCGCGAGCCCGCGCCACCGCAAGGAGGTGCTGCTGCGCCTGAGCGCGCTGATCCGGGAGAACCTCGAGGAACTGGCGCTCCTGGAGACCCTGGACGTCGGCAAGCCGATCGGCGAGTCCCTGCGGGTGGACGTCCCGAGCGCGGCCTCCTGCCTCCAGTGGTACGCCGAGGCGATCGACAAAGCCTACGACGAGATCGCCCCGACGGGCCCGGACGCGCTCGCGCTCATCACCCGGGAGCCGCTGGGCGTCGTCGGCGCGGTCGTCCCCTGGAACTACCCGCTGATCATCACCTCATGGAAGATCGCCCCGGCGCTGGCGATGGGCAACTCGGTGGTGCTCAAGCCCGCCGAGCAGTCCTCCCTCAGCGCCCTCCGGCTGGCCGAGCTGGCCAGTGAGGCCGGCCTGCCCGACGGCGTCCTCAACGTCGTCCCCGGCCTCGGGCCCGTCGCCGGGGCGGCCCTCGGCCTCCACCCGGACGTCGACAAGATCGCCTTCACCGGGTCCACCGAGACCGGACGAAGGTTCCTCGAGTACGCCGCGCGGTCGAACGGCAAGCAGGTGTCGCTCGAGCTCGGCGGCAAGTCCCCGCAGGTCGTGCTCGCCGACGCCGAGGACCTCAGCGCCGCGGCGTCGGCGGTCGCCTGGGGGATCTTCTACAACGCCGGGCAGACCTGCAACGCCGGCTCCCGGCTCCTCGCCGACGCGCGCGTCATGGACGACCTGCTCGCCGAGGTCGTCAAGGTCGCCGAGGGCATCCGGCCGGGGGATCCGCTCGACCCCGTCACACGGATGGGCGCCATCGTCGACCAGGCGCAGCTCGACCGCGTCCTCGGCTACGTCGCGCTCGGCCGGGAGGAGGGCGGCCAGGTGATCACGGGCGGCGACCGGGTCCGCGCCGGCTCCGGCGGCTACTTTGTCGCCCCCACCGTGCTGCGCGACGTTCGCAACGACGCGCGCGTGGCCCAGGAGGAGATCTTCGGCCCGGTCCTGACCGCGACCACCTTCACCTCCGAGGAGGAGGCCGTGCGGCTGGCCAACGCCACCCGGTACGGGCTGGCCGCGAGCGTCTGGACCAGGCGCCTGGGCACGGCGCACCGGGTCGCCCGCGCCCTGCGGGCCGGCACCGTCTGGGTCAACACCTTCGACGCCAGCGACGTCATCACGCCGTTCGGCGGATTCAAGGACTCCGGCAGCGGACGGGACAAGTCCCTGCACGCGCTGGACGCCTACTCCGCCCTCAAGACCACCTGGATCCACCTGGGGGACTCGTGAAACTGGGATTCATCGGCCTGGGGCACATGGGCGGGCCCATGTGCCGCAACCTCCTCGCGGCCGGATACGACGTGGCCGTGTACGACGTGCGCCGCGACGCCGCCGCCGAGCACGAGCGGCTCGGCGCGACCTGCGCCGCCGGCCCCGCCGAGGCCGGCGCCGGCCGCGACGCCGTCATCACCATGCTGCCGACGCCCCGGCACGTCGAGGCGGTGCTCCTCGGACCGGGCGGCCTGCTGGACGCCCTGGCCCCCGGCGCGGTGTGGATCGACATGTCCACCTCCGTCCCCGAGGTCGCCGACCGGGTCCGGGTCCTGGCGGACGGCCGTGGCGTGCACGTCCTCGACGCGCCGGTGTCGGGCATGGCCACCGGAGCGCGCGCCGGCACTCTGCAGATCTTCGTCGGCGGCGACCCGGAGGTCGTTGAGGGGGTGCGGCCGGTCCTCGAGGTCCTCGGCGACCCGGAGCGGGTCATGCGCGTCGGCGGCCACGGTGCCGGCTACACGGTCAAGCTGATGATCAACCTGCTGTGGTTCGCGCATCTCGTCGCCACCACCGAGGTGCTGTCCATCGGGACCGGCGCCGGCGTCGACCTCGGCGTGCTGCGCGACGCCCTGCTCGCCAGCCCCGCCGCCAGCAACTTCCTCGACCGGGACGTCCTGTCGGTGCTGCGCGACGGCGACTACGACGAGTCCTTCGCGCTCGCGCTGGCCTGCAAGGACCTCGGCCTGGCGGTCGACCTGGCCCGCGAGGTCAAGGTGCCCGCCGAGCTGTCCGCCCTCGTCGAACAGGTCTACCGGCGCGCCCGGCGCGCCTACGGCGACCTCGCCGGCGAGATGGCGCCCGTCAAGCTCTGGGAGGACCTGACGGGTGCTCCGCTCCGGCTCACCCCCCAGGGAGCGTGATCATGCCTTCGCTGACCGAGACCGGTCTCACCCTCACCCCGATGCCGGCCGCGCACCTCGGCGCCGGCGCGGTGCGCATGCTCGGCGAGCTCACCGGATCCCGCCGCGTGCTGGTCGTGACCGACCCCGGCATCGCGGCCACCCCCGTGCTCGACGCCGTGCGCGGCGCCCTCGCCGGCACCGAGGTGACCGTCTTCGCGGGCGTGCACGCCAACCCGACCACCGACGACGTCGGCGCCGGCGCCGACGTCGCCCAAGAGGCGGAGGCCGAGTCGATCGTGGCGCTCGGCGGCGGCTCCGCCATGGACGCGGCCAAGGGCATCGCCCTCGCCGCCGTCAATCCGCAACGCGGCCGGGACCTCGACTACAGCAGCGAGTTCGCCGCGCCCGCGCTGCCGATCGTCGCCGTCCCGACCACCGCCGGCACCGGCGCCGAGACCAACGCGTTCGGCGTCATCACCGACGTCGAGACCCATCGGAAGTTCTACGTCGGGCACGCCACCGCGCTCCCACATGCGGCCGTCCTCGACCCGGAGCTCACCGTCGGCCTGCCGCCCGGGCCCACCGCCGCGACCGGCATGGACGCGCTCACCCACGCCCTCGAGTCGTTCAGCTCCGTACGGGCCAACCCCTGGTCGGACGGCATCGCCCTGCAGGTGATCCGGATGGTCGCCGCCCATCTTCCCGCCGCCTACGGCGACGGCGCCGACCTGGAGGCCCGCGCCCAGATGCTGCTAGCCGCGCACATGGCCGGCATCGGCATGGCCGCGACCGGGCTCGGCATCTGCCACGGCATCGCCCACCCGCTCGGCGGGCGGTTCGACATCGTGCACGGCGTGGCGCTGACCATGCTGCTGCCGCACGTCCTGCGGTTCAACCTGCCCGTACGGCTGGAGCGGACCGCGCAGGCGGCGTTCGCGCTCGGCGTCGGGGACACCACGCGGTCGGCCGAGTGGAACGCCGGCGCGGCCATCGACGCCGTCCGCGCGCTCGGCGCCCGGGTCGGGCTCACCGGCCGGCTCGGCGACCACGGCGTACGGGACGAGGACTTCGACCTGCTGGCCAAGGACGCGCTCGACGACGAGGTCATGGCCAACACGCCCCGATTCCCGACCTCCGAGGAGATCCACGGCCTCCTCGCCGCCGCGAGCTGAGGCGTGATGAGCATCGACGTTGAGGTGCCGCGCGACCTGTTCATCGGCGGCGCGTGGACTCCCGCGGACGCCGCGTTCGAGGTGACCGATCCCGCGACCGGCGAGGTCATCGCCTCGGTGGCCGACGCCACCGAACGGGACGCGGCCCGGGCCCTGGACGCGGCCGCCGGCGCCCAGAAGGCCTGGGCGGCGACCGCGCCGCGGACCCGCGCCGACATCCTGCGGCGCGCGTTCGAGCTGATGAACCGGCGTGCCGAGCCCCTGGCCCGGCTGGCCACCGCGGAGACCGGCCGCCCGCTCGACGAGTCGCGGGCCGAGGTCGCCTACGCCGCCGACTTCCTGCGCTGGTTCGCCGAGGAGGCCGTCCGGATCGGCGGCGACTTCCGGACCGCGCCGTCCGGAGATCACCGCATCCTCACGACGCGGCAGCCGGTAGGGCCGTGCTATCTCGTCACGCCGTGGAACTTCCCGCTGGCCATGGTCACCCGCAAGGTGGGGCCCGCCCTCGCGGCGGGCTGCACGATGGTCGTCAAGCCCGCCGAGCAGACGCCGCTGTGCGCCCTCGCGCTGGCCGCGCTGCTCGCCGAGGCCGGTGTGCCGGACGGCGTGGTCAACGTCGTGCCGACGCTGTCGCCGGCGGAGGTGACGACGGCGCTCCTGGGCGACGGCCGCCTGCGCAAGCTGTCCTTCACCGGCTCGACCGAGGTCGGCCGGCACCTGCTCGCTCAGAGCGCCGACGGCGTCCTGCGGACGTCCATGGAGCTGGGCGGCAACGCGCCGTTCCTCGTCTTCGCCGACGCGGACGTCGGCGAAGCGGTGAACGGCGCGGTCCTCGCCAAGATGCGCAATGCCGGACAGTCGTGTGTGGCCGCCAACCGCTTCCTCGTGCACGAGGCGGTCGCCGACGCCTTCACCCAGGGGCTGGCCGACCGGCTGGCGGCGCTGCGCCCCGGCCCGGGCACCGACCCGGACTCGCAGGTCGGGCCGCTCATCGACACGGCCGCCCGGGACCGGATCGAAGGGCTGGTCGCCGACGCCGAACGACGCGGCGCCAAGGTGATGGTCGGCGGCCGGCCGCTGCCCGGTCCCGGTCACTTCTACCCGCCCACCGTCCTGACCGGCGTTCCGGAGGACGCGCCACTCGTCACCCGGGAGATCTTCGGGCCGGTCGCCCCGATCACCGCCTGTCCCGACGAGCAGAGCATGGTCACGGCGGCCAACGCCACGTCCGCCGGACTCGTCGCCTTCGCCTACACCCGTGATCTCGACCGCGCGCTGCGCGTCGGCGAGGCCCTCGAGGCGGGCATGGTCGGCCTCAACCGCGGTCTGGTCTCGAACGCCGCCGCGCCCTTCGGCGGAATCAAGCAGTCCGGTCTCGGGCGTGAGGGCGGATTCGAGGGCATCGAGGAGTACCTGGAGGTGAAGTACCTGGCGGTCCAGGGATAGTCCGGACGCGGCGGCCGGCGGAAGCCGGCCCGGACCCCCGATCCTGCGTGACCGGGCCGGCTTCCGCTGTGAGCGGCCGGGCCGGGCACGCCCTTGACGCGGGTCGCCCGGCGGAGTACGAACTTACAGGAAAGCTTACTAAAAGCTTTCTCGGGGGCCATCCTTCCTCCTCTCCCCGCCAGGAGCGAGACGTTGAGACGCCTATTCGTCACTCTCGCCGCGACGGCCCTGCTCGCCGGCTTCGTCGTCGCCCGCCCCGCCCACGCGGCCACCGCCGCCACCGCCACGTTCGCCAAGACCTCGAGCTGGGACACCGGCTACCAGGCCCAGTACACGATCAAGAACACCGGAACCACGACGATCAGCGGCTGGACCGTGGAGTTCGACCTCACCGCGTCGACCACGGTCGGCACCTACTGGGACGCGCTGCTCTCGAAATCCGGTGACCACTACACGTTCAAGAACCGGGAGTACAACGGGCAGATCGCCCCCGGCGCCACGGCGAGCTTCGGCTTCGTCGCCTCCGGAACCGCCGCCCCGTCCGGCTGCAGGCTGAACGGCGCCTCCTGCGACGGCGGCAGCGGCGGTGGCGACACCCAACCGCCGTCCGCGCCGTCGGGCCTCAACGTGACCGGCCACACCTCGTCGAGCGTGTCGCTGTCCTGGACCGCCGCCACGGACGACACCGGCGTCACGGGATACGACGTCTTCCAGGGCACGACCCTGGCGACCACGGCCTCCGGCACGACCGCCACGGTCACCGGGCTCCAGCCCGCGACGACCTACACGTTCAAGGTGCGGGCCAGGGACGCCGCCGGAAACCTCTCCGCCTTCTCCGCCCAGGTGAGCGCGACCACCGACGCCGGCTCTCCGCCACCGTCGGGCAACCGGCCGTACGTCGCGCCGTACGTCGACATGGGCTCCTGGCCGACCCCCGTCCTCAGCGACATGGCGCAGGCGGGCGGGCTCAAGGGCTTCACCCTCGCGTTCGTGACGAGCGCCGGGTGCAAGGCGAGCTGGTTCAACGCCTACGATCCGAGGGCCGCCTGGCAGAAGGACGAGATCGACAAGCTGCGCGCCGCGGGCGGCGACGTGAAGATCTCCTTCGGCGGCGCGTCCGGCATCGAGCTCGCTCAGGCATGTACCGACGTGAACTCGCTGTACACCGAGTACGCCGCGGTCGTGGACGCCTACGGCGCCAAGTACGTCGACTTCGACATCGAGGGCGCCGCGGTCGCCGACAAGGCGTCGGTGGACCGGCGGTCGCAGGCCCTGGCCCGGCTGCAGCAGAGCCATCCCGGCCTGAGAATCTCCCTCACGCTGCCGGTGCTGCCGGAGGGCCTGACCGCCGACGGCCTGAACGTCGTCACGTCCGCTGAGAACGCCGGGGTCGACCTCGACCTCGTCAACGTCATGGCCATGGACTACTACCGTTCCGTCGACTACGGCGACGCGGCGGTGCAGGCCGCACAGTCCACCTACGACCAGCTCAAGACGCTGTACCCGGGCAGGACCGACGCCCAGCTCTGGGCGATGGTCGGCGTCACCCCGATGCTCGGCCAGAACGACGACCACAACGTCTACAACCAGGACGACGCCCGGCAGCTCGTGACCTTCGCCAAGCAGCACCACCTCGGGATGCTCGCGTTCTGGGAGGAGACCAGGGACCGCAACGCCTGCACCGGCGCGCTCTACCAGTGCACCAACATCCCGCAGCAGCCCTACGAGTTCTCCAAGATCTTCGCCCCGTACACCGGCTGACCTCACCGCCGCTCGCCGGTGCTCACACGCGGAACCGTGTGAGCACCGGCGAGCCTTCCATCCAGGTCGTTTCCGCCATGCCCCGTCGAGGAGACGATCGACGTCCGTACGGGTCGGCGCGGTCGCCGGGCCGCGGCGCGTGACGGCGATCGCGGCGGCGGTGTTGGCGCGCAACGCGGCCCGCGCCGGTGACAGTCCTTCCGCGAGACCGGCGACGAAGACGCCGACGTGCGCGTCACCGGCGCCGTCGCTGTCGACCGCCCGTACGTCGAAGGCGGGGATGCGCAGGACCTCGGTTCCGGGCATGGCGAGGACGCACCTCGCCGGGCCGATGCGGACGACGACACGACGGTTAGTAGGGAACCCGCGCCGACGCCGAAGGCGGTGTGGAGGATGGCGAGCAGGGCGTACGCGGCGGTGGTCGTATTCACCTGCTCCTCCGAGGGATGTCCCGGCCTTCAGGCTGGGGAGGAATTCGGACTCCGCCAGGAGCGATCCGGCGAAGCCGGGACGGACCCAAGAATAGAGTCCATCGGAATTCGACCAATCGCCTTACACGCCGATGTGGCACGTGTAATGTCCCGGGCATGCGGACGGCGTACAAGTGCCGGGCTTACCCGGACCCCGAGCAAGCGGCGGTGTTCAGCCGCACGTTCGGGTGTGTGCGTCTGGTGTGGAACAAGACCCTGTCCGACCGCCACGCGGCGTACCATCAGCGGGGCGAGAGGACCTCCTACCGGCAGACCGACGCGGCGCTGACGGCGTGGAAGAAGACCGAGGACCTGGCGTTCTTGTCCGAGGTGTCCTCGGTTCCGTTGCAGCAGACGCTGCGGCATCAGCACGCGGCGTTCGCGAACTTCTTCGCCGGCCGCGCCAAATACCCGCGGTTCAAGAACCGAGGCTCCCGGCAGACCGCGCACTACACCCGCTCGGCGTTCCGCATGAAGGACGGCGAGCTGCACATGGCCAAGACCACCACGCCGCTGAGGTACGTGTGGTCCTTCGACGACGTCGAGGTGGCCACGCTCAACCCCACCATGGTCGTCATCTCCCGCGATCCGGACGGCCGCTGGTACGTGACCTTCGCCATCGACACCGACGCCCCCGACCCCCTGGAGACCGCCGGGCACGCCATCGGCGTCGATCTGGGCGTCAAGGACTTCGCGGTCACCTCCGACGGGGAACGCATCGCCAACCCCCGCCACCTTGAGCGCAAGGCCCGCAACCTCGCCCGTTACCAGCGGCGGATGGCCCGCTGCCAGCGTGGGAGCATGAACCGCCGTAAGGCCAAGGCGAAAGTCGCCCGCGCCCACCGTAAGGTCCGCAACGCCCGCGCCGACTTCCTGCACCGCACCAGCACCAACCTGGTCCGTCGGGCCGACACCATCGTGATCGAAGACCTCGCGATCAAGAACATGGTCAAGAACCACAAGCTGGCGCGGGTCATCAGCGATGCGGGGTGGGGGGAGTTCCGGCGGCAGTTGGAGTACAAGGCCGAACGTGCCGGACGCACCCTCGTGGTGATCGACCGCTGGTTCCCCTCTTCCAAGACCTGCTCGGTCTGCGGGCCCCTGCTCACCAGACTGAGCCTGTCCACTCGGCGCTGGACGTGCCCTACCTGCCGCACCCGGCACGACCGGGACATCAACGCGGCCAAGAACATCCTTGCGGCTGGTCGAGCCGTAACCGGGGACAACCCTGGTGATGCCTGTGGAGCTGGTGTCAGACGGCAAGGGTCCTCCTTTCCGCAGTCGGCGCTGAAACAGGAACCCCGCGCCGCGAGGCGCCCGGCCTAAGCCGGATCGGCCACACGGCCGACGGGAATCCGCCTCCCTCGGGAGGGAGGAAGTCAACACCTCCCAGCCGACGCGTGTCGAGAAGGGACTCGGGCCTGCGCCCGCCGACGGCGATGTCGACGGGCGTGATCCGCATGGCGGCGTCGTTGGTATCGCCGTGACGGTCGGCCTCCCCGACCGGAATGCCACCGGCGACGGCCGCCACGGCGCGTTTCGTCGACGGGCCGAGTAGGTCCAGCGAACCCCGCCGGCATCCCTGCGGCGCACAGCCCAACAAGCCCCAAAACGGGCATTCGGTCATCCTTGGTGACGGTTCACGCACCTGGTTGCCGCTGGGTGGGCGTCGCGGCGGCGCCGCGCGTCGCACCGTCGTCGACGCAGCGGCGTCCTCCCACAGGCCTTGATGCGATCATGGAGACGATGGAGGTCGGCTCCTGGTGAATGGATGCTTCTTGCTCTTGCTCAGTGATCCTCGGGTCCAGCGCGTTCCTGTGATCGACTGCGGGGAGCCGCTTGCCGACGTCGGTATGGTCCCGGGACTCCGCCTGGATTCGCGCGAACGGGATGCCGGGGGAGGCTACGGTCGTGTGAGGGAGGGTGTCCTGGGCCGCCTTCGCGCAGCGACCGCAAGGCTTCCCGATGGCGTCGAGTTGCTCGTCATCGAAGGCCATCGCACGACCGCTGAACAAGCTCGGCGGTTCGCGCGCCATGAAGAACGCCTTCGGAACGAAGGCATCAGCGACCCTGCTGAGTTGCGGAAGCAGACAAGCGCGTTCGTCTCGCCGGTGGACGTCGCACCGCATTGCGCCAGCGCCGCGGTGGATCTGACCCTCGCAGCCTCCGACGGCCTTGAGCTTGATATGGGCGGTCCGGTGAACGGTCACCGTACGGGCCAGGAGAACACCTGCCCGATGAACGCCCCGGTCTCCAGCGCTGCTCGAGCCAACCGTGACCTGCTGGCCGATGTGATGACCGCCGTGGGATTCGTCAACTATCCCACCGAGTGGTGGCACTGGTCATTCGGTGACCGCTACTGGGCTGTGGCCACCGGTGGGAAGAGCGCGATCTACGGGCCGATCTGAGCCTCCCGACGTGCTGGAAAACGCGATCGGGTCGCGCTCTGCGAAAGGAGCGCGACCCGATGACGAATATCCTTAGTCGATCTCGAACTGGCGCTGACGCTCGAACTGGCGCTCGAACTGGTTCTGCCGCTCCGCCTGCGCCTGCGTGTTCCGCGCGATGGCGATGTTGTTGTTCCGGTTGTGGACCCGGACGCGGATGCGGTTGAACAACTCGTTCTCGTTGGCGTTGAAGTTCCGGTGGTGCGAGAAGAACCGGAAATGGCTGGAGCTGCCGCCACAGCAGCCGCCGCCGCCCCAGGCGGGAACCGACGCAGACGCGGCCGAGCTTGTGAACAGGGCCCCGGCGGCCGTGGTGAGGAACAGGCCGCCGACGATGCACGTCTTCTTCAGCACGTCAATCTCCTTTTGTCGGAATCAAGCGATAGCCGTCGCTAGCCGCGCTCTCCCGCTTTCCGGGACTGCGCTGCAATTTGTAGCATTCCCCGGTAGATTCCCGACAAGACAACTGCAAGGTAAGATGGCAACAAAGGCGCAGTTCTACAAATCGGACCTATCGTGCTGTACCACGGCTAGAAGCCGCATTGGCCGCTAGAGCGGGCAGAACCCTTCGTTCGGCCGACCATATCGGCGCTTGGCGGCGCTTTGTCCAATCCGCGCCCGTGCTGAAAGACGGGAAAAATCCCGACATCGCGACTGAAGTTCGCTGAGCCCTTTAACAGCCGACCGTCCTCCCCACACCGCCCTAGCCGAAATGAGCGCGCAGGCGGTCGTACGCCTCCGGTGGGGCGTCGGCGGCGTCGAGACCGAGCAGGGCGGCGCCCAGCAGCGGGGGAGCCTCGACGACGACGGGCTTGGCCTGCGGGGCGAGGTCGGCCAGCCGGTCCTCGATCGCGGCCATCAGCAGGGGATGCCTGGCGGCGAGGACACCGCCGCCGAGGACGACCTCCACCGGCGCGTCGAGCAGGTCCAGGCGGCGCAGCGCCACGGTGGCGAGCGCGACGATCTCCTCCGCCTGCCGGTCGACCAGGCCCCGCGCGACCGGGTCGCCCGCCGCCGCGACCGCGAACAGGACCGGGGACAGCTCTCCCAGCCGCGCTTCGGAGAGCTCCCCGAAGTGGATCGCGAGCGCGACGTCCTCGACGCCGGCGCGACCGAAGTGCGCGGCGACGGCGGCGGCCAGGGCGGTGTGCGGGCCGCGGCCGTCCTCGGCGCGGACGGCGTGCCACAGCGCCTCCTCGCCGAGATGGTGACCGCCGCCCCAGTCGCCGGTCACCCGCCCGATCGAGGGGAACCGCGCGACCCGCCCGTCGGGGGCGACGCCGGCGCAGTTGATGCCCGCCCCGCACACGACCGCGACGCCCCACGGCTCGGTGGCTCCGGCCCGCAGCAGCGCGAAGGTGTCGTTGCCGACCCGTACGCCGCGGCCCCACCCGCGTTCGGTGAACAACCGGTGGAACCGCTCCTCCTCCACGGGCAGGTCGACGTTGGCCAGGTAGGCCGAGACGTGGTCGACGGGCGTGCCCGCCCCGGCCGCCGAGAGGGCGCGCGTGACCGCCTCGGCGACGGTGTCCACCGCCTCGGTCACGCCGTCGGCGACCGGGCGGAACCCGTCGCCGCGCGCGGTGGCCAGGACCTCGCCGCCGGCGGTCAGCACGGCGACGTCGGTCTTGCTGTTCCCGCCGTCGATCGCCAGGATCACGCGCTCACCGCCCAGGGCAGGTGGGCGGCGTTCGCGGCGACGAGACGGGGGGCGAGCTCGTCGGCGATGCTCGCCTGCCCGATCAGCGGGTGGGCCAGCAGCGCGTCGGCGACCCGGTCCACGCCGCCCTTCAGCGCCGCCTCCAGGGCCAGCTCCTCGTACGCGGCGACGTGGGCGATCAGCCCGGCGTACAGCGGCTCGACCGGGTCGACCGGGAGCGGTTCGGGCCCGGACGCGGTGATCCGGGCCGGGACCTCGATCACCGCCTCGTCCGGCAGGAACGGCAGCCGGCCGCCGTTGCGGAGGTTGACGACCTGGACGTCGCCGCGGTCGCCGGCCAGGGAGGCGACCAGGTCGACGGCGGCCTCGGAGTAGAACGCCCCGCCGCGTTCCTCCAGCAGGGCCGGTTTCTCGTCGAGCGCCGGGTCGGCGTACATCTCCAGCAGCCCCTCCTCGATCACCGCCACCTGCTCGGCCCGCGAGGGCGCGTGCAGCTGCTCGGCGACGACCGCGTCGTGCTCGTAGAAGTAGCGCAGGTAGTACGACGGGACGACACCGAGGCGGCGGATGAGGCCGGCCGGCAGCTCGAGGTCGGCGGCGATCTCCTCGGCGTGGTCGGCCAGCAGCCGCGGCAGGACGTCCTCCTCGTCGAGGTACACCGCGCGTTCCCAGGTCAGGTGGTTCAGGCCGACGTGCCCGAGGCGTACGCGGCCGGGCGGGACGCCGAGCGTGGCGGCGAAGCGGCGCTGGAAGCCGATCGCGACGTTGCACAGGCCGACCGCCCGGTGCCCGGCGTCCAGGAGGGCCCGGGTGACGATCCCGACCGGGTTGGTGAAGTCGACGATCCAGGCGTCCGGCGCCAGCGCGGCGACCCGGTCGGCGATGTCCAGCACGATGGGCACGGTGCGCAGCGCCTTGGCCAGCCCGCCCGCGCCGGTCGTCTCCTGCCCGACGCAGCCGCAGTCCAGCGGCAGGGTCTCGTCGATGTGGCGGGCCGCCTGCCCGCCGACGCGCAGCTGGAGGAGCACGGCCGAGGCCCCGTCGACGCCCTCGTCGATGTTGGACGTCGTCCGGATCGTTCCGGGATGCCCCTGCCGGGCGAAGATGCGCCGGGACAGCCCGCCGACCAGATCAAGACGGGTCTTGTCGGGGTCGACCAGCGCCAGCTCCGAGACCGGCAGGGTCGCGCGCAGGCGGGCGATCCCGTCGACCAGCTCCGGCGTGTACGTCGACCCGCCGCCGACCACACAGATCTTCATCCCTTCACTCCCGTCAGCGTCACGCCCTGGATGAACACGCGTTGTGCGAGGAAGAACACCACGATCACCGGCAGCACGGTCAGGAGCGTCGCGGCCATGGTCAGGTTCCACTCGACGTGGTGGGCGGCGCGGAAGGTCGACAGGCCCACGGCGAGGGTCCAGGTCTCCGGTTTGGTGTAGATGAGCGGGCCGAAGTAGTCGTTCCAGGCGTAGAAGAACTGGAACAGCGCCACGGCGGCGATCGCCGGCCGGGCCATCGGGAGAATCACCCGGATCATCGCCCGGAACTCCCCGCAGCCGTCGACCCGCGCCGCGTCGGTGTACTCCTTCGGGATCGTCAGCAGGAACTGCCGGAGCAGGAAAATCGAGAAGGCGTCGCCGAACAGCAGCGGGAGGATCAGCGGCCACAGCGTGCCGGTCAGCTGGAAGCGCGCCCAGAGGATGTACAAGGGCACGATCGTCACCTGCGGCGGCAGCATCATCGTCGTGATGACCAGGACGAATGCCAGCTTACGGCCGCGGAAGCGGAACCTCGCCAGGGCGTACGCCACCGGAACGCTCGAGATCAGCATGAAGACGGTGGCCAGGACCGCGTAGATCAGCGTGTTGGCGAGCCAGTGCAGCATCACGCCGTTGTCGGTGGTCAGCGCCTTCCAGAAGTTCTCCCAGTGCCAGCTGCTCGGCCACAGCGCGCCGGTGAGGGTCTGGTCGGAGCTCATCACCGCGGTGAGGAACATGAAGATCAACGGCGCCAGGAACATGAGCGCGAGGGCGATGGCGATCGCGTGGGTCGCCGTCCAGTACAGGAAGCGCCGCCCGCGCCGGCCCCGTATGCCGGGCCGTGGTGGCGAGCCGACGGCCGATGGGCGTACGGCGAGAGTCGTGCCGGTCATGTGTCGCCTCCTCTCAGTCGTCGTCGCCGAACGCGTGGAACCGGCGGAGCAGGATCAGGGTGAAGAACATCGCGACGACGAACAGAACGAGTGCCAGCACGCAGGCGTAGCCCATGTTGAACTGCTGGAAGCCCTCGTTGTAGAGCGTCTGCGGGAAGGTGAGGGACGCCCCGTCCGGATAGCCGGGGGCGGTGGTGGTGCCCGCCTGGTCGGCGTTGCCCTGCGAGACGTGCGCCGCGACCATCGCCTGCGTGAAGTACTGCAGGGTCTGGATGACGCCCGTCACCGCGGAGAACATCAGCACCGGTGAGATCGTCGGCAGCGTGATCTGGCGGAACTGCTGCCAGGCGTTCGCCCCGTCGATGGCCGCCGCCTCGTACAGCGCCTTGGGCACGTCCAGCAGCGCCGCCAGCAAGATGATCATGACGTCGCCGATGCCCCACAGGGCCAGGAGCGTCAGGCCCGGCTTGGTCCACGTCGGGTCGTTGAACCAGTCCGGAAGGTGGATGCCGACCTTGGCGAAGAGGCCGTTGATCGGCCCGGTGCCGGGGTTGACCACGAACACGAACGCGACCGTGGCGGCGACCGGCGGGATCAGGAACGGCAGGTAGAAGATCGAGCGCAGGATGTTCCCGCCTCGTTTGATCTTCGACAGCAGCTGCGCGAGGCCGAGCCCGAACAGCACCCGCAGCGGCACCATGACGACGACCAGCCACAGGGTGTTCTTGATCGCCGTCCAGGCGTACGGGTCCTTGAACAGGAACTTGTAGTTCGTCAGCCCGACGGGCGTGAGCTGGAACAGGTTGTAGCGGAAGAAGGAGAAGTAGACGGTCGCGGCGAGCGGGTAGGCGAAGAACAGCGAGAACCCGACCAGCCACGGGGACATGAACGCCAGGACGCGGAGCCGGTGACGGCGGCGGGCACGCGCCGCCGTCACCGCGCCGGCCGAGAGCACGGCCGTCATCGTCAGCCGCCCGCCAGCTTCAGGGCGCTGTTGACCTTGTCGTCCAGGCTCGTAAGGCCTTGTTGCAGGTTGGGTACCTTGCCGGGTTCCCACTGGTCCTGCACGAAGCTGTCGAACTTGACGACGAAGTCACCGCCGTTGACCGTCGACGGGATCGTCGTGCTGTTCGGGTTCTTGAACACGTCCAGGAAGGTGTGGAACTGCGGTGGCAGCGTCAGCTTCGGCGAGGACAGCGCCGGAATCGTGCTCGGCACGTTGCCGAGGCCGTTGGCGAAGGTGACCAGCGCGTCGGTGTTCGTCGTCAGGTACTTCACGAACTCCCACGACGCCTGCGGGTGCTTGGCGCCGCGCGGGATCCCGATGATGGTGCCGGTGACGAAGCCGCCGCCGTAGGCGTTCTGCCGGTCGTCGTTCACCGGTACGGGCGTGGTGTCGTACTGGACCTTCGGCGCCTCGTCTTGGAGGAACTTCACCCGCCACTCGCCGTCGATCGCCATGGCGACCTTGCCCTTCTCGAACGGGTTGGAGGCCTCGAACTCCTGTCCCATCGAGTGGACGAACTTCTTGACGTTGTCATAGCCGTACCAGTCGAGCAGGCTCTTCTCCCACTGCAGGTACTTGGTGAAGCCCGGGTCGGTGGCGAAGTTGGCCCGCCCCTGGCCGTTCAGCCAGTTGACGCCGAAGCTCGGCGCGACGTGCTCGCCGACGTGCTCGTAGTACGTCACCGAGGGCAGGAACCCGGCGACCTTGATCGTGCCGTCCGGGTTGCGGACCGTGAGCTTCTTGGCCAGGGCGGTCAGCTCGCTGATCGTCTTCGGCGGCTGTTCGCCCTTCATCAGCGCCTTGTTGGAGTACAGCGCGTAGTCGTCGGCGAGCAGGGGGAGGGTGCAGCGGACGCCCTTGTACTGGGTGTAGGTCTGCACGGTCTGCGGGAAGACGCTCATGTCGACCTTGTCCTTCTTCAGGAAGGGCGTCAGGTCCTGGAGCGCGCCGCTCGAGCAGAACTGGCCGACGTTGTTGGTGGAGAACGAGGAGACCACGTCCGGCGGGTTGCCGCTCCGGATGGCATTGAGGATCTTGGTGTCGTCTTGGCCCTTCACCAGCTTGACGGTGATGTTCGGGTGCAGCTTGTGGAACCCGGCGACGGCGGCGTCGAACGCCTGGACCTCGTGCGGGGCGCTCCAGCCGTGCCAGACCTCGATGGTCTGCGGGGCCTCCGCTTTGGGCCCGGACTCGGTGGCGGACCCGCCGCTGCCCGCCGTACAGGCCGTCGCGGTGAGGGTGACGATGAGGGCGGTTACGAGCCGCCGGTGGCGTGGGAACACTCCTGTTCTCCTTAAGGCGGCCGGCCGGGGAAACGGGCCGGATCAGGGTTGGCGAACGGTGTTGGAGAAGATCTGTTCTCGGGTCTCGCCGAGGGCGAGGTGGAGCGCGCCGGCCAGGACGGGATCGCCGCCGACCGAGCTGAGCAGCACTGGAGGACGAGGGATGGTCATCGAGTAGAGCTCGCGGGCGACTTTGCCGCGCAACGCTTCCCCGCCGGCGATGGGGATGTCGCCGGCGAGCACGATCAGTTCGGGGTCCAGGACGCTGACGATCGCGGCCAGGCCGGTCGCGAGCCGGGCGCCGAGCTCGCCGAGCCCGGCCGCGGCCCGTTCGTCGCCGGCCTCCAGCGCCGTACGGGCCCGGTCGACGATCTGTCCGGCGTCGCTGCCGCGGAAGCCGTGGGCGCGCAGCAGCTTGAGCACGGCGGGCGCGCCCGCGACGGCCTGCAGACCACCGGTGTTGGCGCGGCCCGGCTCGCGGATGATCGGAGCGGCGGCGACCGGCATGTAGCCGACCTCGCCGGCGCCTCCGGTCGCGCCGCGGACCAGCGAGCCGTCGAGCACGATCGCCATGCCGATGCCCGCGCTGACCCACAGCAGCACGAAATTGCGGGATCCCGTGGCCTGGCCGTGCGTGAGCTCGGCCATGGCGACGAGGTTGACGTCGTTCTCGACGGCGACGGGCCGGCCGATGCCGTCTCGTAGCCGGCTGAGCAGGTCGGGAACGTGCCAGCCGGGGAGGTGGGAGGCGTACCCGAGCCGCTCGGTCCGCGGGTCCAGGGCGCCGGGGAGGCCGATGACGACCCGGTCGATCCGGTCGAGGGTCAGGCCGGCGGCCTCAGCGGCGCCCTCCACGGCGGCGCGGGCCCGCGCCACGGCGTCGCCGCCGGACGTGCCCGGCGTGTGCAGCTCGAACGTTCCGGTGACGGCGCCGGTGAGGTCGGCGACGGAGGCCCGGATGCGGGCGCGCCGGACGTCCAGCCCCGCGACGTACCCGGCGTCCGGGTTGATGCGGTACAACTCCGCCGTGCGCCCCGGCCCGCCCTCGCGGATCCCGTCGAGGACGACGAGCCCCGCCTCCCGCAGCCGGGTGAGGAGCTGGGAGGCGGTGGGCTTGGACAGGCCGGTGAGGGCCCCGATCTCGGGCCGGGTCAGCGGGCCCCGAGCGAGCAGCGCCTCCAGCGCGGCGCGGTCGTTGATGGCCCGCAGCAGGCTGGGAGTCCCAGGAGTCGAGGTGGTCACGGCGTCTCCGCTGCTCAGACGCGGTTAGGAAACTTTCCTAACCCTGTGCGGGAACCTATGACCGTCGGCTCTCGGCGTCAAGACGGTGCGACGCACTCGTTATCGAGTGGTTGTCGGCCGTGGGGATGGACAGGTCGCGCATGAACAGGAGCGCCGTCAGGGCGAGGAGCCCGGCGACGGTTCCGCCCCAGGCGACGGTGGAGCCGGTCGCCGAAGCGGTCGCGGCGTGACCGCCCATCAGGGACTGGACGCAGGCCAGGCCGAACGCGCCGCCGATCTGCTTGGTGAGGGCGGAGCCGGCGGTGGCCGTGCCCATGTCGGCGTGCGGCACGCAGTTCTGGGTGGCGATGGTGATGCCCCCCATCGCCGGCCCGATGCCCAGCCCGACGAGCAGCAGAAACGCGCAGGTCGGCGCGAGCGGCGTCGTCGCGTCCAGGGTGAAGAAGGCCGCGGTGCCGGCGGTGAGCAGCCCGGCGCCGGTCAGCAGCGCGGGCTTGGCCCGGCCGCTGCGCAGCACGGCGGCGGCGGTGAGCCGGTTGCCCAGCGTCATCCCGATCAGCAGCGGGAGGACCAGCAGACCGGAGACGGTCGCCGACTCGCCGCGGACGCGCTGGAAGTACAGCGGCAGCAGGATGCCCACCGGCAGCGCCGCGACCTGGAAGAAGAACCCGGCGCCCAGCAGCGCCGTGTAGGTGCGGTTGCGGAACAGCCGCAGCGGCAGGACGGGGACGGCCGCCCGCCGCTCGACGGGCACGAGCAGGGCGAGCATGGCCAGGCCGCCGAGCAGAGAGCCCGCGATCGGCGGATCGGTCCAGGACCGTGGCTCCGCGGCGGTGGCGTCGCCCTTGAGACTGAGGCCGATCAGGACCAGCGAGAGACCGGCGGTGAGCAGGAGGATCCCGGCCGCGTCGAGCCGGCGGGTGCCGTGGCGGGCCGATGCCCGGGCAGCGCGAGGGCGAGGACCGTCCCGGCGGCCAGGCCGATGGGAAGGTTGAGCCAGAACGCCCAGCGCCAGCCGGCGTGGTCGGCCAGCAGGCCGCCGACGATCGGGCCGCCCACCATGCCGAGCACCATCATCGTGGCCAGCACGGTCTGCATGCGGATCAGTCCCGGCGCGCGGCCGGGCGGGTACAGGTCGCGGATGAGGGCCATGCCGAGGGTGAGCAGGGCGCCGGCGCCCACACCCTGGATGGCGCGCGAGACGATCAACGTCTCGATGGAGCCGGCGAGGCCGCAGGCGAGCGAGCCGGCCAGGAAGATCGACAGCCCGCCGAGCAGCAGCGTGCGGCGGCCGTACAAATCGGAGAAGCGCCCGTAGACCGGCACGCTGACCGAGGAGGTCAGCAGGTAGGCGGTGACGAGCCAGACGTACCAGGAGCCGCCGCCGACCTGCTCGACGATGCGAGGCAGCGCGGTGCCGACGACGGTGCCGTCGAGCATGGCCAGGAAGGCGCAGCCCAGCAGGGCGAAGGTCACCAGCGTCCGGCGACGGGGCGTGAGTTCTCCGTACGCGTCGGCCGCGGTCACCGATCGCCCTGGCCTGCGGAGATCGCGCCGTGCAGGAACAGGTCCACCAGTTCTTCGGCGGTCAGCGGGTCGGGCGCGCCGGTACGGCCCGCGGACATCACCGTGAGCTGGAAGGCGTCCGCCAGCCGTTCGGCGGACAGTCGCAGCCGGTCCTGGTCGGGCTCGAACAGGGCGGCCAGCGCCGCGCGAGGTGCCGCCAGCCCCGCTTCGCGATCAGGGAGGCGGCCCTCCTCATCCGGCTTGGGAGGCTCGAGCCGCCCGGTCGCGGCCAGAGCCGAGATCACGGCGCCCATGCGGGCCAGGTAACCGCGGATCACCTCGGCCGCCTCGACGAGCCGGTCCGCGAGCGGCTGGTCCAGTGGGATCGCCTCGAGGTGGCGGACGGTGTCGTCGGGCCGTACGGCCTCGGCCACGCAGGCCTTGAGCAGGGCGTCCTTGTCCGGGAACACCCGGAAGATCGTGCCTTCGCCGATGCCCGCGGCTCTGGCGATCTTCGCCGTCGTCACCGAGGCGCCGTACTCGACGACGAGGGGGAGGGCCGCGGCGACGATCATCGCGCGGCGCTGGTCGGCGTCCATGGCCGGGGCGCGGCGCCGGGAGGGCTTGGGGGAGGTCTCCGTCATGCCTCCACTATACGGAGTGAGTACTCACTCCGTCAATCGGCCTCACCTAGAGAGGCCGCTAGAGAGTTAGAAAGCTAGCGTGCTAGCATCGGCCTCATGGGTGATGCGGAGGTCAAGCAGTTCAACGTGTACCTGCCGGTGGAGCTGATCAAGCAGGTCAAGCATCACGCCATCGAGGAGGGCATGTCCCTGTCGGCGCTGGTCGCCGACGCGCTGCGCGCCTACCTCGACGACGCACACGGGCAGCGACCGAGATCATCGGGAAAGGAGTCATGACATGGCGACCGAAGGATTCGAAGCGGTCTTCCTGGAGACCCGCAACTGGGGCAAGACCGCGAAGTTCTTCCAGTCCCTGGGGTTCGAGCTGGAAATCGCCACCGGCGACGGTTCCGGCGTGTTCCGCAACGGCGAGGGGCCTTTTCTCGTCATCTCCGAGATCCCCGAGGACCGCGAGCCCAAGGTGCAGCTCGCGCTGAAAGTGGCCGACGCGGACGCCTTCCGTCCCGATCCGGCCGTCGACGTGGTCACACCGTTCGAAGACACTCATTACGGGACCCGGGAAATGATCGTCCGCGACCCCGACGGACGGCTCTGGAGCCTCCAGGCTCCGGCCAAGAGCTGATCATGAGCAGATGGCGCGGCGATCCATGGGTGGTGTTGCTCACGCTCAGCCTGGGATTCTTCATGACGCTGCTCGACCTGACGGCCGTCAACGTCGCCATCCCCAGCATGATCGACAAGCTGCACGCGTCGCTCGACGAAGTGCTGTGGGTGATCAATGTCTACATCCTCGTCCTCGCCGCGCTGCTGATCACTTCCGGCCGGCTGGGCGATGTGCGCGGGCCGCGCACGATGTTCATCTGGGGTGTCGCGCTGTTCCTGGTGGCGTCCGTGCTGTGCGCCGTGTCACGGGATCCGGCCCAGCTCATCGCCGCCCGCGCCGCGCAGGGCCTGGGCGCGGCGACGCTGATGCCGCAGACGATGACGATCATCATCGGGACCTTCCCGCCCGAGCGCCGGGGCGCGGCGCTCGGCGTCTGGGGAGCGGTCGCGGGCGTGGCGACGATCGCCGGGCCCACGCTCGGCGGGTTCCTGGTCAGCGCGGCCGGCTGGCGCTGGATCTTCTTCGTGAACGTTCCGATCGGCATGGTGGTGCTCGCGATGGCGGTCACGCTCGTGCCGGACGTTCGGCACGGCGTCCGGCGCAGGCTGGACGTGCCGGGCGTCGTGCTCGCCACCGCGACGCTGTTCGGCCTCACCTTCGGGCTCACCGAGGGCCAGCGGTACGACTGGAACACCGGGATCTGGGCGCTGCTGGGCGGCGCCGCGCTGCTCCTCGTCGTCTTCCTGATCCATCAGGGCGCCCGGCAGCGCGGCGAACCGCTGCTGCCCTTCACGCTCTTCCGCGATCGTGACTACGCGGTCATGAGTCTGGTGTCCGCGACCGTCCAGGTCGGAATGATCGGCCTGTTCCTGCCGGTGATGATCTACCTGCAGTCGGTGCTGGGCTTCAGCGCGCTGAAGGCCGGCCTGGTCATGGCGCCGGCGATGGTGGTGTCGGCGTTCGTGTCGCCGCTCGCGGGCGGGATGGCGGATCGGATCGGCGGCAAGTACATCCTGATGACCGGCCTGGCCCTGTTCGCCGTCGGCATGGCCTGGCTCGCCGCGGTCGCCGGCGTGGGTCGCGCGTGGTACGTGTTCCAGCCGGCGCTGATCGTGGCCGGGTTCGGCATCGGCTGCGTGTTCGGCCCGATGATCACCGTGGCGATGTACAACGTGGAGCCCAGGATGGCCGGGGCCGCCTCCGGCGTGCTGAACACGATCCGGCAGATCGGGACGGTCGTCGGCAGTGCCGCGGTCGGCGCGGTGCTGCAGAACCGTCTCGCCCTCTCGCTCCGGCACGAGGCCGCCGTACGGGCCGCCGCCCTTCCGGAGAGCGTCCGCGGTCCGTTCGTGGCCGCCTTCAAGAACACCGCCGGGGGCGGCCTGGAGGTCGGCACCGGGCAGACCGGCGCGGCGATCACGCCGCCGCCGGGAACGCCGGCGACCGTCGCGCACCACGTTCGGCGGGTGGCGGCGTCCACGTTCGAGCACGGCTTCATCCACGCGATGCGGCCGACCTTGGCGCTGCCCATCGCCGTGATCATGGTCGGCGCCGTCTCGTGCGCCCTGGTACGACGCCGGCCGACGCCAGGCCCGGCGCTCCGGAGACCGTCGACGTGGGCACCTCGGCATAGCACCCGGAAGGTGGCGCGGCCTGGTCGGACCGGGCCGCGCCTGACCGCCCACGGTGGCGTTCTCGCCCCACCGTGTCAGCGGAGCACCCGTAGGGGACGTGCGTCAGTGCTCGCGCTTGGGGAGGATGCGCTTGACCGCCAGGGCCGCCGAAACGACGGTGAACGCCGCCAGGCCCACCCACACGGCCTGCATGCCGAGCCGCGGTCGGTCGGGCTTACACCCGACCGATCCACCCCGACCGACCTCCCGGCGAGGCCGGATTCAGCCCGCGGTCAGGATGAACCGCTGCCGGCCGAAGGCGATCTCATCGCCGGGGCGGACCCGGGTCGGGCCGGAGATCCGGTATCCGTTGACCTGGGTGCCGTTCATCGATCCCAGGTCCGACAGCAGCCAGGTGTTCCCGGTCCGGCGCAGCTCCGCGTGGAGCCGGGAGACGGTCAGGTCCGCGACCACGAACTCACACGTCGGCGCCCGCCCGATGACCAGGCGCACTCGATCGCGCGGGGGCAGGACGAACCTGGGGAGCCGCGGGGCGCGCCAGGCCGCCTCGACGCGGGCCGTCATCGACGACAGCGAGGAGACGACGCCGGTCAGGCCGCGCACGATGCGGTTGCCCGGCGGCAGGTCGTGGACCAGCTGGGACAGCTCCGCCTGGGTGCGCGCCTGAAGCGCGGACTCGACGCGGCGCTCGAACGTCTCATGCGACAGCCGGCCCTCGGCGGCGCGGTCGCGGAGCACCCGGAGGACACGGTCGCGATCTTCGTCCGAAGCGCGTACCGGCAGGCCCTCCATGACAGGAAGTATCGGGTCCGAAAAGTCCCTTGTCCAGCAACGCCCCGCCGCCGCCCGTCAGGGCGCTGCGGAAGTAGATGATCTACAATGTAAAGCCGGTTGGCTTTACGAAATCTTCAAAGGACCGTCCCACGCGACGTCCAGGGTGGAGGGCTTCCGGAAGACCAGTCCCTCCGGTGCGGCGGCACGGGTCAGGCGAAGGCCCGGCAGGCGCAGCAGCGCGCCCAGGAGGGTCGTCGTCTCCATGCGCGCCAGGTGCGCGCCGAAGCAGAAGTGCGGGCCATGCGCGAACGCCAGATGCCGGTCGACGTCGGCCCGCCGGAGGTCGTACCGGTCCGGATTGGCGAAGACGGCCGGATCCCGGTTGGCGGCGGCGATCGAGACGCGGACGAGGTCGCCCGCGGCGATGCGGGCGCCTCCGAGAGTGACGTCCTGGGTGGCGTAGCGGTCCACCACCGAGGCGGCGGGCTCCAGCCGTACCGACTCCTCGACGGCGGCGGGGAGGAGACCCGGCTCGTCGCGCAGCATCCTCACCACGTCCGGACGGCTCAGCACGTGCAGGACGGCGTTCGTGATCATGCCTTCGGTCGTGTCGATGCCGCCGAACATCAGCACCGCCGCGTTCGCCACGACCTCATCCGTCGTCAGGTCGCGGGCGGCGGTGGCCAGGAGCGGGGGAACGCCGTCCGCAGGTGTGACTCCGCCGTCGGCGAGCGCCGCTTCGACCTTCGCCCGCAACCGCGTGTACGCGTCCGTGGCGTTCGCCGGACGGCCGGCGGTGATCGCCGAGACCGCCGTGACGAACGCGTCGTACCACGACCGTACGGTGGCGGCCGTGACGTCCCGCAGGCCGAGGGCCTCGGTGACGACCGCGACGGCCAGGGGCCCGGCGAGGTCGGCGCGGACCTCGGCGTGCCCGCGCGCCGCGACCGCCGAGATCAGCCGGTCGACCTCGCTCTCGACGAACGCCGTGAAGCGGGCGCGGGTCTCGGCGGGCCGGAACCGCCGGGCGAAGGCGTCACGGTGGCGCGTGTGCTCCGCTCCGTCGAGGGAGAGCATGCTCGTGCCGACCACCTGCGCCGTCGAGAAGCGCGGATCGTCCACGGTGAACGTCCGGGCGTCGCGCATGACCCGGAGCGCCAGATCGTGCCGCGTGACGAGCCAGCCGTCGAAGTCCGGAATCCACGAGACAGGCTCGGCTGCGCGCAGCCGGGCCAGCGCGGGATGCGGGTCGGCCTGCAATTCTTCGAGGGTGACGGCGGCACCAACAGTAAAGTCCACGCGTACAGACTAGGCTCGCGCCTTGTGTCGATCTTGACCCGCCGCAGCGTTCTCATCACCGGCATCGGCGGAATCGCCGCGCTCGCGGGTGTCGGCACCGCGTACGGCCTCGTCGAGGAGGATGTGCTGCCCGGTCGCTACCGGCTGGCGCCGTACCTGGGGAAGTGCGGGACGATGCCGCCGCTTCCGAAGGTCGCCCCCGGCGCGGTCCAGCAGGTGCGCTTCTCGGCGAACGGCGGCACGGCGCGGGTCGTGATCGGATATCCCGCCGGCGTGACGAAGAACCTTCCGGTCGTCGTGCTGCTGCACGGCTCGGACGGGGACGCCCGGACGCCGTTCGACGTGTACGGCATTCAGTACTTCCTCGCCGACGCGGTGCGCAGGGGCGCCGCCCCGTTCGCCGTGGCCGCGATCGACGCCTGGGCCGACGCGCAGTGGCGGCCCGCACCGGTGATCACGCGCGACCTGCTGCCCTTCCTCCGCGACCACGGACTGCCGACGAGCCGGATCGGGCTTCTCGGCTGGTCGATCGGCGGCCGTGGCGCTCTGCTGCTCGCGTCCTCCCTGGGGGCCGACCGGGTCGCCGCGGTGGCGGCGGCCTCGCCCGCGCTGACGCGCTCGGACGACGCCGCGCCGGCACCCGCGCTCGCAGGCGTCCCGGCGTCCCTGACCTGCGGGCGCGACGACCCGTTCGCCGCGCCGACCAGGGATCTGCTCGCCCGGCTTCGCCGCGCCGGCCGGGCCGAGGTCACCGGCGGCATCCACGCCGGCTGCCACGACGCGGCGTTCCGCCGCCGCATGCTGCCGGACCAGGTCGCCTTCCTCGCCCGTCACCTCTCGCGCGCGTGACCTTCCGAGGCGCGGGCGCGCAGGTCGCGGATGGCGGCCAGGACCTCCGCGCGGTTGCCGGCGGTCTTGATCCAGGCGGGGAGGCGTTCGACGAGGCTGCCGGACCCCGTGTACGGGTGGCGTTCGCGCAGCCGTGCCGTGACGTAGCCCTCCAGCACGTCCAGGTGGGCGGTGTTGTAGGCCCACAGGGTCCGCCCGCAGCATCGGCGGGACAGCCACAGCGGCAGTCCGAAGAACGGGTCGTCCGGGCCGGTCAGGCGCGGTACGGCCAGCGGGGGACCGCCGGCGAAGTACAGGTCCGCGTCGCCCTTCCGGGCGGGCCGCGGGGACCAGTCGCGGGTGTGGCCGCAGCCGGGGCAGGTCAGGCGGTGCGGCTCGGTGAGGCGTGCGACGGCGTACCGCTGGCACGCCCGGTGGTCGGGGTGGATGGTGACGTGCGCCCGGCCGGCGCAGCGCGGGCAGACCACGAGGATCTCCTGGGCGAAGTCGAACAGCCGCCACCCTCGGTCCCGGAACCGCTCGTCGACGCGCACACCTCATGATCGCAGGTCGGTCTCCCGGCCCCGGCCGGTGGGCGCCGGAACCGGTCACGGACCGCTCATCGGTGGTGATCGAGAGTTGCCGGAACGCGGCCCGTGATCGCTAGGATCGCCCGGACGCACGGATGGCGTGCACGAGCAGAGCATCACGGAGTGGCCCGACCATGGAGGCACTACGCGCCGGCGATCCGGCGGAGACCGGAGGGTACCGGCTGCTGGCCCGGCTGGGCGCCGGTGGGATGGGGCAGGTCTACCTCGGGCTGTCCCCGGGTGGCCGCCACGTCGCGATCAAGGTGATCCGCAGTGACTTCGACAGCCCCGAGGCGCTGGCGCGGTTCCGCCGCGAGGTGGCGACCGTAGGGGAGTTGCGCAGCCCGTTCACGGCGGCGCTGGTCGGCGCCGGCCTCGACGCGCCCCCGTACTGGCTGGCCACCGAGTACGTGCAGGGACCGACCCTTTCGCAGGCCGTGGCGCGGTACGGACCGCTGCCCGTCGCGACCTGCCTGCGGCTGATGGCCGCGCTCGGCGAGGCGCTCGCGGACGTTCACGCGCGCGGGGTGCAGCATCGGGATCTCAAGCCGCACAACGTCATCCTCGCCCCGGACGGCCCGCGTCTGATCGACTTCGGTATCGCCCGGGGCGACGACCAGACGGCGATCACGCACACCGGCGCGGCGGCGGGCACGCCCGGGTATCTCGCGCCGGAGGTGATCCAGTGGCAGCGGATGAGCCCGGCCGCCGACGTCTTCGCACTGGCCGGCACGATCGCGTACGCGGCGACCGGACGCCCGCCGTTCGGCGTCGGCGACGTGCACGCGGTGATGTACCGCACCGTTCACGCGCCGGTCGACGTCGCCGGGGTCGAGCCGGGCCTGGCCGGGCTCATCGCGCGGTGCGCGGACAAGGATCCGGCGGCGCGGCCCGCCGCGGGGCAGGTGCCGGCCCTCTGCGGCGTCCAGGGACCGATCGCCGACGACCCGGCATACCGGCGGCTGCTCGAGCTGACCGAGGTCCCGCCGCCGGACCTTCCGACCGCGGTCGCCCACGGTTTCGTCCCGTCCGGTCACGGCCCGACGACCACCCGATCGGTGCCGGCCGTCCGTTCCCGCCGGACCCTGCTCGGAGTGGTCGGCGGCGGTGCGGCGGCGGCCGTGGTCGCGGGCGTGCTGCTCTTCCAGTTCGCCCCGGGCCTCGGCGACAAGGGCGGCACCCACTCGGGGCGGGCCGGGACCGGCGGCCGCTCCCCGGGCACCGGCGCCGGCTCCTCGGGCACCGGCTCGCCGACCCGGCCGACGACCGCCGGGAATCCCACGGACGTCTTCTCCAAGGAGACCGACCCGGACTTCGACGCGCTCGCCTGGTCCGGCGGTCGGTGCACACCCGCCGTGCGCACCGAGGGCTCGTCGGGTGCGCTGGGACTCCAGTGGTCGGCCCCCCGCGAACCGGCGAAGCCGAAGACCAGCGCTGACGTCGCGCTCCGGGCGCAGAACAGCGCGCCCGGCGGCTACTACGTCGCAGCCGAGATGCGTCCCCCGGTCGCGCTGCGCGGTAACCACGTCACCGGGGTCGTCAAGACCCGGCCGGTCCGGGTGAAGGGATCGGACTGGGTGACGCTGCACTATCCGCGGGACTTCACCCAGCCGAAGGACTGGGCGTACGACCTGCAGACCGGCGACTGGACGGTGATCTGGTACCACGTCCACCCGAACGGGGACGCCTACTACATCGGCTGCGACGGGTTCGCGGTGTCCTGAGGGCCCGCCCCCGCGGGGCCCTCAGTCAGTCCGTGATCAGGGCCTCGGAGGCCGTGCGGCTGGCGGCGGCCAGGTCGGCGGCCTTGCCGGGGATCTCGCGGGCGTGCGCGCGCCACCAGGCCTGCCCGGCCTCGGGCAGGGTGTGGATGGGGTCGTAGTACTCGTAGCGCCGGTTGAGGGCTTCCGGGTCGTCGCTCTCCAGGGCGGTCCGGTAGTTCTTGGTCCAGTAGGAGATGCCGCGCTCGGTGTCGTACTCGGCGACCTGGTGCACCCAGCGCTTGCCGACGTACGGCACGTCGCAGACGATGCGGGGCGTGGCGAAGCCGGGCAGGTAGCCCATGATCCCGTGCTGCAGGCGCTGTGCCTCGCCGAGGGACAGCCGCCAGTGCTCGCTGAACGGGATCATGTCGCACAGGTAGAAGTAGTACGGCAGCACGCCGTTGTCCTGCAGCGCGAAGCACAGGTCGAGGAGCTCCTCGACGGTGGTGTTGACGCCGCGCAGCAGCACGCCCTGGTTGCGCACGTCGCGGACGCCGGCGTCCAGCATCGCCCGCGCGGCCTTGGCGACCAGCGGGGTCATCGACTGGGCGGCGTTGACGTGCGTGTGGATCGCCAGCTGCGCGCCCCGGGAACGCGCCTTGGCGGCGAGGCGCTCGACCCCGGCGCGTACGTCGTCCTGCAGCCAGTGCTGGGGCAGGCCCATCAGCGCCTTGGTGGCCAGCCGGATGTCGCGGATGTTGTCGATGTCGAGCAGCTGGTCGACGAAGGACTCCAGGCGCGCCCACGGCATGTTGGCCACGTCGCCGCCGGAGACGACGACGTCGCGGACCTGCGGGGTGCGGCGCATGTAGTCCAGCATCGTCTCGACCCGGTCGGGCTGCTTCAGCGTGAACTTGTGCTTGTCGATCTGCGGGGTGGAGTTGCCGACCAGGTCCATGCGGGTGCAGTGCCCGCAGTACTGCGGGCAGGTCGGGAGCAGCTCGGCGAGCACCTTGGTCGGGTAGCGGTGGGTGAGGCCCTCGACCGCCCACATCTCCGCCTCGTGCAGCGAGTCGCGGCTGGCGACCGGGTGGGAGGGCCAGTCGGTGCGCCGGTCGCTGAACACCGGGAGCATGTAGCGGCGCACCGGGTCGGCGTAGAACGCCTCCGTGGAGCTCACGTCCATCGTGTTCAGCATCTGCGGCGGCACCAGCATCGACATGGTCGCCCGCTCGCGCTGGTCACGTTCCAGGTCGGCGTAGAACTCCTCGCTCAGCAGGTCGCCCATCAGCTGGCGCAGCTGGCGGAGGTTCTTCACGCAGTGCGAGCGCTGCCACTGTGCCGACTCCCACTCCGCGGTGGTGACCTCACGCCAGCCGGGGAACCGCCGCCAGTCGGGCTCGACGAGCTCGTGGTGACGGTAGGCGTACGGCTGCGGGTGCCCTCCGGGCGCGTGCGCGGACTCTGCGGCGACAGCGGTCACAATGCCCTCCAGGATGAACTCTTGCGTTAGCCTGACGATACGAGAAATATTCTTCTAGAGCCAAGCGTACCCAGAAGATTTTCCGTCAGCGAGGTGAGGGATGAGAAGTTCTCCGGTCGGTCTGCACCGGGTCGCCGAACCGCCGGGCGTGCTGCCGCAGGCGGCCGGCCGCCTCGACACCGACCCCCGTGTCCACGACGACGAGGTACGGCTGCGGGTCGAGCGGCTCAACCTGGACGCCGCCTCGTACCGGCAGTTGCACACCAAGCACGGCGGCGACCCCGGCCGGATCCGCGCCGAGGTCGCCGAGATCATCGAGACGCGCGGGAAGATGCACAACCCGGTGACCGGTTCGGGCGGCATGCTGATCGGCGTCGTCGACGAGGTCGGCCCCCGTTCCCCGCTCGGCCTGCGGCCCGGCATGCGCGTGGCCACCCTGGTCTCCCTGACGCTCACTCCGCTGAAGATCACCGACGGCCTCGCCCGCTGGGACGGGCGGAGCGAGCAGGTGCCCGCCGAGGGGCACGCGATCCTGTTCGCCCGCTCGATCGCCGCAGAGTTGCCCGCCGACCTGCCGCCCGAGCTGTCCCTGGCCGTCCTCGACGTGTGCGGCGCACCCGCCCTGACCTCCCGCGTCGTCGGCTCGTACGCATCGCCGACCGTGGCGGTGCTGGGCGCGGCGGGCAAGAGCGGATCACTGTCGCTGGCGGCCGCACGCCGCGCCGGCGCCAAGCGGACCGTCGGCGTCGTGCCGAACGAGACCGAGGCCGCGCGGCTGCGCGCCTCCGGCCTGGCCGACGAGGTCGTGCTCGCCGACGCCCGCGACCCGATCGCGCTCGCCGACGCCGTCGGCGGCACCGGGGCCGACGTCACGGTCGTGTGCGTGGACGTTCCCGGCTGCGAGCACGGCGCGATCCTGGCCACGGCGTCCGGCGGCACCGTGATCTTCTTTTCGATGGCCACGTCGTTCTCGGCCGCGGCGCTCGGCGCCGAAGGACTGGCGGCCGATGTGACCATGCTGATCGGAAACGGGTACGTCCCCGGTCACGCGGAGTTGGCCTTGGACCTGCTGCGCGCCGAGCCGAGCCTGCGCAAGATCTTCGAGGACCGGGTGGAGACGGAATGACGAAACTGGATCTTGACCCCCAGGTGGTGCGCAAGGCCCGGGCGCTGGCCGAGCGCGCCGCCCGGCCGGTGATCGAGATGGCCCGCACCCACACGACCGTGTCCGTGGAGCGGGCGCAGCTGCGGCTGGCCGGCCTGACCGGCGCGGACTCCGACGGTCTGCCCTGGGTCAACCACCTCGTCGACGCCGTACGCGACCAGGTGGGCCTGGAGCACGGCGTCGCGCTGCCGGTCTTCGACGCCCTGCTGCGCGAGTCGTACGAGGACCTGGGCGACCTGGCGCGGGCCGCCGCGCTGGGCGCGGTGACCTTCCGCCTGCCGGCCGGCGGCGACGCCGACGCGGCCGCCGAACTCGCCCGCTGCTCGGCCCGGCGGGGCATCGGCCAGATCGACGCGCGCCGCGCCGAACGCGACGCGATGCTGCGCCTGACCGGCGACCCCCGCCAGCCCTGGATCTACCTGATCGTGGCCACCGGCGACATCTACGAGGACATCCCGCAGGCGCAGGCCGCCGCCCGCGAGGGCGCCGACGTCGTCGCCGTGATCCGCTCCACCGGCCAGTCGCTGCTGGACTACGTGCCCGAGGGCGCCACCCGCGAGGGGTACGCCGGGACGTACGCCACGCAGGAGAACTTCCGGCTCATGCGGTCCGCGCTCGACGACGTCTCCCGCGAGCTCGGCCGGTACGTCCGGCTCACCAACTACGCCTCGGGGCTGTGCATGCCCGAGATCGCCACGCTCGCCGGGCTCGAACGCCTCGACATGATGCTCAACGACTGCATGTACGGCATCATCTTCCGCGACATCAACCCGCGGCGGACCTTCATCGACCAGCGGTTCTCCCGGCAGATCCACGCCCGCGCCGGCATCGTGATCAACACTGGCGAGGACAACTACCTCACCACCGCCGACGCCGTCGACGCCGCCCACACCGTCGTCGTCAGCCAGCTGCTGAACGAGCGGTTCGGCACGGAGGCGGGCCTGGCCGACTGGCAGCTCGGCCTCGGCCACGCCTTCGAGATCAATCCGGCGATCCCCGACTCGTTCCGCCTGGAGCTGGCCCACGCCCAGCTTGTACGGGAGCTGTTCCCGGACGCGCCGCTGAAGTACATGCCGCCGACCAAGCACATGACCGGCAACATCTTCGCCGGCTACCTGCTGGACGCCTTCTTCAACCTCGCCGGCGTGATGACCGGCCAGTCGATCATCCTGATCGGGATGATGACCGAGGGCATCCACACCCCCTGGTTGTCCGACCGCGACCTGGCTCTGGAGAACGTCCGGTACGTCCGGGACGCCTGTGGCGCACTCGCCGAGGACTTCGTCCCGCGCCCGGACGGGTTCATCGTCCGGCGCGCCCGGCAGGTGCTGTTCGAGTCCGTCGACCTGCTCGAGCGGATCTGCGACGACACGCTGCTGGCCGCGATCGCCGACGGGACCTTCGGGGTGACCCGCCGGCCCGCCGACGGCGGCAAGGGCCTGGACGGCGTCGTCGAGCGCGCCGACGGCTACCTCAACCCCGTGCTGGAGATCCTGGAGTCGGAGGACCCGCACGCCGCAGCCGTCCCGACGACCGCAGGGAGCGCAGAGTGAAACCGCAGGACGCCACCAGGACCGACCGGCCCGACGTCCAGGACCTGCCCTCGATCATCCGGCCGTACGGCGACACGACCGGCGACGCGATGGTGCAGGTGTCGTTCACCCTGCCCGTGCCCGCCGGGAAGCGCGCCGAACTGGCCGCCCTGCAACTGGCGGGGAAGATGGGCCTGGATCCGGCCAGCGTCGTGCATTCCAAGGCGATGGGGCCGAACTTCACGTTCTTCATCGTGTACGGCAAGGTCAACCACCTCATCGACTACGTCGGCATCGAGGTGCCCGAGGGCCGGGAGTACCCGCTGCTGTCGGGCAAGGAGATCGACCTGGCGATCCGCACCGTTCTGAACCGCCGCATGGTCGTCGTGGGGGCCTGCATCGGCACCGACGCGCACACCGTCGGCATCGACGCGATCCTCAACGTCAAGGGGTTCGCGGGGGAGAAGGGCCTGGAGTACCACCGCGAGATCCAGGTGATCAACATGGGCGCCCAGGTGACCGTCGAGGAGCTCGTCGAGCGCGCCAAGGCCGAGGACGCCGACGCCGTGCTGGTCTCCCAGGTCGTCACCCAGAAGAACGCCCACATCCACAACACCAAGCAGATGGCCGCGGCCTTCCACGCCGCCTACCCGACCGCGGTCGGGCCCGGCATGGGACGGCCGCTGCTCATCGCGGGCGGGCCGCGCTTCGACACCGTCACCGAGCAGGAGCTCGGCGTCGACCGCATCTTCGGCAAGGGCACCACCCCCGGCGAGGTCGCGAGCTACCTCGTGCACGCCCTGCTGCCCAGCTGGACCCCTGAGAACCCCGCGGAGGGCGCATGACCAGACCGGATCCGCGCGTCGGCCTGACCGTCACGCATCGCCGGTACGTCCCCTACGCCCACGTCCACTACGGCGGCGACCTCGTTGACGGCGCTTACGTCCTGGGCATGTTCGGCGACGTCGCCACGGAGGTGTGCATCCGGGACGGCGGCGACGAGGGCCTGTTCGCCTCTTACGACGACGTGCAGTTCCGCGCGCCGGTCCGCGCCGGGGACGTCCTGGAGGCGACCGCGACGGTGGTCCGGGCGGGGCGCCGCAGCCGCACCCTCGCATTCGAGGCGCGGGTCGTGTGCCGGGCGCGCCCGGACAAGGGCCCGTCCGCCGCCGAGGTCCTCCCGGAGCCGATCGTCGTCGTGACCGCCACCGGAACGGTCGTCCTACCGCACGACGGAACGTGAGCCGCGGACCGACACGCGATGAACGGCGCGGATCCGGGGGATTTCCAGGTCCCGTCACGGTACCGCTGACCTGCGGATACGCGGCAATCCGCAGGTCGGGGCCGCCTTGACATCGCTACGGATCTCGATAGGTTGCCTGAACGTCCACCGCAGGACTGACCGGTCGGCCGACCGGGGCGCCGCGAATCTTGCGCCGCGACGGGGGTTGCGAGCACGCGCCGGCTCAGGCGCCCATCCGTCCGTGCCAGACGCAGGATCACGCGCCCGCCCAAGGCCGGAGCACCCCGGCCGGCGGGGGGTGGAACTCGGTAAGGGCCTGGGCACCCATCAGACAACGGACTACGCGCTCGCCGCCGACGAGACGGGTCCGGTTCGAAGGGAGCGCCCGGGTCCTCTTCCGTTTTCGCCTCTTTGTGTTCCGCCGGCCTCGGTCCGTTTCCGCCTCACGTTCCGCCGGCCTCGGTCCTCTTCCGCGCCCTTGTGTTCCGCCGGCCCGGGTACTCTGCGTTGACCGGCGGGGGCCTCTCGTACGGCCGCCTTCCACCCGGCGTCGATCTTCCGCATCCCCGGGCGCTGCGGCTTCTGCCCGGAAGTGGGATCATCCTTGGAAGCGGCCTGCCCGTATACCGGGTAGCGTTCCGCCGAGGGTCCGACCTGATGAGGAGTGCCGTGGCGTCAGAGATGCTCGCCGAGAAGACGCCCGCCGCCGCCGAACGCGGCCGGGCGTCGCGAGTTCCGGCCTGGCTGCCGCGCCCGGCGGGCGTGGTGCTGGCCGGTCTGCTGCTGGCGGCGGCGTTCCCGCCGATCGGGTGGTGGCCGCTGGCACCCGTCGCCACGGCGATGCTCGCGCTGCTGTTCCGAGGCCGCACCTGGCGGCGCGGCCTCGCGCTCGGCATGCTGTTCGGCCTGGCGTTCTGCTTCCCGACCTTCGAGGGCCTGCGGCCCGTCGGCCTGGACGCGTGGATCGCGCTGAGCATCTTCGAGGCGCTGTACTTCGCGCTCCTGGGCGCCGGCCTCGCCCTCGTCACCCGGCTGCCCGGCTGGCCCGTGTGGACGGCCGCATTGTGGATCACCGAGGAGCTCGTCCGGGGCCGGGTGCCGTTCGGCGGGTTCCCCTGGGCGCGGCTGGCGTTCAGCCAGAGCGCTTCACCCCTCACCGGCTACGCCTCGGTGGGCGGCGCCCCGCTGGTCAGCTTCGTCACCGCGCTCATCGGCGGGCTGCTGGCCGCGACGGCCCTGCTCCTGTGGCGCCGCCGGACCGCCGCCGCGCATCCCGATGCCGTCCACGAGGACGCGATCGCCGACACTGACGCTGACGCCGCCGAGCCCACCACCGGCGATCCCGCGCCGGGCACGGCCCCGGGTCGCCCGCTCCGCTGGGTCGCGGTGGCGCTGGCCGGCGTGCTCGCGCTCGGGCTGGTCGGCATGTTCGTCCCCCGCCCGACCGGTGGCCGCAAGGTGACGGTCGCGGTCGTGCAGGGCAACGTGCCCCGCGCCGGCCTGGACTTCCTCGGCCAGCGCGAGGCCGTCCTGAACAACCACGCCCGCGAGACGCACCGGCTGGCCGAGCAGGTCCGCGCCGGGAAGCTGCCCCGGCCCGACCTGGTCATCTGGCCGGAGAACTCCAGCGACCTCGACCCGTACGCCGACGACCAGGCCCGCGGGGTGATCGACGCCGCGGTCCGCGACATCGGCGTGCCCGTGCTGGTCGGCGCCGTCATCGACGCGGGCGACGGCGAGCACGTCGAGAACCGCGGGATCGTCTGGAGCCCCACCACCGGACCCGGCGCCTACTACGTCAAACGCCACCCGCTGCCGTTCGGCGAGTACATCCCGATCTTCCGGGGCCTGCTGAAAAAGCTCATCACCCGTTTCGATCGGGTTGGGGAATTCGTCAAGGGCCGTTCACGCGGATCCCTTCAGCTCGGTCCGGTGAAAATCGGAGACGTCATCTGCTTCGAGGTGGCCTACGACGGACTCGTGCGGGATGTCGCCGACGCCCCACTGCTCGTCGTCCAGACCAACAACGCCACATTCGGGAAGACGAGTCTGCCGCCGCAGCAGTTCGCGATGTCGCGGATGCGCGCGATCGAGCACGGGCGCAGCGTGCTCGTGGCCTCCACGAGCGGAATCAGCGGCATCATCGCCCCGAACGGCAAGGTTCTGACGCAGTCAAAGGAATTCACCCCGGATCTTCAGGTGCGCAGCGTGCCGCTGCGCACCTCGCGTACCCTTACTGATCATCTGGGTGCCGCGCCGGAGTGGGTGCTGGCGCTTCTGGGATTCGCGGCCGCGGTCGCCGCCGGCTGGAGAACACGGACGAGGAAGGCCTGACCGGTGCAGATCATGGAGGACATCGGGCGGGTGCTCGTGATCATCCCGACGTACAACGAGCGGGAGAACATCGAGAGCATCGTCGGCCGGGTGCGCGCCGCCGTGTCCGAGGCCGACATCCTGATCGCCGATGACAACAGTCCCGACGGCACCGGAAAGATCGCCGACGGGCTCGCCGACGACGACGAGCGGGTCCACGTCCTGCACCGGGCGGGCAAGGAAGGCCTCGGCGCGGCGTACATCGCCGGTTTCCACTGGGGGATCGAGCACGGCTTCGACGTGCTCGTCGAGATGGACGCCGACGGTTCCCACCAGCCGGAGGAGCTGCCCCGGCTGCTCAGCGCGCTCGGCGAGGCCGACCTGGTCATCGGCTCGCGATGGACCCGCGGCGGAACGGTGGAGAACTGGCCGATCAACCGCGAGATCCTGTCGCGGGGCGCGAACCTCTACGCGCGGATCATGCTGGGTTTCCCGGTGCGCGACTCGACCGGCGGATACCGTGCCTACCGCGCGACCACCCTGCAGAAGATCGGCATCGACGACGTCACGTCGCAGGGCTACTGCTTCCAGGTCGACCTGACGCTGCGCACGGTGCGAGGCGGCCTGCGGGTGACCGAGGTCCCGATCCGGTTCGTCGAACGCACCCACGGCGCCAGCAAGATGAGCCGTGCGATCATGATCGAGGCGTTCACGCGGATCGCCCAGTGGGGCTTCGCCTACTGGCTGGGCCGCCTCACCGGCCGCGGCCGGCGCTGAACCACGCCCAGCGGTTCGGGCCGCCGGAGCTTCCTCAGCCGGATGCCGGCGGCCGGGTCATCGCGCCGTCCCGGCCAGGTACGGGATCGTCTGCGGACCCTCGGGCAGCACGCACAACCGGGCATCGGGGCCCGCCGCCGACAGGGCGTCGGCGACCGTGGCGGAGATGTCGCTGGTCTGCTCCAGGTGGGCGGTGGCGAGGTCCGCGTCGCTGAGGTGGCCGGTGTGCATGACGACCCGGCTGCCGGACTGGATGCGCGCCTGGATCTGCACCTGCCACTGGTCGGGCACCGTCTCGGTGCGGGCGCTGATGGCGTCGAACAGCGCCCGCGGCGAGGACGCGGAGGCCAGGACCTCCCGGTAGGAGCCGTGGTCGGGGAAACCGTCGCGGCACTCGGCGGCGCAGACGATGGTGCCGCCCGGGCGGACCACCTGGTAGGCGGCGGACATGCCCTTGACCGCCTGGTACAGGTTCTGGTCCAGGGGGAAGCCGGAGTTGGTGGTGACCACCACGTCGAAGGGCGCCTCGACGGGCCGCATCGCCATGCGCTTCGCGGCCGCCGTCGCGGCGGCGTGCATCGGCGACAGGTCGCCTCCGAAGGCGGCCACGACGTCCTTGTCCCGGTTGAGGACCACGTCCATGGCGAAGGTGACCCCGGTGGCCTCCGCGATCGCCCGTACGTCGTCGTGGACGGGGTTGCCGTGCGTGACGCCCCAGGTCGCGCGGGGATCACCGATGCGGGCGGCGTCGTGCAGCACGAGAACGGTCTCCAGCGCGGCCAGCCCCGGGGCGACGAGCTTCGGCCCGCCGGAGAAGCCCGCGAAGAAGTGCGGCTCGACGAAGCCGGTGGTGATCCGAACGTCGGCCGCGGCCCACTCGCGGTTGAGCCACACCGGCACGTCCTTGCCGAACCTTCCCATCCAGGTGAGCTCGTCGGGGCGCCGCGCGTCGTGGTTGACGATCCGTACGGCGTCGACGACCTGGTCGCCGAACATCTGGCGCAGTTCGGCGTCGGTGTTGCCGCGGTGGGTGCCGGTGGCGATCAGGATCACGACGTCCTCCAGCCGGACGACGCCGTCGAGTTCGGCCAGCAGCGCCGGGACGACCAGCCGGCGGGGCTGGGGCCGAGTGCCGTCACAGACCGAGATCGCCACCGTCTGACCGGGCCGTACCCGCTCGCGCAGCGGCGGCCCGGCGACCGGGTGACGCAGCGCCGCGCGCACCAGGGCGACCTGGTCGGCGGCGGCCTCGTGGTGGACGGGCTCGACCACCGTGGTCACCTCGGGGTCCACGTCGATGTCCAACCCCGACTCGCCGTACGCCAGGTGCACTCGCATGATCCGTCCTCCGGAAGCCGGCGCCGGCGGTCAGGGGGCGCCTGGTCGCCGGCGGTGCCGTTATGTCCTGCTTCTTACCGACTCCGGTGGAGCGTATCGAGCCGGCGGCCCGGGGTCGCCTCGCGGGGTGCGTTACCCCGCGTAGGCGCGGCAGGAGTCGTTCTGGTCGGTGCCCAGGCCGATGACGGTGACGTGGTTCAACGAGCGCACATTCTTGATCACCAGGGTGTGCCGGGTGTCGCCGCCCTTGAAGGCGTAGGTGACGCCCGAGGTCTTCGGGTCGCCGGTGACGGGGTTGTCGTCGGCGTCGTCGGCCTCGAAGTTGAGGGTGATGGGGGTCTTGCCCACCTGGGCGGTGACCTGGACGTCCGTGCCGGTGACGCGGTAGGAGACGGTCGTGCACGTCGGGGCGTCGCTGTCGCCCTTGGGGGAGGCGGTGGGCAGCGGAACGCCCGCGGCCGCGCCGCCGGTCTTGGCGGACGCGGCGGTCTTGTCGTGATGCGCGGATCCGCCGCCGCAGCCCGCCAGGCCCAGGCTGGCCACGGCGACGAGAACGAGCACATGCTTACGCACGAGGACACTCCAGAGGTGAGGGGAACGAACGGCGACCCGCCGCGCGGGACGCCGGATCGGGACCGGCCGGGACGCCGGGGTAACTCTGCTTCCGACACCATGATCCCGCAAATGGACACGCCGGAAGAACACCGGGAGAAGCCACGAACCGGGGCCTTCGCCGCGCATGTACGGGAGAAGGGCGTCAACCGGGATCTTCGCGGTGGACCTCGCGGGGCTTCTTGTCCGGGCGCAGCCCCCGCCAGCTGGGGTGCCGCAGGACGCCGTCCGGGGTCCACTCGCCGAACGCGACCTCGCCCACCAACTCGGGCCGCACCCAGTGCGCGCGCCGGGCGACCTCGCGGGGCGCCGGCGGGTCGAAGGGGTCCTCGCCCCGGGCCAGGGGCGCCAGCCGCGCGGCCATGTCCCGCAGGCCCGCCTCGGTGAAGCCGGTGCCCACGTTCCCCGCGTACCGCAGCCGCTCCCCGTCGTAGACGCCCAGCGCGAGGGATCCGATCAGGTCGGCGCGGCGGCCCGCCCCGGGGATCCACCCGGCGATCACGACCTCTTGGTGACGGACGTGCTTCACCTTGATCCAGGGACCGCGCCGCCCCGGGTGGTAGCGGGACCGCAGTGGCTTGCCGACGACGCCCTCCAGGCCCTGGGCCAGGCCCACGGCGAAGACGGCCTCGCCGTCGCCGCGCCACCAGGGCGGCACGCGCACGGGCTCCTCGTCGAGGCCGAGCGCGTCCAGGCGGTCCCGCCGCTCGGTGTAGGGGAGCGGCAGCAGCGACTCCCCGTCGAGGTGAAGAAGATCGAACAGGTAGTACTGGACCGGCACGGCCCGGACGAGCCGCTCGCCGGGACGCAGGACGTGAATCCGCAGCTGAAGCGTCGCGAAGCTCGGGCGGCCGTCGCGCAGGGCGACGATCTCGCCGTCGAGGACCGCGGGGCGGGGCAGCATCCGGGCCAGGCCAGCCAGTTCGGGGTAGGAGCGCGTGATGTCCTTGTCGTTGCGGGACATCAGCCGCAGGCCGCCCCCCTGGACGTAGGCGACGGCCCGGACGCCGTCCCACTTCAGCTCCCAGCCGTAGGCGTCCTGATCGTGCGGCAGGGACCGCCGCGGGAGGGCCGCCATGGGCCGGATGAGCCGTGGAAGGTCGGCCAACCGGAACTCCGGTGACCTTCTCCGGGTACGTGCGAGGGTCAGCCGACCGGCATCGCCTCCCGGACGCGGTGCTTCATCCGCTCGGCCCGCTCACTCGGCGTCTCCTCGCCGTACTCCTCCTCCATCCGCATGGCGACGCCGAGCGCGAAGAAGGTCGGCGCCCACTCGCCGACGAAGATCCCCCAGCGGTCCGCCCGGTCCATACCGGCCTTCTCGGCCCGCATCGACATCGCCCAGCTGGCGACCGACGCGATGATCGATCCGAAGCCGGCGATGTACATCATGTCGGACGTGATTCCGGCGCGGCGCATGAGCCTCAGCATCGTTAGCCCCCCGTTGACCTGCTGTTTTCTCCCGATAGGAAGCGGTACCCGGGGCCTGGGCCACTACGCCGCCGCGGTGTTCAAAACACCGCCAACTGGTGTCCGCCGGGCGCGCGGCGTCGAGCCCGCCTCCGGGAGCGGTCACCGACGGGCGCCGCGACCGGTCCACCAGGGCTCAGCGCTTGCGCGCGACGCCGCCCGCGCAGGCCACTTCCGGCGGCTCGCCCCAGGGGCTCGGCTCCGGGCGCCACCGGGTCACGGACACGACACCGGGACTCAGCAGCTCCAGACCGTCGAAGAACGCGGTGATCTGCTCCAGGCTCCGGGGCGTGTACGGGACCGCGCCGCTGCCCGCGTTGTACGCGCGGATCGCCTCGACGTACGCCGGATCGGTGTCGGTCCCGTCGTAGAGCGCCAGGTGGCTGCCGGCCGGCAGCGCCGCCACCAGCCGCCGCACGATCGAGCATGCCTCCGTATGGTCGGGGACCAGGCCGAGGATGCCCATCAGCATGAGGCCGACGGGCCCCCCGTAAAGAGACGCGCGTGGCCGGGGCCGGCCGCCGCCGGGCGCGGCGGGCACCGTGCGCCCGCGCGCTGGGGAGAGCGTCACCGCCCCGGGTCGAAGCGGCCGTCGATGACGGTCCAGCCGGCGTCGACGACGAGGTTCGTCCCGGTGACGTACGACGCGGCATCGGAGGCCAGGAACGCCACGGCGGAGCCCACCTCGTCGGCCGTGCCCCACCGGCCGAAGACGGTGTGCCCGTCATAGGCCATCTGCAGGATGGCCGCCTTGGTCGCGGCGTACACGGCCAGGCCCGGCTCGACCATCAGGGCGCGCATCGACGAGCACGCGACGAGGCTGCCGGACCCCTGCGCGGCCATCACGGCCGAGGCCCGCTGGAGGAAGAAGAAGGTGCCCTTGAGGTTGAGATCGATGATGCGGTCGAACTCCTCGTCCGAGAAGGCCGCGACCCGCTTGCGGATGTTGATGCCGGGAGTGGTCACGCCGATGTCGAGCCGGCCATGCGCGGCGACGGTGCCGTCGACGGCCGCGACGACCTGCTCCCGGTCGGTCAGGTCGGCGGTGACGCCGGTGGCCGAGCCGCCCTCCGCGACGATCCGCTCGGCCGTCTCCTTCGCCCCGGCGCCGTCGACGTCCGCGCACACGACCGCGGCGCCGAGCCCGGCGAGCGTGCGCGCCGACGCCTCGCCGATGCCGGAGGCGGCGCCCATCACGAGGGCCGTCCGGCCCGTGAGGTCGAACAGGGCCTGGTACCGATTGGTCATCATGTCTCCTCGGTGTTTCCGGGTTTCAGGGGAGCATCCAGGACAGGACGGGGGTGGACTGCAGCAGCACGATCAGGGCGATCAGCGCCAGCAGGGACAGGCTGTAAACGATCACCTTGCGGAAGATGTCGCCCTCCCGGCCCTGCGAAGGCGATGATGATGACCTGGATGCGCTGATCGTCGCTGACGCTCCAGAAGGATCTGCGCAGGACTTCGAAGTGACCCGTGTGCTCGGTCAACTTGAAGATCCACAACGCGTTGACGACGATCCAGATGACCGTGAGGAAGCTGGAGGCCGCGCCGTACGACGCGGCGTCGAGCGTCTGGAGGACGGGCATGCCGTAGACGGCCGCCGCGATCACCGCCGCCGTCCCGAGGGAGATGAGCCCGGCCCAGTGCGCCTTCCAGCGCAGGACGCCGAGCAGGAGGAAGAGCACCAACAGGGGGAGGGCGGCGACGAGCGCGGACCAGCCGAGGCGTCCGAACACGGGGTCGAAGATCTGGTGATACATGGCACCCCTCTGGGATGAGCGACCCGGATTCACGCTCCGGGTACGGGACCGCGTGAGGTCGTGCTCGTGGCTCCCCGACGGCCACGATCGGGTTCAGGAGCCGCGGCTCCGGATCGGTGGGCCGGCCGAGCAGCGCGAGGACGATGCCGGTGTCCAGCAGCAGCGGCGGGATCAGGCGGAGCCGGAAGACGGCGAGGACGGCGCGGACGTCGCCGGCCGAGGGCGTCTCCACGTACGGCGCCGGCAGTTCTGCGGCGGCGGTGGCGGCCTCGGCGAGGAGGCGTTCACGGGCGGCGGCGTAGGCCGGCTCGCGCACGATCGGCCCGAGTCGTTCCCAGACGGCGGACAGGAAGCTCGGCCACCGGCCGAGGGCCCGGTAGTAGCTCGGCGTACGGGGGAGCCCGTGGGCGATCCGGATCTCCTCGTACAGGCGCAGCAGCTCGGGGTCGGGCGGCGTGGCGGCCGGTGCGAGGGTGACGGCGTCCGGCCGTACGCCGCGCGGCGGCGTGTCGGCGAGGGGCCCGGTCTTGACCGGCGTGTCGGCGAGGATTCCAGTCTCGACCGGCGCGTCCGACGTCAGGCCGTGGTACAGGCAGGACGCCAGCAGCAGCAGCTCGGGCACCAGGCGGTGGAAGGTCGCGGTGTAGCGGCGGACGAGGTCGACGTCGACCCCGGCGACGGAGAGCGCGTCGTCGCGGCCGGGGAGCAGCTCGGCGGGCACCGTGAGCCGCGCGGCCGCCTCGCTGAACGCCGGGGATCCGATGAGGCGCCGGGAGTGCTCCCAGGCGGGCACCAGGAAGTCGGGGAACGCGGCCAGCGCGTTGAAGATCGGGCTGACGAACGGCACGCCGAGGCGGGCGGGCACCTCTCCGAGCACACCCGCGGCCTCGGGTGGCAGGTCCGGAGCGGAGGGCAGCGTCGGCAGCAGGACCGCGCCCCGATCGGCGTCCATCTCCTCCTGAACGGAGTGCTTGTGGGCTGCGGGCTCGGTTACGGACTCCCGCGATGACCTCGCGGTTCGCGGCTCGTCCACCTCGTGGGAAGCTTGCATACGGCGCAGAGTACGACTTTGTATCCAAAGCCCGCAAGACCTGGACTACGGACGTGTTTCCGCTGGCGGGTCGCGGTGCCTCGTGGCCGTGGGCGCGGTCCCCGGGCCCCGGGTCCCTTAAGGGATCACAGCGAACCGGTGACGGAGCCCAGCAGCTCGAAGCGGCGCATCGCCGCCGCCTGGACCTCCGCCACGTGCTCCCTCGCGAGCCGCTCGGCCTCGTCCCTGTCACGCGCGCGCAGCGCCTCGATGATCTTCCAGTGGCCCTGGATGCAGACGACCATCTCGTCAGGGGTGAAGACGTTGGCCATGTTGTACGTGACGCTGAAGTCCCGGTTGCGGAGCCACTCTTCCAGCAGCCGCCGGTTGCCCGCGGCGCGCACGATCGCGTGGTGGAAGTCGCGGTTCAAGCGCCCCAACTCGGCGCGTGGGCGGTTCGTGAACGCTTCGAGCGGTCCGTCGTACATCGCCGCGATCACCGCCAGCTCGTCGTCGGTCGCCCGGATCGCCGTGAGACCGGTGGCCATGCCCTCCAGGGCGTACCGCACCTCGTAGATCTCTCGGATCTCCTCGGGAGTGTGCTCCCGCACGACCCATCCCTGGCGTTCGCGGACGACCAGGCCCTGGTCCACGAGCCGCATCAGGGCCACACGTACGGGGGTCCGGCTGATGTCGAGCTGTGCCGCCACCTCGTCTTCGGGAAGCCGCTGGTTGGGGCGGTAGGCGCCGTTCAGGATCGCGGCGCGCACGTGGTCGTACGCGCGGTCGCTCAGTGCCTCTCCGCTGCCGGTGCGCGGCCGCCGGCCACGCTTCGGCTTGGCCGAGGGCTCCGCGGTCCCCACGTCAGCCGGTCGCTTGGCCATAGATCATCCGCTCCGTCTCCGCCGAACCGCGCCCTCGTATACAAGTCAGGATACGGGGTCCGTCCGGACGGGCTCCGGCCGTCAGCGGCGATGCTCTTTGGCGCTCAGTGCCGGCGTGTCCGCCTGGAGCGAAGCGGGAACTCTCCGCACGGCCAACTCGTCCCCCGGCCGCGCCGGTGAACCGTCCATTCGGCACGCCACAATGGAGACATGCTCCCTGTGGTGCTGTTCCTCGCATTCCTGTTGCTGCCCGTGCTGGAGATTTATGTGATCATCCAGGTGGGCGAGCTGATCGGCGGCTGGCCCACGGTCGCGCTGCTGCTGGCCGAGAGCCTTCTGGGAGCGTGGATCATCCGGCACGAGGGCCGGCGGGCGTGGCGGGCACTGAAGGAGTCCTTCGAGGGCGGCGGCATGCCCGACCGGGAGCTCGCCGACGCCGGCCTCGTGCTCGTCGGCGGGGTGCTGCTGCTCACGCCCGGCTTCGTGACCGACGTCTTCGGATTCCTGTTCGTGCTGCCGTTCACCCGGCCGCTCGTGCGCCGCCTGCTGTCGTCGTACGTCGGGCGGCGGATGTCGGCGGCGCGGCGCCGGGGCGGCCTGCGGTTCGGGGACCTGAGCGGCATGTACGGGCCCGGGACGACCGAGCCGGAGTCGGAGCCGGGTCCGGGGCCGCAGGTCGTGCGCGGCGAGGTCATCGAGGACGACCGTCAGGGCGAGCGGCGCTGAGAACACGCACGAGCCGTGCCGCCGAGGGGCGTACGGCACGGCTCGTGTGCGTTCGGTGTTCGGTTACGCGGTCCTTCTGCGCTGGGCGCGCAGAACGGCCAATCGCTCGGCCAGGACCTCCTCAAGGTCTTCGATCGTGCGGCGCTCCATGAGCATGTCCCAGTGCGTGCGGGGCGGTTTACCCTTCTTGGACTGAGGCATCTCACCGTTGACCATCAGGGCGGTGGCGCCGCAGCTCCGGCACTCCCAGGTCATCGGCACCTCGGCCTCAGCGGCCAGGATGACGGTGAACCGGTGGCCCTTCGGGCAGTCGTACATGACCTCCTGACGAGGGGCCAGGTCGGTGTTTCGATCATTCTCGTAGCTCGTGGCTCCGAGGCGGGTGCCGCGAAGTGCGCGCTCGGCCATCGTGACGTGCCTCCCAGACGGCTTGCGTTCTCCTAGCGTGAACGCTGGATACCGAGACAAGATTCCCGTCTTGGCCTTGATCCAACCCTGGGAAGACCGACCGTTTTCCCGGGTCAACCCTGCTTTCCCCCTCCGAGCTGCACGAACAGTCTATCAGCGGCGCCGTAGGCGGGTATGGCCAGGTACGGATCGTTCAAGATCAGTCGGCCCGGTTCGGGGCGGTTCGGGGTCAAACAAGTAACGGTTACTTGAAAGATGTCACTCTCCGTATCGACCTGCGGCGAGCACCGAGCTGTCGTCCTGGGGCCCGTCGGAGACGTCCGGCCTGCTACGAACAGGCTCTGGCGCTCTGCCGCTCGTGTCGATCATTCTCACACCGGCGCTGTCGCTGCGGTTGTCCCTTCGGTTCTCGGCGCTCCAGGTCGGGACCCTCGATCTGCCCTCGGGCCGAGTGGGCACCAACCCGCCCAACCGTGCCGCCCTGCGGGCAGGTGCGGACTGGAGAGGCGAGCCGCCCATGGCCCTCAGGTTCTCTCTTGGCCGCGGAGCTGGAGCATGTTCGGGCTAAGTGAAGTGACCGATGGCCCGCACACAAAGATGATCAAGGCAATCCCGGCGTCTGGGGCATATTGCCAGGTCGGGTGTGATGACGGCGATGCTGACGCAGGATCGCTGGCGCGGGGGATCACCTGGCCGTCGGCGTCTTTGACGCCGTAGGCGCCGGTGGCCCATGGGATGCGCGTGTCGCTGTCATGGTCGGGTGTGTGCTTGTTGGGTCCAAAAGCCGGCGGGGTCGGTGGCAGTGTGATCCTCGGCCGTGAACCAGTCAATTGAGTGGGCTTGTATCTGATATGGGGGCCGTGTCGCGCCTCGCAAGCCTCGGTTGTGGTTCCGTTTGGCGGTGTCAGATACAGCACGTATTCATGCACGTGTCGCCTTGCTGACGCAGCGCTTATCGTCAGCTGATCATGCGGGCCTACTGTAGATGTTGAGATTCCGTCGGTGCAGTCTCCTTGCTTTTGGGGCGGCTAGATATTCTGATCGTCGCGAGAGGGTGATTTCTGTTGAGTTCGAAATATCCTCGGCGACTTTCTGAGCCGGATCCTGCCGTCTATATTACCGAGCTTCGTCTCGCTGAACGTTTCGGCTGTAATCGTGATCAGTTGTATGAGCTACGCCGACAAAAGCGGATTCCCTTCATGCGTGTCTCTAACCGCATCGTGTATCGAATCAAGGACCTGGACCGTATCGAGGCAGCCTTCCTTAATGACGTGGCTGAGTGACCTTCGCGGTGAACGTTAATGTCGACAGTGGGAGGGCAAGTGAAGATCTGGCATGACTGGGAGTTCATCGAGGACGGGCGCAGCATCCGCTCGATTAGTGTCGGCATGGTCGCAGCTGATGACCGTGAATACTATGCGATCTTCGGAAACGGTCCGATTGACGCGGCTGCAGCGCATCCGTGGCTGCGCGCCAACGTCTTGCCGCACCTGCCGGTGGACATGCCGGCGTCGGGCGTCGCATGGCGGGACCGCCAGCATCCCGACTTCGCGTTCGTTAAGGACCCGAGCGTCATCGCTGCGGAGATTCTTGACTTTGTCTGCGCGACGCCAGACCCCCCGAGCTATGGCATGGTTCAGCGCCTTCGATCATGTCAACCTGGCATGGTTGTACGGACCTGTGAATCGTACGCCCGACCGCATTCCGATGTGGACCGGTGACCTTAAGACGGAGGCCGTACGGTTGGGTAACCCGTGCCTACCCGACCAGACGGGTCCGGTGCACCACGCGTTGCATGACGCGCGGTACAACCGTGAGATCGACCGGTTCCTTACCCAAATCGCTACGAAACAGGAGGGGCCCAGGAGGCAGTGACGTGCTTGCTGGTGCAGTCTCCGCCCTGCAACTCGATTTACCTGCTCACCTGGTGCGGCGGCACGGCAATTAGCATTATTGGTCGTTTGGGGCTGGCGCGCCGTGGGTCAGGGCGGTCTGGTCCCTAGCCGGAGGCGGGCTCGCGTTTAAAAGCATTCCGTGCCCAAATCTATGACGAGGAGTGACGGCGTGCATGCCGGCCAGCACACGACCACGAACCACACCGTGGACGACATGACGCCGAACAGAATCGCGTGTGATCCACGCTCGGCCGTCGTTACCGCGATGTGCGCCAGATACGGGAGCTGCCGCAGCGGGTCAGGTTGGGGCGACGGCGGCCTCCTCGGGACTCGTGCATTCTGCCGTCGCAGGACGGAGGCCTGGTCACCGAGAGTCTCTTGAATGTTCCGGAGGGAAGGCAATGAAGTACCTGATCAGCGCTGAGCTCGAGACATCAACTGATGCGGCCAAGCTGGATCCTCTCCAGCGGGAGGGAGTCGCTTACCTCCTCGTAGATGGGCTCGCTCGGGTCGATGGGGTCACCGGTCCCGATGGTGTCGGGGTCGAGGTGGAGGACTTTCGGGTCGGTGTCCATCCGGCAGGGGCTGCCGTGGGGATCGTGGCCGATGCCCCGGCGTTGGAGTTTGCTGAACGGGCCATGCGCGAGATCATCGAACGGGTACTGGAGCACACCGAGCTGCTCGCCGACTGGCGGGTGACCAGGTGCGAGGTCAGCCTGAACGACGCGCTCGCGCTGGAAAGCCTCCGAGCCGCCGAAGGAGACAACGCACCTCCCGACGACCCCGCCGAACGCCTCACTGCCCCGCACAGCGATATACCAGAGCCTGGTGTGCAAGATCTGCAGGACGAGAGCGAGCAGGCCCGCGCACAGATTCTTCAGGCCGCCGAGAAGCTTCGAGCGTTCGATCTGACGGCGTTCGGCCACTTTCCCGACGAACCCGACCGCGGGCTCAGTGCTGACCATGCCCGCCTGGCCGCGGGAGCTCTCTTGTATTCGGCCGGGATCATGGTTGAAAACCTCTTCCAAGACATCGAAATTCTGTGCAAAGACCACTCGACCGTCGCCGAAGGCGACGGGTTCGTTGTTATGGACGGTCTGCCGGCCAAGTACGCCCACCAGTTCAGGGCGTTGCACGCGAAGCAGTTCCTGGTCGCGGCCGTCACGATCACTGGACGCCTCCTCGAACCACAGTGGCACGAGCCGTCATGCGTGGCCGAGGCCCTCGCGCTGCGTCTACTCATCGACGAGGCCAAGGTAACCCTCGACACCTTCGATCTGCTCGACGGCCGGACGGTCGAAGAAGCCTACGTCGGCTTCCAAGACCACGTCTTTGAGGATCTGGACTTCGAATGGTTCTACGACCCTGTCGGCTCCTGGTTCCTCCCCTACCTGACGGCGACACGCTCCCTGCATCCCTACGTCGAGACCGAGCCACCCGCCGAACGTATCGAGTGGGATGATTGAACCTGGCGGTCACAGCCGGGCCGGACTGGACCGGGCTGGCGTTCGGCGGCCCGACGCGGCGACGAACGCTCCGTACGCCCGCGACGCGGCCGAAGAGCGGAATCCGGGCTCCCGGCGGATCACGTTGGGTTCCCGGCCCATGCCGGACGACGTCACGCCCTCAAGGCCGCCTATGCAGGGATCAACAACCAGCGCAGCCAGATCGGCCAACTTCTCGGGCAGATCCGCGAATTCGAACTCGACTTGCGCGCCGACGCCATCGAGCGGATTACTACCGAGAATCGGACGCTCCGGCAAGAGACCCGGAGGTTCACTACCGACAATTAGCAGCTGACCGGCCGTCTCAAGGCCGCCTGCGAGAACAGTCGGTTCCTCGACACCCGCATCGCTAGCCTCGAAGCCGAGATCCTGGAGCTGAGGGCCACCGCGAGGATGGCCAGCCCAGCTACTCAGTCGATTGCGGCGTCCAACGGAAATTCGGGGACCTGACTCCACGACAAGCGCTCACCAAGATTCTTCGCGACCAGATTGGCGACATGCTCGGCTCCGGCTCGATAAATCCGGGTACACGTGATCGCACCATGGACCACTAGTGAGTGCTTCCCTGCGGGCATGGCTCGCAGCACGTCCGCCGCAGCCGGCACATGGTTGCTGTTCCCCTTGGTCGCCGGGCCAGGCCACACCTCGCTACGCCAACCGCTGGTCAACCCATGGCTCAAGCAGTGTCGGACCTGGATCCAGCCCTGAGAATCGCGAACGGCATCGTCCCAGCCGATCAGTTCGCGCTGCCACCACCCCTTCTGCCCGATCGAAGGCGGTTTCCAGACCTCTACCTCGAAGTCAGTGGCGACATCCAGGCCAGGGAACTCGTTGACCACGATCTTCTGGAGGTCGAGCAAGCTGGGGTTGGTCAGGTTCACCTTCTTCACGATTTGCGCGAAGCTGAGACCCCGCAGATATAGGGCGGTCGCCAGGAAGTCCTCGGCGAACCCCTCGAACGCCGACACCACTCCAAGCATGATCGCGGGCGCTAAGGCGCCGTGATCTCCAGGGTTTCCACGCTTGCGTGGATGCAGCTTTAGCAACCGGGACGGCACGATCAACGATCGAGCGAATCGGTCGACGCTGACCTGCAAGCTCGGTGCGAACACGGCCGTTGCCACGCACACCTCCATGTTGATGATCGCCTCAGAGGAAGAGGATCTCACCGCAGGGCTTCACAGGCGCACACGAAGCTGTCGGCTCATGTCACGAACATGTTCGCCACGAGGAAAGCCCAGTTCCTCAGGACCCATACATCGAGATGGTTCGGAAAACTCGATGGTGCATACGGTTTCGTACGCTCCTACGCGGGAGGTGCAGCCACCTGGTGACCTCACTCGACGTGTGGCACGGCGGAGGGAACGAGCCGGTGACGGCCACCTGCGCTGAGGATCTGGATGCGCTGTTCGAGCGCATCCGGAATGACCTGCCAGTGGGCAAACGGATCATCGTGGATGTCCACCTGTCCGGCGACCCTGGTCCCAGGGCTTGGACGTGGGAATCCGTCCAGATCCCGGGGGTCATGTCGGCGTACTGCGCTACAGCGGCTGCGAACGGAGCGACGGCGTCTACAGCACCTCCCGGAACGGCTTCTCACCCGCAGTCGAGGACGAAGGAAAGCTCTGGTACGACGATTCCCCGTTTCCGCCGAACGCTGAGATCGACATCGACGGCGGGCGGTACAGGGGTTCATGGATACCGCTGGCGCCCGCCCCCGGTGCATCGCCTGGCAACCGCTGGAGTGATCCGTGGCAGACAGGTGACGTTCACAGCGTCATTCGCGGGGCGGCACCGGCGCCGTCCCTGCTGATCCAGCGAGGCGGTCAGGCCCGCGTGGCTCGGACCTGTCGTCGATCACGTCGGTGGCAGCGGCTATGCGGTCAGGCGCTCGCGAAGCTGTCGTGCGTGGCTGGGCGAGACTGCTTCGAGGTCGGTGGCGATGCTGTTTGCCTGTGTCATCAACAGTGGTACGCGCAGTTGCGGGGGGATTGTGGTGATCGCGTCACCGGCAACACGGGTGGCTTCGGCGGCTTCTCGACGTTCGACTAGCAGGCGGGCGCGGCTGAGCAGGATGAGCGGCCGGTCCATGGGGTCGGCGGCGGGGTAGCTGGCCAGTGCGCGCTCCTGCGCTGCCCATGCGCCAGCGTCTCCGACCGCGGTGAGCACCCAGGAGGCGTAGGCGGCGAGTTCGCGTTCGGGGAAGCCGAAGAACTGCTCGCCGGTCTGGGCTGGTGTGAGTCGCCCGGCGAGGTGTTCGGCACGGCCGAGCTCTGTGCGGGCCTGCTCGGCGTGACGCGAGCCGAGACTGGCATGCGCGCGGGCGGCGAGCCCAGCGAGCTGAGCGGCCGGTGCGGACGGCGTGTCGCCGAGTTCGGTGCGGGCGCGAGCGGCGATGGGAAGGACAGCGGCGGGTTGTGGGCCGTACATGGCGGTCATGGCGCGGGCCATCGCGATCCAGTACCGCTGGGTGGTGTCGCCGGCCTGGGCGGCGTATCTGTCAGCGGTGTGCAGCCACGCGCGTGCCTGGCGCTCGTCCTCCAGGTCGGTCCACAGCGCGCCTGTTAATCCACCGAGCCGGGACGCGACGAGCAGCAGCTCCTTCTCGCGGGGGTAGCGCTCGACGAGGCCGGCGACCTCCTCCAGGTCGGGAACGAGCCGGCTCAGCAGGTCCCGGGGAGCGAACTGCCCGTAGGAGGCGACGTGGCCGGTGGCGACCTCGTGCCAGTGTTCGACGTCGGCGGTCGGCAGGACGTGTCGCAGGCCGGAGTCCATCTGTGCGCGGATTCGTTCGAGGTGGGCCAGGATCGGCGTGACCGCCGCGGCTTGGAAGAATTCGCGGCGTCTCACTGGGACCTCCTCGGCCGGGACGGCGTCCTTTATCAGAGTAACGATCGGATGGTCATCCGTCAGGCCCAGACGATTCAAGGTGGTGCGGTACCACAGGCCGAACAGCGGCCGATAAGTCGGGCCGGGGGTCTCATGGCCGTTCTCCCATCGGGACAGCTGCTGCGTCGTCAGGCCGCAGTTGATCTCTTCATCGGCGGCTAAGCCCCGCAGGCCGGCGACCACGCCCGCTTGGGCCTGGCCCATCGCCAGTCGCCAGGCCATCAGCAGAGTCGGCGTCTGGGCCTTGTCGTGAACGGCCTGCGCCAGTTGCCACGGCGTCCAGCCCTGGGCGGCGGCCGTGGCGCGGAGCTCGGCCGCGATTTCCTCCCGGCGCGTGGAGTCCACGCGCGCAACCTAACACGGGCCCGCACTGCGTTCGGCGGATCGGCGGTTGCGGACTTCCCACAACGGCGGGTTGAGGGTGACTGCCAATTGAGCGCCCCAACGTCGCAGCTGAGCATCGCGGTAAGGGCATCGGACAGCACATCTCGGGTGAGGCGTGCGTGCACATCAACAGCGTCTCCTCCCGGCTCGGTCCCTGCTCCTTGCTGAAGCCACTCCGCGACGACAACGGAAAGGGGACGGTGGCGATGGCCGAGACGACGACACCACGCGCCGTATGGGAGGAGGAGGGCCTGGTCCGCGTGCCGGGCTTCCTGCCCGCCGAGCGGCTCGAGGCCCTTGAGGCCGAAGCCGCGCAGCAGGCTGGGCAGTCCGAGCCGTACGAGCGGGCCGAGACCTCCGGACACAGAGACGGATCATTCGCGGCGCCGGCGCACTGCCACATGGCCGCCGGCGGCCCGGTGCTTCACGACCTGCTGACCGACAAGGCGCTGCTGCTGGTGCTGCGCGAGATGACAGGCATGCGGCGGCTCGTCCCGTTCGGGTGCGTCTACGTCACCTACAACGAGGGCGACTTCCAGGGCCTGCACACCGATGATGTGAAGTCCACGCTCACGGTCGGGCTCGCCCTCACCGGCAACCTCGCCCCGATGGGCTGGGCGCCGGGCCTGCGGGCCGTCTACCCGGACGTGCTCGGCAAGGTCGTCGCCGAGCATGGAATCTTCCCCGAGGGGGAGGGCTTCGAGCATCTGGAGCACCCGCACGGGCCCGGCCTGCTGCAGGGCTGGGCCGGATACGACATCCCCCATTGGCGGGCCCCGCACACCGACAGCCGCTCCGCCGTGCTGGCGACGCTGTCCTACCTGGACCTGTGAGGGGGCGCGAATGCTGCGCGCACAGTGGCTGGCCGAAGGTCGCGTCCAGCTCCCGGCCGACGCGATCCCCGACCAGTTGTGGGTCGACCTGACCACCGAAGCCGAAAAACTCGAAGGCGAGGCGATTCTGCGGGAGCGGGGCGTGCCGGGCCTGCAGATGCTGCGGGACGGCAGTATCACCTCGCCGCAGCGCTGCCACGTCCACCCGGGCGGCGAAGCCCTCAAGACTCTCGTACGGCACTCGGCGTTGATGGAGCTGGCGTGTGAGGCCACCGGCAGCACGGACATGGTCGCGATCCGCTGGGGTTACAAGTGGTACCGGCCCGGCGACCACATGCAGGTGCACCGCGATGAGGGGAAATGCGCCATCACCTTCTCCGCCGGCCTCATCGGTGACCTCGGCACGATGGGCTGGCTGCCGAACCTGCGGTGGCTGCCCAGCCCTGAGATCGCCGACCGCTTCTGCGGCACCGAGTTCCCCCACGACAACGGCGACTTCTCCGTGCTGCACCGGGTCATGACCGGCTTCGACGGTGTGCGCGTCCCGCACTGGCGCCCGCCGTACGAGGACCAGCTCGGCGTCATGGTCACCTGCTGCTTCACCTCACGCGTGTAGACCCTGCGCGCGTCACCCCCACAAGGAAGGGAGCACCCCCATGTCCACCTCCACCACGACCGCGGCCCCGTCCGCCGCGGCGGAGCCGGTCGACTTCGACCCGGCCGACTTCATCGCCGAGCTCCGCGACGAGGGCCAGTTCCCGATCACGGCGGGCGGTGACCCGGCCGTGCCCGACAGCCTCGGCAGCGACCCCGCCCGCTGGGCGGCCGAGTACATGGGCCACGCCAAGCGAAAGCTCGGTCTGCCTGACTTCGTCGACTAGTCCCGACCGCGCCCCAACACACTGATTCGGGCCGAAGGAACGCAAACACAGGGCAGGCCCCGCAACGGGCCTGCCCTGCCCTCTGGGAAGACGCCCCGCAGACACGGCACGGAGACGACTATGCAGAAGACGTTCTTCTCTGGCACTCACCGCACCCGGCACCCGGCTGACACGCTCGCCGCGATCAGCCCCCTGCTCGCCTCCTACGGCATCACCCGCTTGGCCGACGTCACTGGCCTCGACGACATCGGCATCCCCGTCGTCATCGCTGTACGGCCCCTCGCGGCCACGCTCGCGGTCGCCCAAGGCAAGGGGGCGACCCTGGACGCGGCACGCGTCTCGGCGGCGATGGAGGCGATCGAGTTCTGGCATGGCGAACGCGCGATCCCGGCCCCAGCTGTGACCGACGCCGCGGCCGCAGGCCTGGACCTGCCGTACCCGGTGACGGAGCTGGAGCAGCACGCGGGCAGCCTGCTCACCGACCGCACCCGCATGGACTGGATCACCGCGGTCTCGGCCGTGACCGGCGCACCGGTGTTGCTGCCGCGCCCGCTGGTGCGGATCGGCCGGCACGTCCGCAGCGAGTGGCGGATCTACATGCTCACCGCCTCCACCAACGGTCTCGCCTCCGGCAACACCCGCGCCGAGGCGATCATCCACGGGCTGTGCGAGGTGATCGAGCGGGACACCACCAGCCGCCTGACCGGCCAGGCCACCGACGCCCAGGAGCACATCGACCCAGCCACGGTCACGGACACCTGGTGCGCCCGGCACCTGGAACTACTCGAAGCCGCCGGGGCGTGGGTCGAGCTCGTGCACCTGCCCAACCGGTTCGGCGTGCCCGTGATGGTGTGCCACCTGTGGCACGAGGACGCCGGAAGCGCGATCGTGTCCGGCTCCGGAGCGCACCGCGACCCCGGCGTGGCCCTGTCCCGAGCGATCACCGAAGCCGTGCAATCCCGCCTGACCCACATCTCCGGTGCCCGCGACGACATCACCTCCCTCGTCTACCGGCCAGGCCAATACCGCCCGCCGGTCACCCCCGCCGCTTCGCAGGCGTGGCCGGACATCGCCGCGCGGCACACCACGGCGCACGCGACCGATGACGCCGACGCCGCGTGGCTGGCCACCCGCATCACCCAGGTCACCGGCTGGGAACCCCTCGTCGTCGACCTCACCGGCCCGAACCGGCCGTTCGCGGTGGTGCGGGTCGCCGCACCGGGCCTGATCTACTCCGCCCGGCACGTCATCCCCCGCCCCGAACCCGCCGGAGCCGCCGCATGACCACGCCCGCGCTGCACGTGTTCGCCGGCCCCACCATCACGGCCGCACGCGTCCGGTCGCTCGCCCCGGCCGCGACCGTCCACCCGCCCATCCAGCACGGCGACCTGCTCCGCCTGCGCCTCTCGCCCGGCGACACCGTGGTGATCGTCGACGGCCTGTGGCACCAAGTGCCACCCGTCCGGCACAAGGAAATCCTGCTGCTCCTCGACGAGGGCGTCACCATGGTCGGCGCGGCCAGCATGGGCGCACTGCGCGCCGCCGAGCTCAACCCCTACGGCATGCTCGGCATCGGCTGGGTCTACGAGCAGTACGCCAGCGGCGCGATCGACGCCGACGACGAAGTCGCCGTCGCCCACACCCCCGAAGGCCGGCCGCTGTCAACCGCGCTGGTCTGCATCCGTCACGCCTTGGCGGTCGCTGCCGACGCTGGCGTCATCACCCGTCCGGACGCCGACCGGCTCTTCGACCTGGCTCGGAGCATGCCGTTCCAGCGGCGCACCTGGAAGGCCCTGAAGTACCTCGCCACCGGCGACATTGCCGGGTCCTATGCACGGGTGATGGCGTGGCTCGATGCGCAGGGACCGGCGGTCACCAACGTCAAGGCGCGCGACGCCGAGCTCGCCGTCACACAGGCCACCGCCGGGCGGCTCCCTACGGCCCCCGTGTGCGGGTGGCGGTCCGAGCAGTGGCGGACCTCCCATCTGCGGCGCTGGATCGCGATCCACCGGCCAGCCGCCTTCACCGAGCAGGCGAGCGTGCCGTTCATCGCGGTCCTGAATCACGCGCAGCTGTACGACCCCGGCTTCGCCGAACGCTGGCGCCGCCATGTTCTCGCCTGGATCGCCTCCCACCCGCCCGGCGCCGACGACCTCGAGGGCCAGGCGCTCGCCGCCGCCCACGCTCGGGGACTCGACGCGAACGCGCTCACGCCCGCGCAGATCGGCTACTGGGCGACACCGGCCGAGATCGCCGACCTGTGCCGACGGGAACTGCTGCTGCGGATCCTCGTACGCTCGGCGCGCCTGGACCCGACCGCGAGCCTTTGGCCGGAGACCCCTGCCGAGGCCGCCGGACTCTTGGACGTCGACGCGAGCGCCGCGGCGGCCGTGACCGCCTGGACCACCAACCAGCAGGTGGCAGCGACCGGGCCGGGCCGCACGCCCGACCACCTCGACCCCGAGCGCATCCGCGCGCAGCTGGCCGGCGAGTGGGGAATCGACCCGTCCGAGGCGGCGGAGCTGACCGCCGCTGCGCGCGATCGCGGCATCCTGTCGCTGCCGGACGCCGTGGAGGCAGCGCGGCCGTTCTACCTCGCCGCCCGCACCGGGCAGGTCAGGACCGTGACGACGTCCCAGCCGTGACCGGCACCGCCCCAGCGGCCGGGAGTTCCTCGGCCGCGCGGGCGGGCAGCCGCATCGCCCGGACCTGACGACTGAGCAGCGGCACGAACGCGATCGTCACGATCACCGCGGCGCAGCCCGCCAACGCCGGGACGACACCAGCAGCCGCAGCGAGCGGGCCGGCCAGCAGGTAGCCCAGCGGGATCGGGAGCTGCTGGCCGACCAGGCTGTAGGACGACGTCCGGGCCTGCATCTCCACCGGCACCTCGGCCTGCTGATAGGTCCCGAACGTGTTGATGCTGACGTCCAAGCCGACACCGGTCACGAACGTCGCCGCCACCAAAACCGGCAGCGGAGCATGTGCGGCCAGCGCCACCAGCGGCAACGCCATCGACGCGGTCGCGGTACAGGTCACCAGTCCGACCCGGCGGGGGCGCAGCAGCAGCACCACCACGGACCCGGTGATCAGCCCGGCGGCGAACCCGGAAACGATCAGGCCCCACGCCGGCGCTCCACCCAGGTGGTCGCGCGCGTACAGCGGACCGAGGACCTGATAGCCGATCAGCCACGGCGTGATGCATGCCGCGCCTTGAGCCACCATGATCCACAGCCAGCGACGGGACCAGAAGTCGGTCCACCCTTCCCGCAACGCGCCGAGCATTCGCTTGCCCTTCATAGGGGTAAGCGGTACCCGAAGGCGCGACAGCATCCACGCCGCGGCGACGAACGTGGCCGCGTCGTATCCGATCGCGGTCTCAGCCCCGGCGGCCGCGATGAGCACGCCGGCCACCGCCGGAGCGGCGATCTTCACGACGTTCTGGCCGAGCCGCAAGAGGGCGTTCGCCTCCCGCAGTGACTCGCGGGGGACCAACTGCCGTACCGTGCCCTGGGCGGCCGGGCCGAAGAATGCCCCGGCCGCGCCGCTGATGACGCCCGCCGTCAGCAGCTGCCACAGCGCCGCGTGCCCCGTGAACAGCAGCACGGCGACGATCGCTTGCGTGGCTCCCGAGACCAGGTGCGCGATGATCATTATCCGGCCGCGTGGATGCCGGTCTGCGACCGCGCCGCCGATCAGCATCAGCAGCATCTGCGGGACCATGCTGATCGCGAGCACACTGCCCAGCGCGCCGGCTCCGCCGCCGATCTGCAGCACAGCCCACGCCAGCGCGATCGGCGCCATCGACGAGCCGGTCTGCGACACGAGCCGCGCGGCCAGGAAACGGCGGTAGGCGGGGCAGGCCGTCACAGGGAAGAGGGCTTCTCTGAGGCGTTTCCCCAGTCCGTTGTCTCGTTCTGGACTCTGAGCTACCACTGGTCCACCCTGCACCACCGGCCACAGGGGAGCGCTCGCTATTGCCAGATTCGGGGTTGACCACACCCGGTCATTGAGCATCCGGGTTTGTCGGTGATGCGACGCGGCCCGACCCAGCCACGCCCGTTGCGCCCGTTGCGCCCGTCGGCGCGCCGACGCCGGACCAGCGCCACGATGCCGCGCTGGGTGCCCGCCCGCTCGCGTCGTGCTCCGCGCGTGCGCGAGGAGCAGTGCCATTTGTCATCCCCGATCTGACGGAGCGAGGGACCGCTATCTCCTCGCGTGTGTCGGAAGCGGCGGTCACGGCACCTACCCGACTATTGGCTGAGGGGCGAGTGCGTCGCTTGTCCCGAAGGATTCCCACCACAGTTGGCCCCTGACCTCTTGAAGCCGTCGTCGGCATCGGGGGCCTGAACGGCTCGAGGTCCTCAGAGCGTCGGAACACGGTGATCGGCGGTGGTCGGACAGCTTGGGTCGGGTATGCGTCGGCGGCTTGAGCAGCCACAAGCTCGGCTTGTGGGAGACCACAAGGCGAGCTTGTGGTCAGTTCGATGAGGACCGTGAGACCGGATAGATCAGCTGCAGGTGCCATCCACGGTCCTTCGTGAGCCGTCTGAGGCGTGCGCCCCATCTCCGCTCGATCGGCTGCCATAGGAGCGTTGCGGGGTGCGCCGATGCGGCCCAGTGCGGGATGAACACGGTCATGCCGGATCCGCAAGTCCGCGATCTCGACGGCCGCGGCCTATCCAGCTGCGTGCTGCGTTGCGCCGTGGACGCGTCCAGAGCGTGCGGAAGGGAATCGCGGCTGGATGGCTGGGTCGACAAAGGCTGCGGGCTGTTCCCTCTTTCGAACGCGAGCGATGGGCGGTTCATGACCGGTTCGACGGCGGGGTCCGGCCGGTGGAGCGCGGACGTGTCGGGGTCGAAGCGGTCCAGGGGAGCATGCGGAAGGCACGGTCGCTGATCCGCTTGGGTGCGTACAACGCGGTCAAGATGACCGTGATCGTCAGAGCGGCTTCAAGCACAGTCACGAGCGCTGCTAGGGCGGGTGCGGTCAGCCACAGACCGATTTGCAGAAGCCCTGCGGTGGTCCAGGCCATCGCGGTGGCGGTCTTGGTCGCGGTGCCGGAGGCGGGGGAGTGTGATGTGTCGGCCATGCCCGCAGGCTGTTGCGGGCGCGGGTGCGTCCGGTAGGCGGTTAGGACACGGTCGGACTGATGCCGTTTCCGGCCAGGCAGAGGCGGCCGGTGTCCGGGCGAGGGAGGATCCGAACCGTTCGGACAACGAAGAGGGGCTGGATGCCGCGGGGGCCGGGGGATTTCGGGAAGGCGTTCACGGCGCTGCTGCGCGCGGCCGGGTTGAACCCGGACGGGGTGCGCCGTGCGCTGCCCGGGGTGGTGTCGCGCAGCGTCTTGTACGACTGGATGAAAGGAGCCCATCTGCCGGCGGATACCGAGCCGTTGGTGGATGTGGTGGAGCTGTGTCTTGAGCGGGCTGGTCGTGGCCTTGACGTCGGTGGTGTGCGCGGTGACGTGGACGGGTGGCTGGAGTTGCTGGCCGAGGCCAAGCAGACCCGTGATAGCGAGGTCGAACGCCGCCGGATGCCTCGTCGCCTGCCGGCTTCCACAGCGGACGCTGATGGTGGAGCCGGCCAGGTGGTGGACGAAGGGTGGCCGGTCGAGCGGTGGGGGCCGCTGCGGTTGGGCGTGCATCGAGCAATCGGCGGTGGCCTGCTACCGGCGTATGTCCGGCGGGCACACGATCACCTGCTGTATGCGGTGCTGAATCCGCAGGTGGCCGCGAATCGCCTTGTCGTGCTGCGTGGCGGGTCCTCGACGGGCAAGTCTCGTGCCGCCTATGAGGCGGTGCGGGCGCGACTGCCGCGCGTGCCGGTGCTGTACCCGCGGACCGCCGCCGACTTGGCGGCGTTGCTGGATCGGTGTGTGCTGAACGGGTCGGTGCTGTGGTTGAACGAGCTGCGGCATTACGCCGAAGACGCCGGCGGGCAGAGGACACTGGCGAGGCTGGCCGATGTGTTGATGGGCCGGGATCACCTGGTGGTCATCACGAGCGTGTGGCCGGAGTACTGGGCGGCCTATGTCGTGGATCACCACGATGGTCCCGGTACCGCCGATCCGGTGTCGGCGACCCGTGCGCTGCTGACCGCGTTGCCGGAGTTGAACGGGGTTTCCCCGGTCAGCATCAACGCCGCCGGAGGCGGCGTCATTGACGTGCCGATGGCTTTCACGGCCGAGGATCTGACAAGGGCGCGCCGCCGCGGCGACCCGCTGCTGGAGGAGGCCATCGTCGCAGCGGAAGTCGCGGGCGCACCCGGGCAGGTTACTCAGTACCTGGCCGGTCTTCCCGCCCTGCTCGAGCACTATCAGGGCCCCGGCGCTGATCCCTATGGACAGGCGCTGATCACGGCGGCGATGGACGCGGTCCGGCTCGGTCACCACCATCCGCTCGGCCAGGAACTGCTTCAGCAGGCCGCCGAAGACTATCTGGCGCCCCCGCACCGGGCGTTGCCGGAATTGGGCTGGCACGAGGCGATGGCGAAGGCCTCGGCGTACGCCACACGAACGCTGAAAGGCGCTGTCCGCGCATTGGAGCCGGTCCCGCCCGAGCGCGGCATCGGCGTGGCCGGGTACCGCCTCGCCCACTACCTCGACCAGCACGCCGACCGCTACCGGCGCGAACGAATCCCACCAAGATCTTTTTGGACCGCTGCCGCGACCTACGCCAGCCCTGCCGACCTCGCGAGTCTCGGCGACGCCGCGTGGCGACGGGGGCTGTACCGGATCGGTGCGCAACTGCTCAAGGACGCCGCTGTCAACGGTAACGCTGACGCTGCAGTCTCCCTCGTCGAACGTCTTCATTCGTTGGACCCGACCGACCACCGTGCCGCGAACTGGGCTGCCACGCACGTCCCTCTTGACGACCCGGTCGTGATCGGCCGCCTGCTGAATCTGTTCGCGAAGATCGGCGGCGATGCTGAGGTGCACACGCTGCTGGCCCGCAACCCAGCCGCGTCTGTGTGTCTGGACCGCACGTATGCGGTGGGCTCGTTGCTGGAGACGCTGCGGGAAGCCGGGGCGGGTGAGCAGGCGACGGCCTTGCTGGCGCGCGATCCGGTGGCGCGTGTTCCCCTGGACGCCCCCGTCCCTGTGGCTCGGCTGCTGGACACGCTGCGGCAGGTCGGAGCAGATGATCACGTGCAGGCCTTGGTGGCACGCGATCCCGCCGCATGTGTCGCGATCGACGATCCGGCGGCTGTCCTTGATCTGCTGTACAGCGTGGCGCAGGTCGGGGCGAGTGATCAGGTGAACGCGCTTGCCACTCGGGTCATCGCGTACCGTCACCGCTACGACCCACGGCACGTGGCTACGTTGCTGAGCATCCTGGGGATGATCGGCGCTAATGACCATGTCGTCGCGCTCGCTGAGCGGGCGGCTGCTGAGTGTGCCTTGGACGCGCGGGGTGTCGCTTGGTTCCTGATGGCTTTGCGAGAGGTCGGTGCCGAACAGCCGTTGATGACGTTGCTGGCCCGGAACCCTGCGATGCACATTCCGCTGGAGCCGTTCGACGTTCACCGGCTCTGGGAGGGGTTGCAGGCCGTGGGTGCTGCGGAGCAGGTTGCGGTGCTCCTCGCTCGTGACCCGGCCGCCCACGTGGGCTTGAGCGACGTGTTTTCCGTGGGGGCACTGCTGGAATGGATGCGGGAAGTCGGTGCCGACGGCCAGGTGACGGCGCTGGCTGAACGGGTCGCTGCCGGTGCGGACCTGACTCATGCTCGGGGTGTGGCGTGGCTGTTGGACTCACTCGGAAAGGCTGGGGCCCAGGAGCAGGTCGCCGCGCTGCTGACTCGCGATCCCGCCGCATGCGTCGCGCTCGATGATCCGGCCGGGATCGCAGATCTGCTGGCCAGCTTGAGGAACGTCGGAGCGGATGAGCAATTCACTGCGCTGGCCGAGCGTGCCGTCGAGAACGTCGCAGTGGAGGACGCGGACGGCGTTGCGATGCTGCTTAAGGTCTTGGGACAGGCTGCGCACGGCGCCCAGTTCGCGGCGCTGGCTGACCGGGCCGCCGGGGGTGTCGAGGTTGAGGACACCGATGCGGTGGCAGCGCTGCTGAAGGTTCTGAGGAGATTCGATGCCGGGGAGCCGTTCTGCGTGCTCGCTGAGCGGGCCGTGACTCAGGCCAGTTTGGATTTTCCGTTCGCTGTGACATCACTGCTGGACAGCCTGCGGGGGGCCGAGGCTGACGAACTGGTCATCAGGTTGGCCGAGCGCGTGGCCGCAGCCGGGTTGTTCGATCAGTTCATGACCGTTGCCGATCATCAGGAGCGGTTCTGGTTCGGCCGCGAACCGGACGGGACCGCTGCCGAGCCGTGGACGTGGGACGAGTTGAAGTAGCCGGTTCCGAAGAGGGTGGTTCGATCGTCTCGGAGCGGGAGGAGCAGAGAACCCGGTGGAAGGCTTCACGTCTTGGTGAGGGCTATAGCCGACGGTACTCCCGAGCGGCCCCTTCGACCGGTGCTAGCACCGGATGATCAGTCGATGCCGCTGGCAATCTGCCGCCGTGCCCAACGTCGAAGCTTCCACCGACCGAGCGGCCCGTACGCGAACCTGAAGCTGGCACTGTCCCCGTCCACGACCAACCAGAGCCGTCTGACGGTCGGATAGCCGTCGGTCGAGCGCAGCCGCAGGCGGAGCATACGACTACGAAGCACCCCTCTCAACGTGTCCGCATCCCGCGGGGACTGCAGCACCGGCCGAATGGATTCGAACGCCGGGAAAGCCTGGAACTCGCATCTCACCCATGGGTAATCCCTCTCGACCTCCCGCAGCAAAGCGATCGGCCGGCGCCCACGCGTGAGCACGTAATCAGGATCATCCACCTCAGCCACTCCTGCTAGCCACGGCTTCCCCGCCTTGTATGCCATGTAGCTTGCCTCGTCCCTACCACCGAAGGAAGCCTCCGGTGGGGGCGCTCTGGCTCCGGGATGGGAGCCACGTGGGCCCGGGGTCACGTCCACGCGGGTGGTGTATGAGCCAGCCTTCGCGTGATCCTGTTTCTGCAGGTTGCGCGGTGATCGCTTGAGTGGTGGTGTCCTGCGCGAGACGGTCTACGGCGCGTCGCGCTGACCGGGCCGAAGCTCCACGATCTCGACCAGGCTGTCGATGTCCATGTACGCCAGAGCCTCGTCGGGGTCGCGGAAGTATCCGGGGCCGACAAGGATCCCGCGCTGGCTGACGCGGATCCATTGCTGCGGGCCGCAGCTGCCGCGGTCGAGGACGATCACCTCCATGCGTCGCCTGAACTCGTCGACCCAGAACATGGGAACAGGGTAATGACCTGCGTGAACCTCTCGAACAGGTGGTGCCCGCTGGTGACGCAGGCGCGGGTTGCGTTGTGCGCATCGATCTGCCCGAGGGGCTGGTACGCCCCTGACCGAGCCGTCATCGTCGGTGGTGTCGTTGACGGATTCGTCCTGACCCGCGTTCGCAAAATCCGCCGGTCAGTTCCGTTCGAGTTCGCTGTGCGCGGGCATCGAGGTCGCTACCGTAGAACGACGTCTTGCGGGTTGCACTATCGAGGTGGCAAGTTCCTAAAAAGCGTGCTGCTCGCCTCGATGAGGCAAGTCGTAAACAGGCTTCTCGTGCTCCGGTGCGGGAGATGGAGCGGGGCGCCCCCGGAGGGACGCCCCTTACCGAGGGGTCGGCCGGGCTTAGCTTCGAGGCGCGCTCGGCCGGCTTCCCCTCGACGCGGCGACGGCGTATCCGATTCCGGCGGCGATGCCGACGGATCCGGCCGCGACCACCACGGCGAGCGTTGCCGTTGTCTGGCAGCGGCGCCGCCATCTGGCGGCTTGCCGGACAGTCATCCGGACATCTCCCTTCTGCTGTCTCGATTGGGTGATCGAGTGCTGACAGCGAGGTGTGCCCGGAGGCAACGGCATGACCGTACTGCCGATCAGGGTCGTGTCGCGGGGCTTCGGTGAATCGTGGTGTATCGGGGTGATTCGTCCTGCCGCGGTTGCGTTAGCTGCCGATCTACGCGCATGGCGTGCTGCCGAAGATGGCTTCCTTCGCGGCCTGGGCGAGGGTGGCCTGGGTGGTCGCGGGGAGTCCGATTCGGTTCCAGTGGAAGATCACGTGTAGTGCGATCACCGTGCGTAGGCCTCGCGTGAGTTCGCCGTTTTCGCGCAGGGTCAGGAGTGCTCTGCCGGTGTCCTCGAACGCGGTGAGCCATCCGCCCGCGATGGTGTCTGCGCGGGCGGTGCCGAGGAGGAGGTGACGGACGTCGCTGGTGAAGGAGGCCCACACCTGGGGGTCTGGGCCGGATGGTTGGCCGGGCAGTCCGGCGCGTTGTTCGGCGAGACGTGCCCACACGTCGCCTTGCTCGTTCCAGTCGAGTTCCGCGGCCCGCATGAGCGCGGTGCACAGCACGAGTGAGTGTTCTCGCCGGTCGGTGGGGTCGTCGTGGAGAAAGGTGAGGAGGTGGCGGCTGTCGTGGTGGAACAGGGCGTGCGCGGCGTCCATGCTGGCGGGGCCGCCGAAGGCGTGGATTTCGGGTTCGTAGATGTCGTCGGTCCAGGTGACTCCGGTAGTGAGGAGCGGGTGGAGCGGGTCGCTGCGGTCGTGGGCGTGCGCCTGCTCGGTGAGGAGGTAGCGGACGCGCCAGTGGCCTTTGCGGATGAACCACCAGGAGGTGATGAGGCCGTCGGCTTCGGCGTCGGGCAGGATCGGTGCGAGGTGGCCGATGGCGTGGCGTTCACGCTGGTGAGAGTCAGAGCCGGGGTAGGCGATGTTGACCTGTTTCCAGGAGGTCTCTTCCACTGGTTGGCCTTTCGGTCAGCAGAGCAGGAGGCAGGAGTCCCACGACGTCGCCGTTGTTTCAGCGGCGGCCAGGGTGGCGCCGGCCGACCCGTCGAGGAATCCGGCGGGTTCGTCCGCTGCGGCGATGGCTTGGTGGTGTCGGCGCAGCAGTGGTGTGAGGGGTATCGGGGTGAGGGCGTCGGCGGCGATCCGGCGTCCGGTCGCCAGGAGCCCGGCGGTTCCGTGGCACAGGCTGCGGTCGATGAGATGGGCTGTCTGTGCGGGGTCGGTCACGCAGCCGGTGAATGCGGTTTCGGCGTTGCGCTGGCGGGTGGTGTCGTCGAGGGCTCGGGCGGCGAGTTGCTGGGCGCGGGCGATGCCGGGGGTGCCGTAGCACCAGGACGGGCGTAGCGGACCCGGCTGGCTCGGCTCGCCGCGGTGCAGGTCGTCGAGCGTGATGATCTGCGGCCACCAGGTGCCGCTGTCGGTCTGCTGTTCCCAGGCGTCCAGCCATTGGCAGATGCATGTGATCGCTTCGGTGTGTCCGTCGACGGTGACGCCGTCGGACAGGGCGAGGCTGAGAAGGGCGAGTGGGCCGGTGATGCCGTGGGCGATTCCGTGGTTGCTGTGGCCGCCGATTGGCGGTGGCTTCTCGTGGTTGGGGCCGGTCGGGCACCACCAGCCGGGAAGCCCGCCGATGGGCTCGGTGAGCCGGACCAGGTAGGCGAGCACGTCTCGGAGCAGGTCGAGGTCGCCGATGCGGCGTAGAGCGACGCCGAGTCCGGTCAGTCCGCGGATGAGGTCGAATTCGGCGTAGTGCGGTCGGCCGTGTCCGTCGATGCGGCGGTGGGCGGCCTCCAGTCGGTGGCGTGTCACCGTCTGGGTTCCGGCGGCGGCGAGGTCCCGCGCCTGGGCGAGGCTGGGATGGTCGGATCCGGCGAGGACGAAGGCGAGGGCGGGCGCGCCGTAGTAGAGGCTGGCGCCTCCGGCGATGCTGACGCCGTCGGCGACGGCCTGCTCCAGCGCCGCGTACGCCTCCTCCCATCGGCCGGTCTCCAGGTGGAGAAGGGCGACACCGGCCGCCCCGTCGGCGAGGGATTGTCCCGCCGTCATGAGTTCCTCCGGGCGAGGTCGGTGTGGGCGATGGCGCGGGCCAGGCGCAGGCAGTGCCGTTCGGAGGCGGTGTCGACGCCGATCATGCGGGCGTGGTGCAGGTGCAGCAGATCCGCGAGCACCTGGTCGGTGTCGAGGCCTTCGCGGTCGGCTAGGCGCCGGTAGGTGACCAGCGCCGCGGACAGGCTGTCGTCGCCGTAGGGGGCGCGGGCCAGAGCGAGTTGGGCGGGTTGAAGGCGTGGGCCGCTGCGGCGGGGGACGTGTTCGACGAGCCAGCGCAGGCCGTCGCCGGTGAAGGCGTCGGCGATGGCGATCATCCCCGCGGCCGTGGCGGCGTGCCGGTCGCCGGAGAGCCGGTGGAGGGCGGCGCGGGAGTCGGCGGCGAACACGGCCTCGGCGGCGGCGAGGGTCGGCCCGGTCCCGTGGCGGGTTTCGGGCCGGTAGGTGTGCAGGGTGTAGTCGGCCAGCAGGCCATCGTCGTGTAGACGCTCCGCCCACCGGGCGAGGCGTCGGGCAGCGTCGGTGAACGTGGCAGTGCGCAGCGGGATTCGCAGCCGCAGGTGGGGGGCCGGGTCGGGGAAGCGGAGGAACCACCAGCCTGCGGGCAAGTCTCCGTCGGGCCGATCGGCCAGGTGGGCGAGGATGTCGTCGGACCGCCCGAACAGGCGGACGTCCAGCCAGGGCGAGCGTCCGGGCCGGTGGTGGCGGGTGCTGGCGGGCCGTACGGCGCGCGGGGGCCGACGTGGCTGGGTGTTGGTGAGGGTGAGCAGGAGCTCGGCGGGTCTGCCGTCGATCCAGCCGGACGGGCCGGGGGCCTCGGTGAGGACGGCGTGTCCTTGGCGGTCGAGGTGGCTGCGCAGCACCGCCAGGTGGGCGGGCTCGTCCAGGTCGAGACGTAGCCGTACATCGTCGTCGCCGATGAGCACCTCGCGCGGTAGCCGGTGGTGTTCGCGGTGTCGCTGCCAGGCGTCCTGCCACTGCGGCCATGTCGCGGTGCGGGCGGGGAGCGTGGCCTGGCCGATGTTCCAGCGGGCCGGGTGCAGGATGGAGCGGCCCCGCCGCAGGCGTGGCAGGAACGGCAGGTCACGGGCGTGTCCCCAGTCGACTCTGCTGCACGGAGCCGTCCATGCCGTCCAGATCTCTGTCAGGAACCACACGAGCGGCTGCTGCACGGCCGGGAGCACGCAATTGAGCAGCAGCGGCTCGACAGGCCGGCCAGTGGCGCTGGACACCAGCCACAGCCGTTGCCCGTCGCCGGCGACCGCCAGGTCCTCCAGCGTCCGCGCGGGGTCGGGGCAGAAGTCCCCGGCAGGTAGGACGGGTAGCAGTTCGGGCGTGCGGGCGACGGTGGCCAAGCGGGTCTCCAGCGGGGGAGCCGACAGTTGCACCGTGTCTGCGCCGGGCAGGGCGGTCGGCAGGCTCGCGTAGACGCGGCGGAATCGCTCCAGTTCCGCGGGGGCGAGCAGGTGCAGGAACCGGGCGGCCGCGACGCCGGCGTGGCGGGCCCCGCTCACCACGGTCAGCGTGAACGCGCCCCGATCCAGATCACGGAGCGTTTCGGCGGCTAGGGTGAACCGCAGTTCGGTGTGCGGGATCGGCGGCCGATGGTCATCGCCGCGCAGTCGGCCGATCAGTTCGTCATCGAGCACGACCTCGGCGCAGTCGTCCAGGGTGGAGCGTTGGGCGAGTTCGGCGAGCACGCAGTCGCGGGCGGTGAACATCGCCGGGTCACGTCGGTGGGATGCGCCCCGGTATCCGGCGGGGAACCCCAGGATGCGCAGGACGTCACGTAGCGGCACGGCCGCGCCCGGCCCCCACCGGTCGATGAACGCGCGATGATAGGCGGCCCAGCCGGGCAGAGGCGGCGCCAGCGCGGCGAGCGCGGACGCGGCCTCCCGCGCCTCATCGACGACCGCCGGGGGCAGTGTCACCGAGCAGTCGACCCGCAGATCGACCGCGATCTGCTCGGCGGGGTCGGGCAGGTCGCGGTGGCGCGCGAGGTGCGCGGCGGGGTCGGGTTCGGTCATCGGCGGTCGGACCGCTGACAACAGCACCCCGGCGTTCACGAGTTCGGCCAGCAGCTGCTCGGCCGCCGCCATGCCAGCGGGCAACTGAACGGCTATCCAGGCTGCGAGTTCCCTGAACATGATCGGGGATGCGGCCGTCTCTACCGCGATTCGGACGGGGCCGGTCAGATCGATCTCGACATCCCACATTCGGCCGCCCTCGGCGCGCCCGCAAGGGAGCACCCAGGCTCCGCCACGTCGATACCCCAGCGAGTTCGTGACCACCGCGACCGTGCGGAGCGTGGCAAGGTCCTGCTCGGCCTGGGCGGTGTGCTCGGCGATGAACTCCTCGTCGGGGCGGGCCACGGCGTGATGCGCCTCGCCCCAATGGACCGCCGCGCGGGGACCAAGCTCGACCGGTGCCACTCCGGCGAAGTAGCCGAACGGGGTCGCGCGGGTCGTCCACCTCAGCAGGTATCGGACTGTCGTCTCCACCAGACGTCGCAGCCTGCGCGTTTCCGGCAGCTCGCCGGCCAGGGCGCGGGTGATCTGGCGGGCCAGCTGCGGCGCGGCGGACGTGACAGTCGTTGCGAAAGCCGGGAGTTGCCATATCTGGCTCAGCCATTCCAGCCACTCCTTGGGTTGGTCGGCGGTCAAGTCGGGCCAGGCGGGCAGGGTCGGGTCGTGGGGGTAGGCGGCGGCTCTGATTAACGCGGCGTCGGCGACGTGGAACATGATGCGCTCACCGTTCCGGGGGTCGGTGGGGAGAAGAGGTAGGGCCCGGCCCCGCGAGGGGGCCGGGCCCGGCGGGTGGGCGAAGGTCAGCCCGAGCAGGCGTCCGAGCCGGTGTTGCCCGAGCCGCAGTTGTCATCGGTGCTGGTGGCGTAGCCGTTCGTGGAAGGCCCGGCGTCGACCAGACGCACGTTCAGCTGGGATTCCATCACAGGTTCCTTTCTCGGGGGGTGAAGGCCAGGACGACGCGGCTGTGCCGCTTGTCCAGGACCGCCCCGTCCGGCAGGTCGCCGTCAGGGGCCGCCGCGGGCAGGACGTGCAGCACCGGCGAAGGGCTGCCCGCATCTACCCACGCGCGCATGTGCTCGACCATCCGCCCGGCCGCCGCGGCGGCTTCGGATCCGTGGGCGTATGCGCCGAGGTCGAATCTCCGGTCGGTCCAGCGCAGCGCCGACCGGTAGGAGAACGTGCCGTCGTGTGCGACTGCGGGGGTGCCGAACTGCCAGGACGGGGCGACGATGCCGGAGGTGACGGCCTCCTCCTGCGCCGTCAGCACCACGAACTCGTTGACCTCGCGTCTGAGGCGGGTCGCCAGCCACAGGTCCATGTCGGCCAGGACGGTGCGGGGCGGCAGGCTCAGCCCGGCCCACGCCTCCTGCCGCGGCTGGGTGAGCAGACCCGCGATCGCGGCGGCGTCGACCTGCTGGCCTTCATCCAGCCGCAGGTGGACGCCATCGGCGATGTCCACGTACCCGATTTCGTGGGCTCCGGCGCCCTGCATGGACACGAACCCGCACTGGCGGTGGCTCACACTGTCCAGCCGGTCCCCGGAGCGTCGCAGCGCCCACGATCGCGTCATCCCGAACGTCCGCAGCGGCACCACGAGGACGCCGTCGTCGGTGAGCTGGTCGCGCCATGCGGGCGGGATGTCCCACGCGCCGGCCGTGACGATGATCAGGTCGTAGCGGCGGCCCGCCTCGATCGGCTGTTCGGCGTCCTCGCACACCACGATGACGTCGTTGTAACCGGCCGCCGCTAGGCAGGTGGCCGCCCGATCGGTCACGTCGGGATCGATGTCGACAGTCGTGACCGACCCGGCCGGACCGACGAGCTCCCGCAGGAGTGAGGCGTTGTAACCGCCACTGCCGATCTCCAGCGCGTGACGGCCTTCCAGGCTGCCGAGCGCATCCGCTGCCTGACCGAGCATCTCCGCGATCAGGAACGGCGCCGACACCGAGCTGATGTTCTCCTCACCGCGCCGCTTGGTGATGACCGCGGTGTTCTGGTACGCCTCCTCCATCGGGAGGCCCGGCGTGTACAGCTCACGGGGAACGGCCCGCATCGCCGCCTCTACGTCGGGGCGCAGCTTGAGGCCTTTCGCTGCGTGATCGGCGGCCAGCCGGTCGACCATCTCGCGACGGAGGCTCTCACTGCCCATGGTGTCGATGCTCATGACGGTGTTCTCTTCCGATGTGTGTGGCCGCCGCGGCTTTGGCGGTCCCTGGTCTTCGCGCGGGCGACCCGGTGTCGGGTCGCTATTACTGGCAATCGTTCGTTTGCCGATAAAGTTTCCACGGCTCTCGCTTCCTGGTCGGCCTCATATTTTATCGGCTTGTTGAGGCCGTCAACCCCGAAATTCGATAACTCGATTTCCTTGGTATCTGACTTTGTGTAGGTTAAATTAACCTCGTGTCTAGATTGTCGATAACGCGAGGCTTTAGTGCCAATCTATAGAACGGTATTTTGTGAATCAGGTCATTGCGTTACGGAAACCGGCGTTGTCGTGGCCAACCTGTCGGGCGTCGGTAATCCCAGCGGTCATGTGGGTGCCGTTGGGGGCAGCATTGGAGAAAGAGGGCTGGGTGCCGCTGACGGCCAAGTACGAACAGGTCACCACAGCATCGGTGCCTGTTCTGGCCCTCCGCGTTCGGTGGTGTCGTTGGCGAGAGGGATCCCGGCAAGTCGCTGGAGTTCTGCGAGGGACAGCACGTGGTCGGTGGCCTGGTGGTCGATGAGTGTGGATAGCAGCAATGCGGTGCCGAGGGTGTCCCACATGGCGCGGTGCGGTTGGCTGTCTGGGGTGGAACGGTTGACCTGTTCAGTGAGCGAGTGACGTTCGAGTAGGGCAGTGAGGCTGTTTCGTTTGTCGCCGGGGTAGAGATGGCGGGCGAGTCGGAGGGTGTCGATCAGGCCGGCCGGGTGGACGGTGGGACAGCAGCGATGCAGCAGCCGCCAGTCCACCCCGATGTTGTGGCCGACAATCAGGCGTCCCTCGAGACGGCGAGCGAGTTCGGGTTCCACTGCGGCCAATGGTGGGGCGTCGGCGAGTGCGGCATTGGTCAGTCCGGGCGATATCCAGGGGCGCTGCTGGATCCGCCGGCCAGGGTGGATCAGCGTCCTGTAGGCGTCGGGGAGAGACGGGAGGCCCTGGACGATCGAGATGACGGCGATCTCAAGGATTCGCTCGTCTTCGCGGTCTTGAGCGCCGGTGCCTTCCAGGTCCAGTGCGACGAGGGGAGCATCTGTCCACGGCGTATCCGCGATTGTCGTCATAGGGCCGCCCGTCTGCGTGTCGTCAGTGCCTAGTCCTCTTCATCAAAGCGGGTCGCGGTGGCGAACTCGCGGCGAAGCGCGGAAAGCCGTTCGCGTTCTTGGCCGTCGGGCTGGTGGCCGGTGAGAGATCGGCCGTGGGCGTGCAGGTAATGCGGCTGGTCCAGTTCCCAGATCTGGTAGCGCAGGGTGTGCTGGATCGCGTAGCGGCGCTGCTCGCCGAGGCCGTGGGTCCACACGTGGCCGCCGTCGATCAGGTAGGGGCTGGTGTAGCCGAGCTGGTCGAGAACCTGCTCGAACCGTGCGGGCGTCGGGGTGACGTGGTCGGCGGCGCACAACTCTCGCTGGGGGGTAGGGCAGATGTCGCACAGCTCGCGTACGCCCCAGTGACCGTTGTAGTCCGGGAGGTTGTGCGCGGCTGAGACGCCGCAGGAGGTCTTGCGATACAGCGGCGTGCTGATCCCGGACTCGCGCCAGGCCGCGATGACGCGGGCGTCGAGCTCGGCCGGCAAGACCTTGCGGCGATGGAACTCAGCGTCGCCGTACGGCAGCGTCACCCCCTGGTCTTGCAGGTAGGTGGCGTTCTCGGGCTTGTGGTAGTAGCCGGTGAACACGATCGCGTCCGCTTGGTCCCCGACCTGTAGGACGTGCCGCATCGTCTCGGGCGCGTCGTTCCACCCGGGCACGATCGGCCGCCAGTACAACACGACTTTCGTGCGTTTCTTCTCCTGACATGCGCGGGTGAGGGAGGAGACAGTGATGTCGCTCTTGGCGACCGGTTCGATCCGGGGATCGGTGATGCCGGAGTAGGTGAACAGCAACGTGACACGGACATGCCGGAGCTGTTCGAGGACGGCCATGTCCTCGGCGGTGACCTTGAATCGGGTGATGATCAGCACGAGGTTGTCCAGGCCCCGTTCGTCCAGTGCCCGCAGGACCTGGAACAGGTGCGGTTTGACGCCGGGCAGGAACGGATCGGTGGCCTTGTTGAACAGCTGGATCGGGGTGGTCGACGCCCGGAACGCCTCATGGCCGATGAGCATCTCGATCGCGTCTTCGGTGGAGCACAGCAGGTTCGGGGTCTTGTGCTCGAAGTCGCCCCAGAAGTGCCGGACGCAGTAACCGCAGTCCAGCGGGCAACCGATGATGTGATTCAGCGACAGACCGGACTTGCGGTACGTGACGATCTGGGCCATGTACGGGTCCAGGGTCTTCTGCTGGTCGGCCGGCATCAGTTGCAGCGTGCGAGGGCCCGATTGGATCGAGGTCATTGCTGTCCTTCCGGTGCGGTGAGCAGGTGCTGGTTGTCGGAGCCGAACCAGATCGCGAAGTCGCGTTCGACGAGGCTGGCGTTGTCGGAGGTGTGGATCACGGTTTCGAGCAGCCGTTTCTTGGCGCGGGCGGCGGCGAAGGTGTCGATGACGAACCGGCCGCGGATCGTGTCCGGGCCGGCCACGTCCGGGTCGGTGTCACCGATGACGGCCCGCAGTCGCGCGGCGGCGTCGGTCCCGTAGCCGAGGGCGACGACGACTTGGTGGCCGACGAACATCCGCACGAGTTCGGCGGGAACGTCCACGCCGAGCTCTAGGGAGACTTCCGGGCGGAGCATGTCGTCGTAGTGGGCGAGGATCTGTTCGCGGGTGACGTTCACCCGGCGGACCGCTGACACCCGGACGTGGCAGCCGACGTGGTCAAGAACCGCATCGACCAGGCCACGGCGTACGCAGTCCGGCTTGAGGAGGATCACTGTCCAACGGGTCCAATCCACCGAAGCAGGGACGTCGGCACCGCGCGAATCGTTCTCGATCTGCGTCATGACTGCTCCGGCGCTGCGGTGACGGTGCTCGGGAACCGCTCGGGCCAGCGATGCGCGACCAACCACCGATGCGCCGGCGTCAGCGCGGCCACCACGGCAGAGGTGATCGGCTGGCCGGGCTGGTGCACGACTTGGCGGTACACCTCGAACAGCAGCACCACCTGCCGCCAGTACGCGCTGCTCAGCGTGCCGCTGCCGGTCGCGACCTGGTCGGGGTCGAATCGCCGCCGGTCGGTTCGCAGGTCCTCCTCCCAGCGCGCAACGTCCTCGATGGTGCGCCAACTGGTGTCCATCGGCATCGCCGCGCCGCGGAAGGCACCCGCGGCGCTGAGCGGCTCGTGCTCGGTGAGACTGGCGTCGACGCGGGCCAGGTCGGATTCGTTGATGTGCATCGAGGAGACCTGATGGGTGTAGCTGCCGAGCTGCGCCCGGAGTTGCACGGCCGTGAACTCGTGGATGAAGGTGAAGGCGAAGACGTCGCAGACCAGGCCGATTACGGCGTCGTTGCCGCGCATGGTCGCCACCATGTGCAGGTGGCCGTCGCGGAGCAGGAATTGCAGCGCGAGGGTGCAGGCCACGTCCGGGTTGTCGAACTGGGCTGATTCGCCGGGACGCATCACGGTCATCACCGCACGCTTGGAATCGGGGTCGTGGCGCAAAAGCTCGACGACCTGGTCCCATTGGCCGACCTCGGCGGAGCCGAGCGGGGTGAACAGCCGCGGACCGTACGCCGAGCCGGTGAGACGTTCACCGTCTGCCGACAGGGCACGCAGGCGGGGAGCGTAGTGGCCGATCATGGCGAGGTCGTCACGGCCGGACAGATACCAGAGCGTTTCGGCGTAGTTGAAGACGATGTTCGTGCGGCGGGCCACCAGGTAGGGGGTGCGCTGGCGAGGGTCGGTGAGGGTGAAGGCCACGTTCAGGCATTCGCGTGACCTGTTGCCCCGGGACTCGGGCTTGAACTGCGGACGCCGGTAGACCTGACCGAGGACGGCCCGGTAGGCGTGGTGAAACGTCGCGAACTGCGGTAGGTCCATCACTCGTCTGCTCCCGTCGAGTGGGTGAGAGATTCCATGAGCCGTGTGAGACGGACTGCCCAGGCCGACAACCGGAACGGGCTCAGGAGGGAAAGGCACGTTTCGATCAGGTCGGCATGTTCTTTGCTGCCGGCGATACCGAGCGCCCATTCGATGCGGTCGATCACCTCACCTCCATCGGCGGCGTGCAGGATCTCGGGGGTGAACGCGGCGGCTTGGGCGAGCGTGGTGGGGGCGATCGGCAGGCACCCGGCCAACGGCCCCTCGAACCGGCGTTGGCTGACCGCTCCCACCGATGAGTACCGTCGCGGGTTCAGCAAGACCGTGCAGAGGGCACCGCGGTAGATGTCTTGGACCTCAGGGAACGGGCATCTGCCGGTGAAGGTCACCGCAGGCCAGCGGCTGGTGCGTTGCCACTTCCCGGCGACCCGGTGCCGAAAGCGGGCGGCGGCGGGAACGAAGAACTTCTCGAAGTCGTGGTCCCGGTCGTACTGGTTGCCGACATAGGCCAAGGGCAACGGCCGGTGACGGGCGGCCAGCCTCTGCGGGTCGGCCTCGTCCAGCAGATGGTCAGGGACCGGCGCCAGCAGGCTCACTGTCCCAGGGGTGGGCAGCAGGGCCGGGTCGCCCACGATCACGTGGGGCAACTCCCGCAGCTCGTCATCTGCAGCTAATTGCCGGTCGGTGTCCCAGATGACGGTGGGCGTGGTTGACCTGATCGTGTACCGGAAGATCAGATCGGTTTGGCGGTGCAGGTCGCAGGTGTGCCCGTCCGCCCCGCACGGCGTTGTGTTACGGCCCGGAAGCGGCCACCGCCACTCGCAGAACAGCACGTCAACCGGCGGGAATCCCTGGTGCCACTGATACGGCAGGGCGTCACCGGCTTCGAGCCCGTCTCGGTCCTTCTGCAGGAGGACCACGTCGTGCCCGAGGGCGAGGAGTTCATCGACGATGGGGCGGCGCCAGAACCGGCCGCCGTCGGGAGTGTCGAGAACGCCTGGACCGAGGAATCCCCAGAAACTTAATCCGATGCGCATCGATAGTCCTGTCCTTTCCTTCGCGTCGGCGTAGAGCCAGTCCCGCACGTGCTCGCCCCTGCCGTCCAGGAGTCACATTCGTGCACTGCCTCTGCGTCGGCTGGGTTACGTCTGGTCTGCTGGTTCCGGCTGAGCTTGGATCGCTTCGCGCTCTTGAGCGAAGAGAGTCCGGTACTCCCTCTTGTGCAGGCGGACCAGGACCGAGAGCGCTCGCCCCCTCGCGCCCTTGGGGGACCGGTCGGTGCGCAGCCGCTCGCGAGCCGCCAGGCCGCGTAGCTCCTCCTTGTGCGCCGCGGCCAGCCGCTGGCGTGCCCGATACGTTGCCTTCTCGTAGGCCTTGTACGAGGGGCGGCTCCGAGTGACTTCGGAGTTCGCTCGCCGGCATGCCGTGCAAGGCTCCTCGCCCTTGGACAGGTGGCGCTCATAGGCGGCAGGGGTACCGCACCCTTGCACCTCACGGCGTTCGGCGACTTTGGCCGCCGTGCGAGCCTTTCGCTTCGCTTCACCGGCACGGCGCGCCACCGCCACGGCGGCGGAGAACCGGGCGTCGACCCTACGTCGATTACTGATCATGCCGATGCCGATGCCAGCTTGACGTTCCGCCTCGCGGATAGTGGACCCGTTCGTGATAGCGGCCAGCACCCTCGGGTGCCACGACGTATCACGGACCGGCGAGCCCGGCTGCCAGCCAGTGGCGGCCAACTGGCGGCGGAACTTATCGTCGGTTCGGGCATGCTCTGTAATGGTTTGAGGGCTGACCTTGGCGCGACGACACGCTTCCCTCATCGAGGCGCCGGCTGTCAGCTCGGTCAAGACGATCGTGCGTGCGGCGCGTGTTCGCGCTTGGTTGTGTGTCATCTCGGATCCGGGCGTAGTTCGTTGTATCCACGAGTGCGGCCAACGCGGCGTCATCCATGTCGAGAATCTGAGCCACGTCCACCTGCGTGGAATGGCCGTCGAGTACGGCCGCGACGACCTTCCGCAGCGTCGTGGCCTCGGCGTTGAGGACCGCTTGGAGGATGTGTGTGGCGGCTGCCGAGGGGTTGTCCATACGTGGCTACCGGTGTTGCTTCCGGCCAGGGATCGCGTTCACCAGTCCTCATTCGCTCTCGGGGATGAGTCGGTCGGCGATCGCTTCTGCCTCGGGAGCGCCCAGTTCGGTGCAGATGGTGTGCGCTTCGCGGAGGCGCCGGTGTTCGAGATCGGTCTTGCCGAGATCGGCGGCGACGTCGGCGAGTTCGACGAGGACATCGGCCTGCTGCTGATGAGCATGGCTGTCCCGTGCGAGTTCTAGGGCCGTTTCCAGTGCCGTCAGGGCGTCCTCGTGCCGGCCGACGAGGCGGTAGGCACGACCAAGTTGGCCCAGGCAGCATGAGCGCAGGTAGCGCTCCGCTGGTCGGGACGCGTACCACTGCTCGGCCCCGATCAACAGCTCGACTGCATGATGGAAGTCTTTGGCGCTGAGGGCTGCTTCGCCCAAGCGCTGGGTCATGAGCGCGGTCCCGGGCTCATCTTCCATACTGCGGTAGATCTGGCGTGCGGCACCGAAGTGGTCGGTGGCGACGGCGTGTTCGCCGCAGCCGAGCAGGGCGAGGCCCAACTGCTCCAGCGACGTCGCCTCGGCATGAGGGTGACCGCTGCGGCGTGCGACTTCCAATGCCTGGTCGGCGAGGGCTGCTGCGTGGCTGTAGTGGCGCAGTCCAAGGAAGGCCGATGCCTGGCCGTGAAGCATGCACGCCTGTGCTTCAAGGTCGCCGGCTGCGCGGGCGGCCTCGAGACCGATCTCGTACATGCTGACCCAAGTGTCGTAGTACCGGCAGCGGCTGAACAGAGTCCCGGCTGCCGCCGCGACCCGGGAGGCGAGGGCGTGTAGGTGCCGTTTGTGGGCTGCGTCGACGATGGCGAGGAGGTTGTGGCGCTCGGCTCCCAGCCAGTCCAACGCCGTGATCTCGTCAAACTCAACGACGCGGGTTTCGGTGAAGACGCGGCCGAGATGCCAGAGGTCGGGGATCACCGCCCGCTGACCCGCCTCGGCCCTGCGCAGGTACCAGTACGCCAGGCGGGTGAACGCCCCGAGCGGGTCGTCCTTGCTCTCGTACTTCGTGGCGGTGGTGCATGCGTGGTCGTAGGCCAGGTCGTGGAAGAAGTAACGGTCCTGCTGCTCTTGGAGCAGGTCGAACTCGACCAGGACTTTCAGGAGGTCGGCCGCGGTCTGCTCGGTGGTGTCGATCAGCGCCGCGGCGGGACCGGGAGTGATGTCGGGCCCAGGGTGGTAGCTCAACAGCCGGTAGAGGCGCTGAGCGTCATCGTCGAGGCAGGCTTGGTAGGTGGTGTCGAAGGTATCGGTCATGGCTCCGTCGTCGGTCTCGGCCCGGCCGAAGGTCGGGCGTAGGGGGAGGGGCTGGATGCGGGTGCGCAGCCCGGTATCCGGTGACCTCGTGGTTAGAGGCCGGCGTCCGCGGGCCTGAGCTGCGCACCCACGTCTACGGGGCGCGACGTGCGCCGGATACGGCAGCGAGCTCGGCGGCGCGGCACTGAGTGATGAGGGTGTCCGGGTCGGTCGCGTCGATGATCGTTCTCGCAGGGGTGCACGCGCCGAACGCGGTGAAGCCACGGTGGTAGGGCGCGGATATGACGACCCAGCCGGGAAGGTCGTGCTCCAGCTGTGCGGCGATCTGGGTCTTCTGCGCGGCAATCTCGGTCCGCTGCGCGGCGATCTGGGTCCTGCGGCTGTTACGCATCGGCGGCCTCCTGGACACGGCTGGACACCACCTTTGCGATGCGATCCGCGGCCTGGCCGATCTCGCCAGCGGGGCAGATCGGATCGACGCCTGGCACTGGCATTCGTGGGGCGTGGTCGGCCGGACGCACGCCGGCCCAGCCCCAGCACCACATCAACCCGCCCCCCGGTGTCTCGCAGAGCCGTACGCTCTGGGACGGCCCGTCCGGATTGGTCGCTGTCACGAGGTCGTCGTCGACCTTGACGCGCAGGTCTCGCGCGAGGAGAGCGGCGGACAGCAGATCGATCAACTTGCGCGGGCGCTGTAGCTCATCCACGAGGTGCCTCCGCTGGTATGTGGCCGACGCCGCCCAGGAACGGGATGGTGAGGTTGCGGGGCTCCAGATCGGGCTGCCACCGAGTGACGGGGACCAGCCCGGGATCGAGGAGTTCGAAGCCAGTGAAGAAGCGTTCGATCGCCTTGCGCGGGCGGGGTACTCCTGGCGCGTTCGCCCTGCTGTAGGCGGCCTTCGCGGCACGTTTCATCCTGCGGGTGCGTTCTCCGTGGCTCAGCGCTAGGAAGCTGCCAGGCGCCATCGCCGATCGGAGCTTCGCGACGATGCCGTACGGGTCATCGCTATCGCGAATGAAGTGAAAGACAGCGATCGCAAGGACGGCGGTCGGCTGCGACCAGTCGATCAGCTCCCTGCGCTCCGAGTCCTCGATGATGTCGTCCGGGTCACGCAGGTCTGCCTCGATGATCGTCGTGCGGTCATTCGTCACCAGAAGGGCGCGACCGTGTGCCAGGACGAGCGGGTCGTTGTCGACGTAGACGACGCGGGCCTCGGGTGCGATCTCCTGAACGATCTCGTGCGTATTGGCCTGCGTGGGCAGGCCACTGCCGACATCGACGAACTGCCGGATCCCTTTCCCGGCGAGGCACCTGGCCGCCCGGCGGAGGAAGGCACGATTCTCCCTGGCCATCAGGGGAATGAGGGGTTCTTGAGCAATCGCCGCTTCGGCCGCTGCTCGGTCGACCATGCCGTTGTTCTTGCCGCCAAGGTAGTGGTCGTACATGCACGCCGCGTTGGGCCGGCTCGGGTCGTAAGGCATGGGCGGCCGACTATTCATCCGTCGCCTCCCCACGAGCTGAAGTGGCAGCAGCGAGTTGTTCGGCCAGGTCATCGATCTGGGTGGCGCGCAACTCCGCCGACTCCCCGGTGCCGGGTAGGGGGCGCGCGACCCAGTCCCCGTGCCGACCGCCGTCCAGGAGTTCGCGGTAGATCTCGAAGCGGTCGCCGTAGATCGCCTGGAGTTCTTCGGGGCGGCTTGGCCAAGGGCCGTGCAGCCCGTCTCTCTCGCTATTTCTGCTGCTCATCGGGTGTCCCTCTCAGGTCACCCGAGACGGTATGCAGAGGGAGGTCAGTGTGACAGTGACGGACCGTCGCAGTTCTAGTCAGAGCACAGGGAACTACTACGCTCCATAGCAGTTCCGACTCTCCGTATTACATAGAACAGCCCTGCGTCCTAACCTGGGGTCGTCAGGTCTCAGGAAGGACACAGGGCTGTGAGCGAATCTACCATCGCTGATCGAATTCGGGAGCTACGTCGTCGACGCGGTATGAGTCAAGAGGAGCTGGCCGAAGCCTCTGGCCTCAGCGTCGCGGTAATCAGGAAGATCGAGCAGGGCGGCAACGTACGCATGGAGACGTTGCACAAGATCGCTCGTGCGCTTGGCGTGGTCACCGTCACCTTTGTCGCGCCGACGTCACCAGAGCCGACTGAGGCTTCGGTCGATGAACTTGTCCTCGCGGAGATGCGGTCAGCGATCCATCCGCCCATCAGTCTCACTGGCCATCCGATCTTCGGCACGACCGAGGTCGGTGCTCCAGATCTCGGCCAGCTCCGTCGCGCCGTCCGTTACGTCGCCGCTGCTTACCACGCCGACAGATACGACGACCTCGCCGGAACCATGCCGGCGCTTGTCCGATCAGCCCACCATCACGTGGAAGTGTTTGATGCGGGTAACGATCACCAGGAGGCTCTCCAGCTGCGAGCGGACATCACGGGACTGGCGGGCCGGTACCTGATCCAGGTCCGTGCTCACGATCTCGCGCTGATCGCCCTGCACACGTCGTTGCGGGACGCCATCGAGGTCGGCGACATCCCGCTCGCTGCCGCTGCGGTGAGCAGTCAGGCATGGGCGATGCTGCGGCAGGGCCGACTCGGGGAGGTGGAGCGGCTCTGCGTCAGGACAGCCGATGAGATCGAGCCGAAGATGTCGACGGCCACGCCGGATCAGCTGTCGACCTGGGGATGGCTGCTGGTTCGCGCGGCTGCGGCTGCTTCCCGCAACAACCGGCCGCGCGAGGCGCGGGAGTACGCGGCGGTCGCCAGAACGGCAGGGGCTCGGCTGGAGCGCGAGCACGAAGACCTCGCTGGCCATCACAACTTCGGTCCGGTGAGCGCCGCAGTGATGGGCCCAGAGATCGAGATCCTCGCGGACCAGCCTGACGCGGCACTGCGGCTGGCCAGTCAGATACCCCGCGACGCCGGCCGAGCGAACACCTCGACCTGGAACCGTCATCTGCTTGACCTCGCGAACGCGCATGTGAGTACCGGCAACACTGACAAGGCCACCGAGATCATGACCAGCCTCCGGCGGCAGCACCCCGAATGGATGCGATACCAGCAGTACGCCAGGGATGTCGTGAGGGACATCCTCGGTAAGCGTCCACGCATGCCCAACGAGGACCAGCGGCAACTCGCCGAGTTCATGAACGTGGAGGGTTGACCGTGATGATGTAGATGAGCGCCTCCCGCCTGGGTCTGATCCTAGGACGGAGTGACTTCGGGTCCTCAGAGGGCCGATTCGTCGGCCTGGGTCGGAAGGCGCTCGTCTGCACCCATTGCTGACTTGACTATCGCCCTGCTGGCGCTGTGCGCCTTGGTCCGCCGCCAGCAGCAACTGTCGATCGAGGTCGACCTGGAGACCTCATCAACCGCTGGCCGCGGCGATCAACCCAAGGCTGCTAGAAGCCTACGACGGCGGTCCCGACGTCGTCGACCACCTGTCGGTCACGGCCGACAACGACCCCAACCGGATCCGCATAACCGCTGCGGGGACTGTCAGGCCAACGCCGCCTCGCACCCGCGACTACGTCGATCGCCGCACCAAGCAAAGCCTGTCCAAGCCCGAGATCATGCGCTGCCTCAAACGCTACATGGCCGACGAGATCTACTTGATCATTCGCTCGTCGGCCACATTCGATATCGCCAGGGCTGTTCTAGGTAATACGGAGAGTCGGAACTGCTATGGAGCGTAGTAGTTCCCTGTGCTCTGACTAGAACTGCGACGGTCCGTCACTGTCACACTGACCTCCCTCTGCATACCGTCTCGGGTGACCTGAGAGGGACACCCGATGAGCAGCAGAAATAGCGAGAGAGACGGGCTGCACGGCCCTTGGCCAAGCCGCCCCGAAGAACTCCAGGCGATCTACGGCGACCGCTTCGAGATCTACCGCGAACTCCTGGACGGCGGTCGGCACGGGGACTGGGTCGCGCGCCCCCTACCCGGCACCGGGGAGTCGGCGGAGTTGCGCGCCACCCAGATCGATGACCTGGCCGAACAACTCGCTGCTGCCACTTCAGCTCGTGGGGAGGCGACGGATGAATAGTCGGCCGCCCATGCCTTACGACCCGAGCCGGCCCAACGCGGCGTGCATGTACGACCACTACCTTGGCGGCAAGAACAACGGCATGGTCGACCGAGCAGCGGCAAGGATGCGCTCCGAGCGCCACCTGGTCGCTAAGGACATCACCGAGTTCCGGCATCACTCCGGCTACGCCGAAGTCGGCACCACCGTCATGGATCCGCGGTCGATCGTCCAGGATCCACACGGTGCGTGGCTCGCGATCTCCGCGCTGGTGCCCGGGGTACGTTTCCATTTCGCTCCCGCGAGCCCGGACATTCCCGGTGAACGGACGATGTGGCTCGTCGAGACCCGCCCGGACGCGCTTGCGAGCGGCTCTTGGGCGCTGGTGCGCTACCGGCCGGGTGAGGTCCGCTTCGTCGTCGAGCAGTGCGGGTCGCGCCGCCTGTGGGACGCCGTCCGCGCCGCCTACCTGCGATGGGTGGGTTGGGGCTCGCCGGACCTCGACCGGTTCGGGCTTATCGTGACGCCCGTTGACCAGCGCGTGTGGCTCGACGTTCCGGCCCAGCGGATCAGTGTTCAGCTTGAAAGAGTCGACGAGCTGATGCCCCCGTGACCGCTCTCGGCCCGGCGGCGGCTGACCGGTCCTCAAGAGATACAGGCAGACGCCCCGCCGCAGGGCCGGGAGTCCCCACAGTTGCCAGGTCATGACGGCACGGTCCGGCGCGCCGAAGTGACGCGTAGCAGCTGTCTTCGGCGGTTCCGTCTCTCGACGCCGCCGATCGATGGGCCGGGCTGGGCCAAGGTGGCTCTGGCCCGGCCCATCCTCAAACCCCACCACGACGTACGGAGAACACAGTGATCAAGGGCCTGGATCCCGAGCGGGACACCGGCCAGCCAGTCGGCGCCTTCGGCGACGATTTCGACACGACTGTCCCCAGCGCCGCGCGGATGTATGACTACTTTCTCGGCGGCAAGGACAACTTCCCCGTCGACCGGGAAGCCGCCAAACGCGCCATGGCACTCGTGCCGGAGATCCCCGAGATGGCCAAGGCGAACCGGTGGTTCCTCGAGCAGGCGGTCCGTTACATGGCTGCGGAGTGCGGGATACAGCAGTTCCTCGATGTCGGTTCCGGTCTGCCCACGCAACGCAACGTTCACGAGGTCGCACAGGCAGTTGCTCCGGATGCGCGCGTCGTCTACGTCGACAAGGACCCGATCGTCCTGACGCACGGCCGAGCGCTCCTGGCCGGCGACCAGACCAACATCGTCCGGGCCGATATGCGCAAGCCCCAGGAGATCTTGTCTCACGGGGGCGTTCATGAGCTGATCGACTTCAGGCGGCCGGTCGGGCTGCTGCTGATCGCTGCTCTGCATTTTGCTCCGGACGATGAGGCCTACCGGATCGTCGAAGCCCTGCTCGAGCCGATGGCGCCGGGGAGCTGTCTGGCGATCTCACATGTCAAGCGAACCGATGCGACCGAACACGCTGCCGAAGTATGGAAGCAGGAAGCCAGGATCCCCGGAGTGCCACGCAGCGAAGCGGAAATCACTCGTTTCTTCGACGGCCTCGAGCTGATCGGCCCTGGGGTGGTTCCGGTGAACCAGTGGCGACCTGATGCTCCTCCTGAACAGCAAATCGAGATGCCGCATCTGGGTGGGGTGGCCCGGCTCGGGGTCGGTTTCTGAGCCTGATGTCACGCCGCTATGAGAGCCGGTTTGCACCCCGCACCGACCCGATCAGCGACTTGCGATGGTCAGATGGTGACCGCCGCCCCCGGCCAGGCCCTGCCAGCAATCGACCCGAGGCGCCCCGTACGTCCTGGCACATGACCACCTACCACCAAGGCTGCTCGTGAAGACCACACCCGAGCCCCGGCTCACTCATCGCCCAGCGCCTTGCGACCCTCGAACAGGAATCGTGATGAGCCAGAGCCTGCCAGGCGATCGGCCCCCGCCGCTCTTGCCCGTGCGTCACCTCCTGCTCGACGCACTGTTCGGCATGCCCGGCCTCCCAGCTTCCGGCACCGACGCCGCCGAACAGGGACAGGACTACGCAATGGCATCGCAATGACGGTGCGCTCCGCGACGACAGCGCTGACCCGTCGCCGTACCGGACACAGAAAGGAGAAACCAGGTGAACGCCCCCAGAGGTAACCGCGCCAGCGACGAAGCTCGCCAGTATCCGCACATCTCGGCAAACTCTGACACGCCCGCCGTGACAGCCCCACGTTCCCCCGCGACCGACGTCACGACGGATCCGGCCCCCGCCGTTGTGAGCCACCGACGCTTGAACAACGTCCTCGGCTGGGCCGGAACCATCTTTGTCGCCTTCTCAGGCGCAGACGTCGTTGCGGCACCGCCGCCGGCGTGGCCGCTTGGGGTGGCTGCGGTCGCGACGGCGTTCACCCTGACAGGACGCCAGTGGCTGCTAAGCCGGCAGCACCGAGCGATACAAATCGCGGCCACCCAGCGTGTCAGGCGGGCGGAACAGTACGCAGACGCGGTCCAAGTCGGCGCCACTCGGCGTATCGAACAAGCCGACCTGCGCGCTGCGGACGCCGCTCACCGCGCCGATGAATCCGCCCGGCAGATCGAACAGCTGCGCACTCGGCTGGTGGCGACATCACAGGCGACACGGCACGCGATCGCCTATGTGTCACAGCGGCGACTCCCTGCCACGCTGCAAGGGCAGACGACGCCGCCGATACCAATAGATGAGCACCTGGACCCGATGGTGCGCAGGCTGCTGGACGAGATCATCATCGCCGCCGCTGAGGCGACGAAGCGGCATCGGGATCACCAGGAGGCGATGCGGGCCGCGGTGGTCGCGTTCGGTCAGCACACGCAGCCCCTGGCGCACCGGCTCCAGGAGGTGGCGACGCGACAACTGCTCGAACATCCAGATGAATCGGTCGTCGAGGCCGGGATGCGCATCGACCACGTCGCCGCGGTCATTGCTCGGTATGCCCAGAACCGGCGGGTGCTGTGCGGGGACTGGCCGGGACAGCAATGGACCGAAGCGTTGCCGCTGACCGAGGTTGTGCGCGCCGCTTCCGGGCGGATCATCTCCTATGAGCGGGTAGAGATCCGCAGCAACACCGGCCAGGATGCCGCTGTCGCTGCACGAGCGGCCGAGGCGTTGATCCACGTAGTCGCTGAACTGCTGGCGAACGCCGCGCAGTCCTCACCGCCGAGGACCCCGGTGATCGCGACGGTGACACGCGTCCAGCAAGGTGCGGTCATCGAGATCGATGATTGTGGTGTCGGGATGGATGAGTCCCGGCTGGAACAGGCCCGCCAGATCGCTTCAGGGCGGCGGCGAGTAGTTGTCGAGGACCTGGGGGAGTCGGTCCCGACCGGGCTGGTCGTGGTCGGCCTGTACGCCGATCGCTTCGGCTTCCGAGTCGACCTGCGCGGTGTTTCTCCGTATGGCGGTCTGCATGTGGTAGTCGGGATCCCCGAAGAGCTGATCGAACCGATCGTCGCGAACGATGTGCTCACAGCGGCCCCGCCGCGTGGCATGGCGGTCTCGTCGCGACACGCGGAGCCGGGCGTCGACGCAGACGAGGGGACCGTAGACGAATTGCCCCGTCGCCGGTCACGCCGTCGTGACACCCGGCCCGCAGAGACGGCCCGGCTACAGACGGCCCAGCCGGATTCGCCGCAGTCCGCCGGGCCGGCCGCTGCCACGCCCGAAGAAGCGGGGGAGTGGCTACGGAGATTCCTCCGGCCAAATGCTAAGGCGGGCGATTCCCCTGACGTCGGTGTCGCCGACGACACCGACATCGATGAGCGAACCGAGAAATAGGAGCTGGCAATGGGCGACTTCGACTGGATGGCGGACAAGATCACCGAGATCGACCGCGTGTGGCACGCGGTAATTCTTGCCGCCGATGGCCTGCCGATCGGTAAATCCCAGACCCTGCAACACGAGCAGGCCGAACGGACCGCAGCAGGCAGCAGCGGGCTGATGGCGTTGGGACAGGACTTCGCTACGACCTTCGGATCCAAGCCCCACACCGTGCACCAGGTGATGGTGGAGTTCGAGGGGGGGTTTGTCTTCCTCTGCGGGGCCGGGAACGGCACCCGCCTGGCGGTCATCACCGCCGGCGACGTTGACCCGGCGCTGATCGGCTCGGAGATGCAGCGCTGGGTCAAGCAGTTGGGGAAGGAGACGCTCAGCACGCCAGCCCGCGGCACCGGTCGGCCATGACCGGCGCGGGCGAGTACCGGGACCGCCCCGTGCGGCCGTACGTCATCACCGGCGGCCGCGCGGCGCCCACCCGCAACACGATTCGGCCCGAAACGCTGCTCATCGCGAACACGTCGCGGCCGCTGCCGGTCCACGCCACCCTCGAGCAGCGACGCTTGGTGGGCCTTTGCCAGGGGCTGATGTCGCTCGCCGAGGCGGCCGCGCACCTGGAGCTGCCGGTGAGCGTGACCGCCGTTGTCGCCTCCGGCCTGGTCGACGACCAGTACCTATCGGCCCGTACGCCCGCCCCGGACCCATCCCGCGAGATCCTGCAGGAGCTGCTTGATGGCCTCCGCCGTCTCTGACCGCCGCTATGTCCCGGCCACCGTCGAAAACTCGCTGAAGATCCTCGTCACCGGCGGGTTCGGGGTGGGCAAGACCACGCTGGTCGGATCGGTCAGCGAAATTCGGCCCTTGCACACCGAAGAGGCGATGACCGAAGCCAGCGTCGGCGTCGATGACCTGTCCGGCCTTCCCGAGAAAACGACCACGACGGTCGCGATGGACTTCGGCCGTATCACCATCAGCGACCGAACGGTCCTGTATCTGTACGGCACTCCCGGGCAACGCCGATTGTGGAACCTGTGGGATGGACTCGCCCTCGGCGCGGTCGGCGTCCTGGTCCTGGTCGACACCCGCCGTCTCAAACAGAGCTTCGAGGTCTTCGATGAGCTGGAGACTCGGAGCCCCGGACTTCCACTCGCCGTCGCGGTCAACCGTTTCCCCAGAGCCCCCGAACCCGGTACCGGCCAGCTGCGAGCCGCGCTCGATCTGCCGCCTGAAACCCCCGTCGTCTACTGCGACGCCCGGCAGCGCGGATCCTGCCGCGATGCCCTGGTCGTTCTCGCCGAACATGCGTTGAATCTGAAAGCGACATCCTCATGACTCTGACCCCGCCCGCCGCGCTGGCGGACATGACGAACTTGACCCCGCTGGCAGCCACGACCATGTGCCCAGACCCCCATGTGGTGTACCGGCGGCTGCGCGAGCAGTGGGGCAGCGTCGCCCCGGTCCAACTCGAGGCACCCGACATCAAGGCCTGGCTTGTCCTCGGTTACCCCGAGCTCATCCAGGTCGCCCGCCGCGAAGAGCTGTACTCGCGTAACCCCCACAACTGGCGTGACCTGGCTGAAGGCAAAGTCCCGCCGGATTCGGGTCTGGGGCCGATGATGTTCCCACGCGACAACGCATACTTCTCCGACGGTGCCAAGCACCGGCGGCTACGCGCCCCGCTGGAACACGGCATCGCCAATCTGGGTCGCATCAGCGGGTCGGTCACACAGATCTGTGATGACCTGATCGCCGGATTCGCTGACCGTGGGAACGCGGACCTGGTTGCCGATTACGCCGCCGTCATCCCGATGCTCGCGGTCGCCGCCTGGTTCGGGCTCGACCCTCGAACGGGCGAGGAACTCCGCCAGGGACTGCTCGCGTTGTTCGGATCCGGGGATGACTCACAGGACGGCAACCGACGCTTCGAGCAGATCCTCTTGGACGTGCTACACGCCCGCCAGGCGGTTCCTGCCGACGATCTGACCACCCGTTTCCTGCAGCACCCCGACATGCACGACACCACCGAGGTTCTGCAGCAGATGGTGGTGATGGTCTCGGCCGGCTATGAGACGACCACGGTCTGGATCGCACGCACCCTGCTGCTGATGCTTACCGATCCGCGCTTCGCGCTGCGCCTGCACGGTGGACGCCTCGGCATCGACGAGGCCCTTGACGAGGTTCTCCTCCGCGACCCGCCTATGAGCAACATGCCGGCCCGGTTCGCCCTGCACGATCACGACCTGGCCGGTCATCACATCCGCCGCGGCGACGCACTGGTCCTGGGCCTGGCCGCCGCCAATCACGACCCGATCCTCCACACCGGCAACCCGTGGCTGGACCAGGGCAACCGCGCTCACCTGGCCTGGTCGACCGGCCCGCACCTTTGCCCCGCCCACGACCCGGCCCGCATCATCACCCGCGTCGCCGTCCAGACCGCCCTCAACCGGCTGTCCGAGATCCGCCTGACCATCGCCGCCGAGGACGTGCCGCTCATACCGTCGCCCTGGACACGCGGCCTGGCCAGCCTCCCGGTCACCTTCGCCCCCGTCCCCACACACCTGTCGTCTCGCGCGAGGTAACCATGCCGGACCACCACCCATCCCCGAAGCCCCTTCCCTTGGACGTATCCGGCCAAGAGCACCGCCGCCAGATCGCGCGGCTGCGAGGCCTCGGCCCCGTCGTGCCGGTTCTGCTCCCCGGTGACAAGTTCCGACCGGACGGCGTCCCCGCCTGGGTCATCACCCGCCACCGTCTTCTCGCCGAATGGCTGCGTGACCCCCGCGTCAGCAAAGACTGGCGGAACTGGAAGGCTGCCGACGACGGACGCATCCACCACTGGCCGCTGGCCGGGATGTTCATCGTCACCAACATGTTCACCGCCGATGGGCATGCCCACCAGCGCCTGCGACGCCTCATCAGCAGCGTGTTCACCCCACGTCGCGTCGAGCAACTACGCCCGCAAATCACCCACCTGGCCCAAACACTCCTCCAAGCGCTCCCGGAACACACCGACGAGTACGGAGTCGTCGACGTGCGCAAGCACTTCGCCTACCCGCTGCCCATGAACGTGATCTGCACCCTGCTCGGCGTCCCTGAACCCAGGCGAGAGCGATTCCGAGCGCTGGTGGAAGCCTTGTTCCGCACCGACATCAGCCCCGACCAGGCCGCCGCGACCGAACGCGACCGTCATGCCACCTTGGCCGAACTCATCGACCTGCGACGCCGCAGACCAGCCCAGGACCTGACCAGCGCACTCCTCACCGCCCAAGGCGAGCACCCCGACGTCCTGACCGAGGAGGTCCTGACCGACACCCTGTGGTTGATGATCACCGCTGGCCACGAAACCACCCTGAACCTGATCACCAACGCGACCCACGCCCTCCTCACCCACCCCGATCAGAAGACAATCGCACTATCCGGCGGACCGGGAATCTGGGAAGACGTCGTGGAGGAAACGCTGCGCTGGAACGGCCCCATCGACTTCCTCACCGCCGGCTACCCGCTCGAGGACATCACCATCGCCAACGTCACGATCCCAGCCGGTGACGCCGTGCTCGGACTGTTCGGCGGCGTCGGCCAAGATCCGCACCAACACGGGCCCAACGCCGAGAGCTTCACCATCACCCGCCAGCAAAAAGGACACCTGGCGTTCGGCGGCGGCCCCCACTACTGCCTCGGCGCGCCTCTCGCGCGCCTTGAAGCTGCCATCGGCCTGAGCACCCTGTTCGATCGCTTCCCTGACCTGACCCTCGCAGTCGCGCCCGATGACCTCGAACCTGTCCCTTCCCTGTTTTCCAACGCCGCCCAGGCGCTCCCCGCCCGTCTGACGCCGAGGAACTGAAGCTCGCCAGGACAACGCCACAACCAGCCCATAAGGGCACCGGGCCGTCACGACCCGAACATGGGCTCGCTGATGATCCGGCTCTCAGACGCCGCAGCCTACTGCGGTCGTCGGCGTACCCATGAACTCCCCAGCGGCACCGGTTGCCGCTGGGCGGCATCGGAACGGTCGGGGACGCCCGCCGCTTCGTGTTTGGCCTGACCGCAGCGGTGCCTCCAGGTCGCTGACGTTCCCGCGCGGCCGGCAAGTCACGGCCGACGACACGGGCTCAACCGCGTCAATCACGGAACAAGATATGGACCGCCCGACTGGCGGGCGGCTGCCGGAACCAGACGGGCCTACGAGGCACTGCTGGGCGCACTGCTGACGGGCCCGGTGGATCACGATCCGCTTTTGACTACGACCCCTTGGAAGGACATGAACCAACACGACTTCGACGAGCACGGGCTCATCCCGGGCCGACCGCCGGTCTTCACAAAACCCGACACCCGCCCACCCAGCCATCTGGAAGCGATGATCAAAGAGCTGCGGGAAGACGGGCACCTGACTCAGGAGGAATGGGCAGATGCCCTGCTTGAGGTACCGCGGCATTGGTTCGTGCAGGATCGGGCATGGCGCCGGCCGCCCGGCTGCGGCAACGGCCACGCGATCGACAAGTGCAAAGATCCGCTCGGGTGGATGACGGCGGTCTACAGCGGTGACGTGATCGTCACCCAGATCAACGACGGTGCAGGCGATCCGGCCAGTGGCGAGGGCAGGGCGACCTCCTCACTGTCGCGCGTGATCTCGGTACTGAACATGCTGCAGCGCCTTCATCCCTACGACGGCGACCAGGTGCTGGAGATCGGCACCGGCGTCGGCTACACCACCGCGCTGCTGAGCCACCGCCTGGGATGCGGCAACGTCACCTCGATCGAAGTAGATGAAAGTCTCTCGATGCAAGCCGCCGCGAACTTGGCGCACTTCGGCTACGCCCCGCACCTGATCGTCGGCGATGGCATACACGGCTGCCTGGAACGTGCCCCCTACGACCGGGTGCATGTGACCTGCGGTGTCACGACCATTCCGCACGCCTGGGTGGAACAGACCCGACCCGGCGGGGTGATCGTGCTGCCGTGGATGGCCGACTGGATCGGCGGGCACACCGTCACGCTGACCGTGCAACATGACCGGACAGCGATCGGACGGTTCGTCGACAGCACCGAGTACATGATGATGCGCTCCCAACGCCCCCAACCCGCCGACCTGATCGGCCCGAACGGGACCTGTGGGCAACAGGAGGCGTCGATGGATCCTCGCCGCATCGTCTTCGCTGGCTGGGGCGCCGACGTCGCCATCGCGGGTCTGCTCCCAGACGTATCTGGCACCTACGAAACCACCGACGACGGCCAGCACTTCCGCCTGCTGGCCTGGACCAGCGACTCAAGGCTCACCGTGGAGTGCGGCACCGGCCTCAAGCGCCCCCTCGTGCGACAACACGGCCCGCGGGATCTATGGCACGAGATCTGTGAGGCGTTCTTCACCTGGATCAGCTACGGCCAACCCACCCGCGACCGATTCGGCATCACCGTCACCTCGGACAGGACACAGATTTGGCTCGACCGGCCCGACCACGCGCTCACGCCGTTGACCTCTCCCCGCCGGGCCACCCTTGGACAACGACGCGATGTTCAGTGAAGACCCGGCCTCCGGTGTCGGTACCGTCGGTAGCGCCCTCCGATTCGTCCATGCGCTGGCTCGCACGGCTTGAACGGTGGACGTCCAGGGGTGGACGGCCACAGCATCGTCCGTCTTCAGACTGAGCCGTCGAGCGCTCGACATGAGCGCCGACCCCACCCAACGACCGAGGAGGTAACGATGCGCGACGGCTTGTTCCGCTGACCGTACTGGTCACAGCGGTGATCACACGGTGAAGCGACCGAGCGGCACGCAATAGGACACGCTCGGTCACGCAACGAGCACCCCGGCCGTGCGGGTACTCCCGGGTCCGCACGGCCGGGGCCCATGCGCCTGCGAGATTCCCTGGAAGGCCGAGATGACGCTCGGTGGGTTCAGCCACGTCAGCGTCGTCGCGACGGCCCGGTCCTGTGAGCTGCTCGGCAGCCACCATCGGCCGGTCGTACGGACGGAACACCGTGGTGGTGGTCGCGAACGCAGTCGCACTGTGTGGCATCTGCCGAGCACCTGGTCTTCGCGCCGTCCCACCACACCGTTCCCGCCCTGGGCGATGAAGCCGCTGTGGGCGTATCCACGCGCCCAAGCGCAAGACGCGCTGAGCGGGCAGCGCTCGCCCGGAGGCGGCGATGAGTGACGGCGAACTGGTGATCGCGACGTTCAATCTCAAAGACGGTACGGCGCTCGACCTGCTTTCAGCCGACATCGAGCAGGCCAGTGGCATCGACGTGCTCTTCCAAGGAAGGGGCGCACTATACCGCCGACGGACAGGGGGGCCACGGTACCGGGCTGAGAAAGTACTCGCGCGGTTCGGGCTCCCGTCGTTCCTGACCCGCAGCAGACGCAGACAGCTCCACGATCTTCATCAGCTGGCCGACGCCGCAGCCGATCCGGGACGACTATCCGACGGCAGTCTGCTCGCCAATCCGCGAGCGGCAGTCTGCTCGCCAATCCGCGAGCCTGCTCCGGAGACCGGGCACCGGCCGCATACTGATCCTGGCTACCATCCGGCACGGCATGTCCGCCCTCGCCTGGACGGGGCAGAATATCTGACGCGGTGGAGCCCGCTTGTTTCGCGACGCTGCGAGGACCTGTAGCGCCGTCGGTGCTCAATTCGCCACGTATCAGCGGCGCTGATGTCGACTCGACGATGCGCGATCAGAGCCTCTTGGTCGGACCATTATGACCGTTGTGAGCCGTCGGCCGGGTGAAGCCGACGGCACCACCGGGATAGGTCTTGTAGTTCTGGAGCTTGACGACGTCGCCGGTATGCGGTGCGACGATCATGATGCCCTTCTGGGGGTTGTAGACCATGCCGACATGCCCAGGGCCGGTATGCCCCGGCAGGTACTCGAAGAAGACGAGGTCACCGGGCTGCTCCTGCCCCTTCGGAACCGAAGCCCCCCACCAATACTGATCATCGGACAGTCGCGGGATGGTCACGCCCGCACTCTTGTAGGCACTCATCGTCAGCCCGGAACAGTCGAAGCTGTTGGGCCCGGTTGCCCCGTAGACGTACGGCTTGCCCAACTGCGCCTTCGCGAAGGCGATCACTTTGGCGGCGACCTCGTTCGGGGCCGCTGGCGCAGCATCCGTGTCGGCACAGCTCGGGCCGTTGGCTTGGACGACGTCGAAGTTGCCTGAAGCGTATTTCTTCGCCCAGGACAGTACGTTGTTGACGTACGACACCAAGTGGTTGTACGCGAAAATGGCATCGCGCATACGATCTGGTGCACCACTGTGCTTCAGATAGTTGGCGGCAGCGGGGATCGCGTCGGCCGGATCATAGCGGTCCTTCTTGCCGTCGCCGTTGCCGTCGACCCCGAACTCCGCCCACGTCTTCGGGATGAACTGCATGGGGCCACCCGCGTGCATGGAGTTCTCGCCGCTGAGGACGCCGGGTGCCTTGTACTGGCCGTGTTGGGTCTCCACCCATCCGATTCCGGCGAGCACGTTCCAGGGGATGCCGTACTGCTGGCCTGCCTTCTTGTAGAGCGCCAGATAGTTGGACGGGATGCTGCTGGCATCGCCGGACTGCTGCGGCTGTGACGCCGCGCCGGAGGTGTCCGTGCAGTTTCCGCCGCCGCTCGCGATCTGCTCAGGGTGGTTCGCCGCGAGAAAGAACGGAATGACGAGCAAGCTCAGGACGAAAAGAGCCGCGGCACCTCCGGCGATGATGATCGGCAAGTGGACCGCACCTTGATCCGGTGCAATGCAACGCTCTCCACATCGTCCCCCCAGGCCGACGCCGAGCTGCGAGTGCCGGCGAAGCCTCATCTCTTTCCCTTCACTTGTCCCCTACATTGGCCGGCTGGAAGGCATAGACGACCCAGCCCCCACCGGACCTCGTCACCGTGACGGCGTACTGCTGACTGCTGTCGCTGGAACTTCCTCCCTTGTTGATGTGCTGCGTTCCGGTGACCAGGAAGATGAACTGGTCTTTCTCCATGTCCCGGAGAGAGTCCAGATGCGCGTCGGAGGTCGAGACCTCCTTGTCCTGCTTCCGCTGCTCGAGAACGCCCGGCGCCGACGAATCGCGCTGCAGTTGCGCCGCGAGATCGGCGCCTACCATGCCCTGCATCCGCCCGGTATAGGCACCCGGCTGTTCGTCGTACCGATACGTGCCGTACGCGATGGTGAAACGCCGGGCCACGTCCGCCGCCGCGCTGAAGTCCTTCTGCGTGAACGGCAGAAGTGAATAGATGTCGTAAGAACCACCACTCGGCGGAGGACCCGTCAGTCCGGGCACGGTCGCCGACGGCACGGACGGCGACGGGGTCGTCCCGTTCCGCCGCGCCGAGTTCTTGTGCTTACCGCTTCCGGTGCCGACGGTCAGGACCACTCCGGCCGCGACAAGGAGCACCACCAGCGCGGCGAACAGGAACTTGCGCTGGCGATCAGTCAGGTCCATCGGCTCCTCATCGTTCGTCGTCACCGTCCTCGCGCTTCACCGGACGCAGCCAGAACGGCATCGCCGGGCCGTCATCCCGCGACTTGCCCGACCACAGCAGCGGCGGCGCCTTGCCTTTGGAGGGCACATGCTCCCGCCGCGTGGCTGCCGAGGCCGGGTGGAACGTGTTCGCGGCTTGGCCGCAGGAGTGAGCTGCATTGAGCTGCCGGGGCCGGTGATGGAGACGACTAGATTTCCTGCCGGGATCGCTCTCGACGCAACCAGCATCGGCCGGGAGGTGTCAGGAGAGACGATATTCGCCCATTGCGGTGGGCTATTCATGGCTGCGTTCGGCTCGTTGACGCTCGGCCGTGGTGGGGCGTGCGGATGTTGCATCCGATGTGATGGGCTGTCGCCATTGGAATGGCCAGTGAACGACGACCAATATTGTTGTCTTGGGTCTGACTTCCACCGGATTCTCGTGAGGTTCTATTCCCAGCGTTGCGTCTGCGTCGGGTGGGATGCTGTATCCGACGAGGCGCCCGCCGATCCGTCTTCCGTCGCCGGAGATCGTCTCCACCGGAAATCCCAGCCACTGTGGACCCAGTTCTTCAACGGTGATCGTGTAGCTGTAGGTCAAACCGCTCCTCCCGGCACGCCGGCGATTCAAGGTGCTGCTCGCGATTCTTGCCCGTGCCCCGTGCACAGTGCCGTAAGCGGGAGACCTTAACAAAACCGGATCAGCTGGGCGTTAGATCTGCGTTAGCGGACGCTGGATGTGGTTCTGCGGCAAGCCAGGAGTGAATACTGGCGCTCGCTCGGTAGCGACATCGGTCCGGTTGTAGGTAAATGAGAGGATGCTGTATATGCTCTGTATGAGGCATGTGCGCATCCGTCGCTTCCGTGGGCTAAAGCGGCGAGAGCCGACTTGTGCGGCCACGGTTCGCATGATGACCCCGCCCAGGCTGGCGGGGTCCAGCCTGTGTGACCTGGCGCGATGGCCTTACCCAGTCGTGACACCCGGCGTGCGACGGATACCGCTGAGGACTAGCAGGCATGGAAGAGACTCGCAGGAGCAGCCGGTCGATCTGACGGCCCGGTGCAGATAGGAGACCTCAATCGCATTTGACGTGTATGGCATCACCAGGGTTTGATCATGTCCATGGAAGCGGGGGCTCATGGATTTCAAGCTTCTCGGACCTCTAGAGGTCAACGGCGCACCCAGTCATGACGCGGCGACACTGCTCAGCCAACGGACGATCCGACAAATGCTCGCTGTTCTGCTGCTGCACGAGGGCCGCTCAGTACCCGAGCGCAGGCTGATGAAGCTGCTATGGGGTGAAGGGCAGGTACCCGGCGAAGGCGCGTTGAGAACGCGCTTGGCCGAAGTACGCAAAATCATCGGTCGTGATCGGCTACCGAAGAAAGACGAAGTGGGGTATGGCCTGCGCCTGCAGCCAGGCGACGCGTTCGACGTTCGACGGTTCCGCGACCTCGTGGCTCGCGGGCGCCGAGCACTCGCGGACTCCGATGCCGAGCGCGCCGTCAGACATTTGCGCGATGCTCTCGCCGTTTGGCGTGAACCACAACTCGTCGACTTCCCCGATACCGCAGCAATGGGAAGCCTCGTCCACAGCCTGCTTCAGGAACTACGAGACGTCCGGATGACGCTCGCCGATTCGCTTGCGGCGATAGGCGATCAAAGATCCATCGTGGCGGAGACACGCCTCTGGCTGGCTGACGACCCAGTGCACGAGCCCTTCTGGGCACGGCTGATGCTGGCGCTGTATCAGGTCGGTAGAGCCGGCCAAGCCGTACAGACCTACACTGACGCCCATCAGACAATTCATCGCGCGCTAGGCATGGACCCCGACCGTAACCTCGTCCGAATACGCGACCTCATCGCAACTGGACATAATCCGGTCTTTGGCTTGCGACCTCCGTGGTCACCACCACCCCACACTGCCCAGCAGACCATGGACTCCACCCGTGGCTCGCTTGCCCAGCTCCCGCCTGACCTGCCTGACTTCACCGGTCTCCGGGAACCGCTGGATCGTCTCTTGGCCATCCTTCCGGGATCCGATGCGTCAAACAGGGGAACCGTCGCGTGGGTCACCGGGCCGCCCGGCGCAGGAAAAACCTCGATGGCCATACACGCCGCTCACGAACTGCTGCATCGTGGCTACTACCCCGATGGGCAGCTTTACGTACACCTGGCCGGATCATCATCGGCGCCCCTGACACCCGGCGCGATTTTGCACCAGATCCTTAGCGCGCTCGGAACGACCGCCGGCGACATCCCTGATGACCTTGGAGCGCGCGTCGCCCAGTACCGCTCCGAGATGACTGGACGCCGCATCCTCCTAGTCGCCGATGACGCTGCCACGGCCTCGCAGATTCAGCCACTAATCCCAGAGAGCCCTGGGAGCAGCCTGTTGGTGACCAGCCGCATCAAACCAACCGGTCAGCCCCAGTGTCACGCAATCAACGTAAGCGGCTTCGCGGACGACGATGCACGTGAGCTGCTAACGAAGATTCTCGGCGACGAGGGCCAAGCCCGCATTAACGCTGAGCTGCAGGCGACCACCGATCTGGTTGCCGAGTGTGCAGGCCTTCCACTGGCGGTACGCATTGCTGGTGCGAGACTGGCAACGGCCAGGAACTGGTCGCTGCGGCACATGGTGAATCTGCTCAGGGCTCAGGGACGTCGGCTGGACGAGCTCAGCGCGGGCGACCTCGCCGTGCGGACTGTCATCGAATCCAGTTACCAGGCGCTCGATGCCCGCAGCCAGGTTGCCTTCCGACGTCTGAGCTTGTTCGGGCCGGCCGACTTCGCCCCATGGACGCTTACGCCGTTGCTCAACGAGTCCGACACCGAGGACGTGATCGATACCCTGGTTCAGCACAGCTTGGTGAGCCACGTCGGCTGCGATCCCATGGGACAGCCCCGATACCAACTGCACTCTCTTCTGAATGACTTTGCCGCTGAGCGCCTAAGACAGGACGCCGACCGGGAAGCGGTACTCGTCCGCTTGCTCATCGCTTGGCTGGAGATCCTCGACCGCGCCGACTCCCATCTGCCTCGCGAACCATATTTCCCTCGTCCAGAGCGATTCGACTCAGCCGATATGACGCTTCCAGTGGATATTCATCATATGGTCGATGCCGATCCTAAATCGTGGTTGACTGTGGAACAGGCCAACGTACTAGGTATGATCCGTACAGCTGGTCTAGAGGGTCGGTCGACACTGGCTATGGGCCTCGGTATGCGACTTGCGGCGCATCTACATATTCAAGCACAACACGACGAAGCGCAGCGCATGTGGCAAACAATCATCGATGGCTCCAAGAAACATGGTAACGACAGGGTCGCAGGCCTGGCGCGCCTACGGCTCGCAACAGTGATCGCTGCCGATCGCTGGGACTTTCGCCATGCAATTTCTCATCTCAACGCCTGCATAAGCGACCTACGTGGCGACCGGGCAGGAGTGGGTAACCCTCGCGAGCTCAGCCGAGCTCTAGCTCTGCGCGCGCGGTGTCATCTGAACCTCGAAACTAACAGCGCCGCCGAAGAAGACGCTGATCTGGGCCTGCAGATAGCCATGAGAGTCGCTGATCGGCACGCGGAATTCACATGCCTTGGGGTACTCGGACTCATCGCCGCAGGCCGTGGCGAGCACGAACACGCCATTGAGCTGTGTGAACGCGGATATGCGATTGCGGCAAGCTTGAATGAGCAATCTTATATCAGTATGGCCCTGCTAGCGCTTGTCAACGTGCATCTGCTTTCTGGAAATAATGACACTGCGGCATATTTGTGCGATGACGGCGTGCGGCTAGCGGAGCAGATGGACTACGGTGTGGGCGTGGCTTATTTCCTGAAACATCAAGCTGAGGCGTTGCGGGAACTTGCCCGTAACCTCGAGTCTATACCAAAACTCGAACGAGCATTGAATATCTTCATTACTCATCGCATAGGCTGGCAAGTAACAAATTGTCGATTCAGTCTCGCCATGGCTTATCGTGCTACTGGAAATTCGACTCAAGCTCGTGCTGAGCTCGGGCGCTGCGCAGTGGAATTCAGAAATCTAAATATGCCGGAAGACGCTGACCGGGCCGAGGCGCTCGCAGCGACTCTTCCTCCTGTAGCAGATCGAGGTGATCGACTCTAACTGTACTCCGCCATGACGGTCGATGATAGTCAGGTGAGCGATGAGCAGCCTTTGCTGGCGCATCCAGCCGATGGCCTGCTTGAACTAGGCAGACGCTGGGTGTCCAGTCTCGTCCGGGCCAGCGCGACATACAGCGATCCAGCGGTGTTTACCCGACCAGCGAGAGTTCTGGAAGCGTGTGGATCAACATGTCGATGAGTTCGAACGAATGGCACCGTCCGCGGCGGCAGGCACCGTAGAACTCCTGTCGGAGACCGGCTGCCCGTGTGCATGGCCGACACCGACAAGTCGAACGTGGATCACGGGAAAGCTCTCGGTCGTTAATCTTCCGTCTGTTGCAGGAAGGAGTGATCGACCAAACGCTTCCCCGCGATCAACCGGGGCGCAATATCGAAATAGCGGGCTAGAGATCAAGCTAGCGTCTCTGCCGCGCCGAAGACAAGGAGCAGCCTATCGTCCGGTACCCCATCTGACAGGTAGGTCCTCGAAGCCTCTTATGGAGACCCCAGTCTTGTAACGGAGATGTTGCTCGGAGACATCGATCTGAAGATCGGGGAGTCTTCGCGTCAGGTGCTCGATTGCTTTCTTGACTTCAAGTCGGCCCAGCATCGCGCCCAGGCAGTGATGTGTACCATAGCCGAAAGCCATGTGAGGATTTTTCTGCCGGGTAAGATCGACGTGATCAGGGTCGGGAGAATAGAATTCTGGATCGCGATGGGCTGCATCGTGGCTCGCTACGACCAGATCTCCTTTTGTGATTGGTATGCCGTCGATTTCGATGTCGCGAATTGCGCAACGCGGGAGGCCATCCTCGGCGCCGACCGGAACCATCCTAAACAGTTCTTCGACAGCATGGTGGATGGCCTCGGGATGTGTGCTCAGGTAGGTATAGTGGCTTGTGTCGTGTGCAAATCGGTTAGTCAGAAGCCAGTAGGTGAAGGACGTGATGGCTGCTGCCGTGGTCTCCCATCCGGCAAGCATGATCTCGAGCGGAAGGCTGATCAATGCTTTGTCCGGCCCTGCTTCCGGATCGCTCTGCTGGATCATCGCTGAAATGAGATCGTCGGCGGGGTGCTTACTCCGTTGCGCGATAAGATCTTGCAGATATTCTTCCATGGCCTGTCGAGCTGCCAGCATTGCTTCGGGCGCATTATCCCCGGTGTGAGTGGAAAGGAATGCGTCTCCCCACTCGCGGAACTTTGGTCTGTCATGTGAGGGAATTCCGATGACCTCGCCAACGGTGTCCATGGCCAGCCGTAGGGCGAACGATTCGACAAGGTCGCAGGGTGGGCCTTGTTCGATCATCGCATCGATCAGTTCGTCGCAGGTTCGTGCAATCTTCGGTCGCAGGGCGTCAACGCGCTCCTTCGTGAAAGCGTCTTTGACTCTGTCGCGTAGTTTGCGGTGGTCGTTGCCGTCGGTTCCGAGCAGAGAGGCCGGGCCCAGAGGCGGGTAGCCAAGCAAGTTGAGGCGATCGGCTGCAGCTCGACTCAGTGCTGGGTGGACCAGTACTTCCCGGACGGACCTGACATCCATTGCGACCCAGATCATCTGGCCATTGGCCTTGTGGCAGACTCGGTCCATCGGGCGGTTCAGGCTTTGGTAACTCTTACTGAGGTGGAGAGGGTCCCTATCGCAGGGAAGCGGATACAGTGGAAGTCGGTTTTCGTTGGCCGGAGGGGTCATTAGGAAATCCCTTCTTGTGCCCTGTGAGTCTCGTGCTCAATCGATCGTCGGGCTTCTTCGATAACTACGAAAAGGACTTCGCGTGGTAGGCGGTGACGCTACAAGCGATCAGGTGGTTCGAGCGCACCACCGGCTCACCGATCCTGCCACCTGGCCGCCACAAATTTCCCGATGATTCATAGAAATCGCGATGTGGCGCGCGTGAAAGCCGCGCTGTGCTGTTGGGGGTGGACGTCCATCCCTGTTGGGAGGGCGAAGTGCCTTCCTAACGACAAAGACCACGCCAGATACCTCTCGCAAGACGTGGCTCCTCTGCTGCTTCTCTAGGCCATCAAATGAGGAGCCGTCTGTCAACACTCAACGATGTTGCGTCCGCGGGCGGTGCTCCCAGGACTGAACCTGATTTACCGTTTGACGCCAACGCCGCCAAACGCCCGGAAGGAGCCGAGCTGGTCAGGCTTGAGGCCGGCCAAGTGCGGGCGATCGGGCCAGATCTCCTGAATGTAGGAGACGCCAGCGACCAGATCCAACCCAGCGAACATCGCCTCCGCCTCCTTGCGGGTCCGCAGCACCAGACGGGGCTCGTCATCCACGCCGTCGTAGATACCCCCGATTTGTGCTTCGACCAGGTCGTTCATCCCTTCCGTCGTCGCGATGTTCAAGGCGACATAGCTGCCTGGGGGCACTGCGTCGACGAGCGCACCAAGCAGTGCCTGGGGGTCTTCCTCTCTGGGGGTGTAGTTGATTGCCGAACGCATCATTAGAAGGATCGGCTGACTAGCCAGCAGCAGTTCCTGGACCTGCGGGTTGTCGATGATCGTGCGAGGATCCCTTAGATCGGCAAGGACGTAGTCCACCTGCCTCTCGTCGGCGAGGAGGGACCGGGCGTGGGTCACGACGCTGGCGTCAGCCTGGGTGTAGACGACGCGAATGTCGTCGCCCTGAGTGACTCGGCGCAGGTGCACGTGAGCGCTGAAATCCCCCGGTACCGGCGCTCCGACTTCGAGTACCCGGACGATTCCCGCGTCCGCCGCTAGCTTCCGGACCACCCGGACGCCGTAGCGCTCGTTCTCGTGCTGAAGTCGGGCGACCTGTCGGGCCGCTCGCTTCACGATCGTCACCGCGGCCCGGTCGGGTGCAGCGTGGAAGTCGCCACCGCTCAGGCTGCACTCCATCCTTACCGTCGAGGGCTGACTAATGTTCCCACCAGCCTCCCTCACGGCTTCATCGGAGGGATGCTCGGGAGGCTTACTCCACAACAGTGCCGGATCACCGGCGCGAATCTGCTCGTGCAGGCGCTGAAGGAGGGGTCCGGGCGCCGCATTTTGCCTAACCTCCAGCTCGGCGCTGAAGTCTTCATAAAGTCGTCGTGCTTCCCCGGGACGTCCCGCCCGTACCTTCGCCATCATGAGGGTATGCCGCAGCCCCTCGCGGTGAGGGAACTCGTCGACGAGGTTGGCCAACTGCTGGCTCCGAGCCAGCTCCCGGTGATGCCCTACTTTGAGGTGCAGCTCGATCGCGCGTTCAAACGCATCGAGATATTCGTCGAGCAGGGACATGCGCATCGTTTCAAGAGCGCGTGTCGTTGGTAGCCCATCCAGCAGCGGCTCAGACCAAAGGCGCAGCCCATAGTCGTACAGCGCCACGGCTTTCCACAGGTCGCGCTGACTCTCTCGTTCGGCGTCGTCGACCAGTTCCCTGAACGCACGTAGGTCGACGTAGTCCTCGTCCTTGATCTCGATGCCAACGGCACCGCCATCGCGGATGATCCGATTGCCCAGGGGTTCGGCCATGCGGTTGATCAGCGATCTGACCTGACCGTTGCTGACTTGTCCGCCTTCCCACAGCAACTCCTTGAGCTCTGAGCGGGAAAGACTTCGCTCCGCCTGAACGAGCACCCAGACCGCATGGGTGACGAGGCCCTCCGGCAGATCAATCGTGCCGGCACCTGCGGCGACCTGCACACCTCCCAAGATCTTGAACTGCATGGCCTCGCCCTCTTCCGTCGGCTTTTGCCAGGTAGCGAACCTATGCCGTCTAGTCGATCTAGGCAAAGCCGGTAGCTGTGTGTCCGAATCTGGCCACATGACAAACTCGAACGGAGGCCCCTTGACCAGCCGCGTCAGCCACTCGTGACGGTCCTGTAACGCCGCGATGATGCTCGTGATCATCGCATGTGACCGCCAGGTGATCACTGTGTGAGCGTCAGATAACGGACCTCTCCTACGATCGTGGCCAGTCAGCACGTGCAAGCGGTTCGGGCCGGGGCTGTCCCACCTTTGGGGCTTCTCTGCTGCAACCCGTATCGCATGTGCGTGTCGGTCAGCGTCGTGGTGAACCTGCCAGGACGCGCACACGGGGATCATTCACGTGCCGCTTCTCTTCCGAACGACCTTGTCGGCAGCCCTTGCGCCGCGGCGTGGACGGGCGAAGACGTGCGGTTTCCCGATCACACGTAAAACCGCTGCTGACACAAGTCGATATGTCGATGCGACGTTTGGGGGAGACCATGCACATCAACATCCTCGGGCCGTTGCAGATCCGCGAAGGCCGCGGCCGGAGTCTCGTGCCGGTCACTCAGCCGCTCGTGCGTCATGCCCTGTGTGTCCTGGCGATCTATGCCGGCGAACTCGTCTCATCTGCCAAGCTGATTGATCTGCTATGGGACGATCCAGAGGCTGACACTCGGCGACTTCGAACGCTGATGCATGAGGTGCGCGTCTTCGTCGGCGAACGGAGGCTCGGCCCGAGCGACGGCACTGGTTATCAACTCGATCTGATCGGCGACGACTCGGTCGACCTACTCCGCTTCCGCAGCCTCGCTTATCAAGCGCGAGTCGCTGCGGAGCAGGCTGAACCTACGTCATCAGTGTCGATGCTGAGCGAAGCGATCGCCCTGTGGCGAGACACATCGATCACTGATCTGTCGGAGACGCCAGCTGCACAGGCCCTCACCCGAAGCCTCCATGATGAACTTGCAAGGGCTCGCGAGGCGTTGGCAGATGCCTGGCTCGCCACCGGCGATTATGACGCCCTGATTACTGCGGCCCGCGTATGGCTGACAGATGACCCGATCTATGAGGTCCTGTGGGCGAGGCTCATGCTGGCGCTTTGGCGGTCGGGGCGGTCAGCGGAGGCGCTGCGAGCGTTTGACGAAGCGGCCACGGCACTTCAACGTGAGGTCAGGATCCAGCCCAGTCCCATCCTCAGACGGATGTGCGATCTCATTCGCGACGGGAAGGATCCTTCTGCAGAACTTCCACCAACCTGGGCTCCGGCGCGCTCGGAAGGCCACAACACCATGCCGGCGCCCGCTCAGCTTCCGCCCGACCTTGCTGACTTCACCGGCCGCGATGATGAGTGTTCTGAACTCGTCCAGCAGCTGGACGTACGACGAGAAGGTACGGCGACGCCTGTCTTGCTGATCATTGGGCCGCCGGGGGTCGGTAAATCGTCACTGGCAGTGCACGCCGCCCACGCCGTTCGAGACGACTACCCAGATGGTCAGCTGTACATCAGCCTCAGGAAGCAGACGCCATCGCTGCAGGCCGCCGCCGATGCACTCACGCAAGTACTGCGCTCCTTCGGAGTCTCCCCTGCAGACATTCCCGAAACACTCGAAGGCCGTTCGGCGTTGTACCGGTCGTACCTGGCCAGACGGCGCGTTCTCGTGGTGGTCGACGAAGCGACCGGCCCCGAGCAGATTCGCCCCCTGATCCCAGGCACGTCCGGCAGCGCGCTCATCGCGACCAGCCGTACGCGGTCCTGCTACATCGTGGGCGGCTACCTCCTGCAACTCGGCCCGATGACACCCAACGACGCACGCAGGCTCCTGGCCCACATCGTCGGCAGCGCCGTAGTCGACGCGGAACCCGCCGCTACGCAGACGGTCATCGAAGCTTGCGCGGGGCTACCCCTCGCTGTCCGCATCGCTGGAGCAAAGCTGGCCGCGAGACGCTCATGGAAGCTCGGTGATCTCGCGAGGATGCTCACCGAGCGGCAACGACGCCTCGACCATCTCACCGCCGGTGAGCTCGCGATCCGGTCCAGTTTCGATCTTAGCTACGAATCGCTGCCGGGTGACGTCGCACGAGCGTTTCGTCTGGCATCCGTCATAGCCTCTCCACACTTTTCCGAATGGTCTATGGCCGCGTTGATCGACCGACGTCATGCGGACGATGAGATTAACGTCCTCGCTGACCGGAGCCTGCTCAACGACTGCGGTTTGGACGCGGCAGGGCAACCGCGCTACGCCATGCATGATCTGGTGCTGGAATACGCTCGCGGACTTGCTACTGGCGATTCTGAGCTCGGGCAGGCATCGGATCGTCTTGCCCGGCGAAGCCTTGAACTCGCCGATCTAGCGGGCGCTGCCCTACCGAACGCACTTTACTTCGCCATTCCGCAGCGATTCTCACATGAGATGGTCGAGGCGAGCGGACGAACCAAACAAATCGTGACGCAGGCAGCGCGAGCGTGGTTCGACTCTGAACGCTCGACGCTTACTGGCGTAGCGCGTGCAGCATGCGATTCCGGGAGCGTTCGCGTCGCCTGCGACCTGATGCTCCGCCTGTCGCCGCATCTGCTGTTCAGTGGCCACCTTCACGATATGCCGGAGATGTGGCGTGCAGTCGAACATGCGGCCGCGCGGGTAGGCGATCCAAAAGTTGCCGCCGCGGCGCGCTTTTACCAGGCCGTCGTTGTCGGTGCACATTGTGGTCGTTACATGGAAGCACTGGCAATGCTTGACCAGCCCATTACGTCATTCGGAGGCCGCGGCGAAGGTGGCCTTCTCGCGCAAGCGCTTGCGCTCCGCGCTTGGTGCAAGCAGGCGGGTAATCGTCTGGAGTCGGCGGAAGCTGATGTGCGCCGGGGACTCCGGCTCGCCGGTGACTTGGATGACGAGCATGCAGAATTCGCTAATCTCCTAAGCATGGCGCGTATTTACACACTTCAGCACCGGTACGATATTGCCATTGAAACCTGCGAGCGCGCCGACTCGGTTGCTCGGCTGCAGGGTGATTGGATGTACACGAGCCTGGCCAAGCGTGAAATGGTTCACACGCTTACGAGTGCTGAGCGGTACCCGGACGCCGTGGATCTCGCTCGGAGAAACCTCGCTGAAGCCGAGGCTGACGGCTGGAAGCAGGGGTTGGCGTGCTCCACGCGGCAATACGGCCGAGCACTCTCCGGACTCGGCGAGTATGACGAGGCGCTCGATTCCTTGTCACGAGCGGTTCAGCTGTACGAGCAGCTTGGCGCCGAGAGCCCTCTAGCTGCTTGCCGGCTGGACCTCGCCCGTGTCTATGTTCAGATGGGGCAGACATCGAAAGCCGTCAAGCAGCTCGATCGATCGCTCGCGATGCTTCGCAAAAACGGCATGGCAAGAGAGGAAGAGGAGGCTCGTTCGCTTCTCGATTGTTGTGGATCCGGCGCATCCTGAGGGCCATTCGCGGAATTTGGCGTGGTTTTGGCGCCGGAACGGTTCCGTATCCGGTCGCATCACGAAACCGTTCGAGTGGTTTTTTGTTCCGGCAGAATCTTGATTCACCAACCGCCTCGGTTTGTGCCGTCGCTGGCTCCAGTACGCCGGTAATTCGCGGCAGCGCGGAAGCTGAATCTGAATCCGTGGAGCCATGTCTCCTTCGAATGTCGTGCATGAGGAGAGGCGCCCCTACGGCATGGGATGATGGCGGAGTTTGTCGCGCTTCCAGGAGCCCCGACTAGAAAGGCGCTCTGTAGGTGTAAACCTTTCACATTCCAGTCTGTATTCATGCGATCGTCGATGACGAGCACATGATCCCCCACGCTGGCCTTGCTCCGGTCATGCGGTCGGCTGAACGCAGCGACCTGCGCGGTCTGGTCGCAGAGCCGGTGGTGATAGCTGATCGTGACAGGCCGCTTGCGTCCCCTGAGGTCACTTCTGCCGTGGCTGGGGATGCTGGCCGGGCCGACTCGATCGAGATCTCGATGTTCTGCAGCACGGTGGCATAGACAGAGCGTTCACCCAGGTGCGTACCCGTCCACGCTGGGTGCGTTCGTATGGGCGTCCACCTGGGAGGATCGTTCGCCCGTTGGAAATACGGCGGGCAGGATGCCAACGAGCCTGGCGGCGCACGCCGCTGCTGTCCGGTGCAGGGAAGCCGGCGTTTCTTGGACGGACTCGGTCCAGCACCGCGCCCCACAGACGCGCCCAGCAGAGTCCGGGGTTTCGACAACACCACGATCGACGGCAAGACCGCGCCGGTGGCTGGCCTTCACGCTGACGACGCCGCTGGCCACGCTGGTCGTCATCGGCTGCGGAGCGGGTAGTTCGGCTCAGCGCGCCGCACCGCGGGTTCCGTCGCTGAGCGCACCATTACGGCCTGCGCGGCAGGGTCGCGCAACACGTTGGTGATCCACCCCGACTTGGCGCTCTCGGCCGCTGCGGTGCTGAACAATGCCAGGGAAGTGTGGCTGCACTTTGCGGTCAACGCGGAAATGGCCCCGAAGATCGAACGGTCGATCGCTGCGATCTCCGAGTCGTCATGGGCGACGATCGGGTACCCGAACATGCTCGTCGATCTCAGGCGAAACCCTTGAATCGACCAATCGGGCCGAAGAATGACCGCAAGAAATCACGCCGTGAATCCAGGCTCAGCGAACCGGAGATAGTCCTCGCCTTACCCATCGGAGAAGCATCGCGTTATTCGGGTCCGCCCTTTCACCGGCCTGATCGTTTCCTGATCGTCGCGCCCTATCGTCGCGCCCGCACTCGCAATCAGGGGACAGGGCCAGGGGCGACGCCCGTCGGTGACATCCGCGCGCGCCGCCCCTGGCCCAGGCGGTCAGGGATGAGGTCGATGCGGAGAACACGTCGTGCGGCGTCCGCCGAGACGGACGGTTATGAACAATCGGGCGATCATGCGGTCGACCTGCTGCAGCTTGCCGATGCGCGGGCGCTTCCTGCACCACCGGGGAAGCAACTGCGTCCGCGAGGCGGAACCGGCGGCGCGCACGCAGAGCAGCCGCCTCCTGGATCACCGCTGGCCGGGCAACGAACGCGCCCCCGGGCCTTGGCAACGCTTCAGGCGCGCCGCCGGAATACAGAGCCCAGCAGAAGTCGCCCAATGCCGTTCATCTTCCATTCCGTCGGCGAGGACGACACGGCAGATGTCGCCGGGATCAGCACGCGCCTCGCAACCGGCAGCGGCCCGCACATCGTCGCTGTTCTCGGTGCTCGCCGCGCCTCAGGGTGCACGACCACAACTGCGTTGCTTGCGGAAATGACCGCTGGCGCCGGAGCGGTGCCCGTCGGCGCTGTCGATCTGACCATTCCTCCAGGAACCCTTGCCCGGCGTGTCGGCGTACGCACGATCCCGCTCCTGGCCGCCGGGGCCCGCAAGCCGCCGCAGCCGCACTTCGCCAGACACGTAGGTGAACTGGGACACGTAGAGGTCCTGAGCAGTCTCGGAATCACAGCGCTTCCAAGTCGCGCCACGTGGCAGGCGGTCTCGGCTTGGGAGCGGACATACCCCTGCACGATCGTGGACCTGGGAATGGCCTCCACCACATTCCCCTTCCCCGATCTCCTGGCACACGCCCAGGCACTCGTCATCCCGATCGCCGCGGCACCCGACGCTGCGCACGTCGCCCACACACTCCTCGACTGGCTGGCCGCTGGCGGCAACGAGCGACTCGCTGCGTCGTCCGTGCTGCTCGTGCACGAGCTCGGCCGCGGGGCAGCTCGGCTCACCGCCGGGATGGACGAAGTAGCCGGCCGCGTACGCGCGATGCATTCGATCCCGTGGGACCCGCGACTCCAACGCGATGTCCCGGTCGACCTGGCCCGGCTGCGCCGTAACACGCGCCGTGCGTATCTCAACGCGACATGGGACATCGCCGGCGCGCTCCTCAGCGCTCCGCTGGCGGACGTTAACTCTTCCGTGGAAAGGACTCCATAATGAGCCATCTCCTGCACCTACTGCTGGACAGCGTGACGGCTTCGCCGAGCTCCTCGCCGGTGCCGAAGGGAACTGGATCAGTCCCTACGCTGATCGACCCTCCGCCTAACAATAATGCTCCGGGTGGAGAGGCGCTGAGCCAACTTGTCGGCGCGTTCAAATTCTATGGACTCGTCTTTAGTGGTGCCGGGTTGGTGATCAGTGGAATCGTCTTCGGAATTGGGAGATATATCGCCAATCAATATGCGGCTGTAGGAGGCCGGATCGGCTTGTTTGCGTGTCTGGGAACTGCGGTCGTCGTCGGCGGCAGCGGATCGCTCGTGCAGTGGGCTTTCGGCCTCGGCCTCAGCATTCACCCATGATGTGCAGACACTGTGCCAGGGCGGCGTTGTTGCTGATTGCCGCGTGTGCCACGCTGGTACTCGGCGGAAGCGCGCTCGCGGAGCGTACGCCACCTCCGCGGGTGACGCCCACACCACCCGCCGGTTTGCCATCTCCCTCGACGTCGGCCTCGCCGACACCGTCAACGCCGACGGCGTCACCGACCGGGTCGACCACGCCGAAGCCCACCGGACCGGTCAGTTCGGCTCCGTCGACCGTGACGCCGGCCCCGAGTGCCAGTTCCACACAACCGCTGCCAGTATGCATCGGCGCGTTCAAGCAAGACTCGAAAACCGGAACCGGGCTCATGTCACCCGACCCGGTTCATGCGGCGAACGGTCCCTTCGTTGTCCCGTGCACGCCCCCTGAAAAATGCACAGGATTCGGGGATTCAGTAAAGCCATCGTGCTGGCTTTATGGCAGTTTCCGGGCCATGGTGACGATGACGATCGACGCCACCGGCTGGGCCGCTGGAGAGATCGGTTCAGCCATCGACTCATCTGGTCAGCTCGACATCACGAAGCCGTGGTTTGCCGGCACGTATCAGTCCATGCGAAACATTGCCATGGCGGTCGCCCTCATCGGCCTGCTCCTATCAATGCTCTACGCCGCAGCGAAACGCGATGGCGCGGAGATAGGGCGGACACTGGTCCGCGTCCTCACCGCAGGCCTGACCACCGGAGCGATCGTCATATTCGTCACCTGGGGCGACGCCCTGATCGGCACACTGTGCGACCAGATCCTCGGAGGCAAAAAAGGCGACGGCTGGAAACAGATCACCGCAGGACTCGCCGGACCGGCGACCTACCTGCGCAACACACCGGCGAACGACGTCGCTCACACCAGCGGTATCGACCTGCCCATGCTGGTCACCGAACTCCTCGCCCTGCTGCTACTGATAACGCTGCTGATCATCTGGCTGGAGATGGTGATCCGGTCCGTGTGTATCAGCGTGTGCGTCATCTGGTGGCCGATGAGCGTCGCCGGATCCGTGTGGGTCGGCGCACAGAACTGGACCAGGCGCACCTCCCACACGATCATCGCGTTCCTTGCCAGCAAATTCTTCCTCGCAGTTGACATGAGGCTGGGACGTGACGCCCTCCTCAACGTCCACTCTCCCTCCGACTGCCTCAAAGGGATCGGCATCGTCCTTCTCGGAGCCAGCGGACCGTTCATCATGATGCGCCTCGTCGGATTCACCGACGGTGCAATCCAACCCAGCCACACCGGCGAAGGCCTGCGCCAGATGGCAACGGGCGCGGCGATCGGGGCAGGGATGCAAGCCGTACGGCTCGCCTCCGGCGCGGGCGGCGGCGCGGCAGGAGCTGCAGGAAAAGGCATGCAAGCCGGCGGCAAGACGCAAATGCCACCCGTGCGAGGCCCACGTGAACTGGGCTCAGAAGACTTCCAGAATCCGTTCCCGGTCCCCGGAAAGCCACCGGCCGATGGAAACGATTCCGGCCGCTCCCCGACACCACCTCCTCCACCACGCCCCACGCCGAAGGACCACGGCGGCGCGCCGCAACAACACGGCCGATCCGATGACCTTCCAGGCGATCACCACGTGCCGGCCACCATGAGCGGCTCTGGGGCCGATGCCCTGCGCATGCCACCACCGGCACGCCCGACCGCCGCATCTCCGGGACCGCGCGGCGCCCCCCGGACACCGACTCCTCCCACCAGTCCCACACGCCCAACCGCGCCGACCAACCCGACGCCGCCGACTCCACCGACCCGCCCAACTCCTCCCACCAACCCCACACCGCCGACGCCCCCGACGCCTCCCACCTGACCGACACCCCGACCCCTGAGCAGGAGTAAGGCAATGGCAGCAGCACCCACGTCCTACCGCCGGTACACCTACACCTTCGGGCCACGCGAATCCGGCGGCGTCTTCCTCGGCCTGGGCATGGGCAGCATCCTCGCGTTGTTCGGCGCGGTGTTCCTGCTCACCCGGCTCATCAGTACCGGCCTCATCGGGACGCTCTTCGGCCTGGTCCTCGTCCTGGGGACCGTGATCGCCGTGTGGGTGCCGGTCGGTGACCGTCCCATCGCCGGATGGCTTCCCATCGCGATCGTCTTCGCCGCGCGCCGCGGGTTCGGCTACACCGAATACCGCGGCGGCCCGGCGGCGGCCACCCCACCGCCAGACCCGCAGCGTCCGGATATGGCCCCCCTGGAACTTCCCGGAGAACTCGCCGGGCTGTCGATTCTGACGGCGGAGGTCGCCACACACGGCGGCACCGCGCAGGTCGGCGTCATCAAGGACCGGCGCCGTGCTACCTACACGCTGGTCCTGGCGACCCGCGGCGGAGCGTTCCAGTTGCTGGATCCCGAAGAGCAAGACGCCCGCCTGGTCTCCTGGGGGGAGACGCTGGCCGGCATCGGCAACGCCGCGGGCATCGTCCGCGTCCAGCTCCTCGATACCACTGTCCCGGACTCCGGGGACGCGCTGATCCGCGGCTGGGGCACCAACGGAGGCCGCGGCACCACCGGGACCTACGACTCCTACCAGCAGCTACTGCAACGGGCCCGGCCGGTCACCCAACGACACGAGAACCATGTGGCGATCATGCTCTCTCCGCGCAAGGCCCGCGCGCAGATCCGGCACCTGGGCGGCGGCGACAAAGGCGCATGCCAATACCTCCTGCAACAAGCCCAGAACTTCCAGCTGGAACTGCAACAGGCCGGCGTCGAAGTCGACGGCGCACTACCACCCCGCCAGATCGCGATGGTGCTGCGAACCGCCTACGAGCCGGGAGCCCGCTGGGGGATCGAGGCACGTGGCCCGGACATGACCGGCGACGGCGGAGCCGATGGCGATGAGGCCGGCCCGGCCGCAGCCTCAGCGCGCTGGAGCTACTACCGCACCGACGACAGCTTCCACGCCACCTTCTGGATCGCCGAGTGGCCCCGCCGCCCGGTGATCGGGCCGTTCCTGGAACAACTCCTGCTGCACACCACCTGCGAACGCACCGTGTCGATCGTCATGGAACCGCGGGAGCATCGCGCCGCCGAGGACGACATCGGCCGCCGTGAAACCGCCCAGGACGCCAACCGCACCCTGCGCGCCCGGCTCGGCTTCCGTTCTTCGGCCAAGGAACGCCACCAGGCCGACGCGCTCACCCGCCAGGACGACGCCCTGGCCTCTGGCCACACGAGCTATCGGTTCCTGGGCCTCATCCGTGTGTCGGCACCCACCCTGGACGCCCTGGACGAGGCCTGCAGCAACATCGCCGTCAACGCCCGCAATTTGAAGTTGCGCCGCCTGTACGGGGAGCAGGACAGCGGGTTCGCCGCGACCCTCCCGCTGTGCCGGGGTCTGCGATTCGGGATGCTGCAATGATCGGCCGCCCGTGGCGCAAGCGGTGGTGGCCGTTCGGGCGCACGCCTCAGCACAGCGCCGGCCCGGTCCGGGAGGTCCGCACCGCGACCCGCGTGGTCGCCAAACCCCGCACCAGCGCCGGCGGCGAAAAAGCCTCCGGCCGTCGTCGCCATCGAACGCGTCCCCGGCGTCGCGGGCGACGGGGCGCTGCGCCCGCGGTCGGGACGGCAACTGCGTCGCCTGAGTCTGGCGCCGCATCGCGCCACCTCCGATGTCCTGCAAGCCGTGTTCCCTTGGATGGCCGATGCCGGGATCGGGCACCTCGGCCAGTTCGTCGGCCATAACATGCTCGGCGGCCGATCCTTCGCTCACGATCCGTGGGACTGGTACGACGCGGGTGTCACGACCAACCCCAACATGATGATCTTCGGGGAGATCGGGTCCCGGAAGTCGACCCTGGTCAAGACGATGATCGCGCGGGGGTTTGAGTTCGGCCGCGACGCCTTTGTCACCGATGTCAAAAGCGAGTACTCCGACCTCGCCGCCTTCCTGGGGTACGAGCCCATTTTCCTGGGGCCGGGCCTCGGCGCCCGCCTCAACCCTTTCGATCCCGGCTCGGTGTGGGAGACCGAACGCGACGTCGTCACCGAACGGCAGCTGGCGATGCTCGTCGCCCTGGGCACGGCGGTGCTGGATCGGCCGATGAGCCAGTCGGAATTGACGCTTTGCAAGATTGCCATCGCCGCGGTGACCGACGGCGAACTCGAGGTGCACCAGGACGACGCCGGCGACCCGCTGCCGGTCGTAACTCCCGCTCGGCGGCTTCGGATTCCGGTCCTGCCCGAGGTCGTTGAGGCGATGATGCGGCCCGCCCCGCAGCATGTGGAGCGCCTTCCCTTGGACTGGGGGGCGCTGCGCGAGAACACCGCCGATTTGATCATGGGATTCCAGCGGCTGATCGACGGTGACCTGCGGTCAATGTTCGACGAACCCACCAACATCGACGCCGACCCGTCCGGCCGGTTCCTAGCCGTCAACTTGTCCCGGGTTCTCGAACAACGCCGGCAGGCGCTCCCGCTGGTCCGTATCTGCGCGACGTCATGGTTGCAATCAGCCCTCACCCGGCGTGACGGGCGCCGGCGCCTGGTCGTCGCCGACGAGGCCTGGGCCGACCTGACACTGGGAACCCTGCGCTGGTACCAGAGCAGTTTCAAACTCACTCGGCGTGACCTGGCGGCCAACGTCCTGGTGTTCCACAAGCCGGGTGATCTGCTCACCGCGGGCGATGCCGGGAGCGAACGCGAGCGTCTGGCCGAAGCACTCGTCGCCGACACCGGAACGACCGTCTTCTACCGGCAGCGTGCCCAGCAGATCCCGCTGCTGCGCGCCTACTACGGCATCAACGCCGCTGAAGAAGACGTGCTCCGTGCTCTGCCACCCGGTCAGGCGCTGTGGAAGGTCGGCGAAAGCCGTTCAGCCGTCGTCCAGCATGTCCGCTCTCCCATCGAGGCGACCTTCACCAACACCGACCCGGCCGCCGCAGACACCGCCCGCGATTCCACCCCGGCAACAGCACCAGGAGGCCAGGGATGAGCTCACCGTACGGGCCGCCCGGCGGCGGAACCGCCGGCGGAGCAGGCACCGATGGGCCCAACGGCGCAACCGAACCGATCTTCGTCATCGCCCTGCTGATCGTCACCGCCGTGGTCGGAGCGAGGATCATCTGGCTGGCCGCAGCGCTGGCCCGCCTACTATCGGGACGCGGCTGGCCGGCCGGGACCTTCGCCAAGGCTGGGTCCTTCAGCTGGGCGCTGATCTCCACCGGCAGCCAGGGGCACGCCTGGCGACACGCCTGCCACTCCGCGCCCGCTCCTGACGCGCTGTTCTGGATTCTGCTTACCGCCGTAATCGCCGGGCTGGTCTACGGGGCCGTGCGGCTGTTGCGCGTATGGCGGCAGCGGCGCCTGCACCGCGCGGCCCTCGGCGCGCAGTGGGCCACCGACCGGCACGAACAACGCATCCAGGTCCCCGACGAGCCGGCCCAGCGGCCTGGCCGGCTCATCGCCGGACGAAGCGAGCGGACCAGTCGGCTGCTGGCCGGGGAAGACTGCATCTCCGCGGTGGCGTTCGGTCCCAACGGGTCAGGGAAAACGCAGGGACTGATTAACCCGAACGTCCTGGAATGGGATGGCCCCTGCGTCGTCTCCACGGCCAAGGGCCCCGATCTGGACGCGATCCTCGCCGCACGCAAGGACCGGGGACCGGTCTGGATCGTGGCACCCGCGGGCCTGCCCGGCCGCCAGACCGCCTGCTGGTCACCCGTTCCCTACGCCGTCGACGACGACGCCGCTGACCGGATGGCCCGTTGGCAGGTCGAAGCATCCGCATCAGCCGATGACAAGACCGCCAAGCCGTGGGCGATGAAGGCCAGGGCGCTCGTCGGCCCACTCCTCATCGCCGCCCACCTGTCCGGAGGCGGCATCAGCAGCTTCTACCGCTGGAGCCTCGAAGGAGAAGATGTCCGCCGCGACGTCCGCAGCATCCTCCTCGAACACGGCCACGACGAGATGGCCGAAACCTACGAATCGGTGTGGCGGCTGCACCCCGACGGCATCGGAAGTGTGCTGTTCACCGCCTCCAACATCGTCGACGCCTACGCCAACCCGAAGGTACGCCAATCAGCGGCCCGCAGCGATTTCACCGCAGAGGAGTTCCTGGAAAAATCCGGCACGATCTGCATCGTCGCGCCCCCGAGCGAAGCAGAAACGTTCGCGCCCATGAACACCGCGATGATCGCATCAATCCTGTACGCGGCCGAGAAGAACTACGAGCAGACCGGGAAACCGCTGACGCCGCGCCTGCTCTTGGCGCTGGATGAAGCGGGGAACACCTTCCGCTACGCCCGGATGGCGACACTCCTGACGACCGCTCGCGGCATGGGAATCCAGCTACTCACCATCTGGCATGACCTCGCGCAGCTGGAAACCATGTACGGCAAGGAGACCGCCCGCACCATCCTGTCGAACTCAAAACTGAGGCTCCTGCTGAACGGCGTCGGCGACCTCAGCACCCTCCAGTATTTCTCACAGATGCTCGGAAACACACAGATCAACCGCTCCAGCGTCACCATCGGCACCGACGGACGCCACACGTTCGCCACCAACCCCAACAAAGACGAACTCGCACCCCTGCACGAACTACAGCAGCTCGACAAATGGCATGCCGTTCTGCAATACGACAACCTGCCTCCGATGCACATCGAAATGCGACGCGCGTTCGACGACCCCGACCTGCTGGCCCTCAGCAACCCCGAAAAGGCACACACATGACGGACACCACACCGGACGAGCCCGATGACTTCGGCGACCTGAGCCTGTTCCGGCCCATGCCCCTCGCCGCCGCCGACGACGCCAACACCTTCGACATACCGGGAAGCGTCGACTCGCCACCGCAATGGGTCTGGGAGGCGATGGAGCCCGCCGACCGCCGGGAGAACCTGGAACGTCTCCGGAACTGGATCACCTGGATGACCAACAGGCACTGCGAACCACCCGTCGACCTGCGGGATCGCATCCCAGGCTGCTGGTTCCTGCACCCCGGGCCGCTCGACCGCCTCACCGGCCTGTACCTGGAATGGCTCCGCGTCTACACCGCCGCCGGCGACCTGCCCATCCCCTCCTTCTTCGACGCACTCGACCGCCACACCAGCATGCTCGGATTCGCTGGCAAGTGCCTAAAACGCCGCCACGACGAACTCCAGGCCGCCGACCCCCTGCCCGACTGGGACACCTGGCTTGCGGAATCAGAATTCACCACCGCACCAGCCATCACCCTCGACTTCGCGACCCAGATGCCATCCAGAGAGGCGCCCATGGACATGTCATGGTTCGGGCCAGCCCCCGAAGATCACAAACCGACGATCCTGTCCGCAAGGGAAATGAAAGAACTGATCGAGGCGGGCGACGCGAACCAACTCGGGGGCACGCCGGCGGTGTTCTACGACGACGACTGGTGGTTCGGTGACGAGGAGACCTACGTACGCGTCGACGACCCTCAAGTCAGATCCGACATGAATAAGCAGGCACTCAAGCTCGAGGCCGCTGAGAAGGCCGCACTGGACATCCGTGCCATACCGGGTGAGGAAACCGAATCATGACGCCCCAAGAGAAACTCGCCGACGCCGTCCTGGGAAGCATTCTGCACGACCCCGGCCACCTGCTCCTCCTCGCCGCTCACGAGGTCCATCCCGTCGACTTCGTGAATCCCGTCCACCAAAAGCTCGGCTCACTAATGTACACGCTACTGAACACCAAAGAGAATGGAGGAAAGTACGTCTTCAATCTGACGGTAGAGGAAGACAAACACAGGTTCCTGGCGGTGATCTACGAGCAGGCACACAACCCTGCCTCCGCCTTTTCCGTTACCGACCTGGAACGGATGAAGAACACCTGCGAGCAACCACGCCTCATCGCGGAATACATGTACAGGATCGTCGAGCTGCAAGCGCTCGAGGTGATCCGCGCGCACGCCACGCGCCTCGCACGTGAACTCAACAGCGCAAACGACAAGCGCGATGGCATCGGCGCCGTGTTCAAACACGTCGGCCGAACCGAAGCCGTCCTGGCCACGCTCGCCGAACGACTCAAGAACTTCCGCCAAGAGCCGAGCGAAGCGCCATCGGACGCCGCCTCCGTTGACGAGGCGCCTGCAGAAGAACCGGTCTCGGCCCAATGGTGGCAGCGACGCCCGCGGCTGCCAGACCTCGAAACCTACCGCAGCGCGCGCCGAGAGGATCAGCTGATCGCCTCACTCGTGCAGCACCCCGAGCAGATCAGCCTGGTCAGGCACTGGCTGTCGCCGGAGGACTTCACCGATGGCCGGCGCGCGAAGCTGTATTCGCTCCTCCTCGACCTGGATCAACGCGTGATGCCCATCACCCCTCTCCTCGTCGTAGGGGACGCCCAAGTCCACGGACTCATCCCCGCTCACCCCCGGAGCGCAGACAGGCTCCTCAAACGGCTCGAGCGCCGCACCGTCGTAGCAGCCGTACACGTCGGCAAGGAAATTCTCGACGCCTCGGCCGCCCGGAACATCACTGCGGAGATAGACGCCCTACAGGCGGCAGCGGACAACCCGGCGCGTAGGGCAATCCCCGCTGGACTCGCGGCCCTAAATCGTATTCGAGGAGTCAAAGAGGGGCACGCGAAGTCCTACTACGGTCGGGCGCCCTATATCAGGGCAGAAGAGATCTCATCGCCGGCGGCAAGCCTGCCTCGCCGAACGGTGACGGCACCAGGAGGTGCCCCATCGAAAGTCTGACACCTGCGCGTGAACACCCAGGAGCGATAAGGACACAGAATGAATCCGCGACGTTACGCAGAACACGCACTCCTTGGTGCGCTCCTCCTTGACTGGAAGATCGCACAAGACGGTGATGCGTGGCCTGCGCATGAGATGTTCTACAACAGATCTGAACAGGAGCTATATCAGCGCATTGCGGCGGTCATCCGCGATGGAACAGGGCCATCGTCGACCGAAAGGGAGCCACTGGCGATCGAATGGGCTCGGATCCTGCGTGCCCGGACCGGCAAGAAGGTCCCGCCCGGTGATCTCATGCGGCTGATGGAAGCATGCCCCCGGGTCGCTAACGCGCGCTGGTATGCGCGAGCGGTCGTTGAAGCGCACGTCATGCGCGTCATCGGTAAGCACGCACGAGGCCTGGCGGCCGGATACGAACGCTGGCGCAGCAGCCAGGACGCGCAGATCGATGGCCTGTGGCCGGCTGTAACCGAGACCCTTGAACGGGTGGGGGAACTCTCCGATCAATGGGACAAGGCATCGGCGGCGGCCTCCGACCCGAGCTGGCATGGAGGCCAACTCGAAACGACAGATGCTCCCGAACCGACCGGCCGCCGCGATGCCGTGACACGCCGCGCGCGGATCGAGGTCGCCTTCGTCGGATCCATCCTTCACCATAAAGGGGTCTCTGATCCGGTATGGAACGCGGTGCAGCCCGACCGCCTGTACGACCGGGAGGCAGTTCAGATCTACAACGTGCTCATATCCCTGCGCGAAGCCGACACGCCGATCACACCCCAATCGATGTTCGCTCGAGCAAGAGACATCGGCTTGATTCCTGATGATGCGCAGGCAAAACGAGTCTGGGAGCGGTTCATCACCGGGGCGTCTTTGTCATCGACCTTCCTGGCGTATCAGATCGCGAGGTTCGATCGTCGGAGAACTCTAGAAGACAATCTGATCGCCGCGCTGCTCCAGAATCCGGGGCTGGTGAATGACATACGGGGAGTGGTCGCACCGGAAGACTTCATCACCCCTGGCCGAGATGTCCTCTACGCCGCGATCGGTGATCTGCGAGACAAGGGCTGGCCGGCCGATGCTGTTCTTCTATCGATCGAGGCGCAGCGCTTGGGGCTCATCGGAGAGATTCTTCGCCTATCGGCAGATGAGTTCGCGGCCACCTACAGGGCGTCACCAGCGGAACACATCGACGTTTTGGTCAAGGAACTGACACTCCGATCGTCGGAGACGGCGTTCGTTGAAGCTGTGATGGACCTCGCCGCGACAAGCCGCGACCCGCGCGGCACGGCTGAAAAAGCACTATTCCGGGCTGATGAAAGCCTCCGCGCTCTCCTGGACGGCCACTACGAACGAACCGCTCAGAACCGGGCGCCTGGAGATGCCTACACAGCCGATGCGTCCGACGCAGGAAACGGTGCGGCAGCCCCGAACGCGGCAATGCCATAATCGACGCTCGACAATTCCCGCACTTCCACCGCGCGAAGCGACACTGCGCGCGGTGGAAACGCAGGAATCTGTCTCTACAAGCGAACGCGTGTACCCCCGGACATACCGCCAACTGCAGCGGCGATGACAATGCCAAGGATGATGCACGCCGCCTTCACCGCGAACAACATCATCCTGCCTATCGCGACCAGCAGCGTCATCCACCAAGGTTCATATCGCATCTCCGCCGCCCCTCCGTTCTCCGGGTTTCGCCGATATCTATTCTATCACAGTTCATTGCACTAAAAAACGCGATTCAGGTTCGCTGATCGAATTGCGAACGAGAATTTCCCCGACCTTGTCGTCGGCTATTCATGCGCTGACATCCCCCGGCTAGCGTTCCGCTGACGCCTACGCGGCGTCTGGTGCCCTAGGTGAAGCACCAAGGCCCCCCGCACTGCCCTAGGCTGGCGGCCTTCGAGCCCCGAGGAGCAACGCATGAAGCATGACCGTCAGGACCCAGCTGCAGCAGGCGAGGACCCCGCCGACCAGCCCGTGGTGCCAGCCGATCCCACTGCCTACCAAGCGGCCGCCGGGATCCTCGACGCGATAATCGCTGCGTACTCCAGTCGTATCGCACAAGCCCCCGAATCGGCTGCTGGTCTGCTGGCTGCCCGCGACAGAATTGAAGCCGAAAAAAGAAATCTCAAGACCACCGATCACGCTAGCATCCAACGTATCGTCGCGAGGTATCCGGCGCTTCTGGAGCGGATCCGGAGAGGCCAATCCGATGGACGGACTTCCTGAACGGGAATCACGAGTCATCTTCGAGCGAGATATCCTTCCTCTCCTCGTCGGCGGCGGCAAAGGCCGCCCAAACCCCTGCGCAGTCTTCGTCCTCGACCGTCCTGGAGGATACGGAGACGCCATCCGCGCCATGGCGTATGAAAATCTCGGACCCAACGAAACGATCAACCTCGGTATCGGGGATATCCGGAACAAGCATCCGTCCTTCGACGAACTCGCCCGCATCGACAACCGCCACGCTGATATGCAGGTGGCTGACGATGTAGCGCGCTGGACTCGCCAGGCTCTGAACGTCATGCGCGGTCCGGATGCAGAAGAACGAGTCGGCAGGCGCCGCACAGGCCAGCCGTTGCGCCCACATCTCGTCACCGATATGTTCTCTATGGAGACGTTTAACGAGTTTCGGGGTGGGGCCGTCCAATGGCGTACCGCGCTGATCATCGACGCGGTCCGCGAAACGTGGAGTCTCCTCAACGCGGTCGAGCACGATCTGAACCTCGCCGAAGCGGTCGGCTACACCCCGCGGATCGACGTGGAGACACACGATGCCGTCTTCCATCGGGTTCTTCCAAAGCTCGCCCGCCGGGTCGATGAGGAGGGCCTGGTTGACAGGGTCACGATGTGCGCGATCTCCGGATTGCAACTCGTGGAGGTATACGGCAATCGCCTGACGATCCCGTCTGGGCCGGCCGAAAGCGTGACACAGGACCGCCAGCAGCGACGAGGTAACTGGGAGGGCCCGCCCGCCGCACTGGCGACACTGCACAGCGCGCGATCCGCCAAACCGACGGCAGAGGAATGCTCGCTTTTCGCGACGCGGGCGGCCGTGCAGCTGGCTCGGCTGGCCGACCACCGCGACGCCGCACCGCAACTCGCTCCCGTCCTGGCCGAGGCCGTCGACCGGGAGGCGGAGGTCCTTCAGCGGACCGTCGAGCAACTCACAACGGCTGCCGGCCGCGTGATGCGACCGCACGGCAACGTCAGACCCGCCCGCTGGCTGGACGCGAGAGCTTGCTCGGCATGGACGGACCGTCTGAGGTTCCCAGTCTTGAAGCCGGCAGCCGCAGGGCCCGACGCATTCAGGTGAAGATGTACGAGGCTCAGCTCGCAGGGCTGCGGATGCTCGGAAGACAGATCCGAGAACAAGTCACCAGTCCTCCGTCTGGCCGAGCGACATCAGCTCACCGCGGACACCCCGTGGCGTACCGACCAGATCACGCGTCTGACAGGGGACCAGGAGCACGCCGGAGCTGCTGAGGCGGCGGTCGGCAGACCTCGCCGATGGTGCCCGCGTCAGCGGTGAGATCCGGGAAGCCGGGTCCCGCGAACGGCGGGCGGCGCGTTACCTTCCACGCCGTACGAACGGCCGCCACCTATTTCAGCGGAAACGCGCTCGTGACCGGACGGCCGCCTGTGGGCGTTCGCTCCGCGAGTCGCGACAGTGCGCAGCCGCTGCTCCTGCGAGACGACCACCAACTGACCGGCCATCTCGGCCACCGACGCAACTAGTTCCTCGGCCTGGGATCGAGCGCGCTGGGCGTCGGCGAGGTCAGTGCGCCGGGCCGTCTCGAGCAGGCGGGGCTGCTGGTCCTGCCGCCGCGCCCAGCTCTCCAGCACGGACGCATACGACTGTACGGGACCGGCGACCTGCTGCAAGCGCGTCCGGCGTGTCGACAATTCAGCGATCAGGCGTCCACTGCTTTTGATGCGTCCACGTATGCGCTCAGCCTCAGAAGCGGCGTCGCTGAGATGGGTGCTGGATCTCCGATTTGGCACGGGCGAGGCGAGGTCAGCCTCAAGCTCCGCCAGCTTCTCGCGGAGGTCACGCTCGGCGGCGATCGCGTCGGCCAGGGCGTCCTCAGCCCGGTCGACCTCGCTGATTGCTTCTGCCTGCTGTTTGAGGCGATCGAAGGCGCGTGCGACGGCGATGACCGATGGTCCCTGCGAGGCCGTCGCGGCCGCGGTCTGCCGCTCGCTGCGGTCGACGACCTCGCGCAGGACCGGAAACGTCCGCTGCAACCCGTTGTTCAGGCCGGCCGCCATCGCGTTGATCTGGCGGTCGGTCAGATGCCTGAGGGGACGGGTAGGCCCCGATCCGGCGCGGCGCGCGCTCGTGCGGTTCGGTGCGGGGCGCGCGGCGGCGCGGGCCGCCTGAGCTGAGGCGGCGTCGTGCTCAGTTTGAGTGATGATCAGGCCCGGCGAGTCGGGAAACTCCCACACGGGCGCGTGGGATTCGTCTGCGGTCACGTCCGATGCAGGCGCGAGGCCCCGAGCGGGATCCGTCACCGTGCCGAGCCATGCGGTGACCTGGTCGGCGAGCGCGGACGCGAGCGCGTCCGACGGGCCTGCATCGTGTACCTGGGCCGCGTGCGCAAGGACGTGCCCTAGATCAAAGCCCGTGGTCTTGGCGGTGTCCAGAGCCTGCGCCAGATGCGGCCAGGTCGGATCGGTCAGGATGAGGGGCGCGGCTTCACCGAAGACCTGCCGGACCACGTCGGCATGCGGGGGAGCTGCCGCGCTGGCCTCGTCGACGGGGCTGAGGCACGCTTCATCCAGGGGGGCGATCCGTTCTCCGAGTTCTTCGACGATGAGCCCTTCGGAACCGGCGGCCTCGAGTTTGCGGCAAAACGCGTTCAGGACGCGGTCGAGCCGCTCCTGGTTCGTGCGTGGCAACCCGAGGGCGCTGATCTGACTTTGGGCTTCGACTTCGGAGCGTGGAAGGAAAAGGTGAGCTTCGCGGCGATCACGTGACAGTGCGGTGTATACCGCGTTCGTCAGCAGATGTGCGCCGTAGATCAAGGCGTAGTCGGCGGTCAGCCCTTGAGTTTTGTGGACGGTCATCGCGGCGCCGTAGGTAAGACTGCCGATACTGATATATGCGGGGGTTACCCATTCGCGGATCAGTTTTTCGCTGCCGTCGTTTCCGGTTTGGCGCCATTCCACCTCTACTCCACGTAGCCGGTCGACCGCTGTCACCAGGCCGCGGTATCCGTTGAGGACGTCGGAGTGGGTGCCTTTGCTTTGCCAGGCGCGGTATTCGTTGCGGCGGATCAAGACGATGTCGCCGACGGCGAAACTGATCTGGCCGCCGGCAGCCAGATCGAACGAGACCTCGCCGGTCGCGATCTCGCCGGTCGAGCGGCGGATCGCTCGCGCGGCGGCGTTCAGCTCATCAACGTCGGTGTTACGGCCGGCCAGCATCAGAACGTTCTCGATGGCGTCGTGGGCGTCCGGGTAGATCCGCCGACGCTCGTCCCAGAGGGTGAGCATCGCAAGGTAGCTGTCTTCGTGTGTCTCGCTCGCGTGGACCCGTCCATGGTCGGCCCAGGTGCGCAGTGCCGCGCGCCGCTCGTCGTCGCGCCACAGCTGCAGGGCGCGGCGTTCGACGACGTCGCTCTGGCGGAAGTTCGTGGTCAGCGTCCGCCCGGCGACGAGTGTGTGGACCGCCGCGAAGCTTCCCCCACGCCGGGCGACTGCAGCTGGTCAGGGTCACCGATTCCGACGATCTTGGTGCCGGTGGTCGCGGCGTGCGCGAGCAGCTGGGCCTTTTGCCGGTCATCGACCATCGCGGCCTCATCCACGATCAACACATCGACGCCGGTCAGCCCAGGACCACGCTGGATACGGTTGAGCCATCCGGCGATGGTCATCGTCCGGATCCCGGTCTCCAACTGCAGGTTGGCGCAGGCGACGGCGGCCGTCGACGCACCGGCCACGATCATTCCATCGGCCTCCCACGCGGCGCGGGCGATCTCCATGAGGGTGGTCTTACCGCTGCCAGGAACACCGACCACCGCGTCGATTCCGTGACCGGCGCGGGTGATGCGCTCCAGCACGGCGCGCTGTTCGTCGCTGAGCTTCATCGCGGGCCCGTGCCCGGCCTGGTGGACGTCGATGGCCATCTGCAGCGTGGCGGGCCGCACCACCGCGGTCCCCTGGCCATAGCGGGCGCGGGTCTGGGCCAGGATGACGCGTTCGGCCGCGATGATGTCGGCCGTGGTGAACCGCTTGCGGTTGGACAGGTAGGACGGTTTCGCGGACGCCAGCGGCACCGCGTACCTCGGGTGCTGCAGCACCAGGTCCGTCAACTCCTCGCCGTCGCGGTGACTGGTGATGCCGTGATCGATCGCGTCCATGACGGCCGTCAGAGCGGCGGCGCGGGTGAAGTCCTTGCGGTGTGCGGTCAGGCCGTCGCTCACCCGGAACACCCACCGGCACAACGTCTCGAGCTCTTCCTCGCTCGGCTCGGTGACATCCCGCGCGGGGGCCTGGTTGCGGGCCAGTACCTCGGCCACGATCTGCTCAGGGTCGTGCCCGGATCGGCGGGCCTCCTGCCGCCAGTAGGCGCGCAGGTCACGGGGAGAAGCCGCCACCGCCTCGCTGCTGGTTTTGGCTTCCTTCAACACGTTGCCGACGGCGTGCTGCTGGCGCGCCGTGCACGCGTCCAAGGGGATCCCCCAGGACTCGAATAGACGCAGGATCTGGTTGTTGCGCTTGGAGAACAGCCGGATGGTCGCGTCAGGCACACCGACGATGCTCCACACCCCGGTGACCGGGTTTCGCCGCCACTCAAAGCCCCACCGGCGCGCGGTGACCTCGCGCAGTCGTGCCTGCACCAAGGCGTCCAGCGCTTTGACGTGCCGGTACAGGTCACGGCCCCCGCCGGCGATCGTCGACCAGCGCCCGTCCTCGAGGGCGCGGCACAGGTTGGCGAGGGTCACGTGCGCGTGCAGGTGCGGATCACCGACTGCGGCGCCATCGACTGGTCGGGCCGTCCAGTGCAGCGTGGCCCACCCCAGGAAACCGCTGGACTCCACCCGTCTGGCCAGATCACCGTCGCCTTGATGGCCGCGCAGGCCGTAGGCCGCCCACTCTTCCAGCGCGGCGATTCCCTCGTAGACGCACTCGATGAACACGTCCCTCATCTGGTCGGCCATCTCGTCCTCGACCAGGGCGATGACGGCGCTGAAGTCCTTCGGGATATTAATTTCGACGTCATAACCGAGATTCCCGGCGATCACCGTCCGCCCGTCGAAGTGCCGGGCTTCGGCTACGGCGTCGGCGCCGTACACCGCGGTGAGTTCCACGCCGCATGCGCGCGCGACCCGTGACAGGTCACGGATGCGGGCGCGGTGGGACTCACCGAGCCGAACGACCTGGCGCTCCAACTGTGTGAAGGTCGCCCGGGTCCGGGGCCGTTCGATCAGGGCGAGTGGATCTTGTCCGAGCATCCGGGCGTGGTCGCGGATGGCCTCCAGGAGCGGCGCCGCAGGAAGCTTGGAGCGGGGGTCCGCGGCGGGCTTGTGGGTCAGGAGCGGCTGGCCGGTGTGGGGGTCCGTGCCGCGCATCAGGCTGTGCGCCATGGGGAACTGTTCGGGACGCAGGACCGTCCCGGGTTCGATGCCGAACTCCCGGCAGCCGTCTCCGATCCACCGCAGCGGCCATTCATCCTCATCCTCAGAGAAGGCGCTCGCCGCGTTGAGGTCGGCCAGCCGTCGTGCATCCGCAGGTGCGAAGACCTCGGCGGGATGCAGACCGGCCGCATCGCAGATCTGTGAGGCGGTGCTCATGTCCAGGCGGCCGTCGCCGTGGCCGATCCGTGCGATGGCGTCGGCGTACGCACCGGCGATCGCGCCGCCGCCGAGGAGCTGCTCGGCGGTGACGCCTCTGCGGTCGGCCATCTCCCGCACGACCTGGATCAGCGGCGTGGCGACGATCCGGTCGAACGAGGCCGGGGCGCAACGGTGGCCATAGACCAGGCGGTAGTCCGTCTGCTCGGGTGCCGAGCCGATGGCGGTTACCCAAGACATGACACGATTGCCGAGCCCTTCTGCCACTGCCCCAGTGGGCTCACTCACCGTAGGCGTCCGCGATCAGCGCACCGTCACCTACGCGTCGGCGCGTGCACCCTGCTTCCACTGGTGGCTGGCGACCGCCGCGCGGCCAGGCGGTCGCGGCGGCGAGAAAGTAGCTGCGCTGGCGAACTGCAGAAGAACCGGGGAGCGCGGCAGCAGAGGTCTCGCTTCTCGGCCGGCTGATCGGACCTGCTGCGGGCAGGCCAGACGCCGTGCGCGTACGCGAAGATCTGGGCTGGCTGGCTTCGCGCTGTGAGGTGTCGGAGGGCGCGGCCGACGACGGTCGGGCTGCCCCCTCCTGGGCGGCGAGTTGCGTGAAGAAACTTACGATACCTTAGCACTATTTGTTGATCTTGTATGTTGATCTTATATTGTAGGTTCAGTGTTGATGTCTTTGGTTTTCTTGTTGAGATTTATGGTATATGTATACTTTGATGTGAGTTGATAAATTGTTGATTGCTTCTACTTTGGTTAATTTGTGCGTATTGATGGTCTTGCGGGTATCGCCCAGCTTTACTCGTTCGTAGGTCTGGCTTAGCTTTCCGCGTGGTCCGAGAACATGCCGAAAAACGGGCGGGACCGAGCGGTCCCGCCCGCGATCACTTAACTGAGGCAGTCGAAGCAGACCCTGCCCCGGCGCGTGCGCAGCGTCTCGCTGAAGGTCTTCTCGTTCCTGCAGTCGACACAGAGCGTGACATCGAATTGGTTGGGTCGAACGTCGAGGTGCATGAGGAACTCGTTTCTTCTCGGGACGGACCGTGGCCGTCCGAACGGGAGGCGCCCTGTGCGGGCGCGTCGCTGGCCGAGCCAGCGGGACGCGTCAGCGCGTGCGCGCGTGGGAGGGCAACGGCGCGGCTTCCGGGCGGCGAAGATGTTTTGGGCCATCGGGAGGGTGGTGACGGGTGGCCGGTGCGGCAGAGGCGGATGCGTGGTGGCCCAAAAGATCTTGGGTGGCCGGATCGCTGGGTCGGGGGTTCGGCGAGCGGCGTTCGGGCGGTCCGGTGCAGCGCCGCGCCGTTGCCCTCCGGCGTGCGCAGGCGTTCAATCGCGCCTCGGCTCGGACGGCGACGCGCGTCACGGAGGTGCTCCAGGGCCCGAACGCCAAGAGAGGACGGACCGCTCGGGGGCAGGCAATCACGTTCCTGCCCCCGGCCCACGTCATCCGGCGACGCCGCCCGTGGCCCTTTCCACCAGTTGGCCGTCATAGATCATGCCGATGGAGTCGAGGAAGGCGTCTTCGTCCGCTTCGGAGAGGAATGGGGGAAAGACGAGACGGATCATGTGCGTTTCCTTCCGCGCGGGAGATCGCCAGGAGCCGGTGGCTTGCCGGCGTCCGGCTTGTGCGCTAGATCCAGCGCAGCCGTAAAGGGCGGGAGGGCAACGGCGCGGCTTCCGGGCGGCGAAGATGTTTTGGGCCATCGGGAGGGTGGTGACGGGTGGCCGGTGCGGCAGAGGCGGATGCGTGGTGGCCCAAAAGATCTTGGGTGGCCGGATCGCTGGGTCGGGGGTTCGGCGAGCGGCGTTCGGGCAGTCCGGTGCACCGCCGCGCCGTTGCCCTCCCGCCCGCGGCTGCGAAGATCCCGCGCCAAGCCGGACGCCGGCAAGTCACCGGCGCAACCGGCGCCCGCGCGACGGTCCCGCGCGTGATCACCGCAACCGCGTGCGGCAGCGCAGCACCAGCAGCCGCCGACAGGCCAGACCTTTCGTTAGAGGTCTGGCCTGACGCGCTTACCCTCCGGATCCGATGACGACCGGCATCACTACCGGGTGCCTACCGCCTGGGTCGAACGGAACTTCTCGAGGTACAGCTTCTCCAGGTGGGTCCACAAAGCATTCTCGCCTCCCCGGTACAAGACGGCTCGAACCTGTGCATGCTGTTCCCGGGTGAGCCAGTCCAGGGTGCAGGGGGTTTCCAGCCATTCGCAGCGTTCGAGGGTTCGGTCCGATGAGGTGGGATGCAGCAGAGTCGCCCGGGGGCTGTGCTCGATCGCCCCTCGTTCGCCGCGGACGATGAATCTCCCGCCGTCGAACACGAGTGGGTCGGGCACGTGGTTTCGTTCGAGCAGAGGGGCGGTCATGATGGTCTCTCCGATGAGCGCTGGGCGTCGAAAGATCGCCGGCGGCAGGCACCGCTGGCGATCTCACGCCGGTTCGGGGTCTGCCGGTCTCGGTGTGGGCACGTGCGAGATCAACCGGCCGTGAAACCGGCTGCACCTCGGCCCCTTGTGGTGTGACGCTCGGGCCCTGCCGGGAACGGCGGCAGGGCCCGAAAGCATTCATCCCGCGGCAGCTCCGATGACGATTCGCACGCTCGTACGTTTGCCGTTCAGCTCAATGCCGAGCTCGATGCCCCGGTCGTAGTTGCTCGTGTAGGTCAGCTCCAGGAAGTCAGCCACGTCGATTTCCCCCCAGAACCCTGCAGCGTTGGCACGCTCCATCAGCGTCGCCCGAAACGTGTAGGAGCTGATGACATGTCGCAGCGTCTCTTCGAGGAGCAGGGGCATGTCCACGGTCGGTGCCGTTGGTGGGGTCGGCAACAGAACTCCTTATGTTGGCCGTGAGAAATAGAGCTCGAAGGTGGCCCCGGGGCGGGGTGGACCCTGCCCCGGGGCTCCGCTCATCGGGTGAGGCCCGACAGCACGCTGTTCTGGGCGTCGCGTTCCAGGTCCCCGGCCGGTGCTGCGGCGCTGTCCTTCTCGATCGCGAAGATGAGGAAGGACGGCTGCCTGACCTCGCACACACCGTTATTTTTCAGGTGCTGCGGGGCGGACATGTCGGTGGCGACGACCCTGACGCGGTCGTTCATCGCGTACCCCTCGTCCATGATGTGCGCTGCGAGCTCCGGGTCGTAGGCAACCGCCCTGCGTGTGACCGCCTCGTTGTAGGCGCCGCGCCGACCCTGACGCCTGACCAGCTGCAAGATGCACAGCTCGCAGGCGTCGTCGTTTCCGTTCTTGAACCCTCGGGGCGCCTGCGCTAGACGGCCACTGAACTCGATGATGATCCCGTCCTGCATGGGGTCCTCCTTGGTGGGGTGTCGGGGGTTGGCCGCCTGGTGGCGGCTTGTGTCTGTGGATTCCGTCCCGACCTAAAGACGGGGCGGCGGCGCGTCGTTGTGGGCCCGCCACCGGGTGGCCCGGGGCGGTGAAGATGTTTTGGTTCCGCGCGCCTGAACGGCGCGGTGCCGGCGAGCCGGCTCCGTTGGCCGTGCGCGCGGGCCAAAAGATCTTGACGGCCCCGGTACGTGGACCGGTGATGTGCCGCAGTGCAACACGGTCGGGAGTATGGGCGTGCCACCCGGTGGCGGGAACGCGGCGGCGTGACGCAACCTGTCCCAGGTCGGGACGGGGTTCGCAGACAGGGCCTGATCACCACGCGGTCATCTCCGACACCCCGCACAAGGACGCCATCAAAGACGCGCACCATCACAACGGCAAGCAAGGCGTCAGGTGCGCCAACATCGGTACGCAGCTGTGTTCAGTCCCGCCTCGGTGGTCCTCACGATGGGCGAGGTCGCCGTCGACGATTGCGATGACGCAGACGAGCGTGGGGCAAAGCATGGCGGTGTCCTCGTCGGAGTACCGCTGCTCACCGGCCGCTAGAGCGCGGGACCGTCGGATTGCCCTGCTCAGAAGGATGCGGTGGCCCAGCGGTCGTCGGCCGGGGCGTTGTCGCCTCCGCCGAAACCGCCTCCGCCCTGGCCGCCCTGACCGCCACCGAAGTTGCCGCCCTGGCCACCGCCGTAGCCGCCGCCTCCACCGCCCTGGCCGCCGCCTCCACCGCCGCCGCCTCCACCGCCGCCGAAGCCGCCACCGCCGCCTTGGCGCTGGCTCTTGTTCACCTTGGCGGTGGCGTTCTTCAGGGACGGGCCGACCTCGTCGGCCTCGAGCTCGAAGACGGTGCGCTTCTCGCCCTCGCGGGTCTCGTACGACCGCTGCTTCAGGCGGCCCTGGACGATGACCCGCATGCCGCGCTGGAGGCTCTCGGCGACGTTCTCCGCCGCCTGCCGCCAGACGTTGCAGGTGAGGAAGAGGCTCTCGCCGTCCTTCCACTCACCGGACTGCTGGTCGCGGAAGCGAGGGGTGGAGGCCACGCGGAACGTCGCGACCGCTTGCCCGTTGGGCGTGAAGCGCAGTTCAGGGTCGGCGACGAGGTTGCCAACGATCGTGATCTGGTTGTCGTACATGAGTATCTCCTGCGGGTGTGGGCGAGGAAATGGAAATGCCGGGGGCTCATCGGCGTGCTCACGTTTGAACAGGGCTGCGAGGCATCGGACGACCTCTGATCTTGCGGTGATCGCGGGCGCCGCCGCGGTTCGGGCATATTCGGGCACCGCTGACCTGCCCCACGGGCTCACCAGCCGCAGGCGCTGATCGGTGACCGGCCGACGTGGTCGGGCGCTGACCACCGCTCGGCACGACGACGGCGCTACCGCCGAGATATCAGCCACAGCCACCTCGCCGCGATCGTGTCCACGCCGACGAACCACATGGTGTCCTCATGGTCAAACGGCGTGAGTGCCGAACGAAATGCCCGTCTGAACCATGGCAAGGAACGCCCCTTTCCCGTCAGCGACCGGAGCAAGCGATCAGATTATTGATCACGCCGGAATTTGCCGACCGGAAGTGCCATGGCAATGGTGTAGATCCCCGGGCGGCCGATGGAGACAGTGATCACCAGTTCTGCCGGGGACGATTGTGAGCATGAAAACGCCGGGCCGCCGCATCATCGCTGCGACGGCCCTGACGGTCTGGTGACTATCTTCGTTTCCTGACAGCGAGCTTTCTGGCTGGAGTGGGCGTCAGGTACGGCACGGGCGAATTCAGGCGTACACGAACTCCGGAACCGGTACGGTGCGTGGCTGACGCTGCTCGGCGCGACGGATCGCCGCGGCGAACCAATGCTGGACATCATTCTGTGTCGTCATGGACTGATCGTTGGCTTGGATCGCATTGACGTATCGGCGGTTCGGGGGATTGAACGGCATGAGAAGGCTGTCGTGCAACCGCTCGATGCGGTCCCATATCGGGTCGGACAGACGCAGCCAGACCTCTGTGGCGCCGTCTTCGGCATGATCGGTGCGGATCACCCCTCCCAGCACCAGGCCGATCGCGCCGACCAAGTCGACGCGACCGGAGCCATTCGGGTCGATGAGCGCGCCTTTGTGCATGCCGCGCCTAGTGAAGATCTGCCGTGCGGCCTGTAGCACCTGCAGGTCGGAAAGAGCAAGGAAGTCCATCGAAGGCTCCTCTCGGTGATGAATGGCAAGGACGCTGGGGAAGACGGACAGATGAGCCGGTGGGACCGAGCCGGGCCGGTCCCACCGGCATGCGACCGTCAGGCGTCCGCCATCTCGGACTTCGGTGCCGCGGAGCCCGCCCCGTCAGTGTCCGTCGCATCGGGACCAGGCGTGGTGATGGTGGGCAGCGTGGTGACCTTCTCGACCGAGGAGATGATGAACGGTGCCTGGTTCACCCCGCACCGTCCCTGCTGCCAGTGCGTGGCGTACAGCAAGTCGTGGGAACCGACCCGGATGAAGTCGCCCAGCTCGATCCTGGCTTCGACGATGGTGCGGATCACTGCGGGATCCTTCGTGAAGCACCTGACGGGCAGTGCCTCGATCTTGGGGCCGTGGTCGTCCCAGCGCCGCACCAGCACGGTAACGAAGATCTCGCAGATCTGGCTTTCCCCGTCGTCGAAACTGGCGACGCGAGGATCCTGGCTGGCGTGGCCTGCGATGACGGCCTGGAAAGTGTCCTGCATGGGGTCCTCCTTGGTGGGGTGTCGGGGGTTGGCCGCCTGGTGGCGGCTTGTGTCTGTGGATTCCGTCCCGACCTAAAGACGGGGCGGCGGCGCGTCGTTGTGGGCCCGCCACCGGGTGGCCCGGGGCGGTGAAGATGTTTTGGTTCCGCGCGCCTGAACGGCGCGGTGCCGGCGGAGCCGGCTCCGTTGGCCGTGCGCGCGGGCCAAAAGATCTTGACGGCCCGGTACGTGGACCGGTGATGTGCCGCAGTGCAACACGGTCGGGAGTATGGGCGTGCCACCCGGTGGCGGGAACGCGGCGGCGTGACGCAACCTGTCCCAGGTCGGGACGGGGTTCGCAGACAGGGCCTGATCACCACGCGGTCATCTCCGACACCCCGCACAAGGACGCCATCGAAGGCACGCACCATCACAACGGCCAACGCGACGGCCGCCTGACAGTGGATGACGCGCCGGCCGTACGGGTCATAGCCGTGGTGGAGGTGCAGCGTGGTTTCGTGCTCAAAGAACAGGTGGTTTTGTTCGCGTCTACCAGGAACGTTTCTCGATGAGTTCCGCCAACGCCTCCACCTGCGGCTGTTCCGTGTCGATGAGATTGGGTATCACCGCGAGTTCGATCCAGCCGATGGTGGAGGCCCGGCCGCAGAGCTCGCGCTCCAGGGCCTCACTTACCAATCCGGCATCGGCCGGGGAGAGCTCGAACGTGGGAAGGGCGCGGTGGTCCATCGTTACCGCCCGGTGGGGTTGATGCCCTGCGGGCATCAACCCCACCAGGAGTGTCCCGTGGATTTCGTCTGAAGCGAGCGCCCTCGCTCGGTGGTTCGGGCCTCACCGCCGCTGCTGACGGCGTTTCAAGGTGCGCTCGTAGTCCTGGAAGCGCGCCTTGGCGATCCTTGAGCGATCGAAGTTGCGCAGCACCAGGCCCTCCGGCCGACCGCCGGCCGTCTCGTCCAAGCCCGCCTGGGACTCGGGAAGATGTTTGGTCAGGAAGGCCGACATGCCTTCCACGTCCTTCGGCAGGTCCCCGCCGCTGACGACGGTCAGGCACGGCACCGCTGCGATGTTCAAGTTCTTGGTGAGGTTCTGCAGGGCGTCCACGTTGAGGAAATCCTGCCCGCCGTCCTCACGCCAGGAGGAGATGCGTTGGCGTTCCCAGCCCAGGACGTCCATCTCGACCGAGTTGAGGTCGAACAGCCGGTACCCGACGGTGCCTTTCGTGCTGTACTGCTTGGATTGGCCGCTGATCTTGCCGCCGTAGACCTCCAGGTACAGCGTGACAATCGGCCGGTGAGATTCGGAGTGGTCGCTCTCGACGAGGCGTTCGGCCAGTGGCTTCAGCGCCTTCACGATGCCCTGGGCTGGGTTCGCGACGCGGTCACCGCGGGCGTACAACAGTTCCTCGCGGGAGCCGATGAAGTAGTCGTCGGAGCCGGGGAGCAGGACGATCCGGCCGTTCGTGCCATCGATTTTCTCCGTCAGGTACGTGATGCCGTCGAAGCCGTCGAAGGTCGTCAGCTCCTCGGTCAGCGCTCCGCGCTCCCCGAGGGCGTGGTACGTGAGGATCGAGGGGTACTTCGTCGCTGAGTTCAGCTCGTCGATCTTGCTCATGTCGAACATTCGGCCATTTTCGAGCATGTTCATGTCGAATACCGAGCCTTTTTTTGGAGCACATTGCGGTTGCTGGAGTGCCGTCCCGACCGCCGCTCGTAGTGAACGGCGGTCGGGACGGGGGAGATCTTCTACGCACGGCCTTGGGTGAGGATGAGGAAGGCGAGATCGTAGAGGGCCTCATCCCCTTGGTCGCTTACTTCGCGGATCTCGGTGTAGTCGTCGCTGCTACGCAGGTTCCGTTTCAGGTCGGCGAGCGTGAAGGCGTGGGCGGTCATGATTACCGGGACGTAGGCGTCGTCGTATGGGCTGCCACTGAAGGTGCAGGCAGGGATTTCGGTGATCCTCGGGTCCACGAAGTCCCGCAGGTAGCGGGTGAGCGACTCATGGAAGTCTTTCATGATCGGCACGATCACGTCGTCGCGCTTGCCTGCGAACCAGGCCGCTACCAGCTCGGTGGAGGCCTGACTCATCCGGAACTTCGCGGCGTCGCTCTCAACCCACCGGGGCATGATCTCGGCCGCCGCCCGAGGCCGATTGGACAGGTCTGCGGGCAGAGCCGGCAAAGGAGTGATCTTGGACATGGTGCACCTCCGGTGTGAGGGGGTTCGTCGACGCTGTCCGATTCGCACGGGGAAGAGCGGGAGTCAAGGGGCGGCGAAGCCGACCGCGTAGCGGCGCCGGCAGGCGCACTTGGCACCCGTTCTTACCTGTGCCTTCATCGGAGCGTTGATGAAGCCTTCGCAACGGAGGTGCGTTGGAGATGATCGCTCTCGAGCCAGGTAACGAGTGAAACTCGCTGCGCCGTTTCCTGCCGGTGGCGTGGCGGAGCGGCGGGTACGGTGTCGCGGATTTCGCGGCCGAGCCGTCGTCCTCGATCGCGTTGGGGGTCCAGTTCGTCGGGGCACGCCCGCATCGCCGCTGTGACCTCTTCGGCGGTGTATTCAGCCAGATCGGCCCATTCCCGACACGCGACGGTGATCACGTGCTTGGGGCCGGAATCACACCTCGAGTCCTTCACCCGCAACATCGGCACCGCACTACGCCAGTTGATTGAATCTCGGCTGGGCACCGAGCTTGCGGGCCCTCGCATCGCGCAGCTCGGGGTCGAGTCTGGCGTCGCGCTCATAGCGCATCGGCGCACAGAACCTCCGCGAGTTGTTCGCCTACATCCTCGACACGAATTCGGCCGCCAAGCCCAGAGCTTCACCCCGGGTGTCCACACCCGGGGTAAAGCTTATTGATCATCTTCGTGCGGTGATGGCGAGAATGAGGGCGGCGCTGGGCGCACAGCCGATCCGGCCATTCGCCGCAGCCGTCACGGCGTAGTCGAACGGGATCCGCCGTACCCGCAGATCGGCCTCGGTGTCTTCAGGCATGGGCGGTCCAGCAGTCAGGTTTTCGGCGGCCCACAGGTGCACTCTCACCGTCGTCAATCCAGGGAGCGGATACATCGCGCCGTAACTCGTCCACTCACCGCCTCGGTAACCGGTCTCCTCAGCCAACTCGCGCCGGGCTGCGTCGATGCTCATCTCACCGGACTCAATGCCGCCTCCGGGCAACTGGAGCAGTCGGCCCGCCAGGTAGTGGTGCTGGTCCACCAGGAGCAACTTGCCGTCGACGATCGCGGCGACCCGCACCAGGTCGGCAGCCTGCACCCAGTCGTAGACACCAGTTGTCCCGTCCGGCCGCGTCACCTGGTCTCGACGGACCTCCAGCCAAGGCGTCTTGAACACCAGGCCGCCATCGTGCCGTTTCCACGGGTTCATGGGATCCGATGCCGCCGCCCGTGCCTCATCCGCCGCCGCGGCGGTCCTCTGTGCTACTGCACCACCTGTGCCGAGGTTGAGGCGGCTTGTTTCCCTTTTGTGGAAGGGTTCTACCGCCTGCCCGAAGTCCGCACCTTCGTTTACCTCCGAGTTTTTGTTCTGCCGCGCGGTATGTTGCGTGTGTCTTGTTTGCTATGGAGCCGCTTGTGAATCTCCCGATTCGAAAGGGGACCGTGGACTGGGGCTCGATTCCGTCAGCATCATCGTGAGCGCGTATCCGAGACGGACGCGGCTGGCGGGGTGCTGGGACGATACTGCGTTGGTCGAATCCGGTCGCGGGGACGTCCCACACCAGAACCCGCCACTTGGTGTCGTATTCGTCTCCGTGCAGGAGGTACTCGACCTGCTCGGGCGATGCGGCGACGATGTGGTCCAGGTAGGCGTCAAGTATGGATTTTGCCGCCGCAGTGTGCGTTGTGGTGGGTCTCCAGCCAGTGTCCGTTGCCGGTTGAGTCAGGCAGTCGTGCGGGGTATCCGTTCGAGGTCGAGGCCGGTGCGCTCGCGCAGCGGCACCTGCAAGAGGCACGCGGGAGCGGTGCGACGGGTTTGCCGTCGGCCGTTGCGCGCAGGGCGGTCGGCGCGTCTGGGATCGACTGGCCGGGTCATCCGCAGAGCGGCGTCGAGGTCATCCGCAGAGCGGCGTCGATCTGCGCTGGGCCGGGACGGTCGATGTCGGCCAGATCTGCGAGTGTCCAGGCGACACGGACCGTGTGGTCGGCGGTGATCGGGGTGAGGAACCCCTTGCGAAGGTCGTCCTGGAGGTCCTCCATCGCGCCATCGGTCGGGGGAAACCAGCGGTACAGGTCGTTTCGGGAGACATCATTGTTCGTTCGCCACGGTGTCCTGGCCAGGCGATGCCGGGCACGGGAACGTGCCGCTCCGACACGCTGTGCGACGACCGCGCTCGGCTCGGCGCCGGCCGCATATTCAAGGATCTCGTCTGGTTCGGGAACCGGAAGATCGAGGTGCAGCGGTACCCGGTTGAGGATCGGTCCGTCAATCCGGGATCGGTAGAGCGCGCGCTGCTCGGGTGAACAGGTGCACGAGGTGAAATGCAGCGCGCACCGGCAGGGCGATGCCGTCATGGCGAGCAGGAACCGGGCAGGGAACTGTGCGGTCCTGCCGCCAGCGCTGATCGCCACGGCCTGGGTCGCGAGTACCTCGTGTAGTCCGTTGAGGACCTCCACAGCGAACTCGGTCACGCCCTCCAAGAGGAGAACCCCCTCATGGGCCAGCGAGACGACACCGGGGACCGGGCGACGATATTCGGCGCTCCCGCTCATCATCGGCCACGATGTGCGGGGGCTCGGTGACTGCAGCGGCGGCCTGATCATCAGGGGCGCCGTTGGGTCATGCCGACCGGCGATGGAATACAGGCTGGTGACCTGTCGTGCCTGCTGCCCGCCCAGGCCGGGGAGGAGACCCGCGAGCCCGGCCGCTAGTCGGGTACCTCCAGCAGCAGGCGCTCCCATGATCGACAGATGGTGGTGCTCCGCGGCGGCGACCTCCACGACCTGACGCGCGTGTGCTGGGGCGATGACGTCCTGCAGGTCGAGGTGATGGTCGGGTCGGAGGGGAGCGGACGCCACCGCGGTGGCCTTGGCCAGCGCGCCTTCACGCAACCAGGTGGTCACTTGGGCGAGCGTGGTAGCACCGAGGACGGTGATGTTGCCGGCGAGTGCCGCTTCGGCGGCGTTGGCCGCGGGGACGACGATGTGGCTGAAGCCTGCGGCGGCGGCTCCGCTTGCTGCAGGCAAGGCACCGCGGACAGGGCGTAGATGTCCGTTCCCATCCAGTTCTCCGAAGAACGCCCAGCTGCGTGGCGGAGCCGGCATCGCCGGGGCGGTGCTGAGAACCGCCACGGCGATCGGCAGATTCACCGTCGTGTCCTTCGGCAGTGCCGTCGGCAGAATGCCGACCATCACACCCGGCATCGGCCCACGGTGCTCGCTGCGGGACAGGGCTGCGTGAAGGAGATCCCGAGTCGGGGCGACGCGGCGGTCCTCCAGGCCGATGATGTGCAGCCCGGGGGCACCTCGGGAGACGGTCGCGTGAACATCAACGATGTGTGCTTGAAGGCCGATCAGGGTGATCCCGCGTACGCATGCGCTGAACGAATCGCTCATCCAAGGCTCCTCATGCTCGATCGGGCGGCGTGCTGTCGAGCTGTGTTCCTGGTCTGCGGGCATTTTGATGCGCGTCAGGCCGCGATGCCGCAGCTGGAAGCCTCGATGCGCATTCGGAGTTCATGAAGTGTTAGCGGACGTGATTTCCCGCCGACCCGGACACGCAGGATGGCGACGTCTCCCAGTTCAGCGCGAATTTCCTGCTCCTGCCGTTCAGCCTCAAGGAAACGATCGGGATGGGTGCGCAGCAGCAACGCCCAGTGTCTTTGTCCCGCACGTACGCAAACTCCACCGCAATTATTGTGGGTAAAGCCGTCTTCGTAGAGCTTCGGCGGCTTGACCCCGGAGGCGCGGGCCGCATCGAGCATCTGCTCTTTGCTTAGAAACGGTGCGTCGCACATCGGATAACGGGTGCGCCATGGAGCCCAGCCCTTCTCGATGGGCGGCACACGGCGGGCCTCCGACCGGTCGATTCCGATGTAGAGGACCGTAGCTCCTGGGGCGTGGTGTTCTTCCAGCCATGTTCGGCATGGTTTTTGTTTAAGATGGTGCGAGCAGGGCGCGATCCGGGAATTCCCGAGGAACCTTTGGTCTCGAAACACCTCGAATGGAGTGCGGCCGTCCGCGACGACGGTAGGTTTTATCCCGAAGTATCTGCCGCTGTCGATGAGAAAACGATACAGGTCGGGGTCTTCGACCAAGGTGTCGGCGAACAGTAGAACCATTCTGTCGGTGCCGTACTTTTCTGCAACGCGTTGAGCGGCGGAGAAACTGCCGATTCCGCCGCTGAACTGCACAACGTGTGTCGTCATCGTTCCTTCACACGAAACCGAAAGGGCGAGTCGTCCTGAGGCGGTGAACCGGAACGCGTCGGCTCGCCGCGGCGTCGCCGGTCATGAATGGACCCATTCGGAGCCCATGCCATCGGATATGCTGCACCGACGGTGACGTTCTCGCTGGGGCGGGCGCAGATTCGGAGCGGCGTGATTGCCGACGCCCGTGCAGCTCCGGCACTGCAGAGTGGCAGGACCTACAGAGAGGACCGGGATGGAACCGGCGACGTCGCCATGCTGGACGACCGTGCGCCGTGAAGACTAGGCGGACTTCTCCTGCGCAAGGTGCTCACTCAGCCCGCCGCGTGCGGTCGTGGTAATACGGCCTCACGGTCTCTGTAGAGCCACGACCGCGGTGATGACGCAGTGGACGTCTAGGGAGATCCACACCTGCGGTGACGCCCCTGCGGGCAGGAGCGCCGCCACGTCGGCTCGGAGCCGGCGGTCCCGGCCGAAATCCCACTGATGCGACGCGTCCGCGGACTCGAAGTCCTCATTCTCGAAGTAGTTCACCGCCAGCCGCCGGCATTTCTCAGCGTACCCGTCCATTCTCTGCAGGTGCGTAGAGGCCACCGCAGAGCCGCCACGATAACGTGGCCGTTGCCTACGCCTTTCACAACGTTGTCGGTCGTCGCCTTACCCGCTGCGGTGATCGGTTGGTGTAATCTCTACGTCGGTCACCGAGACGACCTGTAGGCCGTGAGTGTGGTGCCAGTCCTCGGCTATATCGGCCAGCAGTGTTCGCCGCGCCGGTGCGTCCTGTGCGCGGATCGTCGCCAGCAACGTCACGTAGTCGTGATCAGCCCCTCCTTGCAGCTTTGCCTCGGCTGCGAATTCTGCAAGACCTCGTGCCGGAATCTGGGTCGTCATCCGCTTGGTAACGGTCCATTTAATCGAGATCCAGGAGTCTGGATAAATCTCAGTCCTGCTCATCGGCTACCTCGTACGTGGAGTCGTTTAGATCCTCTGTGCCGGTTGACGAGATCGCTCGCCAACACGATAAATTGCGGTCCGAGCCGGAGCCCACTTGGTCGAAGCGACCAATTCCCGGTGTCAAATGGCCCGCATACAGCTGATATCTGCCCAGGTCGAAGGCGTCGTCGACCTCGATGGGTCATCCGGCCTCGAAGAATGCCGTTTCCAACTGGTCTCGTAGGTCGGCGGCCATGATGGTCGGCGCGGCGTGGTCGACGGCCGCGGCGGTGTGTCGTCTTGCGGCGGTGTACGGTTCCCCGGGTGCGCGGCACGCTGCCGGGCGGCGAGCTTGGCTTTCCTATCGCGCGTCATGTGGCTACGGTTCTTCCTCACGACGAGCCCACGCGCACGCCGTGGTGGTAGCTAGCACACACGGTCGGAGCAACTATCGCGAGAGTCTGAGACCCTTGGCCGTTTCGAGCGGACGATATGCGTGGCATCAACCTACGGTTGAGGCATTCGCAAGACTGCCGTGGCATAACCATACGAGATCACTGTCTGATTTGCACGGGCTGTTCGTCAGTCGGATGCATTTGTCCGCCTCACCGTGGCAACATTCTGAGAACGTCCTTTTCCGGTGTTCGGTTGTGACGGCAGACCTTCCCGGATGCTGCAGTCAGCGGTGGCCGCGACGGTGGTGGCGGGGGCGGGTGCCGCGCGGGCAGCGCGGACGGCGGGCTAGATACGCAGTCACGTGACGGCGCTCATCCAGCAGTGCATACAGGTCGGCCTGCCCCGCGCTGAGCGTGATGTTGCCGAGTTGGTCGCCGAGGTCGTGGGCCATGATCTGCACGACTCCATCCAGACCGGTCAGCTCGGCGGGCAGCAGGTGCGCGGCCCCGGCCTGGCCCGCGCGGGCGTGGGTGCGCCGGCACCGCCGTTCGATGCGGGCCGCCAGGGCGTAGAGCGCGGGGACGTCGCGGCGCCACTCAGCGCAGTCACCGCACGAGCCTCCGCAGTAGTGCACACACATGACAGCGCCCAGGGAGTCTGCGCCTTCCTCGAGTGCGAGAGCGATCTCCCGCCAGCCGTTCACGGTATGCACCAGTGTGAGACGACGGGTGCGGTCACCGAGCCGGGCCTGCAGCTGTTTCGCCAGGTGCCGCCAGGTGATGGAGGCAGCATCTGAGGCGGCGCACGAGTCGCAGATGCTCACGACCGCGTCCGAGCAGTCGCATCCGCCGCGATTGTCGTGCTCGGCGGCCGCGCTGGTGAGGCCGTAGACGACCAGTTCCCAGTGGCGGCGGGGGAGGGTGAGGGTCACCGGGGCGGTCCCGTTGTGGCGCATGATGCAGCGCTCCTCTCATTCAGCAGGCGGGTCAGCGGCGGCGGCCGCGTGGGCGGGGACGGGTGCCGCGGGGACGCAGCGGCCGGCGGTTCAGGTGCGCGGCGAGCGCACGGCGCTCGTCCGACAGGGCGTTGAACCGTTGCCAGTCCGTCGCGCGCTCAGGCTCAAGACTGCGAATCTCGGACAGGAGCAGCTCGTGCACTTCGTCCAGGCCAGCGGTGAGAAGGGCTGCGACGCGCGGCCGGTCGGCGCGGGCGGGCGTGCGTCGGGTCCGCCGGCCGATGCGGGCGGCCAGCGCGCGGACCGTACGGGCGTGACGCCGCATGCCGGAATCACGGCCCACACGGCGGCGACCTCGTGCAGGGCGCGGGCGATCTCGCGCCAGGTCGCGGCGGAGCGGACCAAGGTGATGCGACCGCTGCGGGCGAACAGCCGGCACCGCAAGTCCAGTGCGATGACCCGCCAGGTGTCGGCCAGGTCTTCGCTGGCGGCGCACCGGTCACATACGCGACCGGTGTCCTCCAGGCAGGGGCACCACCGGTGGAACTCGAACAGGTCGGCGGCGCGGACGAAGGCGGCGAACACGTCGTCCCAGTCGCGCCGGGTGAGGGTGATGATCACGGGGATGGCGGCGTGGCGCATGGCTTGGTACCTCCATGGGCCGCTGGGAGGCGCATGGGCGCGCCTGCTTCTCCGGACCGTGGCCCGGCGAAAGCCGCAACGCCATGCCGGCGGCGTGGCCGCCGGCGTCCTCGCAAACACGGGACCTGTCCGTGCGGCCACGCCGCCGGCATGGCAGGCTGAATCGCTGGGCCCGGTCCGGAGAAACTCGCGCGCTATGGGATCGGGTGGGCACCGAAACTGCCTCTTAAACGCGGGCCCGTTGCGGGACGTTTCCGAGACGATGCTCGGCATGACGACCGCCCCCGTAAGGGGCTACTCCTGCGGCCCGAAAATCTCCTCGACGAACAGCGCTGTGGGCAGGTCGGACAACGTCTGGATCCGCACCTAACCGAGTGCCGGCGGGTGCTCGGCTGGACGGCGTCCCCAGGCCGAGATCAGCGGTGCGAGTGTCAGGTCGAGTTTGCCCGCGTGGATGGCGGCCAAGTGCGCGTCGATCTCGGCGTCGTCGGCCAGGCCGGCCGCGAGCAGCTCGCCGCGCACGTGCCGGATGGTCGCCGCCTCCAGCCGGTCGCAGGCCAGCCCGCCGACCGGGAAAGAGCCTGCCGCGGCGACATCTACCAAACCGGCCTCACGCAATGCCCGCGGCAGTGTCCGGCCGTAGCGCAGGTCCGCGCCGCGGCGCGTCAGCAGCTCCCGGACCGCGTCGCGCAGCCGGTTGGCCCGCCGCTGCGCCGGGCCGCTGTCGTCCAGGCATGCCAGTGGCTGCAGAGCGGTATCGGCGTCCTCGACCAGCAGCCAGCCGCCGGGCCGCAGCGCCGCCGCCATCGTGGCCAACGCCCGAGCCCGGTCGGGTACATGGACCAGCACGAGCCGGGCGTGCACCAGATCGAACGTCCCCGGCTCCGGGGGCGGATCAGCGGCGACGTCGTGCCGGCGCACCTCGTACCCGCCGCCTGCCTTCAGCCACGACGGGTCGATGTCCGTGGCCAGCACGTGCCCGGTCGGACCGACGGCCGCCGCGAGCGCCTCCGGGATACTGCGGCCACCGGCCCCCACCTCCCAGCAGCGCGAACCAACCCTGACCCCCAGTCGATCGAAGTGCCCCCGCGTCACACCGTCGAACAGCTCGGCCAGCCAAACGAATCGCTCGCCCGCCTCGGCGCGCGCGTTGTCCAGCAGGTACCCGCGGGCGGGAGCGGGCTCTCCACCGAGCGCGGTAGTCCCGCCTATCGGTTCCGGTCGGCCACCGACGTGCGGCGGGCGGGGCGAGGAGGTCATCACTACATGGTCACCTCCCGAGACCACCAGCGCCACGACGACGGGAGAGGGGTATCTCACACGGCCAGCGAACCCCGCACGTCCTACACCACGGTTCTGCACCGTGACGAGCCGGAAGGGGTACATGCGGTCAAAACTCATGAACAACGACTTCACCGGAACAGGGCCGCGGTCACACCCGGCGAGCAACCGCGGTCAACTCTCACGAGCAGAACTACAAAGACGGTTGGCTGATCGGTTTCGTCGTCCATGGCATCGTTTGTGGACGTTCCATGGCTCCTGTAGCCCTGTCATTCGCCGCTCAGGCGGCGAGTCCGCATTTGATGCGCTCGCCTACCCACTGGGCGACGTTGGAGGGGACGGCGTTGCCGGTCAGCAGCCCGCCCGCCGTGGCGCTTCTGGGCACCTTGTCCCTGTCGGCCTTGGGGAACGTGGTGATGAATCTCCAGCCGGAAGGGAACCGTTGGGCGTAAGCCTTCTCCATGGTGGTGAACATCCGCACGCAGCAGCCGTCCACGGCCATGTCCGGGCCGGGCAGCACCAGCATGTGGTGGCCACCGCCGGCGGTGACCGTGGCAACAGGCCCGTCCAGGCTTTCAGACAACTTGTTGCGGCGGATGACCGCCACGAATGGCTTGCCGTCCCACCGCTGAAGGCCATGCTGGATACGCCACCGAGTGGCAGGGCTGTACGGCCCGTTCTTGTGGCCGTCCGCGACGAACGTCATCGGTTGCGACCAGTCGATTCCCGGCTCCATCGGCTGCGTCACCGGCGTGACCCGTCCATGCCCCCAGGGGCACACGTAGTAGTAGGCACCGCGCTTGCTGTTCCCCGGGTCATACTCTCCGATCCGGTGACCGGCGATGCGCATCGCCGCCGGCTTCCAAACCCGCCGACCTTCGACCAGGCCGCACCATTCGCAGATCGCCTCAGGCCGGACCTCCAGATCGACCTCGATACCCCGTTGCGCCAAAACGAAGATCATCCGTTCGCGGACCTGCGGGGCGGCCGGGTTCCCCGGGGACGAGATGTGCGCGGCGTTCACGGGCATCACTGTCGCGGTGTAGCCCATGGCCTCGAACACCTTCAGCCACGGCTCGAACAACTCCCAGCGGGCGAACCGCAGTACGTTCTCCCCGACGATCACTGCTGGGCGGTGTACCTCCGCGTACCGGATCAGGCACCAAGCCGTCGCCCGGGTCGCCGTCCAGGGCTTCTCTCGTTGCTTGCGGACCGCGTTGCCGCCAGCCGGTGCCGCCTCCGTACAGATCGGGCTCCCGGCCAGTACGTCCGCACGTGGCAGGCTCAGCAGGTCCAGCCGCGAGACATCCTCGATGTAGCCGCGTACCGGCCGGTTCAGCCACACGGTCTGTACAGCGGCCTGCAGATGGTTGACCGCCGCCACCGGCTCGTATCCGGCCAGCGCAAACCCAGCCAGGTCACCACCGCCACCGGCCATCAGATGAACCGAAGTCAACACCAGGGCAACCCCCGATTACGTCAAACCGCCCCGGGACTGAGTCCCGGGGCGGCCAGATCTTCATGCTGGGCCGGCGGCGCGACGACCGGTCAGCGAACGTACGCAGCCGTGAGCCTCCTCAACCTGGGTGGGGGAGTGTTCGGCGAGGACCGGCAGCTGGGGAAGAACCGTGAACCATGCGCCGACCTGCGTTGTCTTGTCCGCGTGCCCCTAGACGCCTCGGGCTGCAGAACCGGCCCGGCTCGGTATCTTCGCCGCTCAGTGGCTTGACGACCATCGCGACGGTGCACGCCGCGGTGTGGCGGCGCCGGGGCCTGCGCTCAGCCCGATGAGGAAGGAACGTTCCGGCTCGCCGGTTCGGGAGCTGCGCTGCGGTCGTCGCTGTCGTGGCGCTGCTCGGCCCAGGTGCGCAGCACGTTGAAGACCTCGTCCAACCAGCGAATCCCGGCCGGGACGCGAATCTGGGTGACCGGTTCGGGCTTTCGGCCGCCGAGCCCGAAGGTCTTGAACACCATGATGGGCGCCGGGTCCTCGATCGGCGTGGGCCGGCCGTACCAGTCGTCGTACGCGGGTTCCTTCCAGACCGCGTGGAAATCCTGGCCGGCGATCGTGAAGAACCAGTGCACCTTCTCCGCACCACCTCCACCGGTGATTTTGACCTTTCCCCGTTTCATGGCAGGTCGCCTAGGAAGCTCCTCGCCTTCCAGGAACTGGGCCAAGGCGGCGGGGAACTGTTCCCGCGCCTCCTCAGCGGTCAGCCTGCCGGAGACCTTGTCATAGGGGATGGTGCCGGTGCGCGGATGGCGGACACGGCGTGCCAGCTCGGCCATCGTCATGATCGGGTCGTCGTGGCGGTGGAACGGGTCCGGGACGGTCAGCGACTTACGGCCGACCTTGCAAACCTCCAGCCAGCAGCCGTGAGGCCTGACGAAGTCGCCTGGGGTGAAGTCCTCAGGTCGCCACACCTTCCGTCCGGAGGCGGCGATCAGGTCCTCCCAGTAGGCAATCTCCTCCAACGTCTCGACCATCTCTGCTGCGAGGACGGCCTGGCCGTGCTCAGAGACCCCGATCGACACTTCTGCACAGCCGTGAGTGACTTTGCCGGTCTGCTCGACCGGGATCCCTTTGGCGGTCAACGCTGCGGTCCGGTCCTCCAACTCCGAAGGTCTGCCCTCGATATGCGGCTCGACGAGCCAGTGCTCGATCCGGCCTTCCACGGCCTTTTCGATGTCCCGCAGCCGTTTTTCCAGCTTCTGGATCCGGCGCAGTGTGGTGCCATGCGCTTCGCGTCGATTCTGGAAGTTCCGGGCGGCTTGGGCACGGCCCATCAGCTCCCCGGCCGTGTCGATCAGCGCGAAGGCCCGTCCCTCACGTTTCCACAGTCGGTCCAGCAGGTTCTTGTGCCGCTGGTAGGGGTGTTCTCCAGAATCCGCATGTCCCATGAGACATCCGTGGCCCTTGGCGCTCTGGGGACTATAGCGCCCTATGATCCGCATTCCCCAGAACCAACGAGACGTTGTTCGCCCGTCGGTCAGGATAGGGACCCGCAGATGTCGTCCTGATCTTCAGCTCGGGGGCTGGCCAGCGGCTGGTGAGGCTTCGTCCTGTGTCGTGCGGGGAAAGGGAATGCCGAAGATCATGTCGGACGGACCAGACGCTGGGATGACGCTGGTTACCGCCTTGTGAAGGCGGCTGTGAGCCTCCGTCTCGTCGCAGTCGCGGAAGACAAGGAATCGGCGGCAGGCCAGATCAGTCGGCAAGGAGATGGCCCCGCCGATGTCGATCAAGACTGGGATGACCGGCCTGCATCACCCCGTCACCTACGGCTCGTACGTCGCGGCGTGCCGGGCAATGCCAGCGGACAGGGCTGCGCCCAGGTCGTAGGCGGGGCTGCGGTCGAGGGAGTTGCGGTCGGTGTCGTAACGTCGGGTGGTGTGCGGGTCGGCGTGGCCGAGCAGGTCATGGACGACGTGCAGCGGGCGACCCTTGCCCAGCAGCGCGGTGGCGACCGAGTGCCGCAGCGAGTGGGGGGACAACGTCTCCGCCTGCGGGATCTTTGCCGCCTTGGCGACCCGGCGGATGATGGGTTGATGCGGACGGCCCCGGCGCGGAGCGGGTAGGCGTATCAGGAGCTGAGCGCCGACAGCCGACCGGCCCGGGTGGCCTCGGCCAGCCCGGCCTCGCGCGGCCCCCCGGCGTACAGGTCAGCCTCGGTCGGCCAGTCCCTGGGCGCGTATTAGCGCGGCGAGCTCGTGCGGGGTTCGCGCGGCCGGCCGACCGGTCAACTCCGGCGTAGCGGTCGGCGCGGGCACGGTAGCGACGAATTCGGCGCGTTGTGCCGGGACCGCACCCACTACAGCGGAGAGGGAGGTGTCGACAGTCATGCGGGATTCCTTCGTGGGGATCAGGTCGAGGTCTTCGCGTCGGTGGAGCGTTTGCGGCGTCGCCACCACGGTCGATGCCGATCGACTGAGGTCGCGGTGATGTCGGCGGACGGGGCTGTCGGCGCCACGATCGCACGGGCCAGGTCGGCCACGACGGCCGTGCGCTGCGCGGGATCGATGCCCTCGAGAAGGCGTTCGGCGGCCAGGTATCGGAACAGCTCCACCGGCTGGTCGAAGTAGGCGCGCAGGTGCGCGGCGGACGCCTCCTGCGAACGGACGAACGTGCGGCCGATGTAGCCGGCGAACGCCGCAGAGGATGCCACCAGCACGCCGGTGACGATGTTCACCGTGTCGTTGTGGGGGGTTTTGAAGGCGAGCAGGAGGGCGCAGCCGACCAGCAAGACGAAGCCGAACAGGCTCGCCAGCAGGGCGGTGTAAAAGCTCACTTTCGCCTGCGTGGTGACCGTCTCGTGGTAGAGCTGCAGCCGCGAGCTCGTCGCCTCCCACAGGTCCCGCAGCTCCATGGAGTGCTGCGCCCGCTTGTCGGCCTCCCGAAGCGCTTGACGCACCCCCTCGAGGCGGCGGGCCGCGAGCTGGACGCGCCGCAATACCACCCCGACGGCGGTGGCCATCATCAGCACTACTGTCCCCACCACCACTAGCGCCGCCGACAGCTCCGCCCCGAGCGCGCGCGCGATCGCCTCGACCTCGCGCAGGATCGCCCTCAGTCCGCGCGGTGGCCAGGGCAAACCGCTGACGACGAGGTCGACGGCGACGAGGTCGACGGCGAGGGCCGTTCTCGCGGAGGTCATCCGGGCGGCGGACCGGTCCGGAGTCGGCATGGGCTGTCCGACGGCATCACAGGTCCCCGCTCAAGGCATTCGCATGCGCGGTCCCATGCGCGGTCCCATTCGCATGCGCGGTCCCATGCGCGGTCCCATTCGCATGCGCGGTCCCATTCGCATGCGGTGCCCGACTACCGGCCGCCCGACCCGATGCCCGATGCGGTGCCCGATGCGGTGCCCGACTACCGGCCGCCCGACCCGATGCCCGATGCGGTGCCCGATGCGGTGCCCGACTACCGGCCGCCCGACCCGATGCCCGATGCGGTGCCCGATGCGGTGCCCGACTACCGGCCGCCCGACCCGATGCCCGATGCGGTGCCCGATGCGGTGCCCGACTACCGGCCGCCCGACCCGATGCCCGATGCGATGGACGGAAAGGTTAGGCGGCTCGTATTTAGATAGGCCAAGACATACTTGTGGGCTATACCGCTTTATGCACCTTCCAAGGCTAAGGCCTTGATACGCGCCTTCCCCTAGGACACTCGAGCACGAAGGAAGGCCTGCGGCCGCCACAAGCTCTGCGCCCGTAACCGCACCAGCGAAACTGGATACACATTTCACGCCGTTAATTATTTGTACGCCGACGTGGGCCGCATGAGATGCACTTTCCGACAAATTTTCAGAAGTCTCGCTAGTGTTCGCCGCCGCGCCAGCATTCGAAGCGCCATGGCCCTTTCCGTTACACTTCTCTCCGCCGAGACAGTAGAACGGAGGACTTCCGGATCCCCTCTCTCGGGCGTGGCGAGATTCTTTTCGTCCCGGACGATTCACTGGATCCGGATCAGCCGCCGACGTCTTAGCTTTCGGTGCGATTACACTTCCCCTAGAGAAGTCCGCCTGCACGGCCAACGCTGCCCCTGGGGCACCGATAAGCAATGCAAATGAGACGGCGACAAAAAGTATAACCGCATGCATACTTTTAGAAGTCATACGAATCACCCCCACCTTCTACGAAAGTGGCCACCCAGCTCGGAATCAATCAAACAACGGTAGATAATCTGTAAAATGAGTTTAACTTAGGGAAAACTTTACGTTCGAGTCAGATTTGCGATACGCCGCTACCGTTCTGATCGGGCCGATCGCACGAATCTAATGACGCAGAGAGGTCAACGGCCGTGAGAGCTAATCCGTCAGGCTCAGGACGGCTCCGACGACGTGGTGGCCCAGTTGCTCGCACAGACCCGGGATGGAGACGCCGAGTGATCCCCATGCCGCCGCACCGCACGAAGAGCCGGGCGTCCTCGGCGCCGCCGGCCACCGCGGGTGTCGGGCACCCGGAAGTGTGCCTCGCTATCCCACCGCTTTAACTGCGCGGCGACCTTGTGAGGCACCTCCAGCAGCTAGGACCGGCACGCCGCGATCTCGGTGCCGATCGTCTGACTGTCCGCGTGGGACAACGTCACGGGGGGCAGCGCCGAGATGTGCCAGAACGCCGGAGTCAACACGAGCCGGTCGATGTCGGCGCGGCTGATCATCAGATGCAGGGCGCGGGCAGTCTCGTTCTCCAGGTCACATGGCGTCTCGCCGCGCGGAGGGTTTCGACCAGTGCGAAGTGTCCAGGTTCTCCGCCGAGGTATGCGCCTCGCGCAGCGCCTCGGCGATCAGCTCCGGCGGGTTCCTTGGGACAGGTCTGATCAACACCCGCAGATCGTGACACACCTCTCACAGACCCATGCCCTTTCGAGGGCGGATCCCAAACCACGAAACGCAGGTGGTGGGCCTCAAGAGGCTGGGCACGCTGACCAGCGCGAAGGACGTTTCGATTTGCCCGCCGACGTCACCGATCCCAGGGAGACCGGCGATCGTTGCGGACGAGCAGGATCAGCCGCAGATCGCAGGGCGGCAAGTCTCATCCGCGGCGTCCCGCCCAGGCCGGTGGACCGTTGGCCTGGGCAGGACACGCTTACCGTTCAAAGCCAGCGTTCCTGAATTGGTCGCCCGCTGGCGGGTCGAACCCCAGGCGGCGGCCGCGGCGCTCGTCATCGAGCATCGCGCGTTGGCGTTGAACCCTCGGACCCCATTGTTCAGCTCCGGTACGGCCGCTGAGCTCGCCGTCGCCAACCACCTTGACGAGGCGATCAGCCTGTTTCACGACCGGCTCGCGAGCACCGCGTGGGCGGTGTACGACGTCCGCCGGATCTACCATGCCCGAAAGGGCGATCAAGCCCGTAAAGGACCGGCGTGGCGCAGCGTTGTCCAATGCACGCGCGGAACCCGCAAACGCATCCACGCCGACCTGGCGCGGCTCACCGAACGCCCACTCAAGATCACTAAGTGGGGCCAACTCACGCTGGGCTCCCCCGCGTCTGGAGCCAGTTCTCGCTCGTCGAATCATTCTGACCTGCTGATTCACGTCCACAGACGTGTAGGCGACGCAACTGCCCACCGCCCAGATCACGGCAATCAGGATAGGCTTTTCGCGCTGCGCAGCCGGATGCGTGGCTAGCGACCTGTGACGCCTCGGACGATCACTCTTCGGCTGACGCCTCCAGCTCGGCGTCGTTAGATTCGTCATCGTCGGTCTTCTCGCTGAAGTGGTGAGCGGTGGCTTCGCTGGTGAACTGGCCAGCCAGGCGGCTCGTGGACGTCACGGCGTCCAACTGAGCGGCCAGGCGACTCGTGGGAAGGCTCTGAGCAATCTCGGCGGCCAAGCGGCTCGTGGAGGTCACGGCGTCCAACTGAGCGGCCAAGCGGCTCGTGGAGGTCAGGGCGTCCAACTGAGCGGCCAGGCGGCTCATGGGATTGGCCCGGGCGAGTTCGGCCACCAGGCGGCTCGTAGAGGCGGTTCGGACGCTTCGTGAGCTGTCCGCGGCGAGGCGGGTCTCAAGAGGGCTTCGGTTGCCCTGCATTTGAACGTCGCTGTCTATGGCGCCCACGTCGACATCCTGCGCCTCTGCGTGACGAGCGGATGCGGCCTGGTTGACCGTCGCATCACTGACATGGGCCGACAGATAATTCTTAGCGTAGACTAGGAACATTTGGACAGTAGCAATGTGGAATTTTTGGCCCGCTTCCGTGCGCATTTCCACGATGAGTTCACTGCGCGGGCCAAGCACCTGGTCCGAATCCAGGTGAACCCAGTCTTCCTTCTGATCGTTAGTGACGAGAAGTACGGGTAGCTGTCGACGTTTGGCCTCTTTGATCGTTTGGGCCCACAGCAGATAGTCGCCTATAGCTCGGTCGTCACCCTTGCTTCTGTCGGCGTAACCCGGCGGGATGTTGTTGTTGATGCGACGCTTTCCATCGTTGGCCGCCCGGCCGGCTTCCTTCTCATCGAAAGCTGGGCCGATCTTGCCCTCGAGCAGTACCTCGATCTCCTGCAGCAGCGGGTCTGCGCTTGGGTCGGTGTCGGGCTCGATGCTGAAGTCGTAGATCTCATTGAGCCGATCCAGGATCTGAGTGGCGGCCATGTCCAGGATCTGAGTGAGGCTTTCAGTTTCCGACTCGGAGAGGCCCCGATATTTTGCGAAGGTATCAATCATAGCCCAAGCATCGGAAAAGGGGCGCGCAAGGGCGGCCGTCAGAGTATCATTCGCAATGGCACAGTCACGGATCACATTGGTTCTGTTCTCGAAGAACTCGTAGACAACTCGATGAGGGATCCACAGGCGATCTCCGAGAATCCGAAGAGTGTCGAGATACTCGGTTCGAGCCTCCTCGGTGAATCGATATATATTGAGTAGCGCGTTGGTATCCAAGACGACAAGACCCTCGGCGATGAACGCCTTAATGTCGTCATTAGCGGGTGGGTAGTAGCCTGGGAACAGGTCTCGCATACTGCTGCGATTGGAAGACATTCCATCCTAGTTTGGGTTGCAGTCTCTTAGAACGGCGGTGCAGGAAATGTCTTTGACCGAGGTCGCCTCACTCCTCTTTGCGCGTTTATTTTCGCCGCCCGTTTATCCAACTCTCTGACCCGCCGATCATAAATGAGGTTAATGGCATGAGATAGTAGCTCTACGCCGTCGAGCACATCTTCTACTCGGAGGCCACTGTCGTGACTGCCGCTATTTCCAATCCACTTGACCGCCATCAGCATCTTCGCGGCGTCCGGATTCTTCGCTGCGAACAGTTCAATGCGGGCGTGCGTCGTAAGTGGCCGCTTCCGTGATCGCGAAGGGTATCTGTTCGCTCTTTGGAGAGTGAGTAGCTCTTCGATTGCCACACGTATGCGATTTGCGGCAGAGCTCGGATCTCTATACAGGATCGCCGAAGCGTCCGCGATTCGGTCCTTAACGATCTGTGGACATGTCTCGGGAAAATCGATGAGAGGCAAGGCGGGCAGCAAGTACAGTACGCGGTAGTGCGTCGCGTAGTGATCGTAGCTAGGGCTATGTTTGTGGCCCGTCATCGCGACCGTCATCTCCCCGGAGACGACCACGGGCTCCGCACAGCTATCGCGATTACAGCAAAGTTCGCCATAAAAGAAACCAGAGATCCATTCAGGCTCCCAGTCGCAATGGTCGTGCGTCGCTCTGGATTCCTGGGTTTCCCTAGTAGCTATATTCGTGACCCTAAGCTCCCCGCGTCTGCATGACGGGCAGGGCAGGCATGGCCAATTGTCTTCCGGAAACCAGTCCGCCAGAGCAGATAGCTCCTTGAGCTTGGGGTCATGAGTCACGACGCGATTGTCTCACAAGTGCCGAGTCTGTCCTGTAGTTAAACAGGCTCGGTTCTGGCATCCGGGTTGCGGTCAGGCCAGCCCAGTCCTGGAGCTTCGAGTTCGGGTGCATACGGTAAGGCGCTGACCGGAGCGGACTCGCTATCTCGCCTGCGGGCGTTGAACGGTGGCGTGCTGTAGTCGGCGTTGCGCTCTGGCCGTCGTCAACCAGGAAATTGGCGCTGGGAGCATCAGCAGGTTGAAGATCAGACCTATCCAGATTCCGATCGACTGGTGACCTGCGAAGACTCCTATCGCGGTGACGATGGCGGTCCCGAGACAGCAAAGGTAGACGCCGGGAACGAGCAGCAGGACCAAGCCCAGGACGTAGGGCCGTTCGAGCCTGGAGACCCGCCCCTTAGCTTGCAGCTTCTCGATCCGCGCCGATACCCACGACAGGGCGGACACCGCCATCAGCCAGGAGAGGAATGCACCGAATCCGTGGAACATGAGCAGGACGCAGACCAGGCTGGCGGCCACGCAGAAACCGCGGAAGCTGGCCTCCCAGGTGATCCGGCGGTCCAGGAAGGCGTCAGTGGCCTGGCTGCGACGAGCTCGGCGAGCTAGGCCGGCGCCGACGAAGCCGAACGCGACAAGCAGTTTGAAGAGCTTGCCGGGACGATTGACGATGTAGGTGGCGAGATCTTCAGCCATCACTTCGGCCTCGGCCGGGTCAGCGCATCGAAGACGTGCTGACCATCGGACGAGCTTGTCCGCCAGCCACGGGCAGAGGTCGCAGCACTCGTTGATCAGCAGACCAGAAATCACGGCGAACAGCACATCCCCCGCACTCATCGAGCGCCCCCGGAGATGGCCGCGCGCCAAAGGCGGCTGAACGCGAAGCCTGGACGAGGCGGCGCTTTGGCCGAGGTGCGTCGCGGTCGCCGTTCTGCGAGTAGTTGCTCGGATGCGACCACGCCGTTGGGCGTGAGCCGGTAGAGGCGTCGCCTGGGCCGGTTGGGCTGTGGGTTCTCCTCTTCCCACCTGCCAGTGATCCAGCTGGCGGCCAGGAGACGTTCAAGTACCCCGTAGACCGTTGGCCCCGACCGTCCGGTCGCCTTTGCGATCGGCCAGCCATGCAGGTCGTCACGGTTTTCGTAGTGCGCTTGGAGGAACACCTCCAGCACGTCGAGAAGGGGTGCAGTCACGCGGAACGGCTGAGCCATAGCCCTTACTCTACCTAAGTCGAGTATGACGGGCGTGCGACATGCCGACCGGCCGGGAAGATTGGCTGTTGGTCAGATATCCCAGAGAGAGGTCTGCTGCGGATCGGGCTGGACCACGTGATCGTCACCAATGGGCTGGCCAGCGAGCCCGGAGAGTTCGGCGAGGGTGAGGTCACGGCTTCCGCCGTGTGGGAGGTGGCCGATTAGCGCTCGGAGCAGCAGGGCGGTGCCGATGGTGTCCCAGAGGGCGCGGTGGGCCTGGCTGCCCGGTGCGTAGTCGGAGACCGTATCGAGGAGTCCATGCTGTTCCAGGAGTGCGGTAAGGCTCTTGCGCTTGTGGCCTGGGTCGACGCGGCGGGCCAAGCGGAGGGTGTCGATCAGGCCGGCCGGTTGGATGGCGGGGCAGCGGCGGTGCAAGAGCCGCCAGTCCACCGTGATGTTGTGCCCGACGATAACGCGGCCGTTGAGCCTGGCGGCGAGCTCGGGTTCAACTTCGGCCAAGGGCGGGGCGTCGGCGAGGGTTCTGTTGGTCAGGCCGGGAGAGATCCATGGGCGGCGGGGAACCGGTCGCTGCGGGTTGATGAGCATGGTGTAGGCCTCGTCGAGAGACGGGCGGCCCTCGTTGATCGGGACGACGGCGATTTCGAGGATCGCTTCGGCGTCGCGGTCTTGGGCACCGGTGCCTTCCAGGTCGAGTGCGACAAGTGGCGCGTCTTTCCAGAAGGTGTCCGAGCCGTCGGCCATGAGGGTCGCCCGCCTCTCAGAGGTTGATGGGTTGTCAGTCGTCATCAAACCGTGCGGCGGCGGTGAACTGGTGCCGCAACTCGGCAAGACGGTGTTGTTCCGTCGGGTCGGGTTGGTGACCGGTGAGGGAGCGGCCGTGGGCGTGCAGGAAGTGCGGCTGGTCCAGCTCCCAGATTTGGAAACGTAGGGTGTGCTGGATGGCGTAGCGGCGTTGTTCGCCGAGGCCGTGGGTCCAGACGTGTCCGCCGTCGATGAGGTAGTCGCTGCTGTAACCCAGGCCGGTCATGACCGCGGTGAATTCGGCGTCGGTGGGCGTGTTGTGGTCGGCTGCGCAAAGGTCGCGTTGGGCGGCCGGACAGATTTCGCAGAGTTCGCGTACTCCCCAGTGGCCGTTGTAGTCGGGAATGTTGTGGGCGGCTGAGACGCCGCAGGAGGTCTTGCGGAACAGCGGCGTAGTGATGCCCGATTCGCGCCAGGCCGCGATGACGCGGGCGTCCAATTCAGTCGGTAGGACCTTGCGGCGGTGGAAGTCTTCGTCGGTGTAGGGGAGCTCGACGCCTTGAGCGCGCAGGTAGGCGGCGTTTTCGGGCTTGTGGTAGTAGCCGGTGAACACGATCGCGTCCGCACGTTCGCCAACGGCGAGGACGTGCTGCATCGTCTCGGGTTGGTCGTTCCAGCCCGGGACGATCGGCCGCCAGTAGAGCACGACCTTGGTGCGGTGTTTCTTCTGGCAGGCCAGGGTGAGGGAGGAGACGGTGATGTTGGACTTGGCGATCGGTTCGATTCGGGCGTCCTTCAGGCCGGAGTAGGTGAACAGCAGGGTCACGCGGAGATGGCGGAGGTCTTCGAGCGCGGTCATGTCCTCGGCGGTGACCTTGAACCGGGTGATGATCAGGACAAGGTTGTCCAGGCCGCGGTCATCCAGGGCTCGCAGGACCTGGAACAGGTGGGGTTTGACGCCGGGCAGGAACGGGTCGGTGGCCTTGTTGAAGAGCTGAATCGGCGTGATCGAGGGCTGGAACGCTTCGTGGCCGGTGAGCATGTCGATGGCGTCGTCGGTGGAGCACAGCAGGTGGGGCGTCTTGTGCTCGAAATCGCCCCAGAAGTGGCGGACGCAGTAGCCGCAGTCGAGCGGGCAGCCGACGATGTGGTTCAAGGACAGGCCGGATTTGCGGTAGGTGACGATCTGGGCCATGTAGGGGTCCAGGGCCCGCTGCTGTTCGAGCGGCATGAGCCTCAACGTGGCGGGGCCGGTCTTGATCGGGTCGGGCGAGGTGTTGTTCACGGGTGCCTCCGGTCAGTCGTGCGGGTGGGCGGGCGTGAGCAGGTCGGCGTGGTCGGCACCGAACCAGATGAGGAAGTCCCGGTGAGCGGCGTCGGGGTCGTCTGAGGTGTGGATGAGGTTGTCGATCAGTCGTCCCTCCGCCTTGCCGGCGGCGAGGGTGTCGATGCCGAAGTGGCCGCGGATGGTGTCTGGTCCGGCTGCCGCAGGGTCGGTGGGGCCGATGAGTGCCCGTAGGCGGGCGGGAGCGTCCGGTCCGTGGCCGAGGGCGACGACGGCGGGCCGGCCGACGTGCATGCGGTCGAGTTCGGCGGCGATGTCGACGCCGATCTCTTCGCTGCGGGGGAACAGGTTGGCGTAGTGGGCGTAGATCTGCTGGCGGGTAACGTTCACCTGGGTGACGGCGCTGACCTTTACGACCTGCGCGATCCAGTCCAGAACCTGGCCGGTGAGGCCGCGGGAGATGCAGTCGGGCTTGAGGTAGATCACCGACCAGCGGCCCCAGTCCACCAGGAACAGGCGGGCCCGGCCGGCGGTGTCACCGCTTGTGGTGCCGTTGCCCGTCATGGTGTGGCCTTGGCCGCAGTGGTGAGGGTGTGCAGCACCTGTAGCAGGCGGGGGATCCAGGTGGACAAGCGGAACGGGGCGAGGCGGGTCAGGCAGTCACCGATCACGGCGGCGTGTTCAGCGGTGCCGGCGATGCGCTGCGCCCATTCGATCCGTTCGATCACCTCGCGTCCGTCGGCGGCGTGCAGGATCTCGGGGGTGAACGCGGAGGCTTGGGCGAGCGTGGTGGGGGTGATCGGCAGGCACCCGGCCAACGGCGCCTCGAACCGGCGTTGGCTGACCGCTCCCACCGATGAGTACCGTCGCGGGTTCAGCAAGACCGTGCAGAGGGCACCGCGGTAGATGTCTTGGACCTCAGGGAACGGGCATCTGCCGGTGAAGTTCACCGCAGGCCAGCGGCTGGTGCGTGGCCACTTCCCGGCGACCCGGTGCCGAAAGCGGGTGGCGGCGGGAACGAAGAACTCTTCGAAGTCGTGGTCCCGGTCGTACTGGTTGCCGACATAGGCCAACGGCAACGGGCGGTGACGGGCGGCCAGCTTCTGCGGGTCAGCCTCGTCCAGCAAATGGTCAGGGACCGGCGCCAGCAGGCTCACCGCCCCAGGGGCGGGCAGCAGGGCTGGGTCGCCCACGATCACGTGGGGAAGCCCCCGCAGCGCGTCATCTGCAGCTAATTGCCGGTCGGTGTCCCAGATGAGGGTGGCCGTTCCGGCGGCGGTGTAGTGGCCGATGAGGTCGTTCTGGCGGTGTAGGTCGCAGGTGTGGCCAGTGCTACCGCAGGCAGTGGTGTTACGGCCGGGCATCGGCCACCGCCATTCGGCCAGCAGCACGTCCAGGGCCGGGAAGCCACTCTCCCACTGGTAGGGCAGATCCTGCCCGGCCTCGGCGGCATCCCGGTTGGCCTGCAGCAATATCACCTGATGCCCTGCGGCGATGAGCGCGTCCACGATCGGCCGCCGCCAGAACCGGCCACCATCGGGGGTGTCGGTCACGCCGTGCCCTAAAAACCCCCAGAAGCTGAACCCGATCCGCAACCGGCCTTGGCCAGTGGGGGGACCGTCGTGCGCGGCCTGGGCCGCCGTCAGCCCGTCCTGGCCGGTGACGTACTCGACCTGATGCTGGTTGCCGGGCTGGATTCGGGAAGTCATCGCTCGCCTCCTGCGGGTATGTGGAATTTTTCTGGGATCCGCTCGGACCAGCGGTGGGCGACCAGCCACCGGTAGCCGGGGTCGAGCGCGTGAAGCGTTGAGAGACAGATCGGCTGGTCGGGGTGGTGAACGATCTGCCGATGAGTTTCAAACAGCAGCACGACCTGCTGCCAGTAGGGGTCCAGGCCCAGCCAGCCCTGATCGCCGGGGTCGAGTTGTTCCTCGTCGCGGCGCAGCGCCTCCTCAAAGCGCGCCACGATCTCCAGATCGGTCCACCGGGTCGGGGGCATCGCCTTCGCCGGGAACCACGCCTGCCTGTCATAGGTGGTCGCGACGATGGCGGCAACCCGTTCGGCGTCGACGTCGTTGATGTGCATGGAGCCGACGTGGTGGCTGTAGGACCCGACCTGTGCGCCGAGCTGGTGGGCGGTGAACTCCTGGATGAGGGTGAAGGCGAACACGTCGGAGACGAGCCCGATGACCGCGTCGTTGCCGCGCATGTAGGTGACCGCATGCAGGTGGCCGTCGCGGAGAAGAAACTGCAGCGCGAGCGTGCAGGACACGTCCGGGTTGGCGGCATCGATCAGCTCTTCGGGCTCGAAGAACGACACGACGGCTCGTTTGGAGGCCGGGTCCTCGGCGAGCAGGTTCAGCACCCGCTCCCACTGCGAGTGGCCCGTGTGGGTGGGCCTGAACAGTTTCGGTCCGTAGGCGGAGCCGGTCAGCGTTTCCCCGTCAGCGGAGAATCTGGCCAGCCGGGGCGCGTAGTAGGAGATCATCTCCAGGTCTTCGCGGCCCGATAGATACCAAAGCGCTTCGGCGAAACAGAACACGATGTTGGTGCGGCGTGCCGGGACGTAGACGATCCGCTCTCGCGGGTCGGTCAGGGTGAAGCTGACGTTGAGGCATTCGCGGGCGGCGTTGCCACGGGGCGCGTTGCGGTACTCATGCTGTTCGCTGACGTGCCGCAGCACCGCGAGGTAAGCGTCGTGAAATGTGGTGAAGGCCGGGATCTGAAGCATCTGCATCACCTCACAGGCGAAGACGGATGTGGAACGATCGGCCAGGGGCCGGGATGCGTCCAGTGGTGCCGGTTATGGGCATCAGGGGCTGGCGGCCGGTAGGTGTTGCGGGTGGGCGAAGGCGGTGGCTCTAGGGTCGGTGCCGAGCGCAGCAGGACCTGCTGGATGCCGGTCGGCGGGATGTGACCGGCCAGCTCGGCCGGAATGTCGATCTCGGCCCACACGACCTTGCCGCCGGCCGCCGCGTCGGAGTGGTAGTAGTCCCATGCCTTGGCCAATGCGGTGACCAGCATCAGCCCCCGCCCACTCTCGTCGAGGTCCCCGGCGCCTGTGAGGAGGGGTGGATAAGGGTTGGCGTCCCAGACCTCGACGAACAGGCTGCGGCGGATCAACCGCAGCCGAAGCACGATCGCGCCGGGTTTCGCGGTCGTAGGCCCCGCGGCGGGCGCGTGGGGCAGGCCTGTGGCTTTCAGGCTGTTGGTGATGAGTTCGCTGGTGATCAGCTCGGTGGTGCCGGGCAGGTCGTAGCCGGTCGGCTCGTCCAGCCGCCAGCGGTGCAGTTGGTCGCGGGCGAATGCGCGGGCGGCACCAACAGCGGTGGGCTGTGCGGGGAGTTGCAGGTCTTCGGAGACCCGTTCGGGGCGGGGACGAAAGGGTGAGTGCATGGTGGTGGGCGCTTCGGTCGGGAGCGCGGACATGGCTGCTCCTGAAGGTCTGTGAGGCCGGTAGTGAGGGCGGGTTGTTGAAGTCGGGGTGGGAGGCCGTGCCGTCGGCGGGCTCACGGGTCCGGCGCCGACGGCACGGCTGGCTCATCCGTGGCGCTCATGTGGCGGCCAGGTTGGTGTCGGCCAGAAGGACGCGGTCACATGGCCAGGAGGACCCGCAGACAGCGCAGAGCCCGGCGTCGTTGACGTGCTCGCCCAGCACGCGCGTCGCTGTCGCCCTGAGCCTCTCTAGCTCGGGTGCAGTCCCGTCGTTGATCCGCAGGGCTGATGGCGTGGCCATGGGCTGCTCCCGTCATCCGGTCGAGAGGAGATCTGTGGGGTTCACGGTCGGTGATGTTCGGCTGCCGACGGTGGTGTGGGGGTTCCGTTGGCATGACGTGCGTGATTAGAGTCAGACGTCAGTCAGGGTGCGGCCACCGGTGACGGGCCCGGTGTGAAGAACTGTGAAGAAAGGGCTGGCGCGTCATGCGCGGCGATCCCAAGCTCGGCGGGGTGTTGCGCAGTCTGCGTGCCGCCCGGAAGCTGACGCTCGCGGCCGTGGCCGGGCAGGTGGGCTGCGCCGAATCGCTGATTTCGCAGGCCGAGACCGGTAACCGCCAGGTGCACCAGTGGTTGGCGGAAGCCCTCGATGCCGCTTATGGCACCGGCGGCACGATCACGGCGCTGTGCGGCCAGGTCTATTCTGGGGAATCACAGGGCAACCGGGTCGAGTCCGGCCATGACGTCGTCCTGGTGCGCGTTCCCCAGCAAGGAATCACGGTGCCGGTCTCCCGACGACAGCTGCTGGCCGCTCTGGGCATCGGAGCCCTCGGTGGCACCATGCTCGGTGGCCTGCAGCAGGCCACTGCTCGTCTGGCCGCCGACGAAGAGCTCCTGGCCGATCTCACCCAAACGCTGGACGGGCTCAAGACCGCCGGGCGGACCCTGCCTCCGGCTCGGCTGATCGACCCGCTGACCGGGCATGTCGCCGTCATTGACGCGGTCCGCCGCCGGGCCCCGGGCTCGCTGGCCCGCGACTTCACCATCTTGCAGACTCGCTGCGCCGAATCGCTGAGCTGGATGGCCGAGGAAAGCGGGGATCTTGGCGCGGCACTGTATTGGACCGACCGGGTCCAGCAATGGGCCTCGGTCGCCGGCTGGCAGGCGATGGCCTCCTATGCCCATGTCCGCCGCTCCATGCTGGCCATCAGCTATGCCAGCGACGGTCTCGCCGCCGCCGAGCAGGCTTTGCTCGCGCTGAACACGCCAGGTACCCCGCCGCGGATTCGTGCGATGGCGGCCAAGCAGGCCGCCTACGGGTATGCGCTCGCGCAGCGTCCAGACGCGAGCAAACGCGCGCTGGAGAAGACAGTGGAGTTCTTCGACTGCGCCGCTCGCCACGGGGAGGAAGAGGGGCCGGTGGTCGGCCAGCACAGTGTCAACGACGCCGATCTGCTGGCCATCTACGAGGCGACCTGCCAGGTCTATCTCGGCGGCGGCACCGTGGTGATCGAGGCGCTCGCGCCGCGGATGACGGTCATCGGCAACGGATCGCAGCGCACCCATACGATCACCGGTGCCAAGCTCGCCCAGGCCTATGCCAACGCGGGTGAGCCCGGGCTCGCCTGCGGCCTGATCCTGAACGTTCTTGACGAGGTCACCACCGTGGATTCCCAGACCACACGCAGCGAACTCCGCCGTGTCCTGCCAGCCCTTGCCCGGTGGCCCGAACGTGATGACGTCGGCGAGGTCCGTCACCGCCTCAACGACCTCGGATGAGGCCACGGCTTCGTACTCGGCGCCGGCGAAGGCCTACGGCTTGCCTCACCGTCAGCGGATCAGCCTCGGCTCGAGCGCCGTCTCGATCACTGTGCCGTCCTCGTTCCGCTCGACCCGGTAGGCACCGGCTTCGGCCCGGTCGGCGAACGCTTCCGCCAGCTCGCCGCCGCGGTAGTACAGCCCGGCGCCTACATCGGTGGCGTACCCGGGCGAGGGCAAGGTCCCCTCGGCGATGAGCTTGTGGAACGACGTGCGGCGGTGGCCGTAGTGAACGGCATTGGAGAACGGCAGGAACCCCAGCCCCTCGGCCGGAGCGACCTTCGGCCCGTAGGAATCCGTGGTGCCCGCAGCGTGCCAGCACAGCGACCCGGCTGACTCACCCGCCAGCACCACCCCGGCCTGCCAGCACTCTCGAAGCACCTTGTCCAGGCCGTGCGCCCGCCAGACCGCCACCAGGTTGACCAGGCTGCCCCGGTCCACCCAGATCACGTCCTGAGCCTGCAGGTGAGCGGCGACGTCGTCGACGTTCGGCATGTCGAACAACGCCAAGTGCGAAGCCCGCACCTCGGTGCTGGCGAACGCCCCGTAGAAACAACTGACACTCACGGGCTGGTCACCACCCGCCGTGGCGATGAAACACAACCGCGGCTGCGACGGTCGCCCGGCCAGCTCGAACGCGAAGTCGAAGACCGCACCCGGGCGCCACCGCCGCCCACCCCGGTGGAACCCCATCGTCGTGGCCAGGATCGTCGGAGCAGCAGCCGCCATGGACCCGATCGTGCCACACCCCGCCCGCGTGCCTCGGGCACCCGGTTGAGGACGTGATCAGCTCCTATGACGCCGTTGATACCTGGTGTCGACGGTCACGATATTGGGTTCTTGAGCACTCTCTGGGGAGCGGTGACACCTGAGACGCGCAGCCTCCTCGCGATACGGATGTGTGTGCCTCCGGCGCCTGCGCACCGCATGGTGAAGCGAGCGATCAGGTCAGGATGATCGGATTGGTGAGTGCGGCGACGTGCCCGTTGGAATGGCGGACCTCGATGCGGACAAACGCCGACTCCTCCGCCGTCGTGTGCCACTGCACTACACCTGCCCCGCCACCGGGAAGAGTCACCCGGTGGACCTTCCCCCGATCGGTGTGGAAGCTGACGGCCGCTGACGGCACCCCCTGTACTGCTGCCTGCACTTCGACCTGCCCGCCATGAGTTGTGAGCCGCTCTCCCACCCCGGCGACGCAACCCTCGACGTTCGCGGTGAACGCCACCTCCACATCCGCCGACTCGGCGATCCAGCTGCGGCCCGAACGGATCGCGGCCAGGACCGCCTCCGTACTCAGCTCTTCGGCGAAGACCACGGTGTGAGGGATGCCGATCTGCCCTTCCAAGTGCGTGTCGCTGCTGCCCATCGCCGGCAGCCATGAGCCCGTCTCGATGTCGGCTGCGAGGCTTCGTCCCCACTCCGCCAGGGCAGCCTCGTTGTCGGCATTCCAGGGCCGATCAGAAGTCCACAGTCCGTTCCACACCTCCACCACGTCGAAGCCCCGGAAGGGGAACATGAAGTCACCCGACGGATAGGGCGCATGTGGGTGCGCAACCACACACAGGCCCCCCACTCGATGGACCAGGTCCAGGCACTGATCGATCAGCCCGTCCCTGACCTGGTGATTCCAGTCAACGACCTGGCCGGGGCTGATGCCGAGCGCGAGCCAGTGCCCGGTGCTCGTGGTCACTTCCTCACCGAGAACGATCAAGAAGTCATCGGCGGCCAGATGCCCCCATGCCCCAAGCGCCGCACCGCAGTTGTGCTCCGTCGTCGCGATGAAGTCGAGCCCCGCAGCGCGTGCCCGACCGGCCAACTCTTCGGGAGTGAGTTCCCCGTCCGAATGGACAGAGTGGACATGGCAGTCCCCGCGATACCAGGCCGCCCCGCGTCCGACCGCCCGCGTCGGCGGGAAGCTCAAACTCGACAAGGTTCTCCCCCAAGTCCTGTCAAGCCAACGCGCAAGCAGAGCAACCGTTTCCGCCGCGCCACTGAGCGCCATCTCACCCGAGAAGTCAGATCAAGATCTCATTCTGAAACGATCAGTAAGCTTCGCAGCGAGTGTCTTCCGGTCAATGCCGATGCTCGTTCAGGTCGACGACCTTGCCGTAGCGGCTGTCGATGTGCTCACGTAGGGCCTGGTTGTCGTGGTGCAACGCGGCGATCACGGTGGCCGCCGCGTCCAGCTTCTTCCGCAGTTCGGTGCACTCGGCCGTCTTCGCCTTCAGCTTCTTGGTCAGTTCCTGCAGTTCGGCGTCCCGGGTGACCTCACCTTTCGTACGGCGGCCGTGCTGGGCGACGTAGGCGTCCCATTCGTCCATGATCTCGGTGGCCCGGTTCATGGTGGCCCGGCTGACGCCCGCCTCGCGGTAGAAATTCTCCTTGGTGAACGCGCCGTCGGTGTGGCGGGGCTTGCCAGCCATCAGCCGGGCCATCGCTTCCCGCAGCGCCTTGTCTGTCGCTGGTGAAACGCTCACGCCTGCTCCTGGCCTTCGGCCCGGTCGATGACCGCTTGGACGTCTTCGAGTTGTCGGTCGATCAGTGCCTGCCGGACTGCGGGGAGCTTCTTGTCTTGCTTGAGCTTGCGCAGGCTGGCTCGCTCGGCTTTCCAGATCGGCAGGTGGGCGGGGCTGGTGATGCTGTTGGCGCATCGTCCGGGCTGGCAGCGGTCGATGAGAGGGCCTCGGTGCCCGTCGGGGATCCGCACGTTGCCCTCCAAGCACTTGGCGCCGACGGGGTTCGCCTCGTTCACGGTGCAGTGGTTGAGCTTGCCGAACCGGATCGAGATTCGGGCCTTGCGCAGAAGGTCCTGCTCGACCCGCCGGTCGCCCTGCCGGGCCTTGCCGGTGGCCACCAGTTCCTCCATCTGGGTCTTGACGTCGTCGAATGCCTTCTTCAGCTGGTCGGCTCCGGGGCCGAATCCGATGTTCTCGCCGCCGTGGTGGGCGTCGTAGAAGTCGCTGAGGCGCTCGAACCTGCCGTGCTCGACCGCGGTCCCCAGGAGCTTCTCCCACTGCGTGTCCGTCGCGCCGTAGCCGTGGGTGGTGCGGTTGGCCAGCGTCCGGGCCGCGACGTGCTTGAGCTGGACGCCTAGGGCGATCTCCCCGCCGGGTTCATGCTCGGTCAGCATCGCCATGGTCTTGCGAAACATATGCGGGGTGACCCGCGCGGCCGGGATGTGGAGTCCGTGGTGGGCGGTTCCGGCGTTGACCCGTTCGATGAACGTCCGGACCACAGTCCCGCTGTTGAAGCCGCCGCCCGTCTTGGCGTAGGCCTTGTCCGCAGCGAAGATCAGTTCCGGGTGGTCGGACAGTTCCTCGGCGACCGCGATGGCCTCGGCGACCGGTTCGATGATCCACCAGTGCTCCACCGGAAGGTCCGGGTCGTGCTTGCGTTTGGTCGAGGTGACGGCCGGGGCCCCGTAGAACTCGGTCACCGCCCCTCGGGTGATCTCCCTGATCTCTGAGTCCCGCATCATGCTGAGCGCCGCGACGAACACGTAGGCGGCGGCCCGGAGGGCGAAGCACTCATCCACGACCGAGCGCGAGCACAGGCCTGGATGCCACGGCCCCGACGTTCCGTCAGGGCGATCAACGATTGCGTACTCGGCCAGTAGACCTCCAGGACGTCCCCGTCCGGCGGCCACCGCGTCCTCGACCGCTGCACGCATCCGATAGAAGACGCTGGTCTTCTTCCCGCTGCTGAACGGCCGCAGGTTGTCGTCAATGCCGATCATGAGGCTGAGTAGCCGCCAGTTGATCCCGCCAGTTTCCATCGCCTCGGAGGTCCTCGGGACGCGGTCGGTGTGCAGCGGGACGATGTTGGCCGGGTCGGCCAGGTAGGCGGTCAGTTTGTCCTCCCGGCCCGCGAGCAAGGAGACGGCGTCTCGCCGCAGCTGCTGGTAGCGGCGGCGGGCGGACAGGATGTCGGGCGCGAAAACGTGCACGTACTGCCATGCGGCCCTCACCAGCGGGAACCACGTCTGCGGCGGGATGTTCGGGGTCGACAGGTACATGGTCTGGTGCAGGTGGGCGGCTTTCCCGGAGGTCGTTCCGGGCCATGGGTCGGTGGTCAGACCGCCGCCGGTCAGCAGCGGCGAGAGCCGGTGCAGCAGCTTGATCAGCAAGATGTAGGTGTGGATCGACGACGGCCCCAGTTCCTCGCGCCGGTTGGCGATGAACGCCTTGCAGTCGTCGTCCTGCCAGAGGGACAGGTTCGAGGGCAGGCCCTGCTTCGTGGCCCAGGCGGCCAATGTTCTGAGTCGTTGGATGGTCGCGCGGACCGAGCGGCCCTGAGCCGGGCGGGGGCGAAGGTTCAGCACCCGGGCCTTCACAGCCGGATGGGTCGGGTTAAGCAAGGCCATGCTGATCTCGCGGGCGCGCAGGTTCCAGATCGGATCGGCGACGCCTGCGAAGCTGATGTCCCAGGCGGACGGGGTGATGTTCGCCGGCCGCCGGACGGCTCTCATCGGCCAGGAGGTCGTGTTCCCGAACCGTGGGATCTCTGCTCCGGGCAGCAGCGGGCTGCTTTGCAGCACTGGCTCGTCGTCGGCGAAGACACCGCTGGGGAGGGGGAGGACAGCGGGGACGGTCACAGGTCGAACTCCGTTCGTGCGGACAGCGGCAGTTGGAGGCCCAGGTGTTCTTCATGGATCTGCTGCCGGGCCGCGTTGATCTCGGCAGGGGTCCGCTCGCGCAGGACGGCCTGCAGGTTGGTCATGCTCTGGCCCCACAGGGCGTGGAAGTGTTGGGGAGTGAGCCGCAGCTTGAGCTGCTGGAGGTGGTCGGCGAACAACAGCAGTTGCGGCAGGTTGGCGGGCAGGATGAACGCGTTCTGGCATTCCAGGCAGCGCAGCGGCGCGACCGCGCACAGCTCGCCCTGCTTGCTGTAAGGAGAGTCGAACGGGTCCCGGCAGTTGGCGACCCCCATGTCCAGCTCGCCGCTGATGATCTGCCCGGCTTCCTCGCGGGTCAGACCCATGGCGTCCAGCGCCTCCGGTTTGCTGAGGTCCTCGGCGGCGGCCTGGTCCAGGCTGACCGGGCCGTTCGTCGCCGCTTCGAACCAGCTGCTCTGCGCCTGGTTCACCACGTGTCCGGAGATGACATGGACGGTGGTGCCGTGCGCGTAGTGGCCCTTGAACGTCTGGACGGTGTGGTCGTCGGCGATGTCGGAGACCACACCTCGGCGCGCGATCACCTTCTCGACCTTCCCCGACTTACGCAGCCGTCGAATGTCCACCGGCTGGGACAGCTCCAGGCCATGGGCCTTGGTCCAGGTGCGGAAGGCGCCGTGTGGGTTGGTGTCTCCGATCCTGCCGAACCGCAGCACCCGGCCTTGGTCGCTGGCCCCGGCCCGCAGGAACAACGGCGTCGTGTCCAGGTCGCAGTCCTGGCGGGCCCGCTCGGTCACCGCCAGCAGCCGCCGGACCACCTCCGCCGCGGTCTGCGCTTCCCCACCGACCGGAGCGGCGACCACCACAGCACCGAACTCCTCATGCCGCAGCACGTGCGCGCGGTTCTTCGCCATGGTCAGCCGGACCCCGCCCGGAGTGAACTCCACATCCCCGACGTTCATCCCGGTGACCTCCTCCGGAGCGCGGCCCGTGGCTGACATCAGCAGCACCTGGAAGCCGTACAGGTCCTCATCGCGCGGATAGAGCAGACTGACCAGGACCGTGATCAGCTGAAACTTGGCCACGCGCGTGGTCGCCGGCGTGCGCATCGACGCCAGTTCCACCAGTTCGTCCGGCCACTGCCGGAACGGCGGCAGGCCAGCGAAGATCTCACCGGTCGTCAGCTCGCCCCGGGCCAGAGCCCACAGAAGGTTCCGTGGGTCCAACCATCCGTGCTCATCGGGGTGCCCCGCAGCATCTGTGATCATCTCCCGCCCAAGTTCCAGCCGGTCCTCAACAGCCCGGATCCCGTTCCAGGCCGCCCTTACCAGCCCCTGTTTCTCCTGGCGGGAGAACTCATCCAGTTCCTTGGTCTTCCCTGCGGGAACGCTGTGCGGCGCCGAGATCAGCCGCAGCAACCCATCGGCGACCGCAGCGTCCTCGCGCTGGGCCCGGAACCTCAGCAGCCCCCGCAGCGCGTGCGCTCGCTTGCCAGGGCTGGGCGACCCCTCCCGATACTTCGACGGCAGCGTCCGCCACATCTCGCTGATCACATAGGCCAGGTCCGGGTGGTCCTTGGTCAGCGACGCCGCTTCCGGGCTGGCGCAGTGCTCATCCACGTACTGAGCGAAGTCCAGGATCGCGCTGCGGTAGTGGTAGGCCCCGCTCGGTGTGCCCTGGGCCAGGGCGATGTAGGACTCCCACTCGTCGGCGAGCTCGCCGACTAGCCGTGAGCAGCGGTAAGCGGACGGGTCGATGACGATCGTGGTCTCTCGACCGTTGGCCTTGAGAGTGACCTGGCGGACGCCAATCCGCCGCGACGCTGTCCGCTCGGCCTTGGGCACCGGGACAGCATCCGTGTGCTCTCCGCGTTTAGGCACCGGTCGCTCCGTTCCGGTCGGCTTCCAGCGCCCGCAGGGCGATTTCGGCGTAGGTGGCGCCGTCGTGTGCGCTCCACTCGCGGAACGCGTCATCGACGTAGTTCATCGGATCCTCGCTGTAACGCAGGTACTCATACGTGCTGGATGTCCGCAGATGCCCCAGGCGCCGCTGGACGGTCAGCACCGGGTTCAGGGCGTGGTGTTCGGGCAGAGTGGCGAGCCTGCGCGGCTGGTCTTGGGTCAGTGCCTGCTCAATCCGCAGGCGTTGCAGGTACTTCAGCAGCTGCAGCGCGAAGGTGTGGCGGGCGTCATGGAACCGCCACGGCTTTCTGGGCAGGGTCGGTGCCGCCGGGTGACCGGCGTGGGCGCGCATTCGCCGCCACGCGTCGGTGCGGATCCGGTCCCACGATGAGGGCCCGAGCATCTGGCCGCCATGGCCGACGAACACCGCCAGCGGCTCAAGCCCCAGATCGGTCTCCCGGACCGTGCGCCGTCGCAGGCTCGGTGGCATCGCTGACATCAGCATCCGCCGGTGACGGCCTTCGAAGACGCCGTGCAGCCTGCCCTGGTCATGGTCGACCTTCGAGACGACGAACAGCTCCCGATGACGGCGTGCCAGCACTCGCGCGGACGCCTCGACGATCTCCGGCCGCTCCAGCAGAACGAAGTGGTCGACCATGTCCAGCGCGGCCGGCGGCACGTAGACCTCGCGGGCGATCTCGTACTTGGCGCACTTTTGCAGGTCGAACGTCGCCAGCTCGCCCGGCCGCCGTATGCCCTCACCGAGCTCAGGTAGCAGCAGCGTCGACCACTCCTGTAGCCGCATCCCGGTCAAAAGCGCCAGCTCCAGACCGGCGCGGGCCCGGTTCGGCGCCCAGCCGCGAAACGCCTCGTCCACGCTCCCGTCCGGAAGCTGCCCGCCGAACCCCACATCCCGGAAGAACAGGTACTGCTCAACCGTCATGTGCCGGATGTCCATGTTCCGCCGCGTCCCGCTCTGCAGCGAACTGCGTGTCTGGCCCTTCCCGACCAGCCGGAACGGCCGTCGCCGCACAAACCCGCAATCCAGCAGGTAACCGTAGAAGCCGTTGATCACCACGGCTTCCTTGTCCCACGTCGGCCCGTCGACCGGCCGCTCACCCAGCTCCGTCCGCGACCGCCGGTACGCGACCAGATCAGCCTCCGTCGCCCCCAACACATCCGTGCCGCGACCCGCCAGGAACACCGCCAGGCGACGCACGATGTACGCGTACGACTTCAACGTCTCCGGCTGCTTGCCTTCGTACGCCAGCGACCGGAACCAAGCGCACAACGGCTCCACCGGACGCATCCGCCCGTCCACAATCAGCGGCAAGCCATCCGGCAGCGTCCGATGCTCAAGCACCGCCAGCGCGTCGAACCCCTCCGGTTGCGAACAAGACGGCAGCAGAGCCCGATTCACGTAGAAGATCTCCATCCCACTCTCCGTCGAGACGGTTCCAACCATGCGGAGTAACCGTCACCTCGTGATCAAAAAGATGACCCCAGGGCATCCCCGAGGTCGGGCTGAGACAGAGGTGGACTATGGAGAGAAGGAGTAGTGGTCGACGAGCAGCGGCGTACCGTTCAGCGCCTCATAGGTCTGCTTGTTGGCCGCCCGGATGGTCTCGGCGGTTCCGACGGCGGCTCCCGCGCGGCCCTCCAAGCGGTCGGCGCGGGAGGCTGCGCGCTCATACTTGCGCTGCTCGAGCTCCCAGAACCCGACGGCCGGGGTGGTGTCGTCGATACGGATCTCGACCGGCCACTCGGCGGCACGCAGTTCGTCGGCCGCCGCGTTGATGTAGTACTGGTCCGCGCTGCGGCGCTGAGAGTTCCGCATGTACCAGTACGGTTCGCCGAGTTCGTCATCGACGGGAACCTCGAGGAACTCCGATCCGTGGAACCGGTGCTTGCTCAAGATTCGACCGGCGCCGTCTCCCTGGACAGTGCCGTACACGATGGTCCCGTGCTGCCGGGTGTGCACGATGGTGATCTGCGGCTTGACGGCCGGGGCGCTCATCGGTGCGTGCTCCTTGGTTGGTCGGCCGAGCGGATCCACGGCCATCCCGCCGGTCCCGTCGGACCGAGGTAGATATCCAGGTCCCGGCCCTGGTCGTCGCCGTGGTCGTTGACGTGGTAAGCGACGGTCGTCGGTCGCAGTGGCACGCGGCAGGTCACCCGCCAGGTGCCGTCGTTCATCGGGCAGGCGTGCAGGACGATGCCGAGTGCGTGCAGGATCAGTCGGCTGGTGCGGTCGACGGCGTAGGTGCACCACACGGGGTCACCCACTCGGTAGGGACAGCGGCTCATCGCCATTCGGTGGCTCCATGAAGACGAAGCCCCAGCCGATCGGCCGGGGCTGGGCTGCGATCGCTGAGGACGGGTCGTACGGCGGCGGCCGTATCAGCTCACATCGCCATGGCCGCGAAGGTGTCGTAGCCACTGCTCCGCCTTGGTCAGATCGATCTCGGTCAGACCGGTCTGCGGATCGACGGTGATGATGAGGTGCGGACCGAGCTTTTCCGCGCCGGGCAGGGCCGCCAGGACCTCCTCGATGTCCGGCTCGTCGTCGAACCACGCGAACGGGCGGCCGTCCGATGCCCACTCGGCTACGTGCCGCGCCTTCCACGCCCCCATCGACTCGAACGGCGTGTCTCCCTCGTGAGGGCGAGGGATCGGCACGACCGGCAATGCAGGCAGACCGATGCGCGGGCCGATGTGCTCGTTCGCGGCCTCCTGCCACATGGTCGCCCAGACCAGTTCGCTTCCGGTCGATTCGATCAGCGCCCGCAGCCGGCGGCCGTGGTCCGGGTCGAGCAAGACCCGGAAGTCGAGGATGTCCTGCAGAACGTGGTTGGGGTGGCAGACGGAGCCTGGTGGCCGGCAGTCGCAGGAGGGGTTCAGAACGCCGTCGACATCCACGAGTACGGCAGGGGTGATGTCCACGTGAGGGGACTCCGTTCAGACAGAGGGTGATTTCAGTTCGGCGGTACGGCGCGTTGTTCCTGCTGCCGAAAAGGGCATGCCTGCCAGCCGGGTACGGCACAGGATTCGCCGCGCCGGGACGTGTGGCGCGGTGCGCCGTGGAGTTGGCCGGGACTTTCGCACGGCTCGATCGCGCGACAAGGGAAAGCTGGTGCTCAGACGCGGTTTGGGATCGGTGATGGGGCGGGGAGGTGTTCAGGGACGGTGGTCATTTCGCCTGGCTGGGTATCGCCGAGACGGGTGGCGGCCGGCGGATTACCCCTTCTGCCCAGAAGGCCTGATCGATGTGAGTCCTGGGCGATCATGGCACTGGGGCTGGCGGGCTGGTGTTCGCGTCACGGCCGGTCGGAGCCGTTCGACGACAATCGCTTCACACCTGTGCGCCAGAACGGATCCCGGACCTGCGGTGGCAGGCTGAGCGCGGAGTGCGGTCAGACGGTGGCGGTCACGCCCGGCCCGTAGACGCGGGCCGCCACGCAGATGTTCCTACGCACGTCGACGCCCAGTTGGGGCCCGGCCGATGCCAGCATCCAGGCCGCGTCACTGAATCCGAGGGGACCGGATGGACTCTTCGCGCGCGTACGTTGTTCATCTAGCCGCTCATGCCGCCATCCCCAGGTCGTGGGCGGTGCCCAGCCCGGCCGCCAGGAGGATGGCGCGGGCCAGAGGCGGCGGAACCGCGTTGGCGACCTGCTGGTACTGCTCGCCCTTACGGCCCTGGACGGGGTAGTCGGCTCGGAAGCCCTGCAGCATGGCAGCGTCGCGGACGCTGACGCGGGTCTGCTCGACCACCCCGGCGGTCTCGATGCCGGGCTCGTCGCGGTGGATCCACCGTCCGGCGGCCAGCTCGCCGCGCAGCGTGGCGCGGGCACCGGATCCGCCGACGCAGGAGGGGTCGGTCCCACCGGCGGCGGTCCCGGCGGTGACGGTCAGGCCGGGCCGGTGCGTCATGCCCCAGCCGACCCCGTCGTACATGGACAGCCAGGGCCGCAGGCGCGGGTCGCCGTCGTGCTGCGGGACGCCCTTGCGGTACGGGCGGTGTGTCGGGTCGGGGAGCGCGATCCTGCCGTTGAGCTTGGCCATGAGGACCGCGCGGAGGCGGACCTGCGGCGCGCCGTACTCCTCCGAAGACAGCTTGCCGGTAACGACGTGGTAGCCGAGACCGCGCAGGATCTCGGCGATGACCTCCCAGACCGGCAGGACGGTCGGGACCTGCTCGAGCAAGATCGTCTCGTAAGGGCACCCGGCGTCGGCCGCCGACAGCGCCCACCACAGCATCTCCAGCGCCCAGCGCAGCGGCTCGAGAACCAGGCCGGTGCGCTCGTCCTCCAGGGCGTCGATGTCGGCGTTGACGTCCTGACCGTCGGCCATACGAAGGGCCAGGTCCTTGACGACGTCCAGGGCTTTGCGGCCGCTTCCGAGACCGCCGATGGCGAAGGTCTGGCACGGCGGGCCGCCGAGCAGGTGACGAACGCCGGGGAAGTCCCGAGGTCCGAAGTTGCGCACGTCGCCCTCGACGGTGGGCAGCCCGGCCGCGCGCCGGGTGGCGCAGGCGGCGGGGTCCAGTTCGATGCCGATGGTCCTGATCCCGAGTCGCTCGGCCTCGACGTCCCATCCGCCGAGGCCGCCGAACAGGTCGGCGGCGTCGTACAGGCTCTGGGCGAAGGGCGCGCTCACCCAGCCACCGCCGGGGCTGCCTCGTCGATCTTGAGGTTGAGGGGTGCCCGGCAGTTGAAGAACCGTATCGCTGGGGTGAGCTGGTTGGAGCGGGCCGCCGCGAGGGCCGCCGAGCGAGCGTGGAGGATTTCATGCAGATGGCGAGTCGGCCGGACTTTCCCCGAGGCGGCGATCCACGCGTCGCCGGGATCACTGATGCGGTGCCGTTGCGACTGACGGTCGTTTCCGGACTCGTCTCGGAGGACGGCGTTTCTACGGCCGTCCAGTTCGGTGACGTCGATGAGTACGTCGTCGAGGGGCACCGGTCGGTCCGGGTCGTCGGCCCCCCACGTCATTTCCTGTGGCATGTCGACCTCTTATCGGCCGTCTTGTCCGGGAGCGGGGTGTAGCCAGGCGATCCGGGGAGGACGTTGAAGGCGCCCTCCCCGGATCGGTTGATGGCGGTTACAGGTCGGAGAGATCGGCCGGATCGGGAGCGGTCACCCGGATTCAGGTGGGTCGGAATCGCTGCCGGAGCTGAACAAGCCGGGCCTGCATCTCGCCGATGCCCCGGCATCCGGCCAGTGGTGTGCGGGCGTTCGGCCACACCGCTTGCACCGCCTCGGCATAAGCCCTGCCGGCGAGGACAGTCACCTCGGCGGTACGCAGACCCAACCGGTCGGCTTGGCAGGCGACGACCTCCGCGGTGACCGCCGAGGCGTCGCCCATCCGCCGGTCGTAGGGCTCGATGCGCTGCTGCAGGTCCAGTAGCCCGTGCTCAGCAGACAAGATCATCACCTGCCCGTCCGGGCGTGCCACGACTTCAGCTACCTGGCGGCACAGACGATGGAAGGACCCGATGTACATCTGGCCCGCTGGAGCGGGCACATTCAGCTTTGCCGCCCCGCATCCCACGATCACCAGCCGGCGAGGAACCGGTGGCGCGTTCTCTTGTGCACGGGCGGGAGCGGCAGGCAGAGCGGCGGCAGCGGGTTCTACGTCGTTCATAGGTCTGGTGGCTTGAACCACGACATGCGCTGCGGTCGATGTGCGGCGGGGTACCTCCGTGCCCGGGGCAGGCTTCTGACCTGCCGGACCAGACCGGATCGACGCCCCGGGCGGTCAGTGAACCATCGGCATAGCGCACATCGGGGGCACGGTCTCCACCTGGGCGAAGGCAGCAGTCAGCCGCTGCCGTAGCGTGGCTGAATGCTAACCGGGACGGCGCAAGGCCAATGACTGCGCCGCGGCCCAATCAGTGTCGAGCGCATCTCGCCAAAAAGACCGCGTCCCCCGAGGTGAGACAGGTCAAGGGGTCACGGCTGGAAAGGCGCGAGGCAGCCGACCGGCACGGCCGTCTCGTGCTCCTCGACACCAGCCCGTACCTTCACTCGGTCGCCGCCCAAAAGACGCAGCGTCTGCGTGGAGCGCTTGTCGAGCCGGACGGTGAAGCGGTCCTTGCTGCGAGGCGCTTTGCCCACGACGGTGCCCGTCAACCCCTGGAAGACGACGGGCTTGATCTCGACGAGCATTACGGTCTCGCCCGCACGGAGGTTAGTGCGCCAGATCTGCAGGGCCTGCGAGCGGCACGGCTGGATGGCGGCCTCGATCCGATCAAGGTCGGAAAGGGTGGCCTGGGTGATGAACTCCAGAACCTGCTTCAGCGTGGTCTGCATGAACTACTCCTTCACTCGCGGGGGATGGGTTCGACTGGATCGATCGGCTATCGGATCACCGGCTTCGCGACGTGCGATGACCTCAAGGGAGGCGAGGGATACGGCGGTGGCTCCCAGGCCGGTGCCGGCAGCAGGATTCGGTGCTGCCGCACCCGCTGGCGGTGCCCTGGCCTGACCGGCCAGGGCGCGTCGACGGGCACCGGAGCGAGACCGGCGGGACGACAAGCTCACGTGGCGGGTTCGCGGCTCTCCTTGACCTCTGGGGCGACCTACGCGCGGGTCAGAGGGATCACTGCAGCGAGGGCATCGCGCATCCCGTCGATGTCCTCGATTGCGAAGTCCCCGAGTTGCGCGCGGCCGTCGGCGAAGTAGGCGGCGAGAGCGGTCAGGACCATCGCGTCGGGGACCGCGGGCGGCTCGGAGCCGGCCCTGAGCGCTTGGGATCCAGGAGCGACCACAATGGGGCTGCTCCTGGTGTTGGCATGAGAAATCAGGTCCTTGGCACGATGCAATGGATATCCCAGGATCACCTGGGCATCGATGATCTTTGTATCTGTCCACCCTTCTCGCCGCAGATCTTGAATGACTTCGATCTTTGTGTCGGTGACAAGGTAGTCCCACTCATCGCAGTCGCCCCAATCCACAAAGTCCTCACGCACCTGCGGCTCTCCGTCCGTTGGCCTGCTCCCAGAACGCCTGCATGCCGTGCGTGCGGTGCGGGATCGGACGGCGGCGGGTCAGCCGTCCCGCATACCCGCCCCCGCTCCCGGGGCAACCGGCCGGACCGGGCCGGGCGCACGAACCGGTGCCCGGGAGCGGGGGCGGGTATGCGAGGCTCGCCCGGCGTCCGGGCGGCCGCACTGCACGCCGAGCAGCGTTGAGCGGCGAAACGATTGAGCGACCGGGTGCTCAGACGGCCGGACACTGGGCCTTCGCCGCCAAGGTCGAGCGTGTGGTAGCTCAAGTTGCGGACCGGAGGAGTTCGTCTGCCCAAATGGGGATGCGATCGCTGGGATAGGTGAGCGCAGGCTCGTGACTCCGCTGGGCGTTCGTAGCCCGCGTCTTGGTCTGCGTAAGCAGGCTGTGAACCTCCGCTACCACGGCTGCATGGAAGCGTTTCCTCGCATCGAGTCCCGTCTCGAGACGATGGATGACCGCGCTCGGCTCGTCGGGTTGTTGCTGGTGAAGGGCGATCGGTTGACGTAGTGGCTGGTCGCTGTCATCGACCAACGGGGGGTGCCCATCCGGCCGCGATCAGGTCCAGCGCCGCCGCCTTCGCGCCGGGCAACCGGCATCCCCATCCGGTGTGCGCGCTAGTGTCGGCCGCGTGCAGGCTGGTCGCGATCACCAGCGCTGCCGTGTCGACCGGGTTCTTCCCATCCTGGTAGGCACCGATACCGGGGGTGCCGCCCTCGTTTGGGGGCAGGCCCAACACCCGGGCCGGGGTGTGGTGGACCGCTGCGTCCATGTCCTGGGTGCAGTCACCTGCGATGCACGGGCCGGGGTTGCCGGCCGGGTGATGAGTCAGAGCGTTCAGTGCGGCGATGAGCTTGTCCTTGTCGGATTCGAGCTGGCCGATCCGGTGTTGCATCACGGTCATCTGCTCATCGGCCGCAGGGTTACCGGTCGGCTCGAAAACCGCTTCTGGGATTTCCCTGCCCATCTGGGGGTCGACGGCTTTACGTGATCGAAGCAGGTGAGGTGACCAGGAAGTTTCCACCCAGTCGTTCAACCATTGGGCGATCGGCTTGGTCTGCCGGGCGTCCAGGCGTACGGTCCTGCATCGCCCGCTGTGCCAGCTGACGCGGATCTCCAAAACATCGTCGACCATGGTGACCGTGGCGGTGGTTTGCAGATCGCGGAACTGCCAGGGTTCGCGGGTAGGCAGGTCGCACAGGCATAGCGCGAGATGATTTGCTTCAACGGGGGTGAGGAGGACGCTGATGAAATCGCCGAGAGTGCGGTGCCCGACTTCCATGGATACATCGTCGGTGAGCGGTGGATTGTATCGCGGCCTCAGCGCGAACACGCTGTTGTGGGGGCCGTTCGCCACGAGCGGCTTCACTTCGCCCGCTTTTCGGGTAGCGGCGCTGGTCATATGATTCCCTACCGAGTGGTCAATCGTCTGCTCGCATGCTCAGCGGCCGGTCTTGCATCAGGCGGCTTGCAGTTCCAGTGGTCAGGGCGGAGCAGTCGGGATACATCCCGCGCATTGGTGTACGCGACCATGGGGCGGTTGTCGGTGGTGACAGCTTCGTGGAGAATTTCCGAGGCGGCCCAGGACGCAGTTATTCGTGTGATCGCATCGCACGCGCAGATTCTTCTAGGCTAAGTCCGAGGAATCGGTACTGCCCGGGTTCGCTAGTCCGCACGGCCGCTTGCGCTTCGACGGCTCGTTGGATGCCATGGATAAGGCGCCTGATCTCACGTTCGTCGTCTGCGAAACATTCCCCATGTTCGATAACGTTATTGACGATTAGGGTGTACAGCTTGCCAGCAAGGTCTACGGCTTCGTGTTCGCTTTTCGTCAGCAAAGTTAATCTCCCATTTTTGATCCGGTGGATTCGAACGAGTTTGGGTCGGATGGCATACGTGGCGGCGGCGAGTCGAGATCTGAGCGCGGCGTCCAGGAATTACCGCGCCTTCTCGGGATCGGAGAGGATGACGTGCGCGGCGGCCTCGGCTCTCCAGTCGGGTGACCGGAATGGTCTCCCTTTCGGAGTCTTCGACGTGCAAGCGCTTGGACTTCGTCAGGCTGCTCCCGGGATGGACGCTGCCGTAGACGGTCTGCACCACGAAGACCCAGTTTTCCTCGTCCCGCTCGGGCGGCCAACTGGCGTCGATGCGCGCTTCGTCGAGGTGACGTCGGCGGCGTGGTCCCGTCGTACCTACACGACGGTGCTGGGCTGACGGTCGCTGCAGGCGTCGTGGGTGACCGGTCGTGCGGTCACGGTCGGGTTCTGGCTGGTTCCGGTCATGTGCTGGCGTTTTTCGTCTGGCTGGTGAGGTGGGTGACGAGCCGGTGCAGGTCGATGGCGATCGCGACGAGCGCCAGGGCACCGGCTTCGTACGCGGCGGTCGGGTCGCGGCGGCGCTGGCTGTAGGATGCCTTGCTGAACGCGTGGTCCAGCATCTTCGTGCTCTGCACGGGGGGATCGCTCATGGGAGGTCGTGGTCTCTCTTCCGCTGTTCGGAGGTCAGGGCATTTGGCGGTTGATGAGTCCACTCCGGTGGCCGACGAGGCCGGCGTCGAGGGTCTGGTTCGCGGCCAGCAGGGCGCGCTCGTCCGTCCAGGCCGGGTTCTGTCGCCGGGTGTCCTGGTAGATCAGGTCGAACAGGGCCCGGCGGCTGATCGCCCAGCGTTCGTGATGGTCCCAGCGGTCGCTCACCCACGGGTCATTCGTGGGTGCGGCCTCGAGTTCAACGGTGTAGGCCGCCACGATCCGCACCGCTCTCTTGAAGCGGCGATCTGCGGCCGAGGGGTTGTCGGTGACCGGCGTCGACTCGTTGTCCGGGTCGGTGAGGCTTTCGATGGCCTCCTGGATCAGGGCCGTCCGGTGCTCGCTGAGGAACTCTGAGTCGTCGCGGGTTTTCGGGTCGTGGAGGTCGAGCGGTCGTTGTAGTCCTCCGTGATGCGCCCGAGCAGTTCCCCGAGGACTTCGTCCTCATACTGCGCGCGTGTGCCGTCTTCGGGGTCGCCAGCGGTGCTCGTGCGGACGCGGGCGCGGACGATCAGTTTGGCGAGGTCGAGGAGTGCCGCTTGGAAGCGGTCGGTGGCCCGGATGGGGCGGGACTGGTCGGGGATGCCGAAGTCCGTGCCCCAGTGGCGGGCGGCGATGCTCTCCGCCCACTCGCGTATCCGGTCGCGCTGGTCGCTGGGCTGGTCGTCTCCCCATCCGGCGATGCCGTTCTGGCCTCGGCACTGCAGCGCGGTGTGGATCGCGTCGCAGGGGTCCTGCTGGTCCAACTGCGGCAGCGACTCGTCGTGTAGGTCATCGGTGATGGTGGAGTAGAACGCGAGCGCGTTCACCAGATCCTCGAAGCTGAGCCGGTGCGCAACTTCCAGCCGGGCGGTGCGGCGTCCCGCGCCGCTGCTGTCGATCTCCATTGGATGGTCTGTTCCTTCCACTCGTGTGTCTCTTCAGGTGAGGGCGCCATGCGGAAGCCGAAGGCCGCGCATAACGACTCCTCCGCCGCGTCGACGGCCGCGCTCACGGGTCCTTGTTGTCGCCGTCGAATGGGCGCGCTGTCACGATCCGTTGGATCGCTTCACACACCCGGTCCAGATCCTCCAGCGCCCGCTCGGCGACCGTGTCCATCGCCGCCTCGCTGATCGGCTGGAGGCTCCGCATGCCGCGCACAGCCGCGGCCTGGATGATCCCGGCAGCGTCGACCTCGACATCGCCGGTCACGGGTCGGCCGGCGGCGTTGATTTCCCGCAGAGCCACCGGCGCCGTCCCGTCCGGAAGCAGCAGCACCTCGGTGCCGGAGTCCTCCGGCTCATTCGGGGGGCCGTCGACCCAGACGAGTACGTGGCAGCATCGGTCGTCGGGCGGTCCAGGGTCACTGCCCACGCGTTCCCTCCGGGTGCGCCAGCCGCCCGGGTCGCGCCCTTCGGCCGCGCAGCTCGCATTGGGGGCTGCAACTCGCGCAGCAGCATCTGTTCCCAGCGCAGCTTGTCTTCGCTGGCCCAGGCGTACAGCGCGCGGAACGGTTTGCCTGGGACGATCGCGTAGTCCCCGGCCGGGTCGTACATGCCGACCCGGGTTGCTTCGATTCCCGGCCAAAGCGGCAGCTCACTGAGCCGGGCAGGGCCCCGCACAGTTGGGGATCGCGGGGATCATGTCGGCACGGTTGTGGGATGTTCACGCATCGGGGTCGGCGGGCCCGTCGCCGTGGATCGTGCGATGGCCACCCATCTACCGCGGGGCGTAGTCGATGCTGTTCGCGATGACGGCGAACAGGTTGGTGTACGGCTCACGCTGGGAGGTCCCGGTCACTGCCTCGGCTCCTCATCGTCACCGTGCAGGAGCTCCTCGATCAGCGGGCGGATTCGCTGTCCGGCCTCGGCGGAGCCGGCGGCGGCGGAGATCACCGCGCACGCCATGGTGATGGTCTGATCCTCGGTCATCTCTTCGTGCATGCCTTCGCGGTACAGCGTCACGCGCCACTCGGGCTGCTTGCTGTGGCTGAGAATCCCCGAGACCTCGATGCGGGTGCGGCACGTCTCGACGATCTCGCGATACTCGCGCTTGGGGCGCTCGGTCATGTGGCCCCTCAGTCGTCGTCGGAGGGACGGGGGGCGGCGAGCTTGTCCAGGCCGGGAAGGCCACGGCGGATCCCGAAGCGCGAGTCCGGTTGGTCGCCGTACCGGCGCGGGACGGAATGGATGTGGGCGTGCTCCTCAGACTGGCCGGCCGCCTCGCGATCGTTGACACCGAAATTGAAGCCGTCGACCTCGCCCTGCGCTGCTCGGTAGAGCTTGCGCAGAAGCCGGATCGCGCAGAAGATCTCCCACCAGGTCATGTCGGCCACCGACCGCTTGTGCCGCCGCGGCACGACCAGGACGTGTCCTTGTGTCGCTGGATAAGAGTCGGTGATCGCGAGCGCCGCGCTGTTCTTCGTGACGATCCGGTCCGCGGGTGGGGAGCAGAACGGGCAGGCCGCCTGTCCGCCGTCTCGGTCTGCTGCGGGCGGCGTTGCCGCTCGTGGGTGGGGCTTGTTGCTCATCGCGTCCTTCCTGAAGTGAGGCCCGCCACCGGGCAGGGCGGTTGCCGGTCATCCTGGGTTGTTCTCGGTGTTGCAGCTGTCCGGGGGATCCAGACGAGATAGGCCGCGGTGATGTCGGGTTCGTTCTCCCGTTCGGTGCGGAGCCGTTCCGCCGTCGGAAGGCACTCGGCGCTCCATGGCCCGTCGACGTCCTTGGGCCGGTGTCCTCTCTGATCACCGCGACGAGAACTGACCGCGCCGCATGGCCGTGCTCGCACCAGGCGAGTCCGGTGAAGGCATCGAACGTGGGGGATTCGGCGCCGGACCTCCCGCAGGGGGTTGCTCACCGCCAGGGGGCCGGGTTCGTCGGTGGAGCCGTGCGGGACGTGATGCTGCTACAGGCGCTCGATGCAGTGATGCACGGTCCCTCGGGCGATGTCATAGGGGTAGACGCGGTCCTCGACGACGGGCGTGCGATCGGGCTTTGGGTCGAACACCCGCGTCATGCGGTACCCGCCGGCCAGGATGAGGTGGCCGGATGAAGCGTCATAGCCGGTGATGGTGGTCCGGTCCCACCGGATGGGGTCCTTGCCAGCCAGGGTGACGGTCTTACCGACGAAAGACCGTGGATCGTTCTCGATCTCGTAGCTTTGAAATATTCGTGGTTCGGCCCGGGTGATGCTCATCCGGCCCGGACCTGCCGAGCCACCCGTCCGGAAGACCGCATGGAGTTCGAACTGTCCGGTGTCGGGTACGCGGTACAGGACGGATCCTTCGCAGGAGTCTTCAGACGCGATATGTGCGCGCAGATTGTCAAGGAGTTCCAGGAGTTCGTCTCGGTTCGTGCGGTCGCGGTCGTTCATGGCGGTCCTCGGCGGTTCGCTAGTTCTCGTCCGGCAGCTTGATCGTGATGACGAGGTCGCCGAAGTCGTCTGGACCGATGCTGGCGCTCAGGAACGTCTGGCAGCGTTCGGTGCTGCGTCCGGTTCGCGGGACGCGGTACAACTCGACGGTCACGTCGCTGGCGTTTTGGCCCTCCTGGTTGATCGCAACCCGCGTCATCCGCAGCACATCCCACAGGCGGCCGTCCTGGTCCTGCGGGACGCCCGTCCGGTCGGTGTCCGCGCCGGTCCACGCAACGCAGTCCTCCCAGGCCGCGCGGGTACACGCGACCGGGCAGGACAGCCCGGCCTCGCAGACCATCGCGCTCGGAGCTTCGATGAGATCCCCGGAATGGAACAGGTCAGCGCGCGTAACGCCCTTGTCGGCCGGGACAGGCATGGACCTCATCGCGTCGAGGCTGACCGAAAAGTCGTGGGTGATGAACGAATCCACGACGTTGTCGATCTTGCGCAGGACCCGGTCGGTGCCTTCTGCCATGGTGAGTCTCCCGTTCGTGCGGCATGGTCCTGGAGTGGCAGGGGCCGGGAGTCCCGCCCCGAAGCCAAGGTCAGTAGCTTGCGTTGATCGCCACGGTGGGGTTCGTCCCGTCCTCGAGGGCGCTGCCGTCGGCTGTCGCGATCTCCTCGGCGAGGCAGCGGAAGGCCTCGGTACGACCGACGGTGCCGACGAGGATGTTCCAGGTGTCACGGATGCTGGATCCGCTGGTGTGCGCGGCCAGGACGACGCGGGCGGCGGTGCTCGGCCACGCACGGGCCATGTCAGTGTCCGAGAGCTGGGCGGCGTCGATCGTGTCGTCGATGGCCGGTTGGTCCTCGCTGGTCAGGTCGGCTCCGCGTCCTGTTCCTCCGCAGCTCGCTGTCATTTTGTTGAGCTCAATCACACCGAGGACTGTTCGATGGTTGTGCTGCTCCATCTGCGGAGCCAGCCCTGCACACGGGTGGACAGCGATCCGATCGGCAAGGTCTTCGCGTCTCTGCCTGCCGCCACGCCTCGCTGTCGGGAAACTGGTCGCCGGTGCTCGTCGAAGGTGAGTCCGAAACCGCGGAGCACGTAGTCGATTGCGTCCTGGAGTTGGCCCTGGAACACCGTGTAGTCCGTCGCGGCGTCGAGGAGATCGGCGAACGGCTCGGGTCAGTGATCACCTCATTGAGGTGCTCGAGGTCGAGTGCGTTCCGGGTTCACCACATCGCCCTTTCTGCGAATCGGTCCTCCGGGGCTCCCACTGCGCTGGTGAGACGTCGGGCTGCGCGTGCGGAGCGCGGGCGCAGGGCTGCCGTCCGGCATACCGGCCCCGCCCCCAGGGGACGGTCGGCGGGCACTTGGGGACGACGGCGCGGGGCGGGGCCGGTATGCGAGGCTTGCCCTGCGCCCGCGCTCCGCACGTGCGGCACGTGGTCAGGTTGCTGGGCGGCGTTGCTGTTCTTCGGCGGCCCACAGGTCGTGCGCGGTGACCGGGCGTGCTACTCCTGCGCGGCGGAACTTGCGGTGCGCCAGGACAAAGTCCAGCAAACCGGGCGGCCTTCATCTCCGATTGTCCACGCAACGATGCTGGGCAGCGTTCGCCGATGGCGGTTCTGCCTTGCCGGAGATTGAGGGTGAGTTCGGCGGGAACGACGATCGCTCCTATGCCCTGGGGTCGTAGGTACAGGTGCACGTCCGCCGGGACGATCGCGGCATCGCGCTCATCCGGGCAGAGGATCACGTACTCGTTGCCCCAGGACTGGAACGCGGTGCTGGGGGGAGACCGGCCTCGGCGACCTCGCGGTAGAACGGCCACCAGCCGGGCCCGTACCGTACGCAGTAATCGTCCGGCACGTATTCCCCGTTCCCTTCCGGCGTCGGCTGGAGTGCGGGGAGAAGATGCTGCCAGCCGGGTCGTTCGTGCTCGTCGGGGTGGCGGGATCGTCGTTCACGACAGGGATCTCCTTCGAAACGTCGCACGGGACACGGCCTGGCCGGTAGGTCCCTCTCCCGGGCTGTGCCTGTGCGCCCGTCGGCCCTGTCAGGTCTTCGGCCGGGCCTGCGGATACGGGTGCGCGGTGGAACTTCGTAGCCGACCGGTCGGTCTCGCGGATGCGCTGGCATTGCCGCGTGCACTGCTGCCGTTGTTCACGCGAACAGGTCGAGCTGGGGCGCGGTGACCAGAGCGTTCCACGCGGCCGCGAAACCAGGCCGCTCTTTGTCCACGACGCCGGAGGGGCCGGCTACCAGCATCCGCTCCGGCGCCGGGTAGCGCTGCGTCAACGGAATCAGTTCCGCGCGAGTGATGCCGTGCCGGTCGGTCACCGTGCGGGCGCCCATACGCGCGGCGAGCCGGGCCAGGTCGACGTGGACGCGTTTGCGGGTTCCGCGTGTGCATTGGACGACGCTGCGCCATGCCGGTCCTTTACGGGCTGGATCGCCCTTTCGGGCATGGTAGACCCGGCGGACGTCGTACACCGCCCACGCGGTGCTCGCGAGCCGGTCGTGGAAAAGGCTGATCGCCTCGTCCAGGTGGTTGGCGACGGCGAGTTCAGCGGCGGTGCCGGAACTGAACAACGGGGTCCGGGGATTCAACGCCAGCGCGCGATGCTCGATGACGAGCGCCGCGGCTGCGGCCTGGGGTTCGACCCGCCAGCGGGTGACCAATTCAGGGACGCTGGCTTTGTTGTTCTGGAATGGGCAGTATACGCAGCAGGATCGGCTCCACCATTCACCGAACCGTTCGTGAAGGTAGCCTGCGGTGACATCTCGTGTCCACGCCCAATCGGCCAGAGGAAACCATGGCTCGCGGTTGCTGCTGGTGTAGGAGGCGATGTCGCGCTCCATACACCAGGTTTCTTCAGCTGAAAAACCAATGACGTGAATAAAGTGTTCACCAGGAAGATGGTCGGCACGCCATCGGTCCAGCACACTGCCCTTCGCGCGCCAGGAACACAGCCGTTTTCCATGAGCATAGGTCGGTACCGTCCCCGCCGCGCGTAGTTCGTCTGACAGCCGCCACCGCCCGGCCATGTGCATGCGCTGCGGCTGTGTCGAGTCGTCCAGGACGTCATAACCGGCCTCATCGGCCTGACCGGCGCGTGCTATTTGCACGTAGCGGATGGAGAATTCGCGCATGAGGGGCAGCACATGGGTCTCCATGAGCCGCCGGGTGGCGTCGAACTCGTCGCCGGTCATGGCGGTGACACAGATCAGGTCGCTGAGATCGAAATCTCTGCTGGATGGTTCGGTGAGCCAGCGGGTGAGGATCCCAACCGAGTCGACGCCCATTCCGAGCGACAGAAGGATTTTCGTGCCCACGGGTGGTGTTCCCACCTTTCGTGGAACGGCGACGAAAGCACAAAAGGCCCGCATCTCGTTTCAGAGATGCGGGCCGTCATCGCCGTATCGGTGATGGCGTTAATGGCAAGGGCAGGAGTGTCGCCAGATCCGTGATGTGTCCGCCGTCAGGCGGCGTCGGGAATGAGTTCGTCCAGATCCGGCAGGTCCAGCCCGTTGGCCCGGGCGCGAGCATGACGCTCGCGGGCGTGTTCACGGAGCCGGTCGGCGATGAACCGTGCAACGTCATGCTCGAACCCGCCGGCGAAGACCGCCGGCCAGGCGTCGTGGAGGGCGACGGAGATGATCGGAATGGCGGCGCGGTATGCGGCTGCGGCACGTAGCCAGGTCAGCTGCTGTTCCAGGTGCCGGATCTTTGCCCGCAAGGACCCGGCGGTCGCTTCGGGCACGCCCGGTGCGGCGCGACGTCCGGCCGGTTCCCGCGGATCGCGCCGGGGATTGCGGAGGGCCTGCCAGGCGTAGCCGTCCGCGCGCGCCCGCTGTTGTTCCAACTCCGCGGACCGGCTGGCCAGGCCGGCTTCCAGCCGGCGGACACGGCTGATGACATGCTCGAGCAGATCCTCCAGGGTCTGAGGGCAGGCCGGTGAGACATTCGCTGCCGTGCACAGGCGATCCCGGGCAACCTGCAGGCGATGGGCGAGCGCGTCGGCTTGTCGGCGCGGATAGGGAGCGGCGATCGTGGCAGCGGCGGCCCGCAGTGCCTCCACTGCGGTTGCCTTATCGGCCCGGTAGGACGCCATCTGGGGGATGCCGAGATGCCGGAGCAGGACCTCTTCCGCGGTGGCGGTCAGGAGTTCTGCCCCCGCCTGACCGATCGCGCCGTGTACTGCCGGACCCGCCGTGAACGCCTCGTCCTGGTCCGTGCTGCGGTCCAGCCGGTCTGCTGCGTGCTCGAGCACGTCGGCGATGGCAGCGGCCGGGGCGTCCGGTGCGGGGTCTGGTGGTGGAGTGGCCCGCTGGGCGGAGGAGATGCCAGCGCGGGTCGCTGGATGAGACACTCCGGGCTCACCTTCCCCTCGGGCCGGTCGTGTCGTGCTTGCGGTCGGGGCGGGCACGGCGCCAGCGAGCGGCGATGCGGTGTGTCAGCGACCGCCAGCCAGGGCGGCGTCCTGCCGCGTCCGCCCTTCGGTGCTCATCAGGGAGCGCCGCAGGCAGGCCGTTGAGCAACACGCACGCTTGGTCACGTGCGTTGGCGGCGTGCACATCGATGACCAGCCGACAATCCAGCGCCGGGGCCTGATAGACGAAGACGGTGACGGGTCCGGCGTCGATCTGAACAATCTGAACAAGCGGCGAACCGGCTACCTGCTCGCTTCGACGCACCGTGATGCGACGGGCCTTGTCCGCTGGCACGGTGATGCGTCCTGCGCTGGCCAGAACACGTTCGATCTCGGTCATGGTTGTGGTGGCGGATGTGCCGCTACGGTTCAACACGGCCTGGATCCCCTTTATCGCTTCGGGATCGGTGACGTGCGCCGATCCGCGATCTACGAAGAACACGGTCGTCGACGGCCGCGGATCAGCTGGCTCGTCTGGGTGGGTGTCGTCGCGCATGGTGTGCTTCTTTCAACAAGAGGTTCGGTCTGCGCGCTGGCAACGGAGACTAGATCTGGAAGGGACGCCACGAGGCGGGCCGGACACGGGGGCTGTGATATGTGCCGCTGCCCGCCGAGCGCCGGACCGTCTAGAGGAGGACGTAAGGCGTCAACCGGGCGGCCACAGCGCGTCGCCAGCCGATGGCCTCCACAATGTCCTGGTCGGTTCCGGTGCCGATCAGCGAGGGGGGCAGGACCTGCAGGAGGGTGGGATGCCGTGCGGTTTCCGGATCCAGCTGCAGTCCGACGTTGGCTGCCGCCGGAGGCCCCATGTCGGAAAGGCTCATCGCGGTCTCGATGTCGGCGACGGTGACGGTGATGACCGCTGGGGCTTCCCGGAACGCCCGGTCATGGTTATCGGCCAGATCTTCCCACTGATCCAACAGCAGTCGGTGGGCCACACCGTTGAGGATGCGGGCCCAGGCGTTGAGCAGGTCGGTGGGAATGCCACACGCGGCCAGCTCCGGCAGGCCGCACCGGCTCAGGCCCGCGGTGCGGATAGCCCAGTTCGCACCTGCTGATCGGGCGGTCACCGAGATCCACCGTCCGATCGCGAAGGGGTCGGCGTGAGAGGACGGCTGCTGCCATACCTGATGAAGCGGCCTGGCGGTGGCGGCGTCGAGGACGACACCACCGGTGGCGATTGCGTGAGCGGCAGCCGACAGCGCGGCTTGCGGCACATGCAGGGGAGGCCAGGCCGCCGTGCCGGTACAGGAGACGTGGATGAAATGTTCGCTGCGTTCGATCCGGCGGCGGGTCTCGGTGGCCAAACCGTTGGGGCAGTCCGGGCAGACAGCATCGTGCAGGAGTCGTCGCATCGGCATGGTGCCGGTACGGCGCAGCTGAATGTCCGGCCGCCACAGCCGCAGGCGCGTTGCTTCGCGCGCATCGGCGGGCGGATCGTAGACCGCGGGGGGTAGCCGCTGCGGGCCGGCGACGACGAATTCGGCCAGCAGCGTTTCGGGGAGGGAAAGGACAAGGGTTTCGGACATCAAGCGTTCTCCTCACGGGGTTCCTGGCTGGCAAGCCGGTCTGCAATACCGGGTGGGCGGTGGCGGTGACAGCGGCGTATGGCGGGTTCTTGCGTAGAGTCCTCGGGCGCCGGCGCACCACCGATTCCTCGCGGGCGGGCAGGTCACCGCAGACGACGGCTGCGGGGCGACGTGTCTTTGAAGTCACGGTTCGCCCGACGGCGTTAGCCCCATACACGGGGTTGATCAGTTTCGTCGTCTCGTCCCGGATTCCGATCCGGGTGTGTTCGCGGTGGTGGCCGCGTGCAGGAGTTCACGAGGCTGCCCTCGCTTCCGCTTCTGCCAGCAGCGCTCCACGCGCCAGTGACAGCGCGATGTCCCCTGTGTTGCGGTACTTGGCGGTCAAGAACGCGGCGAAGTCCTCGCGGGGGCCGTCGTAGCCGACGGCGCGGAACCATGCGGCGAACGCGGTGTCGGACTCCGCAGACGAGGCGGCGTTGAGGATGTCCTGGACCGCGTTGATAGCTTTGGCCTTGCTGCGGTACTCCCAGGCCTTCTTGCTGGCCTCATCGAGCAGTGCCACGCCGCTTGCCTCAGCTGACCGCTCCGCGGCTGGCTGCTGGGCCTCCTGCGGTTTGCGGTGCGGGAGCAATGCCGCTTGGACGTCGCGGAGAGACTCATACGGCATCCCCGGTGACCCACCCGGCCAAGTGTGCTCGGTTGCCGTCTGGAGCGCCGCCTCGACGTCGATCTGGTCCTGTGGGATCACGTAGTACCGGTGGATCGCGGACGAATTCAGGGTCGCCGGGACCTCGCCGCCAGCGGGCCTCCACTTCTTGATGCGTCCCTCGCGGGTGAGGTTCGTGACGATGCCGATGCCGAGCTCGTCCCAGCTTGCCATGCCGTAGGCGCGACGGCGGGTCTGGACGACGATGAGATCGCCGCGCTTAGCGGTCGGCTGGTTCACGCCGCCTCCTTGGGGAAGCCGTCGCCGAGACGGGCGGGCAAGTCGGCGGAGGACGTGGGGTGTCACAGGCGGCGAAGCTTCGCGGCGGGGATGAAGAGTACGTGGGGCGGGACATCAATCCTTGTCATCTTCGTCGTTGATGACTTCGCAGGTGCCGTCGATGTCGTTGGCGATCAGGTCCTGGCTCCTCCGCGGAACGGCGGTTCGGCGAGTGGAGGCGTGTTGAACGCCCCCGCCATGGCCGGCACGGCGCCTGACTCCACGGGCGGAGAGCCCGCAGACCGACCCGGCTCGGTGCCGGCGATGGGCCGGTCGCAGAGCAGTGTCGAGGACCGCTCGACCAGTGATCCGGCGTTCAGCGGTGGCTCATCGGTGTTTACGGTCGACGTCGGCCAAGACGGTGATGACGGCGTCGGCGACGTGACGGGGAACCCAGTCCAGGTCCATGTCCACGTGGGTGGCGTCGGCGGAGACTGTGATACGGGTGCTTCCCGCTTTCCACGGCGGATTCCAGTGGAGACGTAGCCGGCCCGTGTTCGAATCGAATCGCCAGCTGCCCGGAAGTCGTTCGAGGATCTGGGCGGCCACGGCTTCGCGGTCTGCATGATGCTGCTCGCACACGGCGTGGTAATCCCGCACCCTGTCCAGTTGTGCGCCGTAGGCCGGGAGCAGACGTCTGCGGATCTCCGCGGCCCAGACCGTGGGTCCGCGGTTGAAGGCGATCGTGATCTGTGGGGTCCGATGGCCGGGCGGCCGGTCGTGATCGCTGTCGGGGAATATGCCGCGTATCACCAGCTGCATCGGGGTGTCTGGGCTGGTGAAGCCGACGAACAGGCAACGCCCGTCCGGGTGCGTGAGCTCGGAACCACGCGGATCGATGGCGGTGGGATGGGCTTGCCAGCCGCTGCCGAGCCGGTCGGCGAGCTCGCGGGCGTGGAGAAGAAAGTCGTCGTTGATGGGCTGCATCACAGCCTCCAGGCAGCACAGGCGGTCGACATGTGGGGCCGCCGTGGCGTGGCTGCCGTGCGGCCCTGAGAAACGGGACAACGGGAGGAGTGGCGCGAGCGAGGACGCGCGCCGTCCAATGGCGGATGGCGCTCGATGGCCAGCGTCTGATCAGTGGGTTTCCGGCGATCGTTCCGAACGGCGACTGCCCGTCGTGTGACGCGGCGGGGTCAGGGGCGGCCCTGCCACAGCCCGAACGCCTCGTCGATCTCACCGGCAGTCGGCGTGTCTTTACCGGCGAGGTCGGCGAGGGTCCAGGCGACGCGTACGACACCGTCGAAGCCACGCGCGCTGAGCCGCCCGTCGGCCAACGGGCGCTCCAGTACCGCCAGGGCACCGGCCGCCGGGGCGAAGCGGCGGCGAAGTTCCCGACCCGGCACGTCGGCGTTGGTTCGCCACGGCAGGCCGGTCAGCCGCCTGGCAGCGCGCTCACGGGCGGCCAGCACCCGTTCGGCGACCGTCGCGCTCGACTCGGCCGGTTCCAGGCCGTTACGGAGCCCCGCAGCGGACACCTGCTCCAGTTCCGACTTGAGCTCGATCCGATCGAGGAGCGGCAGTCGGGCCAGATAGCGTTGCCGCACCGACGGCGCGCACGTACAGTCGCCGATCGTAGCCGCGGCGCACGGGCAGGGGTCCGCCCCCAGCAGCAGTGTGAACCGCGCGGGGAAGCGGGCGGTGACGCCGGACCGGGCGATAGTCGCCGTGCCTTCCTCCAGCGACCGGCGCAGCGCGTCCAGGACGCCTCCGGCGAACTCGGGGCCTTGATCGAGATACAACACACCGCCGTGTGCCAGCGAGATCTCCCCCGGCAGGTTCAGCCGGCTACTGCCACCGCCGACCAGCGTGGCCCGGGACGTCGTGTGGTGTGGAGCACGGAACGGCGGGCGCGTGATCAGCGACTGCCCGGCGGGCAAAGCACCCGCGATCGAATGGATTGCCGTGACCTCCAGGGCGACGTCATCATCGAGATCTGGCAGCAGCGTGGGCAGCCGCTCGGCTAGCATCGTCTTCCCGCTTCCGGGTGGACCGGTCAGGAGCATGTGATGACCGCCCGCAGCACTGATCTCCAGCACCTTGCGCGCGGCGGCCTGCCCCCGCACATCGGCCAGATCGAGGTCGCGGTGCCCGGCCTGGGACCGCGCCACCGCGCCGCCGGGCCGAGCGGCTGGCGCGTTATCGTCCTCGTCGTCATCCAGGAACGGCAGGTCACGCAGGCGAGCCAGCAACATCCGAAGCGACGCTACACCGATGATCTTCACATCAGGCACGAGCGAGGCCTCGGGGAGATTTGCCCTCGGCACGATCACCGTCTCGACGCCCGCCTCGACCGCTGCGAGCACGGCCGGAAGCACCCCCGCCACGGAGCGGATCCGACCGTCGAGCCCCAACTCACCGATCATTACGGTGTCCGCACACGCTTCCGTCGGCAGCGCACCGTCGGCTGCGAGCATTGCGACGGCGATAGGCAGGTCGAAGCCGCTGCCGCGCTTTGGCATGCTGGCCGGGAAAAGGCTTACGGTGATGTGGCGGTCGGGAAATCGCTCATTGCTATTAAGGACCGCCGCCCGAATCCGGTCGCGGGCCTCCCCGACCGTCATGTCCGGTAGCCCGACCAGATGCAGGCCCGGAACCCCGCTGGTGACCGCCGCCTCGACGTCGACAATCATCCCTTCGACTCCCAGCAGCGCCACGGCGCGTGTGCGGGCCAGAGCCATCGTCAGGACACCCCCTTCAGCTGATCGATCGTGACGTGGCAGGCACCGTCGACGACCGGGCCGAAGACGTTGATGCGCACGCTCGCATGGCGAACGCCCCGGGTGGGCGGCTGACGGTGCGCGAATTGTGGGGATCGCTTATCCCACGTGGGAGGGGTGGTGACGGTCATGGTTCTCCTTGCGTCGCAGGGATGGAAAAGCCGCCGTCTCCTGGCGGGAGCGGCGGCGTTGCGGCGGGCTGGTGCCTATGAGATGTGGTCAGGAGGCACCAGGAGCTGACGTGTGTTCGGCGTCATCGTGGGTGCCCGCTTCAATGTGCCCGAGGATCGTGGCCGGATGAGTGGTGACGTCTTCAGGATCGACCGTTGGAGATGGATCGGTGCGGATACCGTTGTCGATGGCCAGGGCACGGCTGAAATCGGTGCTCTTCGGAAGGTACTTGCTGAGCCGCAAGAACTCGGTTTTCCATGACATCTGCTCTTCGAAGTCGACCCACGGGCCGACGATTTCCCCGTACCTGTTCCTCGGCGCGTACTTGTCACGATGAGCTCGCATAGACGCGACGTTGGTCGGTCGAGTGAAGGTGTAGCCGCCGCCAGCCAGCCGCGCCAGCGCGTAATAAAGCCGTGGTTCACCGGGATCGCCGTCGAGGTAGGGCCGGTGTGCGAACTCGTCGTCGGGCCCCTGCCAGGTGATGGTGAAGTCGTCGGCGTGAAAGACCGTACGGGCGGCCACCATAAGCACCTTGGGTGACCGGTACGCCAGCTCCACGAAGCCCTGATAGCCGATGACCAGCGATGCACGCTGGCAGCCGGCGGCTTCATCCCATCGGGGGATCAGCCAGGCGTGGCCGAGGCCGTCGACGCCCGGGCGCAGACCGAGCTGCGCGCATGTCATCAACCCGCCCAGCAACGAGAGGGGGTCGCAGCGGGCTAGCCCCCGCGTGGTTCGCAGGCAGGTGATGGCGTCGCGGATGAGCTGAGCGGCCTCAATACCCCGCGGCATGGCCATCTGGAACTCGTCCCGCATTTGCATGATCTGGCCGCGGAGGGTTTTGAGCGCGTTCTCGCCAGGGTCTGACCTGGTCTCGCTACCGGTTGCGCCGCGCTCATCCGGGCTTTGGTCACCGGAGGCCTTCCGGCGTGCAGCCGCTCGATCAGGAAGGTCTTTGGTCATTTGATCATCTCCGGGACATCTTGTTATAGAACTTTCGGACAGACCTTCGTGACAGGACCAGGCCGGCGGCATCGGGGAACTTCTCGCGAAGGACGTCGCCGTCGCACACTTCGCGACCGCGTTCGTTCTTCCACTCGGCGACGACCTCACCCCGATAGACCGCGACGCTGGCCGTTCCCATCCGCTGAGCGAGCCTGGACTGGACCGCCTTCTTGTTCTTCTCGGCGGCCGATTGCTCTGTGACGTGCCGCCGGTGCTCGGCGAGCAGCGTCATGAACTCCTCATCCACCTCGACGCGCTTGCCTTCTGCACCGGAAGGGAACATTCGCTTGATGAGATCGGCGGCCGCCGCGCCGCCCTCCAGCGCTGGTGGCGTACGTGTCACGACGAGCTGCCAGAACTCCTCTTCCATCGCCCGGATGTCAGCGATAAACGATTCGTTGCGCTCTATGAGCCGGATTTCGGGAGGATCACCGCCGATCTGCACTGCGACCCATGCGTGATCCAGGCCGGTCACATCCAGATAATGCTGAGCCTGAGCTTCGGCCCCGTCGGCGATTTGGTCATCTGACCACTCCTTGGCTCGCCAGATGGACGTGTTCTTCACCTCGAGCAGACCGCCGTCATTGGTGAGCCGGTCCACCGAAGCCAGCTGCCATGTGCGTTCAAGGTTTCGCAGGAGACCGCAGTGCCGTACTCCGATCCCGGTTCGTTCGGAGAAATAGGTGGCAATGGAGTCTTCAACGATCTGTCCCCATCGCATCCGCTTGGTTTGCGGGCGGACGGGGGCCCGGTCGACCTTGTCCAGGTAGACCTCGAGCCGCGTCTTGTACGGGTCGAGTCCGATCACCGCCAGCGCGTCGGAGCCGCCGATGCCGGCACGGCGGGCCGTCAGCCATTCGGCATGGGAGGCAGTCTTCGGCAGGACCAGCTCGGAGGCCGGCGTTATAAGTGCACCGGGCCGATCGACATCAGGGGAATGACCGATCACATCTTCCTTCCAAAAATGTGTTGTGGCGACGGCGTACGGACATGCGCCGAGCGACCATCGCCGGGTCACCTCGGGACGCTCGACACGCTCTGCAACGTGAGGTTTCGCAAGTACTGGCCAGCACCTGGCATGCAGAAAGGGGCGAGGTGCGGCGGCTTCTTGCGCTTTGAGATCGCTTCGTACGTCTCAGGTGGCCGCGTCGCTGGCGTCGCCCCGAGCGATGTGGACGTAGCCACCCTGGCCGTGAGTGTTGCCGACTCGGTAACCTCCGCGGACCGCGAACTCCGCAGCAGATCCCGGCGCGGGCATCAGGTACTCGATGCCGCCCTCGAGCGAGTCCCCGGCCGCGACTCCGGCGCGTATCTGATCGAGAACGGCGAGGAGTTCTTCGCGGCTCATCTCGACCGGGTTGCGTCCAGGCGGCGCCAGCGGCGGGTCGATCTGCTCGACGGCGAGGTACTGAGGCAGGCACCGGGTGGCATCGGTGGCATCGCGCAGCAGCATCACGGGATGGTCGGCCAACCCGATAATGACCCCTTCCCAGACATCGCCGGTGAGTGGGTTCCTCACCTGCACCCACGCCTGGACGTCAACGAGTTCGCTCAGCTGAGCCTTTCGATGCGCGCGCATCGAGGCGGGCATGTCGGGGTCCACGATGATGGGATCGTCCATGTCAGCGGCTCCCCGTGCGCGGGTCGCCGTAGCCGGTCGTGCGGCCGATGGCACGGCCACGCGCGCTGACGATGACGAACATCGGCTGGTCTCTGATTTCTTGAAGTTTCCTCGCGAGATTTGATGGAGGGCGCCGGGGACGGCGCTCCTCCCGGCCGGATGGGGCTACATCGGTCGGGAGGAGCGCCGTCCTGTGCGGAGGCGTGGATCAGGCCGCGGCTGGCACGGTGTCCGCGACGTCGGTCGTGGCTGGCTCCGCGTCGATCGGTTCGACCTCGCCTCCGACGCCCGGCGTGGCGTCGGAGGCGACGTCAGGGGCCTCGGCAGGCACCGTCGTGGTCGCGTCGGGCGCGATGTCGTCGTCGGATCCGCTGGGAATGGTGACGCTGTCGCTGCCAGCGGGCTCGGCCGGTGACGCTTCGCCGGCCTCCGCTTTCAGCGGCGTACTGGTGCTGTCCGCCGGTTCGGCGTCGGCCGCCTCGACGGCCGCCTCGACGGCCGCCTCGACGGCCGCCTCGACCGGTGTCTCGGCGGGCGTCTCTCCGGTGTAGGGCTTGTCGTCGATGATGGCCTGCTCGATGTCGGTCGGCGGGTATCCGCAGGAGACGAGGAACATCAGGTACTGGGCGCACTCCTCCCTGGTGCAGTGAGGGTTGGTCTTCCCGTCGGTGCGCCAGGTGTTCCGCCGGTCGTAGTCTCCGGTGATGTACTCCTCGTACGCGGCGATGATCGGGGCTACGGCCAGGACCTGCAGCCGGGTCGGCTTGGTCTTGGCAGCCGATGCGGCGACCTGGGCACCGTGGCGGCCGACCAGTTTGTGGTAGGTGTTGCTGGCACCCGCGCCGCCGAGCCCGGACCGGAGCGGACCGGGCATCTCCGACATCACGGTCACCATGAACTTGATGATCAGCGCGCCCTTGGGCGGCGATGGCTGGGCGAGGAACTCGGTCAGCCATTCCCGGCGTACTGTCGCCGTCGCCACCCACTCCCGGTTGGCTCTGGCGACGAACGCAGTCGACGGTGCGTTCTTCTTGGCGTCTTCCCGTGCCTGTGCGGCCGCCTGGTAGGTCCCGGGCGCGAAGGTGTGCCCGTTGCCGTCCGGATCGGAGCAGAAGTACCTCGGCTGCGTCGGCGTATGCGACATGAAGTACGCGCCGCGGCCGTTGCAGGCCGCGTGGGACTCGGCGGTCAGCGGTTCCCCGTCGTGCAGCAGGTTTTCCAGCGAGGCCACGGTGCCGGTGGGGTATCCCTGGTGCACGGTGACGCCGGCCGCTGTCAGCTCCTTCCACAGGCGAGCGTGTTCGGCCTTCTCGGGATCGGCGACGACATGCCCGTGGCCGACCGGGTCGGTGCAGTAGTAGTACGGGAGGTGCTGTTCCCACTGGCCGAAGTAGACGCCGTGTCCCGGGCATGCGGTGTGGGCGTCGGCGCTCAACTCCTCATCTCTATTGCGCAGGTCCTTCAGCTCGATCGCACCGCCGGGAAGCTCGGCGGTGATCGGCGTGCCGGCCGCCTGGAGCGCGGCATGCAACCGTTCGGCGTCGGCCTCGTCCTTGCGCTGCTGGCGGATCATCACTGCGGCGTGAGCCATTCCGCCCCGCGTGCTCCTCCTGCGAAGCAGCAGCTCGATCGCTTCGGGGTCGTCCTCGAACTCCTGCAGCAGGGCGTACTCAGGGATGGTCGGTTCCTCGCAGAACTCCAGCGCGCGTGCCCGGCCGGTTTCGTTGAGTTTCGCTGCCTTCAGCGCAGCGCGCTGGTCCTTCGCCGTCATCCCGGCGGCGCGCCGCAGGGTGAGCCGGTCCTGGCCCGCGCTGGCGGCGGCCGCCACCAGAGTCACCTGCTCCCACCGGGTCAGGTTGTTGCGCAGCTCGGGGCTGTTACCGATGATCCGCCGTATGGCCTGGCATCCGACATCGTCGGCGCTGTCGACGTCCAGGACATAGGGCACCATCGGATAGCCGGGGAAGTTCCCGACCTTGAGGGCGGCGAGACGGCGCCGCTCCCCATCGATCACCCGGAACATTCCCGGCTCGTCGGGATCAGGAGCGATCTCGATGGCGGTGTCGACGCCGGCTGCCTTGATCGAGCGCAGGAACGTGGTGTTGAGATCCATGTTCTCGCGCGGGTTGAACGGGGGCTTCAGCAGGCCGATGTCGATCTTCGGCCGGTCGGTGACGGTGGGCGGGTCGATGATCTGCGACGGCTGAAGGACGTCCGGGTCGGGGACCGCCAGGTCGGTCGAGGTCGGCTCGTCCTGCGGGCGAGCATCGGTCTCGAGTGCGGCATGTTCGGTCATGCAGATACTCCTCGGATAGGGATTCGGTACAGCGGGGGCGGGACTTCGCGCAGCGTTGGCGGGGAGTGGCCGAGGGCTCTTGGGCCGATCGGTGTCAGGCCCGTGGCGGCGCTGGGCGCGTGTCCGGCACGTGGGCGTCCGCGGTATCGCTGGGCGGGCCGGCCCACCGGGCGGCGCCCGGGGGGCGTTCAAACGCTCCCCGGGAACCTCGGCTGTCGTCGGCCACCAGCAGCCGGGCAGGTTGGTGACGCGCGCGCCGCCCGGTTGCGGCCCGCGCGGCGATGCCGCAGCCTGAACGTGCGGGCACGCGCTCAGCGCCCGGCATCGGGCACGCCAAGATCCGAACGCCGGAACGTGCGTCCGGAAGGGTGCTTCGTCTACGGGTGCGTTGTTGTGCGGTGGGTGATCAAGAGGTCCGGGCGCGATCCAGTTCGGCGGAGTGCCGCCGGACGGCTTCGATGGCCATTGCGGTCAGCAGCCGGGCGTTACGCGTGGACGCGCGGCTCAGGTACGCAACAAGCAGCTGCGCCGCCCGTCGTGCTGGTCTTCATAACGGCCCGACAGGACGGGGCGCTGACACCTCACGTCCCGTTCAGCGATCCTTCGGTGGGAGCGGTGTGCGACACCGATCGGTCCCGGTCGCTGTCAACCAGGCGTGCGGCTGTCCTCTCCCAGGCTGAGGAGTCCGCTCGTCAGCGGTCGCTGTCCAGATGATGCTCGATCTCGGCGGCGGCGCGGTCCTCCTCAGTGAACACTTTGTCGGGATCGGCAAGCGCCGCGATGACATCGGCGTCGTTGTCGCTGTCGAGCACGGACCTGCCGGTGGCCACGAACGAGCCGATCGTGTAGCCCTCCTCGATGAGGGTGCGGGCCGCCGTCGGGTTGTAACCCAGGTTGTTGCACAGGTGCCGTGCCAACTGCTCCTCGGTGGCGAACACCGGTGTGAGGGGAGACCCTTCGGTGACGGTCTCCCACAGTTGCCAGCCCTCACCGGCCAGCGGCGGGGTCGGCGTCCACGCCTCGAAGGCGGCGCGCTGCTCCGGTGTGCCGAGGTTGCCGTGCCCGTCGCACGTGGAGCATTTCCCCCACGTGTCGGGGTCGAGCCCGGCCGCCTTGATGATCTTCCGGGTCATGGACCAGTGGTCGCAGGCATCGTGACCAAAGATGATGTCCGAAGGCCGCCCGGCGAGCCCGCCGGTCAGCTCCGCCATGTCCGGGCCAGGTGGCGTTCCCGGCCCGAGCATGTGCAGGAGGTCGGGCAGGGGCTGGCCGGGGCGGGCGGCGGCGTCGCCGACGCGTGCAAGGAGCCAGACGATTTCGGCCAGCCAGTTGCTGGAGGCGTTGGTGCCCCAGCCGTTGCAGCTGTGGCATCCAGGCAGGGCCAGATTGTCGGGGCGGAGGTAGCCGTCCCAGATGGTTTTCAGGGGCCAGCCGAAGTCGAGGGGGACACGGCGGACTTCTCTGCTCACGGGCCGTCTCCGTTCAACGGTGATGTGGTGGTTGGGGTACCGGTTGCCGCAGGTAGGTGGCTGGTTTGTGACGAATGCCGTACGTTGCGGCGTGCCGTGCGCTGGAGCCGACGGACGTCCGGGACCCCGTCGACTCCGATTGGCGAGGTGCGTCGCCGCGGCCTTCCCCAGCGTGGATGCACGGCCGCCGGGGAAGGCACGGCGTGGTCGGGGGACGCGACGCCGATGTCAGAGTTCGGTGCGTCGACGCGGCGGGCGGGTTTGTTCCAGCTTGTGGGCGTTTACGGGTTCGTCTTGTTACGACGACGGAGTTCGTCGGCGAAGGTGCCGAGGCAGTTCGCCAGTTCGCCGGTAGTCATCGTCGCCGGCGGCTGCTGGCAGCCCGGCAGCGTCGTCGGGGGCTTCGTGCCGGACCCGCCGCCCGGCGCCGCGCTGACATATACGGTGCGGGGTGTGACGCGGCCGGTGATGGACAAGTCGACGTAGAACTTCGTCAGACCACGGCGGACCCCGTACACCCGCCACATGTCGCGGCCGAGCGGCGTGAACTCCTCCAGCTTCCCGCCGCCGCTGTTCAAGAACGTCGGATCGATCCCGCGGACAATGTCGGTGGCTTTGTTCGTCAACGTGTTGAGGTTGGTGATGTTCGGGTCGCCGTCGGTCAGGACGTACAGGTCCATCCGGTTCAGGTGGCCGTTGGCGGCGTTGTCGGCTGGGCTGACGGCGTAAGCGATGAACGCCTGGGACTTCGAACCGTTCGGGGTCAGCGGAGTCACGTAGTACAGGTGGTCGTCGGGGCCGCGCAGCAGGTACTCGCTGGTGTCGTTGCCCTGGACGTCGTCGGCGGCCGGTTCGAACCCGAACGAGGCGCGGGACTTCCACTTTCGGCCGGCGGCCCACTGGGTCGCCTCACGCTGGGTCTCGGTCAGGCTGGCCGGGTAGGCGGGGCCGGGCAGATCTCCGGGCTTGATGGTGCGGTGGTAGGAGGTGCGGACGCCGTGGTCGCCGGTGAGCAGCAGGACACCCGCGGCGGTGAGTACGGTGTGGTTCTTGAACGGCACCTGGCGTTTGACCGGGATGACGATCACGGGGTTGCCGTTCCGGCAGTACCCCCACACGTCCGAGGCGTCCCACAGCAGGTTCGGGTACCGCTCCCCGAGCAGGTTCGGCAGGCTGTTGCCGCGGGCGCCGTGGAAGGCCCGGTCGAAGGCATCGGGCGCGAAACGGCAGGCGACCTTGACGGTGTTGGACGCCCCGTCCCAGGAGGCGATGCCGTAGGTCGGGGTCGCCTTCCCCGAACCGTCGAGGATCGCCGTCCACACGCCCGGGCCGGCGCGCGGCCCGCCTGCGGTGGTGTCCCGTACAGGTAGGTGAGGGAGGCGTCCCACACGTCGACGTTCGAGGCGATCGAGGCGGCGTGCGTCATCATCTGCTGAGCGGAGGCGTAGGAGGACGTGCGGCCTTCCCAGGAGGTGATGCCGGGCAGCGCATCGACCTGGACGCAGGTGTACACGTCGGCCGGGCTGCGGTAAGCGCAGCCGTGGACGCCCCGGTGCGCGCCGCGCATCAGGTAGGTCAATGACGCCGGTGGATTGGCTCCGTCGGCGATGTGCCAGGTCGTGGCCTGGTTGTAGAAGCGTCCCTCGTCTTTGTCGTTGTCCCAGATCGCCCGGGTGAAGGGCACGGCCAGCACACCGAGGGCGGCGAGGACAGCGACGATGGCGACCGCTACCTCACCGGTCGGCAGGTCGTCGTCGGTGATGGTGAAGATCGCGGCGGTGCCGATGAGACCGATCGCGACCCACAGCCAGAACAACCCGGTGGGATGGGTGAGGGTGCCGCCCGGCAGCCACATGCGCTGCACGACGGTGAGCCGCCAGTACTGCGACCAGGTGCCCATGCCGCTGAGGCCATAGCGGAGGGCCAGCCAGATCACATACGCGCCGGTGGGCATCCATGCCCACCAGATCACGGTCGTGATCAGCCGGGATTTGAAAGAGGTCATGCGGTGACGTCCTCCTGCTTTCAGACAGTGGGGGTGCCGGGGATGCGCCTGGCTGGCCGGAAGCGGTGACCGGTCTTCAGGCGCGCAGCAAAAAGCCCCAGCGGTCATTGCTGGGGCTCGTGGTGTTCGTCGCGGTGCCGGCAGCTTCCGGCGATGAGCCTGAGGAAGGCTGAACCCGGCGGGTGATCGACCTGCGGGCTCAGCCGGTGCTGGCCAGAAGGCTGACGAGCTGGATGTTGACCAGCTGAAGGGCCGCGTCGGTGCCGTCCTGGCTGGTGGACAGCAGTTCGGAGTGCTTGGCGGCCGATGCCTTCAGCGCCTGGAACCGCCGGGCCAATGCCTGCACGGTGGCTTTCGGGGCATGCTCGTCCTGAGCGGCGGCGAGGTCACGGGCGAGTTTTTCCAGGTCGTTCTTGACCTTGGTGGTGAAGGCGCTGACGACCATCTCCCGCATCTGATCGATGTCGAGGAGGGGGATGTTCCACAGGCAGCTGCCGGCTCCCATCCGGAGCGTGAGCTCACGGAGCTTGTCGAGGGTTTCCTCATGCGCCAGCGGAACGAAGTACACGCCTCCGGTGGGGCGAAGTTTGATCGCGTTCAGGTGCTCGACGTAGGCGCGGATGAGCGCTCGGACCTTGTCGGCGGTCAGGTAGATGCAGTGCTGGGCATAGGCGTCCTGGATCTCCTCGAGCAGGGAATAGACGTTGTCGCGTTCGAAATCGGGCAGGGCCCTGATCGCGGCGTGGACCGGTTTGATCTCCAGGACGCCGGCGCCCGCAGCCGTGGTGACCTGGTTCGGGGCTCGGCGGAAGATGCAGTCAGCCAGGCGGGTGTCGTAGGACAGGGTCGTCTTGGCCTCGTCACGGACCTCCCGTACCAGGTGCCGGACGATCTCATGACCGTCGCGGCGTACGTGCCGCACCATCAGCGTCGCCTCACCGGCCTTGCGACGAGGTGAGTGCCGGTCGCTGTCGGCGGCGGGGTCCAGCGGGTAGGAGACACGGATACCGGTCGGGCCGGTGACCTTCTCGAACGCGTCGTCGGGACGGATCAGAGGCGGCAGGAAGACCGGGTCGAGGCTAAGTTCGGCGAACCAGCGCTTCAGCTCCTCGTGCTGGATGCGCCGATCGAAGATCGAATACAGGACCACGTGACCCAGCAGTGGTGTCTGATCTGCCTTGACGCTCGCGGCATAGGCGTCGAAGCTTTCCATCGGGCGAAGATCGTGCTGGGTTGAGGACGAGGGGCTCATAACGGCCTCTCCTTTGCGAAACCAGCGGTGCGCGGTTCCTTTTCCGGGGCGGGAAGCGTGGCACGAGCGCCCTAGATGACGCGGAACATCTCACGGGCGGTGCCAGGGTCGGCCAGGTCAGTGACGGAACGCAGATCGTCGGACAACGCCTTCAGGGCCGAGCCGGGGTGGTGACCGATCGCGACGCCGAAGACGCGGAATCCCAGGCGCCGCTTGCGCTCCTGCCAGGAACGTATCCACTTGGCGGGGACGTCGCAGATCCCGTCGGTGATGAACACGATGTCGCCGTGCTGATGACCGGCCGCCTTGTACTGGTTCTCGAGAATGCCCGTGGCCATGTCCAGGGGCGCGGCGTAGTCGGTAACACCGGAGAAGAAATGCTCCGCGAAGTCGGCGACGTCGCTGATAGCGACGGGCTGCGTGGCGGGGAAGTCGAACACGGCCACCTGATCGGCGCCGGCGAACAGGACACCGGCGAAGTCCCTGCGGGCGGCGCGGGCCTGGTCCAGCAGAGCAAGCGCGCAGGCCTTGGCCCACGCCTCACGTGTGACACCGCCAGGGCCGGCGGCGGTCATGGAACCGGAGCAGTCGACACACGCGATGATCGCGCCTTTGCCGGTGGCCTGCTCGCAGCGGCTCTCGTAGATCATGAGGCGGTTCTCGACAAGCCGGGTGGCAAAGGTGGTGCGCAGGGCAGGCACACCGAGACTCGCCAGTTCCGAGGGGATGAGCCGGGACACATCGTCGCCCAGGGTGATGCCGACCAGTTCCCCCGCGGTGCTCTCGATCTTGCGGGTGCGTTCGCCGCAGGCCATGGTGCGGAATCGGCCGATCAGATCGGCGAACTCGCCGAGCCGCCCACCGGAAAGCCGCTCGGCCAGCCGGTGGCGGGTGGCGAAGTCCATGCGCCGCAGCTCCCCACGGCCTACGCCCCACGCGGCCATCATCTCCGCGTGCTGCCTGACCTGTTCGGCGGCCTCAGCGGCGGCGGCCCGCAACGTGGTCCGTATCCTCGGCGCTATCTGAGCCAGGGCACGCTGTGCCTGGTCGGCCGTGTCCTGGGCGGCATGGTCTGCTTGTTCCACCGCGGCGATCGCCTGTTCGACCGCCTGCGCGTGATCCTCTTTGACCGCACCGTCCGGGCTTGCTTGGTCGGCGGCGGCCCGCATGGCGGCCTCGACCTGCTGGGCGGCCTGTTCGGCTGCCTGGCGAGCCTGCTCGGCTTTGTCAGCAGCGGCTTGTGCGTCCTCAGCCGTCCTCAGCAGCCGGATCAGCCGGTCGCGCTGCCCCATGACGGCCATCGCCGCGGCGAACGCGTCGCCCGTCGTTTCCCGGCTTAGCTCCTCGAACTCCGGAGCCTTCAGCAGGCTCGCGATGACCTGATGATTGACCCGCCGGGACGGCTGCATCACCTCGGCTCCGCGAAGTTGAGGGACGCTCTTGTAGGCGGCCGTCCACACATCGGTCAGCAGCTCGCCAGCGTAATCGTGGTCCTGAGCCAGTTCCTCGGACAGCTCCTGCAGCGCGGTGGCCGCAGCGAGCGTCTCGCGCCAGCTCCTCTGGTCGAACCGGTCACTCTCGATCGCCTGGGTGTGCAGTGCGGGCGGGGCGGAGAGCCCCAGCCAACGGCCGGCGCGCTGCGCCAGGTCCGTGAGTCTCGTCAGCTTGCCCATCGGTGATCCCTCTGGGGCCTCAGATAAAGGCATTGACGGCGCTGGGGTCGACGCTGAGCGCTTCGACCAAGACACGGGCGTACACGGCGTGGCGGCGGGCGAGCACCCGGTCCAGGGTCGTCGTGGAACGGCCTGTCGACTCAGCGGTCTTGCGCAACGCCTCGAGACGCTTTTTAGCGCTTGTCAGCTTGCCGTTGGCCTCATCAGTCGCCCACTTGTTCAGCTCCGTCTTGGATTGGCCCTTCCGCGCCTCCAGCTCTGCCTCGATCTCGTCGATGGCGTCCTCCAGGTCCAGCGCCTCACGTGCCTGGGGATTCACCACCTGCAGCACTTCGCGTTCCACGATGCGGAGGTCGGAGACCGAGTTCCATAGCACGGTCGTCAAGATCGCCAGATCGGTGTCGTCGACCGTTTTCCGGCCGGCCAGGTATGCGCTGGCCTGCAGTAGCCGCACCGACTGCTCCCACCGCCGGTCCGAGACGATTACCTCTTCGTCCTGCAGCGCGGTCCGTATGTGACTGATCGCGTCGCGGATGCCGTCCGGCACGTGGACGGCGGGCACGTACATCACGACGGCCCGGCACAGCTCCATCAGGTCCACAGTGGTCACCGTCGAGGCGGAGGGAGCGGCGCAGGCGGAGCCGAGGAGAGCGGCGACCGACGCCGGGGCGGGCGCGTTTTGGGCCGCGTTGAGGAAGTCGGCGAATTTGGAGAGGTCGGCCAAGTAATCGACCATGACGCGTACGAGCAGCCGGTCGTAGATCGCCGCCGTCTCCTCACCGCTCCCCAGCTCATTGGATGCGGCGATGGCGCTGATCAGCGGGCAAGAGATCGGTGCCTCACCGTTCTCAGGGTGATAGAGACGCTCGTTCAGGAAGGCCAAAAGCTCATTCAACGCCGCGGGCGAGCACTTGAAGATCTCGTCGATGAACCCGATATGTGCTTCCGTGGCCCGCCCTTTGAGCATCTGGGTGTATTCCCCCTTCTGCGTGAGCGCGGCCACGTCGATCGGCCCGAACAGCTTCTTCGGGTCGGTGAACTTCGTCAGCAGGGTCTCCCACAACCTCGCACCCGTGATCCGCGCGGTCAGGGCGCGTGCCAGCGCCGACTTGCCCGTGCCCGGGGGCCCGATCAGCAGACTGTGCTGGGCGGCCAGCATCGCCACAACCAGCACGCGAATCACCAATTCGCGCTCGTAGAACCGGCCGCTGAGTTCGGTGATGATCGTGCGAAGCCGCGCGGAGATCGCCGCCGCATCGGCTGCGTTCGGTTGAGGCACTGTGGAAATTGCGACGGCGCCAGTAGAGTCTGTCTTCGGTGGCGTGATCGTGGTCATTTCGACCTCCAATGTGGCCGTTCCGTACGGACGCGGTTCCGGTTGCAGGCAGGGAATGTCATCGAAAACCGTCGGGTTGCCGTGCCGGCGTGGAGCCATACCGCGGGCACCGGTCCGGCGTGTCCGGGGTGGAGCGCCCGACCGAGCTTGCGAGGGAGGCCGAACGACCCCCGGACACGCCGGGCCGGTGTCTGCGAGGCTCACCACGCCGGCACGGCAACCCGGCGGAAATCCCAGAAATAAAGCGCTCGGTTATCGAATATGAAAGAGCCGATATTCGACGCGGAAGCAAGGATTAAGAAGTTGCATTGCAATCGGCCTGTTGGCGGCGGTGACGGGAAAGGGTGACGTGATGTCTTCCGGCAAATTTCAGCCAGTACGAGGTGATTACCAGACGTCTCTCGCCCGTTGAATTGACGCCGATTCCTCATGAACCCACTGGGCTCGAGGACCTCTGAGAGGGGGAGCGCCGGTGTTCGTCGGCGGGTCCCGTGACCCGGTCGATGCCGCGCGCACCGCCGGCGACCGTGACCCACGGCGAACCGGTGAGCTCGCGGACGAGGCGAGCAGTGATGTCTACCCCATAGTCAGTGGCGTCACGGGAACCGATGATCGACACGCTCGGCCGGTGCGCCAGCGCGGCCAGACGACCCGGACGGCATTTGACCCACAGCCCGTACGGGCGGCGGGCACCCAGCAGATCCACGCGCGTTGGCCACTCCGGATCGCCGGGGATGACGAACCGTCCTTCACCGCGGGCGAAAGCGTCCGGAACGGCCGGGTCGCACAACACCTGCGCGGCGCGCTCGCTCGCCCACCCGACGGGACTGGCCAGCAGCGCGGAGGCGACGTCGACGGCTGGCTCGTGGGCCAGGCGCCGCCCGAGCCAGGCGTTGGCCGGCTCGGCGAGAACGGTCAAGATGGCGCGAGCCGCGTGCTCGGGAGTAGGGAACAGCTTCCCGGTCGTCTCCAACCAGGAACGGTAGTGACGATTCACCAACGACGTCCTTTCACGGTTGAGGTGATGGTGCGCGGGACGGGGCCGGTCTGCGTGTGTTCCCCGCCGGGAGCGGGCCGGCTGGGGCTCCCGTGCGGAGGCGTTACGCGCCGCTGCGCTGTGGCCACGCAAGCCAGCCGCGTGGTCGGGTGCACGAAGGGACGGGGCTGGCTTGCGTGGCCGCGAGCGGTGGCGCAGACTCCGCGGTCGTGAGCCCCCGGCCAGGTCGCGGTGATTGCGGATCGCGGTGACCAACGTCAATAGCGGTGTGGTGCACGGGATGCGCCGAGCGTTACGACGGTGTGGTGTCCTTCGGGAGCGTATGGCGCAAAAACGCCACCCGCAGGCACCTTGCGGTTCGGAGGGGTGGTCGTGGTTGGGAGACGACCTCCGTTGCGTGTGCCGGTCGGCCTACAGCGCGACATCCCCTCTCCCAGAGTACGGATCGTGGACGACGTCAGATTCTCCGCCCAGGCGCGATGGTGTCGCAGGGGACCGTGACCTCAGGCCGTGCGCGTCGGCTCATAAAGCCGAACGTCCAGATCGAGAGGAGCCAGTCGCTCCACGATGAGCGGCCGGACGATCGCCCAGTCCAGGCCGCCGAGCCCGCAGCCCAGCGGCGGGATGGCGATACTGCTGATCTGCAGTTCGCGCACGACACGGATGAGATCTTCCAGCCCCGCCTCGATGTCCGTCAGCCGAGACCGGTTACGCCAGTGCCGTTTCGTCGGAAAGTTCAGGATCCACCGGTCCGCGCCGATCTGGACCGGCAAGATGCGGCCCGGCTGAACGTTTCCGGTGCGGCAGGCCGCGACGTACTCGGCGAAGACACTGGGGTAGGCGTCTTTGACTTGGGCGGCTAGCCCTCGGCCCATGACACCGACGGTGTTGACCGTGTTGACGAGTGCCTGCGCGTCATCCTGGAGCAGGTCCCCGCCCTTGGATCTGATCAACGCATCGATCCTTTCGGTGAAGGTGCCTCGTGCGGTCCTGGGATGTCAGTCGATGAGGTACCTGGTGCGGTCCCGTCTTGTGTCCCGGCGGGTAACCGATTCACGGACGCGGGCACCATTGGTGGGCGCACAGGCGAGTATGGTGCGGAGAGGTGACAGTCGGGTTGCTTGAGGCACACGCCACCGAGCAACCCGGCCGCCCACGCCGGTCAAGTTTGTTTCGGTGCCGGTGCTGAGTCGTCAGGCGCGGAGTATCCCAGCCCGCTTCGCCCCCCAGCAGGCGATAATCACTACCTCGATCCACGCTCGCGACAGGCCCCAGCAGAGCGGATGCGCCGCCTCGGGTGAGGACGTCACAGGAGAGGCGGCGACTACTGGTTTGGGCGTTCGGCTTCGACGATGAGGGTGCCGACGTGATCGAGGTTGGGTGCCGGGGCGACCTGGGCGTGGATGTTCGTGAAGCCGTGTTGGTGGAGGAGTTCGGCCCAGGTGGTCGGCTCGTACGCCCAGCGGTAGGCCCATACCTGCCGGCCGGTGAAGCCCGCCGCGTAGATGCCCTGGACGCCGTAGCTGCCCGGGACGGCCGGTGCATGCGAGAACGCCAACTTCCCGCCGGGCGTGAGGCGCTGCAAGACCAGAGGGAGTAGCTGCTCGGGGTCGGTGAACCACAGCGCGCCCCAGATCGAGTAGATCGCATCCCACCGCCGATCGGTGCCGGCGAGGTAGTCCAGGACGTCACCGTGTACGTACCGGGCGCCGGACAGATGACTCCAGCGGCGTTTCGCCTGCTCGCATTGGACGGGTGAGATGTCGATTCCGGTGGCGTCGATGCCTTTGGTGGCGAGGGCCGCGACCGCGTTGCCGCGACCGGAACCGAGTTCCAACGCGGTGGTGGGCTCACCAAGGAGTTCCTCGCCAGGGCCGTGCCCTTCGTACTGGGTCCAGCCGAATGCGTGCTTTAGCGCGTCTTCGGGTCCTTCTGCGGTGACGCCGGCGGCGTAACGGTCCCAGCAATCGGCGAGATCTTGCCGGGTGCGGCGCGGGAGGTCAGGCTCGGCCACGGCGGGCCTCCTCGATCGTCTTGGTCGGGAGCGGGTCAGGCGGTCGCGTTGTGCTTGACGAGACCGACCCGCTCCGCCAGGCCGCGTCGGTCTCACCGCTGTTGATCCTCATTCATCGGGTGCGTCCCTCATCTCCTCGATGCCGTCGGCGACGGGGAGGTGCCTGCCCCCGTAGGTCAGAGGGAACGGCAGGTGGGGATCACCGCCGGTCGGGCAGTTCGTGAAACAGGCGACGCCGCCGGGTGCTTCGCAGTCTTCGCACGGCGGGTCATCGGGTAGCCCTACGACGGCGTCCGAGGCTCAGGCGCGGTCATGACCGTCGTCCTCCTTGCCGTCGAGGCGCGATCGGGCGGGAAGGACGTCGCAGCACGGGTGGGCTGCGGGGGCATCATGGACAGGCTCGGCCGTTTCTCAGGTGCGGGAGTGTCCAGGCAGCACCGTGCTCACCGGCCACGACCTCACCGACGGCGCGCCACGCGGCGATCAGGTAGCGCTCTTCGTGGGCCGGCGTGTGGTCCCACCAGTGCTCAAAGACCGCCCAGGCGTACCGTTCGCCGGTGAGCCCGCATCTGGCGGCGTGGTCTTCTGCGTCAGCGAGGCGGGCGGCAACGCTGTCGGGGACGGGTCCGTCGACCCAGGCCCGCAGCATCAGCAGTACTGCCCACCGATCGGTCGGTACGGAGATCGCTGTGACGACTATGTCAGTGATCCAGGGCCTGGCCGGCACGGCAGCTTGATAGGCGGCCAGATGAGGGCCGCACGCATAGCTGATCCAGTGGTAGTCACGGTCATCGACGTCACCACCGGGAGTGGTTCCTCGGATCTCCCACCGGGCCTGCTTGCCGCAGGGGATGTTCCATCGCTGGAGGGCCGGATCCTTCAAGCGGGCGTCACAACGGTGGAGTGGATAGGCCGAGTTCGGGGACGGCCGGATAGGGGCCGGTCGCGGGCGATGGGTGCAATAGCAGTAGGTCAGGAGCGAGCGCCGGTTGGGTGCGGGCACAGCGAATCGTCCTTGCTGCTTGGTAGAGTGTTCGAGGGAGAGTGCAGGTCAGGCCGCTCGATCCCGTCCGCGAGTTGGTGCGCGGTGTTGACCGAGACGGCGTTGCCGGTCAGCGGTCCGCCGATGTTCTTCCGTAGCGCCAGTCACGACCGGTACTCGGCAGGGGAGCGCCTGCTGCGCGGCGGTGACGTGCTGGACGGTGCTCGTACTTTGGAGCAGGTCAGTGAAGCCAGGTAGGCCGCGTACGCTGGCCCGTCTGAAACGGCAACGTGCGTCTTGACCAGGCCGCTCATCTTCATCGTGTTCTTTCAGCCGGGGTGCTCCGGCTGCCAGCGCGGATCTTTCGGGTACGCCTGCGGGTCGCCCTTCACACGGACCAGCCGCTTCTGTCGTTGGCTGCCAGCGAGGAACGCGTACCGATGTGGGCCGTCGTGCCGTAGCCTGCGGGCGTTGACCTGCACCAGGGCACCGGCGACCCATGCGGCACGGTCCTCATCCGGGCGGCGGGGTGTAGCCCCGTAGCCGACCAGAATCCGCTCGGCGTACTGGCAGCCGCGTTCGCCGCGGCGGATCTTCTGCAACGTTCGTGGGTGCAGGACCGTCCCGTCCGGTAGCAGCACTAGCGAGCGGGGCGTCGCCCGGCCCAGGTACAGCGCCGTGGCGGCCTGATAGATCGCGCCCCGGTGTCCGGGGAACACCACGTCGCCGGCCAACGTGGTGCGCGGCACCGGGTCAGCGAACGACACTACGCCGCGCACCCCGGCCATCCCGGCGAGCCGCAGGACCTCCGACAGGAACCACGTCTCCCCGTTTCCGGGGACGGCGTCGGTCAGCACGAAACGGCCCAGCTCCAGGCTTTCCTGGTACGCCTCCAAGTCCGGGAACACGTTCGTGAGCGTCGCCCTGTTGGTCGGCACGGACAGCACCGCTGTGCCGACCAGCTCCGGCAGCCCGGCCTCGTGCTGCAGATCCCACAGCCCGTAGCAGAAGCGCGCCGCCGGCCAGCTCCGTGAATAGTGCAGGCGAACGGTGAACGACTCGGCCTCGCGACTCGGCACGGCACTCACCCCATACCGGTTCGGGTTGAACCCGCCCTCGTGGATATGTCTCCAGCTGTGACAGCCGTCCGGCAGCCAACGCAGGCACTCCTCCGAAGACGGCGACAACTCGACGGCGCTGCCGCCCATGATCTTCATCCGAGCCGGGGGTCCCAGCAGCCGGGGCAGCACCAGGGATTGGTGCCAGGCTCGGCAGCGGAGACCTTGTGTGCGTGGGGGCCGGCATCGCGGTGACAGAACCGGCAGTACCGCCTGCTGTCGACCTCATCGTCTTCTTCGCGCGGGTCGCCGGGGCGCTCGCCGAGGATGCCACCGGCCGTTTGCGTAAACTCCTCATAGCGAGCGTTTTTCGCTCGCAGCCCCCCCAATACCGCGGCCGTGATGGGCTGATGGCATTGCTCGCAAGCGGTCATCGTGCTTGGGTTGTACCAGTTGCATTCGCACAGCCACAGCAGCCCGGCGCGGACAGCGGCGCTGCGGATGTTCATGGCCTCGTGGTGGTGGGCTGCGTTGAAAAGTCGTGCCAGCGGGTCGCCGGGGGCATCTACAACAGCATCAACGCTGGAGTACCGGTTGTATGGGGCACTCGCGCGAGCCTCCTCGGCGGGGATGCTGTAGCCCTCGTCGTCGCGCTCCTCTTCGGGCCGGTAGTGCGATTCCGTCATATGGAGATTCCCATTCGCAACATCTGCTGGCTACTCGCCTCTGATCTCTCCGCCGGACCGGCTGCACCGGATGGACAGGTCGAGGAGGGCGTCGTCGCCCCGCAGTCGCAGGTCCTTGGACATCATGACGGGGGTCACCGCCATTGTTATTCGGGGTCGTTCCCAATGCCGACGTAGCGGTTGGACAAATGCTGGTATCGACGCTTCGCTTCATCATCGCCTGCAAGGCCGAGGGCCTTAGCGATATCAGACCACGACATCTCTTGCTCGTTTCGTCCGATTTCAATAGCTCTACGCTCGTGGTCGTCTAGCGTCTCTCGCCTATTTCGAATTTCCCGGAGAGTCGTCCACATGTTCTCTTGGTCATCGAAGTTATTCAACGTTCTCTTTCGCATGGCGTGTATGACGGCTAGCCTGGTGATGGTGAATTGTTCGGTGGGTGGGTCGACGTCAGCCGGCGATTCTCATAGGGTGAATTATTCGCTGGCCAGCCCGCGAACAGTCAGCCGCATTTATCCAGGCGACCCGGTGGGTTGAATGGGACTGCTGCGCAGAAGTCGCTGTAGTGACATCCGGGGCGATCACCGCCGGTCTCCAACAATCCTTCGGTCTGGCCGCGGATGCCGCTGAGGTTGCGGCCGCTCTCGGTGCGGATCACGTGGATATTGGTCTTTTGGTTCAATCGAAGGGAGATGGGTCGTCGTCGCGGTGGGCACGTCGTTGCGGTCGGCGACGCCAACGAGGCCTCGCTCGAGTTCGGAGACGCCGTCCAGGGGCCGACCTGGTGTAGCGCGGTTACGCGCACGTCGGTGTGCGGCATGGCAAGGTCGCTGTCCGGGAGGACGATCACGGCGCTCTAGTGGCGATCAGTCACCTCGGCGTGAGGTCTTCCCGGGGCGCGTGATCTGTTTACGGGTCAGAGGCGGCAGCTTGCCAGTCACGTGGCAAGGGCGCGTAGCCGAGCGTCAGTGTGGCATCCAGCAGCGTCACAGCACTCGTGATATGAAGTGCGAGATCGGCCATTTCGTCGGCGCTGAGAAGGTCGTCATCGTGGAGAGGATATTGGCTGGCTTCGATCCTTTCGGTGAGAGTACGCAGCTTGGCCAGGTAACTCTCGGCAGCGTCGCTCTGTGCCATCCGTATTCCCCCTAGGGGTTTGGGCTGCGGCCCGCCTTCTGCTTTCTCGTCGGCGTCCGTGACGATGGCGAGGGGCGCAGCATGGCCAGGCTGTCGTTGGTGGGCCCGCCTAAGCGCGTCATCCCGGGTGCGGCTCTCGACGGCAGCCTGGCGGCCGCGAAGGCATCACTTGCGTGGCCTATACAGCGGGCCGTAGCTCGTGGACGCATTCCATGCGTTCAGTGGCGCAGTAGTGACATGGGCCACCGAAACCGTGGTCATACACGAAATGCAGTACGTAACCGTCGTTTATCGCTGTGTTCGCGTGCCGGTAGCAGGTATCAAGATGCAGGGGCTTGTCGGGGATTGGAATGTCGGTTCGTGTGTACAGCTTCCATGCAGAGAACAGGCGTTCGACAGTGATCCGTACGAGTCCCGGGAGGTCTCCCGGCGCGCGACTTACGAAAAGTTGCGGCAGCGCCTCTGCCATTATGGGCCCTCCGTCGTGCACGGCGAGGGTGAGGATCTGGGCGAACATCACCCACACATCTAGTCGGAGACGAGACTGACGTCGCATTTGACCGATTGGCCAGCTGGCGGGCTCGTCAGCGACTCCTCGGCGGCGACGCTTTCGATCGGCGTATCGCTGGCAGCGTTCAACTCGATGAGCGACCGCGCCCCGCGATCGGGATCATTGCCGAGGTGACTGAGAGCTAGGTGGCCCGTGGCCGTCTCATTGGGGTCCGTCTGCAAGGCTCGAACGCGCCGACCGATCAGATGCGTGACCGGCTTGGGCGGACGTCCTTGTCCTCGATGGTGTTCGGCGAAGCTGACATGGTCGACTGTGGCCGTGTAGCGCTGCGCCCCAGGGCTGCTTTGTCAGCTGATCTTCTTCGGCTTCGGAATGCGGCAGGGGCCAGGGCCTTCGCAGCAGGCGGCCTCGCCGAGGTTGTCCCACTGACAGGTCGGGCAGCACCAGAGAATGCCGGCCGCGAACGCCGCCTCGCGGATTGTCTGCTTCTGGTGGTCATCGGCCGCATCGAGCAGCTTGTCCAGCAGATCCTGCTTAGGGGCGCCCTCTGCACTGTCATCCAGCACCACGGTGTCCTCGACTTCCACCCGCAGCGGCACGGTGCCGTCGGGCCGGACCAGCCGGTCTTCTGCGGAGTCGAGGTGCACGGAGACCCGGACGGCGCCGGCCTCATGGTCGAGGTAGGCAAACACCAGGACGCCATCGACCTCGACGCTCGGAAGGGCGTCGTCGGTCTGCGGGTGGAAGGTGGTGTCCCGATTCGCCTGTTCGCTCGCATCCTCATCGGGAAAGCGGTAGTCGAGCGGCACGATGCGGGTCCGGCTCATCGCGAGAAGAGCAGCGTGATCGTCAGGGTTCTCAGGCGGACTGGGCCGGTGGGTGAAGGGGCTACAGGCGCCAGGGTGATCGGCGCCCAACTTGCAGTCGAACGGGATCGGTCGCCTACGGCCCCTGCGACAGATGTGGGGACTCATGACGTGGGTGTGCTCGCCCGGCCGGGGCCGCTCGCGGCCTGGTCGCGGAGCTCGGCGTCACGGCGGGCGTCCTCGGCGGTGTAGCCGGTGTCGCACCACGGCTCGCACAACTGGCCTGCGGGTGCGCTGCATGTCTCACACCAGTCGTCGAAGTCCTCCGGACGCCATGGGCGCAGCGGGCCGGTCACGCGGGGAACTCTCGGATGTAGTCGGCCAGGGGCCCGGCGGACATCGCGTGGCTGTGGTGGACCGGGGCGGCGCACACGGCCCGCCATAGACTCGACGGCTCCGACGGCATGAACTCGATTCCGGGGACGGGCCGGATGGACCACTGGCGGCCGCGGGGGTCGGTGGCGGCGTACGTCAGCCGCACCGGGGTGGCTTGGCGGCCGTTGTCCTCCCACGAAAGGCCGGCGGCCGTGAGAGCCATGCTCAGCTCGGTGCAGCGCGCGCGGGTGATGTGCTCGAACACGGCCGGAAGCAGGTGGAAGTCGGCCATCTCGCGGCCTCGCCACGTCTCCTCGTGGCCGTCGTCGCGGGTGAGGACGTACACGCATGCGTGCTGGAGGGTGCCGTCTTCGCGTGTCTCGACGCGCTCGGAGCTGGTGACGGTCCACAGACCCTCCGGGCTGCGCAGCTGCTCACCGATCCGGAGCTGCCGAGCCGGCTGGGTGTTGAAGAGGCGCGGGCCGGGCACCAGGCCGTTGTCTTTCATAGCGGTACACCGCACGCACAGCCACGCCGTCTCGCCGTGACGCCGGCAGATGCCCCAGCAGTCGCCGAAGCAGGCTGAGCACAGGAATCGGCAGTCCTGAGAGGCGACGATCGTTGCCACGTACGTCATGCGGGGCATGCGGCTGATGACCATGCCGAAGTGGCGGCCGATCGACACGGTTTCTCCTTCCGGGCGGTGGTGAGCGGTGTGAGCGGTCTTGCCGGGGGGCAGGGTGCGGTGGTCACGTCCGGAATCAGGTGGTGGTGCGGGTGCTGATGCCTGCAACGCACCGGAACGTTGTGGTAGTCGGGCATCCGCCCGTGCTCCAGGAGGAGGAACCTAAGATTCGTGAACCCAACGCCCTAGGCTGGCCGTTGCACGCCTCGGCACGTGGGTTCCGGCGGATCAGTGCTTCAGAGATCACGAACTGACGGGGATGACCATTGGGCAGGCGGCTGCGGTGTAGGCGGCGCAGTTGGGATGCATCGCCGCTTCGCTGACCAATCCGCGCTGGAGGTCCTGCGGTCGTGTGAACGCCACGAGACGTCGGCCGAGCGGCTCTCCGCAGGTCGGGAACGGGCACGTACGATGTCATGAACTGGCCGACTCACGTACGGGGCGTTTGTCTCATTCGCAGTACCTCGCTGCTGCCGGTGAACAGCTCAAGGCCCCGGCCACGCGGCGCTGCGGCCTTCGGCAGGTGCTCGCGTCTGCTGGCGGAGGCCCGGTCATCGGTGGGATCCACGCGTAGCCATAGCGGTCGTCTTGGGCGTGTTTGGCGAACCGCGCCCAAGAGGCGTGGTGGATCGGTTCGCCGCCGATGGTGACGAATGGTTCTACGGACATGTCTTGGCCCCACCTTCGAGCTTGGGTTCTAAGGGTGGTCGCAACACCTGACTCTCAGGGGTGTTGCTATGACCAAGGCGCGTCGCGCGGCTAAGAAGCGTGGACCCGCTCCGCTTGCGGCCAAACGTGATCAATACCTTCAGCTCATGGCGCAGGGAATGAGCAACTCGGCCGCGTGCCGCGAGGTCGGGATCAACCGCAAGACCGGCAACCGCTGGAGGTACGGACGCAAGGTCGTCGACCGGGCCGGACGCGAGCGTGTCTACCCACCGATCACCGAACCGCGGAACACCGGCGCCATCTCGCCGCGGTTCCTGTCGGAGGACGAGCGGATCGTCATCGCCGAGATGCTCCAGGCCGGGAGTTCCCTGCGCGCGATCGCCAAGGAACTCGACCGCGCCCCCTCCACGATCAGCAGGGAGGTGCGCCGCAACTGCAACCCACGCACCGGCAAGTACCGTCCCTTCCACGCACAGCGGCGGGCGGCCGTGCGGCGGGCGCGGTCCAAGGACGGCAAGATCCGGCGGGACCCGGAGCTGAAGGACTTCATCCAGCACCATCTCGACCAGCGCTGGAGCCCCGAACAGATCAGCCAGGCACTGCGCACCGCCTTCCCGGACGAACCGGACCGCCACCTCGCGCACGAGACCATCTACCAGGCGATCTACCTGCCACACCGCGGTGGCCTGGAACGACAGCCCGGCGTCCTGCGCACCGGCCGCCCGGCCCGGCGACGCAGGCGGCGCGTCGACCAGCGAGCCACCCGCTTCATCGACCCCGGCGCATTGATCAGCCAACGACCCGCTGAGGTCACCGACCGCCAGGTGGCCGGTCACTGGGAGGGTGATCTCATCGTTGGCCAGGGCAACCGGTCCGCCATCGGCACCCTGGTCGACCGCACCACCCGCTACGTCAAGCTGCTGCACCTGCCCAACGGCCGCACCGCCGACCAAGTCCGCGACGCGCTCGTGCGCACCTTCGCCAGCCTGCCCGCCGACCTGGCCCGCTCCGTGACCTGGGATCAGGGCAGCGAGATGTGCCGACACGACGAGTTCACCCACGCCACCAACATCCCGGTCTACTTCTGCGAGCCGGCCAGCCCCTGGCAACGCGGATCGAACGAGAACACAAACGGCCTACTCCGCCAGTACTTCCCGAAAGGCACCGACCTGTCCATCTACACCGCCGAAGACCTCGCCGCCGTCGCCGCCGAACTCAACAGTCGCCCCCGCAAGACCCTCGGCTGGCAAACCCCCGCTGCGCTCTTCGCTAAGCTCGTCGCAACAGTCGAATGATCGCGTGTTGCGACAGTTTCTGGAATCCGCCCCGCGCGACGCGCCTTGGTCATAGCAACACCCCTGAGAGTCAGGTGTTGCGACCACCCTTAGAACCCAAGACCGTAGGTGGGGCCACTTCTCACCCTTGAAACCATGACGAACGTCGCGGGACGCCCGGCCCTCGGGCTGTAGGTGACCTTGATCAACTCTGAAAGGTCAGGGTTGGTATCGACCTCGATGACAGTTCCGATCGCCCAGGCGTGCACCATCCGGGAGCCCAGGCGGATTGACCGCGCCCGGCCGGCGGCCGACACGGTGAACTGCACATCGATCAACGTGATATCGCCGACGTGTGCGACGACCCGCCTTTTGAGGGAGCCTGTGAGTGCTGTCACTGACCACAGGCGTTTATGCAAATTGAAGTGCACCCGCATGCGATGTCCGATCAGAGATGGTCGCCCGGCGGAGTCAGCGGTGTTCAATGTGCCATCTCCAGACCGATGATCCAACCGCCGGCAGGTGAGTTCTGGTGGTACGGGCAGGGCGACTTCGGATGACGCCGTGGGCATCGGGGGGCATGAAACTGGCTGCGATGGGAAGACGCGAGGTTTGGTCCGACGTCCGCTTGGCCCGATCAGGGAATTCGCGCCTACATCCTCCTTTCAGAAAGAGGGCTGGTGTCTACGGGTTCGGGCGAGGGATTCAGGTTCAATCAATACCGAGGGTCAGGATGCAGGATCTCCTCCGCCCATGAAGGCGGGCACGGAATACGCTCGGGCTCCTCGATCGCCGCAATGGGGGACAGGAGCGCCGGACGCACGGTGGCGACCTGCGCGAGCCGGATCCCGAACGCCGGCGCGAACATCTGGGCGGCCAGAATCCGTTGCGTCTGACCAGGGGTGGATCGGCGCGTCCGCTGTGCAGTTCCCCCCAGTAGCACGGCCTGCGGTCGCGTTGCTCTGGCCTGCTTTATCAAGCTGGCGGATTGCTGGGTGAACGGCACGCCGGAGTCATTGATGACCTCAACCAGGTCGCGGTTCCTCGCCACCGCGATGTCTTGGCCAAACTGCACCGGACCCGGCTCGGCGACCAGAACCATCCGCTCTTTGACCTCGACCAGGCCGATCGCTTGACGGGCGAGGGTGTCCCAGAAATCACTAAATATCTGCATCAGTTGGCTTTCTCGATACACAGCGAACCTTTCCCGCGTATGTTGATGCGGAACGGGTGCAGCGGGCATGCCATCGCGTGCTCTTGCACGTTGCGTCGATGAAGGCCGAATGGGAATTAATCAAGACCCCTGGCCTTAGCCGGTCGTCGGCCGGAGTCAGTCAGAGGGGACGTTGCCAGCGGCGATGCGGCGAAGGTGGCCGAGCGTGAGCCCCCGCACCAGCACGTCGTCGGCCGTGTCGGCATCGGTGAAGTCCAGACCGATCCGGCGATAACTCGGCTTAAAAGGTCCGCGGTCGTCGCTGGAATCCAGCTCGATTCCGTACCGGTTAAGGAAGTCCACGGCCTGTTCCCGCATCTTGGCGCGCCGTACGGCTTTCTCGCCTTCTTGCTGTCTGCGTTCCCGTCGGGCTGCTTCGGTTTCGATCACCTCCGTGCCGTCGCGCAAGAATACGATTCGCGGATCTTTGCCCTGTTCGGTTACGCGGAACCGAAGGGTGCCTTTACCGCCTTCGAAGGTCGCGCCGTCGGCCAACCTCAAGACACCGTTGTGGCGTCCCTCGTACACGCAGCTGACGATGCGGTCGTGGGCGCGTTGATTGAGGTCCCTAACGACGTATTCCTGTCCGACTATCAGGTCCGATCGATGCATGAGTTCCCTTTCGCGGTGTCAGGTGAGGTCGGGTGGAATGCCACGCGCTGTCCCCTGGCGTCTGGTCGCTTCCTGCTCAGCCGGGACGGACGGGTCATCAGCCGGCCAGCCAGGACGCGCTCTCAGGGAGCGTGATCTGCGCGACGCGCGTGACATGGACCGCATCCACTTGTCGCATGCGGTGAGGCGTACCGCCTGGAGAAGGTCGCCATGTGCTCAGCTGATCGCCAGCCACCGTGTCGATGGCCGTCGACCCGTGGGCTTCGTCGGTGAGCTCCGCTCAGCGTGCCGGGGCGGTCGGGGTCAAGCGGGGCCCCTGTGGGGTGCTTGACCCCGACCGCCCCGGCGTGCTGCCCTGTGGGCACCGACGAGAGCCCACGGGCACCGCAGCACAGGCATACTCGGCTACGGCCAGCCCGCCGCATGGCGGCCCATGGCCGCTGTCACCTTCGCCCTGTTTCGCTCAGCACGGCGCCGGCGTCGGCCTCGGCCGGGTTGTCCAGGGACAGTTCTGACCAGCACGCCGCCCACGCCCACGCCACGCCCTTGCAGCGCTCTGACAACTCAACGTTGTGGAGCTTCTCGGTCACGATGAACACCCGATCGACGCGCAGGGACAGAACCGGCACTGAGGGGGCTCTGCCGTCGTTGGCCTGCTCGCGGATGAGGCGAGTCAGGCGTTACCCGCGCGCCGGTCGGGGGTGAAGGGGAGCGAGGTTGGTGCCGAGACCAGGAGAGTCTGCGGGTTCGGCAATGACGGCAGGCCGCCAGAGGGTGGCCATGAGAACCATCGCAAGGAACAGGCGAAGCGCTGCCGGGTCTGGTGGCGGGGTGACGCCCGGTAGCGTGATCCTGACTCCTCGGGCGGGAAGGTGGCGGTATCGGCGTCGGCCTTCAGTCCACGCACGGCGGTCGGTGCCCACTGGTCGGCGGCGAGCAGGACCCAGCCCTCTTCGGTCAACTTCGGGCAGTGCCGCACGGCGAGTTCGGTGCAACTGCGGCAGACCGGAGGATCGGATGTGGTGAATGGGGCCTCAGGGCCGTAGTTGCGGACGTGGGCGGTCCAGCGGTCGGTCGGGGTCATCCACACCGACCCGGGGCCAGCGCAGATCTGGCAGGCCCCCGACAGCATGCAGGTGCGCTGGCGGGTGGGGTGGACCGCCCCGAAGAGCGGCCGTCCGGTCCCGGGTTCATCAGGCATCCGGTTCCACAGCAGGCCGTGTGCGTCGCGGTCACTCGGTCTCTCTCCGATGTACACCAGGTCGCTGCGGATGTATGGCCCGAACACGCCGTGGGCGATACCGGTGCGGACCGTTAGCAACGTGGCGTGCTCTTCGGCGGCGTCGATCTCGTTGGACCAGGCGGTGATGTAAGGGACGGGCACTTCGTGCCATCTCTGGATCACAGAGTCCTCCCGAAGAACCGATGGATGTCGGGCATGCCGGTTCGGGCGGCGATGGTGGGTGCTGATGACCGCCTGCGGCTGCTTGGAGGTTCCGTCCGTTCCGCTGGCGACTGCACCGGGCCCGGTGGCTGTTCAACGGATTTGCGCTGGTGAACAGGAGGTTCGACGGGCAGCGGCCAGTTTTCGGCGGTGCTCGGGCGGCGGGACCTGGCCCGCCGCGGCCCGTTCGGTGAAGGCAGCGCTCAGCCGGTGTGGCCGCTCGAGGTAAGGACGCCGTTCATCGGGCAGGAGAGCCAGACGCGGCGGTCGGGCGCGTGGCCACGCTGCGCGGTGGGAGTCGCCAAGCGGCGATCCGACGCAGCCAGATCACTGGAATCAAGAATCACAGTTCCGATGGATGCTCAGCACTTCTCGCGGTTTTCAGGCTCGTCGGGGGCAGGGTTGGGCCAGGTCCTGCCACGCCTGGCCGGTCCACACCTGCCACACGTCTCCCTCCATCGGGAAGCTTCGAGGCAGGTCCGTGACCGTGCTGCGCAGCGCGTTGTGCATGCTGGCCTCATACGGTCGGCGAAGCATGTCGATGCCGAACCATTCGGTGGCGAAGCCGGTGGTGGAGACGACCCGTACGGGAACGCGCTCATCGGCCACCTGTCTGGCTACAAACCTGCCGCAGTCGTAGTCCTGGCGGAGCATTTCGGCGACGTACTCCTCCTGCATCTCCCAGGTCTGCACGTGGGGCTTGTCGTGCCAGCGGGCCACCCGCTCATCGGAGAAAGCGCAGGCGCGTACGTAGGCTTCCCAGGTCGCCCTGCGCTCGCGGAACAGTGCGCCGGCGTTCTGCCGGCGCTGGTGGGATGGAAGTCGGTCGGTCCGCCGTCTCCCTTGTTCTCCAGCGTCCCGAACGGTTTGCCGTCCAGTTTCAAGAAAGCAACAAACGCCTCCCCATCGGAAGTCGGCAGGTTCCTGATGCTGGTCACCTTGAGCCGGTCGTGCGGGACTATCAGCGGAGCGTGAAGCAGGTCGTGACCCATCTGTTCTCCTCCAGAAAGCAGAGATCCCGCCACACCCGGCAGACGGGATCGATATGTTGCGCTGGTCAGGTCGGGCATATCCTTCAGATCGGGTGCCGCAGCGGCGAACCGCTCGAAGAATGTGACGCCCTATCTGACACCAAGCACGCTGGGGTAGGCGCAAATCATCGGCCCTCGTATTCGGAACGGCGGGACGGCGGCCAGCCGGGGATAGGACCGTCTCTCCAGGGCACCGCCCCGCGCAGCATCCGTGTGACCACCTCGAATGCGCCCGTGACAAGACGCCGCCTACGGCCGCCGCCTGCAAAGGCGATCTCGTCGACGGCCACCACGCCGCCCACCGACAGTGATCGCAAACCGGCCGCAGCCTAAGCCACTGACTCGCTGTGCCAGACGGGGATCGTCACTGCAGATGGCAACATAATCGAAGCGGTAGCGAAGGCCGTCCGAGTTCGGGGGTGCAACTGGTGGTCGACTCGGGGCTTTGGACGTGCAGAGCGCCGTGATGCGGTCAGATCCCCGGACCGCGCCGGAGCGGCGGCTCGCCACCTTCTTGCAGGTGGTGGCCGATCTGGCACCCGCGACCGGCAGACGCTACCGGTCCCAGTATCAACTTGTGCTGGACCTCGGTATCTGGTGCCAACCGGCACCACTGCCAGCCGACCTGAGGTGCTGGCGTGGGCAGGCGGGTGCGTGCTTCCATAACGCGCCCGAGCTAGCCGCAGCGGTCCCCCGACTGTTGTACGTAGAGGGTTATGCCGATCCGGGAATCGGCAACGGGTTCGGGCTGGAGCACGCTTGGACGATTGACCCGGAAACCGGCGAGGTACGGGATCCGACGTGGGACCGGCCGGGCGTGGCATATCTGGGAGTCCCGATCTCGCTGGAGCATCGGGAAAAGGCGTTGTGGGAGCAGCCCCGCCGGTTTGACTCACCTGCAGTGCTCGATGTTCACGCCGACCCGTCCCTGCTCACCGACGGCTGGCCCCTCGATGCTGGTGACAGGCCGACGTGACATCTGGCGATCGACTCGACTCGGAACGTCCTCCAGGAGGCGGCTAATCGGTTGTGGCACGCCCGCGGCCGTAATGCCGAGTGCGCTTGACGCTCGCCTGAAGGTCGTTGCGGACCTCGTGGAACCTGTGATGACGGTTCCTACCCGAGGAGGTCAGTATACGAAGGGGATTAGCTTGGGCACCCGCTTCTGGTACGCAGCGTAATCCGGGAACTGCTCCGCCAGCCAGCGTTCTTCTCTCCGCGCCTTGACGTCGAAGAACACAAGAAGGACGAGCGCCCAGGCCACCGTGAAGAGGCTGCTCCAGACCAGGCCCCAGCCGAGTACGACGACGGTGAGCCCGGTGTAGATGGGGTGACGTACCACGGCGAAGATGCCGTGCTGGACCAGCGCGGCGCCAGGCCGCGGTTTAGGAAACGGTGAAAGACTGCGCCGGCCCAGCGCGATCGAAGCAGCCACAACGATGCCCACGCCGACGGCCGCGAGCAGGACGCCCCCGCCGGCGACCGCGCCAGGCCAAGAGCCGGACCGCGCTCCGAACACGGGGGCCAGCAGGGCCACCAGCACCAAGACGGCCTGTACCCCGACGTACCACTCACCCTTACCGCTCATTGCCGTTCCTTTCGAGATCGCAGTGTCGCCGCGCCGTAGCGCGGCGCCGATTCCAAGATTGCGGGGGAGAGGGGGCCCCGGCTGTGGCCATGGCAGGGATCACGCTCCCAACCATCCAGGGCGAGCGAGCCAAGCATCGGGTCAGCGGGCATCCGCACCTCGACCAGAAGCGTCGCAGACTGCTTCTACAACCCCCGCCGCCGTCACCCGAGTCTGGGCATGCTCAGCCCCGCCGATCTCGTTCCTTCCGCTTTCTCGCCTAGTGGTTGCGCGATGGACTCGCGATCCGGGCTGCGCGCCGGCCCATGGACCGTCGAGCACACGAGGTGTAGGAGCGGAAGCAGATTCTCTCGTCGAGGCCTGGTGTCCCGCAGCGGGCGCCTACGGGTTGGTGGCGAGCTATCGCGGGCGGCCAGTCTCCCCCCAGATATGGCTCTTCTCGGTCAACCGATGCGCTCTAGAGCACGCCGGCCTCGGCCAGCCACTGCCACAGCTCGTCCTGCCGGACGATCGTGACGCCGAGTTTGTCGGCCTTGGCGGTCTTGGCGGCTCCGACGTTGTCGCCGGCGAGCAGGTAGTCGGTGTTGGCCGAGACCGACGAGGCGGTCGTCGCCGCCGCCTGCTCGACCAGGCGCGTGACGTCCGGGCGACTGATCTTCGCGCCGGAGCGCGGGTCGGTGAACGCACCGGTGATCACGGCCGACCTGCCCTTCAGCGGCGAGTCGCCCGCGGCGGCCGCGTCGAGTGGCCGGTCCTCGTCCAGCACGTCGAGGTCGACGCCGCGCTCACGCAGCCTGGCGATCTCCTCCTTGACCTCCGTGCGGGCGAAGAACGCGACGACGCTCGCGGCGACTCTCGGGCCGATGTCGCGGATCGCGACCAGGTCCTCGGCCGTCGCCGCGGCGACGTCCTCGATACGCTCGTAGCCGGCCAGGCACAGGCGCTTGGCCGTGCCCTCCGAAGCCATCGGGATCGCCAGGCCGATCAGCGCGCGCCGCAGCCCCATGCCCCTCGAGGACGCGATCGAGTCGACCATGTTCTTGGCGCTGACCTCGCCCATCCGCTCGTAGCCGAGCAGCTGCTCAGCCGTCAGGTCATAGAAGTCGCTACGGCGCTTGAGCACGCCGTCCTCGGCGAGCTTCTCGATCCAGACGTCGCCGACGCCCTCCATGTCGGCGGCCTGCCGCGAGGCCCAGTGCATCAGTCGGCGCGTCGCCTGCGCCGGGCACTGCAGGTTCACGCACCAGCGCTCCTCGCCGGTGCCGCGGACCTCCAGCTCGGAACCGCACGACGGGCAGTGCGCCGGCGGGATGATCTCGACCTCGGTGCCGTCGCGCTCCTCGGGCAGCGAGCGGCCCGCGAACGGGATCACGTCGCCGCGCCGTACGACGGCCACCATGTCCCCGATCCGCAGGTCGCGCTCACGGATCAGCCTGGGGTTGTGGAGGGTGATGTTCTCCACGGTCACGCCGCCGACGAACACCGGCGCGACCCTCGCGCGCGGCGGAACCCGGCCGATCTTGCCCACCGGCCACTCCACCGACAGCAGCCTCGTCAGCTTCTCCTCTGGCGGGTACTTGAACGCGATCGCCCCGCGCGGCTCGGCGCTGTTGAAGCCCGCGGCGTCGAACGCCGCCGGCGTATGCAACCGGATGACCGCGCCGTCGATGTCGTAGTCCAGCCCGTCGCGGCGGCCGCCGATCTCCTCGATCGCCGCCAGCACCTCCTCGACGCTCGCGCAGACGTACTGGGCGACCGGCTCGAAGCCCGCCGGGATCTCCAGCGCGGCGCCGTCACGGTCGGCACCGAACGCGAAGAACCGCAGCAGCCGTTGGGCGGCCGCGGCCGCCGCGGGGTCCTTCAGCACCAGCGTCCCGGCCGCGCCCGACCGCGGGTTGGTCAGCGTACGGTCCGGGTGTGCCTCGTTGTAGGCGGCCCACACCGACCGCAGCATCACCGCCTCACCGCGGACCTCCACACGCCCCGGCACGTCGATCTCGACCGGCAGACCGGGAATCACGTACCGCACCTTCTCGGTCACCAGCTCACCGACCGTGCCCGTGCCGCGCGTGGCGACATGGTCCAGGCTCCCGTCGAGGTAGACCACGCTGAGCGAGAGTCCGTCGAGCTTCTCCGACACACGGAACACCTGGCCGCCGAAGCGCTCGCAGAAGGTGCGGATCTGTTCCTCACCCGTCGCCTTCGCCAATGAGAGCATCGGACGCGCGTGCCGCACCGTCGGGCCGGTCAGCTCCGCGGGCGCGTTGACCTTGCCGAGCGGGCTGTCGGCCGGCTCCAGCTCCGGGTGCTCGGCGACGAGCGCCGCCAGCTCGTCCTTCAACGCGTCGTAGTCGGCGTCTGGCAGCGGGCTGTCGCCGGTGCCGTAATACAGGTCGTTCAGCCGCTTGACCTCAGCGGTCAGCTCAGCAATGCGCTCTCTCATGTCCACTCCTTGATTAAACGTCAAGCCACTGACATCAACGCCGTGCCAGTGATGTGCCGTGGTCTGTGGACAGCTGGGTCTACAGAACCGGGGCAACTTCACAGAGTGATCGTGCCGACGCGTGTGGTGCCTTGGGGTGGTGGGCTTCGCGTCAGGAGATCGTCCGGCTCGGGCTGGGATCGCAGCGTGATTGCACGACTCCCACCTCGCGGGTCGGCTCGAGATGGTTGCGTCCACGGAGGTGGTGTACGAGTTTCCGCTGGTGACAGGCGTGGCGTCGTGAACTGAGACGGCCATCGCGTGATCCTTCGAGATGCGAAGTCAAGATCGAAGGAGACCAACGCGATGGCCGTCAGTGACAGTGTGGACCCCGCGGGCTGGTTCGCCGAGCAGATCGGGGCGTGTGAGCCGGATCTGCTGCGAAAGATGGTCAAGACCATGGCTGAGGCGCTGATGAGCGCCGAAGCCGATGCCGTGTGCGGCGCGGAGTACGGGCAGCGCTCGGGCGAGCGGGTCAACCGCCGCAACGGCTACCGGGAACGGGACTGGGACACCCGCGCGGGCACGGTGGCTGTTGCTTTATCTCCCGGCGGCCTGACCCCGAGGCCGGCTGGGACGCTCGGGAGGCGGATCCGGGCGAATGGGCAGCCTGGCGATCATAGACGTGGTCGCGGCGGCCGGGACGCGGATACGTCCGCTGGGGTGCTGACCAGGTCAGGTGGCGAGTGCTGCTGCGCGTCGGGCTGAGTCCAGGCGGCAGAGCTTGCCGAGGTTGAGGACCATGGCGGCGAAGGTGAGTTCGGCTTGGCAGGCGCGCAGGCCCCGGCGCGCGAAGCGACGTAGAGCGGTGCGGTCTTTAAGGTGACCGTTGACGGGCTCCACGGTGGCGCCTCGTCGTTTGTAGAGGGCCGCACCTTCTTCGGTGGCCAGGCGGTGGACCATGACGGTGGCCGGGTCGGCGTCCTCGGGTGGTGGGTCGTGGTGCTCGCCGGACTGGGGCAGCTCTCCGTTCTTGCCGGGCGCGATGAGCCGGTCAGGGCCGGGAGCGGTGAGGTTGTCCTGGGTCCAGTAGCCGGCATCGAACAGCAAGGCGCCGATCCAGTCGGCCCGGCAGGGGCAGTCCGTATCCGTGCAGCCCCACGGGTGACCGCCGTCGTCGCGTTCGGCGGACGCGTCGATGCAGCACCGGCCCAGGGACGGGCATTGCCGCGAACATCGTGCGCGGTGAATCAGCAGCGCTGCGGTGACGGCTGCTTGGACCATCGGCTGCAGCTGCCGCCGATCGTTGGCGTCCTGGACGAGGTGGGGGTTGAGGATCAAGCCGTCGTCGCTGACCGCGAGCTGGGCGTTATAGCCCTGGATCATGCCTCCGTTGCGGTCTTGCATCAGGCGGCTGTCGAGGTCGGTGACATTGCGCCGTGCGACCGGGCGCTCATCTTTGGTCTTGATTCCGCGCGGCCCGTGCCTGCCACCACCGGGCACCGGAGTCAGGTCGGGCTGTTCGCGTGCTGAAGGCTGCGAGGCCGTCTGCGCCCGGGCGGCCACCAGTTCCCGCTCGGCTCGCGCCACCCACCGCTTGGCGCGCGCGACCTGCTGGCCGCGATTCTCATCGAAACTGAACGGCCCGAGATTCGGCTTGGGTCCTTCGCCGGCCTCGAACCGCCGGATCCGCTCGCGCATCACCGCGATCTGTTCTCGTTTGGCGGCGACTTCCTTGGCCAGCCGGTTTTGGGCTGCCTGCAGCCGGGCTTCGGCGATCGCCACGGGGTCGGCTCCGACCGGACGAGACCCCACATCGTTGCGGCCGGAACGGGTGGCCTCCAGGAACGCGTGCTCCTTCGCTGCGGCGGCCTCATCGTCCAGGCCGCGTTCGGCTTCCTCCGCGATCACATCGGCCAGTGCCCGCTTGAGCCGCTCTTCCCGGTCACGCCGTCCCCGCAGCTGCTGGGGTGTCTCATCACCGCGTTCGCCCGGTCCGAACGCGGCGTCTTCGGCAGCGTCCTCCGTTGCGGCCCGCGTGAGGATCTCATCGACCTGCTGTTGCAACCACTGCCGACGGCACGTGGCCTTCTTCGATGCGTCCGCCGCGATCTTCGTCCCGTCCACCGCGATGGCGCCCAGCCGCCCCATGCCGGCCTTCGCGCAAATCATCAGTACCTGAGTGAACAGCGCCCGCACCGAGTCTTGATGCCGTTGCCTGAACCGGGCGATCACCGTGTGATCAGGCACCTGCAGCCCGCAGATCACCCGCATCGCTACATCCGTCCGGCACAGCCGCTCGATCTGCCGCGAGGAACGGATTCCAGCCGAGTACGCATAAATCAGCAGCGCCAGCAGCATCCGCGGATCGTAAGCACGGCGACCAGGACCGCCTTGGGCATACCGGGCCTCCAACTCCGCGACGTCCAGGTGCTCGACCACCTCGAGAAGCACCCACACCACATGATCGCCGGGAAGCCACTCACGCATATCCACCGGCAACAGAAACTGCTGATCCCGATCAACCCGCCGGAAACCTCTCGCCACCCGCCCATCCAACGATCACCCAGACCATCAGACCTGCCCCTCCAGGAGATCGTGCCTAAAAAGCAACAGCCACACGATCGAGCTGGCGATCCCGAAGCTGCGTTCGGGGTCGTACTTTCCCGAGTGGCTGCTGGAACGGCGTCGCCGGGCCGAGCAGGCGCTGGTCTCGGTGGTCGCGACCTCCTACCTGCTGGGGGTGTCGACGCGGCGGGTGGACAAGCTGGTCGATCAGCTCGGAATCAAGAACATCTCCAAGAGCCAGGTCAGCGAGATGTCCAAGATCCTGGACGTCCAGGTGGAGGCCTTCCGGAACCGATCGTTGGACGCCGGCCCGTACTCCTTCGTCTGGATGGACGCCCTCACTCAGAAGGTCCGTGAAGGCGGGCGCACGGTCAACGTCCACGTGATGGTGGCGACCGGGGTCAACGCCGATGGGCACCGGGAGATCCTCGGGGTTGAGGTGACCTCGGCCGAGGACGGCGCCGGCTGGCTGGCGTTCTGCCGGGGTCTGGTCGCCCGCGGTCTGTCCGGGGTCCAGCTGGTCATCTCCGATGCCCACCGCGGCCTGGTCGAGGCGATCGCCGCGACGCTGCCCGGGGCGGCCTGGCAACGTTGCCGCACGCATTGAAGCTGTCAAGAAATAAGGCGTTGCTTTGTGATCTTGGGCTCGTTGGGATGGTATGGCCGTCTCCAGCGAGGTCCGCGAACAGCTCGCGCGGAAGTTCGAGGTGCTGTTGCCGCATCTGAACGAGCGTCAGCGGCGGTTGCTGTTGGCGGCCGAGGCCCGGCTGCTGGGGCACGGCGGCGTGCGCGCCGTCGCGACGATTGCCCGGGTCAGCGAAACGACCGTCCGCAAGGGAGTGTTCGAGCTCGAGGACGGCGAGGATCCGCTGCCGGACGGTCGTGTCAGATGCGTGGGCGGGGGACGCAAGAGCGCGGAGGAACAGGATCCGCAGTTGCTGCCTGCGCTGCTGGCACTGGTCGAGCCGGACGAGCGAGGTGATCCGGAGTCTCCGCTGCGGTGGACGACCAAGTCGCTGCGGAACTTGGCGGAGGAGCTGACCCGGCAGGGACATTCTGTCTCTGCACCCACGGTTGGTCGGCTGTTGCGGGAGTCGGGCTTCAGCCTTCAGGGCAACGTCAAGACCCTTGAGGGACGGCAGCATCCGGACCGGGACGCGCAGTTCCGATATATCAACGAGCAGGTCAAGGAGCATCAGGAGGCCGGGGAACCGGTCATCAGTGTCGATACCAAGAAGCGGGAGCAGCTCGGGCAACTGCCCAACGCGGGCCGCCAGTGGCGACCGAAGGGCGACCCGATCGAGGTCGAGGATCACAGTTTCTTCTTCACCGGCCCGCAGGTCGAGCAGGCCATTCCGTATGGGATCTACGACATCGCCGCCAATGCCGGCTGGGTCAACGTCGGGGTCGATCACGACACCGCGACGTTTGCGGTCGCTTCCATCCGCCGCTGGTGGCAGGCCCGTGGCCGGGAGGACTATCCGCAGGCGACCCGGCTGCTGATCACCGCGGACGCGGGCGGCTCCAACAGCTATCGCTATCGCGTCTGGAAGGCCGAGCTCGCCATCCTGGCCGCCGAGACCGGGCTGGCCATCACCGTCTGCCACTTCCCGCCTGGGACCTCCAAGTGGAACAAGATCGAGCACCGGTTGTTCGCCCACATCACATCGAACTGGCGGGGCAGGCCGCTGACCAGCCACCAGGTCGTCGTGAACAGCATCGCTTCGACGCAGACTCGCACAGGCCTGCGAGTGGAAGCCGAGCTGGACACCGGCACCTATCCCACTGGTGTGACCGTGAGCAAGGCGCATCTGGACGGGCTGCCGATCGAGCGGCACGATGATCACGGTGCCTGGAACTACACGATTCACCCGCGGCCGGCGGACGTCCCCTGCGCCGGCGCCCCGACTTCGGCGGCTGTGACGCGGTCCCGGGCACTGACACTTCTGGCCGACGTCCGGCTGACCGGACTGAGCAAACACGATCTCGATCAGCTGGCCGTTCAACTGGCGCCCGCCCAGGACGCGCTGGCTGAGCAGCACCGCTACCAAGAACGAGGCGGACGACGCCGCAAAGCCAAAGGCGATCACGGCCGCCCGCTACTCACCAACGCCGACCGTGTCCTGATCACCGTCATCTACCTGCGGCGCGTCTGCTCCCAAAAGGTTCTCTGCGAGCTGCTGTCGATCAACCCGACCTCGATCGGCAAAGCCATCGCCGACACCAGGATGGTCATGGAGCAGCACCGGGTCACCCTCACCTCCACCACCCTGTGCTTCTGCCGGGCCCAGGACCTGCTCGATCATCTGGCTCACGGCTCATCCCGCCACCGGACAGCACTACCCGACGAGCTTTCGCACCCCGACCTCACCGGCATGAGCCGTCAAGAACTCCACGGCCTCATCGAACGCCTCACGATCCCCTACGAAGCCGTGATCGAACGCCGACGGCACAAACAACGAGGGGGTGACCGTCTCCCAGGGACCCGCGGTGGCGTGTTCAGACAGAAGATCACCGACACCGACCGGATCCTCGCCGCCATCCTCTACCAGCGGAAACTCTGCACCCGCGAAGCCCTGGCGGACCTATTCCATATCAGCCGAAGGACCATCGGCTACGCCATCGCCGACGTCGTTCCACTTCTCGAACAACACGGCCCCACCATCAAGGCCGCCAACAGAAGATTCACCAGTGCTGCCGGCGTCCTGGCCTCTGTCGCTTCCAGCCCCCAGGATGCCGCCGAGCCAACATGTTGATTTTTAACGGCTTCATTACCTGCGGAACCTGCTGACCAAGGTGCCCAAGTCCGCCCAGCCATGGGTGGCGACCATGGTGCGGACCATCTTCGACCAGCCCGCCACCGAAGAAGTCGCCGCCCAGCACGCCCGCGTCGTCGACAGCCTGCAGGCCAAGTACCCCGACGCCGCCGCACACCTGGACGAAGCCCGCGATGACCTGCTGGCCTTCACCGGCTTCCCGCGCGAGATCTGGCGGCAGATCTGGTCGAACAATCCCCAGGAACGGTTGAACAAGGAGATCCGGCGGCGCACCGACGTGGTCGGGATCTTCCCGGACCGGGGCGCGATCATCCGTCTGGTCGGCGCGGTGCTGATGGAACAAACCGACGAATGGACCGAAGCCCGCCGCTACATGGGCCTGGAATTCCTCGCCAAATCCCGCCTGCGACTCGTGAGCGGCGAAACGCCGGACGAGAACACCACCCCGCAAGCGATCACCGCTTAACCTGCAGAAACAGGATCACGCGGAGGCTGTCTTACACCACTCCGCTGGACGTGACCCTCGAGATACTCCTTGGCTGCGCTTCTGTGGGGGCCCGGCGATAGCCGATCGCCTCGCCGAGTCCCGTGGCCGCCACCGGCGCTGTTCCGGTGGCGGCCACGGGACTGGTGAGGCAGGCTGAATCGCCGGGCCCCAACGGAAGGGCGCCGAGATCGGTGATTGGTCTTCGCCGAGAAAGACAGCACTTATTACTCGGCGGGATGGGTGTTGGCGGATAGAGGGGGGAGCTATCCGTTGACTGGCAGGCATGCGAGCAAGGGCTCTTGGCCAGCGAGCGTGTGCCTCGGATCTCGAGTTCGCTTGACGCTCGAGTTCACCCAGTGCTTCCGCCGCGTCAACCGGTTCATGCGCCTGGGTAGCCGCGCGCCAATCTCGACCGGCACGTCACCACTGAGAACACCACATCGATCTGCTACGCCACGACCGCTGCCTGATCGTGGGTCGTCACCGAAGTTCCATGATGCTCGCGGGCCTGTCTCTCCTGGTCGCGCCGGATCGTCGGTGCCGTCATTTGTGTGCGGGCGAGTGAACTCGCCGCACGTCAAGCCTGCCGCCGCAGGCTCGGCTAACGGATGCCTGACGCGCGGCTGATCTGCCTTCCCTAACGTCCCCGCCCGACGGCATGACCAGGCGCGAGCCCATCACCGAATCGCGTGGGGGCCTACAGCCATGCCGGGAAGGGACGACGATGCAAGGCATTGCATACACCGAGCTGTACGTCTCCGATGGACCCGCCGCGATCAGCTATTTCACCGGGGGAATGGACTTTGTGCCGGTGGCGGAGGCCCATCGGTCCGACCGGGATTCGGTCGTTTTGCGGGCCGGGGAGATCCATCTGGTGATTTCCTCGCCGACCACCACGGACAGCCCCGTCAGCGCGTGGCTGTCACAGCACGGCGATGGGATCGCCGACATCGCCATGTACCGGCGCGACGCGCCGGAGGCCGTCACCAGGGCCGCGCTGGCCGGTCTGCCGCTCATCCGGCCGGTCCGGCACAGTGCTGACGGACATGTCTACGGGACGATCGGTGGACTGGGCTCGGTCGAGCACACCTTGATCGATCCGGGCAGGGCCAGTGAACCGATCCTGCCGCCGGAGTTCGCCTGGCGTCCCATCCGCGGCGCTCACGGAGCCGAATCAACGCGTCTGCAGCTGATCGACCATGTCGCCGCCTGCCTGCCGCTCGGAGCGTTGGCGAGCAGTGCTTGGCTCTACCGGCACGTCTTCGGGATGAAGCAGATCAGCCGGGAACTGCGCCCTGGTGACGTCGAGATGGATTCCCGGGTCCTGCGCGATGCGACCGGCAGCATCACCTTCGTCCTCACCGAGCCGACGCTCGAAGCCCGTGGCGGGCAGATCGAGCAGTTCATCCGTCAGCACGCCTCCGCCGGTATTCAGCATCTGGCATTCGCCTGCACGGCCATCACCGACACCGTGGCGGACTACATCGACCACGAAGTGGCGTTCTGCGCGACTCCTTCGGCGTACTACCGTTCCATCCCCGAGCGCTTGGCCGACTATCCGCAGGTGCAGCGCGAGCTCGAGGCCCTGCACCAGACCGGTGTACTGGTCACCAGCGACCACGGCGGTCTGCTCTACCAGATCTTCACCCGAAGCCCGCACGAGCGCGCCACCGTGTTCTACGAGCTGGTCGAGCGCCAGGGCGGCGCGTCGGGGTTCGGAACCGACAACATCAAGGCGCTGTTCGAAGCCCGCGAAGCCGACCTGACCCAGCAGGCCACGGAGCAGCCGTGAGGCGGCCGGCCACCGTCGCCGACTACGCGGCGACGGCCCACGTCACGATGCGCCGGGACGCGTGGGACTTCATCGCCGGCGGCGCGGGCAAGGAGATCAGCCTGCACGATAACGAGGCGGCATTCGACCAGTACTGGCTCCGCCCTCGCGTGCTCACCGGCACCGCCTCCCGGATCGATACGCGTGTCGACCTGCTCGGGTCCGTCTGGTCGGCTCCGATCGCGGTGGCGCCGACCGCACTGAGCACCCTCGTGCATTCCGGCGGGGAGTCGGCGACCGCCGCGGCGGCAAGCCGCCTGGGACTGCCGATGGTGGTGAGTACATTCGCCGCGCACACGATCGAGGACGTCACCGCGGCCAGCACCGACCCAGGCCTGATCTGGCAGCAGCTGTACGTCTTCAGGGATCGGGCCGTCACCGCGAGTCTGGCCGCACGAGCCGAAGCCAGCGGCGTTCAGGCGCTCGTGGTCACCGTCGATACCCCCTGGCTCGGACGCCGGCCTCGCAACATCCGAGGCGAGTTCCGGATACCGGCAGATGTGAGAGCCGGCAATCTCGAGAAGTCGCTGGGCGCACCGACGGACATCGCATCCCCTGAAGCCCATAGCCGGAACGCGATCGACCCGGGCATCACCTGGGCTGACATCTCAAAGATCGTCAGCTCGACGGCACTGCCAGTCCTCGTGAAAGGAGTGTTGGCCGGCGACGATGCCCAGAACGCCGTCGATGCCGGGGTGCAGGGGATCATCGTCTCCAACCACGGCGCGCGCCAGCTCGATCGGGTGGTTCCGACTCTGGAAGCGCTTCCCGGTGTGGTCGCCGCCGCCGGTGACGTACCGGTCTTGGTCGATGGCGGCATCCGCTCCGGTGCCGACATCGCCATCGCCCTGGGCCTCGGTGCCCGCGGCGTCCTCATCGGCCGGCCGGTGTTGTGGGGGCTGGCCGTCGGAGGAGAAAACGGGGTATCCGCGGTCCTGTCGCTGCTGATCGACGAGCTGAACGAGGCGATGGCGCAGTCCGGGATATCGCATCCGACACAAATAACGCCCTCATTCCTTCATTCCTCAACCCATCGGGTGGACTCCACCCGGCTGCCTGAGGCCATAAGGGGCGAGTCCGCAATACCATCCCGCATCGGCTGACCATGGACCGATTCAATCCTGGCATTCACCAGGCTGGTATCAGCGTCGACGCCACACAGCATCAACGGCTCGGCGAAGAACCCGTGACGGTATCAACACTCAAATACTCCAGTAACGGCGTTCGAGGATTTGCTTCCAGGCCTGCACCCCTTGGTTCGATCACCGAAGCGGGTTCTGCATGGCAGGTGCCTGTATCGCCGCGTCCAATTTGCGACGATCGCACCAGCACGCGGTACGGAATGCCGCCACCGCCACCGCCAAATCAACGCCACAATTACTCCAGATTTCGCGGGCGCGCGCCACGAGACAAGCCATTCCGTCCGGCGAAAAAGCGACGGACTCAGCTTACGCCTAAGAGACGGGCCTCCACCTGACTGGGCGTCCCGCGAAGACCGAGAGCGTCTCGCTGCTTTTCCAAAGCATTCATCTGACTGGAGTGACCTTCGTGACGGTGCTCAAACTCGCCGCGATCCTGTCCGCAGGAATCGCGGCCGGAACGATCAACACGATCATCGGCTCAGGCTCGCTGATCACATTCATCACACTCCTCGCGACCGGCTACGCCCCGGTCACCGCGAACGTCTGCGGGACAGTAGGCCTCGTCCCGGGATCTGTCAGCGGAGTCATCGGTTACCGGCGTCGTCTCCCAGCGCGACGGATGGATCTGCTGCCGGTCGGAGCCGCGGGCCTGGCGGGCGCTGCCGCCGGGGGTGCCCTTCTCCTCCTTCTTCCGGTCAGTTCTTTTCGTACGGCGGCACCGATACTGATCCTCGGCGCATGCGGTCTGACACTCATCCAGCCTCGGATGAGTCGCTGGATGGCCCTTCGTCAGTCCGAAAACGACCGGCCAACGCTTCTCATCCTCGCGACCTTCGCCGCCGGCGTCTACGGCGGATACTTCCTGGCCGGCATCGGAGTGGTCCTCATCGCCGTCCTCGGAGCCTTCACACCCGGAACCGACCTCCAGCAGACCAATGCCCTCAAAATGGTCGCCGCCACCGCGATCAACATCAGCGGCGCCACCCTTTTCCTGATCACCGGATCGGTGGAATGGGCCCCGGCCATACTCATCGCCACTGGATCACTGCTCGGAGGATGGATCGGCGCCTGGATTGGCCAGCGTCTGCCGAGCACTGCCTTGCGCTGCGTGATCGTCTCCGTCGGCGTGATCTCCGCCGGCACGGTAATCGCCACCAACCTGTGAGGAATTCTCCGTGATCGTCATCATGCATCCCGACGCGGCCGTCCCGCAGATCCACACGGTCATCACCGTGGCCGTCTCGGCCAGCATGAAAGCCCGCGTCAGCCACGGCCAATCCAGAACCATCATCGGCGTCGACGGCCCCGCCACGCCCACCCTTGAAGCCCGCATCCGGCGCCTGCGCGGCGTCGCCGACGTCGTGCGGACCGCAGCGCCGTACGAGCTCGTCAGCAGTGAACACAGCCGGGACCGTTCGGTCGTCCGGGTCGGCGGGGTCCCGATCGGTCCCGGCACCATGACGCTCATCGCCGGGCCCTGCGCGGTCGAGACGCCGGAGCAGACCCTCGGGGCGGCGCGGATGGCCCAGACGGCCGGCGCGACCCTCCTGCGCGGTGGCGCTTTCAAGCCGCGCACCTCCCCCTACGCCTTCCAGGGACTCGGCGAGAAGGGCCTGCGGATCCTGGCCGACGTGCGCGCCGAGACCGGCATGCCCATCGTGACCGAGGTCGTCGACGCGCGCGACGTCGAGCTCGTCGCCTCCTACGCCGACATGCTCCAGGTCGGCACCCGGAACATGCAGAACTTCGCGCTGCTTCAGGCGGTCGGCGGCGCCGGCAAGCCGGTCATGCTCAAGCGCGGCATGAACGCCACCATCGAGGAGTGGCTGATGGCGGCCGAGTACATCGCCCAGCGCGGCAACCTCGACATCGTGCTGTGCGAGCGCGGCATCCGCACGTTCGAGAAGGCGACCCGCAACACCCTGGACATCTCGGCCGTCCCGGTCGCCCAGCGGCTGTCGCACCTGCCCGTCATCGTCGACCCGTCGCACTCCGGCGGGCGGCGCGACCTGGTCCTGCCGCTGACCCGCGCGGCCATCGCGATCGGCGCCGACGGCGTCATCATCGACGTGCACCCGCACCCGGAGAGCGCCCTGTGCGACGGCCCGCAGGCCCTCGTGGACGGCAACATCCAAGAGCTGGCCGCGACCGTACGCGACCTGCCGCCCGTCGTCGGCCGACGACTCGCGACCGGCGCTGAGGTCTCCCCGCAGACAGCCACGCCAGCCGCGCTGGGCGACCGGACCGAGATGGCGGCGATCCGCAACTGACCAGGTTGACTCCACCACCCCAGCCCGAATCTGGGAGGACCACATGGAATATCCCGAAGGCCCCAACGCCGACGGCAAGGCCGCCACCGCGCTCGAAGACGCTGACGTCCAGCGCATCTGGCGGGTCGTGGAATTCCTCCGCTCCCAGACCAGGGCCGACCTGCTTACCGAGATCCTGCCAGCGACGACGCCCGCCCCCGTCGTCGCTGAGATCGCGCGGCACACCCGCGTCGCGCACGTCTCGGTCCTGGTTTTCCCGTCCGGGCCGGGATCGGTGGCCGCGCAGCTGACCGCCCTCGGGCTGACTCCGGGACCGCCATGGCCGAGCCCCGTCGTGCGCGGACGGCTGGCCCGCAGCTACGGCCTGCCCGAGGCGGATCTGCACGTCCAGATCGTGCACGCTGCGCTGCCTGGCGCCGACTCCCATGCCACCGACCTCGAGCTGGTGCTATGCCCGATCCCGGTCCGTTCAGGTGATCGATTCCGACGCCTGTTGCGGGACGAACGCCAGGCCGATTATGAGACCTATTTCGCGCTCCAGATCCTCGCGCCCGAGCCGGATCTGACAGGGCGGCTGTGGGAACTGCTCACCGGCCCCGCGGGGATGACGTCCGACGGCGGCGGATTCATCCCCTCCTCGGGCCCCGCGACCGCCAGCCCAGGCGGCTGTACCGCGCTGTACCTGCGTGCCGGCGGTCTCATCAGCCCCCGCGGATGGCTGCGCAGGATCAAACTGCTCCTCGATGGCCATCATGACCCGCACATGGGCCGGCCATGAGTGAGCCGCCGCACGAGGAGATCCGGGATTGGCTGGCCGAGGTCACTGATGGCGAAGCACTACTGGCGGACGGTTTTGAGTCGGCGCTTATCTTCCCTGTCAAGTCCTTGTGTTCAAACTGAGGCTGGTGTCGGCGTACGGCTTCCAGCACAGAGCCAGGTACAGGTAAACGTGTAGGGGCGATCGGTGTCTCCGGAAACGCGCGAGTTCGTGGATTCCGGCATGCAGAAAGCCACGAACTCCTGCGTGGGTGAAGCGGAGCGGCGGGGTTCGGTGCGGGTTAGCCTACGAGGAACACGCGGCACTACGAACCGGTGGACAAAGGCACGCCAAGGAAGCACTGCTCGCGGGCGTACGTAATCGACCGTTTTGGGACGGTTCCGGGAGATATGGTCGGCAGTCACGTGTCCCAAGTAGCACCGAGGGCTAGCAGGCGGTCGCGGTATTCGATGTCTCGCACCCATTCCTTGGGCCAGGCGTTGGCGCCGTGGTACGCGCCGGCGAAGGCCCCGGCCAAAGCGGCGATGGAGTCGGAGTCGCCTGAGGAGTATGCCGCTCGCCGGACCACCGCCGGTGGGTCCTCGGGTAGTTGCAGGAAGCAGTACAGGCCGGTCGCGAACGCCTCCTCGGCGATCCAGCCCTCGCCGGTGGCCAGGCACGGGTCGATCTCCGGGTCGGCAGTGGCCAGCGCGGCCTCCAGGCGGTCGAGCAGGGCCAGACATTCATTCCAGCCGCGGGCGGTGTATGAGGCCCGGTCGGGGTCGTGGGCGTGCTCGGCCAGATCTCCCAGCCAATCGGCGCGGTAAATGGAGCGGGTCTGGTAGGCGTACTCGCGTAGCAAGGGCAGCAGTTCGGCAGGACCGGTGCCCTCGGCCAGTAGCCAGATGGTGTGCGCGGTCAGGTCGCTGGCCGCCAGCGCGGTCGGGTGGCCGTGGGTGAGAGCGGACTGCAACTGGGCGGCGCCCGAGCGCTGCTGCCGGTCCAGCCCGGGGATGAGCCCTACCGGCGCGACCCGCATATTCGCCCCACAGCCCTTGGAGCCGACCTCACTCGCCGCCTGCCAGGTACCGCCACGGCTCAGTGCCTCGCACGCCCGCAGGCAGGTCATCCCCGGCGCGCGGTTGTTCTCCGGCGAGCCCCACCACTGGGGTCCCGGTAGTCCTGGCCGAAAAACCAACGGATATCGCTGACCTGCGCTAACGCGGAGGCTCAGCATCCGTCGCCCCTGTCGTCTTGGTGCGGTCCAGCACGCGGTAGACGGTCGCACGGCCGATGGAGAAGACCTCCATGAGTTCGGCGATGGTGTAGTCGCCGGTGGCGTGCATACGCACCAGTTCGGCTTGCTGACGGGCGGTGAGCTTGGGCTGGCGGCCTTTGAGCTTGCCGCGGGAGCGGGCGATGGCCATGCCTTCGCGGGTGCGCATCTTCAGCAGATCGGCTTCGAACTCTGCGAACACGGCCAGCATGTTGAAGAACATCTTCGACATCGGGTCGGCAGGGTCGTAGATGCTCCCGCCGAGGGAGAGGCGGACGCCACGGGCGACCAGGGTGTCGCCGATGTCGCGGGCGTCGGGGACCGATCTGGCGAGCCGGTCGAGTTTGGGGACGACCAGCGTGTCGCCGGCGCGCACGGCGGCCAGGGCTTGGTCGAGTCCGGGCCGGGTGCGGTTGGTGCCGGTGAGTCCCTTGTCGAGGTAGATCCGGCCGTCCGGGACGCCGAGCGAGATGAGCATCTCGTGTTGGGCGGTGAGGTCTTGCAGGACGGTGGAGCATCGGGCGTAGCCGATCAGTTCTCCCACCCGGGGAGCGTACCGTTTGGCCTCCCATCACCGGACACTTTCGCGGACCATCTATATGAGACAGCGTTCCCGCAGGTCGCGTGCTCGCGAGACGGCGGCTTCAACTGTCTCGTTGAAGGATCCTCTAACGGACACCCCATATAGCAGCCAGGAAGTTCCGCCGTGCACCGCCTGCGTCATGTTGAATGACATGTATCAGCGACCATGATCCTGCAGAATGCTTGATCATGGCGGTGCTGCGCATGGTGCATGCTGGGGCGATACGCTCCACCACACCGGAGAGCTCTTTCAAGGAACGGTACGTCACCAAGGGATGGCGCGCTGTGCTCACTATGGCGCGGGCAGGGCGTGGACGATGCAGTTCGCTTCCAGGTTCGTTCATCGGAGGGCCTGCCGTTGCCGTTGCTTTGCTGGCAACGGGGTGTGCGCCTTCTCATGTGTCACTGCAGACTCAGCCGAGGGACCTGCAGACCGCTCGGGCGCTCGCCAGAACAATCGCAGATCAGGCGCACTGCCCTGACTTCGAGGACGAACCAACCGGAGAAAAAAATCACTGGTCCTTCAAGTGTGAGCGGTCCGTCGAACATTCCTTCGGGATCGAGACCTACACCGACCCCGCAAGCGCGGATCGAGTGATCAAGCAGCTGACGGCATTGAAGGAACCGTTCAAATCCGGAAAGTTCTTCCTTGTTTCGGAGGACATCGTGGCAGGGCCCAGCAAGCCGCCTCCTGGCGCTCCGCCCGGTCCCCCTAATCCGCCCTCGGATCTGGAAGCCTTTCCAGGCGATCTCACTGTCCCTCGTTGAAAACAGGCGGAGGTCCTGGGGGCTGACGCTCGATCAGGCACATGCTTGTCGCGGAAGTCTCCCGACGTCCATTACGAAGCATCAGTACTACCTCGTACGGGTACCGGTACTGGTTTCACCGAACATCTCGATGCCCGTTCAGCCGGACCAGCAACCTATCCCCCCGATCCCCCGGTCACCGCCACCGGCTCAGGTCTGGTGCTGCTGGGCGTAGCGGTCGCCACCCGCCGGTGTCGAGTTTGGCGAGCTCGGCTTCGACGTCCACAGTGATGACGCCGAAGAAGTTGACGTTTTCGCTGTGGGCCGGGGAGATGTGGGCCAGGATCTCATCAGGCACGTCGCGGCCGCCGGCGCGCAGGTCTTTGACGGCCAGCTGGTAGTACTCGGTCGTCCAGGTGATGACCGCGTTGGTCAGCACGGTCAGGCACCACGCTTGTTCGGTCTGGTCGGTCAGATGCGGCGCGGTGACGGTGCCTTGCTGGGCGTAGTGCAGGTCCCGGCGCAGCGCGTGCAGGCTCTCGCCCTTGTTCAGCTGCCGTCCGATTCGCCGGCGGTAGGAGGGATCAGACAGGTACTTCGCGGCGTGGATCGTACGGCGCAAGGTGCCCCATTCCTTCAGCCCCGCCGCCAGGGTGTTCTGCCGGGAGGCGGCCGACCACCAGCGACGCGGTGGCCTGCCCGTATTTCAAGGATCCGGCCATGCGCAGCAGGTCGGGCCAGCACTCGGCGACCAGCGCTTCGTTCCAGCGGGCGCCCAGCAGTGGACCGGCGTGCGGGTACTTCTTGGTGATCTCGGTCGGTGTGTCGTCCCGTACCAGGGTGATCTTCCCCAGATCCCGGATCCGCGGCGACAGCAGCTTCCCCACCAGATCGAACAACGCGAAGTTGATGAGCGTGACTCCGTGGGTGTCGGTCGCGTGCTCGTCGATGGGAAGGTCGGTGGCGTTGCCCAGCAGCTCATCGAGTACGAACTGGGCCTCCCGCTGGGTCGGGATGAGGATCTTGGTGCCGTAGGTGGAGTGCTGGTCGGACACGTGGGTGTAGGTGGACAGCACCTTCCCGCCGTGGATAGGCATCTGTCGGGCGGTGGTCGACTTACCGCGCACCGGGAAACGTTGCCCGTCGGAGGAGGACATGGTGCCGCCGCCGAACACTCCTGCCAGCTCCAGGCCGTGGTGGTGGTTGATGATGCAGGTGTTGGCCTCGCGCAGCGTGTCCTCGCGCACGTACCACTCGGCGGTCCAGGCCAATACATCGTAGGGGAGGCCGCACGCCTCGCTCATCCTGGCGAGGCCGAGGTTGGTGGCCATCGCGATCAGCACGGCCAGGATGTTGCGTTTCAGCTCGGCAGACTTGGCCTGTTTACGCCCTCCGGCGTGGGTGAAGCAGTCCAGGAACCCGGTGCGTACGTCCAGCTCGATCAACAGCGAGGCGATCGGCGCGAACGGCAGCATCCCGGCCAGTTCGTCTTTCAGCTCCCTGGCCTCGGCGGGGATGTCCTCGGCCGTGAGTTTGGGGATCACCAGCTTGTCATCGCCGTCCAGCCGGACCGCGCCGGTGTCGTCCGGCGCCGCGCTGGCCAGGGTTATCTCCAGCTCGGCCAGCGCGGTGTGCAGCTCCTCCTTGCCTTGGGCGATGGCATCTTCGGGTTTGGCCGGCTTGCCGACCAGCGTGCAGAACGCGGCCTGCCTGGGCCGCCACTGCTCAGGCGTGTACAGGTACGTCGAGGGGTCGGCGTACCGCCGCGACCCCGGCACGAAGATGTCCCCGGACCGGAGCCCGTCCCGCAGACCCAAGATCACACACAGCTCCCAGTAGTGCCGGAAGGAGGTGTCATCCCCGGCCTTACGCGCAGCCTCCAGATAGCTGGCATACCGGGCCGGAACGAACGAGACCGGCGCATCCTCAGGCACCTTCCGGCCGCCGCCGACGTTCAGGTTCTTCAAGATGGCCACCGCGGCCATCAGATCGGCCGTGCCCGGGCCGCCCTGAAAGTCGATCGCCGCCAGCACGTTCGGGGTGAACTGCCGCAGGTAGGAATACGAGGCGTGCATCGCCGACAACCGGCCATGGTCCTTGGGAAGCGGTCGCCACTCGCCCGCGACCGCATCCCGTAGCCTGCTCATCCCGATCCGCTCCCGCAACAAGCCACCGACCTGCTCATCCGGGATCGACGGGTCGGCCAGCACCGGCAGGATCACATCCATCAAAAGCTGACGGGTCTCGCCCTTCTTCGCCCGCTCGACCAGCGCCTCATCGGTCTTGGTCTTGGCCCGCGACTCCCGCGCCGAGACCGCCTGGTCGAACAACGAGACGACCTCATCCAGGAGGTCCACCGCCGACTGCGCCGCCACCGCCAACAAGATCGGATACCGCCGCTCGGGATCGCGGCGCTCCAGCGCCTGATTGGTGGACCGGCGGCCCACCGTCGCCAGGAACCGGCGCCGCTCGGTCGGCAGCGCCGACAGATCCAGCAGGTGGGCGTCCATCCCGCGCAGCCACTCCAGCTTTTCGATGGCGGCCTTCACCGACTTGGCCGTCGCCTCCACCGCTGGCGTGGTCAGCCACGTCAGCGGCGTCATGCCCCGCCCGACGTCGACCACCAGCATCCGGTCCAGATCGCTGCAGACCTGCTCGGTCAACAACTCGGCCACCGTCTCATGGGTGAGGTCGGTGGCCCCATTGCGAGCGGTGCCGACCATCTCCATCAGGGTGACCACACCTGGCCGGATCACCTTCGCCGCGATCAGGTACTCCCGCGCCAGATTGAACAACAACGTCGGCGAGTCGTGCTCCATCGCCCGGTCCAGCAGGAACTGCTCCAGCTCCTTGAACGCCGCGCTGCCCGGCGAGGCATGCTTCCACCCCAGATATCCCGCCACCGACCGCAGGTGATCGGTCCGGGTCTGCTCCCGCCTGCCGTACTCCTTCAGCACCTTCGGGTCCACGCCCAGCCGTTCCGCGAGCCGGGCCACCGCCACCGGCGGCGCCGCGCCCACCTCATCCGGCACGAACCCAAGCCACGGCAACGTACACAGCTGAACAGCAAGCCCCAGGCGATCCGCCGGGCCCCGCCCGCGGCCCGGATCGATGAACGCGACATCAGCCGGCGTCAGCGTGAAGAACCGGATCAGATCATCCCGGCCGATGTCGGGAAACGACCGCAGCTGCTCCAACTGATCACCAGAGAACAACCGCGTCGCCACCGACCACCTCCACGACGTACCGGACAAACGGTACGAACCGTAGCGGTCGTGATCACAACGCCCCGACACCACCCCCGCGTTAGCGCAGGTCAGCGATATCCGTTGATTTTCCGGCCAGGACTACCGGGACCCCCACTGAATGAAGCGTTCACGGACCGGTGGCTCCATCCTGCCTGCTGTCAGCGGGCTGGCCGCCAGCGCTTCGATCAGCCCCTCGCCCAGTGCCAGGGTCATCTGCGTGTCATCGGTGACGTACGCCCGCCCCGAGGACAAGGGCAACGGCATCGTGCGCCAGGGGCCGCATTTGGCGGCGATCTGCGCGATGTCGTTGAACTCCGTCGGAAAGCCCATGGCATCCCCGATCGCCAGGCCCAGCAAAGCCCCTGTCGCCGCCCGCTTCACGTGTCCCTCACTCCCTGATCGCCCCCGGCGGACAGTCTCACCGCCCGCAGGAACCCAGTAGTTGCCCGTCCGGAGCACTTACGTCAACGCCAGCAGATGCTCACCGATGTCGGTCCGCTCCCGTGCCCACACCGCCTCATCCGGTGACGGTCGCCGGAATGCTCGGCTACCACACCGTCCACGCCGAAGCCCTCGCCGCCGAGACCGGCAGCACCTGGAAGAAATACGCCCCTGGAGACCACGATCGGTGACCACAGACCGTCAGGCTCAGGAACTCAGATCACCCGATCGCAAACTCCAACCAGTAGCCCTGATCAACCGCAGGAGCAGAGCACAGCTCAGCGCGCCTGCGGGCCCCACCACTTGGGTGGCAGCGGGTCGGCTGGACCCGATGTCGGCTGATCGGGATGGAGTCCGAGTCGTCGCAAGACGTCCGCGCGAACGCGGACGACGATCGTGCCGTGCCAGTGCCCGTCGGAACGCACACCGCACATATGGTCGATCCGGACATCGTGTTCGGCGAAGGGGTACCAGTCGATTCCCCGGTCACGCAGTCAAACCGACACCAACTGGCCGGGCCGCGGGCAGCCGGCGACGTTCTCGAAATAGAAGAGGGTCGCCCAGTCAGAGGTGTGTCCGTTCATGGCCGCCATCATGCCGCATCACGAGCAGCTGCCGCCTATGCGAGAACCAGCACTCCAGCTCGATGGGTTGCACGGAGTACCGAGCAGAGCAACTCCGCTTGCCCGCCGCACTGCCGATGATTACGCAGGATCACCATCGGGCTGCCGTAGCTGAAGAATTCAGACCACCCGATCACAGACTCCTACCAGTAGACGGGCCGAGCCCGAAAGGGTCGGCGGCATGGGGTGAGAGCCCGGCTCTGTCCGGATCACCAGCCGCCGCCACCCCCGCCACCGTCGCCGCCGCTCGACCAGCCGCCGCCCGAATCCCCGCTCGACCAGCCGCCGCCCGAGGTGCCCAACGCAGCCGCCACATAGGCCGTCTCGGAGGACGATGACGAGCCGATGAAACCGAACCGCCGCGCGCCAGACGCCTCCCGAGGCCGGGGCGCGACCATGCCGGCCAGGCGCTTGATCCTGTTCGCCGTCTCGCGTTCGTCTGAACCCTCCACAGGGACGTACCAGGACAGGTCACCCGCGAACTCCTCGAAGACCTCTCCCCAGCCGCGGGTATTCTGGAACGCGACCGAGTACGGAAACACGCGCGAGGCGAGCCCGGCATACGACGGCTCGCGCCAGGTGCGCAGTGCCTCGGCGTACGCGTTCACCTCGGCCCTCGCCCGCGCACCGGCGGCCGTACGCACGGACCGTCGGCCGGCGAACCAGGCGAAGCCGGCAACGGCGAGGAACATGAGCGCTGCCCAGCCGAGACCCCTCGTCGGTACGCCCGCGACCGATGCCGTCACCGTGGCCGTGAGGAACAAGGCGATCGCGGTCACGACGAGACACGCCGTACCAAAGCGCTGGGCGCCCCGCCGGCGGCGGAACCAGCCCCGCTCGCGGGCCTCCGCGCCGAGCAGGTCATAGACCGCGTCCTGTGCCGCCCAGCGGTGCCCGGTCACGGACACTCCGACCGAGTCCCTCGTGCCGAGCAGGCCCGCGATCGTCTTGGCCTCGTACGGCGCCAGGCCGCTGGACGGCCGGTCGCCGCGGACGACATGCTGTGAGACCCGGTCACCGTCCTCGTCCGCGTCACCGGCGGGAAGCCGCGGGACCCGGCGTGGCAGGAACAACCAAGCGAGCAGCGCCGCGACGCCGGCCGCCACCAACGCGAGGACGCCGCCCAGCGCCGAGAGCGCGAATGGCGCCCGCCGCGGCTCGTACGGCGGCGGCGCGACGCTCATCCCGGCCTTGGGCAGGTCGACCTTGACGGTGACGCCCTCGCCTGCGGCCAGTCCCGGCCGGGTGAACGTCACGTTCGAACCGTCCGGCGGCCCGCCTGCGCAGGCGGTGGTCGAACCCGTCGCCCCGTACCGGCAGGTCGCGGAGGCGATGCGCACGGGAGCCGACACGTTCACGGTCACCGCTCCTACCGGGACCGTCCACTCTGTGCCGACGGCGTTCCAGCTCAGCTCGTTCGCGGTGCCGCGGGGGATGAGCGCGCGCGGGACGTCGTAGTCGATCACGTAGGTTCGCGACCCGGACACTGTCACGTTCGGGTTCCCGACCCTCAGGACCGTGCGGTCGCCGGAGGTCGTGACCGCGAGATCGCCCGGGGCGGCGCCCTGGACCCGTACGTCGCGGATCTGGATCACCCGGTCGTGCCGGGAGTCGACCTGGCGGCGCAGCGGGATCGTCCGTACGATCCCGTGCCGCGCCGTGTCCTTCCCGAAGCGGTAGGCGATCGTCTCGGTGACGTGCAGGTCGCCGTTCTGCCGGACCTGCAGGCGCACACCGTAGGAGTCCACGCGCTCCTGCTCGGCGGCGCCGTACGCTGGCGCGGCCGAGCAGGGCCAGCAGCAGCCCGAGCACGGCCATGACACCCGACCGCAGCACCCGTGATCCCGGAATGGGCCACCTCCTCGATAGCCCTTTTCGACTCGGAAATCCTGCCGGTGGTTCCCCCGGGCCGCAAGCCGGTCAGGCGTCCGGGGCTCCGGCCTCCAGGAGACGGCCCCCGGCCAGGCGCAGCCAGCGGTTCACCTTCTCGGTGAGGAACCGTTCGTCGGCGTTGGTGCGTTCTACATGCCAGCGCTGGCTGGCTTGGATCGGGGCCTTGTTGCCTTTGTGGGCGATCTCGCTCTCATGAGACAGTCGACGGTTCTGGCTCCTGTGATCATGCCGAGCTGGTTCTGGGCGAGCGATGACCACCGCGCGGGAACTCATCGACTCGTTCGATCCCGGGTCAGGCTTCGTGGTCGACCCGTCGGATCTCCAAACGGGCCACCGATGTCCCTGCGAGTATCCAGATCTGATCGTTGGAGGGCATGGTCAGCGCTCGGATGGTCTGATCGTCCTTCCACTGCGTGACTGCCGCCGTGGACACGGCTTCCCAGATCCGCACGGTCGTGTCCTGGCCGCCGGTGGCGAGGAGAGTGCCGTCAGGGCTGTAGGCGACGGCGTTGACGGGGCCCGTGTGACCCTCGAGCGTGGCGTGCTGGCCGGAGACGAGATCCCAAATCCGCACGGTCGTGTCCTGGCCGCCGGTGGCGAGGAGAGTGCCGTCAGGGCTGTAGGCGACCGCGTTGACGGGGCCCGTGTGACCCTCGAGCGTGGTGCGCTGGCCAGAGGTCAGGTCCCAGAGATCGATCTTGCCGTAGGCAGCGCAAGCCAGCTGGCTGCTGTCGGGGCTGTAGGCCAGTGCCTTGATCCAGTCGTCGGACCCCTTGAGGATGGTGTGCTGGCCGGTCGTCGGATTCCAGATCCGCACCGTCCTATCGGTGCTGCCGGTGGCGAGGTGGTTGCCGTCGGGGCTGTAAGCCGCCGAGAGCACCTGGCCGTCGTGTCCAGTGAGGACGGTTGGTCGGCCGGTCGCCAGATCCCACACCTGAACCGTCCGGTCGTGGCTGGGGGTGCTGAGGTCCACGTCGTCAACGCTGTAGGTCACCGCGATCGGCGAGTCGACGTGACCGGGAAGGACGGAAGCCTGTCCTGCGGTCAAATTGATCGTCAGAGGGCCCGTGAGGGTCCGGCCGCTCGTCGCTAGCCGGCTTCCGTCGGGGCTGAAGGCGATGACGGTCACCGCCTGGTTGCTTGCGGGGAGAGTGGTGTGCCGGCCATCTGGATCACGTATCTGAATCGTCGAGTCGTCATTGCCGATAGCGATGCGGCCGCTGTCCGGATGTAGCGCGAGTGCGGTCGCGCGAGCTTGCTCGGGCGCGACGTGGTCCACCGTGTCCGTCGCCCACACTCGGATCACCGAGTCCTCGCTTCCGGTGGCGAGTCGAGATCCGTCAGGACTGAAGGCAATCGACGATATCGGTCCGAGGTGCCCGATGAGCGTGCGGTACAGACCGGAGGCCAGGTCCCAGATACGGACAGTCCGGTCCTCGCTTCCGGTGGCCAGCCGGGTGCCGTCGGGGCTGTATGCCACTGCGGTCACGATGCCGTTGTGTCCGGTAAGAGTGGTGTCCTGGCCGGTGGTCAGGTTGTATACGGAGACGGTGTGGTCGAAGTGGCTGAAGGTGAGGTGGGTTCCGTCCGGGCTGTAGGCCATTGAGGGAATCCAGCCGGATCGCTGGGTAAGCGTGAAGTTCCGGCGGTCGTGCAGACTCCAGATCCGTACCCTTCCGTCGCTGCTTGCAACAGCGAGGTGTCTTCCGTCTGGGCTGTAGGCCAGTGAGCAGATCCAATGGGACCGCTGACCGAAGACGGGGGTCCCGGTCAGCCCCTGCGGCTGTCGAGACGGACGGCTGGGCGAGGGTGAGGTACCGGCCACCGGACAGGTCCCGTACTCGTACCGCTCCGCTGTCGTCTCCAGTGGCGACATGGCTCCCATTGGGGCTGTGGGCCACCGCGGTCACAGGGTCCTCGTGGCCGGTGAGGGTGGTCTCCTGCCCGGTGGCCAGGTCCCACAGTCGTACCGTCAGGTCTTTCTCCACGACGGTGAGCTGGGTTCCGTCCGGGCTGTAGGCGACCGATCGCACCTGCTCGCACTGTGCGCTGACGCCCTCGCCGGTGGCCAGGTCCCACACCCACACGGTCCCGTCGTGGCTTCCGGTGGCGAGGTGTGCGCTGTCGGGACTGAAAGCCACCGACGATACGCGTCCGGCGTGAGCGGCCAAAATGTGTTCGAGAGGGCTGGTGACGGGGGTGAGGGAGTCTGAGGTGAGGGGTGCGATCCATCGCCCGCTGTGCGGTGGGGTGAGGTTGGCGGCCCATGCGTCGATGGTGGAGTCGGGGTGGCCAAGGAGCCGCCCCGCGAGCTGGCTCGTGAGAAAGCCGGGACTGAGCGCGAGCGCCGTGGTGGAAATGGCGAGCGCGCGACGAATGGCCCGGGTCAGGGAAGTAGGGGCCTCGGCGTAATCGACGAGGAGTTCGGGGAGGCTCGCCGTGGAAATCCGGTGGAGCATCCAGCGCGGATCGGCAAGGAGGTCCGCAAGCGGGTCCGTTTCACCGGCTTGGTGGAGGTGCCAGGCGAGGTTCTCCGAGATGTAGCGGTCTTCCCTGGCCGCGTCGACCCAGCCTGCTGGGTGCCGGGTCCGCCAGCCCGTGATCAGGCGCCGATGGGCGTTCTGGAAGTCGGGGGCGTCGGGATGCTGACTCATCGCGTCGTACTGAAGGTCGTGCGCGATGAACCAGTCGTCGCTGCCGGAGAGCAGTGAACGGCCGCAGAACTCCTCCAAGGCCTCAGACAGCGCATAGGGATCGGGCAGGGAATCGGCCCATAGCGCCTCGGTAGCCGAGCGCGGGAAGGCTCCTCGACCGGCGAATACGGCGAGTTCCAGGTAGCGGTCTCGCAAACGCCCACCGATTCTCGCCTCACCGGGCACCTGGAGGGGCAGATCGTCGATTCCAGCGTCGATCGCGGCTCGCAGGGTTCCGTATCGGTAGGCCGGAACGAACTGACCCGAGATCCGCTCCAGGTCGCGGTCCACCAGCGCGATTACTTCCTGCGCTAACCGGCCTCGAGCGATCATGGCCCCTGCCATGGCAATTCCGAGCGCGAGATCTCCCAGCCGCGCGCACAACGCTCGCGCGTCCGATTCCGACACCGGCTGGCCAGAGGTCCAGCGCTCCAAAAGCGCCAGCGCCTGCTCCCGGGTCAGTTCGTCCACGGCGATCTGCCGGGCGTTCACCGCCCGGGCCAGGTCGCGATTGCGGGTGGTGAACAGCAAGGACGTTGCCCCGAGGCCGGTGAAAGCACGCAACAAAGCGTCATTCCATACGTCGTCCAAGACGATCAGCAGCCGCGAGCGATCCAGCAGTGTCGTCACCGCGTCTCGCGCCTCACTTACGCTCGGATACACGGCATTCTCATCGCCGAGCCGGTGGCCCAGCTGGATGAGCAGGGACAACGGATCCACCGACGGTCCGGCGGCCAGCCAGGTCACCTGCCTGAAGCGACCACGAAACCGCCCCCTGACCAACGGAGAATGCGCCGCGGCGGCCGCGAGTGTGGACTTGCCCGTTCCGCCCAGGCCGACGAGTGCCACCGTTCGCGCCCCGCCCCTAAGCTTGTTCTTTAACCTGCACCCTCGGTCGGCTCGTTGAGCCGGCCGGGGGTTTTGGTGTTCGGCGGACAGCAGAGCGGCCTTGGGTTGATCATGTGCGCTGTCGAGACGCTGATGATCAAGCCAAGGCCGTGAGGATGAGTCTGCTGGATGACGCTGCTCGCGTCGAGTCCTTGCCCGTGTTGTCCCGATTCCGGGGCGATTTCTATAACTGCCTGACCGCCCGAGCGGACGCGCTGTTCGAGCTCACCGATGCGCTGCTGTGCGCCGATGGAGCGGTCAGGTCGCTGGTCGACCTGACGCTGACGCCAGAGCATCGCCGTGGACACGGCGCGTTGTATGACGGGTTGAACTCCGGCCGCGTGGACGTGGCCAGGCTGCGGTGGGCGCTATCGGCGCTGCCACTGCCGCGAGCCGCCGATGGCCGGATCGTGCTGGCGGTGGATGTGTCCCCGTGGCTGCGGCCGGACGCGGCGACCAGCGCGGACCGGCTGTTCTGCCACGTCTATGGGCGGGCCAAGACCCAGTCGCAGTTCGTTCCGGGCTGGCCGTACTCGTTCGTGGCCGCGTTGGAGACTGGCCGCACCTCCTGGACGGCGGTGCTGGATGTGGTCCGGCTCGGCCCGGTTGATGACGCCACCGCCGTCACCGCCGCCCAGCTCCGCCAGGTCATCGAACGGCTCCTGGACGCCGGCCAATGGAAGGCGGGAGATCCAGACATCGTGATCGTGGCCGATGCCGGATACGACGTCACCCGGCTGGCTTTCCTGCTGGCCGACCTGCCCGTGGAGTTGCTGGGCCGGATTCGTTCGGATCGAGTGCTGCGGCTGCCCGCGCCGCCCCGCGACCCTCACTTCATCGGCCGTCCGCCCAAGCACGGCGGGGAGTTCGCGCTCGGCGACACCGCCACCTGGCCCGCCCCGCACCACACCACGACCACCCAGACCACCCGGTACGGCACCGCGACCGCGATGTCATGGGACCGGCTCCACCCACGTTTGACCCACCGCGCCGCCTGGCTGAAGCATGGCGGCCCGCTGCCCATCGTCGAAGGAACGCTAATCCGCCTGCAGGTCGAGCACCTGCCCGGCGACCGGGACCCCAAGCCGGTCTGGCTATGGTCCTCAGCCACCAGCACGAGCTCTGCTCACCTGGACCGGCTCTGGCAGGCGTTCCTGCGCAGATTCGACCTGGAGCACACCTTCCGCCTGTTCAAACAGACCCTCGGCTGGACCACCCCGAAGATCCGCACGCCCGAGGCCGCCGACCGGTGGACCTGGCTCGTCATCACCGCCCACACCCAACTCCGGCTCGCTCGACACCTCACCGAAGACCTCCGGCGCCCCTGGGAACGACCCGCCGCACCAGGCCGGCTCACCCCGGCCCGCGTCCGGCGAGGCTTCCGGAACATCCGCGCGACCATCGGCTGTCCGGCCAGCGCACCGAAACCCTCAAAACCCGGCCCGGGCAGGCCACCAGGCTCAAAGAACCACCGCCCAGCACCCGTCCACGACGTCGGCAAAACGATCAAACGCGAGAAAACCCTCACCGCCCGCTTCGGCCAGGCAGGTTAAAGAACAAGCTAAGCGCCGAGCCCACCGTCGCCAGCAGCTCCGGGCGGTCCACATACCGCGGTTCCAAGCGCGGAGGCTCGCCCCAGAACCCCGCGCCGCCGGCCAGCGCACGCCTGCGCGTGCCGTCCCGCCAGGCCACGAGCAACTCGCTGACAAACGATCCGGCTGCCCCCGCCGCGATCGCGACCACCACGGCTAGTGGTTCCCGAACCCACGGCGGCCAACTCTCGGGAATCCAAGCACCCGCAGCTGCCAGCGCGCCGCTCGCCACCACGAGGAAAACCCACCACGCCACCCGGCGCCGACGCCCCATCACGTCAGGATCGACCAGCTCCGCCGACTGAGCCACCCAAGCCAGCGAGTGAGCCCTGATCGTGACCGGCGAAGCCGACCGCGCGGTCGGGCACCAGCTCTCCTAAGCTCGGCCAGGCACTGGCGCGGGCGGAAGGACGGCGCTGAGACATCCGCCGACCATGGGGAGAATGGATCAGTTTCAACCTCACGGGCGCCTACGTTGGGCCCACGACGCCCGTCTATGCCGTCATCAAGCGCCAGCCGATCGTCGACCGAGACGACTGACAACACACCGATCGTTTCGGTCGCGTTCACCTAGCCGATGCCGCTGGCGTCGGCGTGTGCGGAGTCCAACGTGCTGCGTCAACGGCTGGCCGACCTGAACGCACGTTGCTGTTTCAACTGTCATGCGCCGAAGGCCGAAGTCCGCATTCCAGCCGTGCCGGACTCGGAGAGCTGAAGGAGGCCGCGGCGTGCCGGGGGCGTCGAGTGGTCAGGAACGTTGCCCAATGGTCACTGCACGGATTGCGTTGCGATCAGGCCACACGTAACGCTCTCCGACCCGTGTGCCTGCGAACGTCGGCGTGGTCGGTGGAACAGGAATGGCCTCACCTGAGGTGTCGCACGGCCAGAACCGGCGGGTGACGTAGCTGGACCACCCCGTCGCCTTGATGGTCTGGGAGGGGCGGACGCCGTGCTGATCGCTGCACCATCCAGAGGCCAGCGCGCCGGTCACGGCCCGGACACCGTTGTCCAGATCCAGCCGCATCAAGCCCTTGGGGGAGTGCACGAGGTACGTCGTGTCGTCGATCCGGAGGGTGGCATTTGCCGTGGAGAACAGGCCGGGTATAGCGCTGGCGTGCCATGACCAGCGGATGCGCCCCGTGGCATCGAATCCTTCGAACGTGACGTCCACCCCGGACACGCGCGGTCGCAGGTTGGGACCCCATTCGACAGATCCTGAGGTGCGGCACCACATCGGGTGACGCGGATCGAAGTCGATCCCTCCGCAGATGGTCTCCACACCGGTGCGGGACCACAAACGACGTCCCGTGGCCGCGTCGAACGCGGCGACGGCGCCGGCTCCGAGCTGTTGGACATGACGGGGCGTCGGCGGATCCTCACGGTGCCCGAGCCAGCCGATATAGCGGTCGCCCTGGCGTCGGATGTCCCAGCCAGCGTCCACGGACAAGCCGTCTCGGCCGAAGACCTCCGCTGTTGAGCGCAGCCACACGCGATGGCCAGCCGCGTCGACGCGCATCAGTCTGCCCGAGTCCGCGGCATACAACTCATCTGAGATCCGGCGGCCATCACCGACCTCGCGACGCGCCACGACCCGCCCGTCGGCCGCGTCAACCACCACGAGCTCGGATCGGGAGAAATCGGCGTGCGTCGTCACGAAGCAGACCCGCTGGCCTTCGGCGCACCACTGCAGCTGAGCGATGATGCGCTGCCCGGGCCTCCCGTACGACCACAAACGCCGACCTGAGCCGGGATCGACCGCCAGCACCTGGGCGCCACCGAGTTCATAGACGCCGGACGACGCGATGAAGACGACGACGTCATCCCGCGCGATCAGGTCCAGGCCTTCACCACCGGCGAGGTAGGACGGGGTGGCTGCGTGCCGCCACCTGATCCGTCCCGTGTCGGCGTCGAGGCCGATCGCCGCGAAGTGACCCGCGTCGTCGAGTGCGTAAGCGACAAAGCCGCCAGGCACCGATCTGACGGCACTCGCCGGAGTGATCCTTACGGTCCACGCGGACGTGATCGCTGCAGGCGAGCCGCCGGGCGAACGGCGTGCCGGGCGCTCTTGTTCATGGATGATCCCGCACCCGGCGAGAAAGATCAGCGCTGCGGTGGTCACCGCCACCGCCCTGAGTATTCGCATACAGGGGACAATAAGAATGCTGTATCAGCAATGGATAAGGCGATGGTCAGCGAACAGTGCTGGCATCGTTAGCAACAACGCGAGTTATTTCGAAGCCGACGATGCGTATCTTCGACTCAGAACGAATGTCTGCGGCACCAGCATGTTCCGACAGGAAAGCGGATCTGCAGCCGCTGCGGCGATCGGACACGCGAATTTGTGAAAGCAGTCGTGAGCTTACGCTGCCCTGACGGCCCGCTGATCGCCATCTCGTAGCGTCCGGCCACGCCTGGGGTCCGCCCAACGACCATCACCTCGGGCCGTCAGGTGCCCGGCGCGCGGCTGAGGCCGCAGCCGGGCACCTGGACTAAGACCGACGTCGCGCGACGGCGCACAGGGAGCCCCGATGCAGGGATTCGCTTTCGTTGAACTCTACGTCAGTGACCGTGTTGCGATGATCGCTTACTTCACCCGCGGCTTCGATCTCATCGTGGCTGCTGAGGCCGACATGAGCGACCGTCATTCGACGTTGCTGCGCGGCAACGGACTGCAATTGATCATCACCGTGCCGCGCGGGGACGCCAGCCCGGTCACCGAATGGCTCGCCGAGCACGGCGAAGGGGTCGCCGATGTCGCGTTCTATCACCGGGAGATCGCGTTGGCCGCAGCGTCCGCGTTGCGGATAGGGCTGCCGGTCCTTACGCCCACCCAGCCCACCGGAACTGGCTGCTACACAGTGGTGATGGCGGGACTTGGATCGGTCTGCCATACCCTCATCGATCCGGTCGACGCCACGGCGCCCGTTGCTCCGCCGGGCCGCCCCTGGCGCTGGAACGCGGTTGGCGGCCGGATCTCACGATATCTACGCGCCATCGACCACATCGAATTCTGTACGCAGCCTGACACTTTGCAGCCCACCGTCGATATTTATCGCCAGGTGCTCGGTTTCCGAGAGGGGCCGCGCGAGCAGATCCGTGTCGGGCAGAACCGCGTCAACATGTGCGCCATCCACGATCGCGCTGGTGCCGCGACGTGTCTGTTCACCGAGCCGGCAGAACAGGACAACCGAAGTCCTGCAGCGGAGTTCCTGCAGAGTAATCACGGGCCGGGCGTGCGTTACTTGGCGTTTTCGACATCATCTATCGCCAACGCGGTTCGCGCATTCAAGACCAGAGGTGTGGCTTTCCAGACTACGCCGTCTACATATTATGATCAGCTGGTCTACAGTATGGCCGATCGGACCGAAGTGATGATCCGGATGAGGGATCTTCGAGGGACTGGCGTCCTGGTGGCCAAGGATGGTAACGGAACTTTTTATCAGGCGTATGCCCGATCGCCGCATCCGCGCCGTACAACGCTCAACTATCAGATCGTTCAGCGAGAAGGCGGGGCCCGGGGTTTCGGGGCCGCCAATCAGGTGGCGTTGTGGAACGCGACCGCGACTGACCTGGCTGTCATGGAGGAGCAATTCGGTTAGCCGAGTCTTGCTCTCTGCGCTGCAGCGCGATCTCCGGCGGATGCCGAAATTTTTGATCCGCAGACTACAGATACCGTATGCGGGCGCCGGTGACGGTACCGCTCGCAGGAAGGCTGTAACTGGCCTGCTGGCTCCGGCGCGCCGCGCGGGCAACGTGGCCGGCGGCCTGTTCCGCTGCCGAAGCGCCCTCCTCCATCTTTGCGACAGCGGTCATCGCGTCGGCGAGGTACCGGGCAAGCTCACCAGCGGGGTTACTGATGGATCTAGACTCGAACATTTCCCACACGGCGGTCAGCTCGGCCATAGCGCCCTCAACGTCGCCATTCGCCGCCAAGGTTTCGCCCAGGGTGGTTCGTGCCAGTGCCTGAAGGCTTCGCGGGGCATCGGCGGCGTCGAGCATGAGCTCCTGGCAGTCCCGCAGCGCACCTTTCACGTCTCCAGCAAGAATCCGGCACCTCACCAGCAACACCGTGCAGGCGACCGAGATCTCCGGGGACGCTGCCGCCGACGGTCGGTGATGGTGCAAGATCGCGACGGCCTGCGCTCCGGTCGCTCGATCACCAGTGCTCAGCAGCAACGTGGCCCACCGATGCGCCGGAGCAAACGATGGCGCGCTGCCGTCGATGCGTGCTGCCTCATACGCCTTGCGTGCATGCTTATGGGCTTCCCTGAGATCGCCTCGGCCGATCGCGGTTCGCGCGATCTCCCACAGCGCCGGCTCCTGCAGTCGGTGAGGGATGTGCCGGCTGTCAGCCACTCCCCGCAGGGTCAGCGCGAGTTGGTCCGCCTCCGTTCGCTCCCCGAGTGCGTTGTAGGCGGCCAGCAGTTCGGCGGCCAGGACGATGTAACTGCCGGGGCGATGCTGGGCGGGGACGTCGCCGATCCTGTCGAGGGCGGTGGCAGCGACCGCGGCGGCGCCGCCGGCGTCGTTTCTCCGGCGGTGACATCGGGCGAGAAGAGCCTGCATCGACGCCCAGGGCGGATCGGTGACGGCGACGTCTTCGCGCAGCCGCCGCAGACGGTCCAACGCTGCGTCTATGTGACCGGCGGCCTCGTACGCGCGGGCGGTTCCCAGAACGGCGGCCTGGTGCAGCGCTGTCGTGATGATGACCGCCGGGTTCTCGGCGAGCAGGCCGTAACGCTCCAGTGCCGCCGCCGTCGCTCCGTGATCCAGGAGCTGCTCGGCCTGGGCGAGCTGGAGGCGCAAGTCCCGTCGCTGTCCGCCGGGGATACCGTTTTGGAGATACTCGGTGCGACAGCTCAAAACGCAGGCGAGCCGCTGAAGCATCTCAGCGTCCGGAGTGTGCAGGCCGGCCTCGATGGACTGGATGAGGCCGGCCGCTGTGGCGTCACGAGCTCCAAGGTCATCGATCGCCAAATCCCGTGCAACGCGGAGGCGCCTGATCCGCGGTCCGATTCCGCCGTCGTTTTGTGGCTCGCTGGTCATCCGGCCACCGTAAGCAGCCGTCGTTAGGCGAGCATCAGCGGCAGATCTGGCGGCGAGGTTGACAGGAAAATAGTTCCGTTGAGAAGGGGTGGGCTATGTGGCTCTGGTCTGCTTTGCATCGGCCGAGGCGTGCGGAGCGACGTTCAGATCCGGCCGGATGAGGTAGACCGTTGATTTCTGCCTGTTTTTAATGTTCGCGGCCCTGCGATTTGCTGCGACTCTCTTATCCTTGTTGCCCATCTTGCCGTAGATTTTCCCGATTTTTGATGTCCAGATATCGGCGGCTGTGGAAATGAGCCCTGACTCTTCCAAGAGCCGGGCGGCAGTCTTGAACTTATGCAGGGCGGGTTCATAACGCCCCTTGGCGGCCAGTGCGTCGCCATGTGCGGCCAAAGCGTGACCACAAAGAGCCGGCGGCGCGCCTGCAACAAGCTTCATGAGCTTGTCGCAACGTGGCAGCGCGTGAGTCGCCGCCCCAGAGTTGATTTCCGTGCGTACCAGCAGGATCAGTCTTGCGATCGAGACATCCGGTGATCGAGCGGGAGTGAGCAGGCTCTTGCGTACGGCGGGAAGAGTACGAAGCGGGACGCGTGGATTCCTGGTTTCCAGCAGCAGGCCGGTATAGCGGGCGATCACGTCCTTATCGTCGATGAGCTTATTGATGGAGGCAAGCTTGTATGCTATGTCAGCCCACTGGACGACGTTCTCAACATCACCGAAAGTTGCGGCGCTTCTGGCCGCGCGGTCGTAAGTCATAAATCGAAGTGGTGTGGGAGAATCTACGGAGAAATGATCGATCAGCTCGCGGGCTAGGCTGATGGATCCTTTGCGATCCGACCGGGCCGTTTTTGCGGCGAGAAGTTGAACACCGATGACGATGCGGTTTCGGAGACGCAGATGCTCTATCGTGTTCTCGAGTTCATCCATGGCGCGTTGGGCGACAGCTTCGGCTTCGGCTGGATCGCCGCTTCGTCGATGACAGCGTGACAAGCCAGCATGCGCATCGGCCCAATGCCAGTCACTCGGCGTTGCCGTGGCGATCAATTCCTTCAGTACGTTGATCGCCGAGGTGAAATCGCCCGTGCCCTCATAACAAAGTGATGCGCCGATCATCACGTCACGATGGACTTCTGAGAGCAGGTGTACAGCGGTGTTGTCTAGAAGAGTTTGATAGCCCTTCAATGCGGCGGGGAAAGATCCCGAATAGGCCAATACTCCTGCTTTGGCGAGGGCCGTCTGCAAGTCGTTCCGAACATGTGCGGGTACGCCGTCCGTAAGATAAGACGGTGGGCACTTAAACTTCATGGCAAGTGAGCGGATAAGCTCGGCTGGCGCACTTAGCGTGCCCGTTTCAATCGCTACGATTTCGAATTGGGTGGTATCGTCTCCAGCGAGCTGTGCGCGGGTTAGGCCGCGCGCGATCCGTGCTCGCTCGATGCGCTGTCCTATTTCGGTGTCAGTACTCAATTCTGCCTTCTATCCAACGGCATGTTTCAGATGAAACGTGGTGCGCGTGTTTGAGCGTCATTACGCTCGTCCCGTGGGTGAGGTGCCAAGTTGGTTTGTAGACGCCGCTCGAGTGGATTTACAAACCTCGGCGTAGGTTCGCGTCTGGGCCGTCTGCTTCAGGCGGAGGGCGTCGATAGGCGTCCCCCTGTGGGGGAATTTTGTCAGCGGCGTTTCGTCGGCTCTTGGTTGCGCGGATAATGGCCAGCTCGGCGAGCTTTGTATCGCCGCCCGCTTCGGCGATCTCAGCGACCTTTTCCCATACTGACGCGGCCACGTCGTAGCGGCCGGCGCGGTCACAAAGACGACCCGCATCGATCAATGGCAATCGGGCCTCATAGTGCGGAGTTAGTGCGAACCCATAGACCAACAATGTCTGTATTCGCATGGCAGCTGATAGATCGGGGAGGTGCCCCAAAAGTACGTTGCAGCTACGAAGTGCGTCATCGATTTGCCCATTTCCTGCAAGCTGTCGGATATGACGAAGCGTTGTTTGCGCGGATTCGTCAGATATGGGATTAAGCTCCGCTATCCGGCCGCGAAGCGTGGCAATGGCATCGGTGGAGGCGCGGGGTTCGCCCGCGTTCGTGAGCAGGTCGATGCACGTCTGCAGGAGTCGCCCTGGCGGTTCGAGGTGGTTGAAGAAGGCGACCTCATAGGCATAGAGAACCCACAAGAGCGCCGAATCGGTCTGGCGCAGATCGGCTCCTAGGCGTGCGAGCACCCAGATGGCGGTCAGCTGCACCTCTGGTGGATGGCTCGGCGTGAGGCGGTTGGCGAGTTCCACGGCGAGGATGTTGGCGGCGCCGCGGTTACCGCAGGCTGTGTGGACAGACACGAGCTCGGAGGCGAGGACGATATACCCTCCCCGGTTCCAGTCTTCGGAGTCCGCCGCACCTGCGGTCATCGCCACGGTCGCGATCCGTTCAGCGGTATGCGGATCCCCGTTGAGGCGATGGCATCGCGCTAGGGCCGCCCGTGTCTCGGCCCAGACCATGGTGCCGGGCTCATCCTGGGTGTCGGCTTCGATTCGCCGGAGAGTCCCGATCGCCGCATCGAACTGACCCTGCCGTTCTTGCGCCTCGGCGAGCCCGAGCATCACGCGGCGACGCAAGTTCGCATCCAGCAGGACAGCGGGGTCGTGCGCCAACGGTGCGTAGCGTCGGGACGCTTCGTTGATGTCCGACTGATGAAGCGTCTGTCCGGCAAGCGCGACAGAAATACGCGCCCGTATCTGAACATCCCGAGGAACACCGTCACTGAGATACGCGATCGGGCAGCCAAGCCTTGTGGCGAAGGCCGCTAGCAAGTCCGTGGACGGGGTGCGTATCCCGGCCTCGAACTCGTACACGTCATCCGCAGAGCAGTTGTTTCCCGCGAGCCAGCTTCGGCTGATGTTGCTCATTGTCCGCAGAGCGGCGATGCGCCTGCCGATACGCTCATCATCTGTACTCATCGCACTCCCTGAGATTCAGGGGAAATTTAGGCGACGGGCATCAGGCCACCGTCAGCGATCAGTAAGGAAGGATCAACAGAGTCGAGGTGCCGCGCCGTACGCGAGTCTTCTTTCTGATCTATCGCGAAATAATTGATAAAGTGGGACTCAGCCTCGTCCGATGCGGTGGCCGTCGCGCCGGGGCCGGTACCACGGATACCGCCGCGGGAAAGATTTGCTGAAGCGCCGGCGCACCATGCGCGGGAGCCGGACCGACGCGGACGCCGGCGACCTACCGGACGTCGGGCGGGAATTATGGCATCGCGGCGCCGGTCTAAGGGCGACCGCGATACAGTGTCACCTGTACGTCATCCCTGTTTCGGTGTACATAGCAGACAAGTGACGGCTGGATTACGGATGTGTGCCGCTGTTGCGGAATTAGCGTTTGTCTCTCGGCTCGTAGTTGCGACGCGGACTTCCTCCAGGTCGCAGCCTTTGCGTATAGGTTCACGAGAGCCTCGCGATCAGCGGCTCTGGCCAATTGGAGCTCCGGTGCCGTCGAACCCTTCTCGAGTGCGGCCAGATATCTCGGGCCTTTGTTCTTTTCGATGCGCGCGGATAGCGATCGCGCGCGCGACTCGATGGCTTTTGCTTTAATGACACTGTCGCGTGCAGCCTTTTCCAGTCCTTGAATTGACTCGACGATATCCCGGCGGGGAGTCGCTCCAAGGCGTTCGGATGCTCGCACGTAGACTTCCAGATCCTCGCGAGGGCCGAGGGCGATGATATGGAAGACATTGAAGACCTCGCGATAAACAATGCGGTATCGCACCAGCTCGGGACGGTTATCGAAGCGCAGGCTTCGGGCCCCCCCTAGTCCCGGGCTTGATGGATTTTCTCCCAAGATCGTCCCTTTAAGTCTACGGGCGATCAGGCCTTCAATTCCGTATAGTGCTATTAGCTGCAGGCGTTTGGTCGGGAGTTCGCGTATGTCCTTCGCAACCTCTGTCGAATAAGCGACAGCGAAGACCGCATTGTCCTCGCCCATGGTTTCTCCTGATGAGTGTGGTCGCGATCAATCTTCCGATGTATTGCTCTTGAATTTTTCAATGCCGGCGGCGCTCGCGAGATCGGCTATGGTCCCGTATATGACACCGCCTGTAGCGACGCGATCAGCGATATCCCGTGCGGTCAGCGTGTCGTCCAATCGGTCGGCGACTGCGAGATAGAGCTCCAAGGGGAGCAGTACAGCCGCCGGTCGGCCCTCGACCTCAACCAGCGTGGGCTCCGCCAATGAGCCCGCGTGTAGACTCCGGATTGTTGAGTTCAACTCATCTTCCCGAGTGGCCTCGACGACATGTTCTTTCATCTTCGGTTCTCTTTTTCGGCTCGCAGGTAATTTGAAGGGCCATTGCATGTCTGCAGATTTCGCGTGAGACCCGCTTGCGTCATATGGAACGCTGGTCCTTGTTTGCTCGAATCTCTCCTGGCTACTCGTGGCCGCGACTGGTGTGACGATTCATGAGATCTGCTATATCGACTCCTGCGGTGAAGTGGTAGGCCGGCGCTTCGTACGGAACGGCGCTCGCGTTAACAGGACCGATCCCCGCACTGTTCAGGGCTCTTCTAAGAGCAGAAACGACATGCCCTCGTACTATTGAGGCGCTGCTGCGCTGATATACCGCCGCCAACGCCGTCCAGGCCAATGCAGCATCATCTCGATAACCGCATTTATCGAGCAGGGCGGCCGCATCTTTGATCAACTCTATTGCTTTTCCGAGTTCATCGATATCAGCGAAAGCCTTACCGTAGGCGACGAGTGCTTGGCCGCGGGCTGCGTCCGGAGCGTGGCTGATCCACTGCTCTATATACGCAACGTTTTCGTGGACGGCCTGTGTGTTGCCCAGGGCCACATGACAGCGAACGAGAAGGGCGATGGACGTGCCCTTGATGCTTGACGGCACGCTTTCGTTGGCCTCGAGGTCGAGGAGTCGGTTAAGCGCCCGCTCGATGGCGGACTCGTCGCCGACACTCAAGACGAGGCTTGCGTAGTCGTTGGCCAGTTGCACATCAGTGGCGAATCGTGCGGAGGCGGCAATGTTTACGGCTGTATCAGCGAACCTGACGGCGCTGCTGCCATCGCCTCGACGTGCAGCCGCTTGAGCGGCGTGCCAATACACGACATACTGCAGGCGAGGGGGGGATTCATCCTCGATGCGGCTGATGAGGTCGTTCGCCACGCGTTCGGCACCTGTGTGATTGGACTGAGCGGTGCGTGTGGCGATCAGTTCGGTGGCGATAACCACATAGGCGTTGTTCCGCGCACCGGGACGGGGTTTAGGCAAAGCTCTCAAGGCGTCCTGAACAATCACCTCGGCTCTATACGGATCGCCGTTGCGGCGATGGCAGCGTGCCAGTGCTGCATATGCCTCCGTCCAGACGGTTTCACCAACACGGGTTGCTGTCACCAACGGGCGTAGGCGTTCTACGGCTTGATCGAAGCGACCCATGTCCTCCAAGACTCGAGCGTGGACGATCGCCGCGTAGTCGTCGATGCTCGGTAGTTGCGCGATGGAAGGGATCGACAGAGCGGTGTTGATATGATCGAATGCGCGCTCTATCCATCCTTGATTCAATGCCTCCGACGCCTGCGTGATCGATCGTCTCAGGCGTTCGGCGATCTCGATGCTGACCCCTGCCTTCAGATAGATATCATCCGTCCCGAGAGCTTTGGCGATTTGTGTGAGTACTCCCGGCGTGGGATTTCGTCGGCCCAGTTCGATGAGGGCAATGTAGCTGTCGCTAACCGGATCTCGCAGACGTTTGGCGAGTTGGTATTGGGTCATCGAACGCCGGCGCCTCAATTCCTTTATGCGGGCTCCTACCGTCTCTTGTCTTGCCATGTGCCCTCCCTTCGGCTGGCGCAGAATATGCTGAGCGGGTCAGGGGGGCGTTAGCTGAGTGTTTGGGTTGGGCGCGGTAGCGCCCGGGATTTCCGCGAGTTCGCGAGACGACTGCGACGCAAAATGCACGACCGGTGGTGGTCGATCTTTGAAGCTAATGACGACAGATTTTCGCTTTGGGGCTCCGCTCAACGCCGTTTGTCAGTACAATGACGATTACCCAGCCCGGGGTTGTGTGGCGGGGATTAGCCGACCTCATCGACGATGAGCAGCGGGATCCGCCCGAGCTTGATCAGTTCGTCTTGGAGGCGGCCGGCGTGGTGGGCTTCGGCGAGGCGGTTGACCCATCCGGCGGCGGTGGCGAACGCCACCTGGTGGCTGGCCTGGCAAGCACGGATGCCCAGGCCGATGGACAGGTGGGTCTTGCCGGTGCCGGGCGGCCCGAGGAACACCACGTTCTCTTTGGCGGTGACGAAGTCCAGGGTGCCCAGGTGGGTGATGGCCTCGCGTTTGAGGGAGCGCTGGTGGTCGAAGTCGAACTCCTCGAACGTCACCAGGCCGATGCCAGCGACAAGGCCGGCACCCTGCTGAACCCCATCCGGGCGGGAGGTTCAGCGTTGGGCGGACCGCCCGCGGTACCCGGTCGCGATCACCACCGCAGGCGTCAACCCGGTCCGGCAGGAGACCGCGCTGACCGACACTGACCGGGAGATGTTCACCTCCCGAGCAATCCCGAATCCGACTCCTACGCGGTGTCGGGACGAGGACGGTGATGCGCGGGAACCCCGCGACGGCGAGGATGTCACTGCCGTCTTCGGCACCGGTGAGGAGGGACCGGGGGCTCCTGGTGGTTCAACGCGGCGACCGCGGTGGCGTTGGACACCGGACGCGAGCTTCGCACTGGCGGCGGCCGCACCTGCTCGTTCTAGCGGACCTGTTGCGGCGCGGTGCTCGCGCGTGGCAAGGTGACGGGCGTTCGGCTTGATCAGGCCCCGCGCGCACCGCGTGGGGTACACGTGGCGAATGCCTGCACTGTTGGCCCCGCGCTCGCGGGGATGCCCTCCCCACACATGTGGGGGTGAAGCCCTTTGACAAGGGCTCCTTTGAGCACCCCAGAGCGAAGGACAACCCCTGATGTTCGAAGCCCCCATCGATCTCAGCGATCTGCCTGGCTTCCAGCAAACTGCCCCGGCCGAGCGTCCGGGCCGCACCGCGTTTCTTGGCCGCTGCTCGACCAAGGACAACCAGGACCCCCGCGCGTCGATCGCCGGGCAGGTCGCCGAGGCATCCAGGTTGCTGGCACTGGGCGAGGAGTTTGCCGCCTACTTCTGGGACGTGGAGTCGGGGATGCTCGGGTTGGTCGAGCGGAGCCAAGGCAGCGACGAGGACTATGCCCGGCTCGGCGTGCCGGTCCCGCGCGACGGCGGGCTGCGCGAACTGCTGGAGGCGGTGGAGCGCGGCGCCGAGTTCGACCGTGTGGTGTGCGAGCGCATCAGCCGTGTCGCGCGCGACATGCTGCCCAGCCTCCAAGTCGAGCACCACCTCCAGACCCGGGGCGTGTTGCTGGAGTGCGCGAACGAACCGCGCGGCGGCGGGACGAGCAGCGGCCTCCTACAAGCGCGACGATCGGCACAGGTCAACGCGGAGATCTTCCGGTACGAACTGCTGGAGATGTCCATGCGCGGTCAGCGCCAGCACGCGGCCGACGGGTACCGGCACGGGCAGCCGTGCTACGGCTTCATCGCCGTGGTTGATCCGGATGCGCCACCGGCGGCAAACCGGTTCGGCGCCGGCCGTCCCAAACAACGGCTGGCGTTGCACCCCGATGAACGCCGCGTCGCCACCGTGCAGCTGGTGTTCGAGCTCCGCAACGAGCATGAACTCGGCGACAGCCGTATCGGGCAGACCCTCGCTGCCGATCTGGACCGGCACCCGCTGGCCGAGGGACAGGCGATGTGGTGCGGGCGGCAGGTGCGCAGAATGATCGACCAACCCAAATACACCGGCTACCAGGTGTTCGGCCGGCGGCGCCGCGCCGACCACGAGCGAGCCACCCCGATCTGCCAATGGGTGTGGTCACGTACCCAGGCGCATCCGGCGATCGTTCCGCTGGAGGAGTGGTACCAGGCGCAACAGGTGACCGCGCGGATGCACGAGCAGCGCCGGCCCGGTTGGGGGCGCGTGCACGCGGCCGCCGCCGAGCACGGGATCACGCTCACCCCGGTGCGTGAGTCCGGCGCGCACGTGCTGTACGACGCCGGCGGCCGTCAACTCGTGCTGCCACGCGGCGAGCTGCCCGCGGCGGTCGCCGATCAGGTCATCACGCTTCTGCAGGACGTCGTCCGGTGACCAGCCGCCGCGACCAGGCCGCGACCGACCAGGGCACCGGCAGCCGTACGACCGGCGACGTGGCTGTGACCCTGCCGGTCATCCGGCAGGACCGGATGTGGATTACCCGGCCCGGTGAGGACACCATCATCGTCTGTGGCCGGAGCCTGCGAGAACTACAGACCACCGCTCGCGACGCGCTCGCGCTGCTGCACGGAACCGACCAGCCCCCGGCCGTGCAGCTGAAACCGGAATCGGCGGAACTGGACCTGCTCGCCGAGCAGCGCCGCACCTACGATGAGGCCCTGCGGGCAGCAGTACGGCAACTACTCGCCAGCGGCGCCTCCTGGACGGACGTAGCGCAGGCATGCCAGGTCCGGATCACTGACGCCCAAGCCGCGGCCCACCACACCACCCCAGAGAACGACTGCGCACGGTGATGGCCCTTGGCAGAGTGCCCCAAGATCACCGACGTGGGCGAGGCGATCGCAGCCGCCCGGGGTGCCTGAGCCGAGCCACGCCGATGGCCTGCCGGAGCCCACGGGCTTCGATGCCCGGCAGCCAGCGTGGATCGGGATTCGCTGACTATCGCTGTGCGTACATCGCGGCCCTGATGGGCTGGGCCTGGCTCGCGCAGCGGACGGTATCGAATTATTGTTCGAGTATGGAGGTGCCTCAGGTTGTTCAAGGCGTGTCTCCGTTCGCGGACCTTGCGTTGGTCCCCGTGCTGCCGGGGCTCCGCGACCTGGTGCCCGGTGGTGGCCTCAGACCGGGTTCGGTGACGAGCGTGGTCGGCTCTGTCACCTTGGCTTTGGCGTTGACCGCCGGACTCGGCGACCGCTTGTGCGCGATCGTTGGGATTCCCGAGATCAATGTTCACGCCGCCGCGGCGATGGGCGGCGAAGCCGGCGGCCTGGATCCGGAGCGGGTTCTGCTCGTCGACGAACCCGGGTCGCGGTGGGCTGATGTGGTTGCCGCGCTTACGGACGCCTGTGCGCTGGTGTTGGTGCGACCGCCGGGGCCGCCGAGTCCCCAGACTGCACGGCGGCTGCCGACGCTGGCTCGGCGGAACGGGTGCGCGCTTGTGGTCAACGGACCATGGGAGTCCGCGCAGCTGCGACTGTGGGTCGAGCAGAACGAATGGTTCGGCCTCGGGGACGGGCACGGGCATCTGCGGGGCCGGCGCGCGCTGGTGGCAGCGTCCGGGCGGGGGTCGGCCGCGCGCGGGAGACGGCTCTGGTTGTGGTTGCCGGGCCGGGACGGCACCGTGACCGTCGCTGCTGAGCAGGCGACAGAGTCGAGGGCTGTTGCCGGATAACCAGGACGCCAGGAAACAGGGGAGACGGCGGCGTGAACTCGGATCCAGGGATGGCACCCGGCCCCTGGTCCTGGATCAGGAGACGCTGACATGGTTCGAGAGTCCTGGCGGGTCCGCCGACGCGTGCGGCCGTGTCAGCTCTGACGCTTCCTGAACATGGTGGTTTTATCTCCGATAGTGACCTGTAGCGTCTGGCGATCCTTGAGCTTGGCTGTCGCGATACCCTTCTTAACGCCGCAGTCGAAGTCCATTCGGTAGCCGTGGCTATCTCGCTTGGCCGTGCCGGCGCAAGAGGAGTAGTCGCCGGTGACCGACATTTTACCGTCTTTGAAGACGGTGAGTGTCTCGTCCTCGGAGGACCAGACCCCAATCAGCTGGCCCAGTCCGTTTCCGCCGCATCCGGCGAGAAGGGCAAAGATGGTGAGTGCGACGACGCTTTTGAGCGGTTTTACGGGCATAGGGACATCTTAGGTGAATCGGCGCTGGCTTGCAGGTCGTCGGGCAAGTGGAAAAATCTCGCAGTGGATACCGGGCGTGGTGTCGTGGAATAAGTCCGGATCGGCGGTCATCGTCGACGGAGCGTATTGCCCGCTCGGTTGTGATTCTCATTGACGGGGGTGAGGTACGTCGTCGGGGAGGGTGCCCGTCTCGGCGCTGTCTGAGGCTCGATCTTCTCACGTGTGCTGTGGTTCGGTGCACGTAGACCTTTCCGGTTCACAAGTGCTGATGCGGCTTTGAGGAAGTGCCCCGCAGCAATCGACTCTCCGTTGGCAAGATGAGCTTGGCCGAGCGCGGTAAATGCTCTAACGCGAAGAATTATCGATGCGCCATCGAGTTCGAGGATCAAGGACTCCTGGTATCGGAGTCCTTCTGCGGGGCGCCCAAGAGCGGTGTTGATCTCCGTAAGGAGGGTGAGCCGGCGGATCGTCGATTCTGGTGGGATGGCGTGGCCGAACAGCGATTCTGAGCCAAGAATGATCAAAGCGCTTTCTAGGGCATCCTTGTTGCCTGTGCGGCGTAGCGTGCCGGTGAATTCGAGCGTGAGATGGGCGGGGGATGCCGTCACATAGGCATTACCAATGACGTAGGCTTCGCTCGCGAAAGCAACAGCGCCAGTCACATCGCCGCACCGGAGAGCTATCTCCGCCAACCGTGAAAGGCCTGTCACACGTCTTTGGGGTGATCGCATCTGATCGAGATCATTCACCACCTGCCGGGCCATCCGCATGGCGGCGCTCGACTCGCCGCGCTCAGCACGGACCGAGATTGACTCGATGCGCAAAAGGGTGGCATCAATGGGTGGCGTATTGTGTCGGGCGGCGACCTTTTGCGCCGCCTGAACGACGAGCTCGGCCTTGCTGAGGTTCCCCAGTCGACGGTAGCAGCGCGCAAGCAACGCCTCAGTACCGGACCAGTGTTCGTCACGCGTAGAGATGCGGCGACGCAGGTTCAAAAGCCCTGAAATCGCAGCTTTGAACTCGCCGAATGCTTCGAGGCATTGCGCGATGGCGTAAGTAACATCGGCGTAAATGCGAGGAATCAGTTCTACGTTAGAGTCGGCGGTCACTATCTGGTAGTTCGCCAACGCCGCCTGGAACTCGCCGTGGGAGAAGGATCGATCCGCGCGCTCTTTCGTGATAGTGATTCTTGCTAGCTCTTTCCTGTCCGGGCCGTCGGATAGATGGCTTGGGTGGCATCCTAGAGCGTTCGCAAGCAGCCGGGCGGTATCCTTTCCTATTCCTCGTCTTCCCGTCTCCACTTGGGCGAGATATCCTTTACTCAAACCCGAAGCAGCCGCGAGATCTAGCTGTCTCATGCCCCGCCCCACGCGGAGGCTTCGCATCCGATCACCTGGCGTCACGATTGAATCTGCGGACCGTGCGGCCAGCTGCGTTCGAGGGAAAGTATGAAGAATACTCCTAAAGTACTCTCGTTCGTCGTAGCTGATTCCGAGTCGGTCCGCGATAATTTTGAAGCTTCTGTCATCGAATTCGGAAAGGCCGAGTTCCAATGAGGAGATGAACTTGCGATTGAAGTCGTTACCCGCCAGATCTTCTTGAGTCATACCTTTGACGAGTCGCGTTTGTCGAACCAGCCACCCCAGTGATGGCATCTGAGGAACAGTCGATTCTGGCATGACCCGGGCGGCGGCCCACACGGCACGGATCGTCATTCGCTCGATTGGCGAGAAACGGAGGATGTCTTGAATGGAATCTAGTGTTTTCTCGCTCGGATACCACCATCCTCTCTCTGCCTCGCGATATGTTGTTCGGGGCAAGTGTTCGGTGGAGCTTTGTATCGTATCCTTCCTTAGAATTATCCCTCGCTGTAGCCGGACACGCGTGATCAAAGAAGCAAGGACCTTCTGATCAGTCATCGTCCCTGACACCCTCTAATCGACGTTGGCAACTCCGTCGGGATTCCACGGCCATCTCGCGAAGTCAGACCATAGGTACGCCCGGCCGGCGAAGCCCACCGGCCGGGCGCGAGGTTCCTAGTAGACGGCGATCGCTCCGACTGGCCACGGCGTTCGAGCGGTGTGGTAACCGTTCCGGATCGCGAACGTGCTGCCGCTACAGCGGTGATACCGGAAGAAGTGCACGGTGTGCCCTGTGTGGTTTTCCGCGGAGCGGATGTTGGGGTGCAGGATCCAACACGTATGCCGCCCCGGAGGGAAGTCGTAGGAGAGGCCACGGAAGTTCGGGCGGGCCCATGCGCAGAAGTCGTCGCATCGGACGGTGGCGTGCACGCCCGAATTCGGAGCGATGACCGTGCGCTGTACGGGGATCGGGTCGGCGTGAGCAGTCGTGGTGCCGATGATGATGGCCGCTGTGATCGGCGCGGACGCGAGAACGATCCTCAGTCTCATTTAACCTCCGAAGGCTCGGCCTTCACAAAAGATGAGTGAAGGCGGTGTGCTTCGGTGCGAGAACGTAGAGGATCCGCATCAGCGGCGCGTTAGCGGAACGTCAGGAGCCGGTGCTCGCCGTGCGCGGGACTGAGAGGCGTACAGAAATATGGATGCTTCGCGGGCAGGCGTTTGTGCTTTGTGATGGATTCACAGAAGCCTGGGAGCATACGGTGGATGCTAAAACGGTGCCCAGCGCGCTCCTGTGCGCAGACATTCACCTTCGATCCAGATCCCGACGCAGTCTTGGTGGAGGCGGGTGATGATCCGTGCGCCGTATTGCTTCAGTGGGTCGGTTGCCTGCCGGCGGTTGGTGGACTCCGCTACGACGACCGTGCGGAGCCGGGAGTCGTCGCAGCGATGCTTGAGGATGGTCATGAGGTGTCTGGTCCACTCATCGGCGCGGTAGCCGCTCGCGGTCTCGGCACCGAGTTCGTCCAGGATCAGCAGTTCGCACTCGCGGACCGCGGAGAAGACGCGTGTGCGGCGCTGAGCGCGAACCTCGTCGTTGCGCTCATGTCCATCGGGTGACGCCAGCACCTGCATCAGCTCGGGCACGTACCAGGCTTCGACCCACATGCCCTCCTCGGCGGCGTGGTTGCTGATCGCATACGCGAGGTAGCTCTTTCCGTGACCGCTCGGACCCATGATCAATGCCATCGTGTGTGCGGACCGCAGCCAGAGCGATCCCTTGGCGGCCGGGTTCTGCTGCGGCAACAGGCGCTCGTAACAGGCTTCGGCGTAGTCCGGCGGCCGGCTTTCGACGTAGCGGCGCCGGCGATTCGCGACGCGTTCGGCCGCCTGCGCGGCTTGTGCCTCCTCATCGATCTGCTTCCAGAACGCCTGGCGTTCAACGGCAGACAGGTCCCCGAGCGCGCGGCGCTCTTGGTCGATCCGATCACGGAGGCGGGGACTGAGTCCCGCGATGAGCGCGTCGAGCCTGACTCCCTCCTCGATAGCGCCCGGTCGCTGCGGAGGTCCGGACGCTTCACGCTCGTCCTGCTGCCGTCCGGGTACGGCCGACCAGCGTTCAGGGCGATCGGCCATCCGGCGAAGATCGATTTCTACGAACCCCTTCAGCCGTTGCAGGCGTTCGGTGAGCTCGTTCATTCCGGCTGCCTGCGCTGCCTCGATCTGCGCGAGCAGATCGGCCCAGCCGGCAAATCCGGCCTGCGCGCACAGGCGATCGCGAAGATCCCGCTGTTCCGGTGAAAGGTCATCAGGGTCAGGAGTCATCCTCGAACACCTCAGCCAGTCGACCCGCCGCGCCGTGGTCTGTTTCTGCCGCGATCCCGGTTCCTCGCCGTCCAGTTCCTACACCGCGACGCGCAGCCGTCAGCTCCCGGTCAAGTGACTGCGCTGAGGGGATCTGCATGCTGTACCGCTCATACAGGCTGTGGACGGCCCGTTTGAGCTCATCGATGGAATACCCCGACTCAATGCGTTCGCGGATAAGCGCAGCGAACGCCAAAAATTGTCTGCTGCCGGGAGCAGTTGAGAGGGGTGTTCCCTTCCGGGTCAGGTAGCTCCACCAGTCGTCAGCGACTTGCCGGGCCAGAGCGTCCGCAGATCGCTGGCCCCGACCCCGCTCGGAGTGACCATCGGGCTCGCGCGGGTGCGCCGTCCGCGGCTGTTGACCGGAGTCGGTGCCGTGCGGGCTCGGCCTGCCGGGTCGAGATGAGACGGAGTCCGCGGCGGCAGTGTCGGGGCCTAGGGGTACCGAAGTTGTGTTTGACGGAAGGAAGGAACCGAAGGGGTCCGGCCTGCCGGACCCATTGACCGGTCCGATCGGACCCTTTCGGTCACCGCCGTTGGACCCAAAGCCCGGTGATGGGTCCGATCCATCGGACCCAGAATCCAGGGTCCGCTGTGGTGGACCCACGCTGTCAGGGTCCGGTGGGCTGGACCCATCCGTTCCCGCTGCGGCAGTCGGGCGCCGGGACTCGGAAGGGTCTGCCGCACCTGGCCAGCGTTTCGCATCGATGGCGCATATCAAAGCGGCGATCTCCTGGTCGGACTGGGGAATCGCGGGTACGCCGCGGAACCGATCGCCTCCTGGGCACGGCAGCCCGGCCTTGCCCGCAACGGAGAACACCTCATCGCCAGGCTCGGGGAACACCTTGAAAACTGCCCGCCTTCCCCGGCGCGCTTTTTCGACCTGCATCAGCAATCCCAACTCTTGGAGATCCTTGATGATCTGCAAGCCGCGAGATTTCTTGACGTCAGCCCAGATACGCACCGCGTCCAGGCCCGGGAAGCCCAATCGGTTCCTGTCGTCAGCTGAATCACAAATCTTCATCAGCGCCAGCTTGTGAGCCGGAGTGGGCAGAGAAAGATAACCCGCAACGACCATCAGATGAGCGCTCAATCCGCTCCAATCTCCATACCCTCGATGCCGACGTGCCCACGCAGACCCCCGCACCTGTAGTGCCACCTGGACGGACATCGTGCAGACCAAACACCGCGGCAGTTGCCTGTCCCGGCGGTGCTCCGTCCGAAGGACGCGCACTCTAAAGAACAGCGATCAGCGGAGGGTAAGCGATGCGTTGGGTCATGCGCCGAAGCGCACCTCGGCGATGCTCACCGATAGGCGTCGCCGTGCCCGCTCATCGCTGGCGTGCCCGCATGATCGTGCATCGGAGGGCATCACGGCGCGATGGTGTCATGGCCGATCGCGGCCTGGTTTCATGGTTGCCACACGCATCCCTGATCCTGGCCAGGCATGCTTCAGCGGTATCTGCCCGTGGACGCTCATCGCATCGGGCAGCCGGTCGCCACGCGAATATCGTGGCTTGGTGTCAAGGATCGCCCCAATGCCCGCATCGGAGCTGTCATGATCGAACGACTTCGAGACGTTCCCGGTGACGCGTTGTCCGTCGAGGACTACCTCGCCGACTTCTCGAGACACTTCAACGACTTTGGCGGCAGTGTTCTCAAACTCGAAAGACGTCAGGCGTTCCGTGAACCGGAAGACCCAAGCTGGCGCGCACTCGATGCCGGGGACTGGCGCGAGGCCATACGGCTCATCGACGGACGCCGAGACGACATCCAAGACCCCGTGCTGAGCTATCCCGACGTCGAACTGCGGCGCCTGCGGATCGTGGACAAGCCTTACACGCCCTACCTGCAATGGGAGCTCTACTACATTCGATTGCGAGCAGAGGCCGGCGAACAAATCCACATCCTCGACGCAGGCAGCATTCGCCACCTAGAACAGGGCACGCCCCTGCCGGAGACCGTCATCATCGGCTCTCAGATCATGTACGAGGTCATCTACGACGACAATGGTGACCTCCGGGGCGCCCGCAAGATCACCGACACACACGTAGTACAGGCAACCGCCCACGACATACATGGACTGTTCGTCACCGCGAAAACACTTCAGATGTTCTACGCCCAGGAGCCGACAGCCCTGCCGCCTCTGCTCCAGGCCGAAGCCAGCAACACACAAATCTCATCTCCGCCGAGTCAGGACGCCGCCGGAAGAAGACACCGCAACGGAGATGACGCCGTCCGCTATACCTCGCCGGACGAGGAGCCCTCCGACCAGGGCCGGCAACGGCGTCTCTGATACCTGCGGGCATCAGCAGGCACGCGTCTCGGGCGCAACCGTCAGATCGTTGACCGTACGACTGTCGGCCTGAAACGGCTTGAACGACCGCCGCAACGACGCCAGCGCGGCGCTCCATTCTCCAGCTGCGGCCGACGACGATCGTCCGCCGTCGACCGCACCATGAGCCTCGGCCCTGAACCGCCATCCGGCTTGCCCGACCATATGACTGGTCGCTCGAGATTGCAGTGGCTCGGTGAGCCGTCAGTTGGCGCGTTCGTATTCTTCGACGACAGTCGCCGGGATACGGCCGCGCTCGTTGACCTTGATGCCACGCGCCTTCGCCCACGCACGGATGTCCGCGCTGCGCTCGCGGCTCGAGGCGGCACGGCTGCGGCGGCGGCGTCCCACGCCGGCCCTCCGCGCGTGCTCCACGAACGGCGACAGAGAGTCGCGCAACTTCTTTGCGTTGTCGCTGCTGAGATCGATCTCGTAGGAGACACCGTCGATAGAGAACGGAAGAGTCTCTTCGGCGTCGGTGCCGTCTAGATCGTCGATAAGTCGTTTGATGACCTGCTGTGCCATGTCCCCCCCAAGGGTTTCTGAGTAAACGGTTCGGATCAATGTAGCATTACTCGTTACCCGGCGTGCTGAGCCATAGCTGACAGCAGCACACATCGCACCTGTGAGGCGGCGGCAAGGCCGACCTAACTGGCTACGACAGACAGGCGGTAATGCACAGCGCCGTCGATATTCCCTTGCTCAAGCTTCAGTCGAATCGACGTGCGCATCACTAGAGGCTTCCCGGTACGGCGGCGGGAGGAAACCTCAGCCATCGCGATGCCACAAGACCGCCGGTGTCGGCTCATACCCCGCATGACCAGCGAAACACTCACGAAGACCGGTGTGCGGCGTCACCAGGATCCGCCAGTCTCGGGCCAGTGGCCATGCCGGATCGTGCCAGGCGGTGCGCTGAAACAGGGGCCTGGATCCGCCGTGCCGGGTTCGGCTTCCGGAGCAGTTGAAGCCCGATTCGCCCCAGGACCGGCAGAGCGCGTACCGCGGGGTGGGCGGCGATGTCGGCCTTGGCAATCGCGAAGCGCCAGCACGTCCGATTTGGGGATTTGGCCGTGGCGTGGCGGAACCAGTCAACGAGCGCGGAAGCGCGACCGTAGTGCACTGGACGGGGATCGATTCGGCTCGGCGTACGGTGCCGGAGATCTCCTCTCACGGTGGGCGATGGCAAAGGCGGCCATCATCGTGCTGCGGGCCACCTCCCGATTGCCGAGTGCGACCAACGAACAGGACACCCGCCACCAAGCAAGCGCGGCCTCGGAGTAGAGCTCTGCTCGGGTCAGGCATCCAGCAGCTCGCTTCAGCGCGGTGAAAGCCGGAACGTGATCACCGGCCGAAGCGAATGCTTCTCCGGCCAGCGCCAGATCTCGACCTTCGACTCCGGGCGAAGCTCCGGCGAGGCTTCCCATCAGTCTCCTTGCGCTGGCCCGTGCTTTCTCCACCTCCCCTGCGTCGATCAGCCCGCGAACCTGAAGCATCAACTCCCCGGCAGCGTCTCCAGACGCATGCCGCCGTGTCGGCTCCTGGCCTGGCGGATCGATAATGCGATTCCCAGCGCCGGCGAGCGTTCGCCGCGTCGAAGCTGTCGGGCCATCGATGAAGGTCGCTGGCACCAGTGAGTGAGGCGATTCGATCGCCAACGCCCGCCGGGTCAAGGTTCGGACTGAATCTCCATCTCCGAACGCCGCGGCCGCGTACGCGGCGGCGCGGTAGCCCCGTGAGCGGACTGTGGGATCGCCTTCGATGTCCAGACGGCGGAGCAGGTTCCGTGACAGCCGAAGCGCTCTTTCGTGCTCGCCAAGCGCGGTGTACGCGGCGAGTTGTTCGATTGCCAGGACCGCGTCCCCGCCGGTCGCTTCGGTGGCGAACATCCGCCGCAGTGCCTCATTGGCGATCGCGAGAGCTGCGGGGGCATCCCCGTCCAGGCGATGGCAGCGGGACCTGGCGGCGTGGGCATGAGCCCAGAGGGGGTCAGACGATGGTAACCGGGTTACCAGCCGATCGAGGTGGCTGAGCGCCTGGCGGTATCTGCCGTCAGCTTCCAACCCGCGGGCGAAGCCGAAAGCCGTGCGATCGTAAAGCACTGGCAAGAGAACAAGGGCGGGATCGGTCAACGCGTTCCGCAGGATGCCCAGTGCCTGCGATATCTGACCATCGAGCAATAGGGAATCGGCCGATTCTAGCCGCAGACGCAGCGGCGTGACCCTCGTCTGTGGAATTCCTTTTTGTAGATATGATGGATTGCAGCCCAGTGCGAGAAGTAGTTCCGTGATGCCTTCCTCGGACGGGGCAATCCAGTCGGATTTGCCGGAAGAGGTGCTGCTCGTCGACCTGGTGTCACCGCCAAGGTGGTCCCGGGTATATCCATGAACCAGGCGAAGAAGGCGTACGCGTTTCCCGTTCGTATACGTTTGGTCTATCATCGGGTGCCTCCGTGTCACCCAGAAAATAGACGACGCCGATCAGCAGCGACTCAGCTGAGGGTAAGGAATAATCTTGGACCTGTCGTAATGATCCTTAGACGGAGCGCGCCAGAAGGGAGGCGAAGCTATTGTCGACCACCGATGTACGCCGAGCGTTTCGTCTGATCGGTTGTACGCATTGAATATGCCGCGTACGGGCCGTTGTCGCGGGCGGTTCCTAGAGGCGCTGTCGATGAGAGACCGAAGTGTTCGGACGAGCGGGCGCGGGGGCGGTATACGGCACAACGGGGATCAAGGACCATGCTCGCTCCGCTGTCCGAGATGCCGTTGCGGTGTCGTTGGTAGCAGCAGACCATACGGCTGCTTCCGCCCAGGCGTGCGCGGCCGGCCGCAGCAGCCCGAATGCCTCAAGAAGCTGTGCGCCGTCCCGCAATGCGGTGATGCCGGCGTCGACCTCGCCGTTCGCCACCAGTACCTTGCCGACCTCGGCGAGAGCGTGTCCAGTGACGGAGGATGGAGCATTAGCCGCCGCGGCCAGCAGGGCGTCGCACGTGCGCAGTGCGCGGGCAACATCCCCCTTCGCAAGATGGGCACGTACGGACAGCACCCACCGGGCCGTCGACAAGGCGGGCTCCACTTCGGCCTGGGGAACGAGCCGGACGAGCGCTGCTGTGGCGTCGGCGTGACCGGTGCCGTCCTCGGCCTGCAACAGCAGGTTGGCGTATTGAGTGGCCAGGCGATGCGCCGGGGCCAGATGGTGTTGCGACGCGACAGCGTAGGCACGGCCGGCCCATCGTCGTGTCTCGGTGAGGTCATCAGCCTGTGCCGCCGCGTACGCTGCGGCGGAGAAGGTCACGTACTTGATCTCGGGCGGAGCCGACGTCATCGCGCGGGCCAGGACGTCATCAAGGATCTGCGAAGCCATCGCGTGGTCGCCCAATGCAGCATGCGCACACAGGAGTTCGGCCCGGACGGCCACCTGCTCGCCGGCCGCGGCCCCGCATGCCCGCAAGGCGTCACGCGCCACCGCGATGGCCGTGGCCGGAGCACCGTCCCGCCGGTAACAGCGGACAAGCGCAGCGGCAGCCGGGGTCCACAAATTCTCACTCGGAATGGTCCGTTCGGTGAGCTTTTGAAGTTGAGCGATCGCAGTGCCGAAGCGCCCGGACTCTTCGAGCGCGCGCGCGTGCACGAGCACCAGCCTGTCGTACAGATTCGGCAGCAGCATCAAACCGGGGTCGGCCAAGAGCGCCTCCGCGCGCCGCAGTGCCGGGTCGCGCCTGTCCCAGGCGACAGCCGCGCTCACTGCGGCGACCTGAACACCCAGAGCCGCCTGCGCTTTCACGGGGACGCCATCGGTGAGATACCGCGGAGGGCATCGCAAGACGGCGGCGAATCCCCGTATGGTCGCGGGAGATGGAACGCGGAGGTTGCTTTCCACGGCCGCCATATATAGCGAACTGCCGAGCGTCGACCAGTGAAGCCCACGCGCCCGCCGCAATGTATAAATCCGCTCGCCAACGGTGTGTGGCTCTCGAAGCATCACAACCTCCTTTAGGTGCCGAATCGACGCTAGCAGGCGGCGATCGGCACATTGAAAGCGGACGGTCAGCGCATATCTGACAGAAGGCTGTCCACCACAGGATGCCGGTGCTAACTCAAATGTCGCAGCCGTCGGATGCGAACCCGATTAGAGAGGTGTCAGGGAGATTCGGGTGAGCGTGACAGTGTATTGCTGAACCATACTTTGTAAAGGAAGCCGCCTGATTCGGCGGCTGCGCTAACGACTCTCTTGTTGTCGTATCGACAGCGGCGTATTCAGTCCCGCAAGCTGCGGAAGAGCATAGATCGCAGACTCCCGTGGTTGAACGCCCCACTCGATAGCGGTGAACGTTGCGGACATAGCCGTTCTGACCACGTCGACTGGATCGGTAAGCAACGAGGACCGCCGCTGGGTGATCTCCCGGGCTTCGTCGCTCAGCCCGGCAGCCTGCAGCAGGCTTGCGGCGTCGGTCAGCACCGAGGCCGCGCGTTTCAGTTCCCCATCGGCCGCAAGGACCTCACCGACGGCGGCGAGGGCTTGACCTTGAACCGCAGCAGGCGCAGTGCCCGATACGGCGTCCATCAGGTGTGCAGACGTCGCGAGCGCTTCATCGAGGTCGTCCGAATGTAGGTGTGCCCGTACGCGGTGGATGAGCGTCGTGGTGACCGTACCCGGAGGAAGGCCCCGTCGCGTCAGTATCGCGTCATGTGCGGCCATGACGTGTGCGATCGTGTCATCGTCGCCGGCTTGCTGGAGACTCCCATACAGGCTGAGCCGCCGAACCTGGGGAAGCGGCCTTGCGGCATCGACCAGTTCCTCGGCTCGGCCCGTCCAGTTGCGGGCCGCCTCGACATCTCCTCGGATCGTTGCCGCCTGCGCGGCGGCCTCGAAGGCGGCAGACCGCAGGGAGGGATCCAGGTCTGGAGTCAGCCGCGCAAGCAACTCGACGGTCAATCGTCTCGAACGCCGATGCTCACCCATTGCCGCATAGGCGGCGAGCTGCTCGATCCCTATGATCACATGGGCCTCGTTGGTGTTCTCATTGACCGGACGGTCAGCCAAAGCGCTCAACGCGGCGTCGGCGACCGCAGCGGCGTGATGGAGATGGCCTTCCATGCGATGGCAGCGAGACCGCGCCGCTCGCACGTACGCCCCGAGCTTGTCGTCTGGTTCGAGGCGACCTCGCAAGGATTCCAGGCTGACGAGTGCCGTATGAAGGTGCCCTGTCTCTTCAAGGGCGCGGGCGTACCCGAAGGCGACCTCGTGCCATTTGGCCGGCAGGAGGAGGAGCGCGGGATCACCCAGAAGTGCGGCGAACTGCTGGAGGGCTTGCCTGGGTTCACCTCTTCCTAGGGACATGTCTGCACAGCGCGCGCCAACAAGCAACCCTGTCCTCTTACTCGTGGACAGGCCGACGGCGAGGTAACGCACATCGAGGGAAAGCCTGGTCGCAAAAAGGCGGAGGGCCTGGGCGGAGGGACTATGTTTTCCTCCCTCGACCCTCAGTACGTACTTAGCCGTCCACCGGGTGCCCTTAACCAGTTCGGCTGCGCTCATGCGGCGTTCGGCACGTATGAGTTTGATTCGTTCTCCGACTGTCTGCGGTTCACTCACGTTCGCCTCCTGTTTGTGCTACACGCTAGAGGTAGGCGATCAGCAACGGCTCAGCGATCGGTGAGGATCCGAAATTGCATCCCAACGGATCAGTTTCTGACCCGAATGAACTCACGCTCTATCGCCTCAATCGCGGAGTGCGTTCGCGATCGCAGGAGAATGGGCAAACTCTGCGATGATGGGCGTAGCGAGAGAACATCCTGCTGACGGATCGCTAACGAACCAGTGGTTCGATTTTTCGAAGCCTGGATCACCGTACGCGCCACGCTGCTGCCGGTGGCGCCCAGAGGGCGGTTGGAGGGAAGCCGCATCGGCGTAGAGGTGCATCGGCGAATACACTGGCACATAGATTCACGCGATGGGTGGAGACGATGAGAGCAGGCGAAGACGCAGGCCAAAGCGCCGGACAATTTCGGATACTTCTAGATATACGAGATGCGCCGGGCGACCTACTCGATGCTGCCTCCTACCATGCGATGCGACATGGCGATGCGAAGCGACTGACGCAGCCGATCTGGAAGCTGGAACGATCTCAATACTTCTGTGAACCCGACGATGACCCCGCCTGGCAGGCCTACCTTCGCCGTGACTGGCAAAGCGTTCGCGCCGCCTTCGAGAGCGATCGGCTGGCCGCCCGCGCGGAAGCGGAACAATACAGCCAACAGGGGAGCGTGCTCCGGCGCCTACGTATTGTTGAACGACCCGTCTCAGAGTATCTGATGTGGGAAATGCAGTGGTTTGTTGTCTTGGCGCAGGAAGGCATCGAGATTCGTACGCTAGAAGCCGAACGTGTGCGCCACCTCGAGCATCAACGTCCTCTTCCTGAGATTCTTGTGGATGAACACGCTGTCTATCATGTTCAATACGACGCCGACTGGAAGGCCTGTGGCGCCCGGCGGATCGCCGATCCAGACATCATCCGGCAGACGACACGGGAGCTCGCAACGCTCTGGGAACTGGCCGAGCCATTCCCGGACTACTTCAACCGTGAGATTGCGCCGCTAATCGCGCAACGTTCCCTGCGGGACGGCCATCCACAGCCCTACACGCTCCCTCGCAGCAGGACCACAGGCCGCGGCGATCGGCGTAACGTGTAGCTCGGGGCGGGTCCCAGGGGTTGCCACCTGGGGAAGGTGGCGACCGGGGGACAGTCCCGACCTTGTCAGGCCAGGTGGCCGCTGGCTTCATGGAGATCGTCGTACCGGCGGTGAGGTTGTCAAACGCATGCGGCGATCCGCCGGCCCCGGGAGGCTGACACCCGCCCGGGGACCACGTCCCGGGGGAACAAGTCACATCGCCGACAGCTCAAAGGTCTGCAAACGGATGCCAGCGACGTTGGTGTCGGCCAGGACGCCGCCGTCGTGGACCACCAGCCCTTCAGACAGACGGGGTCAGAAAAGACCTCAGGTGATCGATCGCCAGCAGTCGGCCGGCCGTGAGACGCCGTAGCGAAACAGCGGCCCCTCGGCGGCGGATCTGCGAAGGAGGCCAAGGCGCGATGCCGTTGAGGACCCGATGATCGCGGTCGTGCTGGGCGAACGGCCATGAGGACCGCTGGTCACAGGCCACGTCGGCGTCCCCCTTCGGTCGGCGGTTCGCGTGGCGGTCTGTAAGACGAACGTTCCACCGCACGGCTACCTGACCCTCGCCTCCGGAAACCGTCGAAAAGCGCCCGGCCCAGCCAAGGTGCCTTCCTCACGAAGCTCTCCGACCGTTGCACTTTCGGCGAATCGAGGCCGCTGGCCTTGATGAAGGGCACGCCTTGCAACAGGTCCGATGCTTCACGCATGGCGACAGCGGCCTCCTCGGACCGAAGACCCACAGCGGCTAGCACCTCGCCGTAAGCATTCACAACCTCGAGGCGGGACCACGGTGAGGCACCGATCGCCTCATCGAGGAGCGCATCGCAGTGTTGCAGCGCGGTGTCGAGCGCACCGATTCTCAGCTGTGCTCGCATCAGCTGGCCGAGACGGCGCGCTGATTTGTTCGGAGGCACCTGTCTGGTTGTGACTTGGCGGCGGAAATCAGCCAGGGCTGCGGCAGATGCTTCTGGTTGTGGGATGGCCTGCAACAAGTCGATGCAGTCGGCGACGAGGCGCGCTGCAGGCTGCAGGCCATAGGCAGAACCGGTGCTGTATGCCTGCGAGACCCATTGGAGGACCATGTCAGAGTCACCGGTCCGTGTCGCAGCGTAGGCGAGGTTGCGGTAGACCTCGAACCGGACCTCGTGCCGGAGCGTGCCGACTCCACTGGCTAGCACTGCGGCTTCGCGTCGAGTGGCGGTGGGGTTGCCGCGATCAGCGTAGACGGTGAGCCTTTCAGCGGAAAACAGTGTGTTAGCGAGCTCGATCGGCTCATCATCGAGATCCATTGCAGGCAGGATCGAAGTCCGCACCATATTCTCGGCACCGGCGAGATCACCGGCTAGACGCTGGCAACGGATCATCGCCGCACGGCACGTCACCCATCGCCCATCTCCGGCCCAAAGCTGGGCCGCGGCGTGACGGAACAGCGCCTCCGCCACCGTGTAGTCGCGGTCCTGCTCCCGCGCGAGCGCCACCCCGATCTCGGCATCGACCCGGCGGCCCAGCAGCACCGTGGCCGGGTTGGTTCGCAACTCGGTGTAGCGCTGCAGGGCCGCTGATGCGTCAACCCGCCGCAGCACCTGCTCCGCGACGGTGAACGTCGCCTCGATACGGCGTTCGTCGCCTAGCGGGACCCCGTTCCTCAGATAAGAAATAGGACAGCTGAGCCGGACAGCGAACTCGCGCAGCAGACGCTCAGGCGGCTCCGCCTGCCCGGACTCGAACCGAGCCACATCGGCTGCGCTGCATACCCGGTCGGCCAGGGCCTCCTGTGTCATCCTGTCCGTTTGGCGTAGCAGCGCGATCCGTTGTCCGACCGTTTCCACCTGTGCTGGCATTTGCTCACCTCAAGCCGGAATCTGGAGGAGGCTAGAGCCGATCGATCAGGTGAGCGTTAGGGAGCGATCAGGACGCCGGGGACCGCCGGAGTGTTCAACGGCGCCTCCGCCACCATCACCCGCCTGATCCAAGACGAACAGCGCATCGAGATCCTCACCGACGACGGCGAGACGACCAGCTACGACCACGACGAACTCGACGAACTCCTCCACGCCTACGCGATCACCATCCACTGCTCCCAAGGCAGCCAATACCCCTGGGTCGTCATCCCCCTCAGCACAGCCGCCGGCGGCCTGATGCTCCGCCGGCGCCTGCTCTACACCGCGATCACGCGCGCCGAACACGCCATCGTCATCGTCGGCCCGCATCACGCACTGCAGATGGCTGTTGAACGCACCGGTGCACGACGCAACACCGCACTCAGCCGCCGACTCAACGACGGGCTTATCCAGACACAGTGAGGCCAGCTCGCGGACTCGGCTCCGGCCTCAGATGCGGCTTCGGCCGTCCACCGCGATGCGGGATTGGACTGTCGGCATGCGCGCCGAGGCCCTGGCCGCCGTCGGCCCCGTGGCCGCGAAGCCCGCCCTGACCTTCGTACGGCCGAGCGCCTCCGGGAAGCGGCCGGCTCACCGCCCGAGAACGGGTGGCCGGGCAACGGAGGCTGGCAGCTCTCGGCCAGGACGCTCCTTGTCCGCCTGGGCGGCCCGGAGGCCGAGACACGCCAAGCCGCCTCACTCGGGTCACCGTACGGTCGAGCGCCGGCCCCGGGCCGGGCGCTGAGGTCCCGGAACGCGGCGTCGCGTTGATACCGGCCTCGCCGCTGCGCGAAGCCCTAGGAATCCGGGTGGGCGAGCGCCCCGCTCGCCTGACCCGCGACCACGCCGATTGCGGGACTCGCCCACATACCGGGGACGGGACCGCTACCGCGTGTCGGGATGCTTGTCGCCGTCGCGGTGGTGCGTACCGCAGCCGTGTGCCGAAAGCGCCTTATCCGGAGCTGACGGTGCCCTGATGAGGCGAACATACGGTCGCGGCATGGCTGTTGAGGTGAGGACAGACCGGCTGGCTGCGGCACTTCATGCGCTCGGTTTTGGCGAGGCGGCCGAACAGGCCGAACGGATCGAACGGCCAGGTGAGGAGCAGGTCACCGGGCTACGGCTGGCCAACGCCCTGTACGGCGTGGCCGAGAGGCTGTTGTACGCGGCCGAAGACGCCGCATTCGACCAGACCGACCCCGGGGATTCTGAAGCCGATCGGGTCATTCGCACGACACGCCGGTATGAACTGCGGGCCGGCGGCCTGGTCGGTGCGCCAGAGACGACGCGGGACGTGCTGGCAACGCTGGAGGGGCGTATTGCCCGGACGCGGATGACGCTCTTCGACGAAGCGGCCGCCCGGTTCGACGCTGCGGCCACCGAACCGGACCCGGTGTTCATGGTGGCCGATCACGCTCTTGGCATCGCATGGTCGATGTGCGCTCTGCGGACCGGTGTCCAAGCCGGCCGCAGCGCGATGTCCAGTGCGCACGACGATATCGCTCGTATCACCGGCATCCTCGATCAACTGCCGGGTGCTGCCCAGTTGCCCGACGTTATCCCTTCCTTTTGATCGGTTCTGGTCTGCCGTAGCAGATGGACCCTCCGGGCTCTGTAGCCGCGTCGATACCGAATCATTCAGCAGCGATTCGTTCGCGTACCCGTGGAATGCAGCGCTCCGTTCGCCCATACCAAGGGAATGTCATGGAAAACGGTGGCCCGTGCCGTGGATCTACAGAAATGGTGATTCGCGGCGACGTTCACTGTGCCTGCATTTCTGAGTGCTCTGACCGCGATGGGCGCCGCCAGCGTTGCCAGCGGGCGGTGTCGTGAAACGTTGTGGCGATGCTCGGCGGCATTGCGCTGCTGGGCCGCTGCCCGGCACTTCGGAAAAGCTTCGCCTGCCGCCGTTACAGCCTCCGTTTAGTCACGCAGGTCAAATGCAGCGGTGGGTACAGACCTGCTGGCGAGAACTCACTGTGGGTGGGTCGGATGCGTGGGGGAGATGCAGATGGCTGACGGGTTGCTGCAGACCTATCGGGTACTGCTCGCGCCGGTCCTGAAACGCATGGACGGCGTGACGGATGACCCGGCTGACCTTGAGATGGCCGAGGCCATCCTGATGGCCGCCGAATCGGCCGACGGCGTAGGGCTGACCCGCTCGGAGATCGCCGGCAGGGCCGGCATCGACCCCGATGACGAGCGATTCGATTCCCGTTTCAACATGCTGACCAAGGCGGGTGCCCTGCAACAACTGCATCGGGACAAGAAGTATCAAGTCCGGTACTTTCCCGATCCGATGGCATTGCTGGCCGCTGAAATACTTACGCGGCTGGGCCAAGATAACGGTGCCGAGGAGTTGCACAGCATTCTGGTGGCCGCTGCAGACCGGTTGGAGTCTGCGTTCAGCGAGGGCACCGGTGGTCGCGCGCCGAGCGTGAACGAGGTCGCGGTCCTGATCGTGAGGTTGTCGACCTTGCTGCATGCTTACGCTCAGCGGATGGAGGCCGCGGTGATCGCGGGCACCTATGAGGAACTGGTGGGTGCCCGGACGGGATCATCGACAGGGCGGCAGATGATCCAGATCGAGCGGGTGTGCCGGGCGATCAACCGCGACGGCAGTCCGTACGGGCGTCTCTTCCATGACGCGAATCGTTTGCTCGCCGCGGGCCAGCGTTTCGTGGCTGCCACTGAGCAGCTCACCGATCGGCTGGTGGAGACGGCGGCCACCGGTGAGGGCGTGTTGAGTTTGGCCGGCTATGAGAGCTATCGAGACGCTGCGGTCCATGCCGATCTCGACCAGCTGGCGACGGTGGCTGCGACGGTTCCGGTGGAGTGCCTGGTGCCACTGGTGCACCTGACCGATCTGGCTCAGGCGGCCACAGTGCTGGATCCGGTACCTCGTGCACGAACGGTCCCGGAACCGCCCCTGCCTGATCCGGACTGCGACCCGCGGGCCGTGATCGCTGATCGGCGGCAGCGCGCGGAGCAGCGTATGGAAGTACGCCGGGGGTGGGCGGCGGGGATACTCGCAGACGCTGACGAGGTGGACCTCACGTCTCAGGGCACGAGTTGGCCGCATGCCGCGAAGCTCTTGGCTGACGTCATCGCGCTTTCGCGAGACGAGTCGATGCCGGTCGCCGGCGATGTCGGAGATCCACCGCTTGTTGAGCCCGCGGCGGAGGTCGTTATTCGCCACCCGCTGCGGTTGCGTCGTGTCGCACCGGTCCGGTCGGAGTTCTCCACCGCCGCGACAGCAGCTCCAGAAACTGACTCTGCGGATCCGCTGAAATGGACGGCCGAATGAACCGCAACGATGTCCGGCTGACGGCGGCGCGTGCTCGCGCACGCCGAGAGGCGCTTCCCGGCGAGAGCGCCGTGCTGGGAGTCCTTGAGCCTCGTTTGTGGCGGCTCGTCGAGGTGGAGGGCACGGTGCTCCTGTCTGTCGCCGAGGACCTGCAACTGCACGGCGCGGACCTGGCCGGTTTGGCGCTGTCGCGGTTGTCGGAGGGCCAAGCCAAGACGCTGCTGGCGCTGCTGGTGGCCACGCGATCGACACCGTCGAACCCCACGCACCCGTACCCGGGCGTCGCTGCGACCGTGGACGATGTCCTCACCGTGCTGGGAGCGCCTCGGCTTGGCAAGCAAACCGAGGCGCACGTCAAGGGAGCATTGAACAAGCTGCACGGCTGGCGGCTGGCTCAGCTCGGCGAGGATGGGGCTGATCCGGTATCCGCTGAGCGCGGTGTGCCGGTCCGCCTGGGCCGGCCGCTGCCCTGTGGTCGGGGCCGTGGGTGGGTGAGCTCATGGCCGTGGTCGATCGGGCCGCCGAGCAGCGGGGGTGGCCGCGATGAGCCTGAGCTATCTCTCCCAGGCCGAACTCGCCGCCGTGACGTATGCGGTGGCGGTACTCGACCAGAGCCCAGGCCTGGTTCCGGCGGCGGTCCTGCCCGTGCTGACCCACCCAGACCTGCGCTTGGTGGTGGACGCACAACTCGACGCTGTAGGCGGGGCCGTGGTCGAACACCACGACGGCGGCGGTGCCGTCGTGGGGTACAGCAGCGGCTACGCCGATGACATCGCCGAGCGGCTCGCGGCCGAGGGCCTCGGCGTGCTGGACCCGGCAGGTCGCGCCGTGGTCGCGTTGGTGTTGTTGCGGTCGGTGGCGATGCCGACCGTCAAGGGGCGCCGGCCGCTGCGGTGGTCGGCGGCAACGCCAGTGAAACTGTCCGAACTGCATCACAACCGTCGACTGGGCAAGACCGTCGTACGCGAGACCGTCAACCGCTTGCACGATGCGCACGTGTTGATCAACGGTCGCGCTGCCGGGATCAAACCGGGACCGGTCTTCGACCGCCTCACCCCCGCGCAGCGGCATCGCATCGAGGAGGACCTGTTCATGCTCGCCGCCCCCGAAGACCCGGTGGCCGTTGCCTTGCAACACCGGCGGCAGCAGCCGGAGACGTCGTCATGACCCGGCGGCTTCCTGCGGTTCGGGGGGTCGTGGGCCGTCGCCGGATCACCTGCCTGCAAACCATCGACATCGGACGCCTGACCTCGGACCCGGTGTTCCTGACCGCAGGCGGGTTCATCGCCGTCACCGGTCAAGGCCCGATCGACTCCAACGAATCGTCGAAAACGACATTCGAGGCTGCGCTCAGCCTGATCCACGGCGACCCCGGCTGGCGGCAGGACTCGCCCCAATTCTCCGGACACGCCGCCGAACTGTTGTTCAACCCACCCAACACACCAGCCGGAGCTCACGTCCGCGCAGACGTCGGATTCATCGCCGCAGTGTTCGCCGGCACGCGCCCCGAACCCTCCGGCAACGGCGCCGATACCGGTGAACCGGTAACGGTGTGGGTGCGGATCCGGCGGCACGACGATCCCGCATTCGAGGTCGCGGTCGCTCCCGGCGTACGGCTGGCCTGCGGCGACACCCAGGCCGAGCGGCTCGCCGACGCCAAGCGGGTGTGGTCCACGCTGCGGGGACCCAAGTGGGGGCCGCAACGTTACGTGCGCGAACTGTTCGGGCCGGGGGTCAGCTGCTTGTCCTATGTCTCGACCCGCGGTGGACGCAGCGAGCAGCGGACCACACTGCTGGGCTCGGACGTCTCACAACTGACGCCCGAACAGATCGCAGGCCAGCTAGGCCGTGTTTCGTGGATCATTGGACGGGATCGCGGAGCCAGATCTTGATGGACGCGACGTCGATCGTGCCCTGGTAGATGACCTCCCGCTTGTCGAAGCGCGTGGCCACGGCGCGGAACTGCCGCAGCTTGTTGACGCAGCGCTCGACGGTGTTGCGCTCCTTGTAACGTTCGGCGTCGAAGTTGGGCGGACGACCGCCGGACGAGCCGCGCTTGAGCCGGTTGGCCTTCTGGTCCTCCTTGATCGGGATGACTGCCTGGATCTTGTGTTCGCGCAGGTAGGCGCGGTTGGCCTTGGAGGAGTACGCCTTGTCGGCCATGGCACGTGCAGGCCGCTTGCGTGGCCGGCCCAAGCCTCGGCGCGGGATGCGGATCGCATCCATCAGCGGGATGAACCGCGGGGAGTCGCCGTACTGGCCCGGGGTGGTCAGCTTGGTGATCGGACGGCAGCGCCGGTCGGCGACCAGGTGAATTTTGGTGGTCAGGCCGCCTCTCGAGCGCCCCAGCCCCTCACGGTTCTTGCCGGGATTCTTGTGATTCGATGCCGCCCCCCGCGCGGTGGTCGCGGGCCGGGTCGTCCTTGGCCGGAGTGTGCGGTGCTCCGGCGGCGTGCTGGTGGGCGCGGGCGATGGTGGAATCGGCCGACACCGTCCAGTCCTTGCCTTCGGCCTCGTCGCACCCGGCGCGCAGCCGATCCAGCGCCCTCGCCCACGTTCCGTCGCGTGACCAGCGGCGATGCCGCTTGTAGACGGTCTGCCACTTGCCGTACTGGGTGGGCAGGTCCCGCCAGGGGCAGCCGGTCCGGGTCCGCCAGAACACCCCGTTGATCGTGCGACGGTGGTCGGCCCACCGGCCGCCACGGCCCGGGTTGGATGGCAGCAGTGGCTCCAGCCACTCCCATTCCTCATCGGAAAGGTCATGTCGATCAAGCACACATCAGGACATACAGGACGAGCCGCTCAAGATCCAGGAAACACGCCCTAGTCGACCTCGCCGGGATGCGTCAGCTCCTGGACAACGAAACCACCCAGCGCGTCGACTTCTTTCGTCTCTCCCGCCTGCTCAAGGCCAAGGAACTGGAGGTTGGCAAGGCCGCCGACTCCGTTGCAACCTTCACCCGCGAGGTCGAAGCCATCGACGCTCGACTCAAGTTGCTCGACAAGGCCGGACACGCCCGCGACCGGTACGTCGCCGACACCGTCCGGCAGATCCTGGGCAGCATCGCCGAGCTCCGGGACGCACGCACGGCCGCCGACGACGCGGTCAAGCTCGCCGCCAACCGCGTCGCGGAGATCACCGACCGTCTCGCCGCCTTGGACGACACGGTCATCGCTCGCACCGCGGCCCGCACAGCAGGCGAGCTGGAGGCCGCGCGAGCGGCGCGGAAGCCGGTCGCCGACAAATCCCACCAGCTCCATATCGATCTTGAGGTCATCGAAAGAGACCGGGCCACCGCGGCGCGGGCAGCCACACTCTGGTCCGGACGACCAGCCGCACTCGTCGCCGCCGAACTCGATCAAGCGCGCACCGACCTCGAGCAGGCCGCTATGAACGCGCGGATCGCCGCGGAGCGGGAACGCGCCGCAGCCGAACACCTTGACGCCGTCCGGCATGGCACCGCCGGCCTTGCGGGCGAACGGCTCACAGACGCCGGAATCGCCTGGGAGCTTCTTCATGACGGCGTCGAGCTGGCTGACCACGCCCGCGCGTTGTTCGAACCCTTGCTGGAACCCTTCGCGGGCGCTATCTGTGTTGACCCAGACCATGAATCGGACGCGATCGCAGCGGTGTCCGGCCTGCCTGGCACCCTGCTGGTATCAGGGTCAGGGCCAATCCCGGCCGGTGTGCTCGCCGGCCCGGCGGCGCCGCGGGCCTACTCGACTGGATCGCGGCAGAAGGCCAGCTCACCGACGACGCTGCCACGATCCGTGGCCGGGTCACCGTCATCGGCGGGTTCGACCAGCCCACCGTCGGCCACAGCGCGCGGGAAGCCGCCGCGTCAGCTGAGTGGGACGCTGCGGTCGCAGCCAGGCAGCAAGCCGACGGCCAGGCCGCCCGCGCGCGACAAAAACATCAGGCATTCCCTACCTTCTTTCTCGGGCCGCTCGGGCCAGTCGTAGGGTTCGAGCACCCAGGGGTGCCGGGTGTGGCTGTCAGGCATCTGCCGTCTGTGGCTTCCCTCGATTGGCCGCCCGGCACCCCGCGACGACTCGGCCGCTGATTGAGAACTGCGAACACGTCGCTGTGTAGGGATGAGCCGGCGAGGTCGTCTGCGGGAAGACCAGGACAAACGCGCTGGGAGGCGATGTTGAGGCGGGCATGGGCCGGGATCGATATCGGCAAGGGACACCACCACGTGGTGGTCATCGACGCAGACGGGCAGCGGCTGCTGTCGCGGCGCGTGGCCAACGACGAGACCACGCTGGGCGAGCTGATCACGCAAGTGCTCGGCCTGGCCGATGAGGTGACTTGGGCCGTGGATATGACCACCGGCGGCGCGGCCCTGGTCCTGGCGCTGCTGATCGCTCACGGGCAGCAGGTCCTCTACATCTCTTCCACCATGGTCAACGCTGCCGCCGGCGGCTACCGCGGGGCAGGCAAGACCGATGCCCGCGACGCTGCGATCATCGCCGACCAGGCCCGCATGCGCCGCGGCCTGGCCCCGCTGCGGGTCGATGACGAACTCATCGTCGAGATGCGGATGCTGACCGCCCGCCGCGCCGACCTGGTCGCCGACCGCACCCGGATGGTCAACCGGCTGCGCGAGCAGCTGTTGGCCCTCTGCCCGGCGCTGGAGCGCGCCCTGGACGTGACGAACAAGGGCCCGCTGGTCCTGCTCACCGGCTTCCAGACCCCTGCGGCGATCCGCGCGGCTGGTGCCGCGGAGCTGGAGCGCTGGCTGAGCGACCATGGCGCCCGGCGGGGTACCGCCGACCTGGCCGCCCGTGCGGTGCAGGCCGCCAGATCCCAGACCACCACCCTGCCGGGCGAGCAGTTGGCCGCCATGCTGGTGGCCGACCTGGCGAAGGGGGTGATGGCCCTCAATGAGCAGATCAAGCACATCGACCTGCTGATCGAGGACCGGTTTCGCCGCCACGAACTGGCCGAGGTGATCATCAGCATGCCTGGCATCGGCGTGTTGCTCGGCGCCGAGTTCCTCGCCGCCACCGGAGGCGACCTGACCGCCTACGCCTCCGCCGACCACCTGGCCGCCTACGCCGGCCTGGCCCCGGTGCCCCGCGATTCGGGCCGTATCCACGGCAACCTTCACCGACCCCGCCGCTACAACCGCGCCCTCAATCGGGTGTTCTACACATCCGCGCTGGTGAGCATCCGCTTCAACGCCGAATCCCGGACCTTCTACGACCGCAAGCGCACCGAAGGCAAGCTCCACACCCAAGCCGTCCTGGCCCTCGCCAGACGGCGCGTCAACGTCCTGTGGGCACTCATCCGAGATCGCCGCTGCTACGAGCAGAGTCCTCCGGCCGCCCAGGCCGCATAGCTCGATCATCACTTGACAAACCTCATTGAGAATCGAAGACGAACTCGCCACCGCCCACGCCGAGCAACGACGGGCCGACCTCGACCAGCGCCGAGATGAGCTTCGAAGCCAGATCGCAACGGTCACCGACAGGCTGGCTCCGTTGGAGGAAGAGGTCGAACGTGCCGACGCGGCCCACCGCGAAGCCCGCGCCGAGCAACGTGGACTGCGCGAACGCCAGGCCGAGGTCGCCGATCACCTCGCCACCTGCGAAAGCCAGCTTTGCCAGCGGAAGAAAGAGCGTGCAGACATCCTCAGCTCGGCCGAAAGGTTCCTGCTGGCAGCCTGGGCCGGGCACCTCGACGCCTGCGCCCCACCGACAGACACGCTGCTGGCCAACACGCTCACCAGCAAACATCCGCTCGAACTGCCCGCCGACGTGACCACCGCGATTCAGAACCGCACAAACGAGGTGCTCGCGGCGATCGGCGGCATGAGCAGCCACCGCGACATCATGACCCGGCTGGAGGCATACCTCGGCGTCACCGTCACCGTCACTGCCGGTCGAAACGAGCACACCCGCGCGCGCGTCGACGGCGCTGACGCCAGTCTCGATACCCACACCCGCACGGCGCTGAAGCGCTATCACGAACAAGCCGCCAACGTCGATCTCCGACGCGCCCGCGACAGTGAAGAACGTGAAGTCGGAGCACTCGACGCCGCGATCGCGGCCCTTCGCGGCGCCGTCGAACGCCAGGCACAAGCACTGCGCTCGGCACTCGAACGCGCCCAAAGCGAGCACACGCGTCTGCAACGCGAATACGACGCCGCATACGACGAGGTACACGCCACCGACGCTCACCTCCGCAACCTGCAACGCAGCCTCGAACACCAGGTTCGCGGACTGTTCACCCGGGTCTCCCAGCGGTTCAACGAAATCCGATACCGCGACGGCGGTTGCGGTGGCGAACTCGGCTTCGAGATCACCCCACCCAGCCTGGACGTGCCCGAGGACAACCAGCCCACCAACTGCGGCTGGATCCTGCAGGCCACACCCCGCTGGGCACGCCGGCCACCGGACAACGGCCAACCCGAACACGTCCCCTACCACGAACAGGCCAACACCGCCCAGTACAAACTGGCCACGATCCAACTGGTCCTCGCCGCCCTGCTGGCCAACGACGATCCCATCGGCCGGCTGCTGATCCTCGACGAACTCGGGGACGGCCTCGGTGAAGCCCACCGCGAACGTGTCCTCGACGCGCTACGCCGCGCGGCCGAGGAAACCGGCATCACCGTCCTGGCCACCGTCCAAGACGACATCCAGCACGAAGCCTTCGCCCGCTGCTCCGAAGTCCTCCTCCTGCGCTATCAGTCCACCACCGACCTGCTCAACGAACCGACCTACATGTTCGCCGGCGACATCGACGGCGGCCGCCAGGAAACACTCATCCCGCTCGCCGATGTCCTGACCGACGGACGCGGACCCGGATGGTCGTCATTGCTCACTGTCTACAACCGCGCTGCCGAGGCACAGGCCGCCCACCGACGATCGCAAGACCATGCGGACTGAAGCACACGCCATCTCCGTCGACGGCCTGAACCCCCTGTTGGCGGCCTACGCAGCCATCGACCAACGGCCCGATCCGACCGGGGGAACCCGCGACCGCATCGACCAGCGAGGCCGGCTCCGCTACGACCACGCCTGGGTGCGACGTCCCGCACCCCCGCCGGTCACCGTCACCAGCACCTTCGGGCTCTGCGAGCGTGACCTACGATGGCTCATCGGAACCGGAAATCCACGCCGCGGCCGACATGCCCGCACTATCGCCAACGCGGCAGCAGAGTCCGGACTATTCCGCCTGCTCTACGAACTCGACTTCTCAAACGCCCGAACGAGGCTCGGCCGCCTCATCTACGTCGAACCCCGCCCCGACGCTCAAGCAGCGCTACGAACCTGGCTTACACAAGCTGACCGCCTCACCACACAATCGATCACCCGGCTCATCGATGCGGTCCCGCCGACCGCCAAGGCCTGGGCCAACACAGCCGCGCCACGCCTGATCGCCGCGACGGCCCCGACGATCGCAGCACGCACCGCACTCGTCGACGAACTCTGCTGCCTGGCCACCGCTCTACCCGCCAACGGCGTTCCACTGTCCGTCCTCGCTGCGCAGACCATCCGCAAAACCCACGGCCTGGACCCCGGCACCAATCTCGGCCGCCTCGGCGCTCGACTCGCCGCCGCCATCGCCGAACACGCACCACCCGCGAACACCACCGCCGTCCGAGACGCCTGGGCGGCCGTCGGCGTCTGGGTCGATCCGGTCTCCAGCCAAGTCGCCGGATGGCGACTCCCGCTCAACCCCGACCACCCCGCCGCAGCCGTGGCCGCCGCCTACCAAGACGCCGGCGAACCCGCTGTCCTGACCCTCGGCATCATCGCCAGCAACCACACCGAACCACTCATCGCCAAGGCAGCACCGCCACGAAACACCCTGTGGGTGGTCGAGGGCATCAGCATTCTCACCACGATCGCCTCCCATCGCATCCAGGCAGCAACACTCTGCCGAGCCGGCACACCAAGCGTCGCCGCCACCCGAATCATCACCGAAGCCGCAGCGGCCGGATGGCGCATCGCAGTGTCCTCCGACTTCGAGCCCGGCGGCCTCCGGGGCGCCATCACCACACTTCGGCACGCCGGACCCGCCGGATCCCCCTGGCGTATCACCGCCACCGACTACCTCAACACACCAGCCGAAGGCGAGCGCTTCGCCCCCGAAGACGTACCCGAAACGCCATGGGACCCCGACCTCGCCGCCACGGCCATGCGTCACCGTCGAGAACGCGCCAGCGAAGAAGACCGTCTGACCACTCTTCTAGCCGACCTCAACAGTCAGTGAGCCTGGAGCGCTGTTACGTTCCGGACGCCTCGGCTCGCAGGACAGTTTTGGAGCGGTAACTCACGATTTCGGTGAGGACATGGATGGTTCCGGTCCGTCGAAAAACCTCGGCGTGACAGTGCCCCGGCGAAGCCCTTGTGCAAGTCGGGGAGAATCGCATCGCCGTGGCCGGCGGCGCACTGATACGCCGCGCTGATATGCCCTGGCGTGCGTCAAACCGGTGAGTCCGCCGGGTCATGCGGAGGAACGATGGGAAGCTCGAGAGAGCGCTCCGCCAAGCTGGCGACGAAGATCGTCACCGCGCTGTTCAAGGTGATCGCACCGGGTTTTTCCACCCGGGCTGAGGGCCCGCAGGCCGGCGGGTCACCGACCCCGGCACCCTCACCGAGCTGTCCCGGCAGACCTCGATCGCCGATGACGAGGTCGCGATCTGGACCCCGGCGAACCTGAAGCCAAGCCTGCTGGAGACTTCCACCGGCACTTACGAACCAGGTCAGACCGGACCGGGTGAACCGGCCTTCGAAGATCTGCTGGCCGCAACCGAACGGTCCGTCGTGCACCTGGAGGCCCGTGACACCTACGACGCCACCGACCCAGCGTTCGTGAAATGGCAGACCGACGGCGACACCGCCTACACGTGGGACGGCTGGATCGACCTGGTCGGCGCTGCGGTGGCCCGCGGCGTCCGGTTCCGTCGCCTGCGAATCGTGTCCGAGCCGGTCAGCGACTACATCCGCTGGGAACACGCCATCAGCTACGGCAACCTCAAAGCCGGCGAGGAACTGCGCTGGCTGCCCCGCCACCTCGCCTACGACCTGCCGCACCCCGTCGCCGACTTCTTCATGTACGACCAACGCCTCATCGCCTACAACTTCACCGCCGGCGACGGCACCGACACCGGCCGAATGGAGTACGTCGCCGACCCCCGCAAGATCCTCCCCATCGTCGGCATGTTCGAGATGCTGTGGGAACGCGCCATCCCCCACGCCGACTACACCCCGTCCTGACCGTCCAGCCGGGCGAGGGCGGCGCGGATCCGCCGCGTCGCCGCCTCGCCGATCTCCGAAAGTGACCACCCTCGGGAATGCGCCCGACGCCGTGCTGGACATGGACCAGCTCACCATCGAGGAGTGCGGCGAACAGGACGGCGTCAGCGACTCGCCTTCGGCGAGCCGCATACCTGCAGGCGGAAAACGTCTGCAAGCCGTCCGCGATACCGACCGCGCCGCCGACAGAGCGTTGTCAGGCACCGTTCGGGCACTAACAGATGGATCGGTCACCGCGTCACCCGTCACTCGGCGCGTGGCCGTGCCGGCCGGTGCTGTGACGCGGCCCGTGCCGTGGTACGCCGCCGCTTGCGGGATTCGCGCCGAGCTCAACACGTAGCTGCGGGCCGTGTCGACCTGGCCGTCATCCCGATACCGGTTCTCGCCGGCTTGACCGTTCATCGTGGTCCGACTGGTCGATTACCGAGGGTCCGGTCCAGCAGCCGTAGCCGGGCTGTGCGGGATGAGCTGTTGGGTCGTCCGGTCGGCGGTCCAACGGACCGGACGCGGTGCGACTGCCCGCAGGACTCTCGTGGCCGGCGACGAACTCGCCGCGACCGTAGGCGATCTGCCGCCCGCCGTCGGCCGGCGGCTGTCGGACCACAGCGCCCGTCAACGGCGTCAGAGGAGCTGATCACGTCCTCCAGGTGATTGCGCTCCCGTGCTGACCGCCGCGCGGTCCGGTCCGGACGAACCGCTGGCGCCTCCGGCTGCGGTCCTATACCGTCCGGGCCATGTCTTCGATCGTCCAGACGTTAAGTCCCATCTTCACCACCCTGACGGGCACCGGCATCACCGTGGCGACCAGTCAGCTGAACCGCCGGAATCAACGGCGCGACACCATCGGCACCGAGTCCCGCGCCCGGGAGATGGCCGCCACCGCACAGGCTGCGAAGATCTTCGCGGAGCTGCAGTGCCAGCCGCGCGCCGTGACCCCGGCGTGGACGGGCGCTTGTTGAACCTTTTAGCCCGTCGGCCGTTCTTGTGCGCGCATACTGGCGGGCATGACCGACACCGAAGACGCCCGCAACGCGGCCGTGCTCCTGGCCGGGCGGGCCGCACAGGTGGCGCGTGTCTCGGGCCGGGAGTGGTGGCGTGAGGTGCTGCGGTGGATGAGCCGTGGGCGGCTTGGGCGCCGGCGCGGCTGGCCGGTCGTCCCCCGCTTGGACGCCCCGTGGCAGGACAGGTGGCTTGAGTGTCATTGGGGACGACGCGGCTCGGATTCGGGGCAGTGGTGAGCTGCTTGATGAGGTCGGCCAGTTTTCGGTGGGATGAAGAGCGGTTTCGGGCCGAAATCGAGGTAGCACCCGTCGCGGATCCGACGTTGACGGTCGGGCGTGGCGGAAGACCGCGGTCGGATGGCTGATTGACCACGGCCACGGGCCGCGGTGGAAGCATGACGCGTTCTACCGGACGCTGCGGGTCGCAATCAGCGCCGACCTCATCCGGCCCTCTCTGCAATGGCTGGTCACCGCGGCCTTCCCCGGGGCCAGCCTGGTCAACATGATGGCCGACTGCCGAGACACGGCAGGCTTCACGCAGCTGTGGGCGCTGTGTTCGGCTGATCCAACGGTGTCACCTGCGTGCTCAGGCTGCGGACGATCGAGGGCACCGACGGTCCGGCTTCCCGGAGGGAAAGCGCTCTGCGAGAGCTGCCGGCCCCCGCTGCAGCAGACATGCGCTGTCTGCGGCGCGTTCGGACCAGCGAAGACCGGGCGCAACGGGCCCGTTTGTCGATCTTGCTACAACAAAACCATTCGGGCAAGATTCGCCCAGCAATCACATCCTTTCGAATGGGTCTTTGAATGGAATCGAACGGCTGTCGCCACAATCGATCCTTCCAATCGAAAGCATGCCGTGGCCATCATTGGATGAAGAATGATCGAGAATGATGGCATTGGGTGAACGACGCCGAGGAGGCGTTCTGCGGACTCGGCGAGGGCGCCAAGCAGTGGCTGGTCGAAGCCGCCGCGTCCGGGGCCACCCGGATCCAGGCGAAGATGGCGCGGGCGGTCGAGCTCGCCGACGCGGTCGGCAGAGATGTCGTCGAGGAAGCACTTGGCATGGCCGCGATCTGGGGCCGGTTCGCCGAAGGCGATCTGCCCGCCCTCTGTGACCACGTCGTCCGCACCCGGCAAGCCGATCAGGGCATGTGGGTGGATGAGGAGTACTCCGCCCAGCCCGGCGCCGGCGGCTGGGCCGCGCTCCCCGGAATCGTCTCCACCAGCAAGTAGTACGGCCAGATCCCGGAAATCTTGCCTGCCCGTTGCACGCTGCGCTGCGATCAGCAATTGGCGCTGATCCGGCCGTCATCACCTCTGTCATTCCGGGCTTTCCCGCAAGGACGTCCTGCTCATGGCAACTCAGACAGCGACCAGGCCCAAGACCACCACGGCGACCGCGGCCGACCTGCTCACCCCGCGTCCCCGCCCGGAACCGGGCGCCGGCAGGGCGGCGGGGCGGCAGCTGGCGCAGCTGGCCGATGACGTGGTCGAATCGATCACCCGGCTGAAGATGAAGTACGTCGGACCGGTCGCGGCAGAGCTGGTCGCCACCGCCAAGGCAGAGGGCTGGAGCCTGGAGGAGTTCCTGCGCCGTTTCCTGGGCGAGGAGCTGATGGGCCGTGACGAGGCCCTGCGCGTCTCCAGGGTGCGGGCCGCCAAATTCGAGGCCAACGCCAAGTCCTTCGCCTCCTGGAAAGCCGAGCTGTCCTCCATCGACGTCGAGGTCCAGCAGGCGCTGATCACCCTGGACTGGGCCCGCCGCAAGGAGGCCCTGGTGTTCTTCGGCCCGTCCGGGACGGGCAAGAGCCATCTCACCGGGGCCTTGTCCCGGCACGCCATCGACCAGGGCCTCAAAGTCCGACAAATTCGACACCCTCATGCCCAAGAGCATGGCCACCGCCGCAGTCGACCGTTTGATGCACCATGCGTACTTGATCATCACCGAAGGCGAATCGTTCCGGCTCCGCGAAGCCAAGAACGGCGGCGGCGTCGCCCCGCTGATTTCAGCAGAGGACGACCGATGACGGAAGCCATCACATAAGGCAGTGGCGGGCAAAGCCCGGACAAGGACCGGGAAGCCGCTTACCGCAGGATGCCCTCGCGCCAGGGATCGAGGGCGTGCTTGCCGCTGGTCTGCCCGGCTTCGAGTTGCCGCAGCACTTCCGGGCCCTCGGCCAGCGCGTGGACCTGGGGGGTACCGGGCGGATACACGCCTTCGGCTATGAGCGTCTCCAACTCGGCGAGCAGATCCTGGAAGACGGCCGGGGCGGCGGCTGCCAAGTTTCCGATATGCAGGCCCTTGACTTGGGCGTAGTGGGTGAAGACGAGGTCGCGGGTGGAGAGTTCGGCATGGCCGGAAGCGGCACCGAACACGATGACCCGCCCGGTGAACGGCTTGGCGACCGCCAGACTGACCCCGAACGTGGCCTGGCCCACCGATTCCAGGACCAGGTCCACCCCGCCGGTCAGGCGCATGATCTCCTCGGCCAGATCGGGGCGCGCACTGTCCAGGACCTCGTCGGCGCCGAGCGCCTTGACGACGGGGTGCTTGGCCGGTGACGCCGCGGCGATCACGCGCGCACCGTAGTGGCGGGCGAGGCGGACGGCGGCCTGCCCTACTCCTCCGGCTGCCGCGTAGACCAGCACCGTATCCCCGGCCTCGATCTCCCCCAGTGGCTTCAGCGCGGCCAGCGCGGTCGCCCAGTTGAGGACAAGTCCGAGGGACTCTGCGTCGCTCCAGCCGGAAGGAACGGGCAGGACACCGGCGGCGGGCATGACCATGTACTGGGCGAAGGAGCCGTAGCCGACGCCGACCACATGGGCGCCTACAGGAAACGGGTCTTCGATATCCGGTCCGGTGCCGACGATCTCTCCGGCCGCTTCGAAACCTGCCACATACGGCGCCTCAGGGCCGCCTTCGTAGGTCCCGTGGGACTGCATGACGTCGGCGAAGTTGATCCCCGCGGCGGTGACGCGGATCAGGTATTCGCCGGATTCGGGAACGAGTCGGGGCAGGTCGGTGGAGAAGTGGAGGTCGGTGGGGCCCTGGTGGGTGTGCTGGACCAGGCCGTGCATCGTCTGTTCGTTGCTCATGCATCGGAAGGTAAAAGGTTCCCGCTTGCGTGAAGGTCAAGCAACGGGTCGGCGGGCTTGGCGGAGGTAGGCCTCCAGAGCTTCCTGCTGGGCGGTGAGGACGGCGATGCGGGCGGCGAGCCGGTCGCGGTGCTCTTGCACCTCGGCCAGGAACTCCGCGCACATCGCCTCCGGCTGGTCAGTGAGACGCAGGCCCGCCTTGATCAGCCGCACGGGCAGCCCGGACTCCACCAGCTCACGGATGACCAGCACCTTGTCGATGGTGGACTGGCAGTAATCACGGAACCCGTTGCTGCACCGACCGGGAACGATCAGGCCCTCGTCCTCGTAATGCCGCAACGACCGCGCACTCACGCCGCTGACTCTGGCTGCCTCGCTGATCTGCATAACAGCCTGCAACATCCAGGCGCAGCGCGATCTTCCAGCGCTCGAACGCACTCCTTGCCAACCATCCCGGCGAGGCCTTCGCCACGGCCAGCCGGGCAAAGGGAAACCGGTACTTTTCCTGGCCACCTACCAGCACCCACTCTGGCCACCCACCAGCACGAACAACGGCCACCACACAGCACTTTCAAGACCGCCTAACAGCCCTTCCAGGGCTCTGTCCCGCTCCCGAGCCATCATCAGCTTCGGGAACTGCGGATATGCGGTCCGCTCAAGCGAAGTCATCCCACCGCCTCGTGCAGCACCACACCCCGGGCACGCCGGGACAACCACCGCACTCGCCAGCGAACAAAACGTAGCGGGGCAACTACCGACAGCGCCGACGAATCGGATAACTCACCGACACCGAACGAACACAAGAAGCAAGAAACGCGGCCTCGGGCCGATTCCAAGATCATCTCAATGTGGGTTTTGGGCTTACTTGGGCTGGACCCGCACAAGGCCCTCCACTCGCTGGGTAGGGGTCTGCTGGTGCCTGAGAACAGCCATTAGCTCTACCCGGTAGGAACAAGGCGTTCCGGAAGCTGTGGCCGTACGTCGCTCCGGGACATTCTTCGTTCCGGAACGACTTCCGGAACGAAGAATGTCCGGTCGTGGCCGTTTCTCGCCGCTGACTGAGATGCACTGGCTTGGCCGTTACACTTCCTTTTGGAAGTGGAACGGCCCGAAGTCGCGCCGCTGCAGGTCAGACCGAAGTTGCTGGCCGGTACCGCCAATGGCTCCTCCTGGGTTCGACCCCGGGGTAGCCCCGGTGCAGCAATGCACCGGGGCTACCCGGCGAGCGGGCCCCACCTCGGCCAGCCAGCCTGCCCGACACCCCTGTTATCCCGCCAACCAACCAGGGGTCCCGGTAGTACTGGCGGAAAATCCGCCGGATATGAGGCCCCGCGTCCTGAGCGGTGTCCGTTAGCGGAACCCCCAACGGACGGACGCCAGACGGTAGCTCGGGCGTGGTGAACTGCGGGAACGTCGTCTCAGATAGGTCGTCCGCTGAACGTCTTACTGAACGAGGGCTATCCGGACGCCACGCTCGATGCCGGTCCTCGTGCCCGCCGAGCCCCTGCAGGTCAGCGGCATATCCGTTGGATTTTCCGCCAGGACTACTGGGACCCAACCAGCAGGTCAGTACCCCGAATCGGATTTTCGAGCCACACACCCGCTGGCCTGTGGTCAGACCAGCGGGCCGGTTACACCGCGATACCGGACACCAGCGGTGCGTCCGTCGCGGCGCGTACCTCGTCTTCCATGACGTCGGGTGCGGTCTCCCGGAGAACCAGTCCGTCCGAGGTGACATCGATCACCGCGAGGTCGGTGATAATCCTGTCGACGACGCCGAGCCCGGTTATGGGAAGGGTGTTCGCACGAACGATCTTCGGTGTCCCGTCCTTCGCACGATGCTCCATCAGGACGACGACGCGTCGGGCGCCGTGCACGAGATCCATCGCACCGCCCATACCTTTGATCAGCTTGCCGGGAACGGCCCAGTTGGAGAGGTCCCCCTTCTCGGAGACCTGCATTCCTCCGAGGACGGCGACGTCCAGGTGTCCTCCGCGAATGATTCCGAAGGACAAGGCTGAGTCGAAGAACGACGCACCAGGGCGTACGGTCACCGTCTCCTTTCCCGCGTTGATCAGGTCGGGGTCGACCGAGTCCGGGGTGGGATACGGGCCAGTTCCGAGGATGCCGTTCTCGCTGTGGAGCACGACGTGGACACCGTCAGGAAGGTGGTTCGGAACCAGAGTCGGCAGGCCGATGCCGAGGTTGACATACTCGCCGTCACGAAGCTCTGCGGCGGCGCGTGCGGCCATCTGGACGCGGGTCAGGCTCATCGGGTCACTTCGGTCACGGTCGTCTTCTCGATTCGCTTCTCGATCCGGGGTGCGTGCACCACGTACTGGACGAACACCCCCGGCAGGTGGACCTCGGCCGGGTTGAGCTCTCCTGGCTCCACAAGCTCCTCGACCTCGGCAATCGTGATCCGGCCGGCCATGGCGCAGAGCGGGTTGAAATTCTGCGCCGACTTCTCAAAGACGAGATTGCCATGCCGGTCGCCCTTTGCCGCGGCCACGAGGGCGGAGTCGGTGACGATGGCCTCCTCCAGAACATAAGAGGCATCGTTGAACTCCCGCACCTCCTTGGCCGGTGAAGCGACCGCTACCGAGCCGTCGTGTGCGTAACGCCAAGGCAGACCACCGTGGGCGACCTGGCTGCCCGCGCCGGCGGGGGTGTAGAAAGCGGGGATGCCGCACCCGCCCGCGCGCAACCGCTCGGCGAGCGAGCCCTGGGGGCAGAGCTCGACCTCGAGTTCGCCGGCGAGGTACTGCCTGGCGAACTCCTTGTTCTCCCCGACGTAGGAGCAGATGACGCGGCCGATCCGGTGGTCGGCGAGGAGTAGCCCAAGACCCCAGTCGTCGACACCGCAGTTGTTGGACACCACGTGAAGATCACCGGTACCTGTCCGGTGCAACTCCGCGATGAGGGTCGAGGGAATACCGCAGAGACCAAACCCACCGATGGCGATGCTTGCGCCCTCGGTGATGCCGGCCAGAGCGGCAGCAGGAGTAGTCACTTTGTCCATATCGTGCTCCTCACTCGGATCATTTGCTCGCGCTCGCAGTGACGGGGAAAACGAGGGCATGGGACAGCTCGGCCGTCCACGCGGCTTCGCTCGCCGGTTCCCGCGTATCGTGGTGCGCGGCGCCGCGCGAGTCGGCCGTGGTTGGCCTTCACCGATACGAGCTTGCCCCTCTCGTGGCCGCGGATGAGGTCGGGCAGTGCGGCGAGATCTCGATCGCTGTAGGGAGTACCGTCGATCTCCGCATAGCACGCCCGGTTCTGGGGGGCCGGGTCACGGCAAGATGACCCGGCTGCCCGCCCGCCGCCGTGCCGTGACCTATCTGGTACGGCGAACGCGTCGTCCGCTAGGAAGCCACGCTCAACATGGCCATCATCAACAACTGGCTGACCTGCCTACGAAGCAGGCCCTAGGCCGCTCACTAGAACACCAGGGCGACCTTTCCGGTGAGCCTGCGGCTCTCGAGGTGTTTGAACGCCTTGCCTATCTCGGTGATCGGGAAGCTCGAATCGAGGCGTAGCCGCAGATCGCCTGCGTTGACCAGCTTAACCAGTTCCGCCAGGCCAGCCCCGTCCACCGTAACCTGGTTCAGCGTCGTAGTGACACCACGGTGGCTCAGGTCTGGGGGGTCGCCGTACTCGCTGGCGATCGTGGCGTACCGGCCGCCGTCGATGACCGTTTCGCTGACTGGGGCCCCGCAGGTGTCGAACACCGCGTCATAGTGTCGCCGGTCGAGTTCCGCGATGTCCGTCACAACCTTCACGGCGCCTAGCTCGGCAACGGCCTCCACGTGCGCCGGGCGAGACACCAACGCCTCGACGATCGCGCCCCGCGTTCGCGCCAGTTGCACGGCGATTCCGCCGACGGCTCCCGCGGCTCCGGTGGCCAACAGCCGCTGACCGCTTGTCACGCCGAGCCAGTCGAGGGTCTGCGCGGCGGTGAGTCCCGGCAGGGGGAGCGTGGCCGCCTCGACCAGGCTTGCATTGAGAGGCGCGATCGCGAGAGCGTGGGCTGGTACGGAGACCAGGTCGGCCCACGCTCCGTGCCCAGCGGCGAGCTGGGGCAACATCGCGATCACCCGTTCGCCCACACTCAGGCCACTGTCCCCGGCACTGACGACGACGCCCGCGAGGTCCCAGCCGAGAGTCGTCGGCAAGGGTGGAGTGCCTCCGCGAACGGTGCCGTTGCGGGTTTTGACGTCCACGGGGTTGAGGCTGCTGGCTACGACGCGGACGAGGACTTCCTCTGCATGCGGATCTGGTGCGGGAAGCTCTCGGATCATGACCACCTCAGGTCCGCCGAACCTGTCGATCTGAAGTGCGCGCAAAACTTCCCTCCCGGCGATAAGTGAGAACGTTGAATGTGAGAGGCGGCCCCTGAAGGCGCGTCTCGGCTCAGCTGCCGGTGTCGGTGACCGCGTCCAGCAGAACGTATGTCGTGCGAGTGATATGAGCCTCCAGCCGTGAAGCTACGGCGTCGGCGTCGCGGGCGAGGACCGCCTCCATCAACTTGCGATGTTCGCTGGCGATGTCGCGTCCGTGATCCCTGCCGAGCGGGCGTGACCAGCGGCGGTAGAGCTCCGCACTATCACGCAGGGAAATGGCGAGCTCGCGCAGTCGGGGGCTGCCGCAGGCGTCGAAGAGGGTCAAATGGAAGTGTGAGTGGGCTGTTGCCCACTCCTCGCTAAAGCGCTCGGGGTCACCATCCACGGTCATTGGGATGTTCTCCAGCGTGTGATGCGCTGCGACCACTCGGCTCTCCCAGGCCAGATCACCGCGCTCGACGGAGTAGCGGAAGGCCAAGCATTCGATGTCGCACCGCACGGCGGTGAGGTCCTTAAGATCATCGGGGGACAGGGGCATCACCCGGAAGCCCTGCCGGGGCGCCTCCACCACGAGCTTTTCCGCGCTGAGCTTCGCCAGCGCCTCGCGCATGACGCTAACGCTGGCCCCATAGCGCTCTGAGAGCGCAGCGAACTTGAGCCGCTCGTTGGGGAGTAACCGGCCGGCGAGGATGTCGGCTCGTAGTCGATCGTAGGTGATTCCGTTCAGCGTGTCCGTTCTCTTGCTCACGCCCTATGACTATCAGATCATCGAATCAATGGCAAACTTTCGAAACTTTGTTGACCGATCGAACCTTGAGCTGCGATGGTGTTACGACAGCGTTAACGCACCACCTCGTCGGCTTGGTGACGGAAGGTGGTGCAGTGACCGCCGTGCGTAAGTCGGCAGAAAGAACAGTGCTTCATGATCATCCACTTGGCTGTTTTCCGATGGGCAGACGATGCGGACCCCGCCCAGGTCGCCGGTCTCCGCGAGGCGCTCGCCGAGCTCCCCACCCTCATCCCTGCGCTGGTGACCTACCGGTTCGGTGAGGATCTAGGACTTCGCAAGGGTAACGGCGACTTCGGCGTCATGGCCGCCGTCGCGAATGAGGCGGACGTGTCGGCATACCTCGATCACCCCGCGCATCTCGCGGTCGTCGAGAAATACACCAGCGTGATGGCCGCGGACCGCACCACCGTCCAGTTCACCACCGACAAGTGACGCACCGACGTCGTGGTAGCCCTTCCACTAACTCAAGCAAGAAGGCATTCCTGTTATGCGGATCATCAGCTACACCGAGAACGGCCGGACACGAGGCGGCATTGCGCTGGGCGGGCATGTCGTGGAACTCGGTACGGCAGTCACACACGCGGGTTATGCGATCTCCAGTGGCGAGCCGCTGTCCGTCCGCGCCTTCCTCGGCCAGGACTACGACCGGGACGCCGTGAAAACAGCGGCGGACCGGCTCGTCCAGCAGGGCCACGCCCGCCCACTGGGCGAGTTGCAGTTGGCGCCGCCCGTGCCTGACCCTGACAAGATTCTCTGCATTGGACTCAACTACCGCGACCACGCGGAGGAGGCAGGACTGGCCCTGCCAACCGAGCCGATGGTCTTCGCGAAGTTCCGCAACAGCCTGATCGGCGCCAATGACGAGATCGTGCTGCACGACGAGAGTGAGCGGGTCGACTACGAGGCCGAACTCGCCGTAGTGATCGGGCGCAGGGGTAGGGCGATCACCGCCGAGCGTGCCCTCGACTACGTTGCCGGCGTCACGGTTTTCAACGACGTCACGGCCAGAGACCTGCAGCTTGCCACCAGCCAGTGGACCCTGGGCAAGTCCGTCGACACGTTCGGCCCTTGCGGCCCGTATTTGGTCACCCTCGACGAGATCCCGGACCTGTCCGATCTACGGCTTCGCACCTGGGTGAACGGCAGGCTCGTACAGAACGGCTCCACCTCGCAGATGGTGTTCACGGTCGGCCAGCTCGTCGCCTATCTCAGCCAGGCGATGACACTCGAACCGGGCGACATCATCGCGACTGGAACCCCCGCAGGGGTCGGATTCAAACGCATTCCGCCAGTCCTGTTGCGCCACGGCGATCTGGTGGAGGTCGAGATAGATTCGATCGGGCGTCTGTCCAACTCCGTCGTGAGCGCCCCCCAGGTCGGATCGGAGCCCTCCCGTGAGCCCGCCGGGGGACTGGAGTCGCCATGAGCAGCCGAAGAATTCGGGGCAAATGCGGGACCTGGGTGCGGTAACCGGACGACGCGCGCGTTCGACCCCGGTCACCCCGTAAGGACTGAGGCTGGCCGCGTGCCGACCTTCATCGCCCGGCCGGACTCGATCGGGTCCGGGTCAATAGGAAAACTCTTCACAAGAATCGGGACCGGTGTGGGATGGACCTTCAACTACGCGGCAAGACCGCATTCGTCACCGGCGGCGCACAGGGCATCGGCCTCGCGATCGCCGACCGTCTCCACGACGAGGGCGTGCGCCTGGCCGTCGCGGACATCGATCGTGAACACCTGCTCGAGAACGAGGACCGGTGGACCAGTGACGGGCTTCCTCCGGTGCTAATCGAGGTCGACATGTCGGCGGCCGAGGGCGTCGCCAGTGCGATCGACGCCACGGTGGAGGCTTTCTCCGGGCCGCCGGACATCGTGATCAACAATGTCGGAGTCGCGGTGAGCCGTGCATTCGCCGACATCGACGACGAGGGGTGGCAGGCCACGTTCGACCTCAACTTCATGAGTTACGTCCGGGTCAGCCGGGCGCTGCTGCCCAGGATGAAGGCCGGAGCGGTCGTCAACATCGCTTCGGACCTGGCGAAACAGCCTGAGGTCGTTCCGGCCGATTACGGAGCCATGAAGGCCGCTGTACTTTACCTCACCAAGGTGCTCGCCCTCGAGTTCGCGCCCGCCGTACGGACGAACGCGGTGCTGCCGGGGCCGGTCTGGACCGGCCTTTGGTCCAGACCGGGCGGGCTGGTGGACATGTTGGCAGCGGATTACGGCACCGATCGGGAAACCGCGTTGTCCCGCTACCTCGCCGACCGGCAGCTTACGCTCGGCATCGCCGACCCCGACGATGTGGCGAGCATGGTCGCCTATCTCGTCTCACCATTGGCCCGGCGTATCAACGGCTCGGCCTTCGATATTGGCGGAACCGTACGTTCCCTGATCTGAGAGGGCAACCGCCATGGCTCTGCACGCTTTGCAATCATTGACCATCGGCGTCCCCGATCCTGTCCGTACCTCGGCCTTCTACGCCGAGTTCGGTCTCGGCACATCGGAGACCGCGCACGTCTTCGCTTCCGCCGACGCCGGCGAACAGCTCAGGATCGAACAATCGCCATACCGGCGCCTGCTCGAAATGGTCGTCGCCGCCGACGACCCCGATGACCTCCAGCGAATCCGGCAATCACTACAAGCCCAGGGCGTGGCGACACGTCTGCTCGGCTCATCCCTGCACTGCGTGGAACCCGTCACGGGGACACGAGTCGAGGTGCGCGTCCTGCCCCGGCTCGTCCAGCCGAAGGTCCCACCGACTGCCTACAACGGTCCTGGCCGCCTCGAGCGTGGCACGGAGCGCGCCGCCGTAGTTAACCGTGTCGGACCGGTGACCCCGCGCAAGCTCGGCCATTGTGTGATCGGCACTCCCGAGCCCGCAGCCGTCCGGCGATTCTTCGTCGAAGGCCTCGGATTCAAAGTGAGCGACGAGGTCAAGGACGCCGCTGTGTTCCTGCGCTGTTCCATCGACCATCACAACCTGCTCATCCAGCACGCGCCAGTGAACTTCCTGCATCACACCTCGTGGCAGGTGGACGACGTCGACGAGGTCGGGCGCGGCGCGATGCGGATGCTGGAGGCCGATCCCGGCCGCCACGTCTGGGGCTTCGGCAGGCACTGCATCGGCGCGAACTTCTTCTGGTACCTGCGCGATCCGGCGGGCAGCTTCGCCGAGTACTACAGCGACATGGACACCATCGTGGAAGACGCGCTGTGGTCTCCCCAGATCTGGGAGGGGCATAAAGGGCTCTATCTCTGGGGCCCGCCGCCACCGCCCTCGTTCCTGCACCCCGAGGACCTGGCCGGCTTGATGGCCGGTGCGCACGGCTCCGCGTGACACATACCCGAGGTCAGGAAAGGTTCTCGAAAGGAGAAACAGATGTCCAGCATCATCGTCGGCGACACGCGGACGCCTGGCCATGTGCTCGGCGTGCACGGAGGCGCCGGAGGCATGGATTGGCTGCGGATTGCCACCGGCTCCCACCTCTACGGAGAGTGGGACGGCTTCGAGTGGGTGGGATTCGAGCCCGACGCTAAAGCCGGACTCCACGTCCATAGCCATACCGAGGAGATCTGGTTCTTCCTCCAAGGCACCGGAATCGTGGAACTCGACGGCGTCAATCACGAAGTCGGCCCCGGCTCCCTCGTACTCACCCCGCACAACAGCAGCCACTCGGTGCGCAACACCGGCGACGAGCGGTTGGAGTTCGTGGTCATCGAGGTCTTCCCCCCTGCGATCAGCGGTGCACTGCCGCCGCGACGGCCGACCGAGGAACCCGACCGGAGCCTTCTCAGTGACAACAACACTATCAAGAAGGCAGGTGCATGATGGCGGGCTTCGTTACGGTCCTCCGGACGGGTGACACACTGTCGGCCGCCGGTCACTTCTCCGGTCCCTGGAGGGACTTCCGCCGCGTACGTATCGAACCGGGCGTATGCGAGACCGTGGTCGGTGACACGATCGAGGCCGCGATCTTCGTGATGTCCGGTGCCGTTTCGATTCAGGCGGGCGATGTTGACACGCCGCTCGAAGCGGGCGGCGCGTTGGCCGTCGGACTGGGCAGCCGGGTCGACTTGGTGGCCCATGAGGACGGCGCGGAACTGTTCATTACCACCCTGAACGTCGACCTCGAATAACGGGCCGAGCGCCGTTTGAACGAGACGCCGCCGCACCAGGGAGCGGTGGCCTCTTAGAGCCAGTGGCACGCGGCGGTCCGCCGCACGCCACTGGCTCTACCACCCATCACCCTCCATACCCGGAGTGGAACATGCACCACCAACACTCGTACCGCACATCCCGCATCGCACTCACCGCGGCGCTCATCGCCGGAGTCGCAGGCTGTGGCCTCACCTCGTCCACGTCCACCGGAGAAAACGCCGTCCGGTCCGGTGGGGCGGTCGGCCCAGTCGGGTACAGCGCGCTCTTCCTGCAGGATCCCGCTCAGTCCGCGATGGTGCGAATCTTTCAAAACGAAGCGAGGAAGCGCGGGCTGACGGCACTCACCCCCACCTCGGCTAACAGTGACGCGGCCAAACAGGACTCCGATATCCGCAACCTGGTCAACGCGGGGGCCAAGAGTCTGTTCGTGATCCCAGCCGACCCTCAAGCAATTGTACCTGCCCTCAAATATGCGATGGACAGGGGGGTGCGCGTCGTGACGCTGATGCAGGGGCCGTCGGGAGGCAAGACGACCGTCAGCATGCAGGTGGACAACAAGCAGATAGGCGCGCAGGCGTGTAGCTACCTTGCCCAGAAGATCGGCGGCCATGGCACAGTTCTGCAGATTGAGGGCGATATGCGCTCAACGACCGCGCAGGATCGCGAAAAGGGCTTCAATGCCTGCATGAAGCACGATCACCCGGACATCACCGTGATCACGAAACCCGGAGGTCAGTGGGACCCGGTAAAGGCGGCGGCGTCGGTGTCCGGGGCGATGAGCGCCAATCCGCAGATCCACGGAATCTTCATGCATACCGATGGCTACGCTCCAAGCGTCCACCAAGTCCTCCAGCACTCCGGCGTGGCCAAGGGCCGAGCTGACGCGGCTCATGTCTGGACAGTGAGCGTAGACGGCACCCCGGCGGCACTCGACGCGATCCGCGCCGAACGGCTCGACGCCAGCATCAGCCAGCCGGTGAGCGCCTTCGTCTCCCACGGTTTCGACCACCTCAAGGAACTGGCCGACGGCAAGAACCTCGCATCCGGTCCCACGAATTATGGGAGCACAGTCGCGGTCACCGGCGACGGGTATCCCGCCGACCTCTTTCCGCCGCTGCTCGTGGACAGTCGTAACGTCGACGATCCCACGCTGTGGGCCAACAAGAAGAGCTGACCACGATGACGGCGGAAACAAACCGACAAACAGCCCGCGATACGCGGGGCCATCAGGCCGCAGAGCTGAGATCCATCACCAAGCGCTTCGGCGCGACACTCGCCCTCGATGGAGTCGATCTCACCGTTCACTCGGGGCGAACTCATGGACTCATCGGCCGGAATGGCGCAGGCAAGTCAACGCTGGTGGGAGTGCTCACCGGCCTGTACCGCCCGGACAGTGGCGCTTTGACCTTCGGTGGACACCCCGCGCCGTTCGGAGCGGCCCAACGGTGGCGCAAGCATGTGGCCTGCGTCTACCAGCATCCAATGTTGATCCCCGACCTGTCGGTGGCCGAAAACCTCCTGCTCGACAGGCTTCCCCGGAATCGGCTGGGGATCGACTGGCGGCGCACCCGGCTCCAGGCTGCGCAGATCCTCGAGGAGTGGGACCTGCGCGTCGCCCCCACTTCGCGCGCTGGAGACCTCGACGTCGAGCAGGCCCAGCTCCTGGAGATCGCCAAAGCGTTGTCCCACGGCAGTGAATTGATCGTGCTCGACGAACCTACGGCGAGGCTCGATGCGGCAGCCGCGAACCGGCTGTTCACAACCGTCCGGCGGCTTCAACGGGCTGGCATCACGTTCCTGCTGATCTCGCATTACCTGCACGAGGTATTCGATGTGTGCGACGAGGTGACCGTGCTTCGCGACGGCCGTCGTGTCGGCACGCACCTAACCTCCGAGATAACCGCGTCCGACCTGGTCGAGCAGATGGTCGGCAACGTCCCGCCACCACCGGCGACGGCGACGACCGCGGTTTCAGGGCGACCGCGCCTGGTGGTGTCAAAGTTTTCCGGGGCACGGTTCCACGATCTCGATCTGACCGCGGCGACCGGGGAGATCGTGGGCCTCGCCGGACTGGTCGGCTCGGGTCGCTCGCAGGCGGGCGAAGCCCTCGGCGGCCTGGGGCCGGCCTCGGGGCAGGTGTTTGTCGATGGCGAACAGGTGTCCCTCGGACGGGTCGACAAAGCGCTCGCCGCCGGAATCGCGCTGATTCCACGTGACCGGCATCAGGCGGGCATGGTCGCAGGGATGCGGATCGACGACAACCTCACCCTTGCCGATGAGCGCCTCTCCGCAGGCAGGCTCGGCGTCGTCGGTGCACGTCGCCGTCGGCACCTCGCCGAGACGCTCATAGCGGACCTGGATGTCCGGCCTGCGCGCCGCGATCTGCATGTCGGCGCACTCAGCGGTGGCAACCAGCAGAAAGTCGTCTTCGGGCGCGCGCTGGCAACGCGTCCGCGGCTGCTGATCGCGGTCGAGCCGACCGCCGGTGTCGACATCGCCAGCAAAACCACACTGCTCGGCGCACTCAACCGAGCAGCGGCGGGTGGCAGCACTGTAATCATCTGCTCCGACGACCTTGATGACCTGCGCATCTGCCACCGCGTGCTGGTCATGCACGGTGGGCGGCTTGTGGCGGAACTCAACGCCGGCTGGAGCGACTGGCAACTCGTTGGCGCGATCGAAGGGACCAGCGATGTCGAAGACTGAAACGATGCCTGCGGCCGAGCAGATACAGCGACGCCCGGGGAGACGTACCGGGAGGGCGCTCACCATTCAACTGGGCATGGTCCCGGCTTTGTCGATCGCAGTCCTCATCGGCTCGCTAGCCAACAACACCTTCCTCACCTCCAGCAACCTGATCAACGTACTGCAGCAGAGCGCCGAACTTGGGATCTTGGTCATCGCGGAGACCCTCATCCTGTTGACCGGGAAGTTCGACCTCTCCCTGGAATCGATCATCGGGTTCGCCCCGATGCTCGGTGCCTGGCTTGTGCTGCCCAACGTGAAGGGTGGGGTGGGCGCGCTGCCCACTGCAGCCGGTCTGGCGATCATGTTCGCGGTGGGGGCGCTGATCGGACTGCTCAACGGCCTCATGGTCACCCGGCTGCGGCTGAACGCGTTCATCGTGACGCTCGCGGTGCTCATCCTGCTGCGCGGTGCGACCCTGGGCGTAGCGGACGGCCGCACCCTGGCCGACCTGCCTGCCGCGTTCACCTATCTCGGCAACACCGCCTTCTTGGGCCTACCCTTCGCGATATGGATCGCCGGTGTGCTTTTCGCGGCCGCACACTGGTTCCTTCGCCACAACCGGCACGGCCGTGCGCTATATGCCGTCGGCGGTAACTCGATCGCCGCGCGGGCCGCCGGTATCCGCGTGACATCGATGATCCTGTCGGTCTACGTTGTCGGGGGCCTGCTGTCCGCCCTGGCAGGCCTGCTCCTGGCCGGACGGCTGGCTGCGGTGACCGCCGGACAGGGGCAGAATATGATCTTTTCGGTATTCGCGGCGGCGGTCATCGGCGGCATCAGCCTCAACGGTGGCAAGGGATCGATTTTTGGGGCGCTCACCGGAGTGTTGCTGCTGGGGATCATCTCGAACATTTTGACGCTGTCCCAAATCTCGACCTTTTGGATCGACGCGGCCAACGGCGCGATCATCCTCGGCGCTCTGCTCGTCCAGCGCGCGGCGGGAATAACGAGTGAAGAATCCTGACACACTCGCAGGTCTTCCGTACGGCCGACCCCGCTCGACCTCACTCCCGGACCTCGTCCAGTTGATCGAACAAACTGGTCACGAACAACCCGGCCCCTTCGCTCCGGTCCCATTGCAGGACCTTCACCACTACTATGGGGCGGTCCGCCTGCGTTGGCTGAAGACCGTCGTGGTGAGCGATGAGGAAAAGGCGTCCTGGGAGGCGCCAGTAGGGATTAGGAAGGCGAGCGTAAGCGAATCGTCGCTGAAGTGTCGTAACAATAAACAGGTGACATCGAAACCGGGGCGTGTGCCGTGTTCCGGGATGAGTCTGGTGGATGCCCGCTGACCGGCCAGATGGTGTCCGGAATGTAGACGACGCGAGCCTGATCTGCTGCTTCCGCGTGGAACGGGAGAAGGCGTGTCCTGATACTGCTGCCCTGGTAAGGGCGGTGATAGGGAGTGTCTCAAGCGGAGGAAACCGTGAGGGATCGAGTACCGTCGCGGGGCGCGCCGGCGGACCGGTTCGTAGTAGCTGAGAAGCCTCTGTAATGGGGGTGGAGCCAAGGGGCCGGGTCATCTATGGCTGTGTTCGTTCGGTCAACCGGACAGGGTCCGGGAGGAGCTGTATGGGCGAGCTGAAATCGAAGGGCAAGCCGTTCGACATCTCGAAGTGGGAGGTCTGGAAGGCCTTTCAGGAGGTGCGGAGGAATAGGGGTGCACCGGGAGTGGACGGGCAGTCCATCGATGATTTCGAGGCCGATCTGAAGAACAATCTGTTCAAGATCTGGAACCGGATGTCATCGGGGACCTATTTTCCACCTCCGGTGCGGGCGGTGGAAATACCGCGCGGAATGAGGACGCTCGGTATTCCTTGTGTCGCTGACCGGGTCGCGCAGACGGTGGTGGCCCGGCATCTGGGGGAGCGGGTGGAATCGGTGTTCCACGACGACTCCTTCGGATATCGGCCGAACCGGTCGGCGCTGCAGGCGGTGGAACGCTGCCGTCGGCGGTGCTGGCGCAAGGACTGGGTGATCGATCTTGACGTCGCCAAGTTCTTCGACAGCGTCCGGTGGGACCTGCTCATCAAGGCTGTGGAGGCTCACACCGATGCCCGCTGGGTGTTGTTGTATCTGAAGCGGTGGCTGCAGGCCCCGCTGCAACTACCCGATGGGACCTTGCTGCAACGGGACCGGGGAACCCCGCAGGGATCTCCGGTCTCACCCGTGCTGGCGAACCTGTTCATGCACTACGCGTTCGATGTTTGGCTCGCGCGAGAGTTCCCGACGGTGGAGTTCGAGCGTTACGCCGACGACGCGGTCGTGCACTGCGCGACCGAACGCCAGGCCCGGCAGGTCCTGGCAGCGCTGGTCGACAGGATGGAACAGGTCGGGTTGGGTTTGCATCCGGTCAAAACCAAGATCGTGTACTGCAAGGACGGTAGACGACGCGGAAGGTATCCGCACACCTCGTTCACCTTCTTGGGGTTCACGTTCCGCCCGCGCGGGGCGCGCAACCCCGCGACCGGCCAGATGTTCTTGCCATTCGTGCCCGCGATCAGCAAGGACGCCCTGAACAAGATCAGCCGGGAAGTCCGCCGCTGGCGGCTTCATCGTCGGACCGGGTTCACCTTCGCTCAGCTCGCCAAGATGATCAATCCGATCCTGGCGGGCTGGATGCAGTACTACGGACGGTTCTACCGATCGGCGCTGTATCCCCTGCTGATGCGTGTCAACGCCTACCTGGTGCGCTGGATCCGCGACAAGTACGAACGGTTGAGGAGGCGACGCAAAGCCCCCGCGTGCATGCGGGGAATCGCCGAGAGGTATCCCCGGATGTTCGCGCACTGGAAATGGGTGACAGCAGCCTCCTTGGTCTGATGACCAAGATGACAAGAGCCGTATGAACCGAGAGGTTCACGTACGGATCTGTGGGAGCCGGGAGGTGAGATCCCTCCCGGCCACCCGACAGGCTAGTTCGTGTTCACGGAGTATCGGTTGGGGGCTGGGGCGATCGATCTGATTTAGTCCATGATCGACAAGCGCAGCTGCTAAATTTCGGATTGGTCCCACATGCGACGTCAGGCCACGACCGATGATCGAAAGTGACCGTGCCGCCGGAACCGTGGGTGCTCGCTACCCAGCCGGGGTTCTGCGCAGGTCACCGGGGAAGTGCCGCCAAGATCCATTCCGAACCGCATCCGAACGGCCCGTGGCGGCAACCCGACGGTGTTAGGACGGCTATCGCCGCTGGCCGCTCCGTTGCTGCTCAAGCTTTGCGGCCGACCCTCCGCACGACGGTCGTACGGATGGTCGGCCCAGCGGCAGGACCGGTACCAGCAGTGGAAGATCCGTTGGTCTTCCGTCCAGACCCGGCGAACAGCCCGGCGTCGTCGGCCACCTTCGGGATGAAGGAAGATCAAACTGGTCGCCCACCAGCCATACCGCGACCTCATATGCCAAGGCCTGGGCGAGAGCGACCTAAGGGATCAAGAACCCACGGACTGTTGCGTATTCTCGTCGAGCGCGGCCTGCAGGCTCTCCGCTGGCACGATCTCCGCGAACATCGCCAATGACGCCAGCGATGCGTCATGCGCGGTCTTGGAGGTAGTCGAACAGGAGTCCGAAACCACGAGGACCCGGTAGCCGAGGTCGGCGCCGGCTCGTGCGGTGCTTTCCACTGCCAGGTTGGTGGCGACGCCGGCGAGGACCACTGTGTCGATGCCGGCGCCTCGCAGGACGACGTCGAGCTCGGTGCCGTGGAAGCAACTGACCCGGTGATGGGCCAAGACGACGTCGCCCCTGTGCGGTGCGACCACATCCATGACGGCGGCCCCGGGCGTGCCGTCGATGAGGCACCCGGACTCCGCGATGCTGCTGAACAGTGGAAGGTTAGCCACAAGGTCGGTGTAGCCGGGTTGGAAGGTGGCCCTGGAGTAGACGACCTTGACTCGCGCGGTACGGGCGCCGTCCAGCAGCTGGGCAGCGAGCGGGATCAGGTTGGTTCGCTCCACTTCGGCGTGGAACATGGGGGCGAAGGCGCCGTCCGCCCCCATGATGTCGGGTTGGAAATCCACCGCGACGATGGCCGTACGCCCTGGCTCGATGTCCGGGGGCCGGCCGTGCTCACGCCAGCTCCCAAGCGCGGAAGCTGACCTTGCCGGCGTCGTCGATATCCAGCTCGAACACCGCGAGCACGCTGTTGAGCTCCGCGAACGCGCCGACCGCGTTCTCGAAAGTGATCGCGCCTCGATACGTGCGTGCGTGCCGGGTTCCGTCGGTATATGTGCCGCCGGTGATTCCCCGGTAGACGCCGGTGTCGTTGCCGTCGGTGCGCAGCCCTGCCTTCAAGTCTCCGTAGAGGGTGCCGTCGGGACGGATGAACGACTGGATCGTGCCCAGGGTCGTGTAGTGAACGTCGCGTAGCGACCCTTGCGTCTCGAACGTCGTCTCGACCAGCGCCGTGCCGTTATCGACTGAGAGCACCCGCCGGACGGTGAGCCGTCCTTGCTCTTCGGTAAGAAGCCGTCCAATGGACGTCATGGGAGTCCTTTCTCGTATCTCGCCACTGGTGTCGCTCGGACCTGACGCCGACGGCCTCAGTGGATACTTGCATGATGCTAGGGCGACGTAAGACGAAACTAGCATGATGCAAGTACAATTGGGGGGCCTAGATGCCCGCTCGGAGCTTCGAGAACGAAACCTGCTCGGCGGCGCGCGCGTTGGAGGTGATCGGTGAGCGATGGAGCCTGCTGATCATCGCGAGCGGATCTTGGCCGGCGTTCGGCCGATGAGATCGCCCTCGGAGATGCTGATCTCGTCGCTTTATGCTGGGGACCGAGTCATGCCGAGCTCATTGCGCTAGGAGTTGCCGGCCACCGCGAAGAGACCTGCGGACTCGGCATGGTCCCGGGCCGCCGTCGGCGACCACCGCGCACCCGGCAAACAGCGATCCTTGTCCGTGTCCTGGCGACCAAGCCGGTCTGAGAAAGGTGGGGTTACCGCAGGTCACAGCCGCGGAGCGGCACTCGGCCGTTGACCGATGGATTCCGGCGCCTCCTCGGATCTCTATCTACGCAAGGGACTAGAGGAGGCAGACATGCGGGGTTCCACACGGATCGACGGGTCGGTGGCGCTGGTCACCGGTGCCAACAGGGGCATCGGGTTCGCGATCACGGAGGCGCTGCTCGAGCGCGGCGCCACGAAGGTCTACGCCGCGGCGCGTGATCCGAAGACGCTCGAGGGGCTGCGCGAGCGCTACGCCTCTCGCCTGGTTCCGGTGCGGTTGGACGTCACGAACGCCGAGCAGGTCGCCGAGGTCGCGCGCCAGGCCACGGAGGTCGATCTGCTGTTCAGCAACGCGGGCGCGTTCGAGCCGACCGAGCTGACCGACGAGGCGATCGTCGAGGTGGCTCGGCGCGAGATGGAGGTCAACTACTTCGGGGCCCTACGGATGCTGCGGAGCTTCGCGGACACGCTGGCGCAGCGCGGCGGTGTGATCGTCAACGTCGGTTCGGCGGCCGGACTCACCAGCGTGCCGCTCCAGCCCACGTATAGCGCCTCGAAGGCCGCGCTGCATTCGCTGACCCAGGCCTCCCGCGCGCTGCTGGCGGCTCGGGGCGTGACCGTGCACGGCGTCTACCCGGGGCCGGTCGACACCGACATGACCAAGGACCTCCCGCCTCAGTTCGAGAAGACTCCGCCCGAGGACGTCGCGAAGGCGATCCTCGACGGTGTCGAGGCGGGCGATGAGGACATCTTCCCGGACCCGTTCGCCGTGGCCTTCGGCGAGCAGTTCCACGCCTCGCCGAAGAGCGCGGAGCGGCAGATGGCGGCGATCGTCGCGGTCTCGGCATAAGAGTGCTCTATCGGGCCGCCTGCGGCGGCTCTGTTCGGGTGCGGCTCACGCAGGTGTCAGCCACTTCGAACAGGGGCCGCCGCAGGCGGGACCGATCCACGTAGAGGAGCTGGAAGATGCAACGGGTCATGGGTCTCCCCGTCGTGCACCTGGAGCTGCACACGCACGACCCTTCCGGCGCGAGCGCGTTCTACGGCCAGGTTCTGCGGTGGCGCACGGAGCGGATCGCGGCTCGCTGGGGTTCCTACCACGCGCTCGCGTTCGGCGGTCCGCTCGACGGTGGGATCGTGGAGTGCGGTGCGACCTGCGCGACCTGGCTTCCCTATATGGAGGTCGAGGAGATCGAGGCGATCACCGAGCGGGCGCGCCGACTCGGCGCGTCGGTGCTGCTCGAGCCGCGGGAGGGACCGGCGGGGTGGCGCAGCGTGCTGGCCACGAGCGAGGGTGGCGAGATCGCGCTCTGGCAGCCCAAGCGGCGTCTCGGAAAGGGACGGGAATGACCGAGTCGAAGCTGCTCGAAGCCGCCGTCGTGGGGGACGAGACGGCCTACGCCGAGCTGGTCGAACCACACCGCGGTGCGCTGCACGCCCACTGCTACCGGATGCTCGGCTCGGTCCACGATGCCGAGGACGCCGTGCAGGAGACGCTCTTGCGGGCGTGGCGGAGCCTGGCGTCGTTCCAGGGGCGGAGCTCGTTGCGTTCGTGGCTGTACACGATCGCGACCAACGTCTGCCTGCGGGCGATCGAGCGCCGGCCGGGACGCGTGCTGCCGATCGATTACGGTCCGCCGGCCGATCCGCACCGACCGCTCGGTGAGCCGCTGGTCGAATCGACGTGGATCGAGCCGTACCCCGATGAGCGGTTCGGTCTCGACGACGGCCTCGCCGGCCCGAGGCGCGCTACGAGCAGCGTGAGAGCGTCGAGCTCGCGTTCGTCGCCGCGCTCCAGCATCTCCGGCCCGCCAGCGGGCGGTGCTGATCCTCCGCGACGTGCTCGGCTTCTCCGGCGCCGAGGTCGCCGCGGCGCTTCAGACGACCCCGGCGTCCGTGTACAGCGCGCTGCAGCGCGCCCACGAAACCGTCGATCAGCATCTCCCCGAGCTCAGTCAGCAGGCGACACTCCGGGCACTCGGTGACACGCGGCTGCGAGAGATCGTCGACGGCTACGTTCAGGCGTGGGAGCGGCACGACGTCGGCGCGATCGTGGCCATGCTGACCGACAGCGCGACGATCGCGATGCCTCCGACCGCGACGTGGTGCGGTGGGCGCGAGGCGGTCGCGGCATCCCTGGCAGCGAGGCCGCTGGGCGGCAGCCTGACGTGGCGGCTGACCCCGACCCGCGCGAGCGGCCAGCTCGCCGCCCGGGCCTACCTCTGGGACCCCGCAGCCGACAGGTTCCGGCCGCACCACACCGCGGTGCTCACGCTGAACGGCGAGCTGATCGAGGAGATCAACACCTTCCTCGAGCCATGGGCGCTGACATTGCACACTCCGGAGGGTGACAGCTGCCGACTCGGCCGATCCTGACCACCTGCCTGCGGGTCGCGAACAGCTTGACGACGAGCTCGCCGACGTCCCGGGAGCTGAGGTCCGGCAGCTGGGTGGGAGGGGAGGTGCGGTACGCCGCGCTGCATGCGGCAGCGCAGTGGATGGCCGCAATCGCGGCCGGGTGGGATCGGCGGCTGGCGAACATCAAACGCGTCGCCGAGGCGGCAGAGCGGGATTCGCGTTAGCGGCCGAATTTGGAGATCGACCCGCCGGCTTGGGACGGCGCGAAAGAACGGCTATTCGCCGGCGGGGGTCGCCGGTGACAGGACAACCGGACGGGAAGCGAACGGACTCGATCGATGGAGGAGCCGATGGAGCGATCAGGCGCTGTACGGACGCGAAGCCGCACTCGCGCTCCCGGCGCCAGGACGAGCGGCGGGACGACGGCGACGGTGGCCGCTATGACGGCGACCAGGGCTCGCCGCCGTGTCCTGGGTCGTCGCGGTCTGGCAGATGAACGGGATGGACATGGGCGTTGCGACCCGGCTCGGTCCGTTCGCGTCCTTCATCGCCCTGTGGGTGTCGATGATGGCGGCGATGATGCTGCCGAGCGCGGCTCCGGCAGTGTTGAGACGCGCTCATGCCAGTGGTCGCGTGCTCGCCGTGCCGCTGTTCGTCGGGTCGTACCTTGCCGTGTGGACACTTGTGGGCATCGCTGTCTATGCGTTGTACCGGCCGCACGGATCCTTCACCGCCGGCGTGATTGCGATCGCGGCGGGGGTGTTCGAGTTCTCGCCGGTCAAGCGGCACTTCCGCCGATACTGCCGCGAGAGCGTCCGCTCTGGATTGGAGTTCGGGCTGCATTGCGTCGGCTCGTGCATCGGACTGATGCTGGTGGCGCTGGGCGTCATGAGCGTCATATGGATGTCCGTGGTAGCCGTCCTCATCCTCGCCCAGAAGCTCCTGCCCGTGAAAGCCGCCGTCGATGTGCCACTGGCGCTGGCGATCGTCGGACTCGGAATCCTGATATGCGTCGCGCCCTCGTCGATTCCCGGCCTCACGCCGTCGACGCGAGACGTCATCGGCGACAGGGAACGCCCAATTGCTATCACGACAACAAGGAGAGGAAACAATGACCAGTCACAAGATCGGAGCACGTGAAGAGTGGCTTGCGGCCAGGCTCGAGCTGCTTGAGGCCGAGAAGGCACTGACGCGGCGCAGCGACGAACTGGCGCGGTGGAGGCAGGAACTGCCCTGGGTCCGCATCGACAAGGAGTACCGCTCCGAGACCGACGAAGGCCCGGCATCCCTCACGGATCTGTTCGCGGGTACCTGGGCGACGCTGAGCGCGTCGGTGGTATCGGTCTTGCGGCCTCCGCCGGTGGTCAGCAGCCGGGCCCGCACCGACAGCGTCGCCGGCACATCGACCACGTGTTCACGCCCTGCACCGCACCGACCTGCGCGTCGTCGCCCCCGAAGACCAGACGACCATCTTGCGGTTGCTGTCCGAACGCCGCGATGACCTGGCCTACGAACGCGCCCGGCTCCTCAACCGGCTGCACGGGTTCCTGCGGGACCGCATCCCCGGCGGCGCACCCACCGGCCTGTCCGCCGACAAGGCCGCCGCGCTGCTCCGGACGGTCCGCCCGACCACCGCCACCCAGGCATGCCGCCGGGACCCGGCCCGCGATCTCTTGGCCGACCTGCGACGCATCGACCAGCGGCTCAAAGACAACGAAGCCCAGACCCGCGATGCCCTGGCCGCCACCGGCAGCACGTTCACCCAAATCCACGGCCTCCGCACCGCCCTAGCCGCCAAGATCCTCAGCCACGTCGGTGACATCGCGAAGAACGACGGGTTGCTCTACGTGGTGCTCGACGGAACGCTGATCCCGATGGACCGAGTTGCAGGTTCATCCCGTGTTTCTCGTGTTGCCGGAGTAGAACGGCCGGTCGGCCTTCTCGGGTCTGTAGGACGTGGATGGCCTTGGCGAGGTGGCCGGCCCGGTGGGGGCAGCAGCGAAGCTTGGTCAAGATCTTCCAGGTCTTGAGTTGCGTGTTCGCTCGTTCGCCGGGTCCGCGGAGCTTGGCGTGGGAGCGGTTGGCGGCTTTCTGGGACTCGGGCTTGCCTCGGCCCTTGTACAGGGTCTCGATGTGCTGACCTGCGCTGATCTAGCCCTTGCAGGCCAAGACGATGAGGCCGGCGCGCTTCAGCTCGCCGATGATGCCCCAGAGCCGGGCGGCTTTCAGGTCATGCACCGCGCCGGGCAAAGGCTCAGACACCCACACGATCGCGCCGTCCGGACCGGCGATTACCACCGGCCGCGGCCAACCGCTGCGCGATGCCACGTCCGAGACCATTCGCGCCTTCGACGGCGAACTGGCGCTGTGGCCAGGCTTGCGTCTACTTCATCAGCTCACCGAAGGTTCCGGCGTTGACGACAAACCGGCGCTGCCCAACCAGGTGACCGGAGGCATCGACGACGACCGCGGTGAGGGAGAGTTGGTGCGGTCGATCCCGATGATGATCACAGACAGGCTCCACGGTGGCCGGGCAGGGACGGCCGTGGAGAGCGCCCTGTGAGACCAGCGCGTAGTGGAAACCCTCAGTGCAGGAGGTCATCGTATTCGGGTGTCTGCTCGCTGGCCCAAGCGGCGGCGTTGACAAGTTTTGAGGAGATCGTCGATGTCGACCTCTCCGGGTGCGGCGCCGTCGGATTGGATGTGGGTGAGCAATGCGGCTCCGGCGGCGCGCATGGTTTCCTAGCAGGCGGTCGGGGCGGTGCTGGTTCCTAGGACGGGCTCGCCGGCCATCTGAATCGCGACCGGTCGCGCATGGCGGTTGCGTGTCTGGCCATGGCCCGCAGCCACATCCGCAGGGCGTTTCAGCAGGTCGCGTCCGTTGCCGATGGGTGTAGCTCGTTTTGAGGGACTGCTTGACCTGGGCCGTTGAGGGTCTGGTCGTGGGAGACGTTGTCTTCGGCCGCTCATGATGGCGCGGGGTGAGGAACGCCCGTGTTGATCAGGGCGAGGAGAGGGCGATCTGTTGGGCCTGTTCGCTGGCCCAGGCGATGGCGTTGGTGAGCAAGAGGAGATCCGCTATGTCGAGCTCCGCGGGTGCGTTGCCCTCGCGTTGAGCACGGGCGAGTAGCGCAGCTCCGGCGGTGCGGATCGCTTCGTGGCGGGCGGCCAGGGCGGTACCGGTCTCCTGGGTGGGCTGCGCGATCATCTGGGCCGCGACCAGAACCCCGCATGGCGGTCGCGTGGAGGGCCACGATGCGTAGCGATGGCGAATGGCTGAGCGGTGGCTCTGCCATTCGCTGACTATCAGACCCACAAGTAGCGGCCGCCCATCCTGCCCTTGTTGATGCCAAGCGGGCGGGTGAGCGCAACGGCGATTCTCTTCCTGGTCACCTCCTCTCAAGTTTGCGTGGGAGATGCCTGGCTTAGCCCGCTGACCGGGCTCAACCAGGCTTGCTTGAGCGGGTAAATGGGATGGCTATGGCTCGGTTCGATGGCCAGATTCACGCAAGGCAACATGCTCCGAGGTGCGCCGCCGACCTACGACCCTCGCAAAAACGTGTTGTGTCTCGGTGTTGAGCATGTTCGGGGAGTTCGTTGGTCAGCCAGGAAGTGATCGTGGTAGCCCGAACCATGGAAGCACGCTGTTGTCGAAGCACGTGATGGCACAGATCTGGTCGCCGGTAAGAGTGAGGACAAGCATGCCGGTCCCGCGGCGGATCCCGCTGGAGGGCATGCGCAAGTAGGCGCCGAATGCCGGCTGGCCATTCGCTCGGGTCGGGACGAAGTCATATGTCCGACCTCGGCGGATGATGCTTGAGTAAAAGCGTGCCACAGTGTCGCGGCCTTGGTATTCGAGTGGGATCGGTGGCACCGAGACGCGGACATCGTTGGTGAGCAGGGCGACGAGTGCGTTGATGTCGCCGGACTCGTAGGCTTGGACGAACTTCGCCGCGAGGGCCCTTTCGGCGGGTGAGTCCGGTGGGGGAGGCGGTTCGCGATTGCTAGCTGACAGGCGGCGTTGCAGGTTGGCGCGGGCTCGTTTGAGGGCGCCGGCAACCGATTCGACGGTCGTGTCGAGCATGTCCGCGACCTCATTGGCGTGATAGCCGAGGACGTCGCGCAGGATGAGCACGGCGCGTTGGCGAGCCGGCAGAATCTGCAGTGCGGTCACGAAGGCCAGGGAGATGGATTCGGTCTGTTCGTAGCGGGCTTCCGGGCTGAGCGGTACGTTGATCCCGCCCTCCAGAAGGGCGTCGGGAAAAGGCTCGAGCCATACGACTTCGCCGAGCCGCGTCGGCTCGGGCGGTTCAACCTCGGGCATGTCCTACTCCTTGGCTGGGCGTCGGCTGGCCAAGCGAAGCGCGTCGAGGCACCGATTGGTGGCCATTCGGTAGCGCCATGCACGGATCAAGACCCGTCCCCCGAACCCTCCGAGGCCTTGCCAGGCGGCCAATAGCGTGTCCTGGACCGCGTCCTCGGCGTCCTGGAGCGCCCGGAGCATCCGGTAGCAGTGCACATGCACCTCCTGGCGGTACGGCTCGGGCAGCTCACGAAACGCGTCGCCGTCCCGGGCCCGCGCCCTGGCGATCAGCTCGGTCCTCACTGCTCGCACCCCGCGTCACGTCTATCGTCCTCCTGGTCCATCTTCATGGACTGACACCGGCCAGGCCACGAACTGGGCGGTCGACGAGCGCCCAATTTCCCGACGTCGCCGGGTCTACTTCATAGACAGTCCGGACGATCCGGGAGTCGCGACCCAGAAAGAGGAGCCGTACCGGTATGACGATCGCAGGCAGAGCGGTTCTGGCGACCGGAGCCAACCGCGGCACCAGGAGGGCGCTGGTGGAGCAGGTGTTGAGCAGAGGTGCGAAGCGGGTGTACGCCGGTGCGCGCCGGCCCCTGGCCCACCCAGATGAGCGCGTCACGCCACTGACCCTCGACGTTATCGACAAGGCGCAAATTCACGCAGCATTTTCGTGCCACTGGCTATCATCTGTGGTCACCGCGGATCCGTCGAGTCAGACGCTAGATTATCGGCAGGATAACTGGCGTCTCGCCTTCATCATTCCGACATTGGCCGCAGTATAGTTCGCCAGGTCGGCGACGGCGGTTGGCATCCGCATAGCGTTCACGGCGCAATTCGTAACGTAGTAAAGAGTCGAGGCTGGAACGCTCAGGCGCTGCGTTCGGTGAAGTGGGTTGGCCTTGATTCGCATTCATGGTTCGTCTCTTTGATTACATCATAAAATACCTCGGGAGATCCCTTGCCTACCGATGTGATCCCGCCTGTTGTCCACAGGGGCTGGACGCTCGTCCTCGCCTCGCTCGGTGTCTTCATGACCGCGCTCGACACGCTCGTCGTCGCGAACTCCCTGCCCGCTCTTCGGGAAAGCCTGAACGCCAATCTCAGCGACCTCGAATGGACGGTGAACGCCTACAATCTGGCGTTCGCGGTTGCCCTGCTGACTGGCGCTGCCCTCGGCGACCGGTATGGGCGCAAACGAATGTACGTGATCGGCCTTGGCGGATTCACGATCGCCTCCGCTGCGGCGGCGTTGTCGCCAAGTGTGGGCGCGCTCATCACCGCACGCGGTGTGCAGGGCGCAGCGGCCGCCATTGTGATGCCGATGACACTGACCTTGATCAGCGAGGCGTTCCCAGCCGAGAAACGAGGTGCCGCGATCGGATTGTGGGGTGGCATTACCGGCTTGGCGGTCGCGTTGGGGCCTGTGGTGGGTGGTGCGATCGTCGGCGGCATCAGCTGGCATTGGATCTTCTGGCTCAACGTGCCCGTCGGCGTCACGCTGATTCCGCTCGCCGCGTCGCAGCTGACCGAAAGCCATGGTCCCCGATCACAACTCGACATCCCCGGACTGCTCTTGGCAGGCGCCGGATTCCTGGGCATCACCTGGGGACTGATCCGCGCAGGCGACATTGGCTGGGGAAACGCCGAAACGATCAGCGCGCTCCTGCTCGGTGGTGCGCTCGTGGCGACGTTCCTCGGGTGGGAACGGCGAACCACGACGCCAATGCTGTCATCGGAGCTGTTCCGTTCCCGTGGGTTCAACGCCGCCAACGGCGTCAGCTTCCTCATGTACGCGTCGCTGTTCGGTGTGCTGTTCCTGATGATGCAGTTTCTGCAGACGGCGCTCGGCTACTCGCCGCTGGCCGCAGGCCTGCGCACCCTGCCGTGGACCGGTGCGCCCATGCTGGTAGCTCCGCTCGCCGGCGCGCTTGCGGACAGGTTCGGCAACAAACCATTCATGCTCCTCGGATTGGCACTGCAAGCCATCGGGCTGGGCTGGATCGCGGCCATCGCCGAACCGGGCATGGGTTACACCGAACTCGCCGTGGCGCTCGGCGTCGCGGGCGTCGGGATCTCCCTGTGCTTCCCGACTGTCGCCAACGCCGTCGTGGGATCGGTCTCGCCCCTGGAAGTCGGTATCGCGTCCGGCACCAATAGCTCCCTCCGCGAAATCGGAGGGGTGTTCGGCATCGCGATCCTCGCCACCGTTTTCGCCCACCCCGGCGTCTACGCCTCATCCAGTACGTTCATCGACCACTTCAAGACCGCGGTCTGGGTCGGCGCCGCGTTCTCGGCAATCGGCATCGTCGCCGCAGCAGCCCTTCCGGGGCGCAGCCACCCCGAACCCGGGCTCGACTCGCCCGCACACGGCGACATCCCCCTCGCCGTTAGCGGCGAGGAGGCCGCATGATAATCCGCGACCTCGATCGAGCGCCGCGCAATCCGCGGACGCCCACGGCTCTGAGCAGAGCTGAAGTGGCTGGTCTTCGCCGATTGCAACTTTCACAATCCGTCTCGGTCGTGAGCCGATCGGGAACCACGGACACGCAGCGAAAGGGGACGGTTATGAGTAACGTGCTTGACCAGCATGAGCCACAGGTTCTCCGCCTGGTCGACCGCAGGGTGGTGGTGAGCAGCGGAGCTGCCATCAACGATTCACCGGTCGGCGGAAGGTACGCCGGGTCCAAGGTCACGCAGCAGCTCATCGCGGGATACGCCCTTGACGAGGCGCGCCGTGCCGAGCGGGACATTGCCGTCATGGCGGAAATGCCCAGGACGACTCCGCCCGCGGACATGGGCAGGCGCAGGAGTTCGGCCGTAGGAGACGCGCGGCCACCAGGCCGAAGAAGCGCACCTGAGGCAGTTGGGGGAACCATCGCTCCCCGAGATGGCCGGCGGTCGCGGAACGGGGTCCGGCAGGGTGCCGAAGACATCGAAATCGCCGTGCAGAAGGCCGGCAGGGTGGTAACGGTCCTGTCCGAGCCAGCCGGTCACGAGGCGCTGTGATGCAGCACCGGCGAGGAGCACCACCCTTGGCATGGCGGATCCGCACCGGCATCCTTGACACCGCCCAGCGAATCGAGGCGTCCCGGCTCGACCAGGCCACCCCCAACTGGCTGGTGCTGTGGAGCTATGAACACCGTCTCTTCCGAGCCTGGCCACGATGGCCCGCACCCGCCGGGCTCATCCTCACCGACACCGACCCTGCCCGGCTGCGGGCGGCGATGCACGCCTACGAAACCCAACACACTGCCGCGAACCGGCCTGGCCCATGAACGGCCGCAGTGGCGAGGCGATCGCCGCCTACGTCCGCTGGCGCAACGCCCGCGCTAAGCCCAAACGCGACCTCGCTCCCGAATCATCCAATCGCACCTGGACCGGTTACACGATCACGTTGCATGACGCGGCACTAGATTCCGAGGGCAGGTAAAGGCATGCTGGCTGAGGCTGTGTTCAATAGCGATGAATTTCCGGCGAAGGAACGGTTCGAGGCCTGGCGTAACTTCTTGATGCGTACATGTGCACCCATGGCGCTAGCGAGTAAGTGCGCTGCGGACTTCGAGGCTCAAAAGCGGGTTATCGAAGTAGGCGCTGCGGTCATATGGCCGACGACGTTCCAGCAATTGAATGTCGCGCGAACGCTCGATCTGATCCGCCAGTCCGATCCCGAGACATATCATGTCTCTCTTGTGCTGAAAGGGGAGGTGGGAGTTGCGTGGGAACGACAGGAGACTTTGTACACTGCATTTGATTTCCATACCAGCGACTCATCGCGGCCGCACGAGATTTGGACTGGCCAAGGGCCGATCTCGTCCGTGGGTGTCGATATCCCCAAGGCATTGCTGCCCTTGCCTAGGAGCAAGGTCGATCAGGTGATCGGGCGGCCCATGTCGGGACGGGAGGGCATCGGCGCTCTGCTGGCCCAGTTCATCACCCAGGTCGCTGCGGACTCCGCCCACTATCAGCCTGCCGACGGTCCGCGCCTGGCCACCGTCCTCGTCGATCTGGTAGCGACCCTGTTCGCCCACACCCTGGCAGCCGAAGCCTCCTTGGCCCCGGAAACCCGCACGCGGGCGCTGACGCTGAGCATCAAGTCCTTCATCCAGCGGAATCTACACAATCCCGACCTAAGTCCAAGCCATATCGCAGCCGCGCACCACATCTCACGTAGTTATCTGTACCGGCTCTTCCAGGCCGAAGCCGATACCGTGACCTCCTACATCCGTCGCAAGCGATTGGAAGGCGCCCGCCGCGACCTCTCCAACCCTGCCCTGACGGCCACTCCCATCCACGTCATCGCCACCCGCTGGGGCTTCACCCACGCGGCCGACTTCACGCGCGCATTCCGGGCCGCTTACAACATCCCGCCAAGAGACCACCGTATCTTTGCGATGCGATCCGTCGCGACCCCAGGGGACGAGACTGCTAAGGAAAATCGTTCGACACCTCTCTGTGTCAAGCCGCTGAGATCAGAGAGGTAACCGAGTCTCGGATCATGGTCTGGTAGACGAAGTCCCCATCTCTGGTGACGGTGCGTGTCGTGACCGGGGTTTGTGCCCTGAGCGGCGATCTTGACGGGTTGTCGAAGCCGGTCGAGATCGCCGCTCAGGGGGCCTCCAGCGTCATAAAGTCATGGGGCGAAGTGCGAGGATGCGGGATGAAGCTGGCCACCGCCCGTTTGATAATCGGGCAGAGCAGGTCCCAGCGGTGGCTGACCGTGGACTGGCTCACACCGAAGGTCGCACCCACCATCTCCTGGGGGATGTTCTTGCGCATGAGACAGACGACCATCATGATCGACCGGAACACACCCAGCGCCGCTGGGCGTCTGCCTTCCTTTCTCCGGGGCCCGCACAACTGCGCGCAGCGCGAGACCAGCAGAACGCGTTTCACCCGCCGGCGGGCCCGTGAGAACATCGAGATCCAACCGTCCACCTCCCCTTCGTATTTTCGCTTCTGCAACGAAAATCAAAGGGTGTGGGCTGTTACTATGCCTGCGTTTTTAAGTAATCCACCAAGATTCGTGGAAGCCGTGGACAAAATAGCCCCGACGACCTTCAAGCTACCGAACCAAGCAGGCGCTCTTGAATTAGCCTCCAGGTCCGCCCGCAAGATCACGATCTACAGCTGGAGTATCTTGTGGCCTCGATTGCGCCGCGCACCCACCTATGTCAGACGGAAATGAAGTTCCACTTTGTGTAATTGCCGGCGTTGTAATAGCAGGAGGACCAGGTGTCGCTGGAGGCGTAGTGGCCCATGTAACAGCCGTTAAGGATGATCTTGCCGTAGCCGACGCCGCTGTAGGTAAGCTTCTTGTAACCGCTTGCACCGCTGCAGGGGATGAGCACGGTGGTAGACGCGAACGACGTATTGGCGGTCGAGGTCACTCCCAGGCAGTACTGTGCGGGTCCGGTGTTTCCCGCCATGATGACGTTTGAACCCGGGAACCACTTCTGAGATCCGCTGGACGAGCTGCACGTCACCATCTTGATCGCCGATGGCATGGTTGTGAGTGAGTACTGAGCGCACTTTCCGGTTGCGGCGTTCTTCAGAAGGTAGTACGGTGCGGCGGAGGCGGAATTAGCGCCGACCGCGATCTGCGTGCCGGCCGTTACCGCAATGGCGGCGAGGCCGATGCCGATCTTGCTTTTCATGGCGATTCCCTTCGTTACGGTTCGGACGCATGGACGGGAACGCGAACAGCCGTCGATTCCTCTCAATCGAGGCTGCAGTATGAAGCTCCATGACACGAGTCCGATGCGATTTCCGTGTAGCTCCAAGGATCCCCGTCAGCTAGATCGGTGTCTTTAGCGCTGAGTCCACAACGTGCTTAGCATCCTGTGCACCGCGCTGCGGACGACCATGGCTTCGGCGTAGTCGCATGATCATGTGAGTCCCAGGAGGGCGAGCGGGCGTGTGGGTGCTGGAAACTCGGCGACCCGATGCGACCTGGGAGTATTCGTTTATCAGACCACCGAGTCGGTCTCGTCGGATGACTTTGATGTCGGCGCCGATGGGGTCAGGTAACGGGCTGAGCGGGCTGGCCTGGTTCAGTGCGCGGTGTGGCCGGTAGGCGTTGAAGTGGTCCTCGTACTCGGTGAGAACTGGCGCTACGACCGCTTTACCTGATCTTCGTCCGTCTTCTCGGCTGGCTTGCCCAGCTGGCGCGGTCGGACGCCTCCAAGCATGCGGAGATTTTGGTGTTGCGGCATCAGCTGGCGGTGTTGTTCGTCAGGTCGCACGTCCGCGGCCGTCGTGGGTCGATGGGGCCGTGATCGCAGCGCTGGCGCGATTGCTGCCCGATCCCGGCGGATCGGGCTGTTCGTCACACCTGGCACGGTGCTTCGCTGGCAGCCCGACCTGGTGAAGCGGCGCTGGACCTACAAACGCACCCACCCCGGTCGACCGCCGGCGCGCCCCACGATCCGCGAACTGGTGTTGCAGATGGCGGCTGAGAATCGGCCCGTCGGGAACAACGGAACGCTCATTGGCGATAGCGCGGGCCGCACAGTAGGGAGATAGCGCCAACCATCGTTTCGGTGTTTCTGTCGGCTGCAGGTCAGCGGCGGCGGTCCGGGTCGCGTTGCTGCTGCCAGCGCGATAGGGCCTCGGCCGAGACACGGGCGTAGCGGGCGAGGCTGGCGACGTTGGTGTGCCCGGAGAAGGCCAGCAGGGTGGAGGCGTTCGCGCCGTCCTCGGCCGCGTGTGTCAAGGCGCTGTGGCGGAGCTGGTGCAGCGTCCACGGCCCGTCCGGGCACGTCGCGGTCGCCGCGGTGAACAGCTCGGTGGCCCGCCGGTACGACAACCGCGCCCGCTCCGTCTCCGGGCACAGGTCGGCGGCGGCGAGCTGAACGCGCGCTTTGCGGCCGGTGAGGAACAGCGGGCCACGCGTGCGGCCGCCGGTCAGGCGGGGCAGTAGGCGGGCGGTTCCGGTCCGCCAGACGATGACATCGATGGCGTTGCCCTTGCGGCGGACCTTCGCGGATCGGTTGCGCAGGTTCAGATCCTCGACGTCGAGGGCGAGGACCTCCGACGTCCGGGCGGCGGTCTCGTACAACATCCGGGCCAGGACTTCAGCCGCAACTCGAGGTCTTCCCTGGCCAGGAAGTCCTCGACGTCGGCGCGGGAGATGGCGCGGGTGAGGTCGGGGGGCGCGGCCGCGGCGGCGTAGCCGACGGGTCGGGTCGGCGATGATCCAGCCCTGGTCGATCCAGTAGCGGGCGGCGGCGCGCAGGGCGTCGAGGTTGCGGTTCTAGGTCGCGGGCGCTCGGTTCGCCCACCGGGCGGTGAACCAGTCGGTGAGCCGCTCGACGCTGGTCTCGGTGTCCGGAGAAGGAGGGTGACAGCTCGGCGGCCAGCGCCCGCAGGGTGGAGCCGTAGACCGTCCGGGTGCCGCGCTGCTCCGGCCCGGACAGCGTGGCGAGGTAGGCGAAGATCGCCGGGCCGATTCCCATCGCGGTCGGCGGTGTGATCGGCCGTACGTTCCCCATCGGCCCCCGGCCCCTTTTCATTATCGCAGAAAAGCAATGTGAGTCGCCCTCGCCGTGGCGGGGTGTTCGTCCTGGTCGCTTCGGCAAGTAGCGCAGAAAGTTTGACGCTATCCGCGATAGATGAGGTGACGGTCGGCGTCCTGCCACCGCTGTCAATGAGTGGCGGTTCAGGTCGGGCGGGTGGCGTGGAGCAGGCCGTCGACGAGGGTCTGGGCGACGGTCGGATTGAGGGGGCGATCGCCGGTCAGCACGCGGTACCAGAACAGGCCGAACAGCACGTCCACGGCCAGGTCGAGGTCGGTGTCGGGGGCGAGTTCGCCGCGTTGGATGCCGCGTTCGAGCAGGTGGCGTACCAGGGCGCGGCGGTCGTCGATGAAACGGGCGAAGTCGGCGGCGAAGTCGCCGCCAGTCTGCGCCTCGGCCATCATCGAGCTCAGCGCCGCCTTCTTGCCGGGGTTGGCGACCTCGGCGAACAGGGTGCTCAGGTAGGACAGCAGGTCACCGCGGACGGTTCCGGTGTCAACCGTCGGGTGGCGGCGGGTAGCGTCCTCGCGGAACGCCTCGGCGACGAGTGCGCCCTTAGATGACCACCATCGGTAGATGGTGCGTTTGCCGACCTTGGCCCGGCGGGCGATCTCGTCGAGGGACAGCCCGCCATAGCCGCGTTCACGCAGGACCTCCTGCGTGGCCTCCAGGATGGCCTGGTGGGTCTGCTCGCTGCGGGGCCGGCCGGGGCGGGTTGTCGGCGAGGTCGAGGTCATGCCTTGAGTGAACCAGATCCGTCGAGGGGGTTGGACAGACGACGCGCATGAAATGATACGATCCGGTTAGGTTCGTAATTAGGAGGAGAGTCCATGTCGCTGTTCACACCGGCCAAGGTCGGCACGCTGGAGTTGCCCAACCGCATCGTCATGTCCGCGATGACCCGCAGCCGTGCGCCCGAGTCGGGCGTTCCCACGGCGCTCACCGCGCAGTATTACGCGCAGCGCGCCACGGCGGGGCTGATCGTGACGGGCTCGGTGAACGTCTCCCCGGAAGCCACCGGATACCTGTGGACGGAGGGGCTTTACACCGGTGAGCAGGTGGCCGGGTGGCAGCGGGTGAGTGCGGCGGTGCACGAGGCGGGCGGGCGTATCGTCGCGCAGTTGATTCACTGCGGGCGGGTATCGCACACCTCGCTGCAGCCGGGCCAGGCCTCGCCGCCCGGGATCACCGACGCTGCCGCCAAGGCCGAGGTCTTCGCGTTGACCGACGACGGTACCCCCGGCATGGTTGCCGCCAGCACGCCGCGCGCGCTGACCACCAGGGAGGTCGAGGAGACCGTCGGGGACTTCGTGGCGGCGGCCCGCAATGCCCGGCGGGCGGGCCTGGACGGGGTTGAGATCCAGGGCGGCAACGGGTTCCTAGTCGAGCAGTTCCTCAGCGCCGCCAACACGCGTTCCGATCGGTATGGCCGGGGGTCGGTGTTCCTGCTGGAGGTGGTCGAAGCGATCGGTGCGGCCGTGCCAGGGTTCCCGCTGGGGGTGAAGCTGACGCCTGGTGGTGTGATCAACGGCATCGTGCCGCCGGCCAATTGGCCCGAGCTGTATCTGCGGCTGCTGGATGAGCTGAATGATCGCGATGTCGCGTTCGTGACCCTTGCAGACCAGGCCGCCGTCGGCGCGCCCGGCGGCTACGACCCGGCATTCGCCGCCCAGGCCCGGCAGACGTTCCAGCGGACCCTCGTTCTCGGCGGCGGATATTCCGGCGAGTCGGCGGCCGCCGCGCTCCAGGCCGGCCGCGCGGATCTGATCTCCTTCGCCCGTCCCTATGTGGCCAATCCCGATCTGGCCGCCCGAATCCGTGCCGGAAGGCCACTGGCCGAACCCGATCCCACCACCTTCTACGGCGGTGGGGCCGAGGGCTACACCGACTACCCCACCGACCCCGAGGACGCGCGGAGCCGGTGATGTCCATCGTGCGGCACCTGCAGGGACGTGTCGCGCTGGTGACCGGCGGTGGCGGCGAGATCGGCGCCGCCATCGCCGCGCACCTCGCTGCCATGGGCGCGGCAGTCGTTGTGAACCACCGCGACCAGGCCGACCGAGCGGCGGCGGAGGTGACAGCGGAGGCGGTCGCCGCGGCGGATGGCAAGAGTCTGGTGATCGCCGCGGACATCGCCGATCCTGCGGCGGTTCACCGGCTCTTCGACACCGCATGGGCCGAGTTCGGACGGCTGGACATCCTCGTCAACAACGCGGGAGTGGGGGTTTTCGGTCCGCTTACCGCCCTCACCGACGAGGATTTCGAGCGCGCCGTCGCGGTGAACCTTCGCGGCGTGTTCCTGGCCTGCCGACAGGCCGCGCCGCGCCTGGCCGACGGCGGCCGCGTCATCACGCTGTCCTCGTCGGCCACCGCGCTGACCCTCCCTGGTTACGGCCTGTACTCCGCGACCAAGGCCGCCGTAGAGGTGGTGTCCCGCACGCTGGCCCACGAACTGGGAGGGCGCGGAATCACCGTCAACGTCGTTGCACCCGGCCCCATCGACACCGCAGCGTTCCGCCACGGCAAGACCGCCGAGCTGATCGACCGGCTTCGAAAGATGTCACCGCTCGGCCGCCTCGGGACTCCCACCGACGTGGCCGGCGCAGTCGGGCTGCTCTGCCAACCCGGCGCGGGATGGATCACCGGCCAGACCATCCGAGTCAACGGCGGTCAGGCGTGACCGGATCTAAGAGGGCTGACCTGCGGCAACCTCGTTAACGCCGGATCTAGTTCCGAATCACTCCAAGCCCCGACACGTTCCTGATGCCGTCCACCTGCAGAAACGCCTCAGATGGCGGCTGACAACAGCTTCCTTACCGACGGGCGCCTGCCCGTTCCCCTGCCGTGCGTCTTACCAGGGCCTCAGCACCGACTCCTGGCCCTGGCGTCGCCGTATCAGCCTTCGTCCTCATCGTCGGGGGCATCGGGGTCGCGTAGTTCGCGGATGGCGCCGGATGCCAGCTCTGGTAGGGCGAAAGAGTAGGTTCCGTGGACGTTCAGATGCTTGCGTACGAACGGTGAGAGCCGGGCGGCGTCGTCCTCGCGGACCGGGTAACCCTGGGCCTTCAGCTGCTCGATCGCGGCATTCAGCTAGACGGTGTTCCACAGCACGACGCAGTTGAGGACCAGGCCGAGCACGCCGAGCTGGTTTTCCAGGCCGCGCTCATAGTGGTGGAACAGCTCGCCCTTCTTGCCGTGGCAGATCCGGCGCGCCAGATCGTGGCGGCCTTCTTGCAGGTTGCGGATGTGCTTGATGTCGCGGCGATAGGCCTCATCAACGTCGATGTAGGCCAGGATGTGCAGGGACTTGAAGATCCGCCCGTAGACGGCCAAGGCCTCACCCAGCGCGGTGGGGTGCCCGTCGCGCTGCAGCATGGTCACCACGTCGTACGCCCGCACCGTGCCGGTGTAGATCGAGGCCACCACGCGCAGGCTGTCGGGCCAGTGCTTGCGGATGCGGGCCAGGTCGATCTTGCCGCGGGCGAAGGTGTTCAGCGGCCCGTAGTCGGCTTCAGCGTTGGTCGGAGTAGGAGCCGGTGTCGGACACCACGATCTCTGGAAGTTCCCCGCCGTCCAGGCCGAAGATGACATCCACCATGTGCAGGGAGTCGCGGACTGTGCCGGACACGACCTTGGCGCCCCGGCCCATACCCTGGTCGTTCATCGCGTTCAGCCAGGTCATCCCGCGTGTAGGGCCGAAGAACTTACGATTGGGGCGGGCGAACAACGCCGGGACCGGCACCACGAACCGCATCCCGTCCACCGCGGCGACCATCCCGCCACCCCACGCCCGGGCGAGGGCGAGCGTGGTCTGCCGGGTGACCATCGGGGCGTTGGCCGGGCCGATGGTCTCGGGCCGGAAGTAGTTCTGGAACACGTGCGACAGCCGCGCCCACTCCAGCGCCGGCACGCCCTTCTTCGCGATCGGCCGGTAACCGACGTTCATCGCGTGCGCTGCCATGCACGCGGCGATCGAGACATCCAGGTCTTCGAGGCGGCTGCGGCCGGCGGAGGCGGCGGTGAACGCAGCGGCGATGCCCGGCTCCCACGACATCACCTCCAAGATGACCTCGGGCAGATCCACCCGCGGCAGGATCGCCGCCGTGCGCTTGCGCAGGTCGACCAGGGACGGCGGCTCCTCGATCGCCTTCACCCCGTCAGGTGGATCTTGCCGTCATCATCGATCCGCACGGCGTCGTTGACGACCAGCCGCTGGCCTCCGCACCGGGCCGAGGGGATCTTGGCCGGTGATTTCCTTCACGTCGATACGATCAGCCTCGCCTGGCTGTACTGCTTCGCGGTCGTCGAACACGCCACCCGCCGTGTGCATGTTTTGGGCGTCACCGCGAATCCGACCGCCGGCTGGGCCGCCCAGCAGGCCAGGAACTTGTTGATGGACCTGGGGGAGCGGGCAGGGGCCTTCAAGTTTGTGATTCGCGATCGGGACAGCAAGTTCACCGCGTTGTTCGATGGGGTGTTCCGCGGCGAGGGCATAAGGATCGTGCGCACCGCTGCTCGGGCGCCGCGTATGAATGCGATCATGGAACGCTGGGTGGGCACCGTACGCCGCGAGAGCCTCGACCGGATCCTCATAGTCAATTCCGCGCATCTGCGCAAGGTTCTCACCGAGTACCAGGACCAGCGAGGTAGGCCGTCCAGCGAGGTGCCAGTGTTCTGGTCCTTTTCCGGACGGCCCCCTCCCGAACCCGCCGTGCCCGTTCCGAGCAACGGGCTCTCCGGTGATTACTGCGTGGTTGTCCCGGTGGAGTGCCGTCCGTGGATGGTGTCGTGGCAGTTGGCGCATACGATGAGCGTTTTTGGCTCTGGCCCAATCTCGGTGATGTTGGTGACTCGGTGTGAGCCCAAACGCCAACAGGTTGGTCAGGTTTGGAGACCGGCAGCAGCAGGGAGGCGGTGTTCGATAGGTGTGGGCAGGCGTACACATCCCACCGGCTGGCCCACCTGATCCACTCGCCTTACGTCCCAGCATCTGAGCATCAACCGGTGGTGTTCAACGGCCTTGGTCGTACTCGATGTTGTCGAGCACGGCGCCGAGCAGGCCGGGGAACCGGGCCTCGAACTCGTCCGTGCGCAGTCGGGCACTCTGTTGCTGCCCATGGTGGGTGCGGCGGAGCAGCGCGCACTCGCGCAGGATCCGGAAATGGTGGGACGCGTTGGACTTGCTGATCCCCAGCGCGCGATAAATCACCGAGCACTCGGTCTCACCATTGCGGGCCAGGAGGGCCACGATCTGCAGGCGCAGTGGGTCGCTGAGCCCGTTCATCGCGGACGCCAGGGTCACATCCGCCGGATCGGCATGAAAAGCATCACGCATGCCTTCAGGCTACTCCAAAGGTTCAAGAATCGTTGTACCGTTAGATCTATGTCCATGCTGAATCCTCGGATCTACCTCCTCGCGCTGGGTACCTTCACCGTTGGCACGGAGGGCTATGTGATCGCGGGAGTGCTACCCGCCGTGGCCCGCGACATGCACACCTCCGTCGCCATGTGCGGCCAGTTGGTCACCATCTTCGCCGTGGCGTACGCCCTGGGCGGACCCCCATTGATCAGGCTTTTCCACGATGTCCCACCGAAGCGGCTGCTGATCGGCGCCGCCGTGTTCTTCGCGGCGGCGAACCTGCTCGCCGCGCTGGCGCCGGACATCGCCGTGCTGATCATCGCGCGGATCCTCGCCGCCGGCGGTGCGGCCCTGTTCCTCGCGCCGGCCGCCGCCGCGGCCGCCGCGCTCACCCCTCCCGGACTGCTGCCGCGGGCGATTTCGGTCACCGCCACCGGCAACGCGCTGGCGTTGACCGCGGGCGCGCCCATCGGCACCGTGATCGGGTCCGCGTTCGGCTGGCGGACCTCGTTCCTGTTCGTCACCGGCCTGGCGATCCTCAGCGCGCTTCTGGTGGGGGCGTTCCTGCCCGAGGTGCCGGTGTCCTCAGCTCGGACCGGCGGCCGGCTCGCGCTGCTGGGGCACCGGCCGATCCGGTGGGCGCTCGCGACCACGTTCGGACTGTTCCTGGCCTCCTACACCGTCTACACCTACTTGTCGCCGGTCATGGGGACCGCGACCGGGGCGGACAGCACCGGCGTCGCCATCCTGATGGTCGTCTTCGGCGCCGGCGGACTCATCGGCGGCCGCGTGATCGGACACGTCCTCGCCCGAGGCGCACTGGCCCCGGTGCTGCGGGTCGCCCTGCTCATCGTGACCGTGATGATCGCCCTCATCGCCGTACTGACCGGCCTGCATGCGCACACTGCGGCCGGCACCGTCGTCGCGTTCCCGATCATGCTCGTCTTCGGGGCGGCCTGGTGGTCTGGTGGCATCAGCCAGCAGACCCGCCTGGCCACCCTCGCCCCCGACCAGCGCTCGCTGGCCCTCGGCCTGCACTTCTCCGCCCAATTCCTCGGCGTCGCGACGGCGGGCGCCGTCGGCGGACTCGCCCTCGGATTCTCCGGCCCCCTCGCCGTCCCTCTCGTCGCCGGAGCCTTCGCCATCGCCACGATCTTGACCGTCAAACACACCCCCACACCCACGCCACAACGTCAGGACCGCCCCACCACCAACAGTCAGCCGGCTGCCCGCTGACGAATCCTCACCCGATCGGGCCCACTCTCGGTGCCTTGTTGACCCGGTGTGAGTCCAGGGAGTCTGACCCGACGCTTCCTTGATCGCGATTCGGGCGTGTCCGCGATCTTGTGTAAGTCCTGGTTCTACTGAATGGTGAGGCGGTCTTCGAAGTACAACGCGAAGGCGTTCAACGCCGTCTTCCAGTGTGGCGCGACATGGTTGCGGTCGCGGGTCTTCGGCTCGATCAGCTCGGTCACCGCGAGGTAGAGCACTTTGAGGGCGGCCTGCTCGGTCGGGAAATGGCCCCGGTTGCGGGTGACTTTGCGCAGCCGGGCGTTGATGGACTCGATCATGTTCGTGCTGTAGATCACCTTCCTGATCTCCGGTGGGAACGCCAGATACGGGGTGAACTCGCTCCAGGCCGCCCGCCAAGACCGTTCGATCGCCGGATACCGCCGGCCCAGATCGCCGGCGGCCAGGTCCTCGAGTGCCTGGGCGGCGGCCTGTTCGGTCGGGGCGGTGTAGATCGCCCGCAGCGCCGGGACCAGCTTGGAGTGGTCCTTCTTGGAGGCCAGCCGGAGCGAGGCCCGGATCAGATGGACTTGTAAGGAAACAACACGGTGCTTCTCGGTTTCCGGTTCGATGAGCCGGTATGGCCATCCCGGGCGAGGTCCGCGATCAGCTTGTGGCGCGGTTCGCGGTGTTGTTGCCGCATCTGAACGAGCGTCAGCGGCGTCTGGCATTGGCGACCGAGGCCCGGCTGCTGGGGCATGGGGGTGTTCGGCTGGTCGCGCGGGTGGCCGGGGTCAGCGAGACCACCGTCCGCAAGGGCGTGTTCGAACTCGAATCCGGGGCTGATCCGCTGCCCGATGGGCGAGTCCGGCGGACGGGCGGGGGCCGGTTACGGGCCGAGGCCGTCGATCCGCTTCTGCTGCCGTCGCTGATGGCACTGGTCGAGCCGGACGAGCGCGGAGATCCCGAATCGCCGCTGCGGTGGACGACGAAGTCGCTGCGGCATCTGGCCGCCGAACTCACGCGCCGGGGGCATCGGGTGGCCGCGCCGACGGTGGGCCGGCTGCTGAAGGAGAGCGGGTTCAGCCTGCAGGGCACCGCCAAGGTTTTGGAAGGCGATCAGCATCCTGATCGAGACGCACAGTTCCGCTATATAAACGCGCAGGTCAAGGAGCATCAAGCGGCGGGCGAGCCGGTGATCAGCGTGGACGCGAAGAAGAAGGAGCAGCTCGGGCTGTTGCCCATGAACGGGCGGGAATGGCAGCCACGTGGCCGGCCGGTGCAGGTCGAGGACCACAGCTTCTGGGCCGGCCCGAACGTCGAGACCGTGGTCCCCTACGGGATCTACGACATGGCCTCCAACACCGGCTGGGTGAACGTCGGGGTCGACCACGACACCGCGGCGTTCGCGGTCGCCTCGATCCGCCGCTGGTGGCAGGCACGCGGACGCTTGGACTACCCGGACGCTTCCCGTCTGTTGATCACCGCGGACGCGGGTGGGTCGAACAGCTACCGCTACCGGCTCTGGAAGGCCGAGCTGGCCGCGTTCGCCGCCGAGAGCGGGTTGACGGTCACGGTCTGCCATTTCCCGCCGGGCACCTCGAAATGGAACAAGATCGAGCACCGGCTGTTCTCCCACATCACCATGAACTGGCGCGGACGGCCGTTGACCAGCCATCAGGTCGTCCTGGGCACGATCGCGGCGACCACCACCTCGACCGGCCTGAAGGTCGAAGCCGTCCTCGACCCGGGCTCCTACCCGACCGGGATCGCAGTCAGCCGCGACCAACTCCAGGCCCTGCCGATCACCGCGCATCCCGAACACGGAGCCTGGAACTACAGCATCGCCCCGGCAGGCGGCACCGCCGCCCCACCGCGCGCAGACCAGCGAGCCACGGCCCGCGCCCAAACCCTCGCGATGCTCGCCGACCCCCGCCTGACCGGCATGAGCAGCGACGAACTCCACGCGCTGCGCTCACGGCTCGCCCCGGCCCAGCAGGCCCGGGCCGAGCAACACCGCTACGTACTGCGCGGCGGCCGACGCGTCGCCACCACCGGCCGCAGCCGAGCCCTGCTCTCGAACTCCGACGAGGTCCTGATCACCGTCATCTACCTGCGGCAGCTCTGCCCGCAGAAGGTTCTGTGTGACCTGCTCGGGATCAACCCGGTCACGATCGGCCAGGCGATCAAAGCCACCCGCCAGCTCCTGGACGAGAAGAAGATCAGCATCACCCCGACAGTCGTCCGCTACTTCACCCGAGCAGACGACCTACGCGCCTGGGCCACCGGCACCGACCCTGCCGCGCACCCCCCGGCGCACCCGACCCGCCACGCCTTGACCGACCCACGTCTGACCGGCATGAGCCGCGACGCGCTGGACACCCTGCTCGAGAAACTGATCGTGCCCTACGCCGCCGCGATCGAACAGCGCCGCCACCGCCAACGCGGCGGAAACCGACGCCCCGGCACCCGCGGCGGAGTCTTCCGCCAGAAGATCACCGACGCCGACCGGATCCTCGCCACCATCCTCTACCAACGCCGAATCTGCACCCTCAACACCCTCGCCGAACTGTTCGACATCTCCAATAGCACCCTCTGGAACGCGATCAAAGACGTCCTGCCCATCCTCGACAGCCACCACCCCGCCATCACCCCCGCCGACCACCGCTACACCTCGGCCGCCGACCTCCTCGCCTCGACCAACACACCCCCAGAGCATCCCGGCCCCGGAAAACCAGCATGTTGATTCTTGGCGGCCACGATGGATGACACACGTCTGGACAGTCGCCCGAGGCCAGACGGCGTTGACCGCCTCAGGCAGGCCGGTGAGCCCGTCGCAGCACAAGATGCACACATCGTCGATGCCGCGGGCCTTCAACTCACCCAAGACGGTGAGCCATTGGCGGGAGCCCTCGCCGGGGTCCTTGCCGATCCACAGCCCCAGGATGTGCTTGGCCCCGTCCAGGTCGACGCCGACCGCGACATAGACCGGCCGGTTGACGACCTGGCCGTCTCTGATCTTGATCCATAGCGCGTCGATGTAGATGACCGGCCAGACCGCCTCCAGCGGCCGGTTCTGCCAGGTGGTGATCTCCTCGGTGACCGCGTCGGTGACCTTGGAGATCAGGTCGGGGCTGACCTCGACTCCGTAGAGTTTGGCCAGGTGGGAGCGGATGTCACGCACGCTCATCCCGCGTGCGTATAGCGACAGGACCTGTTCGTTGAATCCCGACAACCTGCGGGCGCCCTTGGGCACGATCTTCGGGGTGAAGTCCCCGTTGCGGTCTCGCGGCACGTCGACCTCGACGGCGCCGATACCGGTCAGGACCTTCTTGCCCGAGGTTCCGTTCCGGGAGTTCCCGCTGCTGTTGCCGGCCGGGTCGTGCTTGTCAGTGGGGTCGGCCTGGGGCGCGGTGCCGGTGTTGCCACCGGTCCGTTTCCCCAGACCGCCCGCCCGAACCGGACGTGCGGCTTTCACCGCATCCGGCTCTCCACGCGTTCATGCCGCTGGGGACGCTGTTCGTTCTGACCAGGGTGTCGGGATGTTGTATCCCCGCCAGCGTTGGTGCACGGTGGCGACCATTGCCGGGTTGAACAATTCGATCCCTTCCGCGACGATCCGGTATCCGTCGGTGAATACCTTGCGTCGTATCTGTTTCCACGACAAGCGGCCGTGCCGTTTACGGAGCCACCGAGCGACTCGCCACCACAGATAGTGGTTGAGATAGCCGAAGGTTCCGCTGGAACTGCCGTACTTGAAGTAGTGACACCAGCCCCGCACCACCGAGTTCACCCGGAGGAGCAGGGCCTTAAGGTCAGGATGGGCTTTCTGGCATGTCAACGTCCGCACCTTCGTCTTGATGCTCCTCAGAGCCTTCTTCGACGGGTAGGTGTAGACGTGGCGTTGGCTGGTTCCCCTCTTGCGACGCCACCGGATGTGATAGCCCAAGAAATCGAACCCTTCCCCGAGGTGGACTACCTTGGTCTTTTCCTCCGAGAGCCGTAGCCCCATCGGAGCCAAGAGATCGGCAATGTCTTGCCGCAGTTGTTCGGCGTCGTTACGGGTTCCAGCGACCATCACGACCCAATCGTCCGCGTAGCGGATCAGCCGCCAGTTCGCCAGTCCCTTCTGCCGACGCCGGAACCGTGCGTTGCCGTCCTTCATGCTCGCCCGCCACACGCCGACGAAGTAGTCGTCCAGCACGGACAAGGCGATGTTGGCCAGCAACGGCGACAGGATGCCTCCTTGGGGAGTACCGGTCCTGGTCTCCTGACGTTCGCCGAGTTCGGTGAGGATCCCGGCTTTGCAGAACGCCTTCACCAGCGCGAGCACGCGTTTGTCTCCGATCCTGCGCCGCACCCGGTCCATGAGGGCCGCGTGGTCGATGGTGTCGAAGCACGCTTCGATGTCCCCCTCCAGCACCCAGTGATATTTGCGGCTGCCGAAGTGGTGAATCTCCGCCAGAGCATCGTGCGCCCGCCGGTTCGGCCGGAACCCATACGAACACGGCTGGAAGTCGCGTTCGAAAATGGGTTCCAAGACCAGTTTCAGCGATGCCTGAACGACCCTGTCCGCCATGGTCGGTATGCCGAGCCGCCGGAGTTTCCCTCCCGATTTCGGGATCATCCGTTCGCGGACCGGCACCGGCCGGAACGTGCGGGACCGTAGTTGATCCCGCAAGTCGTCCAGGAACGCCAACACGCCCGGATCGGTCTCGATATCGCGGGCGGTTCGCCCGTCGATCCCGGCCGTGCGTGCCCCGGTGTTGCCGCGGACCCGTTCCCACGCGATCAGCAGGAAATCCGGGTCCGTCACCAGATTGAACAAATCATCAAACCGGCGATTACGATCCTCGCCGGCCCACCGGTGCAGCTTCGTCTGCATCCCCAGTACCCGCCGCTCCGCCCAATACGGGTCCGGATCGGTCGGTTCACCGGTATTCACCGGCGACCTCCTGGCCTTGCAGTCCTTCTACTGCACGAACTCGCTGCCGTCCTTCCCCATGTGACCGGCTTTCCCGGCCTCGCAGTACTACGACGGCTCCGCCCGACCCGGCACCTTCGGTCGACGACGCACCTATCCCACCCCCCGGCCTGTCTGACCGGACACCGGAGCAGTGCCGAATCGTTCCCACGTTCACTGGCGACCCCTCGATGGAGGAGGTGCCCGGCTTTGCCCCTGCGGCCTCGCTGCGGGTACGCCGTAGACCTTCCCCGCAACCTCCCGGCCGGAAGGCTACGACCGGCTCCAGGAGTTCCCCACCCACGCCAACACGCAGCGGGTACGCACCGCCAACCCAGGCCATATCCGCCAGGTTTGACCTGGTGATCACCTTGAGAAGCTTTACAACACCGGTTCCTCACGTGCACCGTTCCATCTCGCAAACCGGACCCGAGCCATCTGGCAGTCCTGGCACGTCCCGGCCTTGTCAAGGCTGCTCCCACCCTCACCCGCGTCTCCGAGATCAGGCTGCCTCCTGCTTCAAGCGGCCCGCTACGACGAGCCACCGACAGCGGAATCCCACCGCTGCAAGGTCAACCAGCGCCTCGTGGCGCACTAGCCGAGGTGCTCGGTCATCTCCACCGACAGCGCCCGCTCCAGCACCGCCTTGGTGACCTGGGTCAACAACCCGTCCTCGCCAAGTAGCTGGGCGCCGGAGGCATCGGAGGAGGCCATCAGCTCCTCAGCGACCTTGACCACCAGATCCGGGGCCACCCCATCCTGCTCGGGGGTGTTCGCGTCATCCGTCACGTGATCTCCTGTCCGGCCGACGGGGGCGATGACCCCCGCCAACCTGGCACATCACGGACTTACACGATCTTGCTGACACGCCCCGCGATTCCGTAACAGGCCGCTCATAGAAGCGGCCGCTCGGTAACGATCTGGTCTGTCGAGAACCTGATCATCAACGAGCGGCCGTGGGGTCATTGTGCTGCATTCGACGGCGGGCGAGGGAGCCTGCTGCGTTCACCTGCTCTTCCCAGCTCTCAAGGACCTGCACGTCCAAGGCGTCGAGGATCACGGCGACGCGGTGCTGATCACGGCGCGAACCACCACACAGGAGGAGTCGTGTCCGGAGTGTGGTGTGTCGTCGGCTCGGGTGCACAGCCGGTACGCGTTCTGCGGGATCTGGCGGCGTGCGGACGGCCGGTGATGATCGAGTTTGAAGAGCGCCGGTTCTTCTGGCGCTGGCCCAATCTCGGTGATCGGGTGACGGAGCGTGGTGTCGGGTCAGTTGTAGTGGAGTACGCGGGCGCGTAGGAGGTCGAAGTTGGCGCGGCCGAACATCTGGCGTTTCAGGAATTTGATTTTGTTGACGGTGCCCTCGACGGTGCCGCTGCTGTGGGGCAGGGCCAGGCCGGCGGTGACTGCGGCATGGTCGCGGCGCAGACCGGTGGCGAAGGCGGCCAGGTGGGGTGAGTCTCCGGCTGCGGTCGTGGTGATCCAGTGGTCGAGTAGGTGACCGTGGCGGTTGGTCATCATCGTGGCGAAGCCGCGGACGTGTCCGGCGGCGGCTTCGAGCTCGGGGCAGCGGGTTAGGATCTGCCCGCACCGGGCTCTCCACAAGATCATGCCGCTCGGATCGGGCCTGTCAGGGCGTCCGGCCAAGGAGAGGGGACGCTGTTGCCCCGGTAGCGGTACCGAGTGATCGGCACCGTGTTCAGGTCGAACAGCGTGATCCCATCCAGGGTGATGGGCTTCCAGCGTCCTTGCGCAGTACCGAGCCATCGCCGGATGGCCGTCCACGTCATGCGGTGCTGGTGCATCACCCAGCGGACCATCCGCCACCAGACGAAGGTGTACAGGCGGGCCATGGTGTGCTTGGCGACCGCGTGTTTGAAGTAGTTGGCCCAGCTGCGCAGGATCTGGTTGGTCCGGATCAGCGCGATCTTGTAATCGAGATGCGACAACGTCTAGGTCAGTGTCTTGATCTTCCGCTTCAACGACGCGACCGGTTTGTCGGCGATGAAGGTAAAGACATGCCAGTTGGTCGGTCCTCGCTTGCGCTTCCAGACGATAGCCCAGATCCGCCAGGTTCGAGCTGATGGCACCTTAGGAGGCTTCAAACACCGGTTCCTTGCGTATACCTCTCCGTCTCGCTCGCCGGACCCGCCCCATCTGACACGTTCCGGCTTTGTCGGGGCCGCTTGCCACCCTCCCCAGCACCTCCCGGGTCAGTCGGGTAGGACCGGCGGGTTGCCCCGCCGGTCCCCCTCAGAACTGCTCGGGCGACTTTCACCGCAAGCAGCTCAAGCGAGCCGCGAGGGCGGTTCAGGGCGAAGCGCTGGTCTCCTGTGCTGGCGATTGTGGTACTCGCGCCGGCAGGAGGCGTGAACGATGAGGGTGTGGTCACCGTCGGGTGAGCCTGGCCGTCCGTTGTGCACGAGGTAGTCTGCGACTATCGCGCGGCGGACGGCGTGTTCGTCGACCCAGCTCCGCTCCGAGATGGACGCCGGGCTGTCGGCGCTGAACGACGCCCTCGGCGGCAAGAGCCTGACCTGATTGAGGATCGCCGAACGCAGGAATGCGGGCGCGATCCAGCTGACGCCGCTGGACGTCGCTCCCGAGCCGCGGAACCTGCGCCGGTTGAAGGCGGTGATCCGGGACCGGTGGGGCGTCGTGCCCTTGATGGACATGCTCACCGAGACGGCCTTGCGGACGGGCTACCTGAACGTCTTCAATCCGGCCGGAACTCAAGCGCGAGTCTGGCCCCGGCGGACGCCCGCGGCCGCTACCAGGGCAGTTTCCAACGGACCTGGGGTATATCGCGCTTCACCGCCTTGGCCGTGGGGACCATCGTCTACGCCAAGGCCGGCGCTGCGGTGGTGTGGTGGTTCAGCGCGATCGCCGGCACTGCCGCCGCTCTCGCAGTGGGTGCCCTGGCGCCCCGAATCACCCGTCGCACCGCCATGCAACTCACGACCACTGCGGAATCGGCGCCCGCCGCCGCGTGACGACGAAGCGGCCGTGGCCTCCGCCCAAGACGTCCTCAAGAACACCCGGTTCCTGACCGCGGGTGAAGCACACGATGGGGCTCTTCAACCTGTTGCGGTCACGGTCGCCACCCATGAATTCCCTGACCCGCAACTCGGCAAGGCCACCCGTACGGCATCTACGACCTGACCGCTGATAGCGGCTGGGGCAACGTCGGCGCCGACCACGCCACCGCTGCGTTCGCCACCGAGTCCATCCGCCGCTGGTGGAACGGCATAGAACAGCCGACCTGCCCTTAGGCGAGGCGGCTACTGATCACCGCGGACGCGGGTGACTCCAACGGATATTGCACCCACGCATGGAAGGCCGAACCCGCGGCGCCCTGAGAGCGTCGGATCCAAACTGGCCGCGTCTTTGTGACCCACATCACTCATCTGGTGCGGGTTGCGGCGACGGATTCTCCATCAGCGGCTGGTCTAGATACCGACTGAACTCGACCACGACACTCGGAGCGTCTGATGTCCGATTCCTTCAAGATGGCCGTCGTGACCGGTGCCGGCCGTGGCTTCGGGCGCGCGATCGCCGCCGCGCTCGTCGCCACGGGCACCGGCGTCGTCGGCATCGCCCGCGACGAGCGGGAACTACGTGCCGTAAGTGAGGAACTCGGAGAAGGCTTCACCCCCGTCGCCGCCGACGCTACCGACGAGGCGCTCGCGCAGAGCGTGATCCGCAAATACCGCCCCGGCCTGCTCGTCCTCAATGCCGGGGCCAGACCGCACATGGCGCCCGTGCATGAGCAGACCTGGGAGACCTTCAGCGGTAACTGGCACGTCGACACCCGGCACGTCTTCACCTGGACCCGGGCGGCGCTGCTCGAGCCGCTAGCGCCCGGCAGTGTGGTCCTCGCGATGTCCAGTGGGGCGGTCGTGGCCGGGTCCCCGCTCAGCGGGGGGTATGCCGGCGCCAAGGCCGCGATCCGGTACATCAGCGGTTACGCCGCCGAGGAGTCGAACAGGGCCGGGCTCGACATCCGCTTCGTCGCGCTGCTTCCGCAGCTGACGCCGGCAACCGGCCTCGGGGCGGAGGCGGTCGCCAACTATGCGGCCCGTCAGGGCGTTGACCAGGACACCTTCACCCGTGGCCTGCAGCCGATCCTCACCCCGGAGCAGGTCGCTAAGACGGTTGTGGACCTCACCGGCGACCGCGACAGCGCTCCGGCCTATCTGATCGCCGGTGCCGGGCTGCGCCCGCTCGACTGACCCCTGCCTATCGTGATCAGCAGCATACCCCTGGGAGAATCCGCGATGCCGTCGGACGCCGAGTTCGCCGCCCTGGCCGAGCCGTTCCGGCCGGAGCTGCTCGCGCACTGCTACCGGATCCTCGGCTCGATCCATGACGCCGAGGACCTGGTGCAGGAGACGTACGTGCGGGCGTGGCGGGCGTTCGGCCGGTTCGAGGGCCGCTCCTCCGTACGGCGATGGCTGTACAAGATCGCCACCATGGCCTGCCTGACGGCGCTGGAGAAGCGCGCCCGGCGGCCGCTCCCGTCGGGGCTCGGCCCACCCTCGGACGATCACCGGGTGGCTGTGGCCGAAAGCGAGCCGTCGGTGGCGTGGCTGCAGCCGGCACCGGACGCGCTGTTCGCCGCCGGAGACCCGGCGGCGATCGTGGCCGGCCGGACCGGAGTGCGGCTTGCCTTCATCGCCGCGCTCCAGCTTCTGCCCGCCCGGCAACGGGCCGTACTCACGTTGCGCGACGTGCTGGCCTTCCGTACCGACGAGGTCGCCGAAATGCTGGACACCACGACCGCGGCCGTGGACAGCGCCCTGCGCCGCGCCCGGGCTCGGCTGGCCGAGGCCGGACCGGTGCAGGACGACCTCGCGGAGCCGGACGAGGCGGCCCGGCGGGCCCTCCTCGACGACTACGTCGACGCGTTCACCCGCGCCGACCCCGACGCCCTGGTGGACCTGCTGCGCGCCGACGTCGAGCTGGAGATGCCGCCGATCCCGACCTGGTTCACCGGCCGGCCCGCCGTCCTCGGGTTCCTCGCGAACCGGGTTCTGAGCAGGGAGCTGTGGCGGCTGGTCCCCACGAGCGGCAACGGTCAACCCGCCTTCGTCATTTACGAACGCACTGGCGACGGCCAATACGAGGCATACGGCATCCAGGTGCTGACCCTGATCGGGACCCGGATCAGTCGCATCACCGCGTTCATGAATCCGGACCTCGTACCAATCTTCGGGCTCGCGCCCGAACTCGCGACATAGACCGGGCGGCTACGCGAGTGGGGAACTAGGTCCTTGCTCGTAGGGCTGGTGTGTCCGTGGTTACTAGCGGATGCACGTTCGGATTGGAGACCGGGGCTGCAATGTAGGCGGGGCTTCCGCCGCTCATTGGGGCCTCGGGTTGGAACACCCGGCCGAGGCGCGTCATCCCGGCGTGTCCGGCCTATACCCCGCATGGGAAAAGGAGATCGTCATCATGGCGACAATCGCAGACAAGGCAGTTCTCGTTACCGGCGGTAACCGCGGTATTGGGCAGGCGTTGGTCGAGGAGGCCCTGAGGAGAGGCGCGAGCCGGGTGTACCTCGGTACGCGTACCCCTGTGGACCATCCGGATGGGCGCGTTACGCCTGTGACCCTGGACGTGACCGACAGGGGCCAGATTCGGCTGGCTGTGGATGCGGTCGAGTCTCTCGATATCCTCATCAACAATGCCGGCATCGCGCTTTACGACGACTTGAGCGACCGTCACGTCCTCGAGCAGCACCTCGCCGTCAACCTTTTCGGCACCTACGACGTTACCCAGGCGTTCCTGCCGTTGCTGACACGTTCTGGGGGAGTGATCGTCAACAACCTGTCGGTCAACGCCTTCGCTCCCTTCCCGGTCATTCCGGCATACTCGATCTCCAAGGCGGCTTTGTTCAACCTGACGCAGTCGCTGCGTGCACTCTTGGCCGAGCGGGGCGTGAGTGTTCATGCCGTCCTTACCGGCCCCGTGGACACCGATATGAGCCGGGACGCCGACATACCGAAGGCATCGCCGGAGGCCGTCGCCCGCGGAATCTTCGATGGGGTGGAGAAGGAAGAGGAGGACATCTTCCCCGATTCGATGGCTGAGACCATGGCTGAGAGCTGGCGCAGCGGCGCAGCGAAGGCGCTCGAGCGTCAGTACGCGGAGATCGCCAAAATGGCACGCACCGCCTCATAAGCAAAAAGAAGCCGATGGCACCGGCGCGGCCGTGCGGGCTGCGCCGGAGCCAGGGCGGCGATCAAATCTATCGCCTTCTGCGTCACGCAGAGCAGACCAGTGTCGTCTCGATGCCGCCGAAACTCTGGTCAACTCCCGATCTCGACGCGGTCGCCCACGCCGCCCGGAAGAGGACGGTGCGGCCACTTCTGCCAAGAGGCCGAGGATCGGTGGCCGCCTCGGAGCAGGCCGGTGCCAATGCCTGTTTCTGTGCCCTGTCGAGCATGCGCGCGCTGCAGTGCGGACAGGAGGGCATACATACCGCAGTATCCGAAGGAAAATTCGATTCTACGCTGAGTGTCAAGGATAACGGCCGCCATGGCGGTGATTGGAGAACGTAATGTCTCTGGAAAATAAGAACGCGATCATCTATGGAGCCGGAGGAGCGGTCGGTGGCGCCGTGGCCCGCGCCTTCGCTTGCGATGGCGCACGTGTCTTTCTGACCGGACGAGACCTCGGCGCAGTCGACGCGCTCGCGAAGGAGATCTCCGCTGCCGGCGGAGTGGCTGAGGCGGCCGAGGTCGACGCGCTCGACGAGGATGCAGTGGAGAGTCACCTTGACGCCGTGGTGAAGAAGGCCGGGACGATCGATGTCTCGTTCAACGCCATCGGGATTCCGCAGCAGGGCATGCAGGGAATCCCTCTCACCGAGCTCTCGGTGGAAAGCTTCACACTGCCGATCACCACCTATTCACAGGCTCATTTCGTGACCGCAAGGGCGGCCGCTCGCCGCATGATCGAGCAGCGGCGTGGGGTGATCTTGATGAACACGCCGGAGCCGGCCCGTTTGGGTGTGCCGTTGCTTGGTGGCATGGGGCCGGCATGGGCGGCGCTTGAAGCGCTCAATCGTGAGCTCTCGGCCGAGTACGCGCAGTATGGCGTCCGTTCCGTCTGCCTGCGCACGACGGGCATGGAGGAGACATCGACAATCGACGTCGTTTTTGGTCTTCATGCCAAGGCGCATGGGATCACGCAAGAACAATTCACGGCCTCGGTCTCCGGTATGGCGCACAGGAAGCGCGCGACGACACTGGCGGAGCTCGCTGATGTCGCCGTTTTCATTGCCTCCGATCAGGCAGCCGCCATGACGGGTACCGTAGCCAACTTGACCGGCGGAATCATCGTCGACTGAACAGGTATCAGCCGGGCAGCGCGATGGCCTCTCAGTTCGACAGGGACAAGGTGTCCAGTCAGAACCTTCTCGGCCTGACAGGCCATCGTTGTCCGTCCGACATGCTGGCGTCCTGGCCGTGTTCGCCCAAGACCAGCGGGGCATCGAGTCGATTCACTGGATCCGCAACCCCGTATGTCGAAAGGTTTGCCGGTGACCCGGCAGTTCCCCGCCAAGCAGGTTGTGGCCCGCCGGTTGCGGGCATGTGTCCTGGAGGCGGGAGTGCTGGCCTCGGGGGCCGCCGAACTCGACTCATAACTTTCGCTACCACTTCGCGGCGCTTGAGTCATCTGGTCGCGTGACAGAGCCGACCCCGCCCGCGGCGCCAGCGTGTGTTGATGGATGCGTGGAATTTGTTGCCCGTTCGACCGGCCTTTGAAGTGTACGGCCAGATGAATTAGCGCAGGAGCAGAGTGCAACTCTAGGGTTGCTTTTGAAGGAATTGATGCGCAACCCTGGGGTTGCGCCCTTGGTCTTACGTCAACCGTTAAGGAGTCTCCTTATGAGCGAGGATCGAATCGAACGCGACATTTTGATCACGGCATCTCTGGAGCGGGTCTGGTCGCTGGTGGCCGAACCCGGGTTCTGGATAGCCGACAAGTCGACCCTGCCCGGCAGGGTGGCCAAAGAAGGCGAGTCGGTGGTGGCGAGAAACGCCGAGTTCGGCGATTTCCCGGTGCGGGTGGAGAAGGTCGATCCGTCGTCGTACCTGGCGTACCGCTGGGCCAGCGCGTTTCCAGGGGAAGAGCTGCGCGAGGAAAACAGCACCCTGGTGGAGTTCACGTTGTCCCTGGAAGGGGACAAGACGCGGATCCGCGTCGTCGAGAGCGGGTTCGCGTCGCTGGCCGGATCCGAGGAGCTGCGCCGCCAGGCGGTGAAGTTCAATACCAGCGGCTGGTCCTTGTCGTTCGACGCGCTCAAGAAGCGCGCCGAAGAGTCATCGGCATGACGGGCGAACGTCGTAGCGTCGTCGCGGCGGCCGGCAGCGCTGGGTGCCACGCCGGCTGCTTGATCTGCTCGCCGCACAGGGCGAGGCCACCGCGACGACGCTCGTCGAACGACTTCCCGTCTCGCGGCGGGCGGTGGTGAAGTACCTCGGGGTCTTGGGCGCGAGAGCCGGGGGAGGGGATGCCGTGGACCAGAACCAGGAGCCGGCATTGCCGCGCTGGGCGGGTACGCCGATCCGGGGCATGACCGTCGGCCAGTTGGGCGATGTGGTCGCCTACCTGCGCGCAGCCACACGCCGCGACGAGGTGCTGATCCGGGCGGTGCAGACCGAGCTGACGTTCCGCCAGGCGGGGATCCACCACGAACCCGGCCCCGCCCCCGCTCCGGCGGACCCGCACGTGTCGACACCAGGCGGCTGAACCCATCCGAGGGGAGGGGCTGACCCAGGGACGGAGAGGGGGTGCGCTGGGTTCCCGGGGTCGGCCCGACGGCTCAAGGGGGCTGGTCATGGTCGCATGGGGGTGGCCGAATTAGGGGCGCCCACAGGCAACGGCGAACTGTAGGACCACGCCGTGCTGTTGATGCGCGCCCTCGCCCTGGAGGCCGGTAGGACCATCGCCTTGCGACTGTGAGGCGGTCGATATACCTAGATTCCGAGGGCAGGTAAAGGCATGCTGGCTGAGGCTGTGTTTAATAGCGATGAATTTCCGGCGAAGGAACGGTTCGAGGCCTGGCGTAACTTCTTGATGCATACATGTGCACCCATGACACTGTCCCAGGCGGGTCGCACATCGGGACAAGCCACCAGCACCTGCCGGGGCAGCAAAGAAACGAGCGAACCCACCGGGAACAGGCACGATCGTGGCATTCACGCGAAGAAAACCGCCGCCTTCTTCAGAATCTCCCGCACCTCACGGAGCTGACGGACCTCGCGGCGCAGCCGGGCGAGCTCGTCCTTTTCAGCGCTGGTGAGCCCGTCCTTGCGGCGGCCGTCATCGCGGTCGGCTTGGGCCACCCAGTTCCGGATCGACTGGGCCGTCGGCTCGAACTCGGCGGCCCAGTCGATCCGGAACTGGGTGGCCCGCACCAGCTCCACCAACTGTCGTTGGTACTCCCGCGGATACGGCGGTCGTGACATCGGCACTTGTGAACCCCTCCCGGGACCCATCGTCCCGAGCGATCAGTTCGTGTGTCCACAAGACCGGGGCAACATCATGTCAGCGACAACGCCGGGAATCTTCGCCATTGCCGCGAACAGCGCGCTCCGTAGCTTCGGCTGAGTGGCGGTGGAGGGGCCGAGCAGGTCGGTGATCTGTCTCCATGCGCGGTCATCCGCCGAACCGTGCCGGCAGTCGGGCCGCAGGGCTGGCCATGGTCTTCAAGCTGATCAAGTACGCACAGGCCCGCAGGCGCGCGGTCAACGCCCCCCAACTTGCCGCCTTGGTCCGCGCGGGCGCCCGCTTCGAACGCGGAGCGTTCGTCGAGCGACGAGCCGAGAACGCCGCCTGAGTGATATGTATTCCGAACGGATCAGGTGACCGCGCTCCCCTCCTGAGGCGTGGTTTCAGCTCGAGGGGTTAACGGAAGTCTGTGGTGTGGTCGAGTGCCCACTGTGCGAAGGTGCGTGCGGGTTGGCCGGTGATCTCCTGTACGGTCGTGTTCACGGGCACAGGTCGTGCGTCGGTGGCGGCGAGGTACCTCAGCAGCGCATCGGGGATCTTCTCGTGTGCCTGTTTCGGCGAGAGTTCCTCGCACCGTATCGGCTCACCAATCGCTTTGCCGATGAGATCCACCTGCCGCTGTTGGGACAGCGATTCGGGTCCGGTCAGGACGTAGCTTGCGCCTTGATGGCGGGCATCGGTCAGCGTACACACCGCCACTGCGGCGATGTCGCGTTCGTGGATCGGGGCGGTGTGGGCACCGGGGTAGGGAATGTGTACCGCGCGGTGGGCGCGGATGGCCGCCGACCACTGCAACGTGTTGGTGGCGAAGGCGCCGGGACGGATGAATGTTGAGGGTATGCCGGAGTCGGCGATGGGATGTTCCACCGCGAGGTGCCGCTGGGCGATCGGGTTCGAGGCGGCGTTCGGCGATACGACCGATGAGGATGACAGCAGTACGATCTGCTCGACTCCGGCATCCTTGGCGGCGTTGACGAACCCATCGACGCCCTGTGGTTCGGCGTAGAGGAACACCTTGCGTATGCCCTTCAGGGCCGCTGGCAGTGTCTCTGGTTTTGTGAGGTCGGCGGCGATCGTCTCGACCCGTTCGGGCAGGTGGGTAGAGGCTGGATCGCGGCTGGCGGCGCGGACCGGGACATTTGCGGCGAGCAACGCCTCGATGACATGGCGTCCGACATTGCCGCGCGCTCCGGTGATCAAGATGGTCATGGACTCCCCTTCATGGTGGGTGGAAGGCCGAAACTCACTGCCCGGCTTCGGATGTTGTCGTGTCCTCGTCCTGGAGGCCGAAGCTGATGATCCGGTGCGGGTGGATGCGGATGATCTCGCCGGAGAAACCCGGCGTCGGCGGCTCCTGGTCGTACAGCGCCTCGGCATGACCACGGATCTCGACGCACCGGACGCACCATGGGCGGAATGAGGCGATGTCATCGACGACGAAGGCGACCTTGTCGTTGGCTCGAACATTCCGGAATTTCCGGCTGGCGCCCATGGCGTGTCCGCCGATGTCGGTGGCGCCGAGCCCGCCGTTGCAGCGGAAGGACACCGGATTGTTCTGCTGTGCTCCGTTTGCGTCGACGGTAGCCAGCCAGCCGAGCTTCTGGGTGGCCGGGTAGTCCAGTTCGGCCTCAGCGAAGAACATGCTTCATCTCCGATCCATTTGTCAGGGTCTATTTCCGGCGTTCGATCACTGTGAGCAATGTGGTCGGCAGTGCGGCGAGGGCGGCGACGGCCAGCACCCACCAGAATGTGGTGGCGAACGCCGCCGCCTGCGCGGTCCGGCCTGTCGCCCCACGCAGCCCGTGCTGCAGAACGACGGTGAGCACCGCGGTCCCGATCGAGCCGCCGACGCGCTGCAGGATGTTCAGTTGCGGCGTCGCATCGTTGATCTTTGCTGCGGGGAGCGAGCGGTACGTGGCGGTCATGGCGGGCATCAGTGAGATCCCGACGCCGAAGCCTCGGACGAGCATTGCGGCACCCAGCGCGAGACAGGACGTATCCGCCTTAATTAGGACGAACGGCATCGTGGCCGCGAGACTGATCCCGGCTCCGATCAGCGACGTAAGCCCAGCGCCGAGCCGCTCGGTGAGCGGTGCCGACAGCCGGTTCGCGACCGCCGCGCCCAGGCCGGACGGGGCGAGAAGGAGGCCGGTGGCGATCACGCTCTCGCCCCGGACCAGCTGAAAGTAGAGCGGCATCAAGATCACGCCGCCGAACAGCGCGATGCCGAGGCTGAACGCGGTGAGCGACGCGGCGCCGAACGAGGCGTCGCGATACAGACGAAGGTCCAGCAGCGGATCCGAGACGCGCAGGGCACGTAGCACGAACATCGCGAGCAGCACTACTCCGCCACCCAGCCCGAACACCGTCGCCCTTCCCACCCCACCGGCGGTCGCGACCTCAGTCAGCCCGTAGGTGAGTCCGACCATCCCCGCAGTGATGAGGAGCAGCCCGGGAACATCGAGCGGACCGGCGGCCTGTGCCTGGTCGCGGGGCAGCAACCGTGTCGCGAGGATGACCCCGATGATGCCGGCGGGCACGTTCAACCAGAAGATCGACTGCCAGCCGAGCTCCTGCACCAGCAGACCGCCGAGGGTGGGCCCGAGCATCGGCGCCAGGACGATCGGCATACCGACGGCACTCATCACCCGCGCCATCCGCTCCGGGCCGGCCATCTTCGCCCAGATCATCGTACCGACCGGCGTGATCATCCCTCCGCCAGCGCCCTGCAGGACCCGAAAGGCGATCAGCTCGCCGGCGGATCCACTCAGTGCGCACATCGCCGATCCCGCGGTGAACACCGCGAGTGCGATCACGTACAGGCGGGCCGCACCCACCCTCCTCGCCGCCCAGCCAGTCACTGGGATCACCGCGGCCAGCGCGAGCAGGTAGCCCGTGACCACCCACTGGATGTCGTCCAGCGATGCGTGCAGGTCTACCGACAGTGTCCGCAGCGAGACGTTGACGATCGTGGAGTCGAGAAACGACAGGCTCGCCCCGATCATCACCACCGCGATCGCTCGGCGCAGTTCGGGCGGGAGCCGCAGACGAACACGCCCAGTCGGCACGTGCTGAGCTTGTGGTGTCACGACCCGAGATGCTTATACAGATGTCCGATAAAGTCAAACAGACGTCCGAGAGGTTCGGCGGTGTGTCTAGCGCCAGGGATATGCTGGTCTGATGGAGAACGCACGTCGCAGAAGGTCCCCCACCCCGCAGGAGCGCCGGATCGACGCTGACCGCTCACGGCGCGTTCTGCTGGATGCGGCGTTGGAGGAGTTCGCTGACAAGGGGTTCGCAGGCGCGCGGGTACGGGAAATCTCGGCTCGGGCCGGCGTGAGCAAGGACCTGATCAACTACCACTTCGGCGGAAAAGAGGGGCTCTACGCTGAGGTGCAGCGCGCCTGGCTGCGACGTGAGGACACCTTCTCCGACCCTCAGCTTCCCCTCGCCGAGAACCTCACCCGATACCTGCACGACGCCATCGGCGATCCGCGCCCGATGCGCCTGCTGGCCTGGCGCGGCCTGACCGGAGACAACGAACAACCCCCTGACCTCACTGACACCGAGGACCTGTCAGGCATGCGCCGACGCCAGGACCGAGGCGAGCTCGCCGCTGAACTCGACCCCGCCACCGTGCGGCTGGTCCTGCTCGGCGCGATCGCTGCCCCGATCGTGCTACCGCACATGGCGCGGAAAATCTTCGGGATCGACCCCCGCACCCCCGAGTTCGAAACCCGCTACGGCAAGGGACTACGCCACCTGCTCAACCACCTCGCACCCCCCTCGCCCGGACAATCCACGAACAAACCGACAACAAACGACGAGTAGAAGCCGCCAGCCACACCCGCCTCCCCCCGAAAACAGGTCAGGGCCGCCTGCAAGAGTTGGCAACCAACGCCTGGAGAACCCCGGGCTGGCCCGCTTACCGCGGCGTTGCAGCACTGCGTGCACACGCCGATATCCATAGGTCTCAGGGTGGGCGTGAAAGATCGTAGCGATCATCGCCTTGAGGCGTTCGCGCCGTTCGGCGGTCGCCGATGCGGGCTGGTGCCGCCATTCGTAGTAGCCCGATCGCGACACGCCCAGCCATGCGCACATGTCCACGATCGCATGATTGGCCTTCTCCGCGTCGATCAGCTCGTAGGCGGCCGTCACCGATTCTCGGACGCGAAGAAGACCGCGGCTTTCTCAAGAACACGACTGCCTCGCGGAACTTACAGTTCTCCTCCTCAAGCTGGAGTTCCCGCTCGCTTTTGTCTTGGGCCGCCTCGGGTGCATCCCCGCCGTGCCGGCGCTTGTACGCCGCCACCCAGTTTCCCAGCGTGGTGTCGTGGATCCTGAGTTCTCTCACCACCATGCGCGACTGGGCATGGCCCATCCAGCACCATGCGGACCGCTTCGTCCTTGAACTCCCGCGTGAACGTCCTACCGCGAGCCAGTTACCTTTCCCTTCGAGACCCCCCAAGCCCACTTGGAGACGCTGTCCGAAGAATCCGAGGCACAGCGCGGCTAACCGTAACGGTGACGGCAGTGCCGAGGACGATCGGCAGCGTGCTGACCGCGATGAGCACCGCTGGGTCGCGGTGCGATCGACGAAGACGTCTGCAGCGAGCCGGAGGGCGATGGCGGGCAGGGCGCTGAGCGATAGCGAGGCTCCCGGCTACGGCGGCGCGGGTGCGGTGGGCGGACGCGACGCCGTGCTCGAAAGCGTGCCGTGGCCGGTATCGATGACGGCGGCGCAGGATCAGGCTGCGATCCTGCGCCTGCATTTCTAGTGTTGGACGGTGAGGATGATTTTGCCGAACTGGGTGTTGGACTCCAGGTGCTGGTGGGCTGCGGTGACGTCGGTCAGGTCGAACGTGCGGTCGATCACGGGGCGGAGGGAGCCGGTGCGCAGGCCCGCGTTGATGAAGTGCTTGGCGTGGCGTAGCCGTTCGCTGTCGAGGGTGAGTTCGGTGAACGCGTAGGTGCGGATATTGCGGCCGAGGAAGTCGGGCGCGAGGGGCATCGGCGCGGGCGTCGGGTCTAGCCAACCGTAGAACAGGAGAGCGCCGTCCGGAGCGACTGCCTGAATGAGGGTGTTCACCGCTGGTCCCATAATGGCGTCAACGGCCAGTTCTACGCCCCCGCCGCCGGTCACGGCGTGGACTTCCTTGACAAGGTCTTCCTCTTCTGTGGCGATGACATGGGCGGCGCCTGCGTCCAGTAGTCTTTTCTTCTTGACGCTGGTTCGGGTGGTGGCGACGGGAATGGCGCCGATGTGGTTGGCGACCTGGATGGCGGCGAGGCCGACGCTGCTGGACGCCGCGTTGATGAGCACGGTGTCGCCGGGCTTGATTCCGCCGAACTCCACCAGGAGGCCGTAGGCGGTGGTGTAGGCCATCCACGTGGCGGCACCGGTCACCGCGTCGACGCCGTCGGGACGGTTCACCAGGGCGTGCGCCGGGAGGATGGCCGACTCCGCGTAGGTGCCGTACTCGGTCATCAGGAACGTGGGCACCGTGCTGACGGCGTCGCCGGGCGCGAAGCCGTCGACACCGTCGCCGGTGGCCTCGACGACACCGGCGGCCTCGTACCCAAGCCGGGACCCGGGAAGGTTCGGCTGGTAGACGTAGGTGCCGGACCGGAAATTCGACTCCGCCCGGTTCAAACCGATCGCGTCGACGCGGATGCGGACCTCGCCCTTTCCTGGTTCGCTCAGCGTCACCTCCTCCAGCCGGAGGACCTCCGGTCCGCCGAGTTCGTCGAAGAGCACTGCCTTTGTCATTGCGGACTCCCTATCGTGCCGCCCGCGCTGATGCGGGCCAGGCATCATCACCGTAGGAGCACAGAACCAAGGCGTTCAATAAGTGGTCGTCTCGCATGGCCAAGCGATCGTCTATGTATTTAGACTTCAGTCATGGATGTCCTTAGCGACGCGATCACCGTCATGCGTACCGGTCGGCCGCATGCAAACCGCCATGAGCTGTTCGCTCCGTGGGGCATGCGCTTCACAGCCGACGATGGCGGTGCATTCCATGTCGTGCTGCAGGGGTCATGCTGGCTGCTGCCTCCGGACGACGCGCCGCCGATCCAGCTCAGTGCCGGGGACGTGGCGTTCCTGCACGGCGCAGGCGCACACGGGCTGGCCGACAGTCCCGCCAGTCCATTGGTGGAGTTCGATCTGCGGCGCCAGGAGATCCGGCCGGGCGGTGACGGCGCCCTGACGACCGTGTTGTGCGGTGCCTATCTGCTGGACGGCAGCAGGATGCATCCGTTGCTGTCAGAGGTCCCGCCTGTCGTTCATCTGCCCGCACGGATTGGACGCCATCCGTCGCTGCGTGCCGCCGTCGACCTGCTCGGCGGCGAAGTGGAGCGGCCGCGCGCTGGGGCGGGGGCCATCGTGCCCGCGCTCCTCGACACGCTGCTGCTCTACATTCTGCGGGCCTGGTTTGAGGAGCGGGCCGAGGACCCGGCGGCCACCGGCTGGACGATGGCGCTCGCCGACCCGGCGATCACCACGGCCCTCACCGCCATCCATCACGCCCCCGAGCGGCAGTGGACGGTCGCCGAACTCGGAGCGCGGGCGGGGCTGTCTCGGGCGGCCTTCGCCAATCGGTTCACCGCGCTGATCGGCCGGCCTCCGCTGACCTATCTGACCTGGTGGCGCATGACGATCGCGGCACGGTTGCTGCGCGACTCGGCCACGCCACTGCGCGTGGTCGCGCGGCAAGCCGGGTACTCATCGGACATCGCGTTCGCTGCCGCGTTCAAACGCGAGTACGGCATCACCCCCGGCCGCTACCGGACTACGTATCCAACCACCGGACGGTCAGGTGAGGCGTAACACGCAGACGCGTGTAGAGCACCGTCATGCTTCCACTCGCCAGTATCCGCAGGCCGTCACTCTGAACGCCGCCAAGAGCTTCTCACAGGTGATCCTTTGAGGCCCGACTCGCCGGCCGACGCGGTTGGGGCAGCGGCGCACGCAGGACCAGCCGGGCACGACGGATCCGTACCCGAACTGGCGTGTGTCCCTCGCCGATGCCCAGGGCCGCCCATGCTCAGCGGATGCGCAGCCGACGGAACCAGTGGAGCAACGCGATGCTCTAGTCGACGAACCACCGATGGAGACCCAGGCCTGAACTGTGTGATGTCTGCCGACGGGCGACCGCGCAGACGGTCGCCTGGAACAGGTCTACGTCGCGTAGTGCCGAACCGGCAATGAGGGCGCCTCCACACCCGCGGCAATGAGCGCGACAACGGCCCAGAAGTCATCAGAGAAGTGGTCCAGCCGTGGCTGAAAACCTGCGTATTCGCAAGCGAGGACTACCACTTCGTGGCACGGGTTACCGGGGTAAGGGCCGATCCAGGGTTCGTCCGCGAGAGCGACCACCAGAATGGTCCTGACGCCGTCGCTGGGAAGGACCTCGAAGCCGGCCTCGGTCATCCGCGAACGGAACAGCACGGCGTTGTCGGCCAGCGGGTGCGCATTTCCCCTCAAGTCCCCCGGCAGGTCCAAGACCTTAAAGGGAGCCGGCGACGATTACCGAGGCGATGGAATTGGAGAACAGATTAGGCTCTGGGGCCGTGTTCGGTTCTGCCAACAGGCTGAGGGCTATGGCGACGCACCATGAGGCAGGCTCGGTGTCGATTGAGGAAGCCTTGATCACGCGTGAGTTCCGGCAGGTCGACGTGTTCACTCACGAGCCGTACCGGGGGAATCCGGTAGCGGTCGTGCTGGACGGAGAAGGGCTGTCGGCTGAGGAGATGCAGCGGTTCGCGCGGTGGACGAACTTGTCGGAGACGACGTTCGTGCTGCCGCCGACGGTGCCGGACGCCGACTATCGGGTGCGGATCTTCACGCCGGCCAGGGAACTGCCCTTCGCGGGGCATCCGACGCTGGGGACCTGCCATGTGTGGCTGTCGGCCACCGGCGACCAGCAGCGTGATGTGGTCGTGCAGGAGTGCGGTGCGGGGCTGGTCACCGTGCGGCGGACCGGTGACGGGCTCGCCTTCGCCGCGCCGCCGCTCGTACGATCCGGGGCCGTCGATGAGACGCTGGTCAGGAAGATCGCGGCGATCCTCGGTATCGGCCGTGACGAGATCGTTGACGCGCAGTGGGCCGACAACGGTCCTGGGTGGGTGGCGGTGCTGCTCGCCGACGCCGATGCCTCGCTGTCACCCACATCGAAGCCCAGGACTCCGCGGCGTCTGTCGGCGGCGACTCCGGCGACGATGGCCTGGGAGACCACGCGGTGGTCGACGCGGGCCTTGCAGTAGGTCGCGTCGAGGAAGACGTAGCGGAACGGCTGGTCGGCCAGGGACCGGTCGCGGAACGCGGCGACCTCGACATCGAGTTCGGCGCAGATCCGGGAGACTTCGGATTTGGAGATGCCGGTGTCGGCGCCGAGGGTTTTGACCAGGTCATCGACTTTGCGGGTGGAGGTGCCGTGCAGGTAGGCCTCCATGATCACCGCGAACAGGGACTGGTCGACCCGCCGGCGGCGTTCCAGCAGCGAGGGAGAGAACGACCCGGACCCCAACTTGGGGATCTGCAGCTGCAGGTCCCCGGCGGTGGTGGTGATCGTCTTGGGTCGGTGCCCGTTCCGCAACGCGGTCCGGCCCTCGGTGCGCTCATGCGGGGCCGCTCCGATCACCGCGGTCAGCTCCGCCTCGAGCAGGGCCTGGTAGATGGTGGTGGCCGCCTGGCGGATCCGTTCTTCGACATCGGCGCCTTTGAGTGCCTCGAGCACCTCGAGCACCTCGAGCACCTCGAGCACCTCGAGCAGGGCAGACCGGCCCAGAGCCATCGTGTGATGTGTCTCTTTCGCGAGAACCATTGGCGTGGTCTCGCCGACCATCACACGATGGCTCCTCCCCAGCGTGGTCACCACGCCGAGAAGGCCCGCCATTTACACCACAAGCTGGGACGTCACCTCCCGCGGGTCTCGGTTTGGATGCTCTGGTGTGAGGCGCCGCCGAAACAGGCGATTCTGGTGTGGGGTTCGGTTTCGCGGGCAACTGCATCGACTGGTTGTCAACCCGGTCCAAAATGACCTGTACGTCACGGGTGGGTTCGTGCACCGCTGAGCCGTTCACGAGGGTGCGCAGCCATGACCGGGTTGACGTCTGCCAGGATTAGGCCTTATGGCCGAAGCAGCGCGAGGAAGCGTCGCCCGCCTGCGCCGTTTCGCCGTACAGGCGCCCGCGATGCATCAGGTGCGCCTACGTAGGCATTGGTGATCTCTTTTTCAACTACGTTTACACCTCGAAATGAAACTCAATCCACAAGTGCGCCGCCGGACAGATTGGCAACTGTTCCGGTCATGGCTCCAGCACGATCTGACGCCAGGAACGCGGCCGTCTCTGCTATCTCAGAGAGCGTAGGCAGTCTTTTTAGAAGCGTCCCCTGCACCATCCCCCCGCCTTCGAGGAATTCCTGGACCGACTGCCCGGCCGCTGCCGCGGATTGTTTGAAGAGGTCCTTGGTGTAGGAACCCGCTGCCGGCGCATCGATAACAGCGTGTGGACGGATGTCGATGACCCGGATATTGCTGGGTGCTAGTTCCGCGGCCAGAAGCCGCGAGAACGCCTCCTTCCCGGCGGAGCTCACGCCGTGTCCCAAGATGCCGCCTACAGCCAGTTTGGCACCCGGCTCGGACAAAGTCAGGATGACGCCAGGACGCTTGCGACCCATGTGCCGTGCCACAGCCTTGCTTGTGATAAACAGCGTCTGTAGAAAACCATCGATCGGCCGCATGAACTCCTCCAGCGAGAGGTCCGCTAGCAAAGTCCCCTGGTCGTGCATGACGCTCACGGCGTTGAGGGCGATGTCGATGCTGCCGGCCTTCGCTGCGACCGCATCGGCGTGCTTTTCGACGGCCTGTTGATCGAGCACATCAACTTGCGCGGCCTCGACCGTTCCGCCCGTGGCGGCGATATCGCGCGCCACGGCGTCGAGCTTCGCCTGCGTCCGCCCGGCGATGAAGACCCTTGCGCCTTCCCGGGCGAATACCCGTGCGATGGCGCCGCCGATAGCGCCCCCGCCTCCATAGATCACAGCGTTCTTTTTCCCAAGCAGCGCTACTGGCTGAGTACTCATCTGCATCATCCTGCTCCATCTCGAGGAATCCCTCGCGCTAAGGCTGGTCTGATAATTGATCTTTTGGCAGGTCGAGGTGAGTTGACGGACGCGGCGTGAGAGCGGATAGGGCCCCTGTTGCCGCAGGTGGACGGGCGTGGCCGTCCGTGGTGCGATCACCGGCAGGCGGTGGTCAAGCACCTCGCCGTGCTCGACGCCGCCGGGCTCGGAATGCGATTCGATTCGGTAGCGCGGTGGTGACGGGATCGGGGCCACCACCGTGCCAACTGAGGGGTGCGAGAAGTGGTCTGACGGGTTGTGTTATGCGGGTTCGGGTACGGATTGGGCGGTTGCCGGCGACGACTCCTCGACCATCGGTGGCTTCAGGAAGCTGGTCCCCCAGGCGACCGCGATGGTGACCACGGAGAAGATCAGGCCGGTGATCACGGTGGCGGAAGCGCTGTGGTGGTCGATCGCGATACCACCGGCGAACGCGCCGAAGGCGATACCGACGTTGGCCGCGGAGACAGGCAATGACTGCGCGAGCTGGCCACCGGGGCCGGCCAGGCTGATCACCCGAACCTGCAGTGAGGGCACGATGCTGTAGAAGGACAGGCCCAAGGCGAGCAGCGTGAGCGCCACGAGCGCAGCGATCGAGCCGACGAGGTAGAGCGCCAGCAGGGAGACCGCGATGCCGATGGACCCGATGATCAGGGTGCGCCGGGCGTTCCGGTCGGCGAACCTGCCGCCGCCGAACGAGCCGACCGCCGTGGCCGCACCGTAGGCCAGGAGGAACACGCTCAGCATGGCTCCAGAGATGCCGGTGACGCTTTGCAGGAATGGCACGAGGTAGGTCAGCGCCGCGAACACCGCCGAGAACACGATGAAGTTCAGGAACAGCACGGCGAGCACGCTGGGGGCGAACGCGTACTTGGCCTGGTGGCCCGCACCGGCGCCGGCGGACGGCACGGACGGGATCAATGCCACCGTACCGATCAGTGTCACCACGGCGCCCGCCACGATCGCCATGAACGAGCCGCGCCAGCCGAGGGTCTGACCGACCAGCGTGCCCAGCGGCAAGCCGAGCGCCCCCGACACCGCGACACCGGAGACGACGATCCCGATCGCCTGGCCCATGCGCTCTGGCGGGACGACCGACATCGCCGCAATGAACGCACCCGCGATGAACAGGCCCTGCGACGCACCGATGACGAAGCGCAGCACGAGGAACAGGGCGTAGACGTGGGTCAGCACCGCGACCAGGTTGCACACGATGAACAGCGCGACCGCGCCGATGAGGACGATCTTCTTTTCCAGCTTGATCGTCAGCGCGGTCAGGATCGGACCACCGATGGCAAGGCCCAGCGCGTACACGGTCACCAGGGTTCCGGCCGCGGGGATGGTCACGTGGAGGTCGGCGGCGATCCGGTTCAGCACGCCGACCACGAGCAGTTCGCCACTGCCCAGTACAAACATTCCTAGGAACAGCGTGGCCAGTGCCAGGTTGGCCCTGCCTGGGCTCAGCGCCGTTTGCTGGGTACTCATGTGCACTCTTCGTTCTTGTCGTGTTGCGTGGAGTCGTCTCAACGAACGGGTGGAACCTGCGTGCCTGGCGCGACCGAGGATGGCCACGGTCCTGTCATGGGGCTGGAGGACGTCTGGTCTCAGGCGTCCTTCTTCCACTCGATGATCTGGAGGAGGTTCCCGTCGGGGTCGGCGAACGTGCCGAACTTGCCCTTCGCCCGGTCGTCGACCGAGATCCACTCCACGCCGGCCGCATTCAGCTGGGCCTCCATGGCGTCGAAGTCGTCGACGTGGAAGTTGATGATCGTGCGACCCGGTTCGTTGTTCTTCGCCTCGACGTCGTCTCGCCCGTCGATGACCAGTAGGAAGCCGCCCAGGTCGATCGCGCCCTCGCCCGTGAACTCCGGCGCCAGCGCCTTGATGTACCAGGCCCGCAGCTCGGCGGGACGGGTCGTGCCGAGCAGCATGCTTCCGGGCTTCAGTGTCGTCATGTCGATTCTCCTTGTTGTGTGATCACAGGTCGCGGCAGGGGCAATCGCCACACCACGCGTCCCGGTGCTACTTGATTCGAGTTCGGCTGCCTTGGCGGCGCGCTTGATGGCCGCCAGCCGGCGGTCCCAGTCGGCTGCGAGCGAGGACATCCACCGCGTGGTGGCGTCCAGGCCGGCGGGCCGCAGCGAGTACCTCACCTCGCGTCCGACCCGGCTGCCGACGACGAGTCCGGCGGCGTCCAGGACGGGGAGCCGCCCGGCGAGCGTCGTCGCGGTGGCCGCGCCGTCGGATTCCGCCCTCACACAGTCGACTCTTCGACGCGCTTCTTCGCCGAATTGAGGACCTGCGGCCAGCCGCTGGAAAGGTCCTTGATCGTCCTAGCGCGCACCTTCTCGGACACGGCCAGCGCGGCGAAGCCGCTCTCGACTACGGTGAGGCGGGTCTTGTCGCCCTCGGCGGACAGCGTGAACTCCACAAGGGTGCTGTTGACCTCGGTCAGTTCCTGGCCGGGGGAGGCGGGGGACCAGCGGTACGCGACGTACGACTGCGGCTCGACCTTCACTACGCGCACCGGGAAGTCGCCGTGCTCCGGGTTCTTGGCCACCGTCGACTCGCCCTCGACGGCGGTGGTGCCCTTGATACTCTCCGGGTCGGCCACCCAGAAGCCGGGTGCGGACACCAGCGACCAGACGCGCTCGGCCGAGGCGTCGATCAGGGTGTCGCGCTCGATCATGTCTTTGCTCATTGAGGAAACTCCTTCAAGTGCCAGGTCGCCAGATGGGCTAGTGATCTCGATGTGGACATGTGGCTGCCCCATCGATCTGTCCTCTCCGTGCGCCGGGAGGCCAGGGGCGAGGGCCCTCATCGCTGGCGCGGCCGTCCTGGGCCCAGTACGGCCATGCGAGCCAACAGTAACCACAGCCAGCTGTAAAAAACAACTAGTTATAGTTGTAAAAAACAACCGAATGCCATGGTAGGTTCGGATCAGTTGGACGAGGAGAGTGGTCATGCCAACCAGCCGTAGCTATCGGGACTCATGTGGGATTGCCCGGGCCCTCGACGTCGTGGGGGAGCGATGGGCCCTGCTGGTCGTGCGCGAGCTGCTCTTGGCGCCTCAACGTTTCTCAGAGCTGCGGCATGCTCTGCCCCACGTCAGCTCGAACCTGCTCGCAGACCGACTCCGAGAACTCGAACACAACGGGGTGATCCGCCGTAGACCGGCACCGGCGGAAGGACCGCGGGTCTATGAACTGACCGAATGGGGCCGGAAGCTGGAACCGATCCTGCTAGCTCTGGGCGACTGGGGGATCGACGCACCGCAACCCCCGCCGCCGACCGCGCTCAGCGCTACCTCCGTGCTGATCTTCCTGCGAGGTGCCGCTCGCCCCGACCCCGCAGCACCTCCAACGACTTGCCGTCTCGAGCTCGACGGTCGGGTTTGGACGGTCCGCCTAGCGTCCGGACGGGTTGAGGTGCAGCCCGGCGAACCTGCAACGGCAGACGTCTCGCTTCGTACAGAGCCCAAGACGCTCAGCGCCCTGCTGGCCGATCCAGCCACACTCGCAACCGCATGCGCCGACGGCAACGTCGCCGTCGTAGGAGATCTGTCGGCCATCGGTCGGCTGCTGCAGGCGGTCACCGACCCGTGGCCCTCCGGCGATCAGACGAGTACCTCTCAAGAAGCGCCATTCAGAAGTGGCCGGTCCCCACACCCGGTAGATGTCCAGTCCGGTGACCCTGCGTAGAAGTTCGGGGAACTCGCCCAGGCGTCCCCGCCAGTCGGCATTGAGGATCTTCCAGTTGGTCAGGTTCGGCGATGGCGCGTTCGACGGCGGTCCCGAGCACTGTTGCTCACTTCAAAATGGGCGCCCGCTGATCCGAAGATGCTCCCCGCGCCGGTGGATGGCCTGCTTGGCGATGGCGATCCACGAGCTAGTGTCCCTACGATCGCACCGGACCGGCCTCGGAGGTGCTCGTCCTGGGCGAGCTTTCCGACCCGGAGACGGGGCCGTGAGAGGTCCGAGTGAGGGTCGAAGCGCCCGGGATCAACCCGCGCGACGTCAAGAGGCGTGGCGGGGTCGGCCACCGGCTGAGGACCGATGCCCGGGGATGACGGCGCCGGGATCATCGACCGGGTCGGGAGGGGCATGCCAGCGGAGCGCGTCGGCCGGCGGGTCGGGGTTCATTCGGCCTCAGCTGCCACGCCACGGGTGGGCACACCGAGGGTTCCTTGAGCGTCGTGGTGGGGACCGACGACGGCGAGGCATGCCTCTACGGCGACTTGATCTACGATATCGAGGGCAGCCTGCTGCGCCATCCCGACGAGACGGCTGCGGCGCGCATGCAGCCGTGTGCCTTCGCGACCCATGAGCTCGCGCTCACGCACAATTTCACGACCTCGATACTCGAAGAGATTGGTGCCTCTCAAACGGATCACGCGGTACCGGTGCGTCCTGCCCGCGCACGACGCCCCAGGCGTGCTCGAGAACGGAACACTGATCGGCCGCATCGATCGAACCACGGTTCCAGGGCCGATCTTCCCGATCAAAGACCTTTGACCGATTCGTACGTTCAAGGAGAACGCGCATGGCCGCATACGTGATCGCAGAAGAGAAGATCCTCGACGAGGCCGCTGTGGCGAACTACAAACCACTCGCGAAGCAGTCGGTCATCGAGTTCGGCGGCACCTTCCTCGCGCGAAACGCCGTACCGGAGACGCTCGAAGGATCCTTCGACGACGCTCAGCGCTTGGTGATCATCCGTTTCGACACGGCGGAGGACGCTCGCCGGTGGTACACATCCGATTCGTACGCCAAGGCGATCGAGGCCGCCAACGACGGTTTCGACCGACGGCTGTTCATCGTCGATGGCCTCTGACGCGCATACGAACATCTTCGAGCCGGATCGGCCCGATATTCCGACGTACAGATGAGTCAGGAGGTCTGTGACGCCGTTGCCAAAGGCGACCTGTTGTGGGAGCCGTCCGACGAGATGCGTCGCAACGCACGCGTGGCGCGGTTCATGGCCGAGCGCGGCTTCGGCTCATATGACACGCTGCAGCATTGGCCGGGTCACCGACCCGGCCGCGTTCTGGGACGCGGTGCGGGCGGATTTCCGGGTCGTGGGCGAACGCGGCGACGGGCCGGTGCGGGCGGCGGACACCTCGGTGGTGTCCGGGACCCGATGGTTCCCCGGCGCGACGCTGAACTACGCCCACAACGCGGTGCGGCGGGACCGCGACCTGGACGCCACCGCGGTGATCTTCCGCACCGGGGACGGGCGGGGTGACCGGACGCTGACGTACGGGGAACTGCGCCGTGAGGTCGCCGAGGTGCGCGCCATCCTGCTCGCCCGACTTCGTTGCGCCGAGCGTGATCGATCGGTTGGCGCAGGTCGGGCCGAAAGTGCTCAGTGCGGTGGACGGTTACCTCTACAAGGGCAAGGCTCACGAACGGCGCGACGTCGTACACGCGCTGGAGAAGGCCCTTCCGACGCTTCAGGCGACCCTGCTGATCCCCTTACCGCGACCCCCGAGGCCAAGCCGACCGGTGGCGGGCCGACCTACGCGGGGCGGTCCGACTCGATCCTCAACCGTGGGGGCGGCCGGATGGGCACCGCCCACCTCTACCGCGTCGTCGTCGGGCTTCGACGAGATCGCCGACTCCCTGGCCGTCGACACCGGGCAGCTAGGCGAGGAGGGCCGGCTGCTGCTGTACGTCCAGCTCGCCGAGGACGTCGCGCCGACCGACGAACTGACCGTCCGGATTCGGTCGGCGCTGCGGTCGACGTTGTCGTCTCGGCACGTCCCGGACGAAGTCAAAGGCCGTCCCCGGGATCCCACGCACGCTGTCCGGAAAGAAGCTCGAGGTGCCGGTCTGCAGGATTCTGCTCGGCATGCCGGTGGAGAAGGCCGCCAACCCGGACGCGATGGTCAACCCCCAGGCCCTGTCATACTTCGCACCGGCGTAACGCAACGAGCTGGGCCCGGGGGCCGTACGGGCCGTCGGCCTCGCGCTGGGCCGAGTCCGGTGGGCAGTGGAGTGCCCGGCCCGGCGGCTGATGCGCTGGTCCGGGGAGGGCGGTCGTCTGGGCCCGTGTTCGTACGGATCAGTCAACGACGGTCAGGACGATTTTGCCCGCCGTCTGGCCGTCTTCGCTGATCTGGTGGGCCTTGACCGCCTGTTCGAGCGGCAGCACGGTGTCGATCTCGACACGAAGCCGTCCTGTTTCGATCAGCGCCACGATCGTTTTCAACCCCGCTTGATCGGCTTCAGTGATCATGAACGCGGCCCGCAGGCCGATCTCGCGGGCTTGGGCGGCGAGGTAGGCCACCGGCGGTGATGGCCGGTTCGAGGCCGTCTTCGATCCCGGGCCCGTCGAACTGCGCGCCCCGGTCAGGGCGGAGAGCGAACTGGTCCTTCCCGCCCTGGGCCTTGAGGCGTCGGCGTGGTGTCGTGTCGCCTCGGTGGGACGGCTGCGGATGCTGGTGCAGGTCTCCGACCGTAAGGTCTTGGCAGATCTGGCACGCGACATGAGCCGCTTCGAGGGGTCTGCGACCGGCTGGGACTGCTCGGCTGCTACGTATACAGCACGTAGTCACCAGACGGCCGCGCGGCGGCCGTATGTTTGCTCCCTCGATCGGTGTCCCCGAAGACATCGCCAACGCCAACAGCACCGCCTGCCTTGCCGCGCACCTCACCGACCACGGCTTCTCAGCACTGGAGGTCGACATGGGCGACTCGCTCGGGGAAGCCTCGACCATCGCAGCCACCGGCCGCCCCGATCCGGGAGGGATCGTCGGGGACTCCCGCGCTGCGCAAGAAGGCGAACTCCTTGCGCAGCATCCGGCACCACCTGCTCGCCGAGGATGTCGAGCTGTTCCAGTACGGTCTTCAGCGGCAGGCCCGTGTGGTCCATGATGTACATTTGCCGCTGGTGGTCGCCGAAGTGCTTCCTGAAGGCGAGTGTCCTGTCGATGACCTGCTGGGGACTGCCGACCGTCAGCGGCGCCGACACGGTGCCGGGCTCTGGTGAGCGAACGAACCGGGGCACGGCCGATGGACACGGCCGCAATCGCGAATACGCCGTCTCGGCCCGAGAAGGAAACGCCGTCCTGCGCGCGAGGGAGCGCGATGGGCGACCGTCAGGAGGCCATCGGGGAGACGGAGCCAAGGCGATGGAAGCTCCGGTTGAAGTAGACGAGGCTCTGGCCGCCATTCCGGGTGCGGAGCTGCTCGATCTGTACGAACAGCACGCTGTGCGATCCCATGGGCTTACAGTCTTTCACCACGCCGATTACGGTCACCAACGCGTCCTTGAGGACCGGCATCGTCTGACCGCGATCCCAGACATCCCACGAGAAGCGGTCCGCCATAGAGATCTCGGTCACTCCGGCGAAGTGCATCGCCAGATCCTGCTGGTCGCCGCCTAGGACGTTCAGGCCGACTCGGCGGTTGGCCCTGAACACGTCGTGCATGGCACTCTTGCGGTTGAGGCAGACCAAGAGTGTCGGGGGATCGTCGCTCACCGAGCAGACCGCGCTGACGGTGATGCCGCAGCGGCCGTACGGACCGTCGGTGGTCATGATGCTGACGGCCGCCGGCAGGTGTGCCATCGCCTCCCGGAATTCGGCTTGCGAGGGGGGCTGAGCGGGCTCTCCGATAGTCACCACTGGCTCCTTTCCGCTTTCCATGAGCGACTCGACCTTTGAGGGTTCCTTACAGGTAGCCGGGGAAAGGGGGGACGTTCATGAGGACCGCGCCAGCGCCGTCGTAGATGCCTTCCTGAAGGAAGGCATGCTGGGGGACCACCGAGGCGTCGCGCAGGTAGCGCTGCATCGGGCTATCGTCGGCGACGGCTGGGATGCCACTTATCTGGTAGGCCGTGCAAGCGACGTCGAAGGAGCTTCTGGCCAGGTGGGCGGAGGCCAGGCGTAGCAGGCTGGTCTGGTTCGCCGTCGCCGGGTCACCGGCCAGGACCGTTTCGTACACCTCGTGCGTGATCTCGTAGAAGAAGGCACGCGCGGATCGTAGCTCGGCCTCGGCCTTGCCGACCGAGAGCCGGTAGGCGGCACGATCGGCTGGCTTGGGCCCGCCGGTGTAGCCGCTGCGGCCGCCGTCGCGGATGGCGTGGTCGAGGGCGGCGCGTGCGACGCCGAGGCCGACGACCGCCAGGACCTGGGAGGCGTAAGGGACGCTCGGGTATCGGTACAGCGGTTCGTCCACGGTGGATTCGGACCCGCGCACGAACGTCCACTCAGCGGGGACGATCACACCGTCGACCTTGAGGTCGTGGCTGCCGGTGCCGCGCAACCCGATGACGTCCCAGTTCTCGACGATCTCCACCTGCTCAGGCGGTAGTACGGCCGTCAGGGGGCGGGTGCCGTTCTGTTCGCCCGCGGTGATGCCCACGCTGAGGAGGTCGGCGCCCATGCAACCGCTGGCGAACTTCCAGCGGCCCGAGACCCGGTACCCGCCCTCGACGACGTCGGCGGGCTGCACCGGGAACAGACCACCCGCGAAGACGACGTCCGGCCCGTCGGCGTATACCTGGGCTTGCGTTTCCAGTGGCAGCGCAGCCAGGTAGACCATCGAGGAACCGAAGCTGGCGACCCACCCCGCGGAGCCGTCGATCATCGAGATCCGCTCGATACGAGAGAGGAACTCGGCCGGCGGCAGCGAGTCGCCGCCGAAGCGTCTGGGAGTGCTCGCCCGGTAGATCCCCGCACGCTTGAATTCGGCGATCATATCGCGTGGGACATGTCGCTTCTGGTCGAATTCCGCACGCCGTTCGGCTACTTGAAGCAGGACATCCTCGAAGGCATTCGCCGAATCGGATACCTCACCCGAACGCGGATCGGCTGAGGCTGTGGAGTCCAACGCGTGCGCCATGATGAATCCTCGGATTTCCGGTCGGCCGGTTGTTCTCAGTGATCGCACACCGGCGCACCGGGACCTGCCGACGACTGTGTACTGGCTGGACGCCGTAGGGGATTTTTCCCCCGCGGTCCGCGTGGAAGCCCGGAACTGACGGAGACCGGGCTTCCACGCTACGTCATTTGATCGTCGATGCCTTACGGCGGTCAGTCGGCGATCATGCCGCCGCTGAGGTTGGCGATCGCGCCGGTCATCGCGGCGGCCCGGTCCGAGGCCACGAAAACGGCAACGTTGGCGATCTCGGCGACGGTGGGCAGCTGCTTGCGGAGGGTCCGGTCCGTCATGCGGGCGTTGAACGCCTCACGGCTGATGCCATAGGCGTCGGCGTGCAGGCCGTACACCTCGGTCAGCTGCGGGGTCTCCGGCATTCCCGCCGCGTTCAGGCACACCACCCGCACACCGTGCGGTCCGAGCTCGGCGGCCAGACCCCGCGACAGCGACTCGAGCGCCGCCCACGCCGGTGCCATGCCCCCCATGAGAGGAACGGCGGTCCGCGACGGGCTCGCCGTGATCGTCAAGATCACACCCGATCCCTGGCCGGTCATGTGTCGGGCTGCGGCCTTGGCGGTCAGGAAGTTGGCCTTGGGGTAGGTGGCCATCGGCAGATCGAAGTTCTCGGGCGCCAGGTCGACGAGCGGGGTGCCCTGAATGCCGGCCTGGGGAAGGCTGATGGCGTTGAAGGAAATGTCGAGGGATCCGGCCTTGGTGACCACCGCATCGGCGTGTGCTTCGACGGCGTCGCGGTCCAGCACGTCCACCGTGGCGAAGTCGGCGGCGCCACCCGAGGCCTGGATCTTTTCCGCGACGACCTCCAGCGCGGAGCTCCTGCGCCCGGCCAGGAAGACCCGTGCGCCCTCCGCGGCGAAGGCCTGCGCGACCTCACCTCCGATGTATCCACCCGCTCCGTAGATGATCGCGTTCTTGTTCTCGAGCAGCATTGTCACTCCTGATTGTGGATGTTGCCGACGGTGTCCCGTCACCCCTACCGACTCGGTCACCCGCCGAAAGGAATCGCTCGAGTGCGGCCGGATCTCCGAATCTGCGCGGAAGCGGACCCCCGGACGCGAGCGTCCCGATACGAACGGCGCCCGGCGGCGAACGCTCTTCGATCGCGGCGGTCGAGCCGTCGAGCGGCGAACCGCCTCCGGCGCGTGGACACAACGGCCTTTTCCAGCTCAGTTCGGCCTGGGGGAGAGGACCTTGGTCTGTGGCGCGTCGGGTATCCGGTCGTGTGTGCTGGAGCGGATCGGTGCGGAACCGGGGGCGCTCGCGGGGCGGGTCTGTCCGGGTGATGGTGAGGGGGTGACTGCGGGTGGTCTCGGAGTCGCGGTTGGCGGCGGTGCTGGCGGGTCTGCCGCCCCGGCCGGGTTGTGGTGGCCGGTGGCAATTTCGCCACCCCTGGCAGGCCTTGTCCGTGCTGGATGCGGCGGTCGCGGAGTACCGGTTGTTCGTGCTGAACGGTCAGGCGGGCCTGCCGGATCGGGAGGGGTCGTGTTGGAGACCCCGTTCGTCGGCCCGGGGCAGCGTGGGCGCGCCGGTCTGCGGTACTTCCCGTGCAGGTTGTCGCGGGTGCCGCACCTGTTGAACGAGGTGCTGATGCCCGATGTCGTGATCGTGCAGACATCCCCGCCGGTGGGCGGGACCGTGTCCTTGGGCATCGAGGTGAACGTGCTGTCGGCGGCGATCGAGACCGCGCGGGCCCGTGGCGGGCTGGTCGTCCCACAGATCAGCCCGCAGATGTCGTACACGTTCGGTGACGCGGGTCCTGGCGGTGGGTGAGGTTGACGACGCGATCGAGGCCGATCGCGCCCTGGCGGCGCCAGTACGGCGGGAACGGGGCACGGTGGCGCGGATGATCGGCGAGCGGGTTGCGGCGCTGGCGCCGAAGGAGGCGACGCTGCAGCTGGGTATCGGGGCGGTGCCGGACGCTCACCGCCGCCGGCTTCCACACAGGTGTCCGCGGCGACTGGGGGGTGGAGAACCTCTCCCACCGGCACCGCGACACCACCTGGCGCGAAGACGACCACCAAGCCCACGTAGGCAACAGTCCCCGAACCGCCGCCACCTTCCGCAACCTCGCACTCGGCCTGCTCCCCCTCGCCAGCATCACTAAGGAGCGTTTCCAACCTGGTCTTGCAGGTCAGTGCGGGTAGGAGTCCGGAGATCGATGAGGGCGAGGCTCCAAGTAAGACAGCAAATCGACCAAGAACCCGATGCCCGACCGGAAGCCTCGCCTGTGCTGTCTTACCCGTCCACGTCCTTGCCAGCGATCGCAGCCCAGCGGATGAGCGCCGCGGAGACCTCCGGCGGGCGTTCGCAGTCGCGGGCCAGCCGGCGACACCCAGTGAGCCACGCCAAGGTTGGGCGAGGGCGCCAGCCACGCCTGCTCGCTGACGCCGTCGTCTGGCCTCCGTTCGGGGAAGGTGGAAGATCACGGCGTAATGTACCGCCATGCCAAAATCAGCCCTGCGGTTGATTCCCGATGCCATCAACCGCTTCGACGCACGAGTGCACGCGGTCGACGGCCACCGGTGGAACGATCCGACGCCGTGCACCGAGTGGACGGTTCGGGATCTCGTCGGCCACCTGGTCTGCGAGCACCTGTAGATGCCACACCTGCTCGCCGGAGAGTCCCTGGAGCAGGTGGGCGACCGCTACGATGGCGACGTGGTCGGCGCCGATTCAGTGCGCGCGTGGGACGAGGCCGCGGAGCACTCCTCGCGGCGTGGAAGGGCGCCGATCTGTCCGGGACAGCTCGGTTCTCCTTCGGGGAGGCCCCACTGACCGTGTACGCGGACCAGATCCTCGTCGACCTGACCGTCCACGAGTGGGATCTGGCCCGCGGGTCCGGCCAGCCCGAGTCGCTCGCCCCGGCCGCGGTCGACCACAGCCTGGCCTACGCGCGTGCCAACGCCGAGAGAATGACGCGCCTGGGAATCACCGCTGCTCCGGTGCCCACTACCAGCACCGACCCCGCCGTTCAGCTCCTTTCCTTGCTGGGGCGCGTCGTCTGACGGACGTCCGATTCACGTAGTTCGGGAGTGCTGCACGAGCCAACCAATGAGCCCTTTCATCCTGGGTAGGTTGGGTGTTCGACGTGGGGCAGGACCAGGATGGCCTGCACGATCGCGGTTGTCTGGCACGGGCTGCAGCGCAGCTTCGTGAGGATCTTCCAGGTCTCGAGGGTGGCGTTGGCGCGTTCGCTGCGGGCGCGGATGCGGGCGTGGGACCGGTTGAGGGCTTTCTGGCGTGCTGACAGCGGTGGTCGGTCGCGGTGGCGTTTGAAATCTGATCCGCAGGCTGCGGAAGCGGCGGCGCGCCTGAGATGGCGGCAAGCCTCCGCTTCCGCAGCCGAGAAGTTGATGGTCCAGCGCCAGAGCAGCGATCACCGCCAGTTACGCTCGCGGCGTCGTACGTCAGGCCGGCAGTTTCTCGACAGCGGTTTTCAGGTCGGCCATGGCCGCGCGGTGGAAGCGCGGGCCGTAGGACACTCGCGCCACGCCCAGTTCCCGGAGCGTGGCCAGGTCCAGATGTTCACCTGTGTTGCCGTTGACCGGGCCGGGTATCTCGGCGACGAGGGCGGCGATGTCGCGCTTGTCGCGCACGCCGATCGGGTAGACGCAGTCGGCGCCGGCGTCCCGGTAGAGCCGGCCCCGTCGTACCGTCTCCGCGACCCGGTCCGGCTCGGGTATCCCGCGGCCGGCAGGAAGGTATCGACGCGGGCGTTGATGACGATCGGGACCCCGGCCTCGTCCGCGGCGGAGCGGACGCCCGCGAGCCAGTGGGCGTGCGCACCGGCCTCGGCCAGGCCGCCGGCCCGGTGGTCGGTGTCCTCCAGGTTGCAGCCGACCGCGCCGATGTCCAGCAACCGGTCCACCAGTTCACGCGGCCGCATGCCGTATCCCGCCTCGGCGTCCACCGTGACCGGGACCGGCACCGCCCGGGCGACCCGCCCCGCCGCGGCGAACATCTCCTGCCACGGCGCTCCCTCACCGTCGGGATGACCGAGCATCGCCGCGATCGCGGCGCTGGAAGTGGCGACCGCGGGAAACCCCGCGTCGGCCACGATCGTCGCGCCGGCCGCGTCCCACACGTTGGGCAGCACGAGCATCTCTCCGCCGTGCAGCTCGCGGAGCCTTTCGGCGTGAGTCTTCAGATCCGCCATGTCAGCGGCCATCGGTTTCCTCCATGTCGAAGAGCGGCACGCCATAGGGCGCGCGGATTTTTCGCGGCTCAGCGGGTCAGCGGGTCAGTTCGGGTTCCTGCCGGGGTACGGCCGGCGTCGGCGCCTGCCGGGCCATCCGGCTCCGTCCGGGAATGAACAGGCCGGCGAGCGCACCGGTCAGCGACAGTGCGCCGCTGACGGCGATGGCGGGCGCGAAGCCGTCGGAGAAGGTTCGCGCGGTGCCGTAACCGCCTTTGGCGGTGAACACCGCGGCGAGAACCGCCACGCCGAACACCGCGGCGAACTGCCGCAGCATGTTGAAGACGCCGGAGGCCTTGCCGATCTCCTGCCGCGCGACGGCGTTGATGACCGAGGTCTGCGCGGCGGGCATCGCCAGGCTGGCTCCGGCGCCGGCGACGACCATCGGCGCGATCAGCTGCGCGTATCCCAGCGACGGCTCCGCGACGAGCCCGATCCACCCCATCCCGGCGGCCTGCATGGTCAGTCCGGCGACGATGAGCGTACGGGCCCCGACCCGGTTCACCAGCGCCCCCGCGACGGGTGCCACCACGGTCACGGACGCCGTCCATGGCATGAGCTGGAGCCCGGTGGCCATCGGGCCGTCCCCCAAGCCCGTCTGGAGGAACTGGGCCATGAAGAACAACGAGCCGTACAGCGACGCGTACAGGAAGAGCCCTGCCATGTTGCCCGCGGAGAAGCCGCGCGAGCGCAGCAACCGCATCGGCACCATCGGCTGCCGGACGCGGAGCTCCCAGGCGACGAACGCCGCCAGCAGTACGGCCCCGGCCACCAGCGCGCCGTCCACCTCGAACGCGCCCCAGCCGACGCTGCTTGCGCGGATCAGGCCCCACACCAGCCCGAGCGCACCGGCGGTCACCAGCACGACGCCGCCGAGGTCGAAGGAGGTCCCGGCGCCGCGGCTTTCCGGAATGCGCCGGAGCACCAGCGGGATGACGACCAGGCCGATCGGCACGTTGAGCCAGAAGATCCACTGCCAGGCAAGCCCCTGGGTGACGATCCCCGCCGACCACCGGACCGGCGACCACCGCCAGCCCGGTGAGCCCGGCGAAGATCCCCAATGCCTTGGCCCGCCGCGCGGGCGGGAACCCGTTGCTCAGCAGCGCCATCGCCAGCGGCATCACCAGCGCGGCCCCGCACCCCTGGACGGCGCGGGCGACGATCAGCCAGGCGATGCCAGGCGCCGTCGCGCACGCCGCCGAGGCCGCCGTGAACAGCCCTAGTCCGGCCGCGAACATCCGTCTGCGCCCGAACCGGTCGCCGAGCGCGGCCCCGGTCATCAGGAGTACGGCGAAACTCAGGCTGTAGGCGTTCACCGTCCATTCGAGCTGTTCCATGGTGGCGGACAGGTCCAGCCGGATCCTGGTCAACGCGGTCGCCACCACGGTGGCGTCCAGTGCCACCATCAGCGACGCCGCCGCGGTCAGGCCGAGCAGCCAGCCGCTTGTCTTCTGCGCCATGCGCGGTCCTCTGGGGTCTACCGCCCGGACCGTTCCGGGCCGTCGACGAGGTAGACACCACGACGCCCGAAAGTTGGTCGCCCGCCGACCGCCCAGTTCACGACCCGGCCGGTGTCGATACTTGAGATCGGCCAGGAAGGCCGGAGACGTGACGCGGGGGTGGAGTCGTGGCAACCGACCTGATCACCAGGGCGCGGACCGGAGATGAGGAGGCGTTCCGGGAGCTCACCGAGCCGCATCGTCAAGAGCTGCAGGTGCACTGCTACCGGATGCTCGGCTCCTTCCAGGACGCCGAGGACGCGCTGCAGGACACGCTGCTGGCCGCCTGGCAGGGCATCCAGAAGTTCGAGGCGCGCGCCTCGATCCGTACCTGGCTCTACCGGATCGCCACCAACCGGTGCCTCAACGCGCTGCGCGCGGCCAGCCGGCGCCCGGCCAAGGAGTGGGCCATCCCTGGGATCGAACCGCCCGAACCGACCCGGCTCAGCGAGGTCGTGTGGCTCGAGCCCTTCCCCGACGTCCTCCTCGAGGGTGCGATCGACGTGCCGCTCGGCCCGGAGGCCCGCTACGAACAGACGGAAGCGATCTCCCTGGCCTTCGTGACCGCGCTACAGGTCCTGCCGCCTCGCCAGCTCGCCGTCCTCATCCTGCGCGACGTCCTCGGATTCCACGCGAACGAGGTGGCCGACATGCTCGACTCGACCGTCGGTTCGGTCAACAGCGCCCTCAAGCGGGCCCGCGCCGGCCTCCAGCACCACCTGCCACCGACCGGCGAGCACGAACCGCCTCCCGCTCCCGGCTCGCCCACCGAACAGGCGCTCGTGGAAAAGTTCGTCCGCGCGTACGGATCCGGCGACGTCGACGGGCTGGTCGCGTTGCTCACCGACGACGTCCGCGTCTCCATGCCGCCGATCCCCCTTGAATACCGAGGCCGGGACGCCGTCGCCCGCTTCTACGCCGCCGTCATCCGCCCGGACCGGACCTATGACCTCGTGCCGACCCGGGCGAACGGCCAGCCCGCACTCGCGGCCTACCTCCACGCCCCCACCGGCGTCCGCCACGGGACCGGCCTCCTCGTCCTCACCGTCACGGGCGACACGATCCGCGCCATCACCCGCTTCGACAACAGCGTCCTCCCATCCTTCGGGCTCCCACGATCACTCCCCGACTGATATCCGACTCTCCACACCGGGGGCATGCGGGACCATTGGCGAGATGTTCAGTGCTGCTCGATTGGTAGAGGTGGATGAATGGTGCCGAGGTATCTCATCGCAGGGACGCTGCTTCTGGCGGTCGTGTCCGGAGTGACGGCTTGCGGGGACGCCGGGAAGCCGCATCCCGCTCGGACCGGCAGTGTCACCATGCCGGACCTCGTTGGCAAGAACGGGGCGGTCGCCAAAGACGATTTGGAACGGCTCGGGTTCGCCGATAACCGGATCAAGCTGAGCCCGGAGAACCGCGCGTTCGTGGCCATGCCCTCACATTGGACGGTGGCCGCGCAGTCGGAGCGGCCGGGCACGAGGGTCAGCCTGCAGGAGCTCATCGTGTTGTCCGTGGACAAGATGCGCCATCCCTGGCGCCATCACGACTGACCGGCAAGCGGCCGGCACAGGGCCAGCGACTACTCTGTCGGCGGGTCGGGCCCGGGAACGGCGGGCGGGTGAGCAGCAGTCGGGAGAGCCTGCGGGGGAAACGGCGGGTCGATCGTCCTCGACGCGGCCTTGCGTGATGTAGCGGTAGAGGAGGTTCTGGCTGCCGGTGTAGCCGCGTTCCCGGATCTCGCGCAGAAGCTGAAGGACGGGGACCGCGGGGTCCTCGGCCCGGCGATTACGCAGGTAGCCGCGGTTAGGATCGACAAGCGCGGGACGGTACTGGGGAGCCCGCCGCATCTTTTCGGGCTTGTCGATCCGCCGCCCGGACCTGGACGGCCAAGCGGACTGTTCGTCTCTGGTAACGCACCCAGACCCCGGGAACTGTTCCCGGAATGTCTGCCGGGGACACCGCCAGTCCTGGCAGGCGAGTCGGCGCACCCGCACGTTCACCATCACCCGCCGCCCGTCGACCGGAACATCAGCCACCGTCCGCCCGCACCACGCACGGACACGGGCGGTCTCGACAGCACATCCCGGGCACGGTACGGGCACCTGTGGGCCCGGAGCCGGATGAGCTCGCCTTCGTCCGTCACATCGTCGATGAGCAGGCCCGGCAGGCCCAAAAACACCACGTCGACAAGCTGGTTGATCCCCAGCACGCCTCAACGTGACAGGGCAACACCCTCTGTTACCACCCAAAGAGCGACAGAGCCGAAAGAGGAGAGTGGGCCCGGGGCGCGGTGCCGGGGTTGCTCCCGGTCCGTTTCCCCAGACCCCTCGCCGAACCCGCCGTGCGCCTCTCAGCGCAACGGGCTCTCCACGGTCTCTGTCGTCATGTGGGTGCGATCCAGGGGTTGGGGATGGTGTTGCTCCGCCAGCGGTATCGGGTGACCGTGACCTTGGCGATGTCGAACAACTCGGTCCCGTCCGCCGCTGTGATGGGTAGCCACCGCCCGGTGGGGGTGGTGAAGTGGCGTCGGACGTCCTTCCAGCTCCAGTGGTGCCGTGCTTGCAGCATCCGGATCAGCCGCCACCAGACGAACTGGTGGAGTGCGGAGAACCGGTCTTTGGCCACGGCATGCTTGAAGTAGTTGGCCCAGCCGCGCATGATCTGGTTGAGCCTGATCAGCACGGATCCCAGGTCTTGTTGCGATTTCCTGTGGGTCAGGGCACGGATCTTGGCCTTCAACGACCGGATGGGCCGGTCGGTGATGAAGGTATAGACGTGCCATTTATCGGTTCCCCTCTTGCGGCGCCACTGGATGCGGAACCCTAGGAAGTCGAACCCGTCAGCCAGATGCACGATCTGGGTTTTGGCCGGTGAGAGCCGCAATCCCATCGGTTCGAGCACCCCGGCGACGTCCTCGCGCACCGCCTGGGTGTCGAGCTCGGTCCCGTGGACGAGCACGACGAAGTCGTCGGCATAGCGGACTAGCCGCCATGTCGGCCGGCCCTTGCGGCGGCGATACCCGCGCTTACCCTCGCTCGACATCGACCCGCCCGGCTTCCACGGTTCCATCAAGTGCTCATCGAGCACCGACAAAGCGATGTTGGCCAGCAGCGGAGACAGAATGCCGCCCTGCGGCGTCCCGGTCGTGGTGCTCCTGTTCTCGCCGAGCTCGGTCAATATCCCGGCTTTCAAGAATGCCTTGACCAGTGCCAGGACACGTTTGTCCTTGACCCGGACCCTCACACGCTCCATCAGGGCCGCGTGGTCGATCCGGTCGAAGCACGCCTCGATGTCGGCATCCACCACCCATCGGTAGCCTCGGGTGCCGAAATGGTGGATCTCAGCGATCGCGTCCTGAGCACGCCGGTTGGGCCGGAACCCATAGGAGACCGGCTCGAAGTCGGCCTCGAAGATCGGCTCCAGCACGAGTTTCAGCGCAGCCTGCACGACCCGGTCCGCAACCGTCGGAATCCCGAGAGCACGGACCTTCCCCGACCCGCCCGGCTTGGGGATCTTACGTTCCCGCACCGGCAACGGCCGGAACGAACCATCCTTCAGACTGGCCCGCAGTTCGTCCAGGAACCCCGGGACACCGATCCGCTCCTCGACATCGGTGACCGTCAGGCCATCGACACCGGGAGCACGTGCCCCTCGGTTGCCCGCGACCCGGTCGAACGCCACGATCAGCGTCGCCGGGTCATGCACGAAGTTGAACAGGTCATCGAACCGGCGGCCGTGGTCAGCCACCGCCCAACGGTGAAGTTTGGCCTGCATCTCCGATACCCGCGTCCATGACCCCACCGGGGCCGGGTCTTGGGCGCCGTCGTTCGACAGCGCGTCTTTCGGCATTGCAGTCTCCGTCCCTTCTCGAATCCGCTACCGCCCTTCGCCTTGTGACCGGCTCTCCCGGCCTCGGACTACTACGGCGGCTCCGCCCCACCCGGCCCGTTCAGCGGTCGATGCGCCTATCCCCGCCACCAGGCTGGACGCCCGTGACCTGGAGCTGAGACCAGGTGGTTCCCGTGTTCACTGTGATTCGCTCGACGAAGTAGGAGCCCGACTTTGTCCCTGCGGCATCGCCATGAGTACGCCGCAGACCTTCCTCATGGCCTCCCGGTCAGCAACGGCAAGCCGACCCAGGAGTTCCCCACCGGCTCCGCCGACGGGTGCGCACCGCGTCCTGCCCAGATCCACCAGGTTCGAGCAGGCGTCAAGTGGAGGGACGTAACAACGCCGGTTCCTCTCGTACTCCTCTCCATCTCGCTCACCGGACCCGCACCATCTGGTAGTACTGGCACGCCCCGGCTTTGTCAGGGCTGCTCCCACCCTCCCCGCCATCACCCGGATCAGGCTGCCCTCAACTACGCTGACCTGCTGCGACAGGCCACCGGCGGAGGTCTCCCACCTCCACTCGAATCACAGCGCCTCACGGCGCACGCCGTTAACTGGACACACCCCTGATCTCCTCCAGTATTTGCCCCGCCAGCGTGCCGTCCTCATCCTGCGCGACGTACTGGCGCTGCGCGCGCCCGAGGTCACCGAGTTGCTTGGCATCTTTGGCGGCCCACCGATTCCTTTCGGTGGGCCGCGGAGTCTATAGGTATGACGGAATCCGATGTCGACCGAGAAGGGACCAACCATTGCAGAGATGACGGCTCTAGGAACTGGGAGTGGTAGCGGCACGATCATCACAAAGTGCAACACTCAATAACAGAGCGTAGGTCGCTGGCCAGTCCACGGCCTCGCTATCGCTGGATTCCGTTTCGAATCACCTCGACCCCCGGCTACGCCGGAGCCATCGAGATAACAAGAGGAGACAAGACACGATGACGGATCATAAGGTTGTCGGCCGCGAGGAGTGGCAGGCCGCTCGTGCGGAGTTGCTTCAGCGCGAGAAGGAGCACACGCGGATGGTGGACGAGCTGGCGCGCCAGCGCCGTGAGCTGCCCTGGGTCGCGATCGAGGAGGAGTACCGGTTCGACACCGACGACGGGACGCGGACCCTGGCCGAGCTCTTCGACGGCCGCTCACAGCTCGTGCTCTACCAGTTCATGTTCGGGCCGAGTTACAAGGCGGGGTGCCCGACCTGCTCATCGATGGCCGACGGCTTCAACGGTCTCCTGCCCCACCTTCATGCCCGAGATGTGACCCTGCAGATGGTTTCGCGGGCTCCGCTGGCGAAGCTTCGGGCATACAAGCAGAGGATGGGCTGGAGCCTTCCCTGGGTCTCCTCGGCGGACACCGACTTCAACTTCGACCTCGGGGTCTCCTACACCGAGGAGCAGGTGAGCGAGGCGTTGTCGAGCCGGGGCGCACACCCGATCGTTGCCCACATGGCGACCTCGACCGGCACGGACGCCGAGGGATACATGTCGGAATCACCGGCGGTGAACGTCTTCACGATCGAGGACGGCGTTGTCTACCACACCTATGCGACCAATTGGCGTGGGGTCGAGTTCCTGATGGGCTACTACCCGATTCTCGACCGGGTGCCGAAGGGGCGTGACGAGGGTGATGCGATCCAGACCTGGATTCGCCGCCATGACGAGTACGTATGACGGCATCGGGGCTGACCTCGGTGGGTTCTGGTGCTGGAACACCGGGCGGGACGCCAGGGTGAGCCTGTTCCCGTATCACGACACCGACCACGCAGGCGCGTGATGGTCACATCGCTGATGGCCAGGTGGCTGCTCACCGCCGTCTTCACCGTGGCCGGGCTGGAATCACTGCTGGCCCTGAGGCGAGTGGGCATGACACGGGCGTCGGACCGGATCTCCGAGGCCTTCCACGTCCTGATGAGCGCGGCTCTGATCGCCATGACCTGGCGATCAGAGCCCGCGTCGGCCGTGTGGTTGCAGACTGCCTTGTTCGGCTGTGCTGCGGTCTGGTTCCTGCTGGCGGGTCCCGGCCAAATGGTGCCTTTGGCGGTACGCAGACTGTCCGGGGTGCATCACGCGCTGACGGCGGGCGCCATGATCTGGATGATTACCGCCATGCCCGCGGACATGCGCATGACGCACGAAGGGCTCGCCCGCGCTGCCATGCCCGCCATGTCCCAGCCCGCCATGTCCCATTCTTCGTCCCATTCTTCCATGCCCGCCGCGGTGAAGGCCGTCAGTGTGCTGCTCGCGGCCTACTTCGCGCTGGCCGCCGTCCTGTGGTCCGTATGGGCCTGCGGCCCCGGTCGACGCGTGAACGGCAGGCCCGCAGCCGGCCACGCCGCCATGAGCGCCGGCATGGCGGCGATGCTGCTGGCGATGCTCTGACCAGGAAGATCGGCGAGCCGGACTCATAGCGAACGTGTCCCGGGGCTTGAGCGGTATCCAGAAGGCCAGTGACGATAGCGGACTCAAGAGCGCCGGCTTACCAGCCACTGGCCTTCTGGATGCGTTACGTAGGTGGTCGCCCATGCAACACACCGCCCCCGATCCCTGGCGTCCAGACCGTGCACCGGCGCGACCAGGACCTGAGGTGCCTCGGACTGTTCGGACAGCGTCTCCAAGTGGGCTTGGGGGGTCTCGAAGGGAAAGGTAACTGGCTCGCGGTAGGACGTTCACGCGGGAGTTCAAGGACGAAGCGGTCCGCATGGTGCTGGATGGGCCATGCCCAGTCGCGCATGGTGGTGAGAGAACTCAGGATCCACGACACCACGCTGGGAAACTGGGTGGCGGCGTACAAGCGCCGGCACGGCGGGGATGCACCCGAGGCGGCCCAAGACAAAAGCGAGCGGGAACTCCAGCTTGAGGAGGAGAACTGTAAGTTCCGCGAGGCAGTCGTGTTCTTGAGAAAGCCGCGGTCTTCTTCGCGTCCGAGAATCGGTGACGGCCGCCTACGAGCTGATCGACGCGGAGAAGGCCAATCATGCGATCGTGGACATGTGCGCATGGCTGGGCGTGTCGCGATCGGGCTACTACGAATGGCGGCACCAGCCCGCATCGGCGACCGCCGAACGGCGCGAACGCCTCAAGGCGATGATCGCTACGATCTTTCACGCCCACCCTGAGACCTATGGATATCGGCGTGTGCACGCAGTGCTGCAACGCCGCGGTAAGCGGGCCAGCCCGGAACTGGTAAACGGGCTGGGCACCAACGTCGGGATCAAGCGCGTGGCCGACGGCGCGGTCGCCGCCGGGCTGGACGACGGCGAGGCCGTGCTGCGCCGCATCCGCTGGCTGTTCATCAACCGCGACAACCTGCGCGCGGCCATCCGCACCGTGGTGAACGAGACCTTGAAGATCCGCGACACCGCCCTGTGGGGCGATGGGCACCGCGTGCGCCTTGGATTCGCGCAAGTTCGGGTCCTGGTCGGCGAACATGATGACCGAGTGGCACCAGCGCTACGGCGGGCCCGGGATCATGGTGTACTGGCACGTCGAGCGCAGGAGCGTCTGCATCTATTCGCAGGTCACTTCCACGACCGCGTCCGAGGTCGTCTCGATGATCGAGCGCCTGCTGCGGCACCTGACCGACACCGACGTCGACCACCAGTACACCGACACCCACGGCGCCTCAATCGTTGGGTTCGCTTTCTCCCACCTTCTGGGGTTCAACCGGCTGCCGCGGCTGAAGAACATCGGCTCGGCCCGCCTGTACCGGCCCGGCGTCATCCCCGACCCCAGCAGCAGCCCCGAACGCGCCGACGGCGAAGTCGAGGCCGATGGCGGGGCCGGGAACTGGCCGCACCTGGAGCCGGTGCTGTCGAACAAGACCATCGACTGGGATCTGATCTCCCGGCACTACGATCAGATGATCAAGTACGCGACCGCGCTTCGGCTCAAGACCGCCGAGTGCCACCAGATGCTGCGCCGCTTCACGCGCGGCGGCCCCAAGCACCCCACCTACGAGGCCATCGAGGAACTCGGCCGGGTGATCCGCACCATCTTCATCTGCGACTACCCGGCCGATGAGGAACTGCGCCGCGAGATCGGCGAGGGTCGAACGTGGTGGAGAACTTCAACTCCGCCAGCAAGGACCTGTTCTACGGCAAGGCGGGCGAGCTGACCGGCGACGACCGTGAGAATGTCGATGTCTCCGCCTTCGCGCTGCACCTGGTCGCCGCCACCATCACCTACCTCAACACTCTCCTGATTCAGATCATCCTGAAAAACCCGCCTGGAGGCGGCGGCTCAGCGGCGCCGACCGGCGTGGCCTGTCGGCGCTGTTCTGGCCACGCCTGAATCTCTACGGTCGGTTCGAGCTCGACATGACCAATCACGTGCCCGGCCTGCCGGCCCTCGCGCTGCCTCCTGCTGGCTGACCTCTGCGAACAGAGCAGTGAGAGGACGGCGGCCGCTGGTCGTCTTCTAGCGCAGGGCTGCGATGCCGGCCAGGAAGATGTCGACATCGACGAGGAACTGCTCGCGGTCGTCGTTCTCGCGCAACTGCGTCACCGCCGCGTGCACGAAGGGGTACCGGTCGGGGTCCAGTTGCGCCCATTGCGCGGCGGCGTTGTCCAGGAACGCCGCTCGGCCTGTGTCGCTGCCGGCAAGGTGCCGGGTGTTCGCGGCGTTCTGCACGGCGACGCCGAGGACGTAGTTCACGAGCGTGCCGGCCGCGTCGAAGCGTGCCCGCTCGGGATGGCGAGTGCGTCCAGCAGCCTGCCTACGCTCTCGTAGAAGTCCAGCAGCGCGGGCCGCCACGGCTCCAGGGAGAGTTCGGCGCTGATCCAGATGTGCGCGTCGATTGCGTCGAACAGGCCAAGCGCGACGCGACGCAGTGCTTCACGCGGATCCGGATCGCTGACCGCCCCGGCCAGCAAGGTTGGGGCGGAAAGCGGCGCTTTAGGGGACTGCATCACCCGGAAATCGAAGGACGATCGAGTAACGCCGCAAGTTCCGGGGCAATGCGGTCAGCCTAGGCGCGGACCGAGTTCCAAGGCGATCTTGTCGATGAGCTTGGGCATGTCCTGGCTGGGGGTTGGGCGGATCCAGAAGAGTACCCGGTCAACACGCGCGGCGGCGTAGGCGTCGACGTCCTTGAGGTCGCCGCCGAACAGCGTGACTGGGATGGGTTCATCACGTTCGGGCTTGCGGGCGGTCTTTTTGAAGTGGGCGATGTGCTCGAGCACACCGGGCCGGACCATGGGGATCCATTCGTCTCCATAGGCGATGACGCGCTCGGCGACCCGTGGTCCGTTCCCAGCGACCAGGATGGGCGGATGGGGTCGCTGGACCGGCTTGGGCCAGGAGGTGATGCGGTGGAAGTCGACGAACTCGCCATGGTAGTCGGCTTCATCGCGCGTCCAGATCTCTTTCATGGCCTCGATGCGCTCGCGCATGACGCGGAACCGGGCGGCGGGATCGACACCGTGGTTGCGCATCTCCTGGTAAATCCAACCGGGCCCGATGCCGAACTGCATGCGCCCACCGGACAGCACGTCGACCGACGCGACCTCCTTGGCTGTGATGATTGGATCACGTTCGGGTACGAGCAGCACTGCGGTGCCTATCGTCAACGTGGTGGTTGCCTGGGCGATGGCGCCCAGCGCGACGAAGGCGTCCATGCCATTCTTGAACTCCGGCGCCAGGTTGAGCACGTCGTAACGCTCAGGGGTGACGGCGGGAATGTGGGTGTGGTCAGGCACGAACAGCGAGTGGAACCCTCGATCTTCCAGCAGCATCCCGAACTCGCCAGGTGGCATGGCCTCGCGGGTGGGGAACATGATGAATCCGTACTTCACGACCCGACCTTTCGGCTGACGGTAACGACGATCTTCCCGACCTGGGCGCCTGCCTCCAGGTAGTGGTGAGCTTCGACGATGTCGTCGAGGGCGAAGGTACGGTCGATGATCGGAGTGATCGTCCCCGAGGTCAGCCCACTGGTGACGAAGCGTCGAGCCCGTTCCAGGCGGTGCCGATCGCCGGTCACCTCGAACAGCGTGTAAGGACGTACGAACACCGGCCGCATGACGTCCAGGCCCGGCAGCGGCGTCGGCTGCCCCGACAGTGAACCGTGCACGATCAGCAAACCGTCCTGGCCGGTCGCCCGCGCCAGCTCCTCGATCCCCGGCCCGGCGACAGCGTCGAACACCATCTCCGCTCCGCGCCCGCCGGTAAGGTCCAAGACAGCCTTGGGTACCTCGTCCCTCTTCGATACGACGACATGGGCCGCCCCTGCCTCAAGCAGACGCTGCTCCTTGGCCGGGTCGTTGGTAGTGGCGATGGGGATCGCGCCCAGTCGCAGCGCGGTTGCGATCGCCGCCAAACCAACGCTGCTGGAGGCGGCAGTGATCACAATGTGGTCACCCGCCCGCAGTCGCCCGACATCGGCCAACGCGCCATAAGCCGTCAAAAAGGCCATCCATACGGACGCGCCAGTCACCGCATCCACCGATGCGGGTCGTGTCACCAGTGCCGAGGCCGGCACTATCGCCTGCTCCCCGTAGACGTGGTAATGGCTTTGGCGGAACAGAGGCAGCACGCTGACCGCTTCCCCCGCGCACACGTCGGTCACCTGCTCGCCGACAGCCAGCACACGCCCCGCACCCTCATAACCCAGCCCTGACGGCAGCGCCGCAACCCGGTCGAGATATCGGCCCCTGCGGAAGTTGGCTTCCGACCGGTTGAGTCCGATCGCCTCCATCTCCAGCAGCGCCTCGCCTGGGCCGGGCTCGCCCAAGTCATGTTCCTCCAGCAGTAGCACCTCCGGCCCGCCCAACTCATGGAACCGTACGACCTTCGCCACAGACCCCACCCACATCTCAACTGATCGTCACCGTAGGTCGGTTACGAACGACATCTGCGTGCGACACCCACGAGGGCACCGGCCCGGGCGAACGAGAGCACGCAACAGTAACTTCGATCATAGTCATAGTTCGATGCTTGTCGAAATTAGCTCTTGGCTGAGTCGATGGGCCGGACATGCGGAGCCTGCATCCCTGGCTACCGCCCCGCACTCCCGATCTTTGGAACGCCGGCGGTTGCATCTCGTTGGGGAGTCACGTCGGCGCCCAAGCGGCCGTGGTCGATGTCGCTGGCGAGTCGTTGCCCTGGCACCGGGTGGCTAATGCCGTGAACAAGTTGACGTGCGCAGACGTCAAGGAAGCACGGGGCGTACGGCCTTCATCGTGGTCGGCCTGAACACCCTAGTCCGGATCGATAAGCCGTCGGCTCGAACTCGGCCGCCGGCTCTTGGCACGTCCGGCTGGCCCGCACCGGCCCCACCACCTGCCGCCGGAATTCGGCGGATGCGACAGTCGTGACCTCGGCAGTTGTGACCTTCTCCCGGGGCCATCGTGCCAAGCGATCAGCTGTTCACAAGGTCGGTGGAACTTCATGTCAATCACGAGACGCTGCGGACCTGGGTGCGTGCAGCGGAGGTCGCCGGGCGGCTGGGAGCGGTCGAGGAATCGGCCAAGGACGCTGAGCTGGCCAGGCTCTGTAAGGAGGTCGCGGAGTTGAAGCTGGAGCGGGAGATCTTGCGGAAGGCAGCCGCTTTTTCGCCAAGGAGCTGGATCGGCGACCAGCCGCTTTGGGTTCATCTCCGCCCACCACGCCGTCTACGGCGTCAAGCGCCTGTGCCGGATCTTGAATGTCTCCCGGTCGGGTTTCTGCCGGTGGCGCCGGTCCCCCAGGCCGTCCCGGACCTGTCGCGGTGCCAGAAAATGACCCGTCAGTCCGACAGGGCGGGGAGCGGCAGGTACCTTCACATCGCCCCTTCGATCGCTCGCACGCTTGCAGATGCATCGTAATTCTGCGAAACTTCGATGCGTTATGGCGATGTGACAGGAGGTATGTGATGGGTGGCATCGATGGCCTGAACCTTGGAACGTTCGGGGTCTACACGTTTGACTTCGAGTACCAGCCCGCTGCGCAGATGCGTGAGTCGGTCCAGGAACTCGAAGAGCGGGGATGGCGGGCGTTCTGGTTTCCCGAGCTTTTCGGGCGTGAGGCGTTCACACACGCCTGTTTTCTGCTCTCTTGCACCGAGCGGTTGCACATCATCAACGGCATCGCCCAGATCTGGTCGCGCGAGGCCCGGTGGACGTTCGGTGCAGCCCGTCTCCTGGCCGACGCCTTTCCGGGTCGACACGTGCTCGGCCTGGGATTCGGTGGCGAGCAGCGTCCGGGCACCAGACCCGTGGCCGCCATGAGCGCATACCTCGACGAGATGGACGCGCTTGAGACGCCCAACCCCGAGCCCAAGGCTCCGATGCACCGTTTCCTGGCCGCGTACGGACCGAAGATGCTTGCGCTGGCCCGCGACCGCGCTGACGGCGCTCAGACCTACCACGTCAATGTGGCGCACACCGCGCAGGCAAGGGAGATTCTCGGGCCTGACGCGTTCCTTGGTGTCGAACACCCGGTGCTGTTCGAGTCCGACCCAGGTAAGGCCCGCGCCGTCGCGCGCGAGCACCTGGACCCCTACCTGAACACGCCGTACAACCTCGCGAAGTTCCGTCGGTTGGGTTACTCGGACGAGGAACTCGTAGGCGGCGGCAGTGACCGACTCGTCGATGACTTCGTGTTCTGGGGCGATCTGGACACCATCGTCGAGAAGCTCCACGCCCATGTCGAGGCCGGTGCGGACCACGTAAGCATCCAGGTGATCGGGATCGAGCCGGGGCAGTCCGCGATGCCGTACTGGCGCATGCTCGGAGACGCGCTCCTGCCCCAGGGCGTCAGCGCCTGATAGCAGAGCGGGCAGTCGGGCTTCAACTGTCGACTTCGCTTTGGGGGCAGGCGGTCAGGACCATGTCCTGGGTGGGTACCGGTAGAGGTATGAGCGGATCCGCGGGGGCTTACGAAATGAGCGGTGCGTGATCGGCTCGGGTTCTGAAGCGGGGTTTGAGTCCTGCACCTCCGCGAGGTCCCGCCCGGGCTCCTTTGGCGAACGCGTTTGCGGAGCGGCTCGCCGCGCACAACCGGACAGCCGTTGCTATCGTCAGCCTCGTCCTCTGGCTCAACCCGGGCCGGTCACCGGCTCGGCAAGGTGGGCTCGTACGGTGCGCAGCGTGAAGCGACCGGCGACCGCGATCGCGTAGCCCGCCCCCGCAACCAGCCAGCCAGGCCCGCTGAGGTCCAGCACGAGGATCATGATGAAAGCATCGAACAGGGCGATGAGTGTGAACCCGACATGGTCGATGTAACCAGCCAGCGGTCGCGCGTTGTCACTTGGCCGGATCCGGCGTGCTCGGCCTGCGCGCCCCACCATAATGAGCTCGAGCAGGGCGAAGAGGACGAAGAGTAGCCGTGAGGACGGCGCGATCGCTGCCCAGTCTGCGGCGATTGCCAGCACGAGGAACATATCCATCCCGACAAGCGACCAAAGATATATCCCGAACAACGCGCCGCGTCCGACCGCTACGCATCCGGCAAATAGGGGCGACGCTGGCAGACGCGGCGTGCAGCGCGATCATGATGGTGTGCCACAAGGCTGCTCCCGAACCATGATTTTCCACTGTGTCAGGTCGTCACGTCCAGAGGACACAATGGATGTCAAGCAGGTCGCTGAGCAGCCAGGGGGTCTAAAACTGACGGTCATCGTTGACACCTGGGTCTCCGGCCACTACGGAGATCATCTATGCCGACCCCCAACCCCCAGCTCGACCGCCCCAACCCGCCACTCGATCGTGAGGCCAAGCGGCGCCTGGCGGTCATCCGCCACGTCGAGGAGGTCACCGGCAACGTCGCGATGACATGCCGGTACTTCGACATCAGCCGCCAGGCCTACTACATCTGGTACAGGCGCTACCAGGGCCGAGGGCGTCGACGGCCTGCGCACCCGTTCCAAGCGCCCGAAGACCAGCCCGAACGCCACCCACGTCGAGGTGGTCGGGAAGATCATCTACCTGCGGCAGAACTACCACTTCGGGCCCGAGAAGATCGCCATGTACCTCAAGCGGTACCACGACATCACCATCAGCAAGTCCGGCGTGTGGCGGATCCTCAACCGCTCGACATGGGCCGCCTGCCCGCCTCGCAGCGCTGCAAGCGGCACACAAGCGATGGAAGTGGTACGAGAAGCAACTGCCCGGCCACCGCGTCCAGATCGACGTGAAGTTCATCGAACCCATCGCCGGCCTCACCACCGGCCGCCGCGGCGGCCGCAACAAGTACTACCAGTTCACCGCCATCGACGACTGCACCCACCTGCGAGTGCTGCGCATCTACCCCCAGCTCAACCAGAAGACCGCCATCCAGTTCCTGGACTACGTCCTGTCACGCCTGCCGTTCCAGGTCGAGGTCATCTAGACCGACAACGGGGCAGAATTCCAGTCGGCATTCCACTGGCACGTACTCGACAAGGGCATCGCCCACACCTACATCAAGCCGCGCACACCCCGGCTGAACGGCAAGGTCGAGCGATCACATCGCATCGACGCCGAGGAGTTCTACGCGATGCTCGACGGCGTCCTGATCGACAGCGCCGAAGTGTTCAACGACAAGCTCCGCGAGTGGGAGCACTACTACAACTACGATCGGCCCCACGGCGGCCTCGGCGGCCAGACCCCCTACGAACGCCTCAAGCAAAAGACCCAGGCCCAGGCGTAAACGATCACCGTCGGTCGCACAAGACGCCATGACCGATGTCTAGTCCCAGCTGATGCTTGACGGGTGGGCTAGGAAACATGGCCGGCCTTGCGGGGCCGGTGGGCTTTGGTGTTCCGCACCGGAGTCGTCGTGGTCCGCCGGACGGTGCAGGTGTCATCGGCGCCCAACTCGATGGTGAAGACGGTCTCGGCGACGTGGACGGTGATGGTCTGACCGGCGTGCAGGCGTCCCAGGGCGATCTTCTGCCCGCAGACCATGATGACGGCACTGACCTGGGACGTTACGGAGACCTGTACCCGCCGATCGCGCAGCGCGCGGCCCTGGTCGACGGCAGCCCCGGGATCGGAGGTCCATCCCGCCGTCGCGCCGGAGGCGGGCGAGCCGGTGATCAAGAAGCATCGCTACAGCGGCTTCCACGGCACCGACCTGGAGATCGTGTTGCGCGGCCGTGGCATCACCACCGTGGCCGTGACCGGGGTGACGACCGAGGACTGCGTGCACGCCACGGCGCGGGACGCGATGTTCCGGGACTTCTGGACAGTCGTCCTCGCCGACGCCTGCGCCACGTACGACCACCCGGACCTCGGCTGGGGCGCGATGTCCGCCGAGGAGGTGCACCGTTCCTCGCTGGTCGTGCTCGCCCAGTCCACGGCCGACGTCGTGACCAGCCAGGAGTTCATGTCCCGGGTCGAGCGCGCGTAGGGCCCGCGTCCCCGCCAACCCCGTTCCGCGGCCTCATGACCGCTCGGCCAGCGTCGGGTTTCTGGGATGGTCGACCCGTACGACGACGTCGGCGACCTCCGCCGGCGCGGCCTCGCGCTCGTACCGCGCCCGACATCCCCGGCGCGCGGGGGCGGGAGCGCCCGCCCGCGTGGGGTATGAGGGAGAGGGGCACGCCCGAGACCGTACGCCTGAGGAGGTATCCGGCGATGTCCGTGCAGCTCAACCACACCATCGTCGCGGCCCGCGACAAGAAGGCCGCCGCCGATTTCCTGGCCACCATTCTCGGCCTCGAGGTCGGCGCCCCCTTCGGCCCGTTCCTCCCGGTCGAGACCGGCAGGCGTCACGCTGGACTTCATGGACAGCGACGCGGACCGGATCGACCCTCAGCACTACGCGTTCCTGGTCTCCGAGGAGGAGTTCGACGCGATCTTCGGGCGGATCCAGGAGGCCGGAGTGACCTACTACGCCGACCCGTTCCACCAGGAGCCGGGCCGGATCAACCATCTCGACGGCGGTCGCGGCGCGTACTTCAGCGACCCGAACGGGCACAACCTGGAGATCATCACCCGCCCCTACGGGAGCGGCGGGTGACGGGTCACGCGGGCGTACCGGCGGGGTCCGGCCGCGAGGCACGCGCGGCGGGGCGTACGTCAGGAGTCTGACCGCGGTCGAAGTAGGCGGCGAGCGTGGGGTCGAGCGGCGGGATGTCCTGCGGGGTACCGCCGTCGCGCAGCGACATCGTCGCCATGTAGCCGGCCGCCACGCTCATCCGCGCCGCCACCGGCGAGGTGTCGGTCGGGCCGCCGAAGCGTACGAAACGGCAGAACTCTTCCAGGATCCGGAGGTCGCCGCCGCCGTGTGTGCCTTCGGCGTAGGGCACCTTGAAGGCGATGTCGCAGTCGGCTCGGTAGTCGGTCGGCCCGGTGTTCCAGACCTTGACGGTGTCGCCCGGCCGGTCGCCGAAGTTCTCCAGGCGGCCCTCGGTTCCGATGACCGTGTAGTTGCGCACGTAGTCGGGGCTGAAGTGGCACTGCTGGTACGCGGCGATGATCCCGTTGTCGAGTCGCATGTTCATCACCGAGACGTCCTCGACGTCGATGTGGTGGTTCAGGTTCTCGCGGGCCGTCGGCGGCCATTCGAACTCCTTCAGCCAGCCGTCGGGCCGGGGCGTGCCCGGCGCGCGGCGCGGCAGGTCGCCGTAGACGGTCAGCTCGCCGAGGGCGTTGACCCGCGTGGTGTAGCCGCCGCCCAGCCAGTGCACGACGTCGATGTCGTGCGCGGCCTTCTGCAGGAGCAGCCCGGTGCTCCGCCCGCGCTCGGCGTGCCAGTCCTTGAAGTAGTAGTCGCCGCCGTAGGCCACGAAGTGGCGGACCCAGATGGTCTTCGGCTCGCCGATGGTCCCCTGGGCGATGATGTCGCGCATCAGGCGCACGACGCTCATGTGCCGCATGTTGTGCCCCACGTAGAGCCGGGTCCCGGTCTCGTACGCGGTGCGCAGGATGTTGTCGCAGCCCGTCACCGTGATGTGCATCGGCTTTTCCAGGTACACGGGCTTGCTCGCCTGGAGGCAGTCGACGGTGATGCGCTCATGGGTGTCGTCCGGCGTCATCACGATGATCGCGTCGACGTCGTCCCGGTCGAGCAGCTCCCGGTAGTCCGTGACCGCGATCTTCGCGTCGAAGAGCCGTACCGCATGTTCGAGGGCGGCCGGGTCGGTGTCGCAGACCGCGGCCACGATCGATCCTCTGCCCGGCCGATGCGCGGCCTCGGCGAGCTTCAGCCGCAGGCCGAGGCCGACGACTCCGATGCGCAGGTCTTCCACAGGTGTCCTCATGATTCTGGGAGTCGCCGTCCGGCGGACTCGGGGTCGGTCGGGCAGGCCGGGTCGGGCAGGCCGGGCCGGTCTGGTAGGCCGGGCCGGTCAGGCCTTCGAGCCGGTGAACGCGATGCCCTCGATCAACTGCCGTTGCAGCACGACGAAGATCATGATGATCGGCAGGGTGGCCATCAGCGAGCCCGCCATCAGCAGCGGATAGTCGGTGAAGTGCTCACCCTGGAGCGCCGAGAGTCCGGCCGACAGCGTCATCTTCCCGGGGTCGGTGTTGACGACGAGCGGCCACATCAGGTCCTTCCACGACCACAGCACGGTCAGGACGCCGAAGGCGACCAGTCCCGGCCTGGCCAGCGGCAGCATCACGCTCCAGAAGATCCGCAGCGGGTTCGCGCCGTCGAGCCGTGCCGCCTCCTCGATCTCGTCCGGCAGGCCCAGGAAGAACTGGCGGAGCATGAAGGTGCCGAAGGCACTGAACAGGCCGGGCATGAAGAGCGCGGGCACGCTGTTCAGCAGGCCCAGGCCCTTGATGATCTGGTACTGCGGGATCAGGAAGAGCTGGTCGGGGACCATCAGCACCGAGAGCAGGGCGATGAAGATAACGTTCCGGCCGGGGAAGCGCAGCCGGGCGAACGCGTAGGCCGCCAGCGAACAGAACACGAGCTGTCCCAGCGTGCGCGCGATGGTCATCACGACGGTGTTGAGGAACTGCCGGCCGAAAGGCGTGCTGTGGAACACCTGCGTGAAGTTCGACCAGTCGAAGGACGGGATCCAGGCCGGCGGCGTCCGGGTGGACTCGGTGAAGGTCTTTAGTGAGGTGAGCACCTCCCAGAAAAACGGCATCACCATCGCCGCCGCGCCCACCGCGAGCACGACGTGCACCGGCCAGAGGCGTCCGTTACGCATAGTTCACCCACCTCTTCTGCAGCCGGAACTGGACCGCCGTAATGATCAGCGTGATCGCCATGAGCACGACGGCGATGGCCGCGCCGTAGCCCTTCGCGCCCTGCTCGAAGGCCTGGTTGTAGAAGAGCAGCACGATGGTCTTGTTCTCAGTCCACGCCGGGCTGCCCTTGGAGAACATCAGGTAGAGCAGGTCGAACATCTGCAGGCCGGTGATCACCATCAGGACGGCCGAGAAGAAGATGGTCGGCGTGAGCAGCGGCAGGGTGATCTTGAAGAACTGCCGGATCCGTCCCGCTCCGTCGATGGCGGCGGCCTCGTACAGGTGGCTCGGGATGCCCTGCAGCCCGGCCATGAAGATCACCGTGAAGTAGCCGACGTACATCCAGATGAAGACGATGACTACGGCGTACAACGCGGTCGACGGGTCGGAGACCCACGACTTGCCCTGGATGCCGACGAGTGACAGCAGATAGTTGATCAGGCCGTACTGGCCGTTGTACAGCCAGCGCCAGATGAGCGCCACCGCCGCCGGCATGGTGACCACGGGCAGGAAGTACAGCGTACGGTAGAACGAAACGAGGCGCAGGCCACGGGTGTTCAGCAGGGCCGCCACCACGATCGCGATCGGGATGACCAGCAGTCCGAGCAGCGTGACGACGAAGGTGTTCCACAGCGCCCGGCCGACCTCGGGATCGTGCATGAGCTGGGTGTAGTTCTGAAAGCCAGCCCAGTTGCTGTCGCCGAACAGCGTCCACGTGGTGAAGCTGTAGTACACCGACTGCACGACCGGCCACAGGAAGAAGACGCCGAGGCCGAGGGTGAGCGGGGCGATCATGAGGTAGCCCCAGACCCATTCGCGGTCGCGCAGCCGGCGCCGGACGACGGGGCGGGCGGCCGCCCGTGAGGCGACCGCCCTTTCCGTGATCGTCATGCTTGGGTTCCTTGGCCAGGGCGGCGTCGGTGAAGGTGGTCAGCTCCTTCACCCCCGCGTCCAGGTCCTTCGTCCCCGAGAAGACCTGCGACATGATCTCGGTCTCCTTGGTCGCCCAGACCGAGGTGTTCATCGAGCGCGGGTACGGCACCGCGTAGGGCACCTCGTCGATGAAGTTCTGCAGGTGGAACTTGGGCATCGACTTCACCCATGCCTCCTGGAGCCCGTTGTAGGCCGGGATCACCGTTCCGGTCTCGGCCTGGATCCGGTTGGCCTGCTCCGAGCCGAGGAACTTCACGAACTCCCACGCCTCGCTCTTGTGCTTGGTCTTGGCGTAGATCACGTTCGCGAGACCGTGGATGACCGTGGCCTTCCCCTTGGGGCCCGCGGGCAGCGGAGCGACGTCGGCGTTCAGGTCCTTGGTCTGGTTCGCGTCGTACGAGCCGTCCGTGAACATCGCGACCTTGCCGTTCTGGAACATCTGGGTCGGGTCGGTGTCGGTCAGCTGCTGGATGGTCGGGGAGGACTTGTCCTTGTTGATGAGGTCCACCCAGAACCGCAGGCCCTGAATGCTCGCCGGCTCGTCGTAGCCGGCCTTCGTGCCGTCCGGGGAGATCACGTGCCCGCCGGCCTGGAAGATCGTGTTGTAGTAGACCTCCTGCGACCAGGCCGGCGCGGCGATGCCGTACGTCCCCTTGCCGGTCAGCTTCTTCGCGGCCGTACGCAGGTCGTCCCAGGTCCAGGAGGCGGTGGGGTACTTCACGCCCGCCTTGTCGAACAGGTCCTTGTTGTAGAACAGGCCGATCGTGTCGAAGTCCTTGGGGATGCCGTACTGCTTGCCCTTGAGCGTGTAGAGGTCGTCGAGCGACTTGGGATACTTCGAGGTGTCGTAGGAGTCCTTCGTGATGCGGTCCGAAAGCGGCAGCAGGGCGCCCTGCGACGCCCAGAGACCCACGTGAGGGCCGTTCATCCAGAAGACGTCCGGGGCGCTGCCGCCGGCCGCCGCCGTCTGCATCTTGGTCCAGTACTCCTTGTTCGGCGTGAGCTGGATCTTCACCGTGATCTTCGGGTGGGTTCGGGTGAACTCCTGCGCGATCTTCTCCATCGCCGGTTGTTGGTTCTTGTCCCAGATCCCGTAGGTGAGCGTGACGTTCCCGCCGGAGTCGTCGCCCTTGGCGGACGAACATCCCGCCGCTCCCACCGCGATCGCACCGGCGCACAACAGCGCCCAGGCCTTCCTGCCCATCTTGTCTCTATCTGTCGGGCCGCAGTAGGAGGAGGCTAGCGACAATTTATGAAAATTTCTAGAGTAATTCGACGAGAGACAAGCGAAGCGGCAGTACGGACCGTCGGCATCAGGCGCTCCGACGGCCCGGGAGGCCCGTGTACGAAGGGATTTATTCAGCCCTGTGGCGAAAGCAGGGCGTGGCTCACGTGGTCGAGCGCGAGCTTGACCGCGCCCAGCGCGATCGACTCGTCACCGAGCCGGGAGGCCACGACGCCGGGCGGGAAGAGGCAGACCTCGCCCAGGCGCCGCTGGATGGGGTCGACGAGCAGGTCGCCGGCCTTGGACAGGCCGCCGCCGATGACGACCAGCTCGGGGTCGAGCGGGGTCACGATGGTGATGAGGCCGTTGGCCAGGCTGCCCGCGAACGCCTCGACGGCGCCGACGGCCGCCGCGTCGCCCTCCCGGGCCATCTCGAAGGTGAACTCCGCCGCCTGGCCGGGCGAGCGCAGTTCACCCGGCTCCACCGACATCGCGTACTCCATCACGTGCCGGTAGCCGCGCCAGTGGTCGTGGGGCTGTTCGCCGAGCTCTCCTGAGGCCGCGTGGGCTCCGCGGTAGGGCCGGCCGCCGATCAGCAGGCCGAGCCCGATCCGATTGCCGGTGAACAGGTACACCACGTCCTGGCTGTCCTGGGCGGCTCCGAGCCAGTGCTCGGCGAGTATGGCGAGCCGGATGTCGTTCTCGACGAGCACCGGCGCCGCGATCATCTCGTCCAGCCTGGCCTGTAGCTCCAGGCCGGTCCATTCGGGCATCGCGACGCTCTTGACCACCCGGCCCTCGCCGTCCACGACACCCGTGGTGCCGAAGCCGACGACGGACAGGTCCGAGGTGGTGAGCCCCGACTCCTTCGCGACGGCCTCGACCGCGGCGACGATGGCCTCCAGCCGCTCGGATACGCGCATGCCGGGGGAGACCGCCACCCGGTGCGTGGCCAGGATCCGCCCGCCCAGGTCGGCCGCCATGGCCAGCAGCTTGTACGCGCCGATGTCGACACCGATCACGTGCCCGGAGGACGCCCGGAACCGGAAGCGCTTGGCCGGTCTGCCGCGCTGACGCCCCTCGGGCTCCTCGAAGGACTCCTCGATCAGGCCTTCGTCGAGGAGTTCCTCGACGATCCCCTCGGCGGTGGGGCGCGAGACGCCGACGGCGTTCGCCAGCTCGGTGAGGGTCGCGGCGCCGGTCTCGTGCAGGACCTTCAGGACCGCTGTGGAGCTGAGCCTCCTGGCAAGAGGGGTGTCACCGTTCTGCCCCCGCACGCGAACCTCCCGGACGATCTTCAGTTAGGCCATCCTACTTACTCAAATCTCTTTCTTAAATCGTTTTCGCGGGACCGGCGTGTACGCGTGAGGTGGCCGGGGCTCGCCCCGGCCACCTCACGTACGCGTCTCGGCGTCGTCACGTACGCGTCTTGCGTCGTCGCGGGTGCTACGCGAACGACAACCGAGCGAGCCAGGACTGCCAGGCCTGCTCGGTCTCCCGCTCGTCCACGTCGCCGGCGAAGATGTGATGACCCAGCACCACGACGTCGCCGCGGAGCGGGCCCGAGTGGATGAACCAGTACAGCCCGTCGCTCGTGCGGACGCCCAGGAACGTCGGAAGGCCAGCGAAGTCCACGACGCCCTCGACCGGCGGGAGCCCGGCGACGGCGAGGCGTACGGGATCGCCCTCGGCGACGGTGCCGGCCAGCCCGAGCTCGCCCTTGAGCACGGCCCACACGTCATCGCCCGCGCCGGCCTGCGGCCGGATGGCGGTGACGACCTTCGCGGTCCGGCTGCGGAAGTGGGTGAGGTACTGGGCCAGCGAGTGGAGGTACATGTCCCAGCCTCAACCCGACGTCCACCAGCAGCATCCGCTCCAGGTCGGCGCGCAACTGCCCGGTCAGCACCGGCGCCAGCAGCTGCGAGGTCAGATCGTCGGCGGCCTTGCGCGCCGACCCGATCATCTTCGCCAGAACGATCGGGCCCGGGCGGATCACCTTCGCGGCCAGCAGATACTCACGCGCCAAATTGAACAACAACGTCGGCGAATCGTGCTCCAACGCCCGGTCCAGCAGGAACTGCTCCAGTTCCTTCCACTCCCGGCTACCGGCCGCCGCGTTCTTCCACCCCAGATACTTCGCCGCCAGCACCAAATGATCCGTCCGGGTATGAGCGCGCTTCCCATACCCCTGCAACACACGCGGGTCCAACCCCAACTGCTCGGCGACCCTGGCCACCGCCGCAGCCGGCGCTGAGGCGACCTCGTCCGGCACGAACCCCAACCACGGCAAACTCGCCAGCTGGACAGCAAGGCCCAAGCGGTCCGCCGGCCCACGGCCGCGCCCTGGATCCACGAACGCCAGATCCGCCGGCGTCAACGTGAAGTACTTGATCAGCTCGTCCCTGGTGATCTTCGGGAACGACCGCAGCTGCTCCAGCTGCTCCTCGGAGAACATCTTCTCTGACACCGGCCACCGCACCGCCTGACCCGAACAAACCGGATCAGAACGTAGCGGCAGAGATCACCAGACCACGAGTCAGGCCCTACACCTCGACATCACCGCAGGTCGCGGCTATATCCGACCGAAACTTCGTCAGTGCCACGGGGACCCCAACCCAGGAGCGCCCGTGCGGATCGTTTACTCCCGCTTGTCCACCGCGACCCAGTCACTGCTCCGGCAGCGGCACATCCTCACCGAGGCCGGGCTTTTGGTCCGGACCGAAGGAATCGCCGAAGGGTTCCACCCGGCCGAGGGGGTGCTGCTGTTCGAGGACCCGGCGACCACCTCCAAGATCCCCGCACTGGAGCGGCCCGCGTTCGCCAAGGTCGCCTCCGCCGCGCACCCCGGCGACGCCCTCACCGTGTCAGAGCTGTTCCGGCTCTGCCGAGACCTGACGGACATCCACGCCGTCCGGGACTGGTACCGGGCCCGCGGCGTCGTACTGCGAGTCCTGTCAGGACCGCTGTCCAACTTCTACGACCTGGCCGCCGACGACGCCACCACCGCCCTGATCATCAACGTGATCACCCCGTCGGACAGTTCCAGCGCGACCTGCAAACGAACTGACCGCTGAAGGGATCGCCGCGGCCGAAGCCGAAGGCCGCTACCGCGGCCGGCCACCCGCACTCACCGGAGACCAGCTTGAGCAGGTGCGGGCGGCGTTCCGTGACAAAGGCGCCTCGATCGCGGGCCTCGCGCGTGAGTACGAGGTGAGCCGAGTCGCCGTGCGCACCGCACTGGCCGACCTGCTGCCCGACCCGAGGACCCCGCCCCCTCAGTCCTGTTGGCAGATGGGCCACCCGCATCCGAACGGTCGACGGCGGTAACTCCGCCCGAACCGAGCTCGCTATCGCCGTTGCCCGTTCGGTTGCTGCTCACAGGCCTTCACCCGCACGCCCACGCTGCCCAAGATCCCCACGGTCGCCTTGATCAACCGACCCGACCAAGACGCCGCCTAACGATCGCTGACCCCCGTCTCGCTTGACTTGACACCCACCGCCACCCCTCCGACCTGCGTAGCGTCCTTATTTTCGTGTCAGACCCGTGGCGGAAGCTGGCGCAACAAGCTTCAGCGTTCGCCGACCACCTCCAGGGCCCGTGCACCAGGCAGTTTTGACCATCGTAGGTCCGGCCGAGCACCAACCACCTTGCCCTACTTGCATTATGCTACCAACTGCCTCTAGGTTACTAGCGTGATGCAAATGGAAGGCTTGACGGCACCACCAGCCTCGGAGATGAGGAACCCGCTGACGATGGGCAGATTCGACGACCATGTGGTCGTTGTGACCGGCGGAAGCAGCGGCATTGGCCTGGCCGCCGCCAAACGGTTCCACCAGGAAGGTGCCCATGTCGCCGTCGCTGGACGGGACGAACAGCGACTGCGCGACGCCGCCACCTCGATCGGCGAGGACATCCTTACCGTCCGCGCAGACGTTGCCCGGACAGAAGAGATCGACACGATGTTCTCCACCGTCACGCAGGCGCTTGGGCGGATCGACGTGTTGTTCATCAACGCCGGCCTCAAGAGGTTCCAGGCGCTGGATCAAGCGACGAAAAGTTCCTTCGACGAGGTCTTCGACACCAATACCAGGGGTGCCTTCTTCACCCTGCAAAAGGCGATCCCGCACCTCAACGACGGGGCCGCCATCATCATGTGCGGCCTGGCCCCAGTCGACCCTGCCTGGCGCCGCCCCGGAACCACCGTCTACACCGCGTCCAAAGCTGCTCTCCACGCCATCACCCAAACCACGGCGGCCGAACTCGCGCCCCGGCGAATCCGTGTCAACACCGTCAGTCCAGGCTCCATCGACCTACCCGTACCCCACCTCCCCCCAGAGCAGGTCGAACGCATGCGCCAGATCGCCGCCGCAACACCCATGAAGCGACTCGGTCGACCCGAGGAAGTAGCCAGCGTTGTCGCATTCCTCGCCTCCACCGACGCCTCCTACATCACCGGCCAAGACATTCCAGTCAACGGAGGAATCTCCTAAACGGCTAGCCGTCGCTGCGGGACGGCTTTCGCCCTGCTGGAGAGTGTCCACCCAGTCTGGACGTCGGCGGCGATCGCCAGGGATAAGGGCGCCGGGCCGCGCTTTCCGCGAAAGCATTGCTGTTCGAATCGATTCGCTGAGTCCATCTCGGTGGACTTATGTCAATTCACTTTTCTATTATCATGCCGGTCGGATCATCGGGGATTCCCTCCTTAGGAGAGTTCGAGTGTTCAGATACCGTTTGGTGCGCGTCCTGATTGCGGGGCTAATCGTAGCCACGCCGTTCGCGGTCACCACGCCAGCCAAGGCTGCTGGTTTCAAGTACTTCATCGGCGTAAGCGGTTCCGAGCCGCGGTGTAAGGATGCGTGGTACGAGGCGTGCCTGTACTGGGGTGGCAGCATCAAGAATGCGTTCTGGCCCGCCAATGACAGTTGGTCTGACTTGTCAGACCATTACTTCTGGAGCGGTACCGGTGTCGGTGAGGGTATGAATGTGATGAATGGTGCGGGCGCGATGTTTTGCGGAATCCCTAGTGAGTGTCGTAGCTATTATTACGCGGACTACAACGGCAACTATGATTACGAGAACTCATACGAGGTTGGCGCGCTCCACTACACCAGCGGTCATAGCGGTTCCATCAAAATCATTCTCTGACGATTGGGCGTGCATCGATCTGACGGCGATAAGCGCCATCCGCGAACCTGAACTTCGTCGATCGGGAATCCTCGGAAATAGGAGAATCTGAAATGTCCAGTGGGCGCTATGTGCTGTGCCTGTACTGGGGCGGCAGATTCAACAACGCGATCTGGACCGCGATGCAGAGCTGGTCTGACCCGTCGGACCACTGCTTTTGGAGCGGTACCGGGGCCGGCCAGAACACGAACGTGATGTACGGTGCCGGGGCGATGGCCTGCAGAAGCGGCAATGAGTGCAGGACTTACCACGACCTCGACTGCAACGGTAATTACGCTTACGAATACGACTAGGAGGTCGGTGCGCTGTCCACCCTTACTAATCACCATGTCGGCTCCGTCAAATCCTCTGAGGGGCAGGGTTGTAATAACGCAGGCATTCGGCCCACAGAGGGTAACGTCGGAGCAAGAAGATCCGCGCCATGGTCACCGACCCAAAGGCGTGAGCGTGCCGATGATCTCCAGCGCGCCGTCATGCCGACCGGCCGAAGACCCGGGTAGCGGACTTCACCTACATCTCGGCGTGGTACGACTCGGTCACCGTTGCGTTCGTCGTGATGTTTTTCTGTCACGCGATCGTCGGCTGGGCTTTCCCTCTGGGATCATGCCGTACTTCGGTTCGAGGGCGCGAACATAGAGCTGCGTCCGCCGGCGACGCGAAGTACAAAGCACTCTCGGGAGGCTGATCCCAGGGGGCATGTCGCCCCACCATACCGCCACGGAGACCTGTTGTGGTTTCTGCGAGCCGAGAACTTGCCCGGCCAGTACTCGTTCGCCACGGGAGTGTCCGTTCAAGATCGAGATGCTCGACTTCGTCCATGTCGTCGCGATCAACAAGTTCGGACGCAGAGGCGCCGCCGACCGCGCTGAAGGGCATGTACCGGCAGCCTCATTCGCAGCTACGAGGTATCCATCGCGTGCTTGGAGAACACGCCGGTCTTCGGCACTGTCGACGCCCCGTCCGGCCAGACCCGGCCAGGCATGGGAGCAGGCCTGCCGCCGTAGCGTCTGCCGTTGGCCGGTGGGTTATGTCCGCGCCTGGTGGCAACCTGCCGGTCAGGGATTGCTAGAGATGATCCTGGAGACCGTTATCATCGTCCTGTCGTGGTCGGTCTTGGCCTTGTGGAACTCGTCGGCGTGCTTTTCGATCCAGTTCTTCTGGTACGCGAGCTCGACGTTGAACCAGGTGTCGACCAGGTGGGTCTGCTGCTTGCATGCCACGTCGGCCTGCGCAGTGGCGGTCTCCTGCGGTGAAACGGTCTTGATGTCGATGTTGAAGCCGGTTTTGTCAAGCGGGCTTGTGTAGTGGTCGCCCCTGCCTGCCATGCAGCTCGACCAAGCCCGGAACGCTGCGGTGACCTTCACGTTCTTCAACGACTGGTCGAATGACCTGGCGGCCAGCTCACTGACGGGCTTGGCCTCCCCGACCGATCCCGAACCGACCAGCTTGGCGTCGGCCACACCAACGCAGCCGCCGGCCGGTATCCGACGCCCGGTGGCCGATCTAGACACCGGCTTACCATCCGGACCGTAGCCAGTCATCACCACTGTTTTGGTCGCGCTCAGCCTGCCCAGCCCGTGCGGATTGGTCTGATCTACCGTGCTCGGGGCGCCGGTCGTGGTAGAGATCAGGTGATAACCGTAGCTGGCGGCGGTGGCCATGTCGATCACGCTGTAGCGGCGTTTATTGCCATAGAACCCAAGATCCTGCATATCCATCCGGGCCAGTCGACGGTTCTGCGCCGCGTCCGCAGCGGCGTCATAACTGAAGTCGAATCCACGCATGCATTCGCCGATCAAAATATCACGTGCCCAGCCAATCTGGTCGCGTTCGGGCACGGTGTACTCATATGCGTTTATCGGCAAGACAATCTCAATACCAGAGCTGCCCCCATGGGTCGTAGCGATCGACGCGGCATGGTCGGCCTCCGCCACTGGATCGACACCCGAACCGCATCCCGCCGCCACACCGAACAGTACGGCAATGGCCACTACCACGACGACCATACGTCGATATGCTGAATGGGTTCGCATTCCACTCCCTGTTACTAATCCTGCAAAAGGCTATGGCCTGCTCTCCGCCGGGCAGAGCGCATCATACAACTAGGTCATTAGGAGAGTTTAATGGGGCCGCTTAGACTCCAGGTCCAAGGTCCAATACATTCTCCGACCTCCGCGTTGTACTCCCAGTCATCGTTTACGGTGTGGCCCGCGCCGGTGCAGGTTGTGCACTTGTTGGCGTACCTACAGGCCATGGCGCCGGCGTTCCAATTCGCGTTCGTGTTTTGGCAGGTCTTGCCGCTAGGCGAGAAGTAATGGTCCGACAGGTCGGACCAACTCTGGTTGGCGGGCCAGTGCGCGTTGGTGATGCTGCGCCGTCGGACAGGCACGCCTCGTAGCCTCCGGCGGTACACCACGGCTCGTTGCCAATCACGCCGACTAATTTGGACGCGACGCTAGCTGGCGTTGTGGTGATCACTGGCGCGGCCGCGGTCAGTGCACCGACCGGGGCACGCACCAGACGTTGTCTAAGCACTCGCCTAATCCTTTCGGTGAGAGTCGCCCGATCTGACGAGTAAAATGCAAATCGAAGGTACTTGATATGTCCATAAAATGACATGTCAGTTTAGTAAACTTTTATGCGCCTCGCCTGGTTGTACATCTCGGCGTGGGGCCGTAACGGTCGCGACAAGGCTGCCTGACGCCCGGCTGGACCTGCGCCCGCACACCCTTGAGTGCCGGACTATGGAGATCTGGAGGCCAAGGAGTTCTGGGTAGCGACGAAGGCCGACTCACCTGGCGTGTTGGGAAGTAGATCTTGGGTGGGTGCCGGAGTGCTTGGGTGATCTTGATTGTTGCCTGTGCTGAGGATGGTGGATGCGATTTTGCGTCGCGCAGACCGGTGCGCGTGGCGCGCTCTGCCAGCGGATTTCCCGCCGTGGCAGACGGTGCATTGGTACTTCGCCCGATGGGAGGAGCATCGGGTCATAGTGCGGATGCTTGTACCACCGAAGGAGCGACAGAGCCGTTAACTGGACTGGCCCCGAATCCATGAACGAGATTACGGGCATGGGCGGACGTTCGCCCGGCCTTGAAACCTCGGCTCGCGATGTCACCGAGCTCGGCAGCCAGGGTCGGCGACGAGGCGCCATCTGCCGCGCGTAGAACCACGCGAAAGCCACTACCAGCGGCGATCCACGGAACAAAACATGAAAGATCACCATCTACAGCTGGAGTATTCAGACGACGCGGGTCAGGCATCTGGTCTGCGGCCAAGGAAGGCGATCAGCCGGTCGCTGGGATTGGCCTGCTGCGACACCCGGGCCGGGGCGGCGAAGAGCGGCTGGCGGGTCGCCTCGGTAACCAGGATCGGCGCGATTTGCAGCATGTCGGTGGCTAGGGCGGTTGGGATCGGCTGGTGGTGTCCGCAGGCTTGGGAGATGTCCCATCCGTGTACGGCGATCTCAAGTGCTCCGGTATAAGCCGCGATCTCGTTCGGTAGCGGGAGGCAGGCGATGTCGGTCATGCGGTCGTGGTAGGCGGAGGCGGACCATGATCCCAACAGTTGGGTCGCCCGGCGCCGAAAGTGCATCATCGGGTCGGTCATTGGTCGGTTGTGGTCGGGGGCGGGAATGGCGCTGCTCTCAATGTGCTGGGTGTCGCTGATCTGCTGGAGCACGTCGAGTGAGTCGTTGAGATGCTCAAGCAGCATCCGTAGATTCCAGGCCGTGCAGGGTGTGGGGTTCGAGTACTGTTCCGGCGATACCGCTTGGATTGTGCCGAGGGTATAGCCGATTGCGCGTTCCAGCATCGCGGCTCCGCTTGCCAGAACCGTCATGGCGTCGACTCGTCCGGGGCGGGCGATCCGCTGTCAAGAGCGTTGGCCCGTTCGCCGGCCTGAGGGCTCGCCGGAGTGGGGCTGAGTGTTTGGGGGAGTTCGAAGAGTTCAAACAGGTCCTGCTCGTGGAACCTGACAATGTGTGTGATCCCGGCGGCGGAGGTCGAGAGGACCATCATCCCATGCGCGTGATGGACGCCGTCCGGGCCGCGCTGGTACAAGGCGACCGCAGGCTGCCCGTTGGCCGCGGTCGCGACCAACCGGAAGGCACCGGGCAACGTGAGAACCCTAGACCTGAAGAAGCGGCCGATGGACTCGCGGCCGGCGAACCAGGTCGGGGTGGGCGGCATCTCCAGGACGGCGTCCTCGGTCAGCAGTCCCATCAGGGCTCCGACGTCAGCGTTCTCGAAGGCCATGGCATAGCGGTCCAGCAGTTCCCGCTGCCGCGCGCCGGAGGCCTCGGTGGTCTCGGCTTCGGACGGTGCCACCTGACCGAGTTGGGCGCGAGCGCGTTGCAGGATGCTTTTGACTGCGGGGACGGAGATTCCGAGCAACTCGGCGACCTCTGCCGCGCGCAGCGCCAGTACGTCGCGCAGGATCAGGACGGCGCGCTGACGCGGGGGGAGGTACTGTAGGGCGGCGATCAGGGCGAGCCGCAAGCTTGCCCGCGCGGCGACGATGGTGGCGGGGTCGTCGGAGTCGGCCCGGACCAGCCGGTCGGGGATGGGCTGTAGCCAAGTCACTTCCGGCGGCGGCGCCAGAGGGCCTTCGGGGTCGTCGGCGGGACCGCCGAGGCCCGACGGCAGCGGCCGGTGCTTTCGGTGCTCGAGTGCGGTGAGGCAGACGTTGGTGGCGATCCGGTAGAGCCAGGTGCGCAGTGACGCGCGGCCTTCGAATGCCTCGTAGGAGCGCCAGGCGCGCAGATAGGTCTCCTGGACGAGGTCTTCGGCGTCGTGGATTGAACCGAGCATGCGGTAGCAGTAGGCCAGGAGCTCCGGCCGGTATGGGTGGGTCAGCCGTGTGAAGACGTCGCTATCTGGTGTCACCGTTGCCCCAGTCCGTCGACCGGGACGTGCTGGCTCGCCGTCCCCGGGGTCGAACGCTTCGAACGTGGTGCGGAGCGTGCGCAACCCCTCTGTATTTGCGGCGGCGGGATCATCACCCGCCAGGTTATCGGCCTTGACGTCGGTGTGGCTCATCTGCGTCACCGCTCCGGGCCGGGCCGGGCGGCGAGCTCGACGATCTGTACGTAGTTTCCGACCGGATCCTCCAATGTCGCGATGAGGCCGGCGCCGAAGGGCTCTACGGGGCGGATCCACCGCGCGATGCCCAGCGCCATCAGGTGAGCCGCAACCGCCTGGACGTCCTCAACGTTCAAGTTGATCAGGATCCTGCCGGGTTCCTGTGTGTTCTGCGCGAGATCGTCGCGGCGTTCGAAGATCAACTGGCTATCGCCCACCGTCAGCACGGTGCTTGGCTCGGCCGACGGCGCGAACGCTGCGCGGTACCAGGCGCTGAGCCGTTCCGGGTCGTCGCTGCCTAGCACCAGGCCGCCCAGCCGAATCCCCGTCATCTCTGCCATGGTCGCTCCCTTCAGTCATCATCGAAGTCCCCTCACACCTACCGACTCGGCGACTTGTCGAAAGGAATCGGTCGAGGAAGCCGAATTTTCCGCAGCAGCCGGCCGCAAGGCAGCAGGCTGGCCAGGGCGGCCGATCGATCGAGATGAGACGGCCGGGGCGGCGCCCGCCGTGATGGTGAGGACCGCGATCGCCCCGGTCATGTTGGGGCCCTCGAACGAGGCTGTGATCGCGGGCGCGACGATCAGCAGCGAGCTCAGGTGGACATCGCGCGAGGCGGTGATGTCGGCAACGGTGATCAACAAAATCAGGCCGACTACAAGCACGACCGGCACATGAGCCGCCATGACCCGCGGAATGCCGACACGCGCTGCCGGAGGCTCATGCCTTCAGACTTACCCGCGACCTGGGAGCCTGCGCGTTCACGACCGCCACCAAGCAGGTGAGCTGGACCGGGAGGCGTCCGCCTCAGGTGGCGTCGGTGTCGTAGGGCGGGCGCTCTCCGTAGGGGAGAAGCGGTTCGTCGACGAACGGGTGACGATCACCGGCGAGATCGTCGAGCAGATGCTTCTAGACGAACGGCGCGGGTGGAGATCGGCGATGTCAAGGTCGGCGTACTCAGGCCCGAGCCCCGCCTTGATGTCATTTGTGGCGTCAGTGGCCAGACGGCGTAGCTGGCGCAGTGTCTGCGCGGCCTGGCGGGTAACGCGCGGGAGTTGGTCGGGGGTCGAAAATGATCAATGCCAGCACCAGGAGCAGCGCAAACTTCTCGAACCCGGTGTCGAACACGGTCTGGACTTTCCTTTGAAACGACAAGCTCAGACGCGGTTCACGAAAAGGGGCGCGTCGTCTCCTCCGTGCTCGATGTGGATGGCCGGCCCCCCGGCATGGAAGCCGATCTTCCACCCGCGGGTGATTGGCATCGCGGCCTCAACGGCCACGACGCCGTCCCGCTCCCCTCTGACCATGACCGAGATTCGGCAGGCGGTACCCCTCAGGCGACAGGGGACTTTGTATCGCCGTCGAGCAACAGCTGGGGAATCTGGCTGAAACGCCAGCCGTGGCCGTGTCTGGTGAACACCCAGACCACGTCGAAACGGTTGTCGGCCCACTTGGCAGGTGGTGCGACGTTCATCGTGCCCATGGCGGAGACGATGTGCGGGATCGCGCTGTGCTCCCAGCAAACCAGGATGTTCCGTGCCCGGAGGCGAGTTTCTTGCCGAGCGCGGCCTCGTCACCCTTGCCGTAGGAGAGCTTCGGCTGCTGTCCGAGCCTGGCGGCCAGCGGCGTTATGGTCTCGCTGTGGCGCAGCCCCTTCACAGCGTTCGGCCAAGCCGCATAGTTGGCGGCCGGCCGCACCAGCCCACTACGGGTCACCCCGTTCTCGGGTGCGAACAGATCGACAAGTGCTCCCGCTCGCTGCCATCCGCATACGCTGAGCGAGCCATCGTTCACCCGACCGTCCTCGGTCACGCCGAACGGAGCACCCTACCCGGCGGCTTCTCCCATGACGGATGATCATGCCGGTGTCGGCACCCACAGCCGACTCGCTGCCGTCTATCGCGGATTCCGTCCCCGACGTGCCGATGGCGTTCCTTGATCGGTCGTCGAGTTGCCCGCCCGCCAGACCACCGCCTGCGTGTTCGGCGGCCCGGGCCTGCGCGACTTCTACATCACCACGGCCGCCACGGGCGCACCCCCCCCGGGGCGGCGCCCACGCCGGTGCGTTCTTCGCCGTCCCGGACGCGGGCGAGGGCCTCTCCTCGCCCGCGTTCCCCTGAACGCCGAGCTGAGCTGAGTTCCGCGAGCCCCGGCTTACGGCAGGTCGGGAGCCGGGGCGGCGAGCACGTTGGCAGAGTCTCGTCGTTGCCTTCCCACTAGCGCAACGGGCTTCGCCTTTCGGCGCCGGACCGGGATCGAGCCGTAGAGGAGCGCGGCTCCCAGGCCGAGGAAGGCATAGAGGGCAGGGATGAACCACCCGGGGAGCAGATTGGCTGCGGACCAGGTGAGGGTCCCCACGACCAGCGCCGCCCTGACGTGCAGGTTGTAAACCGCGATATGACGCGCTCTGGACTCCTCCGGGATGGAATCGGCGAGCCGTGACTGCTCGACTCCCACGTACAGCAGCTCCCCGAGGGTCGCGATCAGCATGCCGAACAGCAGCAACGACACGTCTGAACCGACGCCGAGCACCACGTACCCGGCTGTGAACGCGACGATCCCACCGTACAGCCGCGGGCCTTCACCAAGCCGCTTGAACAGTCGTTCGGCGAAGAGCCCGAGGAAGACGATCATCAAGGTGTTCTCGCCGCGAAGGACGCCGACCATCTCGAGCCCGTCGACCCGCACCTCACACCAGCCGAACGGCAACAGCTTCTGGTCGGGCATGGAACGTGCCAGCCTGACCGCGATGTAGATGGTGAGCTGCACTTCGAGTGCCATCAGCATGGTCGCGGCCAGCACGAACTTGATCAAAGCGCCGTCGCGGATGACCGGTCCATAGTCGGTCAGGATGCGGGCGATGCCCGGCCGCACGCGGCGACCCGAGCCGTGCCACCGCTCCTTCCCTTGCCCAGGGCGAGTCTCCCTGACCAGGGCGAAGGTCAGCACGGCCACCACAAGGCTGAGGACCGCGGCCATGGCCAGCATGTACGGCAGATGATCGGAGAAGAAGGACGCCCCGGCGAGGGAACCGCCGACGAGCGCCAGATTGATCGTCCAGTAGTTGAGCGTGTAGACGCGCTTGCGATCGTCGGCGTGGGTCACGTCGGTGATCACCGCGTCGTGCGCAGGGAGACCGAGGTTGCCCAGTGCATTGGCCAGCACGAAGAACGCGTATACGGCGGTCGGCGACTCCCACGACGGCACCGCGGCGGTGGCCATCGCGGCGAAGGCCGTCGCGGCCCCGGACTCGCTGAGCAGCAGAACAGGTCGCCGGCCCAGCCTCTCCGACAGGTGCCCCCCGTACAGGCCCGCCAGGATGCCGACCAGCACTCCGGCCAGCACCATCGTCGCGGCGGGCCCCTGCCCGAACCGATGGTCCAGGTAGATCGCCATGAACGGCAGGAGCATTGCGTTGAGAAAGCGCTGGACGAACCCGATGAGCAGCCGGACCCGCACAGTCCGCCCGAGCGGCCGTGCCGAGCGCTCTCGCATCACCTCAGGCACGGGACTCGACGCTGCCGGCGTGAGCGACTCTCTCACGGCTCCCGCCGTGGCCGGCGTGTTGAGCGGCGAACGGATCCAGTATCTCGTCCACCTCGGCGAGCAGCGCCGCCAGGGTGTCCTCCGGCGTGTCCGGCATCGGCACGGTTCGGATACGGATCAGGTTCGCGGCCTCATTGGCGATCCGCTCCGCGGTCGGACCGTCGCAGGCGTGCACCAAGACATACCCGCACCTGTCCTCGGACCAGCGCAACGGGTTCACCACGTCTCCCAGGGCGGCCTGGACCCGCACTTCGACCACGCCCTCCATGGCGGCCGCCCGCTCGATCCCCTCGATCTTGATCACCTGTCCCGGATCGGCGACCAGGAATCGGATGGCCGCGCCGCCGTCAGCCCTGGTGTGCCCCCCCAGCGGCTCCGCGGTCAGCGCCAGCCGGAAGGCCAGCGTTTCCATGTCCACGCCGTAGACCATCCTGACGAGTTCATTGATCTGGTCGCCGCCACGGCGGCAATGGGACTCGATCACGCGCGGTCCGTCCGCGGTGAGCATCACCTCGGTGTGGGCGAGACCGTCGACCAGGCCGACGGCGTCCAGTACCTGTTCGGTGAACTCACCGACCCGCGCGATGTCGGCGCTGCTTAGCGGCGCCGGAACGACGTGCCCCAGTTCGACGACTCCGTCGCCGGTGTCCTTGCCAGTGACGGCGAGAACCGTGTGGCGTCCCCGCGCCGAGAAGGTTTCCACGCTCACCTCGGTCCCGGTGAGCAGCTGCTCGGCGAAGAACTCCCGCACGCCAGAGGAACGAATCCAGGACCAGACCTCGTCGACGTCCTCCCCACAGAAGATCTTGCGGACGCCGAGACTGCCCGAGCCCATCGTCGGCTTAACCACGGCGGCACCGTGCCTGACGGTGAAGTCGCGCAGCGCCTCCTTGGTCGTGACGGCCTGGACGGCCACCGGCCCGACGCCATGCTCGTTCAGCAGTGCACGCATCGCCCGTTTATCGTGAAGGGTCCTGACGACCTCCTCACCATTGCCGGGCAGACCGAACCGGCTCGTGAGATGACCGGACACGACCTGCGCAGCCTCATTCTGTGTGAACACTCGTGTGATGGGAGCCGTCCTGTGCAGAGCTTCGACCAGCATGTCCACAGCCCGGACGTCCTGATAGTCCACCAGGTGCACCTGGGAGACGTGCTTCAGGACGGCCGGATCGAAGGCACTGGGCTTCTGGATGTTAACGACGTCCAGGCCGAGCGCTGTGGCTTTCCGGATCACATCCGGCCTCCCCCCGAGGACGATGACCCTCGGCCTCCCCGTGGGAGTCCATCGGGCCGGCTGGGGCGACCGCCCGGCGTCGATGACCGTCGCCGTCCTGAACCATTGAGCGAGATCCCACAGGCGGCGTTCGACCTCGGCCGCGTCCTTCCCCCGCACGACGGCCTGGGCCGCGCATACGCTGGACGCGTCGGGCTCGTGCGGCATCTCCTCGCCGGGGACCGCCGTGACGCGGGCATGAACGACCCCTGGGCGCGCGTTGATCTCGTCCTCCCCAGGGAGTTCGATCAGGCGGCCGGGAGGCGTGGTCAGGTAGATGTCGCCGACCATCGCCTCGGACTTCTCCGAGGCGATGGTCGATGGCTCGCGCAGGACCGAGAGGGCCCACTCGTCGTGCAGGTCGACCCCGAACTTCTCGGCCAGCAGGACATCCGTCATGCCTCCCGAGATACGACCCGCGCACTCGCCGAAGACAAGCCCGCCAGGTTGCTGGAAGACCTCCATGTGAAAGATGCCGTCCCGATGGCGCAGAGCCCGGAGAGCCTCATCGGCGAGCCCTCGGGCACGCGCGTAGAGATCCTTCTCATCGGCCGGATCGAGGACGACCGAGGCGTTCAGCCCGCCGCTCCGTACTTCGATCAGATTCTGGAGATATCTGGACACGGCGAGGAACCTGATCTCTCCGTCCCTCACCACCCCGTCGATCTGGTGTTCGGCTCCGTCCACGAACTCCTCGACCAGCCATGGGTCGGTCGAGCGCCGGTACCGGATCTCCTCGATCGCCGCCTTCGCCGACTCGGGATCGGCGATGACGAAAACGTTCCTCGACGACGAGGAAGCGAGCGGCTTCAGGACGCGGCCCGGTACCACGGCCGACGTGAGCCTGCCGAGATCGGTGACCACTTCGAAATCGGCCGCCGGGATGCCGGCCTCGCGGACGGCCGCCTTCTGGACGGCCTTGTCACGGAGTCTGATCACCGTGGCCATGGGCAGATGGCACCGGGCTTCTCCGCCCAGCGCGGACGCCGCGGCGAGTGAGAACTCGTGCTGACTGCACACGACGTCGAAGTCACCCAGGTCGATCCCCTCTCGTTCCAGGCCGCCGACCACGTCCTCCAGGTTCGATGGGGTGGTCACGCAGATCTCCCGGGCCGACGGGAACGCCGAGGCCGCCACGACCGATGACCGACGGCCATCGCCCGGCACGACACAGGTCACCTCCGCGCCGCGCCGTTGCAGGGCATTGATGGACTTGGGCTGACGGCCGAGTACGAGCACCCGTTTCCCGATCCCTTCTCCGGGGCACCGCGTGATCTTTATTCCAGCAGAGACGACGGTTCCGCTCGAATGGTTCATTTCAGCTCCCTTGCATGTATGACCAGCCCGTTTGGGTGCGAAAAATCCAGACATGATCCTGTTTCTGGCCTCTTTCGAGAACGCTGCTCAATCCGCGGAGCGACGACTGTCCCCGAGTACCAACCGAATCAGGGAAATTGCGTCGAGCTCCGCTAGTTCAAGGTTCTCCGCCATAAGGAAAAGGACGACGGAGAACGATGACCCATTGGCGTAGACGCGAAAATGCTCCAGCCGGACTCCGGCCGACGCCGCATAGCTCGCGAGCAGGTCGTCGAGGACCTCCGCGCTCGTCGGCGCCTGGGCCAGAGAATCGGGTGGCGGCAGATGAGCGATGATCACGTACATGATTCGTCTTCGACTAGCCCCAAATGTTCCCACCGTCGTGCGGCAGGGAGGGGACGGTGATGGGGAAGAATGAGCCCGATATCCGACCGGTCGGGTTCAGGGCAGCAGACATGTTCAGTACACCTCTCTGTGCGGATCTACGGAGGTGGGCGGTGCATTCTCACACGCCTTTGGGGTTTTCTTTCCTCCGGTCAGGCCTCGATCGCCCGGCAATGAGGAGTTTGCTCGCCCGAACTTGCGAGCGGAAGGCATTCGCTCTGGCACCAAACGGCCTGGCCTAAAACGGCAAGATCACAATCTCCAGGCTCGGACGCGTCAGAGCCAGCCCCGTTCGGCCGCGCGCAGACCTGCCTCGAAACGACTGCGGGCGCCCAGCCGGTTCATGAGATCCGCCATGAGACGGCGAACGGTGCGCTGGGACACGCCGAGCTGGCGGGCGGCGCCCTCATCAGTCATGCCGTCGGCCAGAAGAGTCAGCAGCTCGCGTTCCTGCGGTGAGAGGCCGTGGCCATCCTTGGCGGGCGCGGAGCCGACCAATGTGGCACTGACCCACACCTGCTCGAAAAAGGCGGTGATCACCGCGAGGCTGCCCGGATTGCTGACCTGCATGGCGCCAGCCGCCGTATTGGCGGGGTCAAGTGGCAGCAGTGCCACCTCGCCGTCATAGACCAGCATCCGCACCGGGAGGACGGGAGTAGTGCGCACCTGCGCACCCCGCTCGACCAGCCACTTGGCATAGGCCAGGCTGTCCGGATCATTACGGACACTGTCGAGCCCGATCGTGCGAATCGATACCCCCTGGCCGAGCACCTGCTGGTCAATGAGTTTGGCCTCCTCGATGAGCGAGGGATCCTGCGCGCCACCGGGCATCATGCTCGCCACCTCGGTTCGCGCGCGCAGGGCGAGTTGCTCGATCCGGCCCTGCACGGCGTCCATTCCGATCAGCTGGTCGGCGTTCGTCTGTGAGGTGGCGAACGCCGCGTCCGAGTACCGAGCGATCATCTGAGTGATCGCGGCCTGGCTCTCGGCGAACTGCTGTTGCTGGCGGAGCAGGTCGGCCTGCCGTTGCTGGAGCAGAACCTGCAGGCCCAGGTCGGGGCTCACCGGACGGAGACGCCCGGAAATCTCCAGGGACGGTCGGAGCAGCGCGAGATCCGCCAGCTGATCAAGGGCCTGCCGGACCCGCGCGGCCGAAACCGAGAGCTCGGCGGCGATTCCCTCAACGTCCAGATTCGGCCGGCGCAGGAGAAGTTTGTAGGTTTCCTCGGCGAGCGCGTCCAGCCCGAACGATTCCAACACGGCCCGTGTCTCCCAGTCCCACGCGAGCCCCCGAGAGCATTAACGATTTTCGCCGATCATGTCGTTGACCGGCTCTTCTGTTGCCTCTTGTCCGGCCTCCGCGGTGCGGCGGAGGATATCAGCGAGTATTTCGAGTTCGGCGTCGGTGTCGTCGGCGCAGATATGGTCGACGCAGGTGCTCATCTCCGAGTACAGCCGGAACAGCTCGGGGTCGCGATCGCGTACGGGGTTCACGGCGACGCGCGGCGATCACGGGCGTTCGGATCGCATTGGCGTGTGGCCCGGGCCCACGTTGGAGCCGGTCGAGGATGCTGGTCTAGTGGCGGGGTGCAAGCCGGGCAGGGCAGGGACGGCGCTCGAGCTGAGCGGCCCGTGGTGGCTGATGAGGTCGAGGCAGTATAGGTCGACGTCCTTAAGGTCGGCGTGCGCGCTGACCTGGTGGTTGAGCAGGGGAAGCCGGATGCCCGGCGCACGCAGCGATTCCTTGATCGTGGTGGTCGCTCGCCGTCGCCGCCGCGGTGGGTCGGTGCCCTGGGGTGTCGCGCCATGCGATGTCTTAATGAGGAGATCGAGAGACTTAACTGGCTCCACAGCTGTGTGAATTTGCGCCTTGTCGGTAACGTCGAAGGTCAGTGGCGTGACCCGCTCATTCGGGTGGGCCCGGGGCCGGCGCGTACCGGCGTACACTCGCTTCGCGCCTGTGCTCAACACCTGCTCCACCAGTGCCCGCCCGATGCCGCGGGTTGGCTCCGGTTGCCAGGACCGGCCTGAGCAGTGAACGTGCAGCTCTTGACGGTACGGCTCGGGCAGCTCGCGGAACGCGTCGCTGTCCCCGGCCCGCGCCCTGGCAATCAGGTCGGTTCTCACCGCTCCACTCCCGCGTCACGGTCTGTCGTTCTCCTGGTCTATCTTCAGTACTGACACCGGCCGAGCCACGAACTGGGCGGTCGACGAGCGCCCGATTTTTCGGCCTCGCCGGGTCTACTTCGTAGACAGTCCGGACGATCCGGGAGTCACGACCCGAGAGAGGGAGCCATACCGGTATGACGATCGCAGGACAGGTCAAACGCTACGCACATGATCGAATCAGGCATGGACGCGCTGTTCGTCCAAGCTCAACTCGGGCCACGATGACGGGCGACTGTTACGCACGGTTCTGTAGGAGCCCAGGGCTGCGATGCCCTGGGCGACCCGACCTCGATCCGTTGCGTAGCGCTGTATGACGACCTGAGCGATCCTTCCGTCATCGAACGGCAGGCGTCTGCGGACTCGATCCCGCGAGCGATCTTCGACGGCGGGGTGGAGAAGCAAGAGGATGACATCTTCCCGATCCCATGGCCGACAGTTGGCGCGGTGGTGCGGCCAAGGCGCTCGATCGCAAGTAGGGCGCATTCGCAGAAGCAGAACTGGCCAAATCCTAGTCCGAAGGCACGAATGCGCGGCTCCGGCGCGAAAGCACCGGCTGCGCCGGTGCCGAGGCCGCATCCATCGCCTCCTATGCCGCCCGGTCCGGATCGGCCGATTCGGTGTACTTCAGGGCAGAAGAGGACTGCTGGATGCCCGACCGATCGATATCGGCGATCGTCTGCCGCACCAGCGCACGCGATGCTACCGCGGCCGGGCGGTTCAATGTTTCTTCTGTTCGACCACCCACGCCGCAAGCTGAGCACGTGAACTGAAGCCCAGTTTCCTCAGGATCCGCTCGACGTGGCCTTCAGCGGTTCGCTGGGCGACGACCAACCGTGCCGCAATGTCTCGGTTGGACAATCCCTCGGCGACCAGTCCGGCGACCTCGCGTTCGCGATTCGTCAACACCGGTCCCAATGTGGACCCGGCGCGTGAACCGGCAGGCAGTGCCGGTTCATCCAACGCGTAGGCTATGGCCTCGTCCGCCGTGAGCCTGGTGCCCTGCCGGAATGCGGACTCGAACTTGCGATCTCCGAGGGTGACACGAATCTGCGACTCGCATTCGTCATGCCAGCTCAAATAGAGGCCGGATCCGCGCAGATAGCTACCCAAGGGCTGCCAGAGCCTTCGGCTCGCGCCGAGCAGCTGAGCGGATCGGTCAGCATCCCCCTCAGCCGCCGCGATCCAGGCTAGAAGTTCGATGCAGAATACGACTATAACGTCATCCCCGACCGTCCGAAGAAAGCGCAGGGATTCATCCACGTACTTACGTGCGAGGCGTGTGTTCCCCTGAAATTTCGCCACGATGGCGAGGATCCAGCGTGTGCGAGCCGCGACCCAGTGTTCACCATGGGCTGTGCATAGCCGTAGGCATTCCTCAACGAGGACGACAGTGCGATCGAGGTCGCCCCGATAGAGATTCGCTGCGGATGCATAGAAAAAGGCTATGGCGAGGGGCCCCGGCTCACCGTTGGCCTGATGCCGCGACAGCGCTTCACTCAACATAGGCATGGCGATCGTGAAGTCGCCTTTTGTTGCATGTGCGAGGCCAGCGAATTCTAGAGCGTAGGCCAATGCGCTCTCGTCGCACTGCGCCGCAACCCGGCGGCACTCCTCCGTCAGATCCAGAGCTGCTGCGTAGTCGCCGCGTAGGATCGCCAGCCAACCGTTCACCCAAAGTGCCTTGGCTCGTTCGCGGCTAGGTTCGGTGTCCAGGGTCAGCGCCCGGTCCAGCCAATACCTTCCGCCTGGAATGAACCCCAGGCCAACCCACGAACACCACATTGCGCCCGCCAGCCGCAGTGCGGTCCGCGCCTCCCCGGGTTCGGTCAGGCAATAGTCCAGCGCTGTCCATAGATTAGTGCGCTCGGACTTCAGCCGAGTTGACCACTCGACCTGGCTGGGACCGAACCAGGCTGCGTCCGCCTCCTCGGCGAGCTGCAAATAGTAATCCCGATGACTACGTCTCAGGTCGGCGAGGGGCCGCGCGTCATCACCGTCTGCCAGACGTTCCATGCCGTACGCCCGCACCGTGTCCAACATCTGGTATCGGGCCCGCGCGCCAGCCTCTCCCCGCACCAAGATGGACTTTTCCACCAACCCCGCTAGCGCAGGAAAGACATCGGCCGCCGGAAGACCTTTGCCGGAACATACGCTCTCCGCGGCCTCCAGGTCGAAGTCGCCGGCGAACACCACCGTCCGGGCCCATAGCAGGCGTTCCTGCGGTGAGCAAAGATCAAAGCTCCAATCGATCGCCGCCTGCAACGTCTGATGCCGGGGAATCGCGCTTCGGTCACCGGACTTCAGAACCTCGAAACGATCTTCCAGTCGGGCCAGGATCTGCTCTACCGACAGCACCCGCATGCGCACGGCGGCGAGCTCGATCGCCAGCGGAAGGCCGTCCAGACGCTGACACAGCGTCGCCACGGTCCGCTCGTTCGCCTCATTGAGCGTGAAATCCGGAAGTACGGCCGTTGCGCGCTCCTCGAACAGCGCCAATGCTTCATACCGGTCGCCGACCTTCGCGTGGAAATCCTCCTCCGGCACCGACATCGGCTGGACAGCGTAAATATGTTCGGCCATGATGCTGAGCGGAGCGCGGCTTGTGGTCAGCACGTGAGTCCATGGCGCCCGGGGCAACACGGCGTTCACCAATCCCTGGCACGCGTCCAGCAGATGCTCACAGTTGTCCAAGACCAACAACAGCTGCTTGTCCGTCAAGTAGTCCACCAGCACGGCCCGCAGGTCACCGTCCGGCCGCTCCCGCAGCTCCAGTGCTGCCGCGACCGTGTGATCGACCAACGACGGATCAAGCACCTTGGCCAGCTCGACCACCCATACGCCATCGGGGAAGGCCCGCCGCAGGTCCCGGGCTATCCGAAGCGCCAGCCGCGACTTGCCTACCCCACCAGGACCGGTTAGCGTCACCAGGCGTGAGACGGACAGCAACCGCTTGACCTCGGCGGTCGCGCCTTGGCGGCCTACGAAAGTCGTCACGTCATCGGGAACACTGCCCGACAGTCGGCTCGTCTTGGTCATGGCGCGTACGCCTGCGATCGAGGGCGGCGAAGCCCATGGCGGGACGCCATAGACGCCGGACCCACCACACACCGGGACCGTGACTCCGACGATACCTCTCTGCGTCAAGCCTCTACAGGAACCGGATGCTACTACTCAGTAGCGTCTGATCCGCGCAGCCGGATACGGCGTGGCTCCACCCCGGTCAGGCTGGCGATCACATCTCTTGCGCCGGAAGGGCAACGGCAAACCGGCATTGCTATCGACTCGCGGCTCACCGTACTTTCGTATCTTGCCTGCCCTGCCCTGGGGGCGCTGGTGACCACCGAGGTGTCCAGTACAGCGGCCTTGTGTGGGCTCGGACTCGTATCGCTTCTCGGTGGTGTTTCAATAGCGATGCTGCGTCATCGCCAGGACGCTAAGTCGCGGTGAAACCATCGTATCTGTGGTATGTGATATACGACACGAATTTCCGTCAGTGGTGTGCTCGATCTCGTCGATGCCCTCGAAATTCGACATGGCGCGGCATATTTGGAGCTCAGAATAACCTCTCGTGGGCCGTGTCGTGGGGATCCTGCGGCGATATCGAGACCTATCGGCGCTTCGGGTGGCTGGCGAAGTACCGGGAGGGCGGTATGGAGGCGCTCAAGGCCAAATCGGTGCCGGGGCGGCCTTCCAAGCTGGACGGCCGGCAGATCGCCCGGCTGTACGCGTTGATCGTGGGGAATGATCCGCGGCAGTTGCAGGGCGATTTCGCGTTGTGGACGCGGGAGATGGTCCGGCAGTACCTCCTGACTCAGGAGGCCGGATCCCTCACTGCTCGGGCTCTCCGGCTGGAGCGACGTCGATGATGATGCGTCCGAACCCCTCTCCCGACTGGATCAGGTCGAAGGCTTTTGGCAGGTCGTCGAGGGTGAATCGCGCTCCGATCACCGGTGCGACCTGGCCTGCCCCGACCATTTCAAGGGCTTGGGCTATCTCGTTGCGTGTGGCGTACCGTGTGCCGGTGACGGTCAGCTCCCGCAGAATGAGATCGAGGGCGGGAATGGCGAGTCCGTCGGTTCCGCGTACGCCGAGAACGACAAGGGTGCCTCCGGGGCTCAGCACGCGGGTCGCGGCCGCGAGCGTTCTGGTAGTGCCGACGCAGTCGATGACGGCGCTGACCTGGCCTCCGCAGAGCTTTCCGCAGCTGTCCGGCCAGCCGGGGTCGAAACCGTCGACGATGAGGTCGGCCAGTCCTGAGTCTTTGAGAGCCTGGCGTTTGGCGGGGTGGGTCTCGACGGCCAAAACACGGGCGCCGACGGCACGTGCGACGGCAGCGGTATGGACGCCCAGTCCGCCGCCGGCTCCGATGACCGTGATCCAGTCGCCACCAGATACCCGGAGCCGCTGGTTCACCACGTGCAATGGGGTGGCGATGGCGTCGGCGACGATGCCCGCGCTGGCTAGGTTCACCGTGCTGGGTACCGCTACGAGGTTTCGGGCCGGAAGCCGGACGACCTCGGCGAACGCACCGTCGATGGCGGCGCCGAGGTAGCCGCCGAATTCGGTGCAGAGGGTCTCACGGCCTGCGCGGCAGAACCGGCATCCACCGCAGGTCAGGTAGAAACTGCCGGTGACTCGGTCGCCGGGACGCCATTCGGTGACACTGTCGCCGACCTCGCGTACGTGGCCGCTGAACTCGTGGCCGAGGACACGGGGGAATCCGCCTCCGAGGGCGCCAGCGCGACTCATCTCCAGCGTGAGACCGGCACCGCAGGCGACGACATCGACGGTGACCTCGTCGGGGCCGGGTGTAGGCACCGGCAACCGGGCCGGGACGGGCACGGCTCCGGCCTCCGGCACGACCATCGCGGCCATCGTGGCGGTGTGCGGAGTGATGCGGTCAGTCATCGTCCGGCTCCCTGAAGGAGGGTCCCGGTACCGATTCCGCCGCCGCAGCACATCGCCTGAAGGCCGTAGGCGGTCCCACCGCCGAGGTGCCGTGCGAGCCTGATCATTTGGCGGGCGCCGGAGGCCCCGAAGGGATGGCCGATGGCGATGGCACCGCCATCGGGGTTGACGCGTTCGGGATCGGCCTGGATCGTGTTCAGCCAGGCACCGATGACGGTCGCGTACGCCTCATGCAGTTCGAAGCGGTCGATGTCGTCGGGCGTCAGGCCGGAGCGGTCGAGGAGGCGTTCGGTGGCCACGATGGGTCCCTCGAGCATCAGGTCGGGATCGACGCCGACGGTGACGCTACCGCGGATCCATGCCAGGGGCCGTAGGCCGAGCCGCTCGCAGGCATGGTTGGAGGCGATCAATACCGCGGCGGCACCGTCGGAGATCTGGCTCGCCGAACCGGCCGTAACGATGCCGTCGGCGTCGTAGACGGGCCGCAGCCTCGACATACGATCGAGGTCGGCGTCAGCACGGACGCCGTTGTCGCGAAACAGCGGGGGTTCGCCATCGCGTTCGACATAAATGATCTCCCCGTCGAAGCGGCCCTGGTCCCACGCGGCCGCCGCACGCAGGTGGCTGCGCCATCCGATCTCATCCGATTGCTTCCTGCTGACGCCGTACTTGCGGGCCATGCGTTCGGCCGCGACGCCTTGATGGGGCATGTCGTACAACTGCCGTTGGTGGGGCGAGAAGGGATCGCCATCCCCCCACGTCGAGAACATGGGGGTCCGGGACAGTGACTCGACGCCGCCCGCGACCACGATGTCGGCCTGACCGGAGGCGACTAGCGCGGCAGCCAGGTTGACGGTCTGCTGGGAGGATCCGCAGACCGTGTCGATCGTGGTCGCGGGCACCTCGACGGGCAGCCCGGCGGCAAGCCAGCCGTTGCGGCCGATGTTGTAGGACTGGTCTCCGCCCTGCTGGGTGCATCCGATCAGCACCTGGTCCACCTGGCGGGCGTCGATGCCGGTGACGACGGCTCTCAGCACCGTTCCCAGCAGGTCCGCAGGGTGTACGTGGGCGTAGGCGCCCTCCGCTCTGGCGAAAGGCGTGCGAAATCCGGTGACGACGGCGACCTCATGTGCTCTCATCGGCCCACCCGATCGCCGAGTACGGCCAGCGCGGCGCGCAGATCGCCTTTGCCGATCACCCAGCCTTCGGTCATCAGGCCAGCCTGGTCGAAGCGGAAGATGTCCGACAACCAGACGGAGTAGGCGCGACCGGAGGGCTCGACTCCCTGGAATGGTCCGGTGTGCGTGCCGGAGAGGCGGAACAGTGCCATCACGAGGTCGTTCTGAGCGATGGCGTATTTGACCTCGATCTTCCGGTCGGGTGACCAGGAGTCCGCCTGGCGGATGACGTCGGCGCCCGCCTCGTGGCCCTTGCGGTCGGTCGTGCCGACGTTGACGTAATCGGGAGAGATGATCTGGGGGACGGCGTCGAGATCGTGATTGTTGAAGACGTCGAGCAGCCAACGACGCGCGGTCACAAGGTTGCGTTGCGTGATGTCCATGCGTGGAGTCCTCCCTTGGGGGATCGGGGGATCAAGGGATCGGGGGACTGGGGGATTGGGATCAGTTGATGTTGCGCTCGGCGTCGCGCCAGTACGGTGCGCGCAGGACGGTCTTGAGGTATTTGCCGGCGCCGCTCTGCGGCAGCGGCTCGGGGTGGATCTCCACGCTCTTGGGGCACTTGTAGCCGGCGATGAGGCTTCGGCAGTGGTCGATGATCTCTTTGGCCGTCGCCGAGGAGTCCGCGTGCAGGTGGACTACGGCGTGTACCTGTTCGCCCCAGGGGGGTGCGGGGATGCCGATCACTGCGGCCTGGGCGATGGCCGGGTTGGCCATGAGTGCGTTCTCGACCTCGGCGGAGTAGACGTTCTCGCCACCGGTGACGATCATGTCTTTGACTCGGTCGACGACGAACAGGAATCCGTCTTTATCGAGGTAGCCGGCGTCCCCGGTGTGCAGCCAGCCGCTGCGCAGTGTGTGGGCCGTCACCTCCGGTTGGTTCCAGTATCCGAGCATGACGTTGTCGCCTCGGGCGATGATCTCCCCGACCTCGCCGGGCGGCAGGTGGCTGTCGTCTGGGGCAGCGATCGCGATCTCGCAGCCGATGGTCGCACGTCCTGCCGAGCGCGTGCGGCCGGCGGTGGGACCGTCGAAGGAATGGTGCTCGGGCCCGAGGACGGTCAGGGTGGGGCTCGCCTCGGACTGGCCGTACAGCTGGAACAAACCGGTCTGAGGCAGGACCTTGAGCGCCCGGCCCATCACCGCCTCGGGCATCGGTGAGCCGCCGTACACCAGCGAGGTGAAGCTCGACAGGTCGCGGCCGATGGCCGACGGATCGCTGACCAGCAGGTCGATCATCGTCGGGACCACCACGGTGCAGGTGACCTGATGATGTTCGATCGCGTCGAGCACGCCGGCGGGCGTGAACCGGTCGACGATGGTCTGCCGGGCCGCGGCCAGCAGCGCCGCGTACGTGCCCAGGCCGTCGGCCATATGGAACATAGGCGCGGCGTGGAGGTAGTTGGCGGTGTGATCCCAGTGGACATGAGCCAGGGTCTGCAACGCCCCCGCCAGCAGGTTGCGGTGGCTCAGCGTGACACCCTTCGACCGGCCGGTGGTCCCGCCCGTGTAGAAGATCGCCGCCGGAGCGGTGTCGGGTCCCTCAGATTCGGGGATCGGGGCGGCCCCGGTGATGAGTCCCTCGTACGACGACCACCCCTCCGGCATCGGAGCCTCCAAGGCGATGAGGTCGCGCACCTGGGGAAGCTCGAGTCTCAGCGTCTCCGCGAGGTCGATGAATTCGGGCCCGACGAGCCAGGTCCGGGCCCCGGAATCGGTTAGCCAGTGCAGGATCTCGGGCGCGGCGAGCCGGGTGTTGATCGGTACGATGATCGACCCGATCCACGGAGCGGCGTACATCGCCTCCAGATAGCGGTCGCTGTTGTAGGCCAGGATCGCTATCCGATCCCCTGGTTCAACGCCGAGTCCGCACAGGGCGGATCCGAGCCGCGCGACGCGGTCGCCGAACTCCTCCCATGTGCGAGTCCGAGCAGCGAAGGTCGTGGCCACCCGATGGGGGAACACTGCCGATGCCCGGCGCAGCGCGCTGCCGATCCTCATTGTGGTTCTCCCCGCCGGTTTGAGGTGCGAGGCCGGTCCAGGACGGAGGTCACGGCCAGGCTCGCCGAGATGGCCCGGGGGAATCCGGCATAGGCCCCGGCGTGGAGGATGGCCTCCCGGATCTCGTCAGACGTGAGGCCGACCGACAGAGCGAGGTCGGCATGGGCCTGGAGCTGCCTGCCGGTGTCGCCCAGTGCGGTGAGGCAGCCCAGCGTGACGAGTTGGCGCTGCGATGCGGTGAGCGCCGTGCGCGAGTAGAGGTCGCCAAAGATGAACGCGACGATTTGGTCGGCCAGCGCTGGGTGTTCCCGGTGCAGCCGTACGATCAGGTCGGGGGTGTTGGTCAGCCCGAGTGTCCGCATCTGCTGCGTGCCGCGTTCGATTCGGGCCTGAGCGGCCGCGCTGGTGGCGTCGGCGGGCTTCACGACCCCGCCCCGGAGCCGGCCTCGACGGTGTTCCCCTGGGGCTTCCAACTGGCTCCATCGAAACGGGCGATCTGGAAGGAGTGCACTGGGCGGCCGGTCTTGGGATCGCCCTTGATGGTGATGCCGGGCTGCAGGACGTCGAGCGTGGTGGGTGGCAGGTTGTCCCAGGCGTTGAGCAGCCCGGCCGGTGTCAGTTGCCTGGCGGACCTGAGCGCTGCCACGAACGCCTCACCGAGGCCGTAGCCGTTCGCGACGATGATGTCGTCGGAGCGGGCGGCGCCGCCGTAGCTGGCGATGGTGGATCGGTAGGTACGCAGCCCCGGATCAGCTGCCCACTGGGGGTCGGCGGGGTCTTTGAGCCATAGTGCCGAATAAACGCCCTTTGCGGCCGATCCAGCCGGTTTGAGGAACGAGGCGATCGAGCTTGCGCCGGAATAGAGGAACAGCGGTTTGGTCCAGCCGGTCTGTGCCACATATTTGATCATGGAGATCTCGGCGGCGCCCGTGACCAGGGTGGCCAGCGCGTCCTGGCCCCGCACGGAGTTGACCTGCGATGAGACATCGGTGTCGGTCGGCTCATAGGTGACGGCGGTGCCCAGGGCCGTGACGCCGGCGGTGGCGGACGCCTTGATCCCGGTCTGGTAGTCGTGGCCAGCGTCGTTGTTGATCGTGATTGTGCCGATATGGGCCTTGCTCGCCTGCGCCTGGTGTGCGGCCACGTAGCGGGCGACGATGCGGCTCTCCTGCCCCAGGTCGGGCCACCAACTGCGCGTGAAGGAGTAGGCACGGACATCGCTGAGCGCGGTCAGTCCCGCGAAGCTGAACTGTGGGACCTTCACCTGCTGCAGGTAGTCACGCGCGACGACGGGAGCGCCGCCGAAATCGATGACGGCGAAGACCTTCTTCTGCTGGACCAATTCCCGCACGTTGGCGGCGGCCCGCGACGGATCGTAGGCATCGTCGAGGGTGATCAGCCGGAGCTTTCGACCGGCGATGCCACCGTCGGTGTTGATCTTCTGGAAGTAGGCGTTCAGACCCTTGGCCAGCGCGCCGTAGGAGGCCAGCGGACCGGTCATCGGAAAGGTGCCACCCAGCAGGATCTCACCTTTTGAGATGCCCTTTCCGCTGGCAGTTGTGGCCGAACCACCGCAGGCGGTGGCGACCATCAGAACGGCACTGGTCAGGGCAAGAGTCCGGGAGGCGGTCGTAAGGATTGGTCTCATCAGTGCTCCTCGATGTGCTCGGAGGGATGGGAGCGGTTTTGTGGCAGAAGCCGTCCCGGTAGGGCGGCGAGACCGTCACGGAAGAAGTAGATGGCGGCCAGCAGCACGAGGGCGTAGGTGATCTGCGGCGCCTGGCCGCCCATGCCGGCGGTCACATGGGGAACGAAGACGAAGAACAGCGCTCCTGCGATCGGGCCGGCGCCTGACCGCAGGCCGCCGACGACCGCGGCGACCAGCAGCGTCACCGAGAGGGTGACGGTGAAGCTGTCCGGCGTGATCGTCCCGACGACGGTGAGGTAGAGGCCGCCCGCGACGCCGGCCATCGCCGAACTCGCCGCAAACGCCAGGGTCTTGGCCGAGGCGATCCCGATGCCGCAGGTAGCAGCCATGGCCTCGCTCGCCCGCACGGCGGCGAACCTGCGGCCGAGGAAGGACCGGCGAACCCAGCCGTAGACCACCAGCAGGGCGACCAGCACCAACGCCGACACAAGGTAGGTCGACTGGCTGGGAGTGAGCCCGGGGGCCAGCAGGACGGGTGGGCGCGGGGTGATCCCGAGCGGACCGCCGGTCAGGCCGCTGAATCGCTTGAGCAGAGGGGTGAGACCGATGGCTAGGGAGAGGGTGACCAGTCCCAGATACATACCGCGGATCCGCAGCGCCGGCAGGCCCACGGCGACCCCGAGCATCGCGCAGAGGAGGGCCGCTGCGGGGATCGCCGCCCAGTACGGCAGGCCGGCACGTTGGACGAGGATCGCGGTGGAGTAGGCGCCGACGCCCATGAGGGCGCCGTGCCCGACGGAGATCTGCCCGGCGTGGCCGGTGAGCACGTTGAGCGCGAGCAGGACGATCGCAACGCAGGCGACCCGGCCGAACTCGAAGGTTTCGAAGTCGCTGAGAAACAGCGGGAGCGCGACCGCCGCGACGCCGCCCACCGTCCACGCGACGGCTCTGCGTAGGAGACCGAAAGGGCCCGCTCTCCACGGATCGCGGCCGCCGGACGACCGGACACCGTTCGCGACGGGGGGTGTGACATTCGCGGACATCAGACACGCACCGCTCTGCGTCGCGCGAAGACGCCGTCGGGGGCGATGAGGAGCACCAGAACGATGAGGACGAGGGGGACCAGCAGACGCAGGTCGTTGCCGACCCCGGGCAGGTATCCGCCGGCGAGGGCCGTCGCTACGCCCACGAGTACTCCGCCGGCCACCGCACCCGCGCGGCTGTGGAAGCCGCCGAACGCTGCAGCAGCGAACGCCAGCAGCAGAGTGGAGCTGTTGACGTCGGGAGAAAGCCCGGTCACCGGAGCGCTGACCGTACCCGCCACCGCACCGACGGCCGCCGCGACACCCCAGCCGAGGGCCAGCGTGCGCGAGAGATCGATCCCGGACAGTTGGGCGCTCTCGGGGGCGGCCGCCGCGGCGCGCATCCGCAGCCCGATCGAGGTCCGGCCGAACAGCAGCGACACCGCTGCGACCGCGACGACCAGCACAGTGACCTGCGCGAGCATCTGCGCGGTGACGACGGCGCCGCCGAGCCGATAGGCAGCGTCGCCGAACGGACCGCCGATGCTCTTGGGCAGGAACCCCCAGATGGAACCGACGAGCGAGTCGGCGATCAGCAACAGGCCTACGGTGACGATCAGAATCGACAGCTCGTCAGAGCGCTGGACCGGTCGGATGAAGATCTGCTGAACAGCCGCGCCGAGGACGAACGACGCCGCCGCGCTGATGAGGAGCGCCGCCCAGAACGGCAGACCCCAGCTGATCAGCTGCCAGCTGATGTAGGCGGACACAGTGGCGAACTGGCCCTGCGCGAAATTGAGAATGCCGGATCCCTGGTACACCACGGCCAGGGCGAGGGCGAGCCCGCCGATGACCAGCCCCGACACCGCGCCGGTCACGAGGGTCTGCAGCAGTGTGCTCACGATGAATCTCCGCTGGTACCGCCGAGGTAGGCGCTGTGGATCTCGGGGGAGCCGGCCAGTTCCGCAGCGGTACCGCGGATACGGACCCTGCCCGAGCCCAGGACCATCACCTCGTGGGCGAGGGCGAAGCCGCCCTTGGTGTTCTGCTCGGCGATGAGCAGGCCGAGGCCGCTCTGGGCGAGGGTCCCCAGCGCAGTAAAGATCGCATCCACGACGACCGGCGCGAGTCCCTGGCTGGGTTCGTCAAGCAGCAGCACACGGGGCCGGCCCATAAGCGCACGTCCGATGGCGAGCATCTGCTGCTGGCCGCCCGACAGCAGCTGAGCGGGCCGGTCGAGCATCCCAGACAAGTCCGGAAACAACGCCATCACCTGGTCGAACGCGTCACCTGACCGCCGGCGGCCTGCAGCGACCGCTCCGACACGCAGATTCTCGGCGACGGTGAGACCCGGGATGGTGCCTCGATCCTGCGGCACGGCACCGACGCCGGCACGGGCGATGACATGGGTGGGCGCAGTGTCGATCCGCTCGCCGTCCAGCAGGATCGAGCCCTTGCGACGCACGGTCCCGCTGATCGCGCGCAGGAGAGTGGTCTTGCCTGCGCCGTTAGGTCCCAGCAGCGTCACCACGGTCCCGGGCGGGATGTGCAAGTCCACGTCCCAAAGCGCTTGTACCCCGCCATACCAGGCACGCACGCCGGTCAGTCGCAGCTCCGCGCTCATCGGGCGCTCCCCAGATAGGCGTCGATCACCTCGGGGTGAGATCGGATATGGGCGGGCGTTCCCTCGGCGAGCAGCCGGCCCTCAGCCAGCACGATGACGTGTCTGGCCCAGGCCGACACGAGCTCCATGTCGTGCTCGACGAGAACGACCGTCGTTTCGGTCCGTTCGGTTTCGGAGACGACCGCCTCCATGAGCCGGTTGGCGCGTGCGTGCCCCAGCCCTGCCGCGGGCTCGTCGAGCAGCAGCACGCGCGCGCCGCGCAGCAGGGCACGGGCGATCTCCACCAACCGGCGCTCACCGTGCGGGAGGACCGCGACCTTCATGCCATGCCGCGCGACGACACCCAGCCGGTCCAGCAGAGCCTTCGCCTCTGTATAGGCCTGCCGGCGGGCCATGGCCCCCGACGGTGCCCCGAGCAACACATTGTCGACGATGTCGAGGTCGTCGCACAGGATCGGGGTCTGGAAGGTACGGGCGACACCAGCCTGGGCGCGCCGGGGCGCAGGCAGCGCTGTGACGTCAATGCCGGACAGCCGCACCGTACCGGTCCCCGTGACCAAGTGGCAGACGAGATTCAGCAGCGAACTCTTGCCTGCGCCGTTGGGCCCGATGACGGCGGTCACGCCGCCAGCCGGGATTTCGACGGTCAAGTCGTCCAAGGCCTTGACGCCGGAGAACGCGACGGTGCAGTGGCTCAATGACAGCGCCGGGGGAGCAGCCATCACTTGTCCCCGCCCGTCACATCGTCGACGGCGAACCAGCGCGGAACAGGCATCAGGCCACTCGGGAAGCGATAGCTCTTACTACGCCCGAAAGCCAGCAGCGTCTCCGGCGAGTGCTCGCGGCCGTAGCCGGACTCGCGGTTGCCACCGAACGGCGTCCCGAGGATCGACCGGTGGTAGTTGTTAATGAAGACGATGCCCGCGTCAAGGTTCTGCGCGACGCGCCACGTCTCTGCCGAATCTTGACCATAGACGCTCGCGACAAGAGCGAACGGCGTGCCGTTGGCAATCTCGACGGCCTCTTCCGCTGAATCGAAGGGAATGACGCACGCCACCGGTCCGAAGATCTCCTCCTGAGCGACACGCATGTCGGGGGTGACCCCGGTCAGCAAGGTCGGTGGAACCCAGAACCCGGCCGTGAGCGCCGGATCGTCGGGGAGCGGCGCCTGGGCGGCGACCTTCGCTCCCTCGCTCTGCGCGATCGCCAGGTAAGCGAGGACACGCTGCTGCTGTCGCGCGCTCACCAGGGGCCCGACATGGACGTCCGGGCAGGAGGGGTGCCCAACGATCAGACGGCGTACCGCCCGCGCCAGCCGCTCCACGAACTCGTCGTGGATCCGGCGATCGACGACGAGGCGGGATGCAGCAGTGCAGGCCTCCCCCTGATTGAAGAAGGAGCCTTCCACGGCGCCTGCCACCGCCGCGTCCAGGTCGGCGTCCGCGAGCACGATAAGGGCGTTCTTTCCACCGAGTTCCAGCAGCGCGGGCGTGAGGTTGGCCGCAGCGTCGCGCGCGACCGCACGCCCGCCCTCAGGGGACCCGGTGAAGCTGACCTTCCGGACCAGCGGATGCCCCACCAGAGAGGAGCCGACCCCGGGACCACCACAGACGGCGTGCACCACGTCGTCGGGAAGCCGCCCGCTAATGATTTCGACGAGCCGCAGCACGGCAGACGGAGCCTGCTCTGGGGGTTTGAGCACCACGGCGTTCCCCGCAGCCAGCGCCGGTGCGGTCTTGGCCGCTGTGTGGATCGGCGGCCAGTTGAACGGCAGTACCCCCGCGACCACGCCGTACGGGTCAAGCGTAGTGAGGGAGATGATCGATCCGTCGTGCCGGGCCCGTGCGGGCGGGTCGGCCAGCAGGCCTGCGAAGTATTCGAACGAAGAGATGCACATCTCCAGGTCGAACTGGCGGGCCTGGGTGAATGGCTTACCGACCTCCTCCGATTCGAGCGCGGCGATCTCGTCCGCCGCCTCGCGGATCGCCACGGCCACCTCAAGCAGAAGACGTGATCGTTCCTGCGGGGGCCGATGACGCCAGGACCGCAATGCCGCATCCGCCGATCGGACGGCGGCATCGACAGTGGCAGGGTCGGATTCCGCCACGGTCCGCAGCGGCTGCCCGGTGGCCGGGTCGACGATCTGACCGACGCGCGCGTCAGGGGCCGACCACCGGTTCGCCACCGTCCGCGAGGGAGGATTCATCGTCGGGCTCCTTCGGTGTGATCTGCCGCGGCGGTGGGCGCGGCGTATAGGTTGCGGGCCAAGACGTCCTGGCTGTTCGGCCCGAATGCCGACTGGACGGCTTCGACGGCTCGTTGCTGGGGACCGCGAAAAGGGGTGTCGGATCCGAGGACGATGCGGTCGACGCCGAAGACGGCGGCGGCGCAGCGGAGGGCGTGACCGTCAAAGGCGACGCTGTCGAAACGCACCTGTCGCCGCAGGTAGTGGCGAATGCCGTGGGCGGCCTCGGACACGGCCTGGTCCTCCAGCCGCTGCAAGACCAGGGGCAGCACTCCGCCGAGGTGGCAGAGGATCAATTCCAGGTGAGGAACCTCATCCAGCGCACCGGAGACGATCAGTCGTACGGCGGTGGCAGTTGTGATGACCGGCGCTGACAACGCGGACCCTAGCCCCCACCCCTCGAACAGCGGTCCAAGCGGCTCGACTCCTGGATGCACGATGAGAGGGGTTCTACGGTCGGCCAGGTCCCGCAGCAACGGCCGGACCTCGACGGCGTCAAGCGGGGGGTTGGCCGCGTGCAGATGAACGACGGCCGCTACGGCGTCGTCCCGCATTCCGGCGAGCACCTCCTGGCACGCCTCCGTATGTGGCATCGGCAGCAGTGACACCGGCCTGAGCCGGTCGGAATGTCTCGTGGTCGCGAGCGCGAGACGCTCGTTGAGTTCCCGCGCACGACGCAGCGCCAGTTCCTCACGTTCTTCGATCACACCGGGGGGCGGATAGCTGACCCAGGAAACGTCGACACCCGCAGCATCCATCGCATACAGCAACGCATCGGAGTCGAATTCGGTGTTCTCCAGCCAAGGCAGGGACGCTGCCGCAGCCGGATGATCGCCGTGAAGTCGCAGGTAGTCGAGGTAGGGCGACGTAACGAGATGCGTGTGGACATCTGTCACGGAGCTTGTCCGCTCAACGCCGCAGGCCTCCCCGAAGTCACTCTCAGGAGTCACGGCTAGAAGATAAGCTATAGTTTCTAGCGTATTCAAGCTGTGTTACGATGAAGTTCCAAGATCTTTAGGGGAGTTCATCTGTGAACCCGGCATCCATGGGGCTTGGTGCCACCGGAGGCGGTCCGCGACCGGTCAAGCGCGCCAGCGCGGTGGACCTGGTCCTTAGCGAACTACGGCGAGCCATCGTTCACGGCGCCTTGGCGCCGGGCCAGGAGATCATCGCCACTCAGCTGGCAGCGGACATGGGCGTCAGCCACATCCCGGTCCGGGAAGCGCTCCGCGTGCTCGCGAACGAAGGATTGGTCTCACTCCGCTCGCAGCGCAAAGCCATGGTCGCGATGATCGACATCCAGGACCTTCGCGACATCTACCGGCTGCGGATCCTCATCGAAGGAGACTTGGCCGAGCGGTCCGCTCCGCTCTACACCGACGAGGATCTCAGCACCATCCGCGACCTGTTCGACCATCTCGGGTCCGACGACACCGAGGGCGACCTCGATGTCCATGGTCGATTCCACCGTGCACTCGTCCTGCCGGCCGCTTCAGAGTGGGATCTACGGATCCTCCAGACACTATGGGTCGCCTCAGAACGCCATCTTCGACTGCTGTTCGCCAACTTCAACCCTGGCGACGCCCAGTACGAACACGATCAGCTCCTCAGTGCCGCGACGCGTCGCGACGGACCAGTGCTACGGGAAGCGCTGCGCAGGCATCTGAGCCGTGGCATCGAGATACTGTCCGCCTCGAAGGCCGCCGACGGGTCGTGCTTAGAGCCCACGCAGATAGGTGCGGGTGGGGCACCCTGGGATTGGAACAGGCACAGGGCCTGGAGATCATGGAGTTGCGACGCTCTGTGATCATCGAGGAGACCTGTGCCTGCTTTGCCATCATGGCTTACCGAACCGCTGTGGGACCAATTCTCGGCACTGCTACCGGTGCGGTCGGTCTACGATCCAGCCCACCCGCTGGGCTGCCACCGGCCCCGGATCAGCGACCGGATCGTCTTCGACAAGCTGCTGCAGGTTCTGCGCTTCGGCTGCTCCTATGAGGCCATCGCTGATTCGACCTGTTCGGCCACCACGATCCGCAACCGCCGCGACGAATGGATCAACGCCGGGGTATTCGCCCGGCTCAGGAAACTCGCCCTGGACGCCTACGACCGGATCGTCGGTCTGCTGCTGAACGACGTTGCCGTGGACGGCTGCATCGCCAAGGCGCCCGGTGGCGGCGAACTGGCCGGGCCGTCTCCGGTGGATCGCCGCAAGCAGGGGATGAAACGATCGCTGTTGGTCGAGGGGTACGGCATCCCGCTGGGTCGGGTGCTTGCCCCGGCCAACCGCAACGACTCCCCACTGCTGGGCCCGACTCTGGACAAGCTGGAGGATCTGGGCCCGCTGCCCGAGACCATCATCGTCCATCTGGACGCCGGGTATGACTCTGGTAAGACCCGCGCGCTGCTCGGCGAACGCGACATGAACGGTGTCATCGCCCACAAGGGCGAGAAGGCGCCGGTGCAGGCCACCGGACGTTGGCATATCGAGCGGACCAACGCCTGGCACAACGGCCTTCGGCCGGCTCGCCCGTTGCTACGAACGCCGCGCGATCGTCGTCGAAGCCCTCTTCGATCTGGCGGACACCATCATTACCATCCGTAGCCTGATCCGTCGTGCGTGGACCACCCATCGCTGGGACACCCGCCCCCAACGTCGCCGCTGAAGCCCACCAACCCGCACGGGCTCTTAGCTCGACGGCGAGATCAGGCCGTGGTTAGAGCCTGCCTTTGAACGTCCGCCATCATCCAAGCGGTGGCCACCTGGCTCGCAGGTCATCTATCGGTACGAAGCCATCGCCACGATCGACTGAGGATAGGCGCCGCCGAGGGCCGGGGCGTCCATGTCGGTATCGATCGGTGCTGTATAGGTTGGCGTGGCGGTCGCCTCCTGGAGTGACGAGGCAGATCGATGAGACGATGCGGAAAGGTGGCCGTGATGGTTGGTGTTGGAGAGATCGAGGTGGCGGCCGAGCTGATCGCCGGGCACGTTGTCCGCACACCGACGGTGCCGAGCCCTGGGTTGTCCGATCTGCTCGGCGCCCCGGTCACGGTCAAGCTGGAGATGTTGCAGCGCACTGGGTCCTTCAAGGCGCGCGGGGCGACCGCCAAGCTGCTCGGTCTCGGCGAGGCCGAACGCGCGGCGGGTGTAGTGGCGGTGAGCGGTGGCAACCATGCGGTCGCGGTCGCGGTGATGGCCGCCGCGCTCGATGTCAAGGCGACCGTCGTCATACCGCGGTCGGCCCCTGCGCGCGCCGTCGAGATCGCCGCGTCCGCCGGGGCCGTGGTGCGGCTGGCCGACACCATGGACGCCGCGTTCGTGCTGATGGAGCGGCTCCGGGCCGAGGGGCTGACGGTCGTGCACGGACATGCACCCGTTCGACGATCCGGAAGTCATCGCCGGGCAGGGCACGCTCGGGCTGGAACTGGCCGAGGACGCCGGCGAGCTGACCGATGTGCTGGTCAGCATCGGCGGCGGTGCGCTGATCTCGGTTGTGGCAGCGGCGCTGCGGGCGCGGCGGCCGGGCGTGCGGGTCTGGGGAGTGGAGACCCGCAGGGCCGAGGCGATGTCCGAGGCGCTCGCCGCCCATGGACCAGTGCCGGTCGCGTTGTCGTCCATCGTGTCCACTCTGAGCGCGCCGGCCGTCTCCCAGCTGACCTACGATCACGTTTCAGCGCTGGTCAACGAGGTTCTGGTGGTGTCGGACGCGGAGGCCGTGCAGGGCGTTGTCGGCGTACGACCTCATACGGCGAGTCGTGTACGACCTGACGTCCAGAGGTCGGCTGGGTGTGATCATGCCACGTTGCTGCCTCCTTCGATGGTGGTGAACCGGTTTTTGAGGCGGTAACTCGGCCCGTTGATGGAGATCACCTCGCAGTGATGAAGAAGGCGATCGAGGATCGCGGTGGCCAGGACGTCGTCTCCGAAGACCGATCCCCATTCGCTGAACGATCTGTTGCTCGTGAGCAAAATGGAGCCGGTCTCGTACCGTTTGGAAATCGTCTGGAATACGAGGTTGGCTTCGTCGCGGTCCAACGGCAGATACCCTACTTCGTCAATGACGAGGACGTGGGGTTTGATGTATCGGCGCATCGCGGCGCCGAGGCGTCCGATAGCCGCCGCTTCTTTCAGATGGCGGACCATGTCGTCCACGGTGGTGAAGTAGACGGTGTATCCGGCTCTGCATGCGGCGACCGCCAAGGCGACGGCCAGGTGGGTTTTACCGACCCCGGGCGGCCCCAGAAATGCGGCGTTGGCCTTGTTCTCGATGAAAGCGAGAGCGGCCAGGTCCTTGATTTTGCGGGGCTCGAGCTCGGGCTGGAACGCGAAGTCGAACTCATCCAGTCCCTTGTGGTGCGGGAGTTTGGAGAGCCGCAGGGCGGAACGGAAACGGCGCCCGTCGCGGACTCCGGCTTCTTCTTCCAGGACCAGGTCGAGGAATTCCAGGTAGCCCATCTTGTCGGTGCCCGCGCGGGTGATGAGCTGGTCCAGGCTCGCGGCCAGGTGAGGCAGTCCGAGCCGGATGGCGTGCTTGCGGATGCGTTCGGTGATCAGGTCACTCATTTAGTTCAGCTCTCCGTTGCTGCGGGTCGGCGGCTGCAGGCCGGCGGCGAGGTCGTAAGCGGCCAGCGGGCGCCGTCCGACCCGGATCTGGGCCGCGGCGGTGCGGTTGAGCAGGGCGGCCAGGCCGTCGTCTTCGCCAGCTGCCGGCTCGGCCGGCGAGCGGCCTGGTGGGCTTGCGGTGGTGACGGAGCGCGTGTGCCCGTCAGGGAGCCCGTCCCAGTGGGCCTCATCGACCACCCAGCTCCCCGGCGTCGTCGCACGCGGGTGAACGACCAGCAGCGCCGTGGCCGAACTGCCCGCGGCCGGGTCACAGATGATGACCTCGGTGCCACTCACGCGCAGCTCGACCTGCTGCCCGGCCCGCACCCTGCGGGCGGGCACGGAATACAGGCTGCCCTCGAAGGAGACCAGGCAGTCCTTGCCCACCCGGCGCAGGTGCTTGTCGGTGACCAGGTAGGGCTGAGCGGGCAACGCCACCAGCGCGGCGTGGTCACGGGCGGCCCGGACCCCGATCACCTCACCGTGGGTGCGGTGCACCTGGCCGCGGCGGATCGGCACCCAGGCGGTGAACGCGGCGTCCAACTCGGCCAAAGAGGAGAAGCTCCGACCGGCCAGCACATGATCGCGGACGATATCGACCCGCCCCTTCCCCGTCGGCCGGTACGCGGCCAAAACATCGATGTCGAAGCCGTAGTGCCCGGCGAACGCGACCGCCTCAGGGTGCAGCGGGACCGCCTTACCCGGCGCGACGTGCTGGCGCACGACGGTCTTGGTCCGGTCGTAGACGATCACCGCCGGGACGCCCCCGAAATGGGCGAACGCGCGGCGGTGGCATTCCCAGAACCTCGCCAGATCCTGGGAACTGGTGAAACAGCAGAACGGATCGCGAGAATACGACAACGTCATATGGAAGGAGTAGACCTTCTTGATCCCGCCCGCCGCCAGGACCGCGCCTTCATCACCCCAATCCACCTGCGCTTGAGCGCCCGCGGTGACTTCGAACCGCCGGTGCAGCCCGGCCACGTCATCGCGGTTCAGCCCGAGTTCGGCCCTGATCCGCGGCCGGGCCTCGGCACAATACATTTTGACCCGCTGATAATTCCCGTCCCAGCCATACTCGGCGAGGCGTTCGTGGATCACCGACGCCTTCAACCCGATATCGGCCCGCAACCAGGAATCCACCACTCCGGTGAACCGGTCGATCTTGCGCGGCTGGGTGCCCTTACGCGACGGCGCCGCCGGCGGGGCCGACTCCTCGGCCTCCAGATACTTCTTGACCGTCTTCCAGTCATGCCCGGTCTCCCGGGCGATCGCCGCGATACTCACCCCCGACGCATGCAGCGCACGGAATCTTCGGATGTTCATCCAATCCCTCGAATCCAGGATCATGGACAGCGGTCACCCTTCGGCTTCGTCTGCTTGGTCGCTGACGAACCGAAGGGTGATCAACTACTCCAACCGACACGTACACGACGCGCCGACAACCCTGGACATCACGCCGTACCCGGCTCAGGAGATGAGGTCGTACGCGGACAGGCGTCCTGGAGAAGGTCTGGGCCGAGCCGGCGGCCGGTTGCCTGCTCCCCGCCGCCCGACAGGTTCTCGAACGGGTTCGCGACGGGGCTCGGCTGGGCCTGGTGCTGTGCGGCGCCAACGCCGAGCCCGCCACCGTGATCTCGTGGGCCGAGCGCTTCGGCCTGCGCTGACTCCTGAGCACCATCGGCGGCGCCTTGGTGCGCCGGGGCGTGGACGCACGCAACGATCCACTCGGTGCGAGCCAAAGTGGAGGCCGACCCGCGCATCTACACCGCAGGCCTCGCCCGCGACGTCAGCGGCGGTGGGCTGGATCGTAGACCGACCGCACCGGCAGCAGTGCCGAGAATTGGTCCCACAGCGGTTCGGTAAGCCATGATGGCAAAGCAGGCACAGGTCTCCTCGATGATCACAGAGCGTCGCAACTCCATGATCTCCAGGCCCTGTGCCTGTTCCAATCCCAGGGTGCCCCACCCGCACCTATCTGCGTGGGCTCTAAGCAGGATTTTTTAACCTGCCTGCCGCGAAGCGGGTGATGAGGGTTTCGCTCGTATCCGTGTTCCCAGCCGCTTAGACATCCCAGGTGCTTAGGGTGTCAAGCTGCGAGGGGCTTGATGTGATGTGACCAGGCGGTTGCTTCGTTGTAGAGGGTGCTGGTTCTCAGACAGCCGTGGAGGATACCGACGAGGCGGTTGGCGACCTGGCGCAGAGCGGCGTGGTGATAGACGTCGCGGGCTCGGAGTCTGTCGTAGTAGGCGCGGGCGCCGGGTGAGGTCTGCAGAGCGGTGAATGCCTGGGAGTCCAGGGCGTCGACGAGTCGATCGTTGTGGACGTAGCGGGCGAGCACGACCTTCTTCTTGCCCGAGGCCCGGGTGATGGGACTGGTGCCGGCGTAGTTCTTGCGTGCTTTGGCTGAGGCGTAGCGGTGCGGGTCGTCGCCGAACTCAGCAAGCACCCGAGCGGCCAAGACCGTCCCCAGACCGGGCTGGGACAAAAGGATCTCAGCGGCCGGGTGCCGACCAAAATGTTCCTCCACCTGCCCCTGAAGTGCCTTGATCTGGTCGCCGAGCACCTTCAGAATCGCGACCGCGGACCGGACGGTGGCGGCGTAGGCCGCGGTCACCGCTCCGGGTTGTCCCAGGTGCGCGGTGCGCAGCGCGGCCTGGATGGCGGCGGCCCTGTCGGCGACGTTGCGGCGGCGGGCGCGCTTGAGCGCGGCGGTGATCTGGCCGATGGTCAGCTTCGATGCCGAGTGCGGATCGGCGGCCTTGGCCAGCAGTTCCAGGCTGTCGGGCGCGGCCAGGTCCTCGAAGGCGACCAGGGCGGCCGGGAAGTAGTCGCGCAGCGTGTGCCGCAACCGCTGGGCGTGTCGGGTCCGCTCCCAGATCAGCGTCTTGTGCGCCCGGGTCACCACTTTGATCGCCTCGGCCTGGTCGCTGTCACCGGCGACCGGCCGCAGCTGGTGGGAGTCGGTGCGGACCATGTCGGCCAGCATGTGCGCATCGGCCGCGTCGCTCTTGGCGCCCGACACGCTCAGCCGCTCGCGATATCGTGCGGCCTGCAGCGGGTTGACCGCCATCACGGTATATCCGGCGGCCACCAGCGCCCGCACCCAGGGGCCGCGGTCGGTCTCGATTCCCACGACCACCTCGACCTCCTCGCGGGCGTCGACGACCTGCGCGGCGACCATCTCGTGCAGCCGCGCCATCCCGTCCACCCCTTCGGGCAGGCGGGCCTTGGCCAGGACACGGCCGGTGGCGTCCATCAGCTCAACGTCGTGGTGCTGCTCGGCCCAGTCGTCCCCGATGAACAGACGCAACATCGCCCCCGATCCTCGATCGCATTCGCTCTTGTCAGCCTGCGGGAGAACCATCGGCGAACTAATCAAGCAGTGCTCACGCCCAGGCGGACGGGCACGACATCCCAGCAGCGATCAACTCCCCCGACCGACCAGCGGGGGCACGATCTTTGCGCAGGACTCAAGGTCCAGTAGCTATGAGTGCTCACCCGCTGGCGGCTGTCAGCCACGAGTCTGCCGAACAACATCAGGCCGACCCGCTAAGACTGATTAGTAGAAGGGGCGTCCTCTCCTACCTCCGCGCCGCCCCGGCCGGATGGCGCTGGGCCGGTCATCGTCACTCGAGGGCGCGGGCGCCGCGACCAGGGAACGCTACCGCCGGCACGCGGAGAGCCGGCACTTCATCCCGTGCGGGGTTGGTCTACATCATCGAGGGCTTGTTGAAGAACGCCTCGGAGATCCAGCCGGACACCATCCATGCCGACACCCAAGGCCAGTCGCTGCCGGTCTTCGGCCTCGCCGCGCTGCTGGGGTTCGACCTGCTGCCCCGTATCCGCAACTGGCACGACCTGATCTTCTACCGGCCCACCCCGGACACCACCTACCAGCACATCGACTCGCTGTTCGGCGACGAGGCGATCGACTGGCGGCTGATCGAGACGCACTGGACCGACCTGCTGCGCACGGCGATCTCCATCCGGCAGAACCGCATTTCCTCGGTCACCCTGCTACGCCGCCTGGGCAACCACTCCCGCAAGAACCGCCTCTACCGGGCTTTTCGCGAACTCGGCCGCGCCGTCCGCGCCATCACGCTGCTGCGCTACCTGTCCGACCCGGACCTGCGCGAGCAGATCACCCAGGTCACCAACCGCAACGAGGCCTTCCACGGCTTCGCCGACTGGCTCATGTTCGGCGGCAAGCTCATCGGCCACAACGACCCCGACTGCCAAGAGAAGATCATCAAGTTCAACGAGCTGCTCGCCAACTGCGTGATCTACTCCACCGCCTGCGACATCACCGACGCCGCCAACGCCATCGCCGCCGAAGGCCGTCCCGTCGACCCCGACAACCTAGCGACCATCTCGCCCTACATCACCCACGTCATCCGCCGGTTCGGCAACTGGATCCTCAACCTGACCCCGCCGGCCGCCGCCCCGACCACGAACCTCGATCTCGAATCCCGCGTCCTGTTCGCGCCATAAGCGACGGGCCCCCGTGCGAGCCGCCCGGCGGCCGACCTCTCGCGGTCCTGGAACACCAGGGCACCTACCAGGGGGACGCCGAGGACGACCGGGCGTACCTGAGCGCGCTCATCGACGCCCTGGAATGCAGGCTGCTGCCCCGGATGAACGGCATCCGCGACGCCGCCGTGCGCTGCAACTATCTGCCGCTGCTGGAGGCGTACTACCGCTCGCACCGCTCCGCGCCCGCAGGTGTTTGCGGGCATACCTCAGCCAGTGCCGTTCGGACGGGTAGCGCAGCACTTGCATCACCGCTAGACAGACCAGTTCTGCGGGGGTCAAAAGCGGGCGGCGGCCGCTGCCGCGTGGCCGGTCGATCAAGTCGTCGGTCTCCACGTAGAGTGCTGTCACGAGGGTGTCCAGATCAACGTCCACGAGGGGCTCCAAGCTCGACGTCGGGTAGACAACGCCGATCCTCGACGCCCTCGGCCACCCTAGCCCTGCAGCGACACAAGCTTGACGTGAGCTGATTCCGAGGATCAGGAGATCCGTCGTGACCGATCACACGGACAGCGTTCCCGACACCGGGTCGCTCACTTTCAAACTCTGGCTTCCTCGTTGGGACTCGCGCGACGGACGCCTGCGCTGCAGGTTTCAGGCGACGACGATGGGGCTGACTCAGCTCAGCAAGGGAACACCGCAATGCATGACCCGGTTTCTCGCCGAGCTCGGCCAGACCGAGGCAAAGAACATCACCTGGTCGACTCACCGGTATCGGACGACGTTTTTCTCCGACTTTCCCGACGCCGATGAGTGGGAAGACAGGCTGGCGATGACATGGGCAGTCGAGATCGAAACCGACAGCGACGCTGACCCTGAGGACGCCGGCACACACGCCCCCGGCCCTCACGGCAGCCACGCCCACGACACCACCTTCGAGGAGACGGACGAGGACTGGGAACGGACCCGCGACCGAGTGTTGATCATCGCGGGCACGCCGTACGGATCCGAGGTCGACGTGGCCTCGCTCGAGGCCGTCGAGGGGATTCTTGCGGCAGACAGCGACATCTTCGACGGCATTGTTGTGCTCGACCTGGGAGAACTCAATTTCCCAGAGGGAATGCAACGGGTCGACGCAGTGCTCGAGCGTTGCCGTGAGCAGGGGCTCCGCACCAACTGGAAGGACCCGGCCCCGGTCAATCTGGCAGCGATACGCAGCCAGATGTTCAAGGCATCAATCATCTAGTGCCGCGTCATGCAACGTTGGTCATGTAACCGGTCCAGGTGCGGATGGTTGATTCGGGGGCGAAGTCGCGTTTGGGCTGGGCGTGGGCGTTGCGCCAGCGGATGTAGCCGGCGATCGCGTCGCCTTGTTCGGTGTGGGTGCGGTGGTCGGTGCCGGACAGGGCGAAGTAGCGCAGGGCGGCGAACTCGGCTTCGTCGGGTAGCCCCGGCGCGTTGCCGCGCCGGGGCCCCCTCAGTACCGGCCGTGCCCGCTTTCCGGGCAACCGGCTCAAGCAAGCCCTGGAGGCTCGTGGGCGGGCAGAAGTGCCGGGATTTTGCCGTCGCCGATTCGGTGGCGGCAGTGGGTGTGTATGAGACGCGGGCCGATGTGCTCGTCCGGCTCACCGAGGTCCGCGGCAGGGGTGATCGCGTGTTTGCGGATCGCTCTGCGCGTGGCCGTGAGCCATTGTTCCCACTCGCGTGGGCTTTGTGGCTCGTGGTCGGCGTGCAGCAGCAGTCCCCAGCAGAGCGGGCATCGGCCATGTTGTTGGCGAAGAAGACGCCAGGTGGCCGAACCCATCGGGGACTTTGTGCGGCGGCGCCGCTCGGTCCAGTAGCTGGTCAGGGACGGGTCATCAGGGGATGCCCGGCCTGCCACCATCCGGTGCCGGATAATTTTCGTCCAGGCGAATTTGCGGAGGTAGAAGCCGGTCTGTGGGCTTCCGAACACCCACCGGTCCTGTTTGGAGGGATTGAACATGCCGAAGTACCGGGCGATGATCCAGCGTTTCGACTTGTTCGGGTGGGTGAACTTCGCCCATTTGTAGACCAGTCTCCACATGTGGGCGTCCAGCGCGCCGAAGGCGCGTTTGGAGACCCCGATCCGGTAGTAGGCGGCCCATCCGGAGATGATCGGATTGAGCCTGGCGATCATCGCGTCGGCGTTGCTCCCTCGTAGGGCTTTGGCCTCGGCGGACAATCGCCTCCGGATCCGTCGCATCGCGTCTTTGCTCGGCTTGGTCAGCAGCTTCCCCCGAAAGCGCCGGATTTCGAATCCCAGGAAGTCCGCCCCCTGGTCGAGGTGGGTGATGCGGGTCTTGTCCTCGTTGAAGACCAGGCCCCTGGGTTCCAGCCATCGGGCGAGCCGCTGTTTGACCTGCTCGGCCTGCTGCCGGGTGTGACATAGGGCGAGCATGTCGTCGGCGTATCTCACCAGGACCGGGGAGCTGGGGGTGGTGCGCAGGGTGTCGCCTTCCCAGTATCTGACCCCGGCTGCTGCTTCCATGCCGTGCAATGCCACGTTCATAAGCACGGGACTGACCACCCCGCCTTGGGGGACACCGTCCCCGGTCGGGGTGAACCGGCCGTCCTCGATCACTCCCGCTTTCAGCCACTGGCGGACCATTCCCCGAGCGGGGAAGGTTCCCAGCGACGCGAGTATGTAATCGTGGCTGAGCCGGTCGAAAGCCGCTTCCAGGTCGGCGTCGAGGACCCAGGTGAGGGTCTTACGGAGCTCGGCGGGGATGCCGGCGGTTTGCAGGATGAGCGCGTTGCGGACCTGGGGTGCTTTCCAGCCGTGTGGCAGGTGGATCAGTTTGAGGTACCGGGTGGCGCGTTCGACCAGGGTGCCGATCGCCGCGGATTGCTGACCGCCGATGATGTAGGGGTCGGGCCGGGGCGCGGTTCCGGGATTTCTCCCGGCCCGTTTCCCCGGCCCGCCCTCCGCACCGGACGAGCGCGTCTCCGCGCATCCGGCGCTCCACGGGTTCCCCGTGTCAGGTGGCGGCCGTGGCCGCCGCGATGCCCGTCCATGGTGTGGGGATGTTGTTCGCGCGCCATCGGTAGCGAGTGACCTCGACTTGGGTGGTGTCGAACATGACGATCCCGTTGTCTGCCGGGCGGTTGCCTGGCCTGCCGGTCAGGTACTTCCGGTAGAGCTCCTTCCAGGTGATCCCGAGGTGTCGTTTGCGCAGCCATGCCGTGACCCGTCGCCATGCGTAGGCGTCGAGGTAGTGGAAGGTTGCTTTGGAGACCCCGTGCCGGAAGTAGGTGCACCATCCCCGCAGCACCGGATTGAGTTGGCGCAGCAGGGCTTCGAGCGTCAGGTGCCGTGATCTGTTCGTGAGTGCCCGCACCTTCGCCATGATCGAAAGCAGTGCCTTCTTTGATGGGTAGGTGTAGACGTTCTTCTTGCTGGTCCCTGCCTTGGTGCGCCGCTGGATGCGGAACCCAAGGAAGTCGAACCCCTCATCCAGGTGGACCACGCGGGTCTTGGACTCCGACAATCGCAGGCCCAGCGGGGCGAGCACGTCGGTGACCTCCTCCCAGAGCGCGTCCGCGTGGGCTTTGGAGCCGCATACCATGATCGCGAAATCATCCGCATAGCGGATGATCCGGTAGTAGGCCCCGCCGTCCTTGCGGTGCTTCTCCCGCCGCCATCTGGTGCCGTGATCGTCCTTGGCACAGAAGTACTCATCCAGCACCGACAGGGCGATGTTGGCGAGCAGCGGCGAGGCGATGCCCCCTTGCGGTGTGCCCGATGCCGTCCCGGTGACCTGCCCCGCCTCGGGCATGACGCCCGCCTTGAGGAAGGACTTGACCAGGGCCAGGACCCGTTTGTCTCCGACCCGCCGCCGCACTCGATCAAGGATCGCCGAGTGTGACAGTTCGTCGAAGCACGCCGTGATGTCGGCCTCGAACACCCAGTGATAGTTCCGGGAGCCGAAAGCGTGGATCTCGGCGATCGCGTCCTGGGCCCGGCGCTTCGGGCGGAAGCCGTAGGACACCGGCTTGAAATCCGCCTCGAAGATCGGTTCCAGCACCAGCACAAGAGCGGCCTGCACGAGCCTGTCCATCGCGGACGGGATGCCCAGACGCCTGAACTTCAGGATGGCGTCGAGCCGCTCGGTGTCCTCGGCGTCCAGGTTGGCGGGGTTGCGCATGATCCAGCCGGTGACCTGCCGGACCTTCGGCGGCGCCGGTGCCGGTGTGGGAGGGATGGTGCCGGTCCGGAACGGGCGGACGTGGTCGCGGACGCTGGCGTAGCTGCCGCGATAGCCGCGCTCGCGGAGTTCTTCCCACAGGCGGGCTGCGTCGCTGCACCCTTGGCTCCACCGCTGGCGCAGATAGTCCGCGTGGGCGTCCAGAAGTTTGGCGCGACGGCCGGTGCCGTCGTTGACCAGCAGTTCCTCGGCCGAGGTGGCGCGGGCGAACCGCCGGACGGTGTTGCGGCTCAAGGCAAGCTCGGCCGCGATGTCGTGCAGGCTGAGGCGTTGGGCGAGCAGGGCATGGACGGCTGCGTGACGCTCACGGGTGCGCTCGGCCAGCCGGCCCGTCCGTGCCGCGGGCTCAGGTTCCGGTGATGGCGGCACCGTCACGCTGGGCGTGATGGTGGCGGCGTTCAGGCAGGTGCGGTGCTTGGCGACGACGCGTTCGACGGCCTCGCCGAGGTTCTTCCACAGGTGGAATCGGTCGGCGACCTGGATCGCTTCGGGTGCGCCTCGGGCGGCGCCGTCGGAGTAGCTGCCCGCCCGGTCCCGGCAGATCACCTCGACGCCGGGATGGGTGGCCAGCCAGGCGGCCAACGCGTCGGCGGATCGGTCCGGGAGCACATCGACCGGCCGGCTGGTCGTGATGTCGATCAGCACGGTGCCGTAGACGTGACCGCGGCGCAGGGCGAAGTCATCGACGCCCAGCACCCGTACCGGCCCGCCCGGTGCCGGGTCGGGCATCGCACGGATGAGCCGCAGCAGCGTCATCCGGCTCACCGCGGCGGCCAGCCGCCGGCTCAGCCGTGCTCCCGCCCGGCCGCCCAACGCCAGCGCGACCGCGCGCAACGTCTGCCCCAGGCCGATGCTGCGGCGCCCGTAGCGGACGGTCAGGCCGGGCACCTGTTCGCTGAAGATCTTCTTCGGACACGCCGCGTTGTCGCAGAAGAACCGCCGGACGCCCAGCTGGATCAGCAACTCACGGCCCGACACAGCGGTGTCGGACACTCGCCGCTCATACCGGCTATGCACCCGCTGGGCGTGAACACTGCAGGCCGGACAGGCGGCCTGCGGGTCATGGGTACTGGCCTGGATGCGCACCGACCGTCCGGTCTGAAACACCCGGGTGATGCGCAGACGGGCCAGGTGCGGGAACAAGATCGTGAGCAATCCGCTGATCGACACCGACCATGATCACCAACTGCCACTGGCACCGTCGGCAAGATCATCAAATACGTGCCAGAGCCAGAATTCGAGCGTCGTTGACACCTGGGCCTGGCCGGGTCTGAACCTGGATCGGAGCGGGAATGGCATCGCAGCCTCGGCATTGCAAGCGTTGATGGATCTGGCCACCGCAGCCCTGGTGCTCATACACCACTGGCGGGCCGTCGGGTGCTCCCCAGCGGTCACCCCATGTCGCGAGCGCGATGATCACTGGCTGCAGATCCAGCCCCTTCGGGGTGAGCACGTACTCGCGCAGGCCGTGCTCGCCAGAGGGGTGCCGCGCCTGCATCAATCCGGTCTCCACGAACCGTTCCAGTCGGCTGGTCAGCACGTTGGGGGCGATGCCGAGGTTGCGCTGGAATTCAGAAAAGCGCGTGGTCCCACCGAAGATGGTGTCCCGGGTGATCAACAAGCTCCAGCATTCGCCGACCCCCTCCAGGGCCCGTGCACCGGGCAGTTTTGACCATCGTAGGTCCGGCCGAGCACCAACCATCTTGCCCTACTTGCATTATGCTACCAACTGCCTCTAGGTTACTAGCGTTATGCAAGTAGAAGGTTTGGTGGCGCCACCGGCCTCGGACACGAGGAACCCCCCGACGATGGGCAGATTCGACGACCATGTGGCCGTTGTGACCGGCGGAAGCAGCGGGATCGGCCTGGCCACCGCCAAACGGTTCCACCAGGAAGGCGCCCATGTCGCCATCGCCGGACGGGACGAACAACGACTGCGCGACGCCGCCACCACCGATCGGCGAGGACATCCTTACCGTCCGCGCAGACGTTGCCCGGACAGAAGAGATCGACACGATGTTCTCCACCGTCACGCAGGCGCTTGGGCGGATCGACGTGTTGTTCATCAACGCCGGCCTCAAGAGGTTCCAGGCGCTGGATCAAGCGACGAAAAGTTCCTTCGACGAGATCTTCGACACCAACACCAGGGGCGCAGAGCGTGCAACCGCCGTCGCGCTGGTGGGTGCCCGCTCGAGAACGGTGACGCATGCCCGGCGGCGAGTCGGCTGGGTCGATCGGCGCGTAGCGTCCGGGGCTGACCGAGTCCAAGATGAAGCCCTTTTTGTGGATGGTGGGCAGCCGGTCGAAGGCATTGGTCATGAGGCCCTCGGCGCCGCAGGAAGGTGGTGGGGATACCGGAGGCGCGGATCATCTCCACTCACTCACAGGTACCAGCGGCTATCAATATTCTTCTCGTATGATATGAGTTTCATATATACTGATCGCCGGGAAACCCCGTCCGGCATACGCCGGAAGCATGGCCGCGGTGTCCGGGACGCACGCCGTGACCATGGGTGAGTAACCCCTGCGAACAGGCACAGGGAGTTGTGGTGATCGGAAACGACCGATCATCCATCGTGAGTACTAAGGGGATCTGTATGTTGCGCATTACGAGATCTGCCGCCGTCTTCTCCGCCGTGGCGGCGGCCGGCCTCGCCGCCGCCGCGGCCCCGGCGTCGGCCGGGACGACGACCTCCGGACACCCGTTGGGTGCCGCCGCCGTCGCGAAATTGCCCAAGCCGAAGTACTACGCCTCCGGCAGGTGCGTCTGGCACGGCAAGACCGGCAATCGGTGGGCGAGTGGCTACATCAAGACCGACGGCAAGCCGACCAAGGTCGGACAGATCGCGGACATCGTCGAATGGGGTTACGCCTTCGAGTGGAGGCACAACGGCAACCACAAGAACAGCGCGGCCACGGCATGGACGGCGAAACGACAGCTGGCCGGGAGTGCGTGGCGTCTATCCGGCGGGCCCGGTCTTACCGGGCACAACGCGATCGAGGACAGTAAGTACCACAAGGGGAAGCTGTACCACATCGCCGCCATCGGTTATCCAACGAATGGCGAGCTCGCGGTCGTCTTCTGGATGGACTTCGACAAGACCGACCACCAGTGCACGATAATGATCAGGGCGTCGAACCTCAGGCGGCTCTGACCGCGCGGCTCGGTGAGCGTTCCCCCGAACCCGGCCTCTGGGTGATCCAGCCGATCGCCCAGAGGCTTTCAGAGGCTTTTCGGTGCCGGGCCCTCGCCAAGCCCTCCGACCACGAATCGCCCAGTGTTCTTGACTTGAACAGATCCTCCGGTGCTCCGATCGCCTTCAGGGCCGTGAATGGTACGTCTCCAGCATGCTGTCGGTGTCGCCGAGTCGATATATCTAAGGGGAATCCCTCGCTATCGCTGGATTCCGTTTCGAATCACCTCGACCCCCGGCTACGCCGGAGCCATCGAGATAACAAGAGGAGACAAGACACGATGACGGATCATAAGGTTGTCGGCCGCGAGGAGTGGCAGGCCGCTCGTGCGGAGTTGCTTCAGCGCGAGAAGGAGCACACGCGGATGGTGGACGAGCTGGCGCGCCAGCGCCGTGAGCTGCCCTGGGTCGCGATCGAGGAGGAGTACCGGTTCGACACCGACGACGGGACGCGGACCCTGGCCGAGCTCTTCGACGGCCGCTCACAGCTCGTGCTCTACCAGTTCATGTTCGGGCCGAGTTACAAGGCGGGGTGCCCGACCTGCTCATCGATGGCCGACGGCTTCAACGGTCTCCTGCCCCACCTTCATGCCCGAGATGTGACCCTGCAGATGGTTTCGCGGGCTCCGCTGGCGAAGCTTCGGGCATACAAGCAGAGGATGGGCTGGAGCCTTCCCTGGGTCTCCTCGGCGGACACCGACTTCAACTTCGACCTCGGGGTCTCCTACACCGAGGAGCAGGTGAGCGAGGCGTTGTCGAGCCGGGGCGCACACCCGATCGTTGCCCACATGGCGACCTCGACCGGCACGGACGCCGAGGGATACATGTCGGAATCACCGGCGGTGAACGTCTTCACGATCGAGGACGGCGTTGTCTACCACACCTATGCGACCAATTGGCGTGGGGTCGAGTTCCTGATGGGCTACTACCCGATTCTCGACCGGGTGCCGAAGGGGCGTGACGAGGGTGATGCGATCCAGACCTGGATTCGCCGCCATGACGAGTACGTATGACGGCATCGGGGCTGACCTCGGTGGGTTCTGGTGCTGGAACACCGGGCGGGACGCCAGGGTGAGCCTGTTCCCGTATCACGACACCGACCACGCAGGCGCGTGATGGTCACATCGCTGATGGCCAGGTGGCTGCTCACCGCCGTCTTCACCGTGGCCGGGCTGGAATCACTGCTGGCCCTGAGGCGAGTGGGCATGACACGGGCGTCGGACCGGATCTCCGAGGCCTTCCACGTCCTGATGAGCGCGGCTCTGATCGCCATGACCTGGCGATCAGAGCCCGCGTCGGCCGTGTGGTTGCAGACTGCCTTGTTCGGCTGTGCTGCGGTCTGGTTCCTGCTGGCGGGTCCCGGCCAAATGGTGCCTTTGGCGGTACGCAGACTGTCCGGGGTGCATCACGCGCTGACGGCGGGCGCCATGATCTGGATGATTACCGCCATGCCCGCGGACATGCGCATGACGCACGAAGGGCTCGCCCGCGCTGCCATGCCCGCCATGTCCCAGCCCGCCATGTCCCATTCTTCGTCCCATTCTTCCATGCCCGCCGCGGTGAAGGCCGTCAGTGTGCTGCTCGCGGCCTACTTCGCGCTGGCCGCCGTCCTGTGGTCCGTATGGGCCTGCGGCCCCGGTCGACGCGTGAACGGCAGGCCCGCAGCCGGCGACGCCGCCATGAGCGCCGGCATGGCGGCGATGCTGCTGGCGATGCTCTGACCAGGAAGATCGGCGAGCCGAACCCCGGTCATGGGTCTCATTGACGGCGGCAGCGGAAAGACGACGTCGGCTCGCTGAGGCGACCCCTGAGCCTCGGCGCTCACCCCAAGAAATGCACGGACGGCTTTGAAAAGTTCTTGCAAGCCGTTGCCCCTGGCGGCATCGCCGCCAGGGGCAACGGCCTGGCGACGCTCAGTGGATAACGCCGGTACGGGCGGCCCGATGCGGCGGGTGGTGCCGAGCGCAAGCAACTACTCGGTCTGGATAATCACATCTTGCTCATCGGTGCTGCAGCGGGCATTCCGACGCGCCGAGTCTCACAGTCACACCTCCAGGTGTTCCGTATAGTCCCCCTTCACCGGGACGGTTCGCGGAACACCTATACGGAAGACCCTGACCTGGGGCTCCGTTCCCGTCGGCCGGTGTTCCGTTGAGGGATCCCCTAACGGAACAGCCGCGAGCGCTTACACGCCCGCCGCTCCCGACAAAAGCATTTGAGCATGTCCAACGCAGCATTGTTTCCTGCACAAGATCCTCGGCATTCGCGGGGAATCAAGCTTTCGATGGCAATGCGCCAGCAACTCGGACCGCTACGGTGCGGTCCGAGTTGCGAAAACCGGCGCTGATGGTCACATGGTCATCGCCTACCGGGCGGATACCTGCTGGGCGGCGGGCACAGCCACTGTGTGGCCAGTGGTTCGCGCCGGTCGCCGGGGCAGGAGAAGTGCGATGACCGCTCCGGCGAAGGCCAGTGCCGCCGCTGTTGCGATGGCAGACCCGAAGCCGTCGCTGAATGTCTTCGCGGAGCCGAGTCCGCCCCGGGTCGTGAAAATCGCTGTAGTGATCGCGATTCCGAAGGCGCCGCCGAGCTGGCGGGCCGTGTTGAACGTACCCGAAGCAGCACCGATCGCCGCCATCGGCACCGCCTCGATGACAGCACTCTGCGCCGATGGGATCACCATCGCGATGCCGACTCCGGAGATCACGAGTGGGAGAATCAGCGGCGGATAGGTCAACCCCGGCCCGGCGATCAGCGCGATCCACCCGAATCCGACCGTCTGCAGCAGCAGGCCGGCCACCACCAGCGGCCGCCCGCCGATTCGGTTTACCTGCTTGCCCGCGACCGGCGCGACCACGAAGAGTGTCGCTGTCCACGGTGCCAGCAACAATCCGGTGGCCATCGCACCGTGCCGCAGTACGACCTGCAGAAATTGGGCAAAGAAGAACGCGCCGCTGAAGACGGATGCGAACAAGAGGAACCCGGCAGTATTGCCGGCGTAGAAGGCGCGCGTTGCGAAGAAACGCATCGGTATCAGCGGGGCGTCGGCACGCAACTCCCAGCCAACGAATACGACGAGCGCGATCGCGCCGCCGGACAGCGCCGCTACGACCTCGGCGCTAGCCCAACCGGATTCGTTTCCCCTGATCAAACCCCAAACAAGTCCGAACGCTGCTGCGCTCACCAACCCGATCCCGACATAGTCCAGACCGCGCGGGGAACCAGGGTTCTCCTCGAGCCGCACCACAACCATAGGGATCAGCACCGCAGCGATAGGTACGTTGATCCAGAAGATCCACTGCCATGTCAGGTACTGCACAATCGCTCCACCGACGAGCGGCCCCCCAAACGTGGCCAGTCCGGTGATCGATGCGAACAATCCCAACGCTCGCGGCCGCTGCTGGGGTCCGAACGCCACCGACAGCACGGACAAAGCTGCCGGCGCCACCACGGCGGCACCGACGCCCTGGATCGCGCGGGCCGCGATGAGCCAGCCGAGGCTCGGTGCCAGCCCACAACCCGCGGAGGCGATCCCGAATAGGGCCAGTCCGCCCACCAGGACTCGCCTGCGGCCGTATCGTTCGCCCAGGGCCGCGCCGGCCATGAGCAGCACGGCAAACGGCAGAGTGTAACCGTTTACGGTCCATTCCAGATCGGCAATTGACGCATGCAGATTTAGCGCAATCGCGTGTAGGGCCGTCGTGACAACCAGCGCATCCAGCGAGATCATCAACGATGCTATCGATGTCAGCGCGAGCACCCAGCGCTGACCTGTCGTCATGGTCATTGGGCGATGCCCTCTCGAAGTGGCGGTGATGTCGGCGGGTGTCCGCATGAGCTGTGTGATTTTCCGGTCGCTTTGCCGACCTAGGCGTCTCGAATGGGCTGGTAGGTGAGCAGGACGAGGCCGTCACCGACGGCGCGGGTGCCGACGAGGCGCATGGGCTTCTTCTCACTGGTCTCGCCGAAGAGGCGCTCGCCGCCCCCGACGACGACCGGGTGGGTGATCAGCCGCAACTCGTCGACGAGGTCGTGCTCCATCAGCGTGGGCACGAGCCGGCCGCTGGCGTAGACGACGATCTCCCCGTCCACCTTTTTCCTGAGCTTCGAGACCTCGTTCACGACGTCGCCCCTCAGGACCGTCGAGTTGGTCCAAGCGGGATCCTCGAGGGTCGAGGACACGACGTACTTCGGCAGGCTTCTCAACCTGTCCGCCCACGCGCCACTCCGGGATTCCCACCCACGCTCGACGAAGAACTCGTAGGTCCGCCGCCCCATCAGCAGCGCCTCGGCGCCCAGCGCCTCCTCGAACTCGACCTTGGCCCACGCTTCGGCGTCCTCCGCCGTGGCCGGGTCGAACCAGCCGCCGAAGCTGAACCCCTCATCGCCGGTCGGGTCCTGGATGACTCCGTCGAGCGAGATGTTCTCGCTGATGACGATCTTTCCCATGCCGGTTCTCCTTCGCTGGCGTTGCCGGCTACCACCGATCCAGACGTCGTGACGCCGGGAAAGGGGGCGCTCGGCGACCGCCCCTTTCGCCCCTCGGCCGGCGTCCGTACAAAGGTGGCAGCTCTGCAAGATGTGTGCAGGCACAGCATCCCGAGTTCTTGTTCCTCGCGCCGGTTGGAGGCGAGTTCGCCGCGTTTGCCGAATTCTCTGCACTTCGCAAGTCGCTGCGGTCGTGTCCCGGTTAGTGTCACGGGTTCGGTTCCTCTGATGCGCCGGGCCGGGTCGGCAGTCCGAGGAGGACCGTGGTGCGGCGGTGCCGTTGGGCCCGTTCGCGCTTCTGCCGGAGGAAGGTGAGGGTGAGGTCGATGCCCTCGATCTCGCCGAGCCAGCCCTCGCCCAGCGCTCGGGGCGCGCGGGCGGTCAGGTCCTCCTCGAGTTCGTCGAGGCGGGGCAGCATCTTCGGGTCGATCTGCAGGACTGGACATCTGACGCAAGCGTGCTCATGCGGGCAAGGGGTTCCGTAGGGGCGGCCGCAGTTGCCGAGTTCGACCTTGCGCTTGTCGAAGTGTTCCTCGAACTCTCGCCACTCGGTGTCGGTGGCCGGCCGGTACTCATGGTCGGGCCGCAGCGTGCGACGACGGGCCAGGTGGGCCTGATAGTGGCGGATGAGGTCTTCTTCGAAGACCGCGACGTAGCCCCGGGTGGTTCCAAGATCGAGATGTCCGAGTAGCGCAGCGCCGATGTGAATGGGCAGGCCGCTGTTGACCAGGTCAGTGGCCAGGAGACGCCGGAAGTCGTGCGGGGTGAACTTGGCGTCGGCGAACTCGCGGTGGTGTTCGGCCAGTTCGGCGCAGAGCTGGCCGAGGATGTGCACCACGGTCGTGGAGCTGAACGAGGCGTGAACCGACCACACGCTGGAACAGGAACGGCTGCGGCGCGCTGGTCAGCTTGTCGTGCGGGTCGAAGCGGGTGACCAGCGGGATCGTCGGCCGGTCGCGGGTGTGCTGGCGGATGATGGCCGCGATGACGTGGAAGAGCTCGGCCGACATCGGGATGACCCTCTCCCGGTCAGTCTTCGAGGGTGCGACCACCAGGAGCGCGACGACCTCGCCGTTGGGCCGCGGACACTGGCGGATGCTCAACTGCGAGAGCTCCAGGAGCTCCTCGACGCGAACCCCGCTGTGACGCAGGGTCTCCACGATCGCCCACTCCCAGAACGCCTTCTGTTCCTTGCGGGAGACGTTGATGAGCTCACCGGTGTCCATGTCGCGGACCCGCACGTGGGCGTGGCCGTAGTCGGTGACGCGGCGGTGGTCGTAGTCGGTGAAGACCCGCCGGTAGGAGCGTCCGTCAACGGTCATCGTCGTGCCCGGAGGCGCGTCTTGGCCGATGGCCAGGAGTTCGGCGAGGCGGGCGTACTTGGTCTCGACGTGCTCGACCAGTGCCGGGAGCAGTGGCTGACGACGGCGGGTCCGGTCGGCGACTCGTTCGGAGCTGCGGCGGCGCCGGGCCGCTTTGCCTCGGGTCTCCGGGTCGCGGATCGGGCAGGGCGCAACCCGGCGGGCCCACTGCTCGGGTTCCTCGGCGGCCCATGCCTGCAGGTCGTAGTAGAAGGCCCGCACCGCCATCAGGGTGGTGTCCTGGGAGAGCCGCAGGGATCCGTCCGGCTTGAACTTCAGCTCGGCCCGCCACTGCTGGTAGGTCTCCTCGACAAGCCGTAGATCGGCCTGACCAGGGTTGATCTTCTCCACAGTGCACCAGAAGGTGCTGACCAGCTCCCGGGACAGGCTCTCCAGGGAGTTGTAGTCCAGGCCGGGCTGGCGGCGGGTGAGATAGTCGACGAACAGCTGGGCGATCTGGGTGTTGGCAACCGGGTAGCGGTTGACGAGCTGGTCGACGGTGAGTCGTCCGGCCCGCAGCGCCGTCCGCAGCGTCCGCGGGGTCTGCGGCGGGAAGTGCTCCATCTCGTGCAGGATCTCCCAGGCCAGGTGCCCGGTGAAGCGGGTGGTCGAGGTGTTGACGACCCCGGCCAGTTCCCGGCACTCCTTGGCGTAGTGCAAGAACGCCTCCGGAGTCAGGTCCGCCAAGGCGATGCCCTGGGTGGTCAGCACGCAGCACACGTCGAACAGGGCACGGTTCCGGTAGAGCTTGCTGGCCTCGGCCGCCTCGACCTGCTTGAAGAAGCGGTCCAGCAACGGGTCGTCCTGGGCGATGCGGAAGGTCTTGGCGTAGGCGAGGAACTTGTTGGAGCGCATCGCGGGCAGGCTCGGCCGGATCACCCGCAAGCACATGAGTGCCTCCAGGCCGCCGGTGATCGTGGACCGGCCGCGATCCTCGGGCCGTTCCAGATCACGGACCAGGACGCCGGGCGCGTCCAGGCCGCTGGCCTCCCACCGTTGCTGCCAGGTCTGGCCGGGGAACTGCTCCAGGTGGCAGAGCAGCCGTTTGATCGCGGCCTCCCGCCGGTACTCGCGGGTCCGCCAGTCGTCCCAGGTGGACTGCGAGACCGCGGCGATCTCCTCCGGGGTCGCCCGGGACAGATCACCGCGAGGCGACGGCGAGGTCGTAGCCCTGGCCGGCGCGGCCCGCAGGATCCCGCCCCACCGTCCCGGGATCTCCTCCTCTTGCTGCTCGGTCTCCTGGCCAGATGCGGCAGGCCGGGCCTTGGTGCGCCAGATCTTGGTCTCAGCCACCGAACACCGCCTGGATGTCGGCGGGGTCGTAGCCCGGTGAGAAGTGCCGTTCGACCTGCGGACGGGCGTAGTGCTGCTGCAGTTTGTCGCTCAGCTCGTCGACGCGGGGCCGTGTGTAGCGTTCCGTCGTCGACAAGTGCCGGTGCCGGAGCACCGCCTGGACCTCGACGATGCTGAGCTCCGGGTCGCCGGCCATTCTGGCCCCTGCGGTGTGACGACAGTCGTGGATGGTCCAGTTGGTGCCGAGCTTGGCGTTGGCCCGGTTGAGTACCGCACGCATCGCCGAGTAGGTCAACGACCGTGGCCGTCCGTGCAAGGCCCGCCAGACCGGCTGGTCTGCGTCGGGGAGCCCGTGCTCGTCGAGGTAGAGAGCAAGGTAGGCGAAGGCCTCCGGCGACGCCAGGACCTCCTGCAGCAGCCGGGACCCCTTCGAGACGACCCAGATCCGCTTGCCCGCCCAGTCCACGTGCTCCAGCCGCAGCTCCAGCAGCTCGCTGGCGCGGGCCCCGCTGGAGACGTAGAGGGACAGCAACGCCCGGTCTCGGTTGCAGGTCATCGCGTCGAACAGTTCGCCCCACAACTGGTCGGGAATGGAGCGGGGAGCCTGGTCGGCGACCTTTTGACGCAGCCGCGCACGCGGTGCGAGCCGGTGCGGTTCCAGGGGACTGCGGTGGGCCAGCAGCGCCCGCCGACCCTGCTGGCCGGGCACCGGGTTCACCGCCGGGTCGCGCCCGTAGTGGGCGTGGAAGGCATAGAAGCCGGCCAGGGCTGACAGAGTGTGGTTGATCGTCGAGGGCGCGTACCCCTCGGGAAGTGCCGCCTTGCCGGTGCGCAGGTTGACCGTGCCTGGCCGTACGCCCGACGAACGCCGCCGCTGCGGGTTCCGTGCCGTACGCAGCCAGCCGACCAGAAGCGCCACCTCACCGTTCGTCGCCTCTTCCCAGCTCACCGCCACGACATCCAGCAGCCTCCACCAGCGCAACAGATCATGCGCATAGGACCGGCAGGTCAGCGGGCTCGCGTCGCCGAGCGCCAGATCTCGCAGGTACTTGCTGATCGCCTCGACCTCGGCACCGTTGGCGTCGATCACCACGTAGGGCAGGGACGGACGATCCCCGGTTCGAACCTCGCCGGTGCGCGGCAAGTCGATCCGCCCCTCCGACAGCGCCGTACGTACCTCGTCCAAGGACTGCTCTCCTCTCCTGCTGCCCCGGTGAAGGGCAGGACAGAAGTGCAGTCAACAGGGAGCGGATGTAGTCGTTGACGCCGTTGTAGTTCTCCACCACGTTCAGCCCTGACTCGGTCTCCCGCTGCAGGTCGCGGTCTCGGAGCCAGCGGGCCAGGAAGATCGACCGCTGAGCCCGCCCGAGCTCCAGCATCCGGCGTACGCCGGATGGGTGGTCTCGGAGGTGAACCGGCGCAGCAGCGCCTCATCGGAGGCGGTGCCGAAGCGGATCGCGGTGGCATACTTCATCATCAGGAAATCATTGGTGACCTTGGTGTCGGCGCGGGCGTTGATCCGCTGCACCGTCGAGATCAGCAGATCGACGAGGGTGTCGGTGATCTCCCGGCCCCGGCAGGACAGGTAGGCGGCCAGCAGCGTCACCTTGATCTCGTAAGGGTGTGTGCACAGATGCGACGGCGCCTCGGAGCCGACCCGTGCCCGCCACGACGCCAGCACCCTCGGCGCGACGTCGGCGAACAGGTCCTCGGTCAGGCCCAATGGCGCGGATCGCGTTCAGCTTGAACATCTCGCGCTCGATCGTCTTCACACTCACCTTGCCCGACTCTTCCCGGATCGTCGCAAACACATCCACCCCGGCCGCCTCGGCCGTACCGAACAGCGCGCCGTCGTCCGCCGCCGACCCACCTCCTCCTCTCCGGGATCAGCGGACTGGGCGATCAATGCCAGCATCCGCGCGATCGACTCGGCCGAGACCCGGCTTGAGATCCGCAGGGTCTGCGTCTGCTCGGCCTGCCGAAGCGCCGTCCCGATGATCCGCCAGGTCGGCGTTCCTCTCTTAGGTTCGCCAGCAGATACTCACGCACCCGGTCGACTCGCCGCTCCTTCTCACACACGTTCGTGGCAAGCCATTCCGCCGCCTTGGCGGCATCGGGGACCGAGCATTCACGAAACCCGAAATACCCGCGGACGTGTGCACGGTGCGCCTTGATCGTCCGGCCATCCCACTCGTACAACGCCAACTCAGACGCGGACACGTCCACCAGCCGTGCGACGTAGGCGACAGCCTGGTCTGGGATCTCACCGCGGCCCGTCGGAAACCGGCCATGCACCGCATAGAACCGCAGCAGCAACGCGAACCCGAGCCTGGTCGCTCCCCGACGACCAGACAGCAGCGCCCGCTCATCACCGACCAGCGTCCAGTTCCCGATCAGCTCGTCATCATTCAGCACACGCGCCACGAGGCATCTGGCTCTCTCGCATGCGGCAGGCACCAGCGCACACAACCGCAAACCCGATGAATCCGGGGCAATACTGGCCGCACCTGATCAGATACGTCTGGCGATCGACGGAAGATCCCCAGAAGGTCACCGAAGACCCAAAAAGTCGCCGACGACCCTGCTGAACGGGCCAGATGTAATCGCGTGTACCTGGTGAACAGCGCTCTTAACCGACACCCCGTTTTTGCAGGAGATGGATGGCCTTTGCGAGCCGACCGGCCTTGTGCGGGCAGCAGCGGAGTTTTCGCAGGATGCGCCAGGTTTTCAGCTGAGCGTTGGCGCGTTCGCCGGAACCGCGCAGACGCGCATGGGACCGGTTGGCATCCTTCTGCGAAGCGGGCTTGTCCCTGCCCTTGTACGGAGTGATCAGCGGATCGCCCGCAACCCTGGTATCCCTTGTCGGCCAGCACGATCAACCCGGACGCTCCCGGACGATGCCCCAGATCCGGGCGGCCGTCAGATGGTGGGTGCTGCCGGGCAGCACACCCGATACCCACACGATGTCGCCGGCGGGCGGGCCGACTCGGGAGGGGCCACCTGGCTCTTGCCCAGCACTCTGACCCCGGCGGTGGTGACGGAGAACCGCTCCCGCGCGGTCGTCTCGTCCCTCGAGCGGGATCGGTGTGATCAGGGTGCGACTCGCGCGCTATGCGGGCGTGCGAGTTGTGCGATCTCACGCTCCCGGCTGTTGAGCCGGCTCGGTGCGGGGGCTGATGAAGGTAACGCTCACCAGCAGGGCGACCAGAACGAAGACGGTCGCGACGGTGAAGGCCGTGTTCATTCCGCGTGTCAGGCTCCCGTGGCGGCCAGCCGTGCCGGAGACGGACACGAGTACGGCCATCCCAAGTGCTCCGCCGACCTGCTGCGTGGTCTGGAGTATCCCGGATGCGGCACCTGAATCCTCTCGCTGCACACCGGAGAGGATGGTGAGCGTCAGCGGCAGGAAGCTCAGGCCCGCCCCTAGGCCGAACAATGTCATGGGCATCAGCGCGCCGAGGACGTATCCGCAATGAGGGGACGTGCGCGTCAGCCAGACCATGCCAGCCGCGATCAGCGGCAGGCCGGTCAGCGTGAGCCGCCGCATCCCGAATCGGGGGATCAGGCGGGGTGTGAGACGCGCAAAGGCGAACAGGAGTCCGGACATCGGCAGGAATGCCGCCCCCGCCGTCAGCGGGCCGAAGCCGAGGACGTTTTGCAGGAACTGGCCGAGGAAGAAGAGCATCCCGAAGGTCGCTGCTGCCAAGAGCAGCATATTGAGGTAGGCGCCGGCGCGGGCACGGTCGGCGAACAGACGTGGTGGCACCATGGGGTGATCCGTCCGTGCTTCGATCACCAGGAATGCCGCGAGGAGTAGAACACCAGCGGCGAAAGACGCCGACGTGCCGCGATCGGCCCAGCCCGCGTCGGCGGCGCGGATGAAACCGTATGCCAGGGCGACCATCCCGGTGACGCCTGTGACAGCGCCGGAGGCGTCGAGGCGTCCCCGATTCCGCTCGGTCTCTTGGAGATGCACCGGCGCGAGCAGCAGGAGCATCGCGCCGATCGGAACGTTGATGAGGAAGACCCAGCGCCAGGAGCCCCAACCGGTGACGACGCCGCCGAGGAGGAGGCCGATCGAGGATCCCGCTGATGCTACGGCCGAGAAGACGCTCATCGCGCGGTTCCGTTGATGTCCTTCGGCGAAGTTGGTGGCGACGAGGGCCAGCGCACTGGGCGCGGCAAGGGCGGCGCCCGCCCCCTGGACGACGCGGGCCGCCAGCAGCCAGGTGGCGGAGGTCGCACACCCGCCGAGCAGAGAGGCGAGAGTGAACCACGCGATGCCGCCGGTGAAGGCCCGGCGGCGGCCGAGGAGATCGCCGATTCGGGCGCCCAGCAGGAGCAGGCCGCCAAAGGCGAGCGAATAGGCGTTGGTCACCCATGACAGGCCGGTCGCCGAGAAATGAAGGTTGTGCCCTATTCGCGGGAGAGCGACGAAGACAGCGCTCCCATCGAGTACCACCATCAGCTGGCACGCGACGATGATGGCAAGGGCGAGTCTGGGATGATGGAAATGCTGGCGCCCCCGACCAGGGGCGGCCGACGAATCGCCCGCATAGGCTGTCTGTCGAGGCATAAGCCGTAGACTCCTTCTATAGGAACGCTTCCGAGCGCCTCCAGAATTCTGAAAGGCCACCACACTCTGCCCATGATTAATGACAGATGAGGTAGCGATAATAGCCTTCGCCACCTCATCTGTCGCCAACGGGAGCGGGTCACTCGGGAAGCCCGCGGCAATCACCTTTGCTGGCTAGTAGCCAGGCCACCAATTTGGGCGCTTGGACATGTCAATTCACCTCCACTCACATCGTTAGATGTCCCTAACTTGTACCCGCCTTCGCATGCGGGCGCTCAGATATAGCTATCCAGATCGGCCATCAGGGTCCGCTTTGGCCTTGGCACCCAGGATCTGCCGTACGACCTTGCCGCCGCCTGAAAGATACCAGGACCACCTGTCGCCGTGAGTAACCTGCCCGTCGAAGTTCTCCGCAGTCAGTGTGACCATTTCTTCTTTCCGGAACACAGAGTGCAACCAGGACAGGTCCGCGCCAATTGATCGGCCACCTCGGCGTATCGCTTCAGCAGAGCGCGGATCTCCGCGTCGATTTCAGCGAGGGACGGCGACCGACTCTGGACAGGTGCTCCCCACCTCATGACCCGCCCGCAGTCCGTCCACGAACGGCCGAGCAAGCCGCCGCCGACAGCGAGCGGATCCCCGCGGCCAGCCGGAGATCGGACTCCTCGCACCCGCGGTAAGCATCGCCCATAGCAGCCACTTCATTCACAGCTCTGAGCCCGCTGCGTCAGTGACGACAACGACGTTGCCAATGCTCCGTCCCATCTCTGGATCACTCAACAAGTTACTTGCATGAAGCTAGCAGCGTTTACTCGTATCATGCAAGTACCACTGAGGGCATCGACCTGGCGACCGCCTACGCGCCGCAGGTCGTCGTCACCAAACGCGCTCCCGACGGCGCCGCGGTCTCTTCCGCGTCCCATCCGAACCTGGTCGCCACTCAGCTGGAGAACCTGGACGTCCGCCCTGGCCACCGTGTCCTGGAGATCGGTACGGCCACCGGCATCAACGCCGCCCTGCTCCGAAGTCGCCGACGAGAGCGACCGAGTCGTCACCATCGAGATCGACGAGGACCTGACGCTGGTGTCCGCGCCGCCCTGACGCGGGCGGGTTGCCGCAACGTCGAGGTGGTCTGCGGGGACGGCGCCGCCGGACACTCGGCTGGTGCCCCGTACGACAGGATCACCGTCACCGCCGAAGCGTGGGACATGTGCGCCGCGAGGCGCCCTGATGTATTCCCGGTTTAGCCGGGAGGAATTCGAAGGTATATTCCTGGGTCTGATGGCTTACCTGAATCCGAAAGGTGAAGGGGACAAGCGCATGCCAGAAAACCAGCGGGCACCGCGAAAGCGTCGAAGGTGAGCTGCTGGGGGACCCGCGCGATATGGCGAAAGCTTGATTGCCTGAATCCTAATCTCCAGTCGACGTAAAGGCTAGTCCGTCGGGAAGACGCCCGAAACCGGCGCTGTGCCCTGTGCAGGTATGGAGGTCCTGCCAGCACACCCCCGGAGCGCAGGGCGATGCCCAGCGAGGGCATTAAAGGAGATGAGTGGGACGCCTAAGTCACGCTATTACGCACATCAGGGACGAACGCGGGATCACCTAAGGGGCGAAAGCCTTAAGGTGACTGAGTGCCCGTATTAGTCGCAAAGGTAACGGCCTGCCAAGGAGGACGAGAAAACCGTCCGCAGAGCGAAGGGGCACAGGTGAAAGACTGAGAGGCATGCTAAATGCAGAGCGCTGAAGCGGTACTTGGCGTCTTGTGTGAGCGTGGCCTGCAATGCGATGAGCTATACCGGCAACTGTTCAACCCGCAGATGTATCTCATGGCTCACGGGCGTATCTACTCGAACCACGGGGCGATGACGCCGGGAGCCGACGGGGAAACCGCAGACGGCATGACAATGACCAAGATAGGGCACATCATTGATGCGATGCGTCACGAGCGCTACCGGTTCAAGCCGGTCAAGCGAGTGTACATCCCAAAATGCAACGGGAAATAGCGTCCGCTCGGCCTGCCGTCCTGTTCTAGGCGGCTTGGGTCACCCAGGATGCGGTCGGATGCGCGATGGCGCTCAGTACCCGGATCCGCCGCGAATGGTGCTCGATCACCGCCAGCACGAGCATCCGTGTCCCCGACAGGGAGACGGTCTCCAGGAAGTCGCGCGCCAGCATGACCTCCGCTTGTGAAAAGTCGGCCCGCGTGGTGGAGGCGCGTACGGGCGCGGGGTCGATACCAGCGTCCATAAGAATCTCCCACACAGTCGAGGCGGCCACCTTCACCCCAAGCACGAGCAGTTCACCGTGCACACGCCGGTACCCCCACCCGGGATTCTCCCGGACCATCCGCAGCACCAGAACACGGATCGAACGCACCGCCGGTGGCCGGCCCGGCCGCTTCGGCTTGGACCGGGCAGCGAGCCCACCTTTGATCAGGTCGCGGTGCCAGCGCAGCACCGTGTCCGGACGTTGTTTGTGCCGAAAACTCGGCCGCCCTATGCGACCTGCGAATATTCATGGAGCAGACCACCGAGCCGATCACGTCGGATGGCCTCGATATCAGCATCGGCCGGGTCGGGATGCACCCGAAATGGGCTGGCCTGGTTCAAACGCAGATGGGGCCGGTGGGCGTTGAAGTGGGTCTCGTATTCGGTGAGCACCTTCCGCGGGTGCGCGGCGTTGATGATCAGGATCCGGTCGAGGATCTCGCGGCGTACGCTGCCCACCCCGCGTTCCATGGTCGCGTTCGCTCGAGGCGCCTGGGCCGGTGTCTTGATGATTCGGATGCCCTCCGCCTGGAAAACCGCATCGAGGCCGACCGGGAACTTGATGTTCCTCTCACCAATCATGAACGCGAACCGGTCCGCGCGATCGCCGAGGTCAAGTAACAGGTTGCTGGCCTGCTGAGTGATCCAGGCAGCGGTCGGATGGGCAGTCACACCCAGGACATGGACCCTGCGAGTCGTGTGCTCCACGACCGCGAAGCAATACAACCGGACCAACATGATCGTCTCGACGCTGAAGAAGTCACATGCCAAGATCCCCGCAGCCTGGCCTTTGAGGAACTCGCGCCATGTGGGGCCGGATCGTCGCGGTGCCGGGTCGATACCGGCCTTCTTCAAGATCGCCCACACCGTCGACGGTGCGATCGTGCGGCCCAACCAGGCCAGTTTCCCGGCGATCCTCCGCAAGCCCCATCTGGCGTTGTCAAACAGCCATCCGCAATACCAGTTCGCGGATCGTGGGGCGCGTCGGCGGGCGTCCGGGTAGTTGTGCGTTTGTGGGTCCAGCGTCGTTTCACCAGATCGGCGTGCCAGCGAAGCACCGCGCCAGGTGTGACGAACAAACCGATCCGCTGACACCGGGGCAGCAACCGCGCCAGCGCTGCGATCATCGCCCTATCGGCCCACAACGGCCGCGGACGTGCGACCTGACGGCGCAGCACCGCCAAGTGATGCCGCAGGACCAAACTCTCCGCCTGCTTGAAGGCGCCCGACCGCGCCAGCAGGGCAAGCCAGCTGAGAAGACGGATGAAGATCAGATAGAGCAGTCGTGGCACCACAAGCCCCGATCCTGCACGCCTCAGACATCACCCGCCTGCCGAACAGGAAACCCCGGTTGCGTCCACGGACGTGGTGTACGAGTTTCCGCTGATCAGAGGCGTGGCGTCGTGAACTGAGACGGCCATCGCGTGATCCTTCGAGATGCGAAGTCAAGATCGAAGGAGACCAACGCGATGGCCGTGGACAACAGTGTGGACCCTGCGGGCTGGTTCGCCGAGCAGATCGGGGCGTGTGAACCGGATCTGCTGGCCAAGATGGTCAAGACCATGGCCGAAGCGCTGATGAGCGCCGAGGCCGATGCCTTTTGCGGGGCCGAGTACGGGCAGCGCTCGGGTGAGCGGGTCAACCGCCGCAACGGCTATCGGGAGCGGGACTGGGACACCCGGGCCGGCACGGTGGCTGTTGCTTTTTAGGCACGATCTCCTGGAGGGGCAGGTCTGATGGTCTGGGTGATCGTTGGATGGGCGGGTGGCGAGAGGTTTCCGGCGGGTTGATCGGGATCAGCAGTTTCTGTTGCCGGTGGATATGCGTGAGTGGCTTCCCGGCGATCATGTGGTGTGGGTGCTTCTCGAGGTGGTCGAGCACCTGGACGTCGCGGAGTTGGAGGCCCGGTATGCCCAAGGCGGTCCTGGTCGCCGTGCTTACGATCCGCGGATGCTGCTGGCGCTGCTGATTTATGCGTACTCGGCTGGAATCCGTTCCTCGCGGCAGATCGAGCGGCTGTGCCGGACGGATGTAGCGATGCGGGTGATCTGCGGGCTGCAGGTGCCTGATCACACGGTGATCGCCCGGTTCAGGCAACGGCATCAAGACTCGGTGCGGGCGCTGTTCACTCAGGTACTGATGATTTGCGCGAAGGCCGGCATGGGGCGGCTGGGCGCCATCGCGGTGGACGGGACGAAGATCGCGGCGGACGCATCGAAGAAGGCCACGTGCCGTCGGCAGTGGTTGCAACAGCAGGTCGATGAGATCCTCACGCGGGCCGCAACGGAGGACGCTGCCGAAGACGCCGCGTTCGGACCGGGCGAACGCGGTGATGAGACACCCCAGCAGCTGCGGGGACGGCGTGACCGGGAAGAGCGGCTCAAGCGGGCACTGGCCGATGTGATCGCGGAGGAAGCCGAACGCGGCCTGGACGATGAGGCCGCCGCAGCGAAGGAGCACGCGTTCCTGGAGGCCACCCGTTCCGGCCGCAACGATGTGGGGTCTCGTCCGGTCGGAGCCGACCCCGTGGCGATCGCCGAAGCCCGGCTGCAGGCAGCCCAAAACCGGCTGGCCAAGGAAGTCGCCGCCAAACGAGAACAGATCGCGGTGATGCGCGAGCGGATCCGGCGGTTCGAGGCCGGCGAAGGACCCAAGCCGAATCTCGGGCCGTTCAGTTTCGATGAGAATCGCGGCCAGCAGGTCGCGCGCGCCAAGCGGTGGGTGGCGCGAGCCGAGCGGGAACTGGTGGCCGCCCGGGCGCAGACGGCCTCGCAGCCTTCAGCACGCGAACAGCCCGACCTGACTCCGGTGCCCGGTGGTGGCAGGCACGGGCCGCGCGGAATCAAGACCAAAGATGAGCGCCCGGTCGCACGGCGCAATGTCACCGACCTCGACAGCCGCCTGATGCAAGACCGCAACGGAGGCATGATCCAGGGCTATAACGCCCAGCTCGCGGTCAGCGACGACGGCTTGATCCTCAACCCCCACCTCGTCCAGGACGCCAACGATCGGCGGCAGCTGCAGCCGATGGTCCAAGCAGCCGTCACCGCAGCGCTGCTGATTCACCGCGCACGATGTTCGCGGCAATGCCCGTCCCTGGGCCGGTGCTGCATCGACGCGTCCGCCGAACGCGACGACGGCGGTCACCCGTGGGGCTGCACGGATACGGACTGCCCCTGCCGGGCCGACTGGATCGGCGCCTTGCTGTTCGATGCCGGCTACTGGACCCAGGACAACCTCACCGCTCCCGGCCCTGACCGGCTCATCGCGCCCGGCAAGAACGGAGAGCTGCCCCAGTCCGGCGAGCACCACGACCCACCACCCGAGGACGCCGACCCGGCCACCGTCATGGTCCACCGCCTGGCCACCGAAGAAGGTGCGGCCCTCTACAAACGACGAGGCGCCACCGTGGAGCCCGTCAACGGTCACCTTAAAGACCGCACCGCTCTACGTCGCTTCGCGCGCCGGGGCCTGCGCGCCTGCCAAGCCGAACTCACCTTCGCCGCCATGGTCCTCAACCTCGGCAAGCTCTGCCGCCTGGACTCAGCCCGACGCGCAGCAGCACTCGCCACCTGACCTGGTCAGCACCCCAGCGGACGTATCCGCGTCCCGGCCGCCGCGACCACGTCTATGATCGCCAGGCTGCCCATTCGCCCGGATCCGCCTCCCGAGCGTCCCAGCCGGCCTCGGGGTCAGGCCGCCGGGAGATAAAGCAACAGCCACACGATCGAACTGGCGATCCCGAAGCTGCGCAGCGGTTCGTACTTCCCCGAGTGGTTGCTGGAACGTCGTCGCCGTGCCGAACAGGCCCTGGTCTCGGTCATCGCCACCTCTTATGTGCTGGGGGTCTCGACCCGTCGGGTCGACAAGCTGGTCGATCAGCTGGGTATCAAGCACATCTCCAAGAGCCAGGTCAGTCAGATGGCCAAGGTCCTGGATGACCAAGTCACCGCGTTCCGTAACCGGGCGTTGGACGCCGGCCCGTACTCCTTCGTCTGGATGGACGCCCTCACGCAAAAGGTCCGCGAAGGCGGCCGCACCGTCAACGTCCATGTCCTGGTCGCCACCGGCGTCAACGCCGATGGGCACCGGGAGATCCTCGGGGTCGAGGTCACCTCCGCCGAGGACGGCGCCGGCTGGCTGGCGTTCTGCCGGGGTCTGGTCGCCCGCGGTCTGTCCGGGGTCCAGCTGGTCATCTCCGATGCCCACCGCGGCCTGGTCGAGGCGATCGCCGCGACGCTGCCCGGGGCGGCCTGGCAACGTTGCCGCACGCATTGAAGCTGTCAAGAAATAAGGCGTTGCTTTGTGATCTTGGGCTCGTTGGGATGGTATGGCCGTCTCCAGCGAGGTCCGCGAACAGCTCGCGCGGAAGTTCGAGGTGCTGTTGCCGCATCTGAACGAGCGTCAGCGGCGGTTGCTGTTGGCGGCCGAGGCCCGGCTGCTGGGGCACGGCGGCGTGCGCGCCGTCGCGACGATTGCCCGGGTCAGCGAAACGACCGTCCGCAAGGGAGTGTTCGAGCTCGAGGACGGCGAGGATCCGCTGCCGGACGGTCGTGTCAGATGCGTGGGCGGGGGACGCAAGAGCGCGGAGGAACAGGATCCGCAGTTGCTGCCTGCGCTGCTGGCACTGGTCGAGCCGGACGAGCGAGGTGATCCGGAGTCTCCGCTGCGGTGGACGACCAAGTCGCTGCGGAACTTGGCGGAGGAGCTGACCCGGCAGGGACATTCTGTCTCTGCACCCACGGTTGGTCGGCTGTTGCGGGAGTCGGGCTTCAGCCTTCAGGGCAACGTCAAGACCCTTGAGGGACGGCAGCATCCGGACCGGGACGCGCAGTTCCGATATATCAACGAGCAGGTCAAGGAGCATCAGGAGGCCGGGGAACCGGTCATCAGTGTCGATACCAAGAAGCGGGAGCAGCTCGGGCAACTGCCCAACGCGGGCCGCCAGTGGCGACCGAAGGGCGACCCGATCGAGGTCGAGGATCACAGTTTCTTCTTCACCGGCCCGCAGGTCGAGCAGGCCATTCCGTATGGGATCTACGACATCGCCGCCAATGCCGGCTGGGTCAACGTCGGGGTCGATCACGACACCGCGACGTTTGCGGTCGCTTCCATCCGCCGCTGGTGGCAGGCCCGTGGCCGGGAGGACTATCCGCAGGCGACCCGGCTGCTGATCACCGCGGACGCGGGCGGCTCCAACAGCTATCGCTATCGCGTCTGGAAGGCCGAGCTCGCCATCCTGGCCGCCGAGACCGGGCTGGCCATCACCGTCTGCCACTTCCCGCCTGGGACCTCCAAGTGGAACAAGATCGAGCACCGGTTGTTCGCCCACATCACATCGAACTGGCGGGGCAGGCCGCTGACCAGCCACCAGGTCGTCGTGAACAGCATCGCTTCGACGCAGACTCGCACAGGCCTGCGAGTGGAAGCCGAGCTGGACACCGGCACCTATCCCACTGGTGTGACCGTGAGCAAGGCGCATCTGGACGGGCTGCCGATCGAGCGGCACGATGATCACGGTGCCTGGAACTACACGATTCACCCGCGGCCGGCGGACGTCCCCTGCGCCGGCGCCCCGACTTCGGCGGCTGTGACGCGGTCCCGGGCACTGACACTTCTGGCCGACGTCCGGCTGACCGGACTGAGCAAACACGATCTCGATCAGCTGGCCGTTCAACTGGCGCCCGCCCAGGACGCGCTGGCTGAGCAGCACCGCTACCAAGAACGAGGCGGACGACGCCGCAAAGCCAAAGGCGATCACGGCCGCCCGCTACTCACCAACGCCGACCGTGTCCTGATCACCGTCATCTACCTGCGGCGCGTCTGCTCCCAAAAGGTTCTCTGCGAGCTGCTGTCGATCAACCCGACCTCGATCGGCAAAGCCATCGCCGACACCAGGATGGTCATGGAGCAGCACCGGGTCACCCTCACCTCCACCACCCTGTGCTTCTGCCGGGCCCAGGACCTGCTCGATCATCTGGCTCACGGCTCATCCCGCCACCGGACAGCACTACCCGACGAGCTTTCGCACCCCGACCTCACCGGCATGAGCCGTCAAGAACTCCACGGCCTCATCGAACGCCTCACGATCCCCTACGAAGCCGTGATCGAACGCCGACGGCACAAACAACGAGGGGGTGACCGTCTCCCAGGGACCCGCGGTGGCGTGTTCAGACAGAAGATCACCGACACCGACCGGATCCTCGCCGCCATCCTCTACCAGCGGAAACTCTGCACCCGCGAAGCCCTGGCGGACCTATTCCATATCAGCCGAAGGACCATCGGCTACGCCATCGCCGACGTCGTTCCACTTCTCGAACAACACGGCCCCACCATCAAGGCCGCCAACAGAAGATTCACCAGTGCTGCCGGCGTCCTGGCCTCTGTCGCTTCCAGCCCCCAGGATGCCGCCGAGCCAACATGTTGATTTTTAACGGCTTCATTACCTGCGGAACCTGCTGACCAAGGTGCCCAAGTCCGCCCAGCCATGGGTCGCGACCATGGTGCGGACCATCTTCGACCAGCCCGCCACCGAAGAAGTCGCCGCCCAGCACGCCCGCGTCGTCGACAGCCTGCAGGCCAAGTACCCCGACGCCGCCGCACACCTGGACGAAGCCCGCGATGACCTGCTGGCCTTCACCGGCTTCCCGCGCGAGATCTGGCGGCAGATCTGGTCGAACAATCCCCAGGAACGGTTGAACAAGGAGATCCGGCGGCGCACCGACGTGGTCGGGATCTTCCCCGACCGGGGCGCGATCATCCGCCTGGTGGGAGCGGTGCTGATGGAACAAACCGACGAATGGACCGAAGCCCGCCGCTACATGGGCCTGGAATTCCTCGCCAAATCCCGCCTGCGACTCCTCGCCGACGAAACGCCGACCGAGGACACCGCCACTCAAGCGATCACCGCTTAACCTGCAGAAACAGGATCACGCGAAGGCTGGCTCATACACCACCCGCGTGGACGTGACCGAAACCCCAGGTCGCGGCCGGTGGCCGAGTTTCCGGCACAGTGAGACTTAGGAGAGTAGGAACAGCAGCCCTTGCGGGTGAGATTGCAGGGGCAGGAGGTGCTGTTTTGAGGCTGACCCTTTTCGGCACTGGCCCCGTTCATCGGGTGCCTTATGTGGGATCTGTCGCCTCGATGAGCAGCGTCTTCGAAGGTGCGTGCCGGAGCGGTCTTGCGTGGCTTGATAGGAGCCTGTCTCACCTGGTCCCGTCACTGTGCTGCCCGCTCGGCCGCCCGGCACACACCGGCTGTCATTCTTCTACGAAGGCGCGGTGACCGGTATGGCCAAGAAGCCGAAACAACGACGGATCACCGGGGGCGTCGACACGCACAAGAACACCCACCATGCGGCAGTGGTGCTGATGAACGGCCGCCGGCTGGCCGATGCGCAGTTCCCCACCACCGCGGCCGGGTACCGGGCGCTGCTGGCGTGGATGCGCGGTTTCGGGCGGCTGCACGCGGTCGGGGTGGAAGGCACCGGCTCCTACGGGGCCGCGCTCGCCCGCCACCTGACCGGTAAGGGTGTGAAGGTGATCGAGGTCGACCGGCCTGACCGGCGGCAACGCCGGGCCAAGGGCAAGTCCGACCCGCTGGACGCCTATGCCGCCGCTGATGCGGTGCTGTCCGGCCGTGCCAGGACAGTGCCCAAGGCCGGCGATGGGATCAGCGAGTCGATCCGTGCCCTGCACACGGTGCGCTCGGGTGCGGTCAAGTCCCGCACCGCCTGCATCAACGAACTGCAGGCCCTGCTGGTCACCGCACCAGCGCAGCTACGCGAAGAACTCACCGGCCGCAAGGGCACCGAACTCATCCAGGCGTGCGCTTGCCTGCAGTGTCCTGGCCACCTGGCCGATCCGGACCAGGGCACCCGGTATGCGTTGCGCCGCCTGGCCGGCCGCTGGCACGACCTGAACGCCGAGATCACCGACCTCGACACCCAGCTCGCCGCCTTGGTCAAACAGGCCCGTCCCGATCTACTGGCGATCAAGGGGGTCGGCGTGGAAACCGCCGCCCAACTGCTATCCACCTGCGGCGACAACCCCGACCGGCTGTATTCCGAGGCCGCGTTCGCATCACTGTGCGGCGTCTCGCCCGTGCCGGCCTCCAGCGGCAAGACCACACGCCACCGCCTGAACCGCGGCGGCGACCGCCAGGCCAACAGAGCCCTGTACATCATCGCCGTCTCCCGCATGGCCCACGACGCCCGCACCCGCACCTACGTGGCTCGCCGCACCACTGAAGGACTGTCCAAAAAAGAGATCATCCACTGTCTCAAGCGGTACATCGCCCGCGAGCTCTACAAGATTCTGACCCACCCGAAAACCCAGACGGCTCCGGCAAAAGATCCTGCAAAAGCCGCTTGACGACCATAGGAGCATCCCACAGGGGCAAGGTGTTCGCGGCGTCCGATCCAACGCTGCAGGGGCCGCCACTTTTGGCTCCCACTCAGGCGGTGGTGCGGAAGGTGCGTCGGTAGGCCGAGGGCGGGGTCTTCATGACACGGGTGAAATGGTGCCGGAAGGTCACCGGGCTGTCGAAGCCGACGGCCGCGCCGATCTCTTCGATCGACATCGAGCTGTGTTCAAGCGGTGGCAGGCTGGCCATGATCCGTTGGGTGATGACCCACCGCAGCGGGCTGGTCCCGGTCTGCCGGTTGAAGTGCCGGATGAAGGTACGAGGCGCGAGGTGCGCCTGGCGGGCCATGTCGGCCACAGTGATCGGCTCGGCGAGATGTTCCAGTGCCCAGGCCATCGCGCGGGCCACACAGTCGTCGGCCGCCAGGTCACCCACAACGGCCTCCACGAACTGAGCCTGGCCGCCGTCTCGGTGCGGCGGTACGACCAGGCGTCGGGCCACTGAGTTGGCGATCCGGCCACCGTGGTCCTTGCGCACCAGGTGCAGGCACAGGTCGAGCCCGGCGGCGCTGCCCGCGCCGGTGAGGATGTCATCTCCGTCCACATACAGCACGTCGGGGTTCACCCGGATCTCCGGATGGCGCCGCTGCAGCAGCTCCGCGTACTGCCAGTGGGTCGTCGCCTCGCGGCCGTCCAGCAACCCGGCCGCGGCCAGCGCGAACGCACCCGAGCAGATCGACACAACCCGGGCGCCACGCTCGTGCGCCTCCCGCAGCGCGGCTACAAGCTCCGGCGGCACTTCACCCCCTACGTCCGGTACCGCGACGACCATCACGGTGTCGGCCCCCGCAAAGACGTCCAAGCCGTTCTGGGTGGTCATCATGAAACCCCCGACCGCTCGCATCGGCTCCCGCTCCAACGAGCAAACCCGAAGGTCATACCAGGGGATTTCGAGCTCGGGCCTTGGCAGTCCGAAGACCTCCACTACCGCGCCGAGCTCGAAGGGGGCCATGCCGTCAAAGGCCAACACCGAGACGGTGTGGTGCCTGCCAGGGGACGCGAGGAGCATGGCGAAATCTTAGCGGTATGCGGCACTCATGCCACTGTCCAGAATGCCGTTCCAGCAGCCAAGATCTTGGTGTTCGCAGGAAACACCCCGGTCACAGGAGTGAGAGATGACCACCACCGCCGCCCAGCCCCCCGCCACCGGGGTCCCCGCCGCCAATGCCGAGGCGCTGCAGCACTTCTCCGCCCGGCTGGCTTTCGAGACCGACGTGTCCGACGTCGCCGCGGACCTGGCGGCTGGGGCGCCGGGGATGGCGGTCGTCGACACACGGAGCCTCGAAAGCTGGAACCAGGGCCACGTCCCCGGCGCGATCCACCTGCCCACCTCACAGATCGCCAAGCAGGCCGCCGAGCTGATCGACCGGGACAAGACCGTGGTCGTCTACTGCTGGGGCCCGGGCTGCAACGGCGCTCAAAAAGCCGCTGTGGAGTTCGCCAGGCTCGGCTACATGGTCAAGGAGATGCTCGGCGGCTTTGAGTATTGGGCCCGGGAGGGCTTCGCAGTCGAAACCGGCATCGGCGCGATCACCCGCCGTTCCATCGACCCGCTGACCGCTCCCGTCTCCGGCATCTCCTGCGCCTGCTGAGCGGCCGCAACAGGGCACGGTATCGCGCACACATTCGTAAGATGTCGCGGAACTCACGCGCGTGCGCTCGTGTCGAGCGACCAAGGTACCGCTGGTCACGGCTGCTGCTGGTGAGGTCGAGCCGAGGCGCGGTATCGGATGATCCGTTTCCTCGGCTCGCCTCCCGAACCGGACGTGCGGCTTTCACCGCATCCGGCTCTCCGTAGATCCCGTGGTGGGGAGTGGTTCGTCATGCCGTGAGTGGCCAGGGTGAGGGAATGGCTGTTCCTCGGTAGCGGTATCGGGTGGTGCTGACCGTCGCCGGGTTGAACAGGGTCGTCTCACTGGTGGTTGGCCACCAGCCTCCTTGGCAGTATTGGCGTCGTAGCTGTCTCCACGTGGTGCGGCGGTGTTTGCGCCGTAGCCAGCCGAAGACCTGCCGCCAGAGCACGTGGCTGAGGTAGCCGAACGTGGCGCTGGAGACACCAGGCCGAAAGTAGGCCGTCCAGCCCCGGAGCATCTGATTGAGCCGATGCACCAGGTCGGAAAACGGCATGTTCACGTCCTTCCAGCACCAGTCTTTGACCTTTGCCGTGATGGCGGCCAGCGCCTTCTTCGACGGGTAGGTGTAGACGTAGTGCTGGTCTTTGGTTCCTCGCTTACGATGACGCTGGATACGCCATCCCAGGAAGTCCAGTCCCTGGCTGATGTGCACGACGTGGGTCTTGTCGGCCGCGAGCCGTAGCCCCAGCGGGGAGAGAATCCCCGCTATCTCCTCCAGCACGGCTTCGGCGTGCTGCCGTGTCCCGGAGACCACCACAACGAAGTCGTCCGCGTACCGGATCAGCCGGTAGTTGGCCAGCCCGTGGTGGCGACGCCGTCTCCTGCTGTTGTAGTCCCCGACCTGGGCGGCGAAATGCTCGTCCAGGACAGAGAGGGCCACGTTGGCCAGTAGCGGTGACAAGATCCCGCCTTGTGGGGTGCCGGTGTTGGTGTCCCTGCGCACGGCATCCTCCCCGAGGATCCCGGCTTTGAGGAACGCCTTGATCAGTGCGAGCACCCGCTTGTCGGAAATCCGTCGGCGAACCCGGTCCATCAGGGCCGGATGACTGATCTCGTCGAAGCAGGCCGCGATGTCGGCCTCCACCACCCATTCATAGGAGCGGGCGGTCAGGTATTGAACCTCCGACACCGCGTCGTGCGCGCGCCGGTTCGGGCGAAAGCCGTAGGAACACGGCTGGAAATCCGCTTCGAAGATCGGCTCCAGCACCAGTTTCAGGGATGCTTGGACCACCCGGTCGGCCACGGTCGGGATCCCCAACCGGCGACGCTTGGTCGTTCCCGGTTTGGGGATCAACCGCTCGCGGACCGGCAGCGGGCGAAATACTCCGCCCTTCAGGGCGGCCCGTAGCCCGGCCAAGAACTCCTCCACGCCGATACGAGCCTGGATGGAGACGACGGTTTGGCCGTCGGATCCGGCCGTGCGTGCTCCCTTGTTACCCCGCACTCGATCCCAGCCCACCAACAGGAAGGCGGGGTCACACACCAGGTTGAACAGGTCGTTGAACCGGCGACCGGAACTGTCGGTCGCCCAACGGTGCAGTTTGGTCTGGATCTCCAGTACCTGGCGCTCGGCCCCGAGCAGGGCCGCCTCCAGTTCGTCGATATTCACCGACGCGCTCCCGGCATTCCAGCATCCTTCCCTGCGGATCTACTGGTCTCCTTCGCCATGTGGGCGGCTTTCCCGCCCTCGGACTACTACGAGACCTCCGTCCCGTCCCACGGCCGTCAGTCGGCGACGGACCTGCTCCGGTCTCGGCCTGGCGGACCGAAACACAAGAGCGACCGCGGACGGTTCCCACGTTCACTGCATGATCGATCGACGAGCGAGGCGCCCAGCTCATGCCCCGACAGCATCGCCACGCCTACGCCGCAGGCTTTCAGCGTGGCCTTCTCACCGGCGCTGTCGACCGGCTTCGAAGTTGACCACCCAGGTGATGACCTGAGATGGCCACGCGCTGCACACCGGCCCACATCCACCAGGTTCGAGCCGGCATGAGCTTCCCCCGTTGCACGGACACCTGCTGTGAGGTCACCCGGTGGTGTCTGAGGGCTGGTAGAGCCCTTCGAACGTGACGGGGCTATGCATTCCGATACTGGAATGGCGCCTGTATGGATTGTACCAGCATTCGATCCATTCGAAGACCGCGTTGGCGAGTTCTTCGCGTGTTTTCCAGGTGCGGGTGTCGAGCAGTTCCAGCTGCATCGTTCCCCAAAAAGATTCCATCATGGCGTTGTCATAGCAATCACCGACGGTGCCCATGGAGCCGAGCAGGCCGGCGTCGCGGAGACGTTTCCCGAAGACCCAGGACGTATATTGCGTTCCATGGTCCGAATGCAAAATGGTTGAATGCTCGGCCGGGTTCCGGCGAGCGACCGCCATCGCGAGCGCGCCCACGGCCAGGTCAGTATCCTGCCGGGCGTCGATCGACCAGCCGATGACGCGCCGTGAATAGGCGTCCATGACGGCGGCGCAATACAGTTTTCCTTCGTTTGTCGGGTGTTCGGTGATGTCGGTCAGCCACAGGCGGTCTGGAGCATCGACGTCGAACCGGCGCTGCACCAGGTCCTCCTCGGTCGCGGCGTTCACCAGGTTCGGGCGGCCTCGGCGCCGGTAGACGCCCTGCAGGCCGGCCTCGCGCATGAGGCGTTCGACCCGCTTGCGGTTGACCTTCTCGCCCAGGCCGATCCTCAGCTCGGCGTGGACGCGCGGCGATCCGTAGCTGCCGCGGGATTCGGCATGAATCACGCGAATCATCTTGGTGAGTTCTTTGTTGCGGAGTTGACGCGGCGACTCGGGCCGGCCGAGCCAGTCGTAATATCCCGACTTCGAAACATTCAGCACTCGGCAGGTCACCGCGACCGGGATACCGTCGGCGGCGAGTTCACGGACCAGCGAGTAGATTACTTTGGGAGTACGTTCTCCCGGGCGAAGTACGCCGCCGCACGCTTGAGGATGTCATTCTCCATCTCAAGCTGCTTGTTGCGGCGTCGCAGCTCCGCCAGTTCCTTCTTCTCCGCGCTGCTCAGCCGCTCGGTGCCACCGTTTTCATCGGCGTCGGCCTGGCTCATCCAATTTTGCAGGCACGACCAGCTGATCCCCAGATCTTTCGCAAGCTGCTGCAGGGGTTTGTCGCCCTGACGCGCCAGCTCGACCGCGCGACGCCGGAACTCCGGAGGGTGTGGTGCGGGCATGCGGGACATCCTTCCTGATGATCATAGGTGACCTCAGGTCAGGTGTCCGGCGAACGGGGGGAAGCTCAGTGTTGTCTTTAGCGTCGGTCATAGTGATCCTTCCCGGCCGGAGCGTCAGCCTGCCGGGTCACCAGCCCGCCCACGATCTTTCAGACAGTCCCGACACTCCCGGCCCCTTGGGGCGGGCTGGAAGGGACTGTCCGGATTTTCTTTCAGACAGTCCCGGCTGGAACTGAGGCGCGCTGAATCCGCCCACGCGCTGGCCGTCGGCGCGTAGGCATGCCGCCATACCGGTGACGCGGCCGCGGCCAGCCAGCGACCGAGCCGGTGATGAGCCCCGGCTTTTCGTGGTGTCGGCTTACTGCATCCTCAAGTCGGTCGGGTGTCGGATAGATCCTTCGTGCTCGATCGTGTCAACGACGCTCGAATTCTGGCTCTGGCACGTATTTGATGATCTTGCCGACGGTGCCAGTGGCAGTTGGTGATCATGGTCGGTGTCGATCAGCGGATTGCTCACGATCTTGTTCCCGCACCTGGCCCGTCTGCGCATCACCCGGGTGTTTCAGACCGGACGGTCGGTGCGCATCCAGGCCAGTACCCATGACCCGCAGGCCGCCTGTCCGGCCTGCAGTGTTCACGCCCAGCGGGTGCATAGCCGGTATGAGCGGCGAGTGTCCGACACCGCTGTGTCGGGCCGTGAGTTGCTGATCCAGCTGGGCGTCCGGCGGTTCTTCTGCGACAACGCGGCGTGTCCGAAGAAGATCTTCAGCGAACAGGTGCCCGGCCTGACCGTCCGCTACGGGCGCCGCAGCATCGGCCTGGGGCAGACGTTGCGCGCGGTCGCGCTGGCGTTGGGCGGCCGGGCGGGAGCACGGCTAGCCGGCGGCTGGCCGCCGCGGTGAGCCGGATGACGCTGCTGCGGCTCATCCGTGCGATGCCCGACCCGGCACCGGGCGGGCCGGTACGGGTGCTGGGCGTCGATGACTTCGCCCTGCGCCGCGGTCACGTCTACGGCACCGTGCTGATCGACATCACGACCAGCCGGCCGGTCGATGTGCTCCCGGACCGATCCGCCGACGCGTTGGCCGCCTGGCTGGCCACCCATCCCGGCGTCGAGGTGATCTGCCGGGACCGGGCGGGCAGCTACTCCGACGGCGCCGCCCGAGGCGCACCCGAAGCGATCCAGGTCGCCGACCGATTCCACCTGTGGAAGAACCTCGGCGAGGCCGTCGAACGCGTCGTCGCCAAGCACCGCACCTGCCTGAACGCCGCCACCATCACGCCCAGCGTGACGGTGCCGCCATCACCGGAACCTGAGCCCGCGGCACGGACGGGCCGGCTGGCCGAGCGCACCCGTGAGCGTCACGCAGCCGTCCATGCCCTGCTCGCCCAACGCCTCAGCCTGCACGACATCGCGGCCGAGCTTGCCTTGAGCCGCAACACCGTCCGGCGGTTCGCCCGCGCCACCTCGGCCGAGGAACTGCTGGTCAACGACGGCACCGGCCGTCGCGCCAAACTTCTGGACGCCCACGCGGACTATCTGCGCCAGCGGTGGAGCCAAGGGTGCAGCGACGCAGCCCGCCTGTGGGAAGAACTCCGCGAGCGCGGCTATCGCGGCAGCTACGCCAGCGTCCGCGACCACGTCCGCCCGTTCCGGACCGGCACCATCCCTCCCACACCGGCACCGGCGCCGCCGAAGGTCCGGCAGGTCACCGGCTGGATCATGCGCAACCCCGCCAACCTGGACGCCGAGGACACCGAGCGGCTCGACGCCGTCCTGGCCGGCTGCCCCGAGCTGAGTGCGCTGCGCGGCCATGTCCGTGACTTCGCCCAGATGATGCTCCAGCGCCGCGGACAGCACCTGGAGGAGTGGATGGCCGCCGCCTGCGCCGACGACCTACCTGATCTACACTCCTTCGTCACCGGCCTGCGCCGCGACCTGGATGCCGTCACCGCCGGCCTGACCCTGCCCCATGGCCTGGGAAGGTCGAAGGGCACGTCAACCGCATCAAGATGATCAAACGACAGATGTACGGACGCGCCAAACCCGACCTGCTCCGCAAGCGCATCCTGCTCACCGACTGAAGCCGCCACCGGCCACCTCATCAAACACGTGCCAGAGCCAGAATTCGAGTGTCGTTGACACCAGGAGCCACGGGCCGTTCGTTAAGGGCTGTCGCTGACCTGCAGGGGAGCGCCTGATCAGCTGGCAGCGGCCCGTGGCGGCCGCCGGGCCAACGCTCACGCGACAGACCGGCCGGCTGTAGCAGTCCCCGCCGTATCCGCGGCGATGTGCCGTTCGAGTGAGGCGCGGAGCCGCCCGAGGTGCATGAAGCCGTTGACGCGGCCGAACTGCTTGGCGGCTTCGTTCATGGCGGCGGCGCACCAGCGCAGGGCCATCCGCCCGTCGCGCCAGTTGGTGACGTTGGCGGAGTGGTCGCGGCAGATGACGATCACCGACTCGATCGGGCTGGTCGAGCGGAGCGTGCGGGCCAGGGCCGGCGGGACGTCCATCTGCAGGATGGTCAGCGTTTCGGTCATACCTTCGCGCAGCGACGGCGCCGCGCCCGGGTGCTTCTTGTCGAGCTCGGCGGCCAGCGCCGTGAGCTTGGCCTCGGCCTCCGGCGCGGAGTCGGCATGGTAGGCCTCGCGCATCCGCCGCTCGACCAAGGTGCGCAGCTACTCGGGCAGCTTGTCCTTGACGTTGCGGATGGGCCATGGTGGTGTCGATGCAGATGACCAAGGTCCGCGTCGATCGCCTTGTCGCTGAGCTTCCGGCTCAGGTGTGGGAGCGGTTGAGCTGCGGTGATGGCGTTCGCGGGCAGAGGATCTATGACTGGGCTGCGATCGATATTTGTCCATTGTGCCGTCCGGATTGGGGTCACTGGCTGCTGGCTCGGCGCTCGATCAGTGAGCCTGGCGAGATCGCTTACTACGTTTGTTTCGGGCCGGACGGCACCATGATCGGGGATCTGGTGCGCGTCGCTGGTACGCGCTGGGCGACCGAGGAGTCCTTCCAGACTGCGAAGAACGAGACGGCCGCGACCCTGAAGACCCTCGAGGCCAAGGGGCTGGTCATGCGCGAGCAGGACGACTGGAACCGCAACTCGCGGCCCACCCGGCTCACCGCCGACGGTGCGCAGCTCGTCGCAGAAGCCGACGCCACAGCAGGGGTCGTGGAGCAGCGCATGCACGACGCACTCGATAGCGACGAACGCGCAACTCTACGGCGCCTGCTCGCGAAGTGCCGCGAGGCCGCAGGCGCCTAACAGAGCTCGGAACGGGGACTGCGCAAGCTCCGAGTCAACTAATGTCCCCGGTCAGTACATCTAGGAGAAGACGCAGTGCGGGGCCAGGTGGGTCCGGTATGACGGCGAGTGAGGTAACCACGCTGGGCCGGGCGAGCGGCCGTACGGCGACCCGTCGATAGGAGACGAGGTGCGCGGCCGCCCGGTAGAGAACGGTCCAGGAAGCGACGCCGGTGCCGATCTCGGCCATGGTGTCTTGAAGGTTGGTGAACGGGGTTCCAGGCATGGGTTCGAAACCGGCGTCCCGGCAGGCCCTCATGAGCAGGTCGTGTAGCGGCGGGTTGTCCGCACGGGGGGCCAGCCGGAGCGGAATCTCGGCCAGGTCTTCCAGCGCAATGATCGGTTTCGCGGCCAGCGGGTGTTCAGCGGGCAGCGCGACCACGAGCGGGTCGTTCCACACTGGCAGCAGCTCCAGTCCTGGCGCGCTGTCCAGCGCTCGAACGAAAGCGGCGTCTAGCCGTCCAGACCGCAGGGCCGCCAGGCGCTCGGCTAGTGGTATCGCGCTGAGCCGAACCGTCAATCGGGGGGCCAGGTCCCGCAGTATGAACTCCAGCCGGTCGCCGAGGCCCTGGCTGGTGCCCAGGCGCAGGATCCCTTCGGTGCCCGCTGCGATGTCGTCGGCGACCTGACGGATCCGATGCTCCTTCGCAAGCAGAGCCCGTGCCTCGGGAAGCAGCCGTTCGGCGGCGCCCGTCAAACGGATCCGACGAGACGACCGATCGAACAGGCGGACGCCGAGTTCGCGTTCCAGCCGAGCGATCTGTTGGCTCACCGCCGGCTGGACGATGTGCAGGCGTTCGGCGGCAAGGGCGAAACCGCCCTCCTCGGCGACCGCGACAAAGTACCGAAGCTGCCGTATCTCCATTGGTCCTATAACGATCGGTGATAGGTCAACATGGGAAGCGCATCTGGTTCCCGGCTTGTTCCCGCGATGGACTGGCCCGCATGAAGACAGTGATCAATACCCCGAACGGAGCGGTCATCGGCACGGCGGACGAGCCGGTCGCCGCGGCGGGCGAAGCACTCATCGCCGTGCGGGCGTTCTCGGTCAACCGTGGTGAGCTGGCCCTGCTGGAGGCACGCACGTCGAACTGGCGTCCGGGACAGGACGTCGCGGGTGTCGTGCTCGAGGCGGCCGCCGACGGTACGGGACCAACCCCCGGAGCCCGCGTAGCCGCTCTTGTGGAAGGGGCGGGCTGGGCGGAACGCGTCGCGGTGCCGACAGATCGGCTCGTGGAACTGCCGCCGGAGGTCAGCGTGGAACAGGGTGCAGCGCTGCCCTTGGCCGGCCTTACTGCACTGCGAACCCTTCGTCTGGGCGGTAATCTGCTCGGCCGCCGTGTCCTGATCACCGGCGCCAATGGGGGAGTGGGCCGATTCCAGGTCGAGCTGGCCGCCGCGGCGGGCGCGATCGTGACCGCCGTCGCCCGGCAGGAACGGGACCTGCTCGCCCTCGGCGCGCACGACGTCGTGCCCGATCCTGCTGAGGCCACCGGCCCTTATGATCTGGTCGTCGAATCGGTCGGCGGCGCTTCGCTAGCCTCCGCTGTAAAGTTGACCGCGCCTGGAGCCACCATCGCCCTCATCGGTTCCAGTAGCGGTGAGAAGACACCGATCAGCATCTACGACTTCATCGGCGGGCACGAAGGCGTACGGATCGTCAGCTACTTCTCGTACGCCTACCCCGAGCCGCCCGCTGCGGATCTTCGGACCCTCGTCGGGCTGGTCGCCGCCGACCGCCTGCACCCCACGCTCGGCCGCGTCGAGGACTGGACCAAGCTGAACGAGGCGCTCACCGCCCTGCGCGATCGTCGCGTCGACGGCAAGGTCGTGCTCACCGTCTAAGCTCACCGCGGTCATGTCCTGCCGGGGGCTCGCACCAGGACGCGCGCCCCCGGCACCTCTCTGATCGCGCCCACCGGTCGCCGGCGAGTCGATGTCTCATGCTCACAAGACATCGACTTCTCATGCCCAGGCAGGGGGCCCGCAGCGGACGTGGACCGGCCCGACTTCGTCGAGATCGCGGGCTGAGCCAGCCGCAGGGCACACCGCCCCTACCACCCTGGCGCAGAGCCCCCAGGTAAACAGCAGTACCCGCGGCCAGGCTCGGACGGCGAACCGCTGATCGGAATCGAGCCACCGAACGCTCATCAGCTTGCGGTGTGGCCCACCATCCGCTATCGCCAGCGACGACATCGTTAAAGGAGACCCGTTGAAGATCACATGCGGGATCGACTGGAACGACAAGCACCACGACGTCGCGCTCGTCGACGCCGACGGTGACCTCCTAGCCCGCCGCCGCATCAGTGACGATCTGGCCGGCTGGCGGACGCTGCTCGAGCTGTTCGCCGACTACGGTGACAAGCCTGAAGCACTGATCCCGGTCGCGCTCGAGACTAGCCGCAGCCTGCTGGCCGCCTGCCTGCGCGCCACCGGCCGCAAGGTGTACGCGATCAACCCGCTCGCTGCGGCCCGCTACCGCGAACGGCACGCCGTCGCGCGGCCTAAGATCGATCACGCCGATGCTTTGACCTTGGCAAATATCCTGCGCGTCGACACCGCCCACCACCGGCCGCTGCCGGATGACTCCGAGCTGGTGCAGGCGATCGCGGTCCTGGCCCGTGCTCAGCAAGAAGCCACCTGGAACCGCCAGCAGCTCGCCGACCAGCTCCGGTCCCTGCTGCGCGAATATTTCCCGGCTGCGCTGAAGGCCTTCCAGGTCAAGAATATCGGGCTGACCTCCCGTGAGGCCCGCGCCGTGCTCCAGGCCGCCCCCACTCCCGCTGCGGCCGCCAGGCTCACCAAGGCCCGGCTCCAGTCGCTCCTGCGCTACGCCGGCCGTCAGCGCAATATCGAGGCCTGGGCCGACCGGCTGTACGCCCTGTTCCGCGAAGAACAACTCCGGCAGCTTACGCTGATCGAAGAAGCCTTCGGCCACCAGGTCCACGCCCTGGTGCTGCAACTGGATGCCGCCTGCCAAGCCGCCGACCAGCTCGCCGAAGCCGCCCGCGAAGCCTTCCACCAGCACCCCGACGCGGCCACCATCACCAGCGTCCCTGGCCTGGCCGACCTGACCGGCGCCCGCCTCCTGGCCGAACGCGGTGACGACCGCACCAGGTTCTCCGACGCCTGCGACTCAAGGCCTACGCCGTGTCAGCACTCATCAGCCGCGCCTCAGGACGCAGCAACATCGCCGCTCACCGCAGAGTGACGAACCATCATTGATCGGGGAAATCACCCTGGACGATTGTGGCGAAGGGCGTCCTTGCCCGGAGAGATCTCCGCTCAGAGCCGGTGGATGTCGTACCCCTGAGCAGTGGGTCGGCCGGTCCGGCCCGGCGCGCTAGGTGCACACGAAGATCCCGGCTCCGCCTGGCCCCTTCGTCGAAGAGCCAGCATCTGCTGGCCCGCCATGGGCTTGCCATGCGTAAATGAGCGTGATGGTCAACGGCAGTCTGTCGGTGACCCCGAAAGGCTCGGTGCCTGGGACCGCAACGGTTACCGGGAGGGGACACCTACGCGGGCACGTTGGCTGTTGCTTTATTTCGGAGTGGCCTGACTCCAGGGTCGGCTGGGCCGGTCGAGTGGCGGATCCGGACAAATGGGCAGCTTTGCGGTCATAGAGGTGGCCGCGGTGGCCGGGATGCTGATACGTCGTCGGTTGGGGCACCGGCCCAGATCAGGTGGTGAGAGCGGCTGCGCGTCGGGCTGAATCCAGGCAGCAGAGCTTGACGAGGTTGAGGACCATGGCGGCGAAGGTGAGTTCGGCTTGGCAGGCGGGCAAGCCCCGGCGTGCGAAACGACATACGGCGGTGCGGTCCTTAAGGTGACCGGCGGGCTTGACGGAGTCAACGCTGGTCGACCAGGCGCTGCAGGATGACGGTGGCGGCGGCGAGGCCCTGCCCGTCCATCACCTGACGCCCCCAGTCGAGTAGCGGTCGCCGCACCTGCCGAATGTCGCTTTCCATGCGGCGTCCTCGATCTGTGAGGGCGACCTGGACCCGGCGCCCGTCGTCCGGCGACGCTCCGCGCCGTACGAGCCCAAGCGCCACAAGCCGATCGACTAGGCGGCTTGGATTGCCCGTTTCGGCGACGACACGTGCGCCGAGTTCCTTGAGTGAGAGTGGTCCGGCGGCGAGGACGAGTACTGCTTCAGCCTGCACGACCGTGATTCCCAACGGCCGCAGCGCGTCGCTGAACCGTCGGTTGATCTCCCGGTGAGCGGCCTTCACCGCGAGCACGAACTCCAGCACCTCGTCCATGAGGCCAGATTACTTGTATCCATGTCATGTCATGGATAATGTACGTCATGTCATGCATGACATGACGTAGTCCATGACGTGGCTTCGCGGAGGAGGCTGCATTGAGGCCCTTGACGTTCTCTCCCACGGCGACGTTCCACTTCGAGGCGATGCGAGCGTTGTGGTCGAGCCCGTTCGACGGCGCGGACTTCGGCGAGGTCAGTGCCGCGGTCTCGCGCGTCAGACCCGGTGACTTCGATTCCTGGTACGTGCAATGGTGGCAGTTGGCCACCCGTGTTCACGCTCGCGGCGAGCGGCTCAGTGACCCGGTGTCGAAGGGAAAAGCGTTCCTACGGGCCAGCAATTATGTGCGTACCGCCGAGTTCTACCTTGATTCGCGGGATCCGCGGCGCTCGTCGACGACCCAGGCGTCACGCCGTTGGTTCAACGCCGGCCTCCGGGCCCTCGGTGTGGACGCTACCCGCTCGCGGTTGCCGTATAACGATGCGCAGCTAGAAACGATCTTCCTTAGATCGCCCTGCGCGGCCGCCGGTGACGTTCTGGTGGTACACGGCGGGTTCGACTCAACCCCGGAGGAGCTGTACTTCACGATCGGAGCCGGCGCGTTGGAACGCGGCTTCCATGTCCTGATCTTTGAGGGGCCCGGGCAGGGCAACCTGTTGCGGGAGTTCGAGATGCCCTTCACTCCTGCGTGGGAGAAACCCGCCGCGACGGTCATCGATTCCCTCGGAGAACACTGTGATTCTGGCGCGATCATCGGCGTGGGCGTGAGCTTCGGCGGCCACCTGCTGGCCAGAGCGGCCTCGGTCGAGAAACGTTATGATGGAATTGTATTATTCGACTACTTTCCGAGCATGCTGGAGGCGTTCGCCTCCAAGATGCCCCGGCTCATGCGCGATCGAATCGAGCGCGCACCGCGATGGATGCAGGGGCTCATCAGGCTTCGCGCCCGCCGCGACGCCGAGTTGCGATGGGCATTGCAGAACGCGCACTGGACCTTCGGAACCTCCACGCTGCCCGACTTGATCGCCGAGCTGGGCCGGTACGACGATCGAGCGTGGACGGCGGACATCGGCGCCGACGTCCTGGTTCTCGTCGGCGAGGACGAACAGTTCTTCGACCCTCGACTCGCTCACGATTTCGCGAGGCGGCTGACGCGCGCGCGGTCGGTCACCGTCCAGGAGTTCACCAGCGTCGATGGCGGTGGCCTGCACTGCCGGAACGGTGCCATTCATCTGGCCCACGAAGTCATCTTCGACTGGGCAGGCGAAACGGTGCGGCGCGTACATTCACGATGACGAGGAATACCACCATGACATCTGTTGCGATACGCCATAAGAAAATCATCGTCGAGCGCTTCGGCGGGCCCGAACGACTCCGCCTCGCAGACGCCGTGACACCGCCGGCGCAAGAGGGCCACGCCCGAGTGAAGGTCTCCGCCGCGGGAGTGGGCTACACCGATGTCATGGCCCGGCGTGGTGAGTACTTGCTCCAGCGTCGGCGACCATTCACCCCCGGATATGAACTCGTCGGCGAAATCGTCGATTATCGAATCGAACCGGGACGTCCGGTACCATCATGGCTCGCTCCGGGCGCCCGAGTCGCCGCTTGCCTGCCCAGAATGGGCGCCTATACCGAATACCGCACCCTCCCGATCTCCGCATTGGTCCCCGTACCGGCAGAACTCGACGTCCGAATCGCCGCCGCCATCACACTGGACTGGCTGACAGCGGTCAGCCTGCTCGAACGGCATGCCCGAGTGAACCCGAAGGACGTCGTGCTGATCCACGGAGCGACCGGAGGCGTCGGCGACGCGCTTTGCCAACTTGGCGCCCGCCAGGGTCTGACCATGTACGGGACCGCGTCGCAGCGAAGTATCACGCGGCTTGAACGCTATGACCTGCTTCCCGTCGACTATCGCTCGGACCGTCTGGAGCCGACGATCCGCAGACGTCATCCCGACGGCGTGCACGCGGTGTTCGACCACATCGGTGGCTCAAGCATGCACACCAACCACCGTCTTCTCGCGCCTGGCGGAGTGCTGGTCAGCTACGCGTTCGCCGGTCGGCCTGGACGCGTTTTGGCCGACACGGTGCGTGGCGCCCTGCATAACAGAGTGCTGGCCCTGGCCCCTGGCAGGCGAACCGCGATCTGCTCATTGCCCAAGGAGATCAACTCAGATCCCTACTGGTATCGGGACAGCCTGAGTCGGCTGTTCGACCTGGCCCGCCGCCGAGAAATCCAGCCTGAAGTCGGTGCCGTCTTCCCGCTGTCCGAAGCGGCCTCCGCGCACGTAGCATTGGAACGACGGGAGATCAGCGGAAAAATCCTGCTCAGTGCACCGTAGTCGCCGAGTGTCGTGACGGCGAGTCGGGACTGTCGACATGGCCGACGCCCGGTCGCCGAAGTTTTCACGGTCCGGTGCCGGGACCTGGTGTGGCGGTGACTTCTGCTGCGTTCGGAGCGGTGCCGCAGTCGGCACAGTACAGTTTCTGGCAGACGTGGCCACCGCAACCATCGTGTCGGTAGAGGATCGGCGGACCCGACGGCGCTGCCCACCGGTCGCCCCACTCGGTCAGGGCGACGATCACTGACTGCAGGTCCAGCCCCTTGGTGGTGAGCCGGTAGTCCCGGCCCTCGATGGTCATGAGGCCGGCGGCGACGAAGCCGTCCAGCCGGTTGGCCAAAATGTTCGGCGCGATGCCGAGGATGCGCTGGAACTCGGTGAACCTGGTGGTGCCACGGAAGATCGCGTCCCTCATGATCAGCAGGCTCCAGCGTTCGCCGACCACCTCGAGGGCACGCGCGGCGGAGCAGTTCTGCCCCTCGTAGGTCTTACCAAGCACGGTCAACCCTTTCCTCGGTGGCTGCGGGCGGTCTCGTCACACTTGCATGATAGGAGCAGCTTGCGCTAGCGTCATGCAAGTAATTGGCAAGTGATCCGAAGGTGGGCGCAGCATGGGCAGCGTCGTTGTCGTCACCGGCGCGAGCGGGCACGTGGGAGGCCGGGTCGCGCGGGAGTTGCTGTCGGCCGGGCACGCCGTGCGGGCCGTCGCCCGGGACGCCGACCGGCTCGGTCACCTGGTGGAGGAAGGCGCCGATGCCCGGGTCGGCATGTTCCAGGACCCTGTTTTCCTCACCGACGTGATGCGCGGCGCCGACGCGGCGTTCGTGTTGACGCCGGCCGACCTGACCCGGCCGGATATCAACGCCGAGCAGCGACGCAACGTCCAAGCAATGGTCGGCGCGATCCGCGACTCCGGGATCCGTCACCTGGTGCTGCTCAGCAGCTGGGGTGCCGAGGATCCCGACGCGGCGGGCGGCATCGCCGCGTGCCGCTGGTTCGAGCAACAGCTCGACGAGATTGTGGGACTCAACGCCGTCTACCTGCGCCCTGTGTGGTTCATGGAGAACTTCCTGTGGAACATCGGTCTGATCAAGACGGCCGGGATCAACGGACTGGCGATCGATCCCGACGTCGCCTTTCCGACGGTCGCCACGTCGGACATCGCCTCCGTCGCCGCTGATTATCTGCGGGCACCGAACTTTCACGGCCGAATCGTCCGTTACCTTAACGGCCCACGCGACTACACGATGATCGAGGTGACCCGAATCCTCGGCGCCGCGATCGGCCGACCGGACCTGCGCTACGCGCCCCTCCCGGACGCCGTACAGCGCAAGGGGATGACCAGCGCCGGCGGGCTGTCGTCCAACGCCGCGCAACTCGCGCTGGAGACCAACCACGCCATCAGCACCGGCCGGCTGCACGCCGAGCCCCGCTCGCCACGCAACACCACAGCGACCACATTGGAAGAATTCGCACGCACGACATTCGCGCCCGCCTACCACGCCGCCCCGGACCCCTCACGGCGCGAACGGGCCGGCGGCCTGATCCTGCGCACCTACCTGACCGCCGTCGGACGCCGCCCCGTCTGACCTGGTCCCCGTCTGACGGCCTTGGGGACCCTCCATCGCGCACCGGGTCAGCGACGCTGGCGCCACGTGGCTGGCAGGGCGGTAAGCACGAAACATCGGCAGGGTGATCGCCGGACGCCCGCGCACCGTGTGGACCAGATGCCCTCCGCAGCGTCGGGCAATCCGGTGTGCGGCCCCGTCAGTCGAGGTGACCCGCCCAGTGCTCGGCACCCGGCCGGGGCGGCGATCGTGCGCATGTCGATACGCATCGCTGGCTGGATCAATAAGTCCGGTCGAGAACAAGCCGCTTCTGTCGATCTTCGAGGGATTGGCAAGAGGTAGCAGCGGATTGCCTGGAGAAAGGGATAGCGTGAATACGACTTCTTTGATCGAAACGGAAGTAGCGGTAGTGACGAACAACCAGGACTCAGGAGCGGCTTGGCATGGGCCGGTCGGCGAGAGGGCGTCGCAAGGGGTCGACTTCACGAAACCGAGCCCCGCCCGGATCTACGACGTCTTCCTCGGAGGAAAGGACAACTTCGCCGTCGACCGTGCCGCCGCAAGTGTTGCGCTTAAGGTTGGGCCCGACATCCCGCGTGCGGCGCGCGATAACCGCGCATTTTTGGCCCGGGCCGTGCAATTTGCAATTGCCTCTGGGATCCGACAATTCATTGATTTGGGCACCGGACTGCCCACTCAAGGGAACGTCCATGAGGTGGCACAGTCGCTCGATCCAGGCGCTCGCGTTATATACGTCGACAACGACCCTGTCGTGCTCGTACATGCGAGAGCGCTGCTCCGGTCGTCGAGGACGATCGATGTCATACAAGCAGACCTGCGCGAACCCACGGTTATCCTCAACCACCCGTCGACGCGCGCCCTGATCGATTTTAACGAGCCGGTGGCCGTACTAATGCTGGCCGTGCTAAATTTCGTCACCGACGAGGAGGCGCAGAACACCATCGGTGCCTTCCGTGAAGCCGTCCCTCAGGATAGTCTGTTGATTTTGTCGCACGGCACCGGGGAAGGACACCCGGAAATTCAAGGGCAGGCCGCACGGACGTGGGCGAATGCGACCAGCCAGATTCGGAGCCGTAGCAGGACGGATGTCGAGGCACTGTTCGCGGGCTTTGACCTCCTCGATCCTGGCGTCGTTTGGGTACCGCAGTGGCGCCCCGCCGTCGCCCACCCAAGTGACACGCGGTGGATGTATGCCGGCGTGGGGCGTAAGAACTGATCCTGTCAGCGGATCCAGCATTCCCAAACAACTGAAAATATTCTTCCTAAATGGTTAAGATGCGAAGATCTGATGTCCTCCGCTGCTCGACTGGAACGCGAACTCGGCGTCCGCCTGTTCGATCGGTCGTCTCGTCGGATCCTGTCGATCACGGGCTGGGTCGTTCGCGAGGCGGGCTGACCACCAAGACATCCGATGGTCGTAAGAGTCAAGCGGCGGTTTGGGCGGGGCTGGGGAATGCGGTGGCTTCGTCGTAGGTGAGGCCTTGTTGGATGCAGTGGTAGAGGCAGCCGAGGAAGCGATTGAACAGGTGGCGGAGGGCAGCGGTGTGTCGTTCGCCCTTGGCGCGGCAGCGATCGTAGTGGATGCGAACTCCGGGCGAGACGATCAGGGCTGAGAACGCCCAGGAGAAGCCGACGGAGGCGAGCCGGTCGTTCTTCACCCGGCGATAGGTGATGACCTGGCTCCGGCCGGATGCCCGGGTGACTGGGGCCGAGCCGGCGAAGGCTTTGAGGGCTCGCGCGTCGGCGAAGCGGTCGCGGTCATCGCCGATCTCGGCGAGGAGCCGGGCGCCGGTCTGTTCGCCAAGGCCTGGGAAGCTGGTGATGACATCGTGGTCGGGGTGCTGCTGGAAGGCTTCTTGAGTGGCGTCGGCGAGTTGGTCGACGCTGTCGCACTCGGCGTTCAGCGTGGCCAGCAGGCGCAGCGCCTGGACGCCCATGGCCTGTTCGACCAGTGGGTCTTGGCGCAGTTGCGGGCGACGCAGGATCTGTTGGAGTTCGGCGGCGAGCCTTTCAACGTCACGGATCCGGCCGGCGCGGCGCAGGGCAGTGATGATCCGGGTCTTGGAGAGCTTGGTGGCCGTTGCCGGGGTGGGTGCGAGCTGCAGGAGCGCGCGGGCGATCGGCGTGGTGAGGTTGCCGCTGCGGATGGCGGCGGCCTCGAGCATGGCGGGGTGATACTCACGCAGCAGGGATCGCAGCTCGTTGGAGGCGCGGGTGCGCCGCCAGGTGGCGTCCTGGCTGGCACGGGCCAGCACGGCGATGGAGCGCATCAGCTCGGTGTCGTCGGGCAGCAGCCGATGGACGTGCGCGTCGGTGCGCAGAATGTTGGCCAGCACCAGGGCATCGGTGTGGTCGGACTTCTTTCCCGAGGGTGAGTAGCGTTCGCGGTAGCGTGCGACGGCCATCGGGTTGATCGGGTAGATCTTGCGGCTGGTGGCGCGTAGCGCGGCGACCAGGAGGCCGCGGGGCGTCTCGATCGCGATCGGGATCGGGTCCTCGGCGGTGTCGCCGGCCTCGGCCAGCATCGTCAGCAGCTCGTTGAAGCCCTCGACGCTCTCGGTGATGCGGCGTTTGGCGACCAGGGCGCCGGCCTCGTCGACGAGCGCGATGTCGTGGTGCTTTTCGCTCCAGCCGATGCCACAGGTGATCTTCAAACTGGTGCTCCCGAGGAGGTTATTGTTCGTGCTGGTCACAGCCCTGGTGGAACCACACGGCGCCCTAATGGAAAGGCTCGCTGGCCTGACATCCGATGAGCCGTCCGTGATCCCAGCGACCGGCACGGTTCCCTGTCTTTGCCAAGAGCTCGAAGGCTCCGAATCGTCGAGGGAGTCTCCGTGCGGACGGGCTCGAACCACGGGCAAGATCCAACCGGATGAACATCAGCGGCCACCCGATCCCGGCCGGGCATTCACGCGCTCCAGGCCCCAGGGCTCAAGGAGCGGTAGGTCATGGAGAACCGGAGCCGTCTTGCAAGGGGCCGGCCAGGCTCGTCGGTCTTGGTAAAGAGATCGAGGTCCCGGATTCACCTCAGACTGTCGCCTGGTCGGCCCCTTCAAACCCCATTAGATTCACCTGGAGTGTGATCAGGGACAAAAGGTGTTTGACGGGCGCTGGCGAACGGCTGCCTCCCGAGGATCTGGCGGCGGCCACGAGGTCTCCGGATATGAGGTTCTTCTTGGCCGATGAAGCCTCTACCGGAGACCTCTTTGCTTAACGATCACGACACATCACACGGCGGACCTCGAAACACGGCCTAGACGGGTGTCCTCGGTCGCCCACCTGCCCAGGCTGTTCTGCCCGGAGGTATCTATCTTCCCAGAGCACTTCGTTGAGTGCCTGAGCGGCGCTGTGGCGACCGCCTGACAGGGTGAGTGAGAATCGGTCGTCGGTGAGCATCAGCCGCAGGGTGCTGCCGATCCAGTTGGCCATGGCCTCGAGACCCGCTTGTAGACCAGGTTCGCCATCCGGGGCTCCTTCCATGCGGAGGAACGGACCCTATCTGTCGTCAAACCCTGTCAGCAATCACCGTCGGATCTGATTGGATCGGCGCCGCCCCGGCGCCCCGGAATGTCCGGGTTCATTGGATGCCCGCTGCGCCTGTCGTCATTCGATCGTTTGCCGACAGGGGCCACACGACGTCCACGCCTCTATCGGCTGCGCAGGTCGCGGTCGCCTCGGGAATCCTGTGGTCGTCGGGTCAGCGGAGGTTGAAGATGCATTCGGCGGTTGCGTGGCTGATGCCTGCCCGTTGGGCGTCCGTAAGGGGCGCGTCGTGGAGGAACGCGATCGCGTCGTCGGTGTCTTCGTAGGGGGCGTCGATGGCGAACATGATGCGGTCCGCGCCGACGGTGGTGAGGGCGAGGTCGAGCACGGCGGGGTCGTCGATGCCGCTGGTGGTGAGGATGAAGTCGCGTCGGAAGTATTCGCTGGGAGTGAGCTGCAGCCGGGGTATGCCGTCGGTGGCGCCGAGCACGCGGCTGGCGTAGGCGTGGCGGTTGTCGATGCGTCGCAGCCGGTACGGGATGCCCTCGCCGAGGTGACCGAGCTCGATGGTGAGGTCCGGGTGACGGTCGACGGTACCGCCGAGGATGAGCCGCATGGCATGCAGGCCGGCCTCGGCCTGGTATCCCCAGATCGCGGCTTGCATGCCGTATGCGTTGTAGGGGGCGAGCATGCTCGGGAGACGCGGGTGCAGGTAGATCGGCGCCCGGTTGGCTTCGGTGGCTTCGAGGAGCGGGGCGAACTGAGGCTCGTCGAGGTAGTGGCCGTCGGTGTGGGAGTTGATCACGACGCCGTGCAGTCCGAGCGGCCCATGTTCCGTTCGAGCTCGGTCGCGGCGGCGTTCGGGTCCTGTGGTGCGACCGTGCCGAGCGCGCCGAAACGGTCCGGACGCGCTCGTACCAGGTCGGAGAGGGAATCGTTGACGGCCCGGGCGAGCGGGACGGCGTCGGCGGCGGGGTAGGGCTGGACGCCCGGCGGGTTGATGGCGAGGATCGCCAACGCCTGTCCGGCGGCGTCCATCGCCGCGATCCTCGCGTCGATGTCCGTCAGGGCTGTCCGGACCGGGCCCGGTCGCTCGACGATGCGCATGAGTCCGATCTCGGTGCCGTCGCCGGGGACGACGTTGAGGCGGTGAGCGGTATCCAGGAAGGCATCCGTGGCGATGTGCTCTTCGACGGCGATGATCCGCTGCATGTCCGATTTTCCTGTTCCTGTTCCTGCGGTCAGGCGCGGCGTCCGCCGTCGACCGACAGCGTGGTGCCGGTGACATAGGAGGACTCGTCTGAGCACAGCCAGATTGCAGCATCGGCGATCTCGTCCGGGGTGGCGAGACGGCCGAGCGGCGTGAGCGCCTCGTGCTGGGCGATCATGTCGGTGCCCTCGGTGACCTGGTCCAGTTTCGCGGTTCGGGTCATCCCGGGAGCGAGGGCATTGACACGGATGCCGTCAGGGGCGTAGTCGACGGCGGCGGCCTTCGTCAGCCCAATGACGCCGTGCTTGCCGGCCACGTACGCAGGAGACAACGGGATGGCGTTGCAGGCCGCCGCCGGAGGCGATGTTGGAGATCGCCCCGCCCCCTGCCCGGCGCAGCTCGGGGATGTCGTGCTTGATGCAGAAGAACGTGCGGGTCAGATTGATCCGCAGCACGTGCTCCCACTCCTGTGCCGTCATCTCGGTCAGTTCCTGCTACGAACGCAAACCCGAACAGTCCCTGACCTTCGCCGTCATCGCCGCCGCCCTCATCTGCCACCACCGCCTCACCAAATGAGACGACGTCTAAGGGCGATGCCGTCCTCGGCCTGCGCCAGTTCCCGGAGCGCGGCTTCGATGCGCGAGGCCAGGACCTGGCCGTATTGGTTGAGCCGGAGGCGGCGGTTGGGCCGGTCAAGGAGCTCCACGCCGTAGGCCTGTTCGATCCGCCTGATGGTCCGCGATAGCGTTGGTTGCGAGATGTTGAGCGTCGCCGCGGACCGTGAGATATTCTGCAATTCTGTGACGACGAGGAGCACGCGCAACTCGTCGATACCTACGTGACTCAATGCTTTTCTCGGTATTTGACAATATTCGTGTCGCAGCCATCGGTCGGATATGCTGATCTCGGCTGACGTCCGGAAAAATTACAGAATGCACCGCACTGCCGACACGCTGAACTGTTCGAGTTCATCCGCCTTTCAACGGAAGAGGAAACGACCAGCGACAACGGCATCGGTAGTGCGGTGCGACGGTGATTCGTGGGTCACCCGCCCAGCGGAGACCAGTACCGGCGGCCTTGGCCGGTCATGACGCGGCCGAACGCGGAGCCGCTGAAGTGGCAGGCCCCGACGGTCGTGCCGGTGTCCTCCAGTTTGGCCAGCGTGTCCTCACGCCACAGGCGCGCGCGGTCGGGATCGACATCGAACATGAAGGTCAGGTCGAGTTCTTCCAACTGGGCGGAGCAGTGGATGGTGTCGCCCAGGACGATGGCGCGTTCTTCGCCGGAGGAGACCACGACGACTTGATGGCCGGGAGTGTGGCCGGGAGCATGGACGATCTGAACGCCGGGCGCGAGGTCCTCGCCTTCGGTGGTCTCCTCGAATCGCGACGCGAACGGCAACTGCTGCGCCGGGGCGAACGCCTCGCCAGCGTGGTCGAGCCAGTGGGCGACCTCTCCCGGCCCGGCCAAGTGGCGGGCGTTCGCGAAGGTCAGGGCGTCGCCGCTGATCGTCCAGCCCGTGTGGTCGGCGTGCATGTGCGTGTAGACGACGGTGTCGATCTCGCCGGGGGTGGTGCCAGCCTTCGCGAGGCTGGTGAGGAGGCTGCCGCTCTTCGCGGTCACGAAGCCTTCCACTTCCAGTTCTGTGTCGCCGAAGCCGAGGTCGACGAGGATCTTCTTGTCACCGGACTCGATAAGGAAACCGCCGATGCTGCACACCCAACGGCCGTTGCTGGTCTGGGCGGCGTGGCGTGTCCAGCATTCGTCCGACGATCCCGGGAAGACTCCATAGGAGAAGTGAGCGACACCGTCTGGCAGATAGGTTATTCGCACATCTCCGACGACGATTGATTGTGAAGATGCGGGAGTGGCTGGCATTTAGCTGCCTCCTGAATATTGAGAGGATTCCTTCATTGCTGAGAAGGGTATCCAAACGGGCTTTCGATGAGTTTATTCAGTATTGAGGGTGACGTCCGTCATGAGAAGTGCGTGTTCGCGGGCGGTTCATGCGCCAGACGCATGAGGGCGCCAGAGGCGGGCTTGCGCGGTGATGATCCGCCGGGCGCGTTCGACGACCGGCCGGTCGATCATGTGGCCGCCGCTGCTCGTCGCGCCGTTGGCTGCCTGGCTCGCGGCGTCCAAGACGCTGTAAGCCCATTCCAGCTGGTCATCCGTTGGCCGGAACGCTTCGGCCGCGGGGGCGACCTGGGCGGGGTGGATCAGGAACTTCCCGCCGAAGCCCAGGGCGCGTGCGCGCCGGGCGTCCGACGCGGCCGCGTGCGGGGTCAGGTCCGTGGTCACCGAGTCGACCGGTGGTGGTTTGCCGGCGGCGCGTGAGGCGACGACGAGAGTGCTGCGGGCGAACAGGAGCGCGTCGCCGGTGTCGTCGGCGTCGATGTCGAGGGAGTAGTCGACGGCTCCGAACGCGAGGCGGGTGACAGGTCCGCAGTCCGCGATGGCCGTCGCGTTCACGATGCCGCGTGCCGATTCGATGAGCGCCATGAGGCCGGTCCCCGGCGGGAGCCGGGAGGCCAGCAGCGCCAGGTCCGATGGACGCTCCGATTTCGGGAGCACCATGCCCCGAAGGGCTGTGAGACCTCTCATTTCGGAGACGTCCTCGTCATGCCAGGGCGTTCCCGGCGCGTTCAGCCGGATCCATGCGGCATGCCCGGCGGCGAGCCACTCCGCCGCAGCTCGCCGCGCACTGGCCTTGGCGTCCGGCGTGACGCCGTCTTCAAGGTCGATGATGATCTGATCGGCTCCCGACGCGGTGGCCTTGGCGAACCGCTCGGGCCGGTCGCCCGGAACGAACAGCCAGGTCGACGACAAGTTCATCTCCTCCGGTGATGCCGTCACCGGACGTAAGCAGCGCCGATAGCGCCGGACGTTGCATCCCGAGAGGCACCCGAACGGGTGAGCCGTCCCGTCGCCGTCACCCGGCCGCGCCGATCCCGGACGCGTGTGGTCACCACACCGTCCTGCTCGGCCGTGTCGACCACCAGGCCCTGGCCGAGGATCAGCGGGGACATGAGCCGGTATTCGAACCGTGTCCCGGCCCCGCCGGCCCCGTGACGGCACGCCTCCTCACTCATAAGGAGGGCCTGCAACGGGCCGTGGACGACCAGACCGGGGTAGTCCTCCACTTCCCGGCAGTAGTCGACGTCGTAATGGATCCGATGGGCGTTGTAGGTCAGCGCCGAGAACCGGAATAGATATGCCTGGTCGACCGCGATCTCGGTCCCGACGACCTTGCCGGGCGCGGGCGCGGCGGTCGTGGCATCCACCGCGCTCAGGCGGGTGGCCTCACGGTAGATGATGTCGACCTCATCGGTGAGCGCGATCTCCCGCCGCTGCCGGATCGTACGGCGGGTGGTGACGATGGTCATCCAGCCGGACCGGCCGCGCCGTTCACGTACGTCGACCATCTCAACAGTGGCGTCGGCCTCCTCGCCCAGGACGAGAGGGCGGTGGGACTCGACCCGTCCGCCGGCGTACATGCGACGGAGCCCTTCACGGGGCGGCTGGGGGATGCCGTTCCTGTCGTGGCCCTCAGGACCGAGGTCCGACTGGGGCGGTCGCTCCACGAAGTACGCCCAGTGCCACAGGAGAGGAAGCTCCCAGCCCTGGTCGATGGCGCCGGTAGGAAGATCTAGCAGCGCGGCCAGCCCGACGGCCGGTCCGGGCACGAGACGTTCGTTCATCATCATCCCATCACGAAGGGGTCGCGCGTCTGGCCGCTGAGCCGAACCCAGACAGAGCGGGTTTCGAGGTATTCGTCGATGGCGCCGATACCGTTCTCCCGGCCGATGCCGCTGTCCCCGAACCCGCCGAAGGGCACACTGGGCGACACGACGCGGTAGTCGTTGATCCAGACGTTCCCTGCCCGAATCCGACCTGCGACGCGGTGCGCCCGGTGGACGTCCTTGGTCCACACCCCGCCCGCCAACCCGAACGGCGTGTCATTGGCAAGCCGGATCGCCTCGGCTTCGTCGGAGAAGGTGTAGACGCTGAGCACCGGCCCGAAGATCTCCTCGCGAACGACGGCTGAACCGGGGTCGACTCCGGTCAGGACGGTGGGCCGGACGAAGTAGCCGCCGAGTTCGTCGTCGGGTCCACCGCCGCATGCGACGCGGGCGCCTTCTTCGACCGCGGTGCGCAGATAGCCGAGAACCTTGTCGTACTGGGGCTTATTGGCGACGGGACCCATCTCGGTCACCGGGTCCTGTGGGTCACCGAGCCGGAGTGTGGACGCCCGTTCGCTGACAAGGCGGACGAGTTCGTCATGGACGCTCTCGTGCACGATCAGCCGGGATCCGGCCATGCACGTTTGGCCTGTGGCGGCGAACACTCCGGATACGACCCCGCTGGCGGCGGCGCGCAGATCGGCGTCCTCGAATACGAGCTGCGGGGACTTGCCGCCAAGCTCCAGCACGGCGCGGTTCAGGTTCTGGGCGGCGGCACCCGCGACGGCGCGGCCAGTGGAGGTGGCTCCGGTGAACGCGACCGCGTCGATCCCGGGATGGCCGGCCAGAGCGGCTCCGACCTCGCCCCGGGAACTGGTGACGACGTTGAGGACACCGTCGGGGAACCCAGCCTCCGTGAGCAGCGACGCGAAGACGACCGTAGAGATGGGCGAGTGCTCCGACGGCTTGACGACCATGGTGCATCCGGCGGCCAGCGCAGGGGCAAGCTTCCACGTCAGCAGGAGGAGCGGCGAATTCCACGGCGTGATCGCCGCAACGACACCGACCGGGACGCGCGTGGTGTAGACGAGGTAGTCCGGGTTCGGGGTCGGGATCGACCGGCCTTCGATCTTGTCGGCGAGTCCGGCGTAGTAGTGGTACCAACCACTCATCGCCCTCATTTGGCCGACCATCTCGCGGTTCAGCTTCCCGGAGTCGTTGACCTCGAGGGTCGCCAGTTCCTCGGCACGATCCGCGATGAGATCACCCAGGCGCCGCATCAGCGCGGACCGTTCGAATCCGGACAGCGCCCCCCACTCGCCTTCGAACGCCGCGCGGGCAGCCTCGACGGCCACGTCGACGTCTTCGGGGCCGCCGTCCGCCGCCCTCGCCCACACCTGGCCGGTGTAGGGGTTCAGCGAGTCGAACGATCTCCCCGACAGCGCGTCGGCCGGCTTTCCTCCGATGAGGAGCCGGAAGGTCGCGACCTCGTCGCCGCCACCTGCGGTACCGCCGTTCCGTGTCGATGTCATGCCGTGACGCCTTCCTCTGCGTTGTTGTCGAATCCAGCGGGCTGCTCGGATCCGGCCGTTTCGACCGCGTCGAGCCAGGCCAGCACGTCATCGGTGTGCTCGCCGAGCCCCGGGACCGCTCCTGACGGGGTCGGCCAGTCAGCGGTCACTGCCGGTTTCAGCACCTCGACGGGGCCAACCGGTGTTTGCGCTACGCGCCACCGGTCCCGCGCCAAGAGTTGCGGGTGGGCCACGAACTGCGACAGCGACCGCTGCTGGGCGTAGGCGATTTCGGCGCCCGCAAGCCGGTCGACCGCCTCGGGCAGATCCAGGTCGGCGAAGATCTCCGCGATGACCTGGTCGAGTTCTTCCCGGTGCTCGACCCGGTGGCCGTTGCCGCCGAACCGCGGGTCCTCGGCCAGGTCGGGGCGCTGAAGCACATCCCGGCAGAACACAGCCCACTCACGTTCGTTCTGCACGCCGAACACCACGGCCTGCCCGCCCCGCGTGGCCACCGGGCCGTAAGGCGCGATCGTGGCGTGGCTCGCACCGGCCCGGGAGGGCTGCGTTCCGCCGTATCTGCTGTAGAGGTAGGCGTAGCCCATCCATTCACCCAGCGCTTCGAGCATGGACACTTCGAGAGCGGCGCCACGCCCCGTCCGATGGCGCTGGTGCAGCGCGCTCAAGATCCCCGAGTACGCGTACATGCCCGCCGCGATGTCAGCGATCGAGACACCGACCTTCGACGGCGTGGCCGACGTTCCCGTGATGGCGACCAAGCCGGTCTCCGACTGGATCAGCAGGTCGTAAGCCTTGCGCTCCTCGTAGGGGCCGCCATTGCCATAGCCGGAGACATCGCAGGCCACCAGCTGCGGATGACGTGCGGTGAGCTGGCGGGCCGAAACGCCCAGGGCCCGAGCCGCCCGGGGAGACAGATTCTGGATGAACACATCGGCCTGTTCCAGGAGCCGATCGAGAAGCGCCCGCCCGTCCGCCGTCTTGAGATCAGCCGTGACGCTCTCCTTGCCGGTGTTGAGCCACACGAAATGGCTGGCCAGGCCGTTGACGGTGGTGTCGTATCCACGAGCGAAATCCCCGCTATCCGGCCTCTCGATCTTTATGACGCGTGCCCCCAGGTCGGCGAGCTGACGACTGGCGAATGGGGCGGCGACCGCCTGTTCGAGGGCAACGACGACGAGACCGTCGAGCGGCCCAGGGGTGAAGGTCATGAGAATCAGTCTCAACCGGTGCGTCACGCCAAGGCCAATGCCGATGACGGGCGGTGCGATGCGCCGAACGCATGAGGCGCACACGGACCGCCGTGCCCAGGAGGCCATCGGCATCAGCGGCTGGTGCGGCCTCTTCCTTTCCCGGCGGTCTCAGCTCGGGACGGTACGCCTTTGATCAGCGGAAACTCCTACATCACATCCATGGACGCAACCCGCATGGGCGCTTTCCGTGCAGCCCCCTTGGTCATCTACGCGCCCCGAGTCCTCGGAGGCCGGCTTGAACGGTTGACACGGCCTTCGGTTACACCCGGGCGCGGAGCCGCGGATATCCGCGAGGACCTCACGGCGTCTGGACCGAAGCCCGGCTCTTCCACCTGTCCGTCGGCGATGCCATGGTTTGCGCGGGTTCGCGTTTGAACCGAAGGCTAGCGAGTTGCAATCCTGACTCGCCCTTCCGGCCGTCGTCGATAGTCGCCTTCCTGGCTCGGTCATTGGAGCCCGGTGGTGCAAAGGTGCACGTCCATCCGTTGAAGGTGACCGGCTCGCCGGGGATCTGACCGTCGGGCATCGAGATCAGGGTGTTGAATACCCGAACGGCTTCGTGGCAGTTGATCGTGCCGCTGATGACATAGGCGATCACGCTGTCCGGCGAGCCGAGGACGGGACCGCAGTCGACGTTCTCGGTGCCGGCCAGCGTGGCCGAGACTGGCCGTTGGCGCCGACGTTCGCTGGTGCGGAGCGGTCGCGTGGTAGGCGGTGGCACCGGCGGTGCCGGGGTTCCACAGCTGGATGCCTTGCATGGTGGCGACTGCGATTGTGTGGCATCCGGCCTCATCGCCAGCGTCTGGTTCTGCTGCGATCGAGCGTGGCCGCGATTTTCGTGGTAGCGATGCCCATATCCTGACGGTGCCTTGCGTTGCTGGGCACGCCATGCCGTCCAGACCAGCAACGGTCGCTGGGTGTGCAGCCTCGGCGGTTTCCTCATCGAGTCCGGTGACAAGAAGGTCCTCGTCGGCCTTGGCTTCGGCGACACCCAACTCAAGATTGAGGGCTTTGTGACCGGAAATCTGCCGACGAGCCTCGGCAAGGCAGACGCCAGGCCGGGAGAGATCGACGCCGCCGTGTGCACGTACATGCACGCCGACCACACCACCTGGACCGTCACCTGTGACGCGCTGACCTTCGGGAACGCTCGCCACCTCGCCGGGCCGGGCGAGGTGGACCACTCTCGCCGACGCGGACGAGTCGTTCGCCCCGGCGCAGCAGCTGCCCTTCACGTCGCGGTTCGAGGTGTCCGCGGATGGGCAGATAATCGCACCGAGCGTCGAGATCGTCCATGCACCGGGACACACTCCCGGTCACCAATGCGTGAGCGCGCCGTGGTCCTCAGCGACACCATCCACTGCTCGGCCCAGCTGGAGGAACCCATATCTGACCTTCATGTTCGACGTCGACCCGACTAGTAGTGCTTTGTTAACTCGCTAATGCGAGGGGTTGTCGGCAGGTGGGGCAGTGGCCTGTCCAGGTGGCGAGCAGTGCTTGCAGCTCGCGGAGGATCTTGTAGAGACTCAGGCCGCCCCAGCTGCTTTTGGGCTGGTCAGGCGCAGGATCGTGAGGAACAGATGGGCGGCGGACACGAGTGTGACGTGTCGGTTCCAGCCGGTCCAGGAGCGTCCTTCGTAGTGGTCCAGGCCCAGACCGGTCTTGTGCTCGCGGTAGTCGTGTTCGATGCGCCAGCGGATCTTGCCGAGCCGGACCAGGTCGGCCAGGGACGCCTCGGCGGGCAGGTTCGACAACCAGTACTTGACCGGCTCGTCTTCATCGGGTGGCCATTGGGCGATTAGCCATGCCTGCGGCAGGGTGCCGTCATCATCGACGCGGGGTTTGCGACCGGCGGGACGGACCCGCAGCGCGATGAAATCCCCGGCCAGTTCCCCTTTGGATCCGTCGCGCCAGGACAGGCGGCGGGCGGTATGACGGCCGGCCGCCAGCACGTGTTCGCGCAGGGAAACGGGTTTGCTTCGGTAGCGCGGCAGGCCGCGCGGGCCACGACCGCCGTAGGCGGGCAGTTCGGGGACGGCGTCGGCGGCATGGGCGGTGCAGGCGCCCTTGACCTGCACGATGTAGTCCAGACCCCGATCCGTGAGGGCGGCCCGGAAGTGGGCGTTGTCGCCGTAGCCGGCGTCCGCGCAGATCACCGGCACACTCAGGCCCCAGCCGCGCAGTTCGTCCAGCATCTCGATCGCCAGCTGCCACTTGGGCCGATTCCGTTCGCCACCAGGAACACCGCACCGAACGCGCCGCCGCGTGATCTGTGCGGCCACGGCCGGGTCATCGGTGCACGTATCGTCCCAGCTGTCGGGGATGAACAGCCGCCAGTCCAGCGCGGCCGAGGCATGATCGGTGACCGCGTGCACGCTCACGCCGATCTGGCAGTTGGCGACCTTGCCCAGCGTGCCCGAATACTGACGCGCCACTCCGGGCGACGACGAGCCGTACTTGGGGAACCCGGTGTCATCGATCACCCACGCCACCGGGGCCACCACATCGTCGATCCGGCGCGCCAGCCGACGCCGCACCGCCACGAAATCCCAGGTCGAGGAGGTCATGAACTGCTGCAGCCGCTGGTGATCGACACCAAGGCGCTCCGCCATCGGCTGCATGGATTTACGCTGCCCGTCCAGCAACAGCCCCCGGAGATACAACGCGCCGGTGGTGCGCTGATCCGACCGCGGCAACCCAGCGAACACCTCAGTGGCGAACTCCTCCAGCCGCGGCCGGACCGCGGCGACCTCCTCAGACCTCACACAAGATCATCGCCACCAAGATCGCAAACGTAACAAAGCACTACTAGGGCGTGTTTCCTGGATCTTGAGCGGCTCGTCCTGTATGTCCTGATGTGTGCTTGATCGACATGACCTTTCCGATGAGGAATGGGAGTGGCTGGAGCCACTGCTGCCATCCAACCCGGGCCGTGGCGGCCGGTGGGCCGACCACCGTCGCACGATCAACGGGGTGTTCTGGCGGACCCGGACCGGCTGCCCCTGGCGGGACCTGCCCACCCAGTACGGCAAGTGGCAGACCGTCTACAAGCGGCATCGCCGCTGGTCACGCGACGGAACGTGGGCGAGGGCGCTGGATCGGCTGCGCGCCGGGTGCGACGAGGCCGAAGGCAAGGACTGGACGGTGTCGGCCGATTCCACCATCGCCCGCGCCCACCAGCACGCCGCCGGAGCACCGCACACTCCGGCCAAGGACGACCCGGCCCGCGACCACCGCGCGGGGGGCGGCATCGAATCACAAGAATCCCGGCAAGAACCGTGAGGGGCTGGGGCGCTCGAGAGGCGGCCTGACCACCAAAATTCACCTGGTCGCCGACCGGCGCTGCCGTCCGATCACCAAGCTGACCACCCCGGGCCAGTACGGCGACTCCCCGCGGTTCATCCCGCTGATGGATGCGATCCGCATCCCGCGCCGAGGCTTGGGCCGGCCACGCAAGCGGCCTGCACGTGCCATGGCCGACAAGGCGTACTCCTCCAAGGCCAACCGCGCCTACCTGCGCGAACACAAGATCCAGGCAGTCATCCCGATCAAGGAGGACCAGAAGGCCAACCGGCTCAAGCGCGGCTCGTCCGGCGGTCGTCCGCCCAACTTCGACGCCGAACGTTACAAGGAGCGCAACACCGTCGAGCGCTGCGTCAACAAGCTGCGGCAGTTCCGCGCCGTGGCCACGCGCTTCGACAAGCGGGAGGTCATCTACCAGGGCACGATCGACGTCGCGTCCATCAAGATCTGGCTCCGCGATCCCGTCCAATGATCCACGAAACACGGCCTAGCGTCCGCTAGTGGCGCGGGGACCTCCTGGCCAAGTTTGAGGACACCTGCACGATCGTCGGAGCCTGCCACTTCAGCGGCTCCGCGTTCGGACGCGTCATGACCGAGCAGGGACGCCGGTACTGGTTTCCTCTCGACGGTGACCTGAGAACCGCTCGGCACCGCACCGCCAGCCCGGCGACGCCGCTCCCGGTCTTTGCTGATTACGCCTGAGGGCCATAATATCGGTTCGTTCGAACGTGTCGGCGGTGTGACGCGAGTCGTGGTTCGACCGGCGAATGACCGATCTTGTTGCACCATATGGATCATCGTGACACCACTCCTCATGAAAAGAAATGCCGAGAACGGAATTGAATCATGTAGGTCTCGACGAATTGCGTTCGTTTCTCGTGGTGGCGGAGCTGCAGAACGTCTCGCGCGCTGCGGCGACACTCAATATCTCGCAACCGGCGCTGTCGCGGACCATCAGACGACTCGAACAGGCCTACGGCGTGGAGCTTTTCGACCGGCCCAACCGCCGTCTTCGGCTCAATCGGTACGGCCGGGTGCTGGTCGCCCGTATCGAGGCCGCGCTGCGTGAACTGGCGCAGGCCGAGGACGACATTGCCACCATGCGTGGACCGCGCACGGGCACTGTTGAGCTGGCATTCCTCCACTCGTTCGGCACCTGGCTCGTCCCGGATCTCCTGGGCGAATACGCCCGCATCGACACCCGGACGAGGTTCGTACTCCACCAGGATTCGGCTGACGAGGTCGCCGCCCGTGCCGCCGACGGGCGGGCACATCTGATCCTGACGAGCCCGAGGCCACGCGATCCGCTCCTGAGCTGGGTTCCGCTACGCGATGAGCCGCTGGCCCTCGCGACATGGACACGTCATCCGCTCGCAGGCCGGTCTCATGTCGAGCTCATGGAAGTGCTCCACGAGCGTTTCATCGCCATGCCGGCAGAGTTCGGGCTTCGGCAGACCACCGACGCCCTCTTCGCGGCCCGCGGGGTCCACATGGACGTCGCCCTGGAAAGCGCGGAAATCGCGACTATCAAGGCGCTAGTGCGGTCCGAACTCGGTATCGCCATCGTTCCGGGCGGGCCCACGGCACCGGTGGTCGCAGGCGTCACCTTGGTGCCGTTGAGCGACGAAGACGCCTTCCGGACTATCGGTGTGTCGTGGCATATGGACCGCCGCCTGCCCGCTGCGGCCAGCCGCTTTCGTGGATGGGTGTTGTCGCGGCCCAGGCCCGACGGCTCTCCCGCGGACCAGTGACCCGTGGACGCGGCGGTGCTCACCGACCAGCGACAACTCCACCAGCGAGTGAACCGTGCCATTCGCGCACCACACCGCGTCGGCCCGCTCGAACAACGTATCCGCCCGTGTCATCAGGCACTTGTAGAACTCTTGCCGGAACCGGGACAACTGCCCGAGTGCACCAGCACGACCGGCATCGTGCCACTGATCACCGAAGCTCTTGATCGTGATCTTCCGTCTGTCGCAAGAAGGAATGGGTCGCGTCCTGAAGCCGGTGTAAATGAGGACGGGCGTAGGTTCCGGCTTCGAGACCTGCATGTCTTCGAAGGAAGGACCCACGCCCGTGTCCGCACGAGTATCACCGACCGACCGTGTCCGCGCCAAGATCGATGAGCTGTTCGCCTCCGATCGCATCACCACCGGGTCAGGCACTCCAGCTTCATCGAACGTACCTTCGGCGAGACCCGCCGCCGCGCCAAAGTCATCGGCCGTTTCCCCGGCGAGACCTCGGCCATCAGCATCGTGTGGGCCGTCCTAGACCGCGCCTCCCGCGGCTGACGCGGCCTGACCATGACGCCCGCCGGACTCCGCCAGCTCCAAGACCTACGCCGATCCCTGCTCGATCCGCCCCGCAAGCTTCGTCCACGCACCGGTTCCCGATCGATGCTGCCGACACCCCAAAGATCGTCGGCGCAACCGCATAGCCTCATCATGGAGCCGGAACGTGCGCCTACCGGAGAAGGAACCATTGATGTCAGACCTCTTCGAACACTTCGATGCGTTCTTGGGTCGATGGTGCCAGTTCCCCGATGACGAGCTTGCGAAGACGAGGCGAGCATTCCGGCCGGTCACCGTGCCTGAAGGTGGGTTCTTGACCCGGGCCGGGGATCGGTCTGACCGGGTCGCCTTCATCGGGAAAGGGCTGGTTCGCCTCTACTACACCGGCACCGACGGTAGGCAACGCGTCCACGGGTTCCGGACGGAGAACCATCTCGTGTGCGCCTACAGTGCGGCACTACGCGGTGAGCCGGCGCACGTGTCCATCCAGGCGCTGGAGCCATGCTCCCTGCTTGTGGCCTCCCGCGCGGCGTTCGAGCAATTGCGGGCGGGACACCAGTGCTGGCGGGAGTTGACCCGCCGGCTCACCGAAAAGCTGTACCTGCGGCAGGAACGCCGGCAAAGAGAGCTGCTGCTCGACGACGCGGCCACCCGGTATCTCAGCTTCGTCACCGAACACGCCGACCTGGCCCGGCGGCTGACCCAGCGGCAGATCGCTTCCTACGTCGGAGTCACCCCGGTCGCGCTGAGCAGGATCCGCACAAGGTTGATCTCCGTTAACGACACGGCTCCTGTTCGTTTCTAGCGTCGTGGTCATGACGACCATGCGCGCCGCGGCGATCGAGCAGTTCGGTCCCGCGGAGAACCTCACCATCACTGAGCTGCCGGTCCGTGAGCCCGCCGAAGGCGAAGTGCTAATCCGGGTGGCCGCAGCCGCGGTGAACCCGGCGGATCTCGGCATGCGCGAAGGGCGATACTGGTGGCGAGAGCCAGTCCGGTTTCCCCTCGTCCCCGGCTGGGACGTGGCCGGCACCATCGAGGTGGGTACGGCCGACCTTCCCGTGGGTACGGCAGTCATCGCCGTCACCGCCCACTCGCGGACTCAGGCAGGTGGATACGCCGAATACGTCACGCTTCCCTCGCGTTACGTGGCTCCCGCGCCAGCCGGGTTGGACTGGGCGCATGCGGCGAGCCTTCCGCTAGCCGGACTGGCCGCATGGCAAGCGCTTGCGTTGCTGGACCTCGCCCCCGGCGACCGGCTGCTGGTGAATAACCCGCTGGGCGCGGTCGGCGGATTCGCCGTGCAACTCGCCGCGCGGCAAGGCGTGAAGTTCGTGACACAGGGACCGGCCGACGCGGCCCTGGACGTCATCGGAGGCGTCGCCGCCAAGAAAGCCTTCGTGGCGGTACGTGATGGCGGACGGTACGTCACGGTGGTTCCGGAATTCTGGGTCCCGGATGGTCAATTCGCCGCAGCGCGCGGGATCGAGCCGATCACCGTGCTCGTGGAGCCTGACGGTAGGCAACTCGCCGAGTTGTCAAGGCTGGCAGCCGCGGGCGAGCTCACCACCCGGGTCGCGGATCGCATGCCACTGGAACAGGCGGCACGGGCCCACCGGCAACTCGCCACCGGTGGCGTGTCCGGCAAGCTGGTACTAATCCCCTGACCGTCAGAGCCCCGCCCACGCGACTTCAGCGACAACCCCGAAACTGTCATCGCCGCCGTGTAGATTCGCCGTGAAGCCGCAACCCACGCTCCTCCGATTTACACCGGGATCTGGACGTCACCGCCCCGGCCCCTGGTTCCCCTAGGGCGTGTTTCCTGGATCTTGAGCGGCTCGTCCTGTATGTCCTGATGTGTGCTTGATCGACATGACCTTTCCGATGAGGAATGGGAGTGGCTGGAGCCACTGCTGCCATCCAACCCGGGCCGTGGCGGCCGGTGGGCCGACCACCGTCGCACGATCAACGGGGTGTTCTGGCGGACCCGGACCGGCTGCCCCTGGCGGGACCTGCCCACCCAGTACGGCAAGTGGCAGACCGTCTACAAGCGGCATCGCCGCTGGTCACGCGACGGAACGTGGGCGAGGGCGCTGGATCGGCTGCGCGCCGGGTGCGACGAGGCCGAAGGCAAGGACTGGACGGTGTCGGCCGATTCCACCATCGCCCGCGCCCACCAGCACGCCGCCGGAGCACCGCACACTCCGGCCAAGGACGACCCGGCCCGCGACCACCGCGCGGGGGGCGGCATCGAATCACAAGAATCCCGGCAAGAACCGTGAGGGGCTGGGGCGCTCGAGAGGCGGCCTGACCACCAAAATTCACCTGGTCGCCGACCGGCGCTGCCGTCCGATCACCAAGCTGACCACCCCGGGCCAGTACGGCGACTCCCCGCGGTTCATCCCGCTGATGGATGCGATCCGCATCCCGCGCCGAGGCTTGGGCCGGCCACGCAAGCGGCCTGCACGTGCCATGGCCGACAAGGCGTACTCCTCCAAGGCCAACCGCGCCTACCTGCGCGAACACAAGATCCAGGCAGTCATCCCGATCAAGGAGGACCAGAAGGCCAACCGGCTCAAGCGCGGCTCGTCCGGCGGTCGTCCGCCCAACTTCGACGCCGAACGTTACAAGGAGCGCAACACCGTCGAGCGCTGCGTCAACAAGCTGCGGCAGTTCCGCGCCGTGGCCACGCGCTTCGACAAGCGGGAGGTCATCTACCAGGGCACGATCGACGTCGCGTCCATCAAGATCTGGCTCCGCGATCCCGTCCAATGATCCACGAAACACGGCCTAGACCAGTGCCCACGCCGAACATGCCGTCGGCTGACCACTGGTCACCTGAAGGGTGTCAAACCCGCCATGGATGCTGACCTGCGGCTTCACAGCCAAGCGCGTCTGCCTCAGCCCGCTCTTTCGTACTTGTTGGTGAGGCCCGATCTCGTCGGCGAGATACTGATTGCTTGCATCTTGAAAGCGCCGTGGTTTACGGTGACCCTGCATCAGCCTGTAAGTCGCCCGTGCCAGTCCGCACACCATCAGGGAGGTGACAGTTATGGACATCATGCATTGGTGAGACGATTATATCATCAGTGTAGGACACCGTTGATTACGGTTTCCAACGACGAAAGCCCCCACCCGGGGGTTTCTAGCGGAAAGTCCCGGGTGGGGGCTGCCTCGGGCGACAGTCTCCGGGTTGCTGCTCACTCCGGAATCTTCTCACAAAGCTTTCTCAGAACACGCTTCCGACATTAACCGTGCGAGAACGAGTTCTCAGACGAAAACTGGCACGTGCGGCGCTCGCTGACCACCTCACCGCCCACGACATCGCCCTGGAAATGCTCGCCGGATCGTTGACGGGATCCACGACCCATCCGGCACCGGGCGGGTGCTGTTCGCTGCACACCATGCTCCGCCGCCGCGCCCGCGGCGAATCGGTCGGAGACATCCGGCCGGACCTGATCATCCCCACCGGCAAACGCAAAGGCCGCAACCCGAGCCTGGTTCGCATTAGCGAGCTCTGGCTGAGCACGACAAGCGCCAGCACTACCCCGAAGCGGTCGAGCAGGCACACTCACCCACTTCGCCGCCATCCAGGCCCACACCTGACCAGCACCTACACGAGGCCACGGCAGGGTTTCTGGCGTTTTCCGGTCCTGCCCCCTGTACGCCGGGGCTCGAGTGGAAGAGTGCGGCTGTGCGCCGGCCGAAAACGTCATCCGCCCTGGTGAGGGTGTTGCGCGGGTCGGAGGATGTTATCGACGGCTCTGGGTGGCAGTGACCATCCGCGTGCCGGCCGGTCGGTGCGGCGTGCTGTGGCGCGTGGAGTGGTGCGGTGGTGGACTCGGCCGCCGCAGCCGTCGTGTTGGTAGAGGATGGGCGGAGCCAACGATGCTGCCCATCGGTCGCCCCATTCGGTCATTGCGACGATGGCCGGCTGCAGATCCAGCCCCTTGATGGTGAGTCGGCACTCCCGGCCGTCGACGATCATGAGACGGCGGCGACAAAGCCGTCCAGCCGACTAACCAGGATGTTCGGCGCGATGCCGAGGACGCTCTGAAACTCGGTGAATCTGGTGATGCCGCGGAAGATCACATCCCGAATGATCGGCAGGCTCCAACGCTCGCCGACTACCTCGATGGCGCGGCGACGGAGCAGTTCTGCCCCTCATGCGTCTTGCCGAGCCCGGCCAACCCCTGTGGTCGTTGTGGACGCCTTCCCTGGCACTTGCATGACAGGAGTAAGTTTCGCTAGTGTCATGCAAGTATCGATGGTTTGAGAGTCGGGTGGAGCATGGGCAAGGTCGTCGTCACAGGCGCGAGCGGGCATGCGGGAAGCCGGGTCGCGCGTGCGCTTCTGTCTGCCGGGCATGCGGTGCGGGCGGTCAGGCGAGATGCCGCTTTGCTCGGCAGGCCCGCCGAGTAGAGCGCCGAGGTTAGGGTCAGCGTGACACTCGGTCGAACCGGGTCCATTACATTTCAAGATCCACGCACTCCATGATGACAGGCGGCAGGCCTGATCGAGCGGACCGATTCGAACGGGGAGATCCGCTCGAGGATCTCCCTGTCTTCTCATCCTCAGTACATCCCGTTACCCGCCGGGCAGGTGTTCTCACGTATCGAGCGCGCCCAGCGGCTCCGTACCATGTCCACCGCGCTCACCCACCCCCAGTCCGAGCAAGTGCACGCCGCGCCGGACGTTTCGACAATCACCTAAGACCGGCGGGTGGGCCTGCTCCAGCAGAAGGCGAACACCGATGACCGCAGGATCGCCTCCATCGCTGCAGGACCTCACCTCCTTCGAAGCAACCGTCGGCTACAAGCTGCACCAGACAATCCTGGAGATATGGCACCGGGACACACCACGGCCCGTGGCTCGGCTGGCCAAGACCGGCCCGCTTCTGAGGCCGGCAGCATACGAGCTCTGCACCGGGCAGGGACTGACAGAGGTGACCGCCCACGTGACGCCGAGCGGAGCACAGACCCCCGATGGGACACTTATCGGCATCGTCAATCTCAGCGGAGAGCGCCAGGCCGACGACTTCATCCAACCCCTGAGCGGCACCCGGCATTCTGATGTCGTCCACAACCCGGCGCAGTGGCGCATCGTCCAGGCAGGGCTGCCTCCTTTGACCGGTGAGGCGGTGGGCAGCACACAGCTGCATCACAACCGGCTGACCGACTTCCTGGACAGGAACGATCAGGGTGACCGTGGCCGACGCCCGCCTCGACCGCAGACTGGTCTTCGCCTGCCTGACCGCACTGGTCGCGCTGAACATGTGGACCCCGCGCGGCGAGCTGGCGGCCATGGCCGCCCCGTTCCGGCGCCGTCGCCGGGACCGCAGGCCCGCCGGACCGCCGACCTCACCGTAGAGAAGTATTCGCGGCAGACCTGCCCGGAGGTCTGACCGTGCACGTCTTGCTGGCCGGCGCGACCGGTGTCCTCGCCCGGCGCATTCTTCCCCGTCTCATCGCTGCGGGACACCAGGTCACCGCGCTGGGTGGGCGGAGCCGACGCCGGACACGGCAAACAAACAGAACTGAACAAGGCCCACGCGGGTTGTTGCGTTCAACTTCTTTCGCGGCCGTCACGGCTGTGCGATGGTGAGTGACATAGGACGTCCCACCTCCACCGGCCTCGACGATCGGAAGGCAGTAACCGTGCGCAAGAGACATCTCGCCAGAACCGCCGCTGTGGCCGTGCTTCCGCTGATCTGCATCCTCGCCCTGACCGCACCCGCCCAGGCCGCGTACACCGCGTACAGCGCACCTGCCGGTGCGTCCCGGCAGGTGGCCGCCGACGCCGGGATACCGGCGACCGATCCGCACCTGGACTTCGACGGCCACTGGGGCCGCGTCGGCAATGCCATGATCACCCCGAACTCGGGCTCCCAGCTGCGGTTCCGATTCACCGGGCGCACTCTCGCGGGCCGCTTCGACACCTCGTCGGTGACGCTTCCCGCGCAGATCTACGTGTCGATTGACGGGGCGGCCCCGACCCGGTACACGGTGGACCGGGACTTGATCGACTTCACCCCTACGCCGCTGACGGGCTGGAAGCACACCGCCGAGATCTCCGTCAAGGACGTCAACGAACACGCGAACCGGTGGGTCTTCCCCCTACGGTCGGGCCTTTCCTTCACAGGTCTCGAACTCGACCCCGGCGCCCATGTGCAGATGCCAGCGCCACTCGGGCCCCTACGCATGGAGTTCCTGGGCGACTCCATCACACAGGGCGTCAAGTCCCTGTGCGGGGTGATCGGCACGGACTGCGACGACGGCACCAAGGACTTCGCCCACCTGACGGGGAAGGCCTTCCACGCCCACACCAACCAGGTCGGTTTCGGCCGCCAGGGCATCCTCGTCAACGGCAACGGCGGCGTGCCGACAGCGAGCGGCAGCTTCGGCTGGAACTTCCAGGACTCCCCGGCCGACCCGCTCTTCCGCCCCGACGCCGTGGTCGTCAACCAGGGCACGAACGACTACTTCCTCGGCGCCGAACCGTTCCGGCCCGCCTACCTGAGCTACCTGAAGCAGATCCGTGCGGCCTACCCGCACGCATGGATCTTCGCGATGCGTCCCTTCGGCGGCTACAACGCCGAGGACGTGGCCTCGGCGGTCACCGAGGCGAACGATCACAGGACCGTGTACGTCGACACCACGGGCTGGATGTCGGCGGACGCGGGCGACTACACCGACGGCGTCCACCCGGGCGTCGAGGCCCACGCGAGGGCGGCAGCACTGCTGACCGGTTTCATCGCACACACGACCGGCTGGGCGGCGGACCCGGTCACCGTTCCCGCCGCCGATCCGGCCGGCTGATCCCGGCCCCGGATCCGGATCCGCTCGGCCGAGCCGGCCAGCAAGCCGCGGCATTTCTTTCCCGCATCCCCCGTAGCCGGATTCGGAATTCTCGAAACTTCCGGCTGATCCCCGAATGCGCCCCGAAACGGGCGCATTCGGGTATCAGTCGCGGTCTGCTCGCGAATCAACCGTGGCATATTCCGAATCGCCGAGAGGACGGGCAGGAGCGGGCACCCTCCATAGACACCCGCCCGCGGACCACGCGGGGGCCGCCCTGCGCGTACCGAAAATTTCATACGCGCAGGTGAGAGTCATGGGGCCCTGCACCTCTGGGTGCCGGGCTTCGTCGCCCTGGAACAGTTGGGGGAATGGTTACGGCGAGATGGGTCGCCAGGGCATGATGAGCGGCTGTGCTGTTGCGATTGGCCTACCTGGCGGTGACGAATACGATCGCCCTGTTGCGTCTTCTTCCGGCGGGCGATCATGAGAAGGACATCGAGATCTTGGTCCAGCGTCACGAGACCGCGGTGCTGGAACGCCAGCTCGGCGGGAAGAAGGTTCGTTTCACGCCGTCGGATCGGGCTTCGCTGGCGGCGCTGCTGCATCGCGTGAGGCCACCGACTCTTGGCCGGGTGCGGTTGCTGGTGCGGCCGGACACGGTGCTGGGCTGGCACCGTGACCTGATCAAAGGGCGGCATGCTGCCCGGTCCAAACCGAAGCGGGCAGGGCAGCCGCCGACCGTGCGTTCCGTCCGAGTCCTGGTGCTGCGCCTGGTCCGGGAGAACCCCGGCTGGGGGTACCGGCGCGTGCACGGCGAACTGCTCGGGCTGGGGGTGAAGGTGGCTGCCTCTACGGTGTGGGAGATCCTGAAGGACGCCGGCATCGATGCCGCGCCCGAACGTGCCTCCACTACGTGGGCCGCGTTCCTGCGTTCACAAGCAGGCGCTCTGTTGGCGTTTGACTTCCTGGAGACCGTCACCCTGTCGGGGCACGGATGTTGGTGCTGGCGGTGATCGAGCACCATACGCGCGGGATGCGAATTCTGGGTGCCACCACGCACCCGACCGCCTTGTGGGTGACCCAAGCCTGTGGGTGCCGATTATCGTGTCACCTCATGCGACCTGGGCGTATTCGTTGAGGAGGCCGCCGAGCTGGTCTCGTCGGATGACCTTTATATCGGCGTCGGCGGGATCGGGTAGTGCGTGGGTGAGCCGGCTTGGTTCAGGGCCCGGTGCAGACGATTTCGTATTCGGCGAGGACCTTGTGTAGGTAGCGTTCGTTCATGCTGAGGATCCTCCGGTCGAGGAGCTCGCGGCGTACGCTGCCCACTCACCGCTTCATGATCGCGTTCATCCAAGGAGCCTGCGGATTAGTCAGCACCATGCGAATGCCCTCGGCCTTGAACACATCATCGAACAAGGCGGTGAACTTGCTGTCCCGGTCTCTGATCAAGAACCGGAAGTCGCCGGTGCGATCGCCCAGCTCGAGCATCAGGCTGCGGGCTTGCTGGGCGACCCAGGCGGCGGTCAGGTTCGCTGTGACACCCAAGACGTGGACGCGGCGCGTGGCGTGCTCGACCACCGCGAAGCAGTAGAGCCGCGAGAGTGATCGTCTCCACGCTGAACAAGTCGCAGGCCAAGATCCCGGACGCCTGGGCCTTGAGGAACGCGGCCCAGGTCGGATCGCTGCGCTGAGGTGCTGAATCGAACCCGGCCTTCTCTAAGATCGCCCAGACGGTGGCGGGGGATACCTTCCGGCCCAGTCCGGCTATCTCGCCGGCGATGCGCCGATACCACCACGTCGGATTCTCGGCCGCCAACCGCAGCACGAGGGCCCGAACTGTGGGTCGGATCGGTGGTCGTCCCGGCCCGTGCTTGGGGTAGGTGGTGGCGTCCCGCTTGGTGGTGTAAGTGGTCGTCACCGTGTGCGGGTCAGCGAGTAATGCTGATCACGCCGTGAGTAGGGCGGGTGTGGCCACCTCCTGTGGGTTGTCGGTGGGCTGGTCGAGGAGGGCCATGGAGCCTTCGGACAGGTAGCGGCGGTCGGATACCTGCGATTCGTCGTGGGTTTCGACCAGGACGGAGCCGGCCAGGCGCAGCGGGGCGGCGGGGTTGGGGAAGACGCCGACGACGTCGGTGCGGCGTTTGATCTCTTTGTTCACCCGTTCCAGGGGGTTGGTGGACCAGATCTTCTTCCAGTGGCTGATCGGGAAGTCGGCGAAGGCGGTGACGTCATCGGCGGCCTCGCGCAGTATCGTTTCGACCTTGGGGAGTTGGCGGCCGAGCATGCCGGCGATGGTGGCCAGTTGTTCGCGGACGTAGGCGGGGTCGGGCTAGGCGAAGATGGTGCGGATAGCGGCGGCGACCATCTCGGCGTGGCCTTTGGGGACCTGGGCCAGGACGTTGCGCAGGAAGTGAACCCGGCAGCGTTGGCAGACCGCGCCCAGCAGGACTGCTTCGATCGCGGCTTTGAGGCCGGCGTGGGCGTCGCTGATGACCAGCTGGACCCCGTGCAGCCCGCGGGTCTTGAGCGAGCGCAGGAACGCGGTCCAAAACGCGCCGTCCTCGCTGTCACCCACATCGAAGCCCAGGACTTCGCGGCGTCTGTCGGCGGCGACTCCGGCGACGATGGCCTGGGAGACCACGCGGTGGTCGACGCGGGCCTTGCAGTAGGTCGCGTCGAGGAAGACGTAGCGGAACGGCTGGTCGGCCAGGGACCGGTCGCGGAACGCGGCGACCTCGACATCGAGTTCGGCGCAGATCCGGGAGACTTCGGATTTGGAGATGCCGGTGTCGGCGCCGAGGGTTTTGACCAGGTCATCGACTTTGCGGGTGGAGGTGCCGTGCAGGTAGGCCTCCATGATCACCGCGAACAGGGACTGGTCGACCCGCCGGCGGCGTTCCAGCAGCGAGGGAGAGAACGACCCGGACCCCAACTTGGGGATCTGCAGCTGCAGGTCCCCGGCGGTGGTGGTGATCGTCTTGGGTCGGTGCCCGTTCCGCAACGCGGTCCGGCCCTCGGTGCGCTCATGCGGGGCCGCTCCGATCACCGCGGTCAGCTCCGCCTCGAGCAGAGCCTGGTAGATGGTGGTGGCCGCCTGGCGGATCCGTTCTTCGACATCGGCGCCTTTGAGTGCCTCGAGCACCTCGAGCACCTCAAGCAGGGCAGACCGGTCCAGAGCCATCGTGTGATGTGTCTCTTTCGCGAGAACCATTGGCGTGGTCTCGCCGACCATCACACGATGGCTCCTGCCCAGCCTGGTCACCACGCCGAGAAGGCCCGACATTTACACCAGAAGTTGGGACGTCACCTCCGGAAGCCACGTCCACCGGAGTGGTGTAAGACAGTCTCCGTATGATCATGTTCCCGCAGGTTAGGTGATCGCTTGCGGGGTCGGTTTCTCCGCTGGCGTTTCGCCGCCCACGCGGGTCTGTCCAACGCCTGCCCGCGACTTGAGTATGTGGGGGCTGGAATGGCAGCGCACCCGATCCGGCACGGAGGTCGCTGCCGCCTCAAAGGTGAGACGCTTCAGCGCAAGGCACCTGATTCGAGATCGATCACCTCGTCGGCTATGTGCTCCAGCGACTCCCAATAACATTCGGCCGGCAGCCGGCGGGTTTGACCCGGGTAAGTGGTGTCGAAAACCACATGTGTGGCGTTCAGTCCAGCGATGACCGATAGGTCTTCGCGGATCTGGTCGATGGTTCCTTCACCCATGAGGCGGCGGGTGTCGGGCAGCGGCCGATCGGTGATTCGGAGCTTGATTCTTGGCGCGAGACCGGGAGCCGGCAGGGATTCCCGGTCGGCGATTTTCCGGAGTTCTGGCATCCCGACCCCGGCCAGATATCCGACTCTCACCGACGTCGGATGCCAAGCGTCTGCGTAGCGTACGGCTCGCCGCAGCGCGCCGGGGCTGTGCCCGCCGACCCAGATCGGCGGGTGTGGTCGTTGCAGTGGGCTCGGCCCAGTCGCTACCGGGCCGAACGATACGTGCTCGCCGTCGAATTCGGTCACACTGCGTGTCCACAACGCCTTAATCGCTGCAAGCGATTCGTCGGCGATGCGGCCACGCTGATGATAGGGCATCCCTACGGCTGCGAACTCCTCAGGCGCCCAGCCTGCGGCTACCCCCAATACCAGCCGGCCACCACTGAACTGGTCGATATTCGCCGATAGCCTGGCCATCTGAAGCGGGTGACGATAGGGAAGCACGATGACGGTGGTACCGAGTCGGATTCTGGTGGTCTGCCCCGCCAGCCACGCCAACGTTGCGAAGGGGTCGTAGAACGGGGCGGGGAACAACCGCTCGACCTCCGGCGTGAGGGCAATATGGTCGGAGACCATCGCCAGCTGATAGCCGACACCCTCGGCGAAGCGGACCCAGCGCAGTATCTCAGCCGGTGTGGTCCGATCGCCATAATTCGGAACGTTGACGCCGAACTCCATGCTTCCTCGTTCTCTCTTCTTGTGGGTTTCGGCGCTCAGAGCGAGCAAAGAGCCGGAGCCAGAAGGCGAAGTACGTCAACGCCGATGCCGCGCTCGGGCACGATCGGCTGTACCGCGACATGGTCGGCGCCGGCATCCAGATGCTCGCGCACCCTCGCCAGGATCGCGCCCTCGTCACCCCATGCGACGATGGTGTCGACGAGCCGGTCGCTGCCGCCATCGGTGATGTCATCATCGTCGAAGCCGAGTGCGCGGAGATTGTTGATGTAGTTCGGCATCGTTAGGTACCAGGCCATATGCTGACGTGCGAGTTCTCGCGCACGTGAGGGATCGGTTTCGAGCACCACGGCCTGTTCCGGTGCGAGGAGGGGACGGTCGCCGAGTATCGTGCGTGCCTGAGCGGTGTGCTCTGGCGGTACGAAATACGGGTGTGCGCCGGCGGCGCGTTCCCGTGCCAGTTCCAGCATCTTCGGACGCAGTGCGGCAAGGACGCGTGGCACGGCCGGCTCCGGGAGCGGCGCCTGCGAGCGGATGCCGTCCATCGCATCGAGGTAGCCACGCATGGTCGCGACCGGTCGCCCGTACTCATGGCCGCGGGGTGCCACCTGGGGCTTGTGGCTGACGCCGAGGCCGAGAAGGAATCGGCCTGGATACGCTTCGCCCAGCGTCACGGTCGCGGCGTTCATCGCTGTCGAGTCACGTACCCAGATGTTGGCGATCCCGGTCGCTACAACGATGCGCCGGGTGGAGGCCAAGAGGAGCCCGGCGTTGCTGAACACCTCCTTGCCGACATCGCTCTCGGCTATCCATACGCTCCCATAGCCGAGCCGTTCGATCTCCGCCACCGCTCTACGCGCGACGGAGGCGGGCGCGCGCCCGAGCGCGCCGGTCCACGCTCCGACACGTCCGATCCGCCCGAGCGCCCCATCGTCGGACGCGGTGACCTGACGCGGAGGATCGTTGGGGTGAACGGCCGTTGGATGAACGTCCACCGACATCCATGGCCACAAGGGAAGAGAGGTGAGCGCGGTGTGCAACTCGTCGGCGTCGGGGGCCTCCCACAGCCCCCAGTTGGCCCAGCGTCCGGGGATCCGCCACAGCCGTTTCATCAGGCCCAGTCGGGCGAGTTCGTGCCCGCGTTCCAGCTCTGCGGCGTACAACCGCTCACGCTCGTCCTCAGCGACGCCCGGAGGCCAGTTGATCTCGATGTGAACGAGAAATTCCATGGTCATTCTCCGATCAACAGGGCGGTCAGCGTACGGACGTCCTCGAGGGACGGGAGGCCGAGGGACTGCCGGGCGATCTGATCCGCACGCTCGGCGTCGACCGCACGGGCGGCGTTGAGGCGGAACTTCGTCGCTAGTTCCTCATCCGTCAGCGGTGCGCTGGGGCCGCCCCGGTTGACGTCGACCCGTTCCTCGAACCACCGGCCCGAGTGGGTCCGCACCCTCAAGACCGCCGGGAACTGGTGTGGAAAGATCTCATCGCAGCGGGCGTCCTGAACGCAGCGCACTTGCGCCGCGAGGGCACGACGACGCGGATCGCGAGCCGCGGCATCAGTGAAGTCCTCGTGGAAGAGGCCGAGGCCATCCCCGCCGAGCAAAGCTGCGGCGACGGTGTACGGGCCGCTGAAGGCTGCGGCGTATCCGGTTTCGGGCCGGCCCTTGTCCTCTGGCGGCTGAGCGATCGTGCGCAGCACCGGGCGGGGCGCACCCAACTCGATCTCCGCGATGTCGTCAGGATCGACGCCACGCCGCCGTATGCGCAGCGCCGCGTCGATCCCCGCGTGGGTGAAGTGGTTGCAGGGATACGGCTTGAAAAAGATTCCAGGAAGCTCCCAGACGCTTCCGAGCCTGTCGATCACCCTGGAGGCATCGGCCCGGTCACCGCAATATGCCTGCAGGAATCCGAATCGCCCCTCGATGACGGTGGGTGGGCCGGTGAGGCCATGCCTGGCCAGGTCGGCCGCGGTTACGCCGCAGTGCGCCGCCCAGCCACAGTGCACGCGCTTCACCGTGCCACCGGTGCGGTTGGCCTCCAGCAACCCCGCGCCCATGCTCGCCGCGATGCCGGCGGCTGAGGCGATCCCGTCACGATCGAGGCCGCGCAGCATCGCGGCGGCCAGCGCCGCACCGATGGCGCCGCAGATCGCGGTGGCATGAAGCCCACGTTCGAAGAATATCGAATTACCCAATTGGGAGTCATAACCTGCCATGCCGAGTCGCACGCAGATCTCGACGCCGTAACCCGCCGCGTCGAGCAGCGCCGCACCATCGGCACCGACCGCTTCGGCGACCGCCAGCGCGGCGGGGACGACGCTCGAACTCGGGTGCAATATGGACGGGAGGTGGGTGTCATCGAAGTCGAGAGCGTGCGCGAGGGTTCCGTTCACAAGGGCGGCGGTGGCGACCGGCCGACGACGACCGCTCCCGAGCGCGACGGCCTGCCCGGGGCCACCCCACTCCTCGGCCAGTGCCGCCACGACCTGGGAAGGGCCGAGCGTGGTCGCCGCGAGGGCGTTACCCAGCACGTCGAGGACGCGGCGCGCCACGTCGGCGCGCAGGTCCGGCGGGAGCCCCTTCTCCCTGACCTCGGCCGCCACCTCGGCGACCCGCTGAATCACCGTCATCGCCCCACCACCGCGAGCGGCCGGACCGGAGACCCCGTGCCTCCAACGATCTTGAGGGGGGTGAGGACGAACATGAACTCGGTGAGACCCCGAGCGTCCTCGAGGTTGAGGTTCTCGATGATGTGAATGCCGTGCTCGACGAGGAGCATGCGGTGCACTGGCAGGACACGGTGTCCCGTACCGGGTGGTATGGACTCGTAGGCGGTGGTGTCGGCGCCGGTGGCGACGACACCACGAGCGGCCAGCCACTTCGCACCACTCTCGGTGACCCCTGGGACGCCACTGTCATGACCAAGGTAGGACGGTGGGTCGTTCCATCGCCGCGCCCAGCCGGTACGGACCAAGACGACGTCCCCACGCCCGGGTATGACCAAGGCCTGGTCGGCCGCATCGGCGAGATCGTTGTCCGTGATCTGGTAGCCGCCGGGAAGGACATCGACGCCCGTGGCCATGGCGACGTCGAGGAGCACACCCCGGCAGACGAGCGGTTCCATCTCATCAACGCCGAGCTGATCGAAACGGCCGCCGCGTTGGGCCTCCGCCGCGTCCACACCGCCGTACAGCCGGCCGTCGTGGGAGACGTGCGCGAGAGCGTCCACATGCGTACCGACGTGCCCGCCCATGACGAGGAGCTCATTCGCTGCGGAGCCGCCATCAGGGCGAGTCATGTCGCCGTGCCGGCGGAGCAGGGCCATGCGGAAGCCTGGATGGTTGGGCGATACCGGAATATCCGAGGCGAGCGGTTGGGCCAGATCGATGATCCGGACTCCTGACGCCAGCGCGCCGAGCAGTGCGTTCAAGTGTCTTCCTCCTCTGAATGGAGCGTCGGACCGGCGTCTTCTTCCCCGGCTGTGAGAAGGACCCAGCGCGCCGATTCGGCGACCGCCGGGTCGACGAAACGGCCGTCGCGGGTGCGCAGCGCCGCCCTTCCCATGGCGATGGCCGTTCGGAGGGTCGCCAGCAGTTCGCGGGCCTCGGCCACCTCCGTACGAGACGGGGTGAATACGTCGTTGATGACCGGAACCTGGTTGGGATGGACGGCAGAACGGCCGAAAAATCCCAGTGCGCGGCCTGCGCGAGTGTCGACGCGCAACCTCTCTGGGTCACCGAGCCGGGTGTACACACTCATGACCGGGCCGGGCAGGCCAGCGGCGCGCGCGGCGGTGACCACTCGGGACCGCGCGTATGCGAGTCCGTCATCGCGGACGCGCATGTCGGCGCGGAGATCGGCCTCACCCAGCCCGATCAGCGCCACGCGCGGCGATGCCAGGGCGATCTCGTACGCCCGCTCGACGCCGAGGGCACTCTCCAGAAGCGGGTGCACCATGGCGTCGCAGCCCTCCGCGTCCAGCCACGAGATGACCGCACGGACGGTCTCGGCCGACTCGCACTTGGGGACGCGCAACCCGGCAAGGCCGGAACGAGCGACGGCTCGGACGTCATCACGGGCCCACGGCGAGGCGTGGTGATTGATACGGACCCAGACCGGCCGATCGTGCTGGGCACCGACCAACTCAGCCACCGCCGCTCGCGCCCGTTCCTTCTGGTCGGCCGGTACCGCGTCCTCAAGGTCGACCACGATCGCGTCCGCCGGTCCGGCCAGAGCCTTGGCGAACAGTTCGGGCCGGTGCGCGGGAACGTACAGCCAGCTACGGTTCACGGTCAGATGACCCTCTTGGCGCGAAGGTCCGCGAGTTGCTCCTCACTCAGACCGAGGCGCCCGTACACTTCCGCGTTGTGCGCGCCGCGCGGCGGCCCTGCCCATCGGATCCGGCCAGGGGTTTCCGATAGACGGAAGACGACGTTCTGCATCCGCACCGGACCGAGTTCAGGGTCGTCGATGGTGATGATCGAGTCGAGCGCCGCGTACTGAGGGTCGGCCAGAACATCACGCACGTCGTAGATCGGCGCGATTGCCGCCTGCGCCTGTTCGAAGGCCCGGATGACCTCCTCACGAGTGTGCCGGGAGATCCAGCCGCCGACGGCCTCATCGAGTGCGTCGACGTGCTCGGCTCGCCCGGCGCCGGAGGAGAACCATGGCCGGTCGATGAACTCTGGACAGCCGACCAGCCGCATGACCCGCTCGGCCACGCTCTGCGCCGAGGTGGAGATCGCCACCCACGTCCCGTCCTTGGTGCGGTAGGTATTGCGAGGAGCGTTGTTGCTCGATCGGTTCCCCGTCCTCGGCTGAACGATTCCGAGCTGGTCGTACACGGTCGGCTGCGGTCCGAGAAGCGTGAGGATCGGCTCGATGATGGCCATGTCGACGACCTGTCCGCGTCCGGTCACGTCCCGGGCCCGCAGTGCGGTCATGATGGCGTAAGCGGTGGCCAGCGCGGCGATCCCATCGGCGAGCCCGAACGGCGGGAGCGTCGGCGGGCCGCCCGGCTCGCCGGTGATCGCGGCGAACCCGCTCATGGCCTCCGCGAGCGTCCCGAATCCGGGCCTGCTCGCGTATGGACCGACCTGCCCGAATCCGGTGACCCGGGCCACGACGAGCCGGGGATTGATCTCCAGCAGCGACTCGGGGGCGAGTCCCCAACGCTCCAGCGTGCCGGGCCGGAAGTTCTCGACGAACACATCGGCGTTCGCAATCAGCCGCTTGAACAACTCCTGACCCTCGGAGGTGCCGAGATAGAGTGTGACAGCCCGTTTGTTGCGAGAGATCACCTTCCACCACAGCCCAACGCCGTTCTTGCTCGCGCCATGGTCGCGTACCGGATCGCTCTTGTCCGGATGTTCGATTTTGATCACGTCGGCACCGAAGTCGCCGAGCATCGTGGCGGCGAGCGGCCCGGCGAACAGCGTCGCCGTGTCGATCACGGTGAGACCGTGCAGTGCCTGGTCGGTCACGCTTCTTTGTCCTTTCCGTCCATGATCCTCAGGCCGGATCGCCCGCCGAGGGCCTGGGAGATCTCCTCGGCCGCCGCCCTGACCAGCGGTGCGTACGTGGCGACATCATCGGGACCGAAACGGTCGATCGGACCGCACAGACTGATCGATCCTCGTACGCCGTCGACGTCGAAGACCGGCGCGGCGACCGAGCCGGCGTCAGGTCGGCGCTCTCCTCGGGAGACCGCGACCCCGTCTCGGACGATCTCGGCGAGCGCGGTGCGCAGCCGGTCGGCGTCGCGAATGGTCTGAGAGGTCAGTGGAGCGAGCCCGTCGCGCAGGATCGCCTCGCGTCTGGCCTCCGGGAGGTGGGCCAGGATCGCCTTACTCGACGAGCCGGCGTGCAGCGGGAACGCGCGTCCGATCTCCACAAGCATCTTGATCTCGTGGGGACTTGCGAACTGATCGAGGTAGACCCGGGAGTCGCCGACGAGCTGAGACAACGTGCTGGTCTCCCCGGTCTCCTCACGCAGCCGTCGCAGCACGGGCCGGGCGGCCGAACGCAGGTCCGAGTCGCGCAGCGCCCGCGCGCCCAATGCGGCCGCCGCCGGCCCGAGTCTGTACCCCCGCGTCGCCTCGTCGGCGATGACCATCTCGCGCGAGGCGAGCGAGGTGAGGATGCGATGCACCACCGCCTTGGCCAGTCCCAGCTCGCGACTGATCGTGCTCACGCCGAGCGAGTCGGGGCCGCTGATGAACAGCAGCAGGACGTCGGCCACACGGGCGGCGGCCTCGGTGCCACCGCCACCCCTCTTCTCAATCTCTGTTCCGCTCACAGGAACGATCCTAGCCCTCCGTCGGGCACCATGCGACTGGCTGCGACGCATGCATCTGAACACTTGAGCAGCTAGAGGAAAACATCTATTGACCGATGACGCAAGCGGGTGTCACGATTCTGGACACCTACTCGTTCCGATGAGAGGAACATGCGGGCTGGCAACTGTCCCGCAGGTCGGGAGCTGAAATGCAAAACCTGAAACTCGCCGGTCTGGCAGCGGCGGTCGGCCTGGCCGCGGCGGCCTGTGGCGGCTCCGCGCCGACGGGCTCCACCGGCACCGGAGGAGGAGGCAACGGCGGCACGATCACCATCGGGTCGATCCACCCGCTGACCGGTCCGCTGGCCTTCGACGGTCAGCAGATGGCGAAGGCGGTGAAATTCGCAGTCGATCAGATCAACGCCGCAGGAGGCATCAAGTCGCTGGGCGGCGCCAAGTTGAAACTCGCCGACGCCGACAGCCAGGGCAAACCCGAGATAGGGCAGAGCGAAGCGCAACGGCTGATCCAGCAGGGCGCCGTGGCGCTCGTCGGCCCATATCAGTCAGCAGTCGCCGCGAACGTCGCCGCGGTCGCCGAGCGCAACCGCGTTCCGTTTGTCATCGACGTCGCCGTGGCCGATGACATCCTCCAGCATGGCTACACCTACTCGTTCCGCCTCCAGCCCAACGCCTCGTCCATGGGCACACGCGGCGCGGACTACCTCCATCAGCTCGCCGACCAGAAGAAAATCAAGATCAGAAAGGTCGCGGTCCTGCACGAGCAGACCGACTTCGGCACGAGCGTCTACAAGGCCTTCGCAGCGGAGGCGAAGAAGCAGGACGTGCAAATCGGACCGGAGCTGACCTACGACGCCCAGCAGGTCTCCGACCTCACCACCCAGATCACACAGGTGAAGGCGGCCGGAGCAGACGCTCTCGTCGTGATCGGCTACTACCGCGACGGTGTACTCGCCGCCAAGGCCGTGGCCGCCGTCCAGCCGGGTGTGAAACTGGTCTTCGGCGTAGCCGACGGCGCCTTCGACCTCCCCCAGTTCGCCAAGGACGCGGGCTCGGCAGGCGATCTGTTCTTCGACTCCAACTACCACTTCAACGCGCTCGATCCACAGATGCGGAAGCTGGCGGCCGATTTCAAAGCCACCTACGGTGAGGACATCCGCACATCCTCGGTACTGTCGTACGAGTCGGTGCGCTTGATCGCCGAGGCACTCCAGCAGTCGGGCAGTCGTGACCCCAGGAAGCTGCGCGACACGATCGCAGGTCTGTCGTTCAACTCGTTGATGGCCTTCTCCGGTCCGGTGCGGTTCGACCGGACCGGGCAGAACACCTCCGCGACGCCGATCGTGATGCAGTCGCAGGACGGCCGGATCGAACAGGTGTTCCCAAAGAACTTCGCCGAAGCTCAACCGCGAGTGTCCGCGCCGTGAGGAACACCATGCGATCGGATGCGATGGATACCACGGCCGCGGGCGAGGCGGCGGAGGCCACCGCCGTGGCCGACCGTGCGCTCTGGCGGCGGCTCGGCTTCGTGGCCCTGGCCGCGATCTCTGCGCTCGTCCTCGCTTATCTTCGCGTGAGCAGCCGTGACGTCGTGACTCAGTCGGTGGTGACCGGCCTTCTCAGCGGCGGTGTATACGGCCTCGCCGCGATGGGGCTCACCCTTATCTTCGGCGTGCTGAACATCGTCAACTTCGCGCACGGGTCGTTCATGACCCTTGCGATGTACGGCACCTTCGTGCTCGCCGTACGCCTGAGCCTCGACCCGTATCTGACGCTGCTCATCACCGTCCCGCTCATGTTCGGACTCGGGTTCGCCCTGCAAAGCGGCCTGCTCAACCGCACGATGGGCCGGTCGCTGGAGAGCCAGCTCCTCATCACGCTGGGCCTAGGGTTGCTGATCGAGAACGGGCTGCTGCTGACCTTCGGCGGGAATCCGCGCAGCGTGAAGGTCGACTACTCCTCGACCGTCCGGCTGTTCGGCGTGGTGGCCGACCTGACCCGAATCCTCGCATTCGCCGGTGCGTTGCTCCTGGCCGGCACGCTGTACCTCCTCCTTCGGCACACCCGCGTGGGTACGTCCATCCGCGCGGTTGCCGCCAGCCCCGAGGGGGCGCGGCTCGTCGGCATCGACATCCGGCGGACGTACCGGCTCACATTCGCGCTCGGTGCCGCCTGCGCGGGCGCGGCAGGGACACTTGTTGCCCCGTTCGTCACGATTGAGGCGACGGCGGGGCAGCTGTTCAACAACCTGGCCTTCGTCGTCGTCATCCTCGGCGGAATGGGCAATGTGGCGGGCGCCCTCATCGGTGGGCTGCTCATCGGGCTGACCGAGCAGCTCGGCGGGGTGCTCCTGCCGGGGCAGAGTCCGCTGCTGGCGGTGTTCACGGTCTTCCTCATCGTCCTCTTCGTCAGGCCCCAGGGGCTCTTCGGGAGGGAAGCATGAGCGGCGTAGGCCGGCGGTTGCTCGCACTCACCGGCGCCTCGGCCCTCGTCGGTCTGCTGCCCTTCGTGCTGCCCGCACCGCAGGAGGCCGTCGCCGTCCGAGTGTTGATCTTCGCGCTGATGGGCGTCGCCTGGAACGTGATGAGCGGCTACGGAGGCATGTTCAGCTTCGGTCACGCCGCCTACTTCGGTCTCGGCGCCTATGCCGACGCCTTCCTCCTGGTGCGGTTCGATGTCTCGCCGTGGATCGGAATCGTGGTGGGGGCGCTGCTCGCGGCCGGCTTCGGAGTACTCACCGGATTCTTGTCCTTCCGCTACCGGCTCAAGGGCGCATACTTCGCGCTCGCCACGTTCGCGTTCGCCGAGATGCTGCGGCTGACCGCGGTCAAGTTCCAGCCGATTCATGGCGCGGCCGGAATCAACGTCCCGCTCGTCAAGGGTTCGTCGTGGTGGATGCTGCAGTTCCCCGCCGGCTCGTCGAACTACTTCTGGACCATCCTGATCCTGACGACCATCGCGGTGGCGGTCACCATCGTGCTGCGGCCATCGAGGTCGGGGCAGTACGTGATCGCCATCCGCGAGGATGAGACGGCCGCCTCGTCACTCGGGGTCCCGGTCAGGCGCTACAAGCTGCTCACCATCGCGCTGAGCGCCGCGCTGACCGCCGTCGCCGGTGCCTTCTACACACAGTATTACCTGTTCATCGATCCCGATCTGGCATTCGGAAGTCCGGTCTCCATCCAGGCGATCCTGCCCTCGGTCGTCGGCGGTGTCGGCACGATCTGGGGTCCCATCGTAGGTGCGCTCATCCTCGGCCCCCTCTCGGATGTGATCGCCACGGTGCTGCGAAATCCGCCTGCGGCCCTCTCCTTCCTCCAAGGTCGATCGGGCCTGGACGTCATCGTCTACGCGGCCTTGCTGATCGCCGTGGTCGTCGCCCTGCCCACGGGTGTGTACGGCATGCTCAAGTCCCGGCTCAGGCGAGGTGACGTATGAACGCGGAACCGATCCTGTCCGTGCTAGGCGTCTCGAAATCGTACGGCGGACTGCGGGCGCTGCACGATGTGACCTTCGAGGTGGGCGAAGGCCGCATCCTGGGGATCATCGGCCCCAACGGCGCGGGTAAGACGACGCTGTTCGGCGCCATCTCCGGTGGCCTCACGGCCGCCTCGGGCGCCGTGCGGTTCGCCGGCACCGACGTCACCCATTGGTCCGACCATCGGAGGGCCCGCGCTGGACTCGTCCGAACCTTTCAGCTGATGCGGCCGTTCGCGGCGATGAGCGTGCTCGACAACGTGGCGGTCGCCGCGCAGGGTACGGTACGGCGGCGCGGCCAGGCGCGTGCCGCAGCCGACGCGGTCATCGAGAGGGTCGGCCTCGCCCGTTACCGTGACCAGCGCTCGGGAGCGTTGCCGACCGCGGCGCTCAAGCGTCTGGAACTGGCGCGCGCGTTGGCCCTGCGACCACGGGTGCTCCTCCTCGACGAGGTGCTGGCAGGACTTCTTCCGGCGGAGCGGGAGCCCGTCCTGGACCTAATCGCGAATCTGCGTGACGAGGGCGTCACCATCGTCTTCGTCGAGCATGTCATGGCGGCCGTGATGCGGCTCTCCGACGAGGTGCTCGTGCTCGATCGAGGTCGCGTGCTCGCGGTCGGTCCCCCTGCGGCGGTCACCCGCGATGCCCGGGTCGTCGAGGCCTACCTCGGCACCGCGACAGCCGCCGAACGGCCCGACGCCGATGCTCGGCCGCGCCGTCCGCATGACGTTCAGAGTGAGCCGCCATGCTGACGCTCGACCACGTCTCAGCCGGCTACCAGGGCCTACGAATCATCCATGACCTGTCGATCCGAGTGGATGGCGGAGAGATCGTTGCGCTCGTCGGCGCGAACGGTGCGGGCAAGACCACGATGCTTCGTGCGATCTGCGGGCAGATCCGGCCCACCGGCGGGAAGGTGGCCTTCGCCGGGCGCGACATCACAGGGGTCCGTCCGAACGATATCGTCCGCGCCGGCCTGGTCCACGTGCCTGAGGGACGCGACCTGTTCGGGACCCTCACGGTGGCCGAGAACCTCGACATGGGTGGATACACCCGTACGACCGCCGAGCGGGCGCGAACGCTCCAGGAGGTCTACGAACTGTTCCCGGTACTGGCCGAGCGGCGCAGGCAGGTCGCGGAGACGCTGAGCGGCGGGCAGCAGCAGATGCTGGCGATCGGCCGGGCACTGATGGCACAGCCCCGCATGCTCATGCTCGACGAGCCTTCGATCGGCCTTGCGCCAAAGCTCGTCACCGCCGTCCTGGACGCGGTCCAGGACATCCGCCGGCGCGGCGTCACCTTGCTGCTCGTGGAGCAGAACGCGGCCCAGGCGCTGGCCATCTGTGACCGTGCGTACGTGATGGAGAGCGGCTCGATCGTCCTGGAGGGCGAAGGGACCGCCATGGTGAACGACCAGCGGGTACGCCGTGCGTACCTCGGAATGTAAGAGAGGAATCTCCTATGGCTAGGTTCGACACCGTCGTGCTGAACGGCAGGGCTGTCGTCCCTGTTCGCGGAGCGGTGCGCGCGGACATCGCGATCAAGGATGGCCGGGTCGCGGCGTTGGGCGAATTCACGGCGGCCGACGCCGATGAGGTGATCGATGCCGCCGGCCTCGTGCTCCCCGGCGCCATCGACGCCCACTTCCACCTGGGAATCTACCGGGACCTGGCCGAAGACGCGCGCAGCGAGACTGCGTCGGCCGTGGCCGGCGGTGTGACGACCGTCCTCAGCTACTTCCGCACCGGCCACCACTACCTGAACAAGTCAGGCCCCTATCGAGAGATCCTCCCGGAGGTCGTGGAGCTGACCCGTGGCAACGTCCGCTGCGACGTCGGGTACCACCTCGCCCCTATGACCAGCGGTCAGGTCGACGAGATCCCCGAGTTGGTCCAGAACGGCGTCACTTCCTTCAAGTACTACATGTTCTATAAGGGGATGAATCTCGCCGGTGACACCCGTGGTGCGGCGAGCGCCTCCGACTACACCATGTCCGAGGCGTACGACCTCGGACATCTGTTCAAGATCATGGAGCAGGTCGCGGCGGCCGATGCCGCCCATGACGACCGCCGGGTCTCCCTGTCGATCCACGCCGAGCAGCCCGAGCTGATCCGGATTTTCGCCGAACGCGCGGCAGCCGCCGGATACGCCAATCCGCTGGAGGAGTACAGCAGCGCGAGACCGCCGTTCGAGGAGCAGGTCGCAATCCACGAGGCCGGACTCATCGCCGCCAGGACCGGCGCCCCGATCAACTTCCTGCACCTGTCGAGCGCGGACGCCCTGGACGCGGCCATGGAGGTCCGGCGGCGCTTCCCGCACCTCGACATCCGCATCGAGACGACCCTGCATCACCTGGCGCTGTCCTACGAGAGCTACTCCGACCAGCGTGCGAAGGTGAACCCGCCGATCCGGACCGATGCCGACGTCGAACGGCTGTGGCAGGGGATCGCCTCCGGCGAAGTCGACTGGGTCGTCTCCGATCATGCCTGCTGTTCAGAAGAGAACAAGCAGGGGGAACTGTGGAGCGCGCTTCCCGGCTTCGGTGGCACCGCGCTGCTGTACCCGGTTCTCCTGACGGAAGGCCTGCGCCGGGGTCTCTCCCTGACGAGGATCGTCGACCTGGCGTGCACCACACCCGCGCGGTCGTACGGGCTCGTCCCGCGCAAGGGCGCGATCAGCCTCGGCGGCGATGCCGACCTCACCATCGTGGACATGGAGACCGAGGAGCCGGTCACCACCGAGCGTCTCCTGTCGGCCCAGGAGTACACCCCGTTCGAGGGAATCAAACTCGTCGGCTGGCCGGTCCGCACGCTGCTGCGCGGCCGCACGGTCTACCGCGACGGTGTGCTGACCGGCGATCCCGTCGGTGCCTACCTTCCCAGGCCGGCGGGGGCTTGAGCCATGTCGTCGGACACCGCGGCGGCGACCCACCGGCTCGGTACGTGGGTCGCCGCACTACGGTGGGAGAACGTTCCCGCGACGGTGCGGGAGCGCCTCCTCCTCGCGCTCTATGACCACCTGGGCGTCGCCGCGGTCGGCGCCCGGCTTCCCGAGCACGTCGCGCTGGTCCGCGCCTGGGATCCGCCCCCGGGCGCCGCCGCGATCGTCGGCGCCGCGCGGCGCACCACACCGGACACGGCCGCATGGCTGAACGGGACGGCCGCCTGCGCGCTCGAGCTGGACGAGGGCAACAAGTACGCACGCGGGCACCCGGCCGCGCACGGCTTCCCCGCCGTGCTGGCCATGGCACAGGCGCAGCCGACCGTGGACGGACCGAGTCTGTGCGCGGCGCTCCTCGCCGCCTATGAGGTCGCGAGCCGTTTCGGCCGGGCCACCGCGATACGGCCGGGCGTGCACCCGCATGGCTGCTGGGGGGTTCCCGGTGCTGCGGCAGGCGTCGCCAGGTTGCTCGAACTGACCCCAGAGAAGACCGCCGCAGCCATCGACACCGCCTGCGGGCTGCCGATCGCCGGCCATTTCGAATCGGCCTTGTCCGGTAACCCGGTCCGTAACGCCTGGATCGGTCAGAGCAACCTCTCCGGGATCATCGCTGCGCGCATGGCGGCCGCGGGGACGGCCCGTGTCACCGGCACGGCCGCTCACAGCCTGGGCGAGGTGCTGGGCACGTTCGATCCCGAAGCGCTCACTGAGGAACTCGGCACCCGGTACGACGTGACTCTCAACTATTACAAACGGCATGCTTCCTGCTCCTTCACCCACCCGCCGGTCGATGCGGTCCTGGCCCTCGCCGTGCCGCCCGACCGGGTGGCCGCGGTCGATGTGGAGACGCACTCGCTGGCGAAGGGACTCACCCGCATGAGGTGGCCGACTCGGCTCGCAGCAATGTTCTCCACGCCCTACGCGGTCGCGGCCGCGCTCGTTCGCGGACGGCTGGACCCGGCAGCGACGTCAGAGGATGCGCTCCGCGATCCAGCGATCACGAGGCTCGCCGAGCGGGTCAGCGTCCGGGTCGCCGCCGATCTCGACGCGCGGCTACCCGACGAACGGGCCGCCCGGGTGACCGTCGTGCTGGACGATGGAACCCGGGTCACGCGAACTGTGCCGAACCCTGTCGGCGACGCGGCCTACCTCCCCTTCGACAGGGAACAGGTCGACGCGAAGCTCACCGGCCTGCTCGGGCCCGGTGATCCGTATCTGACCCGTATTCGCCTTCTCGTGGACACCCTGCCGACCGCCGATGACGTGGTCGGCCTGCTCGCCACCCTGGGAGAGCCCTGATGCGCCTGGCCGCGATCACCCCCATCCGCGTTTCGGCGGAGGAACTGACACGACGGCAGAGCCGCTACGACCGGCTCACTTCTCCGACTTTGCGCGTGCGCGTACACAATCTTCCCGACGGGCCACTCGCCTTGGAGACGGCAGTTGACATTCGTCGTTCCGCCGAGCTCGTGGCTCGCGCCATCGACGGCCTCGACCCGACGACCTACGACGCCGTGCTGCCCGACTGCGTACTCGATCCGGCCGTGCCCGGGTCGAGTGTCCACGGCATCCTCAGGCTCACAGCGGGCTTCCTCACCGGCTGCGGCCTCCCCTTCGGCGCCGTGACCCGTAACCCTGCCATCGGCGCCGAACTCGCCGACCGACTTCGCGCGTACGGGCTGGACGGCGGATACGTCGGCGGAGCGGTCCTGGGGCTCGACCTCGCCGCCGTCGCCGACGACCGGCGCTGGAACGGCGCACTGGGCGAGGCTGTGACAGGGCTCGCCGACCGGGGAGCCGCGGTCGTGATCAATGGATGTTCGGCGGTTGACGTCGCGACGGTCTCCGGTGTCACCGTCATCGATCCGACCGCGCTCACACTTCGGCTGCTCGCCGTCGGCGTCGACGCGCTCCCCGAGGTGATGGCAGCGTGAGCAGTGTCGATCTCGTCGTCGCCGGGGCCGGCGGCGGCCTCGTCGGAGCGCTCCGTGCCGCGGCGCGGGGGCTTTCCGTGCTGGTCGTCGAAGCCAGCGAGCACTACCGGCGGGGCAATAACACCGCGATGTCGACCGCGATGGTGCCAGGCGCGGGAACCCGCTGGCAGGAGGCCGCCGGCGTCGAGGACACCCCCGCCCGGTTCGTCAGCGACATCATGGCCAAGACGCACGGCACGGCCGACCCGCGCTTGTCCAGGGCGCTCGCCGAGGTCAGTGGCCCACTGGTCACATGGCTCGCCGACGAACTCGGACTGCCCATCGAACTGGTCACCGATTTCCCGTATCCAGGCCACTCGGCGTTCCGGTGTCACACGATTCCGGGCCGATCTGGGCAAGCACTGCTCGATCACCTCGTGCGTGCCGCGGTCTCGATCGACACGCTCGTCCCCGCCCGGCTGGTCGGAGTACGGCCCGGCCCCGTCATGGCCGCGGTGGTGGAGTATCCGGACGGCGCCCGGGAGGAGATTCCATGCCGTACGGTCCTCCTTGCCACCAGTGGGTTCGGTGCGGCTCCGCAACTGGTGCGCCAGCACATCCCCGAGATCGCCGACGCGACCTACCACGGCAGTGAGCAGGCTAAGGGAGACGCACTGCGGATCGGCACGGAACTCGGCGCGGCGGCCGCCTACCTCGACGCCTACCAGGGACATGCCGCCGTCGCACTGCCCGCGGCAACCTTGGTCGGATGGGCGACGATCATGCATGGGGCCGTGCTGGTCGACGCTGGAGGCGACCGCTTCGGGGACGAGACCTGCGGCTACTCCGAGTACGCGGCGATGCTCGCGGCTCGGCCTGGCAACCACGGCTGGATCGTCCTGGACCGACGGATCCACGACGCCTGCATGCCATTCCGCGACTTCCGTGACGCAGTGGAATCCGGCGTACTGACTTGGACGGCCGACGTCGAAGAGTTGGCCACGGCGATGGGTATCGACGCGAGTCGGCTCGACCGCACCATCGCCACCGCCGTCAGGGCCGCCGAAGGAATAGGACCGGACCCGTACGGGCGTGCCCGATGGGAGGCGCCATTGGCTCCCCCGTACGCGGCCGTGCGAGTGAGCCCGTGCCTCTTTCACACCCAGGGCGGTCTGGTCGTTGACCAACATGCCCGGGTTCTTCGGGATGACGGCACTCCCATTCCCGGCCTATACGCCTCCGGCGGAGCAGCCATGGGTATCTCGGGACATGGAGCCGCAGGCTACCTCGCCGGCAACGGCCTGCTCCCGGCACTGGGGTTTGCATTTCTTGCGGCCGACGACGCTGCCGAGATGACGAATGCACTCCGGGCGCAGGGGTAGAAGCCGGTCTGTGGGATGCTCCTATGGTCGTCAAGCGGCTTTTGCAGGATCTTTTGCCGGAGCCGTCTGGGTTTTCGGGTGGGTCAGAATCTTGTAGAGCTCGCGGGCGATGTACCGCTTGAGACAGTGGATGATCTCTTTTTTGGACAGTCCTTCAGTGGTGCGGCGAGCCACGTAGGTGCGGGTGCGGGCGTCGTGGGCCATGCGGGAGACGGCGATGATGTACAGGGCTCTGTTGGCCTGGCGGTCGCCGCCGCGGTTCAGGCGGTGGCGTGTGGTCTTGCCGCTGGAGGCCGGCACGGGCGAGACGCCGCACAGTGATGCGAACGCGGCCTCGGAATACAGCCGGTCGGGGTTGTCGCCGCAGGTGGATAGCAGTTGGGCGGCGGTTTCCACGCCGACCCCCTTGATCGCCAGTAGATCGGGACGGGCCTGTTTGACCAAGGCGGCGAGCTGGGTGTCGAGGTCGGTGATCTCGGCGTTCAGGTCGTGCCAGCGGCCGGCCAGGCGGCGCAACGCATACCGGGTGCCCTGGTCCGGATCGGCCAGGTGGCCAGGACACTGCAGGCAAGCGCACGCCTGGATGAGTTCGGTGCCCTTGCGGCCGGTGAGTTCTTCGCGTAGCTGCGCTGGTGCGGTGACCAGCAGGGCCTGCAGTTCGTTGATGCAGGCGGTGCGGGACTTGACCGCACCCGAGCGCACCGTGTGCAGGGCACGGATCGACTCGCTGATCCCATCGCCGGCCTTGGGCACTGTCCTGGCACGGCCGGACAGCACCGCATCAGCGGCGGCATAGGCGTCCAGCGGGTCGGACTTGCCCTTGGCCCGGCGTTGCCGCCGGTCAGGCCGGTCGACCTCGATCACCTTCACACCCTTACCGGTCAGGTGGCGGGCGAGCGCGGCCCCGTAGGAGCCGGTGCCTTCCACCCCGACCGCGTGCAGCCGCCCGAAACCGCGCATCCACGCCAGCAGCGCCCGGTACCCGGCCGCGGTGGTGGGGAACTGCGCATCGGCCAGCCGGCGGCCGTTCATCAGCACCACTGCCGCATGGTGGGTGTTCTTGTGCGTGTCGACGCCCCCGGTGATCCGTCGTTGTTTCGGCTTCTTGGCCATACCGGTCACCGCGCCTTCGTAGAAGAATGACAGCCGGTGTGTGCCGGGCGGCCGAGCGGGCAGCACAGTGACGGGACCAGGTGAGACAGGCTCCTATCAAGCCACGCAAGACCGCTCCGGCACGCACCTTCGAAGACGCTGCTCATCGAGGCGACAGATCCCACATAAGGCACCCGATGAACGGGGCCAGTGCCGAAAAGGGTCAGCCTCAAAACAGCACCTCCTGCCCCTGCAATCTCACCCGCAAGGGCTGCTGTTCCTACTCTCCTAAGTCTCACTGTGCCGAATACTGTGTCGCCTCATGCGACCTGGGCGTATTCGTGTAAGAGGCCGCCGAGTCGATCTCGTCGGGTGACCTTGATCTGGGCGTCGACGGGATCGGGTAAGGCCCGGAGCGGGCTGGCTTGGTTCAGGGCCCGATGCGGACGATGCATGTTGAAGTGGGCCTCGTACTCGGCGAGGACGTTGCGCAGGTGACGTTCGTTCATGATGAGGATCCGGTCGAGAATCTCGCGGCGTGCGCTGGCGACCCACCGTTCCGTGATCGCGTTCATCCGCGGGGCCTGTGGTGCGGTGAGGACGACGCGGATGCTTTCGGCCTTGAACACCTCGTCGAAGAGCCTGGTGAACTTGCTGTCCCGGTCCCTGATCAAGAATCGACAGTCGCCGGCCCGATCGCCCAGGTCGAGCATCAGGTTGCGGGCTTGCTGCGCGACCCACCGGGCCGTCGGGTTCGCCGTGACACCCAGGATGTGGACACGGCGCGTAGCGTGCTCCACCACGGCGAAGCAGTACGGTCGCGCGAGCGTGATCGTCTCGGCGCTGAAGAAGTCGCAGGCCAAGATTCCGGATGCCTGGGCTTTGAGGAACTGAGCCCAGGTCGGGTCACTGCGCCGGGGCGCTGGATCGAACCCGGCCTTCTTCAAGATCGCCCACACGGTGGCCGGAGACACCTTCCGGCCCAAGCTGGCGATCTGCCCTGCGATGCGGCGATATCTCCAGGTCGGGTTCTCTGTCGCTAACCGCAGGATCAGGGCTTGGATGGTGGATCGGATTGGTGGTCGTCCCGGCCTGCGCTTGGGGTAGGTCCAGCGTCGCTTCACCAGGTCGGCGTGCCATCGCAGGAGCGTCCGCGGGGTGATGAACAGGTGGTGCCGACGGGGCCGGGGGAGCAGTCGCGCGAGCGCGGAGAGGATCGCCCGGTCCGCCCACGATGGCCTGGGAGCGGCGACCTGGCGACGAAGCACCGCGAGCTGATGGCGCAATACCAGGATCTCTGCGTCTTTAGACGCCTGCGATCGGGCGAGCAGCGCGACCCAGCCGAATATTCGTAAGTCAAGTACAGCAACCGCAGAGCCATCCTGCAATCCTGCCGGAGCTGAGCCGCTGAGCACGGCGCACGGCGAAACCCCAGATCAATCCCTGTGACACGATATTCGGCACCCAGGGGTTCGTTTCGGCCGTTGCCGGTTCGGGAACGCACGATCCCCAAGCCGGGCGGGGTCGGGCAAGGTTCGCAGCCTCGGGATTCCGACGATCGCGGACCGGGGCGTTCAGGCGGCGCTGAAGCTGGTGCTGGAGCCGATTTTCGAGGCCGACTTCCAGCCGGTCTCCTACGGGTTCCGGCCCGAGCGGCGAGCACGCCGCTGACGTGACCGACGCCGCGCTGCACCGGAGCGTAGTCGGCATCTCGGCGGCGCTCTGCCCGATCGCCGGCATCCTCCACGCCAGCGGGCTGAACCGTCCGACTGGCTTCGCCGATCTCGTCCCGGCCGACTTCGCCGGGCACGCGGCGCCCAAGCACCATGCGCTGCGGGCGCTGCTCGACGCCGTCGACCGCCGGATGCTACGGCTCGTCATCACCTATGGCTCGGTGATCGGCCGTTTCGGCCTTCCGGGCGAGGCGCACTACGCGCTCGCCAACGGCCGCATGCGTGAGCTGGCCCGAGTTTTGTCCCACGAACTCCCGGAGTGCCGGGTGTACGACGTGGACTGGACCGTCTGGTCCGGTGCCGGGATGGGTGAACGCCTCGACGTGCTCGACACACTCGGCCGCGCGGGCGTCGTCCCGTTGCCCGTTGAGCGCGGGGTCGAACTCCTCGCTCAGGTGGCGGAGGCGCCGCCTGAAACGCACGCCGTGCTCGTGAGCGGGCGCCTGCCCCAACTCGACGTGGCGAATGGGAAACCGCAAGGGGAGCACCGGTTCCTCCGACGTACCAGGTCCTGGACGCCCGGCGTGGAACTTGTCGCCGACGTCGAGATCAGCGTGACGGACGACCCGTACCTGACGGACCACCGCATCGACGGCGCGCTCGTGCTGCCTGCCGTCTGCTTGCTGGAGGCGATGGCCCAGGCGGCGACCGTGGTCACGGGAGGGCCGGTGACAGCAGTGACGGACGCCCGGTTCGCCCGCCCCGTGGTCGTCCCGGACGACGGGCGTCGGACCATCAGGGTGTCCGCGCTGGCGCGCGAGGACGGCGACGTGGACGTCGTCGTGCGCAGCGACGAGACCGGCTTCGCCATCGACCACGCTGCGGGTATCGCGACCCGGGCTGAGGCCGCCCCGCCCGAGGTGCCTGACGGAGAGGAGCGGCCACCCGCGCACGTCGGCGGCGCACTGTACGGCCCGCTCTTCTTCCACGGCCCGCGGTTTCACCGGCTCGGCGCATACGTTCACCTGGAGGCCACCGCGTGCACTGCCGTGCTGCGCGGAGACCGGCCCTGGGGGTTCGGGCCCGGACTGCCCAGCGCCTTGCAGTTCGGCGATCCGGCGCGCAACGACGCATCCATCCATGTGCTGCAGGGCTGTGTGCCGCATCGGCGCCTGCTGCCGACCGGATGCGAGCGTTTCACGGTGCATCGGCGCCGAACCAGCGGCGACCTCACCCTCCGCGCGATCGAGCGCGAGCATTCCGGAGCCGAATACACCTACGACGTCGTACTGCGGGACATCAACGAACGGCCGGTCGTGAGCTGGTCGGGGTTGCGTCTGCGCGACGTCGGCCCGCTGCCTGCGCCAGGTGGGCGCCCCGCCGTGGTCATCGGCCCGTACCTGACCGGTCGTGACCACCGCAAGCGGCGAGTCGGCGGCCTGCGCATGGGTTCCGGACGCCGCCGAACCGTCGGACCCGCGGTGGGCCTCCTCCATCGCCGAGCTGACGCGTCTCTGCAAAGAGTCGGAGGCACAGGCCCAGGCACGGCTGCGCACCGCCCACGCTTGTCTCGGCGCAAGTGTGCCGCTCACTGTCCACCGCGTCTATGAGGACGGGTGGATCGTGCTGCGCGCGGACGGAGACGACATCGTTTCGGCTGTGTTCACCGTCGAAGGCCAGCAGCGACCGCTCGCGCTTGCTGTTCTGGTCAAGGGGAGAAATGAGGCCGTACATTGAGTTTGAGTATGTGGTCACATTCGCCGACACAAATATTGTCGAGAATGTCTATTTCACTAACTATCTCGCATAGCAGGGCATATGCCGTGAAAGGTTCCTGCTGCGGAAGGCTCCGAAGGTGCCCGCGCGCCTAGTAGGGCTTTGTTAGGTCGTCATGGTGGTTGCTGATGACAGGTGGGGCATCGGCCACTCCAGGTCGCGAGCAGCACCTGGAGCTGGTTGAGGATTTTGTAGAGACTCAGGCCGCCCCAGCCACTTTTGGGCTGGTCAGGCGTAGTTCGGTGAGGAAGAGATGCGCGGCCGAAGCCAAGGTGACGTGGCGGTGCCAGCCGGTCCAGGAACGGCCTTCGAAGTGGGTGAGGCCCAGACCGGTCTTGAGTTCGCGGTAGTCGTGTTCGATCCGCCAGCGGATCTTGGCCAGGCGGACCAGGGTCTTGATGGGGGTGGTGGCGGGCAGGGTGGACAGCCAGTAATCGGTGGGTTCGGGTTCGCCCGGGGGCCATTCGGCCAGCAGCCAGCACTCGGGCAGGCTGCCGTCGTCGGCTCGGGGGATGTCGCGGTTGGCCGGACGTACCCGGATCGCGGTGAAGCGCGGACCCATCTTCGCGGTGAGGTTGCCCTTGGTCTTCTTGCTGCCCTGGCGCCAGGTCACCTGCCGCAGGGCCCTGCGGCCGGCGTCCAGGACCAGGTCGCCAAGAGTGGAAGGGGCTGCTGGGTAGCGTGGCCCAGGTGGGCGGCCACGCCCGCTATAGGGCGGCGTGTGCGGTACCGCATCTGCGGGGTAGGCGCTGGTGGTGGCCTTGACCGCCATCACATAGGCCAGCCCCCGCTCGGTCAGCCCCAGCCGGAAGGTGGTGGTGGGAGCAGCCCTGACAAAGCCGGTGTCAACGAAGCGGGAGAGCCTGCGGGGTGAGAGGGCGGGCCGGTCGTCCTCGACGCGGCCTTGGGTGATGTAGCGGTAGAGGAGGTTCTGGCTGCCGGTGTAGCCGCGTTCGCGGATCTCGCGCAGGAGCTGAAGGACGGGGACCGCGGGGTCTTCGGCCCGGCGTTTACGCAGGTACTCGCGGTAGGGATCGACAAGGGTGGGCCGGTACTGCGGCGCTCGCCGCATCTTTTCAGGCTCTGCGATCCGTGCGTATCTCTTGATGGTGTTCAAGGTGAGGTTCAGCCGCCGGGCGCACTCCAGGAGACCGACTCCGGCATCGAGCAGGTCGTGGACCTGGTGCCATCGGGCAAGGGTGGTGGTCTTTCCGCCGTCGAGTTTGCGTACTCGCGAGGCGGTGGCCCAGCAGCCGCTGTGAACGGCCACTTCCTTTCCGGCGGCCTGGGCGAAGTTGTGCCAGGTAGCACTGGTGGGCCGCCAGCGAGGTGCCCGCCCTTATGGCGGGTCCTTTTCCGGCGGCCCCCAGCCCGAACCCGATGTGCGGCTTTCACCGCGGCGGGCTCTCCGGTGACTACTACGTGAGCTGTGGTGTCGGGTTCCCGGTGTGGATGGCATCGTGGCAGGTCCGGCAGACCACCAGGGTCTTGCGCCGTCGCCGTGCCATCTGTGCCGCCCATGCGGGTTGCGGCTGTCCCGACCGGTTGAGATCGGTGAGTCGGCGGACGTGGTGCACTGAGATGCCGTCCGTGTTCTTGCAGATCTCGCACCGGCTCGCCAGGAGCCGGGTGACCAGCTCCTTGTGACGGACGATGCCCGGGACCGGGACGCGGTCGGAGATGACCACGTCCCGTCGCCGTCTGAGTGGAATGCCGCCGAACCGTGCGACCAATGGCTTCCTGCCGCCGCTGCGTTCGATTCTGGCCTCGAAGCACTTGCGGGGCCCGTATGGGGTGTCGATGGTGGCTGCGTATTTGCGGGCCATCTTCGATACCGATGAGCGGTGCTTGTTGGCCAGGGTCTTCAGCAGGGAGGTCTCCATGACCCATAGCAGCCGGTAGAGGCGATGAACGTTCCCGGCCGGCAGGTAGTACTGGACGATGCCCCGCCACTCGGCCCCGTAGGTGTTGACGATGGTGTGGTCGTCCTCGTTGATCAGATGGGGCCTGCGCTCGGGTTTGCCGCGCGATAGGTAGGGGGCTTTCTTGGCCTTGATCACCGATTCCGGCACCCGCAGGCTGATCGTCCCGTTGATGGTTCGACGGCCGTGGGTGACCTTGTGGTCGTTGTGGAGCACGGTGATTTCATAGCCGAGAAATTTCGCCGCCTGGGTGCGGGCGTGCGTGATCAGTGTCTTATCCTGGGACAGTTCCAGCTTGAGTTCATCACGCAGGAACGCCGTCAGGCGCTGTTTGATCTCCTCGGCTTCGGCCTTGGGTCCGGTGAACCCAAGCAGGGTGTCGTCGCAGTACCGGACATAACGCAACCGTCGGAAGCCGGGATCTTGGGGATCCCCGCTGGGCATGTCGCGCAATTGTTTGCGTAGCTTCCGTGCCGTGGCACGGTCGCCGCGCCGGTATGCCCGGTCTCTGGCGGCGCGCACCCTGGCATAGGCGGTGTCCTGTTTGCGGATCCGCCCTCGGGTGTATTCCGGGATCAGAATTGTCTCGACAAAGGTGTCCAGTCGGTGCAGATAGATGTTGGACATTACGGGTGAAACCACGCCGCCTTGCGGGACTCCGCTCAGCGTCGCGTTCCAGACCCAGTCCTCCAGGTATCCGGCCTTGAGCATGTTACGCATCAGCCGCAGGAACCGGCCATCGTGGATCTTCTCGCCCAGCGTCGAGAGCATGATCTCGTGATCGAAACTCCCGAAGCAGTCGGCGACGTCTCCCTCGATGAACCAGGTCGTCCCGGTCCAGGTGTTGGCCACATCCCGCAGTGCGGTGTGGCAGCCCCGGCCGGGACGGAAACCGTGGGACAGGCCGGAGAAAGTCGGCTCGTAGTATGCCTCCAACAGCAGACGCACCACCTCACCGACCAGCTTGTCCGACCACGGCGGCAGGCCCAATGGCCTGGTCTTCCCGTTCTTCTTCGGGATATGGATCCGCTTGACCGGGCTCCACCGATAACGCTCGTGGCGTATTGCTTCGATGATGGCCTCGATCTTGCTCACCGACATGCCGTCCACGGTCTCCCCGGTGGCCCCGGGCGTCATTGCTCCCTTGTTGGAGTAGATGCGCCCGTAGGCCAGCAGATACAACTGCGGGTTGAACAATTGCCGATACAACCTTTCCAACGGCAGGCCGCGCCTGCCGCGCTCACGCAGGACACCCAGCACCGTTTCGGCGCTTTGCATTACGCAATCCTCCCGATTCTGAGGTGTCCGATCACCTGGCCCCCTTCGCCCTGATTCCGGTTCTCCCGGACTCCTCGGCCGGTCGTGACTCCGGCGACTACTACGGGGCCTCCGTCGCCTTAGGACTCGCATCCCGTAGGCGATCCCATGTTCGTCCTGGCCGTACGTGACAGCGTGACGTAGGCGTCCCACTCATCCCCTTCAATACCCTCACTGGGCATCGCCCCGCACTCCAGAGGTTGCCCCGGCCATGGCACTAAACCAGGGCAGAGCACGGCGTCGGCTTCGGGCATCGATTTCCGACGGATGCGACCTTCCATCAACTGGGGATTGGGATTCAGGCAATCCAGCTTTCGCCAAATATCACGCGGGTTCCGCGACGCGCCGCCTCCAACGCCTGAGCACGGCCGCCGCTTCAATGGCATGCTGCGGTCCCCTTCACCTTTCGGATCCAGGTAAGCCATCGAACCCAAGAACCTCCCTCCGAGTCCCTCCCGGCTGAGCCGGGGATACGACCAGGCGCCTCATGGCGCACTGCCACCGGTCGCCGACCTGGAGGGCATCGGGCAAGGCCTGGTGCACGGCTTCGGCGTAGCCGCCGGCGCCGTCACGGCAGACGATCTCGACGCCCGGGTGCTCACGCAGCCACGCGGCAGGGTGTCGGACCTGCGGTCGGGCAGGACATCGACCCGCCGGCGGGTCTCGGCGTCGATCAACACGGTGGCGTAGGTCCGACAGCGCCGCAGCGAGAAGTCATCCACGCCCAGCACCCGCGGCGTCGCCACCACCGGCAGCGGGATCCGAAGCAGGACACGCAATGCGGTGTGCCGCGACAGGTGAACACTCAGCGCCGACAGTTCTTCAGCTGGCTGCGGTAGCGTTGCAGGTGGCCGTGGGTGCCCTCCAGCGCCTGCAGGTAGCGTTGAGCGACGGCATGGAAGCTGTGATCCTCACTCGGGCTGGTGGCGGTTTTGCGCTGGGCCTCGCGGGCCTTCTTCCCGTACAGCCTGCCGTCCTCGCGGGGGTCGATGTAGTCGTTCTTGACCAGATCCGTCCCGAACCGCAGCGCCTCTGCCCTGTCGGTGTCGGTGAAACTCTTGCTGCCGCGGTCCCATCGCACCTTGTACCGCAGGGGTAGGCGCTTGGTCGCTTTAAGTGTCTCGATCTTGGGGATGCCCTTGTGACGCACGCCGGTCCTCCTTGTCCAGGTTCGCCCAGCCTTAGGCGTACGGACCGATGTACACGGCCCATGTCAGCTGAGCGTTAGGCCTCGTTAAGGGCCAAGTCCGCGGATCGTGAACCTGGCGAGCAGCTTCGTATCGCTGTTGTCCACTGAACATCCGCGTCAACCCACGAGGTGGCCCACAGGCGAAATCCGCCCCGGCTCACGGCGTAGCCACTTGCCGAAGCAGTTGTGCCTGATCCCGCGTGGTCCCGACACCTCAGCGCAACGTTGCTAAGGACCTCCTCGGCGTGGCGAAGACCGCCAGGCGCAGGCCGGCCTGGCGGTCGAGTTACTGCTCGGGGGATTAGGGGCGTGGGAAGTCTCCGTGGTAATCGGAGACCCGGTGTCACAACGTCCGACAGTTTTATATCTGGCCACCCTGATGCGCCGTGGACGGTACCGGCACCGCCAGGGGCGCTACGGCAGGAGGACCAGGCGGCCTCGCAGCCCGCCTTTCTCCAGTCGCCGGTGGGCCGCGGCAGCCTCGGCCAGCGGGAACGTCTCGGCGATCCGCGGCGTGATCCGGCCAGAGGCCGCCAGCAGGGCCAGCTCGGTGAGGCGGGGGCCATCCGCCCGGATCCATACGTTGGTGACCCGCGTGCCGCGCAGCGGGGCCGGGGCGGCTCCAGCGGCGACGGCCACGAACCCCCCGCAATTGCGCACGGCTTCCAGCGCGGTGGTGCCGACGAGGGCGGCGTCCAGCGCCGCGTCGACGCCGCCGGGCACCACCGAGCGAACCGCCGCCGACAGCTCGGACGTCCGCGCTACGAACTCCGCGGCGCCGAATCCGCGCACCAGTTCCTCGTCTGCGGCCCCCGCTACCGCGATCACGCGGATCCCGCGTGCCGTGGCCAGTTCGGTGGCGAAGCCGCCGACAGCGCCGGCCGCCCCGGTGATCAGAAGTGTCTGCCCGGGGCGGAGGGCCAAGATGTCCAGCGCCTGGTCCGCGGTCAGGATGCCCAGGGGGAGAGTGGCCGCGGCCTCCGGTGAGAGTCCGGCCGGTGCCGTTGCTACGGCGTTTTCATCCAGGACCACTTGATCGGCGTGGGTGCCGAGGGCGACGTCGAGCCGGTCGGATAGGCCGATCACCTTGTCTCCCACGGCGAACGCGGTTGCTCCCGGGCCGACCGCGTCGATGACCCCTGCGACGTCCCAGCCGATGCCGGTGACGTCCCGCGCCGCCATGAGTCCGGCCTCGACCAGAGCACCGGCCCGCGTCCCCGCGTCGACGGGGTTGACGGCGGCGGCCTCAGTTCGGATACGCACCTGGCCGGGACCCGGTTCCGGAACCGTTACCTCGGCGATCTCCAGAACCTCGGGTCCTCCGTAGGAGCGAACGACGATCGCACGCATGTGTGTAGTCCTCCCTGTACCTGTGTGCCGTCTCACGTGACATTGGCGAACGTACAGGCTGTTCCACTCCATCAGGAAGTAGGAACCTAGAAGTGCGTAACAAACGCGAAGGAGCGCAATGGCGACCCAAAGCGCCGCGCAGCGACGCTGTCCTTGCCGAAAACTTCATCCGGCCTGGTGAGCCGGGGGTCGCAGTGTTGATCGCGGCTGCGGGGATGGGGGCCGGGTGCACGGGTCGACCGCGCGGCATGATGTCGGCTCGTGCTGTTTCGACTGGGCTATCTGGCCGTCTCGAACGCGTTCGCGGTGCTGCGGCCGCTGCCGATGGGCGACCGGGATAAAGACGCGGAGATCCTCGCCCTGCGGCATCAGATCGCCGTACTGGAATGTCAACTCGGCCAGCAGCGGGTGCACTTCACCGCGGCAGACCGGGCGTTGTTGGCCGCGCTACTGCACCGGCTACCACAGCAGACGCTGCGGAGACTGCGGCTGCTCGTACGCCCGGACACGGTGCTGCGCTGGCACCGCGACCTGATCGCGAGCCGGCACGCCGTCCGGTCCCGGCCCAAGCGCCCGGGCCGGCCCCGCACCGTGCGTTCGATCCGCGCTCTGGTGCTGCGCCTGGCCAGGGAGAACCCGAGCTGGGGGTATCGGCGGCTGCACGGCGAACTGCTGGTGCTCGGCGTAAAGGTCGCTCCTTCCACCGTGTGGGAGATCCTGAAGGAGGCCGGGATCGATCCCGCACCCGAACGCTCGACCACGACCTGGGCCGATTTCCTGCGCTCCCAGGCAGAGACCCTCTTGGCCTGTGACTTCTTCGAAATGGTCACCCTGACCGGAACGCGGGTGTTCGTGCTCGCAGTGATCGAGCACCACTCGCGGCGGGTCCGGGTACTGGGTGCGACGGCGCATCCGTGTGCATCCTGGGTGACCCAGGCCGCCCGGAACCTGGTCATGGACCTGCAGGACGCCGGATGCGGGGCGCGGTTTCTGATCCGGGACCGGGACGGAAAGTTCCCCGAGATGTTCGACGCCGTCCTGGCCGATGCGGGGATCAAGGTCGTGCTCACCGGTATCCGGATGCCACGGATGAACGCGTTCATGGAGCGGTGGGTCCAGACCTGCCGGCGCGAGATCCTCGACCGGACCTTGATCTGGAACCAGCACCACCTGCTGCGGGCCCTGCGCGAGTTCGAGGCCTTCTACAACACCCACCGGCCCCACCAAGGCATCGCAGGCGCCCGGCCGCTCCGTCCACTACCGCCACCGATCACTGATCCGGACCAGATCGTCCACCTGGACATCCGACGCCGCCAACGTCTGGGCGGAATCCTCAACGAGTACGCACATGCCGCTTGACCTGCGTGGATGAGATTATCGGCATGCACAGCCCTTCCCGCGGTCGCAGGTCGCTGTCGAGCTGTGGCTCGCTGGGCGGGGCGGGGTCGGTGGGCGTCGTCGTCAGGGGAAGGTCGCGCAGGTGGTGTTGGCGTTAACCCGCCACGGGACAGGCCGACGCCGATGGCGCGCTGACCAGCGGAACTCGCGCTATGTCGGATTCCGTTCCAAATCACACCGACCCCCACGTTTCGTGCGCGTGAGGCTCATCAGGCGGTGCATGTTTTGTGCGGCCTGCAAGCCATGCTCGCTTCAGACGTTCACTGGGAGCTGAGGTCAAGGACGTCCTGAGGACAAACGGTTAAGCATGTCCTGAGCCCTCCCACCGACATGGCCGACCGCCAACTACCAAGCGCATCCCCAGTCGATCGCGGTGATTGAGGAGCTGGCGAGTCTACCGGGCGGCTGCTGAGAAGGTGCCAAAAGTCTGCCCGGAGATTCGTTCCCCGGCGCCGCCGACCAGGACAGCCCGATCAGGCTGGTGTTCCTGCGTCGCTTCGCTGCCAGCACCGCGCCGACTGGCACCACCGCGGCGATCTGCGTGCAGGGCGTTACTTCAGAGTTCCTGCGGTGAGGCCCGCTTGTACTTGCCGCTGGAACGACAGATAGACCACGAGTACCGGGATTATCGCGATGGTCATGCCCGCGAAGAGGGCCGGGAAGTCACCTGCGTAGCCTTGGGCCACCATCAGGTTCACCAGGCCCTGTGACAGCATCTGGTGCGTTTCGGACTGTCCGCGCTGGCGTTGCATCAGCAGGACCGGCAGGAGGTACTGGTTCCACTGTCCCAGCACGTTGAAGATACCGACCGAGAGCAGGCCGGGCTTGGCCATTGGTGCCATCACCTGGAAGAACGCCCGGGTGTGCGAGGCGCCGTCCAGCAGCGCCGCCTCGAAGACCGCCGTCGGCAGGGTCCGGAAGAACGCGTGCAGGAAGAACACCGTGAACGGCATGGAGAACGCGACGTAGACCAGGACCAGGCCCTGGTAGGTGTTCAGCATGTGCAGGAGGTTCACTTGGAAGAACAGCGGGACCAGCGCCAGGTAGACCGGGAACATCACGCCCGAGACGAACAGGTAGTAGATGAACCGGTTGCTGCGGAAGTCGTAGCGGGCCAGGACGTAGGCCGCCATCGAGCCGAACAGCATCGTCAACGTCACCGAGAAGACCAGCACCAGGGCCGTGTTGGCCAGGTAGTCGCCGATGCCCGTGTCCCAGGCGTGGCGGAATGATGCGAACGACCAGTGCGCCGGCCAGGACCAGGCGCTGCTGCCTATCTCCGCGTTGTCTTTGAACGCGCCCAGTATCACCCACAGGATCGGGAAGATGATCAGGATCGCCCGATTGCTGCGGCCGTGGCCGGGGTAGAGCACGAGTTTCGTGCCGTTGGCGGTTCCGGTTCCGTAGGCGTCCATGCACTTGCCCATGGCCCGGACGGTGCCGTCGGGGAGAGGGGATCGAGGAGGGCCAGGTGTCGGTCAGGCGGACGTCATAGCGGCTGGGGCGATGGGACAGTAACGGCGGGCGGGGTCTCGGACGGCCTCGAGCGATCTCATGGCCTTTCTGTATGTCCGTGCCGCGGGTGCGGCACGGACACTGCCTGGCAAAGGAACGGGAACGGCCGTATCGAGACACCAGGTCTGCGGACCTAACGGATGCCCCTGACGAGCTGCGGCTTCACGTGGTTCGACTCGGTCTCATGCTTCGGGCCAGGTTCCCGAGCCAGCGCGCGCTGGGCTTCGCGGTGCGTGTGAACGTTCGGCGGTCCACCGCGATGAGTCCGAAGGTGGGCGCGAAGGACCCCCATTCGTAGTTGTCGAGCGCGGACCAGTGCAGGTAGCCGCGGACATCGATGCCGTCGGTCATCGCTTGGTGCAGGTCGGCGAGCGCGGCCTGAGTGTAGGCAATGCGGCGGGCATCGTCGGTGGTGGCGATGCCGTTCTCCGTGACGAGGACCGGCACATGGTCGGTGAGTTTCCATGCGTTTCGGACACCGATGTCAAGGGCGGCCGGGAAGTATTCCCAGCCGGTGAGAGTGGTCTCGACGCCGTCGGGAACAGGTTGCGGCCCGTGCGGACCGATGATCGTCCGGGTGTAGGCCTGTACGCCGATGAAGTCATCGCCTTTGGCGGCCTGGAGGAAGAGATCCTCGCGGGGGTAGCGGTAGGCATCGGCGAGATCTTCATATCCGGGCTCGGCCTGGACCGCCTGCGTCGCCACCGCCCATCCGGACTTGATCGCCGGCACGGAGCCGAGGACCTCGCGGGATCGACGGTGCGCCTCGATGAGGGTGTCGGCGACCTTCATGTCAGGGGCGGGCTTTTCGGCGGCCGCCACCTGGGTGGGTTCGCCCTCACGGTTCATCACCATCATGTTGGGCTCGTTGATCGTGCACACCCACTCGACCCCCTCGGAGACGATCGGCAGGGAGATCTCCGTGAACCGTGCGAAGAGTTCGGCGGCGTCGCGGCCGTGCCAGCCACCGCGAGCGGCCATCCATCGCGGCACTGTGAAGTGCAGGAGGGTGACGACCGGGGTCAGGCCGAATTCATGACAGGTATCCACCATTCGCCGGTAGTGGTCGATCGACGCGCGGGACACAAGGCCCGCCTCCGGCTCGATCCGACTCCATTCGATGCTGAACCGGTAGGCGTTGAATCCCAGCTCGGCGAGCAGGGCGATGTCCTCTCGGTATCGGTGGTAGCTATCGCAGGCATCTCCGCTCGGTTCGTCAATTCCCTCGACCTGTGTGTGCTCGCGCGCCCACCAGTCGTTGTTGACGTTGTTGCCTTCGACCTGGTGCGCCGCGGTCGCGGCACCCCAGAGGAAGCTCTCGGGGAAACGCATGGTTGCGTCGGTCATGAAGGAATGTCTCCTCAGTGTAGAGAGGTAGTCGGCGCGTGCCGCTATTTGATGCCGGTTGAGGCGATGCTCTGAATGAAGAAGCGCTGCAGGCAGATGAACAAGGCGACGATGGGAGTGATGACCAGAACCGACCCGGCAAGGAGAAGGCCATAGTCGGTGGCGTTCTGGCCGGTGGAGTACAGGGACAACGCGACGGGCAGCGTGTACTTGTCCTGGCTCTGCGCCGCGACCAGCGGCCAGAGGAAGTTGTTCCAGGAACCCAGGAACGTCAGGATCGCGAGGGTCGCCAGCGGCGGCTTGCACAGGGGGAGGACGACGCTGCGGAACACCCGCACCGCGCTGGCGCCGTCGATGTAAGCGGCTTCGAGGAGCGCGTCGGGGATGTCCTGCATGAACTGGCGCATCAGGAACACGCCTAGCGGCGAGGTCAGGAACGGCAGGATGAGGGCCGGAAAGGTGTTCACCAGCCCGAGCTTGCTGACCAGGACGAACAGCGGTACGAATGTCACCACGCCGGGGACCATGAGGGTGGCCATGACCATCAGGAACAGGATGCGCTTCCCCGGGAAGTCCATTTTGGCGAGGGCATAGCCGACCATGGAGCAGAATGCCAGATTGCCGAGCACGGTGAAGACGGCGACGATCAGGCTGTTGGCGAGGTATCGCCCGATCTGGAGCTGTCCGAACCACGTCCTGTAGTTCGCCAGGGTCGGCGAATGAGGCAGCCATCCGTTCGGACCGTGCAGTATCTCGCCCTGGGTCTTGAAAGAGCCGAGAAGCATCCAGGCGAACGGCAGTAGAGTCATCGCCACGGCCACTGTAAGCCATGTGTAGGTCCACACTCGACGGCGAACAGGCCATCCGGAAGCGCTATTGGACCTATTTCTGCGCTGTCGTGCCACGGACGTGAACGGAAGGTCTTTTTGAGAGATCTGCATGGTGTCGGTCACACTCTCGAGCGCAATGTCCGGAACTGCACAATGCTCACCAGAACGATGGCTATGAAAAGAACATAGCTGGCCGCCGACGCATATCCGTACTTGCCAAAACCGAACTGGTTGTACGTGAAGTATGTCACCGACAGTGTCGAGTTCAACGGTCCGCCCTTGGTCATGACGAAGGACTCCTCGAAGAACTGCAGGTATCCGACGGACAACAGCACCGCGCCGAGCAGGAGAGTGGGCCGTAGGATCGGCAGGGTGATCCTGAGAAACCGTTGCCGGGTGTTCGCCCCGTCGGTCACGGCCGCTTCCTGGAGCTCGACCGGGACCGCTTGCAATCCGGCGAGGAAGATGACCATCAACGTGCCCATGTTGCGCCACACCGCGAGCAGGATCAGCGCTGGCATCGACCATCGGGTGCTGTTGAGCCAGTCCGGGCCGATGATGCCGATCGATTTCAGCAGATGGTTCAGCAATCCGTCGGGCTGCAGGATGAACCGCCATACGACGGCGACCGCCACGATGCTGGTGACGACGGGGGTATAGAAACCCACCCGGAAGATGGTGCGGAACCGGGTGATGCCGCTGTTGAGCGCGATCGCCAGGGCCAGGGCGACGATCATGGTCAGCGGGATACCGACGAGAACGAAATACCCGGTGTTGACCATGGACCGGATGAACATCGGGTCGCCGAACAGCGTGCGGTACTGGTCAATGCCCACGAAGCGCACGGCCAGAGGGGTCTGCACATCGCTGCTCCGGAAATCGGTGAACGACATCGCCAGCGATGACAGGAGCGGGAGCAGCATGAAGACCCCGAAGATGAGCACGAAGGGCAATGCGAACATCCACGCGGTCAGGGTCTGCTTACGGCGGCGTGCTGTAACGGGCCCACCCGAAGGGCGGCTGATGGTGACCATGTTCAGCCGCCCGTACCGATGGAGTCGGCCTTGGCCTGTAGGTCTTTGAGCGCGGCGGCGGGATCCATACCGCCCTTCACGATCTGCTCGAGCGTGGTGTCCGCCGCGGCGCCGACCTGGGTCCATGCGGTGTTGGCCGGAGGGGACTTGACGTCCTGAAGCTGTGCCTTGAAGACCGACAGCTTCTCGTCGCCTGCCAATGCCGGGTCGTTCCAGGCTGCCTGAAGGGCGGGGAGATCGCCCACCATCTTCTGCCACTTGGCCTGGACGTCGGCCTTGGAGAGCCACTGGATCAGCTTCCACGCGGCGTCGCGGTTCTTGGACTTCTTGAATACGACGAGGTCGGCGCCGCCCACGAAGGAGGTCGAGCTCTTTTGCTTCGGGAAGCGCATGACGCTGTACTTCTTGGCAAAGCCGGCACCGCCGGCCTGATTGAGCTGGCCGATCTCGAACGGTCCGTTGACGAGCATGGGGGTAGTGCCGCTGACGAACGCCGACTCCTTGGCGCCGGCGGCGGTCGAGAGGTTCTTGTCGGAGATGCCCTCGGTGAAGAAGCTCTGGTAGTACTTCAGCGCGTCGGCCATCTCAGGCGTGTTGAACGTCCACTTGGTGCCGTCGGCCTTCATTAGCGAAGCGCCGTCGGACCAGATGAACGGCAAAGTCAGTTGGAAGGAGTCGGCTCCTCCGGGAGTCAGCGCCATGCCCCATTTGGCGCCGGCCTTCTCCTGCATCGCCTTGGCCATCGCCTTCAGGCCCGCCCAGTCCGTGGGAGGCGAGGTGTATCCCGCCTTGGCGGCGAGGTCCGTGCGGTAGTAGATGCAGTCGGTGTCCACGTACCAGGGAACGCCGAGCGACGCGCCCTTGATCATTGCTGCGGCCTTCGCCCCCTCGAAGAAGCCGCTGGTGTCGACCTCTTTCGGGGCCGGGTCGAAGGCCCCGGAGAAGTCGGCCATCCAGGTGCTGCCCATCTGGGCCACGTCGGGCGTGGTCCCGCCGGCGATCGCGGTCTGGTACTTGTTGTGGGCGGCATCCCAGGGAATGGCCGTGACGTTGACCTTCACCCCGGGGTTGGCCGCCTCGAACTCCCTCAGGAGCGAGGGAAGGGCCGCGCCCTCCGCCCCCTGCGCCCACATGGTGATGGTGCCCTTGGCCGGCCCGGACGCGAGCGCGCGCCCCGTCGGCTGCGACGAAGCGGTCGTATCGCCCCTCCCGCAGGCAGTCAGTGCCAACGCGGCAGCTGTCATGGCGGCCACTCCCGCGATCTTCGTCCGACTCATCGCTGTTTCCCTTCGTGGAGGCCGGCCCTCTGGTGGGGTCGTATCTGGACGGGCGTCTGCGGCGAGAGCTGCGCGCGACCGCACACCGATCGCTTCCCTCGAAGCCGCAGGCTCCCATGGACAAACGTGAAGTTAAGCGCTTAGATGCCGAATTGTGGGGACTACTTAAGCGCATAGATGCCAGGCGCACAAGAGGGAGATTCGTCCTGTTCAGCGTATGCCGGTTCGAAGGACCGCAGGTGGTAGGGGTAACGCGGCTGTCAGGCCGGCGAGCAGCCGCAGCTCTCCCGCAACACCAAGCGCACCGGCAGCTGCAGGCAGACGGGCGGCTCGGCTCGATGTTCGAGCCGATCGACGAGGACGTCGACAACGGCCCGGCCCATCCGCTCCATCGGCTGGCGGATGGTCGTGAGCGCCGGCCGGACGATGCGTCCCGCGAGGATCCCGTCGAAGCCGGTCACAGCCACCTGCCCGGGGACCGCGATCCCGTTCTCGGCCAGCGCGTCCATGAGGCCCAGGGCCAGTTCGTCGGTCACACAGACCAGGGCCTGCGGCAGCGGGTCGCGCGCCAGCAGTTCGGCCACCAGTTCGCGGCCGTCCGGCTTGGACTCCTGCGACAGCGGCTTACGCGGAACACGCAGCCCGGCGGCACGCAGCGCCGTACGAAACCCTCGATACCGCGCCGCATTCTCGGAGTAGCGCGTGTCGCCGACGAACAACAGATCGGTAAGCCCGTGATCGACGATGAGGTGGTCGGTGAGTGCCCGCATTCCGGCCGCGTTGTCGATCGTCACATGGCTCAGGTGGTCGCCGTGCGGTGGCTCGGACAGGGCCACCACCGGAATACGACGGGCGATGCGGTCCAGGACGCCGTCGGGCACCGTGTGGGGGAAGACGGCCAGACCGTCGACTCGGCCGGCGATATCGGTAACGATCGCCTCGCTGTTGGCGTGGTTTCCCCCACCGATCATCAATGCGTACCCGCGCTGCCAGCACTCCAGTTCGACACCGCGCTGCACCTCGTCCACGTACAGCGGGAAAGCCCGAGGGTTGTCCTCGTCGTGGCCCCGGACCACCTCCAGACCGCCGTCGCCCTCTGCAGACGGCATGTCCGCCGTTCGCGGTCCGGTCGGCTCTTCGAGCCTGAGGTAGTCGAACGAGAACAGGCCAAGCGCGCCCGTCCGGCCCTTGGCCAGCCCACGGGCGCTGGCGCTCGGAACGTACCCCAACGCACGCGCTGCGGCCAGCACGGAATCCCGAGTGGAGGGCTTGACCTTCTCGGGCTGCCGGAAGGAGAAGGACACTGTCGCGATCGAGACACCCGCTCGCCTCGCCACGTCGTACACCGTGGGGCGCTTCGCCACCCGCCCTCCCTCCGATGCAGAACAGCCCAGGCTCTCCCACATTATGCGCTTAAAAAGCCGGGGATGCGACGTTCGCCGACCACGAGCCGAGTCCGTGAAGCGCCCGCTGCGGGCGTTGGGGATGCGGCCACGGTCCTCCGGAGAGACGTCGAGCAGGAGGTCGCCCTTCTTGCTGATGACGTCGAGCCTCGACGAGGTCCCCGGATTGTGTGATCCACCCTGCCGCCTGCCGGTCTCTTTATCGGACAGGGATCACAGGGGCGATGAGTAGAAGGGTAGCGGGATGACCATGGACCCCGACAGGGGAGCGGTGGCGGCTCGTGCGGAGGAGCAGCAGGCGCTGGACCAGCTGGTCGCCGGTATCTGCCGCCGGCCTACCGACTTGCCCAGGTCGGCTCCGACTGAGTCGGTCGAACACCGTCCGCTTCGCACCTCAAAGATACGATCAGATCATCGGATCTTTGGAGGCTGGGTGGCCGTCACCGACGAAGCGATCATCAAGATCAAGGAGATGATCATCTCTGGAGCGCTGCAGCCGGGAGACCGGCTCCCGAGGGAGCCGGACCTGGCCGCCCAGCTCGGGCTGTCCCGCACCTCGCTGCGGGAGGCCGTCCGCGCCCTGTCTCTTCTGAACATCCTGGACGTCCGGCAGGGAGACGGAACCTATGTGTCGAGCCTGGAGCCCGACGTCCTCCTGGAGGCGGTGTCATTCGTGCTGGACTTCCACCAAGACGACACGGTCCTGCAGGCCTTCCAGGTCAGAGGCATTCTCGAGCCCGCAGCCGCCGCGCTCGCGGCCCAACGCATCACCGAGCCCGAGCTGGCCAGACTCAGCGAGCTCCTCGACGAGTTGGGTGAAGCACCCCAGGTCGAAGAACTGGTGGCCAACGATCTGGAATTCCACCGCCTCATCGCTGCCGCCGCAGGCATCCCCCTGCTGTCCTCGCTCCTAGAGAGGATCTCCGCCCCGACGATCCGAGCCCGAATCTGGCGTGGCCTCACCCAGGCCGAGGCCGTTTCCAACACTCTGGCCGAACACCGAGCCATCCTGAACGCCCTCGCCAACGGCGAGGCAGAGGCGGCCCGCGCCTGGACCACCGTCCACATCACCAGCGTCGCCAGCTGGCTACGCAACGTGCTCTGATCCGATTCAGCGACTGCGGCTGGGCGCGCGGGTCTTCCGCACGCCCAGCCGCGGTTGATGGTCTTCCGGCTACGGCAGGCTCCAGATCAGATGGCCGCGTCCCTTGGTCATGGCAGGGGCCGTTCCTGGTCGGCGCCTCGTGGTTTCCCCGCCTGTCTCACTGCCGACCTGTTTCATGGGAGTCTCCACTTCTGCGCGTCGGTGGCGTTGCAGTCGTAGATCCGTAGTTGGGTGCCGTTGGCGGTCGAGGCGGACGGGACGTCGAGGCAGCGTCCGGACTGCGGGTTGACGAGGGAGCCGTTCGGGCCCGCCCGCCACTGCTGGGCGCCGGTGCCGTTGCAGTCGTAGAGCTGCACCGGGGCTCCGTTGCCGGTTGCGCCGTACTGGACCTCCACGCACTTGCCGAGGACCCGAAGAGTGTGATCCGGCATCACGGTGAAGGTCTGGGCGGCGGTGTTGTTGCAGTCATACAGCTGGATCGGGTTGGAGTTGGCGGTACCGGCGGCGAAGTCGTCACACTTCCCGGCAATACCGGTGATCTGGCCATAGCCGGTGCCGGTCCTGGCGAAGGTTCCCGTGAGTGGGAGGTTGCGGGAAGAGCCGCCGACCATGACCTGATAGGTGCCGTGAGTGAGGCTCCATGAGTGACTGGTGGTGTTCCAGACGGAGGCGTCCCGCTCGCTGAGGGTGAAGTGGACCCGGGTGCCGGCGCTGGCGGCGAGGCGGACGCGGGTGAAGCCCTTGAGCTGTTTGGCGGGCTCGCCGGCGGCGGCGGGGGCGGCGAGGTAGAGCTGGACCACGTCGTCTCCCGCACGGGTGCCGTTGTTGGTGACGGTGGCGGAGACCTGGACGTTCCCGGAGGAGTCGGGCCCGGTCACCGACAGTCCGCTGTAGGAGAAGGTGGTGTAGGACAGGCCGAATCCGAACGGGAACTGCGGAGTGATGTCCTGCGCGTCGTACCAGCGGTAGCCGACCTTGAGCCCTTCGGAGTACTGGATCTGACCGTCGGCACCCGGCCACTGCGCCTGCGTCGACGTCGGGATGTCGGTAAGGCTGTTCGGGAAGGTGACCGGGAGCTTGCCGGAGGGGTTCACGTCACCGAACAGCAGCGCGGCGATCGCGTTGCCGTTCTCCTGGCCCGGATACCAGGCTTCAAACACTCCAGCGACCTGCTTCAACCATGGCATCGTGACCGGAGAGCCGGTGTTCAGCACCACGATCGTGCGGGGGTTGGCCGCGGCGACTGCGGAGATCAGCTGGTTGTCGTTGGCCGACAGATCGATGGTCTTCAGGTCACCGTTCTCCTTCTCGGTGAACCCGGCGAACACGACCGCGACGTCGGAGCTGTGCGCGGCGTTCACGGCCTGCTGCAGTGCGGTGGTGCTGGGCGGCTGCCAGCCGAGCGTCAGGTTGGAGTCGCCGTCGTTCTGGTAGTAGTCGACCTCGATCTTCGCCGACTGGCCCGCGGTCAGGCTGACGGTCCCGGTCGCGGTGTGCGACGCATGGTCGCTCCAGTCATTGATGACCGGCTGTCCGTTGACGAGCAGCCGGGCCCCGTCGTCGCTGGTGAGCGAGAAGGTGTACGTCCCGCTGGTCGGCGCCTTGAGCGAGCCGGTCCATTTCGCCGACCACCCGGTGGTGCCGATGCCGGAGGCAGGGGAGTTCCTGTACCAGTTGAAGTCGACCACAGCGTCGGTTCGAGTGACGGCCGGGGTCCCCGACAGATCCTTGTTCGGGTAGAACTGTCCGGTCAGGCCGTTCCCGCCGCCGGTCGACGGCGTCAGGACGCTGCCGGGAACCGTCGGCAGTGAGCCGTCATTGGTCGGCCCCTCGGCGTACTCCGTGCTGATGCCGGCCTTTCCGGCCCGGTCGGCGATCCCCTGGTAGGGCGTCACCACAGACGACGGGATGACCTGCGCGCTGCCGCCACCGACCGACAGCGCTCCTGAACCCGCGTCCTGGCCGATCACCGCGACTGACTTGACCTGGGCGGAGGCGCCGAGTGGCAGGACGGAGCCCGCGTTCTTCAGCAGCACCGTCCCCTCCTCGGATGCCCGACGTGCCGTCGTCTTGTGCGCCTCGCTGGTCACGGTCGCGTCCGGCGATCCGGGCGAAGCCGTGTCGAACAGCCCAAAGGCGAACATCTGCCGCAGGATCCGGTGGACCATGTCATCGAGCCGGGACTTGGGCACCTGACCGTTCTGCACCGCAGTCGCCAAGGAGCCGAAGTACTGGCCGTCGGGCATCTCCATGTCCAGGCCGTTGTTCGCCGAGGCGGCCGTGGAGTAGGTGGCGGCCCAGTCGGAGGTGATGAAGCCGGGGGAGCCGAACTGCTTTTTGAGCACCGCGTTCTGTGCGTAGGGGTCCGCGCAGGAGGCGTTGCCATTGACGTAGTTGGTGGCGCACATCACCGAGGACACGCCGGCCTTGACCGCGTCCTGGAACGGCGCCAGGTACAACTCCTGCTCGGTCCGCTCATCTACCCTCGCGTCGACCTTGTTGCGGTTGTCGTCGGAGCTGTAGGCAGCCAGATGCTTGACCTGGGCCATCACCCTCTGGGACTGCACGCCCTTGATATTGGCCGCGCCCATGGCCCCGGCCAGGTACGGATCCTCCCCTTGCGTCTCGAAGGTGCGCCCCCACCGCGGATCCCGGGCCAGGTTGACCGTCGGACCGAGCTCGATGTTCACGCCCTTGCCCGCCATCTCGGCGCCCAGCGCCGAGCCGTACTGCTTCGCAAGCGCGGTGTCCCAGCTCGCGGCGCCGGCGATCAGCGCCGGCAGCTGGGTGACTCCGGTCATCCCGTCACCGACCCCGTTCGGCCCGTCCTGCAGGCTCAGCGCGGGAATGCACAGGCGAGGATTGGCGGCCACATTGCCGACATAGGGCCCTGATGTGCCGTGGACCAGTGCGACCTCCTCCGGCACCGTCATCTGCGCCAGCACCTGATCGGCACGCTGGTCCGGGGACGCGGTCGACTCCACCCACGGACATGCCGCACGTGCCCCGGCCAAGACCGCGCCGAGTGGGAGGGCCCGTGCCGCGTAGGCGCCCTGCGGGACGAGCGCGAGCAGCGCTCCGGCCACCATGACCGGCAAGGTTCTTCGAAGACTCACCTGTTCTCCTTGGGATGGGTAAAAGGGGTAGTCCCGGCACAGGTCCGTCGATGCCGGGCGGAGTAGCGGTGGCATCCGGTGATCAGGGCATGCCAGAACACACCCGTCATCACGGTGTTGTTTCCGCGGGTGTTGAGCTGTCAGCGAGCCCGGGTCAGTTACTCAAGAGCCGTATCGGCCAGGCAACGCGAGCGGCGAGCGGCAGGCACTGCTGTGTCGTGGCCGAGGCAGTGGTGACGAAGCGCCTTAAGCCGGGCGCGGTTCGTCTGCTGATGGAACTAGACATTCGGCATCTCCCGGAAGCGGTCACACGAGTGACAGCGGAGGCGGGTCGGGGATGGATGCGACAGGTCGGATGTGTCTTGAAGATTGCCGTGACGTTACGTCCAGTCAGTCCACTAGGCAAGAGATTCATCAGATGTCTATCTCGCCAATAAAGTGACGATTTGATAACGGCCTCGAGCCTCTCTTCGCCTCACCCGCATCTACGTGCAAAAAGTCCGAGCTCTCTCCGGTCCGGCAGCCTCCTTGGATCAACTCCCGCTGAACCCTCCGGACAGACCTCGTATGTTTGAGGGTTTTGATGGAGGGGTGGCTCCCGGGGTGGAATGACGTGCTCAAGCACGACGGCCCACCTCGTCGGCTCGGGCTGTGAGTGCGCGGCGGCGGGCCTCACAAGGCAGCATCCCTTACAAACATCTGATCTTTGCCTGGAGCTCCGAGGCTCGTGGGCGGCTGGGTGGGTGTGGGCTTCGCGTGTCCGTCTAAGAGTTGCCTGGTAGACGAGGTGATCTGCCAGGGGGATGTGAGATTTCGTTTAATCGGCGTTATCTTCTCGGCCATGAAACATCAGATGAATCTCTTGCCAAGCCCCGGAGCGCGGACGTAACGTCCTCGCAACACAGGCGAGGCATCGGATGGATCAAGCCGAACACGACGTCTGGGCAGCAGGCTGCATGGATCCTCCGGCTCGGTACGGCGACGGTGCCTTGCAGGAAGGAGGCCGCGTGGTGGCAGTGACCGACGTGGCGATCGACACGGTCAAGGCAATGGTCATCTCGGCTGAATTCCCCAGTGGTGCGCGGCAGCCGGCAGTCGAGCGATGGCTCGAGGACGGCCTGGATCCCGGCGGCTGATCCCACCAGGCGGGACTCGAGCTCGGGGGTGCTCACAACCAACGCCACGGGGCAGCGACAACAAACCTTTGGCTCCAGTGATCGAGAGGAACACCGGTGAGAACCCATCGCATGAGGACCGCAAGAGTGGCCGGAATGGTCGCCATCGCCGTTCTCTGCCTTCCCGTCGGTCTGTGGCCTGCGCAGATGGCGCACGCCGCCACAACAACGACCGCCTGGCGGAACGGCGGTTTCTCTGTCGACACCCCAAAGGTGGTGCGTCGGTCGGACATCGTGCTCGGTGCGCCGAACACCAGGGCGTCGCAGTTCGTGCCATTGGGCAATGGCACCTTGGGGGCTGCGGTGTGGGCGGCGGACGGGTTCACAGCGCAGCTCAATCGGTCCGATACCTTTCCCACTCGGAAGTCGCCCGGGCAGGTGGTCATCCCTGGCCTGTCCAGGCTGACCGGCGCCAGCGACTTCACCGGGTATCTCGACCTGTACGACGGGATGCTGCATGAGTCCGGCGGCGGGATGACACTCACCGCCTACGTGCGTTCCGACACCGCCCAACTGGTCGTCGACGTCACCGGGGCCGATCCGAACAGCACCCAGACCGCGCGGGTCAAGCTGTGGAGCGGGCGCTCGCCCGCGGCGACCGCGTCCGGCAGGACGGCAGCGCTGGCTGAGACATGGATGGACAACCAGGGCCTGGGCGCGTCCGGGCGGACCTTCGGCTCGCTGGCCGGCGTGAGCGCAGGGGGGCGCAACGTCTCGGCTTCCAATCCTGACTCGTTGACCGCGCAGGTTTCGTTCAACCCGAACAGCGACGGCGCGTTCCGGGTCATCGTCGCCGCACCCTCATGGAGTGGTGGCAACGCTCTGGCTACCGCGAACTCCGTTATCGACGGTGACACCGGCAAATCGAGTTCGTCTCTGACCTCGGCTCACGTGGTGTGGTGGCACAACTACTGGAGTAGCGCCGGACTCATCAAGATGTCCTCCTCCGACGGCTCCGGAGAGTACATCGAGAACCTGCGCACTCTCTACCTCTACGACGCCGCGGCCGAACGCGGCGGATCGACCCCGGGGTCGCATGCGGGAGTCGCGGACCTGTTCAACTTCTCCGGTGACGACCAGGTCTGGGACGCGGCCGCCTTCTGGCTCTGGAATCTGCGGATGCAGGTCCAGGCCAACCTGTCGGCCGGAAGAGCGAAACTCAACGACCCGTTCCTCAACCTTTACGCGAGCAACGTCGACAACATCTCGTCCTGGACCGCGTCGAAGGTGCCAGGCACGCAAGGGCTCTGCGTCCCGGAGACGATGCGGTTCAACGGCAACGGCTACTACGAAGGCAAAGAAAACAACGCGTCCTGCGACTCGAAGATCCAACCGAGCTACAACGCCAAGACGTTCAGCAGCGGCGCCGAAGTCGCGTTGTGGGTGTGGCAGGAATACCTGGCGACCGACGACCTGTCGCTACTCCGAACCAACTATCCGCTGATCAGCGGCGCCGCACGGTTCCTGTTGTCGGCTGCGACCACCGGCTCGGATGGGCTGCTGCACACGCAGGCCAACGCCCACGAGACCCAGTGGGACGTCAAGGATCCCGTCACGGACATCGTCGCCATGCAGGCCCTGTTCCCGGTGGCGGTGAAGGCTGCCCAGACCCTGGGCACCGACTCCGGGCTGGTCGGCCAGCTCAACGCTGCGATCCAGAAGATCCCGCCGCTGCCGCGCACCGACACCGCCACGCAGACCCAGGTGCTGACGCCGTCCGCCGACGCCGGCGGCAACGACATGATCGCCCTGTCGGCGCAGCCCACCGCGACCCGGAGAAACGTCGAGAACCTCGGCCTGGAAGCCGTGTGGCCCTACAACCTGATCGGCGACAATTCGCAGTTCACCGGGTTGGCCAAGCGCACCTACACGTCCCGCAGCTACGTCAGCACCAACGACTGGACCAATGATGCGCTGCAGGCCGCCCGTCTCGGCCTGGCGAGCGAGGTAAAGAACGACCTGCTTGCCTCCACCAAGTCCTACCAGGTCTTTCCGTCAGGCATGGCGGAGGTCACCGGAGGCTTCGACCAGCAGCCCTACATCGAGCACTCCGGAGTCGTCGCCGCGGCCGTGAGCGAGGCACTCGCCCAGGACTATGACGGTCTGCTGCGCATCGCCCCAGCGTGGCCGACGGACTGGACCGGCGAGGGTACGGTCTACATCCAGCACAACACCAAGGTCGACGTTCAGGTCAGCGGCGGCACGCCCACGACGGTGGCCATCGAGGCCGGGGCGACGCAGACCATGAAGGTGCGCAGCCCTTGGTCCGGTCAGTCGGTCCGGGTCGTCAACGGCCGCACGGGTGCCGTCGTCGTCGCACCCACCACGGCCGAGACCTTGTCGATCCCGGTCACCTCGGGTCAGTCCTACCTCGTGGAGAAGGCGTCCGCGCCCACGACGTCCATGCCCTTCGCACAGATCAGCGGAAAGCCGGCAACAGCGGCCAAGCATCTCGGCTCGCGACAGATCGGCCTGGACGCCGCGCCGACGTTCAGCTCCCTGGCCGCATCGTTCGACAACGTGGGGATCAGCGACGACAACGCCACCGCGGCCGGCGACTTCGACGGCGGTGGCGCGAGCTTCTCCGAGCAGGCACTGACGACCGCCGGTGCCGCCCCGGGAGCCACGATCAAGACCTCCGGGCTCTCCTTCACCTGGCCAAGCGCCGCAGCCGGCAGCAAAGACAACACCGTCGCCAACGGCCAGAACATCACGATGGGCGGCTCGGGCACACTCGGCTTCCTGGTCTCGGCCAGCTACGGCCCGGTCACCGGCACGGGCACGATCACCTACACCGACGGCACCCAACAGAGCTACAGCCTGACCGCCCCGGACTGGTTCTCCACCACCGCTCCCAGCGGCGGCACCGTGGCCGTCAACTCCGCCTATCAGAACCGTCAGGGCAACACCCAATATGCCCACACCGCGGACGTCTTCGCCCAGACCATCTCGCTCAGCCCGGGCAAGACCCTCGCCAAGGTGACACTGCCGAGCGTCGGCCCCTTCGCCTCGAATACACCCGCCATGCACATCTTCGCGATCAGCACATCGGGCTAGAACACCTAGGTGTCCCGCCATATCGCCCTTCCGCAACACACCGCGCTGGCGAGCAGCCGCTTTGCCCCCATCCCGATTCCCCTGCATCGCACTGGAGAAGCCACTGATGAGATTTCTTCGCACACGACCAAGAACGCTGCCCATTTTCGCGGCGGCGCTGATCGCGGCCGCGTCCCTTATGGTGTCGGCGAGTGCCGCCGACGCGGCGAGCGGGTCCAATGTCATCGCCGTCGCGTCGTCGGACTCACCGGGTGCGGTCGTCACCAAGGCGGCGAGTGTGGTGCCGTCGGCACGGCAGCTGGCCTGGCAGCGTGAGGAGCTGACCGGGTTCGTCCACTTCGGCCCGAACACCTTCACCGGAAGGGAATGGGGCTCGGGAGCCGAGAACCCGGATGTCTTCAACCCTTCCAACCTGGATACCGATCAGTGGATGGCCACGTTCAAGGACGCGGGCTTCAAGAAGGTCATCCTCACGACCAAGCACCATGACGGGATGCTGCTGTTCCCCTCGTCCTACTCCCCGCACGGGGTGGCCAACAGCTCCTGGAGGAACGGCCAGGGCGACGTCCTCAAAGCGTTCACCGACTCCGCCCACAAGAACGGGATCAAGGTCGGTTTCTACCTGTCGCCGGCGGACGGCGGGGAACTGCCCCATGACTGGTGGACGCAGAAATGGGTCCCGCAGGTCGTCGCCAAGCACGACTCCGGACAGGCCCTGTCCACGATCGAGCAGTCGACCTATGACGACCGCGACAAGATTCCTGGCGGTCTGGGCAGGTACGGCAACGGCAGCACCCCGAAGGCCTCCCGGATTCCGAGCACCGGTGACGGCAACGGCACGGTGTTCAACTTCACCGCCGACGACTACAACCGCTACTACATGAACACCCTGTATCAGGTGCTCACCGGGTACGGCAAGGTCGACGAGGTGTGGCTCGACGGAGCCAACCCCTGGAGCAACGCGGGTCTCACCCAGAAATACAACTTCAAAGACTGGGTCACCATGATCCGCACCCTCCAGCCGGACGCGGCCGTCTTCCAGGACGGCGGCCCGGATGTCCGCTGGGTCGGCAACGAAGACGGTGTCACCACCCGGGCAAGCGAATGGTCTCCGATCCCGTACAACACCGACTTCGACGGTAACCCGGCCGATCCGGCGACCGCCGCCAACATGGTGCTGCGCGTGCCCGGCGGCAACGACGCCGAGGACCTGGGCAGCGACGCGGTGCTCGGACAGCAGACCAACGGCAGCAGCAGTTGGAAGCTGCTGCGGTGGGCACCGGCCGAGTGCGACGCCCGGCTGCAGGAGCCTCACTGGTTCTGGAACTCGGATGCGCAGCCGGTCCCGCTGTCGCGGCTGCAGCAGATGTACCTCAACTCGGTGGGCAAGAACTGCCAGCTGCTGTTGAACGTGGCCCCCGACAACACCGGGCGCTTCCCCGGCGCCGCGGTCTCCCGGATGAAGGAGTTCGGCGCCTGGATCAGGTCGCTCCAGGCGAATGTCGCCACCGGTGAGTCCGCGAGCAACGACGCGGGCACGTCCAACACTGCCGGCAACCTCCCGCGCAACGTGCTGGACGCCGACGACTCCACCGCCTGGCAGCCCACCGGCACCACCGGCAACCTCGTGGTCGACCTCGGGTCGAACAAGATCTTCAACGTGGTCGACCTGCAGGAGGACATCCAGGTCGGACAGCGCGTGTCGGGATTCGCCGTGGACGCCTGGGACGGCTCGGCCTGGAAGCAGGTCGGCAGCGCGACCACGATCGGCTACCGGCGCCTGCTCAAGCTGGCCAGACCCGTCACCACCTCGAAGGTCCGGCTGCGGATCACCAGCTCCCGAGCGCTGCCCCCGGCGATCGCCACCTTCGCCCTCCACAAGGATCGCGTCACCACCGCGAACCTGGCACTGGACAAGCCCGCCACCCAGTCCAGCACTCTCGCGGACTTCGACGCGAGCCGAGCGGTGGACGGCAACACCAACGGAGACATGAGGTCGGGCTCGGTCACCCACACCTCCTTGGGCCCCCTCGACACCAACCCCTGGTGGCAGGTGGACCTCGGCTCCTCCCAGCACGTCAGCACGATCAAGTTGTGGAACCGGACGGACTGCTGCTCCGACCGGCTCCGCCAGTTCTACGTCTTCGCCTCTGACTCGCCGTTCACCTCCAACGACCCGCAGGTCCTCAAGAAGCAGGCCGGCGTGTGGAACTTCTACCAAGATGCCGCAGCCGGCACGTCACTGACGCTGCCGGTCGGCCGGTCCGCTCGTTACGTCCGGGTCCAGCTCGTCGGGTCCGACCGTCCCCTGTCCCTGGCCGAAGTCGAAGTCCTCGGCTGATCCCTCCACCTCTCAGTCGCGGCGGCCGCTACCCCGGCCGCCGCGACACTCGATCGCGACCGGGATCGGATCGTCTGGAGTGTCGCCATGCTCGGCGACCATCATGTATATCGATAACGCGCCTATGTCCAGGGTGAGTCAATCTCTGGTGTTATCGATGCCATTGCCTTATCGTCTGGTGCACTCTCGCGATCAGAGTCACGAGGAAGCGCCAGGTGAAGCCATGGCTCTGTACCCTTCCCGACCAGAGCGGCGCATGATCCCTTCGAGATTCTCTGCGGCGGCGTCGGTTGCCGTCCTCCTCGCATCAGGCCTGCTCGCGGTGCTTGCCGCTCCGGCTTACGCCGCTTCGGCCGACGCCTCCGGCTCGGTCATCACGCCCTCCGCGGCTCCGGCGGCCCCTGAGAACCCGGCGACGCCGCTCGAGCTGACCGGTCCGGGCCTGACCGTCCGGGTGGCTCGGGACTTCCCGCAGGTCATCTCGTACAGAATGGGCGGCCGGGAACTCGGTGGGCAGGCACGGGTCCTGGACACCTTCACCGTCAACGGCAAGCCGCACACCGCCACCACGATCGTGAAGGCGAACCGGAACCAGGCCGTCTACACCTCGGCCTTCGCCGACCTGCCGGGCCTCGTCATCACTTCGGCGATCACGGTGACCCGCCGGAGGACGGTCGTTTTCGCGGTGAAGAGGATCGAGGGGAGTGCCGCATCTGCCGTCGACCAGCTGTCGATTCCCGATCAGTCGCTCGTCTCGGTCGACTCCTCCTCCGCGCCGTCGACCCTGGCCCGTACGAGGATCTCGGCGGACTCGACGACCACGGCAGACCAGTTCATCGCCATCACTGGCGCGACGCCTCCGGACCCGGGCTATGTCGGCACGCCGTACGGCATCGTGAGCAATGGAGCGCTGGCCGCGAGCATCATCACCAACGCGACCGACGACTCCGCGCAGGACAACAACGGCAACTGGAACACTCGGCTGCAGTCGCGGATCGTGGACGCTGGCAATGGGGCTCGGCGCGCGGAGCTTTCCGTCGGCAACTACACCTACGCGCCCGGGGGCGCCACCGATCCGCGGGTGGGGACCTACGCCCTGCCGCAGGCGACCGTCGTGCTCGCGGCGGACGCCAACGGCGACGGCCGGGTTGACTGGCAGGACGGCGCGATCGCCTACCGTGACCATATGCCCCGTCCGCTCGGCGCGGACCGCGTGCCCGAGCGCGTCGTGCAGCACATTCCCTTCAACTTCGCCAGCCAGGCGACCAATCCGTTCCTCAAGACGCTCGACAACGTCATGCGGATCTCGATGGCCACCGACGACCTCGGACAGTGGGTCCTGGAGAAGGGCTACGCCAACGCAGGACACGACTCGGCACATCCGGACTACGGAGGCGACTACAACACGCGGGCGGGCGGACTCGCGAACCTGAACACGCTCACCCGGATCGGCGCTGCGTACAACGCGGACGTCGCGGTGCACGTGAACGCCACCGAGGCGTACCCGCAGGCCAAGAGTTTCAGCGACGTCCTGGTCAAGGGGCAGGTCAACGGCTGGGACTGGCTCAATCAGTCGTACCACATCGACCAGCGCACCGACCTGGGCTCGGGCGCCGTCCTCGACAGGTTCCGGGAGCTGCGCAAGGAGGCCCCGGGCATCAAGACCGTCTACATCGACGCCTACTACTCCAGCGGCTGGCTGGCCGACGAACTGGCCGCGCGGCTGCGCGCGATGGGCTTCGAGGTGGCGACCGAGTGGGCGTACAAGTTCGAGGGCACCTCGATCTGGTCTCACTGGGCGAGCGACAAGGGCTACGGCCCGCCCACCAACAAGGGCATCAACTCAGGCATCGTGCGGTTCATCGCCAACACCGACCGCGATGTATGGAACGTCGACCCGCTGCTCGGCGGCTCCAGCATCAAGGAGTTCGAGGGCTGGACCGGCCACAACGACTGGAATGCCTTCTACCAGAACATCTGGACCGACAACCTGCCGACCAAGTTCCTCCAGCACTACCAGGTCATGAGGTGGGACTTCGGCAAGTCCGCCACCCTCACCGGCGGCGTCGGCGTCACGATGGTCCACGGCAAGCGCCGGATCTCGATGGGCAACGCGGTCGTGCTCGACGGCGACACCTACCTGCTGCCCTGGGGCAAGGCTGAGCACGGCGACGGCACGTCCTCGCCCAGCAGAGCCGACAAGATGTACTACTACAGCGCCTCGGGCGATAAGCACACGTTCGACCTGACGAAGCGATTCACCGCGACCCGTGCCTTCACCCTCTACAAGCTCACCGACCAGGGCCGGGTGGAGGCCGCCCAGGTGAAACCCCGTCACGGGCAGGTGACACTGACCGCCGAAAAGGGACAGCCGTACGTCCTCGTCCCGAACGGCGACCGGGCACCGCATCGGGACCCGCACTACGGTCAGGGCACCGGTCTGGTGGACCCCGGCTTCAACGCCGGTGACCTGGAAACCTGGAACCCGAAGGGCGGGGCGACGCTCGCGCGCACCCCCACCGGCGACAACGTCGTACGACTCGGAACCAGCGACTCCGGCATCTCCCAGAAGGTCATCGGGCTCACGGGGGGCAAGCAGTATGCGTTGAGCGCCAACGTGGAGATCGCGGCCGGTCTGCGCCGCACCACCACGTTGAGCGTGAGCGGCAGCGGAATGAAGGCCGAGAAGATTTTCGCTACCACGCCGGCCCGGAACGAGATGGCGGCCGACGCGAAGCAAGGCACCTATTCGCAGCGCGTATCCGTCGCGTTCACCGCGCCGCGGCGCGGCAAGGTCACCGTGATGATCGGCGCCGGATCCGGGAACGCCGCCGTCACCATCGACGACGTGCGGATCACGGCCGACACGTCCGCGCGGCTTCAACGGCAGCACGGGTCCGGAGGCACCGTCATCGCCCAGGACGACTTCGAGGGCGACCAACCCGGCTGGGGGCCGTTCGTGAAGGGCGACGCGGGCGGCGCCACCGACCCGCGCACCAGCATCAGCCACCTGCACGCGCCGTACAGCCAGAAGGCCTGGAAGAACACCCATTCGCCCTACAACGCGGGCACCCTTGGGCCAGGCGGTGGACGATGTCATCGATGGCCACCACTCGCTGAAGGCTCACGAGGAGAACACTGGACTGGCTTACCGCACGGTCCCCGCCACGGTGCCGTTCATCGCCGGCCACAAGTACACGGTCTCGTTCAAATATCAGACCAACCTCGACGGCCAGTGGGCCTGGGTGACGGGGGCGGACACTGTCGGGGACGGCAAGGTCGCCTCGAGGACATCACCCGCGACACGCTCGCGCCCGCGCTGGACACGGTGCCCTATTCGAAGCAGATCGTCGCGGGCTGCGGCGACACCTGGGTCGGCCTGCGCAAGCTCGGCGGTGCGGCGGGCACGGACTTCGTGCTCGACGACCTGAAGGTGACCGATCTGGGCCCGGTGAGCGGCGGCGCCGCCTGCGCGAGCGTGACGACCCCGCCGAGCGCCGACCTGAGCCCCGGCGTGCCGAGCGAGTACGTCACGACGTTCACCAACAACGAGCGGACCGACGCCGTCAACGTCGGCATGAAACTCGAGGGCCTGCCCACCGGCTGGACCGTGATGGTCAAGAAACGGGACGGCAACCTGTTCGGCACCGTCAAGCCGGGCGCGACCGTGAGCACCACCTGGATCCTGACCCCGCCCAAGAGCACCGCTGGAACCTCCGTGGCCTGGAAGGCCATGGCCGTTTACGACAACGCCGGCGTCACCAAGACGGTGTCGGCTGACGCCAGAGCCTCGGTCGCCACCGTGCCGGTGCTCTCGCCGAGCTCGATGACCGCGACCGCCGACTCGGAGAATCTCTCCTCCGGGCCGGCGGAGGGCCCGGTGTCCAACGTTCTGGATGGTGACCCGGGCACCATCTGGCACACCGACTACACGAACTCGAACGCGCCCTACCCGCACTGGGTGACCTTGAAGCTGGGCGGTGCGGCCGAGGTCAATGGCTTCGGCTACCTCGACCGGCAGAGCGGAGGAATGAACGGACGGGTGGCGGGCTACGAGATCGCCGTGTCCGACGACGGCACGAGCTGGAGGACCGTCACGAAGGGCGCGCTCGTCGACTCACCACAGATCCAGCGGATCTCCTTCGACGCCGAACGCGCCTCCTACGTGAGGTTCACCGCGCTCAACGCGCTGAACGGGCAACCGTTCGCGGCCGCGGCCGAGATGCGGGTTTACGGGACCTCCGTCGACCCGCCGACGGGTTACCCACCGGCCGAGCGGCCGTAGGCACCCGCCACCGCCGTCATACCGCCGGCCTCATGAGGCGATCATCGTCATGAGCCGGTCGAGCACCGCTTCGGACTGAGTGATGCCGTCATGTGCGTATTCGTTGGTGATCCACAGCTGCAGTCCCCGGATGGCTTGTGCCGTGGACAGGGCCATGTCCGCGTCGACGTACATGTCGTCGTGGTACACCACCGCACCGACCGGCACGGTGTTGACGGCCAGGCGACCCGGGTCGTACAGGCGCGGCCAGTCCGGATAGGCGGCGAGTCGTTCGGCGCATTCGGCCAGGGGTTCCAGCGCCGGATCCTCGGCGAACAGCCATGGGAAGACCATTTCTCCGGTGAAGCAGACTGGCCCGTACCGATCCGGGTCGAACTCGGGGAACTTGCGGCGGACCCGTTCGGCCGCCCAGGCCGACGCCGTCCCCTGGCAGTAGATCGCCTCGTGCAGGAGCGCGTACAGCGGATACTCGGTAAAGGACACGGCGCTGTCGACGCGTCGCAGGAACACGTCGGACAGTTCACTATTGCCGGGGCCGTCGACGAACGCCTCTTCCAGCAGGTGGTGCAGCGCGTCGAATCTGCTCTGCAGCCCAAGGCCCATCCCCAGCATCTGGAACCGACGCGGCGTCAGCCGTCCACCGGTGGGCAGCATCACCCGCAGGTCGCCCAGCATCTCGCTGATCAGCTTCGCCGACTCCGCGTCCTCGGGATAACGCTCAAAATAGCGGTCGTTGTGCGCCAGGACGCGAGGGTAGGTGGCCAGGTACACCTCATCGGGGGTCGCATCCAGCGGGGGCAGCCCTCCGGCGATCATTACCTCGCGGAGCCCCTCGGGGGCGAAGGAAAGATAGCTGACGGCGCAGAAGCCGCCGAAACTCTGCCCCAGTACACTCCATGGCCGATCTCCGGCCAGGCGGGTGCGCAGCAGTTCGGCGTCGGAGACGATGCTGTCGGCGCGGAAATGGCGCAGGTACGCGGCCGGGTCGTCCAGCCCCGTGAGGGTCTGGCGCGTGGCCGGGGTGCTGCGCCCGGTGCCGCGCTGGTCCATCAGCACCACCCGGTAGTCACGTACGGCGCGCCGCAGCCACGCCGGGACCGTACGAGGCGATCTGTGGCCGGGGCCGCCCTCCAGGTACAGCAGGTACGGGAGGTCCGCATCGGCGCGATCGGCTGCCGCCACCTCACGCGCGAACAGCCGCAGGCGACGGCCGTCCGGATCGGCATGATCGAGGGGCACGGTGAGGAAATGGTCGGTGAAGATGAGTCCGGAGTGGCGGTAGATCACACCACAACCGTGCCGGGCCGGTCCCTCGCCCGGTAAATCCCAATCAGCTATAGTCCGCGCATTATGGGCCGAAAGGGGCCGTCGTGCAGCTCGAGCTACGCCACCTGCGCGTACTGTGTGCGATCGCGGACGCCGGAAGCCTGAGCCGTGCGGCGGCCCGGCTGGGTGTCTCCCAGCCGTCGCTCACCGGCCAATTGCGCAGGATCGAGACCGCGCTGGGCGGTGAGGTGTTCCGGCGCGGCCGGCTCGGCGTCACACCGACGGCCTTCGGCCTGTTCGTGCTGAACCGGGCGCGATCGGTGCTGTTCACCGTGGACGAGCTGCTCATCGGGGCGGACCGGCAGCCGGAAACCTCCGGTATCCGGATCGGCGGCTACGCCACTCCCGTACTGACGGGCCTGCTGAACCGCCTGTTCGCGATGCCCGGCGCCCGCGTCACCGTGCACACCGAATACTCGCCGCGCTTGCTGCTGGACCTGCTGGCCTCTCGCCGCGTCGACGCGGCCACGCTGGTCGACTACCCAGGACACGAGCTGCCGGCCATGCCGACGGTCGGAATCCGCGTCGTGGCCACGGAGAGCATCTCCGTCGCGTTGCCGGCCGCACACCGGCTCGCCCACCACGTCGAGATTCCGCTCGCCGCGTTGTCCGAGGAGGACTGGCTCGTCTCCCCGCCCGACGGCGCCGGTTGGCCCGAGGTGTTCTACGCCGCCTGCCAGGAGGCCGGCTTCGCCCCTCGGATCCGGTACATGACCAGCGAGCACGACATCATCCGCGCGTTCGTCCGCGAAGGCCGCGCGATCGCTCCCTGTCAAAGCACCACGCGAGCCCACGGCGTCGTCGTACGTCCGCTCGTCGGCCCCGCGCTGCGCATGCGGCACCTGTTCGCCTGGCGGATCGGTGGCCCGCTGACCGACCGTGCCGCCGAACTCACCGAACTCGCGGCCGAAGCGCATCGTGAGGCGATCGCCGACTGCCCGGACTATCAGTCCTGGCTCACGCGCTGACCCTGAGCGATGAGACCGCTGGATTAGCCGTACGCGCTGCCGCACCGCCGGCATGGCGGTCATCTTCGTGGCCGACACCGGCCTTCATCAGGCGCTTCACCTAAGCCGTCTTTGTGCATCATCCGCGTGTTATGGCGATTTGGGATGAGACGCAGGGCTGCGCCGCGATCACAGTGGCGTGCATGACGCCGCTATGGCGGTGGTGTCACCGATCTCCTGGAGACGCATCATGCCCCGCTTGTCGCTCCGGTCTTTCGTCATCGCCACTACTGCACTTCTCTCGATCGCTCCGGCCGGCGGCCTTTCAGCCCGTTCCGTTTCGCCGGCCGTACCACCCGGCATCGCGGCGGACCAGCCCAAGTGCTGGTTCGGCGCGTGTTTCCAGTACGTCGCTGGAACGCAGTACGCCACCAACACCGGAGCCTCGGTCACCACTGATGTCGAGCAGCCGAAGGTCGATGCGGCCGACGTCAACGCGCATTCGCTGCAGGAACTGGCGGTGATGACCACCGATCGCGCCTTCATCGTCGAGATCGGCTGGACCGTCGATCAAGGGCTCAACGGGGACACCGCTCCGCACCTGTTCGTCTACCACTGGGTCAACAACGGTGAGACCTGCTACAACGGCTGCGGGTTCGTCTCGACCTCATCGACCCGGCCGGGAATCCGGCTGGTGCCGAACACTTCGGCCCGGCTGGCGATCCGCTATTTCAGCGGCAATTGGTGGTTGTCCTACAACGGCGGCTGGATCGGCTACTTCCCGGGATCTCTGTGGAATAACGCCTACACCCAGGCCAGTGAGGTCGAAGCATTCGGCGAAGTCTCCAGTACCACCACGCCCACCTGCACCGACATGGGCAACGGCCGTTCCGGATCAGACCCTGCGTCTTCTTGGTTCAGCGGTTTCCAGCTCTTCGGCTCCACCGCCTCGCCGAACTGGACGGTCACGCAGACCAGTCCCAGCCAATACACCTACGGCAATGCCACCGGAACGTCTTTCCACCTGGGCGGCCCGGGCTCGGGCACCTGCGCCGCGCCTACGCCGAGGTAGGGGTCCGACCAGCACGCGATCGCCTTCGCCCGGCAGGTGGGAGACCAGCCGGGCGAGGCGATGGCAAAGTTCACCCTCCGTCGGCGGTCGGCCTCAGGGGAGTGTGAACAGTTGCTCTTCCAGGTGGTCCAGGGCGAGCCGGACGGCGCCGAGAGCGACGTTGCGTTCGCCGAGGTGGGAGGCCTGGAGGGGGATAGGGAAGAGGCAGAGGTCGTCGAGTCGATGCTTGAGGGGCTTGAGGAGGGTGTCGCCGGCTCCCGCCAGGCCACCGCCGATGACGATCTTGTCAGGGTCGATGAGGAGTACCGCGGCGGCGATGCCGGTGGCCAGGTCATCGATGAACGCAGGGTCGTCGACGGCTTTGCCGGCGGCCAGTGCGTCGCGGGCCTCATACCAGCGGGCGGCTTTCAGGACACCGATTTCTCCCGCTGCGCCGTGGCGGCCTGGGCGTAGGCGGCCGTCGATGAGGATTCCGACCGAGACCTGGTGTCCGGCAAGGATGTAGACGACATCGGAGGCGTCTCCGGCGGTTCCCTGCCAGTGTTCGGCCAGCGCGCCGAGGTTGGCGTCGTTGCCGACCAGGACAGGGCCTGTGCCGATGCCGGACAGATCTCGCCGTAGGTTCATGCCCGCCCATCCGGTCAGGGCAGGGGACCGTAGGACCGTGCCGGTGTGCGGGTCGACCGGGCCGGTGGTGCCGACGCCGATGGCGAGGATGTCGGCGAGGCGGACCCCTGAGGCCGCCCGGGCGGCGCGTTTAAGGGCGGTACGGGCGGCTTCGATGCGGTCGGCATTGCTGACCTCGGCCGACACCTCGATTCGGTGGCTACCGCGGACATTGCCGGCCAGGTCGGTGCACAGGGCGAGGACTTTGTGGATGCCGATGTCGACGCCGAGGACGTAGCCGAGTTCGGAGCAGAACCGGTAGCGCTTGGCCGGGCGGCCGACCGGCCGCGGCGCGTTGGGGTCCGGCTCGATCTCGGCGACCAGGCCGCGGCCGTTCAGCTCGTTGACGGCTTCTTCGGTCGCGGGCCGGGACAGACCTGCCCGCCCGGCGATCTCGGTCAACGTGAGGCCGTCGGGGGAGTCGTCGTCCGGCGTGGTCGTGGCGTCCGCGTGTATGACACGAAGGACCGCCACGGTGGTGGCGCGGCCCAGCGGCGGCCCGAACCAGTGCTGGGGAGTGCCTGCCTTCATCGATGCCCTCTCTGACCTCTTGACGTGCTGCCCATCGAGTGTCACCATCCCTAACACGCTCGAAATATTAAGTCATCCTGCATTATTAATCCACCTCTCAGTCGACTCCTGCGAAAGGCCGTCGCATCCCATGTCCCGGTCCCGTGCCGCCGTGTCCTGGCTGGCCGACGCCGTCCTCTACCAGATCTACCCGGCCTCGTTCGCCGACTCCAACGGGGACGGCATCGGTGACCTGGCCGGCATCATCGAGCGCTTGGACTACCTGGCCTGGCTGGGTGTCGACACGGTCTGGCTGAGCCCGTGTTTTGCCTCGGAGTTCGGCGACGGCGGCTACGACGTGGTGGACCACCTGAGCATCGCGCCGCGGTACGGCGCCAACGCTGACGCAGTGGCCCTGATCGAGGCCGCGCGCAGCCGTGGCATCCGTGTCATGTTCGACCTGGTCCCCGGGCACACCTCGCACCGGCACCGCTGGTTTCAGGAGTCGGCCAACACGCCCGGAGATCATCGCTACATCTGGTCGGACCGCATCGCCTCGCCGATGCGCGACTGGATTCCCAATCAGGGGGCACGTGGCGGCTTCTACCTGGCCAACTTCTATGCCATCCAGCCGGCGCTGAACTTCGGCTACGCCAGGCCCAACGAAAACGAGCCATGGCGGCAGCCCGTGGACGCGGATGGACCCCGGGCCAACCGGGCGGCGCTGCGGGAGATCATGAGCTTCTGGTTCGACCGCGGCGTCTCGGGTTTCCGTGTGGACATGGCCTATTCCCTGGTCAAGGACGACCCCGGCCAGGCCGAGACGGGCCGGTTGTGGGGACAGACGCGCGAGTGGATCGACCGCAGCTACCCGCACTGCGCGCTGCTGGCCGAGTGGGGCGACCCCCGGACCTCCATCCCGGCCGGCTTCCACGCCGACTTCTTCCTGCATTTCCAGGGCCAGGCCCTGCGTTCGCTGTGGGACAACAACACCGGCAGCCAGGGCCCCTGGAGCGACGGCCAGCCCTGCTACTTCGACCCCGACGGCAAGGGCTCGATGCAGACGTTCTGGGAGGCGTGGCAGGAGGCCGAGGCGGCCGCCGACGGCGGCGGGCTGGTGGCTCTGCCCACGTCCAACCATGATTTCTCCCGCCTGACCTGCGGCCCACGCACCCGCGACATGGTCGCTCCGGCCTTCGCCTTCCAGCTCACCTGGCCCTCGGTGCCGGTCATCTATTACGGCGACGAGATCGGCATGCGATACGTCCCCGGCTTGCCGGACAAGGAAGGCAGCCAGCTCGACACCCAGGCCCGGCAAGGGTCGCGTACCCCGATGCAGTGGGATGACGGCCCGAACGCCGGGTTCTCCACCGCCGCCGCGGAGTTCCTCTACCTGCCGATCGACCCGGACCCGGACCGCCCGACGGTAACCGCCGCCCAGACGCACGATACTTCCCTGCTGCATCAGGTCCGCACGCTGATCCAGCTGCGCAAACAGACTCCCGCGTTCGGCGCCACCGCGCCGGTGCGGATCCTGCACCGCGACTATCCCTTCGTCTACACCCGAGGCGACAGCCATCTGGTCGTCATCAACGGCCGCCGAGACCCCGCCCACGCACGGGTGACGGGCACCGGCGGTGCTCGTCCCCTCGCCGTACACGGAGTCGAGATAACCGGCGGAGAGGTCCGGACCCACGGCTTCTCCTACGGCATCTTCGCCTTGCCCGTCTGAGAACACCTCAGCCCAACAGATCATTACTAGGAGCAGCAATGAATCGTCGCAGATTCCTCGCCGCGAGCGGGGCGGTCACGGCGGCGGCCTTGACCGGATGCACCGCGGGCGGAACCTCGAGCGCTCCCAAGAGCAGCGCCGGCGTCGTGGAGCTGTCGTTCCTGACCTTCGAGACGCCCAACCTGAACGCGGCCTACTGGGACGCGGCCATCGCGCGGGCCTCGGCCAAGGTGCCCGGAGTGAAGATCAAGAAATTGGTCTCGCCCATCGTCGACCGGACGGCTTACGTCAAGCAGTTGGATGCTTCGGGTCAGATGCCCGACATCATGCCCGCGCTCACCCTCAACGGGTTCGCTCAGGCGGGCAAGCTCGCCGCGTTCACGCCTGCGGAGCTGACTCCGTTCGTGTGGCCGAAGGCCAACGCGTTCGGCGGGAAGAGCTACCAGCTGCCATACAACACCCAGACCGTGCCGATGGTCTATTACAACAAGGCACTGTTCGCGAAGGCCGGGATCACCGCTCCGCCCAAGACGTACGCCGAGTTCCTGCAGGTGTGCGCGAAGCTCAAGGCCAACGGCATCAACCCGATCGTGCTGGGCGGCGGCGGCAAGGACACCTGGGCGGACATGTACCCGCTGACCGCCACGGTCGCCACCGACGTGTACAAGACCAACCCTGGGTGGCTGGGTGAACGAGCCGCGAACAAGACGACCTTCGCCGATTCCGCGTTCGTCAAGGCGGTGAACAAGGTCGCCCAACTGGCCAAGGACGGTTACATCGACCCGGCCGGGCTGAGCCGCTCCTACCCCGACACCGAGAAGGCCTTCCGCGACGGCAAGGGCGCCATGTACCCGATGGGGTCGTGGTTCCCCGCGTCCGCCGACACCAAGAAGCCCGCCTTTGAGGTCGGCGTGTTCGCCTGGCCCACCGACGACGGATCCCCGGTGGTGCCGGCCTATACCGGCGGCGGGCTGAGCGTCAGCGCCAAAGCCCCGGACGTGGCGAAGGCCAAGAAGTGGGCGCTGGCGTTCCAGCTCGACAAGACCAACCTTGACGCCGTCGTCAAATCCGACGGCGCGATCATCGCGGTCAAGGGCTACCAGCCGCCCACCGACATGGGCCCGGTCTACCAGGCCACCCTCGCGATCTACGACCAGGCGCTCAAGTCGGGCACCGTCACCAATGCCTTCTCCCAGGAGAACGGTGACGGATCGCTGGCCGCCGGCCTGGCCGACAAGGCGGCCCTGGGCGTGCAGGACCTGGTCACCGGCAAGAAGACCGCCGCCCAGTTCGCGGCGTTCCTCGACAAAGAGTGGACCAAGGCCACCCAGTAGGAACGACCCCGCGGTGCTCGGCGGCCCAAGACAACCGCCGAGCACCGCCCGGAAAGGAGAGCGCCGCGATGACGGCGACACGTACCCGGGCCTCCAGGCGGGACCTGCCGGCTCGGCGGCGTCCCGCGGCAAGACCGTCGCGGCACCGTCGCGGACGGCCGGCGCGCGCACTGGGCCACTTGGGCCACTTCGGGCTCTTCGGCCTGCCCTCGCTGGCCCTCTATGCCTGTTTCGTGCTGGTTCCGATCGGCATCTCGGCGTACTACAGCCTGACCAACCGCAACCCCTTCAACCCACCCAGCCGGTGGGTCGGACTGCATAACTACCGGCTCCTGGCAGGCGACGGCGACTTCTGGAAGGTACTGACCAACACCGTCATCATCACCGCGGTGGTGACGGTGGCCGCCAACGCCATCGGGCTCGCGATCGCGGTGCTGCTGGACCGCCGCGGCTGGCTGTACAACGCGCTGCGCAGCGTCTTCTTCACCCCCATCGTGCTCAGCGCGGTCGTGGTCAGCGTCATCTGGCAGGCCATCCTCACCGACGACGGCCTGCTCAACACCACACTCCGCGAACTCGGCGTCGCCCACCCGCCCGGATGGCTGTCCGACCCCGACCTGGCCCTGTACACACTGTGCTGGATCCTCACCTGGCAGATGATCGGCTTTTGCGTCGTGGTCTACCTGGCCGGGCTGCAAGCCGTACCACACGAACTCCACGAAGCCGCAGCCGTCGACGGTGCCACCCCGCTCGAACGTTTCCGCCACATCACCTGGCCGCTCCTGGCACCGGCGGTGACCATCAACACCGTCATGCTGCTCATCAACACCTTCAAGATCTACGACCAGGTGCAGGTCATCACCAATGGTGGGCCGGGCGACGGCACGACCAGCACGATCGCGTTCGACGTCATCCAGACCGGGCTGGTGGGCAACCGGATCGGCTACGCCTCGGCGATCGCCGTGGTGATGCTCATCTTCGTCGCGATCATCTCCACCGTCGTCCTGCGCCTGCTCCAGCGCCGTGAGGTGAACGCATGACCAAACAAACCGGCGGCTGGCTGCGCCCACTCGTCTCCACCTTCGTCGCCGTAGTGTTCTTCCTGCCGCTCTACCTGGTGCTGGTCAACGTCTTCAAACCCGGCGGCAAGATCGTCGATGCGCCCGCCGCACCGCCGATCCCCCCGACGCTGAACAACATCCGCACGGTCCTCACCCGCCCCGACCACCTGTTCTGGTACGGCCTGATCAACAGCATCGAGGTCACCGCCGTCTCGATCACCGCGCTGACCGTACTGTCCGCGATGTGCGGCTACTACCTGGCCCGCGGCAAGGGCATCGGCGCCCGGATCATGCTGGTCGTCATGCTGGCCGGGCTGATGATCCCTCCCGCGGTCATCATCGCGCCGATCACCGAAGTGCTGCGCGCCGCCGGGCTGATGACATCCGTCGTCGGCCTCATCCTGGTCAACGTGGGCTACTACGTCCCATTCGGCGTATTCGTCTTTGCCGGGTTCGTCAAAACCATCCCGATCGAACTCGAACAGGCGGCCGCACTCGACGGCGCGAACCGGCTGCGGACCTTCTGGCAGGTCGTGTTCCCTCTGCTGCGGCCGGCCGCCGCCAGCGTGCTGATCTTCCTCGGGGTGTGGATCTGGAACGACTTCCTCAACCCGCTGATCATCCTCGGCCCGTCCCAGGGCACCACCGTCACCGTCGGAATCTACCGGGCCATCGGCGAACACCAGCAGGACTACGGCGCCGTGTTCGCGCTGATGTTCCTGGCCAGCCTCCCCATCCTCATCTTCTACCTCGCCTTCCAAAAACACTTCGTCAAGGGCCTCACCGCTGGGGCCAGCAAGGGCTGACCGCCCGCCACGGCCACGCAGCACCAACGCCCCGAAAGATCTGACGACTTTCTCCCACCCCGAAACAAGGCCACCGGACCGGGCCGGTCCCTTCCACGAAGCACGACCTCACAACGCCACCGCAGAAGCCGACACGACCACACCGATCTCGGAGCCCACCAGTGATGCGCTTATTGCACAGCGCCTTCCCACCCCATCCCCGCTCGTAGGAGTCACGATGAAACCCCTCCGATCCATCCTGGCAAGACTGGCCGCGCTTTTGCTCGGCCTCGGCTTGGTCTCGGTTCCGGCCGCGTCAGCCCAGGCCGCCGGCGGTTCGGCGACCGACTGGATGAGCCAGGGCAAGTTCGGTGTCATGACGCACTACCTTGCTGAGGGCTGCCCAGCAGGTTGCGCTCTTAGTGATTACCCGAACAACATGCCGACCGTCGAGCAGTGGAACGCTCGGGTGGATAAGTACGATGTCGCGGGTGTCGTCCAGCAACTGAAGTCGGCCGGTGCGGGCTGGCTGCAGATCGCGGTCGGGCAGAACACCGGTTACTACGACGCTCCGAATGCCACCTACGACAGGTTGGTCCCGCCCACGGCGGACCATCCTTCTCGGCTGTCGCGCCGGGACCTCATCAAGGACCTGGGTTCCGCCATGCACCAGGCAGGGCTCAAGCTCATCGTCTACATCACCGACGACGCGATTATGCGCGACGACTACGCCCGCCACCAGCTCGGCGGTGCGGATCAGGGCTGGGGGGCACCCAACGCGACCTACCAGGCCAACTGGCTGAACGTCGTGAAGACGTGGGCGCAGCAGTGGGGGTCCAACGTCGACGGCTTCTGGGTCGACGGCTCCTACTACGACGATCTGGAGCCGTTCTACGACCAGATGGCGGCGAACCTGCGCAGCGGCAACCCCAACGCGCTCGTCTCCTTCAACGCCGGCTCCCAGACTCCTCTCAAATCAGTGACCACCCAGTCCGACTTCACCGCGGGTGAAACCGGCGCCGGCGACTGGCCTCGCCGCACAGATGGTCGCTGGGTCGGCAACCGCGGCACCCAGATGCAGTTGCAGTACCTCGCCGTGGCGCAGAGCGACTGGGGTGACCCGCCGGACCAGCCGATGTCCTTCAGCGACAACCGGATCATCACGCTCACCCGGGACGTCGTCCGTGTCGGCGGCGCGGTGACCTGGGACGTCGGCTACAACCGTGACAACGGGCATATCTCCGACCTGGCCATGGCGCAGTTGAAGAAGGTCGGTCAGGCTGTGCGCGAGATCGACGGCAATCTCGCCATCGGCAAGACGGCCACCCAATCCAGCACGCGTCCGGGCGCCCCGCCCGCGGACGCGTCGCTGGCGATCGACGGGAACACCAACGGCGACTTCGGATCCGGTTCGGTCACCCACACCTCCGGCACCCCGGTGGATGCCAACCCGTGGTGGCAGGTCGATCTCGGTTCATCTCAGCCCGTCAGCTCGATCAAGTTGTGGAACCGCACGGACTGCTGCTCTGATCGGTTGCGCGACTTCTACGTCTTCGCCTCCGACACCCCCTTCACCTCCAGCGACCCGAATGTCACCAAGAACCAGAGCGGAGTGTGGAGTTCCTTCCAGGCGAATGCGGTCGGCCAGACGCTGGCCTTGCCGGTCGGCCGCACCGCTCGCTATGTCCGCGTCCAGTTGGTGGGTTCGGACCGGCCGCTGTCTCTGGCCGAAGTCCAGGTCTTCGGCAACCTTGCGCTGAACCAGCCCGTCACCCAGTCCAGCACGCTCGTATCGGGCGCGAGCGCAGTGCTGGCGAACGACGGAGACACTGACGGTGACTTCTTCCACGGCTCGGTCAGCCACACCTCCGAGAGTCCACTGGATACCGACCCGTGGTGGCAGGTCGATCTCGGTTCGTCCCAGCCCGTCGGCACGATCAAGTTGTGGAACCGGACCGACTGCTGCTCCGCCCGACTGCACGACTTCTACGTCTTCGCCTCCGACACACCGTTCACCTCCAGCGACCCGAATGTCACCAAGAACCAGCCCGGCGTGTGGAGCAGCTACCAGAGCGCCGCAGCGCCAACGTCACTGCCCCTTCCCGTCGGCCGGACCGCCCGTTACGTCCGCGTCCAGCTGGTCGGTTCCGACCGGCCGCTGTCCCTCGCCGAAGTCCAGGTCATGAGCTGACCCTCACCCCTGGGTCGGGGCGGGCCGCGTGAGCGGCCGCCCCGATCTTCGGCCCGTGCCAAGGCACCGCCGTCACCGTCGGCATATACCTCGCCTTCCAACGCCGTTTCCCTAAACAGAGGCCTTACCGCGGGAGCCAGCAGATGAAGCATGTCAACCTTCGGGACCATGAGGGCGTGCCCCTCGACCGCCCGGTCACGCTCGCCGTGGTCGGCGCCGGGGCGCGCGGAGCGGCTTACGCAGAACTCGCCACGCGCTGGCCTGACAAGGTCCGAGTCGTGGCCGTCGCCGAGCCGCGCGACGCCGCCCGCGAGGCCTTCGCCGATCGTCATGCTCTGGATTCCGAGTTGGTCTTCGATACCTGGCAGGAACTGGCCGAGCGAGGCAGGGTCGCCGACGCGGTCCTGATCGCGACGCTCGACGCCGATCATCTGGAACCGGCCCGCGTCTTTGCCGGTCAGGGCTACGACATCCTGCTGGAGAAGCCGATCGCGCCCACAAAGGTCGAGGTTGAGGGCGTCGGGCAGGCTGCGGCACACAACGGCGTGACCATCGCGGTTTGCCACGTGATGAGGTACACGCCGTATACGGCGGCGCTACGGGAGCTGCTTGCTGATATCGGCGAGATCGTCACCGTCGACCACCTCGAGCCGATCGGCTACTACCACTTCGCGCACTCTTTCGTGCGCGGCAACTGGCGGCGCGCCGAACAGAGCGCATTCGCGCTGCTCGCCAAGTCCTGCCACGACATCGACTGGCTCGGCTTCATCATCGGCCGTCCTGCCACCCGGGTGTCGTCGTTCGGCGGGTTGCGGCACTTCCGCTCCTCACAGCGGCCTGCGCACGCCACCGACCGCTGCCTGGACTGCCCCGTAGAGCTCGACTGTGCCTACTCGGCGGTCCGCATGTACCGGGATGGTTTGCGCCAAGGCGGGACCCGCCGATACTTCACCGACATCATCACCGGCGGCGTACTCACCGAGGATGCCGTCACCAGAGCTCTCGCCGAGGGACCCTACGGACGTTGCGTCTACGCCGGCGACAACGACGTCGTCGACCACCAGGTCGTCAACCTCGAATACGAGGGCGGCACCACCGCCACATTCACGATGACCGCGTTCACCCCGCTGGAGAACCGGCACACCAAGATCTTCGGCACCCGGGGACAGCTAACGGGAGATGGCCGCTACCTGCACCTGTACGACTTCCGCACCGAACGGACCACGACGATCGACACCTCCCTGGACGGCTCATCAGCCGCCGAAGGCCACGCCGGCGGCGACGCGGCGCTGGTCCAGGCGTTCGTGACCGCCCTGCACACTGGCCGCTCCGAGTTGATCCTCTCGTCTGTCGAGGAGAGCGTGGCCGGCCACCGCGTGGTGTTCGCCGCCGAGCGGGCCCGCCTCACCGGGACCGTCGTCGCCCTCTGATACCCACGGCCACCCCCGGTCCGATGAGCGACAAACCGGTGTCGGACTTCACCCGGCGAGATGACAAAAACGTCTGACCGAACCCGTACCGGCGTGACCGCCGGTTTCGTCGACGACCGCGAAACGGAGGATGCACCACCTAGCTGTACACCTCGGGGGCCGAACACACAGCAGTGCCGCGCTGCGGCATGAAGAAAGAGCAACATCGTCATGAGATTCAGAATTCGTGCCGGGGTGACGGTGCTCCTCACCGCGATCACCCTCGTGCCGCTCGAGAGTGCCGGCTGGGCAGCCCCCGCCCGCCCCGACGGCACCGCAGCGACCGTCGCCCACGCCGCCCCGGCCGACAGCGCCGCCGACTGGAACGCGATCAAGGACTTCCTGCCGAGCCTGAACGGCAAATGGACTGCGCCGCCGACCAAGCCCGTTACCGACTACTTCTCCAACGGGCCGCTGCTGGGCAACGGAGACCTTGGTGCCGTCGTTGGTGGCGACACGCACAGTGAGACGTTCTATCTGTCCAAGAACGACTTCTGGAACAACTCCAGCGCCAACGGCGTGCGCCCGATCCCCCTCGGCGGGCTCACCCTGCGTACGGCCTCCGGCAACGACAGCAGCACGACGTACTCACAGACCCAGGACCTGCTGAACGCCGAAGTACGCTCGGACCTGACGATCAACGGGGCGCCGATCCACACACGCACCTACCCTTCCGACACCGGAGACTTTTTGATCACCGAGGTCACCACGAGTGGGACCAGCCCGGTCACCCTCGATCTCGACGTGTGGACGAAGGCCGACAACCCCGTTTACCCGGCCTCGTCCGGAGTCAGTGGCTCGACGCTGTGGGCCTCCCGCGAGACGCAGAAGGATGACGGCAGCCAGTGGGTCGCCCGCGCCGCGGTCGCCACCCGGGTCCTGGGCGCGACAGCGACCACGAGCACGAATTCGGCCGGGAAATCGACGGCCGAGTTCACCGTCGAGCCGCGGAAGACCGTCACCGTCGTCTCCTCCGTCAACGGCGGCAAGAACGCCACCACGCATGTCGCCGACGCGCAGACTGCCGTCGCCGGCGTCGATGCGGCGAAGGTGGCGTCCATCTCGGCCGCTCACCAGGCGTGGTGGAAGGCGTACTGGCTCAAGTCATACGTCCGGGTCTACGACAGCGAGGTCGAGAAGTTCTACTACGGAGGCCAGTACGTTCTCGGCAGTTCGGCAAGGACCGGCTCCAACGCACCGGGACTGTGGGGTAACTGGATCACCACCGACACCGCCGCCTGGCACGGCGACTATCACCTCAACTACAACGTCGAGGCTCCCTACTACGGGGCGTTCTCCAGCAACCGCCCCGAACTCGCCGACCCCTACATCCAGACGATTCTCGACTACCGGAGCGCCGGCGCGGCGAACATCAAGAAGCTGCGGTCCATTACTACCAGCGACGGGGTGTCCCAGGAGTTCAAGAACGCCGTCCCGGCCAATGCCCGCGGATACCTGTACCCGGTCGCCATCGGACCGTGGGGCTCGACCGTCGAGTACAACTGGTGGAACCAGCCGTCGGACGCCAGCTACGCCGCCACCCCGATGATCTACCGGTACGAGTACACACCCGACCGCACCTACCTGCGCCGGACCTTGTACCCGTACCTGGTGCAGCTGGCCGGGTTCTGGGAGGACTACCTTGGCCCGAAGGGCTCGGACGGCAAGTATCACCTGATGGGCTCCGCCTACGAGGGCGACTGGACACACGACGACTCGATCGACCTCGGCGCGATCAACCTCGTCCTGAAGTCGGCGCTGAAGTACAGCAAGATCCTCAACGTGGACTCCTCCCGCCGTGCCGCCTGGCAGAACATCGTCGACAACCTGCCGCCCTACGCGACGGCGACCTACAACGGCGCCACCGTCTTCAACAGCGACTACGACACCGATTTCTCGTCGCTGATCAACAGGACCGTCTGCAACGTCGAATGGATCCACCCCTTCGACGACCTCACCCTCGACTCCTCTCCCGAGCAGCGGCAGGCCGCGATCAACACCTTGAACGCGATGAACTCCTGGACCGAAGGCAACAACTTCGCCAAGAGCTTCGGCATCGCCGCACGTGTCGGCTACCCGGCAGCGGGCCTGTTCGCCCAGCTCAAGAGCGTCATCCACTCCTACATGCAGCCGAACCTGAGCATCTACCAAAGCGGCGGCGGCCTGGAGACCGCCGGTACCACCGACGCCGTCAACGCGATGCTGCTGCAGTCCATCAACGGCACCATACGGCTGTTCCCCGACTACCCCGCAGGCCAAAAGGCGCACTTCAGTCGGCTCCGCACCCAGGGCGGCTTCCTGGTCAGCGCCGACTATGACGGCACTAACGCCTCGAACGTCTCCCTGACGGCGGACAACGCCGGCGGCCCGGTGACCGTGCTCAACCCCTGGCCTGGCCGGACCATGACGGTCACCGATTCGACCGGTGCCCGAGTCGCCACGAACCAGAGCAATGACGGCTACACCTTCACCACGACCGCAGGCGCGACCTACACCCTCACTCCTTCAGGAGACACCACCGGCGCCTCACTAACCGGCTCGGTCGCCAAGCAGCCGGCCGGCACGGTCGACCTCGCGGCGCAAGGAACGCGTGACTGGGCACACTGGGGCCTCACCAACGCAGCCGGCTTCGACCACAAGGCAGGCGTAACACCGGCGATCAGCAACCTCGAACAGGTAGGCGGCAACTCGGTACTCCAGCTCACCGACAGCCCAGTCACCTACAGTTGGACTCGCGGAACCCCGACGGCCTCTGCCGCAGCCACCCCAACAGGCGTCTTCACCCGCTCGGTCGCGAACGGCTTCCAGATCACCGTGCCGGCCTCGACCACACCACAACGGCTCCGGATCTACCTGGGCGCATGGTCGGCGAAAGGCAAATTGACCGCCTCACTCAGTGACCACAGTGCCACTACGTACACGGGATATCTCGACTCCCCCTCCGGCAACGGATACGGACTGGCAGACCTCACCTTCAGCGCCGCATCCGCCGGACAGACACTGACCGTCACTTACCTCGGAGAAACCTCTTACAGCGGCACCGACGGCAACATCACACTCCACGCCGCCATACTGACCAACGCCGCGGCCGCGTAGTCCCGATCACCGGAACCGGAAACGGCAGGTGCGCCATGAGCGGTGGCGCATCCCATCCCGACCTTCAAGGCAAGGCTGTGCGACACCCTCGGCCGGGGGTGTCGCACAGCCTGACGGTCTCGGACACCGCCCGGACCCGATGATCGGGCTCATCGTGTCGCCGGGACTGAATCGAAAATCGGTGCTCAGCTGGGCAAGCGGCAGCACCCGGCGGAGCGATAGCGGAGCCGGGTTGTGGGGCTGTTGGGTCAGGCCGCCTCGTGCAAGGTGACCTTCTTGCCGGACAGACGTTCGAGTTCGCGGATCAGCTGGCGTTTGCGTCGTTGGGGCGCGAGCCGGTCGTGATAGTCGGCGCCGAGCTCATTGAAGCAGGCGTCGGGGTCGGATAGCAGGTGGTAGGCGACGGTGAGGATGGAGTTGCCCACGGCGACCAGGGCGCGTCTTTTACCGCGTCGTTTGGCGATGCGTCTGTAGCGCGATGCCAGGAAGGTTTTGGTGCGGGCGGCGCCCATCGCCGCTTCCCCGATGGTGGCGCCCAGCCAAGGGTTGCCCTTGCCGGTAGAGGCCGATCGCGTCTTGCCGGCCGACTGCTTGACCTTAGGCGCGAACTTGGCCCAGGACACCAGGTGACCCGCGGTCGGAAAGCGGCCCATGTCCACGCCGATCTCGGCGATGATCTCCTGAGCACCTCGGAGGCCGACACCGGGGATCTCATCCAACCGGGCCATCTGGGCCGCCAACGGAGCCAAGGCATCGTCGATGCGGGTGTCGAGCTGACGGATCTGGGCGCTCAACCCGTCAACGCGATCGCACATCATCCGCAGCAGATAGCCGTGGTGGTCGCGGAAGTGACCGGTCAGCGCCTCCTGCAGGACGCCGATCTTGACCCGCATGCGGCCCTGGGCCAACCGCGCGAGCACCCGAGGGTTGCACTCACCTGCGATCAGCGCCTCCAGCATCGCCCGACCGGACGCGCCGAAGATGTCGGTGATCACGGCTGAGAGTTTGATCTGGGTGTCCTCCAGCAGTTTCTCGGCCCGCTGTTTCTCACGGGTGCGTTCTTGGACCAAGGTGCGCCGGTAGCGGCACAGATCACGCAGCTCACGCTGCCACGGCGGCGGCACGAAGCTGGGGCGCAGCATCCCGCGCTCGGCCAGCTTGCACAACCAGACCGCATCGATCTTGTCGGTCTTGGGGCGCCCCGGCACGTGCTTGACGTCATGGGCGTTGACCAGCCAGCACTCGATATCGTCTTCGAGCAGGTAGAACGGCGGTTTCCAGTAGGTAGAGGTCGCCTCCATCACGCACCGGGTCACGCCCTGGCACACCAGCCAGTCCCGCAACCCCAGCAGAGCCGAGGAGATCGTGGCGAACGTCCGGACCTCCTGGCACCGCCGCCCCGGCACGGTCTCGTGCGGAACCCGCACACACGCCACCAGCGACGCCTTCCCCACATCCAGGGCGGCCACTCGCTGAACCAGCTCCGCGCCCTCTTCGGTGATCTCGCTCATGAGCTCGTCCTGCTTCCCGCGCGTAATGATCGATTCCAGGCGGTGCTGCCCGCAGGAGCCGGCGGGGGCGTATGAGACGGAATCGCGTGCTCACGGCAACAATGCAGGACCCCAGAAGAGCGGCTCCCAGCGATCAGACTGTACGACGGGCTCATAGGGCACCAGTCACACTCGACGTCAGCGGACAGCAACCACCCCCAATTTTCACGCCTGCAGGGCGTCCTCACAGAACATCCGCGGCTGTACGGTTTTCGGTGTAACTCCTGATCAAGGAGTTACTTCCGATGACGACAACTGAAGTGAAGGCGGACGCCGCGGTGGCTGAGTCCGGCAAGCCGGCCAAGAGCAAGGACACCGGTCCGGCCGGCGGTGATGTGATCGATCAGCTGGTCGCCCAAGCCCGGGCGCAGGGGCTGGATCTGGTCGGTGAGGGCGGGCTGTTGCAGCAGCTGACCAAGCGGGTGCTGGAGTCGGCGCTGGAAGGTGAGATGACCGAGCACCTCGGCTAGCGCGCCACGAGGCGCTGGTTGACCTTGCAGCGGTGGGATTCCGCTGTCGGTGGCTCGTCGTAGCGGGCCGCTTGAAGCAGGAGGCAGCCTGATCTCGGAGACGCGGGTGAGGGTGGGAGCAGCCTTGACAAGGCCGGGACGTGCCAGGACTGCCAGATGGCTCGGGTCCGGTTTGCGAGATGGAACGGTGCACGTGAGGAACCGGTGTTGTAAAGCTTCTCAAGGTGATCACCAGGTCAAACCTGGCGGATATGGCCTGGGTTGGCGGTGCGTACCCGCTGCGTGTTGGCGTGGGTGGGGAACTCCTGGAGCCGGTCGTAGCCTTCCGGCCGGGAGGTTGCGGGGAAGGTCTACGGCGTACCCGCAGCGAGGCCGCAGGGGCAAAGCCGGGCACCTCCTCCATCGAGGGGTCGCCAGTGAACGTGGGAACGATTCGGCACTGCTCCGGTGTCCGGTCAGACAGGCCGGGGGGTGGGATAGGTGCGTCGTCGACCGAAGGTGCCGGGTCGGGCGGAGCCGTCGTAGTACTGCGAGGCCGGGAAAGCCGGTCACATGGGGAAGGACGGCAGCGAGTTCGTGCAGTAGAAGGACTGCAAGGCCAGGAGGTCGCCGGTGAATACCGGTGAACCGACCGATCCGGACCCGTATTGGGCGGAGCGGCGGGTACTGGGGATGCAGACGAAGCTGCACCGGTGGGCCGGCGAGGATCGTAATCGCCGGTTTGATGATTTGTTCAATCTGGTGACGGACCCGGATTTCCTGCTGATCGCGTGGGAACGGGTCCGCGGCAACACCGGGGCACGCACGGCCGGGATCGACGGGCGAACCGCCCGCGATATCGAGACCGATCCGGGCGTGTTGGCGTTCCTGGACGACTTGCGGGATCAACTACGGTCCCGCACGTTCCGGCCGGTGCCGGTCCGCGAACGGATGATCCCGAAATCGGGAGGGAAACTCCGGCGGCTCGGCATACCGACCATGGCGGACAGGGTCGTTCAGGCATCGCTGAAACTGGTCTTGGAACCCATTTTCGAACGCGACTTCCAGCCGTGTTCGTATGGGTTCCGGCCGAACCGGCGGGCGCACGATGCTCTGGCGGAGATTCACCACTTCGGCAGCCGCAAATATCACTGGGTGCTGGAGGGGGACATCGAAGCGTGCTTCGACACCATCGACCACGCGGCCCTCATGGACCGGGTGCGGCGCAGGATCGGAGACAAACGCGTGCTCGCGCTGGTGAAGGCGTTCTGCAAAGCCGGGATCCTCACCGAACTCGGCGAACGTCAGGAGACCAGGACCGGTACTCCCCAAGGAGGCATCCTGTCGCCGTTGCTGGCCAACATCGCCTTGTCCGTGCTGGACGACTACTTCGTCGGCGTGTGGCGGGCGAGCATGAAGGACGGCAACGCACGGTTCCGGCGTCGGCAGAAGGGACTGGCGAACTGGCGGCTGATCCGCTACGCGGACGATTGGGTCGTGATGGTCGCTGGAACCCGTAACGACGCCGAACAACTGCGGCAAGACATTGCCGATCTCTTGGCTCCGATGGGGCTACGGCTCTCGGAGGAAAAGACCAAGGTAGTCCACCTCGGGGAAGGGTTCGATTTCTTGGGCTATCACATCCGGTGGCGTCGCAAGAGGGGAACCAGCCAACGCCACGTCTACACCTACCCGTCGAAGAAGGCTCTGAGGAGCATCAAGACGAAGGTGCGGACGTTGACATGCCAGAAAGCCCATCCTGACCTTAAGGCCCTGCTCCTCCGGGTGAACTCGGTGGTGCGGGGCTGGTGTCACTACTTCAAGTACGGCAGTTCCAGCGGAACCTTCGGCTATCTCAACCACTATCTGTGGTGGCGAGTCGCTCGGTGGCTCCGTAAACGGCACGGCCGCTTGTCGTGGAAACAGATACGACGCAAGGTATTCACCGACGGATACCGGATCGTCGCGGAAGGGATCGAATTGTTCAACCCGGCAATGGTCGCCACCGTGCACCAACGCTGGCGGGGATACAACATCCCGACACCCTGGTCAGAACGAACAGCGTCCCCAGCGGCATGAACGCGTGGAGAGCCGGATGCGGTGAAAGCCGCACGTCCGGTTCGGGCGGGCGGTCTGGGGAAACGGACCGGTGGCAACACCGGCACCGCGCCCCAGGCCGACCCCACTGACAAGCACGACCCGGCCGGCAACAGCAGCGGGAACTCCCGGAACGGGCGTCGGTCCAAGACGGTGACCACCGACATCGGGCCGGTGGAGATCGAGGTGCCCCGGGACCGGGAGGGCAGCTTCGAGCCGCAGATCGTGGCCAAGCGGCAGCGCAGGTTGAGCGGGGTCGATGAGATGGTCCTGTCGCTGAGCGCCAAAGGCCTGACCCACGGGGAAATCTCCGCGCACCTGGCCGAGGTCTATGGCGCGAACGTGTCCAAGCAGACCATCTCCACCATCACCGACAAGGTCATCGACGGCATGACCGAATGGCAGAACCGGCCGCTCGACGCCGTCTACCCGGTCATCTTCCTGGACGCCATCCAGGTCAAGATCCGCGATGGCCAAGTCGCCAACCGGCCCATCTACGTGGCCCTGGTGTCCGCGTACGACCTCATCTCCTGAGCCGGGTACGGCGTGATGTCCAGGGTTGTCGGCGCGTCGTGTACGTGTCGGTTGGAGTAGTTGATCACCCTTCGGTTCGTCAGCGACCAAGCAGACGAAGCCGAAGGGTGACCGCTGTCCATGATCCTGGATTCGAGGGATTGGATGAACATCCGAAGATTCCGTGCGCTGCATGCGTCGGGGGTGAGTATCGCGGCGATCGCCCGGGAGACCGGGCATGACTGGAAGACGGTCAAGAAGTATCTGGAGGCCGAGGAGTCGGCCCCGCCGGCGGCGCCGTCGCGTAAGGGCACCCAGCCGCGCAAGATCGACCGGTTCACCGGAGTGGTGGATTCCTGGTTGCGGGCGCCCTGATCGCCGGGTCCGGGAGCTGAGGGACCTGACCCGCCGCCGCACCGAGCTGATCCGGGCCGCCGGCCAAGAGGTCCAACGCCTGGAGAAGGAACTGGAAGATACCGGGATGAAGCTGTCATCGGTGCTGAGCAACATCGTCGGCACCAGCGGCCGGGCCATCCTGGAGGCTCTGATCGCCGGCGAGCGCGACCCCCACCGCCTGGCCGACATGGCGCGCGCCAAGGCCCGCCGCAAGATACCGGAGCTGATCGAGGCGCTGGATGGGGACTTCACCGCACACCACGCCTTCATGGTCCGGCACTACCTCGACCAGATCGACCACCTGAACGCGCTCGTCGCCACGCTGGACCAGCGGATCAGCCAGGCTCTGGCCGACCGTCAACAAGAGCTGGAACACCTGGACACGATCCCGGGAGTGGGCCAGCTCGCCGCCGAGGTCATCATCGCCGAGACCGGCGCAGACATGCGCCGCTTCGCCTCCGCCCAGCACTTGGCCTCCTGGATCGGAGTCTGCCCCGGGCAGAACGAGTCCGCCGGGGTGAACAAGTCCGGCCGCTCACGGCCCGGCAACAGCAACCTCAAACGCCTGCTCGGCACCGCCGCCATGGCAGCGATCCGCGACAAATGCTCCTACCTCTCGGTGTTCTACCGCCGCATCGCCGCCCGCAGAGGCGGCAAACGCGCCCTGGTCGCGGTGATGCACAAACTCGCGATCGCCATCTGGCACGTCCTGCACGACCAACAGCCCTACCGCGACCTCGGCGCCGACCACTTCACCCGCCGCAACCCCGACCGCGCGCTACGCCGGATGGCCAAGGAAGCCAACAGCCTCGGCTTCACCGTCCGCTTCGACCCCGTCCCAGCCACCCAGCCTGCGTAGTGTCCTTATTTTCGTGTCAGACCCTGGGGGTCCCCGGCGGCGGGGCGGGGACCCCCAGGGATCGCCGTGCAGATCTCTTAGAGGTCCTAACGAAATGATCACTTCGGCCCCCCCGGTGGCGGGTGGACAGGTTTGATCATCTTTCGTGAGGAAGGGTGAGCAGCCGCCGTGGATCGTGCGGGACAGCTTGTGGGAGCGGATCGAGCCGTTGCTGCCGAAGGTGGAACGCCGCACGCACCACCCGGGCCGCAAACGGCTGGATGACCGCAAGGTGTTGTGCGGGATCTTGTTCGTGCTGCACACCGGGATCGCGTGGGAGTTCCTGCCTCAGGAGCTGGGGTTCGGGTCGGGGATGACCTGCTGGCGCCGCCTGGCCGAATGGCACGAGGCCGGGGTGTGGGACCGGCTGCACCAGGTGCTGCTGGCCGAGTTGCACGCCGCTGGGAAGCTGGGCTGGTCCCGGGCGGTGATCGACAGCTCGCACGTGCGGGCGCTCAAGGGCGGCCCAAAACCGGACCGAGCCCGGTCGACCGCGCACGGACGGGCTCGAAGCACCACGTCATCACCGAAGCGCACGGAATCCCGCTGGCCCTCAGCCTGACCGGCGGCAACCGCAACGACATCACCCAGCTCCTCCCGCTGATCGAAGCGATCCCACCGGTCCGCGGACGCGTCGGACGACCCCGCCGCCGGCCTGAGCAGTTGTACGCCGACCGGGGCTATGACCATGACAAGTACCGGCGCAAGGTCTGGAAGAAGGGCATCAAGCCCGTGATCGCACGGCGCGGTATTGCCCACGGCTCCGGGCTGGGTGTCCACCGCTACGTCGTGGAACGCACGATCGGCCTGCTCCACTGGTTCCGCCGCCTGCGCATCCGCTGGGAGATCCGCGACGACATCCACGAGGCGTTCATGACTTTGGCCGCCGCCATCATCTGCTGGCGACGCCTCGTCCGCTGATCATTCTGTTTGGGCGTGTTTCCTGGATCTTGAGCGGCTCGTCCTGTATGTCCTGATGTGTGCTTGATCGACATGACCTTTCCGATGAGGAATGGGAGTGGCTGGAGCCACTGCTGCCATCCAACCCGGGCCGTGGCGGCCGGTGGGCCGACCACCGTCGCACGATCAACGGGGTGTTCTGGCGGACCCGGACCGGCTGCCCCTGGCGGGACCTGCCCACCCAGTACGGCAAGTGGCAGACCGTCTACAAGCGGCATCGCCGCTGGTCACGCGACGGAACGTGGGCGAGGGCGCTGGATCGGCTGCGCGCCGGGTGCGACGAGGCCGAAGGCAAGGACTGGACGGTGTCGGCCGATTCCACCATCGCCCGCGCCCACCAGCACGCCGCCGGAGCACCGCACACTCCGGCCAAGGACGACCCGGCCCGCGACCACCGCGCGGGGGGCGGCATCGAATCACAAGAATCCCGGCAAGAACCGTGAGGGGCTGGGGCGCTCGAGAGGCGGCCTGACCACCAAAATTCACCTGGTCGCCGACCGGCGCTGCCGTCCGATCACCAAGCTGACCACCCCGGGCCAGTACGGCGACTCCCCGCGGTTCATCCCGCTGATGGATGCGATCCGCATCCCGCGCCGAGGCTTGGGCCGGCCACGCAAGCGGCCTGCACGTGCCATGGCCGACAAGGCGTACTCCTCCAAGGCCAACCGCGCCTACCTGCGCGAACACAAGATCCAGGCAGTCATCCCGATCAAGGAGGACCAGAAGGCCAACCGGCTCAAGCGCGGCTCGTCCGGCGGTCGTCCGCCCAACTTCGACGCCGAACGTTACAAGGAGCGCAACACCGTCGAGCGCTGCGTCAACAAGCTGCGGCAGTTCCGCGCCGTGGCCACGCGCTTCGACAAGCGGGAGGTCATCTACCAGGGCACGATCGACGTCGCGTCCATCAAGATCTGGCTCCGCGATCCCGTCCAATGATCCACGAAACACGGCCTAGGACCTCTTAGTCAGGTAGGGGCCGCTGCTCGGCCGGACCGCAAACCAGGTCTGGGCAGGGGGCTGTGTTCTGTCGCACCTGTCGGCGGCGCCGCGGGCCCACGTGGCACTCAGCTACGGCTTGCCCTCCATGCTGAGCACGTGATGGATGCTGGTAGATCGACCCGCGGCCACGGGAAGTGTGCGGTCGGTGTGTGTCTCAAGTTCCCGAACGGTACGTCCCGTGTGCTGGTCACATTCGACGGCTCGCCGATGGGCGTGCTGTCCCTCCGGTTGATAGGGGATGCGTCACGTGCCAAGGCCTGGGCGGAGCTTGGCTGTGCGGGCAGTGATTGTCTGGCCGGCCGGTTGGGGCGGCAATGCCAGCCTGCCGCCCCAACCGGCCGGCCCGGCTCTGACGCTGGCCCGACGCGGGACGCTGGTTATTCGCGCTTGTGGGAGTCCTCTGTTCCGGTCGCTTTCAACATGTTGCGTTCGCGGGCCGATCCGGTGACATCGTCGAGGTGGGCGGCGGCGAGTGCGGCAGCGCGTTGGGCTCGTACGTCGGCGATGCGGATCACGGCTCCGTCGGCGAGGGTGGCCTGGAGTTTGACGTGGACGGCTTCACCTCGTTTGCCGCGTTGCTGGATGGCCTGATAGCTGCAGCCCATGATCCGGCCCATTTCGGCGAGAGAGTAGGGCTGCCAGGTTTTGTTGTTGGCGGTGTAGATCCCGCGGTTGATGTTGTCGGTGATGGCCTGCTGAATGTCGGGGACGTGGGCGAGCATGGCCGGGTCGTCAGCGATCCGGTCACCGAGGCTTTTGACGACCCGCAGGACGAACGCGGCGTATTCGCTGGTTTCGGTGGTGCGGGCGGCGCGGCGGGCCGCGCGTCGCTGGTTGTCCCGGTTCGGGTTGGTCATTGCTGGTCGGCCCTTCTGCTCTGGCCGCCGACGCCGGGCGGCCAGAGCGTGAGGAATGGGGGAGAGGGGTTGTTTTCGCATATGCGCGCCTGATCCCCGGACCGAGTGCCGAGAACCCGACACCCGGTAGAAAACAGGCACGATATGGGCGATGGGTCAGCAGTGCGTCAGTAATCGCTCAGGCGTGGTAGATCAGGCGGGCGAGGCTTAGAGGACTTTCTTGATGCGCCGTACGGTGCGGCGAAAAGTTGATCGCTGGCGCGTGGTCACATGTCGTCGGTCGTGACGGGTGGTTCAAGCGGCTGGACGCAGCCGCGGATACCGTCTTTGTGCCTTCTTGCCGTCGCTTTCGCGCCAGGTGAGATCAGCGATGAAGGGCTGGAGTTCTTTCACCTGTTCATCGGTCAGGCGATCAAATGCGTAGCGGCTCGTGGCGCCAGTGAATCGTTTGTGGCCGAGAAGTTTTTTGACCGTATCTTCGCTTGCGTTGCGGTCCCCGACGGCGTGGCCGAATCCACGTCGTAGAGCGTGCGGAGTTATGTGGATGCCGTAGCCGTCCTCTGTCATGGCCGCGTCGCGTGCCTTTTTGAAGCCGCGTTCGACCAGGCTCCGGTAGATTCGCTTGCCGCGCGGGCTCGTGAAGAGCCATTCACTCGCTTTACGGGCCTGGATTCGGCGTTTGATCATGGCGATGAGGGGGTCGTCGTCTCGGCGGGGGAGGGGAACGTCTCGAAAGCCGCTATCGGATTTCCCTCTGTCGGTAGCGATTCTTTTGCCGCCCTTGATGCCTGCTCGCTCGACTTGGCGTATCCGGACTACGCGGCGCTCAAGGTTTATTGAGCCGACCGTAAGGGCCGCTGCCTCTTGCCATCGAAGACCGGTGCCATAGAGCAGTATTGCGAAGTCGCCGAGCAATTCGGATACGCCGTAGCAGTGGTCGAAGAACATCGGCGCGTCCTGCAATTCGAGCGTGGGTTTCATCGTGCGTTTGACGTTGATCTGCTTGAGGGTGGCCCGGCAGGGGTTGGCGCGTTCGCGCCATTCGCGGTCGATGGCATAGTTGAAGATTGGTGACAGCCTGCCGCCGATCAAGACTTGGAGAGTGTCGGGCGCCAGTCCGGATTCGAGTGCGATCTCGTCGATGTCTTCTACGATGATGTCCTTGATGGGTTTGTCGCCGAAGCGCGGGTAGGCATGCTTGTTCAGGGCGTAGCGGTATTTACGGAGGTAGCCCGGATCGGCGGTGCGGGTCGTGAGATACTTTTCGGCGACCGCCCGGAACGTGCGGGTCTCGGTCTTCGCCGGCTTGGCGGCGGAGCGCTGCGTCTGCCGCGACTGGCTGCCGTAGGTCTTGCCGAGTTCGCGAGGATCGCGGTAGCCGTTGGCGACCAGGTCCAGGGCGAAGCGCAGGACCTCCCTCTGGTCGGTGTCGGTAAAGCTTCTGCTTCCCTGATTCCACCGGACGCGGAACCGCTGCGGGCTGCGCCTGGTCGCCTTGAGCGTCTCGATCGTCGGTACACCCTTGAGTCTCACGCTGCCTCCTTCGAGCTGCGCTAGCGCTGACGTAAGGGCTGGTGTAACAGCCGTCGGTCAGCTATGCGTTAGCGCAGGTCGGAAGGGGAATGCGGGAGTTGAGACAAGATTCCCGTCTTGGCCTTGATCCAACCCTGGCAAGACCCGCTGTTTTCCCGGGTCAACCCGGCTTCCCTCGCCTGAGCAGCGAAAAAAGCGTATCGGTGCCCGCTGGAGCTGGGTGCGGAGGGCTACGGACCGATCAGGAGCAGTCGGCCTGGTTCGGGGAAGTTCGGGGTGTTACGCGTAACGGTTACATCATCGATGTCACGCTCTGTAGTGGTCGACGACGCCCCTGGCTCTCACACTGGTCGGGCTTCAGGGTTGATCCCGAAGTGCTGCGGGGTGGGCCGGCATGAGCCACGACGTGCTGGATCAGCATGCTGCCGCGGTGACCGACGTGGCTCGTCGGCTATGTCTGTGTAGTGGTCCATGCTGCGACCTGCGCTCGGTTGTGCACGTCGAGCCGTACGAAAATCTGTGCCAGGTGGTTTTCCACAGTCCGCTGCGAAATGTTCAATTCTTTGGCGATCTGTCTGTTACTGAGGCCTTGGGTGATAAGTTGCGCGATTTGCTGTTGACGCCTAGTGAGAGCGTCGAGCGCGACGGGGGCGCCGAGGGGGTGATCGCTCTGACAGCCTGGCGGCCGGTCGATGTCCGAGAGTGCCAGCGTGTAAATTTCCTCGGCTCGCAGCTTGTTCCCCTCGTGCAGGGCTGCGGTGCATGCCTCATCGCCGAGAGTTGCTCGTATGCGCGATACCGAGTGTTCGCGTTCCCGCCGGAAGGGGCCAGGGCCTCTGATCACGACGCCGGTGCTCTGCTGGATCCCTGCCACCGCACCGAGGAGTTTGGCCGCGGGAAGGGCGTGGCCCTGCGCGGCCCGTTCCCATGCGATGGCTTCCACGCACATGTTGGCGCCCATAGGCTGGTCGCCCATGTCGATCATCAGCTGGAGAGCCTGTTGGAGCAGGGGGATGGCGAGGCCGGGATCGGCGTGTGATGCCCGCCCTTGAGCCCACAGCGCCCAGCTGATCGACCAGGCGCCACCGTGGGCCTGTGCATCGTTCAGGCATTCGGCGGCGGCCTGATCGGCGATGTGGCCAGGGGCGAGGAAGCCCGCCGCGACCGCCAGCCAGATCCGGGCCCGGAATGCCGCGGCCCGCGCGTTCTTGGCGTTGAACGCGTCACAGGCCTGTGTCAGTGGTGCCAGGCAGCCGGAGTCGCTGTGCGCCAGGAACAGGTGCATGCCCTCCATGAACGAGACGATCGGCAGATCGTCGGCGGCGGCCTCCAGCCGCCCGGCCTGGTCGAGGCACTCCTGCCGATGTATGTCGGCCCGGTCCTGGTCGCCCTGCCACAGGCGCATCAGGGTGAGCATGGCCAGCGCATCGACCCGGTCCGGTGAGGGTGCCGGTGTTATACGGGTGAGGAAGATCTCGAGCCAGGCGCACATCTCGTCCAGGAACGCGGCGAAGAACGAGAAGCCGAGCTGGGTGATGTCGGCGGCGATACGCAGTCCGGTTCCGGCCCGCCCCGGGGAATCACAAAAGGACAGCGCCGACCGGATATTGGGGATCTCTCGCCGTACCTGGTGAAATGTGGTCAGCCCTGATGGGCCGTAAGGCCGCTCGACGGCTTCGGCGGCCAGCCGGGCTATGAGTGCGCAGTGCCGCTCGCGTGTCATTTCCTCCTCGCCGAGGGCTTGGAGTTGGCGCAACCCGTATTCGCGCATCGGCGGCAACTGCCGGAAGCGGCCGGCTGAGTCCGCGATGAGCACCGATTGCCGTACCAGTCCGGTGAGCAGGTCCACCACCAAGGGGGTCGCCACTATCCCGTCAGGGTCACCGCAGACCTGTTCGGCCATCGCGAGATCGAATCCGCCGGAGAACACGCTCAATCGGGCCCACAACCGCTGCTCGCCCGCAGAGCACACCCGGTAGGACCACTCAAGCACATCCCAGAGCGCCCTGTGCCGCGGTGACATCCCGCGGCCCACGCCTTTCAACAGCCGGCCGCCGTCCAGCCGCTGCATGATCGTGTCCGGAGACAGTCCCCCGCCCAGCCGGGCCGCGATGAGTTCCAACACCAGCGGCAGGCCACCGGACCAGCGAACAAGGTCCAGGACGGTGTCCCAGCAACGATCATCGGCGATCGGGCGGCCGGCCGCGCGTGCGCGATCCAGCAGTAGGAGCACGGCGTCCGAGAGCGCTGCCTGCTCCCGGTCGGCGCCAGGCGGCGGTATCGCCAGCGGCGCCACCCGAAGCACGTGCTCGCCGGCGATCTCGAGCGGGCGCCTGCTGGTCGCGACGACCGTCAGCTCCGGCGCGTCGGCCAGCAAGGCGGACACCACATCTCCGGCGGCCTCCCACACATGCTCGCAGTTGTCCAATACCAGCAACACTCGCTTGTCACCCAGATATTCGATCAACCGGTCGTGAGCGGGCCGGCCCGAATGAGCGCCGAGGTCGAGCGTGCTGACCAGCCAGTGCTCCACCGCTTCAGCGCCGCTGTGCTCGGCGAGGTCCGCAATGGCGACGGCGTCGTAGTCGGCCTCGACACGACGGACCAGTTCCAACGCCATCCGGGTCTTACCGACCCCGCCAGGCCCGACCACGGTGGTCAAGCGGGCGACCTTTAGTAACCGCCACGCCTCGTCCATCGACTCGCCGCGTCCAACAAAGCTGGTTAGTGCGGCAAGAATCACCGGCCGTATCGGGCTCACGACTTTCCCCAGCGCAGGCGAGCCATATCAAGTATCCACTGTCGCACCAGGCTCATCCTGCCCCAGAGTACAACATGAGTGTACCTAGGTACAGACACACACGAACCCTGCGGGGAACCCTCATATGCATCCACCGATGATTGCGCAATCGTAAGGGACCTGACGCCATCACGGCGCCGGAAGATGGAGCGGTTCTTCGAACAAGTGGGACGGGAAGATTTCCGCAATCAGCGCGGACTTGAAGGAGTAGTTCAGTGTCCTCTGGAAGCACGGCGAGAAAGCTTGTTCTCCGCAGCTTCATTGCGGCCGGTGCGGCGGCAATGGCCATGACCGCGATGAGCGGCCCCGCGCACGCCACCAGCTGGCAGAAGGTCAACAACGGCCAGTTGGTGTACCTGAAGGATGGTAAGTGCAAGACGGCGGGTATGATCCACAATATCTACCCCACCGCGGCGACCGCCTACTCGCAGCTGCAAAAAGGCAAGTGCTGGCACTGGGTGAAGCTGTGGGTCGTCCAGCCCAAGACCGGCACGTGGCAGGAGCTCCTCTGGCAGGGATCGGGAAGGACTAATTTCGTGTCAAAGCCGCCCGCCTACGGCCCGACCCGGAACAACAAGGGATGGTACGGCTACCGAGCCGAGCTCGGTTTGTGCGGTTCCAAGGGCCACTGTGTCACGAAGCATATTCAGGTGCCGCATTGGGGCAAATGACCCGATGACCACCCGATGGCCACCCGGCGAGCCCGGCCGCGCCTGCTGCGCCACCGGCTGGTCGCCATTGCTCGTCGGCGTGCAGCAAACGGAGCGCGGCGATCAGGGAGGACTTCCCAGCTCCGTTGGAGTCCTTCGGGCCTTGGCCGGCGACAGTGACCAGACCCTGGCTGATCATCGGTAGGGGGTGGGTGGACAGGCGGGAGATGTTGACCGCCTGGACGCCCACCAGCACGCGGTCGCCGACGATGTCGAACGGCGCGGGTGCCGATTATTACGCCCATGCACGTCATGCGGCATTTCGAGAACGGGGATTCCCCTCAAGTTACCGATTGCCCTGGCGATCGATCTGGGTCGCTCGCGTACCATGCGTCGAACCACCTGTCGAGGAAGCCCACCCCCGATGACCTGAACGCTGTCGGTGGCGTCGTCCATGATGTGACCGAAGCAGGCGACGGGAGTGAAGATGACGTCGATCAACAAAGATTGGGTCGCGGCCCGCGTCAGCGAGCTGCCTTGCAACTTGACGATGCCGAGCGCGATCACCTATTCCACCTTGCGCGGCAGTCCAGGGCGCCCAGCGGTCCACGCCGCCGACGACCCGCCGTGACGGTGCGTCCGGCGCTTCAGCAGGTACTCGACGCCATCACCGATGCGCCGGCTTGGATTTGCAACGGCCGTTATGACGTGCTGGCCATGAATCAACTTGCCCGCGCGCTGTATTCACGGGTGCTGGCCGACACGCGACGGCCGGCGAACACCGCACGGTTCGTGTATCTGGATCCCGAAGCGGCAAAAACGTTCTTCGTCGACTATGACCGAATCGCTTGCGATGTGCTGCGAAGCTATGCATGGAAGCCGGCCGCAATCCGCACGACGAGGAGCTGATCGCCCTAGTCGGTGAATTGTCAACACGCAGTGAACTATTTCGGCAGCGGTGGGCATCTCAGGACGTTCGGCTCCACCGGTCCGGACGCAAGCGTGTGCACCATCCGGTAGTGGGCCAGCTCGACCTGGACGTCGAGTCGGTGGAGATGTCTGCCGAACCCGGCGTGCTCCTGAACGTCTACACCTCGCCCGCTGGCACGACACAACCGGCTTCACCTTCCACGAACGGCACAGCCACCGCACCTGGCTGTCCGACGACGGGATCTCCGACATCGGCCGCAGTCGATCGGTGGCCCGCTGGCCGACCGTGCCGCCGAACTCACCGGCCTCGCGGCCGGGGAAAGCGACTGTTCAGCACCACGGACAAGGACACCCAGAAACTGAAGCTCATCGAGCACGACGTCTACGCCAACGGCCTGCAAAAGCAGATCTTCGACGTGATCCACTGACAACCGCTACGGCATCTCGCTCCGCCGTTCAGCGCCATCCGAGGTCCGGTGCGACGTGTTTGAGGATGTTCTCCAGCAGGTGGGCGTTGTAGTCGACACCGAGTTGGCTCGGGATGGTCAGTAGCAGGGTGTCTGCGGCTTGGATGGCCTCGTCCTGGGAGAGTTCCTTGACCAGGACGTCCGGCTCGGCGGCGTACGACCGTCCGAAGATCGCTCTGGTCGTCTCGTCGATCATGCCGATCTGGTCTTGTGAGTTATGGTCGTTTCCGAAATAGGCACGGTCCAGGTCGGTCGTGAGGGCGAAGATGCTGCGGCTCACCGATACCCGCGGCTCCCGTCGGTGGCCGGCCTCCTTCCATGCCTCGCGGAACGCCTCGATCTGCTTGCGCTGCTGGACGTGCAGCGGCTCGCCGGTCTCATCGTCCTTGAGCGTGGAACTCTGCAGGTTCATGCCGAGCTTTGCGGCCCATACGCTGGTGGCGTTCGACCCGGAGCCCCACCAGATGCGGTCGCGTAGGCCCTCGGAGTGCGGTTCGAGTCGCAGCAGACCCGGCGGGTTGGGGAACATCGGCCGTGGGTTCGGCCGCGCGAAGCCCTCGCCCTCGATCACCGTGAGGAACGTCTCGGCGTGCCGGCGGGCCATGTCGGCGTCCGTTTCGCCCTCGGCGGGGGCGTAGCCGAAGTAGCGCCAGCCGTCGATCACCTGTTCGGGGGAGCCGCGGCTGATGCCGAGTTGCAGCCTGCCGTCTGCGATGAGGTCGGCCGCGCCGGCGTCCTCTGCCATGTACATCGGGTTCTCGTACCGCATGTCGATCACGCCGGTGCCGATCTCGATCCTCGAGGTACGCGTGCCGATCGCGGCGAGGAGCGGGAACGGGCTGCTCGCCTGGCGGGCGAAGTGATGCACACGGAAGTACGCCCCGTCCAAGCCGAGTTCTTCGGCCGCGACCGCGAGGTCGATGGACTGGTGCAGGAAGTCACTGGCGGTCCGGGTCCGCGACTGCGGGTTCGGCGCCCAGTGCCCGAAGGAGAGGAAACCAAGCTTCTTCACACGAACTCCAGCGCGCAGCGGCCACGTTTGATTCCGGCGCGTCGTGCGGACTACGCGGCGATCGCGCGCAGCGGGAACCCACGGACGCCGTGTCGAAGAATTCCGCGTTGACCGCCGCGTGCTTGCGCCGCGCGTCTCGCTGGACGTCCAGGCGTGATGTTCTGGCAGGCCCGGCTCCGCGCTGCTCTGGGCGTGACACGTAACGGTTACTTGAAGGATGTCACACTCTGTAGTGGTCGACGGGGAGTGAGCCTGGGTCCGTTGCCGAGGTCATCAGTCGGCGATGCCGAAGATCTGGTGGATCGTCGCGGGTTGCTCGAGCACGGCGAGCATGTGATGGGCGACGTTCGCGCGCGAGACGAACGCACCACCTCGTATGTTCTGACCGCGGGCGGTTCGGTAGGCACCGGTCAGCGGCTTGTCGGTGAGCCTCGGCGGCCGGCTGATGGTCCAGTCCAGGCCGCTGTCGCGGACGATGTCCTCCGTCAACGCGAGGTCGGCGTAGTGCGCACGGAGCATGGCTCCGGCGATCCGGCTTCCCAGGTGTCGCATGAAGAACCCGTCGCCTGGGTCGTGTTTCGGGGGATTCGGGTGGCCGGGGGAGGGGATGGTGCCGATCGGTGCCGCGCTGACGACCACGAGGCGTCGCGCGCCGGTGGACCTCATCGCCGTCACGATGGCCTTGGTGCCGCGTGAGGTGATGCCCGCCTCGGACCTCGGGTTACGCGGCCCGAGCCCGGACAGCACGGCGTCGCTTCCCTGGATCGCCGAGGCGAGCACGGCCGGGTCCGCCGCCGTGAGATCGGCGGTGACGACGCGCGTCTTTTCGCTCAGGTTCCGGGGGTTACGTGCGACCGCGGTGACGTCGTGTCCTGCGGCGAGGGCCTGTTCGAGGAGTTGCCGGCCGATACCGTCGGTCGCAGCGAAGATCGTGAGCTTCATCGGTTTCGGCTCGCTTTCGTGATCAAGACCTTCTACGCATGAGCGGGAGTGCTCGTATCTCATATTATACGATACTCATACGTTCTTCGGCTCTGGGTTCGCTGGTCGGCGTCGAAGATCTGATGCTCGGGGTCGGTCTCGACTCTAACTACTTGATGGATATCATATGAGTCTGATATCTTCTGGTGAGCTGCCTTGTTTCTGGCGTTTCGGATTCACGAGAGGACGCGCTCGTGCTCGATGTCATCGGTGTCGGATTCGGACGTACCGGCACACTTTCCCTTAAAGTCGCGCTGGAGCTGCTCGGCTTCGGCCCCTGCCACCACATGGACGAACTCGGCAAGAGCGCCGACCAGAGAAAGCTGTGGGCGAAGGTCGCCCAGGACGGCGCCGCGGACTGGGACGCCGTCTATCGCGGTTACCGGGCGACGGTCGACTGGCCGGGAACGCGGTTCTGGCGGCAGCTCACCGGCCACTTCTCCGACGCGAAGGTGATCCTCACCGTCCGTGATCCACGGCAGTGGTACGAGAGCGTCGAAGGGAGCATCCACCGCATGGTCTCGGCCCCGGCGACGGACCCGCTCGTCGCCGAGATGCAAGAGGTCGTCCGCCGAGTGGTGTGGGACGGCGAATTCGGCGGCCGGTTCGAGGACGCCGAGCATGTCATCGGGATTTTCAACGAGCACAACGAGGCGGTCCGCAGGGAGATCCCGGCCTCCCGGCTCTTGGTCATGGAGATCGGGCAAGGCTGGGAACCTCTCTGTGAGTTCCTCGGCGTCCCCGTTCCCGACGAACCATTCCCTCGAAGCAACGACCGGCAGGCGTTCGCGGAGCGCCTCGTCCAGCACCTCGGCAGGCAATAGGCGGACGGCCGGCCCGGTGGGCCGGCCGTCGTGTGGCCACCTTGCCCTGCGGGCCGGCCGGGCTCGTGGACTTCGGGACCTTGGGTCGGTGGGGTGAGTGGCTGGGGGTCAGACCACGGGGTCGCGGCGGACCAGCCCCCGACGCAGGCGCACCAACTCACGGCGGCCCGTCGGCGCGTACGTGCCGCTGAGTTGCCCCTTGCGGTAGAGGTGTAGCCGGTACGGGATCAACCCGGTCAGTCGCAGCACGGCCGCGACCGGGGCGAGGAGCAGGCGCAAGGCGAGCTCGGCCAGCCAGAGAGGCACCATCACCGCGCTGAGCAGGAGGCACGGGAGGCCGATGACCAGCGAGATCGGATCCTGACCGAGACCACCGGGAAGAAGGTCCAAGGCGATTTCGGGCTTGACCCACCGCTTCCAGGCCAGCCGCTGCTGCCGCAACCGGCACGGAGCCCCCGCACTGTCCCGCCATCGCACGCCTGTCAGCCCCTTACATCCCATCACGCGGCCTGGTGTCGGCTATTCAGCGTGAACTCTAGGACGCGCTGCGGGTTCACGGATCGCGGCCGGATGGAAACAGTAGCCGGGCGCCCGCGCAATGCGGTTCCTCGGTCGCCGTCACCCCGAGGCGCGTCCCGGTGACCGTCCGCGTCGCCGAGGACGGTGAGGCGGCGCAGTCGGAGCGCGAGCTGGATCTCCAGCGCGTGCTCCGGGGACTGCCAGCGTTCGCCGAGCAGCTTGCCGACCCGGTCCAGGCGCTGGGTGACGGTGTTGACGTGGACATGCAGGCGCTCGGCCGCCCGCGACAGGCTCCCGCCGGCCTCGAAGTAGACCTCCAGGGTCCGTACGAGCTTGGTGCCGCGACGCCGGTCGTAGTCCATGACGGGGCCGAGCGTGGAGGTCAGGAAGCCGGTGACGTCTCTGCCGTCGCCCACGAGCAGGCCGACGAAGCCGAGTTCGGTGGCGCCGGCCCCCTGCCCGGCGCGGCCGAGGGCGAGGAGCGCGTCGGCGCAGCGGCCCGCCTCGCGATGGGCCGCCGCGACCTCGGCAGCCCCCTGGACGGGACCGACCGCCCCGGCCGTCGCCGGCGTACCGAGGGCGGTGCCGCACTCCTTGGCGACACGGCGGGCGGCGGCGCCCGGATCCAGGCCGGGCAGCAGCAGCACGATCTCCTCGCCGCGCGCGGCGGCCAGCCCACCGGCGGCCGAGGCGTAGGAGGCGGCCCAGAACGCGGCGCGCTGCCGGTCTCCGTCGTGGCGGACGACGAGCAGGACACATGGGGCGCCGAGGTCGACGCCGACCAGGCGGGCGCGGGCCCGCAGCGCGTCGACGTCGGTGGCGCGGCCGGTGAGCAGGTCGTCCAGCAGCTCGCCGCGGACCCGGCCCTCGGCCTCGGCGACGCTGCGGCGGAACAGCAGCAGCAGCGCGGTGACCAGGGCGCCGCGTTCGAGGATCCGCTGGTCGCTGGCTGACAGCTCCCCGGCTTCGGGGGTGCGCAGGATGATGGTGCCGAGCATTTCGGCGCCGGTGGCGATCGAGGCGATCCACAGCCGTCCGCGCTGCACGGCGCGGCCCAGAGACCGGGACGCGGCCGCCGCCTCGGCGACGACGTCGTCGTCGGGTTCGCCGATCGCGCCGACGGCGGCCAACCGGCGGCGTTCGGCGTCTCGGACGAGCAGCGCGCCGCCGAGCACGTCGATGATGACCTCCGCGACGTCCTGGACGCCGCCGCCGCGTACGACCAGGTTCGTCATCCGGTCGTGGGCCTGGGCGGCGCGCTCCACCGCCGCGCTGCGCGCCTTGATGAGCTCGTTGGCAGCGCTGAGCTCTTCCAGAGCCCCGCGGGTCTCGTCGAGGAGGCGGGCGTTGTCGATGGCGATGGCCGCGTGGGCTGCCAGGGAACCCAGCAGCGCGACCTCCTCGGGCACGAACGGTCGGGCGCTGCGGTTGGAGGCGAACAGCACACCGATGACACGTGAGCCCAGGCGCATCGGGACGCCCAGGATCGCCACCAGATCCTCTTCCTGCACCGCCGCGTCGATGTAGGCGCGGTGACGGAACCGCTCGTCGGCGAAGTAGTCGGCGCTGCTGTAGGGGGTGCCGGTCTGGGCGACCAGGCCCGCCAGGCCGGCGCGAAGGGAATGCGCAGGGCGCGGAACGCCGCCGACACCGATCCGTCGGTCACCCGCATGCAGGTGTCGCCGCGGTCGTCGTCGGTGAGGGTCATGTACGACACGTCGGCGCCCAGGAGCCGGCGGGCACGGCGCACGATCGCCTCCAGGACCGCGTCGAGGCCGCGCAAGCCGGCCAGGTCGCTGGCGGTGTCGAACAGGGCGGCGAGCTCGGCCTCACGGCGGGCGCGGTGTTCCAGCAGCGACCGTACGCGCAGGGCGGCGCGCTTGGTCGTCTCCAGTTCCGCGAGCACGCCCGGGTCCGCCCCGCCGACGCGGGCCTCCAGCACGGGCGCCTCGAACTCGGCGGCCGAGGCCTCGCGTGCCAGCAGGTCGAGGAAGACGTCGCAGCTCATGACGGTCATTTTCAGTGCGCGGTCCAGCCGCCGTCGATGGTGAGGGACGAACCGGTGACCATGGCCGCCGCCGGGGAGCACAGGTAGGCGACGAGGGCGGCGACCTCGTCGGGCTCGATGAGGCGGCGGATCGCGGCCTTGGCGAGCATGATCTGGTCGATGACCTGCCCGGAGTCCAGGCCGTGAGCGGCGGCCTGATCGGCGATCTGCTCCTCCACCAGCGGCGTCCGGACGTACGCGGGGCTGACGCAGTTGGCGGTCACGCCGTACGGGGCGGCCTCCAGGGCGATCACCTTCGACAGGCCCTCCAGGGCGTGCTTGGCGGTGACGTAGGCGGCCTTGTAAGGGGAGGCGCGATGGCCGTGGATGGAGGAGATGTTCACGACGCGCCCCCAGCGGCGTTCGTACATGCCGGGCAGGGCACGGCGGGCCAGCCGGAACGGCGCCTCCACCATGATCCGCTGGATGCGGGCGAAGGTGTCCGGGGGGAACTCGGTGACCGGGGCGACGTGCTGCAGGCCGGCGTTGTTGACCAGGATGTCGACGCCGTCGCAGTCGACGTCCTCGACCGCGTCGGGGTCGGACAGGTCGACGCCGAGGGCCCGGCCGCCGAGTTCGGCGGCTGCGGCGCGTGCGGCGTCCTCACGTACGTCGACGATGAGCAGGTCGGCACCGGCGGCGGCGAGTCGCCGGGCGCAGGCCAGGCCGATGCCGCCGGCGGCCCCGGTCACCAGGGCGCGGCGCCCGGACAGGTCCGGATCGCCGGACGGTCTGGAGATCACAGTGTCGGTGGGCACGGCCACGTCATGCTCCTTCGGATGCGCGCCGCGGGTTGCCTGCGGCGGGAGGGGAGAGGGCGGACACCGGCCGCCGGATCGCGGGGCCGGACGTCCGAGGCGGCGGCTATCGGGCAGGGCGGGTGTCCGAGGCGGTGGCTGTCGGGCGGCGCGGGTGTTCGAGGCGGGGCTACCGGGAGGGGCGGGCCGGCGCGTCCACCGGGTCGGCCGCCGTCCGCGGCTCTTCCGGCGGCGGTCCGGGCGCGGGCCGGGCGGCGCGGGCCCGCAGGACGTCGCGGACGGTGCCCCACACGCCGCGGCGGAACACCAGCACGATCACCACGAAGATGATGCCGGTGACCAGGCCGATCTCCTGGAACCCGGCCGTGGAAAGGTAGTCGTCGAGCTCGACGATCAGCGCCGCGCCGAACGCGCCGCCCCACAAGGTGCCGATCCCGCCCAGAACGACCATCATCACGACCTGGCCGGAGGTGGTCCAGTACACCTCGTCCAGCGAGGCGAACCCGTGGCCGATCGCGAAGAGGCCGCCGGCGAGCCCGGACAGCGCCGCCGACAGCACGAACGCGGCCAGCTTGTAGCGGGCCACCGGATAGCCGAGGGCCTGGGCGCGGGCGGGGTTGTCGCGGACGGCGACTAGGACCCGTCCGAACGGGGAGCGCACGATGCGCCAGGCCGCCAGCAGCCCCACCACCACGAACGGCAGGCCCGCGTAGTAGAAGAAGAACGGGTCGGACAGGTCGATCCCGAAGAACTTGCGGGGGATGCCCTGCAGGCCGTTCTCCCCGCCGGTCAGGCCGCGCCACTGGTTGGCCACGAAGTACACCACCTGCGCGAACGCCAGGGTGACCATCGCGAAGTAGATGCCGCGCAGCCGGGCCGACAGGTACCCGATGGGCACCGCCAGCACCGCGGCGGCGACGGTCCCGCCCAGCACGGCGACCGGGAACGGCAGCCCGGCGTGCAGAGCGATCAGGCCGGTGACGTACGCCGAGCCGCCCCAGAAGGCGGCGTGGCCGAACGGCAGCAGCCCGGTGAAGCCGAGCAGCAGGTCGACCGCCGCGGCGAACAGTGCCCAGCAGGCGATGTCGAGCGCGACCGGCGGATAGATCATCCAGGGCAGGGCCAGGGCGATGAGCAGCCCGGCGACGAGCGGGACCGGGCGGGCCGCGAGACGGGAGATGATCACAGGGCGGCCTCCTCGCGGCCGAACAGCCCGGCCGGACGCCACAGCAGGACGGCGGCCATCACGATGAACACCAGCGTCTGGGACAGCGCCGGCACGTACAGGTTGCCGAGCGCCGACACCAGCCCGATCCCGAACCCGGCCGCCACCGACCCGAAGATCGATCCGAGGCCGCCGATGACCACGACCGCGAACACGGTGATGATCAGATCGGCGCCCATGAGCGGGTTGACGGCGCGCATGGGCGCGGCCAGCACCCCGGCCAGACCCGCCAGCGCGATCCCGAACCCGAACACCGGCGCGACCCAGCGGCCGACGTCGATGCCCAGCGCCCGGGTCAGCTCCGGGCGCTCGGTCGCCGCCCGTACGATCACCCCGACCCGGGTGCGGGTCAGCGCCAGCCAGGTCGCCGCGCAAACCAGCACCGACAGGGCCAGCACGAACACCTGGTACGCCGGGTAGTCGAACAGGCCCAGGTCCAGGGAGCCGGACAGCGCCGCCGGCTGCGGGTAGGGCTGGGACTGCACGCCGTACTCGCGTTTGACCGCGTCCTGCAGGATCAGCGCCAGCCCGAACGTGAACAGGAACCCGTACAGGGGGTCGAGGCCGGCGAGCCGCCGCACGAACAGCCGCTCGACCAGCACCCCGGCGGCGCCCAGGACGAGGGGCACGACGGCCAGCGCGACCCAGAAGTTCACGCCGAAGGAGTCCAGCAGGACGTACGTGCCGAAGGCGCCGAGCATGTAGAACGCGCCGTGGGCGAAGTTGACCACGCCGAGCATGCCGAAGATGACCGACAGGCCGAGGGCGAGCAGCGCGTAGAACGCGCCGCCGACCAGGCCGTTGAAGGCCTGTTGCAACACGGTGACCTCCTGGGGGTCTGCCCGTCGGCCGGCCACGGGGCGGCGGGCCGGTTCAGCCGAGCCGGCAGGCGGAGGACGGGGGCTGGAACGCCCGGGCGGCCGGGACGGTGGACAGGACCTTCTCGTAGTCCCACGGCTCGGTGACGTCCTTGCCCGCCTTGACCTGGGCCAGGGACACGTCGTGGGTCAGCAGGTGGTCGGCGGCGCGGATGGTGCCGCCGCGGGTGAACGCGTCGTCGACCTTCGCGCCCTCGAGCTGCTTGACCACGGCGTCGGACTTGTCGGTGCCGGCGCGCTGGACCGCCTCCAGGTACTGCAGGGCCGCCGAGTAGTTCGCGGCGTTGGCGAACGTGGGGCGCCTGCCGGTCTTGGCCTGGAACTTGTCGGCCCAGGCCCGGTTGGTGGCGTCGGCGTTCCAGTACCAGGGGTCGGTGAACTTCGTGCCGGCCAGCGCGTCCGGGCCGAGGGAGTGGATGTCGGTGAGGAACATCAGGCCCACGGCCAGACCGATGCCCTTGTCGCGCAGCCGGTACTCGTTGTACTGCTTGACGAGGTTGACCAGGTCACCGCCGGCCTGCATGGCGCCCAGCACCTGCGGCTTCGGGTTCAGGGAGGGCGCCTTGAGCAGGAACGAGGAGAAGTTGTCGTTGGGGAACGGCGCCGGGTCGCTCTTCACCACAGTGCCGCCCGCGCCGCGTACGGCCGTGGTGAAGCTCTTGTTCATGTCCTGCCCGAAGGCGTAGTCCGGGTAGACGATGTACCAGTTCTTCGCGCCGTCGTGGGTGACGGTGCCGCCGGTCCCGTTGGCCAGCATGTAGCTGTTGTAGCCGTAGTGGAAGGTGTACTTGTTGCACTGCGCGCCCTCCAGCTCGGTGGTGGCGGCCGACACGTCGAAGAACAGCTTCTTGCGGGCCTTGGCGACGTTCGCGACGGCGAGCGCGGCCGATGAGGTCGGCACGTCCAGGATGACGTCGGCCTGCCGCCGGTCGTACAGCTCCTGGGCCTTGCTGTTGGCGATGTCGGGCTTGTTCTGGTGGTCGGCGGAGACGACGTCGATCTTCTTGGCGACCGCCTTCGCGCCGTACCGGGCCTGGTAGTCGGCGATGGCCAGGCGCACCGCCGTGACACTGCCCTGCCCGGACAGCTGGGAGTAGATGCCGGACTGGTCGTTGAGGACGGCCAGCACGACCTTTCCGCCGCTGATCTTCCCACCGCCCCCGCCGGGTCCGCCCGCGCATCCCGCGAGCAACGCTCCCGCGACCGTCACCGCGGCCGCCGCGCCCAGAGTTCTCATGTGTCTCCTCATCGGTGATGGGGTCCTCTCAGATCCCGAGGTGTTCCAGCAGCTCGTGTTCGCGGGCGCGGATCTCGTCGTTGCCCAGCGACCGGACGATCCGGCCCTCGGCCAGCAGGTAGTGCCGGTCGGCGACCGTGGCGGCGAAGTGGAGGTTCTGCTCGACGAGCAGGACGGTGACGCCCTGGTCTTTGACGTCGCGCAGGATCGCGCCGATCTGCTGGACGATCAGCGGCGACAGGCCCTCGGTCGGCTCGTCGCACAGCAGCAGCCGCGCGCCCATCCGCAGCACCCGGGCCAGCGCCAGCATCTGCTGCTCGCCGCCGGACAGCTTCGTGCCAGGGGAGCGGCGGCGCTCCCGCAGCCGGGGAAACGTCTCGTACACCTGCTCCAGTGACCACGGCCGCGGCCCGGCGGGCGGCGGGAGCGTCAGGTTCTCCTCGACGGTGAGCGTGGCGTAGACGCCCCGGTCGTCGGGCACGTAGCCCAGGCCGCGGCGGACCCGCCGGTGCGCGGGCAGGCGGGCCAGGTCCGCGCCGAGGAAGCCGATGGCGCCGGCGGCGCGGGCGGTGTGCAGGCCCATGACGCAGCGCAGCAGCGTCGTCTTGCCCGCGCCGTTGCGGCCGACCAGCGTGACGATCTCGCCTTCGGCGACGTTCAGCGACACGTCGCGAAGCACGCGGGCCTCGCCGTACCAGGCCGACAGGTCCTCAATGCGCAGCATGGGCGTCTCCCAGGTAGGCACTGATCACGCGGGGGTCGTGGCGGACCTGGGCGTAGGAGCCCTCGACCAGCACCCGCCCGGCCTGCAGGACCGTGACGCGGTCGGCGAGGGTGGCCACGACGGTCATGTTGTGCTCGACCATGACGACGGTCCGGCCCGCGCGGACCTCCTCGATCAGCGCGACGGTCCGGTCGATGTCCTCCGTGCCCATCCCGGCGGTCGGCTCGTCCAGCAGGAGCACCCGCGGATCCAGGGCCAGGGCCAGCGCCAGCTCCAGGGCGCGCTTGCGGCCGTAGGCGAGCGCGCCCGCCGGCTCGTCCGCGTGCGCGGCGAGCCCGACCTGCTCCAGCAGCTCCAGCGCACGGCCGGAGAACCGGCCCAGGGCCCGGTCGGACCGCCAGAACCGCCAGCCCAGGCTCGTGCCGGCCTGCAGCGCCAGCTCCAGGTGCTCGCGCGGGGTCAGCTGCGCGAACAGGCTGGTGATCTGGAACGAGCGCGCCACGCCGTGCCGGGCCACCTGCTCGGGGCTCTTGCCGGTCAGGTCCCGGTCGCCGAGCCGGATGTTGCCGGCACTGGGCCGGTGGAAGCCGGTCAGCAGGTGGAACAACGTCGTCTTGCCGGCGCCGTTCGGGCCGACGAGCGCGTGCACCGCACCCTCGGCGACGTCCAGGTCGACCCCGTCCACCGCGCGAAAACCCCGGAAGTCCTTCGCCAGGCTTCGTGCCGTGAGAATCGGGGGCCCGGGGACGGGAGTGCCCATTCGCCCTCCTTGGCGTGTCGTGCCGGTCACCGGCGGGTTACGGCCGGTTCACCGGTGCGGATGACGCGGAACACTAGGCAGCCATCCGGGCCGGATCCATGTGGCCCGGCACCACATTCACCGGCGTTCCCATGGCGTCCGGCCACACCAGGCGGCCTGGGCGGCCGCGGGGCACACACCGCGACGTGCGGATATGTGCGCCGGCGACGTACCCGCCCGCCTCCTGGCCGCCTACGGTCGGGCTCCGACACGGAGGTGAAGCATGGACAAGCAGGTGAGCACCCCGGATGCGGCGGTGGCCGGCATCCCGGACGGCGCCTCACTCGCCGTCGGGGGCTTCGGGTTGTGCGGGGTCCCCATGGAGTTGATCGGTGCGCTGCTGCGGCAGGGGGCCACGGGCCTGCGCGTGGTCTCCAACAACTGCGGCGTCGACGACCAGGGCCTGGGCGTGCTGCTGGCCGCCGGCCGCATCGCACGGATGACCGCGTCGTACGTGGGGGAGAACAAGGAGTTCGCGCGCCGCTATCTGGCCGGTGAGCTGGAGGTCGAGCTGGTGCCGCAGGGCACGCTCGCCGAACGGCTGCGCGCCGGCGGCTGCGGGATCCCCGCCTTCTACACCCCGGCCGGGGTGGGCACCCAGGTCGCCGACGGCGGCCTGCCCTGGCGGTACACGCCTGAGGGGGCGGTCGCGGTCGCCTCACCCGCCCGGGAGGTCCGGGAGTTCGGCGGGCGCGACCACGTCCTCGAAGAGGCCATCACCACCGACTTCGGACTCGTGCACGCCGCCCGGGGCGACCGGTACGGCAATCTCGCCTTCCACGCCACGGCTCGTAACTTCAACCCACTCGCCGCGATGGCCGCGCGCGTCACGATCGCCCAGGTCGAACGGTTCGAGGACCGGCTGCCGCCCGACGAGGTGCACTTGCCAGGGGTCTTCGTCGACCGTGTCGTGCACGTCGAGGACACCGCCAAGCCGATCGAGCGCCGGAGGGTGTCGTGAGGGGCCTGACCCGGCCGCAGCTGGCGGCGCGCGCGGCGCGGGAACTGGCCGACGGTTCCTACGTCAACCTCGGCATCGGGCTGCCGACGCTGATCCCCGAGCACCTGCCCGCCGGGGTCGAGGTGGTGCTGCACAGTGAGAACGGCGTCCTCGGCGTCGGCCCGTACCCGGCCGAGGAGCAGGTCGACCCGGACCTGATCAACGCGGGCAAGGAGACGGTCACCGTGTCGCCGGGCGCGTCGTTCTTCGACTCGGCCCTGTCATTCGGGCTGATCCGCGGCGGGCGGCTGGACGCGGCCGTCCTGGGCGCGATGCAGGTGTCGGCCCGCGGCGACCTGGCGAACTGGACGATCCCCGGCAAGCTGATCAAGGGGATGGGCGGGGCGATGGACCTGGTCCACGGGGCGCGCCGCGTCATCGCCTTGATGGAACACCTCGCCCGCGACGGGACACCGAAGATCCTCCAGGAGTGCACGCTGCCGCTGACCGGGCGGCGCGTGGTCGACCGGATCATCACCGACCTGGCCGTCATCGACGTCACACCGGACGGGCTGGTGCTGCGCGAGACCGCGCCCGGCGTGACGACCGGGCAGGTCCGCGAGTCGACCGCCGCCCCGCTCATCCTCGACCGGCGCGTCTAGACGCGGGCATGGGGGCGGGCGACACATCGCGGCTCGCGATTGTGGCCGCCCGCCCCGTCGACCGGCCCGGCACGCGCCGTCACCATGACGGCACGGTGCTTCCCGACCCCGACGAACCGAGGCGCGCATGCCACGTCAGCTCCTCGCCGTGACCGCCGCGACGATCGCCGTGGCGGCGGTCACGGCCATTCCCCACCCTGCGCGGCCGGCGCCGCCGCGTGTCCCGCGGTCGCCGTCCCCGGCGCGGAGCGGCAGGTCACCGCCTGCCTGGACGACCTGACCACGGCCGGGACGGTGGCCTCCGGCCACACCGTGCCCGCCGACTGGGCCGGCCTGCAGCCCGCCGGCGCGCGCAACCCGCGCGGCGTGCCCGGCCGGCAGGTCGACGGCTACTTCTCTGACACCTCCACCACCAACACGAACAACGGCTGGAACCACGACGCCCAGTTCGTCATCCGCCTGCCCGAGCACTGGACCGGCGGACTCGTCGTCGCCGGATCCCCGGGCAACCGCCGCCAGTACGCGAACGACTTCACCATCTCCGACTGGGTGCTGGCGCGCGGCTACGCGTACGCGGCGACCGACAAGGGCAACACCGGCTCCCAGTTCTACCGCGACGGCGCCCGACCCGGCGACGCCGTCGCCGAGTGGAACCGGCGACTCACCCAGCTGACCGTCGCCGCCAAGGCCGTCGTGGCGCGTAGGTACGGCCGTCCGCCGGCCCGGACCCTCGCCGCGGGCGTCTCCAACGGCGGCTACCTGGTGCGCTGGCAGCTGGAGAACCACCCCGGCCTGTTCGACGGCGGCCTGGACTGGGAGGGCACGCTCTGGCGGGCCGAAGGTCCCACCCCGCTGACCTTCCTGCCGACCGCGCTGCGCGAGTATCCCCGCTACGCCGCGACCGGTGACCCGAGGGCGCACGCCGCGCTGCTGCGCGCCGGGTTCGCGCCCGGCTCCGAGCCGCTGTGGGATTACCACGAGAAGGTCTACTGGGACCTCACCCAGCGGATCTACCGACAGGAGTTCGACCCCGCCTTCAGCGCGCCCGTCGAGGCGGGCACACCGTACTGCGCCTCCGGCACCCCCGGCTGCGACGCCGACTACGACTACGCGAGCAGGCCCCGCTCGGTGCACCGCGCCGTACGACGCGTCGCCCTCACCGGACGGATCGGCCGGCCCCTCATCACCCTGCACGGCACCCTCGACACGCTGCTGCCCATCGCCCGCGACTCAGACCTGTACGACCGGCTCATCCGCGCCCAGGGGCGTGGCGGGCTGCACCGGTACTACCGGATCGAGGGCGGCAACCACGTCGACGGGCTGTACGACGCCCACCCGGACCTGCTGCGGCCGATGCTGCCGTGCTTCCACACCGCGTTCGCGGCCCTGGAGGACTGGACCGGTCACGGGACGACCCCGCCGCCGAGCGCCACCGTCCCCCGCGCGGCCACCGGCGACCCGGCCAACACCTGCACGCTCGCCTGAGGCCCCGTACGGGCGGCATGTCGGGGACTCCCGGCGCGGCGGTCGGGGGCGGTTCGCTGCCATCGAGTTGCTGCGCGGGGTTTAGGGGCGGGGTCCTGTGGGGGTTCAGGGGGCGGGGTCGGTGTAGCCGTGGGTGTAGGCGTAGCGGGTGGCTTGGGCGCGGTCGCGGGAGCCGGTTTTGGCGAAGATGCGGTTCACGTGGGTTTTGACTGTTCCCTCGCTGACGAAGAGGGTTCGGGCGATCTCGCGGTTGGACTGGCCTGCTGCGATGAGACGGAGGACCTCGGCCTCGCGGGGGGTGAGATCTGCCTCGTCTGGGGTTGGGGGGTCGGTTGCGCGGGTTGCGGCTGACAGGAGGCGCTTCTGGACTCCGGGGTCGAGGATCGCCTGACCGGCCGCGGCGGCCAGTACGGCTCGGCCGATTTCGGCCCTCGTCGCGTCTTTGGTCAGGTAGCCGAGGGCTCCGGCCTGGAGGGCGCCGATGATGGATTCGTCGTCGGCGTAGGTGGTGAGGACGACGACGCGGGTGCCCGGATGGTCGGCGGTGATGCGGCGTGTCGCGGCCACGCCGTCGCAGCCGGGCATGTTCAGGTCCATGAGCACGACCTGCGGGCTCACCGCCGCGACAAGGTCCACCGCGGCGTCGCCGTCCGCCGCCTGACCCGCCACGATGATGCCGGGCAGCGTACTGAGCAGCGCCGCCAGGCCCTCGCGCACCGCGGACTGGTCGTCGGCGACGATGACGCTGACCGAATCACCGGAATTCTCGGAACTCATGCCGGAATCCTCAGGCATACCTGCCACTCCTCCTCGACCGGCCCGGCCGTTAGCGTGCCCCCGCCCAGCGCGGCACGTTCCCGCAGCCCGGTGAGCCCGTATCCGGCGCCCGTGGCCGCGAGTGGCCCGGCGCCGGTCTCTGCCGGGAGCGGGTTGACGATCCGGACCACGACCTCCGTCGGAGTGAACTCGAGGGAACATCCGACCGGCTGCCCTGGTGCGTGCTTGCGTGCGTTGGTCAGCGCCTCTTGCATGGTCCGGTAGGCGGCCAGGCCGACCTCCGCGGTGACCGGGCGCGGCGGCCCGGTGGCGGTGAAGTCGACGGGCACGTCACCGTCGGCCTGGTATTCCTCGGCCAGCGCCGAAAGCTGGTCCGGCAGCGGCGCGGCGTCGTCGCGCAGTGCCAGGATCGCCCTGCGGGCGTCCGCCAGTCCTTCTCTGGTGAAGACACCGGCGCGGCCGATGCACTCGATCGCCTTGGCGAGCTCGGGAGGTCCGGGGGGCAGAGCGCCCAGCAGTCCCTCGGCCGCCTGCAGGTTCACCGACACCGCCGCGAGCGAGTGGGCGAGTACGTCATGGATCTCCCTGGCGATCCTGGCCCGTTCGGCGAGCGCGGCGGCGTGGGTCTCGGCCTCGTGTGCGCGGCGGGCCTCGGCGAGCGTGTGCTCGGCCTGTACGGCCCTGAGCAGGTAGGCATGTCGGGTCAGGCCGAACGCCCACAGGCCGATGAACGTGAGCGGGTAGCCGAGCAGCGTCTCGGTCGGCGCCCGGGTCGCCAGGCCCGCGACGAGGAACGCCGCCACGGTCTCCGCGGTGATGGCCAGCGATGCCTCGGTGCTCAGCGTGACGCCCGCGGCCGAGGTCACCACGCAGCCGACCGCGACGGCCGTACTGAGCGGAGACACTCCGGCGAGTACGCCGCCGGCCGCTCCCAACACGGCCAGTGCCGCGACCGTCAGGCGCTCGCTGCGCCGGGCGACCACCAACCAGCCGATGTAGCCGACGGCGGTGACGACCAGTGCGACGGCGAGAGCCTTGCCACTGCCGCCTGCTCCCAGACGCGGATGTGCGAGGGGGACCGTGAAGAGCGCCACCACGAGGACGAGCGTCCGTACGGCATTCAGCACCGGGGGCACGCTCGAGCCCGTGATGGCTGCGGGACTCCCGCGCGCGGTGAGAGAGCGAAGCACGCAGTCAACGTATCCGCCCTTCCCCCATCCGCCTCGGCATATGGACCAGTCCGGGCGGTAGCGGATGACGTGGGCGGTGGACTCCGGGTATACGCGACGGTCTCTACCCGGCCTCCACCCGGTGTCCACCCCCAGGCAGACGCCCCGGCAGGGGGTCGCTACCTAGCGTTGTCCAGGTAAGCGCACCACACAGACCGGCCGACCAGCACCACACAGACCGGCCGACCCGCACCACACCGACCCGCTCACCAAGGAGCTCCCGTGGACGCCAGCGTCTTGATCCCCAACCTCGTCATCCTCTTCATGGTGCTGATCTCCGACCTCGGCCGCCGCAAAGTCACCGTGCTGCGGCTGGTCCGCCCGTTCATCGCCGCGGCCGTCATCGTCCCCTTCTTCCTCAAGGGCGCGGCCACCTCCGGCAACGGCCTGGTGCTCGAGGTCGCCCTCGGGGCGGCGGGACTGGCCCTGGGTGTACTCGCAGCCGCCGCGATGCGCGTCTCCCACGACGACCGAACGGGGAAGGTCACCTCTCGGGCCGGCCTGGCGTACGCGCTGATCTGGATCGCGGTCGTCGGCGGCCGCATCTACTTCGCCTACGGAGCCACCCACGTCTTCAGCAGGCAGCTCGTCCAGTGGGCGATGACGAACCACATCACCGTCGGCGCTCTCACCGATGGCCTGATCTTCCTGTCCCTGGCGATGCTGCTGGCCCGCACCGGAACCCTGGCCGCCAAGGCCCGGCGCGCCACTCCGCAGCGGGCGCCCCGGCCGACCATCCCAATGGTCGCCCACAAGTGACAGCGACCCCACCCCGAACAGACACCGCCCCGACGGCCCCCAGGCCGTCGGGGCCGCCGCCGGTGGTCTCGCGGCATGACCGAACAAGCCGCCCAGGCATCCCTCGTGCCGGGCGGCGATCGTCGTTCGGGTGCGCCGTCATTCCACGTGGCGTGCTGCGGATACCGGAGTCACGGGCGTGCGCGGCGTTGAGCAGCGGCCCGAACGCGGCCCTCGATCAGCACCAGCCCGGCGACCCGGTCCGGTACGGTCACCGCCATCCGCGCCGCGAGGATCCCCCCGTAGCTGTTGCCCACCAGGTACACGGGGCGGTTCCGCAGAGCTGTGAGGGGGCACCCTCGCCGACCACGCGCCGGTGCTGCCGACCTGGGCCCATGGCGCCCTGCTCGATCTTGCGTGCCACGGCCGCACGTGGTGCCGCTTTTGTCCACCGTTTGTCCGGTTTAGGACGCCCGGTATGTCATTAACCGCACAAGGTTGACCGTCTTCTGGGTCGGGGTTCACGATGCCGTGGAATGACAACGTTGTCAGTTGTCAGTGATCTCCCGATAGGAGAGACGATGAGGAGACCGGCGGCGCTCCTGGCGACTGCCGTGGCACTGGTCACGGCGGCGTCCATCGGCAGCGGCACCCCCGCCCTGGCGCAGGTCCCGCACCCTTCGCCCAGTCTTGGATCCCCGCTCAGCCACGCCCGTACGGCCACCTGCGTCAAGGGGCCCGGCGGACGTCTGACCAACTGTCCGAAACCCCTCGCGGCCAAGGCATTGCCGAAGGCCGCCCGTGACACCTCCACCCTCGCGGCCGTGAGCGACCCCGCCTCGCTCGTCGACACGCGTACGTGGACGACCGGCGGCGGCAACACCTTCCCCGGTGCCGACGTGCCGTACGGCATGGTCCAGTGGAGCCCCGACACGATGCCGCACCGGAACGCGGGCGGCGGCTACAACTACGGTGACGAGCAGCTCACCGGCTACAGCCTGACGCACGTCAGCGGCCCCGGATGCGGCGCGGCCGGGGACGTGCCGATCCTGCCGATCACCGGCAGCCTGCCCAGCGGCGACGTGAACGACGCCACGACGTCGTTCACCAACGCCGGCGAGGTCGCCCAGGCGGGCTACTACTCGGCGCAGAGCAACCTGCCCGACACCATCACCTCGCAGTTCACCGAGACCCCGCACAGCGCGATGGGCCGGTTCACCTTCCCCTCCACCGACCAGGCGGGCTTCCTCGTCAAGCTGAAGGACAGCCAGAACGGCGACTCCGCCTCCAGCGCCCAGATCGTCGGGAACAACGAGATCAAGGGCTCGGAGACGAGCGGTGGCTTCTGCGGCGACTCCGCCCAGTACACCCTCTACTACGACATCGTCTTCGACCGGCCCTTCACCGCGTCCAAGGTCATCACCGGGTCGGGCTCGAGCCCCGACGCCGTGTCGGTCACCTTCGACGCGACGAAGAACGCGACCGTACAGGCGAAGGTCGGCGTCTCGTACGTGAGCACCGACAACGCGAACCTGAACTGGCGCACCGAGAACCCGGGCTGGAACTTCGACCAGGTCAAGAAGGCCGCCCAGGCGTCGTGGAACAGCCTGCTCCGCCGGATCGACGTCTCCGGCGGCACGTACGCCACGACCCAGCAGTTCTACAGCCTGCTCTACAAGGACTTCATCCAGCCGAACATCACGAGCGACGTGAACGGCCAGTTCATGGGCTCGGACGTCAAGGTGCACTCGGTCACCGGCAAGCAGAAACAGCAGTACGGCATGTTCTCCGGCTGGGACACGTATCACTCGCTCGCTCAGTTGCAGGCGATGCTGACGCCCAAGGAGGCCGGCGACCAGGCGCAGTCGCAGGTCAACTACTACGCCGAGAACGGCATCATCCAGCAGTGGGGCTACCTGCACCTGGACAACTGGGTGATGGCGGGCGACCCGGGCACCGCGATCATCGCCGACTACTACGCGTTCGGGGCCAAGGACTTCGACACGAAGACCGCGCTGGCCTCGATGCTGAAACAGGCGACGACGGTCAACGACGTCCGCCCGGGTACGGCGCTGGAGGAGAAGTACGGCTACCTGCCCGAGGACGGCAAGTACGGCTGCTGCAACCCGCACAGCCAGGTCTCCTCGCTGCTGGAGTACAACAACGCCGACTTCGCGCTGTCGCGTTTCGCCGCGGCCCTCGGCGACTCGGCGAACGCCAGGAAGCTGGAGGACCGGGCGAACAACTGGGTGAACGTCTTCAACAGCTCCACCGGACTCCTGACGCCTCGTCTGCAGAGCGGCGCGTTCCTCCCCGGCATCGCGCCGGCGACGGGCAGCCACTACATCGAGGGCACCGCGGAGGAGTACCTGTGGGACGTCCCGAACAACTACGCGGGTCTGTTCTCGCTGCTCGGCGGCAACGCCAAGGTCAAGCCGGCGCTGCGGAAGTTCCTGTCCCGCCCGGACGGCTATGGCGAGTACGCCCAGCTGTCGAATGAGTTCGGCTCGGGTGAGGAGTACGCGCCGGACTACGCCGGCGACCCGGCCGGTGCCCAGCAGGCCGTCAACACCCTGCGGTACGGGCTCTACCTGCCCGGCCCGTCGGGCCTGCCCGACAACGACGACCTCGGGGCCAACAGCTCCGCGTTCGTCTGGGCGATGCTTGGAATGTTCCCGGAGAACCCGGGTAGCGACACGCTGGTCTTCGGCAGCCCTGGCTTCCCGCACGCGACGATCACGCTGCCGAGCGGCAAGACCATCAAGATCAACGCTCCGGGCGCCTCGGCGTCCACGTACTACGTGAAGTCCCAGAAGATCAACGGCAAGCCCAACAGCAAGCTGTCCGTGCCGTTCTCGACCCTCGCCAAGGGCTCGACGGTGGACTGGACGATGAGCTCCTCGGAGACCTCGTGGGGCACGGGCGCGCAGAACGCCCCGCCGTCGTACGGCCCGACGTTCCCCGCCACCGGCGCGGCGAGTCCGTCCTCGCTGATCATGCAGCCGGGTGAGTCCGGGAAGAGCACGCTGACGGTGCGCTCCTCGGGCTCGTCGGACCAGGCGGTGACGTGGCAGGCCACGGTCCCGTCGGGGATCACGGTCACCCCGTCCTCGGGAACCTTGAACGTCCCGGCGGGCGGCAGCGCCTCGGTGGACATCACGGTCAAGGCGGGTGACACGGACGGGAACTACCCGGTGCAGTTCTCCTTGACCAGTCCGCAGGGCCGCATCCTGCCGGCGGCGCTGTCGGTGATCGTCGCTAAGCCGGGCGATCTGGCGCCGTTCTCCGACAACACCGGCATCAGCGACGACAGTGCCCCCACTTCGGCGAACTACGACGGAGGAGGCTGGAGCTACTCGGAGCAGGCGCTGACGGCGGCGAACCTGGCGCCGGGCGCGTCGGTGTCGTCGGGCGGGATCACCTACACCTGGCCCAACGTCCCGGCCGGACAGCCGGACAACGTCACGGTCGGGGGCCAGACCATCCCGATCACGGCGCCGGCGGGTGCCACGAAACTGGGCTTCCTGGGCAGCGCGTACAACGCGGGCGAGGAAGGCTCGTCGGGCACGGCCACGATCACCTACACGGACGGGTCGACGTCGACGGCCTCACTCGGGTTCAGCGACTGGACCCTGGCCGGTGGCGGAGGCACGCCGCAGTTCGGCAACGTGACTGTGGCCAGCACTCCGTACCGCAACCACACGAGTGGAAAGGACAACGTGAAGACGTACGTCTTCGCCCAGACCCTGCCCATCTCCAGCGGCAAGACGGTTCAGAGCGTGACCTTGCCATCGTCGCTCAGCCGGGGCGCGATCGGCATCTTCGCCATCGCGGCCGGCTGACACAGTGATCGCGGAGGCCGGGGCCGTCACGGCCCCGGCCTCTCGCCGTCGTGCGCCCAGAAACAGGCGATCGCCGGAGCGGCCCACCGCCTCGACGTCGATCTTCAGGCGGCGGTGCCCGGCCGCGTAGGGGCCACCCGCACCTGCGGGCTCGTCGACGGATTTGCTCTGAGCCGCGGCCGACCGGCGGAACCGCCCGTCACGTCATCTCCGCTCAGGGCGATCGCTCCGCGTCCGGGGCGAGGTCACCGGCCGCGACGCGCAGGGCCACGAGGCGTTCGGTGATCTCGGCGGCTTCTCCCTGCGTCAGGCCGGGCAGGCCGAAGGCGGACTCGTTCAGTGCGGCCGTCGCCTCGCGTGCCATCGCACGCCCTTCCTCGGTGACCTTGGCCAGCACGACGCGGCGGTCGTCGGGGGAGGGGTGCCGTTCGACGAGCCCACGCTGTTCGAGTCGGCTGATCACGTTGGTGACCGACGCGGGGTGGACCATGAGACGCTGGCCCATCTTGCCCATCGGCAGGGTGCCTGTACGGGCCAGGGCCAGAAGTTGCAGCGCCTCGTAGGCGGCGAAGGTCAGGGCGTACGGCTTGAGGGTCTCCTCGATCCGGCTGAGCAGGAGCTGCTGCACGCGCATGATCGAGGTCACGGCGGCCATGTGATCCGCGTGTTCCGGCCAGCGCCGGGTCCACTGCCGGTGGGCTTCCGCGATGGGATCGAATGGCTGGGACACCGGCTCACCGTATGGGAGATCGGTGCCGGACGCGACGGCCGGCCGGTTCGCGCCCGGCACCTTGACCGATTCCAGGCGACGACATACTTTGACTTCAAAATATTTGACGTCCAAGTAACTGGACCGCATGCTCGGGTGTCCGGCGCTGCGGCATCCGACTGTCGGGGAGGGCATAGTGGCCGGATCCACCAACGAGGATCTGCATCGGCCGGTGCATCCGGTGCGGTTCGTGACGGCGGCGGCGTTGTTCGACGGCCACGACGCCGCGATCAACATCATGCGGCGCATCCTGCAGTCGCAGGGTGCCGAGGTGATCCACCTGGGGCACAACCGGTCGGTGCAGGAGGTCGTCGACGCCGTCGTGGATGAGGACGCGGCGGGCGTGGCGGTCAGCTCATACCAGGGCGGTCACGTCGAGTACTTCGAGTACCTGGCCCAGGCGCTGAAGCAGGCGGGCCGGGGACACGTGCGGGTCTACGGCGGTGGCGGTGGCGTCATCGTCGCCGAGGAGATCGCCCGGCTGGCGGACGCCGGGGTGCGCATTTTCTCGCCCGAAGACGGCCAGCGACTGGGCCTGCCCGGGATGATCAACGAGCTGATCCGCGACTGCGACGTGGACCTGACCACCGACCCGTCCCCGGTCGAGGCCGTCCTGGCCGGGGAGCGTCGTGCGCTGGCGCGCGCCATCACCTGCCTTCAGGACGGCAGGCTTTCGGCGACGGACCGGGAGGCGCTGGCGGCCGCCGCCGGCTCCCGCCACGTACCCGTCCTGGGCATCACCGGTACGGGCGGCTCGGGCAAGTCGTCTCTCACCGACGAGCTGGTACGCCGGCTGCGCACCGACCAGCAGGACAAGCTCCGGGTCGCGGTGCTGGCGGTCGACCCGACGCGCCGCCGGGGCGGCGGCGCGCTGCTGGGCGACCGGATCCGGATGAACTGCCTCGGCGGCGGCCATGTCTTCTTCCGTTCGCTGGCCACACGCGGTGCCCGCGAGCTGCCGGAGAACATCGAAGCGGTGATCGGCGCCTGCAAGGCCGCCGGATACGACCTGGTGATCCTGGAGACGCCGGGGATCGGGCAGGGGGACGCGGCGATCGTCCCGTTCGTCGACGTGTCGCTGTACGTGATGACGCCGGAGTTCGGCGCGGCCTCGCAGCTCGAGAAGATCGACATGCTGGACTTCGCCGACGTCGTGGCGATCAACAAGTTCGAGCGGCGCGGTGCCGCCGACGCCCTGCGCGACGTGTCCCGGCAGCTGATCCGTAACCGGGAGGCCTTCGGCGCGCGCCCGGAGGACATGCCGGTCTTCGGGACCAGCGCCGCCACGTTCAACGACGACGGCGTGACCGCCCTCTACCGGCATCTGACCGGCCTGCTCGCCGGGCACGGCCTCGCCCTGCAGCCTGGTGTGCTACCTCCTGTGGAGGGCCGTACCTCGACAGGTGCCGCCCAGATCGTCCCGCCGGCCCGCGTACGCTACCTCGCCGATATCGCTGAGGCCGTACGCGCGTACCACGCCGAGACCGCCCGCCAGTGCGCCGCCGTGCGGCGCGTACAGCGTCTGAGCGAGGTCGCCGCGGAGCTCACCGGCGAGCCCGCCGCCGCCGTGACCGAACTCCTCGAGCGAGCGCGCCGTGACGTCGCCCCCGCCGACGCCGAGCTCGTCGAGACCTGGCCGGCCGTCGTCGAGGCGTACTCCGGAGAGGAGCAGGTCGTACGGATCCGGGACCGGGAACTGCGCATGCGCCTGACGCGCGAGTCCCTGTCCGGCAACCGCATCCCGCGGGTCGCGCTGCCGCGCTACACCGACCACGGGGAACTGCTGCGTTTCCTGCGCGCGGAGAGCCTGCCTGGGCGGTTCCCGTTCACGGCGGGGGTGTTCCCGTTCAAACGGGAGGGAGAGGACCCGGCGCGGATGTTCGCCGGAGAGGGGGACGCCTTCCGGACGAACCGGCGGTTCAAGCTGCTGTCGGCCGACAGCGAGGCGACCCGGCTGTCGACGGCGTTCGACTCGGTCACCCTGTACGGGCGGGACCCGGGGCAGAGCCCGGACGTGTACGGCAAGGTCGGCACCTCGGGGGTGTCGATCGCGACGCTGGAGGACATGAAGGCCCTCTACGACGGATTCGATCTGGCGGCCCCGACGACCTCGGTGTCGATGACGATCAATGGACCGGCTCCGACGATCCTGGCGTTCTTCCTCAACACCGCGATCGACCAGGCACTGGACGCCTTCCGGAGCGAACAGGGCCGCGAGCCGACCGAGCAGGAGACGGCCGACCTCCGGGCCCGTACTCTCGCGACGGTGCGGGGCACCGTGCAGGCCGACATCCTCAAGGAGGACCAGGGGCAGAACACCTGCATCTTCTCGACCGAGTTCAGCCTGCGGATGATGGCCGACATCCAGGAATGGTTCATCGCCCACAAGGTCCGGAACTTCTACTCGGTGTCCATCTCCGGGTACCACATCGCCGAGGCCGGCGCGAACCCCATCAGCCAGCTCGCCTTCACCCTCGCCAACGGGTTCACCTACGTGGAGGCGTATCTGGCCCGCGGCATGGACGTCGACGACTTCGCGCCGAACCTGTCGTTCTTCTTCTCCAACGGGATGGACCCGGAGTACAGCGTCCTGGGCCGGGTGGCCCGGCGGATCTGGGCGGTCGTGATGCGGGACCGCTACGGCGCGAACGAACGGTCGCAGAAGCTGAAGTACCACGTTCAGACCTCGGGCCGGTCGCTGCACGCGCAGGAGATGGACTTCAACGACATCCGTACCAGCTTGCAGGCCCTCATCGCGATCTACGACAACTGCAACAGCCTGCACACCAACGCCTACGACGAGGCCGTCACCACGCCCACCGAGGAGTCGGTGCGCCGGGCCCTGGCCATCCAGCTCATCATCAACCGTGAGTGGGGCCTGGCGATGAACGAGAACCCGCTGCAGGGCTCCTTCATCATCGATGAGCTCACCGACCTGGTCGAGGAGGCGGTGCTGACCGAGTTCGACCGGATCAGCGAGCGCGGGGGAGTGCTGGGGGCGATGGAGACCGGCTACCAGCGCGGCCGGATCCAGGACGAGTCGATGCTGTACGAGCGGCGCAAGCACGACGGGACCCTGCCCATCATCGGCGTCAACACCTTCCGGAACCCCCACGGTGAGACGGCCACGGCCGGGCCGGTCGAACTGGCCCGCGCGACGGAGGCCGAGAAGCGGTCCCAGCTCGAGCGGGTCGGCGACTTCCAGAACCGCCACCGCGAGGAGGCGCACGCCGCGCTCGTCGCCCTGAAGGACTCCGCCAGGAACGGCGACAACGTGTTCGCCGCGCTGATGGACGCCGCACGCGTGTGCAGCCTCCAGCAGATCACCGACGCCTTCTTCGAGGTCGGCGGCCAGTACCGCCGCAGCGTCTGACAGGGGAGATTCATGAGTGACATCACGCGTGTCGGCGTCATCGGCTGCGGCCTGATGGGGTCCGGCATCGCCGAGGTCTGCGCCCGTTCCGGGCTGGACGTCATCGTCCGGGAGATCGACGAGTCCGCGGCCGAGGCCGGGCGCGCCCGCATCGAGAAGTCGATGCGGCGAGCCGTCGACGCCGGCAAGCTGGGCGGGGACGATCGGGACGCCGCGCTGGCCCGGCTGAGCTTCACCACCGGGCTGGACGCTTTGGCCGACCGCGACCTGGTCATCGAGGCGGCGACGGAGAATCCCCAGGTCAAGGCCGCGCTGTTCACCGAACTCGACGCCGTCGTCAAACGACCCGACGCGATCCTGGCGACCAACACCTCGTCGATCCCCATCGTCCAGGTCGCCCGTGCCACCACCCGGCCCGCCCAGGTGGTCGGGCTGCACTTCTTCAACCCGGTGCCCGTACAGCGGCTCGTCGAGGTGATCCCCTCGGTGCTCACGGCCGAGGCCGTGCTCGAGCGCGCCCGCGGCTTCGCCACCGAGGTGCTCGGCAAGACCGCGATCACCGCGCCCGACCGGTCCGGGTTCGTGGTCAACGCCCTGCTCGTTCCGTACCTGCTGTCGGCCGTTCGCATGCTCGAGGCGGGCCACGCCACCGCCGAGGACATCGACACCGGCATGACACTCGGCTGCGCGCATCCGATGGGCCCGCTGCGCCTGTGCGACCTGATCGGCCTGGACACCCTCGTCTCGGTCGCCGAGTCGCTGTACGAGGAGTTCAAAGAGCCCCTGTACGCCGCCCCGCCCCTGCTGCGCCGCATGGTCGACGCCGGCCTGCTCGGCCGCAAGAGCGCCCGCGGCTTCTACGACTACCAGGAGAAGTGATGACCGACGTCCCCGTCTTCGAACTCTCTGAAGAGCATCAGATGCTGCGGGAGACGGTGCGCTCGCTGGCCGATGACAAGATCGCCCCACGGGCCGCGGAGACCGACGAGACCGGGGAGTTCCCCCAGGCCGTCTACGACGCGCTCGTACAGGCCGACCTGCACGCCGTGCACGTCCCCGAGGCGTACGAAGGAGTCGGCGCCGACGCCCTCGCCACCGTGATCGTCATCGAAGAGGTCGCCCGAGCCTGCGCCGCTTCCTCGTTGATCCCGGCCGTCAACAAGCTCGGCACCGTTCCGATCCTCCTCTCGGGTTCCGAGGACTTGAAAAAACGGTACCTGAGCCCTGTCGCCCGCGGCGAGGCCATGTTCTCGTACGCCCTGTCGGAGCCGGAGGCGGGCAGCGACGCGGCGGCGATGAAGACCAAGGCCGTACGTGACGGCGATCACTGGGTGCTGAACGGCACCAAACGGTGGATCACCAACGCGGGCGTCTCGGACTACTACACCGTGATGGCCGTCACCGACGCCACCCAGGGCGCCCGCGGCATCTCGGCGTTCGTGGTCGACAAGAGCGACCCGGGTGTGAGCTTCGGCGCACCCGAGAAGAAGCTCGGCATCAAGGGCTCCCCCACGCGCGAGGTCATCCTCGAGGACGTACGGATCCCGGCGGACCGCATCATCGGCGAGGAGGGCACGGGTTTCAAGACCGCCCTCGCCACCCTCGACCACACCCGCGTCACCATCGCGGCCCAGGCCCTCGGCATCGCCCAGGGCGCGCTGGACTACGCGATCGGCTACGTCAAGGAACGCAAGCAGTTCGGCAAGCCCATCGGCGACTTCCAGGGTGTGCAGTTCATGCTCGCGGACATGGCCATGAAGCTGGAGGCGGCCCGCCAGCTCACCTACGCCGCCGCCGCCAAGTCCGAGCGGGCGATGGAGGGCGCGAAGATCCCCGACCTGACCTTCATCTCCTCCGCGGCCAAGTGCTACGCCTCCGACGCCGCGATGGAGATCACCACCGACGCGGTGCAACTGCTCGGCGGCTACGGCTACGTCAAGGACTACCCGGTCGAGCGCATGATGCGCGACGCCAAGATCACCCAGATCTACGAGGGCACCAACCAGATCCAGCGCGTCGTCATGGCCCGCCAACTCCTGAAGTAACCGTCGGCGCGAGCATTCGCTCGCCCAGGAACAGCAATACGGGGAGCAGCCCCGGGGTGCATTCGGCCGCCCCGGGGCCATGCCGCGTTCGGGGCGGCGGCCGTTCGGCCACTCTCCCGAAATGAAATTGATTCGGTTATCGCTGCCTCGTGGGCCGGTGAACCCGCCTGCCCGGTGGATGTGGTCCCTCGCGCCCGCATGCCCCTATATCCGCAGCGTGCTGCCGCGATCGGCAGGTGAGTTCGACGGTCGATCGCTGGATTTCCGGCGGCGATCCAAGCTCGATCGATTAGAGGCTAGCTGGATTGAGTTCAGTTCTATACGCTCTCCTTCACGTCGGCAGGTAGGTGACCACGCCGAAGGAAGGAGAGTCGGATCATGAGTGCCACTCAGAGTTCGGCCGTCCCAGGGCCCGGGCCAACGCTCCACGATCCGCGTTCAGTGCGTCGCGCGATTCTCGCCGGAAGCATCGGCACCCTGATCGAGTACTACGACTTCAGCGTCTACGGCTACCTCGCCGTGGCGTTCGCTCCGCAGTTCTTCCCGAGCAGCGACCCGACCGCCTCGACGCTCGCGGCACTCGCCGTGTTCGCGACCGGGCTCGTGGTGCGGCCGATCGGCGGCGTCTTCTTCGGGCGGCTCGGCGACCGGTGGGGCCGCCGGAAGGCGCTGGTCGCCTCGGTGCTGGCCATGGGGATCGCCAGCAGCGTCACGGCGCTGTTGCCGACCTTTCACCAGATCGGGGTGACGGCGGCCGTGCTGCTCTTCCTCGTCCGGATGGTGCAGGGGATCTCCTCCGGCGGCGAGTCCGTCGGCGCGTACACCTACGTCTACGAGTCGGCGCCGCCCCGGCGCCGCGCGTTCCTCGGCGCGTTCACGCCCATCGGGTCCAATCTCGGGTTCGCGTTCGCCGCGGCCACGGCCGGGGTGGTCTCCGCGCTCACCACCAAGTCCCAGATGGCCGACTGGGGTTGGCGGCTGCCCTTCCTGATGGCCGTGCCGCTCACCCTGATCTGTCTGTGGGCCAGGCTGCGGATCGAGGACACCCCCGAGTTCGCGGAGGCCGCCCGGCACGACGACATCCCCACGGCGCCGATCCGCGAGGCGCTGTCGACCCACCGCAAGGCGCTCCTGCAGTCCATGGGCCTGGCCATGGCCCAGGGCGGGGCCGTCTTCCTCGGGCTGACGTACATCGGCATCCACCTGACCGCCGATTTGAAGTACGACCCGACCCACGTTTTCTGGCTCAGTGCGGGTGTCGTGCTCGTCACCGTGCTGCTCATGGTGCCGGTGGGCCTGCTCACCGCCCGGTTCGGCTGCCGGCGCGTCCTGCTGGTCGGGCTGCTCGGCTTCCTGGTGACCGCCTATCCGGCGATGGCCCTGATGGGGCGGCACAGCTTCACGCTGGCCGCCGCGGCGTACCTGTTGTTCATGCTGAGCAGCGCGATCGTCCAGGTCCCGGCGGCCAGCCTGTGGCCGCGCCTGTTCGAGCGCCGGGTCCGGTACACCGGCATGGCGATCGGATACAACGTCGGCACGGTCCTCGCGGGCGGAACGGCCCCCTACATCGCGACCTACCTGGTCCACCGGACCGGGAACCCGATCTCTCCGGCGTTCTTCGTCATGCTGGTCTGCGCGCTGGGTATCGCCGCCCTCATGACCGTCCGCGAAGACGTGTAGATCCGCCCGCGACCCGATGACCGCCGCCCTTGGGGGCCGGCGGTCATCGGCGTTCCGGTCAGACGTCGTGCGGCGAAGGATCGGCGTGGCCGCCGATGCCGATGGTCTGGCCGCCGTCGATGAGGAACTCGCCGCCCGTGGTGTAGGAGGCGTCGTCACTGGCGAGGAAGAGCACCATGCGGGTGACCTCCTCGGGCTCACCGATCCGCGGTATCGGCTGACGCGCGAACAGCTCGGGGGAGGCGCTGTCGCCCATCGGAGTCCGGATCACGCCCGGGTGCACGGAGTTGACGCGCACCCCGGTGCCCGCCATGTCCAGCGCGGCGGCCTTGGTCATGCCCCGCACGCCCCACTTGCTCGCCACATAACCGACCCCGCCGGCGAACCCCGTGAGACCGGCCGCCGAGGAGATGTTGACGACGGAACCGCGGCCGCGGGCGCGCATGCCGGGGAGGACGGTGTGCATCCCGATGAAGGCGCCCACCAGGTTGACCTCGATCATCTGGCGGAAGTACGCGGGCGACAGCGCCTCCACACCGCCGAAATGGACGATCCCGGCGTTGTTTATCAGGACGTCCACGGCGCCGAAGGCCTCCTCCGTCTCGCGGACCACGGACGACCACGACTGCTCGTCCGTGACGTCGAGGTGGTGGTACCGGGCGGCGGGGAGTTCCTCGGCCAGTGCCGCTCCCTCGTCGTCCAGCAGATCGCAGATGACGACCCGAGCGCCCTCCGCGGCCAACGCGCGCGCATGTGAGGCGCCCATGCCGCGGGCCCCGCCTGTGACGATGGCGATTCTTCCGTCGAAGCGCATCCCGAGAATCCCTCCTGTACGCGGTGATCAAGGCGCCAGACCGTGCCGGGCGGTGGCGAACGTGCGAACGACGGCGCGCGGCGGATCAGTCGGGAACGAGCACGACCCGCCCCCGCACCTGGCCCTCACGGAGCCGGTGCAGTGCCTCCGGCGCGGCGGACAGCGGGAGCCGCTCCGTCTCGACCCGGATCGCGCCCGAGCGCGCGAGCGCGACGACCTCGGCGAGTTCGGGGCGGGTTCCCCAGTACGGCAGCGAGAGCCTGAAGCCCGGCGGCAGGACGCCCGGCTTGCGGACGGTCAGGTGCCCACCGCCGCTGCCGACCACCGCGAGTTCGCCCCCGGCGCGCAGCAGGCCGGCCGCCAGCTCGATCGACTCCGGGCCGCCGACGAAGTCGAGCACGGCGTCCACCCCTGTACCGCCGCTCTCCGCCCTCAGTACGCGATCGGTGTCCGCCCGCAGCAGGGTGACGTAGTGCGCGCCGGAGTGGTGCGCGAGGGCCAGGGCCTCCTCGCGGACGTCGACGGCCAGGATGCGGCAGGGAGTGATCGCGGCGAGGAGTTGCACCGCCAGATGGCCGAGGCCGCCGACGCCGATGACGAGAACGGTGGTGCCCTCCCCGAGCAGGTGCCGCAGCCCGGCCACGGCGTGGTAGGAGGTCAGCGCCGCGTCGGACAGCGGCGCGGCCTGCTCCGCCGGCAGGTCGCCGATCGAGACCAGGTAGCGGGCGGACGGCGCCAGCACATGGCCGGCCATTCCGCCGTCGCGGCCCAGGCCGAGCCCGTGCCAGGAGAGGGCGTCGCGCCGGTCGCAGTAGTTGTCCCGGCCGGCCGCGCAACGATCGCAGCGGCCGCAACCCCACGGGCCGTACAGCACGACGCGTTCACCGACCGCCACCCCCTCGGCGTCGGGTCCGAGCGATGCCACCCGTCCGGCGACCTCATGGCCGAGGGTGAACGGCGGCCGATAGGGGAGAGCACCCGCGGGCGCCTCGAGGACGTGCAGGTCGGAGCGGCAGAGCCCGGCGGCCTCCACTCGGACCAGGACCTCGGCGCCGTGCGGCACGGGCCGCTCGACCTCGGTCAGTGTCGGAGGCTCTTCCCAGGCCGTCAGCCGCAGCGCTCTCATCGTCACCCACCCCAAGTCCCGCCGACCCCGTGGCCGCCACGATAACAGAGATGAAATCGATTCAGGACTCGAGGCCCAGGGTGTCTGCACCTGTTGTCCGGTCGGCGTCGTCTGCCTAAAGTAACGAATCGAGTTCAGTTCTATTTTACTCGTCCCGCACGACGGAGACCCTCATGAACCATCGCCACCCCGAGATCGATCCCCAGTCGCTGTCCGAGACCGAGGAACAGCGGCAGTTGCGCGCCATCCTGCGGGGCTTCTACGCCGAGACCAGCGGGCCCGAGGACGTCCGTAGGCATCTGGCCACTCCGCGCGGTCACGACGAGGCGCTCTGGACCCGGCTCGCCGGCGAGATCGGCGTGCACGGGCTCGCCATTCCCGAGGAGTACGGCGGGGCCGGGTTCGGCTTCGCCGAACTGGCGGTGGCCCTGGAGCAGTCCGGACGTGCGCTGTACTGCGCGCCGCTGCTGTCCACGGTCGTCCTCGCCGCCCATGCCCTCCTGTACGGCGGCGACCGGGACGCGTGCGAGCGCTACCTGCCGCGCATCGCGGACGGAACGCTCACCGCGACCGTGGCCGGATTCGACGCCGACGCGCCCGTCGTGGAGGCTCAGCGGGACGGTTCGGGCTGGACGCTGCGCGGCCGGGCGGACTTCGTGCTCGACGGGGCCGGCGCGGACCTGATCCTGGTGCGTTCCCGGACGCCGGGCGGACCCCGGCTGTTCGCCTGCGAGCCGGCCTCCGGCACCTGCGTACGGACTCCGCGCCGGGTCCTGGACGAGACGCGCCGCCAGGCGCTGGTCGAGTTCCGGGGGGCCCCGGCCACCGCCGTCGGCGCGGAGGATCACGCCGAGCAGACGGTCACGGCGACCCTCGACGTCGGACGGGCGGCGCTGGCGGCCGAGCAGCTCGGCGGCAGCGGGCACGCGCTGGACGCCACGGTCGAGTTCGCCGCGCAGCGTCACCAGTTCGGGCGTCCGATCGGTTCCTTCCAGGCGCTCAAGCATCGGATGGCCGATTGGCTCGTAGCGATCGAGGCGGCACGTTCGGCGTCCGCGTACGCGACCGCCTGTGTGGCCGCCGCGTCGCCGCAGCTCCCGGTGGCCGCGAGCGCCGCCGCCGCGGTCTGCTCCGAGACCTTCCGCCTGGCGACGGCCGAGTACGTCCAACTCCACGGCGGCATCGGCTTCACCTGGGAGCACCCGGCGCATCTGTACGTGCGCCGGGCGCGCAGCGACGAAGTGCTGTTCGGCACGGCGGATCAGAACCGTACGCGCCTCGCCGAACTGGTCGGCCTCGCCCCGCGGCCGGCCGCGTGAGAGGAGATGGAGGATCCGTCGTGCCGGAACGCATCGCCCTGTCCGCGCCGTTCACCCTCGCGGGCCTTCCCTTGCGCAACCGCCTCGTCGTCACCGCCCACGCCACCGCGGCCGTGATCGATGGAGCCCCCACTGAGGACGACGCCGCGTACTGGCGCCGCCTGGCCCGCGGAGGCGCCGGCATGGTGATCACCGGGGGCACGGTCGTGGCCCCCGAGTCGACGTTGCCGCGGCGCTACCTGACCGAGGCCTGGCGTCCCGAGATCGAGGGCGCGGTGCGCCGGCGCGCCCTGGCGATCACCGATGCGGGCGCCGTGGCCATCGCGCAGCTCGTCCACCTCGGCCGGGAGACCCTCGGCGCCGCCACCTATTACGCGCCGGTCTCGGCCGCGGCCGTTCGCTCGCCCCGCGAGGCGAGCGCCCCGCGCGCGCTGACCGAGGAGGAGACGCGCGGTGTCGTCGAGGCCTTCCGCGTCTCCGCGGCCAACAGCGTGCGGGCCGGTTTCCACGGGGTGGAGCTGCACGCGGCCCACGGCTACCTGCTCGCCCAGTTCCTCTCCGGGGCCGTCAACATCCGCGACGACGAGTACGGCGACCGCCTCGCCCTGCTCGTGCGGGTGATCGACGCGATCCACGCCGAAGTGGGGGAGGCGCCCATCGGCGTACGCGTGTCGGTCGAGCCCGGCGAGGACTCCGGTCTCGGCCTGGACGACCTGCTGGAACTGCTCCCGCGCCTGTGCGCCGCATCGCCCGTCGCGTACGTCAACGTCACCACCGGTGTTCGCAACACCTACGTTCCCGGCATGGCGACCACGCGCCCGCCCCTGCTGGAGTCGGTGGCCCGGCTCCGCGCGGCGGTCGCACCGCCGCTCGTGATCGGCCAGGGTTTCCGGTCGGTGACCGATATCGAGCGGGCGCTGGTCTCGGGGGCCGATCTGGTCGGCATGACGCGGCCGTTCATCGCGGACCCCGACTTCGCCCGCAAGGTGATCGCGGGCGACGAGCGGTCCGTGCGCCCGTGTACGGGCTGCAACGAGGGCTGCCGCACGTTCGAACCCACCGGGTCGTGCGCGGTCAACCCCGACCTCGGCCCGCCCGGTCACCGCGCGCGCCCGGCCGTTCCGCTGCTGCTCACGCGGCGGGGCTCCGCCGGCGGTCCCGTCGCGGTCGTGGGAGCGGGACCCGCGGGCATGGAGTGCGCGATGACGCTCGCCGGCGCCGGCATCGAGGTGACCGTCTTCGACAGCGCTCGGCGAGCCGGGGGCCAGGCACGCATCGCCTCCCTGGCTCCGAACCGTCCCGGCTGGCAGAGGTTCGTGGACCACCAGTACGACCGGCTCACCCACCTCGGCGCGCGCGTGCTGCTCGGGAGCCGGCCGAGCGCGGACGACTTGGCGGCGTATCACCAGATCGTGCTCGCCACCGGTGCGGAGGAGGCCGCCGTCCCGGTCGCGGGCGGGCTCCCGACGCTCACCAGCACTCAGTTCCTGCGCCGGTACGCGGACGTCGTGCCGGAAGCTCCCAGGGTCGCCCTCCTCGATGACGGATTCGGCTGGTGGCAGGGCATCGGCGTCGTCGAGGGCGCGCTGGCGGCCGGTGCTGAAGAGGTGGTCTTCATCACTCCCGGCACCGGCTTCGCGACGGGTCTGTCACCGGAGAACCGGACCCAGCTGATGCGGCGTCTCACCGGGTTCCCCCTGCGGGTCGTGGCGATGAACGCGGTGGTGTCGACGACTGCCGGTGGCGTGCGCCTGCGGCATGTCCTGGACGGTCACGAGACGCACGTGCCCGCCGACCTTCTGGTCACGGTCGGGGAACGTCGCCCGCATCACCTCGACCTCATCCAGAGCGCCCACCTGACCGTCCGCGCGATCGGCGACTGCGTCGTGCCACGTCGCATCGCCCACGCCGTCGCCGAGGGGCGCGCGGCCGCGGAGGCCGTCATCGCAAGGCCGGTATGACGATCGGTCTCGTCGAAGGACCCCCGGTCCCGGGACTCCTGTGCGTCTTCATGTGGTGAAGTAACTTCGATTTTACGGGGCGATGACTCTTTCGGAACCGGGTTCCGCCGCACCGCCGGACCGGCGACAAGCACTTCAGGCGAAGGTAATTGATCGATCGTGAGTGGGGTTGACAGGCCGTCGGTCGATGACCACACTCGTAGTGAATTCAGTTCAAGTTGGACTCGGAGGTCGGGGTCATGGCAGTTGAAGACGAGATCCAGTTCGAGCGTGACGGCCATGTCGCACGTGTCTGGCTCAACCGCCCCTGGAAGAAGAACTGCGTCACCGTTCCCATCCTGGACCGGCTCGACGAGATCATCACGGAGGTCGACGAGGACCCCGAACTGCGCGTCCTGGTCGTCCGCGGCCGCGGCGGCACCTTCTGCTCGGGCTTCGACCTCGACAGCCTGAAGGCGGACTACGTCGGCAGGTCGAACGCCATCGACGTCGCCGTGAAGTCGGCCAAGGTATGCGACCGCCTGTACTCGATGAAGACCCCGTCGGTCGCGGTCCTGGAGGGCCACGTCACCGCCGGCGGCTTCGAGATCATGATCTCCTGCGACTTCGCCATCGCGGCGGACGACGCCCAGATCGGCGACTTCCACATCCGGCGCGCGCTGTTCGGCGGAGCGGGCCCGATCTACCGGGTGCCGCGCATGATCGGTATCCGGAAGACGAAGGAGCTGATGCTCACCGGCAAGCTGCTCTCTGGTGTCGAGGCCGCCGAGTTCGGGCTGATCAACAAGTCCGTCCCGGGCGAGGAGCTCGACGAGGCGGTCCAGGACTTCATCGGCGACCTCATCGACAAGAGCCCCTTCACCATGTGGCTCACCAAGATGACGATCGACCGGAGCCTGGACGCCGACACCCAGTCGCTGATGGTGATGGAGCACCTCGCCGTGGGCGTGGCGCTCAACTCTGAGGACGCCAACGAAGGCGTCTCGGCCTTCCTGGAGAAGCGCGAGCCCAAGTGGACGGGGCGCTGACCGGAATGCCGACGGTTCCGCGGAGCCCGGCCGCCGGGCTCCACGGCTCGCGCTGCTCGGCCTGCTCGGTGACGGCCTACCCCGCGGACGGCACCTGCCCGCGGTGCGGCGGGCCGGCCGCACCGGCGGCCCTGAGCGGCGTGGGCAGGCTCTGGACCTGGACCGTGCAGCGGTACGCCCCGAAGTCACCGCCCTACCGGGTCCCGCCGGGCGGCTTCGAGCCGTTCGCGGTCGGCTATGTCGAGCTGGAGGAGGGCGTCCGGGTGGCGGCCGTACTGGAGATCGACGATCTGGACGACATCCGGATCGACATGCCTCTCACGGTGACCGCCGGCGACGGCGTCCCGCGGGCCCGGCCCGCGATCCCCGGTGAGGAGGGGGCATGAGCGGCGATGTCGTGATCTGCGGTGCCGGGCGCACCCCCTTCGGCCGGATGGAGGCGAGCGGCCGGCAGCTGGCCGTCGGCGCGGTGAACGCCGCGCTGACCGACGCGGGGATCCCCTGGTCGCGGGTCCGGGCCGCGTTCGGCGGCAGCGACAGCGCCGGGCTCGCCGACACGCTGGTGGCGCAGCTCGGCATGACCGGGCTGGCGTTCGTCAATGTCAAGAACGGCTGCGCCACCGGCGGCAGCGCGCTGGTCTCCGCCGTGAACGCGATCCGCTCGGGCATGGCGGACGTCGTCCTCGCCGTCGGCTTCGACAAGCACCCGCGCGGCGCCTTCGACCCGCGGCCCGAGGACTGGGGGCTGGGGGAGGAGTACGGCAGCGACGGCCTGATGGTGACCACTCAGTTCTTCGGAATGAAGATCCGCCGCTACATGCACGACCACGGGATCACCTCGCGGACCCTCGCGCTGGTCGCCGAGAAGGCGTACCGCAACGGGGCGCTGACTCCCGAGGCGTGGCGCCGGAAGCCGCTGCCGGCCGCGGAGATCCTCGACTCGGGGATGGTCAGCGATCCGCTGACCCGCTACATGTTCTGCTCCCCTGGCGCCGGTGCGGCCGCGCTCGTGCTGTGCTCGCCCGAGGTCGCCCGCACGCTGGACGGCCCTCCGGTCACCCTGCGCTCGGCCGTCGTACGGACGCGGCGCTTCGGCTCGTTCGAGGTATTCAGCCCGTGGCTCCCCGTCGGCGAGCCGACCAGCGTCAGCCGTGACGCCTCGGCCGCCGCGTTCGAGCAGGCGGGGATCGGCCCCGGCGACGTCGACGTCTGTCAGCTCCAGGACACCGAGAGCGGAGCCGAGGTCATGCACCTGGCCGAGTGCGGTTTCTGTGAGGACGGCGAGCAGGAGCGGCTGATCGCCGCCGGCGCCACGGAGATCGGCGGCGCGCTGCCGGTCAACACCGACGGCGGCTGCATCGCCAACGGCGAACCCATCGGCGCCTCGGGCCTGCGTCAGGTCTACGAGGTCGTCCAGCAGCTGCGCGGACGGGCCGGCGAGCGCCAGGTCCCCGGCGAGCCCAGGGTCGGTTTCACGCACGTGTACGGCGCTCCGGGCGTCAGCGCGTGCACGGTGCTGTCCCGCTGAACGGAGGTGGAGGAAGCGATGAGCGACATCCCGGAACCGGAGGAGTTCCGCGCGCAGGCCCGGCAGTGGCTCGCCACCGTGGCCGGTCCACGCGCCGCCGAGGGGGAGTGGGGCAGCGGATCCGATTCCGTCGCCGTGTTCGAGAACTGGACCGAGGCGGAGGAACGCGAGCACACCGCCCGCACCCAGGAATGGGAGCGCACCCGCTATGACCACGGGTGGGGCGCGCTGAACCGGCCGGAGAAGTACGGGGGGCGGGGCCTGCCCGCGTACTACGAGCAGCTCTACCGCGCCGAGGAGGCCGGGTTCGACGTCCCCCACCGCACCGAGATCTTCCCGGTGACGCAGCAGCTCGTCGCCCCGGCGATCGGCATCTGGGGCACCGAGGAGCAGAAGGAACGCTGGCTGCGGCCCATGCTCCGCACCGACGAGCTGGCCTGCCAGCTGTTCTCCGAGACGGAGGCCGGCTCCGACCTCGCCGCCGTGCGTACCCGGGCGATGCGCGAGGGCGACGACTGGGTCCTGAACGGCCACAAGGTCTGGACCTCCGGGGCGCAGGTGGCGACCTGGGGCGTCGCCGTCTGCCGCACCGACCCGGAGGCGCGCAAGCACGCCGGCATCACCGTGTTCCTGGTGCGCATGGACGCGCCGGGCGTGACGGTACGGCCCATCCGGCAGATGACCGGCGGCACCAGCTTCAACGAGGTCTACCTCGACGGTGTCGTGGTGCCCGACACCGACCGGCTCGGACCGGTCGGCGAAGGCTGGCGGGTCACCCTCAGCGTGCTGGCGGCCGAACGGCTCGACTCCGGAGGACTCGGCCTGGACAACGCCGACCGGGCGCTGGAACTGGCCCGGCACCTGCCCCGCCCCCTCACCGGCGGTGAGCTGCAGCGGGCGGCCGACCTGCACATCCGCACGCTCGTCCAGCGGCTGATCGGCCTGCGGGTGACCGCCGCCCTCGTCGCCGGGCGCGAGCCCGGCGCGGAGGCGTCCGTCGGCAAGCTCTACGCCACCGAGACCATGCGGCGGACGAGCGACCTGGTGTCGGAGCTGCTGGGACCGCGCCTGGTGGCCGACACGGAGGAGTGGGGCACCTACGCGTGGACCGAGCACCTACTGGGCGCGCCCGGCTACAGCATCGCGGGCGGCACCGACGAGATCCAGCGCAACATCCTCGCCGAGCGGGTGCTGGGCCTGCCGAAGGACCCGGCCCGATGAGCACCCTCACCGGAACGGCCGAACTGACCGTACGGGTCCAGGACCACCTTGCCCCGCCGGCACCCCGGCGCGCCGGTCGGCGCGTTGCGAGCCCTGCCGGGCGGCCACTCGGGGCTGACCTACTCGGTCGGCGTCGGAGACGCCGGGTACGTCGTCAAAGCGGTGCCTCCCGGACAGCGGCCGATCGGCCGCAACGACGTGCTGCGCCAGGCCCGCGTGCTCGGAGCGCTCGCCGGGTCCGCGGTGCCGGTGCCGGGCGTCGTGGCCGTGGACGCGGCACAGCCCGCATGGTTCGCCATGGAGTTCGTCGCCGGCGAGGCCGTCGAGCCCGTACTCGACGGCCCCGAGGTGCCCGCCGCGACGGCCCGCGCCCGGATGCTGGACATCGCCTCCGTGCTGCGACGGCTGCACGACACCGATGTCCGCACGCCCGGCCTCGACCCGCCCGAACCGCTCGACGCCGCGGGCGAGCTGGAGCGATGGAGCCGGACCATGCACGCCGTACCGGCGGAACTGCGTCCCGGCGCGGAGGAACTGCTGACGCGCCTGGCCGACGACGTGCCCGGCGACGTCGCGGCGGTGCTCCTGCACGGCGACTTCCGGCTCGGCAACGTGCTGTGCGTCGCGGATCGCGCCGCGGCCGTCATCGACTGGGAGATCTGGAGTGTCGGTGACCCGCGCATCGACCTCGGCTGGTTCCTGCTCTTCACCGACCACCGGAACTTCCCCGGAGTCGGGCGTGCCGTGCCGGGCCTGCCCACGGAGGCGGAGCTGCTGGAGGCCTACCTCGCGCGGCCCGCGCCGCCCGCCCTGGACTGGTTCCGGGCGCTGGGCCGCATGAAGATGGCCGCGATCATGGGTCACAACCTGCGCCGGCACCGCGAAGGTAAGCACCACGACCCGGATCAGGAGCGGCTGCCGCCCACCATCGCCGCGATGATCCGCACGGCGCGCGACATCCTCGGCTGATCCCGCCCGACGACATGAGCCAGGGCGCCCCGTACGTATCGCGGGCGCCGGTGAACAGGAGCAATCGTGGACTTCGGATACTCGCCACGGGCGCGCGAACTGCAGGACCGCATGCGGTCGTTCATGGAGCAGCACGTCCTGCCCTCGGAGGCCGGCTACGACCGGCAACTGGCCGAGGCGGACGATCCGCACGCGCTGCCGCCGGTGATGATCGAGCTGAAGGAGAAGGCACGCGCCGAGGGCCTGTGGAACCTCTTCATGACGCACGGCGACTGGGGAGCGGGCCTGACCAACCTGGAGTACGCGCCGCTCGCCGAGCTGGCGGGCCGCTCCATCATCGGCCCGGAGGTGTTCAACTGCTCGGCCCCCGACACCGGCAACATGGAGCTGCTCGCGCTGTACGGGACCCCGGAGCAGCAGGACCGCTGGCTGCGGCCCCTGCTGAGCGCCGAGATCCGCTCCTGCTTCGCGATGACCGAGCCGGAGGTAGCCAGCTCGGACGCCCGTAACATCCGCACCCGCATCACCCGCGACGGCGACACGTACGTCGTCAACGGCCGCAAGTGGTACACCTCCGGCATCCTCGACCCCGACTGCAAGCTGATCATCGTGATGGGCAAGACCGATCCGGACGCGCCCACGTACCGGCAGCAGAGCATGCTGCTCGTCCCCCGGGACACGCCGGGCGTCACCGTCGTGCGCGACCTGCCGATGTTCGGCTACACCGACCGGCTCGGCCACGGCGAGGTGCTCTTCGAGGACGTCCGCGTGCCGGTGGCGAACATCCTCGGCGGGGAAGGCGAGGGGTTCGCGATCGCCCAGGGGCGGCTCGGCCCCGGGCGCATGCACTACGCCATGCGCGCCGTGGGCTTCGCCGAGCGGGCCCTGCAGTTGATGTGCGAGCGGGTCACCGAACGCGTCGCCTTCGGCGGGCCGCTCGCCGACCAGGGCGTGGTACGCGAGTGGATCGCCCGCAGCCGCATCGAGATCGAGCAGCTACGCCTCCTCGTGCTCAAGTCGGCCTGGCTGATGGACACCGTCGGCAACGCCGCCGCCCGTACGGAGGTCGCCGCGATCAAGGTGGCGGCGCTGGACGTGGCCCACCGGGTGGTCGACCGCGCGGTGCAGGCGCACGGCGCCGCCGGCGTCAGCGACGACACGGTGCTCGCCCGCCTGTTCTCCATCACACGGGCGCTGCGCATCGCCGACGGGCCGGACGAGGTTCATCTGCGGACCGTGGCACGCCTGGAACTGGCCAAGTACCGGAAGAACGACGACAAGGCGGGAACAGCGTGAGCACGAACGTTCTGGAAGGCAGGGTCGCCGTCATCACCGGCGGATCGCGCGGCATCGGCCTCGGCATCGCCACCGCCTACCGCGAGGCCGGAGCGCACGTGGTGATCGCCGCCCGCAAGGCGGAAGGGCTCGCCACCGCACGGGAGGAACTGCTGCGCGTCAAGGGCGACGGCGACATCCTCACGGTCGTGGCCAACGCCGGCGAACCCGACCAGGCCGAGGCATGCGTCGACCAGACCATGGAGCGGTTCGGCCGGATCGACGTCCTCGTCAACAACGCGGCCACCAACCCCTACCACGGCGACCTGCTCGGCCTGGACCTGCCGCGCGCGGAGAAGACCGTCCGCGTCAACCAGTACGGCATGATCGCCTGGACACGCTTCGCCTGGCAGGCCTGGATGGGCGCGCACGGGGGAGCCGTGGTCAACATCGCGTCGGTCGGCGGGCTCATCGTCGATCCGCACATCGGCTACTACAACGCCACCAAGGCCGCGATGCTGCACATGACCCGGCAACTCGCCTACGAACTCGGGCCCGCGGTCCGGATCAACGCCATCGCCCCCGGGCTGATCAAGACGGAGCTGGCGCGTGCGGTGTGGGAGGCCCGCGAGTCCATCCTGACCGCCAGGCTGCCCCTGCGGCGCCTCGGCACGGTGGAGGATGTGGCGAACGCGGCCCTGTTCCTGGCGAGCGACGCCTCCTCCTGGATGACCGGCCAGACCCTCGTGCTCGACGGCGGCGCGACCGCCCTGCCGATCGGAGTGGAGGAGTGAACGCGCCCCGGCCCGTCTCCGAGCTGTTCTCGCTGGAGGGCCGGACGGCGATCGTCACCGGGGCCTCCGCCGGGCTCGGCGCACGCTTCGCCACCGTCCTCGCCCAGGCCGGCGCCACCGTGTTCGCCGCGGCCCGCCGCACCGATCGGCTCAAGGCGCTCGCCGACTCCGACGCGCGCATCCACCCCGTCACCTGCGACGTCTCCTCGGAGGCGGACCGCGTACGGCTGGTCGAGACGGCGCTGACCGCCACCGGCCGCATCGACGTCCTGGTCAACAACGCCGCCGTGCCCGGCGAGACGCGCGCGGAGGCCGAATCACCCCACGCCTTCGCCGACGTCCTCGCCGTGAACCTCACCGCCCCGTACCATCTGGCCCGCCTCACCGCCGAGGCCGCCGCGCCGGCCCACGGCAGGAGCATCGTCAACGTCGCCTCCATCCTCGGCCTGGTCACGACCGCCCCCCTGGGCAGGGGCCGGCTACTCGGCGTCCAAGGCGGGGCTGATCGGCCTGACCCGCGAGCTGGCCGGCCAGTGGAGCGGCGCCGGAACACGCGTCAACGCGCTCGCGCCAGGCTGGTTCCGCACCGAGATGACCGCAGACCTGTTCGGCGACGAGCGCTCCGGCCGATGGGTCGAGCGCAACACGCTGCTGCGCCGCGGCGGCCACGAGCACGAACTCGACGGCGCCCTCCTGTTCCTCGCCTCCGACGCCTCCTCCTACTGCACCGGACAGGTCCTGACCGTCGACGGCGGATGGACCGCCCGATGACAGTCGGCTTCGAGATCGGCGAGGGCGGCCTCGCCCGCGTCACCCTCCGCAGGCCCGAGGCGGGCAACGCGATCGACCTGGAGACGGCGCGCGGGCTGCGGGAGGCGGCGCGCGCCTGCGCCCGCGAGCACGTACGGGCCGTACTGCTCAGCGGTGAGGGGCGGTCGTTCTGCGTCGGCGGCGACCTGCGGGAGTTCGCCACGCTCACGGGTGAGGCGTTGGAGACGCACCTGCTCGCGGTGACCGACGCGTTGCACGACGCCCTGCGCACGTTCGCCGCCATGGACGCGCCCCTGGTGGCGGCCGTGCAGGGCGCGGCGGCCGGTGCCGGCCTCGGCCTGGCCGTGGCGGCCGACGTGACGTTGGCGGCCGAGGGCGCGTCGTTCACCGCGGCGTACACCGGAATCGGCTATTCGCCGGACGCCGGGACCAGCTGGTCCCTGCCCCGGCTCGTGGGTCCGAAGCTGGCCCTGGACCTGCTGCTGACCAACCGCCGGGTGGCGGCGACGGAGGCGGCGGAGATCGGGCTGGTCAGCCGGGTCGTCGCAGCGGACGCGCTGGCCGCCGAGGCCGAGCGTACGGCCGAGGCGCTGCGCCGGGGGCCCACGGTCGCCTTCGGCGCCACCCGCCGGCTCGTCGCCGCCGGGCCGACCGCGGAGCTGGGCCCGCACTTGGACGCCGAGGCCCGTTCCATCGCCGCCCTGGCCGCCTCCGACACGGGCCGCGAGGGCGTCGCGGCCTTCCTCGGCAAGCGGGCGCCGGACTTCACGCGCGTCCCGCCCCGTCCCTGACCGCAGAACCCCTTTGGAGATCACCGTGTCGGAAGCATTCATCGTCGGTGCCGTCCGCACCCCCGTCGGCCGCCGGCGAGGCGCGCTCAGTGGCGTGCACCCGGCGGACCTCGGCGCGCATGTGTTGCGTGCGCTGCTGGAACGCACTGGTGTCGACCCCGGCGCCGTCGACGACGTCTACTTCGGCTGCGTGAGCCAGATCGGCGCGCAGACCGGGAACATCGCCCGTACCTCGTGGCTGTCGGCAGGGCTGCCACAGCACGTCCCGGGCACCACCATCGACCGCCAGTGCGGCTCCTCCCAGCAGGCCGTGCACTTCGCCGCCCAGGCCGTCGGATCGGGCGGCGCCGACCTGGTGATCGCCGGTGGCGTGGAGGTCATGAGCCTGGTCCCCATCGGCAGCCCGATGTCCGTCGGCGAACAGGCCGGCATGGGCACCCCGTACGCGGGCGACGGTTGGCGTGAGAGCTTCGGCGACCAGGAGGTCTCCCAGTTCCGGGGAGCGGAGCTGATCGCCGAGAAGTGGGGCGTCTCCCGCGCGGACATGGAGCGCTTCGCGCTCACGAGCCACCGGCGAGCCCTGGCCGCCCAGGCAGGCGGGACCTTCGACGCCGAGATCGCACCGGCCTTCGGGCTCACCGCCGACGAAGGTCCTCGTGCCGGCACCACCCTCGAGAAGATGGCCGGCCTGAAGACCCTCACCGAGGGCGGTCGGCTGACCGCCGCCGTCTCGAGCCAGATCTCCGACGGCGCCGCCGCCCTGCTGGTCGCCTCCGAGGACGCGGTGCGCCGTCACGGCCTGACCCCGCTGGCCCGCGTGCACGCCATGGCCGTGGTCGGCTCCGACCCGATCCTCATGCTGACCGGTCCGATCCCCGCCACGGAGAAGGTCCTGAAGACCGCGGGGATGTCGGTCGGCGACATCGACCTGATCGAGATCAACGAGGCCTTCGCGCCGGTCGTGCTCGCCTGGCAGAAGGAGATCGGCGCCGACGAGGAGCGGGTCAACGCCTTCGGCGGCGCGATCGCGCTCGGACATCCGCTCGGGGCGACGGGCGCCCGGCTGATGACCACGCTCGTCCACCAGCTTCGCAGAACCGGGGGACGCTACGGTCTGCAGACAATGTGCGAGGGCGGCGGCATGGCCAATGCCACCGTCGTCGAGCGCCTGTGATTCAGCCGATTCGCAACCGAGTTCAGGTTGGGTCTACCCTCGGTTGCGGACGGGGTGATCCACGGTCAGGAGGCAGGTCATGGCGGCGAGCTTCGTCGAAGAACCGGAGGCGGGGCCGAGGTCCAAGCGTGCCGCGGTCCTCGCGGCGGCGGTCGACTGCTTCGGTGAGACGGGTTTCGAGGCCACCAAGTGGTCCACCGTCGCGGAGCGGGTCGGCATCGGGCAGACCGCGCTCTACCACTACTTCGAGTCCAAGACCCACTGCCTGCTCACCATCATGCGACTGGAGCTGCAGCGGTCGCACGACAAGTTCACGGAGGCGACCACGGGCGTCGCCGAGCCGGTCGACGCGCTGCGGTCGGCGGTCCGCGCGGCGTACGACGTCTCCGACCAGGAGGTTCTGCAGATGCGCATCCTGCACAACCACATGGACCTGCTGTCCGGCACGCGCAAGTCCAAGCGCGAGGAGGCCGAGCGGGTGGCGGCCCGCCAGCTGGTCCAGGTGGTCGAGCGGGACTGGACGAACCTCCTCGTGCGCGGCATGTCCCAGGGGGCGTTCCCGCTGCGTGACGCCCAGCTGCTCGGCGCGAGCGTGCTCGGCCTCATCGTCAGCGTGTGGCGGTGGTACCGGCCGTCCGGGCCCACGCCGCTGTCGGAGATCAGTGATCTGATCGAGGACGCCTGCGTGCGCATCGTCGCCATGTGACGACTCCGGTTTCTTGCCGTGCCCTCCGGCGGACGTTCGTCCGCCGGAGGGCTTTTCGGCGTGGTCCTACGGTCCGCTCTCGGACTCCTTCGACGTTGCTCGTGCCGGAGACCGCCGCGATCGGTCCCGCGACGGCTCTTGCCAGGTGTGTTTCCCTCTCGTTACGATCCTAATTGAACTGAACTTGGCTCAAGTTGTATTTTCGCCGCGGCCAGCGGCGTCTCCGTCGGTCCGCCGGCGACACCTCAGGCCGTCGAACGGCCGCCGGTTGAAAGGGCGCACACTCATGGCGTTGCGTGCATATCTGGCGAGCATGGACAGCCAGCATCCGGAGCAGACACTGGAGCTGCTCGAACCCGACTTCCGCTTCCTCATCGCCCTGCCGGGCAGGGAGGTCACCGGAACGTCCCGGGAGGACTTCGCGTCCTACATCGCCGGACGCAATCCGGTCGACCGGGCACACGAGGTCCTGCGCTACAGCAGAGACGGTGACACCGAGACCGTCTACGGAGTGGTGACGGAGCGCGGGCGCTACGTCGGCTCCTTCCTGTCGGCGGCGGTGGTCTCACCCGGCGGGCTTCTGGCGCGCTACCAGTCGTTCTTCAGCACCTCGTTCCAACTGGTCGACTGGACCGAGCAGAGCGCCGGGACCCGATCCGCCGCCTCGACGACCGCGACCGGCGGGAGCCGGGCATGACCGAGTCCTCCACCGCGGCGCCGTTCCTCACCGAATGGTTCAAGCTTCTCGACGGTGACGAGCCGTCGAAGATCCTCGACCTGATCAGCGATGACTTCTCGCTGTCCATCCTGTTCTCCACCGGAGACGGCGACGCCACCGACTTCGCCGGCGACCGCGCGGCCCTCGTCGGCTATCTCGAACAACGCGAGAAGGGCACCCGGACCCACCACCTGCTGTCGGCGACCACCGTCGGCCGGGATGAACTGTTCCTGGGAGAAGTACGGCGCGGCGGCGTCCCCGAGGCCAGCTTCGTCGCCGCCGGGCGGGTGAACGGCGAAGGACGGCTGCAGCGCCTGCTGATCGGCCGGTCGTCCGAGATCCGCTTCGACTGACCAGAGAGGGAGACGGTCGTGTACAACCTGATTCTGCTCGCGTCCCGGCCTTCGGACTGGACCCACCAGCAGTTCATCGACTGGTGGCGGGGCGACCACGCGGAACTGACCTACCGCCTGCCCGGACTGCGGGCCTGGCGGCACACCGAGATCGACGATGCGCTGGAGAAGCGATCCGAGGGCTGGGACGGGATCTCCGTGCTCGGTTTCGACTCTCCGGAGGATCTGAAGAAGGCCCTCGCGAGCCCTGAGTGGGCGGACGCGGTGGCACAGGTCGGAGACATGAAGGGCCGCCGTATCGCCGTCATGGGCCACGAGGCGGAGATGTTCACCGCCTGAGGCCGCCAGGGCGGACGCAGGTCGGGGCACAGCGCAGCGAGGAAGCAAGATGCGACAGGTAACGCGGGAGTTCCAGCAGAGGGCCGAGGAGGCCGATTTCGTCGCCGTCATCGACGACACGGGCCCCCACACGGCCCGGGAACTGCTCGACGAGGCGGCCCGGCTGACCGGAGCACTGTCCGCCGTCGCGGGCGGCACCGTCATGCTCCAGGCCGACAATTCGTGGCGCACCGTCGCCGCCACCCTCGCCGTCGGCCTGCGGGGCGGGACGCTGGCGGTGGTCAACCGGCACACGACACCTCAGGAGTTCGCCGCGGCCTGGGAGGACATCCGCCCGGACGCCGTCGTCGCCGAGCCCTCGGCGGTGGCGGAATGGGCGGTGCACGATCTGCTGCCGGCCTCGGCGGGCACGGTGCTCGGCGGCTGGCAGGCGCGGTCCGCGTCCCGGCCGAGCGACGTGTCGCGGTGGTCGGGCGGTGTCCTGATCGGCCTCACCTCCGGATCGACCGGACGCCCCAAGGGCGTCGTCCAGTCCGAGGAGGCCCTGCGCTATGCCGCGGCGAGCACCATCGCCATCAACGGCCTGTCGCGCGGCGACGCCGTCGCCGCGATCGTGCCGCTGTCGTCGACGGCGGCGTACTGCTTCGGCGTCTACCTCGCCCTGCTGCTGGGCGGTCCGCTCGTCTTGACGGGCAAGTGGGACCGCGCCGTCGCGCTGGAGCGGATGGCCGGCGCCGACGTCCGCTGGACCATGTGCGTCCCGACCATGGCGTTGCAGATGGGGGCCGAGGCTGCCGGCTCCGGTGCCCTCCGCCGCGTCCGGTCGATCACCGTCGGCGGCGGGCCCATGGACCGCGGGGCCCTCGCCCGCGCCGAACGGTCCCTGGGCACGAAGATCCTGCGTGTCTTCGGCATGTCCGAATGCCTCGGACACACGTCCCCCGGTCCCGGCGACCCTGAGGAGATCCGGCTCGGCAGGGACGGACGGCCCTTCCCGGGGACGGACGTTCGCGCGATCACCCTCGACGGGCGGGTGGCCGGCCCGGGCGTGACCGGCCGGGCGCAGGTGCGCGGCCCGTCCCTCTTCCTCGGCTACGCCCGGGACGGGCGAGTCCATCCGCCCGAGCTGACGGCGGACGGCTACCTTCCCACCGGCGACCTGCTGATGACCCACGAGGACGGCACCATCAGCATCATGGGCCGGGAGAAGGACGTCATCATCCGCGGGGGCCGCAACATCGACATCACCGAGATCGAGCGCGCCGTCGCCGGCCATCCGCGGGTCGCGTCGGCGTGCGTCGCTGCGGTCCCCGACGAGGTGCTCGGTGAACGCGTCGCGCTGCTGGTCGTCACCGAGGACGGCCGTGACATCGAGCTCGCCGAGGTGACCGGATACCTGGGGAGCGTCGGCCTGTCCAAGAGCAAGTGGCCCGAGTATGTCCACAGCGTCGCCGAGCTGCCCCAGACCAAGGTCGGCAAGCTCGACCGGGCCGGGGCCCGGGACCTGGCCGCACGGCTGCGCGACCACGCGGCCGATCCGGCCTGAGGCGGCGAAACGTCCGCGAACGGCGGTACCTCCGCGAACGGCGGGGCGTCCCGCCGGCCGAGCACAGCGGCATTCCGGGAAGGGGAACGGTGATGACGGCGCGGTTCGACCACGGGGAATGGGCCGCGCGGGGAGTCCAGACCGTGCGGACCGGAGTGCACCGCATTCCACTCCCGCTGCCCGACGACGGCCTACGCGCCGTCAACGTCTATGTTCTGGAGCACCCGGCCGGCAACGGCGGAATCGTCATGATCGACGGTGGGTGGGCGATCCCTGAGGCGCGCAAGGAGCTCGAGCAGGGCCTGGCAGCCATCGGCCGGGACCTCGGGGACATCGGCCACATCCTGGTCACACACATCCACCGCGACCACTACACGCACGCCGTGGAACTGCGCCGGCTGCTGGGCTCGCGGGTCTACCTGGGCGTCGGGGAACGCCCGGGCCTGGAGATGCTCCACCGGCTGCGCAGCGACACACCCGCGAGCTCCCTTGAAACGTTGCGCCGGGCAGGGGCCGGGGAACTGGCCGACCGCATCGGCGCGATGGATCACGGCGGCTACGATCCCGCCGTCTGGCAGGCCCCCGATCGCTGGCTCGGCGCGGAGGCCGTGCGCTTCGGCGACATCGGGCTACAGGTCGTACCGACGCCCGGACACACCAGGGGACATGTCGTCTACCTGGACGAATCGCGGGGCCTGCTGTTCTCCGGGGACCATGTCCTGCCGCACATCACCCCGTCCATCGGTTTTGAACTCGCCGAGTCCGGCGGCCGGCCACTCGCCGACTACCTGGACTCGCTGCGGCTCATGACACGGTACGCCGACGCCCGCCTGCTGCCCGCGCACGGGCCGGTCACCGACAGCGCCCATGCGCGGGTGGCCGAACTGCTCGCCCACCACGACGACCGGCTGGCCAAGAGCCTGTCGGCACTGGGGGAGGAGACGCTCGACGCCCACGCGGTGGCGCGCAGGCTGGGCTGGACGCGTCGGCAGGTGCCGTTCGGCGAGCTCAATGCCTTCAATCGGATGCTCGCGATCAATGAGACGGCGGCGCACCTGGACGTCCTCGTCCTGCAGGGCCGGGTCGGCGTCGCGTCCGTGGCCGGGGTCAACCGGTACACCCGGATCCGATGAGCCGCGCGGGCGGCTCCCGCCGGTGACTCAGCGGGCCGTCCAGCCTCCGTCCACGTACAGTTCGGAGCCGGTGACGAAGCCCGCGTCCTGGGAGGCCAGGAACGCCACCGCCCCGGCGACCTCTTCGGGCCGGCCGAGCCGCCGCATGGGGGTGCCCTCGACCATCGCCGTGTGGCGGGGCGTGCCGCGCCACAGGTTCCGCGAACGCGGCGTCTCGATGAAGCCGGGATGGATCGAGTTGACGCGCACGCCGCGCTCCGCCCAGTGCAGCGCGGCGTTCTTCGTCATCAGGCGGACCGCGCCCTTCGCGGCGTGGTAAGAGAACTGGCCGCCGAACCCGCCGACCGTACCGAAGATCGACGCGATGTTGACAATGGAGCCGCCGCCGGCGCGTTCGATCGCGGGCCCGCCGTGCTTCATGCCGAGCCAGACGCCGGTCTGGGTGACGGCGATGACCTTGTCCCAGGTCTCCTGGGTCTCGGTCTCGACGGTTCGCATCTCGGCGATGCCCGCGTTGTTGACGAGCACGGACAGGCCGCCGAACTCGGCGACGACGCGTTCGACCGCGGCGCACCACCGCTGTTCGTCGGTGACGTCCAGCGCGAGAGCGAGTGCGCTCCCTCCGCCGGCCGTCAGTTCCTTCGCCAGGGCCTCGCAGGGACCGGCGTCCACGTCGGTCACCGCCACGGCGGCGCCTTCGGCGGCCAGTCGGCGTACGGTCGCCTCCCCGATGCCACCGGTCGCACCGGTGACCAGTGCGATCTGTCCGGACAGTCGGCCGTGCACGGGCCCTCCCTCACTCGGTGTGTCGGTCACGGCAGGAGCTCCAATCCCGAGCGCAGCAGCGCGGGCACCGCCGATCCGACCCGTTCGAATCCGGTGCCGACGGTCCGGCCCGCGAGGTGGCGGGCGTGAATGCCCTCGGCGATGACGGCCAGCTTGAAGTACGCCAGAGCCCGGTAGAAGCGCAGGTCCCCGAGGTCGCGGCCGGACCGCTCGGCGTACCGCTCGGCCAGTTCCCGGCCCGACGGGAAGCCGGGGTTGGCGGTCGGGACGTGGCGTACCCCCAGCACCGGCTCGCAGGTCGGCTCCCAGTACATGAGCAGCATCCCGAGGTCCGCTAGGGGATCACCGAGCGTCGCCATCTCCCAGTCCACGATCGCGGCGATCCGTCCGGGGTCGCCGGGCGCCAGGATGACGTTGTCCAGGCGGTAGTCGCCGTGCACGATCGCCGGGGCGCCGCTCACGGGGAGGGTCCGGGCCAGGCGGCCGTGGAGTTCGCCGATTCCGGGCAGCGCGCGGGTGGCGATCTTGTCCCACTGACCGCGCCACCGCCGTACCTGACGCTCCAGGTATCCCTCGGGACGGCCGAAGCCGTCCAGCCCGGCGTCGGCGGCATCGACCGAGTGGAGGTCCACCAGGGCATCGACGAGCGCCTCGGCGCTACGTCGCGCGTCGGCGGGATCGAGCGTGGCCGCCTCGTCGCCGTCGCGCAGCACCGTCCCCTCGACGAAGTCGACGACGGAGAACGGCGCCCCGATCACCGTGGGGTCGGGGCACGACAGCACGGCGCGCGCGACCGGCACCCCGGTGCTGCCGAGCGCGGCGACGACGCGGTACTCGCGGTCCATGTCGTGCGCGGTGGGGGTGAGCACTCCCAGCGGCGGCCGGCGCAGGACCCAGCGGTGCGTCCCGTCGGTCACCTCATAGGTGAGGTTGGAGCGCCCGCCGTGCAGGGGCGTGACCCGAAGCGGCCCCGCGCACTGGGGGAGGTGGCGTTCGAAGTGGCGCTGCAGCGCGGGTCCGTCGACGCCGACGACGGCCGTATGGCTCTCGGGCCCGGTCACCGTGCCGCCCTCCGCTCCCATGCCGCGCGCACCGCGCGTTTGGCGATCGCCCAGCGATGGGCCTCGGAGGGGCCGTCGTAGATGCGGAACGGGCGCACCTCCCGGTACAGCCGCGAGAGCGGGGCGTCGCCCGAGATGCCGAGCGCTCCGCACACCTGCACGGCTCGATCGACGACCCGGTTCACCGCCTCGGAGACGTACGTCTTGGCGATCGAGGTGTGCTGGGCGGCCGTGCGCCCCCGGTCCAGCTCCCAGCAGGCCCGCCACAGCACCGCGCGGCCGGTCTCGATGTCGATCTCGTTGTCGGCGAGCATCTGCTGCACCATGCCGAGTTCGGCCAGCGGCCGGCCGAACGCGGAGCGGTCGGCCGCGCGGTCCAGGGCGATGTCCTGGGCACGGCGTGCCACCCCGAGCCAGCGCATGCAGTGGGTCATCCGGGCGGGGCCGAGGCGTACCTGCGCGTACGGGAAGCCCTGGTCCACCTCGCCCAGCACCGCGTCGTCGCCGACCTCGCAACCGTCGAAAACGATCTCGCTGTGCCCGCCGAACAGGCCCTGGTCCAGGGTGTCGATGTTCCGGACGATCTTCATTCCCGGGTTGCCGGCGTCGACGAGGAGCATCGTCGCGCCGCCGGGGTCTCCGGGGACCCCGCTGGTACGGGCCATGCAGACGGTGAACGCGGCGCCGTCCGCGCCGCTGATGAACCACTTGCGGCCGTCGATCCGCCAGCCGCCCGAGGTCCTCGTCGCGGTCGTGGCGAGCGCGCGGGGGTCGGATCCGGCGCCGGGCGCGGGTTCGGTCATCGCGAAGCACGAGCGCACCTCGCCGGCCGCCAGCGGGCGCAGGTACCGTTCCTTCTGCTTCTCGGTCGCCACCACCTCGAGCAGGTGCATGTTGCCCTCGTCGGGCGCCGCGCAGTTGAGTGCGAGCGGGCCCAGGAGCGAGTACCCCGCCGCCTCGAACACCACGGCCTGGCCGCGCAGGTCCAGCCCGAGCCCGCCCCACTCCGCGCCGACGTGGGGAGCGAACACGCCCGCCGTCCGGGCCGCCTCCTGCAGCCGACGCCGAAGCGGCTCCGGCCCGGCGTGGACGTTCCCGTCGGACGCCTGTTCCTCGGGCAGCACGACATCCCGGACGAAAGCGGTGGTGCGCCGCGCGATGTCGGCGGTCCGCTCGTCGATCTCGAAATCGATGGACACCCTCACCCCTGGCCTGGCCATGCGGCATCCGCCGTACGACGACGTCTGGACCGCCCGAAAGCGCACGCGCACCAGCGGGCGCGTTTCCATCTTCCTGAATTGAACTCAGGTTGGCAAGGGTTCATGAGATTGGATGCGGGTCATCGCGTGGACCTGTCGTCGGGCGAGCAGTGGAAGTTCGATGCCACGCGGGTGTCACCGTCGCCGTTGTAGGCGGCCGCCTGCGGATACGGGCACAACGGCCGGGTCTGCCCGGAAGACGCCTTGGAAGCGGTGATGCTGTCGGGTGCGGTCCCTCGCTCGACCCACGCGCGGACGGTCCCGATGGCGTCGAAAGCGTCGAGCCCGGGACCGCCGGCGACGTGCCCGACGCCGGGCTGCATGAACAGCCGGAAGAAGGAGCGGGTGCGTGCCAGGCCGCCCTGCCGCCGCACGACCTCGTCGTAGTACTCGATCGGGAGCGTCTGGGCGTTGTAGGCGTCGGACCAGCCCTGCGTCATGATCAGCTTCCCGCCGCGGGCCGCGAACGCCCGCAGGTCCGGGCTGGTCGCGTCGATGACGGGACTGAGCCTGGCCCCGACCGCGTCGGCGTCGCGGCCGAAGTCGAAGCCGGTCCAGTCCCAGTTCGGGTCGCCGAACACGGCGCGGCCGAACAGCGGCTGCGCGTACTGCCGGGCCAGGCTGTTTCCGCCGGAGCTCTGAACGCTGTACCAGCCCGCGCCGGACGCGGAACCGTTCTCCGGGTCGGCCTCGCTGCCGCGGACGAACCCCGGATACAGCTCCCGGCCGGTGCGCGGGTCGCGGACGGGCGCGTAGATGGCCTTCGCGGCGGCGACCTGCGGCGCGGTGAGGCAGGACGCGGTGCCGCCGTCTCCGGGGCACAGCAGCGTCGCGGGGTCGAAACGGCAGTCCTGAGGCCGGGTGAGGTAGTCGTCGGAGGGCACCGCCTTGTCGGCCGCGCACGCCGACAGTACCGCGCGGTTCAGCAGCGCCAGCCTGTCCGGCGGAAGGTAGGCGCCGGGGTCGCGTTCGGACGGCAGGGCGGTGTGGATGAAGCTCATCATGAGGTGGCTGTAGGCCATTCCAGGCGCCATCGCGACGATGCCGTCGTAGTCGCGTGGGAAGTATTCGGCCTCTTCCATCGCCTGATCGCCGCCGGTCGAGCCACCGACGAAGTAGGAGTGGCGCGGCCGGTGCCCGTGGTACGCGGCGATCGCCGCCTTGGCGGGTTCCGTCATCAGATGGATCGAACGATGTCCCCAGTCGGCGAGGAGGACGGGATCGCTGATCCAGGTGCCGGTGGTGTCGGAGGCGGAGTGGCCGGTGTCGGTGGAGGCGGTGGCATACCCCGTGCGCAGCGCCTGGGCCATGGCCGCGTACGAGATGGTGCCGGCGAAGCCGCCGTTGCCGACCGCTTCGTAGTCACCCGACCAGGTGCCGGACGGAATCCAGACCTCGAACCGCACGGTACGCGCCGTGACCGCGGCGACCCGGCAGAACGCCGGAAGGCCGGTGAAGGTCTGGCCGTCGGAGGTGGTGTAGGAACCGGCCGGAACCTGCTCGGCGGCGGTCACGCGGGCACCGGGCAGGTGCCGGACGCGCGCGCAGGCCGTGCGCGTGGCGCCGCCCGGGGAAGCGGTGCCGCTCGGGGGAGTGGCGCCGGCCTGCGCGGGTGGCGCGATGAGAGCGACGGCCGCCACGGCGGCCAGGATGGCGACGGCACGGCGCATGCCTCGTCGTGTCATGCGGGGCGTCCTTCCGGTGTGTCGGGCAGGTCGACGACGAGCTCGAGCAGGGCGCTGCTGAGGCTCTTGGCGTGGGTGTCGAGGTAGAGCGACGCGGTGACCGTGTCGTCCGGGTCGCGCCGGCAGACGAAGAGCAGCGCGGGCAGGTTGGGCATCTCGTGCCGGACGACGTGCCCGTGGACGCGCCCGGCCAGGTGGTCCCGGACGACGTCCGCGGTCACCAGGCGGCACAGGTCCGGGTGGTGACGAGGGTCGTACGGGATCAGCGACAGGGTGACCAGCGTCCCCTTGTCCCCGGCGCGTGAGTGGGCGATCTCGGCGAGCCTGACCTTCATCGATCGGCCACCGGGTGGTGCACGCGGGGTTCCACGAGCGACCGTTCGATCGAAGTGGACACGATGCCGATGACCTCTTCCGTGGTGACGCGGACCCCTCCGCCGCCCGCTGGCCCGGTGGTGTAGAGGGCGGCGACCTCGTGGCCGATGGCCTCGGCGGCCTCGCGGGTGGGCGCGATGCCGGCGATCCGCAGCCGGCACTCGTACGGTTCGGTGCCGCCGCCCAGGTCGTCGCCGTGCAGGGCGGTGGCTCCGATGTAGTCGGTCCGCAGCCGGGGGATCAGGCCGCCGAGCCGGTCGGCGACGACCTGGCCGGCCAGTCGTGCCCGGTGCAGTGCCGTGGCGCCGGCGTAGGAGATCTCCGCCTCGCAGCGGAACCCGGCGCGGTATCCGACGCTGACCTTGAGGGTCGGCGGGCGCGGCGCGCCGGTGGTCGCCGTCACCCGGACGCGGTCGGGTCCGGTCTCGTGGATCCGGACCGTGGTGAAGTCGGCGGTCACGTCCGGGGTCAGGTAGGCCCGCGGGTCGGTCACCTCGTACGCGAGCTGTTCGGCGACGGTCATCCGGTCGACGCGGCCGCCGGTGCCCGGCGGTTTGGTGACCACGCCGGCGGCGTCCTCGCCGACCTCGGCGATCGGGTAGCCGAGGTTCGCCAGGTCGGGGACGGTCTTGTACGGCGGATCGGCGAAGTAGCCCCCGGTGACCTGGCCCCCGCACTCCAGGAGGTGGCCGATCGTCGTCGCTCCCGCGATCCGGTCCACGTCGTCGAGGGACCAGCCGAACTCGTGCGCCAGCGGTGCCACGAACAGCGACGGGTCGGCGATCCGGCCGCCGATGACGACCTGCGCGCCGCTTCGCAGGGCCGGCAGCAGCGCGTCCGCGCCGAGGTATGCGCTGGCCGAGACGAGCTCGCCGTGCTCGATGAGCGGCCGGCCGTCCTCCCAGGCGGGTGCGGTGACGTCGATCCGGTCGAGTACGTCGTCGCCGGTGACCGCGGCGACGCTCACCGGCACCGCCAGTTCCGCGGCGATTCGCAGCACCCGGCGCGCGGCGGCGAGTGGGTCGGCCGATCCGATGTTGGTGACCAACCGCGTCCCGGTCCGCGCCAGCGGCTTCAGCAGCAGCCGCATCCGCCGGTCGAGCGACGGGTCGTATCCGGCGGCCGGATCGGCCAGCCGGCGCAACTGCCCGAGTGCGGTGGTGCGCTCGGCCAGGCACTCGAGCACCAGGTAGTCCAGTTCACCGCGGTCGACCAGGTCGACCGCGGGCTGGACGCGGTCGCCGGCGAACCCCGCGCCGCAGCCGACGCGAACCGTTCGCCTCTGCGGTGCGGACGCTGAAGGCCGGGGTGCCGTACGGGTCACGGTCACGGTTCGACCGGTCCCAGCGTGGCGCCGGCGGCGATCGTGCCGTGGGCGCCACCGCCCGTACGGTGCCGCTGCACGATCGTCACCGCGGCCAGCGACACGACTCCGGCGGAGGCGAACACCAGGTAGGCGAGCTTGAGCGGGACCTCGTGGTCCAGCAGCGCGCCGCCGAGGTACGGCCCGGCGATCGCGCCGACCCGGCCGATGCCCAGGCACCAGCCGGTGCCGGTCCCGCGTAGCTCATCGGGATAGACGAGGGTGGAGTAGGCGTTCTCGGCGACCGACGAGCCGTACGCGAACATCCCGGCGAGGAAGGCCAGCAGCCCGATCGTGAGGTCGGAGTGCGCGAATCCGAGGACGATCAGGGAGACCGCGACGCAGGCGTACGAGGCGAGCACGATGCGGGAGACCGCGACGCGTCCGGCCAGTGCGCCGTTGATGACGATGCCGACCACGCCGCCGCCGTTGAGGAGGATGAGCATCGTGAGGCCGCCGGCCACCGATAGACCCGACTTCGCGACCAGCGTCGGCAGCCAGGTCAAGATGGCGTACAGCATCAGCAGGCACCCGGAGAAGGCGAACGCCAGCAGTACCGTGCGCAGCACGTAGCGGCGCTCGAACAGCCTTGCCATCGGCACCCGGCCGGCCGACGGCGCGGCGTAGAGCTCCGCGTCGGCGGCCACCTTCTCCGGACCGGCCACCGCGGCCATGATCCGGCGGGCCCGGTCCGTACGGCCGCCGCGCACGAGCCACTCCAGCGACTCCGGCAGGAACAGCGCCAGGACGGGCACCAGGAGGAGCGGGAACGCGCCGGTCAGGATCACGCCGCGCCAGCCCCACGAGCCGATGGCGGCGCGGCTGACGGCCGCCGCGAGCAGCGCCCCCGTCGCGTACCCGATGGAGGTCCACATGACGAAGGAGGACCGCCAGCGGCGCGGCGCGTACTCCGCGGACAGGGTGGCGGTGAGGGGCAGCGCGCCCCCGAGACCCAGCCCGGCGCAGAACCGCAGGACGCCGAAGACGACTGGACCGGAGGCCGCCGCGCTGAGCCCGGCGCAGGCGCCGAAGACGGCCAGCGAGACGATCAGGCTGGGTTTGCGGCCGATGCGGTCGGCCACGGTGCCGAGCCCGATGCCGCCGAACAGCATTCCGGCCAGCCCGGCCGACCCGAGCAGCCCGGCGGCGGTGTGGGAGATGTGCCAGGACTTGGTCAGCGCCGGTATGACGGCGCCGAGGACGCCGACGTCGTAGCCGTCGGCCAGGAGAGTGATCCCGCAGAGCAGTGCGACCGAGATGTGCACCCGGCCCAGCCTGCTGTCCTTCATGAATTCGGTGACGTCCGTACGCGGCATGGGCCACTCCCGGGCAGGAGACGCGGGTGGGGGTCGCGGCTTCGTTGCCGCCGTGTTGCGGATTGTTCACCTCGGAACAGAGATGCGTCCAACATCAATATCGCAACCATTTATGATCTGGACGCATGAATCTGTCGCTGCGCCAGCTCGCGGCCTTCGAAGCGGTGGCCCGGGCGGGAAGTTTCACCGCGGCCGCCGAGCGCCTGTGCCTCTCGCAGTCGGCGCTCAGCCGGACGGTCGCCGGAGTGGAACGGACTCTTCGCGTGTCACTCTTCGAGCGCACGACCCGGACGGTGACGCTCACTGCGGAGGGCCGCCAGCTCCTGGCGGTCGCCGACCGGATCCTCGCGGCGCATCGGACCGGGATGAACGACCTCGCTCGCTATCTGGCGGGTGAGCACGGCACGGTCACCATCGCGACGCTGCCGTCGGTCGCGGCGGTCCTGCTCCCGCGCGTCCTGTCGGCCTTCCACGAGCAGCACCCCGGGATCACGGTACGGATCCTCGACGGCCTGGCCGGCACGGTCACCGGCCATCTGCTGGACGGCGACGCGGACCTGGCCATCACGATCCCGGACGGCGCGCCCCCGCGGATGCGACGCCGCGCGCTGGCCCTCGACCGGTTCTTCGCGGCGCTGCCTCCCGGGCACCGGCTGGCCGAGCGGGCGACGCTGACCTGGTCCGATCTGGCGCCTCAGCCGTTCGTCGCCATCGGCGCCGACTCCAGCGTCAGGATGTTCACCGACGCGGCGTTCGCGACCGCCGGAGTCAGCGCCGCCCAGGTCGTCGAGGCGGCCAACGTCGCCACGGTGGGCGGCCTGGTGGCCGCCGGACTCGGCGTGTCCGCGCTGCCGGCTCTCGTGCAGGCCCTGATGAGCTTCGCCGGCCTGGTGCACCGGCCGCTCACCGGCCCGGTCGTCGAACGACGGCTCGACGTCATCCTGCCCGACCGCGGCGCACCCGCCCCGGCCGCCCGCCACTTCCTCGACCTCCTGGCGACGCTGCACGCCGACGCGTTTCCGATGCCCGCCGGCGTCCGCTGGGCCGCACCGACCGTGCCGGGGTCAGGCTTTCAGTCCGCCGGCCAGTAGGTCAGAACCGCTGGAGGATGAGGAGCAGCACGATCAGCGGGACGATGGACACGGCCGAGCCCGTGATGACCAGCGGGTACAGGTCGGTGTCGCCCGCGCCCTGGCCCAGGAACGTGTACAGCCCGAGGGTGAGAGGGTATTTGTCCTGGTCGGACAGCATGATGAACGGCAGCCCGGTCATCATCAGGCTTCCCGATGGGCGCCTGGTCTACAACGCCGCCGGCAGGCCGACGACGGCGACTACAGGTTCCAGGCGGTTGAGAACACGAACGTGTACCTGACCGGCACCTCCCGTGGGGCGCCGCTGACCTTGCAGAACGCGGTCGAGGACGGCTCACAGGAGTGGCGGCTGGTCCCGCAGGCCCGACCTTGGCGGACGACGAGACCCCACTGATGTGGGATTCGACCACCGTCCCGACCAGACGCTGATCTGAGGTGGGGTGGGCCGACGAGCCCACCCCATGGCGCCAGGTAACAGATGATCAAGCGTCAGGCGGTGTGACGAGGATATGACCGGGGATGTCGGTGCGCTCGGATCTGTACCAGTCCACGATCGCCGCGGCCCAATGGTCGACCGGGATTCGGCCGTCGCCTGATTCGTCCAGTTCCTCGAACACGGCCGCGCTGTTGGCCTCCGCGAACCCGCTCGCGGTCATGCAGGTGAGGAAGTCGTCCCGTTCGACGTATCCGTCGTCGTCCCGGTCGACCAGCGCGGCCATTGATGTCGCGTAGTCGGTCACGGCCTGTTCCGCGTCGCCGGGGTCGCCTAATCTGGCGAGATACTCGGCCAGGCTGATCCGGCCGTCACCATCGGCGTCGAGGGACGCGCACAGGCCCGCCCAGAAGTGGTGATGCCCGTCGAGAACCGCCTGGCCCTTCGCCGACTCGCGCGGCTCGCCCAGTGCGCTGAGCACCTTGGTGGCGAGCCGGTCGAAGTCGGTCTCGTCCAGGTAGCCGTTACCGTCGGAGTCGAGTATGCGGAATCGCAGGAGCAGTCGTTCGTGGGCGCCGGAACTAACCTGTGCGGACTCATGTTTCATAGGAACTCCGATCGCTAATTGTGATCATCGGCGTGGTGTTCGTGTCCAAGATTTCGGACACCACACTTGTGGCGCGAGCTGCTCGAGATGTGGACCTCTGGTCACCAGCGAACAGGGAGACCACTCGGCCCGCGGTAGCGCCAGCCGTAGTAGCGCACCGGCGACTTGTCGGTATCCAGGCGGATCGTTGGAAAACGCTCCAGCAGCACTTCGATGCTGATGCGGATGATCTCTGGGACTTGTTCCCAGGCCAGGCAGCGGTGACTGCCGTAGCCAAGCGAGGCGTGCGGTCGCATCGGTCGGTGGATGTCGAATGCGTCGGGGTTTTCGTAGACCCTCTCGTCGCGGTTGGCCGAGGCGGCAATGGCCGCCACACCGCTGCCCGCCGGGATGGTGGCGCCGCCCAGCTCGAAATCGCGGGCGGCGGACCGCATGAGGGCACCCACGGGGGGTCGCCAGCGCAGGCCCTCATGGGCCGCGTGTTCCAGCAGGGACGGATCGGCCTTCACGGCTTCGAGCTGGTCGGGGTTGTCGAGAAGACCGAGCATCGTCGAACTGGCGCCGTTGCCGGGTTCCTCGGTCGCGGTCAAGATCAACCGGACCGTGGGCAGGATCTCCTGGATGGGACGAGGTCGGCCTGCAGGACGTCCGGAGTGCAGAAGATTGGACAGCGTCGAATGGATCGGGTTCTTTTCGAGTTCCTCAAGGTACGGAATGAGGACCCGGTCGATATCGGCCCGGGTGGCTTCGCCGAGCCGGGTCCTGGCCGGATCCTTCTCGAAGTTGGTGATGGCGCTGTTCATGCCGTCGGCCCACCTGATGAAGACTTCCGGATCGATATGATCGAGACCCAGGATGTGCGCCTCCGACAACACGGCGACCGGCGCGAAGTACTGCTCCTTCAGATCGGCCGGTGCCCCAGAGCGCTCCAACTCATCGGCATACTTGTCGGCCAACATCCGCACATGATCCCGAAGGCCCGCCGGCAGCGTCTCCCGGGCGTAGTCATCATCGGTGCACCTGCGGAGGTCGCTGTGCGGGTCCCCATCGGTCGCAAGCATGTTCCCCTCGCCGCAGACCTTGAGGATCAAAGACTTCGAGAAATAGGAAATGAACGTCTCTGACAGGCTGATCACCGTCCGGACATCCTGATTCCGCGTTACCATCCACTGATCAAGCGCCGGAACATAGGCGACGGGTTCCTCCTCCCGTAACCGCGCATAGATCAGGTACGGATCGTCATTCAACTGATCGATCGTGATGCTCTCCGCGAACTCGCCCATCTCCGAACACCTTCCCCAGAAGGACGCCCTTATATAGGATGGCTTTCAGTGGTAGACGGGGCCATTCCGTCGTGGCGTCGGAATGGCGGGCTTGTCGGCCTCCGCCGTGGGCGCGGGAAACAGCTCGGCCAGCTCTGCGCGCAGTGCGTTCAGCAGTATGTCCGCGGTGTCGCGGCTGAAGCCGTTGCGGATCACCATGCGCATCACGGCTACGTCGTCGAGGGCGCCGGGCAGGTAGTAGGCGGGTATCTGCCACCCGTGCTTGCGCATCCGGTCGTGTACGTCGAATACGGTCGTGGTCGTGTCGGGCCGCATCCGCAACGCCACGACCGGCAGATGAGTTCCATCGGAGATGACCTCCAGCCCGGGCATCTTCGCGATCTGTTCGGCCAGATAGGACGCCACATCACGGCAGGCCTGTTGCACCGCGCGGTAGCCATCGAATCCGAGGCGCAGGAAGGTGTAGTACTGCGCCACCACCGGGGCGCCGGATCGGGAGAAGTTGAGCGTGAAGGTGGGCACGCTGCCGCCGAGCAGCTCGCATTCGAAGATCAGCTCCTTCGGCAGCGCCTTCTTGTCGCGCCAGATGATCCACCCGATGCCTGGATAGACCAGCCCGAATTTGTGGCCCGAGGTGTTGATGGACAGCACCCGAGGCACCCGGAAGTCCCACACCAGGTCGGGCTCGAGGAACGGAGCGATGAAGCCGCCCACCGCGGCGTCGACGTGCAGCGGCACGTCCACTCCCCGTTCGGCCTGGAGACGATCCAACGCGGACGCGATCTCGGCCACCGGGTCGTAGATCCCCAGCGCGCTGGACCCGAGAATGGCCACCGCGCCGATGGTGTTCTCGTCGCAGAGGCTCGCCACCTCGGACGGGTCGACGGTGAAGCCGGGTTCCCGGATCGGCACGTAGCGCGGCTCGACATCCCAGTAGCGACAGAATTTCGGCCAACAGGTGTGCACCACGCTGGGCATCACCAGATTGGGCCTGTCCGCGGGCAGGCCCTGGGCTCGTCGCCGCGTACGCCAGTTGAACTTCATCGCCAGCCCGGCCAGCATCGTGGCCTCGCTGGAGCCGCCGGTCGAGCACCCGACGCCGTTGGTGCCCTGATCGTTCCAGAGGTTGGCCAGTATGTTCACGCACCGCGTCTCCAGCTCCGCCGTCTGGGCGTACTGGTCGTGGTCTATCAGGTTGCGGTCCAGGGAATCGGCGATCAGTTCCTTGGCCTGGGGTTCCATCCAGGTGGTGCAGAAGGTGGCGAGGTTGAGGCGGGCGTTGGAGTCCAGCATGATCTCGTCCCGGACCAACGCGGCGGCCGAGTCCGGCGCCATCGGACCGGGCGCCAGCCGGTAGCGGGGAATCCCGCCGCGCACCAGCCCGCTGTACAGCGGCTTCATGACCAACTCCACGTGCCGACCCTCGCGATGCACCTGCTTGACCATGTCGATCACGCTCCTGTCGGGGCAGAGGCCATGATTGCCGACCACCAGCATGGGATACTCACAGTAGTTACGTGACTACCGAATGGGTCACATTTTGGTACGGGTGCAGAGTCGGCACCGCCCGGGACGTCCTGGCACGCCGTCGACGACGAGGGCGACGCGGTGCTAGACATCGCGACGGTCATCGGCCGGCGATTGGGCCTGGCGGTCGAGGCGGTGCCGGTGGAGACCTTCGGCCCGTTCGGTCCGATCTTCGCGATGGACCAGCCGGCGTCCAGTGCCCATACCCGTGACGCCCTCGGGTGGCAGCCGACGCACCCCAGCCTGCTCGAGGACCTGGAGAACATTCAGCCCTGAGACCGTCGATCCTCGGGTGGCGTCAGCGGGTCGTCCGGCCCGGGTCATCGCCCGGACCGGGCAGGAAGGAGCCTGTCACCGCCGAGCGGTCCCGCCGCTGACCCGAAACCGCCCGGAGCCGTTGTACGAGGTCAGCGGGGGGTGAGGAGGCAGAACTCGTTGCCTTCGGGGTCGACGAGGACCGTCCAGTGGAGGTCGGACTGGTCGATGCCGGGGTCGGTGGCGCCCAGAGTGCGCAGGCGGGCTTCCTCTGCTGCCAGGTCGTCGCCGGGGTAGGGAGAGATGTCGAGGTGGACGCGGTTCCACACGGTCTTGGGGTCGGGGGTGGGGATGAACTCCAGGTAGGGGCCGACGGCCTTGGCGGAGCGCATGACCGCGTGGTCGTCGGTGACCTCGTGCAGGGTCCAGTCCATCGCCTCGCCCCAGAATCGGGCCATGGCGCGCGGGTCGGCGCAGTCGACGACCACCGCGGCGATCGGTCCGGTGTCCCGGTAGATCGGCCGGGGTTCCAGAACGCAGAACTCGTTGCCCTCCGGGTCGGCCATGACCGTCCAGGGAACGTCACCCTGGCCCACGTCGGCGGAGGTCGCGCCGAGCTCCTTGAGGCGCGCGACCAGCTCCGCCTGGTGGGCGGCCGAGGTGGTGGCCAGGTCGAGATGCACCCGGTTCTTGACCGTTTTGGGTTCCGGACGGGTGATGAGGTCGACGCAGACGGCGGAGGGGTCGGGGTAGGCGAAGCCGACGGGTACGAGGCCGGTGAAGCCGGGCTCCTCGCTGTCGATGGCCCAGCCGAGCGCCTCCGCCCAGAACCGGCCGAGCGCGGAGGCGTCATGGGCCTTCATATTGATCTGCACCAGTCTCGTAGCCATACCAAAGATCGTAAAGGCTCACGTACCGGTTGTAGGCTCCGCCGGACCGGGTTTCCGGCGGGATCGGGGCAGCTCAGCGTCCCGGTACCGGGGCCGATCGGGGTCGGTCTGACGACGCCGTAGCGCGCCACCAGTGGCGCGATGCCAGGGCGGCCAGCCCGGCGCCGGCGGTGTTGAGCAGTACGTCGTCCACGGAGGACACCCGGTCCAGCCGCAGAACGTACTGCGCGGTCTCGACCAGGGCCGAGCAGCCCGCCGCGAGCGCCAGGACCCGTGGTACCGACGCCAGCGCCGCGAACCGCAGCGGGGTGAAGAACCCCAGCGCCGCGAACACCAGCAGGTTGCCGACGACCTGGCCCGTATCCATCGTGAGCAGGTCCCGCAGCGGTACCAGGCTCACGACGGCGCCGGCCTCGTCGCCCGGCAGCAGGATCATCCAGACCCACGGCACCGTCCCGTAGACGATGCCGACCTCGGCCAGCGACATCCGCCACGCCGACGTGACGCCGGCGGCACTCCGACGGCGTGCCAGAGCCCACACCGCCAGCGCGGCCAACGGCAGTGCGGCCACCGTGATGAGGGCCACGCCATTGAACGTACCGAACAAGACGTACCACCCCGGCCTGCGCAGCGGCATGGTCAGGATCCCCAGCACCATGTCGACCGGGCCGAACGCAGCGATCGCCGCACCGAGGATCGCCAGACTGACGATCACGATCCCGCGCCTACGACGGGCTGGGGCTGATAGTGGGGCGCTGTGATCCATGCCTGCATTGAAGACGAAAGCCTGTATCGCGGGCGTATCTTTTTTCGGCAGGACAGTCCCGCGCTCCGGACGCCCCCTGCCGGCCGCGTCGGCCTACCGACCCGGCGCATACAGCAGATAACGCTCCCGGAGGGCTCGGAACGCGTTCAGGGGGTCCTCCCATGATGCGGTGATGTCGGCCGTGTCCGCGCCCGCGTCGATCGATTCGCGCAGCGCCGCCGAGCCGGCCAGTTTGTCGCAGAACGGGGTCCGCCATGCGAAGTCGTCCGGCCAGCGGCGGCGGACGGTGGTGAGGATCGCGACGGCGGTGTGGACGGGGTCGAATCGCCGGGGATCGGTGACGTGAAGGTGGAGGCCGTGCACCGGTGTGCCGGAGTGCTTGGAGAACGCTGGAACGAAGGTGGTCTGCCGCACCGCCGCGCCCGGCGGTTCCAGCGCCGCGATCGAGCGGGCGAGGCGCGCGTCCAGCCAGGGCGCGCCGAGCACCTCGAACGGTGTCGTCGTTCCCCTGCCCTCGGACAGGTTGGTGCCCTCGATCAGACCGGTACCGGAGTAGCACTCGGCGGTGAGGGCGGTAGGGATGTTCGGTGACGGAGGAACCCACACGAGCCCGGTGTCGCCGAACCGCATCTCCCGTCGCCACCCGCGCATCGGCGCGACCTCGACCCGCACGTCCCCGATCAGATCGGCGAAGAGACGGGCCAGTTCGCCGATGGTCATGCCGTGCCGCAGCGGGACGGGCGCACGTCCGACGAACGAGGCGAATTCCGCGGCGAGCATCGGCCCGGCCACGATGTCGCCGCCCACGGGGTTGGGCCGGTCGAGGACGAGGACCGGCACTCCGGCCAGGCCCGCCGCCACGAGCAGGTCGTACATGCTCCACACATAGGTGTAGAACCGGGCGCCGACGTCCTGCAGGTCGATGAGCAGCAGTTCCACGCCGGCGGCACGCACACGCTCGGCGATCTCCGCCGGCTCTCGCTGGTAGGTGTCGACGACCGGGATCCCGGTGTCCGCGTCGACCGTCGAGGACTCGGATTCGGCGGCCTGCGCGGTGCTGCGGAACCCGTGCTCGGGTCCGAAGACCGACACGATCTGGAAGCCCGCCGCCAGCAGTGCGTCGAGGTCGTGACGCAGGCCGGGCGTGACCGACGCGGCCGACGCCAGCAGTCCGATCGCGGCGCCTTTGACCTGCGAGGAGACCTCGCCATCAAGCAACCGCTCGATCCCTGGAGAAACGCGCATTTCCTCTCCCCGGACCTCACGAGTCGGCGGTTCCGGCAATGCCCGGCGCGGCGGCTTCAGCGATAAACCCGCCTTTTCGGACACACAATGCGAGCGATCTGATCCCTAGTGCGATCGCCTTCTTGATCGTAAGCTATCAACGCTACGGCTTGGCCGATCGAAGGAAATTTACCGAGGAGCCATGACGGATCTTGACCGCTGCCTGCTCGTACGCATGCGAGGGCATGCCCTCTTCGACGAACTCGCCGCATGGCTGCGTGCCGGCCTCGGCGGGGTCATCCTCTACCGCGACAACATCCGGGACCACGAGCAGCTCCGAACTCTGATCGCCGATCTGCGGGCGGCCTCGCCGGATGTCCTGGTGGCGGTCGACGACGAGGGTGGCGACATCACCCGGCTCGAGGCCGCGACCGGATCGTCCTATCCCGGCCACCGGGCCCTCGGAGAGATCGGCGACCCGGCGCTGACCTGGGACGTGGCCGCGGCGATCGGCGGCGAACTGGCCGCACTCGGCGTGAACCTGGACCTGGCGCCCGTCGCCGACGTCAACACCAATCCGATGAATCCGATCATCGGCGTCCGGTCCTTCGGCGCGGACCCCGGCGTCGTGGCGGCGCATTCGGCCGCGTTCGTCGGCGGTCTCCAGTCGCGCGGTGTCGCGGCGTGCGCCAAGCACTTTCCCGGGCACGGCGACACCGATCGAGACTCCCACCTCACCCTGCCGACCGTCTCGCGTGACGAGGCCGACCTGCGCCGGATCGATCTCCCGCCGTTCGCGGCCGCCATCCAGGCGGGGGCGCGTTCGGTCATGAGCGCCCATGTCCTCGTCCCGGCCCTCGACACCGAACCCGCCACCGTGAGCGAACGCGTCCTGACCGGACTGCTTCGCGCGGAGATGGGCTTCGAGGGCGTCGTGATCACCGACGCGCTGAACATGAACGCCATCCAGGACACGATGGGGATCGAGGCCGGAGCCGTACGCGCCATGAGCGCCGGCGCCGACCTGCTGTGCCTCGACACCGACTGGGACACTCAGCAGGCCGTACGGCACGCGCTGGCCCGCGAGGCACGATCCCGGCCGGCCTTCAGAGCCCGGCTCACGCAGGCCGCGGAGCGCGTGAACGCCCTGGCCGAGTGGACGGACCCGGAGACGGAAGCCGAGGCCGATCCGGCGCTCGGTCTCCGAGCGGCACGGCGCGCGCTGCTGGTGTCCACCGGTGACGCGACCCCGCTGCCACTCGCCGGCCCGCCCTACGTCGTACAACTCCGGGTCACCCCCGACCGCGCGGGCATCGGCGGCCGCGCGGCCAGCCTGCTCGCGACACTCCAGGAGCTCGACCCGCGGGTCGACGGGGTGACGCTGACCGCCGAGCCCGATCCCGACGCCGTACTCCCCGCCGCGGCCGGAAGGCCGCTCGTCGTCGCCGTGCGTGACGCGCACCGCCACGAATGGCAGCGCCGGACGATCGAGGAGCTGTGTGCGCGGCGGCCGGACGCCGTCGTCGTTTCGACCGGCCTTCCCTCCGACGAGGTCCTGGCACCTGGACGGTTCCTCTGCACGTACGGCGGAGGCCGGGCGCAGGTACGGGCCGCGGCGGAGGCGCTGCTGGGTGCTCCGGAAGACGGAAGGTGAGGCGTTGATGACCGACATCACCATCCGAGGGTTCGTCCCTCACGACGCACGTGACCTGGTCGACGCCTGGAACCTCTGCCTTCCACACGACCCGATCACGCCCGGCTGGTTCCGCGACAGCGTCCTCCTCGATCCGAACTTCGACCCCGACGGCCTGCGCGTCGCCGTGGCCGACGGCCGGGTCGCCGGATGCGCCTACGCGGTGAGGCGGCTCACGCCGCTCGCGGGCACCGACCTCGAACCCGAGACCGGCTGGATCCCGTTCTTCTTCGTCGATCCCCGGCACCGGCGGCGGGGCGTCGGGCGGCGGCTGCTCGACGAGGCGCTGGGCTTCCTGCGCGCCGCCGGCCGCACCCGGGCCGACTTCGCCTCCTACACGCCGAACTACTTCCTGCCCGGCGCCGACGCCGAGGCGTACCCGGCCGGGTACGCGACGCTGCGGGCGCTGGGCTTCACCGACCTCTACTCACCGGTGGCCATGGACCGCGGCCTCGTCGGCTATGTCACCCCGGACGACGTCCGTGCCCTCCAGGCCGCGCGTACGGCCGAAGGGTACGAGTTCCGCTCACCGGACGACGGCGAGCTGCCCGAGCTCATCCGTTTCGCCGGGGAGGTGTTCAACCCGGACTGGGGAGAGGCCGTACGGAACGCCGTCCTGGGCGGCATCCCGCGCGACCGGATCCTGCTCGCCCGCACCGCCGGCCGGCCGGGTTCGCGATGTACGGCGCGTACCGCGGCATCCCGGAACGGTTCGGCCCGTTCGGCGTCGACCCGGCCGAGCGCGGCACCGGGCTCGGCAAGATCCTGCTGCACGCGGTGATGACCCGGATGCGTGCCGAAGGGCTGCACTCCTCCTGGTTCCTGTGGACCGGCGAGGCGAGCCCGGCCGGTCACCTCTACGCCAAGGCCGGCTACACGATCACGCGGAGGTTCCACGTCATGAGGTGTCGGCTGGGATGACCCACATCCTCGCCATCGGCGCCCACGCCGGAGACATGGACCTGACCACGGGCGGCGTGCTCGCCCAGCACATCCAGGCCGGCCACCAGGCGACACTTCTCCATCTGACCCTCGGGGAGCGCGGCCACCCGACGGTGCCACCCGGCGAGTACGCCCGGCAGAAACGGGAGGAGGCCGAGCTCTTCGCGGAACGGATCGGCGCCGGGCTCCGTGTCCTCGACTACGAGGACGGGCTGCTCCCCGAGGACGAGGACGTGAAGCTGCGGGTCGCCGACCTGATCCGCGAGCTGCGACCGGACGTGCTCCTGACGCACTGGAGCGCGAGCATCCACAAGGATCACGCTCACACCCACCGGATCGTCGAGGACGCGCGGTTCTACGCCGGGCTGCGCACCCTCACCCGGGAGCGGCCCGCGCACTGGGCGTCCGAGCTGTACTACGCCGACAACTGGGAAGACGCGGAGGGCTACCGGCCCGACGTCTTCATGGGCCTGACCGACGAGGCCCACGAGGCATGGTCCCAGGCGATGAGCGTCTACGCGTTCGCCCGAGGTGAGACGTACGGGTTCCCGTACGTCGACTACTACCGCGCGCTCGCGGTCGTCCGAGGGGCGCCCGCCGGCTTCCGTCACGCGCAGGCGTTCGCGACACCGAAGGGGGCTCTCGATCGTCGTGCACGCTTCTTCGGAAAGGACTGACCCTGCTGTGAAACGCCGCACGTCCGTCGCCGCCCTACTCGCCGTCGCGCTGTCCGTCTCCGCCTGCTCGGGCGGTTCGGGCGACAGTGCCGGCGCGACTCCACCCCTCGTCGTCCACGCGATCGACCAGGGCTCGTGGCAGGCCAACTTCAACCCGTTCGCGCTGGAGAACGTCAACATCGGGACCATCGGCCTGATCTACGAGCCGCTCGAGTTCTTCAACCGGCTGAGGGCCGACGACGTCACCCCGTGGCTGGCTCTCAAGCACCAGTGGTCCGATGGCGGCAAGACCCTGACCTTCACTCTCCGGCAGGGCGTGAAGTTCTCCGACGGGCAGCCGCTCACGCCCGACGACGTGGCCTTCACCTTCGACACGCTCAGGCAACACCCTGAGCTCAACAAGGGCGCCATCGACCTGACCGGCAGCAAGGTGACCGGCCCCGACACGGTCCAGTTGAGCTTCGGCACGCCGTCGTACGCCAAGATCTGGAACATCGCCGGCAGCGTCGGCATCGTCCCCAAGCGCCTGTTCGAGAACCAGAACCCGACGACCTTCACCAATCCCAAGCCGGTGGGCACCGGGCCGTACGTCCTGAAGTCCTTCTCCTCCCAGGTGTACGAGCTGGCGAAGAACCCCGCGTACTGGCAGCCCGGCAAACCCGTGGTGCCGGCCGTGCGGTTCCCGGCCAACACCGCGAACTCCGTGCAGACCGGGTTGCAACAGGGGACCATCGACTGGGCGGGTGCGTTCGTGCCCGACATCCAGAAGATCTACGTGCAGGGCGACCCGGCGCACAACAAGTACTACTTCCCGCCCGGCGGGCTCATCTCGCTGTACCTCAACCTGACCAAGCCGGCGTTCGCCAAGCCGGAGGTGCGGCAGGCGCTCAGCCTGGCCGTCGACCGGGACAACCTCGTCAAGGTGGCCGAGCACGGCTACACGCATGTGGCCCACCCGACCGGCGTGCCGATGCCGGGCGGCGACGCCTATCTGCCGCCGGAGTACAAGGACGCGAAGTTCTCCGTCGACACCGCGAAGGCCGCCCAGCTGCTCCAGCAGGCCGGCTTCAAGAAGTCCGGCGACACCATGGTCGACGACAAGGGCGACAAGCTGTCCTTCACCCTGCTCGTCCCCTCACCCTTCACCGACTTCGTCAACGCCGCGCAGCTCATCCGCGCCGACCTCGCCAAGATCGGCGTGAAGGTCGAGGCCCGGGGCGTGTCCGTCCAGGAGTGGGTCTCCAGCGTGGGCAAGGGCATGTACGACATGACGATCCGGGGCGGCGAGTCCGGTCCGACCCCGTACACCCTCATGCGCCTCACCCTGCAGAGCCAGGTCACCAAACCGGTCGGCCAGATGGCCGCGGGCAACTACGAGCGCTGGAAGGACGCCGCGACCGACAAACTGCTCGCCGAGTACGCCGCCACCGACGACAAGACCGCGCAGCAGAAGGCGATCCAGGGACTCGGCCGGATCATGATGGAGAAGCAGCCGTTCCTGCCGCTCTTCTACAGCGCCGCCTGGGCGCAGTACCGCACGAACAAGTACGTCGGCTGGCCGACCGAACAGGACCCGTACGCGGTGCCGGCGCCGTACCAGCAACCCGACCTCGGAGTCGTCCTGCTCCACCTGCGGCCGGCGAAGGGATGAGGTATCTCCTCCGGCGGTTCGGCTTCTACCTGCTCACGGCCTGGGCCGCCGTCACCCTGAACTTCCTCATTCCGCGGATGATGCCGGGCGACCCCGTCTCGCTGCTCGCCGACCGTATGAAGGGCAACGTGGACCCGGCGGCGCTCGCCGCGATGAAACGGGCGTTCGGGTTCAGCGACGCCGGGCTCGGGCGGCAGTACCTCGACTACCTGGGGAACCTGCTCCACGGTGAGCTGGGACGGTCGATCACGTTCTTCCCGCAGAAGGTCTCCACCGTCATCGGCAGCGGCCTGCCCTGGACGATCGGACTGGTCGGGATCGCCACGCTGCTCAGCTACGCGCTGGGCACGCTGATCGGCGTACTCGCCGCGTGGCGGCGCGGGTCCTGGCTCGACGGCCTCCTTCCGGTGACGACGTCCTTGCACGCGGTGCCGTACTTCTGGGCGGCACTGGCCCTGCTGTTCGTCTTCGGGGTGACGCTGCGCTGGTTCCCGGTGAGCGGCGCGTACGCGCTGTCGCTCCAGCCCGAGTGGAGCGGCCCGTTCGTGTCGACGGTCATCTATCACGCCACGCTGCCCGCCATCACGATCGTCGTGGCCTCGATCGCCGACCGGATCCTCGGGATGCGGAACGTGATGGTGACCACGCTCGGCGAGGACTACGTCGTCATGGCGGAGGCGAAGGGGCTCACCAGCCGGCGGGTGATGTGGGCGTACGCGGCCCGCAACGCGATCCTGCCGAACATCACGAGCTTCGCCCTCTCCCTCGGCTTCGTGGTCGGCGGGTCGGTGCTCACCGAGATCGTCTTCTCCTATCCGGGGATCGGCTCGACCCTGCTCAAGGCTGTGGAGAACGAGGATTTCCCGCTGATGCAGGGCATCTTCCTGGTCATCTCCCTGGCCGTGCTGGCCGCGAACCTCCTGGCCGACCTGGCTTACGTGCTCCTCGATCCGCGCACCCGGCAGGAGGCATGATGCGCTCGCCGAAGATCGTCTTCGGGCTGGGGATCCTGGCCTTCTTCGTCCTCCTGGCCCTGGCCGGGCCGCCGCTGGTCGGCGGTGACCCGGCCGCCACCAGCGGCGACACACTCCAGGGGCCATCGGCCCAGCATTGGCTCGGAACCACCCAGACCGGGCAGGACGTTCTCACCCAGCTGGTGTTCGGTGCGCGCGTCTCTCTGACGGTCGGTGGCCTGTCGGCCGTCATCGCCACCGTGCTGTCGATCGTCGTCGGCCTGGTCGGCGGCTATTTCGGCGGCGTGGTCGATGAGGTCCTGTCGGTGCTGACCAACATCTTCCTCGTCCTGCCGGCCCTGCCACTGGTGATCGTGCTGGCCGGATACCTGCCGAAGCGCGGTGTCGCGTCGGTCGCGGTCGTCATCGCCCTGACGGGCTGGGCGTGGGGAGCCCGGATCCTGCGCGCGCAGACGCTCTCGCTCCGCCGCCGCGACTTCGTCGAGGCGGCACGGGCCGTGGGGGAGCGGCCGTTGCGGATCATCTTCTGCGAGATCCTCCCGGTGGAACTCCCCGTGATCGCGACCAGCTTCCTCGCGACCGTGGTCGCCGCGATCCTCACCGAGACGGGCCTGTCGTTCCTCGGCCTGGCCGACCTGTCCAGCGTGAGCTGGGGCAGCATGCTCTACTACGCCCAGAACGGCCAGGCGCTCCTGCTGGGCGCGTGGTGGTGGTTCATACCGCCCGGCCTGTGCATCGCCCTCATCGGCACCGGCCTCGGGCTGCTCAACTTCGGGATCGACGAGATCGCCAATCCGCGGCTGCGCTCCGCGAGACTGCCGCGCCGCACGCGCCGCGGCCGCGCCGCCGTGCTCGAGACGGCCGGGGAGGCGCACTCGTGAACGTCCTGGAGGTACGCGGCCTGAGCGTGGAGTACGCGGCCCCGGGCGGTGCCGTGCACGCGGTCAGTGATGTCTCGCTCGACCTGCGGCGGGGCGAGATTCTGGGGATCGCCGGCGAGAGCGGCAGCGGGAAGTCGACGCTCGCGCACGCGATGCGCCGGCTGCTGCGGCCTCCTGCCCACGTCACCGCCGGTGAGGTCCGCTACCGCCCGCCGGGCGACGCCGAGCCGGTGGACCTGCTGACGCTCGACCGGGCGGCGTTGCGCCGGTTCCGCTGGAAAGAGCTGGCCGTCGTCTTCCAGAGCGCCATGAACTCCCTCAACCCGGTCAGCACCATCGGCGCGCAGATCGACGACGTGCTCCGCACTCACCGCACGGACATGAGCAAGGCCGACCGCCGGGAACGCGCGGTGGAGTTGCTGGGGCGCGTGGGGATCGGCGCCGAACGCCGGCGAAGCCATCCGCACGAACTCTCCGGCGGGATGCGCCAGCGCGCGGTGATCGCCATCGCGCTCGCCCTGAATCCTGAGATCATCGTGATGGACGAGCCGACGACCGCCCTCGACGTCGTGGTCCAGCGCGACATCCTGTACCAGATCAAGGAACTGAAGGACGAGTACGGCTTCGCGGTCGTCTTCATCACCCACGATCTGTCCCTGCTGCTGGAGATCGCCGATCACATCGCGATCATGTACGCCGGCCGGGTCGTCGAGACGGCGCCGCCCCGGACCATGCACGAGGCGCCGCGCCACCCGTACACCCTCGGCCTGCTGCGCTCGTTCCCCAAGCTGCACGGTCCGCGGGAGGAACTGCTCGGCATCCCCGGCACACCGCCGGACCTGCGTTCCCTGCCGCCCGGCTGCGCGTTCCATCCGCGGTGCCGGTTCGCCGTCGACGCGTGCCGGTCGCACCGGCCCGACCTGCTGACCGCAGGCGACGGTGTTCAGGTGGCCTGCGCGCTCTACGACGCGAGCGTGTACGCGGGCGACCTGCCCGCGGAGCTGTCCCCACGGGAGGAGACGCGTTGACGGCCGATACCCATGTGGAGGAGGTGACCTGGTGACCGGAGAGGTCGTGCTCGAAGGCCGTGAGCTGATGAAGCACTTCACGGCGGCCCGGTCCAGGCGACGAGGCGTGCTGGGCAGGCGTCCGCCGATCCGCGCGGTGGAGGACGTGTCGCTGGCATTGCGCGCCGGATCCGTGACGGCGCTCGTCGGCGAGAGCGGGAGCGGCAAGAGCACGGTGGCCCGGCTGCTCGCCCAGGTGTACCCGCCGACCTCCGGCGAGGTCGTGCTGCGCGGCGACCCCGTAGGGGCATCCGGCGGCTCCCGGTCCCGCGAGTTCCGCCGGGACGTTCAGCTCGTCTTCCAGGACCCGTTCGCGTCGCTGAACCCGTTCCACCGGGTCCGGTACCACCTCGCCCGGCCGCTGCGGATCCACGGGCACGCGCGATCCTCCGCCGAGGCGGCCGAGCAGGCGGAGACACTGCTCGAAAGGGTCAGTCTCACCCCGGTCGGCCAGTTCATGGACAAGCTCCCGCACGAGCTCTCCGGCGGCCAGCGGCAGCGGGTCGCGATCGCGCGTGCCCTGGCCGCACGCCCCACCGTGTTGATCGCCGACGAACCGGTCTCGATGCTCGATGTGTCGATTCGCCTGGGCGTGCTCCGGCTGCTGGAGCAACTGGTCCGCGCGGACGACCTCGCCCTGCTCTACATCACCCATGACATCGCGACGGCGCGATACTTCGCGGACGAGATCATGGTCATGTACGCCGGGCGGATCGTCGAGCGAGGCCCCGGCGAGGAGGTGACCCAGGCACCCGCCCATCCCTACACACGACTGCTCGTGGCCTCGTCACCCGACCCCGGCCGCCCGAGCACCGAGGACCCTCGCCCCGGGGCCCATGGGGAACCGCCGAATCCGATCGCGCCGCCAGATGGCTGCCGCTTCCATCCCCGGTGCCCGGTCGCGCTGCCGATCTGCGCGGAGCGGGTGCCGCACCGTACCGACCTCGGCGACGAGCGCTGGGTGCACTGCTGGAACCACGACGAGGAGGCGGCCACGCGGTGATCTCGCGGCCGCGTCTGAACGGAAGGGCATCGCCGCTTCTCCCCTTCAGCGGGTCTCGGCCAGCAGTTCCGCCGTCTCGCGGACGGGGAAGAGACAGGCGACCGCGTGCCGAGGCACGTCCTTGTCCTCGAGCGGCGGCCGGGTCTCGGCACAGTCGCTCCGAGCGGCCGGACAGCGGGTGCGGAACACGCAGCCGGAGGGAGGTGAGGCCGGCGATGGCGGTTCACCTCGCAGGACGACGCGGCGCCGTGCCCGCTCGGCCTTCGGGTCGGCGATCGGCGCGGCCGACAGGAGGGAGTGGGAGTAAGGATGCCGCGGATTCGTGAACAGTTCCTCGGCGTCGGCGACTTCGACGATGCGGCCGAGGTTCATGACCGCCACCCGATCGGCGATCTGGCGCATCATCGACAGGTCGTGTGAGACGTACAGGTAGGCGAGGCCGCGTTCGCGCTGCAGTTTCTTGAGCAGCTTGGTGATCTGCGCCTGGATGGAGACGTCCAGGGCGCTGGTCGGCTCGTCGCAGATGACGAGTTTGGGCTCCAGCGCCAGGGCACGGGCGATGCCGATGCGCTGCCGCTGCCCGCCGGAGAACTCATGCGGGTAACGGTCCTGCGTGGAGGTGTCGAGCCCCACGGCGTCGAGCAGTTCGGCCACTCTTTCGCGGGCGGCGGCCCGGCCGCGTACGCCCCGCGGCACCTTACGGTGGGTGATCAGCGGCTCCGCGATGATCTGCCAGATCCGCATCCGCGGGTTCAGGCTGGCGTACGGATCCTGCAGGACGACCTGGAGGTCCTGTCGTACGGCGAGCATGGCGCGCTTGGGCAGCGTCAGCAGGTCGCGGCCGTCGAACCAGACCTCTCCGGCGGTCGCGTCGACGAGCCGCAGGATCAGGCGGGCGAGGGTGGTCTTGCCGCAGCCGGACTCACCGACCAGTCCGAGCGTCTCTCCGGGATGGACGTCCAGGGACACGTCGTCGACGGCGACGACGGGCACGCCATGACCCATCCCGCGACCGGGGAACTCCTTGCGGACGCCGCGCAGGGACAGCAGCGGCTCGGGCGCGGCGTTCATCGGTTCTCCTTCGCGGGTCGAGTGGCCACGCCGCCCGGTTCCGCGGTCGTGCGGCCGCCTTCCGGGAGAATGCAGGCGGCGGCGTGACCGGGGGCCTTCTCCTCCAGCGGCGGCGTCTGCCGCGTGCACTGCGGCACGGCGAACGCGCAGCGCGGGTGGAACGCGCACCCGGAGGGCGGATCGAGCAGGTTGGGCGGTGTGCCGGGGACCGGATCGAGGTCCGCGCCGCCGGGCATGTCCGGACGGGGCATGGAGGCGAGCAGGGCACGGGTGTACGGCATCCGCGACCGTTCGAACAGGTCATCGACGCCGGCCGACTCGACGGGCCGTCCGGCGTACATGACCAGGACCTGGTCGGCGGCCTGCGCCACGACGCCGAGGTCGTGTGTGATCAAGAGGATCGCCATCCCGAACCGGTCCTGGAGATCCGCCATCAGCTCCATGATCTGCGCCTGTACGGTGACGTCGAGGGCGGTCGTGGGTTCGTCGGCGATGAGAAGCCGCGGCCTGCAGGCGAGCGCCATGGCGATCATCGCACGCTGGCGCATGCCTCCGGAGAACTGATGGGGGTACTGACCGGCCCGATCCTCCGGGTTGGGGATGCCGACCTCGCGCAGCGCGGCGACCGCTCGTTCGCGCGCCTCGCCGCGCGACAGCGACTGGTGCCGGCGCAGCGACTCGGCGATCTGCGCGCCGATGGCCTTGACCGGGTTGAGGCTGGTCATCGGATCCTGGAAGATCATCGCGATCTCGTTGCCGCGGACCCGGCGCATTTCGCGCTCGGGCAGCGTCAGCAGGTCGCGTCCGCCTGCGATGATCTCACCGCCGGTGTACACGCACGGCGGGGTCGGGTGCAGCCGCAGGACGGAGAGGGCGGTGGCCGTCTTGCCGCTGCCGGACTCGCCGACGATGGCGAGGGTCCGGCCCTCATCCACCGACAACGACACGCCGTTGACGGCGCGTACCGTTCCGGTGTCCAGCCGGAACTCCGCGTGCAGGTCGTTGATCTCGAGTACGGGCACGGCTACTCACGCTCCCGGTCCAAGAGGCGGCGGGCGTCGCCGAACCACTTCAGCAGCTCCTCCGGGTCGGCTCGGACGTCGCCCGCGGGCGGGGGCGCCGCGCGTACGAGAACGTCGGGCTGCTTCTGCCCGGACCCCGTGATGACCGCGACGACCGTGTCGTTCTCGGACACCCATCCCTGGGACCGGGCCCGTAGCAGCGCGGCGACCGAGGCCGCCGCGGACGGCTCGGCCGTCACGCCCTCGGCACCGAGGAGCCGCATGGCCTCGAACAGGTCACCGTCGTCGACCGCGACCGCACGGCCGCCCGACGCGTAGATCGCCGAAAGCACGCGGGTTCCCCCCTGGATAGGGGCATCGCCGGCGATGCTCTGTGCCACGGTACGGCTGGCGTCACCGTGCGGTGCGGCGGTGGGAAGCCCTTCGTTGAAGGCTCGCACGATGGGCGCCGAGGCACTCGGCTGCACGCCGATCATGCGGGGCAGCCGGTCGATGACCCCCATCTGCCGCAGCTCCCGAAAGCCCTTCCATGCCCCCCACAGGCCACCGCCCGTGCCGACGGGATGCACCATGACGTCGGGGGCCTTCCAGCCGAGCGCCTCGCAGATCTCATACGCGTAGGTCTTCATCCCCTCATGCCGGATCGGGTTGATGAAGTTGACGAACGAGTACAGGCCGGCCCTGGTCAGCGCGCTGACACTCGCGAAGATCTCCAGGCTGGAGCGGTACTGCAGCCGCAGCACCCGCGCACCGTACAGGCCGATCGCGGCGACCTTCGACTCGTGGGCGGAGTCCTCCACCAGCACGGTGGCGTCGATGCCGGCTCGTGCCGCGTACGTCGCGAACGAAGCACCGGCGTTGCCCGAGCTGTAGGTGAACGCCTGCTTCACCCCCAGCGCGCGGGCATAGCCGACCGCGATCGCGAAGCCCCGGTCCTTGAAGCTGCCGGTCGGCATCAGCGTGTCGTTCTTGATCATCAGGTTGGGGATGTTCAGCGTCTCGCCGAGACGGCGGGTGGTGAGCAGCGGCGTGTCGCCTTCGCCCAGGTAGAGCGGCTCGGTCCCCTCGGGGACCGGGAGCAGATCGGCCCAGCGCCACACGCCGATCTCCCGGTGCGCCGCCGCGCGGGCGAGGATGTCGCGTGCCGGCACGCGGGTCAGGTCGTACTCCATCTCAAGCAGCCCACCGCACGCGTCGCACAGCAGGGCCGGGACGTCCGCCGGAGTGCGCGCGTGGCAGTCGTCGCAGACGTAATGGGAGGCCAGGTTCATTTCTTGTACGCCTTCGGGTCGGCGACGTCGCGGAGCATGTCGCCGGTTACGTTGATCGCCAATGTCGTGAGCATGATGGCAACGCCGCTGAACACCGCGATCCACCAGGCGCTGCGCAGATAGAGCTGGCCGTCGGCGAGCATGCCTCCCCAGGTCGGTATGGACGGTGGCACGCCGAGGCCCAGATAGCTGAGCGACGCCTCGGCGACGATCATCGCCGCCACCTGGAGGGTGCCGATGGTCATCAGCGGTGCGGTGAGGTTCGGCAACAGGTGACGGACCATGATCTGCCAGTCGCTGTCGCCGATCGCGCGCGCCGCCACGACGAATTCCCGTGAGCGCAGCGACAGGACCTCCGCGCGTACGACGCGGGCGTACGACACCCAGCCGGTCAGGCCGAGCACGGTGATCAGGATCCAGACGCCGGGCTGGACCACGGCGATGATCGCGAGGGCGAGCAGGATCGTGGGAAAGGCGAGTTGGATGTCGGCCAGGCGCATGAACACCTGCTCGCGCCAGCCGCGGTAGTAGCCGCTGAGCACGCCGACCGCCGTCCCGACGACACCGGACAACAGCGTCGCCGCGACGCCGACCAGCAGTGAGATCCGCGCGCCGTAGATGATCCGGCTCAGCACGTCGCGGCCGAGCTTGTCGGTGCCGAGCAGGTATCCGGGCTGATGCCCGGCCGACCAGAACGGCGGGCGCAGTTTGAGCTCCAGGTGCTGGGCGTTCGGGTCGTGGGGTGCGATCAGCGGCGCGAAGACGCCGACCACCACGACCAGCGCCAGAACACCGAGCGCGACCTTGGCGGCGTGGTTGCGGCGCAGCGCCCGCCGTACACCGGACAGCATCGAGGCCGACGCGGGCCGGGCCCTGGTGGTGGCGTCCGTTGTCACGGTGGCCATCAGCTCAGCCTCACTCGAGGGTCCAGAACGGCGTACGAAAGGTCGACGACGAGGTTCACCACGACGAACACCGATGCCAGGAAGAGCACGCTCGCCTGCATCAGCGGGTAGTCGCGGTAGGTGATGGCCTCGATCGTGAGCCGCCCGACGCCGGGCCAGGAGAACACCTGCTCGGTGAGGATCGCCCCGCCGAGCAGGCTTCCGATCTCCAGGCCCACCACCGTGATCACCGGGAGGGAGGCGTTCCGCAGGCCGTGCGACATCACGATCTGCAGGCCGGACAGTCCCTTGGCCCGGGCCGTGCGGATGTAGTCCTCACCCAGCACGTCGACCAGCGACGACCGCAACAGTCGCGCGATCATCGCCATCGAGTACAGCCCGAGCGTGACCGCGGGCAGTACGAGATGGGACAGGTCGCCCATGCCCGAGGCCGGGAGTACCTGCAGGTTCACGGAGAAGACCAGGATGAGCAGGATCCCGAACCAGAACGCCGGCGTCGACTGGCCCACCAGGACGACCGCCATCACGGAGGTGTCGGTGGCCGTCCCGCGCCGCAGCGCGGAGACGATGCCGGCCGGGATCGCCCCCACCAGCGCGACGACGAGGGCGCCGGCCGCCAACTGGGCCGTGGCGGGCAGCCGCTCGGCGATCACATCGAACGCCGGGCGATGGAAGAACAACGACTGCCCGAGGTCGAGGTGGAGCAGGCCGGTCATGTAGGAGACGTACTGGCCCGCCAGCGGCCGGTTCAGCCCGAGTGCGGTTCGCAGCGCGCGTTCCTGCCCGGCCGTGGCGTCGGGTGGAAGCATCTGCCGTACGGGGTCACCGGCGAGCCTGACCAGGAAGAACGACACAGTCGCGACGCAGAACAGCACCAGGACCGCGTGGCCGGTCCGACGGCCGACGAACGACCACAGAGCGCGGTCGCCGACCGACACGCGCGGCAGGCGCCGCATCGGGCGTGCCGTCAGGTCAGTGCTCATGCGAGTTTGGCGCCTGCCAGCGCCAGAGTGCCGACGGAGTTCGTCTTCCACTGCACCCGATCGTTGATCGCGTACAGATTGCTGATCTGGTACAGGTACAGGAACGGCGCCTCGTCGATCATCAGCTGTTGGAGCTTGGTGAACGCCTCCTTGCGTTTGGCCTGGTCGATGGAGTTCTCCTCGACGTCGATGAGCGTGTCCGCCGCGGGGTTGTTCCAGCGGCTCTGGCGGCGGTCGTGCCGGATGAAGGACTGCAGGTTGCTCTCGGCGTCCAGCGTCCAGCCGGTGTTGCCGGCGAAGTACATCGGGCCGAGGGCCTGCTTGTTGGACGACAGCAGTCGCTGCTTGAACGTCGCGGCGTCCATGAGCGACACGTCGGCCTTGACGCCGACCTTCTGCAGCTGGCCGGAGATGGCCTGCACCATGTCCTTGTCGGCCGAGGAGGCCGTCAGCTTGATGGTGAAGCCGGAGGGGTAGCCGGCCTGGGCGAGCAGGTTCTTGGCCTTGGCCAGGTCGTAGGCGAAGGGCTGCGCCGCGGGATCGAAGCCGAATGACTGGTGCGGAATGAGCGTCGACTCCTGCTGCGCGGCCCCGTTGAGCACCGACTTGATCAAGGTCGGCACGTCCAGCGCGTGGTTCAGCGCCTGCCGCACCTCCTTCTTGGCCAGCGGCCCGCCGCTCAGCGTGTCGAGGGAGACGAAGAACGTGCGGATGCCCGGCGCGGTGACGACCTTCATGTCAGTCGTGCCGTTCAACTGCTGCGCCGCGTCGGGCGTCAGGCCGGAGACGATGTCCAGCTCGCCGGACTGGAGCGCGGCCAGGGACGCGGCCGGGTCGGGCATCACCTTGATGGTCAGCTTGTCGAAGGCCGGCCTGCCGCCCCAGTACTTCGGGTTGGCGGTCAGCACGATCTGGCCGTCGCGCTGCCAGGACTGGAAGACGAACGGGCCGGTGCCCACCGGCTTGGCGGCGAACGCGGCGTCGCCTTGGCCCTTGATGTAGCCCGGCGGCACGATGACGCCGCCGAACAGCGACATCTTCGCGGGCAGGATCGGATCCGGCCGGCTGGTCAGCACCTCCACCGTGTGGGCGTCGACGACGTTGACCTTGGTGACGAGACGCAGCTCGACGATGGGCGACTTGGTGGCCGGGTCGATGAGGCGCTCGAGGCTGTACTTCACGGCGTTCGCGTCGCACGGCTCACCGTTGTGGAAGGTCACACCGTTGCGCAGGTGGAAGCGCCAGGTCGTGGGTGACACCGATTCCCAGCGCTCGGCGAGGCCGCCGACAAGCCTGTCGTTGACGTCGTGCACGGTCAGCGTGTCGAAGATGTTGATGAGGACGTTCATCGAGGGCAGATCGCCCTGCTTCTGCGGGTCCAGCGTCGTCGCGTCGACGGCCTGGGCGACCCGCAGCTCCTTACCGGCCTTGGCGGCGGGGTTGGACCCGGCCTTGCATGCGGAGAGCAGGCCTGGCATCGACAGTCCGGCGACGGCGAGGCCGCCGGACCTGAGCAGGTCCCGGCGGCCCATCATGGTGCGCTCGGTCACGTGAGGGTTCCCTCCTCCCGCCCCGCGGCCGGCGCCCTGGTGACAACGAGGAAGGGCGAGGACGGGGACGTCGCGCTCATCTGCGTTTCGTATTGTGGAACGGCATCTCGTATGGTTGAATATCGCGCATTGCGCCATTCGGGTCAACCCTTTGCGTTTGTTAGGTGCAGTCATGAACTCGGTTGAGAAGACGCTTGCCGTGCTGCGCGCCCTCTCGAGCCCGGACCGGCCCCGGCGGCTGGCCGACATCGCCGAACGGACCGGCATCAACAAGGCGACCGCGCACCGGATCCTGCAGATCCTCACCGCGGAGGGTTACGCGGTCACCAGAGGCGACGGCGCGTACGCGTCCGGCCCCGCGCTGCTCGCGCTCGCCGGCTCGGCTCTGGCCGACCGTGACCTGGGGGCCGTGGCCAAGCCCATCCTGGAGAACCTGCAGCGGCAGACCGGGCACAACGCGCACTTCGCCGTGCGCAGCGGCACGGTCGCGGTCTACCTCGCGAAGGCCGCGGGCCGGCAGCCGTACGAGATGTCCTCACGCGTCGGCATGCAGGTGGCCCTGCACTGCACGGCCATCGGCAAGGCGCTGCTGGCATCGCTGCCCGAGGCGGAGGTACGGGCGATCATCGCCGCGACGTCGCCGCTGATCCGGCACACCCCCGCGACGATCGTCGAGCCGGAGCGCCTCTTCGAGGAACTGGCCGCCGTACGTGAGCGCGGCTACGCGGTCGACGACGAAGAGAACGAGCGGGACGTCCGCTGCGTCGGCGCCGTCGTGTGCGACCGGCAGGGCACTCCCATCGGCGCGGCCAGCGTGTCGGCGCTGACCTACACGCTGGACGACGACGACGTCGGGGTGCTCGGACCGCTCGTGGTGACGGCGGCCGACCGCATCTCCGCGGCGCTGGGGCGGCGGAGCGACACATGACCCCCGAAACCCATCTCGCCCGCGCACTGCGCGAGCGCACGTTCTCGGGCGCGGCCTGGGCGTACGGCGGCAGCACGGGCACGGCCGCGAGCGGCACTCTCGGCACCCTGTCGTGGGGCGGCGACCCGGTACGCGAGGACACCCTGTGGGACCTGGCATCGGTGACCAAGCCCATCGTCGGGCTCGCCGTCATGGCACTGGTCGAGTCCGGCGAGCTGACCCTGGACGACCCGGTCGCCGCACACCTGCCGGAGTACGCCGGCACGGACAAGGCCGAGCTGACCGTCTTCCAGCTCCTCACCCACACCTCCGGCCTACCGGGGCAAGAGCCGCTGTGGCGCCGCCACGGCGTCCGCGAGGAACTCCTGGCCGCGCTGGGCCGTCTGCCGCTACGCTCCCGTCCCGGCACCGCCGTGGAGTACAGCTCGGCCGGTTTCATCCTGCTCGGCCTGATCGCCGAGCGCGCCGCGGGGACACCGCTCGACGTCCTGGTGCGTGAGCGCGTCACCGAACCCGCCGGCATGGACGCGACGCGGTACCTCCTGCCGAAGACGGACCACCGGCGCGCGGCGGCCACCGAGGAGTGCCCGTGGCGGGGCCGGGTCGTCCAGGGCACCGTCCACGACGAGAACGCCGAGGTCCTCGGCGGCATCGCCGGCCACGCGGGTCTCTTCGGCACACTGGCCGACCTGGCCGCGCTCGGCGAGACACTGTGCCGGGGTGGCCGCGGACGGCGCGGGCGAGTCCTCGGCGAACGCGCGCTCGCGGTGATGACCGAACCCCGGACCGACCACCTGCCCCTGCGCAGGTCGCTGGCCTGGCAGGGCCGCGACCCGCACCACTGCAGCGGCGGCGACCTGCTCACCCCCGCGGCGTACGGGCACACCGGCTTCACCGGCACCAGCCTGTGGGTCGACCCGGAACTCGACGTGTTCGTCGTCCTGCTCACCAATCGCGTCCACCCGGTCCGTACCTCCGACGCCATCACCCGACTACGACGGATGTTCCACAACGCGGCCGTCACGGCCTGTCTGGCGGGGAGGCCCGCGTCATGATCCTCGGCGAGCCGCTGCGCGTCATCGACTCCGGTGCCGTACGCACGTGCCGGCTGGAGTCCCGCACCGACGGCACCGTGTCGCTGTCACCGGACGAGCGATCGCCGGGCGAGCTGTGCGTGAGCCCGGGCTGGGTCGACCTGCACGCGCACGTCTATGACGGCATGACGACCATCGGCGTACCGCCGGACGACGTCGGCCTGGCCACCGGGGTGCACCTGGTCGCGGACGCCGGCAGCGCGGGCGCCGAGACACTGGACGGATTGGCGAAGTACGTCATTCCGGCCGCCGACGTACGCGTGCGGGCCTGGGTGAACATCGGCTCGTACGGTTTGGTGCACATGCGGGAGACCGCCGATATCCGGAACATCGACGTCGACGCCACGCTCGCGGCGATCGACCGGCACCGCGACATCGTCTGCGGCGTCAAGGTACGCTCCAGCGGGCTGATCGTCGGAGCGATGGGACTGCAGCCCCTGCAGCTCGGCCGGCTGGTCGCCCGGGAGGCCGGGCTCCCGCTGCTCGTCCACATCGGAGAGCCGCCACCGTTGATCGAGGACGTGCTCGACCTGCTCGACGACGGCGACACGATCACCCACTGCTACCACGACAAGACCGGCAACCCCTGGCGGCCGGACGGCCGACCCGAGCCGGCGTTGGCGAGCGCGCTGGACCGGGGAGTGCTGCTCGACGTCGGTCATGGGGCCGCGAGCTTCAGCTTCGCCGTCGCGAGCCGGGCGATCGCGGCCGGCTTCCCGCCCCACACCATCAGCACCGACGTCCACGTACGCAATATCCGCGGGCCCGTGTACGACCTTCCCACGACCATGACCAAACTGCTGAGCTGCGGCCTGCCGATCGAGTCTGTGATCGCGGCGGTGACGGAGCGGCCGCGTCGCGTCCTGCGGACCCCCGAGCCCTGGATCGACGGCGATGGCACCGTACGGCACGCGACGGTGTTCCGCCTGACGCGCTCCACCCCTCCGGAGCGCGTCTACCGTGACGCCGCCGGCGACGAACGGGCGCCCGCCTCACACATCGTCCCGGTGGCGACCGTGGTGAACGGGCACGTGACATCGATCGATCCCGCGCTGTCGGCTGGTCCGGCAGGGGCGTAGTGCCAGGTCGGGGAATCCGCTTCCTCTTAGGTAGGTCTGCGCTTGACGCGGTTTCGGTGAGGATCCTGGCGGACCGGTCGTTCGCATCAGGCTCCCGGAGGGAGCATGCGGGCACAGTTCTAGATCAGACGTCCCATCCGGCACCCCCGCCGATGTGAGGGCGCGTGCACGGAAAAGGTGCTGTTCTCGCCATGGCCGATGGGCTGAGGAAATGGCTGTCCATTTGGAAATTCCTCTCTGTGCAGTGCGATCAACGTGGTTCTATGGGTGTTGCGTAGAGCGTACGGGCGACTCCGACACGGTTGGATACGCCGAGTTTGGCGAATATTCGCGACAAGTGCATTTCCACGGTTTTCTCCGCCACGTAAAGCCGGTCGGCGATCTCCCGGTTCTTCAGCCCTTCGCCGACCAGCCGGGCGACCTGCCGTTCGCGCTCGGTGAGAGAGGTGGTGCCCGACCGGTCGATGGGCGGGCGGGACGGTCGTCGCGATTTTGAATCGGCGTGTTCTGCCCTCAACGTGGTCACGTCCGCCGGGGCGGCCCGCTTCGACGTGCCGGATGACGTCTTCGCCGCGACACACCTGGCCCGTATCGCGTCCCACGTCAGCCCGGCGGCGTCCAGCGCCTCAGCGGCGTCGAGTGCGGCCTTCGCCCCGGCCGCCGGATCGGCGGCGACCAGCACCTGTGCCCGGGCGAGCAGGGCGGTGGCGGCCAGTGCGGTGGACTCGAACCGGCCGGCGAACGCCTCGGCCATGGCGACCCAGCCGTCGGCGACCTCAGGCTGTCCGGCGTCGAGCGCCGCCCGGGCGAGCAGTTCGTACCGCCGGACCCCGGACCACGAGCCGCCCGCGGGTTTGGCATCACCCTCGAGCAGGCCTCGGCACCCGTCAGGGTCGCCTGCGGCCAGCCTGGCCTCCGCGATCATCTCGGCGGCGAGTGCTCCGGACCAGCCGCGGATCACGGGCGTCCTGGACGCTGCCAGGCGGCGTCGCAGGGCGTCGAGGTCGCCCCTGCGGGCCGCGACGAGGCAGCGCGCCGCCAGCGCGTGCGAGCGAAGCTCGGCGCTACCGGACAGCCAGGCCGCCTGCGCGGCCTCGTCGGCGCTCTCTTCGGCCACCGTGAGCCGATCGCCGGCGCACAGCGCCGCGACGCGCGCCACCAACGCGTGACATTCGATGGCACGCCGGCCTGCCGACCGGCTGACGGCCACGGCACGATCAAGATGCCGTATCGCGTCGTGCGGGCGCTCGAGAAGAAGCTCGGCCCAGCCGATCCAGAGCGGCGCGTCCGGACGTACCGTCAGCTCATCGTCGGAAAGGGCGCCGAGGGACGCGGCGGCCCGGGGGAGCTCGCCGAGTCCTCCCGCGGACGGCGCGGCGGTGAGGATCGCCGAAACGGCGAGCGTCCCGCGCGCTGCGCAGCCGAGTAGGCGCAGGCCGAGCCGATCGGCGATGCGGCAGGCCTGTGCGGCGTCGGCGCTCGCCGCGGCGGGGTCCCCGCTCGCGGTTTCAAGCCATGCCCGTTCGAACGCCAGGACCGCGCGATCGGCCTCGTCCTGGGCGTGCGCCGACTCGGCGCGTATCAAGGCGCGTGCCTCGCCGGATCGGCCCAGGCCGTGCAGGATGCGGGCGTGGTCGGCGACAGCCGCGGTGCGTCGACCGGGGGTACCGGGAGGGATCAGCCGCAGGGCCTCGGCCAGGGCGTCACACGCCTGTTCCAGCCGCCCGGCCGATTCGCAGGCCCTGCCGAGTGCGAGCAGCAGGCCGACGCGGTCGCCGGCGCTCGTTCACCTCGTCGGGGAGCAGTTCGAGCGCCGCCCGCCGCCACTGGGCCGCCTGTTGCGGGCACGCGGCCTCGACCTCGTTCGCGGCGGCGGCGAGCAGCGCGACCGCGGTCCGGTCGCGCGGTGTGGCGACTCGCGTGAGGTGCGGTGCCGTCTCGACGGCGGACACCCGGCCGCCGGTCAGCGTCTGGGCGGCCCGTGCATGGGCGCCGAGCCGCCAGCCGGGGCTCACGTCGTGGTAGACGGCGCGGCGGACCAGGGCGTGCCGGAAGCCGAACCGCCCGGTCCCCGCCACGAGGCGGATGAGGTCGTGGGAGGCGATCTCGTCGATGGCCGGATAGGCGTCCTGCTCGTCGAGCTCGGCGACCGCGGCCACCATCGGTACGGTGAGCGGATCGCCGAGCACCGAACACGCGGCGACGACCATCCTCGCCATGGCCGACAGGCGGGCGACCTCGGCGGTCACGACCGAGGCGAACCGCGGCGGCACCGGGGCGATGTCGGCCTCGTCGATGCAGGGCGGGCCGTCGTCCAGCAGAAGGGCCTCGAGGTAACCCGGATTCCCCCCGCTCGCGCGATACAGCTCTCTGCGCCGCTCCGCGGGTATGTCCTCATCGATCAGAGCGTCGGCGTGATGTTCGGCCAGAGGCTCCAGGTGCAGGCGGGTGACCCCCTGCGCCGTGTCCATGGCGGCGCGCAGTCGTGGGGACGCCTGCCGGTGCCGGTGCGCGAAGGCCAGGAGGACCGGGGCGCGCGGCGGCGTGAACATCAACTGGTGCACCACGTCGATGGTGCCCGCGTCGGCGTGATGCAGATCGTCGAGGACCAGGGCGATCGGCCGGGACGAGGCGAGAGCCTCCAAGAGGCTGCGCACGGCATGGCCCAGGTGGTAGGGCCTTGCGACGTCCGGCGGCGCGGAGGCGCCGGCGAGGGATGGAAAGACGACCGCCAGCACGTCTCGCTGAGCCGCCGGTAACCTCTCGAGCTGTTCACTCCCGGCGACGGCGAGCTGACCGTCCAGGGCGTCGACGATCGCTCCGAACGACAGATCGGCGGTGACCGGCTGCGGCCGGCCGGTGAATGTAGCGATTCCCGCCGCCTGTGCGATGCGCACTATCTCGGCGAGCAGTGCCGTCTTGCCTATTCCAGGATCTCCGCTGACTTCTATGAAGGCCGGGCGGCCTTGCGATACACCGGCAATGTCGGCTTCGATCTCCCCGCGTTGCGACTCTCGCCCGATAAGCGGCCCGATCGGCCGATGCCGAGCCGGGGCCACAGTGGCCGGCATGGTCTCATGTCGCTGCGGCAGGGCACTCATATCTCTCACCCCAGGGCCTCACATAAATCCATTTTCGGGCGCGGGCGTAAAAGGATCGGCAGGTATGCGGATGGCTGTGTGGGAGCGCTCCCACCATGCTTCCCAGGTCGTTGTGGTTTTGTCAGCCGCTTTTGAGTGGCAGCACATGCCCTGGCAGGATGCTGTCAGCCATCACCCACTTCGGGAAATGACGCCGCTCGACCCACTTCAACGCTAAGTAAGCGTATGGCGACTTCCTGTTGGATCAAGCCACTACGGTCGCTGACGTCGTTCGGTCGCCGAACCAGATGGCAGCCGATGCCTAGAGACGAGTTGGCGGGCTGGACCTTAATATGACGGTGCCTGGCAGGGCTATCGGGGCGTTCTATGCCGGGTGAACTGTCATGTGACGAGGTATCGCAATCTGCCGTCGGCGTACGAGGTAGGTGGCACGTGGATTCGCAGACCTCGCCGAATGGAGTGCTGCAGGGTTTCGGCCTGGACGCGACCAGCGAGTCGGTGTACTTGACGATTCTGGCGAATCCCGACAGCACCGTCGCCGATTTGGCGCTGCGGCTGGAGCTGGGCGAGAAAGACGTCCAGACCGCGCTGGACCGCTTGCAACGGCTCTCGCTGCTCCGGCCGTCTTGGGAGAATCCGAGCGCGTTGTATCCGGTGAGTCCGGACATCGCCCTGGAAGCCCTCATCCGGCACCAAGAGGCCGAACTGGTCCGGCGGCAGAACCAGCTCGCGGAGAACCGGGCGGCCATCGCCGTGCTGGCGGCGGAGTACGCGATCACGCGTCATGCGTCCGGAGACGTCCTCGAGCGCCTCGCGGGCATCGACGAGATCCGTGAGCGACTGGTGCAGTTGGCGCGCAATGCCCGCTATGAATTCCTGTCCCTGATGCCGAACGGCGCGCAGTCCGCCGAGAATATGGCGGCGAGTCGGCCGCTGGACGAGCAGATGCTGGAACGCGGGGTCGACGTACGTACCCTTTACCTCGACACCATCGATCGGGATCCGGCCACGTCGGGCTACGCTCGATGGCTCATGTGGCTCGGCGGTCAGGTGCGCACCGTTCCCGTGCTGCCGATCCGGATGATCATTGTGGACCGCGAGGTGGCGATGCTCCCGGTCGATCCTGAGCACACCGCGCTGGGCGCGGTGCTGGTCCGCGGCAAGGGCATGGTCGCGGCGATGTGCACGCTGTTCGACCTGACCTGGGAACGCGGCCGGGATTTCGGCGCGCCCCGGACACGCGACCACCATGGCCTCACCGACCAGGAGCGCGAGTTGCTGAGGTTCCTGTACCAGGGGCACACCGACGAGGTGGTCGCGCGCAAGCTCGGGATCTCCACCAGGACGTGTCGCCGGATCACGGCCGACCTGATGAACCGCCTGGGCGCCCGCAGCCGGTTCCAGGCCGGGGCGCGAGCGGCGGAACGTGGCTGGTTCCGCGGAACCGACGTGTACGCGGACGACCCTCCCTCCTGACGTCAGGCGTCCGCCGGTTCGCGGCCCCCGGCCAACCTGTCCCGTAGGTGATCGACGAGAGCCGCGGGCGTCGGATGGTCGAAGGCGACGTTCGCCGGCAGGGCCAGTCCGCCGGCGGCCGCGAGGCGGTTGCGCAGCTCCACGATCATGAGCGAGTCCAGACCGAGTTCGAACAAGGTGGCGTCCGGCTCGATCGAGTCGGCGGAATGACCGCTGACCGCGGCGACGTGCCCGACGACCAGGTCGAGCAGGAGCGCGTCGCGCTCGCCCGGCGAGAGGCCGGACGGTAGGAGCGCGGGCGCGGTCACCGTTCCGGTACGCGTCGCCGTGCGGTCCAGATCGACCGGCATGAGCAGTGGCTCCGCCACCGCGAGGGCGTCGTCGAACAGCCCCAATCCGTCCTCGACCGAGAGCGGCGTGATTCCAACGCGCTGGATCCGGTCGAGGTCGGCACGGCCGAGGTGGCCGCCCATGCCCTCCGAATCCCACAGCCCCCAGGCGAGCGACATCGCGGGTAGTCCGAGCGAGTGGCGGTGGCCGGCGAGGGCGTCGAGGAAGGCGTTGGCCGCCGCGTAGTTCGCCTGGCCCGCGGTGCCGAGCACGCCCGCCACGGAGGAGAACAGCACGAAGACGTCCAGTTCGAGTCCACGGGTGAGTTCGTGGAGGTGCCACGCGCCGTCGGCCTTCGGCCGTATGACGTCGTCGACCTGTTCCGCGGAAAGGGCGGTGACCACGGCGTCGTCGAGCACGCCGGCCGCGTGGACGACCGCGGTGAGCGGGTGCTCCGCCGGGACCGCGGCGAGTAGCGCCTCCACCGCGACACGGTCGGCGACGTCGCAGGCGATGGCCCTGGCCTCGGCCCCGTGCCCGGTCAGCTCGGCGATGAGACGGCGGGTACCCTCCGCGGCATCGCCCCGGCGACTCGCCAGGATCAGGTGGCGGACGCCGTGCTCGGTGACGAGGTGCCGGGCGAGCATCGCGCCGAGGCCGCCGGTTCCGCCGGTGACGAGCACGGTCCCGTCGGGATCGATACGCCGACCGGTTCGGCCCGTGACGAGGGGAACCTGCACCGGCTCCGGCCGATGGAGGGTGCCGTCGCGTATGACGATCTGTGGCGCGCCGGTGGCCACCGCCGCCGGGATCGCGTCCTGGGACGCGGGTGTCCGGTCGACGTCGATGAGGGTGAACCGGCCTGGGTTCTCCGCCTGAGCCGAGCGGATCAGGCCCCATGACGCGGCGTTGGCGAGGTCCTCGATCGGGTCGGTGGGTAGCGCGGCCACCGCGTGCTGCGTGACGAGGACCAACCGGACGCCGGCGACAGCGTCGTCGGAGAGCCACTGCTGGGCGAGCTCCAGCGTACGGCGGGCCGCGCGACGGGCGGCGGCGGGCGCGAGGTCGACCGGCGGCAGCCGTACGACCACGGCGGCCGGCGGCTCCACGTCCGCCGCGTGCACATCGGGCCGTTCGGCGCAGGGCACCGTGACAACGGATCGCGGGTCCTCATGCGGCGGCTCGAGGACGTGCCAGGCGACGCGGTACAGCGCCCCGCGGCGGCCGGACGAGCGCCCCAGCCGATTCGGTGAGACGGGTCGCATGACCAGCGACTCGATGCTGACCGCCGGCCGTCCGGTCTCGTCCCACGCCGTGATCGATATCGCTCCCGGGCCGGCCGGCGAGATCCGCACCAGGAGCTCGCGCGCGCCGTGTCCGGAGACGGTGACCCCGTTCCAGATGAACGGGATGCGCGGCCGCGCGGTGCCGTCTCCGTGATCGGTGAGCAGACCGGTGATCTGCTCGGGTACGCCGTCCAGGCCGAGCGCGTGCATCGTCGCGTCCAGAAGGGCCGGATGCAGGTCGAACAGGCCGGGATGAAGACGCCGGTCCGCAGGCAGCCGAAGCTCGGCGTAGAGATCGTCGCCGTGCCGGAAGGCGGCACGAAGACTCTGGAACGCCGGACCCCAGCCGTACCGGCCATGGGCGTTGGACCGCCCGTAGAAGTCCCCGACCTCGATCGGGATCGCGCCGTCGGGAGCCGTGGGCGGGCCCGTCTTCGCGGACTCCGCCTGCGGGGACGTGGCCGGCCCGAGGACGCCGACGGCCAGCTGCGACCAGGGGCGCCCATGGGATCCGGCCTCGTCCCTGCACCGCAGCGAGAACTCCCGTCGCCCGGCCGGGCCGGCGGGTCCGGCCCGCAGCTGAAGTTCGACTCTGCCTTCCGGCGGCACGATCAGAGGGGCCTTGTGGGTCAGCTCGACGACCTCGGCGCAACCGGTCTGCCGGGCCGCCCACGCGGCGAGTTCCAGGAACGTCACACCCGGTACGACGACGTGACCGTGCACCGAATGGTCGGCGAGCCACGGCTGCGTACGCGCCGAGAAGCCACCGGTGAACAGCACGCCGCCGTCGTCGAGTTCGATCGCCTGATCGACCAGGGGATGGCGGTCCGCGGCGTGCGGGGCGGCGGCGGCCCGGCCTCGGCCGGAGGGCGGCAGCCAGAACCGTCGGCGGTCGAAGGCGTACGTGGGAAGGTCGACGGGCGTGCCCCGCTCGGTGGGGAGGGCGTTCCGCCACGTGACGGCCTGGCCCTGACAGTACGCCTCGGCCAGCGCGACGGTCAGGCCCTGCCGTGCGCCGTGGCCGGGCCGCACCACCGGAATCAGCGTGCCCGGGTCGTACGGTGTGGCTGGCTCGGTGAGCGGGGTGGGACCGAGCACCATGACGCGGCCGTCGAGCGGCCGGGCGCCGCTCCAGGGCTTCTCCCTGCGAGTCCAGTACTCGGGGACGCGCAGATCCTCCGCTGTCACGAGCCGGCCGGTGGAGCCGGAGACGATCGGGATGGCAGGCTCGCCGAATCGGGTGCGCCCGACGATCGCGCGGAACTCGCGGAGTGCAGCCGCGTCATCGCGCCCTCGCGTGAGCCGCCCCAAGGCGGTGGTCAGAGCCGCGGCGTGCGGAAGGGACAGGGCACCGGCGACGTACGCGGCGGCCGGCTTTCCGCCCCCGATCCCGAGGACGCACTCGGGGGTCGGCCCGACGTGCTCGAGCAGCCGGGTGAGTGCGACGTCGACCGCGAAACGTGCCGCGTACGCGTGGGCGGAGCGGAGGCCCTCCGGGGCGGTGCGGAGCACGTCGCGCAGTGGACCGTCGAGATGGACGTCCAGCGCGGCGCAGACGGCGTCGAACTCCGTGGCGAACACGGGAAACGCCTCGTACAGCTCGAGTTCGGTTCGCCGAACGCTCTCCCCGGGGTAGAGGAACGCCGTGGATGCCGCCTTCGCGACGCCGTGGACGACGCCGGAAGGCCCCTCGTCGCGAACGAAACGGTCGAGCGCCTCGACGCGTTCCGCATGGGTCCGGCCGGCGACGGCGGCTCGATGCTCGAACGCGTGCCGGCTCGTGGCGAGCGCGTGCGCGATGTCGTCGAGGGAGAGTTCCGGGTGACGCCGGGCGAAGTCGCGAAGGCCGGCCTGTGCCCGCAACGCCGTCTCCGTCCGTGCCGAGATGAGCCACGGCACCGGCGCCGGTGTCTCCGGCTCCGGCACGCGTCCCGCTGCCACGGAGCCGTCCTCTTTCGGCGGGGCCTGCTCGATGATGACGTGGGCGTTGGTGCCGCTGATGCCGAACGACGAGACTCCGCCGCGTCGCGGCCGGCCCGCACCGGGCCAGGCGGTCGGCTCGGTCACCAGGCGAACCGTCCCCGAGGACCAGTCGACGTGCGGGGTGGGCCGGTCGACATGCAGGGTCTTCGGCAGCACGCCGTGTCGCATCGCCATGATCAGTTTGATGACGCCGGCCATTCCGGCCGCCGCCTGGGTGTGCCCGATGTTGGACTTGATCGATCCCAGCAACAGCGGCAGCCCCGCGTCCCGGTCCTGGCCATAGGCGGCGAGCAGCGCCCTGGCCTCGATGGGGTCGCCGAGCGTGGTGCCCGTGCCGTGCGCCTCCACGACGTCCACGTCCGCCGGGCCGAGCCCCGCCGCGGCGAGTGCCTGGCCGATGACCTGTTCCTGCGCCTGCCCGTTGGGCGCGGTCAGCCCGTTGCTCGCGCCGTCCTGGTTGACGGCGCTGCCGCGGATGAGGCCGAGGACCTGGTGGCCGTTGCGGGTCGCGTCGGACAGCCGTTCGAGGAGGAGTACCGCGGCCCCCTCGCCCCACGCCGTCCCGTCGGCGGCCGCCGCGAACGGCTTGCACCTCCCGTCGGGAGCCAGCCCGCGTTGCCTGCTGAACTCGGTGAACACGATCGGGGCGGCCATTACCGTGGCGGCACCGGCCAGTGCCATCCCGCACTCGCCGGAGCGGAGCGCCTGGCAGGCGAGGTGCACGGCGACCAGGGACGACGAACAGGCGGTGTCCACCGTCAGGGCCGGTCCCCGAAGGCCGAAGCCGTACGCGATGCGGCCGGAGCTCACGCTCGCCGCGGTGCCGGTCAGCAGATGGCCGGCCACGTCCTCGGTAACGTGCGCGCCATCGCCGCCGTACTGGTGCGGCGACATTCCAACGAAGACACCGGTGTCGCTCTCCCGCAGGGCGGCGGGGTCGATCCCGGCGCGTTCCATGACCTCCCACGCGAGCGTGAGCAACAGCCGCTGCTGCGGGTCCATCCCCAGGGCCTCACGCGGGCTGATGTCGAAGAAGGCGGGATCGAACTCCCCGGCGTCGTGCAGGAAGCCGCCGAGGTTCGTGTACGACGTGCCCGGCCGCTCGCCGGCCGGATCGTACAGCCCGTCCAGATCCCAGCCCCGGTCGGCGGGGAACTCCGACACCGCGTCGGTGCCTGCCATCAGCAGGTCCCACAGATCTTCGGGGGAGTGCACACCGCCCGGATACCGGCAGGCCATCGCGACGATGGCGACAGGGTCTTCGGGTACGGGCGCCGCGCCGGCCGGACCCACGAGGTGCGAGCGCTCGCCGGTGAGCTCGGCGTACAGGTGGTCGGTGACCGCGGCCGGCGTCGGATGGTCGTACGCGAGCGTGGCGGGAAGCGCCAGGCCCGTGGCGGCGGTGAGCCGTTCCGGCAACTCGACGGTCATCAGGGAGTCGAAGCCGAGATCGCGGAACGGCCGTCGCGGGTCGACCGTCTCGGCGGAGCCGCCGACGATCGCCGCCGTGTGGCTCAGCACCACCTGCAGAATGCGGGACCGCCGCTTGGCGGCGGGAAGGGGCGCGAGCTCCTGCCGTAGTCCCCGGCCGGGCGTGTTCGCCGGCGGACTCAGTACGTCCTGTGCCGCCGTCAGGTCGCTCAGCAGCGGACGGGGGCGGGCCGCGGTGAACGGGGGTATGAACCGCTCCCAGGCGATGTCGGCGACGGTCACGCAAGCGTCGTCGTCGTCCAGCGCGGCTTGCAGCGCGGCGAGCGCCTGCTCGGGCGGCATCGCCTCGACGCCGTGCCGACCCAGGTGGCGGGCGAACGCGGGATCCGCTCCCATCCCCGGGCCGGCCCACAGACCCCAGGCGATCGAGGTCGCGGCGCGGCCGCGCGCGCGGCGTCGCTCGGCCAGGGCGTCGAGGAAGGCATTGGTGGTCGCGTACGCGGCCTGGCCGGTGGTGGACCACAGGCCGGTGCCGGCGATCGAGGAGAACAGCACGAACGCGTCCAGCGTGGTCTCGCCGAGCAGGTCGTCCAGGTTGGCGGCGCCGGCCGCCTTCGAGCAGGCCGCTGCCAGCTCACTCGCGGTGAGCTCGTCGATCGGTACGCGCCGCCCGACTCCCGCCGTGTGGAACACCGACCGGATGGGGCCGTGTTCGGCGGTCACGGTGGTGATGAGGCCGGCCAGCGCCGCGCGATCGGCCACGTCGCAGGAGGCGATGGTGACGGCGGCGCCGCGCGCGGTGAGCTCCGCTTCGAGGGCCGCGGCACCGGGCGCGGCCCTTCCCCGGCGGCTGACGAGTACCAGGTGTTCGGCACCGCCGGCGACCAGCCAACGGGCGACGTGCGCGCCCAGACCGCCGGTGCCACCGGTGACCAGGGCGGTCCCGCCGGGACGCCAGGGTTCGCGGGCGGAGGCCGGCTGCGGCGCCGCGACCAGCCGGCGTCCGAACAGCCCGGCGGAGCGGATCGCGATCTCCTCTTCCTGACCGGGCCCGCTCAGGGCCGTGCGCAGCAGGTGCGCGGATCGGGTGTCGGCGGGGAGGTCGATCAGGCCGCCCCACGACCGCGGGCGTTCCAGGGCGAGAGATCGGCCGAGTGCCCATATCTGCGCCTGCGCCGGGGCTTTGAGGGGATCCATGGGGCCGGTGCCGACCGCGCCGCGTGTCAGCATCCACAGGGGTACGTCGAGCGTGGCGTCGCCGAGGGCCTGCACCAGCGTCAGCGTCGCGGACAGGCCACGCGAGATCTCCGGGTGACGCGGGTGCGGGCGGTCGTCGAACGCCAGCAGGGACAGCACGCCGCCCGGCCTCGCTGCGCCGTCGCCGAGTTCGGCGCGCAGCCGCGACGTCAGCGTCCCTCGGTCGATGTCGCCGTCGACGTCGACGATCCTGCGGACGTCGGCGCCGCCGTCGGCGAGGGCGTCCGCGCACGCGGCCACCCATTCGTGGTCGGTGTACCCGGCCGGAACCACCATGAGCCAGGTGCCGTGGGGAGCGGGAGCCACCGCTGTGGGGATCGGCCGCCAGGTGACGCGGTACCGCCGTCCGTCGGTGGCCGCCCGTTCGCGGTGCCGCCGATGCCAGTCCGACAGGATCGGGACGACGGCGCGCAGCGATTCGTCGGCGCTGGTGACTCCGAGCGTGTCGGCGACGGCACCGGTGTCGCCGCTGCGCACCGCGTCCCAGAAACGCGCTTCGGCGGGAACCTCCGGGGACGGTCGTGACTCGGACGCGGCGGTCAGCCAGTACCGCCGCCGCTGGAAGGGATAGGTGGGCAGATCGGCGCAGGCGACCGACCGCTCGGCGCGGCGCGGGTGCCGGGTCACGTCGGCGCTGCGGGCCTGGGCCCAGCCGACGGCCCGGTCGACGGTCTCGACCTCCGGACGCCCGCGCTGCAGGATCGGCATGGCCTCCGGCACCGGGCCGGGCGCGGGTGACGGACCAGGCTTGGGCACCGGGTCGGGCGCGGACGACAGGCCCGCGAGGGTCGTCCGTGCGAGCGGGGCGAGCACGGCGTCGGGGCTCAGCTCCAGGTACGAGGTGACGCCTTGTTCGGCGAGCCGGCGGACGCCGTCGAGGAAACGCACCGCCTCGCGCGCGTGCCGCGCCCAGTACGCGGGCGAGCACAGTTCCTCCGGGGTGGCGATCCGGCCGGTGAGATTGGAGATGACGGGGATGGTGGGCGGCCGGAAGGTCAGGGCGCCGGCGACCTTGAGGAGGCCGTCGAGCATGCCGTCCATGTGCGGTGAGTGAAAGGCGTGGCTGACCTGCAGCCGCCGGGTCGCCCAGCCCAGTTCCGCGCAGCGCCGCGCGAGGGCGAGCACGGCGTCGGTGTCGCCGGAGATGACGACGGAGGCCGGGCCGTTGACGGCCGCCAGGTCGACGTCCTTCTCATGACCGGTGAGCAGCGAGCGTACGGCGTCCTCGGCGGCACGGATCGACACCATCGCGCCGCCCTGCGGCAGCTCCTGCATCAGCTGCCCCCGTGCGGTCACCAGCACCGCGGCGTCGGCCATCGACAGCACGCCCGCGACATGAGCGGCGGTGAGCTCGCCGATCGAGTGGCCGATGAGATAGTCCGGCGTGATGTCACGTTCCCGGACCATCGCGTACAACGCGGTCTCCAGGGCGAACAGCGCGGGCTGGGTGTAGCGGGTCCGGCCGAGCAGTTCCGCGTCGGGTGATCCGGCGGGTGCCCACATGACGTCGCGCAGCGGCCGGTCCAGGTACGCGTCGAGGTGCGCGCAGGCCTCGTCGAGCGCGGCCGCGAAGACTTCGGACGCCTCGTACAGCTCACGGCCCATGCCGGGCCGCTGGCTGCCCTGCCCCGCGAACAGGAAGGCGGTCTTGCCGCCCGGGCCGGCGGCGCGGAGCACGCCGGGAGCGGATTCACCGGCGGCGAGCGCGCCGAGGCCGGAGAGAAGGCCCGATCGGCCGGAAGCCGTGATCACCGCGCGGTGCTCGAACACGGTACGGCCCGTCGCGAGGGCGGCTGCGACGGCGTTCGTGTCGAGGCCGGGGCGGGCGGCCACATAGTCCCTCAGCTGCTGCGCCTGCGCCCGGAGGGCCGCCTCCGTCTTGGCCGAGACCAGCCAGGCCGCGGGCGAACCGCCGTCAGCGGGGGCGCTCTGTGGCGGCGCGGTGGCCGGGGCCTGCTCGAGGATGAGATGCGCGTTGGTGCCGCTGATGCCGAAGGACGAGACCGCCGCGCGGCGGGGGCGGCCGGTGTCCGGCCAACCGGTCGCCTCGGTCAGGATCCGGACGGCGCCCGAGGACCAGTCCACACGTGGGTTGGGGCGGTCGACGTGCAGTGTCTCGGGCAGGACCCCCTCGCGCATGGCCGTGATCATCTTGATGACGCCGGCGGCACCGGCGGCGGCTTGGGAATGCCCGATGTTGGACTTCACCGAGCCGAGCAGCAGCGGCCGGTCGGCCCGCCGGTCCCGGCCGTAGGTGGCCAGCAGGGCCTCGGCCTCGATCGGATCGCCGAGCGAGGTGCCGGTGCCATGCGCCTCGACGGCGTCCACGTCCGCGGGTCCGAGCCCGGCGGCGGCCAGGGCCGCACGGATCACCCGCCGCTGGGCGGGACCGCTGGGCGCGGTCAGCCCGTTGCTGGCACCGTCCTGGTTGACGGCGCTGCCGCGGATCACCGCCAGGACGGGATGGCCGTTCTGCCGGGCGTCGGACAGCCGTTCGAGCACCAGCAGCCCCGCGCCCTCGGCCCAGCTCGTGCCGTCCGCGGCGGCGGCGAACGGTTTGCACCGGCCGTCGGCGGCCAGCCCGCGTTGCCGTCCGAACTCCGTGTACATCGCGGGAGAGGTCATCACGGTCACGCCGCCGGCCAGTGCCAGGCCGCATTCGCGGAGGCGTAGCGCCTGGCAGGCCATGTGCACGGCGACCAGTGACGACGAGCAGGCCGTGTCGACGGTCACCGCGGGACCGCCGAGGCCGAGGGTGTAGGCGATCCGGCCGGAGATGACGCTGCCGGTGCCACCCGTCATGAGGTAGCCCTTGAGCTCGTCGGGCCCCTCATGCGCGCGCGGGCCGTACTCCTGTGGCATGGCACCGACGTAGACGCCCGTGTCGCCGCCCGCGAGCGCTCCGGCGGGAATCCCGGCGCGTTCCAGGGCTTCCCAGGCGACCTCGAGCATCAGCCGTTGCTGCGGATCCATGGCCAGCGCCTCGCGCTGCGAGATCCCGAAGAAGCCGGCGTCGAAGCCGGCCGCGTCCGCCAGGAATCCGCCGATGGCGGGCACCTGCCAGCCACGGTCGGCGGGTACGTCCGACACCGCACAGACGCCGGAGTCCACCAGCCGCCACAGATCCTCCGGCGAACGTACGCCGCCGGGGAACCGGCAGGCCATCGCCACCACGGCGATCGGCTCACCGCCCATCCCCGCGGTGGCCGCCGCCACTGGATCGGCCGCGGTGCCGAGCGCCTCCCGGACCAGGTGATCGGCGAGTGCGGTCGGCGTCGGATGGTCGAAGACCAGCGTGTCCGGCAGGCGCAACCCGGTCGCGGCGTTCAGGCGGTGGCTCAGCTCGACGCCGGCGACGGAGTCGAAGCCGAGGTCGCCGAAGGCCTGCCGCGCGCCGACGGCCTCCGGCGTCGCGTGGCCGAGAACGCCGGCCACCTGCGCGCGTACCAGCGCGATCGCCGCCCTGCGCCGTTCACCCTCCGGCAGCCCGGCCATCATGCCTCGCCACGTGCCCGCGCCGTCCGCCCGCGCCGACGTCGTGACCGTAGCGGGGGAGGGGCCCGGCTCGGCCGGCCCGGCGACGGCCGCCTCGGTGACGGCTGGCCCGTTGACGGCCGGTGTGATCCAGTGCGGCGTGCGCTGGAAGGCGTAGGTCGGCAGATCGACCAGAGCCGCCTCCGCCTCGAAGACGGCGGACCAGTCGACGTCGGCCCCGTGGACGTGGGCCAGGGCGATCGAGCGCAGCACGCCGGAGCGATCGGGTCCGGCGGCGACGGCCGTGCCGCCGCTCGCCTCGCCGTCCAGGTCGGTCGCGTCCAGCGCGGCGCGTATCGCGCCGCTCAGCACCGGTTCCGCCGCGGCCTCGATGAAGACCCGGTGCCCGTCGCGGATCAGAGCGTCGAGGAGAGGGCTGAGCCGGTCGGAGGCGTCTCCGGGCGCCGCATGGACGGCGGCTCGGTCGAGCCGGTCCTCCGTACGCGTCGAATAACAGGGGATCTCCCCGGCACCCGGCACGGTCGAGGCAGGCGTCTCGGCCCGCCCGAGGCCCCCGTCGGCTCGCCCATCGCCCGCGCTGCCGGGCTCGACGCCCGCGCCGCCCCGCCCGCCGTCCGTGTCGGTTCGCCCGGCGTCCGTGCCGGCGCGGCGGACGATCAGCTCGGCGGCCTCGGTGATGCTCAGCAGACCGGACACGCAGGCGGCCGCGACCTCTCCGTCGAGGTGGCCGACGACCGCGTCGGGCCGTACGCCGAATGATCGCAGTGTCGCGGCGAACGCCACCGCGACGGCCCACGCCGTGGGCCGGGCGACCTCCGGCCTCGCAAAGTCGGGTGATCCGGGTGTGCTCCGAAGTACGTCGAGCGGTGACCAGCCGGTGAGCCGCGCGAGCGCCTCGGCGCACGCGTCCAGCCGGCGGCGGAACACCCGTCCGGGGCCCGTGGCCGAGTCCAGCAGGCCGGCCGTGGCGGTGAGGTGGACGAGAGCGTCGCCGGGCCGCGTCCCGGGGAACACCAGGACCACCTTGCCGCCGTCGTCGGTCCCACCTCGTACGACGTTGTCGACGGGAATGCCCCGTGCCACCGCCGACAGGCAGGTCAGGAACTCCGCGCGATCGGTGGCCAGGATGACGGCGCGCTCCCGCAGGGAGGCCCGCGTCACGGCCAGCGAGCGCCCCACGTCCGCCGGCAGGAGTCGTGGGTCCGCCTCGATGAACTCGCGGAGGCGTTCGGCCTGGGCCCGCAGGGCCTGCTCGGTCTTCGCGGACAGCGCCCACGGGAGGAGCAGGTCACCGCCGGCCGCGCGTACCGCCGGGCGTCGCGCCGGAGGCTCTCCCAGTACGACGTGACAGTTCGTACCGCCCATGCCGAACGCGGAAACGCCCGCCACCAGCGGCCGGTCGGGCTTCGGCCACGGCGAGAGTTCGGTCTGGACCCGCAGGCCCAGCCGCTCCAGCGGGATCCGCGGGTTCGGTGTGACGAAGTTCAGGCTCGGCGGGAGCTCCCGATGCGCGAGGCTGAGGGCCACCTTGAGCAACCCCACGATGCCCGCCGCGCCCTCCAGGTGTCCCACGTTGGTCTTGGCGGAGCCGACGGCCAGCCGGTCGCCGTCCGGCCGCCTCGTCCCCAGGGCCGCGCCGAGCGAGGACGCCTCGATCGGATCGCCGACTCGCGTGCCGGTGCCGTGCAGTTCGACGTACTGGATCTCGTCGGGGCCGACGCCCGCCCGGCGCGTCGCCAGCTCGATCACCCGTTCCTGCGCCTCGAGGTTCGGGACGGTGAGCGTGCCTGTGCTGCCGTCGCTGTTCACGGCGCTGCCCAGGATCACACAGTGGATCCGGTCCCTGTCGGCCTGAGCGCGGCTCAGCGGCTTGAGAACGACGGCGGCGGCGCCTTCGCCGCGGACGTATCCGTTGGCGCGGGCGTCGAAGGTGAAGCAACGTCCGTCGGGGGACAACCCGCCGAACCGGTCCGCGCTGACGGTGCTCTCGGGCACGATGTTCAGGTTGACCCCGCCCACGATGGCCAGCTCCGACTCCCCGCCGCGCAGGCTTTCGCAGGCGAGGTGCACGGCCAGCAGCGACGAGGACTGGCCGCTGTCCACGGCGAAGCTCGGGCCGCGCAGGCCGAGGTGGTAGGAGATCCGGTTGGCGATGACGCCGCGGCTGGAGCCGGTCAGGGTGTGCTGGGTGATTCCGGACGGTCCGTTGCGGTGGAGCACCGTGCCGTAGTCGCCGGACATCGTGCCGACGAACACGCCGATCGGCCGGTCCTGGATCGAGGTCGGCGCTATTCGGGCGTTCTCCAGGGCCTCCCAGGCGAGCTCCAGCATGAGCCGCTGCTGGGGGTCCATGGCGGCGGCCTCGAGCGGTGAGATCCCGAAGAACTCGGCGTCGAAATCGTCGATCCGGTCGAGGAATCCGCCTCGCCGGTGTCCCGGGGCGACCTCCGGCCGCCCGGAGGCGGATCCGTGATCGCGTCCGTGCCCGTCCTCAGCAGCCGCCAGAAGCCGTCCGGGTCGGGCGCCTGAGGGAGCCTGCAGGCCAGGCCGAGTACGGCGATCGGCTCTACGCGACTCATCGCCGCTCCTCCCGGCCGTCTCCCTCGGCGAGGACGGTCTGCCGGCGCCAAGCGGCCGGATCGTCCGGATCCCGGGGCGCCTCGGCGCAGATCACGTACCGGCCGGGAGTCATCGCGGTGTACCGGCCCAGCAGCAGGCTCATGCAGGCGCGGTGGGCCTCGTGCGGTGTCCGAACGGAGCCACCCGCGGCGATGTAGGCGGTCAGGGTGGGTCGGCCGTCGTCGTCCGGGAGGGCGAACACCCGGGCCGGTGCCCGGACGGCCTCGTCGACCAGCCCTTGTACCGCCGGCAGCTCGATCCAGCAGCCGTCCACCCGCTGCCACTCCGGGCCGCGGGCGATCGGCGTCAGCCCGGTGAGCTCGGTCATGCGGCGCAGGTCGACGTCCCCGACGGCGGCCGCGGCCAGCAGCCGGTCGATCCCGAGCAGCAGTGACTCGATCTCGGCGGCGGGTACCAGATCGGCGTGGCCGGTGGTGAGGCCGAGCAGCGGCTCACCGTCGGAGTCGATGACGCGCAGCAGGAGCAGCACCCGGAAGTACGGGGGTATGTGCCAGCGGAGGGCCGTCCGGGCGAGCGCCGCCTGCACCTCTTCCGGCGGCCCGGCCGGCCGCGCCTCGTCGCCGAAGATGGTGATGTTGCAGGCGCAGTCGCGCTGGAACATCACGCCGCGACGGTGGCCTATCTCGGACTGAAGCGCCCAGCGCAGTCCGACGTCGTACAGCCCGTGCATGGCCGCCCGGAGCGTCGCACCGCCGGCCCGCCGAGTCAGCTCGTCGAAGCTGGTGGTGTCCGCGTCGACCGCGAGCAGACTGTCCTGCGCCAAGGTGCCGACGTAGTCGTGCGTCTCCGTGCCGATCCGGTTGTTCGCCAGCGAGGCGAAAACCAGGTCGGGGTTGGCGGTGCGCCAGGCGAGTACCGCGCAGAACGCGGCCGCGAGCACCATGGGCAGTGTGGTCTGGGTACGCGCCGCGATATGCGGCAGCGCGAGTCGCAGCGCCGGCGAGTCGAGCCAGCAGCCGAGGGGGCGCCCCTGGCCGGGGTCGGCCGGAACCGCGTAGTCGAGGCGTATCTCGCGTTCGTCGCCGTCGGCCGGCCGGGGCATCGCGTAGACCCCCTGCGGCATCCGCGTCAGGTGGCGCCGCCAGTATCGGAGCGACGCCTCGGCGCGGCGCCGGCCACGGGGGGAGTGCTCGACGGCCGCCTGGTCGGCGGGCTGGTGCGTACGCGGTCCGGCGCGGCGTTCGGCCGGGTGGCGGATCAGCCGGTTGAACTGCCGGACGACCACGGCCAGGCTCTCGCAGTCGGCCGCCAGGTGGCTGCACGCGATGAGCACCAGCCTGATGACGCCGTCGCGTACGGCGACGGCCGCGCGCAGCGACGGATCCCCCACGTCGTCCACGGCCGTGCTCTGCAGCCCCGCGATGAGGTCGGTGATCTCCTCCGGGGCGACGGGCGAGCCGGCGGCGGCCTCGGTCTCGTACACGTCGATCGGCACCTGACCGGAGCCCGACACGCACTGGCGTGGCCGGTCTCCGGTGACGAAAGAGGTCCGCAGCGACTCATGGCGCTCGACCAGGACCGCGAGGGTGTCGGCCACGTCGTCGAGCGTGGTCCCGGCCGGTACCGTGACGGCCCATTCCATCATCCGGTACATCCCGGCCCGCGTGTCGTCGCCGAGCCAGTCGAGGGTGTTGATCTGCCCGAGCGTCAACGGCGCTTCCACCGCGCGTTCCCCGGCGAATTCCGCGTATCTGCGTTCGGTGAATATCAGGCCACCCACGCCGCCTCCTGTGCTCCCCGGGCGTTCGAGAAATTGGTACGGAGGGTAATCATCGAATGGGTTTCCGGCCTATTGGGGAAATCCCTATATCTCCCGGCCTCGCAGGCCGATGTGCGATGGTAGGGAAAACCCCAATATTGTTTCGAGACGGTCCGGCCTAACGTGTGCCTCGTCGAATCAAGTGACGCCTTTGGAGGCACGCGTCATGTCCACCGCGCCCGTCCCGGTCATCGAGGCGGTGCAAGGTTTCGTCCCGCGCCGCTCGGTCGCCGTCGAGGAGGTGGCCGACCGGCTGGGGATCAACCGGCACCAGCTAAGGCTGTTCCAGCGCGTCCACGGTCTGGCGCGGCTGCCTATGGACCCGGATCTCGACCTGATCGATCTGCTGAGCACGCCGGCGCGGGCGCTTCTCCCCTCCGCGGCCGACCGGGATCGGATCCGCTACCTGATCTACGCGCACACGGCGCCGGACGTCGCGCCCGCGCACATCAGCGCGGCTCAGGAGCTCTGCCGCAGGCTGGACCTGCCCAGAGCCGAGGCGTTCGCGGTCACGCAGCAGAACTGCGCCAGCGGGCTGGCCGCCGTCGACGTCGCGGTACAACTGCTGGTGGCGGCCGGCGACACACGACAGCGCGCCCTCGTCGTGACCGGTGAGAAACCGTCGTCGCGGATCTTCTCGGTGATCCCCAACACGACGCTGATGGGGGAGGGGGCGGCCGCCTGCCTGGTCGGTGTGGCGGGCGCAGGCGCATCCGGTCGTACGCCGTGCGGACGCGTGGCGAATACGCACAGTTGTATCGCCCGGATCCCGACGTGCTCGCGGACTTCTTCGCCTCCTACACGCCGACCGTGGCCGAGGTCCTTCGCCAGGCCATCAGTGAGGCCGGTCTGAGCCCACAGGAAATAACGATGATCGTGCCGCACAACGTGAACAAGTCATCCTGGCGGAGCGTAATCCGGGAGCTGGGCTTCGACGGCGATCGAATATACCTCGAAAACGTACCCAGGTACGGCCATTGTTTCGGGTCGGACCCATTCATCAACCTCGCCAGTATGCGGGACGAGGGCCGGCTGCGCGATGACGGCGTCTATCTGCTCGCCGCCGTCGGCCTGGGCGCGACGTACGCCGCGATGGTGATCGGCGGATAGGGGGCACGCGATGACACGTGGGAGCACGGACTACCTCCGGCGGCTGAAGGCCGCGTTGACCGGGGATCCGGCCACGCCGCTGGCGTTCCTGTGCAACTTCGAGGTGGAGACCCAGTGGGCTCGACACCATGTCGGCCTGCCCAGCGCCGGCGGCGGCGCCCACGGCCGTGGTCCGGCGTATGGAGGAGCTCGGCGTCCTGCTCGCCGGGCCTGACGACCATATCGTCGCCAAATACGCGCCGGATCCGGGATACCTCCGCTACCTCGACGGAGATCTCGGCATCGGCCTCCCTGCGGTGCTCGTGCCGGAGAGGACGGCCGAGGGCAGGTCCACTGCGGAGGATCTGCTGGATTCGCCGCGCGCGCTCGATCGGCTGACCCGTCTCGGCCGGCGGGGGACCCGGCTCATGCCGATGGGGACCTCGGAGTACGAGGAGAAGCTGGCGGTCGCCGCCCAGGTGCGGCTGGCCGTGCCGGACGCGGCGACGTTCGAGAGCGTCAACAGCAAGATCTACAGCCGCCGCGTCACCGAGGAGCTCGGGCTGCCCGCCGTGCCCGGATGGTGCTGCGAGACGCTCGGCGAGCTGCGGCACGCGCTCACCCAGGCCGCCGGCGTCCAGGGACCGGTGGTGGTCAAGGACGCCTACGGAGTCTCCGGCAAAGGGCTGGTCGTGCTCGACTCCGTGGCGAAGACCGACCGGCTGTCGCGCATGCTGGAGCGGCGTGCGGCGCGTACCGGCGACGACCGCCTCGCGCTGGTGGTCGAGCACTGGATCCCCAGGCGCTTCGATCTGAACTACCAGATCACCATCGATCGCCGCGGCGACGTGCGGCTCGACTTCGTCAAGCAGGCGCTGACCGAGCGCGGCGTTCACCAAGGGCACCTCATGCCCGCCGACCTCGGCGCCGACCAGCACGCACTGCTGCGCCACGCCGCCGCGGAGGTGGGCGGCCGGCTGGCTGCCGACGGGTTCTTCGGGGTGGCGGGCATCGACGCGATTGTCGCGACCGACGGACGGCTCTATCCCGTCCTCGAGATCAACGCCAGGTTCAACATGTCGACCTATCAAGGCGGGATGACCGAGCTGTTCCACCGCCCCGGCCACATCGCCCTCGCCCGGCACTACCCGGTGCGATCCACGGCGCCGATCGTCTTCGACGACGTGCGCCGGGTCCTTGGCACGTTGCTGTCCCCGGCGCCCGGCGCCCGGGTCATCGTCACCTGCTTCGGCACCGTCAACGCCGGTGCCGGTGACGGCCCGCCGCCGTACGCGGGTCGGCTCTACACCCTGCTCACCGCTCCTGACCACGACCGGCTGGCGGCGCTCGACGGGGCCGCTCGGGCCGCCCTCGCCGGTGTGATACAGCCCAGGGAGGGCGCATGACCGACGCGTACACCGTGCAGGGCATCCCGGTCGCCGATCTCGCCGACCGGTTCGGCACCCCCGTGTACATCTACGACGCGGAGGTGCTGGCCGACGCCTACACGGCGCTCCGGCGACGCCTTCACCCGGCCATCGACATCTTCTATTCGATGAAGGCCAACCCGAACGTCAGCGTCTGCGCCGTCCTGCGATCGCTCGGTGCCGGCTTCGAAGTGTCCTCCCTGGCGGAGCTCGCCACGGCACGGTGGGCCGGCGGGGACCCGGCCGACGTCATCTTCCTCGGGCCGGGAAAGTCCGAGGACGAACTGCGGGCCTGCCTGAAGTACGGGATCGCGGCCGTCGTCTGCGAATCGCTCGACGAGCTGGCCACGCTCGACCGGCTCAGCCGGCCGGGGACCCGTGTCATGCTGCGGGTCAATCCGGCGTTCACCACCAAGGGCGCCCGCCTGTCCATGGGCGGAAAGCCCCGGCAGTTCGGCATCGATCACGAGCTGCTGCTGCGCAGCGGCCCCGCTCTGCGCGCGCTGCGCAACGTGCGCGTCACCGGAGTACACGCCTACATGGGCACCCGCATCCTCGACGCGGACGGCATCGTTCAGAACACCGCCGGCATTCTCGCCGCCGCGCGTGAGCTGAGCGCCGAGCTCGGCTTCCCGCTCGAGACCGTCGACATCGGCGGTGGCCTCGGCATCGCGTACTTCGAGAACGAGAAGGACCTCGACCTCGATCGGCTGGCCGAGGGGGTCAACGCGGTCGTCGCGGAGTTCGTGGCGGACCACCCGGGCTGCCGGGTGATCATGGAACTCGGCCGGTACCTGGCGGGCCGCTGCGGTACGTACGTCGTCCGGGCCCGGTACGTGAAGTGCTCCAAGGGGGAGTGGTTCGCCGTCACCGACGGCGGGATGAACCACCACATGGCCGCCGTGGGGGTGGGCAGCTTCGTCAAGCGGAACTTCCCCATCCACTCGATCGACCGCCCCGGCGAGCTCGCCGACCGCCGGTACACCGTCACCGGCCCGCTGTGTACGCCGGACGACGTGCTCGCCCGCCGGGTGGCCCTGCCGGAGGTACGACCGGGCGACCTGATCGCTGTCGAACGCTCGGGCGCCTACGGGCCGACCTCGTCACCGGTGCTGTTCCTCAGCCACGGCTACCCGGCCGAGGTCCTCGTCTCACGCGCCACCGCACATCTCGTGCGGCGCCGCGACACCGTCGACGACCTGCTGGACAGGCAGGTCCTCGTCGACCCGCCGGATCCGGCCGGCAGGCCCACGAGTGCAGGTCTCAGAGTGAGAAGGGAAACCGGGCAATGAACCGATCCGAGATCGTCGCAGGCGTCGTCCGATCCATCGCCGAGGTCCTCCAGCGGGAGGTGCCCGACGCGACGGAGGACACCCGGCTGTTCGACGACCTCCAACTGGACTCCACGTCGATCCTCGAGCTGCTCATGGCCGTGGAGGACACGATGGAGATCGAGATCGACCCCGACGGCCTGGAGATGGACAGCTTCCGCACCATCGGCACCCTGGTCGACTATCTCCAGGAGCTCGCGGACCCGGTCGTCACCGGAAACGCCGGCTGAAGAACGGCCATGGCCCTGTCATTGGAAACCGCGGTCGCTCACCTGCCGCGGGCCACCCATCCGTGCCACTTCGAACCCGACATCGCCGAGTTCAACCAGAGCGTGCTCGCCCCGCATGGGATGCGTCTGGATCCGTCCTGGGCGGCCGGTGGGAGCAACCTGACCTTCCTCGAGCTCGCCGAGGGAGTGCTGCGGGCGGCCCCCGGTCCGCTGCCCGCTCCGGACCTGCTGATCGCCGCCTACGCGCTTCCCGACCCGCACGGCGTGGAGAAGACCCTGGCGGCACACGTCAGCCACGTGCTCGGTGGCCGGCCCATGAGTTTCGCGGTCTCCGAACAGGGACTCGGCGCCCCGTTCACGGCATTACGGATCGCCGACGCCTACCTGCGGTCCGGTCGCTGCCGCAGCGTCGCCCTGCTGATCCTCGAACAGGCGACGTTCCCCTACCCGGAGCCGTTCGTCCAGGACGGCGACCTCGTGGACTCGGCGGTGCTGCTGGTACTCGGACCCGCCGGCCGCTGGGAACTCGCCGGGGTCGGCTCGGCGGGTCCGCACTCCGAACTCGCCGCCCTGCTCGACGAGCCGCCAGGCCTGTCGTGGGACCGGCACCCCGGCGACCGGCTGGTGGTGACCGGTCCATGGGCCGGCTCCGTCGATGTCAGGCCGGCCGGAGCGAAGGTCCACCAGGCGCCTCCCGGCTCCTACTGCACCGGTGTCTGGCTGGAGCTCGCCAGGCACCACGCGGAGTGGGCCGACACCTACCGGACGATCGTGCTCGGGGACACCGACCCGCGTACGGGAGCCGGCCACGTCGCCGCGTTCACCCGTCGCGAGCCCCGTGCCAGGCCGGGAGAGCACCGATGACCGGCGGCTTCGGGACCTACCCGGCCATGCTCGACGCCCTGCACGCCGACGTGGCGTCCGGTCGTTTCGTCGCCTCGCCGTCCGGATGCGTCCTCGCGTCAGCGGAGGCGCTCGGCGCGGCCGTGCCGCAACAGCTGACCCGCCTCGGGCTCGCGTGCGTGGCCGCGCCCGCCGCCAGCGCCCGCGACGACGTGAGGGCCGACCGGTTCGCCGAGGGGCTGCTCACGCTGCAGTGCGCGATTCTCCGCCGGACGCTGGAGCACACGATCGTGCGCCTGGGCGAACGAACCAGCGAAGGCACCAGCCTGCTGACGCGGCCGCAGCTGCAGGCCGATCTGGCCGATGTCGCGATGGAGCTGCAGGAGGCCGCGGCGGGGGAGGCCTGCCATCACGTCCGCTGGGCCCGCCACATGCGCCTGACCCATGCTGGACGGGTCCTGCTCCGCCTCCTCGGCGGATACAGCATGCTCATCGAGGGGCCGGGCGCCGATCTGTATCTGGCCGAGGTCGTGGGAAACGTCTACCTCCAACCGGAGGCGGACGGAGATGGGCGATGACGATGTCTGAGCCCGGCCGGAGGGCACCGTCGAACGTGAGCGGCGAGCGGATGGGCTCGCTCGAACACTACTTCCGGGAGGTCGCGCGGGATCTGCGCGCACCGGGCGCCGTCCTCGACGCCGATCCGGACGCCATCTCCCGGTTCCTGCATCTTCCCGCGGTCCGCCTCCAGCAGCACATGCTCACCCCGACCCGGTTCGCCGACCAGCACGACCTCCTGCCGCGTTTCGTGCCCACCGAGGCCTCGTGCGCGGAGTGGGTGCTCGCGGCGGAGTGGCTCGCCCATGGCGATCCGGGCATGACGCTGGCCAGCCCCGGACCCGCCCTGTCGACCGTGGTCCTGCGGGCTCTGGCCGACGACGCGCAGCAGAACTGGTTCTTCACCAGGACCGCCGACTGGCCCACGTGGACCTTCTTCGCCCTGACCGAACCCGCGAAGGGCTCGGCCGCGACCGAGCTCACGACCCGTCTCAGCGCCGCCCCCTGCGGCGACGGCTGGGTGCTGACCGGCGAGAAGACGTACATCGGCAACGGTGCGCACGCGAAGCTCGGCGTGGTGTTCTGCCGACGGGCCCCGGGACCATGGGGGATCGAGGCCGTCATGGTGGACACCGGCGATCCCGGCTTCCATGCCGAACCGCTCCCGCTCATCGGGTTGCGCGGCGCGCGGATCAGCCGCTTGCGCTTCGACGGCATGTACATCCCGCCCGAGCGGATCCTCGGCCGCGACCTGCCGCGCAGCCGGCGCGGACTGCAGGGAGCGCTGCAGGCCATGGTGTGGTTCCGGCCCAGTGTGGCGGCGTTCGCCCTGGGCGCCGGCCGAGCGGCCTGCGACTACGTGCTGGAGCAGCGTCCCGCACTCGCGGGCGCGGACCGTGCCCAGGTCGACGGCCTGATCGACCGGTCGCACCGGCTGCGCCGTCTCCTCCACGACGTCGCGGCCGAGATCGACGCCGGTTCGCCCAACACGTTCCGGGTCAGTGGCGTCAAGCTGCGCGCCGCGCACCTCGCCGAGGACGCCACCCTGCTGGCCGCTCGGCTGCTCGGCCCGGCATCGCTGATCGAGCATCCATGGCTGGACAAGCTGTACCGGGATGTCCGCGCGTTCGAGTTCATGGAGGGGACCGGGAACATCCACCGCCGCGGCGTCTTCCAGGGGCTGCTGAGAGACGACTATTTCACGCCGCGGGACGCCGGTCCCGTACCCGCCGACGAGGGAGCGATCTGATGCGCGTGGGTGTCGACCTGATGTCCATCGGCGAGCTGGACCGGCTGCGCGCGCGTCGCTGGTTCGACGGCTACGCGTTCGCCCCGGCGGAACTCGCGGCTGCCGAAGGCCTGTCCGACGCGCGCAGGCGAGAGTTCCTGGCCGGCCGGTTCGCCGCCAAGGAGGCGGTTCTCAAGGCGTTCCGGATGGGGTTGTTCCAGGGCATCGCACCGCGCGAGATCGTGGTCGCCCGCGCCTCCTCCGGCGCCCCCGAGGTCACGTTGCACGGCGCCGCCCGTACGGCCGCCGACGCCGTCGGCGTCCGCCACGTCGACGTCTCCATAACACACAAAGGTGACCTGGTCGTCGCGGTGGCGGCGGGCTGGTCATGAGCACGTGAGGAGCGGCCGTGCCCATCATCCAGGCCATCGGACTGACCCGTACGTTCACGGTCGGCGGCCGGGCCGTCGAGGCGGTCCGCGGCGTCGACTTCGAGGTGCGTCCCGGTGAGATCATCGGTTTCCTGGGGCCGAACGGCGCCGGAAAGACCACCACGCTGCGCATCCTGACGACGCTGCTCAAGCCCACGTCGGGCCGGGCGACCGTCGTCGGCATCGACGTGAACGCCGACCCCGCCGGGGTCCGCCGGCGCATCGGCTATGTGGCGCAGTCCGGCGGCACCGACGGCAACTGCCGGGTGGCCGAGGAACTGATCCTGCAGGCGAGACTGTACGGAATCGCGAAACAGGACGCGTCGCGCCGTGTCGCGGACCTGTGTGACCGTCTCGACCTGGCAGGGCTCGCGGACCGGCCGATCAGAACGCTGTCGGGCGGCCAGCGTCGGCGCACCGACATCGCCCTCGGCATCGTCCACGAACCGTCGCTGGTCTTCCTGGACGAACCGTCCGTCGGCCTGGATCCACAGAGCCGCAGCGACCTATGGACGCACATCCGCCGCCTGCGGGACGAGCTCGGCACGACGGTCTTCCTGACCACGCATTACCTCGACGAGGCCGACACGCTCTGCGACCGGATCCTGGTGATGAACCACGGACGCGTCATCGCGGAGGGCACCCCCGACGCCCTCAAGCGCCGGATCTCCGGCGACGTGGTCAGCCTGACGATCGGCGGCGACGCCGACCGCGCGAAGGCGCTGCTCGCCGAGTGCCCCGGCCTGGAGGAGATCGCCGTATCCGGGCAGGCCGTACGGCTGACCGCGCGCGGCGGTGAGCAGGCACTCGCCTGGTTGCTGCGGACGGCGGACCACGCGGACCTCGACCTGCGAGCCATCAACATCGCCCGGCCGACGCTGGACGACGTCTTCCTCGCCCTGACCGGATCCTCGCTCCGCGAGAACCGCTCGTGACCTCGGCGCGGCGGCGTCCCCGACCGTAGAGGAGCCCTGATGTCCGTCATCCCCGCGAGCCTGCTGATCTTCATGCGACAGATGCGGCTGTCGCTGCGCTCCCCGGCGTGGCCGATCATCGGCTTGACCCAGCCGGCGCTCTACCTGGCATTCCTCGGCCCGCTCCTGGTCAAAGCGGCCGGGTCCGGGGTCGACGGCCTGCCGGCCGGAGCCGCGTGGCGCTTCTTCGTGCCCGGCCTGCTGATCCAGCTCGGCCTGTTCGGCCCCTTGTTCTCCGGACTGTCCATCATCGCCGACCTGCGATCGGGAGTGTTCGAGCGGATGCGGGTCACTCCGGTGAGCCGGTTCGCCCTGCTGGCCGGCCGGGTGTTGCGCGACACCGTGGTCCTGCTCGTCCAGGCGGCCGTTCTGCTCGCCGTGGCATGCGCGTTCGGTCTGCGCGCGCCTGTCTTCGGCGTCCTCCTGATGTTCGTCTTCGTCGCGGTCCTCGCGATCGGGCTGTCCGCCCTGTCGCACGGGCTCGGCCTGCTCGTGCGCAACGAGGAGTCGTTCACTCCGCTGCTCAACGCGGCGGCCGTCCCGCTGATGCTCCTGTCCGGCATCCTGCTCCCGATGAGCCTGGCACCGCGATGGCTGGACGGCCTCTCCCGGCTCACTCCGTTCCGTTACATCGTCGACGGCATGCGTACCGCCCTGTACGGCGACTACACCGGTTCGGCCGTCATGACGGGCGCCGGAGTCGCCATCGTCGCCGCCGCGGGCTGCCTGGTGCTCGGCGCCCGCCTCTTCGCCAGGAGGCACGCATGAACACGTCGACCGGCCTGTGACGCGGCGCTACCATTGCCGGGAGACCATCAAATACGTGACACGTATCATATCCGGTTAGGAGCATATGACCATGGCGTCCACGACGCGCCAGGACGCCGGCTCAGCGCGGGATCGGCGGCGTACGACCGCCACGATCAAAGAGTCCCTGCGCGAGTTGGTCATTCAACTCTCGCTGCTCAACCACCAGATCTGCGACCACGTCGAGATGAAAGACGTCGACCTGTACTGCCTCGACCTGCTCAACCGGCACGGGCCGATGAGCCCCAGCACCCTCGCCCGCCGCGCCGGCCTGCACCCGGCGACGATGACCGGCATCCTGGACCGCCTCCAGCGCGGCGGCTGGGCCGTCCGGCAACGCGACCCGGACGCCGTCGACCGCCGCGCCGTCACCGTGTACCCCCTGCGCGACCGCAACCCCGAGCTGTACGAGCTCTACTCCGGGATGAGCACCTCGATGGACGGGATCTGCGCGGACTTCAGCGACGGCGAGCTCCAGACGCTCGCCGACTTCCTGCGCCGCACCATCGACGCCGGGCAGCACGCGACCGAGCAACTGGCCAACGACTGACGCCGACACCGCTGCTCGGAGCGATCGATGCCCATCTTCACCAAGCGCCGGAAGGTCCGGCTCTCGCAGCACCATGAGGTCGACAGTCCTCACGGGCCACTACGGATCAGTCATGACCGCTGGCCGTCGGTCCTGGCGCTCGTGGACGGGCCGGGGATCCCCGCCGTCACGGTGCTGCCCGGCCGCGGGATGAGCATGAACGGTCAGCGGATGCCCGCCCGGCAGGGCACACGCCGCGGCTGGGACCCGCGCCGCAAGGCGCGCACCTGCACCGTTCTGGCGGGCGATCGCGGCTATGAGCTGCGGCCTACCGGCCTGCTGCGGGCACGACTGCTTCGTGACGGCGCGCCCATCGCCACCGTACGGGGCCGCCTGGCCGACTACTCGCCCTTCCGGAACATCCCCGGCATCGACGCCCGCCTGTCCTGGTCGGACGGCGTCGATCCGACCGACGTCGCCATCGGCCAGGCCATGGTGGTCGCCTTCGGCGCTGGTGCCCCGGGCGCTCTGGCTCGGCTGGTCTTCTTCTGGCTCGACTGGATCAGCTGAGGTCGAGCGGCGGTCTCAGCGCGCGGTCACCCGCGGGCGCGGAGGTAGGCGTCCAGATCGGCGGCGCCCGTGAGCATGGCGCGGCCCCGGGCGGACAGGCGGGTCTGCCAGTCGCGCAGGGTCGACTCCAGCGGGGCGACGCCTCCGGCGGAGCGAACCTGGGCGATCAGCGGGGCGATCTGCTCCAGCAGGTAGCCGCCCCGTCTGAGCTGGTGGGCCAGCCGGACGTCCCGTACGTCGGCCGCGCTGTAGACCCGGTAGCCCGTCTGCGGATCGCGGCGCGGCCGGACCAGCCCGGCGTTCTCCCATTTGCGCAGGGTGGCCGGGCGGAGGCCGAGCCGTCTGGCCAGGGGGCCGATGAACGTGTCGCCGCGCTCCTGCGGCACGGGCGCCAGATCGCGGAGCGCGGCTTCGACGGCCTGGAGGGTGCGGCGGTCGTCGAGGAGCTGGCCGTGGCTCTCGTCGACGAGCCGTAGCGCTTCCTCGGTGGCGCCCCGGTTGACCGCCTGCATGATCGACGTGGCCGTCTGGTGACCGTGCCCGGGCACGAGGGCGAGGAACGCGCGCAGGGCTTGCGCGTGCAGCGGCGTGTAGGTGCGGTAGCCGTGCACGGTGCGTTCGGCGGCGGGCAGGATGCCGGCGTCCTCGTAATTCCGGACCGCCTGAGTGGACAGGCCGTGCTCGCGCGCCAGGTCCACCGGCCTCATGGCTGCATCACCGATTGAAGGTCCATCGCGCTGAGAGGGGGATTTTCGCGAAAAAGTTTACACCGAAGGTTCAACGATACCGTCGAAGGCATGGATATCAGGGAAATGGCCCGGCCGCTCGATGGCGCGGGCATCTCGGCGTTCCTTCGGTCGCTTCCCGCCCGCCCCCTGCTGCTCGGCTTGGGCGAGGCCAGGCACTTCGTGGGAGAACTGGGCGAGGTGCGCAACGAGATCTTCCGGCACCTTGTCGAGAACGAGGGCTACCGGTCGTTCGCCATCGAGAGCGACTGCCTCATGGGCCTCGTGGTGGACGACCACATCACGACCGGCGCGGGCACGCTCGATGACGTCATGGAACGCGGCTTCAGCCACGACTTCGGCACCTCACCGGCCAACCGCGAGCTCGTACGCTGGATGCGGGCGTACAACGAGGAGCATGACGAGAAGATCCGGTTCTTCGGGTTCGACGGCCCTCTGGAGTATTGGGCGGCGAGCCCGCGCCAGGCGCTCACCGCCCTCCACGCCCTCCTCGACGGCCCGCTTCCCTGCACCCGGGAGGCCCTCGACACGCTGCTGGGCCCGGACGACCGGTGGTCGAACGAGGCCACGGCCATGGATCCGTCCCAGTCGATCGGCCAGTCCGCCGACGCCCAGCGGCTGCGACTGATCGCCGACGACCTGGTGGGGCTGCTCGACACGCAGGCGCCGCGGTTGAGCGCGGAGGACAGGGAGCGGGCGGAGCTGTACGGGCGCACCGCCATCGGCCTGCTCCGCTACCACTACTGGATGGCCGACGACTCCACGGGGCGGTGGGCCCGACTGTCGGCCCTGCGAGACGCGATGATGGCCGCCAACCTGCGTGCCATCGCCGAACGCGGCCCGGCCCTGGTCTTCGCCAGCAACCTCCACCTGCAGCGGAACAAGACCTTCATGTCGTTCGGCGACCACCAGCTGGAGTGGTGGAGCGCGGGGGCGATCGCCGCGACGCACCTGGGCGACCGGTACGCCTTCCTGGCCTCGGCCTTCGGCACGGTCGGCGATGACACCCCGGCACCGGACACCGTCGAGGGCATCCTGTCCACGCTTCCGTCGGACCACTCTGTCGTCGACGCCCGCCGCTTGGCCGAGGCCGTCACGAAGTCCGCCCCGCGCGTCTCCCGCGATTTCGCCTATTTCCCGCTGGACCCGGCCCAGCTCGACATGGTCGACGGCATCGTCTTTCTCAAGCAGGCGGTCAGGCTGGTCAAGCTGGGTTGACGGGCGCGTGCGTGTCAGCCGGGGCGTGATACGCACGCGCGTGAGGGAGCCGACCTGTGGGGCGGGGACCGGCCGGTTGCGGCGGAGGCAACCGCCTCACAGGCGCGCCACGCCGGCGAGTACCCGCAGCGGGCCAGGGGTCCGGGGATGTGCGGTCCGCCAGCGGGCGACGTCGACCAACCCCGGAGGGAACGGTGTCCGGCCGCGGAACGCCGCCTCGATCTCTTCGGGCGTGCGCGTGATGAGCGGTGACGGTGCGCCGGCGTAGGTCTGGTCGAGTCGCTCGCGGAACGCCGGGTCCATGTCCGCCGAGGTGGTGTGGGCGATCACCAGGTGGCTTCCGGGAGGCAGCGCTGCGATGAGGCGGTCGATGATGCCGCGCGGGTCGTCGGCGACGAAGTGCAGGACCGCCACGAGCAGCAGCGCGACGGGCCGATCGAGATCGAGGAGACTCCGCGCACGCTCGATGATCACCTCCGGCCGGCGTACGTCCCCGGGGAGGAAGACGGCGTTCGGATCGCCGTCGAGCAGGCGCTCCGCGTGGATCCGGACCGTGGGATCGTTGTCGACGTAGACGACCTGGGCGCGCGGGTTCGTCCGGCGGGCGACCTGGTGCACGTTGTCCGCCGTCGGCAGGCCCGCGCCGATGTCGAGGAACTGGTCGATCCCGGCCTCCTCGGCCAGGAACCGGACCGCGCGGATCAGGAAGCCGCGACTGTCCCTGGCGAGCTGCCGCGTCTCCGGTGCGACGCGCCACACCTCCTCCGCCGCCTGCCGGTCGACCTGGTAATTGACCGAACCGCCGAGCGCGTAGTCGTACACGCGTGCCGGGGAGGGGCGGGTGATGTCGACGCCGGGCGGCGCGGACTCGAGTGCCAAGGTTTGTCTCCTTATGGTGTGAAAAGTCTGACCATACGGTTCAAGATCACTGAATGTCTGCATCGGACCAGGCCGGGAGCCGCCTCGGCGCAGGCGAGAGATCGCGATAAATAGACGTAACTACGTTCTTGCGTAATAATCGGGCTATGAGTGAGGAGCGGCCGGACGAGTCTTCCCTGGTCGAGCGGCTGGCGCGGCTCGAGGAGCGCGTGGCCCGGCTCGAGGCGGGAGAGTCACGCGCCGAGCCGGTCGGCGTCCCCGCCGACGCGGGTGCGCTGTGGGCGCTGGCCGGACTGAAGGACCGCGTCGCGGCGCCAGGATCGGTGCTGTTCACCGGCACCGTCGACCTGCCCACCGGGGAGCACTACGAGTGGCAGGAGGGCAGGACCGCCGACGACCTGCTGGGAGCCGACTGGACACAGGGCACGGCCGCGCTCGCCGCGCTGGCGCATCCGGTCCGGCTGCTGCTTCTGCGCGAGATCCTTCTCGGCACCCGCACGACCGCCGCGCTGGGCGAGCACGAGCAACTCGGCACCAGCGGGCAGCTGTACCACCACCTGCGGCAACTGGTCGCGGCGGGCTGGCTGCGCGCCGAGAGTCGAGGCGAGTACGCCGTCCCCGGCGAACGCGTCGTGCCGCTGCTCGCTCTGCTTTTGGCGGCACGTCGATGAAGCCGATGACGAGGAGGACGCCGATGTCCAAGCGATGGGCGCGCACCGTGGCGCTCGGCAAGCTCCTGCCCCTACCCGGCACGGTCCTCATGCTTGTCGCGGCCTTCGGGGGCCTCGGCCCGCTGTGGCCGGTGGCCCTGGCCGTGTGGGTCGCCGGGGTGGCCGCCCTGTTCGTGCGGGTGCGCCACGCCGAGCACGAACCGGTCGTGGTGAGCCCGCCGGTGCGGGGGAGATGGGTCGCGGTCAACAGTCCCGCCGACCGGGTCCCGAGCCACGGCGTGCACGCCTACGGCCAGACGTACGCCATCGACCTGGTCCACCACCCCGACACCGAGCGGGAGTGGAAGGGCGTACGGGCCGCGTGGCCGCCGGCCCGCCGCCCCGAGAGCTTCCCCGGCTTCGGCCGGCCGGTGTTCGCACCGGTCGACGGCGTCGTGGTGCGAGTACGCCGCCGAAGCCGCGATCACTGGAGCCGCGACTCCGTGCCGGGGGTCATCTACCTCCTCGTCGAAGGCATGGTCCGGGAGCTGTTCGGACCGGGAAGACTCCTGGGCAACCACATCGTCATCGCGATGGACGGCGGCGGCTACGCGGCCCTGGCGCACCTGCGCCGCGGGTCGGCCCGGGTGACCGCCGGGCAACGCGTCACCGCCGGGGAGCAGATCGCCGAGTGCGGCAACTCGGGGAACTCCAGCGAGCCGCACGTCCACTTCCAGCTCATGGACGCCCCGCACCTCCTGGCCGCGGGCGGCGTGCCGTTCCGATTCGACCGCTTCGAGATCGACGGAGGCCCCGAGGCGGGGGTCCCCGGCGGGCGACGGCCTTTCACCGTGCCCTCGTCCGCTCCCGCCCCGGAGGCAGGAGCCGACCGGCTCGGCTGAATCGGCCGGCCGTCACCGGTCTCCGTCCGGCGGGGCTGAACCCGGTGGCCGTCGCCGGTCTCCGTCGGGCGGGGCTGAACCCGGTGGCCGTCGCCGGTCTCCGTCGGGCGGGGCCGAGCCGTGTGACGCCCGCCGCCCGAGGCGTGCCGCCGTCGCCGGTCCCCGCACCACCGGCCCGGCACACCGGGGAAGATCTGGGTGCGCTCGGCTCAGCGCACGCCGCGTGCCAGCAGCGCGTGCGCGGGCACGCGCACCGTTCCGTTCCCGGCGGCGTACGGGCGGAGGATGCGGTCGTAGGCGTCCTTGACCCGTGCGATGGTCGCCGGGTCCTGCCGCGTGAGGACGACGCCGTTCGACCCGACCCTGGCCATCGCCCCGGTCCGCCACCAGTCCTCCGGCTCGAACTCGAAGTCCCAGTCGAGCTCCTCGACCGACGCGTCGCGGAACACGTCGCCGACGAGAGCGCCGAAGGCCTCCGGCCGTCCGTACTCCATGAACGGGCCCACCGGAACATCGTCCGGCCAGGGGACGCCGACCTCGTCCATCGCGTCCCGGACGAGGGCGAGCACACCACTGCCGGGCATCGTCCAGCAGGTCAGCGCCAGGACGCCGCCGGTCCGCAGCACCCGGCGCAGCTCCGCGAGGGCAGTCGGCGGCTCGCCGACATGGTTGATCACGAAGTTGCCGACCACCGCGTCGAACGACGCGTCGCCGTAGGGCAGCTCGGGCAGGACGGCGACGCGTACCTCGGCCTCGGGCACGTTGCGGGCCGCGGTCTCCGCCATCTCCGGCTCGGCGTCCACGGCCGACACGCGCGCGCCCCGGCGCACCGCCGCGGCGGACACGGGACCGGGGCCGGTCCCCACGTCGAGTACCCGGTGGCCCGCCCGTACGCCGGCGGCGTCCAGCAGCCGCTCGACGGTGCACCCGGACAGCCGCGCGAAGCCTCGCTCGTACGCCTCGGCCCGTCCCGCCCACAGTTCGCGCTCGTACGCGTCGAAGGTCGTCATGTCCCGAAGCGTACGCACCGGCGGAGCCCACCACGGCACGCCGATCCTCGGCGGCGGCGCCGAGCGGTGTACCGACCCCCCGACCACGGCCGAGGAAGTGGCGGCCCACTGAGCGATCTCCCTGTATTCCTTGACGGTAATATGCATCTCTGGTTATGTTGCCTGGGTGACCACTACCTTCGACGTACTCGCGGAACCGGCCCGCCGTCGCATCCTCGATCTGCTGCTCGAGCGCCCGCGCCTGGTAAGCGAGCTGACCGAGCAGCTCGGCCTGACCCAGCCCGGCACTTCGAAGCACCTTCGGGTCCTGCGGGAGGCGGGCCTGGTCCGGGCGCGCCCCGAGGCGCAGCGGCGGTGGTACGAGCTCCGTCCCGAGCCGCTCGCCGAGATCGACGCCTGGCTGGCGCCCTACCGGAGGCTGTGGACGGACTCGCTCGACGCCCTGGAGCGTCACCTGGACACGATGGAGGACGACGAGACATGAATCCGACTCTGGACACCGCCGACGGCCGCAACGTCCTGCGGATCGAGCGCCGGTTCGCGCACCCGATGGAGAAGGTCTGGCGAGCACTGACCGACCCCGTTCACCTCGCCCACTGGTTCCCCTCGCCGGTGGAGGAGATCGACCTCCGGCCCGGCGGGAAGATCCGGTTCGCCGGGACGCATCCGGAGCTCCCGGTCGGCACGGGCGAGATCACGGAGTTCGATCCGCCACGCGTGCTCGCCTTCACCTGGTACGACGATCCGCTGCGCTGGGAGCTGCGCCCCGAAGGGCCGGGCTGCGTCTTCGTCCTCACCCACACCTTCGCAGACCGGCCCATGGCCGGCAGCTTCGCCGCCGGCTGGGACAGCTGCCTGTCGGCGCTCGAGTCGGCCCTGGACGGGAACCCGACGGAGCTGAAGCCGGCGCCCGACGGCTACGCAGGGCGGCACGACGCGTACGCGGAGGCGTTCGGCCTGGACGAAGGCGAGCTGAGCGAGGACGCCGACGGCTGGACCATCCGGTTCGAACGGAACATCCCGCATCCGATCGAGAAGGTCTGGCCGGCGCTCGTGGGGTCCGCAGCACCCGAGGCCGGTGGCTTCCCGCCTCCCGGGGCGGTCGTCGACGCGGTGCCCGCGGGCGAGGTGACGGCGGTCGCCGCTCCGGAGCTCCTGGAGTACGCCTGGCCGTCCGGCGGCGAGCCCCTCGGGCGGGTGCGCTGGGAGCTGACCGGGGGCCATCCGGCCGGCACCCGCGTGGTCCTCACCCAGACCGGCCCGGCGGGGGAGCGGGGTCGGTGCGCCGCGGCGCTGACCGCCTGGCACCTGCGGCTGGAGCTGCTGGCCGACCGGCTGCGGGACGCCGATCGCGCCGATCGCGGCGGGCGGGCCGCGGACCTTGAGCGGCGTTACGCGGCGCGCGTCGAGGCCAGGTAGACGACGTCGGGTTCGCCGCGGGCCACCTCGACCGGGCGAACGCCGACCTCGGCGAACCTCCGCCGCAGCCGGTCCTCGAACGCCGGGACCGCGGCGGCGCTCCACACCGCGAGGACGCCGCCGGGCCGCATCCGGCGGGCCAGCAGCTCCAGGCCCTCGTCCCCGTACAGCGCGGCGTTCGCCTCGCTGACCGTCCAGTCCGGCCCGTTGTCGATGTCCAGGCACAGCGCGTCGTACGCCTCGGGCGTCGCACGCAGCCAGGCGAGGAGGTCGGCGCACTCCACGCGGACACGCGGGTCGTCCAGCGCGCCTTCGGAGTAGGCGCGCAGCGGGCCGCCGTGCCAGTCGATCACCGCGGGCTCGCACTCGACGACGGTCACGCGGCGCGTGTACGGGGAGCGCAGCGCCTCGGCGAGGGAGAATCCGACGCCGAGCCCGCCGATGAGCACGTCGGCGGGCCGGGCCAGCCGGTCGAGCGCCGCACGGACCAGAAGTCGCTCCGACGCGCCGGCCCGGGTGTCCATCAGGAACACGCCGTTGCTGATGATCTCGTAGTGCTCGCCGTCGCCGCGCAGCACCAGCTCCCCGTGCGGGCCCCTCCGCTGATCGAGAACCTCCACGGGCCGCCAGCCTACCCCGTTCAAGATCGTCACCCGGCGCGAGCATCTGTGAATACTGGGTCACCGAGAGTGATTCTCGGAGGTCCAGTGGCCGAATAGGTCGTCTATGAAGGGGAATGACCAGCCCGTACAGCTTCGTACGGAAGGGGGAGCCGGTGGGTCTCCTGGACAAGCTGAAGGACCAGCCTGTCCGAAGAAAACCCCCAGGCCGAGCAGCCCAAGTCATACCAGCGCAGGTCAGGGGCGGGCGTGAAGTGTGGGTGGTTCCGGGCAAGTGCGGAGGCTGCCGGGAGCTTGGGGGGGTAACGCGTAACGGTTACATCGCTGGCATGTCGGCGGCTGACCAGGTAGGCCGAGTCATCACTGTGCGAGGCCTGCGGGGCGCTGGGGTAGGGCGGCGGTCTCGGCGTGTGGCTGAGGCGCGCACGGTCCGGCGTTGCGTCGGACTTCCGCCGGATCCTCCAGCGGCATCCCACTTGTGGCGACAAGCCGGGGCGACCAGGAAGGAGGGCTTGTGATGGGTTTCCTAGACAAGCTTCGGAATAAGGTGCAGAAGGCGAAGGGCCGCGGCAAGGAGGCGGCCGGTCGGTCCGCCGGCGACCCGTACCTCGAGGGCGAGGGGCGCAAGGACCGCATGGCGGGCGGCGCCAAGCAGGTCGGCGAGCAGGCCAAGGACGCCGCCAAGGAGGTCCGCCGCACCTTCGAACGGTAAGAGACAACCAGGCGAGGTCGCCGCCGGCATTCGGCGGCGACCTTCCCTGTTGAGAACACTCGGTACTCCGGCAAGGCCGCTGTGATCCTGTCGGAGCCGACCTACCGAGCACAGCAAAACCCCAGATCACGCCCTGCGACACGATATTCGGCACCTACACCGTCGGTGGGGCCGGTTACCGTACCGGCCATGTCTGATGCTCTTCGGGATGACGGCGCACGACAACTGACCCTGGTATGGGAAAGGCCGGCGGGCCGGGTGCGGCCTTCGGTGACGTTGCGTGGATTCCGGGACGGTGTGGGTGTGGCGGTCGTCGTGCCTGCCGGAGGTGATCGCGTCCTGCTGGCCGCGTCAGGCGATGATGAAGAAGACGACGTGGTGCGGCTGTGGGACCCGGTGACCGGCGAGCAGGTGGGTGGCCCCCTGCGGGAGAACTCGAAACAGGGTTGGCCTGTCATGGCGATGGTGGCCTTGCCGTTCGCCGGCGGGCACACCCGGCTTGCCACGGCGCACTACGACGAGGACGACGACGGGCATGTGGTGTACCTGTGGGACACGGTCACCGGCGAGCAGGTCGGTGGACCGCTGCCAGGCCCGGACTTGGCGTCGAATCTGGCCGCCGTACCCACGCCGGACGGGCGGAACCTGCTGGCCATCACCTCCCGCGATGAGGAAGAGGTGTGGTTGTGGGACGCGGCCACGGCCGAGCGGGCCGTCGGTCCGCTGAGCGCCCCGGCGGGTGTGGACGACCCGAGCGCGATGACGGCGGTGACGCTCGCCGACGGCCGTACGCTGCTGGCCACCGCCCATGGTCACGGGGAAGGCGCCGTGGTGTGCCTGTGGGATCCGGTGACGGGCGAGCTGGTTCGGACACTGCTGTGCCCGCACGAGGACGCGGGCCGGCCGAGTGGACTGGCGGCGGTGCCGCTGCCCGACGGAGGCAGGCTGCTGGCCTTGTCCTTCAATGACGACGATCACGAGACGGTGCGGCTGTGGGACGTGATGACCGGTGCTCCGGTCGGCGGGCCCATCACCGGTCTCGGGCTGCGTCCGGTCCCCATGGCCGACGGGACGACACTGCTGTCGATCGGGTCGGGATTGTGGGACCCGGCGTCCGGGCGCCGAATCGGTGACCTGGGGACGAACCGCGTCCCCGCCGCAGTGGCAGCGGTTCCGCTGCCGGACGGCCCGACCTTGCTCGCGGGAGAAGCGCCCAGTGGGGCCGTCTGGTTGTGGGATCCCACCGCGGTGGAGCCGCCGACAGAGCCGGAGGGAGTCGGCTGGGACGGCCTTGTGGCACCTGTGACGGTCCCCGACGGGCGAACGCTGCTCGCCACCCGCAGCGACACCGCTGTCTGGCTGTGGGACCTGCGCACCGGTGAAGCCGCCGGGCAGCTTCACACCGGCGATACGGATGTCCTCACGGCGATGGCGGCGGCGACCCTGCCGGACGGGCGCACCGTTCTCGTCACCGGCCACAGGAGCGGTGCCCTCCAGTCATGGGATCTGGCGACGGGCGGGCTGGTCGGTTCGTTGCCGCCCGGCCGCACCAGCGAGATCCGCACCATGGTGCCGATCGCGTCGCCCGACGGGCGGATACTCATGGCCACCGGTAGTCACGCCGGCATCATCCGTCTTCGCGACCCCGAGACCTGCGAAAGCGCGAGCGACATCTTCAACCGGCCCGACCGGCCACCGCTGGCACTGGCCCGTGTTCCGATGCCGGACGGACGCACTCTCCTGGCAAGCAGCGAGGCCACCCCCGCCCGGGGCGGCAAGAGGGCGGCCCGGCTGTGGGACCCGGCCACGGGTCTACCGGTCGGCGCCCCCTTCGAGAACCACCGGTACGTGGAGCACCTCGCGGCGATGCCCTTCGCGGGCGACCGGACTCTCCTGGCGGTTCGGGACTTCGACGACTCGATCCGCGTCTGGGACGCCGACAGCCGTGAGCTCGTGGGTGAACTCACCGGCGGGCCGATGACCGCGATCGCGCCGTCCGGCGGGCACCCCCTGCTGGCCGTCGCCAGGCGGGGCGCGATCGAGCTGTGGGATCCCCTGACCTGCCGATGGGTTGGCTCCCGCATCCTGGAGCGACCGATCAGGGCTTTGGCCGGTGCCGGGTCGCATCTGGTCGTCGGGTGTACCGACGGCCTTGGCGTCGTCGACCTCGTCAGCTGACACCGGAGTTTGTTCTGTCTGTGCGGCGAGGCGGGTGGTGCGGTTACGGTGCCGGTCATGTCTAGTGATCTCCCAAGCGATGGTCCGGCCCGTGAAGTCGCGGCGGTGGGCGGGCGGTTGACCGATCCGGGGTGGCTGGTGAATGGCGACCCGGAGCAGGTCCTGGCGGCGTTGGACGGTGCTGCCGGGCGGGAGGAGATATTGGCAACCCTCGTGTACCGGGCGTCAGGGCATGTGCACCGTGACGCCGGTGCGGGCGTGCGGCGCCAGGCACTGGCGCTGGATGCCGCCCGGTATGGAGAGCGGCAGCTGGCGAGAGACATCGCCGAGGTGGGAGTCTGTCAGGAAACCGACGATTCCTGGGTCGTGCAGTGGGCGACCGGCACCGGCCTGGACTCCCGGCTGCGGTATGCGTTGCCCGCGCCGGCCAAGGTGGGTGTGGTGGCGACCGTGGTCGTGGAGGGCCGCGGACTCGTTGTCGTCGGCTGCGAGGACGGCACGCTGCACTGGTGGGATCTGGCAACAGGCAGGAAGCTCGGCGAGGCCGTGACCGAGCACACCGGCGAGGTGCATGCTCTGACGACGGCGGTGCTGGACGGCCGTCCCGTCGCTGTGACCGGCGGCTCCGACGGGACGGTCCGGGTGTGGGACCTCGCTGGGGGAGACCTGGCCGGTGTGTTTCGCCCCAACGACGATTCCTGGGTCAGCTCGCTCGCCACCGGACTGGTCGAGGGACGGCCGGTCGTGGTCGGCGGCAGCACCGACGGCGTGGTGCGGGTGTGGGATCTTGCCACCCTCACTCGGCGCGGTGAGCTCTTGACCATTCAGATCGGCACCGTGCGTCCGCTGGCGACGGCGGTGCTGGACGGCCGTCCCGTCGCTGTCACCGGCCACTCCCACGGAACGGTCCGGGCGTGGGACCTGATCACGGGACGGGAGCTCGGCGTCCGGAGTGACCACGCCGAGGAGACCGGCGTAGTCACAGAACCGGCGTCCGACCACCCGATGGCCGCCGACGGTGACGGCGACGGAGAGGTACGCGTCTGCGCCACGCTGCAACTCGCCGCCATGACGCATGTTCTGGCCACGGACCCGACGTTCGAGTGCCCGATGGCCTTGAGCGCCGACTCCTACGAGGTGCGCATCTGGAACCTGGCCACGGGCGAGCAGGTCGGTGAGCCCGTGCCGGTCGGGTTCGTGGAGACGGCGGCCATGAGGGTGCTCCACGGCCGCCCCGCCGCCCTCGTCGCATACGGCGGCGGCCATGGGCAGGTCGAGGTGTGGGATCTGTCCGCCCTCACACATCTGTACCCGCCGCTGATCGGCCACGAAGCGACTGTGCGAGGAGCGGCAACGGCGGTGCTGAACGGGCGTCACCTCGCCGTCACCGGTGGCGACGACAGATCGGTTCGGATCTGGGACCTCGACGGTGACAGGGAGACGGGAAGCCGGCCGACTGGCCATGCGAGCCCTGTGCAGGAGTTCACCACGGCCGTCGTGGACGGCCGTTCCGTCATCGTCACCGGCGACTCGGACAAGAAGGTGCGGATCTGGGACCTCGACGGTGGCGAACAACTCGGTGAGCCCCTGACAGGCCTCACCGGCGCCGTGGACCTGCTGACGGTGGGTCTAATGGAGGGACGACCCACTCTCATCGCGCGCGACCGGACCAACGCGGTGCTGATCTGGGACCTGACCACCCGGGAACAGCTGTACGGACGGTCGACGACGGAGTACACCAGCTCGTCCATCGAGTTCTTCGCGGCACTGGAGGGCCGCTTCGTCGCCGTGACCTGGGAAGGACGCGTGTGGGACCTGACCGCCAGCGAATGGATCGGAGTGCAGCCGCAGCAAGACCGCGCCCGGGCCCTGGCCCTGGTAGCACTCGAAGGCCGCAACGTCATCCTTACCCGCTGCGGGAAGCAAACCGTCCGTCTGTGGGACATGGCCTCGGGTGAACCGATTGGGCCCCCCATGACGGGACACGCTGGCGAGGTAAAGGCAGGGGCCGCGGGGATGCTGGACGACCGCCTTGTCGTCGCCGCCGGAGGCGATGACAGAACCGTGCGGGTGTGGGACGCGACCACAGGGCAGCAGGTCGGCGCGTACGCCTTTCCAGCCGGTGTCAGGGGAGTGGCGATAGCGCCGGACGGGCGGCTGGTGGTCGGTTTCGGCTCGGACATAGCGGTCCTGACCCACCGCTGATCGCTCGGTCGTGCTGAGCTGCACCCGTGGCAGAGCACCCTCCCGGCTACGCCACCGGTCACCTTCACCGTGACGTCATGACGTGACTCGCCCAAGGCGATGTCGAACACGTGCACGCTGACGGCGAAGGCCTGGCGCTGGCGGGCGGCGCCAAGCAGGTCGGCGAGCAGGCCAAGGACGCCGCCAAGGAAGTCCGTCGCACCTTCGAAGACCGCTAAAAGAGAAGCAGGGGAGACCGCTGACGGCGGCCTTCCCTACGCCACCTTCAGGCGGCGGGCTCAGCGTGCGCTGGGGGTGTTCGCACGAGGCAGATCGCCGGGCAGCAGGAGGCGCAGGTCCGTCACGCCGGGCGACCGCATCGTGCCGAGCCGCCTCGCCTGATGTGTGATCATCGTCTCCAGCAACTGCCGGACGAGGCGCGCGTTGCCGAAGGTCCGGTCCCGCGGCAGGGCGTCGAGGTGCTCGCGTAGCACCGCGAGCGTCTCGGGAGCGCACTCGTAGCCCGCCGCGTTGGCCTGGTTGCGCATGATGGCGACGAGTTCGTCGGTGCTGTAGTCCTCGAACTCCACCTGCCGCGAGAACCGGGAGTCGAGCCCGGGGTTGGAGTTCAAGAACCGCCGCATCTCGTCGGTGTAGCCGGCGACGATGACGACGATCTCGTCGCGGTGGTCCTCCATCAGCTTCAGCAGGGTCTCGACCGCCTCCTGGCCGAAGTCGTTGGACGCCCCCTCGGGGGTCAGGGTGTACGCCTCGTCGATGAACAGGACACCGCCCAGCGCGCGCTGGAAGACCTCCTTGGTGAGCTGCGCCGTGTGGCCCACGTAGCGGCCCACCAGGTCGGCGCGCGCCACCTCGACGAGCTGGCCACGCGGGAGTACGCCCAGGCTGTGCAGCAGTTCGGCGTAGAGCCGGGCCACGGTGGTCTTTCCGGTGCCGGGCGACCCGGTGAAGACGAGATGCCGACTGAGCCGGGGTACGGGCAGCCCGGCGGCCTCCCGCTGCCGGGCCGTCGCGAGGAGGTCGACGATGTCCTTCACCTCGCGTTTCACGCCGGCCAGGCCGATCATGTCCGACAGCCGGGCCAGCAGCGTCTCGCGCTCCTCGCCCACGGCGCCGTCCGTGGCCGCGGCGTCGCTGACGTCCTCCGGCAGCAACAGGCTGAGGTCGCTCTCGGCCGGGTCGACCATGGACGCGAGCCGGAACGCCTGCCGCTCGATCATCTCCTCGAAGACCATGCGGGCCGTACGGCCGTTGCCGAAGGTGGCGTCCCGTGGCATCCGCTCGTAGTGCGCGGCGAGCGCCTGACGGGTGGTCGGGTCCAGTTCGTAGCGGTGGCTCTCGCATATCTTCTCGGTGATCGTGACGAGCTCGTCGACCGAGTAGTTGGTGAACTCGATGGTCCGGCTGAACCGCGAGGCCATGCCCGGGTTGGCGGACAGGAAGCCCTGCATCTCGGCGGTGTAACCCGCCGCCACCACGACGACCTCGTCGCGGTGGTCCTCCATCAGCTTCACGAGGGTGTCGATGGCCTCGCGGCCGAAGTCGTGCGAGCCGCCCTTGCCCTCGGTGACCAGGGTGTACGCCTCGTCGATGAACAGGACGCCGCCGATCGCCTCGGTGAACGCCTCCGTCGTCTTGATGGCCGTGGCACCGACGTACTGGGCGACCAGGTCGGCGCGGGAGACCTCCACCAGGTGGCCGGAGGGCAGCAGGCCGAGGGAGGCGAGGATCCCGCCGTACAACCGGGCGACCGTGGTCTTGCCGGTGCCGGGTGGGCCCGCGAAGATCAGGTGGCGGCTCATCGGGGGGACCGGCATGCCGAGCCGGGCCCTGCGCTGCGAGAGCTGGTTCAGGTTGACGAGGGCGCGCACCTGGCGTTTCACGCCCTCGAGGCCGATGAGCGACTCCAGCTCCTCCAGCGGGCCGGCGGACGCGGGCGCGCGGGTGTCCTTGCCGTCCGGCGCTCCGGTGGGCTCCACGGCGGCCTCGTCGCCCCAGGAGTCGGGGACGGCGTTCCCGGAGCTGTCCAGGTCGCGCACTGTCAGCCGGCCGCCGGGACGGGACTGCCGCAGCCCGGCACCGCGGTTGTCGCGTACGGCGCAGCCGGTGACGGAGACGGCCTCCGCGGTGTCGACCCGGACGCCGTCGCCGACGCTCCCGGTGATCTCGCAGGCGCCGAGCGTGGCTCGCGCGCCGGCCGTGAGGAGCACGCCGTGGGCGCCGGAGCCGCTGATCCGCGCCCGGGTGAGGTTCAGGTCGCCGCCTTCGCGGACGACCACGCCGGAGGCGTCGCTCCCGGAGACCTCGCAGTCCTGGATCGTGGCCATCCCACCGGAGTCGACGGCGACCCCGGCGTCGCCGGGGGAGCGGAGATCGCAGTCGCGGAAGGAGACGTTGGCCCCGCTCGCGATGCGCACGGCGGCGCCGCCGGCCCTCTCGACGACGCAGTGCTCCAGCCGCCCGCGCCCGTCCTCGGTGACCTCGACGCCCGTCCCGCCGGGCGCGGTGACCGTCGCGTTGCGGACCAGCGGGTTGGCGCCGGACCGGATGGCGATCGCGGTACCGGCGGCGTCCACGACCTCCAGCCGGTCGAACTCCGCGACGGAGTCCTCCGCCAGCAGCACGGACGCGGACGCGTCGGCGCACTCGCGCACCGTCGCGCCGATCAGCGTCGGCGAGCTGGACCCCACGACGCTGATCGCGGGCGCGGCCGACCCGGCGAACTCGCACTCCTCGAAGGTGCCGCGCGAGCGCTCGGTGACGGACAGCCCATTGTCCTTCGTCCGGGCCGTCCGGCAGCGCCGCAGCAGCGGATCCGCGCCCGCGGCCAGCACGATGCCGGAACCGGCGGTGATGTCGGTGACCGAGACCTCCTCCAGCGCGGGACGCGACCCGCTGGTCACGTACACGCCGACCGCGCAGTCGCGAACGCTCGTCCGCACGACCCGGGTGGCGCTGTCGCCCTCGAGGGCGATGGCCGGCTTCGAGGTCGTGGAGATCTCGCAGTCCTCGATCGTGCCCTGGGCCTCGCCGTTGGCGAGCACGCCGTTGCCGCGGGCGTCCCGCAGCCGGCAGTTCCGAATCGTCGAGTGGGACTTCTCACCGAGCACGACGGCGGAGGTGCCGAGGTTCTCGATGAGACAGTCCTCGACGACGCTGGCCGTATCCGCGGTGTCGACGATGCCCGCGCCCTCGGCGTTGGTGATCCGGCAGCCGCGCATCGCGAGCGAACCGGAACCGCGGGCCAGCATGGCCGTCCAGCCGGAACCGGCCACGGTGCAGCCCTCCATCGCGACCTGCCCGCGCGCCGCGTCCACGACCGGTACGTCGTCGCCGCCACCGCGCAGCGTGAGGTCCGTGAGCATCACGGCGTCCGCCACGAGCATCACCGCGCTACCGCTCCGCGGACAGATCTCGACGCTGCCCCGGTCCCCGTCGGCCACGATCGTGACCCGGGTCCGGATGAAGAGGCTCTCGGGGTACCGGCCGGGCCGGACGCGGATCACCGACCCGGTACGTGCCGCCGCCAGTGCCTCCTCGATTGTCCGGAAAGCGCCTGGCTCTTCCGGGGAGACCGTGAGCAACTGCCGAGACACGCTTGAACCCTCCTCGGGTCGGTGGGGGTGCCGACGAGACATCCATCATGCCGTTCGCGCGGGCCACTTGACACCCTCGTCCGCGAGGGGCTCTGACCAGCGGGGATCCTTGTTCCGGACGACAAGAGAACGACAAGATCGGGTATTTACGCTGAGCGTATGCGACGTGTCCCCCGGCGCCTGCGCGCCGTGGCGTCGGTGGCCGCCGCCACGGTCCCGCTTCTCGTCTCCGCCCTTCCCGGAGCCGCGGCGGCCACGGCGTACGAACGGCCGCCCGGCGCCGCACCCGGCCCCGTGGGCCTGCCCGTCATACCGTCGGCGCTCGCGTCCGGCCGGTCGTGCACCGGCGCGTCCTCCACCGAGGCCAATGCGCAGCCGTGGACAGTGAGCACGCTGGGAATGTCCCGGGTCCGCGAGCTCAGCGACGGCACCGGAGTCACGGTCGGCGTCGTGGACACCGGCGTGGCCACGAACGTCCCCGCCTTGGCCGGCCGCGTCACCGCGGTGGCGGACGCCGACCAGGACTGCGTCGGGCACGGCTCCTTCGTGGCCGGCCTGATCGCGGGGCGTGCCGAGGACGCGACCGGCGGCGGGATCGCGCCCCGGGCGCGGATCCTCGCGGTACGCGGCACCGGCGAGAAGGGCGTCGCCACACCCCGAGAGGTCGCGGCCGGCATCCGCACCGCCGTCGACCGCGGAGCCCGCGTCGTGTACGTCGGCGCGGCCCTGACCGAGGGCAGAGCGGAGCTGACGGCCGCGGTCGCCTACGCCACCCGCAACGACGCCGTCGTGGTCGCGCCCGCGGCGCCGGACGCCGTGCCCACCTCCACCGGCGCGGCGGCCACCGCGCCGCCCGCGCGGCCCTACTTCCCCGCCTTCATCCCGCAGGTGGTCGCGGTCGAGGACTACGGGCCGGACGGCTCACGTCCGCAGAACGCGCCCAACGTCTTCGCCACCGACCTGGCCGCGCCCGGCGACGCCGTCGTGAGCATCGGCCCCAAGGGCTCCGGGAACTACATCGGCTCCGGGTCCTCGCTGGCCGCGGCATTCGTGGCCGGTACGGCCGCCCTCGTGCGCGCGTACCAGCCCCGGCTGACGGCGGCCGAGGTGGCGAACCGGCTGATCGTGTCCGCCTACCCCGCGGCGAGGCCCATCCTGGACCCGTACGCCGCCGTGGCGGCGGTGTCGTCCCCGGCGACGGCCCGGCAGACGCCCTCGGCCGCCATGCGGATGCCGGCCCGGACCGCGCACGGCCCCCGTACCCGAGCGTTGATCATCGCTTCGGTCGGGGCCGGGATCGTGGCCCTCATCGCGTGCGCGGCCGTGATCGTCCCGCTCGGCCGGGCCCGGGGCTGGCGGCCCGCCGGGGACCGGGCCGCCTAGGTGTACTGACCAGGCAGGTTGGTTGAGGTTGCGTGACGACACGGTCTGAATGCGCGTGATTGGTGAAGGCCTCCGGTTGTGGAGTGGAGCTGTCTAGGAACCGCTCCGCCAACAGGAGGCCTTCGTGTCCCACGCTAACGCCGCTTTGACGCCTCGTGCGCGTCTTCGCCTGGCGCGTCTGATCGTCGATGGTGGCTGGCCCATCGCCCGGGCGGCCCGGCACCGGGCAGGACCGTGTAGAGGGACGACATCGGTGAGGAGGCACGGCAGGGCGCCGGCGGCGTCCTGACTCCGCGGGTCACGGGCGGCAAGCCGGCGGCAAGGGCTCGCCAAGACCACGGCTCGATAGTTGCCTTCATCAACGGCCCAGGTCTAGTAGTCCGTGGCCGCCCGGAACGACGAATCGTGAGAATGAGGTCGCATTCCATGACGCGCAGCCAAGTGCTGGACCGCCCGCCTGCGGCTGGGTGGAGAGCAGCCGTGCCGCGACGGCATGACACCCCGCGTGTTCCGGCCCCGCAGCACGATCCGGCGCGCGACGACGCCTTCTCCCGCGCACTGTACGAGCGGCACGGCACCGTGCTGCTCAACTTCGCTCTCCGGCTGTGCAACGGCGACCGGCACCGGGCCGAGGACATCGTCCAGGAGACCGCCGTACGGGCCTGGCAGCACCGCGAGATCCTCGACCCCACGACGGACCGGGTCCGTACCTGGCTGTTCACCGTCGCGCACCGCCTCGTGATCGACCAGCACCGCGCGCGGCAGGCCCGGCCGAACGAGGTCGGCGACGACGAGTCCGATGAATACGCCGTGCCCGATCCGGCCGAGCGCGTCGTCACGTTCCGGGCCGTTCTCGAGGTCATGAACGAGCTCACCGAACAGCAGCGCGAGGTCCTGATCTACACCTACTACCTCGGCTACAGCGCGGAGCAGACGGCCGCCATGCTCGGCCTCGCGCCAGGGACGGTCAAGTCCCGTGCCCACTACGCCATGCGCGCGCTGCGCGCGTCCCTGCGAGACCGCGCCGTAATGGACTGAGCGGCGCCGCTCCGGTCTCCAAGCCCCCGCGGGACCACCGGTCCGGGCCGGCCCCTCGGCCGGCCCGGACCGAGCGGCGCCACTCGCATTCTCGCCCTCAGCCGAGCATGGCCGTCTGGACCTGCACGGCCTTGCGCCGGGCGATCCGGATGGCCCGGCCGGGCGGCAGGATGCGGCCCTTGACGTTGCCGAAGAGGTATCCCTCGTCGGGCGGGCAGGACATCAGCAGGGACGGCGTGTTGACCTCCTGCAGCCGGCGCATCATCATCTCGCCCATCCCGCGCCCGGCGCCCGCGGCGGAGCGGGCGACGACCATGTGCAGCCCGACCTCCCACCCAAGGGCGAGGTGGTCGACGATCGGGTCGAACGGATGCTGCATGGGCCCCGCCCCGACCATGTCGTAGTCGTCGACCAGGATGAACAGCCGGGGCCCGCTCCACCAGTCGCACAGCCTCATCCGGGCCGGCGTGATGTCCGGGCCCGGCACACGCTCCTTGATCGCCTGACCGGCGCCGGTGACCAGCTCGCGCAGCGCGTCGATGGCGACCGCGTGCCCGAGGCGGTAGTCCTCGGGGACCGCCTCGGCCAGCTCGCGGCGGTAGTCGACCAGCATGATGCGCGCCTCCGCGGGCGTGTACCGCTCGGTCACGGCCCGGGCGACCAGGCGAAGCAGGTTCGTCTTGCCGCTCTCGGTGTCGCCGACGACCACCATGTGCGGGGTCTCGGCGAAGTCGTGCACCACGGGGGAGAGCCGCTCCTCCTCCAGGCCGATCGGCACCCGGAAGTCGCCCTCGGGCGCCGGCAGCTCCCGCACGCTGAGCCGCGCCGGCAGCATCCGCACCGGAGGTGCGACCGGACCGGCCCAGCTCTCGCGCACCGCGGCGACCAGGCCCGCGATGCCGTCGGCGAGGTCGCCGGCGCTCTCCACCGAGTCGATGCGCGGCAGCGCCGTGAGGTAGTGCAGCTTGGTGTCGCGGGTGATGCCGCGTCCGGGAACGCGAGGCACGCTCGCCGCGCGGCGGGTGTCGACCTCCGAGTCCATCGGGTCGCCCATCCGCAGCTCCAGGTGGGTGGCGGCCTGGTCGCGCACGGCCGCCGTCAGCTCCACCCACCGCGCGGTGGTGACGATGAGGTGGATGCCGAAGCTGAGGCCGCGCGCCGCGATCGCGCTGAACGTCTGGATGTACCGGTCGAAGTCCTGGCGCACCGTCGACCATCCGTCCACGACGAGGAACACGTCCCCGTGCGGCTGGTCGGCGAACTCCCCGGCCGCCCGGCGGCGCCGGTAGGTCGCCATCGAGTCGATGCCGCCCCGGAGGAAGAACTGCTCGCGGTCGGCGAGCAGCGCGGTGACCTCCGCGATGGTGCGGCTGACGCGTTCCTCGTCCAGGCGGGTGGCGACCCCGGCGACGTGCGGCAGGCCGGCGATGCCGGCGAGCGTGCCGCCGCCGAAGTCGAGGCAGTAGAACTGCACCTCGCGTGGGGTGTGCGTGAGCGCGAGGGCGGTGATCAACGTGCGGACGAACGTGCTCTTGCCGCTCTGCGGGCCGCCGGCGATGGCGACGTGCCCGCCGGCCCCGGACAGGTCGACGACCAGCAGGTCGCGGATCTGCTCGAAGGGCCGGTCGACGATGCCCACCGGCACCGTGAGCCCGCCGCGCCGCTCCCAGTCGACGGTCGTCAGGCCGTACTCGTCGTCGGGCGCGAGCGGCGGGAGGATCTGGTCGAGGGCGGGCGGCAGGTCGAGCGGCGGCAGCCACACCTGGTGGGCCGGCGGCCCGGCGTCGCGCAGCCGGTCGACGGCCACCGACAGCAGGGTCTCGGCGGTCTCCTCGGGCTCCTCCGGTGTCTCCCGCACCGGGACGGGGTCGACCTGGGCGACCCGGGAGGCGGACCAGGGGACCACCTGACTGGCCACTCGCGCCTGGTCGGCCTTGCCGCGTCGCCGGTAGGGACCAGAGGAGTACGCGGCGCGGAACCGGGTGAGCGCCTCCACGCCCGTCTTGAGGAAGCCGGAGCCGGGCTGCGGCGGCAGCTGGTGGGCGTCGGGCACGCCCAGCACGCCGCGGCTCTCCATGGCCGAGAACGTGCGCAGGCCGATGCGGTAGGACAGGTGGCTCTCGAGCTGGTGCATCCGGCCCTCGTCGAGCCGCTGGGAGGCCAGCAGCAGGTGGACGCCCAGGCTCCGGCCCAGCCGGCCGATCATGACGAACAGCTCCATGAAGTCGCGGTGCGCGGCGAGCAGCTCGCTGAACTCGTCGACCACGACGAAGAGGCTGGGCAGCGGTTCCAGGGCGGCCCCGGCCGCACGCGCCTTCTCGTACTCGAGGGCGGAGACGTAGTTGCCCGCGGCGCGCAGCAGCTCCTGACGGCGCATGAGCTCACCGTGCAGCGCGTCGCGCATGCGCGCGACGAGGGACGCCTCGTCGGCCAGGTTGGTGATGACCGCGGAGACGTGCGGCAGCTCGTCCAGGCCGAGGAAGGTCGCGCCGCCCTTGAAATCCACCAGGACGAAGTTGAGCGTCTCGGAGGAGTTGGTCAGCGCCATCGCCAGCACGAGGGTGCGCAGCAGCTCGCTCTTGCCCGAGCCGGTGGCGCCGATCAGCATGCCGTGGGGGCCGGTGCCGCCCTGGGCGGACTCCTTGATGTCCAGCTCCACCAGCTTGCCGTCGGCGCCGACCGCGATCGGCACCTTCAGCCGCTCCGCGGCGGTGCGCTTGTTCCAGAGGGTCTGCGGGTCGTGCCGGTAGAGGTCGGTGACGCCCAGGAGGGTGCCCAGGTCCGTGGTGGCCGACAGCGGCTCGGTGCTCTCGGCCCCGACGCCGAGGCGGTACGGCGCGAGCCGCCGGGCGAGCGCGGTCGCGGTCCGCACGCCCAGGGCGTCGGGACGGCCGAGCGTGGTCAGCTGCTCCTTGCGCTCCCGGTCGGTGCGGACGAGCTGGAGCTCGCCGTCGTTCACGTCGAGGCGGAGGGTGGTGCGGCCGGGCCGCCACGTCAGCGCGCCGGACAGGTCGAGCACGACGACGTTGCGCATGCCGGGGCCGTCCAGCGCGTGCCCGGCGGGCACGGTGCCCCCGTCCACGACGAGCACCGTGTAGGGCTCCTCCCGGGCGGGCATGGCCTCCGGGTCGTACGCCGGCCGCTCCCAGAACTCCGCGCCGAGCATGCCCTCCAGCTCCGGGAAGTCCGAAGCGATCATGCGGACCTGGCCGGCGCCGTCGCTGTCGTGCGGGTTCAGGTTGTGCGGCAGCCACTTGACCCACTCCCACTCCGCCAGGCGGTCCGGGGCGACGCAGACCGCGATCCACAGGTCGTCCGGAGAGTGGAAGAGAGCGAGCTGGGTGATCAGGGCGCGGACGGCTCCGCGAATCTGCGTCTCGTCCCCGCGGAACAGCACGCGCGCCCAGGACTGCAGGTAGACGGCGGTGGGCTGGTCGGGCACTGTCGAGTAGGCCCGGATGAAGCCGCGCAGCGCGTGCGCGGTGAGCGGCTCCAGGTCCTGGACCGGCTTCGTCGTCGTGGGCGCCAGACGCAGGCCCAGCTTCTGGTCGCCGACCGCCAGCCGCGCCTCACCGAAGTCGGGGTCGGAGGGCCGGCGCTCCCACATCCGGGTCGTGCCGACCATGGACCACAGCGTCTGCGGCGCCGGATGCCGCCAGGCCAGGGCGCGCTGCTGGTCCCGTACGGCCGTGCGCACCTTGCGCCGGGTCTGGGAGAGGTAGCGCAGGTAGTCCCGGCGGGCGCCCTTGAGCTTCTCCTTGCGCTCACTGCTCTTGCGCATGCCCTGCCCGACCAGCATGCCTCCGGCGGCGAGGACCATCAGGCCGAGGGCGAGCGGCAGGAAGCCGTTCTTCGCCCCACTGCCGCGCGTCATGTACATCATCACCATGGCCACCGACATCAGCGCCATGGGCAGGTACGTCCATACGGCGGAGTTGTCGGGCACGGTCTCGGGCAGCGTCGGCGGCTCCTGAAGGGTGAGCTCCCCGTCGGGCATCTCGGGCGGACGCCGGCGCATCGGCCTGCGGAACAGCACGAAACTCAACGAACGGCCTCCTGGCGTGGTACGACGAAGCGCCACGCCGGCGGACGGTCGTCGCCGGGCGCGCTCGGCGGAGTGGAGAGCCGCGGAGGGGACCTGCGGAGCAGGCCGGTTGCGTCACCACGAATCGTACAGGCGGGACGCCCTCAACGTCCCCGTTCGCGCCCGAACGGCACGTCGTACGGATCATTCGCGAATCGGGGTGAACCATTTTGTGATCGCGTCCGTATGCCCCAAGTGGAGAGCACTGCGCAGACGGACCGACGTGGAGTAACGACCCATACGCGCGCCCCCGCTCGGCAGGCGACGGGCGTCCGTGTAAAGAACGAGTGAGCCTTCATGAGCAAGAGCCCGGCGGCGGACCTGTGCCGGCTGACGGTACGCGCCCCCGCCAAGACCATCGACCTGGCCGTACCGGCCGACGTCCCGGTCGCGGACCTGCTCCCCGCCGTGCTCGGCTACGGCGGGGACGATCTCGGTGAGAGCGGGATCGAACACGAGGGCTGGGTGCTGCAGCGCCTGGGCGGACCGCCGCTCGACGAGGACGCCACCTTGGGGTCGCTCGACCTGAACGACGGGGACACGCTCTACCTGCGACCCCGCACCGAGGCGCTGCCCGAGGTACGGCTGGACGACTTGGTGGACGGCATCTCCACCACGATGAAGGACAGCCCGTACGGGTGGAGCCCGCAGGCGAGCCGGCGACTGCTGCGCGGCCTGGCGGTGTTCGTGATGATCGCCGTCCTGGCGGTGCTCGCGCTGCCGAGCGGACCGACCGGGCAGCGGGCCGTGACCGCCGGCGCCGCAGCGCTCCTGCTGCTCGCCGGGGCCGCGGCGGCGAGCCGCGCGGTGGGCGACGCCGCGTCGGCCGCGCTCCTGGGCATCATGGCCGGTCCGTACCTCATCCTGGCCGGGTGGCTGCTGCCCGGAGGCAAGCTGTCCGGGCCGGACGGCTTCGAGGTGGTGGGCGCCCGGCTGCTCGCCGCGTCCGCGGCCGAGGCGGGCGGGGCCGTGCTCGCGCTGGCGCTGGTGGCGGCGTACACGTCGGTGTTCGTCGGCGCGACCGTGCTGGCCTTCGCCGGCGCCCTCGCGGGGGCCCTCATGATGGTCGCGGGCCTCCCGCCGGAGGAGGCGGCCGCGGTGGTCGCCCTGCTGGCGGTCGTGTTCGGCGCGTTCGTGCCGGCCTTGTCGTTCCGGCTGTCCGGGCTGCGCATGCCGCCGCTGCCGACCACCCCCGAGCAGCTCCAGGAGGGCATCGAACCGCGCTCGCCGAAGGCCGTGGCCGCCCGCGCGGTCCTGGCGGACGGCTGGATGACGGGGTTGTACGGCACGGTCGGGCTGGCCTGCACCGCCTGCCTGACCACACTGGCCCACCACGAGGACCTGGCCCAGCTCGTGCTGGGGGCCGCGCTGTCCTTGCTGCTGGTGCTGCACAGCCGCGGCCTCGGCAACGTCTGGCAGCGCCTGTTCCTGGCCCTGCCGGGAGCGTGGGGAGCGGCCACCATCGCCGCCGTCGAGGTCGCCAGGAGCGGGCCGACCGGCCGGGTGGTCATCGCGGTGGGGCTGATGGCGGTCACCGCGATCCTCCTGATCGCCGCGTGGACGGTGCCCGGCCGCCGGATGGTGCCGTACTGGGGCCGCGCCGCCGAACTCCTGCAGAGCCTGGTCGCGATCAGCATGCTGCCGCTGACCCTGTGGGTCCTCGGCGTGTACGGCGAGCTGCGCGCGATCGGCTGACCAGGACACGAGAGCACGACGGAAGAGACGACGATGCAGTCCCGCCGCGACCAGGTCCACGCCCACACGTTCGTCATGGGCCGCATCACCTCGGGGATGCTCCGGGCGGATCCCGACGCGCCGGAGAGCCCCCAGGGCCGTACGAACCGGGGGGTGATCATCGGCATCGTCATCGCCGTGCTGCTGTGCGGCGGGGCGTTCGTCTGGGGCCTGATCTCGCCCGGCCGGTCGGCCTCCTGGCAGAACCCGCAGAGCCTGATCGTCGACCAGGAGACCGGCGCGTCCTATCTCTACGTGGACGGGCGGCTGCGCCCGGTCCAGAACTACGCGTCGGCGCGGCTGATCGGCGGTTCCAAGCTGATCGCGCACCACGTCCGGACCAAGTCGCTGGACGGGACGCCGCACGGCCAGCCGGTGGGCATCGTCGGGGCGCCCGCCGCGCTGCCGTCGGCCGGCGGTCTGGCCCAAGGGGCGTGGGCGGTCTGTTCCGGCACCGGGGCGGCGGGCTCCTCGGCGCCGGTCACGACCCTCGCCATCGGGGTGGGGGACGCCGACGGCGACGGCGCGCTCACGGCCGGTCAGGGACTGCTGGTCACCACGCCCGACGCGCACGTGTACCTGGTGTGGCAGGGCAGCAGGCTGCGGCTGGACCCGAAGGGCGGAGCGGCGACGGCCCTCGGTTACGGGGGTCGGACACCGAACCCGGTGTCGGCCGCGTTCGTCGACGCGCTTCCGGCGGGACCGGACCTGGCCGCCCCGGTCGTCCCCGGCATGGGCCATGCCGGGCCGTCGCTCGACGGGCACGCGACCCGCGTCGGGCAGGTCTTCAAGATCGGGGTGCTCGGTTCGAAGCCGCGGTACTACCAACTGCGCCAGGACGGCCTGACGGAGGTCAACACGACCGTCGCCGCCCTGATCCTTGCCGATCCCGCCGTACGCGCCAGGGCGTACGGCGGCAGGACGCCCGACGCGATCGGCGTCGCACCCGACGCGATGACCGGCCGGCTGGCGCGGGACACGACCGCCGCCGGCGCGCTGCCCGAGACGCCGCCGCGCCTGGTCGACCCTCAGCCGGACCAGCACGCCTGCGCCCGGATCCAGTCGACCGCCGTGGGGCCTCGGGTGAGCGTCGCCCTGCAGGACCCGGCCTCGCTCGGCATCGTCGCCCAGGCGGCGACCGCGTCCGCGTGCACGCCCGTGGACCGGATCACGGTGCCGCCCGGAGGGGGCGCGCTGGTGCGCGTCCTGCCGGCGGCGGGTGGCACGGTCGGCGGCGCGACCTACCTCGTGACCGACACGGGCACCAAGTACCGGGTGGGATCCGACTCCGACCTGGCGGCGCTCGGGTACTCGGCCGGCCAGGCGGTGGCCATGCCGTCGCCGCTGCTGACCATGCTGCCGACCGGACCGGACCTGAGCGTGGCCGCCGCGCAGGCGGGCGTCTCATCGAGCACCGCGCCGCCCTGCGCGCCTCCAGGCAAGGCGGCGACACCGGATTCTGGCGGGGCGACGACACCGGCTCCGGGCGGGGCGACGACGACGGATCCGGGCAGGGCGGCGAAAGCCGGTCCGGGCAAGGCGACGACAAGGTGACGGCAAGTCGGGGTGACTACCACAGAGTACGGAAGGAGACGTGAACCGGTTGGCGGCGGCGCGCGCCGATGGCGGTGCCGACCGAGCGAACCTCGACGCACGATCTCGCTCTCGGTTTCCCGTGAGCACCGAACCAGAGAGGCAGGCGCAGCGTGGCAGGCATGCAGCAGTCAGAGGTCAGGTCGACGAAGAACGGCGTTCAGGCCCTGGAGATGGCCTACACCGGAATCACCAAGATCAAGCAGGACGTCGAGGCGACCCGCTTCAACCTGGCCTCCGGTTACAAGGGCTCGGACGGTCAGGCGTTCCAGGACCTCGTCAACTCCTGGGAGCAGCAGGCGGACGTCATCCTCAAGAACCTGCAGGACATGGTCGACAAGCTCAACCAGACCCTCACCGCGCAGCACCAGCAGCAGGGCTCCAGCAACGACCAGATCAACCAGGGCTACCAGCAGGCCCAGGCCGTCTTCAACGCCCTGCACGGCTGACCCCGGAACGGCCCCGGCTCTTTCCTTCTGACGCGAAACGAGGACATCGATGAGCGAGGACTTCACCGACGGTTTCATCTACGTCGACTACAACCACATGGGCAACGCAGCCGACGACCTGGTCTCCCAGACCAAGGCCATCGCGCAGACGATCTCCAACATGGAGATGGAGCTCGCCGAGCTCAAGAAGCAGTGGGTCGGTGACGACGCCCAGGTCTACAACCAGAAGCAGCAGGCCTGGGACAACGCGATCAAGAACATGGAGCAGATCCTCACCAGTCACTCGCAGCTGCTCGACGAGATCTCCGGCAGCTACAAGTACAACGAGAACAGCCTCAGCCAGATGTGGTCCGAGGTGCGGATCGGCGGCTGACCGCCCGCCTTCGGCCGCCCGTCACGCGGGCGGCCGAAGACGGCCGGCATGCGGACATCGAAAACCCCGGCCGTGAACCGGACGGCCGGCAGTGGAACTGACAGACCTCGGAAGAGCGGAGCCATGGCGGACAAAACAAAGCTGGCGCTGGACAAGACCTCGCTGCAGAACTTCGTCAACCACGACATCGCCAACTTCAAGGACTCCCTCGACAAGGTCGCGAACAAGACCGACACCGAGGGAACGCCACCGATCGACTTTCTTCTGGGCAAGGGCGAGAGCACCGCGGATAACGATTTCTATCGGACCCACGCGCCGCTCGCGATCGGTGCCCTGGCCAAGGACACGGGGACGGGGGGCAAGGACATCGTCGATCACATCACCGCGTCGGCGGGGTCCATCTCCGACATCTACAAGAAGCAGCTCAAGCTCTTCACCGATCTGGAGAAGTACCTCAACACCACGATCACCAAGCTCATGGACGGCCAGCACGACTCTCTGACGAAGATCGACGGCAAGGCCTTCCTGGACGGCCTGGGCACGGTGCCCAGTGACTTCGACTCGACCGGCGGAAACCAGACCACCTGACCGCACTGACTTCCTCCCCACTTCCGACGCCAAGCCTTCAATGGAGAGCCGATCATGGCGGACCCCGCAGGAGACAAGCCTCCAGCCTCTTCGGTGAACGACCATTGGTACGACGCCATCTCGCTGCTCACAGGCTACAAGCCGTCTGCCAAGCGCGGCGAGATCTTCAAGGACAACCTCTACGGCAACGATGACATCCCGCTGATGAAGGTGGAGATCGACACCTCGGGTGCCTCGCCGACCAACGCGGAGTTGGAGGCCATCAATGACATGTCCTGGCGTTCGAGGAACTCCGGCTGGCGTATCAACGACACCGACTTCGTCGTCCCCTTCTTCGGTCCGACCGACGACTCGTCGGCCAGCACCCTGTCCAAGGGAACGGAAGTGCACATGCGCAGGGCGCGCATCACCCTGCTCGGCACCGATTCGGCGCACACCATCCCGCACGGGGGTGTTTCCCTCGGCGCGGAGTTCGGGGCGGGATCGCATCTCATGCCGGACGGTTTCAAGGGATGGAACTCCAAGCCGCTCGCCCAGTACAGCTACGGCGGTGGCCTCGCGCTCGAAAAACTGATGTACGACCCGTACACCACCCAGGGCTTCTCCTTCAACGACGTGACCGTCGCCGATGACGACGCCGTCGACCTCAAAGCCTTCGACAAGGCCGCGCTGGCTTTCAACCGGGCGGCGCTCTTCTTCTCCAACGCCAGGGCCACGATCCAGCAGTGGGAGGACGCGCTGGGATCGGAGGACGCCGCCTGGCGTGGCCAGGCGGCCGGCGTCTTCTGGGACATCATCCACCAGCTGGGCATCAACTATCAGAATTATACGGATGCTCTTCCGGTCGGTGGGTTTGGTGGTTCCAAAGTTGCCATGAGCTTGATAAACGCGAAGTCGGGTTTCCAGAAGGCGATCGAGAACCTCTATTGGGTCTGGAGTGACTGGGCGCTCCGGTTGGGTAACCCGCTTCGGTGGCTTTACGACATCCTGTTCGACATCACCGACCAGATCTGGCTGAACAACATCACCAAGGTCCGGTGGCACGAGACCTACGGCTATGAGTCTTACAGCAGTTGGAACCAGATCGATGAGGACGGGTGGAGCGGTGACGCGACGACAAAAATCGGCGCGAAGAACTACGGCCCCCTGAACTCCCTCACCACGTGGAAGGCGATCGGGGAGGAGGCCATCAAACGCTGGCAGGATTCCACGAACGACTACCTGGGGAAGGCCGCCCAGGAGGCGCTGCGTGCCATCAATAACTCCTGGACCCATGTTCCCGACAGCATCCCCAAGCTCACGACCGTCAACGTCAACCTCGGCGCGGACCTCCAGGCCGACAAGGCGCAGGCCGCGCAGGACAAGGCGGACAAGGCCGCCGCGGACGCCAAGAAGAACCAGGACGACTGGAACAAGAAGCAAGAGGAGTGGCGCAAGGAAGACCTGCAGCATCAGCATGACATGGAGGAGGAGCAGAAGAAGCAACGCGACGAGGACCTGAAGCACCAGAAGGAGCTCGAGGAGGAGCAGAAGAAGGAGCGCGAGGAGGACAAGAAGCACCAGGAGGAGCAGGAGAAGAAGCAAGAAGAGCTGCAGAAGCAGCAGCAGGACGAGGCTCGGAAGCAGTACCAGGAGCAGCAGAACCAGCAGAAGGAGCAGCAGGAGGAGCAGAAGAAGCAGTACGAGGACCAGCAGAAGAAGCAGGAGGAGCAGGAGAAGAAGCAGGAGGAGCTGCAGAAGCAGCAGCAGGACGAGGCCAGGAAGCAGAACGAGCAGCAGATGGCGCTGCAGATGCAAATGCGGAAGGAGGACCAGCAGAAACAGGAAGAGCAGGAGAAGAAGCAGGAGGAGCTGCAGAAGCAGCAGCAGGACGAGGCCAGGAAGCAGTACCAGGAGCAGCAGAAGCAACAGCAGCAGCAACAGGACGAGCAGAAGAAGCAGTACGAGGAGCAGCAGAAGCAGCAGCAGGAGCAGGAGAAGAAACAGGAGCAGCTGCAGAAGCAGCAGCAAGAGGAGGCGCGGAAACAGTACGAGCAGCAGCGCCAGGATCAGCAGGCGCAGGAGAAGAAGCAGGAGGAGCTGCAGAAGCAGCAGCAGGACGAGGCCAAGAAGCAGTACCAGGAGCAGCAGAAGCAACAGCAGGAGCAGGAGCAGAAACAGGAGCAGCTGCAGAAGCAGCAGCAGGACGAGGCCAAGAAGCAGTACGAGCAGCAGCAGAAGCAGTACGAGGAACAGCAGAAGCAGCAGAAGGACATCGCCAAGCAGTACCTGCAGCCGGGGTCCCATGAGCTCGTGCAGCCGGGGTCGCAGCTGCAGCCCTCGCAGCTGAACAACCACGTGATTCAGAACCCCGACGGCAGCCTCACCACCGTCTACGGCGACCACAACGGGGCCGGCTTCGGCTCGCAGCCAGGGCATCTCCAGCCCGGCCAGGTCCAGAGCCATTCGACCTTGAACCCCGACGGCACCATCACCACCGACTACAGCGACGGCAGCTCGACGACCGTCAACCCGCACACGGGCCTGGAGACGACGACCCACCCGGACGGGTCGACCACCACCGACCACCTGACCCACGGCCACACGCTGACCAACCCGGACGGCAGTCAGAGCACGGTGAACCCCGACGGGACCGTCACGACCCGCTACCCGGACGGCAGCTACACCACGGTGAACCCGCAGACGGGCACCGCGGTCACCCACGAGCCGAACGGCCAGACCATCACGACCCCGCTCGACCACGGAGGCGCGTCGCTTCCGTACTCAGGCACGCCCCTCGGCAACGGAGCGACGGCCTCCTATGAGGCCGCCCTGCACGACCTGCCGAGTTCCGGGAGCCCACTGGGAGCCCCTTCGGCGGCGCTCGGCGGCCAGGCCGCGAACTCCACCGCCTTCCCGGTCGGCCAGTCCGGCGGAGTCCTGCCGCCCGCCACGCGCATCGACGGGACCACGACCGGCGGTATGCCCGCCGGAGGGGGAGGGGCGCCGATGATGGGCGGGATGGGTGGCATGGGGGGCATGGGCGGCGGTGACAAGAACGGCAACAGCGAACGGGTGCGTCAGGTCTACGAGGACGAGGAGATCCTCCCCGCGGACGGCGGGTCCCTCGGCCGGCGCGCTCGCAGGGGCCGCGGCTACGAGGAGACGGTGCCGGGGGGAAGCCGCACTCCCACCAGCTCCGCCTACAACCCGTACGGGGGAGGCGAGGATCGCCGGCAGACGGAGAGCGGCGACCGCGAGCGCGAGGCGTGGGTGCCGGAGGAAGAGGACGTCTGGGGCACGGACGAAGGCGGCGCGCCGGCGGTCATCGGCTGAGCAGGGCAGAGCCGGCCGGGCCCGATAGTGACGCGGTAAAGGGGAGGAGAAGAGGCGATGGAGACCGAAGAGTCGATGGACAAGCTCCTCGCGGAGGCGAGGGAGCGGCTCGAGTCGACGAGGGTCGCGGTGGCCCGGGCACGGGCCGACCTCAGCAGCTCGTCATCGACCGCGCGGTCCAAGGACCGCTCGGTGGAGGTGACCGTCGGCCCGCAGGGCGAGCTGCAGCGGGTCAAGTTCCTGGACGAGAACTTCCGGACGATGGAGGCGTCGCAGCTGGCCGCCTCGATCGTCGAGGCCGCGAACAAGGGCCGGGCGACCATGGCACGGCGGGTGATCGACACCTTCTCCGCGCTGACCCCGCCCGCCGACGACGCCGACGGCCTACCCGGCTTCAAGATCGACTTCGAGGAGATCTTCGGGTCGGCCCTGGCGGCCGGGCGGCGCGGACGGGGCACCGCACGCGGCGGCAGGCCGACCGTGAACCTGCACGACGAGATAGTGGAGGACGGCAACGATGGGTGAGACGGGCAAATTCACGGCGGACCCGGCGAAGGCCGAAGCGGCCGTCGAGGCCATGGAGAACCTCGGGAACCACGTCTACAACATGGCCGCGCGGTTCCGTAACGGCGTCAACTTCGATCTCTTCGGCAACGACCAAGCCTTCGGGGTCCCGGCCAAACGGGCCGCGATGCAGCTGGTCGACCAGATCGCCACGGGCACCGAGGCGGCGAGCCGGCTCCTGCTGGCCATCCCGACGGGGCTGCGGACGAACCAGAGGAGCGTCCTGAACCAGCAGTTCCGGGCGCTCACGGCCGTCCAGGACGCCAACAGCCGGGGCGGCTGGCGGACGCCGGGTGGCTTCGGCGGCAGGGAGTAGACGCCGACCGTGTCCGATGAGCCGTGGGGCGGATTCGTCTTCAACGAGGACGAGCGCCGGCTGTTCCTCTTCCTGATGGGGATGGAACCGCCCGAGGCCAATCCCGGGCAGATCTTCGGCCTCGCCCAAGCCCCGGAAGACCTGGCGGCCGAGCTGGAGGGCCTGGCGGCGCTCATCGAGGACACGCTGGCCAAGGTCGACGGCGCGCTGCCCGACGAGGTCATCGCCCAGTACAAGGCGATGCTCCGGGAGCTCATGGGCTCGAACGGCTACGGCAGCCACATCGACGAGATCAGGGACGGCGCCCTGGCCGCGGCGACCCAGTTCGGCAGCTGGGCACGGAGCCTCGGCCAGGCGCAGATCCAGATCGTCTCGACGCTGATCGCGATGCAGATCCAGCTCGCGATCATGTCGGCGATGGCCTTCTTCACCGGCGGGGCCTCCCTGGGCGAAGAGGCGGTCGCCTACAACACCGCGCGCCTGAGCCTGACGATGATCCTGCAGCGGCTGGCGGGCCTCATCGAGTTCATCGTGCCGACCGCGATCCAGGCGGCCATCGGCGCGCTGATCATGATGGCGGCGAGCCTGATCTCCACCGCGCTCGGATACGGCGACCCGAACAAGCCGATCAACTGGACCTGGGTGGCCGAGGGCGCGGTCGGCGGCGCCCTCGCGGACCTGGGGATCCGCGGCACCGGCGCCGGGCTCAGCGGCCTGGGCAAGTGGTTCGACGGGCTCGTCGGCGACAATTTCAAGAAGTACCTCGACACCAACATCGTCACCGAGCTGAAGAACATCGGCGGCGACTTCGTGAAGATGGGTGTGGGCTCGGGCATCGCCGGGACGCTGGCGCCCGGGCTCGTCGAGGGCTACTGGCACTTCGACCCGATGATGATCGTCGGCGGCGGCATCGGCGGCGCCCTGTTCGGCTCGATCACCCGGGGCGTCCATCTGGGCGCTGGCGGGTACAGCATGAAGAAGATCGGCGGCGGGGTATCCGAGCTGATCGCGGAGGAGCGCCTCGGCGACCCTCCCCCCGAGCCCAGACCCGGCGACGAATTCGGCCCCGGCGGTCCGGGCGGCGGACGGCCGGCGCCCGTGCCGGAGTCCTCCCTGGAGGTGCCGCCGCCGCAGAACCTGCGTCCCGCACCCGCGTCGCGTCCGACGTCCGTCGAGCCTCCCGAGCGGATCGGCACGGTCGGGGAGAACGACCCGATCCTGCGGCCCGGCCTGGAAGACCCGCTGACCGTCAACGGTTCGCACGGCTCGGAGCGCTTCGGCGAGGTCCCGATCCCGTCGGCGAGCCGTAACCTTCCGCAGTCCGTCGATCCGGCGCTCTCCGAGAGCCCCCTCCCGATCGGCGAGAACCGCGCGTCGCTCCCGCCGCCCGTACCGACCCCGGTGTCCGAGCACACGCCGATCACCACTCCGCCGGTACGGCCGGAGCCTCCCGCGCCGAACCCGGCACGTTCTCCACGGCTCACCCCGCTGCCGGAGAACGTTGAATCCCGCCCGGATCCCGTGTCCCCGGTGGAGAGCCTCGCACCCCGCTCGGACCTGACGTCGCCCGCCGAACCGCTCGCCTCGCGGAACCTCACGACGCCGGAACCCGACGTTCAGGTGCCCTCGCATAACGAGGCACCGCCGTCCCGGCCGCAGACCACGTCGACGACACCGCCCGGGACGCCACCGCGATCCGAACCGGACCCCCGCGCGACCGAGTCGCCCGCATCCGTACGGAACGCGCCCCCCGGCGACGTCGGCGCGGAGCCCGAGACCGTACGGCCGAACGAGACGACGACGCGTACGGGTGATTCCGGGGCGTCGGCGGAGCCGTCCGCCGAGCCGCTCACGAAGCCGCCCGCCGAGTCGTCCGCCGGGCCGGTCCGGACGGAGTCCGGAAGCTCGCCCGCGTCCGGTGAGCGCGCGGCCGGGCCGCAGGCCGGCAGAGGTCCGGGCACGTCCACGAGCACCGGTCCGCGGCCCGAATCGCAGACGCCGTCCACGCCCGTACGCACCGAGACCGGCTCCACGCCCAAGGCTGCGGGTCCCGGCGAGCGTCCGCAGGACCCGCCCCCGGCCACCGGCCGGGACCGTCCCGTGCGCGACACCCCGGAGCCGGCACCGCAGGGGCGGGTGGACCGGCGCGCGACCGAGCAGGACGTTCCCGACGAGGGAGAACCGCTCACGACGCCGCGCGAGGCGAACACCCCCGCCACCGAGGCGCCCCCGGCGCCCGTACGGACGGAGTCGACGTCGGCGGAGCCGGCGCGGCACGACGGAGCCGCGCAGGACCCGCCCCCGGCGCCCGAGCGCGAACACCTCATATCGGACGACCCGCCGCCCGCGGGCCATCGGCCGGACGACGTCCTGGTGGACCTGGAGGCACTCGGGCGCGAGGACGTCACACCGAACTTCGGGTTCGAGCCCGACGATCCGGCGGCGACGGAACGGCTGCATACGGGCGAGGCGGAGCTGAGGGAGCGGTACGCCGGGCGGCCCGAGGACGATGACCCCCGCTCCACCGGGCGGCCCGTGGAGGAGAACGGCCGGCGCTTCGGGCGGCTCCAGGAGGAGAACCGCCGGTACCGGCAGCAGTGGGTGGCCGACGACCAGGTCGACGCGGCGATCGCCGCGTACCACAGGTCGAACACGCACGGCGTGCCGGACCGGGGGGCGAACGCCGACCCGGGAATCCGCCTCCGCGAGGCGAGGTTCCCCGACGACCTCACCCGCCCGGTCACCGAGGCCTACCGCGCCGCTCTCGCCGAGGACGAGAGAGCGCGGGCGAAGCCGCCCCAGCGCGTGCTCGGGGGACAGGTGCTGGCCGACAAGCCCCCGACGCTGCAGCAGCGGCTCACCGCCAAGCTCGAGACGGTCTTCGAGACCCACGATTACTCCGGGTCACCGCACGAGGTGGCCGAGCTGCTGCTGCGACGGGACCAGGCTTCGGAGCCGGAGGGCTGGGCGCGGAAGGCGGGCGTGCCGGACGACCTCGTGGAGGCGGTCGCCGAGGGATACCGCACGGCCCGTGCCGAGCACCACCGGGCCCAGGACCAGGAGGACGAGGTCCGGCCCTTCGAGGAGCACCTGGCCGACGTGCTGGAGTCCCGGCTCGGCGGTAGCGACCACGGCCTGAACATCCCCGCGGTGGCCGACCGGCTGCTCCGCGAGCAGGCGCGCCTCGACGCCGACAGAACGCGGCCGTGGACGTTCGAGGTCCGGGACCGGTTCGACGCGCGCTGGAAGCCGGAGTTCGACCGCTACGTGAAGGGCGAGATCACCCGGGAGCAGTTCCAGCAGCGGTTCGATGACCTGGTCGAGGGGCTGCACGATCAGCTCGAGCTGGAGGTCGCGGTCTCCTCGGTGCGCATGAGCGCCGAGGAGGACTTCGACGCGGTCGCGACGGACGCCCGGTACTCGCCGGCCGAGGAGGCGCGGCTGCGGGCGCGGTTCCTCGCCGAGACCGAGGCCGACGTGCGCCGCATCGCCGAGAGGCTCGGCATCAACGGCGAGCGGGTGGACGAGGGGCCCGCGCAGTTCCTCTCCGTGCCGGAGGCGGCGCAACGCCTCCGGATCGGCCTTGCGGAGATGGAGGGCCTGCTCGACGGCGGCAAGGTCAGGTCGGTGACGACCGGAGCCACGCGCCGCGTGCCCGTGGACGCCCTCGCCGAGCACGTCCGCGGCGACGGGCCGGCGCAGCGCCTGACCGTCAACGAGGCGGCGCGACGCCTCCGGATCGAGCGTGCGCAGATGGACCGCCTGCTCGCGAGGGGCGAGGTCAGGTCGGTGCGGTCCGGGCGCGCGCGCCGCGTGACCACGGAGGCCCTCGCGGACTACGTCGGCCGGCCTCGCGAAAGCGGCCCCGGGGTCTGGGACCTGCTCCACACGGAGGCCGACGCGCGCGCCGTCGAGCTGTCGCGGGGCCTGCCCACCCGGCTGGAGCTCGAACACGAGGCCGACCTCCACTTCCGGCGCACCGCCGAGGCGGCGGGTCTGGACCCCGCCTCCGAGCAGGTCCGGGACCTGCGGACGCAGTACGGCGCGGAGTTCGAGGCCCGTACGTGGACCCTCCCCGACGGCAGGGAGACGCGCACGGTCGAGTACGCCGACTTCGAACGGCAGGCGGCGGAGTTCGAGCCGGCGCTGCGGGACCTCGACGAACGCTGGACCGCCCGTCTCCACGCCCGGATGATCGAGGACGCCCTGGTCGACCGCGCCCAAGAGGAGGTCGGCGACCACGAGATGTACTGGCGGGAGATGTCCGAGCGCCCTCGCGCGGAGCGCGACGGCGTCGACTACGAGGCGGTGATCGAGGGCTTCCGCGCCGACCTGCGGGCCGAGAGCTCCCGGCTCCTCGGCGGCCGCCCGCCCGCGGAGCTGACCGCCCGCGACTGGGAGAACCACGTCCAGGAGCTGACCGCGGCGCACGAGCGCCTGGCCGAGCAACTGCCCGCGCGGCTCGACGAGCAGGCCGGCCTGTCGGCGATGCTGCGCCGGGTGGACCAGGCGCTCGAGGGCACCGGCAGGCCGGAACAGCACGTCGAGCGGGTCCGCGCGGACGCTCACACGACCCTGACCGACGCGTACCGGTCCGTGGTCGGCCGCCCCGAGGAGGGTGTCTGGTCCGGCGACGAACTCACGAGCCGCGAGGAGGCTTTCTACCGGGACCACTTCTTGCCCTACCGCGCCTCGCTGAACGATCGGCTGCGGTTCGAGGCGACCGTCGAGCAGAAGCTCGGCGAGGCGGGCCGCTGGTTCACCGAGCTGACCGCCGAGGTGAGCGAGCTCACCGGCCGGGCGCAGCGACGGTACACGATGACCGAGGAGACGTTCGAGGCGGTCTCCAACGACGCCCGGGCCGACTGGGCGAAGCTCCAGCACGAGGTCATGGGGCCGCGCGACCGAGACGTGGCGAAGTGGCTGGAGCTGGAGCGGTCCGGCGGCGACGCCTTCGGCACCGCCCACCGGGAGAGCTGGGAGCAGTTCCAGAAGGAGGCCGACGCGCCCAGGCTGGCCCGGCTGCGCGAGCAAGCAGCGGTGGAGAACGCCCAGGCGCGCGAGCGGCTGTTGACCATCTACCGGGACCTGATCGCCCGCTCTGAGGCGCGGGAGGCCCTGGACCGGACTTTCCAGGAGGAACGCCCGGACCTGCGGTCCCCGAACGCGCTCGCCGACTACCGGACCGGCGAGGAGTCGCTCAGGACACGTCTCCGCGCCGAGATGGAGGCGGCCGCGACCGAGGAGACGCGCGCCGCGGTGCTGGCCGAGGCGCGCGCGGGCCTCGCGGCCCTCCGCGAGCAGGTCGACGCCAAGGAACAGGTGTACCGGGACTGGAGCCGGAACCCCGAGTGGACTCTGGATTTCCGGCAGCTGGAGCTGACCCGCACCCCGCTCGCGGAGTGGGAACGGCGTGCCGGGCTCGGGCCCGAACCGGCCCGCCCGGAGCCCGTGCCTGCCGTCTCGGAAGGACCGGTGGGCCGGCGGGCGTACGCCGAGGACGTCCCGGACGAGGCGAACGTGCCCGTCGAGCACCTCGAGCAGGCCCAAATCCTCCTTCAGGAGGCGCCACTCGAGGAGGCACCGCCGGAGGTCAGGGAGACGCCGGCGGCACCGCGTCCGGCGAGGCTGGTGGTGGCCGAGGCACGGGCGGCCGAAGGGCTGGCCCGTCTGCGCGCCGAGGTCGAGCAGCGCGACCAGGCGCACCTGGCGTTCGACGCGGTGCTCGACGAACAGCCGGACCGCGGCTTCATGTTCGGGGCGCTCGAGCAGGTCGATAGCGCGCGTGAGTGGTTCGTCCAGCAGTGGACGACCACGGAACCGGAGAGCCGCAGCGGGCTGGAGACCGAGCTCACCCGGCGGCTGGACGAGGCGCGGGCGGTCGCCGACGCACGCGACGCGTTCGCGCGGGAGGTCGTCTTCTCCGGGCCCCGGATGCGCACCGTGGACTTGGCCTTCCACCACAGTCCCCAGGCCACCGCGCTGCGGGACGAGTTCGTCCAGGCGATGACCGACGGCCCCGCCCCGACGGAGGACGTACGGACCGGGCTGGTGCAGGACTTTCGGGGGAGGTACGACGGCGCGGCGCGCGCCTGGCGGCGGCAGTTCCTCGCCGACCAGGCGTCCGAGGCCGCGCCGCCGGCCCAGGACCCGCAGAACGCAGCGAACCTGGACGGCGCCGAGGGCCGGCGAGACGACGCGGTGCCGGAGCCCCCGGTCCGGACGGTGACCACCGGCCGTCCGCCCGATCCGGAGTGGACGCCGGAGACAGCGTCCTGGTATCGCCAGGAGCAGGCCGCGCTAGCCAGACGGATCACCGACTTCGTGGCCGGCCGGACGCTCGACGCGTCGACGCAGGCCCGGCTGGCGTCCGACCACGCGCGGCAGCTCGACGCGCTGCGTGAGATCGCCGAGCGCCGCGACGTCGCGCAGCGGGAGTTCACCGAGTTCCTGTCCGGGCAGAGCGACGGCCAGGTGACGCTGCGGTCCGGGGCCACGGCGACCTGGGTTCGCCGCCACCTCGACGACCTGCGCCGCCGCGTCGACGACCTGGGCACGCCCTACATCGACGAGCACCTGGCCGCCACCGTGGCGCCGGAGACGGAGGAACGCGGGTGGACGCCCGTCGTCGAACCGTCCTACGCGAAGCCCGGTGACTGGCGCACCCCCGCGTGGCACGCCGCGGAGACACGCCTGTACGAGACCCTCGAGGCCACTTTCGCCCGGCACGACGCCGAGGCCGCCGTGCGGACGGCCACCGCCGCCGACCGGCAGGCGTTCGACGAGGTCTTCGAGTCGTGGGCCCCGGAGGGCGCTCGGGAGACGGCCGGCGGATACCTCGACGCGGTCCGCGACCGGGCATGGAAGGAGTTCGACCGCCGCATCCTCGCCGGCGACCAGGAGCGGCAGGAGATCCTCGACGGCCTGCCGGACGAGCTGGACCGGCAGGCCGCCCGGCAGGTCGCCCTGCAGGTCGGCCGGGACGCGTACGAGCGCGCCTTCCAGAGCTGGTACGAGGACCGCGGCCGGCGCCTGGGCGACGCGGACGAGGCCCTGCCCGTCGTGCTGACGGACACCGTGGCGGAATCCGTGCGCGGGGGAGAGCGCGCGGGGTTCGAGCGCGAGTGGGAGACCGTCGTGGACGAGTTCCTCGACGGCGTCTCCGACCTCCGCGCCGCCCTGCCGCGGATCATGCCGGACGTCCAGCGCGCGGCCGGCCACCGCCTGGGGGAACTGACCGGCGACGACCTGTGGCAGGCCTTCGACCGGCGCGCCGGTCACGCCTCCGAGCAGGAGCGGTTCACCGAGCTGGTCTCCTCCACCGCCGAGACCTTCCGGGGGAACCTGCCCGAGCCCGACCGGGACCTGCTCGGCGCGTTCGCCGCCGAAGACGCCGTGCCCTCGGGGCCCGGGCGTGAGCAGGTCCGGTCCGACGGGTGGCGCGAGCTCGACACCGCGTACGAGGAGATCTTCCCGCCCGGCGCCGAGGTCACCGCCGAGATGCGGCAGCAGTGGAAGACGAGGTTCGACGCGGTGGCCGCGTCACTGCCGTCGCGGCTGGCCCGGCAGACCGCCCGTGAGGGTGCGCTGACCCGCACCCTCGCCGACGTGAACACCGCGATCGAGGCCTGGCGCACCGCGCCGCCGGAGACGCTCGAGGAGTTCCGGCAGCGGTTCGGCGTCGAATTCGGCGGCGGACTGCCCGGCGGCGTACGGCGTTCGCTGGAGCAGTCCATCGCCCGGTCGGTCAACGACCGGTTCGGCGAGCTGTTCACCGGCGAGCGGAACGGAACGCCGGCGGAGCGGCTCGAACAGTGGCAGTCCTGGTACGGCGAGACCACCGGCACGCCCCGGCTCCACGCGTTGTTCGCGCGAGAGACGGCCCGGCAGGGCGTGGCCGCGAAGTCCGGAGAGGTCTTCGCGGCGGCGTACACGGAGTGGCGGCAGGGCCATCCGGAGCCGGCGCTGTCCGGAGACGACCTCGCCCGCGCGCGTACCGGCCTGACCGAGCGGATGATGGCGGCCTACGAGGAGGTCTTCGGCGGCGCCATCGACAAGCCGGAGGACCTGGCCGAGCGGGCCGCGCTCTGGGACCAGCGGGTCGAACGCCTCACGTCCGAGCTTCCGGCCCACCTCGCCTTCGAGGCCACCGTCCCGGCCGCGCTCAGGACCGCGGGCCGGTCGTTCCAGACCGTCGGCGAGGGCCACGACCTGGACGACACCGAGTGGGTGAACGAGACCGCCGAGTCCTTCCGCGAAGAGTTCTTCGACGAGTGGCGCCTGTGGTGGGCGCCGCTGGACCGCGCCACGATGTCCTCGGAGGAGGAGTCCACCGCAGACCTGTTCGAGACCGGCCGCGCCGAGGCCATCGCCGAAGCGCGGTCGACCATCGGCACCGACACCGACACCGAGTCGATCTTCAGCACCGAGTCGACCGTCAGCACCGAGACGGCCGTCAGCACCGAGACGGATATCGTGCCGTTCGTCCCCAAGGACGCCGCGGGACCCGTCACCCGCCTCACGTCGTCCGATCACGAAGATTCCTCGTGGTCGCCGTTCCGTCTCGGGCCCGAGGGAACCCGGCAGGCGTTCCCGTGGTTGAGCAAGATCAACCCCTTGGTGGTCGAGGGCGGCGACTTCCTGACGAACTGCCTGCTCATCGCGATCGCCATTCATCTCACGCTGGAAGAGGCGCGGCTGAGCCCGGATGAGGATCCGGAGCTGCTGGCCTGGTTCCAGGTTCCGCCGGACGTCCGGTCGCCGTACGAGTACCTGGCGAATCTCGAGAAGGGCGACCCGATCGACGTGCCCGGGTTCCGGGCGATCGAGGACGCGGTGCTGGCGGCGGGATACGGCGCGCACGGGGTCGTCGTGATCGGCGCGCACGGCACGGACGTGGACCACATCGTCACCGCGGTCAACCGGAAGGGACGGGTCGTCTTCCTCGACGGCCAGCGGCGGGGCGAGGCCGACCTGCCGGACGACTTCCGCAGTCTGCAGTTCCTGCCGACCAGTGAGGGTTTCCCGCGCGAACTGGTGGCGGTGCGTCCGGAGCCGTGGCCGCACGGACGGCTGCTCGGCGCCGACCCCGGGGTGGGCCCGTCCGACGGCCAGGCCCAGATCCAAGATCCGGCGGCCGGGACGAACCCGACCGGGCTCACGAGCGTGGAGACGCCGGCGGAGGAGCCGGACATCGTCGACCGCTGGCTCCAGGAGTCCGCGCTCGACAACAAACCGCGTTCCTCGGCGTTGCAGGATCTCGACGCCGCGGTGGCGAGGCTGCGCGGCAATCGCGACGACGTCCGGGCCATGCGCGCGGTGCTGCACGCGATCGACGAGTGGAGGACGCCGAAGAACGGGCCCAGCGGGCGGGACGCGGCGGTCGCCCGGCTGCAGGCCACGGTCGAAGCGGATCTGACCCGCCTGCAGAGCCTGACCGAGGCCGGTGGCCCGGAGCCGGTCGAGCCCGACCTCGGCGCTGCCTTCAGCGATCGGGATCCGGAGGAGGCACAGGTCGCGCTGCGCGACCTGGAGGCCAGGTTCTTCCCGCCGGAGTTGAGCCTCGGCGTCGAGCATCGAGCCGACACGATCGTCACCCCCCACGTGGACGGGGACGGGTACTTCGGGGCAATCGCCAAGGTCCTCGACACCTTGCACGGCCCGGGTGACCGGCTCTATATCAACTCCTGGTACCTCAACCTCGCGACCCGGTTGCGGACCGGGGCCGGTGAGCCGAACCTGGGCGAGCGGCTGGTGGCCCTGGCCGAGGCCGGGGTCGACGTGCGGGTGGTCGTCGCGATCCCGCGGCACTCGCTCGGCTCGTCCGGAGCGCCGCCGCTCCAGCAGGACCTCCTGCGCATGCCGTACGCGACGATGGTCGGGGGCTTCGCGCGGACGAACCTCTACTCGGTGGAGTCGCTGCGGAGCGCGGGCGCCGAGGGCCGGCACCCGCTCGCCGACCGGGTGCTCATCGACTGGGGCGGCGGATTCGACTCCCGGCACGAGAAGACGACGGTGGCCTACAGCGCGACGACCGGCCAGTTGCACGCGTTCGTCGGCGGGATGGACTACGCGCCGAACCGGTTCACCGAAGAACGGCACGCCGGGGCCCCGCAGCACAACTACACGCACGACGCGGGCGTGCAGCTGCAGGGGCGTGCCGCGGAGGAGGTGTTGCGGAACTTCTGGACCCGCTGGGACGAGGCCGCGACGCTGCCGGCGCGCAGCTACTGGTCGAACGGCCAGAAGGAGCCGTACAACGCCGCGGTCAGCCCCAAGCCCGAGTCGCTGACGCCGGAGTACTCGCCCACGTTGGTGCGGACGTCGAGCCGGGCGTACGCCGACGCCGGAGTACGGATCTGGCGGAGCTACGCGCCCCATCGGGTCACTCCTCTGGGCGACACCCTGCGGCTCGACTGGCACACCCTGCCGGCCGGCGGAGTGAGCGAGGTCTCCGACGGCCTGACCGCGGCGATCAACGCCGCCAGGACGTACATCTATGTCGAGGACCAGACGCTCAACCCCTCCCACGTCGGGAACGTCTACAACAAGCACGAGGTCCTGTTCCCGGCGGTCTCCAGGGCACTGGCCCGCGGCGTCAAGGTGATCTTCGTGACGCAGGGCTTTCCCGGCCGGGGCGCCAAGTCCTCGGCCGACGCGACGCCCAAGGTGTCCGGTGAGATCGACGCCTTCGTGCTGCGCGGGCTGACGCCGGAGCAGCGCGCGAACTTCGCCTTGTTCACCTTGAGGGACACCAAGGTGCACTCGAAGATCCTGCTGGTCGACGACGAGTTCGCCTCCATCGGTTCGGCCAACTTCTGGGACCGCTCGATGGTCGGCGACGAGTCCGAGGTCACCGCGGCGATGGTGCACCCGGGTGGCCCGCGCTCCCTCGTCGCCGATCTGCGGGTGCGGCTCTGGCGTGAGCACCTCCGGCTGCCGGAGACGGAGTCGGCGGACACCGATCTTCGCGACCTGAGCGTCGGGCTCGGGTACTTCCGCCGTACGTGGGGCACCGGGACGGCGTCCGACATCCCGGACAGCGTCCTCCAGGAGGTGCGCGACCAGGGACTCGTGAGCCGGCTCATGGGCCGGGCGGGCCCCGCCGACCAGGGCATGGGCATCGCGTCGGTACCGCGACCGGAGGAGTCCGGCGTCGACCCGGTGAGGAGCCTGCCCGATCGGCTGGAGCAGGGGCTCACGGGGATGGGCGTCGACCGGCGCGTGCACGCTCTGAGCACCGGCAACCTGATCCGGCTCGTGCAGACGCCCGACATGTGGGGCGCGCCCATGGCGAAGGACGACGTCTCGGCGTTCGGCGACCGGGCCATCGACGAACTGGCCGGCACCGTGCGCGGGATCATCGGCAGCGGTACGCGGCTGATCGACGTCGTCAGCCTCCTGCCGCCGACCGGCCGGATCCACGAGGCGGTGAAGGACGCCCTTCTCGACGTCGCGTCACGAGAGGGCTCCGGGCCTGTTCTCGTGCGGTTCCTGTTCGGGAACGTCCCGCTGCGTGACACGTTCTCCGAGTTCGTCAAGGATCTGAGGGGTTTCCTTAAGGACAACGGCGTGCCGATGGACCGGATGACCGTCCTCGCTGGGCAGTTGTCCAACGTCCTCAGGGGCTTCTGGAACCATTCGAAGATCGTCGCAGCCGACGGCGCGGTGGCCCTGGTCGGCGGTCACAACCTCTGGGCGGAGACGTACGGCGGTTATCCTCCGGTCCATGACGTCTCCGTCGAGATGATCGGCGAAGGCGCCCGGCACGCGCAAGACTTCGCCGACTATCTGTGGACGAGCGGTGGCGGCGATCTGAAGGTCGAGCAGATCACCGTGGATTACCGAGCCAAGACGCTGTCTCCCGGCCCGGCCCGGAACAAGATCGCCCTCGTCGACCCGGCGGAGCTGCCGCACACCGAGCCGGACCTGAGCCGTGGCGCTCCGGAGCAGTGGCACAGCGGCCGGGCTCTGTCGCTCGGCCGGGCGGCGTTCCTCGGCGACCAGGCCAGTGACACCGCCAAGGAAGCGGTGATCAAGAACGCGCGCCACAGCCTGAAGATCAGCCAGCAGGACCTGGCGTTCACCGGCTTCACCGCGGAGAAGGACCACCAGGTCGCCCGGTGGATCGCCGAGGCGCTGGTGGACAAGCCGGAGCTCACGGTCGACATCGTCGTGTCATCGGCCAAGGCGGGCGCGGTGAACGGCGCGTACAGCTGGGGGTTCGGCGCGCCCGGCACGTACGCGATGATCAAGCGTTTCGTCCGGACGGTGGCCGATCCCGAGGCGCGGGGAGACCGCGACGAACTCATCGAGAGCGCTCTGCGGAGGGTGAAGGTCGCGCCCTTCGTCTTCACCGATCGCGACGGAAGCGAGCGTGGATTCGCGTGGCCGGACCCGCCCGCGGGCACCATCGCGCGACGGTACGAGCCGGGCTCGAAGTTCGCCATGTCGAAGAAGACCGTTCCGGAGCCGGCGAACCACGCGAAGGTCTACATCGCCGATGACGCCGTCTACTACGTCGGATCGGACAACCTGTATCCGCACAAGCTCGCGGAGTTCGGCTACCTCATCGAAGGTGAGGCCGTCCAGGACCTCGTCACCAACTACTGGGACAAGCTGTGGCACTACGCGGAGCCGCACGCCACGGACTTCCACCGGGACATCGTCGAGGACTGGAAGGTCGAATCGAGCCTGGGGACGCTGCACCCGCGTTCGGCGGCCCTGGGCGAGATCGACCGGGCACTCGACCGCTGGCAGCAGGAGGGGCGCCTGGACCCGTCCCGGCTGGAACTCAACGAACGGCAGCTCAGGGACGTCCTGCGCGCGATCGACCGGTGGCGGAACGTCAAGCAGGGACAGCCCAGCGCACGGAGCGAGGCCGTGGACCGGCTGCAGGCGAGCATCCAGCGGGAGCTCGACTCGGTGGTGGCCCGGCGCGCCTCGGGGACCGGCCCGGCCGAGCACGCCCTGGGGCTGCTCGACCAGACCGTGGGCGAGGAGACCGCCCCGGCCCATACGGGTCCGCCGACCCATGCCGATCCGTCCGCGCCCCTGGACCTGCGGCCGGCGGCGAGCGTCGCGGAGGAGGACGTCTACCCGCTCATTCCGGCCACGGACCTGGACTGGAAGCAGCGGGTCCTGGAGGCCGCGCTGCAATCGACCGGCCTCTACGAGTGGACGCGGTCGGGGTTCGATTCGGAAGACGGCTTCAAGCTCTTCAGGGAGTGGGAGGGCCGCACCAACGACTTCGTCCGGTGGCTCCGCGGCGAAGGTCCGTCACTGTCGTTTCAGAGCACGATGAACTGCTGGGAGGTGTTCCTCCACACGGCCCACTGGACCGGCGCGGTCGACCGGAGCTGGCTGGAGGGGATTCACGACCAGGCCGCCCGGGCGGCGATCGGGGTGGTCTACCGGGCGCACCGGGCCGGCCAGTCGGACCGCGGGGCGCTGGCGGACGCGCTGGACCAGGCGTACTACGGCACGCTGCAGCAACTCATGACGGCCGGCGACTTCGCACGCCACGACGTCGATCCCCTGACCGGGCTGACCACACCGGACATCCCGCCCGGGCATCTCGTCGTGTTCGGCGACATGAACCACGTCGCGATGGCGTTGGGAACCCGGGACGCCCAGGGACGCCAGGAGGTCATCAACAACTGGAACTTCCCCGAGAGAGAGCCCGGGCGGCCGACGACCCTTCCGTCCGGTCCGGGGTTCCTGCAGCGGACCACGGTGGAGGAGCTCCAGGAGGTGATGGCCCTCTACGACCTCCCCACGACCGTGACCTCCGCGGCACCGGCGTGGCCGGTGACCCGTACCGACGCCGACCCCCGGAACGGTGTGCCGGTTCCGGTGGAGGAGCCGGGCGCGAAGGTCGAGCGGCCGGCGAGTCCCGATGAGTGGCTGGACCGGCGGTTCGACGCGCCGGTGGCCAAGGTCGCGACGGAGCGGTACGACCCGAAGGTGAACTTCCTCGCGGGCGAGTCGGGGAAGGGCTCCGCGTGGGAGACGCTGATCCGGGTCAACGTGCAGCGCATCCAGGCGGAGAACGGGACCTGGGTCCGCGTCCATGTCGTCACGCTGCCGGTCAAGCCCATGTTCGGCGTGACCGAGGCCGACGTCAGGGCTCTCCAGGCGTCGCTGAACCGCCTGTACGACAAACACGTGAACCGGGGATACAAGCTCCCGCAGTCGGGAGACCAGCTGTTCATGGCAGTGAAGCTGGCCGTCGCCCCCGATCACGGGGAGGCCGTCGAGATCCGCCCGGGACGGACGGCGGACGCCCCGGACCTCGAGCTGACGCGTCCGGACGCCCGGCACTGGGGTCTGCGCGACTTCCTGGTCGTCCTCGCGCATGAGTCGTCGCACGCCGGTGGGCTGCCGGACGAGAACGTGGATCCGGAGTCGTTGTTCCGGCGGCTGGCGACGTTGACCGTCGTCGGAAGCGACGGGATCCGGCGGATGGAGCGGCGTTCGGCGGTCAAGTTCGACGGGCTCATGGCGGGCGGACCGTTCGACCCGGCCCAGGAGATGCCGGCGCGGTACCTCGAGATCATCGAGTCGGTGGTGGACGCCACCGGCGTTGTGCGGGACCACCCGCTGGAGTCGTCCGACGCGCCGGCCTTCGCCATGGTGGTGACCACCGAACAGAGCGGCGCCGCGGACACCGTCGCGGCCTCGTCGGTCTACGAGGTCGTCGGCCGGCCGGACGACCGTCCGTCTCATCCCGCCGCATCCGCACCGGGCGGTTCGGGCCTGAAGCGTGCCGCCGATGACGAGGCCGGCCCGGAGCCGTCGGCCAAACGCACGCCGGGCACCGAGACGGTGGAAGAGCGGGGTCTGACCCCCGGGGAGGGATGGTCACCGCCGGTCCGGACCGGACGGATCACCGCTGCCGCGACGGAGGAGGAACGGGGCCAGGCTTCGAGCGGTCCCGTGGCGAATGCCTACGCGTTCGATCCGGCGACCGTGCGGCTCTGGACGCACCGCGTGCTGCAGGCCGGGCTGGTGTCCGTGGGCCTCTACAAGTGGGTGCCCTCGTCGTTCGACGCGAAGGACGGCTTCCAACTCGCCACGACCACGCCGCGCGGCACGAACGACTTCGCCAAATGGATCCGCGGTGAGGGCCCCATGCCGTCGGCGCGGAGCGCGATGAACTGCTGGGAGGCGTTGCTGCTCACGGCCCATCGGTCCGGGGCCGTCGACAAGGCATGGCTGGAAGGGATCCATCAGGACGCCACTCGAGTGACGGCCGAGGTCTTCCGTACGCAGTTGGCCGTGGTGTCGCCTTCCCGCGCGATGTGGGAGGCGGACTACGCGTACGCCGAGGCGTTCGCGCGGTCGATGCTCGCCGGCGATCTCACGACCCATCAGGTCGATCCCCGGACCGGCCTGATCACGCCGGAGGTCCCCGCCGGGCATCTCGTGGTGTTCGGCGCCCTGGCGCATGTCGCGCTGGCGCTCGGCACGCGTGACGCCCAGGGCCGCCAGGAGATCCTGAGCCACTGGGTGTTCCCCGAAGGAGAGCCCGGGCGGCCGAACCTCCGGCAGGGCACCGTCCCGGGGTTCCTGCAGAAGACCACGGTGGAGGAGCTGAACCGCCTCTTTCCCCCGCCCGGCTTCCGCGTCGTGTCCGCGTTGCCGGCGTGGACGGTCGCTCGGACCGGTGGCGGCCCTCGACATGGGGCGGCCGGGTCGGCTGAAGAGCCGGGTGCGGTGGCCGGCAGGCCGGCCTCCAGCCACCGGCCGAACACGCCCGCCAGAGCGAGACGGGTCCGGTGTCGTCGCAGCAGCCGCGCCCGCCCGCGGACCCGCTGACCTCTCCACCACCCGTCCTCTTCGGTATGGTCTATCGCCACGCGGCCTGGCCCGTTCTCCGCGAAGGCCACGAGAAGGCCTTGGCCTCGATCCTGGCCCGTCGCCAGGGCGCGTACGTCGCCGCGCGGGGCGCCGTACGGATGCTGAGCGCGGACCTGTCGGCCACGCGAGGTGAGGACGCCGCGTCGTGGTTCGCGACGGAACAACGATCGGTCGGTTCGCGGGCGGAGCTCGAAGCCCTGCTGGCCCGGCCGGACTGGGCCGTGCCCGAGACGATGGCCGCCTTCGCCGCCGCGGTGCGACGACAAGCTCCGCCGAACCCTGCCGAGGGAGCCGTGGGCCGTACCGCGGCATGGCGCACGGCCATGCAGCAGGTGCGCGGCTACCGTCTGGGCGACGCGCCGCTCGACCACGTTGAGAAGCTGTTCTCCGCGTACCGGAATCTGGCGGCGAACCACCCGAATCCGCTGCCTGAGTCCGATCAGGGCCGGGGGATCCTCGCGGCGATGATCTCCTGGCGGGTGCCGCTGGGGGACTCGCTGTACGACATCGTGCTCGCCTGGCAGCGTGCCGGGTTCGGCACCGAGAAGGCGCGCTGGGCGCTGCGCAGCGAGGCGTCGGACTTCTACGAGTGGGTCAACGCGGCGTTCACCCCCCTCACCGGCATCACGGACGCGCGGGCGAAGATGGCGTTGCGAGCGCCCCATCTGCTCCTCCACGAGAAGTTGGGCAAGCCGCGCCTCCTCTCAAGGACGGGATTCGCGCCTGGTGGCCGGTTCGGCGGGCCGGTGGGCGATCTTCGCGGGGGGGCGCGGGACACCGGAGCCGATCCGATCGCGGCGGGTCGGCCGATCGGGCGGGAGCCGGCGGTCGGCGGGCCTCGCGAGGGCGGTCTGCGGGTCGTGCCGCCGAAGGCCGGCACCGGCTCGCTCATGCCATCGGCCCGGGGCGCTCCGGTCCTGGCGCCATCGGTCGAACGCGCGCGGGAGATAGAGACGGCGGACACGCCGTCGCCGCGGTCGAGCTCGCCCGACGACTCCGGCCCTCTCGACGCGCCCGTACGGCTGGGCCTCGTCTACGACTACGAAACCTGGCCCGGCGTTCGTGATGGCTACGAGACGGCCCTCGCTTCATCGCTGGCGGAGGATCCGCGCGCGCTCGAAGCCGCGACCGCCGGCGTCCGCATGCTGCACCAGGACCTGTCCGCGAGATTCGGGGACGCCGCGTCCTGGTTCGCGACGGAGCGGTGGCCGGTCGGTTCGGCGGCGGAGCTGGAACGTCTGCTGAGCGGCCCCGAGTGGGGCGTGCACGAGACGATGGACGCCCTCGCGACCGCGGTCGGATACGTACGGAGCAGCGCCGGACTTCAAGCCCCCGGAGAGCGTGACGAAGCCTGGCGCGAGCAGATGCGGGAGTCGCGCGGATACCGCCTGGCCGACGAGCCGCTCGACCGCCTTACGGCGCTGTTCTCGGTCTACCGGGAATCGCTACCGGACTCCGACGGCCGGTGGATCCTCGGGGCGGCGATCGGCTGGCGGGTGCTCCGGCCGCACCAGGATCCGCTGTACGACGTCGTGTCGGCCTGGGAACAGGCCGGGTACGGCGCGGGGCCCGGGGCCGAACCCGTGCGCTCGGTGCTCACCACTGAGGCGGGCGACCTCTACGAATGGGCCGACCGGACCTTCGTTCGCCGTGCCGACCTCGCGGACCCGCAGGAGGCGGCGGCGCTGACGCAGCCGCATCTGCAGGTGCACGACCACCTGGTGGCGCCGTCCATCCCCAGGAATCTCCAGGAAGCGGCCGGTCCGGGACAGATCGAGCGAACGGCCGGTGAGCAGGGCCTGACTCTGCGAGAGGTCGCCGCCCTGCTGAGCGTCGACGGCCTGGAGCCCGAGGGCATCGACCCGATCGCGGACCTGGAGTGGCAGCTCGCTCGGCGGGCGGCCGTACGCCTCGACCAGGATCAGCGGGTCGTGTACTGGGCGAGGTGGTGGTCGGCAGAGTCGTCGCCCGCCACCGAGCCGGGCGAGCCGGTGGCGGTGCCGCCGGTCCACCCGGTGTGGGGGTCGGCCGAGGACGCACTGGCCCGCGTCGAGCGGGATGCCGGGCCCGGCCGGGTGGAGCTCTACCAGGTAGAGGAGACCGTGCAGGTCGCCGGCCGGTTCGCCGAGGCGGCGGGTCTGGGCGAGCTGTACTACATCCTGGACGGCGAGCAGTTCTCCGTCGCCGGGACTCGCGCGGACACCGACCCGTCGACGGGCGGGCCCATGGCCGTGATGACGCTCGAATCCCCGGTCCATGACGAGTCCTCCGTGGCGGAGATGTCGGTCGACGGATCCGATGACGGCGTCTTCGCCGCCGCCGAGCCGTCGATCGGCGCGATGGGGAGGGGCGGTCTTCGCGGGGGCTCGCGGGACACCGGGGTCGATCCGCTGCGGGCCGGCTGGCCGATCGGCCGGGAGTTCACGGTCGAGGGGCCGCGTCACGGTGGGCTGACCGAAGTGCCCGCTCCGGCGCCGGCGGGGACGGGTAAGTCCGCGGAGCGGTGGTTCACGTACGAGCGCCCGCTCGAGTTCCGGTCCGTGCCGGTCCGTTATGAGGTCAGTGACGTGGGGCGGGTCCGGCTTCCGGACGGGCGGACGCTGTCTTCGGACGGCTGGCTGCGGTTCGGCGATGACTTCTTCCACGGTCCGACGGGCGCGTTGCTGCGGGGTGACAGTGGCTGGGTCGGTCAGGTCGCCAACGCGGATCGGTTGCGTGAGGTCCTTGGCGCACCGGGGTTCGAGGTCACGCCGTACACGCTCGTCGGCGGGCCCTCGGGCATCCACCTGACGCCGGTGGAGGCGGAGGGCGGCCCGGCCGTCCTCATCCCGCTCTCGGACCAGACCGCGCCGCTCTCCGCCCGGCCGGTCAGCGCGCCCTCTCCGGTCGACCCTGTCGTCGTGACCGGACCGTCCGAGGAGGGTTACGCCGATCGCCTAGCCTCGCTGCTGGCCGGCGACCCGGTCGATCAGTCCGCGGTCGTGGAGCAACTTCATCTTCGCCGCTCGCTCGGGGACGACCGGACGGCCGAGTCGCTGGACGCCGCGTTCCGCGAACGGACCGGGGGAACCTCACTGGCCGAGGCGATGGACGACGCGGTCGCGGAGGGACGTGCGCCGGAGACGCTGGTCGAGGACGTCCTCCGGATGCTCGGCCTGGTCTCGGAGTTCACTCTCGGGGCTCCGCCGCCCGGTCCGATCGCGGTCGCTCCGAAGACGTCGCCGGCCTCGCTGCCGCAGGTCCAGGCCTTCGTCGGGAACCTGCACACGGTGCTGGTGGAGCATGAGGACGCGGAGGGCGCGTTCGCCCTGCTGCGCCTCCTCGGCGAGGACCTGCCACAGGCCTGGGCCGTTCAGGAGGCCTATCAGGCCCGTTACGGCGCGTCCATCGACCGGCATCTGAACGACCTGTGGGAGCGCGAGCACGGCGGCGTCGCCTGGCACCGCTGGGCCGAGGTCTGGCCGCTGGCCGCCGCCGACAGCCTGTTCGGCGAGACCCGGCCGGAGCCGGTGTCGTACGCGCAGGTCGGGCGGTGGTACGACCTGCTGACCGACCTGAGCTTCCAGCACCACGAGCTCGGCGCCGTCCGAGTGCCGACCGACCACGTCGCCGACGGCTGCTACCTCCGAGCCCATCTGGTCGCGCTGCGGCTCCTGCAGTGGGGTGCCCCCGTTGGCAAGATCACGGTGACCGCCGCCGGCACCGACGGCTGGGGGCTGGGGCTGCGCTCCGGCGACCTGCCGGGCTCCCTCGACCCGGTGCGGATTCCCTGGCAGTACCACATCGCCGCGGTGGTGTGGGCCCACGACGCGGAGGGTCGTCCGGAATGGATGGTCCTCGACCCGGCGCTCGGCCGCGGGCCGCTGACCGCCGGTGAGTGGCTCACCGCCATCGGCGTCGATCCCGGCAACGACCGCAACCTCTTCCTGACCGGCGCGCTGGACGACGTTCAGAAGGCATTGTGGGAGGAGTTCGACAAGGCCCCGGCCTCCTGGTGGTTTTCCGACAGGGTGTCCAATCCGATCGGCCGGGCCGTCGCGGTGATCACGGAGGCACACGCCGAGTCGCATCCCCTGCAGTACAACGCGGGCAATCTCGTACAGGCCGACGCGAACATGCGGGAGCGGACCGGCACTCTCGTCCAGCACGCCGTGGCGATGCGGGAACTCCGGTACGCCCGGTACGCGGGACGCGTCCTGGAGGAGCTGCGGAGCGCGGGCACACCGGCCGAGGAGGCGGCACTCCGGCTGGAGACCGAACTCGGGGGCGCCAGCCCGAGGCGCGGCACGCTCGTACGCTATGCCGACCTCGACCGCTCGCTCCGCGAGGTGCTCGGCGAGCGGTACGACGACCTGACCCACAGGCTCTTCCCGCCGGAGGAGGACGGCCAGGAGCCATCGGTGGACGAACTCGCCGACGCGCTCGCCCGTACCTCCCTGTCCGCGAACGCGGGCGAGGTGACCGTGCCGTCCGAGACGGTGGTGGAAGAGCCCTCGCCGGTGCCGTCTCCGCCGCCGGACTGGCCGCGGTGGACGAGTGCGCCGCAGGCCCGGCCCGCGACCGCCGATGACATTCCGGCGGATCTGACGCGTCCGGAGGACGCCGATACCCTCCCCGAATCGCCGGTCAGGTTCGGGCATGTCTACGACTCTCCCTCCTGGGCCTCGGCGCGCACTGTGTACGAGCGCACCCTCGGGCGGGTACTGGCGGCGGACCCGGAGTTGCTCCACGCCGCCCGCGACGCCGCCCGCCGCCTGTACGCCACGCTCGCCCGCCGCATGGGAGCCGACGCCGCCGCCGGCGGCTTCCGCGTCGCCTCGGGGACCGAGCTGGAGCGGCTGCTCGGCGAGGACTCGGAGTGGACGCTCCAGGACGTCATGACCGGGATCTACGAGGCGGTCCACTACCACCACGCGGCCCTGACCGAACTGTGGAAGGACGTCCCGCGCGCCCGGGAGCAGCGGAGCGACGAGTGGCGCACCGAGATGCGCGACGTCCGCGGCTACCACGTGCATCTTCTGCCGCCCGACCAGACCGAGTGGCTCTTCCGCGTCTACCGGCGGCTCGGCTTCGGACCGGATCACCACCGGCTGTTCCTCCAGGCGGCCATCTCCTGGGGCACGGCCATGTCGCAGCCGCTGTTCGACGTGCTGCGGGCGGGGCTCGGCGGTGACCCCCGCTCCGCGGTACTAAAGAAGGCGCTGTCCGGTGAGGCGGCGGACCTGTACGCCTGGACCGACGAGGAACTCGGCCCGCGCGAGCGTACCGGCGACCGGGAGCTGCTCGCCGACCTGACACCGCCGCACCTGCTGACGTACGACGCGCCGGCTTCCGCCCCGGCCGAAGGCGCCGACGAGGGGACGACGCGGGCGCCGTGGTCGCCGGCCCTGCGCAGGCGGATCTTCACCGCCGCACCGGGCGAGGAACCGTGGCAGCGCATCACGGACTCCGACGGGGAACTCGTCGGGTTGCACCTCTTCCCGTCGTTCGACTGGTCCCTCCGCGCGTCGTTCTACGGCGGGTTGCGCGAGATGACCGGCATCGTCTGGCGCTGGTCGGAGGGACGGCTGCAGGGAGCGCGGTTCACTCCGCCGCTCACGACCACGGCACGGACGGCGTTCACCGCGGGCCACGGCGTCGACCTGGCGGGGCGCGCGGACCTCATCAAGGCGGCGGCGCGGCGGCTCGCGAGCCTGGGGTACACCGACAACGTGGTCCTGGTCTGCACTCCCGTGCGGACGGGCCAGGACGACCTCGGCTCGACGGCCCACGCGGCCGGCATGGTCATGCACCGGGTGACCCACGCCGTCGCGGTGACGGCGTCGGGGCACTTCCACCTCGCGCCGCGGGCCGACGGCCGGCCCAGCGCGTGGCGGGTCGTCCATCCCGACGGCCGTACGGAGGAGTTTCCCGCGCAGGAGACGCTGACCTGGGACGTGCCGGCGTCGGAGTATCCGGACGCGCCTTACTTCAACACGGCCGGCGGTGCACCCGGCGGCGTGGGGACGTACGGGCCGCCGTCCGGGATTCCCTCGGGCTCCGAGGGACCGGTCGACGGTGGCCTCACACCACCCCCCATCCCCTTCGACGCGGATGGTCTCGCGTTGCCCCCCATCCCCGCCGAGACCGGCCGGGGGACGCTGCTGAGCTGGACCGACCCGACCGGCCGGTACCAGTTCTTCCGCGGTGAGCTGGGCGCCGGCGACGGTACGGGGATTCGCGGGTTCGAAAGGGGCGCCCGTGCGGCGTGGGCGGTCGCGCACAGGGACACGCTCACCGCCCCCCACGAGACCCCGCCGCCGGCCAGACCGGGCAATCCGCTGGCGGCCCCGGGATACCGGCTGCGCACCGGCCAGGTCGTGCCGGCCCGCGACGGCGTTCCGGCCCGCGAGGAGGAACCGTCCGGCGAGGTCACGTCGGTCCACGAGAGCGAACCGTCCGGCGGGAGCGCGCGCCCGGTGTCCGCGACCCGGATGGGGTACGGGGCCGGCAACGCGATGACGTTCGCCGACCTGTACTCGCGCGAGCAGGCACGTGAGACCGGCTCGTTCTCCTCGCCCGGCCGGAGACTCGGCGAGGAGAACGACGCGGACGCTCACCTCGCGGGCCTGACGAGGACCTTCGCCGACCCGGTGATCACCGAGCGGCCGTCGAGGGATCCGTTCGCGGGCCCAGGCCACCTGCTCGGCGAGGGGGACGGCAGGGGCGCGGGCATTCCGGGCCTGGACAACGACATCCGCGCCGAGTCCCAGCGGCTGCGGGCGGAACGCGGGCCTGTGAAGGTCCAGCCCCCTGCGCTGTTCTCCAAGGCCAGAATCGTCACCCTCGGGCAGGTCACCGACACGCGGACCGAGGGCGGCGGCCGCGCGCTGTCGGCGGGCGGCACCGGCGGGCTGCTGGCGACGCGCTCCGGCGACGGCACCGTCACGATGCTCGAAGAGCCGACGCGGCCGACGTCCGCGCGGGAGACGAGCACGGAGGCGGACGCCTCCGTGACCGGGCGCCCACCCGCGCCTCAGAAGATCACTGACGAGCCCGAAACCCCGGTCACCGCTCGGGCGACCGAGCACGCCGGGGGCGAGGTCGAACCGCAGGCCGAGAGGACCGAACTCGAGGAGGCGGCCACCTCTCCCGCGCCCGAGAAGACGGCCACCTCTCCCGCGCCCGAGAAGACGCTCACGCCTCCCGCGCCCGAGGAGACGGTCGCCCTTCCCCCGTCCACCCCGGACCCGGTCCGGGAGACCGGGACCACCCCGGCGCCTCCCGAGTCCGTCACCCCGTCCGTGCCCACCACCGCGCTCGGCCGGGCGCGGGAGGTGCTGGCCGGGCTGCCGGAGGAGCGGCGTGCCGAGGTCATGGGCCAGGCGTCGATGCTCGTGGGTGACCTGAGCGGCCGGGTTCCCTCGCTCCAGGACCCCGGCGGCCGGGTGCCGTGGGAGGACTGGGCCGGGCTGCGCGTCGCGGCCGAGATCGCCCGTACGGGGCCGGAGGCCGGTGAGCGCCTCGCCCGCGAGCTGACCGCCTCGCATCGCGAGCGCGCCCGGAGGGCGATCAGCACGGGGGAGACCGTGCCCTCGACCCCGCTCGGCCGGGCGCGGCAGGTCCTGGCGGGGCTGACGGAGCGGCGCCGTGCCGAGGTCATGGGGCAGGCCGCGACGTTCGTGGGCGACCTGAGCGGCCGGATCCCCTCGGTGCGGGACTCCGGCGGCGAGGCCTCGCGGGTCGACCAGGCGGGCCTGCTGGTGGCGGCCGAGATCGCCCGATCGGGCGCGGCGGCCGGTGAGGCCCTCGCGCGCAGGCTGATGTACGACCTCGACGAGCCGCTCGTGCCGCGGGTCCTCATCGACGGGGCCCGGGAGAACGTCGCCCGGACCACGATCGACCTGCTGCGGGGCAACGAGGAGGCGGACTACCCGCAGATTCGCCACGAGGCCCGGCTCATCATCCGGCGGCTCACCGGCATCGCCCCCGACGACGAGAGCGCGACGGCGCGGGGTCTCCAGCGAGTCCTGCTGCTGACGGAGGCGGAGATCGCCTGGGCCGGTCACCGGGCCGCCGCCGACCTGGCGGCCGACATCCTCGGCCTGCCGCGCCTGCCGGACACCCGCGTCCTCGACGAGTTGACCAGTGCGGGCCGGTTCGACCTGGGCCGGGCTCGCGCGACGCTCGGTCTGCTGTCCGACGTCCGGCGCGCGCAGCTCCGGCGGGAGACCGCTGCCATCGTCCGGGCGGCGCTCATCGGGTCGGCCCTCGAACGGGCGCCGCGGGACTGGCGGGAGCTGATCGCCGCCGAGATCGCCCGGTCCGGACACACGGCCGGCGAGGACCTCGCACGCGACCTCGTACTGCGCGAGCAGTCGGCGAGCGAGACGGTCGCGAAGACCCAGTGGGGCAAGGCAGGCGACCGAACGGTGGCGCTGTGGCTGCCCGGCCAGGGCGAGTCCGCTCTGCCACGGGACGTCGAGACGCTCTCCCGGCTGAGCGAGGTCGTGCCCGAGGGGATGGTGCTGGTCGTCGGCGAAGCGCAGGACGGCCTGGCCACGGCCCGTGAGCAGGAGTTCAAGGCCTATGCGATGGCGAAGGCCATCGAGAAGCTGGCGCCCGGCCTGCACCCGCTCCTGGCCATGAACAACGGCGCGAGCGTCGCCGAGCCCGTGTCGCGGGCGTTGAACGGGCCGGTGGTGGCCACCCCGTACGAGGCGATGTTCGATCGGCGGACCGGCGACCTGCTCTCGCGCCCCTCCGGAGACACCGGGACGGAGGAACCCCGCCGGGACGAGTGGTTCCGGATGTTCATCCCGGGAGACCGGGAGGGCCTGCCGGTCACCCCGGGGCTGCTCACCTCGGTCGAAGGTGAGCGCGAGACGAAGCCCGTCGTCGAACCGGATCCGCTGCCGTTCCCCCCGGACGCCGAGGCCGAAGCCGATGGCGAGGCGCCGCCCGCCCCTCCGGGACCGCCCGCGCCGACAGAGCCGTCGGAGCCCGCCGTACCGGCGGGGTCAGTGGAGGTGACTCCGGTCACCGTGGACCCGATGGTCGTCCGGGCCGGTGTTCCGCGCGAGGACCTGCCGCAGATCATGGTGGCGGTCGCCCGCATCCGGCAGGAGCTGGATCGGATCGGGGCGCACTACACGCAGGAGGACGTCGACCTGCTCCCGCAGCGGCTGCTGGCCAACTTCCCGCACCTGCACCAGGGCCTGCAGGTGCCGATGGGCGACGCCGAGGTGCTGGTCAGGCTCGACGCCACCGACCCGCAGAAGGTGCAGAACCCGGGAGGTTCGACGCGGAAGGTGTCGGACCTGCCGCCGGTCGAGGGCGAGCACACGGCCGGCGGCACGGTGAACTCGGTGTTCGCGACCGGCGCGCACACCCAGAGCGTGTCCGGGCAGACCGGCGCGACGCGTGGGGCGATCTCGCTGTCCTTCGGCATCGGCGCGACGCCCTTCGCGCTCCAGGTCGTGAGGGTCGGCGTCTCGCTGTCGGGCACCGCCAACCAGTCCAACCGGTCCCTGACCCACATCGCCGACGCCGAGGGCGGTCACGTCGAGGTCGCCGGCGGCGGTCACACGCTGCTCGCCTACACCGGGCACTGGTCGTTCCAGGTCCGCAGAGGGCCGGGCGGGAACTGGGACACCCTCCCGGTGCACCGGGTCGACGACCCGACCGACGAGAAGCTGCTCGTGTGGGTCCCCGACAACTACCTCGGGACCGCGCCGGCCCAGGTCACCGCGACCGGCGACGCGGTGAAGACCGGGCGGCTCCCGGCGTACTTCTTCGCCTCCGGCCTGTCGCATCTCCCCGAGCTGTTCGACGCGACGATGGCGGAGCTGCGGCAGCGCGGACTGGACATGCCGGTGGGCGGTCAGCTCCGCAAGGAACTGCTCCAGAAGCTGTGGAACCTCAACATGCATCTGGACGCCGCCGTCAACAACGCCGACGGCGGGTACCAGTTCGACCTGCACAACGAGTACGGGCGGCCGGTGGCCACGGTGTCGGTCCGGTCCGAGCTGCTGGCCGGCACGGCCCGGGTCGGCGCCACCAGCAAAGACTCCAACATCGAGAACGTACGGACCCTCATCTCCGGCTCCAGCGGCGGTCACAGCATCACGAACAGCAGCACGCTGACGTTCCCGAGCGTCGACTTCGGCCTGCAGCCGTTCCACAACACCGACGTCGGCATGGGCGTCTCCTTCAACCTGTCCTACTCGTCGTCGAACACCGACTCGATCTCGGCGGGCAAGGTCGGGCTGTTCGTCGTGGTGCCGCGCTACGTCGGCCACACCAGTGCGTACCGGATGTCGTTCCGCCACCGGGTCACGGTCAGCGTCCGCGGCCGCGCCCAGCCGGGGACGACCCGCCCGATCGACGGGAACGCGCTGGTCCGGGTGCCGGAACCGATGGCGTACGAGCACGGTCTGCCGGTGGACGCGGAGGCGCTGAAGGGTGCGCAGACGGGTGGCACCCGGCCGTACGCCGAGGGCGACATCCGCCGCCTCGGCAAGCGTGAGATGCCGGCGGACCCGGCCGATCACCCCGCGCCGCCGCCGTGGCTGAAAGACGCCAAGGGCGTCGGGACGGGCCTGCCGTTCTGGTCCGAGGGCACGATCCAGCGGGTGCAGGACGCGGTCAAGACGATGGCCCGCAGGTACGGGTTCCTGCCCGCCCGGGCCGACCACCCCTTCGCGGACTACTCCCGGTTCGGCCATGGCAACAAGCTCGACAGCCTGGCCGACATCCGCCGGCAGATCGAGAAGTTCGCCTCCGACCGAGGCCTGAGCTCCCACTTCGACCAGCTCCACCAGGACGGCATGGTCTTCACGCTGAAGAAGCGGCGTGGCGGCATGGGAGTCGACTGGGACGTCGACTCGATGAAGGTCACCATCACGGCGCGGGGGAGCGGCTCGGCTCCGCGGTACCTCGGCTCCGCGGAGGACTACCGCATCGTCAACCTGGTGATGGGCATGAGCAGCGCCGGCATGTCCGTCTCCCACTCGCGCAAGATCGCGCTGGGTTTCAAGGTGCGGGGCCTCTACCAGGTGCTCAAGGGCGCTGTCATGGGCCTGGAGTACCAGCGGAGCGCCGGTGCGAGCGACGCGATGAGCGTCCTCACCAACCTTCCCCAGCTCATGGAGTTCGACGGGCCCACCCACGAGTTCGAGGTGACGCGGGACCTGGAGATCAAGTTCGAGCTTCAGCACTCGGGCAGGCAGGGCCGGGTCCTCGCGGGCCGGCGCAACCCGCCGCCGATCACGCTTCCGGGCGAGACCGCCCGGGTGTTCGTGCTGCCGGTCTCCGAGGAGGGCGGCCCCACGTCGAGCGGTCCGACGCCGGCGCGTGCTGGAGCAGGGTGTCGTGACCTTCCTCGACACCACCGGCGTCCGTAAGGCGGTCCAGGGACTCGGCCACCTGACCGACCCGGCGGGAACGGCGGCCTCGCTGCGGGACACCTTCGCCGGCACGGACTCCATGCGGTCGTACTTCAAGGAGATCCTGGGCGGTCAGTGCACCACCGAGAACGCGTTCGAGTCGCGCCTGACCCGCGACCGGCTCGGCGCGATCGACATCCGTGGCCACCTGGGACCCACCAGCTTCGCGGGCGCCAGCGCCCACAAGGCGGTCACCGGCATCATCAAGCTCCAGCTGATGGAGGGCCGGGCCACCGGTACGAGCTCCCACGGCTGGACCTGGGAGCAGCTCGACGTCGCGCTCGGCGGCGACGCGGGGCCCGCCCACCTGACCGGCGAGACGGACCTCAACCGGCACTGGCAGTTCAACCGGTCGCGCACCAGCGGCCGCACGGGCGGCAAGGAGCTCCTCCAGCTCGATTTCAACCGGGTGTACTTCTTCCGGAGCACGGTGTCCTTCGACGTGCGGAGCCGCCTGGAGAAGCACGCCAAGCTGCTGCCCAGCGGCAGCGCGCACCACACCGAGACCGTGGGTCCCCGGCTGGTGGAGTTCGCGCTGCCCGAGCCGGAGGCCCTGGCCCAGTACGCCGACGGTCACCTGCCGATCTCCGACCGCCAGCTCAGGAACGCCATGCTCCGCTGGCACATCGGCAAACTGAAGCTCGGCGGGGATCTCGCGGCGAAGATCCTGATGCGCTGGCAGAGCGAGGTGCCCACCCTCCCGAAGGACGCGAGGGTCGGCCGCGACAAGCTGGCCCGCACGCTGGTCCGCCTGCACGAGACCGGCGCGGCCCCGATCCTGGACGAGTGGGTCAGGGACCGGTTCAACACCGCGTTCGGGCGCCGGCTCGGCGCCCCGCACGACCCGTTCACCGCGCCCGACATGCCCGAGGACGTCGTGGCGTACGCCGAGGACCGCGCGCCGCTCACCGACCAGCGGCTGGGCGAGGTGCTGAGGGGATGGCTGGACGGCGACCTGCGGCTCAGCGGCGACGTGGTGGCGCGCCTCCTGATGCGCTGGCACGCCGAGGTCCCCGAGCCGCCCGCCGGGCTGCCGGTGAACCGCCCGCCGCTGGTGGGCGTGCTGGCCGGTCTGCACACGGTCGGCGCTGTGCCGATCACGTCCCTGGAGGTCCGCGACCGGTTCAACGCGACGTTCCGCCAGAAGCTGTCGCACCCGCGCCTTCCGTTCGACCGGATGACGCTGCCGGAGTACCTCACCAGGACGGACCCGGGCGGCTTCTTCCTCGGCCACCACGGCGTCCACCGCTGGACCCACGACGACGGCCGGACGACGGAACAGATCGTCCGGCAGCAGATCGACCGGGTGGCGCCGGGCCTGCTGGGGGCCGACCCGTCGCTCTGGGACGGGAAGGGCCGCCGGATCGGCCGCATGCAGGGCGGCGTGGACCTGCTGCAGGCGATACTGGCGGAGGGACGCGACCAGATGCTCTGGGAGGAACTGCCCTCCCAGAACGGCTTCACCTTCTACCTGGCCAACCCCGTCGGCCCGGTGCTGACCGACGTCGTCAGGGTCAGGATGAGGGCCGAGCGCATCTCCGAGCCGGAGGTGCATGACTACCGGTGGAACACCGGCCTCGCGGTCTACTCGCACGGCTACGTCGGCACCGCCCAGTCCAGGTCCAGGGACGGGGCGCAGGCCCTCGTCCTGCCCAAGTTCAGCGCCGGCGGCACCAACGCCAGCGGCTCGGCCGACATCAAGACGGCCGAAGGGCACCACCGCGGCACGACCCGGGCGGAGAACGCGGTCAGCGAGATGACCGACTACGACTGGGCGAACCACTACGCCGTGCGCGTCCGCCAGCGGCTCATCGTGGAGGTCGACCGGCTCGACATGTCCGGCCGTCCCCTGGACAACCTGCTCCTCGGCGGACTGGACCGTTGGACGCGCCACAGCGCGACCGCCCGGACCACCGCGGACGGAACGCTGGACATCCAGCTGCCGCACGCGCTCGCCGAGGCCGGCACGCTGCACGGCCCGGAGCAGGTGCGCAACCTCCTTCCGCTGCCGAAGCTGAACCGCAACCTGGCCGTCGTCGGCATGACGGCGGACGGCCTGCTGCCCGCCGCCCGGAAACTGCTGGACACGCTGCTGGGCCCGCGCTGGTACGAGAAGGCGCTCGGCGCCGAGGCCGGCGATCCCGGCGTACGGTCCTTCCAGTCGCTGCCGTTCCTGCTGTCGCGGTCGCACCTGGTCAACCACGTGCTCGAGGCCACCGGCGGTGGCGAATACCGGCTGCCCCCCGACCTGTTCCGGGCCGGCGACTCCGACCTGCGCGCGGCGATGTCGCTGCGGGGGGAGCTGTTCGACGCGCAGGTCGTCATACGGATGGTCGACGGCAGCGGCGTCGGCCGCTACATCAAGCACCAGAGCGGGACCACCGCGAACAACAGCAGCGACCTGACACGCGGCACCGGCGACTACGGCATCGGCGGCACCGACACGTTCAACCCGCAGCCCGGCACCGAGGCGGCGCCGCACCGTCCGGATCACTCCTGGTCGTTGAACCACGGGGGCAGCCGCGTCACGTCGGCCAACGACAACAGCGCCGGCACCGAGAACTACCGGCGCGAGCAGGACGTCAAGGAGTACGGCTCGAAGCTGTTGGTGCGCCTGCGCGGCCAGTTCTGGCTGGAGGCGCAGAAGATGCGCCACCACCTCGTCACGCCGAACAAGCCCAAGCCCGTCGGCGCGCCGGTCCGCAGCGACCCGATCACCGGTGACGTGGTCGTGGAGATGTTCGAGGCGCAGTACGAGGAGCTGCGCGCGGAGCTGGCCGCGAACGAGCGGCAGGCCCGGCAGGCGCTGCGCGACCGGGTCGACCCGAAGGCCTGGGCCGGCCTGGGCACCGCGCCGCGCTTCGACCTGGCCCCGCTGCTCGCCGACGCTGCCGTGTACCGGCCGGACCCGACCCACCCGCAGCCCGGGCCACGACCGAAGTACGCGGCCTCCCAGGCCCACCACGCCCTGGTGAGCCACCTCCGGGAGCAGGGCGGCGCCCGCGGCCCGGTCGTGCTCACCCACGGCGCGAACACGCGGATCCTGCACTACCGGGCGATCCTCGACTGGGCGGCGCGGACGATCCGCGACGACCTGGCGGCCGCGCGCGCGGCGGACCCGTACGTGCCGGCGCCGGCCGTCCCCGACGTGTACGAGCAGCGGCGCGCCAGGCCGGACACCCGGCTGCTCGACGGCCTGACCGGCTCCCTCGACGACGAGATCACCGCGATCATCAACGAGGTCAACCGGGTCCACGCGCTCCGCCCGGACAACCCGACCGGCGCCCCCGCCGCGCTGCCGCCGGAGGCGGCGCTGCTCTCGCTCGACCCGGTCCACCTGGCCCGCGACGTCGCGCGCGAGCTGAGCACGCACGTCCGGCTGGACGTCGCACAGCCGGACGGCACGGTGCGCAGCCACTGGGCCGACCCGAGCGGCCGGCTCTACGCCTTCGACCCCAGCACCTTCGACGACCTGGCGCTGACCGCCGACCAGGCGTCGAACGCCGGGCTCTGGAGCGACGGGACCCGGCGAATCGCCGCCGACCACGGGCTCGACCCGATCGATCTCGCCCGGCTGTACCGCACCTCCTGGTCGCACCAGCGAACCTTCGAGCAGGCGGTGCTGGCCGAGGTCGCCGGGCGCCTCGATCGAATGGACACGGCCCACGCGGAGCTGCCCGGCATGTTCGGCCGGACCGCGCAGGCCGCCGCCGCGTGGCGGGGGATCGTCGCCCGGATCGAGGCGGAGCACGCCGCGGCGGCCGCGGAGACGACCCGGGCCCAGCGGGAGCTCGACGACCTCCAGCTTGCCCTGGACGACCTGTACACGCAGCGGACGCGGCTGATCCTGGACGTCTCCCCGGACCCGGCCGCGCTGGACGGTCTACGGGACCGTATCTCGGATCTGGAGGCCCGGCAGGCCGAGCAAGAGGAACTGCTGGAGCGGCACGAGGAGTCGACGGCCTACCTGACGCCGCTCCTGGCGGACGCGCGTCACGGACTCCAGGGGACGGAGGAGATCCTCGCCGACCTGCGCGTCACCGGGCGGGGCGCCGGGGCCGGCGAAGCGGCGCGCTGGACGGCGGACGCCGTACAGGAGACCGCGGACCGCCTCACCGCGTCGGAGTCCGCCCTGGACGAGCGACGGGTGAACCTGGCGTACCGGCGGCGGCAGGCGCCGTCGATCGAGCAGGCGATCCAGGGGCTTCACGACACGCTGTCGGCGGCCGGGGACGGCGCCGTCTCCCTCGCCGTCACCACCCGCGCGGACGGCACCGCCGAACGGTTCACCGTGGTCGCCGACCGAGGCGAGATCCGGTGGTTCGAGGCGGTGTCCGGACTCCCGGTGCGGCCTCCGGAGAGCGGCGGGCGGCTGTACTCCCTGGACCTCGGCGGTGACGGCCTGCTGCTCGACCCGCCCGCCGGTTTGGACGGGGCGAGGTCACAGGTCAGGTCGTTCACCTCGGTGCGCGACCTCGCGCTCGCCTCCGTCGTGGATCACCTCGGCGCCGGCCTGGCCGGACAGGTCGCGCGGCGGACGGAAGTTCAGTCGCGGCCCACGCTCGACCAGGCCCTGCTCGCGTTCGAGAACCGGCTCGTCGACCGGAGCGCGAGCATCGCCGCGTTGACGGACACCCCCCGGCCGCCCATCGTGAGCCTGGACACCGCGAGGCGCGGAGGCGTGCCGGACGACGCGTACGTCTACCGGAACGAGCGGGGCCGTCACGGGATCGGACCGGCCGACGCGGAGGTTCCGGGCTGGACGCCGCTGGGCCCGCTGGCGGACTTCGTCCCGGTCTTCTGGCTCACCCACGGTGCGCCGGCCCGGCCCACGACCGTTCAGGACGTCGCGCGCGGCGGGCTGGGCGCGGCGGTCCGGTTCCTGGCGGAAGCCGGCGACCGGACCTGGGAGGAAGACGTCCTGCGGGCGATCGAGGAACGCCCCGACCGGCTGGCCGAGGAGGTCGACCGGATTCCGGACGACCTGCCACCCGGGACGTGGATCTGGTTCATCGGCCCGTCCCGGATGGGGGCCGTGGCGGTGGTCACGGACCCGGCGGGCGCCACCAGGTACCGCGTTCTCCTGGCCGGCTCGGCCGCTCCGCGCGAGGCACGTGATCGGATCGCGCTGGCGCCGCTCGACAACGGCCGGCACACGCTCGTCGTCTCCCGGCCCCGCGCCGCCGCTCAGCCCCGACCAGCCCCTGGGCTCAGCATGACCGACCCGGTCCCGCGCACGAGTCGGACGGCTCCGGTCGCCGGCCGGTCGGACACCCGTACCGTCGGCGAGAGCGAGATCGAGCAGGCGGCCGCGCGGGCACTGAAGGCCGAGGCGGAGGCGTTCGACCAGGCACGGCTCGACGCGGCGCTCAGCGCGCGTCGCCTCCGGCCGATCGACGTTCCGGCCGACGACAACTGCTTCTACCACAGCCTCCTCGCCATCGCCGGTCCCTACCTCGCCCGGGAGATCCCCGGCCTGCGGAGCATCCGGCCCGGCAGCCGCGAGGCCGTGCAGGTGGTGCGGAACTGGCTGGCGGACCGGCTGGAGGCGGATCTCGCGGTGGCGGACGAGGGCCTGCTCTCGCGGTACGCCGGTTTCTTCCACGAGTCAGGGGACGGAACCTCCTTCGCGGACTGGAGCCGTGCGCTCGTAAACCAGATCCGCCGGATGGACAGCTGGCGCAACGAGACGGGCGACCTCGTCGCGCACCTGGCGGCGAACGAGCTCGGCCTGCCCGTCACGCTGGTCCAGGACCGGCACGTGACGCAGCTCGGGCCCGCCGGCGGCGCCCGTGTCCACTTCATCCGCACTCCGGGCCATTTCCGGGGCGCCGAGAGCACGGACGAGGACGCGCCGCAGATCCCGTGGGACCGGCTCCGCCCGGCGCCGCCGACGCCCGCCGACCGGTCCGCCCGCCAGTTCGCGCTGCTGCGCGGGTCCTCGGAACGACGCGTCGAGCGCGCGGGCACCGACTACCGGGACCTGCGGGAGCACCTCGACCCGGACGCCAGGCCCGCGGTCGACGCGCAGGCGCGGGAGATCGTCGACCGCTTCTGGAACGCCCACGCGGCGGGCGGCCACGTCGACGTGCCGCCGCACCGCCGCGCACAGCACCGCCTCGACGGCATGCGGCGCGCGGCGGCCGACCTCGAAGGCCTGATCCGGAACCTCCGCGGGCAGCTCGGTGACCCACCGGCTTCGGAACCGCCGAACCAGGGCGTACGGGCCGGGCACCCCCGTGTCGGACCACCTCGTGAGCGAGGTCAACTCCCAGCTGGCCCGCCTCGGCGGCGCATGGCTCGGCGGCCGGGTCGACCGCGGGGAGGTCGAACAGGCGCTGCGCGACATCCCGCGGGACGGCCCCACGGACCATCGAGGACTGGCCACCGACCTCGCCCATCAGATCGCCCTCGATGAGGCACCCCGGGTGCTCGGGGGCGGACAGGGCACCGAGCATGAGAGGCCCTTCATCGTCCACGTTCACCAGGGCGCGCGGTTCAGGGACAGCAGAGAGGTCCTCGTCTACAACCGGAGGACCGGCGTCAAGGTGGAGACCGACACCGGCGGCATCTACATGGCCGGCGGTCGGTACTTCGCGTCGCAACAGTCGGCGCGGGCATCGAGACGGGGACGGGTCAAGGACCAGAACGTCACGATCACCGAAGTGGTCACCGCGATCGAACGGGTGCTGCCGTTCGGCGAGGAGAATCGTCACGACCCCGAGGTCGTGGAGGCCGGGGTCCAGGACGTGGAGCGGCGGCTGAACAACGCGGTGCGCCTCCGGGACGGCGAAGGCGGGCGCGGCTCGCGCGGCAGCACCCTGAGGGAGCTGTTCGGTGACGACCCCGACTACGAGTACGGGCCCAGGGCGGACGACGTGACCATCCTCCGGCCACCCGGATCCGTGAAGACGGCCGGCCTGCACCTCACCGAGGGAGTACCGGTCGCGTTCACCCCCGCCTTCCTGGTCGCGGCCCAGAGGTACGTGACCCACAGGGACATGACCAGCGCGCTACGGGCCGGCTTGCGGTTCGGCGCGGAGGTGACGCGCGACTACCTGAACGAAGACCTGGGGCAGCGCGTGGGCCGGTTCGCCGTGCCGGCGATGGAACACGTGCCGGGCGTCGCGGACGTGCGGACGGCGGCGACGCTGCTGAACACGCACACGTACGCTGCGGCCCACGTGTTCCTTCGCGACGACGAATTGGCGAAGAACCTCGTGTACGGGGTCCTGCGCACGTCCTTCGCCGGTATCCGCGAATCATTCTGGGACGAGGTCCAGGAGTTCCTCGAGGCCGGCCGTGACCGAATCCGGACCAGGCTGAAGACGGATCTCAGGAAACGGCTCGCGTCGGCCATCCGCCGCTACGAGCAGCGCCGACGCGCGTCGAACGAGCAGCCGCTCGATCTGTTCGACTACACGCTGAACGACAAGACGATGACTGTCGGCGACTACGCCGACAACATGCTGCTGCCGCTGAGCCGGACCCGCGTCCTCGTCGAGCAGTACGACGCGATGAACGTCCGGACGGACTTCCGCAGCACCGACGACAACCGCGGCGCCCTCGCGATCGACCTGGCCGTGCTGGAGATGCGCGAGGTCGGTCCGCCGGGGCCGAGCCTCCGGGCGGAGATGCGCACCGCCCGGGCGTTCGCCGAGCTCGCACGGCGGTTCTACGCGTGGGCCGAGCGGGTGGACCGTAACATCCGGACCGCCGAGGGCCGGGCCTTCAACGAGGGCCTGGCCGAGGCGGTGCGGGCGGTCAGCGCTCACAATCCCTCCGGCGGCGACATGGTGACGACCGTTCGCGACCTACTCGACTCGATCGCGCGCAGGACCCCCCATGTGGTCGTCGATCCGATCTTCCGCGGGAACGTGACCAGCAACCTTCAGGCCGACGCGGTCGTGGCGCTGCGCGACCTCATCCGCTACGCCGACGCCGAGGCCGCCCGCGGCGTACGGCACGCGCTCGCCGCGATCCGGAACGCCCTCGTCGACGAGCGGAACGCGGGCCCGGTGCGCGCCGGCCGTCGTGACCTGGACCACGTGCGCCGGCGCGTCGATCAGGTGATCGAGGACCTGCGCGCGTACGAACACCGGCACACCCCCGGCCCGTCCGGCACGCAGACGCGGCGCCGTCGGTTCGGCGGCCTGCGCGGCGGATCCCCGGACCACGACAGGAATCCGCTGTCGGAACAGTGGCCGATCGGCCGTCGGCTGACCGTCATGGCACCTCGGTTCGGCGACCCCGGCGACCTGACCGAGGTGTCCCTGGACGAGGTGCCGGTCGTCGGCGAGTCCTCCGGGGCGCCATTCGCGTACGAGCGCCCGCATCCGTCCCGCTCGACGCCGTACACCTACGAGATCGATCGCACGGGCGTGGTCAGGCTGTCCGGCGAGGAGCTGTCGCCCTTCGGATGGACGAGGTTCGGGGACGACTTCGTCCACGAGCCGACCGGCGCCTATCTGCGGGGGGACAACGGCTGGCTCGGTCGCGTCGGCAATCACGACACGCTCCTGGAGGCGCTGACCTCGCTGGACCCGGGGGCCCGGCCGTACCGGCTCGTGGTGGACGAGAACGCCGTGTACCTGGTGCCGCTCGAGGAGCGCGGTACGGCCGTCCGCATCCCCTTGAAGGACGGCGCCGCCGGCGCCGGGCGCGACCAGTGGAGGAACGAGCCGGCCGACGACCGGCCGGTGACGGACCTGATGCTCCCCGCGCAGGCGTCCGACGAGCATGCGCCGGCCGTACGACCCGCGGTGGAGGTGACCGAGCCGCAGGTCCCGGAGCCGGTAGAGCCCGTGGTGGAGGTGACCGAGCCGCGGGTCCCGGAGCCGGTATCCCCGGAGGATGCGCGGTCCGGCACGCTCACCGGCCAGACGGCGGCGGACGATGAGCTGTACGCCGCTTACCGGACCTTCTGGGAGGCGCTGGAAGATTCCGGCGATACGGAGGCGCGAGGCTCGGACGCGACACCGCTCGCGCCGTGGTACGTGGAGCGCGGCGGGCTCGGCGACGGTTCCGTGTCGTCGGTCGCCGAGGTGGTGGACGGGTCGCTGCCGGGCGGCCGGCCCGACGAGTCGGTCACCCGCTGGATCGATGGCGTCACCTCCGGGCTGTCATCGTCCGTGGCACGTGCGGTCCGCAAGAAGATCCTCGCGCTGCTGGCCGAGAAGGACCCCGTGAGGTGGGAGCGGCTGCTGCTCCACGGCAAGTTGATCGTCGAGAAGGACGCACGGGTCAGGCTGTCCTTCTCGGTGGAGCAGACGGAGTTCGCGCCGCCGGAGGACGCGGGGACCGATCCGGGCCACCAGACGTTCTTCAGCAAGTACGGCGACACCACGTACGCCGAGGAGGTCATGCGCCAAGCCCTGAGCGGGAGGAGCGCGCAGGTAGAGCCGATCCTGTTCCTCTCGGTGGGGTTGCAGGCAGGGCTGTCGCACGTCTCGCCGGTGTTCAAGGTCGGGACGGAGCGCGGCCACGGTTCCTGGCACACCATCCTGATGGAGGTCCAGTCGGGGAACCGGGTCATCGCCAACGCCACCCACGGTCACGCGGCACGGATCCGGGTGCGGGCCACCGTCAACCGGGTCGAGCGTCCGGACCTCCTGCTCTCGGGCAGGGCGCGGCTGGCGTTCCCCACGGTCTACTCGTCCGCCGCCGAGACCGCGGCCCTCGCGGTGCCGTCCGGTGACGGCGGGCACCCGGTCGTGCGGGTCGTGGACCCGGCCGTGCTGGACGGCCTCGACCACGCGGTCACCGCGATCGTGCCCGAAGCGCTGCTGGCGGGGCTGCGCAGCGTCCTCGACCATCTCGGTCTCCCGGCGAAGGACGTCGATGAGATCGTGCAGGACGTCGCCGAGGAGTACGTCAACGAGAAGACGTTCAAGGACCGCAGCCAGTGGTGGCTGACCGGGAGCTGGGTGACGGGCCTGATCGCCAAGAGGCTGTCCGCCCTGTCCACGTTCCAGGGACATCTGGAGGTCAGCGGCCGGCCGCACACCGTGCGGTACGTGACGACCACCGAGAAGGAGGTCCTGCTCCGTAACGACATCGCGGACACGGTCCGGATCGGCGACGGCCAGAAGCACAGCTCCGGGGCGAGCGCCACCCCGGGCGTCGCCTTCGGCATCGAGCTCGGCTCCCATCTGGCCACGCCCAGTGTCGATCTGCCGAAGCTGGGGTCATCGCGGGAGCACGGGCGCACCCTGACCTCCGGAGGGCAGGTCAAGAACGCCACCATGCGCAAGGACCGCCTGGTCCGCTATCAGACCGAGTTCGTGGTGACGGTCTCGGTCAAGTCCGACCGCGGCGATGTCCCGTTCACTCTTCCGGTCATCGGCGAGCTGGGGATCGGTCTCGCGCACGCCGAGAAGTTCGAGCGCGGCGCTCTGGGCGGAGTGCTCACCGGCTCCGGCCTCATCCCCGCGGAGGCGCCGAAGAAATCGGGGAACCAGGAGGATCTCGAAGCGCCCGCCGGGTCGACGGCGCTGGATGAGGGGTTGCCGGCGGAGACGGAGGCGCTCGAGGAAGATGCGCCGGTCCGATCGGAGGTGCCCGCCGAGCCGGAAACGCTGGAGCCGGAGACGGTCGCCGACGGAACACTCGCCGCGCCGGAGCCCGCGGCAGGACGTTCGGCGCCGTCCTGGGCCGACTTCGCCCGGTGGCTGAGGTCGCGGTTCACGGACGGAGGCCCGCCCGCGCCCTTCCTTGGCGACGGAGTGCGGGACGTCGGCGACCTCATCGCGTTGGCCTCCCGAGGGCCGATCGAGATCGTCCTTCCTCCCACGCTGCACGACGCGCTCGTCCCCCATTGGCTGGTCGCGGAGGACGGCTGGCGGACCCTGTACGCGCATCCCGGCATCACCTGGGTGCTGCCGACGGACGAGCACGCGTTCCTCGTCTCCGGTGAGGACTCCGGTGCCTCCGGCGGCGCGGTGTGGCGATACGTGCTGGACGAGAATGCGCGAGTGGTCGGCGCCCTCCTCATGGACGAGCACGAGGGCGAGCGGGAGCCGCGCTGGTACGTCCCCAATCCGGCCAGGGAGCCGATGACGGCCGAGGCGCCGTCGCCGTGGCACGAGGATCTGCTGTCGCCGCTGCGCGCGGCGGAGCTGACGGCCCTCACCGACTTCCTGGCCTCAGGAGGGATCCCGCAGGTCCAGTTGACCGAGGCGTTGCGGAGTCGGCTGGCGGAGCCGGGCGGGGACCGGACTCTGCACGACGCCGTCGACGCGCTGATGGCGGAGCCGCGGATCCAGGTGGTGGCCGCCGACGGCAGGCGAGTCGAGGAGCAGGAAGGCGGAGAGAAGGCCGGAGAGAAGCGGTTCGTCATCGACGAGCGCGGTCAGGTGCATGGTCCGCTGCGGACCTGGCGTCATGTGGTGCATCCTCGTGAGCCGCTCGCGCTGGCCGCCCGTACCGGTTTGGGCCGGGGCATCGTGCGGGAGATGCCGGGCCGGGAGAAGGCCTACCGCGAGCTGGTGGACGAGCTCGCACGGCAGATGCGTACGGCCGGCGTCGTGGGCGAGATGTCCGCCGCCCTTCGTCAGCATCTGGCGCGGGCGCTGGCCATGAAGTTCGGCGTGCCCGGCGCTCGCGGCACGATGGCGGACGGCATCGACGGCGACATCAGTCACGAGCTGACGATCGGCGGCTACAAGTTCACCGCCGTGCTCTACACCGAGCTGCGGGCGCTGCGCCGCGATCCGGTGGCCGAGACCGACGTCAGCCTGGACACCCAGCGCAAGAACGTCGCGGGGCTGGACACCGAGGACAAGAAGGGCCGCACCATCGGCGCCGGGTTCAAGCTCAGCTTCCGGATCAAGCTGGCCCGGCTGTTCAGCCTGGACCTGCACCTGCTCGAACTGAAGGCCGAGCGCGCCCGGCACCACAAGATCGGTAACAGTACGGGGGTCAAGGAGTACCGCCGCGAACGGACGAACGGGAACGTCACCCGTTTTGAATACGCGACCGCTTACACGTCGGCGGTCACGACGAGCCGTACGTCCGGAGACCTGGTCGCGGCCCGGGTATGGGAGCAGTCCGGTGACGAGTACTGGACCGCCGTCACCGTCTCCGACGCGCACCTGCCCGCCAAGCCGCTCCCCGCCGACGAGATCCTGGCGTACGGCGAGGTCACGGTGAAGACCGGGCCGATGGACGAGGAGGGTCTCCGGCGGCTGGCCGCCCCGCTCGGGAAGGACAGGGGCGAGGAGTTCGATCTCAGCCGGGAGGGGCTGACCGGCATCCAGCTCAACCTGACCGGCGTCAGCGAGATCTCGGCGCACATGGCCGAGCTGGTGGCTGCGCACAACAAGGCGCCCGGACCCAGGCCCCAGGCCGACGCGTTCAAACAGGTGCTCGCCGCGCTCGTGCCGTCCGGTCGGCGGTACGGCGCCGTGGAGCGGATCCTGCGCACCGGCACGCACACGTTCCTGGAGTCCAATGCCCGGCGCCTGCTGAGCCGCCGTGGCCTGCGGATTCCGCTGCCCTCGACCGCCGGCGGATGGCGGCAGGAGCTCCGAATCCGGATGCGGACCTTCAACGTCCGTCACGAGCAGACGGTCAAGGGCGCCACCTTGGAGCAGTACACCGAGGCCGATCTCCGGTTCGGTGAGGAGAGGGCCGCCAATTACGGTCTCGACGGTTCCGCCGGTCCGGGCGGTGTGGTGCGGCTCGGCCTGCCGTCCGCCGAGAGCCACAACGAGGGCGAAGGCCACCAGACGACCAGCCAGAAGGTGGGCAACCAGATCTCAGGCGGCGCCATGGGCGGCGGCGATGTGTCCTTCCCGAGCCGCAGCGTGACCGACATGGGCGGTGCGCTGGATCTGAACCTGGGCACCTACTCGGGCGACAGCGAGCAACTCGGCGCCGATCCGGTCTACACCATCCAGTACCGGCGCTGGCGCTCCGTGAGCGGGTCGCGTAAGTTGCGCCGCGCCTTCATCCGGGGCAGGGGGACCCGGGTCTCCTACCGCGTCGAACGGCATGTGAAGATCACCCGGGGGACCGAGCTCCTCGTCCCGTACGTCCGCGCCGCCGACCACGGCCTGCCCGTGCCGGCCCGGGAGGACCTGCCGTCCGCAACGGGCGAACGTCACTACCTGGGCGACGACCTGGCCTTGGCCGCCGCGCACATCGAGGACGTCGACGCGGCCGACGTCGTCGACACGATCGAGGCCATGCTCGGCGGTGACCTGGATCCGGACGTGCTCGGCGCGATCGAGACGGCCTTCGACGAGGAGGCGATCCGCGGCCAGTACAAGATCGCGCGCCGAGGCGGGATCCACCGCGTCCTCACCACCCCCGCCCAGACGTGGGCTGAGGGCCGTGTCTGGGACTACCTGAAGATGCCCGCCCGCAACGGCGGGACGCTGCACACCGGAATCCGGGTGACCGCCATCGAGGACTCGATCGCCTACCGGCGGCCCAGGCCCGACGTGAAGGTGACGACCGGTGGACAGGCGTTCGTCCAGATCGGCGAGCATCGGAGCCGCGGCCACGCCTGGCGCGGCGGCGGCTTCTTCCACGGCCGGTGGGCGACCGCGCCGCTGGGCCTGCGGCCGGCCGGCGGAGTGAGCGTCAAGTACGAGCGCAGACACGGGCTGAAGGTCGGCGTCGAATCCACCGCGCGCGACGTCCGGCGCGCCACGGCCAAGGACACCTCACAAGAGTTCCGGCACGGCGGCCGGTTCCGCGTCGAGGTGTTCCACCGGTACTCGCCGAGCGAGTTCTCCCGGCGGACCGCGCAGGTCGCGAAGGCCGTGCCCACGCTTGTGGACATCCTCTCCCTGGGCGAGAGCCGGCGAATGTGGTGGCGCCTGTTCCCCACCACCACCCCGGCGGCCGCCACCAGGGAGGTGCCCGGCCGGGCCACGGTCCTCGTGCCCACCCACCTGACCGCGGCCGGCCCAAGGCCGTCCTCGACCTCGGCCGGTCAGGCCTCGGCTTCGGCCGCGGCATCGGTGTCGGCCCCCGTACGGCCGATGATCACGCGCACGCCGCCGCCGGCTCCCACGGCACTGGCCACCTCGCTCGCCGAGCACGTGCACGCCATGGCGATGCCCGGAATCGAGCACCTGGCACGCTGGGCGCCGGCCGCCGCGACACCCCGGCGCCGGATCGACGGCGCGGCGGTGGCGCGCGGTGTCGCACCGACGGTCGAGGAGTTCGGCCCGACCCACCAGGACGGCCTGACCGGCGACATCGGGCTCGACGAACGCGACGCCTCCGCCAACGTCGACAAGTTGCTGCGCGGCACTTACCGCATCCCGCTGGTCGGCGGTGAGTACCTCACCGTGCAGATGGTGCCCGGCCGGGGACGATGGCTGACCCGGGGCGGATTCACCGGGCTCAACTTCCCCGAGCACTCCCAGGAACCGGCGCGGGAACACGAAGCCGAGCGGGGGTGGAGCGTCGACGGCGAATTCGACCTCGGCCACACGTTCGCCCGGCCGCTGGAGGAGCACGCCGACCAGCCCATGATCGACCCCGGGATTTCCGCCGGCCGGGACAACCGGATCGCTCGTTCGCACAAGAACTCGGCCGGCGACTACGTCGAGTCCAACCGGCAGCGCGACGACGACTACGACTACTACACCTTCGACGCCCGATTCCACGTCAGCGGCCCGCACGGGCACTACGTCGTCCTGGACGTCCCCGACGGCTTCATCGGCATGCTTCCGGCCACGGTGGTCCGGCGACTGATCACCGACCTGGGCCTGGACCTGGAACGACCGCCGCTGGGCGACACCGACCTGCCGGCGCAGTGGGCCGAGAACGGCACTCTTCCTCCCGAGGCCACCGCCGCGATCATCGACCGGGCGGGAGGCATGGCGGTGCTCCGCGGCCGGACACTGCGGCTGTGGACCCGCGCCGACCACTTGGCGTCGGCCGCCGCGGCGGCGGACCGGATCACCGCCCAGACCGGCGTACCGGTCGAACTGCTCACCAGCGACGCCGACGGAACGATCAGCCGGTACCCGCGCAGCGCGCGTCAGGCCTCGCGGCCGGCGACCACGCCCGCCGGCGAGCCGGACGATGCCATCAAGCCACCGCACGACCGGCTCGCGGGGCTGACGGACGAGGATCTGCCCGCCTCCGCGCCCCTCATCGACGAAGACCGGCAGGTCTCCCTCGCCGACCTCGAACGCGCCGGGATCGACCTGACGACCGCGCAACGGAGCCAGGCGATCCTGAACGGCGGCCTGCGCGGCGCGGACCTCACACGCGTCCAGCGCTTCCAGTTGGCCGCGAAGACCGAGCCCGTCGCACCCGAGACATCGGCGGCGACGGCCGAGCCCGTGACTCCCGAGGTGCCGGCGGAGACGACCGAGAGCGTCGCTCCCGAGGCATCGGCGGAGACGGCCGGGGCGCTCGTGCCCGTTCGCGCCGATGACCTCGCCGGCGTGGTGAAGGCCGTACCGGCCCCGCCCGCGAGCCGGCCGCAGTGGCGGGAGATCCGCTCGGCGGACGGGCGCGAGGTCGGACAGGCGTACTTCGCCGAGGACGACTGGCGGCTCCGCTCGCCCTTCTACGGAGGGTTGCAGGACGCGGATTTCCGGTCCTGGTCGGGAGCGCCGGGCCGGGAGGTGAGCGCGCCGGTCGAGGTGCCGGTCGGCGACCGCGACGGCGTGTACCTCCTGGCATGGCACGGCTCCCAGCCGCCGCCGGACACGGCGGGCGTCGTCGCGACCACGGCGCGAGAGATCATCAGTCGTGGTTTCACCACACTGTTCCTCCTGCCGTGCACGGACGCCGGTGTGACGCCGTCACCCGAGCTGGGACGGGTGGCCCGGGAGCACGGCCTGACGATCATCGAGGGGACGGGCGGGATCGCGCCGACGCCGGGGGTGATCGACCTCCTGCCGGACGCCGCCGGCCGGGCCGTGCCGGTGCGCCGCTACCGCCCCGACGGAGGCGTCGACCACTACGGTCCCGCGCCGGAGCGCATCGCAGAACCGCTGCCGAAGGCGTCACCCGGAGGCGAGGCCGTCGACGCCCCCGGCTCCGAAGTGCCGGAGGAGCCTGGCGGAGACCTGGCCGAACTGCCGGTCGTCCCGCAGGAGGGTGAGGCGTTCGGCAGGGCGCTGGCACGGGCGCTGGACCGCGGAGCGTCCCTTCTGCGGACCGGGGACGAGACGAGCACGCCCGGCGGGCCGTCGGCGGCGATGGGCTCCCCGTTCGACCGGTTGATGGCGGGTCTGACCGAGGAGAGCCTGCCCGCGTCCGCGCCGCTCTTCGGCGCGGACGGGCACGTCCGGGTCCAGGACCTGGAGAACGCCGGAGCCTCGCTGACGGCCGCCCAGCACACCCAGGCGGTCCTGCAGGACGGCGCTCTGCCCGTCGCGAGCCTCACCCGCGTCCAGCGGTTCCGGCTGGCGATGGAGGATCCGCTCGCCGACCACGAGACGCGGGCGGGGCTGCTGGCGGTCGTCGACTCCGCGGCCCGGACGCTGGGCGTACGGCTCGCGCTCGCCGAGACACCGCAGCCGCCGGGTCCGCCGGCCCTTCCGGACCCCGTCTTCCACAACGCGTCCACCGTCACCGGTACGGGCGCGGGTCGGCTGACGGCCGTCGTGGAGCGCCCCGAATTCCAGGACGTGAACGAGGACCCGGAGTCGGTTCCCGACGGCTACGGCAGGCCCCTGCAGTACGCGGACGGCACCCGCGTCCCGCTGTTCGACGGGCAGCCGACGCGCCTGCAGGCGTATCAGGGCGGCCTCGACGACTGCCAGCTGGTCACCCTGATCGGCGCGGTCGCGGCGCGGTACCCCGGGGTCATCGGCGGCCGCGTACGAGAGACCCAGGACGGCAACTATCAGGTGTCGTTGAATGAGGCGGAGTACGTGGAGGAGGACGACCTGTACCGGCCGACCGGGAGGCTCATCACCCTCACCGTGACGCCCGACCTGCCCGTCTTCGCCGACGACCCCGGGACGCCCGCCTTCGCACGGGGGGCGGGAACGGCGTGGGCGCCGATCCTGGAGAAGGCGTTCGCCGGAATCGACCAGACCTGGAGCGCCGAACGATGGCAGCGATGGATCGACGGGTGGACGGCGATGGGAGGAGACGAAGAAGCCGTCCCGCGGGGGTACGTCCGCCTCCACCAGGGCAACCTTCAGGAGGAGGGCGCCGAGATGCTCACCCAGCTGACCGGCCTGCGCTCGTCGTTCCTCGAGATCCCCGGCTTCTTCGAACCGCCCGGTCCCGAAGCGGATCAGCGGCTCATCGACGGCTTCCGTACGCTGCTCGGCGAGAACAAGCCGATCGTGGTCGGCACGCGGTCGCCCGAGGAAGAAGGCGGCGATCAGCTACTCGCCGCCGGTCTTCTCGAGGGCCATTACTACGACGTCGTCCTCGTGGACGACGAGGGGTTCATCCACCTGTACAACCCGTGGAACCGACTGCATCCTCCGCCGCTCACGGCTCAGGGATTCAGGTCCGCCTTCTCGGGGTTCTACATCACCTGGTTGGGATCATGACGACGGACAACATGCCCTCGATCCCGGATTCGATCCGGGATGCCGCCCGGCTCGCCCCGGACCACTGGCTCGGGATGGTGGACCCCGCCTGGACCGGTGCGGGCGAACCGCCCTCGTGGGCGATGCTCGGCCAGTGGCGGTCGAGTCCCGACGGCGAGATCGTCGAGTGGCGGGAGAACGAGGAGTACCGCCCGTCGCCGACGGCCCTCGGCTGGGCCGAGCCGGCCGATGACGTCGACGCGGCCGTGCAGCTCGCGGCGACCGGCTACGGGCCCGGCGAGGCGGTGACCGAGGCGCTGGCCGCGGCGAAGGAGGTGGCGGTCTTCGTCACCCCCGACGGCGACCCGGTGGCCGCGACCGCACCGGACGGGAAGACCCCGGTGATCCCCGTGTTCACGTCGCCCGTCTACCTCCACGCCGCCGGTCGGCTGGCGTTCGAGCTGATGGACCTGTGGGAGCTGGTCGACTCGCTCCCCGAGGAACACGTCCTCTACCTCAACCCCTCGGCTCCGGTGAGCATGACGGTGGAGACCGGCATGCTCCTGACGGCGCTGGAACAGACCGGTGCGGACGCCGATGATCAGGAAACGGACGCCGGCGAGGCCGGTGATCAGGAGGACGTCGTCGAGCCGCCGGCGCGTCCGGCCACGGTCGGCGGCGGCCCTGCCGGTGAGGATGCCTGATCCACCCTCCGCTGGGCCGAGGCCGTCGAAAACAGTCGCAAACGGGCGTGACCGGAAAAAATCGGTCGTATGCGGTGAACGAAAGCGCCATCGGGTCCGTATGCGTATGCGGGGCCACCTTTCGCCGATTCGCCTCCGTACGGACCGAGAGGTGACCTTAGTTCGCTGTGCGTGACGCCAAGGAGGTGCGCGGTGACGGATCCGCCGACCGGGCTGCCTTTCGCCGCGACCGCAGCCGTCGCCGGAGGTGAATCGTGACTCGCTGGAGAAGAGCCCCCGGCCGCGGGCCGGGACAGGGCGGGCAGGACGCCTCGGCCTCGACCGGGCCGGGGGACCGCGGCGCCGCCCGCGCGAAGAGCCGGGCAGCGGTGGTGGTCGACGAGTACGACGGTCTGATCCTGCTGCGCTCCTCTCCGAACGCGACACCGCGCCGCGAGGACGTCGCCGAACTCGCCCGCGCCCTCGCCGGCGTGGACGAGTGCTTCACCCTCGTCGTCGGCGCGGACGACGTGGGCGGCGAGCTCTGGGCCCGGCTCGGCACCGTGCTCGACTCCCTGCGCGCGAAGGGGGTCACCGCGGTTCGGCTCGTGCTGTCGGGCGCGGGTGCCCGGCGCGCCGGCCGCCCCGCCCTCGCGCAGCGGATCGCCGACGCCTGGGGGATCGAGGTGATCGCTCCGGACGCGGGCGTCCTGATCCTGCCGGGCGGATCCCTGTTCGCCCTCGGCGCCGACGTGCCCGGCCACGGCTGGCGGTCGTTCACGCCGGGTGCGGAGCCGAGGCTTCTCGGGCCGCGCAGCCCGGTGCCGGCCTGGCAGTCGGCGCTGGCGCGGCTGCCCGGCCGTACCGCCGGTGGATACATCGTGGAGCAGGTTCCCGCCGGCGTCCTCGTACGGTCGGCGCGGGAGCCGAGAGACTGGGCGGCGAACCTCTGCTACTCGGTCCCGGTGGACGGTGAGCGCCTCACCGTCCTCGTCGGCGCCCCCCGGCTCAGCGGCGACGCGGAGCTCCGGGCCGAGGAACTCGCCTCCCTGCTGGCGGCCCTGCCCGCGACGACCCGTTCATCGGTCCGTCTCGCCCCGTGCGGTCCCATCGACCTGCTGTCCGTCGTCCAGGACACCGCCGAGATCCTGGGCGCCGAGCTGGAGACGTGGACCGGCCTCCCACTGGTCGTCGGCTCCGAGACCGAGCCCGTCGTCCGGCCGGTCCTGATCGGCGCCGACGCCGAACCGACCTGGGCGCCGTTCGTCGAGACCGTCGCCTGCCGGCCGTACGGCGCCGACGGCACGGACGGTCCCGCCGCGCCCCGGCTGCTCCGCTGGCGCTCACCCCTGTCCGGAGGCGTCCAGACGGACGATGGCGTCATCCGCCTGTCGGATCGCTGGCAGGTCGCCGTGACGATGTCCGGGCTGACTGTGGGGCCCCACGACGGGCCGCCCGCCCTCGCCGGACGGCCCGTGACACCGGAACAATTGGCCATCGAGGTGAACCTCCGCGGCGCGCCGGCCGACGACGCGCTCTTCGCCGGTCTGTCCAGCGTCCTCTCCGACCTGGACGCCGATGTCCGTGAGTTCGTCGCCCTGCACCGGGTCGCGCAGCCGGAGGGGCCGGACGACGATGGGTTCCGCCTGCTCCGGCTGGCCATCGAGCACAACGTGTCGCTCGTGGAGCCGAAACCGGTCGAGGCTGCGCCCGCTCCCGCGTCGCCCACCGTACGGACCGTCGCGACGCCGCGTGCCGCCCGGCCTCAGGCGGAGTGGGCCGGCGAGTCTCCCGCCTCACCACCGGTGGCGGGAACGGGTGCTTCCGCCCGTGCGACCGACCACTCGGAACCCGCGCGAGCGACCTTCGCCGGTCCGGTGGCCGACGCTTCCACACCTCCCGCGCGACCGAACCTCCCCGATCGCATGGCCGCTCCGCGATCCGCGCAGGCCGGCCCGCCGAGCCCGTCCGTGCCTGGGCGTGCAGGTTCCACGGCCCCCGTACCCGCGAATCCCCCCGGAGACATGACGGAAGGCTCCGCCCCAGCCCAGGAGCCGTCGCGCGCGCCGGAACCGGCGGCCCCCGAAGCCCCTGGCGCGCCCCCAGAACCGCCACCCGCCCAGGAGCCCCCGGACGCCCCCGAGGTCGCGGCTCCTCCAGAGTCATCGCAGCTCCCGGCCCCTCCGGAGCAGCACCCAACGGCGACCCCGACCCCTCTGGAGCCTCCCGAGCCTCCGTCCGTCCCCGAGTCCCTGGTCGCTCCGGGGCCTCCGACCACGCCGCGGGCTCCGGCCGCCACGGAGTCTCCGGTCGCGCCGGAGAGCCGGGCCACCCCTCCATCCCCGGCCGTCGAGCACCAGGCCCGTCCGGCTCCCGTCACCGGGGGAGCGCGGCCCGGACCTGCCGTGAAACCCCTCCGCCGCAGCACCGAGGCGGAACGAGCGGAGTTCCGCTCTCTCGTACAACCGATCTGGGAGCGGCACAGCGCCGCGGTGAACCGAGCGTTGACGCGGATGCCCGGCGCTGCGCGGCGGGCAGGTGGACGCGGCACGGATCGATCTCGTCGCGGTGCACGTCCACCTGTCGGGTGGGTTCGGCGAGCCGTACGGCGGTGAGCCGGGCGGACCCGGGTTCCCCGACTCCTACCTCGCCTGCCTCGCCTCCGGTCTGAGCCGTCTGCCGTCGTACCGGGGGGTGGCGGTTCGCGGCGGACTGTCCGCCGACGCCGGTCTGGCGCGGTTCGTGCCGGGAACCGTCCTGCGCGGATCCGGGCCGGTCAGCGCGCTGCCGATCGGCGGTGCCGCGGGTCCGTCCGCCGTGGGCGGATACGTCATCTGGTCCTCGACCGGCCGGCGGGTGCGCCCGCTGCTCGGCTCCGGATCCGGTGCCGGCGCCGACGAGGTCGTGTTCTCCCCGGGCACCACCTTCCGCGTGCTCGGCGTACGGTCCGACGGCCAGGCCCGGATCGTCCTCGTGAGCGAGGTCGTCGGCGGGGGATCGAAGACGGACGACCGGCCCGGCGTGCTCGGCGCCGCCGATCAGGCCGTTCTGGAGAAGCTCGACGAAGCGCTGGGCCGGCATTCGCCCGCGGCCGAGGGAGCGTCTCCGGCCGGCTGGCCCGTCCGCTGCGCCGAGCCGCTGGGTGGAGTCATGTGATGGAGGCCGCCTCCGGAAACGGCGAACAACCGGCCCCATCCGTGACTCTAATTGACGAACATGTAAGGAGAAAACATCGTGTCCTCCCAGTCGGAATCCGGCGAACCAACGAAGTCGCTCGGCGTCCGCCGGCCGGTTAAGTTGCCGGAAGCGGACATAGCTGCGGCAGCGGACCTGGCACCGGCCTCCGGTCCGACGTCGGTGGACGAGCCGGCGCGGCCTCCGACTCCGCAGCCGCGGAGGAACAGGCCCCCGCGTCCGCTTCTCCTCCAGCGGAGGAGCAGACCCCGGCCGCCGAATCCGAGGCCGACCAGCCCGCCTCCGCCGGAGGGGAGACCGCCGGCGCCGGTGAGGCGGCCGCGCCGGAGGAAGAGGGCTCCGGCGGTGTTCAGGAATCGCCGGCGTCACCGGACGAGGCCACGAAGCCGGCGGCCGACGACAAGGCCCCCGAGGACGGCGACAAGAAGGGCGACAAGGCCGCCACGAAGGAGAAGCGCACCGCGTGGCTGCGGAACATCGCGGTGGCCCCGGCGTCCCCGGACGGCGCCGCGGCGGCCGGCGACGAGATGCCGCCGGACCGGCCGCGCAAACCCGTACTCGCCGCCGTGGCGATCGGCGGAGTCGTCCTGCTGGCGATCCCGATCCTGCTCGTCGGGACCGGGTCCCACGGCGGCAAAAAGCAGCGCACCACCGCCGCGGCGGACCGGGTGATGACCGGCGGCGGGCAGGGCGCGGCAGGCGCGTACGCCTCCGCCTCGCCGACCGCCACCGCGTCACCGTCACCGTCGGCGTCCGCGTCCCCGAAGAAGGGCACGAAGGCCGGCACGGCCGGGTCCAAGGACACCGCCGGGAAGCACGGGACCAGGGCGGGCAAGGTCGGCGTGACGAGCGGCGGGGGACGCTTCCCAACCGGGCCGAACTTCTCCACGACTACGCGCGTCCTGCTCCACAACACGATGACCGGCCTGTGCGCCGACGTCCCCGGTTACGGCAATGGCAGCGTCGAGGGCCCGATCAACCAATTCACCTGCACCCGGTCGGACGATGACAACCAACTCTGGGATCTCGTCGTCAATATGAAGGGCCGCGGACCGCATGGGGCCGACCTGTTCACCATCCGCAACAGCAAGGACAACTACTGTTTCGACGTGCCCGGTGCGGGGGCCGCGCCCGCCCGTACTCCCTTGTCGGAGAACCTCTGCTATCCCGGGCTGAGCGACAACCAGATGTGGTACCTCGACAAGAGGAGCAGCGGCCACTTCTGGATCCGCAACTACGTCAGTCACGGGTTGTGTCTGGACGTATCGGGCTACTACGGGTCCGGGGGGAAGGACGCACGGCTCACCCTTTTCCCGTGTGATCCCAAGGACGATCACATCTGGTCCTTCGGCTGATCGACCGGCGGGCTCGCCGATCCCGACAAGCCATGCCCCGAGCAGGCGAACGCGGCTGTGGAAGGCAAACGATTGAGCGACCACCTCAGGTTCATGCTGTTGGGCCCGCTGGAGGCCTGGTCGGGTGACACCCGGCTCGACCTGGGCCCGCCTAAACGCCGTGTCCTCCTCGCCCGGCTGCTGATCGCGGACAGCCGTCCGGTGTCAGCGGACCGCTTGGGCGAGGACCTGTGGGAGGGGAACCCGCCCGCGGGCGCCCTGTCCTCCATTCACTCGCACATCAGCCGGCTGCGCGCCGTGCTGGAGCCGGATCGTACGCGGCGGGGAGGGCAGACCGTCCTGCTCAGCGGGCCGGCGGGGTACACGCTCAACGCGCCGCCCAACAGCCGGGACTCGGCCCGGTTCGAGGAGGCGGTCAACCACGCGCGCGGGCTGTTGACCCGCGGACGACTCACCGAGGCCCGCCGGGAGGTGCAGCGCGGCCTGACCCTGTGGCGCGGCACCGCCCTGGCCGACGCCGCCAGCTACGCCTTCGCCGAGCGGGAGATCGCCCGGCTGGAGGAGATCCGGCTGGCGGCCGGTGAACTGCACGCCACCGTTCTCCTCCACGAGGGCCGTCCCGATGAGGCAACCTTCATCGCCGAGGAACTCACCACGCGGTCTCCGCTGCGCGAGGCCGCCTGGGCGCTGCTGCTGCGAGCCCTGTACCTGGCGGGCCCGCGGAGGCGCTGTCGCGTTTCGAGAGGATCCGTACGCTGCTCGCCGACGAGCTGGGCACCGTGCCGGGACCCGAGCTCAGCGACGTTCACGTGGCGGTGCTTCGCCAGGACCTGGCAGCCCTGGCTCCCCGCCGCTCGCACGCGGCACCCGTCCCGCTGGTGGGGCGCCCGGCGGGCGCGGCCTCGGCCATCGTCGGCCGGACCGCCGAACTGACCCGGTTCGACGAGATCCTGAGCGACGCGGGCCAGGGCCGTACCCGCTGGGTGGTGCTGTCCGGGGAAGGGGGCATCGGCAAGACGCGGCTGGCCGAGGAGTTCGCGGCCCGTGCGACGGACGCCGGGTTCAAGAACGTGTGGGTCCGGTGCGGCATCGACATCGGTTCGGAGGCGGACGGCGGGGACGGCGGGGACGGGGGAGACCCCATGGGCCGGCTGGTCTCGATGGCGTACCCGGACATCCGCCTGGACGTCGGATCCGAGGCGGTCGTCGGCGAGCTGACGGAGCGGCTGACCCAGCAGCCCACCATCTGCCTCATCGAGGATCTGCACCGGGCCGGCCCGCGTTTCCGGCGCCGGCTCGGCAGCTACGCCGCAGTGCTGCGGGATGTGCCGCTCATCGTCGTCTGCACGACGCAGGACACCGACGACGCGGGCCTGCGCGAGCTCCTGGCCCTGCTCGTCCGGCAGACCCGCGCCACCCTCCTGCCGTTGGACCCGCTCACCGTCGCGGACATCCACGAGCTGATGCGACATCGGTCCAGCCCGTTCAACCCGGGCGCACCGGGCAGCGAGCTCCATCAGCGAGAGGCGGCCGCGCTGCATCGGCGCGGCGAGGGGAACCCCTTCCTCATCACCGAGATCCTCGAGTTGCCCAGTGAGGAACGGACGGGACCAGGGGCGCGCCTTCCCGCGTCCGTCAGCAGGGTGCTGCGCGCGCGAATGGACCTGCTGGACGACCGCGTGCTCACGATGCTGCAGGCCGTCGCGGTGACGGGCGGAGAGCTCGATCCCGAGCTCCTCCTCCGGATCCGGACGATCAGCCGTGAAGAGCTGCTGTCCCTCATCGACGCGGCCGTCACCACTCGGGTGCTGAACTGGGAGGACGGCACCGGCCCCGGCCGCCCAGGGCGGTACCTCATGCCCGATCTCGTCCGCGAGCTGGTGCTGAAGGACCTCACCCCGGCACGCCGTCAGTTGCTGCACGCGGCCGCGGCCCGTGCGCTGGCCGAGCTGCCGCACCGCCATCCCGTGCACATCGCCCGCCACCTCATGGCCGCCGGTCCGCTCGTCGCCCGTGAGGAGCTGGTCGACGCGGCGTTCGCGGCCGGCAACCGTTGCGCCGAGGACGACCAGCACGCCGAGGCGGCACTCTGGTTCGACCACGCCGCCGCGCTGGCGGACGATTCCGGCGTACGGGCGGAGGCCCGGCACGCGGCGGACACGGCTCGCCGGCAGCTCGATCAGCTCGAGCAATGGATCGGTCATCCGTGCGACCCCGCCGATCTCCCCGGCGACCCGGCGTGGCCGACGGATCCCGAACCCCGTGCCGGCTGACGTCGCTCATAGGCCGGTTGCGTCGTCAGGACCGCCGCAACCGAAGGGTCCTTTTGGCGGCGGCTACGGCGTTCGGCGACACCCGGCGAGGAGGCGGGCGACCATGTGTTGCGCGTCGGTCCGGTCGTAGCCGCCGCCGAGGATGCACAGATTCCCGACGGCGCGCATCAGCGTGTACGCGGCGACGTCGGGGTCGAGCTCGCCGGCGGCGATGCCGGCGTTGATCAGCGTCGCGCATGCCGGCACCAGTTTGTCGAGCATGAGCGTGTGCAGGTTCTGCAGGCTGGGGTCCTCGGACCGCAACGCGGCGCCGAGGCCGTGCTTGGTGACCAGGAACTCCACGAACGCGTCGATCCACCGCGTCAGCGCCGCGGCGGGGGAGATGGGTTCGCGCAGGAGCTTGGGCGCCAGCGCGGCGCACTCGTCGACCTGGTGCCGGTATACGGCGGTGACCAGGTCCGCCCGGGTCGGGAAATGCCGGTAGACGGTGCCGAGGCCGACTCCGGCACGTCCGGCGATGTCGCGGATGGGTGCCTGTACTCCCTGGTCCACGAACACGGCCGCCGCCGCTGACAGCAGGGCCTCACGGGTGCGCTGCGCTCCCGCTTGGCGCGCCCCGGACGGTTCGGGCACAACGTCCTCCCTTGCTCGCGGAACAATGTTCCGCTAAGTTTGCGGAACCATGTTCCGTCAAATTATGGCAGAACGGTCAACCCCAGAAGGCAAGGTCACCATGCCCACCGACCAGCTCGGCCGACAGATCATCGCGGTCAAACCCATCACCGTTCCCTCCACCGACCGCGGCATCGAGCTGCAGGTGAAGGTCACCGCCCCGGCGTCGGGTGAGAACCTGCCGGTCATCGTGTTCTCCCACGGCAACGCGTGGTCGCTGGACGGGTACGAGCCCCTTGCCGACCGGTGGGCCGCGGCCGGGTTCGTCGTCGTGCAGCCGACCCACCTGGACTCCCGCCGCAACGGCATCGGGTTCGACGACCCGAGGTTCGGCACCATCTGGCGCGCACGCATCGCCGACCTCCACGCGATCCTCGACGACCTCGACGGCGTCCTCGCCCAGGCCGGCGGCCTGGACGTCCGGGTCGAACACGGCCGTACCGCCGCTGTCGGTCACTCCTGGGGTGCCCAGACCGTCGGCACCCTCCTCGGCGCCCGTGTCTTCGACGCCGACGGTGTGCCAGGAGAGGACTTCTCCCACCCCGCGGTCAAGGCGGGTGCGCTCATCGCGGCGCCCGGAACCGGCGACACCCTCACCCCGTTCGCGGCCGAGCACCTGCCGTTCATGAAGCCGGACTACTCCACCATGACCACCCCGGCACTGGTCATCGCCGGTGGCAAGGACCAGTCGGCGATGTCCACCCGCGGACCGGACTGGTTCACCGACGCCTACCACCTCAGCCCGACCCCCAAGAGCCTGCTCACCATCACCGAGGGCGAGCACACTCTCGGCGGCGTCGCCGGCGAGAAAGTCGCCGAGACCACCGACGAAGACCCGGCCCGCGTCGCCCTCGTCGCAGACGCGATCTCCGCCTACCTCCTCGACGCCTTCAAGCTCGACGGCACCGCCTGGACGGCCCTCCACGACGACGCCACCGCCGGTAACGGCGTCTGGAGCATCGACCACAAGTAAGCCCATGCGCGGCTGGGCCCAGAGCGGCACCTGCTCGAGCCCGGCCGCGACCGCCGCGCACATCACCGCCCGCACCGAGCGGATGCGCGCGCGGGGAACATCAGGAGAAATTGACGCCGTTCATGGCGGGCTGAAGCGTGCCCAGGACCAGGGAACCGCAGATCGAAGGCTCGTCGCCGCCGGCGTAGCGGGCGGGAATCCAGGAGCTGTGCCAGGTGACGCCGATGCCGGAGCTAGGGCCGCAGCCACGGCCGGTCTGCCACTTCATCCCGGCGTACGCCGAACTGCCGGCGCGCAGGGGGATGTTCATGCCCCGGCCCGGGAAGTTGGTTCGGGTGGCGGGGAACGGCGTGTATTTGTTCGGTCCACCGGTACCGATCGGCGCCCAGCCGGCGGAGAGGACACAGCTGTGCTTCGAGCGGTTCGTGAGGATCAGCGTCGCCAGGACCTTGGCCGACGAGCCGGGACTCTGCACCTGGATCACCGCATGCAGTTTGGAGGCCATGCAGTCCGGCTTGTTCCCCTGGCGGACCGGTGCCTTGGCACCACCCGTGCTCGTGGAGCCGGCGGATGGCGCCCCCTCCGCCGGTGAAGCCGACGACGAGGCCGTGCTCCCGCCGGTGTTGCAGCCGGCCAGCGCGAGCGCGATCACGCCACCGCCGACGGCCAGAGTAGCGGCGCCACGCACGTGCTTGAGCTCCATTGTCGAACCTCTCGGATCGGATGCTGACTTGTCAGAGTAGACGGGTGTCAAGGTATTGAGGTCCGACCAAAACCACAATTATGTGTCGCCACTACTGCGATGTCGGCTTTCTGGCATCCCCGGCGTCGCAGGTAGCGGCCCACCGATCAACAGGTGAATCAGCCGAGATACTTGAGCGCCGCCGCCACGGGCAGCAGGCCGACCTCGCTCGACGCCTTGACCAGGACGACGTCGGACGGCCGTACCAGGTCCGAAAGGAGCTCGATCGCGGCGTCCGCGTCCGGCACCGACCGTACGGACACGCCCGCGCCGCCGGCGGCCTCGGCCAGCGCCTCCGGGCCGTCGCCGGATCCCACGACGACCATGGTGGCGATGCCCAGTTCGCCGGCCAGCGCGCCGATGGTCGTGTGGTGGTGGACGGTGCCGTCCGCCTGGCCGGTCATCTCGCCCAGCACCGCCACCGTACGGCGGCCGGTGCCCATCGTGGCCAGTGTGCGGAGGGCGCCGGCCATCGAGACCGGGTTGGCGTTGTACGCGTCGTCGACGACCGTGACGCCGTCCGGGCGCTCGACGGTCTCGAAGCGGCTGGAGGAGCGGGGCACGGCGGCGCTGAGCGCCTCGGCGATCCGGTCGGTCGTGACGCCGAGGACGCCGGCCACGGTCGCGGCGGCCAGCGCGTTGACGACCTGGTGCTCGCCGGGCAGCCGCAGCCGTACCGGTGCCGTCCCCGCCGGAGTGTGCAGGGTGAACGACGCATGGCCCGAGACGTCGACCGTCACCTCGTCCGCCCGTACGGTCACGTCCGCGGCGGTGCCGTAGAACATCACCTGGGCAGGTGTCTTCGATGCCATGGCGGCGACACGCTCGTCATCCGCGTTGAGGAGCGCGAACCCGCCCTTCCCCACAGGGGGCAGGGCCCGCACCAGTTCGGACTTCGCCTTCGCGACGCCGTCGAGGTCACCGAACGAGAGCACATGCGCGGGCCCCACGTTGAGCACCAAGCCGAACTGCGGTTGTCCCACCCGCGCGAGATGGGTGATGTCGCCCGCGTTCATGGCCCCCATCTCCAGGACGAGGTACCGGGTCTGCCGGTCGGCCCGGAGGATGGTCAGCGGGAGCCCGATCTCGTTGTTGTACGAGCCGGCGGTGGCGACGGTCGGCCCCTCGCGCTCGAGGATCTGGGCGAGCAGGTCCTTGGTCGTGGTCTTGCCGACCGAACCGGTGAGGCCGATGACGAGGGGCTCCAGCCGGCTGCGCACGAACACGGCCAGCTCGGTCAGCGCGGCGACCACGTCGTCCACCACGACGCACGGCCCGTCGACGGCCCGGGAGCCCAGCACCGCGCTCGCGCCGGCGGCGTACACCGCGTCGGCGTAGTCGTGCCCGTCGCTGCGCGCTCCCACGATGGCGGTGAACAGCGCGCCGGCGGTCACCTCGCGGGAGTCGATGACCACCGGTCCGGTGATGGTGGGCCCGGGACCGGCGGTCCCGTGCACGGTGCCACCCACGGCCCGCGCGATCTCTTCCAGGGTGAGCGGAATCATCGGGCGGCCTCCACGGACTTGGCGCGCCTGCGCTCGTGGCGAGCGAAGGCCAGGTCGATGAGGTGGGTGAGGATCTCCTCGTACGGCACACCGGTCGCGGCCCAGCCTCGCGTGAACACCGAGTCGGCGGTGAACCCGGGCATGGTGTTGATCTCCAGAACGTAGAGCCTGCCGGCCGCGTCGTCGTAGAGGAAGTCGACCCGCGCCAGGCCATGGCCGCCGACGGCCCGGAACGCCTGGGTCGACATCTCGCGCACCCGCGCGGTGACGTCGGCCGGCAGGTCCGCGGGCGAGGTGATCACGTCGGCCATGCTGAGGTACTTGACGGCGTAGTCGGCGAAGCCGCCGCTGAGCTTCGCCTCGGACGGCAGCGAGGCCCTGACCTCGTCGGCGTCTCCGATCACACCGCAGAGCAGCTCCCTGGCGTTGATGCCCTTCTCCACCAGGACGACGTCGTCGTACCGGAACGCCTCCTCGACGGCGCGGGTGAGCCCTTCCGGCCCGGTGACCCGGGAGATGCCGATGGAGGAGCCCATGTTGGCCGGCTTGACGAACCGGGGCCAGCCGAGGTCACCGGCCAGCGTCGGCGGGTCGTGGTGGGTCCGCCACCGCCGTTCGGTGAACCAGGCGAAGGGCGCGGTCGGGAGGCCCTCGGCGGTGAACGCGCGTCTCATCGCCACCTTGTCCATGCCGACCGCGGAGGCGAGCACCCCGCACCCGGCGTACGGCACGTCGAGGGTCTCCAGGAAACCCTGGAGCACTCCGTCCTCACCGTACGGCCCGTGCATGACGGGAAAGACGACGTCGAGCCGCTCGATGACGACGTCCGAGGCGTCGGAGGAGACCAGACGGCCGCCACGCCGGAGTTCGACCTCGGTGCCCTCGGCGGTCAGCCGGTCCTCGATCGCCGGCCCGCCGTGTCTCCTGGCCGCCGCCTCCTCGACCACCTGGGGCGGGAGCAGCATCCAGCGGCCGTCCCGGCCGACCCCGATGACGACCGGGCGGTACCGGTCGTCCCGGAGTCCGCGCACGACCGACAGCGCCGACGCGCCGGACACCTCATGTTCGGCGGACGGCCCGCCGAACACCACACCGACGCTGATCCTCTCGTCACTCAACCGTTGTCCCCCCTTGGATCCGGTCTTTACCAATGAACGCTAGGGGGAGTGGCGCTACCGGGGACACCGGGCATTTCGGCTGCGCCAACCGGGCAATCCGCCACATGACACCGGGTAGTTTTCGCCAGCGGACGATACGGGCTGCAAGCCGCCGCAGGCTGGCCTCATGCACTCCATCATCCGGGATGCGGCGACGGACGTCGCCGAGGGCACGCACGCACGCATCGACCTGGCCGCGATCTCCGCCAACACCGGCGTGGTGGCCTCTGCCGCGGGAGGCACGCCGGTGATGGCGGTCGTGAAGGCGAACGCCTACGGCCACGGCCTGGTCCCGGCGGCCCGCGCCGCACTCGCGGGCGGGGCGAGCCGGCTCGGCGTGGCACAGCTCGACGAGGCGCTCGCCCTGCGCCGGGCGGACGTCAGCGCGCCGATCCTCGCATGGCTACCCTGGCGCTGGACCGACTACGACGCCGCGGTCCTGGCCGACATCGAACTCGGCGTCGACACGCCGTTGCGGCTCGCTCTCATCGCCGAGGCCGCCGACCGCAACCGCCGTACGGCCCGGGTGCACCTGGAGATCGATACCGGGCTGTCGCGCGGCGGTGCCCTCCGCGACGACTGGCCGCAGCTGGTGGAGGCGGCGTGCCGGGCGCAGGCGGCCGGTCAGGTCACGGTGACCGGGATCTTCTCTCATCTCGCCTGCTCGTACATTCCCCGGGAGCCGTCCATCGCCGCGCAGCTCGCCGCGTTCGAGGAGGCCATCGGGTACGCGGCGGGGGCGGGTGTGGAGCCGGAGCTGCGGCACATCGCCAGCTCCGCGGCGGCGTTCACCCTGCCCGAAAGCCGTTACGACCTGGTTCGCACCGGGATAGCGCTGTACGGTCTCAGCCAGGTCGAGACCCCGCTCACTCTCGAACTGCGACCGGCGATGAGCCTGCGCTCGACCGTCGTGATGGTCAAGCGCGTCCCGGCCGGCACCGGCGTCATGTACGGGCTGGACTACCGGGTCCGGACCGACAGCACGCTGGTCCTGGTGCCGTTCGGCTACGCCGGCGGACTGCCCCGGGCGGCTGCCGCGGCTGGGGTCGAGCTGCTGGTCGGCGGCCGGCGCCACCGCATCGCCGGGGTGCTCGGACTGGAGCAGAGCGTTCTGGACGTCGGCCAGGACTACCCCCGCCTCGGCGAGGAGGTGGTGCTGTGGGGCCCGGGTGACGACGGCGAGCTCACCGTCGCCGAAGTGGCCCGGCGACTCGACATGGTGCCGTTGGACATCCTCGCCAACGTCCCCGCGACGCTTCCCCGGGTCTACGAGTCCTGAGCCCGGCGACGCTCGGCGGTCAGGACCGTTCCGCGACCGGGGACCCGGCGGCGCACAGGGCGAGGACCTCGCCGGCGGTCGATGACGGCTTGCGGGGCGACGACGTGCGTCATGCGGACTCCTGGATCGGGAGAGGGCGGGGGCCTGGGCGGGCTCAGCAGGACAGCGCGGCGGCCAGCTGGGGCCGTCCCGTGATGCTGAGCTTGCGGTAGGCGCTGGTGAGGTACTGCTCGACGGTGCGTTGCGTGAGCACCATCTCGTCGGCGATCTGCCGGTTCGTCGCGCCGGTCGCGGCGCGCTCCGCGGTGGCGCGCTCCTGCGCGGTGAGCGCGTTCACGCCGCCGACCCGGCCGAGGTCCGGCCTGCCGCTGGCGCGTTTGATGTGCCGGGCCGCCCGGAGCCACACGGGCCGGGCGTTGATCGCACGGGCCCGCGCGTACCCGTCCTGCAGGTGGTCCAGCGCCTGGCCGGCCTCGCCGGACTCCAGCCGCACCACTCCCAGGTCCACCAGCGCGACCGCGCGGTGGAACTCCGCCGCCACCCCGTCGAGCACCGCGACGGCCTCCTGTGCCGCGTCCGCGTCCAGGCTGACCACGCCGGCCGTCGCGAGGGCGGTGCTGAGCGCGCGGGGCGCGCCCCAGCGCCGAGCGAGGTCCACCTCATCGGCGGCCAGGGCCTTCGCGGCGGCGGTGTCGCCGAGGGCGAGGTGGCATCGCGAGGCCCGCGAGCGCCAGGGCAGCCCGCCGGGACCCTCGATGCCGAGCGTTGCGAGCACGCGCCCGGTCTCCAGGAAGCCCTCCAGCGCCTCCTTGCGCTGGTTGCGTGCCTCGCACAGGGACGCGCGGGCGAAGGCGAACGCGGCGGCCGGCCAGGCCGGGCCCGCCGGCGCGGCCGAAGCGTGGTCCCGTAGCAGTTCGTCGGCGGCGTCCAGGTCACCGAGGTCGGCCAGCACGTGCAGCAGGCGCGCGGCCGTGGGCATGTCCGCCACGGAGGGGTTTCGCAGTGCCGCGGCCAGCTCCGTACGCGCGGCGTTCAGGTCGCCGCGGCCGTGGGCGACGCGCCCGCGGAGGTAGGCGGAGATCGCGGCGTCACCTGCCGCGCCCCGGCGATGCGCGAAGGGAAAGTGGTCGCCGGTCCCGATCAGGTCGGTGGCGAGGTCGTACTCCTCGGCGTCGATGAGCGTGCTGACGGCGGGCCACCCCAGCCGGAGTTCCCATGCCTTGTGGCGGTCTGTCGCCGACAGGGCCGGTTGCGCGCGGCGTACGCACTCGGCCCGGTTCCGCCCGCGCCGGGTGTCGGACCACGCGTCGACCACACCGGCCAGGACGTTCAGGCGGGGCTCGGCGGCGACGAGCCCATGCAGCCGGGCCCGCCGCCGGTCGAAGATCTCACCGGCGTCGGCGGAGGACGCGTACGCCATGAAGACGCCGAACTCCGCCTCGGCGGCGAGGCCGGCGCTCTCCGGCGGCAGCAGGTCGCACGCCTCGTCGACGATCTTCAGGGCCGGTCCGAGCGGACGCCCGGCCGCGGCGTCCACGTACGCCAGGTCGACCCCGATCCGGACGCGCAGCGACGGCTCGGTGGCCATGGAGAGGGCCTGGCGGAGGGTGCGCTCGGCGTCGGCGACGCCCGCGCCGATCTCGGCGGCACCGATGCCGGCCATCAGCTCCGCCCGCGCCGAGACCGGCATCGGCTCGGCCAGCGCCCGGCGGAGGTACCGCAGGGCCGGCTCCGGGCCCCGGTCCAGGGCGGCGTCGGCGGCGTCGAGGAGCGTGTCGAGCGCCTGACCCTCGCCGGACATCTTGGCGGCCATCAGGTGCGCCGCGGCGCGTTCGGGTCCGGCGTGGCGGTCCCGCACCAGGCGCGCGGCGTGCAGGTGGTACGAGGTACGGAGTGCGGCGGAGATGCCGGCGTCCACCACCGCGCGCGTCAGCGAGTGAACGTAGCGCAGCGGCGAGCTGTCGGACAGGATGTCCAGCCTGATGAGCTGGTCGGCCGCCCTGGCGGCATCGTTCAGGCGCAGCCCGGCCAGCTCGGCGACCAGCACGAGTTGGCTGTCGTCGCCGAGCACCGCGATCGCCTGCGCGACGGCCAGCGCCTCGGGCCCGCCCCGCTTGATCCACGGCAGCACGCGCTGGGCCACCGCGGCGACGCCGACGCTCTCGATCGAGGCCAGCGACTCCTCCACCGGCGGCACGGAACGGGCGGCCAGCGCGGGCAGCAGCTCGGCCAGCAGCGCGGCGTTGCCGCCGGTGGCCCGGTGGCAGCCCTCGACGAAGGCGTCGTCGGGCCGGGCGCCCAGGGCGTCGCCGATCCACCGGCGCAGATGCGCCTGGTCGAGGCGGGGCAGCGTCCGCCGTTCGCAGAACGCGGTCAGCTCGTCGACCAGGAACCTCCGTTCGCCGATCTCGCCCAGGGAGCCGGCCAGCACGATGGCGAACGGCCGGTCCGCGCTCCGGTGCGCGAGGTAGGCGAGCCAGCGGAGCGACAGAGCGTCACACCACTGCAGGTCGTCCAGCGCGACCAGCACCGGAGTGCGCGTGGCCGCGTCGAGCAGGTGGGCCGACACCCGCTCGAAGACGTCGAAGGGCGAGCTGTCCTCCGGCGCCGGCCCGAGCGCGGTGGCCGGCCGCCCGTCCGGCAGGGGTGGGAGCCCGGTCAGGACCTGCCACAGAACGCCGAAGTCGTTGGCCGTCTCCAGGATCGAGCCGCGGCCCGTGAGCACGGTCCACCCGCGCCGCCGGCCGTCCGCGCGTACCCGGGCCAGCAGGGCGCTCTTGCCCGTGCCCGCCGCGCCCTCCAGCGAGACCAGCCGGGCCGCGCCGCCGGCCACGGCGTCCAGCGCGGACACGAGCGCGGCCGTCTCGGGCTGCCGGCCGTACAGCCGCCGGGCGGACCGGGCCGCCGGCCCGTACGGCGAACGCGGTGGCGTCGCGCCTGACGACGCGTCACTCGCCTTCGCGACCCGCGGTTTACCCCTCATCGCCGTCACCACCCCGCATGTTCGACCATCGGTCTCCATCAGGGGATGAGACCCTTACCTATATACAGACGTGGCGCAACCGCCAATTAGTTCGGAACCGTTAGTACCGGAGCCCGACCGGTTGGGCGTTGGACGCGCCGAGATCGGCCAGGTCTTGCCTCGTGAAGTCCACCCCGGCAACCCGCAGGTCTCGAGCCGTGAACGCGGACACTCCGTTATCGCGGCATCGACCGGCTGCGGACGGTCGACGCCGCTGCGGTCGCGGATCCTGACAAGCAGAAGGTCCGGCACCCGATCACCGGGTGCCGGACCTTGCGACCTCTTCCTGACGACTCCTTACGACTGGGTGGCCGTGTCGCTCCGGCCGCGGCCGAGTTGGTCGCGCACCAGCGCGACGGCGAGGACGAGTGCGGCTGCCAGCAGCGACAGAAGCACCTGCTGGCGCCCGGCGGGGTCGGTGAGCATGTAGACCAGGACGAAGGAGATGATCGCGATGGTCGCCCAGGTCAGATACGGGAAGAGCCACATCCGCACGACGAGCTTGTCCGGGTTCTCCCGCAGGATGATCCCCCGCATCCGCAGCTGGGTGAAGCAGATCACCAGCCACACGAACAGCGCCACCGCGCCCGAGGAGTTCAGCAGGAACGCGAAGACGGTGTCCGGCCACTGGTAGTTGAAGAAGACGGCGACGAAGCCGAACAGGACCGACGCCAGGATCGCCGTCTGAGGTACCCCGCGCTTGTTCGTCCGGGCGAAGGCCTTCGGCGCGTCGGCGCGCTGCCCGAGCGAGAAGGCCATCCGGGACGCGGTGTAGAGGCCGGAGTTGAGACAGGACAGCACGGCGGTCAGCACGATGACGTTCATGACCTGACCGGCGTGCGGGATGCCGATCGAGTTGAGCGCGGCGACGTAAGAGCCCTGCTTCACGATCGAGGGGTCGTTCCAGGGCAGCAGCGAGACGACGACCAGGATCGAGCCGAGGTAGAACACGCCGACGCGCCAGATCACGCTGTTGGTGGCCTTGGTGACCGCGCGCTGCGGGTCCTTGGACTCGCCGGCGGCGAGGGTGACGATCTCGCTGCCCATGAAGGAGAAGACGACCATCAGCACGCCGGTGAGGATGGCGCCGGGGCCGCGGGGCAGGAAACCGCCGTGGGCGGTGAGGTTGCTCAGGCCCGCCGTCGCACTGTGAGCGCCGGGCAGGACACCGAAGACCGCGAGTCCGCCGATGATGATGAACGCGGCGATGGCGACGACCTTGATTCCGGCGAACCAGAACTCGAACTCGCCGTAGCTGCCGACCGAGACCAGGTTCGTCGTGGTGAGCACGACCATCACGATCAGCGCCCAGGCCCACTGCGGGATCGCCGGCACCCACCCCTGGAGGATGACCGCGCCGGCGGTGGCCTCGACGGCCAGCACCACGACCCAGAAGAACCAGTACAGCCAGCCGATGGTGAAGCCGGCCCAGCGGCCCAGCGCCTGGTCGGCGTAGGCGGAGAAGGAACCGGAGGTCGGGTTGGCCGCGGACATTTCTCCCAGCATCCGCATCACCATGACGACCATCGCGCCGACCAGCGCGTAGGACAGCAGGATGCCGGGGCCGGCGGCGGCGATGCCCGAGCCGGAGCCCACGAACAGGCCCGCGCCGATCACACCGCCGATCGCGATCATGGACAGGTGACGGTTCTTGAGGCCGGTCGTGAGGCCGTCGGAGGAGCCCTTCTGCCCAGGGCCATGGGGCGGAGGGGGCGCTTTGGCGGTCGTCGGCTGTGTGCTCATACAGAGTCCTTAGGATTCGCAGGATTTTGCGGGGGCGTCGCTGCGGGGAGCCGGCGAGCAACACGGGACCCAGTACGGGCATCGCCACGATGACGGCCGGCGTCCCTCGATGAGGGGGGCACCGATGAACTCACCGTGAAACCTAAGGACCACGCCGGTTACGGGGCCATCGACAGACGCCACGCGTCCGTGACCCGTATCTCAGACAGATGTATGAGAACGATGGGGTGATATGGATGAAATGACAGGCCGGTACGGATGAAAGAGTGCGGGGCGGCGGAATGCACGGTGACTACCAGCAGCTGGTGGACGAGATCTCGGCGGTGCTCGGCGCGCCCGCGACGCTCGAGGACCGCGGCTTCGGGCTGATCGCCTTCGGCGCGCACGACAGTGACCTCGGCGAACCGACGCTGGACCCGGTGCGCGCCCGCTCGATCCTGCACCGCCGCTCCACCGAGATCGTACGAGCTTGGTTCGAGGCGTTCGGAATCGCCCGGGCCACCGGGCCGATGCGGATTCCGCCCGACCCGGCCGCCGAGGTGCTCATGGGCCGGATCTGCCTGCCCGTACGCCATCGGGGAGTCGTCCACGGCTATGTGTGGCTGCTCGACGACGGGCATCTGTCATGCCTGGAGACCGGCGGTCCGGGGGTGCCGCCGGACTCGCGCCTGGCCCAGGCCATGGAGATCGCCGTCCGCATCGGGGCGCTGTTGGCGGACGAGGCCCGGGCCGGGACACGGCTCGGCGAGCTCCTGCGCGACCTGCTGGCCGGGCCGCCGGGCGGCCGGGACGCCGCCGAGGCCGGGCTGAGGGACACGCTCGGTGCACAGGCCGACGGCCCGCTGGCGGTGGTCGCCGTCACGCCGTGGCTCCGCGACGGCGGCGGGGAGGGGGACTTGGCCGCCGCGGAGCTGGGCTCCGGCCTTGCCGGGCATCCGGGGGTGGCGGCGATGTGCCTTGCCCCGGCGTCGCCGGCCGGAAGCGGTATGGGGGACGGGACGGAGAAGCTGGCCGCGCTGGTGCGGCTGCGCGCGGCGACGGTGGTCGAACCTGCCCTGATGGCCGCACAGCGCCTGCTGGGCTCCCTCCGCGCGGGCTCCGCGGACTCCGGCGCGGGCCCCGGGTCGACCGCGTCGGGCGGTGCGGCGGGGCCGCCGGGCCGCTCCCCGGCCGGAACGGCGCCCGCAGCGGCTCCGGCCGACGCCACCGCGGGCGTCAGCGGTCCGCGCCGTGGGCTGAACGACCTGCCCGCCGCGTGGCGGGAAGCGGTGGCGGCATCACGGGCGGCCCAGGCGGAGGCTCGGCTGGGCCCCATCGCCCAGTGGCCCGACATCGGCCCGTACCGCGTCCTCACCGAACTTCCCGCGGGCGCGGGCAGGGACCTGGCGGTGGCTCCGCTGCTCGAGCCGGCGCAGGCGCAGTTGGCCCAGACGGCGGAGGTCTTCCTCGACTGCGCGGGCCAGACGGGCCGCGCGGCCGCGGCCCTCGGCATCCACCGGCAGACGCTCTACTACCGCCTGTCGCGAGTGGAGAAACTCACCGGCCTCGACCTGAACGAGGGCGAGGACCGGCTGCTGCTCCACTTGGCGCTCAAGGCCGCGCGGCTTTGAGCCTGCGCCTTGTAAGACACGCGAGGCGGCACGCTCCAGAGGAGCGACTCCTCGAGCGGACACTCCGCACCGGCCATGGCGATTGAGCATCTGTCGCAATCAGGAGCCCCGGCCGTGCGGCATCTGTCCATGGTGCCGCGCAAAACCCGCTCCTACCTTTATGGGTCATGCGGTTCCGCGTGCCGGGTGACCTCCGCCCTACAGAGTGGACGACTTCGGCCTCTGAGCGTTCCAGTACCAGCGCCCCCGCGGCGGAACACACGGACAACGCGGCCGGTGCTCCGCTTCCCAGGGGTGGAGCCCGGGGGCAGTACTTCGTCGTGATCGGCAGCGACGTGGCACGCAAGGTCTGCGGCTCCCTGCAAGCGGCCGGGCACCGTGTGTGTCACCTCGCCCAGCCCACCGACGACGATCTGCGCCATGCCCTGGACCGGGAGGTGGCAGGCGTCGCAGTCCTGCTCGACAACGACGTCGAATCCCTGCGGTACGCGCTGGCGGTCGAGCACATCCGCCCCAACGTCACACTGGTAGTGACGATCTTCGACCGGACCGTTGCCGACCAGCTCGTCCGCGTGGTCCCGAATTGCCAGGTCACCTCCCCGGCCGACGTCGCGGCGCCCGTCCTAATGGCAGGCTGCCTCCAGCCGGAACTGCTGGCCGTCACCCGCACGACCTCCGGTCACGCGGGTGCCCGCTGGGACGGGGAAACGGTGCGCCTCGAGCCGTATCGGCCACCACGCTCCCTGAGGTACCGGGCCCGGCTGGGGAAGCTGCGAGGGCAGCTGCGACCACACGACGGCAGCTCGCGGATCATGTTGATGGGTCTGGTCGGCCTGCTCGCCGTGCTGCTGTCGGACTGGGTCTGGTCCGTGGCCCGGCGCCACCGCCCACCCGTCGAGGCGTTCTTCGAAGCGGCGCGAACGGTCTCTGCCGTCGGCCCCGCACCGGCCCACGGCTCGGACACGTATCTGGTGTTCTCCGGCCTCGCGATGCTCAGCACCATTGTCTTCACCGCTGTCTTCACAGCAGGTGTGGTCGATCGTCTGCTGGCGCCGCGCTCGGTCGGCATCGTGGGCGCCCGGGCCCTGCCCCGAGCAGGCCACGTGGTCGTCGTGGGGCTCGGACAGGTAGGACTGCGGCTGTGCACCCAGCTGCAGGCCCTGGGCATCGGCGTGGTCGCGGTCGAGCGGGACCCGGCAGCCCCGAACCTCCGCCTGGCCAGGGCACTCGGCGTGCCCGTCGTCGTCGCCGACGCCATCGACAGGTTCGTACTGCGCGAACTCGGCCTCCAGCGAGCGCAGGCGATGGCCGCCGTGGCCTCGGACGACCTGGACAACATCGCCGTCTCGGTGGCGGCACTCGCGGTCGCGCCCGAGTTGCGCGTGGTCATGCGTGCGGGGGACCACGAGGCCATCGCGGAGACCCGCTCGCTGTTCAAGATCGGTCTCGTCCACGACCTGGGCGGTCTGAGCGCGGCTTACACCACCGCGAGCCTGCTCGGGCTCCGGCCGCGCGGTGTGCTGGCACACGGCAAGCGGCTCCTGGTGGAACACGCGGACGGACGCTTCGTGCCCTGGCCGCAAGCGGACCGGTGCGACCACCCACAGGGGAGGGACACCGACGCGGACATCAGCGCCCGCGTATCCGCCGGAGAGCGTCCATCAGGTCTCTGAGAACCGGCGCCACCGCGAGATCAGCCGAGCAGCGTCCAGGACTCGACCTCGTCGTCTGGACGGAGCCCGCCGGGTCTCAGCGTCGTCCGGCGGTCGCCTCGATCAACTCGTAGGCCAGGTCGAAGCGGACGCCGTCGGGATTGTGCAGTCCCTTCTCCGCGTACCAGGAGTCGTCGGCCTCCGGGTGCGGGCCGCTCACCCCGACTCGGCCCTTGCCGTACGGGGCGACGACGACGGCGGCCGTTCCGTTGGGGTAGGTCGCCAGAACGGTGGCGTCGGCGCCGGCGTCCAGGAAGAAGGCCGGCCCGTCCTGGAAGTACATGTGCCGCGGCTTGCCCCGCCAGTTCACCGCCACCACGGTGTCGCGATCGTCGGGGACCGTGGCGCCGGGGGAGCCGACGTACCCGTTGGTGTCGCCGGGCAGCAGGTCGAAGCCCGGATCGCGCCCGGCCAGATAGGCGCCGAAGCACAGGCCCAGGTAGCTGCCGCCCTTCCGGACCCAGTCGCGCATCACCCCGGCAGAGCCGCTCAGGTGCCGCCAGGTTCCCTCGAGGTCGGCGCCGCCGCCGGGCTGGACGTAGAGCTGCGCGTCGGCCAGATCGGCGGCGGTCACGGCGCTCACGTACTTGACCCGGTACGGCTGCGGTGCCCTGCGCAGCAGGGCGGCCACGGTCGGCCCGCATGCGGGGCAGCCCTGCGGGCCGTTGTAGATCAGCGCGAGGCGCGGTCGGGCGCTCCGCTCGTCGGCATTCGATTCGGCCTTCGATTTGGCCTTCGATCGGGCGCAGCCGGTGGCCAGCAGGGCGGCGGCCGGGAGGACGCCGAAGAGCAGCCGACGCCGGTCCACAGTGGTCGGACGGGGATCGGCGCTCGGGTCCATGCCGGGCATGGTCTCTCTCCTCTGTCGACCGTTGGCGATGAACCACGCAGATGAGGATCTCGTCCTGGCGGGGGCTGCGCCGGTCGGGTCAAGTCATGTCACCTAGGCCTACGGAGAGCGAGCCGTAACGGTTCAACGACCTCATGCCGCAGATCTCGCCTTCGGCCGCCGCAGCACGAGGTAGATCAGAGCCGAGATCACGAAGCCGACCTCGAACGCGATGTCGCCGACCGACTTGACGTGCTTCGGCACCGGCCCGACGTACTTCTGCTGGTTGGAGAACAGCCACACCGACAGCACGACGCCGACCACCATCGCGACCGGCCCGGCCCAGTTGCGGTGCCGCCGGTCGAAGAGCAGGCCGTCCACGTCCGTACCGCGTCGCAGATACTGGTCGAGCAGGAACACGGCCAGCCAGGGGCCGATCCAGTACGAGATCACCAGCAGGAACGCCTCGTACTTCTGCCCGGCGTCGTGCAGGCCGGACAGCGCGACGACGAAGCCGATCGCGCCGAACACGACGGCGACGATGGCTCGCCGCAGCGCCAGCGGCAGCTTGATGCCCAGGGCGACGAAGGACATCGCCCCCGAGTAGACGTTCAGCGCGTTGGCCGCGATGCCGCCGAGCGCGATCGCCAGCAGCGTGAGGTCGGCGACGGCCGTCGGGAGGTGACCGGTGAACGCCGAGGTGGGCTGGCCCAGCGCGTCACCGCCGATCGTGACGGACGCCGCCCCGACGATCTCCAAGACGACGCAGGAGACGAACACGCCGAGCCCGGCGTACAGTCCGACGGCCCTCCGGCTGCTGTCCGCGGGGAGGTAGCGCGTGTAGTCCGAGGCGTACGGGTTCCAGCCGGCCGCGTACCCGAACGTCGCGCCGACGGTCAGCAGGAAGCCGCCCAGGCCGCCGCCGTGGCCCGGAGCGCCGGGATGCGACTTCGCCAGGATGATCAGGGAGGCCACGGCGAAGATCACCGCGAGCACCGGCAGGGCGTACTTCTCGAAGGCGTGCACGAGGTTGTGCCCGAAGAAGGCCAGGACCACCATGGCCACGACCACGATGACCAGGCAGAGCGCCTTCGGCCAGCCGGTCAGCGTGTTCAGCGCGAGGGCGCCGCTGACGCTGTTGACCGCGAACCAGCCGATCCCCGCGACGACGGCGTTCAGCCCGGCCGGCAGGGCGTTGCCCCAGTACCCGAAGGAGATCCGGCCGAGCACCATCTGCGGCACGCCGTGCGCCGGGCCGCGCGCGGACAGCACGCCGTGGGTGACCGAGCCGAGGACCGTGCCGACGATGATCGCCAGCGCCGCCTGCCAGAAGCTCAGGCCGAACGCGGCGACCGCGAGCACGCCGAGGAACACGGTGGCGAACTCCAGGTTCGGCGACGTCCAGGTCCACAGCAGCTGCCGTGGCCTGCCGTGGCGCTCGGCGAGCGGGATGAACTCCGCGCCCCCGGGCTCGACCGCCGCGACCTTCTCGCCGTACGTCCCCTCCCGTACCTCCAGGGAGGGAGCAGGCTCCTTGAGCACCGTCATGGGTGTGCCTTTCGATCCAGCGGGGAGCGCTCAGCGCACCGTGATGGCGTTGAGCTTGTCGAGGAGGTAGTCGGAGGCGCGCACCGGCTCGTGGGTCACCCGGCCGATCGGCGGCGCGATGGACTCGATGAGAGCGCTCGGATCGCACTCGTAGAAGTAGATGAGCGAGACGAGTTCCTCGTCCGGTGCGGTGGGATCCGGTGGCAGGACCCGGTGCCGGTTCGACCGCCAGCGGTCGCCGGTCCAGCGGGCGAGCAGGTCCCCGATGTTGATGGTGAAGGAGTCCTCGACGTACGGGGCGTTCACCCAGCCGCCGCCTGGGCTGTAGACCTGCAGGCCGCCGACACCGTTCTGCCGGTCGAGGATCGTGACCGTGCCGAAGTCGGTGTGCGGCCCGATGCGGAACTGCCCCGGCTCGGCGGGCCCCACCTGGGACAGCGGCGGATACCGGTTGATGTTCAGCGTGTACGACGGGTGCCCGGTCCTGGCCGTGAAGAAGTCCGGTGCGAGACCGAGCGCCGCCGCGCACAGCGTCAGCAGTTCGTCGGCGAGCGCCCGCATCCGGCCGAGGTAGTCGGTGAGCAACGGCTCGAGCTCAGGCTCCTCGGCGGGCCAGACGTTCGGCAGGAACCACTCGGCGTCGGTCTCCGTGTCGCCGGTCGGCTGGTCGGCGCCGACCGCGAAGGTCTCCTTCAGGTCCGGCGGGGTCGGTGTGCCCTCGGCGTAGCCGTTGGCCTCGACGCCGGGCGGCAGCCAGCCGCGCTCGCCGACCGTGACGGCGTACGGTTCCTTCAGCGCGTCGGGAAGCGCGAAGAACCGTTTGGCCGCTGAGCGGATCCGTTCGCGCAACGGGGCCGGCACTCCGTGCCCGGTGACCACGAGGAAGCCGATCTCTCGCAGGGCCGCGTCGACGCGGGCCGCGACGTCCGCCCGGGCGGTGGCGTCGCCCTCGAACCAGGCGGTGAGGTCGATGACGGGAACGACGCCACTCGTGCTCATGAGCTCTCTCCGATGTCCTCGTTCCAGATGTGGGGCTGTTCTTTAATGAAGGCGGTCATGAGCTCGGCGCACTCCGGGTCATCGAGCACGACGACCTCGACGCCGTGCCCGGCCAGCCACTCGTGGTGACCCTCGAACGTCCGCGCCTCGCCGACGACCACCCGGGATATGCCGAACTGCAGGATCAGCCCACTGCAGTACCAGCACGGCGACAGCGTCGTGGCCATGGTCGTGCCGCGGTACGTGGGCTGCCGGCGGCCGCGCGGAACGCCGCGGTCTCGCCGTGCGTCGACGGGTCGCCGTCCTGGACCCGCCGGTTGTGTCCGCGCCCGAGCAGCCGCCCGTCGGCGCCGAACAGCGCGGCCCCGACCGGGACGCCGCCCCCGGCGTACCCGGCGCGCGCCTCCTCGAGCGCGACGCTCAGCATCGCAGCGTCATCGACGACATCACTGGTCATGGGCCCACTATCGCCGCGCGACCCGGGAAGGGGAATGGACACAACGTCCGTACTATGAGCCTCTGTAGTGGACGATCCGTAATGAGATGGTGTGATGCCCCTCACGCTCCGCGAGATTCTCGCGTTCGACGTGATGCGCGAGGCCCGCCCCGTGGTGCTCGCGGGCGAGACTGCGCTCGACCGCGTCGTCCGCTGGGTGCACTCGAGCGAGATCTACGAGATCGGCCCGCTGCTGACCGGCGGCGAACTGCTGCTGACCACCGGTCTCGGCCTGGCGGGCACCGACGCCGGAGCGCGGCGGCACTATCTCCGCGAGATCGCCGAACGCGACGTCGCCGGCGTCGCGCTGGAGCTCGGCCGGACGTTCCCCGAGGTACCGGGCGAACTGGTGGCCGAGGCCCGCCGGCAGGCACTGCCGTTCATCACCCTGAACGCCGTCGTCCCCTTCAGCCGGATCGCCGAGGTCGCGAACACCCGCATCGTCGACCAGGCGGGCCACCGGCTGCGGCTGGGCGATTCCATCAGCCGCGCGCTCAACGACGTCCTGATCGCGGGCATCGGCGTCCCCGGTCTCCTCGCGGCAGCCGCCGGTGTGGTGGGCGGGCCGTTGATCCTGGTCGCCGACAACGGAGCGCTGGTCGCCGCGCACGGCGTCGCCGGCGACCGCGAGGCGTGGCGGGCCGCGGAGACGCCGCTGGCCGAGGCGCCGGTGACCGTGCTGGGGACGACGTGGGGACGGCTGGTCGCCGGGCCGGGCTCTCCGCTGCCCGCCGAGGACCTGGCGGTGGCGCTGGAGCGGACCACGGTCGCGCTGGCGCTGGCGATGCTGCGCACCGGCGACCCGCCGCGTGAGCCCGACCGGCTGGCCGCCGCCCTCCTCACCGACCTGCTGGAGGGCACCGCCGAAGGCCAGGCCGAGTCGTCGGTACGGGCGGCGCTGGCGGGCTTCCGTCCGGCGGCGGATCACCTGCTCATCGGGCTCGCCGCCGACGCGCTGGAGACCGCGGCCGCGCTGGCAGTCGTCGACCGCGCCGCCCGCGTCCTGCATACGCCCGCGCTGCGCGGCCGGGTGTCGCGGCTCGTCCTGGGCGTCCTCGCCGTCCCCCGCAGCGTCGGCGACGTGGTCGGTGCCGCGCAGCAGGCGCTCGACGAGGCGCTTCGGCGGCTGAGCGCGCCGCAGGTGCGGATCGCCGTCGGACATCCGGCTACCGAGGTCGGTGAACTCGGCGGTTCGCTGCGCGACGCCCGGGCCGCCCTGGACCTGCGGCCCGGCTCCCGCCTGATCAGCGCGCGCTCCATCGCCCTCGACCTGGAACTCACCCGTCACGGCGGGAGCGGCCACCTCGACCACCTGGTCCGCCACACCATCGGCCCGCTCGTGGAGTGGGACGCCGCGCACCGTACCGACCTCGTACGTACCCTGGAGACATTCCTGCTGCACGGCTGCAGCGCCACCCGCGCCGCTGCAGTGCTCCACCTGCGCCGCCAGTCCTTCTACCAGCGCCTGCAACGCATCGAGGCACTGCTCGGCCACACCGTCACCGACCCCGACGTGCACGCCGCCCTGCTCCTGGCCACCGCCGCCCACCGCGTCACCGGCCGCTGATCCCGTGTCGGCACGAAGCGCCCTTCGGGACGCGCGGCCCGCGAGGCGGAGTGTGACGCGATCTTCGGCGAGTAGCTGCATCACGGACCTGCCCGGCGAAACGCGGCCGTTACCTTTCGGGGCGTCCGCGGAAACAGGTGATATTTAGCGTCTGACCGCATGGATTCGGACGTGTCTACAGCAGCGGCGGCGACGCCCGAACAGAAATCGGAAAACCCCCCGGACACCGCCTCTGGAACGACCTCCCGCCGATACAACGGCTGGACGCGGAACTCCACGCTCGAGGACTACTCGCTTCGCTATGCGCCGAAGTCCTTCCGCCGCTGGACCCCATATGTCGTCGCCACCACGGCGCTCGGCGGCATCGCCTACCTGGCGGACTTCGCCATCGGCGGATCCATCGCCATCTCCAACGGTTTCACCAACGCGCTCATCGCGATCCTGGCCGCCGCCGTCGTCATCTTCGCCACCGGCATCCCGATCTCCTACTACTCGGCCAAGTACTCCATCGACATGGATCTGCTGACCCGAGGGGCCGGTTTCGGATATCTGGGATCGACCCTGACCTCGGTCATCTACGCGAGCTTCACCTTCATCTTCTTCGCCCTCGAAGGCTCGATCATGGCCCAGGCACTCCAGCTGGGCCTGCACATTCCGCTTCCCGTGGCCTACCTCATCGCCTCGCTGGCGATCATTCCATTGGTGATCTACGGCATGACCGCGCTGTCGAAGATGCAGGTATGGACGCAGCCCATCTGGCTGGTCCTGATGGTCGCCCCGTTCATCTCCATCGCCATCCAGGACCCCCACAAGTTCTCACGCTTCACCCACTTCGCCGGCAACTCACCCACCGGATCCGCGTTCAGCATGCTCGGTGTGGGCGCCGGAGCAGGCGTCGCGCTCTCGCTGATCGCGCAGATCGGCGAGCAGGTGGACTACCTGCGCTTCATGCCCGACAAGACCCCGGAGAACTCCCGCAAGTGGTGGGCGGCCGTGCTCAGCGCCGGCCCCGGATGGGTGATCCTCGGCGCGTTCAAACAGCTCGGCGGCGCATTCCTGGCCTTCTACATCGCCGACAGCGTCGGCCTGGTGAAGGCCGATCAGCCGATCCAGCAGTACCTCGCCGGTTTCCGCACCTTCGCCGCACCCGTCGCGCTGGGCCTGGCCACCTTCTTCGTCGTGCTGTCCCAGATCAAGATCAACACGACCAACGCCTACTCCGGATCGCTGTCCTGGTCCAACTTCTTCTCCCGGCTGCTGCACTGGCACCCCGGCCGGGTGGTGTGGATCTTCCTCAACGTCGGCGTCGCACTCGCGCTCATGGAAGGCGGGGTCTTCGGCTTCCTGAACACGGTCCTCGGCTTCTACTCCAACGTGGCCATCGCCTGGATCGGCGCGGTCGTCGCCGACCTGATGATCAACAAGCCGCTGAAGCTCAGCCCGTCCTACATCGAGTTCAAACGAGCCCACCTGTACAACTTCAACCCTGTCGGCTTCGGCTCCATGCTCGTCGCCTCGGCCATCTCCATCCTGGCGTACTTCAACGCCTTCGGACCGTACGGCAAGGCGTTCTCCCCCTTCATCGCCCTGGGCATCGCGATGGTCCTCTCTCCGGTTCTCGCCGTGGCGACGAAGGGCCGGTACTACATCGCCCGAACCGACGATCTGCCCGAGCCGCTCTTCGTCGACGGACTGCCCTCCGCAGCCACCCTCACCTGCACCGTCTGCCAAGAAGTCTTCGAACGTCCCGATATCGCCGGGTGCCCATTCCACTCGGGGACCATCTGCTCGCTCTGCTGCAGCCTGGAGAAGAACTGCCACGACCAGTGCAAGAGCAGGAGCGCGGGACCGGTGGACCTCGCCATGCCCACCGTCAGCGCAGGAAGCGCGCCGACCCGAGACGCGCAGAAGGACTGAGCGCAGCAACCGGCGGTTCCCCCCGCAGCCGCGGCGTCCCGGTCGGTGCGCACCATTCGCCGACCGGGACGCTCGCGTCAGGTGTAGAGGCGGCGGCACCGGTCCAATCGCTCCCGCAGCCGTACGGTGTCGGCGGCCATGGCCGTCACCAGGACACCTGGGCCGGCGAGCGGCAGCACGGCCAGCCCTTCGGCGGCGTACGGCTCCGCGGTGACGCCGGTGACCAGCAGGGTGCCGACGGCTCCGGCGTCGCCGAGCACGGCGCTGCTCGTGGCGTCCTCGTCGATCCGCAGTTCGTGGCGGAGCAGCGGCGTCGTGCCCGCCGTGACGTCGAACCTGCTGACATAGCGCCCTGGAGGCTCACCGTGGCGGCCGAGGACGATCTCCTCCCGCCACACCAGCTCCGCGCCTTCGTCGAGAGTCACCTCCGCCAGCGCGTGGTGGTCGCAGCCGGCCGCGGCGATCGTGGGTTCGGGGGCGAAGACGAGCCGTCCTCCGGCCGCGACGTCGGCTCGTACGGTCAGGCGTGACGCCCCGGCGTCCCGGCGTCCCGGTAGAACGAGCGCCGCCGCGGCCGAGCGGAGGTCGAGCCGCGCCCCCGAGCCGACTTCGATCGTCAGCTCCAGGTCGTCGCCGCCGAGCGGTCCCGCCCCCGCGCCGACCAGGTAGACCGAGTCACCGGACTCGCGCAGCGCGAGCGGGCCGTCCGACCGCAACCGTGTGATCCGGGTCCGCCCCCCGGGGCCGCGCTCGGCGCGCACGGCCGCGCGCGCCGCGAAACCGGTGCGCCCGTCCGCACCCGCGTCCGTGGGGACGGCCGTGCGGGCGCACGCGGCGAGGCTCACGCGGGGGCGCGTTCGGCGAGGGCGGAGCGGACCCAGGCGGTCACCTCCGGAATGTCCGGGCGTTCCCGCAGCGAGGTGAAGGCGATCGGCAGGCCGGCCCGCACGCGTTCGGCGTCGCGTGCCATGACGGTCAGGTCGGCGCCGACCAACGGTGCGAGGTCGGTCTTGTTGATCACCAGCAGGTCGGCGGTGGTGACGCCCGGGCCGCCCTTGCGGGGGACCTTGTCGCCGCCGGACACGTCGAGGACGAAGATCTGCCGGTCGACCAGCCCGCGGCTGAACGTCGCGGTGAGATTGTCGCCGCCGCTCTCCACGATCACCAGGTCGAGCGGGCCGTGCCGGTCCTCCAGCGCCTCGACGGCGTCGAGGTTGGCGGAGATGTCGTCGCGGATCGCCGTGTGCGGGCAGCAGCCGGTCCGGACGGCCGCGATCCGGTCGTCGTCCAGGACGCCGTTCCGGCGCAGGAAGTCGGCGTCCTCGGTCGTGTAGATGTCGTTCGTGACGACGGCCAGGGCGACCTCGTCGCGGAGCAGGCGGCACAGCGCGGCGACCAGGGCGGTCTTGCCGCTGCCGACCGGGCCTCCGATGCCGAGCCGCAGGGCGCGGTGCGACCGCGGCTCGTGCGGGTCGTGGCTGTGGTCCAGTCCCAAAAGAGACCTCCGATGTCAGGATTCGAACAGGCGGAGTTCGGCCTGCTGGTGAAGCTCGGCGAACACGTCCAGCGCGGGTGCGGAGGCCGCGGGCAGGTCACCGGCGCGTACGTCCTCGGCGGCCTCCTCCGCGACGGCGTCGATCCGTCCGGCGAGGCCCGCGAGCACCCGGTGCACGCCCATGGGGTCGAGCCCGAGCAGGCGGACCGCCGCCGAGGCCGGACCGGTCACCGAGCCGTACGCCGCGATCTGCGCCGCGCGTTCCGGAGCGCCGCCTGCGGCGGCGACCGCGGCGCCGAGCGCGACCGGATGGTGCGGGCCGCCGGACGCCGCCGCCAGGCTCTCCAGAACCGGACCGGGCCACGCGACGCGGGCGACGCGCAGCAGCGCCCGCCCCTGTGCCCGCGAGGCCCGCCGCTGCGCGGGCGACGGGGTGCGTGCGTCGGCCTCGGCGTCGAGCCGGGCCCAGCCGGTGAGGTCACCCGGCGACGCTTCCACGGGTGGCGTGCGTGCGCCGGCCGCGGGCACCTGTGCGCACGCGCAGGCGGCCGCGGCCAGGCCCGCCGTGACGAGTCCCGTGGTCGCGAGCCGGCCGCGCAGGAAGTCGGAGAGCGTCGCCAGATCGTGGACGACGCCGGTCGCGGCGGCTGTTTCGAGGCCGCCCGAGTGCGCGTGCCCGCCCGCGGGGAGCCGGGAGTCGGCGAGCAGCAGCAGCGCGGCGTCCATCAGGAGTCCATCAGAACAGGAAGTACCGCTGGGCCATGGGCAGCTCGGAGGCGGGCGCGGGCTCGACCTCGTTCCCGTCGACGCTCACCGTGAACGTGTCCGGGTCGACCTTGATCTCCGGCAGCGCGTCGTTCAACGGCATGTCCGCCTTCCCCAACCGCCGGGTGTCCTTGACCGCGACCAGGCGCCGCTTCACGTCGAGGCGTTCGGCGAGGCCGTCGTCCAGCGCGGCCGGGGCCACGAAGTGCACCGACGTGGCCGGAGCTGCGGTCGCGCCCCACATCGGGCGGGGGAACACCGGCTGCGGCGTCGGGATGGAGGCGTTCGCGTCGCCCATCTGGCCCCAGGCGATCATGCCGCCCTTGAGTACGACGTGCGGCCGCACGCCGAAGAACGCCGGGTCCCACAGCACCAGGTCGGCGAGCTTGCCCACCTCGACCGAGCCGATCTCCGCGTCGAGACCGTGCGCGACCGCCGGGCAGATCGTGTACTTGGCGACGTAACGACGGGCGCGGAGGTTGTCGTCCAGGCCGCCCCGGTGGCCCTTCATCACGTGCGCGGTCTGCCAGGTGCGGATGACGGTCTCGCCGATCCGGCCCATCGCCTGGGAGTCCGAGCCGATCATCGAGATCGCGCCGATGTCGTGCAGGACGTCCTCGGCCGCCATCGTGGTCGGGCGGATCCGCGACTCGGCGAACGCGAGGTCCTCCGGCACCGACGGATTCAGGTGGTGGCAGACCATGAGCATGTCGAGGTGCTCGTCGAGCGTGTTGACCGTGTGCGGCCGGGTCGGGTTGGTCGAGGACGGCAGGACGTTCGGGTACCCGGCGGCCGTGATGATGTCCGGCGCGTGCCCGCCGCCGGCGCCCTCGGTGTGGTATGCGTGGATGGACCGGCCGCCGATGGCGTTCAGCGTCGACTCGACGTACCCGGCCTCGTTGAGGGTGTCGGAGTGCAGGGCGACCTGCACTCCCGAGGCGTCGGCGACGCGCAGGCACGCGTCGATCGCGGCCGGCGTCGACCCCCAGTCCTCGTGCAGTTTGAAACCGGACGCGCCGCCGCGCAGCGCCTCCCACATGCCCTCCTCGGACACCGTGTTGCCCTTGGCGAGCAGCGCCACGTTGACCGGAAAGGAGTCCATCGCCTCCAGCATCCGGGCGAGGTACCAGGCGCCGGGGGTCACCGTCGTCGCCTTGGTGCCCTCGGCCGGGCCGGTGCCGCCGCCGATGAGCGTGGTGACACCGGCGCCGAGGGCCTCGTCGACGAGCTGCGGGCAGATCAGGTGGACGTGCGAGTCGACCGCCCCGGCCGTGAGGATCCTGCCGTTGCCGGCCAGGATCTCGGTGGACGGGCCGATCACCAGGTCGGGATGGACCCCGTCCATCGTGTCCGGGTTGCCGGCCTTGCCGAGCGCGACGATCCGGCCGTCGCGCACACCCACGTCGGCCTTGACGACGCCCCAGTGGTCCAGCACCACGACCCCGGTGATCACCAGGTCGGGCGCCCCCTCGGCGCGCGTCGCCACACCCTGGCCCATGGACTCGCGGATCATCTTGCCGCCGCCGAAGACCGCCTCGTCGCCGGCCCCCGCGCCCCGGGACAGATCGTCGGTGACCTCGATGAACAGGTCGGTGTCGGCGAGGCGTACGCGGTCGCCGACGGTCGGTCCGTACAGCTGCGCGTAGCGGGAGCGCGAGATCTCAGTCATGGCGCAGCCCCGGTACGACCGCGCGCCCGGCGAGGGGCACCAGCGACACCTCGCGCGCGATCCCCGGCTCGAACCGTACGGCGGTGCCCGCGGGCACGTCGAGCCGGTGACCGCGCGCGGCCTCCCGGTCGAAGTCGAGCGCGTCGTTGGCCTGCGCGAAGTGATAGTGCGAGCCGACCTGCACCGGCCGGTCCCCGGTGTTGACGACCGTGATCGTCGTACGCGGACGGCCGGGGTTCAGCTCCACCCGGCCCTCTCCGGCCACGATCTCGCCCGGGACGGATCCGGCGCTCATCCGAACCTCCCTCTGGTGGAACCCGCGTGGCCTCCCCGCGTCACGGGATCGGCCGGTGGACGGTGACGAGCTTGGTGCCGTCGGGGAAGGTCGCCTCGACCTGCACGGAGTCGAGCATCTCCGGAATCCCCTCCATGACGTCCTCGCGGCTGAGCACGGCACGCCCGGCCTCCATGAGATCGGCGACGCTCCGCCCGTCGCGGGCGCCCTCCAGGACATAGGAGGCGATGACCGCGGTCGCCTCGGGATGGTTGAGCCGCAATCCGCGGGCGCGCCGGTCGCGGGCGAGGCCGGCCGCCACGTGGATCAGCAGCCGTTCCTGCTCGTGTGGGCTGATCAGCACAGCTGGACGCTACCTTCCGCTCGAGCCCGCGGGAACGGGCCGGTCGTGGATGTAACAGGAACTTCACGTGAGCCGGCCGCGGGGGAGTCAGGCATCCCTACCTTCTTTCTCGGGCCGCTCGGGCCAGTCGTAGGGTTCGAGCACCCAGGGGTGCCGGGTGTGGCTGTCAGGCATCTGCCGTCTGTGGCTTCCCTCGATTGGCCGCCCGGCACCCCGCGACGACTCGGCCGCTGATTGAGAACTGCGAACACGTCGCTGTGTAGGGATGAGCCGGCGAGGTCGTCTGCGGGAAGACCAGGACAAACGCGCTGGGAGGCGATGTTGAGGCGGGCATGGGCCGGGATCGATATCGGCAAGGGACACCACCACGTGGTGGTCATCGACGCAGACGGGCAGCGGCTGCTGTCGCGGCGCGTGGCCAACGACGAGACCACGCTGGGCGAGCTGATCACGCAAGTGCTCGGCCTGGCCGATGAGGTGACTTGGGCCGTGGATATGACCACCGGCGGCGCGGCCCTGGTCCTGGCGCTGCTGATCGCTCACGGGCAGCAGGTCCTCTACATCTCTTCCACCATGGTCAACGCTGCCGCCGGCGGCTACCGCGGGGCAGGCAAGACCGATGCCCGCGACGCTGCGATCATCGCCGACCAGGCCCGCATGCGCCGCGGCCTGGCCCCGCTGCGGGTCGATGACGAACTCATCGTCGAGATGCGGATGCTGACCGCCCGCCGCGCCGACCTGGTCGCCGACCGCACCCGGATGGTCAACCGGCTGCGCGAGCAGCTGTTGGCCCTCTGCCCGGCGCTGGAGCGCGCCCTGGACGTGACGAACAAGGGCCCGCTGGTCCTGCTCACCGGCTTCCAGACCCCTGCGGCGATCCGCGCGGCTGGTGCCGCGGAGCTGGAGCGCTGGCTGAGCGACCATGGCGCCCGGCGGGGTACCGCCGACCTGGCCGCCCGTGCGGTGCAGGCCGCCAGATCCCAGACCACCACCCTGCCGGGCGAGCAGTTGGCCGCCATGCTGGTGGCCGACCTGGCGAAGGGGGTGATGGCCCTCAATGAGCAGATCAAGCACATCGACCTGCTGATCGAGGACCGGTTTCGCCGCCACGAACTGGCCGAGGTGATCATCAGCATGCCTGGCATCGGCGTGTTGCTCGGCGCCGAGTTCCTCGCCGCCACCGGAGGCGACCTGACCGCCTACGCCTCCGCCGACCACCTGGCCGCCTACGCCGGCCTGGCCCCGGTGCCCCGCGATTCGGGCCGTATCCACGGCAACCTTCACCGACCCCGCCGCTACAACCGCGCCCTCAATCGGGTGTTCTACACATCCGCGCTGGTGAGCATCCGCTTCAACGCCGAATCCCGGACCTTCTACGACCGCAAGCGCACCGAAGGCAAGCTCCACACCCAAGCCGTCCTGGCCCTCGCCAGACGGCGCGTCAACGTCCTGTGGGCACTCATCCGAGATCGCCGCTGCTACGAGCAGAGTCCTCCGGCCGCCCAGGCCGCATAGCTCGATCATCACTTGACAAACCTCATTGAGAATCGAAGGCGTCCCAGCGGTCGCGGAGGGCCTGCTCGCCGTCGGCCGTCAGCTCACCCCAGACACGGAGCCGGCCCACGCCGCCGTCGGGGTAGATGTCGAGCCGTACGTGTGTCACCTCGGCCCGTGGGGCGGCGGCGTCGAGTCGGAAGTGGTGGCGGCCGTCCGGCTGGATCCGGGTGGGTGGCAGGAGAGGGGTCCACTCCTCCGTCACCCGGGCGTCCCGGCCGGAGAGCGCCGCCCAGCCCGGGGCGTTGAACTTGAGGTGCGTGGTGTCGATCTCGACCAGCCTCGGCCTGCCGGGGGCGGCCAGTTCCACCGTGACCCAGTCGTTGCCGTCGTCGCGCCGCCGCGCGGTCTCCCAGCCCTCGCCCTGGTGGCGTGGCAGGCCTGGGGCCAGGATGTTCTCCGGCGCGGAGTAGAACAGGTTCGAGCAGCCCGTGACGCGCGCGCCGTTCTCCAGCGCGGCCAGGTCCACCGTCAGGCCGGTCAGCAGCCGCGGGTCCGGGACGACCTCGCCGTGCACGCGGAGCCGCGCGACACCGCCGTCCGGGAAGATGTTCAGGCGGACATGGGTGAACCGCCGCGCCGCCAGGACCGCGAAACGGTGCTCGGCGTCCCCGGTCAGCGGGCTCCGCGGCACGATCTCCACCCACGCGCGGGCGGCCAGCTCCTCGGCCGACGGATAACCCTCCGCCGCGCAGGCCTCGACCGAGGCGTAGGCCGGGAAGTTCCCCCGGAACCAGGCGGTGTCGATGACGACCCCCCGGATCACGCCGGGCAGCCCGAGCCGGACCAGGGCCCAGTCGTGGCCGCGGTCGTCGACCTTCAGCCCGAGCGCGGACGGCCGCCGCCGGGCGGTCTCCCAGCCGTCGTAGACCTGGCCCTTCCGGCCGAAGGTCTCCGCCTGATGGCGGGCAGCCCAGGGGTTGATCAGGTTCTCCCGTTCCGCGAAGGACTCGTCGCTCGCGGCGAGGACGGAGCCGCCGAGGTTCCGGACCGCCAGATCCGGCAAGGAGGTGAAATCGGCCATCGTTCAGCTCCCCGGTACCGCGGAGCGTCTCCGCAGGAGGCGCCCGCGAGGCGTGTCGCCCACGACCTCGCCGCGCAGCCAGGTGGCCCGCACGACACCGGTGAGCTCGCGGCCCGCGTAGGGTGTGACGTGGTGACGGGTTCGTAGCGCCGCCGGGTCGACGGTGAACGTCTCGTCCGCGGCGAAGGCCACGAGGTCGGCGTCGTCGCCGACCGCGATGGCGCCCTTGCCCGGGACGCCCGCCAGCGCCGCCGGCGCGGCCGACATCCACCGCACCACGTCCGCCAGCTCGTGACCCCGGCGGCGCGCCTCGGTCCAGACGGCGGGCAGGCCGAGCTGCAGGGAGGAGATTCCGCCCCAGGCCTCGTCGAACCCGCCGCGCTTGAGTTCGGGCGGGCAGGGCGAGTGGTCCGTCACGACGCAGCCGACCACTCCGGCGGCCAGGCCCTGCCAGAGCCCGTCCCGGTTGGCGGCGTCGCGGATCGGCGGGCAGCACTTGAAGTGGGTGGCGTCCGGCCGGATCTCGGCGGCCGACAGCGTCAGGTAGTGCGGGCAGGTCTCGGCGGTGATCCGCACGCCCCGCGCCTGTGCCCGGGCCAGCGGCTCGAGGCAGTCGGCGGCCGACAGGTGCAGGATGTGCGCCCGTGTCCCCGTCGTCTCGGCCAGCCGGATCACCTGCTCGACCGCCTTGTGCTCCGCGCTCGGCGGCCGCGCGGCCAGGAAGGCGTCATAACCGCCGTCGGCCGGGGCCGTCAGCGCGCCCGGGTCCTCGGCGTGCACGATGACCAGGCCCTGGAAGGCCCCGATCTCGGTGAACGCCTTCTCCATCTCGTCGTACGACAGCGGCGGGAACTCCGGCACGCCGGAGTCGGCGGTGAAGCACTTGAAGCCGAAGACCCCGCCGTCGTGCAGGGCCCGCAGCTCCCGCGTGTTGCCCGGAACGGCGCCGCCCCAGAAGCCGACGTCCACGAAGCACCGGCCGGACGCCGCCTCCTTCTTGACGGCCAGCGCCGCGGAAGTGGTCACGGGCGGGAGCGAGTTGAGCGGCATGTCCACGATGGTGGTCACTCCGCCGGCCGCGGCGGCGCGGGTCGCCGTGGCGAAGCCCTCCCACTCCGTACGGCCCGGCTCGTTGACGTGGACGTGCGTGTCGACGAGCCCCGGGAGCAGCGCGATGTCGCCGAGGTCCACCCGGGTACCGGCCGGGGGAGCGTCGTCGTGGTCGCCGATCGCGGCGATCCTGCCGTCCCGCACGGCCACGGCCGCGGGCCGCTCCCCTTCCGGCAGCAGCGTACGGCGCGAGCGCACGACCAGGTCGAAGACGGAGTCCGGGCTCATGGGGACCTCGTTCTCCGGTAGGCGGACCAGTCGCCGTGTTCGGTGATGTCGAGCAGTTCGGGGAAGGACGTCGGCGGGCGGCGGAGAACCATGGCCAGGGACGAGGTGCCGTCGACCAGCTCGATCACGCCCAGTTCGAGCTCGGGCGGCTCGGCCGGCAGCAGCCGGTCACGCAGCACGTCCATCGGCACGTCGTAGACCTCGCCCGCGATGCGGGCCCCGCCGTGCGCGACCGGAAGAAGGGCGGGGAAGCGGTCGGCGACCGAGTAGAAGCGGTATCGGGGCGCGGTCGTGGTCGCGGCGGCCAGCGGCGCGCCGTCCAGGAGGTGATGCAGCGGCCCGCCGCGCATCGCCCCGCCGTTGAGGAACATCAGCGGCATATGTGCTCCGGTCGGATCGGTACCCGGGTGAGCGCCCTTCCGGTGGCGTCGCGGACGGCCGCGACGATGGCGGGCGTGGAGGAGAGCGTGGGTGGTTCTCCCGCGCCTCGCAGTCCGTACGGTGCGGCCGGGTCGGGACTCTCGAGGATGTCCAGCCGCATGGGCGGCGTGTCGAGGATCGTGGGGATGAGGTAGTCGGTGAAGGAAGGGTTCCGGACGAGGCCGTCCTGGACGACGATCTCCTCCATCAGCGCCAGCCCGAGGCCCTGCGCGGAGCCGCCGTGGATCTGGCCTTCCAGCGACAGCCGATTCATGATCTTTCCGACGTCCTGGACGGCGGCCAGCTCCACCACCTTGACCAGGCCGAGCTCCACGTCGACGTCGACCACGGCGCGGTGCACGCAGAGCGCGAGCTGGACATGGGTGTCGCCCTGTCCGGTGACGGGGTCCATGGGGACGGTGGGCCGGTGGTGGTATTCGCGGGTCTGCTCGACGACTCGGTCGCCGAGGACGTCGGCGATGTCGGCCAGCGCGCCCGCCGACGCCGACACGACCTTTCCGCCGATGAGCGACAGATCGCCGAGGGTCGTACCGAGGCGTTCCCGGGCCAGCGCGAGGACGTCCGCGCGGACCGCCTCGCAGGCCGCCTTCACCGCGCCACCGGTCATGTAGGACTGGCGCGAGGCGGAGGAGGAGCCGGCGTCGCCGACCCGGTCGTCGGCGGGCCGTACGGTCACCCGCTCGACGCCCAGCTCGGTACGGGCGATCTGCTCCTGCAGCGTGACCAGGCCCTGGCCGACCTCGGCGGCCGCGGTGTGCACCACCGCCGTCGCCTCGCCGCCGACGACCTCCAGCCGCACCCGGGCGGTCGAGTAGTCGTCGAAGCCCTCGGAGAAGCAGATGTTCTTGATGCCCACGCCGTAGCCGATACCGCGGGCCACGCCCTCGCCGTGGGTGGTCTGGGAGACGCCGCCGGGCAGGTCACGCAGGTCGGTGGTGCCCGGCGGCGCGGGCAGTGGCATGGCCTCCAGCCGGGTGAGCATCTCTTTCAGCGGGGCGGGCGAGTCGATGACCTGGCCGGTGGCCAGCTTGGACCCCTGGCCGGCGGCGTTGATCCGGCGGATCTCCACCGGCCCGACGCCGCAGGCCGCGCCCAGCCGGTCCATCATCGACTCGTAGGCGAAGCAGGCCTGTACCGCGCCGAAGCCCCGCATCGCGCCGCACGGCGGGTTGTTGGTGTAGACGCCGTACGCGTCCATCCGCAGGTTGGGGATCTCGTACGGTCCGACGCCGAGGGAGGCCGCGTTCGCCACCACGGCGAGCGAGGAGGAGGTGTAGGCGCCGCCGTCGAGCACGATCTCGGCGTCGGCGTAGAGGATCCTGCCGTCGCGGGTCGCGCCGTACTCGTAGCGCATCAGCGCGGGGTGCCGGTGCACGTGGCCGAAGAACGACTCGTACCGGTTGTAGACGATTTTGACCGGTCGGCCCGTGTGCAGCGCCAGCATGCCGGCGTGGATCTGCATCGACAGGTCCTCGCGGCCCCCGAACGCACCGCCGACGCCGGCCACCGTCATCCGGACCTTCTCATCCGGCAGGCCGAGGCAGGGCGCGATCTGCCGGAGGTCGTTGTGCAGCCACTGGGTGGCGACGAACAGGTCGAGCCCGCCGTCCTCACCCGGCACCGCCAGACCGGACTCCGGCCCGAGGAACGCCTGGTCCTGGATGCCGACGGAGAAGTCACCGGACACGACGACCTCCGCCCGCGCGCGGGCGGCGGCCACGTCTCCCACCCGGACCGGCTGGTGGCGGACGATGCCGCCGCGCTCCTGGACCCTGAGGCGGTCCGGGTCGGCGATCACGGCGCGCGCGTCGGTGATCGGTTCCAGGACCTCCCACTCGATGCCGATCTTCTCCATCGCGCGCCGGGCCGTCTCCGGGTGGTCGGCCGCGACGAGCGCGATCGGCTCGCCCTGGTGGCGGACCTCATCGATGGCGAGCACGGGCTGGTCGGCGTGCTCCAGTCCGTACAGCTTGCGTCCGGGCACGTCCTCGTGCGTCAGGACCGCCTCGACGCCGGGCACCGCGAGCGCGGGGCCGATGTCGATCGATCGGATCCTGGCGCGAGCGTGCGGGCTGCGCAGCGTCGCGCCGAACAGCATCCCGTCGATCCACAGGTCGGAGGCGTAGGCGAACTCGCCCGTGACCTTGAGCGTGCCGTCGGGCCGGAGCACGCTGTCGCCCACCCCGCCATGGCCGGGGGCGACGACGTCCTTCGCCTCGCGTGCCGGAACCGTCGTCACAGGACCTCCTTCGCCAGCTCCATCAGGCGGCGGCGCGCGGCGGCGCCGGCCTCGGCGATCTCGTGCTGCGGCGCGGAGACGACCACGTCGTCGGCCACCACCGTCCGGCCGCCCACCAGCAGCCTCGCCAGCGGCGGGGACTGGCCGTGGACGAGCGCGACCACCGGGTCTTCCACGGCGGCGTGGAAGCCGTCCACCCGCCAGACGGCGACGTCGGCGAGCTTGCCGACCTCCAGGGAGCCGATCTCGTGCTGCCGGCCGAGGAGCCGAGCGCCGCCGAGAGTGCCGAGTTCCAGGGCCTGCCGGGCGGCCAGCGCGCTCGGGCCGTACCGGGCCCGCTGCAGGTACATGGCCTGCCGGAGCTCGCCGGCCATCGGGACCATCTCGGCCGACGCCGCGCCGTCCACTCCCAGGCCGACCGGGACGCCGGCGCCGAGCAGGTCGCGGACCCGGGCGATGCCGGCGCCCAGCCGCGCGTTGGAGCTGGGGCAGTGTGCCGTGCCGGTGCCCGTGCCCGCCATCGCGGCGATGTCGGAGTCACTCAGGTGGACGGTGTGCGCGAACCACACGTCGTCGCCGAGCCAGCCGACCTGCTCCATGTACTCCACCGGAGTGCGGTTCAGCTGCTCGCGGCAGTACTCCTCCTCCTCGAGGGTCTCGGCGAGGTGGGTGTGCAGCCGTACACCCTTGGCCCGCGCCAGGCCGGCCGACTCGACCAGCAGTTCCTTGCTGACGGAGAACGGAGAGCAGGGGGCCACCGCGATCCGCAGCATGGAGGAGAACGAGTCGTCGTGGTAGGCGTCGATCGCGGCGGCGGTGGCCTCGAGGATGTCGTCGAGACTCTCCACCACCTCGTCCGGCGGCAGTCCGCCGTCCGATCGACCGCGGTCCATCGAGCCCCGGCAGGGGTGGAAGCGGACGCCGACGCGCCGGGCGGCGTCGATCTCGGCGGCGAACAGGTCGCCGCGCCCCTTGGGGAAGATGTAATGGTGGTCGGTGGTCGTCGTGGCACCCGACCTGGCCAGCCAGCCGAGCCCGGCGGCCGCCGCTCCGCTCACGACCTCGGCGTCCATTCGCGCCCAGGTCGGGTAGAGCGTCACCAGCCAGTCGAAGAGCGTGTCGTCCTTGGCCAGCCCCTGAGAGGCCCACTGGTAGAGGTGATGGTGGGTGTTGACCAGCCCCGGGGTGACCAGGCAGCCCCGGGCGTCGATCCGCTCCGCGCCGGCGGCGAACGGCGCAGGGCCGGACCCGATCGCGGTGATCCGGTCGCCTTCGATCACCAGATGGCCGTCGGGGATCTCGGCGCCGACGACCGGCGCGAGGTGGGCGCCCTCGATGATGACGGTCATCGGCCGGCGGCCTTCAGCTCGGCCGCACGGCGTACGGCGTCCAGGATCTTCTCGTACCCGGTGCACCGGCACAGGTTGCCGGCGAGCGCCTCGCGGATCTCCGCGTCGGAGGGGTCGGACACTCGAGTGATCAGGTCGTCGGCCTGCACGAGCAGGCCCGGTGTACAGAAGCCGCACTGCACGGCTCCGCACTCCACGAACGCCTGCTGGACGGGCGTGAGGCCGTCGGCCGAGGCCAGGCCCTCCACCGTCCGCACCTCCCGGCCCTGCGCCTGGCCCGCGGCGACGAGGCACGCGCAGACCGGCACGCCGTCGAGGTAGACCGTGCACGAGCCGCACTCGCCTTGCTCGCAGGCGTTCTTGGCGCCGGGCAGGCCCAGGCGCTCGCGGAGCACGAACAGCAGGCTCTCGCCCTCCCACACGTCGTCGGCGACCTGTTCCCGGTCGTTGACGCTGAACGTCACGCGCATTCCAGGGCTCCCTTCCGGTGGTCGTGCCACGCCCAGGTCAGGGTCCGGCGCGCCATGACGCCGAGCGCGTGCCGGCGGTATTCGGCCGTGCCGCGCACGTCGTCGATGGGGCTCGCCGCCGCGCCGACCAGTTCGCCGAAGCGCGCGGCGACCGCCTCGTCCAGGTCGCCGTCCCAGTCCGCCTCACCGGCCAGGAACTCCTCGGCCGCGTACGCGCGCAGCGGGGTGGGAGCGGCGGAGCCGATCCCGGTGCCGACGCGCCGTTCGCCGGGGAAGAGCGCGATGGAGAACGAGCAGACCGCGATCACCATCGCGTTACGCGTACCGATCTTGGAGAAGTACTGCGGGCCCGCCACCGGGGCCACCCGGAATGCGCGGACCAGCTCGTCGGGCCGCAGCGCGTTGCGTTTGACGCCCAGGTAGAACTCGGCGGCCGGGATCATCCGGACGCCCCGGGCCGCCGATTCGACCTCGTACACCGCGCCCGCCGCCAGCAGCGGCGGATGCGCGTCGCCGGCGGGCGACGCCGCGCCGAGGTTGCCGCCGACCGTGCCGCGGTTGCGGATCTGCGGCGAGCCGACCGTGCGGGAGGCCTGGGCGAGACCGGGCAGCCGGTCGCCGAGCTCGGCCATCAGCCGGGCGTACGAGACGCCGGCGCCGACGCGGACGGTCCCGTCGGGCAGCGTCTCCCAGGTGGCGAGCTCGGGGACCGGGCCGAGGTCGAGGAGCGCCGCCGGGCGGCACGTGTCGAAGTTCAGTTCGACCATGACGTCGGTGCCGCCCTGGATGGGCAGCGCCTCCGGGCGCTCGGCCTTGGCGGCCAGCGCCTCCTCCCAGCTCGTGGGGCGCAGGAAGTCCATCCTTCTCGTCCCCCTAGTTCCAGGCGAATCCGGCGTCGGGGGCGTCATCGGCGAGGACGGCGCCCTCGATCAGGCCGTACGGACGGTCGGCGGCGAAGAACACCTCTTGCGGGTTGTCCAGGCCGAAGGGCTCCAGGTCGACCGTGAAATGGTGCTTGTTGGGCATCGCGAGGCGGATCTCGCAGATCTCCGCGCAGGCCTCCAGGGCCTGGCCGCCCATCGCGTACAGCGTCTGCTGCAGCGAGAGGCTGTGGGTCCCGGCGAACGCGTCGAGCATGGCCCGGCGCACCCGCTCGTACGACGTGCCGAAGGCCTCGTGCTCGCCCCGATGCCGCCACGCGGCGCCGACCTCGGTGGCCAGGACGCGGTCGCGGGTCGGCCGGAGGGTCGTGTATTCGTCCTCGATAAAGCCGTGGAACTCCGAGCCGGTGGAGTTGAGGACGGTCAGACCCTTCAGCCCGGACACGATTGTGACCTGCCGCGACGGTCCGTCGTGGTGGGCGACACAGGTGCGGATCTCGCGGCCGGACCTGACAAAGGAGTGCTGTCCCCGGCGCGTGCCTCCGTACGTCGGGATCCGGTCCCAGAAGTACTCCTCGACCTCGACACGCGCGTGGTGGATGGTCGGCTGGGAGTCGACGAAGTGCCGTGCCAGCCGCAGCGCGAACTCCTCGATCTCGGCGATGCCGAACTTCCTGGCGAAGGCGAAGACCGTGTTCTTCTGGCTGTCGGTCGGCAGGACCGCCGCGTTGTCGCCGTGCAGGTGGGCCGCGTCCATGTCCCCCGCGAGGGAGACGCTGACGTTGCAGTCCTTGATGTGATGGACGTCGCCGTCCCGGGTGATCCGGACGACCCGGGTCTCGGCCTTGCCGTACCTGTTCGGCCCGAGTCGCACGGCTAGCTCCCTCGGTAGGTGGAGTAGGCGAACGGACTGAGCAGCAGGGGAATGTGGTGGTGCCGGTCGGGCTCGCTGATCGTGAAGGCGACCGCGACCTCGGGATAGAAGGCGGAGATCCGCTCCGTCTCGAAGACCAGCCGGTGGACGCCCGCGCCGGGGGCCGGCCAGTCCCCGAACCGCCCGTCGGCGTCGGTACGGCCCGCGGCCACCGGCTTCCAGGATCCGTCGGCCGCGCGGCTCTCCAGCCGTACGGGCACGCCCTCGGCGGGCCGTCCGACCGCGGCGTCCAGGACGTGGGTGGACAGGGACATCTCAGCGGTCTCCTTCCGTGACGAGCTTGGCGAGGCGAAGATCGACGATCTTGGCCAGCTCGGTGCGGACGACGCGGCGCTCGGTCTCGACGTCGTGGTCCAGTCGGGCCCGCAGCTCGGCGAGCAGCTCAGCGGCGCTCCGCCCGATGGCGCAGATCAGGAAGACATGGCCGAAACGTTCCTCGTACGCCACGTTACTCTCGGTCATCGCCCGCCGGATCTGCGCGGCGGCCGCGTCCATTCCGGACTGCTCGCCGCGGGACCATCGGGCGTCGCGCCCGGCTCCCTCCGGCCGGTCCCCGATCCGGGGGTGGGCGGCCAGCGCCTCGAGGACGTCGTCCCAGCCCAGCCCGGCCAGGGCGCGGGCCGAGGCGGCCCGCAGGGCGGCCAGATCCTCGTGGCGCCCCGCCGCGACCGCGCGGGCCCATCGGCGGGAGGCGCAGCAGGCCAGCAGCTCCGCCTCGGACGGCGCTCGCGTAGACTCGTCCGGCCTCCCTTGATCGGACGGTGCCACCACCGGACCTCCTCACCCGTTCGCCCATTTACGGCAAGTACACATAGGTCGGACGGGGTAGGTCGAGACGCAGGACCTCCGAACCGTGACCGCCGGCCTCTGCGGTGTTCCGTAGGTTCCTCCAAACTCGGCCGTTCTGCCGCGACACCGCCCGGTGTCCACCGGCCGGAGACGATCGACGAAGGGAGCCTTGATGCGGCTGCGGAGTCTCCTGGCCATCCCCGATCTGCGGCTGGAACTCGTCACCGGACACGGTGAGCTCGACCGGACGATCCGCTGGGTGGTCACCACCGACCTGAAGGACCCCGGCCGCTACCTGAGCGGCGGTGAGCTGGTCCTGTCCGGCCTCGTGTGGCGGGCCCGTCCCAGCGACACCGAGATCTTCGTGCACGCCCTCACCGAGGCCCGGGTCTCCGCGCTGGCGGCCGGGGACGCCCGGTTCCACGCCATTCCCGCCGACCTGATCGACGCGTGCCGCCGTCGCGGCCTGCCGCTGTTCCGGGTGCCGGAGGACGTCGCCTTCGACAGCGTGACCGAGCAGGTCATGCGGCGTCTGTCCACCGCCCGCGCCGCCGACCTGACCGCCGTGCTGGGCCGTCACCGCCGCCTGGTCGAGGGCGTCACCGAGGGCTCCGGCCTCGGTCCCCTTCTTGATCTCATCGGCCGTGACCTGGGCATGCGCTGCTGGGTGCTGGCACCTCCCGGCCGGCTGGTCGCCGGCTCCCACGACCTGCCCGACGCCTTCTCGCCCGCCGACCTGGTCCGCGCCTTCCTCACCGCCCCTCGCCTGCCGGTCCCGCTCCCGGGCCGGGACCTCTCGGTCCTTCCCGTCGCCGGGGACACCACGTCACGCGTCGCCGACTGGCTCCTCGTCTGTGAGGGTGACTGGACCGAGTGGTCCGCCGAACGCCGGGCCCTGATCGCCGAGCTGACCGCGATCGTGGCCGTCGAGCGGGCCCGCTCGGACGATCGCCTGAGCGCCGGGAGACGTCTGGCCCAGGAGCTCGTACGTCTCGTCATGGCCGATGCCGCCACCACCGAGATCCTTCCCCGCCTGGAACTGGCCGGGCTCGACCCCGCCGCCGTCATCGCCGTGGCCGCGAGCGCCGAGCGCGCACCGCGTCCGGACGAGCTCTGCCGCCTGCTCCGCGAGATCCTTCCCCTCGGATCCGCCGTGGGACTCGTCGAGGACGAGGCGGTCGCGCTCGTCCCGGCCGGCGGGCCCGACCTCGCCGGAGAGATCCGGAAGGCGCTCCTGGTCCTGGCCCCCGGGCTCACCGACGGCGGCCTGGCGGTGGGCGTCGCCAAGGCCACCACCGCGGAGGGACTGTGCGGCGCGGTCAAGGAGGCCCGCCGCGCCCGCTCGCTGGCTGCCGGCGGCACCGACCCGGTCCGGGTCGTCGGCCCCGGCGAACTCGCCACCCACGCCCTGCTGCTGGCGAGTGTTCCCGACGACGCGCGGACCGTGTTCAGGGATCGCGTACTCGGACCGCTGTGCGCCTACGACGAGGCGCACCGCACCGATCTGATCCGCACGCTGGAGGTCTTCCTCCAGGTCTCCGGCTCCTGGACCAGATGCGCCGACCAGATGCACCTCCACGTCAACTCGGTGCGCTACCGCATCCAGCGCGTCGAGGAACTCACCGGCCGCGACCTCGCCCGGCTCGAAGACCGGGTCGACCTCTTCCTGGCGCTTCGCCTCCGCTGAACGGAAGCAGGGTCCGGTCGTGGACGTGCTCGCTCAGTTGAGGAGCGGGTCATCGGGTGGGGGAGGGGGGTCCAGCGCCTCGAGGATCTCCCCGTCACCGAGTGTCTGACCGGCCAGCGCGACCTCGGGAAGCGTCTGGCCGGTGGGTAGCTGTTTCAGGGGGCCGAGGCCGAGGCGTGCGGCCGGGTCGAGCAGCGCCTGATTCTGGCCGACCGCCGACACGTTCATGCGCCGGAGTGCGGCCCACATCGTCACCTGGTTGGCGGAGAGCACCGGCCGCTGCAACTCGGCCTCCAGGTGCGGGATCACGTCGTAGGTGGGCAGGTTCGTGCAGCTGATGAACAGCGCGTCGGCGGCGCCGACCATCGCCTGGCGGGCCATCTCCTCGACGTCGCGATACGGGACCTTCCAGATCTCCCGGGTCAGGCCGAGGTAGGCCCGCCCGGTCACCGCGACGCCCGCCTCGCCGAGAAAGTCCTCCAGCGAATCGGTCACCGACTTGGTGTACGGGGTGACGATCGCGACACTGCGCGCACCGATCTCCGCCAGCGCTTCGAGGAGCGCGCCCGAGGTGGTCACCGCGGGTAGGCCCGCGGCCTCGCTCATCGCCGCGGACATCGCCTGCTCGCCCGCCGTCCCGCCGACGAAGCTGCCGGAGGTGCACGCGTAGGCGACCACCTCGGGTCGCACCGAGTGCAGCGCGCGGACGGCCTCACGCAGCGTCTCGTGCTCACTGACGATCCGTGCCATGTCGAGGCTGACCTCGACCGGGACGAACGGCGTGCGCGTCAGATGCAGCGACGTGTCGTCTGGTACCCATCGCCACAGCTCGCGGTCGAGCGCGAAGTCGAACGGCGCGACGATGCCGATGCCGCGCTGCGGGATCGGACCGCCGAGAAAAGTGAGCTGCAAGATGACCCCCTTAGGGGCGAAGGTACAAGGCAAGGGCGAAGATTGCTGACTGTTGACAATCTTCTATCTTCAGGGCATCCGGCAAGGCCGACGGCCGGGAGTGGTCAAGCGCGTAACACGAGGCCAGCGGGGGGATCGCCGGTAAGAGCTCGGGTGTCACAGCTCCAGTCTGTGGTGCGGCCCGTCGCCGCACCAGCGAGAATTTCCAAGGGCTGGCATTAGCATCCCTTCATGTTCGAGGTGCGTCGGCTCAGGCTGCTCTGGGAGTTGGCCGCGCACGGGACGATCGCAGCCGTGGCCGAGGCCTGCGCGCTGTCTCCGTCGGCCGTGTCGCAGCAGTTGTCGTTGCTGGAACGGGAGGTGCGTACCCCGCTGCTCATCCGGGATGGCAGACGCCTCGTACTCACCGAGGCGGCTCGCATCCTCGTCGCGCACACCGAGCGCATCCTGGCCGAGATGGAACAGGCGCGCGCGGAGATGGCGGCGCTCGACCACAACGTGCGGGGGACGGTGGGGTTGGTCGCCTTCCCGAGCGCGGCGGGCGTTCTCGCCGCGCCGGCCATCGCCGAGTGCCAGACGACCTATCCGGATCTGCGCGTCCTGCTCGGCGAGGAGGAGCCCGAGCAGAGCGTGGCGGGCCTGCGGGCCCGGCGAATCGACGTCGCGCTGGTGTACGAGTACAACGTCCTGCCCCGGCTGCACGACGCCGGTATCGAGCTGCAGCCGCTGCTGCACGAGCCCCTGCTGCTGGCCCTGCCGCCGATGGGGGGCGGTGGTTCCGGAAGCCTCGAAGAGCTCAGCCAGGAGCGCTGGATCGCGCCGGGCAGCGACAGCGCGTTGCGGTCCGTGCTGGTGCGGGCCTGTAACGCCGCGGGGTTCGATCCGCAGCTTGACTACATCAGCGACGACTACCGGGTGATCATGGCACTCGTGCAGGCCGGGGTCGGGGTGTCGCTGATCCCTCGTCTCGCGGCGGAACAGCTGGCCGCCGAGGTGCGCCTGCAGCCGGTCACCGACCTGCGGCTGAGCCGCACCGTGTCGGTTGCCGTGCGGTCGGGCAGCGGCGGCGATCCGGCGATCGCCGCGCTCGTCCGTGCGCTGCGTCGCGTGGCCGGGTGCGAGTAAGCGCTCATCGGCGGGAGATTCCGCTCGGTAATCGGTGTGCTACTTGCCAAATGATCGTCGAGCTGTTCTCATATCCGGATCGTGTCGACATTCGATTGTCGACAAGAGGGCAGTCGGCTGCGGCGGGGCTCCGACTGCTGCTTGTCCGGCTTGTCGTATTTCAACGACCTCGGATGTGGGCAGCCGACGTTTCTGGACAGACAGGCGGAAGGGATCACCGCGATGGAGCCCCACCAGGCGCCCGACAGCCCCGCTGCGTCACATACCGCAGCCTCACCCCCACGCTCGGATGCCGAGGAGCCCGGGCAGTCCCCCGCAGTCGACAAGAAACTGCTGCGCCGCGTCGTCGCCGCTTCCGCGATGGGCAACGCCATCGAGTGGTTCGACTACGGCATCTACGGATATCTGGCCAGCTATGTGGGAAAAGCGTTCTTCCCGGCGCATGACTCCACGACCCGTCTGCTGTCGACCTTCGGCGTCCTGGCGATCTCATTCGCGATCCGCCCGTTCGGCGGGATGTTCTTCGGGCCGCTCGGCGACCGGCTCGGGCGGCAGCGCGTGCTCGTGCTGACGCTCACCCTGATGTCGCTGTCCACCTTCGTGATCGGCGTCCTGCCCACCTACGCCGTGATCGGCGTCTGGTCTCCCATCCTGCTGATCCTGGCGCGGCTGCTCCAGGGATTCTCCACCGGCGGTGAGTACGGCGGCGCCGCCACCTTCATGGCGGAGTACGCCCCGGACAGAAAACGCGGCTTCTATGGAAGCTTCCTGGAGTTCGGCACCCTCATCGGCCTGAGCGTCGGCGCGTCGATGGCCACGCTGATGTCGACGCTCTTCAGCGACGCGACCGTCTCATCCTGGGCGTGGCGGGTGCCGTTCCTGATCGCGCTGCCGCTGGGCGGGATCGGCCTATACCTGCGGACGCGGCTCGAGGACACCCCGATCTTCGAGGAACTGGCCGCCCGCGGCGAGACCTCGAGGGCACCCTTCCGGGAGACCCTCAGGTACTGGCGGCCGATCCTCATCCTGATGGGCTTCGTGCTGCTGCTGAACGTCACCGACTACGGCATCCTCACCTACATGCCGACCTACCTGAAGGACGTGCTGGGCCTCAGCGAGGTGGCCGGCGACGCGATCCCGCTGGCCGTGATGGTCGGCATGATGGTAGTGATCGCACCGATCGGGGCGCTCTCCGACCGGATCGGGCGCAAGCCGATCATCCTCACCTCGTGCATCGGCTCGATCCTGCTGTCGGTGCCGCTGGTGGCGCTGATGGGCGTCAAGAACATGGCCGCGACCGTGGCCGGCCTCATGCTGCTGGCGTTGCTCCTGGTCATGCTGCTGGCCTCCATCGCCTCCACCCTGCCGGCGCTCTTCCCGACGCATGTCCGGTACGGTGCCTTCGCGATCGGCTACAACCTCAGCACCTCGCTGTTCGGGGGAACGACTCCGCTGGTCGTCACCGCACTGATCACCGCCACGCACAACGACCTGGTGCCCGGCATCTACATGGCGCTCGCCGCCCTGATCGCTCTGGTGCCGCTCCTGCTTATGCCGGAGACTGCCGGGCATTCACTCCGCGGACGCCGTGCCCCGGCCGAGAACGAGGCATCCATCCTCGAAGACGCCGTGGTACCGAACCCGACCGTGGGAATGGCCGGATCCCAAGCCGTCGGCGGGTAATGAAGAGCCCGCCGGAATACCGCGAAGCCGAATCGCCGAACGATCGGAGGACCGACAGTGGATGATCGTTACATCGAGATCACGCTTGAGAAGCGCGGCGTGAGCTGCGTCGCGAAGCTGCTGGACGACAGGGCCCCGCGTACCTGCGAGGCGGTCTGGAACGCCCTTCCCCTGGGCAAGGACGTCTTCCACGGCAAGTACGCCCGCAACGAGATCTACACGCTGGTGCCGGCGTTCGCCGAGGTCGAGCCGGGCACCGAGAACCCGACGATCACCCCGATCCCCGGCGACGTCGCCTACTTCACCTTCGCCAACTGGCAGCTGAGCACCAGCTCGCACGGCTACACGCAGGGAGGCCGTCCACAGGAGGCGGAGAGCATCATCGATCTCGCGTTGTTCTACGAACGCAACAATCTGCTGCTCAACCCGGACACCGGCTTCGTACCCGGCAACATCTTCGCCACCATCACCGAAGGCCTGGATCGGATCGCCGAGGCGGCGCAGGACCTGTGGCTGTCCGGTGTGATCGGGGAGTCCCTGACCTTCAAGCGCGCCTGACCGGAAGGGGTGGGGCCGGGCGAACGCCCGGCCCCACCCCTTTTCCGTCCTGCTCGATCAGCCGTGCGGCCGGACCGGGCCCGCGGACACGACGCCATCGTTCACCAGCGCCTCGAAGAGCGTGTGGGAGGCGCGCAGCACCAGCGCGTCCTGGTGCCGGGCGGCGACCAGTTGCACACCCACCGGAAGTCCCTCCGCGGTCGTCCCACAGGGCACGCTGGCCGCCGGCTGCTGGGTGAGGTTGAAGGGGTAGCTGAACGGCGTCCAACCGGTCCAGCGCTCGAGGCCGCTGCCCTCGGGGACCTCCCGGCCTGCCTCGAAGGCGGGTATCGGGACGGTCGGCGTCACCAGAAGGTCGTGGCGTTCGTGGAACGCGCCCATCCGCCGGCCCAGCGCCATGCGCTCGTCCACCGCGCCGAGGTAGTCGAGGGCGCTCATGGCCGCTCCCCGCCGGCATATCTCCCGCAGCCCGGGGTCGAGCCGCTCCGACTGCTCGGCCGTCAGGTGCTCGACCACCTTGGCCGCGCCGGAGAACCACAGCGTGTGGTAGGCCTCCACCGGGTCGGCGAATCCGGGGTCCACCTCCTCGACGTGCGCACCCGACTCGGCGAGCAGCGCGACCGCCCGCCGCACCCGGGCGGCCACCTGCGGATCCACCGGCGCGCCCGCCAGGGTCGGGCTGTAGGCGACGCGCAGGCCGCGCACCCCGCCGTCGATCTCGGCCCGGAAGCTGCCCGCGTACGGCGCGAGAGCCGACCAGTCGCGGCTGTCGGCGCCGCAGATCACGTCCATCATGAGGGCCGCGTCCGCCACCGTACGGGTCATCGGCCCGGCGTGGGCCAGAGTGCCGAACGGGCTCGCCGGGTAGAGCGGGATCCGGCCGTACGTGGGCTTGAGGCCGAAGATGCCGCAGAACGCGGCGGGGATGCGCACCGAGCCGCCGCCGTCGGTGCCCACCGACAGCGGGGCCAGACCCAGCGCGACGGCGGCCGCACTGCCCCCGCTGGATCCTCCGGAGGTGCGCGAGGGATCCCACGGATTACGCGTCACTCCGGTCAGCGGGTTGTCGGTGACTCCCTTCCAGCCGAACTCCGGAGTCGTCGTCTTGCCGACGAAGACCGCTCCGTGCTCGCGCATCCGGGCCACGCTCGGCGCGTCCTCGTCCCAGTCGCGGTCGGGGTCGACACTCAGCGAGCCGCGCAGCGTCGGCCGGCCCTTGGTGAGCAGCAGGTCCTTGATGGAGACCGGAACGCCGTCGAGCAGGCCCTGTGGTTCACGTCGGCGCCAGCGCTCCTGCGATGCCCGCGCCTGCGCGCGCGCCGTGTCACCCTCGACCAGGCAGAAGGCGTTCACCAGGGGATCGAGCCGTTCGATGCGGTCGAGCACGGCATCGACCACGTCCACGGGGGACAGGGTCCGGTTCGCGTACGCCGTGACCAGCTCCGTCGCGGTGTACGCGCAGAGTTCGTCGGTGCTGGGGCGCCCTGTCTCGGTCCTGCCGTCGTCGAGCTCGGTCATCGGATGCCCTCCTCGATCTTCGGGGTGTCCGCCGCGGCCACGGGCACGTATCCCAGCTTCTTGTCCACGATGTTGTGCAGCGGCCGGCCGGTCACCCAGCGCTCGAAGTTGGTCAGGAAGACCTCGGCGAGGTCCTCCAGCCAGCCGTGCGTGTCGGCCGACATGTGCGGGGAGACGAGCAGCCCCGGGGTCTGCCACAGCGGGCTGTCGCCGGGCAGCGGCTCCTCCCGGAACACGTCCAGGGCCGCTCCGCCCAGCCGGCCCTCGCGCAGCGCCGCCACCAGGTCGTCCTCGACGACCAGCGGGCCGCGGCCGACGTTGATGAAGCGCGCGCCGCGCTTCATCCGGCCGAACGCCGCGGCGTCGAACATGTCGGCCGTCTCGTCGGTCAGCGGCGCGGCACTGACCACCCAGTCCGCCTCCGGCAGCAGCCGGGGCAACTCGGCGAAGCCGTGGACGCGGCCGAAGTCCGGATCGGCCTCCCGGGCGGTGCGCGCCACGAGCGCCGTCCGCAGGCCGAGCGCGGACAGCAGGCGGGCCGTGGCGCGCCCGATGGGGCCGCCGCCCACCACCACGGCACGGGTGCCGGTCACGCGTTCCGTCTCCCGGTGCCGCCAGACGCGAGAGCGCTGCAGGTCGTACGTGCCGGGCAGATCCTTGGCCATGGCCAGTACGAGACCGGCCACGTACTCGGCGATCGGCTGCTCGAAGACCCCACGGGAATTGGTGATCACGGCGTCCGAGTCGATCAGCGCGGGGAACAACAGGCGATCCACACCGGCGCTGGCGGTGTGCACCCACCGTGGTCCGCCGTGTTCGGGCCAGGCCGCCGGCAGAGCATCGGTCAGGAAGTCCCACACCAGGAGGACGTCGGCCTCCGCCAGTGCCTCCCGCAGGCCCTTCTCCGTGACCTGCCGTAGCCGGGCCGCCTGACCCATACGTTCCAGGAGCGGTGGCTTCTCGTCTCCGAGAACCACGACGACAGGGGGTCCGGTCTCGCTCATCAGGCGCCCTTCAGATCGCTGCGATGGTGCTGGGGGTCCCGCATGCCCGGGCGGGGAGCCGTTAGGACATCCGATAACGCCGCCTCGTCATGGTGTTGACACGCTAGGTACCCGTTCTTAGTGTTGTCAACAATCTACATATCGGTGCCGAGGTGGTTCGGCACGCGCCACTCTCCTCGGCCACGGCTCCGACTTATTGCCGAATGTCAACAGGCTGCAAGGCGACTTAGACTGTCCCTTGCTTCGAAAGGGCGCTGAAACGCATGACTGACCGGACCGCGACGGTGGGATTCCTTTACCCGGGATATTCCGCGGAGGATGACTACCCGCTGCTGGAGAGCAAGGTCGCGGGCGGGGTCCGGCTTCCGCTCGTCCACACGGACATCGGGGAGGACGCCCACCGGGTGGACGCTCTGCTGGAGATGGGGGCGATCCACCGGCTGGCCGACCGGGTCGGACGGCTCAAGGAGCACGACGTCGACGCGGTGGTGTGGGCCTGCACCAGCGCCAGCTTCATCTTCGGATGGGACGGCGCCCGGCGGCAGGTCGAGGAGCTCTCGCAGGTGAGCGGTCTGCCGGCGTCCAGCACCTCTTTCGCCTTCGCGCACGCGGCGCAAGCGCTGGGCGTGCGCCGCCTCGCGGTGGGCGCCACCTATCCCGAGGACGTCGCGGCCTACTTCGTCCGCTTCCTCGAGGCCTCGGGCGCCGAAGTGATCCAGGTCTCCGGCCGGGGCATCATCACCGCGGCGGAGGTGGGCACGCTCGGGCGCGAGCAGGTGCTCGAGCTGGCGCGTTCGAACGATCACCCCGACGCCGACGCCGTGCTTCTTCCCGACACCGCGCTGCACACCGCCGCATGGCTCGACGAACTGGAAGAGGCCGTCGGCAAGCCGGTCCTGACGGCGAATCAGGTCAGCGTGTGGGAAGGTCTTCGGCTGGCGGGCGACACCCGGCCGCGGAATGGCCTCGGTTCCCTTTTTCGAAGCACCCACATCACCGCTCCTGTGGGAACTGAGGAGCGGCCTTGACGAAGGAACGAACGCACCATGGCGGAATCGAGAACGCTGCGACCGCTCAAACGAGAACCCGCGGTGACCATCATCGCGTCTCGGCTGACCGAAGCGATCATGGACGGCACGCTTCCGCCTGGCGGTCAGCTCGGTGAGGCGGAGCTGGCCGGGCAACTCGGCGTCAGCCGCGGCCCGTTGCGCGAGGCCATGCAACGCCTCGTGCAACAGGGCATCGCCCGCAGCGTGCCGCACCGTGGTGTGTTCGTCATGACCCTGAACGAAGACGATGTGCGCGACATCTACCTGGCCCGGACGGCCATCGAGTCCGCCGCCTGCCGTCTGGTGCTGCGGCAGAATCCGCAACGTACCGCCGACCGGCTGGCCAAGGTGCACCGCGCCATGGCCGCTGCCGCCCGCAAGGGAGACCCGGCCGCCCTCAGCGCGGCCGACATGGAGCTGCACCAGGTGCTCGTCGAGGAGTCGGGCAGCGCGCGGCTGAAACGGATGGCGGAGACGTTGTTCGTCGAGACCCGGATGTGCATGACCGCGCTGGCGGGCGAATACCCGATGCCGGTGGAGCTGGTCGAGGAGCACGCGGCGATCATCGAGGCCCTGCGCGCGGGCGACGAGGAACGGCTGTACGCCCTGCTGGACGAGCACATGCAGGACGCCGTCCGCCGGCTGACGGGGCACGGCCAGATCACCGACCCGCCCGGACCGGTCGCGGCGGCCGACCGGACGGCCTGACGGCACCGCACGCCGTTCACGGGCCTCAGCGGTCGCGCCTGGCCTGGTTCACCGGGCGAGGGCGGCGGTGAGGAGGCGGGGGGCGTCGGCGAGGACCATGCCGGCGGCACCGAGGACCTCGGCGTGGTCGCCGAGCTGCCCGCTGGTGATCTGGACGGCTTCGGCGGCCGGGGCGAGCGCGTAGCGGCGGATGGCGCGGGTGATCGGCTCGATGAGCCGTTCGCCGGCGCGGGCGAGGTCGCCGCCGACCACGATGAGCTCCGGGTTGAGCATGGTGACGAGGTTGGCGAGGACGCGGCCGATCTCTTCGGCCGCGTCCTGCAGTGCGTGAACGGCGCCCCGGTCGCCGGCCTTGATGAGCGGGAGCAGGTCGGAGACGGCGACCGGGTACCCCCAGCTGTTCTCCAGCAGGCGGGCGATGGCGACCGGGCTGGCGACGGTCTCCAGGCAGCCGCGGTTGCCGCAGCGGCAGACGCGCCCGTCCGGGGTTGACCGGATGTGGCCGATCTCGCCGGCGAGACCGCCGGTGCCGTGCAGGGGCTGGCCGCCGGAGATGATTCCGGCGCCGATCCCGGCGGACAGCCGGATATAGATCATGTCGTCGACGTTGCGGCCGGCGCCGTACTCGCGTTCGGCCAGCGCGCCCGCGTTGGCGTCGTTGGCCAGTCGTGTGGGCAGGCCGGTGCGCCGCTGAAGCTCGGCGCCGGGCTGCACGCCGACCCAGCCGGGCATGATGCCGTGGGCTTCCAGGACGCCGCTGGGGACGCGGACGGGGGCGGCGATGTCGACGCCGAGGCCGAGCACGCGCTCTTGGCCGATGTTCCGTTCCCGCAGCGCTCGCTGGACCAGATCGGCGGTCAGGTCGAGTGTTTCGCCGGGGGCGCGGTCGACGTCGGTGACCACGGTGTCGTTCCAGATGGGGGTGCCGTTCAGGTCGCACAGCGCCACCCGGACGTGCTGGTGGCCGATGTCGGCTCCGATGGCGTACGCCGCGGGCGCGCGCAGGGTCAGGGACTGCGCGGGGCGGCCGGTGGGCCGTGTCTGGCCGTCCGGTTCGCTCTCCTCGACCAGGTCGGCCGCGAGCAGGTCCGCGACGAGCGAGGAGACGGTGGCCCGGGACAGGCCGGTGACCTGGACGAGTTCGGAGCGGCTCGTGCTGTCGGTGTCGAACAAGGCCTGCAGCACCCGGAGCCGGCCCACCTCCCGCAGGTTCAGTGGGGTGTCGATCGCTGACTCCTCGTCTCGGATTTCGTTCGGATTCAACCTAACGAAGCCGTCCACAGCCGGGCCTTGCGCTGACTTGTGCGTAATGTCATCGTAACTATGCCCGCGCCAGATGATCACCTCGCAATGTACGCCTAAACCTGGCATCGCAGGGCTGTCTTGCACGTACGGGGGAGTCGATCTGGTCCGGTCGGGGGCTCGACCCGCGAAGGGAGGACGTGGCGCCGTCGGCAGCGGCGCGTGTTCCACCTCCGTCAACTTCATGATCAGGGAGCCTCCTGATGGCACGACGCCACTCCCCGCGGCGGCGCTCCTTCCTCGCCGCACTGTGTTCGTTCGCCTGCGCGCTCGGTCTGGCCGGTGTCTCGGCGTCGCCGGCGCACGCGGCCACCACGCCGATCTACCTGGACCCCCACTACTCCTTCGAGGAGCGCGCCGCGGACCTGGTGTCGCGGATGACGCTGGACGAGAAGGCCGCCCAGCTGCACACCAACGACGCCCCTGCCATCCCGCGGCTGGGGGTGCAGCGATACACGTACTGGAACGAAGGCCAGCACGGGGTTAACACGCTGGGCGCCGACACCGACCACGGCTCGGCCTCGGGTGGGGTGCACGCCACCAGCTTTCCGACCAACTTCGCCTCCTCCATGTCGTGGGACCCGCAGCTGGTCTACGCCGAGACGACGGCGATCTCCGACGAGGCGCGCGGCTTCCTGGACAAGTCGCTGTGGGGCGTCGGGCAGAACAACCTCGGGCCGGACAAGAACGCCTACGGCTCGCTGACGTACTGGGCGCCGACGGTGAACCTGGATCGGGACCCGCGGTGGGGCCGGACCGATGAGGCGTTCGGGGAGGACCCCTACTTCGCCGGGCGGCTGGCCGGCGCGTTCGTCAACGGCTACCAGGGCCAGAGCCAGAGCGGGAAGTCCACGACCGGCTATCTGAAGGTCGCCGCGACGGCCAAGCACTACGCGCTGAACGACACCGAGAACAACCGCACGGGGATCAGCTCGGACACCGACGACCGGGCGCTGCGGGAGTACTACACCGCCCAGTTCCGCGACCTGATCGAGAAGGATCACGTCTCGGGGCTGATGACCTCCTACAACGCCATCAACGGCACCCCGGCGGTCGCGAACACCTACACCGTGAACCAGCTCGCCCAGCGGACGTACGGGTTCAACGGCTACATCACGTCCGACTGCGGCGCGGTCGGCACGACCTGGCGGCTGCCGTACGGCGGCCACGACTGGACGCCGCCGGGCTGGACCACGGACCACAAGGACAACCCGACCTGGACGAACACCGCGACCGGGACCACGCTGTCCGGTCAGGCGGGCGGGCAGGCGTACGCGCTGCGCGCCGGGACCAATGTCAACTGCACCGGTGACGAGGCCACCGCGCAGAACATCCGCGACGCGATCGACGCCGGCGCGCTGAGCGAGGGTGTTGTGGACACCGCGCTGGTGCACCTGTTCACCATCCGGATGCGGACCGGCGAGTTCGATTCGCCGGACCGGGTCAAGTACACCAAGATCACCAAGGACGTCATCCAGAGCCCCGAGCACCAGGCCCTGGCCACCAAGGTCGCCGACAACTCGCTCGTCCTGCTCAAGAACGATGACGTACCGGGCACGAAGAACCCTCTCCTGCCGCTGAACGCCTCGAAGCTGAACAAGGTCGTGATCCTCGGCGACCAGGCGAACACGGTGAACCTGGGCAACTACTCGGGCGAGCCGACGCTGCAGGTCAGCGCGGTCAAGGGCATCACCGACGCGGTCAAGGCCGCCAACCCCGGCGCCTCGATCGTGTTCGACGACGCCAAGACCTCGACCACGACCACCACCCCGGCGGTGCTCGGCGACCAGACCAAGGCCGACATCAAGAGCGCCGACCTGGTCATCGTGTTCGTGGGCACCGACCACGGCGTGGCCGATGAGGGCAAGGACCGGACCACGCTCGCGATCCCGGGCAATTACCACTCACTGATCGACCAGGCCACCGCGCTGGGCAACGACAAGATGGCGCTGGTCATGCAGGCGGGCGGCCCGGTCAAGATCGACGATGTCGCCGCGAAGTTCCCCGCGATCGTCTTCAGCGGGTTCAACGGCGAGAGCCAGGGCACCGCGCTGGCCGACGTGCTGACGGGCAGGCAGAACCCGAGCGGGCACCTCAACTTCACCTGGTACAAGGACGACTCCCAGCTGCCGGCCATGTCCAACTACAACCTCACGCCGGCGGGCACCGGCGGGATCGGCCGCACCTACCGGTACTTCACCGGCACCCCCACCTACCCCTTCGGCTACGGCAAGAGCTACACCGGCTTCGCCTACTCCCACATCCGGGCGAACACCGGCTCGGTGAGCGCGAACGGGAAGGTCACCGTACGGTTCGACGTCAAGAACACCCGCCACGTCGCCGGCGCCACGGTCGCTCAGCTGTACGCCGCGACCCCCTTCAGCGTCCCGGGCGTCGAGATGCCCAAGAAGCGGCTGGTGGGCTTCAAGAAGACCGCAGTGCTGCGGCCCGGCGCCACCGAGCACGTCTCCCTCACCGTCAACGTCGCCGACCTGGCCGTGTGGGACGCCAAGGCGATGCGTTCGTTCGTGCCGGACGGCACCTATCAGTTCCAGGTCGGGGCCGACTCCGCCGACATCACCGCCGCCCCGTCGGTGCAGGTCACCGGGCGGATCACGCCGAAGGTCCAGTACGTCACCGTCCAGCCCGAGGCGGTCCAGTACAAGGTCGGCGACACCCTCGACCTGACCGGCAAGAACCAGTGGATCAAGGACGACACCGACCGTTCGAAGGAGCAGCGCAACCTGGCCGTGACCGCCGACGACATCGTCGAGGCCGTCAACAACGACCAGTCCTTCGTCGACCTGACCCACGCGAAGGTCCACTACGGCAGCAGCGACCCACACGTGGCAACGGTCGATCAGGCCGGACACGTCAAGGTGGTCGGTTCCGGCGTCACGACCCTCACCGCGAAGGTGGGCGGCGTCACCGGCTCGGCCGTCATCAGCGCCAAGTACCCCTTCTCGGTCACCGCGCCCTCGACCGTCGAACCGGGCGGCACCCTCACCGCCACGACCGCGTTCACCAACTCCGGCCCGAACGCGCTGAGCGACGTGACGGTGGCGCTGACCACGCCGAACGGCTGGACCGCGGAGGCCACCTCGCCCGCCACGTTCGCCCAGGTCGCGGCCGGTCAGACGGTCAAGACCACCTGGACGGTCAAGGTCCCGGCCGACGCGGCGCGCAACGGGTACGACCTGCAGGCCAAGGTCACCTACACCGCCCAAGGCGGCCAGGGCAGCGGCGCCGCGGCCACCAACGTCGGAATCCCGTACGCGTCGCTGGCCGCCGCCTACAACAACATCGGGATCACCGACGACGGCAACCCGTCGGCGGGCACCCTCGACGGCGGCGAGTTCAGCCTGTCGGCCCAGGCCCTCGCGGGCGTGGGCATCACGCCGGGCGGCAAGGTCGACCACGGCGGGTTCACCTTCACCTGGCCGGACGTCCCGGCGGGCAAGGCGGACAACGTCCTCTCCAGTGGACAGGCGTTCGACTACTCCGGGTCGGGCGCGAACCTCGCCTTCCTGGGGACGGCCAACAACGGCACCGCCTCGGGCAGCGGAGTGATCACCTACACCGACGGCACCACGCAAGCGTTCTCGATCAGCTTCCCTGACTGGTGGTCCAGCGGCGGAGACACGGTCGCGACCCTTCCCTACATCAACAGCAAGAACAGCGGGCGACGGGACCAGACCGTCCACCTCTACATGTCCACCGTCAAGCTGCAGGCCGGCAAGAAGGTGCAGTTCGTGACCCTCCCCAACGTCAGCCAGGGCGGAAGCGGCGCCAACGCGCTGCACGTCTTCGCCCTCGCGACCAACGGATAGCGGCCAAGCGGCCGGGCGGTCGGCGCCACCCGCCGACCGCCCGGCGCGGTCATCAGCCTGCGCTCCCGGGCCAACAGTGACTACGTCACCGCGGAGAACGCCGGTGCCTCAGCAGCAGGCTGCCAATTACCTACTCACCAGCGTTCATCATGGGGGGCCACATTGGACACCCTTATGATCCCGTAGCTGTTGCCATTGTCCGGATTGTAATGGAATACGCTTAGCGCACCGTATCTAATTTCGATCCATGAATTGTCCTCCCCGTCGGCGAATTGCCTCCGATATAGCCCTCCCTCGGCGTACACCACGCCGAGTTTGGGTTCGTTGTACGAGCCATGGCCGACCTGTACGCCAGCTCCAGGAAAGCTGATCCATCCGTCGTTGGTGTTTTTTCCCTGGACCCGTTCGGCGTTCACCCGGTTGACTTCGATCTTGTCGGCGAGGAGCCTTCCCTGGCCGCCGGAGTTGTTGGCAACCTTCACCCCGTCGGCGGTGAAGGTGAGGCCCCCGGTGTCCGCCGTCCCCTGGATCCGGGAGGCGTGGATGCCGGTCTCGAAGGTGGGGTTGCACAGTTGGACGGTGGTGGTGAGGAAGTGTTGCCGCCCGGTGTTGGGGTCGGTGGCGATGAGGGTGTAAGTGGTGTCGCGTTTCGGGCCGGTTCCGGGGTCGGGTTTCCATTCGCCCTTGGTGGTGACGCCGGGTGCCGGGTTGCCGTCCGACGACCTGATCTTGTAGCCCAGGTCGCCGGGTCCGTCCCAGCGCAGGACGATTTTGTCTCCGTCGTCCACCATGGCCTTGTCGGGGTGGAAGTTACTGGGCGCCGGGGCTTGCTTGGCGGTCTTCACCAGCGGCACCGCCGCGACGGTGGTGCTCGGGCTCGCGTTCTGTGTTCTGCTGGCGGCCTCTGTCACCCTCAGCACGGCCAGCCCTGCGGCTGCGGCGACCGGAACGTCCTCCAGTTTCAGCACCAGGTAGTCACCGGGGGCGAAAGGGATTCTGTGGCCGGCCGGGTCGGTGACCTGGAAGGACCCGGACTGGGGCTGGACCTTCAGCTTCCGCACGGGCGACTGGAGGCCGTGGTACTCGCCTGTGGCCTTGATCTTGGTGATGTCCGGCGTGAGGTGGTCGGCGCCGTCGCCGACGGGCACCTTCACCTCGTTAACGGACCAGTACGCCTTGTCCCTGCCGGTGTTGGTGGCCATCAGGTACACCGTCCCGATGGAGCGGGACTGCCCGGTCCTTGACGCCTCCAGGGGGGCCGGGTCGGTGAGCAAGGTGTAGGTCAGCAGGGTCATGGTCACCACTCCTTGGCTGGGAGAACGACACCGGACGACGACACGCCCGCCACAAGCGGGCCGGGCCGGGCGGGAACAGGCCGGGCAGAACAGACGGCGACACCGGCGAAGTTCCTGAAACCCGCCCACCCATAGAAGAGCACCACTAGATCCAAACAATGGCGGCAAAGCGCGCCAAGAGCTTAAAGGGGCCCATAAAAGGGCGATCCGGCAATATAGTCAGCGTCTTGACGAACAGTTGAGCTACGCGTCTCAGCCGCTTCCCGCCGGCCCTTGCCGCGATCTGCACTGCCGCTCGGCGTCATGCTCACCCCGGCCTGCGGCGGGCGTGCTGCGCGCCGGCCGCGGCGAGCACGCGCCGAGCCCGCCAAGCGGGCGACAAAGTCCGCGTGCGCCTGCTCAACGGCTTCGGGGTACGCCGCGCGCTTGTCGCCCGGGGTGGTCGCGTGGCTCACTCGTCGGTCTTGCCGCCATACTCGGAGGCGACGGTCACCGCCGTGACCGTGAAACCGGTGTCCAACCCCACGCCCGCGACGGACAGTGCCTCTACCGCCTCATCGGCGTCGTCCGGGTACCAGACGAGGGGCTCGTCGTTTTGCCCACCGCGTGCGTAGTCCTCGCAGTGGGCGCGGGCGGCCTCCCGGTTCGTGTACAGACCGAGAATAGCCCTCCCGTGCCCGGCGTCGGCCCGGTAAATCGTCAGTTCGGAAGGAGCCTCGGTGGCCGCCGTCTCGCCCTCAAGCTTCTTTTCCACGAGTTGCCTCTTCTTCTGGTGTCGCGGGGCTTTGGTGATTCGGGGGCGGCCCGCCTCGCGGGCATTGACCCCGTACAGCGCCTGGGGCAGGAAGAGTTCACCGTCGCGGAAGGCCGCTGAACAGCCGACCTTCTGTTGAGGCAGCGAGGTCGTAAATTGCAGACTTCGGTGCGTCAACCAGCCTCGATGTCATACATCAGAGACTGGCTGATGCCGCAGCGCTCGGCAAGTTCCTTCTCCCATACGGCGTCGCGGTAGTCGTCGAGGAGGTCGTTCACCTCGTCCTCGGTGAGGAGGGGTTCGCGTCTCGTCTGATGCCGACCCGGCCAGACGGGCGGCGTCGTCGTCCGCGCGACGCGGCCTTCGACCTGATCACGACTGACGGATTGCCCGACGTGAACGCGCCACCGGCCGGGACCCGGCCGGGGGCGCGTTCCGGTTCCGCTACGGCTGGACGTTGATCGTGAAGGTGGACGTCGTGTTCCTGACGTCGACGGCGTTGTCGCTCATCTTGAGGTTGTGGAAGGTGACCGAGCCGACCGCCGGGCCCTGGCCGGGCTCGGGCAGCTCATTCGCCCAGAGACCGAACCCCGACTTGGCGTCGTAGGCGTCGCCGCTCTTGTGCGCGCCCGTGATGGTGACGTTGGTGAGCACGGTGTCGGTGACCGGGCTCAGCGGCGCCCCGTTGACGTAGTCGGTCTGGAACATGATCCCTGAGTACGTCGGGTCGATGATGTCGACGTCACTGACCCGGATCGCCCGGAACTGCTTCGAGGCCGAGAACATCCAGATCCCGGGGAAGGTCTGCGCTCCCCAGAAGTGGCCGCCGGCCCGCACGATCGAGATGTTGCCGAAGGTCGTCGGGTCCGGTCCGAAGTCCTCCATCGGATAGCCGAAGTCCAGCGAGCTGATCGTGATGCCGGAGTAGGTCAACGTGTCGGCGACGTAGATGTTCTTGACGGTGTTGTCCTGCCCGCCGTACACCGCTACGCCCGCCGCACGCCACGGCAGGATCGCCGTGAGGTTCTGGAAGGTGTTGTTCTTCTCGCCCGTGCCGCCGGAGTCGGTCGCGGCGAACAGCGCGAAGCTGTCGTCGCCGGTCGCGCGGGCCTCGTCGTTGGACACCAGGTTGTCCGAGCTGCCGTTGGTCATGTTGATGCCGTCGGCGAACGTGTCCCGGATCCGCGCGTTGGTGATCGTCATGTGGTCGGTGTTGTTGCCCCAGTACATGCAGACCATGTGCTCGACCCAGATGTTGTCGATCGTGTCGTTCGCGACGTTCTGGAGGTCGAACACCTTGCCCGGCCCGTCGATCCGCGACGTGTAGTTGCCGAAGTAGGCGAAGCCGGAGAACGTCGAGCCGTTCGCCGTCGCGTCCGCCCGGATCCCGATGTCGGTGTTCTCCTGGCCGGTGGGCGCCTGGAACTGGGTGTACCACGGGCCGGCGCCGACCAGCTTGATCGCCTTGCCGTACACCTGGAGCTTGCCGGACGTCTCGTACGTGCCCGCGGGCAGGTACACGCCGACCAGGGTGGAGTCCTGCCGCACCTTGTCCAGCGCGTTCTGCACGTCCTGCTGGGTGAAGCCGGCTGGCACCGCGTACTTGGCCAGGTCGGGGTTGGCGACGGGGGAGACCTGCTCGGTGTTGATGAAGTCGATCGAGTAGTAGGCCGCCGTGTTGGCCGCGTCCTTCTGCAGCCTGATCTTGTGCCCGGCCGCTACGGTCGTGCCGAGCATGACGTGCGCCTCGTCGTAGATATGCCGCGGCGAGAAGTCCGGCGAGTTGCCCGGGCTCGTCTCGCTGCCGTAGAGCCACGCGAAGTGCGAGGTCAGGTCGATGGTCTTGAGGAACGTCCCGTCGACGTAGACGTCCAGGGTCGAGTTGATCCCGCCGCCGCCCGAGGCGTCGGGGATGGCGAACCGGGTCACGAGCGTGTTGGTGCTCGCCCTGGTGGTGAACTCCACGCTGCTGCCGGTGGTGGCCAGCTTCACCGCGCGGCGGCCGGACGCCTCACCGGCCAGGTCGCCGATCGTACGGTTCGGCCCGACGGTCGTCGCTCCGCCGGCCAGGACGCCGTCCTCGGCCTCGTACATGTCGTACGGCATGTTCGCGCCGCGTCCGACGAAGAACGGCGTGCTGCTGGTGTTGTTGGCCTGTTTGACCGGCAGCTCGTTCGTGTCATTGGCCAGCACGACCTTGACGGTGTACTTGCCGTTCACCGCCGTCCACGACCCGAGGTCCACGGGGGCGGCGGTGGCGCCCGCGGCGATGGTCCCGCTGACCGAGCCGGTGAACGTCTTCACGGTCGCGTTGCTCGCGTCGAGGAGCGTGAGCGTGATGCCGTGCGATCCGGAGCCGGAGGCCACGGTGCCCTGGTTCTTCACCGTGACGCCGAACGTCACGTTGTCGCCGCTCGAGGGGTTGCCGGGTGTCCAGGTCACCGACGACGCGATCAGGTCGGAGCTGGCGACCGGCGCCACCGTCAGTGACGTCGGGTTGGTGTAGGAGTTGTTGTCCTCGTTCAGCTCCAGGACGTCGTCGGCCTCGTCGACCTTGGCGCTGAGCTGGTAGGTCCCCGAGTCGCGGGTCCCCGCCGACGCGGTCACCGTGGTCGAGACCCCGGCACCGACACGCCAGGCAGGGGTCAGGGGAGTCGACGTCCGTTGGGGTTGCGGCGGCGCTGCTCCTTCTCCGCCTTCTTGCGGGCTTTGATGGAGGCGTCCAGTTCGGCGAGCAGGTCGGGGTCGATGTTGAGGCGGCCGCGGCCGCTCGCAGAGCCGTCGAGGGAGTCGCCGCCCCAGGTGGTGACCGCGCTGACGCCGGGGTAGCGCTGAGCCGCCTTGGCCTTCTCGGGCTCGTCGTCGCGGGGCGGGCGGCCCAGCAGGTCGGTGTGGCAGGCCAGTACGGCCTCGACCAGGCCGGCGCCGTACCCGTTTCCGGCTATCCGGTGCAGGCCATCCCACTTGAAGCCGGCCTTCTTCAGTGCCCGCTTCTGGAAGAAGCCCATGCCGTCGAGGAGGCGGGTGACCTCCTCCGGGCCCAGCGCGTTGTCCATGGCGTGATCCTAGGACCGGTGTTCGGTGATCTCCGGTTCCGCGCCTTGCGGCGGGAGAGCGCTGAGGTCGAGACAGTTACCGCTCCCGGACTGCGTAGGTCAGGTGGGTCACCCGCTGCGTCGGCTCCGCGCGGACCGGCTCCAGGGCCACGCGGCCCGCGTCCACGCCTTCGAACAGGCGGATTCCGGAGCCGAACAGCACGGGTGACAGCGCGATCGTGAACTCGTCGATCAGGCCGGCGTTCACGTACTCCAGGATCGTTGCGCCGCCTCCTGCGATGCGGACGTCTCGGTCGCCGGCGGCCTCGCGGGCCTGGTCGAGCGCGGTCTCGATGCCGTCGTTGACGAAGTGGAAGGTGGTCCCACCCGGCCGCTCCCAGATGTCACGCTTCTCGTGCGTCACGACGAACACCGGCGTGTGGAACGGCGCCTCCTCCGGCCACATCTGCTCGCCGGCGTCGAACATGCGCTTGCCCATCACGCTAGCGCCGGTGCGCTCGAACGTCTCGCGCGCGATGTCGTTGTCGCGCCCTTCCTCGCCGCCCTCGCCGAGCTTCAGGTTCTCCCGGAAGAACCGCTGCGGGAAGATCCACTGCTGCAGTTCCATCCACTGCTGCCCCATCAAGTCCCCGAGGGACCCGGGCGCGATGAAGCCGTCCAGCGACATCGACACGCTGAAGAACACCTTTCCGGCCATCAGTCCTCAGCTCCCTTCCGAACGGTCTCGGTGACGTAGGCAGCCAGGTTGCTCAGGGTCTGCCCGGCCGCCCTCGATCGCGTGGTACTTCTCGACCGCCTCGTCGCGCAGCTCCTTGGTGGGGAACACCGTGCGCATCTCGATCCGGGTCGCCGCCCCGTCGGGCGCGAACGTCAGGACCGACTCGAAGGCGTTCGGGTCGCCGCGGGACTCACCGTGCAGCAGCGCGATGCGCTCCGGCGGGGCGATCTCGGTCCAGGTGATCCACTCCTGGTAGTCCGTCCCGTCCGGTCCGTGCATCACAAAGTCCCAGTCCCCGCCGACGCGGAACTCGAAGGACCGCGTGGTGGTGGTGAACCCCTCCGGTCCCCACCACCGCGACAGGTGCCGCACTTCGGTGAACGCCTCGAACACCAGCTCCCGTGGGGCGTCGATGACCCGGGAGATCACGATCTCGCGGTCGGCCGTCGCGGACTGCGCCGGCGCTCCTCGTCCCGTCGCGCTCATCAGCTACTCCTCCTGCCTTGCCTGCTTGAGGTCCTGCACGTACGCGTCCAGCCGGTCGAAGCTCTCGTTCCAGAACCGCTCGAACCCGCCGGTCCACTCGTGAACCGGCCGCAGCCCACGGGCGTCAAGGCCGTACAGGCGCTGCTTGCCTGCCTTGCGGTCCCGCACCAGCCCGACCTCCCGGAGCACCCGCAGGTGCTTGGACGCCCCCGGCTGGGTCATCCCCAGCTCCTGGGCCAACTCGGTCACCGGCCGCTCACCCGCCCGCAGCAGAACCAGAATCTCGCGGCGCTGCGGCTCGGCGATCGCGTTGAAGACGTCCGACGTCGTCGCTGCTCGTGCCATGGCAGCGATCATATGCCGATATCGGCATGCGTCAAGCCGGAGGAAGGCAGGTCGATGGCCTTGAGGAACGTCCCGTCGCCGTAAGCGTCCAGGGTCGAGTCGATCCCGCCGCCCGAGGCATCGGGGATGGCGAACCGGGTCACGAGCGTCTGGGCGAACAGCTGGTGGTCATGCCGCCGACGGGCGTCACCGCGCAGGGTGCCGTAGTATTGATCGATCTCGGATGAAGTGCGGGATGTACCGCCTTGGAAACCGCCCTCAAAGAGCGAGTTACGCTGATTTTGTGCCTTAAATAAAGTCTTGTTCGGTCATCTGCCGTGGGGTTTCGTCAATCGCCGCTGCTAGCCTGAGCCCTGGGAATGCCGAGCCGAGGAGCCAGCGATCGATACCCCACTGAACCTTCGCGAGGTGGGGCGGCTCCGGGTTCTCGAGGCGCTTCACCACGTGGGCCAGTCGAGCCGCTCCGAGCTCACCAGACTCACCGGGCTGTCCCGGGCTACGGTCTCTTCGATCGTCACCGACCTGCTGTCCGCGGGCCTTATCCGGGAGGGCGCGGACACGTCGGATCCGGCGACCCGGCCCACCGGACGACCGGCGCAGTCGTTGACGCTCGTCCCCTCCGCCGCCTACGCGGTCGCAGCCGACATCGGCCATCACCATGTCCGTGTCGCCGTAAGCGATCTTCACGGAAACCCGATCTGGGACACCTCCGTGGCCGGCGACACCGACCGGGCGCCCCGCGAGACCCTCGACCTCACCGCCGACCTGATCCATCAGGCCCTCCGTGAGAAGGGCATCCCCATCGGCGACGTGTTGGGGCTGGGCGTCGACATCGCCGTTCCGGTTCGTGCCGCCGACGGAGTCCTGGAAGCGCACGGCATCATGCCGGGCTGGGTCGGACTGCGGCCGGGCCGCGAGTTGGAACAGCGCACCGGCCTGACCACCTGGATCGCCAACGACGCCGACGCCGGCGCCCTCGCCGAGCGTCTTTACGGCGCCGGGCGTGGCACGTCGGACATGATCTATATCCGGCTCTCCACCGGCATCGGCGCGGGAATCGTCAGCAGCGGCCGGCCGCTGACCGGCGCCGGGGGCCTGGCCGGCGAATTCGGCCACACCCTCGCCGACCCACGCGGTCCGATCTGCCGATGCGGAAACCGGGGATGCCTGGAGACCGTGGCCGGCTCGGCCGCCATCGCCAGGCTCCTGGAGCAGAGTTGGGACCGCCGCGTCACGGTGCCCGATCTCCTGCGGCTGATCGATGAGGGTGAGAAGGGGGCCGTTCGCGCGCTGGAGGACGCGGCCGAACGCGTCGGCTTCGTCCTGGCCAACCTCGTCACCGTGCTGAACCCCGAGTTCATCGTCGTCGGCGGTGATCTCGCGGCCGCCGGCCCGAAGCTGTTCGAGCCGATGGAGCGGGCGATCCGGCGCTATGCCCTGGCACCCGCAGCGGAGGACGTCACCGTCGTCCCGGGCGAACTCGGTGACCAGGCCGAGGTACGAGGTGCCGCCGGCATGGTCCTTGCCCACGCCCCCCGGATACTCGCCGGCCGACGCGTCTCCGCGGAACGCGGCGAGGACCGGCACGACCCGATCAGCGCCGACTGAGCCGATGGAAAAGGCCGCCGCCGAATGCCCGGCGGCGGCCTTTCCCTATCGGCTCAGTCGAGCGGGTCCAGCGTCAGGTATGCAGTGGCGGGGTTTGAGTCGTTGACGAGAGACTCGAAGTCGCCCACGTCGTCGAAGGCGAACGCGTACGCCTTGCCGTCCTGCATCTGGGCGTGGATCTTGCGCGCGTAGTGGTTGGTCACCACGTCCTGGTAGAAGTCCGCGGCGTTGGTGTCCGGCTGGGTGGTGCTGGTGAGCAGGGTGCTGCGGTTGAAGCCCGCGCACAGGGTCCGGGAGATCGGGCCGCGGACCTGGTCGTTGGGCGCGTCGAGCAGCTTGTAGCAGCCGAAGATGCTGTCCGAGTCCGGCTTCTGGAAGCTCGTGACGACCTGGCCGGCGCCGTTGGTGAAGTTCATGACGTTGCCGGAGACGCGGCCGTAGTACCGGACGCCGGGCTGGTCGGCGAACGGCTGCACGGTGAGGGTGGCCGAGCCGTACTTCGCCCAGACCCGGTTGACGTAGTCGTTCATCACGCTCGCCGGCAACGCGCCGGCGGCGATCCCGTGACCGGGCGCGATGGCCCGGAGGATGTTGCCGCCTGGGTCGCGCTGGATCAGGTTGGCCCAGCCGCCGGGCTGTCCGGTGAGAGCGTTGAAGAAGCCGTGGTAGCCGCCGGACTTGAGATGGCCGGTGTTGCGCACCGTCCCGCTCGTGTTCTTGACACCGACGGCGTACGGCGCGGAGAACATGTCGACCTGCGTGCTGTTGATCCACAGGCCGGAGTCGTTCAGCGTGTACTCGCTCCAGTTGAACAGGATGTTGCGGTTCGGATCGGTCGGGTTGTTGACGTCCGGCTGGACCAGCCCACCGGTCGTCACGAAGAATTTGAGCTTCTGGCCGTAGGAGAAGTACACGCGCCCGGAGAACTTGGGCAGCCGGAGGGTGATCGACTGGCCGTTCGCAGGTCCCGGGATCGACGCGTCGGGCGCGGGCGTCGGCGGCATACCGCCCGCCGGCCACGCGTGGAAGCCGCCACCGGAGTCCGCCCATCCCTGCTGACCGGTCGCCAGGTTGGTGCCCAGCACGTAGAGGTAGACGGCGTCCGTCCGGTCGGACTTGTTCGCGACCTGCAACGGAACGGTCGCGGCGGTGACGGTGGCCTCCGCCGCGGGTGTGACAGTGATCGAGCCGCCTGCCACGAGCATGGCTGCGATCAGCAGTCCGTACAGTTTGCGCATCCTCGTGTCCCTCTTCTCTCTTCTGGAGAGCAGTAAGAAGCAGTCCCGGCATGCGATCGCTGCCTCGCGGGCTGATGGCCTCCGCGGTCGGCCTCAGATGCGGTTCGTCCGCGAGCGATCGAACCCTTTCCCTCGCGAGAGCGCTTTCAGGATGGCTTCTTTACTATTTCACGTCAATGGCGAAGTTGGTTTTCTGTCAGCTCATCTCGGGCGGCGACTGAAGGCCGGCTGCGGCCGGCGGGAGCCCGGCGTGCCCGTCGAGACCGCGCGCGAACTCCGCGAGCTGCGTGATCAGCCCCCGGCGGGCGCCCGCCGCGAGACCGAGGTGGTAGACGTGGAACTCAGTGACACCCACGTCGCGTAGCGCACGAGCATGGGGCAGGACGCGTTCCGGCCGGACGGGCGGCAACACGGTGACGTACGCGGCGACGGCCTTGTCCTCCGGAAGCGCCGCCCGGATTCGCCGCGCGTCCTCCACGGGGCCCTCCGTCGTGGGCCACGCCGGGATCAGTACCGCGTCGGCGGCCCTGGTCGCCGCCGACGTCAGGGCCGGGGCGGGCCCGGTCGCCCACGGGTCGACGCTGCCGTGCAACGTGACCCGGCTGCCCGGAGCGACCTGCCGCACCTCGGACAGGACCTCGGCCAGGAGCGCGTCCGCGGCCTCGTGCCGGCAACGCAGAATGACATCGGCGAGGTCGGCGCCGATGCTCGCCTGGTCGTCCGCGCCGAGCGCGATCACGGCCCTCCGCAGTTCATCCACCACGGCGTCCGGGGCGACCCCCGCCGCTTCCCAGGCTCGCCGGCAGGCATGGCAGCAGCAGACCGAGAGCAGCCGCTCGGCGGCCGGACCCCAGGCGCCATCGGTCTTCTCATGATGGCCGCCATGCGTGACGCCCAGCTGCCCCCAGGCCTCCAGCGAGACGCCGTCGATCGGGACGTCGCGGACCGCTTCCGCCGCGAGCGTCGCCGCGTACGAGCGGACCTCGGCCAAGGACGGGCACAGCGCGTACGGATAGCCGTCGCCGAAGCAGTTCACGACCGCGAGTTCGGGATGCGACTCGCCGAGGCGCGTGGCGTGCGTCAGCACGATCCAGGCGTTGACCGCCAGCCCGGCACTCTTGAGGACGCCGGACGCCTCGGCGAACGGGTCATCGCCGCCGACCCAGTCGGCGACGGCGGGAACGAGCCGCCGACCGGCCCAGACCTGCCGCCGGAGCGGCCGGTAGAGCGCCGCGCTCCGGGCGGTGACGACCCGATGGGAGGGATGGAGGGGCGTGGCCGCGCGGACCGAGTGGTAGGCGGCCGCGAGCGTCACCTCCGCGACGCCGTGCGCGTGCACTCGATCCGCGAACGCGTCATCCCCGACGACGTCCCAGGGGTAGGCGTGCGCGGCGAGCCGAACGGGGGGAACGGACATCCGCATGTTCCTCTCTCACCTGGTACTGGTCCAGATCATGTTGACGTCCTCCCCTCGCCTGAAGGCGGGGGGATTCCAACCCGGTCCTACCCGGAGGTGAGAACAGGTTGAGGTTCGCGGTTCATAGCCCCGCCTGGTGGCTGGAGGGCTCCCCGCGCTGTCACCGTCCGTCCGACGGCGATGTCTCTGATGTTCTTGGCCGCGTTCACGTCCGCGTGATCGGCATGCCCGCAGGCGCGACAGCGAAAGACCGCTTGGCTCTCACGGTTGTCCGCTGCGCAGTGCCCACAGGCATGACAGATCTGGGAGGTGTACGCGGGATTTACCTTCTCCACCCGGCCCGGTGCCTTCTGCTCCAGGCGGGTTACCAGAAGGCCCCATCCGGCCGCGTGGATGGAGTGGTTGAGCCCGGCCTTGGCGCGCACGTTCGTGCCGGGCGCGGTGAGGGTGCCGCGCGCGGACCGCACCATGTTCTTGATCTTCAGGTCCTCGACCCGGATCAGGTCGAAATCGGCGGCGAGGCGGGTGGAGGTCTTTTCGGCCCAGTCCTTGCGCCGGTCGGTCTGGCGGGCTTTGATCCGGGCGATCGCGGTCTTGATCCCCGCGCGGCGGTTCGAGCCGGGCTTTGCGCGCGCCAACCGGCGCTGCAAACGCAGCAGCCGTTCAGCCTCGGTCTCACACAGGCCGGGCACGGACAGTCGCTCGCCGGTGGACAGCGCTGCGGAGACCGCCACACCGCGGTCCACGCCGACGACCTGTCCGGCGCCGGGCCCGTTGATCGGTGGCGGGATCATGGCGAACGCGACATGCCAGCGGCCCGCCTGGTCCCGGTTCACCCTGAAGGACTTGGCGTCCACAGGGAGTTGGCGGGACCAGCGGAACCGGACCCAGCCCACCTTGGGGACCCAGACCTCACCGACCTTGCGGGACAGGCGCCGCACGTCCCAGTGCCGACCGCGCTGCCCGACGATCCGGAACCCCTCGTGCACCCCCGCCTTACGCCAGGTCGGCCGCCGGTGCGTGCCGACGAAGAAGCCCGCCATGGCCTGGGCGAAGTCACGCAACGCCTGCTGCTGCACCGTCTGGGAACCCGCCGCCAGCCAGTCGAACTCCTTCCTGGCGTCGGTCAACTGGCGGGACTGCTCGCCATAGCCCGGCGCGCTCGCCCGGCCCGGCCGCCAGTGTTGATGCTGCTCGACCGCGAGGTTCCACACATATCGGGCGTGGGAGCAGTGCTCCAGCAACGCCAGCTCTTGAGCGGGCGTGGGCGCAAGCCGGAACCGCATGCCCGCACTCTAACCACCACCACCGACATTCCGAGGAGGAAGCGGCGTTTCCTCCCCGGCCTCAAGGCCGGGGTCTCCACGCCGCGAAGCAGATGAAGCGAACACGGTCGGCACCAGGGTCGCGTGGAGCGCACTCGTCACCACGGTGGCCGGCTCGGCCCGTCAGGCCGACGAGACGTACACCTGGACGATGCCGCTCGCCACTCGTACGGCGAGCCGGGGCAGAGCCGGAATCGGCGCGCGAAGCCGGTGGTGGAGGACGGCGCCGTCGAGTGCGAAGAGCGCCTGATGGCAAGGGCAGCGCAGCCGTGCGCCGCCTTCCAGATGCAGGCGGCAACCCTGATGCGTGCACACGCCGGATACCGCGCGCAGTCGGCCGCCGTCGCGGGTTACGAAGCCGGTGGTACTGCCGGCGTCGAAGGAACGCACCGCGCCCTCCGCCAGGTCGGCGGCGGCGACCACCGGATGCCACCTGCCGCTGTCGGGGATCATGGTCCCGTCACCCGCCGGCGTCCCACCATGGGTGAGCGCGCGGTCGACCGACACTCCCACGACGGCGCCGCTCGCGGCGACCGCGCCGCCCAGGACCAGGCGGCGCCCGACCGGCATCGGCGCTCGCGCGACCTCCGGCTCCGCCAGGCGACGGTGCAGGTCGGCGACGAACTCCTCGCGCGGTGCGTCCGATCCCGGGCGCGCGGCGCGCAGCTCGATGGCGAGGCGGAGCGCGTCGGCGTCCGCGTCGTCGACCGGGTAGGAACGCGGGCGGCGGCCCTTGAGCAGATCCTCGACGTAACGCCGTAGACCCTTCATGGGTCACCTCCCCGTCCTGTCGTCCGGTCGATCCTCTCGCATGACCTCCGCCGCGAGCCGGAGCGCACGATGCTGGAGGACCTTCGCGTTGCCGACGCTGACTCCCAGCTCCCGTGCCGCCTCACGGATCGAGTAGGACCGGAGGAACCTCAGCTCGAGGACGCGCCGGTAGCGGTCGGGCAGCGCCGCCAGGACCCTCGCCACGCGTTCGGGCGAACGACCGTCCTCGGGCGGCCGACCGAAGTCGGCCGCCACGCGTTCGATGTCGATGGCGGTGATCTCGTGCCCGAGCGTCCGGCGCCAGTGCGCGGCCAGCACGGAACGCGCGGTCGCCAGCAGGTACGCGCGGACCTCGCCGACGCTGGCGGAGGTCCGCAGCGGGCGCAGCGCGGCGAGGAAGACCTCGGCGGTGAGGTCTTCCGCGTCCGGCCGGTTGCCGACCTTGGAGAACATCAACCGGTAGATGCGATGCACATTGTCCAGGTAGATGGCCTCCCAGCCGGTATAGGCATCACCCTCCACCAGACGGAGCGGCATCCGGGGCTCGGAAGGAGACTCGGCATCCGGCCCCGGGCGCTCGCGTCGACCCGGGATCCAGCGGTCCATCACCAGCCCCCTTCACCATCTTCACATGGCGGTACGGCCGGAGCCTCAGCCGAGCCTCTCGTCGCGGACCGCCAGGGCGTGCCGGCCTCGTACGTAGCCGACCTCGCGGATGCCGAGGGCGTGCCGCAGTTTTCCGGCCGGCAGGGTCACCGGAGCGGGTGCCGGACCGTGCCCGGGACGGGGCAGCGGGTAGGCCGTGGTCGTGGCGCTGTGGAAGGTGACGTTGCCCTCGGTCTTGGTGAACAACTGGTGGATGTGGCCGTTGAGGCAGGTCACGGACGCGAAGCGGCGCAGGAGGCTCAGCGCCTGTACCGAGTCGTCGGTTCCCCAGCCCCAGTTCGGGTACAGCGCGAACATCGGGATGTGGCTGAACACGACGATCGGCGTGTCGCTCGACAGGCCGGCCACGTCCTTGCGAATGAAGTCGAGCTGCTCGGTGCCGAGATGGCCGAGCTTGCTCATGTGCAGCGTGTTCACCAGCGCGATGAAGTGCACGCCCCGCACGTCGAAGCTGTACCAGCCGTCCCCGCGGGCACCGGCGCCGAAGGTCCGGCGGTACTTCTGGCCCGCGTCGTCGATGGAGTCGTGTTCGCCCGGCACAGTGAAGACATGCCCCGTCTTCAGCCCGGTCATCATCTGCTTGACCTGGTCGAACTGGCCCGGTGTGGCCAGGTGGGTCAGGTCCCCGGTGTGGATGACGAAGTCCGGCCGGTGCTCCAGCGCGTCGATCCGGTGCAGCGCGTCGGAGAACGAGTCGGTGACGTCGGTGTTCGCCGGTCCGTGGAAGCCGATGTGGCTGTCGCTGATCTGCGCGAACCGTACGGTGGCGTTCGAGGGCAGGGCGTCGCTCGAATCGGCGACGCGGCTGACCACCTCACCGGCGGCGACCGCGAGGACGACCGCGCCACCGAACCACGCGCTGTGCCTGAGCAGCTGACGTCGGGTCATGCCGGCCGGGTCGTTCTGGTCTTCGGGCGGTGGAATGTTCGGCGCGTTCATTTCTGCACCACCACCGTCCCGCGCATGAACGGGTGGATCGTGCAGGAGTACGGGTAGCTGCCGGGCTTGGTGAACGTGAACCGGAACGTCTTCCCGGATCCCAGTGTCGGGGAGCGGAACGCGCCGCCGTCGGCCGTCACCGTGTGCGGCTCCTCGTCCTGATTCGTCCAGGTCACCGTGGTGCCGACCTTGACGGACACCGACGCGGGCCCGAACGCGAAGCTCTTGATCGACACCGCGTTCGCGGCGACCGGTGCGCCGTGTGGTGCGGCGCCGGAGCCCATCTTCATCCCGGGCATCGAATTGCCGGGCGCTTTCGGCTGCGGGGCGGGCTGAGCGCCTCCGGACGCCGGCCCCCAGCCGCAGGCGGCCTGCAGGGCCAGCCCGCCGATGGCCACGAGCACCGCGGCCCCGCGTCGCCCGCGCGCGAAGTATGTGTACAGGTTCATCTGTCGTCCCATCCGTTCCGCCGGGGCGGACGTCGTCGCGTATCCGCTGTTCGCGGACCTTCGACCACAGATAGGACCGGGGGTTACACCGTGATCTCCGAACACCGGCCGTAACCTCCGCGTCTATCTCCTTTCGAGGGCGTTCGCCGCCCGACCTGGCCGCCACTGCCAGAGCCCCGCGGCACGTACTCGACAGATCACCTTGACGCTGCGGATTCGCGTCCGTGGCCCGGTTTCCGGAGGTATGCCATGTGTCGCCATCGACCGCACTGCCCACCGGCCGACGCCGTCGACCGGGACGCCGCGCACACCGTCGCCTCCCATCCCGAGCAGGGATGGAGCCTGCTGTGCAACGGCGTCATCGTCTTCGACGACACGGGAGAGCTCCTGCCGGACGGCGGCGTCGTCCCGCCGCACCGGCCGACCGACGCCGTACCGAGACCGCAGCCTGCGCGGCCTCGTCCGCAACGGCAACGTGTGCGCTGCGGCCGCGACCGAGGAGGTACGGCGTGAGCACCCGGCCGATCAATGATCACGGCCTGTTGTCGGACTGCCGCTCGGCCGCGCTGGTCACGTCGGACGGCTCGGTGGACTGGCTGTGCTCTCCCCGCTTCCACAGCCCGGCGACCTTCGCCAGGCTGCTGGACGAGGACGCCGGCCACTGGTCCATTCGTCCTCGCGGTCCCGCGCGGGTCACCCGCAGGTACCTGGAAGACACCCTCGTCCTGGAGACGACCTTCCACACCCGAGGTGGCACGCTCGTGCTCGTGGACGCCCTCGCCCTGGGCGACCGCGAGCGCGGGCACCGCCTGGGCGTCTCCTCGCCGGGTGTCCTCCTGCGCGAGGCCATCTGCGTCCAGGGACGCGTCGCCCTCGAGGTGACCTACGCTCCCCGTCCCGAGTTCGGGCTCGTCCATCCGCTGCTGGAATCCCGCCCCGGCGCGCTGGTCGCCCGCGGCGGTGCCCAGGTGCTCACGCTGTCGACGCCGATCGACCTTCGGGTGAGCGGCTCGATCGCGCACGGCACGGTCACGCTCCGCGCCGGTGAACGCCTCGGCATGGCCCTGCACGCCCGTCCCTGCTGGGAGGCGGAACCGGAGTGCTGGAGCCCGCGCGCCGTCCACCGCCGCATCATGGACACCATCGCCGGCTGGCGCTCCTGGTCCCGGCTGCACGCCGACTACCACGGGCCCTGGCAGAACGAGGTGGGACACAGCGGACGAGTGCTGCGGGCGCTGACCTTCGCCCCCACGGGCGCGATCATCGCCGCGGCCACCACCTCCCTGCCCGAACGCATCGGCGGAGAACGCAACTGGGACTACCGCTACACCTGGATCCGCGACGCCAGCCTCACCGTCCAGGCCCTCACCACCGTCTCCTCGTGCGACAGTGAGCAGGAGGCGTTCTTCGCCTTCCTCGCCCGCACCGCGGCCACCCAGCTCGACCGGGGCGTGGACCTGCAGATCATGTACGGCATCGGCGGCGAGTGCGATCTGACCGAGCGGTCGCTGCCCCACCTGACCGGCTGGCGCGACAGCGCGCCCGTGCGCGTCGGCAACGACGCGTGGCGCCAGCGCCAGCTGGATGTCTACGGCGAGATGCTCGACGCGGCCCACCGGCTCTCCGGTCACGCCACCGAGCACCGCCTCGACGCCGTCACGCGCGCCTTCCTGCTCGGCGCGGCCGACGCGGCGGCCCGCCGCTGGCGGGAACCGGACCAGGGCATCTGGGAGATCCGCGGGCCGAGCCGCCACTTCCTGCACTCGAAACTCATGTGCTGGGTGGCGCTCGACCGCGCCATCGCCCTGGCGCCCGCCCTCGGCGCCACCGGCCGCGTCGACGATTGGAAGCGCACCCGCGCCCAGATCCGCGCCGCGATCCTGACGGAGGGCTGGAACGCGGAGACCGGCACGTTCACCCGGGCGTTCGGCGACACCGACCTCGACGCGTCCGCGCTGACCATCCCCATCGTCGGCTTCCTGCCCGGCGACGACCCTCGCGTCCGCGCCACGGTCGCGGCCGTCGCCACCCGCCTGACCGACACGCGAGGTCTGGTACGCCGTTACGACGCCGCCGACGGGATCGCCGGAGACGAGGGTGCCTTCCTCCTGTGCACCTTCTGGCTCTCCCACGCGCTGGCCCTCACCGGCCGACGCGCACCCGCCGAGCAGGCGTTCCGGACGGCCACCTCCTTCGCCAACGACGTCGGCCTCCTCGCCGAAGAGGTCGACTCCGCCACCGGTGAGCCCATCGGGAACTTCCCCCAGGCGTTCAGCCACGTCGGCCTGATCAACGCCGCACGCGCCATCCGTGACACCGCGCGCGGACGGCCCACGGCCGGTTCCGGCCGTTGCGCGCTGCGTCGGGACGCTCACGCCGTAGCGCCGGCACCGATGTGAGGGCCTGTCCCGTCCGAAGGCGGGGCGTGATGAGAGCCGTGTTACGCCGTGCGAATCCCGTGAAAGCGGATGAAAGGCCATTGCGGCTTGATCGGCTGATTGTTGTGCTTTTCGCAGCCCCGCGAAGCCCTCCGCCCGCGATTGGTCCGACCCGTCGCGGGCGGATTCCGGTGATCGGAGATGGTATGCGAAGGACCCTGGCCGCCTGCGCCGCCCTGCTCGCCGCCCTCGGCGCGGGCTGCGCGACCAGTGGCACGTCCGGTCAGAAGCAGGCCGACCAGAACGCCCCGGCCACGCTCACCTACTGGTCGACCGGAGGCGACGACGACACCGCCATCTTCCAGGGAGCGGCCGACCTCTACCACCGGTCGCACCCCCGGGTGACGATCAAGGTCCAGACCCTGACCTGGGACGACGCGTACGCCAAGATCCTCGCCGCGGTGACCGCCCGCAACGGACCGGACATCATCTCCGGCGGCATGACGTGGGGCATCCAGTTCGGCCGCAGAGGCGGCATGGTCGACCTGCGCAAGTACGAGATCGACCCGCTCAAGGCGCAGGCGCATCCGGCCCAGTGGAAGTCGGCCGTCTCTCCCGACGGCACCATCTACGGCGTCCCGCTCGACATGTCCACCGAGCTCCTCTACTACCGCACCGACCTGCTGAAGAAGGCGAACGTGGCCGCGCCGCCGAAGACCTGGGAGGAGCTGACCGCCGACATCGGCAAGCTCAAGGCGGCCGGGGTCGCGCGGCCGTTCAGCATCGACTGGGGCAACCTCGACTGGATCGGCTACTTCAACTTCCTCTACCAGGCGGGCGGCTCCTTCTACACCCCGGACTGCAAGCCCGCGCTGGACACGCCGCAGGCGCGCCGGGCCCTGGACTTCTACGTCGGCCTCTACCGGACGTACGGCGCGCCGACCGCGAACATCAGCGGCGAGAACGCCCTGGAGACCGGGACCGCGATGACGTACGCCGGGAACTGGATCGGCAACACGATCACCGCTTCCAAGCCGAAGCTGAAGGGCCGGTGGGCGGTGACGACGATCCCGGTGGGCCCGGTGAACCCGACGGCGTTCATCGGCGGGCGCTCGATCGGCGTGATGTCGTCCAGTAAGCACGTCGCCCAGTCGGTCGACTTCATCAAGTTCCTCTACACCGACCAGGCGATCGAGACGATGGCCGGCATCGCCAAGGGCCGCGGAGTGCCCTACCTTCCGCCCCGGCCCGACCGGCTGGACAAGGTGGACCTGACCCCCGGCGAGCGCACGGCCATCGCCGACTCGTTCAAGACCGGCGTCGCCGCGCCCGGCTGCCCGGGCTGGGACGAGAGCGCGCCGGAGGTGGGCAAGCAGCTACAGGCGGCCATCCTCGGTAAGACCGACGCGGGGACGTCGCTACAACGCAGCGCACAGGTGATGCAGCGGAACGCGGGATGACGCGCGGCGTCGCCGGCACCACGGGACGGGTGAGGCCGTACGCGGCTGAGGGACGCCGGACGCGCGTGCGGCGTGGCGCCGTGTCGTACGTGATGCTGCTGCCGTTCGCCGCCCTGTTCGTCGCGTTCCTGCTGTGGCCGCTGGCCAACTCGCTCTACCTCAGCCTGACCGACTTCGACGGGATCAACGCCCCGCGGTTCACCGGGCTCGGGAACTTCCGCCGGATGCTGCACGACGACCGGTTCCGCCACGCCCTGTCCAACACCGCGCTGTACGTCGTGGCGACGGTGGTGCTCACGACGGTGCTGTCGCTGGGAATCGCGCTGGCCTTCCGGGGTTCGGCCTGGCGGGACCGCGTGATGCGGACGATCTTCTTTCTGCCGTCGGTCACCTCCACGATCGCGATCATGCTGATCTGGAAGTGGATCTTCGATCCGAACGACTTCGGGCTGGCCAACACGGTCATCGGCTGGTTCGGCCATGGGCCGGTCCAGTGGCTGGCGACCCCCGGCCTGAGCGTGCCGATCCTCGTGCTGATGGCGGTCTGGGGCGGCATGGGCTACGGGATGGTCATCTTCGTGGCCGGCCTGAACGCCATCCCGGAGGAGTACTACGAGGCCGCCCGGATCGACGGGGCGTCCACCTGGCAGCAGTTCCGCCGGATCACCCTTCCGCTGCTGCGCCCGGTGACGACGTATGTCGTCGTGACCTCGCTGATCGGCGCCTTCCAGGTGTTCGAGGCGGTCTACATCGTCTACCGGACGCAGGCCAACACCATCGGCGGCGTCCTGGACTCGGCGCTGATGATCGTGCCGTACCTGTACGACATGGGGTTCACCCACTTTCAGCTCGGCTACGCCTCGGCGATCGCCTGGGTGCTGTTCGCCGTCATCTTCGGGATCAGTCTGGTCAACCTGCGTGCCGGCCGGGCACTGGAGGAGATCCGATGACCGCCACGGGAGCCACCGGCCGTCGCCGGGACGTCCGGGGAACGCTGCTGCGGCTGCCCTTCTACCTGCTCGCGCTGACGATGATCATGCCGTTCTACTGGATGCTGATCACCGTCTTCAAGCCGTTCTCCGAGGTGACCCGCCAGCCGCCCTCCTTCGTGCCGGAGCATCCGACGTTCGACTCCTTCTACGACCCGGCCTGGACGCCCCAACGGACCTCGGCCGCGCACACCAACGGGTTGTTCCAGCGCTTCCCGCAGGTGTCGCTCGGGTTCTGGCGCTTCCTGATCAACAGCCTGCTCATCACGACGACGATCACGGTCGGCTCGCTCCTGATCTGCTCGCTGGCCGCGTACGTCATCGCCAAGCACCGGATCCGCGGCCGGCGGGTGATCTTCCTCGTGATCGTCGCGTCGATGATGGTGCCATGGCAGACGACGCTGGTGCCGAACTACGTGATCGTCCGTAATCTCGGCTGGCTCGACACCTACCAGGGGTACATCGTGCCCGCGCTGGCCAAGGCGTTCGTCGTGTTCTTCCTCGTGCAGTACCTGCACGCGATCCCCGACGAGCTGATCCAGGCCGCCCGCGTCGACGGCGCGGGGGAGTGGCGGATCTGGTGGCGGATCGTGCTGCCGTTGCTCCGGCCGGCCCTCGCCGCCATGTCGATCCTCATCGTGCTGGCGGAGTGGAACAACTTCCTGTGGCCGCTGATCATCGTGCAGAGCGACCGGATGGCGAACGTCCCGGTCGCGCTGGCCCGGATGAACTCCTACTACGTCGGCGCGCAGAGCGAGGGCGCGATCATGGCCGGGGCCCTGCTGGCGTCGCTGCCGACGATCGTCTTCTTCCTGTCCTTCCAGCGGCACTTCACCCGCGGGATCGTCCTGTCGGGCATGAAGGGCTGAGCCGCCGGGTGGCGGAATTCATGGTCGTGAGCGCGTCTGCCCTGGTAGATGCGGGTTTGTGGCTGGATTCAGGTGGCGTGACTCCCACGTTATTCCCAATTCCCGATGGATTTTGTAGGGTTTTGTCCGTGTCCAGAACGGAAGTCCCGGTGCTGTCGCTGACCGACGCGCGTCGTCGGCGCGCCGACCGCGCCCGCCAGGTTGCCGACATGCTGCGCCGCCGGCTGCACGTCGGCGTTCTGCCGGGGGAGGCCGAGCTCGTCCGGGAGTTCGGCACCTCGCGGAACACCGTGCGCGACGCGCTCGACCTGCTGCGCGCGGAAGGACTGGTCGAGCGACTGCCCGGCGTCGGCACCGTCGTCGTGGGCCGGAAGTACGCCCACGGCCTCGACCACCTGCTCGGGCTGGCCGAGACCCTCCACTCCCACGGTGAGGTCACCAACGAGCTCCGGGCGACCGGGCTGATCACCGCACCGCCGGCCATCACCGCACGGCTGCGCCTGCCCGACGGCGAGCCCGTCGTCTACATCGAACGGCTCCGCCGCCTGGCCGGCAGCCCGCTCTCCCTCGATCTGACCTACCTGGTGCGCGACGTGGGAGAGCCGCTGCTGCGCGAGGACCTCGCCCACAACGACGTCTTCGTGCTCATCGAGCGGCTCACCGGGACGCGCCTGGGCACCGCCGACCTGACCGTCGAGGCGGTCAACGCCGACCAGCACTCGGCGGCCGTCCTGGAGGCGGCCCCGAACGCGGCGCTGCTGATGGTCGAGCGCCTGACCCACCTGGCCGACGGACGGCCGGTGGACCTGGAGTACATCCGCTTCCGCGGCGACCGCCTGGCCATGCGCGGCACGGCACGGCGGGATCCGGCCGAGGAGGCCGGAGCATGAGGGGGCCGGCGGCCGTACGCCGCGGCGTACGGCTCGTCCGCCGTCTCCACGTCGACCTGCGCCGTCAGGCCGGAGCCCTGTGTAGCCGCTGAGAGCAGGGCGGGACGCGCCGGCGGATCACCTCGCCGCCCTTGCAGCGTCCGTGCCCGCGCCCTGAGAGCACCTGCGCCGCGATCACCCTTCACCGCTGGTACGGCCTTCGGAGTCCCATCATGCCTCTTGTCAACCACCGTGCCGACGTGCCCGTGACCGTCGACGAGTCCCTGTGCATCGCCGGGTGCACGCTCTGCGTCGACGTGTGCCCGCTGGACGCCCTGGCAATCCACCCGGAGACCGGCAAGGCGTACATGCACGTCGACGAGTGCTGGTACTGCGGCCCGTGCGCGGATCGATGCCCCACCGGCGCCGTGACCGTGAACATCCCCTACCTGCTGCGCTGACGCTGCGGAGCGCGAGAACGAGATGCGAAAAACGAGAACGTCCGTCCTGCTCACGGCCCTGATCCCGATCGTCGCCGGCTGCACCGTGGCCGGCAACGCCGCCGAGGGGAGCATCCGCGTCGTCGTCGGCTACCAGTCCAAGACCATCAACACCGTCACGGCCGGCACGCTGCTGCGCTCACTCGGCTCGTTCGAGTCCCGGCTCGCCGCGCTCGGCCGGCGGACCGGCAAGAAGTACACGGTCGTCTGGCAGGACTACGACACCGGAGCGCCGATCACCGCGCAGATGATCGCCGGGAAGATCGACATCGGCTCCATGGGCGACTATCCGCTGCTGATCAACGGATCCCGCTCCCAGGCCCAGGGCGGTGACGCCCTCACCGAGATGGTGTCCGTCACCGGGTACAACCTCAAGGGAGCGCTGAACGGCGTCGTCGTCGCACCGGGGTCGAGCGCCCGGACGCTGCGGGACCTCAAGGGGCAGGCCGTCTCCGCCAGCGTCGGATCCGCGGGGCACGGGACGCTCGTCCAGGCGATGCGGAAGTACGGTCTCGACGCCGCCCACGACGTCCGGATCGAGAACCAGCAGCCGCCGGTCGGCACGTCGGCGCTGCAGTCCGGCAGCGTGAAGGCGCTGGCCCAGTTCGTCGCCTGGCCCGGCCTCCTGGTCCAGAAGGGGCAGGCGCGGCTGCTCTACGACGGCGGCTCGCTCGACGTCCCCACCTTCCACGGGGTCGTGGTGCGCAAGAGCTTCGCCGGTGCGCGGCCGGACGTGCTGAAGGCCTTCCTCCAGGCGCAGATCGACGCGACCCGCTCCCTGCACGCCGCCCCGGTCAAGGCGGCGGAGACGGTCGCGCGGGCGACCGGCCTGCCCCCGGAGGTGGTCTACCTGTACAACGGCGCCGGGGGAGTGGCGACCTTCGACCTGACGATCAAAGCCCCGCTGCGAGCGGCCTTCGAGCACGACGTGCCGTTCCTGAAGTCGATCGGCGTGCTGCAGAAACCGCTCGACCCCACGAAGTTCATCGACGACACCTACCTGCGGCAGGTGTACGGCGGCTCCTACGCCGCGGATGCGGCGTCCACCGCGAATCCGGCCGCCATCACCGGGACGGACGCCGCCTGCCACGTGCCCGTCAAGGACCCCGCGACCGCGGGCGAGATCTGGCTGAACGGCGAAGAGACCACGCATCCGGCGGCCGACCCCGTCTGCCTGCTCCGCGGGATCCGGGCGTTCCAGCGCGTAGGCCGGACGGTCCGCGCCGCGTACGTGCCCGGCGCGGCGACCGGGACCCGGTGGTTCGCCGACAAGATGGTCTGGGTGCTGGACCCCGCGGCCGCGAAGGATCGGCGGCTCATCCCGTTCACCACTCCGGAACAGGCGCGCGCCTACCTCGCCGGGCACGCCGGCGCGAAGACCGTCTCGTACGCGGAGGCGGTGAGCGCGGCATGAGCGGCCTGATCACCCGGGACGCGCGCGTGCGGGCGCGGCCCGCGCGGGAGACGACGCCGTCACTCGCGCCGCCTGCGGCACCGCGCCTCCGGCGGGTGGCGCTGCGCGCGGCGTCCGTGCTCGCCGCCCTCCTGGTCTGGCAGGCGGTCACGGCGGCGAACCTGCGGGTGGGGGTGCGGTTCGACCGGCTGCCCGGCCCCCTCGAGGTCGCCCGGCAGTTCGCCGATCACCTCGGCGGCGGCCAGTACTACCTCGACGTGGCGCAGAGCCTGGTCCGGATCCTGACCGGCTTCACGCTGGCCGCAGCGCTGGGGATCACGGTGGGCGTCCTGGTGGCACGGTCGCGGCTCGCCGAGGACCTCCTGCAGCCTCTCTTCGAGCTGGTCCGCCCGATCCCGGCGATCGCGATGGTGCCCGTCGCCATCCTGGTCTTCCCGAAGAACGAGCAGGGGGTCGTGTTCATCACCTTCGCCGCGGCGTTCTTCCCCATCCTCGTCAGCACCCGGCACGCCGTACGGGCCCTGCCGACCGTGTGGGAGGACGCGGTCCGGACCATGGGCGCCGGACGGTGGCGCGTGCTGTGGAGCGTCGTGCTCCCCGGGGCCCTGCCGGGGGTGTTCGGCGGGCTGTCGATCGGCATGGGCGTGGCCTGGATCTGCGTGATCTCCGCCGAGATGATCTCCGGCGACTACGGCATCGGCTACCGGACCTGGCAGGCGTACACGATCGTCGACTATCCCGGGGTCATCATCGGCATGCTCACGATCGGCCTGCTCGGCAAGCTCACCTCGGGCGCCGTCGAGCTGGTCGGCCGCCGGGCCACACGCTGGCTCCCCGCCGAGGCGAGGAGCCGGTCATGAGCGTCGCGTGTGGCGGAGCGGCCATGACCGTACTGGAATCGCGTGCGGAGGAGTGGTCATGAGCGTGCTGGAGACGCGTACGGACGAGGCGGTCGTGAGCGCCCTCGAGCTGCGCGCCGAGGAGGTCGCGCTCGGCTACCCCGGCTCGCCCGTCATCGCCGGACTCGACCTGCGGGTACGGGCGGGGGAGATCCTGGTCGTCGTCGGGCCGTCCGGCTGCGGCAAGTCGACCCTGCTCCGCGCGTTCGCCGGCCTGCTGCCGGCCTCCGCGGGCCGCCTCCTGGCCGACGGCGCGCCGATCGCCGGGCCGTCCTCCGACCGGGCGCTGATCTTCCAGGACGACGCTCTGCTGCCGTGGCGATCGGTCCGCCGCAATGTCGAACTGCCCCTCTCCGTACGCGGCGTGCCCCGGCGGGAGCGGAGAACGCGGGCCGAGGAGTGGCTGCACCGGGTGGGCCTCGGCGAAACGGGGGACCGGCTGCCGCGCGAACTGTCCGGCGGCATGCGCCAGCGGGTCCAGCTCGCCCGCACGCTGGCCGGCGCGCCCCGCGCCGTCCTGATGGACGAGCCGTTCGGCGCCCTGGACGCCCAGACCCGCGCGGTGATGCAGCGCCTGCTCGTCGGCGTGTGGCAGGCCGCCCCCACCACGGTCGTCTTCGTCACCCACGACGTCGAGGAGGCGCTCCTGCTCGGCGACCGGGTCGCGGTCCTCGGCCCGGCCGGGATCGAGGTGGAGATCGACGTCTCCGATCCCCGGCGACCCGATTCACCCCTACGCGAGGAGGAGCGGACCCGGATCCTCGCGGCACTCGGTACCCGCGCCGGCGTGCCCGCCGGAGCGGCCGGAGAGGAGAGCGGCTGATGGACGTCCCCCCGCCGAGCACGCGGCAGGAACTCCGCGCCGACGTGGTGGTCGTCGGCGGCGGGACCGCCGGGACGATGGCCGCGATCACCGCGGCCGAACACGGGGCCTCCGTACTCCTGCTGGAGAAGGCGCACGTCCGGCACTCCGGCGCGCTGGCGATGGGCATGGACGGCGTCAACAACGCGGTCATCCCGGGCCGCGCCGAACCCGAGGACTACGTCGCCGAGATCACCCGCGCCAACGACGGCATCGTGAACCAGCGCACGATCCACCAGACCGCCACGCGCGGCTTCGCGATGGTCCAACGGCTCGAACGCTACGGCGTGAAGTTCGAGAAGGACGAGCACGGCGAGTACAACGTCCGCCGGGTGCACCGCTCCGGCAGCTACGTCCTGCCGATGCCCGAGGGCAAAGACGTCAAGAAGGCGCTCTACCGGGTGCTGCGGCAGCGGTCGATGCGCGAGCGGATCCGCATCGAGAACCGCGTCATGCCCGTGCGCGTCCTCACTGAAAGCGGCCGGGCGGTCGGCGTCGCCGGGTTCGACACCCGCACCGGGGAGTTCACTGTCGTCTCGGCCGGCGCGGTCATCCTGGCGACCGGCGCGGCCGGACGGCTCGGCCTGCCCGCCAGCGGCTACCTGTACGGCACGTACGAGAACCCGACGAACGCCGGCGACGGCCACGCGATGGCCTACCACGCCGGCGCCGAGCTCAGCGGCATCGAGTGCTTCCAGATCAACCCGCTGATCAAGGACTACAACGGGCCCGCCTGCGCGTACGTCGCCAATCCCTTCGGCGGCTACCAGGTCAACGCCGCGGGGGAGCGCTTCGTCGACTGCGACTACTGGTCCGGGCAGATGATGGCCGAGGTCAAGCGGGAGATCGACTCGGCGCGCGGGCCGATCTACCTGAAGCTGACCCATCTGCCGGGCGAGACGATCGACACCCTCAAGGGCATCCTGCACACCACCGAGCGGCCGACGCGCGGCACGTTTCACGCCGGTCGTGGCCACGACTATCGCACCCACGACGTGGAGATGCACATCTCCGAGATCGGTCTGTGCGGAGGGCACTCGTCCTCGGGCGTGTGGGTCGACGAGAACGCCGCGACCACCGTGCCGGGCCTGTACGCGGCCGGCGACCTCGCCTGCGTGCCGCACAACTACATGATCGGCGCCTTCGTCTTCGGCGACCTGGCGGGCGCGCACGCAGCCGCCCACGTGACACACGGCGGCCTGCCCGAGGATCAGATCGCCGCCGCGCACGAGCTGATCTACCGGCCGCTGCGCAACCCCGACGGCCCGCCGCAGGAGCAGGTGGAGTACAAGATGCGCCGCTTCGTCAACGACTACGTCGCCCCGTCGAAGACCGCGGCCAAGCTGGAGATCGCGATCGAGACGTTCACCCGTATGGAGCGGGAGATCGCCGAGATGGGCGCCCGAACCCCGCACGAGCTGATGCGCTGCGTCGAGGTGACCTTCATCCGCGACTGCGCCGAGATGGCCGCGCGGTCCTCCCTGGCCCGCACCGAGAGCCGGTGGGGGCTGTACCACGACCGCGCCGACCTGCCCGAACGCGACGACTCCTCGTGGTTCTGCCATCTCAACCTGCGCCGCGCGGCCGACGGGTCCATGGAGTTCCTGAAGCGGCCCGTCGCACCGTACATCGTGCCGGTCGAGGAGTTCACCGTGCCCGAGGCGGACCCCGAGCCGGTCGTCCTCGGCCCGGTGGGCGGCACGTACCGGCCCGTGGGCCCGGAGGAGGACACCGCCACCCGCCTCGGCGGCGGGGGCAACGGACGCTCGCCGCGCATCCTGGAGCTCCTCGAACTGGTCGAGGAACGGCCCGAGCTCGACCGGCTCCGGCCCTACCTGATGGACCCCGACCCGAAGGTACGGCGGGCGGTCGTGACGGCCCTCACCGAGGTGGTGCCGGACGGCGTGGCCGGAGCGCTCGCCGAGCGCCTGGACGACGACCAGCCGTCGGTCCGCCGCGCCGCCGCCACCGGACTGCGGGAACTGGTCGAGGTGCTGCCCGCCACCGAAGAGGTACGCGCGTGCCTCACCCGGCGACTCACCGCCCGCGACCCGATCGCCCGCGCCGCCGTCCTCGACGTGCTGCGCGCGCTCCGCCTCGCCGACCGGGATGCCTTCGCCGGAGCGCTCGCCGACGAGGATCAACGGGTACGTCTGCAGGCCGTCCGGGGACTCGTGTCCCTGGACGCCGCCGAGGCCGTCGCGCGCGCCGCCGCCGACCCGTCCCGCGAGGTACGGGTGGCCGTCGCCCACGGGCTGGGCGCGATCGGCTCTCCGACGTCGGCCGGCACCCTGCGCGAACTCGGCGCCGATCCCGACCCGCTGGTTCGGGCCGCGGCTCTCGAGGCGTTCGCGCCGATCGGCTGCCCGCCGCCCCTGGACGCCGACGCCACGGCCGCGCTCGGCGATCCGGCCTGGCAGGTGCGGACCGGAGCGGCACGCGGCCTGGCCGGCGCGGACGGCGCGGTCGCGATCGGCCCGCTGGTCAAGGCCCTGGCAGACCCGCACCTCGACGTCCGCAAGGCGGCGGTGATCTCACTCGGCCGGTGGGCCGCCGACCCGGACGCCGCCGAGGCACTGCGGAGAGCCCTGGACGACGGCGACGCGGACGTACGCGGCTACGCCCGCCACGCGCTGGGCGTACGCGGGGCGGGCACGTCGCGCTGACGGCCGGCCACCGAAGCCGATGTGCGCGGCCACTCGTAACCGTCGAGCTCATCGACTTTTGACCACCGGGCCACAAATCACGGTCAGCACCGATCAGCGGCATGAGAGTGCGCCTGCCGAGTTCCATCCTTAATGGAGATCGGGGCGGAACGCGAGACGTTCCCGGCGGGGGTGAGTTCCGCGGTCCGCCATTTGTCTTGATCTGGCATCATGCCCGCCATGGACTATCACCGGCAATTCCATCGCGCGGCGATCGAACGGGGCATCCCGGAGGATGAGGTCAGCAAGTTTGCCGAGTTCCTGCGATTCGCGATCTGGACAAGTGAGCGCCGCAACGGCGTTCCGGTCGGGCGAAGCGGCGGGTTGCCCCGGCTGCCGGTGGGCATGGGGTGGCCGTCCTCCGAGTACGGGCCGCTGCCGTTCGTCGCCTCCTTCGACTGCGCGGCGCTTCCCAGAGTCGACGGCCTCGCCCTGCCGGCGGACGGCTCGCTGCTCTTCTTCTTGCACCACGAGTGGGCCGACGACACCTGTTCCATCGCCGACGAGCAGGAGTTCGCGCGGGTTGTGTATGTGCCGGCCGGCACCAACACCGCAACAGCGGAGGAGCCCGACCACGACGAGGAGATGTTCTGCAATATGACGCTCGACTTCGTCGGCCGGGAGTACGACCTCTTCGCCACGGTCAACGCGGAACTGCCCAGCTGGTTCGAGGACGACGATGAGGACGAGGGTTCGCGGTCCGACAACCAGGAGCACCTGGCTCGCAACCTGCCACACATAAAGGAACTCTGCGCTCTGGCCGGAGAGCTCTGGCCGGAAAGCAACGGCGCCGCCTTCCGCCTCGGCGGGTACTCCATGGGCATCGGCGAGCTTTCCACCGCCTACATGTACACCACCCCGGAGACCAGGATGGCGGAGGACATTTTTGAGGCACGCGAAAAGGCCGGCGAACTCGTCATCCCGCCGGACGAGTGGGATCTGCGCCTGGAGGAGGAGGCTCTTCGGGTGATGCGCGAGTGGGTGCCGCTTGCCCAGTTCGAGCCGGACGACGTCTACTGCGGGCGTTTCATGATCCGCCACGACGACCTCGCCGCCGGTCGATTCGACAAGGCACTCTCCTTCACCGCATTCACCGAATAGGCGGCGCGGCGTCGGCGTCGGTTCGGCCGACGGCTGATCCCTGTCAAATCTTGTGTACCGATCGGTGCGTTCTGACTTCCCAGGCGGGCCGCTGGAGCTCGTCGTTGTTCACGATGATGTCGGCGTGGTCGGTCGGGCGGTCCTGGGCGAAGTAGAGCTGTTGGGAGGGGATGTAGCGGTCGCGCCAGGACCGCTCGATCTCGGTTGTGTCGGCGGTGAGTCCGGCCAGTGCTGTGCCTCGGTCCTGGGCGCGATCCAACGTCCGATCGAACGTGACGGCCATGAAGATGCTCAGGTCCCACCGGTCGAGCAGCTCTGGGCGCAGGAGGAAGACACCGTCGAAGAGCAGCACAGCGTCCGCGGGGGCCGTGGTGATCGGGAGGGACAGTGTGGTGTCCGTTTCCCGGTCGTAGACCGCTGTCTGGAACCTTCGATCTCCGTTCGGGCCCAGCGGGTCGAGTAGCACCCGGCGCATCGCGTCGTGGTCGTGGGCGTCGAAGTAGCAGCCTTCGGCCGAGTACTGGCCGCGTCGATAGCGCTGGGCGCGGGGGAACAGGAAGTCATCGATCGTCGCGCGGATGACGTCGCGGCCCTGTGCGCGGAGGACGACGGCGAGTTCGTCGGCCAGCGTGGTCTTGCCCGCGGCGGGCGGCCCGTCGATGGCGACCCTTAGCGGGTGCGTGGTCGTGGCGGATCCGACCTCCGCGGCCAGTCTGCCGAGGAGATCGTCGCGGGTGCCGTGTCGCATTATCTGTCCCCTTGCCCGTTCGCCTGACGTGAGTTGATGCCCTTGCGTAAGATCTCATCGCGATCTTCGTAGGACAGGTCCAACACCCTCGGATCCGCCGATGGGAGTCCGTGCGGGCGCCGAGGTCAGCTGCATGGCCCGATCCCAGAACTTCGCGCCGGGAGGCGGCGCACCCGTGATTCCTGCTCGTTTGGGGCGAAGCCGGAGGATCTCTTCATGTTGGGCCGCCAGGCATGAGAGGGCCTGGTCACGCAAGTCGATAAGTTCCTCGATGACCTGATCGCGGGCCATGCGGCCATGCCTCGATAACCGTGCGGACGTGCGGTGTGCGGACCGGATCTGCCGAGCTCGCGCCTAGGAGATCGACCCGCACCCGCGGGTTTCATGGCGCGCACGAATCAGGCCGTCGGCTGCGGCTCCAGCTTCGGGTCTGGACCGTAGGCGTTGTCTCCGCGGTCGCCGGGGGTGGCCATGAAGACGATGAGGATGATGGTCCCGATGATGGGGATGAGGCCGATCAGCAACCACCATCCGGTCCGCCCGGTGTCGTGCAGCCGACGGACGCCCACCGCGAGCGACGGGATAAGCACCGCGAGTCCGTAAACGAAGCCGAGGATACCGACCAGCCTCACCGCCGTACCGATCAAATCAAGCACCACGGTGATGATGACGTTGAAGAGGACGAACATCCAGTATTCCGTACGGCGTGCTCGCCCGTCGAAACCTGCATAATTCCTGAGTACGGCAAGATACCAGCTCATGCGCCCTCCCACCGGTTTCGCCGCAAGCCTTTTTATCCCCTCAAGGCCCGCACGCTAAATGTAAGGTAAAGGAGCTACGTCGGCAAGACTCCGACCCAGGGCGCGCTGGAGCTAATCCGTCGACGATGACCTGGCGATAATGATCGACGATCAAGGTCAGCAGCCTTCCTTGCCGCCTCGATCACAGATGAGGCTCGGATCGGCCGCGATTTCATCGCATCTTTGTTGGCGGACATTTGTCGGCGTTCAAGATCGGCTGGCATCGCTCATGTCGAGCGACCACTGGTCTGTGAATTCGGTGGCTCACGTGACGGAGGAATCTCAGCTGCCAACTTGTGCGGCCTTTTCCAGAAGATCGGCGGCCGCGTCGGTCCGGGCCCGCTCCAAGAAGACTTCTGAGGAGGGTCGACTGATCGCGCTCGCCGGTCGTCAGCCCGTCCTCGGCCAGAGCAGACCGGCGCGGGCCCGCTTCCGGTCGCCGGCGTTACGAAGGTTGTGGATGAGCGGACGCATTCGGTGCCCGGTACATTCAGGGCAGTGCAGCCGATGAAGATCGACAGTGAGTTCGTCACGGATCCACGCGCCACGTACGCCCGCCTGCGCGAGCAGGGACCGGTGCATCGCGCCCTGGCCCCGGACGGAACCGAGGTCTGGCTGGTCACCCGGTACGAGGACGTCCGCAAGGCGCTGGCCGACCCGCGGCTGTCGTTGGACAAGGCTCATTCCAGCGGCGGATACAAGGGGTTCTCGCTGCCGCCCGCCCTGGACGCGAACCTGCTGAACATGGACGCGCCGGCCCACACGCGGCTGCGCCGGATCGTGGCGAAGGGGCTCACGCCGCGCCGGATCGAGCGGCTCCGGCCCCGCGTACGGGACGTCGCAGAAGAACTGCTGGACGCGCTCGACGGACGCGACGAGGTCGACCTCCTCGCCGCGTACTGCGCGCCGTTGCCGATCGTCGTGATCTGCGAGCTCCTCGGCGTCGACGCGGCGGACCGGCCGGACTTCCGCTCCTGGACCGATGGCCTGCTCGCGCCCGAGACCCCGCAGCAGGCGCGCGACTCGCTGGGCTCGTTGTACCGCTTCATTCTCGGCCTCATCGCGGCCAAGCGGGCGACGCCGGGTGAGGACATGCTCAGCGCGCTGATCCAGCTCCGCGACGAGGAGGACCGGCTCAGCGAGGACGAGCTGACCTCCGCGGCGTTCCTGGTCCTGTTCGCCGGCTACGAGAACACCATGCACCTGCTGGGCAACGGTCTCGTCGCTCTGTTGACCCGCCCGGAGGCGCTGACCAGGGCGCGCGCGGAGCTCACCCCGGCCGTAGTGGACGAGCTGCTGCGGTTCGACCCGCCGCCACAGCTCGCGATCCGGCGGTTCCCGGTGACGGACGTGGAGATCGGCGGGGTGACGATTCCGGCGGGGGAGACGGTCATGCTCTCCCTGGTGTCCGCCCACCACGACCCGGACCGGTTCCCCGATCCGGAGCGGCTCGACCCGGGCCGCACCGACAATCCGCACCTCGGCTTCGGGCACGGCCCGCACTACTGCCTGGGCGCGTCGCTGGCGCGCATGGAGGTCGAGGCGGGCATCGCCGCGCTGCTGCACCGGTTCCCGCAGCTCGCGCTCGCCGTCGCCGAGAAGGATCTGGAGTGGCGCGACTCCTTCCGCAACCGCGGGCTCCGCGCCCTCCCCGTCACCCTGCGGTGACGGTTCACGGCGCTCACAGCCACTTTCGTCGCTTGAACACCAGGTAGGGCAGGAAGGACCCCAACGCCATCACGACCAGCGCGGCCGGGTAAGTGTCCAACGTCATGAGCTCGGGGAACATGACGAGGCCCGGGACGGCGATCCGGGCCTCGGAGATGTCATCCTTGACCCGGACGGGCGCCGAACCCGGGAACAGGAGAACAGCGATGCCATCGCGCAGGCCCGCTACCGACGATGCCGACGACGCGGGGATGGAGGTCACTCCGCCGGAGCGCGCCGCGGCCGGTCTTCCGGGCGTCCGTGTCGGCCTGGGTGAGGCGCTGCGGGAGATGGGGCCGCGCCGCACGGCCCTCACTCTGCTCCGCGTGAACCAGAAGGACGGGTTCGACTGTCCCGGCTGCGCCTGGCCGGAGGGCGACCACCGGCACGTCGCGGAGTTCTGCGAGAACGGTGCCAAGGCCGTCGCGGAGGAGGCCACGACCCGCCGGGTGACGCGGGAGTTCTTCGCCGCCCACCCGGTGACGGAGCTGGCTGAGCGGAGCGACCACTGGCTGGGCAAACAGGGCCGGCTCACCGAGCCCATGCTGAAGCGGGCCGGCAGCGACCACTACGAGCCCGTCTCGTGGGACGAGGCGTTCGCGCTGGTGGCGGCCGAGCTGACCGCGCTGTCGTCCCCGGACGAGGCCGTCTTCTACACCTCGGGCCGTACGTCCAACGAGGCGGCGTTCGCCTACCAGCTCTTCGTCCGGACGTTCGGCACGAACAACCTGCCGGACTGCTCGAACATGTGCCACGAGTCGTCGGGTTCGGCGCTGACCGAGACGCTCGGCGTCGGCAAGGGGTCGGTGCTGCTGGAGGACCTGCACACCACCGACCTGATCTTCGTGGTCGGGCAGAATCCGGGGACCAACCACCCGCGCATGCTGTCCGCGCTGGAACGGGCCAAGAAGGCCGGGGCACGGATCGTGGCGGTCAACCCGCTGCCGGAGGCCGGGCTGATCCGGTTCAAGAACCCGCAGAAGGCGTCCGGGCTGGTGGGGAAGGGAACGCCGCTGGCCGACCTGTTCCTGCAGATCCGGGTGAACGGCGACCTGGCGCTGTTCCAGGCCCTGAACCGCCTGCTGCTGGACAAGGACGCCGTCGACCACGAGTTCCTGGCCGCCCACACCGACGGGTTCGACGAGCTGGCCGCCCACCTGCGCGCGCTCGACTGGGAACAGGTCCTGGAGGCGACCGGGCTGTCGCGGGAGCAGATCGACGAGGCGCTCGCCGAGGTGCTGCGGGCCGAGCGGATCGTCGTCTGCTGGGCGATGGGGCTGACCCAGCACAAGAACTCCGTGCCGACCATCCGCGAGGTCGTGAACTTCCTGCTGCTGCGCGGCAACGTCGGCCGGCCCGGCGCGGGGGTGTGCCCGGTGCGCGGGCATTCGAACGTCCAGGGCGACCGGACGATGGGCATCTACGAGAAGCCGGCCCCGGCGTTCCTGGACGCGCTGGGCGCCGAGTTCGGGTTCGAGCCGCCGCGCGAGCACGGCGTGGACACGGTCGCGGCGATCCGCGCGATGCGGGAGGGCCGGATCAAGGTCTTCTTCGGCATGGGCGGCAACTTCGTCCGGGCGGCCCCGGACTCGGCGGTGACCGAGGCGGCGATGCGGACCTGCCGGCTCACCGTCCAGGTGTCCACCAAGCTCAACCGCTCGCATGCCGTCGCGGGGGAGCAGGCGCTGATCCTGCCGACGCTCGGCCGTACGGAGCTGGACGTACGGGCGAGCGGCCCGCAGGTCGTGTCGGTCGAGGACTCGATGGGGATGGTGCACGCCTCGCGGGGCCGGCTGCGGCCCGCCTCCCCGGAGCTGCTGTCGGAGGTCGCGATCGTGTGCCGCCTGGCCCGGGCGGCCCTGCCCGGCGCGGGGGTCGACTGGGCGGCGCTGGAGGACGACTACGACCGGATCCGCGACCACATCTCCCGGGTCGTCCCGGGCTTCGCCGACTACAACGCCCGCGTCCGGCGGCCGGGCGGGTTCACGCTGCCGCACGCCCCGCGCGACGAGCGGCGCTTCCCGACCGCCACCGGGAAGGCCCGGATCACGGTCAATCCCCTGGAGGTGCTGCGGGTGCCGGAGGGGCGGCTGCTGCTGCAGACCGTCCGGAGCCACGACCAGTACAACACGACCGTCTACGGCCTGGACGATCGCTACCGGGGCGTACGGGCCGGACGCCGGGTGGTGTTCGTCAACCCGGCCGACCTGGAGGCGCTCGGGATCGCCGACGGTGCCCTCGTCGACCTGGTCGGCGAGTGGGCCGACGGCGTGGAGCGCCGGGCGCCTGCCTTCCGCGTCATCGGGTATCCGACCGCGCGCGGCTGCGCGGCGGCCTACTTCCCGGAGACGAACGTCCTGGTCCCCCTGGACAGCACGGCCGACGTCAGCAACACCCCGACGTCCAAGTCCGTGATCGTCAGGCTCGAACCGGCGGGGTGACGGACGGTCGTGTCCGGCCGCTTGCGCAGCGTGTTTTGGGGGCGACCCTGCGGGTAAGGCGAAGCGTGTTAAGGCGGGGACGAATTCATCGTATGTGCGCCTAATTTCGACGTTTCCGGCATCGGGGGATGGCCGAGGTCGAGATGGGTCCAGGGCGGTGCGGGGCACGGTGCCCGCCCTGGCGACGGCGCTAAGGGGGACGATCATGAAGGACGGACTGCGGATCGCCCTGGCCGTCGGCGCGGGCTATCTGATGGGGCGCAGACGCAAGATGAAGCTCGCGTTGACGCTCGCGGCGGCCGGGGCGTCCGGCCGTATCGCCAAGAACCCGGCCGGCCTGGTCAAGCAGGGCACCAAGCTGCTCAGCGCCTCTCCCGAGGTCAAGGTCCTGACCGAGACCGTTCGCGGGCGCCTCGTCGAGGCCGGCAAGGCGGCCGCCGTCACGGCGGCGAGCAGCCAGATCGACGCGCTGAGCGACCGCCTCCAGCGGCGGACCGACTCTCTGCTCCGGCCGCCCGGTGGCGCGCGGGAGGCCGATGAGGAGTACGAGGGCCGGGAGGCCTACGAGGACGACTACGACGAAGAGCGCGAGGAACGCCCGAGGCGCCGGCCTCCCGCCGGCCGCGGCCGGCCCCGTGCCTCCCGGAAGGACGTCGCCCCGGACGAGGATGAGGAAGTCGAGCGGCCGCGGGCCGCACGGCGCGGTGCGGATGCCGGGGACGCGCCCGACGAGGAGAGCGAGCGGCCACGGCGGGCCGGCCGGTTCGGCGGGTCGCCCGTCCGGCGGACACGGAGGTGAGTCCCGTGACGGAGGCGACACGCTCGGCCAGGAAGGCGGCACGCTCGGCGACCCGACCGCTGGAGGAGGCCACCGAACGCCTCCCCGGCGGCGAACTGCTCAAGGGCCTGCCCACCGACCGGCTGCTCAACGAGGTACAGGGTCTGATCACCGCCATGGGCACGCGAGCCCTGCTCCGCCTCATCGCCCGGGTCGAAGGCGCCGCGGACCGGCTCGGCGACTACTCCGAGCACGGTGAGGGCGGCCTGCTGTCGGCGCTGACGGGAGGCGCCGGCGGTGGTCTGCTGTCCGCGGCGACCAAGGGCAAGGGCGGCGGCCTGCTGTCCGCGGTGACCAAGGGTGGCGGCGGTCGCCTGCTGTCCGCCCTGGCCGGAGGAGGCGAGGGCGGGTCGCTGAAGGACCGGCTCGCCCCAGGCTTCAACGCGCTGAAGGCGTACACCAAGACCAAGATCGAACAGAAGGCACGCGGCGGCAAGGGCGGCAAGGGCAAGAAGCTCAAGGTCACCAACATCGTCGAGACGCTCGACGTCGGCGTGCCACTTCGGCTGGCCTACGACCAGTGGACCCGGTTCGAGGACTTCCCCTCGTTCACCAAGAAGGTCGAGGACGTCCACCAGGAGTCCGACGAGAAGGTCCGCTGGAAGGCCCATATCCTCTGGTCGCACCGCGACTGGGAGTCGACCATCATCGAGCAGGTCCCCGACCGGCGGATCGTCTGGCGGTCCAAGGGCCCCAAGGGCTACGTGGACGGCGCGGTGACGTTCAGCGAGATCGGGCCGGACCTGACCCGCATCGCGCTCGTGCTGGAGTACCACCCGAAGGGGTTCTTCGAGTACACCGGCAACCTGTGGCGCGCCCAGGGACGCCGTGCGCGCCTGGAGTTCAAGCACTTCCAGCGGCACGCCATGACCCAGGCGATCCTGCGCCCGGACGAGATCGAGGGCTGGCGCGGGGAGATCCACGACGGCCAGGTCGTCAAGGACCACGAGACCGCGCTGCGCGAAGAGCAGGAGGCCGAGGGCCGGCGGAACGCGAGCGCGCGAAAGAGCCGGAACGCGCGGGGCGGCGCGGACGCGGGGAACGGTACGCGGAGGAGGAGTCCGAGTACGAGTACGACTACGAGGACGAAGAGCCCGGCGAGGAGTTCCGGAGCCGCGAGGCCGTGAGTTCCGGGCGGCGGGGCGAGACCGGGCGCGGGGACCGGCCTGAACGCTCGGCACGCCGCGAGCGCCGAGGCTGACCGAGGACACATTGGGGGGACCATGACCACGGCAGTACAGCCGGCGGGCGGGGGCATGGGGCGGCCTTCGGGAGGCGGCCTGGCCGACGTCATCGACACGATCCTGGACAAGGGCCTGGTCATCGACGCGTACGTCCGGGTTTCGCTGGTCGGCATCGAGGTGCTGACCATCGACGCGCGCATCGTGGTGGCCAGCGTCGAGACCTACCTGCAGTTCGCCGAGGCGGCCGGCCGCCTGGACCTGACCCAGACCGAGGAGCAGGGGATCCCCGGACTGATGAAGGACATCCAGGAGGGCGGCGCCAAGCACAAGACCCGGGGCGCCATCGAGGGCGTCGGCGAGAAGCTCCGTGAGTTCGTGGGCGCCGACGACGCCGAGCGGGCCGTACGGCGGCACCGTCGGCTGGAGGGGGACTGAGATGGCAGCACCCGAGCAGACCCAGGACGCGCAGGAGGAGCGCGCCGTCGGCTGCTACGTGTACGGCATCCTGCCCGGAGACGTCGAGGTGAGCCCCGACGCGCACGGCCTGCGGGACAGCGACGTCGGCCTGGTCCGCCACGGGCGGATCGCCGCCCTCGTGAGCGAGATCCGGACCGGATCCCCGATCGGCCGGCCGGAAGACCTCACCGCGCACCAGCGGCTGCTGGACGAGGCGGCCGTGGAGGTCCCGGTGCTGCCGCTGCGTTTCGGTGCGGTGCTGACGAGCCGCGAAGCCGTCGAGGACGAGCTGCTGGCCGCCAACCACGACCAGTTCCTGGCCGCCTTGAACGCGATGGAAGGGCGCGTCGAGTACGTCCTGAAGGGCCGTTACGAGGAGCGCGCCGTGCTCCGCGAGATCCTGGCGCAGGTCCCCGAGGCCGCCCGCCTCCGCGAGGAGATCCGCGACCGGCCCGAAGAGCTCACCCGCGACGCCCGGATCCGCCTGGGCGAGGTCATCAACCAGGCGATCTCCGCCAAGCGCGATGCGGACACCCGGCAGGCCGTCCAGGCGCTGTCCGGCCACACGGCGGCGAACGTCCTGCGCGAGCCGACGCACCGCGAGGACGCCGTCCAGGCCGCCTTCCTCGTCGAGACCTCGCAGCGGCAGCGGTTCGAGAAGGCCGTGGAGGAGCTCGCCCGAGAGTGGCGGGGCCGCGTGAGCCTCCGCCTGCTCGGCCCGATGGCGCCGTACGACTTCGTCATCACGCCGAGGCCGGGAGGGTGATCCGGTGGGGCTGATCTCGTCGATCCTCACGTTGCCGGTCCTCCCGGTGAAAGGCGTGATCAAGCTGGGCGAGGTGATCCAGCAGCAGGTCGAGCAGGAGCTCACGAGCCCGATGGCGATCCGCGCCCAGCTCGAGGAGCTCGAGCGGCAACGCCAGGCCGGCCTCATCTCGGAGGAGGAAGAGGCCGAGGCGCAGCAGGAGATCCTCGGCCGTCTGATCGGCGGCCAGGCCACCGGCGCCCCATAAGGGGTCCGGCCGCCTCGCCGGAAGGGAGAAACCGTGTCCGCCAGCCGCAGAGACCGGCCGGAACGCGCGCACGGGCGGCGGCTCGACGAGTCCGACGAGGACTACGCGGCCGAGTACGAGGACGCCTACGAGGAGGACGAGCCGGAGGCGCGGCCGAGGCGTCGCCGCGCCGCCTCACGCTTGCCCGCGGCGGAGGCGGCGAAGGCCGCGCTGCGGGAGATCACCGCGCTCACCGGCAAGAGCGCGGAGGGCGTGACCTCCGTACGCCCGGCGGAGGACGGCTGGGTGGCCGGCGTGGAACTGCTCGAGGCGCGCCGCATCCCCTCCTCTTCGGACACGCTCGCCCTCTACGAGGTCGAGATCGACGACGGCGGCGACCTGACGTCGTACCGCCGGATCCAGCGGTACCCGCGCGGCCGCAGTGAGGCGTCATGACCCCGGGCGAGCCGCGCGGTGGCTACGTCACGCCGTACGGGGCGGGGCAGGGGGGCGGGCGCGAGCCCGCCAACCTCGGCGACATCCTCGAGCGCGTCCTGGACAAGGGCATCGTGATCGCCGGCGACATCCAGGTGAACCTCCTCGACATCGAGCTGCTCACCATCAAGCTGCGGCTGCTGATCGTGTCGGTGGAGACGGCGCGGGAGCTGGGCATCGACTGGTGGGAGCACGACCCGTGGCTGACGGGCGACCGGCACGGCCTGGAGGAGGAGAACCGCCGGCTGCGGGAGCGGGTCGCCGACCTGGAAGAAGGCCGGGGCACGCGGAGAGGCGCCGGCCTGGAGGAGGGCCGGGGCGGGCGGCGAGCCGTCGAGGCCCCGTACGAGGAGTCGTCCGGCCGCCCGGACCCGGAGCGCCGCCGTACCGATCCGGAGCGCCGTCGTGACTGAGTCCGGAACGTACCTGTACGCCATCGCCCCGGACACCAGGGCGGCCCTGCCGTCGGGTCTGACGGGGCTGCTCGGCGCGCCGGTGCGGACGATCACGGAGGCGGGGCTCGTCGCGTACGCCGGGAGCGTGCCGCTCGAGCAGTTCGGCGAGGAGGGCCTGAAACGCAACCTGGAGGACCTGGCGTGGCTGGAGGCGACCGCCCGCGCCCACCACCAGGTCGTGGAGGCGGCCGCGGCGGTGGGCCCGGTCGCTCCCGTCCGGCTCGTCACCGTCTACCGCGACGACGAGCAGATACGCCGTCTGCTGCGCGAACGCGCCGAGGAGTTCACCGACGTGCTCGCCCGGGTGACCGGCCGCCGGGAGTGGGGCGTAAAGATCTACGCGACCGGCCGGGCACGCCCCATCCGGCGACGTGCGGACGCCCGGACCTTCGGAGCAGGCCACCGGGCGGCCCGGCACCGCGTACCTCAAGCGCCGCCGGACGGACCTGCGCACTCGCGAGGAGGCGTGGCGGAAGGCGGCCTCCCGCGCCGAGCGGATCGACGCGGCCCTGGCCGGGATCGCGGTGGCGCGCCGCCACCACCGGGCTCAGGACCCCCAGCTGTCCGGCCGTGACGACTGGATGGTGCTGAACGGCGCGTACCTCGTCGACGACGATCGAGGCGAGGAGTTCGCCGCCACGGTCGCCGCCCTTCGCGAGCCGGAGCTGGAGGTGCAGCTCACCGGGCCGTGGGCGCCGTACTCCTTCACGATCTCCGAGCCCGGCGCGGGAGGGACCGCGTGACGGTCGACCGTTCCACCGGGTCCCCGCCGACCGCACGAAGCGGCGTAGACCGCTCCACCGGGTACCCTCCGGCCGCGCGGAGCGGCGTTCCCGCCCAGCGCGTGGCGCTCGTCGACCTGCTCGACCGCCTGCTGGCCGGCGGTGTCGTCATCAGCGGCGACCTGGTCCTGTCCATCGCCGACGTCGACCTCGTCCGGATCTCGCTGCGGGTGCTGATCGGCTCGGTCGGCGGGGACGACGTCATCGCCCCGCGAGACCCCGAAAGCCGGAGGGCGGCGCGGTGAACGATCCCATCAACGCCCGTCCGCCCGCGAACGACCCCATCAACGCCCGTCCGCCCGCGAACGATCCCGTCCACGCCCGTCCGCTCGACCCGGACGCCGTCCACCCGGTGGGCACCCCGGTCCGCAGCGGAGGGCGGCGCATCGAGGCCGACTCCGAGACCGTCCAGCGCGACCTGGCCCAGCTGGTCCTCACCGTCGTCGAACTCGTACGGCAGTTGGTCGAACGCCAGTGCCTCCGGCGGGTCGACCAGGGCGACCTGTCCGACGAGCAGGTCGAGGAGATCGGCGTCACGCTGATGCGTCTGGAGGAGGCCATGGAGGAGCTGTGCGACCGGTTCGACCTCACGATGTCCGACCTCAACCTCGACCTGGGCCCGCTCGGCACCCTCCTGCCCACCGACGGCGACTGATCGCACGACGCGATCATCGAGGCGGGTAAGCGGGCGGCGCGTAGCCCGCCCGGGAGGACACGGCCGCCTCCGGGTGAGCACGCGCCGCCCGCGCCGGGACCGGGGAGCGGTCAGACGGCGTTCATGCCGCCGTCCACGACCAGACTCTGCCCGGTGATGTAGGACGCGCGGTCGGACAGCAGAAAGGCCACGGCGTTCGCCACTTCCCAAGCGGTGCCCTGCCGGTGGAGCGGGATGCGCTCGAACGAGGCGGTACGCGACGGTCGTTGGCGATCGGCGGCAATCCGCGCCCTGGCGGGATCGCGGGTCAGGCCGGGGCCGGCGCGGTGGAGTCGCGGATGACCAGACGGCACGGCATCCGGTGGACGCCCGGGGTGGCGCCGCCGTCGATCGCGGCGAACAGCTGCTGCGCCGCCGTGCGGCCGAGACTCTCCAGGTTCATGTCGACGGTGGTCAGCGGGGGCCTGGTCTCGGCGGACAGGACCTCCCAGTTGTCGTAGCCGACGACCGCCACGTCGTCGGGCACGCGACGGCCGCGCTCGCGGGCCGCGTCGATGAAACCGGCGGCGATCTGGTCGTTGCCGCACACCACGGCGTCGGGCTCCGGGTCGGTCCGGAACACCATCTCCGCGGCCTGCCGACCCCACCGCTGGGACCACACGCCGTGCCACGCCTGGCCGCAGAGCGTCAGCCCGGCGTCCTCCAGGGCCGCGCGCACGCCGGCGGCCCGGTCGCGGGCGGCCTGGTAGTTGACCGGCCCCGTGATGTGGGCGATCCGGCGGCGTCCCAGGGACAGCAGGTGCTCGACGGCGAGCCGCGCGCCGCCGACGTCGTCCGGCACGAACGAGACGTCGCCGGGGTCCTCGGACGGGGCGTAGGCGTAGACGACGGGGACGGGCAGGCCCCGGCTGAGCGAGGGACGCGGGTCGGTGCTCTGGCCGACGACGATGAGCCCGTCGACCCGGTGACTCAGCAGCGTGCGCAGGTGATGCTGCTCGCGGATGGAGTCGCCGCGGGCGTCGCAGAGCAGAACGGCCATCTCTCCGACCCCGAACGCGTCCTCGGCGCCGAACAGCACCGGGATGCCGAATCGCCCGACACTGTCGCTCGTCAGCAGTCCCACCATCCGGCTCTGACCCGACAGGAGGCTGCGGGCGATCGCGTTGGGCCGGAACCCCAGCTCCTCGGCGGCCTGGAGCACGCGCTCCCGGGTCTCGGCGCGGACCTGCGCCCGGCCGTTGATCGCCTTCGAGGCCGTCGCGATGGACACCCCGGCCCGGGCCGCGACATCCGTGATCGTGACCGCTCGTGGTCGCTGAGGTGCCAAAGAGAAACCCTTTTCGGTAGCCGCCGAAGTGTTCGCTCGCGAAAGACGTTGACAGGCCCGGAGCAAAATCTTACGCCACCGAAAACGTTTCAGGTCATCGTGGCGTCTCGTCGCCTGGACGGTCGGCGGCATGCTCGCGCCGCGCCGTGACCCAGGCGGCGATCTGGGAGCGCGAGGTGAAGCCCAGCTTCTTCAGGATGTTCTGGATATGGCCCTCTGCCGTACGGACGGCGATCACCAGTTCCGCGGCGATGTCACGATTGCGCAGGCCGGCGGCGACGAGTTCGGCGATCTGCCACTCGCGCCGGGTCAGGGCGCCGACGGTGGCGGCGGGCACGGGCACGGTGTCCCCGCCGGGCGGAGGGCTGGACGGCGGTACGTCGTCGGGGCGAGCGCGGTCCTGAGCGCCGTGCCGGTCGGCCGTGGCCTCCAGCGCGTAGTCGAGCGCCTCCTCCATCGTGCGCTCCGCGCCCTCGCGGAAGGCGGTCTCGTAGGCGGCGTCCCCCAGCGCGCGGCGCGCCATCGCCACCGTCTTCTCGTGCCCCACGACGAGGTGCCCGAACGTCGACAGTCGCGCCCCGATCGCCCGCAGGATCGCCTCCGCCGCGCCCAGCAGGCACGCGCCGCGCTCGGCCCGGCCGTCCGCGACGGTGCTCCAGGCCATCACCTCGACGGCCAGGCCGCTGACGACGGCGTCGTTGAACGGCCGTTTGAGCAGGACGCTCTCGTGCGCGGCGGCGACGGCGCGCCGATGCTCACCCTGACGCGACAGCGCGATCGCGAGAGCGTACAGGGCCAGGCACCGGAGCCAGCGCTCGCCGCAGGCGACGCATTCGGCCAGGCACTCCTCGTACAGCTCCCGGGCGCGGTCGTGCTGGTCCAGCAGGGACAGGGCCTGGCCCAGCTCGATCTTGTCGTGGATCACCCCGGCGGCGTCCCCGGCGACCTCGTGATGGGCGACCGCCTGCTCGCAGAGCGGCGCCGCGCCGGTGGAGTCGCCGCCGAACAGCGCCACCAGGCCGAGGACCTGCGCGATATAGCCGGCATCGGCCTCGGGGAGGGAATCGCCGCCGAAGTCCCGTATGAGCGTGTCGACCTCGCGCATCCGGTCGATCGCGGCGGCCCGGTCGCTGAGCAGCAGGGCCAGGTAGGCGTCGACGTAGAGGCCTTTCACCCGGGTCGAGCCGGGTGCCGTGTCGGCGGCGAGCAGGCGGCCGAGCCAGTGCCGGCCTTCGTGGAGCAGGCCACCGCCGACCCAGTAGAAGCGCAGGGCGGCCGCGATGGTCAGGCCCGCCGCCACCTCGCCCTCATCGGTGAGGCTGAAGTTCAGCGCGGAGCGCAGGTTGGGCAGCTCCGACCGCAGGCGGGCCATCCATTCCAGCTGTGCCGGACCGAACCACTCCCGCTCGGAGCGCTCGGCGATCCGCTGGTACCAGTCCCGGTGCCGCCGCCGCAGCATCGGCAGCTCACCGGACTCGGCCAGGCGTTCCTGCCCGTACTCGCGGAGCGTCTCCAGCAGCACGAAGCGCACCTGATCCCCGTGCGGCTCACGCAGCACGATCGACTTGTCGACCAGGGAGGACAGCAGATCCTGCAGCGTTCGCGGCGGCAGCGCCTCGTCGGCGCACACCGCCATGACGGCCTCGATGTCGAAGCGCTCGGCGAACACCGACAGCCGTGCCCACAGCACCTGCTCCGGCACCGAGCACAGCGCGTGACTCCAGTCGATCAGCGCGCGCAGGGTCTGCTGGCGCGGCACCGCGGTCCGGTAGCCGGACGTCAGCAGCTCGAACCGGTTCGTGAGCCGGTCGAGGATCTGCTGGGCCGACAGGGCGCGCAGCCGTACGGCCGCGAGTTCGATCGCGAGGGGGATCCCGTCCAGGCGCCGGCAGATCCGGGCCGCCGTGACGTGCGATCCCGTTTCGGCCCGGAAGCCGCCCACCACCGCTTCGGCGCGGTCGAGGAACAGCGCCACGGCCTCGCTCTGGGTGAGGTCGGCCGCCCGCGGCTCGTGATCGAGTGGGGGGACCGACATCGGCGGCACGATGAGGATGTGCTCTCCGCCGATGCCGAGCGACTGACGGCTGGTGGCGAGGACCCGCACGTCCGGGCAGTGCCGGAGGAGGACGTCGACCACCGAGGCGCAGGTGGCGTGGAGGTGCTCGCAGTTGTCCAGGACCAGGAGCAGCCGCCGGTCCTCGAGGTACTGCGTGAGACTCGCGAGGGGTTCCCGGGTCGAGTGGTCACAGGCGCCCACCGTGACGGCGGCCGTCAGGGCGACGAGCTCGGGATCCTCCAGCCCCGCGAGCTGGACCAGCCATGCGCCGTCCGCGAAGGATCGATCGAGATCGGCCGCGACCCGGAGCGCCAGCCGGGTCTTGCCGACCCCGCCGACGCCGGTGAGCGTCACCAGCCGTGACTGCGACAGCAGACGCCGGACCTCGGCCAGCAGGTCCCTGCGTCCGACGAAACTCGTCACGTCGGCCGGAAGATTGCCCTTATGGCGGCGTGTCTGGCGCCCCCAGTCGGCGCACGTCATGGGCACACGATCGATCGAAGTCCACAATCCGGTTGATCACGCACGGTACGGTACAATTTACCAGGCGTGAGCTGAGATCCACTGCGGCGTCCGCAGGGACGAACGACGTGGGACGCGTCCCCGCAGCCCGGCCGTGCGCTCCGGTGGCCGAGGAGGACGCCATGACCGATGCGCGCCCGGCGGGACCGTCCGTCTCGTCGCGGTCCCGGTACGGCATCGGCGCCGCGCGCCTTCGCGTCGAGGACGCCCGCCACCTGCGCGGCCAGGGCCGCTTTCTCGCGGACATCGCGTTGCCCGGCATGCGGGACGCGGTCTTCGTGCGCAGTCCCGTGGCGCACGGCCGGCTGCTCGACGTGCGGCCGCCCTCGGGCGCCCCGTCCGGCGCCTGCTGGACCGCCGGCGACCTGGGCGCGGCGATGCGTCCCGTGGCGGCCACCGCCGCCCTGCCGGGCTTCCGGGCGGCCGCCTACCCGCCGCTGGCGACGGACGTGGTGCGTTACGTCGGCGAGCCGATCGCGATGGTCCTGGGCGACGACCGGGCGGCCGCGGCGGACCTCGCCGACCGCGTCGACGTGCGGATCGAGCCTCTTCCGGCCGTCAGCGGCCTCGACCAGGCCCTCGCCGAGCGGCCGGCGCTCGTGCACGAGTCCTGGCCCGACAACGTCTACGTCCGCCTCGCGCGTTCCTTCGGCGACGTGGAGGCCGCCGCGCGGGCGGCGGACCTGTCGATCACGCGGGAGTACCGGCTCGCCCGGCAGTCCTGCGCGCCCCTGGAGTGCCGGGGCGTCATCGCCCACTACGACCCCGGCATGGAGCAGCTGGTCGTCTACTCCGCCACGCAGTTCCCCCACGTCCTCCGCGACGCTCTGGCCGAGCGGCTCGAGGTCCGGCGTCTCCGGGTGATCGCGCCGGACGTCGGCGGGGGCTTCGGCGCCAAGGTGTCCCTGTATCCGGAGGAGCTGGCGATCGCGGCCGCCGCGCTCCGGTGCGGCCATCCGATCCGGTGGGTGGAGAGTCGCAGGGAGCACCTCGTCGCCGCGACCCAGGCACACGGCCACCGCGTACGGGTCACGGTCCACGCCTCCGCGGGCGGCACGATCCTCGCCGTCGAGGCGGACATCGTCGCCGACGCCGGCGCCTACTCCATCTGGCCCTGGACCGCGTCGATGGACGCGACCATGGCCGCGGCGATGATCCCCGGCCCGTACCGGATCCGCGACTACCGGTTCACGAGCACGACGGTCGCGACGAACAAGGCCCCGTTGGGCCCGTACCGCGGAGTCAGCCGCCCGGTGGCCTGCTTCGCGATCGAGCGGACCGTCGACGAGCTCGCACGCCGCCTGGGCGCCGAGCCGTACGACCTGCGCGTCCGGAACATGGTGCGCCCGGAGCAGATGCCCTACACCTCGGTGGCCGGCAAGGTCTACGACAGCGGTGACTACCCCGAGGCCGTACGCCAGGCGGCGAAGCTCATCGGGCACGACGCCTGGCGACGCCGGCAGCGGCACACGGACCCGCGGGCGCGCACCCGGATCGGCATCGGGTACGCCGCGTTCACCGAGCAGACGGCGCACGGCGTCGCGGAGTGGACCAGCCGGGGCATGCCGGTCACGTTCGGGGTGGAGAGCGCCCGCGTCGTCCTGGACACCACCGGGAGGCTCACCGTGGCCTGCGGGATCAAGGAGCTGGGCCAGGGGCTGGAGACCTGTCTCGCCCAGGTGGTGGGGGAGGTGTTCGACGTCGATCCGGGTGCCGTCGCGGTCGTGCAGGGCGACACCGGCCTGACCCCGCGCGGGGACGGGACGTTCTCCTCGCGCAGCATCGTCATGGCCGGCGGCGCCGTGCACGGCGCGGCGACCACGCTCGCGGCGAAGGTACGGCGGATCGCCGCGGCCCTGCTCGGCCGCCCGGCCGGCGAGCTCCGGTTCGCCGACGGCCGGATCGCCGGCTCCGGGGCGTCGATCACCTTGCGGGAGCTGGCCCGGACCTTCCTCCTCCGCCCCGAACGCGTCCCGGCCGGGATCGAGCCGGGGCTGGAGGCCACCTGCCACTACCGGCCGGACGTGCAGACCGGCGCCTTCACCTACGCGACGCACGCCGCCGTGGTCGAGGTGGACATCGACACCGGGCTGGTCCGGATCCTCGACTACGCGGTCGCCGAGGACTGCGGGACGGTCGTCAACCCCCTCATCGTGGACGATCAGATCGTCGGCGGAGTCGCCCAGGGCATCGGCACCGCGCTCCTGGAGGAGCTGGTCTACGACGGCGACGGCCGGCCCCGGGCGACCTCACTGACCGACTACCTCGTCCCGGGCGTGTCGGACGTCCCGCGCATCCGCGTTCATCACCTCGAGACGCCGTCCCCGCACACGGTCCACGGCGTGAAGGGGGTGGGCGAGAGCGGGGCGATCGCGCCGCCGGCCGCGATCGCCAACGCCGTCAGCGACGCTCTCGCCGAGTTCGGAGCCTTCATCGGGGAGGTGCCCCTCACCCCCGCCCGGGTCTGGACGGCTCTGCGAGACGCCGGCGGCGGCTCCTGAGGCGTCATCGCCCACGCCACCAGCCGACCAGGGAGCCCCACCAGCCGGGGCGTTCCGCGGCCGCCGCGGCGGCCTGTGGCGGTGCACCGGCCGGCGGTATCGGCGCCGAGGCGGCGGGCGTTTCTGGCCGGCTCATCGCCGGGGCCGGGCTCGGCTGCGACGACACCGAGGTCGGCGGGAAGCGGACCGGCAGCGCGGTCAGCGCGCGGTGGAACATCCCCGGCCGCCACTCCAGCCGGTCGGCGGGAACCGCGAGCTCCATGTCGGGGACGCCGTCGAGAAGCCGCTCGACCGCGATGGAGGCGATGAGGCGTCCCTGGCTCTGCGCCGGGCAGGTGTGCGGTCCGGCGCCCCACGCCAGGTGCGCCCGGTTGCCGGCCCGGCGATCCGTCATGAGCGACGGGTCGGTGTTCGCGGCGGCGAAGCTGATGACGACGGGCTGGTCCGCGGGCAGCCTGATCCCGGCGAGCTCGGCGTCCTGCCGGGGATAGGTCGCCGCGTAGTTGGCGATGGGCGGGTCCGTCCACAGCACCTCGTCGAGGGCGTCCTCGACGGGCAGGCTGCCGCCCGACAGGTCACCGGCGAAACGGTCGTCGGACAGCAGAAGCAGCATCGTGTTGGCGATCAGGTTCTGCTCGGGCTCGGTGCCGCCTCCCAGGAGGGTGACGAGCTGGTGCAGCATCTCCTCGTCCGTGAGCCGCGTGGGATGGGCCATCAGCCAGGAGGTGACGTCCGCGCCCGGCTGGGAGCGTTTGAGGGCCACCAGTTCCATGAGGGCCTCGCCGAGGATCACGTTGGACTTCTCCGGGTCGACACCGTCGAAGATCCCGCTCATGCCCTCCACCAGGCGGTCGCCGATCCCCGGCGGGCAGCCGAACAGCGAGCGGAACACGTACAACGGCAGGACGCGGGCGTACTCGGTGATCAGATCGGCCTCGCCGTTCGGCGCGAACCGCGCGATGAGAAGCTCGGCGCTGCTCTCGACGTAGCCCCGCAGGAGGTTCGGGTCGACGCGCGCCAGGCTGTCGGTCACCGCGGCCCGCAGGCGGGCGTGGACGCTGCCGTCGGTGAACAGGGCGTTCGGCCGGTAGCCCATCATCGGCAGGAGCGGGCAGTCGGGCGGGACGGTCGCCTGCCAGCGGCGGGGGTCCTTCGGGAACGTGATCGGGTCGCGCAGCACCTCCAGCGCGGCCTCGTAGCCGGTGACGAGCATGCCCGGCACGCCGGGCGCGAGCTCGACCGGGGCGACGGCGCCGTACCGACGCAACTGGGAGTACGTCCGCGCGGGGTCGGCGGCGAACTCCGGTCCGTACAACGGAGCGGGACCGGAGTGGGCCGGGCAGCCCGGTGGTGGCGACGAGGGGCCGGTGGCGAAGGAATCGGAGGTCACGCGGACTCCTGTTCGAAAAAAGGGGGCGGGGACTCGGCGAAACGATCGACGCGCCCGCGTCCGCCGGGCACGGATCGGACGGCGAGGGGTCCCAGGGGGCTCTCGTGAGCCCAAGAGATTACAGCTGGTGATCGTCATCTACCAGTGCGATGCCGTATTTCCGGTCGCGCCGTTTTCGTGTAAGTTAGTCAACTGACTCAGAGAGAGTCGCAGCGGATGACGGAGAGGTCCTGCCATGCCCACTCAGCACGTTCTCGACTCAGCGATCTTCTACCGGGAGATCGGATCAGGGGTTCCGATGGTGTTCCTGCACGGGAACCCGACGTCGTCGTATCTCTGGCGGAACATCCTGCCCGCGGTCGGCGACCCGGGCCGGCGTCTGGCGCCGGACCTGATCGGCATGGGCGAGTCCGGCAAGCCGGACATCGACTACACCTTCGACGATCACGCCCGGTACCTGGACGCGTGGTTCGACGCCCTCGACCTCGACAGTGTCGTGCTGATCGGACACGACTGGGGTGGCGCGCTCGCCTTCGACTGGGCCGCCCGTCATCCCGGCCGGGTCCGCGGGATCGCCTTCGCCGAGACGATCCTGAAGCCGATGTACGGACCGGAGTTCCCCGAGGACGGCCGCGCGCTGTTCGAGACGATCAAGACTCCGGGGGCGGGGGAGGCCCTGATCCTGGAGCAGAACGCCTTCATCGACCAACTGCTGCCGAAGAGCGTCGCAGGCTCCATCGCCGAAGAGGACCTCGCGGAGTACCGCCGGCCCTATCCCACGCCGGAGAGCCGCCGGCCGATGCTGCAGTGGGCGCGGGCGATGCCGCTGGACGGGCGGCCCGCCGACATCGTGGCCAGAGTCGAGCGGTACGACGAGTGGCTGGCGACCAGCGCCGACGTCCCCAAGCTCCTGCTCGCCTTCGAACCCGGTCCCGGCGCGATGACCGGCCCGGACAGCGTCGACTGGGCCGCCGCGAACATCGCGAACCTGGAGATCTCCCGGCATGGGATCGCCGGGCATCACGTCCAGGAGGACCAGCCCGAGGCGATCTCCGCGGCCATCGCCGCATGGGCGGACGAACACGACCTGCGATGATCACTGTTCGGCGGCACCGGTCAACCCACGGTGACGGTCCGAGGTATGCTGGCGGTGACGTTACGCATCCCCATCCGATGACGTCGCCGCCTTGCGCACCGGACGTTCCCCCGTTCCCGCGCGTCGCCGAGCAGGCGGGCGGCCCTTCACAGGAGCTTTCCCCCAAATGGAGATTCACACCGATGTCCTCGTCGTGGGCGGAGGACTGGGCGGCGTCGCCGCCGCGCTGGCGCTGCTGAAGGCGGGCCGCTCGGTCGTGCTGACCGAGGAGTACGACTGGCTGGGCGGTCAGCTCACCAGCCAGGCGGTGCCGCCGGACGAGCACACCTGGGTCGAGCGCTTCGGCGTCACCGCCGGCTACCGCGCGCTGCGCGACGGCATCCGGGCCTACTACCGCGACCACTACCCCCTCACCGGGCGGGCTCGCGCCTGGGACGAGCTGAACCCCGGCGCGGGCTCGGTGAGCCGGCTCTGTCACGAGCCCCGCGTCGCGGTCGCCGTCATCGAGGCCATGCTCGCCCCCTACCGCGGCTCGGGCCGGCTGCGCGTCCTCCAGCCCTACCGGCCGGCCGGGGCGGACGTCGACGGCGACCGCGTGACCGCCGTGACCCTGGCGCACCGCGACACGGGCGCGCGGGTGACCGTCTCCGCCCCGTACGTGCTGGACGCCACCGAGACCGGCGAGCTGCTGCCCCTGACGGGCACCGAGTACGTCACCGGCTTCGAGTCGCGGGCCGAGACCGGGGAGCCCAGCGCGCCGGCGGAGGCCCAGCCGCAGAACATGCAGGCTATCTCGGTGTGCTTCGCCCTCGACCACGTCGACGGCGACCACACGATCGAGCGGCCGAGGACCTACGACTACTGGCGGGAGTACCGGCCGGAGTTCTGGGGCGACCGCCTGCTGTCCTGGCGGGCGCCGGTGCCGCGCACCCTGGAGCCGGTCGAGCGGTCCTTCACCCCCAACCCCGACGGCGACCCGATGGACGTCCTCGGCGACCAGCGGCGCTTCGGCGGTGACCTGGACCTGTGGACGTTCCGCCGGATCGCCGCACGGCGCAACTTCGAGGACGGCGCCTACGCCAGCGACATCACGCTCGTGAACTGGCCGATGATCGACTACTTCGACGGCTCGATCATCGACGTCCCGGACGCCGACCGGCACCTGGAGGCCGCGCGCGAGCTGTCGCGGTCGGCGCTGTACTGGATGCAGACCGAGGCGCCGCGGCCGGACGGCGGCACCGGATACCCGGGCCTGCGCCTTCGCGGCGACATCACCGGAGGCACCGACGGCCTCGCCCAGGCGCCGTACATCCGGGAGTCGCGCCGCATCCGCGCCCTCTACACCGTCCCCGAGCAGGACCTGTCCCTCGTCGTACGCGGCGACGAGGGCGCCGTCCGCTACCGCGACTCGGTGGGCGTCGGCATGTACCGGATCGACCTGCACCCCTCGACCGGCGGCGACAACTACATCGACGTGGGCTGCTCGCCGTTCGAGATCCCGCTCGGCGCCCTGATCCCACGGCGCATGGACAACCTCCTCGCGGCGGCCAAGAACATCGGCACCACCCACATCAGCAACGGCGCCTACCGCCTGCATCCCGTCGAGTGGAACATCGGCGAGGCGGCGGGCACCCTCGCGGCGTTCTGCCTGGACACGTCCGCGACGCCGCACGCCGTCCGCAAGAAGGACGAGCTGCTCGCCGACTACCAGGACCGGCTCGTCCGGTCGGGCGTCGAGCTGCACTGGCCGCGGGTACGGGGCTACTGATCCGGTCCTGCGGGCCGCGGGTGGGTTTCGTACATGCGCGCCGCCACGGTCAGTCCGGAGGCGGCGGTGAGGGCGGCGACGGCCCAGATGGCGGTGGTCAGGCCGTAGGCGTCGGCGAGGGCCCCGGCGAGCAGGGCGCCGATGGCGAAGCCGCCATCGCGCCAGAGGCGGTAGACGCCGACGGCGCGGGCGCGCCAGGCGGGGTGGGCGACGTCGCCGATGGCGGCGAGCAGCGTGGGGTAGACCAGCGCGGTGCCGGCGCCGAGCAGGACCTGCGCCGCCGCCCACAGGGGGAAGGCGGTGCCGACCGCCACCAGGGCGATGGCGGCGGCCTGGATCAGCATGCCGGCGGTGATCAGGTGCTTGCGGCCGATCCGGTCGGACCACCAGCCGGTGACCAGCTGCCCGAGGCCCCATACCGCGGGGTAGAGGGCGGCGAGCACGCCGATCGCGGCGACGGACAGGCCGTGGGCGGCGAACAGCAGGGGGAAGACGCCCCAGGCGAGGGCGTCGTTGAGGTTGTTGACCATGCCGGCCTGGCTGGCCGCCGACAGGGCCCTGTCGCGGGCGCTGGTGATCCACGCGACCTGACCCGTGGTGAGCTTGCCGTGGTGGTCGGCGTCGGCCGGGGCGCGGTGGCGGGCGGCTTCCGCGCGGGCGTGGGCCCGGGTCTCGCGGACGGCCAGGGTGGACAGGCCCAGGCCCAGGGCGGCGTAGGCGGCGCCGAGCAGGAACGGGCCCGGCCGTAGCCCGGCGTGGGCGGCGATGGCGCCGGTGGCCATGGCGGTGGCGGCCAGGGCGACGTAGCCGGCGGCTTCGTTGAAGCCCATCGCCAGCCCGCGGCGGGCCGCCCGACCAGGTCGATCTTCATGATGACGGTGGTGGACCAGGTCAGACCCTGGTTGATGCCGAGCAGGACGTTGGCGAACACGATCCAGCCCCAGGCCGGTCCCCAGATGAGCAGGACCGGCACCGGGAGGGCGACCAACCACCCGGCGACCAGGACGGGCTTGCGGCCGTAGCGGTCCGACAGGGTGCCGGCGAAGAAGTTGGTGATCGCCTTGGTGGCGCCGAAGGCCACGATGTAGGTGAGAGCCGCAGTGTAGGCGGACAGGTGGAAGACCTGGCGTGCGAGCAGGGGCAGCACGGTGCGTTCTTGGCCGAGCATGCCGCCGACCAGGGCGTTGACCGCCACCAGGAGGATGAACTGCGCCAAGTTGGCGCGCAGCCCGAGCCGGACGCCGTGGCCGGTCGCGCCGGTGGTGGCCGGCGTGGTCACCGGCCCTCCTCCAGGGGGCGGCCGGTGGCCCGCACCCAGTCGGCGGGCCCGCCGACCAGCACGGCCACGTCGCCGGCGCCGCCGCGGGCCAGGATGCTGGCGGCGGTCATGGCGCGCTCGCCGTGCCCGCACATCACCACGGTCCCGGCCGGGGCCGCCTCGGACGACCGGGGCAGAGTGCCGAGTTCGGCGTGCCGGGTGTGGGGGATGTGCCCGGCCGCGTACTCGGCGTCCTGCCGCACGTCGAGGACGGGGCGGTCGCCGATGCGGTCGGCCGTGACCAGCTCCAGCACGCGTACGGGCCCGCCGACCGCCCGCCAGGCGTCCATGCCGCCGTGCAGGTGACCGGCGAGGCGGTCGTAGCCGATCTTCGCCGCCTGCCACGCCGCCTCCACGCCGTCCTGGCCGGGGCCGAGGAGGAACACCAGCGGCACGTCCGGCGGGAGCAGCCAGCCCAGCCAGGTCGCGAACGCCTCGCGCAGCGGGATCGAGACGGCCCCGGTGATGTGCCCGGCGGCGAACTGTTCCACCGGGCGGACGTCGACCAGCCGGGCGCCCTGGGCGAGCAGTTCCCGTACGGCCGCCGCGGGCAGGGGCGCCGGTTCCACGACGGCGGGGAGCAGGGCGGGTCCGCGCCGGTTGACCTGTGCGAGCCGGTCGAAGTACGGGGGGTAGGAGCCGAAGCCGTCCAGAAGGCGCTGGACGAAGGCGTCCTCATCCGGCGCCGCGAGCAGCGTGTTGGTCCTCTTCTGGTCGCCGACGGTGGTGGTGCGCTCGGTGCCGGGCGGGACCGAGCAGAACGAGCCCGCCCCGTGGGTGGGCCACACCGCGACCCGGTCGGGGAGGGCGGCCAGGCGCTGGAGGGAGCGGTACTGGGCGCGGGCGAGTTCCTCGGTCCGGTCGGCGCCGAGCAGGTCGGTACGGGCGGCGGAGTTCACGATCAGCGAGCCGCCGGTGAACACGCCCAGTTCGCGGTCGCCGTCCAGCAGCAGATAGGACAGGTGCTCGTCGGTGTGGCCCGGCGTGGCCAGGGCCCGCAGCCGAAGCCCGCCCAGGTCGACCTCGTCACCGTCCGCGAGCGGGATGTGGGCGAAGAACCGCCGTCCGGCGGCGGAGGCCAGCACGGTGGCGCCGGCGTCGTGGGCGAGCTGGACGGCACCGGACAGGAAGTCCGCGTGCAGATGCGTGTCCGCCGCGTAGGCGACGTCCAGGCCGCGCCGCCGCACGGCGGCGTGCAGGGCACGCAGATCCCTACTGGCATCGACGACCAGGGCGCGGCCATCGCCAAGGTCGAGGAGGTAGGCGCTGTTGCCCAGTCCTTCATCGACCAGCGGTATCAGGTGGTCCTCGGCGAAACCCACGAAAGCAATCCACAACTACCCCAAACTGGGGTGCGGCACGGCAAACCCCGTCTCACATCCACAATAATTGTGAAAACGGGGCGGCGCGGGACGTGAAGATCTTCTGACTCTGTCGTGAGCATGCGACGGCGCGGCGGCGGGTAGGGCCTGGTGACGGCGATGCTGAGCCGAAGGTGCCGTGACATGGTGGAATCGGCGATGCATGAGATCGAGCAGCATCTTGGCAGGGACGTGCGGGTGCCCATGCTCGGAGTGGTCACGTTGCCTCCGCCCGAGAAGCTGGTCTATTACGCCGGGCTCGGGCTGCTCGCCGTCTTCGAGGTGGTGGAGTGGCCCATCGCGCTGGTCATCGGCGCCGGGCACCTGCTGGCGGACCAGGCGCATCGGAGGCTGGTCCGAGGCTTGGGCGAGGTGCTCGAGGAGGTCTGAGCGAGGGCCCCGGGCGGATCGCGGCGGTCGCGTGGTGACCGACCAGTGGGTCGATCTCATTCCTGGGCGGTGTGGATCGTCCTCGCGACGAAGGCGACGTCCGGCGCGGTGTGGGCGCGCAGCCCGCGCAGCAGGTCCCGCCACGCCTGCGGCCAGCCCGCGCGGGGGCCGTGGCGCTCGGCGAGCGCGCACGCGAACAGGCCACCGGCCAGGTCGCCGCGCGTGGCGAGCCGGGCGGCGTGCGGGTACACCTGGTCCGGTTCGGGCAGGTCGTGGCGGGCGAAAACCCCGTGGGGGTGGCGCCCCTCGACCGGCCCGTCGGCCAGCGCGCCCGCGACGTGCAGGACAGCCAGTGGCCCGCCCGTGCACCGGTCGGCCAGAGCGTCGACGGCCTCGGCGGCGCCGGGGGAGTCCCACCGCAGGGTGGCGGCGGTGAGCTCGCCCGCGAGAGGTTCCGGCAGCCGCCCGTCCACGGCGCGGACGGCGCGATCGGCGCCGCGGCGATCGTGCGCCGCAGTGCCGCGGACGGCGCCCACCAGCGCGGTCAGCCGCTGAAGGGCGGGCAGGTCGCGGTCGGCCGCAGCGTCGGGCAGGTCCGGCGCGGCGGCCAGTTCGGCCGCGACCGCGCCCAGTTCCGCCGCGCCGGCGCCTCCGGCCACGCAGCCGACCAGCGCGGACAGGGCCGCCCGCCAGCTCCGCGTCTCGCCGAGATCGGTGATCAGGGCGGCGAGCACGGCCGGGGCGTCCGGCGCCCAGGGCGCCCACGCCGGGATGGCGGTCAGTGCCGCGTCCCGCGCCTCCGGATCCGCGGACCGGGCCACGCGCACCACCAGCGCGGCGTACTCCGTCCGGAACCGTTCGTCGATCTGGAGCGGCAGCGTGCCGAGCACCTGGCGGGCCAGGTCCCGTGGCCCCTCGGCGGCCTCGGTCAGGATCCGCCGCGCGGCCGGCTCGGCCAGGTGCTCGCGGACGGCCGAGACGATCGCGGCGCGCACGTCGCGGTGCTGGCCGGGGTCCTCCCACGCCGTCGTGACGAGGTCCATCGCCTCCGGCACCCGGTTGCGCAGCAGGATCCGCAGCGCCTCCTTCCGCGCGGTGATCTTGCCTTCGGTCAGGACCGGCCCGAGCGCGCCCGCCAGCGCCGACGGCGGCACGAAGCGCGCGGCCCGGCTCGCGGCGTACACGGCGACGTGCGCGTCGTCCGAGGAGGCGTGCGCGAGCAGGTCCGGCAGGACGTCCTGCGGGGACGCCGTCCACGCGGCGGCGGTGAGCGCCACCCGGCGGATGTGGCCCTCCGACGCGAAGTAGGGCCGCAGCCGCGTCGCGGTCGTCCCGGGGACCTGCGCGATGGCCGAGACCGCGGCCGCCCGCTGACTGTCGGGGACACCCGGCGAGGCCGCGGCGCGTTCGAGGAGCGCCAGGTAGGCGTCGCGCTGCCGCCCCGTCCAGCGCCGGACCCACGACCGCGCCGCGAGCGGCACATAGGTCACGTCCGCGCGCTGGAACCGGCCCGCCGGGGTGTTCCGGGTCAGCACGAGGTGCAGCAGGTCGGTGCGCCCGAGCGCGATGGCGGAGAGGACCGCGGGGATCGCGACCGCCGACGGATCCCGTTCGACGACCGCCGCGACGCGCTCGTCGCGGGTGCGCGGCGGGGCGAGCCAGAGCTCGATCGCCCGGCGCAGGACGAAGTCGCTGGTGGCCTCCAGCGCCGCCCGCAGCGCGTCCTGGATCTCGATGACGTCGTAGGCGCGGCGGCCGAGTGACCGGGCGAGGATCAGCGCGAGCCGGTGGTCGTCGCGTCGCGCCGCGTCCCGCAGGTAGGGCGCCAGCGTCGCGGCGAGACGGTGTTCCTGGCCGCGCCTCAGCACGTGGTCGAGACGGCCCAGCGTGAACATGCCCGCATGGCCGGTGAGGCGCTTGAACAGGTCGAGCCCGAACACCACCAGGTCGCCGTCGTCGCGGATCGCGCCCTGACGGCAGAACACGGTGGCGATCTGGGAGATCGTGTGGCGGGTGGCGTGGGAGCAGTCGCGGGCGTCCAGCGCGTCGTCGGTGAGTTGTCCGACCGCCGCCGCGTGGATGGGCAGCAGCAGGTTCTCCGGGACGGCGGCGAGCGCCCGCAGCGCGGTGCCGCGGACCGGGTCCTGCTCGTTGCGGAGCCGCCCGAGCGATTCGAACATCCGCGTCAGCACGTCCGGGTCGCCGCTACGCCCGGCACAGTGGATCAGCAGCCGGTATCCGGTCGCGCGCTCGTCGGGGTCCGGCCTGCGCGTCAGCTCGCCCAGCACGGGCAGCGCCTCGTCGTACGGCAGGTGGGCGGTCAGTTCCCGCACGCGTGCGGGCGTCTCGGCGACGCGGCGCAGACCCAGCATCCGGCGGGCCTCCCTGATCCGGACGGCGCGTGGCAGCACGTCGAGCAGGGCGTCGCCGATCTTCGCCTCGCTCAGGTCCACGCCGCTCATCGCGGCGTCGAACAGCCGTCCCCGCCGCGACGGCGCGAGCGCGTGGAGCAGTTCGCTCAGCGCGTCCTCGTCCTCCCGCACCGCCCGTGCCACGGCCGCCAGGTCGGTGTCGTCGAGCCGGGCGAGGCGGTCCCGTAGCGCCCGGTGGCCGAGCAGGTCGCGCAGGTGCCCGCGGTGCCGTTCGGACAGCAGCAGGCGCAGCATGCGGCCCGGCTCGGCTGCCAGCAGCAGCCCGGCCCACCTTTGCAGGGCGTGCGGCAGCCAGGCAGTGTGGCAGTGGCGTTCCAGCAGCGCGACGACCCGTCCGGGATCATGCGGCACCGCCGCCGCGATCCCGCCGCCGTGCCGGTTCCACCAGGCGTTCCGGGCCCCCTCGGGCAGCGCGGCGAGCCGCCGTTCCGCGTGGTCCAGGACCGGGCCTGGGTGCGCGTGGCCGAGCCGCTTCCAGCTCGGCACGGCGTGCGCCAGCGCGTCCAGCCGGGCCCGTACGACCGTGTCGCCGCACGCCGGCAGCAGCGCCGCCGCCTCCTGATCGCCCCACCGGTCGGCGACCGGGCCGATGAGCGCGTCGGCCAGGTCCGTCCGCCTCCGCTTGCGAACGGCGTCGTAGATCACCGTGCGAACCGCGGCCGGAGCGTCCTCGAGCCGTTCCAGGAACGGCTCCGGGCCGACCCCGTACTTCACGCCGTACCGGATCGCCTCGCACGCGAGCTGCGCGTCCGGGTCCTGCGCGGTCCGCCCGATGTACGCCAGCGACGCGTCGTCCCGTACGGCAGCCGCGATGAACAGGGCGAGGGACCGCTCGTAGTTTCCGCGCGCGCCCAGCCCGGCCAGCAGGCCGGCGAGCGCGGGGTCGCCCGCCAGCCGGCGCAGCCCCGCCAGCCGCTCGCAGCGCCGCTTGTAGGTCAGCGGCTCGATCTCGTCCAGCAGATCATCGACGTGCATGGCGCGCCATCTTGCCGCATAGAGGGCCTGGTGGCGCGCGAGATATGAGGAGATTAGGGTGGGCATGTCGGCTGGTCGCAGTCGCCGGCGAGCGCGGCCGGAGCCGATACGAGGCGTCGATGACCACTGTCACGTCGAGCACCTCGAGGCGGAGGAACGATCTCGGGCTCCCCGCCGAGGTGACCAGCTTCATCGGACGTCGGCATGAGGTTGCCGAGGTCAAACGCCTCCTGTCCGCCTCACGGATGGTGACCCTCATGGGTCCGGGCGGTATCGGGAAGACCCGGCTGGCGCTGCGCGTCGCCACCGAACTGCGGCGCGGCTTCCCCGACGACGTCTGGCTGGTCGAACTCGCGGAGCTGGACAACCCCACGCTGCTGCCCCAGGCGCTGGTCGCCGCGCTGCAGATCCAGGACCACTCGATACAGCGGCCCATCGACGTACTGGTCGAGCGGCTGCGCGACGAGCGGATGCTAGTGATCTTGGACAACTGCGAGCACGTCCTCCACGAGTCCGCCGTGCTGGTGCAGAGGCTGCTGCCCTCCGTTCCAGGGCTGCGGATCCTGGCCACCAGCCGGCAACCGCTGGGGATCTTCAGCGAGAAGACGTTCACCGTCCCCATGCTGTCCCTGCCGGACGGGCCGCGGCACGGCACGGCGGCGGCGTCCGACGCCGTCCGGCTCTTCGCCGAGCGGGCCGAGGCGGTGCTTCCCGGGTTCGCCGTCACGGAGCAGAACCGGGAGATCGTCGAACGGATCTGCCGGCGCCTGGACGGCCTTCCTCTCGGTATCGAGCTCGCCGCCGCGCGGCTGCGCGTGCTGTCGGTCGAGCAGTTGCTGGACCGGCTGGACGACCGTTTCCGGCTGCTCAGCGCGGGATCGGGGGCGGTCGTGCCCCGGCACCGGACACTCCGTGCCCTGATCGACTGGAGTTACTCCCTGTGCACCGAGAGCGAGCGCCTGCTGTGGGCGCGCGTGTCGGTGTTCACCGGCAGCCTGGACCTGGAGGGGGCCGAGGAGGTCTGCTCCGGGGACGGCATCGCCCGCGATGAGATCGTCGGCCTGGTCATCGGCCTGGTGGAGAAGTCGGTTCTCGTCCGCGACGAGTACCCGAGCGGGGTCCGCTACCGCCTGCTGGACACGATCCGGCAGTACGGCCGGGAGCGGCTGGCCGCCTCGGGGGAGGAACCGGCGGTGAAACGGCGGTACCGCGACTACTACCGGCGGCTCTCGCGGGAGGCGAAGGCCCGGCTGTTCGGCCCGGGGCAGGTCGAGCTCCTCACCCGGCTGCGCGTGGAGCACCCGAACCTGCGCACCGCCCTGGAGTACTGCCACGCCGAGCACGCGGGGCTGTGCATCGACATGGCCAGCGACCTCCTGCACCACTGGATCACCAGCTGCCACATGGGGGAGGGGCGCGTCTGGCTCGAACAGGGGCTCGCGGACAGCGGCGGCGGCTCCGAGGTCAGGGCCCGGGCGCTGTGGGCGTGCAGCTGGCTCGCGATCATCCAGGGCGATCAGGCCTCGGCCACGAAGATGCTCGCCGAGAGCAGGGCCCTCGGGGAACGGCTCGGGCTGGAGCCGGTCCTCGGGTACGTCGCCCTGTACTCCGGGATGGTCGCCATGCACCAGGGAGACGGCGCGTCGGCGGTCCGGTTCTTCGAGGAGTCGGTGGCCCGTCACCGCGCCACCGAAGATCCTTTCGGTGAGGTTCTGGCCCTGACCCGGCTGTCCCTCGCGTACTCCTTCCTCGGGCACGCGGAACGGGCGATCGCCGCCGCCGAGGAGAGCATGTCCGTCTGTGACGCCCACGGAGAGCTCTGGCAGAAGGCGTACACGAGGACGGCGCTCGGCATCGAGGCCTGGCGCGAGGGCGACACTCGGCGCGCCGCCTCCCTGGAACGGGAGAGCCTGCGGTTCAACCGGTCGCTCGGCGACTCGCTCGGGGTCGGCCTGAACCTCGAGGTGCTGGCCTGGATCGCCGCCACCGAGCAGGACCACGAGCGGGCCGCCGCGATGCTGGGCATCCTGCGGAACGTCTGGGAGGCGGTCGGCGTGCCGCTGCCGGGATATGCCCATCTCGCGGGCTACCACGATGAATGCGAGACCCGTGCGCGCGAGGCCCTCGGCCCGTCGGCCTTCCGGGCGGCCGTCGAACGAGGCACCAGGCTCTCCGACGACGAAGCGCTCGCCTACGTCCTCGACGAGCCCCGGCCCACGCCCGGCCGGTCCGGCGTGACCGACCGCTGGTCGCCCTTGACCCGGCGAGAGACGGAGATCGCCCGGCTCGTCGGTCAAGGAATGAGCAACAAGGAGATCGCCGCGTCACTGGTGATCGCCCAGCGCACCGCCGAAGGTCACATCGAGCACATCCTCCGCAAGCTCGGGTTCACCTCCCGCGCCCAGATCGCCACCTGGGTCGCCGAGCAGGCCGCACTCGCGGACTGACGGACCCGGCCGCCCTTGCTCTCGGCCGGCCGTTCCCTGACCGACCGGTGCGCGCCGACCTGGCGTCCTGCCACACTGGCTGCAGGTCCGACCTTGGCCCTCCGGTACCCCCAAGACGAGGAGAAGCGCCCGTGGACAGCGAGAACGCTGCCAAGCTCGCCGTGCTCATCGACGCCGACAACGCACAGTCCTCGGTGGTCGAGGGCTTGCTGGCCGAGGTCGCCAAGTACGGCACGGCGCACGTCAAGCGGGCGTACGGCGACTGGACGGGCACGAGCCTGAAAGGCTGGAAAGAGCAGTTGCTGACCCAGTCGATTCAGCCGATCCAGCAGTTCGCGTACACCACGGGCAAGAACGCCACCGACGCCGCGATGGTCATCGACGCAATGGACCTGTTGTACACCGGACGGTTCGACGGCTTCTGTCTCGTCTCCAGCGATAGCGACTTCACTCGCCTGGCCGCGCGTATCCGCGAGTCCGGGCTGACCGTGTACGGATTCGGCGAACGTAAGACGCCCAAGCCCTTCGTCTCGGCATGCGACAAGTTCATCTATATCGAAAACCTCAGCTACGCCACGAGCCCGACCACTCCCGACGTCTCGCTGAGGCCGGCTCCGTCGGCGTCGGCGGCGAAGCTCAAGGCGGACACCGCGCTGGTGAATCAGCTGCGCAACGCCGTGGAGGCGGCCTCCGACGACGACGGATGGGCCCCGCTCGCCAATGTCGGGCACATCATCACCAAGCAGCGCCCCGACTTCGACTCCCGCACCTACGGATACGCCAAGCTCAGCGACCTGATGACCGCCACGACCCTGTTCGAACTGGACCGCCGTAGCCCCGGCGACGGAAAACAGGCGGTCATCTACGCCCGGGACAAGCGCCGCCAGGGCGGCTGACATCACTCCAGGCCGCGGATCGCGGCGTCATGCCCGCACGATTCGATGGGCCACGGCACGCCAGCCGAGCATGACCAGCCCGAGAAAGACCAGCGCGACGAGAACGAAGGTCACCGCGGTCCCCTGACCGGAGACGACGCGCAACGCCATGCCGGCGGCGACGGTCACCAGCCAGACGCCGATGCCGGTGCCGGCGAGCGCCGCAGGTCGCCGCCAGGCCCGGGTCACCGCCCAGCCGATCAGCAGTCCCAGCAGGAACGGCCAGGCCGTCTTCGCGATCCCGGCGATGGTCTCGCCCTCACTGTGGCCGGCCCGCCCGATCACCACGAACGCCATCACACAGCACAGGTCAAGGGCCACCGCGGTTACCGAACGCATGCGCGTCAGCGTACCGACGGGCGCGTGGCCACCTCTGCGCACCCTGCCGGATCGGCCCGCTGGCAAGACGCTCGCCGAGATCCGCGCCCGTTCAACTGAACCGACACCGCAGTTGAACATCGGGCGGGCATTTCCGTGGTCACTACCGTGTCGAAACCGTCATTCGACCGCAGCGTCATTCATCGGGAAAACGAGAAGTCCGGTCAGGTGCGACGTTGGCAACCGCTTTTCTTGCGGTGCCCTTTTCCTTGACTTGCTCGGCATTGCCGGGTGAGGATCCACCGTGTCGATCAGAACGGTAAGGCGAAATTCGCCACCGCGACACCGGACGCGAATGCATTTCTCGAGGTCGCGCCGGGGACGCCGCGTTCTGTGACTCTTCTGAAGAGTGAGGAACCACTCATGGCACCTGTCGCTCCTCTCAACAGTCACCAACTCCTGGTGTTCCTTCTCCAAATCGGACTGCTCCTGGGAGCGGCGCTCGCACTGGGCCGGTTGGCGCGGCGGCTGGGCATGCCCGCGATCGTCGGCGAATTGTTCGCCGGGGTGCTCTTGGGGCCCTCGCTGCTCGATCACGTGGCGCCCGGGTTCGCGGGGTGGCTGCTGCCCCAGCGGCCTGACCAGCAGCATCTGCTGGACGCGGCCGGGCAGTTCGGTGTCCTCCTCCTCGTCGGCATCACCGGCATGCACATCGACCTGGACCTGGTCAAACGCCAGGGCATGACGGCGGTGCGCGTCAGTGCCGGCGGCCTGCTCGTACCGCTCGGATTGGGGATCGGCGTCGGTTTCCTCCTCCCCGGCTCACTTCTGGTCGCCGGCGAGGACCGTACGGTCTTCGCCTGGTTCATCGGCGTCGCGCTGTGCGTGAGCGCGATCCCCGTCATCGCCAAGACGCTGCTGGAGATGCGGCTGCTCCACCGCGACATCGGCCAGCAGATCGTCAACTCGGCGGTGGTGGACGACGCGGCCGGATGGCTGCTGCTGTCGGTCGTGTCCGCGATGGCGACCACGGGAGTGCACGCCTCCGGGGTCGCGAGGTCCGTGGCCGGCCTGGCCGGAGTGGTCGCGTTCGCCGTCGTCCTCGGGCGACCGCTCGTGCGCGTCATCATGCGGCTCGCCGGTCGATCGGAGGGGGAGGGGATCGGCGTGGCGGCGGCCGTGTTGGTGATCTTCCTGTGCGGGGCCGGCACCCAGGCCCTGGGGATGGAGTCGGTCCTGGGCGCCTTCCTCGGCGGCATCCTGCTCAGCTCGGCGGGCTGGGGCGCCGGCTCGGAGCGGCTCGCGGCGCTGCGGACGTTCGTGATGGCCGTGCTGGCGCCGCTGTACTTCGCCACCGCGGGCCTGCGCGCGGACCTGACCGCACTCACCCGGCCGGCCGTCGCGGTCACGGCCGTGGTGGTCCTCCTGGTCGCGGTGATCGGCAAGTTCGCCGGCGCTTACACCGGGGCGCGGGCCAGCCGGCTCGGCCACTGGGAGGCGCTGTCCCTGGGCGCGGGGATGAACGCCCGGGGGGTCATCGGGCTGGTCATCGCGATGGTCGGACTGCGGCTGGGCGTACTGTCCACGGCGATGTACACGATCGTCGTCCTGGTGGCGATCGTGACCTCGGTGATGGCGCCGCCGATCCTCCGCTACGCGGTGCGCCGGATCGAGGTCACCAGTGAGGAGCAGCACCGGGAGCAGGTGCTGCTCGGCGGCTATCGGTGACGACCATCCCCGTACCGACATCTTCCGAAGCGGTCTTCCGGCGGGCGTGCGCCCGCCGGAAGACCGCTGTTCGGAGGGTCAATTCTCCCGGTACCGGACGAGTTCGATCAGCAGCGCGGCGGGGCGGCGCGAGTACATGAACGCGACCTCCATGCCCTCCTTGGCGCCGGCGCACGGCCGCGCGTCGATCGGGACGAACCCGTGTCCGCGCAGCCTGCTGAGCTCGGCGTCGATGTCGTCCACGACGAAGGCCAGGTGGTACAGCCCGGGTCCGCTGCGCTCGAGGCGACCGGCCACCGAGGAGTCGTCGGTGACCGGGGAGACGATCTCCACGGCGGGCTGGCCCGGGTACTGCCAGAACTCGCAGGCGACGCCGTACGCGTCGGCGATGCCCGCGTCGGCCTTGGCCATGCCCAGCGCGGCCAGGAAGACGCCGACTCCAGCGGGGTCGTCGCTGGCGAGTCCAATGTGGTCGATGCCGAGGATCATCCGGACTCCGATCTCGTGAACCGCAGGTAGCAGTAGTCGTCCAGCATCTTGGCCAGCGGCCGGCCGGGCCGCCGAGCCGGTCGGCCAGCTTCTCTTCGTCCACGCCGGCCTCGGTGAGCAGCGCCGTGGCCCACGCGCGGCCGAGACGCAGGTGCGCGGCGTACGCCGCGGCGTCACGTGCCCCGTGCAGGTGGTCGGCGATCGCCTCGTCCCAGGGCATGAGCGCCTTCGGGCGCAGCGCGTGGAGCAGCTTGGACGCCGCGGTCGGCCCGAGCGCGCGCGGCCGTACGGGGCTGCCGACCTGTGCCGCGACCAGATCCGCGTAGCACTCGCGAAGCTCGGTGATCGCCTCGTCGGTGAGCGCGGACAGAGCGATGTCCTCGTCCGGCAGCGCGTGTCGCCGGCGGGTCCACCACGCGCCGACGCTGAGGTCGAACAGGTCCGGCTCGCCGGGACGCGGGTATCTGATCCGGCAGCCCCAGGAGTTCAGCCAGGCCAGCAGGGCACGCCGGTGCGCGGGCACGGTGAGGTCCGGTCGGGGCGCGGTCGCCAGCGCGAGTGCCGCGGACGCGCGGTCCGCCCCGGTGAAACCGGCGAAGGCGGTGACGGCGGCGCGGAGGCTCTCCAGGTCGGGCCTGAGGTCGGTCGTCACGGGCTGCTGCTCTCCGGTGCATCGAGGACGGGTACGGGCGGTGGCGCGATCTCGTGGCGACGCCGGCCCAACCGCAGGTACAACAGCGCGGCGCCGGTCACGAGCAGCGGCCAGACGAGGTAGATCCCGGCCATGACGAGCAGAGCGACGACCCCGGCGAGCGACACCAGAGCCGCGATGTGCGCCTTGCCGCCGCGGGGGAGCAGCCGGATCGCCGCCGCGACGCCCACGGCGTACACCGTCGTGAACTGGCCCGTGGCGAGCAGGACGAGCGGCCGGGTGCCCACGCCGGTGCCGATGACGATGAACAGCGCGAGGAAGTAGAGGGTCGCCACGACGACGAGGCTGCGTCGCGGCACCTCACCCGCCATGCTGCCCCGCGACAGGCCGCGGGGGAAGGCGCCGTCGCGGCTCAACGCGGAGCCGAGCTTCGCGGCGGCGGCGCAGTAGACGTTCATGGTGGCGAGCGTGACGAGGGTCGCCACGACCGCGGCGAGCACGCGGGCGTTGCCGCCGAGCCCCCGCGCCATCAGCTCGCCCAGCGGCGCCTCGCTGCTGCCCGCGGACGCGCCGAGCACGGCGATGATCGCGAAGGCCAGGGAGACGTACAGCGCGCCCACCGTCACGACGGCCACCGCGGTCGCCCGGGGCAGGTCGCGACGCGGCCGGCGGAACTCCGCGGCCAGGTGCGTGATCGCCTCCCAGCCGGCGAAGCTCCACACCAGCAGTGCCGCCGCCGGGCCGATGGCCGTCCATCCGTGCGGTGCGAACGGCGTCAGGTTGTGGAGCCGGGCGTGGGGGAGGGACAGGGCGATCGAGACGAGGAGGAGGCCGACCAGCAGCCCGGCGAACGCGAACTGCAGCCGCCCGGTCAGCTGCACGCCCACGGCGTTGGCCACGGTGACCACGACCGTCATCGTCACCGCCGTGCTGACGGTGGTCGTCGTCCCGCCGCCGAGGGCGGCGGAGACGTACGCGCCGCCGAACAGGGCGGCGGCCGACATGCCCGGTGGCACCGCGAAGAAGAAACACCAGCCCACGACGGCCGCGGCGCGCTCTCCGAACGCCAGGCGCGCGTACGTCGAGACGCCCCCGGCATCGGGATGGCGGGCGCCGAGGGCGGCGAAGACCGCGGCGAGCGGCGCGGAAAGGACGACGAGGGCGAGCCACGCCAGCAGCGACGCCGGTCCGGCGACTCTGGCGGCGAGAGCGGGAAGGGCGATGACGCCGGTGCCGAGCACCGCGCCCACGTACATCGCGGTCCCCTGAGCCAGGGTCAGCCGGCCTGCGGGATTCTCTGGAATTGTGTCCGCCACGATCGCCTAGCCTTCCATATCCGCACCCCGCCATCCAGGGAGAAATGAGCTGTCCCATTTCGCCGTGCGTCACGGACCGCTGACAAATTGTTCTGCCGGACGCCTCGTGCACGGTGTCCGGTATGAACGATTTCGAATTCTCATCGGCTCATGAGATTTCAGTTGACGGGCGGCTCACCAGCCTGTTCGACGAGAGTGACGCGCGGACCTCGGGTCACGGGCCTGACTCGTACCTGACCCGCCTGGTCCTCCAGGGCGGCACGGCCGCGTCCGAGACGGCTCGATCCCGGGGGCGCTCGGGGGTCCGTGCGTGTGGCCGCCGGCCCGGCGCGGTGTCGATGCCCCGTTTCCGCCCGCCCGCGCCCGGCGTCCCGTCCAGGGCTCCTGCCCAGGCCACATCGGGTCCGAGGCTGTGTGTGGCGCGAGTCGCTGGGCCGGCGCTGGCGCGGCCGCGTGCGCGCGGGAGGTGCGCACAAGGTCCATTCCGGAAGGTGCGAACGTACTTGAACTAACTTCCGTAACATCTGACGATAAACTTCACTCTGGTCACAACACTTAGCACTTGACTCCGGTGGGATCGGTCCCACCGGTCACTCCTGTCCGGTCCGTGCGCACTGGTGACATCTGACTCACTGATCAGAGCGACAACATGCCTGCTCATCGAGTCAAGGCCCAGGTTTCGGCCGTCCGATCAGATTGCTTCGGGTTGCGTAAAAAAGCAACTCTCTATCTCGGAAAAGGCCAAGAATCGCTTCTCCAAGAGGCAGCCCAGCCCGTCGCTGACGGCGCTCCGTAAGCGATCGTCGTCGGTCGGTAAGCATTCGAATAATTGCGCATCTGCGAAGGCTATGGCAGCCTACTTTCGAGCTACAAAGGTCGTAGATCCATTTCGCCTGCCGTGGCTACCTTCCGGATCTTTCTGCTTTGTTTCATGGTACGGAGGCGGGGTTGTTGGTCGAAGTAAATGCACGGGGAAGGGCGCGTGATGGAGGTAATGAATCCATCGCGCACCCATACGATGACCTCCTATCCGACGCGCCGGAGACCGGCCCGATCACCGTCGTTCCGGTGGATTCTCTGCTGCCGGCCGACTCGCCTCGACTGGCCGGGGAGGACGCGGCGCACACGCGGGTCCTGGCCGGACTCGAATCAACACTTCCCCCTATTCTCGTCCACCGCGAAACCATGCGGGTCATCGACGGAATGCACCGCCTCATGGCCGCGAAGATGCGCGGATCAAAGACCATCGAAGTGCGTTTTTTCGACGGCACCGAGGCGACGGCGTTCCTCCTGGCGGTCAGGTCGAACATCACCCATGGCCTACCGCTCTCACTGGCCGACCGGGAGGCCGCGGCGGCTCGGATCATCCGCTCCCAATCGGAGTGGTCCGATCGGGCGATCGGCGCCGCGACCGGACTCTCCGCCAAGACCGTGAGTGCGATCCGTCAGCGTGCAACTGTGGATTCTCCACAGTTGCACGCCCGGATCGGCAGGGACGGGCGCGTCCGCCCCCTCGACGCCAGCCAGGGACGGCTGCGAGCCAGCGAGATCATCCGGAACCGGCCCGACGCGGCACTCCGGGAGATCGCGCGAGAGGCGGGCATCTCCGTAGGGACGGCTCGTGACGTGCGCGAACGCGTAAAGGACGGCCGAGATCCGCTCCCACTCAAGCAGCGCGCGACGGAGCGGCAGGTCGCTGCCCCCGTCGTCGCGCGGCCGGCCGTACGGCCACCCCTGCTGCGCCGCGCCCGGCGGAGCGTCGAGGTCATCGACTGGGGATCGACGCGGGAGAAGCTGAGGGCCGATCCCGCGTTGAAGTACGCCGAGTCCGGTCGGCAATTCCTGCGCTGGTTCGACGCCCACGTCGTCGGCCTCGACGACTGGAAATTGGTCGTCGACGCCGTCCCCCCGCACTGGGCGAATGACATCGTCGTGCTGGCTCGTTACTGTTCTGACCGATGGCTGGATATCGCTCGACAGGTCGAGCAGAACTGCAGCACTTTGTAGGGCGTTCATTAGACGCTGACCAGGTCAGGCATCCGGCGCTCGCGTTTACGCGAAGCGTCGGATGTCCTGACTCTAACGTCATGGAGGGTAAACGAATGCGCAGTCTTACTCGAATCGAGGCCGCTGGACGAAGTGCGTTGCTGAGCGTTCGCTCGTACCACGTCGACCTTGATCTGACGACCGGACCGAGCATCTTCCGCTCCACGACGACGATCGCGTTCGACGCCACCGATCCGGATGAGACTACATTTCTCGACATCAAGCCGGAGACACTGCATTCGGCGTACCTGAACGGCAGGCCATTGGACGTCGGCGCGCTCAGCGACGGACGGCTGCCGCTGACCGGTCTCGCGGCACGGAACGAGATCGTCGTGACCGCGGACATGAGGTACTCCCGAGAGTGCGAGGGCATGCACCGCTACGTCGACCCCGCCGACGGCCAGGTGTACCTCTACACGTTCGTGTACGTCGACAACGCGCCCCGCGTGTTCGCCTGCTTCGACCAGCCGGATCTCAAGGCGCCGTACACCTTCACCGTGACGGCCCCGGACGACTGGACGGTGCTGGGCACCAGCGCGGCGGTCAGGACCGGCCCGGGCCGCTGGGAGCTGGCCGAGACGCCGCCGCAGGCGACGTACCTCACCGCGCTGGCCGCCGGCCCGTACGCCTCCTTCCACACCGAGCACGGCGGCACCACCCTCGGCCTGCACTGCCGGGCCTCGCTGCGGGACTCCCTCGCCCCCGACGTCGACGAGGTCTTCGAGATCACCGGGCAGTGCCTGGACGCGTGCGGGCGGCTGTTCGGCGTGGAGTATCCCTTCGGGAAGTTCGACCAGCTGTTCGCTCCGGAGTTCAGCGTGCTGTCGCTCGACCATCCGGGCCTCGTCCTGCTCAGGGAGCTGTACCTGTTCAGCTCCGCGGCGGCCGTCAGCGAGCGTGAGACTCGCGCCGTCGTCCTCGCGCACGGCATCTCGCTCATGTGGATGGCCGGCCTGGTGACGAACCGATGGTGGGACGACCTGTGGCTCGGCCAGGCGTTCGCCGACTACCTGGCGCACCGGGTGTCCAGTGAGGCCACCCGGTTCCCCGGCCCGCCGACGACCTTCGCGGTGCGCCGCAAGGCGCAGGCGTACGTCGCCGACCAGCGCCCGTCGACGCATCCGATCAGTCTCGAGGGGCCGGATGTGCAGACCGTGCTGCTGGAGATGGACCGGATCTCCTATTTCAAGGGCCACTCGGCGTTGCGCCAGCTCGCCGCGCGGGTCGGCGACGACGCGCTGCGTGCCGGCCTGCGGATCTACTTCGAGCGGCACGCGTACGGCAGTGCGACGTTCAGCGACTTCATGGCCGCCTTGAGCACGGCCGTGGGCACCGACCTCAGCGGCTGGGCCGAAAAGTGGCTGAAGTCGGCGAACGTGAACACGCTGTGGCCGGAGATCACCGTCGCGGACGGCCGGGTCCGTACGGCGGCGATCTGCCAGTCCGCGCCCGACACCCACTCGGTCCTGCGACCGCACACGCTCGACGTCGGCCTGTACGGACCGGGCGAGGCGCGGACGACGCTGCGCGTCCAGGTCGGTGGGGAACGCCGTCCGCTGCCGGAGCTCGCCAGGCCGGCGCCGTCGCTGCTGCTGCTCAACGACGGCGACCTGACGTACGCGAAGATCAGGTTCGACGCCGCGTCGCTGACCGCGCTGCCAGACCTGCTGCCGACGCTGGCGCCGATCAACCGGGCGATGGTCTGGTGCGCGCTGCTGCTCGGGGTCCAGGACGGCGTCTTTCCGCCGGCGGACCATCTCGCGCTGGTCTGCCGGATGATCGCGGTGGAGACCGAGCCGTCCATCCTCGCGGAGGTGCTCGAACACGCCCACGACGACGTCGCCGGCCGCTTCCTGCTGCCCGAAGAGCGCCCGGCGGCGCTCGACCGCATCGCCGGGAGCCTGCGGGAACGCCTCGCGCGGACCGGCGCCGGCGACGAACGCCAGATCACGCTGTTCCGCGCGCTGATCGGCTCGACCGCGGAGGTCGGGGAGCTGCGCGGCTGGCTCGCCGGGACCGGGCTGCCGGCCGGGCTCACGCTCGACGCCGACCTGGCCTGGCGGGTCCGCTACCGGCTCGCGATCCTGGGCGCGCTGACGGAGGCGGAGATCTCCGCCGCGTACGACGCCGATCCCACGAGCGAGAGCGAGCAGTTCGCCACGAAATGCCGTGCCGCACGTCCCGATCCGGCGGCGAAGGAAGCGACCTGGAACGCGATCATCAACGACACCAGCCTGTCCAGCTACACGCTGTGGGCCCTCGCCGAGGGGTTCTGGCAGCCGGAGCAGGACGAGCTCACGGCGCCGTACGTCGAGCGGTTCTTCGCGACGATGCCGGAGGCGGCCGAACGGCGCGGCGACCTGGTGCTGGACGTCCTGCTCCGCTTCCTCTACCCGCGGTACGCGGCGACGATCGAGACCCTGGAACTGGCCGGCGCGATGCTCGCCCGCGACGATGTTCCGCTGCCGCTGCACCGCCGGGTGACCGACTTCACCGACGACCTGCGGCGCGTGGCCGAGGCGAGGGACCGGCAGGTCCGCCGGACGACCGCGATGTCGCGGTGAATCGGAGCCCCGACGAGGAGGAGTCATGCGGATAGCGATCATCGGCGGCGGCATCGCGGGCGCCGTGCTCGCGCTCCGGTTGCGCCAGGCGTCCCGGCGGGTCGAGCCGATCGTGTACACCGGCTCGTCCGCCGACGCCTCCGGTGCTTCGGGCGGACTGACCCGCGCGTTCGAGAGCGACCCGGAGGCGTGCCGGGCCGCGGCCGAGAGCCTCGCCGAGCTCCGGGCGAGCGCCACGCTCCGCGACTGGGCCGGATTTCGGGAGATCGGGTCGCTGTACCTGCTGCCGCCGCGCCGACCCGGCCGGCCCGGTCGCGGTGGTCGACGAGCTGCTGCCCGGGTCGGCCGCGGTCCTCGACCGGGAGCGTCTCCGGCAGGCGTACCCGTTCCGCGACCTCCCGGCCGGCGCGCTCGGCGTCGCCGAGCGTCACGCCGGCCACATTCACCCGGACCGGCTGCGCGCCGCCGCGCTCCGCGATCCCGGGATCTCGGTACGGCGGACCCCGGTTCTGGCGGTCACGCCGAAGGCGGAGGTACGGCTGCCCGACGGCGCGACGGCCGGCCATGACGCCGTGGTCGTGGCGGCCGGCGCGTGGACGGCCCGCCTGCTGGCCCGCAGCGGCCTGCCCGCCGACGGCCTGCGCACCAAGCAGATCCAGTACACCTTGTGCGCCGCCGGCATCCCCGGCCTCGGCGCCTTCGTCGACGAGTCCACCGGTTTCTACGGTCGTCCCGCCGGACCCGGGACGTTCCTGCTGGGGCTGCCCGGTGACCGGTGGGGAATCGATCCGGACGCGGTGACGCCCGACGCGGACCTGGAACGCCGGACGGTCGCGCACGCGCGCGACACGTTCGGGGTCCCCGTGGAGCCGATCCGTACCGTCGCGTCGTTCGACTGCTACCACGATCCGGCCGGGCTGCGGCTGCGTCCGGTCGCGGCCGGCGCGCCGGTGTTCACCTTCACCGGGGGCAGCGGCGGCGCCGCCAAGACGATTCTGGCGACGAGCCGGATCGCGGCGGCGTCCCTGCTGGCCTGAGTCCGGACGGCGCGGCCGTCAGATCCCCCGCACGGGGGATCTGACGGCCGCGCCGTTTCTTGCTCGTAAGAAGCATTCGGCATAACACCGGCCGCATTCGATCACCCGTCTCTTTTTTGCGGTTGATGATTATCCGCCTGCGTTCAATATCGGCGGCTATTGCCGCTGAACGCCTCCACGGGACAGAATTTCGGCGTATCGAGGCAAAAGAAGGAGTGGTGATGGCGAGTCCATCGGTAGATTTCGGAATTGCTGGATTCGGATATGCCTTCGGCGAAGACCAGGACGTGGAAAAGACCGTCGGGTCCTACGTGACGGACCCGGAGCGGGTACTCCAGTGGGGCTATCACACGTTCCACCGGGCCGCGGATGGCGTCACCGCCACCGACCTGGCGGCCGAGGCCGCCCAGGACGCGCTCACCCGCACGGAGCTGAGCGCCGACGACATCGACCTCGTGGTGCTCGTGACCTCGGAAATGCCGGAATACCCGCACTGGGATTCGTCGGCGGCCCTCGCCAGAGAGCTGAAGATCCGCCAGGCGCAGACGCTCCTGCTCAATGAGGGATGCGCGTCAGGCGTCACCGGCCTGGGCATCGTAGCCGGGGTCCTCGCCGTTCAGCCAGAGATCGAGACCGTTCTCTTCACCGCGGTGAACCGGGTCAGCGAGTACCACCGGAACCGCATGAAGGTGAACAACGCCGTGCACAGCGACGGGGCCGTCGCCGCCGTTCTCCGCCGGGGCCATCCCCGCAATCGGTGGCTGTCGACCGACCAGTTCACCGACCCCGACCTGTGCGACTGGTTCCGTACGGACTACGGCGGGGCCGTCGCGCCGGTGGCGCCGGAGGGATGGTCCAGCCTGACGGCCCCGGCCGGGCACGAGCGGGTGCAGGCGCACTTCCAGAAGGACCCGCGCCGGCTGCGGGAGTTCGCCGGACAGGCCATCGCGCGCTCCGTCGAGGTCATCGAGGGGGCGTGCCGCCGGGCGGGCGTGAGCCGCGACGACGTCACCCACGTGATCTACATCAACGACAGCGCGGACTCCATCGACGACATCGCCCGGCCGTTCGGCGTCCCGCCGGAACGGACCAACGCCGCGATCTCCGTCACGCACGGGCACATGGGCGCCGCCGACCAGCTCGTTTCCCTCGGGCAACTGACCGAGCAGGGCGTCATCGCCCCCGGTGACCTGGTCGCGCTGACCGGGATCTCCATCGGCATGCGCTGGTACTGCACGCTCGTCCGGGCCTGAGGGCGGTGACGAACCCGATGGGTGACACCATCCTGAACGAACTGCGGGCCGCCGTCGCCGAGCGCCGGCAGCCGGCGCCGGCCGTACGCCGGGCGCTGGCCGGGTCCGCCGACGCCGCCCTGATGCGGAAGGCCGGCTGCTGGCCGGCCTCGAGGTCGAGGACACACCGGCCGTGACCGTGGCGGTGCACGCGACGTTCACCGCGGGCTCCTTCGAGCCGCTGCTCCGCGCCGCGCTCGTCGGCACCGGGCTCGTGCCCGAGATCGAGCACGGGGAGTACGGCACCTTCGACCTGACCCTGGCCACGGCCGCCTTCAGCGCCGACGTCGTCACGCTGCTGCTGGACGCGGCGTACTTCCTGCCCCGCGACTGGAGCGCCGACCTCGAGACGCTGGAGAAGCACGTCGAGGCGCGCCTGGCGGAGTTCCGCGGCCTGCTCGCGGGGGCGCGGGAACGCACCTCGGCGCTCCTGGTGCTGCACACCGTCCCGCTGACGTCCGAGGTGCGCGACGCCTTCATCAGCGTGCGGGCGCGGGCGGGCGTGGCACGCCTGTGGTGCGAGCTCAACGCGTCCCTGCTCCGCCTCGCCGAGGAGGACGCCCAGGTCGTGACCGTGGACCTGGCCGGAGCGCTGGCCGAGGCGCCGGTGCCCGTACGGGACGCGCGGCTGCACCGGTACGGGGACATGCCCTACACCGACGGCGCGCTGCTCGTCCTGGCCCGGCAGGTACGCCGGGTCGTGCAGGCGAAGCGGGGGCTGTCGCGCAAGGTGCTCGCCCTCGACCTGGACAACACCCTGTGGGGCGGCGTCGTCGGCGAGGTGGGCGCGCAGGGCGTCCAGCTCGGCGGCCTGTACCCGGGCAACTGCTACCTGGAGCTGCAGCGCACCGCGCGAAGGCTGCGCGACCAGGGCGTCATCCTGGTGCTGGCCAGCAAGAACGACCCGCAGGTGGTCGAGGAGGCGCTCACCGGGCATCCGGAGGTGCTGCTGCGCCCGGACGCCTTCTCGGTGAGCGCGGTGAACTGGTCCGCGAAGGCCGGCAACCTGCGTGACGCCGCGCGGTCGCTGGGCCTGTCCACCGACGCGTTCGTGTTCATGGACGACTCGGACTTCGAACGCGGTCACGTCGCCGACGAACTGCCCGAGGTCGCGCTCGTCCCGGCGAACGGCGATCCCGCGTACCTCGTGGGCGCGCTTCTGGACGACGGCTGGTTCGACGTCATGGCGCTCACCGAGACCGACCGGCGGCGCCCGGAGCTGTACCGGACCCGTGCGCTGCGCAGCGACTTCGCCACCGGCTTCGGGTCCTCCGAGGAGTACCTCGGCGCACTGGGCATCGAGATGGAGATCGCGCCGGCGACCGGCTTCACCGTGGCCCGCCTGGCGCAGCTCGCCGCGCGGACCAACCAGTTCAACCTGACCGGGATCCGCTTCGACGAGGCCGAGACCGCCGCCATGAGCACAGACCCGGGGCACCTGGTCGCCTCGATTGCGGTGGGGGACCGCTTCGGGGACGACGGGATCGTCGGGGCCGTCTGGGTGGACCGCCGGGCCGGCGCCTGGAAGGTGCTGAACCTGGTGCTGAGCTGCCGCGTCCTGGGCCGCGGCGTCGAACTCGCGATCGCCGGATGGCTCCTGCGGACGGCGCGGGACGGCGGCGCCGGAACGGTCGAGGGCCGGTTCGCGCGCTCGCCGAAGAACGGCGTGGCCGCCGACTTCTGGACGCGGGCCGGATTCACCCAGGCCGGCGACGGCGAGGCGTTCGCCTTCGACCTGAGCGACGAGCTCCCCGGCATCCCGGAATGGATCACATTGCGCGAGCGGAGTGACGACTGACATGAGCGCCTCATCCACGGTCGAGCCGACCGTGCTGGAGATCCTCGGCGACGTACTGAGCGAGACGCCCGACGGCCTTTACGCCGAACCGGTCCTCGCCGCGCACGGGTGGGACAGCATCGCCTCCCTCGAAGCCCTCGCGCAGCTGGAGGACCGGCTCCAGATCACGTTGGACCTGCGGTCCTTCCACGCCGCGCACACGGTCCCCGACATGGTCGCCCTCGTCACGGACGCCGTGGCCGGCAAGGCACGCATCCCATGAGCGAGCGGAGCGAGCGAATCAGAAGCACAGTGCGCCCGGTCACTCCTCCGACGAAGGAGGCCACATGACCGAGCGACCCCGCATCCCGGAATCCTTGGAGGACAGAGTGGAGCGTCAGGAAGTCGAGCTACTCGCGATCGGCGCCGGTCCGGCGAACCTCGCCCTGGGCGTGGCGCTGGAGGAGATGGCGCTCGAGGAGATCGCCCACGACACGCTGATCATCGAACAGCACGACAGCGTGGAATGGCAGCGGGGAATGCTCCTGCCCTGGACACAGAGTCAGGTGTCGTTCCTGAAGGACCTGGTGACCCTGCGCAACCCGCGGAGCCGGTTCTCGTTCGTCAACTACCTGCACTCGGTCGGCCGCCTCGACGAGTTCATCAACCTCGGCAGCTTCACGCCGTACCGGCTGGAGATCTCCGGCTACCTGCGCTGGGTCGCCGAGTCGCTGCGCGCCGTGCGAATCGAGCACGGACGGCGCTGCGTCTCGATCAAGCCCTGCCATTCCAGCGACGGGCAGGTGGAGGAGTGGCTGGTCGAGCTGGCCGACGGCGGGCAGATCGTCTGCCGGAACCTGGTCATCGGCGCGGGACGGGACGCGCACATCCCCGCCGAGTTCTCGGGACTCCCGCGGGCACGGGTGATCCACAGCACGGAGTTCTCGACGCGCGTCGCCGACCTGGACACCGGCGCCCCGCTGCGGGTCGCGGTGATCGGCGGCGCGCAGAGCGCCGCGGAGATGCTGTGGGCGACCTACCAGGGCTTCCCCCGCGCACGGTGCACGATGGTCATGCGGTCGATCGGCCTCAACGCGTACGAGACCAGCAAGTTCACCAACGAGCTGTTCTACCCGTCGTTCATCGACGAGTTCCACGCGGCGCTGCCCGAGGCACGTGAGCAGCTCCTGCGTGAGATGCACCGCACCAACTACGCCGGCCTGGCGCCGAACATGCTCGACTCCCTGTACCGGGCGATCTACCAGGACCGGCTCACGGGCACCGAGCGGCTCCGCATGGTCACGATGGCGGAGGTCACCGACGCGCGCATGGACGACGGCGACGTCGTGCTCACGCTCGCCGACCGCAAGAGCCACCGCGTCGACGAACTCCGCTGCGACGTCGTCATGCTCGGCACCGGCTTCGTCCGCGGAATGCCGCGGATGGTGCGCGACCTGGCGGCGACGGCCGGCGTCGGCGAAGCGCGTGTGAACCGCAACTACCGGATGGACCTGCCGCCGTCGTTCACCGCGGGCTGCTACCTGCAGGGCGTCAACGAGGCCACCCACGGCATCGCGGACTCCCTGCTCAGCGTGCTGGCCGCCCGCTCCCAGGAGATCGTCACCGAGCTCCTCGCCAGCCGCCACGACCCCGAGCTCGTCCTCAACGTCCAGTAAGGAGCGATCGTGGAGATTCGCAAGCTCGACCGGGACAACCTCAAACAGGACAACGGGCTGATCGCGCAGCGGCTGATGCCGTGGGCGGCCCTCAACGCGCCCTTCGAGGGATCGTGGTGCGTCGTCAAGCCCGGCGCGTCCTCCGGCGCCCACGGGCACCACGAGTACGAGATCTGGGTCGCGATGAACGGCGCCGCCGAGATCATCAGCGAGGGCAAGCGCGTGCCGTTCGTCGCCGGCGACGTCGTCCACTTCCCGCCGGAACAGCGCCACCAGGTCGTCAACGACGGCGACGCCGACTTCGAGATGTACGCCGTGTGGTGGGACGCCGAGATGGCCGAGCGGTTCAGCACCCGTCACGGCGGGCCGGCGTGACCGCCGGCGGGCGCCCGGCGATCGTCGTCGCCGCGACGCCGACCTCCAACGGCGACCTGCACGTCGGTCACATGGCCGGCCCGTACCTCGCCGGAGACGTCTACAGCCGCTACCTGGCGGCCATGGGCCGTCCGGTGATCTACACGACCTGCACCGACGACAGCCAGAGCTACGTGATCACGACGGCGCACCGGAAGGGGATCCCGCCCGAGCGCCTGTGCGCGACGTCGACCGAGGCGATCGAGCGGACCCTCACCGCGATGGGCATCTCGATGGCCGGGCTGCCGCCGATCGACGACCGCTACCGCGAGACCGTCCAGGAGTTCTTCACGGCCCTGCACGAGGCGGGACGACTCCGGCTCCGCACCGTGCGCCTGCCGTACGCGAACGGCGCCTACCTCTACGACGGGCTGCTGACCGGCACCTGCCCGGCCTGCCTGAGCGGGAGCAGCGGCGGCGTCTGCGAGGGATGCGGGCACCCGAACAACTACGACGAGCTGCTCGATCCCCGCTCGACGCTCGATCCCGACGCGCCGGTGACGTTCCGCGAGCAGACCATCCTGGTGCTGCCCATGGAGGAGTACCGGGACCGCCTCACCGCCTACTTCGCCGCGCGGGAGGGGCGCTGGCGGCCGCACGGCATGCAGCTCATCCGTGAACTCCTCGACCGGCCGCTGCCGGACATCCCGGTGACGTTCCCCGGCACCTGGGGCGTCGCGGCGCCGTTCCCCGAGACCCCCGGGCAGATCCTCTATCCGTGGGTCGAGGCCATGCCGGCCGTGATGTACAGCACGTGGTGGTCGGCGGCGCAGCGCGGCGAGCGTGCCGAGGCGGTCGACGAGCACTGGCGCGCCGAGCACGGCGCGGAGCTCGTCTACTTCCACGGCTTCGACAACGTCTACCACTGGGGGCTGCTGGACCTGGTCCTGCTGATGGCCCACGGCGACCGCTACGTCCTGCCGGAGACGAACGTCTGCAACGAGTTCTACGAGCTCGAGGGGCAGAAGTTCTCCACCAGCCGGGACCATCTCATCTGGACCGCGGACCTGCTCGCCGAGGTGCCGCGCGACCTCGTACGGTTCCACCTCGCGCTGACCGCGCCGGAGTACCAGCGCACCGACTTCAGCGTGGCCGCGCTGCGCGAGGTGACCGGCCGGCGGCTGGTCGAGCCGTGGAACGCCCTCGCCGACGCGCTCTGGCTCGCGTCGGCGGGCACTGGCGACGCGCCGCTGCCGACGTCGGAGACGGGACGGCGGCGGGCGGAGATCCTCATCGAGCGCGTCCGGCTCGGGTACGAACTGCCCAGCCTCAGCAGGGTGGCGGACACGATCGCCGGCGGCTCGAGGGGCTGGCCGAGGAGGCGGCGGTCACGGACGGCGATCCGGCCGCGCTCGGCGACCTGTTCCTGCAGGTCCGCGCGCTCCTGGCCTGCGCCGCGCCCATCCTCATCGACGTCGCCGGCGAGGCCGCGGACGCCGGCGTCGACCTGGGCCTGGCCGCCGCGCAGCCGGCCGAGATCGGCGCGTTCACGCTCCCGCGCCTGCGGACCGCGGACGCCGGCGAGACGACCGGCGTACCGGCCGGCGCCTGATCCCCGTTCAAAGGCAGGTAAGCCATGAAGCTGCTCACGATCGAGACGCGTCAGTATCTGAACTACTACCACTCCCGCTACAAGCAGGTGCAGGACCTCGGCGTCGACCTGTATGTCCTGAACGGCGAGGGCACCGCGGACTTTTGGCCCGCCGACCACTACCGCTTCGTCGGGAACAAGAAGATCGACGACATCGTCGCCATGGCCCGCGAGTGGCACGCCGTCGAGGAGTTCGACGGTGTGATCACGTTCTCCGAGTCCGCGGTCATCACGGTCGCGGCGGTCGCCGAGGCCCTAGGGCTGCCCGGCATCGGGGTCGACGCCGCGGTCCGCAGCCGTAACAAGTACCTGATGCGGCAGGCGTACGAGAAGGCCGGCGTGCCGATCCCGTCGTACCGGCTGGTCCCCGAGCTGTCCGACGCGCTGCGGGCCGCCGAGGACTTCGGGTACCCGGTGATCCTCAAGCCGACGTTGGGCGCGGGCAGCCACTTCGTCTTCCGCGTCGACACGCCGGAGGAGATGGCCGAGCACTTCGCCCAGGCGGCCGAAGGCATCAAGGAGATGTTCTGGGTGAACTCCGAGGCCGACGGCGTCGACCTGGGCCCGAACGGCCTGCTCGTCGAGTCGTTCCTCGACGGCAAGGAGTACCTGATGGAGGCCGTCGCCTGGGACGACGAGGTCTACCTCGGCTCGGTCGTGGACCGGATCACCCCCGAGGGCGGGACGTTCGACGACGACGTCCACCACGCGCCCACCTCGCTCGGCCCGGAGGACGTCGCCAAGGTGCAGCGCGCGGTCAGGGCCGCCGCGCGCGCCCAGGGGCTGCGGCGCAGCGTGATGCACGCGGAGGTCCGCTTCCACGAGGGCGAGCCGTACCTCCTGGAGATCGCCGCCCGGGTCGGAGGCGGCGGTCTGGACATGATCGCCCGGCTCACCGCCGACCACGACCCGATCGCCGCGGTCGTCGACATCGGACTGGGACGACGCCCGAAGGTCCGGCACTTCCAGCCGACCGGCGTGCACGTCACGGCGATGTGCCTCATCTGCGACGAGGGCGTCGTCGAGCACGTCGAGGTGCCGCCGGAGGTGAGCGAGTCGGACGAGGTGTTCCTGCTCAAGATCACCGCACGGCCGGGGGACGTGATCAAGAGGCCGCCGAACGGCAACACGATCCTCGGCTTCCTCGGAACGACCGGCGGGTCCGAGGCCGAGGCCTTCCGGACCATGAACGAGTTCGCCGACAAGATCAAGGTCACGTTCGCGAAGTAGCGGGGGAGCAGAGTCCGTGCCAGAACAGTTCGTTGACACGCGCGCCGGCCGTCCGGCGCGCGTGTCCCGGCGCCGCCGGTTCCTGATGTGCCCGCCGACCCACTTCGACGTCCGCTACTCCATCAACCCGTGGATGGACCCCGGCAAGCCGACCGACGCGGCCCTGGCCGTCGCGCAGTGGGAGCGGCTGCGGAGCCTGTACCTCGGGCTCGGCCACCAGGTCGAGGTGATCACTCCGTCGCCGGGCCTGCCGGACATGGTCTTCGCCGCCAACGGCGCGACCGTCGTCGACGGCAGGGTCCTGGCCGCCCGGTTCCGGTACCCCGAGCGGGCCGCCGAGGCGGGGGCCTACGCGTCCTGGTTCCGCGAGCGGGGCTACGAGGTGCACGAACCCGCGTACGTCAACGAGGGCGAGGGCGACTACCTCGTGGCCGGCGACCGGATCCTGGCGGGTACCGAATTCCGTACGGATCGGCGGTCGCACGCGGAGGCGCAGCGGTTCCTCGGCCGCCCGGTGGTCGCCCTGACCCTGGTCGACGCGCGCTTCTACCATCTCGACACCGCCCTGGCCGTCCTCGACGACGACCAGATCATGTACTACCCGGCGGCGTTCTCCGCCGACAGCCGCCTGCTCCTGCGCGAGCTGTACCCCGACGCGATCCTGGCCACCGACGCCGACGCGGAGGTGTTCGGGCTCAACGCGGTCTCCGACGGCCGGTACGTCGTGCTGGCCGAACAGGCGACCCATCTGATCGACGAATTGTGGGCGCGTGGATTCGTGCCCATCAGCGTGGACCTGTCGGAACTGAAGAAGTCCGGCGGTGGCGCCAAATGCTGCACGTTGGAATTGCGTGCGCCGGTCAATCGGTGAGGTGCGGAAAATGATCGATTACAACGGCCGCCGGTTCCGTCCGGCGGAGGCCGCCGAGAGCGGCCGGGTGGCGATTTACCGGCAGGACGGCGACCTGCTCTGGGGCGAGTTCACCGGGGGCAGGGCCCGGCGCGGTTCGCTCGCCGGGCGATGCGCTGCCGACGGCACGCTCGACTTCGCCTACTGCATCGTCCTGGACAGCGGCGAAGTGATCTCCGGGCACTGCCGGAGCACCCCGGAGTTCCGCTCCGACGGCGGCGTCGACCTGCGCGAGGAGTGGGAGCGCTACGGCGCCCACGCCTCCGCGGGCGTGTCGTACCTGACCGAGATCCGATAGCGGGAGGGACCCGATGACGCAGCAGACCACCGCCGTGGCGACGGCGGGCGGCCGGCCGAAGAAGGGCGGCGTGGTCACCTGGGCGATGGCCCCAGGCTTCCCGCCCGCCGTGATCTTCCCGTTCACCCCGGCGGAACGCATGGGGATGCGGAACAACTACGAGTTCCAGATGCTGATGTACCGGCCGCTGTACTACTTCGGCAGCCGCGGCACCCCCGAGGTGGACTACGACCAGAGCATCGGCGAGCCCCCGCAGTGGAGCGAGGACGGCCGCACGGTGACCATCAGGGTCAAGCCGTGGAAATGGTCGAACGGCGAGACGTTGTGCGCGGACAACGTGCTGTTCTGGGTCAACCTCTTGAAGGTGAAGGGCGAACGCTACGGCGAGTACGTCCCCGGCTATTTCCCGGACAACTGCACCTCGTACGGCAAGCTGGCCGAGGACGTCGTCTTCTTCACCTTCGACAAGCCGTATTCCAAGGAATGGGTGCTGATGAACCAGCTCAGCACCATCACCCCGCTGCCGAAGGCGTGGGACCGCACCGCCGACGGGCCGGCGAACGCCTCCGGTGACACCGCGGACGTCCTCGCCGTCTACGACTACCTGATGGAGCAGCAGGGCAACATCGTCGACGAGGGCAACGCGCACCGGACCCGCTGGCCGGACAGCCCCCTCTGGAGCGTCGTCAGCGGACCCTGGCGACTGAAGAGCTACACCCTCGACGCCGTGGTCACCTTCGTCCCCAACGAGCACTACTCGGGGCCGAACAAGCCGCACCTGGACGAGTTCCGGCAGATCCCGATGGCCTCCGACGAGGCGGAGTTCGCGATCCTCAAGGGCGGGCCGGACGGGCCGGGCTCGGTCCAGGTCGGCTACCTGCCGCTGAGCTTCACCACGGAGCCGACCACCGACCCCACCCAGGGCGGCCCGAACCCTCTCGACGAGCACTACCGGCTCGTTCCCCAGGTGGCGTACTGCATCCGGTACACCAGCCTGAACTTCAACAACCCCACCGTCGTCGGGAAGCTCTTCAAGCAGACGTACGTCCGGCAGGCCCTGCAGCGGACGCTCGACCAGGACTCGGCCGTCCACGACATCTACCACGGGTACGCCTACCGCCAGGACGGCCCCGTTCCGGTCATCCCGGCGAGCGACCTGGTCGCGCCGGAGCTGGTCGGCGGGAAGGGGCCGCTGCCGTTCGACCCCGAGGCGGCGCGGGCGCTGCTCGAGGCCAACGGCTGGGACACGAGCACGACCCCGGCCGTGTGCGTGAACCCCGGCACCGGGCCGGGCCAGGCGGGGGAGGGCATCCCGGCGGGCACGCGGCTCAGCATCCTGCTCCGGTACGTCGAGGGCCGGCCCGCCCTCACCCGGCTGATGCGCAAGTACAAGGAGGACGCCGCCGCGGCCGGCATCGAGCTCCGACTGGAAGAGGTGTACGGCTCGATCCTCGTCGCGGAGGACGCTCCCTGCGAGCCGGGCCCCGGCGTGCCGTGCCGGTGGGAGATGTGCTGCTGGAACGGCGGCTGGGCGTACCACTATCCGAGCGGCGAGATCCTGTTCAAGACCGACGCCGGCGGCAATTTCGGGCACTACTCAGACCCGCGCTGCGACGAACTGGTCGAGCGGACCGTCACCAGCGACGGCCTGGACGCGCTGTACGAATTCCAGCGCTTCATCGCCGAAGAGGTGCCGGTCATCTTCACCCCCAATTTCCCGATCCGGCTGTTCGAAGTGGACAAGAGACTCGGCGGCTTCGAGCCGGTGAATCCGTTCGGGATGCTCAACCCCGAGAACTGGTACTACACCGAGGACTAGCGGAAAGGGCGGAAAATGGCTGAGCAACACGACAAAATGGCTGAGCAGCATGACCCTCTGCTGCTCGTGGTCGCGACGGGTATGCGCACGTACCGCGAATACCTGCTGCGCTCCATCGGCACCCGATTTCGCATTCACCTCTTCCACGTCAGCGAGCCGACCTGGGAGAAGGAGTACATCAGCGGCTGGACGGTCGTGCCGAGCACGATCGACGGCCCGGCCATGGCCGAGGCGGCCGTGAAGGTCCACGCGCAGGAGCCCGTGGCCGGCGTCCTGTGCTGGGACGAGGGCCGGATCCACGCGACCGCGTACGTCGCCGAGGCGATCGGCGCCCGAAACGGCGACCCGGCGGTCATCTGGCGGCTGCGCGACAAGTGGCAGACACGCGTCGCGCTCGACGCGGCCGGTGTGCCCCAGCCGCGATCGCTCCCGGTGAAGACCCTCGACGAGGCCCTGGAGGCCGCCGAGCGGGTCGGCTATCCGGCGATCCTCAAGCCGCGAGGGCTGGGCGCGAGCCTCGGCGTCGTCCGCGTCGACGACGCCGGCGAACTCCGCGACCGGTTCGCCTTCTCGCGCGACACCAAGGCGCCGGACCCGGTCGTCTACAGCACCGACCAGCCGCTCCTCGTCGAGGAGCGCGTGACCGGCGAGGAGATCAGCGTCGACGCGCTGGTGCAGGACGGCAAGGTCACCCCGCTGTACGTCGCCCGCAAGGTCGTCGGCTACCCGCCGTACGCGGAGGAGATCGGTCACTTCGTCGACGCCGCAGACCCGCTGCTCGGCGACCCGGCGCTCCTCCAGGCGCTGCAGGACACCCACACCGCGCTGGGATTCCTCGACGGCTGGACGCACACCGAGTTCATGCTCACCGCCGACGGGCCACGGCTCATCGAGGTCAACGGCCGGCTCGGCGGCGACATGATCCCCTACCTCGGAATGCTGGCCACCGGCGTCGACCCGGGCCTGGCGGCGGCGTCCGCGGCCTGCGGCCTGGCGCCGGACACCCATCCGGTACGCCGGCGCGTCGCGGCGATCCGCTTCTTCTACGTCGACGAGGAGGACACGACCATCGGATCCGTCGCCTTCGACGAGGACGCCCTGCCGGCCGCGATCGAGCGGGCGGTCGCGGTCGCCACGCCGGGCGCCGTGGTGTCCCCGCCCCCCAAAGGCACCGTGTGGGGCCGGATCGCCTTCGCGATCGCCGTGGCGGACTCCGCCGAGGAATGCCTGCGCGCGCTGGACGGCGCGGAGGCCGCGCTCACCGTCACGACGGGATGACCATGGCGATCGACATCGAGGCCGAGGAGAGGGGGACCGTCGCCGTCTGGAACACCTTCCGTGAGTCACAGCTCGCGGTGAAGGTGCTCCTCGTCGGCGTCTTCCTGAGCCGGCTCGGCGGATTCCTCAACATCTTCATCGTGCTGTACCTCGCGGCCAAGGGGTACTCCACCGAACGGTCGGCGCTCGCGCTGAGCGTCTACGGCGCCGGCGGGGTGGCCGGGCTGCTCCTCGGCGCGACGCTCGCCGATCGGCTCGGAGCGCGGAACTCCGCCGTGCTCGGCATGACGGCGACCGCCGTGCTCACCGCCTCACTGCTCTACCTGCCCGGCTATCCGGCCGTGCTCGTCGCGGTGGGCCTGGCGAGCGTGGCCGCCCAGATCTACCGGCCGTCCTCGGCGTCGCTGCTCTCCGAGCTGACGCCCGAGGACCGGCAGGTGATGATCTTCGGGATGTACCGGTTCGGGCTGAACCTCGGCGCGACGGCCGCGCCTCTCCTCGGCTTCGCGCTGTTCTACCTGGGCGGCCGGGAGTACACGCTGCTGTTCTGGGGCGAAGGGCTGATCGCGCTCGCGTACGCGGCGCTGGCCCTCGTCGCGATCCCGGCGCGCTCCCGGCCGGCGACCGGCACAGACGCCTCGGCGGAGTCCGGGCCGGCCCGGTACGTCGCGATGTTCCACGACCGCCGCTACCTGCTGTTCCTGTTCGCCACGATGCTCAACGCCATCGTCTACGTGCAGTACCTGTCCACGCTGCCGCTCGAGGTGAAGGCCGCCCACGTCTGGGTGCTCTGGTACACCGTCGCGGTCTCGCTCAACGGGCTCATCGTGGTGGTGTTCGAGCTTCCGCTGACGAAGATCTCGCAGCACTGGCCCACCCGGTTCACGGTCGGCCTGACCCTGACCCTCGTCGGCCTCGGCAACGCCTGTTACGGATTCCCGATCTCGCCCGTCGTGATCATCGGCGCCACGCTGGTGTGGACGCTGGGCGAGATCCTCGGCGGGCCTTCCGTGTTCGCCTATCCGGCGATGGCCGCCCCGCCCCCGCTGAAGAGCCTGTACATCGGCGGCTTCCAGTTCATGCACACGCTCGGCACGGCAGTGGGTCCCATCATCGGCGGCGCCCTGTTCGTCCGGCTCGGGCACGGGGTCTGGCCGGTGATGGCCCTCGCCGGGCTGGCCGCCGCCGTGCTGGGCGTCGCCGCCATCCGTCCCACCGATTCCCCCTGATTCTCGTCACGAGGAGGAGACAATGCGCGACTTCCGATTCGGCTTCACCCTGGGCAGCGTCCCGTCATACCGGGAGCTCACGGACACGATCGCGACGGCGGAGGCGTACGGCTTCGACGTAGCGCTGGCCGTGGAACACCTGGGCACCGGGCGGACGTCCCCGTTCCAGGGTCTGCTGGCCGCCGCGGCCGTCGCGGACCGGCTGCGGATCGGCACGTACGTGCTCAACAACGGCTACTGGAACCCCACGATCCTCGCGCGGGAGGTCGCCACGGCCGTCCGGCTGAGCGGCGGCCGGTTCGAGCTCGGCCTCGGCGCCGGCATCGTCAAGGAGCAGTACGACGCCGCGCGGATCCCCTGGCACCCCTTCGGCGAGCGCATGGACCGGCTGGCGGCCACGATCGAGGAGGTCGACGCGCTGCTCGCCCTGGAGGAGGACGTCGAACGCCCGCCGCTGCTGCTCGGCGGGGCCAGCGAGCGCGCGCTCCGGGTCGCCGCGGAACGCGCCGACATCGTGAGCTTCGGCGGGCGCTTCCAGCTGCCCGGCGAGCCGCCGGGCACCATGCGGATCATCAAGGCGGCCGAGGCGGACCAGCGCGTGGAGTTCTTCCGCGAGGTCGCGGGGCCGCGGGCCGATGAGATGGAGTGGAACGCCTTCGTCCTGGTCGTCGAGGTGACCGACGACCGCCGCGCGGTCGCCGAGCGGATCGCGGCCGAGAACGTCCCCTACCTCCAGCTGGACGACGTACGGGACGCCCTGGAGAGCCCCTTCATGCTGATCGGCACGGAGGAGGAGATCGCCCGGCGGATCCTGGAGAACCGGGAGCGCTACGGCTTCTCCTACATCTGCGTGCAGCGCCCGCACATGGACGTCCTCGGCCCGGTCATCAAGCGCGTCCGCGACCTGGCCTGACAAGTACGACGAGAAGCGGCCCGGTCCCTTTCGGGGACCGAGCCGCTTCGTCGTCGGGTCCGTCATCCGGTGGTGGACCACTCCTCGATGACCCGGCGGGACACCGGCACCAGCGTGGTGTGGTACTCCTGGATCATCTTCATCACTGGCTCTTCGTAGTTCTCCTCCCACTCCTTCGTGGCGTAGACGGCCGGCGCGAGCTCGTTCCGCAGCTCCACCGACGGGAACGCGCGGATCAGGAAGTAACCGTCGTCGTCGGTCGGCGAGGGGCCGTGCGCCAACACGGTGATCCCGCATTCGCGCATCAGCGGAATCGTGCCGTCACGGCTGATCCGGTGAAATTCCGGCCGCGCATCGGGGCTCACCGTGAAAAGCCGGATCTCGAGGATCCAGTCGCCGTCATTTGACACGCCGGCCCGCCTTCCAGACTCCGGTGATGTGGTCGGGTTCGGCCATGACCGCCATGTCCGCCAGGGGGTCGGCGTCGAGGGTGATGACGTCGGCGTCGTACCCGGGCTTCAGCTGCCCCGAGCGCGGCGCCTGCGGGCCCAGAGTGGCCGGGCCGTTGGCCGTCGCCGCCTCGATGATCTCCAGGGGAGTGAGTCCGATCTTGGCGAGCAGGGGCAGCTCGCGGCCGTTGCGCCCCCAGGAGTTGAGCATGTCCGGGCCGCTCGCGGAGATGTCGGTGCCCGAGGCGATCGTGACACCGTGCTCCCGGGCGATGGCGATGGCCTCCGCGTGCCTGCCCATCGTCTCCTCGAGCTTGCGCACGGCGTACGCCGGCACCTCGTCGCTGTGGTCGAGGAGCTCCTGGAAGATGGTGCGGGTGGTGACGAGGATGGCGCCGCACTCCCGCATGGCCACGGCCGCCTCTTCGTCGAGGTAGGTGCCGTGCTCGATCGTGGTGACGCCCGCCTCCAGGGCCGCCATGATGCCCGGCTTGCCGTGGCAGTGCGCGGCGACGATCCGGTCCGCCATCCCCGCCACCTCGACGATCGCGCGCAGCTCCGCGCCGGTGAACTGCTGGTGGATCGGATGGTCGACCTCCGACAGCACGCCGCCGGAGGCGTAGACCTTGATGAGCTTGGCGTTCTGGCGAAGCTGCTCGCGCGCGCCCCGAACGCACTCAGCGGGCCCGTCGACCAGGGTCAGCTCGCCGCCGAGGTGGCTGTAGTCGCGCATCCACGACAGCGGATAGCTGTGCATGTCGCCGTGCCCGCCCGTGGTCGACAGGGTCGACCCGGCCGCGTAGATCGACGGGCCTTCGACGGTGCCCTCGGCCACCGCGCGGGCCATGTGGATGCCGAGGCCGCCCACCTCACGGACCGAGGTGACGCCGGCGTTCAGGGCCGCCCGCAGGTCGCTGCTGACCCGTGCGGCCCGCAGCGCGATGGGCTCCTGGAGCATCACCGTCATGTCGGCGGACCGCAGGCCCATGAAATGCGTGTGGCTGTCCCACAGCCCCGGCATCACGGTGGGTGTGCGGACGGCGGTGACTCCGGGCGTCGCCGGCGCTTCGGCGGCGGGTCCGGCGTAGCTGATCGTGCCGTCGTCGAGAATGACGACGGCGTCGCCAATGGGGTTGCCTCTTCCTGGAATCAATTGATCCGCTTCGATACGCTGCAACATATTCGCAGCAAATCAGGATTCCCGGTTAATGACAATGAATCCGCGCACTCGTAATGTTGAACGCGACGGCGAAATGCCGCATTCTAGAATGCGGCGCACCGATCGGCGCAGGAGATTCGCGACGTACTTCGGTGTGTAGTCCGTATCGCGTCGTCAAGGAGTTAACTTAGATCGATCTACACTGCTAGTGAGACGGTTCGGCGAGAAGCCCTGCCACAGCCGAGGTCCCGGAGGTCGCATGTCCACCCCAAAGGCGTCCCGCCCCTCGGGCTCGAAGGGGGACCCGTCGGATGCGGGGACGGAGCGACGGCCGACCCTGCTGGACGTCGCACGGCGTGCGGGCGTGTCGCGGGCGACGGCATCGCTGGTCATCCGCGACGCGGCCGGCCCGAGCGCCGAATCCCGCGAGCGTGTGCGGAAGGCGGCCGCCGAACTCGACTACCGTCCCGACCAGGCCGCACGGTCGCTCCGGCGCCGGAACAGCCGCCTGATCGGGGTGATGTTCACCGCGCACGAGCCGTTCCACGCCGATCTGATCGAGAGCATCTACGCCGCCACCGAAGAGGTCGGCTATGACGTGGTGCTCAGCGCCGTGGTCCCGAGTCGTGGCGAGCGCCGCGCCCTCGAGGCGCTCATTGCCTCCCGCTGCGAAGCGGTGGTCCTGGTCGGTGCGCGCGAGGCTTGCACCACCGACTTCGGCAACCGGCTCCCGGTGGTGGAGATCGGCCGCCCACCGAACGAAACGGTGTTCGACGCGGTCCACACCGCCGACGACGAGGGCGCCCGCCTCGCCGTGGACCACCTTGTCTCGCTGGGGCATCGCGACATCGTCCACGTCGACGGCGGCGACCAGCCCGGTGCCGTCGAGCGGCGGACCGGCTACCTCGACGCCATGCGCCACCACGGGCTGCGGGACCGGGCGCGAGTGCTGCCTGGCGACTACACCGAGTCGTCCGGCTTCGCGGCGGCACGCACCCTGCTCGACGACGGCGAACTCCCCACCGCCGTCGTCGCGGGCAACGACCAGTGCGCCATCGGGCTGCTCGTCGAACTGCGGCACGCCGGCGTCGACGTCCCCGGTCGGGTCTCGATCGTGGGATACGACGACAGCCGGCTCGCGCGGCTCGCGCACATCGACCTCACCACCGTGCGCCAGGACGCCAAGCAGCTGGCCCGCCTCGCGGTCCAGGCCGCCGTCGAACGGCTCGACAAGGGCCTGGACGGCGAGACACGGGTCTTCTGGCTCGCCCCTCACCTGGTGGTCCGCGGATCGACCGGCCCGGTGGCACCCCGCTGATCAGACAGTGGCGTCGGCCTTGTCCTCCACGCCACGCTTGATAGAGCGGATGACCTGGGAGAACGACTCAGGTCGAGCACTTCAATCGACTGCATGTACGCATGTTGCTATGTCCGTATGTCTTGACAAATGTCGTACCATCGACAGTGTTCGGCTCAAGCCGGTGAGAGCAAACGCGGAAGGCGGCGAGCATCATGACCGCACAGTTCGACCTCGTGACGATGGGCCGGATCGGTGTGGATATCTATCCGCTGCAGACCGGCGTGGGCCTGGAGGACGTCACCTCGTTCGGCAAGTATCTCGGCGGCACCGCGACCAACGTGGCGGTGGCGGCCGCGCGGTACGGCCGGCGCTCGGCGGTCGTGACGAAGACGGGCGCGGACCCGTTCGGCCGGTTCATCCACCGCGCGCTGCGGGAGTACGGGGTGGACGATCGCTTCGTCGGCACCTCCGAGCACCTGCCCACGCCCGTGACGTTCTGCGAGATCTTCCCGCCCGACGACTTCCCGTTGTACTTCTACCGCTTCCCGCAGGCGCCCGATCTGGACCTGCGCGAAGAGGACATCGACTTCGACGCCGTACGCGAGGCGAAGATCTTCTGGGTCACCGGCACCGGCTTCTCGGAGGAACCCAGCCGGACGGCGACCATGGCGGCGCTGGAGGCGCGTGGCCGCAGGGGCATCACCGTGCTGGACTTGGACTACCGGCCGATGTTCTGGGAGTCGCGCGAACACGCGCGGGAGCGGGTGAGCAAGGCGCTCGACCACGTCACGGTGGCCGTCGGCAACCTCGACGAGTGCCTGACCGCCGTCGGCACCGACCGGCCGCGCGAGGCGGCGAAGGCGTTGCGCGAGAGGGGGATCTCGCTCGCCGTGGTCAAACAGGGCCCCGAGGGCGTGCTCGCGGTCGATGACTCCGGTGAGGTCGTGGTGCCGCCGGCGCCGGTCGAGGTCGTCAACGGGCTGGGCGCGGGCGACGCGTTCGGCGGCGCGCTGTGTCACGGGCTGCTGTCCGGCTGGGACACCGAGCGGATCATGCGCTTCGCGAACGCCGCGGGCGCGCACGTGGCCGGGGAACTGGCCTGCTCGGACGCCATGCCGACCGAGGAACAGGTACTGCGCAGACTGGAAGGGACACAGGGTGTCTGACACCGTGCGGCGGATCGTCGTGAAACGGGTGCACGAACCGGAGGCGATCGCCGAGGCGGCTGCAAACCGCGTGCGGGCGAAGTCGCCCTTCAACGACAAGGGCCGGATGATGATCATCGCCGCGGACCACCCGGCACGCGGCGCCAACGCCGTCGGCGGCGACCCGCTCGCGATGGCCGACCGCGGCGAGCTGCTGGAGCGGCTGTGCCTGGCGCTGGAGCGCCCCGGCGTCACCGGCGTGCTGGCGACCCCGGACGTCATCGACGACCTGCTGCTGCTCGGCGCGCTGGACGGCAAGACCGTGATCGGCTCGATGAACCGTACCGGCCTGGCGGGGTCCACCTTCGAGATCGACGACCGCTTCGCCTGCTACGACGCGGAGTCCATCGAACGCATGCGCTTCGACGGCGGCAAGACGCTGACCCGCATCTGCCTCGGCGACCCCGCGACGCCGGCCGTACTGGAGAACACCGCGGCCGCCGTCAACGCCCTGGCAGCGCGCAGGCTGATCGCGATGGTGGAGCCGTTCGTGTCGGTGTGGACCGACGGACGGCTGAAGAACGACCTGTCGCCGGAGGCGGTGATCCGCTCGATCACGATCGCCTCCGCGCTGGGCAGGACGTCGGCCTACACGTGGCTGAAACTGCCCGTGGTGGCCGACATGGAACGGGTGCTCGCCTCCTCGACGCTGCCCGCCGTGCTGCTGGGCGGCGAGGTCAAGGACCCGGACGCGGCCTTCGCCGCCTGGCAGCACGCACTGTCTCTGCCGACGGTGCAGGGGCTCGTGGTCGGGCGGTCGTTGCTGTATCCGCACGACGGAGACGTCGCCAAGGCAGTTGACACAGCGGTGGGGTTGATATGACGTTGCATCGGGAGGCGGGCAGCACCGCCGAAGGTCCGTTCAGCACGGTGGTCACGCCGGAGTCGGCGGGCTGGGGTTACTCCGGGCTGCGGGTGCTCGAGCTGAACGGCACCGAGACCGTCGGCACCGGTGACGCGGAGGCGCTGGTCCTGCCGCTGTCCGGTTCGTGCACGGTCCGCGTTGACGGGCAGACCTTCGAGCTGGCCGGGCGGACCGGGGTGTTCGACGCGGTCACCGACTTCGCCTACCTGCCGCGCGACGCGGAGGCGACGATCACCGGCACCGGCCGGTTCGCGCTGCCGAGCGCGAAGACGAGCGAACGCCTGCCCGCGCGGTACGGGCCGGTGAGCGGCGTGCCCGTCGAGCTGCGCGGCGCGGGGAACTGCAGCCGCCAGGTCAACAACTACTGCCTGCCGCACACGTTCGAGGCCGACCAGCTGCTGGTGTGCGAGGTGCTGACGCCGGGCGGCAACTGGTCGTCGTACCCGCCGCACAAGCACGACGAGGCGCGCGAGGGCGAGAGCGAGCTCGAGGAGATCTACTACTTCGAGGTCGCCCGCGACGGCATGGGCTACCAGCGTGTCTACGGCACCGACGAGCGGCCGATCGACGTGCTCGCCGAGGTGCGCAGCGGCGACGTCGTGCTGATCCCGCACGGCTGGCACGGGCCGTCGATGGCCGCGCCCGGCTACGACCTCTACTACCTCAACGTCATGGCCGGGCCGGGTCAGGAGCGCGCGTGGCTGATCTGCGACGACCCCGCGCACGGCTGGGTGCGCGGACTGTGGGAGTCGCAGGACGTCGACCCGCGCCTGCCGTTCGGAGGTGCGCGATGAGGCTCACCACGGCGCAGGCGCTCGTACGGTTCCTGGCCGGCCAGTACTCCGAACGCGACGGCGTCGAGCAGCGGCTCATCCCCGGCGTGTGGGGCATCTTCGGGCACGGCAACGTGGCGGGCATCGGCCAGGCGCTGTTGCAGTACCAGCACGAGATGCCGTACTACCTGGCTCGCAACGAGCAGGGCCAGGTGCACGCGGCGGCGGCGTTCGCCAAGATGCGCAACCGGCTGCAGACCTTCGCCTGCACCGCGTCGACCGGTCCCGGCTCGACCAACATGATCACCGGCGCGGCGCTGGCGACCACCAATCGGCTGCCCGTGCTGCTGTTGCCGTCGGACATGTTCGCCACCCGGGCCCCGGATCCGGTGCTGCAGCAGCTGGAGGACACGCGCGGCGGCGACGTGACGGTCAACGACGCGTTCCGCCCGGTGTCGAAGTACTTCGACCGCGTCACGCGCCCCGAGCAGCTGATCCCGGCGGCGCTCGCGGCCATGCGGGTGCTGACCGATCCGGCCGAGACCGGCGCGGTGACGTTGTGCCTGCCGCAGGACGTGCAGGCCGAGGCGTACGACTGGCCCGAGGACTTCTTCCGCCGCCGGGTCTGGCACATCGGCCGGCCGGTGCCCGAGCCCGAGGCGATCGAGCGGGCCGTGGAGCTGCTGCGCGGAGCCGAGAGGCCGCTGATCGTCGCGGGCGGGGGAGTCGTGTACTCCGAGGCCGAACGCGAGCTGCGCGCCTTCGCCGAGGCGACCGGCATCCCCGTGGCCGACACGCACGCCGGGAAGGGCGCCGTGCCGTGGGACCACCCGTGCGCGGTCGGCGGCATCGGCTCCACCGGCACGTCGGCGGCCAACGCGCTGGCCGCCGAGGCCGACGTCGTGCTCGGTATCGGCACGCGCTACAGCGACTTCACCACCGCCTCGCACACGGTCTTCGGCGACCCGGACGTACGGTTCGTCAACCTCAACGTGGCCCGGCTCGACGCCGCGAAGCACTCCGCGCAGATGGTCGAGGCCGACGCGAAACGCGGCCTCGCGGCGCTGCACGAGGCGTTGTCCGGCTGGCAGGTGGACGACGCGTACCGCGTGCGGACGCGCACGCTGGCCGACGACTGGAACCGCAAGGCCGACGAGTGCTTCCACCTCGGCCACGGCCCGCTGCCCGCGCAGACCGAGATCCTGGGCGCGCTCAATGAGGCGCTCGACGACCGCGACGTGGTGATCAACGCGGCCGGTTCCATGCCCGGCGACCTGCAGATGCTGTGGCGGGCCCGGGATCCGAAGGCCTACCACGTCGAGTACGCGTACTCGTGCATGGGCTACGAGGTCGCCGCCGGTGTGGGAGCCAAGCTGGCCGCGCCCGACCGCGAGGTCGTGGTGCTGGTCGGCGACGGCTCGTACCTGATGATGTCGCAGGAGATCGTCACGATGGTCTCCGAGGGGCTGAAGGTGATCATCGTGCTCGTGCAGAACCACGGGTTCGCCTCGATCGGCTCGCTGTCGGAGTCCCTCGGCTCGCAGCGGTTCGGCACGTCGTACCGCTACCGCGCCCAGGACTCCGGGCAGCTCGACGGCGGCACGCTGCCCGTCGACCTCGCCGCCAACGCCGAGAGCCTCGGCGCCACGGTGCTGCGCGCGTCCACCGTGGAGGAGTTCACGGCCGCGATCGCCACCGCCAAGGCGAACTCCACGACCACCGTCGTGCACGTCGAGACCGACCTGCTCGGACCCAACCCGCCCGGGAGCGCCTGGTGGGACGTCCCCGTCAGCGAGGTGTCCGAGCTGGAGTCCACGCGGAAGGCGTACGAGACCTACGCCGCCACCAAACGTACCCAGCGTCATTACCTGTAGGAGCAGGCGTGAAGACCATCGAACACTGGATCAACGGCGCCGCCACCCCGGCGAACTCGACCCGTACGGCGCCCGTCTACGACCCGGGCACCGGAGCCCGCCAGGCCGACGTGCTGCTGGCCGACACGGCCGATGTGGACTCCGCGGTCGCGGCCGCGAGCAAGGCCTTCGTGGCGTGGGGCGACTCGTCGCTGTCCCAGCGCGTCAAGGTCATGTTCGCCTTCCGCGAGCTGCTGGTGAAGCACGAGGACGAGCTCGCGCGCATCATCTCCAGCGAGCACGGCAAGGTCGTCGACGACGCCCGCGGCGAGATCGTACGGGGCCGCGAGATCGTGGAGTACGCCTGCGGGATCGCCGACGCGCTCAAGGGCGACTTCTCCGACCAGGTGTCGCGCGGCGTGGACGTGCACAACTTCCGGCAGCCGCTCGGCGTGTGCGCCGGCATCACGCCGTTCAACTTCCCGATCATGGTGCCGCTGTGGATGCACCCGATCGCGATCGCCACCGGCAACACGTTCGTGCTCAAGCCCAGCGAACGCGACCCGTCCGCGTCCGCGCTCGTGGCCGAGCTGTACGCCGAGGCCGGGCTGCCCGACGGCGTGTTCAACGTCGTCAACGGCGACAAGGCCGCGGTGGACGCGATCCTCGACCACCCGGACATCGAGGCGGTGTCGTTCGTCGGGTCCACCCCGATCGCGAAGTACGTGCACGAGCGCGCCACCGCGAGCGGCAAGCGGGTGCAGGCGCTCGGCGGCGCGAAGAACCACGCCGTCGTGCTGCCCGACGCCGACCTGGAGTACGCCGCCAACCACCTCACCGCCGCCGCCTTCGGCTCGGCGGGCCAGCGCTGCATGGCCGTGTCCGTCGGCGTCGCGGTCGGCTCGGCAGGCGACGCGCTCGTCGAGGTCCTGGCGCGCAAGGCCCGCGAGGTCAAGGTCGGCCCCGGCTCCGACGCGAGCAATGACATGGGACCGCTGGTCACCGACGCGGCCCGGCAGCGGGTCGTCGCCGCGGTCGGGACCGGCGCCGAGCAGGGCGCCACCGTGGTGGTCGACGGCCGGGACCTCACCGTCGACGGGCACGAGGACGGCTTCTTCGCCGGCCCGTCCCTGCTCGACCACGTCACCACGGACATGGCGGCCTACACCGAGGAGATCTTCGGCCCCGTCCTCTCGATCGTGCGCGCCGGCACCCTCGACGAGGCCATCGAGATCATCAACGCCAACCCCTACGGCAACGGCACCGCGCTGTTCACCTCCAGCGGTGAGGCGGCACGCCGGTTCCAGCGCCGGGTCAGGGTCGGCATGATCGGCGTCAACGTGCCCATCCCGGTGCCGATGTCGTACTACTCCTTCGGCGGCTGGAAGGACTCGCTGATCGGCGACAGCCCGATCCACGGGGCCGAGGGCGTGCGCTTCTACACCCGCCCGAAGGTCGTCACCACGCGCTGGCCCGAGACGGACAGCCACACGGCGGCGTTCAACTTCCCCACCTCGAACTGAGGTCGTCTCGGACGAGTGGTGCGGAACGCCGAAGGCGTTCCGCACCACCGGTCGGCTCACTCCGCGTCGGCGACGTTTCCGAGAACGCGTGCGGCGCGTTCGCGGACCGCGGCGTCGGTGAGAACAGAAATCGCCGCCCGCCGGACGGCGGGACTCACGTCGGCCAGAAGCGGGCGCACCGCGTTGAAGACCACGGTGGCGTCGGTGTCCTGCTGCGCCCGCAACGCTCGCACCGCCTGCAGCCGTACCGTGGGGTCGGTGTCGCGCAGCGCGGGCACGATCTCCGATGTGGCGCCTCGGCTGCATCCGGTGGCCGGCGCCCACATCGCGGCGGCGCGGACGCGCGCCGGTCGCGGCGGTGCGGCGGCCGCCCCGAGATTCGCGCTCTGCAGTGCCGAGGGGCGCTGATGCTGCAGCACCCGCGCCAGCACCCCTGTCGTCCGCGCGGCCCACACCGCCTCCTCGACATCGGAGTGACCCAGAGAATCGCTCGGCCGCTCGAAGTCGTCTCGCTCATGAGCCCCGCCCGCACACCCCTTCGTTCCGAGCCGACGAGTTTCGTCGGCCGCCGCGACGAGCTGGCCGAAGTCAGGAAACGGTTGACGGTCGCGCGTCTGGTCACCCTGGCCGGGCCGGGCGGTGTGGGCAAGACCCGCCTCGCGGCCGACCTCGGACGAGGTTTCCCGGACGGCGTCTGGCTGGTCGAGCTCGCCGAGCTGCACGATCCGGCGCTGGTCGGCAACGCCGTCATGGCCGCCCTCGACCTTCGCGACCAGGCCGCGCTCGAGGCGGCGGCCCTGATCCGGTCGTATCTCACGGACAAGGCGCTGCATGCCGAGTCGGCCGCTCACCCATGGGCGTACTTCGCCCGGGGATTCCTCGCCGTCCTGCAGGGCGACCCGGAGGCCGCTCTGCCGGCACTCGAACGCGGCGGGGAGGCCGAGCCGTTGACATGTTACCGCGATGCGATCTAGCTTTTGCATATGGTGCAAAACCATTGCAATATATGCAACGCAGTGTCGGTGTGAGGCCGGGATCGATGCGAGCGGTGACATGGGCCGGCCCGGATCGCCTCGAAGCGCGGGAAGTGCCGGCGGCCCGGCAGGTCGTACGGATGCTCGACGACCGAACGCCGTACCCCGGTGCGGACGCCGTGCTCTCAACCGAAGGGGCGATCACCCATGTCGCAGACCGTAGCTCGTGCGATTGACATCATCGGCTTCGTCTCTCGTCAGGGTCGCTCACTCGGGGAGATCGCCGACCGTCTCGGCGTGCACAAGTCGACCGCGTTGCGGCTGCTGCAGACGCTCGAAGAGCACGACTTCGTCCGGCGCCTGCCCGGAGGCATCTACGGCATGGGGTTCCAGCTCATAGCGCTCGGTCAGATGGCACTCGACCAGGTCGAGGCCCGTTCCCTGGCGCACCCCGTTCTCCAGGAGCTGAGCGAGCGATACGGGCACACCGTTCACCTCGGGGAGCTCGTCGGGGACCAGGTCGTCTACGTCGACAAGATCGACGGACGCGGAACGGTCGCGATGGGTTCCCGCATCGGCCTGCCGGCGCTCACCCACACCGCCGGAGTCGCCAAGGTCATCATCGCCTACCAGGACGACGAGACCCGGGGCCGCATCCTCGACGACGCCACCTTCGAACGCTTCACGCCGACGACCATCACCAACCGGACCGAACTCGAAAAGGAGCTCGATCTGATCCGCTCCAGAGGATGGGCGGAAGACCGCGGTGAGCACGAGGACTACATCAACTGCGTCGCCCTCCCCGTCTTCGACGCTCGGGGAAAGGTCACCCACGGAATATCCATCACCGCGCTGAGCGCCGTCGCTCCACTGGAGCAACTCCGCAAGCACCTGAACGAATTCCGCGCCGCCGGAAACGAAGTGTCCAAAAGGCTCGGCTGGAAAGGAGACGGCAATGACCAGCGCTGAGTTCTTCCAACATCATCTCGACCGCAACCCGATCCTAGGGATCTTTCGTAACCTCAGCCCGGACGAGACCGTCGATATGTGCGAACAGGCCTGGCGGTTCGGTGTCGAACTGGTCGAGATCCCGGTCCAGACGTCCGACGCGTTGCCCGCACTCCGGGCGGCGCTCGCCGCGGCGCGACAACACGGCAAACCCGTCGGCGCGGGCACCGTGACGACGGTCGACCAACTGACCGCGGTCCGCGACATGGGCGTCGCGTTCACGGTCGCTCCCGGCCTGCACCCCGCCGTCGTCATGGAATCCCGCCGAACCGGACTTCCGCACCTTCCTGGTGTGGCGACCGCCACCGAGATCGCCGCTGCCCTGGAGCATGAGCTCACCTGGCTGAAGGCGTTTCCGGCCCGGCAACTCGGTGCCGGCTGGATCGTCGCCCAACAGGCCCCTTTCCCCACCGCCCGCTTCGTCGCCACCGGCGGGATCGATGCTTCCAACGCGCCGGATTTCATCGCCGCCGGCTGCCGTGGAGTCGCCGTCGGGTCGGCGTTGGCGGATCCGGACGCGCTTCCTCTTCTCCGTGACGCCATACGCGCATCCGACCGCTGATCACTGATTCTCACCCGGGTCAGGAGCGCGCGGCGCCGGCGACGTGGACCGTGGCGCGAAGTGGCAGGTCGCGGGAGGAGTCGCCGACCGCGACCTGGTACGAGCCAGGAACGGTCGTCCAGGCGTGTGCGGCCGTGTCCCAGACCGAGAAGGCCCGTCGGTCGAGGGTGAACGTCAGCCGCCGCGTCTGGCCCGGCCGCAGGGACACCTTCTGGAAGCCCTTCAACTGGCGGGGCGGTTCGCCGGCGACGGCCGGATCGCTCACGTACACCTGCGCCACGTCGGTGCCGGCCCGGCGCCCGGTGTTGGTGACGTCCACCTGGACCGTGACCCTGCCGTCACGCGCTGGCACCGGGCTGACGTGCAGCCGCCCGTACCTGAAGGTGGTGTAGGACAGGCCGAAGCCGAACGGGAACAGCGGCGTGATGTTCTGGCCGTCGTACCAGCGGTAGCCGATCTGCAGGCCTTCGGAGTACGTCGCCGTGCCGCCGACGCCGGGCCACCGCTCCGGCGTGTGCGCCGGGGTGTCCGCGTCGGCGCGAGGGAAGGTCACCGGAAGCTTGCCGGACGGGTTGACGTCCCCGAACAGGACGGCGCTCACCGCGTTGCCGTCCTCTTCTCCCGGATACCACGCCTCGACGACGGCGGGCACCTTGTCCAGCCACGGCATGAGCACCGGCGCGCCGCTCTTCACGACGACGACGGTGTGCGGGTTGGCCGCCGCCACCCCCGCGACGAGCCGATCCTGGTCGCCGGACAGGGACAGGCCGGTTCGGTCCTGTCCCTCCTTCTCGTCGTCGCCCACCATGACGATCGCGACGTCCGCCGACCGGGCGAGCGTCGCGGCGGCCGTCACGTCGGAGCCGTCGGAGTACGAGACGGTCGAACCGGACGGCAGCCGGTTCTTGATCCCGGTGACCGGGTCGACCGTGTAGAGGGGCAGCACCTGTGAACTGCCGCCGCCACCGGTACGCGCCGCGCCGGCGTACGGCCCGATCACCGCGACCGACCGGGTCCGGGCGGGGGCGAGCGGGAGCTGCGCACCGGAGTTCTTGAGCAGTACGGTGCCCTGCTCGGCGATGCTCCGGGCGATGGCGCCGTCCTGCTGCGCGGGGATGGGCGCCGGCGTGAGCGGCCGGTCGAAGAGACCAGCCCGGATCATGACCGTGTACCGCCGTGCGATCATCCGGTCGATCACCGACTCCTTGATCTGGCCCGACTCGACGGCCTGGCGCATCGCGGTGTCGAAGTACGTGCCGGTCGCCATCTCCAGGTCCTCACCGGCGAGCGCGGACGGCACCGTGCTGTGCGTCGCGCCGAAGTCGGACTGCACGAACCCGTTGAAACCCCACTGCCCGCGCAGCACGGTGTCCAGCAGGTAGGGGTTCTCGCACGCGTAGGAGCCGTTCACCTTCGGGTACGCGCACATGACCGATCCGACATGTCCCTCCTTCACTGATGCTTCGAAGGCGGGCAGGTAGAGCTCCTGCAGGGTCCGCTCGTCAACGCGCTCGTCGACGGTCAGCCGGTCGGTCTCCTGGTTGTTGGCCGCGAAGTGCTTGACCTCGGCGATGACGCCCTTCCGCTGGATGGCGCGGATGTTCGCGACCGCCAGCCGCCCGGCGAGGTACGGGTCCTCGCCGTACGTTTCGAAGGTCCGGCCGTTCTGCGGGACGCGCGTCAGGTTGATGTCGGGTGCCTCGATCAGGCCGTGCGCCAGGTCGCGGGTCTCGTTCGCCTGCACCGTCCCGTACACCTCGGCGAGGCGGGTGTCGAAGGTCGCCGCGAGGCCGATCGGCGCGGGCAGCGCGGTGGCGGGCTTGTACGGACGGTCGTCGCTGTGGCCGATGCCGGCCGGACCGTTCGTGATCCGCAGGGGCGGGATGCCGAGCCGGGGGACGCCGGGGACATAACGGAGGTGCTCGGCGTCCTGGATGCCGTGCAACTGCGAGATCTTCTCGTCCAGCGTCAGCTGGGCGACGAGCCGCGCCGCCCGTTGCTCAGGAGGGAGGGCCGCGGTGGCCCGCGCCGCCTGCCGTCCGGGAACCGTACCCGGGGACAGACGCGCCGCCGTTGCCGCTCCCGGCGTCGCGACGAGGGACGCGATCAACGCCGTCAGGCCGGCCAGGCCGCCGGCGGCCCGGAGAGTTCGAATGCCCATTACGCCCACCCTCACCGTACGGAAACGCCGTTGAGAGCGTGCAAAGGTTTTCCTGTCCTGTCAAGACCGCTCATCGGCCGGCAGGGCGGCCCCGCTCCTCGACCTCGGTGGGGAGCGGGGCGTATTCGTCAGCTCAGCAGCACGATGAGCAGCTCGCGGAGCGACCACCACAGACAGATGGCACAGCCCATGATCGGAGCGCCGTGCAGGCGTAAAGCCCGGAGGAGCCGACGGGGGCGCGACGGCCGCGAGCGCGGCCTGAAGGCCTCTGGCGGAGGCGGCCAGCCGTTGCCGTAGTCCATCCAGTAGCCATCGTCCATCGTCGACCCTTTCAGCCCTCTGCGGAAAGGACGCGCCACGGCGAGCTGCGGATGACGATGCGGAGGCGCGAGCTGGGGCCGCCGGTTTTAGCGGCGTGCGGGAAGGACGGAGCGGCTCTAGAGCACGCCGGCCTCGGCCAGCCACTGCCACAGCTCGTCCTGCCGGACGATCGTGACGCCGAGCTTCTCGGCCTTGGCGGTCTTGGCGGCTCCGACGTTGTCGCCGGCGAGCAGGTAGTCGGTGTTGGCCGAGACCGACGAGGCGGTCGTCGCCGCCGCCTGCTCGACCAGGCGCGTGACGTCCGGGCGACTGATCTTCGCGCCCGAGCGCGGGTCGGTGAACGCACCGGTGATCACGGCCGACCTGCCCTTCAGCGGCGAGTCGCCCGCGGCGGCCGCGTCGAGTGGCCGGTCCTCGTCCAGCACGTCGAGGTCGACGCCGCGCTCACGCAGCCTGGCGATCTCCTCCTTGACCTCCGTGCGGGCGAAGAACGCGACGACGCTCGCGGCGACTCTCGGGCCGATGTCGCGGATCGCCACCAGGTCCTCGGCCGTCGCCGCGGCGACGTCCTCGATACGCTCGTAGCCGGCCAGGCACAGGCGCTTGGCCGTGCCCTCCGAAGCCATCGGGATCGCCAGGCCGATCAGCGCGCGCCGCAGCCCCATGCCCCTCGAGGACGCGATCGAGTCGACCATGTTCTTGGCGCTGACCTCGCCCATCCGCTCGTAGCCGAGCAGCTGCTCAGCCGTCAGGTCATAGAAGTCGCTACGGCGCTTGAGCACGCCGTCCTCGGCGAGCTTCTCGATCCAGACGTCGCCGACGCCCTCCATGTCGGCGGCCTGCCGCGAGGCCCAGTGCATCAGTCGGCGCGTCGCCTGCGCCGGGCACTGCAGGTTCACGCACCAGCGCTCCTCGCCGGTGCCGCGGACCTCCAGCTCGGAACCGCACGACGGGCAGTGCGCCGGCGGGATGATCTCGACCTCGGTGCCGTCGCGCTCCTCGGGCAGCGAGCGGCCCGCGAACGGGATCACGTCGCCGCGCCGTACGACGGCCACCATGTCCCCGATCCGCAGGTCGCGCTCACGGATCAGCCTGGGGTTGTGGAGGGTGACGTTCTCCACGGTCACGCCGCCGACGAACACCGGCGCGACCCTCGCGCGCGGCGGAACCCGGCCGATCTTGCCCACCGGCCACTCCACCGACAGCAGCCTCGTCAGCTTCTCCTCTGGCGGGTACTTGAACGCGATCGCCCCGCGCGGCTCGGCGCTGTTGAAGCCCGCGGCGTCGAACGCCGCCGGCGTATGCAACCGGATGACCGCGCCGTCGATGTCGTAGTCCAGCCCGTCGCGGCGGTCGCCGATCTCCTCGATCGCCGCCAGCACCTCCTCGACGCTCGCGCAGACGTACTGGGCGACCGGCTCGAAGCCCGCCGGGATCTCCAGCGCGGCGCCGTCACGGTCGGCACCGAACGCGAAGAACCGCAGCAGCCGTTGGGCGGCCGCGGCCGCCGCGGGGTCCTTCAGCACCAGCGTCCCGGCCGCGCCCGACCGCGGGTTGGTCAGCGTACGGTCCGGGTGTGCCTCGTTGTAGGCGGCCCACACCGACCGCAGCATCACCGCCTCACCGCGGACCTCCACACGCCCCGGCACGTCGATCTCGACCGGCAGACCGGGAATCACGTACCGCACCTTCTCGGTCACCAGCTCACCGACCGTGCCCGTGCCGCGCGTGGCGACATGGTCCAGGCTCCCGTCGAGGTAGACCACGCTGAGCGAGAGTCCGTCGAGCTTCTCCGACACACGGAACACCTGGCCGCCGAAGCGCTCGCAGAAGGTGCGGATCTGTTCCTCACCCGTTGCCTTCGCCAATGAGAGCATCGGACGCGCGTGCCGCACCGTCGGGCCGGTCAGCTCCGCGGGCGCGTTGACCTTGCCGAGCGGGCTGTCGGCCGGCTCCAGCTCCGGGTGCTCGGCGACGAGCGCCGCCAGCTCGTCCTTCAACGCGTCGTAGTCGGCGTCTGGCAGCGGGCTGTCGCCGGTGCCGTAATACAGGTCGTTCAGCCGCTTGACCTCAGCGGTCAGCTCAGCAATGCGCTCACCTATGTCCACGCCCTCGATTAAACGGCAAGCCACCGACATCCACGCCCTGCAGAGCCCGCTGGATGCTCGGCACGGATGGGAAGACGCGCCCCCCTGGGAACGCCCGTCGCCCGATCCCCCCGGGTGACTCGCGTTGCTCGACGTCGAGGGCCTGGGCGAAAAGATCATCGACCAGCTCCTCGAGCTCGACCGGATGGGGGAGGTGAGCACCGACAAGCTGCTGGCCGCGATCGACGGTGCCCGCCCGCCAAGCCGTTGAACAAGGTGCTCTGCGCGCTGGGCGTGCGCGTTGACCAGCCGGGTGAAGATCGCTAACGTCCGGTTCGCGTATTGCCCGCTCCGAATCATCGGCGCCATGACGGCAATGCCGAACTGGGATATTTCATCGACCTAGCGGCGCGAATCACATATCGACTGAACGGGAGCACGACATCAAGGGATCATCTTATATAGACCTGAAAAAGCGTCGGCGTCTTCCGCTCGCCCGTGCGATGACTCGAGGTTCTCTCTCCGCTGTCGCAGCTCTCGTGTTCATCGCGTCCATCCTCGTCGCCGATGTCACTGTCGGTGCCGAATCCCGTACTCGGACGACGGCCGCGGGCGTCTCGGCCATCGATGCGCGGCCCAACGATGGCTCCGGATACTGGCCGGACTTCTCCAACACGGGCTATGTCAACACTCCGGCCGACGCCGGCGGCCTGGGCTTGGGTGCGTATCCAGGCCACCTTACCGACTATGCGTCGGGCATGAGTGCCGACAAACCACTGACGCTCAGCTACCCGGACAACAGCGTTATCTCCTTCAAGCACTTTTTGGCTGCCAAGGTAAATATCTACGGCGACAATCTCACCTTCGTCGGCTGCTTGTTCGAGGGCACCGACCCCAACGATAATCTTGTACAGATATACTCCGACAACAACATCAAGTTCCTGTACTCGACGTTCAAGCCCAACTCCTACTCGATGCCGCCTGGTAACGATGGCACCGTCTCGTCGTCGCATTCCAAGCCTGGCACGCCTTTCGACAAGTCCTGGCAGTTGTCCACGACGATGAAGGAAGCCGTTGCCGTCATGGACCACAATGACATCTGGGGTAACGCGGGTTTGGAGATGGTCACGGGCTTCCCGGGGCGTCCATCGACCTGGACCAACAACTACATTCACGATATGGCCGATACGTCGCACGACGTGTATCACCATGACGGTATAGGGCCGCAGAGCGAAGGTGATGGCGGCCCCATGATCGTCGACCACAACACCCTGGCCTCTCTGGGCAACACCAACGCCCTGGCCCTGCAGGGCAGCGGTGTCTATGATCATATTTCAGTTACGAACAACTATGTTTCCGGCTGGGGTTATGCCGTGCATATCGGCGACGTCGACAACGCCACCAACATCACCGTCACCGGAAACATCTTCTCGGCCGAGCTCGAGCAGGTGTACGGCTTCTTGTACGGCAACATCTGGGGCGGGTCGGCTCGAGGCTCCACCTGGCGTGGCAACCTCATCCAAGCTCGTTCCGGCGACGGCGACCACACCTATTCGACGGCCGACAACGGCAGATATCTTTGGCCGACCGGCGCTGCAAGCCATACCACCGACTACACGGGATGAGTCAGAGTGGATCGAGGCGCGCGGTGGTGGTCTCTTTGATCACCATGGCGCGCAGTGCCGATCATCAGGACAGGGCGGACGCGGGTCGCGCCCTGGCCGTCTTCGCCGACCTGCGGCAGGCTCGTGAACCGCTCGTTGCGCTTGTGCTCGACACTCACGACACGTTCGTGACCTGGGCGACGGCGGTCGCCTTGCTTCGCCGGCAGGACAAGGCCGGGTATGCCGTGATCTCGCGGGCGCTCGCCGTCGCCGACGACAACACGTCCGACTGGATCCACACGGCGATTCAGGAGGTCTTCGCTGTGTACGGCCGTGAACGGGACGCCGCCGTACGAGAGTGTCACGCTCTGCTCGACGATGCCGACGGACAGGTCAGGACGGGGGCGCGTCTGCTCACGACCGCGCTGAACGCTCTCTCCCCCGTCCTGCTTCCGCTGGAACCAGAAGCGACCTGACCAGACCGGCTCCAGCAGCCTCAGTACGCAGGTGCCGATGCCCGCATCTCGGCAAAGGCCCACCCGTGGACGCGGTCGGTCCACAGGCGGTGCCGAGCGCCGACAGTGCCGTACGCGTCACCGGCAGCCGGGGCCCGTCTAGTCTTCCTCGATCTTGATGCCGAACGCGGAGGCCAGGGCCCACACGAGGCTCTGCGCGTCGGCGGCCGACACGGTGGCACCGCGAAGGCCCTCGACGCCGCCAACGCCTGAAAGATCGCAATCGCTGAACCGGGCGTCGATGATCTTCGCTTGGGAGAATTGTGTGCCGGTCAGGCGGCAGTTCTCGAACACGACCCCGTTGAGGGTGGCGGCCTGGAAGCTGGCCTCTGTCAGGTCGCAGCCGCGGAAGGTCACATCACGTAGTGTCGACATCCGGAACCGGGCGAGGTTGGCGCGGCAGTCGGTGAACACGACATCGCGCATGCCGCAGCCGATCCACGCCAGCCCTGTGAGCCTGGAGTTCGCCAACTGGGTGGTGAACATCCGCCCATCGGTGATCTGCATGTTGGCCAGATCACAGCGGATCATCTCGACATCCTCGAGCCGGGCCCGCGGAAGAATCACACCAGGAAACTGAGCATTGGTGAACCGGCACCGATTCACCTCGACATCCTCCGCCTGTATCCCGGTCCAGCCGCTGCCGTGAAGCTCCAGGGACAACAGCACCTGGTCGTCTCCGATCGGCTGCTCGGCGACGGCGATGCGCGTCAGTTGGCGCGGGAGTCTGGGGGCAGTCGGCTTGCGAAACCGAGTCGCACCACGGGAATTCGGCATTGCCCGAGCGTATCGGCGAGCATCGCCTCGGATGCGGACTGTCTCTTGATCCATCGACACACGGCCGTGGCCGTAGTTCTGGACTCCGCCGGCGGCGAGTCGCCGGCCCTGAGGGCTGCCGGTCCATCGCCGCTCCCGCGGGGACCTGGTGCGGGCCCGTACGGAATCCTGGTAGGCCCCGTACGAGACGAGAGGCGCGAGCACGATGGAGGACCGCGACGTCGTCGCACTCGACGACCCGGTGGGCGAATCACTCCGCGGCCACCACGCACATCTCGCCCGCCGCTTCGGCCGGGCCGCCACCTACCTGCCGGAAGTCGCGACCTTCTCCGCGGTGACCGCCGACCCGGATCCGGGGGAGTGGGCCGACCTCGCTCGGCTGCTCGGTCCAGGCGAGTTCGCCGACATGTTCAGCTGCCCGGCGATCCCGCCGTCGGACTGGGAGCCGGTCTTCGTCCTCGAAGGCCGCCAGATGGTCTGGCCCGGCAGCATTCCCCCCGGTGCCGAGGCCGGTGTGATCGAACTGGGCGCGGACAGCGTGCCCGAGATGCTCGACCTCGTCGCGCGGGCCGAACCGGGGCCGTTCTGGCCCCGCACCCATGAACTCGGCACCTATCTCGGCGTCCGCGACAACGGCACGTTGGTGGCGATGGCGGGCGAACGGCTCCGGCCACCGGGATGGACCGAGATCAGCGCCGTCTGCACGGCTCCCGAGGCACGCGGGCGAGGCCACGCCGCCCGCCTGGTCCGTGCGCTCGTCGCGCGCATCGTGGCTCGCGACGAACGTCCCTTCCTGCACGTGGCCGAGACGAACACCGGCGCGATCGCCCTCTACGAGCGGCTCGGTTTCGAGACCCGGAAGCACGTCACCTTTCGGGGGTTCCGTACGCCGTGACGGCCTCGGGCACCGGGATGCGTGTGGTCGGGTGGTCTGGCTGTCATCGCCGGAACCAGGGATTAAGCGCCGTTGCATATCCGGCATTGCGGCAAGATCTCTTTTAGACGATCATGGGCGCGTGGCCGCGGCCTACCGGTTCCCGTAGGTTCTGGGAGAGGACGCATGTCGTGATATTCGCTGTAGTGGGGCTGGTGCTGGTCGGCGTCGTCGCTGTGCTGAACCTGGCGATCCTGCTGATCATGCTCCGTCGGTGGCGAGAGCTGGATGCCGCAGGCGGCTTTCCCACTACCGGAGCCGTCTCCAACGTTCGGATGGGTCGGATTCCGAACTTCTCGGCCCGTGCCCTCGACGGCACCGCCGTGACGGAGCGGACGCTGCTCGGGAAGGAGACCCTGGTCGGGTTCTTCTCCCTCACGTGCAAGGTCTGCGTCGAGGCCGTGCCCGTCTTCGCCGAGCACGCCGAGCGGCTGCGGGCCGGCGGTGGGACCTCCCTGGCGATCGTCCACGGAGACGACTCGGCCGACAGCGAGCTGGCCGCGACGCTCAGCGACGTGATGGACATCGTGATCGCCGAGGACGCGAAGGCCGAGCTGTCGCAGCGGTACGGAGCCAAGCACTACCCGACCTACGCCTGGTACGGCCCCAACGGCATGGTGACCTCGGCGGGCGTGGGCCTCTCCGCCCTGCGCACCGAACTGGCCGCCCCTTAGCGCGCCGAAGCGCCACCCACCATGCTCCGCGGGCCTCGTCCGCCGCGTTCGACCCTTTCTCGGCCGCACCTGGCCCGTGCGTGGAAACAGTTCACCCCCACAAAGGAGGAACAAGCGGCCGCGCGCTCACGCACCACCTCTTCCAGGAGCTTCCTTGCTGTACGTATCGCTCGCCTGCCGCCTCACCCTGGTGGCGGTGATGACGCTGGCGGCGGTGGCCAAGCTGCGCTCACCAAGTGTCTTCGCCGCCTCCCTGAAAGATTTCGACTTCATCCCCGCGCGGCTGCGCCGCCCGCTGGCCGCGGCTGTCCCGGCCGCCGAGCTGCTCATCGCGCTGCTGCTGGCCCTGCCCGCCACGGTCACCGCCGGTTTCCTCGCCGCCGCACTGTTCTGCTGCGGCCTGACGGCCGTACCGACCCTCGTCGTGGCCCGCGGGAAGAAGGTGAAGTGCGCCTGCTTCGGCGCTAGCGAAGTGCCAATGAGCGGCTGGCACATCGCCCGCAACGCGGTGCTGCTGGCGGCGGCGATCCTGGGCTCGTTCGTGGCGATATCTCGCGGCGACGGCGTTCCCGGCCAGGTACCAGGAATCGCGCTGGCCGTAGTCTCGGCGGGCGTGCTCACCGCATTGGTCGTCTTCGTCGATGACATCGCCGCGCTTTTCCAGTCCCCGGCCGCGGCCGGGGACCTCGGCCGGTGAGGCGCCGGAGCCGGAAAGGACATCCGTGAAGTACCTCGTCGCAGGGCTCGTTCTGGTCGCGGTGGTAACCGCGCTGAACCTCGTGCTGACCGTGGCCGTGGTGCGTCGCCGGCGTGCCCGTATGAGCGCTCCGCCAGCCGCCCAGCACCACCGCCACGACCACGTCGACAGGAACCCGGACCTGGGCATCGCGCCCGGAGACCGGATGCCCGAGTTCACCGCGACCACCGCCGACGGCGCGACCGTCAACAGGGACGAGCTGGCCGGCCGGCGCTGATCGCCTTCCTGTCGCTGGACTGCTCGGGCTGCGACGACAGCGTGCCGGAGTTCGCCGAGCACGCGCGCCGGGTGCGGGACGCGGGGGGTCGGGTACTGGCCACGGTGGTCGGTGTCGACGCGGCCGGCAGCGAACTGGCCGCCCGGCTCGTCGGCATCGCGGACCATGTGGTGCCCGAATTCCTCGACGCGCCCGTCGGCACTGCCTTCGGGGTTCGCTTCTACCCCGGGTCCGCCCGCTACGGTCCTGACGGGGTCGCCACCGCCGCCAGCGTCGGCCTGCAGGGGCTGGGCGAGACCGCGCGGCCTTCAGCGCCATGAGCGGCGACGATGACGTGACGGAGTCCGGCGTCTCCGTCGTCCGCAGTATGAAGGCGGCCTACGCACTCGCCTGGCAGGCCAGCCCCGGCATGCCGTTCCTCCAACTCGTCATGGCGGTGATCGATGGCACGGCGCCGGTGGCCACCGCCTGGCTGACCAAGGTCGCGCTCGACGAGCTCACCGCCTCCCACCCCCGAACCGGGGCGCTGGTGTGGATGGCGGCCGGCATCGGTGCCCTGGGCATCGCGATGGCCACCACCTCGGCCGTCACCACCTATGCACAGGGGCGTGCCCGGCGCGCCATCGGGCTGCTCTCACAGGACCGGCTGTTCGGCGCGGTCAACCGGATGAACGGGCTGGCACGCCTGGAGGAACCGCGCTTCCATGACCGGCTGCGGCTGGCCCAGCAGTCCGCCGAAAGTGCCCCGGACCGGCTGGTCCACATGGGCCTGTCCACCTTGCAGGGGACCCTGGGCATCGCCGGCTTCCTGGGCACCCTGATGGCGATCAACCCGATCATGGCGGGCGCCGCGCTGGCGGCCGCCGTACCCGCGATGATCGCCCATCTGACGCTCAGCCGGCGGCGGGCGGGGCTGCTGTGGCGAACCAGCCCCGGCGTGCGGCGGAAGATTTTCTACCAGATGCTGCTGACGGACCTGCAGGCCGCCAAAGAGGTCCGCCTGTTCGGGCTGGGGGCTTCCTGCACGGCCGGATGCTCACCGAACTGCGCGCGGCCAACGACGCCGAGGACCGGCTGGAGCGGAGCGTCGTGCGCGTCCAGGTCTTCCTCGCCGCCCTCGGGGCGCTACTGGCGGCCGGGGGACTGCTGTGGGCCGTGCACGCCGCGGCCACCAAGACGATCAGCATCGGCGATGTCTCGGTCTTCATCGGCGGCCGGAGTCCAGTCCGGGCTCAGCACTCTGGTGCAGAGCATCGCCACGGGACATCAGTTCGCTCTGGTATTCCACCACTACCTGACGGTGGTCGGGACCGGGGACGACCTGGCCGGGCCCGCACAGCCCCGGGAACTCGCCCCGCTGGTCCACGCCATCGAACTGCGCGATGTGTGGTTCCGCTACGGCGAGGACGCCCCGTGGGTTCTGCGCGGGCTGAACCTCACCATCCCGTACGGCACCAGCCTGGCCGTGGTCGGGCTCAACGGCGCAGGCAAGAGCACACTCGTCAAGCTGCTCTGCCGGTTCTACGATCCGCAGCGCGGCGCCGTGCTGTGGGACGGGGTGGACATCCGCGACGTTCCGGTGGCGCAGCTGCGTCAGCGGATCGGGGCGGTGTTCCAGGACTACATGGACTACGACCTCACGGCGGCCGAGAACATCGGACCCGGGACCTGGAGGCGATCGACGACCAGGACCGGGTCCGGGCCGCCGCCGAGCGTGCCGGGGTCCACGAGATCGTCGAGTGGCTGCCGGCCGGCTATCAGACGATGCTGAGCAGGCTGTTCCACACAGGGGACGAGGAGGACGACAAGGAGGAGGCCGCGCGGACGAGCGGCATCCACCTCTCCGGCGGACAGTGGCAGCGCCTGGCGCTGGGCAGATCTGGTTGCTCTGGCGGTACGTGCTTGCGACGCCTTGAATGAACCGATTCGATGGTTCAGGAACGCCGATGAGAACGGCCTGCCGGGCGCCGGCGCCCTGACACGGCGGCACCCGGCCGAGCCGAGGAGCAGGACGGGCACCGCCCTGAAGTACGGTCTGGCGAGTGACCAACCAGCGAAAACGGCGCGGCCCGTATCGCAAGAGCGCGGAACGACGGGAACAGATTCTCCAGGCTGCCTATGAGGCCATCGACGAGCACGGAGAACGGGCCTCCCTGCAGGACATCGCCGACCGGGTCGGGGTCACGCAGCCGGCGCTGACGTATTACTTCCCCACGCGCGACGACCTGCTCCTCGCGGTTCTGGAGCGGCGGGACGTGCTGGGCAAGGCGTTCGCCGATCCAACGGGGGAGGGGCAGACCTTGATCGACGGCATGGTGGCGGGCACGCGTCACATCACCGACCACCCGGGGCTGGCCAAGCTGTACGTCACGCTCTCGGCGGCGGCCACCGATCCGGAGAGCCCCGCGCACGGCTACTTCGCCGAGCGCTACCGGAACCTCGCAACCGAGGTCACGCGGGACCTGGAGGAGCTGCAGCGGACCGGAATCATCCGAGCCGACGAGCCGGCCGACCACCTTGCCAGGGCGGTGCTGGCGATGCTGGACGGCCTGCAGATCCAGTGGATGCACGACCCCACGGTGGACATCGCCGCGATCGCCGTGACGTTCACGCGGATGCTGGCGCCTACGGCCGGTTCCGGGCAGGAGGAGAAGCCGACCGACTGATCGGTCGCAACCCGATGTCGGCGGTCGACGCCTCGGGGCTCGAATTTTTTGAGTGATAGATTTTTGATCTCCGATGCTTCGCGGCCACCTGGAACGAACCAGAGAGGACAAGGACACGCATGTCCGCCCCCCGTGCCTCCCGCTCCACGGACCCCGACCTCGATTTCGACCCCGACGCCCTGCGGACCAAGTACCGCGCCGAACGCGACCGTCGCATCCGCCCCGACGGAAACGCCCAATACCGGGGTACCGGCGGCGAGTTCGGCTACTACGCCGAAGACCCCTACGCGGACCCGACGTACACGCGAGAGCCGCTGCACGACCGGGTCGAGGCGCTGATCGTCGGCGGCGGGTTCGGTGGCCTGCTCGCCGCCGCCCGACTGCGGCAGGCGGGCGTGGAGTCGATCCGGGTGATCGACGAAGGTGGGGACTTCGGCGGCACCTGGTACTGGAACCGCTACCCGGGAATCCACTGCGACATCGAGTCGTACATCTACCTGCCGCTGCTGGAGGAGGTCGGCTACGTCCCCAGGTGGCGGTACGCGCCGGGGGAGGAGATCCGGCAGCACGCACAGGCCATCGCCCGGCATTTCAGCCTCTACGACGACGCCTGTTTCCAGACCCGGGCGACCGAACTCCGGTGGGACGACGCCGAGTCGGAGTGGACCGTCTCCACCGACCGCGGCGATCGCATGCGGGCCCGCTACGTGATCGTCGCCACCGGAACGCTCAGCCAGGCCAAACTCCCTGGCATCCGCGGCATCGAGACTTTCCAGGGACATACCTTCCACACCAGCCGCTGGGACTACGGCTACACCGGAGGCGACGCGAACGGCGGCCTGCACAAGCTGGCCGACAAGCGCGTCGCCCTGATCGGCACCGGCGCGACCGCCATCCAGGTCGTGCCCCACCTGGGACGGGACGCGAAGCACCTGTACGTGTTCCAGCGCACGCCCTCCTCCGTCGACGTACGGGACAACGGCCCCACCGACCCGGACTGGGCAGGCTCACTGAAGCCCGGCTGGCAGCGGCAGCGTATGGAGAACTTCCTGAAGGTCGTCACCGGCATCCGGACGGACGAGGACCTGGTGAGCGACGCCTGGACCAGCAGCGCTCGCCTCCAGGAGAAGCTCGTCCCGACCAACGCGTACGCGGACGTTCCGGCCGAGGAGCGCGAACGCGCCTACGAACTCGCCGACTTCCAGAAGATGAACGAGATCCGCGCCCGGGTCGACGCCATCGTTCAGCACCCGGACACGGCGGAGAAGCTCAAGCCTTGGTACCGCTACATGTGCAAGCGGCCCACGTTCAGCGACGACTACCTGCAGACCTTCAACCGACCCGACGTCACCCTCGTCGACACCGCCGACACGCACGGCGTCGAGCGGATCACCGAGAACGCCGTCGTGGTCGGCGACCGGGCGTACGAGGTCGACTGCATCATCTTCGCGACCGGCTTCGAGGCGGGCATCTCCGGGATCCTCTCCGGACGACTGCCCGTGTACGGACGGCACGGCGTCCACCTGTTCCAGGCCTGGTCGCAGGGGCCCAGAACGCTCCACGGGTTCTACACCCATGGATTCCCCAACCTCTTCCAACTCGGCCCGACGCAGAGCGCGACCGCCGTGAACTTCGTCCACGTCCTCGACGAGCAGGCCACCCACGTCGCCGAGGTGGTCGCGCAGGCCCGGGCGCGCCGGGCCCGGTACGTCGAGCCGAGCCCCGAGGCCCAGGACGACTGGCTGGCCACACTTCGGAAGAACGCGCCCGACCTGTACAAGTTCCAGGCCGAGTGCACCCCCGGCTACTACAACAACGAGGGCATGCCCCGGGAGCGGAGGGAGGCATACGCCGACGGGCCGGTGGCCTTCCACGAACTGCTCCGGCGCTGGCGTGCGGACGGCGGCATGGACGAGGTGCTCGTCGCGGAGGAACGGGCGTGACCACCACGTACACCAGCGGCTTCGGCGAGAACCGCAGGAAGTTCACACAGAGAAGGCGCGTCACATGATCGGTATGGGGCTCGAAGGTCGCGGTGTCGTCGTCACCGGCGCCGCGTCCGGAATCGGCAGGGCCACGGCCCTGAGGTTCGCGCAGGAAGGTGCGAAGGTACTGGTCGCGGACCTCGATCGGACGGGCGCCGAGGAGACCGTCAAGGAGATCGAGGCCACCGGGGGAGACGCCCTCGCGGTCGTCGGTGACCTGAGCGACCAGCAGGTCGTGGACACGGTCGTCGAGCGGACCATGGAGGCCTTCGGCCGCTTGGACGTCCTGGTGAACAACGCCGGGATCATGGACCGCATGTCCGCGCTCGGCGAGACCGACGACGCCGAGTGGGAGCGGGTCATCCGGATCAATCTGACGGCGCCGTTCCTGCTGACCCGTGCCGTCCTGCCGCACATGCTGGCCGCCGGACACGGCTCGATCGTCTTCACCGCCTCCGAGGCCGGTCTGCGCGGCGGCGCGGCGGGCGCCGCCTACACCGCTTCCAAGCACGGCATCGTCGGCCTGGTGAAGAACCTGGCCGTCATGTACCGGGGACAGGGCATCCGCGCCAACGCCGTCGCCCCCGGTCCCACCGCGACCAACATACGCGTGGACGCCGGTGCGGAAGCCCACGGACCCACCGTCATCGGCGGGTTGATCGGCGCCGGCATCGGCCGACTTGGTTCGGCGGAGGAGCAGGCCGCCGCCATCGTCTTCCTGGCCTCCGACGCCGCGTCCTTTGTCAACGGCGCCGTCCTCCCCGTCGACGACGGCTGGGCCGCCGTCTGACAACATCCGGCCACCCTCCAGGAGGCTCGTGTTGTAAGGAGCTACGCCTTCCGCGCGGACGCCTCGGCGGGGGCCCCGTGCGCCGTGGAGCCGGCGCGTCGCCACCGACAGGCCAACGAGGAGGACATCGTGGGGCTCGTTTTGTTTCCAGGAGACGACGACACCGACAGTCCGGACGTCTCCTGGTCCTACACCGGCTTTGGCGTGTTCCGGCGGTGGCTGGCGCAGACCGAGGGATTCGCTCTTGACGAGATGCACGGCTTCGGCGGGCAGCGCCCCTGGAGCAACGTCTCCACTACGCTGACACCGCTTCTCGATCACCCCGACGACGACGGCCCCGGCCTCACGCCCACCCAATGCGCCGCGATCCTGCCACGCCTGAAGGAGATCGCCGACCACTGGCAAGAGGGAAGCTTCGATCCGCTCCTTCAGCGGCACATCGACGACGCCCGCCAGTTGGTGGTCGTACTGCAACTGTGTGTCGAAAAGGACGTCGATCTCCTCTTCGGCTGATCGCCGACCTGGCGTTACCGACTCACCGTAACGAGCAGCCACGGGACAGCCCTTAGAGAAGGCCCTTGTGAGCTCTGTCGAGGTATTCGTCAACCTCGGCGATGGTTGGTTGGTATGAGCGGCCTCGGGCAAAGAAGGGATCCGCGGCTTTCGACTTGACCATCAGTAGAGGAAGATCACCGTCCCAATCGATCTCAAACTCGGGCGGTAGTTCGTTGGGGCGTCGTTGCGCCAGGCGGAAACCCCAAGATGCGGCATCGCGCATCAACCGCGTGGTGCGCTCCCGCTACGCCACGCCCTACGGGCGTGCGGCGTGGGCGCCGGTCCCTCCGGTCGTGCCGGTCGGGCGGCCACCGGACGAAGACCCAACCGCGGATTCTCTCCAGCCTCATCCGGTCGGATCGTTCGCTCGGGACGGGCGCAGGGCCGCCGGCCAACTCACTTCGTTCGCCCGCTGGGTCGCCTTCGGCGATTGGACGGCAGCCCGCTCACCAGAGCGCGGGCGCTGTAGAAGATGCCTCCGGCGGGGGCGCTCAGGCTCGGGGATGGAGTTGGGCCGCACGCGGCGCACGGTGGTCGGTGGCTGGGGTGGAGGCCGGGTCATCCCCGACTTGCCGGACGGGTGGCGGGACCCCGTAGGCTGAGCCGCCGTCCGCACTGTCTGGGAGAGTCATGACAAGTAGGTTCACCGAGTTGGTTGTCGACTGCCACGATCCGGAGCGCCTCGCGGCCTTCTGGTGCGCGGTCCTGGACTTCAAGGTGATCGACCGGAGCGAGGGTAAGGTCGAGATCGGCTCCTGGGAGCCGACCGTCGAGGAGGTCCGGGCCCGCCAGATGCCGCCCACCCTGGTGTTCATCCGGGTGCCTGAGGGCAAGACCGTGAAGAACCGGCTCCACCTCGACGTCAGCCCAATCGACCGCAGTACCGACGACGAGGTGGCCAGGCTGCTTGGCCTTGGCGCCGCCAAGGTGGACGTGGGCCAGGGCCCTGGCCAGAGCTGGGTGGTCATGGCCGACCCCGAGGGCAACGAGTTCGACGTCCTGCGCACCCTGGCAGCGCCCAACTAGATGATCACTCCCAAGGGTTAGTGGTCGAGCAAGATCCGGAAAATATGCGGAATGCGTCGCCTGTGTCGGAAGGACCGACCGGGGCTCTGTGCAAGTCAGCCGGGGAGTAGCGCCAAGATCCATGGCGTCCTGTAAATCCGCCAGCCGTGCCCGTTGCGTGCCCGTCAGAGCGGACGATCACGGTCACGTACGGTCGCTCACGGGGAGAGCACCGAGGAGACGCAGGTCAGCAGTGCCACAGGTGATCAACGATCAGCTGCACCGACTTCCCAAGCTGGTGGTGTCCCAAGGGACGCATCGGACACTGAACGGGAGTCGGCGCCCTACCTCCATCGACGCGGCATGCCTCCAAGCGGGCTATCGACCAGCAGTGCACTTCGCCGAAGGGCGGATGAGACACGATTCTCATGAGCCAACGCTCCCTAGTCGTACGGATCTGATCAAGGACGGGGCCTCTGTGGGTGTTCGGTCTCTACATGGCCCTGGCTGAGGACCGCGTCCAACAACGCCGTGCGTAAACGTTCACGGGTAATCGGGGTGTGACGGCGTTGCTCTGGCGAGGCGCTGCCGTCGGCTACGGATCAGGACGTCGGTTCGGCTCGCTCCGGCTGGGCAAGCGGGCGACGGTCATCGGTAGGGTGCCCGCGTGCGCGTCTCCCAGTACGCCTACTTCGCCTTGTCTTCAACGCAGATGTCAGCAACCGAGATCACCGCTCGGCTGCGTGTTGAGCCCGACGAGGTGACAACGCGCGGTAGTCGCATTGTCGATCCGCCTCGGCCGGTTGCACACACGTGGCGAGTGGTCTGCCGTACGGCCCGCCTTACCGTGGACGAGCAGATAGCCCGGATCGTGGACAGGTTGTTCGCCCATGCCGAACGCATCGGCGCCCTGGCCGCCGAGATTGACCGGATGGATGGACGACCAGGTGCCAGCAAGCTGCAGGTCGTTCGGATATTTGAGCATCCGGACGGCGAGGAAGAAGAGGACACCAACCCGGTTGAGGGCCTCGAGAAGCTTGCGGGACAGCATCAGTTGCTGGGCTGGCATCTTGACGCCAGGGTGCTGGAGTTCCTCCGGTTGACGCGAGCGGAACTGGATATCGACGAGTATGCCTATGGATGACGTCCGACCCGTCCAGGAGTGACCCACAGCCGCGCTCCCACGCCCGCGCGAAGCCGTCTGTCACATCGTCCCGCGGTCTGCGTGGGCTAGGCGTTCGCCGCCGTCCGCCGCACTCAGCGAACCGGTTCGACCGCGTCCAGCCGAGAGGGCCTGCGCACACCGCCGGGCCGTTCGCCGTCGTGCGGTACCGGGGTACGACGCCGTCGTCAGTGGAGTGGGTCGTGGGCGCGTGCGGGTGCGGTCGTTCCGCGTAGGGAGATGGGTGGGGCGACGAGGACGTGGCGGTGGGGGGTCACGGGATCGGCGATGAGCTGGATGAGCATCTCCACGGCCTGGGCGCCGAGCTCGTCGGCGGGCACGTCGGCGGCGGTGAGGGGTGGGTGGAGATTCTCCGCCCAGTCCTGGGCGGCGACTCCGGCGATGGAGAAGTCCCTGGGCACGGTCAGGCCCGCCTGGGACAGCGCGTGGTACATGCCCGGGACGGCGGCCTCGTTGATGGTGGCGACGGCGGTCAGGCCGGGGTGCTCGGCGAGGAGCCGTTCGACGCAGGACATGCCGGACTGGGCGTCGTCGGCGCAGCAGGTCTCCACGCTCTCCAGGCCGCGTTCGGCGACGGCGCGCGCGAAGCCGGCCTGGGCGCGGTGGCCGGGACCGTATCCTGCCGCCACCAGCTCCGCTGAGCGGTTGACCAGGGCGATGCGGCGGTGGCCCAGGTCGGCCAGGTGATGGACGCATCGGGAGATCAGGGTCTCGTAGTCGATGTCGAGCCAGGACATCTCCTCCGGGCGGGCGGTGCGGCCGATGCCGACGAACGGCAGTCCGGTCTCGCGTAGGCGGGTGACCCGGTCGTCCTCCAGCCGGATCTCCATGACGACGACGCCGTCGACGCGCCGGCTGCCGACCACGCGCTCGAACGAACGGTCGTGCTCGCCCCCGGACGGCGACAGCAGGACGTCCAGGTCGGCGCGTGCGGCGGCGTCGACGACGCTGGCCACGAAGCCGAGCTGCATGTCGGTCAGGCGCCGGCGCGGGGGGAATGACCAGGCCGATGGTGTGGGTCCTGCCCTCCTTGAGCGCCTTGGCGACGGCGTTGGGGCGGTAACCGAGCTCGTCGATGACCGACTGGATGCGCCGCCGGGTCTCCTCCGACACCGGGCGCTTGCCACTGAGGGCGTACGAGACGGTGCTGCGCGACACGCCCGACCGCCTGGCGATCTCCCCGATGTTCACCGGCGCTCCTCACTTGATCCACCCGACTCGCCACACTCGTAGGTCGAATCGAGTGTACGGGAGCACGATATACGGGTTCCGGCGGTTTTTCGCCGCAGCCCATTGACGTGTGCGAACACGCAGCTCTATGTTCATGCGAACCGATTCGACATCGGATCGGAACAACCGCGTAACGCGCGTCTGCGGAGGTCACAAATCATGGGATCAGCGGCAACGAGCCGGCGTGCGGCCGGCCTGATCCTCGCGGTCCTGGCGGCCGCGGGCGGCTTGGTCGCGTGCTCCACGTCGTCCGGCGGCGGTGGCGATCAGGCGGGCGCGGCCCAGGGCGGGACGTACACGATCTGGGATCCGTACCCGCAGTACGACAACGGCTCCGACTGGGTGAAGCTGCTGGACAAGTGCGGCGCCCAGGCCGGGGTGAGTGTCAAGCGCACCGGCTTCGACACCAGCGACCTGACCAACAAGGTGCTGCTCGCCGCCCAGCAGGGCAACGCGCCCGACGTGCTCGTCGTGGACAACCCGGTCGTGTCCACGCTGGCGGAGGGCGGCATCCTCACGACCACGGCCGAGAACAAGCTCGACACCTCCGCCATCGCGCCGAACCTGCTGGCCGCCGGGCAGCGTGCCGGCAAGACGTACGGCGTCCCGATCGGCGCGAACACGCTGGCCCTCTACTACAACAAGAAGGTCCTCGCGAAGGCCGGGGTGGACATCGCCTCGGTCAAGGACTGGGCGTCGCTGACGGCCGCCCTCCAGAAGGTCAAGGCCGCGGGCAAAAAGGGCATCACGTTCTCCGCGATCGGCACGGAGGAGGGCAGCTTCCAGTTCCTGCCCTGGTTCTGGGGGGCCGGCGCCAACCTCACCAAGCTGGACTCCCCGGAGGGCGTCTCGGCGGTGGCGCTCTGGACGGACTGGCTCAAGAAGGGCTACGCCCCCAACTCGGTCATCAACAATACCCAGACCACGAGCTGGCAGGAGTTCGCCGCCGGCGACTACGCCTTCGCCGAGAACGGCACCTGGCAGCTGGCCAATGCCAAGAAGGCCGGTCTCTCGTACGGCATCATCCCGATCCCCGGCCGGAACGGCGGCACGGCGCCGGCGCCGACCGGTGGTGAGTTCGTCAGCATCCCCGTACAGAAGAAGACGGCCCGCTACGCCACGTCCCAGAAGCTCGTGACCTGCCTGACCAGCACCGACAACTCGCTCACCACGACGACGACGCTGTCGTACGTCGCCCCGACCGCGCAGGTGCAGGCCAAGCAGGTCGCCGCGAACCCGGACCTGAAGGTGTGGGTCGAGGCGGTCAAGGCCGCCAAGGGCCGGACCAGTGACGACCTCGGCACCAAGTACCCGAAGATCTCCGAGCCGATGTGGGGCGCGGTGCAGGCGGCCTTGAGCGGGGCCAAGAGTCCGCAGCGGGCGATGGCCGACGCGCAGTCGACGGCCGCGAACGCGACGCGATAGGCACTTGGGCGACGCGAGGATGAACCAAGTCACACAGACGGCCGCCCGGCCCGCACCGACGGCGGCACGCGCCCGTCCGCAGGCGCCGCGCCCGCGGTCCGGCCAGTGGGCGGCCTGGGGCTTCCTGGCCCCGGTCGTCGTCTATCTGCTGGTCTTCTACGCCTATCCGCTCTACCGCAACGTCGACCTGAGCCTGCGCGACTACACGGTGCGCTCGTTCGTCCAGGGCGACGCGCCCTTCACCGGGCTCGCCAACTACGCCAAGGTCCTGCGCGACGCGACGTTCCGGCCCGCCCTGTGGCACACCGCGGTGTTCACGCTGGTGTCGTTGGCCTTCCAGTTCGGGATCGGGCTCGCGCTGGCCGTCTTCTTCCACAAGAACTTCCGGCTGTCGGCCACCCTGCGAGCGCTGTTCCTGGTCCCGTGGCTGCTGCCGCTGATCGTGTCGGCCTCGACCTGGTCGTGGATGCTGAACAGCGACTCGGGCGTCGTCAACGCCGCGCTCGGCGCGTTCGGCGTCGGGCCCGTCGACTGGCTGACCTCCCCGGCCTGGTCGCTGTGGTCGGTGACCATCGCCAACATCTGGATCGGCGTCCCGTTCAACCTGGTCGTCCTGTACGCCGGTCTGCAGGCGATCGACCCGGCCATCTACGAGGCGGCCGAGCTGGACGGCGCGAGCGCCTGGCAGCGGTTCTGGAAGGTGACCTTCCCGCTGCTGCGGCCGGTCTCGGCGATCACCCTCCTGCTGGGGCTGGTCTACACGCTGAAGGTGTTCGACATCATCTGGATCATGACCAAGGGCGGGCCGAGCACGTCCTCCACCACGTTCGCCACCTGGTCGTACCGGCTCGGGTTCGGCAACCTGCTGCCGGCCTTCGGCCCGGGGGCCGCGGTCGGGAACCTCCTGATCCTCGCGGCCCTGATCTTCGGCCTCATCTACATCCGCGTGCAGCGAAGGCAGGCCCTCACGTGAGCGCCGTACGGAAGGCAGGCCTTCACGTGAGCACCGTACGGAAGGCGGGCCCTCACATGAGCACCGTACGGCGCCGGGGGAAGACCGTGATCGGGCTGGTGCTGACCGCGGCGATGCTGTTCCCGGTCTACTGGATGATCAACGTGTCGTTCACCCGCGACCAGGACATGCGCAAGAGCCCGCCCTCGTTGTTCCCGTCCGACGGCACGCTGGAGGGCTACCGGGCGGTCTTCAAGCAGCAGCTGCCCTACCTGGGCAACAGCATGGTCGTGGGGCTGGGCACGGTGGTGCTGACCCTGCTGGTCGCGGCGCCGGCCGCGTACTCGCTGGCCAAGCTGCGCCCGCGCGGCGGCGGAGTGCTGAGCTTCGTGCTGCTGATCGCCCAGATGATCCCGGGGATCATCATGGCGATGGGGTTCTACGCCATCTTCCTGGGCGCCGGCGTGCTCAACACCGTCCCGGGGCTGATCGTGGCCGACTCCACGCTGGCGGTCCCGTTCGCGGTGCTCGTCCTGACCACGTTCATGTCCGGCATCTCCGAGGAGCTCCTGCAGGCGGCCCGGGTGGACGGCGCGGGGAGCCTGCGGACCTTCTGGTCCATCGTCCTGCCGGTCAGCCGCAACGCCCTCATCACGGTGTCGCTGTTCACGTTCCTGTGGGCGTGGTCGGACTTCATCTTCGCCAGCACCCTCGACGGCGGAGGCCGCCGCCAGCCGATCACCCTCGGCATCTACCACTACATCGGCAACAACAACCAGCAGTGGAACGCGATCATGGCCACCGCCGTCGTCGCCTCCGTGCCCGCCGCCGTCCTCCTCGTCATCGCTCAACGCTACGTCGCCGCCGGCGTCACGGCGGGCGCGGTGAAGAACTGACCCGGCCACCGCGACAGAAGGGACCCGTTTTTCATGACCGCCGCCGCAGGCCCGGCGTTCTCCCCGCAGGAGATTCCGTTCAGCCATCGCGGATCCTGGTTCGACCTCTCGCCCGTGGTGGGGGAGAACACCTACGCGCGGGACGTCCACCTGGTGTCCCACCAGAACGGCATGCATCCGATCCTGCGGCTGACCCCCACCGCGATGGGTGCCCGCGCCGAGACGACCGTCACCGCCACGCCGTACCGGCTCACCTGGACCTGCGACGCCGGCCGGGTCGACCTCGCGTACGAGACCCCGGACACGGTGCGCGTACGCGGTCACGGCCTGGGCCTGCACCTCCTGGCGGCCGACCCGGTCCTGACGCCGTTCAGCGGGCCGTACTTCTACCAGGATCCCCGCGACGGCTCCTGGGTGTTCACCGTCTACCAGACCGGACGCCGCTACCGGATCACGCTCCTGGCGGGACGGGCCGCCGGGGAACCGGGCGTGCAGACGCTCGGTACGGCCGAGCGCGGCGTCGTGCTGCCGGGCGACGGCGGACCGTGGGAGCTCGCCATCGAGGAGTACGAGACCGCGCGCGCCCCGTACACGAGCGAGACCCCGTTCGCGGAGGTGGTCTCGGCCACCCGGGCCGAATTCGAATCGTTTCGCGACGCCGTGGCACCCTGGCGCAGCAACCGGACGCCCGCCGCCGAACTCGCCGCCTACGTCCTGTGGTCGGCCACGGTCCGACCGGCCGGCTTCGTCACCCGGCCCGCCGTGCTGATGTCCAAGCACTGGATGGACAAGGTCTGGAGCTGGGACCACTGCTTCAACGCGATCGCCCTCGCCGACGGCCTGCCGGACCTGGCCTGGGACCAGTTCCAGTTGGTGTTCGACCACCAGGACGCCGCCGGCGCACTGCCCGACTCGATCACGCACTCCGAGATCCTCTACAACTTCGTCAAGCCGCCCATCCACGGCTGGGCCCTCCGGCGGCTGCGTCCGCCGCGCGACGGCGAACCGGACGAGGTCTACCGGAGGCTGGAGCGGTGGACGTCCTTCTGGCTGACCTCCCGGCGCGTCCCCGGCCACGAGCTCGCCCACTACCAGCACGGCAACGACAGCGGGTGGGACAACGCCACCACCTTCGACCCCGAGCGCGTCGTCGAGACCGCCGACCTGGCGGCCTTCCTCGTCCTCCAGATGCGCGAACTCGCCCGCCTGGCCGCCGAGCTGGCCCGGCCCGACGAGTCCGCCCACTGGGGGCGGGCGGCCGACCGCATGCGCGACGCGCTGCTCGCCGAACTGTGGAACGGCGAGCGCTTCGTCGCCCGGGGCGTGCGCTCCGGACGGACCTGGTCCAGCTCCAGCCTGCTCGACCTCATGCCGATCGTCCTGGGGGAGGAACTGCCCGAGACCGTCCGCGCGACGCTGGCCGCCGCGGTCGAGACGCACCTGACCGCCTTCGGGCTCGCCACCGAACTGCCCACCTCGCCGCACTACCAGGACGACGGGTACTGGCGCGGACCCATCTGGGCGCCCTCCACGGTCCTCATCGAGGACGGCCTCCGCCGCGCGGGATACCCGGACCTGGCCGACGAGATCAGCGCGCGCTTCCGCGCCCTGTGCGAGAAGTCCGGGTTCGCGGAGAACTTCGACGCCCGCAGCGGCACCGGTCTCCGCGACCGCGCCTACACCTGGACGGCCAGCGCCTACCTCATCCTCGCCGCCGCCCACGAGCGCCGGACGCAGGGGACGACGGACTGAGACGCCGGTCGCGTAAGCCGCTGGGCGCGCGGGCAGATGGCCCTCATGTGGGTGGTGAGCGTCGTCACGACGGTGGCACTGGTGGGCTGGATCCACCTGGCGGTGGGCCGCGGTGGCTTCTGGCTGACCGAGTCGGGGCCGCCCGACGGTCCGGCCCCTGCCGAGTGGCCCGAAGTGGTGGCAGTGGTCCCGGCCCGGGACGAGGCGGAGGTGCTCCCGCAGACCCTCCCGAGTTTGCTGACGCAACGATATCCGGGCCGGTTCCGGGTGGTGCTCGTCGACGACGACAGCCGTGACGGCACGGCCGCCGTGGCCGAGCGGATCGGCCGTACGTCCGGATCGGCCGAGCTTCGCGTCGTACGTGCGTCGGGGCCGCCCACCGGCTGGGCCGGCAAGGTGTGGGCGTTGGCCCAGGGCGTGCGAGCGGCGGGGGAACCGGAATACCTGCTGTTCACCGACGCCGACATCGCCTACGCACCCGGCACCCTGGCCCGGCTCGTCGCCACGGCCCTGGACGAGGACCGGGACCTGGTGTCCCTGATGGCCACCCTGCGGACCCGGACCGGCTGGGAACGCACCATCGTCCCCGCGTTCGTCTACTTCTTCGCCCAGCTCTACCCCTTCCGGCGGGTCCGGCGGCCGACGGCGCGGACGGCCGCCGCGGCGGGCGGATGCATTCTGGTCCGGCGCAGTGCGCTGGCCGGCGCGGGAGGGCTCGATGCCATCCGCGGTGCCCTCATTGACGACGTGGCGCTCGGGCGGCTGGTGAAACGCCACGGCGGACGGTGCCGGCTCGACATGAGCCGACAGGTGGTGAGCCGCCGTCCGTACCCGCGGCTCGCCGATCTGTGGAGCATGATCGCGCGCACCGCCTACACCCAGCTTCGGTACTCGCCCCCGCTGCTGGCGGCGACGGTGCTGGGACTGATGGTGCTCTACGCGGCGCCGCCCGTTGGGGCCATGATCGGTGCCGTGGGCGTCGGCCTCGGCCTGAAGGTTCCCGCGACCATGGCGACGGGGACCGGGCTGCTCGCCTGGGCGATCATGGCGGTGACGTACGTCCCGACGCTGCGGTTCTACCGGATGTCCGCGCTGAGGGCCTTGATGCTGCCGTTGGTGGCGATGATCTACCTGGGGATGACGCTCGACTCCGCCCGCCGGTATCACACCGGCCGGGGCGGCGCCTGGAAGCGCCGTACGGTCGGCGAATATCGGCGGGCCGGGCCCGCCGTCGGCGGTTCAGGGCCCAGCGCGGGAACGAGTTCCAGCACCGCCGGACGCCGGCGTCGGGCTTGAGCCGGTCACCGTCGGCTTTGCCGAACGGGCCGTTATCGGGCTGAACCGCGCGGGAAGGCGTAGCCGTATGGAACCGCAGGAGCCGCCGGCCTCCGGTGGGTTCTGCCGCCTCGATCAGACCCATCGGCTCCTGGCGTCCGTGCCCGTCGGCATGGGGCCCGAAGCCGTCGTGGTCGATTCGCGGCGACGGAGCGCGTTCGTGGCGTGCTCACGGAGTAACGCCGTTACCGCCGTGGATCTCGAACGGGGCACGCGGACGTGGCAGGCGGAGGTCGGACGCGAGCCGATTCCGCTCGTCTTCGACCGGCCGACGGGGCGGTTGTTCACCGCGGACGCCCGATCCGACACGGTGACCGTGCTCGACGCGCGAACCGGGGAACGGATCACCCAGATCGGCGTCGGGGCCTATCCGGCCGGGCTGGGGTACCACCCAGGCGTCCGCCGGATCTTCTGCGGGAACACCGCCGGAGCGACGATCAGCGTGATCGACGTTGATCGTCTCGAAACGACGGGGATCATCCCCGCCGAACTCGGCGCGGGCAGCATCGCGATCGACGTGCGGCGCGGCCTCGGCTACTGCGCGAACTTCATGAACGCGTCGCTCACCGTCTTCGAGGCGGCCACGCTGCGCCCACTCGGCCGGATCCCCGTCGGACACGGCCCCTGCAAGGTCGTCGCCGACATGACGACCGATCAGCTGTACGTGGCGAACTCCCTGGACAACGCGGTGACGCTATTTTCGCTCGAGGACGGACGGCTCCGCGCGCGCTGGCAGGTGGAACGCGCCCCGGTGGGCCTGTGCACCTCGGAGGACGGCCGCCGGATCTACGTATGCAACCGGGGCGCGGGCACGATCAGCGCGCTGGACGCTCGCGACGGCGCCGAGACCCACCGGATCCACGTCGGACGCGGGCCCGGCGACTGCGCCATGGATCCGGCGACCGGGCGCCTGCTGGTGTCCAACGCGGGCAGCGGCACGCTCACCATCGTGGACCGGCCCTGGCTCCCCGGGCCGGAATCGCCGAAGCGGCACCGGGCGGTCGGGCGACGACTTCCGGAGTTCGCGCTTCCGGACCTGCACACCGGGCGGATCCGCACCACGCGTGAGTGGGCCGAGAAGAAATATGTGATCAACTTCTTCGCCAGCTGGTGAGGCCCCTGTAACGCGGAGGCGCCGGTTCTGGAGGAACTGCGCCGCCGTACGGTCCGGTCGGGGCTGGAGATCATTTGCATCAACGTCTGGGAGAGCGTGCACACCCTCCACGAAGCACGCCATTTCGCGGAGGTATGGGGCATCCAAGGCCCCGTGCTGCTGGACGAGACCGGCCAGTACGCGATGCGGCTCGGGATCCGTGGGGTCCCGACCAACATCCTCGTCGACGAGCACGGGATCGTCCGCGCGGTCGGCGTCACCGCCCCGGCCGAGCTCGACGCCGCCGTCGACGAACTCCTCCTGGCCCGCCCGGGGTCGCAGCCTCGTGACGCCGGTGGACGGGAGAGCCCCGGTCCCGGGCGGTGAGAATCGTCCGCCGCCGCTCCGTCATGCCGTGAGGAGCAGTGGCTGCTCGATCAGCGTCCCGACGATCGCGCGGGTCACGGCAACCGCGATGCCACGATCTTCTCCGCGGGCGCGGCGTCGAACAGACCGGCGGCCCGGTCGGCCTGGCCGCGCCGGACGGACGGCTCTCGGAGCCGGTCGAGCGCAGCGAGCAGTTCCGCGGGCGTGCGCGCGTACACGCTGAGGCCCCGGGCCGACATGGCCCGCGCGCCGTCGCGTCCATGTCCGGCGATGGGGCGATACGAGATCACCGGCAGCCCCGCGGCGAACGCCTCGCGGCAGGTGAGCCCCGCGGCGTTCTCCACGAGAGCGTGGGCGGCCGCCATGAGGTCGGGCATGTCCTTTCGCCACCCGAGGACGTGGCCGAGGCCCGTGCCGCTGAGCCGCCGGCGGAGCCGTTCGTTGCCGCCGCAGAGCACGACCGGGACGTAACGCCCGGATTCAGCGATGACCCGGGCGGTCTCCGCGACCTTGCCCACGCCCCAGGAACCGGCGGACACCAGCACCAGGCGATCACCGGTGCCCGCCTGGAGCAGCGCCCGGCACCGCGCCGCGTCTCCTGAGCCGTCCCCGAACTCCGGCCGGACCAAGGGGGCGTGGTTCACCGCGGGGCGGCCCAGGGCCGCGGTGACCTCGCCCGCCGCGACCGGATCCGTGCACAGATGGTCATCGTTGCCCTGGTGGAGCCACAGCCGGTGCACCGCGAAGTCGGTCACCAGCACCGTGGTCGGCGCCGGAAGCCGCCCGGATTCGCGGAGCCGGCCGGTGACCTGCGCCGCGAGGTGGAATGTCGCCACGACGCGTCCGGGCGGCCGCTCCCGGATCCGTCTCTCCAGCCGCCGGGCGGCCAGGGCGACGAGCGGCGAGGTCGACGGCGCGTGCCGGGAGACGAAGAACGTCCGATAGATCCCCTCATACAGCCAGGGCGTGGATCGCATCATCAGGCTGTACGAGGCCCGCAGCGCCGCGCCCAGCCGCAGCGGAAGCAGGGTCAGAACGTCGATGACCTCGCTCTCGACACCCTGTTCGCCGAGCCGGGCGGCGAGTTCCGCGGCGACCTGGTCATGGCCGGCGCCCATCCCCGCGGTCAGGATCAACACGTGCTGAGGGCTGCGCATTCGCCTCTCCCATGCGGCTCTGCCGGTCGGCGCGCCGGAACCCATGTGCCGTCGGCGGATGGGCACGCGCTACCCGCACGCTCCTTGGGCATGCGTCTCTAGGACGCTTACCCTGGGAACCAGGCCACAACAGCGCGGGCGGGCCTGGTGTCTCCAGGTCATCGCATGGGTTCCCACCCGCGGCGCGGTGGTCGCCGGCCGAGGGCGGTCTCGCGGTAGTCATAGCCGCCGCCGAAAGTGCGCGTCGGTCAGCGGCCCGTCCATCCGCGTCCGCCCGTCGCTCATCCTCGCTCCCTCTCCGGACGCCGCTCGGTGGCCATCTCACGCGTTCCCGGCGATGGTCCGTCGCGGCTGGGACGCTCGGCGTACGGCCGTCGCGGTGAAGACGGCCGCCGCCATGGCCACGACGGACAGCAGGCCCAGGCCGATTCCGTAGCCGCCGTAGGCGCCGTAGATGGAGCCCATCACCAGTGGCGGCACGAACCCGCCCAATCCACCGGCCGCGCCCACCACTCCGGTCACCGCGCCGACCTTGTCCGCCGGAGCCAGCACCGCCACGAGAGCGAAGGTCGCGCCGCTGCCCGCGCCCAGCGCCGCGGCCATCACCAGGAACGCGACCGTTCCCACCGGCATCAGCGGCGGAGTGAACGCCTGCACGGCCGCGGCCACGGTGACGACCCCCAATGACGCGGTCAGTGCCCGCACCGGGCCGAGCCGGTCCGACAGCCAGCCGCCGATCGGGCGCATCACGACCGCCAGTGCGACGAACCCGGCCATCCGGTTGGCCGCGTCCGCCTGCCCCAGCCCGTATTCGGTCTTCAGATAGGTCGGCAGATACACCGAGAACGCCACATATCCGCCGAAGGCAACCGCGTACAGCGCGGAGGCCTGCCAGGTCACCCGCAGCCGGGCGGTCGCCACCAGCCGCCGCGCCAGCGGCTCGGCCGGCGCCGTACGGCCGGGCGCCTCCCGCAGCACCAGCGCCGCCGCCACCGCGTACACCGCCAGCAGGATCGCGGTCTCCACGAACGGCGTCGCGGTTCCCCATCGGTCGGCCATCTGCACCGTCGTCAGCGCGCTGATCGCGGTGCCGCCCATCCCGACGCCGAAGACACCGATCGCCAGGCCTCGCCGCTCGGGCGCGAACCACTGGTTGAGGAACGGGACGCCCACGGCGAACGCCGTGCCGCCGATACCGAGGAAGAATCCTCCGACCAGCAGCTCGCCGATCGACGAGTGCCCGGCCAGCCCCAGATACAGCACGGGGACGATGGTCGCCGCCGACACCAGGGGGAACATCACCCGCCCGCCGAACCGATCGGTCAGCGCCCCCACCGGAATCCGCCCCACGGACCCCACCAGCACCGGGACCGCCACCAGCAGCGCCTGCTCAAGAGAGCCGAGATGCAGCGTGTCCTTGAACCGGGGACCGAGCGGGCTCAGCAGCGCCCACGCCCAGAAGTTCACCGCGAACCCGAGCGTCGCCATCACCAGCATCACGACCGGACGCCCGCCCGGCCCGGTCCTGACCGGCTCGCCCGACCGCCGCCCTGCCCGTTCCAGCGGTCTGCCCATCGCCCGCACCTCCGCCGCGCATGACCGTCACGCGATGCGTGATGGACTCCGTTTCCGGATCTGCGCTGCGCATCGATGGTTGCCTTCAACCCCCCTTTCCACCCTGACCGATGGCGATCGGCCGAGACAGGGACCTTGGTCCCGTGCGATTGGGTACGGCGGAGTTCGTCAGGCGCCGGAGCGCCGGAGGAAGACCGGGTTGGTCAGGGCGGCCATCGGGCCCCACATGAGGTTCGGGCCCATCGTGTTGCCCTTGCCAGGCGTGCCGTCGGCCATCGGATGCCGGACCTCCGCGCGCACGTAGGCGGCGAGCGAGGTGGTGGTCTGCCACACGACGCTGCCCGAGCCGGAGGCGGGCAGCGACTCCTGGTGCATCTGACCCTCGTCCGTGATGAACCGGACCGTGCCGTTCGGCACGCCCTCGACGTCGAGCCGTACGTCGATCGGAGCGCCAGTGGGCGCGGTCAGCGTCTCGCCGATGCCGGCCTTGCGCCCGTTGCCGGTGACGGTGAACGTCAACTGCACCGTGTGCGACTCGGCGATCCAGGTGTGGCCCGCCCGCAGGCCGCTGAGAATGGCGTCGGTGGCGAGGTCGTCGGCGTACACGACGTTGTGCGGCAGGCCGATGACCTGCGGTTCGCTGTGGGCGTCGCTGTTGCCCATCGCCGGGATCCAGCGCTTGCCCGTGCGCACGGCCTCGCCGAGCATGGCGTCCCAGGTGTCAACGGCGGACTCGTCGTCGTAGGTCCAGGGGCCGTTCCACACCTCGACGGCGTCGGCGTCGTCGTACCCGAACTTCCATTGGCAGGCGACGTACGGGCAGTACGGATGGGCGGGCACCACGAGACCGCCGACGCTGTGCACCTGCCGTGCGAAGCGGCCGAACGCGTCGTCGCGCGAACGGTAGCGCCAGTCGATCCACTCCCCGGCGGGCAGGCCGAGGGCCAGCCAGTGACCGTTCCGGGTGGTGATCTCCTCGCCGGTGAGGATGAGCAGGTCATCGCCGGCGTACTGCCCCCAGACGGCGTGGGATGAGGACGTGTTGTGGTCGGTGGAGACCATGAAGTCGAGTCCGGCCGCCCGGGCGCCGGCCGCGACCTCGGCGGGCAGCCTCTTGCCGTCGGAGTACACCGTGTGCAGATGCCCGTCTCCGCGATACCAGGCGCGACCGCGGCCCTTGGCGCGTTTCGGCGGGTAGTTCGGGGTGAAGGCCGGGCCCGGCTCGCCGTACGTCAGCGTGATCTGGACCTGGTAGTTCATGCCCTGCGGCGCCACCTGGTACGGACCGAGGACGATGTGCCAGGTGCCGGGGTTGACCGGACCGGGCAGGTAGCCGGGGGTGGCCTCGCCGTTGCTGATCTCGAACGAGGTACGGAACCCGCCGGACCAGCCGCGGAAGCCCTTGCCGCCGAGCTTGAGACCCCGCTCGTCGAAGACGCCGATGTCGCAGGAGTTCCCCGGGGTGCCGGCGGGGACGGCCGGCTTGTCGTAGGAGTACTGCACCGAGATCTTCTGCACGCTCTTCGGGACCTCCACCGGGAGGTACACGAAGTCCGCCGCGCCCGTCGCGAGATGTCCCGTCACGACGCGGGTCACCTGGCCGTCGGCCGGGACGGTGTCCTTCGTGGTCTCGTCGGCGCGGGCGGGGGTGAAGGAGATCGGGGCGAGGGTGAGCGCGGCGCCCGTCGCGGCCGCCATCAGCAGGCGCCGCCGGTCGACGGTGTCCGCGCTCGGCTGCACGCCGTCGTCCAAGGGGGTGGTGCTGTGCTCACAGTTCTCGTGACGGCACATGGTGTCCTCCTCGGGTCGGGCCGGACGGCACGTCCGCGCGGCATCGATGCCGGATGCTCCTCCAGCCGATCGAACGTCAGATGATCTTCGCACGAATGACACGGATCACGTGGGTGGCGGGAAGGAGAGATCGGCGTTCGCGGAACGAACCGGCGGGCCCTCGCGACCGGCCTTAATGTATGCATACAATAAGGACATGAAGCGTGAGAGCCGGTCGACCCCACCTCACGGGGGAGACCCACCGAAGGCCGCGCGGAACCCGAAGCCGGCCGGTGTCCAGCGGGTCACCAAGCAGCAGCTCGACATCGCCTATGTCCTCCTCGACGCCCACGTCCGCGGCGAGGAGCTCCACGGCTACGAGATCATGAAACGCTCCGGTCGCAACGGCCCGACCACCTACCGGGTCCTCGACCGGTTCGAAGACGCCCACCTGGTCGACTCCCGGTGGGAGGACCGCCCGGAAGGGGACGAACGGCCCCGCCGCAGGTTCTACCGGCTCAACCCGGCAGGCGCGGCGTTCGCCCGCGAGCTCCTGGAGGAACGCCGCCCCGAGGTCCTGCGCGAGCTCGGCCGTACGGAGCCCGGCCGGTCCCGCGCGCCGCGGCCGGGGCTCGGCACCCTGTTCAGCGGGCTCGCCGGCGGTGCCCGATGAGCGTCGGGGAGATCCTCCTCAGCATCCTCGTGGGCCTGGTGGCCAACGAGGTCAGCGACATCTCGCCCTGGCTCGCCGTCAGGCTGGTGCGCTGGGCCGCGTTCCGGATCTACGCTGCCGACCCGCAGCGCGCGGCCGAACACGCCGAGGACTGGCAGGCGCACATCGACAGGTCGATCCCGACGAAGCTGGGGAAGCTGTTCTTCGGGCTCGGCTTCGGCGTCGCCGCGTTGTGGCGCACGGGCACCCGGCGCGCCGGCCATGGCCCTGCGATCCCCCGCGCCGGCTTCCAGCACATTCCCCGGCCGGTCCGCGTCGGCGTGCTCATCGGTGTCGTCCTGGTGGCGATCGCTGACATCTGGGGGCCCGTCTTCGAGCTCGGGTTCCACAATGAGACGGTGTCCGTCATCGGCGCTGTCCTGTTCGGCGTCCCGGGCCTGGCCATCATGTGCCTGTCCGTCCTGTACGGCGTGGCCGTTGGTCTCTTCCGCCGCCGGCGGGGGCCGGTGGCCGCGCGTCTGGGCCCGGTCTCCTTCAACGTCACGGTGACGGTCGGCTCGATGAAGATGGTCATCGAGCGGAAAGCGAAGGAGTAGCCGGTGCCTTCGCTCATGACGATCCTGCAGGTGCTGCTCGCCGTGGTGGTCGTGGCGGCGGTGGCGGAGGCGTGCCCGCTTACGGCGCGGCTGTCGATGGCGGTGGTGGGGTGGTCGGCGCGGCGGCGGTACGGGTGCGATCCGTCCCGGGCGGCCGAGCGGGTCGAGGAGCTGCGGGCGCTGGTGCGGACCCGGCCGGGTGGCCGGCTGCTGGGGTTGGCCACGGCGTCTGGATTCGCGATGCCGGAGGTGTTCGCCGCGGTACGGACGACTGCCGTGGGGAAGTTGCTGACCGTCTGGGCGCGTCTTGTGGTGACGCGAAACAGTCTGCGTTATGCCCGAGCGTTTCTGGGAACGGCGGATGCGATCCGTGCCGGGGCGCCCGATCCGTCGGTCGTCGCACGCGCCCGCGAGGTCCTCTAGACGCCAGGACCTGATTTACTATGTAAAGGCCGCAGCCGAGCTGGCCACGGGCGATGGCGGAAATGGTGCACCCGGCGGCTCGGTCATGAGCCGAAACCGCCGGGTCGACCGGGTGCCGGACGCCGGCGCCCGGCACCTTCGTTCGCTTTCTCAGGGCTGGGGCTTGTCCCACAGCGTGAAGGAGAAGTCTCGCAGGACGCTGGAGACGGGCTGGTAGAACGTGGTGCCGCCTGAGGAGCAGTTGCCGGAGCCGCCGGAGAGCATTCCGAGTCCGGTGCTGGTGTCGTAGAACGGGCCGCCGCTGTCGCCCGGCTCGGCGCAGGCCGTCGTTTGGGTCAGGCCGAGGACCGTGTCTCCACTGGAGTAGGTCACGGTCACGTTGAGCGCTGTGACGGTGCCATGTTGGACACCGGTGGTGCTGCCGCTGCGCTGCACCGCCTCGCCGACGAAGGCGTCGCCCGGGCGGGCAATGAACTGCCTGGTGCCGGCCACCGTCCCCCAGACGTGGATTCCGGCAGTGTCGTATTGGACGACGCCGTAGTCACCGCCGGCGCCGAAGACGTTCGGCTGCCCCAAGCTGCTGCCGAGACGGCTGGTCAGGCCCTGGTTGGCGAACCAGGTTTGGCTGAAGTGCGTGCAATGGCCGGCGGTGATGAAGAAGTGCCCGGCGCCGTTGAACACATTGAAACCGAGTGAGCAGCGCGCCGTACCTCCCGCACCGCTCGCCCAGATGGCCGTGCCGTCCAGCATGGTGGGGCCGTCGAGCGTGGTCAGCTTTCCGTTGAGAGGCACGATCCTGGCCGCCGCCCCCAGCTTGCCGGCGACGGACTTGAGCTTGGTCAGCTTGGACCCGGTGACGGTTTTGTCCGCCGAGACCACGACCTGGTCGGTGGCCGGGTCGATCGCCCAGGCGGTACCGGGGATCCGGGCGGAGCGGTAGAGCTCGTCGGTCGCCCTGGTGAGGTCCGCGTGGCTGCGAGCGACCATTCGCGGGGTCGCGTTGGCCGCACGGACGCTCTGGGCGGCGGAATTGTCGGTGACAGTGACGATGAGCCGGCCCGTCGCCTTGTCGAAATACGAGCCGGCGCTTCGGTTGTCGCCTAGGCGCTTGGCCAGCGTGGCCGCGACGTCCGCCAGATGTTGCCGGTCGGTCGGCACCGGTTTCGGCGATGGCGACGCGGCGGCCTGTGCAGTCGGCATAACAGCCGAGAAAGCCGCCGTCGCGACCATCGCGACCGCGCATGAGAATGAAGCGATCTTGGCCATTGTCCCTCCGGGGGGATTTCTTGGACGCGCCGGTCATGACTGGCCGCGTTCCCTTTCCGTCAGGACGTTAGGCGACTAACTAGACAATGCGAATCGGTCGAATTGTGCAACCTGGGCAGTCGATGATGGGTAATTTCACCCACGCATGAAGGAACCGACTAGCGGGAGCGGGCCTCGGCGGCGGCCTTGAGGTCGGCCAGCCAGGCGTCGAGGCCTGGTGCGAGGTAAGTGATGGCGGTGGCCGGGTCGGTCTCGATCTGGTCGCCGGTCCAGCTTTCTTCGGTGCGGACGAGGACGCCGCCCTTGACCCTGATGAAGTTCCAGACGTGGACGCCCCGGTCGATGCGCAGCCCGTTGCCGATCGCGGGTCCGGTCCAGCGGACGCACCGGTCGTGCTTGATCTGCTGGACGGTGGAGGTGATGACCAGGGCGGTGGCGGGGGTCGTGGGCGTGGCGGGGGCCGGAGTGGTCCACTGGAACCGCGAACCCTTCCGCAGCGCTCCCGGGTCCAGCCGCTTCATGCTGGTGACGGCCGTCTGCCAGGAGGGCCACCCTGTCACGTCGGTGTGCAGCTTCCAGACCGTGCTCAGCGGCGCCTTGATGAAGGTCTCGGTCCGGTGGTGGAGCTGGGCGGTGGGATCGATGCCCTGACCCAGACAGGTCAGCGACTCCGGCGGAGTGGCGTGGCCGGACGTCGCGCTTCGGCCGGCGGTGGCGGCATGAGCCGGTGTGGCGGCGGTGGCGCCGAGGAGTCCGGCGGCGGCCAGGGGGGTCGCGAGCAGGGTGGAGCGCAGGCGGGCCTGGTGACGTGGGGATCGTGTGGTGCTGGTCATGGCGCTTCTCCTTGTTGCTTCGTTGGACCGGCGATGAGGCCTTAGTTCCTCTCGCGTTAGTTAGAGGCTATAACGACCACGGTTTGAGAGGCAATAGGAAAGGTGAGAGGCTCTAACTAGACCTCGACGACGCCACGCTGATCGGGAGGGAGCGGCTGATGACGGACCCAGGTGGGCAGAGCCCGCGGGAGCGCTACCGGGCTCAGGTGCGTGCGGAGATCAAGCAACACGCGTGGGAGCAGATCGCCGCGGAGGGGGTGTCCGCGCTGTCCCTCAACGCGATCGCCAAGCAGATGGGCATGAGCGGCCCTGCCCTGTACCGGTACTTCGCCGGCCGCGACGAGTTGATCACCGCGCTCATCCGCGACGCCTACCGAAGTCTCGCCGACACCGTCCGGGCGGCGTTCGACTCCGGTGCCGACCTGGCCGGGCTGGCTCGCGTCATCCGGGAATGGGCCCGGAGCGACCCGCACCGGTATTTCCTCATCTACGGCACGCCCGTCCCCGGCTACCACGCACCCGACGACACCACGGCGATCTCGTTCGAGGTCATGACAGTGCTGATCGACGCCTGCGGTGCTCCATCGGCGGACGAACCGGCGACCCCGTTCGACGCCCACCTCGAGAACAACCGCCAGTGGGTCGGCGGCCACCCGGCAACGGCCGCGACGCTGCACCGCGCCCTGTCCTTCTGGACCCGCCTGCACGGCGTACTGTCGCTCGAACTCGCCGGCCACTTCACGGGAATGAAGTTCGACCCCGGCCTGCTGATCGCCGACGAACTGAACGCTCTACCAACGGAATGACGGATCATCGACCGCGGCGGACCGCCGATGTGTGAACGCCGCAGCCGGCGGCCTACGGCGTTTCCCGCAACGGCCAGACCTCGACGACCCCGTGCGCGACCGCGCAGGGGGTCTCCGATGCGAGCTGGACGGCTTCCTCCAGTGTTGCCGCTTCGATGATCGCGAACCCGGCGACGGGGAGAGCCGACGACATGAACGATCCGCGCTCCACGCTCGTCCCGGCACCGTCGTGGTTTCGGACCTGTACGGGCGAGCCGGCGATCCCCATGTCGGCTCCCGCCGCACGCAGGCGAGCGTCATGGGCGTGTGCCTGGTCGCGGACCGCCGCGTCGGTGCGGTCGTAGCCTTCCTGATCGCCGTACCCGATGGTCACGAATTTCGCCATGGCAGGAGCTCCTTAGGGTTCGTCTGGACTGCCTGCCAGTACTGACCTTCACCGCGCCCGCAACTCATCGGTGCGTCCGACCGCCGGATCAGTCCGGGGACATGCGTGGGCGCCGTTGCCAGGAATGTTCGGGCCCGTGGGGCCGGACGGCCCTCAGCGCCCGCTCCGCCGAGTCTTCGATCGGTCCGGACGTGTCGATCGCGACGGCTTCCGGCCACGGGTCGGTCGATTCGGCCATCTGAGCGGCGATCGCCGGGTCGGCGTCGGACACGCCGCGGGGGCGGGTGCGCAGGCGTTCGGTGGCCAGTGGGGTGTGGCACCGCAGGGGGATCAGGTCCGCGTGCGTCTGGTCGGCGGTGCGGGCGGCGTCGGCGCGATGCTCGGCCGATGTCCAGGAGGCGTCGATGATGACGGATTCGCCGTAGGAGAGCAGGCGCGCGGCGCGGTCGAGGAGTTCGGTGTAGGTGCGCCGGGTCCAGAAGGCGTTGTAGATGCCGGTGCCGTACGGGGCTGACGCCGGGGTGTCCGGTGCGAGTTCGGCGAGTTCCTTGCGTACGCGATCGCTGCTCAGGACGGTGTACCCGAGCCGGTCGCCGAGGGCTTCGCTGAGGGCGCTCTTGCCGGTGCCGGGCAGGCCGCCGACCAGGATCAGGCCGACCGAGCCGGCATTCAGGTGACGCAGCGCGATCTCGGTGTAGTGGCCGGCGTCGCCGGCCGCGTGGGTGTCTCCCTGGCTCCAGCGCAGGCAGGCGACCTTGGCGCGGACGAACGCGCGGTAGGCCACGTAGTGGTGGCGCAGTGACGGCGGGGCCGGGTCGTCGGCGTATTCGGCGTACCAGGCGATGAAGTGCTCGGCGAAGTGCGGGGCGTCCAGGCGTTCCAGGTCCATGGCCAGGAACGCGGCGTCGTCGAGCCCGTCGAGCCACCGTAGGTGGTCGTCGAAGTCGAGGCAGTCCAGCACGCGGGGCCCGTCGTCGAGGCAGAAGATGTCGTCGGCCATCAGGTCTCCGTGCCCGTCGACGATGCGTCCCTCGTGGATCCGGGCGGTGAAGAGCGGCTCGCGGTCTTCCAGGAAGCGTAGGGTCAGCCGTTCTGCTTCGGTGGCGTCGGAGGCGTCGATCGCGCGTCCGTGGAACGGCCGGACCTGGTCGAAACTCGCCGTCCACCGCTCACGCAGGGCGTCGCGGGTTCCCTGAGCGGAGATCTCGGCGCTGCGCGGCGAGGCGGCGTGGGCGCGAGCGAGCAGGCGCGCGATCGCCCGCAGCGCGTCGTCGACCGGAACGTGCGCCCGCACCAGGTCGGAGAGGCGGCGTTCGGCGGGCATCCGGCGCATGACGACGAGATGGTCGCATGGTGTCCCCGAGGACATGGTCACGTCGGCGACGCCCAGGTAGACGTCGGGGGCGAACCGCCGGTTGAGTTCGACCTCGCGGTGACAGGCTCGTTCCCGGCGGTCGCGGGTGGAGAAGTCCAGGAAGCCGAGATCCACCGGTTTCTTGAGCTTGTAGGCCCGGTCTCCGGTGAAGAACACCACCCCGGCATGGGTCTCGGCGACGTCCGCGGCCCAGGACTCCATGGTCCCTTCTTCCACACTGGCAGCCTGGCGTGCGGGGCACTTGTATCACCAGGGGCGTCGGTCCTGCGGAAACGGCCCGAAGGCCCCTGGGCACCGGCCGTCCGGCTGTGTCGGACTGGATCAAAGGCCGCGGCCCGGCGGCCACCGGCGGGCCGCTTCGCCGGTGCGGAGGGAGGCTGTCATGGCGGGAATCGTGGTGGGTGTCGACGGGTCGGCCGATTCGCACGTGGCGCTGGAGTGGGCCGTCGCGGAGGCCGAACGGTGGAAGGCGCCGGTGACCGCGATCATCGTGGTGCCTCGTATGGTGACCGTCGGTGCGGGCGCTCCGATGCTGGGGCCGGTCGATCAGGAGACGCTTCAGGCCATGGGCGAGACCGTGCGCGCCGCGGTGGACAAGGCCGTGGTAGGGCATGAGGTGCCGGTCGAGGTACGGGCGATCTCCGGCGTTCCGGCCGAAGAGCTCCTGAACGCCTCGGCGGACGCCGACATGCTCGTCGTCGGATCCCGGGGCCACGGCGGGTTCGCCCGGCTGCTTCTGGGCTCGGTGAGCAGCCAATGCGTCCACCACGCCGGCTGCCCGGTCGTCGTCGTCCCGTCACGCGCCCGAGGCTGACGCGGAGATCCGACAGAGGTCGAAGGTCCCGCCCTTGGGTGACGTCGGCCCGCTGACCGGACGATCCAGCCGGTCGAGGGTTGAAACGTGGTCGAACGAACGGGGCGGCAGGCGCCGTACGATGACGCCTCCCTGACAGGAGGCGCCATCGCGGCAGAGCGCGCGCCGGCGGAGCCGGCCTTCGCGTTGCTCACCGACGGCACCGCGATCCAGATCCGCGAAGTAGGTCCGGGTGACCTGGAGGCCGTACGAGACCTGCACCGCGGCATGTCGCTGGAAAACCTCTATCTGCGCTTCTTCGGCCTCAGCCCGCGGATCGCCGACGCGGTCTCCGTACGGCTGTGCCGCAGGTCCGGCTCGGCCCATGCTGTTCTCGGCGCCTGGCTCGGCGATGAGCTCGTCGGCGTCGCGAACTACGAGCCCACCGAGGATCCCGGCAGCGCAGAGATCGCACTCGCGGTGGCGGACGGAACGCACCACCGCGGTGTCGGCACCTTGCTGCTGGAGCACCTGGTGTCGCTGGCCCGCTCTCGCGGCGTGCGGGAGTTCCGCGCCGACACTCTGGTCCAGAACGCCGCGATGCTGCGCGTGTTCGCCTCCGCGGGGCTCGCCGTGCAGCGCGGCATCGCGGACGGTGTGGTCGAGGTGCGGATGCCGTTGACGGCGGACGCGCGATACCTCGACGCCGTCGCCGAACGGGAGCGATACGCGGACGTCGCGAGCCTGCGCCATCTGTTGTGCCCGGCGTCCGTGGCCGTCGTCGGCGCCGGACGGCGTCCCGAATCGGTCGGCGGGGCGATCCTTCGCAATCTGGTCTCCGGTGGTTTTCCCGGCACGGTGTTCGCGGTCAATCCTCGTGCGGGCGAGCGGCTGGCGGGTGTGCCGTGCGTGGCGTCGATGGCCGCCCTTCCGGAGGCTCCGGAACTCGCCGTGCTCGCGGTGCCGCCGGACGCCGTGGTCCAGGTCGTCGAGGAGTGCGGCCGGCGGGGAGTGCGATCACTGGTGGTGATCACCTCGGGCTGTGACGGCCGGGCGTTGCTCGCCGCCTGCCGGCGGTACGGCATGCGGCTGGTGGGGCCCAACTGTTTCGGCGTCGCCAACAGCGCCGTGCGGCTCGACGCGACCTTCGCCGCCCGATCTACCCGGGCGGGGCCGGCCGGGGTCGTCGTGCAGTCCGGCGGCATCGGGATCGCGCTGCGCGAGCATCTGTCCCGCCTGGACATCGGCGTGTCGTCGTTCGTCTCGGTCGGTGACAAATACGACGTCAGCAGCAACGACCTACTGCTGTGGTGGGAGGCGGACCCGGCGACTCGCCTGGGCGTCCTGCACGTCGAGTCGTTCGGCAATCCGCGCAAGTTCGCGCGGACCGCCCGGCGCGTCGGGCGCCGGATGCCGCTGTTGACCGTCGTGGCGGGGCGCTCGGCGGCCGGGCACCGTGCCGCGGCGTCGCACACGGCGGCTGCGGCGACGCCGGCCGTCACGCAGGAGGCGCTGTTCCGGCAGGCCGGCATCATCGCGACCCACGGTCTCGGCGAGCTCCTCGACGCCGCCGCGCTGCTCGCCCATCAGCCGGTACCGGCTGGTGAACGCGTCGCCGTCATCTCGAACGCCGGGGGCGCGGGCGTGCTGGCCGCCGACGCCTGCGAAGACGCCGGCCTGACCGCCGCCTCATTGAGCGAGAGAACCGTCTCCGAGCTGACGCGGCTCCTGCCGCGCGGAGCGGCCTGCACCGGCCCGGTCGACACCACCGCGGCCATCGACCCCGAACGGTTCACGCGCTGCCTCGATCTCGTCGCCGCCGATGACGGGGTGGACGCCGTTCTGGCACTGGCCGTCCCGACGGCGGCCTCCGACCTGGCCTCCGCCGTCGCCGCCGGTGGAGCCGCCAAGCCGCTCGCCACGGTCGTTCTCGGCCAGCCCGAGTCGGTGCGCGTCCGGTACGGGCCCGGCGATCGGCGCGTCCCTTCGTACGCCTTCCCGGAGGACGCGGCCCGTGCCCTCTCCCTTGCCCGGTCCCACGGCCGATGGCTCGAACGCCCGGCCGGGGACGAGCCACTGTTCTCTGACCTGCGGGAGAACACGGTGACCCGGATCATCCGGCGGCACCTCGACGCGGTTCCCGAAGGCGGCTGGCTGCCGCGGCCGGCACGATGGAGCTCCTGGACGCGTACGGGTTGCCGCTGGCGACCTGGCGCCCCACCACCTCGGCGGACGAAGCCGTACGCGCCGCGGCCGAACTCGGCGATCACGTCGTGCTCAAGGCGGACGTGCCGGGAATCGTGCACAAGAGCGACGCCGGTGCGGTCGAGCTCGACCTGCGCGGCGAAACCGATGTCCGGTGCGCCTACGCCCGGCTGGCCGCCCGCTTCGGCGATCGGCTGGGCGGGGTCCTGGTGCAGCCGATGGCCCGTGGTGGCGTCGAGGTTCTGTGCGGGATCGTGCAGGAGCCGGTCTTCGGCCCGCTGGTCGTCTTCGGCCTGGGCGGGGTCGCCACCGAGGTGCTCGGCGACCGGTCGGCCCGGTTGACGCCGCTCACCGATGTGGACGCCGCGGAGCTGATCCGCTCGGTGCGCAGTGCGCCCCTGCTGCTGGGGTATCGGGGCGCACCGGCCGTGGACACCGCGTCGCTGGAGGAGACTCTGCTGCGGCTGTCCCGGCTTGCTGACGATCACCCGCAGATCGCCGAGGTCGACCTCAATCCGATCATCGCCCGGCCCGACGGTGTCGTCGCCGTCGACGCGAGGGTCCGCGTTCTTCCACAACGACGCTGGGATCCCTACCTCCGCCGTCTCCGCTGATCACCGGCCCTATCGGTAGGACCGAGTGACCTGGGTAGACGGGACTTATGGCCCTCCTCGCCGGTCGGCCACGCCAGGACGCTGAAAGAGGAGGGGCAGCGTCCGTGAGGGGGCATGGACATGGCCTGGATGGTCGATGGCTTGGCCGGGCTGCACGCTGCGCTGATCGATTCGGGTTATACGGTGATCGGTCCGACGGTTCGTGACCGGGCGATCGTGCTGGCGGAGCTGGCGTCGGCGGACGATCTTCCTTACGGCTGGGGCGTCGCGCTGGAGCCGGGTGGGTACCGGATCCGGCGTCGTGCGGACTCCGCGGCGTTCGCCCATTCGGCGGGGCCGCAGTCGTGGAAGCCGTTCCTGCACCCGCCGCGTTCTAAGCTGTGGGACGCCCGCCGTACCGATGACGGTTTTGAGATCAGTGAGGCCAGGGAGAAGCCTCCGCGTTACGCCTTCCTGGGGGTACGCCCCTGCGATTTGCGGGCCATCGGGATCCTCGACCGGGTCCTCGCCGGTGGCGGGAACTCCGACGATGCCTATGCCGCGCGCCGGGACGGTGTGTTCATCATCGTCGTCAACTGCACCGAGCCGGGGGAGACGTGTTTCTGCACGTCCATGGGGACCGGGCCGGGGGCCGACTCCGGTTATGACCTGGCGTTGACCGAGTTCACGGGGGAGGGACGATTCCTCGTCGACGTCGGCAGCGACGCGGGAGCCGGCGTGCTCGCGCGGATCGAACGCCAGGAGGCGGACGCGGTGACCGAGACGCGGGCGCGGGCGGAGGTGGACGCGGCAGCCGGCCGGATGGGCCGGGAGATGCCCGCCGAAGGCCTGCGGGAGCTGATGGCCGGAAGTCTGGAGGCGGCCCGTTGGGACGATGTGGCCTCACGCTGTCTCACCTGCGGTAACTGCACGATGGTCTGCCCGACCTGTTTCTGCACGACCGTCGAGGACGTCACGGACCTGACGGGCGAGCACGCCGAGCGGTGGCAGCGCTGGGACTCCTGCTTCGACCTGGACTTCTCCCATCTGCAGGGCGGAAGCGTGCGCACGTCGACCAGGAGCCGCTACCGCCAGTGGCTCACCCACAAGCTCGGGACGTGGCATGACCAGTTCGGTTCTTCGGGATGCGTCGGATGCGGGCGGTGCATCGTGTGGTGCCCGGTCGGAATCGACCTGACCGAAGAGGTGGCCGCACTCCGGGAGGAAAGCGATGGGTGAGCGGCCGCACGCACTGCCGGGCTCGGCGCTGACCTGCCACGCCTTCGTCCGTGACATGCCGGAGCACCACATCGCGAGGCTGGCCTCGGTGGCGTGCTACGAGGACGTGCCAGCCGGGCACCGCTTCTTCGAGGAGGGTGGTTCCGCGGACCGGTTCTGGTTGATCCAGGCCGGCCGGGTCGCCCTGGATCTGCACATTCCGGGCCGTGGCACCGTGATCGTGGAGTCGCTCGGGCGGGGTACGGTGCTGGGCTGGTCGTGGCTGTTCCCGCCGTATGAGTGGCGGTTCGGGGCCGTCGCGGCCGAGCCGGTCCGCGCGATCCGGCTGGACGCGAGGGCGGTGCGGGAGATGTGCGCGAAGGATCCGGCGCTGGGGTACGAGCTCACCCGCCGGTTCACCGCGGTCATGCTCGACCGGCTGCAGAACACCCGGATGCGGCTGCTGGACCTGTACGGCGCGCCGTTGGGGCGTGAGGTATGACGGCCATGACGCCGGTCCCGTACCGGGTGACGGAACGGCGTGAGGAGACCCGGGACACCGCGACGCTCGTCCTGGAGCCGTGCGGTGCGCCGATCCCGTGGATCCGGCCCGGCCAGTTCACCATGCTGTACGCGTTCGGCGTCGGGGAGGCGCCGATCTCCGTCAGCCGTACCGGAGGAGTGATCGAGCAGACGGTCCGTGACGTCGGCGCGGTCAGCCGTGCGCTGGCCGGGAGCGGGCCCGGGCGGATGGTCGGCGTCCGGGGGCCGTACGGCGTCGGCTGGGGTGTCGAGGACGCGGTCGGCCGGGACCTGGTCTTCGCCGGGGGCGGGATCGGGCTCGCACCGCTGCGCCCGGCTCTGCTGTACGCCCTGGAGCATCGTGAGTTCTATGGCGCCATCACGGTCCTCATCGGCGCCCGCACCCCTGCGGACCTGCTGTACCGGGCCGAGCTTGACCGGTGGCGTGAGCGCGGTGCACGCGTCGAGGTGACGGTCGACCGCGCCGGCGCCGGCTGGCCCGGCCACGTCGGGCTGATCACCTCTCTCCTGGAACTCCTTGACGCCGACGCGGCGAAGACCACGGGATTCATCTGTGGCCCGGAGATCATGATGCGCCTGACCGCGGAGGCGCTGTGCGACAGGGGCATGGCCGACGTGCGGATCTCCCTCGAACGCAATATGCGCTGCGGCGTCGGGTGGTGCGGCCACTGCCAGCTGGGTCCCTGGCTGATCTGCCGGGACGGCCCGGTGGTGGCCTACCGGGACGCCGCCGCGCAGCTGAGCGTGAAGGAGCGGTAGATGGCGCCCAAGCTCGCGGTGTGGAAGTTCGCCTCCTGTGACGGCTGCCAGCTCAGCCTCCTCGACTGTGAGGACGAGTTGTTGACGCTGGCGGGCGAGGTCGAGATCGCGCATTTCCTGGAGGCCTCCAGCGCCGTCGTGGCGGGCCCGTATGACGTGTCGCTGGTCGAGGGTTCGATCTCCACCCCGGCCGACGCCGAGAAGATCCAGCACGTCAGGGAGGCCTCTCGGACGCTGGTCACGATCGGGGCCTGCGCCACCGCGGGCGGCATCCAGGCGCTGCGGAACTACGCCGATGCCGAGGAGTACCGGTCGGTCGTCTACGCCAAGCCCGAGTACGTCGCCACGCTCGCCGACTCCACACCGATCTCCGCGCACGTGCCGGTCGACTTCGAGCTTCGTGGCTGCCCGATCGACCGGGGGCAGCTGCTGGAGGTGATCTCGGCCTACCTCGCCGGGCGTAAGCCGGGTATCCCGAACCATCCGGTGTGCTTCGAATGCAAGATGCGTGGCACCGTATGCGTCATGGTCGCCCACGGCACACCGTGTCTGGGCCCGGTGACCCACACCGGCTGCGGAGCGATCTGCCCGGCCTACGGACGCGGCTGCTACGGCTGCTTCGGGCCCGCGACCAGGGCGAACATGGGTTCGCTGAAGACCTGGCTGGGAAACATCGGTATGTCACGCCCGGAGGTGGACCGGGCGTTCTCGACCTTCAACGTCGCCGCGTTCGAGGAGCAGCCGGATGACCCACCGTGAGCGCACCTTAAGCGTGGGCGCCCTGGCCCGGGTGGAGGGTCAGGGCGCGATGTACGTACGCGCTCGCGACGGCGTCGTGGAGGAGGTCCGGCTCGACATTTACGAGCCGCCCCGGTTCTTCGAGGCATTTCTGCGGGGCCGCGCCTACACCGAGCCGCCCGACATCACCGCCCGGATCTGCGGGATCTGCCCGGTCGCGTACCAGATGAGCGCATGCCGGGCCATCGAGGCCGCCTGCGGCGTCACCGCGGACGAGCGCATCGAGGCGCTGCGGCGCCTGCTGTACTGCGGGGAGTGGATCGAAAGCCACACCCTGCACATCTACCTCCTGCACGCCCCCGACTTCCTCGGCTACCCCAGCGCCGTGGAGATGGCCCACGACCACCGGCACGCCGTCGAGCGCGGCCTGGCCCTGAAGAAGACCGGCAACGCGATCATGGAATTGATCGGCGGCCGGCCCATCCATCCGATCAACGTCCGCGTCGGCGGCTTCTACCGGGCTCCCGCTCGCGCCGAGCTCACGCCGCTGGCCGAGGGGCTGCGCCGGGCGCTGGATGACGCCCTGGCCACCGTGGAATGGGCGGCCGGCTTCGACATGCCCGAGGACGAGCTCGGCCATGAGTTCCTCGCCCTCACCGCGGACGTCTACCCGATCGAGGCCGGTCTGCCCCGTACCACCGGCGGGCGGACGTTCGCGGTCACCGACTTCGAGGACCACATCGTCGAGGAACAGGTGCCGCACTCCACGGCCCTGCACGCCCGCCTGGCAGCGGGCGGGCGCTACCTGACCGGGCCGCTGGCCCGGTACGCGCTGAACCACGACCGGCTCTCGCCGCTGGCCCGCGAGGCCGCGCGGGCGGCCGGACTCGGCGAGACCTGCCGCAACCCCTTCCAGAGCATCATCGTCCGCGCCGTCGAGGTCGTCTACGCCGTCGAGGAGGCGCTGCGGATCATCGAGGCCTACCGGCCACCAGCCGAGCCGTTCGTCGACGTGCCGTTCCGCGCGGGCACCGGGCGCGGCGCGACGGAGGCACCGCGGGGGGTGCTTTTCCACCGTTACGAACTCCGCTCGGACGGGACGGTCGGCTCGGCGCGCATCGTGCCACCGACCTCGCAGAACCAGGCGGCGATCGAGGACGACATGCGCGAGGTGGTGCAGGCACGCCTCGATCTGGACGACGCCGCGTTGACCGCGGTGTGCGAGCGGGCGATCCGCAACTACGACCCGTGCATCTCATGCGCGGCGCACTTCCTCGACCTGACCGTGGAGCGCTCGTGATCGTCATCGGCGTTGGCAATGACCTCCGCCGTGACGACGGTGCGGGCCCTGCCGTGATCGGCGAGCTACGCGACCGGCGGCTGAAGGGTGTGACGCTCGCGGTCTCCGACGGTGAGCCGGCCCGTCTGATCGAGCTGTGGGCCAAGGCGGACCTGGCCGTCGTGGTCGACGCCGTACAGACCATCTCGGGCGAGCCCGGTCGCGTCCGGGAACTCGACTCCATCAACGGAGTCCACCCCGGCACCAGCAGCAGCCACGCCCTCGGACTCGGCGCCGCGATGCGCCTGGCCGAGGCCCTCGACCGGATGCCCGGCAGGTTGCGGATCTACAGCATCGAAGGCGCCGACTTCGGTCTCGGCCCCGGCCTGTCACCACTGGTGGCCCAGGCCGTCAGCGAGGTGGCGCAGCGGATCACCACGCTCGCCCGGGACGCCCACCAGCAGCCGACCGGCAGGCCCGACGGATGATCCGGCCGTCACCCGATCTCTTCGGCCTCTCCCGGCCGGGCGAACCAGACGGTTCGCCCGGCCGGGAGGGTGGTGACCGGCCCGCCGTTCACCGCGATCCGGATCGGCGGCTGTGCCGATGGGCGCAGCCCGATGCGGATGCCGGTGTGGTCGGCGTGTAGGCGGATTTCCCAGTGGCCGCGGTAGCGCAGTTCCATGCCGAGGCCGGGGAGGCCGGGCGGCAGGCGGGGGTTGAGGCGGAGGACGTCGCCGTGGAGCTCGAGGCCGGTGTAGCAGCGTTGTGCCAGGTCGAGGGTGCCGGCCATGGCACCCAGATGGACGCCCTCCGCGGTGGTGCCGCCTTGGACGTCGTGCAGGTCGCTGTCGAGGGCCTGGAGGAAGAACCGCCAGGAGGCGGCGCGGTCGGAACGAGCGAGGACCCAGGCGTGCACGATCGCGCTGAGGGTCGAGCCGTGGGAGGTGCGGGCCAGGTAGTACTCGATGGTCTTCGGGATGGCGGCACGGTCCAGGCCGTAGCCGAGCCGGTCGAGCAGGGCGGCCAGCTGGTCGGCGGACAGGAGGTAGAAGAGCATGAGCACGTCGGCCTGTTTGGAAGCCTTGTACCGGTTGGTGGTGTCGCTTTCGGCCTCGAGGATGCGGTCGAGGCGGCGGATGTCGCCGTACTTGGCCCGGTATCCGTCCCAGTCGAACTCGGCGAGTTTCTCGTATCCCTCGAACTGGCTGATGATCCCGTCGGTGTGGAAGACGACCCGCAGTCGCTGGCTCACGTCTTCGAAGCGCGCGAGCTCCTCGGGCCGCAGGTCGAGATGTTCGAGAAGCTCGGCGCGGCGCCCCGAGGGCAGGAGGCCCAAGACGTCGAGCGCGCGGCACAGTGTCCAGGCCGCCATGACGTTGGTGTAGGCGTTGTTGTCCAGGCCTTGTACGGCCGAGCCAGGGTAGGCGTCGTGATACTCGTCGGGGCCCATCACCCCGCGGATGTCGTACCGGCCGGAGGACGTGTCCAGGGTGGCGAGGTCCGCCCAGAACCGGGCGATCTCGAGGAGCATCTCCGCGCCGTACGAGGAGAGGAAATCCAGGTCACCGGTGGCCTGGTAGTACTGCCAGACGTTGTAGGCGATCGCGAGGCCGACGTGCCGCTGCAGCCGGGAGTTGTCCGGCAGCCACCGCGCCGAGCGCGGGTTGAAGTGCATCCGCGGGGTCTCGTCCCGGCCGTCGCTGCCGCTCTGCCACGGGTACATCGCACCGGTGTGCCCGGCCTCCCGGGCCGCCTGACGCGCCGCCGGCAGCCGGTGCCAGCGGTAGAGCAGGAGCGAGCGTACGACGTCCGGGAAACGCAGGCTGAGAAAGGGCAGCACGAACAGCTCATCCCAGAAGACATGCCCTCGGTAGGCCTCGCCGTGCAGCCCGCGGGCGGGAACGCCGACGTCGAGCCCCACGGTGTGCGGGGACAGCGTCTGCAGCAGGTGGAACAGGTGAAGGTTGATGGTGCGCTGCGCGCCGGGGCGGCCGACGTCGAGGCGGGCGCGCCGCCACAGATGTTCCCAGGCCAAGCCGTGCCGGTCGCGCAGTTCCGCGAAACGCGGTGCACGCTCGGCTCCGAGCCGGGACGCCGCCAGCGGCCCGTCTGTGGCCCGGTCGCGGGACGTGTGCAGCGCCACGACCTTCTCGACGGTCACCGGCTCGTCGCGACGCGCTTCCACGGTCAGGCGCTGGGCGATCCACCCTGGCCCGTCCCGCGTCTCGCGCCGTATCGCCCCGTCGGCGTGCACGGTCGTACGCGCGGCCTCGGCGATGCGCACCGCCGATGTGACCGTCTCAGCGTCAAGCCAGATCAGATCCTTGTCGGCACCGGTCGAACCGGCGAGCAGGTGGACGTCGGCCAGCCCTCGGTAGCGGGCCACGCCGCCGTTGCGGACGCGGCCGTCCAGGCCCGATCGGATCTCCAGCGTTCCCGACCAGTTCTCCGCGCGGATCGTGGTCCGCAGCGCGGCCAGGTGAGGATCGTCCATGGACACGAGCCGCTCCTGCTCGACCGCGGTGACACGGCCGGCGACGTCACCGTAGCGAAGACGCCGGGTGAGCAGTCCGTGGCGTAGGTCCAGCTCCTGCCGGTAGCCGAGCAGGTCGGACGCACGGACGTCGAACCATTCGCCGCCTTCGGGGCGGAACGTCAGCGGCAGCCAGTTCGGCGCGTTCACGAGATCTTCGTTGACCACCGTCCGTCCGGCCAGCGGTGACGACAGCCGGTCATAGCATCCGGCGATGTAAGTGCCGGGGTAGTGCACGTCGTCGGCGGTCGCCTCCGGGACGGCCCCGCGGGTGGCGAAGTATCCGTTGCCCAACGTGCACAACGCCTCCCGCAGGCGTTCCGCGTCGGGGTCGAAGCCGTCGTAAACGACACGCCAGCCCCCCATGGCCCGCCCCCTCCCGCTTGCTCGCAACCTCATCTCAGCCCGCCGGGCATCGTTCGCAGGAGAGGCGGACTTCCCGTCGATCCGGGACTTCCGTCCCTGCCAAAACCGATCGTCGGGCTTCCTGGGTCTCCGCCGCGAACGGCGTGAGTGCCGCCTTCCGCCTGTGCGGGAGATCTCAAGGCCACAAGGAGGTCCGCGACGGGACCTTCGACCCCTGGCGGTGTTCATCGTCGGCGGATGCGATGGAACCGAAGGTGAACGCGGTGATGAGGGTGCCCGCGTTCTTCCCGACGTCCCGATCGCCGTCGTCGGACACCGTAACTCATCAGCCCGACCGTCGGCCCGTGTGGTCGTCGGCGCGGACACCGCGTACCACGGACCTCGACTGTCGCAACAGAACAGGTGAAAGGCGGAAGAAAGGGGCGACCATGAACACGATCATCGTCGGCGCCGACGGGCCGGACCAGAGCCTGAACGCGGTCACATGGGCGGCCGAGGAGGCGGTGCGCAGAGGCCTGCCCCTTCGGATCATTCACGTCGAGGCCGAGTGGTTGTACGACACCCCGGTCGACCCGCGAATAGGTCTCGTCCGGGAATGGCTGCTGACCGGCGGCAAGGACCTACTCGAAAAAGCGGTGGCCGCCGCGCGCGAACGCGTCCCCGGCATCGCGGTCGACACGGAGACCGTGTCCGGCCAGGTGGCCCATGTCCTCCTGGAGAAGGCGGCAGACGCGGCGATGATCGTGCTCGGCGGCCATGGAATGGGCACGGCGACCGGTCTGCTGCTGGGCTCGACCACGCTGCAGGTCGTCACGCACGCGACGATTCCCACCGTGGTCGTACGAGATCTGGAACCCACGGAGCGGCGCGAGGTCGCGGTCGGCGTGGACGCGTCGCCGGTCAGCGAGCCGGCCATCGCGTTCGCGTTCGAGGAGGCCGCGCTGCGCAGAGCGCGGCTGCGCGCCGTCCACGTCTGGTCGCATCCCGCCTGGAGAGGACCGGGCGACATGCAGCCGCTGGTCTACGACCCACGGTTCGTGACGGAAGAGGAACTACGCCTGGTGCAGCAGTCGCTGGCCACCTGGCGGGACAAGTTCCCCGACGTCGAGGTCGTCTTCGACATCGAACACGGCCGCCCCGTACGAATATTGGCCGACGCGTCGGCACACGCCGATCTTCTGGTGGTCGGCAGCCGAGGGAGAGGGGGCTTCACCGGTCTGCTCCTGGGGTCGGTCAGCCACGCGTTGCTGCACCACGCGCACTGCCCCCTGGCCGTCGTACCGACCTCCGGCTGACCTTGACGCGGTGCCGGCCAGGCCCCGGCCGAAACCTTGGTGCTCGGCAGGGGCAAGGAACGTCTTCCATCGCCTGGTCGGCCATTCAAATGCCCCGGTGACGACCGTCGGAGCGGTGGGATGTCTTGCACATATCACGCGCCGCTCGCAGATTCCCGCCCTGCTGCACGCCGTACGCCAGGTCGAAGGCGTCGTGTCGGCGAACCCGCGCCTCGCTTACGAGGTGGACGACATGTTCGTGGGCGTCGTGCCCTCGATGTGACCGGCTCGCTGAGCGATCAACTCATATGGCCGCGAGCGCCCCGCCATGGCCGGCTCTGCGGGCAGCCGCATCTCGGACAGATCGTTGATCACCACGTTCGCGCCGTGTTCGCGGAGCGCGGCGGCGGCCTGGCCGATGCGATCGACTCCCACTACCAGCCCGAAGGCGCCATGCCGAGCGGCCGATACGCCGGCGAGTGACTGCTCGACGATGGCGATCCGCCCCGGTGGCGTTCTCAGCCGTAGGGCCGCCTCACAGAACAGGCCCGGCTCGGGATGTCCCGGCAGACGTGTCCCCGGAGCGTCCAAGCCGTCCAGCCGTACGTCGAACATCTCCGTGACACCCGCTCGGGTGAGCAACTCTGCGGCGTACCAGTCGACGGAGACGGCGGCCGTGCGCCGCCCGCTACGACGCACCGCATGAAGGAGGTGGACGGTCGAGGTGAAGGGAGCGATGCCGTAGCGGCGGACCTCGGTGAGGAACAACTCCTCCTCGCGTCCGGCGAGGCCGCGTAGATCGTCGTACGGCAGTGTGATCTCTCGGGAGCAAAGAAAGGTCCGCACGCCGTCGAGCCGCGATTTGCCATTCATATGTCCTAGGTAGTCGTCGCGGACCTCGAACGGCTTGAACTCCGCTTCCCGCGTCACGGCGTAGGAGCGCAGGAACGGGTCCAGCACCGCTTTCCAGGCGGCGGCCGCGGCCCGGTCGACGTCGACGACGATCCCGTCGACGCCGAAGATGATCGCAGCGATGTCATCGCCGAGCACGCATTGACCAGCAGTGGTACGCATGGCTTCTCCATCCCCCGCTTGGCCGAGCGCGGCTCAGTGCCCGATGGTGACCCGCCGGGTTGCCTCTTTGGCCTCCTGAAGCGGAACGGTGATCGTCAGGACACCCTTGTCGTACGTCGCCTTGATCTCGTCTTCGCTCGCGTTCTCCGGCAGCCGGACGTGGCGTTCGTAAGTGCCGTACCGGAATTCTGAATGACGGCGTCCTTCGTGCTCTTCCTTCCGCTCGGCGCGGATCGTCAGGATGCCCCGCGAGACGCTGATCTCCACGTCGTGGTCTGGGTCGACGTCAGGAAGCTCGGCTCGGATGACGTACTTGTCCTCGCCGACGTAGTCCTCGATCCGGATGGCCTGAGCGGTGAAGGGCCGCAGCGTAGTGAACGGCATCTCGAACAGGTCGAAGAGATCAGGAAGTCTGGTTTCTCTGCGGGCCGGTGTTCCCATGGAATCCTCCTCAATTCGACGTGCACCTTCATTCCACGCGAATCGCGTGCCGGGCCCTAGAGGCGGACTTCCCTCGCGCGGGAGGACTTCGGTCCCGGCTGACCAGCTCGTTCGTCGCCTCGTCTGAGAGACACCGACCCGTGCGGCGTCAGGTTCGGTGCGTCGGCTCTGGTGCGTTGTCCTGGCGCTCAGATAACGCGGGGCTGATGGCGGCCGGTTCGGGCCGTTGGTCCCTGCCCAAACGACGTCGCCGCTGATGGGGTGGAAGTGATCAGAGGAGGTTCAGATGGACGCAGAGTCGGCGGCGAAGCCGGTGGTGGTCGGCGTGGACGGCTCGGAGTGCAGCCTGACCGCGGTCGATTGGGCGGCGGACGAGGCGAAACGGCGCGGTCGCCCACTCCGGGTCGTGCACGTGTTCGCCTGGCCCTTGCTGTACACCCCGCTCGGCGCACCGTTGCTGAGCTCGCGGCTGGATGAACTGATGGAGACCGCCAGGCAGATCGTTCACACGGCGGAACGCCGTGCCCAGGCCCGTGCCCCTGAGATCGACGTCGAATCGGACCTGATCGACGGCGCGCCGATCCCCGTTCTGCTCGAAGAAGCGGCCAGGGCGTCTTTGGCGGTGATCGGCTCACGCGGCCTCGGCGCCGTCGGAGCGCTGTTCCTGGGATCGACCGGTGTGGAACTGGCGGCACGGGCCGCATGCCCGGTCGTCGCCGTACGAGGGCGAGAGCACAAGGCGCAGCGGATCGTCGTGGGCGTGGACGGTTCGGACAACTCGCTGATGGCCCTGTGGTCCGGGTTCGAGGAGGCCGCTCTGCGCGCGGCGGCCCTCACCGCCATCCATGCCGTCCACCATCCCGCGGACGAAGCAGACGGCGACATCGCCGACGCGGTGACCCGCCTGCGTGAACGGTTCCCCGACGTCCCCGCCGAACTGACCACGGTGACCGCGCACCCGGCCGAGGCGCTCATCAACGCGTCCGCCGACGCCGACCTTCTCGTGGTCGGCTCACGCGGCCGGGGCGGCTTCCGGGGCCTGATGCTGGGGTCGGTGAGTCAGGCCGTACTGCACAACGCGGACTGCCCGGTGGCCGTCCAGCGAGCAGGCAAGGCCCACTGAGCGTTCGCCGTGACCGGCCGGGAAGGAGATCGCTGTCATGACACAGATATTGGTGGCCTACGGATCCAGGCACGGCGGAACCGCGGAGATCGCCCACTGGATCGGCGAGGAACTGCGAAAGGCCGGCCTCCGGGTGGACGTGTGCGACGCGCGGTCAGTGCGCGAGGTGACCCCGTACCACGCGGCGATCCTCGGCGGTGCCGTTTACGCGGGCCGCTGGCAGCGCGACGCGCGTCGGCTCGCTCGGAAACAAGAGCGGGTCCTCCGTGAGATGCCGGTATGGCTGTTCGGCAGCGGCCCGCTCGGCGGGGGAGCGGGCGAGCCGCTCAGGTTGCCCGGCTGGGGGATGCGAAGGATCGCCGAGCGGCTCGGCGCCCGCGACCACGTCACCTTCGGTGGCCGGTTGCGGAAGGACGTCCGAGGACTTCTGTCCGCGCCCTTGGCAAAGCGTTTTGCCGGAGACTACCGAGACGAGGAGGCGGTGCGAGCGTGGGCACGACGGATCGCCGCGGAACTCCCCAGCCGGAGCCCACGAAAGGTCCGATCGTGACCTCCGCCGACACCTGAGGCTTCGTGCCGGCTCTTGGGGCCGCCGCACACGGCTGACAGGGTGGCGGTACCGCGCCACCGTGCCGACCCGCGCGAACGGCGTGAGTTGCGGCAGCCGCGTCGTCAGGTGCGTGGGCGCCTCACCGGCCTGTCCTCTTTGGTGCCGCCGACGGCGACGCGCAATTCGTCGATCACGCTGACGACTCCGTCGGTGGCAGAGGTCAACCGGAGGAGGACCGGTATGAGGGCCTTGTCGTCCAGGGTGCCGGCGAGAGTGACGATGCCGTGGTCGACCTGGACCGACACCGCCTCCGGAGCAGCCGGTACGAGCAGCGGGAGCACATCCTGCGAGATCTCGTCGCGGATCTCCTCGTCCGGACGGCTGAAGACCCGCAGCAGGTCACGGCGGCTGACGATGCCGATGAGGCGGTTGCGGTCGTCGACCACCGGCAACCGTTTGATCCGGTGCTGCTCGAGCAGCCGGGCGGCCTGAACGATCGATGCGTCGGGGCCTACCGTGATCGCGGGCGTGGTCATCAGCTCCCCGGCGGTGATCGCCTGGGCCTTCGTCCCAGATGGCCGATCTCGAGGTGTCTTCGGCCAGACGCCCTTGTACTCCTCCTTGGCCAGCAGATCCGCCTCCGAGACCACGCCGACGACGCGTCGGTCCTTACCGATCACCGGCAGTGCGGTGATGCCGCGTTCGATCATCATCTGGGCGATGTCCTTGAACGAAGCACCCCGGTACGCGCTCACCACGGAGGTCGTCATCACGTCTCTGACCAAGCGTCGCCCGACATTCATTCGGCACCTCCCGGGTCCGTACGCCGTGGTTCAGGGCCTGTCGTCTTCCGAGCCGATGCGTTCGTGTGTCACACCACCCGGATGAAGAGGGAGCCGGCGGCCGGTGATCTGGTCCGGAGGGAGTCGTACGAAACAGGACCTGGGCAGGGGAGCCCACGGGGCCAGCGGCGAGTGTTCGAGGCGGTCGATCACCGCACGGTCGGTGACGAGTTGGGCGGTGCCGCTGACCAGGACGCTCCATCCGGTTCGAAGACCCGGTTCCACATCGTCGGCCTCGAACGACAGGTAGCGGCCCTCTCGTACGGCGGACAGCTTGCCGCCCTCTGCCGTACGGAAGACGACCGCTTCTCCGTCCGTAAGGAAATTGACCGGCAGTACGACGACGCGACCGTCGGCGTCGGCCCACGCGACACGGCCGATCACCACGCTCCGCAGCAGCCTCAAGCAGGTGTCACGGTCGAGGCTCTGAGCCGCTCCGGCGTCGTGCGTCATTTGCGTTACCGCCTACCCGGAGGCTGATCCGTCGGCTCGGCGAATGCGGCGTCCGGTGATACGCGTGGGGATGATGCGAACGAAGAGTTCGCGTTCGCCGCCGGGCCATGGTTCAACACCTGCCCGCGTCAGGGATGCGCGCTCGGTCTCGGAGTCAACGTGGTGCAAGGAGCCCTGGATGAGGACGCTCCAGCCTTCCCTGGCCGTCATGTCGATCTCATCGATCTCGAAGGCCACCAGGTACTCGGCCTCGGATATCCCGGTTCTCAGGTCCTCGTCCATCGGGCTGCCCGGTGCCGTGCGGAAGACGATGGCTCCGTCATGGAGCTTGTAGTTGACCGGAAGCACCACCGGCCCGAACCGGCCGGTGTAGGCGATGCGGCCCACGCCGCCTGCTGAGATCAGCCGCAGGCACTCGTCCTCGCCCAGTTCCTCGATCGTCCTGGCTTGCGCGGTCACGATCGGATCGTCCCCCTCACCCGGCGGTGCTAATCGCCGGCGATCAGCGGTTGGAGTCGAAAGTCCCCTTCTTCATGGGATAACGCCTCTGCACGGACAGTCCTGTCCGGATCAAGGGTTGGTGGTGGCCACAGGTGAGGGCGTCGCATGCGTGTACGGCGGTCGTCGGATTCGGCGAACGACCCGGTGCGCCCACGGCCTGACCGCCTCGGCAGTGGCTTCGAGGTGTGCCGTCCGGCGACAGAGCGTCCGCGAGGTGACAGGTGGTCGAAAGCAGAACATTCGTGGTCGGCCTGTCGTCGGCTGAGGCGGCCGCACGGCTCAGGTGTGACGGGCCGAATCTGCTGCCCCAGGCGCCCTCGACCCGGCTGTGGCGCAGGGTCGCCGCCCAGCTGCGCGATCCATTGATCATGGTGTTGCTGGTCGCGGCGGTGCTGACGGCTGCCACCGGTGACTGGACGGATATGGCCGTCATCGTCCTGGTGATCGTGGTCAACACGTCGGTGGGTGTGGGCCAGGAGGTGCGCGCGGACCGGGCGATCACGGCGCTCGCGGAGCTGACCGCGCCGACGGCCCGTGTGGTCCGGGACGGAACGCAGCGGTCGGTTCCCGCGGCCGAGGTCGTGGTGGGGGACCTGCTGGTCCTGGCAGAAGGCGACATCGTTCCGGCCGATGCTCGGCTGGTGGAGGCGGCGGCGCTGCTCGTCGACGAGGCCTCCCTGACGGGCGAGGCCGTGCCCGTGGACAAAGGGCCGGGGGTCGATGAGGTCGTGTCGGCGGGGACGGTCGTGGTCAAGGGCCGTGGCCGGGCACTCGTCACCGCCATCGGAGCGGCGAGTGCCACCGGGCGGATCGCGTCGATCATGGGCAGAGGCGGCGGCCTGACACCGTTGCAGCGTCGCCTCGTCGATATCGGCCGGATGCTGGCGGGTGTCACGGTCGTACTGTGCCTGGTCGTTCTGGCCCTGGGACTGGCGCGGGGTCAGCAGGCGGAGCTGATGGTGGTGACCGCGATCAGCCTGGTGGTGGCCGCCGTCCCCGAATCGCTGCCCGCGGTCGTGACGTTGAGCCTGGCCCTGGGCGCCCGCCGGATGGCCGCCCGCAATGCCCTCATCCGGAGGCTTCCGGCCGTCGAGACGCTCGGGTCGGTCACCGTACTGGGCACCGACAAGACCGGCACCCTGACCGAAGGCCGGATGACCGCCCGCCGTGTCTGGACACCCACCGCGGAAGCCGTCATCACCGGTTCCGGTTACGCACCCGACGGAGATGTCCTACGCGACCATCGGCCGCTGCGCCCGGTCGGCGGGGACGCGATCACCGATCTGCTGTCCGCAGCGGTGCTCTGCAACGACGCCAGGCTCTCACCGCCGGACAGCACCGACGGGGAGTGGACGGCTTTGGGAGACCCGACCGAGGCCGCCCTGCTGGCCGGAGCCGCCAAACTGGGGCTGGATCGCGAGGAGTTGCAGGCGCGGCTGCCCCGGTCCGGCGAACGCCCCTTCGACAGCGACCGCAAACGCATGACCACCGTTCACCGCCTCCCCGACGGCGGCTTCCGCGTGATCTGCAAGGGAGCACCCGAAGCGCTCCTGCGCCCGCCCGTCCTGGCCGATGATCCAGCGCTCCTCGCCGAGGCCGCCGACCGCGCAAATGCTTTCGCCCGGGCCGGTTTCCGGGTACTGGCCGTCGCACAGGCCGATCGCGACCCGGCGCCCCGCGCGGACGAGGAGCTGGAACGCGGATTGCGCCTGGTCGGCCTGATCGCCATCGTGGACCCGCCGCGCCCGGCGGCGTTCGCGACCATCGCGGCCTGCCGCCGCGCCGGAATCAGGCCGATTCTCATCACCGGCGACCATTCCGGCACCGCGCGTGCCATCGCCACCGAACTGGGGATCATGGGTGCCGGCGATCGACTGCTCGACTGCCGGTCCCTCGGTGAATCCGGACCGGCCGTGGGCGACCTGAGCGAGATCACGGTCTTCGCACGGGCCACCCCGCACCACAAGCTCCACATCATCCAGACACTGCGCGAACGCGGTCAGGTCGTCGCGATGACCGGCGACGGTGTCAACGACGGCCCCGCGCTGCGCCGCGCCGACATCGGCGTGGCGATGGGGCGGCGCGGTACCGAGGTGGCCCGCCAAGCCGCGGATCTCGTGCTGGCCGATGACCAGCTCGGCACCGTGGTCGCCGCCGTCGAGGAGGGCCGGCGCGTGTACGGCAACCTGCGCCGGTTCCTGATCTACGCGTTGTCCGGAGGAGCAGCCGAGATCGCCGTGATGCTACTGGGCCCGTTCCTGGGGTTGGCGCTTCCCCTCCTGCCCGCCCAGATTCTGTGGATCAACCTGATCACCCACGGCCTACCGGGAGTCGCGCTGGGTGGCGAGCCCGCGCAGAGCGGCGTCATGACCCGCCCGCCCCGGCCACCGACTCAGAGCATCCTCGGAGGCGGCCTGTGGCAGCGCGTGATCCGGATCGCCATCGTCCTGGCGGCCGTCACCCTGGGAGTGGCCGTCTGGGCGCACCAGAGCGGCCGGCCCTGGCAGAGCATGGCCTTCTTCGCGCTCGGCACCACGCAGCTCGGCGTCGCCCTCGGCTCCCGCTCCCGGCCCCGCTCCTGGGCCAATCCCATGCTGCTCGCGGCCGTCGCATCCGCCTTCGTCATGCAACTGGCCGGCCTTTACCTGCCGCCGCTCCGAGAGATGCTCGGCACCCGGCCGCTCACCGGTCCCGACCTGTTGATCGTCATCGTCCTTTCCACTCTCGGGTTCGTCGCGGTCCGCCTCGACCGGAAGCTGCATCCTGGCGCGCCTGCGGGCGACGCCGACGGCTCACGAGCAGCGAGGGCCATCTCGCCGACCTGCTGACCGTACGGCGCGGCGGCCGGGAGCGGAGGATTCCGCCTCGGCCGCGGGAGGGACCGCGAGTACGCATGGCTGCGCCTCGGGGACCTTCGGCCTCTGGCACGCCGCGGCGCCGACGGGTGCGATGAAGGCGGGAGGTGGTGACGATGCTGGTCCGCGAGGTGATGACGACGCCTGTGGTGACCGTGCCACGGGAGTGGACGGTGAAGCAGGCGGTCCGTCTGCTGTACGAGCGGGACATCACGGCCGCTCCAGTGGTCGACGAAGCGGGGAGGATGGTCGGGATCGTCAGCGAGATGGACCTCCTGCGCGGGGAGTTCGAGGCGGATCCGCGCGCTTATCTTCGCCCGGCGGCGGAGCCGGAGTCGCAGCCGCCGACGGCCGTGGAGGAGGTCATGACCCCGCAGGTGCGGACCGTACGGGAGACCGACGACGTCCTACGGCTCGTCGACCTGATGATGACGACCGGCGTGAAGAGCGTGCCCGTCATGCGTGACGACGGTCTGGCCGGCATCGTCAGCCGACGCGACCTGATGGGAATCCTGACCCACGGGGACGAGCGGATCCGCGACGACGTGCTGACGGCTCTGAAGGAACTGTCCGCCGAGACGGTGACCACCCGGGTGGCGGTCCACGATGGCATCGTCGAACTCGGCGGCGACGGCGACGACAGGACGGCGCGGATCGCCGACGTGATCGCGCGTACGGTTCCCGGCGTCGTACGTGTCGTCCACCACCAGCGATGACCGTTCCGTACGCCAGGCGCGGCTCACCCGCCGTCGCCGCTGGACCGCCGGACGACGGCCAGTGGCCCTCGGCGCGGTGTGGTTCCCGACCTCGGGCATCACACCATGTCCCGGCAGCGGCTGAGGGCTCCGAGGCATGGCCGACGGCCCGAGGCCAGAACGCCGACCGATGGGATCACTGGCCGATCTTGACTCCGGGCTGGCCGTAGCGGTACTCCAGTGGCCGGCTCATCCTGCGGCCCGGGATGTTGGCCGCGGCGCGGTACTGGCCCAGCGGCATGATCGTCCGCCCGAAGCAGGACTCGAGCATCATCGCGCCCGCGGTGTACAGGGCCGCCGCTGCGGAGATCACGAACAGCCAGCCGGCGATGCGCACCGGCCAGACGGCGCCGGCGAAGAAGCCGGCCGCGATGAACCCCGAGCCCACGGCCAGGAGGGCGAGCACGACCGTCATGCCCATGTTCTCGGCCGTCGCGGCCATCGCGCACAGCGCGGTGATCACGCACAGCGCGATGAACCAGAAGGCGAACGGTGGATTGACGGCCCCGATTCTCGGCGCCAGCAGGGCCGGGAAAGCTCCTGCGCCGACCAGCATGAAGACCAGGCCGAAGGCGAGCCAGAACGCCCCCCACATCCCGTGCACGGCGGTCGCCAGGCCGTCGCGAGCACGATAGGACCACATGCCGGCCAGGAACTGCGCGAGGCCGCCCGCGGTCAACACGAATGGGAAGAGAACCAGCGGGGTGAGCAAGTTGCCGTACCAACCCGCCATCCACGCGCCGACCATCATCGTCGCCGTCGCGAGCCCGAACAGCCCGAGGATCGACGGCGCCGCGATCGGCTGCAGGAACACACGGCTTCTCTCCTGCCAGAACTCGCGTTCGGCCTCCATCTCGCCCGTCGCCGGGCCGGGCGTCCTGCCGGCCTCCTGCGCCCTGGTCTCTGGTCCGGACGGTCTTTCGTAGGCGCCATGGCCCATTGATTCCGTCATGACATCCTTCCCCCCGTTCACGGATGCACGATCTCCCTATACCGCAATCGCGCCCGTCAAAACGGCGCTATATATATCAACCAGTGTCAATGCGCCTCAAGCACCCCAATGGCCCCTTCTGTCGCGCCGTAAATGCCGCGGAACGGAGGTGTCAGGCTTCGAACGTGCACCTAATGTGAACAACAATCAGATCGCGGGAGGCGGTGTGGCGGGGCGAGCGCGCATCCGACCGGCCATGATCAGAAGGAGCATTCCCGCGGCGTAGGCAACGAGCGCGATGATCGGGAGTCGCCCGTTCGGGGCGAACCCTTTCGCCGCGAGCCTGGACAAGGCGAGGCCGGCCACGGCGACGCCGGCCATCAGCACAGGCCACGCGCCATGGCGAAGGCGGACGGCATCCGCTCCCTGGCGGGCGGGCATCACCTGCCCAGCGGGCCGGAGCACGGTGGCCAGCGGGATGAACAGGATGGTCAGGGCGGCCACCCACACCAGGCGCTGTTGCAACCAGGCCGCCGATCCGATGGGCACCGATGGGAGCAGGCCTGTGGTGTACAGGGCGATGGCCGCGGGGATCACCGGCGCCATGTGCCACAGGTACAGCGTCAGGACCATCCGGTCGGCCCGGGCCACGGCACGCCGTGCGCGCGTCCCGCGCAGTCGGCGGGTGACGGCGGACTCGGCGGCGAGCAGCAGTCCCGCCTGAGCGGTGGCGTAGGCGAGGAGGGCGATCGAGGGCGGGGCTGTGTTCTTGATCCGCGCGCCGGGCACGCCGACCATGCTCACCGGGAAGGGCCCCAGCCACACCAGGCCGGCCAGCGCGGTGATCCCAATGACCGCCAGGGCCGGCGGCCGCCGTCTGTCGCGGGTGAGCGTGCCATCCTGCCAGGCGAAGCCCAGCTGGTGTATCCCTCCCCATACCAGCAGGTAGTTCAGCCCACCCAGCAGAGGCGGATGCCATCGCAGGACCGCGGTGTTCACCCCGGCCACGCCGAGGGCGAGGGTGGCCGGGACGACGAGTCCCCATCGCCGGTGGGCGGCATGAAGCGCCGGTGTCATCGCCAGCAGGCCGAGATATACCGGCAGAAACCACAGGTGGAGGGCCACGGCCCATCCTGCGGACTCGAGCACCTCGCGGCCGACCCCGGCGGCGCGGCAGGCGGCCACGGCGGCGCTGCCAACGGCGACGTACACCGTGGTGGGGACCAGGAGCCGCACGGCCCGGCCGTACAGCCAGCGCGCCCAGTCCTCGCCGCGTCCGCGGTGTGAGGTCCACGAAGTGGCGTTGGCGAAGCCGCCCACCAGGAAGAACACCGGCATCACCTGGAAGATCAGGCTGAGCCATCGGGTCCACGGCAATTGTCCCAGCACATTCGACCCGCCCAGGTGGCCCGCGCTGTAGGTGATCGAGATCGCCAGCCAGTGGCCGAGCACCACCGCGCCGATCGCCGTGACCCGCAGCAGGTCCACGTAGCGGTTGCGGGACGCCTCCCCACCGCCGGTGTCCGGATGCTGCGGTGGCAGATCTCCTGCGTCACCGCTCATAGCCTGACAGTCCCCGAACGCTCGGTCCCAGTCTCCCATCCTGGTCGGGCGGTGGAGGAGCAGGCTTTACCGGCCGTGTCCCGGGCCGTCGGGAACCTCGACGTGAGGTGAACAGGCGTTCAGAAAGCCGGACGGTCGATGCACAGGTGCTGTCGCGGCGCGCCGGCCTCCAGCAGGACGGTGTTGCACTCATCGCACGCCCACACGCCGTCGGGCACGAGGAGGTTCTGGGTCGCCATGTCGTCACGAGCGCAGGCGACGCGGTAGGCGCGGATGGATCGGCGCACCAATGATCTGCAGAACCCGGCCATGCGTGACACGTGAGACTCCCGCCCGGGGACGACGGTGAACTGGAGGACCGCATCGAGCATATCGGACGGAAAACCGGCTGCGACCAGGGGCTTCGCCTATCGGGATGACCCGCGGAGCACCGTGCGGGGGATCAGCCGGCCGAAGAGATCTCAGCACGGTCCAATCGCTCGTCCGGGCGACGAGGCGGGAAGGACCAGTGGTTGCGCCACCCGAATGCGGGGAACGGCCCACGACGTCGGGATCCGATCCCTTCCCGCGTCGGGGGATGAGCGATGGGCGATCCGCGACCAGGGCGGGCGCGCCTCATCGCGAACGACTACTTGATGTCGCAGGAGGCCGGTGATGGCCTACTTCGCACTCTCGCGGCATCGCGCCGCGCGACTGGTGGCGAGCGCCGCCGCGCTGGCCGCCACCCTCGCCATGACCGCCGGTACGGCCCCGGCAAAGGGCGGCGGCATCGACTGGAACGCCGTGGGCCGGGCCATCGGCCGGCCCCTGGAGACCGAGGCCGGTGACGTGCACACCGCCGAGTGGCTGCGCACCGACCTGCACGTCGTCAACGCCGGCGTGACCGAGAACCCCGGCATGGAACTGAACGCCGAAGCCTCCTTCCACCAGACCGCCCCCGGCAGAACGGTCATGATCGGTGAGGTCACCCTCACCCGCGACGAGGTGCCCAAAGTCGCCGACGCCCTGCAACGGGGCGGCGTGCAGATCACCGCGCTGCACAAGCACATCCAGGCCGAGACGCCACGGTTGTGGTGGATGCACTACTGGGCCCTGGGCGACCCCGTTCAGATCGCCCGTGCCGTGCACACCGCGCTCGTTCAGACCGGAGTCCCCCTCAGCACGAAGGAAGAGGGGAAGGAGCCGCCCGTCGACCTGGACGTCGCCGCGATCGATCGCATCGTCGGCGCCAAGGGCGAGGACGTGAACGGCGTCCTGCAGTACCACATCCCGGTCGCCCAGAAGATCACCGATACCCGCGCCCACGTCACGCTGCCGTACCTGATGGAGGCATCCACCTTGCTGATGTTCCAGCCACTCGGCGGCGGGCGCAGCGGTCAACGGCGATTTCACCATGACCGCCGATCAGGTCAACCCGGTGATCAGAGCCCTGCGCGCCCACGGCATGACGATCATCGAGCTGCACAACCACATGCTGTACGAACAGCCCCGCCTGTTCTACCTGCATTTTTGGAAGACCGGAGACGCCACCGCCCTCGCCCGCGACCTGCGCGCCGGCCTCGACCAGGTCCACGCGCCCCGGCACTGAGGCCGAGTCCCTCGCGGCTCGCCGCCGAGGACCTGGCCGTCAGCCGCACCGGTTCCATGAGGCGTCGGTGCTGAGACGAGCGTTCACGGCCGCCAGCCGGGCGGTGGTCCGGCCCAGCTCATCGAGGGCGGCCTCCGCCTCGGCCTGTTCGTCCCAGGGCGCGGGGCCGTCGGCGAGCAGCATGGTGCGTTCGGGACCCTTGCCGGCCAGGACGACCACATCACCGGGCCGCGCCATCTCGATCGCCCGGCGGATCGCGGCCCGCCGGTCCAGGATGACCTCGTAGTCGACGCCGCGTCGCCGTGCCCCGACGCCCGATTCGATCCGCCGGACGAGGTCCACCGGGTCCTTGCCGGCGGGGTCGTCGGTCGTGAGGATGAAGAAGTCCGCGTACTCCGCCGCCGCGCCTCCCATCCCCGCCGGGTCATGGTCGGCGTGGCCGGTGGCGCCGAAGACGGCGATCAGCCGGCCGGAGGTGGTGGTGCGGAGTTCGCTCAGCACACTGCGCAGGCGCAGCGAGGAGTGCGCGAAGTCGAGATAGACGGTGAACGGCTGTCCGCGGTCGATGGGCTGGAGACGCCCGCGTACGCCGCCGAAAGCGGACAGGGCATCGGCGACGGCGTCGATCGGCGCCCCGAGGGCCAGGCCGGTCGCGGCCGCGCAGAGCGCGTTGCGGACGTTGAACAGGGCCGGCAGGTGCAGGTGGACCGGAGCCGACTTGCCGGCGCCGCGCAGGACGAACCGGGTGTGGTCCCGGCCGGGGGATACGTCGGTGGCCCGTACGTCGGCGGGATGGTCGATGGCGTACGTGAGGCATCTTTCGGTCCTGCAGCGCGCGCTGAGGAGTTCGAACGAGGGATCGTCGCGGTTGAGGACCGTGGTCTTCGGGACGACCTTGCCGGCGGACTCCGCGGTCAGGTCCATGAGCCGTGCCTTGGCGTTGAAGTAGTTCTTCGCGGTCCGGTGGTAGTCGAGGTGATCGTGGCCGATGTTGGTGTACGCGGCGACATCGAACTCGCAGGCGGCGACCCTGCCTTGTTCCAAGGCGTGCGAACTGGCCTCGATGACCGCCGCGCGCATGCGCTGCTCGACCATCTGTACCAGCCATTCCTGGTTGTCGGGGGCGGCCATCGTGGTCCGGCCGGACCTGTTCTCGTCGGCTTGGGTTCCGGTTCCATGGGCGACGGTGCTGAGGTATCCGGCGGGGATACCGGCGGCGGTGAGCACGTGGGCGGTCATATGCGTGGTCGTCGTCTTGCCCGCGGTGCCGGTGACGCCGACCATCAGCAGCCGGCGGGCGGGTCTTCCGCATTGGGCGGCGGACAACTCGGCCAGACCGGTGCGCGTGTCCGGGAGGATCAGCGCGGGTGCCCCCGTGGGGATCGGTACGGGCCGCTCGACGGCGACCGCGATGCCCTCCGCCATGAGGCGAGGCACGTGGTCGTGGCCGTCCGACCGCAAGCCGCGTACGGCGACGAACAGATCGCCCGCCCGCGCCTGCCGGGAGTCGTGGATGACGCGGAGCACGTCGTAGTCACCGCTCGAGGGGTGCAGTTCGGCGGCGGGCACGTCGGCCGCGAGATCACGTAGGCGCATGGGAGTCCACTTCTGGGTCGGGGGCGCTGGAACGGGTGGTCAGGTCGTGCGATGACGAGAGGACGTCGAATGCGCCGGTGATGGCGGGACGCCATATCAGCCGGTGGCGGGAAAACCGCCGAATGGGAGCCTCACTGAAATTCAATTCTGGTGCCTCTGTCGAACGTTCCCCTAGATACATTGCAGGCCGCCATCAATAGGGCGCTATCGCTTCACTGGGCGAGTGTTATTTCGCCGTGATCCGTACGGCGCCGAATGTAGCTGCTTTAAGGCTAATGCTCAGGAAACATTCAGTTAGCTGGCAATAACCTTGCGATATACCAGCTCGAGGCTATGACGGTATGACTATCGCCTCGTCACAGACCGTTATAGGCGATGGATCGCGTCTTGAGCCCCAGGGCCGTGTCGGCCCGGCGGGCTGCGAAGTGCGGTCGACTTTTCTCCGCGTTAACCGGATGGTCGGTATGTTCCGGCGCCAGCGTATGGAGGCTTTCGAGGAATCGTCGAAGACACCCGTGTCTTCAGGTGCGGGTGCCGAAGGGGACTAATGAGGCCGGGTGGCGGTCGGTGCGTGGTTTCTCCCGCTTTGGGAGCGTTGGCCGTAACCGTCGTCGCGCTGGCCGGCTGCTCCGGCGGGGGTGGACGGCCGTCGGCCGGGGCGACCCCGGGACGGGCTCCCGCTCGTAGCACCTCCGCCGCGGGTGCATGGGCCCGCTGGGGCCTGAGGGCGATGCGCCCGGCGCCGGCTCCGCCGAGCAGAAAGCCGATCAGGTTGACCGCGGCGGGGCCCGTCCCGGTGATCTACCGGATCCCGACCAGGCGCAAGGTCGTTTTCGTCACCGTCGACGACGGCCAGGTGAAGGACCCGAGGTTCATCCGCCTGATGGCCGACCTGAAGGTCCCGATCACCATGTTCCTGATGGACGACGCGATCAAGGACGACTACGCGTACTTCAAGCCGCTACAGGCGATGGGCGACGACATCCAGAATCACACGCTGCACCATCCGCTGATGAGCAGGTTGCCGCTTCCCCGGCAGCGACAGGAGGTCTGCGGCGACCAACAGGTGCTGACCAGGCACTACGGCGTCGCACCATTCCTGTTCCGGCCGCCGTACGGCGGCTTGAACGCCGCGACCAAGGTCGCCGTCGCCGGCTGCGGGCCACGGGCGATCGTGCTGTGGCGGGAGGCGATGGAGATCCACGACATGCAGTACCTGAACCGGGACAAGAGACTGAGCCCCGGGGACATCATCCTCGCGCACTTCCGCGGCCCGGCCCAGCTCAAAGGCGAGACGATGACCGCCATGTTCGTCGCACTGCTGAAGCACATCGAGGGCCAGGGCTTCACGGTCGCCCGTCTCGAGGACTACATCCAGCCGCCCTGGCACGGCGCAGCGGCACGCTGATCACCCTGAGCACCGGTAAGGGCCGGGACGGTGCCCGGCCCTTACCGGTGTCAGAGGGCGTACTTGCCGTTCAGGAGGCTGCCCGCGTTCGGGACGGTGGGGGACAGGCCCAACTGTTCCAGGATGCAGAAGGCCGTCGCCGTCGCCGCCGACAGGACCGGCAGGCCCGCTTCGTCCTCGACCGCCTGGATGGCGGACAGCGACGGCATCTGGACGCACGCCGACAGGACCAGCGCGTCCGCGCCGGCCAGGTCGAGCCGCCGCCAGTGCTCGCGCAGATCCCCTGGATCGAGGCGGCCGACCGCGAGGTTGTCCGAGACCTCCAGGCTCAGCGCGTCCACGACCTCCACCCCGGATTCCTCGAGGTACTCGACGACCTTTCCGGTCAGCGGCTTGAGGTACGGCGTGATGACGGCGATCCGCCGCGCCGAGAGAGCGCCGAGCGCGGCCAGCAGCGCGCCCGCACTGGACACGACCGGCGCCTCGGCACCCTCCTCGCGCAGCACCGCGCGGATCGAGTCCTCGGCCACGCAGTGGTAGCCCGGCCCCTGCGCCATGATGGCGACCAGACAGGCGGTCGTGACGACGTCGGGGCGCGCGTCGGCCAGTTCCAGAGCGGCCCGTTCGGCCTGCGCGTTCATCGCGATCAGCTCGTCGGGGGTGACCTGCCGCATCCGGGCCCGCGCACTGTGGAACACGAACCGGTCGCCCGGCTCGACGTCCTCCCGCGCGCGCAGCATGCGCGGTAGCTCGGTCTCCATCGTCAGATTGGAGCTGGGCACGATCAGGCCGATGTGGTGGTCGATCACGTCCGCGTCCCCTTTCCGGACGGACTCCGGGGCGGTCACCGCCGCCCCGCCGGGCGCATCTCGGGGACGACCACGTCGCCGTCGCGCACGACGGGTTCGTCGTCGAGGAACAGACTGCAGCCGCGCATGGGGATGTCGAAGTGGCACGGCGTGTCGTTCGGGCCGCCCAGCTCGTTGTTGGGGCCGATGGAGAACATGACGTTCCCGTAGAAGGAGCGCAGCTCCATGCCCATGCCGCCGGGGAACTGCATCAGGCCGTGCCAGTGCGCCCGCTCGTCCAGGCCCCATCCCACGTGCGACATGCCGTACCCGCGCGGGTCGTCGAAGGACGTGATGTACGACGACAGCAGCTCGGCGTCCAGGCCGCCCCGGATGTCGGTGATGAATCCCTGCTCGATCGTGAGCGTGACCGGGCTCTGCACGTACGTGTTGAACGGCAGCAGCACGTCGCCCGGCGACAGCACGATGGTCCCGTCCACCCCGTCGTCGGCCCCGCCCGTGAACACGAACGCGGCCGGCCAGTGGTCCCAGCGCCCGGGCTGGTCGGTACAGCCGTACTCGCTCATCGTCGGGTAGACGCCGAGCCGGTAGGTGACGTCCGTGCCCGCCGGGCTGGTGATGCGCATCGAGCTCGCCTTGCCCAAGAGTTCGGCGCCCACCTCGACCCGCTCGCGCAGCTCCCGCGTCGGCATCAGGCGCGCCAGCAGCGGAGCCGGTTCGACGACGGTCAGGATCCGCGTCATCGCGTCCTGGATGGCGAACTGCTCCTTGCTGAAGAGCAGGAATTTCAGGTCCACCAACATGTCCGCCTGCTTGAACGCCTCCACCACCTGCGGATTAGCGCCGAGTGCGGTCTGCCCGACCGCCCACGCGCCCGACGCGCTCGACTCCTCCGGCAGCCGCACGTGGTAGGCGGTCGCCCCCAGCCGCTGGGCGGCGAACAGGAAGGCGTCCGCGTAGTCCAGCCGCTCGGCTCCCTGAGAGAGCACGGCGATGGTCTCGCCCTCGTGTACGCCGCTCATCGTCAGCTGCCGTACGCAGATGTCGTTCAACAGATTCTGATCCATCGCACCTCCCGCGATGAGGCCCCAGTTAATCCGAACACGGACTATCCGGTCCGGAGGAAGCCCAGCTTCCTGGGGCGGATTGATTCGGACGGTCGGGCGTGAGCCCTCCGGCTTTCAGTTCTCGTCGGTCCGCGGCCGGTCGCCGGGTACCCACCGCGAGAGCGCCTCGCGGAGGGCGGCCAGGGCGGCGCCGGGGTTGTCCCAGAAGACCATGTGGCCGGCGTCGGGGATCTCGACCAGGCGCGCGGCGGGGTTGGCGCGGGCGGCCTCCGCCGCGCCGGCCCGCGTGACGACGGGGCTCTGCGCGCCGTACAGCAGCACGGCCGGCGCCGGTACGGCGGGCCAGGTGTCGAAGAAGTCCTCGGTCTCGAAGCCCCGATGCGTCGCGGCGATCGCCTCCGCGCCGCAGCTCGCGAGCCAGCGGGCCCGCAACTCCTGCTCACGGCGCGGCCATCGCGGCCACGACAGCGCCACCTCGTCGGCGTCGGTGCCGCGCCTCGCCTGGTCGAGCTGGGACCGGAAGGCGGCCAGCGTGGTCGGGTACGGGCCGCGCGCCGGGCCGCTCATCGGCGGGTCCACCAGCACGGTCCCGCGCAGCGGCACCGCCGATCGGGCGGCGGTGACGGCCACGATCCGGGCGCCCATCGAGTGCCCGAGCAGCAGCGGCCGGCGCAGGTCCAGCCCCTGGACCACCGCCTCGACGTCGGCCGCGTAATCCTCGAGCGTGTACGAGGCGCCGTCGTCGGACAGCCCGCGGCCGCGCACATCGAGGACGATCGGCCGGACCAGGTCGGTGAGCTCACGGGCGACGAAGTCCATGCTGATGGCCGGGCTGGTGATGCCGGGCAGGACGACCAGGGGCACGCCCTCGCCGCCGTAGTCGAGGGCGTGCAGCCGCACGGAGCCCGACCGGACCCAGCGGCTGAGCGCGGGGACGTCGGCCAGGTCGGCGAGGGCGGACTGGGGGAGGACGCGGTCAGACATGCTGAGGGCACCTGCCGAGATGGTCGAGGGCGTCGGCGAGCGAGATGACGTCGCCGTACTTGGCCTGGATGTCGAAGAGTGCGGCGTCGTGCGGGCCCGCGGCCCGGTCGCCGCAGCACTCGCGCGGCACGAGGACCGGGAAGCCGGACTGCACCGCGTCGACGACCGTCGCGCGGACGCAGCCGCTGGTCGTCGCCCCGCAGACGACGACCGTGTCGCAGCCCGCGCCGGTGAGGATCGAGGCGAGCGAGGTGCCGAAGAACGCGGACGCGCCTTTCTTCACCACGAGCACGTCCTCGTCGCGGCGCGGCAGGCGCTCGTCGACCGCCACGGCCGCGCTGCCCTCCCGCAGCGCGCGCATCCCGGGTGCCTTGTCCAGCCAGCGCACGACCGTCCCGTCCGCCTCGGCCGGGGTGTAGGCGATGGTGGTGAAGACGACCGGTACGCCGGCGGCGCGCCCCGCCTCGATCAGCGCGGCCGTGGCCGCGACGACGTCGCCGAGGTCCGTGCCGGAGGGGTACGCCGGGTCCGTGAACCCGTTGGTGAGGTCCACGACGACGATCGCCGGTCGCTCGCCTCGTCGGACGGCGGCCCCGAACCCGGCGGTCGCGTAGACGTCGTCGGTGCGGCGCCCGTACATGCCGTCAGCCACGGCGAAGCTCCTTCAGCTGTTTGGCCTGCGACCGCACGGTGGCGATCAGCCAGCCCTGCAATGCCCCGAACGCGAACGCGGCGACCACCGGCGCGTACTTGGCCGCCGACGGCGGCACCAGCATCGCCAGCCCGTCGAGCTCCGCGGCGGCCACCCGCTCCGCCGACCCCGGCCGGTGCGGCCCGGACCGTACGGCCGCTCCGGCCCCATCGGAGTGCCCGACGCCGGCGGCCGAGGCGGGCTCGGCGGCCTGGTCGGACTCGACGAGGACGGCCAGGTTCTGGGCGAACTGGGCGAGGAGGCGGTCGGACACCGTGACGATCGCGCCCTTGCCGAACTGGGCGAGCTTCCCCCGGATCAGCAGGTCGGTCGTCAGCCGCAGCACCGCGCCGCCGGGCGCCTCGTCCACCGAGAGGCGCACCTCGGCCTCAGCGTCGCCGGACCCGCGCGTGTCGGCGCCCCGCCCCTGGAGGCGAAGGTGCCGGCGTTCCGGATCGGTCTCCAGGAACCGTACGGTCCCGGCGTACTCGGCGGTGATCGGCCCGACCTTGACCTTGATGCCGCCCTGGTAGGTGTCGCCGTCACGGCCGTGGATCGACGCGCCGGGCAGGCACGTGACGACGCGTTCCACGTCGTTGACCAGTGTGAAGACCTCGTCGGGCGAGGCGTTCACCGTGATCTCGTTGTCCAGGATCATTGCCTTCCCTCTCCGCGCCGTTCGCGCGCGCAGCCGTCGATCGCCTCGACGATGGTCTGGTAGCCGGTACACCGGCACAGGTTGGCCGAGACGACCTCGCGGATCTCCTCTTTGGTCGCCTGCGGCCGCTCGGCCAGGAATCCTTCGGCCAGCATGAGGAAACCGGGCGTGCAGAAGCCGCACTGCAGCCCGTGGTGCGCGGAGAACGCGCGCTGCAGATCGCTCAACTCGCCGTCGCCGTCGCCGTCCGACAGTGACTCCACCGTGCGGATGTCGGCGCCCTCGGCCTGCACGGCGAACATCAGGCAGGAACGTGCCGGGGCACCGTCGACCAGCACCGTGCAGGCGCCGCAGACCCCGTGCTCGCAGCCGACGTGGGTGCCGGTCAGCCCGAGGCCGTGGCGAAGCACGTCGACGAGCGTGTGGCGGGCCTCGACCAGGACGTCGTCGTACGCCGTGCCGTTGACGGTGAGACTGATCAAGATCTTGTCGGTCATAGGGTCACTCCAAGGCGCTGCAGCGCGCGCTGCACGGTCTCCGGCCGGATGGGCGTGTCGTCGAGTTCCACCCCGGTCCGGCGCAGCGCGTCGTTCACGGCGTTGAGCACGGCGGCCGGTGCGCCGATCGTGCCGCCCTCTCCCGCGCCCTTCGCGCCGCTCTCGGTGAACTCGCACGGTGTCTCCAGGTGATGGATCGCGACCTCCGGGATCTCCAGGGCGGAGGGCACCTTGTAGTCGATGAAGCTCGCGCACGACGGCTCGCCCTGCGCGTCGTAGGTCACCTGCTCGAACAGCGCCCCGGCGATGCCCTGCGCGATGCCGCCCCGACACTGGCCCTCCACGACCTGCGGGTGGATGGCGACCCCGCAGTCCTCCACGCACACGTACCGCAGGATCCGCACCTGCCCGGTGCCCGGGTCCAGTTCGACCACCACGCCGTGAGCGGCGTTGGAGAACGTGCCGTCGCCCTGCACGTCGAACGAGGCGCGGGCGGTCAGGCCCGGCTCGGCACCTTCGGGCAGCAGGTGCGCCTTCAGGTACGCGACGTCGGCGATGTCCTCGAACGACACGCTGCGGCCGTCGTGGGTCCGGACCGCGCCGCGGTGCAGTTCGACCTGGTCATGGGTGGTCTCCAGCAGGTGCGCGCCGAGGCGCAGCAGCCGGTCGGCAAGTGCCGTCGCGGCGCGGGCGACGGCGCTGCCGCCGATGGTCGCCGAGCGGCTCGCGAAGCTGCCGAAGCCGTAGGTGACGCGGTCGGTGTCGCCCTGATGGATCTTCACCCGGGCGAGGTCGAGGCCGAGCCGGTCGGCGACGATCTGGGCGAGGGTGGTCTCGTGGCTCTGGCCGTGGCTCATGGTCCCGGTCGTGACGGTCACGGCGGCGGTGAGGTCCATCCGGATCTCGGCCAGGTCGAAGCCCGGCACCACGGCCATCTTCCGCTTGGCGAACGCCGCCGAGCCGTAGCCGGTGCGCTCGTTGAAGCAGGAGTAGCCGATCCCGATCAAGCGGTCGGCGGATTCCCGGACCGAGTACCAGTCCTCGTCCCGAAGTGTCCGCTCGCACAGCTCGAGCGATTCCAGGTAGGAGCCCGGGTCGTAGGTGACGCCGTTGACGCCGGTGTAGGGGAACTCGGTGATGAGGTTGCGGCGCCGGATCTCGACGGGGTCCAGGCTCAGTTCGCGGGCGGCCCGCTCGAACAGCCGCTCCACGACCATCACGATCTGTGGCCTGCTGACGCCTCGGTACGGCGCGGTAGGCGCCTTGTTGGTGGTGACCGCACGGCCCCGGACGCGGTACGCCGGGACCCGGTAGACGCCGGGCAGTTCGGCGGAGGCCATCAGGGGCTCGATGCCGGCGGTGAACGGGTAGCAGGAGTAGGCGCCCATGTCGCACACGATGTCGGCGTCGATCCCGAGGATCCGGCCGTCGGCGTCGAACGCCGCCCGCAGGTCGTAGCGCTGTTCGCGGGCCAGGAACGAGGCGCTCAGCGCGTCCTTGCGGTCTTCGATCCACTTCACCGGCCGTCGCAGCCGCAGTGCCGCCGCCCCGACGGCGATCTCCTCCCGTCCGACCACGCACTTTATTCCGAAGCCGCCGCCCATGTCGGGGACCACGACCCGGACGTTCCGTTCGGCCAGTCCCAGGCATTCGGCCATGAGCGTGCGGACCAGGTGGGGCACCTGCGTGCAGGTCTGGACGAGCAGTTGCTCGTCCCGCGCGTCCCAGTTCGCGACGGCGCCCCGGGTCTCCATCGGCAGCGCGTTCTGCCGGCCGGTCTTCATCCGCACGTTCACGACGCAGGGCGCGGTGGCGAAGACCTCGTCGATGCCCTCCGTGGCGAACATCGACACGTCGACGAGCGTGTTCGCCGTGGCGGCGGCGTGGACGAGCGGTGCGCCCGGCGCGAGGGCCCGCTCGTCGGAGACCACCGGCGGCAGCACCTCATAGGTCACCTTGGCGGCCTCGACACCGTCCTCGACCGCGTAGGGATCCTCGGCGAGCACGATGGCGATCGGCTCCCCGACGAACCGGACCCGGTCCCGCGCCAGGACGGGCATCGCGGTCGGCACGAACTCGCTCGATGGCCGGTCGAGCATCGCGGTGATGTCGCCGAGCTCCAGGTCATCGGCGGTGAACGCCGCGACCACTCCCGGCACCGCGAGCGTCCCCGACAGGTCGACGCCCGTGACCGTTCCGTGCGCGACGGTGCTGCGGACGAACTGCGCGTGCAGCATGCGCGGCAGGTGAATGTCGTCCACGAACCGGCCGCGTCCGGTGAGCAGCCGGGGGTCCTCCCGGCGCGTGACCGATCTCCCGACCCAGCTCATCGCCACATCGCCTCCTCACAGGCCCGGGTGACCAGGGTCCGCGTGAGGACCCTGCGATAGTCGGCGTCGCCGTTGCCGTCGCTCGGCGGGTCGACGGCCGCCGCGGCGGCCTCCGCGCACTCGGCGAACACTTCGGGGTTCCGGCCGCCGGTCAGCACCGCCTCGGCCTCCGGGACCCGGACCGGAGCGGGCGCGACCCCGCCCAGCGCGACCCGCCCGTGGTCCAGGTCGACGGCGGCGGCGACGACGGCGAAGTCCCCGTGACGCTCGGCGAACTCGGTGAGCGCGGCCCGCCGAGCCGCCCTCGGGAAGACCACCTCCACGATGAGCTCGGCGGGCTCCAGCGTCGTCGTGTAGAAGCCGAGGAACAGGTCGCCGGCGGGGACGACCCGCCGCCCGCCCGGCCCCTGGACGACGATCTCGGCGTCCAGGAGCATCGCGAGCAGGCACCATTCGGCGGTGGCGTCGGCATGGGCGAGGCTGCCGCCGACCGTTCCCCGCGTACGGATCGGCAGGTGGCCGATCCACCGCATCGCGTCCCGGATCACCTGGAAGCCCGGCCCCAGCTCGGCGGTCTCCACCTCGTGATGGGTGGTCAGCGCCCCGATCCGCAGCGCGCCGTCGGCGTCGAGGCGGACGTACGCCAGGTCGCGCCGCAGCCGCCCGAGGTCGATGAGATGGGTGGGCCGGGCCAGCCGGAAGTTCATCATCGCGACCAGGCTCTGGCCGCCCGCGATGACCTTGGCGTCCTCGCCCAGCTCCGCGAGCAGCCGCACGGTGCCGGCGACGTCGCGAGCCCGGTGGTAGGTGAACGATGCGGGTTTCATGGTCCCTTCTTCGAGGTCAGGCGGATCCGGCGACGGGGGCCGGCGCGGGGACGGTGGAGGCGTCGGCGTCCAGGTTCCGGCCCTTGGTCTCCGGTCCGGCGACCGCCATCCAGACCACGGCGACCAGCACGAACCCGGCCGCCACGGTGAACGTCATCGTCAGTCCCAGCTGCGGCCACAGGACGGTCCCGAAGATGAACGGGATGAAGCCCGAGGCGATCCGGCTCATGCTGGAGGCCCAGCCGAATCCGCTGGCCCGCAGCGCGGTCGGGTACAGCTCGGCCACGTAGGCGTACAGCGCCGGGATCGTGAACTGGATGACGAACCCGAAGACCGCGATCCACAGCAGCGCCGCGGAGTGGACCTTCAACGTCGACGCGAACACCACCAAGACGACGGACGCGAGCGGCGCGCTGATCCCGATGACCCACTTGCGCCCGACCACCTCGACGAGCACCGCGGACAGGATCACGCCGACGGCCCCCACCGCGGTCATCGTCGTCGTGCCCGAGAACGCCACGTACGAGCCGTAGCCCTGGCTCTTCAGAATGGTGGGCAGCCACGTCAGCGACACGTAGTACACCAGCATGATCGAGACGAACAGCAGCCAGGCCACCGAGGTGATGCGCGGGCTGTACCGCCAGATCCGGGCGAGTTGGCCGAATGCCGCCTGCACGCCACGCGGCGCGCGCGGCCCCGGGGCGACGATGGCGTACGGCCTGCTCTCCGCTCCGGTGCGTGCGACCAGGTCGTCGATGACGGCGCGGGCCGCCGTCTCCCGGCCGGCCCCGGCGAGGTAGAGCGGCGACTCCGGCACGCCGCGCCGGATCCAGAACAGCAGCAGCGCGGGGAGGATCATGACGGTGAGCATCCACCGCCAGTTCCCGTGGACGGGCAGCAGCGCGGTGGCCACCAGCCCGCAGAGGGTTCCGCCGATCGGCCACCACACGTCCATCGCGGTGAGCACCCGGCCGCGCTGCCGGCTCGGCGTGAACTCGCCGACGAGCGCGTAGTCGACCGGGATGCAGCCGCCGAGGCCGACGCCCGCGAGGAAACGGGCCGCCAGGAAGAAGTCGTACGTCGGAGACAGCGCGGCGAGGACGGAGAACAGGGCGAACACCAGCAGCGTGAGGCTGAAGGCGTTCTTCCGGCCCACCCGGTCGGCGATGGTGCCCCAGACGACCGCGCCGACCGCCATGCCGATCAGGTTGGCGGTGGCGACGAGGCCCTTCTCGGCGACCGTGAGGTCGAAGTGTTCGCCCAGTAGGGGAGTGAGGTAGCCGTTGAGCGTGACGTCCCAGGCGTCGAACATGTAGCCGAGGCCGCCGATGATGAAGATCTTTCCTTGTACCCGCCACCTCCAGGGCAGGCCCTGGACGATCTCGCTTCCTGTCTCCATGTAGACTCCAGCTGTTTCGGAGAGAGGCGGAGCGCGCTGGTACGCGCTTCCCTGACCGACGCCGCCCGCCGCGCCAACGGCGGTGGCGTCACGATCCTTCGGGGCCGCGGTGCCTCGCGAGCCCCGGAGGATCAGCCGTGGAACTGATACGCGAACCGCTCCTCGTCAGGATCGTTCAGGGGCGTACCACTCCACAGCCACTCGTAGGAGACGTTGGACTCGCCATCGAAATTCTTGAGTCTCTCGTCACGTCGCCTTTGCTCGGGCCCGTCCGGTAGGTGATAGAACGCCATGTTCTCCCAGGCGGCGTCCTGCACCATCCCCGCGTGCTTCGCCCGCCGCGCGACATAGCGCACGAGGGCGTGCCCGACCCCCTCGACCGGGACGGAGCCGAGCTCCTCCGCGAGCACCGCCGCGTCCTCCATCGCCTGCGAGGCGCCCTGCGCCTGGTAGGGCAGCATCGCGTGGCAGGCGTCGCCGAGCAGCGCGACGTGGCCGTCCACCCAGACGGGGTCCCGGCGCCGGTGGTACATCGCCCACGCGGAGATGTCGCCCTCCGCCTTGGAGAGCATCGCGGCGACCCGGTCGTCCCAGCCGGGGAAGGCGTCCACGAGCTCCTCGACGGTCGCCGACGCGGTCCACTGGTCGCGCGCCTCCGGGGAGCAGGGCACGATCGCCACGACGTTGAGGTACTCCCCGCCACGGATCATGTAGTGGACGAGGTGCCGGTCCGGGCCGTACCAGATCGTGCTCTGGAAGCGGTCCACCAGCCAGCGCGTCGCGGGATCCGCGGCGATCTTGTCGCCCGGAATGAGCGCCCGGTAGGCCATCTCGCCGGAGAACACGAGCGTGTCCGCGAAGCCCAGCAGGTCGCGCACGTTCGACCTGATGCCGTCGGCGCCGATCAGCACGTCCGCCCGATGTGCGTCCCCGGACTGTGTGACCGCGACCGGCCGGGCCGGATCGCTCTGGTCGATCTCCACGACCTTGCTGCTGGTCCGCACCTCGACCACCGGCCCGGCACCCTCCGCGTCCAGGCACGCGTCGAGCAGCACCTTGTGCAGGTCGGCGCGGTGGTAATGCCAGTAAGGGGCGTTGTACTCGCGCTTGCAGAAGTCCCCGAGGCTGGTCAGCCCGATGACGCTGCCGTCCTGCCAGCGGCGGCGTACCTGGTCGAGGGGCTCGGTGCGGATCGCCTCGAGCCGGTCGCGTAGTCCGAGACCCAGCAGAACGCGGCTGGCGTTCGGCGCGGTCTGGATGCCGGCGCCCACCTCGCCGAGTTCGGGGGCCTGCTCGAGGACGGTGACGCGGAGCCCGCGCTGGCGCAGGGCCAACGCGGCCGTCAGTCCTCCGAGGCCGCCTCCCACGATCGTGACGTCATATGACTGGCTAGCGGGCACTGTTCCTCCTCCACACCCGTGTTCCGTGGCGCGCGTCCGCCGTTCACCACACGATGGGAATGCAACGCGAATCGCCACAATCCGGGCAGTTCGACGGCGACCAGCGGTTCGTATGACGGAAGCGCGAGCTGGTGTTCGCAGGAACTAATCCGAACACGGACTATCTCGGAAAGCAAGGGCTGAGGTGGATGTTTCGCGACGGAGCCTCGGAGCGAACCTTCGTCAGCGGTCGTCGAGCAGGCTCTCCCAGTGGCCGGCCAGCCTCGTGAGCTCCCGCATGATCCGATCGCGCTCGGCGCCCTCGTAGCCGCGCAGCAGTTCCTCATCCAGTGTGCGGGCCAGCCGGTTCACCTCGGCCAGGCGCCGCCGGCCCTCGTCGGTCATGTAGAGCAGCTTGCGCCGGCCGTCGTGCAGGGCGGTCTGCCGGATGATCAGCCCGGCGGCCTCCATCCGGCGGACGACATCGGTCATCGTGGACCGGTCCAGCGCGACCGACGATGCCAGCGACCCCTGATCCATCCCCGGATGGCTGTCGACCACGGTCAGCACCGCGAACTGCGGACCGGTCAGCACCGGATCCACGACCCGCGTCCAGAGCGCGACGTACGACTGGTAGATCCGGCGGGCCAGGTATCCGGGGGCGGCCATCAACGCGGGAGGTGTCGTGACCGCCTCCCGCGCCCGCTCGGCATCGGCTGTCATGCCTCTACCTTGCCACGGCCTCCGCGGTGCGCGAGGTCCCGGGTGATCCCAAAAGCCGTCGGCCCGAGCCCTTGCTTTTGCAGATAGTCCGTGTTCGGATTACTTTCCACACCTGGAGCCCGAGCTTCCGACGGTGCGGGAGGCGGGCTGCTGTCGGAATGCCCGGCGTTCGCCGGAGCGACCCCCGTTCCTGTTGTGGTGGCGGTATCGCGACGCATGTTGTGCACGGAAGGACCGGCGATGAGCACAGAAGAAGTCACGGATCGGCCGAATACCGGCTCTGGCATTGAGAAGAACGGGATCAACCCGGTGTCCGACGCCGAACGGCGAGGCACGCCCAGGGGACTGTTCGGAATCTGGTTCTCGTGGAACGTCTCGATCCTGGGCGTCAGCTACGGGATCTACGTGTTCTCCCTCGGGCTGAGTGTGTGGCAGGCGATCGTCGCCGGCATCGTCGGCTACGCGGCGTCCTCATTCCTGGTCGGGGTGCTCGCCGTCGGCGGGCCGCGGACCGGACTGCCCACACTCACCCAGACCCGCTTCGCGTTCGGTATCCACGGCAACAAATTCCCGAGCTTCTTCGCCTATCTGTCGAACGTGGGCTGGAAGGTCACGATCATCACACTGGCGTCCACTACCGGCGCCGAACTCTTCGCCCGGCTCTGGCCGTCGGTCTTCGCCTCCTCGAACGGCAAGGCGACCGTGACGGCCATCGTGCTGTGGTTCGTGGTCGTCCTCGCCCTCACCATGACCGCGGCGGTGTTCGGCCACGAGCTGATCACCCGGATCGAGAACTGGATCGCCTGGCTGACGGGCGTGATGACGATCGCCTTCATCGTGATCATCATTCCGCACGTGCACTGGAGCAGGCTTGGCAGCACCCCCGACGGCTCGGCGTGGGCGTTCCTCGGCGGCATCGTGATGGCGATGACGATGGTGGGCATCGGATTCCTCAACTACGGCGGCGACTTCGCCCGATACCTGCCGCGGCGGACCAGAGCGCGGGGCGTCATCGGCTGGACGGCCGGCGGCATCACGCTGCCGGTCGCCGTGCTGCTGATCCTCGGCGTACTGCTCGCCGGCAGCGACCACGCGCTCGGCGAAGCGGCCGCGGCCGACCCGATCGCGGCGCTCACCGCGCTGCTGCCGTTGTGGTTCTTCATCCCGTTCTCGGTCGTCATCGTCATCTCGCTGATCGCGGCGGCCATCACCGGCCTGTACTCCTCGGGCCTGGCGCTCCTCGCACTGGGCGTTCCGCTGTCGCGCGCCGCCACGACCGTGATCAACATGGTGGTCATCTCGGCGGGCGCGTTCTATCTGCTGTTCGTCTCCGACTCGTTCCTGGCCACCTTCCAGGCGTTCCTCGCGCTCATCGCCGTGGTGATGGGAACGATGGGCGGAATCCAGCTGCTCGACTTCATCCGGCAGCGCCGGCTCGACTGGAACGTCGGCATGGCACAGGCGGCCGGGTACGGCGGACGGTCGGGCCGGTGGACCGCGCTCGTCTCGCTCGCGGCCGCGACCGTGGTCGGTCTCGGCACGGTCACCTCGAGCGACCCGAACATCGGACGGGTCGTCGGTTTCCTGCTCTCCAAGAGCCAGGAGAAGGGCGTCATCGGCCAGACCAACATGGGTGTGCTCATCGCGATGGCGATCGGCATCGTGCTTTACGGGCTGCTGACCTTCGTGTTCAAGTTCGACGTCCCGCCGAACTTCAGCAAGGCGCCCCAGCTCCAGGAAGGCGGCCTCCGAGATGGCGAGCAGCCCCGCGTGGCGTGAGCCCGATCCATGGCACGCCCCCGCGACGTACTGGTTCTGGCACCGGCTTCCCACTCCCACCGAGATCCGGGAACAGGTCGCGCAGATGGCGCGGGCGGGCTTTCGCTCCTTCCAGATCCAGGCCCGCATGTCCTTCCCGCGGAAGGAGTACCTGAGCGACGACTACCTCGCGGCCTGCCGGCTCGCGGCCGACGAAGCGGCCGGGCACCGCATGATCATTGGCGTCTACGACGAGTACAACTGGCTCTCCGGCCACGCCGGCGGCCGTACCGTCGAAGGCCATGACGAGCTGCGCGAACGCCACCTCTTCTGGTCGACGGCGCAGGTCACGGACGCGGGAACGGACGTCGAGTGCACGGTGGACGACATCCACCCCACTGACGTCGAGTACCTCCTGGACCCGGGGATGCACTGGGTCTTCGAGAACGGCGAAGTGCGGTGGGACGAGTGGGAGGTCGTCGCGGCCCTGGCACACCCGGCCGGTGAGGTGACCGACGAGTCGCAGATCCACGATCTCACCGAAACGGCCAGGATCGGCTCGGCCGGCGCTGACGGCTGCACCGTCGTCGTTCCCCGCGGTGCGCTCCCCACCGGATCGACCGCGGTGACCGTCTTCGTCGCGGCGCGCTGCGCGACGAGCCGGATGATCGACTACCTGCTTCCCGAGGCGGCGGAGCGTTACACGGACGTCGGCTACGCCCCGTACGCCGAGGCGTTCGGTCCGCACTGGGGCAGCACGGTCAAGTACGCGTTCTTCGACCAACCGCACGCGTGCTTCTTCCGCTGGCGTCAGCATCACGGGCACGTCGGCTCGTCGCTGATGTACGCGCCGGAGGTCGTCCGCCGATACGAGGCCGAGCACGACGCTCCCTTCCGGCGTTCGCTCCTGGCGCTCGTGCGCGGCATCGGCCCGATGACGCCCGCACGCCGCTGCGACTTCTTCGAGACCTACTCCACGCTGGGCATCGACAGCTTCTTCGGCACACTCGCCCGCTGGTGCCGGCGGCACGGCATCGCGTTGTCGGGACACGAGGTCCTCGGCCATGTCTCCTCATGGGACCCGACGGGGACGATCATCACCGACGACCCCCGGACGAACTTCGGGACCGACTACTTCGGGCTCGACCGGTGGCGGGATCACACCGCCGTCGACGCACGGAACACGGATCCGCAGCTCAGCGCGAAGTTCGGCGACTCGGTCGCGCGGGCGAACGGCCGCAGCGGATGCCTGGTCGAGCAGTACTTCGGCAGTACGGCGACCGGGTCGCACTTCGCGGCCGGACAGTGGGAGCTCACCCTGCGGGACCTGCGCGCGCAGACGATCCGCCACCACCTGCTCGGCGCCCGCCAACTGCTGACGCACGCGTTCTGGCAGACCGACGGGGACGACCGCGAGGAGATGTTCACGAACCCGCGCTTCGACTTCGCGCCGGGGGTGAACTTCGAGCCCTGGTTCCCCTATCACCGCGCGTTCGCCGAAGAGTCCGGCCGCCTGTCGGTGTTCCTCGACGGCATGGAGCCGCAATGCGAGGTCGCCGTCGTCTACCCGCTGCGCAGCAGCTGGGCCGGCGGTCCGGCGCACCCGTACGGTGCGCACACCGCCTTCTGGACCGAGCACCTCGCGCGGAAGGGCTACGGCTATCACCTGGTCGACGAGCGCGACGTGCGGGCCGCCGCGGTCGAGCACGGTCGCCTGGTCATCGGCGGACGCCGGTACCGAGGCGTGGTGCTGCCGGGGGTCGAGGTCGTACGGGACGGATCGACGGTCGACGTGCTCGCCCGGTTCCTCGACGCCGGTGGCACGCTCCTCGCGTCCGGACCGCTTCCCGGCGCCACGCAGACCGGCGGCGTGGACGCGACGCTGGCGGCGCGGATGGCCGGCCTGTGCGACGCGGCGACCATGTCCCACTGGCCGGAACCACCCTCCGCGCGGCAGGTCGAGGCGGTCCTGCGACCGCTGCGTGCCCGGCACGCCGTCGTTGAGGTGGAGGGCGCGGAGAACTCCGGCGAGACCGTGTGGCAGTACGCGGGCCGCGACTCCACGGGCACCCGGCTGGCTCTGTTCAACGACGCCGGCCATCCCAGAACGGTGACCGTCCGCCCCTCCTCGACCCCGGCCGAGGTGACCCGATGGCGGCCCGAATCGGGCGCGATCGAACCGCTGCGGACGACGACCGGCGTGTCGCTCACGCTCTCTCTCGCGCCCTGGGAACTGGTGTGCATGAGTCTCCGCGACGGGACCACGCCCGTCCCCGGCGACCTGGTGCTGGCGGAGGGCTGGACCCTGCGCGCCGCAGGACCGGAGATCCCGATCCGGGTGGACCGCGGCTGGGAGCTGCAGGGCCTCGCCGAGTTCTCCGGCATCGGCGAGTACCGGCTCGGCTTCGACATTCCCGGCGAGGATCTCGCCTGGCCCGACTGGGAACTGATCCTGCCCGTGGTCGACACGAGCGCCGAGATCGAACTCAACGGCACACCGCTCGGACGGTACGGCTGGGGCCCGATCAGCTGCGCGGTACCCCCTGGTCTGCTTCGCGGCCAGGGCAACGACCTGCGGGTGCGCGTCGCCTCGACGGCCGCGAACCGGTACTACGCCGGAACGTCGCAGCGCGCCACACCAGCCCCCAGCGGTCTCGGCGCCGCCCCACTGCTGCGCCCCAGCCTGGAAGACACGAGCTGAAGCAGGCTGGGGGCGGTCAGGCAGGCTGGACCTGCCGCTGTGTCACCCGTGTGGCGAGGCGCGCGACGACGATGGCCGCGACCCAGCAGAGGTACGCCCATTGGCCGGCGAACGCGACGGGGATCGACACGGCGAAGCAGGCGGCGATGGCGCCGCTGCGCACCATCGCGTCGGTGAAGCGTTCGGGCGGCGTGCCTTCGGCGGCCAGCCCGGCCCGTCGTACGTGCCAGGTCATCAGCAGGAACAGCAGGCTGGTCACCGTCTCGATCAGCGCGTAGAAACCGAAGCGCAGCTGAAACGCCCCGTCGCCGGCGAGTATCTTCGTGGCGAACGGGATGAGCACGACCATCAACAGCCACAACCCGTTGAGTGAGCCGAGGGTCCGGTCGAGAGCGCGCAGGCCGCGGAAGACGTTGCGGTGCGCGGACCAGTGGGCCCAGATGACCGCGAAGCTGATCAGGAACGCCTTGTACTCGGGTCGAGCCTCGACCGCCGCGTGCCACAGCTCGGAGTTGGTCCCGCCCTTGGGAACGGGCAGCTCCAGAGCGAGCAGGGTGATCGCGATGGCCACGACGGCGTCGGTGAACAGCATCATGCGTTCGACGACGGGACCCTCGTGCTCACTCTCGGGCTTCTCCACAGATGACTCGATCTCCGTCACGGCGGTCACCGTAGCAGCGCGGCGCGACCGGTGACGGACATCCTCAGCGGCTGGGCGGCTCCCAGGGCGCGACCGCGACACAGGTGGGCGTGGCCACCGGGTATTGCGCCAGGACCGACGGTGCCCCGGTCGCCGGATCGACGGCGAAGGCGGTCACGAGGTCACTGTCCTGGTTGGCCACATAGAGCCATCGTCCGGCCAGCGCGAACTGCCGTGGACACGCTCCACCGCTCGGATACTCACCTGCCGGGCGCAACCCGTCCGGCTCGGTGGCGAACACGCTGATCCGGTCGGCGCCCCGGTTGGCCAGGTACAGGAAACGACCGTCGTCGGACAGGCCGAGATGTGAGGGGAAGTTGCCGCCGGCCGCGGCGGCGGTCGTCGCGGGCAGGGTGCCGGTGACACGCGGGCCGTCCGCGGTCTCGGTCAGAGTGATCAGCGCTGACGCCAGCTCGCCGACCACGTACGCGCGCGTCATCGACGGGTGGCGGATGATCTGGCGTGGCCCGAACCCCGGTGGCAGCGACAGGCACGTGCTCTGCTCGAGCCGCCGGCGGACGACAGCCGGTAGCCGCGGATCTCGTCGGTGCCCAGATCCACCGCGCTCACCGTGTCTCCGGCGCCGTCCGGCACGGCCATGTGCACGTGTGCGGCGTCCTGGCGATCCGGGTGCGGCCCGTGGCCGCGATGGCGTACCAGGTCCACGCGCTCGATCGGGCGGCCCGCGTCGTCCAGCGCGAAGACGGCGAGGCTGCCTCCGTGGTAGTTGGCGCACAACAGGTGGCGCCGGTCCGGCGTCAGCGCCAGATGACACGGCGTCGCGCCGCCGCTCGGCAGGCTGACCATCGGCCGCAGCCGGCCGTCCGGCTCGGCGCGCAGCGCGGTGACCATGCCCTCGGTGAGCTCGTTGACGGCGTAGAGCACGGGCAGATCGGGATGCCATACCAGGTAGGACGGTGCGGGCACGGCGACCGAGTCCGCCGGCTGAAGGGTCCCGTCCTCGGGATCCTGCCAGAACGTGGTGATGCCGATCCCGCGCCCGCCGGCCTCCTTCGTGTACGAGCCGACGCACACCAACCGGCCGGTGTGGGGTCGATCATCGCGCATCAACGGCGTCATCCTCCTCGTCGGCGGCTTCCATAGATCGTCCCAGAGGACATCGCGTCGGCCGCAGGCCGCCCCCGTTCGCCGGACCCGGGTGCATGGCCACGACACCCGCTACGGCGATGCCGACGTAGGATCCGAGACTGTGGAGGTCTTGGGCAACGAACTCGGCGCGACCTTACGCGACCGGCGCGACGAACGGCGGCTCAAGGACTTCGGATCGGATGTCTCGGTCGGTCGACGGATCCGCGGGCTGCGCCGGCAGAGGGTCGCCCGGCTGGCCGGTGGGTCCGTTGACCATCTCGTCCAGCTAGAGCAGGTGCGGGCCAAGGCAGCGTCGGCCCAGGCGCTCGCCGCGCTCGCTCAGGCGCTCCGGTTGTCGGAAACCGAGCGGCTCCACCTGTTCTTCCTCGCCGGTCAGTCCCCGCAGGACGGGACGCGGCGGCGTGAAGCGGTGCCCGACAGCGAGGACCAGCCCGCCCCACGCTGTGAGCAATGCGCCGAGAGGGCTTGGCTGGTCGAAGTGGCAGTCGAGCCGGGAAGGTAGTGGTCGAGGTAGGCCACAAGGATCTCGGCGTCCTCGGGCTGGCCGAAGCGGGCCAGGGGCAAAGCAGCAGCCCCGGCTGGCGAAGACGAAGTTGCTTGCCAGCAGCAGGTCACCGAGGGGCTGTCGGAACTGGCGGCGCCGGTCGAGGCCGATCAGCCAGGCTGCGGTGAGCCGCGAGCGCCACTCGAACTCCAAGAGTAGGTGGAGGTTTTCATCGCTCATCTGGCGGGCGTCGCGGGCCAAGCCCGCCTCGAACGCCTCGCGGTCGTCTCGGAGCGGGTTGAGCCCCCAGAAGTTGGGTGTACGGTCCGCCCGCCGCCTTGTTGAGGTCCCAGCTGACCCAGCGGCGGACGAAGGCTCGGCTGTCTAGGTCGTCGGGCACTCGGAAGGTCACGCCCGATTGCGGCTGCTTTTAAGGGATCCTTGTCTGGCCTCGGGTCGGCTTGGCTCAACGCCAGAGAGGCCCTCCCTGAGGATCGAAGCAGACCAGGCCCAGGCGCGCGGCGACCTCGGCCGCAAACGGTGCGGCCTGCTCTTGTTCTCCCGGGCAGCCTTGAGCCGCTCGGTGAGCTTTTAGTTGTCGATAGTGAGCTTCCGGTTTTCAACCGGAGCGTCCGGTTCTCGGTAGTGATCCGCTCGATGGCGTCGGCGGTCAGGTCGAGGAGTCCGCTGCTCTCGTGTCAGATCGATGCTCTCACTGTCAGTCTATGCCGGTTCTCGTCCGCGACTCCAATGGTTCCGGTGCCGGCTCGTGCCGCCGTGTGACGGTGGGTTTCGTGTCATCCGAGCAACCCGCGAGAAACCACGGTTACCGATGACCACGGAGCCGGCGGTTGCAGGCTGTGATTCCTGCGTCCGACGGCATGGGTCCGTAATCAGCCGCATCCCGTTTACCTGCGCATCCTTGCATCGGTAGCGCACGTCCTGATCTCCGTGACGGTCGGCCGCAAGGAGAGATGAGGTCGTGCCTGCCGCTGCTGATCTGCGCGCCGGTAGCGCACGTGAAGATCTCGAGCCTTGGTGAACTGATCCCCATGGGTGGAATTGCTGACCTCAGCATCGAGCGCGATCACGTGCGGGTCGGCCGAGCCACGGTCTCGCTGAATTCGCCGGCGGTTTCCCCGCGGGCGCGGGCTACGGACGCGTCCGCAACCCCGTCGGCGCGATCCCGAGATTACGTTTCGAGGATCAGTTGCGGCCGGCCATGACGCCGCCGTCGACGTCGACGATGGCGCCGGTCATCCAGCTCGACTTGTCCGACAGCAGGAACGAGACCGCGTTCGCGATGTCCTCCGGGCTGCCGACCCGCCCCAGCGGATGGAAGCCGTTGAAGCTGTCGACGGTTTCATCGAGCTTGTCCGCTGGGATGAAGCCCAGGTACAAAGGTGTCTTCACGACCGCGGGCGCGACCGCGTTAACCCGGATGCTGTGTGGCGCCAGCTCGATCGCGAGTGCCTTGGTGAACGAGTGCAGGCCGCCCTTCTGCACGGAGTAGCCGGTGTGCGGCGTCGCCGCGATGCCCTGGTGCGCCCACATCGAGCCGACGTTGACGATGGCGCCGCCCCGGCCTCCCGCGACCATACCCGCGACGACGGTCTGCGTTATGAAGAACAGTGCGCGGTTCAGTTCGTTGTACGAGTCGTAGAAGGCTTCGTCGTACTCGCTGAATGCCTTCGGGACGAAGAAACCCGCGGCGTTGACGAGCAGGGTCGCGTCGGCGTGCTCGGCGGCGAGCTGCTTCCGGACCTCCGGTACCTGGTCGCGGTCGGTCAGCTCGGTCGTGATGCCCCACGCCTTTCCGTGCCGCGACAACGCTTCGACCGCAGCCCGGACCTTGTCCTGGTCTCGACCCGTGATTACGGCGGTGCCGCCCCCGGCGAGCACTTGGTGGGCCGTGGCCAGGCCCATGCCGCTGCTGCCGCCGACGACCACGACTTTATGGCCCTCAAAGTTCTCACTCATGACAGTTGTTCCTTCCCCATTGAATCGCGATTTGTGTTGGTAGAAGTCGGTTACCCCCGGGGGGTGGTACGACGTCCGTGGAACTCGGCGCCGGTTGGTCCAAGTCGGACAGTTCGTCGCCACCGGAGGCACGGACCGTCGCACACTAGATTCGGTAGAACTGGTCTGTCAAGTCCACTTCTGAGGTCCAAACGGATGCTCGCGAAGGAGGAGCACGCCGTGATCCCCGGCTCGGCCTCGACGACGACCGCGACACACACACCGCCGCAAGACCTGCGATGATGGTGCTTCGGCTCGGCAGGACCCCGCCACCTCCGGGCAGAGTCGATCCGGACGGGGAGGCGGTACCGGAGCTCCCCTCGGCTGGCCGCTGCTAGGATCCAAGCTGGTGATTAGGACTATATAGCCCAGTTGAAGTGCGCCCGACTTCAGGTGTGCACCGGGATCACTGACTGGGTAGAGGAGACGATCTGCCTACCGAGAAGGCGATCCTGGTCGGCGGCTGCTTCTGGGCACGCCGCATAACCCCATCTCAGACCGCGTGGTCCAATATTCGAGCGGCACAGGTTAGGTACCGTCCGGGAGAAGCGGGTCGAGCCGGCGTATGCGCCTCCCGCCCGAGTGCATGGCGAGGACGCCCGCACGGCACCCGGGCGTGGCCTGGCCGCCGGATCGCCCCCGATGCGGCCGGATGGCCGGGACGACGCCCAAAAGCTCGGCGCGCGGAGAAATGACGATCATCAGCCTCGCCGACATGATCGATCCCACGGGGTGAAAGTTTCGCGCCATCGGACTCGGGTGTAGCGGCGTGGGCGTGATCGGACCGGCGCCGAGTGGCGGGGCGGTCTACGCGTCAGTTGCCGGGGGATCACGCGTCTGGCCCCCTTTGCGGCGCGACGGTCAGGGAATCGGCCTCGGGTGGGCATTGCCGGCACTCGGACGGGTCTGTGTGATCTTCTGTACGGTGCCGCACGCGCCGTGGCGGGCCCAGATGCCGTGTGTGTCGGTTCGGATTGGTCCGTGGAGCAGGGTGGGTGCTTCCCAGGGCAGGCCCCAAATGTCGGTGGCCAGCACCGTCCAGCCCGGCCACGAGCGCCAAGTGCGCCCGGGGCTCTGAGCGCCTGGCCCCCCTGCCTCGCTTCAGTCTCCTCATTCCCTCCGGGTGAGTGTGATGAACCGCGCCGCCACCGCGGTGAGCACGGCGGAGGCAAGGACGGTGAAGCCCGCCGTGAGGAACACCGTCTGCAAGGTTGTCGACGAAACAAGGATCGCGCCGAGGCCAGACCCGGCCGCCAGGGCTATCTGAAGGTTCGTCACATTCACCGCCGACGCGGCTTCCGGGGTTTCCGGGGCCGAGTCGAGCATCCAGACCAGCGTTCCCGGGTTCACGATTCCCCAGACCAGGCCCCACAGCGCGATCAACAGGCCAGCAAGCCAGGGGAGGGTGCCCACGCTCGCCAGCCGGGCGGCCCGCCGTGTCACGACTCCCACGAGATCACGCAGGTGTGTACGCCCGTCCGGCGGAATACCCGGCAGCACGACCGTCTGCACAACCACGATAAGCAGTGTCGCCGCCGCCGCAATGGCGAAAGTGGGACGCCAGCCGACGAGGTTGCCGAGGAACTGTCCCGCAGGCAGCCCCACCACCGTCCCACCCGAAATACCGGCCGCGATGATGGTGATGGCGCGAGTTCCGCCGGCCGGGCCCACCAGCTTGGGTCCGACCGGTGCGACCACGGTCCAGAAGGCTCCGAGGGCGGCGCCGAAGAGCATACGGGCGATCAACACCAGGAGAAAGTTCGGCGCCACCGCGACGACCGCGTTCGACACCAGCACCGTTAGACATAGGACGAGAATGACCGAGCGCCGGTTGAAGCGGCCGGAGCAGAGGAAGAACGGCGGCGCCGACACCGCGGCACTGAAGCCCGGCACGAGCACCATCAGCCCTGCGAGGCCGAGCGAGACATGCAGTCCATCGGCGATCTGCGGTAGCAGCCCCACTGGCAGCGTCTCCGTCATGACGATGACGAACGCGCCGAGCGCGACCGCACCGACGGACGCCCAGCCCCGCCTGCTACCGGGCTCCTCAGCAGCGACGCCAGTGCGGGCGGCTGCAGGCTGGGTCGGGACGGCCGCGGTGCACGACGATGCCGTGACCACGCGCACCTGCGGTGCGTGGTGTGTCGGCGTCGCCTCTTCGTTTTCGATCACGTGTTCTCCTCGCTCATCGCTTGCTCCTGACCGGGCTCCGCTCTGTAAGCACCACGGGGTGTATCTGCGCGAGTCACGCGGGCATTCAAAACACCTCACGTTGCGATCTAGCTCCATGAGCCCAATGCGCGGCTGCGCGGCCGTGTTAGCCCTTGATGAGGTCTCCGTCGCGCCGACTTACTGCAGCATCGGCGCAGTCGGTTCCGCGGCTGATGGCTCCTGTGTGCTCCGTCCTCGACCTGCCGCGGGCGGTTGGCCCGATGAGCTCGGTCGATCCGTCGACGAAATAATAGGACTAGTTAGTCCAAATTAGCGTATCGCGGCTTCGGCGCGCGTGTGCGCTTGGTCCTGACACGTTGATGTCGCTCGTCCACGCGACCCCGCCGGTGCGGGGCCGTCGCGGCCGGCCCCGCCGGCGGCAAGACACGCGCTACGCCTGTCGCGACTATGACTACGACCAGTACCGCAGGCGGGCCCGCGGGGTCGGGATCACGCCGCTCATTGCCCGGCGCGGCGAGGCGCACGGCTCCGGTCTGGGCGTGTATCGCGGTACGCTTGTCGATCAGTGAAGTGGACTAAATAGTTCTCTATGGTGCATGATGGGCGCACCAGAGGACGAAGCTGCGTCAGGCGAGTTCGGCGTCGCTGACTTCGTGAGTCTCGTAGGGACAGAAGAAGGGCCACCACGGTGAGTGAGCAGCTGGGCTTCATGCCGAGTTCGTCGGTTGCCGGCCTGCCATTGAAGCTGTCCTCAGCCAACATCACAGCCGGTGGCGACCGGTCCCGCGACCTCGAGCCCGATCGCCTCGTGCAGCTGGAGCTCTCGATCAGTGTGCGCGCGCTAGGCGAGATCGAGGTCGTGCTCGCCACAACCGACAAGTCTGGAGAAGGCGCCGGTAACTCCCGTGAGATCCCGGCAGCAGAACGTCGCGAGCTGTACATCAACTCGATCTTGCTGAGTTCGCTGCCTGGCGTCCTTCACCTCTCCGGCCGGAGCCACGGCGGGTACCACGACGCAGCCGCCGCGCGGTCGTACACGTTGACGCTGACCTTCTCCGATGGGAGGGCTACCACGAACTTTTGGAGCACGACGTTCGACGCTGCACGCTCATCACTCGTCGACTCAAGATGGCACCTGGCCGTGCCCCTCAGTCACTCGTTGATGCGGCAGCCCTCCCTCCTCACGCCCCGTGACACCAGCTGGGCTCGGTGCGATGCCTGTTGAGCCGTTCAATCAAGACGAGTGGTCCTGTCAAGCCCTGGCCAGGCAGCTTTAGTCGCTCGTGCCGTGCATAACTGTGAATTCGTGGCAGTGTAATAACTAATGTGGAGTGATCGCCATGTCGGCACGTGCAGCTCTGATCACCGGTGGCACCAGTGGGATCGGGAAGGCCACCGCGGAGGTTCTACATAGCCGCGGCTACCGGGTCGCGGTCACTGGACAACGTCCGGAAAGCGTCGCCCGGGCGCGCGAGGAGCTACCCGAGGACGTCCTGGTGTTGCGTGCTGACGCGCGCTCCCTTGCTGACACTGACCGGGTTGTGTCCGAGGTCCGCGAACGATTCGGGAGTCTGACAACGCTGTTCCTGAACGCCGGCGTCAGCCGTCCCGTGGCGCTGGACGCCTGCGACGAAGCCGCCTTCGACGACGTGTTCGCCGTCAACACCAAAGGACAGTTCTTCACTCTGGTAAAAACGCTGCCACTGCTGTCCGACGGCGCTTCGATCATTGTAACCGCGGGTATCGGAGCGACGCGCAGCCTGACCGGCAACAGTCTCACAGCCGGGTCGCGAGGCGCGCTGCTGACCATGATCCCAACGCTGGCCCTGGAGCTCGCCCCACGCCGCATCCGAGTCAACGCCGTCAGCCCGGGATTCACCGACACGCCCATGCTGCGGGCCGCCCTCGGCATGGGATCCGATGAGGTCGCCGCGATGCTGGCCGCTATGGCGGCGAAGAACCCGTTCGGTCGCCTCGGCAGGCCTGAGGACATCGCCGAGACCGTCGCGTTTCTGGCTTCGGACGGAGCCGCGTACATCACTGGGCAAGAGATCGTGGTGTCCGGCGGCGCTGGATTGGCCGTCTGACCGTACTATCGACAATCTACGGACACATTTCTGTCCGTATCCGGTGTCACGGACCTCGCGCGTGACGAACCCGATATTCGACGAACGGCAGGATTCCCGGCCCGCAGAATCGAAGGAAGTGTCAGGACCGCAGAATACAAAGCCTTTGACATCGCACGACCGAATCGCTCGGGAACCCTGTGCCGCTCGAAAATAGGGTTCGGATTAGAGAGCCTTTTCAGCACGCGTCTGAGCTGCTGTCGGTCGCAGCTTGATCCCGAGTTCGCCATACACCCGCGTCGGCTTCCGTCACTGTTGCCGGCGCGCGGGCGCCGCCGTTCGTGGCGGCCATGCACGAGACGCCACCTTGGGCCTTGGCCGGGAGGTCAGGGCACTCGGATCGATAGAGGAGTTGATCACCTTGGACGGACAGGAACTGCAGAAGATCGCGGGCGACTGCATTGTGGAACTGCCCGGCGCCGACCTGGAGCGTCGTTTCGGCCCCGACTGGGAGGTCTACAAGGTGCGCGGCAAGGTCTTCATGCTCATGACCGACATGCCGGGGCGCCCCGTCGTGATCCTGAAAGCTGATCCGGACGACGCCGCAGCCCTGTGTGAGCAGTACGTGGACATTACCCCCGGGTATCACATGAACAAGAGGCACTGGATCACGGTGGAAGGCGGGGGCACCATCGACGAGAAGCTAGTGAAGGAGCTCGTGATCGACTCCTACCGTCTCGTGGTCGGCGGGCTTCCCAAAGCCGAGCAGCCCGTGGATCCGCGCACCCACGGCCGCCGCGCCTGACCTTCGTCATGCCCATCAGCGGCGAGAAGCTCCAGGACAGAGCGCGCGACACGGCACTGGCGCTGCCCGGGGTCAGCCACGGGCGTCCGTTCACCGAGCAGCTGGAGGTCTACAAGGTGGCGGGCAAGGTCGTCCTGATCGTCACGGACGGCCCGGACGAACACATCGTCACCCGCAAGGCAGAACCTGAGTATGGGCGGCTGCTGCAACACGAACAGGCACCCTTGCCGACCTCTTCGACGAGCTGCCTGTGCCGGAACATACGTCCGACGCAGTGGCACTCGTTTTCGGGCCCGGCGCCGCCCTGGCCCCCCACGACGTGCTCTGGTACATGGACACACCCAAGCGGTGCGCGGAGGCTGCGGTCGCCGCTGGAACCGCGCGCGGCAGGCTAGTGCTGCAGTGTCAGCAGGCCCGGACGCCATGGCAGTTGGTCGTAGGGGCCGGTGGCGGTTGGGGATTTGCCCTGGTAGAGGAGTTGGAGGTTGCAGGGATCGATGGTCATGGTCTGGTCGGGGTTGCTGCGGACGAGGTCGCCGTGGCTGATGTCGTTGGTCCAGGTGGCTCCGCTGTTGGCCTTGCCCGCGAACGGGTTGCTTTCGCTGCTGGCCTGCGGAGTCCACGCGCCTGGACATTCACGGGGTGGACTCGAGGCATCCTGATCATCGCCGTGGTCATGGCACTCGGTGGAGTTGTTTCGGCCGTCTTCATCCGCAACCCCGCGGCTGCCTCCGACGAGTCCGCGTGTCTTCCCGCGCCGGCGGGGACTGTAAGACGTTCGGCACCACTCGGTGTCAAGCCGCGGGGATCAGAGAGGTAACCGAACGTTGGACAGCCCTACACCCTCGATGAAGTGTGTTGCAAACCCTCTCGTAGATGGACGCGAGGCGGAGGCGCAGGCAGATCCGAGAGATCTTGCGTTCGTTTCAGCAGCCCGACAGGCAGCGTCGGACTAAATAGTCCATTTAATGGACGATCACGCCCGAGCCGACCTGGCTCGAGGCGGCTTGAAGTCGCCCATTCTGACCAGCCGAATGACGCACGGCGTGCCTTGATGTGGCTCTGGGTGGCAGGTTTACCGACCCGATGGGCATTGACCCGCTTGCATCCAGCGCGGCCCGCTCGGCCCGCCTGGGGGAGGGGTTGTTGCGTGGAAGGTTTTTGGACTGTATAGTCCTCTTTGTACGATGCTCCTGTTGCGAAGAGATCCGGAACTCGGCGCCGACGGAGTCAGCCCGCGCAATGCAGAGGCGCCCGGCGCAACCGAGGCCATCGGCCAGGTTGCGGTCAGGGCTAGGACCTGCGGCGGAGCTCTAAAGCACTAAGAGTCCGACGTGGGCTCGACGACGACTACTCACACCCCGACCGGAGGTCGATTCGCTGTGTCACGACTGAACATTCCCCCTCTAGAGGATGTACCTGCCGGCGCGCAGCAGATACTCGACAACGTCGGTGCGCAGCTCGGCTTCGTCCCGAACATGTTCAAGACCATCGCGTCGAACCCGACCGTTCTCGAGGTCGTCACGACTCTGCAGGGCACCTTGAGCCGGGTTCTGGACGCAAAGACCCGGCACAGCATCGCGCTCGCCGTGTCGCAAGCCAGCGGCTGCAGTTACTGCCTGGCGATACACACCTACGTCGCGACCGAATTCACCGGCATGTCAGGCGACGACATCGAGCTCGGCCGCGCTGGGAGCTCGGTCGATCCCGAGCGCGCCGCGGCCGCTCGCTTCGCGCAACGGGTGGTCGACAGCCGCGGGCGGGTCAGCGACGCCGAGCTCGCGGGTGTGCGAGGCGCCGGGTACACCGACCCACAGATCCTGGCGATCGTCGCTGTGGCAGTGCAATTCCTGCTCACCAACTTCATCAACAACGTCAACCAGACCGACCTCGACATCCCCGGCGCGGACTCGGTCGATACGGCCGTGGCCCAGTGAACCCGCGCCCGGAGCCGACGCGGCGGGCGCAACTTCGCGGCCCGTCGCCGCGAAGGAGTCTTCGAGAACTGGGTGGCGTACCGGGACCTACCTCACTGACGGGCATCAGTTGCTCTGGGAGTACCCGCGCCAGACACCGACGGGCGAACAGACCCACCTCGTCGAGTGCATGGACATCATCGACGGACTCATCGCGCGTCATCTGATCTGTTGGGGCTGGATCGGGTTTAAGAAGCTCCACGCCGCCGCCAACAACACCCCGCCCACCGGTTGATCGCCGGAACCCTCGACGCGGTCCGCGCACCCAGCCGGCAAACCCTTCACCGAATCAACGATCATTCAGGAAAGGCTCGACATGCCGGGCTCCGAACTCTATGAGAAATTCATGGCGCTGCACACCCGCGACGGTGGCCTCGTCATGCCGAATGCTTGGGACGGCCTCTCGGCGCTGATGCTGGCCGATGCCGGCTTCGAGGCGATCGCGACATCGTCGGCGGCGCTCGCCACCACGCTCGGCCGCCTCGATGGGCGTCACGAAGTCACCCGCGAAGAGCACCTCGAGCATGGGCGGCTGCTCGCCCGACTCACCGGGCTGCCCGTCAACGGAGACTTCGAGGACGGTTACGGCGACACGCTTGAAGACGTCGCCGCGACCGTTGAGGCCGCCGTGGAGTCTGGCCTGGCCGGTATCGGGGTCGAGGACACCTCGGGCAATCCCGATCAACCCATCCGCGGCTTCGACGAGGCAGTCAATCGCGTACGTAGCGCCGTCGACGCGGCCAAGGAGCGCATCGTCGTCACCGGCCGCACCGACAACTTCATCCAGGGGCGGCCCGATCTCGACGACACCATCCGGCGTCTGACGGCCTTCGCTGAGGTCGGCGCGGATGTGCTCTACGCCCCGTACCCACCCGACCTCGACGCACTTGAGGCGATCGTCACCGCAGTCGCGCCGACACCGGTCAACGTCCTCGTGTCACCGTCGGACAAGGTGCTGACCGTCGCCGAACTGCAGAAGGCAGGGGTCAAGCGCATCAGCTTGGGTCCGTTGCTCTACATCCACGCGATGGGCGCACTCGAACAGGCCACGAAGGCGCTCGTCGCGGGCGACCTCGCCTCGGCGACGACAGGCATCAGCTTCGAGCGCATTGGCGAACTACTCGCCCGCGGCAAGAACTAGCCCAAACCCTACGAATTACTGGCTCTTCACTCACTGGTTGCAAGAAGAAAGCAGGTTGACATGGATCTCGACAAGCTCATGAGCAAGCATCTCACCAGGGCTTTCGATCCCAGTAAGACCATCCCGGAAGAAACCCTTCAAAAGCTGTTGAGGTTTCTGCGGTCCACGCCGTCGTCGACGAACATCCAGCCCAATCACTTCTACGTGATCGGCACGACCGAAGGCAAAGAGAAGCTCGTAGCCCACCTGGGTGAACGATTCCAGGACAACGGCGAGAAGATCATGTACTCGTCGCACACCATCATCCTCACCACTCGGGCAGATCTCCCCGACAGCCACGTCGAAGAGGTGTTCGACAAGGAGACGGCCGACGGTCGGTTCGGTGACCCGGCGAAGCGCGCGCTGTGGCAGTCGATGACCCGCGACTTCCTCAACCTGCGCAACTATGGCTACAAGGACATCAACCACTGGATGGAAAAGCAGACCTACATGGCGCTGGGTATGACCATGATGGCGGCCGCTGAGCTGGGCGTTGAGGCCATGCCGCTCGAAGGGTTCGACCCGACCAGTGTCGACAAGGGGTTCAAGATCCGCGAGACCGGACACACCACAACCGTGCTGCTGGCCCTCGGCTACCCCAACCTTAAGAAGGTGTACACCGACCCGATTTCGCGCTTCGATGCCGACCGGCTGTTCACCTTCGTCTAAGCATCCCCGGCATCGGAACGACTGTGGCCGAAGTGCGCAGGCCGCGGACGGAGTACGTCCACTCCGACCAGTTCCACGATGAAGTCTTCAGCGAGGAACTCGCCGAAGACTTCATCGTGGAACTTCGTACCAGAAGCGTCAGGGTATCTGGGTCTGCATCTCGGCCTGGGCGGTCGCTCCGCGCATCTGAGCCCGGCCACGCGCGCGAGGCCGCTGGTCGCGAGGCAACCCCGCACTTGGGTAGGGACCGTAGCCGCCAAGATTGGCGGCTACTTCGATGTCGTCCGCATACCAGCAGACAACGAACTCGTGATCCTCTCTGGCACGGCTGGCCTCGAACCTGCGTGCGCTGGAACGGGCAGGTGACCGACCAACTGCTCGACCGCGCGCTGGCGGCGGCCAAGGAATGCGGCGTGAGCGAGCGCGTGGTGGTGCAGGTCGCGGGGCGCTGGAGCTGCCGGTCGTCGCGCAGCAGGCGACCGTGGCCACTCTTGATACGGCACTGACTCTGAGGAACCTGCGGCATCACGCCGAGCATTTGGGCTCCTGAGCATTCACGCCGCGCCCAGCGGGTCCGGGATGGTCGGCTGCGGACGAACATCGGCCAGATCGCGGCACTCGACGATGTCGTCCCAGCGTTCAACCCGACCGAGCGGATCAAGGGCAAGACCATCATCTGCGCTTCGTCCCTAAACCACTCGGCACGCCCAAGAACAAGAATGAGCGGCCCCGGCCGGCGAACGAACAATCAACGAAGGGACACCCCCATGACCGACCCGACTAAGCCGGCCCGATGCGCCTTCGGGTACCCGGGCGAGGCCGGATACTCCGACGGGAATGGCACCCTCAGTCAGGACCAGATCGTCCTTATCGACGAGGTAATCGACGATCCCCACGCTCCTGCGTTCGACTTCGCAGTCGTCAACGACGAGAAAGCCGGCATCTACGAGGCCATCGTCGGCGACCGCGAGATTGCCGGACTGCCATACAACGTCGCGGGCGACGACCGACTCGTGTTGCTGGCCACCTCGGTGTTCCCCGAGTTCCGCAAACAGGGCATCGCCACCGAGCTGATAAGGCGTGTCCTCGACGACGTGCGCGGGCAGGGCAAGACGGTCACCATCATGTGCCCGATCGTGCGCACCTTCATCGAGCACAACCCCGAGTACGCCGACCTCATCGACCCTAAGCGCCCAGGAGTAACCAAAGGCCACCGATGACCTTGGTACTCCGCACCTGCTGGTGGTCCGTGCGCAGGCATCGAGGACGAGCGAAATCGTGACGTTGTAAGTAAGACTGCGCGACGAACAGACACAAATCAGGTGCACGGAGGCCACCATTCGTTGGGCCTTCTCGCTTACCGGTGTCGCGTGGGTCACTATTTGGTCCATTCGCGGCCGGCCTAGTTCAGAACAGAAAGATGCAGAACGTGGCACCTGTGATCAAACAGGTCAGCCGGGGCGGAACGCTCCGGCTGGCTTTCTCATCTGCGGTGGTATCCCTGGCGGCCGCGTTTGCCGCGGTGGGCTCGACGATCCCGCTTTTCAACATCTACCGGGCCGAGGACGGGTTCACCAACGCCGGCATCTCGATGACCGTCGTCGCCTACTCCGCTGCCACTTTCACCACACTGTTGATGACGGGACGGCTGTCCAATCATCTCGGCCGACGGCCCACCTCGATCGCGAGCCTCGGCCTGCTTGTGCTGGGCTGTCTGGTGCTGCTGAACGTGCACGACATCGGCATCCTGATCGCCGGTCGGCTCCTGATGGGCCTCGGGGCCGGGCTGGCCGGCACCAGCCTCACCTCCTACATCGTCGATGCCGCACCGGCCAGGCCGGCCTGGTTGGCCTCCGTCGCCTCCAGCCAGACAGTCATGCTCGGCCTCGCCGTCGGCGCCATCGCCTCCGGAGCCTTGGTCCAGTTCGGCCCCTGGCCACGCGAGCTCATCTACCTGGTTGCCGGCGGCCTCCTCCTCCTGTCTGCCGCACTCGTCGCTGTCAGCCCGGAGACTGAAACTCCGTCGCCGGGCGCTTGGCGATCACTGCGACCCCAGGTCCGCGTTCCGGCCCGGGTCAGGCGTCTTCTCCCTGTCGCCGCAGCGGTGTTCCTGGCCACCTGGGCGACCGGGGCTTTCTACCAGGCCTTCGTGCCCGCGTTGGTCGAAGATCAACTCCACACGCGCAGCCCTCTCGTCCTTGGGCTGGTGTTCGCCGCCTACATGGGCCCCAGTGCTCTGGGTGCTCCCCTCGGCGGCCGGTTCACACCGGCGGCAGCCCAACGCATCGGCATGATCATCTTCCTGGCCGGATGGATCGGCATCATCACAGCGATCGCCACCGGCACACTGGCGTTGTTCATCGCCGCAACCATCGTCGGCGGCGCTGCTCAAGGCATCGCTATCAGCGCCGCCACCCGCGGCCTCCTGCACGGCAGCACCCTGGCCGACCGGTCACCAATCTTCAGCGCGATCTACCTCTTCTGCTACAGCGCCGCCACCTTCCCCGGCCTCCTCGCCGGCCAGCTTTCCAACACCTTCTCGCTGCCGCAGATCGCCCTCGGCTACGGCGTCCTTGCCCTCCTCGCGACGCTGTTCACTGTTGTCGCTGCGCGCAACCCGCTCACCTAGACGACCGGGAACAGCCAGCTCGGTGAGTAGTCATGACGAACCTCACCGTCATCCAGACCTCACTCGACCCTGAGCAGGTCGCCGCCCGCGCTCGGCGACGCCCGTCGATCGCCGCGCGGATCAGCGCGATGGGGCCGAACCGGATCGGTGCCCTGTCCCTCCTCGTCGGAACGTCGTCTCGACCGCCGCGAGCTGGTGGGGGATCTCCTCGAATCCCGGGTCGGACCGCTCGCCGAACGTCGCGGGATCAGGACGGGACCGTTGGTACGGGAAGTAGATGCCGGTCAGTTCACCGTGGTCGGCGACGAGAGTCAGCCGGCCAGCGGAGTGTCGATCGTCATATCGATTCGACCGCGCATCCAGCCCACCGCATTGCCAATACAAATGCGTCTATCGTCCACTTAAGATGATGACAAAGGGGCTGAGCTAGTGGCAGACCCGTAGCCGAGGGGACCATGTAGTCCATGCGGCGGCAGCTGTGATCAAACAGGGTAGCCTGAAGCCTGTGAGCAGGCCGGAGAACGCACAGCCGGAGCGGAGGCTGACGCCACGTGGGGCCGCCACCCGCGCGCGCATCGTGGCGGCTGCTGTCGAGCTGATGTACGTGAAGGGCGTGAACGCGACCACGCTGGACGACGTCCGGGCTGCGAGCAATACCAGTAAATCCCAGCTCTACAACCACTTCCCGGACAAGGAGGAACTGGTCCGCGCCGTCGTCGCGGAGCGGACCGCGCAGGTCCTCGAGCGTGAACGCGGCTACCTTCAGCGCTTGAAGTCGTTCCGCGGTCTGGTCCGCTGGCGCGACGCGCTGGTGCAGCGAAACGCGTTGCGGAACGGCGCCTACGGCTGTGCGCTCGGCTCGCTGGCCAGCGAGCTCGCCGACCAGGACGACCATGCCCGAGCCACGCTCGCCGAGTCGTTCGTGGAATGGGAAGGGCTGCTCGCCGCCGGCCTGCGGCGGATGTGGGACAGCGGGGTGCTCAGGCCGGATGCCGACCCGGAGAAGCTTGCCACGGGTCTGATGGCCGCCTTGCAAGGCGGGTACCTCCTCGCTGAGACCGCGCATGACATCAAGCCCATGGAGATCGCCCTCGATATGGCGCTTGACCACGTGAAGTCGTTCCTCACGGCGTGACGGCGTGTGTGCGGACGTAGCCGAGGGCTATGTCCAGGGCCACCTCCAACCGTCGCACGTCGCGGGTGGTGCGGGCGAGTAGCAGACCACCCTGTAGCGCGGCCATCAGGCCGGTCGCGAGTCTTCCAGGATCGGCATCCGCCGTGGGTTCGCCGCTGTCCCGAACCCGGGCGCCGTCTCGCGACCAGGACAAGGCCGAAGTCGTCCGTGCGGTACTGGCCAGGCGGGAGATCGGGGTCGTCACGTCTGCGGCCGCCGAAGCCGCGTCTGATCACTGCCATGCAACCCACATCCTGTGGCCGGACGGTCTGGACTATAATGTCCAGAGAAGATCGGCGTGGCATCGATCGGCGAGCCTTCGCCGGCCATCAATGGTCGGGCGCATCAGCGCGAATGACGGTCGTGGTGGTACGTCCTCGACTGGCCGGGTGCCTCTGCATCGGAGCTATAATGGACGATATCGTCCACAGAATCGTGCGCAGAGTGTGGCTGCGAGGACTGGATGCAAGGAGGTGCGGGATGAAGGCGATTGTGGTGAGGGACCAGGCCGCGGGAACGGCCGGGATGGCGCTGGTGGAGCGGCCCGAGCCGCCGGCGGCGATAAACGACGTCGTTGTGCGGGTTCATGCGTCGGGGTTCGTCCCGACTGAGATGGCGTGGCCCTCGACCTGGACCGATCGCGCCGACCGTGACCGAGCACCGTCGGTCCCTGGGCACGAGCTGGCCGGGGTGGTCACCGCTCTCGGCTATGGCACGACGGGGCTGTCGGTGGGACAGCGGGTGTTCGGCCTCACGGACTGGCATCGTGACGGCACTCTGGCGGAGTATGTGGCCGTCGAGGCACGCAACCTCGCGCCGCTGCCGGGCGACGTCGACTTCACGGTGGGCGCGAGCCTGCCGATCTCGGGTTTGACCGCGTGGCAAGGGTTGTTCGAGCATGGCCGTCTTCGGGCGGGGCAGAGCGTCCTCGTGCACGGCGCGGCCGGCTCAGTCGGGTCGATGGTGACGCAGCTCGCACGTGAGTTCGGCGCCTACGTCATCGGCACCGGACGCGCGGCCGACCGTCAAAAGACGCTCGACTTCGGCGCGCAAGAGTTCGTCGACCTTGAGAACGACGCGCTGGAAGACGTCGGCAGCGTCGACCTGGTGTTCGATGTCATCGGCGGTGACATCCAGACGCGGTCCGCGGGCTTGATTCGAGCCGGAGGAACGCTGGTGTCCGTCGTCGGGCCGACCGAGGCGCGGCCCACCGATGGCCTGGCGGTCGACTTCGTTGTCGAGTCCGATCGTGCCCAGCTGGGTGAGATCGTCCAGCGAGTCCGGGACGGACGACTGCGGACCAACATCGGCACCGTCACGACCCTCGACAACGCCGTCGCGGCCATCAACTCAACCGAGCGCCGCAAAGGGAAGACGATCATCAACGTTCGTCCATAAGGAGAGCGTGTTTGAGAAGGTGGGGGCCATCAGTGGACGTGGGTCCGGGGAGCCGGATTCCACGACGCTCGGCACACCGCCGCCACCGTCCTACTCATGCTCGGAGTGCCGACCGCCGCCGCCACGGCCACCATGGGCTGGTCCGACGCGAGCATGGCCAAGCGCTACCAGCGTCTGATCGGCTCCATTCGCAGGGACGTCGCCAAACAGGTCGGCGGGCGGCTGTGGGCCCGCCGACGGTCAGCCCGAGCCCGACGTCGCCGTCTTCGATCCCGGCGCCGCGCTCAACGAGTCGACCAGGTGCAGCTCGTCATCGAGGTGTCCCAGGCGACTTCCGGCGGGCAACGCGGTGACATTCGGCAGCGGTGCTGCGGTTGCCAAAAATATCATCCGCCCAGGTGAGAGCGTTGGAGGCCGGTATGGCTCCCGGCAGGGCGGCCACGGCCGAAAGGTCGAAGTGGGCCACGCGGGAAGCGGTCACCACGCCATGATGGTCCGCTGTGCTGCTGCGTCAGGCCTACCTGACCGTGACGAACACCTTTGCGGTGCTGCGGCTGCTCCCGACGAGCGACCGGGACAAGAACGCCGAAATCCTCGCCCTGCGCCACCAGTTCGCCGTCCTGGAGCGCCAACTGGGCAACGAGAAGGCGCGGTTCACCCCAGCCGATCGTGCCTTCCTGGCAGCGTTGCTGCACCGCCTGCCGCAGGAGGCGTTACGTCGGCTGCGGCTGCTGGTACGCCCGGACACGATCGTGCGCTGGCACCGCGATCTGATCGCACGGCGGCACGCCGCCGGGTCCAAGCCGAAACGGCCGGGTCGGCCACCGACGGTGCGTTCCGTCCGCGTCCTCGTGCTGCGTCTGGTCCGGGAGAATCCGAGCTGGGGGTATAGGCGTGTCCACGGTGAGCTGCTGGTCCTGGGGCTGAAGGTGGCCGTCTCGACGGTGTGGGAGATCCTGCAGGAGGCCGGTATCGACCCGGCTCCTGAGCGCGTCTGCAGCACCTGGGCTGGCTTCCTGCGCTCCCAGGCTGGGGCCCTGTTGGCATGTGATTTTCGAGACGGTCACCCCTGGCCGGAGCACGCATGTACGTGCTCGCGGTGATCGAACGCGCCAGTCGCCGGGTCCGGATCCTGGGCGTGACCGCGCACCCGACCACATCCTGGGGGTGCAGGCCGCCCGACCGGTCCATGTCCGGACGATCGTGGGTCGAGGCCGTCCCACCGACTCGCGTTCCCCGCGCGCAGCCGCACCCGGCGGCGTCCGTGCGTCATACATCGATCCGCACGCCCGCCTTGGCGAAGCGACAGGTGGCGCCGGTGAGATCCGCCCGGCCGGCTCCCGGCAAATCGGCCCCCGCCACCAAGCCACGCACCGGGACGGGCGGCCGAACCGTCGGTCGCACCACGACGGCCGCGCCGACCACCGGGATCGATGGGCTTCTTCCTCCTTAGCAGCCCGCTCAGGCGTTCGTGTTCAACACTCTGACCCTCCGTCAGGCCCAGAGGCGCCCAGCGGCCTCATAGCCGTCGGCGGGCACGGTCGTCGCACGCCGGACGACCGGCGAACCCAGGGACGGGTAACGGATCCCAGGCGGCCGGCGCTGTCGACGGTGTGTGTGGCGGCGTTGCCCCCCGAGCGTCGCCACACACCCGGCTTGGCTGGCCATAACCCCGCATCGCCCATCGGAGCGGGCTTTGTACGCCTGCCGTCGGCGTGGAAGGGTGATTACGGCCAAAAGTGGCACGGCGGGGCGGCCGAACTGAGCTTTGTGAGCCCCACGGCGGTTCCGCCGATTCTGTCCGTATTGCCGCCTGTCACGTGTCAGGTGGTGTCTGAGGTGCGCTCGATGGCGAGGCGGAACGGCCCTACGCGGTAGAGGTCGCGCGGCGCGGCCGGACCGCCGTCGCGGGTGACTTATCAGGTGGGGAACTCGCCCTCGCGACTGCGCGGCTGAGCCTGACCCGCGGGGTCCTCGATGGGCTCGGGCGGGTCACCGCCCGGTCAGGATCACGGAATCAGTGCCTGAGCCGACATTGGGGTTCCATTGACACATGTGCCGCCTATGACCTGTGCGTCGCGTAGGACCTTCTGGCCTGAACCGCGGCTCGCGCATCCTGCACGGATGGGCGATGCGGAGGTCGTGGCCTCTTAGCAGTATCTAGTTATCGCCGCTCGTAGCTCGCGGTGACGGTGACCGATCGAGCTGGGCCCGCAAGGGGACGGCGCTCAGATCGTCGGCCAGGCCGACCGATGGTCGCGCTGATGTCGCCGCTCGGAGCTCGCGGTGACGGCGTACCGACCGGGCCCAGGTTCAGGGGGCTGGGCCCGGTCGGTGCACCGGAAGACCATGCCTGACGGCAACGTGGACACGTCACTGCCTGATGTCGAATGCGCCGCCGCACTTACCCGTCCGCAGGTCAACGAGGTGGTAAGGGTCTCAACCGGATAGGCTCTTAGCGTGTCTGATGGACATTCGCCGGGCGTGTGGCCGTCTGTCTCAGACACCTCGACTGGAATCGACCTCGGGCGATCGTCGCGGCGTGGCTGGCGTGGCCGGGACCGCGAGTGGCAGGTTCTTGCAGGTCCGCTGCGGGCGGCCGTGAGTGGCCGCGGTGGGGTGTTGCTGGTCGAGGGTGAGTCGGGCGTGGGCAAGAGCCGGCTGCTCGCCGAGGCGGTCGAGGCCGCAGCGGGATTGGGGTTCGTGCTCGCCCGGGGTATGGCGGATGAGTCAGCCCGGCTGGCGCCGCTGAAGCCGCTGATGTCAGCGTTCGGGGAGTCCACTCAGACGCTGCTGGCGTCCCGGGGGATGATGCCTGCGGATGCGCGGTTGCTGTTGGTGGAGGAGTTGCAGGCCCGGCTGGAGAACCGGGCCGCAGATGGTCCGTATCTGGTCACGCTGGATGATCTGCAGTGGGCCGATCCGATGACGTTGCTGGCGTTGCGCTCGTTGATACCCGAGCTGGCGTCGTACCCGATGGTATGGATCTTGTCTCGTACGATCGGCAGTGGCGGTTCGGGGCTGGACCGGTTGTATGAGGTTCTCGAACGCGATGGTGCCACGCGGCTGGTGCTGGAGGCGCTGGGCGACCAGGCCGTGGCCGAGGTCATCACCGACATGCTCGATGCGGCGCCGGATTCGGAGTTGCTCGCGCTGGCGGCCGGGGCGGGAGGCAATCCGTTCTTGCTCATGGAATGGCTTGAGGGACTTCGCAACGAGGGCGCGGTCGAGATCAGCGGCGGTGACGCGCGTCTGGTCTCCCGGCGGCTGCCGCGCCGGGTGCAGGAGATCGCGCGTAGCCGGTTGTGTGGTTTGTCCTCACCTACACGCCATCTGCTGCAGGTCGCGGCCATCTTGGGCCGCTCCTTCGACGCGAACGACCTCGCGGACATGCTCGGCGAGCCGCCCAGCCGGCTGCTGCCGGCGCTGGAAGAGGCCGAAGCGGCTAGAGTCGTGGTGCCCGCGGAGGACCAGCTGGCCTTCCGGCATGATCTACTGTGGCGGGCCGTGACCGAGACCGTTACGGTGTCGATGCGCCAAGCCCTGCACCGTCAGGCTGCGCAGATGCTATTGGAGCGTGGCGGGTCGGCGATTCCCGCCGCAGCCCACCTGATGTGTAGTACGCGGCCGGGGGACATGGCCGCTCTGGAGGGCCTTGACCGGGCGGTAGGTGAGGTGTTGCCGTCCTCCCCGCAGACCGCGGCCGATCTGGCCGTCCGGGCGCTCGACCTCACCGCGCCGTCGGCTCCCGGCCACTTCGACCGTAGGGTGACCGCCGTCTACGCTCTTGCGGCGGCCGGGCGGCTGGCCCAGGCGGCGGAGCTCGCTCGCACCGCGCTGAGCCAGGCCACGCTGCCCGAGCAGACCTCCCACCTGCGCTACGTACTGGCCTACGTCCTGATGCTGGCCGGCCGACCGGCGGAGGCGGTGGCCGAGGCACGGGCGGCGCTCAGCCAACCGGACCTACCCGGTGAGCTACAAGGCCTTACCGAACAAGTGCTGTTCCAAGGGCTGTTCGCCGCCCACGACCGTCGACTAGGGCGAGAGCGGGCGCAGACCATCGTGGCCGCCCCCGAACGCCACGACCCTCCCGCCCGGGTCGGGGCTCACATACTGCTCGCCGGGATCGGCTGGGCGGAGGGACGGGCCGTCGATACGATCGGTCACCTCCGCGAAGCGGTACGCATCGCAAACGGCGGGCCGATCCAAGCCAAGCACGCGCATCCGCGCCTGCTCCTGGCCAACACGCTCACGTCCATTCGGCAGCTCGAGGAGGCCGAGAGCATGCTCCAGGCCGTCGACCAGGAGATCACAACGCTCGGCCACACCGCATACGCCGCCAGCCCCGCGATCTTCCGAGCCCGGCTGCGGCTCGCCTCCGGCCGACTCGACGACGCCGCGGCCGAGGCCGAAGCCGGGCTCGCCATGGCCGACCAGCTGGGCATGCATGCATTCGATCTCTTGGGGCTCGCCGTGCTCGCCATCGTCGCAGCACGCCGCGGGGACATCGACACCGCCGCCAGGCACGCCGAGCATTACGAGTCTCAACGTCAGGCAGGCCAAGGCGAGATGTACGGGCGCGTATGGTGCGAGTGGGGTATGGCGCTGGTGACCGAGGCCCGAGCTGGCCCGGATCAGGCGATCGACGCGCTCAGCGGCCTACTCGCCATTGCCACGGAACGACAGTGGCTGCTCATGGCCGAACCCGGCGCCGCGGGCTGGCTGACCCGGACCGCGCTCGCCGCCGGCGACCGCTCCGCCGCCGAGACCATCGCGGTTACCGCCGAACGTCTCGCCGAAGACAACCGCGACTTCCCCACGCTTGCCGCCTCGGCCGCCCACGCTCGCGGCATCCTCCACCACGACCCCGCCGCCCTGGCCCGCGCCGCCGCCACCCACGTGGGCCCGTGGGCCCGTGCCTCGGCCGCCGAAGATCTAGGCGTCCTGCACGCTCACGCGCCCGGCGGCTCCGGCCACGACGCGGCGATCCACAGCCTGGACCAGGCACTCCAGGACTACCAGCAAACCGGCGCACTGCGGGATGCAGCCCGCGTCCGCGCCAGGCTACGCAAGCTCGGCATAAGACGCCGCCACTGGCGTCAATCCGAACGCCCGGTCTCCGGATGGGACAGCCTCACCGACACCGAACGCAACGTCGCAACACTGGCCGCCCAAGGACTCACCAACCCCCAGATCGCCACCCAGATGTTCATCTCCCCACACACGGTCAAGTTCCACCTCCGCCAAGTCTTCCGCAAACTCGACATCGGCTCCCGCGTCGAACTCGCCAGACTCGCCGCCGACCACACCTCGGACATGTGATTGAGGCGCGTGTGCGGTGCCACAACTCCTCCACACCATGTGACCTGGCCCTCTACGCTCAGCGCTCGTGTTTCTACGCCTCGTGTATCTGCTGATGGTCCGGCTGTTCGGCTGGTTGACGCTCCTCACGCGAAGCGACGCCGCCAAGGAGGTGGAGATCTTGGTACTGCGTCACGAGGTCGCAATCTTGCGCCGTCAGGTCACCCGGCCGAGACCGGACTGGGCCGACCGGGCACTGCTAGCCGCGCTGGCTCGGCTGCTGCCTGCGCGGCTTCGGCTCCACCGGATCGTGACACCGGGCACCTTGTTGGCCTGGCATCGCCGGCTGGTCACCAAGCGCTGGACTTACCCGAACACGGTCGGGCGTCCGCCGATCTCGGACGAACTGCGGGATCTGGTGGTCCGGTTGGCCCGCGAGAATCCGCGATGGGGGCACCGGCGCATCCGAGGGGAACTGCTCGGCCTCGGCCATCGGATCGGTGAAGGCACCATCCGCCGGATCCTGGCCGCGGCTGGTCTGGGCCCAGCGCCACGCCGGGCATCACCGACTTGGCGGCAGTTCTTGATCGCCCAAGCCGCCGGAGTCTTGGCGTGCGACTTCATGCACGTCGACACCGTGTTCCTCAAGCGCCTGTACGTCTTGTTCGTCATGGAGATCCAGACCCAACGCGTCCATATTTTGGGCGTCACTTCCAACCCGACCGGTGCCTGGACCACCCAGCAGGCCCGGAACCTGCTGATGGACCTGGGCGAACGCGCCAGCACCTTCAAGTTTCTTATCCGGGACCGTGACGGCAAGCTCGTCCGCCCGTTCGATGAGGTGTTCGCCGCCAGTGGTGTGCGGATCATCAAGACGCCCGTCCGGTCGCCACGGGCGAACGCGTTCGCGGAGCGATTCGTGGGAACGCTACGCCGCGACTGCCTCGACCACCTACTTATCTATGGTGAGCGGCACCTGCGCACGGTCCTGGCCGAGTATGAACGCCATTTCAACCATCACCGCCCGCATCAGGCCCGTTCTCTCCGACCGCCATTGCACGATCCCAGCGAAGTCATCGACATGACCGCCCGGATTCACCGTCGAAAGACCGTCACCGGGCTGATCAGCGAGTACCGCAGATTTGCCTGATCGACCGGCGAACGCCCAGCTCAGTACCAGCATTCACTGTTTTGGCACCGCACAGGCAGGTGCGGTGACGTCGACGCGATTGCCGAACGCTGGATCGGGGACGTGCGGCACGAATGCACCGACCGGCTCCTGATCTACACCCACCGCCACCCAAGCCGCGTATTCGCCGACTATGAGCAGCATTACAACCACCACCGCCCTCGTCGAGCACAAAAACCGACGTCCACCACTACCGACCTCGACGGTAGCTCCCACCGATTGTGACAAGGCCCGGCTGAGACACGCGGGCTGGTCGAAATTGATCGCTGGTCGCTGGGGCGTTCCACCGCGCCTGCGACCGCTCCTTCCGGGGCCGTAGGGCGCCGACCGAGGCTGCGTTTTGGCAAGATCGTGGCATCCGAGCAACAACTATCCCAAAAGGGAGACTGGGCGTTCGCGGTCGGTACCGAGGACGCCCAGGTCGGGATGGGTGCGCCGCCAGGGACTTGAACCCCGAACTCGGGGATTGAGAGTCCGCTACTCTCGCGTCAGGTCAGTGCTCTGACCCTCAGGCTATGCCAGTTCGCCCGATCCGGGCGCGTGGCCACGACTGGCGCTCGGTCACGGCTGGAGCGGGGCGGGGCCGGTGGAGGAGCGGACGATGAGCTCGGTCGCGAGCTCGACGTGGAGTGCCTCGTGCTCGTGCTGGTCCAGCAGCCGGGTGTAGAGCGTGACGGCCATGCGGCCCATCTCGGCCAGCGGCTGCCGGACGGTGGTCAGCTGCGGGTGGGTCGCGCGGCTGAGGTCGATGTCGTCGAAGCCGGCGATCGAGAGGTCGTCCGGCACGCGCAGGCCGCGCTCGGTGGCCGCGCGTAGGGCGCCGACGGCCATCTTGTCGTTGAAGCCGACCAGCGCCGTGGGCGGGCCGGGCCGGTCGAGCAGCTCGGCGGCGGCCCGGTGGCCATGGTCGACGGTGGGTTCGGGGACGTGTCGCATGAGGTCCGGGATGGGCAGGACGCCGACGTCGGCGAGGGCCGCGAGGTAACCGGCGGTGCGCGCGTCGGTGACCAGCCAGTCGCGCGGGCCGGCGATGATGCCCACGCGGCGGTGCCCAAGGGCGACCAGATGGGACATGAGCGCGCGGGCCCCGGTGAAGTGGGCGGCCGAGACCGCCGCGATGTCGCGCGGGGGAGTCGTGCGGGGGTCGACGACGACGAAGGGGAAGCCGCTGTCGCGCAGCCGGACGAGGTCGTCGGCTGGTTCGGGCGGCAGGATGAGGATGGCGCCGCCGACCCCGGCTCGTGCGGGCAGGCCGCGCAGCGCGTCGGTGCGCTGGGCGGACTCGCCGGCGTTGAGGAGCACCTCCAGCCGCTGGGTGGCGGCGGCTTCGGCGATCGAGGAGACGATGAGGCCGAAGTAGTCGCTCAGGACGTACGGGCAGCGGACGTAGATGACGGGTGAGCGCCGGTGCGGCGGTCGGCGGCCGAGCCTCCCGGCGGCCTCCAGCACCACCTCACGAGTGCGCGGGGCGACGTTGTTCTGGCCGTTGAGCACGCGGGAGACGGTGGCGATCGAAAGCCCGGTCTCCTCGGCGACCTGCCGGACGGTTGCTCGCTGTCGCACAGGCTGATCCTCTTTCATCACCCGTTACATGTGGCCTCCTTCTCCGAGGGTAGTCGACGGGTCCCATGCCACCTCGAGTCCATCATCCGAGGACGCGAGAGCTCTGTCTAGAAGGAGAGGCGCACTTTATTCACGGCGAGAAAAAAGAGGCGTCATCTGATTGACACGTTGTTTCGTTCGGTGTTTCCTTCCAGTTGCCACCGTTGCGGCGTCCGGGCCCGGCACGCGCCTCGACGGAGGCAACGGGCGGGCCGGAACCGGAACCGGAACCGGAACGTCCCGACCGGGGCCGGCACGTGCCCGCCAGCGCGTCGGGCCCCACGAAATGCGCCATGCCTCCGCTGCGATCCACCGCGATCCTGCCCCGAAGCGAAGGAACCCCCATGCGACATCTGTCCGGTAGACGCGCGCTCGCGCTGAGCTCGGCGACCGTGCTGGCGGTCGCCGCCCTGTGCGCCCTCGCCGCCGCGCCCGTGTCCGCGGCAATCACGGTCGACACGCCTTACACCTTCGTCAGCGCCAACAGCGGCAAGTGCGTCGACGCCGCCGCGGCCGGAACCGCCAACGGCACCGCCGTGCAGCAGTACACCTGCAACGCCACCACCGCCCAGCAGTGGCAGCTGAAGACCGCCGCCGACGCCGGCTACTACGTGATCGTCAACGCCAACGGATCGCAGCCCGCGGTCGACGTCGACGGCCCCTCGACCGCCGACGGCGCCAAGATCCACCTGTGGTCGAACGGCGGCTGGACGAGCCAGGAGTGGCAGCCGGTGCAGGAGTCCGGCGGCAACTACCACTTCGTCGACCGTTACAGCGGGAAATGCCTGGACGTCCCCGGGGCGTCGACCGCCGACGGTGTCCAGCTCCAGCAGTACACCTGCAACGGCACCGGCGCCCAGTCGTTCACCCTCACTCCCGTGGGCGGGAACACGCCGCCGACCAACCCGAACAACCCCGATCTCGGACCGAACGTCAAGATCTTCGACCCGTCGATGTCGGCATCGAGCATCCAGTCCACGATCAACTCGGTCTACAGCTCCCAGCAGACCAACCAGTTCGGGACGAACCGGTACGCGATGCTGTTCATGCCCGGCAGCTACAACGTCGACGTCCCCGTCGGCTTCTACACGCAGGTGGCCGGGCTCGGCGCCCAGCCCACCGACGTCTCGCTGACCGGCGGCGGCGTGCACGTGGACGCGGCCTGGTCCGGCGGCAACGCCACGCAGAACTTCTGGCGCGGAGTCGAGAACCTCTCTGACACGCCCAGCTCCGGCACCCTGGAATGGGCGGTCTCGCAGGCCGACCCGTTCCGGCGCGTCGACGTCCACGGCAACATGACGCTGGACGACTACACCTCGGGCAACAACTCCAGCAACTGGTCATCCGGCGGATACATCGGCGACAGCCGTGTCTCGGGCCAGATCAACTCCGGCACCCAGCAGCAGTTCCTCACCCGCAACACCGCGATGGGCAGCTGGACCGGCTCGAACTGGAACATGGTGTTCGTCGGCGACACCGGCGCCCCCGGGCAGTCCTTCCCGACGTACACCAACGTGTCCGCCACCCCGACACTGCGCGAGAAGCCGTACCTCTACGTCGACTCTTCCGGCCTCTACAACGTGCGCGTTCCCGCCCAGCGCACCAACTCCGTCGGGACCGACTGGACCTCCGGCAGCACGGCCGGCGCCACCATTCCCATCAGCCAGTTCTACGTCGTCAAGTCCGGCGACACCGCGGCGACCATCAACGCGGCCCTCGCGTCCGGCAAGAACCTGCTGGTGACCCCGGGGGTCTACCACCTGAACGCGCCGCTGAACATCACGCGGTCCGACACCGTCGTCCTCGGGCTCGGCCTGGCCACGTTCGTGCCGGACAACGGCGTCACCGCCATCACCACCGCCGACGTCGACGGCATCGACATCTCCGGCCTGATCATCAGCGCCGGCACCACCAACAGCCAGACGCTCATGCAGGTCGGTCCCGCGGGCTCCTCCGCCGGCCACTCCGCCGACCCCATCACCCTGCACGACGTGTTCTTCCGCGTCGGCGGCGACGTCGCCGGCAAGGCCACCCAGTCGCTGGTGGTCAACAGCAACAACACGATCATCGACCATTCGTGGCTCTGGCGCGCAGACCACGGCAACGGCGGCACCGTCGACTGGAACACCAACACCGCCGCCAACGGCCTGGTCGTCAACGGCGCGGACGTCACGGCGTACGGCCTGTTCGCCGAGCACTATCAGCAGTATCAGGTGCTGTGGAACGGCAACGGCGGCCGCACGTACTTCTACCAGTCCGAGATGCCGTACGACGTCCCCGACAACGCGAGCTGGACGCCGGGCGGCGGCACCAACGGCTACCCCTCCTACAAGGTCGCCGCGGGCGTCACCTCCCACCAGGCCTGGGGGCTCGGCGTCTACTGCTACTTCAGTACGAACTCGGGCGTGGTCGCCGACCGGGCCATCGAGGTCCCCTCCACCGGCTCGGCCTTCCACGACATGGTCACCGTCTCCCTCGGCGGCACCGGCACCATCAGCCACGTCATCAACAACTCCGGCGGCGCCGTCCGTTCCGGCAGCACCGTCGCCTACCTGACCAGCGGTCCCTGATTCGAGAACACCGGGAGTGAGGGCCGCACCCCGGCCCTCACTCCTCGCTACGTCGAGCAGCCGGTTCCGCAGTGCTCCCCGCGCACGCGGGAATGCTCCTTACTCCAGATCCTCCCACGCCCAGGGAGCGGCGGCGGTCCCGTCCGGTTCCCGCCCGAACCGGAACCGCTCCTTATGATCACCGATCTCCATGAACTGATGGAACAGGCCTGCGGCAGGCAAGCGTTCGGCGAGCGCGGCGGCCTCGTCGTCCGCCCCCACCGCACGTAGCGCGCCAAGCAGGCGGACGATGCCGTACGAGTCGTCGAGGGTGACGTGGGCGGCGGGATCACGGGCCAGCAAGGCGGTGACCTGGTCGTCCGCTCCCAGCGCATGGAGGCGGTGCAACAGAGCGGCGATGCTTTGCGCGTCGTTCAGCGGGACGTGGGCGGCGGGGCCACGAGTCAGCAAGGCGGTGACCTGGTCGTCCGCTCCCAGCGCATGGAGGCGGTGCAACAGAGCGGCGATGCTTTGCGCGTCGTTCAGCGGGACGTGGGCGGCGGGGCCACGGGCCAGCAAGGCGGTGACCTGGTCGTCCGCTCCCAGCGCATGGAGGCGGTGCAACAGAGCGGCGATGCTTTGCGCGTCGTTCAGCGGGACGTGGGCGGCGGGATCACGGGCCAGCAACACGGCGACCTGATCCTCCGCCCCTACCGCGCGCAGCCCGTCCAGCAGGCCGGAGACGGCACCGGCGTTGTTGTCGACGGCGACCTCAGCGATCCGTTCGGTCAGTACGGTCAGCTGGGTCTTCGCCCGCTTCACATGCAGCCCGAACAGCAGTGCGCCAACGGCGTCCGCGTCGTCGAGAGCGACATGGGCAGCGGGGTCACGGGCCAGCAACATGGCGACCTGATCGTTACGATGCAACGCGTTCAACAGTCTGGCCACGGCTTCCGGGGTGTCGACGGCGACGTGGGCGATGGACCGTTCGGCGAGTGCGGCAGCCTCGTCGTCCGCGCCCAGCTCACCCAGCTTGTCCAGCAGGCTTGCGACGGCTTCTGGATTGTCGACGGAGACCTGGGCGGCGACCCGTTCGGCGAGTGCCGCAGCCTGGTCGTCCGCCCCTACCGCATGGAGCGCTTCGAGTAGGCAGATGATGCCGTAGGAGTAATCGACGACGCCGTACGAGTGATCGAGGGCGACACGGGCGGCCGGGTCATGGGCCAGCAGCACGGCGACCTGGTCGTCCGCCCCCGCCTCACGTAGCTTTTCCAGCAGTAGAGCGACGTCGGTCGGGTCGTCGAGGACCGCATGGGCGGCCGGGTCACGGGCCAGCAGCACGGCTGCTTGGTCATATGCCCCCACGTCGCGCAACGAGTGCAGCAGGCCGGCAACGGCGCCCGGGTCGTTGAGAACTACGTGGGCGGCGGGGTCGCGGGCCAGCAGCGCGGCGCGCTCTGCGTACGCCTCGTCCTCGCGCAACCAGTTCAGCAGCGTCGCAACGGCTTCTGGGGCATCGAGAGCGGCATGGGCAACGGCCCAGCGGGCAGCCGGGCGAGTGGCCAGGTCCGGGTAGTGCGTGCAGGCGATGAGGGAGCCGGCGGCCCGAGGATCGCCGCAGGCGGTGGCGTGTTTGTGGAGTTGGACGGCGTCTCGGTACAGCCCGCGGTCATAGGCGGCGCGTCCGAGGGCGTTCAGGTCGGTCGGGTCGGCGTGGGCGGCGACCGCGGCCCAGAAGCCGATCGGAGGGATCTGGTCGGCGCGATAGGCACGGCCGTACCGGTCGAGGTAGTCGGCCAGCCGGTACACCGGCGCGTCGTCGCTCGTGCCGGCGGGAGTTGTCCGGCGGCCGGTGCGTGGGCGGATCCGGGTGACCGGCCCCTGCGCGCCTTTACAGGGTTGACAGGTGTGGGCCAGGGCCTGCTCCAGCCAGTCTGCGCCCAGCCGGTCCCATTGGGCGTCGGTCAAGTAGGCCGGTACGGCCTCCGCCAGGAGGGCGTGCGGCAGGGCGTTGCGATGCCCCATGCGGCGGGCGTCCATCGCCGCCAAGATCAACGCCTTGGCCGCGGGCGGGGCGGCGTGGAACCGCTCCAGCAACTCCGGCCCGCCCGCCAGGTACTGCGTGATCTGACCGTCATCGGCACGCTCGACCGCCAAGGCCAGCCGAGGATCCATCATGGCCGCCTGCTTCAGGGCGGCCAGGTCGGTTCCGGTGAACGCCTCGGGTACCTCGATGACCGTGCCCTCCAGCACCAGCCGTACCTGTGACCCAGGACGCTGAGTCAAGGCCGCATGGTGCTCGGGCCACAAGGTGCCCAGCACCAGCACCGGCGCCCGCGCCGGATCGCTCAGCAGGCTGCGCAGCCTGGCTGCGACCCTCTCCCCACCGTCGCCGCGCGCCCCCAGGTACTCCTGCGTCTCGTTCAGCCACACCACCGTGCGCGGCCCCACCCGGCCCAGCGCCTCCAGCGCCGCCTCGGGCCGGGTCGGGTCGAAAGGGTGCCACAATCGCCAACCGCCCGCTTCCCGCAGCGGCTCCAACGCTTCCCAACACGCCCGGGTCTTGCCTGCTGAGGACCCGGCCACCAGCACCGCCATCGCACTCGCGCCTCCCGCGGTCTGAGCCACCAGTTGGGCCAGCCGCCCATCATGACGTCGCCGCACGTACACGGGCAGGACCGGGAAACCTTCCTCCTCACGCAAACTGATCGGCCGGTGCACTTCCAAGGCGAACGGGTCACTCACCTGGGCGAGCGGCACCCCCACGGCCGAGTCCATCCGGGCCGCGACCCACAGCTCCCGGGCTCGGCCCATGGCATCGCCGCGATCCCACCGGGCCGCGCGGGCCAGCACGGTGACCACCGCCAGTACATCGGCCTGCGAAGGCGGCACCTCGGCGCCCCCGATGATCCGGTTGATCGTGTCCCGTCCCGGAGCCCCAGGCAGCCGATCGTCCGCCGCGACCCAGGCGACGATCTCATCCAGCGAAGGAGCCCCGGCCTCCAGATACAGCTCATACAGCAAGGCCTTGAGATCACCCAGCGGCCCGCGCGGCACCCGAGGCCGCTCGATCACACGCGGCCGCCGCACCGGACCGACCTTGCCATCGCCACCCATCGCAAACCATCATCACCCCGCCGACGGCCAACGCGGGCTGAAACGCGCACACGCCCGGGCGTACCCGCGCACTCATCGCAACTCAGAACCGGACCCCAGGGCGGGCACAGCCTGGACACCAGCCGACGGCACACCACCCGTCCACACCGGATGAAGGAGACCTGCGATGACCTCTCCCGACCTGACCCGCGCCGAACGACTCCTGCTCGCCGCAGCCGCGCTACGCGGGGCCCTCGGCGGAGCCACCCGCGCGATCACCACCTGGCTGCTGGACCACTACACCCACTGACCCCAACGGTGATCACCGCACGGGCCACGCGCCCAGAACGGTCCTGACCGAGGTCGGCACTGTCGCGCCGCAGGTCCCATGAGACCGGGCGCGGGCGTTCGAACCCCAGACAGTGCCTGAGCACTGGTTCAGGTCACGGATCGAGAGCGGTGGTGAGGGCGGTCAGGGCGGCCGGCCAGGCGTGGCCCGGTGGTGTCGCGTAGCCGACGACAAGGGCGTTCGGGTTCGGTGCGCCGGTGTAGCGGCTCATGTCGTTCACGGCCACACCCACCCGGTCCAGGCGGGCGAGCGCGTCGCGCGTGCCCTCCGGCAGCGGCACCACCGCGTGCAGGCCGGCCGCGACGCCCGCGGCCCGCCTCGGCGGATCGCAATCGGCGAGCGCGCCCGCGCGCCGCGGCGGTCGCCGGAGCGGCGGGGGCTGTCGCCTTCGTCGCGGGCGCCGCGGTGCTGACGCGACTCACCGCCGAGCGCGAGACGCGCGCCCTGGGGATGTACTTCGCCGGGCCCGGGCTGGGCATCGCGGTGTCGGCTCTCCTCGTCACGCCCGTCGCCGTCAGCGGGCACTGGCGTACCGGCTGGCTGCTGGCCGGCGCGCTGTGCACGGTGTGCGTGGCGCTGGTCGCCCCGGTGCTGGCGCGGATGCCGCTCGCCCGGCCGGTCCGGGGCGGCGGCCCGCGGTCGTGGGAGCGCCGTCGCGTCGGCGCGCTCCTCGCCTCGTACGGGTTGTTCGGCGCGGGCTACATCACCTATATGACCTTTTCCGTCGCCTACCTGCGCGGCAACGGGCGCACGCCGGGCCAGCTCGTCTGGTTCTGGTTCGTCCTCGGCGCGGTCGGCATCGTGATCGGCCTGACTCTGGCCGCGCCACTGAGCCGGATCGGCGGGGGCGGCGGGGTCGCCGCGCCGGTGGCGATGACCGCGCTGGCGTCGGCCCTTCCCCTTCTTTCGGGCACCCGCGCGGCCGAGCTGGCCTCCGCCGCGCTGTTCGGCGGTTTCTTCTCGGTCAGCGCGACCGTCACCGCCGCCGCACGCCAGACCCTGCCGCCCACCCAGTGGCCGCCCGCGATCGCCGGCCTCACCGCCGCGTTCGGGGTCGGGCAGTGCGCCGGTCCGCTCATCAGCGGAGCGATGGCCGACGGCCCGTACGGTCTCGCGCCGGCCTGCTCACCGGCACGCTGCTGCTCGCGGCGAGCGCCGCGTGTGCCCTGTTCCAGCCATCCGTTTCATCCGTACGGCCGGAGCCGGGCATCCCGGCAGATCGGGGATGACACTCCCGCCGAGACCGCCGACACCGGGACGGTTCCGGCCTGGTGGTGGCACTGACATCGGTCAGCGACGGTTCCCGTCTCGTCCCAGCCGGACGACGTGGGCCGCCACGGCGATGCCCCAGATCGCGCCGCCGATTGCGAGCGTTCGCTGGCTCAGTCCCTGATATGCGGCCGTCTGGGGTGCCAGCACCGCGATCAGGCCGATGATGAAGACGATTCCCAGCAGGACCGAGGGAACGGTGAACCTACGCCACTGTGGCAGGCGCCTGAAGCGGCGGGCGAGCACGAACGGCGTGACGATCAGCACCAGGACGCATGCGAAGCCGATCGCACTGTGCAGCTGCGCATGCCAGGAAGCGGTCGCGCGGGCCTGGCCGCAGCCGTCGGCGGCCCGGCAGTCGAGCCGGAACGCCGCGTCGGTCAGGTCTTGAACCCCCGAGAGCGCGGCCAGCCAGGGGCCGGATCGGCCGGCTCGCCCGTCGTATGCGAGCGACGGACGCAGCCCGAAGAGGATGAAGGCGATACTTCCGGCACCGGCGAGCGCCTGCGGGATGAGGTACGCCCACGCGTGCGGGGCGGTGAGGGCGCCCATGTCGCTGATGTCGTGGTGAACCGGGCTGTAGTCGGAGCCCTGCCATGCGCCGGCCGCCAGCCACGTGCACACGGCGACGACTTCCGAGATCAGGCCGATCCAGCCCCATCGGACGAGGGAGCCGGTCGCGGGCCGCGCGGCCGTGCCGGGGGACGCGGGTCGTATGTCGGTCATGCTGTGCCTTCCCTTCACGAGCCCGACGGGCTCGTGTTCGGCGAGACGTCGTCCGGGCGTGCGGACCGTTGGCGAACCTTCGGTGTGGTCCGGAGGCGCTGGGCGTGGCGGGCCCGCCGCTCGGACCCGTCGGCGAAGAACCGGACCAGGGTCTCCAGCTCGGATACGGAATAGCGGTCAAGCTCGGCGGTGGCCTCGGCCGCGAACGGTTTGAAGATCTCGGCGATGCGGGTCAGGACGGCGGGTGTGAGCTGCACGAGGTAGCGGCGCCGATCGTCGGGGTCACGGGTTCTGCAGGCGTATCCGGCCCTTTCCAGGCGGTCGAGTGCCGTCGTCATCGCGGACTGGCTGAGACCGGCGTGTTCGGCCAGCTCGGTCAGGCTGAGCGGCCGGTCCAGGAGTAGGTCGACGCACCGAAGATCGGTTCGGTTGAGCCCCAGCCGTTCGGCGACGGCCTGGTCGAAGGCGTCGATCTCGCGCTGGTAACGCCGGATCGCGGCGCTCAACCGGGCGACCGTGATCTCTCTGTCTGACATAACTCAGACTATAGGATATTCCGAAAATCGAAGCACTAGCGAGAGTGGCAGGGCCTGTCATGGACATCGTTTCTCTAGCTAAGGTTAGCCTTACCTAATTTATGGAGGCTGGATGTCCGCCACCGATCACTTCGCAGCACCGGTCACGGAACCGACCCCCGCCGAGCTGGTCCGTTCCGTGCTCGAGGCGGCCTCGTCCCTGACCCTGACCACCGAGGGACACCGCGTCGACCTCGTCGGCCTGCACTCGCTGGAGACACCCGGCCGCCTGCTGCTCACGGTTCCGGCCGGTAGCCACGTGGGCGTGGAGGTGGCCTGGGCACCGGGTGGCGGCCTTGCGGCCTCGCTGGCGTTCACCGACGTCGCTCCGGTGACGGTGTCCGACCGGGTCCGCGCCCGCGTCCTGCTGGGAGGCCGGCTGAGCTTCGACCGTCAGGGCGCGAGCGCGCAGGCCCTGTGCTTCGAGACGGAGATCGCCGAGCTCCAGTACGACGGTCAGCGGTTCGAGCTGGAAATGGACGAGCTGGCCGCCGTCGAGCCCGATCCGCTCGCGGCGACCGAGGCGGAGCTGCTCACCCACCTCGCCGGCGCCCACGGGGACGCCGTCGAGCTCCTGGCCCAGCTCGTCGACCGCCGGCTCCTGCACGGCGTGACCTGCGTGGACCCGCTGCGGCTGGACCGCTACGGCGTCGTCCTGCGCCTTCGCCGGGCGAGCGGATACCACGACGTACGCCTGCCCTTCCCGACCCCGCTGCGCAACCCGGCCCACGGCGTGCTGCAGATACGCGCCCTGCTGGCCCAGGCGAAGGCCTGCCCCCGCCGCTCATGGCGCTGACGGTTTCGACGCCGTCGCCCGAGCACGAATCGTCTTCGTGGCAAGCGAGGCGGGGTGGAAACCAATCCGGTTCGCGGGACGTCTATTTCAGAGCAGATCTGGTGAGGATGAATCGCCTGCCATAGCCGGTCTCTCGAACTGTGATCGACGGCACCGGAGGTCCATGCGGTGGAGCCCGGGAACGAACTCGGTGAGCGCTACCGGCTGGAGGAACGAATCGGCCGCGGTGCCTTCGGCGAGGTCTGGCGCGGCTTCGATCAGAGACTGCATCGACGCGTCGCGATCAAGGTGCTGTTGAGTCTCCATTCCGATCCCCGGCTGATCCAGCGGTTCCGTCGTGAGGCACTGATCGCGGCCGGACTGCAGCATCCCGGAATCGCCGTGGTGCACGACGTCGACCGAGATGGCGATCAGTGGTTCATCGTGATGGAGTTGCTGGTCGGCCGGGATCTGTCAGACTTGCTGGCCACCGCGCCGACCGGTCTGCCCATCGACCGGGTCATATCCTTGGGCGTGCAGATCGGCCAGGCCCTGGCCGTCGCTCATGACCGCGGTGTCGTCCATCGTGATCTGAAACCCTCCAACCTGTTCGTGGTCGACGGACAGGTGAAGATCTGCGATTTCGGAATCGCGTGGGCCGCGCATGCCACATCACCCCTCACCGCCAAGGGCGAGGCGCTGGGCACGCCGCACTACATGTCGCCGGAGCAGTGGCGGGGAGAGCGGGTCGACGCACGCGCGGACCTGTACTCGTTCGGATGTGTTCTGCACGCTCTGCTCACCGGCCGGCCGCCCTTCGCCGCCGGAGGGCTACCGGCGCTCATGCACCGGCACCTGGCGGTGGCGCCGGCCGGTCCACGGGCCGTCCGTTCCGAGGTGCCTGCAGAACTCGACGCGCTCGTTCTGGAACTGTTGGCCAAAGACCCCGAAGACCGTCCCGCCGGCGCCGCCGCCGTCGTGGCGAGGCTGGAGAGGATCGGTGACCTGCTCTCCGCCGGAGCGGACACCACCGTCTCCAGTGGCCCGGCGCGGCCGGCCGCGCAGACCTCGAGCGCGGACCGGTTCGCCGTCCGGCGCCGGTTGATCGACGACGCCGAGGCCGCCGCACGGTCCATCGACTCCCCGCCCGAGCAGGCCCGTGCGCTCATCAGAATCGCCGCAGAGGCGTGCGTCGATGAACCCGGCCGCGTGGGTGGTCTCATCGACGACGCCGAACGCCTGATCGGCGCTACCGACGACGCCTTCGCCCTGTCGCTGGTCTGGATCGAACTGCTGACCGCCTGGTCGGCGATCGTGGATGTGCTCACGGCCGAGCGTGCACGAGGGCTTCTGGAAAGCGCGGAGAACTTCGCCCGCGCGGATCCCGACCGGGAATTCTTCACCGCCCAGAACACCGAGGCGTTGTTGGGACTGGTCGCACGCGCATGGTATCCGCACGACCCCGCCCGGGCCGAGAACGCGGCGCGTGGCATCCCCGATCCGGCACGGCGCCAGGACGTGATCGTCGCGTTGGCCGATACGGCCGTGCGATACGACACCGACGATGCCGAACGCCTCGCCCGCACCCTCGATCCTCTCCACCAGTCGGGGGCCCTCGCGCACATCGCGGCCCGTATCGCGGCCTATGATCCGGTGCGCGCCGCCAGGATCCTCAAAGACGCCGAACGGGCGCTCGGCGGAATCGCGCACGCCGAGCGGGACGGCGCCCGCGCGGCCGTCGTCCACGCGCTGGCCGCCGGCGACCTGGCAAAGACCCCATGGCTCCAGAAGGAGGCTAAACGCCTCCTCGAGTACATCTCCGGCGACGCGGAACGGCACCGGGCGCGGGCGCGCCTCGCCAATGTCGTCGCCGCCCACGACCCGGAGACCGCACGAGGTTTCCTGAGACTCACTGAGCTCGGTGTCGACGGCGATGTCTCGTCCAGCACCACCAGAGACCTGATCAAGTTCGACATCGGCGAAGCGCTGATCCGGCTGCGTTCTCCGGAGGCCGAACGGGCCGCGTTTCAGATCAACGACTGCGGTCTGCGCGGGCGGCTGATGATCGAGCTCATCCCGGTGCTCGCCGATGTCGATGCGGACCGGGCGGAGCGTCTGGCCCACCATGTCCACGCCGTGGACCAGCGCGCGGTCGCTCTCGCCCTCGCCGCCAAGGCCGTGGCTGTGACCGATCCCGGCAACGCCCGCAGGCTCGTTGACGACGCCGAGCGCCTCGCCGGCATGGCGGGCGCAAATCTCGAGCCGGACCCAGGCCTCTTCGGTGAGATCGCCGCGGTCGTGGCCACCTACAGTCCGGGCCAGGCCGAGCGGATCATCACGTCGGCGATCAGCGACCCGCAGCGCCGAGCGCACGCGCTGTCGCGAATCGCCCAGATCGGCGCGGAACACGACACTGACCGTGCCGAGCGCATCGCCCGCACCATCACCGAACCGGCCCCCCGGGCCGTCGCCCTGCTCAGCATCGCCAGGGCGTACCGGCCTTCGACACCGACCGCTTCCTGATCCGCATGGACAGGGTGTACGGGGCCGCGGGGGCACGATCGCCAACGAGGTGACCACCGCCGTGAAGCCGCCAGCCAGAGGCACGACAGAGGAGGGCGTGCCCTTATTCCTGGTGGCCGGCCCTCGCGAGGGCGCCCTCGATGAGGTCGCGCAGCTGGGATCGGGCGGTGACGCCGAGCTTGGGGAAGCTGCGGTAGAGGTGCGAGCCGACCGTGCGCTGGCCGCCTCTTCGCGGCGGCCCCGATCGTCGAGGCGCTCCCATGCCCTGAACGGAGAGCTCGGCGCCACCCACGCGGTCGAGCTGCCCTTCGTCTTCGATCTCGCGCACCTGCCTCGGCTGCACGGCCCCGCCGCCATGCTCGGCCCCGACAAGCCCCCGCCGATCTCGCCGTCCGCATGCACGAGACCTGGGTCCGGTTCGCCAGGACCGGCGACCCCGGCTGGGACCCGTACGACACCGAACGCAGGGCCACGATGCGCATCGACGCCGAGTGGACCCAGGTCGACGACCCGCGCAGCCGGGAACGACAGGCCTGGAGCTGAAAAGTACGCGGTGTCTCGCGCGATCGAGGCCCTCATGCCGGCGGCCGACGTCGTGGCTCACGTGACGGCAGTGCGCAGGAGGTGTGAAGCGCGCCGGAAGGCAGGCGGTGTGAAAGCGCGCCGGAAGTTCGTCTCTCACTGTTTGAGAATGCCCTCGCGGCCGTCCGTCCTGGTTGCGCATCCTGCCGGGAAGCCAACGACGGGAGGCGAGAACGTGGCCGGAACCAGCGTGGTCGCGGGTGCCGTGTCCGGCGCCGGCACGGGACGGCCGACGCCGGGCAGAGCGGCGAACGCGGTGACTCTCACGGTCTCCGCCAAGGAACGGGTGGCGGAGGGCGTCGTGTCCCTCGCGCTCCGGCATCCGGACGGCGCCCGGCTGCCGGACTGGACGCCGGGTTCCCACATCGACCTGGTACTCCCGGACGGGACGACCCGGCAGTACTCCCTGTGCGGCGATCGATGGGACGCGCGGACCTACCGGATCGCCGTCCTGAGAGAGCCCGCGGGCCGGGGCGGGTCCGCCCAGGTTCACGACCGGCTCCGGCCGGGTGACCTGGTCGGCGTCGGCGGCCCGCGGAACCACTTCCCCCTGGTGCCGTCGGAGAAGTACCTGTTCATCGCGGGCGGCATCGGCATCACGCCGCTGCTGCCGATGGTGCGGCAGGCGGACCTGCTCGGTGCGGACTGGCGTTTGCTGTACGGCGGCCGGACCCGTGCGTCGATGGCCTTCCGCGACGAGTTGACGGCGGCGTACGGCGAGCGGGTGCGCATCGTCCCGCAGGACGAGTTCGGGCTGCTGGATCTGAACACCTGGCTGAGCACTCCGCGCCCGGACACCAAGGTCTACTGCTGCGGCCCGGCCCCGCTGCTCGCCGCGGTGGAGGCGGCCTGCGCGTCCTGGCCGCCGTACACGCTGCGCACCGAACGCTTCGCCGCCGCCGAGGCCGTGCCGCTCAGGGACACCCCGTTCGAGGTGGAACTGCGGCGTACGGGACGCACCGTCGCCGTCACCCCGGACGTCTCCGTGCTGGAGGCGGTGCGCCGAGCCGGAGCGGACGTGCTGTCCTCCTGCGAGCAGGGCACCTGCGGCACATGCCTGACGCCGGTCCTGGAGGGCCGCCCCGACCACCGGGACTCCATCCTCGCCGACCACGAACGGGCCGCGAACGACTGCATGCTCCTGTGCGTGTCGCGGTCCTGCGGCGACCGTCTCGTCCTCGACCTGTGAGACCTCCGCGCTTCCCGAAGGAGCCGCAATGACCGAAGCACCGGAGCGCGCCGTCGTACCGCCTGTCAGCGATGCCGATCCGTTCGCCCGCGAGGTCCTCCTGAATCCGGAGCCGCTGCACCAGACTCTGCGCGAGGCCGGTCCCGTCGTGTACCTGTCCCGCTACGACGTGCACGCCCTGGCCCGCTACGAGCAGGTGCACGCCGCCCTGCTGGACTGGCAGCACTTCGAGTCGGGCGCGGGCGTGGGCCTGGCCGACTTCCGCAACGAGGAGCCGTGGCGCCCGCCGAGCCTGCTCCTGGAGGCCGACCCGCCGTGGCATGACGCTCCCCGCCGGGTGCTGCGCGAGATCCTCGCCCCGCCGGCTCTGCGCCGCCTGCGCGCGGCGTGGTCCACGGGAGCCGAGGAACTCGTCGACCAGGTGCTCTCGAACGGGCCGGAGTTCGACGCGTTCACCGCGCTGGCCGAGGCGTTCCCGCTGCGGGTCTTCCCGGACGCCGTGGGCCTCGGCCCCGACGGGCGGGAGAACCTCCTGCCGTACGGCAACCTCGCCTTCAACGCCTTCGGACCCGTCAATGACCTGGTACGGGCCGACGCGCACCGCGTGGCCGGACTGTCGGCGTGGGTGACCGCCCAGTGCGCCCGCGAGGCGCTGAGCGAGGACGGGTTCGGCGCCCGGATCTGGGCCGCCGCCGACCGTGGGGAGCTGACGTACGAGCAGGCGCCGCTGGTGGTGCGTTCCCTGCTCACCGCCGGCGTCGACACCACCGTGCACGGCCTCGCGGCCGCGCTCTACGGTTTGGCCACGCACCCCGACCAGTGGCGACGCCTTCGTGAGCGGCCGGAGCCGGCGCGGGTCGCGTTCGACGAGGCGGTGCGCTGGCAGTCGCCTGTCCAGACGTTCTTCCGCACCGCCACCACCGACGTGACGATCGCCGGCACCGTCATCCCGGCGGGCACGAAGATCCTCATGTTCCTCGGGTCGGCCAACCGCGATCCAGCCCGCTGGGCCGAGCCCGACCGGTTCGACCTTGCCCGCGACCCGTCCGGGCACGTCGGTTTCGGCATGGGCATCCACCAGTGCGTCGGCCAGCACGTCGCCCGCCTGGAAGCCGAGGCTCTGCTCACCGCTCTGGCCGGCCGAGTCGAACGGATCGAACTCACCGGCACACCGCGCCGCCACCCGAACAACACGCTGCGCTCGTGGCAGTCCCTGCCCGTGCGAGTCCGGCCGGCTCGAGCGGCCCGGTGCGCCCCAAATGACTAGAGTGCGTCCGCGCCCTGCCACGCGGCATGCAGCAGCCGCCGCAGGCCGTGGGCGGTCACGGGGCGTGGGTTGTTCGCCGGGACCACCTCCAGGATCGCCTTCACGGCATCGTCGATGTCGGCCTCATCGAACCCGTAGTCGCGCAGCGCCTTCGGAGCATCCACCGCGACCCGCAGACGCCGCAGGCCCTCCACAGCCGAGGGGGTGCCGAACGCCTCCGCGATCCGGCGTTCGGCCGCCGGCGCGGCGGGTCCGTTGAACGCCAGCACGTACGGCAGCACGACGGCATGCGTCTGCGCGTGCGGCAGCTCGTACGTGCCGCCCAGCACATGACAGATCTTGTGGTGCAGCCCCGAACCCGCCGAGGAGAACGCCACCGCCGACAGGTAAGCCCCGTACAGCATCCGCTCACGGCCCTCGAGCCCGGCGGGATCGGCCACCACCGCCGGCAATCCGGCCGCCAACGCGCGAATGCCCTCGCCCGCCAGCGCCTGGTCCACCGGATCCGTCCGTGGCGCCCACAGGGAATCCACGCAGTGCGCGAGGGCGTTCAGCCCCGATGCGACGCTCATGGCCACCGGCAACGACAGCGTCAGCGTCGCGTCGTACACGACCGAGCGTGGCAGAACCCGCGCGTCCACTCCGGTGGTCTTGCGCGCCCCCGCGGTCAGTCCCCACACGCTGGTGGCCTCCGACCCCGCGTACGTCGTGGGAACGGCCACGATCGGGATCCCGCTGGTGAGCGCGATCGCCTTCGCCAACCCGGTCGTGGAGCCCCCGCCGACACTCACGATCAGATCCACCTCCCGCTCGGCCGCCGCGGCGCGCGCCCGCTCGGCCGATTCGACCGGAACGTGCATCACCACCTCGTCGTGGCCGAGCACGACCGGCACATCGGCGGTGACCCTCCCGGCGATGCCGGCCTGGGATGCCGCCGCGATCACCATCACCCGCGAGCCGCCCAGCCGCTCCACCTCGGCGCGCACGACCGCCGGCGCTTCGCCGGGGGCGAAGCACACGCGCTGCGCCAGGGTCTCGTGTGCGAAACGCACCAGTCGTACTCCTGTTCGTTCGTCGACGGCTCAGCGGCCGTCTAGCACTGGCAGCACGATGTCGAATCGCACGCGGGACCAGCTCTTCCCGGCCAGGTCGCGTCCGTCAGGAGCCGGCGTGCCCGGCGGCTTGCCGTTCGAACCGCTTGACGAGGGATTCCTTGACGCCGAACACCGCGTCGGAGGCGAGCAGGCCGTCGCCGTCGACGAAGATGTGGGTGACGAGCGTGCGCAGGCCGGGGGCGGTGACCATGAAGTGCAGGTGGGACGCGCGCAGCGGCGAGCGCCGGGTCTTGTCGAGCAAGGCCCCGACAGGCCCGTCGTGGGGGATGGGGTACGGCGTGGGAGTGAGCCCCCAGAAGGCGTAGTCGCCCTCGTCGCCGGTGAACAGGTGCGCCCGGCCGGCCAGGTGATCATCCGCGTACTGCACGTCGTAGAGACCGTCTTCGTCGGCTTCCCACACCTCGAGGCGCGCGCCGGGGACCGGGTCGCCGCCGGTGTCGGTGACGGTGCCCTCGACCCAGCAGAGTTCGCCCGGGGCGCCGGCGGTCATGTCACCCCCGATCGGGATCTCGGGGGAGCCCTCGACGAAGAACGGGCCGACCACCGTGGCCTCGGTGGCGCCGGCGGTGGCCTCGTGGTCAACGTTGATGGTCTGCATGGACGCGCCGAGGACGTCGGACAGCAGCACGAACTCCTGGCGGCGGTCCGTGGTGATGTGCCCGGCCGCGGTGAGGAAGTCGATGGCCTGCTGCCATTCCGACTCCGTCAGGCGCACCTCACGGATGAACGCGTGGAGGTGCCGCACCAGGGCCTGCATCAGCTCCTTGAGCCGGGGATCCGGGGTCTCGCGGAACGATGCGAGCACGGTTCGGACCAGGTCCTCCTCGACCTGACGTTGCCGGTCCGACACCGGGGGAGTGGTGCTGGCCATGCTGAGGTTCCTCCTGTCGTCGGCGTGGTCGTTCACGAGGCGGACGCCTCCTCGGCGTCGTAGCCGTAGATCCAGCCGTTCCTGACCAGTGGGTCGGATCCGGCCAGTGCGGCGTCACGAGCCTGTTGCTCGGGCCCGTCGGCAAGGTGGTTGATGTCCCTGCGGGCGTGACTGATCCGCTGAAGGCGCGTGGTGCGTGCCACGCGTGCTTCCTCGTACTGCTTCAGCGCCTGCTCGGGGTCGTCCGCGCACGCGGCCAGGCAGCGAGCCAGGACCGCGGCGTCCTCGATGGACTGGGCCGCGCCCTGCGCGAAGAAGGGGAACATGGGGTGCGCCGCGTCACCGAGCAGGGTGACCCTGCCGCGGCTCCAGCGTCGCAGTGGCGCCCGGTCCAGCAGCGCCCAGCGCCCGGGCACACCGCCGGCGGCGATCAGGTCCGTCACCCGCGGATCCCAGCCGGCGAACTCGGCGTGGAACTCCTCGATCGTGGCCGTCGCACTCCAGGACTCGTCGGTGTAGTCCCCGGCAGGGGCGAACGCGACGACATTGACCGCCTGCCCGTCGGCGATCGGGTAGTGCACGAAGTGCCGGCCGGGCCCGAGCCAGAGCGTCTGGGCACGGCGTAGGGCGAAGCCGGGAGCGGCGTGGGCGGGCACGATGGTGCGGAAGGCGCAGATACCGGAGTACTCCGGCGGCGAGGGCTCGGCCACGGCGCCGCGGACCACGGAGTGCACGCCATCGGCGCCGATGACGACGTCGGCCTGGACCCGGCTGCCGTCGGCGAAGCGCACCAGCGCGCCGTCCGGGTCCGCCTCGACCGCCGTGCACCGCGCGCCCAGCCGAACCCACTCGCCGGGCACGGCCTCTCTGACCGTGTCGAGCAGATCGGCCCGATGCAGGACATAGGTGCGCTCGCCGTAGAGCCGCTCGCACACACCGCTCAGCTGCTCGACCGACAGCACGCTGCCGTCCTCCCAGCGGCGGAACTCCCAGCCCCAGTCCAGCGGCACGGCCCGGCGGAGGAACCGTTCCATGACACCGAGGCGTCGCAGCAGCCGTACGGCATTGGGAGCCATCACGAGCCCGGCGCCGACCTCGGTGAGGGCGGACGCCTGCTCGTACACGGTGGCCGTCAACCCCGCGCGGCGCAGGAAGGCGCCGACGGCCAGGCCACCGATGCCACCCCCGACGATGACGATCCGCGGACCGGGCGCGCTTGCGGGCATCGATCGACTCCTCCGTCCCCGAAGAGAACGTTCTGATGACACCCCGATCGTCACCGGTTCCCGCACCGCGGGGAACGGCGGTGTTCATTGATCGGACACCATTCCATCACGGGGGCACGCCGGCGCCGCCCGGCCGATAGCACCATGGTCTGATCCTTGACCGCGCGGCGGCGGTGATTGCGCGCGTCGGGTGGGGCGTGAAAAGAATGATCTGTTGCCTCGGCGGTCCGGGCGCCGACCGTGATCGACCACTGGTCGTGGCCCTGCGCCTGGGCGGCCACCCGACGATCGTTGAGGAGCGGTGCGGTGCTACACGCCTTCGTCTACAACGAGATCGCGATCCTCATCCGGCACTGGTTCGAGGTCAGCCTCGAGGACAGTCACCTCGAGCATGGGGTGCGCATCGAGCTGCGCCTGCGAAGCCCCGAGCCACATCGCGGGACCGAGTCGGCGGCCCAGAGGATCGTGGCGGATCAGCCGCTGTGGCGAGCCGATCTCTTCGATCGCGTCGACGGCGTGCGCGGAGGGTTCGAGGCGGCGCACTTCCATCCGCGCTTCGAGGGTGTCGAGCCGTGTGAACGTCATTGGGCCGACGAGGTCAAAGCCACACCCTGGGAGTGGCTGCACGACCAGTTGTCCGACATCGCCGGTGTTGCTGCGGCGGCCGGGACACCGTTGCGGGACCCCGCCGCGGACGGCGAGCAGGTCCGGGCCGACGCGCCGGCGATCGTCGCTGTGGCGCAGAGCCGCGCCGCGATCCAGTGCGGAGGCAAAGAGCAGTGCTACGCGTGGACCCAGGACGCGGCAGACTTGGTGCACCTCATGCTGGATCAGCTCGCCAAGCCTGAGCTCCTCGATCGTGATCGCGTCTCCCCGTGGCTGGCACCGCAGAACGCGCCCTGACGGCCGTACCGCTCCCCAACTCGTCGTGGCGGGTCTGAATCTTTCAGCAATCGTCACTCTCCCCGAGGCCGTTTTCTCCGCCCGCCGCTGCGCGATTCCAGCGAAGTGCCGCCCCACGACCTGCCGAATCGCTGACCTGGGTGTCCAGCGTCGATAACAGCTTGTCCGGCGAGCGTTGAGCTGGGCCTAGAACCGGCGATGCCCGCCAATTACCGTCTCGTTCACCCAGCCGCGAACCCATTGCCGGCGACGACCGGCTGCCCTGCCCCCATGCCTTTCACATGACCGATATCTGACGACCCGCCCCGTCCTCACCCCCGCCAGAGGAGAGCGACCATGCGTGGCTGCCATGCCACGGTGCCGCGTCCCGTCCCCGCGCCCGCGGAACGGCTTTCTCGCCGGCCATCGCGTCACGCTGCGCGAAGCCCACCCCGCCTCACTGACGCTTCCGGCTCTTGACCGTGCCGCAGCACACGCGATTTCACGAACCTGCGAACAGGAGGTCGTTACGTTGTCCCCCCGCGCAATCGTTTCCATTCGGGGCCTGAAATGAGGGCCTTCGGACATTACCGTGAGACGAAGCGGCAGGCAGGACTGGCCGCGACGATCGCGGCCGGCGCTCTCACATTCTGCCTCGCCGCCATCCCCACGGCCGGCGCCTCCAGTAGCACGCCGTCTCCCCATCCCGCCGTGACCGACCCGGTCCTGTCCGCCCCGGTCTCTTCGCACCCGGTCCCCGGGATCACCGGCCGCGCCGCCGCGAACTGGTTAACTCCCGCGCAACGCGCCCAGTTCCGCAGCCGCCACGCCCTCTGGCGCGGCGCTCCTACTCGGCACAGCCCTCCGTCCGCGGTCCGCGCCGACGACGACGGCCACCAGTTCTGGGCCGTCTACCCCACGGCCGGCAACAATCCCACCGGCGTCTCCGCCACCCATTCGGTCCTCCCGAACCTGCGCGCCTCGAACAGCAGCGACGTCATCTACGCGCCCACGATGTACCCCTCCGGTAACGCCTGCATTGAGGACACCACCGCCTACCTGCACGACAGCGCCGTGATCTGGGCCTGGGACTGGTGCCAGAGCCAAACCGTCGGCAAGCTCACGGTGATGGACTCCGCCTTCCAGTCCACCTACGTCCGCGATGGCGCCTACCGGGTCATGGTCGACAAGACCGACGCGGCCACCAACACCTGGCAGATGGTGCTCTACAACTTCACGACATCGAAGTGGGATCCCTATTTCACCTCCCACGGCCCCAACGGCGTCTATAACTTCGGCTGGGACGCCTTCGAGGTCTACTCCGCCACCAACCCCTCCACCGGACGCCCCTACATCTGTGGCGACACCGCCGGAAGCTCTTTCACCGCCAGCGATATCCAGCAACGAGAAAACGGCACCTGGAAGTCCCTGACCGGCTCCGATTCCACCACCGACCCCACCGGCACCATATTCGGCTGCCCCAGCCTGCACGCCACCTTCCCCACCGCCAACTCCGTCTGGCGCGTCAGCAACCCCTGAACCCGTGAGGGCGTGGTCTCCGGAGGGCCAGCCCGGCCGCCTCCACTGCCGACCAGCACGAGGTCGCCCGTCGGCGCGGAGGCTGCTCGCGCCGAGGGCGAGCGTCGCGTCGGTGCCCGCGAAGTCGAGCACGACGTCGACGCCGTCGCCCTCGGCCGCCGCCCGCAGGACCCGGCCGGTGTCGGCCGACGCCCGGGTGCTCAGATGGGCGCCGCAGCGGTCGGCGAGGGCGAGTGCCTCCTCTCGTACGTCCATCGCCAGGATCCGGCTCGGAGTCAGGGCCCGGAGAAGTTGGACGGCGAGATGCCCGAGGCCGCCCACCCCGATGACCGCGACCGTCGATCCCTCGCCCAGGGCCGGCGTCGCTGGATCGCGTGGTACGGGGTCAGTCCGGCGTCGGAGAGCGGTGCCGCCTGCGCGGGATCGAGGTCGCCGATCGTCTCGAGGTGGCGGGCGGACGGCACGAGGACGTAGTCGGCCATCCCTCCATCACGACCGAGTCCCATCCCGGCCCAGGTCAGCGTCGCTCGCCGGTCGCAGTAGTTCTCCCGGCCCGCCGAGCAGCGTCGGCAGCGCCCGCACCCCCATGGTCCGTACACCACCACGGCATCGCCGACGGCGATTCCGGTGACGGCCGCTCCCACGGCCGCGACCCGGCCGGCGGCCTCGTGCCCGAGGGTGAACCCGGACGCGAAGGGCATGACGCCTGGAGCGGCGTCGATGACGTGCAGGTCGGACTGGAAGTCGAAGGCTAGGAGCGCCGCCGTCGCTGTCAACGGATCCACCGCCACGACCGTGTCCATCGCGCGGATGTCGTCGGCGGAGACGCGGCTATGTCGCGGAATCGGTAGAAGCCTCGCATTCCAGGCATTTATCAACGATGATCGGACCGTGAGGTCGGAACGTTCCATGCCTTCCCCCTGGAGGAACAGGTGGCTCCGCAGCCGGTCCCGGTACCGACAGAGCACATCTACGACACTCAGGCGCGGCTCCGTGACATCGGGCCGGTCGTGCCGATCGAGCTCGCCGGCGGAGTCTGCGCGTGGGCGGTGACCACGCACGCCGCGGCGCACGAGGTCCTGGCCAACGACAAGGCGTACGCGCGCCACGCCCGCAACTGGCCCGCGCTGCACGACGGCAGCATCCCGGCGGACTGGCCGTTCCGGCCGTTCATCGAGGCCGACCACATGGCGACCGCGGACGGCCTGGACCACCGGCGGCTGCGCACGATGGTGAACAAGGCGTTCACTCCCTCCAGGGTGGCGGCTCTGGCCCCCCGCATCGAGGAGATCACCGCCGAGCTCCTCGACGATCTGGCCGCGGCCGGTGACGGCGTGGACCTGGTCCCGGCCTTCGGCGAGGCCCTGCCGATCAAGGTGATCTGCGAGTTGTTCGGCATCCCGGAGGAGGACCGGGCACCGCTGCGGGACTGGACCCAATCGGTGATCAGCGCCGGCGACCAGTCGGTCGAGGCGCAGTTCGCGATGGTCGGCTACCTCGCCCGGTTCGCCGAACGCCGGCGCGCCGACCTGCGGGACGACCTCACCTCAATGCTGATCAAGGTGCAGCAGGACGGCGAGGTCACCCTCTCCGACGACGAACTCGCCGGCATGCTCTTCCTGTTCGTGATCGCCGGGCACGAGACCACGATGCACCTGCTCGACAACGCCGTCGTGGGCCTGTCAGCGCACCCCGACCAGCGCGACCTCGCCATCCGGGACGGCCTGTGGGAACAGGTGGTCGAGGAGACACTGCGCTGCTACCCCTCCGTGCCGATGGCCGTCTTCCGGTTCACCACCCAGGACACCACGCTGGCCGGCGTGGACCTGCCCGCCGGCGCCCCGTTGCTGCTGTCCCTGTCAGGGACCGACTCGGCCCAGCACGGCGCCGACGCCGACCGGTTCGACATCACCCGCACCCAGCGGGCCCACCTGGCCTTCGGGCACGGGCCGCACTTCTGTGTCGGCGCGCCGCTCGCCCGCCTGGAAGGCAGGATCGGCCTGTCCGCGCTGTACCGGCGCTTCCCGAAGCTACGCATGGCGGTCGACCGGTCCGAGGTGAGGTACACCTCGTTCACCACGAGCGGCCCCGCCTCGCTCCCGGTCCACCTGTACTGAACCCGCACCGTGCCCCTCGCCGCACTGCCTTCGGGGCGGCGAGGGGCCGGCTGGGCGGTATGGGAAGGCCCAACCGCACGGGTTTCGGGAAACAGGCGCCGTCCTCAGACGGCGCCCAGACTGCCCACCGACCTTCGGGTGATGTGCGCGGAAGGCGGCGGAGGCTGCCACCTTTGGCGGCGGGGCGTCCTGACTCCGTAGTCCTTCTTCAACTGCGGGGGGATGGCGTAGTGCATGACGCGACCGCGGGTGAGGGAGCTGAGCTCCAGGTTGGCGACGACGGCTCCGACTTTGTCGGCGACCCACTCGCCCCAGGGACCGCTGTCCTCGATGCGTTCGAGGAAGTCGAACATCACCGGAGAGGTCCGTGCCACCCGGTCCCAAGCACCAGAGGCGGGAACCTGAAGCCAGTCGGCGATGGTGTCGCCGACCAGGAAGCGGATGAGGGCGGCGACGACCGGGTCGAAGAAGGTACCCGGGACGACCCCCTCGTACAGTCTGATCAGCTGTTCGGTCAGCTTGACGCCCTCGTCGGACGGGCCCAGGCTGCGGAGCATGTAGAGGTCCGACCATTCGCGGGCGGCCGTGAGGTCGGGTGGGCTCTGCTCAGGGTCACAGCCGAGCATCGCGCCCACGACACGCCAGGCGTAGTAGTAGGCCTCGGCGTCGTCCTCACTGAAGTGGATGCCCAGCCGGTGCAGGGCGTCCAGGACGTAGATCGAGAAGCACATCTGCCCGCCGATCATGTCCTCCTGACACGCGGGCACCCCGTGGACCGCCTCGTTCCACAGACCTTTCCGGCGCAGGTGGTAGCGCACCGATGCGTGCAGCAGCCGTACCTTCTGGACGGCGGGGATGAAGCGGCTTCCGGACTCGAAAGCGTCGGACCGCATCAGGTAAACCACGAACTGCCCGGTCTCGGACATCCGTCGGGCGGGGTATTCCAGGCTGTGGGTGGCGCTCAGCAGCTTCGCCACGTGCGGGACCGCGTACGACAGCGGCATCGAGGCGAACGCCAGCGCCGTGGAGATATGGACGTTGTTGTCGATGAAGAACAGCCGGGCCCGTTCCATGATCTCCCAGTCGATCCACGCGGGCGGCTCGGCGGTCTCCTGCAGGTATTGGCGTGCCGCTTCCGGTATGCCGTCCGGCAGTTCATGGCCGGACGTGGTGAACCAGCGCATCAGGGTGTTGAACTTCTCGACCTCGCCGCGTTCGAACAGCGTCTCGACGGTTGCGTCGGCGAGAGGGTCGCCCTGGCTGCGCAGCAGATCCATGGTCTGGTCGGTGTACATGGCGGTTCGGCCCTTTCCCGGTGCGTGGTGGCTGGTCAGGCGGCTCGGTCGAGCAGCGCGTCGGCCAGATCGGTCAGCGCGAGGGTGGCGTCGGAAGGCAGCCTCGCGCGATGGATCGCGTCCAGCGCGGCGGCGGTCCGTCCTTTGATCATCGACTCGATACGGCTCGGCACTCCGGTGCTGTCGATGATCTCCCGGATGGTCTGCAGATCTTGCTCGCCGAGATCACGACGGCCCAGCAGGCTGCCCAGCGCCCGGCGGGTCTCCGGGTCGGCCTCGTCCAGGACCAGCGCCAGCATGGCGGTGGGCTTGTGGCCACGCAGGTCGTCGAGGTTGGACTTGCCGGTCGTCCGCGGGTCGCCGAACACCCCGAGCAGGTCATCGCGCAGTTGGTACGCCTCGCCGAGCGGCACGCCGTACGCGGTGAAGGCCCCCAGGACCGAGTCGGGCGCCCCGGCGACGACGCCGCCGATCTGGAGCGGGCGCTCGACGGTGTATTTGGCGGTCTTCAACCGGTTGATCTTCATCGACCGCTCGAGCCGGGGGCGTTCCCCGGTGACCAGGATCTCCAGGCATTCGCCCGCCATCAGCTCTCGGGTGAGCGCCGACCACAGCGGTCGCGCCTGCCTCAGGTAGCCGGCGGGCAGGCCGCAGTCGGCGAACAGGTGCCCGGCCATGGCGATGAGCAGGTCGCCGACCATGATCGCGAGCGCGGCCCCTTGGCGGGACTCGTCGGACCCGCGCCAATCGGGCCAGGCCACCGAGCGCAGTGCGACGTGCACCGAAGGGATGCCGCGACGGGTGGGGCTGTCGTCGATGACGTCGTCGTGCACGAGCGCCGCAGCGTGCACGAGCTCCATGACCGCGGCCAGCTTGACGGCCGCATCCCGGTCCGGCTGGCCGGCCGCTCGCCATCCCCAGTAGCAGAACGCGGCCCGCAGCCGTTTGCCGCGCATCACGGCCGACCGGACCTGCTCCGCCACCGGGGCCAGCACCTCGTCGATCGCGATCAGCTCGGCGATCTCCTGCTCGACGACGGTCTCCAGGATCCGGTCGACCCGGGCCTTGAAGAGCTCATGGTCATGCATGGTCGCGATCGGCCCGGTCGGCGGCCCGCCGGGCCAGCGTTTCGAAATAGGGCTCTGGCGCGTTCGCGAGGTGCCTGAGCCGGTTGAGCGACAACTCTCCGCGGGCGACCAGCTCCCGGCATCCCTCCCTGGCCTGGTCGCCCAGATCTGATCGCCGTGACAACTCCCGGACCCGGCTGATGCCCAGGTCGGCGAGCCCCGCGGCCGCGTAGACGAGCGCCTCGCCCAACCGGGCCTGTTCTTTGCCCTTCCCCGTCATGAACATTCCTTACTTTGAGTGCTCATGTCACTACTTTTAGCAACTGTAGCGGCGGCCGCATCCAATGAAAAGAGCGGGCGGAGAGTCGGGCGGGCAGAACCCGTGGCTCGGGTCACCCGGCGGCACGGCGGCCGGCTGCCGGTGGACGGTGAAAACCGGTGGTAGACGGCGGGCAGGGCCGGTGACCGAAGGTCGCGTACCGGTCGCAGATGGTCAACGACGGTGGCCGTAGGTGGCCACGGACGCGTAGCCGGGTTACGCCGTTGTGGCCTTGTTGACCCGCGTGCCGTTGGTTCGAGCCGCGAGTGTCTGCGGGTGATCTGGGCCCAGCGCCCGTTCGCAATCGGCGGCGACCTCGTTCAGGAGGCGTGCGGCTCGCCGCGTGTTGCCGAGTTTGTAGTAGGCCACTGCCAGGTGGTGTCTGGTCGCCAACGTGCTGAGGTGGTCCGCGCCGAACACCCTGACCATGGTCTCCGCCAGCGGCCTGAGGAGATCCACCGCGGCCCGCGGATCGCCTGCCTCAAGGTGCGCGAGGGCCAGACCGTCCCGGGCGAGCAGGGTCTGTTCGTGATCGGCGCCGAGCGCCTGTGCGTGGGCGGAGACCAGGTGCTCGTAGACGGGCATGGCCGCGAGCGGGGTCCCGGACGCCCGCAGGGCTTCGGCGAGTCTTCCGCGTATCGCCAGCGTGGTCGGGTGGCCGGCCCCGTACGTACGCTCCGCGCTCGCCGCCGCGTGTTCGTATCGCCGGACCGCGGTGTGCGGGTCGCCTGCGTTGGCGTGGGCCGTGCCGGCGTGAACCGCTGCGCGAATGGTCTGGAGGTGATCCTGGCCGAATGCGCCAAGGCAGATTTTCAGGTTCTGTTCGTACATTCTGATCGCTCGGCGTGAGTCGCCTGCCTTCTCGTAGACGACTGCGAGGTCGTCGCGGGTGCCGAGCACCTGCGGGTGATCATCTCCCAGGATCCGCCGGTAGTCGTCCAGGGCGCCCTTCAGCGATCGGATCGCCGACCGTATGTCATCGGTGTCGGCGACGGCGACCGCCAGATGAACACGTGTCGCCAGGGTGCGCGGGTCGTTCTCTCCGTGGACGCGGAGCTGCACCGCCAGATTCCGCTCGAACAGCGTGATGGCTCGCTGGGGGTCGCCCATGGTCCGGTAGGCCACGGCGAGACTGTTCCGGATTGAGAGCACGTTCGGGTGGTCGTCGTCGAGGACCTGCAGTTCTTCGGCGAGTGTCCGCTCGAAGAGTTCCGCGGCCTTGTCGATTCTCCCCGCCGCGAGGTGGGCGCCGGCGAGGTTGCCCTGGGTGGAGAGCGTGTGGAGGTGGCGGGGTCCGAGCATCCGGGTCTGCGCGGCGAGGTTCAGCTCATGCAACTCGATGGCGCGTCCGGAGTTCCCGGCGTCCTGATAGGCCAGGGCAAGGCCGTTGCGGCAGGAAAGAGTCTGCGGGTGTCCTTCTCCCAGCGCATCGGTGTGCAGTTCCAGTGCGCGTTCGAGCACCTCGATGGCCGCATCCGGCTCACCGGCCTCGGCGAGCGCCCGGGCCAGGTCGTTGCGAGCGGTCAAGGCGTGCAGATGAAGCGGGCCCTGCTCCCTTTCGATGTTCTCCAGAACCCTGGTGTGCAATTCGACCGCCGCGCGGATCTGTCCGGTCTCGCGATAGGCGTTCGCGAGCGTCGTCTGGAACAGGACGGTGTCCGGGTCGTCTCCGCCGAGGATTCGCGTCGCGTCCGCGAGGTTGGTCTCGTGCAGGGAGACCGACCGACGTGCGTCGCCGGCCACACGGTAGGAGGCGGCGAGATTGTTGCGGAAGGTCAGGGTGGTGCGGTGCTCGACGCCCAGGACCCGTTCGCAGTCGGCCAAGGCCCGCTCGAACACGCTGATGGCCCCCGTGACATCGCCGGTCTCCATCAACGCCCCGGCGAGGTTGCCCTGGGCGCCGAGGTTCTCCGGAGAGTCGGGCCCGCACGTGCGGGCGAACGCGGCGACGGCCCGCTGATAGTAGGAGACCGCCTCGGCGTAAGCGCTCTGGTGGTGGAGGAACACCGCCGCTTCATTGAACAGATAGGCCTGCTCGATCGAATCGTCGGTGTCCTGTATGTGATCGGCCAGGGCCGCGATGTGGGGGAGTACGGACCGCCAGCGTGGCCAGCCGGACGCCTCCCGCGGATCGGAGATGGCCGAGCCCAGCAGCCGGGTCGCGTCCACCCGTGCCTCGTCAAGGTCGGCGGCCTGCCGGTGCGGGTCGTCGGGGTCGGCCGTACGGGCCACCGCCTGGACCAGCCGGTGCACGGTGATCTCGTCTGGCGTCAGCGAGATGAGGCTGTAGGCGGCCAGCCTGCCCAGCGCATGGTTCAGCTCGGGACCGTCGGCCAGTGGCTGCAGCAGGTCACGCGGGATCGCCTCGGAACCGAACCAGGCCAGAATCCGGAGCAGGTCCCCTGCGTCCGGGGTCCCGGTGGCTTCGAGGTGGTCCAGGGTGACTCGCCAGATCCGGGCGATGCTGCGCTGCGGCAGGGTCGTCTCGGCGGTCTGCTGGTAGACCGTGGCCGGATGGCGGGTGAGCTGTTCAAGGTAGGCGCGCGGGCTGGTGCCGATCTGCCCCAGGTAGGCGCCTGCCTGTTCCACGGCCAGCGGGAGGCAGCCGAGCTCGGCGCACAACTCTCGCGTCTCGTCGGCGTCGGCGGTTCCCGCGCTCGCGGCGAGCAGCTCGACCGCCTCGTCCATGGCGAGGACGTCCAGCGGCATCACGTACGGGGTCAGGCGCTGCCAGCCGGTCGCCAGCCGGCTCGTCACGATCATCGTGCCACCCTCGCGGACGCTTTTCAGCAACGGGTCGAGGTGCGAGGGATGGGTGACATCGTCCAACACCAGCAGCCAGCCGGGATGCGCGCCCAGCCACGTTATGGCCCGCCGGGCCAGCGCTTTGGGCGAGAGCACCTCATCCAGCTGTGGTTCCAGCGCGACCGCCAGCTCGGCCAGTCCGGACTCTAACCCGGCGGGGGTGTCGGCGGTGACCCACCACACCGGGTTGACAGTCCTGGCCGGCAAGGTCGCGTAGTGCGCGGCGAGGGCGGACTTACCGACGCCGCCGAGGCCGTGCAGCACGCCCATCGCCGCCTTATTCGACGGCAGGTCCTCAAGCCGGGTGAGCTCGGCTTTACGCCCGATGAACCGGTCGCGGCGCGGGATGTTGATCAGCGGCGAGGGCGCGGCGACCTCGGAGACCGGACGGAGCTCGGGCGGTCCGGCCTCCCGCACGTAAAGGTCGCGGCCGGCCTGGTAGATCCGGGCCTTCCCGCTCGCCTCCGCCCGCAACCGGATTCCGGTCCCGCTCGGGCGGTCGTCCGCGCGCTTCAGATCTCCAGCGGCGGCTACCGCCGGCGGTTCGTCCCCCGTCACCGCATTCTCCTTTTGCCCACCCGTGCCCCCGCGGCCGTCCCCGAGAGCGACCCTAGCCGTCAAAATCCCAGAAAGCGGCGCTTCCCGGCCAACCTGGGGAGGCGAGCGGCTCATCAGAGTGGTGGAGAACTGTGCCGTGGCACCCGGGCGTACGTCGGTGGGTGCCCTGTTTCCGGCGGTCAGTCCGCTTGAGCGTGGCCCGGTCCGGGATGGATCGGTCGCCGCTGCCCTGGGGCGGCGAAGCGTCCGATCCCATAATCACCGGGCATGCTCGCGTGCCACGACACCGGAACCGTGCCGGCGGCGGTGGCGATTCGGTCTTCGAGGTCCTTGGCGAGGTGCTCCCGGCCGGTCCGGCGCAGATGCTCGGCATACCTGACCGGGTTGTTGTACAGCGACGGTCCGTTCTCGAGCGTGGTGAGCATCGGGTCGGGCTGGGCACCGGGCGGCGGCGTAGAAGTTCCACCACTCCGCCAGCAGGCTGCGCATGTGGTCGACGAGCTCCGGGTGCGACGGCGACAGGTCGCGGGTCTGGTGCGGGTCCTCGGTGATGTCGAACAGCTGCTCCCACTCGGCCATGAAGGCACCGGGATGGTACGTGCGCGTGTAGAGGTGGTCGCGGGTGCGGACCGAGCGTTGGTAGGTGTGCGCGCCGTGGCCCAGCACCAGATAGTCGCGGGACGCGTGGTCCTCGCCGCGGACGGCATCGGCGAACGACTCGCCCTGCCAGCCGGCCGGGGTGGGAATGCCGAGCAGCTCGCAGAGCGTCGGCGCGAGGTCGATGTTGTAGAGCAGCGCGTCGTTGCGGCGCTGGTCGTCACGGAGGTGGTCGGTCACACCGGGCCAGTGGAACACCAGCGGCAGGCGGTGGACTTCTTCGCTGGCCAGGCCGTGCTCACCGTACGACCCGTGCTCACCGAAAGACTCACCGTGGTCGGCGCTGACGATGATCGCGGTCTCGTCGGCGATCCCCAGCTCCTGGAGCAGCTCCAGCAGCTTGCCGAAGTGATGGTCCCAATACATGATCGCGCCGTCGAACCCGTTGATGAGGTGCTCGAAGTCGGCGCGATCGTTGATGGCGTCCGGCATGTTGTGTGGGACCGGCGACGTCCGGGGCCCGAACGCGTAGTGCAGGTCCAGCGCCGTCCGTGGCCCATAGATCTCGTGGTGCGCCTCGATGGCCTCCTGGTCCGGCCACGCCGGTGCCGGACCGGACTCGGCGGCCTTCCGCGTCCACTCCTCCGGCTGCAGGTAGTCCGTGTGCGGATCCCAGTACGTCAGGTGCAGGTACCAGTCCTCGTCCTGACCGTGCCGGCGCAGCCAGTCGAAGGCCACCTCGTTGATCTCCTCCGCGGTCTCGTCCGTGAGCCGGTCGGTGGCCCGTACCGACTCACGGAAGTTGCCCAGGAAGAAGTACGCCCGGTGCCGCTCGGCGAACATCGACACCGCGGCCAGGTAGTGCCCGTGTCGCTGTAGGTGCTGCCCCAGGAGGGGGCGCTCCTCCGGCGCGCCGTGCCCGGTGTCGAGCCGGAACCGGGCCGATTCGCCCCAGTGGCCGATCACGCCGTTGGTGATGCCGAACTGACCGCTGGTGAGCGCGGTGCGCGACGGGAGGCAGGGCGAGTCCGACGCGTAGTAGTGGTCGAAGACGACGCTGCGCTCCGCGAGCCGGTCGAGGTTCGGGGTCGTCGGCCGGGCGTATCCGTAGGGCCCGGTGTGGTCGGCGCGAAGGGTGTCGACGTCGACGTAGATGATCCGCATCATCTCTCCAAACGGGCGAGGGTGAGCTCGAGCCAGGCGATGTAGGCGGCCGTCGAGGCGTACCCGCGCTCGTGGGCCAGGGTCTGTACTTCGGCACACCAATCCGGGTCGAGCTCCGGGATCGGGCCGGTGGCAGGCGCGGGCGTCATGTCCGGTCCGGTCTTCTGCTTCAGCCGGTACTCCAGCTCCGTGCGCAGGACCTCGACGGCGATGTCCTTGCCGAACTGCCCGCCGAGGACGAACCGGATCGTGAAGTCCGGGTCCATCGGCCGGGGTGACGGCGTGAACGGGGAACGCGCCCAGGCCACGACGGCCCGCCGTCCCACCGCGGTCAGCCGGTACACCTTCGCGTCCGGGCCGGCGGGACGGTCCTCGAGCCGGTGCTGCAGATGGCCCTGTTGCTCCAGCCTCGCCAGCGTGCGGTAGATCGGCGACAACGAGGCCCGGTAGCCGAGGAAGATGCCATGCCTTTCGAGCCACGCCCGCAGGTCGTAGCCGGAGGCGGGTCGGCGTGCCAGAACGCCGAGGACGATCGCCTCGGTGTTGGTGAGATGAGTCGTGGTATCTATGTGCACTAGGCTATAGCGAGCCAATGGAAAGTCAAGTGATCACATGCCCGGATACTGCATGTCAGGCGGATGGTGCTGGGGGAGCCGGACGTGCCAGGGCCATGCGCCAGAGACTGTGGCTATGGCCGTGTGCATATACTGCCGAGAGCTTTTCCCGCAAGGACCCGTTGGGCGAGGGCTGTACCTGGATGAGGTCGGGGTCAGCGCGGCGCGAGCGCGCGGGCCGAGTCGTAGCCTCCGCTGACGACGGTGGGTTCGGTGTCGAACACCATGACCGACCGGGACGACGAGTACGGCGGCCATCCCGGGTCGTCGCCGTGGACCTACGATGACGCGCTGCGGGGCTCACCAGTGGTCGTGGTGGATCGTGGTCTCCAGGGGGCGGCGGTGGCGCCAGCCGTGCTGTTCGAGGTCCGGTACGGGTTCCAGGTGGGTGACCGGCCCGAGACACAGCCAGGCGACGGGCCGGATCCCGGTCGGGATACCGAGCAGTTGACGCAGATGCGGTTCGCGGTAGAAGGAGACCCAGCCGACGCCGAGGTTTTCGGCGGTGGCGGCCAGCCAGAGGTTCTGGATGGCCAGGCAGACCGAGTACAGTCCCGCGTCGGCGATGGCGTGTCGGCCCAAGACCGCGGGGCTGCCTCGGTCGGGATCGTAGGTGACCACGATCGACAGGCTGCTCTCCAGTACACCGTCGATCTTTATCCGGGCGAAACGGTCGGCGGCGGCTGTGGTGAGGGTGGCGGTGAACGTGGCGCGTTCGTGCTGGACGTGGTCGTAGAAGGCGTGCCGGACGGCCGGGTCCGCCACGATGATGAAGTCCCAGGGTTGGGAGAGCCCGACGCTGGGCGCGGCGTGCGCGGCCGTCAGGATCCGGTGGATGACGTCTTCTGGTATCGGCGCGCCGGTGAACTGGGCGCGCACGTCACGGCGACGGTGGACCACGTCGTAGATGCCGGGGTTCATGGGCAGGCTCCCGCTGCGTCAGGCCACCTTGGCGGTGGCCGGTGGAGCGAGGCCGGTCTTCGGACTTCCGGATCGATGCCTGACCATCCGCCTTCCCGGCCTGGCGGCCAGTGGCTGCGCGTGTGCGCGTGGACGGCGGCTCCCCGGTTACCGCGGCGGGCCCGTGCCGGAATTTCACCGGCTTCCCGATTCTCCCCTCGTAGGGGCACCTCGCGTCAGTTCATGCCGCCGCGAGCGTATCAATCCCCGCCGCCCCCGATCACCAGGAGACGGGCAGTTCCCGGAAGCCGCGGATCAGCAGGCCCGTCTTCCAGGCGAGATCCTGGTCCGCGACCTCGATCCGCAGCCCGGGCAGGCGCGTCACCAGCGTCTCCAGCGCGACCTGCAGCTCGGCCCGGGCAAGCTGCGAGCCGAGACAGAAGTGCACGCCGTGGCCGAACGCGATGTGCGGATTCGCCTCTCGGCGGATGTCGAGGGCCTCTGGGTGGTCGAACACCCCCTCGTCGTGGTTGGCGGAATTGATGGACGGGATCACCGCCTCGCCCGCCCGGATCAGCACGTCGCCGAGCTTGACGTCCTCGACCGCCATGCGGGGGATGCCGCTGACCGCGCCGAGCGGTGTGTGCCGGAGCAGTTCCTCCACCGCCTGCGGCACCAGGGACGGGTCGGCGCGGAGCGCGGCGAGCTGGTCCGGATGCCGGGCGAGGACGTAGGCGAAGTCGGCGATCTGGGTCGCCGCGGTCTCGTGGCCGGTTACCAGAAGCCCGACGCTGAACTCCACGAGTTCCTGCTCGGAGAGCCGGTCCTCCTGGTCCCGCGCCTGCACGAGCGCGGTGAGCAGATCGTCCCGGGATGCCTCGCGCCGCAGCGCGATGAGGCCGGCGAGGTACTCGTTGAGCTCCGCCACCGCCGCCCCGATCTCCTCCATCGGGAGCGCGGTCGTGGACAGCAGCGCGTCCGACAGCACCCGGAACCGATTTCGGTCTTCGAAGGGGACGCCGAGCAGCTCGCAGATGACCGTGACCGGGAGCGGCAGGGCGAACAGCGCCACCAGATCCGCCGGCGGTCCCTGCGCGAGCAGGCGATCGGCGAGGTCGTCCGCGATCGCAGTGATCCGGGGCCGCAGCGCTTCGACGCGCCGGGCCGTGAACGCCTTGGACACCAGGCTGCGGATGCGCGTGTGCTCGGGCGGGTCCATGCTCATCACCCCGGCCGGGAACAGCGGCATCGGGGTGAATCGGGGCGGGTCCTGGCTCGACGTCATCGCGCGGGCGCTGAACCGCTGGTCGGTCAGCACTTGGCGGACGTCGTCGTACCGCGTGACGAGCCAGGCGTCGCCGCCGTACGGCAGCCGGACCCTGCTGATCGGTTCGGTCTTCCGCAGGCGGCCGTACTCCGGTTCCATCTCCAGCCGGGTTCCGTCGCCGAATGGGTAGTCCGGTGCGGTCATGTCCTGTCCTTTCTCCGGTTCAGTCGTCTTCGGGGGCCAGCACAACGCCGTCCGCCGTGCTAATGCGGATCGCCTCCACCGGACATGACTCGGCGATGGCGATGAGCTTCGGGTCCGGCGCGGAGCGCGGGCGAAGGGGCCGCGATCGCGGGCCGTGGAGCCGGAAGTACTCCGGCGCGGTGCCGGCGCACATCCCGCTGCCGACGCAGTGCGGGGCGACCTCGACCTGCCAGGGGCCGGCGGCCTCGGTTTCATCGGACGGCCGGGTCATCGGGAGCGGTCCCGGCGCCCGAGCGGGGTGAGCGGCGGCTCGAGGGCGCCGTTCGCGGGGAGCGGCGGGGTTCCGGTGTCCACGGGCGCCGCCGTGGTCCCGGCGGCGGCGTCCGTGGCCGGGGTCCTGCCGAGGCGCCGGACCATCCAGGTGTAGGTCAGGTCGAGCGCGAAGATGGCGACATAGAGGAACGGCAGCAGTGTGGAGTGCCGGTACACCGGCGCGGGGGGATAGAACAGCACTCCGAGCGCGGCGAGCAGCGTGCCGCCCATCTTGGACAGGGCGATGCCGAGCGACTGGCCGGCGAGCGAGCGCCGGGCGTTCAGCATGCCGAGGAACAGGCCCGACATGGCGAGGTTCTGCACGAACGAGGCACGCACGCCGTACACGTCGTGGAACTCCTCGTTCAGGAGGACCACGGTGGCGCCGGTGATGGCCAGCGAGGCCGCGAACATCGCGTAGAAGCCGGCCCGGCCACACCAGGACACCAGCCACGAGAACTGCGCCGGCCCGTACCGCAGCGTCTGCCAGAGGATGACGAGGTCGAAGGCGAACCACACGAAGTTGACGACGAACTGCGCGGCCAGCTTGACCGGGTCGTGGTGCGGCGGCAGCGCGACGAACGTGTAGAAGAACTCCCAGGCCAGGTTGGCGCTGAGCGCGACGATCGGCATGCCGTACACGCGGCTGCGGCCGCCCTCGCGGATGATCAGGATGTACGCCACGGTCCACAGCAGGCCGGCGAACGACTGGATGACGATACCGATCACGATCGGATCCTTCCGGAGGTGAGGGGGCCGTCCTCAGGGCCGCCGCCTCGAAGCCGGCGCGGCCCTCGCGGGCCAGGGCGAGGAGGTAGCCGGTGACCTGGGTCGCCGCCGGGCGGCCCTGGGCCGGCGAAGGTATCTCGTTGGCGTCGCACGCCACGTCGATGAGGAAGGGACGCCGGACGAGGGCGGCCACCCGCAGCGCGCGACGGAGCTCCGGCATGGACGTGACGCGCTCGGCCGCCACGCCGTACGCGCGGGCGATCTCGGCCAGATCGCCGTTGTGCAGGGCCGACCCGTATTCCGGCCAGCCCATGATCTCCTGCTCGAATTTGATCGCGCCGAGCTTGCCATTGTCGAAGACCACGACCACCACGGGCAGGTCCAGGTCGCGGAGCGCGCCCAGTTCGCTCAGCGTGACCGCGACCCCGCCGTCGCCGACCGCGGCGACGACCGGTCGCCCGCCCGCCAGCGGGGCGAGCCCGGCCGCGGCGGGCAGCGCGAAGCCCATCGTCGCGAACGAGCTGGTCCAGACGAACTCCTGCCGGCCGGTGAGATAGCGGTAGATCCACAGAGTGGTGAGACCGACGTCCACGGTGACCAGCGCGTCCGGCAGTTCGTCGGCCATCGCCAGTGCCAGCGCGGACGGTCGGATCGGGCGGCCAGGCCGGGTCGGGATCCGGCTCGTGCGCCGCCGCGTGGCGAGGTACCGCGCATGGCGGTCGCGGACGAACGCCGCCCGCGCCGGGTCCGGCGCGGACACCGCGCCGATCCGTTCCGCCAGCGCCTGCGACGTCTCCCGCGCCGCACCCGCCAGCGCCAGGTCGGCGCGGGGCGCGTTGGCGAGCCCGGCCGAGGTCGCGGTCGACCTGGATGAGGGTGTAGTCGCCCGGCAGGTCGAAGGCCGACGCGCCGCGGCGTGAGATACCGAACGCCAGGACGACGTCCGCCATCGCCAGGGTCTCCGTGGCGGACTGGTGCCCTGACGACCCCACCGCTCCGGCGAAGAGAGCATGGTCGTCGGGAACCACGCCGCGACCGGGCATCGTCGTCACCACCGGGGCCCGCAACGCCACGGCCAGCGCGGTGACCTCGGTGCTCGCGTCGCGCCCGCCGCGGCCGACCAGCAGGACCGGCCGGCGGGCCGCGGTCAGCCGGTCCACGGCGCGGTCGAGGTCCGCTTCGGCGGGCAGCACGACGGTCGGCTGGGCGCCGATCGCGGTCGGCCCGGCGTCCTCGACCGGAATGGTCAACGCGCCGGGATCGACGTCGACGTAGACGACGCCGGGCTCCCGGGCGAGGGCCCGCAGCGCCCGGGAGACCCGCCCCCACGAGCCGGGAGAACCGTCCAGGCGGACGGTCCGGGCGATGCCCGCGAACAGCTCCGTCCCGTCGACCACGCGGCACGCCGATCCCAGGACGACGACCGCCGCGTGGTCGAACAGTGCGTCGAATACGCCGTTGAGCTGCAGGATCACGTCGGCGTCCCCGGCGGCGACACAGACCGCGGGACGCCCGCTGTGCTTGGCGACGGCCGACGCGGTCATCGCCGCGGACTCCGGATGGCGCACGTCGTTCACCGTGATCCCGGCCGCGCGGCACACCTCGGCCGGCGACGCGGCCTCCGCACAGGGCCGGACATAGGCCGCGGCCACCCCGATCTCCGCGAGGAGTGCGCCCAGCGCCGCGCCGACGGTGCCCGCCGCAGCGGCGTCCGGCGTCTCCCGGCCGGTCGGCTGCGTCCGCGGCCGGGCGGTGGGCCGTACGTCCGGCCCGGCGGGCCGGGTGGGGGCGACCGGGTCCGGGCCGGTCTCGGCGGCCGTCGTCATCGCGGCGGCCCCGGTCGGTGTCGCGGCCCGGCCGGCGGTGACGCGAGCGGGTCGCGACAGGACCGAGGGTACGGCGACCAGGGTGGGGCCGTCCTCGTCGAGGGCGGCCGCCACGCTCTCGCCGAGGCGCCGGGCGTCCTCCACCCGATACGCCGTGAGGCCGCTCGCGGCCGCCAGCCGCCGAGTGTCGGCGTGCCCGGTCTCCTCCACCGCGATGACGGTCACCGGCACGCGGTAGCGCCGCATGGTCAGGAGCTCGGCCGCGAAGTCCTCGATCCCGCGATCCGTCGTCACGGCGACGATGGGGTGACCCGGCCGGGCGAACCAGGCGCCGATCGCGGCGGGGACCGCGCTCCCGCTCACGCCCAGCCCGTACGAGGAGGTCATCGACCGGTCGCGGAACGGGAGCGCGCTCAGCGCGCCGTCCACCAGGTCCCCGCACTCGACCGCGAGCGTCGCATCGTGGGGCAGGACGCCGTCCAGCGCGGCCCACAGCGCGCCGGACGCCGCGGTCCCGCGGAGCTCGTCGACCGCCGCGGACAGTTCGCCGTCCGCGCGGCGTTCCACGAGGTCGGCGAGGCGTTCCAGGACGGCCGCGGGTTCGCCCAGCAGCCGGAGCCAGCCGGCCGGGTTCGGGTGCGCGCCCTCGACCCCGTCCGCGATCTGGATCACCGGGAGGCCACCCGCCAGCGCGTCGACCGAGGCACTGGCCGGACCGACGACCACCAGCCGCGCGCACCGGGACAGCAGGTCCGCGCATGCGTCCGCGCGACTGCCGAGGATCGCGACCCCTCGTCCTCCGGGGACCGCGCCGAGGTACCGGTGCCCTTCGGCGAGCACCAGCACCGGTGTGCCGGCCCGCTCGGCCAGATTCTCGATCGACGCCGCGAGCCGATCCGGGATCGCGCCGACCAGCACCACCGTGCCGGGCGCGGCGATCAGCTCCGCGGCCTCGGTCAGTGTCGTCTTGTCCGCCGTCGTCCCGGCCGAGGGCCGTCCGGCGCGCGGAACGAAGCCGGACCCGCCGACCGAGGCGGCGAAGACGTCGGACGAGCAGGCGACGTGCGCCGGTGCTCGCCGTAGCCCGGCCTCGGCGAGCGCCCGGTAGAGCACGCCGAGCTGGCGCGGCGAGCCGATGTGCCGGTTGTACGCGGTCACCCCGGTCATCAGCGCGACCGGGTCGATCTCCTGGAAGGAGTCGAGGCCGACGTGCTCGACCGGGACCTGCCCCGACAGGGCGAGCAACGGCGCGCGGTCGGCCCGCGCCTCGTAGACGCCCAAGGGCAGGTGGGTCGCGCCCGGGCCCGCGGTTCCCATGCACACGCCCGGGACGCCGGTCAGCTTGCCGTACGTCGCGGCCATCAGCGCACCCGCGCCCTCGTGCCGTACGCCCACCAGCTGGATCCGCCCGTCGCGGCGCACGGCGTCGATGAGGGCGTTCAGCGACTCGGCGGGCATCCCGAACAGGGCGCGGACGCCCGCCTCGGCAAGCGCGGACACGGCCGCGTCGGCGAACCGCCGCCGACCGAGCAGGTCGGCGTAAACGTGTCGGTTGGCCTGCACGTTTCACTCCTCTCCGGCGGCAGGGGCGGTCGCGACGTGCAACACGGCGATCCCCCCGGTCAGCGGGGTACGGGCGTAGCCTTCGAATCCCACGTCGAGCAACAGCGCGCGGACGGCCTCGGCCCCCCGGTAGCCGGCGATCTCCTCGCGGAGGTGCCCGTAGCCGTCCATCCCGCGCAGCCGCGCCACGAGGCTCATCACGCCGAGGCCGGCCAGGTACGCCGACCGCAGTGCCGGGCGTTCCGGCACTCCCAGTTCGAGGAGCACCAGGCGGCCGCCCGGGCGCAGGACGCGCGCCATCTCGGCGGCACAGCGTCGCCGGTCGGCCATGTCGTCGATGGCGAACGCGATGCATACGGCGTCGAAGGACGCCGTCTCGAACGGAAGGGTCTCTCCCGGCGCCCGCAACAGCGCGACACGGTCCGCCAGGCCGCGACGCAGGACGCGTTCGGCCCCGACCGCGAGCATCGCGGCATTCAGGTCACAGCCGATCACCTCGGCACCGGGCGCCGCCTCCGCGACGGCGATGGCGAGGCTCGCGGTGCCGGTCGCCACGTCGAGGACCCGGTCGCCGGGTCCGGCGCCCAGCACACGCGCCGTCTTACGCCGCCAACGGCGGTCCGAGCCGGCGCTGAGCAGCGAGTTCAGCAGGTCGTAGCGTCGAGCGACCCGGTCGAACAGCGCCTGCGGGGTGGCCGGACGGCTCGTACCGCGCGGCGGTTCGGGCCCGTCCGCCGGCGGAACGGAAACCGGCGGTGCTCCGGGTGCCGTGGGCGCAGGGCTGTCGTCGGCGGGCGGCCTGGACGCCGGGACCGGCGGTGCTCCGAGTGCCGTGGGCGTAGGGGCGTCGTCGGCGGGTGGCCTCCGCGCGGGGGTGGTGACCGCGATGGGCGGGGCGGTGGAGTCGGCCGGACGGCGAGAGTCCATGGCCAGCAGGTCGGAGCCGACGATCGCGGCCAGGCCCGCCGCCACCAGGGCCCCACTCGTCCAGGTCGGATCCTGTAGGAGCAGTACGGCGGCCAGGAACACGCTCGACAGGACCATGTCGGTCCGCAGCACGTCATTGGCGGCCGCGCCGTCGGAGGCCCGGACGAGCCGGCGGGCCTGGACCGCGGCGACGAGCGTCAGCGGCGTGGCGAACAGGACCCGGCGCGGGCTCGCACCGGCCGGCACGAGCAGCGGCATCGCCAGGTAGGCGAGGACGGTGACGGCCGCGGCGGCCCGCGCGGCGGCGGCCCGGCTGGGGAACAGCGTGGCCGACGTGCGCAGTCCGACGGCGCGGTCACCGTCGTAGTCAGGGACGTTCTTGAAGAATCCCTTGGCCACGAACCAGAGGAACAGGAAGGCGAGCATCGCCCAGATCGGTCCGTCGGGCGCCCGTACGTCGCTCATGGCGCCGAACCAGCCGATGAGGAAGGGGCCGACCACGGCTTGGGCGAAGACGTACAGCCCCAGGATCGGACGGGCCTTCATTCGCAGCGGGCCGAAGGAGTACTGGTGCAGCCCGGCCAGCCCGATCAGGACGAACACGAAGAATCCCGTGCCGTACACCAGCGCGGCCGCCGCCATGAACACGTCGGTCGCCACGAGGACCGCGCCGAGACGGCGCCGGCCGAACCGGTACAGCAGCCACATCCGCCCCGGCAGGTTCCGGCAGTCCTCCTCGACGTCGGTGTAGGTGTTGTGGAGGTTGGCCGAGAAGCCGACGAGGAAGGCGAGGACCGCCCCCAGCACAGTGCGCGGCGCTGAGGGCGCACCGACGTATCCGAGGCCCAGCCCGTAGGCGAGCAGGCCGGGAACGCACGTCCGTGGGCGGCCGAGCATGATCAGCAGGCGCAGGGCCTCACCCGGTCGTGCCCGCGTGCGACCACCGCGTACGGCCTGAGCCTGCGCGTCAGGCGGCAGTGAGCGGAAAGCCGCCGCGCCGAGGTCGGCGGAGAGGGGAGAGGTGGACATGGGGCCTCCTCATCGCCCGCGGCCGACGAGTGCGGCGACCAGCTCGGTGAGCATGGCGATCCCGGTCGCGTCGATCTCCCCGGCCGCACCGGAGAGCGCCCCGACGGCCAGCGCCGTCCGGTGTTCGGCGGCGCGGCGGGTGACCGTCAGGCCTCCGCTGTCCCGTACGACGTCGGCGACCTCCCGTGCGGCCTCTTCGGCCCCGTCCAAACCCGTACGGGCGCGGCGCAGCAGGTCGGCCACCGGCGGGTGCGCCCGCAGCGTGTGCAGGACGGGCAGCGTGTAGACGCCTTCGAGCACGTCGTGGCCGGCCGGTTTGCCGAGGACGCCGGACGAGGAGGTGAGGTCGAGAAGGTCGTCGACGAGCTGATAGGCGACGCCCAGGTGCAGGCCGAAGTCGCCCAGCGCGGCCGTCGCCTCGGCCCCGAGGCCCGCGGCCATGGCACCGAGCCGGCAGGAGGCGGCGAACAGGGCGCCGGTCTTTCCGCCGATCGCCGTGTGGTAGGCGCTCTCCTGCCGGGCGACGTCGAACAGCGCCGCCGACTCGTGCGCCTGTCCCTCGCAAAGGCGGGCGAACGTCTCGGCCGCCAAGAGGCACTCGGCACGGCCCAGCCGGCGGTGGCCAGCGCCTGGGCGAGGAGGTAGTCACCCGCGAGGATCGCGCGGATGTTGCCGGTCCGTGCGTTGGCGCTCGCGACGCCGTGCCGGCGCGGGGCCTCATCCATCACGTCGTCGTGGACGAGGCTCGCCACATGCAGGAGCTCCACGGCGACGGCCGCCCCGATGGAGCGTTCTCGATCGGCCGGCCCGCAGTAGGCGGTCGTCAGCACGAGCAGCGGACGCAGGCGCTTGCCACCGCCGAGGATCTCCCGCGTCGCCGCCGAGATGACGGGGAGGTCGTCCGGGACGACGCGGCCAAGCTCCGTGACGCATTCGGCGAGGTCCGCCGCCAGGCGGGACTCTCCGGCGAACTCCGCGACGACCCGATGGGGGGTGGTCTCGAGGAGCGCCTGTACCCGACCACGGACGGGGTCGCGCGCGGGCGGCGAACCGCCGACCAAGTTGGGGTCCGCCGGACCCGGCGTCCTTTCCGGTTTCGCGTCCGCTGTCGTCCTCAGTGCCGGGTCCGATGCCGTGTCCGGTGAGTTGTCCAGTGACGTGTCCAATTGGTGCCTCCAGGTGATCGGGCCGCCGACCTGTGCCGCCGAAGCGCACACCGAATGGCGGAGATGAGCGGATTGTTTGCGTGAACGGGCAAATTTTCAAGATTATTTACAACGTGATAATTGTCACCTTGATAGGCGAATGATTAATTGTTATTCGCGCGCGATCTTAACATTTCAAAATACCTTATTGTACTCACGGAGAGGGTGACATAAATATTGCGTTGACCGTCGTGATTATCTGAGTGACAATCCGCGTGTCTGAATTCGTAGCTGGAGGTAGGTCGTGACTCTGTCGCCGTGGCGTTCCATTCGAATGGCAATCGAATTCGATCGGAGAATGGCGGTCGCGATGACCCGCCTGAACGAGATGGCCGGCCCCGTGTGCACGTTCGGGGCCGGGCCGACGCGAGTGACTTTCATGTTCGGGCCGGAGGCGAACGAATTCATATTCCGCAACCCGCGGCTGTTCCGCTGGCGAGGAGGATTCGAGACGCTCATCCCCTTGGCCGGCGAGACGGCGCTGCTGGTGAGCGACGGTACAGGGCACGACCGGCGCCGCGAGCTGGTGGTGCCCGCGTTCCAGCGCACCCGCATCGACCATTACCTGGCCGTTCTCCTCCAGAACATCGACGAGCTCATCAACGGTTGGCGGCCAGGCCGCCCGGTCAACCTGTACGCCGACTTCCGCACGACCGTGCGCGCATCCACCATCCGCGGCTTCTTCGGGCCGAGCCTGGCCGCCCAGGCGAGCGAGCTCGGCGCCGACCTGGAGACCGTGCTGCGCACGATGAACCACTCACTGCCCAAGCAGCAGATCCTCCAACGGGTGCCGAATCCGGTGTGGCGCCGAGCGGAGGCGGCCATCGCCCGGATCGACCGGCGGGTCCACTCAGAGATCACGCGCCGGCGGGCCGCCGCCCGCGCGGACGCGGGTGCGCCGGGCGATGACTCCGGAGGCGTGGACGGGGCACGATGCCCGGTCTCGGGCGGGCGTTCGCCGGAGACCGCCGTCGCGGTCAGGGCACACGGCGAGAAGGTCGGCTCGTACGGCGACGACATCTTGGGGCTGCTGCTGGACAGCGGGGAGATGAGCGACCGTGAGCTGCGCGACATGGTCGTCAGCCTGATCGTCGCAAGCTACGACACGACGAGTGCGGCCCTGGCCTGGGCCGTCCACGCCCTCTGGTCCGACCGCGAGGCGCTGCGGCGTGCCCGCGACGAGGTCCGGACGAAGCTCGGGGACGAACCGCCCACCTTGGCCGACCTCCGGCACCTGACGTACCTCGACTGGGTGACGTCGGAGGTGCTGCGGCTCTATCCGCCGGCGATGGCGGGAGCCCGGCAGGTCGCCGAGCCGTTCACCTTCGCCGGGCACCGGGTCCGCGCCGGAGAGCTGGTGGTGTTCAGCCAGTACGTCACCCATCGGCTGCCGCGCCTGTGGCCCGACGCCGATCGGTTCTGGCCGGAACGATGGGACCGCGACCGACCGGGCCACCGCCGCCCGTCGAACTACGAGTACCTGCCCTTCGGTGTCGGCGCGCGACGCTGCCTCGGGGCGAACCTGGCCCGGCCGGAGATCACCGCCACGCTCGCGCGGCTGCTGCAGCGCACCGAGCTCGACCTGCTGTCGACGACGGTGGAGCCGACCGGGTTCACCGCCATGTCACCCAAGGGCGGCGTGCTCGCCCGGGTCACAGCGGTGCGGGACCGCTGACCGCGGCCGGCACCGAGCCCGGCGGTTCCGCTTACGTGACACCACCGACGAGGCGAGTGGCGATGTCGGCGCGCAGCGCCTTCTTGTCGATCTTGCCGACCTTGGTGGTGGGCAGCTCGTCGACCAGGACCAGGTGTTCGGGGAGCTTGAAGCGGGCGACGCCTGCGGCATCGAGCGCGGCCCGCACCTCGTCGAGGGTCGGCTCTCCGGCCCGCATGACCACATAGACGCAGACGCGTTCCCCCATCTCGGCGTCGGGCATGGCCACGGCCGCCACCTGCGCCGCGTCCGTCCACTGGTAGACCAGGTTCTCGACCTCCTCGGCGGAGATCTTCTCCCCACCGCGGTTGATCATGTCTTTGTCCCGGCCCTCGACCACGAGGTTGCCCGCGGGGGTGCGGCGGCAGATGTCGCCGCTGCGGTACCAGCCATCGGCGGTGAACGCACGGGCGTTGTGCTCGGGCGCCTTGTAGTAGCCACGCGGAGTGTACGGACCGCGCGTGAGCAGGGAGCCGGGCTGCCCGTCGGGCACGTCCTGGTCGAACGCGTCGACCAGCCGTACCTCATCATCCGGGCACAACGGGCGGCCCTGGGTGGTGTGGACGACCTCGTCGGGATCGTCGAGACGGGTGTAGTTCAGCAGCCCCTCGGCCATGCCGAACACCTGCTGCAGCCTGGCGCCGAGCACCGGGCCGATCCGGCGGGCGAGCTCGTCGGCCAGCCGGGCCCCGCCGACCTGGAGCACCCGCAGGCCGGCCAGCGGACCCGCGCCGCTCCGGGCCGCGTGCTCCAGCCAGCGGCCCGCGACGGCGGGGACGACGGCGGTGTGGGTCACCTGCTCAGCCTCGATCGTGGCGAACGCGCGTACCGGCTCGGGAGAGGGCAGCATCACGATCCGGCCGCCGGCCAGCAGGGTGCCGAGGATGCCGGGGCATGCCAGCGGGAAGTTGTGCCCTGCGGGCAGGCTCACGAGGTAGACGGTGCCCTCGTCGACACCGCTGACCTCCGCGCTGGCCCGCGCGTTGTAGGCATAGTCGTCGTGCGTGCGGGCGATGAGCTTCGGCAGCCCGGTCGTGCCACCGGACAGCAGGAAGACCGCGACGTCGCGGCTGCTCGGCGGCTTCGGTTCTTCGCGGGCGCCGGGGGCGCAGAGCGCCCGCAGGTCGATGCTTGAGGGCGCGATATCCTCGCCGGCCACGAGGACATGCCACGGGCCTGCGACCTGCTCGCCCAGTTCGTGGGCGAGCGCCTGGTGGTCGAAGCCGCGCAGCACGTCGGGGACGGCGATCGCGGCGGCCTCGGAGTGGGCGGCGAGGTATGCCAGCTCCGCGCGGCGGTGCGCGGGCAGCGCCATCACCGGCACGATCCCGGCGCGCAGGCAGGCCCAGGTGAGCACGGTGAACTCCCAGCCGTTGCCGAGCTGGACGACGATCCGGTCACCGGCGGCGAGGCCGAGCCCCCGCAGCCGTACGGCCGCGGCGTCGCCGCGATCGGCCAGCTCGGCGTAGGTCAGCCGGACCTCGCCGTCGACCAGCGCGATCGCCTCGGGACTGCGGTCCGCGCGCTCGCGCAGCAGGTCGCCGAGCGGCCGGCCCGCCCAATATCCGGCCGCCGCGTAGCGCTGGGCGTCGGCCTCGGGCCACGGCACCGTGCCGTCACTGATGGGTGCGGCCATCGGGCACCTCCGGGTCGGTGGCGACGCACACGGCATCCAGGGCGATCAGGCCTTGCGCGGTCAGCCGAAGTGGATTGATCTCGATGTCGGCGATCCAGGAGTGTGCGGCCAGCAGGTCGCCCAGGGCCACCACCACGCGGGCCAGCGCGTGACGATCCAGGGCGGGTCCGCCGCGCCAGCCGTCCAGCAGCGCGTGCCCGGCCAGCTCGGCGGGCATCGCGGCGGCTTCCGCGTGGCTCAGCGGGGCGAGCCTGACGGCGACGTCGGCGTACGCCTCCGCGGTGGTGCCGCCGAGCCCGGCGAGGATGACCGGGCCGAACACCGGGTCCCGCCGGGCCCCGACGACCAGATCGACGCCCGGCGGCGCCATCGACTCCACGAGGAAGCGGCGGGCGCCCACCGCTTCGAGCGCGTCGAGGGCCGTATCGAGGCCGCCGGGAGTGGCGACGCCGAGGAAGACCCCGCCGATCTCGGTCTTGTGCAGGACGGCCGCGTCGAGCAGCTTGACCGCGACCGGTCCCGGCAGGTCGGCGAGCGCCTGGTGGGCGGCGGCCCTGTCGGCGCAGGCCCGCCGGGGCATCGTCGGCACGCCCAGCTCCTCCAGCAGGGCCTTGGCCCGGTGCTCATCCCATGGGCCCGGGCCCGGGTCCGGGACGGCCGTACGGGCCGGTGCCCCGATACCCGTCCGGCGGGAGCGGGCCTGGGCGTCGGTGAGCAGCGCCGCCGTCATGGCGGCCAGGCTACGGGGCTCGGCGGCGACGGGCACCCCGCGGTCGAGGAGCGCCCGGCGCGTCTGCCGTACGGCCTCGCCCGCGCCGCCGACGCCGAGCAGCAGGGGAGTGCCGGGCGCCGAGGCGAGGAAGGCGTCCACAGCCGCGACGAGGTCGAACGCGTCGGGCTCGTGCAGGGCGTACCCGGTCACCAGATCCACCGCGGGGTCGGCGGCGACCACGTTGAGCACGCCCGCGAAGGCGGGCCCGGGACGGCCGGTGTCCACCGGATTGCGCTGATAGGTCATCGGGGGCAGCAGGTCGGCGAGCGCGTTACGGGAGGACTCGGTGAGCTCGGGCACGCGGGCTCCCCGGCCGCGCAGGTCGTCCAGGAGCAGGAGCCCGGGTCCGGCCTGCGCGGTCACGACGCCTACTCTCGGGTGGGCCGCCGGGCGCAGCCGGGCCAGCGAGAGTGCCCCTACGGCGTCGGCGAGTTCCCGTTCGTCGTCGACGAGAACCGCGCCAGCCTGGGCGAGCGCCGCCCGGGTGACCCGCCACGAGGTCGCGAGCGCGCCGGTGTGCGAGGCGGCGAACGCGCCCACGTCGTTCCGGCCGACCACCAGCGCGACGACCGGACGGGTCGCGGTCAGCCGGGCGACGGCGGCGGTGAGCCGCCGCCCGTCCGTGACCGTTTCGACGTGCAGGGCGACGGCGTCGGCGCAGGCGTCGTCCACCAGGTGGTCGAGCACGTCGGCGGCGGTGACGTCCATGCCGTTGCCCAGCCCGACGGCGAGGCCGACGCCGTGGCCGGCCTCGGCGAGCAGGAAGGCCAGCGCGTGGTTGACCCCGCCGCTCGCAGCCACGACCGCGATCCGTCCGGCCGGCACGTCCGCGACGCCGGGCACGAAGCTCGCGGTGAGCGCGCGGCCGGGGGCGAGGAATCCGGAGGTGTTCGGCCCGAGCACCCGGATCCCGGTGCTCGCCGCCACCTCGGCCAGGTCGCGCTGGAGCCGCTCACCCTCGGGCCCCGCCTCGGCGAACCCGCCGCCGTAGACGACGGCCGCCCGGGCCCCGGCTCGCGCCGCCTCGGCGAGGGCGGCCGCACATCCTCTGGCGGGAACGCAGATCAGTGCCAGATCCACCGGCCCGTGCTCCGCGGCGGCCTGGATCGACGGCCACAGTCCTGCCGCGGGGTCCGGATCTCGGCCGTTGACCAGTCCGACATGGCCCGGGAAACCGCGCACCGACCGCGCCAGCGCCGCCCCGAGCTTCCCCGGATCGCGCGATGCCCCGACGACGGCGATCCCTCGCGGCGCGAAGAGCGCGCCCAGGGACCCGTCCCGCCGGCCGCCCGCCACGGGCTCCCGGGCCGCGCGGCCGTTGAGCGCCTCGGCGGTCATGCGGGGTCCTGCCAGGTCGCGAGGGTGGTGGCGGAGACGCCGACGAGGTCGGTACGGCCGGACAGGACGGCGGTCACGGCCCGGTCTCGGTCCAGTGTGTCGTCGGCCAGGAGCGCGGGCAGCCGATGGTGGAGGCGCGTCTGTTCGGCAAGGAGCGTGCGGAGGTGAGGCGTGCCGCCATGGACGGCCACGAGCACCGGGCCCGCGGCGCACAGGACCGCGAGCGCGTCGTTGGCGGCGTCGAGGGCCGAGGCGTCGCTGGGAGCGGCGAGCCATGCTCCCCAACGGATCTCCCGGTCGCGGGGAGGGGCGGGGAGCAGAGGGAGCGGCTCCGCCGGGCCCGTGGCGGAGCGGGCCACCGCCTGCGAACCGGCGGTCTCCACCGTGAGGACCCGGCCGGGCAGCGTCCACCCCGCAAGGGCGCAGGGGGTGGCGAGGGGATCGGCGCCGTGCTCGGCACGCCACTGGTCGTGGCTCCGCCGTACGAACCGCGGGTCCCGGCGGGAGAGCCGCGCGTCGCCGATGCTGCGGGACAGGAAATGATAGGCGAACTGCCAGGGCTCGAAGGAGTCGTGGTAGCGGCCGAAATGCTCCCACCAGGCCAGGCTGGGCCCCGCCGCGTCCTGGATCGCCTCGACCGAGGGCCGCGCTGCCGCTTCGTAGGAGGCCAGTGCCAGCGGAAGGTCGTCACCGTGCTCGGCCAGCGCGGCCGACAGCGCGACCGCGTCCTCCATCGCCATCTTCGTACCCGAGCCCACCGAGAAGTGCGCGGTGTGCGCGGCGTCGCCGAGCAGCACGACCGGGCGTGGTTCGGTGAGGTACCAGTGACGGGTCCGGCGGGTCCGGAAGTTGCCCCAGCGGGAGTTGTTGACCAGGAGCCGATGCCCGTCGATCTGCTCGGCGAACAGCTCTTCCAGGTACGCCTTGCTGGCGAGATCGCTCGGCCCCGGGGGCCGGCCGGTGTCGAAGGCGTCAAGGCCCGCGGCGCGCCAGGAGATCTCGTCGGTCTCCACGATGAACGTGCTCACGTCCGCGCTGATGGGGTAGCCGTGGACGGCGAACACGCCGTGCGGGCCGCGCTCGTGCACGAAGGTCAGACCGTCGAACATGTAGTCGGTGCCGAACCAGATGAACTTGGCGGCCGCGGTCTCCACCGAAGGGCCCAGCCGCTCCTGCAAGCCGGTGCGGATGGCCGACCCGGTGCCGTCGGCGGCGACCACGAGGTCGTACCCGTCCAGGTCGGCCGGCCGTACCTCTGTGCGGAAGCGCAGGTCGGCACCCATCTCACGGACGCGCTCCTGGAGCAGCGCGAGCAGCGTGCGCCGGGCGATGGCGGCCATGCCGTTGCCGCCGCAGCGGATCCGCTCGCCCTTCAGCCGTACCTCGATGTCGTCCCAGTGGCGGCCGTGCGCCGTCAGCGCCTCCCGCAGCACGGGGTCTGCGGCGTGGATGGCCGCGAGCGTACGGTCGGAGAACACGACGCCGAAGCCGAACGCCTCGTCGGCGCGGTTGCGCTCGAAGACCGTGACGTCGGCCGAGGGGACGGCCTGCCGGATCAGTGTGGCGAAGAAGAGCCCGCCCGGGCCTCCGCCGACGACGGCGATGCGCATGGTCAGCGCCTCACCAGCAGGTCGCGGCACTCGCCGATGCCCTCGATGCGGGTGATCAGCTCGGTGCCTTCGCCGAGGTAACGCGACGGCTTGCGAGCGTGGCCGACCCCGCCGGGCGTACCGGTGGCGCGGGTGCCATGAGGGGTACGGATCGTGGCGAGCCTCATGCCGAGCCTTCCTCTCGGCGGGTGCGGGCCAGGCCGATGGCCTCATAGACGGGGTCGTCGGAGAATCGGAAGGCGTCAAGGCCGTCACGGGTCTCGATGGTCAGGGGCGCCCATGACGGGACGGCGAACAGGTCGCCGGTGGTCACCTCGTAGCGGCGGTCTGCGACGGTCACCGTGCCGCTGCCGTCGAAGACCTGCCAAACGGCCGAGCCGACCACCCGGACGGTCGCGGTGCGGGTCCCTGGCCGGAGCCGGTGCATCTCGGTGCGGATGGTGGACAGCGCGTCGCGCGCGGTGGCCGGATTGGTGAAGCGGACGACGGCGTGACCGGGCTCGGTGACACCGGGGAAGCCCTCGTCCTCCAGCTGCAACTGGGCGGTGAGCGCCGCGTCGGTGTGCTCCCAGCGATAGGCCATCAACGGCGAGGCCGCGGGCGTGGGCGCGCCGACCGGGTACAGCCCGGGGTGGCCCCAGAGCCGCTCGTTGCGCGACACGGCCGGTGTGGCGCGGGTGCCGAGCTCATCCGGGCCGAACTCGAAGAATCCGGCGTCGAGGTGCCTGACCAGCGGGATGTCCAGACCGTCGATCCAGGCCATCGGGCGGTCGGTGGTGTTGTGGTGTTCGTGGAAGTGCATGCCGGGCGTGAGGAGGAGGTCGCCGCGGCGCATCGCGACGGGGTCGCCCTCCACGTTGGTCCACACCCCCTCGCCCTCCACGACGAAGCGGAACGCGGTCTGTGAGTGCCGGTGCGCGGGGGCCTCCTCGCCGGGGCCCAGGTACTGGATGGCGGCCCACAACGTCGGCGTGGCGTAGGCCGTGCCCGGCAGACCGGGGTTGACCAGCGCGATGGCCCGCCGCTCCCCGCCCCGCCCCACCGGCACCAACTCCCCGCTGCGCGCGGCCAGCGGGTGCAGCACCGACCAGCGCCAAAGGGCCGGCACGGCGTCGGACAGCGGCTCCTCGGGCATCAGGCCCTCGCGCTGGGTCCACAAGGGCGCCAGGTGCGCGGCGGCGAAGTCGGCGTACAGCCGCTCCAACGCGGCGCGCTCCTCCATCTCCCCGACCGTCACGGTCCCTCCTCTTTAAGGCTTGCGGGGTTCCTTTCCGTCAAAGTACGTCACTTGAAAGACGGTCGTCTAGATTTTGACGCGCACTAGCCGGAGATCAACCGGTCCACGCAGGCCTCCGCCTCGCCGCGCAGCAGGCCGTGGGCTTCAAGGAAAACCTCGTGGGCGTCCCTGCCGGTCCACCCCTCCGGCAGCAGTTCGGGCGGCAGGTCGGGATCGCGGAACGGGAACATCCGGTAGTCGTGGATCAACCGCATCCGCTCGACCAGCGCCTCGCGTCCGAGCGGTTCGCCGACCCGATAGCGAGCCAGGCGGGGCCGGTAGCGGGCGAGCAACTCGCCGTAGTCCTCGTCCAGGGTCGCGAGGTCCCAGGACCGGGCGGCCATGTCCCGGTCGGCAGCAAGCCCGGTCGAGCGCGCCTGCAAAATGTCGATCCGGGCTGAAGGGTGGTCGGCGAAGTCGGCTGTGACCTGCTCTCCCCTGTCGTGCGGGCTGATCCAGACCGACGCCGACAGCAGGCCGTATCCCAGCCAGGACAGGCGTTTGCGCAGTTGCTCGCGCAGCGCGCGCTCGGACTCGGGCACCGAGTAGATGACCATGTGCCATCGGCCGTCCCACGGTCCCTGCTCGCGCGCGAAGATGCGCGCACGGCCCTCGTCGAGCAGCTGCCAGGCGGCCTCGGTCAGGGCGTAGACCGTCTCCCTGCCCTCGCGGCTCGTCTCCAGCCAGCCCTCCCTGCGCATCCGTGCGGCCACCACCCGCACGGTCGACTCCGGGACGTCGAAGCACTCCATCAGTGCGACCAGTCCGCGCAGCCGCACCGCGCCGCCGCGGTAGCGCAGGTAGTCGCCGAACAGGTCGAAGACCAGGGACCGCGGCTTCACGAGAGCCTCCCGAAATCTAAGTGTGTCATCTACATGACGGTCGTCCTCAAGTTAGCTCAATATTCACAGCCGCTGCGCTTCTTCACCGAGACGGTCGCCCGCATCTCGCCCCCATCGATCCGGCCGCACTCGGCGTGCCGGCCGCCTACGTCCTCGGCACCGAGGATCTGGTGCTACCACCCGGTCGCCGACGGCCGCGTCTGTCGCTTGACGGAGCTTGCGGGCGGCCTACGAACCGTTCGGGCGGTGCACGGGGCCGTGTGACTCGTCGCAGTGTTCGCCTGCCGCGTCACCTGTGGCGATGGACAGCAGCGCATCCTGCGTGTGGTCGACCTGAAGCGTGGTGTGGGTGATCTTGTATTCGGCGGCCAGGACGGCTTCGAGGTCGGCGCGTACGGCGTGACAGTCCTCGCCCGAGGCGACCAGGACATGCGCCGATGCGGCCGGCATGCCGGAGGTGATCTGCCAGATGTGCAGGTCGTGTACCTCGGTGACGTGAGGGCGAGCGGCGAGTGCCTGGCCGACGCGCTCGGGGGAGAGCCCGGCGGGGGCGGCCTCCAGGAAGATGCGACCGGATTCGCGTACCAGTCCGACGCCGGCCTTGAGCATCAGGGCGACCACGACGAGGGAGGCGATCGCGTCCGCGCGGGCGAAGCCGGTGAGCACCATGATCAACCCGGCTATGGCGGTGGCGATGAAGGCGTACAGGTCGGTGAGGATGTGCTGGAAGGCGCCTTCGACGTTGAGGCTCGACCGGTTGGCCTTGCTGATCATCCAGGTGGCCGCGACGTTGATGGCGACGCCGACCAGTGCCGTGCCCAGCACCAGTCCGCCGGTGACTTCCGGTGGTGCGAAGAGCCGGCGGATCGCCTCATATCCCAGCCATGCGGATAGCAGCAGCAGCGACAGTCCGTTGGCCTGGGCCGAGAGGATCTCTGAGCGCTTGAGCCCATAGGTGTAGCCGCCCGCGGGCGGTTTGGCGGCCAGTCGCATCGCCACCAGCGCCAGCACGATGGAAGCGGCGTCCGTCAGCATGTGGGCGGCGTCGGAGATCAAGGCCAGCGAACTCGCCACAATGCCGATCACGACCTCGCCGGCCATGAAGGCGACGATCAGCGCGAGCGCGCCGGTCAGGTAGCGCTTGTCGGCGTCCGCGCTCACTCCGTGGGAGTGGCCTGGGTGACCGCCGCCTTCGCCTTCGTGATCGTGATCGTGATCGGCGTGCGTGTCCGCGGGCTTGCTACTCATTAGTGTTCTCCACTGTCGGACCATGCTCGGGGTGGGCGGCTGCGGGGGCGTGCCCGATGTGGGTGAGGGCCACGTCCAGCAACATTCGTACGTGCGCGTCGGCGAGCCGGTAATAGGCCATCCGCCCCTTACGGCGCACATGAACGACTCGGTGCGCGCGCAGGAGCCGCAGGTGGTGCGAGACCGCCGACTCGCTCGCGCCGGCGACCGCGGCGAGGTCGCATACGCACATCTCGCCTTCGAGCAGGGCGACCAGCACGCGGAGCCGCCCAGGGTCGGCGAGGAGACCGAATATGTCGGCCAGCTCCGCGACATCACCCTCGGCGGGCATCGCCGCCGCGACGATGGCGACCCGGTCGCGGTCGACGATGCGCACGCTGCAATCGCCCAGACCCATCACGCTCTTCGTGACATCTGCACCATCGTTCATATGTTTCACCGTACCGGCTAGCAACAGTCTTCGCCGCGCCATGCCTCACGGCCTTCCTTCACGGCGACGGTTGCCACGGCGAGGCCGATCAGGGGATCGAGCCACCACCAGCCGAACCAGGAGTTGGCGGCCAGGCCGAGAAGGACCGCGCCCGCGAGGTAGGCGCAGAGCAGGTTCTGGGTGCCTTCACCTGTGGTCGCTCCGGAGCCGAGGCGGGCGCCGAGACGGTGTTTCGCATTGCCGAGCGCCGGCATGACCACCAGACTGGCGGCCGTCACGGCGATGCCCACGGTGGTGGTGCCGGCGTGCCGTCCGGTGATGAGGTTGGAGACCGACTCCACGGCGACATACGGAGCGAGCAGCCAGAAAGAGGCGGCGACCGCCTTTTGCGCCCGGTGTTCGGCGGTCGGGGACAAGGTCCGGGACCCGGTGAAGCGCCAGATCACGATGACACTGGCCAGCCCCTCGACGACCGAGGACAGCGCCCAGCCGATCAGGGCGATCGAGGCGGCCCCGATACCTGCGGCCATACCGACCGCACCTTCGAGGGTCATCCAGACCAGGCTCGCCCAGGACAGCGCTTTGGCCCACCGGGCAGCCCGCAACCAGTGTTCGTCGCGGACGGAGCCCGGGGAGGCCATCGGGGTGCAACAGCCGTCGTCGCATGCCGCCTCGCCCGTCGGTGCTCCGGCATCGAAGTCTCGGGGTGGAAGGGGCATGGTCCTGCTCTCGCTTCAGTGCCTATAGCCGCTCATCTGAACTATTGCTCATACGTTAACGGCGAAGGCCTGCGTAAGCCAAGAGCCGATCACAGGCGTTTGATCAGGGCCGTGGTGATCCGCTCCAGGGCATCGAGGAGGGCCGGTGGTGGGGTGGCGAAGTTCAGGCGGACGTGCCCGGCACCGCCCTGCCCGTAGGACGGGCCCGCCCCGGTGGCGACGCCGGCGTGCTCCAGGAGGAACGCAGCCGGATCGCCGAGGTCGAAGGCGGTCAGGTCCAGCCAGGAGAAGTACGTCGCTTCAGGGGCGTCGGCGCGAATGGGCGGCTCGGCTCCGGCCAGGAACTCGGCGACCAGACGGCGGTTGGCGTCCAGGAACGTCAGGGCCTCTTTGAACCATGGTCCGCCTTCGTCCAGTGCGGCCCTGGTGGCGATCATCCCGAGCGGGCTGATGCCGCTCTTCTCGACGTGGAGGATGCCGTCCCAGATCGCGTGGTCCTGGTCGTTGGTCAGCGCGACCATGGCGCATCGCAGCCCGGGGAAGTTCCACGCCTTGGTCGCGCTGGTGACGGTGATCGCGTGCCGCCGGGCGGTCTCGCTGAGGGCCGCATAGGGCGTGAACGACTCGATATAGCGGATCGGTGCGTGGACCTCGTCGGAAATGACGCGGGCGCCGTACCGGTCGACGATCGTCGCGAGTTCGCCGAGCTCGTCGGCGGTGAAGACGCGTCCCACCGGATTGGCGGGGTGACAGAGGATCACCGAGCCCGCCCCGGCCCGTAGGGCGCGCTCGATTCCCTCCAGGTCGAGGCGGTACCGGCCGGCCTCGCGGCGCATCGGGACCTGCACGCAGGGGCGGCCGGTGACCGCGACGACCTCGAAGAAGCGAGGATAGGAGGGGGTGGGTACGACGACCGGGGACGACGGCTCGGTCAGATGCCGGATCGCGAGCAGGATGCCGCGCATCGCGTCGGGGATGAGCCGGATGTCGCCCGGGGTCACCGCGAGTCCCTGCCGGCCGAGCCAGGCCGCCGTCGCCGTGGGGACGCCGCTGAGACGGTCGTCGACCGGATAGCCGAACGCCTGGCGCTCGGTCGCCTCGCGGACGGCGGCGAGGATGGGGTCGGCGATCGGCAGGTCCATCTCCGCGACGCCGAGATCGAGCACGTCCGGCCCGTGGTTCGACCAGCGTTTGCAGCCGCGCGCCCGTGAGCGTGAGACGTCCCAGTTCAGCAATTCGGTTCTCCTGTTCGGTTGCTCGGCCGCCGGTTCGGCGCGGTCACGTCTGAGGTCATTCCGCGGGGATCGGTGAGCCTGATGCGGGAGCCGCCGGTTCGCTCCCGGTCTCGGCGCTCGCCGACCGGTGCCAGCCGAGCCCGGACCGGTAGGCCGCCCTCCAGATGGCGAGGCTGGCGAGGCCGACGAGCAGCGAGTCGTACGGTGCCGCGATCACGCCGCGGCCCTCGAAGCTGCCGAGGAAGGACATGAGGCCGAGTCCGCAGAGGAAGACGATCAGCCACGCACCGGTCCGGTATGACAGGCGCGTACGGGATGCGCGGCCGCCCATGCCCTGAAAGGCGTAGACGACCAGGCCGATGAGCAAGAGCGGGGCGGCGACGCGGACGCGTTCCCAGCCCGACCAGTACAGGATGAGACCGGACAGGACGAACGAACTCGCACCGACCGGGAGACTCCACCGGCCGAGCCAGCCGCCGGTGCGGTCGCCGGCCGCGTACAGGACCGTGACCGCGACGGACACGGCCGCGTAGCTGAGCCCGTAGTAGAAGCTGAGGGAGCTGGCGATGTCGGACCAGTTGCCCAGGGCCAGGACGATGACCACGCCGATGCTGAGGTTCAGCATCAGGGCGCGGCGCGGGATACCGGTGCGTTCGTGCACGGCGGCGAAGAATCGCGGCAGGATGCCGTTCTGGGCGGCGCCGTAGGTGTAGCGGCCCTTGACCGACGCGGAGATCAGGATGCTTCCGGTCGGGGAGAAGGCGGCGTCGGCCAGCAGCAGCCACGACAGCCATCCCATGCCGATCAGGCTCGCGAGCTGGGCGAGTGGCGAGGTCAGGTTGACGCCGCGCCATCCGGAGCCGAGCAGGCCGGTGGGGAGGGTGAACAGCATGGACAGTTGCAGGCCCAGGTAGATGACGAAGGAGACGGCCAGGGCGGTCAGCGTCGCGCGGGGCACCGTACGCCGGGGATCGCGCGCCTCCCCGGACAGCACCGCCGCGGCGTTGATGCCGGTGAAGGAGTAGATCAGCCCGGCGCCGACGATCGCGGTCAGCGACGCCGCGAAGCCGTTGGGCGCGAAACCGCCTCCCGCCGCGTAGTTCTTGGTGTCGAACCCGCTGGCCAGCAGCAACACCACCGTCAGCGCCGGGACGATGAACTTCACCGCGGTGACGGCGTTGTTGACCCGCGCGACGAAGCCGATGCCGATCATGTTGAGGGCGAACACGACGATGAGCAGGACGGCCGCGCACAGGCGGCCTGGCATGGTGAGCGCCTCACCCGAGACCAGCCACGGCAGCCATCGGCCGGAGTACTGGGCGACCGCGGTCGCCTCGCTCGGTCCGGCGTAGGCGGCCTGCAGGAAGACCGCCCAGCCGATCACCGTGCCGACCAGCGGGCCGGAGGCGAGCTGAGGCCACCGGACGTTGCCTCCGGACAGCGGCCGGCGAAACGACAGGTCGATGTAGACCAGCGCGATCAGCAGCGTGGCCAGCCCGGCGACGACCCAGGAGATCAGGGCCGCGGGCCCGGCCAGCTTCGAGGCCTTGTAGGCGGCGAACAGCCAGCCGGAGCCGATGACGCTGGAGAAGGTGATGGCGGTCAGTGAGAGCGTTCCCAGGCTGCGGTGGAGCCGCTGGTCGTCGCGGGGTGAGACGCCGGACGTCTGCGGCGCCGCGTCACGGTCGGGCATGTGTGCTCCTTCTGTGCTCGGCACGGTCGGCAGGACCCCCGGCGAGAGGTGGCGACCGGAATCGCCGGTCGCCGGCTCGACTTCACTGCTCAAACCCAAGGTCAGGGCCTGTACCGGTACCGTGCCGTACGGGCCGACCGCCGAGTAGACGGCGTTTGCCTGGACCTAGCCCTAAGCTGCGCCTATGCCACTGGAAAGCATAGAAACAGCCGATCTGGTGGTTTTCGACGCCGTCGCCCGGACCGGCAGCTTCGGCGGCGCGGCCGTGGAACTCCAGCTGTCCCAGCCCTCGGTGAGCACCCGCATGTCCGCTCTGGAACGCAGACTCCAGGCGAAACTGTTCACCAGAGGGGCGCGCGGCACGACGCTCACCCCGGCCGGCACGCGCTTCCTCGGTTACGCGCGGCGATGCCTGGAACTCCTCGACGAGGCCCGCCTCGCCGTACGCCGGCAGGACCTCAGCCGGCTCACCCTCACCGCGCCCGCCAGCCTCGCCACCACGCTGTTCCGGCCCATTCTGAAGGCCTTGGCCGAGCACCCCCTCGACGTCCGCTGCCGGGTCGCGACCAGCGACGAAGCGATCACCCTCCTGCTCGACGGAGCCGTCGACGCCGCCTTCGTCGTGCATCGGGTACTGCCCGCGAGCCTGCAGTCGCGGCTCGTCGCACGCTCACCTTTCGTCGCGGTCTGCGGGCCGGACCATCCGCTGGCCGAACGCGACGGGCTCTCCCCTGAGGACCTCACGGCGACGAAGGTCGCGGTCCACTACACCGTGCACGCGCTCCCGCGACCCGCCGCCGGAAGCGACCCCGCCGACGAACTCGCGAACCTGTTCGCCCACCCCGAACGCGACCGGCATCATCCCGTCCAACTCGTCGGAGCTCCCGACGTCGCCGTCGAACTCGCCGCCGACGCCGACTACGTGGCCGTCGTCCCGCTGTACGCGGCATCACAGGCACTGAACGCCGGACGCGTCCGCCTGCTCCCGCTGACGCTGCCGAACTGGCAACTGGAGATCTGGCTCGCCCACCGAGCGGACTCCGAGGACCACGCGGGTCTCCGGCGGCTGCTCCAAGAACTCCCGGCCGTCACCGCTGCCGCGGTCCCTGCCTGACCTGGACGTACCCGAGCCCGCTCGGCCTTGTTCCAGTGGTCACCGTGCTCGGAGCGGCGGCCACGATGGCGGCCCAATGGTCGATGGGCGCGTCCTGGCGGGTGGGCGTGGACGAGGCCGAGCGCACCGACCTGGTGACCACCGGTGCGTTCGCCCTGGCCCGCAACCCCATCTTCACCGCGATGATCGCCACGGCGATCGGGCTGGTGGCGATGGTGCCGAACCTCATCGCCGTCGCGGGACTGGCCCTGGCGGTCGTGGCGATCGAGCTTCAGGTCCGCGCCGTTGAAGAGCCCTACCTGCATCGCGTCCACGGTGAACGCTACCGCTGCTACTCCGCGTCGGTCGGCCGGTTCCTGCCCGGCATCGGTCGCTACCGGGGACTCGCCTGGCGGCTGCCCGTGCCGGAGCCGCGCTCAGCGGGAACCGGTGCGGGCGATGACTCGTTGCGTCAGGACAAGGTTGATCTTCGGGGAGGGGTCGAGGTGGGCAGGAACTTCAGGATGGCCTGCACGTTGAGCGTGCTGGCGGCCGCCCTGGCGTTCCTGCATGCGCTCGGCGTCATGAGCCTCGACCATTCGCGGGCCGAGGCGGCGGCATCGTCTGCCGTCACGTCGTCCTCCGCGGCGCCGGCGTCCGGGCAGGCGTGCGTCGTACCGCAGGAGACGCAGGCCGACGGGTCGCTGCACCACCGGGACATCGTCGAGTGCCGGGACGATGTCGCGCGTACCTCCACGGAGATGTCACTGCCGGACCATGCGGCGACTCCCATCGCCGACTGCGGCCCGCCTCCGGCGGGCCCGAGCCTGCGCCCCCGGGACGTCTCGCGTGACGAACCCTCCAACGGCCGCCGGCAGGCCGCGCTCCAAGTCTTCCGCTGCTGATCGTTCCGCTCGTACGAGCGGGAGGCGGCCCGACGACGGCCCTCGAGCCTTGCTCGGGGATCCGGCGTGCATGCCGCCATCGCGGCCTGGCCGTGTCCCGCTTCGTACGCATTCACCGGTCTACGAGCCGTTTTCCGCGCTGAGCGCGGTCAGCAGATCCAGGAGATACACGTAGTGCAGTCGTTGATCGAACGAAAATCCATGTTCTCCGCCTACCTATCGGATCGGCAGACCCTGCGACGGGATCTGTCCGCATCGCTCGTCGTCTTCCTCGTCGCCGTGCCGCTGTGCCTGGGCGTAGCCGTCGCCTCGGGCATGCCGGCCGAGACCGGGCTGGTGACGGGGATCGTCGGCGGACTGCTCGTCGGTGTCCTCCCCGGCAGCAGCCTTCAGGTCAGCGGCCCGGCCGCCGGCCTGACGGTCCTGGTGTTCGGGGCGGTCAAGGCGTACGGGCCCGCGAGCCTCGGCGCGATCGTTCTCGCCGCCGGGCTACTGCAGCTCGTCCTGGGGGTGTTCAAGGCCGGTCGCTGGTTCCGGGCGATCTCCGTCTCGGTGGTCCACGGCATGCTCGGCGGCATCGGGCTGGTCCTGGTGGTCGGCCAAACATACGTGGCGCTCGGCCGGCCCCGGGCAGCAGCCTGGAGGGTCTCAGCGGCCTTCCCGGCACGCTGGTCAAAGCCGCCGGCGAGCCCGCGGCGTTGGCCTCGGCCGGCATCGGCGTCGCGACGATCGTCGTCATGGCCTCGTGGCGCTTCGTTCCCACACGCCTACAGGTGATCCCAGCGCCGCTGGCCGCAGTGGTCCTGGCCACCGGTGCCGCCGCGCTGTTGCCCGTCAAGAAGATCGACGTCCAAGGCGTCCTCGGTGTCCTGCAGCCGCCGGGACCGGAAGACTTCGGCCGCCTCGCCGAAGTCGGCGTGCTCGGCACGGTGGTCGCGTTCACTCTCATCGCGTCGGCCGAGAGCCTGTTCAGCGCGGCGGCCGTCGACCGGATGCACGACGGACCACGCACCGACTATGACAAGGAGTTGATGGCCCAGGGGGTCGGCAACACGGTCTGCGGTCTGCTCGGCGCCCTGCCGATGACGGCCGTGATCGTACGAAGCGCCGCCAACGTCCAGGCCGGGGCGCGCACCAAGGTCTCACGGATCATGCACGGAGGCTGGCTGTTGCTGTTCGCCGTGTTCCTGCCGGCGGCCCTCGGCGTCATCCCTGTGGCGGCGCTCGCCGGCGTGCTGATCCATTCGGGCTGGAAACTGATCCCCAAGCGGGACCTGGCTCGCCAATGGCGGATCGAACGCGGCGAAGCGCTCATCCTCACGGTCACGATGGCCGCGATCGTCACCACGAACCTTCTCGAAGGCGTTCTGGTCGGGCTGCTCCTGGCCGTGATGAAGACCGCCTGGGACGTCTCTCACATCCAGATTCACGTTGACGAGAACGCCGAGTTGCTGCGGATCCGGCTGGTCGGCAACGCGACGTTCCTGCGGCTTCCCCGGATCCTCGACACCCTCGAGGCCCTACCGCACGACCGAACGGTCGAACTGGACCTTTCCGAGCTCCGTCACCTCGACCGCGCGTGCCGCACCGCGCTCCACACCTGGACGGCACAACGCAACAGCCGCGGGCCGCAGGTTCACGTATCCGGTGATCTCGGTACTCCACTGGCCGCCTGATCGGCAGGCCGGCGGCCGAACACGGTGTGCCGGCACGGCCGCCGGCCTGATGGCCGGTATGCGTCCCGCGTCGGACGCATACCGGCTCTCAGTGGTCGTCGCCCGGGTCGTCGTACTCGATCTGTGAGGTGGCCCGGAAGGGGCCGGTGATGATCTGGCGGATGAACCGGCCGCTGTCGAGGATCTCTTCGGCGGAGACCTCGTAGGTGAACTCCTGGCCGGGCTGCAGCCGCCGCCTGCCGATCACGACGGATTTCTTGACCCGGTAGATGGACGCCCACGGAGAGCAGAAGTACATCGAGTCGGTCGGCGCGATGTCACCGCGCTGGCGCGCGGCGTTGATCTGCTCCTGGATCCGCAGCGTCTTGCCGGGGTTGGGGTCGTGCCGCCACATCTCGTCGATCGTCCTGCGCGCCTGCGCGTCGCGTTTCCAGCGGGACAGGGAGCCCCGGTCGGTCAGGCACCAGGGGTCGAAACCGCTCGTCCCGGGCAGCGGGAGCCTGGTGGCCGAGGCTCCGTTCTTGGCCGTGCCCGCGTTCCGGTAGGTCTTTAGCAGGCTCGGCATCGCGATGAGCTGCCCGAGGTGGTAATAGGTCTCCAGAGCGTGCTGCAGGCGTTGCTCGATGATCTCGTGGAGCTCCTGGCTCGCTCCCGGTTCGAAGACGTTGGCGGCGTAGTCGGCCGACGACGAGGCCTCCGCGGCGATCTGCCGTAGCCGGTCGAGGTCGGCCTGATGCCCGTCGTCGGAGCAGGTCGTCTCGAACGTGCCCAGAGCCACGTCGGCGTGTTCGCGGATGGCGGCGCCGGCCGCGATCATCGCTTCCAGGTGTACGGCCGGGCACGGCTCGATCTCCACCCAGCCCGGCAGGTCGGCGGGTAGGGACACCGCGTCATCCAACCGGTACGCCGGATTGGCCGCGGCCTGGCGTGTCAGTGACAGCCAGTGCTCGACCTGGCCGAAGAACGCCCAGACCTGTTCGGCGGTCACCTTGGGCAGGTAGCCGACCGTACGCGTGTCGGCCCGGTAGTCCGCCTCGATCATCTTGTCGCCCAGGGTCTGGAGGACGTAGGCGTTCCAGGCGAACAGCTGCTGTGCGCCCGCCGAGACCGGGGCGCCCCACGCGTCGATCCCCTTGGTGACCAAGTCGCGGCGTACCGCCTCGGCGTCGTCGAGCGCTCGGTACACCCCGATCCCGGCCTTCTGGATCGACTCCAGTGTCTTGGCCGGGACCTCTTTCTTGAAGCCCGCCACGACACGGGTCAGCAACCCGGGACTGTCCGCCATCTCTCTCCCACCGCCGATGATCTCCTGTGCCGTGTACGACGCGCTCAGCGACATCCGCGTTCCACACGGATCTCGGGAGAAACGGATCGTGGCCCGCCGAGGCGAGGAACCCCGTCGGCGTCAGGGACCGAGTAGTTGAGTGACCAGCGCGTCTGCGGTCCACTGCTCCCATCGCTGCGGGCTCCAGCCGCGCCGCGCCGTCAGGAACTGGTACATCTCTGGCGTCTGCATGGCCAGCGCGATGTCGACCGCGGTCGCGACATCCAGACCGTCATGTAGCGAGGTCTTGTCGGCCAGGGTGGTGATGAGACGTTCCTGCACGGTGGCGCGCTGGGTGTTGTTGGTCTCCCACAATTCGGCGATGTCGGGATCGGCGGTGGCGGCACCGCGAACGATGTTCAAGACGGGCGCGACCCGTTCGTAGATCTGGCGCGATGCTCTGGCCTGCAGTCGTAGTTGCGCTCAATCCTGAAGGGCGTCGGCCGTCGCGTCGACCGGGCGACCGGGCGAGCGGGGGAGCGGGGGAGCGGGGGAGCCGATCAGTGGGCGCCGTGGTGGGCGAGCTCGTGGTGCGGGTCCTCGCCGTGGTCGGTGTGGTCGGTGTGGACGGTGGCCGCGGTGAGCCGGGGAACGGCGTGGATGAGGGCGTGCTCGGCGGCGACGGCGAGCTCGTGGGCTTCGACGACGGTCAGGTGCGGATCGACGACGATGTCGGCCTCGGCGCGCAGCGCGTGGCCGATCCAGCGCATCCGCACCTGCCCGACGCCGCGCACGCCGTCGATGTCCGTCAGCGCGGTCTCGGCGGACTCCACCAGGCCCGGGTCCACCGAGTCCATCAGCCGCCGGTAGACCTCGCGGGCGGCGTCCTTGAGCACCAGCAGGATCGCGGCGGTGATGAGCAGGCCCACGATGGGGTCGGCGGCACTCCAGCCGAGGGCCGCGCCACCGGCGCCCAGCAGGACGGCGAGGGAGGTGAAGCCGTCGGTCCGGGCGTGCAGGCCGTCGGCGATCAGCGCGGCCGACCCGATGCGGCGTCCGGTGCGGATGCGATACCGGGCGACCCACTCATTGCCGATGAACCCGATCAACGCGGCGATGGCCACCGCCCACAGGTGACCGATGTCGCGCGGGTTCAGCAGGCGGTCGATGGCCTCATAGGCGGCCAGCGCCGAAGAAGCGGCGATGGTCACCACGATGGCGATGCCGGCCAGGTCCTCGGCGCGGCCGTAGCCGTAGGTATAGCGGCGGTTGGCCGCCCTTCGGCCGAGCACGAAGGCGATGCCGAGCGGAACCGCCGTCAGCGCGTCGGCCGCGTTGTGGATGGTGTCGCCGAGCAGAGCCACAGATCCCGACAGTGCGACGACCGTCGCCTGGATCACCGTGGTAAGCCCGAGGATGCCCAGCGACAGCCACAGCGTACGCATGCCCTCGCGGGAGGTCTCCATCGCCGTGTCGACCTTGTCCATGGCCTCGTGGCTGTGCGGAGTGACGAAGTGCGCGAGCTGGTGGCGGATCCGCGCCCACCGGCCATCACCGTGATCGTGGTCATGGCCATGGTCGTCGTGAGCGTGCTGACGCTCACCGTGGCCGTGGCCGTGGCCGTGGCCGTGGTGGTGCTCGTCGTGAGCGTGGTCGTGCTGGTCGTGGCGGTGGGGTTCGTGAGTGTCGGTGTGCTGGCTCACGGGCGGTTGCACCTTTCGCGGCTCGGGGCGGGGGATGGGATTGGACTTCGGGTCGCGACGCCTCCATTATGTGCATATGAACGCACGCATGCATCTATCAGGTGCGCACGGCTCGCAGGAACCAGATGATGGCAAGCGGATAACGGTGGCCGTCGAGGTGCTCGGACTGCTCGCCGACCGCACCCGCCTGACCCTGCTGCGGCGTCTGGGTGAAGGCGAAGCCGACGTGACGACGCTGGCCGAATCGTGTGCCGCGTCGCGTACCTCGGTCAGCCAGCATCTCGCCCGGCTACGCCTCGCCGGGCTGGTGACGACCCGCAAAGAGGGCCGCCGTGTGATCTACAGCCTGGGCCACGGGCATCTGCGGCGACTGGTCGACGAGGCGCTGAGCGTGGCCGACCATCAGATCGGTCATCTGCCGGCCCACGACTGACCTCGCCGGGGAGCGCGCGATCGGCGCGGGTATGCCCGAGTGGTGACAGATATGTAGCGAATCAGACACCATGCTTCGCCATATTGGCTGCCGCACGACGTCAAGGTCGGGGGCCGTGGTTCGCGGCGGGCAGGGTGATCCAGACGTCGGCTCCGCCGTCGGGAGGGTTGACGGCCCCGTAGGTGCGCCGTACGTGTGGGCGATGGCGGCGGTAATGGCCAGGCGCTCCGCAAGGGCGGGATCGAGATCGTCGAACTCCACAACCACAGCCTCGACGAGCAACCCCGCCTGTTCTACATGCACTTCTGGGCCACCGGCGACGGCGTCACCCTCGCCCAGGAACTCCGTCCGGCCCTGGACGCCACCAACCTCAAAGCCGCCACCGGGTAGGGAGACAGTGGATGCCCGCTGGGCCCCGGAACGACTCTTACTCCATCAGCAGGAAGGTCACTACAGATGAGGCGCGCACTGTCGTCGCTCGTCGCCATGGTCGCCGCGGCCGTGCTCGCGGCATGCGGGGGCGGCGCGGCGAACACGGACCAGACGATGACCGGCCATGCGGCGGAGGGGCACGCGGTCGCCGTTAACTCCATATCGGTGACCGCGGGCCACAACGCCCAGGACGTGATGTTCGCGCAGATGATGATCCCCCACCATCAACAGGCGATCGTCATGGCCGACCAAGCGGCCACCAGAGCCTCCTCACCGCAGGTCAAGACGCTGGCCGCGCAGATCAAGCAGGCTCAGGGCCCGGAGATCCGGAAGATGACCGGCTGGCTCAGGGACTGGGGAGCGCCGATGCCGTCCCCGGGCGGCATGCACATGGCCGAGGGGATGATGTCCGAACAGGACATGAAGAGACTCGGCACGCTGTCGGGCCGCCCCTTCGACCGGATGTTCCTGCAGATGATGATCAGACACCACCAGGGCGCCGTCACCATGGCCAGGGCCGAAGAGTCCCAAGGCTCCAACCCGGACGCCAAGGCCCTGGCGGCCTCCATCATCAGCTCCCAATCCGCCGAGATCGCCAAGATGCGCCACATGCTCACCGGCATGTGACCCAGGGGGACCGTACGAGGCCCGGCGCCACAAACGATTCAGGTCGTGAGGGCTTCCGGTGCGGTCCGACAACTCGCGGTACCGCCGCGTGAGAACCGTCACGGGCGGCTGGCGCCCTCGTAATGGGCTACCCAGTATGGATTCGACAGGCTGTCGAGCCTGATGAAGTCACCCGTCTTCGTCGCGTGGATGAACTTCCCGCCGCCGACGTACATGCCCTCGTGACCCATGCCGAGGAAGTAGACCAGGTCACCGGCCTGCAGGTCGGACTTGGAGACATGCCGAGTCGCGGCGTACTGGTCGGGCACGACCCGCGGGAGGTTCACACCGGCGGCGCGCCAGGACATCATCGTCAGCCCGGAGCAGTCGTAACCCTTCGGGCCGGTGCCACCCCAGATGTAGGGCTTGCCGATCTGGGCGTAGGCGTACTCCACCGCCTTACGCGCCGGCCCCGAGGCAGGCCCGTTGTAGGTGCCACCGGCTCCCGGGCCGGGTGGGCTCGCGGATTCACCGGCCTTGCGCAGGAGGCTCTTCTGCTTGGCGATGGCCTTCTCGACGGTGGCCCTGCGCTTCTTCAGCTCGGACGCCTTCTGCGAGACGGTCTGGTAGGCGGATTGGGCCTCCGTCTGTTCCCGGCGCAGACGCTGCGTGGAGGCCAGGAACGCCGCGAGCTCTTGCCCGCGGTTGTTCGACAGCTGAGTGAACGCCGACATCTGGTTCAGCGCCGCGTCCGGGTCCTTGGATGCGAGCACGGTGGCGGTGGTGGAATCGAGGCTGCCGGTCTTGTACGCGTCGGCGGCGATCTGCGCGACCCGGGCGTGCAGTCGTTCGTAGACGCGCCTCTCGCTCTTCGCCTGGCTGTTGAGCGCCTTGAGCTTCTTCTTCGCGGCGTCCAGCTCGGTCTTGGCCTTGTTGTACTGATCGACGATCTTGTCGACCTGGCCGTTGAGCTTCTCCAGCTCCTTCTTCGCCGCCGCGGCCGACGGCTTGGGCGCGGCCTCGGCCGGGGCCGCCATGAGGGCCACGGTGACCGTGAGCGAGACCGCCGCGTACAGCCTGAGCGATCGAGGCCGCCGCAGGTGACCTGCGGCGTACGCGTTCGTGACCGGGCGATAGAACGCCACGTGAGAGCTCCTCTCCTTGGCCGCCTACCGGGTTAGCTGTCGGGCTCGGGCCGGAGTAGCCCTACCGGAGCGTCGTACGCTCCGGATTCGCCCCTCAAATCTCGGGTCCCCGGTTCCCTCGTGGGATTCGGCGGTCGGCCGTGCCTCGTGTGAAGCATGGGGCGGCCGATCTCTGACGGAGTGTAGGAGATTTTTGGCGCGCTTTGCCACCTGTCGGACCGAGCGGATGCGTCCTCTGACCAAGCGTGACACCTCGGCATGCGGCGTACGTCGGGGAGCGGGGCTCGGTGCCGGACGCCATGATGGCGGGTGTCGGTGTGAGTCCGACGAGGCCGGCGGCGCTGATCGCATCGGTGCGGGGGTTGCCGCCTCGACCATCCTCCGATCCCGCCGTTGCCGCGCGGACTTCTCGCCGTCATGGAGCGGATCGGAGGCCGGGGGAGATGTCCGACCGGACCTCTCCTATGTCAGGTAGGAGTTAGGCTCTGGCGAGAGGGCTGCCGCGCGTGCCGTACGTGGCGGCGCTTGGGCTGGTCAGCAGAAGAACGGCGTCGTGGCGAGCCAGCTCGCCGAGATCACGGTCGGCAGGGCGACGGAGGTCATCGCCGTGATCCACGTCAGGCGCCGGGTGAGGCCGTTGTCGGCGATGGCGGGCGAGGTCTCGAGCCGGGCGAGCCGTCGATCGAGGGCTGACGCACCGGCACTGTGAGCGGCCAGACCGCCGATCGGGTTCGGCGCGATGGCCAGCTTCCGCAGCGCGACCGCCACCACGTGGCGACCCCAACGTCGGGCGGCGACGTCGTCGGCGGTCATCTCCAGCAGGATGGGCAGGCAACGGCGGGCGTCACTGAAGGTCGGCAGCCAGAACAGCGCGGCCCCGAGCGCGTCGACGGCCGTGAGGAACAAGTGATGGCGGTAGCGCAGGTGTGCCCGTTCGTGGGCGAGGACCGCCTGGAGCTGGGTGTCCTCCAGTTGGTCGAGAGCGCCGCTGCTCAGCACGATCGGGCGCTTCCGTGACGGAACACAGTAGGCGATCGGTATCGGGTGATCGAGAACGCAGACGTCGTCGATATCGCCCGGATACCGCACGACGAACTGCAGTGCCTCCTGATGGCGACGGCGCTGCGTCACGGTGCGCCGGTACCGCTTGACGGCCACGTACGTCGCGGCGACCGCGCTGAGGAGAAGGGCGACGTTGAAGGCGTACGAGGCCGGACCGCCGCCTCCGTTGTGATGGTGCCAGCAGTCGGCCACCCGTTCCGCGACGCGGTGCACCAGGCCATGCCGGCCGGTCGACACCACCGCGATGACGCCGATGAGCGCGGCGAGCGTGCCCGCCAGGGTTCCCAGCCATACGAGTGCGGCGATCCGGGGAATCCGCTGGCACCAGGCGCTCCGGCTCAGCAGCGGGCCGGCGCTGGCGCCGAGGGCGACGGTGACCGCGCCGAGCGTGGCGAGGGTGTTCACGGACGTGATTCCGTGGGGGCCGAACGCTGGGCGAGTTCCACCAGGAGCCGGTGCGCGTCCTGCGGGTCGATGGTCTCGGCGAACCGGGCCAGGACGGGTCCGCGGTCGGTGGTCTCCGCCAGTGCCTCGGCCATCACCTGCGCGACGTGATCCTCACGGCTGCGCGTCGGGGCGTACCGCCATGCGTTGCGGTCCGCCGTGCGGGCGAGGAAGCCCTTCTGGACGAGCCGGTCAGCGACGGTCTGCACCGTCGTGTATGCCGACCGCTTCGCGGATCCGGCGTTCACCTTCTCCATCAGCTCGCGGATGAGCAGCGGCTTCTGGGCATCCCACAGCGCCTCCATGATCGCTCGCTCGAGCGGCCCTGCGATCGCCACCTGTCCGCCTCCATCCCTGAGCCCGCACCATTGTGACCTATCGATTGAGATCCATATACCAGCTCATGCCTTCGCCGAACGTGAGCAGGACGACCTCTTGCTCGCCGATGAGCGATGGACGGGCTGGCAGCGGGCCGACGACGGTCAGGCGCCAGCGTTCCGCTTCGGCTCGATGTCCCGGGACGAAGCGGTACCTGCCGAGATCGGGATGCCGCCAGTAATCGATGACGGCTTCCACGCGCCACGTGAGGCCCTCTTCGCCCTCGATCCACGTCGGGCGCCCGACGCCGTCGAACACGTCGAAGGTCACTGTCACGCGCCGCACGGCACTCCGGCTCCGGTCGGTGCATGCCTGGAAAGTGGCCGTTCACGTCCGGAGAGGGCCCAGACGGGCGAGTGACTCCTTCGCCGCACCTGGCGGGGTTCACGGCGCACGCGACCTTGTGGTCGATGTCTCGGACCGACGTGATCGATGAGCATCTCCTACAAAGGATAGTAGGACCTGGCGTGCTGCAGCAATCCAGGCTGGCGGGTGGCCGCTGGCCGTCGTGGATGTCTTGCTTACCTCGGGTGGGGATGGAGGGGGTTGTCGCTTCCGGTGGCATTTCTACTACATTGTGTCGGAGTTAGGGTTGCGATCCACCTCCAACCCGGGGGTCCGGCCCCCACCGTCGTGGCCTCCGGCGGTCCCGTTACCGGGGCACTGAGGCGTCCTCCCTAACCCCTGTGGGTCGGAAATAGCGTGCCGGAGGAAGCCACCGACACGAAGAATGAGGAACGCATGCAGTACACGAGGCTGGGAAAGTCCGGGTTGCGCGTCTCCCGCATCGGCCTGGGATGCATGAGCTTCGGCCGGGATGAGTGGAATCCGTGGGCGATGACCGAAGCCGGACGTCCTGGAGGGCCGCATCGAGCCGGGTCGGGTGTTCGACCGCACCGTGGGTCTGGACGGCGTACCGGACGGCTATCGCGCCATGGCCGACCGTGAGGCGCTGAAGGTCCTCGTCAAACCGTAAGGCGACGGCTCCTACGGTGCTCATTCCGCAGGGGCGGGCGTGCTCGGCCGGAAGTGAGGTCAGCGATGCCGGGGTTCCCGCGTGGTCGCCTTTGCCGCGGCCGGCTCCCGGTCGAGCGCGACCATCACGTCGTACTCGGGGGTGCCGGGTGCCGCGTGGTAGGCGACCAGGCGCCGGCCGGAGCCGTCCTCCAGTTGGAGCGAGTGGTAGGCGAAGGTGAAGGTCCCGGCGTCGGGGTGATGGAAGGTCTTGGTGCCGTGGCTGTGGCCTTTGACGTCGTAGCGCTCCCACAGGCGGGCGAAGTCGGGGCTCTTCGCGAGGAGTTCGTCGACGAGGCCGGTCAGGTCGGGGGCGTCCGGTTCGATACCGGCCAGAGCGCGCAGGCGGGCGACGCAGCCGCGAATCTGGTTCTCCCAGTCGTCGAACAGGACACGGGCGGTGGGGTGGAGGAAGACGTAGCGCACGATGTTGCGCTGGTTCTCCGGCCAGTCCTCCAGCTCGGCCATCAACCGCAGCCCGCCGGGATTGGCGGACAGCAGGTCCATGGTGCGGCTGACGATATGCGCGGGATGGGGGCGCAGGCTCTCCAGCATCAGCTCAAGGCCGGGATCCACGGTCCGGGCGAGGACGGTGGCCGACCGCTCCGGCGCGGCACCGCGCGCGGCGCAGGCGGCAAGGTCGCGCAGGTGTTCGCGTTCAGGTTCGTCCAGCAGCAGCGCGGCGGCGAGGCCATCGACGACGGACGGACTGGGGTTGGTCTCCCGGCCGCGCTCCAGCCGCGTGTAGTAGTCGATGCTGACCCCGGCCAGGGTCGCCAGCTCCTCGCGGCGCAGCCCGGGCGTACGGCGCAGGCCGGGTCCCGCCGACAGGCCGACCTCAGACGGCGTGACCCGGGCGCGGCGTGCGCGCAAGAAGCGCCCCAGCTCACTGCCGCCTTGGTGCTCACGTGCCATGCACCCCAGTGTGGCAGCCCCGCAACCGGCCGTGACAGCCACGTGGGGACCCTGCCACACCCCGGAACGCGGCTCCCCGGCCCAGCACGGTCGGTCCTGACCGCCGATTGGGCCCTTTACGGCATGGTGCGAGATGCGTACCTTCTCGTCAAGGATCTTTACTCGCGAGTAAAGCAGCGACGAAGGTAATCGCCATGCGCATCTCCCGTACGGCTACGCTCGTGTCGCCGGCCGCCCCGTCGCAGTCGGGCTTGGGCTTCTTCCACGGTCCGGGCATCAAGGACAAGGACTTCCCGGTGCCCAACGCGATCACCGGCAGCCTGTCGTTCCTGGCCGATCTCCGCTACCCGGACGGCGTCGCGCGGCGGCCGGCCCTGCGGATCAAGGCGGGTTCCGGTATCGGGTTCGGTGGCAGCACGCCGCCCAACGCGACGGTCGTGGTCGCGCCGTACCACCACCACATCGAGGGGCTGACCGCGTCCCCGCAGCAGTACGGCGGCCGTCCCGGGGTCGTGTCCAGCGAGCTGCTGCGCTTCGTCGGATGAGCCATGCCCCCGTCCCGCTGCGCCGGAAGCGGCCCGATGACCTGGCCGGGCTGCTGCTGCCGCACCTGCGCGCCGTCACCCAGGAGATGGCCGACGAGATCTGCGGCCAGGTTCCGGAGTACGCGCGTTCCGCGGGCAGCCCGTACGCCCGGCGGATGCGGCAGAACATCACCCGGACCGTCGAGCGCTTCATGCAGGCCGCCGCGGCCGACGGCCCGGTGCGGCTCGACGATCTGATCGAGATGTACGCCGGGCTGGGCGCCCGGGAGGCCCGGCAGGGCGGCAGCCTGGAACGGCTGGAGACCGCGATCAGAGCCGGCGGCCGGGTCGCCTGTCGCCGGCTCATCAAGGACGCTTATCGGCTGGACTGGTCCAGGGACACGCTGGCCGCGCTGACCGACATGCTGTTCGGCTTCCTGGACGAGATCTCCGCGGCCGCCGCGCGCGGGTTCGCCGACGAGTCCCGCTCGGACCGTGAGCGCGACCGGGCCCGGCTGCGTGATCTGATCGTGGCCGATCCGCCCGCGAGCGAGGCGGCCATCGTGGCGCTGGCCCGTTCGGCGGGCTGGGAACCACCCCGCACCATCGGGGTCGCCGCCGTACTGCGCGAGCAGTCCGCCCCGCCGATCCTGCCGCCGACCGTGCTGGCGCACTGGGCCGACCCCGTCTCGTACGTCATCTTCCCGGATCCGGACGGCCCGGGGCAGCACCGGCTGGCCGCCGCGCTGGCCCGGATCGGCGTGGCGGCGCTCGGCCCGACCACGCCGCTGACCGGCGGTGCGGTCTCGCTGCGCTGGGCCAGTCAGACCCTTGAGCTGGTGCGGGCCGGCGTGCTGGACCCGGCGGGTCTGCTGCGCAGCGTCGACCACGTGGTGACGCTGGTCGCCGCGTCCGGCGCCGGCCTCATCGAGGCCGCGATCGAACGGCGGCTGGCCCCGCTGCTCGGGCTCAGTCCGGCCCGTCGCCACCAGCTCTGCCTGACGCTGCTGACCTGGCTGGAGTGCGGGGAGAACACGGCGCTGACCGCCGACCGGCTCGCCGTGCACCAGCAGACCGTCCGGTACCGGCTGCACCGGCTCGAGGAGCTCTTCGACGGCGCGCCCATCGAGCCCGAGCATCGGCTGGAGCTGATGCTCGCACTGCACGCCTATCTGCGCATACAGAAATCCTGATTTCGGTCCGACGGCTATTCATCGCCGACCAGAGTTCCCCGCCCCGATTGCGCTCCGCGCGCCATAGGACCCAAATGCGGTCCGACGAAGGATGCGGATGCCCGCCGGAACCCCGTCCGGCCGTACGCCATCGGAGGCGCCCCCATGCATCCCCGCTCACTCCTGGCCGCAGCGCTCATCGCCAGTGGCCTGGCCGCCGTCGCACCCGCCACCGCGCACGCCGCCACCTGCTCCGACGCGCAGTTCGTCGACGCACGCGGCACCGGCGAGCCGGGCACGCTCGGCGCCATCGTCGGCGACCCGGTCTACTCCGCCCTGCAGCAGAAGATCACTGCGAAGTCCTGGTCGGCCTACGCGGTGAACTACCCCGCGGATCTGTCCAGCGGCTCGGCCAGCAAGGGCAACACCGACCTGGTCGACCATCTCAAGGCCCAGGCCGCCGCCTGCCCGGCACAGACCTTCGTGCTGGGCGGCTACTCGCAGGGCGCGAACGTCGTGGACAACTCGATGGGCATCAGCAGCGACGGCGCGGTGGTCGGCGGCCCGATCACCGAAACGATTCCGGCGACGATCGAGCCCAAGGTCAAGGCCGTGCTGCTCTTCGGCAACCCCATCCGGGCCATCGGCCGTAGCGTCACCGGCACCTACCAGGCCCGCACACTCGACCTTTGCGCCTCCGGCGACCCGGTCTGCGGCGCCGGGACCAACATCCTGGCGCATCTCAGCTACGGCGGCGACGCCGGCCAGGCCGCGACCTTCGCGGCCGCCCGCCTCTGATTCACACGCGCACAAGGGCCGGACCCGGCGCATCGCCGGGTCCGCCCCCCAATCCACCTGAACACGCCCGGCGAACGCTCAGGGACAGCGCACTGGCCATTGGAGGGCCGCGCCTACTTTCGCACGCGGAAGCGGAGCATCGTGACGGCGCCCGACTGGGTGTTGCTGAAGGGTTCCAGGTCGATCCTGTCGAGGCTTGGGGGCGAGAAGCGGACGCCGTCGCCGAGTAGCACCGGTAGGACATACACCAGGATCTCGTCGACGAGCCCGCGCCGCAGGCACTGAGCGGCCACGTCGGCACCGAGGATCTCCAGGTTCTTGTCGCCCGCGGCGCTGCGTGCCGTGGCAACGGCTTCCTCGAGTCCACAGGTGAGGAAGGTGACGGTAGGGTCCGGTTCGTCGGGAGGCGTGTGGGTGAGGACGAACTGTGCTCCCCCGTCGTAGGTGGTGTCCTGGTCGGCCATACGCTTGGCGACCTCGTACGTGCCCCGGCCGACGAGCATGGCGCCCGTGGCCGCCATGACCTCCGGGAACGTGTCCGCGGTCAGGTACTCGGCGATCCAGTCCATCGCGTGGCCAGGACCGGCGATGAAGCCGTCCAGCGACATTGCCCTGTTCACGACCACTTTGCCGGTGCCGATGCCCACACCACTCATGCGTTTTCTCCACGGATCTTGGAAGCCCGAGGCCGAATCATAGTTCGGCCGGTAGGGAGGCCGAGGGCGGGAGTTGCACGCGTATCTGCGGTGTGACCGGCAAGTCCTTCGGCAGCGATGGTTCACAAGCCAGTGGAACTCTGACGACATCCTCCTCAGCCAGGACTGGTGGATCGGATGGTCGTCGACGCCCGCTCCGGTGGCTCTCATCGGCGCACACGCACGTGCCCAACCAAGATCGACATCGATCCTGGATTCAAGATCAACTGGTGTTAGCGTGGGTTCGTTCGCACGGCGGCGCGCGCCGCTCATCCCGGAAGGACGATCTCATGCGACAGAAAGCCGCACGGTTCGGCGCGACGTTGGCGGTGGCCGGTGCCCTCGCCGCCGGCACCCTCTCCGTCGCTACCCCCGCCGACGCCTCGACCACGGGCTGGGTCGGGAAGGGGGCCTACCGGACCCTCGAAGGCTGCCTTGACGGGGCGACCGCCATCCTCGTCGCGGGGCCGTACACGCAGTACGACTGCCGCTGGGACAGCCCGTACTGGGAGCTCTGGGTGAGGTAGTAGCCGCCCGCAGGGGGCAGAGTTCGGGTGGAGCGTTGCCGCCCGCTGCGTGCCCCGGGCTACGACCTCGGGTCGTCGACCTTGAGCTTGTCTCCGGTGTTGGAGACGAAGATGACCAGAAGCCTGGCCCGTTTGGTCCGGCTGGTGTTCTCCGTGAGGACGTGGTGGGCGCCCGGCTGCTCGACCCAGTTCTCGCCCTGGTGGTAGGTGCCCACGGGCTTGCCGTCGAGCTTGCTGCGCACGGTGCCTTCGAGGACGTAGGCGTAGACGAACGCCTGGCCGTGGCGGTGTGGCATCGCGCGTGCGTTGGGCGGGAAGTCGACGATCGCCGAGGTGAACGTCTTGCCCTTCACATTCGGAAGGGCCTGCTGGAGCAGCGGTTTGAGGGTTTCGGAGGGGCGCGTCGATGCCACAGTCGCGGTCGGCTCCTTGGCATGGGCGGGTTGGTCCGAGGTCGAGCAGGCCGCGGCCGCAGTCAGTGTGGCGGCGGCCAGGAGGCCACCGGCGATCCGTGTTCCAATCACGAATGGTCTCCTGTTCAGTCTTCCGTGACGCGAATGATCGTCTTGCCCGGAATGCGTTTGCCGGAGGTGAACGCGGCGGGTGCTTCGGCGAGAGGCCGCACAGCACCTATGACCGGCTTGAGCCGGCCGTCCCCCAACCGAGTGGTGAGATCGGTGAGCCGGGCGCGGTCGGGTTCGACGACGAAGAAGACCGCCCGCCCGTCCTTGGGCAGGACCTTGGGCGGCATGGTGATGGTGACGAGCGTGCCACCGGCCCGGACCAGGGCGGCCGAGCGGTCGAGGATGTCGCCGCCGATCACGTCGAACACGACGTCGGTCTCGCCGGCGTCCTCCAGCTTCTCGGTCTGCAGGTCCAGGAAGGTGTCGACGCCCAGGGCGAGCGCCCTGTCCCGGTCGGCGGACCGGCCGGTGCCGATGACACGGGCGCCGGCCTCGCGGGCGAGCTGTACCGCGATCGAGCCGACGCCGCCCGCAGCACCGTGGATCAGGACGGTCTGGCCAGTGGCCAGGCGGCCGTGGTCGAACAGGCCCTGCCAGGCGGTCAGCCCGGAGATCGGCAGTGCGGCGGCCAGGGTGTGGTCGATGTCCGCCGGCAGCGGCGCGAGGTTGCGGGCCTCCACCGCGGTGTACTCGGCGAGTGAGCCGTTGCGGGTCCAGTCGGCCATGCCGAACACCCGCTGGCCGATACTCAGGCCGGTGGTGCCGTACCCCAACTCCGCGACGACACCCGACAGCTCGTGCCCGGGCACGCTCGGCGTCCGGTCGCGGCCGGCGCGATCGGTCCACGTGCCCGGCCAGTCCAGCTCGCCAGGGGTGAAGCCCGCGGCGTACACCCGCACGATGACGTCGTTCTCGGCCGCGTGAGGGTAGGGCATGTCCGTCAGGGACAACCCTGCGAGACCGGCGTCCCGATCTCGAACAGTGATGGCCTGCATACAGACCTCCTGCCCTCAACCGGTGAAAGCAACTCCGCTGGTCAGTAGCTCGGCGAATACTTCTTTGGGCTTCTTGAACCCGGAGATGGAGCGGGGGCGGTCGCCGAGTTCGTCGGCCACGGACTGCAGGTACTTTCGGGGCCGGGCACCGTCCGTACGAAGTCACCCACAGCCCTGCCGCCGCCCAGCGGCCGCCACGGTGCGAGCGGTGACCGCCGGGGACGCTCGGCGCCTGCCGCTACCGGCCGGACGTTTCACCCCGTTGCGGTCCCGTCGCGGGTCGGCAGCCGCGACCCGGCCGGCGGCGATGCCGGACCGCTTCGCGGCCTGACACGTGGACGCGGAGCCCATGACGGACCCTTGGCCTGTGTCTTCCCAGGCATCGTCGGGCATGGTCGGCTCTGGACGGGACCACCCCCGCGTGCGCGGGGAGCAGCGTGAAGCGGGAATCTGCTGTTCAGACCGAGTCGACCAGGTGGCGTGACGGGCCGTAGCCGATCTTCCAGCTCGCGCAGTAGCCAACGAGTCCGTCGGTCGTGCATCGGACTGCGATGCTGACCCAGCGAATGTCCGAGGTCGGGGCGCTGTCGTAAAAGGTGAAGCCGACCGCGGTCTCGAATTGGCACCACCCATCGTTCACATTGGTTTTCCTCGTGGGAACTGAGCGCCGTAGTAACCCTTTTGTGGCTGTCATCGGGTTTCGTGCGGGTAGCGCCGCCGGGTGCCGTCGGCGACTATCGACGCGACGTGACCCGTGTTGCGAAAGGATCGGATATGACGTGGCATCCGTGGAGACAGGCGTTACTCACGGCGGGGGCGGCCGTGATCGGCTTCGACCCGTCCACGCGCACGTGGGTCACCGACGCCGCCCAGTCTCAGGGGATGGTCGACCTGCCGCCGCTGAAGGGCAAGGTGGTGACCGATCCCGCCTCGCGCGGCCAGGCGGCCGACGACTTCGGGCACCTGGTCCATCGGACCCCCGGGGCCGTGCTGGAGCCCGGCGCCGTGTCGGACATCATGCTGATGATGAAGTACTGCCGGACGCACGGCCTGCAGGTGGCCGCGCGCGGCCAGGGACACGCCACCTTCGGTCAGGGTCAGGTCGCGGGCGGTCTGATCATCGACATGACCCCGCTCAACGCGGTTGAGGTGCGGGAGGACACGGCCGTCGTGGAGGCGGGCGCGCTCTGGAGCAGCGTGGCGCAGGCGACCCTGGCCCACAACCTGACCCCTCCGGTCTTCACCGACTACCTGGAGCTCTCGGTCGGCGGCACGCTCGCGGTGGGCGGTCTCGGCGGCCAGACCCACCACCACGGAGCCCAGGTGGACAGCGTCGTGGAGCTGGAGGTCGTCACGGGGGAGGCCGGCCTGAGGAGGTGTTCCGCACAGCTGCGCCCCGACCTCTTCCACGCGGCGCTGGCCGGAAGAGGACAGTGCGGCATCATCACCAAGGCCACCCTGCGCCTGCTGCCCGCCCCCGCGACGGTCCGCCACTACCTGCTCTCCTACCCGAGCGTCGCCGTGCTGACCGCCGACCAGCGGCGCGTGGTCAACGACGGCCGCTTCGCCTACGTGGAGGGAGAGCTCGGGCTGCCGACCGGCTCCGCCGGCTGGAGCCACCAGCTTGAAGCGGTCGCCTTCTTCAACGGCACGACCCCGCCCGACGACGCCAGGCTTCTCGACGGTCTGCGCGACAAGCCCGGCGACCGGCAGATCCAGGACATGTCCTACTTCGACTTCCTCAACCGGCTCGCCGAAGGCGTCGCCTATCTGAAGTCCACCGGCGAGTGGTACCGCCCGCATCCCTGGTGGAACATGCTCCTGCCCGCGAGCCGCACCGACGCCTTCGTGAAGGCCGCCATCAAGGACCTGACCGAGACCGAGGTCGGCGTCAGCGGCGTGGTCCTGCTCTATCCCTTCCCTCGCGCCCGCCTGCACCTGCCCTTGCTGCGCCTGCCCGACGAGGAGACGGTCTTCCTCTTCACGCTGCTCAGAACCGCCTCACCCGGAGCCGAGAACCCGCAGGACATGGTGGAGGCCAACCGTTCCCTCTACCTGCGCGCCCAAGCCGTCGGGGGTTACCAGTACCCGGTCGGCTCCATACCCACCACGCATGAGGAGTGGCGCACCCACTACGGCCCCGCATGGGCCGCCTTCAAGGCAGCCCGTGAACGCTACGACCCCGACGGAATCCTCACTCCGGGCCAGGGCGTCTTCCCTCCGGGACCGTGAAGTCCGCAACCGGATCACCCGTGCCCTTCGCCGCAAGGCGAAGGGCACGGTGTTGCAGGACCTTCGCGTTGCCGACGCTGGTTCCGAGTGCCGCCGACATCGTGCGGGTCAAAACTCACGAACAACGACTTCACCGGAACAGGGCCGCGGTCACACGCGGCGAACAACTGCGGTCAACTGTCACGAGCAAGACCATTCACACCGGCACCAGGCGTGGTGCCGGTGCAAGATCAATATCGGCGAGCCCCCGGAGGCCGCGCCCGCAGTGCCCTACGGACGAACGTTGATGATCGTCTTCCCCTTGCGGCGCTCGGTTGAGTTGATGGCCGCGACGGCGTTGTCGAGGGTCGTGACGGTGCCGATGTTGGTCCGCAGTCGTCCGTCCCGGACTCGCTGGACGATCTCACCCAGCTGGGCACGATCGGACTCGACAACGAAGTCGACCGCCAGGCCATCGGTGGGCCGCGCCTCGGTCGGCCCGACGACGGACACCAGCGTTCCTCCGGCTCGAATCAAGCCCGCGGACCGCCTCTGGATGTCACCGCCGATGACATCGAACACCAGGTCGACGCTGCCGACGTCTTCCAGCGCGTCGTTCTCAAGGTCGACGAACTCTTGCGCGCCGAAGTCGAGCGTCTTTTGACGGTCGGCCGCACGTCCGGTGCCGATGACGTAGGCGCCGAACTCACGTGCAAGCTGCGTCACCATCGACCCGACTGAGCCGGCCGCGCCGTGCACGAGGACGCTCCGCCCCGCCCGAAGACGGCCATGCTCGAACAACCCTTGCCACGCGGTCAAACCCGAGATCGGCAGGCTCGCGCCCACCGTGAAGTCGACGTCGCCCGGCAGCGGCGCGAGGTTGCGTGCCTCGACGGCCACATACTCCGCCAGAGTGCCGTCACGATGCCAGTCCGTGAGGCCGAACACCCGCTGTCCCACCGACAGCCCCGTCGTGCCATAGCCGAGAGCAGTGACCACCCCGGCCAGCTCGTGCCCAGGGACCGACGGTGCTCGGTCACGGTCGGCGCGATCGGTCCAGGTCGAGGGCCACGCCATCTCAGTCGGGACGAACCCCGACGCATGAACCCGCACAACGACGTCGTTTATCGCCGCCGGCGGCTCGGGCCGCTCCACCAGCGCCATCCCGGCCGTTCCCGCGGCCTGGTCCCTCACCACAATCGCCTTCATGGGAATTGTCTCCTCGGTCATTTGTCTCTTTGGTGGAAATGTTGCATCGATGGGCGCGTGTCGCTCACGGACGAACGTTGATGATCGTCTGCCCGCTGATCCGCTCGGTCGGACTGAACGTCGCCGGCGACAACGGCTCGTGTTGAGACGGGCGCCAGTGGGCGGGGTCCGCCTCGCCCGCGAATGTTCACCGGCATCATCACCTCGAGGCCCGGCGTCCCTCGGACACGGTTCCGGAGACGAGCGATGCCGCCCCGGCTGTTGGTGGCTCCTCGCGCCGAATCGCGATCATCGCCATGTCGTCGGACAACGCGCCGGGCACGTACTCAGCCAGATCCGCCGCGATCTTCTGTACGAGAGCCTGCGGATCGCAGTCGGACCAGGCAGCGGCCCGCTGGGCCAGGGGATAGAAGGCCCGGTCCAGGTTCCGGGCCTCGGTGAGGCCGTCGGTGTAGAGCAACAGCAGGTCGCCCATTCCGAAGGGAAAGGCCTCCACGGTGTAGGAGTCAAGGTCCCCCAGCCCGAACGGCGGCGCGGGCTGGGACACCTGCAACGGCGACGCCTTACCGTGGTGGAGCAGCAACGGCGGCGGATGCCCACGGCTGACCAGGCGTACGACGGGTTCGTCGTCCGGTATGTCGACCACCACCGCCGTGACGAACCGCTCGCCGGCGTCCACGCCGGTGCCGGAGAACTCCGCCATTCCCCAGCGGATGCTCTCCTCCAGGTCGGTGACCATCTCCTGGAGCGACGTCCGGAGCCGCGCGGAGGCACGGAAGGCCTCCAGCATGATCGCGGTATCGCTGATCGAGGCGAGTCCCTTGCCGCGTACATCGCCGATCAGCACCCGGGTGGAGTCCGCGGTGCGGGTGACGGCGTACAGATCACCGCCGAGGTCGGTGTCGGCCTCGGCTGCGTGGTACGCCGACGCGATCGAGACCGGCCCGGACCGCTCCGGCAACGGGCGCAGGACCACCCGCTGCGTGGCCTTGGAGATCGACCGCACTCGCACCAGGTCCCGCTCGTACCGCTTCCGCAGCTGACAGAACAGCACCATGCACCCCGACAGCACCATCAGGGCCACAAGTTGCACGATCACCTCCTCGGTGGTCAGGGTGCCGCGGTCCAGCGCGGCGACGATCACCGCAGCGACCGCCCCCACGCCGATCAACGCGGTGACCAGCGCCGATGCGAAGGTCGCGGTCATGGCGGCCGCCACGAACAGTGTCGGAGCGAGATGAACGTAGGGCGGCATCACATGGTCGATCGCCGGGACGGACAGGACCAGGAGCACGGGGATCACGATCAGTGCTTGTCTCGGTATCCGCGTCCCCGGCAGGGCGGCAGGACCAAACCAGTGCATATCAGCTCTCTTCGACGGTTAGGGCGCTCGGCCGGGCGACGCGGGCTCGGCCGCGTGAGGGTAGGGCATGTCCGTCGGGGACAACCCCGCAAGACCGGCGTCACGGTCTCGAACAGTGATGGCTCGTATACAGGTCCTTACTGGGGAGGGGACGATTCGAGCGCGCGGCCCCTGCACACGCAGGACTCATAGCGGCTCGTCATCGAGGCGATGCAGCAGGTGGATGTATTCCGTTGCGCATGATCGATCTCACCTGCTCGGGCGCATTCCGTCACCCCGTTTTGCGTTCTCATCAGGGAGACGAGGTAGCCCCTCCGGATGTGACAGCTCAGACGCGCACAAGTTTGTTCGGGTTGATGACCCTGCGGTATGCGGTGATCAGACCGTCTGTGATCTGAACCGTGTCGACGGAGTAGACCCGGCCTTCCCGGTGGAACACGAGGGCCAGCTCACCGCCGACCTCGGCGAAGTCGATGCGGTCCGGGCGCCACTGGCGGCCCACACGCACCATGACCTCGGCGACGCGCTCACCGCCGTGGATGAGCTTGCGCGCCGCGAAAACCTCGCCGCCGCCGTCGGTGACGTAGACGGCGTCCGGGTGCAGGAGCCTGACCAGGCCGGCCAGGTCCCCGGCCTCGTAGGCAGCGCGGAAGACCATGAGGACGCGTTTACGCTCCGACTTCGACGCCTGCGGCGTGGACTGCTTCGCTTTGGCCACCCGCCGTCGTGCCCGCGAGGCGAGCTGCCGGGCACCCGGTGCAGAGACATCCAGCACTTCGGCGATCCGGCCGAACTCAAGACCGAAGACGTCGTACAGGACGAAGGCCACCCGCTCCGGCGGGCTCAGCTCTTCCATAATCAGCAGCATCGCCGAACTGACGGACTCGTCGACGAGTACCGGCTTCGACGCGTCCGGCCCTGTCAGCAGCGGCTCCGGCAGCCACGGCCCGACATAGGTCTCCCGGCGGAAACGGGCACTCTTGAGAATGTCGTACGACCGTCGCGCGGCCACCGTCACCAGCCAGGCCCGCAGATCATCGATGCCCTGCAGATCGGCTCCGGCCGCCCGCAGCCACACGTCCTGGGTCACATCCTCGGCATCGGCCACACTCCCCAACAGCCGGTAGGCCACACCGAAGACCGCAGGCCGGTGCCTCTCCCAATCGGCTCCGAGCGGGTCCTCCTGCTCAGACCGTCCGGGCCCGTGCCCGTCACCCATACAGATCGCGACCTCCTCCAACTTTCGAGGGCGCTCGGTCAGCCCGCCTGCCGGCTCCACACGGAACCCTAAGACCAACTATTCGCCCCCCGATTCCATGACCACAACCCTATGAACAGGGAAAACACGCCCGACGCTCCTACTCGGACCACAGCAATATGAGCAGGGACCGGATCTCGGTGGCTACCGGTGGTCGTCCACCGCGACGACTGGGGTAGGTCCATTTTCGGTGCTTTTGGTCTTCAGGGCCGGTGCGGGACACAGGGTTCCTGTGGGAACTTGGTGGATCGTGACCAGCTCCGATGAGACCGCGCATCCGAGCGGGTCGGCCACCCGTCGGCTGATCCTTGTCTCGGGGCAGGAAGGCGCGGGCAAGTCCACTATCAGGACGGCTACCGGTACGTCGCGGTCGACAGCACGGGAATGACGCCCGAGCGGACGGTAACAGGGATCATGCGTGAGTTCCCAGAAATATACGGAGCGCGGCTCTCGAACATCTAAGCCGTGGCTTCTGTGGTGTTCCAGCACGGTGCGGCAGGTGTCGATCAGCCGTTCGCTCCTCGCCCGCTGCTGCTCGCGGATCTCCTCCAGCTTCCCGCGGCGTCGCCGGCCAGGAACACCCGGCCGATCCGGTACCGGTCCACCATGCGGACGTTGATCCGGTAAAGGGAGATCCAAGACGCTTCGCGCACCGCCATGCCAGGTCGGCCCCCCGCCACGGTGCGAACCCGCTGCCCGCCCCTTCGGCCTAGCTCTTGCTTCACCTATCGAAATTCGATAGATTTCCATCGCGACTCGATGGAAGGGTGAGCTATGGGAAAGCTGACAGTGCGCGCGCTGCGCGCCGTGCTCGTGGTGGGGCTCGTCGGCACCGTGTCCGTACAGGCATTGATGGTGTGGACGTTGGTCAGCGGGAGCGACCCGGAGGACGGGTCGCTCCCGCTGACCGCGCTGCGCGTGATCACGATCCTGGGCATCGGGACAGTCCAGGTCATCGGGGTCTGCGTGTGGCGGCTGGTGACGATGGTGCGACGCGGAACCGTGTTCTCCCACGCCGCCTTCCGGTACGTGGACGTCATCATCGGCGCGATCGTGGCGGCTGCGCTCGTGTGGTTCACGGTCACGGCCCTCAACGCGCCGGGCCAGCGGGACGACCCGGGCGTCACCGTCATCATGGGCGGGGTTGGCATGGCCATCCTGGGGGTCGCGCTCATCGTTCTCGTGCTGCGGACGCTGCTCGCCCAAGCCGTCGCGCGCGACGTCGAAGCGGCGCAGATGCAGGCCGAGCTGGACGAGGTGATCTGATGCCGATCGCCGTCGACATCGACGTGATGCTGGCCAAACGGAAGATGTCGGTGGGCGAGCTCGCGGACCGCGTAGGGATCACGCCCGCCAACCTGGCGGTGCTCAAGAACGGCCGCGCCAAGGCCGTGCGCTTCACGACCCTTGCCGCGCTCTGCGAGGTGCTCAAGTGCCAGCCAGGCGACCTGCTGCGCTGGGAGGCCGAGGACGCCGCGGGCGGATGACGTGCCCCAGGGCCGGGTGCCTTTAACGGACGTTTCACCGGCCAGCGTTCGGCGACAGCCGTACCGACTGGATGAGAATGACGATTTCCATTCCGTCACCAGCTAGTAACTATGGGGGTGGTCCGGTTGGCGTTGCCCCGCTCGGTGAAGGTGGCGCCGGAGGGGCGAGAGCCGCTCCACCGGTCGCCTCAGTACGGTGACTGCGCATGACCGACACCGAGATCGAGATCACCGCAGACCTGGTCCGCGACCTGCTGCAGGAGCAACATCCAGACCTTGCAGGGCTGGCCATCCGCGAGGTGGCGGGCGGCTGGGGCAACCAAATGTGGCGCCTCGGGGACGAGTTGGCCGTGCGCATGCAGCGCATGGACCCCACCCCGGAGCTCCAGCTCAAGGAGCGGCGGTGGCTACCCGTGCTGGCCCCCCGCCTGCCGCTCCCGGTGCCGACCCCGGTGCGGTTCGGCGAACCGTCCGAGCGCTTCCCCAAGCACTGGACCGTGATGACGTGGGTTCCCGGCGAGCCGCTGGACCACGGCTCGATCAGCCGCGGCGCCCACGCGGCCGACACGCTGGCGGGCTTCCTCCGGGCACTCCATGTGGAGGCGCCCGCCGAGGCCCCGATCGCCACGGACCGGGGTGCCCATCCCAGGAACTGCACGGACGGCTTCGAGAACTTCTTCCAGGCCGTTGCCCCCGGCGACATCGCTGCCGACGTCCGGGCCGTCTGGGACGACGCCGTTGCGGCCCACGCATGGGAGGGCCCGCCGGTGTGGGTGCACGGCGACCTCCATCCCGCGAACGTCGTCGTCTCGGACGGAACGCTCTCGGGCATCGTCGACTTCGGTGGCATGTTCGCCGGCGATCCGGCGTGGGACCTCGCCGCCGCATGGGTGCTGCTACCCGCGGGAACGGCCTCACGGTTCTTCGACATGTACGCGCATGCAGACGAGGCGGCGATCCGGCGCGCCCGCGGGCTGGCCGCTATGAAGAGCCTCTTCCTGATGCTCATGGGGCAGAACGGAGATCGGGGCCTTCCCGGCGGCAAGCCGAACTGGGGACCTGCAGGCCGGGCGGCACTTGATCGTGTTCTGACGGGCGTTTGATGCACGCTTCTTTGAACTTGTTCTCGATCAGGAGCGAGCATCTTGGCAAGCGTGCTCATGAATGCATGGGGTCTGGAAGGCGCGTGCGCAGATGCCGATAGACACCTTCCGTATGAGTTGGCGTCCGGGTCTGAGGCGGGTGTTCAGGTGAGCAGCAGAACGGCGTAGCAGGCGAGCCAGTGTTCGACGGCGTAGTGGCTGCCGGTGGCGTGGGTGAGGGCGGCGTTGGTGTGGCGTTGGGCGGCTTCGAGCATGGGTGGGGTGCGTGGGTCGGTGTCGCCGACGGTTTCGGCGAGTCGGCGCCAGCACCATGCGCGGACGAGGTTGAGGCCGTGGAGGTGGGCGATGTAGCCGTCGGTGGAGTCGGAGATGATGGCCGGGGTGAACAGGTTCGCCGGCTGCCGGTCGGCGATGTGCGGGAGGAAACGCTCGAGCCAGTCCGCGAATCGGGCGTGTGGCAGTAGGTGTGTCATGAGTTCGGCTTCGACCAGGGCTGGTGATATGAAGTCGACGCCGGAGGGTTCCCACTGGGCGGGGTAGTCACGGTCGTTCTCGTACCAATGATGGGCGGTTTCGGTGATGGCGGTGAGCAGCGCGTCGTCGCCGTGCTGAGCGCGGTGGCGGGCGTATGGGAGGGCGCGGGAGAGCCCGAAGGCGGTGTTGGCGTGGACGCCGTAGCGGACCGGGTAGGTCGCTTTGGGAAGCCATCGCAGGTAGTTGCTGGTGAGTACGTCCGCGAGCGGGGTGAGGTTGGTCGTCCAGCGGCGGGCGTCGGGGTCGTCCCAGGTGGCTGTTTCGTGGATAAGCCATAGGGCCCAGCCCCATCCGTACGGGCGCTGGTAGATGCTGCGGCCGGGGTCGCTCATGTAGGCGGCTTCGGCCGCCAGCGGTTCGGCGGCCAGGTGCTGATCGAGCGCGGCGCGGATCCGCTGTTCGGGAACCTGTTCCGGTGCGGTGCGCAGGAGGCGGATCAGCAGCCAGTGCATCTCCACGCAGGAGTGCCAATCGAAGCTGCCGTAGAACGCCGGATGAATCTCCCGAGGCTGCGGTCGATCTTCCGGGCCGGTCATCGTGTGCAGCATGACGTGGGGATACTCCCGCCCGATGTTGGCCAAGGCGGCTTCGGCGAAGTCACTGGCGTATTCGGCCAACTGCTTGCGCCGTTCGTGATGCTGGATCATGTCTTCTCTTCGCTGCCGGTTCGTGCCGCCGGGTGACGGCCTGTTTCGTGGCATCCGAGCAACCAGGCCAAGGGGTCGGGAAGGGATCGGTCGATCGGCGGCAGTGTGGTGAGGGCGGTGCTGCCCCACCTCCCAGAGAGATTCCTCTCCGGAGTATCGCAAGGTCAGACCGCCTACGCACGAGTCCCCGCAGCTCTTAGGCGACCAGGTGACTCAGGGGTGCGAGCCGTGGGGGACTGCCTGGGTATGGCGAGGGCCATCACTCGAAGGCCTGTGTCGGCCACTCTCTTACAGACAAGACTGTATGTTAGAGACTACGATGGCCTCTGGAACGCAGGCGCAGTCCCAGCGGGAGCTGATGATCACCCGAGGATGACGCGATGAGTGAAGGCGAAAAACTGCAGTTTCCGGATCGGTCGGCCTTCGATGGCGCGGCGAGCACCGTGTCAAACGGCCTCGAACCGCTTGCCGGCACTTCGAATCAGCTGGCAGGTCTCGGAATTTCCGAAGCTCTCGTCGGCATGTGGCCCACTGGAATAGAGCTCGCAGCCGCTATCGGAATGGCGCTTGGAGTCGCAGCTGCGGCGCACGAGAATCACACCAAAAGCGTCCAGGCCGCCGTCGACAATCTTTCCGAGGCCGGGAAACGGTACCATGCGGCCGAGGCTGAGAATTACGCCATGATATCGGACCTGAAGTCCGTTATCCCCAACCCATAAGACGAACGGCTCCAAGGAGGTTCGCTCGTGCCAATCGCGGAAGTTGCGGAGTCGCTATTCGCGGCGATCGACTCGGACGCGATCATCGGGTGTGGTGGCGCCATCAAGGCAATATCAAGCCTGTACGGAACCCTGGGCTCCACCATCGACACCGCCCATCAGCAGTTGTTCACGGGTGACAAGGCGTGGAGCGGGGTCGCGGCGAGCAACGCCAAGGGCACCATGGCCGATCTGACGGTGTCCAGCAGCAGTATTCAGAGTGCACTCAGTACCATCGGCGACACTCTCGTCACGTACGGTGCGGCGCTGAAGCCCTTCCAAGGAAAGGTGTATCCCACTCCTGTCCCGGGGTCGCGCGATCCCGAGGCGGCTGCGGACCTGGTGATCACCGGGGCCGCCTCTGCCGCTGCGGCCCTTGAGATCGGCGCGGCTGTACTCAAGATGATGCCGATCGCGAAACAAAAGGCGAGCTCATCGGCTAAGCCCGGCACCTCGACCAAGTCCGGCACGTCGGCCAAGTCCGCCACCTCGGCACACAGCACCACTGCGGGCAATGGCACGAACCTGGCCGGTTTGCTGGATCCCGCGCATCTCCTTGGTAGCCTCACGCCCAATCCGGCCCTCACCGGCGCGGTGCTGTCCGGACCGAGTAACGGCATTCCAACCCTCAGCCCCTTCATGACCGGAGTCATCGGGGCGGCCGAGGAAGCGGGCATCATCCAGGCGAGCGAAGCAGGTGCCATCCAGGCGAGCGAAGCGGCGGCCATGGGGGAGGGCATGCCCTTGATGCCGATGGCTGGGCCCACCGGTAACCGCTCCGAGCGCAGCCGCACGAGCACTCTTACTGAAGACCCCGACTTCTGGACCGGGCTGTAGGCCAGTCGCAACAACACAACTGACCATCATCCGAGATGGTCTCCTCCCGCGCGACAACCGAATATCGGAATGGCGAGGAGGTCGGTGCCGACGTCCAGTGCGCGCAGGCAGTGGGTGAGGCCGAACTCGGCGATGTCGAACCGGCCGCGCACCAACGTGTTCGTCACCCCAGCGGCATCCTCAGCGAGAAGTACCTGCGCTGGGCCGTCGAATCCATCGGTGCCGAACGGATGGGCGGATAGCACAGGCGTCAGTGTTCGGCGGCGTTCCGGAGGTCGAACCCGACCAACGTTCGTTGGCGAGCGGCTGGTGACCCGCGACGGGCCTGCTATGTGTGTAGGCCGTACAGGGTGTTCTTCCCCACGGCCGGGGAGCAGCTGAGGATGAGGGTGCCGTCGCCGGTGGTGGCGACCTGCTGTGGCGTGATGGCGTGGTAGCTCCACAGGAGGCGTCCGGTTTCGGCGTGCAGGGCGTAGGTCATGTCGTAGCCGGTCACGTAGACGATGCCGCTGAACGGGCCCCACACGCCCCGGAAGGTCGTGCCGTCGAACTTCCACCGCTCGGAGCCGTCGGTGATATTGAGGGCGTGCAGGGTGTTGGCACTGGCGTCGATGACGTACACCGTCGACTGGTCGGCCACCGGTGCCGCGTCGGTCTGCCCGAACGCGGCCTTCCAGCGGACCTGACCGGTCTTGGCGTCCAGCGCGCAGAACGGCGATGATCCCTGACCGCCCGCGTACACGGTGTCGTTGGTGGCGAGCGGATGGCCGAAATACCTGCCGGCGTTGAACTGCCAGCGTTGCTTGCCCGTGACCGTGTCCATGGCGTAGACGTTCGGAGCGGTCATGTCCGAGCCGTCGGCGAAGGCCACGGTCGTGTCGGAGACGCTGATCCAGTCCGTGTCGGCGGCGCCGGCGCTGTAAGTCCATCGCTGATGGCCGCCGACCCGATCCAGGCAGATCAAGGTCGAGGAGCCGGAAACGTCATCAGTCCAGCCCGCCACCGCGGTGTTCACCACCTCGAACACGGAGAAAGGCGCCTTTGCGGACCATAGCCGCTTCCTGCTGGACTCCTCGAGCGCGTAGAGCCGGGACTCGGTGGCCACGTAGAGCGTGTTGTGATCCTGGGCGACCGTGCGGATCTCCGGCATGTTGGGCGCGGTCCACTTCCAACGGTGAGCGCCGTTCTTAGGATCTAGACCGGACAGCGTCCCGTTGACCTCGCCATCGTCCGTCTCGGCATTCTCGGCCACCAGGACGGTATCCCGGGTGGCGGCCGCGCTGGTTTCGACCGCGTTGATTCCGGTGTTGACGGTCAGCTGCCACAGGGTCCGCGGCGGGTTGACCGGGTGCGTGTCGACCGGAGCCGGGCTGGGGCCGTTGGTACGGGGTTTCGTCCGAGGCCCGGTCAGGAGCGCGGGGACGGTGAGTGCGGCGACCGCGGCGGTGCCGCCGGCGGCCAGGACGCGCCGCCGACTGAGCACTGGCCTCGTGGGCAGAGTTCTGGTCGCGACGTGGGTGTCGGGCTGTTCGACGTGGGTGTCGGGCTGTTCAGTGATGGTCGGGGCGACCATCACCGGTGGTACGACGGTGGCCAGGATCTGCTGGACGGTCGGCCGGGCCTCCGGACGCTTGTCCAGGCAGGCGGTGATCAGCGGTAGCAACGCGGCGGGGACGCCGGTCAGGTCGGGCGGGTTGTGCACGACCCGGTAGAGCAGGGCGGGGGTGGCCCCCGCTCCGAACGGGGAGCGGCCGGTGGCGGCGTAGGCGAGCACCGCGCCGAGGGAGAAGACATCGCTGGGTGTCTCCACGGGCTGTCCGTTGATCTGCTCGGGGGACATGTAGCCTGGGGACCCGATCGTCGTGCCGGTGCGGGTCAACGCGCTGGCCTCGGCCGCCCGAGCGATGCCGAAGTCGATGACGCGGGGGCCGTCGGCGGCCAGCAGAATGTTGGACGGCTTCAAGTCGCGGTGGATCAGCCCGGCGGCGTGGATCGCGCTCAGCGCGTAGCCCAGACCCGCGGCCAGGCGACGCAGCTCGCCCTCGTCCGTCGCGCCGTGATCGGCGATGTGGTCGGCCAGGGAAGAACCGGGAATGTAGGCGGTGGCCAGCCACGGGGTCTCCGCATCGGGGTCGGCGTCCAGGACCGCTGCGGTGTACCGGCCGTCGACCGCGCGGGCGGCCTTGACCTCCCGGGCGAACCGGCGGCGGAAGTCCCGCTCCTCGGCGAGTTCGGCCCGTACGACCTTGATGGCCGCCTGCCGGCCGTCGACGTCACGGCCGAGATAGACCCGCCCCATCCCACCCGCGCCAAGACGGCCGACCAACGCGTACGGGCCGATGTGCGCGGGATCTCCCGGCACGAGTGACTCCACCACACCCCCACACGCATGCGATCACCCGAAGGTGGCACCAGGCTTTCCGGGCCACCTTAGCGATCACTGACAAACCCGGCGAGCCGCGGCAAGGTGGTCTGGTCAATGCGCCTCGGTGGTCTGGTGGAGCCCAAGCGAGAAGTCCCGCTCTCCTAGCATCGGATCCATTCCAGGGGGCTTTCTGCTGTTTTTGCTCAGCCAGTGAACTTCGGCTGTTTGGTCACCGGGGATGCTGCAGGGGCCTCACTTGCTGGGGAAGACGTGGTGTCGCTCGGTGACGGCTCCGGGGCGCTGTCCGATGGAGACGGCTCAGGAGAGTCCGTGGTCGGCGTCGGTGTCGGAGTTGGGGTCGGCTTCGGGCAGTCCTTCCCGGCGATACCGCCCTGCACATGCGCGTACTGGGAGTCCTCGACCATCCGCTCGCAGTACGTCCGATACACCCACCGCCACGGGTTGATCCCCGTCGTGGTCGCGTCCTTGCCGAAGTAGTGCAGTGGCCATTGACCGGTCGAAGGGTCGGCGGTGCCGTCGTACTGCTCGCCATCGACGCAGTGTGGTGCGGTCGTACTCGTCACGGTGTAGTCGCCGCTGCCGTTGAACCGGCCTTCCACCTTGTTCGCGATCGTGTCGCCGGAGTCGGATTTCGTTCCCGGCACGGTCGTGAAGTGCCCGGTGTCGCGGATGTGCACCGTCCACGTGCCGTCGGTGCTGCCCGGTGCGAACGTCGTCGTCCGCGTGAACGCGTCCAGAGCCCACGGCGGTGAGGAGTTCTCAGGGTGGTTCGTAAAAGTGGCGGTGCAGGTCGGCAGCTTGCCACCGGTGTACGCGTAGGCGACGGCCGGCACGGCGACGGCCCCTGCGGCAACCGCCGTGGAAACGGCGAGAAGTCTCCTCATGCGAACTATGACGCTCGGCAGACGCTGGAAGATCGCAGGGTGTCCGATTCAGGCCACGCATGACTACGGGTCAGGTCTCGCGCTGCCCGGAGTCAAGTAGCGGTGCAGTGTCGTTGTTGCATCGGTTGTGGTGCTTCTGATGTGCAACGTTACGAACGCGACCTGTTTCGGCTGGCACCCGTCTGCGAAGGTGCCCCTCCCGTGCGGGAACCTGGTCGACTCGACACCGTCGGTTCCTTTTGCGGGAGGGACTCAGGCTAGCGCTGCAGTGTCAGCAGACCCGGACGCCATGGCAGTTGGTCGTAGGGGCCGGTGGCGGTTGGGGATTTGCCCTGGTAGAGGAGTTGGAGGTTGCAGGGATCGATGGTCATGGTCTGGTCGGGGTTGCTGCGGACGAGGTCGCCGTGGCTGATGTCGTTGGTCCAGGTGGCTCCGCTGTTGGCCTTGCCCGCGAACGGGTTGCTTTCGCTGGTGGCCTGTGGAGTCCATGAACCGTTCAGGCTGGAGGCGGTGAATGAGCGGAAGTATCGCCCGTTGGCTCCCATCGCCTCAACGATCATCAGGTACTGGTTCTGGCCTTGGACCTTGTAGACCTGGACGGCTTCGAACAGGTTGGCGGTCGAGTCGCTCATCACGGTGGTGTATGAGGAGCCGAAGTTGCCGGGGAAGTTCCCGATCGGCATGCTCGCCCGGTAGATCTTGCCGTTGTCGCCGGCGAAGAACAGGTACATGTTCGAACCGTCGCCGATCAGTGTCTGGTCGATCGGGCCGGTGCCCGGAGCCGGAGATGCTTCCGGTGAACAGTGCTTGTGGTGAGGACCAGCCGTTGGGGTTGGTGGGGTCGCTCGACGTCCGGTAGATGAAGGGCCATGCCCCCCATTGGTAGGCCAGGACCCAGATGTTCTTGGGTGCGAAGTAGAACAGTGTGGGTGCCACTGTGGCCTGACTCATCCCGGTCTGGCCGGCGGAGGCCATGTCGGACCAGTTCGTGAAGGGGCTGAAGGCCATCGAGCCGTATGACGATCCGGACACGTTCGAGGCGTAGACCAGGTGTTTGCCGTTGTAGACGACGTTGGTGAAGTCCTTGAGCGAGACCCACCCGTGCTGCGGCGTCGCCAACTGGCCCGTCGACGTCCAGTGGTACGTCGACGGAAGAGAGCACGTGCCGTCGGTCGGTGTCGGCGTGGGCGTCGGGGTGCCGCCGCCCGAGACGCCGCCCGTGCAGGCGACTCCGTTCAGCGCGAAGTCGGTCGGTACCGGGTTGCCGCCGTTCCAGGAACCGTTGAAGCCGAAGCTGGTGTTCGCACCGGTGGTCAGCGAGCCGTTGTAGCTCGCACTGCGAGCGGTCACGTTCGACCCGCTCTGCGTGACGGTGGCGTTCCAGGCCTGGGTGACCTGCTGTCCGGCACCGAACGACCACGTCAGCGTCCAGCTCGACATCGGGTCGCCCAGGTTGGTCACGGACACGTTCGCGCCGAAACCTCCCTGCCACTGCGAACTGATCGTGTAGTTGACCTGGCAGCCGACGGCCGCTTTCGCCGTTCCGGGGAGGACGATGGCCGCCGCGGCCAGTGCGGCGGCCGATGAGGCCAGGGCGGCGGTTCGCCACCGGCGGCGTCCGAGCAGACGATCCATGGTTCTCCTCGCGAGGAGCTCGTGTTCGGTATCCCGAACGCGACGCGAAATACGGGATTGTGATTCAGGGGGGAAGTATGAGCGGCGGAGCGGTCAAGTCAAGGCGCTCGACACCGCGGCGCCGGAGTCATGCACAACGGGGCTGGCAAGGCGAATGCAATGACCGGCGACTCGATAAGCATCGATGAAAACAGATGAAAATGGCGCGGCGATGAATCGCCATTATGTCATCGCCAGGGCTCCAGTGGCTGCGTGTCAGCGGTAAGTCCGAACTGGCGTCTGAGTTCGGCGCTGTTGGTCCGCGCACAGGTTGGCTCCCGATTCGGCCGCGCGGGTGGCCGGTGGGTGGGCCAAGGCTATGGACGGTGTCATCGGCATGCGGGTGGCGTGCCGGCCCCGGGCACCGCCGGGCCGCCTCGTTCGCGATCGTAGGTCCATTGAAAGCGGATGAAAGACCACTCGTCTCCTGCCGGCCTTCTCCGGCTGTGACGTGCGTCGTCGCAGAGCCTGCACGGCCGAGTCATCGAATCGATTGACACGGCCGTCCCTTCTCCCATACTCCGGCCTAAGTCCACGTCCGGGATCTCAGTCGACGTTCGAAAGGACCCAACGCGGGCGGCGACGGCTTGCGGGCGGCCGTTATCGACGCCACCGCAGGCAGAACGACACGGTTCCGGCTGCTGTTGACAGGCCGGCGCCGCCCGACAGGAGTAATCATGGGACGACTCAGAGCAGCAGGCACGACTCGGCTTCTCCTCCGGATGCTCGCCGCGGCCGTAATGTCGGCCGCGGCGGCGTTGACCCCGATCGCTGCGACACCAGCGTCAGCCGCCGTGGCCGCCACCGTATCGGTGGACGCCGGCCGGTCCGTGGCCTCGATACCGACAGCCGCGTTCGGCATGAACGTGGCCGTGTACGACGGGCGGATGAACGATTCTCCGATTCCGGGACTGCTGAAAGGGGCCGGTATCGGCGCGGTGCGCTATCCGGGCGGCTCCTACGCCGACATCTACCACTGGAAGACCAACACGGCCGACGGCGGATACGTCGCGCCGGGCACCGACTTCGACTCGTTCATGGGCACGGTCCGTTCGGCGGGCGCGCAGCCCATCATCATCGCCGACTACGGGTCCGGCACTCCGCAGGAGGCCGCGGACTGGGTGCGGTACGCCAACGTGACCAAAGGATACGGCGCCAAGTACTGGGAAATAGGCAACGAGGTATACGGCAACGGGGAGTACGGCTCCTCGTGGGAGCACGACAACCACTCCAGCAAGAGCGCGACCACCTATGCCACGAACCTGCTGGAGTACGCGTCGGCGATGAAGGCCGTGGACCCCAGCATCAAGATCGGCGCGGTACTGACAACGCCCGGGAGCTGGCCGGACGGCATCACCGGAGCCGGTGACAGCGCAGACTGGAATCACACCGTCATGTCGATCGCCGGCTCGAAGATCGACTTCGTGGTCGTGCACTGGTACCCGGGCGGCAACAGCCCCGCCGACCTGCTGACCAAGCCGCAGGCTCAGATCGGCACCATTACCGGCACGCTGCGGTCGCTGATCAACCAGTACGCGGGCGCCAATGCCCCCAATGTGGGCATCGCCGTTACCGAGACCAACTCCACCATCGACAAGGACACCCATCCTGCGGCGCTGTTCGCGCCGGACGACTACCTGACCTGGCTGGAGAACGGCGCGTTCAACATCGACTGGTGGAACCTCCACAACGGCTCCAACGGCACCAGCACCGTCGACGGCGCCACCGACTACAACGACGAAGGGGTGCTCTCCAGCGCCTCGGGCAGCGAGCCGCCCGCGGAGACACCGTTCGCGCCCTACTACGGCATCCAGATGATGACCAAGCTCGGCGCACCCGGCGACACCCTCGTGCACGCCGACAGCAGCCAGTCCCTCCTCACCGCGCACGCGGTCAAACGGACCAACGGGGACGTGGACCTGCTCTTCATCAACAAGGACCCGTCGAACGCGTACACGGCGAACATCTCCTACAGCGGGTTCACCCCCTCGTCGTCCGCACCCACCGTCTACACCTACGCCAAGAACGCCACATCCATCACCTCCACCACCGCCGGTACCGCCACCAGCCAGGTCATCCCCGCGTACTCGGTGGTCGTCGTCCAGCTGCACCCAGGCAGCGGCGGCGGAGGCGGCACGGGCGGCGGCACCGGCGGCAGCGCCTCCTGCCGGGTGGGCTACACGAAGAGCGAATGGTCAGGCGGCCTTACCGGGAACGTCACCATCACCAACACCGGCGACAGCGCCATCAACGGCTGGACGCTGACGTTCACCTTCCCCGGCGACACCAAGGTGACCAATGCCTGGAACTCCACGGTGACCCAGAGCGGGGCGACGGTGACCGCCAAGAACGTCTCCTACAACGGCACCATCGCCGCCGGGGCCGACGCCTCCTTTGGATTCCAGGGAACCTGGACGAGCGATGACGCCGTCCCGACCGGCTTCACCCTCAACGGCACCACCTGCACAACCGGCTGAAACCCAGTGTGGAGCCCCTCGCGGATGGAGAGCACCGTGACGATGCATCGACTGGCCGCCGCCTTCGCTGCGACATGCGCCCTGGCCCTGGCCGGCGGCACTGCGGCGAACGCCGATCCGCGTCCCCGCCCATCCTCACCGATCACCGTGACCGAGTCCGCGCTGGAGGGCGTGCACGGCACCTCGCCCGACGCGACCGTACGCAACGTCCTGACCGTCACCGCGCCCGGTGCGCGGCTGCGGGTGCGGCTGAGTAACCCGTTCGGGAGCGGCGCCGTCGCCGTCCGGTCGGTGTGGGTCGGGCTCCAGCCGTCTCCGAGCTCACCGGCGCTCACGCCGGGCTCGAACCACCGCGCCACGATCCACGGCTCGCCGAGCGTCGGCATCGCCCCGGGCGCCAGTGTCTGGACGGACCCGCTCCCCATCCGCGTCCGGCCCGGCGACCACGTCTCAGTGAGCGTGTACGCACCCGGCGCCCCCATCGACGACCACACCTTCCCACCGCCGCAGTCCGACACTCCCGGCTCGTTCCTGTCGACGGCCGCCGGCGACAGCGGATCGGACGCGACCGGGTCCGCCTTCGGCGCGTTCAATCCCGGAACGCTGTGGTGGGTCGACGCGGTGAGCGCCGCGTCCCCGGCGCGGGGCACCATCGTCACGCTCGGCGACTCCATCACCGACGGCTACCACGCGGACGGCGGCGGCCCGCGGTGGACGGACGTGCTCGCCGAGCGCATCAACGCCCTGCCGCCAGGACGCCGGCTCTCCATCGCGAACGCCGGCATCAGCGGCAACACCGTCAGCGTCCAGCCCAACCCCTACGACCCGACGAACCAGTGCTGCGGCCCGCCCGCTCCCGAACGCCTGAACCGTGACGTGCTGTCCCTGCCCGGCGTCCGCTACGTCCTGCTGCTCGAGGGCACCAACGACATCGGCGGCGGAGACTACGCACCGCCCGCCCCCGCCCAGCAGGTCATCTCCGCGATGCGCGGCATCGCGGCCCGGGTGCACGCGTCCGGGCACAAGATCGTCGGTGCCACCATCCTGCCGATGTGCAACGCCGCCGGCAGCGCCCGGGAAACGGCCCGGCTCGCGGTCAACCAGTGGATCCGGACCTCCGGAACGTTCGACGCCGTCCTCGACTTCGACGCCGTGCTGCGCGATCCGAACGACCCCACCGTGATCTACGAGCCCTGGCGCCACGACTGCTACCACCCCAACGCGACCGGCGACAGACGGCTCGGCGAATCGATCGACCTGTCCGCCTTCGACCTGTCCACCCGCCACTGAACGGCGCGGCCACCCCCCCGTCGCCCTGCTCTTCCGCGAAAGCGGCCGATCGCGCCGGTCAGAGGGCGTGGTGGTTTTCGCCGGGATCAGGCGCGATTTCCGGACGTCAGGTTCGGTTATTGACACGTGCTCGCGGCACATTTAGCTTCCGGGTGCTCGTGTCGTGAGGTCGCAGGCGTCGCCGAGATCTCGCGATCACGCGTACGCCGCGAAACGGGGAGGACACGCATGCGTGCTCGTGTACGGGGCCGGACGCCGGGACGCGCAGGCCGCACCGCCGGAGTCCGGGCGCTACCGGTCGTCCTCGCCGTCCTTGCCGTCCTCGTGATGGCCGGTGGTGGCCAGGCCGCGCCCCGTACGGCCGTGGCCGGGGTGCCCGCCGAGGTGCGCGGTTCGTCCTCCGGCCCTCCCGTGGTGCTGCCGAAAACCGGCTGCGCGGCCCTCGCCGGGCAGGACCTGTCGGGGACGCCCGGCGCTCCGGCGGTCATCGGGTCCGCGACCGCGACGACCTCGCCGGACGGCTGGGCGGCCTGCGAAGTCAAGGGAACCGCGGCGCCGCAGATCCAGTTCGACGTGCTCCTCCCCACCAAGACGTGGCGGCAGCGGTATCTGCAGACCGGGTGCGGGGCGTTCTGCGGGAGCGTCGACATCTACGCCGACGCGACGGACGGGTGCGTGCCGCTGACCCGCGGCGACTTCGTCATAGCCACCGACAACGAGGGGCACGTCGGCGTCTCCGGCTTCGACGGCACGTTCGGTGCCGATCCGCAGCTCCGGGTCGACTTCGGCTACCGGTCCGACCACGTCGTCGCGCTCGTCGCCAAGCGGCTCATCGCGCTCTACTACGGACAAGGCCCGCGCTACTCCTACTTCGACGGTTGCTCGCAGGGCGGCCACGAGGGGTTGACCGAGGCGCAGCGGTACCCGCGTGACTTCGACGGCATCGTCGCCGGCGCCCCGGCGTCGTTGCTCACGTCGCTCATCGTGTGGTCCGCGGGCTGGCACGCCACGGCCAACACCGACGCGCGGGCCGGCCCATCCTGACCGCCGCCAAGCTTCCCGCGCTGCACGCCGCCGTCATGCGCGAGTGCGACGCACGGGACGGCCTGGCCGACGGCCAGATCGACGACCCGCGTGCCTGCGCGTTCGATCCGCGGAGCCTGCGCTGCGCGACGGGAACCGACAGCGCGGGCTGCCTCACCGACGCGCAGATCGGTGCCGTACGCAAGCTGTACGACGGGCCACGCGACGAGCGGGGCCGCCGGATGTACCCGGGGGGTGAGCCCGTGGGCTCGGAGGCGAACTGGGCCCGCTGGGTCACCCCGACCGCCACCGGCGACCCGGCCGTGGCCGAGGGCAACGCGACGAACGCGCTGAAGTACCTCGCCTACCCGTCCGCCCGGCCGTCGGCGACACTGCACGACCTGCACTACGACTCGGCGACGTTCCGCGAGATCTACCAGCGGGCTGGCGTCTACGACGCGAGTGACCCCGACCTGACGGCCTTCCACGCCGCGGGCGGGAAGCTCCTCCTCTGGCACGGCTGGGCAGACCAGGCAATCTCGCCGTACGGAACGATCGCCTACTACCACGCCCTCACCGAGCGCATGGGCGGGACGGACGCCACGCAGCGGTTCGCCCGCCTGTTCATGCTGCCGGGCGTCGCCCACTGCGGTGACGGTCAGGGACCGGACGCGATCGACGCGCTCACCCCCACCCTCGCCTGGGTCGAGAACGGCGTCGCACCCGACCGGCTCGTCGCCACGAAGCGCCAGGACGACACCGTCGTACGGACCCGGCCGGTCTACCCCTATCCGACCGTCGCACGCTACGACGGGAGCGGCAGCATCGACGACGCGGCGAACTTCGCACCGACGCCGCCGCCCACGCGCTACGAGGACGACATCCCCTGGCTCGGGTCGTTCCGCTCCGGCTACGAGCAGACCTGCGGCTGGCACGACGGCCGCTGGTCCTGCACCCCGGCGCGACGGCCGAGCTGAGCTTGGGCGGCTTGGCGTCCTACTCCCGAACCGCGGCCAGGGCCACTTGGTCCGCGTCGCCGCCCCGCTCGCGCTCCACCCCGCCGCACCACAGCAAAGCGGCGCCCTCACGACCGAGGGCGCCGGACCGTGGGGGTGCCCGTAATGCGGCGCAGATACTCGGCGTGGCGTTCTGCCATCGTCAGTCGGGTCGTTCAGAGCAGGGTGAGCTGTTCGGGCTCGGGAGGCCGGATGGGGGAGAGGGCCGGGGCAGGCATGCGGCGTACGTTGCGGCGTCCGCCGATGCCGTACTTGTCGGCGAGGTCTTTGACGCGTTGGGCGATGCGGTGCTGGTAGTCCTTTGGCGTGTAGGCGCCGCGGCCGTACAGGCGAGCGTAGGGGGCGATGAGTTCGGGGTGGTGTTCGTGTAGCCAGGCCGTGAACCATTCGCGGGCGCCGGGGCGTAGGTGCAAGACGATGGCCGACACGGAGGTCGCGCCGGTCTCGGCGATTCGGCGTACGGAGGCTTCCAGTTGGCGTGGGCTGTCGGTGAGGTAGGGGATGATCGGGCCCATCAGGACGCCGCATTCGATGCCGTGTTCGTTGAGTGTGGCGCAGACCTCGAGGCGCTTGAGCGGGCTGGGCGTGCCCGGCTCGAGCAGTCGCCACAGGTCCTTGTCGACGAAGCCGACGGAAACCGCCGCGCCGACCTCGGTGCGGTCTGCGGCCTCTTCCAGCAGCGGCAGGTCGCGCAGGATCAGCGAGCCCTTGGTCAGGATCGAGAACGGGTTCGCGGCGTCCCGTAGCGCCTCGATGATGCCGGGCATCAGCTGGTAGCGGCCCTCTGCCCGCTGGTAGCAGTCGACGTTGGTGCCCATCGCGATGTGCTCACCCGCCCACTTCGGCGCGGCGAGCTCCCGGCGCACCAACTCAGGAGCGTTCACCTTCACGACGATCTGCGAGTCGAAATCCCGGCCCGAGTCGAAGTCCAGGTATTCATGCGTGCGGCGGGCGAAGCAGTTGTGTGAAACGACGCCATTGGCGATGAAGTCTCCGGTCCCGGTGGTGATGTCGTACATCGGCAGGTCCAAGCCCGTCGCCTCGATAGAAGTCACACCAAGCCGGGCGGCCGTCTTGATCGCGAGACCTTCGATGTTCTGCTTCCGCGTGATCGCCGGATCCACCGTATGGAAGAAGCGGAGCCGCTCGGCGATGCCGCCCAGGAGCCGGATCACAGTGATCGGCAGGCCCACGGCATTCTTCGGCTGCTCAACCCTGTATTCGAACCCTAGATGCTCGAGGCCTTCCCCGATGTGCCTGATGATCTCCGGGTCGGTATTCGATATTCGGAGAACACCGTTCGAGCAGCTTCCCTCTGCATCGAAAATTCCGGCAAGAAAACCTTTATGCCACTCCGTCGTTGCCTCCGTAGGCCATGTGATGATCCGCCTGATGGCCGCGTTACCCGCCTTGCTCTGGTTGCGGATGGCAGAAATCTGCCGACGTCCGAACTCGGCATTCTGGAACGTGAACTCGATCGTCGGAACATCGAGGCCGTCAAGGTAGAGACGTGAGCGGTCCAAGGCCTCCCGGTCCACCGGCGCCAGCCGAAAGCGGTGAACATCGCCACTGAGATAGGAGTATGAGCCGAGTTGACCGTCGCCTCGGATCATCCCGCACAGGTAACCGGCCCGGTAATCCGCGTTCTTCTTGGGCGGCTCGGCGAACGATCCCACACCCATCAACTTGTTGTCGCGCGTCAGGTGTGGACGTCGGCCGGCTCCGTGCTCGGTGCCTGTGACGTACTTCCAGCCGCGATCGCTCAGGAATCTGTGATCGCCGCTCGCGATCAACTCCGTCCCGTCCTCGAGGCGGATGCGGTATGCGGGCTTGAGGGTGCTCCAGTGTGCGAGGACCTCGGTGACGACATAGCGGCGGTAACTTCCGACCACCTCGGTGCCGTACACCTCGTCGCCGGGGCGGATGTCGCGGAGTGGCTTCGTGCGTCCGTCCGCCATGAGGATCGGGGTTTCGCCGGACAGGCAGTACACACATGCGTGGCTGCAGCCCCGGTAGGGGTTGATGGTCCACTGGAATGGCACGCGGGAGGCGCCGGGGACCTTGTTGATGATCGACTTGGCTCTGATCTCGTGGAAGGTGATCCCGCGGAACTCGGGCGTGTCGATCGTCACGGGGCTTCCGAACAGGCCCGGCTCCTCGCCGTCCAGCGACAACGCATCCCAACGCATGCCCCCACTTTAGAACATGCGTTCGATGATCGCGTATCGGCGGGGCGGCGCCCGGGCGGCCACGGTACGCCCGGTGTCACTCCGGCCCGGGCGTCGCCCCGCTCACGTCGGTTAGCGCGTAGGTGACGGCCTGGTCGATGGGAAGTCTGGTGCCCTCCTCGAAGGCCTTGCCGAAGGTCTCGTCTCCCAGGGCGGTCCGGGCGCGCCGTTCACAGAGCCGGTGGCCGGCGGCCAGATGCCGCTGGGTCAGGGGAGCGGCGGTGAAACGCCAGATCGCGTGGGCGCAGCCGAGCAGTCGGGCGGCGCGTTCCGGGTCGCATTCGGCGGCGTCCCAGGCGAGGACCTCCAGGCAGTGGGCGATGCCCCACCCGTCGATGTAGGGGGAGACCCGCAGCCTTTCCCGGACCAGTTCGATCGCCCGCTCGCGGTCGCCGGTCAGCCACTGCGCGATCCCGTACAGCCCCAGCGAACGTGCGCGGGTCAACGGAGCGCCGGCCGTTTCCGCGACCTCCAGGCATTGCTCGCCGAAGACACGGGAGCGGTCCGTGTCGCCGAGAAGCGCGGTGGCGTAGGTCAGGTAACGGAGGGTCATCCAGACGTCCGCGCGGTCGTCGAGGACACGCAGCCGGGCGAGCGCGTCCTCGAAGAAGGCGACGGCGCGGTGCAGGTCGTCGCAGAAGAACGCGTGGACGCCGCGGAGCATGACGGCGTGGGCTCGGGCCGGCTCGTCGTCCAGGTGTTCGGCGAGCGTGAGGCACTGGTCGATCCGCGACAGTCCCGCGTCCCATTCGGCCAGGAGAAGGGCGGTCCATCCGTCGATCCAGAGGGCCTTGGCGCGGGCGGGGCTCGGGTCCGGGTTCAGGGTCAGCGCCCGATCGAGCCAGTACCGTCCCTCGCGGTGGCGGACCGACATGGTCCAGTAGTGCCGCAGGGAGTCGGCGATCCGTAGCCCGGAGTCGGCCTGGCCGGGTTCGCTGAGGCAGAACTCCAGCGCGGCTCGCACGTTGGCGTAGTCGCGCTCCAGCAGGTCGAACCCCTCGACCTCTCCCGGGCTCAGGAACTGGCGTTCCGCTTGCCGGGCCATTTCGGCGAAGTGGTCTCGGTGACGCGTCCGCACCGCCGTGGCCTCGCCGGACCGAGTCAGGCGGTGGGCGCCGTACTCGCGGATCGCCTCCAGCATCCGGTAGCGGGAGACGTCCTCGGACACGGTACGGGTCAGCACGGACTTGTCCAGCAGCCCGTCCACGAGGGAGAGCACATCGATGTCGTCGATTCCGGCGTCGGAACAGACCTGCTCGGCGTCGTCGAGGTCGAAGCCGCCGCTGAAGACCGACGCCCGCGCCCACAATTGTTGCTCAGGAGCGGAACACAGGTCGAAACTCCAGTCGATCGCCGTGCGCAGGGTCTGCAGTCGTGGCATGCCCACCTGCGCGCCCGCGCCCAGGACTTCCAGAGAGTACTTGTCCAGGCGGGTCAGGATCGCCTCGACGGGCATCGCCCGTACCCGTACCGCGGCCAGCTCGATCGCCAGGGGGATGCCGTCCAGGCGCCGGCAGATCGCGGCCACCTTCGCCCGGTTGTCGTTGGTGACGGCGAAGCCGGGGAGCGCGATCGCCGCGCGTTCGGCGAACAACCGCACCGCGTCGTTGCGCGCCGGCGGCTGCTCTTCCTGCGGCACCGGCAGCGGCGCCAGCTCCACCAGCCATTCCCCGGTCACGCGCAGCGCCTGCCGGCTGGTCGCCAGGATCCGTACGCGGGGCGCGGCCCGCAGCAGATCGGCCGCCAGGCACGCGCAGAGGTCGATCACATGCTCGCAGTTGTCCAGGATCAGCAGCAGATCCTTGTCCGCCAGGAACCATGCCAGGGCCTCCGGCGCGGCGGACCCCGACTCGCCGGGCATCCCGACCGCGTCCCCGATCGCCCGGGCCAGGAAGCGCCCGTCCGCGAGTGCGGCGAGCTCCACCAGCCGCACGCCGTCGGCGAACCTGCGCGTCAGCTGCCCCGCCGCCCGCTGAGCGAGTCGTGTCTTGCCGACGCCCGGCCCGCCGATGACGGTCACCAGCCGGTTGCGCCGGAGCAGCCGCTTGATCTCGCCGATCTCATGCTTGCGGCCGACGAAGCTGGTCAGTTCCACGGGGAGGTTTCCCGCCGAGGACATCGAGTCCGAACCCGGCATGGCGGCTCACCTCCCCTCCGCCACGGTCCAGGCCGCGATCTGGACCCGGGAGGTGAAGTCGAGCTTGGTGAGGATGTGCTCGACATGACCCTCGACGGTGCGTGGAGCGATCATCAGCTTGGCGGCGATGTCCTTGTTGCTCATGCCCTGGGAGATGAGTTCGGCGATCTGGGTTTCGCGGTGCGTGAGGGGTGACAGGCGGCGAGCCTGTGGTTCCGGTGGGTGCGGCGCTTCTTCCAGCGCGTCTCCGAGCAGGTCGGCGTACGACATGGCCGCCCCTCGCGCGAAGGAGGAGCGGTACGCGGCGGGGCCGAGGGCGGAGCCTGTCCGCGTCTCGCACTCGTCGTGGAAGCCACGCAGGTAGAGGAACGGCTCGCCGCCGAACGAACGCCACAGTCCGTCCAGCGCGCCGAGGAGGGTGGCGGCCTTCTCGGCCTCTCCGTCCGTGGCGGCGACCCAGGCGAGGACCTCCAGGGCACGGGCCAGGGCCATGGGGTCATCGAACGGCAGGGCGAGCCGGATGCTGTGTCTTTCCGCCACGACGGCTCCGGCGGTGTCGCCGGATCGCCAGCGCAGGATGCCGAGCACCCAGAGCAGGTTGGAGCTGAGGGTGCGCACACCGTTGCGTTCGCACCATTCGAGTCCCTCCCGGCAGTGGTCGATCCCCGCCTCGATGTCCATGGTGAGCACGGCCAGGATCGCCATCCGGATCAGGGTGAGCACCACGGCGGGCTCGTCGTGCAGGGCGCGGTGGACCGAGAGCGCCTGCCGGTACAGGGGTCCGCACTCGGCGAGCCGGCCGTCGTTCATGTCGGCGTAGGCGGTGAGCTGGGTCACCCAGGCGCCGCCGCTCTCGTCGTGCAGCTTTTCGGCCAGCGCACCACCCTCCTTCAACAGCAGGCGCGCGGTGCTCAGCTCTCCCTGCAGGAGCGCGAGCCAGGCATCGGCCCACAGGGCCCTCACGCGCGTACGGGTCGGGCGGGCGTCGAACGCGAGCGACTGGTCCAGCCACCGACGACCCTCGCCGTGGAGGCCCGTCACCTGCCAGTAGTAGCTCAGGCCCGCGGCCATCCGCTGCGCGGTCTCGACCCGATCGGGGTCGGTCAGGCCGTACTCCAGCGCGATGCGGAGGTTGGCGTGATCCTGGCGAAGCCGGGAGAGCAGGATCAGCTGGTCGGCCCCGAACGATCCTTCCGCCACCTGCCCCGCCAGGCGCCGATACCAATCCCAGTGCCGTCTCTGCACCTCATCGGTGTCACCGGACTCGGCGAGGCGGCCGAGGCCGAACTCGCGCAGCGTCTCCAGCATCCGGTAGCGGCTTCGGCCCCGGCTCTCCTCCCGGGACAGCACGGACTTGTCGATCAGTCCGCTCAGCGCCTCGAGCACCGTGTCCGGCTCCAGGTCGCCGTCCGAGCAGACCGCCTCCGCGGCCTCCAGTTCGAACCCGTCCCTGAACATGGAGCACCGTGCCCAGACGCGCTGCTCCAGGGGAGTGCACAGCTGGAAACTCCAGTCGATGAGGGCGTGAAGGGTCCGCTGGCGGGGAGGGATGCCAGGCCATCCGGCCGCGCGCAGCCGGAAGCGGTCCAGCCTGCGCAGCAGTTCCTCCGGCGACATGGCACGGAGCCGGACCGCCGCGAGCTCGATGGAGAGGGGGATCCCCTCCAGCTGTCGGCAGATCTCGCTCAGCACCGCGCCGTTGTTCTCGTCGATGGTGAATCCCGCGCTCACCAGCGCCGCCCGGTCGACGAGAAGCCGCACGCTGTCGTACTTGGCGAGGGACTTCGGCGGGACCGGCGGACCGTTCTGATCCGGCAGCGACAACGGTGGCAGCGGGACGATCCGTTCCCCGGCGACCCCCAGCGCCTCGCGGCTGGTGGCGAGTATCCGCACACTCTGCGTCCGGCGTAGCACGGCGGTGACGAACGACGCGCAGGCGTCGAGCAGGTGCTCGCAGTTGTCCAGAACGAGGAGGAGGCGTTCGTCCTCCAGACGGGTCACGAGCGCGGGCAGATCCCACTCGCCGGCCTCGTCGCGCAGGCCGAGGGCGGCCGTGATCGTGTGGAGGAGCAGGTCGGGGTTCTGGAGCCGGTCCAGGGCGATCAGCAGGACCCCGTCAGGGAAGCGCCTGCTCAGGTCTCCCGCGGTCTGGAGGGCGAGGCGGGTCTTGCCGACCCCTCCCACTCCGGTCAGTGTCAGCAGACGGTTAGCCGCGAGCTGGCCCTTGACGTGCGCCAGTTCGTCCCGCCGACCGATGAAGGTCGTCAGATGCTGGGGAAGGTTGCTTCGATGGCCTCGGCCCCCCGAATCTGCCCGGCCCATGTCGCAATCATAGGCTTGCCGGATAGTGCCCAGTCCGTACGTGAACTGCGGAAACGTCGATAAGGCGGTGGGCGCCACGTGGCGGATCCGAAGTGATCAGCCCTGCGGTGGGAAGGACGGTGATGAAACCCGCGGCGCATCTGGAGGAGTCGGCGGCCGCCGAGGACTACTCCCTCCACCGGGTGCCGGACTCGGCCCGTTACTCCTGGTGGTCGGTGGCGACCCAGCGGTTCGGCCAGCTCTCCGCGCTCTCCCAATTCCTGCTCGGGGTGACCTTGGGGCTGGGGATGACCTTCTGGCGAGCCGTACTCGCGATCGCGCTGGGTTCGGTGCTGCTGGAGATCGTCTCGATCTTCGTCGGTATCGCGGGAACGCTGGAGGGACTGTCGACGTCCGTGCTCGCGCGCTGGGCGGGGTTCGGCGCCAAGGGCTCCGCGATCGTCGGCCTGACGATCGCGGTGAGCTTGATCGGCTGGTTCGGTGTGCAGAACGCGGTGTTCGCCGAAGGGCTGCATTCGCTGCTGGGCGGTCCGTCCGTGGCGGCCTGGTCGCTCATCGGGGGCCTGGGCGTCACCTCGATCGTGATGTTCGGCTTCAACGGCATGGCCTGGACGGCGTACGTCACGGTGCCCGCGTTCGTCGCCCTGGCCGTCTGGGCGGTCGGACACCAGTTGGCCAGGTTCTCGCTGCACGACCTCGTCTGGTCCCAGCCGGTCGGAAGGCCGCTCTCGCTCGCGGCCGGCGCCACGCTCGTCGCCGGCGGGTTCATCGTCGGAGCTGTGATGACGCCGGACATGACCCGCTACAACCGCACCGTGGGCGACGTCGTCAGGCAGACCCTGGTCGGGATCACCGTGGGCGAGTTCTTCATCGGACTCATCGGTGTGCTGCTGGCCCACGCACTGCACACCGTCGACGTCGTCGCGATCATCACGACGACGAGCGGCCTCTGGGGCACCGTCGTCCTGACCGCGTCCGTCTTGAAGATCAACGACTGGAACCTGTACTCCTCCACGCTCGGACTGGTCAACGTCATCGACGTCCTGGTCCGCCGGTGCGTCAGCCGCCGTCTGCTGACGGTCCTGATCGGCGCCTTGGGGTCGGCTCTGTCGGCGACCGGGCTCCTGCATCACTTCATCGGCTTCCTCACCCTCCTCGGCATCCTGATCCCGCCGGTGGCCGGCATCATGATCGCGGAGTACTACGTGGTCCGCACCTGGCGCGCGGAACTGGACGCGTCCCGGCAGCGGGGACGTCTCCCCGCCGACGCTCCCGAGTGGGTTCCGGCGAGCCTGATCTCCTGGGCCGGCGCTGGCGCCGCCGGCTACTTCGTCCACGTGGGGATCCCCGCCCTCAACGCGCTCGTGGTGGCCTTCGCCGGCCATATCGCCCTCAGCAAGATGGGCCTGACGCGCCCAGGGGCGGGACGCGGGACCGCCAGGTGAGCGCCGCCGCGGACACGGTGTCCGGCCCCTGGTAGGCCCGCCGGGCGGACGGGTCGTGTCATGCCGAAAAGGTTTATTGCTGTGGCATGGTGGTATTTGACGGCAATTCGTGGGGTCATATGCCCAGGTCAGAGTGGAGTTGAGGCGGTGACAGCGCCACAGAAGTCGGTGAAGAGGCCGGCGTTGGCCGATCGGCCAGGGCGCTGGCAGGACCTGACGTCCGTGTTCGGCCGGTCGACCGCGTTGTTCTGCATGCTCTCCGGCCCGGAGCACGTGCTCGAGGCGGCCAATCCGGCGTTCTTCGCGACGGTCGGGTCCGACCACGCCCGGACAGGTGTGCCGATCGCCGAGGTGATGCCGGAGCTCGCGGAGCAGGGCTTCATCGCGCTGATGGACGACGTCTACCGTACGGGCCGGGCCTACACCGCCACCGACGCGCGCGTCGTGCTGGCCGATGGCGACAGACCCCGTGAGGCGTTCTTCGACTTCGTCTACGAGCCCCGGCGAGGGGACACAGGGCAGATCGTGGGCATCACCGCGGTCGGGGTGGAGACCACCCAGGGCAAATACGCCCAGAGGCTGGCCGCCGAGCACCACGCGCTGCTGGAACAGATCGCCCGCGACGAGCCGCTCGAGCGGATACTCGAAGGGATGGCGCGCGTCATCGAGGGGCAGTCGCAGAACCTGATCGTCTCGGTACTGCTGGCCGATCCCGACGGGCGGCATCTGCGCCACGGCGCAGGCCCCAGCCTTCCGAACTTCTACAACGAGGCCATCGACGGCATCCGCGTCGGTGAAGGCGTCGGTTCGTGCGGCACCGCGGCCTACCGCCGGGAACCGGTGATCGTCACCGACATCCGCATCGATCCCCGCTGGCGGGACTTCCGGGAGGTGGCGGAGGCAGCCGGCCTGGCCGCGTGCTGGTCCACCCCCATCCTCGGGACCGACGGCGGGCTCCTGGGCACCTTCGCGATGTACCACCGGCGTCCCTGCGTCCCACAGGACGTCGACCTCGCACTGAGCGCGGCCTTCACCCGCACCGCGGCGCTGGCGATCGAGCGCCACCGCGTCCAGCAGGCGCGCGTCGCGGCCGAGGCCATGGAACGGGCCGCCCGCCAGGATCTCGCCTTCATCCTGGAGGCGAGCACCGAGCTGGCCCGGGATCTGGACGTGGATGAGACCCTGCAGCACCTGTCCCGGCTGGCGGTGCCCGCACTCGCACCGATGTGCGTGGTCGACGTGATGTGCGCCGGGCGGATCCGCAGGGCCGCGACCGCCGCGCGGACGAAGGCCGAGGAAGACCTTCTTTCCGCCTGGAGCCCCGTGGAGGAAGAGGTGGTGGCCCGCCTGCCGGCCGGCGCGACCACCGAGGTGACCCTGCGTCCTCCCGCCGACCCCGGCCCCTGGCGACGACTCGGCGTGACCGGCCACGTGCGCGTGCCGCTCGCCGACCGCGGCCGCATCTGGGGCGCCCTCACCCTGCTGGCCACCGCCGAACGGCCCCTTGACGGCCGGAGCGTGGCACTGGCCCAGGAACTGGCCCGCCGGGCGGCCGCGAGCGCCACGAACGCGTACCAGTACACCCAGCGGGTCGGGCTGGCCCGTGACCTGCAGGCGGGCCTTCTCCTGCCGGATCTGCCCGAGCCGCCCGGCGCGACCGTCGCTTCCTTCTACGAGCCCGCCGGCGAGGGGCTGGAGATCGGCGGTGACTTCTACGACCTGTTCCGCGTGGGCGACGACCGCTGGGCGTTCATGATCGGCGATGTCTGCGGCCGTGGTGCGGTGGCCGCCACCATCACCGGGCTGGTCCGCTACACCGTTCGCGCCGTCGCCCGCCTGCGGTGCGATCCGGTCGCCGTCGCGGACGCGGTCAACGCCGCGCTGTTGGACCGCGTCGCGCAGCACGACGTGAGCTTCGTCACCTTGGTCTACGGAGAGCTGGACACTTCAGACGGGCGGCTGTGCGGGGAGCTCATCCGAGCCGGTCATCTGTCTCCGCTGCACCAGCACGCCGACGGCACCGTCGACACCCTCGACATCCCCGGCATGCTCCTGGGCATCGGCCCAGACCTCGACATCGAACCCTACGAGATCAGCCTCGGGCCCGGTGAGAGCCTGATCATGGTCACGGACGGGATCACCGAGGCCCGCTCCGCCGACGGCGCCTTTTTCGGTGAGGAGGGCCTGGTCGCGACCCTCACCGCCCGCGGGTCCGGCGCGCTCACCGCGCGGGGCGTCCTGGACGCCATCACCGGCGGCCTCCGCGAATTCACCGCGGGCTGCGATGACAGCGACGACGACCGCGCCGCACTGGTCATCACCGCGATCTGAAGGTAAGCGGATCGGGCGCTCGAAGCGTGTAGCAGGTGTGAAGCAGCTGGAGTTCCAGGAGTTCTATCGAACCAGCCGGGACGTCTGCCTGCGGGCGGTTCTGGCCGGCGTGGGCGATCGGCAGCTGGCCGAGGACCTGGTCGCCGAGGCGTTCACGCGGGCCTGGGGGTCGTGGAACCGCGTCAGCCGGCATCCCGCGCCGACCGCCTGGGTCGTGCGTACCGCGCTCAACACCCGGGTCTCGTGGTGGCGTCGCCGGCGGCGGGAGGTCGCGCTGGAGCGCGACCACGAGGTCGCCGACGTCTCGGCCGGTGAGGCGGGCCTGGATCCCGCGCTGCTCGCCGTGCTGCGCCGGCTGCCGCAACGGCAGCGGGAGGTGATCGCGTTCCGGGTCTTCCTCGACCTCGACACCCGGGCCACCGCCGAGATCCTCGGCATCGCCCCGGGAACGGTCACCGCCCACCTGTCGCGGGCCGTCACGACGCTTCGCGGCCATCTCATCACCGTCGACGACCGGGAGGTCGGATCATGAGCAGTCAGGACAGGGACACCTCAGCGGTGCTGGACGCACTGAAGGGTTCGTTCGAGCAGGTCAGCATGCACACCCCGGTCGAGCGGATCGTGGCGGCGGGGCGCGTACGGCGCCGTCGGCGCGGCCTCGTCGGTGCCGCGGTGGGCACCACGGTGGTGGCCGGTCTGGCGGTCGGAGTGCCGGCGCTCAGCCACCCGTCGACCGCGCCGCCCCAGGCGAGGCTCACCACCGGCGCCGGCTCGGTGCACATCCGTACCGCCGCGTTCACCCTGGACAGCGACGGCCACGGCACCGTCCGCGTGACCTGGGACAAGGCACGGTACTTCCAGGACCACCAAGGCCTCGAACGGGCCCTGCGCCAGGCGGGCTTCCCGGTGATCGTCAAGGAGGGCGTCTTCTGCAAGGGGCCGCAGGACGACGGACGCCTCGATCCCAGCGGTGGCGGGCCCGGCGTCCGCCGCGTCATGACGGGGGAGCGGCGGAACGACGGCAGGGTCACCCTCGTCTTCGACCGCGCGGCGATGCCCGCCGGGAAACAGCTCTTCATCGGCTATCTCACCCCGTCGCAGCTGGCCGTCACGCACGGACGGCCGGGCTCCGTCGAGCGCCTGGTCCCGGTGGGGGTTCCACTGACGTGCACGACCCAGGCACCGCCGCCGGGACCGCGCGGGTAGGGATCCGGCGGGTACTGAGCACGCCGAGCATCACGGCTGAACGGAGCGGGTGAGGGGGGCGACGGCGTCCCTCACCCGCGCTCAGGCGAAGTCGTCCGTATGGGGCGTTCGACGGCGACGGAGGCGAACCGGTCGTCGGCCGGGTCCTCCCGGTAGAGGAGCAGCCCGGCGTCGGGAACGCGGACGAAGCCGGCGCGGCGGACGGTTTCCAGACCGAGCTCGCCGAGCAACCACAGGACGTCGCCCGCGGTCTCGCCGAGCAGGTCGATGCCGTCGAGATCGGCCCGCAGGGTGGGGGAGCCGCCCCACCCGGGCGGGCGCATGGCGTATATCTGGCCGATCCGCTCCACGCCGTCGCCGTCGCGAAGGGTGCAGATCGACAACTGGCCGCGGCCGATCCGTACGCTCCGGTGGTCCGCCCAGCCACAGATGAACGACGCGTGCGGGCGGCCGCCCAGGCGGTCGGCGACTCGCGTCAGCACGGACCAGGCACGCGTCGCGGGCGTTCCGAAGGGCAGGTCCGTGCCGTCGACGTCCGCGCCCCGGCCGGGCAGGAGGCGTACGGCGAACGGCGGGACGCGTCCGGGGAAACGGCCCGGATCCGGTGGGGCCAGCGTGACCGTGCCCTCCCACGGTCCGCTCCCGCCCCCCTGCCATTCGATGGACGCCTCCATCTGGAACAGGTCGAAGCAGCGGTCGGTGACGAGCAGGTCGAGGTACTCGCGAAGGTGCGCGGCGACCTGTGCGTCCGCCGCGTCCCACCATTCCGGGTCGTGGCCGCGGCGGGTGGCGGGCGGCCATCGGCTCGCCGCCATGGCTCCGAGATCCACATGCTCTTCGGCGCCGGACGGATCGAAGATCGTGTACTGCCAGCCGTCCGGTCCACCTCGCAGGACGACGCGGACCGGGAGGCGATCGGACCGGGCTGCCATCCGCCAAAGGGTACGCGCCGCCCCGAGCCGGTGCCCGCGCCGGATGCCTCGCTGAGCGGCCGAATGGCGAACCCGTTCTGTACCTACTAGTCTGTACGGACAGACGACCTGAAGGACGGCTCATGTACGCGATGCAGTACGCGTTCCCCCTGCCCGCCGGCTACGACATGCCCGGTCTCCGCGACCGGATCGGACTCGCCATGCACAGCCTCGACGACCGGGCCGGACTGGGTCTCAAGGCCTATCTCTTCCGGGAGCGGGCCGGCGGATCGCCGGTCGACGAGTACGCCTGTTTCTACCTGTGGAACGACACCAGCTCGATGGCCGACTTCCTGGTCACCGGCAGCGGCCGGTTCCAGAACATCATCCGTTTCTTCGGCCGCCCCGCCGTCGACCACTGGACCGGCATCGCCACCGTCGCCGGTCCGGCCCGTGGCACGGCGCCGAAGGCCGCCTCACGCCGCCTCACCGCGGTCCCGCCGGCCGCCGCCGCGGATGAGACCGGCCTCGACCTCGCCGCCCGCATCGAGCACGAGGTCGCCGAGCTCCGCGCCCTCGCGAGGCGCGACACGGTGCACACCGCCGCCCTCGCCCTCGATCCGCGAGACTGGCGACTGGTCAGGTTCGTCCTGTGGCAGGACGCCGTGCCCGCCGACGAGGACGCCACCGAGCGGTACGACGTGCTGCACATGTCCGCGCCCGGTCTGGCGGATCTTCCCTAGGGGGCGACGACGGCGGTCGCGTTCACGAGGGCGGCGGCGGCCGGGTGCCAGGGCCGGTCGGCCGGACCCGTGAGGACCAGCCGCCGGGCGATCGGCGGATCCACCGGCACCATCACGAGGCGGGGGACGAGCATCGCGGCCGTCAGGCCGGGCACGACCGTGACGCCGATCCCGGCGCTGACCATGGCCAGCAGGGTGCCCACGTCACGGATCCGGTGCGCCGGCCGGAACGGTACGCCCGCCCGGCGGTACAGCTCGCGGATGTGACTTTCGCATCCGCCGCAGGACAGCAGGAAGGGGTCGTCCTCCAGGTCGGCGACGCCGATGGTCTTCTCTCCGGCGAGCGGGTGGTCGTCGCGCAGCAGGGCGTGGAAGGCGTCGTCGGCGAGGGTGACGCCGGGGCCGGGCGGCGGGTCGACGAGGACGGCCAGGTCGACGGTGTCGCCGGCGAGCCAGTCGGCGACCTCGTCGTCCTCCCCTTCGAACAGCGCCACCTCGACCCGGGGCAGGTCGGCCTTCCACCGGGCCATCAGGCCGGGCAGCAGGCCCTGGCAGACGGTCGTGGGGGCCGCGAGCCGTACGGTCCCGGTGGGCAGGCCGTCCTGCTGGGCGGCGAGGTCGGCGATCGCGGTGGTGGCCGCGAGGGCGGCGCGGGCGTGGCCGAGGATCCGCTCTCCGAACGCGGTGGGGAGCGGGCGGCCATGGCGTGTCAGGACGGCGCTGCCGAGGGCGCGTTCCAGCGACGCGACGGAGTGCGAGACCGCCGACTGGCTCACCCCGAGCCGATCGGCGGCGGCCCCGAAACCGCCGTGGTCGAGCACGGCGACGAACGCCCGCAGCTGGCTGATGTTGAGGGTCATGAGTTCTTCTCATGGGTCTGGTGCGGTCACTTGTTGGACTCATCTTGCCTGGTGCACCGAGGATTCCGGTGACCGGTGTCCGGGATTCGAACGGTGAGGTGGGAGACCATGACGGAGCGGCCTGGGGAGACCGCGCGATGGGTGCCCGGCTTCGTGGTGCTGTCGGTCATCTGGGGGGCGAGCTTCGCGCTGATCAAGGTGGCGATCGAGGCCGGGGTCCCGCCGATGTGGGTGGCGTTCTGGCGGTGTCTGTTCGGCCTGGCGGCGCTGGGTGTGGTCTGCGTCGTCCGGCGGGAGGCACCGCCGCGCGACCGGTGGCTGTGGGCGCACGCGCTGGTGGTGGCCGCGCTGTTGAACGCCGTCCCGTTCGCGCTGTTCTCGTACGCGGAGACCCGGGTGAGCTCGGTGGTGGCCGGAGTGTTCAACGCCACGACGCCGCTGACCACGCTGCTCTTCGCCGTCGTCCTGATCCCCGGTGAGCGGCCGACGCTCCGGCGGTCGCTGGGGCTGCTGGCCGGGTTCGGCGGCGTGCTCCTGGTCCTGGGGGCGTGGCGCGGGCTCGGCGGCGCGTTGGTCGGCAGCCTCGCCTGCCTCGGCGCGACCGTGTGCTACGGCGCCGGCTTCACCTACACCCGGCGCTTCTTCTCGGGCCGTACGGAGTCCGCCGCGGTGCTGTCGGCGGTGCAGATCCTGTGCGCGACCGCGGAGCTGGCCGTGGTCACGCCGCTGTGGGCCGGCCCGCCTCGCTGGCCCGGGGCGGGCGCGGCCACGGCCCTGGTGGTGCTCGGAGCGGTCGGCACCGGGCTGGCGTACATCCTCAACCTGGGCGTGATCCGGGCGGCCGGGCCGACGGTCGCGGCGACGGTCACCTACTTGACGCCGCTGTGGTCCACGCTCCTGGGCGCGGTGCTGCTGTCCGAACCGCTGGGCTGGAACACCCTCGCCGGCGGCCTGGTGATCCTGACCGGGGTGATCGTGGCCCGGTCGAGGCGGGGTCGGGATGTCAGCGCGCCGGGAAGCCCGGAACCTCGCGCGCCAGGTGTTCGAGTTCGCGGGTGAGGTCGTGGGGCGTCACGATGCCGACGAGCCGGTCGCCGTCGAAGACGAGGAGGCGTTCGCGGGCGAGCCGGGGCAGCAGTTCGGTGAGCGGCGTCTCGGCCGTCGTGCGCCCGGCGTCCTCGACGAGCGCGCCGACGGGCGTGTCGGGCGGCTCCTGGCGGATCCGTTCGGCGGTGACGACGCCGCGGACGACGCCCTCGTCGACCACCGGGTAGGCGGCGTGCCGGTGCCGGGGCAGCATCTCGCGCAGGAACTCGGCGACCGGCATCGCGCTCGGCACGGTGAACGGATCGGGGGTCATGATCCGGCGGATCGGGATGCCGTCGAGCCGCGCGCGGACCCGGGCCTGCGCCGCCTCCAGCCCCGCCGCCGTGATCAGGAACCAGCCGACGAGCGTGAGCCAGAGGCCGTCCGCGGTCCACATGGAGAGGTAGAAGCCGGTCAGCATGGTCACCCAGCCGAAGGCGCGTCCGACCTGGGTCGTCTGCAGCGTCGCCTTCACCCGGTCCCCGGACCTCCGCCACAGCAGGGCGTGGACGAGCCGGCCGCCGTCCAGCGGCGCGGCGGGGATCACGTTGAACGCCGCGAGCAGCGCGTTGATCAGCGCGAGCCAGGTGACGCACCCGCTCACCAGGCCGTCGGCCCCGGTGATCAGCAGGCCGGCGGAGACGATGCCGAACGCCACCGCGAGCAGCAGGCTGACGAGCGGACCCGAGCCGGCGATGCGCAGCTCGGCCGCCGGAGTGGGGGGCTCACCCTCGTACCGCGCGACGCCGCCCAGCAGCCACAGCGTGATCCCCGTGACGGTCAGGCCGTTGCGCTGCGCGACGATCGCGTGCGCCAGCTCGTGGGCGAGCAGCGACACGAGGAACGCCGTGGCGGTGAGCAGCCCGCCGAGGACGTACATCATGGGATGCAGGCCCTTGTAGGTGTGGGGCAGCTGCTCGCCGGCCAGGCCGTACGTGATGAGCGCGAAGACCACCAGGACGGTCCAGTTGACGCCGACGCGCACGCCGCCGATCCGGCCGAGCCGGAGGGTGTCGTTCATAGCCGCCGCCTTGTTGTCGTCCCTGAAGAATGGATACCCGCCAAAGCACACCGAAGTCTCAGGCAGAATGCCCTCTCGTGGGTTCTTCCATCGCCAAGAGGAGCATCGTGGCACTCGCGGCCCTAGCCGTCACGGCCGGTTGCGGTGGAAACGACGACCCGTCCCGGCACTTGCGGTCGCGGGCGGCCGAATGCGGCCAGGTGTCGATGGCGCGAACGGACGCGGAGCGGCAGACCCGGGCGATGTGGATCGTCACGGTCGGCAACGGCGACTGGCCCACCCGGCCGGGACTGCCGGCGTCGACGCAGCAGGCGCAGTACCGCGCTCTGCTCGACATGGCCGTGCGGCAGAACCTCAACACCGTCTACGTGCAGATCCGGCCGACCGCCGACGCCTTCTACCCGTCCCCGTACGAGCCGTGGTCCCGGTATCTCACCGGCAAGCAGGGCCGTGACCCGGGCTACGACCCGCTGAAGTTCCTGGTCGACGAGGCGCACAAGCGAGGGCTGGAGTTCCACGCCTGGTTCAACCCCTACCGCGTCAGCACCGGGCCGAGCCGTAAGGCGCTGGCGACCACCAACCCGGCACGGCAGCACCCGGACTGGGTGTACCGCTACGGCGACGCCCTGTGGTACGACCCGGGGCTGCCCGAGGTACGGGACCTGGTGAGCAAGGTCGTGCTGGACGTGGTGCGCAAGTACGACATCGACGGCGTCCACTTCGACGACTACTTCTATCCGTATCCGCTGCCGGGGGAGGAGTTCCCCGACAAGGCGACCTTCAAGAAGTACGGCGCCGGTTTCAAGAGCGTCGCCGACTGGCGCCGGCACAACGTCGACGTGCTCGTGCAGGGCCTGTCGGCCGGGATCCACCAGGCGAAGCCGTGGGTGAGGTTCGGCATCAGCCCGTTCGGGGTGTGGCGGAACAAGTCGGAGGACTCGAACGGCTCGGCGACCCACGCGCTGCAGAGCTACGACGACATCTACGCCGACACCCGTAAGTGGGTCAAGAGCGGCTGGATCGACTACGTCGTTCCGCAGCTGTACTGGCCCATCGGGTACCCGCCCGCGGACTACCGGACGCTCGTCGCCTGGTGGGCCCGGCAGGTGGCGGGCACGCGCGTGCAGCTGATCATCGGACAGGCCGGCTACCAGGTCGGGCACGGCGGCCCGTGGAACGCCACGGCGGAGATGTCCCGGCATCTGGCGCTCGACGCGAATCACCCCCAGGTCACCGGTGAGGCGATCTTCAGCGCGACCGATCTGCGGCAGGATCGGCGGGGGTTCGCCTCCCGGCTGGTCCGCGATCACTTCGCTCGCCCGGCGATCGCGCCGGCGAGCCCGCGCACCGCCGGCGAGCCGCCGTCGGGGCCCACGGGTCTGGAGGCCAAGGACCGCCGGCTGAGCTGGACGGGCTCCGGGGCCATGGCGTACGCCGTCTACCGCTCGCCGGCCAAGGGCCCGTCCTGTGCGTCGCCGGACCCGCGCGAGCTCCTCACGGTCGTACCTGGGCAGACGACCCAGATCACCGACCACACCGCGAAATCCGGTCACGTCTACACGTACTACGTGACGGCCCTGGACGGACGCCACCGGGAGAGCCTCCCGACCCGGGGCGCCCACATGACCATGGAGGGCGGCTGACCTGGGATTCCGCCGCGACGCTGCCACATGTGGCCGTAAAAGGCGATGCTCGCTAGCCTTTTGAGGTTTCCCAGGCTTAACAAACAGGGGATGATTCCTGGAAATCTGTGACCCCCTGGAGGTGCGGCGTGGCGCTCTCAATGGAGGAGGAGCGAATCCTCACCGAGATCGCATCTCAACTCGGCCAGGAAGACCCTCGCCTGGCCGACCGGTTGTCCAACTTCGGCCGCCTGCGCAGGCGGCGGCGCATCCGGGCCGCCGTGGCGGTCGTGGTCGCCGTGCTCGTGATCGGCTCGTTGCTGGCTGCGGCCTTGGTCACCGTGCCGGTCTGACAGAACAACGCCGCCCCCGCGAAGGTCTCTTCGCGGGGGCGGCGCACGCCTGGGCCGGTGTGGTGGTCGCCTCTCGGCGAAAAGCACAACGCGGCTCCTGCTCCGACCGTAGGCCGGACGGTATTCCGCGAAGGCGGTAGGTGCGGCCCGGGGACACATGCCACACCGGCCCCACCAGCCTAACCGATCCCAGCGGTTCCTCGGCATGGCCGGAGCGGGCGGTCTCGGCGTGGCGCGTCCCGGCAGGGTGCTGATCTACAATGTAAAGGCGGCAGGATGGGAGTCATGTCCGCAACCCGATGACCCCGGCCGGTGTTCTACGAACGTGACCGAAACCGATATCCGCCTTCCGATCGTCACCGCACTCGCGGACGACCTCGACACCGGATTCGTCGAGCTGTTCGACGGCTACCGCAATGTCGTGTTCTCCGCCGCGCTGCGGCTCTGCGGTCGGTGGGCCGACGCGGAGGACCTCACGGCGGAGGCGTTCCTGCGCGCCTACCGCGCCCTGGCCGGCTATGAGCCGCAGCGCATCGCGACGCTGCAACCGCGTCCCTGGCTCATGACCATCCTGGCGAATCTCTGGCGCAACACCGTGCGCTCGGCCGCCCGGCACCCGCCACCGGCACCGCTCGACGACGCGCCTGAGACGGTCGATCCGGGGGAGCCGACCGAGCGGGTCGCCGAGCGGTCCGAGACGGGCCGGGAGCTCGCCGCGCTGCTCGGCGAGCTCCCCGAGGAACAACGGCTCGCGGTCGTGCTGCGGCACGTCGCGGACCTGCCGATCGCCGAGATCGCGTCGGTGCTCGGCGCCCCTGAAGGAACGGTCAAGTCCCACATCTCGCGGGGTCTGAAGCGACTCCGCCTGCTCTACCCGGGGAGGTACGATGAGCGCTCTTGAGCCCATCGATCCGCAGGGTCTCGACCGAAGCGACCCGCTGGTCGCCGGTCTGTCCGCACTGGCCGCCGACGCGCCGGCGGGGCTGCTCGACCGGGTCGCGGCGCGTTGGGTGCGCGTCGACGCCGCGGTCGGCGGCGTGTACGTCGCGATGACCGACCAGGGCGTCGCCTATCTGCGCACCGGGCAGGACGAGGAGGATTTCGTCGCCTCGTTCCGCGGCCGGTTCGCCCGTCCGCTGCTGCCGGGCGGCACCCCGCCGCCGGCCCTGCGACGGGCGCTGGAGACCGGACGTCCCACCGGTGTCCGCCTCGATCTGCGCGGGCTGCGGCCTTTCGAGGAGGCCGTGCTGCGCGCCGCCGCGGACATTCCCCGAGGGGAGATGCGGCCGTACGCCTGGATCGCCGCGCGGATCGGCCGGCCCAAGGCCGTCCGGGCCGTCGGCACGGCGCTCGGTCACAACCCGGTGCCGCTGCTGATCCCGTGCCATCGGGTGATCCGTTCCGACGGGCAGATCGGCCAGTACGTCTTCGGCACCCCCGCCAAGGAGCGGCTGCTGCGCATGGAGGACGTCAACCTCGACGAGATCGGCACGCTGGCGGGGAAGAACATCCACTTCGTCGGCAGCGACACGACCCGGATCGTGTGCTTCCCCAGCTGCCGCGACGCGCGGCGGATCACCCCGCCGCACTGGCACGGTTTCCGTACCCTGGCACAGGCCGAGAGCGCCGGCTACCGGCCCTGCCGCCACTGCCGTCCGGGAGCCGCCGTGTCCTGAGCACCCGCCGTGCCGGTCGCGGGCAGTTCAGGCGGTCTTGAGGCTTCGTTCAGAAAGACCAGGTTGACTGATCCGGTCAGCCGTTGTCCCCGACCAGGGTTACTCGTTTTGAGCCTCCGCACCGACGCCGCCCGTACCCGAACCGAGCCTGTCCGCAGCGACCCTGCCGGCCACCCGTCCGCCCGCCACGATCCTGCCCGCGCCGACCGCGACCCGTACTTCGACAACGCGAAGTTCCTCGCCGTCGTGCTCGTCGTCATCGGCCACGCCTGGGAGCCCCTCCGCGGGGCGAACGTCGGCGGGCGGCTGCTGGAGGCGGCGCAGACGTTCATCTACGCCTTCCACCTTCCCGCCTTCATCGTCATGTGCGGGTACTTCTCGCGCGGCTTCCCGGCCGCCCGCGGACGCACCCGCAAGCTCGTCGCCGCGATCGTGGTGCCCTACGTGCTGTTCAGCGTCGCGTACCCGCTGTGGGCCGGGCTGCTGTCCGGCGACCACGTCGGCTGGGACCCCCTGGAGCCGTACTACCTGACGTGGTTCCTGCCCGCCCTGCTGCTGTGGCGGCTGTCCACGCCGCTGTGGCAGCAGATCCGGTACCCCGTCGCGGTGGCGGTGGTGGTCTCGATGCTCGCCGGGTTCGTCACCCTGCCGAGCATGCTCAACGCGGCGCAGGTCCTGTCCTTCCTGCCGTTCTTCGTGCTCGGGCTGACCCTGCGGTCGCACCATTTCGCGTTCCTGCACCGCCGGGCCGTCCGTCTCGCCGGCGTGGCCGTGCTCCTCCTCGGCGGCCTCACGGCCTACCTGCTCGCGCTCAACGTCGACCCCGAGTGGGTGCACTGGCGGCGCAGCTTCGGCCAGCTCGGCGTCGGCGCGTCGGCGGGCCTGGGATTCCGGGTCGTCGCGATGGCCGCGGCGCTGATCCTGACCGTCGCGTTCCTGGCGGTCGTGCCCCCGCGGCGCACGTGGTTCACCCGGCTGGGCTCGGCCACGATGTACGCCTACCTGCTGCACGGCTTCGTCACGCTGTACCTGTCCTACCAGGACTGGTACTACGGCATCTCCGGGGCGCAGGTCGCGCTGGTGACCGCCGGCTGCGCGCTGCTGGCGGTCGTGCTGTCCGGCGGCACGGTGCGCCGGGGCTTCCGGTGGGCGGTGGAGCCGCGCATGGACTGGCTGTTCCGCACGGCCGCCGCCCGGCGGCCGGCAGCGGACGGCCGGCCGGACTGAAGCCGGCTGTACCGGCCGGGTTGGGGGCGGGCGGCCGGGAAAGGATGAAGCGATGAACATCGATCTGTCGGGCCGCCGTGCCCTGGTCTCCGGATCCAACCAGGGCATCGGCCTGGCCATCGCCACCGAGCTCGCCCGCGCCGGTGCCGCCGTCGTCGTGAACGGGCGTGGGAAGGACAGGACCGAGCAGGCGGCCGCCACCATCACCGATCAGCTACCGGACGCGCAGGTGACCGCGGTGGCCGCCGACCTGTCGACCGCCGAGGGCGCGGCCGAGCTGCACGAGCGGGTGCCCGAGGTGGACATCCTCGTCAACAACCTCGGCATCTTCGGCGCCAAACCGGTGCTGGAGGTCGACGACGACGAGTGGCGGCGCTACTTCGACGTCAACGTCCTGTCGGCGGTCCGCCTGACGCGCACGTACCTTCCCGGCATGATGGACCGCGGCTGGGGGCGGGTGATGAACATCGCGAGCGACTCGGCGGTGGTCATCCCGGTGGAGATGGTGCACTACGGCATGACCAAGACCGCGCTGCTGGCGGTCTCCCGGGGTTTCGCCAAGGCCGCCGCCGGCAGCGGCGTCACGGTCAACTCGGTCATCGTCGGTCCCACGCACACGCCGGGTGTCGAGACGTTCGTCGGTGAACTCGTCGGCGAGGACCTGCCTTGGGAGGAGGCCCAGCGCAGGTTCATGCGCGAGCACCGACCCGACTCCCTCATCCAGCGGCTGATCGAGCCGGCCGAGATCGGCGCCATCGTCGTCTACCTCGGCTCGGAGTACGCCTCGGCCACGACCGGCGGAGCCGTCCGCGCCGACGGCGGCTACGTCGACTCGATCTTGCCCTGAACACGACCGGCCCGGCGCCGCTGGGAAGCGCGTGGCACACCTCGCCGGGCGGCGGTCAGCGGACGACGATCGCCTGGCTGCTGATCGGCAGTCGATGCGCCGCTTCGGCGATGGTCGCCACCTGCTCGGGGGAGAAGCGGATGCGCTGGCGCCGGATCCAGCCGGGCAGACGGTGCAGGCGGATGAGCGTGACGCCCTCGGCCTCGACGAGGCGCTTGGCGAGATGACCGCCGTGGATGACGGCGACGGCTTCGACGACGACCTCGCCGCCGAGCCGGTCGGCCAGCATCGTGGCGGTGGCGTCGGCGCGTTCGCGCAGCGCGGCGGCCATCTTGGTGCCGGATCGCTTGTCGACGAACAGGGTGTCCTGGTAGGCGGCGATGTCGGTGTCCGGGGAGACGGCCCGGTTGTCGATCAGCAGCACACCGGTGGGGCCGATCACCAGATGGTCGATCTGCCCGCGCCCTGGGATCTTCCTGCCCTGCAGGACGCGGTATCCGCGCCAGTCGAGGGCGAGGCGCAGGACGGTGGAGGTGCGGCGCTCGCCGCGTTGCCCCTTACGCCAGACGCTGGACGCCATCCGCTGACGCAGGTAGTAGAGGGCGTCCGCCAGGGCGATCACCGCGGCGGCCACCAGCCCGAACCAGACGTCGACGAGGACCGTGCCGACCACCAGGCCGAGGGCGGCGAGCCCGCCGCGCACCTGGAGCCGCCGCCGCTTCCCCTGCGCCCAGAGTTGCTCGTGCACCGCCTGGGGCGACCCGCCGGTCAGCGCCGGGTTGTCCGGAACATAGATCGACCGACCGAACATCGCGCGACCCTTTCGCTCGTGGGAGTTTATTATCCCGTGATCCGAGCGGGCGAACTAGATGGGTGACAACGTTCAATACAAAAGTAACAAATGAAAATTTCATGACAGCGTGCGGGTGGGCTTGCATGCAACCTGCAGCTCGGGTCTCAGCTGCATGGACGGGTGCCGGGGTGTCGATTGCGGTACGGTCCCGGACGGCCGTGGCAGACGATGAAGACGAAAGCATACTGCCATTCTGTCCGGCGAATGCAGCGGTCCTGAGATCAGCGGAATATCGCCGTTTCTTAGGCGGGCGATCCCGACGGCCGCCGCCGATTCGGCGGCGACTCAGGGACGATTCGATCGCGCGATGACGCCCATTCCCTCCAGGCCGACGATCAGCAACTCCACCCCGACGGCCGCCAGCAGCAGCCCGAGAAGACGGCCGGCGACCTCGATCCAGGTACGCGGCACTCGGTGCAGCACGTACGTGAGGGCCAGCATCGTCAGCAGGTTGCTCGCGGCGACGGCCACATAGGCCGAGGCGACGAGCGCCGACCAGACCCATCCCTTATGGGTGACCGCCAGCACGATGATCGACGTCATCGCGAGCGGGCTGACGACGTAGGGGAGCAGCAGGGCCATGAAGCCGTCGGCCGGCGACCCGGCCGGCGTTTCGGTGTGGCCGTCGAGGACGAGCCGCAGGGCGTACACGAAGAAGATCGCACCGCCGGCGATCTCGACGTCCGCATGCCCGATGTGGAACAGGTGCAGCAACGGGTCGGCGGTCATGGCCACCACGACGCCGCACAGCATCGCGGTGACGGTGGTCCGTACGGCCAGGTGACGCAGTGCGCGGCGATCGCGGCCCTCGGCGAGCCGGGCGAAGCTCAGGACGACCTTCGGGGGTCCGGCCACCGCGATGAGGACGGCGAAGACGTCCCAGAGGTCCAAGCGCCACATCCCGGCGTCATGCCTGGTCGGGGGCGTGCGCAAACCTCCAGGGCGACCGCCGCGCCGCGCGGGCCGTGCAGGCCGTCACGCCGTACGGACCGGCGGGCCGCGTGGACCGTCACACCGGGCCGTCACGCCGTGCGTGGCGTCACGCCATGTGGACCGGCAGGCCGCTGCGGGCCATTACGGCGAAATCCGCTGGCCGGTCCGCGCGTCGACCGCCAGCCGTTCGGTGAGCGCTCGCGCCCACAGCGGTGCCGGGCCGCGCCCGCCCTTCATCACGAGCCGGTGGCCGCGCGAGGACGGGTCACGCCTTCATCGTCACTCGCGGGCGTCCGGAACGGAAGACCCCGGACCGCCCTGAGGCCGGCGGGTGTCCGCCCGCAACCTGGCGACCTCGGCTCGCGCGCTCTCGCGCCCCGCCTCGACGAAGGTCAGCAGGGACTGCAGTTGAGCGTCGTCGAAGGTCGCGAGCATTTCGTGGGTGCGGTCGGTCAGTCCGGCGTAGTAGTCGGCGATCCGCTTCAGGCCTTCCGGCGTCGGCTCGATGAGCACCTTGCGCCGGTCTCGGGGGTCGGGACTCCGGCGTACGCAGCCGGCGGCGTCCAGCCGGTCGATCATGCGCGAGACCGACCCCGGCGTCAGGCCGACCCGCTCGGCGAGGACGGCGGCGGTGGTCGGCCCGCCCCGGTTGAGGGCGTGCAGGCAGTGGAGGTCGCTGGCCACGACGCCCATCCGCTCGGCGATCAGGTCGTTGAGCTGGACGATCGCGTCCACCCAGTCCGGCAGGGCGTGGACGATCCGTTCGGCCGCGCCGGCGGCGTCCGTCCGGGCGCCAAGGCCCGGTTCCCGCTTGGTCATTTGGAGGCGACTCGATTCTTAGACTATGTTGCGCGACGCAATCATTGTGCGGCGCAACAAGTGTGCGACGCACGCCCATGCTCTCATCCCACGAGGAGCCGGCCCATGCCGACCACGACCGCCCCCGCCCCGTCCCGGGCCACGCAGGGACGGACTCTGGCCCTGATCGCGCTTCTGCTCGCGGCGTTCATGGATCTCATCGACGTCACGATCCTCAACGTGGTGCTGCCCTCGATCGAGAAGGATCTCGGCGCGAGCCCGGCGCAGTTGCAGTGGATGCTCAGCGGCTACAGCCTGGCCCTGGCGCTGGGCATGATCACCGGGGCCCGGCTCGGCGACATCCTCGGGCACAAGAAGGTCTTCCTCATCGGCGTGAGCGGATTCGCGGCGGCGTCGGCCCTGTGCGGCATGGCGCCCGGCCCGGACCTCCTCGTGGCGGCGCGGGTGCTCCAAGGCCTTGCCGCGGCGATGATGATTCCGCAGGTCCTCTCGCAGATCCAGGTGATGTACGCGCCGCATGAACGGGGTGGCGCGATGGCGGCGTTCTCCGCGCTCTCCGGACTGGCCGCGACGGTGGGGCCGATACTCGGGCCCGCGCTCCTCACCTGGAACCTCGGCGGGCTGGGATGGCGCCTGGTGTTCTGGGTGAACGTTCCGGTGGGCGTGGTCACGGTCATCGCGTGCCTCAGGTCGCTGCCCGAGAGCCGTGCGCGTCACGCGGTGCGCGTCGACGTCACCGGCGTCATCGTCTCGACCGTCGGACTGCTGCTGGTGCTCTACCCGCTCATCGGAGCCTCTGACCAGGGAGATCTGCCGGTGTGGACGTATCCGTCGATCGCGGCGGGTGCGGTCACGCTGGCGGGGTTCTGGGCGCACCAGCGCCGTGTCGGGGCGCGCGGCGGAGATCCGCTGACCCAGGTCTCCCTGTTCCGGTTCCGTTCGGTGTGGGGTGGCCTGCTCGTGCAGTTGCTCTTCTTCATTCCGACCATGGGCTTCTTCCTGGTCGTCATGCAGTTCCTCCAGGTCGGGCTCGGAGCCGGGCCCATGACGGCCGGGCTGACCATCCTGCCCTGGTCGGTCGCGGTGGCGGTCCTGGCTGGCGTCTCCGCGGCGGTGCTCCTGCCCAGGATCGGGCGTGCCACAGTGCAGATCGGGCTCGTCGTGCTGGCAGGGGGATTCGCGGCGATCGCCGTCGTGGCCGGCGGGGCCACCTCCCATACGGGGTGGACCGACCTCATCTGGGGCGTCGTGATCGGCGGCGCCGGCATGGGACTGATCGTCGCGCCGCTGGCCCAGCTGACGCTGGGCGACGTGCCCGTCGGCGACGCGGGGTCGGGGTCCGCGCTGTTCAACACCGTGACCCAGCTGGCGGCGGCCGTGGGCGTGGCGATCATCGGCACGTTCTTCTTCGCCCGTGTCCGCGGCCTGAACGGCGTGAGCCCACGCGCCGTTCTCGCCGATCGCTTCGGCGACGCGCTGGCGGCCTCACTCTGGCTGGCGACTGGTCTGCTGGCCGTCGCGTTCGCCGCCACCTTCCTGCTGCCGCGCCGGCCGAGCGGCGTGGCTCCGAGCGGAGGTGCGCCGTCCGATGACTGATCTGGTGGGCGGAGCGGCTCGCGAGGCGGCGCGGCGCTCCCGCCACGCGTCCACGCGAGAGGCGGGTCGTCTCGGCGTCCTCCAGGCGACCTTCATCCCTGAAGAGAGCGCCATGGCCTGGTGGGGCGTGCGAGAATCGACGGACCTGCTCGCGGAGACCGGACTCCCGCCCGGGCGGCCGGCGGTCTGCCGGTTCGCCGTCCCCGTCACGGACGGTGCGGCGACGGCGATCGCCCCGCGGGAGGTGCCCGTACGCCTCGCCGACCTCGACGGCGCGCTTCCGGCCCTGCGCGCACTCGATCGGCGGCACCGGGCCGAGACCGCTCTCGGCGCCTCCGTATGGGCGTGGCGGGACGCGGCGCTGCTGGCCGGCGACGACCGGGACGAGGACGAGTTCGGAGCGCTGGCCGCCCGCATGCCCACGGCGGCGCACTGCGTGCTGGACGCGGACGGCACGGCGATCAGCTCGGCACCGGCCCTGCTGCGGAGGTTCCGGCAGATGGTCCGCACCCACCGCGAGCTGGGTGCGGCGGCGGTACGGGCGGACCTGCGGCCGTACCAGATCACCGGCGTCGCCTGGCTCCGGGCGCTCCCCGAGACCGGCGGGGGAGGGATCCTGGCGGACGAGATGGGGCTCGGCAAGACCCTGCAGGCCATCTGCCTGCTGGCGACCCGGCAGGGACCCCGGGCGACCGGCCCGCACCTGATCGTCTGCCCGACCTCGGTCGTCGGCAACTGGGCGCGTGAGCTGGCCCGTTTCGCGCCTGCGATCCCGGTCATCGGGCATCACGGTCCGGGGCGCGGACTGCCGGATCCGGTCCCGCCGGGCACCGCGGTCATCACCAGCTACAGCGTCCTGCGCGCCGACGCCGCGACGCTGACGCAGATCTCCTGGGACGTCGCGGTGTTCGATGAGGCGCAGCAGATCAAGAATCCGGAGGCCCTCGCGACGAGGACCGCCGCCCGGATCCCGGCCGGGCTCCGCGTGGCGATGACCGGCACGCCGGTCGAGAACCGCCTCGACGAGCTGTGGTCGATCCTCAACGTGACCAATCCCGGACTGCTGGGCGGCCGGGCGCGGTTCCGGCAGCGGTTCGGCGTGCCGATCGAACAGCGCCGCTCGGCGCCGGCCGCCAAGAGGCTCGGCGCCCTGGTGGCACCGTACGTCCTGCGCCGCACGAAGTCCGACGTCGCCGCCGACCTGCCGCCGAAACAGTTCGTCACGGTCGCCTGCTCGCTGACCGGGGAGCAGGCGCGCCTGTACCGGGACGCCGTGGACCGGGCGTTCGCGGACGGCCTGGGAACAGGGGTGGCACGCCGGGGTCGTGTGCTGGCCCTGCTCACCTCGCTCAAGCAGATCTGCAACCATCCGGCGCAGTTCCTCGGCGACGACGGAGAACTGGCCGGCCGGTCCGGCAAACTCGACCGGGTCACCGAGATGCTGTCGGAGATCGTCGAGGACGACGACCGTGCTCTGGTCTTCACCCAGTACCGCGTGATGGGCGAACTCCTGGTCCGTCACCTCACCGACGTTCTCGGGACGCCGGTTCCGTTCCTGCACGGAGGCCTCGACGTACGGCGGCGCGACGCACTCGTCCACGCCTTCCAGTCCGACGACGCCGCGCCGCCCGTCCTGCTGTTGAGCCTGCGGGCCGCCGGCTTCGGGCTGAACCTCACCCGGGCCGGACACGTCGTCCACTACGACCGATGGTGGAACCCGGCGGTCGAGGACCAGGCCACCGACCGGGCCCACCGCATCGGCCGGCGCGGGCCGCTCACCGTGCACACGCTCGTCACCGGAGGCACCGTCGAGGAGCACATCGCCCGCCTGCACGACACGAAACGCGCGCTCGCCGGCGCCGTGTCCGGGGACGCCGCAGCGACCCTCGCCGAACTGCCCGACGAGCGCCTCCGGGCCGTGCTGGCGCTCGGAGAGGAGGGGGTGCTCTGATGCCCGCCGAGTTCGGCGCCACCCCGTGGGGGAGGGCCTGGCTGCGGACGGTCGAGCCGACGACGGTCGCCCGGCCGAACCCGCTGCTGCCGAGGGCCCGCAGCCTCGCGCGGAACGCCGCCGTCACCCTCCGCACGGCCGAGGCCGGACGGCTCGACGCGGAGGTGAGCGCCCGTGGCGTCGTCCACCGCGTCGCGATCGAGTTCCCCTGCTGGAACGACGAACTGAGCGCCGAGGTCGCCGGTCTCGTGGCCGACGCGGCACCGGTGCCCGGGGACCTGCCCGTCGGACTCGAGGCGGCCCTGACGAATCGGGGCGCCGACATCGCGGCTCCCACCGGTGATCGGGTCGCCGACTGCGGATGCGGGGCGGGTGACGGCCCGTGCGCGCACGTCCTGGCCGTCCTGTACGCACTGGTCCAGCGCATCGACGAGACGCCCGCGCTCGCCGTCGCGTTGCGCTGCCGCGCGCCCTTCCAGGCGGCGGCCGATCCGGACTGGATCCCGCTGCGCGACGTCCCGGTCGAGGGCTTCTACGAAACCCGAACCGGTCGGCCGGAGCTGCCCGTCAACGGGACCTGAGCCGGTCGGCCGGGCCTGCCCCCTGGGTCGGCCGGGGCCGCCCTCCAGCGGGATCTGGGCGGCCGGGGCCGCCCTGCAACGAACCCCGGGCCGATCGGCCCGAGCCGCCTGTCCGCAGAATTCGAGCCGGTCAGCCGGAGCTACTCTCCAACGAGGCCTGCGCCGGGCGGCCCGAGCTGCCCTCAAGGAGTACCCGGGCCACCAGTCGCGGGTCGTCGGCCATCGGGACGTGCCCGCACCCTTGAAGCCAGACGAACCGGGCGTGCGGCAGCGTCTGCTGGGCGCGGACGGCCTGGCCGGACCGCAGGAGCCGGTCCCGGGTTCCCCAGGCGATCGTCACCGGGACGTCCTGGACCTTGCCGCGGAACGTCGACCGGCGGCCGGCGCGCAGGGTCGGCTCGAACCCGGGCGCGCCGCGCAGCGCGGCGGCGTCGGCCAGCAGCGTGTCGATCGCGATGAGGTCCGGCCGACCGTAGATCATCCCGAACATCAGGGTGCGCAGCCGCGGCGAGCGCGCCAGCCGGCGCACCGTCGCGGCGGGAATCCCGGCGCCGAGGCGGCACGCGCGCAGCACGAGCGCCGCGTACCGGAGCTCGAGCGGCGTGAAGAACCCGGCGGGGGAGAGCGCGGTCACGGAGCGCGCGAGCCCGCGGTCGGCGGCCTCCAACGCGAACAGCCCGCCGAGGGAGTTCCCGGCGACGTGTGGGCGGTCGAGGCCGAGCCGGTCGATGAACTCTCGCAGCACGGTGACCACGCTGTCGAGGCCGTACGGGGTGCCGGGCGGGAGCGGCGGCGACGCGCCGAAGCCGGGCAGGTCCACCGCGATGACGTCGCGTTCCTTGGCGAGCAGGTCGATCACCGGCTCCCAGGCCTGCCAGCGGTGGCCGATGCCGTGCATGAGCAGCAGGGGCGGGCCGTCGCCCCGTCGTTCGAAGACGATGTCCACGCGCCGAGCGTAAGCCGGAAGTTACCGTTCGGTCACTATGACGGTGCTCACTTCTCCCGAGGCGTTCAGCCGGACTCCGGGGACCAGGCGATCACAAGGTCCACCAGGCCGGGGAAGCGGGCGTCCAGGTCCTCGACGCGGACGTGGCTGCGGCGTTCGAGGCCGTACTGGCGTTGCCTGATGACGCCGGCCTCGCGCAGCGCCCGGAAGTGGTGGGTGAGGGAGGACTTCGGCCGGTCCAGGCCGAACCAGCCGCAGGTGTGGTCGAACTCCTCGCGGTCGAGCAGGAGCTTGCGGACGATACGCAACCGCAGCGGGTCGCTCAGCGCGCCCAGCACCGTCTCCAGGCGCAGGTCCTCGACGGCCGGTTCGGGCAGCGGGAGCGGCGTGCCGGGCGGCTCCGGCATCACCGTCACGTTCGCCCTCGTCTGTGCGGTCACGGGCATCGGTGGTTCCCCCTTCGCTCTTGTACGAGTTGAATCGTACAGCCTGCTATGTTCGACTCTGCTCGTACAAGTACGACTTAACTCGTACTGATGCTCGGCGAGAGGAATCTCCATGGCAAGGACCCATCCGGCACGCGTCGACGCGGCGCCCACCCAGGGAGCGCCCGGGAGCCCTCCCACCTGGTGGGTGTGGCCGGCGGCATGGCCGGTGACGGCGGTGTTCGTCCTGTCGAACGCGGCGACGCCGCTGTACGTCCTGTGGCAGCGCGACATCGGCTTCTCCAAGGGCACGCTGACGGTGATCTTCGCCTTCTACATCGTCGGCCTGCTCGGATCGCTGCTGGTCTCGGGCGTGCTGTCCGACCGCGTCGGCCGCAGGTCCGTCCTGCTGCCCGCGCTCGCCCTGGCGATGGCGGCGTGCCTGATCTTTGCGACCGCCTCGACGGTGGCCGCGCTGGTCGTGGCCCGGCTGTTCACCGGCATCGCGGTCGGCGCGGTCGTCTCCGCCGGGATGGCCGCGGTGACCGACGTGGCCGGGCCGCACCGCAAGCGGCTCGCGGCGCTGCTCGCCTCGACCGCGATGGTGTTCGGCGCGGGCCTCGGGCCCTTCCTGGCGGGTGTGCTGTCCGAGACCCTGCCGGCGCCGACCGTCACCGTCTTCATCGTCGAGGCGGCGCTGCTGGCGACGGCGCTCCTGACGGTGCTGCGGATGCCGCTCCGCCGCCCGACGGTTCCGGTGCCGGGCGCTCGCGCCTGGATACGCGTGCCCGGCGTGCCGCGCGGCGACGGTGTCCGGCTGATGCTCGGCATCGCCGTGTTCGGCCCCGGCATCACGGCGACGTCCTTCGTGCTGTCCCTCGGCCCGTCACTGCTCGGCGGGCTGCTGCACACCACCGACCGGGCGCTCGCCGGGGCCATGGCCTTCGGGATGTTCCTGGCCGCCACCGGGGTGCAGTTCGCGGTGCGGCGCCTGCGCAGGCCCACGATCCTGCTCCTCGGAGCGGTCAGCACGACCGCCGCGATGGCCGCTCTCATCACGGCGGTGCACACCTCATCGGTCCCGCCGCTCGTCGCCGCGGCCGTGCTCGCCGGGATGGGCCAGGGCGCGGGTCAGCTCGGCGGCCTGTCACTGCTCAACTCGAGCGTCCCGCCCCAGCGGCTGGCCGAGGCGAACGCGGCGCTCAACGTGGGCGGCTACGTTCCCGCGGGCGCCCTCCCCGTGGCGGCCGGCTACCTCAGCGACGCCATCGGGCTGACCGCCGGCGCGACGATCTTCGGCGCCGTGCTCGCGGCCCTGGCGACCGCCGGAGGCCTGATCGTCCTCGCCGGCCGCCGCCGGATCCGGTGACCCCGTCAGGGCTCGAGTTCGGCGGCGACGCCCTGGAAGTCCTCGATGGACAGGGTCAGGGTGTTCTGGCCCTTGAACACGTGGGTCTCCTCACCCGCCTGGCTGAGGTGGTGGTTGCAGGCCCGGTCGAGGTAGGCCTCGACGAGCCGGGCGTTGGTGAGCCGGCCGCGCCCGCGCAGCGTGGCGAGGTCTCGCCGGGCGACCTGCCAGGCCTCAGGCGCGAGCTTCAGGCGGCGTTCGGCGGCCAGCAGCGCCGCGAGGTGCACGCGGAGCCCGGGGTCGGACAGGTCGGGCAGCCGTACGGTGCGGAAATCGGTGATCAGCTCGGGGGTGGCGTCGGTCAGCTCGCGCAGCCGGCCGGGTGCGCAGGTGGCCGCGAGGGTGGTCTCGCTGACGCCCTCGACCCGCGCCCGGTAGAGCGCGGAGGCGTACGCCGCGCCGCGGTCGTCGTCGAGGACGACCGTGTCCAGACCCTCGATGAGGAGTGTCTGGCCGTTGTACTCGGCGAGGCGCTCGCGGAGCCGCCGGGGGTCGATCTCGGCGAGCTCGTCGGCGAGCAGCGTGTGAACCTCGCCGCTGCCCGCACCGACCTCGGCCAGCGCCCGGGCGATCATGCGGGTGAGGCGGCGCTGGCCGGAGGACAGCTCGCCGACCAGCAGCACCGACGGCCAGGACGCGCTGGAGACCTCCTGTCCGCGGAGGCTGAGCGCCCAGCTGCCGCGTCGCCGCAGCTCCGTCAGCAGCCGCTCGACGTCGTCGGGGCCGGGCAGGAAGCTGATGCCGTACGCCTCCACGAGCTGCGGGCCGGGATCGGGCCGGTACGCCGCCGCGTCGGGCCACGGCGGCGGCGTCGATCCCCCGGCCGCCTGATCACCGGGAGAGATGGAGGTGGGGGGCACCGGATCCGGCGTGACCGAGGTGGGCGGCGCGGCCGAGAAGGGAGCCGTGGGATCGGGCGCGACCGCGGTGGGCTCGGGGACCGGGCCCACGGCAGGAGAGGCCGGCACGACCCCGGGGCCGGGTGCCCCAGGGTTCGAGCTGGGCGGATTGGAAGAAGGTCCGGACACCCCGGGATCGGACGAAGGGCCGGAGGCCGAGGGGAGGGGCTCGGAGGAGGGCCAGGCCGTCGTCGCCGGCTGCGCCGGGGGAGGAGAGTCGGCCTTGCGCTGCTCGGCGAGGTGGGCGCGGGCGGCCTCGATGATCTCCCACGGCGTGAGCGACTCACCGGGGCCTGGATCCGGCCCGGCGGCGACCGTCTTCATCAGCGCCGCCGGGACGGCGAGTCCGGGCCGGGGCGGTGCCACGCCCGCGAGCCGGCACGATGACAGCGCGGCCGCGTAGGACGCGGCCAGCAGACTCCGCAGGATCTGCGGGTCGGCGCCGGAGACCGCGCCGGGCAGCGTGCCGTCGACCGGCCACAGCTCCCGGAGCGGGTTTCCCGGCTGTCCGATCGTCTGCAGGGTGCGGACGCCTTCGGGGTCGAGCCAGGGCAGCACCGCGGCCGCCGTACCGGGGGCGGCGTCGAGGTCGGCGGCCAGCAGGGCGAAGGCGACCCGCCGGGCCTCCGCCGGTCCGGCCGCGGCGGCGGGCAGCGCGGCCGCCGCGGCGGCGAGGTCGTAGCAGGCGAGCCGGAAGTGGTCGCCCGGCGCCGTGTCGCGCAGCAGCGTCACCCGCAGCTCCGGCGGGCAGCGGCGCAGCCACTCCTGCACGATCGCCTGGTCGCCGAACCGCACGCCGGCGTGGTCGCTGGGGACCATCCGCAGGGCGGTGCCGGCCATCGCCGCGAGGGCGTCGGCGCGGGGCCGGAAGGCGGGCTCGCCGCGCAGGGCCTCGGCGGTCTCCCACAGGGCACGCGCGACGTACGAGGCGCCCATGGGGTCGTTGGCCCGCAGCCGTTCGGTGTAGGCGCCGATGATCAACGCGAGCGGAGGCTCCAGGAACCAGCGCGGGCCGTGCGCGGCCGGCGACAGGTGACGGGCGTACAGCCCGACGAGGGGATGGTCGGTGTCGGAGGCGGGAGCGCCCGCGCACCACAGCACCGCGAAGAAGGACGCCGCCACGGGACTGGGGGTGCCCGGCGCGAAGAGCGGATCCTGCATCGGGAACTGGGCGGGATTCGCGCTGGCCGCCGCGGCCACGGTCTGCTGGAGTCGGCCGAGCACGGCGGGGGCCGGCGGCGCGCCGAACAGGCCGTCGCCGGCCAGTGGCCCCGGGGTGAGGTCCGGGCCTGTCGTCAGCAGCGAGGGCGGCACCGGCGGCCGGCCGGCACCCGGCGGGGCGGGCATGACCGCCTGGCGCACGGCGGGGTCGAACGGGGGCGGGCACAGGTGCCAGTTGCCGTCCAGTCCGCAGCGATACCAGCGGCCCCACGCTCCGAACAACCACCACTCACCGGCCCCGGCGAGCATCCGTGACGTGATCGCCTCGGCACGCGCAGGCGGCGGCGCGCCCATCCACCAGGGGGAGGAGGTCATGCCGCGCACGTCTGTCTCGATGGCCGCGAACGGGTCGTTCGGGGGAGCGGCCGGGGCCTGCCAAGTCACGATGCGCATCGTAGTGCGTCACATACGACACCTTTGCAGGGCGTAAGGAGCCTAATGTAGGTTGACTCCTGAAATGGGAGGGGGTGGGGGTGTGGACTCCGCGCGACTCAAGGCGTCCGGACTGGGCTTCGCGATCGTCTCGTCGATCGCCTTCGGCACGTCAGGGCCGCTCGGCAAGGCACTGATCAACGCTGGTTACTCGCCGATGCAGGCGTCGTGGACGCGAGTCGCCGGCACCACGCTGATCCTGGTGCCCCTCGCCCTCCTGCTGCGCGGCCGTGCCGCCGGGCGCGCGGTCCGGGGCCGGTGGCCGCTCCTCCTGCTGTACGGGCTGATGGGCGTGGCGGGCTGTCAGTCGCTGTACTTCGTCGCGGCGTCCCGGCTTCCGGTCGGCGTGGCGATCCTGCTGGAGTTCACCGGGCCCGTCCTCGTCGTCGGGTGGCTGCGGTTCGTCCGGCGGGCCCGGGTGCCCCGGACCGCCGCGGTCGGCGTCGTGATCGCCCTGGTCGGCCTCGCGTGCGTCGTGCAGGTCTGGTCCGGCCTGAGCATGGACCTGCTCGGGCTGCTCGCCGGGCTCGGCGCCGCGGCCTGCCAGGCCGCCTACTTCCTGATCATCGACCAGGTCGGGGACGAGGCCGATCCCCTCGTCATGACGGCCGCCGGTTCCGCCGTCGGCGCGGTGGTGCTGGCCGTCGTCGCGCCGCCGTCGGGGATCCCGTGGCACGTGCTCACCACCGGCGTGCCGTTCGGCGACCGGCTCGCCCCCGGCTGGTTCCTGGTGGCGTGGATCATCGTGGTCAGCACGGTCGTCGCGTACCTCGCCGGGGTCGCCGCCGTCCACCGCCTGTCGGCCCCGGTCGCGGGCGGCGTCGCCTACCTCGAGGCGGTGGCGGCGGGCCTGTTCGCCTGGATCACGCTCGGCGAGCGGCTGAGCCCCACGCAGCTCGCCGGAGGGGCGATCGTGCTGGTCGGCGCGTTCGTCGCCCAGCGGTCGGTCGCCCCCGACGAGCCCGTCGTGGAGCACGTGCCCGCCCTGGAGGGCGCGGGCGTCAGGAGTGTTGACGCGTGAACGTGCGGGTGCCGACCGCCAACGCGGCCACGGCGAACGCCGCCGAGACGCCGAGACCGGCCGCCAGCGTCACCGACGCGTAGTGCCCGGCGAACGCCGCCCGCAGCCCCTCCACGCCGTACCGGAACGGCGTCGCGCGCGACACCGCGTCGAGCCAGCCCGGCGCCGCCGACATCGGCAGCAGCGCGCCGGAGAGCAGCAGTAGCGGAACCACGACCGAGCTGGACAACGGAGCGAACAGCTCCTGCCGCCGGAGCGTCAGGGCGAACGCGTACGACAGCGCGGCCAGGCCGGCGGCCAGCGGCACGAGCAGCGCCAGGCCGATCAGCAGCCCGGCGACGGGCACCCGGAAGCCGAACGCGACGCCGACCGCGATCACGATCACGGCCTGTCCGAGGAGGACGACCGTGTTGGTGAGCACCCGGCCGAGGAGCAGGGCCAGGCGCGAGGCCGGCGTGACGCGGAGCCGTTCGAGGACGCCGAACCGCGCGTCGAAGACGATCCCGAACCCGGCCAGGCCCGCGCTGAGCAGGGAGAGCTGGATCAGCACGCCGGGCACGAAGATCTGCCAGCTGTCGTGCCCGAGATAGGTCCCCAGCAGCGGTCCGAACAGGGCGAGGTTCAGGACGGGCTGCAGCACTCCGAAGACCAGCCCGAGCCACCCGCCCAGCGTGAGCCGCAGCTGGTGGCGGAAGATCAGCCAGATGTCACGCGGCATTGGCGGCCGCCTTTCGCTCGGTGAGGGCCAGGAAGACGTCGTCGAGGGTCGGGCGCGTGTGCTGGATCGACAGCGGCTCCACGCCTGCCGCGTCCAGGGCACGCGTCAGCTCGATCAGGATGCGGTCGCCGGGCTCAACGGTCAGCCGCAGCGTCCGCCCGGTGACGCGCACCTCCCGGACATAGGCCAGGTCGGCGAGCGCCCTCTTGGCCCGGCCGGGATCCCCGGCGATCTCGGTGGTGACGACGTCGCCGGCCAGCCGGGCCTTCAGGTCGTCCGGTGAGCCCTCGTCGACGATGCGCCCCTGGTCGATGATGAGGATCCGGTCGCACAGCGCGTCGGCCTCGTCGAGGTAGTGCGTGGTCAGGAAGACCGTCGTGCCGTGCCGGTCGCGCAGCCGCCGGATGTGCTCCCACAGCGCGCTGCGGCTCTGCGGGTCGAGGCCGGTGGTCGGCTCGTCCAGGAACACCACCGCCGGCCGGTGGACGACGCCGAGCGCGATGTCCAGCCGGCGTTTCTGCCCTCCCGACATCGCTCCGATCACCCGGTCGGCCAGGTCGAACTCCGCGAGCAGATCGCGGGACCGGGAGAGCGCGTCCGGCACGCGGTAAATCCGGGCCTGCAGCACCAGCTCCTGTAGGGCGGTGCACGCGGGATTGGTGCTGCCGCCCTGGGCGACGTAGCCGATCCGGCGCCGTACGCCGACCGGGTCGGCGATCAGGTCGTGCCCGGCCACGGTCGCGCTGCCGGCGGTGGGCCGCAGCAGCGTCGTGAGCATCCGCAGGGTCGTCGTCTTGCCCGCGCCGTTCGGCCCGAGGAAGCCCACGATCTCCCCGGCGCGGACGGTGAGGTCGACGCCGCGTACGGCGTCGGTCCCGGAGAAGGACTTGGCGAGGCCGTGCGCCTCGATGACATGGTCCATGCCGGATAGAGTAACCACAAATTTGGTGTCACACCAAAATTTATGCGACACCAGCGCGGATACCATGGCCCTCATGGCGGAGGAGCTCGGACTGCGGGAGCGCAAGAAGCGCGAGACGCGACAGCGCATCGCCGACGTCGCCATGGGGCTGTTCATGATGCGCGGCTTCGACCGGACCACGGTCGCCGACATCGCCCACGCCGCCGACGTGTCCGTGAACACTGTCTTCAACTACTTCAAGACCAAGGAGGACCTGTTCTTCGACCGTCAGGACGCCGCGGTCCAGAGCCTCGGCCGCGTCGTGGCGTCCCGGCGCGAGGGGGAGTCGGTCGTCGACGCGCTGCGCCGCGACTTCTATGAGGCGCTGGACGAGCGGGACTGGCGTTACGGCATCGTCAACGGCGCCGACGACTTCTTCAATATGGTCATGGAGAGCCCGTCACTGAAGGCGCGGATGCGTGAGATGGGCGAGCTGCGCAAGGAGTACCTGGCTCGGGTCCTGGCGGAGGAGACCGACGCCGACCCCGACGACCCCGCGCCGCGTGTCGTCGCCGCGCTGGTGGTCGCGCTGACGCACGCGATCTCGATGGAGTACCTCCAGCGGCTCCGGGCCGGCGAGAGCCACGCGGCGATCCTCCCGGCGCTGCGTGCCGCCGTCGACCAGGGCTTCGAGCTGCTGCGGTCCGGCATCGGCGACTATCCCGCCTGACCCGGGTCGGCGTCGACGGCCCGGCCGGCGTCGGGAAATCCTGTTGCGCTCGGGGAGGCCCGTCTGTCATCCTCTTAACGCAACAAATGTTGCGATTAACCGTAACGGAGGAGAGCCGTAGCCATGGGCCTGGCCCCGAACACCGCGATGTCCTTCTGGAACCCACGCCGTGTATCGGAGGCCCTTCTTGTCAACTCAGCTCACCCTGCGGAACGTCGCCAAGTCCTACGGTGACCACCGCGTCCTCGCCGACGTCTCCTTCTCCGTACGGCCCGGCGAGCGCGCCGGCCTCGTCGGGGAGAACGGCTCCGGCAAGTCCACGCTCCTCCGGCTGATCGCCGGCGCCGAGCGGCCCGACGACGGCGAGGCGACCGTCATGGCCGACGGCGGCGTCGGCCACCTCGGCCAGACGCGGGAGCTGCCGATCGGCGGCACCGTCCAGCAGGCCATCGACGCGGCCCTCGCCGACCTGCGGGCGATGGAGCGCCGGATGCGCGAGCTCGAGGCCGACCTCACCGAGGACCGGTTCGACGAGTACGCCGCGCTGCGGGCCGCGTACGAGGCGCGGGGCGGCTACGAGGCCGACGCCCGCGTCGACAAGGCGATCCACGGCCTGGGACTCACGCACCTGGACCGGGATCGCGCGCTCGGCACCCTCTCCGGTGGTGAGGAGGCCCGGCTGGCGCTGGCCTGCGTGCTGGCGGCCTCCCCGGAGATCCTGCTGCTCGACGAGCCCACCAACCACCTCGACGAACCGTCGATGACCTGGCTGGAGGACCGCCTCCGCGCCCACCACGGCACCGTCGTCGTGGTCTCCCACGACCGGCTCTTCCTCGACCGCGTCGCGACCGTGATCTACGAGGTGGAGGACGGCTCCGTGAGCCGCTTCGGCGGCGGCTACACCGGGTTCCTCGCCGAGAAGGCGGCGGCCCGCGTGCGCTGGGAGCAGGCGTACGTCGCCTGGTGCGAGGAGATCGAGCGGGTCGAGACCCACGCCGCGACCACCGCGCGCCGGGTCGCGCCCGGCCGGGCGCGCAAGGACGGCAACAAACTCGCCTACGACCGGGACGCGGGCCGGGTGCAGAGCTCGATCGCCGGGCGGGTCCGCCAGGCGCAGGAGCGACTGCGCAGGCTGCGGGAGGATCCGGTGCCCAAGCCGCCCGAGCCGCTGCGCTTCGACGGGCTGTTCCGCGAGGGCGACCACGGCGGGACGCTCGCCGACCTCCACGAGGTGACGGTCGGCGACCGGCTGCGCGCGGTGTCCCTCACGGTGGGGGCCGGCGATCACCTGCTGGTCCACGGGCCGAACGGCGCGGGCAAGTCCACCTTGCTGCGGGTCCTCGCCGGCGAGGACCCCGACTCCGGGACGGTGCGCCGGCGCGGGCGCGTCGGCTACCTGCCCCAAGAGGTCGAGTTCCCCGATCCACGGCGATCCGTGCTGGCGGTGTTCGCCGACGGCCGGACCGGCGATCCGGAGGAGCATCGCGCGCGGCTGCTGTCGTACGGGCTGTTCCATCCCGACGCCCTGGCCACGCCTGTCGGCGCGCTGTCGGTCGGCCAGCGGCGGCGCCTGGCCCTGGCCCGGCTGGTGGCCTCGGAGAGCGACCTGCTCCTGCTCGACGAGCCGACCAACCACCTGTCCCTGGTCCTCGTCGAGGAGCTGGAACAGGCGCTCGACGACTTCCGGGGCGCGCTGGTCGTCGTCTCCCACGACCGGGCGCTGCGGCGCCGTTTCCCGGGCCCGCGGCTGGAGATGCGCGACGGGCGCATCGCCGCCTGACCGCCCGCCGTACGGACCATCCCCTGCAGAAAGGACTTCGTGATGAATGCTGTGCAGAGTGCCCGGATCGAGGAGTTCCGCCGGACGCGGGACGTGGAGCGCCTGACCGCGGACCTGCGAGCGGTGGGCGGGCCGCTCGTCGAGGACGCCGGCGGCGATGACGTGCTGGTGACGTTCGTGTGGATCGGGCCGCAGCGGCAGGTCTCGGTACGCGGCGCGCAACTGTTCGAGGACCGCAACGCGATGTCGCATCCGATGCGGCACGTCGACGGCACGGACGTCTGGTACCTGAGCGTGCTCGCCCCGCGCGGCGTCACCACGGTGTACCAGTACCTGGTCGACGATCCGTTCCTGGACGCCGACAAGACCGACCTGGCGCTGCTGGGACGGCTGGTGGCCGAGGCGCGGGACCGGTCGTTCGCCGACCCGTTCAACCCGCGCCGGCTGTTCCCGCAGGCCGCCAAGATCGCGGGCGTGGACTCCGCGCCGCCGGAGCAATGGGACTCGGTGCTGGAGCTGCCCGGTCTGGAGCCGGCGCCCTGGTTCGACGGCGCCGAGCCTCCTGTGACCGGGCACCGTCTCGTCTCCGAGGCGCTCGGCAACGAACGGACCGTGTCGGTGTACGCGCCGCCGGGGGAGGGGCCGCATCCACTGCTGATCCTGCTCGACGGAGAGTCGTGGCTGTCGGTGGCGCGTCTCCACGTCGCCGTGGACAAGCTGATCACGAGCGGTGCGATGGCCCCGGCGGTGGTCGCGTTCGTCGACAATCCGCCGGACGGTATGACCGCCCGCATGACCGAGCTCGCCTGCCACTCCGCGACGACCCGGATGCTCACCGACGAACTCCTGCCGCTGCTGCGGTCGCACTACCCGCTGACGGGGGAGGTGATCGTCGGCGGCAACAGCCTCGGCGGGCTGGCCGCCGCCTTCGCCGCGTACGAACGCCCCGACGTGTTCACCGCGGTGCTGTCGACGTCGGGCAGCCACTGGTGGGGCTACCGGCCGGGTCCGGGCGGGTGGGGCATGGACGACGAACCCGAGTGGCTGACCCGGCGGTTCGCCGCCGCGCCGTACAAGCCGGTCCGGTTCTGGATCGACGTCGGCCGGCTGGAGACCGGCGCGTCCCCGCTGTCTCCCGGCGTCGACCAGCGGGCCGCCAACCGGCACCTGCGGACCGTCCTGACCGCCAAGGGCAACGACGTGACCTTCCACGAGGCGCCCGGCGGCCACGACTTCGCGACCTTCCGCCGCAGCGCGGTGCGCGGACTGCTGACCCTTCTGCCCGGGTGACGGGAGGCTCGCCTCGGGGCGCCAGGACCTGGCACCCCGAGGCGACCGTGCGGCCTACCGGGAACTTACTTTGTAAAGGACGTTGGCTGGCGAAAATATGTAGACCAGTCTATTCTTGCCCTCGTGATCACCAAAGGTGAGCGGACCAGCGCGCGGCTGGTGGAGTCGATGCTCGAGCTGATCCAGGCACGCGGTTACAGCGGCACGGGTCTCAACACGGTGGTGGAGCACTCCGGGGCACCGAAGGGGTCGCTCTACTTCCACTTCCCGGAGGGCAAGGAGGCGTTGGGGGAGAGGGCCGTCGAGCTGGCGGCCGACCGGTTCCGCACACTCTTCGCCGAGATCGCCGGCGAGGCCCCGAGCCCTGGAGACCTTCTCCGGCGCGTCGTCGACGTCCTGATCGGGCTCCTCGCCGACAGCGACTTCCAGCTCGGCTGCCCGGTCTCCGTGGTCGCCCTGGAGATGGGCGCGCACAGCGAGCGGCTGCGCACGGCCTGCGCGGTCGCCTTCGAGTCGTGGATCGCGCCGGTGACCGAGTACCTCGTCGGCCTCGGTCACCCGCGTCCCACGGCGCGCAGTCTGGCCACGACGGTGGTCAGCGGCCTGGAGGGCGCGATGATCGTGTCCCGTGCCCGGCGTGATGTGGAGGCGCTGCGCAGCGCCGCCCAGGTATTCGGAGATCTTGTCGACCAGCCGCCCGCCGGCGTCGCGGAGGGGAACTCATGAACGGGCCGCACGCTCTCGTCTTCGGTGCCACCGGATTCATCGGCCGGCACCTGATCCTCGCGCTGGACCAGACCGGGGTTCGCGTCACCGCGGCGATCCGCGACAGCGGGTCCGCTCCCGGCCTGCGGGACTGGCTCGCCGAGCGCGGGTGCCGGGCCGTTCCCGCCTGCGTCCGTGTCGACTTCGACGCTTCCGCGTTGCTCGAAGGCGACGCGTCGGACTGGAAGGACGTGACCGACGTCTACAACTGTGCGGGGGCCTACCGGTGGGGCATGACGGTCGAGGAGGCGCGTCACGCCAACGTCGACGGCGTCCAGGCGATCGTGGCGTTCGCGGCGCGGCTGCCTCGCCTGCGGCGCCTCGTGCACGTCTCGGGCTACCGCGTGGGAGGGCAGGGCCCCGCGACGGTGCCGTGGAGCGAGGAGGTCGTGCGGCGCACGTATCAGCGCCTCGGCGCGTACGAGGCGTCCAAGGTCGAGTCCGACGCCGTCGTCCAGGCCGACGCCGACCGGTTGGGCGTGCCATGGTCCATCGTCAATCCCTCCGCCGTGATCGGGGTCAGTGCGAGCGGTGAGTCCGACCAGCAGCTCGGGCTGGCCGCGAGCCTGCGGGATATCTGGCACGGTTCGGTCGCCGCGCTGCCCGGGGACGCGCGGACGTTCGTCCCCGTCGTTCCGGTCGACCACCTCGCGCGGTTCATGACGCTGCTCCCGGAGGATCCGGCCGCCCAGGGGGAGGCGTACTGGGTCTTGGACGACGACACTCCGCCGCTGCCGGACCTTCTCTCGCTCGTGGGCCGGCACTACCAGGTGAAGGTCCCGCGGCTGAGGGTCCCCGTGTCGCTGGTCCGGCGCCTGCCGACCGCGCTGACCAAGGCGGACAGGGAGACGCTGACCTTCCTGTCGTCCGACCGGTATCCCACCGGACCGGCCCGCGCGTTCGCCGAACGTCACGGGCTCGAACTCCCCGGCACGACCGAGTCGATCCTGCGGTGGGCGGACCACCTGGCCGCTCACCGGTTCGGCGCCGTGTCCGCCCGGCGACCCGCGCGGCGGTTCACCCTGCACGCGGGCGTACGGACGTTCGGCATCGGCGAGCCGGGCGCCCGGACTCTGGTACTGCCCGGCCTGCCGGTCAACGCCGACACCTGGGCGCCGGTCGGCGGCGCGCTCGGCGACGCGCGCGTGGTCGACCTTCCGGGCCTCGGAATGAGCGCCGGTCGTCCAGGTGACCTGGCCGCCTGGTCGACCGCTCTGGTCGAGGAGACCGGGCCGGTACACCTGGTCGGTCACTCCATCGGCGCCGCCGCCGCTGTGCGGGCCGCCGTGGCGCACCCGGAGCTGGTCGAGCAACTCACCCTGGTGTCGCCCTTCTTCCTGCAGGCACGCGCCGGGCTCGCCGTCCGGGTCGCGCCGGTGAGCCGCTGGTATCTCGGCCGGGTGGGTCCCGAGGCCCTGTCGCGGCTGCTCACCGGGGACGCCGCCCATGCGGAGAAACTCGCCTCCAGCGTCGAGGACCTGCACCGAGGGCGCGTCGCCGCCCACGTCGCGCGGTTGCTGGCCGACGCCGCCCGCGAGCGGTGGCGCGGCGAGCTTCGCGCCGGGCTCGAGCGCTACCCGGGACGCGTGCACGTGGTCGTGGGAGCCGAGGACCGACTGACCGACGAGGGCCGGGCGCTGGTGGACCGGCTCGGCGCACGGGCGAGGGTGACGACGATCGACGGAGCGGGCCACCATCCTCACCTCACCCATGAGGCGGAATTGGCCCAGGCGATCCGGGACCACGCCTCGACGCGTACCGGGATGACGCTCTGAGTGCGGGGCCGCCGGCGACCGCTCTGATGCTTCCGCCCGTCGAGTGATCGGCCGGGAGTTATGATGCGCGGCGGGGGTGGGCGACATGACCGGGTTCGACGTGTCGGAATATCTCCGTCGGCTCGGTCTGGCCGACCCCGGACCGCCGAGCGTCACCGGCCTGCGGGCTCTGCACGCCGCGCAGGTCGAGCGCGTCGCCTATGAGGCGCTGGACGTTCAGCTCGGCCGGCTCACGTCGATCGACCCGTACGACTCCGCGGAGCGCATCGTGTCCGGCCGCGGCGGATACTGCTACCACCTCAACGGCGCGTTCTCCCTCCTGCTGGGCGCGCTGGGGTACGACGTGTCCTGGCATCGGGCGGGTGTGCAGGCCCGGCACTTCCCCGAGCCCCCGGGCGTGCAGCTCGCCAACCACCTGGCGCTCACCGTGCGCGGGCTGCCCGCCGAGGACTGCCCGGAAGGGCGGTGGCTCGTCGACGCGGGGCTGGGCGACGGGCTGCACGAGCCGCTTCCGCTGCGCACGGGGGAGTACGTCCAGGGGCCGTTCCGGTTCCGGCTGCGTCCGTCGGAGGTCGAACCCGGCGGGTGGCGGCTGGACCACGACCCCCGCGGCTCGTTCATCGGCATGGACTTCGGTCTGCGGACGGCGGTGGTGGGGGAGTTCCTCGACCGGCATCACCACCTGTCGACGTCGCCGGAGTCCGGATACGTGCGCACGTGCACCGTTCTGCGGCGAGACGCCGACGGCGTCGACGCGCTCACCGGGTGCGTCCTACGGCGGATCGGCTCCGGCCCGGACCGGAAGCGCGTGCTGGATTCCCAGGAGGAGTGGTACGCCGTGCTCACCGACCTGTTCGGACTGGCGCTGCCCGATCTGGACACCGCCGCGCGGGCGGCCCTGTGGAGTCGCGTCCGCCGCGCCCATGAGGACTGGAGCGCCGGCCGCGACCTCGTGAACGACTGATCACCTCGATTCACCACGCCGAACTTACTATGTAAAGGCCCGGGGCTTCTGGAAGGCTCCACCACCACCGGTCACACGATCATTGACGCTGTCTCCTCGAACGCTTCGGTCAGGTCCGCGAGGACCTCGGAGATGATCGCCGGGTCCAGGGGGTCGCAGGAGGGACCGTCGAGCCGGACGTGCGGGATCTTCTGCTCGGGGTCGTCGATACCGGCCCCGGCCACGATGCCCGGATCGAGACCGACCACCAGGTGACGGCCGGCCGCCATCTCCCGGGAGATCCAGCGCGTGACGTCGCGGTCCTGCGGCTCTCCCCGTTCCCAGCCGCGCCGGATCAGCCGGAGCACGCCGCGGATCGGCATCGTGCGTCCCTCGAAGCGTTCCAGCCGGCCGCTCGACCGCTCGTCCTCGGTCAGGGTGTGCACGGTCCGGTCGAGCTGTCCGAAGGGCTGCAGGATCTCGTAGTCGGCGAACAGCTCGGACCAGGCCGGCAGGTCGCGGCCGAGGTCGACAGGGTGCGCGATGTGGATCGTGGCCGGTCCGGGCAGGTCCAGCGCGCCGTCGGTGATGCCGGCAAGGGTGCGGTCCTCGGCGATCCGGAACGCCGTCGTCCGGTCGCCGTCCTCGGCGATCCATACCAGCCTGCGCGTGATGTGCCAGGTCAGTGGGTGTGCGACGAACAGGTCCCGGAATTCGGAGAGCGTCCAGCGGCGCCGGGCCACCATGGCGGTCTCGAGCCGGCGGACCTGGTCGCCGGCGACCGTGCGGACGTCCTTCCTGAGCCCGGCGAACCTTCGGTACGCCGCCCCAGCACGCTCGGGGTCGTCCTTGGCTCCGGGTTTCGGCAGTGTCTTGCGCCGTTTGCCGTGCTCGTCGGTGACGTACGGGCGGAGCTGTTCGTCGAAACCGGCGACGAACCGCCGGGGCCCGTAGTCGAGGATGAGGGTCCCGTCGGGGTCGAGCCCGAAGTCCGGCACCAGCCGGTCGGCGAGCCGCTCGGGCGTCAACCCCAGCCGTGCGGCGACCTCATCGATCCGTTCCCGGGCCCGCGCCTTGAGCGCCGGGAACCGCACCGTCCGCGCGATTCCGTTCAGGTGCATCAGCGCGACGTCGGTGCCGATCTCGCCGAGCACGTCCAGGCCCTTGACCGCCTTGGCATTCCCACCCTCGCCCGGCCAGGCCCGGATCACCGGTGCGAGCCGCCGCACCGTCTCGTCGTCGCCGAGCCAGCCGAGCTGGGTCAGCGCCCAGCCGTCCCGGGCCGGCGCGCTGGCCGCCTGCCAGCTACGGAACAGCGCCCAGGAGAACTCCGCCAGGGAGGCCGGGTCACAGGCCTCGCGGACCGGCCCGATCCCCGGGTACATCGCGGCGGGCCTCGATATCGCGAGCATGGTCAGGAGGTGGGCGGTCGCCTCGCGCGGCAGCGCCCGCGTGCGGTCGCGCAGCCGGACCTGCGGGAGCAACTCGGACCCGGCCCACCGCCCGATCGCCGGCATCCGGTCCGGGAGGAGCTCCATCGGATCGACCGCCAGGAACCGCTCGATCGCGCGTGCGGCCTCGTCCCCGCACACGCGTGCGGCGGCCACGATCGCATCGGCGCCGTGCTCGGACACGAGGTGACGAAGGGCGCCCTCGGCGTCCTTCCGCCGCTTTCCGGGCTCGCCGAGCGCGGCCGGCACGAGGTAGGGCACGGCGTCCGTGCCGTGCCGCCCGAACCAGTTGGCGGCGGCCTCGCGCACCGAGTTCAGCCGCGCCAGCCAGCCGGCCGCCAGCAGCGCGGCCTCGGTGTCCAGGAACGGCAGGAGAACGGCCGCGGCGCCGGACGGGTTCGACCGGGCGGCGTACAGCGCGAGAGAGAGGGCGTCGAGCTCGAACCGCGCCACGATAGCCGGCATCCACGTCGCCGCCCCCGCAAGGTGCCCGGGTCGCCAGCTCCCGACCAGCGGTCGCAGCAACTCCTCGGGGCCCCATACGAAGAGCGCGGGGTCGCGGTCGGTCGTCCTTCCGGCCCGGTACTCCTCGATGGCCTTGATCGCGATTTCGCGACGCTGGTACCCGTAGGTGCCCGGCGTGGCCTCCGCCCACCGCTCCCGCTCGCCGTCGGCCCAGGTCACCGCCTGTCGGGCGGGCGGGGTCAGCCCGGCCAGGACGGTGGGCTCCGGCGGCGTGCGCCTCCGGGTCCACGGTGGCGTGACCAGCACCGGTGGGAGGGCGTCGGCCGGGGCGTCCGGCGCCCGCGTGTTCGCCGCGGTGAGCGACTCGATGACGGAACGGACGTCGGGCGGTAGATCCGGCAGCGCGGCCGCCGTACGCGCCGGAGCGGCCAGCAGGTGCCCGGCCAGCAGCTCGCGGGCGAGCCCGGCCGCGCGCGATGATCCGCGGGTCGCGGGGGCGAGCAGCCGGATCGCGCGGACCGGGAAGCGTTTCATCGCGCCGAGCAGCGCGGGCTGGACGTACTTGCGGCCGACGCGGTCCACCAGGGCCTGGAACGCCTCGTCCGACGGCAGCAGGGCGAGCGCGCCGAGCATCGTGCGGGTTTCGGGCACGGAGAGGTCCTGGTCCAGGGCATCGGTCAGCAGCGGCGCCATCGCCGGACCGAGCCCGTCGACCATGGTGGCGACGACGCCCGTGGGAAAGTCCCACCATCGTGGCGGCACCCGGTCGCCGAGCGCGGCGAGTTGGTCGGCCGAGCTCAAGGCGAGCAGCAGCATCCATCGAATCGGATCGTCCGGAGGGGCGGCGCAGCACTCGTCCACCCAGTCGCGCCGGTCCGGCACAAGGTAGGAGACGACGGCCCGCTGTGCGGGGTCGCGCCGGCAGCCCGCGAGCCGCTCCACGGCCTCGGCGTAAACCTCGTCGTCGGCGGCGGCCAGCCGGGTGCGGAGCCGGCGCGACGCGTACTCGTCCCTCCACCAGGCGTGCGTGTGCCGGCCGTAACGTGAGGCGGCGACCACCCGGAGCTCCCCGGTGCCGGGGGTCGACTCGACGGCGGCGGAACCGAACTCGGCGTACGCACAGGCGGCGAACGGCAGGCCATGGTCGGCGACCCAGGCGTCGGCGAACGGCCAGGCGACCCCTCCGACGGACCGGTGCACCTTGATCGACGCGCCCACCGCCGCGCCCAGCGGGTTCGGGGCGCCGTGAAGGTGGGCGAGCCCCCGATCGGCCAATTCGGGATCGGACCCCGGGGCGCGGAGCACCTGCTCGATCTCGGCACGGGCCTCTGGCGAGAGGAGCGTGCGCGGCGCGTGCTCGTCCACCGCGGCGACCGGCGCGTCGCCCCGCCGCGGATGCCGGCGCTCTCTCCACGCGGCGGGAAGGTTCAGGGCGTCTTCGTCGGGCCGTCGGGAGGTGGCGGTGGATCGGACGTTCATGCCGGCACACCGTAGGGCAGCAGCCTGACAGACCGCTGCACACCCCTGGAAATCGTCGTTACGAGCCGGCGGTCAGACGAGTGTTTCGTCGATCACCTTGGTGATCCGAGCGAGGACGCCCGGCCAGCCGCTGCCCATGAACCGGCGCGAGACCAGGGCCTGCGGGATGGGGTCGGCGCGGAAGGTGAAGGCGTGGCCGATGGCCGGCTTGAAGTCGTTGGGCATGAGCCAGCGGGCCATCAGGTCGGGATCCGTCAGCGCTCGCCACACCCTGGCGGGCGGGTGTAGCAGGTATTCGTCGACGTGGATGGCGTACGGGTCGTTCGGGTCGGTCACGGGTTCTCCTCGTCCAGGACGTTGCGCAGGGCCGTCAGTCGCTCACGCCAGAACCGCTCGTACGGGTGGAGCCAGTCCTGGAGCTCGACGAGCGGCCCGGCCTCGAGCCGGTGGTGGCGCTCGCGGCCGCTCTTGCGCTCGGTGACCAGCCCGCTGTGTTAATCTCCGAACCGACTTCTCACCGTTGGGCCTTTGCGCCTCGCCAACCAGCTTCACCCGGGTCCCGATGACGTGGGGAAGGTGGAAGTCGCTCACCACATCCTGGAAAAGGGTGTTCTGTGGTGGTGGCGACGTGCGGGGATCTGCCAGGGATCGTGTTCTGGCGTCAGCGGCCTGGTCCGCGTCACCATCCAGCACAGCCGGTTCCTCAGGGAGGGCTCCGGAGTGCCGGAAGTCAAATCCACCGAGAAATCCGCCACGCAGCGTCCGTGGCTGGTTCTCGGGATCATGTGCATCGGCTTCTTCATGTCGTTGCTCGACGGATCCATCGTCAACGTCGCCATCCCCACGCTGATCCACAGCGTCGGCGCCTCGTACGACCAGGTGCTGTGGGTCGTCGACGGCTACCTGCTCGTCTTCTCGGTGCCGCTGATCACCACCGGGCGACTGGGGGACATCTTCGGATACCGCCGGCTGTACGTGATCGGCGTCATCACCTTCACCATCGCCTCGGCGCTGTGCGGGCTGGCCGACTCACCTGGCCGGCTGCTGACCGCCCGGGCGCTGCAGGGGCTGGGCGGGGCGCTGCTGTTCCCCCAGGTCATCTCGTCGATCCTGACGATCTTCCCTCCGCAGTTGCGCGGCCGCGCGTTCGGCCTGTTCGGCGCGATCGTGGGCTTCGCCCCGATCGTCGGCCCGGTCGCCGGCGGCCTTCTGCTCGCCCACCTCGGCTGGCGCTGGATCTTCTTCGTCAACGTCCCGATCGGGATCGTCACCGCCGTGCTGGCGCTGACCCTCGCGCCGCCCATGCGCTCGGGCCGCACCCACCGGCTCGACCTGGTCGGCGTGGCGCTGGCCACCGCCGGGCTGAGCGGCATCGTGTTCGGCCTTATCGAGGGAGAACGCTATGACTGGGGCACCATCGCCGGGCCGGTCAGCATCGCCTCGGTCATCGTCGCGGGCGTCGTGCTGCTGGCGGTGTTCGTGCTCTGGCAGCATCTGCGGCGGGACGAGCCCCTGATGCCGCCGGCCCTGTTCGGAGCGCGCAACTTCGCGGTCGGTAACGGGGTCGGGTTCGTGTTCCAGCTCGGCATGATCGGCATCATGTTCGTGGTGGTGCTGTACCTGCAGATGGCGCGCGGATACTCGGCGCTGGAGACGGGCCTGGTGGTGCTGCCGAACGCCGTGCTCACCGCGGTCGGCTCGGCGTACGCGGGACGGCTGTCGGACCGGTTCGGCGGCAAGTACGTCCTGATGGCCGGGATGACGCTGCTGGCCATCGGCCTGCTGGTGCTGGTCGCCGTGGCCGGCCCCACCAGCGGCGCGTGGAGCCTGCTGCCCGGTCTGGCCATCATCGGGATCGCCGGTGGCGCCACGTTCGCGCCACTGCAGCAGGCCACGATGGACGGCGTCGATCCGCGGCTGGCCGGGGCGGCCTCCGGCGTCTCCAGCACCACCCGGCAGGTCGGCGGCGTCCTCGGCACCGCCGTGCTGGGCGCCCTGCTGTCGGCCCGCCTCTCCTCCACCCTGCGCGGCGAGGCAGAGAAGCGCGCCTGGCTGCCGGAGAGCCTGCGCGCCCGGTTCATCGGCGACAGCGTCGACGCCGCGCGACACTACGGTCCGCCCACGCCGCCTGGCGGCCTGAGCCCCGCCACGACCGGTCTGTACGAGCGTGTCACCACCGACGCGTTCGCCGCCGGCTTCGTCAATGCGATGCACACCGCCCTCGTGGCGTGCGCGGTGGTGCTCGTGGCCGCCGTCCTGTTGTGTTTCCTGTTCAGCCCGTCCAGCAGGCCGGCGACCGTACGCGCGCGGAGGAGGCAGGCCGAGACCACGCCGCAGGACTGACTCCCCCGATGGTCGCGGCCACCAGGCCGCGGCCATCGCCCGCCGACTCCCGTCGGCGACGGTCGGCGGCCTCGTCACCAGGTCTGTTCGGCGGCGCGAACGAGGATCTCGTTGACCGCCACCCGCCGGTCACGCGTGACGATGTAGGTGACGACGTCGGCGATGTCCTCGGGGCGGAGCATCTCCAGGTCCTCGGTCATCCGGGCGATCTGTTCGCGGATTCCGGCGCGGATGTGCGAGCCGAGTTCGGTGTCGACGGTGCCGGGTTCGACCACGCTGACCCGTACGCGCTCGCGCATGACCTCCTGGCGCAGGGCCTCGGTGAAGCCGTTGACGCCGAACTTGGTGAGGTTGTAGACGGCCGTGCCGGGGCGTGCGACACGACCGGCCGTCGAGCTGATGTTGACCAGGTCCGCGACGCGGCGCGGGGAGTCCTGGGCGGCCTTGCGGAGGTGGGGGAGGGCGGCGCGGGTGACCTCCAGCAGCGCGTTGACGTTGATCGCCAGCATGCGCTCCCACTCGTCGGCGGGGGCGTCCGCGACGGGCCCGGTCAGCATGAGCCCGGCGTTGTTGACGACGGTGTCCAGGCGTCCGAGTTCGCTCACCACGCGCTGTACCGCTCCGGCGGCCTGGGCCGCGTCGGTGAGGTCGGCCTGGACTGTCAGCGCCGAACCGCCGTCCGCGGTGATGTCCCCCGCCACCTCGTCCAGCCGGTCGCGGCGCCGTCCCACGACCGCGACCGCGGCGCCCTCCGCCGCCAGGGCGCGCGCGGTGGCCGCCCCGATGCCGCTGCTCGCGCCGGTCACCAGCGCGACCGTGCCACTGAGAACGCTCGACATGGTCCTGCCTCACTCACAGCCCCTGAAGGCTCTCGATCGCTGTTCCTCGCGCCGGTACGCCGCCCGACTGGGCGAGCACCTCGAACTGGAGGATCCTCCGATTAAGATAAGCGGAGCATCCTCCGTCTAGCAAACCGGGAGCAACGGGCTGATGAGGGGCGCGTCCGGGCTGGTGTTCTCGTGGTGGCGATGAGGCTGGTCTGGCATGATCCACTGGATGGCGGGGGAGCAGTCGGAGCCGGGCCGTCCTTGGCGGGGGATCCTGCGACCGTGGCGGTGGCCGCGGCGATGGCGGTGGCTCGTCGCGCTGGCCCTGGCACCGGTCCTCGTGGCGTTGCTGGCGGGGACGGTGGCGTACGGGGAGGGTGGCTGGTACGGCGTCAACGTGATGCTGCGTCGCGGCGCCAGCATCTGGGTCGATGTCGCTCCGGACGACCGTCGGCTGTCTCCGGGGATCAAGCTGTCGCTGGCCAGGCAGCGCACGCCTGACGCGGCCGAACCGGTGCGCTGGCGCCACGTCGCCGCCGGGCTGGAGGTCGCCGAGCTGCCCGTCCGGGTGGGCGGGCGACCGGTGGACGCGCTGTTGCTCAGCCGGGTCGACCCGGCCCGCTACCGGTTCCGGGTGCTGAACCGCGCGGCCGGCGACCGGGACGTCGGCGGCTGGATGGCGGCCACGGGAGCGTCGCTGGTCGTCAACGGCAGCTATTACGCCCACGACGGGCCGCCGGACACGCCCGTGGTCAGCGACGGCCGCCGGCTCGGCCCCGCGTCGTACCAGGCCACCCACGGTGCGTTCGTGGTCGGCGGGGATGGCGCCCGTCTGGTGGACCTCGCCGGTCTCGACTGGCGGAGGGTCACCGACGGGGCGAGCCAGGCGATGGTGTCCTATCCGATGCTGCTGGGGGCCGACGGACGCGGCCGGACCGGGGGAGCGGACGAACGATGGCTGGCCAACCGCAGCTTCCTCGGGCAGGACGGCGCCGGGCGGATCATCGTCGGCACCACCCATGACGCGTATTTCTCCCTGCCCTCGCTCGCCGCGTTCCTTCCCCGTGCCGGGCTCGACCTGCGCCTGGCCTTGAACCTGGACGGCGGGCCGGTCGCCTGCCAGAAGGTGTCGGCCGGCGGATACCGGCGGGACTTCTGCGGGCGTTACGAGCTGGCCGTGCACGGCGGCCGGCTTCAGCTGCTGCGGTCGCTGGTCGACTTTCGACGGTGGGCCCTGCCGATGGCGCTGGTGGCCGTCCCGCGCTGACGGCTACTCCGGCAGCGGGCGGTCGTGGACGACGTTCTTCATGACCAGGGTGGACGTCAGACGCTGGACGCCCGGCAGTTTGGCCAGCCGCTCGTCGTAGAGCCGCTGGAAGGCCACGAGGTCGGCGGTGGTGACGCGCAGGAGGTAGTCCGGTTCGCCGAACAGGCGCTGGGCCTGGATCACGTGCGGCACCGCGGCCACGGCCTCCTCGAAGGCGTCGACGGTGTCGCTGTCCGACCAGCGCAAGGTGGCGAAGACCAGGGCCTCGAACTCCAGACCGAGGGCGGCCGGGTCGACGACCGCGCGGTAGCCGCGGATCGCGCCCTCTCGCTCGAGGTCGCGCAAGCGGCGGTGGCAGGGCGAGACGCTCAGCTTCACGCGGGCGGCGAGCTCGGTCACCGTCAGGCGGCCGTCCAGCTGCAGTTCAGTAAGAATCTTCCGGTCCAGGGCGTCCATGGAGAAGATCCTCCCTCATATTGGACGATAGAGGAGTAAAGACAGCAACACTTTCTGGCGCTTCACGCCTAATCTTCCCTCTCGGAGCATGAACGTGAGAGGGATCGATCCATGGATACGACGACGGTGGCGGCCTTCCTGGCGATGGATCTGCTGCTGGTGTTCACCCCCGGCGCGGACTGGGCGTACGCGATCGCCGCGGGGCTGCGGGACCGGTCGGTCGTCCCTGCGGTCGCCGGGCTGATCGCCGGATACGCGGGATACACGCTGCTCGCCGTGGCCGGCCTGGCGGTGATCGTGGCGAGCTCGGCGAGCCTGCTCACCGCGTTGACCGTTCTTGGGGCCGTCTACCTGATGTGGCTGGGCTGGGGGGTGCTGAGGAAGCCTTCCACTCTGGCCGCGGCCACGGAGGACACGGGCTCCACGCGCCTGCAGATCATGCTCAGGGGAGCCGGGATCAGCGGCCTGAACCCCAAGGCGCTGCTGCTGTACTTCTCGCTGTTTCCGCAGTTCATCAAGCCGGCGGGCGGTTGGCCCGTCGCCGCGCAGACCGGACTGCTCGGCGCGCTCCACATGACGGCCTGCGCGGTCGTCTACCTCGCCGTCGGCGTCCTGGCCCGCACCGTGCTGACGACCCGGCCCTCGGTGGCCAGGGCGGTCACCCGGGCCTCCGGTGTCATGATGATCGTCATCGGCGGGCTCCTGCTGGTGGAACGCCTGGCCGGCTGACGACCCCGCCCATCCGCTCACCGCCCGGCAAGGAGAGCACGTGGAAGACCACGAACAGGCGAGCCCCGAGGTGCAGAAGCGCATCCGGGCGAGCTTCGACCGACAGGGGCTGATGAGTCACCTCGGTGCCCGCATCTCCCACATCGCCCTTGGCCGCGTGCACATCGTGCTGCCCCGCAGGCCCGAAGTCACTCAGCAGCACGGTTACATCCACGCCGGCGCCACCAGCGCCATCGCCGACAGCGCCGGTGGCTACGCGGCGTTCACGCTGTTCCCCGAGAACACCGATGTGCTCACCGTCGAGTACAAGATCAACCTGCTCGCGCCCGCCGTCGGCGACCACATCGAGGCGATCGGAACCGTCTTGAAGTCCGGGCGCACGCTGACCGTGTGCCGGTTGGAGGTGTTCGGCGTCCAGGACGGCCGGCGGTCGCTCGTCGCCAACGGCCAGCAGACACTGATCCGTATCAACGGGCGCGAGCAGTGAACTCGCGGGCCGCCTGAATTGGCCTGAATTTACTACGTAAAGGCCATCGGCTGGATAACGCTTGCGACCTGCCGGAACGCTTCGCCGGGTGTCGAAGTGTTCCGGCATTAGCGTCGACGTTGGGGGTGATCGCATGACCGTGGATCGCTGCGCCGAGTTCCGGGCGCTGCACCATGCCGCCGCTCCGCTGCTGCTGCCGAACGCCTGGGATCACGCGTCGGCCGCCGCGCTCGCCGACGCCGGGTTCGCGGCGGTCGGGACGACGAGTCTGGGTGTGGCGGCGGCCGCCGGGCGGCCGGACGCCGAAGGCGCCACCTTGGATGAGACGCTGCGGCTGGCGCGTTCGGCGTCCCGGCTGCCGTGCCCGTTGAGCGTGGACATCGAGGGCGGTTTCAGGGCCGACCCGGACGGCATCGCCGCCGTCGTGGGCGAGCTGGCCGATCTGGGAGTCGCCGGGATCAACCTCGAGGACGGCAGGCCGGACGGGACGCTGGCGGATCTGTCGCGGCAGACCGAGGTGATCAGGGCGATCCGGTCACGGGTTCCCGGCATGTTCGTCAACGCCCGAACCGACGCGTTCTGGCTGGAAGTCGCCGAGCCGATGGGGGAGGCGCTGCGCCGGTCGTCGGCGTTCGTCGAGGCAGGGGCCGATGGGGTGTTCGTGCCGGGGGTCGCCGCGGAGGCGGACATCTCGGCGCTCGTCGCCGGCAGCGCCGTTCCGGTGAACGTCCTGTTCCTGCCGGGACGGCATACGGTCGCCGGTCTGGCCGAGCTGGGAGTCCGCCGTATCAGCCTGGGGTCGCTGCTGTTCCGTGCCGCGCTGCACGCGACGGTGGAGACGGCGCGGGCGATCCGAGCCGGAGAACCGGCGGGCGCCGGCCTGCCCGGTTATGCCGACGTCGTCGAGTTGATCAGCCGGTTTTAACGACTGAAACTTACTATGTAAAGGCTGCTGGTTTGTTGAAAATCCTTAAATAACAAAGAACCAACCTTCCTCAAGGACGTCCGGCCGCGAGAACGACCAGGTCGGCGAGTTGGCGGAGGGATTCGGGATCGTCGGGGAGTTGTCCGGTGGCGATGCGGATGTGCGGGTCGGAAGGCCGTACCTGGTAGCGGCTGCCGGGGGCGGCCGCCACACCGTGCGCGGCGAGCGTGACGAGGGCCGCGGACTCGTCGGCGACCGGCACCCACAGCATCAGCCCGTCGTTGTTGTGGGTCGCCACGCCCTGGGCGGCCAGTGCCTCGGCCATGCGTTCGCGGCGTCGGGTGTAGACGGTGCGGGCGTGGTCGACGGACGCGCGGGCGTCGGGGTCTTCGAGGAGGTGGGCCAGGGCGTCCTGCAGGATGCGGCTGGTCCAGCCGGTGCCGTAGCTGCGGAGGACGCGGACCCGCTCGATGGTCTCCTCGGCGCCTCCGAGGACGGCGACGCGCAGGTCGGGTCCGTGGGACTTGGAGTATGACCGGATCAGGACCGTCTGGCCCGGCAGGTGCTCGCCGACGCTGACCGCCGGTGTGGTCGACGCCTCGCCGAGTCCGTCGTCCTCGACCGCGAGGGTGCTGGTGGGGGCGAGCAGCGCGGCGAGTTCGGCGGCGCGTTCGCGGGTCAGGGCGTGGCCGCAGGGGGTGTGGGCGCGGGGCTGGTAGACGAAGGCGGCCGGGTTGGTCGCCAGGGCTTCGGCGAGGGCGTCGGGGAGCGGGCCCGCCTCGTCGCAGGCGACGGGGATCACCTCGGTGCCGAGGGCTTCGAAGATGTCGAGCAGGCGGGCGCCGGTGGGGTCTTCGACGGCGATGCGGTCGCCGGGGAGGGCGGCGGTCTGGCAGGTCAGCTGGACGCCTTCGTAGCCGCCGCCGGTGACGAGCCAGGCGCCGGCGGGGAACGGCCAGGTGGGTTCGACGGCGCGGCGCAGGCGTGGCGTGATGGTCTCGCGGGCGTAGTCGTTGAGGCGTTCGGCGTGTGCGGCGGCGGCGAGGGCCTTCTCCAGTGGGGGGAGCAGGGCGGGGTCGGGGGCGGCGATCGCGAGGTCGACGGCGAGGTGGCCGCCGAAGTGGCCGATCCGTTCGTAGCGGACGGGGTGGGGGACGCTGGGCGGTCCGACGACGATCGTGCCGCGGCGGCGTTGTGCGCTGATGACGCGGTGCCGGCGGAGCGTCGCCCACGCGTCGGCGACGGTGGCGGGGCTGACGCCGAGTTCGGTGGCGAGGCCGCGGACGGTGGGCAGGCGTGTCCCGGCGGGCACCTGTCCGCCGCGGATGAGGTCGGTCACGGCCGAGGCGATGCCGCGGGCGCTGCGGTCGCCGATGTGGTCGGCGAGCCATTGGGCGTCCACTGAGGGCTCGGGCATGGTCCCCACCTGCCGTTCTGTCGGTTTCGTTGTGATAAATCTTTGTGCAGTAACAAAGTGAGTATTGTACTTGCTTCGGGGTGAACATATCGTCGGTCGCCATCGAGGGATGTCGAGCGAATGGAGCGATGTGTCGGTTCCACGGATTCGCCTGGCCCTGCGCGACTGGGATCATCTGGTCCCGCTCGTGACCGGCCGGGTACGCCCACGGGACTTCGAGCTGGAGGTGGAGTCCCGGCCGGTGACGCCGGACGTGCTCGCCGAGCCTGAGCTGGACGGCGGCGAGACCTCCTTCAGCCGTTACGCGCTGGGGCGGGCCCGCGGCGACGACCGCCTGATCGGGCTCCCGGTGTTCGTCATGCGCGGGTTCCGGCACCGCTGCGTCCTCGTCCGGCGTGACAGCGACCTGGCGTCGCCGAAGGACCTGGCCGAGGCGCGGATCGGGCTGACGGGCTGGCCGGACTCGGGCAACACCTGGACGCGGGCGCTGCTGCGCGCGGCCGGGGTGGACCTGGACGGGATCGCCTGGACGGTCGGGCCGCTGGTCGCGGGGGAGTCCGGCAAGGACCGGGTCGGGCCGCGGCCGCTTCCGCCGAACGTCACGGTGGCGGCGGAGGGCGAGTCGCTGGTCGAGGGACTGGCGGCGGGACGGTTCGACGCCGTGTTCACACCGTTCATGCCGGATGAGCTGTTCACCGCGGACAGCCGGTTCCGTCACCTGTACGAGGATCACCGCGGCGCCGAGCTGGACTACTTCCGTACGACCGGGTTCGTGCCGGGGATCCACCTTCTGGCGGTCAAGCGCGCGGTGGTCGACCGGTACCCGTGGCTGCCGGCGGCGTTGGAGGAGGTCTTCGAGGAGTCCAAGCGCGTCTGGTTGGCGCGGCGTCGGCTGCTGGCCGACACCACGCCGTGGCTGCTGGCGGAGCTGGAGGCGAGCGCGGAGATCTTCGGGCCGGACTGGATGCCGTACGGGACGTCCGCCAACGCCGCGATGACCGCGGCGTTCTGTGACGAGCTTCATCTGCAGGGCATCGCCCCGCATCCGATCGACGCCGAGGAGATGTTCGCATGAGGATCGCGGTCGGGCAGTTCGCCGTCGCGGAGGACTGGGAGGCCAACCTGAAGGCCTGCCAGGCGCTGGTCGATGAGGCCGTGGCCGGGGGAGCGGACCTGCTGGTGCTGCCGGAGGATTCGATGGCGCTGTTCATCGACGAGCCGATGCGGATCGTCGATGCGGCCCAGTCGCTGTCCGGTCCGTTCCTGAGCGGTCTGCTGGAGCGCACCGCCGGGTCGTCGACGACGGTCGTCGTCGGCATGCACGAGCCGGCCGGGGACGGGAAGGTCCACAACACGCTCGCCGCGCTGCGCGACGGCGCGCTGGTGGCGTCGTACCGGAAGGTGCATCTGTACGACGCGTTCGGCGCGCGGGAGTCGGACCGGGTGCGCCCGGGTGGCGGCGAGCCGGTCGTGTTCGAGTGCGCGGGCTGGCAGGTCGGGCTGATGACCTGCTACGACGTAAGATTCCCGGAGATGGCCCGGCTGCTGGTCGACCGGGGCGCCGAGTTGCTGGCGCTGCCGGCGGCCTGGGTGCGCGGGCCGGCCAAGGAGTGGCACTGGGAGGTCATGGTGACCGCCCGGGCCTTGGAGAACACCTGCTACGTCGCGGCGTCGGGCGAGTGCGGCCGCCGCAACATCGGCGCGAGCATGGTCGTGGATCCGCTCGGGATCGTACGTGCCCGGCTGGCCGACGGGCCGGGGTTGTTGTGGGCCTCCGCCGATCGTGAGGAGCTGGCCGCGGCCCGCCGGAAGTTGCCCGTGCTCGCCAATCGGCGTTTCTTCGTCGACCCGTCAATGCGTTAAGGAGTAGATATCGTGTCGAAACGGATCGTTGCCGCGCTGGCCGCGGCGGGTGTTCTCGCGGTGACCGGCTGTGGTGCGAACCCGAGTGAGGTCGACGGCGGCAGCGGGGGCAAGGCGCAGGGCGCGGCCCCGGTGGACCTGAAGCAGACCCTGAACAAGGACCTGAACGCCAAGCTGCCGGCGAAGGTGAAGGCGGCAGGCAAGCTGATCTCGGTGAACAACGGGTCGTTCCCGCCGTACGAGATCGCCGGTTCGGACGGAAAGACGCTGTCGGGCGCGTCGGCCGATGTGGCGACGGCGCTGTCGCAGATCCTGGGCGTGAAGATCGAGCATGCGACGGTGGACGGGCTGCCGAGTGAGCTGAGCGGGATCAAGGCGGGACGCTACGACTTCGCGATCGGGCCGATCGGTGACTTCCCCGAGCGGGAGGCCGCGAACGACTTCGTGGACTGGGTGCGGGAGTTCGTGGTGTTCGCCGTGCCGAAGGGCAATCCCAAGCACATCACCTCGATCACGGACACGTGCGGGCTGCGCGTCGCGGTGATGGCGGGCGGTTCGGCGGAGGATGTGATCAAGAAGCAGGCGCAGACGTGCGTGCAGCAGAAGAAGCCGGCCGTGCAGGTGCAGTCGTACAAGGATCAGCCGACGTCGATCCTGGCGGTGCGGTCGGGGCGCGCGGACGCGTTCTTCTCCTCGCAGGCGCCGCTGACGTACTTCGTCAAGGAGGCGGGCAAGGCGCTGGAGCTGGCGGGCACCGGTAAGCCCAACGGGTTCGCCGACCTGTACCAGGGCGCGGTGGTCGCGAAGGGGTCGCCGCTGCGGGACGTGCTGTTGGAGGCGCTGCGGGAGCTGGTGGCGAACGGCACGTACAAGAAGATCATGGATAAGTGGGGTCTGTCGGCGAACGTGCTGGACAAGCCCGGCGTGAACCTGGCGCCCAGGAAGGGGTGAGGCTCTCGTGGCTGTGACCGAGAAGACGTCCCGGGACGCGGCGGGTGAGGTGGACGTCGCCGGTGCGGCGCGTACGCGGCATCCGCTGCGGTGGGTGGCGTCGCTCGTCCTGCTGGTGCTGGCGGCGCAGCTGGTGCACCTTCTGGTGACCAACGACAACTTCGAGTGGGGTGTCGTCGGGCGGTACTTCAACGCGTCGATCATCGGGCAGGGGATCGCGACGACGCTGGAGCTGACGGTGATCGCGATGGCCGTCGGTGTCGTTGGCGGGGTGCTGCTGGCGGTCGGGCGGCTGTCGGAGAACCGTCTGCTGCGGACGACCTGCGGGCTGTACGTGTGGTTCTTCCGCGGGATCCCGGTGCTGGTGCAGCTGGTGTTCTGGTACAACCTGTCGGCGCTGCTGCCGCGGGTGTCGTTCGGGATTCCGTTCGGGCCGGAGTTCGTCAGCGGGGAGACCAATCACCTGATCACGCCGTTGTTCGCGGCGATCCTGGGTCTGGGGCTGAACGAGGCGGCGTACATGGCGGAGATCATCCGTGGTGGGCTGCTGGCGGTCGATCCGGGGCAGACGGAGGCGGCGCACGCGCTGGGCATGAGTGATGCGCGGACGTTCCGGCGGATCGTGCTGCCGCAGGCGATGCGGTTCATCGTGCCGCCGACCGGCAGCCAGGTGATCAACATGTTGAAGGCGACGTCGCTGGTGAGCGTGATCGCGCTGGCGGATCTGCTGTACACGGTTCAGTCGATTTACAACCGGACGTTCCAGACGATTCCGCTGCTGATCGTCGCGTGCCTGTGGTATTTGCTGATCACGTCGGTGCTGTATGTGGGGCAGTCGTTCATCGAGCGCCATTACGCGCGGGGGGCGACGCGGAACGCTCCGCAGGGTTTCTGGGACTTCGTGCTGATGCGCCGCCGGGCGCAGTCGCCGCCGACCACTCCGGAGGTGCCGTCGTGACCGCCGTACCGCTGACCGACGCGCCGTCGATGGTGTGCGCCCGGAACGTCCGTAAGAGGTTCGGGCATCTAGAAGTGCTCAAGGGCATCGACCTGGATGTGGCGGCGGGGGAGGTGGTCGTCGTGCTGGGCCCGTCGGGGTCGGGCAAGTCGACGTTCCTGCGCTGCATCAACCATCTGGAGACGATCGACGGTGGTTCGATCCATGTCGATGGTGAGCTGATCGGGTTCCGTGCGGACGGGGGCCGGGTCCGGCACCTGCGCAAGCGGGAGATCACCCGGCAGCGCCGGGAGATCGGGATGGTGTTCCAGCAGTTCAACCTGTTCCCGCATCTGACGGTGCTGCAGAACGTCATGGAGGCGCCGACGGGTGTGCGTCGTGAGCCGCGCGGTCCGGCGCGGGAGCGTGCGCTGGAGCTGCTGGTGAAGGTCGGGCTGGCGGAGAAGGCGGAGAGTTATCCGCGGCAGTTGTCCGGCGGGCAGCAGCAGCGGGTGGCGATCGCCCGTGCGCTGGCGATGCGGCCGAAGCTGATGCTGTTCGACGAGCCGACCAGCGCGCTGGATCCGGAGCTGGTGGGCGAGGTGCTGGCGACGATGAAGGGCCTGGCGGAGGAGGGCCTGACCATGGTGGTGGTGACGCACGAGGTCGGGTTCGCGCGGGAGGTCGCCGACCGGGTGGTCTTCATGGACGGTGGCGTGGTCGTGGAGTCCGGGTCGCCGGCTTCGGTGCTGGACGATCCTTCGAATCCGCGTACGCGGGCGTTCCTCAGCCGGGTGCTGTAGCGACGGGGGCCGCCGGCGAGGCGGCCCCCGGGTGTTCAGGGTGCGAACCAGCTGACGGTGTCGACGCCGAGGGCGGCGGGGGCGACCACTGAGCGCAGGGTGTCCTCCAGGCCGGTGAGGCGGTCGGCGCCGACGGTGGCCGCCCACCGGGAGCGCAGCTCGTCGAAGATCGCTGCTGCTCGGGTGAGTGAGTCGATGCCGCGGGCGGTGAGGCGTACGAGCTTGCGGCGGCCGTCGGCGGGGTCGTCGACCCGCTCGGCGTAGCCGAGTTCCTCGAGGCGGTCGATGGTCTTGCCGGCGGCCTGTTTGGAGACTCCGAGGCGGCGGCCGACCTCGCTGGCGGTGGCGCCGCCGGGGCCGATGGCCTGCATGGCGAATCCGTACGCGGGCCGTACGTCGGGGTGGCCCTGACGTGCCAGTTCGGCGTGGAGCTCGTCGATGAGCGTGCGGAATCCGGCGATGAGGAGCAGGGGCAGCTCATAGCCCGGCCGGTCGTCAGCCGTTGCAGACATCGTCAACCTGGTTTACTGTTTCGACAACCACGTTGCCGAGTTTAGGGGATGATCCCTCATGGCGTTCACCGAGCACACGATCGAGTCCGCACCGGCCGCCGCCCGACGCTCCATGGAGGCCGCCGCCAAGAAGCTGGGATACCTACCCGCGGCGGTCGCCCGCCTCGCCGCCTCCCCGCAGATGCTGGACGGCTTCCTGCGGGCGAACGCGCTGTTCGAGACGACCACGTTGAGCCCGCTGGCCCGGGAGGTGCTCGTCATGACCATGGCCACCCGCAACGGCTGCCACCTCTGTGTGGCCATGCACACGGCCGGCCTGACCGGGCTCGGCGCGGACCCGGACCTGATCGCCGCGCTGCGGGAGAGCAGGCCCCTCAACGACGCGCCGCTGGAGGCCATGCGGCGGTTCGTCCTGGAGGTCCTGGCCACCTCCGGCGCGGTCTCCGACAAGGCCATGGAGGAGTTCCTCGGCCACGGCTACACCCGGCAGAACGCCCTGGAGGTCGTCCTCGGCATCGGCGTCTACACCATGTCGACCCTGGCCAACCGCATGACCGGCGCGCCCCTGGACGAGCGGCTGGAGCCGTTCGCCTGGACCGGGCACGCCGCCTGACGCCTCCGGTTCACGGCATGCTTACGCCAGGCCTGCGTCGTGGGCCAGGAGCGCGATCTGGGTGCGGTTGTCCAGGTCAAGTTTGGTGAGGATGCTGGAGACGTGGGCCTTGACCGTCGTGAGGCCCATGGCCAGTTCGGCGGCGATGTCGGCGTTGGTCCGGCCCCGGGCGATCGCGAGGGCCACCTCGTGTTCGCGCGGGGTCAGGGCGGCCAGCGTGGTGCGTGCCCGTTCGTAGGCGCCGGCGTGCGTGACGGTGCGGTCCATGAGCCGCCGGGTGATGCGGGGGGACAGGATCGGGTCGCCCGCGGCGACCCGGGTGACCGCCTCGACGATCTGCGGCGGCGAGGCGTCCTTGAGCAGGAACCCGCTGGCGCCGGCGCGCAGCGCGTACAGGATGTTCTCGTCGGTGTCGAAGGTGGTCAGGACGATCACCTCCGGCGGGTGGGCGCGGGCGCGCAGCCGGCGGGTGGCGGTGATGCCGTCCACGCGCGGCATGCGCAGGTCCATCAGCACGACGTGGGGGGCATGGGCGTCGGTGGCGGTGATGGCCTCCTGGCCGTCGGCCGCCTCGGCGACCACGCTGATCCCGGCGGTGCCGTCCAGCATCATGGACAGGCCCGCGCGCACCATGGCGTCGTCGTCGACCAGCAGTACGCGGATCACGCCGGCCATGGTAGCCAGGCCCGGAGGCGGAACTGCCCCTCGGTGATCTGGTGGTCCAGCCGCCCGCCGGCCAGGCGTACCCGCTCGGTGAGGCCGACCAGGCCCAGGCCGCTGCCCGGCGCGATCGGGGCCGGTTCCGCCGCGGGCAGCGGGTTGCGGACGTCGATCACCAGGCGGGTGCCCGGGGCGCCGTGCAGCAGCACCTCGACCGGCAGGCCGGGGGCGTGCTTGCGCGCGTTGGTCAGCCCCTCCCGCGCGACGCGGTAGGCGGTCCGGGCGGCGCCCGCCGGGAGGGCGGCGGCGTCGGCGACCTCGTCGCGCAGCCGTACCGGCTGCCCCGCCTGGCGCGCCTCGGTGACGAGGCGCGGCAGGTCGGCCAGCGTGGGCTGGGGTTCCATGCCGTCGCCGGTGTCGTCCTCCTCGCGCAACAGGCCGATCACCTGGCGCAGCTCCTCCAGCGCCTGGTGCACTCCGGTGCGGACCACTCCGGCGGCGCGGGCGAGCTGTTCGGGGGAGGAGTCCGGGCGGTACTCCAGCGCTCCGGCGTGGGTGGCCACCAGGGACAGCCGGTGGGCGAGCACGTCGTGCATCTCCCAGGCGAGCGTGCGCCGTTCGGCCATGCGGGCCTCGGCGATCCGCCTGCCCTGCTCGGCCTCGGCGCGCCGGGCGCGTTCGCGCAGCGAGATGAGCAGTGCGCGGCGGGAGCGGGCCAGCGCGCCCCAGCCGACCAGCGCACCGTACGCGGCGCAGATCAGCACCAGCCACCAGCCCAGGGAGATGCCGGAGTTCGGCCGCAACAGTCCCTGGACCACGTGGGCCGCGATGCCCGCCGACCCGACGGCCACCGCGACGGAGAACCGCCTGCGCTGGGCGACCTGCAGCGCCCCCATCGTCGCCGCCGGCGTGGCCATGGGGAAGGCCACGGCCAGGAGGGTGGCGGTGAGCGCCCCGGCGACCGGCCACCACAGCTGGGCGACCGCCGCGAGCACGCTCACGACCGCGACCGCGACGTCCAGCCAGGGCGTGGAACCGCGTCCCCACAGCGAAACGCCGGTCAGCGCGCCCGCCCCGAGGGTCACGCTCGCCACCGCGATCGGATGCGGGGAGGGCAGCTCATTCACCGGGCCAGGCTATTCGCGGGTGCGGAAGGGCCGGTACCTACTTAAGTCGGACCCGCCCCCCGCCGGAGCAGGAGCGGACGCGACCGCGCGCCCGATGCCGCGGCCCCGGCGGCCGGGCGAGGCTGACCGGCATGAACACCTCCGTCAACAGACTCCTCCTCACCGTGTTCGGCGCGCCCGCGGCGGCCCTGGCCGTGTGGGCACTCGCGGTGCCGTTGGCCGGGACCACGCTGACCGTGCGTACGGGCGGCGGCACCAGCACGGTCGGGCCGGCGCCGGTCGCGGTCGCGAGCCTGCTGGCCGGGCTCGCGGGCTGGGCACTCCTGGCCGTCCTGGAGCGATCGGCCGCCCGGCCGCGCCGCATCTGGACGATCACCGCCGCGGCCGTGCTCGCCCTGTCCCTCACCGGCCCGCTCACCGGCGCCGCCGGTTCCGGAGCGGCGCTGGTCCTGGTCCTGTTGCACCTGGTCGTCGGCGCCGTGCTGCTCCTCGGGCTCGCGCGGCGATGACCCTGCCCTACGGATACCTGACCGGTCTGGTCCTGGTCGCGGCCTGCGCCGCGTTCGCGCTGGCCGCGCCGGGCCGGCCCCGGCCGCTGGCCATGCTCGCCTTCTTCATCGGCGTGGTCGTCAATGAGCTGCCCTTCGTGGTGTTCGCGTGGCTGCTGGCCGCCACCGTCCTCGCCTTCCTCCAGGGCGACCTCACCCCTCGCCCACGTCCGGTCCGACGCGCCGCCGTTCCTCATCGTCCACGGAGACCACGACACCCTCGTCCCCGTCCAGAGCGCACGGCTGTTCGCCGAACGCCTGCGGGCCCTGTCGGCCCGGCCGGTGATCTACGCCGAACTACCCGGCGGACAGCACGCCTTCGACCTGTTCCACTCGCTGCGTTTCGAAGCCGTCATCAACGCCGTCGACGCCTTCGCCGCGCACGTCCTGCCGCCCGGACCTCAGGCGAGGGCCGCCGCGCCGGACCGCGAGATCCCAGGGGCCGGGTGACTTCGGCCGCGCCCGGTGTGCGCAGGCGGGCCGGGCGGTCACTCCCAGATCGCGGAGTCCGGGTCGACTCCGTGGGCCGCGGCGTTCGCGAAGATCGCGTCGCGTAGCCACACGGCCAGGCCCGGTGCGGCCGTGTCGAAGTACTCGGCGTACCGGGGATCGTCGACGAACGTCCGCCCGATGCACGCCTGCATCGCGTGCGTGCAGTCGAAGTACCGCGAGAGCAGTGCGCGATGCCGTTCCGCGAGGGCGTTCGCCTCGCCGGAGCCGGGTGCGACGCCGGCGCGCTTGGCGGCGGCGAGGTCGGTGTTCAGCGCGTCGGTCGTGGCCGCGATGCCCTTCCAGTCCTCCGGTGTCATCCGGTCGGCCCGCTCGGCGTACTGCGCCCACTGCGCGCTGTCGCCCCAGCGGTCCTCGGCCTCATCGACCCAGGCCGGCTGCCAGTCGTCGCCGAAGATCTCGACCTGCTCCTCCGGAGTCAGCCGCATCCCCTTCTTCGACGCCTCCAGCATGCGTTCGACCGCGCCGACCATCTTCTGCAGGCGGTCGATGCGTTCCATCAGCTGTGACCGCTGCCGGCGCAGATGGTGGCGCGTGTCGGTGCCCGGGGCATCGAGGATCCGGCCGATCTCGGCGAGCGGGAAGCCCAGCTCCCGGTAGACGAGGACCCGGTGGATCCGGGCGACGTCGTCGCCCGAGTACACCCGGTATCCGGCCCAGGTGCGTTCGCTCGGGCGCACGAGGCCGATGGCGTCCCAGTGGTGCAGCGTCTTCACGCTGACCCCGACGAGAGCGGCCGCCCGGCCGACGGTGAGGCCGCCCGGTCCGGCGTCCTCGATCGTCTCTTGGTCGTGGGCGTCACTCGTCACCGGCTCAGTATGGCTCGTGGGCTGATGGGCACGCATAGTCGTGGGGGGATATACTCGTAGGCGAGTATTCGGATGCGAGGTGATGGTGATGGCGAAGCGGCGGAAGGTCGGCAACCTGCTGGCGCTCGCCGTCCTGTCGGCGGTCACCCAGCGGCCGATGCACCCGTACGAGATGGCCTCCGCTCTGCGCGCCTGGGGCAAGGACCAGGACATGAAGATCAAGTGGGGGTCGCTGTACACGGTCGTGCAGAACCTGGCCAGGCACGGTCTGCTGGAGGCCGCAGGGAGCACACGGCAGGGCGGCCGCCCCGAGCGCACCGTCTACCGGATCACCGAAGCCGGCCGGGAGGAGCTGGCCGACTGGGTGCGTGAGCTGGTCTCCACCCCGGAGCCGGAGCAACTGCGGTTCACCGCCGGTCTGTCGGTGCTGGCGGTCCTGCCGCCGGACGAGGCCGCGCGTCTGCTCGAACGCCGCCTCGCGCTGCTGGAGGAGGAGCTCACCGAGCGGCGCGAGGCGCTGGCGCGCTACGCCCGGGAGGTTCCGCGGCTGTTCCTGGTCGAGGGGGAGTACGAGCTGGCCGTCCGGGAGGCGGAGACCGCCTGGGTCCGCTCGCTGCTGGAGGAGCTGAGGTCCGGGACGTTCCCGGGCCTGCCGGAGTGGCGGGCCTGGCACGAGACCGGCGGTATACCGCTCCAGGCGGGGGAGGAGAGCGACACCACGACATAGGAACGGCCCCGGCGAGGTGCGGCAACACCGCGCCGGGGCCGTCAGCCTCGAACCGAAACCCACGCAGAGCCCGGCCACGAGGTGGCACTCGAAAGGATAGTCGGGTTCCTCCGTGGGAGCCGGTTCGGACGCACGAGATCCGGATCGATCAGCCGGAGACCGGGATCGGCCGGTCCCCGGCATGGAGGAACCATGACGAGAATTAAGACCGCACTGGTCATCGGCGGCGGCATCGCCGGGCCGGTCGCGGCGGTGGCGCTGCGCAAGGCAGGCATCGAGGCCACCGTGTACGAGGCGTACCCGAGCACGGCGGACGGCGTCGGCGGCTCACTCGCCCTGGCGCCGAACGGCGTCGCCGCGCTCCGGACCGTCGGAGCCGACGAGGCCGTCCTGGCCGCCGGCCGTCCGCTGCACCGGGGGATCATGGCGATGGGCGCCAAGCGGCGCTTCGACATGCCCTGGCCTTCGCCCCTGCATCTGATCTGGCGCGCCGACCTGCACCGGGCCCTGCACGACCACGCCGTCGCGCACGGCGTCCCGGTCGTCCACGGCAAACGCCTCACCGGCGCCGACGAGACCCCCTCGGGAGTGACCGCGCGGTTCGCCGACGGCACCACCGCCACCGCCGACGTCCTCATCGGCGCCGACGGCGTCCGCTCGACCGTCCGCGGGCTCATCGACCCGGACGCGCCCGGCCCGGACTACACCGGAATGCTCGGCTTCGAGGCCGTCGTGGACTGCGATGTGCCCGGCGGCCCCGGCAGCATCACCTTCGCCTTCGGCAAACGCGCGTACTACATCTACCGGCCCCTCCCCGGCGGCGGCGCGGAATGGGGCGCCAACCTGCCATGGCGCACACCCCTGCCCATCGCCGAGGCCCGCGCGGTGCCGGCCGCGGAATGGCTGCGCCGGCTCCACGACGCGTACGGCGACGACGACCCCGGCCGGCGGCTGGTCGAGCGCACCGGCGCGGACCGGCTGCAGGTCATCGGGGCGCTGCAGATCATGCCGAAGGTCCCGCACTGGCACCGCGGCCGGATGGTCCTGGTCGGCGACGCGGTGCACGCCCCGTCCAACAGCTCCGGCCAGGGCGCGTCCCTGGCCATCGAGAGCGCCGTCGAACTCGCCCGCTGCCTGCGCGACCTGCCCGACGCGCCAAGCGCCTTCGCCGCCTACGAGCACCTGCGCCGCGACCGCGTGGAGACGATCGCCGCACGCGCCGCGAAGATCAACCACGCCAAGGCGCCCGGCCCGGTGGCCCAGGCGATGATGCCGCTGCTCATGCCCATCCTGACCAGGACGGTCATGAACCCGGAGAAGACCACCGGCCCGGTGTACCGCCACCGGATCGACTGGAACGCCCCCGTGGAACCGGTCCCCCCGCACGAACGCTGATCGGCTTCTCTCGGCTCCGCGTCCGGCGCGGAGCCGAGAGAGGCCCGGCGTTGCGAATACTCACGTGTCCTGGCGGTACGTGTGCGCGAGGCGGTCTTGGAGCTTGGCGTGGCGGAACTGGCAGATCGGCCCCACTTGGCGTAGCAGCCCGGTCCGGTGTGCATGGCCGGCCGCCGTCGCGGATGCGAATCGAGGCCGCCCGCGCCAGTCGACCATTTCCATAAACTATGAATATAAAGATGCTATGCTTCGAGCATGCGTCGTCAAGACACCGCTCCTGGCGCGTCCGCCGCCATCGGGGAAGCCCTCTACGGCCTGGCCACCAGGGCCGCGAGACGCCTGCCCCGGGACATGAGCCTGACGTCCGCCGCCACCCTGGCCACCCTGGACCGGACCGGCCCGCGGCGCATCACCGATCTGGCCGCGGTCGAGGGCGTCACCCAGCCCGCGATGACCGCCCTGGTCCGGGTGATGGAGGAGTCCGGCCTGGTCGAGCGGCGGGGCGACGCGTCCGACAAGCGGGTCACGCTGGTGTGCCTGACCGAGGCCGGCACCTCCTATGTCCGGGCGCGGCGCCAGGCGGGCGTCCACGCGTTCGAGCGGTTGATCGGCGAGCTCACCGGCGACGAGGTCGAGGCGCTGGTGGCGGCCCTTCCGGCGCTGAAGCATCTGGCAGAGCTCGAAAGCCAGGACCGCGAAGGGCCGAAGCAGTGACCGGGCAGCCGGTCGGCGGGGCCGCGGTGAAGGCGTTCCCGGTGGCGCGTTCCGAGGCGCGGCTGCTGGTCCCCGCCCTGATGTTCATCGCTCTGGTCGTGGCGGCGGTCGCCAGCCTCGGGACGCCGCTCATCACCAGCGTGGCGACCTCGTTCCACGTCTCGCTCGGCAGCGCGCAATGGACGCTGACCGTCGCGCTGCTCAGCGGCGCCGTCGCCACGCCGGTCCTGGGCCGGCTCGAGCCGGCCCGCACCGGCGGGCCACGATCCTCGCCACGCTGGCGGTCGTCGTCGCCGGCAGCGCGCTCACCGTGCTGCCGCTGCCGTTCGCGTGGCTGCTGGCCGGCAGGGCGGCCCAGGGCGTCGGGCTCGGGCTGACGGCGCTGATGATGGGCGTGGCCCGGGACCACCTCCCCGAGGAGCGCAGCGCGGCCGTGATCGCCCTGATCTCGGTGGTCTCGATCATCGGGGCCGGCGTCGGCTACCCGCTGGCCGCACTGCTCGCCGAGCTCGGCGGGGTACGGGCCGCCTACGGCCTCGGCCTGGTCGTCACCGCCGCCGCCCTCCTGACCGCGTGGCGCTCCATGCCCGAAGCCCCCGAAGGCCGCTCCGCCCACGTGGACGTGGCAGGCGCGGTCGTCCTGGCCGCTGCGCTGCTCCTGGTGCTGTTCCTCGCTGGCGAACGGAATCTGTGGAGCCGGCACCTCGCCGTGGCGGCGGGCCTCGCCGTCGTCGCGGTGGTGCTGCTCTGCGTCTGGGCCGTCATCGAGCTGCGCAGCACGACGCCCCTGGTCGATGTGCGGGCGGTGCGGCACCCGGCGGTCGCCGGGGCGAACCTCGCCATGTTCGTCGGCGGGATCGGCATGTACCTCCTGCTCACGCTCATCACCCGGTACGCGCAGACGCCGCACGGCGCCGGCTACGGCTTCGGGCTGACGACCTTCGTCGCCGGGCTGGTCCTCATCCCGTTCTCGGTGCTGGGGTTCGTCGCCGGCAAGCTCACGCCGCGGGTCCGGACGCGGATCGCCGACCCCCTGCTCCTGGCCGGCAGCGCCGTCGTGGTCGGCGGCGGGTTCGCCCTGTTCGCGGCGGCCCGGTCGGACCTGGCCGAACTGTTCGCGGCGATGGGCGTGCTCGGCTTCGGCGTCGGCGGCTTCTCGGCCGCCATGCCCGGCGTCATCCTGGCCGTCACCCCCAAGAGCGAGACGTCGAGCGCCATGAGCTTCAACTACGTCGTCCGCAGCGTCGGCTACTCCCTGGGCAGCGCCATCGGCGGCCTGATCCTCGCCGCGGGCACCGGCCCCGGCCACCTCTTCCCCGACGACAGCGCCTACACCACCGCGGCGCTGATCGGCATCGCCGCGATGGCGATCACGACAATGACCAGCCTCGCTCTCGCCCGCCGACGCTCGTCCGAGACCAACCCGTAAGTCAGATGCACTCATCCCAACACTGGAGGTTCCATGCCCAAGGGCTACTGGGTCAGCGCCTACCGCACCATTTCAGACCCTGAGAAGCTGGCTGCTTACAACAAGCTGGCCCGCCTGGCCGTCGAGGCCGGGGGCGGTCGGGTCCTCGTCCGTGGCGGTCGGGTCGTGGCGCATGACGCCGGAATCGCCGAGCGCACCGTCCTGATCGAGTTCGACAGCTTCGAGCAGGCCGTCGCGGCGCACGAGAGTGCGGCCTACCAGGAGGCGCTGGCCGCACTTGCCGACGGCGTCGAGCGCGACTTCCGCATCGTCGAAGGCCTCGACTGACCGAGGTCCAGTCGGATCTTCACTGAAGCCGGAGAACGTACGGCGCTATTTCCACCCCTCGGCGGCGGCCGAGGACACCCTCCGAACGGCGGAGGCGGAGAGGAGCGTCGCAGCGGCGAGGCTGCCCCAGAGGGCGGCCGGGCCGTGGGGCTCGAGAGCGGTGATGACCGCCGGGGAGACGGCGAGACCGAAGCCCGTGGAGAGCTGGAAGCGGGCCAGGGCGCGTCCCAGGACATGGGCCGGGGCGAGGGCGGTGACGAGCGCGGTGGCGCTGCCGGCGTAGATGATCTCGCCGATGGTGCAGACCACGGAGACCGCGGCGACGGCCGGGACACCCCAGCCGTGCCCCAGTGAGGTGGCCGCGAGAAAGCCGAGGTAGGACGCGGCCAGCACCACGCCAGAGAACGCCAGCCCGGTCCGCCGGGAGAAGCGGGACATCAGGACGGTGACCGGCACCTGCAGGGTGACGACCAGCGCCGTGTTCGCCACGAAGACGGCTGCCGGCCACACCGGGGACGCGTGGAACTGCGTCACCAGGACCAGAGGGAGCGCGATCTCGGGGACGTTGAGGCAGAAGACGTAGACCACGTTGGCGGCGAGCAGCGCGAGCATCCCGGGTGCGGGCTCCTCGTCCAGGCCCCTGGCCGGGGCGGCCTCCGCCGGATGCGCGTGCACGTGGACCGACCACGCCAAGGCGGCCGCGGCAAGGTAGGCGAGCGCGGTGACAACTGCCAGCGCCCGCAGCGCGGTGGTGCCGCCCGCCAGGCACACGGCGGCAAGGAGTCCTCCGACGCCCAGGGCGGCGTTGCGCAGGGCGCGGGCCCCTGCGAGGGCGGTGTCGCGTTCTCGGCCGTCGGCGACCGTGGCCACGAGCGCGGCGTGGGCGGCCGGCCATGCCTGGTTGCCGATGCCGAGGAAGAGTGCCGCCATCGCGAACAGCCAGACGTGCCCCGCTGGGGCGGCCAGCAGCAGCGCCACGCCCAGCACCCGCACCAGCATCGACGCCGCCACGACCGTGCTACGCGCGCCCCGGTCCAGCCATCGGCCCACCGCGGGCATGCACACCAGACCCGCGACGATGCCGGCCGTCATGGTGGTGCCGGTGACCGGCGCGGACAGCCTCAGTACCGTCACGCCGTAGAGCAGCAGAAAGGGCCGCAGCAGGCCGGTGCCCAGCGCGTCCACGGCCAGGGCGACGGCATAGCGGGGGCCTCCGGAGGCACGGACGAGGGCGCGGGGCTTTCTGGTGATGGTTGCCATGGCGTCAGACGGTGCGTTCGGCCGCCGGGGCAGGGCACGTCGGTTGACGCACATCGTCAATCGACACCGTCGCCAGGTCGCCCGGCCGGTGATGATGGGCGGATGACGCTGAGGATCGACATCAGCGGCCTGCCGTCCGGGCGAGTGCGGTTCGCCGCCTCCCCGCTGGCCGAGCTGACCGCGATGCTGCACGTGCTGGCCGAACCCGGTCACCATCCGCAGTTCGCCGGCTGGGCGGCGACGTCTGGGCCGGGCTGCGGCCGGAGCTGGCCGAGCGGCTCAGGGAGGCGGAGTTCCTCTGGCGTTCCTCACAGGCCGACTTCCTGATCCCCGCCCGGCCCCGGCCCACCCTCGCCGAGGAACTGGACGACGTGGACCGGATCGACGACGAGACGTACGTGACCGCCGCGCTCGTCACCACCTGCGGCAGCAGCCGGGTCCATTTCCCCGGGGCGTCGCCGCTCACCGACACGACCGCGCGCGAGCGGGCGCTGGACGTGGCCCAGGCCCGCGGCGCGCTGCAGGAGGCCTTCGCGGAACGGCTGCTCGCGGACCCGGCCGCGGTGCGGGCGCGGGTGCGCCACACCCTCGAAGAATGCGCCGGAGCCTTCTTCGACGACGCCTGGGCGGGCGTCACGGCGCAGCTCGCCACCGATCTGCGCCTGAAGAACGAACTGCTCAGGCGCCAGGGCATCGGGGCGGCACTCGCCTCGGTCTCCGGCGCGGTCACCCTGGCACCGGACGGCGACTGCATCATCGTGGACAAGGTGCAGGACAAGGCGACCGCCGCCCGTGACGCCGGGGTCACCTTCATCCCCAGCGTCTTCGGCCGCCCGCACCTGGTGGCGGTCCACGCGCCCGGGTGGCATCCGGTGGTGCAGTACCCCGTCGCCGAGCCGAGTCCGGCGGAACCGGTCTCTCTGGAGACGGTCACCCTCCGGCTGGAGGCGCTCGCGCATCCGGTACGGCTGCGGCTCCTGCGCACCCTGGCCCGCGGCCCGCACACCACCGGCGAACTGGCTCACTTCTGGGAACTCTCACCGCCGGAGGTGTCCCGCCACCTCGCCGTCCTGCGCCGCGCGGGCCTGCTCACGGCTCGACGGCACGGTCGTTACGTCCGGTACACCCTCAATCTGCCCGATCTGGCGGCGTTGGGCGCCGACCTGCTGGCGGCCGTACTGCGCTGATCTGAACCTATGCCGGCTCGGGTCGTTCCGGGTTCGGGACGTAGGCGGGGAGCGCGGCGAGGCTGTGGCGTACGGCCTCGCCCCCGTACTCGAACATCTGCCGCTCGTAGCCGTCGACCGCGGAGAGAAGATCCTGGCGGCCCTCGGCGGCCTCGATCAGGCGGCGGCCCAGCAGGCCGGCATCGCGCAGGGCGGTGTTCGCGCCGTTGCCGCCGGTCGGAGAGGTGGCGTGGATGGCGTCACCGAGCAGCGTGACCGGACCGGGCGCCCAGCGCTCACCTGGCTCGACCACCTGGATGGACAGCAGGGTGCTGTTGTCCGGGTCGGCCTGCTCGATGAGCGCCTGCAGGTCCGGGTGCCAGCCGTTCATCCTGGACAGCGCGGCCTCCTGTGCCGTCAAGGTGCCGAGAGAGCCGTCCGGCGGGAGGATCATGGCCCAGCGCACGTAGTCATGGATGTCGGGGAGCGTCACTTCGGGTGCGAGTTTCTCCGCGGCCTCCTTCGGCGGAACGGGGAACCGCATCGCCCCGAGCAGCAGACTCACCCCGTCCCCGACGATCTTCCCGCCGTAGGCCCGGGACAGGCCGGCGAACTGCTCCGTCAGCGGCGTGCGGCCGATGACGAACCGGACGCCGGTGTCGGTCGGGGTGGTCTGCGGCGTCAGCACCCGGCGAACCGCGGAGCCGACCCCGTCCGCCCCGACGAGCAGATCGGCGGTCGCCGGATCGCGTTGCGCGAACCGGGCTTTGACCCCGCCGTCGTCCAGCACGTCGTAACCGGTCAGCGCGGCCCCGGTGTGCACGGTGAGTCCGGTCAGCAGCAGGTGCCGGAGTACGTGCCGGTCGACCACGATCCCGCTCTTGGCAGGGCCGAGCTCGCCGATCTTGTTCAGCTGGGCGTCCAGGGCCAGTCGCTCAACGTAGGCGTCACTGACGACCGCGTCCAGCAGCGGGTGCCAACGCTGTGGCAGACAGCTGCGCAGCGCCTCGAATCCGACCGGATCCAGTACGAGCCGGTACCCCTGAAATCGTGCGGTGATCGCTGGGTCCCGCTCGTACACGTCGACCTCGATCCCGGCGCCACGCAGGGCCTGTGCCAGGCACAGACCCCCCAGGCCGGCCCCGGCGATGGAAACTCGCATCACACACCTCCTGAACAGACTGTCCGAACCCTGCTCAGGACCTGAGCAGGGGTACGCGAACCCACACAGAGACGAACTTAGTTCTGCATGAACGATCTAAGTTCTACTTAGCGAACATTGATCGTGTCAAGCTATAGTGACCGGTATGCCCTCCGGTCCCCGGCAACGCCGAGCAGCTCGTCACGCCCAGCCCGCTGGGGAGCCCTCAGCGGCGTCATCACGCAAGAAACCCATCACGGTCGACCGGATCACCGACGCCGCCCTGCAGGTCGTGGCCACCGAGGGCTACGACGCACTGACCATCCGCCGAGTCGCCGCGGTGCTCGGCACCGGGCCGTCGTCGCTGTACGCGCACATCGTCAGCAAAGAGGACATCGACGATCTGCTCGTCGGCCGGCTCTGCTCCGAGGTCGTGCTGCCCGAACCGGACCCGGCCACGTGGCGCGAGCAGATCCTCGACGTGTACGCGCAGATCCGCGACCAGTACCTGAAATACCCCGGAGTCTCCCGTGCCGCGCTGGGCGTGGTCCCGACCAACCTCTCCACCTTGCGGGTCAGGGAAGGGCTGTTGGCGATCCTGCTCGCCGGCGGAATCGAACCGCAGAACGCCGCCTGGGTGCTCGATGCTCTGTCCCTCTACGTCAGCGCCTACGCCTTGGAGCAGTCGCTGGTCCAGCAGCGGCGCACACACCCGGACCAGGAATGGGTCCTCGGCCGCGAGGAGCTGATCCGCCGGTTCACCGCACTGCCGGCCGACACGTTTCCGCAGACCCGGCGCTATGCCGCCGAGCTGACCTCCGGCACCGGGCACGACCGGTTCGAGTTCACCCTCGGCCTGATAATGGACAACCTCCCCCCGCGCCGGCCGACACCGGCATCCGACACCGCCGGATGAAGCCGGATGATCTCCGGCAGGGCGACGGCCCCGCCGCCCTGGTGGGCGGAGGGGCCGTCGCCCTGCCGGGAACCGGCCTATCCGAGCACCGGGAAGTTCGCGCGGAACACGTTGTGCGGGTCACGGGCCCGCTTGATCTCCCGCAGCCGCGCGAGCGCGCTGCCGGAGAAGGACTTCGCCGCCGTGTCACCGGGGGACAGCAGGGTGTACGGCTTGCGGCCGCTGACGTAGGCCCCCAGGTCGGCCACGACCTCGGCCTGTTTGGCGCGCGTCGCATCGGCCGTGTGCGGCAGGCCGAGACCCAGCAGGCCGAGCAGGTACGGCTCGGCCACCGCGCCGCTCGCACCGGCCCTGCCGCCCGGCTCGGCGAGCGCCCCTCCCAGGTGCCTGATCTGCACGTTGATGAGCGGTTCGACCGGCTTGGCCAGCAGGAGCTCCACCGCGTCCGTGTCCAGGCCGGTGAGCAGCTCCGCACGAGCGATGGCCGGCACCGGATCGGTGGGCTCGGCGGTGATGTCACCCAGGTCGGCGACCGGGACGACGCCGCGGCTGTCGGAGATCGCGCCCCCGATCTTGTCGATGCGCGCCAGCAGGTCCTCCCCCTGAGCCGCCTCACCCAGGTAGGCCAGATCCAGCGTCACCATCGGCGGCGCGCCCGGCGGCTGCAGCCGGTTGATCCAGACACTGAGTTCACGCGGCGCCTCGGCGGTGATCTCCAGGAACGCGTCGAACACCTCCCTGGTCCGGTGCTCCGGCCAGATCACGCGCCCGCCGTACAGGACCGGCACGGGATACAGCTCGAGCTCGAGGGCGGTCACCACCGCGAAGTCCCCGCCACCGCCGCGCAGCGCCCAGAACAGCTCGGGATCGGACTCGGCGGTCACCCGGCCCGGCTCGCCATCGGCGTCCACGATGTCGAAAGCCCGCACGCTGTCGGAGGCGAAGCCGTACCTGCGGCTGAACCAGCCGACCCCGCCGCCCAGCGTGTAGCCGGTCACGCTGACCCCCGGCGCGCTGCCGGACAGGCCGGCCAGACCCAGCGGACCGGCCGCGGCCAGCACCTGCCCCCACTTCACGCCCGCGCCCACCCGGACCACACGCTCCTTCGCGCCTACCTCCACCTCGTTCAGCAGGCCGGTACGCAACAGGATCAGGCCTTCCACATCACCGGAGGCGCCATGCCCGGTCGGCTGCGTGGTCACCGTCATACCCGCCCGCCGCGCGTAACGCACGAGCGCCGCCACGTCATCGGCATCCGCGGCCTCCGCCACGGCCGCCACCGGCTGCCTGACGGTCAGATTCCACGCGGTGGCCGCCTGTTCAAAGCCGTCGTCACCGGCCAGGAGCACGCGCCCCTTGAGGACACCGCGCAGATCGTTGATCGTCATCGTCGTCTCCCTTTTCGAGTTCTCAGAAAATGCGAAGGAACACCGTGCAGCCCGTGCGGACGTCAGGCGGGCTGCGCGGCGGGCGCTGGGGCGGCGGCCTCCTGGGCCTTGCGGGCCTTGCCGGTCTCGCGGAGGATCAGCAGGCCGGTGGCCGCGATCAGGGCCGCGGTCAGGCCGTGGATGCCGAACGCGGCGGCCATGGAGCCGTGGTGGGCCAGGACATTGACCATGTCGCCGAACGGGGCGACGGCCACCATCAGCAGGACCCAGCCCAGGGCGCGGCGGTGGCCCGTCACCAGCAGGACGCCCATGGCCAGGCCCATCGCGATCTCGCGGCTGCCCTTCACGACGGGGAAGCCGCTGTCGCCAGAGGGCCAGTTCGGCAGGCCCGGGAAGGACGTCCCGAGGGGCAGGACGAAGGACAACCCGAGGTAGAGGGTGAACAGGACGACGGCGGTGGCCAGGACGGTGTTGAGCTTCTTCAGCGACATGGTTGTTCTCCTTTGATGTTCAGACCGGGCAGGGTTCAGCCGCGGACACGGCGGATGTGGCGGGCGTAGCGGGGGCGGCCGATGACGTGCCAGACGACGCGGACCGGGGTGGGCAGGCCGCGCAGGACGATGGCGCGCTCGGCCCGGTTCGCGTCTTCCAGGACCGCGCCGAAGAGCGTGAGCAGGGTGAGCTTGGGAGTGTTGTTCACCAGGTGGTCGCCGAGGGAGGCCCACTCCTGTTCGGTGACGTGCTCGGCCGCGAGCGGGAGGAGGGTGGCCTCCTCGTCGTCGAGGTGTTCCAGCAGGACCGCGCGGTGCTCGGTGAGTGCGGCCACGAGCGTGTCGCGTTCGTCGGCGCCCGCGGTGGCCTCCCAGGCGGGGACCGCGGCGTCCAGCCTGGTCAAGGTGGCCGCGACGCGTTCGTGCTGGGTCTCCATGCGCAGGACGACGTCGGCCTCCAGGTCCACCCGGGAAAGGAGCGGCGGCCACAGCAGCTCGTCCTCGCCCTCGTGATGGTTGTGCAGGCCCAGCCGGTAGTCGCGGAAGTGGTCGGCGATCACCGTGGCGCGAGCGGTGTCACCCGGGGTGACGGCCGCGACGAGTTCCACCAGCAACCGTGACTCACGGCGGAAGACGCGGTGGACGATCTCCATGTCCTGGGTGTTGACGCTCATCTGTTCCCGCCCTTGGTCGGTTGCGACGTGTTCAGGCTGCTCCCGGGCGTTTGGAGGGCACTTGGAGTTGACTTGGACCAGTCCACGTACGATGTGCGGATCATGGTCTTCGTCCGGGTGCTGGGCTCGTTCACGGCCGAGGTGAACGGTGAGGCCGTTCACCTCGGCGGGCCTCGGCAGCGGGGCGTGCTGGCGTTGCTGGTGGCGGCGCGCGGGCAGGTCGTGCCCGTCGACCGGATGATCGAGGATCTGTGGCGCGGGGAACCGCCCGCGCGGGCGCTGATGTCCCTGCAGGCGTACGTGTCCAACCTGCGCCGGCTGCTGGAGCCCGGACGCCCGCCGCGCACACCGGCCCGGCTGCTGGTGAGCGCGGCACCCGGTTATGCGCTGCGGCTGCCACCGGAGTCGGTGGACGCGTGGCGGTTCGAGGACCTGCTCGACCAGGCCCGTACGGACACCGACCCGCGCGCCGCCCAGGCTCGGCTCGCCGAGGCGCTGGGGCTGTGGCAGGGACCGGCGTTCGCCGAGGTCGCCGACGAGCCGTGGGCCGCCGCCGAGACGGCCCGGCTGAACGAGCTGCGCCTGGTCGCCACCGAACTGCACGTCGCGGCGGGTCTGCGAATCGGCGACCCCGCCGCGGTGGTTCCCGAGGCCGAGCGGCTCACCCGCGACGAGCCCCTCCGCGAGGAGGGCTGGCGGCTGCACGCCCTGGCGCTGTGGAGCAGCGGCCGCCAAGCCGACGCGCTGGCGACGCTCCGCCGCGCCCGCGGCATCCTCGCCGAGGAGCTCGGACTCGACCCCGGCCCGGACCTGACGGCGTTGGAGGAGGCGATCCTCACCCAGCGCACGGACGTCATGCGCGCGACCGTGCCCCCGCCACCGCCGGCCGCACCGCCGCCGCGGCCGGCTCCGATCGTCGAGGCGCCGTTCGTCGGACGCGAGGCACAGCTGTCGGCACTGGTCACGGCCGCCGCCGAGGCCGCCACCGACGGCGCCCGCATCGCCCTTGTCACCGGCGAGGCCGGGCTCGGCAAGTCGACGCTGCTGGAACACCTCGGCAGGCGGCTCGAACGTGACGGGTGGCTGGTCGCCGTCGGCCGCTGCCCCGAGGTCGACAGCGCGCCGCCCGCGTGGGCCTGGACCGAGGCGCTGAGAGCCGTCGCCGCGACCACGTCCCCGGGCGGGTTCGCGGACGACCTCGCGCCGCTGCTCACCGACACCGAGCCGGTGACCGCCGACGCCACCGCGGGACGGTTCCGGCTGCGCCAGGCCGTGTGGAAGTGGCTCGCGGCGGTCGCCACGGAACGCCCGGTCGCCGTCGTGCTGGACGACCTGCACTGGGCGGACGCCGCCACGCTGGAACTGCTCGGCGGCGGCCTCGGCACGCGGGCCCCGATCCTGGTCGTCGCCGCGTACCGCGCGGACGAGAGCGGGCACCTCACCGAAACGCTGGCCTCCCTCGCGCGCGCCACGCCCCTCCGCCTGGCGCTGCCGGGGCTGACCGACGAGGCCGTCGCGGAGCTCGTACGGACCGAATGCGAGGCCGACGAGGAGACCATCGCCGGGATCGCCGAGCGCACCGGCGGCAACCCGTTCTACGTGCGCGAAAGCGCCCGGCTGGTGAACGGCGAAGGCGCGCTGGTCGCCCTCTCCGAGGTCCCCGAGGGCGTACGGGACGTCCTCCGCCGCCGGTTCGCGCGCCTGCCCGAGGGAGGCGTGTCCATCCTCCGGCTCGCCGCGGTCGCAGGCCGGGAAAGCTCGGTGGACGTCCTCGTCAAGGCCGCCGACGCCGACGAGGACGGCGTGATGGACGCGCTGGACGCGGGCGTCATCGCCGGGCTCCTCGACGAGCCCGGCCCCGGCCTCATCCGCTTCGTCCACGCCCTCGTCAGGGACACGCTCATCGCCGACGTCAGCAGATTGCGTGCCACCCGGATGCACGCCCGGATCGCCGACGCCCTGGAAGGCACCGACGACATCGCGGCGCTGGCCCACCACTACACGCGCGCCGGCTCACCGAAGGCCGTCGGCTACTGCGTCCAGGCCGCCGAGCTCGCCGAGGCCCGCTACGCCCACGACGTGGCGGCCGACCTCCTCACCGACGCCGTCACCAACTCGACGGGACCGGACGAACGCGTCGAACTGCTCGGCAGGCTGCTGCGCGCGCAGATCCGGGCGGGAGCCGTCGGAGCCGCCCGCGAGACACGCCGCGAAGCCGTGGAGTACGCGGAGTCCCTGGGCCGCGACGACCTGATGATCGCCGCATTCACCGCGTGGACAGAACCGACCCCCTGGCAGGCCCGTACGTACGGCACGGTGGACCGGCCCATCGTCGACCGCCTGAGCCGCCTGCTGAAGCGCGACCTGACCCCTCCGGTGCGGTCCCGGCTCCTGTCGGCGTACGCGAACGAACTGGTCGGCGAGGACGACCCGACCGTCCTGGAGGCGGCGCAGGAGGCACTCGACCTCGCCACCGAACCCCGGCTGCGGGCCGCGGCACTCGCGATCCTGGCCGAAGTCCACGGCGACGCCGAGCTCTGCCGGGAGCTCGTGGAGATCGGCACCGAGCACGACCTGCCGGTCTACCGCGTCACCGGGCTGCTCAACCACGCCGGCGTCGCCGCCGCCGCCAACGACCCGGTGACCATGCACCAGGTGACCACCGAGGCCCTGGAACTCGCGCGCACCTACCGGATGCCCGAGGCGATCGCCGTCACCGAGATCACGCTGGCGACCCTGGCGCTCATCGAAGGCCGAATCGCCGACGCCGAACTCCTCTACCTCAAGGCCGACGAGGGCATGCGGCGCATCGGATCGGTGCACGCCGCGGGCTTTCTCCAACTCGCCCTGGCCGTGATCTGGCTGAACGACGGCACGCTCGGCGCGCACCTGGACGACGTGCGCGCCCTCCACGCCGCGCTCGGCCCCATGGTCTCCGACCTGCTCGCGCTCGCCCTCCACGCCAACGGCCTGGACGCCGAAGCCCGCGAGGTCCGCGCGTCATCCAGCCCGATCCGCCCCGACTTCTTCTTCACCTTCCTCACAACGTTGCGCGCGATGGCCATCATCGCCCTGAACGACCGCGACGCCGCCGAGGAGATCTACACGACGCTGCTTCCGCACCGCGACGGCCCCCCGGCGGGCGCCACGAGCCTGTCGCTGGCGCTGCGCCCGGTCGCCCACACCCTCGGCGAGCTGGCCGTCCTCCTCGGCCGCGACCACGAGGCCACCGCCCACTTCACCCAGGCCGCCACCATCGCCGACCGATGGAACGCACCCTCCTGGGCCGCCGAGGCCCGGTCCCGAACGACCACCTAGCCCTTACCCACGTCGCGGGGGTGGATCGGCGTGACAACTCGGCGATCGCCCATCAGCTCTCAGGCCGGCGCTCGTAGGCGGTGGCGATCGCGGCGGCGCGGTCGCGCAGGGCGGCGCGCAACCACTGTGGGGCCAGGGCTTCCGCGCTCGTGGCGAGGTGCCACAGCGCCCATTCGGCGTGTCTCGGATCTTGGAAGGTCACCTCCAGCCGCAGCCGGCCGTCTGGGTCGGTTTCTTCGGCGCGGACGGCCAGCGCGGTGCCCACCAGGTCCTCCCGCCGCGCCGGGTCCATCCGTACCAGCACGGTGACCTGGTCGCCGCCCGTCCGGAACCGTGTGCTGCGTTCCTGCCAGGCCCGGTCCAGATCGACCCGGTCTGGTCGCTGTGCGGGTTCGGCGAGTTCCTCGGCGGCCAGGACCCGGGACAGCCGGTAGGTGCGGTCCGCGCCGGACCTCGTGGCCAGCAAGTAGCCCTGGTCGCGTACGGTGACCAGGCCGATCGGGTCCACCGTGCGCCACTTCGGGCTCTGGCCCACGGCCGCGTAGTGGATGCGCAGCCTGTGTCTCGCGAACACCGCGCGCCGGACCTCGGCCACCACGGCGTCCGGCACCTCCTCGGCGACCAGCCGGCGCGAGAGGAGGTCGGTCTCCGGGTCGATGAGCAGTCGCTGGGCCGCGCCGGCCGCGATGTCTCGATGGCTTTCGGGGCGCGCGTCGACCACCTTGAGCATGGCCGAAGCCAGCGCCGACCCGAGACCGAACGCCTGCGCGCCGCGCCGCGATCCGGCGACCACCAGGGCGAGCGCCTCGTCGGGGTTCAGTCCGGTGAGCTCGGTCCGGAAACCGGGCAACAACGCGAAACCGCCGTGCCGGCCGCGTTCGGCGTAGACGGGGACGCCGGCCGCGGACAGCGCCTCGATGTCGCGCAGCACGGTGCGGGTGGAGACCTCCAGCTCGCGGGCCAACGCGGCCGCGGACAGCCGACCGTGCTGCCGCAGCAGCAGCACCAGCGAGACCAACCGGTCGGCGCGCATACGACGAAACCTACCGAAATACACGACACAGGATGTCGTGATTTGTTGGCAGGCTCATCAACACGACCCAGGCCGCTGAGCCGATGGGCGTACGTACTCTCGATGAATCGAATGGAGCTGATGTGGCAATGGAGCGCACCGCGGTCAACCCCTGGGCGTGGTCGGTGGAGATGGGGTACAACCAGGGCGAGATCGTCTCCGGGCACACCCGGACCCTGTACTGCTCCGGGCAGACCGCGATGAGCGGCGACGGCAAGCCCCAGCATGCCGGTGACATGGCGGCGCAGTTGGCGCTGAGCCTCGACAACCTGGAGGCCGTGCTCGGCGAGGCCGGAATGTCCCTCGCGAACCTCGTCCGGCTCAACGTCTACACCACCGACGTCGATCGGCTCTTCGAGCACTACGGCGTGCTGGCGTCGCGGTTGGGCGCCGCCGGGGTGGCACCGTCCACCACGATGCTCGGGGTGACACGGCTGGCGATCCCCGACCTGATGATCGAGCTTGAGGGAACCGCCGTAGCGTGATGGCGGCGCTAGGCGTACTGACCGGGGACAGTGGTTGAGCGTCGCTCGGGGGTCTCTCACTGTGTGAGAGATCGGGCCTGGCGAACCCTGATGGCCAGTCGGCGAAGTGCATCGCCGAGCTCGTCGGGCCTCATCGCAGGCGAGCGGAGCGGACGCCGCGTACTGTATCTGACCACCGAACGCGGCCTCGCCCTCCTGGATCCGAACCCCTGATGGTTCGACGCTCGAACCATGCCCACCTGCGGGCGAGGCCACCGAAGCGTTCCTGGCCCGCCGCCATCTCGACGCCGACACGCTGCGCTCGTACGGGCAGACCATGACCCTGTTCACGACCTGCCGCACCCGGGATTTCCCGCCGCTATCGGACGGTGAAGGCGGCGGCGTTACGGGCGCACCAGTCGGCGAAGGTGGCCGGTGCGCGTCCCAGCAGCCGCCGTACGGTGTCGGTGCGGAGCCCGGTGGTGTCGGCGCGCATGAGGGTGAACCCTTCGACGATGGCGTCGGCGAGTGCCGGGGGAGCGCCGTGGGGGAACCGCGCGCGTACGGCCTCCTGCGGCGTGGCGATCTCGCGGACCTCGAGGGGACGGCCGATCGCCTCCGCCAGGATCCGGGCCTGCTCGGTGACGGTGAAGGTCTCCTCGCCGGTGAGGACGTACTCCTCGCCCTGGTGGCCGTCCTCGGTGAGGGCGAGGGCCGCGACCGCCGCGATGTCCGCCGGGTCGATCGGCGCGTAGCGGCCGGGGCCGATCGGGTCCAGGATGAAGCCCTCCTCGTGGATGGTGGGCAGCCAGTCGAAGGCGTTGGTCATGAAGCCGCCGGGCCGCAGGAAGGTGGCGGGGATGCCGGAGGCGCGGATCGCCTCCTCTCGTTCGTGGTGCCAGCGGCCCATGGCGGGCATCGGGTCGCCGAGGACGTTGAAGGAAGACAGGTGGACGATGCGGCTCACTCCGGCCGCCCGGGCGGCGGCGACGGCGCGGGCGGTGTGCTCGATCCCGATTCCGGGTGTGAGCAGGAACAGCCGGTCGACGCCGGCGAAGGCGGGCGTCAGGGTCGCCGGGTCGTCCAGGTCCGCGACGGCGCGCTCGGCGCGGGCGGGCAGCGCGGCGGCGCGGGCGGGGTCGCGTACGAGGATGCGGAATTCGGCGTCTTCGGCGGCGAGCTGCCGGACGAGCTCGCGGCCGACGTTTCCGGTGGCGCCGGTGACCAGTATCATCGGGATTCCCTAAGGTCGTTTGCCGTCTAACGATTACGCCGCAAGACGTTAGCCGGGAAATGATTAGCCGTCAATCGATCTGTCCGCGGGCTCGTTCCGCGATGCCCTGGAGGGCCCGATGCCCGAGTTCCTGGACCTGCACGGCCGGACGAACAAAGTGGTCCGGGCGGCGGCCGACGCCGCCCTGCGACGCCACGGCCTGCACCTCGGCCAGGATCACCTGCTCGCGGTGCTGTGGGAGCACGACGGCAGCACCCCCGGTGAGGTCGCCGCCGCGCTCAACGTCACCACCCCCACGGTCGTCAAGATGGCCACCCGCATGGCCACGGCCGGGCTGCTCACCCGTCGCCGCGACGACCGCGACAGCCGCCTCGTACGGCTCTGGCTCACCGAGGCGGGACACGCGCTGCGCGAGCCGATCGAGGCCGAACGCCGGCTCCTGGAGGAGAAGATCACCGCGGACCTCACCGCGACCGAGCGCCGCCACCTGATGAGCGCGCTGGCCAAGGTCCACCGGTCGGCGAACGACCTGCTGGGCGGCCCGCCCAACGACTCCGCCGGCTGACATCCGGGCCACCGGCGCGCCGTGCGATCAGGCCTTTCGATAGGGGAGCCACCATCCGCTCCTCGCGGAACGTGATCGGCGGCGTCTGATGAGGACTTCCGCTGCGACGAGGTTGACCATCCAGCCGAGGGCCTGGCCGATGGGGATCATGGATGGGGCGTTGTCGCCGATGGAGCCCGCGCTGGTGGCGGTGAAGGGGATCTGGGCGAGGAGGAGGAGCGGGACCAGGATGCGGGAGGTGACGGCGAGGAAGGTCAGGGCGTAGTTGCGCGTCATCCAGTTCTGGTGACGGATGTAGTCGTGGCGGCGAGCCGCCCGGTAGGCGAGGACGCCGGTGACGAACCAGAGGACGGCCGGGATGGTCAGGCCGATCTGGGTGATGAGGCGGCCGGACAGCAGGGCTACCGGGACGGCGGCGACGGCGGAGGGCAGGACCCCGGCGAGGAGGTAGAGGCGGCCGATCGTGCGGTGGACCTGTCCGCGTGTCCGGATGGCCGGGACGAACTGGAGGGGGCCCAGGACGAGGGCGATGAAGGCCGTGAAGACGTGGGCGACGAGCACGGCGTAGTGGGCTTCGCCGCTGACGTCCAAGCGGCTGTCGTTGATGTTCAGGAGCAGGTAGGGGCTGACAAGGACCGCGCCGAAGATGGTGGCGACGATGAACATCAGCCAGACCTTGCGGGCTCTTCGCGAGGTGGCGGCGGCTGGTCCGGCTGTCATGTGCTCCCCTTGGTCAGCGGAGGGTGACGCTGGCATCAGTGTCAGGCCGCCTGGCGGTCGGTGTGCATGTGATCCCCTCCGATGACGGTGATGTCGCACCATCGTCGGAGGCGGTCACGGCGGCCGTCGTCGTATCGCGGGAGGCTTCCCGCATACGTCCCTCGGCGTAGCCGAAGTCCCTCACCCGGCCTGGCCGGTTTCCAGGCGGCCGAGCCGAGCCGCTCGACGGCGCGGTCGCTGTGGCGGGTGGTGGCTCCCGTACCGGCAGGCCGATCAGGCCAGGTAGCCGCCGTCGATGGTCAGGACGGCGCCGGTGACGAAGGACGCGCCCGGACCGGCCAGGAACGCGATCCCCGCCGCGATCTCCTCCGGCCGCCCGAAGCGCCCCATCGCGTTGGCCGCCCGCTGCACGTCCGCGAACGGCCCGTCGGCCGGGTTCATGTCGGTGGCGACGGACCCGGACTGGACGACGTTGACGGTGATGCCCCGAGGGCCCAGGTCGCGGGCCGCCGCCTTGCTGTAGCCGACGATCGCGGCCTTGGTCGCCGCATAGTCGGCGACGCCCGCGAACCCGGCGCGGCCGGCGAGGTGCGACCCGACGGAGACGATGCGCCCGCCGTCCCCGATGACCTGGGCGGCGGCCCGGATGCCCGCGATGACGCCGCCGACGTTGACGGCGAACTGCCGGTCGAAGGCGGCGACGTCGCGGTCGGGCTCGTCGACTCTGCCGGTGACGTACGCCGCGGCGTTGTTCACCAGGACGTCGAGGCGTCCGAAGTCGGCCGCCACGGACCGTACGAGGTCGCCGACCTGGCGGGGATCGGCCTGGTCGGCCCGGTAGGCGGCGGCGCGGACCCCGGAGCGTTCCAGATCGGCCACCACCGACCCGGCCTTCTCCCCGGAGGCGACGTAGCTGATCGCCACCGCCGCGCCGTCGGCCGCCAGTGCGCGGGCGGTCGCGGCGCCGATCCCGCGCGAACCGCCGGTGACGAGGGCGACCTTGCCTTCCAAAAGGGGGGTCATGGCGAACTCCTGATCAGGCGGGGACGCGGTCGGCAGGGGCGGTGGACGCGCGGCGGTCCCGGCGCAGCAGGAGCGCCGCGATGCCCAGGCCGGCCACGGTGAGGAGCGCGCCGGCGAGAGGGATCGCCCGCAGCCCCGGCCCGCCGTCGATGATCCGCCCGCCCAGCCAGCCGGCGAACGCGGCGGCGAGCTGGAAGCCGGAGGCGTTGACCGCGACCGCGAGGGTGGGCGCCGTTCCGGCCGCGGCCACCACCCGCGTCTGCATCCCGGGGACGATGGCGAAGGCCAGCCCCCCGATGAGGAACGTCAGGGCCGCGGCGGGCACCTTGAGGTCGCCGACCAGCCAGAACACCGTCAGGACGCCCGCGAGCACGGCGAGCAGCCCGGCCAGTGCCGGCATCAGCGCCCGGTCCGCCAGGCGGCCTCCGGCGAAGTTCCCGATGACCGCGCCGGCGCCGTAGCCGAGGAGCAGAGCCGGGACCATGTCCGCGGCGAACCCGCCGACGTCGGTGAGCAGGGGCGTGATGTAGGTGAAGACCGTCACGACGCCGACGTTGCCCACCGCGCTCAAGGCGATGGCCAGCTGAAGGTCGCGGTTCGCGAACACCCGGAGCTCACGCAGGACCGATCCGGTCGTGGCCGGCGGCTGGGCGGGAACGAACCGCAGCACGAGCAGCAGGGCGACCGCGCTGAACGCCGCGACCGCGAGGAAGGTCACCCGCCAGCCGAGGTGCTGGCCGATGAACGTGCCGATCGGCGTGCCGAGGATGATTCCCAGGTTCATCCCCAGGGCCACCTTCGCGACGCTGGACGCCTGTCTTCCGGCGGGGGCCGTGGAGATGACGGTGGCGATGGCGACCGCGAAGAACGTGGCGACGACCAGGCCCGCGACGAACCGCGACAGCAGGAGGACGGCGTGGTTCGGTGCCGCCGCCGAACCCAGGTTCCCGAGCACGGAGACCGCGATGAGGCCGGCGATGAGCGGTTTGCGGGCGACCCGGGCCGTGAGCACGGTGACGACCGGACCGCCGACGATCATTCCGGCGGCGTAGGCGGTGACCAGCAGGCCGGCCGCGGGATGGACACCGACAGGTCGGCGGCCACGTCGGGCAGGATCCCGGCGATCACGAACTCGCCGGTCGTGAGCCCGAAGACCACGAGCATGAGGGAGAACACGGAGACAGGCATGGCAGAACTCGTTCTGTCGACAGGAGATGGCACGGCGGCGGGTGGGGGAGTGCGCCGCCGGCGACGGCCGCCCGCGCCGCGGTCAGCGCGCGTCCGTCACGTGACGATCATCGGCGTGATGGTTACGATGCGGCAAGTACCTACCTTTTAGTCAGGTACTTACCTGGAGGTGTGTGAGCATGTCAGGGCGCAAATGCCAGACGTTCGTCGGCGGGCTGGACGCCGCCATCGACGTGGTCGGCGGCAAGTGGAAGGTGCTCATCCTGTGGACGCTGAGCAGCGGCCCGAAGCGGTTCGGTGAGCTCAAGCGCTCGCTGGACGGGGTGAGCGAGAAGATGCTGATCCAGCACCTGCGCGAGCTCGAACGCGACGAGGTGGTGCACCGCGAGGTGCACAACGTGGTCCCGCCGAAGGTCGAGTACTCCCTGACCGCCATCGGCACGACCCTCATCGAGGCCCTGCGCCCTCTCGGCGACTGGGGCTGCGAGCACAAGACACGTCTCGAAGCCATCAGGAACGCCGCCGACACGGTCTCGGCCTGACGGGCCCGGCCCGTTGTCGATGGGCGACATCGGAGCCTCCCGACGTTGGCCCCGGTGCTCTGTGCCGCCGCCCGCACCGTACTCAGACTGGACGCGGTGTCGTACCGACGACGGCGGTTCGTGAGGAGACGAGATGTCCGGCAGGAGACTCAGGGCCCTGGTGATCTGCGCGGCCACGGCCGCGGTGCTGTCCGTTCCGGTGAGCACGGCCGGCGCTGCCGGACTGCGGGACGTGTTGTTGGTCGGCAACAGCCAGACCGGCAGCGTCAGCTTCATCGACGGGCGCACGTACCAGAATCTCGGGTCGTTCGACGTCATCGGCGACCTGCAGCAGCGGCTCGACGAGATGGACCCGATCCAGCGGGCCGGGTACGAGACGGTCAAGCAGATCGAGGGCGGCGACCGGTTCGTCGACGACGTGCAACTGTCCCCGGACGGGAAGACGCTGTACGTCTCGCGCGGCAACCTCGACGACGCGGCGGCCTACGACCTGGTCTCGAAACGCCAGCTGTGGCACACCCGCCTGGACGGCTTCCACGCCGACCACGCGGCGCTGTCCCCGGACGGCACGAGGTACGTGATCTCGGCGACGACCGCGCAGGTCGCCGAGGTGCTGGACACCGCGACCGGAGCGGTCGTCGGGAAGTTCGCCACCGGCACCTACCCGCACCAGAACGACTACACCGCCGACGGCCGGTACATCTACAACTCCAGCATCGGGGTGACGTCCCTGCCGCAGGCGCTCGAGGGACTCAAGGGCACCTTCCAGCTGACGAAGGTCGACACCGCCACCCTCAAGGTCGTCAAGACCTGGAAGTTCCCGCACGGGATCCGGCCGAACCTCATCGCGCCGGACGGCAACACCTTCTACGCCCAGCAGTCCTACCTCAACGGCTTCATCAAGTACGACCTGGCCCAGTCGAAGATCGTCGCGACGGTCACCATGCCGTACAGCGACCACGGCAAGGCGCTCAAGCCGGACGACTACCCGCAGAACTCCGCGCACCACGGCCTGGCGCTGTCCGGCGACGGCGCGAAACTGTGCGACGTCGGCACGATCGACGACTACACCGCGATCGTGAACACCGCCGACCTGTCCACCAAGGGGACCGTCACCTACCCGACGAACAGCCTGCCCTACTGGGGGACCAGCAGCGTCGACGGCAAACGCTGCTTCGTGTCCCTGAGCAAGGCGAACGCCGTGTCGGTCGTCGACTACGCGACGGCGACGGAGGTCGCCCGCGTCCCCGTCGGAGTCTTCCCCCAGCGCGAGCGGATCGGCCAGGCCGCCCCGGAGGCCATCGCGGCCCTGACCCCGGCGAGCTGATCCGGTCCACACTGGGCGTCACGGGAGGAGCTCCCGTGACGCCCAGTGCCAGGAGACGAACATGACGGAACGCGCCGTCCTCCGCCGTCTCATGGAGAAGATGCGCGCCGACCCGGGCACCCTCGAAGCCGTCGTCGAGGCCGCCCGCGCCGACTCCCCGCCGATCGCGGCGCTGCCGGTGCAGGAGGTCCGGCGGCACATCGCGGCGCTGCTGGCGGTGGTGTCGGCGGCGTTCATCGACGAGTCGGGACTGAACGAGGACGACGCCCGGGTCGCCGACCGGCTCGCCACCGACCGGGCGCTGCAGGGAGTGCCCCTCGCCGCGCTGCTGGACGGCTTCCAGGCCGCGCGCTCGTACATCCTGAAACGGCTGCTGAACGAGGCCCGTTCGGCGGGGGTGTCCCTCGACGGGCTGATCGAGGAGCTCATGGAGCTCGACGCGTACGCGAACGGGCTGCAGAACCGCCTCATCCACGCGTTCCGGGAGACTGAGCTGAGCCTGGCGCACTCCGCGCACGCCGCCCGCGTGCAGGCGCTGCGGGACCTGCTCGCCGGGGGCCCGGTGTCGGGCGCCGCCGACGCCGGCCTGGACGTACGGCGCGGCTACCACTGCCTGGTCACCGACATCGGCGACCCCCGGGAGGCGCGGCGCGCGGAAGCCGCCCTCGGCCTCCCGGACGGCGTGTCGGGGCTGGTCGACGGGCGGCTGTGCGCGGTGACGACCCGGCCGCCCGCCGGTGCCGCGATCCTGGTGGTGGCCGGTCCGGCGGTCCCGCCCGGCGAGCTGGCCGAGGTGTACCGGCTGTGCCGTACCGCACTGGCGTCGGCGCGTCGGCGGGGGCTGGACGGGTTGTGGGAGCTGACGGCGCTGGCGGTCCCGATGGCCCTGGACGCCCATACCAAGCTCGGCGAGCTTCTCGCCCGGGAGCGCCTTCCGGGACTGGACGCCGAGGACGAGTTCCACCGGCTTCTGGCCGAGACGGCCTTGGCGTACCTGGAGCACGGCGGGCGCGTCGATCGGACCGCCGCCGCACTGCACGTCCACCCGAACACCGTCAAGCACCGGCTGCACCGCCTGGCCGCGCTGACGTCGTTCGGCGAGCCGCTGCCTCCGGCGGAGACCCTGGCCGGCGCGCTCCGCTGGCAGTGGGCGCTGCGGACGTGGCTCGGCGATCGTCCGGCCCAGCGTCGCGGCGACCGCGGATGAGATCCCGGCCGGCCGGCGTCGCGGCGACCGCGGATCGGGATCCCGGCCCGTTCACCGCGATGTCGGCGGCACGCAACCGCAGCTGGCGCGCCGGATCAGCGAGACCGGGAGGATCTCCGTGCCGCCCGGTCGCTCCTGACCCTGCCATGCCCGATCGAGGCTCGCGATGGCCGACCGCGCCATGCGCTCGGCCGGCACGCCGATCGTCGTGAGCGAGGGATTGGTGAACTCGGCCTCCGGTACACCGTCGAAGCCGACCAGCGCGATGTCGCCGGGCACGCGCAGGCCGGCTTCGGCGACGGCGTGCAGAGCGCCGACGGCGAGTTCGTCCGTGGCGGCGAAGACCGCGGTCGGCCTGTCCTCGTGCTCGAGGAGTCTCCGCATGCTCGCGTGGCCGCCGGCCCGGGTGAGGGCGCCACGGGATTCGATCCGCCGGTCGTCGGGGACGCCGTGTTCGGCCAGCGCCCGCCGCCATCCGGCGACCCGCCCGCCCAGCGGCCCGGCGTCGTCGGGGCCGGCGAGCACGGCGACGCTCTGATGCCCGTGGTCGAGTAGATGTGTGGTCGCCAGCTGCCCGCCGCCGTCGTTGTCCGCCAGGACCGCGGCCGAGGGGGTGCCCGGCGGCGCGTGGTGGACGTACACGGCCGGGACCGGCGCCGAGGCGAGGGCGTCGACGGCGCGCGGGCTGTGCCGGGTGCTCACGACCACCAGCCCCTCCGCCCGGGAGTCGAGGAAGGCGTGCACGTACGCCTCTTCGCGGTCGGGGTCGAAGCCGGCGTTGCCTACGACGACGAGCCGCCCCGCGTCGAAGGCGGCGGCCTCGATCGCCTGGCCCAGCGACGCGAAGAACGGGTTGGCGGTATCCGGTAGGAGGACGCCGATCACCCCGCTGCGCTTCGCCCGGAGCGCCCGCGCCACCCGATCGGGGCGATAGCCGAGCTCCGCGATCGCCTGCAGGACGCGTTCGCGCGTCGACGCGGCCACCGGGCGCGGGCCGTTGTTGATGACGTAACTCACCACCGCCGTCGACGTCTGCGCACGGCGGGCGACGTCCGCCAGCGTGACACCCAACGTTCCCTCCGACTTTCGGCACTCATCCGGCCCTCGACGTCCCAGCGTCGCATCCCGCGCGGGCGTCCGCCACCGCGCCCCTTCCGTTTCGACCTCTCGCTCCTCTACGGTGTCTAATCGATTAGACAAGGAGATCGGATGAACGCTGATGACGGCACGCCGGGACGGGCGGCCGGCCCCCTTCGCCTGGTGATCGACACGGACACGGCGTCGGACGACGCCGTCGCCCTGCTCCTGGCGTGCGCGGAGCCGATGACGGAGATCGAAGCGGTGACGACCGTGGCCGGGAACGTGCCGCTCGACACGGCGACCCGCAACGCGCTGATCGCCCTGGACATCGGGGGACGAGGCGACGTGCCGGTGTATCCCGGCTGCGACCGTCCCCTCCGCCGTCCGCTGGAGACCGCCCAACACGTCCACGGCGTCGACGGCATGGGAGACGTGGGTCTTCCCGATCCGGCGCGGCCCGCGCAGTCCGCACACGCGGTCGAGCGGCTCCTCGAACTCTCCCACTCCAGGCCTGGGGAGCTCACCCTGGTCACGCTGGGACCCCTGACGAACATCGCCGCCGCCCTGATGCGAGACCGTGATCTCCTGCGGAGGTTCCGCCACGTCTACAGCATGGCCGGGGCCGCCGACGCTCAGGGGAACGTCAGTCCGGTCGCGGAGTTCAACGTATGGGCGGATCCGGAGGCCGCCGCCATCGTGCTCGACGCCGGTGGGCCCATCACGTTCGTCGGCTGGGACGTCTCCCGGCGGTATGCCGTGATGGACGCCGACGATCAGGCCAGGCTGCTCGCGATGGGCACCGTCCGCGCCGACTTCGCACACCGGATCAACCGGAGCGTCGCCGAGTGGGCGGCCACGGTGACCGGCCTGAAGGGATACGACCTTCCCGACCCCGTCGCGATGGCGGTCGCCCTGCGCCCGGAGATCACGCGCCGGACCGAACGCGTCCACGCGACCGTGGCGGTCGGGGACGAGGCACGCGGGGCCCTCCTCGTGGACCGGCGGGCGAACGCGCCCGCCGCCAACGTGGACCTCGTACGCGCCGTCGACTCGCCGTCGTTCAAGGAGATGCTGTTCAGGGCCTGCGCGGAAGGGGCCCTCCTGGCGTGCGAGGCGGGCCGGTGACCGGGCGAATCGAACTGCACTGCCACCTGGACGGCTCGGTCCGGCCGGCGACCATCCGCCGGCTGGCCGCCGCCCAGGGCCTGATGCTGCCCGGGCCGGTGGAGACGCTCGCGGTGGCCCCGCCCTCGTGCCGGACATTGCCGCAGTACCTCGGGTACATCGATGTCGCCCTCGACGTGCTGCAGCGACCGGAGGCGCTGCACGAGGTGGCGATGGAACTCGTCGAGGACTGGGCCGGCGACGGTGTCGGCCACGGGGAGGTGCGCTTCGCCCCGCAACTGCACCAGCGGGCCGGCCTGCGGCCCGAGGAGGTCCTGGACGCCGTGGCCGAGGGCCTGGCCGAGGGAAGCCGCCGATGGGGCGTGACCACGAGCCTGATCCTGTGCTGCCTTCGGCACCAGCCGCCCCAGATCAGCGCCGAGGTCGCCCGGCTCGCCCTCGACCGCCGCGACGTCGTCGCGGGCCTGGACCTCGCCGGGGACGAGACGATGCCCGGAGCACCGCACCGGGAGGCCTTCGACGCCGCCCACGCCGCCGGTCTCCCCGTGACGATCCACGCCGGTGAGGCCGCCGGCGCCGACAGCGTGTGGGAGGCACTCGACGTGCTCGGCGCCCAGCGCATCGGCCACGGCGTCCGCAGCGCGGAGGACCCGGCGCTGCTGAGCCGGCTGCGCGAGGACGACATCGTGCTGGAGATGTGCCCGACGTCGAACGTGCAGACCGGCGCGGTGAGCGCACCGGCCGCCCATCCCATCGACACGCTCCTGCGGCACGGGATCCCCGTCACCGTCAGCACCGACGCCCGCACGGTGTCGAACACCACCCTGGGCCGAGAGTTCGAAAGGCTGCGCGCGGTGTTCGGGTGGACGGCCGCGCAGGAACGCGAGTGCCAGGACAACGCCGGCCGCGCAGCCTTCCGCGCCCTGTGAGAGGGGGCGGACGCCCGGTCAGTGGGCGGAGAAGCCTCCGTCGACGAAGATCGCCTGGCCGGTGACGTAGGCCGACGCGGCGCTCGCGAGGAACACGGCCGCGCCGGCGAAGTCGGCGGGCTCGCCGTTGCGGCCGATCAGGGTGCGCTCGGCCATCGCGACCTGCTTTTCGGCGGGGATGTGCGTGAGCAGCGGCGTCACCACGAGCCCCGGCACGAGCGCGTTGACGCACACGCCGTGCGGAGACCAGGCCTCGGCCTGGGACCGGGTCAGGGCGACCAGGCCGCCCTTGGAGGCGCCGTAGGCGCCGCTGTTGCTGAACGCGCGGAAGGACTGCTGGGAGGCGATGTTGATGATGCGGCCGTGGCCGCGCCGCGCCATGCCCGGGCCGAACCGCCGGCCGAGCAGGTGGGGGGCGTCGAGGTTGACGGCCATCGTCCGGTCCCAGGCGTCCTCGTCCAGGTCGTCCATCGGAGGCCGCAGGTTGATCCCTGCGCAGTTGACGAGGATGTCCGGCTCGCCGAACGGCCGGGCGGCCTCCTCTGCGGCCCGCCTCACCTGGGCGCGGTCGGCCAGGTCGGCCGGGACGTACGCGGCGGGGCGGCCGTGGGATTCCAGTTCGGCGGTCGTCTCTCGCAGCTCGGCCTCGCGGCGCGCGATGAGGACCACGCGTGCCCCGGCTCGGGCCAGGGCGGTGGCGATGGCCCGGCCGATGCCGGAGCTGCCGCCGGTCACCACCGCGACGCGGGTATCAAGGGAGAACAGGTCGTCCAGGAAACTCGTCACGAGCCGCCACCTTAACGGGGCGGGTGAATTGTGGTGATAACAGCGGTGAGATGCTGATATCCCCTTACTGAGGCGGTTCGCCGGCGGGCCGTACCGTTCCACACCGGGAGGGCGCGCTGCACACCGTCGTCGCCGAGGTCATCGCCGTCGTGCTGCTGGTGGCGGTGCTGGTGTTCGCCGTCGCCCGCCCGCGCGGGCTGCCGGAGGCGGTCGCGGCGGTGCCCGCGGCCGGTGTCCTGGTGGCCGCCGGCGCGGTGTCGCCCGCACAGGCATGGGCGCAGACCCGCACCCTGCTCCCGGTGATCGGGTTCCTGGCCGCGGTGCTGGCGCTGGCGCAGCTGTGCGACGACGAGGGACTGTTCGGCGCGGCCGGCGACCTGGTGGCGCGCGCGTGCCACGGGCGGCCGGTGCGGCTGCTGGCCGGGGTGTTCGCCGTCGCGTCGCTGATCACGGCGGTGCTGAGCCTGGACGCGACGGTGGTGCTGCTGACCCCGGTGGTGTTCGCGACCGCCGCGCGGGTCGGGGCGCGGTCCCGCCCGCACGTGTACGCCTGCACCCACCTGGCCAACTCCGCGTCCCTGCTGCTGCCGGTGTCGAACCTGACGAACCTGCTGGCGTTCGCGGCCAGCGGGCTGTCCTTCGCGCGGTTCGCCGGCCTGATGGCGCTGCCGTGGCTGGCGGTCATCGGCGTGGAGTACGCGGTGTTCCGATGGTACTTCCGGGGCGACCTGGCCGTCGTGCCGGGAGGGGCGCGGCCGGTCGGGCGGCCACGGATCCCGGTGTTCACGGTGGTGGTGCTGGCGCTGACCCTCACCGGGTTCGCGGTGACGTCGTTCACCGGCGTGAACCCGGCCTGGGCCGCCCTCGGCGGCGCGCTCGTGCTGGCCGTACGGGCGCTGCGGCAGCGGCGGACCACGCCACGGCAGCTGGTGGTGGCGGCCGGCCCGCTGTTCTGCCTGTTCGTGCTCGCACTGGGCATCGTGGTCAAGGCGGTCGTGGTCAACGGCCTGGACCGGGGCGCGGACCTGGTGCTGCCGCACGGATCGGGCCTGCCCGCGCTGCTGGCGGTGGCCGGGCTGGCCGCGCTGCTGGCCAACCTGATCAACAACCTGCCCGCCGTGCTGGCGATGCTCCCGCTGGTGGCCTCCGGCGGGCCCGGGCCGGTGCTGGCGGTGCTGATCGGAGTCAACCTCGGCCCGAACCTGACCTACGTCGGTTCGCTGGCCACCCTGCTGTGGCGGCGGATCCTGCGCGAGCACGACGCCGAACCCGGGCTGGGCGACTTCACCCGGCTCGGCCTGCTGACCGTACCGGCCACCCTGGTGGCCGCGACCGTGGCACTGTGGGTGGTGCTGGCGACGATCGGAGGCTGACCCGCCGTGAAAGTGATCATCTGGGTCGCGGAGGGCACCTGGGAGGCCGCCGTCGACGCGGCCCGCGACCTGGCCCCCGAAGACGCCGACCTGACACTCCTGCACGTGACCGGTGACGAGATCGCCGCGGCCGCCCACCAGGCGTTCGCCGGCCTGCTCGGCCGGGGCCGCCGCGACCGCGACCCCGGCGCCCGGCTCGAGGCGCTCTCCCAGACCGCCGCCGCGGACCTCCTGGAGGCCGCCGCCGCCCGGCTCGGGCGCCCCGCGACGCGGCAGGCCGCCCACGGCCGGATCGAACGCGAGGTCGTACGGGCCACCGAGGACGCCGACCTGCTCATCTGCGCACGCGACGGCGCCCGCGACCGGCTGGGGCCCCGCAGCCTCGCCCCGCCGACGAGGTTCGTCGTCGACCACGCGCCCTGCCGCGTGCTGCTGGTGTGGCCGGAGCCGCCCCCCGGCCTCGACTCCATCCCGCCCCCGCCGCACTGAGGGGGATCAGCCGTCCGCGGCGACCTCGGACCGATCGGCGGGCCCCGACGTCTCCTCCTCGGCGGCGGCCGGTTCGGTGCGGGCGTCGCGGCGTCCGCGCACACTCCGTACGGCCAGGACGGCGACGATCAGGCCGATCGAGATCCAGGTGCCGTAGTGGGAGATGGTCTTGGCGACGTCGACGGCGTCCTGGCCGAGGTAGTAGCCCAGGCCGATGAGCATGCCGATCCACAGCAGCGCGGCGAGCGCGTCCAGGAGCACGAACGTCACCAGGCGCATGCCCGTCCACCCGGCGATGACGAACAGCAGCGCCGCCGGGACCGGCACGTAGTAGGCCAGGACGACGCCGACCCAGCCGAGCCGGTGACCCAGACGCTCGGCGCGGGCCATCAGCCGCGCGCCCCGGGCGCCGCGCCCGGCCGCGATCGTGAGCATCCCCCGGCCCCACAGCCGTCCCGCCCACCAGAAGAACGGATCGAACATGATCATGCCGGGCACGGCGGCGAAGACCGCCAGGGGCAGGGACACCTCCCCGACCCGGGCGAACGCCCCCGCGGTGACGATCGAGGTCATGCTGCCGGTCAGGAACTCCAGCAGCACCGGATTCTTGCCGATCAGCAGCGGGCGCAGCGGGATCAGCGCCAGGCCGTACAGGCCGCTCAGCGCGATCCCGGCCCAGCAGATCAGATCCGCGCGCCGCGGCCGCCCCTCCCAGGGCAGACCGGGCTGTGGACTTCCCCCCGTGACCGACATCCTCCGATGGTAGGCCGTCGGCGCCGGAGCCCGGCGCACCCACGGCACCCCGCCTCGGCGCCGAGCACGCCCGTGACGGTCAGCGGCACGATCGCCGACCAGGCCGGTGAACCTCGACACCTCCGGGCGGCCGAGCCGCGCGACCGTGCGCGGCCGTGCCGCGCCCGATGACCAGGCGCGAAGGCCGCCGGCGCGGCCCTGTGCCCCGGCCGATCCGCCGGGCTCCGGCCGGCGGCCCGCAGGTTGATGTCGGATTCCTGCGAGCAGAACCCGGCGGCCACCGGCGATGCTAGTCGTATGCATGAGGACGTGGAACGCTGCATCCGTGCCGTGCAGTCCAAGGACGCGCGGTTCGACGGCTGGTTCTTCGGCGCGGTGCTCACCACCGGGATCTACTGCCGCCCCAGCTGCCCCGTCGTGCCGCCGAAGCCGGAGAACATGCGGTTCTTCCCCAGCGCCGCGGCGGCCCAGCAGGCCGGGTTCCGGGCGTGCAAGCGATGCCGCCCGGACGCCAGCCCCGGCTCCCCGCAGTGGAACGAGCGCGCCGACCTGGTCGCCCGCGCGATGCGGCTGATCGCCGACGGGGTGATCGACCGGGAGGGCGTGCCGGGCCTGGCCTCCCGGCTCGGGTACAGCACCCGCCAGATCGAGCGCCAGCTGCTCGCCGAGCTCGGCGCCGGTCCGCTCGCGCTCGCCCGCGCCCAGCGCGCCCAGACGGCCCGGCTGCTGATCGAGACCAGCTCCCTGCCGATGAGCGACGTCGCGTTCGCCGCCGGGTTCGCCAGCGTACGGTCGTTCAACGACACCGTGCGGCAGGTGTTCGCGATGTCCCCGACCGACCTGCGCGACCGGGTCGCCCGCGGGCACCCCGCCGCGGCCTCCGGCGCCCTGTCGGTGCGGCTGCCGTTCCGCGCGCCGCTGTGCCCCGACAACCTGTTCGGGCACCTGGCGGCGACCGGCGTGCCCGGTGTCGAGGAGTGGCGCGACGGCGCGTACCGGCGCACCCTGCGCCTGCCCCACGGCCACGGCGTCGTCTCACTGCGGCCGGCCCCCGACCACATCGCCTGCCGCCTGCACCTGACCGACCTGCGGGACCTGTCCATCGCCATCAGCCGCTGCCGGTGGCTGCTGGACCTGGACGCCGACCCCGTCGCCGTCGACGACCTGCTGCGCACCGACCCGCTGCTGGCCCCGCACGTCGACAAGGACCCCGGCCGGCGGGTGCCGCGCACCGTCGACCCCGCCGAGTTCGCCGTACGGGCCGTGCTCGGCCAGCAGGTGTCGACCGCCGCCGCCCGCACCCACGCCGCCCGGCTCGTCACCGCCCACGGCGAGACCGTCGACGACCCCGAAGGCGGCCTGACCCACCTGTTCCCCGGCATGGACGCCCTGGCGGCGCTGGACCCGGAGACCCTGGCGTTCCCCCGGACCCGCCGTACGACGCTGACCACGCTGATCGGCGCGCTGGCCCGCGAAGAGATCGACCTGGGCGCGGGAAGCGACTGGGGGAGGGCACGGGAGCTGCTGTCGGCGCTGCCCGGATTCGGCCCGTGGACCATCGAGATGATCGCGATGCGGGCGCTCGGCGACCCGGACGCGTTCGTCCCCACCGACCTGGGCGTGCGCACCGCTGCGCGGGAGCTGGGCCTGCCCGTCACCCCCGTGGCGCTCACCCGGCACGCCGCGGCCTGGCGGCCCTGGCGCGCGTACGCGGTGCAGTACCTGTGGGCGACCGGCCAGCACGCGATCAACCGGCTGCCCGCCTGACCTTGGAGAAGGAGCACTGATGCAGAACCGGGCGCACACGGTGATGGACAGTCCCGTCGGCCCGCTGACCCTGGTCGCGGCCGACGGCGTCCTGACCGGCCTGTACATGGACCGGCAGCGGTACCGGCCCGAGGAGCACACCTTCGGCGAGCGTGATCCCGCGCCGTTCGGCGCGGCCGTCCGGCAGCTGGAGGAGTACTTCGACGGCCGCCGGACCGTCTTCGACCTGCCGCTCACGCTGACCGGCACGGCGTTCCAGCAGCGTGTCTGGGCGGCGCTGCGGGAGATCCCCTTCGGGGAGACCGTCTCCTACGGCGAGCTCGCCGAGCGGCTCGGCCGGCCCACTGCCGCCCGCGCCGTCGGCCTGGCCAACGGCAAGAACCCCGTCGGGATCATCGTGCCCTGCCACCGCGTCGTCGGCTCCTCCGGCGACCTGACCGGGTACGGCGGCGGTCTGCCCCGCAAACGGCACCTGCTCGCCTTCGAACAGCGCGCCGAGGATCGCGCGCCGATGGCCCCGCTGCCCTCCGAACCCGACCAGCACGGCCCCGAACCGCTGTTCAGCGTCCCCCACTCGGCTCCCTGAGACCGGCGGAAGAACGGGCCGGCGCGATTTGCGAAACCCGGCCTGACGGCGTGGCGCGCAGCCCGAAACCTCGGCCAGTTGACCGCGTGCCTGGCGCAGAGAGGTAGAGTTCGAAAAGGACATCTCTTCCAGGCGTCTGCCTGGAACCGGAAGTATTCGAATTGTCACGGGAGGAACGCACGAGGCCTACGGGTCAGGTGCGGATAATGCGGCTACGGATTTCTATCCGCGAGTCGGTCGCGGTGGGTTCGGTATTCATGATCTGCGTGCGGTCGGCGTTTCCCCGTTCATTATGAATTTCCCGGCAGCCGCCAGAGGTGCCCCCGACAAGAATCTGATCTGAGGTTTTTTCGGGAGGCTGCCATGGCCCGGTCGCGTACCGTCTTCTCGCTCTCCCTCGTCGCGGCCATCGCCTTGGTGGCGCTCGTCATCGGCGTGGTGGCCGGCCGGGCGATCAGCTCGTCGGACGCCTCAGGCGGTGGCAAGGGTGCCGGCGCGGTCGGCGGTAAGAAGATCGATGTCATCATTAAAGCGAGTGATTCCTCCTTCTGGCAGGTCATGCTGGCCGGCGCCAAGCAGGCGGGCGGCGACTTCGGTCTCACCGTGGGCGCGTTCGCGCCGACATCCGAGACGAACATCGACGAGCAGGTCCAGCTGGTCGAGAACTCCATCTCTCGCGGGGTCAAGGGGATCGTCATCGCGCCCAATTCGTCGAGTGCGCTGAACTCCGTCATCGGCCGGGCACGTCAGGCGGGAATCAAGGTCATCACCGTCGACAGCCGTATCACCGGACCGTCGGACGGCTTCATCGGAACCGACAACATCAAGGCCGGCGCGCAGGGCGGGCAGCGCATGTGCCAGCTGCTCCGGGCACAGCAGAAGACCACCGGCGTCATCATGATCGAATCATCGGTGGCCGGTATCCAGTCGCTCGTCGAGCGCGACACCGGTTTCAAGCAGGGGCTCGCGACCTACTGCCCGGGCATCAAGGTGTCCTTGCAGCGCTTCAACAACAACGACATCAACACCGCCGCCTCGCAGGTGAACGACGCGCTCACCGCCAACCGGAACCTGCTCGGAGTGTTCGCCGACAACAACACGTCGGGAGTCGGCGCGGCCCGGGCGATCAAGGACAACGGCGCTGTCGATCGGATCCCGGTCGTCGCGTTCGACTCCGACCCCCAGGAGAACGCCGCGCTGGCCACCGGAGCGATCGACGCCCTGGTGGTTCAGAACCCCTACTTCTTCGGTTACCAGGGAGTGCTCGGAGCCGCGATGGCCAGTGTCGACCGCATCCCGCCGCGCAACATCGACCCCGGCGCGGTGGTGGTCGACAAGAAGAACATGCGTGAGCCCGACGTGAAGCGGCTGCTCGAGCCCCCGACCGCGAAGGTGGGCTGATGAGCGCAATCTCCGCGCCGGTGGCCGAGCTGCACGACGTGTCGAAGTCGTTCGGCCCCGTCCAGGCGCTCACGGACGTCTCGCTGCGGCTGATCCCCGGTAAGGTGCACTGCCTGGCAGGGGAGAACGGCGCCGGTAAGTCGACCCTGATCCGGGTGCTCACCGGTGCCCTTCGCCGGGACGGCGGTCGCTATGAGATCGACGGCGAACCGGTCACCACGCCGACACCGGCGCACATGCGCGCCGCCGGTGTCCAGGCCGTCTACCAGGAGCTGAGCCTGCTCCCGCACCTGTCAGTGGCGGAGAACCTGTTCATGGGCCGGCTTCCGGCGCGTGCGGGCGTCCTCGCCAGAGGCGACCTGCGTCGCCGGGCGCGGACGGCGCTCGACGAGGTCGGACTCGAGGACCTCAGCCCGGACGCGATCGTCGAACGGCTGCCGGCCGCCACCAGCCAGCTCGTGGAGATCGCCAAGGTCCTGACCGCCGACGCCGTCAAGGTGATCGTGTTCGACGAGCCGACCACCGCGCTCACGGAGGGGGAGTCCGCCCATCTCATGGAGCACATCCTGCGGCTTCGCGACCGCGGCGTCGCGATCCTCTACGTGACCCACCGCCTCGAGGAGATGTTCGAGATCGGGGACTGGGTGACCGTTCTGCGTGACGGCGGCCTGTCCGAGGCCGGGCCGATCGGCGACTACGACGAGGACCGCCTCATCGCGGCGATGGTCGGGCGGGAGGTCAGCTCGCTGTACCCCGAGGCCCACCGGGACGCGGGAGTGCCGATGCTGCGGGTCCGTGGGCTGCGCCGCTTCGAACGGTCGCCGAGCATCGACCTCGACGTCGCGGCCGGCGAGATCGTCGGCATCGGTGGCCTGCTGGGGTCCGGCCGCAGCGGCCTGCTGCTGTCGGTTTTCGGAGCCGTCCCGACCGCCGCGGGGCGTGTCGAGGTCGAGGGACGGCGCGTGCGGCCAGGTGGGCCGCGCACGATGATGAGCGCCGGAATCGGCCTGCTCACCGAGGATCGCAAGGTTCTCGGGCTGCTTCCGGAACTGTCGATCCGGGAGAACGTCACCATCGCCAGCCTGCGCCGCGACTCCCGCCGGGGCCTGCTGCCGGGACGCGAACAGAGCCAGGAGGCGGACCGGCTGCTCGACAGCCTGCGGCTGCGCGCCGGCTCCTACGACCAGCCGGTGTCGACGCTCTCGGGCGGCAACCAGCAGAAAGTGCTCCTCGCCCGGTGGCTGCTCACCAAACCGAAGGTGTTGATGTTCGACGAGCCGACGAAAGGCATCGACGTCGGCGCCAAGGGCGAGCTCTACTCGGTCATCGGGGACCTCGCCGCGCAAGGACTGGGCATCATCATCGTCTCCTCGTACCTGCCCGAGCTCCTCGGACTCGCCGACCGGATCCTCGTCATGCGGGACGGCGCGATCGCCGGTGAGCTGGGCCGGTACGCCTCGGAGGAGGACGTGCTCCATCTGGCCAGCGGTGACGGAGGCAAGGCCACCGCGGGTGCCGCGGATGCGGTGGCCGACGACGGTACGGAGGAGGCCGACCGTGATTCCTAAACTGATCTGGCGAGAGCCGATCCCCACGACGACGATCACGAGCGGGACATCGGCCGTTTCGGGGACGGGCGGCGCCGCGCCGGCCGCGGCACGGCCTCGGCGGCGGGTCGTCACCCTCGGGGACATCACCGGCCGAGAGAGCGGCGGACTCGTCGTGCTGCTCGTCGCGGTCGGCATCCTGACGCTGACGAGTGATGAGTTCCTCACCGCGGGGAACCTGTCCAATCTCGCCCGTCAGGTCGCGATCTTCGGCATCATCGCGGTCGGCGAACTGCTGGTCATCCTGACCGCCGGCATCGACCTGTCCGTCGGATCGGTCCTTGGACTGTCCGGGTGCGTGACCGCGCTGCTCCTAGTCCGCGGGATGCCTGTCCTGGTGGCGTTGCTGCTGGGAGTGGCGCTCGGCACGGTCCTCGGCGCGATCAACGGCCTGCTCGTCACACGCGCCAAGTTGCCGCCGTTCATCGCAACCCTCGGCATGCTCGGCATCGCCCGGGGCGCGACCCTGGTGATCACCGATGCCAACACCGTGCAAGGCCTGCCGACCGGCTTTCAGACCATCGCGAACGGCACCGTCCTCGGCATCCCCAACCTTCTGATCATCGCCGCGCTCGTCACGGTCGTCGTCTGGTTCCTGCTCACCCGCACCGTCTTCGGACGCTATGTGTACGCCGTCGGCTCGAACCGCGAGTCGGCCCGTCTGGCCGGTGTCCCGGTCCGCACGGTAACGATCTCCGTGTATGCGATCTCCGGTCTGCTCGCCGGCCTGGGAGGGATACTGCTGACGTCCCGTCTCGGCGCGGGCATCCCCACCGCGGGTACCGGCTTCGAACTCAACGCGATCGCCGCCTGCGTCATCGGCGGCGCGAGCCTGTTCGGAGCGAAAGGCAGTGCGATCGGTGCCGCGACCGGCGCACTGATCATGGGCGTCCTCAACAACGGCGGCAACCTGCTCGCCATCAACGCCTTCTACCTGCAGATCGGCATCGGCGTACTGATCCTCGTAGCCGTCGGCTTCGACCAGCTGAACGCCCGCCGGGCGGCTTCATCCGGCTGAACATCGACCGTGCCGGGGTGCAAGCCTGTCAACCGGGCAGGTGCAGAGCGGTGATGCCGGTGAGGACGAGATCGATCCCGGCGAGGAACTGCTCGCGGTCGTCGTGCTCGCGCAGCTGGTCCGCGATGGCGCGGGCGAACGGGTAGTCGTCGGGGTCGAGCTCTTCCCACGCCGTCGATACGGCGTCGAGGAACTCGGCGCGGTCCACACCGGGCTCGGGAACGCGGGCGTTCGCGGCGTTCTGGCCGGCGGCGCCGAGGATGTAGTGCACCAGCGCCGAGGTCGCCGTGAACCAGCCGGCCTCGGGCACGTCGAGCGCGCGGACCTGGCGGCCGACGCTTTCGAAGATCCGCGGCGTCACCGGTCCCCCAGGGCTGCGGGAGAGCTGGACGGCGAGCTGCGTGGCGAGCCACGGGTGTTCGTCGATCGCGTCGAACAGGCCGAGCGCGACGGCGCGGATCGCCTCCTGCGGCGAGCCCGGAGACTCGGCGGGCTCGATGGCCAGAGCGGCGGCGACGACGGCGTCGGTGGCGGCACTGAGCAGCTCGCCCTTGTTCGCCACATGCCAGTAGATCGCCCCGGGCCCGGTCGCGAGGCGCTCGGTCAGCGCCCGGAACGTCAGCCCGCCCTCGCCGTCCGCGTCGAGCAGCTCGACGGCGGCCTCGACGATGCGCTCGCGGGAGAGCGCCTCTGTGCGCCGCTGTGACCGGCGTGTCCGCGTTGCCATGCCGCCATCTTGACATGTCTGGAGCGCTGTTCCAACATGGAGCGCCGTTCCATGTTGGAACGGCGTACCAGAGTGCTCGGCCGGAGTTCACCGGGCGGCCTCGATCCCAAAGGAGCCACGATGCGCACTCCCGTCACGATCATCGGCGCCGGACTCGGCGGCCTCACGCTCGCCCGCGTCCTGCACGTCCACGGAATCCCGGCCACGGTCTACGAGGCGGAGGCCTCCCCGACGGCGCGCACGCAGGGCGGGCTGCTCGACATCCACCCCTGGAACGGCCAACCGGCACTCGAGGCGGCCGGCCTGACCGAGGGGTTTCGCGAGCTCATCCTGGAAGGCCGCGAGTCCTATCGGGTCCTCGACCAGAACGGGACCGTTCTGCTCGACCGGCCCGACGACGGCACAGGCGAGCGTCCCGAGGTGCCGCGCGGCGAGCTCCGGCGGCTACTGCTCGACTCGCTGCCGCACGGCACCGTCCGGTGGGGGCACAAGGCCGGCGGCGTGCGGGCCCTCGACGAGGGCCGCCATGAAGTGAGCTTCGCCGACGGCACCACCGTCGTCACGAGCCTGCTCGTCGGCGCGGACGGCGCGTGGTCGCGGGTTCGTCCGTCGCTCTCCGACGCCGCCCCCGAGTACGTCGGCTTCGCGGTCGTCGAGACCTTCCTGTTCGACGGTGACACCCGCCATCCCGCCACCGCGAAGGCGGTCGGCGCCGGGTCGCTCTTCGCGCTCGCGCCGGGCAAGGGGATCCTGGCTCACCGGGAGAGCGGCGGGACCCTTCACACGTATACGCAACTGCTGAAGCCACAGGACTGGCTCGCCGATGTCGATCTCAACGATGCCGCGACCGTGACCGCGCGTGTCGTCGGGGAGTTCGACGGCTGGGCCCCCGAGCTCACCGCCCTGATCACCGACAGCGACACCCCGCCGGTCCTGCGCCGCCTCTTCACACTGCCGGTCGGGCACCGGTGGGATCGTGCGCCGGGGGTGACACTGCTCGGCGACGCCGCCCACCTCATGCCGCCGAACGGCGAAGGCGCCAACCTGGCCATGCAGGACGGCGCCGAACTCGGCAAGGCCATCGCCGCGCACCCCGACGACATGGAGGCCGCACTCGCCGAGTACGAACAGGCAATGTTCACGCGCGCAGCCGCCGAAGCCGGAGACGACGACATCTACCAGGTCATGTTCGGCGATGACGCACCCCACAGCATGGTCGCCATGTTCAACTGACCCGCCACCGGCTCAGAGCCGGTCGCTGACCCCTCGGATCAGCCTCCCGAACGACCAGGTCGCCAGGGCGTCAGGGATGGCCGCGGTCAGACGCAGCGCGGTCTCGCTCTGCAACACGGTCCGCGGCCCGGCGGTCGCGAGGCTCCGGGTGGCCGCCGCCGAGGCCAGCCTGGCCTGCCGCCGGCGGCTCTTCCCGTACGAGCGCAGCGCCGCGGCCGGATCCGGGCCGGCGCCTGTCGCGGGGTCGGCGTCCGCGAGGCCGCGCAGCAGCGCCGCGACGTCTTCCAGCGCTTGGCCGGCGCCCTGCGCCAGGATGGGCGGCATCGTGTGCACCGCGTCGCCGATCAGGGCGCACCGGCCGTGCCCCCATCGGCGCGGAACACGGTGCCGGTGGTGCGGGAAGAGTTCGATGTCCTTCTCCGACAGGGCCTCCAGCAGCTCGGGGACGGGGGAGGCCCACGCCCCGAACCGCGCCCGGAGCGCGGCGAGCGCGCGGTCCGGGCGGTCGGAGCCGTCGCCGGGCCGCCACGGGACGTCGATGAGCCACTGCAGCAGGCCGTCGCCCGCCGGGCTCAGCCCGACGTCGCCCTGGCGTCCGAGGAACAGCAGAGCGCGGGAGCCGAGCTCGAAGGGCTCCGGGATCAGGCCCTGCCAGGTGGCCGCACCGGTCGGCGCCGCGTCCGTGCCCGGCCCGGAGCCGAAGACCGCCGCGCGCACCCGGGAGCGTCTGCCGTCCGCGCCGATGACCAGGTCGCCCGAGTACTCCGCGCCGTCCTCGGTCTCGACCCGCACGGTCCGGCCGTCGTCGTGGAGGCGGGCGAAGCGGGCGCCGAACCGGACGGTGTCCTCCGGCAGTCCCTCGGCGAGCCGGGCGAGCAGCGACCGGCGGGGGATCACCATCGTCGGAGCGCCCAGCCGGGCCTCCAGCCGTTCGGCGTCCAGCACCATCAGCGGGCGCCCTCCGGCGCTCCGGACGTCGACGGCGCCGATACGCCGCCCCGCCCCGTCGATCCGTACGCCGAGATCGCCCAGAACCGCCATGCCGTTGTTCCAGAGCGTGATCGCGCAGCCGCCGTCGCGCGGGACGGGCGCCCGTTCGAGCACGGTGACCGCATGCCCGGCGGCGAGCAGTCCCCGGGCCGCCGCGAGCCCTGCGATCCCCGCCCCCACGATGAGAACCCGCATCCCCAGCACATCCTCTACAGCTAGTAGTACTACACGTTGTAGAGTATGAATGATCGCGAGGCAAGGGTCCGGCTCGATCCGGCCATACCGTCACCCGAACCCGCGGGCGCCGTTGGTCCCTCAGCGCGACGGGACTCAGGCCTCCCGGACGCTGAGGTCCTGGGTGCCGACCACTCTGAGCAGGCGCAGCGCCTCATGCGACGGCGTGCCCGGCGCGGCCGTGTAGAAGATCGTCCACTGATCGCGGTGCGGGTCGTGCAACGCCTCGCAGTCCAGGTCCAGCCACCCGACGAGGGGATGGCGCAGCCGCTTGCTCGCCGAGCGGCGGACCTCGACGTCGTGCTCGGCCCACAGCCCGCCGAACTCCGGGCTGGCCGCACGGAGCCGCCCGACCAGGCGGCGGATCCCCGCGTCGCGGGGGTAACGGGCCGCCGCCGCGCGCAGATCGGCGACCGACTCCCGGGCGAACCGCCGCGCGCCCTCCTCGTCGTGCCGGGCGCGGGCCTCAGGGTCGGTGAAGAACCGCCAGATCAGGTTGCGCTCGCCCGGAGGCAGGCGGGAGAAGTCGCCCAGCAGGGCGGCCGCCATCGCGTTCCACGCCAGGACCTCGTAGGTGGCGTCGCACACCAACGCCGGGGTGTCGTCGAGCCGGTCCAGCAGGTGCAGCACCCCGGGCCGTACGTCGCGGACCGGCCCCGGCGGCAGGCCGGGCACCTCCCCGCCCAGGTGGTACAGGTGGTCGCGTTCGTCGTCGGACAGCCGCAGCGCCCGGGCGATCGCGGCGAGGATCTGCCGCGACGGCCGCGGGCCCCGGCCCTGCTCCAGGCGGATGTAGTAGTCCACCGACATGCCGGCCAGCTGCGCGACCTCCTGCCGGCGCAGGCCGGGAGTGCGCCGGCGCGGCCCGCTCTCCAGCCCGACGTCGGCCGGGCGGACCCGGGCGCGACTGCGCCGCAGGAACGCGGCCAACTCCGCTCGGTCGAGTTCGCTCACGCTCCCAAGCGTGCCCTACCTGCGACGCCGCGACCATGGGACCGCTGATACCAGCCTCGGCGAGGCTCTCCCGGCCGCATCGCCCGGCGGCCAGGGTGAGGGCCATGACGGACCACAAGAAGATCGTTCTGATCACCGGCGCGAACAAGGGCATCGGCTTCGCCGCCGCACGCGAGCTCGCACGGGCCGGGCACACCGTCCTGCTCGGCGCCCGCGACCACGGACGCGGCACCGCGGCCGCAGACGAACTGGCCGGGCAGGGCCTCGACGCCCGCTTCGTGCACCTCGACGTGACCGACCCGGAGACGATCGCGGCGGCGGCCCGGTTCATCTCCGACACCTACGACCGGCTGGACGTCCTGATCAACAACGCCGGCATCAGCCGCGACCGGCCGCACCCGCCGGCCGAGCTGCCCGTCGCGGCGCTGCGCGAGGTCTACGAGACCAACGTGTTCGGGGTCGTGGCCGTCACGAACGCGATGCTGCCGCTGCTGCGCAGGTCACCGGACGCCGTCATCGGCAACGTCTCCAGCGGGCTGGGCACCGTCGCGTTCCTCACCGACCCGGACTCGCCGCTGTGGCGGTACGCGAACCTGCTCGCCTACAACTCCTCCAAGGCCGCCCTGAACGCGATCACCCTGATCTACGCCAACACGCTGCGCGAGACCGGCATCAGGGTCAACGCCCTGTCCCCGGGCTTCTGCGCCACCGACCTGAACGGCCACACCGGTCACATCAGCGCCGAGGAAGGCGGGGCCCACATCGCCCGCCAGGTCACCCTGCCCGACGACGGCCCGACGGGTGTGTTCCTGAGCGAGAACGGCGGGACCTACCCCTGGTGACGCCCCGGCCCGTCTGAAGGAGCGAGGCCGGGCAGCGCCCAGCGGGTCGGCTCGATCTCGATCACCTCGTAGGCGACCGCGCCGGTCTCCAGGAACGGGTCCTCGGCGATGATCTCCTCGACCGCCGTACGAGAGGCGGCGCGAGCGAGGATGACCCCTCCGACGCGGGGTACCCGGCGACCGGTCAGCAGGAAGGTGCCGGCCGCGACGTGCCGGTCGACGTACGCGTAGTGGTCGGGCAGGACCCGGTCGAGCCGATCCAGGGCCCCATCGCGGTAGTTGAGCATCAGCAGGAACATGCGGCCAGGTAAACCGACGCCGGCGCGCGGCGTCCACGAGGTGCCGCCTCACGCGGATGAGGCGGCGCCTAACGGGCCAGGCGGCGGGCGATGTCGGCCGGTCCGGAGTGAGGCACGTCACCGCCGGAGGGAGGGACGTCACCTGGCCACGCCAGGGCGTACCGCAGCCGCGGCGGCTCGGCGGCCAGCGGCCGCCACACGAGCCCGGGCCCGTCATCCCAGGCCGGTCGCAGCGCGACGATCGGGTCACCGCAGGTCAGCTCCGCCAGCACGATGGCGCGGCGGGCCCGTACGACCCGCGGCCGTGGCCGCCACCCCGCGCGATGACAGGCCGCCAGGACGTCGTCGTGATAGCCGGGTGCCAGGCCCCGCCGGAACCACAGCAGCTCCTGCCCGCCCAGATCCGCCCAGTCGATCACCGTACGGGCGGAGAGCGGGTGCGCGGCGGCCATCAGCACGCCGAGCGGCTCGTCGTGGACCACCGCGGTGACCAGCCCGCCGGTGTCCTCGGCGGGAAGCGTGAGCAGGCAGCAGTCCAGCTCCCCGTTCCGTACGCGGGACGGCTGGTCGCCGCTGGGCAGGTCCTCGAACCGCAGCGGAGCACCACGGGCCGCCTCCCGGAGCCGGCTCGGCAGATCCGGCGGCACCCCCGGCGGGACGCCGATCACGCACGCGCGGACCGGCGCCGCCGCCTCGCGGACCACACGGGCGGCACGTGAGGCCGCGGCGAGGGTGCGGCGCGCCTCCGGCAGCAGCGCGTCACCGGCCGGGGTGAGCGACATGCCGCCCGGTGTCCGGTCGAACAGCCGCGTGCCGAGCTCGCGCTCGAGCGCGCGGATCTGCTCGCTCACCGACGGCGAGCGCAGGCCCAGCCGCTCGGCGGCGCGCCCCAGATGCCGCTCGTCGGCGACCGCGCAGAAGTACCTGAGCTGCCGCAACTCCACGCGGCGAGGGTAGCCGACCGGCCGCCGGCCGAGGTCCGAGCCAGGCCGACGCCTTCTGCCGCTAGGGGCGCTGCCCGGGGACGTTGGTGACAGGCGGCACAGCCAGGGCGCGGCGCGCGGGGAGGCCGATGCCTTGACTGCGCTGGACTCGACGGCCGACGCCGACCCGTCCTGGCGCTGACCGCGGTCGTGGGGCGCTCAGCCCGGATGCGGTGTCTCGGCCGCGAAACGGGCGGTGAACGCCGCGCGGTTGGCCGAGTCCGGCTTACGGTCCCAGACCGCGAAGACCACGTGGTCGAACACCGCGTGGAACTCCCCGCCCGCCGTCAGATGCGCGTGGAACGCCTCGGCGACCTGCTGCGGATCGTTGCGGAACACCCCGCACCCCCACGCGCCCAGGACCAGCCGGCGCGCGCCATGGTGGGCGGCCACGGCCAGCACCCGCCGCGCCCGCTCGTGCAGCACCTGCGGGAGCCGGTCCCGTACGGCCGGATCCCGGCGCACCGCCTCACCGGCGTTGGGGGCGGGACAGGTCAGGAACGACACCGGATACGGCTCGGCCAGCAGCTCGCCGTCGTCGCCGCGGTGCACCGGAACGTCGGGCGACCAGATGACGCGGTGGCTGTAGAGCAGGTCGGTGGAGGCGCGGTGTGCCTCGTAGTAGTCCGGGGCCCGCAGCAGGCACGGATACAGCAGGGAGTGACGGCACAGGTCCTCCTCCTGTGCGCGGGCGCCGCCGAGGTAGCCGCCGCCGGGGTTGCGGGCCGAGGCGAAGTTCAGCACGGCGATCCGGCCGGTGCCGGTGAGGTGGAGCCGCCGGGCCGCCTGCAGGCTGCCCTCGGCGGTCACCTCGACGCGCGTCCGGTCCCCGCCCTGCGGGGGAGGGGGCGCTATCCGCTCGTCGGCGGGGTGACTCACCGTGCCCGCCGTCGCCGCCTCCAGCGCGGGGCCCACGACCACGACGGTGCCGTCGGGCATGGTGTACCGGCCGTCGGCGGCGATCTGCGCGTTGTCCGCCGCGTACCGGCGCAATCTGCTACTCACGGGCCGTGATCGTACGTTGTGCGGGCCGGCGCGATCGACTCGTTTTCCTGTCCCCTCGGCCGGAGAACCACCGTCAGAGGGGCCGACCGACCGCGTCGGCCGACTCCCGGAGCGTCAGGGGTCGAGGCGTTCGAGGATGCGCTCCATGCCGCTGTTCCAGTTGACCTTCAGCGCGACCACCGCGCCGTCGATGTCGCCGGCCTGGAGGCACTCGGCGATCCGCTCGTGTTCCTCCGCCGACCGCTCCAGCACCTGCTGGTCGCCGATGATGACGCGTTCGTACCGGCGCATGGTCAGCTTGAGGGAGGTGATCAGGTCCATCAGGCGCTCGTTGGGGCAGCCGGACAACATCAGGTCATGCCAGGCGTCGTCGTAACGCTCGAGCACGGCGTACTCCGCCTCCGGCGCCGAGAACGCCCGCGCCTCCTCCAGCAGGCGCGGCGCGATCGAGGTGAGGAACTCCGGCTCGGACAGCTCCAACGCCAGGGACTCCATGCTCGCCACGATCGTGGTCAGGTCGCGGAACTCCTGCGCGCTCATCGGGGCGAACCGGAACCCGCGGCCGCGTTCGCTGACGATGACGCCCTCGCGTTCCAGGCCGATCAGCGCCTCCCGCAGCGGGGTGCGGCTCACCCCCAGATCCGTCGCCAGGACGGTCTCGTTGATCGGCTGGTCGGGGTCGAACTCACCCCGCCCCAGTCGGTCGAGGATCTCGTCCTTGATCTGTTCGCGCAACGGACGGCGCTCGATCGGCATCTGGTTATCATCCCTTCTCCGGGGGCCGGCGATCAGGTCCAGCGGTCAGGCGGTTCCGGCCCCGTCGACGGCGATGACCGCGCCGCTGACGAACGACGCGGCGTCGCTCGCCAGGAACGCCACGGTCCGCGCGATGTCGCCGGGCGTGCCGATCCGGCCGAGCGGACGGTCGGCGGCCTCCTCGTAGAAGGCCTCCAGCGAGCCGCCGAGCTGCCGCGCCTCCTCGGCGAGCATGCCGGTGGCGGTGTCGCCCGGGCAGACGCAGTTGACCCGGATGTTCGCCGGACCGTGGTCGATGGCCATCGCGCGTGTCATGTTCACGACCGCGCCTTTGGACGCGCAGTACGATACGGCGTCCGCGCCGCCCCTGATGCCCCAACCCGAGCCCGTGTTGATGATGCTTCCGCCGCCGGCGGCCTCCATCAGCGGGATCGCGTGCCGGCTCAACAGCATGATCGACTTGACGTTCACGGCCATCACCCGGTCCCAGTCGTCCTCGGTGATCCCGCACACGGTGGAGCGCCGGATGATCCCGGCGTTGTTGAACAGCACGTCGACGCCGCCGAAGGTGTCCCGGGCGGTCGCGATGACGCGCTCGCAGTCGGCCGCGTCGGACACGTCGCAGCGGACGAACACCGCCCGGCCGCCGGCCGCGATGACGGCCTTCTCCGCCTCCGCCCCGGCCGTCTCGTCCACGTCGGCCAGCACGACGACGGCGCCGAGCTCGGCCAGCAGCTCGGCCGTGGCCCGGCCGATGCCCGACGCGGCACCGGTCACGACGGCCCGCTTGCCCGCAAGATCGATCATTCTTCAGGTCCTTCCTCAACGGATGGGGTACATGGCGGAGCGCCCGTGCCCCGTCAGCACGGGCCGGTGGCCCGTGAGCTCGCGATCCAGGTCCTCATCGCCGGTGTCGACGAGCAGGGGCCGGCCACCCAGGGCGGCGAGCTTGGCCTCGGTCGCCACGACCAGCAGGCGGTCCACCCCGACTGCGCGCAGCACGGCGGGGGAGATCTGCTGGTTGCCCCGGCCGAGCAGGAAGCCCTGCCCGCCGATCGGCGTCACGGCCACCCACGCGGGCGTCGCCCGGACGAGCTCCTCCAGTCTCGCCGCCGAGACGTCCGCGATGACGAACCGCCCGTCCCGGTCCAGCACGTTCACCCCCATGACGGGCACGTCGGCGCCGAGCGCGGCGGCGACGGCGCGCATCGTGCCGCCCGGGCCGAGCACGAGCGGCTCGCCGGGGCCGAGCCGCCGGCGCAGCTCGGCGGCGATCCCGACGACGGACGCCGGCGAGGTGACCGAGCCGCCCACCTTGCGCTGCTGGATCCGGACCGGGACGTCCGGCACCCGCAGGTGGCCGTACAGCCGGGCCGAGACGCGGCCCTCGCGCACCGCGTCCTCGTCCAGGTCCATCACCTCGGCGTCGCGAAGCGCCGTGCCACCGGCCGCCATCAAAGCGGCCGCCTCGCCGGCGGCACGCGGGCCGACACCGAACACCGCCGAGTGCATCTTCACGCCGGTCGGCACGCCGAGGACCGGCACCGACGCGCCGACCGCGTCCAGGACGTCGCGGGCCGTGCCGTCGCCCCCCGCGAACAACAGGAGGTCCACCTCGCCGGCCAGGACGGCGGCCGCCGCCTTGGTGTCGGCCGCCGTGGTGGGGAAGCCCGGCCCGTACGCGACCTCGGGCCGAAGCCCGGCCGCGGTCACCGCGTCGGCGCCCATCGCGCCCGCGGCGGTCCGGACGGTCAGGCCGGCACCGAGCCGCGAGCGCAGCTCGGCCAGCGCGAGGGCGGCCCGCTCGCCCGCCCGGGGCGTCGCGCCCAGGGCGCGGGCCCGCTCCTGAACGTCCACGCCGTCGCTGCCCTTGAGGCCGACCCGGCCGCCGAGCCCGGCGACCGGGTTGACGACCAGCCCGAACCTCATTCGCCCAGGATCTTCCGCCGGTAGGCGCGCCAGGTGACCGCCCAGGTCTCCGGGTCGTCCAGCGTGTCCTCCCGGACGCGGTGCACGGTCGAGTTGTGCGGAGCGGTCCGCACGGTCTCCGGCTCCTCGTACGCCTCGCGGGCGACCTCGGCCAGGATCGCCGCGTACTCGTCCAGGTCCGCCTTCGAATAGGACTCGGTGGGCTCGAGCGTCATCGGCTCCGGCACCACGAACGGGTGGTGGCTGGTCCAGTAGTGCGTGCCGAAGTCGGCGGTGCGGTAGCCGATGTCCTCGGTGTGCACGCCGGTCTCCTCGGCCAGTTCCGCCCAGCTGTAGCGGACCTGCTCGATCCGCCGCCGGCCCGCCGCGTACGGCGCGGACGCGCCGCGGATCTCCAGGACCTTCTTCATCAGGTAGTTGTTGTTCAGCACGGCGACCTCGGCGGCCTCCCGCAGACCCTCCGCGCCGAGCGACATGATCCAGGCGTAGGCGCGGACCAGGTTCGGGACCACGCCGTAGAACGGCCGGATCTTGCCGACCGACTCGGGCCGGTCGTCGTCGAGGTGGTAGCGAGTGCCGTCGAACTCCACGGTCGGCGTGGGCAGGAACGGCGCCAGCGCCTCGCTCACACCGCAGGCGCCCGCCGCCGGCCCGCCGCAGGCGTGCGGCGTCGAGAACGTCTTGTGCAGGTTGAAATGACACAGGTCGAAGCCGGCGTCGCGGGCCCGGGTGATGCCGAGGATGCCGTTGGCGTTGGCCTGGTCGTAGGCGCACAGGCCGCCCGCGTCGTGGACGATCCTGACGAACTCCTCGATCCGCGGATTGAAGATCCCGGTGTCCTCCGGGTTGGTGATCAGCAGGGCCGCCGTGCGGGGGCCGACGGCGGCTTTCAGCGCTTCGATGTCGGGGTAGCCGTCGGCGTCCGGGTACAGCGTGATCACCTTGAACCCGGCGGTCTTGGCGCAGGCGGCGTTCGACGGGTGGGAGAAGATCGTGGTGATCACCTCGTCCCGCTGCTCGAGTTCGCCGCGGGCCGCGAAGTACGCCCGGATCATCGCGACGTTCGTGTAGATCGCCGCCGAGCCGGCGCCCGGCTGCAGCGAGACCCGGTCCATGCCGGAGATCTCCCGCAGCAGCCGCTCCAGCCGGTAGATGATCTCCAGCACGCCCTGCACGGTCCGCTCGTCCTGCAGCGGGTGCAGGTCGGCGAGCCTCGGGTCGCGGACGAACCGGTCGTTGACCTTCGGGCTGTACTTCATCGTGCAGGTGCCCTGGCCGACGTCGATGTTCAGGTCGACGCCGAGGTTCTCCTGCGACAGCCGCAGGTAGTGCCGGAGCACGTGCAGCTGGGACAGCTCCGGCAGGGCAGGTGCGGCCACCCGGCGCAGCCCCTCGGGCAGGCTGTCGTCGAGGGGAACCTCCGGCTCGGGCACCAGCACGCCGCGCTCGCCGGGGCTGCTCAGCTCGAACAGCAGCGGCTCGTCCCAGCGGGCCTGATGGAAGCGGCGCAGCGGCGGCTTCGGGCCGATTTTCGCGTCGGCGGCGGTCACGGTGGCGTGGTCGGTGTTCACTTGGAGATCTCCTGCAGGGCGGTGGCCAGGCGGTCGATGTCGTCTTTGCCGTGAACCTCGGTGACGCAGTACAGGGCGTCGGTGGGCGACAGGACACGGCCGCCGAAGATGCCGCGTTCCAGCAGCGCGTCGCCCACCTCGGCGGCCGTCCGCGCCCCGGCGAAGCGGACGGTGAAGTCGGCGAAGTGCGGCGCGTCGGCGTACGGCACCTCGACGCCGGGCACCTCGGCCAGCCGGCGGATCGCGTACCGCGTGTTCGCCATGATCGTCTGGCCGATCTCGCGCATGCCCTGCGGGCCCATGAGCGCGAGGTACACCCCGGCGGTGATGCCGTTGAGCGCGGCGGCGGTGCCCACCCACTCCTTGCCCTCCTCGCGGAGCGCGAAGGAGGTCCGTTCGTAGGCCACGTCGCCGAAGCCGTACTCGCCCTCGACGGCGGTGGGCGCCAGGCCGAACAGCCGGGAGGGGAACTCGGCGACGAACCGCTCCTCGTCGTGCGTGGCGATGAACCCGCCGTTCAGGCCGCCGTAGGCCAGGTGCAGCCCGAGCGGCTGGATGTCGCCGCAGGCGATGTCGGCGCCGTACGCGGCGGGCGGCGCGACGACGCCGAGGGAGATCGGGTTGCATCCGACGACGTACAGCGCGCCGGCGTCGTGCGCCAGGCGGCCCAGTTCCGGTAGCGCGGGGTCGACGATGCCGAGAAAGGAGGGCGCCTCGGCGTACACCGCCGCGACGTCGCCGGCCGCCAGCTCCGCGCGCACGGCGTCCAGGTCGGCGCGGCCGCCGGCGCCGACGGGGACGACGACCACGTCGTGCACGGGACGCACGTAGTCGTCGATCTTGGAGAGCTTGTCCGGGTCGGGGGCGGTGACGAGCAGCAGGCGGCGGCGCCCGGTGATCCGGCCCGCCATCCGCAGCGCGGTCGCGGACGCCTGGAAGCCGTCGTAGGCCGGCACGTTGACGACGTCCATCTCCAGCAGCTCGCCCATCAGCGACTGGTACTCCCACAGCGCCTGGAAACGGCCGTGGTCCTCGTACGGCTCGCCCGCGTAGGCGGTGAGGAACTCACTGCGGTTGATCACCTCGTCGACCACCGCCGGCACGTGGTGCCGGTAGCAGCCGGCGCCGAGGAAGCTGAGCGCCTCGTGGGTGCCGGTGTTGCGGGCGAGCAGGGCGCCGACGTGCCGGACCAGCTCCGCCTCCGAACGCAGCGGGGCGGGCAGGTCCAAGGGGCGGCGCAGCCGGATGCTCTCGGGCACGTCGGCGTAGAACTCCTCAGTGCTCGCCGCCCCGACCGCCGCCAGCATCGCCTCTTTGATCGCCGGCACGGAGTTGGGGATGTACGGATGAACGCTCACAGGCGCCCTCGCTTTCGAGTTTCTCGTCGCACCCTCTTGACGAAAGCACATGATGCAGTGTGCTGTATACAGCATTCTTCATACCAGTCCTGGGAGGCAAGATGGCGACGAGCCTGAAACGGCGGTCAGTGTTGACCGCCGGATTCGCCGGCGTGATGTCGGCACTGCTCACGGTGAGCGGCTGCGCCACCGGAGGGGCGCCCCGCAAGCCGGGCCCCGCGCTGAAGTCGGGCTCGGCCGCCGCGCTCAAGGGCGAGGTCACGGTGTGGTCGTGGGACGTCGCCGCCAAGGCGCTCAAACGGCTCGCGCCCGCCTTCGAGCAGCGTCACCCCGGCGTCAAGGTCAAGGTCGTCGACATCGGCTACGACAACGCCTACGACAAGATCACCGTCGGCATGCGGTCCGGTCAGGGCCTCCCCGACGTGCTCACCGTCGAGGGCGACAAGCTGCCCAGCTACATCGGCAACTTCCCGCGCGGGCTGTACGACCTGACGTCCCTGGCCGGTCGCTACAAGTCGAGTTTCGCCCCCGCGACCTGGGCGAACGTCACCGACCAGCAAGGCCGGGTGTTCGCACTGCCGTGGGACAGCGGCCCCTGCGCGCTGTTCTACCGCACGGACCTGTTCCAGCAGGCCGGCGTCGACCCGGCCTCCATCCAGACCTGGGACGACTACGTGCGCGCCGGCGAGCAGATCAAGGCGAAGACCGGCAAGAAGCTGCTCGTGATGGACCCCGCCGAGGACAGCACGTTCCCGATGATGCTCCAGCAGCAGGGCCAGCGGTATTTCAAGGACGGCAAGGTCGTCGTGGCCGACCAGCAGGCCGTCCGCGCCGCGACGCTGCTGAAGACCCTCGCCGACAAGGGCCTGATCGACTTCGAGAAGGGCTGGGACGGCCTGGTCGCGGCCACCAAGTCCGGCAAGGTCGCCACCACCCCGTACGCCGTGTGGTGGTCGGGCACGCTCACCGACGAGATGAAGGAGCTCAAGGGGAAGTTCGGCGTCGTCCCGCTGCCCGCCTTCGATCCCGGCGGCGTGCGCACGTCCAACGACGGCGGCTCGACCCTCGCGGTCGCCGGCCAGACCAAGAACCCCCAGGCGGCGTGGGCGTTCGTCGAGTTCGCGCTGGCCGACAGCGCCAACCAGGCGTCCATGCTGAAGAACGAGGGACTCTTCCCGGCCTTCCTGCCCGCGCTGAACGACCCGTACGTCAGCGGCCCGCAGGACTACTACGGAGGCCGGCCGGTCTTCAAGACCTTCGCCGACCTGGAGAAGACCGTGCCGCCGGTGGAGTACACCAAGGACGGGTCGAAGGCGGCCGACATCGTCAACGGCACCATCTCCGGCATCGTGCTGCACCACGACGATCCGCAGAAGGCCCTGAACTCGGCGGCCCGGCAGATCGCCGCCGCGACCGGCCGACCGGTGGCGTAACGCCGTGACCGTCGACGTGACACGAGAGGCCGTGCGCGCTCCGGCCCCGGCCGGGCCACGGCCCGGACGGGGCCGAGGACGGCGCGGCCTGCCACGCATCACTCCGTGGATCTTCGCCGGGCCGGCAGCCGCGCTGTTCGTCCTGTTCTTCGCCTATCCGCTGCTGGCGAGCGTCTACCAGAGCTTCACCGCCGACCGCGACGGCGTACAGACGTGGGTCGGGCTCGCCCAGTACCGGCGGATGCTGCACGACCCGGTGTTCTGGGCGTCACTGCGCAACACCGGGCTGATCCTCATCGTGCAGGTGCCCATCATGATCGGCTTGGGTCTGCTGCTGGCGTACGGGCTGAACCGGTCGTGGCTGCGGTTCCGGTCGACGTGGCGCGTCGTCTACTTCCTGCCGGCCGTGACCATGCTGGTGGCCTACTCGGTGGTGTTCCGGGTGCTGCTGAAGACCGACGGCGGCATGGTGAACCAGACGCTGCACGCCGTCGGCCTGCCCGGGGCGGACTGGCTGAACAGCCCCGGCTGGGCCCGGGTCGCGCTGATCGGCTCGATCACCTGGCGGTGGACCGGATACAACGCGATCATCCTGCTGGCCGGGCTGCAGGGCATCGGCCGCGAGCAGTACGAGGCGGCGGCCATCGACGGCGCGGGCGCGTTCACGACGTTCACCCGGGTGATCGTCCCGCAACTGCGGCCGGTGATCCTCTTCTGCTCGGTCACCTCGACTATCGGCACCCTGCAGCTCTTCGACGAGAACTACGTGCTGACCAAGGGCGGACCGGGCAACGCCACGATGACGCCCGTCCTCTACCTGTACAAGGTCGGCTTCGAGCAGCTCGACTTCGGCTACGCGGCCGCCATCGCCTGGGTCGTCGTCCTGCTGATCGGGCTGATCTCCTTCGTCCAGTTCCGCTTCCTTGGAAAGGACCGGTCGCGCCGATGACCAGCCCGACCCGGACCCTGCGCCCGCGTCTGCTCGGCCGCGTGGCCGGCTACCTGTTCCTCACCGCCGGCGCGGTGGTCAGCGTCATCCCGTTCTACTGGATGGTGGTGGCCTCCACCCGGGACAACGCCGAGCTGTTCCGCTCACCGCCGCCGTTCCTGCCGGGCGGGCGGCTGCTGCACAACCTCGTGTCGCTGCAGCACTCCATCGGCTTCACCCGCGTGATGGCCAACAGTCTGGGCATCGCGGTCGTCTACACCGTGCTCAGCTCGCTGATCTCCGCGATGTGCGGGTACGGCCTGGCGAAGTACCGCTTCCGCGGCCGCGGGCTGCTCCTCGGCCTGGTGCTGGCGACCATGATGATCCCGTTCCAGGTGCTGCTCGTGCCGCTGTTCCAGATGATGTCGAACCTCGGCTGGATCGACACCTACCAGGCCGTCATCATCCCGTTCCTGGCCAACTCCTTCGGTATCTTCCTGATGCGCCAGGCGTTCCTGGACTTCCCCGACGAGCTCATCGAGTCGGCCCGCATGGACGGTGCCGGTGACCTGCGGATCTTCTACCGGGTCGTGCTGCCGGTGGTGCGCCCGCAGCTCGGCGCCCTGGCCATCTTCACCTTCATGAGCCAGTGGAACGCCTTCCTGTGGCCGCTGCTGATGCTCAACACCGAGGACAAGTACACGGCGCCGGTCGCGCTGTACACCCTCGTCGGGCAGAGCCACGTCGACTACTCCGGGCTGATCCTCGGCTCGTTCCTGGCGACGCTGCCGCTGATGCTCGTCTTCTTCGTGTTCCAGAAGCAGTTCGTGTCCGGGCTGCTCGGAGGGGCGGTCAAGGGATGACGCGGACGAACGACCGCCTGACCCGGATCCCGGGCCTGCTGTACGGCGGCGACTACAACCCCGAACAGTGGCCGGAGGAGGCGTGGGAGCAGGACGTCCGGCTGATGCAGGAGGCCGGCGTCAACCTCGTCACCGTCGGGGTGTTCTCCTGGGCACGGCTGCAGCCCGGACCCGGCAGCTGGGACTTCGGCTGGTTCGACCGGCTGCTGGACCTGCTCGCCGGGCATGACATCGGCGTCGACCTGGCCACCGCGACCGCGTCGCCGCCCGCGTGGCTGGTCCGCGCGCACCCGGAGATCCTGCCGGTCACCGCCGAGGGCGTTCGCCTGGAATTCGGCTCGCGGCAGCACTACTGCCCGTCCTCACCGGTCTACCGGCGGGCCGCCGTACGTCTCGCGCGGGCGATCGCCGAGCGGTACCACGACCATCCCGCGCTCGCGCTGTGGCACGTCCACAACGAGTACGGCGACCACGTGACCGAGTGCTTCTGCCCCGTCTCGGCCGCCGACTTCCGGCGCTGGCTGCGGGAGCGGTACACCGGCCTGGCGGCGCTGAACGCCGCGTGGGGCACCGACTTCTGGTCCCAGCAGTACGGCGCGTGGGAGGAGATCGAGCCGCCGCGCGCCGCACCCGGCCCGGTCAACCCGACCCAGGTGCTGGACTGGCGGCGGTTCTGCTCCGACGCGCTGCTCGCCTGCTACCGGGCGGAGAAGGCGGTGCTGGACGAGGTCCGCGGCGACATACCGGTGACCACGAACTTCATGTCGATGTTCAAGGCACTGGACTACTGGGCGTGGGCGGCACAGGAGGACCTCGTGTCCGACGACGCCTACCCCGACCCGGCCGACCCGGCGGCGCACGTCGGCGCGGCGCTCAACTACGACCTGATGCGCTCGCTCAAGGGCGGACGGCCGTGGCTGCTGATGGAGCAGGCACCGTCGGCGGTCAGCTGGCGGCCGGTGAACGTCCCGAAGACCCCGGCGCTGCAACGCCTGTGGTCGCTGCAGACCGTCGCGCGCGGCGCCGACGGCGTCCTGCACTTCCAGTGGCGGGCGTCGCGGGCGGGCGCGGAGAAGTTCCACAGCGCGCTGCTGCCGCACCGGGGCGTCGCGTCGCCGCGCTGGGCCGGCACCGTACGGCTCGGCCGGGAGCTGTCCCGTCTCGGCGAGGTCGCGGGCACCCGGCTGACCGCCGACGTCGCCATCGCCTTGGACTGGGACTCCTGGTGGGCCCTCGAACTCGACGAGCACCCCTCGGCCCGGCTGCGGCTGCGCGAGCTGACCGCGTCGTGGTACGCCCCGGTCCATGCCCGCAACGTGACCGTCGCCTTCGTGCCGCCGGGGGCACCGCTGGACGGCTACCGCGTCGTTCTGGCCCCCAACCTCTACCTGGTGACCGAGGAGACCGCGCGGTGGCTGGCCGCCTACGTCGAGGACGGCGGCCGGCTGGTCTGCGGCTGCTTCAGCGGCGTGGCCGACGAACACGACCACATCCACGACGGCGGCTGCCCCGGCCCGCTGCGCGACGTGCTCGGCGTGGCCGTCGAGGAGTTCTGGCCGATCGCCGACGGGGAGACGGCCGGGGTCGCGCTCGGCGACCGTGTCGTGCCGGCGACGTTGTGGAGCGAGTGGCTGACCGCGACGACGGCCGAGGTCGTCGGGGCGTACGCCTCCGGCCCGTTGGCCGGCCGCCCGGCGGTCACCCGCAACGCCTACGGCTCGGGCCACGCCTGGTACCTCGGCTGCCATCTCGGCGCGGACGTCGGCATCGTCCTCGACACCGCCTTCGCCGACGCGGGCGTAAGGCCCGTACTGGAGGCCCCGGACGGCGTGGAGGTCACCCGCCGCGACGGCCCGGACGTCTCCTACCTCTTCCTGCTCAACCACGCCGGCACGGAGACGGAACTGCCCGTGCCCGACGGGATCGAGCTGCTGACCGGCACCGCTGTGCGGGGCACGCTCCGGCTGCCCCCGCTCGGGGCGGCGGTGCTCAAGACGGCCCGCTGACGGCCGCTCCTCTCCCCACGAAAGGTGATCATGCGTCGATCGCTGCATGCCCTGGCCGGGTTCTCGCTCGGCTCGGCCCTCGTCGTCACCGCCCTTCCCGCCGCGTACGCCGCGCCGCCACCGGCCGGATACGCCGACGTGCTCGACCTGCACGGCGTCCCCTCGAACGCCCTGCCCGCCGACGTCAACGACATCAACGTGTTCGCCGACCGGGGCGCGTGGCACGCCTACGCGCTGCCGAAGGACCCGTCCACCTACGGCGGCTTCACCGGGCCGATGTACATCGCCCAGGAGTACCCCTGGTGGCTGAGCAAGGCGTTCTCCCGCCTCCGGCTGCGGGAGAACGGCCGGGACATCGACCTGGCCGCCGCGAAGAAGCCGGTGCTGACCGCACTGCCCGGCCTGCTGCGCCAGTCGTACGACCTGCCCGGGCTGCGTCTCACCCTGGAGTTGCGCTTCGGCAGCGACCGCAGTGCGCTGGTGCGCGCGTACCTGGAGAACACCGGCGCCGCCGCGCGCACGCTGGAGGTCGGCTGGACCGGTGCCCTGCTGCGGCCGGACGCCGAGCCGATGCGCAGCGCCCCGTCGCTGCACGCCACCGGTCAGGGCGTCGCCGTCGACTTCGCCCGTGTCCGGCGGACGTGGGACTACCTCACCGACGGCACCGAACGGTTCGAGGTCACGCACGCCGAGCCGGTCCGCACCACCGTCACCGGCGACTCCTACGTCACCGAGCTGGCCCGCCCGCGCACCGTCGCGCCGCGCCGCACCACCGCGCTGACCTGGACCGAGACCTACACCTTCACCGCCGCCGAGCGAAGCCGGGAGGCGGCGGCCGTCCGCGACCTGCTGCGCCGGCCGGAGCGGGCCATCGCCCAGGACGACGCGCGCTGGCGCGGCTACGTGACGGCCGCGACGCGGGGCGTGCCCGCCGAACGGCGCCCGGCGGTGGTCAAGTCGGTCGAGACGCTGATCACCAACTGGCGAGGCGCGGCCGGCATGCTGAAGCACGACGGCATCACCCCGTCCATCTCCTACAAGTGGTTCACCGGCGGGTTCTGGGCGTGGGACACCTGGAAGCAGGCGGTCGGCGTCGCACGCTTCGCCCCCGCGCTGGCCGAGTCGCAGATCAAGTCGATGTTCGACTACCAGGTCCGCCCCGACTCGCCCACCCGCCCGCAGGACGCCGGGATGATCCCCGACTGCCTCTTCTACAACGACCCGGCGCGCGGCGGCGGCAACTGGAACGAGCGCAACTCCAAGCCGCCGCTGGCCGCCTGGGCGGTCTGGCAGGTCTACCGGGCGAACGGCGACACCGCGTTCTTGAAGGAGATGTATCCGAAACTGGTCGCCTACCACGACTGGTGGTACCGCGACCGGGACCACGACCACGACGGCCTGGCCGAATACGGCGCCACGGTCGACCCGGCCAACGACAGCCCCGAGGAACGGCGGCAGGCGGCGGCGTGGGAGAGCGGCATGGACAACGCCCCGCGCTTCGACGCCGCGCTCGGCACCACCGTCGTGGAGAACCGCGACGCGAACGGCCGGGCTGGCCGGCTACTCGCTGAACCAGGAGTCGGTCGACCTCAACTCCTACCTCGTCGCCGAGAAGCGCTACCTGGCGGCCATCGCGGCACGGCTCGGGCACCGCGACGACGCCGCCCGCTACACCGCGCAGGCCCGGACGCTCGCCGCGGCGATCCGGACCAAGATGTACGACCCGGCGACCGGTTTCTTCTACGACACCGATCTGGCCACCGGCCGGCGGCTGGTGGAGCGGGGCCGGGGCATCGAGGGCGCGATTCCGCTGTGGGCCGGGGTCGCCGACGGCGGCGAGGCCACGCGGGTCCGGGCCAGGCTGACCGACCCCGCGGAGTTCGCCACGAAGGTGCCCTTCCCGACGGTCGCCAAGAGCTCACCGTACTTCGACGCGAAGGAGTACTGGCGCGGTCCGGTGTGGCTGGACCAGGCGTACTTCGCGCTGGCCGGCCTGCGCCGGTACGGCTACGGCACGGACGCCGCGTCCGCCGCGGACCGGCTGTGGCGGTCGGCCGACGGTCTGCTCGGCGACCGCCCGATCATGGAGAACTACGACCCCCTGACCGGGGAACCGTTGAACTCCACGAACTTCAGCTGGTCCGCCGCGCTCCTGCCCGGCATCGCCTGAAACCGGCGTCCCCCGGCGGCCTGCGCGGGGGATCCTGCGTCTACCCGGCCTGGCGGGCCCGCCACTCGTCCTCGAGCATCGCGTAGATCACCTCGTCGGTCCACTCGCCCTTGACCATCTCGTTCTGCACCAGGTGCGCCTCGCGGCGCATGCCGAGGCGCTCGAGGACACGCGCCGAGGCGGTGTTGCGGCCATCGAGGCGGCCCACCACGCGGTGCAGACCCAAGCCCTCGAACCCCAGGCGCAGCATCACCACGGCGGCCTCGGTCGCGTAACCGCGGCCACCGTGGTCGGGGTGGAAGATGTAGCCGACCTCGCCCTGGCGGTGCTCGCGGCTGGTCCAGAACAGCACGACGTCCCCGACGAGCGCGCCGGTCTCCGGAGAGACCACCGCCAGCTGCAGCGCGTCGCCCTCGTCGGCGAGCATCGACGAGCGGATCTTCTTCTCCAGGGCCTCGCGGACCTCGTCGCGGTCGCGGGCGTCCCAGTACAGGTAGCGCGCCACCTCCGGCCGCGAGTGGATGTCATAGAGGGCGTCGAAGTCGTCGAGGGTGTAGGGGCGCAGATGAAGACGCTCGGTGAGGATCGGGTAGTCGGGTTTCAGCACTACTCGATCCTAAGAGTGCCCTCCCGCCGAATGACGCATCGCCGTGACTCGGGAACAACGGCCTCGACGCGGCCCGTGCCGCGCCGGGACGCGATCAGGAGTAGGCCCGTGAGCAGCAACCGAACGGCCAACGCTGGTGCCGCCTCGCCGGCTGGCGGACCTGGCCAAGTACGGGATGCGGGCGGACGCCTCACCGATCCGCCGCCATCCAGACGGTCGGCGGCTGGCGACGCTGCTGGCCACGGTCCGGCACCTGGAGGCCAAGTCGGTCGACGGCACCCTCGAACTGCTCGACCTGCTGATGGCCACCGAACTGTTGAACAAGGCGCAGACGGCGGCGAACAGGGAGAAGATCCGCGCGCACCCCAAGCTCGCCAGGCTTCGGCCCGGCTGGCGGTGGCGGTGGAGGCGCTGTTTGACTCCGATTCCTGGGGCGGGCAGGAGGAGGAGCCGAGGGCGGCGGAGGTGTGGGAGGCGATCGAGGCGATCGTGTCCTGCGCGGAGCTTCGGGCGGCGCTGGCCACGGTGAACTCCAGTGTGCCGCCGGCGGATGCGGCCGAGCCCGGCGACTGGTGGGGCGAGCTGGTCGGCCGGTACACCACGGTGTCGGGTTTTTTGAAACTGCTGCCGAAGGTGATCGAGTTCGGCGCGAACGCCGAGGGCGCCGCGGTCCTTGGGGCGATGCGATGCTGCCGGACGTGTTGGCCTACCGCAGCCGGCTGATCAACGTGATCACCGCCGTCGGCCAGTTCCAGCGCGACCTGCAAAACGAACTGACCGCCGAATGATCGCCGCGGCCGAAGCCGAAGGCCGCTACCGCGGCCGGCCACCCACACTCACCGGAGAGCAGCTCGAAGAAGTGCGGGCGGCTTTCCGTGACCAGGGCGCCTCGACCGCGGGTCTCGCGCGTGAGCACGGGGTGAGCCGAGTCGCCGTGCGCACCGCACTGGCCGACCTGCTGCCCGACCCAAGGACCCCGGGTATGAGTAGTTGCGGTACAGAAAGTGTCGCTGAGATTGATCTTGGTCGGCTAGCACTGGCCGCCTCGATCCGGGCTTAGGCCGGCCGGGCGGCGGGCCGGAGGCCGTCCATCAGGAGGTTCAGCAGGCGACTGGCCTTGGCTTCATGCTTGGGCCGGGGGGCCACGGTAAAGATGCCGATGAGGGAGGCGGCGATGTCTTCGGCGGTGACGTCGGAGCGGAGGTCGCCCGCCGCACGGCCAGCGTCGAGAATCGTGGTGATGGCCGTCAGTAGCTCGGTCCGGGTCTGTGCATGGGCGATCTCGCCCGACTCGATCATCGCAAGCAGCGTATCGAGCATGCCGTTCTTGGTCGCGATCCAGTCCCCGAACAAGTCCATCCAGCGCCGCATCGCCGCAGCCGGGGGCAACTGGCCGAGCAGCTCGCGGGCGCCGGTCGTCAGCCGCACGACCTGGTCCCGGTAGACCGCATCGACCAGCGACTCGCGGGTCAGGAAGTGCCGGTAGAGCGTATATGCAGGAACAGAGCGATCAACCGCCGACGGGCAGGAGCAGGGCGGTCCGGCTCGATTCGTTCGGCGGCCCCGAAGTCCTGGACATCCGTGAGATTCCCGCGCCGCAGGCCGCCCGGGACAGGTCCGTGTGCGGGTCACTGCCGCCGGTCTGAACCCGATGGACTGGATCATGACCGCCGACGCGGACACCGCCGCCCGGTTCGGCTTGAGCCTCCCGGCCGGGTTCGGGACCGACTACGCGGGAGTGGTCGACCAGGTCGGTGACGGGGTGACCGGCTTCGCACCTGGCGACCGGGTGTTCGGGGGCGCCCTGTCACGCGCGGTCGCCGACTTCGTGGTGATCGACCCGGCCGGGGGGATCGCGGCGAACGAGGCCCATCACACCCCCGACGGCGTCGACGACCGCACCGCCGCCACCCTCGCGATCGCCGGCCGCACGGCATCCGCCGCCCTCGCCGTGGTCGACCCCGGCCTGAACGACACAGTGCTGATCGGCGGCGCGGCGGGCGGGGTCGGGGTGTTCGCTGTCCAGCTGGCCCGGATCGCAGGAGCGCGCGTGATCGGGACAGGATCGGCGACATCGTCCGATTTCCTGCGCGATCTCGGAGCCGAGCCGGTCGCCTACGGTGACGGCCTGGCCGACCGGGTCCGAGCCCTCGCTCCCTGCGGTGTCACCGCCGCCATCGACCTGCACGGGACGGAGACAGTGCACGCCGCAAGGGAACTCGGCGTCCCGGACGGCCGCATCTGCACCATCGCCGCGCAAGTCGACGGCGTGTCGACGGCCAACGGCGCGAACGCGGCTCTCGGCGCCCTGGAAGAGGTCGCCCGCCTGGTCGCGGCGGGCCAACTACGGGTGCCTATCGCGGCGAGCTTCCCGGTCGAGCAGATCCGCCGCGCGGCCGAGCTCCACGGCCGGCACGTGCACGGCAAGGTCGTCATCGACCTCTAGATCAAGGCCGTCGTGACGATGAACGCGATGTCGTCATCACTGATCAGGCGCGGACGGCCTCCCGCCCACTGCTCCCCGCCCCCGCCGAGGCCGCATCCGGCGACCGGACGACCCTCTCACCCCGACTCCGGCCGGACCATGATCAATCTCAGCGGCACTTTCTGTACCGCAACTACTCACACCCGGACCCCGCCCGCTCAGTCCTGATCGAGAGATGGGCCACCCGCATCCGGACGGCGGACGGCGATAACTCCGCCCGAACCGGCGCGCTGTCGCCGTTGGCCGTTCGGTTGCTGCTCACGGGCCGAGTAGAAGCCCTCGATCGGCACCCGGGCCTCGTCGTAGAGCCCGGGGCCCTCCTGCGGCACCTGCGGCCAGCCGCCGCCGGGATTGATCCCGATGAGCTGCTCGGTGGACAACGCGAACACCACCCGGCCCAGGCCGGAGCGCTGAATGGCGCCGTAGCACATCCCGCAGGGCTGGCAGCTGGTGTACATCGTGGTGGCCGCCGCGGTCTCCAGGTCGAGCTCGCGGGCCGCCCACCGGGCCAGTTTCAGCTCCGGGTGGGCGGAGATGTCGCGGTCCCTCGTGACGGTGTTGTGGTCCTCGGCGAGCACGTCGCCGTCCGGGCCGACCAGCAGCGATCCGTAGGGGGCGTCCCCGCCCGCGCGGGACCGGGCGGCGAGCTCGATGGCCCGGCGCAGGAAGCTCTCGTCCTCAGGTGTCACGGTCTCTCCGTTTCGTGAGAAGTGCTCAGGTCCCAGTGGTCGGCCACGGTCGCGAGCGCCCGCCAGGCCGTCTGCGGACGCAGCGTCTCGGCCGGGTCCCCGCCGAACGGGTCGAGGACGACGGTGTCGGCGCCGAGCAGGCGCAGCTGTTCGAGGTCGTCGACGATCTGCTCGATGGAGCCCTCCCCGGCGACACGGTCGGGGCCGGTGACGGGGGAGTCGGTGAGCCGCAGGAGGATCCGCGGCGTCAGCGCGGGCACCGGGCGGTCCAGCTCGTCGGCGAGGGCCTTCATCCGGCCGGCCGCGTCACGCAACCGGGGGAGAGTGAGGTCACGCAGCGGATGCCACGCGTCGCCGAGCAGGACCGCCCGGCGCATGCCCGCATCACTGTTGCCGCCCACCCAGATCGGGATCGGGCCGCTGCGGTAGTCGTCCTCGTCCGCCCAGGCGGCGCGCAGAGCCCGCAGGTGATCGTCGGTCAGCCCGGCCACGCCGCTCGAAGGGCACCCCGAGCGCCGCGAACTCCTGGCGCGCCCAGCCCACGCCCACCCCGAGGACGAGCCGTCCCCCGCTGATCCGGTTGAGGTTGGCCGCCATCCGCGCGACGAGCAGCGGATGCCGGTACGGGACGATGAGCACCGAGGTGCCGAGCCGGACCCGCTCGGTGACGCCCGCCAGCCACGACAGCGTCGTGAACGGCTCGTAGAACGGAGCCGGATACTGCTCGGCGACGTCCGGCGTCACCGCCACGTGGTCCGAGATCATCAACAGGTCGAAGCCGAGGGTCTCCACCGTCCGCGCCCAGCGGCACAGCACGTCCGGATCGGTCCCGGGCCCGTAGTTCGGTACGTTCACCCCGATTCGCATAAGACAACGCTAGCGAGACGTTCCGCCGCTCTTGAAGAGATCGTTCACGGCGTACGGCGCGGGAGGCCGTGGATCTGCCGGTATCTTCGGCGGATGGCCGAGGATCTCGATGAGACCGACTGGGCGATCCTGAGTGAGCTGCAACGCGACGGCCGGCTGCCGCTCACCGAGCTCGGACGCAGAGTCAGTCTCAGCGCCTCGGCGACGACCGAGCGGGTCCGGCGGCTGGAGTCGCTGGGGGTCATCGCCGGATACCGCGCCGACGTCGACCTGGGCAAGGTCGGCTTCACCGTGCTGGCCCTGGTGCGGCTGAAGTACCCCGGCAGCCGGCACGAGCCGCTGCGCCGGCTGCTCACCGGGCGCGCGGAGATCCTCGAGTGCCTTCGCACCACCGGCGAGGACTGCTACACGCTCAAGGTGGCCGCCGGATCCATGGCCCACCTCGAGCGGCTCGTCGACGAGCTCGCGCAGTTCGGCAGCACCACCACCAGCGTGGTCTACAGCCAGACGCTGCCCTACCGCGGGCCCTCCTCGCCGCCGTCGGCGGACTGACCCTCACCCTCCAGCGGCATCGCGATCAGGGATGCCGGGCCAAGGAGTTGATCTAGAGCGGACTCTAGCTCCTAAGGTACGGGCGGAGCCGGGCCGCCTGCCGGATCGGATCGGCATGGGCGAGGCGCCGGCTCCGCGATCACCGACGTGGTCGCCCTCCCCTACCACCGACAAGGAGCAACGATCGTGCGCTATCGCGTTCTCGGCGGCACCGGCATCGAGGTGAGCGTCCACTGCCTGGGCGCCATGATGTTCGGAGGCGTCGGCAACCCCGACCACGACGAGTGCGTCCGCATCATCCACGCTGCCCTCGACCAGGGGATCAACTTCGTCGACACCGCCGACATGTACTCCGCGGGGGAGTCGGAGGAGATCGTCGGCAAGGCCCTGAAGGACCGCCGCGACGACGTCGTGCTGGCCACCAAGGTGCACTTCCCGATGGGCGAGGGACGCAACCGGGGCGGCAACTCACGACGTTGGATCATCAAGGAGGTCGAAGAGAGCCTGCGGCGGCTCCAGACCGACTGGATCGACCTGTACCAGGTCCACCGTCCCGACCACACCACCGACATCGAGGAGACCCTCTCCGCGCTGAGCGACCTGGTGCACCAGGGCAAGATCCGCGCCTTCGGGTGTTCCACCTTCCCCGCCGCGGAGGTCGTCGAGGCCCACCACGTCGCCGAGCGCCGCGGCCTGCTGCGTTTCCGCACCGAGCAGCCGCCGTACTCGCTCCTCGCCCGGGGGATCGAGGCCTCGGTGCTGCCGACCTGCCGCCGCCTGGGCATGGGCGTCCTGACCTGGAGCCCACTCGCGTCGGGATTCCTGACCGGCAGGTACCGCAAGGACCGGCCCGTCGACCTGTCCACCGGCCGGGCCTCCCTCATGCCCGGACGCTTCGATCCCGCGCTGCCGGAGAACGCCAGGAAGTACGAGGCCGTCGAAGCGCTCGTCGAACTGGCCGCAGACCTCGGCTGCTCACTGCCCGCGCTGGCGACGGCCTTCCCGGTGGCGCATCCCGCGGTGACCTCGGTCATCATCGGGCCGCGGACCATGGAGCAACTGGAGGAGACGCTGAAGGGCGCCTCGCTCACCCTCGACGACGCCACCCTCGACCGGATCGACGAGATCACGCCGCCCGGGACCGACCTGTACCGCGCGGACGGCGCCTGGCAGCCGAACACCCTGACCGACACCTCCATACGGCGCCGCCCCCTCACCGACCGCGCCGCCGGCTGAGCGCCCGAGGTACGGCGTCGGCGATCTCGCGGCGGCGCAGGTCGCCGACCATGGTGATGAGGTCGTGCAGGGAGTAGCGGTCCAGCGACGGGACCACCAGGGTGTCGCCGCCGGTGATGATCACCAAGTCGCCTGTCACACCGTTACACAGAGCACCGATGAGTTCGACCGGACGAGTCAGTCCCAGCACAAGCCACCTACCGATAAGGGCCATCTCATGACCGAGCTGAACGCCGACCTCGCCCGACGCGCGATCGTCGAGCACACCCGACGCCTGGCCGAGTCGGCCGTCGCTGCCGGACCCTCCGCCGTCGTGCCCACGACCCCGGAGTGGACCGTCGCCGAGTTGGTCAAGCACGTGGGCCAGACGCAGAACTGGGTCGCGGAGATCGTCGAGCGGCGCATCACCGACCCCACCCGACTGCCCACCGAACTGGCCGAGTTCCCCGCCGACCCCGGCCGGTGGCAGGCGTGGCTGACCGAGTCCGCGCAGCGGGTCGCGAACGCGTGCTCCGATGAGGCGCTGGTGGCGCCGATGTTCAACGCCTCCGGGGACCAGCGGTCCGGGGGCCGGTTCTGGATGTCCAGCATGCTCAACGAGGCGGTCGTCCACGGCTTCGACGCAGCCACCGCGGCGAACCGGCCGACCGAGGTCGATCCCGACGTCGCAGCCGCGCTCATCGGCAACCATTTCGCGATGCTCACCTCCCCCACCTGGCAGATGCAGCGGCCGGAGTCGGCCCACGCCATCCGGGGCACCGGGCAGACCCTGCAGTGGCTGGCCACCGACGGCGCGAACGCCTGGCTCGTCGAAAGGCGGCCCGACGGGGCTGGGTGGCAGCCTGGAGTCCGGCAGGCCGATGTGACGGTGAGCGGCCCGGCGCAATCGCTGCTGCTGACCTTGACCCGGCGGCTCTCCCTCACCGACGGTCCAGCCCACAAGATCAGCATCGACGGCGACACCGACCTCGCCCGGCACTGGCTCGACAACACCGCCCACGCCAGCGACTGACCAGCCCCCACACACCCACCGCCACGGCGAAGAGCAGGTCCGGCACCACGCGATGTTGTTCTTCCCCGGTTCCAGCCGTGCTGCGGCAGGCCCGACCACCGCGGGGTAGTGGTCGGGCCTGGCCGGTGTCCGGACCGGTGGGTTACGCCTCATTAGGTGGTCAGGAGGCCGGTGTGGCGAGGTAGTCGCCGTGCTCCAGGTCGTCGAGCAGCGTCGAGTGGGTGGGCGACCAGCCGAGCAGCTCCCGGGTGTAAGAGCTGGAGACGGGCGTGTCGATGCCGTAGACGGTGGCCATGAACGGGCTTGGGAAGTGTGCGGCGGCCTCGTCCGGGGTCAGTGAGACCGCGGGCAGATCGAGGCCCCGGGCGATCGTCTCCGCGATGCTCTTCAAGGTGACGCCGCTTTCGGCCACTCCGTGCAGAACACTGCCCGCGGGAGCCTTCTCCAACGCCAGGCGGAACAGGATCGCCGCGTCGAGCCGATGTACCGCGGGCCACCGGTTGCCGCCGTCGCCGACGTAGGCCGACATGCCGGTCCTTCGCGCGGTGGCGACGAGCATGCCGATGAAGCCGTAGTCCCCGGGGCCGTGGACGGTGGGAGCGAGCCGGACCACGCTCGCGCGTACTCCCCGGGCGGCGAAGCCCAGACAAGCTCGCTCACCCAAGATGCGGAAGGCGGCGATTCCGACTGTGTCGGGCTCGTCCTTCTCGGTGCTCTCCCGGCCGGCGGACATGACCAGCGTGCCCGAGGTGCTGACGAACGGCTTGCCCGAGTGTTCCAACGGTCGGCCGAGCGTCTCGATCGCGGTCCGGTCGCGCCGCATCATGTCGTCGAGGTCGGTGAAGTCGCCACCGTAGGCCATGTGCAGGACGCCTTCGGCGGCTTCGGCGCCGCTCCGCAGGCTGTCGAGGTCTTCCAGGGAACCGCGGTGTGGTGTGGCGCCCAGCGACTCCAGCCGAGCGGCCGCGGCGTCCGAGCGCGCCAGACCGGTGACGGTGTGGCCGGCCGCGACGAGCTCGGCGACGACGGCGGGGCCGGTCAGGCCGGAACCACCGGTGACGAAGACACGCATGAGACACACTCCCACTTAACGCCAGTGACTGGCGCTACTTAGCGCCAGTCGCTGACTCTACACGTAGCGCCAGTCACTGGCACAATGTAGCGTCGGTCACTGGCGTATCCGGTAGCCTCGGGGCGTGCCACGGAGCGGAGCAGAAGCGCGCCGCCGCCTTCAGCAGGCGGCCCTGGAGCTGTACCGGGAACGCGGATTCGACCAGACCACCACCGCTGAGATCGCCGCCCGGGCCGGCGTCAACGAGCGCACGTTCTTCCGGCACTTTCCGGACAAGCGCGAGGTGCTCTTCGACGGCGAAGCCGACCTACGCGCCGCGCTGATGCAGGCGGTGGCCGAAGCGCCCGACGGTCTGCAGCCGCTCGAGATCCTGCTCTGTGCCTTCCGGAAAGCCGGCCGGATCCTGGAGGACAACCGCCCGTTCTCCGAACCGCGACTGGAGCTCATCGCCGTGACACCGGCGCTCCGCGAACGCGACCTGGCCAAGGCCGCGTCGCTCACCGACGCCGTTGCGGAGGCGCTGCGGCAGCGCGGGGTCGCCGACCGGCTGGCCGGCCTGGCCGCCCAGGCCCGGCTGGGCCGCCTTCCACCACGCGGCCCAAGCCTGGATCGACGACTCCTCACAGAACCTGGACGCGCATCTCCTCCAGGCCTTCGACGATCTGCGCGCCCTCTCCGCGACCGCCCAACCGGCCCAGACACGGCCCGAAAGCTGACCCCGCCCGCGGCCACCGATCGTCGCGCCCGATCTTCAAGGCGCCGAAGTCCGGCCGTAACGCGGGCCTCAGCTCGTGATGTAGTCGTGCAGGCGGCCGGAGCCCTCGAGCATCGCGGTCGCCTGCCGGTTGAGCGCGTCCCGGCGTTCGTCGAGTGCCGCGCGCAGGGCCTCGCGGCTTCCCGTACGGCGCAGTTCCTCCAGGACTGACCGGATCCGCGGCAGGGGGTAGTGGCTCTGACGCAGGACCGCGACGAGGCGTGCGTCCCGTACGTCGGTGGCCGCGAAGCGGCGGTACCCGGTGGCCGGGTCGCGGCCCGGAGCGAGCAGCCCGGCGGCCTCCCACACCCGCAGCGCGGAGCTGCGCACTCCCAGGCGGGCCGCTACCTCTCCGACGGTCAGACCGCCTCGGGGCAGGGCCTCGGTGTCGGGGGCCTGCCGGGTGATCGCCTCGAGGGCCTCGCTCGCCGCCTCCAGGGACAGTCGGCTCTGGTGCAGCGCCGCGTGCTCGGCGTCGACGAGTGTGAGCGCCCGGGGGAGGTCCTCCGCATGCACCGCGCGCATGATCGCCGGCGCGGCACGGGGGCCGTACCCCTTGAGGAGGGCGCGGTAGGTGACCAGGGCGCTGCGGTGCTGCTCCTCGAGGCGGCGGTAACCGGCGGAGGTCCGCGCCGCGGGCGGCAGGATGCCCGCCTCCTCGTAGTTGCGGATCTGCTGGGTCGAGACGCCGGCCAGCCGCGCCAGATCGACGGGGCGAAGCCTCCTCACCTCCCGGACCGCCGATCCGTACATCTCATCCACGGGTTGAAGGTTAGCGCGCGGCCACCGGTCGATTCGGCCGCCGCTGCGGGCAAAGCTTCAACCGCTTTCGATCGCACGCTTGAAGGAATGGCGACCCGTCCGGCCGCGCACGCCGCTTCCGGCCGGACGTCCCTGGATTGACTGAGGACCGAGCCGGTCGCAGGCTGTGGGCGGGACCGGCGGCGCCGGTTCGCCATCGGCGGCGACCTCCGAGCGTGAGGAGAGATCATGTCCGACCCCGTTGCCCGGCCGGAGGAGCTGCGATCATCCGGCAGCGGGTTCGGTGACCGCCATACGGCGGCGATCGGATTGCTGCTCGACCGCGGCGCGGACACGCTGGAGCACCCGGGCGGCACGCTGTTCGCGCATCTGCAGCGGGTGGAGGCGACGCTCGAGGCCTGGGGCGCGCGGCCGGACCTTCGCCTGGCAGGGCTGTGTCATGCCTTTTACGGCACCGACGGATTCGCGACCGCACTCGGGGATCCCGGCGACCGGACGGTGCTGGCCGAGACCGTGGGCGTGGCTGCGGAACGGCTCGTCTACTTCTACGCGAGCTGCGACCGTGCTCGGTCCCTTCCTCACCTCACCGCGGCGGACGGGCCGTACGTCGATCGTTTCAGTGGTGCGGTGGCCAACCCGCCGTGGGAGCTTCGCCGGGACTTCGCCGAGTTGACGGTCGCCAACGAGCTGGACGTCCTGGCCGCGGCTCCTCGCCTGCGGGAGGTCCACGGTCCGGCACTGCTCGCCCGGTTCGCGGACTGGCGGCCGTTGCTCAGCGCCGCGGCGCGGCGTGCCGTCCACGACTTCGGCCGTTAGCCGTTACGCATATGGGCTGAACACCGGTCCGGGGGCGTCGTGCGATCCTGTTCGCCGTGGAAAATCACGAAAGGCACGCCTCTGTGCGGCTCGGCTACGACACCGTCGCCGAGGATTACGCGGCCGGGTTCCGTGACGAACTGTCCGGCAAGCCGCTGGACCGCGCGCTGCTGGGGTGCCTCGTCGAGCAGACTGAGGCGGGTACCGCGATCGCCGATCTGGGCTGCGGTCCCGGCCACGTGGCGGGCAGGCTCGCCGAGCACGGCGTGCGTGCGGTCGGCATCGACCTGTCCGCGGGCATGGTCGCGGTGGGCCGCCGGGAGTTTCCGGCCGTGGAGTTCCGGGAGGGAGACCTGCTGGCGCTGCCCGCCGCGGACGGTGAGTTCGGATCGGCCGTGGCGTTCTACTCGATCATCCACCTGCACCCCGCAGAGCTGCGGCGGGCCTTCGAAGAGGTCCGCCGCGTCCTGCGCCCCTCCGGTCTGTTCCTCGTCTCCTTCCACATCGGCACCGAGGTGAGGCACCTCGACGAGTGGTGGGGCCACGAGGTGGACATCGACTTCCGGTTCTTCGAGCCCGGTCACGTCGCCGAGGTGCTCGGCGAGGCCGGATTCGCCGTCGAGACGCGGACCGAGCGCGTGCCGTACGCCGGTGAGGTCGACACGCGCCGCGCCTACCTGCTGGCCCGACGATCCTGATCCACTTCGCTCTCCGGTGACGGGGACGCGGGTCGCGCTGCCGGCGGGTAAGGGCACCCTTTGGCTGGACTGAATATCCAGCCCTTAGACTAATCGTCTAAGCTCTGTTCGTGTGGGAGCCACAGAGGACGGTGCCGGGGAGGGTGCGATGTCGGCCGAGCAGGCCCGCGAGCAGGACGCCATCCTCGCCGCGCTCGCCCCGGTGATCGACGGCATCGCCGCCACGCTGGGCTCGTTCTGCGAGGTGGTCGTGCACGACTTCCGCCGCCCGGACAAGTCCGTGGTCGCCATCGCCGGGTCGGTGACCGGGCGCGGTGTCGGCGGGGCGATGAGCGAGATCGGCATGGGGATTCTCGCGCGCGGCGACCAGGCCGAAGACGAGCTGAACTACATCACCCGCGCCCGTACCGGAGAGCTGATCAAGTCCTCCACGATGGTGCTGCGCGACTCGACCGGCGCGGTGTTCGGGGCCTTGTGCGTCAACCTCGACATCACCGCCGTCAACCAGGCGCACGCGCTGATCGGCGAGCTCGCGGGCGCCACCGGCCCGGTCGCCGTGCCGACCACCACGTTCGGCGACGACATCGGCTCCGTGGTGGATGCCATCGTCGACGAGCACCAGCTGCGGCAGAACAAGCCCTGGACCGACCTCAGCCGGGCCGAGCGCCTGGAGCTGTTCCGCAACCTGAGTGACCGGGGCGTGTTCGCCGTACGCGGCGCGGCCCGCCAGGTCGCGGCCCGGCTCGGCATCTCCCGCGCCTCCGCCTACAACTACCTCGCCGAAGCCCGAGCCGCGTCCTCACCTGACGGCACCGCCCCTCCACGGAAGGCTGAAGGATGACGAACACACCGCCGGTCACACTGGACGACGTCCGCGACGCGGCAGCGCGGATCAAGGGCGTCGCGCACCGTACCCCTGTGCTGCGCTCACGCACGATCGACGCGCTCGTCGGCGCGGAGGTGTTCCTCAAGTGCGAGAACTTCCAGCGCATCGGGGCGTTCAAGTTCCGTGGCGCCTACAACGCCGCGTCCCGCCTGGCGCCCGAGCAGGTGAGCAAGGGCATCGCCGCCTACTCCTCGGGCAACCACGCCCAGGCCGTCGCCCTCGCCGCGCGGGAGCTCGGCACCACCGCGGTGATCCTCATGCCGGAGGACACGCCCCGGTCCAAGATGGACGCGACCGCGGGGTACGGCGCTGAGATCGTCACCTACGACCGCTACACCGGCGACCGGGTCGCCATCGGTGAGGCACTGGCCGCCGACCGCGGCCTGGCACTGATCCCGCCGTACGAGCATCCGCACGTCATCGCCGGACAGGGCACCGCCGCCTTCGAACTCCTCGAGGAGGTCGGCGGCCTCGACGCGCTCGTCACCCCGGTCGGCGGCGGCGGGCTCATCGCCGGCAGCGCCACCGCGGCGAAGGGCGTGCGCTCGGGCATCCGCGTGATCGGCGTCGAGCCGGAGAGCGGAGACGACACCAAGCGGTCCCTGGAGGCCAGGCGCGTCTCCATTCCCGTGCCCCGTACGATCGCCGACGGGCTGGCCGCCGACACTCCCGGCGAGCTGACGTTCTCCATCAACCGGCGGCTGGTGGACGAGATCGCCCTGGTCACCGACGACCAGATCCGCGAGGCCATGCGGCTGGCCTTCGAACGCCTGAAGATCGTCGTCGAGCCGAGCGGCGCCGCACCGCTGGCCGCCCTCCTGTCCGGCCGCATCGCCCCCGTCCCGCCCCGCATCGGCGTGATCGTCTCCGGTGGCAACATCGGCGCCGGGCGTTTCGCCGAACTATGCGCCTGATCACGATCTCGCCGGCCGCCGCCTGACGCGGGACGGCGGCTCGGTCCAGCGTGGCGGCCTGCCGCGTGATCGACGACTCGGCGGCGCCCCCGGAACAGCGCCGCGCCCGCGCCATCCGCACAACGAATGGTTGTGGCTTCCCGGCGGATCGGTTGTTTGCCGTAGCCGTTCCTAATCGCTTTGATTCCGGTGGTCGGGGTGTGGCTGTTCGGAGCGGCCGAGAGGTGCGTTGGGCATGGCGGGTAGGCGGTCGCTGGGGCGGCGGTTCGGGTGGTTGTGGGCGGCGTTCGCCGTCAGCTCGTACGGCACATGGCTCGGGTTCGGTGCGTTTCCCCTGATCGCGATCCTCGTGCTGCACTCCGGGCCGACCCAGGTGGCGGCGCTGTCCGCCGCGGGGCGGGCCGTGGGGGCGGTGGTCGCGGTGCCGCTCGGTCCGTGGGTGGAGTTCCGCCGCAAGCGGCCGGTCATGATCGCGACGGACCTGATCCGGTTCGCCGCGATGATGAGCGTCCCCGCCGCGTTCGCGCTCGGCCTGCTCAGCTTCGCCCAACTCCTCGTCGTCTCCATCGTCGTCGCCGCGGCCAACATCGCCTTCAACGCGGCCAGCGGCGCGTTTGTGAAGGGGCTCCTGCCGCCGGAGGACCTGCTCGTCGCGAACGGCCGGTTCGAGTCCACGTCGTGGACCGCGACCGTGATCGGACCCCCGCTCGGCGGGGCCGCGATCGCGATGTTCGGCCCGGTGACGACCGTGGCGGCCGACGCGGTCAGCTACCTGCTCTCGGCGCTGGGCATCCGCGCCATCGGCGGGACCGAACCGCGCCCCGCGCGGACCGGCGCACCGCGGCTGCGAGCGGGCGATCTGCTCGCAGGATGGCGTCACATCCTCACCCACCCCACGCTGCGCCCGCTGTTCTTCAACGCGATCGTGGGCAACGGCCTGATCATGGCCTCCGAGCCGCTGCTCGCCGTACTCATGCTGGGCCGCCTCGGGTTCGCGCCCTGGCAGTACGGTCTCGCGTTCGCGGCCCCTTGCGTCGGCGGACTCATCGGCTCACGCCTGGCGCGCCGGCTCGTGGCGCGGTTCGGGCAGCACAAGGTGATCCTCGCCGCCGGGGCGCTGCGTGCGTGCTGGCCGCTCGGATTGGCGTTCGTCCGGCCCGGCGTCCCCGGGATCGTGCTCGTCATCGCCGTCCAACTCGGCCTGGTGACCTGCTGTGGCCTGTTCAACCCGGTGCTGGCCACCTACCGGCTCGAGCACACCGACCACGACCTGGTCGCCCGCACCCTGTCCGCGTGGTCGGTCAGCAGCAGCGCCACCATCGCGGCCATGACCGCGGTGTGGGGCCTGCTGGCCGCCGTCACCAGCCCCCGCACCGCGATCGCGGTCGCCGGAATCCTCCTCCTGGCCACCCCGCTGCTGCTGCCTCGCCGCGAGAACGCGCCCCAGAAGGCAAGGGAACAGGCCGTGAGCCTCACCTGAGGGAGAGCCTTATCGCAGGTTCTCGTTGGTGCGTGCGCTCCAGACCGCCAGTGCGGCCGCCGGGTCGCAGGCGCCAGCCCCATCAAGCCGAGCAGCAGGAATCAAGGCGACCGACCTGTTCTGGCGTCGCGGCTACAACGCCACCTCGGTGCGCACCGAGCGACCCTACCGGTGCTAGGCTATTTCCTAGAGCGTCTAGGAATAGAGGTGTCGATGGGGCGCGCCGGTCTCAGTGCCGCGAAGTTGACGGCGGCCGCCGCGGAGATGGCGGACGACGTCGGGATCGACCAGGTCACCGTCTCCGCGCTCGCGCGACGCTTCGGCGTGAAGGACGCCAGCCTGTACTCGCACGTCAAGAACCTGCGGGAGCTGCGCGTCCGGATCGCCCTGCTCGGCGGCGAGGAGATGACCGACCGCATCGCCGCGGAGGTGGCGGGCCGGGCCGGCAAGGACGCGCTCGTCGCCTTCGCCGACGCCTACCGGCAGTACGCCCTCGACCATCCCGGCCGCTACGCCGCGACCCAGATGCGGTTCACACCGGAAGAAGTCGCCGAGTACGCCGACTCCGCCGGTATGCGCCGCAGCGTCGAGTTGACGTACGGCATGCTGCGCGCCTACGGCCTGACCGAGCCGGACCTGACCGACGCGGGACGCCTGCTGCGCGCGACCTTCCATGGCTACATCCACCTGGAGCTCAGTGGCGGGTTCAACCACCCCCGCGACGTCCAGGACTCTTGGGCGCGCTCGCTCGACGCGCTCCATGTCCTCCTGGAGAACTGGCCCCGACACGATCGGAAGAACCGATGAACTCGCCCATGACCGGCACGCTCCGGGTACCCGGCGCGACGCTCCATTACGAAAAGCGCGGCAGCGGCCCGGTCCTGCTGCTGATCCCCGGCGGCGGCGCCGACGCCGGGCTGTACGCGGGCATGGCCGCGGACCTGGTCGACCGGTACACGGTGGTGTCCTACGACCCGCGCGGCCTTTCCCGTAGCCGTCTCGACGGGCCCCTCACCGACCAGCGAGTGGAGGTGTGGAGCGATGACGCCCACCGCCTGCTGGACCTGGTCGCCCCGGACGACGAGGCCTTCGTCCTGGGGTGCAGCTCAGGCGCCATCGTCGCGGTCGACCTGCTGGCCCGGCATCCCGAGCGGCTGCGCCGGGTGGTCGCGCACGAGCCGCCGCTGCTGGGACTCCTGGAGGATCCCGCCCCGCACCGGGCACTGTTCGCCGAGGTCCGCGACATCTTCCGCACCGAGGGGGTCGGCCCCGCGATGACCCGATTCAGTGAAGGACTGGGGGAGCGGCCGGCCGAGCAGGCCACGGAGCTACCGCCCGAGATCCAGGAGATGGCTCCGCGGATGCACGCCAACATGCCGGTCTTCCTCGGCCACGTGCTGTGCCCGTTCTCCTCGACGGTGCCCGACCTCGCCGCGCTCCGTCCCGTCGCCCACAAGCTCGTGCCGGCGGCCGGGCGGGACTCGCGTGCGCAGGTGCCGCTCTACGGCCCGCCCGCGCGGCTGGCGGAGTCGCTCGGGGCCGACCTCGTCGAGTTCCCCGGCGGGCACGTCGGCGCCGTCGAATTCCCGAAGGAGTTCGCCAAGCAGCTCCTGGTGGTTCTCGACTCATGAGAAGCACTCGGCGCCCCGGCCAGTGAGAGAAACCGCACGGGCGGTGAAGCGCGGGCTTCCCTGATCGAGCGGCGCGACCAGCGGCGCCCACTCGATCGGAGGCCTTCGGCGCGGCCGGCCGCGTCACCTGCCCCAAGGTTGCAGTTCGTAGTACGAACTAATATGGTTCGTACTACGAACTCAACACTTATCTGGGGGCGGTACTCATGACTCGTACGGTCGCGGTCATCGGCGGAGGTTATGGGGGATCGGCGGTCGCCAAGGCGCTGGACGCCGAGGCCGACGTCGTTCTCATCGATCCACGGGACGCGTTCGTCAACGCCGCCGGGTCGCTGCGGGCGCTGACCCAGCCTGACTGGGCGCCGAACATCTTCTTCGCATTCGACACGCTGCTCACGCGGGGGACGGTGATCCGGGACCGCGCCGTCTCGGTGGACCCGGACGGTGTCACTCTGGCCTCGGGCCGGCGTGTCGCGGCCGACTACCTGGTCCTGGCCACCGGCTCCAGCTATGCCTACCCGGCCAAGCCCAACGCCGAGTCCACCGGCGAAGCGCTGGACGACCTCCGTCACACCCACAAGGAGCTGGTCGGCGCGGAGCGTGTGCTGATCCTCGGCGCCGGCGCGGTCGGTCTGGAACTGGCCGGGGAGATCAAAGAGGTCTGGCCGCACAAACACGTGACCGTCGTCGACCCGGCCGAGCAGGTCCTGGCCGACTTCCGGCCGGAGATGCGCCAGGACCTGCACCGCCAACTCGACGAACTGGGCGTCGAACTCCGGCTGGGCACCGCGTTGACGACGCCGCCGACGACCGGGCCCGGCCGGGCCGGGGCCTTCACCGTCACGACCACCACCGGCGAGGAGATCACCGCCGACATCTGGTTCCGCGCCCACGGCGTGCAGGTCAACAGCGACTACCTCGCCGACGGCCGGCTCACGGCGCTCACGACGCAGGGACAGGTCTCCGTCACCGAGAGCCTCAACGTCCATGGGTACGACCACGTCTACGCGATCGGCGACATCACCGACGTCGCCGAGGACAAGAGAGCCGGGTACGCCATGAAACACGCCGAGGTCGTGGCGCAGAACATCATCGCCAGGCTGCGCGGCGAACAGCCTGCGGCGATCTACCGTCCCGCACCCGACCCCATGATCCTGCTGCCGCTCGGACCGCGAGGCGGCGTCGGTCAACTGCCCACCCCCGATGGCCCGGCCGTCGTCCCCGCGGCGACGGTCGCCGAGTACAAGGGCGCCGACCTGTTCACCGGCCGCTTCGCCGAACACTTCCGCTCCGCCTGACTGATGAAAGGCAGAACATTGTCCGTACAACACGTCGTCTTCGGATTCGGCGCGCACAGCGGCATCGAGGACGGGCCGGAACTGCTGCGCATGGCCGAGCAGGCCGACCGCGACGGGCTCGACATCTTCTCGCTGTCGGATCATCCCTACATCGGCGGGCGCCTCGACGCGTACGCCTCCATCGGTTTCGTCCTCGGGCGTACGCGGCGCCTCGCCGCCTTCGCCAACGTCACCAACCTGCCGACCCGGCCCGCGCCGATGCTGGCGCGGACGGTGACGTCGCTGTCCGCGCTGTCCGGCGGCCGCATCGTGCTCGGCATGGGCGCGGGCGGGCTGTGGGACCGGATCGCCGACATGGGAGTGCCGCGGCTGTCACCGGCCGACGCCGTGGACGCCTTCGAGGAGGCGATCACCCTGGTCAAGACGCTGTCAGGAGGCGGTCCGCCGGTCACCTACCAGGGCCGCCACTACCAGGTGAACCAGATCGAGCCGGCTCCGGTGGCCGCGCCGCCGGTGTGGACCGGATCGGTCGGCCGCAAATCCCTGGCCGCCACCGGCCGCGTGGCCGACGGCTGGCTCCCCGGTCACGCGGCGGATTGGCTCAGCGAGCGATACCGGACCTCGCGGCCGATCATCGACGAAGCGGCGGCGGCCATCGGCCGCGACCCACGCGAGATCCGTACGGTCTTCAACTTCCCCGGCCGCATCACCGACCGGCCTCTCCCCGCAACACGTGACCGTGACGGCCGTTGGATCGGCGGCTCCGCCGGCCAGTGGGTCGAAGAACTGACCGGAGCCGTGCTGGAACACGGCGCGTCGGGCTTCATGCTCTTCTCGCCCGAAGGCGGAACGCCGGACCTCGTCTCTTTCGGCCGCTGGGCCAAGGAGATCGTCCCGGCCGTACGCGAAGCGATCGCGGAGAAGAACGACTAGGTCCTCTCTCTCGCGAGGCATGGCGGGGGATGGGCACCGGCCGCGCTGGCCAACTCCCGTACGACATGGCACGATTTCGCAGGTGAGCAGCACATCCACTCCGGCGCAGCGGTTGAGTGACCTCGCGCGGTTGCGTCGTGTCCGTGACCGGATCGACCGGGAGTACGCGCAGCCGCTGGACGTCGAGGCCCTCGCCCGGGGCGTGCACATGTCGGCCGGGCATCTCAGTCGTCAGTTCCGGCTCGCCTACGGGGAGTCGCCGTACTCGTACCTGATGACGCGGCGCATCGAGCGCGCGATGGCGCTGTTGCGCCGTGGGGACCTGAGCGTCACCGACGCGTGTTTCGCGGTCGGCTGCTCCTCGCTGGGGACGTTCAGTACGCGGTTCACCGAGCTGGTGGGGGTGCCGCCCAGCGTGTACCGGCAGCAGGAGGCGGACGCGACGGCGGGGATGCCCTCGTGCGTGGCCAAGCAGGTGACCCGGCCGGTCAGGAATCGAGAAGCGCCGCCCGCCAAGGCGCAGCTAGCCTGACCTGCATGGACATCACCATTCACACATGCGTTCTGCCGCATGAGGACCCCGAGGCCTCCGTGGCCTTCTACCGCGACGTCCTCGGTTTTGAAGTCCGCAGCGATGTCGGGCAGGGCACGATGCGCTGGATCACGGTCGGCCCCGCCGACCAACCGGGCACGTCCATCCTGCTGGCGCCGCCGGCCGCCGACCCCAGCGTCACCGAGGATGAGCGCCGTACGATCGCCGAGATGATGGCCAAGGGCACCTACGGCTGGATCCTGCTGGCCACCCACGATCTGGACGGTATCTTCGAGCGGGTGCAGGCCGGTGCCGAGGTCGTTCAGGAGCCGACCGACCAGCCGTACGGAGTGCGCGACTGCGCCTTCCGCGATCCCGCAGGCAACCTGGTCCGCATCCAGCAACTGCGCTGAGCCCTCCGGCGACCGCGCGTAAGAGCCCGTGCATGACGTCGGCGGCCGAACGAGCCGCCCGACCGTGGGTTCACGCGCGCCGCCGGCCTGCCTGCGTGGGCGAACCAGACGTACCGCTCAAAGCTGGTTAGATCGAGCCAGGCGACGCCCCGACAAAGATCGCCAAGGCGGCCCCCCGTAAGAGATGGAGACACGATGAGCATGGCCACGAGCACGGACCCGCAGTCGCCTGCGCCGCACGTTGCCGACACCCACGGTTTGATCCGCGTGCAGGGCGCGCGGGAGAACAACCTCAAAGACGTCAGCATCGAGATCCCGAAGCGCCGGCTGACGGTGTTCACCGGCGTCTCCGGCTCGGGCAAGAGCTCACTGGTGTTCGGCACGATCGCCGCGGAGTCGCAGCGACTGATCAACGAGACCTACAGCGCGTTCGTGCAGGGCTTCATGCCGACGCTGGCGCGCCCTGAGGTCGACGTGCTCGACGGGCTGACCACGGCGATCATCGTCGACCAGGAGCGGATGGGCGCGAACTCCCGTTCCACGGTGGGCACCGTCACCGACGCCAACGCGATGCTGCGCATCCTGTTCAGCCGGCTCGGGCAGCCGCACATCGGCTCACCCCAGGCGTTCTCCTTCAACGTCGCCTCCATCAGCGGAGCGGGCGCGGTCAAGCTCGAGCGCGGCGGGAAGACCGTGAAGGAGCGGCGCGAGTTCACCATCACCGGCGGCATGTGCCCGCGCTGCGAGGGCATGGGGTCGGTCAACGACATCGACCTGTCGCAGCTGTACGACGACAGCAAGTCGCTCAACGAGGGGGCGCTCACGATCCCCGGGTACAGCATGGACGGCTGGTACGGCCGTATCTTCACCGGCTGTGGCTTCTTCGACCCGGACAAGCCGATCAAGAAGTTCACCAAGAAAGAGCTCGACGACCTGCTCTACAAGGAGCCGACCAAGATCAAGGTCGAGGGCATCAACCTGACGTACGAGGGCCTGATCCCGAAGATCCAGAAGTCGATGCTGTCCAAGGACGTCGACTCCCTGCAGCCGCACATCCGGGCGTTCGTGGAGCGGGCGGTCACCTTCACCGACTGTCCCGAGTGCGGCGGCACCCGGCTCAGCGAGGCCGCCCGGTCCTCGAAGATCAACGGGATCAGCATCGCCGACGCCTGCGCGATGCAGATCAGCGACCTGGCCGAGTGGGTGCGTGGCCTGGACGAGTCGTCGGTGGCGCCGCTGCTCGCGAAGTTGCAGCACACCCTCGACTCGTTCGTGGAGATCGGGCTGGGCTACCTCTCCTTCGATCGGCCGTCGGGCACGCTGTCGGGCGGCGAGGCGCAGCGCACCAAGATGATCCGCCACCTCGGGTCGTCACTCACCGACGTGACCTACGTGTTCGACGAGCCGACGATCGGGCTGCACCCGCACGACATCCAGCGAATGAACGACCTGCTGCTGCGGCTGCGGGACAAGGGCAACACCGTGCTCGTCGTCGAGCACAAGCCGGAGGTGATCGCGATCGCCGACCACGTCGTCGACCTCGGTCCCCTCGCCGGCACCGCCGGTGGCGAGGTGGTCTTCGAAGGCACCGTCGACGGGCTGCGGGCCAGCGGCACGATGACCGGGCGGCACCTGGACGACCGGGCCGGCCTGAAGCCGTCGGTGCGGACGCCGTCGGGAACGCTGGAGGTACGCGGCGCCGGCACCCACAACCTGCAGGACGTCGACGTCGACATCCCACTCGGTGTGCTGGTCGTCGTGACCGGCGTGGCGGGCTCGGGCAAGAGTTCGCTGATCCGCGGCTCGGTGTCCGAACGCGACGGAGTGGTGTCGATCGACCAGGGCGCGATCCGCGGCTCGCGACGCAGCAACCCGGCGACCTACACGGGACTGCTCGACCCGATCCGCAAGGCGTTCGCCAAGGCCAACGGAGTGAAGCCGGCGCTCTTCAGCGCCAACTCCGAGGGCGCCTGCCCCACCTGCAACGGCGCCGGCGTCATCTACACCGACCTCGCGATGATGGCGAGCGTCGCCACCATCTGCGAGGAGTGCGACGGGAAACGGTTCCAGGCGTCGGTGCTGGAATACCACCTCGGTGGCCGCGACATCAGCGAGGTGCTCGCGATGTCGGTGACCGAGGCCGAGGAGTTCTTCGGCGCCGGTGAGGCGCGCACGCCGGCCGCGCACACCATCCTCGACCGGCTCGCCGACGTCGGGCTCGGCTACCTCAGCCTCGGCCAGCCGCTCACGACACTGTCCGGCGGCGAACGGCAGCGGCTCAAGCTGGCCACCCAGATGGCCGGCAAGGGCGGCGTCTACGTCCTCGACGAGCCGACCACCGGCCTGCACCTCGCCGACGTCGAACAACTGCTCGGCCTGCTCGACCGGCTCGTCGACTCCGGCAAGTCGGTCATCGTCATCGAGCACCACCAGGCGGTCATGGCGCACGCCGACTGGATCATCGACCTCGGCCCGGGCGCCGGCCACGATGGCGGCCGGATCGTCTTCGAGGGCACACCCGCCGACCTCGTCGCCGCCCGCTCCACCCTCACCGGCGAGCACCTCGCGGCCTACGTCGGCACAAGCGACTGAGGCCGGGGGAGTCGTCGGCTTTTTGGAGATTCGTCGCGCCGGGTGTCGAGCGTCGGCCGAGGACGCCGTGCAGGCGGCCCTGGTCCGGGCGCTGGACACCTGGCCGGACGATCCACCGCGCGATCCGAAGGCATGGCTCGTCGCGGACGTGTCCCGGCACCCAGCCGCGTTCACCGATTGGCGGCCAGCACTGCCGCGAGGCCTTCTTGCAGGTCCTTGACGAAATACTCGGGAACCTCCAGCGACGGGAAATGTCCCCCGATTTCGGGCGACCTCCATCGGACGATCTGTCGGTACCGCTCCTGTGCCCAGGGGCGCGGACACTTCTCGACGTCGCGGGGATACCCAGTGATTGCTGACGGGACATCGACCCGAAGTTCGGGGTCGAGCGAGTTGTGGCTTTCGTAGTAAATGCGGGCCGCCGATGCGCCGGTCCGCGTCAGCCAATACAGAGTGACGTCGTCAAGAACGCGGTCTCTGGAAATTGTCTCGAACGGGCTATCTTCGGTATCTGTCCACTCGGCGAACTTGTCAAGGATCCAGGCAAGAAGCCCGACCGGTGAGTCGACGAGCGAGTAGCCGATGGTCTGCGGTCGGGTCGCCTGCTGCTTCGCGTACGCCGCGCGGTGGCGCCAGAAATCGCGGGTCTCCTCGGTCCACTTGCGCTCGACCGCCGTCAGCCCGTCCGTTGTCAACCCGGGCGGCGCCTCCGCGAACGTTGTGTGGATGCCGAGAACGTGCGCCGGGAACCTGCCGCCGAGAACCGTGGTGATATTACCTCCCCAGTCGCCACCGTGGGCTGCGAACTTGCTGTAGCCGAGTCTTCCCATCAGTTCCACCCATGCGGCCGCGATCTTTTCGGTTCCCCATCCGGTGGTGGCCGGCTTGTCGCTGTAACCAAAGCCTGGTAGCGACGGGACCACGACGTGGAACGCCGGCGCGTCTGCATCTTTCGGATCTGCCAGCTCGTCTACTACATCGATGAACCGAACAACGCTGTCTGGCCAGCCGTGCGTCAAGATCAAAGGAGTGGCATCTGCGCGCGCGGATCGGCGGTGCAGGAAGTGGATTCCCAGATCATCAATGGTCGTGCGGAACTGGCCGATCCGGTTAAGGCGCTCTTCGAACGACCGCCAGTTGTACCCGGTGCGCCAGTAGTTCACGACATCGACGAGGTCGGCGAGAGGAACGCCCTGTTCCCATCGGCGAGGATCGGGCGCGGCGCGATAGACCGTCTCAGCCTCCGGTAGCCGCGCGGCGGCCAGTCGCGCGCGCAGATCGTCGAGGTCAGCGTCAGTCGCGTGGGCTTCAAATGCTTGCACGTCGCTGGTTGGACGGGGCATGAGACCTCCTGGCCGTCGCGGAACCGGCTGCGATCTATCGCGAACCAGCTAAGGCGGTTCTAACATGTCTTCATGCCAGCGGGCAACCAGCTGACCCCGGTCTTTCATGAAGGTCGCTGGGTCGGGGCGTCCTCGGCGTTACCCGCGACCAGGCTCGCTGGGTGCCCTGGCGGGTTCCGGCCGGCGCTACCGGTCAGGGCGAGCAGTCGGGTCCAGGCGACCAGGTAGGCGGCGATCTGGGTGAACATCAACCGGGTGGTGTTGGCGCGAACTCCCGCGACGGGAACCGGCCCGGCCCCGAGTCTTCGGCGTGCCGGACGCGGTCCTCGAATGGAGGATCGAGGCTAAGGTGGTTCCATGCGTGCTGGGTTCCCTGACTTTCGCCTCGGTAGCGTGCTAGCGACCAGCTTCACGGGGACTCTGACGGAGCGTCGTGGCAACCCTGTGGAGCGCATTCCCACGCCGCAGCGACTCGTCGACTGGCTGGCAGTGAACGGCCTGGCCGTGGACTCCTGCACCACCGCTCAGCTCGAACTCGCTCGGGAACTGAGGGAATCAATTCACGCCGCCGCGACAGCGGCCGCGATCCAAGACGCTCTCCCCGCATCTGCTATCCAAGTCATCAATGACTTCAGCATTCAGGGTCGGGCCGCGGCTATCCTGACGCCCGAGGGCAATCGTCAATGGCGACTTGGCTCGGCTTCCTGCGTAGAAGATGCCCTAAGCGTAATCGCCGCAGACGCGATCAGCATCATCGCCGGCGAACGAGACGGAAAATTGGCCCTGTGTGCATCGCCAACCTGCCAAGCCGCCTTCTTCGACACCAGTCAAAGTCGCACCCGCAAATGGTGTGACATGAACACGTGCGGGAATCGCCAGAAGAAGGCGCGCTTCAATGCCAACCACCGCAAGAACGGGACCGCCGCACCGACGGGTGTCAGCTGATCTGGCTTGCCCGGGAGGGCGGGCCGGTCGCGGGGGCCGTTGACCTGGGCTGATCACGGGCCCGAACCTTCGCGGGTCGACATTGTCGATCTTCGGAGGCCCGTGGTGGCGGTCGAGTTTCTGACGGATGAGCAGGCAGCCCGGTACGGGGTGTTCTACGGGGTGCCCACGCAGACGGAGCTGGAGTGGTTCTACTTGCTACATGTAGTTGTAACAGCTATTGTTACGACTGGAGCCGAGGGGTGAGGGAGGTGGAGTCCGACGTGAGTGCCAACAGCAGACTGACCGTCGCCGCGCACGCCCTGACATGGATCGGGCTGTATCAGCGGCGTGGCCACGAGGTCGCCACCTCCGAGCAGATCGCGACGAGCGTCAACACCAACCCGGTGGTGATCCGCCGCCTGCTGGCCAAGCTGAGCAAGGCCGGCCTGGCCGATTCACGGCGAGGGGCGGGGGCGGGCTGGATGCTCACGCGGGACCTGGCGGCGATCACTCTGCTCGACGTCTATCAGGCGATCGAACCGGGACCGGTCTTCGCCCTGCATCGCGCGACACCGGACCCCGAGTGCGTCGTGGGCCACGGCATCGGGCCGGCGATGACCGCCGTGTACGACGACGTGGAGGCCGCCCTGTGCAGGGAGCTGGCCAAGACCACGCTGGAGGACGTGCTGCGGGACGTCTTGAAAGCCGCCTGATCTCGGACCGTCGACTTCCCCTGATCGAGGGGAGCCGCATTCCACGCCCACCGATGTAACCAGAATAGTTACATCGGCGAAGAAGTAAGGACAAGGACGATGACAGGAGTAAGCATGCACGACAGTAGTGATCTCCAGAAAGCGCGCGAAGAGTCAGCCATCAACTATTTCCGTTTGGTGGACGCTGCAGACCCGGCTGTCTTGGATCTTTTCACCGACGACGCCCAGATGTTCTTCCCGAAGTTTGGATTCGCCACCGGGAAGGACCAGATCGGGGCGTTCGCGCAGGGTCTCGGCAGGGGAATTTCGGCGATTGAACACGACATCCCCGGTTTCATCGTGCTGTCGTCCGGAAATTATGTGGTAATCGAGGGGGCGGTGAAGGGGACGACGACATCGGGTGTGGCCTTTCCCGACGGGGTCTCGTCCTTCGGACTGTTCTGTAACGTATTCGAGTTCGAAGGTGAACGCATCAAGAGGGTTCACATCTACGAAGACCCGGATTTCGCCAGTACGCACACCGACGGCGTGGCCTGGGGTAAGTCGGTGAGTGACAGCATGTAGCGGCCAGGGCTGATGCGTTCTCAGCCCGTGAGATGAGTTGATTGGCCGCATACCGATCGAACCGGGACCGGTCTTCGCCCTGCATTGCGCGACACCGGACCCTGAGTGCGTCGTGGGCCACGGCATCGGGCCGGCAATGACCGCCATGTACGACGACGTGGAGGCCGCCCTGTGCAGGGAGCTGGCCAAGACCACGCTGGAAGACGTGCTGCGGGACGTCTTGAAAGCCGCCTGGCCTCGGACCGTCGACTTCCCCTGATCGAGGGGAGCCGCATTCCACGCCCGTCAATGTAACCAAAATAGTTACATTGACGAAGAGACAAGGACAAGAACGATGACAACAGACACTCAGACCTCGCGGACCGTGGCCGAGAAGTTCCTGGAGCGCCTCGGCCGGCAGGACCGCGACGGCATCCAGGAACTGTTCTCCGAGGAGATCGACTGGTATGTCCCCGACAGCACCGCGCTGCCCTGGACCGGGCGCCGCACCCGCCGGGAGGAGGTCGCGCCGTACTTCACCACGATGTGGTCGCACTTTGCGCCCGGCCAGAGCAAGGTCGTGCTGGAGCGCTTCATCGCCGACGGTGGTGACGTGGTGCTGCTGGCGGTCTTTACGCACACCGTCGCGGCCAGTGGGAAGGAGTTCACCACACCGGTGGCCATGCACCTGGGGGTCGAGGGCGGCCGGATCGTCCGCATGCACCTGTACGAGGACACGCTGACCGTCGCCGAGGCGTTCAACGCCGGCTGAGTGGAGAGTGCTCAGGGGCCCCGTGGCCCGGAGCACATGGCAGCCAGGACCTCGCGTTCGCCGAGTTTCGGGCTGGCCGGCGCCCACAGGATCGGCATCCCGGAGGGGCAGACCAGGTACAGAGCCCAGTGCCGTGCGGCACCGCCGTATCGGCGACGGACAGCACGGCCGGCGGAGTTCAGCGCCGGGGTGCGAGGAGGCTGGTCACCTCGGCGATGGCCTCCGGCGAGGGCTTGAAGTAGCGGCGGACGTTCCCGTCGTAGGTCAGTTCGCGTTGGAGGTCGCGTTGGAGTTCGCCGGCCGCGGCGAGGGTCTGCACCATGAACTTCACGGTGGACAGCAGTTCTCCGGCGCGCGGGTGGCGGGCGGTGAGGTCCATCGCGGAGAACGCGCCGTCGTGGATGCGCAGGGCGACCTGGTCGCGGTGGAGGACGTCGAGCACGTCGAGGATGTGCCCCGTGCCGCGTACGAGGCGGAACATCTCGGAGATGTGCACGGTGTCGCCCGGCCGCGCGTACGTCAGCAGCTCGCGGAACTTCGGGCGCTGGAGGGGGTGGAGGCGGCTGGATGTGCCCGGATCCTCCACGAAGACGACCGGGTCCTCGATCCCAGCCTCGGCGAGGACGAGGTTCTGCCGGGCGGTCGACTGCTGGTCGGTCGAGACCCGCTTGTAGACCAGGTTCGCCACCGGGGCCCCTTCCGTGCGGAGGAACGGAACCTATCTGTCGTCAAACCCTGTCATCAATGACCATCGGATCTGATTGGATCGCCGCCGCCGCGGTGCCCCGGAATGTCCTGATTGATGGCTGCCCCGCCTGTCGGCAAACGATCTAATCCCGACACCCGGCGCGAAGCTCCGTCTGGGCCTCGGAGGTCATCGGGGACTCTTGGGAGGCTTGTGGAGGAGGGGTTCGAGGCGGGCGGCGGTCTGGCGGTATCGGCTAACGGGGACGAGGTGGACGCCGTCGAAGGCTCCGCTGTCGCGGATGGCCAGGACGTGATCGCAGGCGGCGGCGATGCCGGCATCGGGATCGTGTTCCACTGCTTGGACGAGTGTGTCGGGGATGGTGATGTCGGGGATGGTGGCGGCGAGGTTGCGGGCCATGGTCGCGCTGGCCAGGACCATCACTCCGGCATAGACGGGTGCGGCGATGGTGACGGTCTCACGCCAGCGCAGCAGGTCGTCGAGGCTGTAGCTGACCTGAGCGAAGACGAAGTCGGCCTGCTGCTTCCAGGCGGGCAGCGGCCGCATGCCGGAGGCGACACCGATCTGGAACTGCGGATGCCCCGCGAAGACGGGGTCGGAGGTCGCGGCGCGGGCTTGGTCGAGCATGGACCGGACGGTGAGTTCGCCGGTGCGGTTGCCGGAGGCGGGCTTGTCTCCGTAGACGAACAGGAACCGTTCGACGCCGTAGGCGGCGGCGGTCAGCAGGTCCCGCTGGAAGCCGAGCAGGTTGCGGTCGCGGGCGTTCAGGCAGGCGATCCCGGTCGCTCCCATCGCCTGCACCTCGTGGGCGACCGCAACACTCGACACTGTCGCGCGCCCGATGTGGTTGTCGGGGATCAGGAACGCGTCCGCGACGGCGTCCAGGACCCCGATCTGGTGCCGCACTCGCCGAAGATCCGGCCGGGTCGGCGGCTCGATCTCACACACCACCTCGAACCCACGTGTCATGCCATCACCCTAGACGGCCGACCGCCAGGACCGTAGCGCCATGATCAATCTCAGCGCCATCGGTCGTCCGCAGGTTCCTCAACCCCGGACCCACATCCGAACCAACAGTGGCGGTAACGCGCGTCCCGACGGCTCGCTAACGCCACTGACGGTTCGGTTGCTGCTCAACCCCCGTCACCGGTGGGCGCGACGTCAACGACGTCGTCGAGCTGGACGTCGTGCGCGTCGAGCCCACCGGCTAACCCCGAACGACCTCAGCGGTGTGCGCGGGGGTATAGCGCTCGCCCATCACCTGGTCGCTCAGCGGGTCCAGCGCGGCCAGCGCCTCGGCGTCCAGGGCGAGCTCCAGCGCGGCCGCGTTCTGCTCCAGCCGGGCCGGGCTGCGGGTGCCCGGAATGGTCGCCACCGCCACCCCGAGCCGCTCGGCCTGGGCGTACACCCAGGCCAGCGCCACCTGGGCCGGGGTGGCACCCAGCCGGTCGGCCACCTCGCGCACGGTCTGCGCGATCTTCTCGTTGGCCTCGCCCGCCTCGCCGGCGAAGCGGGGGTTGGTGCGCCGGAAGTCCTTCTCGCCCAGCGTGGAGCGGTCCAGGGTGCCGGTCAGGAACCCCCGCCCCAGCGGCGAGTACGGCACCAGCCCGACCCCCAGCTCGGCCATCACCGGGGTGACCGCCTCGACGTCGCGGGTCCACAGCGAGTACTCGCTCTGCACCGCGGTGATCGGGTGCACCGCGTGCGCCCGGCGCAGCAGCTCGCCGTCGACCTCGGACAGGCCCAGATGGCGGACCTTGCCCGCCTCGACCAGCTCGGCCATCGCCCCGACGGTCTCCTCGATCTCCACGTCCTGGGGCGGGCGGTGGGCGTAGTACAGGTCGATCACCTCGACGCCCAGCCGCAGCAGCGAGGCGTCGCAGGCGCGCAGCACGTAGTCCCGGGCACCGCGGATGCGGCGTGCCCGGTCGCCGGCGCTGCGGTCGATGCCGAACTTGGTGGCGAGCTGCACCTGGTCCCGGCGGCCGTGGATGGCCCGGCCCACCAGCACCTCGTTGTGCCCGGTGCCGTAGGCGTCGGCGGTGTCCAGGAACGTGATGCCCAGCTCCAGGGCCCGGTCGATGGTGGCCAGGCCGCCGTCCCAGTCGGCGGCGCCGTAGCTCTCGCTCATCCCCATGCACCCCAGGCCCATCGCGCTGACGGTGAGACCGGGCGAGCCGAGCGTGGTTCGGGTGATCATGCGCGGATACTCCTCCTGCCCGGCGGACCGGGCGGTACCTCGAGGGCTGACGAACGCCTCCGACGCTAGGACTTGGAGCGCGCTCGAAGTCAAGCCGGACGACCGGCCCCCGCCGGCGGGTCAGGCGCGGCGGGGGGCGGGTGAGGGTGAAACGGTCCACCGGCAGCAGGTCGCCATAGGGCCCGGACACGCATCTCTCCTGCTGCTACAACCCGTCCACCGCGGCGGAACCGCGAGCACCTCACCAGCACCCCATGCCTCTGGTCAACTCACAGAAACGCAGGTCAAGCCATGATCAACGCTTAGCGCCGTTTTCCGTTCCAATGTTCCTCAAGGGCAATGCTCAGCCGCGCCAACGTCGGCAACGGTCCCCGGACAGCAGCCCAGGCGGAGGGGCCCGTGTCTTCGCCGCCCGGCTGCGGGCCGAGATCGAGGGCACTGCGTAACCGTCGAGCATCACCCGCGCGCTCACTCCTCGCCCTCGCCTTCTTCGTCCTCATCCAGCTCGGGCGCATCCGGGTCCCGTAGCGGACGCAGGGCAGCGGCGGCCGGGACGCTGGCGGTGAAGCTGTAGCGGCCGAGCAGGTTCAGGTTGCGGTGCTTGAGCGGGGAGAGCCGGGCGATCTCCTCGTCCTGGATCTCGTGGCCCTCGGCCCGGAGCTGGGCGACAGCGGCGTCGAGGTAGCGGGTGGTCCAGAGCACGATGGCGTTGAGGCGGTGACGGCGCAGCCAGCCCACCGCGTGGTCGAACAGCGCCTTCGGGCCCTCAGCGTGCGTCCACACCCGCCCGTGCAGGAACGTACGGAACCGCCGGCCCCACTCGGCGTCCTCGTACGGGTGGTAGCTCATCGCTCAGAAATTCCACCGGCACGAGCCGGACCGGAGCCATCCCCGGAGGTACTTCACCGAACCCCAGCGGCGAAGTGGATCGCTGTGCTGGTCGACCATGATCGTTCTCACCGATAACCGCTGTACCGATGTTCCCCGAGGCCGGACTTCACCGGGCAGCGGCTGCCGGCCAGGTCCAGGTTCAGGTCCTCGGCCCGAATGGTTCGCTTGACTTCAAGTGAACTTGAAGCCGCAGAATCCCGGACATGAACGAGAACCGGACGACAGTCCGTACCAGCGCCGACACTGACGCGCTCATCGCCCTGCTCGACATCGGGGACAGCATCCCCGGGGCGAGCGAACTGCGCGTGCGTTCCTATGAGTTGCTCGGCATCACGCCGGATGCGGCGGTGGTCGATGTCGGATGTGGAGCCGGCCGCGCGGCCGCGGAGATGGCCGAGAGGGGTGCACGGGCGGTCGGCATCGACCCCGACGAGCGGATGATCACCGTGGCCGGTAAGCGCTGGTCCGCCGCGGACTTCCGCGTGGCGAGCGCCTACGAGCTGCCCTTCACCGACGGCGCGCTCCACGGCTACCGGGCCGACAAGGTGTACCACGTCCTGGACGACCCCGCCCGCGCGGTCGGTGAGGCGCGCCGCGTGCTCGCCCCCGGCGGGCGCATCGTGCTGATCGGCCAGGACTGGGACACCCTCGTCATCGACGCCGACGACGCCGCGCTCACCCGCACCATCGTGCACGCTCGCGCCGACCTGGTCCGCACCCCTCGCGTCGTCCGCCGCAGCCGCAACCTCCTCCTCGACGCGGGCTTCGCCGACGTCACCGTCGAGACTCACACCAGGATCTTCACCGACGCGGCGATGGTGCCCGCTCTGGTCGACCTCGCCGAAAAGGTGCGCTCGGCCGGCGCGATCAGCGACGCGCAGGCCGAAGCCTGGATCGCCGAGCAGCGTGAACGGGGCCGCCGCGGGCGGCTGTTCTTCGCCTTCCCGATGTTCGTGACCGCGGCCACGCGCCGGTGACCGGCCGGCGGGGCACCTGCTGTTACCTTGACCCGATGCGAAGCGAGGGCTTGCACACCGACGTGGTGCGTCAGATCGAGCGGCTGGGCGGGAGCGTGCCCGGGACGGTGGAGGCGGGCGTGCACTGGACCGACGCGCCCAAGCCGCTGCCGCTGGAGATCGAGACGCTGATGGCGATCACATGGCCGCCACGTACCTTGCTGGTCACAGCCGAGGACGGCGAACGGGTGAGCTTCCCGCAGGGGATCGGCGGGGGTGATCCGTTCGGGGTGGACCGGCCGTGCTTCGTGATCGGGTTCAACGAGTCGACGCAGTACTACTGGATCGTCGACCTCGACGATCCGCGGCCCGGCGATCCCTGCGTCTACCGGATCGACCACGACGGGTCCGACGCGGCGGACGCCTTCGGTCATCCGCGGCGGTTGTCGCGGATGCTGGCCGAGCTGACCGTCTATGCGCCGCCGGACTCCGCCCGGCTGGCCAACGCCTGTGCCCACGGCGACCTGGAGACCGTGGCCGCCGCGATCGCCGCGGGTGTCCCGCTGGGGCCGGCCGAGGGCGACCGCTCGGCGATGACCCCTTTGCACTTGGCGGTGATGTCGGGCTCGGCCGAGACGGTGCGGGCGCTGCTGGCCGCGGGCGCCGACGCCGGCGCGCGGACCGGCCACGACAGCCTCCTGACGGAGCTCGGCCTGCACCCCGCCGACTTCGGGATGGAGCGGATCGAGCGTGACGTGACACCGCTCTGGATGGCCGTCAAAGGACCGTTCCGCACCGACCGGCCCGGCCCCTCGGTGGAGGTGGTGCGGGCGCTGCTCGACGCCGGCGCCGACCCACGGGCGAACGACGGTATCGGCATGACGCCGCTGCACGTCGTGGCCGAGAGCCGGTTCAGCTGGGAGCGCGAGCGGGCGGTCGCCGAGCGGCTGGAGATCCTGCGCTGCCTCACTGATGCCGGCGCGGACGTCGAGGCCGAGGATCGGCTCGGTCTGACGCCGCTGCTGGTGGCGGTCAACGCTCCGGAGTTCGTCGCGGCGCTGCTCGACGCCGGCGCGGACCCTGCGCGGCGCACCGCACACGTGGACCTGTTCGGGATCGAAGGCATGTCCGCCCTGCACGCCGCCGCAGGCGGCAGCTGCGAAGAGGCGCTCCGGCTGATGCTCGGTCGCGCCGACGATCCCGACCCGCGCACGACGGCGGGCGCGACGCCCCTGCACTACGCGGTGTGGCGGGGAGCCGGGCCCGGCGTCGTCGAGACGCTCATCGCCGCCGGGGCCGACGTCAACGCCCGGATCGCCGATCCGTCCGGGCTCAAGGTCGGCAGCGACACGCCGCTCGGAATCGCCCGGGAGCAGGGCCACGACGAGATCGCCGAGGTGCTCGCGCGGGCCGGGGCAGCCTGACCCGGTCACGGGGGATGCACTGGTCACAGCGGACGTCGGTGGGCTGCAACCCGGCAGACCAGGGTGCCGAGCCAGCCGACCGAGCGGACGCCCTTCACCTCGATCGTGGAGGACTTGTCGAACGCGAGCTTTCGATCGTCCAGGTGGCGGTGATGTCGCGGGCGACATCACGTAGGAGGTCGATGAGCATGTCTGCGAGTGGCGTGAGGCTGGCGTCGGATTTGGTCACGGCGTAGAGCTGGCGGTAGGGCCTGGGGTGGGCCAGTTCGCGATGGGTGGTGCCAGGCGCATGGGTCAGGGCCAGGCGCGAGACCAGGGCCACTGCGATGCCTGTGCCGACGAGGGCCTGGGCGACGTCGTAGGACTCGGTCTCGAACCGCACGGTGGGAGTGAAGCCGGCCTCGCGGGCAGCGTCGTGGAACTGTCCGCGGGCGGCATGGCCGGCCAGGATGGAAACCCACGATTCGTCGCGCAGTTGTTCCAGGTGAAGTTCGGTGTCCGCGGGCTGCCCGGTGGCCAGCGGATGGTCATCGGGGAGAACCACGACCATCGGGTCCAACAGGAGCGAGTGGGCGCGTACATGTGGGGGCGGCGCGAGCGGCGTGCCCCAGGACGCGACGATGGCCACGTCCAGGCGCCCCGCGCTGATCTCGTCCGCTCCGCGTCCGGACACCACATCTACGACCGAGACGTCAGCGTCCGGATGGCGGTGGCGCAGCGCCGTCAGGGCCGGTGGCAGCAGGTGCAGGGCAGCCGCCTGGAACGTCCCGATCCGCAGACGGAGCGAGAGGTGGCCGAGCAGTGCGGCCAGTTCCGCCTCGGCCCTGTCCGATGCCTCCTCCACAGTTCGACCGTGGGAGGCCAGCAGCGCACCGGCTGCGGTGAGCGTTGCTCCGCGAGGACCACGGATGACCAGCGGCACCTGCCAGTCGCGCTCGGCCTTGGCCACCTGCTGGGTGACCGCCGCGGGCGTGAGTTGGAGTGCGTGAGCCGCCGCCGTCAGGGAGCCGTGCCGCTCGATCAACGCGAGAAGCCGCAGCTGTCCCGGATCCACCACCATTCACTAATCCTAACGCTGCACCCTTCTCTTTTAACTTCTCTTAGGAGCGCGGGACAGGAAGCCTGGTGGGACACCCATCGGCCGCAATCCCCGGAAGGGGTACTTTTCCCATGCCCACGCATGTGCCCGTTTTCATCGCCACCACCTTGCTGCTGGCGATGCTGCCAGGCGCGAGTCAAGCCCTGATGATCCGGCAGGTTCTGGAAGGCGGCCAACGTACGCTCCGAGGCACGCTCGCGGGCAATGCCAGCGGCTTCCTGCTGTGGTCCACGGCCGCCGCGGCCGGGCTGTCCACCGTCCTGCTGGCCAGCCCCACCGCGTACGCGGTGCTCCGGATCGCAGGCGGCATCGTGCTGATGATCCTTGGGGTGAAGACGCTACGGACCGCGCTCACCACCGTCTCCACCCGCCCGCCCGGCGAGGGCGGGCGCCGCACTGGATTCGCGGGCGGATATCTCACCGGCCTGAGCACCAACCTCGGCAACCCCAAGGCGGGCGTGTTCGCCGTCTCGGTACTGCCCCAGTTCGTGACCGCGAAAGGCCCGGTGTTCCTGTCGACCGTCGCCCTGGGAGCCCTTTGGGCACTCGTCAGCGCCTCCTGGTACATGTTGCTCACCTGGGCCGTCGGCCGAGGGCGCGCCCTGGTATCGCAGCCGACCGTCCTGCGGGGAATCAGCGTGACCACCGGCGTCGTCCTGCTGGGGCTGGGCGCCGCGGTGGCAGCAGGTGTCTGAGGGCCGGGCCGGCACGGGAGCGAGGAAGTCGATGACGTACGCCATGACACCGGACGGAACCCGCATCGCCTACCAGCTCCAGGGCCAGGGGGCGCCGCTGGTCCTGCTGGCGGGCCAGGCCAACAACCACCACTGGTGGGATGCGGTTCGTGCCGACTTCCATCCCGCTCGCAGCACCCTCACGCTCGACTACCGCGGCACCGGCGACAGCGACAAGCCCGACGCCCCCTACAGCACCGAACTGTTCGCCCAGGACGTCATCGCCGTCCTCGACAAACTCGGCATCGACCGGGCCGACGTCTACGGCACGTCCATGGGCGGACGGGTGGCCCAGCAGCTCGCGGCCCGCCACCCTCAGCGGGTAGGCGCCCTGGTTCTCGGCTGCACCTCACCCGGCGGCCCGCACAGCGTCGAACGCGGCAACGACGTCCGCCGAGCCCTGACGCAACCTCAGCCTGGAGCCGCGCGACAGGCCCTGCTGGAGCTGATGCACACCCCTCGATGGCTCACCTCCCATCCCGGCCCGCACCACACCCTCGGCGACCCTCGCATGCCTGCCCACTCCCGGCGCCACCACCTCGCGGCCAGCAACCAGCACAACGCCTGGGACCTCCTGCCGGACATCAGCGCCCCCACCCTGGTCGTCCACGGAAGCGACGATCTGCTCAACCCCACCGCCAACGCACCCCTGCTCACCGACCGCATCCCCAACGCCCGACTCCACCTGATCCCCGAAGCCCGGCACGCCTACTTCGAGGAGTTCCGCACCCACGCCAGCCCCCTCGTCCTGGACTTCCTCACCACCGCGCACAAGCCGTTGGAACAGCGCAGCCGATACTCGGACACCCTGCTATCTACCGGGCACCAGCGACACGGCGGCTCCGGACTCTCACAAACGACGCCGACGACGTCGAGCGCCACGCCTGCCCGCGCTGCCTGGCCAAGCTGCTGCGGGTGACCACCCCGGCCGACCGCGGCCCCGGACAGCCCTGGCGGCCCGGCACCCCGCCGCCGGCCGCCGTCGAGACGGACACCCCGGCGGCCGGACATCCGCATCGGGTACGCCCGGTGCTCGCACCGGACTCAGGAGCTGCGGTCGCGGCTGGACGCGCTACGTTCGTGGCGGACCTAGCCCCGAGTCGCTTCGTCGCCGGCGCTGGGGGAGCCGGGGTCCTCAGGGTTCGACTCGTCCGTCGATGAGGTCCCGCCGTCGGCGATGAGCCGATCGCGTGCGGCCAGTTCTTCGCGCGCGGCCCGGGCCTGCAGCTCGGCTTGGGCCGCGCGCTCGCGCTGGGCGGCGGCGTCGGCCCGGGCGGCGTCCCGGTCATCGCGCAGTGCCTGGCTCTCGGCCGCCAGGCGATGGACCTCGGCACGGGCGTGTTCGGCCTCCCGCCGTAGCTCCTCGACCTGCAGTGCGAGGGCCTGGCCGTCGCGCTCGGCGCGGTCGGCGAGCGCGGCCGTCGCCGCGGCCTTCTGCTGGGCCTCGGCGGCCTGGCGTTCGGCGGTCTCGGCGCGCTGCCGGGCGGCCTGTGCGTCGCTCTGGGCGGCCTGGGTGGCGGCCTGCGCCGCGGCCAGCTCGGCGTGGCACTGGGCCAGCCGGGTGGTGAGCTGCTCGCGGGCCTGTCGTTCCTCCTCCAGGTCGTCGGTGGCCGCCTCCAGGCGCACGGCCAGGGACTGTTCGGCCTGGCGGGCCAGCGCGGCCGCGCGTTCGGCGTTCACCGCGGCCTGCCGGTGGGCGGCGATCGTCTCGGCCGCCTGCTGTTTCGTCTGCGCGGCCTCCGTACGCGCCTGGGCGGCCGCCTGTTCGGCGTCGGCGCGTGCCGTCCGGTCCTGGTCACTACGGGCCTCCGCCTGGGCGGCCCGTTCCTCGGCCTGATCGGCGCGGCGGCGCGCGGCCTCGGCCTCCTGGCGGGCGGCCTCCACCTCGGCTTTGGCCTCGGCGACCTGCGCGGTCGTGACGCCGGTGATGGCCGCGAACCCCTCGATGGCCTTGGCCAGGACCGCCTGGGTCTCGGTCATCGCCGGGACGGCCTCCTCGGCCACCGCCACCACCAGTCGCAACGGATCGCTGAGCGCCTCGGCGAGGCGCGCGTCGCGCATCGCCTGGGCGCGCTCCTTGCAGTCCTTGGGCGGCGGGCAGTACATGCGGCGCCGGCCGCCCTTGTAACGGCCGTCGGGACGGCGAACCGGCTCGGGCAGCGCCGACCGGCACACCTGGCACCGCCCGTGCGGGGCCGCCTCCTGCGGTTCCCGGCTCGCCGCGCCGGCGTCCTCCTGCCGAACGCCCGAACCGAGCGGGGGAGCGGGGGAGGAGCCGATCGCGCCGTCGCGGTCCGGCGTGGACTCTGCGGCACCGGTTGAGGCGTCAGTCATGGCGGCGACGCTAGCAGACATTCGTTTAGCGATACTCGAAACATGTTTCGTGTTATCTGAAACTCAATCGAGCCGCCCCTGTTGGGTGGATGAGAATGACTGTTATCAACCACTCGCTCGGCGCTGGCCCTCGGGCGCTCCGTCTGCGCTGTTGTCCTGGCTCGCCGAATCTGGATCGGACCGGATTTCGGAGGTAGCGAACGGCACCCGTCGCGCGCGAGGCTGATCGGCCGCACGGAAGGTTCCGGCCCGTCCGGGCACCGTTAACAGCCCGGGACTCGGGAACATGCGATGAGCCGCGTAGCTGTGCGTGATCGCGGTGACTTTGCGTGTTGACTACCGCAGCGGCGCCCGTGGGACTGGCAGGAGCCGTTGATCGAGTGATCTGTGCTGTCGGCGGTAACGGCTGATCTGGGCGTCGGTTCGGCGCTCGCGGTGGGCGGGCCGTCGGCCGCCCACTCGCCGACGCCGCAGTCCAGGATCCGGGCCGTACGGCCATGCGCGTTCAGGACGGCGGCGTCGGCTGCGGACGCCGCCAGCGTCAAGGTCTCGGCCGGCGTCGTCCACAAGACGCGTACGTCGAGCAGCTACGGTCTCAGGCCCCAGTCGGCCATCACCGCGTCGGCGTTCAGCTGTGAGGGATCTCAGTTAGCGTTTACGCTCTCGCGCTTGGCGGTCAGGATGCCTGGACTTGGTCGAAGTGGGCGAGGGCTTCGGCCGGGTCCGGGCTCACGAGGCGTTCCAGACCGGCCATCGTGATCTTCGCCCACCTGCCGGCCCGTGCCCACATCTGTTCCTCGAAGGCGCGGACGGCCTTGTCCAGATCTCCAGGGCCGGTGGCGATGGACTCGGCGAGTTCGGCGCCTTCCAGCATCGCGAGGTTCGCGCCCACCCCCAATGGGGGCATCAGATGGGCGGCGTCGCCCAGCAGCGTCACCCCGAAGACGTGGGTCCAGGTGTGGGCCACGGGCAGGACGTAGAGGGGGCGGTGGACGAAAGCTGTGCCGTGGTGGAGGAGGTCGAGGACGGGAGCGGCCCAGCCGTCGAACAGAGCCAGCAGACTCGATCGCACGGCCTCGACGTCGGCCAGGTCCAGGTTCGTGTGCCAGTCCAGCGGCGCGCGGAACCGGGCGTACACCTTGACGTGGCCGCCGCTGTTGCGCTGGGCGACGAGAGTTCGGTTCACGCCGTACACGGCCACGGAACCGTCGCCGATCAACCGGGCGAGGTCGGGGTGGCGGGTGTCGACGTCGTCCAGGGAGGTCTCGACCACGGTGATGCCGGTGTAGTGCGGCGTCGCGGACGAGACTGCCGGGCGGACCCGGGACCAGGCGCCGTCCGCGCCGACTACGAGGTCGAACGTCTCCTGTCGCCCGTCCGCGAAATGGACCAGTACGCCATCCCGGGTTCCCGGCACCACCTGGGTCACGCCCCGCCCCCACCGGACGTCGAGAGGGCCGAGCAGCAGGTCACGGAGTTGCCCGCGGTCGATCTCGGGATTGGCCAGGTCATCTGGGCGGGGCCGCCAGTCGCGCAGTACGGTCCCGGCCGTGTCCAGGATGCGCATGGCCTGCCCCTCGGGACGAGACAGCACCTGGAACTCCGCCAGCAGCCCCGCCTTGTCCAGCGCGAGCTGACCCAGCCCTTTGTGCAGGTCAAGCGTGCCGCCCGGGGGGCGGGCGTCGGGGGTGGGATCGCGCTCGAGGACGGTGACGGGGTAATCATGGCGGTGCAGGACGCGGGCGAAGGTAAGGCCGCCGGGACCGCTCCCGACCACCGCGATGCGATGTCTCATGTCGATACACTGTATTGTTTCATGACGATGTATCGCAACAGTACAGTGTGACCATGACTGTGTGGGACCGGCCTGAGCCGCCGACTCGCCCCGTGCCCCTCGACCGGGAGCGGATCGTCGCCGCCGCCATCGCGCTGGCCGACGAGGGCGGGCTGGAGGCGGTGTCGTTGCGCAAAGTCGCCGCCCGGCTGGACGCCGGCCCGATGCGGCTGTACGGATACATCTCCACCAAGGAGGAGCTGTTCGACCTCATGGTGGACGAGGTCCACGCCGAGATTCTCCCCGAGCAGCAGCCCGGTGACTGGCGGGAGGCACTGCGCGTCCTCGCCCACCGCACCAGGCAGACCGCTCTCCGTCACGAATGGCTGGCCGACCTGCTCGGTGGCCGCCCGTCCCTGGGCCCGAACGGCCTCGCCGTGACCGAGGCCAAGCTGGCCGCCCTCGACGGCCTCGCCGACCTCGACACCGTCATGCGCGCCGTGGAGACTGTCAGCGCCTACTTCACCGGTGCGATCAGGCGCGAGATCGCGAACCTGCGGGCCGAGCGCGCCACGGGCCTGTCCAAACGCGACTGGCAGCGCGCCTCCGGCCCGTACGTGACGAAAATGTTGGCCACGGGCCGCTTCCCGGCGCTGGCCAAGGCCGTGTACGACGGCACAGAGGTGGACGCCGAGGCATCCTTCGCGACCGGCCTGGATTGGGTCCTCGACGCCGTGGCCGCCAAACTCACCCGGCCGCCGGCGTAACGCTCAGCTCCTGCCGAGGCCGCTTCTTGGGCCGGGTCGTGGAAGGGCCGCAAGCCGGCGCCCGAGTCGGCGCGGGTGAAGGCGTGGCGGCCCAGGAAGTTGATGTGCTCCTAGGCGATACCGAAGGCGATCCGTCGCGCGAGGCGTTGGCGCGGGTGTCCGGGACGTTCAGCCGGGTGCCGACTCCCGGGCCGGACGGAGTACCCGGCGTACGGCGCCACGCAGCCACTGGTGGGCGCCGTCGGCGGTGTGGCGCGGGTGCCAGGCCATGCCGATCGTCAGTGGTGGCAGCGGCAGCGGGATTTCCAGCAGGCGCAGTCCCAGCGCGTGCGCCGCGTCGCTGAGTGGTGAAGCAGGCTCGCCCGGCAGCGCGGTCGGCACCAGGCAGACCACGTCGCCGACCGCGGCCAGCGCCATCGCCGCCAGATGTCCGGGCAGGACGGCGCTGACCCGCCGGCTGAGCCCTTGCTCGGCCAGGGCCGCGTCCAGCGGGCCGGTGAAGCGGCCCCGGCGGCTGGCCGCCACGTGCTCGGCCGCGGCCAGCCTGGCCGGCGTCAGGGTCCCTTCGGCGAGCGGGTGCCCCGCCCTGACGCCGGCCGCCATCCGCAGCGTGATCAGCTCTTCGACCCGGGTCTCCGGGTCGACATGGTCGATGGCCCCGATCTCCAGATCGATCCGGCCCTCGCGCAGCGCGGGGCCCGCCTCCCACTCCTCGGCCAGCACCCGCAGCGAGACTCCCGGCGCCTGCCGCCGGGCCAGCCCGAGCAGACCCGGTGCCAGCGCCGCGCCGACCAGGTCCGCGGCCTGGACGGTGAAGGTGCGCCGCAGTGCGGCGGGGTCGACCCCGCCGCTCGGGGTGAGCAATTCCTCCAGCCGGCGCACCACCGCGGCGGCCTCGTCCCGCAGCGCCTCGGCGCGGGGTGTGGGCACCATCGCCTGTCCTGCCCGCACCAGTAGCGGATCCTGGAGCACCCGGCGCAGCCGGGCCAGGGTGCGGCTCATCGCCGCGGGGGAGGTGTGCAGCCGCGCGGCGGCACGGGTGACGCTCTGCTCGGTCAGCAGGGCGTCGAGGGCGACGGCGAGGTTGGCGTCGAGGTTCGGGGCTGGGCTGCTCACCGGCATTATTCCGTTTCGGGCAATGATTGGATGCTGAAGTTCCCATTGTGGCAATGCGGACCGGGTCTGCACGATCAAGGGGTTGTACCGATCCGACACAGACCGCGAGGTTTTCATGATCGTCATCACCGCCCCCACCGGGAACATCGGCCGGCGGCTACTGTCCCTGCTGGTCGAGGCCGCGCCCGCACGCGGAGAGGAGTTGCGCGTCGTGGTTCGCGATCCTGCCCGGCTCCCCGAGGCCGTGCGCGGACGGGTCGAGGTGGTCACCGGCTCGCACGGCGACGCCGCGACCGTCGAACGCGCCTTCACCGGGGCCGACGCCGTTTTCTGGCTGGTGCCGCCGGACGCCTCGGTCACGCCCGACGAGGCGTACAGCGGCTTCACCCGCCCGGCCGCGAAGGCGTTCGCCGCTCACGGCGTCGGCCATGTCGTCGGCGTCTCGGCGCTCGGCCGCGGCACCCCGCAGGCCGCCCAGGCCGGACTGGTCACCGCCTCTCTGGCCATGGACGACCTGATCGCCGACTCCGGCGTCGCCTACCGCGCCCTGGCCAACCCGTCCTTCTTCGAGAACCTGCTGGAGGAGGCCGACTCGATCCGCGAGGACGGCGTCTTCACCGACACCGTCGCCGCGGACCGTCCGGCCCCGCTGGTGGCCGTCGCCGACATCGCCGCGACGGCGGCCGGGCTGCTGCTGGACCGCTCCTGGACCGGCGCCGGCAGTGTTCCGATACTCGGCCCGGAGGACCTGTCGCCCAACGACCTGGCCCGCATCATGACCGAGGAGCTGGGCCGTCCGGTCCGCTACCAGCGCCAGCCGCTCGACGAGCTGCGGTCCACCATGCTCGGCTACGGCCTCAACGAGGCGTTCGTCGAGGGCATGGTCGACATGAAGCGCGCCAAGGACCAGGGCCTGGACGCGGGCGTCGACCGCTCGCCGCAGGCGGGCCCGGCCACCGGATTCGCGCAGTGGTGCGCGCAGACCCTCAAGCCCGCCGTCCTCGCCACATCGGAGGCAGTCGATGCCCACTGACCGAACCGAGTCGCCGGTCACCGCGTTCATGCTGGTCAAGACCACGCCCGAGTGGCTGGCGATGACCGTGGCCGAACGCGTCCAAGCCTTCACCACCCAAGTCGTCCCGGTGATCGAGGCCCGTACCCGCGGCGTCCGCTCCCGCTTCTACGACACGGAGTTCTACTCGGCGCGGGTCACCGACATCTGGGTCTGGGAGGCGGACGACCATGACGCCTACCGGCTGCTGATCGACGCGCTGCGCGAAACCCCCTTCTGGGACCGCTACTTCACCGTTGTGGACCTGCTCGTGGGGACCGAGAACGGCTACGCCCGCACCTACGACGTGGAGCCGGTGGCCACCCTCGCCACCTGACGCGCCTCCCTGACCGGCCGGTGCCGCCACCACCGCGCGGAAGCACCGGCCGGCAGTCCAGCTGAGCGGACCCTCGGCCAAGACCCGGTGTCCGGCGGCGATGCCGCCGGACGGGCCGTTCGGGTCGGTGACCGCGGCGCGTCCCGGAACTACGGTCCGGCCGTGGCGGTGGGGTTTCTGGAGAGGTTGGTGACCTCCCAGGCCGCCTCGATCATCGGGAAGATCTCGTCCACGGCGGCCTCCGGATCGGCCGCCTCACGGGCCAGCGAATAGGCGTCGATCACGAACCTCGCGATCGTCCGGCAGGCCGTTGTGGTCTGTGACAGGTCGGGATCGGCGGCGATGGCCGTTGCCAGTGACTCTGCATGGCGCAGCCTCATCGACTCCTCGTACTCCCGCAGGGCAGGTGATTCGTCGATCATGCGCCAGATCGGGGCGGCGTTGTCCGCCGTGCAATGTCGTACGAGGGCCTGGATCTCGCGGCGCAGCGCGGGGATGAGCGGCTCGTGCGGCGCCCGGCCGGTGACCGCCTGCGTGAGGCGTTGCTCGAAGTCTTGGTCCTGCTCGAACACCAGGGCCTCTTTCGAGGCGAAGTGGGAGAAGAGCGTGGTGACGGCCACGTCGGCCTCAGCGGCCACGTCACGGATGCCCACCGCGTCGTACCCGCGCTCCAGGAAGAGTCGCAGGGCGGTGTCAGCGATCTTCTGGCGGGTCGCGGCCTTCTTGCGCTCACGGCGTCCGGACGGCACGGTCATGCCCTAACGCTACCAGATACAAAATCAAAACGGTTTTTTAAAGCTAACCGTTAGTGCTATGGTCGGCCGCATGAAGGCAGTGAGCTTCGCCGAGTTCGGCGGTCCGGACGTCCTACAACTCATCGACGCCGAGGAGCCCCACGCGGGCCCCGGTCAGATACGCATCGCCGTGCGGGCGGCGGGCGTGAACCCCGTCGACTGGAGGATCCGTGAAGGCCAGGTCCTGCAGGCCCATCCGATCGAGTTGCCCTCCGGAGTCGGGCTGGACGCCTCCGGGGTGGTGGACGAGGTCGGCGAGGGCGTCGAAGGGGTCGAGGTCGGCGACCACGTGTTCGGTGAAGGCTCGAGCACTTATGCCGAGTTCGCCGTGCTGTCGGCCTGGGCCCGCATGCCCGAGGGTCTGACGTTCGAAGAGGCGGCCGGATACCCCTCCGTGGTGGAGACCGCGCTGCGCATCATCCACCAGGTCGGTGTGCGGTCCGGGCAGACACTGCTGGTCAGCGGCGCGTCCGGGGGAGTCGGATCGGCGGTGCTGCAGATCGCCCGCGACCGCGGCATCACGGTGATCGGCACGGCTGGGGCCGCGAACCAGGACTATCTGCGCAGCCTGGGAGCCGTCGCCACGACGTACGGCGAGGGCTGGGTCGAGCGGGTGCGGCAGCTCGGCCACGTCGACGCGGCTCTCGACCTGGCCGGCTCGGGCGTGATCCGCGAGCTCGTCGAGCTGACCGGGGACCCGCAGAAGGTGATCTCCATCGCCGATCTCGATGCGCCGGAGCTCGGTGTCCGATTCTCCGGCGTGGCCGGGAGCGTGCCGGAAGCGCTCGCCGAGGCCGTCGGCCTCATCTCGCGGGGAAGGCTCCACATCCCGGTCGAGAAGTCGTACACGCTCGCCGAGGCCGAGGCGGCGCACATCGACAGCCAGGCCGGTCACACACGCGGACGCCGGGTCATGGTCGTCTGAAAGCCGGCGTGCGCCGGTTCGTTGATGCCGGGATGCCGGGGATTGCGGCTGTCGCGGGCGTATCGAAAAACGCATACGCCGCCGCAACAGTCCTCCGTCTTCAGTGGAGGCACGGACCCACAGCGGTCCGTGCCGAGGGCATGGGCGCCCGGGCTTCCGAAGGTGATCACGAAATGGAGCGCGTCGTGTCATATCAGAACGTTCGTCAGCCGCTGAGGAGGGCCGGTCTGGCCGCCGGTATCGCCGTGCTGATGATGGCCCCCGCCGGGCCTGCCACCGCCTCCCCGGCGCGGGTCGGGAACGTGCAGAAGGCGATGGAGGAACTGGCCGGGATTCCTGGGGTTGTGGGGGCCCTCGGCGGGGCCTACGTCGACGGGAGACCCGTCGGGCTGGGCAGCGCGGGCTCCCGGTTGCTGGGCGGCAGGGGCGGGAGGATACCCGCGAACGCTCGCTTCCGGATCGGGTCACAGACCAAGCAGATGGTGGCCACCGTGGTGCTGCAACTGGTCAAGGAGGGCAGGTTGGGCGTGGATGACAAGCTCGGCGACCTGCTGCCGGTGGTGGCCAAGAAGGATCTGGTGGAGCGGGCCGACGAGATCACGGTACGGCAGATGCTCCGGCATACCTCCGGCATTCCCGACTGGTACGCCGACAAGCCGAAACCGGACGGGAGCGAGGGAGACCTCTCGTTCGACCCGTTCGACTTCACGACCTACTACCGGCCGCTCGATCTGGTGAAGTGGAGCCGCAGCCGGCCCCGGACCGGGAAGCCGGGGGAGAAGTTCTCCTATTCCAACACCAATTACACCCTCCTCGGCCTGATCATCGAGAGGTTGACCGGCCACGACCTGGCCACCGAGCTGCACAACCGCCTGTTCGGCCCGCTCGGGATGACCAAGACCTACTTTCTCGTCAAGCCGCCGGATGGCATCAAGGGGCCGCACGGCCACGGCTACTACCCCGACGCCAACGGCAGGCTGCGTGACGTGGACCGGTTCAACGCCAGCTTCGGCTCGGGGGCCGGAGGGGTGGTCTCCACCACGCACGACGTGAGCGCCTTCTACCGGGCGTTCACCCAGGGCAAACTGCTGCCGCCGGCACTCCAGCGAGTCCTGACCGACCCGCTGCCCAATGACCCGCCCCAGGGCAGCGGCCCCGGCTTTTGCGGCGGCGAACTCGAGGGCTGGATATGGGGCGGGACCACCGCCGGCTACTTCACCATGACCTTCTACTCAGCAGACGGCCGCCGCCAGCTCGCGATGTCGGCCACCCTGAGCGGCAAGGACACCACCGGGCCGGGCCGAGCCATGTTCAACGCCGTGGAGACCGTCTTCTGCCCATCCTCCTCAGCAGCGGCCCCGGCCCCCTCCGCCCGCGTCAGAGGCTGAAGCAGCCGAGAGCCCAGGCAGCGGGCGCCACCGCCGGGTCCTGAGCCGACCGCCCACGTCGTGCGGGGACAGAGGGTGTGAAGCGGAACTGCGGTGCGGCTTAAGAAAACCTCGATGGACCGAGGACGGAGCCGTACGGCAGATTGCTGCGCGAAGCCACTCTTCTTCCCGGTACGGGCCGCTTCGGCATGCCCGCGCCTGGGGTCTCACCGACGGGAGCCGCAGCGTTGAAGGCACTGGTCAAGGAGAAGGCGGAGTCCGGGCTGTGGCTCACGGACGTCCCAGAGCCCGCCGTCGGCCCCGGCGACGTACTGATCAAGGTGCTGCGCACCGGCATCTGCGGCACCGACCTGCACATCCGCGCCTGGGACGGCTGGGCGCAGCAGGCGATCCGTCTCCCGCTGGTGGTCGGGCACGAGTTCGTCGGCGAGGTCGTGGCGACCGGCCGGGACGTCGTGGACATCAAGGTCGGCGACCGGGTCAGCGGTGAGGGCCACCTGGTCTGCGGCAAGTGCCGCAACTGCCTCGCCGGGCGCCGTCATCTGTGCCGGGCCACGGTCGGGCTCGGCGTCGGCCGGGACGGTGCGTTCGCCGAGTACGTCGCCCTGCCCGCCGCCAACGTGTGGGTCCACCGGGTCCCCGTCGACCTCGACATCGCCGCGATCTTCGACCCGTTCGGCAACGCCGTGCACACCGCGCTCTCCTTCCCACTGGTCGGCGAGGACGTCCTGATCACCGGTGCCGGCCCGATCGGCCTCATGGCGGCGGCGGTGGCCCGGCACGCGGGCGCCCGCAACGTCGTGGTCACCGATGTCAGCGAGGAGCGGCTGGAGCTGGCCCGCAAGATCGGCGTGAGCCTGGCGCTGGATGTGTCGCAGGCGGAAATCGCCGACGGACAGCGGGAGCTGGGTCTGCGCGAGGGCTTCGACATCGGCCTGGAGATGTCCGGCCGGCCCGACGCCATGCGCGACATGATCGCCAACATGACGCACGGCGGCCGTATCGCCATGCTCGGCCTGCCCGCCCAGGAGTTCCCCGTCGACTGGGCCCGCATCGTCACCTCGATGATCACCATCAAGGGCATCTACGGCCGTGAGATGTTCGAGACCTGGTACGCGATGTCGGTGCTGCTGGAAGGCGGCCTCGACCTCACCCCCGTGATCACCGGCCGGTACGGGTACCGCGACTTCGAGGCGGCGTTCGCCGACGCCGCGAGCGGCCGCGGCGGCAAGGTCATCCTCGACTGGACCCTCTGAATCTCTTTAGGGACTGATGATGTTCGACTCCGTACGCAACGACCTGCGCGCCACCCTCGACGAGATCCGCGCCGCCGGACTGCACAAGCCCGAGCGCGTGATCGGCACCCCGCAGTCCGCGACCGTCAACGTCACCGCGGGCGGCCGCCCCGGCGAGGTCCTCAACTTCTGCGCCAACAACTACCTCGGCCTCGCCGACCACCCCGAGGTCGTCGCCGCCGCCCACGAGGCTCTGGACCGCTGGGGCTACGGCATGGCCTCCGTCCGCTTCATCTGCGGCACCCAGGAGGTGCACAAGGAACTAGAAGCCCGCCTGTCGGCCTTCCTCGGCCAGGAGGACACGATCCTCTACTCCTCCTGCTTCGACGCCAACGGCGGCGTCTTCGAAACCCTGCTGGGCCCCGAGGACGCGGTGATCTCCGACGCGCTCAACCACGCGTCCATCATCGACGGCATCCGCCTGTCCAAGGCCCGCCGCCTCCGCTACGCCAACCGTGATATGGCCGACCTGGAACGGCAGTTGAAGGAGGCGGCGGGCGCGCGGCGCAAGCTGATCGTCACCGACGGGGTCTTCTCCATGGACGGCTATGTGGCGCCCCTGCGCGAGATCTGCGACCTCGCCGACCGCCACGACGCCATGGTCATGGTCGACGACTCCCACGCCGTCGGCTTCGTCGGCCCCGGCGGTCGCGGCACCCCCGAGCTGCACGGAGTCATGGACCGCGTCGACATCATCACCGGCACGCTCGGCAAGGCCCTCGGCGGCGCCTCCGGCGGCTACGTCGCGGCCCGCGCCGAGATCGTCGCCCTGCTGCGCCAGCGCTCCCGCCCGTACCTCTTCTCCAACACCCTCGCCCCGGTGATCGCCGCCACCTCCCTGAAGGTCCTCGACCTGCTGGAGTCGGCAGACGACCTGCGCGTGCGGCTTGCCGAGAACACCGCCCTGTTCCGCCGCCGCATGACCGAGGAGGGCTTCGAGATCCTCCCCGGCGACCACGCCATCGCGCCCGTGATGATCGGCGACGCGGCGAAGGCGGCCCGCCTGGCCGAGCTGCTGCTGGAGCGAGGCGTCTACGTGATCGGCTTCTCCTACCCGGTGGTGCCGCAGGGCCAGGCCCGCATCCGCGTCCAGCTGTCGGCCGCCCACTCGGCGGACGATGTGAACCGTGCGGTGGACTCCTTCGTCGCGGCGTGGGAGAAACTGGACGCGTGATCGAAGCGCGGCGGCTCCACATTCTTCGTGCGGTGGCCGACCACCGCACCGTGACGGCTGCCGCCGCGGCGCTCTACCTCACCCCGTCCGCCGTCTCCCAGCAGCTTGCCGCCCTGGAGCAGGAAACCGGGCACCGGCTCGTCGAACGGAGCGCCAAAGGGGTGCGGCTCACCTCGGCCGGCGAGATCCTGCTGAATCACGCCAACGCCGTGCTCGCCCAGCTGGAGCGCGCCGAGGCCGAGCTGGCGGCGTACGGTGCGGGCTCGGCGGGCACGGTCACGCTCGCCTCCTTCGCCACCGGCATCGGGCAGGTCGTCGCGCCCGCGTTGGCCCGGCTCGCGCGCACCGCACCCGGCATCCGCGTCCGGGTCCAGGACGCCGAGGGCGACGCGAGCCTGCCGATGCTCCTCGACCGGCAGGTCGATGTCGCGGTCGCCGTCGAGTACCGCGGCGCGCCCGACGCGGACGACCCCCGGCTGACGCACATCCCTCTCTATGCCGAGCCCTTCGACGCGGTCGTGCCGGTCGCCCACCGCCTCGCGGACGCGGAGGAGGTTCCGCTCGCCGAGCTGGCCAAGGACTCGTGGATCGGCCCCTACCCCGGCAACCCCTGCCATGACGTGGTCGTCCTGGCCTGCGAGCAGGCCGGGTTCCAGCCCCGTCTCGAGCACTTCTCCGACGACTTCCGCGCGGTCGTCGCGCTCGCCTCGGCCGCCATGGGCGTGGCACTCGTACCACGCTCCGCCCTGCGCGGCATGGACCTCACTGATGTGGTCGTCAGCCCGGTCGATGGAGTGGCTCCCACGCGCCGCGTGTTCGCAGCCGTACGTCGTGGTGCGGAGGGACATCCGCTGATACGTCCCGTGCTGGACGCGCTGGCGGAGGCCGCGACCGCGGACTGAGTCGGCGAGGCGCGCAGTGCTCGCCGCGCCCCCTTCCAGATCAGCTCGGCTCGGATGCCGTTGACGGACCTATCACCAGCCGCAATCGAGGCGAGCGCGGCTGAGGCTTGACGGCCGGTGACCCTCACCCTATTGTTCAACACATCAGTTGATAAAGAGATGAGTTGAACAACATGGCCGTTGACGAGCTGGAAGAGCGATTGGACCGCGCGTTCGCCGCGCTGGGCGACCCGGTCCGGCGCGCGATGATCGCCCGGCTGTCCCGTGGCGACGCGACCGTGAACGAGCTGGCCGAGCCGTTCTCCATCACCAAACAGGCGGTCTCACGGCACATTCACGTGCTGGAAGTGGCCGGCCTGATCACACGCAGCCGCGACGCCCAGCGCCGGCCGTGCCACCTGAACGCGGCCGCCCTGGAGGAGCTGACCAGCTGGATCGACAAGTACCGGCTGGTCGCCGAACAGCGCCATCGCCGCCTCGACGCGGTCCTGGAAACCATGAAGGAGCAGGAGAAATGAACGAGACAACGATCACGGCCCAACCCGGCACGCCGTTCATCGACATCGTGCGCGAGTTCGACGCGACCCCGGCCCAGGTGTTCCGGGCCTGGACCGACCCCGACCTCGTCCCTCAGTGGCTGGGACCGGCCGGAACGACGACGACCGTGATCGAGTACGACGCGACCCCGGGCGGTCGCTACAGCTACGTCCACCGTGACGCGTCGGGTGAGTACGGCTTCCGCGGCGTGTTCCACACCGTTGTGGCCAACGAGCGGATCGTGCAGACCTTCCAGTACGACGGCTGGCCGAACGACGTCAGTCTCGACACGCTGACCTTCGAGGACCTCGGTGGACGCACCCGCGTGCGCACCCACTCGGTGTTCCCGTCGGTGGAGAGCCGTGACGCGATGGTCGAGAGCGGCATGGAGCACGGCGTCCGCGACTCGATGTCGCGCCTGGACAAGCTGCTGGCCCGCTGACCCGTAGTCCCTGAGAGCCCGCACGAAATTCAGCCGACCGACAAGCCGGACCTGAGGCAGACCACGTGTCCTGTGCATCGGGTCTTCGAGAGAGCTGGCGAACACCATGACCAAGGTCCTCAGCGCAATGGCCGTCTCCGTCGACGGCTTCATCACCGGCCGCAACCCCGGTGCCGGCCACGGGCTCGGGGACGGCGGCGTCCTCCACGACTGGTACTGGGACGGCGACACGCCCAGCACGGTCGTCCCGCAGTTCCGCCTTTCCGCGACGACCCGCCGCTTCATCGACCCCTTCGCCGGGCGTGTCGGGGCGGTGATCGCAGGCCGCAACAGCTACGACGACGCGAACGGCTGGAGTGGCGGCAGTCCACACCCCACGGCCCCACTTTTCGTCGTCAGTCATCGGCCGGCACCGCCTGAGGCGACATCGGCGCAGCGATTCGCCACCTCGATCGAGCAAGCGGTCGCCGCTGCCCGCACGGCTGCGGGGGACCTCGACATCAACCTGATGGGTGGCGGCGTACTCACCGCCGCCCTGGCCGCGGGACTGGTCGACGAGATCGTCGTCCACCAGGTGCCGGTACTGCTCGGCGCCGGTCGACGGCTCTTCCAGGAGCTGCCCGCCCACGTGCGGCTCAGCCTCGTCGAGGCCGTGCCGGCACCCGGGGTGACGCACCTGCAGTACCGGCTGGAGCGATGACATCGACCGCCGTAAATGGTCGGTGGCGTCGGCGTTCACCGGGCCGATGCCCGCAGCACCCGGCGGGTGGCGGCCGCTATCTCCAGGTCCTCCCGCGCGGTGACGACCAGTGCGCGGACGGGCGCGTCGGCCGCGCCGATGTCCGCGTCGGACCGGGCGGTCTCGTTGCGGGCCTCGTCGAGCGCGACGCCGAGGAAGCCGAGCCCGTCGGCGCAGCCTTGCCTGATCTGCGGCGCGTGCTCGCCGACGCCCCCGGTGAAGATCAGGACGTCCAGGCCGCCCAGGGCGGCGGCCATCGCGGCGATCTGGGCGCGCAGCCGGTGCAGGTAGACCTCCACGGCGAGAACGGCATCGGCGTCCCTGCGGGCGAGGATCCGTCGCATGTCGGCCGTGTCCGCGAGGGCCAGCAGCCCGGACTCGTGCTCGAGCGCCTGGGCGAGGTCGCCGGCGGGCAGGCTGGCCTGCTGCTGCAGCCACAGCAGCAGGCCCGGGTCGACGCTGCCGGAGCGGGTGGCCATGACCAGTCCCTCCAGCGGTGTGAACCCCATGGTCGTGTCCACCGAACGGCCGTGGGCCACCGCGCACAGCGAGGCGCCGGCCCCCAGGTGACAGACGACGATGCGCAGCGCGGCCGGATCGGCGCCGAGAAGCTCACCCGCCCTCCGGGTCGCGTACGCGTGGGACAGCCCGTGGAACCCGTACCGGCGAAGGCCGTACTTCTCCCGCCATTCCGCCGGCAGAGCGTATGTCGCGGCGGCGGGCGGGAGACCGGCGTGGAAGGCGGTGTCGAAGCAGGCCACCTCCGGAACTCCGGGCAGCACCGACCGTACGGCGTCGATGCCGTCGATCGACTTCGGCTGGTGCAGCGGTGCCAGGTCGACGAGGTCCCGCAGCCGGCGCTCGACATCCTTGTCGATCAGCACCGGGCCGGTGAAGTCCCGGCCGCCGTGGACGATGCGGTGCCCGATCGCGTCCGGGGCGGGCAGCCCCCGTACGTCCTCGAGACTGTCGGGCGTGGCCAGCACGGTGTCGTCCGCGCCGAGGAGCGTCAGCTTCAGGCTGCTGGAGCCGGCGTTGACCACGAGCACCTTTGTCATGACAGCCTGCCGTGCGGCCATACCCAGTCCGCCACGTCCGGCGTGTCCTCGCCGTGCTCGCGGGTGTAGGCGCGGGCGCGAATGCGGCGGTCGGTCATCTGCTGGCGTACGTGCGCGGCCCGGCCGCCCAGCTGCGGCAGCCGGTCGATGACGTCCATGACGAGGTGGAACCGGTCGAGGTCGTTCATCATCACCATGTCGAACGGCGTGGTGGTGGTGCCTTCCTCTTTGTAGCCGCGGACGTGCAGGTGATCGTGGCCGTGCCGCCGGTAGGTGAGGCGGTGGATGAGGTACGGGTAGCCGTGGAAGGCGAAGATCACGGGCTTGTCTGTGGTGAACAGCGCGTCGTATTCGGCGTCGGACAGCCCGTGCGGATGCTCGGTGTCGGGCTCCAGCCGCATCAGGTCGACGACGTTGACGACACGGACCCGCAGGTCGGGGAAGTACTGGCGGAGCAGATCGGCGGCCGCGAGGGTCTCCAGGGTCGGGATGTCGCCGGCGCAGGCCAAAACGACGTCGGGGTCGGCGCCCGCATCCGTGCTCGCCCATTCCCAGATCCCGATGCCGCGCGTGCAGTGCAGGACCGCCTCCTCCATCGACAGCCAGGTGAGCGCGGGCTGCTTACCGGCCACGATCACGTTGACGTAGTCCCGGGAACGCAGGCAGTGGTCGGCCACGGACAGCAGCGTGTTGGCGTCCGGCGGCAGGTAGACCCGGACGATCTGCGATTTCTTGTTCACCACGACGTCGAGGAAGCCCGGGTCCTGGTGGGTGAAGCCGTTGTGGTCCTGCCGCCACACGTGGGAGCTGAGCAGGTAGTTCAGCGACGCGATCGGCCGCCGCCACGGCAGGCGGCGGGTGACGTACAGCCACTTGGCGTGCTGGTTGAACATCGAGTCGACGATGTGCACGAACGCCTCATAACTGTTGAACAGCCCGTGCCGTCCGGTGAGCAGGTACCCCTCGAGCCAGCCCTGGCACAGGTGCTCGCTCAGCACCTCCATGACCCGGCCACGGGTGGCCAGGTGCTCGTCGGTCGCCAACCGCTGAGCCTCCCAGACCCGATCGGTGACCTCGAAGACGGCCGACAACCGGTTCGAGGCGGTCTCATCAGGCCCCATGATCCGGAAGCTGTCGGCGTTGTCGGCGACGACGTCCCGCAAGAAGCCGCCCAGCACACGGGTCGCCTCGCTGAACGTCGTTCCCGGCTTGTCGACCGGCACGGCGTACGCGCGGAAGTCGCGCAGCGCCAGGTCGCGCAGCAGCAGACCGCCGTTGGCGTGCGGGGTGGCGCTCATCCGCCGCTCGCCCTCGGGCGGCAGCGCCAGCAACTCCGGAACCGGCCTGCCGTCCTCGTCGAACAGCTCCTCCGGACGGTACGAACGCAGCCACGCCTCCAGCGCGGCCAGATGCTCCGGGTCCTCCCGTACCCGGGCGAGCGGAACCTGGTGGGCGCGCCAGGTGCCCTCGACGGGCACCCCGTCGACCTCGCGCGGGCCGGTCCACCCCTTCGGCGTCCGCAGCACGACCATCGGCCATCGGGGCCGTTCGGTCGAGCCGCCGCGGGCCGACGCCTGAATGCGGGCGATGTCGTCCACGGCGTCGTCCAGGGCATCGGCCAGTTTCCGGTGCACGTCCGCCGGCTCGTCCCCGCTCACGATGATCGGCCGATGGCCGTACCCCTCCAGCAGCGCCACCAGCTCATGCTCCGGGATACGAGCCAGCACGGTCGGGTTGGCGATCTTGTACCCGTTCAGGTGCAGGATCGGCAGGACCGCGCCGTCGGCCGCCGGGTCCAGGAACTTGTTGGAATGCCAGCCGGCCGCCAGCGGCCCGGTCTCCGCCTCACCGTCGCCGACGATGCAGGCGACGACCAGGTCCGGGTTGTCGAACGCCGCACCGTAGGCGTGGGCGAGGGAGTAGCCCAGCTCGCCTCCCTCATGGATCGAGCCGGGGGTCTCGGGCGCGACGTGGCTGGGCACGCCGCCGGGGAAGGAGAACTGACCGAACAACCGGGCCATGCCCGCCGCGTCGCGCGACACCGGCGGGTAGACCTCGCTGTAGGTGCCTTCGAGCCAGGCGTTCGCGACCGCCGCCGGACCGCCGTGGCCCGGCCCGATCACGTACATCATGTCCAGATCGCGTTCCTTGATCACCCGATTCAGGTGGACATAGCAGAGGTTCAGCCCCGGCGACGTCCCCCAGTGACCCAGCAGCCGGGGCTTGATGTGATCACGGGTCAGCGGTTCCCGGAGCAGGGGATTGCCCCGGAGATAGATCTGCCCAACCGACAGGTAGTTCGCGGCCCGCCAGTACGCGTCGATCCGGCACAGCTCCTCATCCGTCAACGGCATGGCGTGATCTCCTCGGTCGAACCTGCACGCGGCCAGGCCGACGGCATATCCCGCGCCCCCTTCCGGCTCAGAGACGTACCCCTTCGGCCGGTTCGCTGCGACATCCGGTGTCCATTGGACCACGGGCGCTCAGATCTCTGGCAGAGACGAAGGTCCTCGAGGTCCAGCCGCATGCCGGCGGGCTCCGCGAGGAGCCGCAGCCGAGGCAGGTCGTTGGGCGGTCCGCGCGGACAGGTGGCATGCCTGCCCGCGCGGCCTCCGGGGGATCAGCCCGCGAACACCGCGGACCCGTTCGAGCCGATCCTGTCGAGCAGGAGCTTCGCGGCCAGCTCCGCCCCGTCGGTGCGGACCGTCTCGGCCACGACGGCCGCGCGGGCACCGGTCTCGGGGGCCAGTGCGATCGTGAGCGCGGCCGACAGGGACTCGGCGGTCGGCGTCGGACCGTCGTGTTCGGTGCCGATGCCCAGCTCGGTCACCCGGCCCGCCCAGTACGGCTGGTCCGCGACCTGGGGCACCAGCACCTGCGGCGTCCCGGCACGGGCCGCCGTCACGGTGGTGCCCGCGCCGCCGTGGTGCACGACCGCGGCCACCCGGCGGAACAGCGCCTGCTGGTTGACCTCGCCGACGACGAAGCAGTCGCCCCGGTCATCGATCAAGGCCAGGTCGGCCCAGCCGCTCCCGAGCAGGACGCGGCGACCCTGCGCCCGGACCGCTTCGATGACGGCCCGGGAGACGTCCTGCGCGTCCGCGCCCCGCATCAGCATGCTGCCGAAGCCCACGTACACGGGCTCCGCACCGGCGGCCAGGAACGCCTCCAGGTCGGCCGGGAGCGGGCGCTCGTCCGGCCGGATCCATGCGCCGGTCTGTGCCACGTCGAGGTCCGGAGTCTCCTGCCACGGGCCCAGGACCGGGTCGGCCGCCAGGAACGGGTGGTCGGTGAAGACATGATCGCGGATGCCGTCCACCGGCGGCAGACCGACCGAGGTCCGGTGGGCGTTGATCGTCTCGCCGAACAGCGTGTTCATGTGCTCGGCGTTGAGGTCCCACAGCACCCGGTTGTCGGTCACCTCCACGGGGAACACCTGGCCCGGCCAGGGACGAGGCGGGCGGTGCGGCGACGGCAGAGCGGACGGGGAGAAGCACGTGAACGCAAAGGGCACGCCCAGCTTCTCGGTCGCCGCCCGCGCGCCGGCCACGGCCGGGAACGAGCCGGTGGCCACCACCGCGGCGCAGCCCTCGGCCACGCCGGCGACCGACTCGTACGCCATGGCGGTCAGCCCGGCGGCGATATCGGACAGGCACGTCTTGCCGGGGATCGCCCCCGTCGCCAGCGCGTGGATCGGCCAGCCGAGGGGAGTCAGCGGCACGTCGACACGGTCCATCAACTCCGCGAAGTCCGGCGGCGCGCACACCCGCACCTCCGCGCCGAGAGCCTTAAGCCGCAGCGCCAGCCCCGTCATCGGCTCGACGTCCCCGCGCGACCCGTAGGTCATCAACACAACGCGCATTCCGCGCCCCCCGCTTTCCGTGCTTTCCGGTGTCGAGGGGTGATTGTGCGGTATGACCGGGGCCTTGCGGCAAGGCCCCCCACGCGCTATATGTTGGAAGTGGAGAGGAGTGGTCATCCCTCCTTCTTCTCACGAGATCCAGCCTCTGGGCCGGGCCGAAGCGCGGCCCAGGACGCGGCGGGCAGTGGCGCGTCCGGCCCGGAAGACCTCCATCAGGTCGGCGGCGGTGCGTCGACTATTGCGCTCCCTGCTTGGCGGGACGGTGCTCGATCAGCGTATCGCCGGAGGGAAAGAAAACACTCTCATGGCCGTCGCTCCAGCACACGAGGTAAGGCGGCGCACCGTTCTTTCCGTGCACTTCGATGATGACACCCTCGCGGACCTCATCTCCGACGTGACGGCCTTTCACCACCAGCGAATCGCCGACAACGGCATGCATCATTCCTCCCAATTCGTTGTCATTTGATCAACCGGAGCCACCGGCCGGATCGCCGTAATCGAAATGCGTGCACCTTCATTCCAGGCACGCCGCCTCGCCGGTCCGTAGAGGCGGACTTCCCTCGTGTTCCAGGACTTCAGTCCTTACCGGCCCCGCATCGAGCCGGGTCAGTGCTGGATGTCGCCTCTGGCCCGATGCACCGGGAGCAGGTCGAAGACACTGGTCACGTGCGTGATCTTGCCGTTCTCGACGGTGATGTGGTCGATGCCGCGGAAGTCCTTCAGGAAGGGGGTGTCGGTGGTGTACACGGTCGCCGCGTGGGTGTCGTTCGCCAGGACGTCGATGACGGTGGCACCGGTGAGCGAGGACGCGAACGGCTCGAGGAACCTGCGGTAGCCCTCCACCCCCTCGAACCTGCCGGTCGGCGCCTCGCACACGACGTCGTCCGCGAGGAGGCTCAGGGCCTTGTCGACGTCCTTGCTGGTCCATGCGCGGACGAAGTCCTCGGCGACCTTCTGGGCGAGCCCATTCGTTCCGGTCACAGCACAGTTCCTTTCGTGCATGTCGTCCCCTGTACGGCCGGGGATCTGCGGAGCGCCCCCGTGGGCGGCCCGTCTACCTGCAGCGTCGCCGAGGTATATGTCAGGGAACGTCATATACCTGGGTAATTTTGGAGGTATGAGAGCCGAGCGTCTGTTGTCGATCATGCTGCTGCTGCAGACCCATGGGCAGCTGCCGGCGGGCGAGTTGGCCGACCGCCTGGAGGTGTCGGTCCGTACGGTGATGCGTGATGTGGAGGCGCTGTCGGCGGCCGGGGTGCCGGTCTACACCGTGCGCGGCCCGCACGGCGGCATCGCCCTGCTGCCCGGCTACCGCACCAACGTCACCGGGCTGACCACGGATGAGTCCCGTGCGCTGTTCGTGCTGCTGTCCGACCGCGCCCACACCGAACTGGGTCTGGGCCAAGCCCTCGGCTCCGCGCTGCGCAAGCTGATGGCCGCGCTGCCCGCCCCGCACCGGCCCGACGCCGACCTGGCCAGCCGCCGGATCCTCATCGACCCGGTGCGCTGGCGCGGCGGCCCCGCACGCCCGGCCCCTGTCGATCTCGCCGTGCTCCAGCAGGCGGTCTTCAACGACCGGCGGCTGCGGCTGCGCTACCGGCACGGCCGCGACAACCGCGTCCGCTCCTACACCGTCGACCCGTACGGGCTGGTCAACAAGGCCGGCACCTGGTATCTGGTCGCCGACCACCGCGGCGAACCCCGGCTCTTCCGGGCCGACCGCGCCCAATCCGCCGCCGTCCTGGACGAGCCCGTCCGCCGCCACGACGGCCTGGAACTGGCCGACGTCTGGGACCGCCTGCGTCGCCACATCGACGACATTCCCGCACCGGTGCTCGTCACGGTCAGCGTCCGGCGCGAGGTCCTCGGCAAATTCCTGCGCCTCCACCAAGCCGACCTGGCCGGGCCCGCTCCCGTCGACCTCCTGCCCGACACCGAACCCCAACCCGAACGCGTGCCCGTCGACCTGCGCTTCCCCTCCCTGCGCGCAGCGGAGATGCTCCTGGGGTTCGGCACCGACGCCGAAGTCCTCGCGCCGCTCGACCTCCGCAAGGCGCTGGCCCGCAGGGCAGCCGAGGCCGCCGCTTGCTACGCCGCCGACCCCGACCCCTCCGGTCTGGCCTGACGCGAAGGCCGCACGGCCGTCGCCACTGCTCGTAGACGGCAGCCGGTCATTCCGCAGGCCGGCGTGCCCGTCTTACTTCGCGGTCGATCGCCCAGGCGTCCGCCACCGGGCCCACGTGCCCGAGCTTGTCGGGGTTGACCACCAAGCGGATCGCCTGGATCTGCCCGTCGAGTACATCGAGCGCCAGGGTGTGGAGCACCTTGCCGTCCCGGTCGCGGAAGATCGCGCCCGGCTGGCCGTTGATCTCGTGCGGCTCGTACGTCACGTCGACCCGGGCCAGCCGGGGGAAGACGGAGGCGAGCAGCCGGGCCACGTTCTCGGCGCCGACGATGACCCTGGCCAGCTGCGGAGCCTTGCCGCCGCCGTCGCCGACCATCGACACGTCGGCGGCGAGCAGGTCCCGCAGACCGGCGACGTCGCCCTCGCGGAGCGCGTCGAAGAACCGCGACGCCAGGTGCTCCCGCTCCTTGCGGTCCGCTTCGAAGCGGGGCCGGCCTTCGGCCATGTGGCGCCGCGCCCGCACCGCCAGCTGGCGGCACGCCGCCTCCGAGCGCCCCACCGCCGACGCGACCTCGGGAAAGCCGAAGTCGAACACCTCCCGCAGCACGAAGACCGCCCGCTCGAGCGGGCTGAGCCGCTCGAGGAGCAGCAGGGCCGCCATCGACACCGAGTCGGCCAGCTCCGCCGACCGCGTCGGATCCTCATACGGGTCGGCGAGCAGCGGCTCGGGGAACCACGGCCCGACGTACTCCTCCCGCCGGACGCGGGCCGAGCGCAGCACGTCGATCGAGATCCGGGTCACCGTGGCCGACAGGTAGGCCTTGGGTGACCGGGGCTGGGTCGCGGATGCCTCGTAGCGCAGCCAGGCCTCCTGGACCGCGTCCTCGGCCTCGCTCACGCTACCCAGGATCCGGTAGGCGATCGAGAACAGCAGCGGCCGCAGCTCCTCGAACTCCTCGGTCCTGCTCATACCAGCTCCTCCTTGCAACCCTGCCGCCATGAGGGACGGCGCAGCCGCCGGCCGAGTTCCCGCTGGGCCCTGGGGGTCATCATGCCGCCGGTCAGCCGGTGAAGGACCCGGTGCCGAAGCAGCCCCACGCGATGAACGTGGCGAGCACGAGATAGATCACGTTCAGCACCACGAGCGTGGACTCGCCGCGACGGCCGTGGGTGATCATCGCGCCGACCATCAGCAAGATCCAGCAGACGGCGGTCACCGGCATCAGAACCGGTGCGATGTCGAGCGCGGCGGGCAGGATCAGGCCCACCGCCGCCAGGAGCTCGAGGACGCCGAGGCTCTTGACGAAAGCGGCGCCGACGTCTCCGGTCCAGCCCCCGCCATGGACCGCGGCCAGTTTCTCCCTGGGCACGAATGTCTTGGTGATGCCGCCGGTCAGAGCGACTGCGGCCAGCAGCCCGGCTGCGATCCACAGCGCGAGGTTCATCATCTGCTCCTTGATCGAGGATTGCCTGCACCCCATACGACGAGACGGCAACCCCCGCCTGTGACATCTCCCAGCATCCGGGCATGGGCACGGGGCCGGGCCTGGTAGGCCCGGCAGAGGAGGTCACGGTCTGATGATGATCTTGCCGATCCCGCTTCCGGTCTCGACCGCCTCATGGGCGGCGGCGATCTCGTCGAGTGAGTGGCGTGCGGCGACGGGGTGGTCGAGGGCGTCCTTGGCCAGCAGTTCGGTGATGTCCTCGATTCTCAATGAGGTTTGTCAAGTGATGATCGAGCTATGCGGCCTGGGCGGCCGGAGGACTCTGCTCGTAGCAGCGGCGATCTCGGATGAGTGCCCACAGGACGTTGACGCGCCGTCTGGCGAGGGCCAGGACGGCTTGGGTGTGGAGCTTGCCTTCGGTGCGCTTGCGGTCGTAGAAGGTCCGGGATTCGGCGTTGAAGCGGATGCTCACCAGCGCGGATGTGTAGAACACCCGATTGAGGGCGCGGTTGTAGCGGCGGGGTCGGTGAAGGTTGCCGTGGATAGGGCCCGAATCGCGGGGCACCGGGGCCAGGCCGGCGTAGGCGGCCAGGTGGTCGGCGGAGGCGTAGGCGGTCAGGTCGCCTCCGGTGGCGGCGAGGAACTCGGCGCCGAGCAACACGCCGATGCCAGGCATGCTGATGATCACCTCGGCCAGTTCGTGGCGGCGAAACCGGTCCTCGATCAGCAGGTCGATGTGCTTGATCTGCTCATTGAGGGCCATCACCCCCTTCGCCAGGTCGGCCACCAGCATGGCGGCCAACTGCTCGCCCGGCAGGGTGGTGGTCTGGGATCTGGCGGCCTGCACCGCACGGGCGGCCAGGTCGGCGGTACCCCGCCGGGCGCCATGGTCGCTCAGCCAGCGCTCCAGCTCCGCGGCACCAGCCGCGCGGATCGCCGCAGGGGTCTGGAAGCCGGTGAGCAGGACCAGCGGGCCCTTGTTCGTCACGTCCAGGGCGCGCTCCAGCGCCGGGCAGAGGGCCAACAGCTGCTCGCGCAGCCGGTTGACCATCCGGGTGCGGTCGGCGACCAGGTCGGCGCGGCGGGCGGTCAGCATCCGCATCTCGACGATGAGTTCGTCATCGACCCGCAGCGGGGCCAGGCCGCGGCGCATGCGGGCCTGGTCGGCGATGATCGCAGCGTCGCGGGCATCGGTCTTGCCTGCCCCGCGGTAGCCGCCGGCGGCAGCGTTGACCATGGTGGAAGAGATGTAGAGGACCTGCTGCCCGTGAACGATCAGCAGCGCCAGGACCAGGGCCGCGCCGCCGGTGGTCATATCCACGGCCCAAGTCACCTCATCGGCCAGGCCGAGCACTTGCGTGATCAGCTCGCCCAGCGTGGTCTCGTCGTTGGCCACGCGCCGCGACAGCAGCCGCTGCCCGTCTGCGTCGATGACCACCACGTGGTGGTGTCCCTTGCCGATATCGATCCCGGCCCATGCCCGCCTCAACATCGCCTCCCAGCGCGTTTGTCCTGGTCTTCCCGCAGACGACCTCGCCGGCTCATCCCTACACAGCGACGTGTTCGCAGTTCTCAATCAGCGGCCGAGTCGTCGCGGGGTGCCGCGCGGCCAATCGAGGGAAGCCACAGACGGCAGATGCCTGACAGCCACACCCGGCACCCCTGGGTGCTCGAACCCTACGACTGGCCCGAGCGGCCCGAGAAAGAAGGTAGGGATGCCTGACCGCAGCGCGTCCTCGGGCATCACGTACACCAGCACCATGCGGACGACGATGCCGCGCCGCATCAGCGGATAGAACGGCAGCGTCGGCTCTGGTACGGCGTCGGAGGCGTAACCGGCGATGGTGCCGTTGGTGGCGACGGTCGCGGAGGTGAGGGGAAGGTTGGCGCCGAACGCCACGTCCACGACGCGGTCGACGCCGCGGCCGCCGGTCAGCTCGAGGATGGCCTCGGCCGCGTCCGTACGGCGGTAGTCGACGACGTGGTCGGCGCCGGCAGCCATTGCGGCGCGCTGTTTTTCGCCGGTACTGGCGGTTGCGAGGACGGTCGCGCCGTGGTTCTTGGCGAGCTGGATCGCGTAGTGGCCGACGCTTCCCGCACCGCCCGTGACCAGGACCGTCGCCCCGTCGACCGGGCCGTCGGCGAGCAGGCAGCGGTGCGCGGTCAGCGCCGGGACGCCGAGGCAGGCCCCGGCCTCGAAGGGGACGGCGTCGGGCAGCTCGACGGCCTGCGCGTCCGGGACCACGACGTATTCGGCCGAGGTGCCGAAAGGCGAGTGCTGCCCCGCGGCGTACACCCACACCCGGCGTCCGACGCGGTCGGCGGGCACGCCGGGACCGGCCTTGTCGATGGTCCCGGCGCCGTCGTCGCCGGGGATGACGCGCGGTGCGGTCATCGTCCGCCCGCCGACGCCCGAGCGGCGCTTGACGTCGGCGGGATTCACCCCGGCCGCCGCCACCCGCACGCGGACCTCGCCGGGTCCGGGCTCGGGGTCGGGCAGTTCCGCGACGGTGAGGACGTCGCGAGCGGCGCCGTTGCGGTCGTACCAGGCGGCCCTCATCGCGGATCGCCGTCCGCGGCGGTGGGCAGGAAGTCGTCGAGGGCGTCGGCGACCAGTTCGGGCCGCTCCAGGGTCTGCTGGTGCGGCGTGCCGGGCAGTTCCACATAGGTCGAGCCGGGGATGCGCTCGGCGATCGCGGACATGATCTCGGGGGTCGTCGAGGCGTCGGCGGCGCCGGCCAGCACCAGCGTGGGCGCGGAGAGGTCGGCCAGGCGGCCCTGCACGTCGAGGCTCTTGTACGCGCGCCAGGCCGCCGTCCAGTCCTCGGGCAGCATGCGGCGGATCCGCTCGCGCGCGTACCGGACGCCCCAGGCGTCGACCGCCAGCGCGCCCGGCGTGAACCACCGGGTCAGCGTCGGCGCCACCTGGGCCTCCATCCCGTCGATCTCCCCGGACCGGGCCCGGTTCTCGAACGCGTCGGTGAACGGGTGGTCGCTGGTGGCCAGCAGCGCCAGCGACGCGATCCGCTCCCGGTGCCGTACGGCGGCGGTCTGCGCGATCGAACCGCCCATCGACAGGCCCACCACATGGGCCCGGTCGAGCCCGAGTGCGTCCATGACGCCGAGCAGGTCGTCGCCGGTCTGGTGCATCGTGAACGGCGCGGGGGAGCCGGCGGCCGAGCCGTGCCCGCGGATGTCGTAGGCGAAGACCCTGCGGCCCACGGCGAGGCGGTGCATGACCGGCTCCCACATCCGCCAGTCCAACCCCAGTGAGTGGGACAGCAGCACGGCCGGTCCGCTCTCGCCCACCTGCGCCACCACGGTCTCGTGGTCCTCGAGCCGTACCTTCCGGAGCCGTGCGGGAGCGGGGACGCCCGCCTCGGCCAGCACCCCGTCGATCACGCTCAGCGCCGTCAGGCCACGCGGGAAACCGGCGTACAGCGCCACATGCTCGGCCAGCGCCCGCAGCTCGTCCGCTCCGATGCCCTGGCGCAGGGCGGCGCGTACGTGCACGGCGAGCTTGTCGTCCGCACCGCCGAGCGCCGCGATGACCGCCACCGTCGCCAGCTCCCGGGCGGCCCGGCCGAGCTCCGGCCGGGCCATCGGCCCGGCGAAGCCGGTCTCGATCATCGTTTCGTACATGTGCGGTGAGGCCGCCCTGATCCCGGCGAGCTGCTCCTCGGCGGAGCCGCCGATGAGCGCCGCGTATTCCCTCAGGCCACGTTCGTTCCTGTCCATGACTCGATCATTTCCCCGGACCGGATCATGCGTCCAATATCTGATCGGCCTCACGGTGATAGGCCGAGGATCTCACCGTGTTCGGCCACGAACTCGACGAAGACCTTCAGCGCGGGAGCCGGCACCCGCACCGCCGACCAGGCCAGCGACGGCCGCCACGTCAGCACCGGTTCCAGGTCGATCACCCGTACGGGCGGGCCGGGCTCGGCGGCGACCGAGCGTGGCAGCACGGCCGCGGCGAGTCCGACGCTCACCAGCGACCGCGCCGTCCCGTAGTCGCGCGTCTCGAACCGGAACCGCCCGGAGATCCCGGCGTCGGCCATTGCCCCCGCGACCACCTCCCGCACGACCGAGCCGGGTGCATAGGTGACGAGGTCGAGGTCGCCCAGGTCGGCCACCTTCGCCCGCCCGCCCGGCGCGAAGGCCACTCCCGGCGATGCCGCTCCCGGGGAGGCGGCGTCCGGCGAGGCGTCGGGTGCCACGATCAGCACCAGCGGTTCCTCTCCGAGCGGGTGGGTGGCCAGCCGTGGTTCGTTCCGCGGCACCTCGGCCACGGTGGCCACGTCCAGCCGCCCGGCCAGCAGGCCCTCCAGCATCTCCCCGGTGGTCATCTCGCGGAACCGCATCTCGACCCCGGGATAGGCGGCGCAGAACTCGGCCAGCAGCCTGGACATCCCCGCGATGAGCCCGCGCGCCACGCCGAGCCGGATCCGGCCGCGTGTACCGCCGCCCCACCCGCGCATCTCGTCCTCGACCGCGCCGAGGTCCGCGAGGATCCGGTCGGCTCGCTCCAGCAGCGCCGAACCGGCCTCGGTCAGCGCCACCCGATGGTTGTCCCGCTCGAACAGCACCACGCCGAGCTGGCGTTCGAGCTTTCGGATCTGCTGGGACAGTGCGGGCTGGGCGATCCGCAGCTCCCGCGCGGCCCGGGTGAAGTGCAGCTCCCTCGCCACGGCCTGGAAGTACTCGAGCTGACGCGAACTGATCACCGCCCGACTATCCCACCCGTACAGCACCGACCTGGGTCGAGTCACCGTAGGTCACGAGCTCGGGCCGCCCCGGACCTCCGACCGCGTCAGCACGCTCCAAGCGGCCAGCGGGGCCAGCAGCAGGGTCAGGAGGCCGGAGAGGAACAGGCTGGTGCCGGTGCCCGTCAGGGCGATCAGCGGGCCGCCGGCGAGCAGGCCGAGCGGGGCGGCGACCGTCGAGCCCGTCGTCCAGAGCGTGACCACCGGCTGCTGCTCGGCGGGCCGGAGGCCCGACTGCAGGAAGCTGTACGCGACGGGGGTGAACGGGGCCCAGATCAGCCCGCCGAGGCCGAAGACGACCATGGCCGCGGTCTGACTCGCGACGCCGGCCAGTGCGATCGGGCACAGCGCCCACAGCGCGATGATCGTGATGAGCAGCGGGCGCTGAGGGAGGTTGCGGAGCCGGTCGACCAGGCCGGCGCCCGCGAGCGCCCCGACGCCCAGTGCGGTCCACAGCATGCCCAGGCCGGACGCGCCGGTGTGCAGCGTCCCCCGCACGTACAGCGGCAGGGCCACCTCGATCGGCATGTAGAGGAAGTTGAAGAAGAAGACGACCACGAGCAGGCGCCCGGCCACCGGCCGCCGCCGCAGGATCCGCCACCCCGACTCGCGCTCCGGCCCAGGCCCGTCCTCCGCGCGGGCGGCCGGCGCTCGCGGCACGCACCACAGCAGCGACGCCAGCAGAACCAGCGCCCCGCACGCGTCGGCGAACAGCGCCCAGCCGGCGCCCGTCCACGCCACCAGGAGCCCGCCGGCCACCGGGCCGAAGACGAGGAGCGCGAAGTTGCCGCCCAGTCCCAGCAGTCCGTTGACGGCGAACCGGTCCGCGTCGCCCACCATCGAGGTGGCCAGGAGCCGGCGGCTGCTGGAGCCCGCCATCCGGCAGGTGCTGCCCAGCAGCAGCCCGCCGACCAGCACGGGCAGCGTGACCGGCCCGCCACCGCCAGCATGCCCAGGCCGGTGGACGTGCCGGCGCGCAGCACACAGTCCGCGAGCAGCAGCCGTCGCGGCGGCGCGGCGAACCTCCCCAGGCTGATGGCGAGCGCGAGCACCGTGGAGAGCAGGAACGGCGCGGCCTCCACCATCCCGATCGCGAGCGCCGCGTCCACGGTCCCGTGAACGGCCAGCGTCTGCACGGGCATCGCGACGACCAGCATCCCCGTGCCGACGTTCGCCAGCAGATCGCCCAGCAGCAGGCCGGCCATCTTCCGGTTGCGCAGCAGGACGTCGCGGTACGAGCGGTTCACCGCGGCGGGCTCGGTGTCGGCTGCGGTGGTCACGGGTCTCCTTCGACGAGCGGCGATGGGGGCGATGGGGGCGGTCCCGGGCGGCGGGTTCACGCGCGCCGCCCGGGACCGGCGTGTCTTATCCCCATGCGCCGGCGATCTGGCGGGTGGTGGCGTTGAGCCGGTTGAACAGGTTGGTCACACCGATCATCAAGACGATCGCGGCCAGCTGCTTCTCATCGAAGTAGGTCGCCGCGGCGTCCCAGACCTCATCACTCACCGCGTCAGGGCGGTCGGCCAGCCGGGTCGCGGCCTCGGCCAGCTCCAGCGCCGCCCGCTCCTCATCACTGAAGTACGGCGCCTCCCTCCAAGCCGCGACCGTGGCCAGCCGCTCATCACTCAACCCGGCCTTACGACCCGTCTTGGCACCGGCATCGACACACGCGCTGCAGCCGTTGATCTGGCTCACCCGCAGATGCACCAGCTCCAGCGTCTGCTCCTCCACCCCACCAGAATGCACGGCCTTGAAGATCTCCTGAATGGGCTGCATCGCGCCGGACAGCACGAAAGCGGGGTTCTTCATCCGGGACTGCATCATGGTTCTCTCCCTCTTCGGTGTGGGTGCCCCGTTCCCTCCGGGGCGTGACACCATCACAGCCCAGCGGGCTTGCCACGACCACGCCGATGGGACACCGTGGGACAGCCGAAACGGCCTTGAACAGTGACGACTCGGCACGGGAAGGTTCCGCCAAGGCGGGACAGGAAAGCGGGGGAACGGTGGTTGTGCAACAGCGGACGGCGAAGGCGGCCCCGCAGGACGAGCTGGCCGCCCGGCTGCGCCTGCTCCAGGAGCTGTCGGGACGTGGCGTACGGGCCCTGGCGCGCGACGCGGGCCTCAGCTCGTCGTCGCTGTCGCGGTACCTCAGCGGTCAGACGGTGCCGCCCTGGCCCGCGGTGATCGCGCTGTGCCGCCTCGTCAAACGCGACCCGCGCCCGCTGCGCGCCCTGTGGGAGCGGGCGTCCAACCCCCTGCCGGCGCCCCCGAAGACCAGCCGCCAGGTGCAGCCCCCGTCGCCGCCCGCCGGGGTTCCGCGCCCGCCCCGCAACGATCTGCCGCGCGACGTGCCCGACTTCACCGGACGCGAGGCACAGCTCGCCGCCGTGCTCGCCGCGGTGGAGGACAGCCGGGTGGTCGCCGTCGACGGCATGGCGGGCGTCGGAAAGACGTGCCTGGCGGTGCACGCCGCGCATCGGCTCGCCGCCGACTACCCCGACGCCCAGTTGTATGTGGACCTGCACGGGTTCACCGCCGGACGGGAGCCGCTCGATCCCGATCCCGCGCTGCGGACCTTGCTCGCCGCCCTCGACGTGCCATCGGAGAAGATCCCGCAGGAGGGCGGCATCGAGCCGCTGGCGGCCTGCTGGCGGTCGGAGCTGGCCCACCGGCGGGCCGTCGTGGTCCTCGACAACGCCGCCGACGCCGACCAGGTCCGCCCGCTCCTGCCCGGCGCCGGGCCGTCGGTCACCCTGATCACCAGCCGCAGCCGGCTGCTGGGCCTGGAGGAGGTGCCGCCGGTCTCGCTGGACGTACTGACCCCGGAGGAGAGCGCCGCGCTGCTGGCCCGCGCCAGCGGCGACCCGGGCGGATCCGACGGCCGGCTGGGCCGCGAACCGGAGTCCGCCGCCGAGGTGCTGCGGCTGTGCGGCCATCTGCCGCTGGCCCTGCGGCTGGCCGCGGCGCGGCTGCGGCACCGGCCGGGCTGGACCGTGGGCATCCTCGTCGAGCGGATGGCGGAGGGCGCCACCGAGTTCGACACGGCGTTCGCCATGTCCGTACGGCAGCTGGACCGGGCGCAGCGGCGCTTCTTCCGGTTCCTGGGCCTGCTGCCCGGCTCGACCTTCGACGAGTACGTGGCGGCGGCACTGGCGGACCTACCGCTGCGCAGCGCCCGGGCGATGCTGGAGGACCTGCTCGACGCGCACCTCGTTCAGCAGCCGGCGGCAGGCCGCTATCGGCTGCACGACCTGGTGCACCAGCACGCGCGCCGGGCCGCCACCGAGCAGGACTCCCCCGCGGAGTTGGAGCGGGCGCTGGGCCGGGTGCTCGACTACTACGTACACGCGGCGGCCGCGGCCGACGCCGCGATGTCGTACCTGTCTCCCATCCGGGAGGTCTCCGCGGGCCGGCCCCCGGCCGAGCTGCCGACGTTCACCGACAAGCACGCGGCACTGTTCTGGTTCGCCACGGAGTACACCAACCTGATGGCCGTCTTCGACGCGGCGGTCGCAGCCGGAGCCGACACCCACGTGTGCGAGCTGCCGCGTTTCATGCGAGCCTTCTTCGCGCGGCGCTGCGGCACGACGCACCTCAACGTCCTCTTCGAGCGATCGCTGGTCGCCGCGCAGCGCCTGGGCGATCCGCTGCAGCTGGCCGAGGCGCACAGCGACCTGGGCTTCGCCCGTTACAACGCGGGCCGGATGGCGGAGGCGGACGCCGCGTACGAGGCGGCGGCGCCGCTGGTGTCCCAGGCGGGGGACACCCGGTCCGAGGCCGAACTGACCATGCGCCGTGGCTACCTCAGGTGGGACGAAGGGCATGCCGAGGAGCCGCTCGAGCTCTTCCGGATGGCGCGGAGGCTGTACGCGAACGCCGGCTGCCCGACGGGCACGGCCCACGCGACCGCGTACGAGGCCTGGGCGATGCTGCAACTGGGACACCGCGAGGAGGCGGCGCGGCTGGCCCGGGAGACCCTCGACATCCCGCACGCCGACCCGGCATGGCCACCGACGCTGACGGCCCGGATCACCCTCGGCGTGGCCATCGCCCACGACGAACCCGACGAGGCCGTGGAGCACCTGCGGCGGGCGCTGGAGCTGGCCCGCGAGGACGGGCACAAGCACAACGAGGCGTGGTGTCTCAACTGCCTGGGAGTCGCACTGCGGCAGATGGGCCGGTATGAGGAGGCGCTGGCGAGCCACCGGCAGGCGTTCGCGCTGCTGGAGGAGCTGTTCGAGGAACACTGGAAGATCCATTTCCTCGACGGCTACGCCGAGACCTGTCGGCTGGCGGGCCTGCCCGAGGACGCTCTGCGGCTGCACCGGCAGGCGCTGGAGCTGGCTCCGAAACTGGGGTATCGGTACGCGGAGGCGCTGGCCCACGAGGGGATCGCGGCCGTGCTCGACGAGACGGATCCGCCTGCGGCCGCCGAGCATCGCAAGGCGGGGCAGGCCATCCTTCAGGAGCTCAAACCGGAAGCCTGACCGGGTGCTCGCTCCCGCCGGACGGTGCGCGGCCGGTCACATCCCGGTCATTCCGCCGAGGCGGCGGGTGCTGATCTCCGTGGCCGTGTCGGCGATCAGCCGGCCCAGCTCTGGAAGCCGGTCCGGTTCGTATCGGGAGTCGGGCATCGAGATGGCGAGGGTGGCCAGGGGAGTGTCGTCGGCGTCGAAGATGGGCGCCGCGATCGCGGCGACGTCGGGCCGGTACTGGTTGCGGTTGAGCGCGTATCCGTCCCGTCGTACGCGCTCGAGCTCGGCACGCAGCTCCGCCGGGTCGGTGATGGTCGCCTCGCCGTAGCTTTCCAGCCCCTGGGCGATGAACTCCTCCACCTCCGCGGCGGGGAGGTGGGCGAGGATGGCGCGTCCGGTCGCGGTGGCGTGGAGCGGTGAGGTGTCGCCGATCTCGTGGAAGGTGCGCACCGTCCGGTCGCAGTCGACCCGGTCGACCACGACCATGCAGTCCAGTCCGTCCGGGACGGACAGGTGGATGGTCTCGTTGAGCGCCTGCCTGAGCCGGACCATGGGCTCGCGGGCGGCGGCGAACAGGCTCGCTCCCTGCAGGGCGGCCGGCCGGACGGCGAGCACGCGCGCGCCGATCTCCCAGCGGGTCGTGTCGCCCCGGCTCGCCCGCAGCCACCCCGCCTCGTGCAGTGTCACGAGGGTGCGCTGGACCGTCGACTTGGGGATCCCATAGAGCTTCGCGAGCTCTCCCACGGTCACCGGCTGATGCTGCGCCACCGCTTCCAGGAGCCGCAGACTGCGCATCACGCTCTTCATTTCCACGAGGTTTCCCCAGTTAAATCCCGGTCTCCGGTGAAGAGACCCCTTGACTTGATCTCTGGCAACCCTCAAGCTTGTGCCAAATAATAGCACAGCATGCCACATAGTGGCACGGGCCTTCGGTGACACACCTTCGTCTCCCGGCTCCCCGCGCGGCGAACCCGCGCGTTCCCCTTCGAATACGCCTCTCACCGCGATCCGAGCAAGGCTCGGTCCACCCCTCGAGACGATGAGGAGTCCCTCCGTGGTACCCAGGAAGCGCGTCGCCGTGGTCGGCGTCGGGACGATGGGCAGCCAGGCCGCCTGGCGGCTGGCGGCCCGCGGGGCCGAGGTCGTCGGCTTCGACCGCTTCGCTCCAGGCCACGACCGCAGCGCGGCCGGCGGCGAGACGAGGATCTTCCGCAGCGCCCATTTCGAGGACTCGCGGTACGTGCCGCTGCTGCGGCACGCCGACACGATGTGGCGCCGCCTGCAGGACGAGAGCGGCCGGGAGCTGCGCCGCCTGACCGGCTGCCTGCTGATGGGGCCGGCCGAGCACCAGCAGATGCGCACCGTGCTCGAGTCGATCGCCGAGCACGGGCTCGAGCACGAGGTCCTGGACGCCGACGCGCTCGCCAAGCGGTTCCCGCAGTTCCGGCTCGAGGACGGCGACGCCGCGGTCCTCGACCGCAACGCCGGGTACGTCCGTCCCGAGCTCACCGTCGTCACCGCCGCCCGCGAGGCGGAGCGGCTCGGCGCGCGCATCCACCGCTACACCCCGGTCCGCGAGATCGTGCCCGCGGACGGCGGCGTCGACGTCCGTACGGACGACCGCACCGAGCACTTCGACGCCGTGGTCGTGACCGTCGGCCCGTGGGTCAGCGAACTGCTCCCCGGCCTGCCGTGGGAGGTGGACATCCGCCGGCTGATCAACGCCTGGTACGTACCCGCCTCCGACACCTGGTCCGGCGCCGAACGGCCCGCGTTCATCCGGACCGCGCCGACCCACTGCTACGGCCTGCCCTCGCCCGACGGGATCTCGGTGAAGATCGGCCTGTCCCGCGCGCTGCACCGGCCGGTCGACGATCCGAACCAGGTGGACCGGACGGTAGGCCCGGAGGAGCTGGAGGTGTTCACCGGCCTGCTCCGGCGCTACCTGCCCGACCTGCACCCCGACCCGATCCGGCTGTCGGTCTTCATGGAGGGCTACACCGACAGCAGCCGGCCCCTGGTCGGCCCGCTGCCCGGCGCGGAGAACGTCGTGCTGCTGGCCGGGTTCTCCGGCCACGGTTTCAAGCTGTCACCCGCGATGGGCGACATCGCGGCGGACCTCGCGCTGACCGGGGCCACCGACCAGCCGATCGACTTCCTGTCCACCGTCGACCGCGTGGCCGCCTGACCTCGCCGGCCGACCGTACGACCACGCCATTCCCGTCCGACTACAGAGCAATGAGGAGCGAGATGACGGCATCAGCGCAGGCGACGCCCGATGCGGCCATGACCATCGGCACACTGCGCGCCGAGCCGGGGACGATGGCACGCGGCAGTGTCCCGGCCGACCTCGGGACGACGATCGTCGAAATCCCGGTCACCCTTGTCAACGGCGCACGCCCCGGCCCCACCGTGGCGATCACAGCAGGTGTGCACGGCGGAGAGTTCATCGGCGTGGATGCCGCGACCCGACTCTGCTCGCTGCTGGAGCCGGCGGAGGTACGCGGCCGGCTGGCCATCTGCCCGGTGGCCAACCCGCCGACGGTGTACCAGGGACGCATTGACGCGTCGCCTCTCGACGGTGTCAACCTCAACCGCGTGTTCCCGGGCGACGCGGACGGGGGACCGACGGAACGGCTCGCCGCCTGGATTTTCGCCACCTTGATCGATGGGGCCGACGCGTACGTCGATCTGCACAGCGGCGGCATCGATGAGACGCTGCGCGACTTCGTCGGCTACCGGATCGCTGGCGACGCGGAGGTCGATGCCAAAGCTCGGGGGATGGCGCATGCGCTCGGGTACGAGGACGTCATCCTCGGCCTGAACGCCGAAGGCGGCAACAGCCATGCGGCTGCGGCCCGGCAGGGTGTCCCAGCGATCCTGGTCGAGACCGGGCAGCTCGGCGAGCGGGACCTGGCTCACGCCCGCGTCCTGGTCGAAGGCCTCTTCCGGTTGTTGCACCACCTCGGGGTGCTCGACCGGCCGCCGTCCGAATCCCAGGCCATACCCGTCCGCGAGTGGGTCTGGGTCGGGGCGGTCGCGGCCGAGGTCGGCGGACTGTGGTACCCGGAGGTCGGGACAGGGGACGACGTGACGGCCGGTCAGGTCATCGGACGCATCATCGACCCGGCCGACGGCCGTGAGCACAAGGTCGGCGCTTCCGCGACGGGTCGGATCTTCTACGGGATGCGCGGGCTGACCGTTGCGCCCGGCGCCGAGCTCGCGGCCATCGCCGCCCCGTACGGAGGCGCGTGACCATGGCCCGTTTCCTCTCGGCAGTCGGCCGGTGCTCACCTCCCGGCTTACCCCGCCCGCACGCGACGGGTGACCACGGCAGGACCACATCGGGGACGGATCGGGACAGACGCTCAGCACGACCAGGAGATATCGGCGATGAAAGAATCACGGATCGACCGCAGGGCATTCCTTCTCGGAGTCGGCGGAGTCGCGGCGGGCATCACCGCGACGTCGCTGACCGGATGCGGGACCGGAACGAGCCGTTCGGCGGGCGCCGCCGCAGGCGGTGGCGGTGGCGGTAAGAAGACCCTCGTCGTCCGCAACAGCGGCGGCACGTACGGGGACGCGAACCAGAAGGCGATCTACGAGCCGTTCACCAAGGAGACGGGCATCGCCGTCCAGGTGGTGAACATCGAGTACGCGCAGATGCTCGCCCAGATCAAGCAGGGCAGGCCGCAGTTCGACGTCATCGACGACTCGATGGCCGACTTCGTGCTGTTCACCAAGGAGAACGCCCTGCAGCAGCTGGACCAGGACCGGCTGAAGAACTTCAAGGGCGCCGGCATCGCGGCCAACCTCGTCACCCCGAACGCCATCGGCAAGAACTACTGGGCCAGCGTGATGGCCTACCGCACCGACGCGTTCGGCGGGAAGAAGCCGCAGTCGTGGGCGGACTTCTGGGACACCAAGGCCTTCCCGGGCAACCGGTCGCTGCAGAATCCGGACGCGGACCTGCCGGAGCTGGAGTTCGCGCTGCTGGCCGACGGCGTGCCGCTCGACAAGCTGTACCCCATTGACGTGGACCGCGCGTTCAAGGCCATGGACCGGATCAAGGGCTCGGTCAAGAAGTACTGGGACACCGGCGCCCTTCCCGGCGTCCTGCTGGGCCGCAAGGAGGTCGTCGCCTCCAGCGTCTGGCACGGCCGGCTCGACGCGCTCATCAAGCAGGGCCAGCCGCTGGCCTACCAGTGGAACGGCGCGCGGCGGCAGAGCAACGGGTGGGGGATCCCGAACGGGGCCGCCAACACCGACGCGGCCTACCAGCTCATCGACTTCTCCCTGCGGCCCGACGTGCAGGCGCACTTCGCCACGCTCTACCCCATGGGGCCGGTCGTCCAGGCGGCGTACAAGCAGCTGCCCGCCTCCGTGAGCTCCAACCTCGCCAGTTCCCCGGAGCACCTGCACACCGGGTTCGACCTCGACGTCGACTGGTGGATCAAGAACCAGGACGCCGTCATCAAGCGCTGGAGGGGATGGGCACGTGGCTGAGGCCGGAGTGATGTCGCAGCGCGAGCCACGCGCCGGCGCCGGGACGCTGGCGGGAAGCGGCAAACCGCTGTCCGCCACCGGGCTGCGCAAGACGTACGCGGGCATCGTCGCGGTCGACGAGGTGTCGATGGAGATCGAGGCGGGGGAGTTCGTCACCTTCCTCGGGTCCTCCGGTTCGGGCAAGACCACGACCCTCATGATGATCGCCGGATTCGTCGAGCCGGACGCCGGCGTGATCAAGGTCGGCGACCGTGACGTCACCCGGCTGGCCCCGCAGAAACGGGGGCTCGGGTTCGTCTTCCAGCAGTACCTGCTGTTCCCGCACATGACCGTCGCGGAGAACATCGCCTTCCCGCTGCAGCTGCGCGGCCTGTCCAAGGCCGAGATCCGCCGTCAGGTCGGGCAGGTCCTGGAGATGGCCGGCCTCACGGGCTACGGCCGCCGGCGCCCGCGCGAACTGTCCGGCGGGCAGCAGCAGCGGGTCGCCCTGTGCCGGGCGCTGGTGTACCGGCCGCCGGTGATCCTCATGGACGAACCGCTCGGCGCCCTGGACAAGAAGCTGCGCGACCAGCTGCAGACCGAGATCAAGAACATCCAGCGCGAACTGGGCCTGACCGTCATCTACGTCACCCACGACCAGGAGGAGGCCCTGGTCCTGTCCGACCGGATCGCGGTGATGCGCGACGGCCGCATCGACCAGTTCGACACTCCCCGGGAGCTGTTCGAGCGGCCGCGGACCGCGTTCGTCGCGGACTTCCTCGGCGCGGCCAACTTCCTGTCCGGCCGCCTGGAGGAGCACACCGCCGAGCACACCCTGGTCCGGCTCGACCACGGCGGGCTCCTGACCGCGCGATCGCATCCGTACGCGCCCGGCCATCGGGTCCAGGCAGCGGTCCAGCCCGGCCGGGTGGCCCTGTGCGCGCCGGCCGACGGCTTCTGTACCGGCACCGTCGAGACGGTCACCTACGTGGGAACGCTGGTCCGCGTCGGCGTCCGGCCGAACGGCGCCGAGAGCCTCGTACGGCTGGAGCTCCCGGCGGGCCGCGCCCCTGTCGCCGGAGAGCAGGTGGGGCTGACCGCCGAGGCCGGCGACGTGAGCCTCTTCGCCCTCGAAGAGAGCGGGTGAGCCGTGGCCGGATCCGTTCTCGCCCCCGTGCCCACCTCGGCCGCGCCCACCGCCAGGGACCGGCTGCGCCGTTCGCTGCGCAGCCGCCGTACCCGCTCGGGCCTGCTCAACGGCGCGCCCATCGTCGTCTACCTGCTGCTCCTGTTCGTCTATCCGATCCTGAGCACGCTGATGCTCAGCCTCAAGGGCGCACGCGGCGGCCTGACCCTGCACTGGTACGCCGACGCCCTCAGCGGCACGAACCTCGCCGTCCTGCTCACCACCCTGCGGATCTCGGTCGAGACCTCGCTGATCAGCGTGGTCATCGGGTTCCTGCTCGCGTACGCGATGTCGCGGCTGCGTCCGCTGTGGGCCGGCCTGATGATGCTCATCGTCGTCGTGCCGCACTTCATCAGCGCGCTCGTGCGCACGTACGGCTGGATCATCCTGCTCGGCGACCACGGCGTGGTGAACCAGCTGCTCGTCGACCTGCACTTCCCCGGCGCGCCGTTCCAGCTGCTCTACAACGAGGTCGGCGTCATCATCGGCACGACGTCCGTCATGCTGCCCTACACGGTCCTGCTGCTGTACGCCGTGATGCGCGGCGTGGACCGGCGGCTGCTCGCCGCCGCCGCCAGCATGGGTGCGGGCCGCCTGGTGATGTTCCGCCGCGTCTACCTGCCCCTGGTCGCGCCCGGCCTGGTCAACGCCGCGGTGCTCAGCTTCATCCTCTGTCTGGGCTACTACCTCACCCCGGCGCTGATGGGCGGCACCAAGCAGACGGTCGTCGCGGCGCTCATCGACGACCAGGTCATGAAGCAGAACCAGTGGAACAGCGCGGCGGCGCTCGGCGTCATCCTGCTGCTGCTCACCTTCGCGGGGCTGTCGCTGCTCCGCCTGGCCAGGGCGATCGGCGCGAACGCCAGGCAGCGAGGTGCGGCATGATCGGCCTGCGCGGCACCTGGGCCGGGCGGATCTGCCTGGCCGTCGCCTCCATCGTGATCCTGCTGTTCCTGGCGATGCCGATCGTGGTGATCGTCGTGACCTCGTTCGGCAACGACGCGCTCGGCTCCTTCCCGCCGCACTCCTGGACGTTCAACTGGTACCACCAGCTGTTCGCCTCCGGCAGCAAGTGGCCCGGAGCGCTGTCCCTGAGCGTGCTCGTCGCCTCGATCACCACGGTCTTCTCGCTGGTGCTGGGCGTCACCGCCGCGACCGCGCTGGTCCGCAGCGACCTGCCTCTGCGCTCGGCGGTCTACGGGCTCGTCCTGGCTCCGATGGTCATCCCGCAGGTGGTCATCGCGCTCGGCCTGTTCCTGCTGTTCGACCCGGCCGCGATGCTCGGCAGCCCGATCGCGATCGCCCTCGGCCACACCGTGCTGGCCGCGCCGATCGCGGTGCTCATCCTGATGGCGACGCTGCGCGGCATCGACGAGCGGCTGGAGGACGCGGCGGCGAGCATGGGCGCCAGGCTGACGATCTTCCGGCGCATCACCTTCCCGCTCGCCGCTCCCGGGATGGTGGCCGCCGCGATCTTCTCCTTCATCACCAGCTTCGACGAGTTCTTCATCTCCCAGTTCCTGTCCTCGGTCAACACGACCACCCTGCCGGTGCAGGTGTTCAACGTGCTGCAGTACGACGTCGATCCGACGGTCACCGCGATCAGCGCCGTCCTCATCGCCGTCGCCGTGCTCGCCCTCGCGCTGGTCGGCGTCGCGCGCCGGCTGGGCTCGGGCCGGGCGAGCGGTCTGCTCCCCGTCGAGTCGGCCGCGGCCCTCCCCGGAAACGAGGCCCCATGACCACCGAATGGCCGACCCTGGCGGCGCGGCACCTGCTGCTCAACATGACGTCCAACGGCTCGCTCGGCCCCGACGGCACGCCGGTGTTCGTGCTGCGCCGGGGCGAGGGAGTCCACGTCGAGGACACCGACGGCAGGCGCTACATCGACGGGCTGTCCGGGCTGTACTGCTGCCAGCTCGGCTACTCCTACGCCGGTGAGTTCGCCGAGGCGGCGGACCGGCAGATCCGCGAGCTGTGCTTCAGCCCGCTGTGGTCCGCCTCGGCGCACCCCGCCGCCATCGAACTGGCCGAACGGCTCGCGGCCCTGGCGCCCGACGGCGTGAACCACGTCTTCTTCAGCGCCGGGGGAGCCGAGGCCGTGGAGACCGCCCTGAAGATGGCCCGCCGGTACCACGCGCTGCGCGGCGAGCCGGGGCGCACCAAGGCCATCTCTCGGCGCGGCGCCTACCACGGGCTGACGCTCGGCGCGCTGGCCCTGACCGACGACCCGGGCCTGCGTGAGCCGTACGGCGACCCGGCGATCGAGACCCGCTTCGTGGCCAACACCAACCGTCACGGTCTGGCCGGCATGGCCGACGACGCGGCCTTCACCGCCTACCTGCTCGCCGACCTCGAGGCCGCGATCCTGGCCGAGGGCCCGGAGACGATCGCGATGATGATCGCCGAGCCGGTCCAGAACCGAGGCGGGTGCATCACGCCGCCCGACGGCTACTGGCAGGGATTGCGGGACCTGGCCGACCGGTACGGCTTCCTGCTGGTCGCCGACGAGGTGATCACGGCGTTCGGCCGGCTCGGCGAGTGGTTCGGCGGTGACCGGTACGGCGTCCGGCCCGACATCGTCACGGTCGCCAAGGGCCTCACCGCCGGGTACGCCCCCATGGGCGCCACGCTCGTCGCGGACCGGGTCGTGGAGGTGCTGAACCGCCCCGGCGCCGTCCTCAACCACGGCTACACCTTCGGCGGCCATCCAGTGAGCGCGGCGATCGCGCTGCGCGCCATCGACATCATGACGCGCGAGCGAGTCCTGGACAACGTGCGTGACCTGCAAGGCCACCTGGCCGAGCGGATGACGGCGCTGTCCGCGCTGCCGATCGTCGCCGACGTACGCGGCGCCGGATTCTTCTACGCCGTCGAGCTGTCCGGCGACCGGGAGGACGGCGGCTTCAGCGACGCCTGCCGCGCCGAACTCGTCGGCGACCTGATCCCGCGCGCCCTGCGCGAGTCCGGGCTGCTGGCGAGGGTCTACAACCGCGCCGCACCGCTGGTGCAGATCGCGCCGCCGCTGGTCGGCGACCGGGACCTGCTCGACCGGATCGTCGACATCATCGGCGACGCCCTGGAAAGCGCGTCCGCGCGGCTGACGACCCCGGCCATCCCCATCCCCTGACGACGAGAACGAGGAATCGAACATGACGGTGGACACCATGACCGCGTACACCATCGGCCCGGTCACCTGCCCGCCCGGCGAACGCGCCGAGGGCCTGATCCCGGTCGGCGTCAGCTCGTACGGCGTCGAGCTCGGCATGCCGGTCATCGTGGTCAACGGGGCCGCGCCCGGACCGGTGCTGTGCGTGGACGGCGGCGTGCACGGCGACGAGTACGACGGGATGGAGGCGGTCCGCCGCGTCATCGCCGAGACCGATCCGGCCACGCTGCGCGGCACGCTCGTCGGCATCCCCTGTGTGAACACGCCCGCCTTCGAGGCCGCCGCCCGCACCAGCGGCCTCGACCACGCCAACCTCAACCGGATCTTCCCCGGGGACGCCGACGGCTCCTTCTCGCTCCGGCTCGCCGCGACCTTCGTCGAGCAGGTCATCCCGGCCGTCGACGCGCTGGTCGACCTGCACACCGGCGGGACGTTCGGGCAGATCGCCCCGCTCACGATCGTGCAGGGCGGATACGAGGAGCTGGCGACCCCGATCGGTCTGGCGGCGGGTCACGAGCTGATCTGGAAGGGCGGCTCCTGGGGCGGCACGGCGCGCCTGTCGACGCTGCAGGCGGGCAAGCCTGCCATCACGATCGAGGCGGGCGGCGGCACCTACCGGGAGGGGACCGTCGACCTGCACGTCGGCAGCGTCCGCAACATCATGCGCCGCCTGGAGATGATCGACGGCGAGGTCGAACTGCGCGAGCGCTACACGGAGGTCACCGGGACGTTCGCCCGCTCGGCCGCCGGCGGTTTCTTCCTCGGCCACGCCGGGCCGGGCGACCAGTGCAAGGCCGGTGACCTGCTCGGCAGCATCGTCGACCACTACGGCCGCACCCTGGAGGAGGTCCACGCCCCGGAGGACGGCATCGTGCTGTGGCAGCGCCGGATCCGCACCGTACGCCCCGGCGACGAAGTGGTGATCTTCGGCGCGGTGCGCGGGGAGATCCGGCCGTGACCGGCGAGCAGGCGGCACGGGCGCGCGCGCTCGCCGACGACACCGCGACGGCACGTCAGGAGACGGACGAGGCCGTCCTTCGCGGGCTGCTCATCGACGGTGAGCGCGTCCCGGCGGCGGACGGCCGCACCTTCACGGTCGTCGATCCGTCGAGCGGCGCTGCCGTCGCGGAGGTGTCGCGGGCCGCCGCGGCCGACGTGGACCGGGCGGTGGCCGCCGCGCGGGCCGCGCTCGTCTGCCCGGAGTGGGCCGGGATGCGCGCCGCCGACCGCGGCCGCCTGCTGGCCCGCATCGCCGCCGAGATCCGCGCGCAGGGCGAGGCGCTGGCCCGGCTGGAGAGCCTGGACGTCGGCAAACCGCTGCGCGAGGCCCGCGCCGACGTCGAGGCCGCGGCCCGCTACTTCGAGTTCTACGCGGGCGCCGCCGACAAGCCGGCCGGAACGACCATCCCGCTCGGGCCCGGCCTGCTGGACTACACCGTCCGCGAGCCGATCGGCGTCTCCGGGCAGATCATCCCGTTCAACTATCCGCTCCAGAACACCGCGCGCGGCGCGGCGCCGGCCCTGGCCGCCGGCTGCACCGTGGTCCTCAAGCCGTCGCCGGAGGCACCGCTGAGTCCCCTGGAGATCGGCCGGATCGCGGTCGAGTGCGGGCTGCCGTGGGGCGTGCTCAACGTCGTGCCCGGATACGGCGAGGACTCCGGTGCCGCGCTGGCCGGCCATCCCGGGCATCGACCAGATCACTTTCACCGGCTCGGTCGCGACCGGCGTGAAGGTCGCTCAGGCCGCCGCCGCGAACGTCGTGCCCTCGGTGGTGGAGCTCGGCGGCAAGTCCCCGGTCGTCGTCTTCGCCGACGCCGACTTCGACCGGGCGCTGGCCGCGGTGGCGGGCTCGGCGTTCGGCAACGCCGGGCAGACCTGCTCGGCGGGCACGCGGCTGCTGCTGCAGCGCGGCGCGGAGGAGTTCCTCGACCTGCTGGTCAAGCACGCGGAGGCGATGCGGCCCGGCCCCGGCCTGTCGGATCCGGACCTCGGCCCGCTGGTGTCGGCCCGGCAGCGTGACCGGGTCGAGCAGTACCTGGCCCTGGCCCGTGAGGAGGGCGCGGTCGTCCGCACCGGCGGCGGCCAGGCGGACCCGGCCCTGGCGAGCGGGTACTTCATCGAGCCCACCGTCCTGACCGGGCTCACCAACGACGCGCGCACCGCGCGGGAGGAGATCTTCGGACCGGTCATCACCGTGCTGGAGTTCGACGACGCCGACGAGGCACTCGCGATCGCCAACGACAGCCCGTACGGCCTGTCCTCTTACGTGTGGACCCGTGACGTCGACCGGGCGATGCGCCTGGCGACCGGGATCCGGGCCGGGCAGGTGTACGTCAACGCCACCGGCGTCGGCACCGGCGTCGAACTGCCCTTCGGCGGCTACAAGCACAGCGGCTGGGGCCGGGAGAAGGGCATGGAGTCCCTGGCGAGCTACACGCAGGTCAAGAACGTCTGCCTGGGCTTCACGCAGGGAGGTGACCGTGCGCTACCGGCGCCTCGGCCGTGACGGCCCGCTCGTCTCGGCGGTCGGCCTGGGCGGCAACAACATCGCCTCCCGGCTCGACGAGGACGGCACCCGCGCCATCGTGCACGCGGCGCTGGACGCCGGGATCACCCTGTTCGACACCGCCGACATCTACGGCGCGTACGGCGGCGCGGCGGCCGGCGACGGCGAACGTCTGCTCGGCGTCGCGCTCAAGGGCCACCGCGACGAGGTCGTGCTGGCCACGAAGTTCGGCATGAGCATGGGCGAGGAGGCCGACCGGTACGGCCCGCGCGGCGCGCCGCGGTACGTGCGGCACGCCGTGGAGGAGTCGCTGCGCAGGCTGGGCACCGACCGCATCGACCTGTACCAGTACCACGAGCCCGACGGCGTCACCCCGATCGAGGAGACGCTCGGCGCGCTCGATGAGCTGGTCGCCGAGGGCAAGGTGCGTCACGTCGGCTGCTCCAACCTGCCCGCCTGGACGCTGGCCGACGCGTCCTGGCAGGCCCGCACGGCGGGCCTGCCCGGCGTTCACCGCCGTGCAGGCGCGGTACCACCTGCTGGACCGCTCCGCCGAGACCGAGCTGGCGCCCGCCTGCCGGCGGTTCGGCGTCGGCCTGCTGCCGTACTATCCGCTGGCCAACGGCCTGCTCAGCGGCAAGTACCGCAAGGGCGAGGCGCCGCCGCCCGGCAGCAGGCTGTCGTGGCGGGAGGGCTGGCTGACCGAGAGCGCGCTCGAGCGGGTCGAGGCGCTGCGCGCGTTCGGCGCCGAACGCGGCCTGACGCTCCTGCAGGTCGCCGTGGGCGGTCTGGCCGCACTGCCCGCGGTCGGCTCGGTGATCTGCGGCGCCATGGCCCCCGAGCAGGTCGCCGCCAACGCCGCGGCGGCCGACTGGACACCCGACGCGGCCGACCTGGCCGCACTCGACGACATCGTGACCCCCGGCGAGCGGGTGGTCTGAAACCATGAGGTTGGAGAACATGCGGCAGATCGTCACCTTCGACGCCTACGGCACCCTGATCGACTTCCAGCTCGGCCCGACCACCCTGAAGGTGCTCGCGGACCGGCTCGACCTGGACGGGCTGAACGTCGAGGAGTTCCTCGACGACTTCCGCGTCATGCGGTTCCAGGCCGTCCTGGAGGCCTACCGCCCCTACGACGAGGTGCTGCACTCCAGCATGGAGAAGGCGATGCGCCTGCACGGCCTGGACTACCGCGCCTCCGACGGCGAGGCCCTCGTCGCGGCGGTCCCGACGTTCGGGCCGTTCCCCGAGGTGCCGGACGCGCTGCGGGCCCTCAAGAGCCGGTACGAGATCGCGATCATCTCGAACACCGACGACGACCTCATCAAGCACAACGTCGCCAACCTCGGCGTGGAGTTCGACCACGTCATCACCGCCGAGCAGGCCAGGGCCTACAAGCCGTCGCGGGAGACGTTCGAGTACGCCCACAAGACCATGGGCGTCGAGGCGTCCTCGGTCATCCACGTCGCGCAGGGCTGGGAGTACGACCTGATCCCCACCCGTGACCTGGGGCTGCACCGCCGGGTATGGATCAACCGGTACGGGCGCCAGGGCAGCGCCGACTACCGGCCCTACGACGAACTGCCCGACCTGTCCGGCCTGCCGGCGCTGCTCGGCTGCTGACCCCGGAGGCCCGCATGAAGCAGATCCCCTACTGGCTCGACACCGCCCCGCCGTTCCCCGACCGGTCCGGTGGGGACCTGCCCGACGAGGCGGACGTCGTCGTGATCGGCGGCGGCCTCACCGGCCTGTCCACCGCGCTGCACACCGCCCGCAAGGGCGCCGACGTCGTCCTCGTCGAGAAGGACAAGGTCGGGTCGGGCGCCTCCGGCCGCAACGGCAGCATGTGCACCCAGGGCATCACCATCGGCGTCGGCGAGGCCCGCAAGCGCTACGGGCAGGAACGCGCCCGCGAACTCTATGACGCCTTCCGCGAGGCCGTCGACGTCGTCGAGAAGCTGACCGTCGAGGAGCAGATCGACTGCGATTTCAAACGCTCCGGCCGGCTCGGCGTGGCGTTCAAGCCCGAGCATTTCGCGGCGATGAGGGAACAGCAACGCGTCCTGGCCGCCGACTTCGGTCACCCGACCACGCTGCTCGACCGGACCGAGCTGCGCTCGGAGCTCGGCTCGGACTACTACCACGGCGCCCTGCTGGACCCGCTCAGCGCCGGCCTGCACGTGGGCAAGTACGTCCACGGCATGGCCGCAGCCGCCGAACGCGCCGGAGCGGTGATCCGCGAGCGCAACGCGGCGACCGCCGTGACCCGCGGCGAGGACGGCCGGTTCCTCGTGGAGACCCTGCACGGCACGATCCGCGCCCGGCAGGTCATGGCCGCCACCGACGCCTACACCGACCGGTCCATGCCGTGGTTCCGGCAGCGGCTGATCTGCGTCGGCAGCTTCATCATCGTCACCGAGCCGCTGGGGGACGAGCTCGCCGCCGAGGTCATCCCGCGGGCCCGGCTCGTCGTCGATTCCAAGAACATCGGGCACTACATCCGGCTGACCCCCGACAACCGGCTGGCGTTCGGCGGGCGGGCCCGGTTCGCCCCGTCCGACCCGGCCTCGGACCGCAAGAGCGGGCAGGTGCTGAAGCGGGAGATGGCCGAGATCTTCCCGCAGCTGGCCGACGTCCGGATCGACTACGTCTGGGGCGGCAGCGTCGGGTTCAGCTACGACCGCATCCCGCACGCCGGCGAGGCCGACGGCGTGTACTACTCGATGGGCTACTGCGGCCACGGCGTGCAGATGGCGACGTACATGGGGCGGGCCATGGCCGAGGTCATGGACGGCCATCCGGAGGCCAACCCGCTGCGCGGTCTGGGCTTCCCGAAGGTCCCGGTGCCCTTCTACAACGGCACCGCCTGGTTCCTGCCGTTCGCCGGGGCCTATTACAAGGCGAAGGACCGGCTGCGCTGAGCAGGGCCCGGCCGGGGAGGCGCGGCAAGGGCGCCTCCCCGGCCGAGTGCCGCTACGAGCGGGTCGCCTCGTAGTCGGGGAGCGCGGCCGGCGCGGTCCGGGTCTCCGGGCGCATGGTCAGGGTCAGCACGGCCAGCCCGGCGAAGATGACCGCGGCGACGACGCCGGTGACGTGCAGGGCGGTGGTGAACGCCTCCCGCGCGGTGTGCAGCAGTTCCGCGCCCTGGCCGGCGGGAAGGCGCCGGGCGGCGGCGACCGCGCCGGCCAGCGAGTCGGACGTGCCGCCCATCCGGCTGCGGTAGACCACCGCGGCCAGCACACCGAGCAGCGCGAAGCCGAGCGAACCGCCGAAGTAGTTGCCGGTCTCCGACATCGACGCCGCCGAGCCGGCGCGCTCCGGCGGTACGGACCCGAGGACCAGCCCGGTGCCCAGCGCGAACAGCGGGCCGGTGCCCAGCGCCAGTACGGCGATGCCGATCATCACCAGCGGCAGGGCGGTCCTGCCGTGGACACCGACCAGCAGCAGGCTGCCCAGCGCCGACCCCGCCAGCCCGCCGGCGATCGCGGTCGTCTGCTTCATCCGCCGGGCCAGCGCCGGCGCGGCCATGGTGCCGGCCGCCACGCCCAGGCCCATCGGTGCGAACAGCATCGCCGACGCGGCCGGCGAGAAGCCCAGCACGCTCTGCAGGTACTGGGTCACCAGCAGGCCCGTACCGGCCATGGCCACTCCGGCGAAGACGAGCGCGACGATCACGGCCGTGAACGGGCGGTTGCGGAACAGCCGCAGGTCCAGCAGCGGCGTCTCCAGCCGCAACTGCCGGCGGACGAACACGCATCCGATCACCGCTCCGACGACGAGGGCCACCGCCGGCACGACCGGGACGCTCTCGACGGTCAGCTGCTTGATGCCGTAGACCATCAGGAGCACCGCCACGAGCGACAGCCCGACACTGACCGGGTCCAGGCGGCCGGCCTGGTCGCTGCGGAACTCCGGCAGCAGGAACGGCCCGGCGAGCAGCAGCAACGCCATCGCCGGCACGGCGACCAGGAACACCGATCCCCACCAGAAGTGCTCGAGCAGGAATCCGGCGAGGACGGGTCCGAGCGCGCCGCCGGTGAACTGGCAGGTCGCCCAGATCGCGATGGCCTTCCCGCGCTGCCGGTCGTCGCGGAACATGTTGGTGATCAAGGCGAGCGTGGACGGGGCCAGGGTCGCGCCGGCGACGCCCAGCAGCGCACGCGTGACGATCAGCATCAGCGGGCTGACCGCGAAGGCGGCCACGACCGACAGCACCGCGAACGCCGCCCCGCCGATCATCAGCAGCCGCCGGCGGCCGATCCGGTCGCCGAGCGTGCCCATCGTGATGACCATGCCAGCCACCATGAGCCCGTAGCCGTCACTGATCCACAGCTGCTGGACGTTGGTGGCGCCCAGGTCGGCGCTCAGCCGTGGGAGCGCGAGGAGCAGCGCCGTCATGTCCATCGCGACGAGCAGTGTCGGCAGCATGAGGACGACCAGTCCCAGCCATGCCCGGTTGGCTCGCATATTCGAAACTCCCTGTTCTGTCGACGTTTCGCCGCTTGGTCGGAGCGGCCGACGGCTTCTTGACATCGGCAGCGGGGAGAATCCACGGAAATATTTGCGCCGGGGATGTCAAGACGACGGTGGCGGCTCCGACCAACCGGTCGAAGGGGCCCCGCCAGGGGGTCTCGAACCACGAGGGAGTACACGATGAAGTTCCTGATCAGCATGCACATCAACCCGGCCGTCCTGGACGCGCTGACCGACGAGGAGAAGGCGGCGATCGGCGACGGCCACGGCAGGTTCATCGAGGCGCTGAAGGAGTCCGGTGAGCTGATCACCACCCAGGCGCTGGTCGACCCGTCGCAGGCCGCCGTCGTGTCCGTACGCAACGGCCAGCCGGTCGTGACCGACGGTCCCTTCCTGGAGGCCAAGGAGTACCTGGGCGGCTTCTACCTGATCGACTGCGAGAACAAGGAGCGGGCGATCGAGCTGGCGGCGCAGATCCCGGACACCGCGATCGAGGGTCTGGGGGTCGAGGTGCGGCAGGTGATGTTCGCTGACGGACAATTGGAGGCGTGACCACACCAGCTATCGAGGACCTGCTGCGTGAGCTCACGCCGCAGGTCCTCGGCGTTTTGGTACGCCGGCACGGCCAGTTCGAAGAATGTGAGGACGCCGTGCAGGAGGCCGTCCTCGCCGCCACCGTGCAGTGGCCGGCCGAGGGAATGCCCGACAACCCGCGCGGCTGGCTGGTGACCGTCGCGTCCCGGCGGCTCATCGACCAGGTGCGCAGTGACCACGCGCGCCGCGAGCGGGAGTCGGCGACGGCCACCGAGGTGGTGCCCGAGGACGTACCGGACACCGACGACACGCTCGTCCTGCTGTTCCTGTGCTGCCATCCGGCGCTGACCGCGGCCTCCCAGACCGCCCTGACGCTGCGGGCGGTCGGCGGCCTGACCACCGCTGAGATCGCCCGCGCGTTCCTGGTGCCGGAGGCCACGATGGCGGCCAGGATCAGCCGGGCCAAGCAGCGCATCAAGGCCGCCGGCAGCTCGTTCGGCCTGCCGGACGGCGCCGAGCGCGAGGAGCGGCTGCGGGTCGTCCTGCACGTGCTCTACCTGATCTTCAACGAGGGTTACGCCGCGTCCTCGGGCAGCGCGTTGGACCGACCCGACCTCGCGCGCGAGGCGATCCGGCTGGTCAGGATGGTGCACGCGCAGCTGCCCGAGGACGGCGAGGCGACCGGGCTGCTCGCGCTGATGCTGCTGACCCACGCCCGCCGGGAGGCGCGTACGACGACGGCCGGCGACCTGGTGCCGCTGGACGAGCAGGACCGTACGCAGTGGGACCGCGGGCTGATCGACGAGGGCGTCGAGCTGGTCAAGGCGTCGCTGGCCGTACCGGAGCTGGGGCCCTACCAGCTGCAGGCCGCCATCGCCGCCACGCATGCCGACGCGGCCACCGCCGAGGAGACCAACTGGCGGCAGGTGCACGCTCTCTACCTGATCCTGGAACGGATCGCGCCCAACCCGATGGTCACCCTCAACCGGGCGGTCGCGCTCGCCGAGACGGAGGGCCCGCCGGCCGGGCTGGCCCTGCTGTCCACCTTGGACGATGACGAGCGGATGGCCGGTCACCACCGGCTGCTGGCCGTACGGGCGCATCTGCTGGAGAAGACCGGCGACCTGGCCGGGGCGTACGAGCACTACCGGCGCGCCGCGAAGTCCACCGCCAGCATCGCCGAGCAGCGCTACCTGGAGTCCCGGGCCGGGCGGGTGAGACCGTAGATTCCGCTCGAGGCGACCCAACGCGGAATCCGTGTCCGTGCCGGCTCAGTCGGCGATGTGGTCGGTGAGCAGGTCGGTGGCCGTGCGCGGTTCGCGGCCGAGGAGTTCGGCGAGGAGCGGATCGACCTGGGCGAAGCGGCCTTCTCGGGCTGCCTGGAAGAAGCCAAGCATAAGTCGGGCCATGGACTCCGTGGAGCCCTGGGTGACCTGCTCGGCGATCCACCGCTCGTCGTCCACGACGACGCGCTGGATCCCGCGGCCGGCGTGTTGGGAGAGAAACCGGGCGATGTCGCCGAAGGTGACCGCGACGCCGGCGGTGAGTGTGACGGGGCCGTCGAACCGGCGCAGGCCGGCGAGGATGATCGCCGCGGCCTCGGCTTCATCGGCCCGGTCGGTCCACGAGACAGGGCCATCGGCCGGCGCGGCGATCACGCCGGTCTGCTGCCACGGCCCGAGCAGCCAGTCGAGGCTGTGAGCGTAGAAACCGTTACGCAGGGCGGTCCAGGCGACTCCCGAGTCAGCGAGGATCGCCTCGGTGGCCGCGTGTTCACGGGCCGGGGAGAACGGGCTGTCGGCGCCGATGTGCTGGTGGCTGGTGTAGAGGATCCGCTTCGCGCCGGCCGCGATGGCGGCGTCGATCGCGGTGCGGTGCAGGTTGGCCTGGTCGGCGTGCGGGTCGTTGGACGACACGAGCAGCACCTGCTCGGCGCCTTCGAAGGAGTCGAGCAGGGCGGCCGGGTCGTCGTAGGTGCCGCGTCGCACCCGGACGCCGCGCTCGGCGAGGTGCGATGCCTTGGTCACGTCACGCACGCTGACACCGATCTGGTCTGCCGGGACGCGCGTGAGGAGATGTTCGACGGTGGCGCCGTTGAGGGCGCCGGTCGCGCCGGTAATGATGATCACCATAGACTCGTTTCCACTGGAAACTAGATTTCGTTTCCAACGATACCATCGGTGTTCGTGGTTATGCGGTATCGTCGATATCGTGAGGGAGCGTGACAGCGTCCGGGATCGGATCGTGCGTACCGCCGCTTCTCTGCTGAACGAGCAGGGTGCCGATGCGGTGACCACGCGCGCGGTCGCGCAGGCCGCCGGTCTTCAGCCGCCGGCGATCTACCGGCTGTTCGCCGACAAGGACGCCCTGCTCGACGCCGTGGTGCAGCACATCTATGCCGAGTTCGTCGATGCCAAAAAGGCCGGTGCCGAGGAAGCGGACCCGGTCGCGGCACTGCGCGCCGGCTGGCGCACTTACATCGACTTCGGCCTGGCCAACCCGGCGGCGTTCGCGCTGGCCGCCGACCCTCTCCGCGCCCGCGGCGTCCCGGCCCTGCAGCAAGGTCTCGAGGTGCTCGCGGCCCGCGTGCACTCCATCGCCGCGGCCGGTCGTCTGCGCGTCGATGAGCAGCGCGCTGTCGACCTCATCCACGCCGCCGGTACCGGAGTCCTTGTCACCTTGCTCGGCCAGCCACCCGAGCGACGCGACCCCGGCATCGCCGACGCGATCTATGACGCCGTTACGGGCACCATCCTCACGTCAGCCCCAGCGCTACCCACTGACGACACAGCCGCCGCCGTTACGGCGTTCCGCGCGCTTGCGCCGCGTCTCCCGCAGCTGAGCCCATCCGAGGCCGCGCTACTCGACGAATGGCTACGCCGCTAGGGCGTGTCCGGTGGATCTTGTTCGTAGCGAGCGGCGTCCAGAGCGTGCCTCGCAAGGCGGAGGAGGGAGGCAGCCTGGTGTTGGCTGCCGACCGACGACAACGCCGCGAGGCACGCTCTGGACGCCGCGCAGCCGGACGAAGATCCACCGGACACGCCCTAGGCGATAAGGCTCCGACGGCGGTGTCGGCGCCCGGCGGGTGGGCCGGACGCCGATACCCGTCAGGTCAGGCCGGTGACTCGCCGGCCCGGCCGAGGTGCCGGACCAAGAACTCGTCGTCGACCCCGACCCAGCGCATGCTGCGATGGGTGCCGGGGTTGGCGAGCAACGTCTTGTCCTTCGCGGCGAAGGCGTCGAACAACGCGAGAACGGATTGGCGGTCGACGTACTCTTCGTCCCACGGGAGCAGGAACTGGACCGGGACGGTGATCCGCCTCGCCGCCTCGACCAACGCCTCGTACACGAAGAACCCGCCACCGAAGATCGCGGCGGAGATCCTGGGTTCGACCGCCGTCAGCGAGATTCCGATCGCGGTGCCCAGCGACATGCCACCGCCGTAGCCGATCGGCGCTTCGGTGCCGATCTCGGGCAGTTTCTGAAGGGCGTCCAGGGTCGCCTGCCATTCCGGCACGGCACGCTCCGCCAGTGAGGCGCCGTACCGGACGCTGATCGACTCGAAGCGCTCGGTCTCGCCGCCCGCCACCGCCTGCTGGAGGTCGGCGCGAGCCTGCTCGTCCTCCGCCGTACGCGGGCGGTCGCCGTGTCCGGGCGCATCGATGGCGACCACGGTGAAACCCCACCTGGTCACGGTGTCGTGTGCGCGGGCCATGAGTCCCGGCGTCTTCTTGTGCAGGCCGCCACCGTGACCCATCAGCACCAGGGGCGCACGATCGGAACCGGATACCGGCGACCAGAGCACGCCGGTGACCTCGCCCACGAGGAAGTCGCGTTCGACGACGCCGTTCGACGAGGTCTCCGCGGTGAAACGCACAGTATGCATAGGTGTTGCCTTTCGGGAGTGCCTTGATGTCGAGGCGCTCCCGGCGACCCCTACGTCGATCGCCCGACCGTGATGAAGCGAGGGAGCACCCACCTCGATACAGCGTTCATGGGTCTCACCTCCTGGCGCGATGTCACGATCGCCGCGTACGTTACCAGCCGAACGTCACCCCCGCCCAACCCCTTTTCCCGCCGACCACTTCGCGGTCACTTCGCGGCGCGTACGGGGACGGACAGGTACTTGTACTCCAGGAACTCCTCGATGCCGACGCGGCCGCCTTCGCGGCCGAGACCGGACTGCTTGACGCCGCCGAACGGGGCCGCCGGGTTGGAGACCAGGCCGGTGTTCAGGCCGACCATGCCGACCTCGAGCCGTTCACTCACGCGGATCGCGCGGTCCAGGTCGCGGGTGAAGACGTAGCCGACCAGGCCCCAGTCGGTGTCGTTGGCGACGCGGACGACGTCGTCCTCGTCCTCGAAGGTGGTGATGGCGGCGACCGGGCCGAAGATCTCGGTGCTCATCAGCGCGGAGTCGCGGGCCACGTCGGTGAGGACGGTCGGGGGATAGAAGTAGCCGGGGCCCTCCGGGGCCGTCCCGCCCGTCAGGACCTTGGCGTCGCGCCGGACCGCGTCCGCGACCAGTTCCTCGACCTTGCCGCGCCCGGCGGCGTCGATCAGCGGCCCGACGTCGGTGCCCGCCTCGGTGCCGGCGCCGACGGTGAGCCCGGCCATCCGCTCGGCGAACCGGGCGGCGAACTCGTCCGCGACGGAACGGTGCACGAACATCCGGTTGGCCGCGGTGCACGCCTCGCCCATGTTCCGCATCTTCGCCGCCATGGCGCCGTCGACCGCGACGTCGAGGTCGGCGTCGTCGAAGACGATGAACGGCGCGTTGCCGCCCAGCTCCATCGACGTGCGCACGACCGTGTCGGCGCACTGGGCGAGCAGGATCCGGCCGACCTGGGTCGAGCCGGTGAACGACAGCTTGCGCACCCGGCCGCCCCGCAGCAGGGGCTCGACGACGGCGGCGGCGTCGGAGGTGGTGACGACGTTCAGCACTCCGGCGGGGAGGCCGGCCTCGGTGAGGATCCCGGCAAGCGCCAGGCTGGACAGCGGCGTCTGCGGGGCCGGCTTGAGCACCATCGTGCACCCGGCCGCGACGGCCGGGCCGATCTTGCGGGTGCCCATCGCCAGCGGGAAGTTCCACGGGGTGATCAGCAGGCACGGGCCGACCGGCTGGCGCATGACCAGGATGCGGCTGGCCCCGTCCGGCGTCGGCGCGTACCCGCCGTCGATGCGCACGGCCTCCTCGGAGAACCAGCGGAAGAACTCGGCGGCGTAGGCGACCTCACCGCGCGCCTGGTCCAGCGGCTTGCCCATCTCGAGCGTCATCAGCAGGGCGAGCTCTTCGGTGCGGGCCAGGATGATCTCATGCGCGCGGCGCAGGATCTCGCTGCGGGCCCGGGGAGCGGTCGCGGCCCAGCTCTCCTGCGCCGCGACGGCGGCCTCCATCGCACGCCGTCCGTCGTCCGGACCGGCGTCGGCGATCTCGCACAGCGCCCCGCCGGTGGCCGGGTCGTCCACGGCGAACGTACGGCCGGACGCCGCGTCGGTCCACGCGCCGTCGATGAACAGCCGCTTGGGAACGGCGGCCACGACGTCGGTCCGGGCGTCGGTGATGGTCATGGGGTCTCCCTTTCCTGCGGGTCGAGAAGTTCGGCGAGGTGCAGGGCCCGGGGGCCGGCGGCGCCGGTGAGATGGTCGATCTGGGTGCTGCAGCTGAGGCCGTCGGCGAGCACGACGGCGGCCTCGTCGGCCTCGCGGATGCGGGCCGCGAGCGAGAGTTCCGCGACGGCCATGGAGGTGGTGTAGTGCTCGGCTTCGAAACCGAAGTTCCCGGCCAGGCCGCAGCAGCCCGTGGACTGGTCGATGGTCTCCACACCGACGCGCCGCAGCAGCGCCTCCTGCGTCGACGCGCCGAACACGGCGCGCTCGTGGCAGTGCGGCTGCACCGTCACCTGACGCGGGACGTTCCGGGGCCGCCAGCCGGGTTCGGCCAGGTCGGTGAGCGCGCCCGCGAACGTCCGGATCCGTGCGGCGACCCGGCGGGCGGCCTCGGTGCCCAGCAGCGCGGGAGCGTCGTGTTTCAGCGCGGCGGCGCAGCTGGGCTCGGCCAGCACGATCGGAAGGCCTTCGTGCGGGCCCTCGTCGAGTGCGCGGACCGTGCGGGTGAGCACCCGGCGCGCGATGCCGAGCTGGCCGGTGCTCAGCCACGTCAGCCCGCAGCACAGGCCGGTGCGTGCGGAGGCGGGCACGCCGGCGTCGTCGAGCACGCGCATCGCGGCGCCGGCCACCTCCGGCCGGAAGGCGCGCGTGAAGGAGTCGACCATGAGGACCGCCTCGACGCGTCCTGAGGGCCGGCCGTTCAGCGCGGCCCGCAGCGCGCGGCGGGAGGCGAACCGGGGAAGGGCGCGTTCGGTGGTCACTCCGCCCATGCGGGCCGCCAGTCGCCCGGCCGGGCCGCTCAGCGCGGCGTTGACCGGTCCCGCGGCGTACCCGGCGGCAGCGGCCCACCAGGGCAGCCACCCGAGCGTGTAGTGGCTGCGCGGCCGCAGCCGCCGCCGGTAGTGGCGGTGGAGGAACTCCGCCTTGTAGGTGGCCATGTCGACCCCGACCGGGCAGTCGGACGCGCAGGCCTTGCAGGACAGGCACAGGTCGAGCGCGTCGCGGACGTCGGCGGACCGCTCGCCGTCGGTCAGCACGGCGTCCGGCCCGCCGCGCAGCATCTCCTGCAGGGCGCGGGCGCGTCCGCGGGTGGAGTCGCGCTCGTCTCCGGTGGCCTGATAGCTGGGGCACATGGCGCCGGTCGCGCTCCGGCAGCGGCCGACCCCGATGCAGCGCCGGGCCGCCCCCGCCAGCCCGTCGGCGTCCTCGGGGAACGTGAACCCGGTCCGGGCCTCCTGCGGTCCGGCCGGTGACACGACGGACAGCGCGAGGTCGGCGTCGAGCAGGGCGGGGGCCACGACCATCCCCGGGTTCAGGATCCCCTCCGGGTCGAAGATCTTCTTGTACGCGGTGAACGCGGCGCGGATCCGCGGCCCGTACATGGTGGCCAGCAGTTCGCTGCGGGCCCGGCCGTCGCCGTGCTCACCGGACAGGGTGCCCCCGTGCTTGACGACGAGGGTCGCGGCGTCCTGCAGGAAGGCCCGCATCGCGGCGGTTCCCCGCGGGGAGGTCATGTCGAAGTCGATGCGCACGTGCACGCAGCCGGCGCCGAAGTGCCCGTACAGCACGCCGGTCAGGGAGTGCTCGGCGAGCAGCGCCCGAAAGTCGCGCAGGTAGGCGGCGAGGTCCTCGGGCGCGACGGCGGCGTCCTCCCATCCCGGCCACGACTCACCGCCGCCGACGAGGCGGGCGGCCAGTCCCGCGCCGTCCTCGCGTACCCGCCACAGCGAGCGCCGCTCGGCGGGGTCCTCGACGACGCGTCCGGCGACCATCCGGCCGTTCGCGCGCAGCGCCGCGAGGAGGCCGGTGGCGCGCCGCCCGGCGTCCTCGGAGCCGTCGCCGTCGAGTTCGACGTAGAGCCACGCGTCGCCTTCCGGCAGCCCCGTCACCGCGCCCGGTCCCCGCCGGTGCCGCATGGTCGCGACGATCGCCTCGTCCATGCCCTCCACGGCGGTGGGGCGATGCTCCAGGATCGCCGGCACGTCCGCGGCGGCGTCGATGACGTCGCGGTAGCCGATCGCCAGCAGCGCCGTCGCCGCCGGCATCGGCTGCAGGCGTACGGTGGCCCGGGCCACGATCGCGCAGCCGCCCTCGGTGCCCACCAGCGCGCGGGCGGCGTGCCGGCCGTGTTCGGGCAGCAGATGGTGCAGCTGGTAGCCGGAGACCTGGCGGGGGATGCGGCCGAGCTCGGTGCGGATTTCGGCGAGGTGGCCGGTGACGAGGCCGTCCAGAGCCGCGTCGATCTCGGCGACGCGCCGCGCCGCCGTGTCGTCGGCGGGGTCGGCAGGCCGCAGCCCGCCGGCCTCCGCGACGGCGTGCACCCCGTCCGCCGTCACGATCTCCAGGGACTCGACGTGCTCGACCGTGCGGCCGTACCGGACCGAGTGGTTGCCGCACGCGTCATTGCCGATCATCCCGCCGAGGGTGCAGCGGCTGTGGGAGGACGGGTCGGGGCCGAAGAACAGGCCGTACGGCGCCGCGGCGCGCTGCAGGTCGTCCAGGACGACGCCGGGCTCGACGACCGCGGTGCGCGTGTCCGGGTCCACGCGCAGCACCCGGTTCATGTGCCGCGAGAAGTCCAGGACCAGGCCGGGCCCGACCGCGTTGCCGGCCATGCTGGTGCCGCCGCCGCGCGCGGTCACCGGCACGCCGGCGGTCCCGCAGGCCCGGACCGCCGCCGCGACGTCGGCCGGGTCCTTGGGGAAGGCCACCGCCAGCGGCGGCACCCGGTAGTTCGACGCGTCGTAGGCGTACTGCGCCCGCCGTCCGGCGCCCGCGTCGACCTCCAGGCCCGGCGCGTGACGGCGCAACGCTTCCAGGAGGAGAGCGCGCGGGCCTGGGGCGTTCTCCCGGGTCACCGGGAGGAGGTGCCGGCGGCGACCGCCGCCGTCCAGGCCCGCAGCCCCTCGTCGATCTGGTCCTCGCTGACGACCAGGGCGGGGATCATCCGGACCACGTTGTTCCACGGCCCGCACATGAGCAGGAGCATGCCCTCCTCGACGGCGGCCCGCTGCACGCGCGCGGCCGTCTCCGGGTCGGGCTCCCCGTCGGCGGTGACGAACTCACTGGCGAGCATCAGCCCGAGCCCGCGTACGTCGCCGACGCCCGGGTGGTCCGCCGCGACCTTCTCCAGGCCGGCGCGCAGGCGGGCGCCCATCGCCGCCGCGTTGGCGACCAGCCCCTCGTCCTGGACGACCTCGAGCGTGGCGATGGCCGCGGCGCAGGCCACGGCGTTGCCGCCGTACGTGCCGCCCTGTGAGCCGGGCCGGGCCCTGCTCATCAGCTCCTGCGACGCCGCGATTCCGGACAGCGGGAAGCCGCTGGCCAGGCCCTTGGCGGTGATGAGGATGTCGGGGCGGACCCCGAAGTGGTCGTGTCCCCAGAACCGGCCGGTGCGCCCGACGCCGGTCTGGATCTCGTCGAGGATGAGCAGGATGCCGTGCCGGTCGGCGCGTTCCCGCAGGCCCTTCAGGAAGCCCTCGGTTGCCGGGACGTAGCCGCCCTCCCCGAGCACCGGCTCGACGATGATCGCGGCCGTGTCCTCCGGGTCGGAGACGGTCTGGAGTATGTAGTCGAACTCGCGGAGCGCGAAGCGGGTCGCCGTCTCCTCGTCCCAGCCGTAGTGGAAGGCGTTGGGGAAGGGCGTGATGACGACACCGCCCATCATCGGCCCGAACCCGGTCCGCACCTTGGTGTTGGAGGTGGTCATCGACGCCGCCGCGACCGTACGGCCGTGGAAGCCGCCGTGGCAGACCACGACGTTCGGGCGCTTGGTGGCCTGGCGGGCGAGCCGCATCGCGGCCTCCACCGCCTCGCTGCCGGAGTTGACGAAGAACAGGCTGTCCAGGCCCTCGGGCAGCACCTCGCCGAGCTTGTCGGTCAGCCGGCCGAGCGGTTCGTGCAGCACCGTCGTGTACTGCCCGTGGATCAGCTTGGCCACCTGCTCCTGGGCGGCGGCGACCACGCGCGGGTGACAGTGCCCGGTTCCGGTGACGCCGATGCCCGCGGTGAAGTCCAGGTAGCGCCGGCCGTCCGTGCCGTACAGGTAGACGCCTTCGCCGCGTTCGGCGACGACCGGGGTGGCCTGGCGCAGGTGCGGGGACAGGTCGGTCATGGTGCTGATCTCCCGTGGGGTGCGAAGCGGTGCGTGCGGTCTCGTAACCCGGCGTACACGGCTACCTTCGCCACGCGCCCCACCGACGGTCAACGCGCACACTGTGCGGTCGGCGGCCCGGATGTGGACGGTGTGTCCACCACTCCGAGCGCGGATCCCATCGTCCGTGACCGCATCGGACCGCCGATGATGCCGTAAAGCACTGCCTGACCAGCGTCAACGACTCTTGCGGGGATCATGGCCGGTTTGCCAGAGTGGCGATACATGCGTCAGACGCCAGAACCGGGGGAGACGACCTCGTCGACCCGGTTCCTCACGATCGCCGACGTGCTGCGGCTGCCGGTCCTCGTCGCGGGACTCCCGGAGGTCGTGTCCGGGGAGCGGCACCTGGCGCGCCCGGTGCGCTGGGTACACGTCACCGAACTCCTCGACCCGGCGTCCTTCCTCGAAGGCGGCGAACTGATATTCACCACCGGCATGCCGCACCCGGAGGATCCCACCCTGCTGCGCGCCTACGTCGATCAGCTCGCCGACATCGGCGCCGCCGGGCTCGTCATCGAGCTCGGCCGCCGCTACCAGCGAGTGCCGTCCGACCTGGTCCGCGCCTGCCGGGATCGCGACCTCCCGCTCATCGTCCTGCACCGCGAGGTCCGGTTCATCGACGTGACCCAGACCGTGCACGCGCTGATCCTCGACGCTCAGGGAGAGCTGCTCCGCCGGGCCCAGCACATCCAGGACGTCTTCCGGGACCTGACTCTGCACGGCGCCGAACCGGGCGAGATCGTCGAAGCCGCAGCGGAGCTCACCGGGTGCCCGATCGTCCTGGAGAACCTCATCCATCACGCCGTGCACTGCGCGCCCGCCGGCCGCCCGGCCGGACAGGTGCTCACCGCCTGGCCCCGGCGCTCCCACGGCACGCCGACCCCCGACCGCGCCGCGCAGAGCGGGCCGGAGGAGTGGCTCGTCACGCCGCTGGAACACGGCGGCAGCCGCTGGGGACGCCTGGTCCTCCTGCCCGACGAGAACGATCCGCTGATCAGCCCCGAGCACGTCATGGTCCTGGACCACGCGGCGACCGCGCTCACGCTCGCGCGGCTGGCCGGGCACGCGCGCTGGGAACGCGACGCCCATGAGACCGCGCTTCGCGGCCTGATCGAGGGACGGCACCGCACGGCGACCGAGGCCCGCACCCGAGCCGAATCCCTCGGCCTGCCGGTCGCCGGACACCGGTTCGTCGCACTCCTGGTCCGGGCCGGTTCCCGGACGGCCCAGGCCGGCTTCGGCGACGCGTTGGCGGCCCGGCTCGCCGCCGGAGGCGCGCACGCCCTGGTCGGCGGCCTGCGCCCCGGAGTGACCGGCGTGCTGGTCGCCGTGGCGCGGTCGGGCGCGTGGGAGCCGGTCGCCGAGCGCATCGGCCGGTTCGCCCGCGAGCAGCTCGGCGCCGACGCGGTCGTGGCGGTCGGGCCCGGCGTCGCCGACCTCGGACAGGTGGCCCGTTCCTTCGCCGAGGCCGAGCAGGTCCTGGAGGCCATCCGGCCCGGCGCCTCCGACCGGCCGTTCCACGTGACGTCCGACATCGGCCTGCCGCAGTTGCTGTACGCGCTGCGCGACGACGTGCGGATCCAGCGGTACGTCGACCGCCGGCTCGGCCGGCTGATCGACCATGACGAACGACACGGCGGCGATCTCATCGCCACGCTCCACCACTACCTGGCCGAGGCCGGCAACAAGTCCGCGGCCGCCAAGCGCAGCGGCCTGTCGCGCCAGGCGTTCTACCACCGTCTCCGGACGATCGAACGCCTGCTGGGCCACGACCTGGAGTCCGGACCGCAGCGTACGGAGCTGCACGTGGCCGTCATGGCGCTGCAGGCCATGACCGGCCGGAGCCCGGAGGTCCTCGACGGCTGACGCCCGGCCGGTGCCGCCTCATGATCTCGGCCGGCTCGGGGCGGTACCGTTTCTGGACGGTACCGGGCATCCGGCCCGCATACGGGTGATGGTGGTGAGCGATGGCCGTGGGCGTCGAGGTTCTGGCCTCCTCGGCGGCGGCCGGGGCCGTCCTGCGCGGCGCGCCGCAGGCCCGGACACCGCACGAGCTGGCGAGTCTCCTGCGGGCGGCGGGAATGCCGGAGGCGGGACTGCGGTCGACGGCCATGTGGCTGGTCTCCGGGCGGCGCGAGTCACCGCATACACGCGCCGCCTATGTCCGCGATCTGAGCTGGTGGGTGTCGTGGTGCGCCGCGCAGCGCTGCGTGCCGGCGGCGGCGACCACGGCGGCGGCGGACCTGTACATCGCGGCGTTGAAGGAGTCGGGACTGGCGCGAGCCACCATCGGCCGGCGGATCGCGGCCGTCTCGTCGTGGTACACCTACCTGCTCCGGGAGCAGTGCGCGGCGATCAACCCGTTCGAGGGCGCCGAGCGGCCACGGCTGGACGCCCATGCCTCCCGTACGCGGGGGCTGTCGCGCGAGCAGGTCACCGCGGTCCTCGGCCATGCCGCCGACCATGAGTCCGCCCGGACGTACGCGCTGTTGTGGCTGATGTTCGCCACGGCGGGGCGGATCAGTTCGATCCTGGACGCCCGGATCGAGCAGCTGGGCCAGGACCGCGGCCATCAGGTCCTGGACCTGTCCGTCAAGGGCGGCCGGGTCAAACGGTTCGCGATCCCGCCCGCGGCGCTGGCCGCGGTGCAGGGCTACCTGGAGGAACGGGGGGATCCCCAGGAGGGGCTGCTCTTCGTGTCGCGCACCGGCCGGCGGCTGACGCAGTCGTACGCGTGGAAGCTGGTCAACCGGGTCGCCGGCGCGGCCGGAGTGCCGCACGCGATCTCGCCGCACTCGTTCCGGCATTCGGCGATCACGATCGCGCTGGGGGACGGTCGGCCGCTGCACGTGGTCCAGGACTTCGCCGGTCACGCCGACCCGCGTACCACCCGGCGGTACGACCGGGCCCGCGATTCCCTCGACCGCTCACCCGCCTACGAGCTGGCCGCGTCGGTCACCCCGGAGCGGGACGGCGACGGTCCGCACCGGCGGTAGCCCTCGGGCAGGTCCCGGCCCCCGGACGAAGATCGCGACCGCGCTCTGCGGCCGCCCCGAAGCGGCGAAATCAGGATGTCGCCCGACGATCTGCCACACAGGGCTTTGCATGACCATGCACCATCGTGCATACTTGTGCTCGTGTCCAAGGTGCTCACTTCTCTGCCAGTCGGTGAACGTGTCGGGATCGCCTTCTCCGGCGGCCTCGACACCTCGGTCGCGGTCGCGTGGATGCGCGAGAAGGGTGCCGTGCCGTGCACCTATACCGCGGAAATCGGCCAGTACGACGAACCCGACATCGCCTCGGTGCCGGGGCGCGCCACGGCGTACGGCGCGGAGGTCGCCCGGCTGGTCGACTGCCGTGCGGCCCTCGTGGAGGAGGGGCTCGCGGCCCTGGCCTGCGGGGCCTTCCACATCCGCTCCGGTGGCCGCACCTACTTCAACACCACGCCCCTCGGCCGGGCCGTCACGGGCACCCTGCTCGTGCGCGCCATGCTCGAGGACGGCGTGCAGATCTGGGGCGACGGCTCCACCTTCAAGGGCAACGACATCGAGCGGTTCTACCGCTACGGCCTGCTCGCCAACCCGTCCCTGCGGATCTACAAGCCGTGGCTGGACGCCGACTTCGTCAGCGAGCTGGGCGGCCGCAAGGAGATGTCGGAGTGGCTGCTCGCCCGTGACCTGCCGTACCGGGACAGCACCGAGAAGGCCTACTCCACCGACGCGAACATCTGGGGCGCCACCCACGAGGCCAAGGCGCTCGAGCACCTCGACGCGGGCATCGAGATCGTCGAGCCGATCATGGGCGTGCCGTTCTGGGACCCGAGCGTCGAGATAGCCGCCGAGGACGTCACGATCGGCTTCGAGCAGGGGCGGCCGGTCACCATCAACGGCAAGGAGTTCCCCTCGGCCGTCGACCTGGTGCTGGAGGCCAACACCATCGGCGGCCGGCACGGCCTGGGCATGTCCGACCAGATCGAGAACCGCGTCATCGAGGCCAAGAGCCGGGGCATCTACGAGGCGCCCGGAATGGCGCTGCTGCACGCGGCGTACGAGCGGCTGGTCAACGCGATCCACAACGAGGACACCCTCGCCACCTACTACTCCGAGGGACGGCGGCTGGGCCGGCTGCTGTACGAGGGCCGCTGGCTGGACCCGCAGGCGCTGATGCTGCGCGAGTCGCTGCAGCGCTGGGTCGGCACGGCGGTCACCGGCGAGGTGACCCTACGGCTGCGGCGCGGTGAGGACTACTCCGTCCTGGACACCTCGGGACCGGCGTTCAGCTACCACCCGGACAAGCTGTCGATGGAGCGCACCGAGGACTCCGCGTTCGGGCCGGTCGACCGGATCGGCCAGCTGACCATGCGCAACCTCGACATCGCCGACTCTCGTGCCAAGCTCGAGCAGTACGCCGGGCTCGGCATGGTCGGCAGCCGGCACCCGACGTTGATCGGCGCCGCGCAGGCGGCCTCGACCGGGCTGATCGGCGCGATGCCCAGGGGCGGCGCCGAAGCGATCGCCTCGCGCGGCGAAGTGCCGGCCGACGAGGAGCTGCTCGATCACGCCGCGATGGAGTCCGGCACCGACTGACCGGCCGGTGCGACGATGTCACGGCTATGGATCTCGCAACGATGGCTGTAGAGAGCTTGGTCGACATCGCCGGCGGGACGGTCGTGCTGCGCGACGAGGGCACGGACCGGAGCTGGGAGGTCGAGGTCGCGGCCTTCCGGCTGGCCACCTGCACCGTGACCCGGGGCCTGTACCGGCAGGTCGCCGGTGAGACGCCCGTGGCGGCGGCGGACGCGTGCCTGCCGGTGACCGACGTCTCCTGGCGGGACGCGGTCCGCTTCTGCAATCGGCTGTCGCGCGCGGTGGGACTGCGGCCGTGCTACTCGGGCGGCGAGGACGTCGACGCGCTCGACGTCGTCTGTGACTGGGACGCCGACGGCTACCGGCTGCCCTCGGAGGCGGAGTGGGAGTACGCGTGCCGGGCCGGGAGCTCCGGTGTCCGGTACGGCGAACTGGACGACATCGCCTGGTACCGGAAGAACTCCGGCGGCACGGTGCACGAGGCCGGGACGAAGGAACCGAACGCCTGGGGCCTGCACGACATGATCGGCAACGTGTGGGAGTGGTGCTGGGACGTCTACGATCCCGCCGTCTACGGCCCCTACCGCGTCTTCCGCGGTGGAGGCGCGCACGACCGGTCCTGGGGATGCCGGGCCTCGTCGCGGCGGAAGAGCCACCCCGCGTTCCACATCGACGATCTCGGGTTCCGGCTCGCCCGCTCACGCTGACATCCGCTAGGCGTTGTGGTTCCGCCCGGCGATGAGCTCGGTGCCGAGTGGCGTCAGCGTGTGGATGACCGCGCTGCCGTACCGTCGAGTGACGATCAGCCGGGCGTTGCGGAGAACGGTGGCGTGCTGGCTTGCCGAGGGCACCGAGATGCCGGCCCGGCGGCCGAGTTCGGTGGTGGTACAGCCCTCGGCGATGCTGCACAGGACGGCGGCGCGCGTGCGCCCGAGCAGGGCCTCCAGCGCGCGTTCGGCCCGGGCGTGGCACACGTCGTCGGGGGCCACGGCCGATTCGTGCTCGATCGGATAGACGAGGGCCGGGCTCAGGCTGGGGTCGGCCAGCGCGACGGGAGTGCGCAGGCAGAAGAACGCGGGGATGAGGAGCAGTCCCCGTCCCTCGAGGTGGAGGTCGCGCTCGACCGGGTAGTCGCACTCGAGCACCGGGGCACGCCACCGCATCGTCGGCGAGAAGCCGGCGAGCATGCCCTCGACTCCGTTCTCGAGTAAGGCGCGTGAGCGGCGGTCGCGATCGGCGTCGACGGCGGACCGGACCGAGGACCAGAACGGTCGCAGCGCCATCGCGTGGTAGGAGCGCAGGGCGTCACCCAGGCGGGCCAGGGCCGTCGTGTCACGGTGGACCAGCCCGGTGGTCCAGCCGGGGAGGCGGCGGTGTCCGCTCAGCAGTCGCAACTCCGAGCGCATGCGGCGGACCGGTGTCGAGAGCACCGCGTCGATGCCCTCCTCCAGAGCCGCGGTGCCGCCGGACGGCGTCAGGAAGTCCGGGAAGTAGGCGGCGTTGGGTGCGAGTGGCAGGAGCAGGCGCGCCCACGTGCCGGGGTTTCCGCGCACCCGGCGGCGCCATCCGTCGAACAACGACGACGCCTGCCGGTGCTGCAGTAACTGCAGGCTGAGAACCGCTTCCCACATTGGATCCGGCTGGCCCGAAATGCGGATTCGCGTGAGGTCCTCGGTGCGGAAATGGATCCGCAGCATCCTTCCCCCAGAAAGGTGCTCGGCATGATCACCAACGGCAGTCTACCGCCACCCGGCCCGGATGTGTAAACGATTTCCTGCTCCCGGGCTCCGGAGACACCATCGGCATCACCCGTCCCACGAAGCTCAAATGTCACCCCGCCCAGGGACTTTTGGCGACGACTTAAATGATTGACCGGCGATATCCAAAGAGGCCATATTTCGGTAAATCCCCCAATGGTCGAAAGAAAGGTATGGGGAACCCATGAACGCACCTCGCAGAATCGTGAAGCTCGGCCGGCACAAAACCCGCGCCACCGTCGGACTCGCCGCCACCGCCCTGGCGGTCGCCGCCGCCGCCACTCCCGCCGGCGCCGCGTCCGCGCCGTCGACGTCGCCCACCGTGTCCCATACGTACTACGCCAGCTCCTCGAGCATCCCGGCGTGCTCCAGCGGTTACGCCTGCGCGATCGTCTCTTACGGGAGTGGGTACTACGTCTTTAACTTCTACAACTATGGCACGTATTCACTGAGCAATTGGATCGGCCACGGCGGACTGACCAACGCGCAGACCGGCGGCGCGGCCGTCAGAACCTACGATTCCAGCGGTAAGCAGATCGGTTGTTATGCGGCGGCGCCTATCACGGCCGAGGTGGACTGGACCCCCGTCTGGAGCATCAAGCTGACCTCGTCCGGCTGCTGACCGCACACGTACGGGCGGGCGCCGGCCGGTGCTGTAGTCATCCGATACGCCCAGGCCGGGCCCGCTCCCGTGTCTCCTCCGGCACCGCGATCGATGACGCGGAGGCTATGGCGTGCGTCCGAGTTCGGCGAGGCGGGTCAGGGCGGGCAGCGCGCCGGCGATCGCCTTTCGCTGCTCGGCGGTCAGCCGGGCGATGAGCGGGGCCAGGTGGCTCGTCCGGTCGTCGTGGCGTGACCGGCAGATCCGCCGGCCTTCGGTGATGTGGACAAGGACGGCGCGTCCGTCGCTCGGGTCGGGGCGGCGCTGGACCAGCCCGTCGCGCTCCAGCCGGGTGACCAGCTGGGTGATGGCGGGCTGGGTGACCTGCTCGGTGCGGGTGAGGTCGGTCAGCCGCATCGGCCGGTCGTTGAACGCCAGGGTGTCGAGGACCGACAGCGTCGTGAACGACAGCTTCTCCAGGGTGGGAAGCCGGATGTAGAAGCGGTTGAAGCCTTCGATCGCCGTGGTGAAGGCGTCCACGTCCAGGTCGTCGTTCACGCTGTCGTCCACACCCCGAACCTATCGGGAACTCGACCGGGCCACGATCGCCCGCTCACGACGCGCGGGACGCGGCGATACGGCGCAGTCCGTACGCGGCGGCTCCGGCGGCCAGGACGCACGCCCCGGTGACCATCGAGGAGAGGGGCAGCGCGAAGGCCAGGACGAGGCAGCCGACCAGGCCGACCCCGGGGATGAGGCGGGGCGGCCGGCCCTCGGCTCGCGTCAGGGTCGCCGCGGAGGCGTTGGCGATGGCGTAGTAGACCAGCACACCGAAGGAGGAGAATCCGATCGCGCCTCGTACGTCCGCCGTGCCCGCCGCCACGGCCACGATCGCGCCGACGACGAGTTCGGCGCGGTGGGGGACGCCGAACCGGGGATGGACGGCGGCCAGGGCGTGCGGCAGGTGGCGGTCGCGGGCCATGGCCAAGGTCGTGCGGGAGACCCCGAGGATCAATGCCAGCAGGGAGCCGGTCGCCGCGAGGGCCGCGCCCACGCGGACGAGCGGGGCCAGGCCGGGCAGCCCGGCAGCGCGGACGGCGTCGGCCAGCGGAGCGGCCGCCGCGGCCAGCCCGCGGCTGCCGAGCACGGTCAGCGCCGCGACTGCGACCGCCGCGTAGACCACGAGCGTGAGGCCCAGCGCCAGCGGAACGGCGCGCGGGATCGTCCGTGCGGGGTCGCGCACCTCCTCGCCCAGCGTGGCGATCCGCGCGTAGCCGGCGAAGGCGAAGAACAGCAGCCCGGCCGCCTGCAGCACTCCGCCGAACGTGGCGTCCGAGCCGACGTTCAGTCGGGCGGCATCCGAGGGCGCGGAGGTCAGCGTGGCGACCACGACGACGGCGAGCACCGCCAGGACGACGGCCACGATGACGCGGGTGAGCCAGGCGGACTTGTGCACCCCGACGTAGTTCACGGCGGTCAGGGCCACCACGGCGGCCACCGCGACCAGGTGCGCGTGGCCGGGCCACACGTAGGTCCCGACGGTCAGTGCCATCGCCGCGCAGGAGGCGGTCTTGCCGACCACGAACCCCCAGCCCGCGAGGTAGCCCCAGAAGTCGCCGAGCCGTTCACGGCCGTAGACGTAGGTGCCGCCGGAGGCCGGGTAGCGGGCCGCGAGCCGCGCCGAGGAAGTGGCGTTGGCATAGGCGACCACCGCGGCCAGGGCCAGGCCGAGGAGCAGCCCGGATCCGGCCGCACGCGCCGCCGGGGCGAGCGCGGCGAAGATCCCCGCGCCGATCATCGAGCCCAGGCCGATCACGACGGCGTCGAAGACGCCCAGCCGGCGCCGCAGTTCGTCGGGGATCCCGGCGGTGGTCGTCACGGCGTCTCAGACTACGCGGCGCAGAACTCGTTGCCCTCCGGGTCCTCCATGACCCACCAGTGCCCGGCCGGTCCCTTGTTCACCTCCTGGACGCGGGTGGCGCCCAGGGTCTCCAGCCGGGCCACGAGCGCGTCCAGGCCTCCGGGCTCGGCGTGGACGTCGAGGTGCAGACGGTTCTTGCCGGTCTTCGCCTCGGGCACGTCCTGGAAGAGCAGGCGACGTCCCCGGCCGATCCCGCTGGTCGCGTCGAAGGGATCCTCCGGATGGCGGATCGCGGCGAACCCGCGGAACATCCGCCGGCCACGGTGCTCGATCACCGCGTCCTCGCCGATCTGGCCCGCCGCCAGGAGCCGGTCGACGAGCGCCCCGGGGTCCTCCACCTCGTACCCGAGCGCGGCGGCCCAGAAGTCCGCAAGCGCCGGGGAGTCCTCGCTGTCGATGACCAGCTTCCAGTGCAAAGGCATGTAACCACTTATATTGGTTACATGGATTCGTCGGCAACCCCCGGGCTGGTCCTGCGCTCGCACTCCGGGGTCGTCTTCCGGTTCGATCCCGGCGCGCTGTGCCTGGAGCTGCTGACCACCGGCGGGCCCGGTGAGTTCCGCAGATGGGAGGTGCTGCACGAGCCCGCCGACCTGGCCGCCTGGGCGGCCCGGTCACGGCTGACGCCGACGCCCGCCCTGAAGGTCACCCCGGCGGAGGTCGCGGACGCACGGCGGCTGCGCGACGCGCTGTGGCGGATCGCCATCGCCCGCACGCGCGACGAACCGTGCGCACCGGAGGATCTGGCCACCGTCAACGAGGCCGCCGCCAACCCGCCGCTGGCGCCCGCCGTCGGAGCGGATGGCGAGCGACGCTGGGCGGGGCCCGCCGACGGCGCGCGGCTGCTCGCTACAGTCGCCTGTGACGCCGTGGACCTGCTGACCGGTCCGTTCGCCGAGCGCATCCGCATGTGCGCCGGGGACAACTGCTACCTGATCTACGTCGACACCTCACGCCCGGGCCGCCGCCGCTGGTGTTCGATGGAACGCTGCGGCAACCGCCAGAAGGTCCGGGCGCTGCGCGCACGGCGCTCCACCGAGCGCCGGCCCGATGTCTCAAGAGAGAGTGAATGATCGCGTTGTCCGACCAGACCATCCGCCCGCACCGCATCGACATCCCGCAGGCCGACCTGGACGACCTGCACGGGCGCCTGGACCGCACCCGGTGGCCGGACGAGCTGCCCGGAGTGGGCTGGGCGTACGGCGTCCCGCGCGACTACCTGCGCGAGCTCGTACGGTACTGGCGGCACGAGTACGACTGGCGGGCCGCCGAGGCCCGGCTGAACACCTGGCCGCAGTTCACCACCGCGATCGACGGCGCGGACGTCCACTTCGCCCACATCCGCTCCCCGGAGCCGGACGCGACCCCGCTGATCATCACCCATGGCTGGCCGGGGTCGATCGTGGAGTTCACCGGGGTCGCCGGCCCGTTGACGGATCCGCGAGCGCACGGCGGCGATCCGGCCGACGCGTTCCACCTGGTGATTCCCAGCATCCCGGGCTTCGGCCTGTCGGGGCCGACACGCCAGACCGGCTGGGAGTACCAGCGGATCGCGGCCGCCTTCGCCGAGCTGATGGAACGCCTCGGCTACCCGCGCTACGGCGCCCAAGGCGGCGACTGGGGCGCGGCCATCTCCCGCGAACTCGGCCGGATCCGCCCCGACCACATCATCGGCGTCCACCTGAACCTGATCCCGAACTCGGCCGCGACCAGCGAACCGGACGCGGACGAGCTGGCGGCGCTGAGCCCCGCCGAACGCGAACGCACTCTCGCCTCCTGGGAGCGGACCCGCGAGTGGGAGCGCGAACGCGCGGGCTACGCCGCGATCCAGTCGACGCGCCCCCAGACCCTCGCCTACGCGCTGACCGACTCCCCGGTCGGTCAGCTGGCGTGGATCGTGGAGAAGTTCAAGGAGTGGACGGACTCCCGGGACCGTCCCGAGGACGCCGTGGACCGGGATCTGCTGCTCACCAACGTGATGCTGTACTGGCTGACCGGGACGGCAGGATCCTCGGCCCGCGTCTACTACGAGCGGGCGCACGCCGACTACTGGGGCGATCCGCCCGAGCCGTTGTCCGCACCGACCGCCCTGGCGGTGTTCCCCGAGGACAACTTCATCTTCCTGCGGCACATCGCGGAGCGGACGAACAACATCGTGCGCTGGACGGAGTACGACCGTGGCGGGCACTTCCCCGCCATGGAGGAGCCCGACCTGCTGGTCGCCGACGTACGGGCGTTCTTCCGGTCCCTTCGCGAGGACTCCCGCGCGACCGGATGAGGACCGGTCAGCCGACGCGCTTGTAGAAGAAGCTGCAGTCGCGGAGCGCCCCGGCCGGGTCGGCGGCGTAGTCGGGGACGACCCCGTACCGGACCCAGCCGGTGGCGTGGTAGAGGTCCTCGGCGGCGCTGCCGGTCTCGGTGTCCAGGAGCAGGAGGGTCGCCCCGGCCTGGGAGGCCGCCTTCTCGGCGGTGGCGAGCAGGGCCCGGCCGAGGCCCCGGCCGCGCGCGTCCCGGCGGACCATCAGTTTGACGACCTCGGCGCGATGCCGGCCGTTGGGTTTCGGTTCCAGGGCGAGGCTGACCGTCCCGTCGACGCCGCGCGGGCCGCGTGAGACCCAGACGAGGAGGCCGCCGTCGGCCACGACGGGGCTGCGCGCCTCCCACCAGGCGATCGCCTCGCTCGGGTCGAACGGGGTGAGGAAGCCGAGGGAGTGGCCGTCGGCGACGACGTCGGCGAGGAGCTCCGCCAGATCCGGCACGGTGGCGGCGAACTCGGCGGGGGACAGCCGGGTGATCATGGCAGCACCACCACCAGGGCGTAGCGGACCGGGTCGGGGCCGACGCAGCGGAACCGCGAGGGGCCCCACAGCCGGAACCGCAGGCAGTCGCCCGCGCGAACCTCGTGGCCGTGACCGTTCGCGTCCACCCGCAGGGCTCCCTCGAGCACCCAGATGTGCTGCTCCACGCCGGGCACGGGCGGCCCGTCGTAGGAGATGTCCGCGCCCGGGCGCAGGGTGCCCTCGACGACCTCCCCGCGCAGGCCCGCGTGCGGGGGCGACACCGAGCGCCGCAGGAAGCCCGACGCCTCGTCGCGCCACAGGGCCTGGTCGGCGGCGCGGACGAGCTGCGGGGGCTCGGACTCGACCTCGGCCAGCAGCCGCGACATGGTGCGCTCGTAGGCGGCGCACAGTTTGTTGAGGAGGGCGGCGGTCGGGCTGATCTCGGCGTGCTCCAGGCGCGACAGCGTGGAGCGGCTCACCCCGGTGCGCCGCGCCAGCTCCTCCAGTGACCAGCCGCGCTCGGCCCGCAGCTCCGCGAGGCGGGCCGCCAGCCGGGCGTCCACCTCGTCCGGCGTGACACTCGTCGACGACGTTCCCATATTCGGGAGGATATCCCATATCCGGGAGCCGCTGGGCTGTCGGCCGCCGCTGCGCCTCAGCCGACGTCCGGCGGCGCCGCCGGCCTCAGCCGTCCAGGACCGTGACGTCGAGGCGGGCCAGGCGCTCGGGGTCGGCGAGGATGTCGATCGCGGCGATCAGGCCGTTGGTGATCGTGAAGCTCAGGACCGACATCGGACGCCCGTCGTCGAGGCTGACGACCCCCGCGGCGCCGTTGACCAGGGCCGACCGTGTGGCGTACGAACCGGCGAACCGGTGGAAGGTGGCCATCTGCCCGGAGACGTCCCGTACGCCGCGCAGCTCCGCCCTTCCGCCCGGGACGGCACCGCGGTCGGTGCGCAGCACCACGTCGGGGTGGAGCACGGCGACCAGCGCGTCGAGGTCGCCGCCGCGCGCGGCGGCGAGGAACGCGTCGACGACCTCGCGCTGGCGCGTCAGGTCAGGGTCGGGGACGGGGGCCGCGCCCTGGACCCGGCGGCGGGCGCGGCTGGCGAGCTGCCGGGCCGCGGCCGGCGAGCGGCCCACGATCGGGGCGATCTCCTCGAACGGCACCGCGAACATGTCGTGCAACACGAACGCCAGGCGCTCGGCGGGTCCGAGCGACTGCAGCACCACCAGCAGCGCGAGCCCGACCGAGTCGGCCACCAGCGCCTGCTGTTCGGGGTCGATCCCTTCGGCGGGGCCGACCACCGGGTCGGGCAGGCGCGCCTCGAGGGATTCCTCACGCCGGGAACCGCGCGTCCGGAGCATGTCGAGACAGACCCGGCCGACGACCGTGGTCAGCCAGCCGCCCAGGTTCTCCACGTCGCCGATGTCGGCACGGCTCAGCTTCAGCCACGCCTCCTGCACGGCGTCGTCGGCCTCGGCCAGGGAGCCGAGCATCCGGTAGGCGACCGCCCTCAGGTGGGTGCGGTGCTCCTCGAACCGGCCGGCCAGGAACTCGTCCTCGTCCATCTCTCATGTCCTTCTGTCGCGTCTCGTCGTAGCGATGACGGATCGGATCGCGCCCATGTGACGGGACGGCGGCGCCGGGCCCTGTCACCCTTGGCCGAGGAGCAGGCCGCGCAGGGCTTCGCCGACGACCGCCACGCCCTCGGCGATGTCGGTCGGCCTGCTCGCGGCATAGCCCAGCACCAGACCCGGCCGGCCCGGGCGCACGCGGTGCCAGGACAGTGGCTGGACCTTCACTCCGCGCGCGAGCGCCTCGGCGGCGAGTTCGGTGTCGGCGAACCCGCCGGCGAAAGTGATCAGCAGGTGCAGGCCCGCGGCGGCGCCGTGCACGGTCGCGCCCGGCAGGTGCGTCCCGATCGCCTCGATCATCGCGTCGCGGCGCTGCCGGTGGCGCCTGCGGACCAGGCGCAGGTGGCGGTCCATCGCGCCCGACTCCATGAGGCGGGCCAGCACGAGCTGCGGCACCAGGGCGTTGCCGAGATCGGCGTACCGCTTGGCCTCCACCAGCGCGTCCCGATACGCCGGCGGGGCGAGGATCCAGCCGACGCGCAGCGCCGGGGCCAGGAGCTTGGAAACGCTCCCGGCGTAGCAGACGCGGTCGGGGAGCATCGACCGCAGCGCGGGCACCGGAGGCCGGTCGTAGCGGTGCTCGGCGTCATAGTCGTCCTCGAGGACGAGCCCGCCCGCACGGGCCCAGTCCACGAGCCGGCGGCGGCGTTCCCCGCCGAGCACCACTCCGGTCGGGAACTGGTGGGCCGGGGTGACCAGGACGGCCGGAGTGTCCTGGGAGCGCAGATCGTCGACGCGGATTCCGGCCGAGTCGACCGGGACCGGCGGTGTCCGCAGCCCCCAGTGACGCAGGTGCTGGCGGGCGCCCAGGGATCCGGGGTCCTCCACCGCCACCGCGCCGATCCCGTCGTCCCGGAGCACCTGCGCGAACAGGCCGAGCGCCTGGGCGGTGCCCGCCACGATGATCACCTCGTCCGGATCCGCCCGGATCCCGCGCGTGCGGGCGAGCCGCTCGGCGACGGCGCGGCGGAGCGCGGGTGCTCCCCGCGGGTCTCCGTATCCCAGGTCGGCCGTCGGCAGGTCGCCGAGTACGGCGCGCTCGGCACGCAGCAAGGCGGTGCGCGGGAACGCGGCCAGGTCCGGCACGCCGGGCGACAGGTCGATCCGGGCGGGCGCCGCGCGTACGGCGTCGAAGACGTCCCCGCCCGGCGGGGCCGCGAACACCGCGCCCGCCGGCTCCGGGCGGACGGGCGCCGGGACGCGCGCCGGGGGCGGGGCGGCCACGACGACGGTGCCGGCGCGGCCCCGCCCGGCGAGCCGGCCCTCCTCGATCAGACGCTGGTAGGCCTCGGTGACCACCCCGCGGGAGACGCCGAGGTCTGCGGCCAGCGACCGCGTGGCCGGGAGCCGGCTGCCCACCGGCAGCCGGCCGTCCGCGATCGCGTGCCGCAGCCGCTCGGCGAGCCAGTCGGAGCGGCCGCCCGCGGGGGCCTCCTCGATGCGCAGCTGGAGGAAGTCCGACCCGGGCGTCACGGGACCGTCCGCGGGGTCCGTACTGGAGTCGGCCATCAGGCCATTGTGAAGTGGCCGCTCAGCGCTCGTGCGCGGCGGTGGCCGCCGCGTCGGCCTCGGCGAAGACCATCGGCACCTTGTTGGCCGAAACGACGCGGCCGAGCAGCTCCGCGAGCGTCTCGCGGTCGGACTCCGGCAGGTCTCCCGGCAGCGCGTCCACCCGGCGGCAGGTCTCGGCGTAGAACTTCTCCACGACCTCACTGCCCTCGTCGGTCAGCGCGACGCGGACCGCGCGCTTGTCCTCCGGATCGGGCTCGCGCCGCACCAGGCCACGCTGCATGGTCCGGTCCACCAGGCCGGTCAGGCTCGACTTGGCCAGCCCCAGCGTCCGGCCCAGCTCGGTCATGCCGTACGGCCCGGGCATCAGCACGCACAGCAGCTGCCCTTGTTGCGCGGTCAGCCCGTACTCCCGGGCCGACTCGGCGTACACGGCGTTCACCAGGAAAGAGGAACGCACCAGTGCGGCGACGACCCCCATGCGTTCACCGTCGGGCTTTGCCACCTCGCCAGAATACGGCAGCCGCCACGGCGGCGAGCGAGGAGAAGGCACGCACCCGGTGACGGCGCCGGTCGATCAGCGGTGGGTCGCGATGAGACGTCGCAGCGCGGCCTGGGCGGGTGGGCCCCATGTGGGCGGAGAGATCACCAGTGGGCGGGGCGGGTGAGCGCGGCCGGCAGCCTGGTCGCGGCGTCGCCGCGGGCGGCGTCGACCTGTGCCTGGGTGAGGAAGATGGCGCCGGTCAGGTCCGCTCCGCGCAGGTCGGCGTCGCGCAGGTCCGCGCCGATCAGGTCGGCCGCGCGCAGGTCGGCGTTCCTGAGGTCGGCCGCGATGAGGTAGGCGCCGCGCAGATCGGCTCCGCGCAGGTCCGCGCCCTTGAGCCGGGCGCCGATGAGGTCGGCGCCCCGGTGGTTCGTCCGGCGGCCCGGGACCCCGGCCCGTACGAGCTCACCGACGCGCAGCAGGAGCGGGTTGACGCGGGCGCGGTGGGCGGCCACGTCCAGTTCGGCGAGGTCACGGGCGCCGGCGCGGGTGAGGCGCTCGGTTTCCTGCAGCATCGCGCGCAGCTCGTCGTGGATCGGGCGGGCCTGGGGAAGGGTCAGCGCCTCGGTGAGGTACCACAGCATCTCGTGCAGCTGCCGCATGACGGCGAAGACCGCGAACATCTCCCGGGCGACGCCCGGCGTCTCCCGCCAGTCCCGGCCCGCGAAGGTGACCTGGGAGACCTTCTGCCCCGCGCCGAAGCAGTCGAAGACGGTGCAGCCGGAGAAGCCCTTCGCCCTCAGGTCGGCGTGAATGCCGCAGCGGGAGTCGCCGCGAAGGTTCGGGCAGGGCCGCCCGGCCTCCTTGTCGATCGCGAAGCCGGCCGACGCCGAGAAGGGCAGCGCCACGCAGCACAGCGCCTGGCACCGGCCGCAGTCGGCCCGCAGGTCGGTGCGGTCGGCGCGTTGCGTCTGGTGGTCCTGCGGCAACGGCGTGTTCCCCCTGTTCGGAGCGGCGCCGGCGTCTCACGGCGCCCGGTGCGGACCCTCCATTGTCCAGGATCGGGCACACCACCCGCGCACGCCGATCCGGGGGCGGTGTGGCCCGCGATCAGGCACCCCCGGCTCAGAGGCGTTCGACGATGGTGGCGTTGGCGAGGCCGCCGGCCTCGCACATCGTCTGCAGGCCGTACCGTCCGCCGCGCTGTTCGAGGACCGACAGCAGGGTGGTCATCAGGCGGGCGCCGCTGGCCCCGAGGGGGTGCCCGATGGCGGTGGCGCCGCCGTTGACGTTGACCTTGGCCGGGTCGGCTCCGGTCTCGGCCAGCCAGGCGAGCACGACGCTGGTGAAGGCCTCGTTGACCTCGAACGCGTCGATGTCGCGCAGCGTCAGGCCCGCGCGGTCGAGGACCTTGCGCGTCGCGGGGATGATGCCGGTGAGCATGAGCAGGGGGTCGTCGCCGACCACGGCGAAGGTGTGCAGCCGCGCGCGGGGCCGCAGCCCGAGCCGCCGGGCGGTGTGGCCGCTGGTGATGAGCACGGCGGCGGCGCCGTCGTTGACCGGTGAGGAGTTGCCCGCGGTGATCCGCCAGTCGATCTGCGGGAAGCGCTCCTCCCAGACGTCGGCGCGGAACGCCGGCCGCAGCCCGGCCAGGATCTGTGGTGACGTGCTCGGGCGCACCGATTCGTCCTGGGTGACGGTCACGGGGGCGCCGTCGGCCGACGGCGCCTTGACGGGGGAGACCTCGGCGGCGAACCGGCCGTCCGCCCAGGCGCGGGCGGCGCGGTGGTGGCTCTCGGCGGCGAAGCCGTCCAGCCGCTCGCGGGACAGCTCCCAGCGCTGGGCGATCAGCTCGGCGCTGATCCCCTGCGGGACGAGGCCGTCGGGGTACCGCTGGGCGACGCCTGGGCCGAGGAAGTCGCGGCCGGCCGTCTGGCTGCCGATCGGCACCCGGCTCATGGACTCGACCCCGGAGGCGATGACGACGTCGTAGGCGCCGCTGATCACTCCCTGGGCGGCGAAGTGGATCGCCTGCTGGCCGCTGCCGCACTGGCGGTCCACCGTCACGGCGGGCACCGACTCCGGGAGCCCGGCCGCCAGCGCGGCCCACCGGGCGGTGTTGCCGCTCTGCTCGCCGATCTGCCCGACCGCTCCGCTGATCACGTCGTCCACGATGGCCGGGTCGATGCCGGTCCGCTCGATGAGGGACCGGATCGCGTGCGCGTGCAGGTCGACGGGGTGCACCCCCGACAGGGCGCCGCCCGGCTTGCCCTTGCCGATCGGCGTCCGGACCGCGTCGACGATCACAGCGTCGTTCATGGAGGTGTCCCCTCAGTCGCTTCAGAACCCTACTCACGGATATATCGTGCAAAGTTGGATTTCACAACCCACTCGCGACGCGGCCCGATAGGTTGGGGTGCGCGAGATCGCGACGGATCTAGGAGGGGAGTCCGGTGGCCGCACGTGGCCGTGTGTGTTCCATCGCCAACGCGCTGGCGGTGATCGGCGAGCGGTGGAGCCTGCTGGTCCTGCGCGAGATCCTGCTCGGCGAGCGGCGGTTCGACGGGATCGCCCGCAACACCGGGGCCAGCCGTGACATCCTCGCCGCGCGCCTGCGCACGCTGGTCGAGGCCGGCGTGCTGGAGAAGCGGCCGTACGAGGAGCATCCGCCGCGCTATGAGTACGTGCCCACCGAGGCGGGCCACGCCCTGCAGCCGATCCTGCTCAACCTGATGGATTGGGGCGACCGGTACGTCACCGACGGCCCCGCGCCCACCGTCTGGCGGCACTCCTGCGGATCCGAGTTCCACCCCAGGACGGTCTGCGCGCACTGCGGGGGACCTGCCACCGAGGAGGAGATGCGGGCGGTCCGCGTCGGCCCCGTCCGCTGAGCCCCCCCGGGGGAATCGACGACCGGGTCCGCGCGTTCGCCGCTATAGTTGAACTTTCAATCAGGAGAGGTGGGTCATGCAGTTCGGAATCTTCACGGTCGGCGACGTCACGCCCGATCCGACCACCGGCAGGACGCCGAGTGAGCATGAGCGGATCGAGGCGATGGTGACGATCGCGTCGAAGGCCGAGGAGGTGGGCCTGGACGTGTTCGCCACCGGTGAGCACCACAACCCGCCGTTCGTCCCCTCCTCGCCCACGACGATGCTCGGGTACATCGCGGCGCGGACCGAGCGGCTGATCCTGTCGACCGCCACCACGCTGATCACCACGAACGACCCGGTGAAGATCGCCGAGGACTTCGCGATGCTGCAGCACCTGGCCGGCGGCCGCGTCGACCTGATGCTGGGCCGCGGCAACACCGGGCCGGTCTACCCGTGGTTCGGGCAGGACATCCGCAAGGGCATCCCGCTGGCCATCGAGAACTACGCGCTGCTGCACCGGCTCTGGCGTGAGGACGTGGTCGACTGGAAGGGCCGCTTCCGCACCCCGCTGCAGGCCTTCACCTCCACGCCCCGGCCGCTGGACGGCGTCCCGCCGTTCGTGTGGCACGGCTCGATCCGCAGCCCGGAGATCGCCGAGCAGGCCGCCTACTACGGCGACGGGTTCTTCGCCAACAACATCTTCTGGCCCAAGGAGCACTTCCAGCGGCTGGTCGGCCTGTACCGGGAGCGGTACGCCCACTACGGCCACGGCACGCCGGAGCAGGCGATCGTCGGCCTGGGCGGGCAGGTGTTCATGCGCAAGAACTCCCAGGACGCCGTACGGGAGTTCCGCCCGTACTTCGACAACGCCCCCGTCTACGGGCATGGGCCGTCGCTGGAGGAGTTCATGGACGAGACGCCGCTGACGGTCGGCAGTCCGCAGCAGGTCATCGACAAGACCCTGACCTTCCGGGAGCACTTCGGCGACTACCAGCGTCAGCTGTTCCTCATCGACCACGCCGGGCTGCCGCTGAAGACCGTGCTGGAGCAGCTGGACCTGCTCGGCGAGGAGGTCATCCCCGTGCTCCGCAAGGAATTCGCGAGCGACCGGCCCGCCGAGGTCCCCGACGCCCCCACCCACGCCTCCCTGCTCGCCGCCCGCGGCGCCGAGGCCCTGGCGGAGGCGGCCAAGTGAGCCCGCTGAGCCTCGTGGCCGTCTCGGCCGGCCTGAGCACGCCCTCCTCCACCCGCCTGCTGGCCGACCGCCTTGCCGAGGCGGCCCGCGAGCACCTGGCCGAGGACACCCGCCCGGTTGAGGTCACCGTGATCGAGCTGCGCGACCTGGCCACCGACATCGCTTCCAACCTGGTCACCGGGTTCCCCGGCGCCCGGCTGCGTACGGCGCTGGAGGCGGTCACCGCCGCGGACGGCCTGATCGCGGTCAGCCCGATCTTCTCGGCCTCCTACAGCGGCCTGTTCAAGTCGTTCTTCGACGTGCTCGAGGGCGATGCCCTGACCGGCACGCCCGTCCTGATCGCCGCGACCGGCGGCACCGCCCGCCACTCGCTCGCCCTCGAGCACGCGCTGCGGCCGCTGTTCGCCTACCTGCGCGCGATCGTGGTCCCCACGGCCGTGTACGCGGCGTCGGAGGACTGGGGGTCGGCCGGTGAGGAGCGCACCGGCGACCTGGCGGACCGGATCGGCCGCGCGGCGGGCGAACTGGCCGCGCTGCTGGCCGGCCGCCCGGCCGCCGCCCCCGCTGCCGAGTCCGTCGTGCCGTTCGAGGAGCAGCTGGCCGCCCTGCGCCCCGAGTGAGCCGCCGGCCCGGCCCACTATGATCGCGCCACGCGAGTCGAGGAGAGCAGTGGAGACGTTCCGGCAGCACATCGAGCAGGCCGCCGCGCGCGCCCTGGCGGAGTTCCCGCCGGAGACGGTGCCCGACATCTACACCGTCACGTTCCGGATCGACAGCGTCGATCAGGATCCCCGGTTCCCCTACCTGGCGATCGGCTACAACACCGACGGCGACGTACGGCGGACGCTGGAGACACTGGGCCCGTCGGAGGCATGGGAGGCCCGCTGGAACTACGCCTACTTCCCGCCGTCCGGGCTGGAGGGCGTCCGCGTCACCGGTCACGATCCCGAACACGACCCGGCCGGCGCGCAGGCGCATCGGCGTGAGGCGGCGGCCGAGGGCCTGTGGTACGAAGACGGCGACGAGCTGGCCGAAGAGGAGATCGACCGGCGCGATGAGCTGCTGGACCGGCGATTCCACGAGCTGTGCGTCGACGTGGCGCGCGGCCTCCACACCGGCGGGCACATCGTCACGGCCCTGGGACGACCGCTGCCGGTGATCCTCTACGACATGTTCGACCCCGACGCGATGTTCGCGCTCACCGCGGCGGCCAACCCGACGGACCTGATCACCGAGTTCATGACCGAGGACCCGGCGGGTCGGCTGCCCTAGCGGTCAGCGCGGCACGACCTGGTTCTTGCCCAGGACCCGGACGCCGCTGTCCGTCACGGTGAAGTGCGCCCGGTCGTAGTCCTCATCGACGCCGATGCGCCCGCCGTCGGGGATCACGACGTTCTTGTCGATGATGGCGTTCCGGACGACGGCGCCGCGCCCGACCCGTACGTTGTCCATCAGGACCGAGTTGTGGACCTCCGCGGCGGCGTCCAGCTGGACGCCGGGCGACAGGATGGAACGCTCGGCCATCCCGCCCGCCAGGATGGCGCCGGGGGAGACGATCGAGTCGGTCGCGTAGCCGCGCCGGCCCTCCTCGTTGAAGACGAACTTGGCCGGCGGCAGCGGGTCGTGGCCGGTGTAGATCGGCCAGTCGCGGTTGTAGAGGTTGAAGACCGGGTGGACCGAGATCAGGTCCATGTGGGCCTCGTAGAAGGCGTCCAGGGTCCCCACGTCACGCCAGTAGCCGCGGTCACGGTCGGTGGAGCCGGGCACCTCGTTGTCGGCGAAGTCGTACACCTGCGCGCGGCCGGCCTTGACGAGCCGGGGAATGATGTTGCCGCCGACGTCGTGCTTGCTGGACACGTCGGCCGCGTCCTCCTTCACCACGTCGATCAGCACCTGGGTGTCGAAGACGTAGTTGCCCATGGAGGCGTAGACCTGCTCGGGGGCGTCGGGCAGGCCGATCGCGTCCTTGGGCTTCTCCCGGAACGCCTCGATGGTGACGCCGTCGGGCCCGGTCTCGATCACCCCGAACTGGTCGGCGAGCGCCAGCGGCTGGCGGATCGCGGCGACGGTGACCCCGGCGCCGGACGCGATGTGCTGGTCCACCATCTGCCGCGGATCCATCCGGTAGATGTGGTCGGCGCCGAAGACGATGACGTGGTCGGGCCGCTCGTCCTCGATGAGGTTGAAGTTCTGCAGGATCGCGTCGGCCGAGCCGGCGAACCACCGCGGTCCCAGGCGCTGCTGGGCCGGGACGGGCGTCACGTAGTTGCCCAGGAGGGTCGACATCCGCCACGTACGCGAGACGTGGCGGTCCAGGCTGTGGTTCTTGTACTGGGTGAGCACGACGATCTTGAGGTACCCGGCGTTCGCCAGGTTGGACAGGACGAAATCGATCAGCCGGTACATTCCGCCGAAGGGCACAGCGGGCTTGGCCCGATCGGCGGTCAGCGGCATCAGCCGCTTGCCCTCGCCGCCCGCCAGAACCATCGCCAGGACATGAGGTCTCGCCATGTCGAGGACCTTAGCCCGCCCACCAGCAATAAAACAGGACGAGCGGGCATATTTCCCATACGCTGCGTGACATGCGCGTCGATCTGCTCACCCGCGAATACCCGCCGGACGTCTACGGCGGAGCCGGCGTCCACGTCGAGCACCTGGCCCGGGAGCTCCGCCACCTGTGCGACCTGCGGGTCCACTGTTTCGGCGGTGACCGGGCCGAGCCCGGCGTGACCGGCTACCGCGTCCCCGGGGCGCTGGAACAGGCCAACGCGGCACTGCAGACCCTCGGCGTCGACCTGGAGATCGCCGCCGGAGCCGGGGGAGCGGACCTGGTGCACAGCCACACCTGGTACGCCAACCTCGCCGGTCACATCGCCAAGCTGCTGCACGGGATCCCGCACGTGGTCACCACCCACAGCCTCGAGCCGCTGCGGCCCTGGAAGGCCGAGCAGCTCGGCGGCGGCTACGCCATCTCCTCCTGGGCCGAGCGCACCGCCCTGCTGGCCGCCGACGCGATCGTCGCCGTCTCCGAGGGCATGCGCCGCGACGTGCTCACCTGCTATCCCGACATCGACCCCGGCCGGGTCACCGTCCTGCACAACGGCATCGACACCGACGAGTACGCCCCCGACCACGGCACCGACGTCCTGGCCCGGCACGGCATCGACCCGAGCCGCCCCTCCGTGGTGTTCGTCGGGCGCATCACCCGCCAGAAGGGGCTGCCCTACCTGCTGCGCGCCGCCCGGTCCTTCGACCCGGCCGCCCAGCTCGTGCTGTGCGCCGGCGCCCCCGACACCCCGGAGATCTCCGCGGAGGTCGAAGGGCTCGTCGACGCGCTGCGCGCCGAACGCGACGGCATCGTGTGGATCACCCGGATGCTGCCCCGCCCCGAGGTCGTGCAGATCCTCAGCCACGCGAGCGTGTTCGTCTGCCCGTCGGTGTACGAGCCGATGGGCATCGTCAACCTGGAGGCCATGGCCTGCGAGGCGGCGGTCGTCGCCACCGCCACCGGCGGCATCCCCGAGGTGGTCGCCGACGGCGAGACGGGCCTGCTCGTGCCGATCGAGCAGGCCGCCGACGGCACCGGCACCCCCGTCGACCCCGACCGCTTCGTCGCCGACCTCGCCGAGCGCGTGGGCGCCCTCGTCACCGACCCCGAACGCGCCGCCGCGATGGGCAAGGCGGGCCGCCGGCGGGCGATCGAGCATTTCTCCTGGTCCCACATCGCCCGCCGGACCCACGACCTGTACACGGCCCTCGGCTGAGGGGCGCCGCCTTTCGGCCGGGCCCGGACGCGGTCCGGGCCCGGCCGAAAGGGTCAGCCGAACGACGGCAGTTCCGGCGAGGGGGCGGGTTTGGTGCCGGTCCAGCCCGTCGAGCGGGTGGCCTGGTACTCGATGACGAAGCCGGGCTTCATCTCCGAGTACGGGCCGCCAGGCGTGGTCAGCTCGTTCTGCCGGGACAGCACCGCGCCGGTGTGCTCATCGAAGATGACCACCGCGCGCCAGCGGTAGGTCCCCTGCTCGGCCTTTGGCCCGCCGTACTCGCCGGTGACCGTCGTGGCGCTGTCGTCGGAGGCCAGTGCGATCCCCCGGCGGCCCAGCGGGTCGGTGTCGTGGCCGATCGCGTGGATGCCCGGCTGGGTGGCCAGCGCCCGCATCAGGCCGGCCCGTGCCTTGGGCTGGACCGGGCCGCTCAAGATCCCCGCCACCCTGGAGATCTTCAGCTTGGGCGCGGCCTCTTTGAAGCGTCGTTCCGCTTCGGGTGACAGCGTCTTTCCCGGCCGAGCGCCCAGCGCCCTGTTCGTGTCCGTGTCGTTCAGGAACATCGCGGCGAGCTTGGCCGGGTCGGTCGGCAGGTTTTGCAGATCCTTCACCGACTTGCCCATGTAATCCCCGCCGCCGTGCGGGTCGATGCCGACGTTGGGGCCGTGCGCGCTCCACTTCGTGCCCTTGGCGGGGTAGGTGTAGTAGTGGTCGCCCGACCAGACGCGGAAGCTCGACGGTGACCCGGCCTTGCGCCACAGCGCCTGGTCCTGCTTGGTCAGCGGGTGGGCTGGCAGGTCGCGGTTGTAGTAGGCCTCTCCCATGCCGGGTTTCGCGCCGGTCCAGTGGAACACCTCGTCGGCCGCGCCGGTGATCGCGTATGTCCCGGTGCCAGGGCGCATCATGTAGGACTGGCCCTCGACCACGTCGATGCGCCAGTAGTTGCCGGTCGGCTGCTGTTCGGCCTTCTCCGCCGCGGCCAGGACCGCTCCCTTGGCGTCCAGGTTCACCGGGCCGGGCGACGCGGGTGTGTTCCCCCCGCCGGTCGTGTTCCCCCCGGCGAGCGCGATCGCCACGGCCGCCGCCGCGCCGACCGCGACCAGGCCGCCGCCCAGTCCCCACCGCATCCGGGGCAGTGGACGGCGCGACGACTCGCTCAGCAGTGCCTTCGCCCGGGTGATGTCCCGGGCGGTGGGCGGAGCGGGCTCGGGGTAGAAGTCCCGGACCATCCGCATCTCATCCATGCTGTTCCTCCAACGTGAGCATCGGATTGGTCCCGCCCAACGCCTTGCGCAATGTGGTTCGGGCACGGTTCAGCCGGGAGCCGACCGTGCCATAGGAGATCCCCAGCGCCGCCGCGACCTCGTCGTGACTGAGGTCGGCCAGAGCCACGAGCAGCAGCACGTCGCGTTGCCCGCGCGGCAGCGACGCGATCGCCCCGGCGAGCCGGCCGCGCAGGCCCTCGGCGCTGACCCGCGAATCGACCCGTTCGGTGTGCTCCTCGGTGCCCCGGCCCGGGCTGAGGCGGGCGTGCGCCCGCAGCGCGCGCGTCTCAGCCCGCTGATGCTTGCCGACCACCTTGGTCGCGATCCCGTACAGCCAGGTGCGCACGCTCGCCCGAATCGGGTCATAGCGCCGACGCCCCCGGAACGCCTCCAGGAACGTCTGCGCCGCGACGTCCGCGGCGGCGTCCGGACCGAGCCGTTTGGCCGCGTACCGGTGGATCTCGGCGAAATAGGCGTCGAAGACCTCATCGAAACGCTCGACCGGGTCGGGCGGGGGATCCCCTGTCATGTGGTGCCTTTCCATGGCGCGGATGGCGGTCACATCGGTATCACCCGCGAGCGGCGTTCGCTTTCCCGTTCCCGAATACGAGATTTCCCGGATCCCCGCTCCGCAGGTCCGCGGAGAGACTGAGCCGGGAAGAGTCGCGCGGAAAGGCGGTCGATGGTGAATGGCGTCGGGGGGGTCATTCTGGAGTGCCGCGAGCCGCGGCCCGAGCCGAGGATGGTGGTGGCGCGGCCCGGGCCGGCCCTGCGCGGCCACGTCTTCGGTTACGCGGGCCTGCGCGTGGAGACGGCCCGGCCGCTGAACGGCCGCGCCGTGCCGACCTGCACGGTCGCGCTGTTCATCGACTTCACCGCCTCGGTACGGCTGATCACCACGCCTTCGCCGGCACGCGTCCAGGCGTCTCACGTCACCGGCCTGCACGACGGTCCCGTGCTGTTCGAGCAGCACGGCCACCACCGGGGGATGGCCGTGGAGCTCACCCCGGCCGGAGCGCACGCGCTGTTCGGGGTGCCGATGCGGGAACTGTCCAACACCACCGTCGACCTGGCCGACCTGCTCGGCCGCCGCTGCGAACATCTCACCGAACGCCTGTGGCAGGCACCGGACTGGGCCACGCGGTTCGCGCTGCTGGACCACCTGCTGCCCGCCTGGTTCCGCACCGGGCCGGAGCCGGCACCGGCGGTGCTGCGCGCCTGGCGGCTCCTGCGCCGGACCGCCGGAGCGATCAGCGTCGGCACGCTCGCCGAGGAGATCGGCGTGACCCGCCGCTACCTGGAGATGCGCTTCGCCGAGCAGATCGGCCTGCCGCCCAAGACCATGGCCCGCATCCTGCGCTTCCAGCGGGCCGTGTACCTGCTCACCCGATCCCCGGGCCAGACGCTCCCGCAGGTGGCCGCCGCGTGCGGCTACGCCGACCAGGCCCACTTCAACCGGGACTTCCGCAGGCTGGCGGGCTGCACGCCGACCGCGTTCCGCGCCGAACACGCCGCCGCGACCACCGCGTCGCGCGAGTAGGCCGCCGCCGGCGATCGGTGCGCGGGGCGGGGGCCGGCCCTTCGCATTCGTTCAATACCTCGATGCGGGGCCGCCCATAACGTCGAGGTGAAGTTCCCCGGAAACGAAAGGGTCCGCTTCATGCGACTTCGGAATCTCATAGCGACGAGCACCGTCGCGGGTGCGCTGGCCGTCGGCGCCGTCGCGCTCGCGTCCCCCGCGGGCGCCGCCACGCCCGCGCCGCACGGGGCCGTCACCGTCAAGTGCACCCACCCCTGCAGCGACCCGCCCGGCCCTGGCTGGCGGTACATCGACAACTACTTCTGGGCCAGCAGTTGCATCGAGGTCGGCAACCGCGGCATCAACAACCACTCCTGGTCGAAGTACCAGTGCAACGGCAGCACCTGGACCAATTACGACCTCTGGGTGATCTAACCCGAAGCCTGGCGGCGGGGCGCCCCCTCCGCGCTCCGCCGCCCCCCTCACCGCACCTCGTACACCGTCCTCTCGGCGCCGGTACGGGCGCGTCCGCACCCGGCTCGTTCTGCGAGGTCCTCCCCGGGTGCGGGCGCGCCCGTGTCGGTGGCCCGTGTCGGTGGCCCATGGCAGGATGCCACGCGGTCGAGTACGAGGACGGGGGGACGGTGGCGGAGGCGTTGCCGCGCGCGGCCAAGGCGCTGGTCGGCATCCGGATCCTCAACCAGCTGGGGGCCTACGCGCTGGCGTTCCTGGCCGTGCTGGCCGGCCCGCGGCTCGCACCCGCGGCGCTGGCCGTCTTCGGAGTCGCCGCGCTGGTCTCGCGGTGGAGCGGAGGGCTGCTGCTCGAGCGGCTGAGCCCGCGCGCGACCATCGCGCTGGGACTGTCGGCGACCGGGGCCGCGCTGCTGGTGCTGGCGGCCGCCCGCACGCCGGCGCAGACGCTGGCCGCGACCGCGCTGGTCGGGCTGGCCTTCGAGATCTACGAGCCTGCTAGCCAGGAGCTCCTGGCCCGGGTGACCTCCGGCGGGCAGCGCCAGGGCGCCTACGCGCTGCTGGGCACCTCGCTCGCGGCGGCGGGGGCCGTCGGCGGCCTGCTGGCCGCGATCCTGCTCCCGCTCGGCGTGCGATGGCTGATCGTCGCCGACGCGCTGACCTGCCTGGCGGCCGCGGCGTCGACCGTCGCGCTCCCCGGCGACGCGTCCCCGCGCCCGGCCGTTCCCGTACGGCGCCGCAAACCGCGGCGGCCGCCGTTGCCGCTGCTGCGCTCGACGGCCGCGGGCACGGCCTTCGCCTACGGCCACCTGGCGGTCGTGATGTTCCTGCCGCTGATCCTCCTGCAGCGGGGCGCGCCGCACTGGCTTCCCGGCCTGGCCGTGGCGGGCGCGGCCCTGCCAGGCCCGCTCACCGCGCATCTGGCGCGCCGGCGGCTGGAGCACCGCGCGCACACGGTGGTCCTGGGGGCGGGCTCGGCGCTGCTGGGCCTGCTCGCCCTGCTCATGGCGGCCGCCCACGGACTCGCGGTGACGGTGACGGCCTACCTCGCCTGGACGGCGGTCGGCGGCCTGCTGCTGGGACGCTGGCCGGCGATGATCGCCGATGCCGCGCCGGAGGACGACCGGCCCCGGTGGTTCGCGTTCTTCGGCTCCTCGTGGGGCATCGCCCAGCCCGTCGTGCCCGCGGTCGTCGCGATCGCCGCCGGAGCGGCCGGCGGCGCCACCACGGCGGCGCCGCTCACCGCCGGCGCGGCGTTCCTGACGGTGTCCATCGTGCTGGCCGAACGACGCGCCCGCCGGTAGATGCCTGCAGCGCCGTGGCCGTGACCCGCCGTGTGACGGCGCTCTGCGGCTGTCAGGCGTGCCGGCCGAGCCAGGCCGGAAGGGGCTCGCGGTGCCGTCGCCAGTCGGCCGGTGCGCCCCCGACGCGCGCTCCGAGAACACCGCCGACGATCGCCGCTGTGGTGTCCATGTCGCCTCCGGCGGCGGCGCAGCCGCGTACCGCGGTCTCGTAGTCGTCCAGGTGCCGGGCGGCGACCCACAGCGTGAACGGCACGGTGTCCTGCGCGGTGATCCGGGACCCGTTGCCGAGCCGCGCCGCGGCCTGCTCGACCGTGACGCCTGCCAGCTTCCGGGCCTGTTCGACGCCTCGCCTGACGTAGCCGGGCGCCAGGTGGTCGAGCACCGCCTCGAACAGGCCGGGCCCGGACTCGGCGGCATGGGCGGCGGCGACCGCGACCGCCACGGCCCCCGCGACGCCCTCGGGATGGGCGTGGGTGACCTCTGCCGAGGCGGCCGCCTCGGCGGCGGCGCGCTTCAGGTCGCCGGCGAAGTAGGCGCCGAGCGGCGCGGCGCGCATGGCGGCGCCGTTGCCGTACGAGCCGTTCCCGCCGAAGCCCTCGGCCGACGCGGCGCGCCAGGGCACTCCGTCACGGACCTTCTCCAGCAGTTCGAGCGTGCCCGCGCCGTAGCGGCGGCCGACGTCCATGCGGGCGGCGAAGGACGCGGCCAGCGCGTCCTGGTCGACACGGCCGTCCCGGATCAGCACGTCAACGACCGAGCAGGCCATCTCGGTGTCGTCGGACCACTCCCACGGTCCCGGCGGGGTCGCGTCCCACGGGTCCAGCCCGCGGTTGGCCAGGAGGAAGAACTGGTCTCCGAAGGCGTCCCCGACCGACAACCCGGTCAGGGAGGCGAGGGCGCGTTCCGGCGCGGTGATGCTCATGCTCCCGATCCTGTCGGCAGTGCGCCGCGACGCAACCGATTTGCCGCGCCCTCGCCGACGCGATGTGGCCCATCGGCCCGGCGCCGAGAACGCCCCCGCGCCGGGCGTCCTTGGCGCTGCACGCGCCGGGTGCCGCCTCGCTCGCCAGGGCTCGGTCAGCCGGTGGCGGGGCGGCTTCCGGTGGGGCAGGGGGCGGCGGTCGTCACCGGTGCGGCCGTCCGGGCGGCCCGGGCGCGAACGGCGCCGGACAGCACGGCCGTCAGGGCCAGGGCGATGACGATCGTCCCGTACACGGTCGCGGTCGCGCGCAGGCCGAAGGACGGGACGGCGAGCCCCGCCAGGACGGCGGGCACGCTGAAGGCGAGGTAGCTGACCACGTACACCGCGGCGAACAGTTCCGCCCGCTGGGCCGGTTCCGCCAGGGCGGCCAGGGAGCGGAACGCCCCGAGGAAGGCGGCGCCGAACCCGCAGCCGGCGACGGCCGTGCCGAGGAAGAACAGCGGGGTGGAGGTGAGGCCCAGTGCCAGGAGGGTCAGGCCGGTCCCGGCGGCGAGCGCGGCCGATCCGCCGATCATGACCCGCTGCGGCGTCCGATCGCGGAGCAGCGTCGAGGCCACGGCGCCGGCGCCGGTGAGGGCGCTGACGACCAGGCCGCCGACCAGGTGGCTGCGCACGTGCAGGACTCCGGCGCTCAGGGAGCCGCCCAGGGACAGGTAGAGCCCGCCCATCGCCCAGGTCGCGATCAGGCAGGGCAGGGCCGCCAGGAACGGCGCGCGGGCCCTGGCCGGGATCGACGCCCGCGGGCGCAGCGAGGCCAGCGCGCCCGGGCGCGGGGAGACGAGTTCCGGCAGGAACGCCACCGCCGCGGCCAGCAGCAGGAACGCCGCGGTGAGCAGGACGAACACCAGGGTGGTCGGTGCCGGGGCGTACTGGACCAGCGCTCCGGTGCCCAGGGCGCCGGCGGCCAGGCCCAGGGTGGGCGCCACGCTGTTCACCAGCGGTCCCAGCCGGCTGCCGGGCTGAAGGTCGACCAGCCCGGCGCTGATGGCGCCGGTGGCCATGCCGGTCGCCAGGCCCTGCAGCGTGCGGGCCGCCAGGAGCGTCCCGACGTCGCCGGCCGTCAGGAACAGGACCATGGCCGCCGTCTCGGCCAGGAGCGCGAGCACCAGGACGGGGCGGCGGCCGATGAAGTCGGACAGGCCGCCGACGGTCAGCAGTGCGATCAGCAGGGCGAGGGCGTACACGGCGAACACGGCCGTGAGGGTGGTCGCCGAGAACCGCCATTCGTGCTGGTAGACGACGTAGAGGGGGGAGGGGGCGCTGGCGGCGGCCATGAAGGTGAGCAGGACGCCGCCGAGCAGCCAGAACCCGGCGGTGCGCGGCAGGCGCAGGCCGGTGGCGCGGCCCGTCGCCGGGGCGCGGTCGTGCACTGTGGCCATTCGGGTGCTCCTCAGAACTGTTCCATGAAAATCGAACTGTTGGAGGCTACTCCGGTCGGGCGAACTGTTCAACTATTATCGAACCATGAGTGGATCCTCGCGGGAGATGCCCCATCCCGACGCCGCGGACCTGGTCCTGACCGACGTCCTGTTCGCCCTCAGCGACCCGGCGCGGCTGGAGCTCGCCTGCCGTCTCACCGAGGGCCCCCTGGAGGTCGCGGCCTGCCATCCCGTCGGCGGCGAGATCCCCAAATCGACGCTGTCGCACCACCTGAAGACCCTGCGTGAGGCCGGAGTGATCCGCAACGAGCCCTACGGCAGGCAGCGCCAGGTCAGCCTGCGCCGCGACGACCTGGAGGCCCGCTTCCCCGGACTGCTGGCCGCCGTCCTGTCCCCGACCCTCACCCAGGCGTCTCCGCCCCGGTGAGCAGGGCTCAGCCGTCGCCGGCGAGCAGGTCGAAGGCGTGCCGGCGGTGCTCGGCGAACAGCCGCAGCGCCGTCTCGGCGTCCCGCGCCCGCAGCGCCGCGGCCAGCCGGCTGTGCTCTTCGGGGATGTGCCCGAGGTAGTCCGGCTCGCTCAGGCCGATCCGCGTCAGCAGGAACAGGTGCACCTGGGAGCGGATCGCCTCCCACGCCGCCCGCAGGCGCCGGTGCCCGGCCGCGGCGTACACGGCGTCGTGGAACTCCATGTCCAGCCGCACCATCGCGTGCGCGTCCTCGGCCCGCGCCATCCGCTCGGCGATCTGCGTCACGGCGGCCAGGTCCTCATCACCGGCACGCTCGACGGCGCATCGCACGGCCAGGTCCTCCAGGACGGCGCGCAGGCTGTGCAGCTCAGCGGCGTCGCTGGCCGACAGGGACATCACCGTGGCGCCGCGATGCCACTCGTTGTGGACCAGGCCCTCGCGCTCCAGGCGCAGCAGCGCCTCGCGCACCGGCCCGCGGCTGACCCGCAGCGCCGCGGCCACCTCCACCTCCCGCAGCCGTGCGCCCGGAGGGTAGACCCCGCTGAAGATCGCCTCCTGCATGCGGTCGGCGACCTCGTCGGCCAGGCCGCGCCGCCGCGCCGGGCGCAGCACACCGCCCTCATCGGGACTCATGCACGAATGTTAACATTCCGACAATGCCCGGTTTGTCCACCCGGAAGGACGTACCACCATGAGCACCCTGGACTCCCCGATCCCGCGCTTCCACTTGGCCGTGCCCGTCGACGACCTCGCCGCCGCCCGCACCTTCTACGGCGAGCTCATCGGCTGCGCGCAGGGCCGCAGCGCCGACACCTGGATCGACTGGAACCTGCACGGCCACCAGTTCGTCACCCACCTGGTGCCCGGCCGCCGCGAGCGGGCGCACAACCCGGTCGACGGGCACGACGTCCCCGTGCCCCACTTCGGCCTCATCCTGACCGTTCCGGAGTTCCACCGGCTGGCCGGGCGGTTCCGGGCGGCGGGCACGGCGTTCGTCATCGAGCCGTACGTGCGCTTCGAAGGGCAGCCGGGGGAGCAGTGGACGATGTTCCTGCTCGACCCGGCGGGCAACGCCCTGGAGTTCAAGGCGTTCGCCGACGACGCGCAGGTCTTCGCGGCCTGACGCCACCGGCGGCGCCGACGGCATCCGTCCGGAGCCACCGGCACGATGACGGTTTCCGGCGATGTCGCCCGGCCGGCTTTCGCGATGCCGGGGTCTCGAGGTGGGATCGGGGACGTGACAGACACCAAGATCCTCGTCTTCGCCGCCACGGGGAACGTCGGCCGCCATATCGTCGCCCTGCTGCGGGAGGCCGGCCACGCCGTACGGGCGGTCACCCGCGACCCAGGCGCCGCCCGCCTCCTGGCAGGCGTCGAGGTCGTGCCCGGCGACCTGGCCGACCCCGCCACCCTCGAGACGTGCCTCGCCGGAATCGACGCCGTCTTCCTGCTGTGGCCGCTGCACGGCGGCGAGGGGCTGCCCGCGGTGCTGGACCTGATCGCCGCGCGGGCCCGCCGCGTGGTCTTCCTGGGCACGGGCGGCGTCCCCGACCTGCCGTTCGAGGAGCAGGACAAGCTCGTCCACGGCCGCGGCGTCGAGTCCACCGTGCTGCGGCCGAGCACCTTCGCCGTCAACACGCTGTGGTGGGCCGACCAGATCCGGGCCGGCGACGTCGTCCGCGGCGCGTACGGCACGCTCCCCATGTCCTTGATCCATGAGGCCGACATGGCCGCCGTCGCGGCCCGGGCCCTGACCGGACCCGGGCACGACGGCGCGACCTACACCCTCACCGGCCCCGAGGTGCTCACCCAGGCCGAGCAGGTCCGGGTCATCGGCGAGGTCCTGGGGCGGCCGCTGCGCTGGGAGGAGCTGACCCGCGAGCAGGCCCGGCGGCGCCTGCTGGCCGATGAGACCTTCCCCGACTCCTTCGTCGACGTGCTGCTCGACGGCTACGCCGCGATGCTCGCCGGCCCGCCGCCCGTCCTGACCTCCACGGTCGAGGACGTCACCGGCGTCCCGCCGCGGTCGTTGCGCCAGTGGGTCGCCGACCACGCCGGCGACTTCCGCTGACGGGCCCCGTACGGTCACCGCCGCCCGGCTCAGGAGAGACGGGCGCCACTGCTCCCGTACCTGCTCCGCGCGCTCGGGGACCGGGCCCCCGGCGACGCCCTACGCTGGGCGGTATGCCGCAAATCCCATCGGACCTGACGATCGGGCAGGTCGCCGAGCGGACGGGCCTGAGCGTGCACGCGCTGCGCTTCTACGAGCGCGAGGGCCTCTTCGTCTCACCGGTCCGGCGCGACCCGGGCGGACGCCGCGTCTACACCGAGGACGACGTGGACTGGCTGACCGTCTGCATCATCCTGCGCGCCTCCGGGATGCCGCTGCCGGCGATCCGCCGCTACACCGAGCTGGTCCGTGAGGGCGCCGGCAACGAGGAGGAGCGGCTCGCGCTGATGCACCGGCATCAGGAGCGGGTGACCGCCCAGATCGCCGACCTCACCCGATGCCTCGACCTGATCAACCACAAGGTCGGGGTGTACGAGGACATCCTCACCGAGCGGACCGGCCCGTGCCATCGAGCGCCCGCGGCCGACCCGGCCGGGACGACGGCCTGACCGCCCAGGTCATGAACGCGGCGCCGTGGCAGGAGCGGCGCTCACCGACGCGCCGGGCTCTGATCGCGGCGTACGGCGATCAGAGCCGGGGCGTGATCACCAGGCGTACGCTTCGGGCGCGGGCTTGGCGCCGCCGGGCGCGGGCGGCGGGAACAGCTCGTCCAGCTCGGCGAGGGTGGCGTCGTCGAGTGTGACCTGCAGTGCGCGCAGCGAGCCGTCGAGCTGCTCGGCCGTCCGCGGGCCGACGATCGGCCCGGTCACGCCGTCCTGTGCGAGCAGCCACGCCAGCCCGACGTGGGCCGGGTCCTCGCCGATCTCGGCGCACAACTTCTCGTACGCCTCGACGGATTCCCGCTGCTCGGCGAACGCGGCGGCCCACAGTCCCGAGCCGCTGCGGACGGCGGCGCCTTCGCGCTGCTTGCGCAGGACGCCGCTGAGCACACCGCCGTGCAGCGGCGAGTACGGGATCACGCCCAGCCCGTAGTGCCGCGCGGCGGGCAGCACCTCGAGCTCGGCCCAGCGGGTCATCAGGTTGTAGATGGACTGCTCGCTGATCAGTCCGAGGAAGTGCCGGGACCGCGCGGCCTCCTGGGCCTGGGCGATGTGCCAGCCGGCGAAGTTGGACGAGCCGTAGTAGAGCACCTTGCCCTGCTGGTGCAGGACGCTGAACGCCTCCCAGATCTCGTCCCACGGCGTGTTCCGGTCGATGTGGTGCATCTGGTACAGGTCGATGTGGTCGGTCCGCAGGCGCTTGAGCGAGGCGTCGACCGCGCGCCGGATGTTCAGGGCGGACAGCCCGCTGTCGTTGGGCCAGTCGCCCATCGGAAGGTAGACCTTGGTGGCCAGCACCGTCTTGTCGCGCCGGTCCCCGCCCTTGGCGAACCACCGGCCGATGATCTGCTCGGTGGCGCCGTCGCCCTGCCGCACGCCGTAGGAGTTGGCCGTGTCGAAGAAGTTGATGCCGTGCTCGTGCGCACGGTCCATGATCGCGTGACTGTCCTCTTCGGACGTGCGCGACCCGAAGTTCATGGTGCCCAGGACGAGCCGGGACACCGAAAGGCCGCTGCGGCCGAGGCGGGTGTACTCCACGTGTTCCAACCTTTCAGGAGGCGTCACTAGTCGCATCAACAAGGACGCGATGAAGCTACAACTTGCAACATCGATGATGCAACTCCGCAGCGAACCGTGACGCTCCCGTATGCTTTCCTCATGAAGACACAGCGGCAGTCGACACCCGCCAGCGCCCGCCCGCTGCGCGCGGACGCCGAGCGGACGATGACGACGATCCTGGAGGCGGCCGAACGCACCCTCAGCCGCGATCCCGCGGCCACGATGGAGCAGATCGCCGAAGCCGCCGGCGTCGCCCGCACCACCGTGCACCGGCGCTTCGCCACCCGCGAAGCACTCATCGACACCCTGGCGGCGTGGGCCACCCAGCGGTTCGCCGCCGCGGTGGACGCCGCCCACCCGGACACCGCTCCGCCGCTGGTCGCCCTCTACCAGACGACCGCGAACGTCCTCGGCGTCAAGACCAGCTGGGGATTCGCGATGAGCCGTGCCTCCTCGGCCAACCCGGAGGTGGCTCGCGTGCACAGCGATGTTCGGGAGACGTGCGAACGGTTGTTCCGCCGGGCCCGGGAGGCGGGCGTCCTGCGCGCCGACGCCGACATTCCATGGACCCGCCGCGTCTACTACGCCCTCATCCACGAGGCCGCGCAGATCGGCGACGAGAAGGACACCGACACCCTCGCGACGCTCGTCGTGGACACCCTGCTCCGCGGCGCGGGCACCCCGCACCCCGACCGCCTGTGACACCGCTTCCGTTCGCCGTCCCGCCGGGCCCGCGCCGCTCTCGGAAGACCGGCGGGGCCCGGTCGATGGCCGGGCCCCGCCGCACGTCGCTCGCCGAACGGGCCTTGCCGTCGCTCCATCAGCCTCGCGTCGCGATCGCCCAGCCGGCCGCGGGCAGGCTCACCCGCGAGCCGTCGATCCGCCCGGGTCCGGCGGCGTGCCGCCAGACGCCGGCGGGCAGGTCGGCCTCGGCGGGATGGTCGGCGGCGTTCAGCGCGACGGTCACGCCGTCGTCCCCGTCGGCGGCCGTGTAGACCATCGTGGTGTTGGTCAGGGCCGTCACCGTCGTACGGGCGCGGACGAGCCAGGGATGCCGACGGCGGAAGCCGATGAGGTCCTGGTGGAGCCGGTAGTGCGGGCGGCCGTGCCCGGCCAGGCCCGCCGGGCCGGCGGGGAACTCCGGGCGGATCGCGTCGTCGCCGCCCTCCCGCTCCTCCTTGACGCCGCGGAACGCCTGCTCGTCCCCGGAGTAGACCGCGGGGATCCCGGCGACCGTGCACAGGATCACCAGGGCGTGCTCGAGGTGGCGTTCGTCGCTCAGGCGGCTGGCGATGCGGGTCACGTCGTGGTTGCCGACGAAGGTGTACGGGACGAACGTCTCCAGCAGCGCGTTGTGCCGGTCCAGGGTCCAGGCCAGCTCGAACAGGTTGCGGTCGTTGAACGAGCTCCAGATCGCCTTCCACAGCTCGTACTGGGTGACCGAGTCCAGCCCGCCGTCGGTGACGTAGGCGGCGTAGTCGCCGTGGATGACCTCGCCCATCAGCCACGCGCCGGGGAAACGGGCGCGGACCCGCTCGGTCACCGCGCGCCAGAACGGCAGCGGCACGGCGTAGGCGGCGTCGAGCCGCCAGCCGGCGATGCCCCGCTCGAGCCAGTGCGTCATCACTTCGGTGACGTAGTCGGCGACTTCTGGTTCGTCGTGGTTCAGCGTGACGAGGCGGTGGTGGCCCTCGAAGGTCACGTGGCCGCCGGGGGCGGGGCGGAACCAGGAGGCGTACCGTGAGCGCGGACCGTGCGCGGTGACGTCGGCGAAGGCGGGGAAGCTCCGGCCGACGTGGTTGAACACACCGTCGAGCAGCACCCGCACCCCGCGCCGCGACGCCTGTTCGACGAGCCGCAGCAGGTCCTTCTCCTCGCCGAGGCGGGGGTCGATGCGGAAGTGGTCGACGGTGTCGTAGCCGTGGGTCTCGGAGGCGAAGACCGGGCCGAGGGCGAGCCCGTTGCAGCCCAGGGCGACGAGGTAGTCCAGCCAGTCCGCCAGGCGGGTCAGCCGGGGCACCGGCGGCGCGGGCGGGGGGAGTGCCCGGTGTTCGGCGCCGGTGAAGCCCAGCGGGTAGACGTGCCACCAGACGGCGTGTTCGGACCAGTGCATCGATGGATCCCTCGGTCGGTCATCCGGCACCGGGTCGGTGCGGCGCGGGGTGGGGCGGGTCGTCGGCGAGCCGGTCCATCAGCGCGCCGGCCAGGCGCAGGACCTGGCGTTCGGTCGGCGACAGGCCGGCCATCGCCGAGGCCAGCCACGCGTCGCGTTCGGCCATGTCGCGGGCCAGGGCGGCGGTCCCCTCGGGGGTGATGGCCAGCACGGACTGGCGGCGGTCGCGTTCGTCGCGGATCCGGGTGACCAGTCCCGCCTGCTCCAGTTCGGCGAAGACACGGGTGAGGGACTGCGGCCGCTGGTGCTCGGCGGCGGCCAGCTCACCGGCGGTGGCCGGGCCGTGCCGGTGCAGGTGGCTCAGGACGCCGAGCTTGTTGGCGCTCAGCGCCTCGGGGGAGCGCTCGGCGCGCAGCCGCCGCCCGAGGCGGATGATGCCCTGACGGACCTGCGCGGCACCGTCGAGGAGCTCCGCCTCCTCCTGCCTGTCACCCATATTGCTACGCTATCACTTACTATCTGGCGGACGCATACTCGGGTGAATCAGGGAGAGCGGCATCGATGTCGTACGCACTGCGTATCGTTTCCCACGGCCTAACAGGGATACGGCGGCTGGACCCGGGCCTGGCGGGGCTGCGGGCGACCGCCGTCACGATGACCGCGACGCTCGCCGCGTACGCGGCGGCGCTGCTGCTCGAGCACGCCGAGCACCTGCACACCGTCATCCTCGTCCAGGCGGTCGCACTGACGCTGACCCTGTCCCGCACCGGCCCCCGCACGCCATCCGACCGGATCACCGCCCTGGCCGTACTGCCACCGGTGGCCGTCGCGGCAGCCGAGACCTCCGCGCTGATGTCCCGCCATCCCGCCGCCGGCGACACGGTGTTCACCGCCTTGATCTGCGCCACGATCGCCGTCCGCCGGTTCGGCCCCCGGGCGACCAGGGCCGGGACCCTCGCCGTGCTCCCGCTGATCGCGGTGCTCGTCACGCCCCCGGGCGGCCACGCCCCCGGCCACGATCAGGACAAGTGGGCCGCGCTGGTCGCGCTGATCGCCGTGCTGTGCGGCCTCACCGCCCAGGCGATCGCCGGCCGTCTGGGGTTCACACGCCCGGCCACCGCCTTCCCACCGGCCCCCACCCCGGCGAGCGGAGGCAGACGGCTTTCGGCGAGCACCCGCATGAGCCTGCAGATGGGCGGGGCGGTCGGCGCGGGATTCGCCGCCGGCCACCTGCTGTTCTCCCAGCACTGGGCGTGGTCGGTGCTCACCGCGTTCGTGGTCTGCAGCGGGGCGCGGGGACGCGCGGACGTCGTCCACAAGGGCGTGCTGCGCGCCGCGGGCGCGGCGGCCGGGACCGCCGCGGCCACGGTGACCGCGGACACGTTCGGCCCACACGACGCCCGCTCCATCGCCGTGATCTTCGCGGTCCTCGCGGCCGCGACCTGGCTGCGGCCCGCCGGTTACGCCTACTGGGCCGCGTTCGTCACCGCGGCGCTGTCCCTGCTGTACGGCTACTTCGGCCAGTCGGCCCCCGACCTGCTCGCGACCCGGCTCGAGGCGATCGTCGTCGGCGCCGTGCTCGGCATCGCGGCGTCCTGGCTGATCCTTCCGATCAAGTCCATCGACGTGCTGCGCCGCCGCACCGCCGACGCCCTCGCGGCCCTGGGGGAGTTCCTGACGGCCGCGCGCCAGGAGCCGGGCCGCCTGGCCGATCACCAGGCCAGGTTCGACGGCTGCCTGCACCGGCTCGAGCAGATCGCCGGCCCGCTGCGCGCCCACCGCCGGCTCCGCCGCGGCGCCGCCCCCCATCCCGCCGACGCGATCGACGCCGTACGCCGCTGCGCCGCGCCGGTCCACACCATCGCCCGATGCGCGGACGAAGCGGGCCAGGTGCTCACGGCACCCGACATCGTCCGCCTGAACGCCGCCGTCACCGCCGACCTGACCCGGGCCCGCCTGGCCGTCGGCCGCCGCCCCCTCACCGCACCCCGCCCGCCCGTACCGGCGCCCGCCGCGCCAGGCCCGTCACCGGACGAGCGGCTCCGTACGGCGCTGCTCGAGCTGGACACCGCCGTACGGAGCATCCCGCCGATCTTCGCCCCGGCCGACGCCTGAACGGACGAGGCCCCGCACGGCCAACACGGCTCCGGCCTGACGGCATACGCCACCCACAGCCACCCGAACCGCCGACACCACGGGAACGACGGACCGCTCATCGGCGAGCGGGGCTTCCTCTCTGGACCGCGGCCGACCGGCCCCGACCCGGCGCCCAGCCCAGCGGATTCGTCAGGCAGGCCCTGGCGGCGCGGGCCGTCAGGCGGGGATGCTGAGCGCGACCAGGGCGATGTCGTCGTCGGCCGGCTGGCCGAACGTCGCGACCAGGGCCCGCAGGCGGTCCATCAGGGCGGGCGCGGCCAGCCCCGTGCAGTCGGCGAGGAACGCCCGCAGCCGCTCGTCCCCGAAACGGGTGCCGTCGCGGTGCGCGTCGACCAGGCCGTCGGTGTACAGCAGCAGCGTGTCACCGGCGGCCAGCTCGAGGTGGGCGTTGTCGTACACCGCGCCCTCGAGACAGCCGATGATCGGGCCGCGCAGCTCACGGGTCTCCAGCCGGCCGTCGGCGCGCAGCACGATCAGCGGGGGATGGCCACCGGCGGCGATCGTGAGGATGGCGCCGCCGGGGCTGGGACGCACGATGGCCGCCGCCGCGGTGCAGAACCACATCTCGGCTCCGCCGGAGCCGTACGCGGCCTGGTCCAGGGCGATCGCCGCGTCGAGGCCGGCGAGCATCCGGGCCGGGTTGGGGCGGGTGATCGCCTCGGTGCGCAGGGTGTAGCGGACCAGAGAGGTGCGGCCGGCCGCCTGGGCACCCTTGCCGACGACGTCGCCGATGAACAGGCCCCACCGCTTGCCGTGCTCGCCGATGGGGAACAGGTCGTAGAAGTCCCCGCCGACCGGTTCGATCGCCGGCTGGTAGTGCGCGGCGATCTCACAGTGCGGCAGCTCCGGCAGGGCCGGTGGCAGCAGCGACCGCTGCAGCGCGTCGGCCAGGGTCGCCAGCTGAAGCCTCTCGCGTTCGGTGGCCTCGTGGACGGCCCGTTCGAGTGCGATGGTGCGCCGCGCCGACAGCCGGAGCTCCAGGTGGTCCATGACCAGGGCCGCCAGGTCGGCGAGCACGGCGAGTTCGCCGGGGGCGATCTGGCGCGGCCGGCGGCCCATGACGTTGACGGTGCCCAGGCAATGCCCGTCGGGGGTGACGATGGGCGCGGCCGCGTAGAACCGCACTCCGGGCTCGCCCTGGACGAGCGGATGATCCCGGGTGCGGGCATCCTCGCGGGTGTCGGCGACGGCGTACGGCCGGCCGTGGGACACCACGGTCACGCACAGCCCGGGGACGCGGGGGACCTGCTCGACGCCCGGCAGCCCGAACGCGGCCTTGAACCGGACCCGGTCCTCATCGACGATCGTCACGCTGCCGATCGGCGCGTCGAGGATCCGGGCGGCCAGCGCCGCGATCCGCTCCAGCGCGCCGTCCTCCGGCACCGTGTCGGGGATCTGGTAGCGGCGGACGGCGGCGAGCCGGGCCGGCTCGCCGGCCCCCGCCGCCACCGGGACCGGCGGCATGCTCCCGTCCGGGACGTCGAACGATTCCATCAGCCGCGCTCCCTGTACTCGCCCGCCCGCGGGCGTGATCAACGCGTGACCATCTCGGCCGCCCCGGCCCCGGCCGCCTCGGCCGGCGGCTCCCACTATGCCCGACCCGAATCACCACTTCAGGCGGCGCGCGGGACACGATGCGGTCGCCGGGAAGAGGGAAACGCGAACCGGAACGACACGCCACCGAACATCACCGAGCGTGACCACAGCACGTGCGTGACGGCCGACGCCCCCGCCGGCCCTCTACGGTGGGAGGCGACATGCGCACCATCAAGCACTCCGGGGCCCATGAGCTGCAGATCCGCCGATCCCGGTTCATCTGCGCCCTGGGCCGTGTGGCGACCGAGGAGGAGGCGCAGGCGTTCATCGCCGAGCGCCGCCGCGCCCACCGCGACGCCACCCACAACTGCACCGCCTACGTCCTGGGCGAGCACGGGCAGACCACCCGCAACAGCGACGACGGGGAACCGGCCGGCACCGCCGGCCTGCCGATGCTGGAGGTCCTGGGCCGCCGCGGCCTGACCGGTGTCGCCGCCGTCGTGACCCGGTACTTCGGCGGGATCAAGCTCGGCGCCGGCGGCCTGGTCCGCGCCTACGGCCAGGCGGTCGCCGAGACGATCGACGCCGTGGGAGTGGTCGAGCGCCGGCCGGTCGTCACCGTCACCGTCTCGGTCGGGCATGAACGGGCGGGCCGGCTCCAGCGCGACCTGCACGCCTCGCCGTACCCGCCGGCGGGCACCCGTTACGGCGCCGGCGTCGAGATCGACGTGCCGGTTCCGGAGGCGGACCTGACGGCCTTCGAAGCGTGGGCCGCGGCCGCCACCGGCGGGCAGGCCTCCATCCGGCGGGGCGCCCGGGCGCTCATCGACGTGGAGATCTGACGCCGGGAAGACTGCCAGAAGATGTCAGGTATCACCGGCAGGATGGGAGCCGTCACCGAGAAGGAAAGGCGGCCATCCATGACCGCGATCGCCTCACTTGCCATGGTCAACCTCGACTGCGCCGATCCCCGGGCGCTCGCCGAGTTCTACCACCAGGTCCTCGACCTGCCGATCACCCACAGCGAGGACGCGTACGCCATGATCGGCGACGGCGTGACCAACGTCGGTTTCGGGCAGGTGGCGGGCTACCGGGCGCCGAACTGGCCCGACACGGACTCTTCCAAGCGATACCACCTCGACCTGTACGCCGACGACCTGGACGAGGCCGAGGCGCGCTGCGTGAAGCTCGGGGCCGTCCGGCCGGAGTTCCAGCCGGGCGGCGACCGCTGGCGGGTCCTGCTCGACCCGGCCGGTCACCCGTTCTGCGTCTGTCTCCGCCCCGGAACCGACGCCTCCTGACGAGCCGCCATGTCGCCGGTCCGGCCCGTAGCGGCCGGACCGAGGCGGCGTCGTGAGGCCGATGAGCGCGGGCCGGGGGAGGGGGTGGGTTACCGGTCGCGTCCCACGGGCGTGGAGCGGCCGGTCTCCCGCGAGGCCTTGTACTCCCCGAGGAGCGATTCCAGACGCCCGCCATGAAAGTGGCGTACTCGCGCATGTCAGCGAGGCGGCCGCGCTGCCGTTCGGACAGGTCCGCCCCGGTCACCATCATCTCCTCCTTCGGAGGAAGGACTGGAGAAGGCCCGCGACTCACGCTTCGGCCTCGCCGCCACCGTCTACACGGCCGACCCGGCGCACATCGCCGCGGCGCGCGGCATCCCCGCCGGAGTCCTCTGGATCAACCAATGGCAGGGCGGCGGTCCCGAACGACTCTACGAACCGGCCGGCGACAGCGGCATGGGAGCCACCGGCTCCCGCGCGGCCTACGACGCGGCCACCCGCCCCGTCTCGATCCACACCGCCCCGGACGCGTGACCCGCGCGGCGACTCAGACGTCCTGCCGCGAATCGCCCACACACACGATGACCTCACACGGCGACGCGATCAGGACCGTCGGAACCGTGGCACCCTCGAGCAGGTCACCGTAATGAGCGTTCAGCCGCGCGCCGACCACCAGAGCCTCGGCCCGCGCGGCGAGCCGGGTCAGCTCCACACCGGGCTCGCCGCGCGCGACCCGCAGCCGCGTCGTGATCTGCTGCGAGCGCGGCAGGAGCCTGGCCACCTCGTCACGCAGCCGCAGCCACGCACGCCCCCACCCCAACAGCCCCTCCGAAGCCGGAACGACCTGGACGACGTCCAGGCGAGCATGACGGCGCCGGGCCTCCTCCGCCGCCCGGCGCAGCGCCGCGACGGAGTTCGGGGATCCGTCGAACCCCGTGATCACATACCGGGGTCCCGGGCCAACGAGCATGACGACCTCCTCAAGTCGCTATCCACGATCCCCCCGCATCCCGGCCCGGGAGAGAGCCGAGCGGCCCCACCGGGCGGGACCTTCGGCCCTTCTGCGCCCGCGCCGCCGCCACGGACGCTGGAAGAGCGCCGGCGGTGATCCGCCGGTGCGACACGGTGGGACGCCACCGACCACCGGACATCGGCGAGGGGATGAACGGCCATGACGACGTTGCCGGGAACGGCCCTGACAGCCCACGAGTTCTTCCGGGGCATGCCCGAACGGCACGTCGACATGCTCGCCCGGGCCGCCCACTACGCCCACGAACCGGCCGGGCACCGCTTCTTCGAGGAGGGCGGACGCGCCGATCGGTTCTGGCTCATCCAGGCCGGCCGCATCACCCTGGACCTGCGCGTCCCCGGCCGCGGCACCGTCGTCGTCGAGACGCTCGGCCGCGGCACCGTGCTGGGATGGTCCTGGCTGTTCCCGCCGTACGAATGGCGCTTCGGCGCCGTCGCCGCCGAACCCGTCCGCGCGATCGTCCTGGACGGCCGCACCGTACGCGCCCTGTGCGTGACCGACCCGGCCCTCGGCTTCGAGCTCACCCGCCGGTTCACCGCGATCATGCTCGACCGCCTGCAGAACACCCGGATGCGGCTCATCGACCACTGCACCCCGGCCTGACCACCACGCCCGCGCCCGACTCACTCGTCGCGGGACTCGTGGCCCTCCGCCGCCTTCAACTGGGCCACGAACGCGGCCGCCTGCGTACGCCGGCGCATGTCGAGCTTGGCGAACAGGTTCGACACGTAGTTCTTCACCGTCTTCTCCGCCAGGAACAGACGCTCGCCGATCTGCCGGTTCGTCAGCCCCTCACCGATCAGCTCGAGGATCTGACGCTCCTGACTCGACAGGGCTGCGAGGGGGTCCTTGCGGGTCTGACGCTCCCGCAGCCGCTGCAGCATCTGCGCCGTGCTGCGCGGGTCGAGCAGCGACTGCCCGGACGCCACGGTACGCACCGCGCTGACCAGATCGGACCCGTGGATCTGCTTGAGCACATACCCCGCCGCACCGGCCATGACCGCGTCGAACAGCGCCTCCTCGTCGGAGAAGGACGTCAGCATCAGGCACGCCACCTCCTGCATGCGCGAGCGGACGTCCCGGCACACGCTGACACCGTCCCCGTCGGGCAGCCGCACGTCCAGCACGGCCACGTCCGGACGCGCCGCCGGGATGCGCGCCAGCGCCTGCTCCGCGCTGCCGGCCTCACCCACGATCTCGATGTCCGATTCCGACGACAGCAAGGCCGCCACCCCACGCCGGACGACCTCATGGTCATCCACCAAGAACACCCGGATGGTCATGAACGCCTCGCTTCCCCCTGGCCGTACGACGCCCTGAACACCGCGCCCCCGCGGGAACAGGGCGCCTCGGCCCTGAAATCAAGGACCAACGGCCCTCGCAGCCCCGGCACCGATCCCATCATTCCCTACAGAACCACACCTACGCGGGCGGATCGGCCCAGGTCAGGGATATCGCCGTCCCCGGACCGCACCACGAACGTACGCCCCGGCGGTCAGGAGGGGGAGGGGCGGTGCCCGCCGGCCAGCCGGTCACCCAGATCGCTCCGCCGATACAGGACCTGACGCCCGCTCTGGGCCCGGGTGACCAGTCCCGCCGCGAACAGCACCCGCAGATGCTGGGACACCGCGCTGGGCGTCACCCCCACACGGCGGGCGAGCTCGGCGGTGGCCAGCGGCTCCTCCAGCAACCCCAGCAGCCTGGCCCGCGGCGCGCCGATCAGCGCCACCAGAGCGGACGCGCCGGCGGCCCGCACCGGAGCCCACAACGTCGCCACGCCACGGCTGGGATACACCAGCATCGGCGGCTCATCCGGGCTCACCGGGGGAGCGGGCTTGTGAGCGAACACCGACGGCACCAGCAACAGCCCCTGCCCCGGCGCCTCGACGCGATGCGCGCCGATCATCTTGTCGATCTGCAGGACCCCGTCGTGCCATCGCAGGTTCGGGTGCATATCCGCGAACAGCAGACGGGCGCCGCCCAGGGCCAGCTGCCGGGCACGGTAGGTCATGTCGGCCTCCAGCAGCAGGCGCATCCGCGGCCACGCCGGCTCGATCGCCAGGCCCCAGTACCGCCGCAGCAGATCACAGATCGCGTCCCGCAGCCGGACGACGGCCTCGTCATCGCCGGTGGCCGCTTCCCGCAGGACGCGGGGGAGCGGGCCGGGCGCGTGCGCCGCCAGCAGATCACGGCGCACCACACCCGGGCAGGTCCCGCGAACGACGGCCAGTTCCTCCTCGAAGGCCCGGGCGAAGCCGGCCGCGGGGTCAGGAAGTCCGGAAGGGTGAGCCGGTCCCCGACCAGGGACATCAGCAGACCGGCGTCCAGCGTCGCGAGCCCGCCGATGACGGACCTGCGCCACGGCAGGTGCAACGCCGACAGGCCCGGATCCCGAAGCACCCGCAGGCTCAGCACCGTCTCGGTCACGGGGGAGAGGGCGAAACGCGTGTCGGCGAGGTCCTCGACGCCGAGCACGAAACCGATCATTAAGCCCCACGCTACATCCATCGACGGCCGGGCACCGCCGCCGTGGACTCGGGTCCATGACACCAGCAGCCCGCCGGCGGCCCGCACCCGGCACGGAACCGTCATCGACCGGCCGGGGGAGCGGCATCGGCCGGTCGATGGTCCTGACCCTGGCCGTCACCTGCGGCGTAGCCGTCGGCACCGTCTACTTCCCGCAGTCGATCAGCCCGCTGATCGCCGCCGGACTGCACGTACCAGCCAGCGCGGCCGCCCTGGCGGTGACCGCCGTCCAGGCCGGCTACACCGCCGGGATCTTCCTGCTCGTCCCGCTCGGCGACCGGCTCCCGCCCCGACCCTTCCTCGCCACCCTGCTCGCCCTCACCGGCCTGGGCCTGCTCGCCGCCGGCTGCGCACCCACCCTGCCGGCCCTGATCGCCGCCAGCGCCCTCACCGGCGTCACCACCGTCGCCGCACCGGTCATCGCGCCGCTCGCCGCCGGGCTCGTGCCCGCCGACCGCCGCGGAACGGTGACCGGCACCCTGCTCAGCGGATCGATCGGCGGAATGCTGCTGGCCCGCACCTTCAGCGGAACGCTCGGCGAACGGCTCGGCTGGCGCGCCCCCTACCTGGCGGCCGCGGTGCTGACACTGCTCCTCGCGGCCGTCCTGGCCCGCACCCTGCCGGCCACCGCCCCGCCCGCACGCCGCCCGTACCCGGCGCTCATCGCCGAGCCGCTCCGCCTGCTGCGCGCCGAGGCGGACCTGCGCCGCTCCTGCCTCTACCAGGCATGCGTCTTCGCCGGATTCTCCGCCGTCTGGACCTGCCTGGCGCTCCTGCTCACCGGCCCGTCCTACGGCCTGGACGCCCAGGCCGTAGGCATGCTCGCCCTGGTCGGGGGAGCGACCATGCTCTGCACCCCGCTCGCCGGCCGCCTGGTGGACCGCCGGGGCCCCGGCCCGGTGAACCTCCTCTGCCTGCTCGGCGCCTCGCCGCGGCCGCCGTCCTGACCGCCGGCGCCTGCGGGGGAGCAGCGGGCCTGACCGCCCTGACCATCGGCACTCTGCTCCTGGACGTCGCGATGCAGTCCGGCATGGTCGCCAACCAGGCCCGCATCTTCGCGCTGCGCGCCGACGCCCGCAGCAGGCTCAACACCGCCTACATGACCTGCGCCTACCTGGGCGGCAGCGCGGGCTCCTGGCTCGGAACCCGCGCCTACGGGCACGCCGGGTGGCCGGGAGTGTGCGCGCTCGTCGCCGCGCTCACCGCACTCGCCCTGGCCCGCCACCTCCTGTCACCTTCGAACCGAAGACCACCGCGACTGTCTCCCTCGCTTATGTACGGCCGCTGCCGAAAGGAGCGGGCCGGGCTGCGCATCGTCGCGAGCGTGTCAGCGCTCGTTCGTCGTCAGGTGTCAGTACGGCGCCTTCGTCCCGACCGCTCGTATCGACGTTGCACGCACCGAAGCGAGACGTAGCGTTATCTCGGCCCCCTGGACACGGCCGGACGGCCACTGCCGGTCGAGTACTAGGCGATTCTCGCTCACGTCACCAGAGCCGAGTCGCTGACCTGCCGTTCATCGTGGACGCGCCCCAGACACCGCCCTCAACTGCGGAAGGTCGGCTACTGGATCGTGTGCTCCCGGAGGGTCTCGGTGGACAGGGCCGGAGTCTTCTCCGGCGTATCGCGGTCGCGAAACCTGACTGTGCGATGGTATAAAAACATGTAGTAATCGCCGGGTACGCACCCAAGAGGGATTATGCGACCGATCAGCCGGATTCCACGAAGCCTGATGTTCGCCGTGGTGACTGTGATCGTGGCGGCCGCGGTCGTCGCCGTCCTGTACGCCCGGTCGGGGGACTCGCGCACCTCGTCGTCGAAATCATCACCAAAAGGCCAGAGTTCCACATCCAATGACCAGGTGATCAAGAAGGCGGAGACCTTGATCACGCCGGGCGCGGCGATCGATGTGGTCAATGCCGCAGGCCGGGCACGCCGCGTCCGGGCTGCATGAGGGCGAGTCCATCTCCACGACCGTCACCGGGTTCCCGGCCGGTCGAACGGGAATGCAGTCCTCCATCGGCGAATGCGCCGGCCAACGGGCCGAGCTGACCGTGTGCGCCGTTACCGAGATGTCGCGGTTCGTTGCCGATCGGAATGGCACTGGCCGGGCGCACGTCGTGGTCCATCGCACGTTCACCGGAATGACCAGCCAGGGGACGAATGCCGGCATGATCGACTGTGCCAAGGTCGGCGGAGGCTGCTTCCTGATCGCCGTCGCAGTCCAATCGAACGGGGGCGACCCGAGCAAACCGTCAAACCTGAAGATCGTGGCGCGGGTCACCAGGCCGATCTCGTTCGGTTAGTCGGATACTCCGACCCCTGCGTTCCTCAGTTGGGATGGCGGGAGTTCGACGCCGGCTGCCCCGGATGCGCCAGGAAGGCCGATCTCACGGGCGAGCGAGGGGCAGGGACTGATGCGTTATCAGACCCTCTACTTGACATAATGTTCATTATCGAGCATCTGCTGAATCGCCAGAAGACACCCCCTGAAAGGACCTTCGATGGACCGGCGCGCCCGTGTCGACGGCATCGTCACGACCCGGATGCTCGCCAGTTTCCGGCCGTCCGGCACCGATGCCGCGCGTTCACGGAACGAGTCGACGTGCCGCCGCCCTCAACGGCGCGTACGACCACAGGAATGATCAACGAATTCACGGCGGACGTCGCGGAACCCGCAGCCGTCGATCGATGCTCCAACGGCGCACTGGACCGAAGATGATGCGTTCCGCCACGACGACCCTCACGCCCGGCATCGAGGCTGCCGGAGCCCGATCCCCTGTCACTCCTGCGGTCCTGGCGCCCGTGACCTATACCGAACAGAATTTGGATTCTGTCTGATATGCGGCATTCGGGCCTCCATGAGCGCTTTGGGGCTTGGTGTCCTGTCTCACGGAACTTGGCCTCTGTCCCATCAAAGTCGCTCATAGCCCCTGCCAAGACCGACGTTGTGGTCGTCCTATCTGAGCTGGGGCAGGTGTTCTGCCCCGAGTTCCGCGGCCGTGATCTCCTCCAGCGGCCTGTGCCGGGTCTCGATGGCAACCAGCAGCGCCAGCGCGGCGGCCAGCGTCAGGGGTATCGCGCCGAGCGCAGCGGTGACCCGCATCGAGGGCGCGGCCACGTCGGCGACGACCATGGCGATGACGAGGACGCCGCCCGCCTTCGTCGTCCCGGCCGCCAGCCCGCTGCCGCGCGACCGGATCCGGGTCGGATAGATTTCGGCCGCGTACGCCGACAGGACCGCCACCACTGAACTGGACCCCCAGATCGGGACCACCAGCAACGCCTTGAGCAGCGGCCGGTCTTCGGCGACCGAGTCGCCAAGGATCATGAATCCGAGCAGCGCCGTCGCCACGATCGCCATCAGGCCGATCATGGTCCAACGACTCGATCGGTGGTAGAAGTAGGCGACCACGAAGGTGAGGGGGAATCCGATCAGCGCGGAGTCCCGGAGCATCCGGTCTGCGGTCACTCCCCCATAGCCGAGGTGACGCAGGTTCGTCGGCAGCCACAGTTGGAATCCGTACGTCACCAACCCGATGCCGATTCCGGCCAGGGCCAGGATCGCGGTCAGGCCGATGAACGGGGGACGCAGCACCTCGTGGTAACGACTGCGCACGGCCGTCTCGGCCTGGAGCTCTGATCGTTCGATGGGGACGATCTCGGCGTGGTACTTGCGCAGGACCTCGCGCGCCTCGTGTTCCTTGCCGACAGCAAGCAGGTACCGGGGCGATTCAGGAACCCACCGGGTGAGAAGGATGAATACGAGCCCGGTCGGCAGCCCGATGAGCCAGAGGATGCGCCAACTGTAGGTGGGCGTGAGGGTTTCCGAGGCCCAACTCGTCAGCACGTAACCGCCGGCGATGTCACCGCCGATGAGCACCATCAGCCAGCCGCGGTGACGCGCCGGAATGGTCTCGGACAGCAGTGTGAATGCGACCGGGAGCATCCCGCCGACGCCCACGCCCATGATGAAGCACATCAGCAGATTCAGGTTGAAGCTCGGCATGGCACCGCAGATCGAGGTGCCGACAAAGATCACTCCGGCCAGCAGCATGGCCGCCCGGCGCCCCATGCGATCACCCAGCCAGCCCCACAGGAGCGAGCCGAGGACGGTGCCGATGATGCCGGACAGCGGCAGCAGCGCGACGGGCACGCTCCCGTGGGGATTTAGGGCCGATTTCAGGCCGTACTCCTTCGCTACGCCGGGGGTGACGAAAGCCAGTGAGGTGGGCTTCATCACGTCGATCGTCACGGCGGCGGCCAGAACGAGGAGAAGGCCCACATGGGTGCGGCCGATCCGCGCGTCGTCGATGGCCCCGACCTTCAGCCGCGCCGCGACGTCGAAGTCGGCGTGACGTGGCAGGAGACCGTATCCGGACAGGGCGATACCGATGACGACGAGGACCATTCCAGTGATCATTCCGGCGTCCATCTTCATTCCGGCCATGCGGTAATGCATGTCGCGGGCTTGGAAGTACATCGGGAGATGGAGGAACACCCCGATGGCGACGAGCGCCGCCCCGAGCCAGAATGTCACGAGACGGCGCCGACCGTCCGAGTTGTTAGGCTCTCCGATTGATTCCTTCGCCAATCCGCGTGATTCTTGAGAGTTCGTCATTAAGTCAGCCCTATCAACGATACATACGATAGTTGCTTTATCCAGAAACTGCGCCGTCCAGCTATGGATGAGCGGGCATCAGGACGGTAGACGGAGGATTCGGAGGAAGGCCGGCAATTTCCACGGTCGTCGACCCCGGACGGCGATCTTTCCCATCAGCACTGCGCGGGGCTTGCCGATGCGGCCGAACAGCACCAGGTTGAGCGTCGTCGGATCGAAGGACAGGCGCACGTCGGTGTAGCCGCCGGGCTCTTCCACCGTGACGAACCCGTCGGTCATCGCGAGCGTCACGGGCGTGGTGTACGGCGAGCGGAACTCGACCGCAATGCGCCCCGCCGGCGCGGGGCCGTGTCCGTCCAGCAGCCGACCGTAGCCGTACCGGGTCACTCCGACGAGGAACAGGTCGAAGAAGAGCGCGGCCTCCTCGGGTGGGACCACCCACCGCGCGTCACCGGCGAAAGCGATGTCGCGGCCATGGATCTGGAGTTCGTTGAGCAGGTGCGCGAACACCCCGGCGAGCGGAACCTCGGATCCGCCCAGCCACGGCACGGCGGTCTTCGGATCCGTGCCGTCTGTCGCCTGCAGGAGGTGGTCGATGTCCGACCGCAACGTTTGGGCGATCCGACGCGGGTCCCGCTCGGTGAATTGGACGAGCAGAGCGGCATTGAGGTCGTCGACGGTGTCGACGACCGTCGACTGGACGAGATCGTCGAGGCCCTCGAACGGGACTGCGGCGTCCGGATCGAGCATGGATGTGTAGACCCGGGCGATGGTCAGCACGTGGGCGGCGGTCTCCCCCACCGACCAGTGCTGAGTCGCCTTCGGCCCTCGATCGGGGGCGGAGGAGACGAGTTCTGCGAATCGGTCGCCGGTCCGGCGAAGGGATCGGCGTGTCGCCGTCCATTTGTCATCGGTAAGGCTGAGCGCCATTGTCCCCTCCGGTGAACCTGATGCGGTGGTGTTCTCGGCCGGGATGCCGGAGGCTAAGTCCTCCCGCGGATGGCGAACTCCTCGGCGATGCGCCGCCGCCACGTCTCGTAGGCGGGTTCGGGGCTCCGGGCGTCCTCGGCCGGGACGATCGTCTCTTCGGGGAGCATCGCGCGGCACACCTGTGCCGCCTGTGCCGGAGTCATGTGGCAGAACGTCTCGGTGGCGAGCTCGACGTGCGGCACGACAAGATCCGCGCGCAGCCGCGCCTCCGCGGCGAATGCCGAGCCCTGAGCGATATTCGGCCGGTATTCGCCGGCTTGCTGCCAGAGGCCGCACATTTCCTTCTCATCCGCACCACCCGCGTAGGTGATGGCCAGGCCCACCCCGCTGAACAGGGCGGCGCGGCGTTCTTCGGGGAAGCGCTCGATCGTCATGACCGTAAGGTCGGTATCCGTGCCGCAAACGAACCACAGGGCACGTCCGATGCCCTGGTCGATGGCCCGGCCCGCGTACGGTGCGGAGGCGCCGGCGGCCAGGGAAAGGACTCCTCCCGGAATCGTCGGTGAACGTAGCGATCGGTGTGAAAGTACGCCTGATGAAAGCCGTACCCGTCGAGCACGAGCCAGCGGAGCAGCGGGTCGGGCGCGCTCAGTCTCGACCAGCGGAACCTTGGCAGCCGGGCCATGGCCCATCCGATGCCGACGTAGGCCATGTAGACATGGTCGGAGCCCGGTCCGGAGAGAAGATCGTCTACTCGGCCCGCTCGACCGAATGGCAGGCCGTCCAGGACCGCGCATCCCATGGCCGCGCCCTCATAGGCGAAACCACGAAAACGCGTCGGGATCCGGTCGAGCCCTGGCCGTGTCTCGGCCGCCGAGCGGGTCTCGGCCGCGCGGGCATAGCCAGTGAGGAAGGTACGGCCTATGGTCTCGAGCAGGTCGCGGGCGTCTGGGTCCTTCACGTGGAATCCGCGTACGTCGAGCCGGGTCGCCGACTGGTTCGGCGTCAGCACACGACTCCGGATTCTTCTCCAGGAATTACCCAAGGATCCTCCTGAATTCGGCCCTGCCATGACGGATAGAGCTACACGGAATTGCGGATGCGGCGCAGGAGGTGTCTCCCGGAAACCGGGAGACACCTCGGCCGCACGCGATCGGCGCGGAGACCGGTCTGCCCGTCAGGCCGTGACGGGCTCTGGCGGGTCGGCGCCCGTCTCTGCGGGGTCTGCTGTTCGCGTAGCACGCTCACGCCGCCGTCGCCACAGGTAGGCGCCCCACCAGCCGACCCCGCGGAGGGCGCAGACGATGGTCGTCGCGTAGAACAAGGTGTAGGTGACGTTGGCCACCATGAGCGCGCCGTAGACGAAGGCGACCGCACTGCCGAACATGAACTGGGCACGTGGTTTGGCAGGTGTGGTGCCCGGGTCGGTGATCATGTAATTGGTGAATAGCACGAATGCGACGCCGCTCATGACCCCCAACGCGGTGAACAACGGGGCGTGCCAGATCCAGTGACGGATGAGCGCCTGGATCACGAATGCGCCCATCCACCCCACGATGAGCGGTATCCGGCGTGTGAGCATGGCGTTGATCACCGTGCCGGCGGTGGCGATGACCAGCGGAATCGTGATTCGGAACAAGGTGTTGGCGTACTCGGTGAACTCGTATGGCGGAGCGATGCTGACCCATGTTCCTAGGGTGAGCAGGACGACGGTGATGCCCAGATTTGAGGGATTCATGAAGTGACGCCACCGGCCGTTGATCGGTGCCCTGAGCGCGTGTTTCTGTCCCACCCCTACCACGATGGCCAGCATGATCGGCCACCACTGGTTGTTTGCATAGAGAAGCATGTTGGCGGCAAGGCTGGTGATGTGCGCCGGCAACAGGAACTCGTACAGCCCGCGAAGGCCCCTTCCACGGAAGCCTGGCGGCCGGCGCTCGGCCCAGGCCCTGATCAGCTCAAAGATGATCTCCGTGGAGTATCCGGTCGCGACGGCGAGGAACGGCCACAGCCACGGCTGCTCGAAGCCGAGCACGGTGTAACCGAGGATGTTGAACACCGTGATGGAGATCGCGAAGTTGCGTAGTGCCAGGTAGCGGGGGTCGGGTCGGCGCTCGGGCGACGCCGCGGGTGTCACCGCGGGAGCGGGTGCGCTGTTCGCCGTTTGGGCGGTCGTGGTCATCGGCTCGGAACCTCCTCGGCCGCGTTGTCCAGGAGAAGGGTGTGCTCCCCCGGGGTGAGCTGCATGGTCTGGTCGTGCAGCGCGCCCCGCGTGTCGCGCCACCGCACCGTGACGGGTATGGCGCCGGCGTACGCGCCGAGGCCGAACCGCACCTCGAAGCTGCGCTTGCCGCTGTGTCCGCCGCCACCGTCCAGTTGGGAGAGCACGGAGTGTCCGTCCGCTGTGCGGATCCGCGCGGTTGCGCCGTAGGCGGGGCTGCCGAGAGCCCGTAGACCGTGTGCGTCATGAGCACCCGCCACCGGGCGGTAGAGGTGAAGATCAAGGTACTGACCGCGGGCTGGTGCGTTGTTGGCGTAGAACGCCGGCGGACCCCACTGCCGGGCTATCGCGAGGTCTAGAGCGCCGTTCTCTCGGGTGTCTGCCGTGGCGATGCCCCGGGTCGGAATCGGCACGGCCAGTCCGAGTTGCTCGTCTATGTTCACGAAGGTGCCGTGGGCTCCCTGGCGGGAATAGAAAGCCATGGGCTGGCTCCCCGCGATGTCATCACCGGGTTGGACGTTCGGCCACATCTTCGGGTTGGTGTAGATCGAGTCGTTGCTCATGGCCAGTTCCTGCAGCCAGGGCCAGCGGTTGATCCTGCCCTTGACGAACCCCTCGGCCTGCAGTACCTCAAGCGTTCCGTCGTTCAGGAAGTCGCCCATCTTGACGTCCCAGCCCCATCCGGACCATGCCAGCCCCAATTGCTGAGCCTGCTGTGAGAAGGGCGCCACTCCGCTTGCGAGCCGCCGGTTCATGTCCGCCTCGCTCTTCGCCTCATTGATCCAGGCGAAGTTGCTCTCCTCGAGTCCCCGAGCGGCGGTGATGTTGCTGACGACCATGTCGAATCTGCCGTTGCGGTTAAGGTCACCGAAGTCGATGCCCATCCCCTTGAATGAATCGTGGCCGAGGACGAATGACTTGGGAGTCGCCGGGCCGCGTCTCCCTGTTGCTTCGGTGAACTTGATGTGACCGGGTGTCGACACGTTGTGGAGCAGGTGATCCTCGCCGAAGTCGTTGGCGACATAGACCTCTGGCTTGCCGTCACCGGTCAGGTCCGCGCTCGAAATGGCAAGCGTCCACCCGGTCGAGGTCCGATAGGGAACGGCGTCGTGTTCCTCCACATAATGAGCTGTCGGGTGTGGCCCGGCGGTCGCTCCGTACCATCGGAACACATGCGTGCCGCCGCCGTTCTTGGCGTCGGACATCGACGAGTTCATCACCACGTTGCTCTGGCCATGTGGATCAAGCACGTCGGAATCGGGAAAGTAATTTGCCAGAAAGATATCCGGATGGCCGATTCCTTCGTAGTCCCCGACGCTGACCGCGTTGGTGTTCCACCGCGGGCCGTGGTAACGCCCGTCGACCGAGACCTGAGGGACCAGTTCCACCGGCTCGTACGCGTTCGCCGCCACAGTGGTGGCGTCTGCCCGGGCAAGGAAGAGGACCGGGGTGCGGCCCCAGTAATTGACCATGAGGTCCATCCGGCCGTCTGCGTTGAAGTCGCCGGGTGTGCAGCCCATGGGTGCCATGGCCGAGTCGACCGGAAGAGGTTTGGGATCGAGGGTGAACGGGGTGAACCTGTCCTCAGGCGGTGCGGTCGGGGCGTAGGTCACCACGACCTGGTCGGTGCGCGGATCGACGAAGCACATGGTGTCGGCGCGCCCTCGGCCCCATAGGTCGTTGAGGGCGATCGACGCCCCCACCGATGAGATCCACGACCGGACGTGGTGGTAGGCCGGGTTGACCTTGCGAACCGTCTGTCGCGGTCGGTAACCGGGAGGCAACGCGATGGGCATCTCGTTGAACCGGTAACGCGAGGCGATCTGCTCCCGTTCAGTGCCGGACGCGTCCGGGAGGCGCGCAACGAGGAAGAGGATCAAGACCACGACCACCGCGACGGCACCGGGAACTGATTTTCTCAGTCGGGCATTTGAGAGAGACATCGTTTCCTCTCATCCGGAGAGACGCAGAAAGCGATCCGAGCGCCGGCCGACCGGGGATCTTCAGTAGGCATGTCGATACCGCGAAGTCAGTGCAGCCGGATGGGGCCGGCAGGACCCCTTGTCGGTCCGCGGTCAGGTTTGATCGACATATCCGTGCGCGACGAGGCGCATAGCGGCATCCTCGTACGCGGCCGGGTCCGCGGGAACATCGGTGGCCAGCCCGTCGACATAACGGTTGGCCAGGCAGAACGTCGCCGCGATCAATACGGTGTCGTGGATCTCCGTGTCGGTCGCGCCGGCCGCGCGTGCGTCGGTGACGTGCTCGCCACGGACCGCGGCGCCGCCCTCCTGCACCGCCCGGGCGATGCGCAGCAGCGCTCTCAGCTTGACCGACACCGGCGCGTCGGCCGGATCCGCGCAGACCTCCTCGACGAGGGTGCGCCCGCCGGGGAGCTGCGCGGCGGCGAACGCGGCATGCGCGGATGTGCAGAAGACGCACTCGTTCAGGGCCGACACGTAGGTCGCGATCAGTTCCCGCTCGCCCCGGGTGAGGGTGCTCGGCCCGCGCAACAGTAAATCGACGAGTTCGGAGAGCGGGCGCGCCGTTTCCGGACGGTAGCGGAACAGGCCGAGGATGCCCGGCAGGTTGTTTCCCAGATCGATGTGCGGCATCTGACCTCCTGGTGATGGCACCGCGGTGCTCGCGTGGCAGGAAACCGGAGATCCGTCGCGGCCGGCTCGACGGCGATGGCTCCGGGCGATCTCATGAGGGAACACGTCCCTTCTCGGTGGGGGTCTGGGAGGTGCCGCGGCCGTTCCCGGCGACCTCTTCTCGTCTTAGGAAGGCATTGGACGGCCGGGGCATCGCGGTGTCTAATCCGCCGTTCATGGTTTCGGTGTAGGGATCGAGCGCCTTCCTCAGCTCGTCCGGCATGCTCACGGGGACGAGCCCGTCCTCGTCGCGGGTCATGAAGGCGACGGTCTGCTCTCCGCGCGCCACGAGCAGGCCGGGGCCGGCGTCGATCCGGTAGTAGGCGAAGTCCATGGTCAGTCGGTTGCCGTCGATCCGGCGGAGGGACATCCGCACGGACACCAGGTCGAGGGCGTACAGCTCCGAGATGAAGTCGCATGCGCATGAGGCGGTGACCAGCGCCAGGTCGTCGCTGAGACGAGCCACGACGCCTGGGGCCTTCTCGGCGATGAACCGCTCCCGGCAGGTTCCCTGCCACATCACGTAGTTGGCGAAGTAGACGTTGCCCACCGTGTTCGTGTCGGCGAACGTCACCCGGTGGCGGTATTCGAAGTACGGTCTCATGACCCCCCCTTGATGAGGACGGCCAGTGCTAGCTGCCGCGGGTGGCCGTCGATGGCGAACATGGCCGAGATGACGTCGTCGCCGTCCGCGCGGAGCACGATCCACCCGTCCTCGTGGACGCGGTGGCCCCTGAGCGGCACGCTTGTGCCCAGGCATGCGTAGATGGTGTGCAGCCGTGCGTGGATCTGAGGCTCCGACTCTCCGCAGAGATGCGTCAGCTCGGCGATCGACGAGGCCCACCGAGGGTCTGGCGGCCCCGCGACGTCCGGTACCCATGCGCAGGCCGCCGGGTCGCCGCCCGCTGCGGTCATTACGGGCTCGCCGGCCACCGTAAGGTCCAGCCTGACGTCCCGGCCCGCCGACAACTCCGCCAGGTGGCGGTTCACGTAGGGGCCGACGATCGCGGCAGGGCGCCCGCCCGATGCGGGCAGCGGGCCGACGTCGCGCAGCCGCAGCCCCGACCAGCTGACAACCGGCCGCCCGGCGGCGTCCTGCAGCAGGACGTCGTAGGTGTGGTCGGCGCCGGAATGCCCACGCTCGATCGCGCGGAGGGTGAGGTCGCCGCCATCGGTCTGTCGTTGATGCACCGTGAACCGCGCGCATCCGGTCGGCAGAAGCCGCCGATGCGGCACGCATCCCTGCATTATGTGGATGGAGGCGTCGTTGCGTGCTGGATCGCCGAACCGTAGGGCGCTGGGCAGTCCGGGCCCGAACTGCCAGGGCCGGTCGCCGCGTAGCACCGCGGTGCAGGCGGTGGCCTCCAGGTGGGTGTACGCGCCGAGCCGGTGGAATCGTGGGCCGTGGAAGAAGAGCGGGCCGTACAGTGCGCCGCCATCGTGTGCGGGCGGCCGCTGTCCCCCGCCGGGAACGTCGGGCGGGGCGGCTTCGGTGCACGTCACGGTACCTGCGGCGTGGCTGACGGCGAGGCCGGTCTCGTCACTGCGCACGACGATGTCCACATCGCCGTCTTCGCGGGTCAGCGCGGACACCTGGATGGTCCGGTGCCCGTTGTCCGGTATGACCACCGGGCGGTCGAAGCGGGTGTTCACCACTCCCCTGACGGGCCCTCCGGTGATCACGGCCGCCGCCTGTGCCATCGCCTCCAGGAGGCAGACGGCGGGCAGGACCAGTACGCCGTCGATGCGGTGGTCCAGAAGATACGGATCGTCCGCCACGCTGATCTCGGTCTCGGCGACCAGTTCGACGCCGGGCGTCCAGGATCGCGTGCGCCGCAGGAAGCGGTGTTCCCCGATTGGTGCCCCATCCGCCAGGTCGAGTTGGGGTAGGCGTCCGCTCACGATCACGGCGTGTGCCTCGGGCGGTGCCTCCGCCACCTGGGCGAGGAGCTCCACGCCGCGCTCGGCGGGCAGCGGGACGACGCCCTCAGCGTCGAGGGTGTCGAGCACGTCGAGTCGCTCAGCCATTCCGGCACCGGACCAGACGGTCCAATCCACGTCGCACACCCGGCAGTCAGGGAGTTCGCGGGACAGAACCCGGCTGAGCTCGCGCATGCGGCCGTTGGCGAGTGCGTAATGCGCCTCGCCTGGGAGGCCGAAACGGCCGATCACCGAACCGTATGTGATGAGGAGCCGCAGCTTCGGGCGGTCGACGGCGTCCAGCAGCGCCCGTAGCGCGTGGTGCTTGGGCGCGGCGTGCCCGGCGAAGTCGTCCGGGGTGAGATCGGCGAAGCGGGCCGGACGGTTGAGCCCGCTGGCGTGGAGGATGCCGGCGATCGGGCCGAGCGCCGCAGTGATGCGATGGACGCTGCGGCGCAGTGTGGCGGCGTCGGTCACATCAGCGGCTTCGTAGTGGACGTTGACACCCGCCTCGCGTAGCCGCGCCAGGCCGGCATGCAGCTCTTTGTCGTTTTCTGGCCGGCTGCGGCCGATGAGCCCGAGGCGGACGCCCCAGCGCCGGGCGAGGAACAGGGCGCTGTGGAATCCGATGCCTTTCCCTCCACCGGTCACCAGGAGTACCTGCCCGGGCGACAGTGGAGCGCCGGTCCCCCGGGTGACGGCGGGGCGATAGGCCGTGGTGCGGACGTGGCCTGCCTCGTCGACGACGACTTCCGCGTGACCGTTCCAGGAGGTGACCAGTACGTCCGCGAGCACGTCGGCCCGGTCATCCGTGGTGGCCCGCACCCACCGCACCGGCCGACCGGGATGTTCCTGCGCGATCGTCCCGAGGAAACCCGACGCCGTGTCGCCCTGGTCGACGACGGTGAGCGGCGCGTCCTCGGCCAGGGCCCGGCGGGTGCCGTCGAGCAGTGCGCCGATCGCGTCGTCGTCGGGATCTTCGGGCAGGAACACCAGGTATGCGGGCTGGGTGTGGGGGGCGATCTGCAGGCGGGGCTCGATGGAGGCGCGAAGGGAGCCGGTTCCAAGAATCCGCCAGTCGAGCCGCTGCGGTGCGCCGGGCGGGTCGGCCGGGCGTGTCTCCGGAATGAGCACCCGGTGCCATTCGGCGACTCCGCCGGTTCTGCGCTCGAGCCGTTCGCTGTCTTCCGCGGCCGACGGCAGCTGCTCGATCGTCTCGATCAGTGTTCCGACGGTGGTCTCGGTCATTAGCTGCTGTCCCGCAGGGGCGGCTCGCCCGGCCGCCTTGGCGGCCTGGACGGTGAGCTGGACGACCCGCAGCGAGCTCAGGTGCAGGTCGCCGAGCAGGAACTCGCTGTCGTCGATCGCGTCCAGCGGAAGCTCGACCGCCTCGGCGATCAACTGGCGGACGAGGGAGGGCAGGTCGCAGGAGTCCATGGCCGTGGCGCCGTCCCTCTCCGCCGCGGCCCTGTTCGCGGCGGGCGGGAGCGGGTTGTCTCCGTGCATCGCGGCGTATGTGTCGCCGACGTCACCCTCGCTGCCCGAGCGCGCGCTGCTGGTGTGCGGATGGGCGCGGGCGGCTACCCGGGCAGGCGTGTACGCGTCCTGAAGAACCAGGTCGGCGCCCGGTGCGCTCTCGCAGGGATTGGCGAGGAACTGCGGGTCGCGCCAGAGGTCGAAGGGGCGGTGGAAGCGTCCGGCGAACAGGACGGTGAGGTCGTCGCACGCGCCGGCTGCGAACAGCGCTCCGGTGGCGTCGCACAGGGGTAGCGCCGACTCGGCGCCCACATCGAGTGCGACGGCCGGCACGTCCGTGATGGACCGTGCCATCATCGTGAGGGAGTGTCCGGGGCCCGTCTCGACGAGGACGTCGCAGTCGGCGGCCAGCAGTTGGAGGGCCTCACGGAACCGCACCGGCCCGGTGACCTGTGCGGCGAGCATCCGGCGGAGATCGTCGGCGGAGTTCAGCTCGCGGCCGCTCACGGTGGAGTAGACGCGGCGGCGGACGGCTGCGACGGGTACGTCGGCGAGGTAGTGCGCGAGGGCCGGTTCGGCGGGGGCGACCGCGGGTGAGTGGAAGGCATGGCTGACGTTCAGCCGCTGTGCGACGACACCGGCGGCTTGGGCTCGGTCGGCGACGAGGTCGATGTCGGTGATCGTGCCTGCGACGACCTGCGCGGCGCCGTTATCGGCCGCGGTGACCAGATCGGTGCCCACGATGAGGGAGGCGACGACGTCGCGCGGTGCGGCGACGGACAGCATCCCGGTTCCGTGTGCGCCCGCGTCGGCCATGATCCGGCCCCGCGCCGTGACCAGGGCCACGGTGTCCGGCTCGGTTAACGCGCCGGCCCAGTGCAGGGCGGTGATCTCGCCGAGGCTGTGCCCCGCGGCGGCCACGGGCGTGACACCGAGCCGTGCCAGCCAGCGGAGTCCGGCAACGGAGGCCCGAAAGATCGCCGGCTGCGCCACGGCGGTGTCCACCGCCTCCGTCTCCGGCCGGGGACGGCCGGAGACCGGCCCGCCGGGGACTTCTCGAAACAGTCCCGGCACTCCGGGAGGACGAGGCCCAGAGCGCCGGGGCGGCCGGGTACCGGTGCACCCTGACCGGGGAACAGCAGGCCGACGCGTCCTGGTGAGCCCTGTCCCACCCAGATCCCGGCCGCTGCGGCGAACGTGCGGGTGCCCAGCCCTGCGATCAGGTCGCGCGCCTGGACGGCACGTCGGGCCAGCTCGGCCGGCTCGCGGGCCACGATGGCCACCCGTATCCCCTCCGTACGGTGGCCATTTCGGCCGGCGAGCGCGGCCGCGAGGTCGGTGTGCTCGGCGAAGGACATCGTCGCGGCCCGTGCCGCCATCCGGTCCAGCAACGCCGCCATATCAGCGGCCGTATCGGCAGCGGTGGCGAACAGTTCGCAGTTGAGGTCGCCGCCGACGGTACGGCGTTCCCTTGCCGTCAGTCGCGTCTTCCGATGTTCGGTCGCCGCCTCCAGTACGACATGAGCGTTGATGCCGCCGAAGCCCATCGAGCTGACCGCCGCCCGCCGCGGCGCGTCCGGCCATGTCTCGGCATCCTCGACGATCCGGAGCGGGACGCCGGGTTGGCGCAGCAGGCGGTGCGGGCGTTCACAGCCGGTCGTCGGCGGGATGACCTGTCGGTGCAGCGCCATGGTCGCCTTGATGAGACTGGCCGCCCCGGCTGCGGCCTTGGTGTGGCCGATGTTGGCCTTGACGGATCCGAGCGCCGCCGGAGGGCCGCTGCGCGGGGCCGCCTGGATCTCGATGAGAGTGCCGAGCTCTGCCTGATCGCCGACTGCGGTGCCGGTCCCGTGCCCCTCGAACAACGCGACGGTTTCGGCGCCGAACCCGGCTCTGGCGTACGCCCGCCGCAGCGCCAGCAACTGGCCCGACGTCTCGGGCCGGGTGAGGCCGCCTTGCCCGTCGGAGGAGACGCCCCATCCCCGGATCAGTGCGATCGGCGTGAGCCCTTCGGCGGCGGCGTCTTTGGCGCGCATGAGCGCGACCATTCCGCAGCCCTCGCCGGGGAGGAAGCCGGTCGGCTCTGCGTCGTACACCCGCATCATCGACTCCGCCAAGGCCCCGACCCGGGCGAAGCCCACCATCTCGAACGGGTCGAGGCTGAGGTCGACGCCGCCGGCGAGGGCGAAGTCGAGGTCACCGTTGGTCAGCGCGGTGCAGGCCGTCGTCACCGCCAGCAGCGACGATGAACACGCTCCGTCGACCGTATAGCCGACGCCGCGCAGGTCGAAGTGGTTGCAGATGCGTCCGGCCACCGCGTTCGCGAGGCCCCCGACGAGGCTCTCGTCGGTTGGTTCGGGAAACGGCTCCTTGTAGGCCTTTTCCACCTGGCGCAGCAGTTCGGCGAGTGCATCGGCCTCCAGGTCGAGGCCGCCGAGCGTGCCCTGCAGGATCCGCCGCACATACGGCCAGCGCAGCCGCATCAACGCGGCACGGCTGAACTCGCCGTTCATGGTGTTGCCCAAGATCACGCCGGCACGATCGCCGTTCAGCCCGCGGGCGCCCGGAAAACCGGCCGAGGCCAGGGTCGCGGCGGCCACGTCCAGGGCCAGCCAGTGCGTCAGGTCCGTGACACGGTACGTTGGGCCCGGCACGCGGAAGCGGGTTCGGTCGAACGACCATCCGTCCAGCACGCCCGCGTATCGCGCGTAGGTGGAGTCGGAGCCCGCGTCGGCGGATGGGCCGTAGTCGGCGAGGTCCAGGCGCACACGTGGCAGCGGACGGAACGCCTGGCGCCGGGCCAGCACCGTCTCCCAGAGCTGGTCGGGATCGTCGGCGTCCGGGTACCGGCAACCTACGCCGACGATGGCGATGGCGTCGTGCGCAGCCACGGGATCGCTCACGATGTCCCCCTCGTCTCCTGGATGCCGGCCGGCATCGCGCCCGGGGCGGACACGTGGCGCAGGAACTTCTTAAGCTGCGACCTGACGGGGCGGCGCCGGGAAACGGTGATCAGATCGAGGATGATGGTGCTCATCACCGTTCCTTCGAAGGTGAAGCCGCGCAGCCGGTGCGGGAGCGCCGGGAAGTCCAGTGCAGCCGGATATATCGGGAACAAAAAAATCATGCGCGGAACCCCCAAACAGCACGATACGCCTGAAACTAATCAGCTTCCGCAGGATAGTCAATGCAGGATATGCAGGCCGGACATCAAGTGTCGGGCCCGCGCACGTCATACGCATGAATGAACTCCGCACGACAGATTGCGCACCGCACCAGCGGTACGCTGCGGAGACTCGCCGCGTGACTTTCGGAAACGTTCTCAAACGTCGACAAAGGGTGCCGATGAATCGCGAAAGTGCGCGGCGGACGACGCGGCCGACCAGGCTGCGCGGAGGTCACCGATGATCTCGTCGAGTCTCGTGTCCACGCTGTTCAGAGGCGCTGGCAGGCCGCTGCATCGAGTCAGTGTAATTACTATTACAATAGCCGCTCAGTAGTCGACGCACAGGAATCCTTCATGGCGAGCGAAGAGATTTTCAGCCGACCTACCGACTGGCCTACAAGCAATAAAAACCTACCTCCTGACAATAGTTGATGTCACCGACGAAACCTTTGGGCTAGGGTCATGGATCGCCCGAGAGAAGAAGTCCATGCATCACATAAGGAGCGGCTTCCATCTGGAAGTCGAACTGCGGGTGGTAACGCTGGATCGTTCCTTCGAGGGTCAGGAGGCACAGGAGGGGAAACACGAACTCCGGCTCCGCGTACAGGCCATGCCGTCGTTGTAGATCAAAGAGGGCGACACAGAAGCTGGGAAGGTTGAAGTCCTCGACCGCCACGCCGGCGTTGCGCGCGACGAGTTCGGCGACGCCGACCCGGAACCACCGCACGTCCGCTCCCGTGTCGACGCGTCGCACGGTCGACAGCAGGATGTCGGCGCACGCCTCGCCGTCTCCGCGGATCATGCCCCCGAAGAACTCGGTGAACTTGCGGTGTGCCATCGGGCTCATCTGGAAGACGAAGCCGGCGTCCAGCACCACCACCCTGCCGTCTGGCATGAAGTAGACGTTCCCCTGGTGCAGGTCGACATGGATGAGGCCCTCGACGAACAGCATCCGGTAGACGGCGCGCACCAGGGTGGCCACCTCCGCCCTACGGACGTCTTCGGGCAGGGAGTCGATCGACGTGCGGCCGAGACCCTCGATGAATTCCATGGTGATGATGCCCTCGCCGCACAGTTCGGGGATCACGTCCGGGATGACCACGCCCGGCGTGGACGCGAGGTTGTCGTGCAGCCGCCGGAGGCTGGCCGCCTCGGCCGTGAAGTCGAGCTGCGCCTCCAGGCTGTCGGCGATCTGCTCGACGATCTCCACGAGCGGCAACCCGCGGAAGGCGGGAAGTCGTGCAGCCAGGCTCGCAATACGGCGCATTAAGGCCATGTCCGCCGTGATCAAGGCCTCTGCGTTCGGGCGGCGGACCTTCACCGCGACGGCCCGGCCGTCCAGTTCGACTCGGTAGACGCACGCGATGGAACCGCTCGCCGCCGGAGGCCTGCGGAGGCCACGGACGAACGCCGGCGGAACCCGGCCGAGCCCGGTGCGCGCCGTGCGAAGTGCCTCCCCGGAGTTCATAGGCTCAACGCTGTCGTGTAGCCGGCCGAGGGCTCCGGCGAGCGTCTCCCCCACCAGGTCGACGCGTGTCGCCAGAAGCTGTCCCGCCTTGACGAACGCACCGGCGAGCCGTTCGAGAAGCCGCGCGAACTCGGCGGCGGCACGCTCGCCACGGTGCCGCCGCCGGGTCGTTAACATGATCAACATCAGCCGCGCCAGGGTCGGCGGGGCCATCCAGACGATCCGGCCTACGGCCCTGAGGAGTATGCGAAGCTCGGCGGGCGTGCCCGGCCATGTCAGCACACCCTTCCAGGACACTGGTGTTCGAGCTCGGCGCGCAGGCACCTGGGATCACCGTCGAACGCCTCCTCCGGAAGAGGAAGGGGCTCGCCGTCGCGGTGGAACTCCGTCCATCGGCCGGTCTGTGGACGCGAGACCCTGATCCGCTTGGGCAGGCCGTCGATGTCATCGTCGCCCAGCTCCAGGACCTCCCAGCGCCGGAACTGCTCGCGACGCCGCTCGACGACACGTGCGACGACCACTCCGGTGCCGGAATCGGTGGCCTCGGTCACGGTAAGTCCCGGCGTGCTGCCCGGGCCGAGGTAACAACGGGACTCCGCTGAGCGCCACCGGCTCCAGGACATGTCCACCTCGATGTCCGCCGGCACGACGTCCAGCCCGGGGTAGCGCCATGCCATGAGGTCGAGGTAGCCGATGTCGGTCAGCGGAAGACAGGCGAAGACGTAGCGCTCGACCAGGCGCACCGACGTCCTCATGGTGGGGACGTAGGTCTGAACACAGCACTCCCGACGAGCGTGGTTCTCGGTGATCCAGACGTGGGTGCCCGACAGACTGTCGGGTTCGACGACGAACAGTCCGGTAACGGCCGTCCCCTTGGCGATCCGCCGCCCGATCAGGTAGCGCATCGGCCGCTGTCCCATCGTGGCCTCCACGGCGAACCCGTAGGACGAGAGCCTGCCCGCACTGAGATTGGCGCGCGCGGCGGCGTGCGCCTCACCGCTCACCGAGCGCACCCGCCCGGCGCCGGCGCTTCGCCCGCCCGAGGGGTTGCCGACGCGCCGACCGACGAGGGTACGGGCAGGGACGCCATGCCTCCCGGCATGGATGTGCGACAGTGCCGGCCTGCGTGAAAGGTAGTCGCCATCTCGGGCAGTTTCACGATGTTCCCTATCCAATCGGAACATGGGCTGGTCGGCAGCAGTAAAGACGAGGATCGGCGAGGCCGTCAAGGACATATTTGCCATGAGTAAAGGTGATAATGCACAAGGGCGGGACGAGCGGAGGACCACCGGTGCAACGGCTCACCGTTACGCGATGCGACCCTCACGGATCACCGGGGCGGCAGCGCTCGTGGCGTTCCGGACCTCGCGTCCGGGCGCTGTCACGGATGGACGAACGCCTCACCGCTGATGCGCTCTCAGTCACCGTGCACGACCTCTCGGTGAGTGTGGCAGCCCTCAAGAAGTAAGCTTTAGGTACGAAATGGCGTAGCCTGGTTATGCCCTATTAGAGGACTTCAGTAATGTGTAGTCAAGGGCGTAGATCGAAGGATCCACAGGCAGGCCGGGACCGGCCGTCAGGCCACCAGGCCCAGCAGCCGGGAGCAGCGCAGCATCGCATCCTCATCGCCGTCCATGACGAGGCGCCTGGTGAGCGTCGCCTCGAGCGGATCCAGGCGACCCGCTCCGATCTCCACGAACGTCACGGCGTCGGTATGGACGACAAGGGCCGGTTCGGTGGTCGCCTTGCCATGCGCCACCGAGACCCGACCGTCCTCCACCTTGACGTGAAACGCCTCGTCATCGATGCGGAACTCGTACTGCTCGTCGGGACCGGTCCAGGCGGGATCGGCCATCGCCTCGATCGCCAGAACCGCCCACCGGGGACGCACGATGTCCTCGGCTTGGGGCATCGGGAGCGTGCCCAGGCCCCAGCGCGCCAGCGAGAGTACCGCGTTGCGAAGCCCCTCCCCCTGGTCGGTCAGCTCGTACATCCGGACCCTGGAACCTTCACGGGGCCGCTGGCGGATGACGCCGACCTCGGTCAGGAACTTCAGCCGGTCGGCGAGCAGATTGGTGCCGATTCCGGGCAGGTTGACCAGCAACTCGTTGTACCGGCAGGGGCCGGTGAGCAGCTCGCGGATGATCAGTAGCGTCCAGCGCTCGCCGACGATGTCGAGCGCGCCCGCGAGGCCGCAGTACTGCCCGTAGTTGCGGCGCTGATGCTTCACGTCGGGACGCCCTCCTCGCTGCCAACTTTACAAGTATATTCCGGAGCGCATGACGCGCGAACCACGCGCGGAACCCGGATGTCGGCGTGGTCAGCCGGGCATGTCAGGAGCACACGGCCTTACCCGAATCGGCGGAGACGATCCGGGGCTCCGGAAGGGGGATGATGAAACGTCCCCCGCCGTGGAGGTAGCGGGTCTCCCGGCGAAGAATCTCCTCCGCGTAGTTCCAGGCGAGGAGCAGGTAGTAGTCGGGCGGCCGCCGGCGTGCCCGTTCCGGAGACCAGACGGGAATCGTCGTGCCGGGCAGCAGCCGGCCCTGCTTGAACGGTGTCGTGTCATGGCAGAAGGCGAGATGGTCGCCGCCGAGGTGACATGCGTTGACCATGATCGCGCCTTTGGCCGGTGCGCCGTCGCCGGCCACGACGCTGCCACCGGTCACCCGCTCCCGTACGAGTTCGCCGAGTGACTCCCTCGCCCGCCGGACCCGCCGGGCGAACGCGTGGTATGTGGACAGGTCGGTGAGTCTGGTCCGGCCTTCCAGAGCCAGCAGGTCCGCCACACGTGGGGCGACCGGTCCGTCGCCGTTCGCGGGCCGGGCGAACACCACGATGGACCCACCATGCACGCCCGCACGCTCGACGTCCACGACCCGCAACCCGTGCCGATGGAACAAGATGCAAAGAGTACCGACCGAGAAGTACGACAGATGCTCGTGGTAAATCGTGTCGAACTGGTTCCCCGTCAGCAGGTCCAGCAGGTACGGCACCTCGATCGCGAAGACGCCGGACGGATCGAGCAGCGTCTTGACGCCGTCGAGCACGTCATCGAGATCCGCGATGTGCGCGAACACGTGCCGGCCCAGGACCAGCCGCGCGGCGCCGTAATCCTGCCTGACGCGCCGGGCGACGTCCCCGCCGAAGAACTCCGGCAGCGTCTCGATCCCGCGGCGCCCGGCGATGTCGGCCAGGTTCCGTGCCGGGTCGACTCCCAGAACGCGCATTCCGGCGGCGCGGAAGAGATCGAGCTGAGTTCCGGTGTTGCTGCCGAGTTCGACGACGAACGACCCGGGCCGCAGGCCGAATCGCCGGATGCACAGCTCGGTAAGGTGACGTGTGTGCGTCCGCACTGTGAGCGAATCGGACGACGTATAGACGTAATTCTTGAAGAGCTCATTGGGGTCGACGACGTGACGCAGGCACATCAGTCGGCATCCGCGGCACACGATGACATCCAGGGGATACCGTGGCACCGCCTCGGCGGCTTCTGTGGGCGCACGAAAGTCGTTGGCCAGCGGCATCGGCCCCAGAGAAATGACGTCGAACCAGTCGTTCATCCCGCACACGCGGCAGCGGTCGACCCGCCGAATGATGTCTTTCACACGAGTACCTAACGCCGGATCCGCATCGATGATCGCGGCCGAACGGCCGACTCCGGCCGCTCGTCGATGAGACGCGCGACCACCCGTTTTCCCTGCGCATAGGCTGCGTCGCTATTGCAGTAGTCGAAATTGCCGCCACGGCCGCAATGGTGAATATCGTATGTGCGATGAAATGCGTGTACGGCCCGTACGGTTTCGTCGAGACGCCGCCGTTGCCGCGGGTAGGCGTAGTCGAGCGTGAGTACCTGATGGCCGAGCAGCTCGCCGAGCTCGGACAGGAACGGCAGGCGGGCGATGGCACCCAGGGCGGCGTCGAGCTGGGCGGCCTCGTCCGGAGCCGGTTCGCTCGGATGCAGCGACGTCTCCACGGACAGCGGTGTCATCCCCTTCCTGGCGAGCGCGGGACAGAGGTTCTGCAGGACGCACAGCCTGCGGAACGGTATGTCCGGGTCGGGAAAGCTGATCGCGGTGCCGTCGATGTCGGTGTCTCCGGCGAAGACGAGGTTGAAGACCCTGACGGCGAGCCACCGCAGAACGTCGGTGGCCGCGTCGACGAACGCGCGGTCCGCCTCGTGCCCCATCGCGAGGGCACGGTCGAGCGGCAGCGTCGAGATCAGATGCTCGTAGCGGTACCGGACGCCGCCGGCGACGACGTACCTTTCCGCCTCGCGTATCTCCGTCACCTCGGCGTGATACCGGATCGGCCCGGCCCGATGGGCCAGGGACTCGCTCAGCACCGAGATCCCGCCGCGCAGCGGGTAATAGTAACGACCGTTCGGTGGAAGCCTCCTCGTCGCCCCTTCGATGATGTCCGCACGGGTCTCTTGGCGACGGTTCCGCGCCCACTCGTAGTCCATCGAGTCGAGCGGTGCCTGCCATTTCTTCTCCTCGTAGGGGAAGAGCACCGTCTCGCAGAGCCGCCGGCCGTACGTGTGCAGCAGCCAGTCGCGGTAGCAGGTGAGGTCCTCGGGAGCCGGATCGCCGGCCGGCAGGTCCGCCAGGATCTGCAGGCATTCGCCGGCGGGCAGGTCCACGAGATACCGCTGGACCGGGAACCCGACAAGGCCGACGCCGGTCAGGTAGGTCTGCTGGCGCATCGAGTAGCTGTCGTAGCCGCCGTCGAGATGCCCGAGCAGCTCTGCGGCGATGCCGGGATCGGGGGTACCCGGCAGCAGCACCTTGGGCCCGTGGTCGAAGACGCATCCGTGCACGGTGGTGCTCCGGCACAGCCCGCCCGGTTCCGCCGCGGCCTCCAGGATCAGGCTGTCGCGGCCGCGGCGTGCGGCCTCGACGCCGGCGCCGAGGCCGGCGAAGCCCGCGCCGAGGATGAGGAACTCGACCGGTCCTTCGTCATCCGCCATACCGGCGTTTCACCTCCATGTAGACGTCGACGCTCGCGCCCACGTCGGCCCACCAGCCGGACACCTCCGAGAACTCCAGGAGCCCGCGCTCCGCATAGACGCGGTTGAGGTCCCAGATCTCGGTCTCGCCGCGGGCCGACACGGGAAGCTTCTGGATCACCTCGAAGACGTCGTGGTGATAGAGGTAGAAGCCCAGGTCGACCAGGCCCGGCAGGTGACGGCGCGAATCCTTGTCGAGGATCCCGGCGACGCCGGCGCCGCGGGTGACCAGCGGGCTGTACCCGGCGGTGTCCGCCGTGCGCACCGCCGTCATCCGCGCGCCGTCGGTCTGGGCGAGGAAGTCGTCGATGACGGGGCCGAGGTCGGCGTCGGTCAGCACGTCGCCGCATGCCACGAGGAACTTCTCGGCGCAGAGTCGGTGCTCCGCCGCGCCGATCGCGGTAGGCATCCCGCCGCCCCCCGGCGGCTGCCAGGCGTAGGCCAGGCTGCGCAGCCCGAGCGCGGCCCCGTCCTCCAGCGCGCCCATGAACGCGCCGGCGTGCCGGTCGTCGATGACGACCAGCACATCGCGGACGCCCGCGGCCACCAGTTGCCGTACGGCCCGGACGACGAGGGGCTCGCCGCCAACCGGGAGCAGGTGTTTGTTGGAACGGTCCGTCAGCGGTCGCAGGCGGTTGCCGGAGCCTCCGGCGAGTACGACCGCGGCGACGGTCCGCGCGTGCGTGGACCGCACGGGCCGATTCCTCTCCGCGCGCACCGGACCGGGGCCGGTCAGGCCTTCGGCGCGACGGCCCGGAGGCACAGGGTGGTCGACGGCAGTGACAGGCCGCCGTCGTCGGACCGGTAGCGCCCCACCGCCTCGGCGAGCTGCTGCCACGGATCGGGGTCGCCGACGTCGCGGAGGCGGTCCAGCAGTAGGGGCGGCGTGACCGCCTGGTTGAACCCGACGTACTCCTCGACGGATCCGAAGCGGAAGGGCACGTCGAACTCGTTCACCGACATGTGGGCGAACCCTGCGGCGACCGCGTCGTCGATCAGCCGCGCCGGGTCGGACATGCTGAAAGGCCCCGGCAGACCAGGGGGCGGAGCGGGCAGTCCGAGCCGTTCGCTCAGTACCGTGTAGCCCAGCGACATCGCCGGAGCCGTCTCCGACGGCCCCCACACGGATGCTGCGAGTACTCCGCCGGGGACGAGCAGGCGTCGCATCTCGCGGAAGGCGGCGACGTGGTCCACCGCGAACATCAGACCCCACCGGCTCAGGACGACGTCGAAGGAACCGTCGGGCAAGTCGACCGACTCCACGTCGCCCAGGCGGTACTCGACGTTCCCGATGTTCCCGGCGCGACGTCGCGCGGCCTCGATCATCGACGGTGAGATGTCGACCCCGACGACCCTGCCGTCGCGGCCGACGGCCCTGGCGGCGGTCAGGGCGGGCTCGCCCAGGCCGGTCGCGACGTCGAGGACCGACTGTCCGGAGCGCACGCCGCCCAGGGCCAGCAGACGTTCGGTGACCGCGGCCGCGCTGCGCTCGAACGCCTCGAGCGTGGTCTCCCATCCGACGCTGATCGCGTCCCAGTTGACGCGTTGAGCGTTCTTGACGGCCTGCGGGTCGATCTGCGATGACGGCATCCGATCTCCTCCCGTTCGCCGAGCCCGGCGAACGTTACTATATCATTTTAAAGTTCAATCTCGTCAGTGGCGGCGCGAAGATCCGGCCATGCCGCGCTCAGCGCCGCCCGCCAGTGGCGCGGCGGCGGGATTCCCGCAGCGGCCCACCGGGCGTGGCCGAGCACCGTGTACGCGCCCCTGCACGCCGGCCGGGCCAGGTCCGCACCGGACACCGCGCGCACGCGGCCGGGGTCGGCGCCGAGCCGCAGGAACACCTCTCTCGCCAGCCCCCACCTGCTGGTCTGCCCGGCGTTGGTGGCGTGGTACACGCCACCGGGCGCGTCTCCGCCGCCGAGCAACAGGATGCGCTCGGCGACGTCGGCCACCCACGTGGGCTGCCCCCACTGATCGGCGACCACGTCGACGGCGCCGTGGCCCGCGGCGATCCGGATCATGGTGCGCACGAAGTCGCGCCCCCGGGCACCGTAGAGCCATGCGGTCCGGACGACATATCCGTACTGCCCGGGCCCCTCGAGGACCGCGCGCTCACCGGCCAGCTTGCTGCGCCCGTACGCGTTCACCGGGGCCGGGGTGGCATCTTCGGCATAGGGAACCGACGCGGCACCGTCGAACACGGCGTCGGTCGACACGTGGATCAGCCGCGCCCGGATCCGCGCGGCGCTCCGGACGAGGTTCCCGACCGCCGTGCCGTTCACCGCCGTGGCGCCGTCCTCCTCGTACTCGGCGTCGTCCACAGCCGTCCACGCAGCGCAGTTGACGACGACGTGGGGACGGCGGCGCCGGAGCGTCTCGCGTACGGCGCCCTCGTCACGGATGTCGAGGTCGGCACGGGAGAGGGCGACCACGTCGGCCCCAGACGATCTCAGCCTGCTCACCACCTCGGTGCCGAGCAGGCCGCTCGCCCCGGTCACCAGCCAGGCCATCGGCTTCCTCCCGGTGTCGCGATCGCGGCTCAGCCGTCCTGCGGCAGTGGAAATTGACCGGCCATAACTTTAAGTTAACATAGTAGTCAATCTCACGGAGGGCACGGGCAATGGGCGCGCACATCCTCATCGTCGGCATCGCCGCCATCGGTCATGTCAACTACTCGCTGCCGGCGGCCGCCGAGTTGGTCCGACGCGGCCACCGTGTCACATACCTGACATCGAAAGATCTGGCGCCGGTCATCACCCCGTCCGGCGCCGGAGTGATCCACTACGACTCCATACTGACCCGGGTCGACGCCACCCAGGTCTTCGCCGAAGGAGGTGACGGAAACCGCGCGCACATGCTGTACCTCGACGAGAACGTCTCGATCCTGCGGGCCGCTGAGGCGGCGCTCGATGAGGATCCGCCGGACCTCGTCGCCTACGACACGTTCCCCTTCATCGCCGGCAAGCTGCTGGCCCGCCGCTGGGCACGGCCGGCCGCGCGGCTCTACCCGAACTTCGCCGACAACGAGCACTTCTCCTACATGAAGGCGACGCTCGACGCCTCGACGTTCTCGGTGACCGAACAGTTCGTCACCGAGATGGGCGCGCTACTCCGCGAGTACGGCGTCGAGGCTCCCGTCCCGGAGTTCGAGACGACCATAGAAGACCTCAACATCGTGTTCATCCCGCGTGAGTTCCAGATCGCCGACGAGACCTTCGACGAGCGTTTCCTGTTCGTCGGGCCGTGCCTCGACGCGGAAGACCACGCCGGCGCGTGGACACCGCCGGCTGACGGACGACCCGTGGTGCTGGTCACGCTGGGCACCGGCATCAACAACCATCCGGAGTTCTTCCGCGCCTGCGCGGAGGCGTCAGCCGGGATGCCCTGGCACACCGTGATGTCGGTCGGCCAGTGGGTCGACCTCGAAGGACTCCGCCCGCTCCCGCCGAACGTGGAGGCGCATCGCTGGGTGCCGCACATGGCGGTGCTCGAGCACGCGCAGGCGTGCGTGACCAACGCCGGCTTCGGCACGGTCATGCAGTCGCTGTACTGGGCACGCCCGATCGTGGCCGTACCCCACTCCCCCGAGGTCAGGCCGATCGCCGAACGCGTGGTCGAGCTCGGACTCGGGCGCATGATCTCCAGCGACGGCTATGACGCCGTGCGCCTGCGGCGGGCGATCCAGGAGGTTTCCGCGGACACGGCGATGACCCGGCACCTGCGGGAGATGCAGCGGCGGGTGCGGCACGAGACCGGGCCCGCCGAGGCGGCGGACGGCATCGAGGGCTACCTCGAACGCGTCCGTGACCTGGCCTCGAGTGACTGACGGCGGCCGCCGGACCCGGTGCGGGGTCACCGCCGGAGCCGGTCGTATCCGTACGCGGTGAGCGGAGCGAAGACGGCGACCACCGCCGCGCAGGCGAGAAGGGCGGGACCAAGCCGGCCGTCGCCGTGCCCTCCATCAGCCCGCGTACCGCCGTCGCCGCGCGCGTCACCGGGTTGACCCCGGTAAACGCCTGGAGCCATCCCGGCATCGTCCGCGTGGGCACGAAGACGTTTGCGCCGAAGGCGAGCACGAACTGCCCCATCGCGCTCAGCATCTGCGCCGTCGCCGGCGTCTTCACCAGCATCGCCAGCGCGGTCCAGATCCAGGCGAGGCTGAAGGCGAACGCCTGGAGGAACAGCAGCGCCAGGAGCACGCCGACGGGGCCGCCGTGCGGCCGGAAGCCCAAGGCGAGCCCGATCCCAAGCGGCAGCACCGAGGCGGTCAGGTATCGGAAGACGTCCCCGCACATCGCGCCGAGGAGCACCGACGGACGCCAGATCGGCAGGACGCGGAACCGGTCGAACGCTCCGGTGGTGAGGTCGAGGTTCAGTGTGATCCCGGTCTGGGCGGTCGCCAGGACGACCGCGAGCACGATGATCCCCGGCAGCAGGTACTGCAGATAACCGCCTGCGGATCCGGCGATGGCGCCGCCGAGCAGGTAGGTGAAGAGCACGGTCAACATGGTCGGCATGATCACGGCGCCCGAAAGCTGGTCCGGGGCATGCCGGACCTTCCGCAGCGTCCGCCATCCGAACGTCAGGGAGGCCGAGAGCGGCCCCGCCTTCGGCGGGCGGGCCGGGCCCCGCAGCACGTCGCGGAGATCCCGTTCCGTCTCCGGTGGCCGGGGCGGTGGGGCGGCGCTCATCCTCCTCTCCGTCCGTCGGTGGGTCCGATCATCGAAGGTCCGTGGCCGTCCGCCGCTACCGCTCACGGTGGTAGAGGTGGACCGCGGGCGGGGCGAACGCCACGACGAGCACCGCGCACGCCACCAGCGCCGAGCCGATCTGATCGGCCGTCGCGGTGCCCGCCATGAGCCCGCGTACGGCTCTCATCGCGTGGGTCACGGGGTTCAGGCCGACCAGCCTCCGGAGCCAGGCGGGCATGGTCCGCTCGGGCGCGAGAAAGTCGCTGGCCGTCAGCAGGACCGAGTTCAGCGCGAACATCAGGCTCTGCGCGGTGGCCGGGGTCGGGAGCGCGACGCCCAGCAGGGTCCAGATCCAGGCCAGGCTGAACGCGAACACCTGGAGCAACGCCAACGCCAACAGCACGCCGACGAGGCCGCCATGGGGCCGGAATCCCAGCGCTACGCCGGCGAGCAGGCAGACCACCGTGCCGGTGAGGCCGCGTACCGCCGACGCGAGGATCGCGCCGACGAGTGGGGACGGTCGCCAGACCGGCAGCGCGCGGAACCGCGCGAGGCCGCCCCGGGCGAGGTCGACGTTGAGGGTGAAACCGACGTACATGCTGGTCATCAGCGCCGCCATGACGAGTATGCCCGGCAGGAAGAACTGGAGGAAGCCGCGCGGGGAGCCGGCGATCGCGCCCCCGAACACGTACGTGAACAGCAGCATGAACATGATCGGAAAGATCACCGCGTCGGCCAGTTGGTCGGGGTTGTGCCTGATCTTCGTCAGGCCACGCCACGCGAACGCGCGTACCGCGGACAGCGCACCGGCCGCCGGCGGTCGCGCCGGGCGCACCAGGGCGCGCCACAGGTCGTCGGCCGATCCGGGCCGCGGTGGTGGGACCGAAGCCATCGCGCCTCCCCTCGCTGCTGGCCGGTCGGCCTGGCTCACCGACCCGCCGTCGGTCTTGGCGACGCGGTCCCCCACTCTAGTGGGAGCGGATCCGATTTACTATCTCTTCTTCTACTTAGAGATGCCGGGCCCGACGCCGCCACCTCCGACTATTCGCTCTGGGTCAGCGAAGATCCGACGCGCGCCGACACTAGGCCATGTTTCAGACTTTAGATTCATGTACCATCTTTGCTTGGGTATCAGCAGAGCCAGGAACCCGCGGCAAGGAAGGTGACCGTGCGATTCTTGTCTGATTCGCAACGACCGACGGTCGCGATCGCGGGATTCGGGTACATCGGCACGTGCATCGGGATCACCCTCGCCGAACACGGGATGACGGTTGTCGGCATCGACAACGACGACGCGCTCATCGACGGCATGCGGGACGCCCGGTGCGGAGTCCCTGAACCCGGCCTGGCCGACGCCGTACGGCGGCTGGCCGGTTCGCCGCGCCTGTCCGTCACCACCGACTACGACGCCGCGCACACGGCGGACGTCGTGCTCATCACGGTCGGCACGCCGGTGGACGACCACGGCGTGCTGCTCACCGGCCAGCTCGAGGACGCGTGCCGGCGGCTCGCCACCCGTCTCCGTCCCGGCCAGCTCGTCATCGTGAAGAGCACGGTCGTGCCGGGGACGACGCGCACACTCGTGGCGCCCCTGCTGGAGAGCGGCGGCCTGCGGGCGGGCGAGGACTTCGGCCTGGCGTACTGCCCGGAACGGCTGGCCGAAGGCGACGCGCTGGCCCAGCTCCGGAAGCTGGCCGTGGTGGTCGGCGGGTACGACGCGGACAGCACCGCCGCGGCGGCCCGATTCTGGCAGACCGCTGTCGGCGTGCCCGTCCACACGGTGCCGACCGCCGACGTAGCGGAGATCGTTAAGCTGGCGACCAACTGGTGGATCGACGCGAACGTCGCGATGGCCAACGAGCTGGCCCGGTTCTGCGCGCTGTTCGAGGCGGACGTGCTGGACGTCATCGCCGCCTCCAACTCGCTGCCGAAGGGGGACGGCCACGTCAACATCCTGCGGCCCGGCGTCGGCGTCGGCGGCGCCTGCCTGACCAAGGACCCCTGGATGACCTGGCGAGCGGCCGAGGACCGGGGCGTGCGCCTGCGCACGGTGGAGACCGCACGCCAGGTCAACGACCTGATGCCCGAGTACGCCTACGAGGTGATCCGGGACGAGCTGGCCAAGATGGGCAAGGACCTCGGATCCGCAACGGTCGCCCTGCTCGGCGTCGCGTTCAAGAACGAGACCGGCGACCTGCGCAACACCCCGGTCCTGCCCGTCGTACGGGCGCTGCGCTCCTCCGGGGCGCGGGTCCGCCTCTTCGACCCGCTGGCCGATCCGGCCCAGATCCGCGCCGAGTTCGGCCAGTCCCCCGCCGGAAGCCTCGATGAGGCGGTGGCGGGCGCCGACTGCGTCGCCGTACTCGCCGGTCACCGGGCGTTCGGCGGCATCGATCCCGAACGCCTGCGACGGCTGGTGGCGATGCCCTGCCTGATCTTCGACGGGCGCGGGCAGCATCCGGCCGGGACGGTCCGGCGGCTGCGCGAGCTGGGCTTCCGCCATCGCGGAGTCGGCCGGTGACCGCGCGGAAGACGGTGGTCACCGGCGGCCACGGCTTCGTCGGAAGTCATCTCGTCGAACGCCTCGCCCGGCGCGGGGACGAAGTGATCGTTTATGATCTCGCCCCGCCGCCGCCCGACCTGCGGTGCCCGCCGGGCCGCGTCCGCCACGTCGCGGCCGACGTACGCGACGCCTCGGCGCTCGGCGCGGTCGTCGGGCCTGGTGTCGACACCGTCTACCACCTGTCCGCCATGGTCGGGGTCGACCGCTACCTCGGTGACCCCCTCGACGTCATCGACGTCACGGTCACCGGAACCCGCAACGTGCTCGGGTGCGCGCTGCGCGCCGGGAGCAAGGTGGTCCTCGCCAGCACCAGCGAGATCTACGGCAAGAACCCCCGCGCGCCGTGGCCGGAGGATGCCGATCGTGTGCTCGGCAGCACGGCGGCGCGGCGCTGGTCGTACTCCTCGAGCAAGGCCGTCGCCGAGCACATGGCCCTCGCGTACGCGCACGGCCGCGGCCTGCGGGCCTCGATCGTGCGCTACTTCAATGTGTACGGTCCGCGCCAGCGCCCGGCGTACGTGCTCAGCAACACGGTGCACCGGGTGCTGCGCGGGCTCCCGCCACTGCTGTACGACGGCGGCGCGCAGACACGGTGCTTCACTTTCGTCGACGACGCCGTCGACGCGACCGTGCGCGCCGGTGCGCGCACCGCGGCCGACGGCCTGTGCGTCAACGTCGGCAGCGACGTGGAGACCTCCATCGCCGACGCCGTGTCGCTCGCCGCCCGGCTGGCCGGAAACGGGCCGCCACCGGTCGCCGTCGAAACCCGGACGGCGCTCGGTGACGGATACGAGGACATCCCCCGCCGCGTCCCGGACGTCTCACGGGCCTTCGGCCTGCTCGGATGGCGCTGGACCACGACGCTGCCCGACGGCCTGGCGAGGACGGTCGCATGGGCCCGGCGGAACGCCTGGTGGCTGGAGCCGCCCGGCAACGAGGCGGACGGAGCACCACACGGGGACGTGCCCGTCGCGCGCCCCCTCGACCACGCCGTTCGCACGGACCGATCGGAGGGATGGACATGACCTCGCCGGACCCCGCCGTGGGCCGAGTCCTGGCAACCCTGCCGGGCCCAGGATCGTACATGTGCGGTCTCACCTGGGACGGAGAGCGCCTGTGGCACTCGGACCAGGAGGCCGGGAGCATCTTCGCCGTGGACCCGTCGGACGGCACCCTGACGCGCCGGATCGACTGCCCGCACGTACGCGCGGACCTGGCCTACGACGGGCGGCTGCTCTGCCAGGTCGGCGGCCGGCCGAAACGGCTCGTGCTCATCGACCCGGAGACCGGCGAGGTCACCGGTGAGAAGGCGGTCCTTCCCTCCAGCGGCCGCCTCACCGGGGCCGAGTTCGGGCCTGAGGGAGTGTGGCTGTACCTCCGCGACCCGACGGTGGTGCAACTGCGGGATTACGCGACCATGACGGTCCAGCGGGAGTTCCCTGCGCTCGGCGAGGCCCCCTCCGGCCTGACGTACGCGGACGGGGTCATTGTCTACGCCAGTTTCGACGCCATGCTCTACGCCATGGACCCCGAGACCGGCGCGCATCTCGGCAGGACCGCCGTCGTCGGCCATCCCACCGGGCTGACCTGGGACGGGCGCCGGCTCTGGTACTGCGACTTCGCCGAGCGGGGCTTCCGGGCCATGGACCTGGCCGCCGTGCGCGGCTGAACCGGCGGTCTCCGCGATCCGTCACCACCCGCCGGGCGTCCGATCGTCATCGATCCGAGGAGTGCGACCATGCGGCCTTGTCACGTTCTCTTCATCAGCGTGCAAGGATACGGGCACGTCTATCCGGCCCTCGGGGTCGCGGCCGAGTTGGCCGGACGCGGGCACCGCGTCAGCTTCGTGGCCACCAGTCTGTTCCGGGACGCCATCGAAGAGGCCGGCGTCCGTTTCGTCCCATATCGCTCCGAGTTCGAGACCTTCCACGTTCCCGACGTGATCGGCCGCGAGGACGCCGAAGAGCAGCTTCACCTCGTCTACGTCCGGGAGAACGTGGCGATCCTCCGGGCCGCCGAGGAGGCGTTCGGCTCGGACGTGCCGGATGTCATCGTCTACGACGTCTTCCCGTTCATCGCCGGCGCTGCTGGCCGCCCGATGGGGACGGCCGGCCGTGCGGACGTCACCGGTGTTCGCCGCGAACGAGCACTACTCGATCTGGGAGGACCTGCGCCGAAGCCAGGGGTTCCAGCTGCTGGAAGACGTCGAGGCGCCGCGGCACGCGATGCTCGCGCTGCTCCGGGAGTACGGCGTGCGCTCGGGGATCCGCGAGTTCTGGGACGCCGTCGAAGATCTCAACATCGTCTTCATGCCGCGGTCCTTCCAGGTCGCCGGGGACACCTTCGACGACCGGTTCGTCTTCGTCGGCCCGAGCTATCCGAAGCCACGGTTCGACGCCGACTGGCGGCCGCCCGCCGACGGCTCCCCGGTGGTGCTCATCTCGCTGGGCACGCAGTTCAACGAACGGCCGGAGTTCTTCCGTGCCTGCGCCGAGGCCCTCGCCGGCACGGAGTGGCACGCGGTCATGGCGATCGGAGCGGCGCTCGACCCGGCGTCGCTGGAGCCGCTGCCGCCGAACGTCGAGGCGCATCAGTGGGTTCCGTTCGTGCGGGTGCTCGAGCACGCGACGGTCTTCATGACGCACGGGACGACGGGCGCCGTCATGGACGGCCTGTACTGGGGGCGCCCACTGGCCATCCTCCCCGACGTCGCCGCGGAGGCCGCGCCGTCCGCCGATCGCGTCGTCGACCTCGGCCTCGGGCACCGGCTGCGCGCCGAGGACCTCGGTGCCGGGCGTCTCGACGCCGCGCTGCGGAGGCTGGCCGGTGACTCCGCCGTCCGCGAACGCGTCCGTTTGATGCAGGACGACGTCAGGCAGGCCGGTGGCCCTCTACGCGCGGCCGACGCGATCGAGGCGTACGTCCGGAACCCCACCGCACGGGCGGCCTTCTCCGGGTGATGGGCCGCCGCGAGCGGTTCCGGCGCGGCCAGGACCGCTCGCGGCGCACGGTCGGGTCCGTCGCGGACGGATCAGTCGCGCGGCCGGATCAGTCGCGCGGCCGGATCAGTCGCGCGGCCGGTAGAAGCCCTCGATGTGCTGGATGAAGTCCTTCTTCTCGACGTAGCCGTCGCGGTCGTGGTCCAGTTCCTGGAAAGCGGCGAGGCTCTCGGCCTGGCCGTAGCCGGAGACCGTGTGCGTGGTCATCCACGCCTGCAGCGAGACCCTGCCGTCACCCTTGGCGTCGCCGAGGTCGTAGACGGCCAGCGCCCAGGGAACCGCGACGTTCTGCACGAAACCGGCGTCGTCATGGGAGTCGACCCACTCGGTCTTGCTGACCTGCTTGTCGCCCTCCGCGTTCGTGTGCCCGCGCAGATGCTGCCACAGGCGGTTCGACCGCCGGGTCATCTGCCGCCACGCCGAGTCGCCGGGCGCCCGGTGCAGGGCGGCGCACCAGCGCTGGACGAGGACGTCGATGTCGTCCTGCTCGATCTGGTCGTCGTGGTCGGTGTCGAAGTGGTCGAAGAGGAGGCGGTACCCCTCCGCCTGCGCCGCTGAAGGCATGTACGCTCCCGGACGTGAGGGGGCCGGGCCGTGCCCGGCCGCCGGCCACGAAGACCCCTCAGGGTCGCTTAGAACTACAAATATATGTAGTAATGTGCGGACATGTCGAGAGGTGTCCGGACAGGCCGCCGTCTGCCGCCGGTGCTCAGCGCAGGCCCGCCGGCCGCTCGCGGACGAGCGGCGCGAGGCGCTCCTCGATCAGCGAGCGCCAGGCCGCCTCGTGCTCGGCGGCGGTGATCTCGTCGCGGAAGCCCGCGTGGGTCAGGCGCATGCGGGTGCCGTCCGCCTCCGGCACGAGCTCGACCGTGAGAACCGTCTCGACACCGCGCGTGCCCGCCTCGTTCATCCACGTCAGCTCGATCAGCCTGTCGGCCTCGACCCGCAGGAAGCGGCCGTAGTGCGGATGGCGGCGGCCCTCGTGGAAAGTCTCGAAGAAGTACGGCGCGCCGGCCTCGGCCGCCATCCGGATCGCTCCAGGCTCGGCGAACCACTCGTCGAACCGTTCCGTCCAGGCCGCGAAGAGCGCCTCCGGCGAGACCGGGACGGCCCGTTCCACCGATGCCGCGAAGGGCCGGGACGACAGGTCCGGCAGGGGCGGGGACGCCGCCATCGTGCCTCCAGATACGTCGGGAGCGGTCGGCCGGCGAGGCGTCCCGGCCTGCGGTTCCGGCCGTACGGGCGCGGTGCCCGCCGCGGATTTCCAAGGCTATATCACTTGCAGAATATGTAGTAATGTTCGAGCGAGTGGATTTTCGGCCCAGTCTCTGGGCCGCTGGGCGATCGCAGGCACAGAAGGTTCGATATCCCATGCGCGTGCTGTTCACCTCCGTTCCCGCCGTCGGCCACTTCTTCCCCATCGTTTCGCTGGCGCTGGCGTTCCGGGCCGTCGGACACGACGTGATGGTCGCGCTCGCCGAGCACTCCGACAAGGCCGCCGCCGCGGGCCTGCCCGTCGTCGACGTGGCACCCGGCTACGACGCGGTCTCCGTCGTCCGGCAGGTCTTCGTCGACGATCCGGAGTTCGCCGAGGCGTGGAACGAGGACGTGGAGGCGGATATAGAACCCCGCGCGCCGATGTTCGCGGGGATCAACCGGCCGCTCGTCCCGGGAACCATGGACCTGGCCGACCGGTGGCGGCCGGACCTGGTCGTCTACGAGCAGACGACGACGGTCGGCCCGATGGTAGCGGCACGGCTCGGGATACCGGCGGTTCAGCGCAACATCGGTCCGTACACCACCAACCGCGCGCACCACGTCGCCGCCGCACTCATGGGCGACCTGTGCGAGCGGTACGGCATCGGCGAGGTCCCCGACCCGATGATGACCGTCGAGACGATGCCGCCGAGCATGCTGTACACGGAGCCCGAAGGGTGGTTCATGGGCGGCGCGTCGTACAACGGCGGCGGGGTTCTCGGCGACTGGCTTCCGGAGCGGCCCGGCCGGCCGCGCATCGCGATCTCGATGGGCGGCGGTTTCGCCATCCGCTACTTCGGGCTGGGCGCGCTGGAGCCGGTCATTTCGGCGGCCGCGCAGGTCGACGCGGAGTTCGTCCTGGCCCTCGGCGGCGCCGACGCCGACGCGCTCGGCGCCCTGCCGCCGAACATCAGGCCCATCGGCTGGATCCCCTACGGCGAGTTGTTCCGCACGTGTTCGGGAGTGATCCACCACGGCGGAAGCAGCACGATGCTGACGGCGCTCGAGGCGAACATCCCCCAACTCGTCGTTCCCGACCCCGCCGACAAGGCGGCACCGGCCGTCGGGCGGGCCGTGCACCGGCGCGGCGTCGGCCTGATGTCGTCCTGCGACCAGGTCGGCGCGGCGATGCTCGAACGGTTGCTGGGCGACGAGAAGATGGCGACGGCCACCGCGGAGGTGCATGAGGAGATCGGCTCGCTTCCCCCGCCCGCGACGATCGCCGCGCGTCTCGCCGACCTCGTCTCCTGAGCCTGTGAGGACCTCGTCCGCCGAGCCGCCCGTGGCGTCCGTCCGGGCTCAGGTGATCCACGCCTCGGGGGCGGGACCGCCGTTGCCGGCGGGCGGGAACATCGCCTCGAGGTGAGCGACCTCATCGTCGTCCAGCGGCGTCTCCAGCGCCCCCAGGGCGCCGTCGACGTGCTCGGGGGTGCGCGGACCGGTGACGACACCGGTCACACCCGGCCGGGACAGCACCCAGGCGAGGCCGACCTCGGCCGGCGGCCGACCGATCCGTGCGCAGAACGCCTCGTACTCGGCGATCACCTGGTGCCGGGTCTTCAACGCCAGGTCGGCCCTTCCCTGCGCGGATTTGACCGCCGTGCCCTCGGCTCTCTTTTTCAGGGCCCCGCTGAGAAGCCCGCCGTGCAGCGGTGACCAGACCAGCGTCCCGATCCCGTACGCCCGTACGGCGGGGATCAGTTCCAGCTCCACGTGGCGCGTCACAAGGTTATAGACGCACTGCTCGGAGACGAGGCCCAGGAGGCCGCGGCGCGCAGCGGCCTCCTGGGCGGCCGCGACATGCCAGCCGGCGAAGTTGGAGGACCCCACGTAGCGGACCTTGCCCTGGCTCACCAGGGTGTCCATCGCCTGCCATATCTCATCCCATGAGACGGCACGATCGACCTGGTGCATCTGGTAAAGGTCGATCCAGTCCGTCCGCAGCCGCCGCAACGACGCCTCGCACCCGGCGATGATGTGCCGCGCCGACAGCCCCTTGTCGTTGGGGCCGTCGCCCATCGGGCTGCCGACCTTGGTGGCCAGCACGACCTGGTCCCGCCGTTTGGGACGCCCGCCGAGCCACCTGCCGATGACCTCTTCGGTGTGCCCTTTGTACACCCGCCAGCCGTAGATGTCGGCGGTGTCTATGACGGTGATGCCCCTGTCCAGCGCGTGGTCCATGAGCCGATGTGCCTCCGGCTCGTCGACCCGGCCGCCGAAGTTGACCGTGCCCAGGACGAGACGGCTGATCTTCAGGCCGCTGCGGCCGAGCCGCACCTGCTCGTCATCTGGCATCGCCGTTCTCCCCTCACTTCTCCCGTGGCAGTCCCCAGGGGGCGGGCGCCGGGATGTTCCGGCGCCCGCCGCCTCAACGGAGGTCCCGGTCCGCCACGACGAACAGCACGCCGTGCGGCCGCGCGTTGCCACGGTCACCGTGCGGCCAGCTCGTCCGGTTGAAGTCGAGGCAGGGCGTGTGGTGGTTCTCGTCCTGGAAGGAGGTGTCCAGGGACAGGCGCCCGTCGGGCGCCATGTCGGTCATGCAGACCCGGTGGTCGCCGTCGAAGCCGGTCGCCGCGACGAAGTAGTTCGACGTGACCATGCGGGTGATGCGATCGGTCTGGTGGTAGTAGCCGTCGGGCCCCAACTGGAAGTTGTCCATCGCCCCCCAATGCGGGCCGCCCGTCATCGGTGTGGCGTTGACCAGCTTGGGGCAGTCCGGCTCGCTCCCGCCGCCGGTCACCTCCTCGATCTTGTCGATGGAGCATGTGACGCGTCGGCCCGCGGCGAGCGTCTTCCGGATGTCGAGCGCATAGAGCGTGCCGGACTGGCGGTTCGCGCCGCCTCCGGCCGGCTCGGTGTGGATCAGATAGTGGTCGTCCGGTGTGACCGCCAGCCACGCGCCGCCGTCCCCGATGCTGCTCGTCGGGTCGGTCGTGTCCGGGTACAGGGCCTTCAGCGCCGTCCCGTCGTCGAAGACCTCTCGCCACGTCGGCTTCGAGACGGTGATGTCGGGGGTGTAGAAGACCGCGCCGTCCATGGTCGAGGCGAACGCTCCGCGGTGCCGGTGCTGGTAGGGCGTTGCCGTCTCCATCACGGCATAGTTTTCACCGGTCCACCATTCCGGCTTGGGCCGAGGCCCCGAGGGCAGGTGCGAGTAGGACAGCAGCCGGGGACGGTTGCGGTCGGAGATGTCATATATCCGGACCGTGTCCGGCGCGCCGTCCTTGGGCGGGTTGGGGGTCAGGGTGTTGCGGATCTCCGCCAGATCGCTGGTGACCATGCGGTTGAGGTCCTCGCGTACCGCGATGCCATGGGGGTCGGCACAGGTGTCCACCGGCAGGGGCGGGTTGTTCTTACAACGGGGGCCCTCGTTCTCCGTCGACGCCGAGGGGACCTCGGCGAGCACTCGCCCGTCCGGCGCGATCCGCGCGACATCACCGGGCGAGCCGGCGAACCCGTTGCCGACGCGGACCTGCCCGTCGGTGTAGCGGCACGGGCCCGAGACGTTGGGACCGCCCATGTTCGTCCCGTACGCGGTGCCGTCGCGCAGCACCTGGAAGGCATCCGGAACCGAGCCGCACGGCGTCTGGGACGGCAACTTCACGCCGGAGAATCGCACGACCGGCAGCTGGGCGACGTCGAAGACGTAGACCCGGTCGCTGAACATGCCGCCCGCGTAGACCTTGTCGCCCTTGTGCCAGACGTACTGCATGTGGTGGGGCTCGTTGCCGGTCCCGTCGTTGATCGTCACCGTGTTGACGACCTTCCCGTACGTGGGCGTCCCACGGGTGACGTCGACGACGGCCAGGAAGTCGGGGTCCGGTGAGTTCGCCGAACTCGGGCTCTCGTCACCGCTCCACACCAGCAGCCATTCGTGCCGCGGCCCCTTCCGGTCGGTGGCCTGCGGGGCGAAGTCCGTCAGGTGGTTGGTGATGGTGTGGCGGGAGCCGTCGACGGCCGTGACAGCGGACACGATCGTCTTGAGGGACTGTTGGGCTTGGGCCGGCCGGACGGCGCCGGCGCCCAACCCGGTGACGAGGACCGCGGCGAGGAACAACCGCCAGGTCGTTCGCCGCATGATCGGTGAGGCCGTCGACATCGGCTCCTCCAAAGGAAACGTCGGGCGCAACGGGCGTCGTGCCCCGCTGAGCGCTCATGGCAACACCCGCAACGACGCTACCATGACACTATATGTAAATAAAGCTTTCCTGATGCCGTCACCAACCGGCCCGGATGGTGTCCACGACGTGGCCGCGGTCGTCGTCCGAGAGCCACCAGCCCACGGGGACGTAGACCACCCGGTCATGCACGGCGTCCACGCCGGGCAGCTCGGTTCGCAGGCCGGCGACACAGCTGTGTGCGTCGTTGCGCCGCGAGATGACGCTCGTCGTGATCCCCGCCTCGGCCATCTTCCGCATGAACGACCGCCGGTCCGCCACCTTCAGCGGATACGCCCAGAACGACGGCTCGCGGTCCGGCGCCCACCGGATCCGTTCCAGGCCGGCGACGCCCGTCAACGCCTCCTCGTAGAAGGCCGCGTTCCGCCGGACCCTGGCGAGGAGCCCATCAACGATCTCCAGGTTCGATAGGCCGATCGCGGCCGATATGTCGCTCATGGGGAAGCGGTAGCCCCACTCCGCGACGTCATAGTCACCGTGCATCCGGTCGGACTGTCGCTCGATGCCGAACCAGCGGCGCAGGCGGGTGCGCCGATGGAGCTCGTCGTCGGGCAGCACGATCAGACCGCCGCTACCGCACGTGAGGATCTTTATCGCGCCGAAGCTGTAGACGCAGATGTTCCCGTGGTTTCCCAGCGGCAGCCCGCGATAGGTGGCCCCCCACGCCTGCGCGCAGTCCTCGATCACCATGGGCCGGAAGCCCAGACGCGACTCCGCCTGAAGGACGGTCTTTTCCAACCCGTCCAGATCCACCGGATAGCCCAGCCAGTGGACGACGACGATGGCACGGGTCTTCTCGGAGATCTTCGCGGCGAGGTCGTCCAGGTCGATCATGAGGGTGGCCGGATCGATGTCGACCCAGCGGATGCGCAACCCGTTGGCGAGGATCGGCCAGTTGGTGCCCTCGAACGTGAGCGGGGTGCTCAGCACCTCCCCGGGGCCGCACCCGTCGGGATCGCGCCCCGGCCCGGTCAGCAGGCTGAGTGCCAGGTGCAGCCCGGAGGTTCCGCAGTTGACCGCCACGGTACGGGGGTTGCCCAGGCGTCGGCCCACGGCCTGCTCGAATTCGGCCGCCCTGGGCCCGTTCTCCAGGCTTCCGCTGGCGAGGACGTCGGCGATGCGGCCCAGGGCGTCGGGCGCCATCGCGACCTTGAACAGCGGGATCATGACCGTTCGAGGTGGGCTTGAAGCTCCTCCGCCGCCCGCACGGCGCCTCCGGCATCGTGGAGGCACGCCCGCATCCCCCGCACCCGCTCGAGCATCCGCCCGTCGCCTGCCACGTTCTCCACCGCCTTCCGCAGCACCTCGCCGCTCAGTTCCTCCGGACGCAGCAGGGCGCCCAGGCGCAGATCGGCGACGCGCCGTGCCATCGGCAGCACGTCGAACGAGTGCGGCACCACCACCATCGGCCGGCCGAAGGCCAGCGCGTCCATGACCGCTCCCATGCCACCATGGGTGACGAAGACGCGGGCGTGCGGCAGCACTGCCGGGTAGGGCACCCAGCGATGCGCCTCGACGTTGGACGGCAGCGCGCCCAGCAGTTCCGCGTCCACCCGGTCTCCGACCGCCATCACGACGTGCCACGGCGTCGCCGCGAACGCCTCGGCGCATTCCCGGAAGAACGCCGCGTTGTCGTTGAACGTCGTTCCCAGCGAGATCAGCACCACCCGCCGCCCGTCACCCGGTGGGGACCACCGCTCCCCGCCGACGACGGGGGAACGGCCGACGAACCGGAACCGCTCGTCGAAGGAGTCGCCGGCGATCTGGAACTCACGCGGGATGAACACCAGCGTGAGGTCTTCGATGGCGTCGGTGAACTCGGGCACCGCCTCCCGCACGCCGTACTCGGCGAGCACGCCGGCGAGCCTCGCCTCGACTGTCGCCTGCACCTCCGAGCTGATTCCGCCAGAGGCGGCGACCATGTCCTGGCTGAATGAGTACGTCCCGTTCGAGGCGAACCCGGCGCTCAGTCGGCATGCGGGCCGCTGCCACCTCGCGGCCAGCAGCCGGCCGGCGATGAACGGGAAGTCACCGTAGGCGATCAGATCCGGCGGGGTCTGGTCGAGGGCCCGCTCCGCCGCGTGGAGGATCGCCAGATTCTCCTCCAGGTACAGAAGGTGCGGGGTGGCCGGATCTTCGTCCGCGAAGACAGCGGCCGGATCGACGCTCGCGATCCGAGACTCGTAACACACGACTTCCGCGCCGGCCGCCGCGACCGGCGCCGCACGCTCGCGCGTGGTGACGTATGTGACCTGGTGTCCGCGGCGGACCAGCTCCGTGACGGCCCCCAGGGTGGGCATCACGTGACCGTGGTCGGCGGCGTTGACGAAGGCGATCTGGTAAGGCATCGGGTTCCTAGGCGATCGACTGTTCGCACGGACGGAGGGCGACGCGCGGCGTCAACCTCCGGCCAGCGGAGGGACTATCGTCACGGTGGTGTGGTCCTCGACTTCGGTCGTGGCCCGATCCTGACGAGGTACCAGGACATCGTCGAGATAGACGTTGAAGTAGGTGAGCGGTTCGCCGTCGGCGTTCAGCAGCCGGCGGCGGTAGGCCGGATTGCCGGCCGCGAACGCCCTGATCACCTCATGCAGCGAGCCGGCGTCACCCTCGAACTCCGTGCGCCCGCCCTGGCTCCAGGCCGAGGACAGTACGATCTTCACCATCTGCTCTCCCGCGGTGTCGCCGTCGAGGCCGTGTCGGCGTCGGCGTCTTTCGCGCACCGGAAGCCGAGCGCGAAGTTCGACCATCCGTCCGGGTTTCCGTACATGCGCTCGCCGCAGCGCACCTGGTAGCGGAAGTTCATCCAGGACCCACCCCGGATCACCCGGTACTGCCCCATCACGAGACGCAGCGTGGCGTCGCAGTCCGAGGTCTCGTCATAGAGGTAGGACAGCGTCGAGGTCCATTCATAGACGTTCCCCGCCATGTCGGCACAACCGAAGACGCCGTCGCCGCAGTCGGAGAAGCTTCCGACGGGCGTCGTCTGCGGCATCGGGCCCTCGCGGGTGTGCACCCGCTCCCACCACTCGCGCCAGGCATCCAAAGAGTCGATCGGGCCCGCGTGGTACTCGGCGGTGTTGGCCCGGTCCGGATGCCAGGTGTCGCCCCAGGGCCAGACGCGGAACTCGAAACCGCGAGCGGCCAGCTCCCATTCGGTCTCCGAGGGAAGCCGTTTCCCGGCCCATTCGGCGTACGAGTTCGCGTCGTTCCAGGAGATGTGGACGACAGGATGGTCGTCGTAGCCGTCGACGCCGCTTCCGCGACCGGCAGGCCGGAACCAGCAGGCGGACTCGTGCTCGTGCCAGTACCGGTCGCCGTACACCATGCCGTAGCCGGACCTCTCCGCGTCGGTGATGTAGCCGGTGTCACGAACGAACTCGCGGAAGTCACCGACGGTCACCGGATGGCGATCGATCCAGAACTGCGGCACCGACACATCGATCTGGGGAATCTCGTCGGTGAACCAGTGCCGGGGGAACGGCTGCCTGCGTTGCTTCTGCAGCCAGTCGAGCACCCAGGGCGGCGATCCCTGGTGGAACCGTCCTCCGGGAATCAGCACCATTCCATCCACGTCTACTCCCATTCCTCGCGTACCGCGGGGAAGGCCGAACGGCCGGGCGCCCAGGCACCGGGACGACGCGATGCGGTCACCGCCGATCGCGCCCGCCGACGGGACGGAGCCCGTCTGGCCGACGCCGGCGGCGAGCGGCCGCCTTGCGAGGCGGGTTTGACGCGTCGCATGGCGATAGCATCCAAGCTCACTATATTTAAGTCAAGTTAGCTTCTTCGGGGTCGCGCGTACGAGCGGGAGAAGGAATGATCATCGAAGAGTGCCGCATCTGCGACAACCGGACACTGCTGCCGGTGTTGAGCCTGGGGCCGCAGGCCCTCACCGGCGTCTTCCCCCGCCGCCCCGATGAGGTCGTCCCGGTCGTACCACTCGAGTTGGTCAAGTGCGCGCCGGACGGATGCGGGCTCGTCCAGCTCCGGCACACTGCCGACATGCGGCTGATGTACGCCGGGACCTACGGGTACCGCTCCGGAATCCGCCCATACATGGTCCGGCATCTGCGTCGGAAGGTGGAGGCGATGACCCGGCTGGTGGACCTGAAGCCCGACGACCTGGTGGTCGACATCGGCAGCAACGACGGCACGTTGCTGCGCGGCTATCCCCCTGGCGGTCCCACCCTCGTCGGCGTCGATCCGATCGCCGCCCAGTTCCGCGACCTGTATCCGCCCCACGTCGAGCTGATCACCGACTTCTTCTCCCGGCGGGTCTTCGCCGAGCGGTATGGTGCCCGACGGGCCAGGGCGGTCACCTCGATCGCGATGTTCTACGACCTTCCGCGGCCGATGGATTTCATGCGCGAGGTGCGCGACATCCTCGCGGACGACGGCGTGTGGATCCTCGAGCAGAGTTACCTGCCGTCGATGCTCCGGAACACCGCGTACGACGTGATCTGCCATGAGCATCTCGACTATTACGCGCTCGGCCAGATCGAGTGGATGGCCGACCGGGTCGGGCTGGCCGTCATCGACGCCGAGGTCAATGACGTCTACGGCGGAAGCCTGTGTGTCACACTCACCCGGCGGACCGCGCGTCACCCGGCGAACGAGCGGCGGCTGGCACGCGTTCGCGCGGCGGAGGCCGGGCTGGCGTTGGACACCATGGCGCCGTTCGAGGCATTCGCCCAGCGGGTTCGCGACCGGCGGGAAGGGCTCCGCGAGTTCCTCGACGCCGCCCGCAGGGCAGGCCGTCTCACCGTCGGCTACGGTGCCTCCACGAAAGGCAACGTGATCCTGCAGTTCTGCGGGCTCGGCCCCGACGACCTGCCCTGCATCGGCGAGGTCAACGCCGACAAGCCCGGCCGTTTCACGCCCGGCACCCGGATCCCGATCGTCTCCGAATCCGCCGCCAAGGCGCACGACCCCGACCAGCTGCTCGTGCTTCCATGGATCCATCGGCAGGGCTTCGTGGAACGCGAACGGTCATTCGTCGCCGGCGGGGAAAGCTGGTCTTCCCCCTGCCGGATCTGGACGTCGTCGGGTAGTCGGCGCCGCATATCGAGGGCGATAAGCTATAGTTGTTTAAAGTTTACGGTGAACGGCTCCTGCGTCCGAAACGATCTGGCGACCATCGCCCGGATGGAGAAGACATGGCTGTTCCGTACGCGGGCCGGCGACTCGGTGAGATGCCGGCCGGCGAAACGCAGCTGGCGCGCAGGCTCACCCTCTCGGGGAGCCACGTGACGCGGACCGTCGCGGAGATCGAGGCATGGCTGGCCGAGCGGCGGCGGAGTCGCCCTTTCCACGTCGCCCCGGTGCCCTTCGGGCAGCTGGACGGATGGAACTTCGTTCCCGGGTCGGGCGATCTGGTCCACGAGACCGGCCGTTTCTTCTCGGTCGTCGGCACCCACGTGAGGACCGACTATGGGCACGTCCACGAATGGTGGCAGCCGATCATCGACCAGCCGGATGGCGCCATCCTGGGGATCGTGGCCAAGGAGACCGACGGTGTGCTGCGGTTCCTGATGCAGGCCAAGATGGAGCCCGGCAACGTCAACGGGGTGCAGCTTTCCCCGACGGTGCAGGCGACGCCGAGCAACTTCCTCAGAGTGCACAAAGGCCACGGTTCGCGCTACCTCGAGTACTTCACCGAGCCCGGACGCGCCCGGGTGCTCGTCGACGTCCTGCAGTCCGAGCAGGGCTCCTGGTTCCGCGGCAAGCGAAACCGCAACGTCGTGGTAGAGGCGACCGGGGAGGTGGCACCGCACGACGACTTCATCTGGCTGACCCTCGGTGAGATCCTCGCCCTGCTCCGGCGTCCGCATCTCCTCAACATGGACGCCAGGACCGTGCTCTCCTGCCTTCCGCTCCCGGCACCCGAGGCGGCGATCGGTGACGATGGGTTCCGTGCCGCGCTGCGGAGTTCGATCGTCGGGGCGGGCGGCACGACGCTGCACTCCCATACCGAGGTGCAGAGCTGGCTGAGCGGCCGCAAGGTCGGCTACACGCTCAGCGCCGACGCCGTACCGCTGAACTCCGTGATCGGCTGGCGCCGGAACGACCGCGAGATCTATCACGAGGACGGCCGGTACTTCACCGTCGTCGGTGTCAGCGTGCAGGCCACCAACCGCGAGGTGGGGAGCTGGTGCCAGCCGCTGCTCGCTCCCCGGGGCGAGGGCCTGGTCGCCTTCGTCGTACGGCGGATCGACGGCGTCCTGTACATACTCGCCCGCGCCGACCTGCGGTCGGGCTACCGGGACACCGTCGAGCTGGGACCGACCGTACAGTGCACGCCGGACAATTACGCCAACCTGCCCGACGACCGGCTCCCCCGGTATCTCGACCTGGTCCGGTCCCCCGGCGTCACGGTCCACTATGACGTGCGGCAATCGGAGGAGGGCGGGCGCTTCCAGCGGGCGCTGACCCGACACGTCATCGTCGAGGTGGACGACTCATTTCCCGTCCGCACCCCCCCGGACTTCCTGTGGGTGACGGCCGCGCAGTTGACGGCCCTCACACGGGCGAGCTACCAGGTCAACATCGAGGCCCGGAGTCTCGCCCTATGCCTGCACGGCCTGCGGTGACGGTTACGGCGCGCCGTCAGGCCGGCTCACCACCGGTACGCCCGTCGGCCGGCTCCCTGGACCGGCCGTCACCGAAGCGGCCCTCACCGGTGTGACCGGTCAAGGCGAGGAAGACCTCATCCAGGCTCGGCCGCCCAACGGCGAAGTCGGCCAGCTCCACGCCCGTTCGGGACAGCTCGGCGAGCGCCGCGGCGGCGAGGCTCGGGTCGAGAACGCGCGCCGAGAGCCGTGCCGGGTCCGCGTCCCGTGACACGGGGACGCCGAGCACCCGCGCGAGCGTGCGTTCAGCGTCCTCTCGCCGTCCGGGGTCGTGCAGGCTCACGTGGAAGACGCCCGAGCCGACGGCGGTCTTCAGCTCTCCAGGCGTTCCCTCGGCGATGACCGTGCCACGGTCGATGACGGCGATCCGGTCGGCGAGACGGTCGGCCTCGTCCAGGTTCTGCGTAGTGAGCAGCACGGTGGTGCCCGCGGCGACCAGCACCCGCACGATCTCCCACACCTGGGCGCGGCTGAGCGGGTCCAGTCCGGTCGTAGGCTCGTCCAGGAACAGCAGGTCCGGAGTGACGAGGAGGCTGGCTGCGACGTCGATCCGCCGTTTCTCGCCTCCGGAGTAGGTCTTCACCTGACGGGCGGCGACCTCGACGAGGCGGAAGACGCCGATCAGCTCGTCGGCGCGCGCGCCTGCGGCGGCGTGCCGGAAACCCAGCAGCCAGCCCATGAGGATCAAGTTCTCGCGGCCGGTAAGGTCCTCGTCGACCGAGACGGACTGGCCGGTCAGCCCGATCCGGGCGCGCACGGCATCCGCGTCGCGGATCACGTCCATGCCCAGCACACGCGCGGTGCCGGCGTCCGGGCGCAGCAGCGTGGACAGTATCCGGACGGTCGTGGTCTTACCCGCCCCGTTCGGCCCCAGGATGCCGTAGATGGTGCCAGTGCGGACGGCCAGATCGAGCCCGCTGACGGCACGTGTCTCACCGAAAGCCTTGACCAGGCCGACGGCCTCGATCGCCAGAGTGGTCTCGGTCATGGAGCGTCCTTCCTGTCGCCGGGCGGGACACGTACGTGGGCGGCGCGTCGTCGCCGTTCAGTCGCCCCACCGCAGGTAGGCCGGTCCGGGACGCCCGGCGGGAAGGCGCAACGCGGCGTGGTCGAGCCCGAGCGTCCGGCGCAGCGCCAGATTCTCTCCCGGCCACTTCGGGTGGTCGAGCTCGTCGAACGCCAGGACGCTCCCCTTGGTCAGGTACGGCCGGATAGCCTCGATCGTCGCGCGGGTCGGCTCGTGGATGTCGAGGTCGAAGTAGGCGAGCGCGACGACGGTGTGCTGGTTCTCTTCGAGGTACCGCGGCAGCGTCTCGCGAACGTCACCCTGCACGATCATGGAACGGCCGGTGATGTGACACAGGTATTCACCGGCCTCGTGCGCGTCGAGGACGTCCCGCAGGTAGGACGGGTAGCCGTCCGGGAGCGCGAACCTGCCCGGATAGGCGCTGGCGCCGACCTTGTCGACGGCGCCGACGTCGGGGAACCCGGTGAAGGTGTCGAAGCCGATGATCCGCCGGAACGGGTTGTAGGGCTCGTACACGGTGCGCAGCGCGGTGAACGCGGCGAGATGGCGGCCGTAGCGGACGCCGAACTCCATGATCACACCCGGCACGTCAAGGACCATCCGGTACAGCGCGTCCATGGACAGCAGGTCGGCGAGTTGCTGCCGGCGGAGGTACAGCGTGAGGTTGTCGAGGAGGTCCTCGGGTGAGATCGGCGCGTCGGACAACAGTCGCGCGAGGCGCTTGCGGACCTCCAGCTCCTGCTCCGAGTCGTGTGGGAACGCCTGTGGCTCCCGATGCTCGCCGACGGCCATGGAGACTCCCTTCCGGTCGGTACGCGCTAGGCCCGTGGCGGCGGCTCAGGCCGGGGCGCCACGGGTTCCGACGAACAGGCCCGGGCCGTTCGGCCGACCGTTCGCCAGTGCGAATCCAGGAACGAGCTCAACACTCAGGCCGGCCCGTTCGAAGGCTTCTTCGTACTGCTCACGCCGGAACAGGATCTTGGTGATCAGCTCCGAGAACTCCGAGAACCCGGCCGAGTCGACGGTGGAATACCGGATCTCCACGCGGCTCCGGAGCCCCTCGCGGCGGGAGTGGGTCAGCCGCGACACGAAGCGCCCGCCGTCGTGGAACAGGTGCCCGCCCGCGTATCCGTCGAGGAAACCGTCCGGGAAGTACCACGGTTCGACGAGGAGCACGCCACCGCAGGCCAGGTGCGCGGCCATCCGGCCGACCGCGGCCACCAGCTCGTCGTGTGAGTCGACCTCCGCGATGGCGCTGCCGACGCAGGTCACCGCGTCGAACCGCCGGTGAAGCTCGAAACCCCGCATGTCGCCTGCGTGGATCGACGCGCCGGGCAGGCGGCGGCGCGCGACGTCGCGCATCGCCACCGACAGCTCCAGTCCCTCTACCTCGTCGAAGAGCGTGCGCAGGGTCGCCAGGTGGGCCCCGGTGCCGCAGGCGACGTCCAGCAGAGTCCGCGCGGTCGGGAATCGGGCGCGGATCAGTCCCGCCAGGCCGCGGGCCTCGGCGTCGAAGTCCTTGCCTCGGTCGCGGAAGACCGCCTCGTAGAGTTCGGCATGGTCTCGTCCGTACCTCATCGGCTGCCCTTCGAGGAGCGGTTCTCGGGCTCCACGCCTGCGCGCCCGCAGAGCCTGTACGGCAGACTACTTGAAGATACTATAGCGATACGTGATCTGCTGCGGTATCCGCGCCCACGGAGAGGACCACCGGCCCATGGACGATCAGCAGTCGGCCTTTCTCCTCTACGAGGAGGCGATGGCGTTCACCTACGCGGCCGCGCTACGCGCCGTCGCGGCTCTCGGTGTCGCCGATCACCTGTCCGGCGATGGAAGGACCGTCACCGAACTCGCCGCCACCACCGGGACCGAGGCGGCAGCACTCCGCCGCATCGTGCGGCTGCTGGCCGGTCGCGGGATCTTCCACGAGGGCGCCGACGGAAGGGTACGGCTGACCGCCAAGGGACGGGCGCTGCGCAGCGACGCCGCGGTGCCGGCGCGCTCGGGAATCTTGATGTTCACCGATCCGATGTTCTGGACGACGTGCAACAAGGTCGAGGCGGTCGCGCGTGACGGGCGAACCACCTTTACCGACCTATTCGGCATGTCGATCAGCGATTACTTCGCACGGTTCCCGGAAACCGAGACGCTTTTCTACGACGGCATGGCGACCGTCTCGGAGGCGGAGAACGCCCTGGTGGCGGGTGCCTACGATTTCCCCGCCACGGGCACGGTGGCCGACATCGGCGGCGGCAGGGGCGGTTTCCTGCGCGCGGTGCTCCGGCGGCGCGCCGGGCTGCGCGGTGTGCTGTTCGATCAGGAAGAGCACGTGCTGAAGAACCATGTGCTAGGTGATGGGGACCTTACCGGACGGTGGGAGATCGTTCGCGGCGACTTCCTCGCCGGCGTCCCTGCGGCGGACGTCTACCTGCTGAAGCGGATCCTGCACAACTGGGACGACGAGCGCTGCACGGCGATCCTCGACGCGTGCCGCAGGGCCATGAGACCGGACGGCCGGGTCATCGTCGTCGACGCGCTGGTTCCCCCCGGAAACCAGGCACATCAGAGCAAACCAATGGACTTCATGATGCTGGCCGCGCGCACTGGGCGCGAACGCGGGGCCGAGGAACTGGACCCCCTGTTCACCGCGGCCGGCCTGCATCTGACCCGCGTCATCCCGACCGCATCGGTGATGTCGATCGCCGAAGGTGTCGCGCATTGACTTAAATGATAACTGTGAGTACTTACAAGCGTTGACTTATATTCGTCACCTCTGAAACAATCGCCGGGTGCACGCGTTCGACGTCCTCAGGGTTCCGGTCCGGCGCCGAATCCTGGAGCTTCTCGCCGACGGCGCGCAGACCTCGGGTGCGATCTGCGCGGCCGTCCAGGAGGAGTTCGGCATTTCACAGCCGGCCGTCTCCTCGCACCTGCGGGTGTTGCGGGAAAGCGGGTTCGCGACGGTCCGGGCGGAGGGCACGCGCCGTCTTTACGCCGTCGAGACCGCCCCGCTGCAGGAGGTCGACATGTGGCTGGAGCGTTTCCGCCGGTTCGGGAGCCAGCGCCTCGACGCGCTGGCCACCGAGATCGCGCGCGGCAAGCGCGAGCGCCATGCCCGGTCGGACGCGAGCCCGTCGACGGATACGGCCAAACACCAGCGAAAAGGACGAGAGATGATCGACATTACCGGCCAGATCAACGCCACACACCGAGAGATCGGCACTCGGAGCACACCAACGGGCGAAGCCCGCTCGGTCGTGCTGCGCCGCACCTACGACGCCCCGATCGAGGACGTGTGGGAGGCCTGCTCCGAAGCCGATCGACTCGAACGCTGGTTCTTCCCCGTCTCCGGCACGCTGCGTCAGGGCGGCACGTACCAGATCGAGGGCATCGCCCGCGGGGACATCCTCCGGTGCGAGCGCCCGACCCTCATCAGCGTGACCTGGGTGTATGAGGACAATCCGGCCACCGAGGTGACGGTGCGGCTGTCGTCGGGCGGCGACGGCACCACGGAGCTCGAGTTCGAGCACCTCGTGGGCGGCGCGGGCATGGACCCCGGCATGCTGGCCGACGCCCTGGTCGGCGTCGGCGTCGGCTGGGACGGCGCGCTGCTCAGCCTCGACATGTTCGTCCGCGGTCAGGCCATCGAGGACCACAAGGCCTGGCAGGAGTCGGACGAGAACAAGGAGTTCGTCGCCCAGGCCAGCGCCGCGTGGGGCGTGACGGTCAAGGAGGCCGGCGTCGCTTCCGGCGGCAACGTCTCCGACGCGGTCGAACACTCGGTGTCGCACTACGGCCCCGGCGGCGCCTGAAAGCCGACTCTGGACGGCGACCAGCCCGTTCCGGGGCCCGTCCCGTCCGGGAACGGCACCGTACGACGTGGCGAGGCGGCCGGCGGCCACCGCGACGGGAAGGGACATCGGTCGTCATGAGGGATTGGGCGAGCTGGATCGCGCTGATCGTTTACCTGGCGGGCATGGGGGTCGTGGTGGCGTTGCGCGACCGCAGGTACCGCGGCGCCACCGGACGGTCCGGCATCAGGCACGGTCAGGCGCGGACATTCTCGGCCGAGTGGTGGTCGGAGCTGATGATGAGTCTCAGCACGCTGCTGGCGCTGGTCTCGCCGATCCTCGCGGGCGTCGGCTGGGTCCGGCCGGTTGCGGCGCCCGCGCCGGTCGCTGTCGCCGGCCTGGTCCTTGCCCTGGCCGGCTTCGCCGGAGCATGGGCCGCGCAGGAGGCCATGGGTGACTCCTGGCGTGCTGGCGTCGATCCGGACACGCACACGCCGCTGGTGACCACGGGCGTCTACGGCGTGATCAGGAATCCGATCTTCGTAACGATGATCGCCGCGTTCGCGGGCCTCACGATGATGGTGCCCAGCATCCCGCAGGCGCTGGCCCTGATCTGCCTGACCGTCGGATACACCATCCAGGCCCGGGTCCTCGAGGAGCCCTACCTGGCCGCCGCGCACGGCGACGCCTACGCCGCGTACGCCGCACGTGTCGGACGCTTCGTCCCGCTCGTCGGGCGTCTCCGCGAGTGACCGCCATGCGGACCGCGGGCGTCCCCCGGGGCTGGCGACGGCGAAGCGACCGCAGGCCGGTCCGCAGGCTGACGGACGCGTGCCCGCAGGCCATCCGCACCGGCGAGCTCCAGCGGCTCTGGCCGACCCCGCGCCGTCAGGCCGGCGGGTCGAGCCAGAGATGGGCCGCGTCGAGCCAGCGGTCGACCTGCGGCAACGGCAGCGCGTTGCGTACCCGCGCGCTGGTCATGTGCAGGATGGTCGGCTCGCACGCGAGGATCGGCACGATGGCGGCGTCCTCGATCACCTGCCGGTCGACCCGGTGCCATAGGTCCTCGGCAAGGTCGGGATCCTGCTCGGCGAGTGCCCGTTCGATGAGCCGGTCCACCTCGGGATTGCGGTAGTCACCGTAGTTGCTCGTGCCGGCGGCGAAGTTGGACTGGAACATCGGCTGGACGTAGGCGCGGCCGTTGTTGCCGAACCAGTCGGGGGTCCATGCCGCCGCCGTGATATCCCATTCGCCGGACTCGGCCATCGTGGGATTCTGCAGAAAACGGTAGTACTCGTCGGCCTGGCTGATGAGCCGCAGGCGGACGGTGATTCCCGCCTTCTGCAGATCGGCCGCGTAGTATTCGGCGATCTCGGCGTGCGGCGCGTCCGCACGGTACACCGCCGTTAGGGTCAGCCCGCCGGCGTAGCCGGCCTCGGCGAGCAGCGCGCGGGCGCGTTCGGGGTCCCCGTGGTCGCCCGGTGTGGGGTAGCGGTCGTACTCGCGGTGGCCCATGTTGCCTGGGGGGATCGCGGTGTGGGCGGGCACGGTGATCGTGCCCAGGTCCATTTCGTCCAGCAGCTTGACCATGGAGGCCTTGTCAATGGCGTATGCGATGGCTCGTCGTACCGTCCGGCTCCGCACTGCCCCTCGCGCGTTCGGGCTGCGCATGTTGAAGACGAGGTAGGGATTGAGCGCGTAGCCGAGGTGGCGGTCAGCGTCGGGGGGCCGACGGTCCTCACTGATGACCGGCGCGCCCCAGGACAGGTCGGCCTCGCCGCTCTGGATCGCCCGCCGCACCTCATTGTCGCCGACCCGTGCCATCCGGACCTCGATCCGGTCGACGTATTGGTGCCGCAACGGATCGGTCTCCTGGCGCCAGGCCGGGTTGCGGTCCATGGTGAGGAATCGACCGTTCTCATAGCCGGCCAGCCGGTACGGGCCGTTAGAGCGGATGCCCGCGATGAACTCCCGGCTGTCCGGGACGACAGCGTCGTACTCTCGAGGTGCCGCCGACGCGAACATCATCGCCAGGATGTTCAGCAGGTCGTTGGCGGGCCGCACCAGCTCGATCACCAGGGTCTTGTCATCTTCGGCCCGCAGCCCCGCGATGTCATGCGCGTTCTGGTAGGCCGCCAGGTCCGCCGCCGAAGGGTGGCGGCCCGCGCAGGCCCGTCGATAGCCGTCGGCGAACTCCGCCATCCCCCTGATCGTGCTCGTGTAGTACGAGATGGCGCCCGCGCCCGCGACGGGGTTGCACATCCGCTTGAAACCGCGGACGAAGTCGGCCGCGGTCACCTCCCGCGGCGGCGTCGTGTCCCACAGCACACCGCGGCGCAGCCGGATCCGATACGTCAGGCCGTCCGGGCTCACCCCGCCGTTCGTGACCGTCGGCGTTTCGGCGGCGACGTCCGGGACCGGGATCAGCGCGGATTCGTCCACCGCCGTCGGGTAGCCGAACAGTTGCCGCGCGAACAGCCGGATGACCTGATGGGAGAAGGCGTAGTAGGCGCACGCCGGATCGACGTGGTCCATGCCCCCCGGTCCGAAGTACCGCAGCGTTCCGCCGTAGCGAGGTTCCACGCTCATCACCCTCTCGCCTCGCGCCGGCCGCCGCCTCACCGTGAGGCTACGGCCGATCTCTCCGTCAGATCCGGTTCAGCGGGCCGGTGATCGGTACCACCGCGCCGTCCGGCAGCCAGTGCCCGGCGCCGTGCCCGCCATGGTCGAGGCTCAACGGCCCGATGCCGTCTGGCACGAAGATCCGGGAAGCGGCGTAGAGCCGTAGAGGCGCGGTGACCCCGGCGACTCGCGATGACCAGCCGAGGAAGCCCGCCTGGGTGGCCTCGTCCCCGGGGAAGCGCCTGTTGAGGGCTGCGATGTAGCGCAGCGCCGGCGGATCGCCGGGATGGAAGCGCAGCGGGATGAGCTGCCCCGCCGCCGGCGCCAGCAGCGGGGCGTTCAGCAGCCACGGGGCCAGGTAGACGCCCTCGGCGAACAGCCGCCCGCGGCTGACGGCCTGAACGACCCCGTCGGCGCCCGCCCAGCCGGACACGACGGCCACGGGGACGCGGCCGTCGTCACCGGAGCGGCGCGGCGACGCGGTGCCCAGGTCCAGAACCGACAGCCCGAACCGCCCGGCGGCGGCCCGCACGTACGCGGTGGCCCGGACGCCTCGGGCGGACGCGTCGCCGACGAGCGCGAGGGCGTGCACACCGCGCCCGGCGATGAATCGGACCATCGCCGTCAGGGCGTCGGAGTCGGAGTCGCTCAGCGCGCCGGACGGGCAGGATCGCAGCGGCGTGTCGACGCCGGCGATCACCCGGCCGAGCGCCACGCTGGCGCATTCGGGACCATCCGGTCCACGCAGGTCGACACCGGCCGCACCGCGCCGTCCGGTGTCGAACGGCAGCGCGGCGGTCGCGCCCCGGTATCCGACCCACAGGCGGCCACGGCCGGCGGGCATCCACACCGTGGCCCACAGTTGGGTGGTGCCCGGGCGGGCGCTCGCGCGCGCGAGCCGCTGCCGGTCCATCCCCACGGACGCCCGGTCGGCGCCCACGTGGACCAGATTCCAGCCTGGTCGGCCCGGGGCGACGAACACCGGGACCCGGCCGGCCACGGTGACGTCCCGCAGAAGCGGCACTCCTGGCTTCGGCGGCGTGGCCGGAAGGGGCAGGACGGTGAGTACGGCACCGCAGGCGACCGCCACCGCCGCCCCGGCGGCCTGCGCCCGCGCCGCCCTGCCGTGCCACTTCCCGTCCCGCCGGGCGACGATTACCAGCATCGCGCATCCGGCCGCCACGGTGGCCTTGACGAGCAGAAGCACGCCGAACACCGACTCGAGGCGCCGATCCGGGCGCACGTCCTCCAACAACGCCTGTATCAGGCCGCCGACGACCAGAACGACGACGGCGGCCAGCATCGGCGCGGTCAGCCGACTCGCCGCGGCACGACGGTCTGCTGCCGTCGCCACCGCCAGCGCCGCGCCGATCAAGACCGTCGCGGCGAGCCCGTGCGCCAGCGCCAAGACCAGATGCGCCACCTGGTGTCCGCCGGCCGCCGCGGCCGGCACCGGCGTGGTGATGTGCGCGTGGCCGGTGTCCGACGCTCCGGCGGCGGGCAGCGCGGCGGGGCGCGCACGTGGGACGGTGGTCGCCGCGTACGCCGACAGCGCGACCGTGAGGACACCGCCCGCCGCCGCCGACACCCGTGGGCGGTGCAACAGGCCCGGCAGGGCCATGGTGGCCATCGCCGCCGGAATCGCCGCGAGCCACAACGCGCCGGCCAGGATGACCGCCATCTGCGCGGCGGCCGCGGCGATGGCGACGGCATAGATCGTCAGACGACCGCCCCGGCTCGGCGGGCCGGCCACCGGACGCAGCAGGGCCGTGCCGGCGGCGGCCGCGGTGGTGATCAGCACCATGCTCCGGGCGAGCGCCACCGCCCCCTGCGGCAGCACCGCGGTGCCGCCGGGTGTGTGTCCGCTGTGCGGGTCGTACGCCAGGACGGACGAGATCGACACGATCATGAGGGACTCAACGCAGGTCGTCGGCGGCCACGGTGAACAACACGCCGTGCGGGCGCGCCCAGCCGGTGTCGCCGTGGGGCCAGTGGCTCCGGTTGAAGTCAAGGCACGGGGTGCCCTCGTACTCGTCGCGGAACGTGCGGTCGAGTGTCAGGTGGCCGCTCGGGTCGACGGTGAGCATGCAGATCCTGTGGTCGCCGTCGAGGTGGGCGCCCGCCACGAAATACTTCGAGACGGCGATCCGGCCGGCCTGCGTGGTCTCGTGGTAGTAACCGTCCAGCCGGCGCGGAAGTTGTCCATCGACGCCCAGTGCGGACCGCCGGTCGTCGGGTCATTCAACGGCACCGCGCTGACCAGTTTCGGGCAGTCCGGTTCCCGGCCCCCGGCGCTCACCTCGGCCAGGGTGTCGATCTTGCAGCGGGTATGCGATCCGGCCCGCAGCAGTGCCTGGATGTCGAGGGTGTAGACCATTCCCTCCTCGGCGTGCGCGGGCGGTGACCCGAGCATGCCGCCGGTCAGCACCACGTGGAAGAGGTACCGGTCGTCCAGGCTCGTCTGCAGCCATGCGCCGCCGTCCAGGGAGGACGTAGGCGTGTCGGTCGGGAAGAGCCTGGTGAAGGCCGTCTCGTCGTCGAACACTTCGCGCCAGCGTGGATGGGGGTCGGTGATGTCGGGGGTGTAGTAGATGACTCCACCACCCATCGTCGAGGCGAACGCGCCCCGGTGCCGGCGCGCGTGCGGCACCGCGGTCTCCATCGCCTCGCTGTGTTCCTTCGCCGCCGCGATCGGTTCCGGGCGCGGCCCGTCGGGAAGGTGGGACACCGACACCAACCGCGGGTCGTTCCGGTTGGCGATGTCGAAGATCCGGACCGTGTCGCGCCCGACGTTGGCGGTGGGTGCCTGATCGGCGAGCAGGTCACGCACCTCGGCGAAATCGCTCGTGACGAGGCGGTGCAGATCTTCGCGGACGGCGACGCCGTGTGGATTCGCGCAGGTCGGCTGCTGAAGCGCGGGGATGTCGGCGCAACTGGCGCCTTCGGACGTGGTGCTGGCCGCGGGAGCCTCCCCCAGCACCTTGCCGTCCGGGCCGATGTGGACGATTTCCCCCGGCGATCCGGCGAACCCGTTGCCGGTCCGGGTCTGCCCATCGGTGTAGGTGCACGGCCCGCTCACGTCGGGACCGCCCATGTACGTGCCGTACGCGGTGCCGTCCCGAAGGACCTGGAAGGCGTCAGGCGCCGATCCGCACGGCGTGTCCGCCGGCAGCGTGATCCCGGACAGGGCGATACGGGGCAGCCGCGTCACGTCGAAGACGTAGGCGGTGTCGGAGAAGATCCCACCGGCGTAGACCTTTTCGCCCTTGTGCCAGATGTACTGCATGTGGTGGGGCTCGTTGCCGGTGACGCTGTCGATCGTGACGGTGTTGACGACCTTGCCGTAGTCGGGTGTTCCGGGGGTGGCGTCGATGACGGCCAGGAAGTCGGGGTCGGGCGAGCCGCCTGCTCCGGGTGCGGCGTCGCCGGCCCAGGCCAGCAGCCACTCCTTCCGGAGGTGGCCCGGTGCGGGGACGCGTGCCTGAGGCAGCAGGTGGTTCGTGACCGAGTAAGGCTTGCCGTCTGAGCCGGTCACGGTCGAGCGGATCACGATGACGCCCTCGGCCGCGGCGCCCGTGGCCGCTCCCGCGAGGGCGCCGACGGCCAGCAGGCATGCCGCGAGCAGCGCCACCGTTCGGCGTCGAGAGATCGTCAGGAGCACGAAACCGGACATCGGGCCTCCCGAGCCACAGCGTGGGCGAAGGGTGGCCGGGTCAGGTCCCGGCCCGTCGACACGGCCTGTACATTACTATCTTTTATTAAAGGAAGGTATCTCTCGCCGTCAACCTCAAGCGGACAGCCGCATGACTCGACGAAGGCACGGTCGCCTCCGCCCATAGTCGGCGTCCCAGCGCCGCCGCGGCATCTCCCGGCCCGGGCGGCGAATGGGCGATCAGGATGCCCCCGTCTTGGCATGACCGATGTAGCTTTATAAAAATGTACTAACGAGCCGTCCATCGTACGGGGAGGGTCCCGTGACACAGTCCGCCCGCGAGCTCACCGCCCGCGAACCCGCCGGTTCCGCGAACGGCGGATCCCCACGTAGCGGCCTCCGCGACGCGTCCTGGGAGCGCATCCGCACGCTGTTCGCACTGGATCCGGACACCATCCATCTGAACACCGGCACGGTCGGCGCGATGCCGTACGAGGTTCTCGACACCATCGACCGAGTGACCCGCGAGTGGACCGGCGGCCTCGCCGACGTCTACAAGCCCTCGGGATACTTCGAGCACCGCGCCGCGATCGGCGCGGCATTCGGCGTGGACCAGGACGAGATCGTCATCTGCCACAACGCGACGGAGGGCGTGGCCCGCATCATCCAGGGGCTCGACCTGCACGAGGGCGATGAGGTCGTCACCACGACGCACGAGTGCTACTCGGTGCTGTCGAACTTCAACCTCGTGCGCAACCGTTACGGCCTGACCGTCAAGGCGCTCACCATGCCGACCGGCCACGACGTGCGGGCGGACGAGATCGTCGAGCTCTTCGAGTCGGCGATCACCCCCCGCACCAAGGTGCTCGCCTTCGCCGGCATCACGCTGTTCACCGGCACGATGATGCCGATGCGCCGGCTGTGCGAACTGGCGCAACGGCACGGCCTCGTCACCGTGATCGACGGCGCGCTGCTGCCCGGGCTGGTCGACCTCGACATGCGCACGCTCGGCGCCGACTTCATCGCCTGCTCCGGCTCCAAGTTCCAGTGTGGCCCGCTGGGCACCGGGATCCTCTACATCCGCAACAAGGTCTTCCCCGAGTACAACCCGCTGCCGCTGCCGACCTTCTGGCCGGTGATCTCCACCTGGTATCCGATGATCGGCAGCCCGCCGCCGCGCACCCGCACGTCGGTGGCGAGCGACGACACCGCGCTGTACGTGCAGAGCGCCGGAAGCGCCAGCATCGCCCGGGGTGCCGCCCTCGCCAAGGCCTGCGAGATCTGGGACGAGATCGGGCGGAACCGGATCGAACGGCGCGCCTTCGAGCTGGGCGAGTACGCCCGACGGCGCCTGATCGAGAGCTTCGGCGAAGCGGCGATGTTCTCGCCCGGCGCCGACCCCGCGCTGCGGTCGCCGCTCATCGCCTTCAACCCGTTCCGTGACCCATCAGCCGCCTGGAACATCAAGAACCTCACGGCCTTCACCGAGCGTCTGGAGCAGGAACACCGGATCTGGATCCGCTGGACGGAGTTCGACGTGCCGGACTCCCCGCACCAGCACTACGCGGCCCGGATCTGCACCCACCTGTTCAACACGCGCGACGAGATCGACCAAGCGATCAAGATCATGGTCCGCCTCGCGGACGACATGGTGTGACGATGCCCGAGACCAGCCGAGGACACGCAGCCATGAACGACCCGTGCCCGCGCGAGGGCGGCACCCTCCGGCTCTACGGCCCTGCCCCACTGGGCGCCCTCGACCCCGCCGCGTCCCGCAAGTCCCCTGTCGACCAGCTCAGCCGGCTGTTCGCCCGCCGGCTGTTCGCCCACCGCCCCGAACCGGACCTGCGGGACTGGCGGGCCATCGCCCCGGTCCCCGACCTGGCGACGGAGATCCCGTCGACGTACAACATGGGAATGGGGGCGCGGCACACCAACTACGTGGTGCATCTGCGCGCCGGCGTGCTCTGGGACACCGATCCGCCGCGCCCCGTCACGGCCCATGACGTCGTTCGCGGGTTGAAGCGGATGTGCAGCCCGGTCGTCCGGCCCGCAGCGCTCCCGTACTTCACCAGCACGATCCGCGGCCTGGAGGAGTTCCGGGCCAAGTACGCCGCGGCCGTCCCGCACGCCGACCCCGCGCCGGAGGAACTGGCCGGCTTCCAGGAGGCGCACGACATCCCCGGGGTGTTCGTCCTCGACGAGGAGTCCCTCGTGATCGAGCTCATGCGCCCGGCGATCGACTTCGTCTCCATCATGACGCTGCCGTGCGCCGCGCCCGCCCCCGCGGAGTACGACGCCTTCGTCCCGGGTTCCCAAGCCATGAAGCAGAACCTCCGGTCCAACGGGCCGTACCGCGTCGCCCGCCACATACCGGGCAAGGAGCTGCGCCTGGAGGCCAACCCCGCGTGGCAGGCGGACACCGACCCGGTACGGCACCGCCATGTGGACACCATCGAGGTCACCATCGAGCCCTCCTCACCCGGCCGGATCGCCGAAAGGATCGCCGCGGGCGAGGCCGACCTGCCCTGGGGCCCGGCCATCCCGGAACCGTACGTGGGGCGGCCTGCCGAACCCGACGACGACCTGGGGTACGCGCTCGATCCCTACCTCGCCTTCAACCTCCGCGGCCCGCGCCACGGCGGTGCCCTGGCCGACGTCAGGGTGCGCCGCGCGCTCGCATACGCGATCAACAAGGCGGCGATCGCCGATATCTCCGACGAACTGCGCACCGGTACGGTGACCCGCATCGCCGGGTCCGTGGTGCCGCCGAAGAACGACGCCCACCGACCGGCCGACGCGTACGCCACGCCCGGCGGACGCGGCGACGTGGAACGGTGCCGTGCCATGCTGGCCGAGGCCGGCCACGGAGACGGCCTCACGCTGACCGCCGTGCACCTGGAAGAGGAATTCGACGCCCGCGTCGCCCGGTCCCTGGCCGCGGACCTGGAGCGGGCGGGCGTCACCGTCCGGCTGGTGGCGCTGGGGCACGCCGACCACGACGACCTGCTCGGCGACCCGGCGCGGGCGCCGGGGAACGGCTGGGATCTGATGACGGCCGCGCGGTCGCCGGACTGGTTCTGGGGGGGCGGCCGGGTGTTCCTTCAGCCGATGTTCCAGAGCGACTCTCCCGCGAACCTGGGCGGGTACCGCGACCCGGATGTCGACGCGCTGATCGACCGGGCGCTCTCCTCGATCGACGAGCCGACGCGGGCCGCCGACGCGTGGCACGAGGTCGAACGCCGCGTGCTGGACGACGCGGCCGTCGTGCCGATCCTGTTCCGGAAGCCGGCGGTCCCGCGGCTGCGCGGCCCGCGGGTCCGCAACGCCGTCCCGATGCCCGCGATCGACTACGCGTTCGACCTGTCCGGCATCCGGCTCGATCGATGACCGCATCAAGGTCCGGCCCGGGCCTGGAACCGTCGGCGGGTGAGACGCTGGTTCAGGAGTACCTGCTGCTCGGGCTGCGGATCGGCAAGCTCGTCGAGGGGTTCGTCGACTGCTGGTACGGCGATCCGGAGCTCTCCCGCCAGGTGGATGCCGAGGCGCCGGCCTCCCCCGTCGACCTGGCGCGGCAGGCGGTCCTGCTTCTGGCCCGCCTGCCGGACAGCGGCCTGTCGGAGGAACGGCAGCGGTTCCTCGACGGGCAGCTCAGGGCGCTGGAATGCGTGGCGCGCCGGCTGGCCGGTGAGCAGATCCGGTTCCTCGAGGAGGTACGGACCTACTTCGACGTCGAGATCGAGCTGGGCGACCCCGAGCGCTACGGCGAGGTGCACGACGCGATCGACGCGCTGCTGCCCGGCCCCGGCGGTTGCCGTGCCAAGACCGAGGCGTTCTACGCGCGCAACGTCGTACCGCCGGACCGGTTGGGGCGCGCCGTCCAGGCGGTCTCCGACGAACTGCGGGCCCTTACCCGCCCGGTATTCGGCCTTCCGGACGGCGAACGCGTCGAGTATGAGGTGGTCACCGGCAGGCCATGGAATGCCTTCAACCGCTACGAGGGTGCTTACCGCTCGACGATCCTGCTCAATGCCGAGGCCGGGCGCACGATCGCCGCCGTGCCGCTCCTGGCCGTCCACGAGGCCTATCCCGGTCATCACACCGAGCACTGCCGCAAGGAGGCCGGGCTGGTGGGCCGGCTGAGCCACGGCGAGCAGCTCATCTCCCTCGTGAACACGCCGCAGTGCCTGATGGCCGAGGGAACCGCCGAACTGGCGGACCGGGTGATACCGGGACCGGGGTGGGGCCGATGGACCGCCGGCATCCTCGCCGAGATGTGCGTACCGGTCGACGGCGAGCTGATGGAACCGCTCGTCGAGCTGGTGCGCCGGCTGATGCCGGTGCGGCAGGACGCGGCGATCATGCTCCATGACCGTGGCGCCGACGTCGACGACGTGACCGGCTATCTCGAGCGCTGGCTGCTCCTGCCGCGCGACCGCGCCCGGCAGCTGACGCGTTTCCTCACCGACCCGCTGTGGCGGGCGTACTCGGTCACCTATGTGGAGGGACGCCGGCTCGTCTCCTCCTGGCTCGAGGCGCGCCCGGAGGGGCAGTCCCTGGCCGAGCGGTATCGCATACTCCTCGACCGGCCGCTGCGCCCCTCGAACCTGCGTGCGGCCGGCTGACCGCGGCGAGGCCGGGTGCCGGGGCGGGCAAGAGCAGTTCCCGGCACGCCCGGCGGACGCGGCAGCAGGGGCGCTCAGACGAACATCTTCAGCGCTTCCCACCATTGGCGGTTGTCGCGGTACCAGGCGACCGTCTCGGCCAGTCCGGCGGCGAAGTCCATCCGCGGCCGGTAGCCGAGCTCGTCCCTGATCTTCGTCCAGTCCACCGCGTACCGACGATCGTGGCCCTTGCGATCCTCGACGTGGGACACCATGTTCCAGTCGGCGCCGCAGGCCGCGAGCAACCGGGCCGTAAGGTCCCGGTTGGCCAGCCCCGTGCCGCCGACGTTGTAGACCTCACCGGGCCGGCCCTTGGTCAGCACCAGGTGCACGGCCCGGCAGTGGTCGTCGACGTGCAGCCATTCGCGTACGTGCCAGCCGTCGCCGTACAGCGGCACCTTCCCGCCGTCCAGCAACTCGGTGACGAACAGCGGGATGATCTTTTCGGGGAACTGGTACGGCCCGTAGTTGTTCGAGCTGCGCGTGATCCGCACGTCCAGCCCGTACGTGCGGTGATAAGACAGCGCCGTCAGGTCGGCCGCCGCCTTGGAGGCGGCATACGGCGAGCTCGGTCGCAGCGGCGCGGACTCCGTCGCGTGCCCGGATGCGATCGAGCCGTACACCTCGTCGGTGGAGACCAGCACGAACGGTTCCGTGCTGTTGCGCAGGGCGGCGTCGAGCAGCGTCTGGGTGCCCACGACGTTGGTGCGGAGGAAGTCCTGGGCCCGCCGGATGGACCGGTCGACGTGGGACTCGGCCGCGAAGTGGACGATGGCGTCATGGCCCGCGACCAGCTCGTCGACCAGCCCGGCGTCGGCGACGTCCCCCCGAACGAACGTCAGGTGCGGGGAACGCTCGACCGACCGGAGGTTGGTGAGGTTACCGGCGTAGGTGAGCTTGTCGAGCACGGTCACCTGGAGAACGTCGCCGTTCGAGGACTCCAGCCCGAGCAGTCGGCGCACGTACTGCGAGCCGACGAATCCGGCGCCGCCGGTGACGAGGATCTTCATGAGCCGATCTGCAATCTGCTGTGGTCCCCCAGAATGAGCCGATGCGCGCCGGCCACACGCGGCGCAGGGGTCACCACCGCGTACCGGCCGATCAGTGACGCTTCGATCTGCCGCACGCCCTCGACGCACGAACCCGGCAGCAGGATGGAGTTCTCGATGCCGCTGTCGCTGATCCGACAGGCGTCCCCGACCGATGTGAAGGGCCCGATCGAGGAGCCGCGAACGCTGGCGTCCCGCCCGACGACGACCGGGCCGACGATCCGGGAGGCGCGGACGTCGGCTCCGCGCGCCACCGTCACGGATCCCACGATCTGCGTCGCGTCGTCGACGTCGCCCGTGATCGAGGGCGTCATCCCGGCCAGGACCAGCCGGTTCACCTCGAGCAGGTCGGCCACGTTCCCCACGTCCTTCCAGTAGCCGCGCAGGCGGGTGGCGCGCACGTCGTGGCCGGCGTCGATGAGCCACTGGACCGCCTGGGTGATCTCCAGTTCCCCGCGGTCGGACGGCTTGATCCGGCGGACCGCCTCGTGGATCACCGGTGTGAACGCGTAGATCCCGATGATGGCGAGATCACTCGTCGGTTCCTCAGGCTTTTCCACGAGGCGCGTGATCTGGCCGTCGCGCCCGAGCTCGACGACCCCGAACGCCCTCGGATCCGGTACCTGGGTGACGAGCAGGTGCGCGCCGGGCCGGCTGCGGCCGAGCTCCGCGGCGACCTCCTCGACGCCGCCCTCCACGAAGTTGTCGCCCAGGTACATGATGAAGTCGTCGTCGCCCAGCCAGCGCCGCGCCACGAGCACCGCGTGGGCGAGCCCGAGGGGCCGGCGCTGCCGGATGTAGGTGACGCGCAACCCGAACGCCGACCCGTCCCCCACGGCGGCCGCCACCTCCCGCGCGGTCTCGCCGACGACGATCCCGACGTCGGTGATACCGGTCGCCGCTATGGCCGCCAGGCCGAAGAACAGCACCGGCCGATTGCCCACAGGGACGAGTTGCTTGGCCGACGTGTGGGTGAAGGGCCGCATGCGCTTCCCGCGCCCACCGGCGAGCACGAGTGCCTTCATCCAGAGTCCCGTGCCAGCCGTTCGCGGGCCCGCGCCATGTGTTCGGGCGTGGTGCCGCAGCAACCACCGAGGATGTCGGCAGAGAACTTCTCCCGCCACCGCGCCGTCAGCTCGGCGAAGGCATCCGGATCGAGTGCCGCGGGCACGTACCGGTCGACGTGCCGCCACCGGGGGATGCCGCCGCGGTCCTCGATGTTGGGGTACGCCCCGATCGGGCCGGTACAGCGGTCTCGTAGCGTCATTAGCGCCGTCTCGGTGCCGGCCGGGTCCGTGCAGTTGACGAGGACGGCGCGCGCGCCGTCCCTTTCGACCGCAGCGGCCGCCGCGGCCAGGTCCTCGCCGGACGGCAGCAGGACGCCGTCATCGCAGACGAACGCGACCCAGACCGGGACCCCGGCGGCCTGTGCCTGCTCGAGCGCGACCCGTGCCTCACGCACGGAGTTCATCGTCTCGACGAGGATGAGATCCACCTCCGCGCGTGCCAGCTCCGTCGCCAGCCAGCGATGCTCGGCGCGTAGCTCCTCGTCGGGCGGCACGAGGTCCGGGCGGTAGCAGTCCTCCACCGGCGCCATCGATCCGGCGACGGCCGCGCACCCGCCGTCCGTCGTGTTCCTGGCCGCCTGCGCCACGCCCACCGCGGCGTGCACCATCCACGCCAGGCCGGCGTCGTCCAGCCCGAGGCGGCGCAGCGTCCTCAGGTTGCACCGGAACGTGTTCGCGGTGATCACGTCGGCGCCGGCTGCCAGGTAGTTCTCGTGAATGGTCCGGAGTACCCGGCGGTTCGGTTCGCCATTGAGCGCCCGCGTCGTCCACCACGGCTCGCGCACGGCCGTACCCGCCCGTTGCAGTTCGGTGGCGATCCCGCCGTCCAGCCACACGGGCCCGTTCTCTGTCCGCAGATCTCGCATCAGCCCCGCTCCTCGGTCACAGCGCCGCCAGCAGGTCGTCCACCAGGTCGGCGGGGTCCTCGATACCCGCCGACACCCGGATGAGGTTGTCGGTGATCCCGAGCCGCAGCCGAATGTCCCGCGGGACGGCCGCGTGCGTCATCGTCGCCGGGCACTCGATGAGGGACCGCACGCTGCCGAGGCTGACCGCGCACGCGTACAGCCGGACCCGTTCCAGCAGCTTCGCCGGATCGCCCAGGTACTCGAAGCTGACAATCGATCCGGGCGCGGACATCTGCCGCGCCGCCACCTCGTGTTGCGGGTGCCCGGACAGCCCCGGATAGTGCACGGCACCGACGGATTCAGCGCCGCGCAGCGCCTCGACCACAGCCCGCGCATTGCCGACCTGGCGGGCGACGCGCAGCGACAGCGTCTTGAGGCCGCGGTGAACCAGGAAACAGTCGAGCGGGCCGGGCACGTTGCCGACGGCGGTGCGGTGGGAGCGGAACTCCTGGTGTAGCTCCGGGTCGTCGTACACCAGCGCGCCGCCGAGCACGTCCCCGTGGCCGGCGATCGACTTGGTCGTACTGTAGAGCGTGATGTCGGCGCCAAGCCGTAACGGCTGCTGCAGGCATGGTCCGGCGAAGGTGTTGTCGACCAGGACGCGGGCGCCCCGTTCTCGCGCGCGCCGGCACACGGCCGTCAGGTCGGCGACCTTCAGCAGCGGGTTGGTCGGCGTCTCCACCCATATCAGCCCGACGTCATCGCCGAGCGCCGCGTCCAAGGCGCCCGGATCGGTGAGGTCGACATGGTCGGCGCGCACGCCGTAGCGCACCAGCGTGGCGAACAGCGCGTGCGTGCCCCCGTAGACGTCGTCGGAGGCGATCAACCGCCGACCGGGACCGAGCAGCGTCAGCGCGGTGGCGCCGGCCGCCTGCCCGGAGGAGAACACGGTCGCGTAGCGGGCATCTTCCAGGGAGGCCAGACAGCGTTCGAGGCCCTCCCTCGTCGGGTTCTCACCTCGCGCGTAGTAGTACCGCGGGGGGTCCTGGACGCGGCGCTCGAACGTCGTGGAGACGTGGACGGGCGCTATGACGTCGCCCGTATCAGGGTCCGCTTCCTGGCCGACATGGACCAGTCGGGTGTCGAACCGCATGTCACAGGAAGCGCGTCGTCGGGTGCTCGGCCGTCCACGTGCCGGGGCCCACCGACCGCAGGGCCTCGGCCACGAGATCGACCTCCTCCTCGGAGTTGTACACGCCGAAGGACATCCGCACCGTGCCGAGCAGCCCCATGCCGTCGAGGAAGGTGCTGGCGCAGTGGACACCGCTGCGCACCGCCACGCCGTGGGCGTCCAGGTGCCCTCCGACGTCGTACGGGTGGATGCCCTCGACGACGAAGGAGACGATCCCGCTGGGGTCGGCGCCTGGGTCCCCGACCACGCGGACGCGGTCGATACGGCCCAGTACATCGATAGCGTGCCGCACCAGGGCCGCGTCGTGCCGCCGAATCGCGTCCCGGCCGAGCCGCCGGAGGTAGCGCAGCGCGGCCGCCAGGCCGACCGCGCCCTCGATGTTCGGCGTGCCCGCCTCCAGGCGCGCCGGCGTGGGGACGTAGACGACCGGCTCGGTATGGCTGACGCCCTTCACCGTCCCGCCGCCCACCTGGTACGGGGGCAACTCGGCGAGCAGTTCCCGTTTGCCGTACAGGACGCCGATGCCCATCGGGCCGTAGGTCTTGTGCCCTGAAAAGCAGTAGAAGTCGGCGTCCAGCGCGCGGACGTCCACCGGCCGGTGCGGTATCGCCTGCGCCCCGTCGACGACGACCGGGACTCCGTGCCGGTGCGCGTCGGCGATCATCGTGCCGAGTGGGTTGACGGTGCCGAGCACGTTGGACACGTGGGCGACGGCGGCGAGGCGCACCCGCGGTCCCAGGGCGGCGGAAAGTCGGCCGGCTCGACCCGGCCGTGCTCGTTCACCGGCACGACCACCAGCTCGGCGCCCGACCTTTCGCACAGGCGCCGCCACGGCAGCAGGTTGGAGTTGTGCTCCATTCCGCTGACGACCACCTGGTCTGCCCTGCCGACGATGCCGCCGCCGAAGGCGTCGGCGAGCAGGTTGACCGCATCGGTCGTGCTCCGGGTGAATACCACCTCGTCGGCGTGTTCGGCGTTGAGCTCCTCCTGGACAGTGGCCCTGGCCTGCTCGTACCGCTCGGTCGCCGTCCGGCTGAGCCGGTAGTAGCCGCGGCCGACGTTGCTGTTGGCGGTGGAGTAGAACTCCACAATCGCGTCCAGTACCGCGCGTGGCTTCTGCGTGGTCGCGGCGTTGTCCAGGTAGACGAGCGGCCCATCGGCGGCCGCGCCGTTGAGGATCGGGAAGTCATCCCTGGTCGATGCGGGGATGGACGCCGGGTCGGCGACCCGCTCGAACGGTCTCGCCCGGGTCTGCGCCAGGTCAGGCATCGGTGCTTCCTCTCCACTGGAACATGCTGGGGAAGGCGTCGACGAGCCGTGCGGGGAAGGCGAACACCTTCTGCTCCGGATACGGGCGTCGGTCCGGCGGCCCGCCGGACGGCTTCGGGGCCTGCGCCACGTGCGGTCCGTAGAAGAACCAGCAGATCTGCGCGACGTGCTCGGTGAACAGAACAGTGTGCACGCCCGTCGAGTACATCCGCATCTGACACAACCCGGCCAGGAACTCTCCCTCAGGGCCGAAGGACGTGCCGAGCATGAGGTGCCCGAACACGTCGTGTACGGCGCGGAACAGGTCGTTGTAACAGAACTCCACGCCGTCCACCCGCACTCCGGACGGTTCCCTCAGCGGATGCGGGCCCTCAGCGGGCGATGGGCCGTGCGCCGCGACGGTGAGCAGCACCCGGAGCTCGCCGCTGCGGCGCACCGCGTCGCGCAGTTCGCGCGAGTTCCGATATGGCTGCCCCTCGCCCAGCCAGGGCCGCACCGAAATGCCGGCGCCGACGACCGCCTCATACTGGCGTAGGGTTTCGCTCTTGAACCGGTCGTAGCGTCGGCGCAAGTCGTCGTCGCAGGCCATCGCCGGGGCACGGTCGTAATACCCGGCAACCCAGCGGCAGTAGCGCTCGTCGATCCGCACGCAGGCGTCCGCCAGTCGGGAGATACCGCCGCCGTACCGCTCCTCTGGGGCCAGCCACCGTTCGATGTAGCGCTGCGCTACGGATGGCAGGCCGGGCGCCGCGAGACGCTCCCCGGTCACCGTCTCCTTCTTCCCATTCACGAGAACATCAGTTATTTCACTTGACTATCATATAGTAGATGGCGTCGTCACTGTAGGAGGCGATCAACTGCCCGCCCTCACCGAAGAAGGGCTTCCCCTTCTCCCAGATTGCTCGATCGAACAGGCGGAAAGGGTGATCCCTTCAGCGTACGCAACGCCCCAGATACGCTGTTGAGCCGACCGCGCCAGCGGAATCGGTCCTACACGATTCTCAATACTTGATGGAGACTGTCGCTGAGATGTGCGGCATTGCGGGGGTCATGGCCCTCGGGGACGGCCCCGCCGCCGACCCCGCGGTCCTCGCCCGGATGACCGCGACGCTGGCCCACCGCGGCCCGGACGCCGAGGGACGGTTCGTCGCCGACGGCGTCGGCCTGGGCGTCCGTCGGCTGAGCATCATCGACGTCGACCACGGTGACCAGCCGATGTACAGCGAGGACGGCAACGCCGTGCTCGTCTGCAACGGCGAGATCTTCAACCATCGGGAGCTGCGCGCGGACCTCGCCGCGCGCGGCCATCGCTTCCGCACCGCCTGCGACGTGGAGGTGCTCGTCCACCTGTACGAGGAGGAGGGCACCGGGCTGCTCCACCGCGTGAACGGCCAGTTCGCCTTCGCGATCTACGACCGGCGCGAGCGCCGGCTGTTCCTCGCGCGCGACCACCTGGGTGTCCTCCCCCTTCACTACGCGACCACGCGCGACCAGATCGTCTTCGGGTCGGAGGCCAAGGCCGTGCTCAACCACCCGGCGGTGGCGCGCGAGGTGGATCTGGTCGGGCTGGACCAGGTGCTGACCTTCCCCGGACTGGTCAGCCCGCGGACGATGTTCCGCGACATACACAGCCTTCCGGGCGGCCACTATCTGCTCGTGCGGGACGGGACGGCACGCGAGTTCCGCTACTGGGACCTGGATTACCCGCTGGACGGATCGTCGCCGCAGGAGCCGGACGAGTACTACGTCGAGACGCTGCGCGATCTTCTGGCCGAGGCGGTCCGGCGGCGCCTCGATGCCGACGTCCCGGTCGGCTTCTACCTCAGCGGCGGCCTGGACTCCTCGCTGATCGGCGCCCTGATGGCACGGATGGCACCGTCCGACGCGCTGTCCATCACCTTCCCGGACGCCGCCATCGACGAGTCGGGCTACCAGCGTCTCGCCGCGCGCCACATCGCCGCCCGCCATCATGAGGAGCGGGTCGCGGTACCCGATCTCATCGAGGGCCTGCACCAGATGGTGCGCCACGCCGAATGCCCGGTGAAGGAGACCTACAACACGTGCTCACTCGCCCTGTCAGCGCTGGCCCGGCGGAACGGCATCAAGGTCGTCCTCAGCGGGGAGGGTGCCGACGAGCTGTTCGGCGGCTACCTCGGCTACCGGTTCGACCGGCTCGGACAGAGCCGGAGCCGCCTGCGGGGCGGCCTGGGCGACGCGCTCGAGGCCGAACTGCGCGCCTCGCTGTGGGGCGACCCGGACCTGTTCTACGAGCGCCGGTACCACGAATGGCGGGCGGCCAAGCTCGACCTGTACTCCGAGGGCGTCCGTGCGATGTTCGACGACGTCGACTGCCTGCGGCACCCGCTCGTCGACCATTCCCGGCTCGCCGCGGCACAAGGTCCACCAGCGCTCCTACCTCGACGTCAAGCTCCGGCTGTCGGATCACCTGCTCGGTGATCACGGGGACCGCATGGCCCTGGCCAACTCCGTCGAGACCCGGTTCCCGTTCCTCGACCTCGACGTCGTCGAGTTCGCCACGACCGTCCCGCCACGCCTGAAAGTCCACGAGCTCGGCGAGAAGTACCTGCTTAAGCGGGTCGCACGGGACCTGGTGCCTCCGGAGATCATCGATCGCGAGAAGTTCGGCTTCCGCGCCCCGGGCGGCCCGGCGCTGCTCCGGCGGAACGTCGAATGGATCGGCGATCTGCTGTCGCACGACCGGATCAAGCGACAGGGGTACTTCGATCCTGTCGTCGTCGACCGGCTCCGATCGCGTTACCTGCGCCAGGGGTTCGACGTCCATCCTCACCTCGGCGACGACCTGCTGATGGTGGTGCTGACGTTCGGGATCCTCCTGGAGACGTTCGACCTCGCCGACCATACGTGATCCCGGCCCACCGGCCGGCCGTGCCGCCGGAAGGGCCTGGAAAGGAAGGAGGGACGGTGGCCTTCGAAGCCATCCAGACGCTCGTCCAGCGGTCGATCGAACGATTCCCGCACCGGGTGGCCATCGAGTGCCCCCACGGCCGCCTCACATACGCGGAGCTGGACGCCATGGCCGATGGTGTCGCGGGCCGCCTCGCCGCGCGCGGTGCCGGCCCCGGATCGGCGATTCCCGTGCTCGCCGACGACCGCAGGGAGATCACCGCGGCGCTGCTCGGCATCCTGCGTGCGGGCGGTGTCTTCGTGCCCCTGGACCTGACCGTGCCTCCGCTGCGGCTCGAACGGATGCTCCGCGACGTCGAGCCCGCATGGGCGGTCGTCGGATCCACCGCGGGCGACCTGGCCGACTCGCTGCTCGCAGCGGCGCCCACGGCCGTCACGGTCGAGGTCGGCGCCGACGCGGCGGTGGCCCCCGTGGACGTGCGGCACGTCCCGTCCCCCGACGACCCCTGCTACATCTTCTTCACCTCGGGCTCGACCGGGCGCCCGAAGGGTATCGTCGGCCGGCTGAAGGCGGTCGACCACTACATCCGGTGGGAGACCGAGCTGCTGGGAATCGGCCCCGGATGGCGCGTCACCCAGCTCGCCTCTCCGGCGTTCGACGCGATGCTGCGCGACGTCTTCGTGCCGCTGTGCACGGGCGGGACGGCCTGCGCGCCGCCCGCCGAAGCGCTCGCTGACCCCGCCCTTCTCGGCCGGTGGATCGACCAGGAGCGGATCGACCTCGTGCACTGCGTCCCTTCGCTGTTCCGCGGCCTGGCGCGCGGACACTGGACGTTCGGGTCCCTGCGGTGCGTCGCGCTGTCCGGTGAGCGGCTGCCAACAGATGACGTGCGACGGTGGTTCGACCGCTTCGGCGAGCGGATCAAGCTGATCAACCTGTACGGACCATCGGAGACAACGATGACCAAGACATACCACGTCGTCTCCCCCGCCGATGCGGACCGGCCGTCCATCCCGATCGGCCGGCCGATGCCCGGCGCGGAGGTCGTGCTGCTGGACGAGCGGAACCGGTCGGTGCCGACCGGCGCCATCGGCGAGATCCACCTCGGCACGCCCTTCCGGTCGCTCGGCTACCACCGGCTGCCGGAGGCCACCGCACGGGCGTTCGTGCCCGACCCGCGCACCGCCGGCCACGACGCCGTCCTGTACCGCACCGGGGACTTCGGCCGTCTGCTGCCGGACGGCGTGCTGGAGTTCCTTGGCAGGAAGGACCATCAGGTCAAGGTCGGCGGCGTCCGGGTGGAGCTGGAGGAGGTCGAGGCCGTCCTGCGCGAGCATCCGGCCGTCACCGGCGCCGCGGTCGTCGCCGCGGAAGGGGACGCGGACACCGACCCGTATCTGTGCGCGTTCGTCGAGCTCGCCGACGAGGCCGGAGCCGGACCGTCGCCCGGCCGCCTTCCCGAGCGCATTCGCGACCGGCTCCGTGACCACCTGCGCGCCCGGCTTCCCGCCGGCGCGGTCCCGGCCGTGTTCGTCCCCGTCGCCGAGCTGCCCCGGACACTCAGTGGGAAGATCGACCGGCCGGCGCTCCGGGTCCCCTCGGCCGCCGCGCCGCCCGCCGTGGGCCGCGTCGCGCCGCGCACCCCCACCGAGCAGATGCTCGCCGGGCTGTGGCGACGTCTCCTCCCGGCCGCGAACCTCGGCGTACGTGACGACTTCTTCGAGTCGGGCGGCACCTCGCTGCTCGCCATGGAGCTGCTGACGCGGGTGGGCGAGACCTTCGGGGTGGAGGTCGCCGTCCGCGAATTCCTCGCCGCGCCGACCGTCGAGGCGCTCGCTGCCCAGATTGAGAGCTCGATCATGGACGGCGACGACGAACCCGTCGACGACCTCCTCGACGCCCTGACCGACCTCGGCGCGACCGACGGTCGTCGGTCGTCACCGACGCGGAACGAGGCCTGAGGTGGCCGCGCGCGAACGGCCGGCGAGCGACCCGGCCGGCGCGATCGCAGCACGGATCGAGGCCGCGCTGCTCCAGCACGACGACGTCGTCGACTGTGCGGTGGTGGTCCAGGACGGCGGCCCTGCCGACGACCGCCACTGCGCCCGCTGCGGGATCACCGCACGGTACCCGGGCATCTCCTTCGACTCCGCCGGCGTCTGCGGCCTGTGCGAGATGTACGCGGCCAACGCGGCGAAGATAGGCGCGTACTGGAGCGAACCCGAGGTGCTGGTCCGACGCCTCCGCGCCGCCGCCGAGGCCGGCGGGCCCGCGCACGACTGCCTGTTGCTGTTCAGCGGCGGCAAGGACAGCACATACGCGCTCTACCGGCTGGTCGATCTGGGCCTGCGGGTCATGACGTTCACCTTCGACAACGGCTTCATCTCCACCACCGCGCTGCGGAACGTCGAACGCGTCACCGCCGCGCTCGGCGTCGAGCATGTGACGGCCAACCGGGCCGACCAGAAACGGATCTTCCTGGAGAGCCTCCAGCGGCACAAGAGCGTATGCAACGGGTGTTTCCGCTCCCTACTGGAGCTGAGCACCGAACTGGCCCACCGGCGCCGTATCCCCACCATCGTCACCGGCCTGTCCCGCGGCCAGATCATCGACGAGCGTCTGTCATGGTTCCACCGGCGCGGCGTGTTCGATCCGGAGGAGATCGACCACAAGCTCGCCGTCGGCCGCGGCATCTACCACGGCTCCGGTGGAACGATCGATCCGGCCGCGGTCGAGGCTGTGGAGGTGGTCGACTTCTTCCGCTACTCAGGCGTCACCAAGGACGAGATCCGCGACTTCCTGCGGGGCCGTTCCGCCGCCTGGACCCAGCCGGGCGACACAGGCTTCTGCAGCTCCAACTGCGTCATCAATGACGCCGGCGTCTACGTCCACACCCGCGAGCGCGGCTTCCACAACTACGAGGCGCCGACGCGCTGGGAGGTACGACTCGGGCACCTGCGGCGTGAGGAGGCCGACGCCGAGTTGCGGGCGCCCCTCGACGAGGCACGGGTTCAGAACATGCTCGCCCATATCGGTTACGCCGCGGACGGCAGCGGCGGGCCCGGCGACCGGCTCACCGCCTACTACGTGACGCGCGGCGAAGCGGACCCCGACGTGCGGGCCGCCGTCGCGCGGCTGGTCCCCGCGCCACTGCTCCCGGCACAGTGGCTCCGCGTGGACCGGATCCCGCGCGCGTCCGGCGCCGTCGTCACCGACCGGCTCGCGCCACCGCGGCCGACCAGGTTCGGCGCCGGCCCGGCGGCCGAACGCCACGCGGACGGTGACGGGGCGCCCGACGGCCTGACGCCCGCACGGACGATCGTCCTTGAGGGGGACCCCGCCGCGCGCGAACGGCGGGCCCGGGCCCTGCTGCTGGAGTCGGCCGGGCCGAGTGACCCCGTAAGTGTCAGGAAGGCGACGCTGGACCTGCTGCTCCGGCACGACGCCCTCCGGACCCGGTTCGCCCACCGGGCGGGTGAATGGCACGGCTATGACGGTGGGCTCGGCGGCCCGCTGCCCTTCCTGCGCCTGGACCTGTCCGGCCACGAGGCCCACATACCGGACCTGGTCCCGGCGATCGTCGAGCGGATCCGGTCCCGGCTGCGCCTGGACGGCGGCCCGCTGCTGCGAGTCGCGTTGATCCGCCGCGACCCGCGAACGGAGTGGCTGCTGCTGGTGATCCACGAGCTCATCGCCGACGTGCCGTCGTGGCGGCCGATCCTGGCCGGCCTGTGCTCGGCATGGCAACCGCCTGTCGCCGGCCACCCGCGCGAAGCCCCGGCCCCGGTGCGGTCCGGCCGTGACGTGGCCGACCCGGCCGACCCTGCCGGACTGGATGAGCCCGGTGAGACGGCCCGGATCCGCGTGCGGTGCCCGGCGCGGTCGCCGGTACAGGCGGACGCGGTGCTTTCCACGCTCGCACCGTTGCTCGCCGAGTGCCTGGGCGACGACCGCCCGACCATGGACGTCCTCGACCACACCCGTCACGGCGAGCGGCGGGAGGTCGGCGCCTACACCGTCGCGCGCCCCATGGTCCTCACGCCCGGCGCCGCCCCGGCCCCCGCCGCCGCGGGCCACGGCCCCGTCACCGGCCGGTACGAGCACTTCGGTGACCTGGCCGGTCTGCTCCCTCCCGGCGCACCGCTGGCACTCGACCCGGCCGAACTGGTCGACTACACGGTCCTGCCGGGACCCGATCCGTACACGCTGTCGCTCGGCTGCTCCATCCGGAACGGCACTCTGCGCCTCGACTGGCGATGCGGCGACGCGCTGCGCCGGCGCCTCCTGCGCGCCGGTGTGCCGGACCGGGCCGCCCGCCTGCTGCGCGAGGTGGTCGGGGATGGAACGCCGCGATGATCAAGCCCGTGCCGGGATCGCCCCGCGGGAGGCGCGCCGGAGTGACCGGTCCGTGGATAACCGAGCTGCGGGCCTCCCCGGGACGGCCGCGCGGGCGGGTGCTGGCCTTCCCGCATGCCGCCGCCGGGCCGAACACCCTGCTGCCGATGCTGGATCGGCTACCCGAGACATACGCCGTGTTCGGCGTCACCCTTCCCGGGCGCGAACGCCGCCTCCATGAGCGGCCTCCCGCGGCGCCGGTGGACGCCGGGGCGGTGCTGGCGGGGATCCTTGACGACTTCGTTCGGCTCCCGCCCGGCCCGACGGTTCTGTTCGGGCACAGCCTTGGGGGCGTGCTTGCGGCCGAGTTGGCGCTGGCCGCTCCCGAGCGGTGCGCCGGGGTCGTCGTCAGCGCCTGCCACGCACGGGGGCCGGCGGCCAGAGGAGCCGGCGACGCCGCTCTGTCCGACATGGTCCGGCGCGGCGGCGGCGCCGCGGCCGAACTGCTGCGGGAGCCGTACTGGCGCGAGCACATCCTCGCCCTGCTGCGGTTCGACGTCGCGCTCGGCCGACGGCTGGCGCACGACATCGACCGCGGACGCCTGCGGGTTCCGCTGACGGTGCTGGGCGGAGACCGCGACGAACTGCTTCCGGTCCCGGAACTGGCGTCATGGCAGGACCGGGCGGGAGCGGGAATGCGGACCCGGGTCCTGTCCGGTGGCCACTTCTACCTGCTGGACGAGACGAACCGCGACGCCGTCGCGGCCGAGATCGCCCGGAGCATCGAGGCCGCGCACCCCGGCAGGGAACGGGGCGGCGGGTCGCCGGTCGCGAATCGACTGCCACCGGACTGACGCACCGCTGGCCGCGGGACCCCTGGTCGCCGCGACCGGCGGGCGGCCCCGCACCGGGCTGGACGCCGGGGCCGCTGGGACGAGGCGTCGGGCGCGACGGTGAGGCGGCACCACGGCGCGCTGATACGGGCGCGGCCGCCGGCCGTACACACGGCGGCCACGCCCGGGTCAGCGACGTTCGGTCTCCTCCTCGACGGCATCGCGGTGCGCGGGACGCCGGAAGTGCGGCACCGCTTCGTCGGCGGCTTCCGGCGGGGCCGCAGCGTCGCCCGGCGCGATGGTCACCACGCTGAATTCGGCAGGCGCCTTGCCCAGCCGTTTCCGTAGTTGCATGGCGGGGCGCTCGACGAGGAAGTAGCTGAGGGTCGCGATGCCGACGCTACCCACGAAGACGACCGGGAGCAGCCTGAAGAAACCGTCCGCCCCGATCACTTGCTTGTTCCAATAGTAGATGACCGCCAGGTGCCAAAGGTAGACGCCGTACGAGATACGTCCGAAGAAGAGCATCACGCGATTGGTCAGGACCGCATTGATGAAGTGTGACCGTGCGTTCGGAATCGTCAATGGTGCCACGAGCAGCAGGCTGAACGCCAGGTACATCAGGTGCTTGTATATCCCGCCGCTCATCGACAGGTAGTTCGCGCTTCCCGGATCGTCGAACGGTGAAAAGCACAGCATGGCGAACACAGCCAACGCACCGTACCAGCACACTATCGGCTTCCGCATGACCAGTCGGTAAGGGGCGGGCACCTTTTCCGGCGATATCTCAGCGGCAGCCGACAATGTCGCCAGAGCCATGCCGATGGCGATGAATCCGATCCATTTCGGTGGCCATTTGTCTTGCATCGGAGACGGCCCGAGGGAAGGCAGGTACGTGTAGGCGGCGTACACGAACCCCACGACGACGGGAATGATCAGGGCCAGCAGAATCCGCCGGGCCCTTGCCATCGGGTCCGCAGCTCGGCACGCGAAGCGGTGCAGGATCCAGGCGAAGATCGGCAGGGTGAAGTAGAAGACGACCTCGGTGGAAAGGCTCCAGCTTGGCTCCAGGCCGCGCACCCAGCCGTTCTTGTCGTAGATCTGCAGCAAGAGCAGCGGGCGCACGACACTCCACACGCCGTTGATGGCGTGCCGGTTGAACAGCAGCAGCGTCACGGCGAGCGCCGCCCAGTATGCGGGCAGGACGCGCAGCACCCGTCTCCAGAAGTACGGCCCGAGGGCGGGCCTGGGCGTGCCGACCAGCGTTGTGAGCACGAACGGGCGGTACAGCAGCGTGCCAGAAAGCACGAAGAAGATGGGCAGGCTGATGTGCAGCTGCCACAGGATGACACCGGCGAATCCGTTGCCCGGATACGTCAGGCCGGGAATCTCGTTCCACTTCACCTGACCGGCGAAGAATCCGGTTTCGCTGACCAGCACGCCAAGGGCGGCGATCCCCCGCATTCCTTCAAGCTGCGGGAAATAGCGCCGCTTCGTCGCACGGGTCCGCATGTCCTGATCGGGCATGCTCTGCTCCAGCATAGAAGGCTCCCTGATGTGCGGTCAGACCTGACCAGCTTCGGCCCGGCACAACCTGGACGCAACTCCCAGATTGCTATCTCCGTGGCCGCACCAGGAGAGGAGCGCAACGCGGGAGATGCGGCGCCGCCGACCAGATGTGAGGCTGAATCCTGACCGGCTCAGGCAACCGGCCGACCTGCGGACGCGACCCGATGACCCCAGGGAGACAAATGATCGACTACCGGTTGGACGACGAACGGGAAGCACTGCGCAAAAACGTCGAGCACTTCGCCCGGACCGAGGTGGCACCGGTCATCGGCGGATTCTACGAACGGCAGCAATTTCCCTACGAGCTGGTCGCCGAGATGGGCCGGATGGGTCTGTTCGGCCTGCCCTTCTCCGCCGCGTACGGGGGCATGGATCGCGACTACTTCACCTTCTGCCTGGCGCTCGAGGAGCTGGCGCGGGTCGACTCGTCCGTCGCGATCACCCTTTCGGCCGGCGTCTCCCTCGGCGCGATGCCGATCTTCCGTTTCGGCGACCCCGCGCAGCGGGAAGGGTGGATGCCCGCGCTCTGCTCCGGCGAGGCATTGGCCGCGTTCGGCCTCACGGAGCCGGGCGGCGGCACCGATGCGGGCGCGACGCGAACCCGCGCCGTGCCGGACGGGGACCACTGGGTGATCAACGGCGGCAAGTCCTTCATCACGAATTCCGGCACGGACATCACCCGGCTCGTGACGATCACCGCGGTGACCGGCGTTCGAGCGGACGGAGGCAAGGAGATCTCCACGATCGTCGTGCCTTCCGGCGCCCCCGGCTTCTCCGTGGCGCCGAAGTACTCCAAGGTGGGCTGGTGCGCCTCCGACACCCACGAGCTGTCGTTCTCGGACTGCCCGGTGCCGGCCCAGAACCTCCTCGGTGACCGCGGTCGTGGCTACGCGCAGTTCCTCGCGATCCTCGACGAGAGCCGGATCGCGATCGCCGCGGTCGGTGTGGGGCTGGCGCAGGGCTGCGTGGACGAGTGCCTCCGGTACGCCCGCGAGCGTGTCGCGTTCGGCCGTCCCATCGGCTCGTTCCAGGCGATCCGGTTCACGATCGCCGACATGGAGGCACGGGCGCACACCGCACGGCTCGCCTATTACCACGCTGCCGCGAAGATGCTGCACGGCGCGCCGTTCAAACGGGAGGCGGCGGTCGCGAAGCTGATCGCCTCGAACGCGGCGATGGACAACGCGCGCGACGCCACCCAGATCTTCGGCGGCCGCGGTTTCATGAACGACGCGCCCGTGGCCCGCTTCTACCGCGACGCGAAGATCCTGGAGATCGGCGAGGGCACGAGCGAGGTCCAACGCATGGTGATCGCCCGTGACCTCGGCCTGCCCTCGCCTGCCGGATCTCAGGACTGAGGGGTCTCCCCGAGACCGCGTGACCGGAGGAGCTCGGCGGCGCGCTCGCGCAACTCCACTTTCCGTACCTTCCCGCTCGCGGTCATCGGGAAGGCGTCGACGGTACGCACGTACCGCGGGATCTTGTAGTGCGCCAACCGACCGCGGCAGAACTCCCGCACCGATTCGGCGGTGGGCGGTTCGGCACCCGGCCGCGGCCGGATCCAGGCCATCAGCTCCTCCCCGTAGCGGTCGTCGGCCACGCCGACCACCTGCACGTCGAGAATGTCCGGATGCCCGTAGAGGAACTCCTCGACCTCCCGCGGGTAGATGTTCTCCCCGCCGCGGATGACCATGTCCTTGATCCGCCCGGTGATCATCAGGTATCCGTCGCCGTCCATGACGGCCAGGTCACCGGTGTGCATCCAGCCGCCCGCGTCAATGGCCTCGGCGGTCCGGTCCGGCTGCGCCCAGTAGCCCAGCATGACCGAGTAGCCCCGCGTGCACACCTCGCCCGGCACGCCGCGGGGGACGGTGCGGCCGGTCGCCGGGTCTACGACCTTGATCTCCACGTGTGGGCCGGCCCGGCCGACGGTGGACACCCGGCGCTCCAGCGGGTCGCAGGGATGGGTCTGGGTCGCCACCGGCGACGTCTCGGTCATCCCGTAGCAGATGGTCACCTCCGCCATGCCCATCTTCTCGATGACCTGCCGCATCACCTCGACCGGACATGGCGAGCCGGACATGATGCCGGTTCGCAACGATGACAGGTCGAACGATCCGAACTCCGGGTCGGCGAGTTCGGCGATGAACATGGTCGGCACCCCATACAGCGACGAGCAGCGCTCCGTCTCCACCGCCGCCAAGGTGGCCCGCCGGTCGAAGGACGGCGCCGGGATCACGACGCACGCCCCGTGGGTGGTCGCCGCGAGGTTCCCCATCACCATGCCGAAGCAGTGGTAGAAGGGCACCGGGACGCAGATCCGGTCGTTCTCCGTGTAGCCGCATCGCTCGCCGACGAAGTATCCGTTGTTGAGGATGTTGCGGTGCGACAGGGTCGCGCCTTTTGGAAGCCCCGTGGTACCCGAGGTGTACTGGATGTTGATCGGATCGCCGGGGTCCGGCTCCGCGGGCAAGGCCACGCCGTTGTGGCCGGTCCGGGTCGAAACGGCGGCCCAGCCGTCCCCGCCGATCATCAGCACGTGCTCCAGCGACGGACACCGCGGCCGTACCTCGTCGATCATCTTCCGGTAGTCGGAGGTCTTGAACCTCGCGGGCGCCGCCAGCAGCCGGACGCCGGCGTGGTTCAGTACGTACTCCAGTTCACTGGCGCGGTAGGCCGGGCTGATGTTCACGAGGATCGCGCTGATCGTGGCCGCAGCGTATTGGAAGATCATCCACTCGGCGCAGTTCGGCGCCCAGATGCCGACCCGGTCGCCCGGCCGGACGCCCAGCTCCAGCAGGCCGAGCGCCAGGGCGTCGACCTCTGCGCCGAACGCGGTGTAGGTCCATCTCCGGCCGGTCGCGCACTCGACGAGGGCCTCCCGGTCGCCGTACTCGCGTACGCTCCGGCGGAGGTTCTCGCCGATCGTCTCCTCCAACAGTGGTACCTCCGACCCGCCGATGGACCTGCTCGGCGGCGCCGCCGGAGCTCTCGCGGGCCGTGGAGTCGGCTCGGACTCGGCCATGTCTGCATTCCCCTCGTCGCGGTCGGCCGGAAGGTTCGGGACTCCTCATCCCACCTGCCTGCGCAGTGGCGCCGGTGGAGGGACCGGGAACGGGAGCAGGACCGGGGGGTCCAGCGTGTGCATCGGCCGTAGCTGCAGGTCGGCCCGCACTGTCACGGTGTCGGGCTGGATGGTCATGGGCCCGTGGCCGGCGACGGCCGGCGGCCGGTCGCCCGCGCCGTCGGGGCCGTGGCCGGAGTGGGCGAGCAGGTGCCAGGTTCCCGGCGGCACGCGGTCGAGCGCGTACGGTCCGGGGTGCTGGAGAATCACATACCGGACGGGATGGCCCTGCTGGATCCGGTCCGGGAACAGGCCGACCAGGGTGGGGCCGGGCGCACCGGTCGGCGACGGCCGGATCTCCCCCCGGATGACGGCCAGCCGCCGGCCCGCTCCGCACCGGCCGCCGTCGAGGGCCATGAAGCGCCTGTGACCGCCGAGCCGGCGGTACCCGGTGGGCGCCAGCCCCACGGCGTCCTTGAAGCGCCGGCTGAAGGTGCCGACGCTGGCGTACCCGACCCGGTTGCTGATCTCGGTGACGCTCAGGGACGTGGCGAGCAGGAGCCGCTTGGCCTCCTGCAATCGCATGGCGGACAGGAACCGCCGGGGCGAGACGCCGGTGGCCTGCTGGAAGACCCGGCAGAAGTGGAACTTGCTGAAGATCGCCGCACGCGCCATGTCGTCGATGGTGATCGGTTCCCCGAGGCGGTCGCGCATGGCTGCGATCGCGTTCTCGACGGCTCGCTCCACGTTCTCATCCATCGCGCGTCTCTCCTCGCCGCGGCCGCACTGGAGGGTGCCCGGCCACCTGGAACCCGCAACGCGTGGCGGTGCGGTCAGCCGAGATGCTCGATGATCCGCCGGGTTACATCGGCCGGCGTGGGCAACGCGATCATCTCGCGCCGGACCTCGGCCGTCGCGGCGCGGATCTGCTCGTCGGTGATCAGCCGCGTCAGCAGGGCGGTGTCGATGTCCTCGCGCGCGCTCACCAGGCCGATTCCGCTCTTGCGCACCGCGTTGAACGTCGTGTACTGGAACTGATCGCGTGGGTCGGGCGCGACGAGCTGCGGGATTCCGGCGTCGACGGCGGTCAGCGCGGTGCCGCCGCCGCCGTGGTGGATCACCGCGGCGCAGGTCCGCAGCAGCGCGTTCAGCGGCATCCAGCCCATGACACGCACGTTCGGCGGAAGTGGGCCCAAAGGCCCGGGGTCGACGTCGCCGAGGGCCAGCACGAACTCGGCGTCGACGCCGGCGGCGGCGGTGACGATCGGGTCGAGCTCATCGACCGCGAAGGTCTGCAGCTCGATGGTGCCCATCGTGACGGCGACCCTCAGGCGGTCCGGGCGCGGGGGCAGCCGGTCGCCCAGCACCCCGCCGCCGCCGTAGGGCACCCATCTCATGAACCAGCCCTCCGGCTCCTCCCCGACCAGCATGCCCGGCGGGAACGACTCCAGGATCACCTCGGGCCGTCCGATGCTGATGCCGTAGCGTGCGGCGAAGTCCGTCAGGTGCTCGGCGATCGCCTCGTGCATGCGTCTCGTCCGCCAGGCGCTCATGTTCCGCTGCACCGCGGGCACCCGGGCGCGGGCCGCGGCGAACAGCCCGGCGGTGGTGCCCTGATCGTAGACGACCAGGTCGGGATGCCAGTCGTCCACCAACGCGATGATCCTGTCCATCATCACCCGGCTGACGCCGGCGAGCGCGGGCGCCCATTCCTCCAGGTTGATCGCTGGTTTGGTGGCCACCGTGTCGAAGAAGTCCGGATGTTCGCGGACCAGCCGCTCATTCAGCGCCGCCACGTCGTAGTCCGGCGCGACGTCGACGACCTCAAGGCCGGCGGCGGCGGCCGCGTTCGCGTGGTCAGCGATGGTGACGACGACCTCGTGCCCCATCGTCCGGAACGACCAGGCGAGCTGGACCAGCGGGAAGAAGTGACCGAGGCCCGGATGGGAGCAGAACAGGACGCGCACGGAAGGATCCTCTCGTCACAGCGATCGTTATATGAATTTAAAGCAAATGCCTCCTCTGTACAATGTGGTGCCCGGCCTCACCAGGTGACCGGCAGCGCGCGCAGTCCGAAGATGTTCGCCCGCTCCTTCACGGACAGGTCCTCGATACGAACGGCCGGCCGCAGGGCCGGGATCCGGCGAAACAGCGTGTCGAGGACGACCTGCAGCTCCAGCCGCGCCAGGCCCTGCCCGATGCACCGGTGCCGTCCGACGCCGAAGGAGAGGTGCGGGACGCTCGCGCGGCCGATGTCGAACTCGTCCGGGCGATCGAAGACCTGCGGATCGCGGTTGGCGGCCGGCCCGACCACGACGACGCCCTCTCCCGCCCGAATGGTGACGCCGCCGACCTCGACGTCCCGCAGAGCGGTCCGCGCCGTCGCGGCGTTCACGACCGTCAGGTACCTCAACAACTCCTCGACGGCCGAGGGGGTCAGGCCCGGGTCGCCGAGCATCGCCGCAAGCTGGTCCGGATGCTCCATCAGGGCGAGCGCCCCGAGCGCGATCATCTCGGCCGTGGTCGAATGCCCGGCGACCAGCAGGACGAACGCCATACTGACGACCGCCTCGTGGTCGACGCCACCCGCGGCGCGCTGGCACATCAGCAGTCGGCCGAGCAGGTCATCCGGAGACTCGCGTTCCTTCTCCCGTACGAGGGTGTCGAGAAAGGCCCTGACCTCGTGCGCCGCCCGCGTCCGCTCCCGGGCCGGCACATCACCGAGCATCCGGAAGGTGCGCTCCTCGAAATAGTCGTGGTCCGCGTACGGGACACCGAGAAGCTCGCAGATCGTCAGCGAGGACACCGGCACGGCGAGCGAGCGCACCAGGTCGACCGGGCGCGGTCCGGCCAGCATCGCCGCCACCCGCTCGTCCACGATCCGCTGCACGCGAGGGCGCAGGGCCGCCATCCGCCGGGCGGTGAACTCGCCTCGAACCGAACCGCGGACGGCGGTGTGCTCAGGCGGGTCCAGCCAGTTCATCGGCGGGCGGAATCCCCGGAAGGAAGCCTGCCGGTCAGTCTCGGTGACCGGCACGAACCTGGGAAACCCGTCCCGGCGGCGGTCGACGCTCATGCCGGGGTCGGCGAGCACCCGACGCGCGTCCCCATGCCCCGCCACCAGCCACGCGGTATTCCCGCCGCGCATGCGGACCCGTACGACCCGCCTCTCCGCGCGCAGCCGCTCGTACTCCGGGGGAAGGACGAACGGGTGATCCCTGGCCACCGGGAAGAGGACGAGCTCACCGCGGGCCGGCCGGATGGTCATCGTACGGTCTCTCCTTCCGCCGGGCGCGGCCGGCCGACCGAACCCACGTCATACGGCCCGGCTGGCCGCGGACAATGTGAAGTCGGCGACGCGCAGCGGCGGCATCGCCACCCGCACCGAATGGTCGTCCCACTCCCTCGGCAGGCAGCGTTCGGTCCGGCCGACCTCGATCACGCGCTCCAGCAGACCGGCCGCGCTCTCGTTGAACCGGAAGTTGCCGACCGCGCCCACGACCTCCCCGTCCACCACGAGGTGAACGCCGTCACGCGTGACCCCGGTCAGCAGCGCCGTGCGGGGGTCGACCTCCCGCACGTACCACAGCGAGGTCAGCAGCAGCCCGCGCCGCGTGCCGGCGATCATGTCGGCGAGCGCACGGCCGCCCGGGGGCCCCTCCAGGATGAGGTTGTCGACCTTCGGGGTGAGCGGCTGCCCGGTCGCCCGCGCCGTCTGGCGGGACTGGATCAGGGCGGTCAGCACGCCGTCGTTGATCCACTTTGCCGCCGGCAGCGGCAGGCCGTTGTCGAACACCGACACCGAGCCGGCGGAGACGCGAGTGAACGTGTCGGCCGCGGCCCGCGCGATCACGAAGGGCGCGCAACGCAGCGCATCCTCCGCCGGGTCGCTCCGCAGGGTGAGCGGCGCCTCGGTGAGGCGGTCTCCGATCCGCGTCCGTCCGGACGGGCCGCTGAACACCGTACGCCCATCCATCGCGTCCTTGGCTCCCGCGGCGTGGTAAAGGCTCACCATCAGATCGGCGACACAGGACGGCGACAGCAGTACCTCGTAGCGTCCCGGGGACAGGTCGGCGCGTCGGGCCGACCACAGCAACCGGTTGCCCAGCCGCCGGTCCAGGCCGGTCACGTCGACGTCGGCGAGGTCGGTCACCGCGGTGCCCTCCCACGCCGACGCGGAGTGCCCCGCCGATCTGGCGGTCATGTCCACCAGCGCACCGGGCCGTACGTGCCGCAGACGCAGGCCGGTCGACGAGCCGAGGCAGGTGGTGTGCACCCGCTGCTCCGCGTAGCCGTAGAGCCCGCGGTGTTCGGCGTCGGCCTGCCGGAACGCCGTGGCCAGGGCGGGAACGAACCCGGCCAGCGCCCCGACTGGAACGGCCGGCGACGAGTCGTGCCAGTCGTCGGCGACCGTGCCTCTCACCGGCACGGTCGGGGCGTCCTCGACCGGCGGTGCACGCCGCGCGGCCTGGTCGGCCGCCCGCAACAACTCGCTCACCGCCGCGTCGTCGACGGCACCACCGCGCGAGACGACGCCCGAGGCCGCTCCGGCCGCGCCGGACATGAACGCCACCACGGTGAGCCGGCGTTCCTCGGCGGATCCGTTGACGGTCAGGGCGTTGCCGGCCCAGCGGACATGCACACCGGACGTCTCGTCGGCGATCACGACGTACTCGCCGGCGCGCCCGCCGATCTCCAGGGCCCGGTCGACGAGCCGCGAGCCGGCGCTCACAGCGCGGCGTCCGCGGTGTTGAGGACGCGCACGCCCTGGAACACGGCGGTGGGACAGCCGTGACTGGCGGCTCCCGTCTGCATCGGCTGTCCCTTCCCGCAGAGGTCGGCGCCGAAGAGACGGTACGTGTGGGGGCCGCCGAGCGCGGTCAGCGCGGACCAGAACTCGGTGGTCGCGGCCTCGTACGCGACGCCGTCAAGCTGGCCGTCGAGCCTGCCGTTCCGGATACGGTGACAGCGCTGCGCGGTGAACTGAAAGTGCTCCCGCCGCATGTCGATGGACCAGCTGTCGGACCCGACGAGGTAGATCCCGTCCTCCACCCCCGCGATCAGCTCTCCGGTGCCGGGGCCGCGCGGCGCCGGGCACAGCCCGACGTTGGCCATCCGCTGGATCGGGGCGTACGCCGCCGACTCGGCCCACGCGCAGCCGTTCGAACGCGGCGCGCCCGCCAGCCGGGCGGTCCGCCGGTCACACTGGAAGCCGACCAGAACGCCCTCCTCGACGAGGTTCCACGACTGCGCGGCCACCCCCTCGTCGTCGAACCCGGTGGTGGCCAGCCCGTGTTCGGCCGTGCGGTCGGCGGTCACGGTCATCAGCGGCGAGCCGTAGCGCAGGATGCCGAGCCGGTCGGGCGTGGCGAAGCTGGTGCCCGTGTAAGAGGCCTCGTGGCCGAGCGCGCGGTCCAGCTCCGTAGCATGGCCGACAGACTCGTGGATGGTCAGCCACAGGTTCGATGCGTCGACGACCAGGTCGTATCGGCCCGGCTCGACCGGGCGCGCGCGCAGCTTCCCGGCGAGCAGCTCTGGCAGCTCGGCCAGCTCGGCGTCCCAGTCCCAGCCGTCGCCCGACATGTACTCCCAGCCCCGTGCCGACGGCGGCCCGAGTGTCCGCATCATCGCCCTGGAGCCGGTGCGCGAGTCCGCCCCCTGCGCCAGGAGCAGCGGGTGCAGACGGATCCGCCGCTGGGTAGTGACGGTGCCGGCCAGATCGGCGTAGAACCGGTCCTCCCGCACGGCTGTGAGGAACGCCAGGACGTGCTCGACCGGCGCGGCGGACAGCAACCGCCCGCTCATGTCGGCCATCAGCGCGACGCGGTCCGCCTCCGGCACCTCGAAAGGGTCGATCCGGTAAGCGGACGTCCACTCACCATCGTGGTACACCGGCTCATCGACCGGCTCCGCCGCGGACGTGCTCAGGACGGCGCAGGCACGGGCCATGGCGACGGCACGCTCCGCCGTCTCGGCGGCCGTCTCGGCGGTCAGAACGCACGCGGTGGCGAATCCCGGCGCTCCGCGGTGGATCAGCCGCACCGACAGCGCGGTGTCCGTCGTGTCCATGCCGTCCTGGGGAGCGGCGTCGCGGAGTAACGAGCGGGCGGTACGGACCCGGGTCAGGTGGAAGGAAGCGTGCGCGGCGCCCAAGGCCGCCGCACGTCCCAGCGCCGCGTCGGCGAGGCGCCCGACGGCGGCACCGAGGTCCAAATCGGTGGAACGATGCACGCTACCTCCGACTGGAAGGCGCGCGGGCGGTCTCGCGACGGCAGCCCCGCGGGTTGACCGTAACGCGACGATACTATCTCATTTTCAATGATTCTGGTCAGAATCCGAGGACGTTCGGGATCCCGCCGGAGGCTCGATCGCGCTCGCGGCGGCGTAGGCGTTGCCGGCGTACCACTCCCCCCGGCCACCGGGCAGCAGGTCCAGGACGTTCCATACCGGTGACAGCAGGTCGATCCCGCGCTCAGCCCCGTCGACGAAGTTGGCCGGCAGCGTGTAGAAGTGTCGCACCCGGTCGCCGTCCCGCACGAAGACGCTCGCCATCGGCCGTTGCGACCCGTCGGCCTGCTCGGCATGCATGTCGGCGTTGAAGGTGGTGCCGTGGCTGGACAGGACGCGCAGGCCGTCCCAGCCGCGCCGCCGCGCCCAGGCGCTCAGCTTGCCCAGCGGGGCCTTGGCCACGACGGCGAAGGCCGTGTGCTGCTCGATGTGCCCGCGGACCCCGTGGAATCCGTCCACCCACATCGAGCACATCGGACACGCCTCGTCGTCGTCCGGATGGAACATGAGGTGGTAGACGACGAGCGTGTCGTGGCCGCCGAACAACTCGCGCAGCGTCGTGGCCCGGACCGGCTCCACGGCGGCCAGGTCACGCGGCCCCTCCGCGAAGGTGTACTCGCCGACGACGGCGCCCGCGGGCAGCCGCCGCCGCGCCGCGGCGACCTCTTCGATCTGGTCGCGCAGCAGCCGTTCCGCCCTGGCGAGGTCGATGCGGGCGGCGATGTACTCACGGCTGGTCCCGACCGGCCACATCGGCGGTATCTCCTGCTCGCCGACGTCACCCATGGCTACGACCCCCCAGCGCGACGCTTCTGAAGTCTCCCGAGAGGCTCACTATACGATGAACAAGCGTGCTGCGACGCCGATCGGCCGTCACCGATGGGAACCGGCGGCGCCCCGTGCCCCGGTCGATGGGACGCCCCGCGGGCGGACGAGGTGAGCGGCCCCGCGCCGGTACGGCCGCGGGCCCGCCCTCTCGCCGCCCCGGCGGCGGCCTACCGATGTGCGCCGAACAGGCCCTGGTTGAGCACGGGACGCGCGGTCTCCTGAAAGTCGATCTCCGGATCGAGGGCGCGGATGGTGCCCTCGATCACGAGCAGGGACAGCAGCGGGAAGATCAGTTCCGCTGCCGCGTGGATCCCATACCTCCGTTGCAGGTCGAACATCTCGGCCGCGAAGGCGATCAGGCTGAAGTCCTTGGCCGGCAGCCCGTGGCTGCGCTCGACCAGGCCGGCCATGCGCGACGTGAAACCGTCGAGGTCGGCATCGTCGCGGACGCCCGCCGAGCTCTCGATCACGATCTCCGCACAACGGAGGCCGCGGCCGATCGCCATGTTCAGGAAGAACTCGGCGAACAGGCGACGCAGTTTCTCCGTCAGCTGCACGCTGAATCCAGCGTCGAGAATGACGACCTGTCCGCCACGGGTGAAGTAGAGATTGCCCGGATGCAGGTCACAGTGCACGAACCCGTCGACGAACAGCATGTGATAAATGGCGGTGAGGCCCGACACGGCGAACCGCCGGCGCATCGCCGGTGGGCAGGTCGCCGCGGCGTTCAGATCCAGATCGTCGATGAACTCCATAACGATGCAGCGGGGACGGGACTCCTGCGGATGCACCCTCGGCACCCACACCCTCGGCACCGGCGAAAGGTTCTCCCGCAGCAGGGACAGGCTTCGCGCCTCCCGCGCGAAATCGAGCTGGCCGAGCACGGCCGCGCACATGTTCCCCACCACCTCGCCGACCGGGACGCCGCGCAGCATCGGCAGCCGGGCGGCCAGCGCCGCGCCCTTGCGTATGAGCGTCAGGTCCTGCGTCATCACCTTCTCGATGCCCGGTCGGCGCAATTTGATCGCCACCACCCGCCCGGACGGCAGGACGCCCTTGTAGACGGAGGCGACGCTGCCGCTGGCGATCGGCCGCTCGTCGACCTGGCCGAAGACGCCATCGTCCGCCGCCGATGGCGCACCAGCGCACTCGGGGTACGCCTCGGCGAACGCTTGCCGGGTCTGGCCGGCGTCCAGCGGAACGACCGAGTCCTGCAGCACCGACAACGCGTCGCACAGCGCGGGCGGCAGGACGTCCCTGCGGGTGCCGAGCACTTGGCCGGCCTTGACGAACGTCGGACCCAGCGTCATCAGGAGCCCGGCGAACCGGCGAAAGACGTAGCGACGCCCCGCCGCCCGGCGACGGAGGGCGGTGCACAGCAACCCGACGAAGGCGGCCGGCAGCAGCACCGCGGCGGTGGTCGCGAGCACGCGGACCCCGCGGATGACCAAGGCGGGCAGTGACACGGGCACCGTACCGGCGCCCCGCGCCGTCGGCATTTCAGGCAGAGTATCGGTCATCCCGGCCCCTCAACCTCCGGCGATTCCGGGCACCTCGATGGCTCTCAGCTGGAAAGTCGTGTAGTCGCAGTACCAGATGAAACTGCCGTCCCAGGCGATCCCGGTCGGGTTGCCGTTCACCGAGATCGACGCCACCTCACGCCCGCTCGCCAGTTCCAGGATGTTGATCGTGGCTCCGCGGTAGTCGGCGTACGCGAGGTAGACGTCGGAGACGGTGACCCCGGCGATGCGGTGCCGCACCGGCACGCTCGTTACCAGCCGGAGGTCATCCAGGTCGCGCAGGTCGATGGTGCGCAGGTCCTCATACCCCAACCACAGTCCGTGCCGTGTCGCCTCCAGGCCGCACAGCGTGTTGCCCGGCCGCGGATTCGGCAGCTCCCTGAGGATCTCGCCCGACTCTGGGTCGATGAACCGCAGCACCCGGTCCGCCCCCGCGACCTGGACGAGGTGACCGCCGATCGTGGTCAGGTCGGTACGGACGCCGGGGCAGGGATGGCTCCGTATCACCTGGCCGGTTGCCGGATCCAGCGCGGCGATCCGGTTGCGCACCGCGTCGGAGAACCACAGGTACTGCCCGGTCCACGTCAGCCCGCACAGCTTCATGGCGTGGACGGGTATGTCGCGCACCGAACCCGCCGCGTACGGCATCACGACCCCCCCTTGCGCCGGATGCCGCACTCCAGCCGCCAGTCGGTCGCGTTCCGCACGTCATCGGGTCGGCGGACCTCGACGTGCAGCACGTCGCCCGCCGACACCCGGGTGTGCCGCAGCGGCCAGATCCACACCGCCCAGTTGCAGCCCGGATAGGACGGGAGATTCGACAGGGTCACCCCTGGCACCAGCGTCGCGGTGAAGTAGCCGACGACCGCGTGCAGCCGGCCCGGGTGGGAGATGACGAGGTTGCGGCCCGGCTTCGCGCGGCCCGCGGCCTCGGCGTGAAGCCGTGGTCGGCGATGATCGCGGGCTCGCTCAGCCTGATCGGCGGACGCTGGAAGAAGTGAAGTTGCGCGGCGGGCGCGACGCAGTCCTGCACGGCGTCGAACCGGTAGCCGAGGAAGTCGTCGCTCCACAGGCCCCAGCCTTCGCCGTCGAACTCGATGGCGGCCAGTTCGGTGACCAGCCTGCGCGGGACGATCCGGCCGCCGTCTGCGAGGTTGCGGCGCGCGAACGTGCCGAGCACCTCCATCATCTCTTCCTCGGGTCCGAGGTTGCCCATCATCTCCGAGACGACGACGTCGGCCTTCACCGGAAGCCGCACCCGGCGCGCGTCCCCCTGAATGAGGGTCAGCCGGCCCTTGAGATCGTTCTGCTCGGCGATCCTGGCGGCGACCGCCGCCATCCGCGGGTCGGCCTCGATCGCGTAGACGTGCTCGGCGCCGTGCTGGAGCGCGAGCATGGACAGCACCAGCGTCCCGGCGCCGACGTCGGCCACCACGTCACCGGCACCGACCGCCTGCTCCAGCGCACGCGAATAGGCCCGCAGCCGGGGCCCGTCGGCGAGCATCGTCTGATGCATCAGCAGGAGTCGCTGATCCACGTGTGTCTCCCCTCAGGGTGCAGTCCTTTTGGCTCGGCCTGCGGCCGAGCCAAAAGGACCGGCGGCCCCCGGCGGGACCGGAACTATGGGAATTTCCATCAGAACCGGTCCCGCCGGCGACGTCAAGCGGCTACCTGAAGGGTGCCTCAGACGTTCACCGCCGCGGTCTCGCCGACGTGCGCGTCGCGCATCGCGAGTCGGACGCCGGTCAGGCGTGCCTTGACCGTTCCGTCGGTGGTCACGAGCGGCGCGTCGGCGCCGGACATGCCCAGCTCGGTGCCGGTGGCCTCGAGATCCCGGAGCTTGCCGGCGACATGCACGGGGTTTGCCGCGTACAGGTTGCCGCGCGGGGTGACGATCTCGAACTCGGCGTCGATGTGCAGCTCGCTGGGGTACCGGACCCGGCTGAGGCTGTCCTCGGTTCCTTCGCCGAGAGTGCCGCCGGACGGGCGCGGCCAGCTCGCGCGCAGCATCACACGGCCGCCGAGGGCGTCGCTGTGGCCGATCATGGCGACGCGCGCCATCTGCGCCAGCACGCCCGGCCCGTCGTGCTTCTCGGGCCCGAACAGCAGGATCTCGGTGCCGGCGGCCTTGCGGTAGTCGCCGGCCAGCTCGATCGTCTCGGTCCTGCCGTCGACCTCGACCTCTATCTGGCCCTCCATCGAAACCTGCATGATCATGGAGGGGTCGACCAGCATCGACATGCACGGACCGGCGCTCTCGGCGAAGAACACCGTCGGCGTGATGCCGACCGGCTCGTTCTCGTCGTTCGCCGGGTACCAGGCCTCGGGGAGGGTGGTGCCGCGCACCACGTTCGGTGCCTGGACGACGTCGATCGGGCCGTCGCCGCGCGGGCTGCCCAGGTACGGTCCCGTCAGCGGCTTCTTGTACGGCGGAATGCCATCGACCACGCCGTAGATGTCGATGACGTTACGGTGCGCCAGCCGCAGCGTGCTGGTTTCGAGGATGCCGAAGCGCCGGATGTAGAACTCCGCCGGGAAGTTCTTCCCCGGCACGATCTGGCGTACATGCCCAGTGTTGGGGAGGAACGGATTTGACAGGACCTGGATACGGTCGTCGAGTTCGTAGCTGAAGCCCTTGATGCCGACCTCGGGAGCGCTGATCAGCTCCAGGTCCAGCTCCGCGTGGCCCTTCTCGTCCACGCGGTGCTCGAAGCCCGGCATCGGCCACTTGTTCAGCTGGACGAATCCGGAGAGGTTGATGGTCTCGCGCAGGCGGCGTAGTAGTCGTCACCAAAGACGACCGTGGCCGCGGCGAGGATGTGCGGACGGATGGGCTTGGGCTCGAGATTGAGCGATTCATACGTCTCACGAAGAGAACTCAAACCAGACACCTCCAGCGTCTGTCGAGATCGCCTGCGTTGGGCCCGACCTGACCATGGATCCACTGAGCCAGTGAGAAGAACTATAGCTTTCTAAAGCAGTAGGTCAAGGGTTCGCACATGGTCGGCGACCCTCCCGAGGGCGTAGAGCGATGGTCCTGAGCACCGCGGTACGAGCGATCGCCAGTGCGATGACAGAGGCGGCCGGTCCGCTCGGAGGGCCGGCCGCTACGGGCTCGTTTCAACGGTCAGGTCGGCGGCCGCCGCGGCCCGCCTGCTCCACACTCGCGCCGCGGCCGGCAGTTCTGGCGGGGCCGATCCGGCCTTCCGGTCGCCGCGGGGAACCTCGGAGGGCGGCGAGTCGAGGTGGTCGGCCGGGAGTGCATCGACTGCGGGATGACGCTCCAGCGACACTGGATCCTCCGTCCGTCGTCGGGATCGATCGGAGCGGCGAGCACCGCAGCGGAAATCCGCTTCGCGCGAACACGGCCCTGCCGCCCTTGCGTCGCCACCCTCGATACATCACTTTAAAATATAGTAGTTAGTTCGTCGGGCGTGGTGTGAGGAGCGACGAGATGTTCGAGAGGTTTACGGACCGCGCGCGGCGGGTTGTCGTCCTGGCTCAGGAAGAGGCCAGGATGCTCAATCACAACTACATCGGCACCGAGCACATCCTCTTGGGCCTCATCCACGAGGGGGAGGGTGTTGCCGCGAAGGCTCTGGAGAGTCTGGGTATCAGCCTTGAGGCCGTCCGCCAGCAGGTCGAGGAGATTATCGGCCAGGGGCAGCAGGCTCCTTCGGGGCACATCCCGTTCACTCCGCGGGCGAAGAAGGTCCTTGAGCTGTCGTTGCGGGAGGCGCTGCAGCTCGGCCACAACTACATCGGGACCGAGCACATCCTGCTGGGCCTGATCCGCGAGGGTGAGGGTGTGGCGGCCCAGGTCCTGGTGAAGCTCGGGGCCGACCTGAATCGTGTCCGCCAGCAGGTGATCCAGCTGCTGCACGGGTATCAGGGCAAGGAGCCGGCGTCGTCGGGTGGGCCGTCGGAGGCCGCGCCGTCGACTTCGCTGGTGCTGGATCAGTTCGGCCGGAACCTGACCCAGGCCGCGCGTGAGGGCAAGCTCGATCCGGTGATCGGGCGGGAGAAGGAGATCGAGCGGGTCATGCAGGTGCTGTCCCGCCGTACCAAGAACAACCCGGTGCTGATCGGTGAGCCGGGCGTGGGTAAGACCGCGGTCGTGGAGGGCCTGTCCCAGAAGATCGTCAAGGGTGAGGTCCCTGAGACGCTGAAGGACAAGCAGCTTTACACGCTGGATCTGGGGGCGCTGGTCGCCGGTTCGCGTTACCGCGGTGATTTCGAGGAGCGCTTGAAGAAGGTGCTCAAGGAGATCCGCACGCGCGGTGACATCATTCTGTTCATCGATGAGCTGCACACGCTCGTCGGTGCGGGCGCCGCGGAGGGCGCGATCGATGCCGCGAGCATCCTGAAGCCGATGCTGGCCCGGGGTGAGTTGCAGACGATCGGCGCGACGACGCTGGATGAGTACCGCAAGTATCTGGAGAAGGACGCCGCGCTGGAGCGGCGGTTCCAGCCGATCCAGGTGGCCGAGCCGTCGCTGAGTCACACGATCGAGATCCTCAAGGGCCTGCGGGACCGTTATGAGGCGCACCACCGTGTGTCGATCACCGACAGCGCGCTGGTGGCCGCCGCGCAGCTCGCCGACCGCTATATCAGTGACCGGTTCCTGCCCGACAAGGCGATCGACCTGATCGACGAGGCCGGTTCGCGGATGCGGATCCGCCGGATGACCGCGCCGCCGGATCTGCGTGAGTACGACGAGAAGATCGCTGATGTGCGGCGGGAGAAGGAGTCCGCGATCGACGCGCAGGACTTCGAGAAGGCCGCCGCGCTGCGGGATAAGGAGAAGCAGCTTCTCCAGGCCAAGGCGCAGCGGGAGAAGGAGTGGAAGGCCGGTGACATGGACGTCGTGGCCGAGGTCACCGAGGAGCTCATCGCCGAGGTTCTGGCGACGGCGACCGGCATCCCGGTGTTCAAGCTCACCGAGGAGGAGTCCGCGCGGCTGCTGCGGATGGAGGATGAGCTGCACAAGCGGGTCATCGGCCAGAACGACGCGATCAAGGCGCTGTCGCAGTCGATCCGGCGTACTCGCGCGGGTCTGAAGGACCCCAAGCGCCCGGGCGGTTCGTTCATCTTCGCCGGCCCGTCGGGTGTGGGTAAGACGGAGCTGTCCAAGACGCTGGCGGAGTTCTTGTTCGGTGATGAGGACGCGCTGATCCAGCTCGACATGTCCGAGTTCATGGAGAAGCACACGGTTTCGCGGCTGTTCGGGTCCCCGCCTGGATATGTCGGGTATGAGGAGGGCGGCCAGCTGACCGAGAAGGTCCGCCGTAAGCCGTTCTCCGTCGTGTTGTTCGACGAGATCGAGAAGGCCCACCCGGACATCTTCAACTCGCTGTTGCAGATCCTGGAGGACGGTCGCCTGACCGACGCTCAGGGCCGGGTCGTGGACTTCAAGAACACCGTCGTGATCATGACGACGAACCTCGGTACCCGCGACATCTCCAAGGGCCTGTCCGTCGGTTTCGCCCGGGAGAACGACGAGCAGGGCTCGTATGACCGGATGAAGTCGAAGGTCAACGAAGAGCTCAAGCAGCACTTCCGGCCGGAGTTCCTCAACCGTGTCGATGACACCGTGGTCTTCCACCAGCTCACGCCGAAGGAGATCATCCAGATCGTCGATCTGATGATCGCCAAGGTGGACGAGCGGCTGAAGGACCGCGACATGGGTATCGAGCTTCGCCAGGAGGCCAAGGACCTGCTGGCCGAGCGTGGGTATGACCCGGTGCTGGGCGCGCGTCCGCTGCGTCGCACGATCCAGCGGGAGATCGAGGACGCTCTGTCGGAGAAGATCCTCTACAACGAGTTGCGCGCCGGTGAGATCGTCATCGTCGGTGTTGAGGGTAGTGGCGAGACGGCGAAGTTCACCTTCACCGGCGAACCCAAGCCCGCCGCTACCAGCGCGCTGGCTGGGTCCGCCGGGCCGGCGCACAGAGGCACATGACGTCCGTTCGGGAAGGCGGAAAGCGGAACGATTCTGTCGCTGGGCGGCGGTAAGGTCCGGCGGGTGCGTCCTGCCGAGGTTCAACGAATCACCGTGGAAGAAGCCGCCGACCGGTACGCGGAGATGGTCCGGGCCAAGACGGTCACCGGTGCGCTCGCGCCCAGCACGGCGGAGATCTACACGCGTGACGTGCACACGTTCGCCGTCCTGGCCGGCGCGGACCGTCTGCTGGACGATCTGACCGGTGAGGACGTCGACGAGGTACTGCTGCGGTTCGCCCGCAAGCCGGACGGGCGGCGTAGGGCACCGGTGCCCGCCGGCGAGGCCGCTCCCCTGCAGAGCGGCTACTCCCAGGCGCGGTTCCGCCGGTCGGTGTCGGCGTTCTTCCGGCACGCTGCGGTGGCCGATTGGGTGCAGCTGAACCCGATGCGGGCGGTGACGGTCACGGCGCGGCAGCGGGGCGGTCTGCGCCCGGAGCGGCGTGCCCTGACCCGGGAGCAGGCGGAGGGGCTGCTGGGCACCGCGCGGGTGCTGGCGTCGGCCGAGCCGGACGAGCGTAAACGGGCCGATCAGCGCACCGAGCTGCGTGACGCGCTGATCGTGCTGCTGCTGGCGACGGTGGGCCCGCGGGTGTCGGAGCTGACCCGCGCGGACGTGGACCATTTCTTCACCAATGCCGGGGTGCGTTACTGGCGGATCTTCGGCAAGGGGGGCCGTACCCGTGACGTGCCTCTCCCCCGTGGTGTCGCGCAGGTGCTCGACGCGTATCTGACGCAGCGGCGCGCCCGCGTGGTGGAGACCCCGGCGCTGCTGTTGTCGTGGCGGGGGCGGCGGCTGGCGCGCGGCGACGTCCAGGGGGTGATCGACCGGGTGCTGGCGCGGGTCGATCCGGATCGGCGGCGTTCGGTGACTCCGCACGGGCTGCGGCACACGACTGCGACGCATCTGCTGGCCGCGGCGACCGACATGGACGCGGTGCGGCGGGTGCTGGGTCATTCGGACCTGTCGACGCTGGGCCGGTACCGCGACGAGCTGCCCGGGGAGCTGGAGGCGGCCATGCGCGCGCATCCGCTGCTGGGGCCGGAGGAGCCTGGGCCCGGGGGCCGCGTCCGATAGCCGCGTGAGGTCCTCAGGGTTGAGGGTCGGAGCCCTTGTAGGTCATGCGGATCAGGACGTCGGCTGTGGCGGGGCCGAGGGCAGCGGTCAGGTGTCGGCGGAGTTCCTCTTCTGAGGTTTGTCTGCGCAGCTTGATCAGCGCCTTGAGGCTCCGCTCCACGCCGGGCATGTCGTGCGTCATGGCGACCGTCACGGCAAGGGCATGCTGGCCGGCCGCGGCGCGCATGTCCGCGACGCTCTCGGCAAGTTCGTCCAGCCGCCTGTGGGCGACGCTGGCGCCGAGCCAGAACTCCGTCTCCCGGGCCCTGGCGAGCCCGCGCTGGTACCAGTCCTCGGCACGTTGCACGTCCTGGGGGCTCGCTGCGGCCTCGCACAAATGATCAATCTGCCGACGCGGCACCACCCCGTGATAGGCCAATGCTCATCACACCTCCAGGCCCACTCCACCGAACTCATCAACGCCGGTTGCCGCTGATCTTTTCCTCGAACACCGGCGGTTATGTGGTGCGGTGAGCGCGGCGCAGAGCCCCCAGGGCCGCCAGGCCGCCGGCCAGGACCGTGATGGCGGTGATGGCCAGGACGGCGCGGGTGTAGACGCCGGCGGGACGCCCGCCGAGGGCGGCCTGGAAACCGCGGACAGCCCAGTAGGCGGGCAGGGCGGGCGCCAGGTCGCCGATCCAGCGGGGCATGCCGGTGAGGGGGACGAGGGCGCCGCTGAGCCCGGTGGTGATCATCGCGGTGATGTCGGCGATCGCGCCGAGCCGCCCGCGCCTGTTCAGCCAGGAGCCGAGGGCCAGGCCCAGGGCGGTGGCGCAGGACGCCCAGGCCAGCCACAGCAGGGGCAGCCGCCAGGTGCCGGCGGTCAGGTCGAGTCCGTACCACCAGTCGGCCTCGGCGAACAGCAGGGCCTGCAGGGCGAGGAAGACGGTGACGAGCGGCAGCGCCTTGCCGGTCAGGACGGAGACGGCGCGGACGGGGGTGGCGCGGAGCCGGTCCCAGGTGTGCCAGTCGCGTTCGGCGAGGATCTGTTCGCCGGCGACGTCGAGGGACAGGAGGGTGAACATGACGGCGGTGCCGGCGGCGGCGCTGGTGGCGCCCGAGACGCCGGGCCCGGCCATCCGCTGGTAGACGGGGTGCAGGACGGCCATGAGGGTGGAGGACATGACGGCGTAGGCGATGAGGGTGCCCGGGTCGCGTGCCAGCAGGACGCAGGTGTGGCGGGCGATGACGGCGATGTCACGCGGCATGAGGGGCCTCCGAGGCGGCGAGGTGGCGGTACAGGTCGTCGAGGGTGGGCGGGGTGATGTCGATGCCCCGCAGCCGTACGGCGTCGGGGCCCAGGTCGGTGAGGGCGCGTGCGGCGGCCTCGGCGGGCCGGAGTGAGGTGATGAGAAGGGTGTCCTGGTCGGGGTGGCCGGGCGCGGGTCCGTCGAAGCGCAGGCGGGCGGTGCCGGGCAGGCCGTCGAGGAGGGACTGGCGGGGGCCGCGGGCGATGACGCGGCCGCGGGCGGCGACGGCGAGGGTGGCGTCCAGGTCGACGAGCTCGGGCAGGTAGTGGGTGGTGTAGCAGATGGCGGCGCCGTCGTCGGCGCGGGCGCGGACGGCGGCAAGGAGCGCCTGGCGGGTGGCGGGGTCGGCGCCGACGGTGGGTTCGTCGAGGAGCAGGACCTTGGGGCGGTGCAGGAGCGCGGTGGCGGTCTGGACGCGGCGCTGCTGGCCGCCGGAGAGCCGGCCGACGGGCTGGTCGAGCAGGTCGTGCAGGGCCATGGCGGCGGTGACCTGGTCGATCTCGGTGCGCAGGCGGCGGCGGTGGAGTCCGGCCAGGCCGCCGTAGAGGCGCAGGTTGTCGCGGACGGTGGCGGTCGGGTACAGGGCGGGTTCCTGCGGCGCCCAGCCGGTGAGGCGGCGGGCGGCGCGGCGGGCCGGGTCGGCGCCGGCGACGCGGACGTGACCGGAGTCGGGTCGGTCCAGGCCGCAGGCGATCCGGGCGAAGGTGGTCTTGCCGGCGCCGTTGTGGCCGATGAGGCCGCAGATCTCCCCCGCCGCGACGGTGAGGTCGAAGCCGTCGAGGGCGGTGGCCGGGCCGAATCGTCTGCGCAGCCGGGTGGCGTGAAGCATGGGCACTCCCAATGAAGTATACGGCGTATATATACACTGTATACCGAGGAGGTGAGGTGGTCCATGGCCCGGAGAGGACTGACCCGCGGCGAGATCATCGACGCGACGTGGGACCTGGCGGCGCAGCGGGGGCTCACGGCGGTGACGATGCGCGCGGTCGCCGAGCAGCTGGGGGTGACGCCGATGGCGCTGTACCGGCACGTCGGCGACAAGCAGGGCCTGCTCGACGGCCTGGTGGAACGCCTGCTCGGGGAGATCCCCGAGCCGGACCCGGCGCTGCCGTGGCGGGAGCGGCTGCGCGAGCTGGCCGCCGGGATCCGGGCGGTGGCCCGGGCGCACCCGGACCTGTTCCCGCTGCTGTTCCACCGCCCGGCGGTCACCGCGGCGGCACGCCGACCCCGGGACGCGGCCTACGCCGCGTTGCACGAGGCCGGGCTGACCGGGGACGACGCCGTACGGGCGGAGCGGCTGCTGTCGACGTTCATCCTGGGGTTCGCGGCCTCGGAGGCGGGCGGCCGGTTCGCCCACCTGAACGCCGACGCGGAGTTCGGTTACTTCGCCGACGCCATCGTGCGCCTGCTCGAGAAGGACTGACCGATGAGAGGGTCAGGGCCGCTCGGCGGCGAACGCGCGGCGCAGGCGCCGCAGGCCGTCGCCGATGCGCTCGGCCGGGATGAGACCGTAGCCGAGCACCAGGCCCGCCTGCGGCGGCCCGGCGCAGTAGCCGTCCAGGGTCTCGACGACGACGCCGAGCCGGCGGGGCCCGGTCGCCTACCGCCGCCAGGTCGGCCCGGACGTCCGGGCGCAGCCGCGCGCACAGGTGCAGGCCGGCGGTGGAGGGCACGACGGTGAGCCGGTCGGCGAAGTCCTCCGCCAGCGCCGTGGCGAGGCGTTCGCGGCGCGCCGCGTAGATCCGGGCGGCCTTGTGGACGTGACGGGCCAGTTCCCCGGAGTCGATGAGGCGGGCGAGGGCGGCCTGGGCGGCGGGGTCGCCGTAGGAGTCGGCGAGCTGCCGGGCGGCCCGGAGCGCCGGCCGCAGCGCGGCGGGGGCGATCAGGAACCCGGCGCGCAGCATCGGTGACAGGGTCTTGGAGAAGGTGCCGACGTAGACGACCCGCCCAGTGCGGTCGAGGCTCTGCAGGGGCTGCAGCGGGCGGGCGGAGAACCGGAACTCGCTGTCGTAGTCGTCTTCGACGATCACGGCGCCGTGGCGGGCCGCCCAGGCGAGCAGCGCGGTGCGCCGCCCGGCCGACATCGGCGTGCCGAGCGGGAACTGGTGGGAGGGCGTGACGTACACCAGGCGGGCGTCGGCCGGGAGCGCGGTGACGTCGATGCCCTCCTCGTCGACGGGCACGCCGGTGACCCGGGCGCCGGCCGCGGCGAACACCCGCCGCGCGGGAGGGTAGCCGGGTTCTTCGACGGCGACGCGGTCGCCGGGATTGAGCAGGACCCGGGCGATGAGGTCGAGGGCCTGCTGGGCGCCGTGGGTGACCAGGACGTCGTCGGCGTCGGCACGGACCGAGCGGGACACCCCGATGTAGCGGGCGATGGCCGCGCGCAGGCCGGCGTGCCCGGCGGGGTCGCCGTAACCGGCGGCACGGACGGCCGAGGCGCGCAGTTCGCCGGCGAGCAGACGCCGCCAGGCGGCGAGGGGGAACAGGTCACCGTCGGGGCGGCCGACCCCGAAGTCGTAGGCGGCCGGAGGGCCGGTGGCGTGCGGCGCGGGGGTGAGGGCGTCCCAGGGCGGGCGAGGCCGTACCGCGCCGCCGGAGGGGGCGGACCGGGGACGCGTGCCGGGGGCCTGCCCGGCGGCGACGAACGTGCCGGCGCCGACGCGCGCGGCCAGGAAGCCCTCGGCGGTCAGGCGTTCGTAGGCGACGCACACGGTGTTGCGGGAGACCTGGAGGCGGCGGGCGAGGTCGCGGGTGGGCGGCACGCGTTCCCCCGGGCGCAGCCGGCCGTCCAGGATCGTCTCCAGCAGCCCGCGGTAGATGCGGGAGGCCAGGTCGCCGGGGCCGTCCAGGCTGATATGCGGGTCCACGACCCTATATTGGCCCATTCGGATCGGCGGATCTCAGCCGTGGCCAGTACCAATGCGGTCAGGCGGGCAGGCGGTCGCCGGTGACGGCGGAGAACAGCCGTTCCTTGCCGTGCGCGATCCGCAGCCGGACCCGGTCGCCCTTGGCCGGTGGCGCGTTCGGGTCGACGCGGGCGATGACGGTGTTGTCGGCCAGCGCCGGGTCGGTCGTGTCGGCGTACCGGCCGTACAGGAAGGCGTCCGAGCCGAGTTCCTCGACGACGGAGACGGTGACGGGGAACGTCATGGAGTCCGGGCCGCCCTCGCCCTCGCCGACCACGTCGACGGCCTCGGGCCGGAAGCCCACGACGACCCGGTCGTCGCCCTCGTCGGTGAGGGCCTTGAGGGTCGCGTGGGACAGCCGGACCCGCACTCCGGCCAGGACCGCCTCCTCCCCCTCGACGCGGTACTCCGCCAGGTTCATCGACGGGGAGCCGATGAAGCCGGCGACGAAGACGTTCGCCGGGTGCTGGTACAGGGTCAGCGGCGTGGCGACCTGCTGCAGGAGCCCGTCCTTGAGGACGGCGACCCGGTCGCCCATCGTCATCGCCTCGACCTGGTCGTGGGTCACGTACACGGTCGTGACGCCCAGCCGGCGCTGCAGGCCGGCGATCTGGGCGCGGGTCTGCACACGCAGCTTGGCGTCCAGGTTCGACAGCGGCTCGTCCAGCAGGTACACCTTCGGCTCGCGTACGATCGCCCGGCCCATGGCCACGCGCTGCCGCTGCCCGCCGGACAGCGCCTTGGGCTTGCGGTCCAGGAACTCCTCCAGGTCCAGCAGGCGGGCCGCCTCAAGGACCCGGCGGTCGCGTTCGTCCTTGGGGACCTTCATGACGCGCAGCGCGAATCCCATGTTGTCGGCCACGGACATGTGCGGGTACAGCGCGTAGTTCTGGAACACCATCGCGATGTCCCGGTCGCGGGGCGGCAGGTGGGTGACGTCGCGGTCCCCGATCGAGATCCGCCCCTGGTCTACCCGTTCCAGCCCGGCGAGCATCCGCAGCGAGGTGGACTTGCCGCAGCCGGAGGGCCCGACGAGGACGAGGAACTCCCCGTCGGAGATGTCGAGGTCGAGGGCGTCCACCGCGGGCCGGTCGGACCCGGGGTAGACGCGGGTCGCCTCTTGGTACACGACCTGGGCCATGACTTCCTCCTTGCGACTTGCGACGGGCTGACGACGGTGGCGGCCGGTCACTCCTGCGGCCGCACGACCGCCTTGACCAGGGTGGGGTCGCGGGCGCCGGCGGTGAGCGCCTGCTCGACGTCGGCGAGGCCGTAGTGGCCGCTGACCAGGGCGTCCAGTTGGACGCGTCCCGCGGCGGCCAGCGCGATGGCCGCCGGCCAGGTGCCGGCGTAGCGGAAGGTGCCGGTCACCTGGATCTCGCGGGTCTGCACGTGGGACAGCGGCAGCGGGATCTGGTCCCCGCCCATGCCGACCAGGACGACCCGCCCGGCGCGCCCCACGGCGCGGACGGCCTCGGCGATGGCGGGCGGGTGACCGGAGCATTCGAGGAGCACGTCGGGTTCGAACGCGGCCTCGGGCAGGGGGGTGTGGCGGACGTCGAGGGCGGTGGTCGCGCCGAGGTCGCGGGCGAGCGCGAGCCGGGCGGGATTGACGTCGGTGACCATGACGTCGGTCGCGCCGAAGGCCCGTGCGGCCTGCAGGCACAGCAGCCCGACCGGGCCGGCGCCGGTGACCAGGACGCGTGCGCCCGGTGCGACGCGTGCCTTGCGGCAGGCCCACACGCCCACCGACAGCGGCTCGATCAGGGCGGCCGCGTCGTCGGACAGGCCGTCGGGGACGGGGTGGGCGAACTCCTCGTGCAGGGTGACGTACTCGCAGAAGGCGCCGTCGATGGGGGGTGTGCCGAAGAACCGCATGTTCGGGCAGAGGTTGTAGCGGCCGGCGCGGCACTGCGGGCAGGTGAAGTCGGGCACGCCCGGTTCGAGCGAGACCCGCTGCCCGGGGCGGTGCCGGTGGGCGTCCGGCCCGGCGGCGGTCACGGTCCCGGCGGGTTCGTGGCCGAGCACCAGCGGGGACTCCACGACGAAGTCGCCGATCCTGCCGTGTTCGTAGTAGTGCACGTCGGAGCCGCACGTGCCGACCGAGGCGACCCGGACGAGGACGTCGCGGGGGCCGGGTTCGGGCCGGCGCCGCTCCTCGATCGTGATCTTCCCGATGTCGTGGAGGACGGCGGCGCGCATGGTGTGCTCGGCCATGGGCTGCCTCCTACTCTCCGGTGACGGCGCCGAGGGTCAGCCCGGTGACCAGCCAGCGGCGCACGGCCAGCCCGGCGAGCATCATCGGCACGACGACGATCGTTCCGATGGCGGTCAGCTGACCCCAGTCGATGCCGGTCTGGGTGACCAGCTGGGAGGCCGCGATCGGCAGCGTCTGGGAGTTCGGCCCGGAGAAGACCACCGCGAAGGCGTAGTCGTTCCAGGCGAAGACCAGGCACAGCACGAACGTGGTGACCAGCCCCGACTTGGTCAGCGGCAGGACGACCGTGCGGAAGGCCCCCCAGCGGGTGCAGCCGGACACCAGCGCGGACTCCTCCAGGGACGGGGGCACGTCCGCGAAGAACGCGCTCATCAGCCAGATCGCGAACGGCAGGTTGAACGTCAGGTAGGCCAGCACCAGACCGGGGATCGAGTCGATCAGCCCGAGCCCGCGGAAGATCAGGAACAGCGGGACGACGACCGCCGCGATCGGCGCCATCCGGGTCGAGATGATCCAGAAGGCCAGGTGCCGTTTGCCGCGCATCTGGGTGCGGGCCAGGCCGTACCCGGCGAGCGCGCCCAGGCAGACCGCGAGGACCGCCGAGATCCCGGCGGCGGCCACGCTGTGCCAGATGTAGGGCGTGAGGTTGTTCGAGCCGCTGAACAGGTTGCGGTAGTTCTGCAGGGTCGGGGAGAACACGACCTGCGGGGTGCCCGCGGTGACGTCCTTGCGGTTCTTGAACGACGACATCAGCATCCACACCAGCGGCACCAGCGTCCACAGCAACGCCACCACGATGACGAGCGCGACACCCCACCGGGACCGCCGGCTCGCGGCCTCCAGCGGGGACTGCGGCACGCCTGGCGGGGCGGCCGGAACCTCCCGCCGCTCCTTCGGCGCGACCTGCCCGGCGCCGCCCGGCCGGGGCGGCGGGGTCGTGGGAGTGCTCATCGCGTCAGCCCCCTGGTGTCCAGTAGCCGCACGAACATCCGGGCGATGAAGATCGAGAAGGCCAGCATCGCCAGGCCGATGGCGGCGGCGTAGCCCAGATCGAAGAACCGGAACGCGGTCTCGTACAACCGGATCGGGACGATCTTGGTAGCGTCCGCCGGTCCGCCGTTGGTGGTGACCCAGATGATGTCGAAGTAGCGGATCGCGTCCATCGAGCGGATCAGCAGCGCCACCAGCAGCACGTTGGAGATCGACGGGAAGATGATGAACCGCAGCGTCATCCACCACGAGGCGCCGTCGACGGCGGCGGCCTCCCGGACCGCCAGCGGCACGCTCGCCAGCCCGGCGAGGGTGATCAGGGCGATCAGCGGCGTCCACTCCCACACGTCCATCAGCACGACGGCCGCGAAGGCGCCGGTGGGATTGCCGAGGATGTCGCCGCTGAACCCGAGGGAGCGCAGCACGAACGCGTACAGCCCGAACGTGGAGTCGGTCAGGTAGCGGCCCAGCAGCCCGACGATCGAGGGCGCGGCGAACATCGGCAGCAGCACCAGGCTGAGCAGCAGGTTACGGCCGCGCAGCACCCGGTGCAGGCACAGGGCGATGCCCACCCCCAGCACCATCTCCAGCCCGACGGTGAGCACGAAGAACACGACGGTCCGCAGCCACGACATCCACATGTCGACGTCGGTGAAGAACCGCGTCCAGTTCCGAACGCCGATCGGCTCGAGGCGCACCCCGCCGAGCAGCCGGACCCGGGAGAAGCTCATCGCGATCAGGGCGACGAACGGCACGAGCGACAGGGCGGCCAGCAGGAGCAGGCCGGGCGCCATCATGGTGCCCTCGAAGCCGATCCGCCGGTGCCGGGGCGCGGCCTGCGGCCGGGTCGGCCGCTTCAGGACCGGTGAGGAGTCCGCGACGTGCGCCATCTACGCCACCCACCCTCGTGCGACGATCCGGTCGATCCGTTTCTTGGTCGCACGCATGGCCTCCTCCGGTGACGCCTCGCCGGTGAGCATCCGCGACAGCTGCGTGTAGATCGCGGTGTCGCACTCGTTCCACATCGGGATCTTCGGGCGCAGTCCGATCCGGTCGGGCTTCCATGCCTGCATCACCGCCGGCGCCGTGAGCATGTTCGGCATCGACGACGGCCGCTTCTCCGCGGCGCGGACCTCCGGCATCTGGTAGACCGAGGTACGGGTGGGGGTGCCGCCGCCGGCCTTGCTCTTCAGATCGGCGAGCTGGGTCGCCGGCGCGGTGGCCCACACGATGAACAGCCAGGCCGCGCCGCGCTCGTGCGGGCGGGTGTTGGCGTTGATGGCCACGCCCGTGCCGCCGTACATGTTGGCGGTGCCGGCCGGGCCCTTCGGCAGCGGCGCGTAGTCGACCTTGCCGGGGAGGACCTGCTCGTTGGTGGCCGCGTACTCGTGCCAGTTCGGGCACATCGCCAGGCGGCCGGCGCGCATCGCGGCGCCCAGCCCGTCCCAGTCCCACGTACGGGAGGCCGGGTCGGCGATGCCGAGCAGGCGGTCGTAGAACCGCGCGGCGGCGATCGCGTTGGCCGAGTCGAGCCGGCACGGGCCGGGGTTCTCCGCGCCCAGGCGGCCGACCTGCTTTCCGTTGTCGAAGTAGTCCCCTCCGTAGGACCACAGCACGTTGCTGAAGTCGTTCATCAGCGAGTCGTGCTGGCGCGCCTGGTGCCCGGTGCCGTACGCGACGTCCGATTTGGCGTTCTTGTTGAACCACTCGGCAATCTTGAAGTACTCCTCCCACGTGCGGTCACCGCCGGGGGTGGGGTCGAAGCCGAGGTCGTGCGCCATGCGGGCGTGGTACTTGTCGAACAGGTCGCGCCGGTAGTGCCAGATCATCGTCGGCGCGTCGTAGGGCAGCGTGTAGATCGCGTGCGGGTCGACGAACCGGCCGGCGGCGTCCAGCTGGGTGGGGATGAAGTCCCCGACTCCCCCGGGCACCTTCGGCAGGCTCGGGTCGGCCTGCAGCGTGCGCAGGTCCACCAGGCCTTTCCGGTACGGCGCGAGGATCTGGTACGGGTCGGCGTAGATCACCTGGTACTCCGCGCCGCCCGAGGCCAGGTCCAGGGCGACCCGCTGGGTCACCGCGTTCAGCTCCAGCGTCACGATCTTGATGTTGATGCCGGTCAGGTCCGTGAACGGGCGCACGTTCGCGGCGATCGCCGCGGTCGGCGAGGTGTTCTCGGAGATGAAGTTCAGCGTGGAGCCCTGGAACTGGCGCCACTGGTCACCGGTCCTGACACGGCGGACGTCGCCCTGCGCGCCGCAGGAGCCCAGGCCACCGGCCACGGCCAGCGCGGCTCCGGCGGCGAGGCCGCCGCGAAGGACCTCGCGCCGGCTCGGCGGGGATGAATAGCGATCCACTGCTCCTCCCGACGGTGCAGAAAAAAGCAGACGGAATAACATCCATTAAACGTTGCCATAAACGTGGCAGGAGTATGTTCTAGTGAAATCTACGCAGTTTTGGTTTTTGTATTGCTCGGTTGTTCCCACAGGTCAGGAGGGGTTAGCGTGGAAGTCTGTCGCCTGTAGGAGCCCCTCATGCGTGCGGCCGTCATTTCCACACCGGGTTCGCTGTCCGTGCAGACCGTGGCGGATCCGGCGCCGGGGCCCGGCGAGGTCCTGATCGCCCCGCGGGCCGTCGGGGTCTGCGGCACCGATCTGCACATCCTGGACGGGGAGTTCCCGCCCACCCCGTACCCGATCATCCCGGGCCACGAGTTCGCCGGTGAGGTCGTGGCCCTCGGCCCCGGCGTGACCGATGTCGCGGCCGGCGAGCGGGTGGCCGTCGACCCGTCGCTGTTCTGTGGGCACTGCGTCTACTGCAAGCGGCAGCGCGGCAACCTGTGCCTGAACTGGAACGCGATCGGCGACACCGTCGACGGCGCGTTCGCCGAGTACGTCGCGGTCCCGGCCGCCAACGTCTACGCGCTCCCCGACGGCATGCCGTACGCGGCGGGCGCGCTCGTCGAACCACTGGCCTGCGTGGTCCACGGCCTGCGCCGGCTCGCGATCCCGCCGGGCGGCGAGGTGCTCATCATCGGCGCCGGCACCATCGGCCTGCTGCTCGCCCAGGCGGCCGGCCGCAGCGGCGCCACCCGGGTGAGCATGGTCGACACCGACCCGGCCCGGCTGGCCAGGGCCGCCAAACTCGGCGCGGACGTCGTGGCCACCAGCGTCGCAGAAGTGCTCGACGGCCGGGGCATCGGCTTCGAGCACATCATCGACGCGACCGGCGTGCCCGCCGCGACCCAGGCCGCCCTGCCGGCGCTGTGCCGAGGCGGCACCCTGCTGATCTTCGGGGTGAGCCCGGCCGAGGCGCGCCTGCCGGTCTCACCGTTCCAGGTCTACAACGACGAGATCAGCGTGATCGGCTCGATGGCGGTGCTGAACACCTTCGAACCGGCGCTGCGGCTCATGGGCTCCGGCGCCATCACCGCCGAACACCTGATCACGCACCAGGTCCCCCTCGAACGCGCTCCCGAGGCCTTCACCGCGGTCCGCGAACGCGCCGGGCTCAAGGCGCAGGTCACCGCCGCCTGAGCGAGCACGGCCGGTCCGGCTCGCCCTACGCGCGCCGGTCCTCCGCCGCCAGTGGCTCCAGTGGCCGTGCGGCCTGACCATCACCCGGGGAACCGTCAACCGCGGCGTCGAGCACCGACCGGTGGAGTTCCACGAGAGAGGCGCGGATCTCACCCATCGCCCGCCGGATCCGTCGGGTGGCCTGGTCGCGGCGCCGCGATTGCAGCGCCAGCTCCAGATCCAGGTTGACCGCCAGCAGGCGGGAGATGACCACCGCGCAAGAGTCCGCGACCGCGGACGTGATCACGGTCTCGGGGCGGGAGGGCGGCCGGTGCCCGTCGAATGCGCCGAGCCGGGACGGGTCGTATCGTTCTGTCATTGCCGTTCTTCTTCCTGGATCCATCACTCCGTGGATGTCGCCAGGGTCTGGAGCGGCACTACCACCGTTATACAACGTATCTTCGGGTCGGGCACCCGAGCGGCCGGTGATCCGTGCTCACTCCTCGTGCCAGGCCCGTTCCCGGGACGGCAACGACAGCCTTCCGGCGATGACGGCCTCCGCCACCTCCAGCAGCTTCCGGTTGCTCGCCCGCGCGTACTCCCTCAGGGCGTCGAACGCCTCATCGATCGAGACACCCTGGCGCTCGGCGATGAACCCCTTCGCCTGCTCGATGAGGATCCTGCTGTTGAGGGCGCCCTGGAGCTGCTCGGTCACCATTTCGCGGTGGTGAAGGGCCCGCTGGTGCAGAATGCCGATCGTCGCCGCGTTCGCCAGTGACTGGCCGAGCTCGATGGTCGCGCCGTCCGGAGGATCCTGTCCGGCGCTGAACAGGTTCATCGCGCCGATCACGTCCGTGCGCAGCCGCATCGGCAGCGCGTGCACGCTCGTGAACCCCGCCCCGGCGGCGGCAGGAGCGAAACGTGGCCACCGGGAGGCGGCGTCCGCGCCTGCCAGGTCGGTGCAGTGCACCGCCCGTCCACTCTGGTAGGTCTCCAGGCACGGGCCCTGGGAACCCTGCAGTTGAAGCAGTTCCAGGAGCCGCGCCCGCTCGGTCGACGCGGCCAGCAGGTTGAGGTTGCCACGGTGATCGACCAGGAGCAGGCCGCAGGCCGTGACATCGAGCAGCTCGACGCATCGAGCCGCCAGCCGGTCCAGGAAGTCGATGATGTCGAAGTCGTCCACCAGGGTGTCGGCCAGTTCCACGAAGACGTCACGCACCCGCCGGTCCGATACGGTCATCCGATCTCACCTCCTTTCTCCCCCGCGGGTCCGGCACGGGGACCGGTGGTGCCGCCGTCGTTCCGCGGGCCACCGCCGGTCCGGCCGTCGGGCCCGAACCGCAGCCGCCGGGCCAGCACCGCGGCGGTCACCTCACCCAGCCGCTGATCGTGCGCGTAAGCGTGCGCGCGGAGCCGCGCGAGCGCGTCGGTGACGCCCGCGCCGATCTGCGCCGCGACCATCCCGGCCGCCTGATGCATCTCCGCACGGTGTCCCGCGAAGTCACCGGCGAACAGGTCGTCCAGGCCGGCGTCGCCGCCATCACCATGATCCAACGTCAGCGTCAGGGCCGCGTCGGCGAACGTCAAAGCCTCCGCCAATTCCTCGCCAGTCAGCAGCCCGCTGCGCGAGCGGTACAGGTCCATGACCCCCAGGCGGGCCGCGCCGGCGGCGACCGGGATGGCGAAGATCGCGACGATGCCACGCTCCGCGGCGGCCGGAGCGAACATCGGCCACCGTCGTACGGCCCACGCCGCCGCCACATTCGGGACCAGCACGGGCCGGTCTCCCGCGTTGGCGTCCATGCACGGTCCCTCTCCCAAGGTGAACTGCAGTTCCTCGAGTTCCTGGCTGAGCGGATCGGTGGCGTACACCGGCTCGTACAGCCTTCCGTCACGCGTCATCGACAGCCCCGCCCCGGCGGCCATGATCGCCCGCGAGCAGGCGATGCAGGCGTGCCGGACCGATACGCGCGCGCCCTCCCCATGGGCGACGGCGTTGATCGATGCCCACGCCCGGGCATTGCGGTCGTCATTCACTGGGCCCGCCTACTCGGGGCGGACACGGCAGACCAGGTCCCCGCATCCCCCGATGTCGCTTATGTACACCACGCTAGGTCGCATCGGCAGGCCGCGGCCGGGACCAACGTCACGCTCTGACGGGCCCTTCGGCCTTCGCGGCAGACGGCCGCCGTCCGGCTCACAGGCGGCGGCGCAGGGCCGGGTCTGGGGGCGTTCAGAACACCCAGACGGGCCAGGCCGGCCGCCCACCGCACCTGTGGACAACCACCGGCCGCCCCCTCCGGCAAAAGAACCCATCCCGGGAGGTTCGACGCCCGAACCTGGGGACAACTCTGTGGACAACCGCCGCTACCGCGAGTCCGTCACCAGCCGCACCCCCAGGCCGACGAGCACCACACCGGACACCTGCTCCATCCGCCGCAGCACCCTCGGGCTGCGCAGCACCCGGCCCGCACGCCCCGCCAGCCAGATCACCCCGAGATACCAGACCACATCGACCAGCGCCCACACCACCGCCAGCAGCGCCAGCATGGGCAGAACCGCCGCCCCGTGCGGCACGAACTGCGGCAGGAACGACACCGCGAACACCCCGGCCTTCGGGTTGGCGGCGTTGGTCAACAGCCCCAGCCGGAACAACCGCCGATGCGACACGGCCGCCGCCGGAGCCTCCTCCGCCGCCGCCGCGCGACCCCGGCGCGCCTGCCACAGCGCCCGGACCCCCATCGTGATCAGGAACACGGCGCCGGCGATCCGCATCACGTCATAGGCGATCCGCGAGGCCAGCAGCAGCGCCGACAGGCCGAACACCGCCGCCATCCCCCACAGCAGCACCCCGGCCTCATTGCCCAGCATCACCGCCACGCCCGCGCGACGCCCCGACCGCACCGACTCCCGCACGATCACCGCCGTGCTGGGCCCGGGCACCATCGCCACCACGATCGCCGCCCCGACGAACAAGATCAGACTCTGCAACATGACGTCATCCTCGCCCCACACGGCCGGGACGGGCAATCACTTTTCCCTGCGTAACCGGCCGAACAGGTCAGCCGCGCGGGCCCCCGTCGCCCAGCGGACCGGCCGCGTTACCGGCCGGGTTCGCGGTGTCCTGCCCGCCGCCGCTCGGTGTCGGACGCGGCGTCCGCGGCGTGGACCGGCCCGGCGACGGAGACGGCCGCGGCGTCGCCGTCGACGGCGAAGGCGACGGTTCCGGACTGGCCGGCGTCGACGACGGCGTCTCGGACGGCTGCGGCGGGGTCGGCTGCGACGGCTCACACGAGAACAACAGGAACACCAGCAGCGCCAGCAACGCCAGCAGCGCCGCCAGCGACAGCACCGCCGTCGCCAGGCCCTTCGAATCCGCCAGCGCCGCCGCCCCACCGGAGACCGGCGGCCCCTCCACACCGACCGCCGGGCCCGCCGGACCCGACATCCAGTACGCCTGGAACTGCGGGCCGCGCCGCACGCGGCCCGTCCACCCCCGCCGCAGCAGCACCGGTTCCAAGAACCGCTCCGCGCCCTGGCGGCCCTCCTCGTACGTCGTGGCCACCCACGGCGTACCGCCCTCGGTCAGCGCCGCCACCACCGGGGCCGGCTCACCCGGGCCGGGCTCCGGCAGAACCCGCGGCACCGGATCCGGCGGCGGCGTCTCCCGCGCGATCGCCGCGCGGAACCGGTCACGCGCCGCAGCGTCCCCGGCCGCCGCGGTCGTCAGCAACGCCACCGTCACCAGACGGCCCCGCGGATCGGACCCCAGGTAGACGATGCCGGCCGCCGACTCGTGCAACCGGGAGTCCAGCCGGAACGGCCCCAGCTCACCCGGGTCGCCGTCCTGCAGCGGCTTGGGCATCCACACCCCTCCCCCCGGCTACAGCCTGTCGCGCGCGACACCCTAACAGGAAGGGGATCAGACGCCTTTTCCGCTGAATCGCATAGGGTCGTGCACGTCGGAGCACGCCCCTGACCCGAGGGACCAGATGACGATCGCCGTAGGAGACATCGAAGAGGCGGCAGCCCTGCTGCAGCAGAGCGTGGCGGAGGTCAAAAAAGTCATCGTCGGCCAAGAGCACATGGTCGAACGCATGGTCATCGCGCTGCTCGCCCGAGGTCACTGCCTCCTCGAAGGCGTGCCCGGCGTCGCCAAGACCCTCGCCGTCGGCACTCTGGCCACCGTCGTCGGCGGATCCTTCGCACGCCTGCAGTTCACCCCCGACCTCGTCCCCTCCGACATCGTCGGGACCCGCATCTACCACCCCTCCACCGAGCAGTTCGACGTCGAGCTCGGGCCGGTCTTCGTCAACTTCGTCCTCGCCGACGAGATCAACCGCGCCCCCGCCAAGGTCCAGTCCGCCCTCCTGGAGGTCATGGCCGAAGGCCAGGTCTCCCTCGGCGGCAAGACCCACCCCCTCCCGCAGCCCTTCGTCGTCATCGCCACCCAGAACCCCATCGAGTCCGAAGGCGTCTACCCCCTGCCCGAGGCCCAGCGCGACCGGTTCCTCATGAAGGTCAACGTCGCCTACCCCGGCGCGAGCGAGGAGATGCAGATCCTGCAGCGCATGAGCGTCGACCCGCCCGACGCCACCCGGATCCTCGACGCCGACAGCCTCATCGCCCTGCAGCACGCCGCCGACGAGGTCGCCGTCCACGAACTCGTCGCCGACTACATCGTCCGGCTCGTCATGGCCACCCGCGAACCCGAGCAGTACCGCCTGCCCGACCTGAAAGGCGTCATCGAGATCGGCGCCAGCCCCCGCGCCACCCTCGGCCTCGTCGCCTCCGCCCGCGCCCTGGCCCTCCTGCGCGGCCGCGACTACGTCCTGCCCGACGACGTCCGCGCCGTCGCCGTCGACGTCATGTCCCACCGCGTCCTGCTGTCCTTCGACGCCGTCGCCGACGGGGTCGACCCCGTCGGCATCGTCGAACGGATCCTTGCCACCGTCCCGCCCCCGCGGGTCGTCTGGAACCGCCAGCACGCGTCATGACCCGCTCGCAGAAACTCACCCGGCTCGTCCCCGAGCGATCACTCAAACGACTGGAGCTGAAGGTCACCCGCCGCCTCGACGGGCTCCTGCACGGCGAGCACCTCGGCCTGCTGCCCGGCCCCGGCAGCGACCTGGCCGAAGCCCGCCTCTACCAGCCCGGCGAGGACGACGTCCGCCACATGGACTGGTCCGTCACCGCCCGCACCACCACCCCGCACGTCCGCGATCTGATCGCCGACCACGAGCTGGAGACCTGGGCGCTGGTCGACCTGTCCCCCAGCATGGACTTCGGCACCGCGCGCATGGAGAAACGCGACCTCGCCGTCGCCGCCCTGGCCGCCGTCGGATTCCTCACCGCCCGCCTCGGCGACCGCCTCGGCGCCCACGTCATGCACGGCGGGCAGATCCGCCGCTGGCCCGCCCGCACCGGCCGCGTCGCCACCTACACCCTCCTGCAGGCGCTGCTCGACGCCCCCCGCGCCACCACGGACCCCGGCGGGCCCCGGCTCGCCGACGCCATCTCCGGCCTGGCCCGCAGCCAGACCAAACGGGGCCTGCGCGTCGTCATCTCCGACTTCATCGACCGGCAGGAGACCCCTGACGGGGAACTGTCCTGGGAACGCCCCATGCGCCGCCTCGCCGTCCGCAACCAGGTCATCGCCGTCGAGATCATCGACCCGCGCGAACTCGACCTGCCGAACGTCGGACCGGTCATGATGACCGACCCGGAGACCGGCGACACCCGCGAGATCATCCTGTCGGCGAAGGTCCGCGCCGCCTACGCCGCCGCCGCCACCGCCCAGCGGACCCGCATCCGCGACGCGCTCCGCGCCTGCGGCGCCGGCCACCTCACGCTGCGCACCGACCGTGACTGGATCAACGACGTCGCCCGCTTCGCGCTGCAACAGCGCCGCGTCGCCGGGCGCCCGCAGCCGCGAGGAGGCCGCTCATGACCTTCCTTTCCCCCGGCCGCCTGTGGCTGCTGGCCCTCGTCCCGCTGCTGATCGGCGCGTACCTGCTCATGCAGGCCCGCCGGCGGCAGGCCGCCGTCCGCTTCACCAACCTGGCGCTGCTGTCCCAGATCGCGCCCCGCCGACCCGGATGGCGCCGCCACGTGGCCGCCACCCTGTTCCTGCTGTCGATCATCTTGATGACCGTCGGGTTCGCCCGGCCCGCCAAACCCGTCAAGGTACCGCGCGAACGCGCCACCATCATCGTGGCCATCGACGTGTCCCTGTCGATGAAGGCCACCGATGTGTCCCCCACCCGCCTCGACGCCGCCAAGAGCGCCGCCAAGAAGTTCGTGCAGGACCTGCCGATCCGCTTCAACGTCGGCCTCGTCAGCTTCTCCGGCAGCGCCTCGGCCATCGTCGCCCCCACCTTCGACCGCGACGCGGTCGGCCACGCCATCGACGGCCTGCAACTGGGCAAGGGCACCGCGATCGGAGAGGCGGTGTTCACCTCACTGCAGTCGATCCGCTCCTTCGACGCCCGCGCCAACCAGGACCCACCGCCCTCGCACATCGTCCTGCTGTCCGACGGCGACAACCAGAGCGGCCGGTCCGTCACCGAGGCCGCCGCCGCGGCCCGCGCCGCCAAGGTGCCCGTCTCTACGATCGCGTTCGGCACCCCGTACGGCACCGTCGACATCGACGGCGAGACCGTGCCGGTGCAGGTCAACAAGACCACGCTGCGCAACCTCGCCAACGACACCTCCGGCAAGGCCTACGAGGCGCAGGCCGGCGGCGAACTGTCCGACGTCTACAAGCACATCGGCAGTTCCCTCGGGTACCGCATCGAACGCCAGGAGGCGGCCTCCCAGTACATCTTCATCGCGCTGCTGCTCGCCCTGGCCGCCGGCGGCCTGTCCCTGCTGTGGTTCCAGCGACTGCCCTGACAGCCGCGAGGGGCGGCCGCACCCGTTCGGCGTGGCCGCCCGTGCGCGGGTGCTCAGCCGCGCCGGGAGGCCGGGCGGACGCCGCGCGCGACGTACCCGATGATCCCGAGCAGGACCAGGACGCCGAGCCCGTCCGACAGTCCCTCCCAAAGGCTGCCGAACAGCCCCTGCGCCGATAGGAACAGGTAGGTCGCGAACACCGTGGCCGCCGTGCCCACGGCCGGGACCGCGGCGTACGACCACGGGTGCTGCTGCGCCCACGCCCGCGCGCGGTCATGGCCGCGGCGCAGGAGCGCGCCGCCGGCGCCGATCAGGAAGAACACCGAGAGGCCCAGGGCCAGCGGGCCGGCCAGGGTCGGATGCCAGCCCAGCAGGTGCAGGGCGAAGTCGGCCAAACCCACCGCCGCTCCCCCGGCCAGTGCGGCCACCCAGGGACCCTCGGAGGCCGCCGACATGGCGATCCAGGTCGACTCCGAGCGGCGCGGTACATCCGGTTGATACGTCATATCGTGATGATGCGCTCCGGCGGCGGCGAAAGCCATCGGGGATTCCCCCGAGCCGTCCCTGAGGCCGCCCCCACCCTGGACGCTGGTACGGTCAGCCGACGTGGGGGAGCACTACTTCGCGCGACAGCCGCAGACCGACAGCAGACCGGGCACGGTCGACCTCGTCCTGCCCGATCTTCACCTGCGGCTCGCCACCGACCGGGGGATGTTCTCCCCCGACCGCGTCGACCTGGGCACCCGCGTCCTGCTGGAGACCGTCCCGCCTCCCCCACCGCGTGGGGACCTGCTGGACCTCGGATGCGGATACGGCCCGATCGCGCTGACCATGGCCAGCCGATCGCCGCAGGCGATGGTCTGGGGTGTCGACGTGAACGAGCGGGCCTTGACCGTCGCGGAGCGAAACGCACAAACCGCCGGCCTTGACAATGTAAGGTTCAGGTTGGCCGATCGGATCGACCCCGGGCTCCGGTTCGCCGCGATCTGGTCGAACCCGCCGATCCGCATCGGCAAGCAGGCCCTGCACGCGCTGCTGCGGACCTGGCTGGCGCGGCTCGCCCCTGGCGGCCGTGCCCACCTGGTCGTGCAGAAGAACCTCGGCTCCGACTCCCTGCAGCGCTGGCTGACCGATCAGGGCCACCCCACCGAACGCATCGCCTCCCGCGCCGGGTACCGCGTCCTGGCCGTCGACCCGAAGGACCCAACGTGAACACCGACGCGCGCCGGCAGCTGCGCCCCACCGACGTCAAGCGCCTCAACCGCACGTGGCGGCGGCGCACCGAGGACCGCCTCGGGCTGCTCGTCGAGTCGGTGACCCAGCCGTTCAACATCGGCTCGATCACGCGGTCCGCGGCGGCGTTCGGCGTGGACCACGTCTGGCTGGCCGGCAACGCCACTCCCCCGACCCACCCCAACGCCCGCAAGACGGCACTCGGCACCGAACGCCTCATCACCTGGGAGGAGCCCGTCCCGGTCGCCGACGCCACGCGCGCCGTCCGCGAGGACGGCTACCGGATCGTCGCGATCGAGCTGACCGGCGACGCGGTGCCCCTGCACGAGGCGCCCCTCGACGGCGACGTGTGCCTGGCCGTCGGCGGCGAGGACCACGGCTGCTCCCCCGCCCTGCTCGCCGCCGCCGACGCGGTCGCCTACATCCCGCAGATCGGCCGGGTCGGATCCCTCAACGTCGCCGTCGCCACCGCCATCGCCCTGGCCGAGGCCCGCCGCCGCGAATGGGCCCGCTGACCCCGCGGTCCGGTTGCCTCCTCGAGGTCACGTCCTGTGAGCTGGTGCTTGATCTTCCACGATGGGCCGTAGCCGGGTGAGCAGGTCGGACCGGCCGCTCACGGTCAGCCCCATCTGGGTGGCGCCGCTGATGTCGATCATTCCGGTGAGCAGCCCGAGGATCGCACGGGCCGGGCCGTCCAGGACCAGGTCGGGGTCGGCGGCGCGGCCGGTCCGGGTGCGGACCCGACCTTCGCCGAGCTCGATGACGGCCTCCTCGCCGGAGGCGCGGAGCTGGATGACCGCCGGCGGAGCGTCGGGGGCGGCGTCGGTCGTGAACCATGCGGGCGCGTAGGCGAGCCACTGTGCCCGGAACGCATCATCAGGCCGTTCGATGGCCATGTGCTGCAGGCCCCAAAGTCCCAGCGCCTTCAGCACGGGCTCCAACGCCAGGCCGTTCTCGGTCAGGTTGTAGAGGGTGGTCGCGATGGGCGGCGGCGCGTCCTCTCGGCTGATCAGCGCCGCGTCCTCCAGCTCTTTGAGCCGCCCGGACAGCAGGTTGGCGGCGATGCCGGGCAGCCCGTTCTTCAGGTCCGTGAACCGGCACGGACCCTGCAACAGAAGCTCGCGCACGATCAGCAGCGTCCAGCGGTCGCCCACGACGTCCAAGGCCCGGGCGATCGAGCAGTACTGGCCATAGCTCCGCATGTGACCACTGTAGCGCAAGCTCCGTTTATTTCTTGGACCTGCTAGTTGAGTTTTTAAACTAGATGGTTCTACTCTTCAACCATGATTCCCGTCCGGTCGAAGCCGCTGGTGCTCGCCGCGCTGCTGCTGGCCTCATTCGTCATCAACCTCGACACCACCCTGGTGAACGTGGCACTGCCGGCGCTGACCCGTGAGTTGGGTGCCACCACCGCACAGCTGCAATGGGTGGTCGACACCTACAACCTGGTCTTCGCCGCGCTGCTGCTGGCCTCGGGCAGCCTGTCCGACCGGTTCGGACGCAAGGGCGTGCTCCTGGCCGGCCTGCTCGTGTTCGGCGTCGCGAGCCTCCTCGGCGGATATTCCACCTCCCCTGCCGAACTGATCGCGTCCCGAGGCGTCATGGGCCTTGGGGCCGCCATGACGTTCCCCGCCACGCTGTCGCTGCTGACCGACGTCTTCACCGGCCGCAGAGAGCGAGCGCTGTCCATAGGCCTGTGGGGTGCGACGGGCGGCATGGCCATCGCGCTCGGGCCGATCGTGGGCGGGTTCCTTCTCGAGCACTACAGCTGGTCGAGCATCTTCTTCGCGCTCGCGCCGGTGTCGCTCGCCGTGATCATCCTGGCCGCAGTGTGCGTCCCGCGTACCGACCGCCCGTCCACGTACAGGCTGGACGCCCTCGGCGTGATCTTGTCCGGCGGCTTCATGGGGCTGCTCGTCTACACCGTCATCGAGGCGCCGGCCCGGGGCTGGGCCTCGACGCCGTCGATCGTCGGCTTCGCCGGAAGTGCGGTCCTGCTGACCGCGTTCATCGCGGGCGAGCGCCAGCACGCCGAGCCGATGCTCGACGTCCGGCTGTTCACGAACATGCGCTTCAGCGCCGCCAGCGCCGCGGTCACCATCGGGTTCTTCACGCTGTTCGGGTTCATCTTTCTGATGACGCAGTTCTTCCAGTTCGTCCGGGCCTATAGCCCACTGTCCACCGGCGTCCACCTGCTGCCGGTGGCGATCTCCGTCGCCGTGGGATCGACGGTAGGCACGCGGCTGGCCATCCGGGTCGGCACCAAGGCCGTCGTCACGGCCGGGCTGGCCCTGCAGGCGCTGTTCTACGTCTGGGTCGCCGGCGACATCGCTCCCACCCTCAGCTACGCGATCATCGCCGTTCAGATGGTCGTGTACGGCCTCGGCATGGGCCTGACCTCCGCGCCCGCGACCGAATCGATCATGGGGGCGGTCGCGGCTCGTCAGGCGGGGATCGGATCCGCCGTCAACGAGTCCACCCGCCTGCTCGGCGGGACCCTCGGTGTGGCCATCATCGGCAGCGTCTATTCCTCGCTGTACGACTCACGGCTCGACGCCTCCCTACCGGTGACGCTGCCGCCCGCGCTGACCAACCTCACCCACCAGTCCGTCGGAGCGGCTTTCATGGTCTCCGACCAGCTCGCCGCCCGCGGCCAGGGCGCCGCTGCCGACGCCGTACGCCAGGCCGCGACCAACGCCTTCGACCACGGGCTGAGCATCGGGTGTGTCGTGGCCGCGGCCGTGGCCGTCGGCGGCGCGGTGCTCGCCTACGCCTTCCTGCCCGCCCAACCCTCGCCACAGCCCGTACCGGAACACCATCCCGCTGAGCCGACCGCGATCACGAACCGCTGAAAGGACCTCGCACGATGACCTACGAAGAAACCGCCGTCGACAAGACGATCGACCGACTGCTGAGCGAACACCCCGACCTCGACGCGTCCGCCGACGGCTCCCTGGACAACCTCGACCAGTTCCACATCGGCGGCGCCGACGCGGTCGACCTGCTGATCCCCACCCTCGCCCTGGCCGACGGCGACCGGGTCCTGGACATCGGCTCCGGATTCGGCGGCCCCGCACGCCAGATCGCCCGACGCACCGCACACCACGTTGTCGGCATCGACCTCACACCCACCTACATCGAGGCCGCCCGAGCCCTCACCGCCAAGACCGGGCTGAGCGACCTCGTCCAATTCCAGTTGGGCGACATCGCTACCTTCCGGCCCGACCCGCTGTTCCAGGCCGCGATCACCATGCACGTCCAGATGAACGTTCACGACAAGACCACCTGGTTCGGGCACATCGCCGACTGCCTCGCCCCCGGCGCACGCCTGGCCGTCTGGGAAGTCTGCCGGCCGCGCCCGGCCGACCTTTCCTGGCCCATGCCCTGGTCACTCGACGGCACCGACAGCTTTGTAGGCACCCCCCAAGCCCTGCTCGCATCAATCGAGAACGCCGGATTCTCCCCCACCGAGTGGACCAACGAGTCGACCTGGGTCCAAGACTGGATCGCCAAGACCTTCGCCGACGGACTACCTGCCGGCCCGGCCCTGCCGATGCTCCTGGACGACGGCTACACCCGCGTCATCAACTTCGCCACCGCCCTCACCAACGGAACGCTGGAAGTCTGGCGCGGATCCTTCACCAAGACGACTGGGCGGCGATGACCGCCGGGGCCGCGGTTCACCGGCGCGTGAGGGTCTGGGCCGGGACGCACCGTGGCCCGGCGGCGCGCGTCCGTTCGGTGCGGACGACGACGACCGCGGCCAGGGCGGTCGCCAGGCCGATCGCGGTCCGCACGCCGAACGGCTCACCGAACATCAGGGCGCCCCACACGGCCGTGACCGGCGCGATCAGGAACATCAGCGTGTTGACCTCCGTCACGCCCGAGCGCCGCAGCACGACCCAGTACAGGCCGTAGCCGCCGAACGTCGGCAGGGCGACCAGCCAGGCGACCGCACCCCAGAACGCCGGCGCGGCCGGGGGGACGACGGTCCCGGTGCTCAGGGCGAGGGCCGTGAAGAGCAGGGCGCTGGCGGTGCAGTGAACGGTCAGGGAGACCTCCGGAGAGACCTCGGCCCGGGAACGGCCCTGGACGAACGTCGCCGTCACCAGGGACAGCATGCCGGCGAACGGCACCAGGTAGGCCCACCACACCACGCCGGTACGGGCGGTGGCGTCGGCCGCGGTGACGATGACGACGCCGGTCACGCCGAGGCACAGGCCGAGCCACTGCCGACGCGCGACGGCGCGGCCGAGCAGCGGGCCGGCGAGCACCCCGACGACCAGCGGCTGCGTGCCGTCGATCAGCGCCGTGGTGCCGCTGGAGACCCCGAGCCGGATCGCCTCGTAGACGGTGAGGAGGTACCCGCTCTGGGACAGGGCGCCGATCAGCGCCTGGCGGGCCAGCTCGCGGGCCGGCAGGCCGCGCCAGGTGCCGCGGGCGGCGACGACGGCGAGCAGGACCACGGCCAGGGGGATGAAACGCCAGGTGAGGATCGTGACCGCCGAGGCGGTGCCGGTGCCGAGCTTGGCGCCGATGAACCCCGAACTCCAGCACAGCACGAACCCGGCCGACAGGAGGATGTTCACGGCAAAACCTCCGGTATACAGATCGGTTTACCTCACACCGCGCCACTATACCGATCTGTGTACTCTGGGCAATATGCGTACTACACCGGAGCGGATCACGATGACACCCGGGGCGCGCCGGCTCCTGGAGGCCGCGGCCCGGCTGTTCTACGAGCGCGGCATCCATGCCGTCGGCGTCGATCTGATCGCCGCCGAGGCGGGAGTGACGAAGAAGACCCTCTACGACCGGTTCGGGTCCAAGGACCAGATCGTCGTGGAGTATCTCGCCGATCGCGACGAGCGCTGGCGGGCCTTCCTCGGCGACCGTCTCGACGCGGCCCGGCCCGCCACTCCCGCCGGCCGTCTCGCGGCGGTGTTCGACGCCTCGAAGGCGTGGATGGAAGAGACCAGTCCCCGGGGATGCAGCATGGTCAACGCCCACGCCGAGATCACCGACCCGGCCCATCCGGCGTCGGCGGTCATCGCGGGGCAGAAGCAGTGGATGCTGGAGTTGTTCACCGACCTGGCCCGGGAGGCGGGCACGGACGACCCCGGCCGGACCGGCCGTACGCTCATGCTGCTACACGAAGGCGCGCTCGTCGCCCATGGCCTGGGCGTCTTCCCCGACCCCATAACGCACGCCCGGGATCAGGCCCTCGCCCTGCTGCCCACCTGACCTCGCGGCGAGCCGTTGCGGGCGCTCACGGACCTGCCGGGGACCGTGACGGGCCCGCCGCGCGGGCGGGCCCGGGCTACGGTCAGCCCTGCGACATGTAGGCGGCGAACTCCTCGAGGGAGATCTCGCCGTCGCCGTCGGAGTCCATCCGGCGGACGACCTCGGCGGCCGCCTCGTCGGTGATCTCCTCCCCCAGAGCCTTCATCAGCAGCTTCAGCTCCGGCGCGGAGACGCGCCCATCCTTGTTCACATCGACGATCTCGAAGGTCGCCGCGTAGGCGCTGGTGTCCGGCACGATCACGAGCCTTCCCGGTCGGAGGTACAGCGGCTCCCCTGAGCCACGCCGGAGACACAACTTAGTGGAAGAGATGACCGGCTTGTGGCGAATCGCCGGTCGGCGACGTTCGCGCCGGTGGATTCGGTTCGCAGCCGTAGGGATAGATCGTAGGTGATCAAGCGACCGCCTTTACGTAGTAAGGTAACTACGGTGGAAGGTGGCTTCACCCGCCGACGAACCGACAGGTGCTCCGTGTACGAATATCTCGACCATCCCGGCCCGATCCCCTTCGCCCACCGCGGCGGCTCCCCCGACGGACGTGAGAACTCCATGGCGGCGTTCGAGCGCGCGATCGGCCTGGGCTACCGCTACCTCGAGACGGACGTGCGCGCCACCGCCGACGGCGTACTGGTCGCCTTCCACGACGCCACCCTCGACCGGGTGACCGACCGCACCGGCCCCCTCGACCGGTTCACCTTCTCCGAGATCGCCAAGGCGCGGATCGCCGGCCGCGAGCCGATCCCCCGCCTGGAGGAGATCCTCGCCGCCTGGCCCGCCGCCCGCCTCAACATCGATGTCAAGGCCGAGAGCGCCATCGGCCCGCTCACCGAGGTCCTGCACCGCGCCCGCGCCTGGGACCGGGTGTGCGTCACCTCCTTCTCCTACCGGCGGCTCCGGCACGTCCGCGCCCGCATGCGCCTGCTGTCCGGCCGCGACGTGTGCACGGCCCTGAGCCCGCTGGGCGTGGCCACGCTGCGTGCCCGGTCCGTGAGCGGGCCGCTGGGCCGGCTGGTGCGCCTGGCCGAGCTCGGCGTGCCGTGTGCCCAGGTCCCCCAGCGCGTCGGGCGCACCCCGCTGGTCACCGAGGCGTTCCTGGCGACCGCGCACTCGCTCGGCCTGCAGGTGCACGTCTGGACGGTCAACGACCCCGCCGCGATGGAACGCCTCCTCGACCTCGGCGTTGATGGCATCATCACCGATGAGATCAAGGCCCTGCGCGACGTCATGACCGCCCGCGCGCAGTGGGCCACGGCCACCGCGTAGGGCCGTAAGACCACGGGCGGCCGAGGAGGACGCGTGGGCCTGGCCCCCGTCGGCGCCCCCGCCGACACCATCCCCCGTGACCGGCGGCGCGAGCAGCGCGGCTGGTACTTCTACGACTGGGCCAACTCCGCCTTCTACACCACCGTCGTGTCGGTCTTCCTCGGGCCGTACCTCAGCGACGTGGCCAAGACGGCGGCCGACGCCGGCGGGTTCGTCCATCCGCTGGGCGCCGACATCCGGGCCAAGGCGGTCTATCCCCTCGCCGTCACCCTGTCGGTGATCCTGCAGGTCCTCGTCCTGCCCCTGGCCGGTGCGCTGGCCGACCACACGGGACGCAAACGCGAGCTGCTGGGCGTGTTCGCCTACGTCGGCGCGTTCGCCACCGTGGGCCTGTACTTCGTGAGCGACGGCCGGTATCTCCTCGGCGCGGCGCTGTTCATCGTGGCCAACCTCGCGCTGGGCGCCTCCAGCGTCGTCTACAACTCCTTCCTGCCCGACATCGCCGAGCCCGACGAACGCGACGCGGTGTCCTCGCGCGGCTGGGGCCTGGGCTACCTCGGCGGCGGTCTGCTGCTCCTGCTCAACCTCGTGCTGTTCCTCCTGCACGACGACTTCGGGCTGAGCAAGGGGGCCGCGGTACGCGTCAGCCTGGCCTCGGCCGGTGTGTGGTGGGCGGCGTTCACGCTCATCCCGCTGCGCACGCTGCACAACCGGCGCCGCGTACGCTCGGCCGAGTCGCTACCCGCCGCCGTACGCGCCGGGTTCACCCAGCTGGCCACCACCCTGCGCGACGTGCGCAACCGGCCCGTCACCCTGCTGTTCCTGCTCGCCTTCCTGGTCTACAACGACGGCGTGCAGACGGTCATCACGATGTCGGCGACGTTCGCGACGGAGGAGCTGAAGCTGGGCCAGACGGACGTGATCGCGGCGGTGCTCCTGGTCCAGTTCGTCGCGTTCGGCGGGGCGCTGCTGCTGGGCCGGCTCGCCCAGCGGTACGGCACCAAACGGGTCGTGCTGGCCTCCCTCGTCGTCTGGGTGGTCGTCGTGCTGGCGAGCTACGCGCTGCAGCGCCGGTCGGCGGCGGAGTTCCTCGCCCTGGCCGCCGCCATCGGGGTCGTCCTGGGCGGCACGCAGGCGCTGTCGCGGTCGCTGTTCTCCCATCTGCTGCCCCGCGACCGCGAGGCGGAGTACTTCGGCTTCTACGAGATCAGCGACAAGGGCACGAGCTGGCTGGGGCCGCTGGTGTTCGCCGCCGCCCTGCAGTGGACCGACAGCTACCGCAACGCCATCGCCTCACTGATCGTCTTCTTCGTCGTCGGCTTCGGCCTGCTGCTGACCGTGAACGTCCCCCGCGGCGTCCGCGAGGCCGGCAACCCGCTCCCCAGCAAGCTCTGAGGAGGGGTCTCGTCCTGCCGCGGGATCAGCCGCTCTCGCCGCGCAGCGGCTCGATCACCCCGGTAGGGGCGGTTCCGCGGCCTCGCCGCCCGTGGCGGTCCCGGCCAGGTGGCGTACGGCCAGCTGTGCCGTGACGATGTCCTCGGTCGCCCCGGCCACCCCGGTGAGCGGCGGCACGCCCTCGGTGATCATGGCGTGGAAGGCGAGCAGTTCGTTCTCGAACGACGGGGTCACATCGGCGTACTCCGCGCGCCGTTCGGCTCCACCGTCGCCCTCGACGAGGGTGAGCCGGGTGGGCGCGCCGAGCAGGTACGGCGTCGGGAAGACCAGCTCGGCCGATCCGGTGGCGTGGTGGATCGCCACCGTCTCCCGGTAGGCCGGGTAGTCCGCCAGGAAGTGCCAGTGGATCGTGTACCGGCCGCCCGTGCCCAGCGTCCCGGCCAGCTCGATGGACCGCCCGGCGGCGGCCGGTCGTTCGCGGTGGTCGGGCCAGAGCGCGACGTGGTCGATGCCGGCGACCCCGCCGGCCAGCAGGCGCAGGAGCGACAAGTCGTGGCTGATGCTGTTCAGCGTCGTCGTGTAGAGCCTGAGCGCCGCCGCCGGAACGTCGCCGACGGCGGCCCGTAGCAGGTCGTCGTCGGAGGTTCGCAGGGCGGCGAGCGTGTCCGCGGGCACGTCCTGCGGCGGTGCGGGCAGCCGGGCGAACGCCAGTTGCGCGCCGTCGCTCGGGTGCAGCACGGTCACCTGGATCGCCTGCGCGTCGGCGGCGGCGTTCGTCGCGACGACGCGCGCGACCGCCGGATCGTACTGCTTCATGTAGCCGACCATCAGCTTCGGCGCCGGCCCGTCGTCGAGCGCGGCGAGCGCCGCGGTCTCGGCCCGGGTGTACGCCAGTGGCTTCTCGCACAGCACGAAGTAGCCGTGCCGGAGCGCGGAGGCGGCGGCCGGGCCGTGCGAGCCGGAGGTGAGCAGCGCGACCGCGTCGAACCCGCCCGCGGCCAGCATCGTCTCGATGTCGGTGTACCGGCCGGGCACACCGTACCGGTCGGCCGTCCGTGCGGTGAGCGAGGGCGACAGGTCGCAGACCGCGGTCAGTTCGAACCGGTCGCGGAGCCGCTCCAGCAGCGGCAGGTGCACGGTCTGCGCGATGACGCCGAGACCCGCGACGGCGATCCTGACCCTCACAGCCCGGCCTTCCGCAGGAGCTCCCGGTTGGCCCGCTGGTCGGCGAGGATGGCGTCCAGATCCTGGCCGGTGGCGGGCGCGTCCTGCTCGATGACGACCCAGCCGGTGTACCCGGCGTCCTTGAGCGCACGGACGAACGCGGGCACGTCGAGGTCGCCCTCGCCCAGCGCGCAGAAGCCGCCGCGGCGCACCAGCTCCGTCAGGTCCGCCTCGTCCGCGCGGGCCTGCTCGTGCAGGTCGTGGCGGGCGTCCTTGACATGCACCTGGGTGATCCGGCCGGCCCACGCGTGCAGCGCCTGGAACGGGTCCCCGCGGCCAGCATGAGGTGGCCGGTGTCGAGGCAGATCCCCACGTCGGTGAGCTCGAGCAGGCGCTCGACCTCCTCGTAGGTCTCCACGTCGGTGCCGAGGTGCTGGTGGAAGGCGGGCTCCAGGCCGGCCGCCCGGCAGGCGTCGGCGGCGCGCTGCACACGGGCCGCGAACGCCGGCCACTTCGCGTCGGGGACGCCGAGCCGTACCGGGCTGCCGGGGTGGGCGAACCGCTCCGGGTTACTCGGGCAGGCCAGGGTCGGGCGCGGCGCGAACCACGGGTCGTCCACCGGCGCGGAGTTGAACCACTTCAGGGCGTGGCGGAGCTTTTCGAGGTCCTCGTCGAACCTGTCGGCGTCGCCGTACCGCAGGTCGACCCAGCCGCCGGCCAGCGCGAGGCCGTGCCGGGCGAGCCGGTCACCCAGCCCCGGCCCGGCGCCGAGGTAGCCGATCGGGCCGGAGTCGGTGCCGTCGTAGCCGTGGTCGGCCATGCTCGCCAGCAGTTCCTCCGGGCCGAGGGCGGTGTTCGACCGGTAGATGCCGAAGTTCACGGGGGCGCTGGCCACCCGGATGGTCTTGTTCGCCGTCACGTCGTCTCCAGAGTCCAGGACCATCGGTGGGTGCCCGGTCCCACCAGGAAGGCGGGCAGGGTGTCGGGACCGCAGGACGCCGTGCCGAGGCCGCGGTGCGCGGCGTCGATGTGCACGACGCACTCCGGCCGTGGCACCAGCTCGTCGTGGTGGGACGCCGCCGCGAGGTCGGTCGCGCGGTACCGGGTGAAACTCACCTGGCGTGGCCTGTCGAGCCGTACCCGCAGCGTGTACGCCGGTCCGGTGAGCGTGAACCGGCGGACTCCGTGCCGGCCGCCGCTCTCCTGCGGCCGCAGGTACGGAGTGAACAAGTCGTCGATCGCGGCCTGGTGGGAGCCGACCGGGCCGCCGGCGCACCGGTCGGGGTAGGTCTCCCATGGCCCCTGCCCGTACCACGAGAGGCGCTCGAACCCGGCGACGGTCTCGAAGACCGTGCCGACCCGCGCGACGTCGGTCAGCGCGTCGCCGAGCACGGCCGTCTCCTCGACCAGGATCCCGTCCGCGATCGGGGTGAACGACTGCTCGTGGACGACCAGGCCGCCGAGGTAGCGCGCGTGAACGGTGATCCGGTCGCCGTCGCGTACCACGTCGACCGGTACGCGGGCAGGCTCCGGCAGCCCCTGGTCCGCCCAGCGGGCGCCGAGCCCGGCGAGCCGGTCGTTGTCCGTGGGCGCCCGCCACAGGCTGAGCGTCGGCGGCGCGGCGAGCAGCGGGTGGACCAGCAGCCCGTCGTGGTCGACCTCGATCGAGGGGCCGCCCGCCGTGCCGCCCGTCCTGAGCGGCAGGTCCCGCCGCTCGGTGCGCAGGCGGATCTGCGGCAGGCACATCGTGGTGCCGGCCGCCGCCCACGGCTGGTCGTCGCGCACCGTCACCCGCAGGGTGAGCCAGAGTTCGCCGTCGCCGGGCAGGTGGCCGACGAGCGCGGCGGGCGGCGTGAGGAGCGCCGATCCGCCGGGTGGCACGTACGGCAGCTCGGCGGGCGCCGTCCGGACGTCCGCTCCGTCGGCGTCGAGGAGCCACTCGGCGGCCAGCCAGGACAGGTCGCGGAAATGCTGGCGATTGTGCACCCGGATCACGCCGGCGTCGTCCGTCAGGCGTACCGGAGCGGCGAGTTCGCGGTGCTCGTACATCGCCGGTTTCGGTGTGCGGTCGGGGAAGACGACGCCGTCGGCGCAGAAGTTCCCGTCGTTCGGCTCGTCGCCGAAGTCGCCGCCGTACGCCCACCGGTACCCCGGCCCGGCGACACCCGCGGCATAGGTGCCATCCGGGGCCGGCTGCTTGTCGTCGCGGCGCTGGAGCAGGCCGTGGTCCCAGAACTCCCAGATGAAGCCGCCCTGCAGGCCGGGCGTGGACTCGATGGCCGCCCAGTAGTCGGCGAGGGTGCCGTTGCTGTTGCCCATCGCGTGGGAGTACTCGCACAGGATCAGCGGCCGGTCCTGCCGTCCGGAGCGGGCGTAGGCGGTGATCTCCTCGATGGAGGCGTACATCGGGCAGACGATGTCGCTGATCGGGCCGCCCTCGAAGTCGTACTTGATGGCGCCTTCGTACTGGACGGGCCGCGTCGGGTCGAAGGCCCGCAGCCAGCCGGCGGCGGCGTCGTGGTTGACGCCGTAGTCGCTCTCGTTGCCGAGCGACCAGGCGATGACGCTGGGGTGGTTCACGTCCCGCCGCGCCATCCGCGACACGCGATCGACGAACGCGGGCAGGTAGGCCGGGTCGTCACAGATCTCCCGCGCGTACGCGTGGCTCTCGAGGTCCGCCTCGTCCACGACGTACAGGCCGAGTTCGTCGGCGAGGTCGAGCAGCACCGGGTCGTTCGGGTAGTGCGAGGTACGGATCGCGTTGAACCCGAAACGCTTCATGGTCACCAGGTCGGCGCGCATGTCCTCCGGCGAGACCACCCGGCCGGTCCGCGGGTGGAAGTCGTGCCGGTTGACGCCGCGGATGTAGACGCGTTCGCCGTTGACGAGCAGGTCGCGGCCGCTGACCTCGACGTCGCGGAAGCCGACGCGCAGCGTGGTCTCGTCGGTGACGGTCCCCTCGGCGTCGTGCACCCGCACGACCAGGTCGTACAGCGTGGGCAGCTCGGCCGACCAGGGGCGGACGCCCGGTATGGTCCGCCGCAACCGGACCCGTCCCTGCCAGGCGGAGATCTGGTCGCGCTCGGCGAGCAGGGCGCCGTACGCCGTGTCCACGCCCAGGTCGATCCCGCCCAGGGTCGCGGAGACCCGCCACCCACTAGGTAGCGGCCCGTGTATCGACCGTACGTCGGTGTCCACCCGCAGGTGCCCGCCGCGGTGGGCGGTGACCCGTACGTCGGCGAGGTACAGCGGGTCGGTGGAGTAGAGGAAGACCGGGCGGGTGATGCCGCCGTGCCACCACTGGTCCTGGTCCTCGATGAAGGTCGCGTCGGACCACTTCACGACGGTGAGCCGGACGGTGGTGGTCTCCCCCGGCCGGACCAGGTCGGTGACGTCGAACTCGCTCGCCAGGTGGGAGTCCTTGCCGATCCCGGCGGTGACCCCGCCGACCTGGGCGATGAGGACGCTCTCGGCCGCTCCGACGTGCAGGACGATCCGCCTCCCGGCCCAGTCGGCGGGAACGGTGACCTCGCGTTCGTACACGCCGGTCGGGTTGGCCGCCGGCGGATGTGGTGGCAGGTCCGGCCACGGCATCTGGAAGTTGGTGTACTGCGGCAGGTCGCCGGTGCCGCCCATCGTCCAGCAGCCCGGGACGTCGGCCTCCTCCCAGTCGGCGGTCACCTCCGCCTCGGGCGAGGGCAGCAGCTGGAACCGCCAGCGCCCGTCCAGCGGTACGGCGGCGGGCCTCCGCAGCGAGTGCATCGGCAGCCGCCGCCATCCGGTGAGTTCCGGTGAGGCCCAGGGGCGCTCAACCACGCAGGGCCCCCTTCATGACGTCGCGGATGAACTGCCGGGCGAACAGGATGAACACCACGACGAGCGGCAGGACGGCGAGGAACGTCCCGGCCATCACCATGCTGTAGTCGGTGTGGTGGGCGGTGTTGAGCTGGGCGAGGGCCACCTGCAGCGTGACCTTCTTCGGGTTGATCATCGCGATCAGCGGCCAGGCGTAGTCGTTCCAGGCCTGGATGAAGGTGTAGATGCCGAGGAAGGCCAGGGCGGGCCGGACGGCGGGCAGCGCGACGTGCCAGTACTGCCGCAGGAACCCGCAGCCGTCGAGGCGGGCGGCCTGGAGCAGCTCGTCCGGTACGGCGCTCTGGATGTACTGGCGCATCCAGAAGATGCCGAAGGCGTTGGCCACGCCAGGGAAGATCAGCGAGTTCAGCGTCCCCGCCCAGTGCAGCTGCACCATGAGCACGAAGCGCGGGATGAGGGAGAGCTGGGCCGGCAGCATGAGCGTCAGCAGCAGGAGCCGGAACAGGATCCGGTTCCCCGGGAACTCGAACTTGGCGAAGGTGAACGCCGCCAGCGAGTCGATGAACAGCACCAGGACGGTCGTCGCGACGGCCACGATGACCGTGTTGAGCAGCGAGCCGAAGAAGTCGATGTTCTGGAAGACCCGATGGATGTTGTGCCACAGGTGCGTCCCGGGGACCAGCGCCGGTGGGTTGCGGTACATGTCCTCCGTGGTGTTGGTGGCCATCACCGCCGTCCAGTAGAACGGGAACATCGACACCAGCACGCCGACGATCAGCATCAGGTGCAGGGCGCCTCGCTTGACCCGCCGGGCCGTCCCGGCCCGCTGGTTGGCCTTGCGCGCCAGGTCCGAGGTCCCGACCACGGGGACGCTCTTTTCTCTCACGGCATGACTCACGGTGTTCTCCTTCGGGCCACCACGCGCCAGTTGATCGCGGTGAACAGCAGGATGACGAGGAACAGCGCCCAGGCGATCGCGGCGCCGTAGCCGTACTGGTTGAAGTCGAATGCCTCGCGGTAGAGGTACAGGACCGTGGTCAGGCCCGCGTGGCCGGGGCCGCCGGTGTCGGGGTTGGTGGCGTCGGTGCTGCCGAACAGCACCTGCGGCTCGGTGAAGGTCTGCATGCTGCCGATGGCCGACATGATGACCGTGAACAGGATGATCGGCCGCAGCTGCGGGATGGTGATGCGCCGGAAGCACTGCACCGGCCCGGCGCCGTCGATCCGGGCGGCCTCGTACAGCTCGGAGTCGATCGCCTGCATGCCCGGCCAGATAGATGATCGCGTTGTACCCCGTCCACTGCCAGGTGATCAGCGACGCGATGACCAGCTTGATCGTGAAGCTGCCGGTCATCCAGCCGACGGCCGGGATGTGCAGCCACCGGAGGACATCGTTGATCAGGCCGACCTGGTTGGCGAACACGGAGCCGAAGAAGATCGCGACGGCCACGAGCGAGGTCACGTTGGGAATGAAGTACGCGATCCGGTAGAAGCCGCCGAGCCGCACCGCCGAGTTCAGCATGGCCGCGAGGACCAGCGCCAGCAGCAGCATCGGCACGGTCGACAGGAACCAGATGGCGAACGTGTTGGTCAGCGACTGCCAGAAGAGGCTGTCCTTGACCAGGAACTTGAAGTTCTGCAGCCCGACGAACTGCATGGGCCCCAGGCCGTTCCACTTCTGGAACGCCAGATAGAGCGAGAACAGCACGGGGCCCAGCATGAACACGGCGAACAGCACGTAGAACGGCGAGATCGCGAGGTACTGCGGCCAGAAGGTCCGCAGCGCCCCCTTCTTACCCGGTCCTTTGGTGACGGCCCGCATAGCGGCCATCTAGTTCACGCCCTGGCGCTGGGCGACCTGCTTCGCGGTACTCACCGCGTCCGACCAGGCCTTCTCGGGGTCCTTGTGCTTGGCCCAGACGTTCTTCAGCTCGGACTGGAACGGGTCGGAGACCGCGGCGTCGGACGGCGCCTCGTACTGGGCCTGGATCTTCTGCGCGGCGGGCGCGAAGATCTCGATCGCCTTCTGGCCGCCGAAGAACGGGACGGGCGCGGTCATCGTGGGCAGCGTGTAGCTTCCCGTGTTGGCCGGGAAATTTCCGTTGTCGACCCAGGTCTGGGCCTCGTTCTGCGGGTTGAGCAGCCAGGTGATGATCTCGAAGGCCAGCTTGTGGTCGCCGCCCTGCGCGGGGATGGTCAGGAACGAACCGCCGAAGTTGGCGGCCCGCCCGGCATGCTCGCCACGCGCCACTTGCCCGAGGTCTTGGGGGCGGCCTGCACCAGGTCGAGGTAGTGCCAGGCGGCGCCGACCGAGCTGGCGGCCGTGCCGTTGTTGTAGGCCGCGTTCGAGTCGGTGCTGCCCGGGTCGGCGAACGGTTGCACGATGCCGAGCTGCATGGCCTTGATCGACCGGTCCCAGGCCGTACGGATATGGTCCTGGTCGCCGATGAAGTGGTTGTTCTCGTCGATGAACCGCTTCGTGCCCTGCTGGACCGTGTAGGTGAACGGCGAGGTGCCGTCGTCGATCATGAAGGCCTTCGGGTTGGCCTTCTTGAGCTTCACTCCGAGCGCGAAGTAGTCATCCCAGGTGGACGCGGCGGCGAACACCTCCTTGGGGTCGGTCGGCAGCCCCGCCTTGGCGAAGACGTCCTGCCGGTAGAACAGCGCGCAGGGGCCGATGTCGATGGGCAGGCCGAGCAGCTTGCCGTCCTTGGTCGTGGCCTGCTTCAGCTTCCACCCCACGTACTGTGAAGTGATCTTGTCGGCGCCGAGGGTGTTGAGGTCGACGAACTGGTCGGCGTAGTTGCCCTTGAACGACGCGATGTCCTCGCCCTTGACCCCGGTGATCGACGGCAGGAACGCGCGGCTGGTCATAGTGGTGACCAGCTTCTGCTTGAAATCCCCTCCGATGACGGACGGGGTCACCTTGGTCTGGGTGAAGTGCGCGACCGCGTTCTTGAGGACGTTCGGGCTGATGCAGCCGTCCCAGACCCAGATGGCCATCTTCTTGCCGGCCAGGCTGGCCGAGCCGGCACCGGAGCCGCTGCCACAGGCGCTCGCGGCGAGTCCCGCGCCGGTGAGCAGGCCGGCCTGGAGCAGTCTTCTGCGTGTGAGTTCCATCTTCATGGCCCTTCGAGGGGTGGGATGACGTCGGAGAGGAACGCGTAGTCGCGGAGGATCTTTGGGTCGTCGGCCGCGGAGCGGGCGGAGCGCCACCAGGCGGCGATGCCCGTCCAGCCGGGTGCGGACAGGGATCCGCCGGGCCGCTGAAGCGACAGCGCGGCGGACAGGTTGGCGAAGCGCAGCCGGTCGGCGAGCGGCCAGCCGGCGAGCGTGGCGGCGACGAGGCTCGCGCCGAACACGTCGCCCGCCCCGGTCGGGTCGACCGCGTCGACAGAAAGCCCGGTCACCGACGCGGTCTCGCCGGTGGACCCGTCGATGGCGATCACGCCGTCGGCGCCACGGGTGACGACGGCGAGCGGGACGAACTCGGCCAGCCGCGCGACGGCGGCCTCCGCGCTGTCGGTGCGGGTGTAGGCCATCGCCTCCCATTCGTTGGGCAGGAAGGCGTGGAAGCGGGCGAGCCGGGCGAGGACGTCCGGGGCCCACTGCCCGGACGGGTCCCAGCCGAGGTCGGCGAAGATCAGGCCCAGGTCGGCGCCGTCGAGCCAGGGAACCGGCTCGGGCCCGACGTGCAGCACGGTCGCGCGGGCCGGCGGCGGGGCGACCGGCAGGTCCGGCGGTGTCGTGCCGTGGCTGACGAGGGCGCGATCGCCGTCGTAGGCGAGCGAGACCGTCACGGGCGTGGCCCAGTCGGCGAAGCGGCGGGACCAGGACAGGTCGACCCCTTCGGCGTCGAGGGTCTCCCAGCAGTCCCGGCCGTGCCGGTCGTCGCCGAACGCCGCCGCCATCCCGACGCGCACGCCGAGACGAGCGAGCGTGACCGCGAAGTTGGCGATGCCGCCGGGACCCGCGCCCATGCCGGTGGTCCACGTCTCCGTGCCCGGCTTGGGCGGCCGGTCCAGGCCGGTCAGCACCAGGTCGTGGAACAGCAGCCCGGAGACGAAGACGTCGACATCGTCCACGGGGAGAGCGGTGCTCGTTCGCCCGTCACGATCCGTTCGCGCAACGCCGGAATCGCCCATCGAAATGACCTTGAGGTAGGGGGTGGGGGTTACGAATACGCAGCATCGTGGCGAACTGCGCACAACCGCGCAAGAGTTTGAATGAAAATTTTCATCTTTGCGCGACTTGGGTCTAGAGTGCTCCCATGCTTAGGGATCAACGGCACGAGCTGATCCTGCGCATCCTGCGCACAGACGGCGCCGCCACCGTCGAGGATCTCGCCGCCCGGCTGGACACCAGCCAGGCCACCATCCGCCGTGACCTGGTCCAACTGGACGAGGACGGCTTGCTGCGGCGTGTCTATGGCGGCGCGGTACCCACCGATGACCGCGACGATCCGTTCCTCGACGTGGCCGCCGTGCACGCCGCGGAGAAGGACAAGATCGCGAAACGCTGCGCAGAACTGATCAAAGACGATGAGACCGTCCTGATCGACATCGGCACTACCGCGCACCGTGTCGCCCGCCAGCTGCGCGGCCGGTCTCTCACCGTCGTCACCAGCAGCCTCGCCGTCGCCGAGGAGCTGGAGGACGAACCGGACATCCAGCTGATGCTGCTCGGCGGAATGCTCCGGCGGGAGTACCGGTCACTGGTGGGATTCATGACCGAGGACAACATCCGGCAGCTCCATGCCGACCGGCTCATCCTGGGCGCCAGCGGCGTACGCCCGACCGGTCACGTCATGGACACCACCGTGATCGAGGTCCCCGTGAAACGCGCCATGCTCGCGGTGAGCGACCAGGTCATCCTGGTCGCCGACGTCGGCAAGTTCCCCGGCAAGGGCATGGCCAAGGTCTGCGGCCCCGCAGATCTCGACATCGTGGTGACGAACGCCCCCGCCGATCCGGCGACGGCCGCAGTCCTGCGCGAATCCGGCGTTGAGGTGATCGAGGTATGAGATTGACCATTCTCGGCGGTGGCGGGTTCCGCGTGCCGCTGGTGTACCGGGCACTGCTGGCCGACGAGGGCAAGGGGCGCGTCACCGACGTCGTCCTGTACGACCTCGACCCCGCCCGTACGGGCGTGATCCGTCAGGTCCTCGCCGAGCAGGCCGCCGGCTTCTCCGACCCGCCGCGCGTCACCGTCACCACCGACCTCGACGAGGCCCTGACCGGCGCGGACTTCGTGTTCTCCGCGATCCGGGTCGGCGGGCTCCCGGGCCGGGCCACCGACGAGCGGCTGGCGCTCGAGGAGGGCGTGCTCGGCCAGGAGACCGTCGGCGCGGGCGGCATCGCGTACGGCCTGCGCACCATCCCGGTCGCGGTCGACATCGCCCGCCGCGTCGCCGAGCGCGCCCCGGACGCCTGGGTCATCAACTTCACCAACCCGGCCGGCACGGTCACCGAGGCGATGTCCCGCCACCTCGGCGACCGCGTCATCGGCATCTGCGACTCCCCGGTCGGCCTCGGCCGCCGGGTCGCCGCCGCGCTCGGCGTCGAGTCGGAGAGCGTCTGGTTCGACTACGCGGGCCTGAACCACCTCGGCTGGCTGCGCGCGGTCCGCGTCGACGGCCGCGACGTGCTCCCGAGCCTCCTGGCCGACGACGCCGCGTTGGCCTCCTTCGAGGAGGGCCGACTGTTCGGCGGCGAGTGGCTGCGCGCCATCGGCGCCGTCCCCAACGAGTACCTGCACTATTACTACTTCGACCGCGACGCGGTCGCCGCGGCCCGCGAGGCGCCCAGGACCCGGGGCGCCCTCGTCCTGCACCAGCAGCGCGACTTCTACGCCCGCACCGCGGACACCCCCGGGTCCGCGCTGGAGTCCTGGGAGACCACGCGGATGGCCCGCGAGACGACCTACATGGCGGAGAACCGCGAGGCCGCCGGCGCGGGCGAACGCGAGTCGTGCGACCTGGAGTCCGGTGGGTACGAGAACGTCGCGCTCGCACTGATGCGCGCCATCGCGCAGGACGAGCGCACCACGCTCATCCTCAACGTCCGCGGTCGCGGGGCCCTGCCCGGCCTCGACGACGACGCCGTCGTCGAGGTGCCCTGCCTCGTCGACGCCAACGGCGCCCGCCCCATCGCCTGCGCGCCCCTCGCCGACCACCAGCTCGGCCTGGTCACCTCGGTGAAGGCCGTCGAACGCGCGATGCTCGAGGCCGCGACCACCGGGTCCCGCTCGGCCGCGCTGCGCGCCCTGGCGACCCACCCGCTCGTCGACTCCGTCGCCGTCGCCCGCCGCCTCCTGGAACGTTACGAAGACCACTTCCCGCAACTCGCCTACCTGCGCTCGACGGGAGCCCGCTGATGCACGACGACCGCCGGCAGGTCGAAGACCGGATCGACCGCGTCCTCCGCGAACGCATCGCCCCCGCCACGTACGCCGCCCGGCTGCCGCTGACGCTGGAGATCTGGCACGTCCCGGACGAGCCGGTGCCGGTCGCCGAGGCCCTCACCGCGACGTACACCTCGTTCCAGGCCGGCACCCGGTGGGGCCGGCCCTGGTCCACCAGCTGGCTGCGCGCCACCGGCACCGTGCCGGCCGAGTGGGCCGGGCGCCGCGTGGAGGCGGTGTTCGACCTCGGCTTCGTCGGCGACTGGCCCGGCAACCAGGCCGAGGCGCTGGTCTACGACCTGACGGGCCGGCCGATCAAGGGTCTCGAGCCGATGAACCAGTACGTCCCGGTCGCCGCCCCGGCGTCCGGCGGCGAGCAGGCCGGTCTCCTGCTGGAGATGGCCGCCAACCCCGACATCCTGGCGAACGGCTTCACGCCCACGCCGCTGGGCGACAAGGCCACCGCCGGGACCGACCCGCTCTACCGGTTCGCCGCCGCCGACCTGGCCGTCCTCGACGAGGACGTCTGGCACCTGCGCCTCGACACCGAGGTCCTGGCCGGGCTCATGCGCGAACTGTCCACCGACGACCCGCGCCGCCACGAGATCCTGCGCGCCCTCGAGCGGATGCTGGACGAGCTCGACATCCACGACGTCGCCGGCACGGCGGCCCGCGCCCGTACCCACCTGGCGGACGCGCTGGCCAAGCCCGCGCACGCGAGCGCGCACACCGTCTCGGGGACCGGGCACGCGCACATCGACAGCGCGTGGTTGTGGCCGATCCGGGAGACCCGGCGCAAGACCGGCCGGACCTTCGCCAACGTCACCGCGCTGGCGCGTGACTACCCGGAGTTCGTGTTCTCCTGCTCCCAGGCCCAGCAGTACGCCTGGGTCAAGGAGCACCACCCTGAGGTCTTCCAACGGATCCGGGAGGCGATCAAGGCCGGTCAGTGGGTGCCGGTCGGCGGCATGTGGGTCGAGGCCGACGGCAACCTGCCCGGCGGTGAGGCCCTGGCCCGCCAGCTCATCCACGGCAAGCGGTTCTTCCTCGAGGAGTTCGGGGTGGAGACCCGGGGCGTGTGGCTGCCCGACTCGTTCGGCTACACCGCGGCGTACCCGCAGCTGTCCGTGCTCGCCGGCAACGAGTGGTTCCTCACCCAGAAGATCTCCTGGAACCAGACCAACAAGTTCCCGCACCACACGTTCTGGTGGGAGGGCATCGACGGCACGCGGATCTTCACGCACTTCCCGCCCGCCGACACCTACAACGGCACGTTCGAGGCCAAGGAGCTGGCGCACGCCGTGCGCAACTACGCCGACAAGGGCGGCGGCACGCGGTCGCTGCTGCCGTTCGGGCACGGCGACGGCGGGGGCGGCCCGACCCGGGAGATGCTGGAGAAGGCCCGGCGGCTGCGCGACCTCGAAGGCTCCCCGAAGGTCGTGATCGAGGACCCGAACGACTTCTTCGCCGCCGCCCGCGCCGAGTACCCCGACGCGCCGGTCTGGTCCGGCGAGCTGTACTTGGAACTGCACCGCGCCACGTACACCAGCCAGGCCCGGACCAAGGCCGGCAACCGGCGCAGCGAGCACCTGCTCCGGGAGGCGGAGCTGTGGTCGGCGACCGCCGCGATCGTCGCCGGATCGCCCTACCCGTACGACGAGCTCGACCGGCTGTGGAAGATCGTGCTGCTGAACCAGTTCCACGACATCCTGCCGGGCAGCTCGATCGCCTGGGTGCACCGCGAGGCGGAGGCCACGTACGCGCGGGTCCGCGCCGACCTCGAAGCGGTCATCGAGGACGCCGTGACCGCTGTGGCCGGGGATGAGCCGGGCGGATGGGTGTTCAACACGAGCCCGCGCGACCGTGCCGAAGTGGTGACCGTCCCGGCCGCCCTCGCCACCGATCAGGAGGCGCAGGTCCTGGCCGACGGGTCGGCGGCCGTCTTCACCGCGGTCCCGGCCTCGGGCATCGCGCGGCTCGGCGCCGAATCGGCGCCCGCGCCGGTCACGGTGTCCGCAGCCGACGGCGGGCACGTGCTCGACAACGGCCTGATCAGGGTGGCGATCGACGAGGACGGTCTGCTCGCCTCGGTGTACGACCTCGCGGCCGATCGCGAGGTGCTCGCTCCCGGCGCCCGCGGCAACCTGCTGCAACTGCACACCGACCTGCCGAACCACTGGGACGCCTGGGACATCGACCGCCACTACCGGCGGCGGCACACCGACCTGACCGGCGCGGACGCCGTCGTCGTCGTGGAGCGGGGACCGCTGGTCGCCGCCGTACGGGTCACGCGGACCTTCGGCGCGTCGGCGGTGACGCAGACCGTCACCGTCACCGCGGGCAGCCCCGGCGTGCGGATCGACACCGAGATCGACTGGCACGAGCGGGAGAAGATCCTCAAGGCGGCGTTCCCGCTCGACGTGCACGCGGACCGCTCCGCCGCCGAGATCCAGTTCGGGCACGTGTTCCGGCCCACGCACACCAACACCAGCTGGGACGCCGCCCGCTTCGAGGTCTCCGGGCACCGCTGGCTCCACGTCGCCGAACCCGGCTACGGCGTCGCGCTGTTGAACGACTCCACGTACGGACATGACGTCACCCGCGCCACCCGGTCCGACGGCGGCACGACCACGACCGCCCGGCTCAGCCTCGTCCGCGCGCCGCGCTGCCCCGACCCCGAGGCCGACCAGGGACGGCACCGGATGACGTACACGCTGCTGCCCGGCGCGAGCGTGGCCGACGCCGTGAGCGGCGGGTACGCCCTCAACCTGCCGCTGCGCGCTGCCCCCGGCGCCGGCGCTCCCCCGGCGCCGCTCGTGCGGGTCGATGGCGACGCCGTCGTGGTCGAGGCGGTCAAGCTCGCCGACGACCGGTCCGGCGACGTGGTCGTCCGGCTGTACGAGTCGCTGGGCGGCCGGGCGAGCACTCACCTGCGCGCGTCGTTCCCGGTCGGCGGCGTGGCGGTCACCGACCTGCTGGAGCGGCCGCTGCCCGGCTCGGTCACGGCCGCCGAGGACGGCGCGATTCCGCTCACGCTCCGCCCTTTCCAGGTGCTCACCCTGCGGCTGCGCAGGCCGGTGGGCCCGGCCCCCTCCCTTGGAGAGTGAAAGATGACCGAACGCAGGCGTAACGCGAGCAGGGGTCTGATCTGCCTCGTGGCGGCCGTCGTCATGGCGCTGACCGTGACCCTGCCCGCCCGGGCCTCGACGGACGGAGCGTCGACGGCGCGCTCCCGGGCCACCGCGGCCGTGTCCGCGATGATGGGCTTCTACGACGAGTCCACCGGCCGCTGGGACTCCGACGCGCCGTGGTGGCAGTCGGGCAACGCGCTGCAGGCGCTTCTCGACTACATGGTGAAGACGCGCTCGACGCAGTACATGCCGCAGGTGCTGAACACCGTCGAACTCCAGCGCAAGCCCCTGCCCTGGTGGCCTCAGGGCGGCGGGGAGTTCCGCGCGGACTCCACCGACGACACCGGCTGGTGGGCGCTGGCCATGGTCCGCCTGTACGACCTCACCCACGACCGGCGGTACCTCGACATCGCCAAGACCGATGAGGCGTACATGCGCCAGTACTGGGACGGGACCTGCGACGGCGGCATCTGGTGGGACCTGCCCGGCAAGACCTACAAGAACGCCATCAGCAACGAGCTGTACCTCCAGCTCACCGCGTCCCTGCACAACCGCATCCCCGGCGACCGGACCTACCTGTCCCACGCGCTCCAGGAATGGCGCTGGTTCGCCCAGACCGGAATGATCAACAGCGGGCACCTGGTCAACGACGGCCTGCAGACGCAGAGCGGGAGCTGCGCCAGTAACGGCGGCACCACCTGGACGTACAACCAGGGCGTCGTCCTCGGCGGTCTCACCGAGCTGTACCGCGCCACCCATGACGCGAACCTGCTCACCACCGCCGGTCAGATCGCCCACGCCGTCATCGCCAGCCCCGACCTGTCCCCGGGCGGCATCCTGACGGAGCCCTGCGAGCCGGCCGGCACCTGCAACTCCGACCAGTCCGCGTTCAAGGGCGTCTTCGCCCGCAACCTCGCCGAACTCGACAAGGTCACGCCCGCCCACCCCTACCGCGGCTACCTACTCATCCAGGCCCGGTCGGCGTACGACCACGACCGGAACGGCTCGGAACAGTACGGGCTGCACTGGGCCGGGCCGTTCGACCAGGCGAGCATCGCCCGCCAGGAGTCGGCCGTGAGCCTGCTCACCGCCACCCTGTAAGACGACTCGGCCGGGAGGCCGGGAGGCGATGCCTCCCGGCCTCCCGGCATGTTCGGCGCGGATACCGCCGCTCACGAACGGCCTCACGCCCGTCCTCCTCGACGGCCAGAATTATGAGTTTCATATGATATGAAATTCATGTATGTTGGTCGTCGGGAAGCCGCGCCCGGCATACGCCGGAAGCACGGCCGCGGCGTGGGCACGCCGCGGCCGGGCGACCCCCGCGAACGAGCACAGGGAGCTCCGATGACCAGTAACGACACCGGGCGTCGACGCCCGCGGCAAGGCGAGGTCGACTTCACCTTCATGTACGCCGGCCACGACGCGTTCAACCGCGACCTGCGCCGTCTGTCCACGGCGATCCGGACCGGCCGAGCCGGTGACCCGGCGGTGCGCACCGGGTGGGAGACCTTCAAGCACCAGCTGCACATCCACCACACCGTCGAGGACGAGGCGCTCTGGCCGCCGCTGCGCGCGCGGGTGCGCCGGCTCACCGAGGTGGAGCTGCTGGACGCGATGGAGGCCGAGCACGCCCTCATCGATCCGCTGCTCTCCCAGGTCGACGCCGCGCTCGCCGCCGGCGACCCGGTGGCCGCCGACGAACTCGCCTCGACGCTGGCCGCGCACATGGAGCATGAGGAGACCGAGGCCCTGCCGCTCGTCGAGACGTACCTGGGGGCCGAGGGCTGGCAGGCGTTCGGCGCCGCGATCAGGAAGCGGCAGGGTCTGAAAGGCGCGGCCGAGTTCCTCCCCTGGTTGCTCGACGACGCGCCGGCCGACCTCACCCGGCGGGTGCTCGGCGAACTGCCCATGCCCGCCCGGCTGCTCTACCGGGCGAGGTGGCGGCCGGCCTACGCCCGCACACCACGGTGGAACGCGGCGACGGCCTGACCTCTCGCAGAAAGGCCTTGATCATGATTCTGGTAACCGGAGCGACCGGCACCATCGGACGTCCCCTGCTCGAGCTGCTCGCCGGCGAGGGCGCCAGGGTGCGCGCCGTCACCCGCGATCCGGAGACCACCGGCCTCCCCGCCGGCGTCGAGGTCGTCACCGGCGACCCGTCGCGGCCCGACACGATCGCCGCGTTCCTGGACGGCGTCACCGCCGTCTTCCTGCACCCGCGCGCCGCCGGACAGGCCGCCGGCGACCTGCTGGCGCTCGCCCGGGAGCGCGGCGTCGAACGGGTGGTGGCGCTCTCGGCCATCAACGTCGACGACGCCCCGGCCGAGCAGCCGTCGCGCTTCCAGGGGGACCGGAACAAGGAGGCCGAGGACGCCGCTGTCGCGAGCGGACTGGAGTGGGTCAGCCTGCGGCCTGCCTCCTTCGCCGTCAACACGCTCCGCACCTGGGCCCCTCAGATCCGCGCGGGTGACGTCGTACGAGGCCCGTACGCGGGCTTCGCCGAGCCGCTCATCCACGAACGGGACGTCGCGGAGGTCGGCGCCCGAGCGCTGCTGGACGGTGGCCTGGCGGGCCGGAGGCTACGGCTCACCGGCCCGCGGTCGCTGTCCCATGAGCAGCTCGTGACCATCATCGGCGAGGTGATCGGCAGGCCACTGCGCTACGAAGAGGTCCCGGCGGAGGCGTTCGCGCGGAGCCTGTCCGAGCGCGGCCTCCCGAAGCCCTTCGTCGAGGCGCTGATGGCCCGGTACGCCCGGGGCTCCGGACCGGCCGAGGTCGTCACCGACGAGGTGGAGAAGATCCTCGGCCGTCCCGCCCGGACCTACGCCGAGTGGGTCGCCGGCCATGCCGCCGCCTTCCGCGGCTCTGCGGCCGGAAACGTCGGACGTGGGATGTAACGACGACAGGACGCGTACGATGCTCGGAAGGCGCGGCGACGGGCACATCCGGACGTAGGGTGGGAGCTTATGATCCCGCGCGTTGCCGGGAGGTGCGAGTGACGGACAGGCAGGCCCCGCGCGGCCTTGCGCGGCGGGTCGGTGGACAGGTCCAGCATGAGATCATGCAGCTGATCCTCGACCGGCACCTGCGGTCCGGCGACCCTCTGCCGACCGAGACGGAGCTGATGGAGGACCTCGGCGTCAGCCGCAACTCCGTCCGCGAGGCGCTGAAGGGCCTGCAGGCGCTCGACATCGTCGAGGTCCGCCACGGCTACGGCACGTACGTCGGGCAGCTGTCGCTCACTCCTCTCGCCGACGGCCTGACCTTCCGCACGCTGCACGAGCTGGGCAGCGACGTCCGCGCGCTGAGCGAGATCCTCCAGGTCCGGGAGATCCTTGAGGCCGGACTGATCAGGCGCGTCGCCACCACCATCCCCGAAGAGGACCTCGCCGCGCTGGACGCCGTCGTCCGCCGGATGGAGACGCGGGCAAAGGCCGGTGAGACCTTCGCGGAAGAGGACCGGCAGTTCCACGAGCTGCTGTACCGCTCGCTCGGCAACGCCCTCGTCCCGCAGTTCCTCGAGGTGTTCTGGAAGGTCTTCGACCGCGTGTCGGGCATCCGCGGCTGGAACCACGACCCTTCCCCCATCGGCACCGTCCGGCGGCACCGCGCGATCGTCACCGCGCTGCGGCGGCGCGACGTCGAAGCGGCCGAGCAGGCGCTGAGCAAGCACTTCCGCAACATCGACACCCGAGTGGAGAAGGCCGCCCGCCGCGACCGGCCCGCCGACGAGTCCGACCGCGGCTGACCTGGTCGGCGCCGATCGCGGCCTGACGACCGGTCAGGCCTCCCGCGCATCGGTAGCGGCCCGAGGTAACGGCCGGGCCTCTTGACCCCTTTTTCGGCTTGCGGTTATGTTACGACGGACGTGGGACGTCCTATGTCCGGCTAGGACGTCCCATGTCACGCAGCCAGAGGGCGGCCGGACGCCTGGATCGGAACCACGACAAGGAAGCAGCGGGAACGTGAACAGGATCGACGGCCTCCGGGACCGCCTGGGGCGCATCGCGTACGGCGGTGACTACAACCCCGAGCAGTGGCCCGAGCACGTCTGGGACGAGGACCTCCGGCTGATGAAGGAGGCCGGCGTCTCGCTGATCAGCGTCGGGATCTTCTCCTGGGCCACCGTGGAGCCCGAGCCGGGGGCGTACGACTTCGGCTGGCTGGACCGCGTGATGGACCTGCTCGCCGACGGCGGCGTCGCCGCGTGCCTGGCCACGATGACGGCCTCCCCGCCGCCCTGGCTCACCGCGCGGCACCCCGAGATCCTGCCGATCGGCGCCGACGGCACGCGGATGTGGCCGGGCGGGCGGCAGCACTACTGCCCGTCGAGCCCGGTCTACCGCGAGCACGCCGCGGGTCTGGCCGAGCGGGTCGCGACCCGCTACACCGGCCACCCCGCTCTGGCGCTGTGGCACGTCGGCAACGAGTACGGCAACGTCGCCCCCTGCTACTGCGACGTCTCCGCCGACGCGTTCCGGCGCTGGCTGCGGGAGCGGTACGGCTCGGTGGACGCCCTCAACGACGCCTGGTCGACGACGTTCTGGTCGCAGCGGTACGCCTCGTTCGACGAGGTGCTGCCGCCGCGCAGCCCCGCGCCGTTCGCCAACCCCGCCCACGCCGTCGACTACGCGCGGTTCTCCTCCGACGAGCTGCTCGCCTGCTACCTCATCGAGAAGGAGGTCCTGCGGCGGGTGAGCCCGGACGTGCCCGTGATGACGAACTTCCCGCCGTCGCTGCGGCCCGCCGACCTGTGGACGTGGGCGCCGCACCTGGACGTCGTCGCCTACGACGCCTACCCCGACCCGTACGACGCCGCAGCCGACGCCAAGGTCGCCTTCTCCTACGACGTCATGCGCTCGCTGCGCGAAGGGCAGCCCTGGCTGCTGATGGAGCAGGCGCCGAGCGCGGTCAACTGGCGCGCCCGCAACGCCCCCAAGCCCGCGGGCGCCATGCGGCTGTGGAGCTGGCAGGCCGTCGCGCACGGGGCGGACGCGGTGATGTTCTTCCAGTGGCGGCAGTCCCGGGGCGGCGCCGAGAAGTTCCACTCGGCGATGGTCCCGCACGGCGGACCCACCGGCCGGGTCTTCGAGGAGGTCCGTGAGCTCGGGCAGGAGCTCGCCGCCACGACGGCGCTGCCGGGCGCGCGGGCCCCACGCGCGGACGTCGCGCTCGTGCTGGACTGGCCGAACTGGTGGGCGCTCGAGCAGGACGCCCACCCGAGCGCGGACGTGCGGTTCCTGGACGCCGCCTGGGCACTGCACGGCCCGCTGTACGACGCGAGCGTCGCCTGCGACGTCGTCCGCCCGGACGCCGACCTGTCCGCCTACCGGCTCGTCGTCGTCCCCAACCTCTACCTGGTCGACGAGGAGGCCGCCCGCGGCCTCGAGCGATACGTCGAGGACGGCGGCACGCTGGTGATGTCGTTCTTCTCCGGCATCGTCGACCGGCACGACCGGGTGCATCTCGGCGGCTACCCCGGGCCGTTCCGGCGGGTGCTGGGGCTGCGCGTCGAGGAGTTCGGGCCGCTGCCGGAGTCCGGGACGATCGAGCTGTCCCAGGGCACCGGCAGCGTCTGGTCGGAGTACGTACACCTGGAGGGCGCCGAGGCCGTCGAGCACTTCACGACGGGCGAGCCGGCCGGGCGGCCGGCGGTCACCCGCCATCGGTACGGCCGGGGCACCGCGTGGTACCTGGCCACCCGGCCCGACCCGGTGACGATGCGCCGCCTCGTCGACCGGATCCGCGAGGAGGCGGGCGCTCGCCCCGTCCTGCCGGGGCTGCCGGAGGGCGTCCAGGCGCGGGCCCGGGTCACCGATGACGGGCCGTGCTACATCGTCCTGAACCATCGGACCACCCCCGTGACGGTCGACCTTCCCGGCCCGATGAGCGACCTCTTGAGCGGCACGGACGCCGCCGACACCGTACGGCTCGCGCCCCGCGGCGTCGCGGTCCTCCGCCCGGCCGGCTGACGACACAGGCCCCGTACCGGCCCTCTCCCTGACCTGGGAGAGGGCCGGTGGCATTCGCGGCCATCGGCCGGCGAAAAGTCGGGCTCGGCGAGGTCTTGACGACGTTACGCCTGCGTGAGAACGTTCTCTGCATTGAAGCGAGAGAACGTTCTCTCGGTCGCCGGCCAGCGTCGTTCGGCCTTCGATACGCACGCCACTTCAGCACCGCGTCCGGTGCCCTCTCCCCTCCCCAGTCCTCCCGGCCGTAACGCCGTTTCCCCGACGCATTGGAGAATGATGAGAAAGCCTTCCACCGCGCGAGCGGCGATCGCCGCGATCGCGGTTTCCCTGCTCGCGGTGACCGGCTGCGGCTCCGGCTCGAAGACGCAGGCCGCGCAGGCCGGCGTCGCCAAGGCGGGCGTCCTCAAGGTCGGCACCACCAACAACATGAAGCCGTACGCCTACGAGGAGAACGGCAAGCTCGCCGGCTTCGAGATCGACCTGATCAACGCCGTCGCGCAGAAACTGAACCTCAAGACGAATTTCGTCTCCCTCGACTTCTCCGCGCTGCTGCCCGCCGTCAACAACCGGCAGTTCGACACGGCCGCCGCCGCCGTCGGCATCACCGCGCCGCGCAAGAAGATGGTCGACTTCTCCGACGGCTACCTCGCCGGCGACTTCGGCGTGCTGACCCGCCCGGACAGCGGCATCACCTCCGACGTCGGCACGGTGAAGGGCAAGAAGATCGCGGTCCTGCAAGGCTCGATCGAGGACGCCAACGCGAACACCTTCATCCCCGGCGCGAACGTCGTGCGGTTCCCCGACGACAACTCCGCCGACCTGGCCCTGAAGAACAAGAGGGTCGACGCGTTCTTCAACGACTTCGACCCGAACCTGGCCATCATCAAGAAGTACCCCGACCTGCACCTCGTCCAGCCGATCACCATCCCGGCGACGGCCTTCCCCGCCGGATGGGCGGTGCGCAAGGGCAACACCAAGCTGGTCACGGCGCTCAACGGCGCGCTCAAGCAGGTCGTCTCCGAGGGCACCTGGCTGAAGCTGTACAAGCAGTACTTCCCGCAGGACCCGGTGCCTACGAGCAGCCAGCTGCCGCCGTACACCGCCAAGGGATAAGTCGTGAACGATCTTCTCCGGAACTTCTTCGACTGGCAGCTGATCCGCCAGGTGCTGCCGGACCTGCTGACCTACGGGCTGCGCAACACGCTGGTGCTCGCGATCGCGTCCTCGCTGCTGGGCAGCGTGCTCGGGATGGTGCTGGCCGTCATGGGCCTGTCGCAGCGGTGGTGGCTGCGGCTGCCGGCCCGGATCTACACCGACCTGTTCCGTGGCCTGCCCGCGGCGCTGACCATCCTGATGGTCGGCGAGGGCGTGTTCTCGGCGCAGGTCAGCTGGCTGGCGTCGCCGTACCCGGTGGCGATCCTGGCGCTGAGCCTGATGTCCGCCGCCTACATCGGGGAGATCTTCCGGTCCGGGATCCAGAGCGTGGAGAAGGGCCAGGGGGAGGCGTGCCGGGCCCTGGGGATGACCCACACGCAGTCGCTGCGCCTGGTGGTCGTGCCCCAGGGCGTACGGCGGGTGCTGCCGGCGATGGTCAACCAGTTCATCGCCATCATCAAGGACTCCAGCCTCGTCTACTTCCTGGGCCTGGTCACCAGCCAGCGCGAGCTGTTCCGCATCGGCCAGGACAGCTCGGTGACCACCGGGAACCTGTCTCCGCTGCTGGCGACCGGCCTGTGCTACCTGCTGCTGACCGTCCCCCTGACCCACCTGGTGAACCACATCGACCGCCGGCTGCGCGAGGGCTCCCGCCGAGCCCTGGTCGCCGATGAGGCGCCGGCCGTCAACGCGGAAGGAGCGCTCGCGTGACCTCCTCAGAGCCGTCCGTCATGGCCGGGCGGCGTTACAAGGGCTCGTCTCTGGAGGCCCGCGGCATCCGGATCACGTTCGGTCCGCTGGAGGTGCTGCGCGGCGCCGACCTGCTGGCGCCCGCCGGGAAGGTCGTGTGCGTCATCGGCCCCTCCGGCTCGGGCAAGTCCACGCTGCTGCGGTGCCTCAACGGCCTGGAGACGCGGACCGCCGGGCAGGTGCTGCTCGACGGCGAGGACACCTCGACCCTGGACGTCAACGTGCTGCGGCAGCGCATCGGCATGGTCTTCCAGCATTTCAACCTTTTCCCGCACAAGACCGCGCTGCAGAACGTTACGCTCGCCTTGACCACCGTCAAGAAGATGTCGAAGGACCAGGCCAGCGCGATCGCCATGCAGCGCCTCGAGGACGTCGGCCTGGCCGACCGCAGCGGCCACCGGCCCACGCAGCTGTCCGGCGGCCAGCAGCAGCGCGTCGCGATCGCCCGGGCGCTGGCGATGGAGCCCGAGGTCATGCTGTTCGACGAGGTGACCAGCGCGCTCGACCCGGAGCTGGTCAAGGGCGTGCTCCAGCTGATGGCCGAGCTCGCCGGCGGCGGGATGACGATGGTGGTCGTCACGCACGAGATGGGCTTCGCCCGTCAGGTCGCCGATACGGTGGTGTTCATGGACGCCGGTGTGGTCGTCGAGGCCGGTTCGCCCGAGCAGATCTTCGACGCGCCCGAGTCGCCCCGGCTGAAGAAGTTCCTGGCGCAGGTCCTGTGATGGCAGACGGCACAGGCCCCAAGAGCGGCCGGCGACGCCCGACCGTGGCCGACGTCGCCCGCGAGGCCGGCGTCTCGGTGGCCACGGCCGGGCGCGCGCTCGGCAACTACGGCCGCGTCCGCGACGACCTGCGCGAACGCGTCCAGGCCGCCGCCGCGCGCCTGGGGTATGAGCCCAACGTCGTCGCGCGCAGCATGCGCTCCGGCGGCACCCAGAGCATCGGGTTCGTCGCGGCCGACATCGCCAACCCCTACTTCGCCGCCGCGATGCGCGGCGTGTGCGACGTCGCCCACGAGGAGGGCTACGAGGCGATCCTGTTCAACGTCGACGACCGGCTCGACGTCGAGCGCAACGCCATCAAGGTGCTACTGGAGAAGCAGATCGACGGCATCGTCGTCTCGCCGATCTCGGTGACCGACGTCGGCCACCTGCGGCATGCCCAGGAGCGCGGCGTCCCGGTGGTGCTGCTCGACCGGTCCACGGCCGGGATGGACGCCGACAGCGTCGTCATCGACAACGAGGCCGCCGCCCACGGCGCGGTGGCGCACCTGCTGGAACTCGGGCACCGGCGGGTGGGCCTGGTCGCGTCCGTGGTTCCGGACGAAGGGCCGGAGCTGGTCGTGCGGGAGGGCACCGGGCGGCTGGGCGTACAGGGTGCGGCGCGTCCGTCGATCGACCGCATCCGCGGATACCTCGCCGCGCTCGATGCCTACGACGCCGTATCCGCGCCCGAGCTGGTCCGTTTCACGCTCGGAGACGAGATCCGGCAGGCCGAGGCGGAGGCCGACGCGCTGTTCGCGCTGGCCGAGCCGCCCACGGCCGTGTTCGCCGCCGACAACGTCACCACCCAGGGGGTGTTCACGGCCGCGCGCAGGCGAGGCATGAAGATCCCCACCGAGGTGTCGCTGGTCGGCTTCGACGACCTGGACTGGACCGCCCTCGTCGACCCGCCCGTGACCGTGGTGGCCCAGTCCCCCATGGACATGGGCCGCACCGCCGCCGAGCGCCTGTTCCGCCGCATCAAGGGAGAGGACCGCCCGGGCGAGCGGATCGTCCTCCCGACCCGCCTCGAGGTCCGGTCCAGCACCGCCCCGCTCTGACGCGCCACCGCGTCACCTATCTGTGCGCCCGTCTCCGTACGGGATCGCCACCCGATCATTGAAAGGCTCTGTCATGCGTACTTCCCTGTCCCGGCCCCGTGTCGCCGTCCTGGGCGGCGGCGTCATCGGGGTGTCGACCGCGGCGCGGTCGGCCCAGCGCGGAGCGGACGTCGTGCTGGTCACGGCGGGCCGGGTGGCCGATGGTGCGAGCGGCCGCTCGCTGTCGTGGCTGAACTCCTTCGGCGGCGATCGCTCCGAGGCGTACCACCGGCTGCGGGTGCTGGGCATCGACCGGTACCGCACGTTCGCGGCCCGCGTGCCGTCCTCCGCCGGCTGGCTGACGTTCGACGGCGGCCTGACCTGGGCGGCACCCGGAGAGGCGGACCGGCACCGGGCGGCGTTCGAGCACATGCGGCGCAACGGGTACGACGCGCAGTGGCTCACCCGCGACGAGGTGGCCGGCTGGACGCCCGGCGTCGACCCGGCCGCGATCTCCGAGGAGGGCGCGATCTTCAACCCGGGTGAGGGCTGGGTCGACCTCGTGCCGCTCGTCTCGTGGCTCGTGGACGACCTCACGGCGGCCGGCGGCCGGGTCGTCGAGGGCGCCGGCGCCGCCTCCGTCGTCGTCGAGGGCGATCGGGTCGCCGCGGTGCGGACGGCGTCGGGCGAGCGGGTAGAGGTGGACGCCGTCCTGGTCGCGACCGGAGCGGACGTTCCGCGCATGGCCCGGGAGTTCGGCGCGACCATCGGCGACGCGACGCCACTGGCCCTGCTCGTACGCGCCAAGCCGGCCGGCACCGCGCTGCGCGCCACGCTGAACACCCCGCGGGTGGCCGTGCGCCCGGCCCCCGGCGGTGCGCTGGTGATGGACTCCGACGCCGCCGCGCGCGAGGTGATCGAGCAGGCCGACGGCACGTACGAGGTCAAGGAGGCCACCGTCGAGGGGCTGCTGCGGGAGGCGTCCGCGGTACTGGCCGGCAACCCCGAACTCGTCCTCGACTCCTACGGGGTGGGCCGCAAGCCGATCCCCGGCGACGGCGAGCCGGTGTTCGGCGAACTCGACCAGGTGCCGGGCCTGCACGTGGCGTTCACGCACAGTGGTGCGACGCTGGGACTGATCGCCGGTGAGCTCCTCGCCGACGAGATCGTGACCGGGGAGGCCCACCCGCTGCTCGACGCGTTCCGCCCCGGCCGTTTCCAGTGACCTCGAGAAAGGACGGACCCCCGATGACCGAACCGCTGCGCATCGGCCTCGTCGGCTACGGCTTCGGCGGCCGGTACTTCCACGCGCCGCTGCTCGCCTCGGCCCCGGAGTGCGCGTTCCTGGGCGTCGTCACGACGTCCCCGGAACGCCGGAAACAGGTCGCCGCCGAGCTGGACCGCCCGGCGTACGCCTCGCTGGAGGAGCTGGCCGCCGCCGGCGCCGAGGCGGTGGCGATCTCGACGCCGGCGGACACGCACATCCCGCTGACGCGCCAAGCGCTCGAGCTCGGCCTCGCGGTGGTCTGCGACAAGCCGTTCGCGCTGGACGCGGACGCCGCGCGGGAGACCGTCGAGCTGGCCGAACGCCTCAGTGTGGCCCTGACCGTCTACCAGAACCGCCGCTGGGACTCCGACTTCCGTACGCTGCGGCGGCTGGTCGACGCGGGGACGCTCGGCGCGCTGACGCGGTTCGAGTCGCGGTTCGAGCGCTTCGCGCCCGACCCGGGTCCGCCGGCGGCGGGCGGCGGCACGCTGCTGGACTTCGGCAGCCACCTCGTCGACCAGGCGCTCGTGCTGTGCGGCCCGGTCGAGCGGGTGTACGCCGAGTGGCACGTCGGCGACGGCGGGTTCGACGACGACGTGTTCGTCGCGCTGACCCACCGCGACGGCGCGCGGTCCCACCTGTCGGGCAGTTGGCGGCAGGGAGCGCCGGGCCCGCGGTTCCGCGCGAGCGGCACCGCGGGCGCGTACGTCGTCGACGGCGTGGATGGGCAGGAGGCTGCGCTGCTCGCCGGCGCCACCCCCGCCTCGGCGGGCGAGCGCTGGGGCGCGGAGCCGCAGGAGCGCTGGGGCCAAGTGCTGTGCGGGGACCACGCCGAGCCCGCCCCGACCGAACGCGGCCGGTGGGACGTGTTCTACCCGGCGTTCGCCGCGGCGGTGCGCGGGACCGGACCGCTGCCCGTCGACCCCTGGGACGCGGTCACGACGGCGACGGTCCTGGACGCCGCGCGCACCAGCGCGACCACCGGCGAGGTCGTCCCCCTAGCGACGTGACAGCCTGCTTCGCAGGCCACGTGACCGCGGAATCGGGGCGCGGTACCGCGCCCCGATTCCGCTGATCTGCCGAACCAGCGTGTACGAGGTCCCGTCGCGATCACCCCGCCGATCGCGACGGCGATCTCGCTGTGTCAGGCCGTGCGGCGCTGGAACTGCTGGTTGGTGCCGGATCCGCAGGTGTACTGGATCAGGCGGGCGTCGTTGGCGGTGGAGGCGTTCTCGACGTCCAGGCACTTGCCGCTGTGGCGGGCGACGAGCTGGTAGTAGCCGTTGCCCAGGTCCCGGAACTGCCACTGCTGGTTGGTGCCGGATCCGCAGTAGTACTGGTTGACGTAGGCCTTGTCCGCGGTGGAGGCGTTCTCGACGTCCAGGCACTTGCCGCTGTGTTCGGCGAGGACGCGGTAGTACCCCCCGCCGGCGTTCTCCAGTCGCCACTGCTGATTGAGGCCGCCGTTACAGGTGTACTGAACGGTGATCGCGTTGTCGGCGGCGGAGTTGTCGGAGACGTCGGCGCACTTGCTGCTGTTCCGGGCCACGAGGTTGTAGTACGGGCCGCCTCCCACGCCGCTTACCGCGCCGGCGCCCGTGTCGATCGCGACCTGCGGATACCAGGGCATGTCCATCGTGGTGCCGGTGGGGAAGGTCAGCGGGAGCCAGACGTACTGAGAGTCGTTGACCGATTTGCCGCCGGAGACCCAGCCGGAGTTGCCCCACCGGTCGCCCATGTACAGGTACGAGGTGCCCGCGGACCCCTGAACGGGAAGCACCCACGCGGTCTGGGAGCCGTAGGCGGAGTCGTTGCCGACGTCGGTCATGCCGGTCCAGTCACCGGCGATGCTGGTGGCGGTGGCGTACTGCTGCTGGTTGGGCCGCCATCCGCTTTGGCCGGAGGTCAGCATGAAGTAGACGCCGCCTCGCTTGAACAGCGCCGGAGCCTCCCGGTACTTGCCGGGCCAGGGGTTGGCGACCAGCTTGTCGACACCGGTGTAGGTGGCGTTGAGCCGGTAGATGTCCAGGTCGGCGTTGCCGTTGCCGGCCGAGATCAGGTACGCCGTGCCGTCATCGTCCTTGAACAGGGTCATGTCGCGTGACTCGTTGTTCGCCGGCCGGAAGCTGCCCTGATAGGCGTAGTCGCCGTCGACGCTGCCGGCGGTGGCGACGGCGACGCGCGCCTGGCTGTAGTCGCCGTTGGGCAGCTCCTTGTGCATCCACATGACGAACTTGTGGGTGCTGTCGTTGTAGATGACCTTGGGCCGTTCGATGTTCGCGGACGCCAGTTCGGGAGCGCTGGACTGGGTGAGGACGTTGCGGCGGAACTCCCACGCCTTCAGGTCGGTCGACCGGTACGCGGAGACGTACTTGAAGTTGTTGGCGGCGTCACGATTCTCGCCGAACCAGTAGTAGTAAGACCCGACCTTGATCACTCCGCCGCCGTGGGCCTGCACGCCCTGGCCGGAGGTGTCGGTGAACTGCGTCGCGTTGGTCACGGTCACGGAGGCCGCCTGGGCGGGCGCGGCGACGGCGATCGCGGACCCGCTGATCACAACGGTCGCCAGGAACAGGGATGCTCGACGAAACATGGATCCACTCCTCGGAGAAATACGGGGACGACCTGGTGCGCGCCGCCGGTGTGACAACCGGTTCTGCGGGACCGGGCGCGCGTGCGGGGTCCGGCTGCGGGACGGGAGTGCCTCCCGGCCCGCAGCCCGGAGGATGGCGGCTAGGGCAGTCTCCACTTCTGGTTGTTTCCGCCGTTGCAGTCCCAGAGCGTCAGCTCCGTGCCGTTCGTAGTGCTGTTCCCCGGGTCGTCAAGGCAGCGCCCGGACTGGACGCTCATGAGGCTTCCGTCCGGCTGCGGCAACCACTGCTGATTGACTCCGCCGTTGCAGTCCCACAGCTCGACCGGCGTGGTGTTGGCGGTGTCCTGGTTGTAGACGTCCAGGCACTTGCCGCCGTGGGTGAGCGTGCTGCCCGTCCACGTCCAGGCCTGGGCGGCTGTGCCGTTGCAGTCCCACAGGTCCACGTGAGTGCCGTTGGTGCCGGAGTTCTTGGGATCGTCGAGGCACTTGCCGGCGATTCCCGAGGTGACCGGGCCGGAGGCCGGTTGCGGGGCCGTGCCCGGGTCGACTCTGAAGTTGTCGAACTGGGGGGTCTTGTAGTCGGTCACGCCCAGGCCCGCCTGGCCGTTGGTGAGGGAGGAGTCGGTCGTCTCGCCGACCTTCGTGCCGTCGATGCTCGCCGAGAGAGTCGAGCCCTGCATCGTCAGCGCGATCCGGTGCCAGGAGCTCGTGCCGAGCGCCTTCGCCGTCCCGCTCTTCAGCGTCGTCCAGTTCCAGCTGGTGTCGGTCTTCTGGATGGCCCACGCACCGGTGTCGCCGACGATCAGGTGATAGGCGTTCAGGCCGTTGTTGTTCCTGCCCTGCTGACCGACCCGGCCGAGGACGTCGACGGTGCTGGAGGGCTGCAGCAGCGCGTCGACGCTGACGGTGTAGTTGCTCCAGGTCAGGTCGCCCATGATGGTGTACGGGTTGGGTGACTTCTCATCGGTCCAGTGGATCGGCCGGGTGGGTGCCATCTGGCGCAGGCACTTTCCGGTACGGCCGCCGCCACACGGCACGGTCTGGAAGGCGCCGTTCATGTCGGCGAAGTACTTCGGCGACGTGGTCGTAGCAGAGCCGTCGAAGTCATCCGAGTACGGCAGGGCAAGAGACTTGGAGGACGGGGGTGTGGCGGTGCCCTTGCCTCCACCTTCCATGGTCGTGACCGTGTAGACGTAGCCCGGGTGGAGCGTCAGGGTGTACTTGCCGCCGGACGGTGTCACGTCCTGGGTGTGGGCGAACCAGTCGGCGGAGTTGTTCGACGTCAGGTTCGTCGCCCAGACGTGGACCTGGCCGGTGGGCAGGCCGCCGGTGACCGTGAACGTGGCGGTCTGGTCGGCGGTGGCGTCCATCGTCTCGATGACGGTGGTGTAGTCGGAGTTGTTGGCCGGCTTCAAGGTCACGTAGCTGCCGTTGGCGCGGTCCCCGCCGAGGTATCCCTTCGCGGAATCGACGTAGTGCCAGCCCGGCTGGGTGAACTGGGTGGTGTGCGCGGTGGCCCAGGTCGTCTTGCCGATGCGGTAGTTACCGGACCACGGCTGGTTCGCCAGCGACAGCCCGTCGGTCTGGAAGTACAGGTTCGGATACAGCGCCGCGATGACCGGCCAGTTGATGTACGAGGTCATCTGTCCATCGATGTAGTCGCGGTTGATCGCGCGCGCGACCGCCGGAGCGCCTCTGCCGTTATCGACCCCCGGGGAGCCGTCCAGATCCTCCGAACCGTTCTCACTCGCCCATAGCGGTTTGCCCAGGCTCTGCGCGGTGCCGGGGCTCGAGCAGGAAGTGAACGAGCCGTTGTAGCCGCACGGGTAGTGGACACCGACAATGTCGACCGCGTTCTTGAACGCCGCATCGGAGGCCATGGCGTTGGCCACGTCCCAGCCGCTGTCGGCCGCGACGACCTTGATCGAGCCATAGCCCTTCGCGACCAGCGTGGACTTGAGCTTCTCGTACCAGCCGGCGTTCCAGTTACGTTCGTTCCAGCCACCGAGGTAGTCGATGCTCAGATTGTGCTTCTTGGCGCAGCCGAGCCAGTCCACCAGGTAGTCGATCATGTCCTGCGACCAGAAGTCGCCGCCGCCGATCCACCCGGGAGCACCCCAGGACAGCCCGTACAGCTTGAGGTTCGGATTGCGGGCCTTGGCCTGCTCGGCCAGCCACCACTCATAGCCCTGGTCACAGTCGACGGCACCCCGGGTGTGTTCGTGGCTGGCCTCGGCGCCGTCGGTCGAGTTGGTGTCGCCGCCGATCTCGATCTTCAGGGACTGCAGATTCGCGCCGTAGCCGGGTTTGAACAGGTAGTCCAGCAGCCGACTGCGCTGCGGTTCGGGGTAGTCGGCCAGGAGCCGGGAGTTTCCGCCGCCGCCGCTGATCGCGCCGACGCCGTCGAACACCCGGCCCGACTTGGTGCCGTCGAGAGTGATCGACGTTGAGGTCGCCGCATACGCGGCATGGGGCGTGGACACACCGACCAATACGCCCGATAGCAGGGTCAGGACCGTCAGGAGTGGGGCTCTCCACCGGGATGCCCAGATCATGTCGTCTCCAGGGGGGCTCTCGGGATGGCGCAACGCTCACCTGAGCGTTCTGGTCCGGCCGCCAGCAGGATCGTGTCCTGGGGATTTCCTGCCAGCGGCAGGCGTTTGGCGGTTATTCGCGGGACCAGCGCTGGTTCAGCCCTGTGTCGCAGGGCCGGTTCAGCACCGAGAACAGGGCGGCGGTCTTGTAGCCGCAGCCAGTGCACGCGGTCCGGGTGCGCTACCAGTACCGCGGCCGGGCAGTCCCGCTGCGACGCGCCGCGCTGGCTCGCCTCAGCGATATCCGCAGGTCATCAGGCCTGAAGCAGTCATCACGCATCTGCTCTACCTCCCTTCGTTCGGGAGCAGTGACTTAGCTCACAGATGTTGGTTAGCGTTCGATGACGCGTCAATACCTTTGTTTGAACATCTTTTGGTGCGGCGAATCAAACAAGATCCGACATCGCCGCCCGGCGACCGCGTTTTGGCTGCCCTCTGCGGATATACGGACATCACCAGTGCGAAGCCCCGGTTGGAATGTCCGTCCGGCTCCACACGTCCGCGCCGACGCCGGCCTGAGGTCATCCGCCCCACGAAAGGCCTGGTCAAAAACGCCTCGGCGACATCACATCTCGGCACGCCGACCCACTCGCAGGCTCGCCGCGGGCAGGCCTGTTGGCCAGGTTCGGCCAGTGACGTGACGCCACACCGGACCGACCACCGTGAACGGATACGACGCACGGACATGAAACGGCGTTTCCGAGCCGCGCGGCGACGTCGGACGGCCGCTCCCCCAGCGCGTTCTCCTTTCGGTGACCTGGGCGTGCCGATTTCCGTCAGCGGATCGGGGTCACGTCGTCGGCCGGGTGCCGCTCGCCTGCCGCCAGGCGGAGCGCCTGGCGGCAGGCCTGGATCGCGGGATGCGGGCCGCGGCCCCGGCGCACGGCGGTGAAGACCCGGCGCGCCCGCCGGCCCCGGGGAAGGAGCCGCAAGGGGACGGTCGGTTCGCGCCCGCTCCAGATGAGGTCCGGCAGCAGGGCGACCGCGTGGCCCTGTTCGACGAGGCGCAGGTGGAGCAGGAGATCGGCGGACTCGAACCGTACGTCGGGCTCGAAGCCGACGTCACGGCACAACGTCGTGGCCCAGCGCCGGGCGGCCGTGCCCTCGGGTTCCATCGCCCACGGGTGGTCCGCCGCCGTGCGCAGCGCCGCCGTCGGTCCCAACGTGCCGTCGGCCGGCTCGGGCAGCGCGAGGCGCAGTGGGTCCTCGAGCAGGTCCTCTTGCTCCAGTTCGGCGGCTCGAGGGTTCGGGTTGCCGGGGTACTCCTCGGCGATGACCAGGTCGAAGTCACGCGCCTGCAGGGCCGGAAGCGCCTCTTCCGGCTCCATCTGGGTGAGGTGGACGCGCAGGCCGGGGTGGGTGTCGCGCAGCAGGTTCAGCGCCGTCGGCATCAGGGCGAGAGCCGCGGTCTGGAACGACGCGACGCGGAGGGTTCCGGTCAGGTCGGTCAGTGAGGCGGCGATGTCCGCCTCGGCGCGTTCCAGGCGTTCCAGTACCGCCTCGGTGTGGGCGACGAGGATCTCGGCCTGCGGGGTGAGCCGTACCCGGCGCCCCACCGGCTCCAGCAACGGGACGCCGGCTTCCGTCTCCAGCTGCGAGAGCTGTTGTGAGACGGACGAGGGGCTGTAGGAGAGGGCCGCGGCGACGGCCGCCAGTGTGCCCCGGTGCTTGAGCTCGCGCAGCAGGCGCAGCCGGTGAAGGTCGAACATCGGCGGACCGTTTCGAGTGGCGAATGGTCGGGTTTTCCGATGAATATACGTTGAAAACATTTGCTGGACCGATGGGATGACGGTGCCGCACGCTGGTTCCCATGCCTGAACACGCCTCCTCGTGGTTCTCCCGGCCCGCGGCCCGGTCGTGGACGTGCGCGCCCGCGCCCGCCGGCGTGCGGGACTTCCACACCGCGCTGCCCGGCTACGCGCCCACCCCGCTGACCGAGGTCCCCGCCGTCGCCGCCGAGCTGGGCGTGGGCCGGGTCTTCGTCAAGGACGAGTCGTCGCGTCTGGGACTGCCGGCGTTCAAGGCGCTGGGCGCGTTCTGGGCGGTGCGTCGCGTTCTGGCCGAGCGGGCGGCGAACGGCCGGGCGCCGTCCGGTCCGCTCACGTTCGTGACCGCCACCGACGGCAACCACGGCCGCGCCCTGGCCCGCGCGGCACGCCTGGCCGGCGGACGCGCCCACGTCTTCGTGCCCGAGGGCGTTCACCCCATGGCCGTGGCCGCCATCGCGGGCGAAGGGGCCGAGGTCACCGAGGTCGCCGGCCCGTACGACGGCGCCGTCCGCCGGGCGGCCGAGGCGGCCGCCGCGCCCGGCGCGGTCCTCGTCCAGGACACCGCCTGGCCCGGCTACGAACGGATCCCCGGCTGGATCGTCGAGGGCTACTCCACCCTCTTCACCGAGATCGACGCCCAGCTGACCGCTGCGGGGACCGGCCCGCCCGGCCTCGTCGCCGTGCCGGTCGGCGTGGGCTCGCTGGCCCAGGCCGCGGTCACCCACTACCGGAGCCGCGTCACCGAGCGGGCGCCGGCGCTGCTGTCGGTCGAGCCGGAGGCCGCGCCCTGTGTCCTGCAGAGCCTCCTCGGCGGAGAGCCGGTCAGTGTCACCACGGGCGAGACCATCATGGCGGGCCTGAACTGCGGTACCCCGTCCGACCTCGCGTGGCCGTTCCTGCGCGACGGGCTCGACGCCGCCATCGTCATCACCGACGCCGAGAGCGCCCGCGCCGCCGGTGACCTCGCCGCCCTGGGCGTGTCCTGCGGACCGTGCGGCGCCGCGGCGCTGGCGGGGGCCCGCGCCGCCCTCACCGGCGACGACGCCACCCGGCGGCGCACCGCCCTGGGACTCGGCCCCGCGTCGACCCTCGTCCTACTCAGCACCGAAGGCGCCGACGCCAACCCGGCTCCGATCGCTGATGACCTCGACAGCACATCTCCAGAGAAAGGTCGCCATGCCCGACGAAACGGTTGAACTCCTGGGCCGGCTCATCGGCATCGACTCCGTCAACCCGGGCCTCATCCCGGGCGGCGCGGGCGAGACCGCGATCGCCGACTTCTGCGGTCGGTGGCTGGCCGCCCGTGGCTTCGAGGTGCACCGGCTGGAGAAGCGCCCGGGCCGTCCCTCGCTGGTCGCGATCGCCCGCGGCACGGGGGGCGGCCGTTCACTGATGCTCAACGGTCACCTCGATACCGTCGGCCTCGCCGGCTACGACGGTGATCCGCTCGCTCCGCGGATCAGCGACGGCAGGATGTTCGGGCGCGGGGCCTTCGACATGAAGGGCGGCGTCGCGGCGATGATGGTCGCGGCGGCCCAGGCCGTACGGCGGGGGCCGCTGCGCGGAGACGTGCTCGTGGCCTGCGTCGCCGACGAGGAGCACGGCAGCCTCGGCACCGAGGAGGTCCTGGAGTCCTTCGGCGCCGACGCCGCGATCGTCACCGAGCCGAGCCACCTGCAGCCGACTCTCGCCCACAAGGGGTTCGCCTGGTTCGACGTGGAGATCGAGGGGCGGGCGGCCCACGGCTCGCGCCCCGACCTGGGCGTCGACGCCATCACCAAGGCCGGTCACTTCCTGGTCGCCTTGGAGGACCTGGGCCGGCGTCTGGCCGGAGGCCCGGCGCATCCGCTCCTGGGCACCGGGACCGTGCACGCCGGCGTCATCCACGGCGGCGAGGAGCCCTCCACCTATCCGGCGCGCTGCCGGATCACGCTGGAGCGCCGCACGGTCCCCGGCGAGGACGCGGGCACCGTCCGCGCGGAGCTGACCGCGGTCCTCGAGGACCTCGCCGCCACCGTCGCGGACTTCCGCTACCGTCTCATCCCCGGCCTGCACCGGGAGCCCTTCCAGGCCGACCCGGACGCTCCCATCGTGCGCGCCCTCACCCGCCACGCGGAATCGGTGCTCGGGCAGGGGCCCGTGATCCGCGCCGAAGCGTTCTGGACCGACTGCGCCCTCTTCGCCCGCGCGGGCATCCCCTGCCTGCTCTTCGGCGTCGCCGGCGAGGGCGCCCACGCGGCCACCGAATGGGCCGACGTCGCCTCGCTACACCACCTCACGCGAATCCTCACCGACACCGTGGCCGACTTCTGTTCCTGAGCGCCGATACGGTTGGCCGAGCCGACGGAAGGGGCGGGCCATGCGGGCGGTGGTGTACGACGGGTTCGGGCTGATGCCGGAGGTACGGGCGGTGCCCGATCCGGAGCCGCCGCGCGCCGGCGTGGTGATCCGGGTCGAGGCGACCGGGCTGTGCCGCAGCGACTGGCACGGCTGGATGGGCCACGACCCCGACATCACGCGGTTCCCGCACGTGCCGGGTCACGAGCTGGCCGGTGTCGTCGCGGCCGCCGGGCCGGAGGTGTCCGGGTGGCGGCCCGGCGACCGGGTGACGGTGCCGTTCGTGTGCGCGTGCGGCCGGTGCGCGGCGTGCGCGGCCGGTGACCAGCAGGTGTGCGAGCGGCAGACCCAGCCCGGCTTCACCCACTGGGGGTCGTTCGCGGAGTACGTCGTCATCGACGACGCCGACGTCAACCTGGTGGCCCTCCCCGACGATCTGGCGGCTCCCACCGCGGCGGCGCTGGGCTGCCGGTTCGCGACGGCGTTCCGGGCCGTGACCGCGCAGGGGCGCGTCGGCCCGGGCGCGTGGGTGGCGGTGCACGGATGCGGCGGGGTCGGCCTGTCCGCGGTGATGATCGCCGCCGCGTGCGGGGCGCGGGTCGTCGCCGTCGACGTCTCCCCCGCCGCGCTGGAGCTGGCCCGGCGCTTCGGCGCCACCGCCTGCGTCGAGGGCCCGGACGCCGTGGCGGAGGCCGTGCGCGAGATCACCGGTGGCGGTGCTGACGTGTCCCTGGACGCGCTCGGCAGCCCGGCGACCTGCGCGGCGTCCGTGGAGAGCCTGCGCCGCCGGGGACGGCACGTCCAGGTGGGCCTGCTGCCGCCGCGGCCGGCCCGGCAGCGGTGCCGATGCACCGGGTCATCGCCCTGGAGCTGGAGGTCGTGGGCAGCCACGGGATGGCCGCGCACGCCTACGGACCGATGATGGCGATGGTCGCGGCCGGGACCCTGCGGCCCGACCTGCTCATCACGCGCACGATCGACCTCGCCGAGGCCCCGGCCGCCCTGGCGGCGATGGGCACCGCACCGTCGGCGGGGGCCACGGTCATCGTTCCCTGACCGTTCCTTCGTGCAGGTGGGCGAACAGCCGCAGCAGCAGGTCGTGCAGCCGGGCACGTTCGTCCTCGTCGAGCGGCGCGAGGACATCCTCCTGCACGGCCGACGCCTCGGCGGTCAGGTCGGCCAGGGCCGTACGGCCCGCCGAAGTGATCGTGACCACGACACGCCGCCGGTCAGCCGAGTCGCGAGCGCGCTCGACGTGGCCCGCGGCGGTCAGTTCATCGAGGATCTTCACCACGTCGCTCGGGTCGATGCTCAGCCGGGCGGCGAGGTCACGCTGGGCGTGCGGGCCGAAGTCGGCCAGCGCCGCGAGGACGGCCATGTGCCACAGGCGGACATCGCGCGCCGCGAGTCGCTCGGTGATGCGCGTGCGTGCGGTCTTGCCCACCCTGGACAGCAGGTAGGTGGTGAGCGCCAGCAGGCTGGGCGGGGTCTCGTGCATGCCACCACAGTGTAGGGTCTGCACCAATAATGGGTTTGCACCTATGAATTGGAGTGGACATGGACGTCCTGCACCCGCGCCTGCTCGTGAGCCGGTTCGCCGAGTGTTTCTCCTTCTATGACGCGGTCCTGCCCGAGCTGGCGGGCGCGCGACTCGCGCGCGGCGGCGCGACCGGGCCGTACGCGAGCTGGGACGTCGGAGAGGAGGGCGTGCTCGCGCTGTTCGACCGCGCCGCGATGGCGACCGTCGCGGGCACGGCGGGGCTGCCCGCCGAGGCACCGGCCCAGGACCGGGCCATGTTCGTCAGCCGGGTCGCCGACGTCGACGCCGCGTTCGCCCTCTGCCTGCGCCACGGCGCCGAGACGGTGGCCGTACCGGCCGACCGGCCGGAGTGGGGCCCGACGCTCCGCAACGCACTGGTCCGCGACCCGGACGGCACCCTGCTGGAGCTGCAGTCCTACTGAGGCCCGCCGGTCGGCGTGGTCATTTGCTCAACCGCTTCGCGCCTTTCTCGTGGGGGAAGGGCACGTCCGGGATCGGGAGGCCGAGTGCGGCGCACAGGGGCTCCCAGCCGTCGGCCGGCTGCCACTCCACCAACCGGTGCGCCGGTACCGTGGCGCGGACCTCGGCGAGATGGCGCTCGTAGGCCGCGATGACGCTGTCTCGGTCATCGGGGTCGCCGAACGCGCCGGCGAACATCGCCTGGGCCATCTCGGTCCGGGCACGGTCCTGTTCCGGGGTGGCGGTGGCCAGGCCGGGCGGTTGTCCGCCACCGGAGTCCCCCCGCGCCAGGCCGCGTGCTCCTGCCAGCACGGTGCGGTCCATGCTCTGATACCAGCGCTCGGCGTTCTCCCGCCGGGACAGCAGCACCAGCGCGTCCGGGAATGCGGCGGACAGCTCACGCCAGAACTGCGACATCGGCCAGTCGACCCCGGCGGCGTACCCCGCGAGGAACCTGCGCCAGTCCGGCATGACGCCCGCGTAGGCGTCCCGCCAGACCACGGCGTCCTCGAGCCGGCCGAACAACAACTCCGTCATGTGGTAGCAGGGCGCTCCGAGCAGCCGCTCCAGCGCGGCCTTCAGCGACGTCGTTCCGGTACGCGGAAATCCCGCCCCCACGACTCGCAACCCCATTCCGGCCCTCCCGCGTCTCGATCCCGACGATCCCGGCGATCCCGATCATCTCTCGGCGTTCTCCGGCGACGAGCTCGTGCTGAGGCCGGTCAGCGCCGCCCGAGGATCCCACGGGCCGTCCGTGGATCGATGGCGGGGCGGACGGGAACGGTGGTCAGTGTGCGGACGGTGGCCAGGACCTCGTCGAACGGCAACGCCATGTCCTGCGGGCGAACGAAGATCGGACCGCCGAGGTGCTTCATCCCGCTCCGCGCGAAGCGGCGTGGCATGCCGCTCAGCCCCGCGATGACCTGGTCGGCGTCGATGGGCACGAAGACCATCAGCTTCGCGGTGCGGCCGTCCGGCGATCGGTTCACGATCCGGAGCTCGGCGACGTTTGACCACTGCAGCACCACCCTCGCCGAGTGCAACACGACCCGCTCGGAGTCCAGAGTGAGGAGAGGACGCCGCCGAGCGGCGCGCCACATCGCTCGCGCGACGCCCCCGCCCAGCCACGCGGTCCACGCCCCGCAGAGGACGCACGCGACCGCAGCGACGAGGTTGACGCTCCCCGCATTCGCCACCCTGAGCCCCAGGAAGGCCGTCAGGAAGAGCCCGATCAGGGGGAAGGCGACCACCTCGCGCAGCCCCGGCCAGGCATAGCCGATCTCGACGACGGCGGGATCAGGTCCTCTGTCGGTGCTTCCTGGCACGGGCGTCCTTCCCGGGAGGCCGGTGTCGTGGGTCGCCGCCGGCCGTGGGCATCCTACGGCCGGCGGCGAGCTCGGTCTCCGGTCGCGTCCGGGGCGCCTCAACGAACGGCGGAGAGGAACGCTCGCGTCCGGCTGTGTCGCGGGTTGTTGATGACCTGGTCGGCCGACCCCTCTTCGACGACCTGACCGTTGTCGAAGAACAGGACGCGGTCGGCGACCTCACGGGCGAACCCCATCTCGTGGGTGACGACGATCATCGTCATGCCCGACGCGGCGAGGTCGCGCATGACCGTGAGCACCTCGCCGACGAGTTCCGGGTCGAGAGCCGACGTGGGCTCGTCGAACAGGAGCAGTTTCGGCCGCATGCACAGCGCACGAGCGATCGCGACGCGCTGCTGCTGGCCGCCGGACAGCTGGCGCGGATAGGCGCCCGCCTTGTCCGCGAGGCCGACGCGGTCGAGCAGTTCCAGCGCGCGGTCGGTGGCCGACTCCTTCTTCTCTCCCAGCGCCCGGCGTGGCGCCTCGATGATGTTCTGCAAGGCGGTCATGTGCGGGAAGAGGTTGAAATGCTGAAAGACCATGCCGATCTCGGTCCGTCGCTTGCATATCTCCTTGTCGCTCAGCTCATGGAGCCTGCCGCCGCGCTGGGCGTACCCGACGACCTTGCCGTCGACCCAGATGCGTCCGCCGTCGACGCGCTCGAGGTGATTGATGCAGCGCAGGAAGGTGCTCTTGCCGGAGCCGGACGGCCCGATGAGACAGACGACTTCGCCTTCCGCCACATCGAGGGTGATATCGCGCAGGACTTCGAGGCGTCCGAACGACTTGCGGACCCGTTGGGCCCGGACCATGGGTGACGCGGACGTTCCCGCCGATGTGCCCTGGATGGTGGTGTCGCTGCTCATGCGGTCCTCCCCGCGGTGCCCGGCGCGTGTGTCCTGAAGAAGGTCCGTACCCGTTGCAGCGGTGTCGGCGGCAGGTTGCGGTTGCCTCGCGCGAAGCGCCGCTCGATGTAGAACTGAATGATCGTGAGGATCGTCGTGACGACGAGGTACCAGATGCTCGCGACGATGAGCAGGGGGATCGTCTGGAAACTCCGCGAGTAGATGAGCTGCGCCGAGTAGAGCAGGTCCGGGACGGCCAGGACGCTGACGAGCGAGGTCATCTTGAGCATCCCGATGGTCTCGTTGCCTGTCGGCGGCACGATGACGCGCATGGCCTGCGGCAGGATGATGCGCCGCATCGTCTGCATTCTCGTCAGGCCCAGCGCGGCGGACGCCTCCGACTGGCCCTGCTCCACGGACAGGATGCCCGCTCGCACGATCTCGGACATGTACGCCGCCTCGTTGAGGCCCAGTCCGAGGATCGCGGCGGTGGTCGGTGTGATGAGCTGGTTGGCGTTGAGCGCGACCCCGGGCAGCCCGAAGGTGATCTTCGGATAGAGCGCGGCGAGGTTGTACCAGAACAGGAGCTGGACGAGCAGGGGCGTACCGCGGAACAGCGTGATGTAGCCGAAGGCGATCCCGTTGACGACGGGGTTGTTCGAGAGCCGTAGCACCGCGAGGACGAGACCGAGAACGACGCCGATCAGCATGCACACGACGGTCAACTTGATCGTGATCCACAGGCCACCGCCGATGGACACGTCCCGTAGGTAGGCGCCGACGACGTTCCACTGGAACCGCGGATTCGTGAAGACCGACTTCAGCACCAGCGCCGCCAGAGCGAGGAGAATCACGGCGACGATGAGGCGGCCGATATGTCTGCGCGGGACGACGGGCAGCTCGTCGTCGGCGAGCGTCCCGGCCGTGGACGGGGCGGCCGGGTCCCGAGCCGCATCCGCCGTCGGTGTTTCGGCCGCCTTCTCCATGCTTCTCGCCATCCTCTGTTCACCGGTCCGTCTCGGCCAATCACCCAATGATGTGGACATCGGCACGTACGACCGTTGTCGGCCTGACCAAAGTTCGGCGGGAAACTCTGGTCTGCACCTCAATGACCTGGAGGGATCGGCTCACAACCCTTGGCACCATGCCTCCTTCCGTCCGCCCCGAGGTCGTCGAACTCGCCGGCCACGAGCAACATCTCGCCGCCACTCGGCTGCTCGCCGACATCTGGGGGACCACCCTGGAGTCGTCCCCCATCCCGGCCGACCTGCTGGCGTCCATCGCGCATGCCGGCGGTTGCGTCCTCGGAGCGTTCACGGCGGGCGGCGACCTCGTCGGGGTCACCGTCGGCGTCGCCGGCGGCCCTGGGAGGGATTCGATCTATTCGCTCATCGCCGCGGTCAGCTCCGTCGAGGCGGGCAAAGGCGTCGGGCGCGCTCTGAAGTTCGGGCAGCGTGAGTGGGCGCTCGAGCGGGGCGCGAACCGGATCCTCTGGACGTTCGACCCGCTCATCCGCCGCAACGCACACTTCAACCTGAACAAACTGGGCGCACGGGTCGCCGAATACATCCCCGACTACTACCCCCCGATGCACGACGCGATCAACCGAGGGGACCGACCGGACCGCTTCTACGCCGAGTGGCGCCTCGACGAGGCTCCGCCCACCCAGGAGATTCCTGGTACGGAAGACGCCGTCCCAGCCGCTCTCGAGCAGGGCCCGCACGGCACCCCGTCGATTCCGGCGTTTCCCGCATCGGACGCGGTCCGGGTCTGGATCCCCGAGGACATCGAGGCGATGCGCCGAGCCGACGCCGAGCTCGCCCTCCAGTGGCGACTCGCGACCCGCCAGGTGTTCGAACACGCGTTCACGCTGGGATACCGCCCGACCCGCCTCGGCTCGGACGGCGCCTACCGACTGACCAGAACAGGTGACTGACATGCCTCGCGTGACGCTCGAGATCCGCACGCTCGCCCTGCCGCTCGTACGGCCGTTCCGGACGTCGAAGGGTGTGGACGACACACGGCACGTCATGGTGTTGCGCTGGTCCGAGGACGGCGTCGACGGCTGGTCGGAATCGGCCGCCGACCCAGAGCCGACGTACTTCCCCGAGTACATGGCGAGCGTCCGTACCGCGCTCCTGGAGGTGATCGTGCCGGCGATGGAGAGCAGCCCGCCGGCGCCCTCGGGAACGACGGTCGGCTGGCTCCGATCCGTCCTGAAGGACGTGCCCGGCAACCCGATCGCCAAGGCGTTCGTCGAGTCGGCCCTGCTCGATGCCCAACTGCGCCGGCACGGCATGCCGCTGGTGGACTTCCTGGGGGCGACGGCGGGCCGCATCCCCGTCGGCGTCTCGGTGGGCATCCCCGATTCCATCGACGAACTGATCGATTGGGTCGGCGGCTACCTCAAGGACGGCTACTCGCGGATCAAACTCAAGATCGAGCCAGGATGGGACCTCGAGCCGGTCCGCGCCGTCCGGGCGACGTTCGGGGACGACGTGCCACTGCAGGTGGACGCCAACCAGGCGTACGAGCCGAGCGACATCCCTCACCTGCGCCGCCTCGACGAGTTCAACCTGCTCCTCCTGGAACAGCCGTTCGACCGCGACCGTCTCCTCGCGCACCAGGCCCTCGCCGCCGCCTCGACGACGCCCATCTGCCTGGACGAGTCGATCAGCGGGGTAGACGACACGATGGTCGCGATCCGCCTGGGCGCGGTGAATGTCGTGAACATCAAGCCGAGCAGGGTCGGTGGATACCTGAACTCGCGGGCGATCCACGACGTCTGCCAGGCCAACGGCATACCCGTCTTCTGCGGTGGCACCCTCGAGACCGCCGTGGGGCGCGCGGCCAACCTCGCCCTGGCCGGCCTGCCCGGCTTCACCCTTCCCGGCGACATATCGGCGACGAGCCGCTACTACGCCAAAGACATCGCCCGCCCGTTCGAGCTCGAGGACGGATGCCTCGCCGTGCCCACCGGGCCGGGCACGGGGGTCGATGTGGATCTCGGCACCGTCGAGGAGCTCACCATCGACAAGCGCACCGTGTCACTCGACCTCTGAACCACATGCGAGTGGCTCGTGCACGTACACCAGGGAGACCGATGAAACGGACATCGCAGATGACCGCCGCTCTCGCAGCAGCGGTGACGCTCGCCTTCGGCGCGGGATGCACCAACGCATCCCAGACCGGCTCCGCGGAGAAGGCCAAGCCCGGCCTCTCCGCCCAGGCGGCCGACAAGACGCTGAGCGCGCTGGTGCCGGCCAAGATCAGGACGGCCGGCACGATCCGGGTCGCCACCGACGCGACTTACCCGCCCTTCGAGTCGGTGGCCAAGGACAACAAGACGCTCGAAGGGGCTGACATCGATCTCATCAACGGCATCGCCTCGTTGCTCGGCCTGAAGGCCGGGCTGCAGAACACCGGCTTCGACGCGATCGTCCCGGGAATAGCCGCCGGAAAGTTCGACGTCGCCGTCTCCGGGATCCTTGACCGTCCGTCACGCCGGGAGCACATCGACTTCGTCGACTACGCGATGAACAGCACGATGTTCTTCGCCAAGGCGGAGAACAAGGGCAAGTTCCCGACCTGGGCGAGTACCTGCGGTTTCTCGATAGCGGTACAGACGGGCACATCGATGGCCGACGACGCCCAAGCCGTCACCAAGAAGTGCGCCGCCGCCGGAAAGCGGGCCATCAAGATCAACAACTTCCATACCCAGGACCAGGTGGTCCTGGCCGTGCAGAGCGGCCGGGCCGACGTCGGGGTGTCGACCGGTGGTTCCACGGCGGCGATCGTCAAGCAGACCGGTTCCCTCTTCGTCACGAGCAGCCCGCCGGACGCACCCACCAAGCCCGGTGCGCTCGGCATCGCCGTCCAGAAGTCCGACCCCGAACTCGTCAAGGCCGTTCAGGCGGCGCTGCAGAAACTCATTGAGAACGGCACCTATGACCAGATCATGAATACATGGGGTCTCAAGGACTGCTGTAGCAACAAGAGCGCCAAGATCAACGGCGGTACCTGATCGAGCGCTGGAGAGTGGCACCGGTCAGATCGGCCGTTGGCCGGTCGGCCGGTGCCGATCCAGCAGCAACCGTAGCTGCAGCCACATCACCTGCCGCAATCGCGGATCACTCGCGTCAAAGCCGAACTTCTCCTTGATACGGGCGAGCCGGTACCGGTAGGAGTTCTCGTGGATCCCCAGTTCCTTGGCCGCGGCGCGGGCATCGCCGAAGTGATCGAAGTGAGCCAGCAATGTCGCCGCATACGCCGTCTGGTGCCGCTCGTCGTACCCGAGAAGGTCCCGGACGTGCTGGACGAGACGATCGGCATCCGCGACACCCGAACGCCGGATCTCCTCGAGAATGACCAGGTGCCGCTGCTCATCGACGTCGATGACGGCATGTTGTGAGCCCTGCATCGCCTTCAGGACCGTGGAGATGTCCCGCCGCGCCCTGATCACCTGATCGGTGTCGTCGATCGCGGCGACGAAGGCGCAACCCAGCCTCCCGCCGTTGCTCGAAGTCGCCGACCTGCCGACGTCCTCGGCGAGCCGCCTGAGCCGGGCCGATGAGCACCCGGCCGCCCCGGGCACCAGAGCGAAGATCGCGTCCTCCACCCGGGCACAGGCCGCCTCGGGCGAAATACGCTCGACGTTGAGCCGGATGATCTGGGTGAGGCGCTGCTCATCGAGGTCCGGAGCGTCGGTCAGCGGACCGAAACCCATGATCGCCAGGGGTAGCCGGTCGCGCAGCGTGCTCGTCTGATCCGAGCCGGTGGCGCCGAGCTGCGCCGCGAGCTGCTCGGATCGGCGCCGCCGGGCCGCGTCCTCGTGGAACCTCGCCGACATGATCGCCAACGCGACAGCGGGAGCGGCCATCTCCAGCGCCGCGACGGCACGGCTCGCGGAGCCAGGTTCGCCGTCGTCGATGGCCCAGATCGAGCCGAGAAGGCGGCCGCCGATCCGGACGGGGACCACGACACGCGCCAGTTCGTGATCTGCCTGCGACGGGAACCGGACGTGGCCCTCGGCACGGGCCACCGCGAGGTATTCGGCGTCGTACTCCGGGATCGCCTGCACCTTGCGGTCAAGGATCGAGTCTTGGCGTACGGCGTCGATGGCCTGTCCCTCGATGCTCGAATACGCGAGAACCCGGCGTTCGAGGTCCTCGATGGTGACCGCCGCGCCGGCGATCGACGCGATGGCGTTCGCCATGCCGAACAGGTCGTCGGTCGCTTCGAAACCGGCGCTCCGCACCGTCGTGGCGCACGAGGCGATCGCGCCTGCCAGCAGCGCCTCCACGGTGCTCCACGGAAGCGCGTCACGCGCGACGAGCATGATGAGACCCGCCCGTCGTGCCGTGTCAACGATCCCGGTGAGGTCCTGCCCGCGTCGTTTTATGACGGCCGCGGCGTAACCGGCCTTGCCCGCGTCGGCCAGGAGCGAGCCGAGCTGGGGGTGCATCACGGACGCCCCGACGAGCAGCAGCACTCCGCCCGCAGCGGAAGGAAGCTCTTCGAGAGGGTCCCAGACCACGCAGTCGCAGACGGTCTGGTCGGTGATCGCCGTGCCGGGCGCCGCGACGACGGCCTCCCGATCGATCGACTCGAGGACCCCGGCCAAGGGGGCAACGGGTCCGATGAGCTGCGAGTCTTCCACTTGCAGCAGTCTACGAGGAGATCGTTCTCGTCATCGGGGCCGCAGTCTCCGACCGCGCCGGACCCCGAGCCACCGCCCGGACCGTACGACGAGGCGCCCCTCCTGCATGACCCACTCGATACCGGCGACAGGCCGGTCAGGCGTCGCGTAGTCGCCCGGATGGCTGATCGTCAGTGGGTCGAAGCACACCAGGTCCGCGACCGCGCCGGGCGCGATGACCCCCCGGCCGGGAACGCCGAAGACCGCCGCAGGCAACGAGGTCATGCGGCGAACCGCCTCGGCCAGGTCGACGATCCGCCGCTCCCGGACGAACCGGCTGATCACAGTCGGGAAGGTCCCGAAGAGCCGCGGGTGCGGCTTGCCACCCGAACCCGGCGGCGTCCCGTCCGACCCCACCGAGGTGAACGGCGAGCGGAAGGCGTCGTCGAGGTCCTGGTCGGCCATCGAGAACTCGACCATCGTGACACGCAGCCGCTCGGCGACCAGCACGTGCACCAGGGCGTCGAACGGCTCAAGCCCGAGCTCGTCCGCCACCTGGCGGAGGGTCATGCCCTCGTGGTCGTGTGACGCCGTCGAGGCGATGAGGATGCCGTCGTACCCGCCCGCGCCACCGATCAGGTTCTCCCAGTCCTGCGCCTGCGACGACTCGATGGAGCGGCGGGCGCGAGCCAGCGTCTGCCGATCCTCCAGCCGGGCGAGCAGCTTCGTGTCACCGCCGTCGTGCATCCACGGCGGCAGGCAGGCCGCCAGGATCGTCGAGGCGGCGGTGTAGGGATAGATGTCCTGGGCCACGGCCGCGCCGCCGTCCCGCGCCTCGTCGAGATACGCGATCGCCGGTGGGATCAACCCGTGGTTTTCCTGGCCGGTCGCCTTGAGGTGGGAGATCTGGAGCCGGCAACCGGCCTCGCGGGCGAGCCGGACCGATTCGGCCAGGCTGGCCGCCAGGTCGAAGCTCTCGTTGCGCATGTGCGTCGCGTAGACCCGGTCCGGGCCGAGAACCCGTGCCACCTGCGTGAGTTCCTCGGCGTCGGCGTAGACGCCGGGGGCGTAGATCAACCCGGTGGACATCCCGAACGCGCCGGCCTCCAGCGCGTCCTGAAGCATCACGCGCATCCGGCGGATGTCCGCGGATTCGGCGGCACGCGCCCCTGACCCCATCGCGGCCATCCGCAGGGCTCCGTGCCCGACCAGCGGGCAGACGTTCACCACGGTGCCACGGTCGTCGACCGTCTCATAGAACTCGGGAACGCTTCCCCACGTCACCTCGTCGATGGGAAACAGCTTCCGCAGCGCGGACGTGGCCTCACCCGCCCGCTCCCCCGCCGGGATCGGGACGAGCGAGAAGCCGCAGTTGCCGGTGACCTCGGTCGTCACGCCTTGGTTGATCTTGGTCAGATCGTCCTCGGCCAGCAGCGGGGCATTGTCGGCGTGGGAGTGAACGTCGATGAATCCGGGACAGACCACCAGCCCCTGGGCGGCCAGGGCGGCGCCGGAGTCCAGCACGATACTTCTGGGCGCGCCGAGGCCCCGGATGCGCCCCGCGTCGACGACGATGTCCGCCTCCGCACCTGGCGCACCGGTACCGTCGACGACCGTCGCGCCTCGGATCACGAACGGCGTCGAGCCGTCGACCTCCCAATCCCCCACGGCCATGAGACCTCGCCTTCCCGCAGACCGACTCGACAACCCGACACGGCCATTCTCGTGCCGGTGCCCACTCCCGCCCTCGGGCCAGGGACCAAACGATCGCTCAGGATTTGGCGAGATCCACAAGGTTGGGCCGGCCTCGGCGGTGCCGGTATCGGTCAGGCCTGGATCATGTCGAGCAGGTCGGATGTCGAGCGCACGTCGCCGAAGGACCGGTAGATGGTGTGCAGCGTGGCGTTGTGGTCCTGGTCGCGCCGGGCCGCGTTCGCGTCCGCGACCAGGATGACCCGCAGTCCGAGGGTGGCGGCGTCGCGCGCGGAGGACTCGCAGCACACGTTGGTGACGGTTCCGCTGATCAGAACGGTGTCGACTCCGCGCTCTTCCAGCACTCCCGGAAGGGCACAACGGCCGGGGAAGAACGCGCTGCGAGCGAATTTCTCCACCAGCACATCACCGGGACGGACCACCAGTTCGGGCCACAGCCGCTCGGGCAGCGGACCCGTCCCGCCGGACGCGCGGTAGGCCTCGGCTGTCTCCGGCCCGAAGAACTCATCGAGCACCGGCGTCCTTTCGCCGGCTGCGGGAAGGACCCAGGCGACCGTGCCGCCCGCTGCTCGAAGGGCATCGGCGATGCGGCCGATGTTCGGCACGATGCCGCGGCAGTACGGGTTCTCGGACACGAAGAACGGCACCATGTCGATCACCACGAGCGCGGTACGGGCCGGGACGAGGTTCACGAACGCGAACCGGCGGCCACGGCGCGCCTCATGCCGGGCGTACTCCCGAGGGTCGATCCACCATTCGTGCTGCCGCACCTCGGCGTCCGACGGCAAGGCCGTCCCGATCCGCGTACGGTCGCTGGCAGGACTCATGCAATCTTCGCCCACTTTGTACGGCGAATCCGGTTTATACGATGAATCCGGATCTGGAGAATTCACAAGGTGCCTCTCTTCGAATCCGGGTGCTGCTATCAGGAGAACGTCCCGGGACGGCGAGTTTCCGTCCCAGGACGTTCAGTGGCCATAAACGGTCAGGTCATCGGACAGTGACCTTGACCAGGTTGGAGGCACCAGCGCCCCAGGCGTGCCAGTGGTGGTTGCGGTCCTGCCGGTAGGCGACGGCCCGGAAGGTGTAGGTGCCCTTGTGGACGGCGGGCTTGAGGGTCAGGGTGAACCGTTCGGCACCGCTCTTGCCGGTGCGACCGTGGGTGGTGCAAAGCAACCTCTCGTAGCCGGGGCCCTTGGGCAGTGCCCGCTGCAGGCACAGCTTCAGCCCGTGGATCTTGTCGCCGCTGCTGTCGGAGAAAGCGTCGGCGCGGAAGGTGACGGTCCGTCCGTGCTGGACGGTGTGATGGTCGACCGAAAGGTGCAGGCCGGTCTTGGCCTGGGCAGCCCCGGCGGCGAGGATGACGGCTCCGGTCGACACGGCGGCGACTCCCGCCACGGTGAGCGTCTTACGCATGTCGTTACTTCCAATCGTTGTCGAATCTTCCGACCGGGTCAGATGTGAAACGGTCAATAGAAGTTCGACAGAAAGCCGATTTTTACGCGCTTTTAACCGGGAGACTCGTGGGCGCCCACCGACCAAACACCGGCATCGATCCCCGTGGGTCCAGGGCGGCACACCCACGCGATCAAGCCCGACCGTCAAAGCTCATCCATCGTCTTGACCGCGGAGGCCTGTCCGGTTCCGGGTACGTACCAGTGTGACGACCGCAGTCACGACGGGAGTCGCGAGGCCCAGCACGGCGGTGGTGAGAAACCCGAAAATTCCGTTGCCCCACCAGAGAGCCTCGTTCATCGAGAAGCACAGATTGTCCGGCGAGCAGTAGGTGCCGTTCAATTCCACTCGGGCAGCGAGCATCCCGGCCGGGAAACAGAGGATCGCCAGGAGCAGTCCGGCGCCGAAGAACCACAGCGGCACCCGTCTGCGGATCGCCCACAGCGTGAGCCAGACCAGGAGGAGCATCGTCGGCAGAACCCAGATGACCGGCAGGGTCCGAGAGAAGGTCACGCTTTGCCTCCGTCTGCGCAGGGGTGTCGGGCTGGCGAAGATGGTGCCGTGTGGCCCGCCGACAGCACGCCCACATCCTCTCGCCGGAGCCCCGCGAGGCGAGCACGTTCAGCGCCGCTCAACAGACACAGATCATTTCTGGGAAGGCCACGTTCGTCACCACCGGAAGGCCTTCCGGGTCCGACATGAGGGTCCGGAGCATGCCACGGTCGTACGGGCAGCGTATGGGTCAGGTCGTCGTGAGGTAGGTCTGGAACACACCACCCGGGTCGTACGCCGCTCGTACCGCCGCCAGCCGCTCCCAGGCGGCAGGCGTGAACGAGCGCCGGGCGCGCGACGGGGCGGCCGGCAGGTCCGTCTCCGCGACGTAGTGCCCGACTCCGAGAGGCTCCACCGCCCGCATCGTCCGACGCAGCCAGCGGAGGTTCACCTCGTCCTCCGACCGGTCCGCCCAGATGGCGTACGGGACGAGGTAGGTCCGGCCCAGCGCCGCGAACGCCGTGTCCGGTGTCGCGGGCACCTCGGGGCCGCCCGGCGACAGAAGCGCGAGGACGAGGGACTTCTCCGATGGCGCCCGTTCGACGTGACCGGCGATCCGCGGCAGCAGAACCCGGAAGTCCTCACGCGACCACAGGGTGTCGACGGCGGCCCGGTGGCGTTCGGGCCAGAACGCCGCGGAGTCCGCGTACAGCGACTCGAAGGTCGCCGGCTCGTCCACCTCCCGGACCAGGGCACGCCCCGCGAGCGGGCAGTCCCGCAGTGGTCCGAGCGCCCGTACGGCCTCATCGCGTGAGTCCGCGAAGGCGATGGCCGTGACGGCGGCGATCGGAGGCCGCGGGCGCCCCGCCCCCGGCGTGAGGGCCATTCCGAACTCGACACTCGCCGGCAACTCTGCCGCGATCTCGTCGGCCCAGCGTGCGATGTCCTCGACCTCCACCAGCGGAAAGACGTATCGCGTCCTCATGATCGCCCTCGGGAGGGGATGCAGGCGGAGCCCGAAGGAGGTGACGGCGGCGAAGAATCCGGGCCCCGCGCCGCGCGCCGCCCAGAACAGGTCCGCGTTCTGCTCCTCGTCGCACCTGAGCAGTTCGCCGTCGGCGGTCACGGCCTCGATCCCCTGGACGCTGTGGCACGCGGGCCCCCAGACTCCGGGGTTCCAGCCGAGGCCGCCGCTGAGCAGGAATCCGCTCAGCGCGACGGTCGGGCAGTGGCCCGTGGGAAAGGCCAGACCGTGTTCGGCGAGCGCCAGGGACAGCGTGCGTCCGGTGACACCGGGCTCGGCGACCGCCGTCGCGGAGGCGGGATCGACGGCGTGACGCCGGAGGCCGGAAAGGTCGATCAGCATCCCTCCGTCGCGCAGCGGTGAGCCGCACCAGCTGTGTCCGCTCCCGCGTACGGCGATCCGGAGCCCGCGGTCACGGGCGAGGCCGACCGCCTCCCGTACGATCTCCGCCGAGCCGGCCCGGACGATCACGTCCGGGAACCGCTGCGGCTTGAGGTCGTTCCACAGCATGCTCGCCCAGAGGTCCGGGTAGCGCGCGTCGTCCCGCCACGTCAGCGCGCCCTCGAGCCGATCAGGCACTGGGCACCTCCTCGCGCCGTGGCCGGCTAACTCGTGATCACGCCGAAGATCGCGACGGACAGCAGGTAGCAGAGAAGGACCACGGCGACGCCTGCCACGTGCCGGGAGAGCGTCACTCCGGGCGCCAGCCAGAAGGTCAGAACCCTGTTCACCAGTGGCATCAGCAGCCAGGTGAGGATGCTGACGCTCAGCACGTTGCTGAAGAACATCGCGGCGTATCCCGGTATCCCCGCCTTCTCGAAGACCCTGCCGGCCGTCAGCGTGAGGATCATCACCGTGGGATACAGGGCGAGCAGCACGCACATGGCCTGCTTCCAGTTGGGCGGAATCCCGGTCTCGGATTCGCCGCCGAACCGGAACCAGCCGCTGAAGGCCGAGTCGATCTTTCGGAGCTCGTATTCGGCGAAATAGCGGCGACCTTCCTCCAGAAGTTTCCGCCGGATTTCCGACTCGAGCCAGGCATTCAGGTGCTCACGCGTGTCGAATCTGAATATGGCGACCCAGTTCTCCTGAATACCTGGAACCGGCCTGAAGAGCTCGAAGCCCATGAAGCCGGGGAATCGCTCCTGGGCGTTCCGCGCCTTCTCCTGCCAGCGCACGAAGTCCTGCTCGCGGCCCGGCCTCACCTGGTGTGAGATGACCGCCGTGATGACGTCCCGTCCCGGCGCCTCCCCGGCGAGGACCTCCTGTTTCACCGGGCCGTCGAACAGCGGCCCGCCCTCGTCGAGCAGTTCTCCGCGCGCCGGGGAGTCGAGCCACGTGGTCAGCCGGGCGACGTCGGAGAACCGGTAGATCACCACCCATACATCCCGATCTACGGGCCCGGGCGGATGTACCTCCGTCTCCTCAAATCCCTCGAAAGCGCGCGCGACCGCGTTCACGCGTTCCTGCCAGCGCCGATAATCGTCTTCGCGGCCTTTGTGAATCTTCAACGAAATGATGACGGTCGCGCTGTTTTCGGCGGGACGGTGGCTTGCGCTGGAGTCCACATTAGGTAGTCTAGGCGTCGGAGAGGGGGGACAAATAGTAACTTGATTGGAAATAAACGACAACGAAACGGGCATATGCTGATCGGGGGTTTATGCGATGAACCACGAGGACTTCATGGCGGAAGCCGTGCGGCTGGCGACCGAGTCCGTCCAAAACGGCTGGGGCGGCCCCTTCGGCGCGGTCATCACCCGCGACGGCGAGATCATCGCTCGCGGGCAGAACCGCGTCCTCCTCACCGGTGACCCCACCGCCCATGGCGAGGTCGAGGCGATCCGCAAGGCCGTGCAGATCCTGAACCCCCGCGCTCCGTCCATCCCGCAGGAGCACAACAACGAGGCGACGCTGACGCTCATCCCACGCCCCGAGGGATCCCCTGACGTCGTTCCCGAACGAGCACGGATGCTGAAGGGCTGCTCGATCTATAGCAGTGGCGCCCCCTGCCCCATGTGCATGAGCGCCATCTACTGGTCGCGAATCGACGCCGTCTACTTCGCCTGCGACTTCAAGGCCACCCGGGAGATCGGGTTCGACGACGCCTTCCAGTACGAGGACTTCGAGAGGCCCATCGAACAGCGGAGGCTCTCGGTCAAGCAGATCTACCCCGAACTCGGCGCCCGGGCATACGAAGCCTGGACGGACAAGCCCGACCGCCACCCGTACTAGCGCCGCGTCGGCGGGTCATGCCCAGATCGGTGCCGTGCCGTCCGATGCGGTGGAGGTGCGAATGGAACCGCTCATGAAGGTAGACGACGGGCCAGACCTGGATCTCCGACAGGCCCACGTTGCGGGTGACGGCGGGAGTTCCATGGGATGCCGCATTCGCGTCCCACGCCGGGTGTCGTTCACGTCCAGGTGACGGGCAGCAGCAGTGAACGGCGATGCGTTCTGCCGTCGGCAGCATGAGGTCGCGCAGGCCGGCCGGGAGCTCGCTGTGTGTGGCGGTACGGCCGAGGAGTGGCGGGAGTATCGGCGGAATCGGGCCATCGCGTTGAGTGTGGATGCGCTCGAGAATGGCCCGCTGGAGGCGTTGACCAAGGCCGAGGAGGCGTGACGGGTGGTCACTGAGGAGCGGGACGCCTGCTCGGTACCACTGGCGTCATGCGGGCGGCCACCACCAGGAAGCCGTACCACCGACGCACGTCCGAGGTCGCTTTGTCTTGTTAGTGACGTTCAGCTTGCGCTCGACTCCACTGAGTTGACACTATCTAGGCCGATACGTCCGTCATCGACGGGGTTGAAAGAGGCGCACTCGTGGAGACAACGTCGGAGGCTCTCGGGGGCGCGATCCTGCCCCCGGGTGCGCAACCACTCGAACCCGCTGACCCGGCTGAGATCGGCGGCTACAGGCTGGCCGGCAGACTGGCATCAGGCGGGACGGGCGTCGTCTACCTGGCACGTGACGGCCGCGGAGGTCTCCTAGCCGTCAAGACCGCACGCGCTCAGAAGACCGAACAAGCTCAGGAACTGCGTCGTCTCCGGACGGGTCTCCGGACAGAGGCGGCCTGCGCCCGGCGGCTTCCTTCCTTCTGCACGGCCCAACTACTGGTCGATGGTACCGACCAAACCCGGCCCTACCTCATCAGCGAGTACGTCGAGGGACCCTCGCTACATCAGTTCATCCAGGACGTGGGACCGCTGAAGCCCGCGCAGGTGAAGGCGCTGGCCGTCGCCGTCGCCCGGGCACTCGCCGCCATCCACCAGGCAGGCCTGGTCCACTGCGACCTCAAGCCGGCCCATGTCCTGCTGGCAGCCGACGGGCCCCGGCTCATCGACTTCGGTATCGCCCAGGAGATCCCCGCCTCCGGCAGGTCCACCCCGATCGCGACGGTGGCGGACAGCTCGGGATGGTGGAGGGCACCCGAGCTTGCCATCGGCGGCCCCGTCAGCGCCGCTTCGGACGTCTTCGGCTGGGGCTGCCTGGTCGGCTACGCCACGACCGGCCGCAGCCCGTTCGCCGAAGCTGACGAACTCGGGCGACAATCCATACCGCAACCGACCCGGCTCGACGCTTGGGACGAGCCCATCCGCGGCCTGGTCGAGGCCGCGCTCGCCAGGGATCCCGCCGACCGCCCCACCGCCGACGAACTCGCCTCCCGACTGGACGCGGTAAGCCGCCCCACCATAGCCCGGCCACCAGAGCCCGGCACCGCGATTCTCCCCACGCCCAGGCCTGTGCCCGATCCCGCGGCGAGAGCAGCCACCGACCCCGCCCCGACGCCCAACGCCGAACCCACCACCGCCGGCGCCAGGCGTCCGAGACGGGCCAAGGCATTGGTCATGGTGTCCGTGCCCGCCGCGCTCATAGCCGTGCTCGCCACCGTCATCGCCACGACCGGCCGGGACGCCGGGCGGCACACGCCGCTCGACCCCGGCCCTGCCACACCGTCGGGTCATGGAGCGACCGGTTCGCCGGCCGAGCTGGAACCGCGGTCATCCCGGCCGGGCGTACGGCATCCCGCATCCGTGGGCGGCACACACGCCACGCCCGGCTCGCCGACATCAAACCGCCCATCCAGGCACATCGGGCACAGCAAGTCGCACAGACCGAACACGCCGAGTGGGCCAGGTGGCACGTCTGCTCCGCGACCGCCGACCGTATCGGCATCCCCGACTCCGTCATCACCGAGACCGACGCCATCTACGACGCCCTCCCCCACAACGACCAAATCCGGTTAGCCGTGGGCCGCACACGCGCTTGTGGCGTCGTCGTGCGCGGGCGGCAACATCGCCGTTGCGCGGAGCATGGCGGCCGGTCTTGCGACGCCTCTCGAATCCGCCCAGGTGCCGGGCCTTCGCCTGTGCGGGTCGGTCGCTATCTGGCGACGACCTCGAAGGTGCCGCGCAGGTGGATCCGCGCGGAGGAACTGCCGACCTGGACCTCGAAGGCGCCGGGCTCGACGACCTGCCGCATCGACTCGTCGACCAGTTCCATCTCCCGCGGCCCGAGCGTAAGCCGGACCGTCCGCTTCTGGCCCGGCTTCAGCTCCACCTTCGCGAAGCCGCGCAACTGCTTGACCGGCAGCGACACGCTCGACTGCTGGTCGGCCAGGTACAACTGGACGACCTCCTGGCCCGTACGGTGCCCGGTGTTGGTGACATCGACTCGAACCTCCGTGGTCTCGCCCGTCTTGATCCGGCGGCGAGAAATCTTGAGGTTGTCGTAGCGGAACGTGGTGTAGCTCAGACCGTGGCCGAACTCATAGAGCGGGGACGCCTTGAGGCCGACGTACCCGTCGGCCGCCGCCCGCATGGGCTTGACGTCGTTGTAGATCGGGAGCTGGCCCACGCTCCGCGGTACCGTCACCGGCAGCCGCCCACCGGGGTCACATTTGCCGAACAGCACGTCCGCGATCGCCTCACCGCCGCGTTCTCCGGGGAGCCACGCCTGCACGATCGCCGGGACGTGCTCGGCGGGCCAGGTGATGGCCAGCGGACGGCCCGCCACCAGCACGATCACGACGGGCTTTCCGGTCGCGTGGACGGCCTGGACCAGCGCGTCCTGCACGCCGGTGAGGTTCAGGTCGGCGGCGTCGACCCCCTCGCCTCCAGTGGCGCCCTCGAAGAGGAAACCCTTGGACCGCTCGCCGAGCACGAGCACCACGAGGTCGGCGCCGCGCGCGGTCGCAACGGCCTTGGCGAAGCCCGTGCGGTCAGCGTCGTTGACGCCGCAGCCCTTGGCGTAGGTGACCCTGGTCCCGGCGGGCGCGGCGGCCTTGATGGATGCCAGCACTGTGGGCATCCCGTTCTTCGGCGGCCAGGGCGCGTAGTCGCCGGTGAGGTTCTCCGGAACGTCGGCGTTCGGCCCGATCACGGCGATTCGCTTGATGGAGCTCTTGATCGGTAGCAAGCCGCCGTCGTTCTTCAGCAGGGTGATGCCCTCGCGCGCGGCCTGGAGCGCGAGGGCGCGGTGCGCGGCACCGCCCACGATCTGCTCGGCTCGCGCGGGGTCGACGTAGGGGTTGTCGAACAGCCCGAGCCGCAACTTGAGCATCAGCACGCGCCGGACGGCCCGGTCCACCAGTTCCATCGGGACGGAGCCGTCCTTCACCCCGTCCTTGAGCCCGTCGAGGTAAGCATCCTCCCAGGTGATGCCCACGTCGACTCCCGCCTTGATCGCCTGAGCGCCGGCCTGCTTCTGGTCGGCCGCGACACGCTCGGTGACCAGCGTCGTGAGGCCGCCACCCTCACTGATGACGACGCCACGGAACCCCAACTCCCCTCGCAGGACCTGCGTGAGCAGTTTCTCCGACCGGTGCGTGGGCACGCCGTCGATCGTGGACTGGCAGGCCAGCGTCATCAGCGCGCCCGCGTCGGCGAACCCGGCGCGCCATGACGGCAGGTGGATCGCCCGCAGTTCGCGCTCGCCGATCTCGACCGAGCTTCCCTCCAGCCCGCCGACGTTCGGGGTCTGCAGTGGGAAGTGACACAGGGATGCGACAGTCCGGTCCGACCTGCTGACGTCGGTGCCCTGGACAGCGCGCACGATCGCGCCGATGACGCCACCGACCAGGTACGGGTCCTCGCCATACCCCTCGCAGCCGCGCCCGAAGCGGGGGTCGCGGAACACCTCCGCGACCAACGTGTTGAGCACGTGGGTGCCGCAGGCGCGTGCCTCGGCCGCGACCGCGCCGTAGACCGCGCCGACCAGGCCGGTGTTCCAGGTGGCGGCGATCGACGGCCCCGCGGGGAAGATCGTCGCGTACGGCGCGGAATGACCGTTCGTCCCTTCGGCGATCTGCAGCAGCGGGATGCCGAGCTTGCTGCCCTCGGCGACCTTCTGCAGTTCGTTGGCGGCCTCCGCCTGCTGCCGGGGCGTACGGGGCTGCTTCACCGGGAGTGCCCCGGCGATCGTCTCGTTGAAGAACCCGAAGAACCCGCCTCCCTGCCCGAGGTCGCGCCACTTGCCTGCCGCATAGGCCTTGCGGTGCTCGTCCGTGGTGACCGGGGACGTCTTCGGGACCAGCCCGTCCGGCAGGACCTGCGGCATGTTCAGCTGGGCGATCTTGTCGGCGAGTGACATCTTCGCCAGCAGTGCCTCGATCCTCGGATCGGTCGGCTCCCCTGGCGTGGGCCGGGCCGCCGGCGCCTGCGCGCAGGCCGCCGAGCCGGAGAGGACCAACGTCCCGGCCAGCGCCGCGGCGCCACTCCCGAGAAAGCCGCGCCGTCCCACTTGGACGGAAGTCACAGGGGCCTCATCAGTACCCGTCGGTTCCATGCCGCAACGGTAGGAAGGGCACTGCCTGCGCCACAGCTTGCCAAAGGAGCTCTTCGCGCCGACTTCGGTCTATCCGAAAGTAGGGGCCACCGCCAAGACTTAAGTGGACTCCAAGTTCCATCCTCCGTCCGCTGCGGCCTCGGCGCGACGGAAGGCAGGCTAAGGCCATGACACAGATCGAAACGCCGCTGGCTCAGGCCCCTTACATCGCCTCGAGAACGGAGGAGCTGAGGGCCCGCAGGAAAGGCGACCGGATCGCTGCTGGGGTCGACCAGAGCGTGCTGTTCCCGCGAAGGGGCCAGGCGACGCTGTACGACGACCGGCTCGTGCTCGGCGGCTGGGGCGACGATGGCGACCTCGTCCTGCGCCCGGACCAGGTGACCTCTGTGGCGAACGAGTTCACCAACCTCTACGGCCGGTTCATCGGCGGGCTGCTCAACGCGGGAAAACCGCTGATTCTCGGAACCACCGTGATCGGAGAGATCTACCTGATGATCGACCACCGGACCTTCATGGAGACCACCGACAATCGGCGATGGACCGCGCTTATCAGAGAGTGGCTCGGGTCCACGGGTGCATGACGAGCAGCGGCGGCGTCCGGGGAGCGTCTCGTGGCGGCTGCTGCCAGGGGCCCTGCGAGCCGACCTGGAGGAGGACCCGCCCGGAGCCCGCACGGCCCGTGACATCGCGGCGGACGTGTCCGGGATCCTCGTCGCCGTCCTGATCGGCGCGCTGAGCGGGTGGCCCCGGTACCAGGGCGTCACGCAGCCGGCGGTGATCGCCGACGTGGCGGTCGGGGCGCCGGCCTGCCTGGCGCTGTGGTGGCGGCGCCGGTGGCCAGTGGGGCTGGCGCTCGCCATGACCCTGTTGTCAGCGGTGTCGCCCGCGGCCGGGGGCGCGGCGTTCGTCGCGACGCTGTCCGTCGCCGTTCACCGTCCGCTGCCTGTCGTCTTGTGGATCGGCTCCCTCGGCATCGCCACCGAGCTGGTGAATGCCGCCCTCTTCCCCAACTCAGGCGTGCCCTACGCGGCGAGCGTCACGATCGGCGCGCTCCTGACCATCGCGACGGTCGGCTGGGGGCGTGCCGTTCGGGCCCGCCGCGGCCTGCTGGTCTCGCTGTCCGAACGAACACGCCGCGCCGAGGAGGACCGGCAGGCGAGGATCGCCGAGGCGCGCAGGATGGAACGGGTCCGGCTCGCCCGCGAGATGCACGACGTGCTGGCACACCGCATGTCGCTGCTGAGCGTCCACGCGGGCGCGCTGGAGTTCAGGCCGGACGCCCCACGGGCCGAGATCGCGCGGGCCGCCGGAGTGATCCGCAGCGGCGTCCACCAGATGCTGGAGGACCTCCGGGAGGTCATCGGGCTCCTGCGGGAGGAACCCGGCGAGGAGACGGCCCCGCGCCCCCCGCTGACCATGCTCCCCGACCTGGCCGAGGAGGCACGCCGAGCCGGGACGGACGTGACCCTGGACATGACGGTGGCCGAGGCCGAGGCCGTCCCCACGGTGGTGGCGCGCACGGCGTACCGGATCGTCCAGGAGGGACTGACCAACGCCCGCAAGCACGCCCCCGGCATGCCCGTGACCGTCACCATCCGCGGAGCACCAGCCAGGGGCTTGGACATCGAGGTCCGCCAGCCGCTCGCCGGCCGGGACGCCGAGATCCCCGGGGCGGGCGTCGGACTGGCGGGGCTCGCCGAGCGCGCCACGCTTGCGGGCGGCACACTGGACCACGGCCTGGAGGACGATATGTTCGCCCTGCGTGCCCGCCTGCCGTGGGAGGCGTGATGGAGGACCGGGACGAGCCGATCAGGGTCCTGCTCGCCGACGACGAGTGGCCGGTGCGCGCGGCTCTGTCCACGATGCTCTCCGGGCTGGACGGCATCGAAATCGCCGGCGAGGCGGCCAACGGCACAGCCGTCCTGGAGGCGGTGGGCGCCACGGGCGCGGACGTCGTGCTCATGGACATCCGCATGCCGAGACTCGACGGCATCGCGGCGACCGAGCGGCTCCGCGCCGCGCCGGACGCGCCCGAGGTCATCGTACTGACCACGTTCGACACCGACGAACTCGTCCTGCGGGCGCTGCGAGCCGGAGCGGCCGGGTTCTTGTTGAAGGACACCCCACCAGCGCTGATCGTGGACGCGATCCGGCGCGTCGCATCCGGCGAGCCGATCCTGTCCCCGACGATCACCCGCAAGCTCATCGCGCACGTCCGCGACGATGGGCCGCGGGTGGCCGCGCGCGAGCGGCTCGCCTCCCTCACCGGCGCGGAACGACGCGTGGCGGACGCGATTGGCCGGGGTCTGTCCAACGCCGAGGCCGCGACCGAGCTCTATATGACCGTGGCGACTGTCAAGTCCTACGTCTCCCGAATCATGGGCAAGCTCGGACTGAACAACCGCGTCCAGATAGCCCTGCTCATCCACGACGCCGAATAAAGAGCCGCCGACAGGATGGCGCGCCCCGGGTCGTACTGACCGTCCACACCACGACACTCCTTCGCCGCGCGTGACCTATCCGGACGTGTGATCGAAGTGGAGTTTCGTGGTGATGCGGTACCGGTCGCCGCGGTAGACGGACTGCACGTACTCGATGGTGCGCCCGGTGTCGTCCTGAGTGGTGCGTTCGATGCGCACGATCGGGAAGAACGGAGGCACGTCGAGCAGGTCCGCCTGTTCGGGATCGGTGACGCTCGCCTGCAGCGTCTGGACCTGTCGGGTGCGGATACTCGATCTCGGTTGCCGACCTGGCCTTTCTGTCCGTCTACGCCGCGCGCCTGTACTCGTTGATCAAGCCGCCGAGGACTTCGTCGCGGCGCGAACGCATCCATATGGAAAGTTCCGGCGGGCCCGCGCTTGCTTGCGATGGGGTCATTGGGGTGGGTGGCATCCGGAGCATGGCCGGGCCGTCCCGAGCGGCAACCTCGACACCAGTTACCACCGCTGGTGCCCCGACTACGGCGACGAGTGGGAAGGCCCTCCACTCGGGTCCGTGTCACCAGGGGAAAGCAACTCGGCGTTACGTCCTGGGTTCGTTGCGCAGCGATCACGGCTGGGATGCACCGGTCCGTAACGGGAGTGCGGCCGATGAGGGTTCTCCCGGTCTGTTGTGAGATCGGGAGAAGGGCCCAAGTATGCGGCGCGAGTGGGAGCTGGAAGACCTCATCGAGTGCTGGACGCTGGATGAGGCGGAGCTGGAGCTGAGCCGGCGTCGCCATGACCTTGCCCGGCTTCTGTCCACGATGACGTTGCACACCATTGGCCGCTCAGCGCACCGACAACTCAAACTGTCTTGACAAATTTTTTTGTCGGCTGGATCCTGGAGCGGTGCTGGAAGTCGCTGTGATCGAAGAACCCGCTGCGGCCGAGGCGTCCCTGGACCCGATCAGGTCCCGGATCCTCGCCGCCCTGGCCGAGCCCGGCTCGGCCGCCATGCTGGCCGCCCGGCTGGAGCTCCCCCGGCAGAAGGTCAACTACCACCTGAAGGAACTGGAGCGTCATGGGCTGGTCGAACTCGCCGAGGAGCGGCGCAAGGGCAGCGTCACCGAACGGGTGTACCGCGCTACCGCCGCCTCCTATGTGATCTCGCCCAGCGTCCTGGCCGCCGTCAGCCCGGACCCCTCCCGGTCTCCGGACCAGCTGTCCGCCCGCTGGCTGCTGGCGCTGGGGGCCCGGCTGGTGCAGGAGGTCGGGACCCTGCTGACCGGCGCCTCCCGGGCCCGGCGGCAGGTCGCCACCTTCGGCATCGACGCGGAGGTGCGGTTCGCCACTGCGGCCGACCGGTCGGCCTTCGCCGACGAACTGGCCCAGGCCGTGACGGCCCTTGTCGGCCGCTACCACGACGAGTTCGCGCCGCAGGGCAGGAACCACCGAGTAGTCGTCGGACTCCACCAGATCCCCGCGCAACCCGGCGCCCAGGCGAGCGCGCCCGGCACCCAGCAGGCAGGCGCGGGGGCGCACGAGAACGAATCCGAAGCAGGACAGGAGAACCGACGATGACCCACCCCTTCGAGATCGAGCTGGAGACGACCCTGTCGGCAAGTCCGGAACGGGTCTGGGAGGCGATCGCCACCGGACCGGGGATCGACTCCTGGTTCATGGGCCGCAACGAGGTCGAGCCACGCGAGGGCGGAGTCGCCGCCATGGACACCGGAGGCCGCCGGGAGGAGGCGGTGATCACCGCCTACGAACCCGGCAAACGCCTCGCCACCCGCACGGCCACCGCCGAGGATGGCCGGTTCATGGCCTTCGAGTACCTGATCGAGGGACGGGATGGCGGCAGCACCGTGCTCCGCGTCGTTCACAGCGGCTTGCTCGGCGACGACTGGCAGGACGAGTACGACGCGCTGCGCCGCGGCTGGCCCTTCCACCTCCACACGCTCGCCGAGTACCTGACGCACTTCCCAGGACGCGCCGGTGTCCCCGTCTTCGCCGTCGCGCCGTCGGACGGACGCTCGGCGCAGGAGGTTCACGCGGCGCTCACCCGCGGGCTGTCACTGCCCACGCCGGTCGCCGTGGGCGCTCGGGCGCACGCCGAACCGGCGGACCTGCCGCCACTTGACGGCGAAGTGGTCTGGTCGGACGACGAACGCATCAAGGTCCGCACCACAGACGGGATCTACACCTTCCTCCACTTCACCGGCGTGGTGCTGATGTTCCATCACCTCTTCGGACGGAACACGGACGGGGCCGAGGTGGCCTGGCAGCAGTGGCTGACCGGGCTCCTCGCCTGACAGCCCCCACAGGTACACCCGTACGCCGCCGGCACCGTCGGGCCACCGGCGACTGGACCACTCCCGGTGCCGCCGAAACAACCCCTTTCCGCTCCAACGCGGCCCAAGCGTGGAACCGAGCAGCCGAAATACACACACGACAGAGCAAGGAATCTTCAATGCGTACTCTGATCAGCACTGCCTTCATCTCGCTCGACGGTGTCGTCGAGTCCCCGGGCGGCGAACCGGGCTACCGGAACTCCGGATGGACCTTCAAGGACGTCGAGTTCCTCCTCGACGCCTACGAGATCAAGGGGCGGGAGCAGATGGAAGCCACCGCGATCCTGATGGGCCGGGTCAGCTATGAGGTGTTCAGCCCGGTCTGGCCGAAAATGGAGGAATTCGCCCACTACAACACGATGCCGAAGTACGTCGTCTCCACCACCCTCACCGAGGAAAACCTGGTCACGAACTGGGGCGAGACCACGATCCTGCGCTCACTCGACCAGGTCGCCGCCCTCAAGCAGACCGAGGGAGGCCCGATCATCGTCCATGGCAGCGCCTCCTTGAACCACAGCCTCTCGGACGCCGGCCTGATCGACCGCTACCACCTGCTCGTCTTCCCGCTGCTGCTCGGCGCCGGAAAGCGACTGTTCAGCACCACGGACAAGGACACCCAGAAACTGAAGCTCATCGAGCACGACGTCTACGCCAACGGCCTGCAAAAGCAGATCTTCGACGTGATCCACTGACAAGGCCCTCCGCTCGGGTCCGTGTCACCAGCCGCAAAGTAGAGCGTTCACCCAGGTCACAGCCGTCTCAGAACCGTCTCTCAGAACGCCGAGGTTGCGAGAGAGGTTCTGCGAACGGCGACCAGGGGGAATGCCTCAGCCGGACCCGCGGCGCGGTGGCCTCGCACCACCGGTCATTTGTGAGAAGTCGGCGACGGGCCTGAGAGGGAGGCAGTCTACGTGAGCACACGCTCCAGCCGCGCCGTGCGACTCACATCGTCGCGATCACACTGTTCTCACCGGATTCTTGGCGGGGTGCGGTGTCGATGTCGTATCCGGAGCAGGACGATCCGCAGCTCCGCTCGAGTGCCGCGGGTCAGGGCTGGTCGCCCACGAGAGCGATTGCGCGCGTCTCGGGAACTCCCAGCATCAGCAGGCTCGTGATCGTCGCTGCTCGGGCGCCGAGGGTCCCGTTCGACAGGTCGCTGTCCGCGATGGCGAACACGACGCCGTAGGCAACCTGGCTCAGAATGCCCGCCGGCAGGTGCTGTGCGAACACGTCGCTGTCCTGGCCCCGTTTCACGAGGTCGGCGAGGAGCTCGTCGACTGGCCCGAGCAGGCCGTGGATCGCCTCGCCGTACTCGCCACGGCGCAGCGCCAACAGCACTCGGTACCGGTGCGCCACCGGCCAGAGGCGGGCGACGAATTCGACCCACGTCGCGTCCGCTTCTGCGTCGGAGGCGTTGACTTCGGTGAGCACGGCTGTCATCTCGGCGACGGCCCGTTCCGTGAGTGTCCGAACCAGGTCGAGGCGCGAGGGGAAATGGCCATAGACGGTGCGACGGACGACGCCGGCAGCGGAGGCGATGTCGCCCATTCCGGCGTCGGGGTTCTCTCCCAGCACGTCGAGGGCGACATCGAGGATGCGATCGCGTGTCTCGTTCATCGAGCGCACACGGGTGGACTCGGTGGGCACGACACCATTGTTGCACACCAGTGTGCAGTGAAGTAGATTGCACACCGGTGTGCAACGGAGAGTTGCGCCGTGCTTCGAAGCCCAGGAGAAGAAGGCAATGACCGCACCGACGCCGCCGACCTCGGCCCTCGTCCGCCCGTTCACCGTCTCGATCCCGGATTCGGAGATCGACGACGTGAAGCAGCGACTGGCCAGAACTCGATGGCCGGATCCGGAAACGGTGGACGACTGGTCGCAAGGGGTTCGCGTAGAGAACGCCAGATCTCTGGTCGACTACTGGGAGCGCGGCTACGACTGGCGGCGCTTCGAGTCCGAGCTCAATCGCTTCCCACAATTCCTGACCGAGATTGATGGGCTGGACATCCACTTCATCCACGCCAGGTCCAAGAATCCCAACGCGATGCCGCTGATACTCACGCACGGATGGCCGGGCTCGATCGTCGAGTTCCTGAAGCTGATCGGCCCGCTGACCGATCCGGTTTCGTTCGGAGGAGACGCCGCCGATTCATTCGACGTCGTCGTCCCGTCGCTCCCCGGGTTCGGGTTCTCCCAGAAGCCCACGGAGACCGGGTGGACTGTATCGCGCATCGCAAGCGCGTGGGTGGAGCTGATGAAGCGTCTCGGCTACACGAGATGGGCCGCGCAAGGCGGCGATTGGGGTGCCGTCGTCACCACCGTCCTCGGGGCCATGCAACCTGAGGGGCTTCTCGGAATTCATCTGAACACCCAGTACGCCTTTCCCGCACAGATACCCGACACCTTGTCGCCCGAACAGCGCTACGCCGTGGAAGCCCTCGCCCTCTACACCGGCGATCTCGGTGGGTCGAACCACCTTCAGCGCACGAAGCCGGAGACTGTCGGATTCGCCCTGGCGGACTCTCCCGCCGGCCAGGCAGCCTGGATCTACGAGAAGTTCCAGTCCAAGACCGACAACCACGGGCTCGCCGAGGACGCCCTCAGCATGGACGACATGCTCGACGCGATATCCCTCTACTGGTTCACCAACAGCGCAGCGTCGTCCGGCCGCATCTACTGGGAGAACAAATCGGCCACTTTCGCCGGCCCGAAGCTGACGCTTCCGGTCGCGGTGACCGTCTTCCCGAGGGACATCCCACGCCTGCCACGAAGCTGGATCGAAGACACCTACAGCAATCTGATCCACTACGGCGAGGCCGACAAGGGCGGGCACTTCGCGGCCTTGGAACAGCCCGAGATCCTGGTCAGCGAAATCCGCACCGGCCTGCGCACCCTTCGTTCCTGACGCCAACGCCGCTGGTCAGACCCGGCTCCAAGCCGCGGTCGATGCGGTCCTGCCGCCGCCAGGTGTAGATCGACTGATCGCTGATCCCCAGATCCCGGGCCACATCAGCGACCTTGCGGCCCGCCTCGATCAGGCCCAGCACCTTACGCCGGAACTCCGGCGGATAGCCACGTCGTCCCACGCCACTCCTTCATGATCGAGTAGCACAAGAATCCAGCAACCCGCCTCCACCACACCCGGGGCAGACCAACATGTCCACAGAACCGGGGCAACATCAGTCACGCGGTGTACATGAGGGCGGAGCGCCGCCCGGATAACGGCCAGCGGTCGCGGACACCGAGCCGAACCGAGAAGCGTCTCAGCAGGTCAGACCCGGCATTACGGCGACCGGGGTGCCGAGCCCGGTCGGGCAGACGTTATGTGAAGCCGGCCGCCCCGGCCCGGTCACGCTCCGCTGCCTGACGCCCGGGGACACGTTCGGGAGTAGGACGCCTGGCCGGTGGACTCGTCACGCTGCTGGGGGCCGGCGTCTTCATGGGCTTCTACCGTCGGCCGCCCGTACCGGCCACCGCGCGGGACGGAAGGGTGATCCGCCTACTTCACGCGCCCATTCAGAAGCGGTGGCTCTTGAAGTCGGCCAGCAGGACCTTGAGTTGCTTCTCCTGCTTGGCGGCTGGGGCCGGCTTGATGTGGCCGTGGTCGATGGCGTACGTCTTGAGGACCGCGTCCATCTGGTTGTCGAGCAGGGTCCAAGTCTTCTTGTTGACCGCCTGCAGCGAGGTGGCGTCGGCGTCCCAGTCATCGCGCATCTTCTGCACGGTGGCGTGGGAGGCTGCGGCCTTCCCGGCCCGGTCCTGGGCGATCGCCGTCTGGGCGAGGTTCTCGTACTTCGCCACTGCGGCGGTCGTCTGGTCGCCGGTCAGGGCCGGCTTCGGGCAGGCCGGCATCGTCTCGCTCTGACCGGTCGGGTCGCAGGTGACGTGGGGCTGATTGTGGGCCCAGACCATCAGCGCGGCGGTGCCGGCGGCGATCACGCCGAAGGCTCCCAGAGCGATGCGCTCCCGGCGCGCGTTGGTGGTGACCGACGGCGCGTGCGTCGCCTCGTAGGTCTCGGCGACGTCGCTACGGCTGATCGACAGGTAGATGACCGTTGCCAGGATGGCGCCGAGGAAGATCAGGCTCGTGATGAAGGTGCCCAGGCCGAGTCCGACCGGGTCGCCGGGGTTGGCCGCGACCTTCGGGGAGGCGAGCCAGTCACCGATGTTGGCGCCGAGCGGTCGGGTGAGGATGTAGGCCAGCCAGAACGAAAGCACCGGGTTGGCGCCGAACTTCCACAGGGCGGTGATCGACGCGATGAGGCCCAGCGGCAGGAACACCGACTGCGCGGGCGTCCAGTTGGTCAGCTCCAGCGTCCAGTCACCGGTAGCGGTGCCCAGCGCGAACGTCACCAGGACGGTCAGCCAGTAGAACGCCTCACGGGGGAAGGTCGTGATGCTGTGGATCGACAGGGTCCGCTCGCGCAGCCACCAGACCCCGAAGACGATGGCCAGCAGGATCGAAAACACCGTCGAGCTCAACCACAGCGGGACGTGTTGCTCATCGGTGAGCATGTCGGTGTACAGCGTGCCGGTGACACTGACCACCACCACGGTCAGCCAGTACGGGAACGGGCTGTAGCGCTTGGTACGGAACTGGACCGTTAGCACGACCGCGAATACCGCGGTGAACAACAGCATGGTGTTGGTCAGGCCGAAGCCGAGGGTTTCGTTGATGTAGTCGGCGAAACTCTCGCCGACAGTCGTGCAGAGGATCTTGATGATCCAGAACCAGACCGTGACCTCAGGCACCTTGTTGAGCATCTGCCGGCCGGTCGGTTCGCCCATCCGGATCCGCTGAGTTGTTGTCATCGGGGAAGGCTGGCACGGCGTGCCTGAACACAACCTGAACGCTTCGGCAGGCAGGTGGGTTCGGGTTACGGGAGGTCCGTAACCTGACGATGTGACCATCCACCGCGTCCTGGTCGTCGAGGACGACCACGGACTTCGTGACGTTCTCGCCCGGGGCCTGCGCGAGGAGCATTTCGAGGTGTTGACAGCCGCGGACGGAGCAGGCGCGCTGCGGACGATAGATGACCAGATCGACGCAGTCGTGCTGGACATCGGGTTGCCAGACTCCGATGGCAGGGACGTCTGTCAGGCCATGCGCGCTGCCGGGCTGGACATGCCGGTCATCTTCCTGACCGCTCGTGATGGCCTCACTTCCCGGCTTTCGGGCTTCTCCGCGGGCGGCGATGACTATCTCGCCAAACCGTTCCATCTGGCCGAACTCGCTGCCAGGGTCCGCGCGGTGCTGCGCAGAGCCGGTCGCGAGGCGGTCACCGAGGTCGACGGGCTGCGGCTGGACCCGGTCGCACACGTGCTGAAGACCGCGGACGGCACACAGATACCCCTTACACCCACCGAGTTCCGGCTGCTGGCCGCCTTGATGGCAGACCCCGGCGCGGTCGTCCGGCGCAATGCCCTGGTGCGCTCGGCCTGGCCCGAAGGCGCCCAAGTCAATGACAACACCCTCGACCAGTACCTGAGGCGCCTGCGCCGTAAGCTCCGTGAAGCCGGGTGTGAGCGGGGCATCAGCACCATTCGCGGCGTCGGCTACCGATTCACATGAGGGCCCTCACGCCGGCGACTCTGCGCGGCCGCCTCGCTCTGCTCGCGCTGGCCACGACGGCGATCTGGGTCACGCTGCTCACCATGGTCTTCAACCTGGCGCTTCACACGCAGCTGCGTAGACAGTCTGATGACCTGCTGCGGACTCGGGCGGCGGCCGTGGCAGCGACCCTGCAGACCTGGCCAGACGGCCGTATCCGAGTGCTGGAACCCTCCGACGACCGTGCTTTGGATGTCGGAGTCTGGATCTACCAGGGTTACACGGCCATCGAGCGCCCCAGAGCACCCAAAGGGCTGCAGGCGAGTGCGGACCGCATGGCCGGGCAGCGCAAGACCTTCATGGACACCAAGACGCCGTACGCCTGGAGGGTCTACTCGCTGCCAGTGCTGTCCGAAGGCCGCCGGGTGGGCACGGTGGTCAGCGCGGTTGATCTTGACCCCTACAGTAACCTGGCCCGTCTGGTGCTGGCCGGTTCCGCCATCCTCGCCCTGCTGTTGCTCTTCGGCGTCTACCTACTGACTCGCGCGATCGTTCACGGTGCCCTCCGGCCGGTAACACAGATGAGCGAGCAAGCCACGCAATGGGGAGAGAACGGAACCCATCACCGGTTCGGCGCGGAACACCGTCCTGCCGAACTCGGCGGGCTGGCGAGAAACCTTGATCAGCTACTCGATCGCCTCTCCGCCGTCCTGCGCCACGAACAACAACTCACCGCTGAACTCTCACACGAACTACGGACCCCGCTGGCCCAGATCACCGCGGAGATCGACTGGCTGATCGCGCGAAACCGCACCGCTGCCGAACGAGACGTCTCACATCAAGCGATCGCGGCGAGCGCGGCCACCATGCAGCGGATCTGTGAGTCCCTGCTCACCATCCCCACCGATCAGGTCCGCGGACGATGCCAGCTGCTCCACCTAGCCCGTGATCTGGCCGAGCGCAACACGGAGGGGCCGCCGATCGTGGTAACCGGTAAAGACGTGACGGCTGGGGTACCCGCGAACCTGGTCGAGCGCATCCTCGTGCCCCTGCTGAACAACGCCCGCCGCTACGCACGGAACCAGATCACCGTAGAGTGCACTGCCGACGTGGAGATCATCATCACCGATGACGGTCCCGGCGTACCGGTGGAACTCCGCAACGCAGTGTTCGAACCGGGCCGGCGCGCCAACCCAGACGACGGTCACGACGGCGTCGGACTCGGGCTCGCGCTCGCTCGACGACTCGCCCGTACCGCTGACGGAGACATCGCCATCGACGCGGCCGGACGGTTCGTCATCTCCCTGCCCCGCGGCTGATCACCCCGATCCCGGTCAGGGCTCTCCGCTGATCCTCGGGGAGACCGGGCGAAACCATGGGAAGGCATCTCGAACCTGATGACCATGGGTGAGCTCTCGTGTGCGTGGGACCAGGCCATCCCTTTCTGACCACAGAACGATCAAGCCATCACCAACACGAAACAAACCAGGACCTCCAGCTCAAGACAGACAGCCACTTACTGTGCCATCAGGATCACATCAGCACGCATCGACTGGCTCAATTTCCATGATCGTCGAGTGGATCAATAACGGGACCGCCGACACAGAGTCGCTATGCGATGCGGGAGATCGTCGATGCGACCTTTAGCAGAACCGGACCGGGTATGGACGTCCCCAGCACTCGTCCGCTCATGCCGAATTGAGTGCGTCCGCGTTCGAGTGGAGGATCTACAGGCTCTGGTGCCGGCGCGGTCTCATGTCAGTAGCTCCAGCAGGTGGCGAAGGGTCTCCTCGGGCGCTTCTTCTGGCAGGAAGTGGCCGGCCTGGACGGGCCCGCCGCGCACGTCGGTGGCCCAGACCTTCCAGACATTAAGCGGGTCGTACCACTGTCCGACCGGGCCGGTGGCACTCCACAACACCAACGTCGGGCACCCGATGCTCCGATGGCCCCGATCGGCCTGGTCGTCGGCCAGGTCCAAGGTGGCGGCCGCACGGTATTGCTCGCATATGGCATGAACCGTGTCTGGATCAGTGAAGGCCGCGGCGTAGGCAGCTCGGACCCGCTCGGGGAACACGCCGGGCACCAGAGACCAGGCGTCGAGCATGTGGTCGACCAGAACATGCGGCGCCGCCGCGATCATCGTCTCTGGTACTGGCTCTGGAGCCGCCAAGAACGACCAGACCCAAAAGCCGAGGCTGAAGTCGGCGTCGGCGCGGGTGTATGCCTCACCGGTGGGCACGATATCCAGCACCGCCAAGTGGCTGACCGCAGCCGGGTGATCGAGTGCCATCCGGTAGGCACACCGGGCGCCGCGGTCGTGGCCGACCACCGCGAACCGGTCGAAGCCCAGCGCCGCCATCACCTGGACCTGGTCGGCGGCGATCACCCGCATCCGGTAGGGCCCGTGATCGGGTCTGCTGGGCGGCTTGCCGCTCGCGCCGTAGCCGCGTAGGTCAGTCGCGATGACGGTGAACCGCTCGGCCAGGGCCGGCGCGATGCGGTGCCACATCAGGTGCGACTCAGGAATGCCGTGCAACAGCAGGACCGGCGGCCCGGACCCACCCTGGACACCATGGATCGTCGTCTGCGACGTCGCAATGTCGAACTCGTCAAAACCCTCGAACACCCCTTCAACGTAGTCCGTGGGCACGACACTCACGAGGGACCCGACCGGCAGCTCGGCCGGCGTTGATGCCCGCACGCTCATGCCGCGTGTCCTACACGTCTGGCCACGGCCGCGGGCTGGGCGCAGCGTCGTTGTATGACTCGTTTCCAGGAGCAGACGCCGGAAGTAGCCGGCGTCACGTATGCCGCGCCGCTGCGGTTGGCGGCTGCGGCCTACCTGGCCCTACAAGGACACCTCACGGATGCACACGGAGTCCGACCTTCGGATCTATCTACCTGAGCTGGTGTGTCAACCACGACCTGAACCCGCTGGAGGCACGAAGGGCCGACGTCGAGTTGTACGTGCGCTGGTCTCAGGAGATACGCCGGCTCCGTCCGTCCACTGTCTCGCGTCGGCTGTCCGTGGTGCCGGGTTCTACCACACGTGCGTGATCGACGGGCTACTGGAGCACTCGCCCGCCGACCACGTCCGCCGCCCGCACGTACCGGCGGACTCGCCGACGCTGGGCCTGTCGCATCTGCAGTTCGAAGCGCTGCTGACTGCCGCGAGGCAGTCACCGAACATCTACGACTTTGCGCTGGTCGCCATGCTCGGTCTATTGGGGCTGCGCGTTTTCGAAGCGACCGGCAGTGACATCACCGACCTTGGCGAAGAACACGACCACCGCGTTCTGCGTGGTCGGTAAAGGGGACCGGGTCACGCTGGTGCCGCTCCCACCAGCGGTCGGGCGTGCCCTCGACCGCGCCATCGCGGACCGGATGAGTGGGCCGATCCTGCTCTACGGACTTGACGTCCAGGTCGATATGCCCTCTCTTGAGCGATCGCTCAAATCAGGCGTACGCTGGATTTGAGCAGATGCTCAACAACATGTGGGTGGGCATATGACCAGACTGGGGACGTCATGACCGGCGTCCTCCCCGATCGCCGCCGCGATCGCGTATACAAGGTGATCACCCGGATGCTGGCGGTGGCGTTACTCCCCCCGGCGTTCGCGACCGCGCGGTGCCGAGCCCGGCATACGGCCTGCCAGTGGGCCCTGGCGGCGCGTTTTCCGGCCGAGGACCTCAGCGGTCTGACATCGGCGACCCGTGCGGCATTCACGGCGGCGCGCACACAGGCGTTATGGCGAGACGGCGTACTGATCGGCCTCACGTCTGGGTACCGGGACGCCGGGGAGCAGGAACGCCTGTTCGCAGAGGAGGTCCGTCGAGCCGGGTCACCAACGGCGGCCCGGCTGCGGGCGCTGCCGTCAGAAGAATCCCGGCATGTCGCGGGCACCGCCCTGGACGTGCGGCCCACCGAGGGCGCGCACTGGCTGGAGCGATACGGTGCCCAATACCGTCTGTACCGGGTGTACGACAACGAGTGGTGGCATTTCGAATATCGCCCCGACGGCGCACCAAAGCGCCTACCTCATCCAGGTGCGTCGAAAGCCGAACCCCCGGAACCTCTACCGTGATGCCGTGACCGACACCCGACAACGCCTGATCGAGGGTGCGATCGAGACGATCCGCACGCACGGCTTGGCCGGTACCTCAGCGCGGAGCATCGCAGCCACTGCCGGCGTCAATCAGGCCCTGGTCTTCTATCACTTCGGCAGCGTCCACGACCTGCTGCAGACCGCATGCCTCGCCGTGACCCAGGCCCGGGTCGCCGGGTTCACCGAACGCCTCGATCAGATCGCCGACCTGCGGCAGCTTCTCGCGCTCGGCCGCACCCTGCATGCCGAGGAACACGCCCAGGGCAACGTCACAGTGCTCGCCCAGATGCTCGCCGGAGCCCAAGCCGACCCAAGGATCGCCGGCGCCACCGCGGCGGCCCTGCAACTGTGGATCACCCCGATCGAGCACACGCTGACAAGATTGCTGGCCGACTCGCCGGTGGCCGAGCTGATCGACGCGGCGGGCCTCGCACGTGCGATGAGCGCCGGATTCGTCGGGCTGGAACTGTACGAGGGCGTTGACTCCGCCGGGGCCCAAGCGGCTTTGGACGCGCTCGACCGGCTGGCCGTGCTCATCGAGGTCGTGGACGAGCTTGGGCCTGTCGCACGCCGCACACTACGCGGCAAGCTACGCAGAACACCGAAGAACGAGCGGTAGTGCAGCGGCACAGGCTCCGTCATGCTCTCGCGGACATGGTCGATTTCGCGAAGTCGCTGTGATCGCCTGCGACGCCGGCTTGTGCCCCTGAGCGGCGTCTACCCCAGCTGCCCTGTGATCGGGACGATGAGTAGTCGGAATCTTCCTCGGGGCCCAGGAAGGGATGCGTAATCCGACCACCTGCACGTGTAGCCGCCCTGGAGTTCGATGGCTGCCTCCCGCCCCTTCATGGTGCCGACACCGGTGTTGGAACCCCAGGACCGCCTGCCATTGATCTGCTGCCGCTCGTAGATACGGAAGGCGTCGGCGTTTGTAGGTCGGCTATGCGTCGGACGGGACCAGTAGGCGGGATCGTTGGTCAGAACCAGGACGGCGCCACTCCACCCGGACCTGCCGGTGAACTGCTCAGCGCGCTGGATGTCCTTCACCACGTCGTAGGCCCGGATGTCCTGCGCGCCCTGGTTGAGCAATGTGAAGGTCTCGTGGTCCACCTCCCCGGCCCACGCGGCTGTAAGGTACTTCAGTTCGAGGGCCAGGTGCTCACCGACGTCCGGCTTGGACAGCAGAAGGTCCAAGCGCATTCCGGGGGCAGGTCTGGTCTCCAGGCAGACACGCAGGGACGGGTTGGACTTGTGGGCCGTCCACGCCAGGACATGCTAAAAGTCGGCCTCTGAATGGAATACCGGCCTGCGCCGACGCATGTCGCCGATCCAGGTCACGATGTCCTCTATCCAACTGCTCACCCGCACAACTTATGAGCCTTGCGGCTGAGAGATCCGGCGAATACCTCTCTTGCCGCGGAACGGCGGTCATTGGTGCTGTTCAGCGTTCGATGGAGATGAGCGTGATTGCGTCCGAGGCGTTAGGTCTGTGTCGGAGCGAGGTCGTGAACCGACGCCCTGACCGGTGCGGGTAGATGAGATCGAGTTGGCGCGGGCTCATCTGCGATTTTCGGTCAGCCGATTCGGGTGAGGCTGTCGATCGCGGTGATGTCTTCGGGCGTCAGGCGGAGGCTTTCGAGGTCGTAGTTGGTGGCGATGCGTTCGCGGCGCGATGACCGGGGGAGGATCACGATGTTGTGTTCGAGATGCCAGCGGAGGACGACCTGGGCGGGAGTCACCTGGTGCTTTTGGGCGATCTCGGTGAGGACGGGGTCGTGCAGGTCGATGTTCTTCAGGCCGCTGTAGCCCTCGACAACGATCCCTCGGCTGCGGTGCTCCTCCATCAGGGCCGGGTCGTGCTGTGTCGGGCTCCACGGGATCTGGTTGACGGCCGGCTGCTGTCCGGTGGCCTTGGTCAGCAGGTCGATCTGTGCAGGGCTGTAGTTGCTGACTCCGACGTTGCGGACCAGCCCGGCGTCTTTGGCGGACAGGAGTTCCTGCCAGGTCGAGACGAGTTCGTTCCGGCCGGTCGGCCAATGGATCAGCCAAAGATCAACGTAGCCGGTGTTGAGCAGGCGAAGGCTCGACTCCAGGGTACGGCGAGCATGCCGCGCGTCCTGCGGGCGAAGCTTGGTGGTGACAAAGACCTGCTCACGGTCCAAGCCGCTGTCTTTCACGGCTCTACCGACGTCCGATTCGTTTTTATACAACGTCGCGGTGTCGATGTGCCGGTAACCGATCTCCAGCGCCGCGCGGACCGATTCGTACGCTGTTTTGGGCCGCAGCTGCCAGGTCCCAAAGCCGATCAACGGCAGCGCGGTGAAACGCCCAACTCAACTGGTCCCCAACGCCGCCGCCGCGATCTCACTCGCCCTCAATGTCATGCGCAATCGCCAGCACAGATCCACGGTGTGAGCCCCTAATTCCGGCGAATGCTCCGCGATATCAACAATCGCCATAAAATGCAAGGATCTCCGCATTGCCGCCTCCGGAGGTCCTTCTAGCTGCGACGACGACTTGGGTCCAGCGGCGACACAGCCCGCGCCCGCCCTTACAAGATAAGCTTCCGATAAATGACGTACACACCATCGGGGCCCTCAAATTCCGCTCCCCCTTTTCCCGAACTACATCGATGCGACTAATCAACAGTCGAAGACACACTCGACAACTACGTGAGTGCGTCGGTCAAAACTCAAAGCCACGCGGGGGGAAGTCCCGTCGTCGACTCCCCCAGGTCGAACTTGAGGTCGTGCTCCCCGCGCACGGGGGATGGTCCCGCGAGCATGTGCGCGGCCCAGCACGCCCGCCAACCCTCCCCGCGCGGACACGGCAATGGGTCGGCGTGGGTGCTCGGCGGGTGCTCGTATGTCGCGGTACCTCCCGGCAGTACCCGGTAGGGCATTCGACTGATTCGCTGGGGAAGGGACGGCGAAGGCGGACCAAACGGCATCTACTGGCACTGCGGAGCACGACGCGATATCGCCATCTAACGACAGCTGTGGACTTGCAATCCATAGGTTCTGGGTTCGAGTCGCAGGCGCTCTACCACTCACCTGGCCGCTGACTTGCGGTTTCTCCCTGTCGGGCCGCCTCGACGAAGATCGCTCCGGTCCGCGTCTGCTCCAGCCTGCCGGATCACCAGTCCGGCCCACGATCTTTCAGACAGTCCCGACCCACTGGCGTCGTTCGTCGCCATGTGGCGTGCCATCCTCGGCGACGGCAAGGAAGCCGGCCAAGGTCGGCGACTGGTTGCTCGCCGACCAGGCGAGTGCCATGTCCCAGAGTGGGAGGTCGTCCTGGATCGGGCGGTAGACGACCTGGCTCGAATCGTGTGGTGGTGTTGGTGAGATGAGAAGGGAGATGCCCAGGCCGGCGGCGACGAGTGCGGGGATGGTCTGGAGTTGGGCCTCCTGCACGATCCGTGGGCTGAAGCCTGCGGCCAGACAGCGACCGATGATCGTGTCATGGACGATCGGCCCGGAATCTCTGAAATAGAGCACGAACGACTCGTCGGCCAGTGCGGCGAGGGGAACTCGTTCGTACCCCGCGAGCCGGTGGGTCGCCGGGAGGGCTGCTACGAGCGGGTCGCGCGAGATCACCTTCGTCGTCAGCCCGTGCAGCGCTGTGACGGGCCGGAGGACGCCGGCATCGAGGTGGCCGGTGCGTAGGGCCTCGCTTTGTTCCAGGGTCGTCATGGCGCGTGCGTTGACGACGACGTCTGGGTATGCGGTGCGGAAGGCGCTGACGAGTCGCGGGATCACTTCGTAGGTTGCCGACTGGACGAATCCCAGCCGAAGGGAGCCGACCTCGCCGGCGTGGGCGCGTTTGGCGTCGCGTACGACTTCGTCGCCCCGGCGAAGCAGCTCGCGGGCCCCGGCGACAACGATCTCACCAGCCGGGGTCAGGGCGAATCGCCTTCGTGCCCGGGAGAAGAGAGGCATGCCGAGATCCTTCTCGATGGCGGCGATCTGCCGGCTGAGTGAGGGTTGAGTGACGCCGAGTCGCTCGGCCGCACGGCCCACGTGCAGTTCATCCGCGACCATCAACAGGGCGCGCAGCTGGCGTTGTGAGGTCGACATCATGCGCAAGACGATATGAGATGACAACGATTTACACATTGGACGCATCAGCGGCCCGGCTCATAGCTTCTCCTGCATGACAACGGAGAAGGCGACATCCCCGATGGGCACCAGGAACCTTGGCCCGCTCCAGGTGACCCGGCTCAGCCTCGGCACGATGCTCATGGGCGGCCGGACACCGCGCGACGAGTCGTACCGGATGCTGGACCGCTACCTCGAGGCCGGCGGCAACTTCCTCGACACCGCGGACGTGTACGGCGACGGGGAGTCCGAGCGCACGCTCGCGCCGTGGCTGGCCTCGCACCGGGATGAGGTCGTCGTGGCCACGAAGGTCTGCATGCCGGTCTCCGACCCGCCCGGGAAGGGCCTCGCGCCCGACCGTGTGCGCGCGGCGTGCGACGCGAGCCTGAGGCGGATGGGCATCGACGTGATCGACCTCTATCAGGTCCACGCACCGGACCCCGGCACGCCGCTCGAGGACACGCTGGAGGCGCTCGACGGGCTTGTGCGCGCGGGCAAGGTACGGGCGCTCGGCGCCTCGAACTTCCCGGCGTGGCTGCTCGCCTGGGCGGTCGGGCTGCAGGACCGCAACGGCTGGGCGCCGTTCGTCTCACTGCAGCCCCAGTACTCGCTCGTGGAGCGCTCGATCGAGGTGGAGGTCTTGCCGTTCTGCCGCGCCGCCGGCATCGGCGTGATTCCGTGGGGGCCGCTCGGCGCCGGCTTCCTGACCGGGAAGTACTCGCGCGATGCCGAACCGCCGGCGGGCTCGCGGATGGCCGGCGCCGGGGACAGTCTCGAGGAGGCGCGCCACCGCCGCGCGATCGAGCGCAACTTCCGCGTGGTCGATGAGGCGGAAGCGATCGCGCGCGACAAGGGTGCGACGATCGCGCAGGTCGCGCTCGCCTGGCTCCTCGGCGTCGAGGGCGTCGTCGCGCCGATCGTCGGCCCCCGCACCTTCACCCAACTCCAGGACCTGCTCGGAGCGGCGGACGTCACGCTAACGGAAGCGGAGCAGATGAGGCTGGCCGCGCACACGCCGCCGCCGGAGATGTACCCCTACCGGATGCTTTCGCAGCAGCTCGGCCTGGGGGAGCTCGCGCAGCTGAACCGCAGCCGCTCTTAGCTGAAGCCCGGATGCACCCGTCCTGGGACTGGGGAGTCGTAGAGCGAAAATGGCCTTAAGCGGCGAACGACTCGGTGACCGGGTGGGCGGGGTGCCGTCGGCGAACGTTCGGTGTCCTTCCTCGGCCGGCTTCGCCATGCCGGACTCCCGAAGGTTCCGGCCCTCGCCCGAAAGATCATCAACCTCTCGGCCCCAGCGGCCCTGGGCATACGCAGACACGACACCGATTATGACGACGATCCGGCAACAACACCGCCAGCCCAAGTTGACTCAGGGAACTGCCGGCCACGCTTCTGTTCCTCGGGCCGGGAACGGCCCTGCGGCACGGGTCGGGGTTGCACCCGAAATTACGGTGGACGCTGACGTGCCCAAATCCGCCTGTCCTGTCCCGCGTTGCCGTTAGGCCAGAGCGCTCGGTGTGTGTCTTCGTCCGGTACAGACGGTCCGGGCCAGCCGAGCGGGAACTCCTGGCGGAGGTAGTCCTTAACCTGTTCCCGGATCTCCGCCGGCCCGTGCCGGGTGATCGGCTTGACGCAGTACTTGCGGACAGCGGGGTGGCGGCGGGGTTCCTGGCACATCAGCACAGCCAGGACACGGGCGGGCCATATCAAGCCGAAGGCGTACTCGACAGCGATGCCGCCGGTCGCGACCCGCGGCAGGTGTTTGAAAACCTGTCTTCTCCCAGGCGTCGATTTCTTGGCGCTTGGTCAGGAATAGGGCGAGCGCGATCTACTCGCACGTGTTCCCCGACGCCCACCGACGGTTCGTCGAGATGCCGGCCGCCCGCGGGGAGCAGTCGCTCCGCCCGTGGGCGGCCATTCATCGGCGCTCTCCACCATCTCCGCTCGATGACCTTCTCAGGCCGATCCGCGAGAGTCGAGAGACTCTGCTCCCAGGACGCCGCAGTGGTGCCGTTCAGTCGGTCCGCTTGAACTGCAGAACGGCGGCACCCAGCAGGACGGCGCCCAGCGCCAGCACGATGAGGACTTCCAGCGCGGGCGGCACCTGCCAGCCGAACCAGGTGACCCCGGGGTTGAACCGATGCAGCAGCGCGGGGCTGGCGGTGATGTGGGAGAACACCACGTGCCGCAGCGGGTCGACGGCGTAGGTGAGCGGGTTGATACGCGTCAGGACGCCCAGCCAGGTCGGCAGTCCCGACAGCGGGAACAGGGCGCCGGACAGGAACAGCATCGGCATCATCGCCATCTGCATGATGCCGAAGAAGGACTGCATTTTCTTGATCCGCGCGGCCAGCACCACGCCGAACGCGGTGATCGTGAACGCGCCGATGAACATCACCAGCACGAGCAGGAGGAGCATCGCCGGGTCGTACGGGACGCCGGCCAGCCCGGCCAGGGCGAGGAGCACGATGCCCTGGAAGGTGGCGACGATCGCCCCGCCCAGTACCTTGCCGACGACGATGGCGCTCCGGCTGACCGGCGCGACGAGCATCTCCCGCAGGAAGCCGAACTCCCGGTCCCAGACGATGGAGGCGGCGGAGAACATCGCGGTGAACATCACCGACATGGCGACGACGCCGGGGAAGATGAACGTTTTGAGGTTCACCCCGCCGCCGCTCGCGACGAGTGAGGACAGCCCGGTGCCCATGACCAGCAGCCACAGCACGGGCTGGACCAGCTGGGAGATCATCCGGGTGCGGTCGTAGAGGAAGCGGAGCAGCTCCCGGTGCAGCACGATCTTGACCGCGCGCAGGTCGTGGCGCACGCTGCGCCGCGCCACCCGTACCTGGGCGATCTCGGCGGCCGGATGGGTGTCAACGGACATCGGTCATCTCCTCATCATCCGCATCCAGTCGTTCGCACCGGCCTCGGCGTCGCGGATCGTGCTGCCGGTGTAGTTGAGGAACACGTCGTCGAGCGAGGGGCGCGCGACGTGCACGGAGCGGATCGGCACGCCGAGCTCGGCGAACAGGCGCGGCACGAACTCCTCGCCGGAGGGCACCGCGAAGGTGACGGTGCGCTCGTGGATCCCGGCGTCGATCGCGAAGCGCTCCTTGAGGGCGGCGATCGCCGCCTCGTCGTCGGCCGTGGTGATCTGTACGCGGTCCTTGCCGACGCCGGCCTTGAGGTTCTCCGGGGTGTCGAGGACGACGATCTCACCGTGATCGATGATCGCGATGCGGTCGCAGTACTCGGCCTCCTCCATGTAGTGCGTCGTGAGGAAGATCGTGATGTCCTCGGTGTCCTTCAGCTGTCGGATGTAGCCCCAGATCGCGGCGCGGGTCTGCGGGTCCAGGCCGACGGTCGGCTCGTCGAGGAAGAGCACGCGCGGCGAGTGGAGCAGGCCACGGGCGATCTCCAGCCGCCGCTTCATGCCGCCGGAGAACGTCTCGACCTTGCCGTCCTTGCGGTCCGCCAGGTCGACCATGGTGAGCACCTGGCCGATGCGCTCCTTCATCGCCTCCTTCGGCACGCCGTACAGCTCGCCGTGGAAACGAAGGTTCTGCTCCGCCGTCAGGTAGGCGTCGACGGTGGGGTCCTGGAACACCAGGCCGATGTTGCGCCGGACCTCGTCGCGTTCGGCGACGATGTCGTGGCCGGCGACCCGCGCGGTGCCGCCGGTGGGACGGACGAGCGTGCACAGCATGCTGATCGTCGTCGTCTTGCCGGCGCCGTTGGGGCCGAGGAAGCCGAAGACCTCTCCCGGCGCGACCTCGAAGTCGATGCCCTTGACGGCTTCGAGGTCGCCGTATCTCTTCGCCAGGCCGTCCACCGCGACGGCGGGGCCTCTTCCATCGGTCGAGGTCACGAGCCCTCCTTCGTCGGCCTTATGACCACATTGACTCCCTCGCTTCGCCCGGTCATGCATCCTCCTCGGGGTCTTCGGCGAGCAGGCGGTACAGGGCACGGCGGGTGTCGGCGAGGATCTTCCGGGCGTCGTCGCGCTGGCCCGGGCTGCCGGCCATCATCACCTGGCGCATGGCCATGCCGACCTGGGCCAGCTGGCGGTGCAGGTCCACCATCTCCTCGCTGACGGACTCGGCGACCTCCTCCCACGGATCGGCGGCGCCTTCGCGGCGCTCGCGCAGGTGGACGAATCCGGTCTCGGTCAGGTGGTACGTGCGGCGCCCGCCGTCCTCCTCCGACCGGACCAGCCCTTCGTCCTCCAGTTGCTGCAGCGCCGGGTAGACCGAGCCGGGGCTCGGCCGCCAGATCCCCTGACTGCGCTCGGCGATCTCCTGGATGATCTGGTAGCCGTTGCGCGGCCCCTCGGCGAGGAGGGCCAGCGAGGCCGCGCGGACGTCCCCCTTCTTGACCTTCGGGGCGGGGCCGGGCGGCATCGGACCGCCGAACCCGAACCCGAATCCCGGCGGGCCGGGCGGAGGCGACAGATGAGGCATCGGCGGCGGCGCGGGCGGCCCCGGCGGGAACGGCAGGCCCCCGTGGTCGTGCGGCATTCCCCGGGCTTCGTTCCACATCGGATGCCCGGCCGGATCATGCGGATGGCCCCAGTGAGGCGACGGATGACGCATGGCCCCTCCCGACTCTTCTCGACGATCATCTAGATACGTTAACGATATATCTAGAACGTTCAGCGAACAAGCCGATATGCGGCGATGTTTAGGGACGCACACGACGGCTACCCTCAAAGCCGGACATACATCCAGGTGGGATCGGTCTCCTGGGGCTCGCGGAACCCACCGGACCCCGCTGTTTGAACGGGTTCAACTTTCCCGTACAGTGGGTTCTCGTGAACCTCGCTGTAGGAGTGCCGGAGCGCCTCGCCGTACGCACCGTGCCCGTGCGCGCGCCGGAGGACCTGCTGGCCCGGCTCCCCCACTCCGACGCGCTCGCCTGGATACGCCACGGCGAGGGGCTCGTCGGCTGGGGCGAGGCCGCGCGCGTCGCGGTCCCGCCAGGCGAGGATCGCTTCACGTGGGCGCGGCAGTGGCTCACGGCGCTCTTCGACGCCGCCAAGGTCGACGACCCGCTCCAGGTGCCCGGATCCGGGCCGGTCGCCTTCGGCAGCTTCTCCTTCGACCCCGCCTCCGGGGACTCGGTCCTCATCGTCCCGCGCACGATCCTCGGCCGCCGCGACGGCCAGGCCTGGTACACCACCATCGGCGACCACGCCGAGCCGTTGACGCTGCTCCGGTCCCCGGCGCCGCCGTCCGGCGTTCGCTGGGCCGACGGCGACGTGACCGCGCCGAGGCACATGCGGGCCGTCGCCGCGGCCGTCGAACGCATCCGCGCCGGCCACCTGTCGAAGGTGGTCCTCGCCCGGGACCTGCTCGCCGTGGCCGAGGAGCCGATCGACAGCCGAGTGCTGCTCCGGCGCCTCGCCCACCGCTTCCCCTCCTGCTACACGTTCGCCTGTGGCGGGCTCGTCGGCGCGACGCCCGAGCTGCTCGTCCGGCGGATGGGCGGCGCGGTCGAGTCACTCGTGCTGGCCGGGACGATCGCCCGCGGCGCGGACGAGGACTCCAGCGCCGCCAGCCTGTTCGCCTCGGCGAAGGACCGCGAGGAGCACTCCTACGCCGCCGACATGGTCCGCGCCGCGCTGGCCCCGCTCTGCAGCGACCTGACGGTGCCCGCCGAGCCGCAGATCCTGCGGCTGTCCAACCTCATCCACCTCGCCACCCCCGTACGCGGGCGGCTCGAGGAGGAACGCTCGGTCCTGGACGTCGTCGGCGCGCTGCACCCGACCCCGGCGGTCGGCGGTACGCCCACCGACGCCGCCCTCGATCTCGTCCGCGAGCTGGAGGCCATGGACCGCGGCCGCTACGCCGGGCCCGTCGGCTGGATCGACGCCCGCGGCGACGGCGAGTGGGGCATCGCGCTGCGCTGCGCGCGGATCGACGGCCCGCGCGCCCGCCTGTACGCCGGCGGCGGCATCGTCGCGGGGTCCGACCCCGAGGCAGAGCTGGCCGAGACGCAGACGAAGCTGCGGGCCATGCAGTACGCCATCGAGGGCTGACCAAGACGATCGCCGGGACGCCGCGGCTCAGGAAGAGCGCGACTCCACGAGCACGCCGATCCCGTCGAGCACGCGGCCGAGCCCGAACTCGAAGGCGTGCTCCGGGTCGTAGGCCGCCTGGAGGGCCTCGCCCGCCGCCGCTCCGACCCGGGCCGCGACGGGATACCGGTCGACGTCGAACACCTTCTCCAGCAGCGGGGCGTGCGCCGCCCACCACTCCTCGTCGGTCATTCCCGTACGGCTCTGGGCCTCGGCCGCCTCGGCCTGCAGGCGCGCCGAGCTCACGGCGTACTGCAGGACGAGGGTCAGCACCGAGTCCATCTCCACGTCGGTCAGGCCGACCCCCTCGACGGCGCGGAGCTCCTCGTCGTACTTGGCCAGGGTGTTCGGCCCCAGCCCCGGGCGGACCGTGGCGATCTGCAGCATCCACGGGTGCCGCCGATAGAGCGCCCAGTTGGCCCGTGCCACCCGCTCAAGCCGCGCGCGCCACCCGTCGTCGGCGTCGTCGGGAGCCGGCCGCTCGCCGTAGACGGCGTCGACCATCAGGTCGAGCAGCTCGGCCTTGCCGGGCACGTAGGTGTACAGGGACATCGCGCCCACGCCGAGGCGCTCGGCCACCCGCCGCATCGAGAGCGCCGCCAGGCCCTCCGCGTCGGCGACCTCGATGCCGGCCCGCGTGATCTGCTCGATCGTCAGCTTCGGCTTCGGCCCGCGCCGAGGACGTGCCTGGACCCCCCACAGCAGCTCCATGGTGCGCGTCGGGTCGCCACTGCCGCTGTACTCCGTCGTCACCCCGCCATTGTCCTCGGATCATCACACCGATTTGAACTCCGTATGCCGTACGGTATTCTTGCCGCAGCACACTCCGTACAGCGTACAGAGTTAAGGGGATGGGATGACAACGACCGACGCGGCGGTCGCCGCCGAGGGACTGCGCAAGCGGTACGGCGACACCGCCGCCCTGGACGGGCTCGACCTCACGGTGCCCGCGGGCACCGTGCGCGGGCTCCTGGGGCCGAACGGCGCGGGCAAGACCACGACCGTACGGATCCTGACCACGCTGCTGCGGCCGGGCGGAGGCCGCGCGACCGTCGCCGGATTCGACGTCGTCGACCGGCCCGCCGAGGTCCGCCACCGGATCGGGCTACTCGGCCAGCGGACCGCCGTGGACGAGATCCTCAGCGGCCGGCAGAACCTCGAGATGTTCGGCCGGCTCCACCACCTGGGCGCCCGGACCGCCCGGGCCCGCGCCGCCGAACTCCTGGACCGCTTCGGCCTCGGCGACGTGGGGAGCAAGCCCGTCGGCCGGTATTCCGGCGGCATGCGCCGGCGTCTCGACCTCGCGGCCGCGCTGATCCTCGCACCGGCGGTGCTCTTCCTGGACGAGCCGACGACCGGCCTGGACCCCCGCGCCCGCCTGGACATGTGGGAGGCCGTCCGCGCGCTCGCCCGTGAGGGCACCACCGTGCTGCTCACCACGCACTACCTGGAGGAGGCCGACCACCTCGCCGACACCGTCTCCCTCATCGACCGCGGCCGGGTGGTCGCCGAGGGCACTCCGGACGAGCTGAAGTCCCGGACCGGACACGACCGGATCGACGTCGTCGTCCGCGACCCCGCCACTCTGCCGGCCACCGCCGAGATCCTCGGCCGCGTCAGCGGTGCCACCGCCGACACCGACCCGGACCTGCGGCGCGCCGGCGCCCCGGTGCGCGACCGCACCACCGCCCTCACCGAGGTCGTCCAGGCGCTGGCCGACGCGGGGATCGAGGCCGAGGACATCGGGCTGCGCGGCCCAGCCTCGACGAGGTGTTCCTGCACCTGACCGGGCGACCCGCAGAGCATGCGCGGGAGGTGGCGGCATGACGATCGACGCCCCCGCGATCCCCCGGACGCCGGCGGCCCGCCTGCGCTGGGCGCTCGCCGACGGGTGGACGCTCACCCGCCGCGCCCTGACCCACTGGACCCGGCGGCCCGCCCAGGTCGTCGTCGGCCTGCTGTTCCCGATCATGGTCGTCCTGATGTTCCGCTACCTGTTCGGCGGGCAGATGCGGGTCCCCGGAGGCGGCGGGTACGCGGAGTTCCTGCTGCCGGGCATGTACGCCATGACGATGGCCTTCGGGCTCGAGACCACGTTCGCGGCGATCAGCGGAGACGCGGCCAAGGGCGTCACCGACCGGTTCCGGTCCCTGCCGATGGCCTCCTCCGCCGTGGTCACCGGCCGCGCCGCCGCCGACCTGCTCAACTCCGCGCTCGCGCTCACGCTGATGATCGCGTGCGGGCTGGCGGTCGGCTGGCGCTGGCACGACGGTACGGGGCGGGCGCTGGCGGCGGTCGCGCTGCTGCTGCTCCTGCGGTTCGCGCTGCTGTGGGCGGGGATCTACCTCGGGCTGATCGCCGGGAACCCGGAGCTGCTGGCGGCGGTGCAGATCCTGGTGTGGCCGGTCGGCTTCCTGTCCAACGTGTTCGCCGCCCCGTCGACCATGCCCGGCTGGCTCGGGGCCATCGCCGAGTGGAACCCGCTGTCGGCCACCGTGTCGGCCGCCCGGGTACTGTTCGGGAATCCCGGCTGGGGCGGCGGCTCCTGGGCGGCACGCCACTCCCTGCTCCTCGCGCTCCTGTGGCCGGCGCTGATCACGGCGATCTTCTTCCCCCTGTCCGTACGGAGGTTCCGGCGGCTGAGCCGCTGAGATCCCGCTCCCGGCCGGGCTCCGTCATCCGCAGACGAGCCCGGCCGATGGCCGGCCGACCCGCCCCGGTGGGACGCCGCCCCGCCCCGTCACCGCCGCGACGATCACCGCGCCCCCACAGGACGCGGCGCCGAAACCGGTGCCGGATAGGGTCCAGTCCATGAGCAAATGGATCGATTTGGAGGGCGCGGTCAACGTCCGGGACCTCGGCGGCCTGCCCACCACCGACGGCGGCGAGATCCGCCCAGGCGCACTGCTGCGCTCGGACAACCTGCAGGACCTCACCCCGGACGACGTCCACCGCCTCGTCGGGGACCTCGGCCTGCGCAACGTCATCGACCTGCGTAGCGAGGCCGAGGTGAACCTCGTCGGCCCGGGCCCGCTCACCCGCGAGCCCACCGTCACGATCCACCACCTGTCCCTGTTCACCGAGGGCGGCCGGTACACCGACGTGGAGGCCGACACCGTCGACACCGACAAGGTCCTGCCCTGGCAGAGCCGCAAGGACACCGGCCCCGAGAGCGACCGCTCCGTCCTGCACTACCTCGGCTACATCGCCGACCGCCCCGACTCCGTCGTGAACGCCCTGCGGGTCATCGCCGGCGGCACCTCGATCGTCCACTGCGCGGCCGGCAAGGACCGCACCGGCGTCGTCGTCGCGTTCGCCCTGCACGTGGCGGGCGTGCCGCGCGAGGAGATCGTCGCCGACTACACCGCGACCGGTGAGCGCCTCGAGGCCATCCTCGCCCGGCTGCGCTCCAGCCCCGTCTACGCCCAGGATCTCGACTCCCGGCCCGCCGACACGCACACGCCGCACGCCTACACGATGGAGAAGTTCCTCGCCACCGTGGACGAGCGCTTCGGCGGCCCGCTCGGCTGGCTCGAACACCACGGCTGGACCGACGACGACACCACGGCCCTCCGCACCACCCTCCGAGGCTGATGGATACGTTCCGCGAATATTTGGCTACCTATAGTAAGCGTTCATGTTAGTCTTCTGTCGAAGCCACCAGCACCGAGCATTGGGGAATCATGTCTGTTATGACCTCACTGCCCGAGTGGCTCTACCCCGGGCCGGAGGGCGGCTGGACGTCGGACGATCTGGACGCCCTTCCGCCCGACGCTCCCAAGCATGTCGAGCTGATCGACGGAGCCCTCGTCCTGATGTCGCCGCAGACCAAATTCCACATGCTGGTGATCAACCTGCTCACCGACCCGCGGCTGGGCATCCGGCCGCCGGAAGATCTCACCGTCGTCCGGGAGATGACCGTCAAGCTGGGCCTGCGGCAGCGTCCGGAGCCCGATGTCATGGTGGTCGCGGACCAGCGTCCCGATGACCTGGACCGCACCTACTACCTTCCCGAAGAGGTACGCCTCGTCGTGGAGGTCGTCTCCCCGGACTCCGAGGACCGCGATCGGTTCACTAAGCCGATCAAGTACTCAGAGGCCGGCATCAGGTACCTCTGGCGGATCGAGCGCGATGAGCGCCTCCCCGTCGTTTACACCTACGAACTCGACCCGTCCATCCGGGCGTATGTGCCGACCGGTGTGCATCATGGCCGCGTGCGCACCGACATCGGATTCGACGTGGACATAGATCTTGATCTTGGCAGGCTCGGTCGTCTATGAGCCGGCGATCGTGAGACGGGCATCGCACGTCGTTCCGCCCATTGCGGAAGGGAACTGACCGCTTTTGGCCGTACTGTGCCGGGCATGGAGATCCTTCGCTCGTCCGAACCGGCACAGGCACCCGCGAATGAGGTGCTCAGCAGGCGGGCGCTGAACCGCGCGTTGCTCGCCCGCCAGATGCTGCTCGCCCGGGAGACCGTTCCGGCCGTGCGGGCGGTCGAGCGGCTGGTCGGCATGCAGGCCCAGGCGCCGCTCGCCCCGTACGTCGGGCTGTGGACCCGGGTGGAGGGTTTCCGGACCGAGGACCTCGCCGATCGGATCATCGGCCGCGACCTCGTCCGCATCACGCTGATGCGCGGCACGATCCACCTGGTGAGCGCCGACGACTGCCGGTGGGTGCGGCCGTTGATACAGCCCATGCTCGACCGTGCCCTCAACGCCGGGTACGGCCGGCACCTGACGGGTCTGGACGTCGAGGAGGTCGTGTCGGCGGGCCGGGCGCTCGTGGAGGAGCGGCCCCGCACCTTCGCCGAGCTGGGTGCGGCGCTCGGCGAAAGCCGGCCGGACCGCGACGGCGGCGCGCTCACCGCGGTCGTACGGACGCGGGTCCCGCTCGTGCAACTGCCGCCGCGGGGGATCTGGGGACAGGGCGGCCAGGCCGTGCACACGTCGGCGGAGGCCTGGCTGGGCCGGCCACTGGCGCCCGACCCCGCGCCGGAGGACCTCGTGCTCCGTTACCTCGCGGCGTACGGTCCGGCGACCGTCAAGGACCTGCAGATCTGGTCGGGTCTGACCCGGCAGCGCCAGGTGGTCGATCGGCTGCGCCCCCGCCTGGTGTCCCTCCGGTCCGAGGACGGCACCGAGCTGCTCGACCTGCCCGACGCGCCGCGGCCCGACCCGGAGACCCCGGCCCCGGTGCGGTTCCTTCCCGAGTACGACAACCTGCTGCGGTCGCACGCCGACCGCACCCACGTGCTCCCCGCCGAGCACCGCGGCAGGCTCGCCACCCCGAACGACTCGCCCCGGCCGACCTTCCTCATCGACGGGTTCGTCCACGGCACCTGGCGGATCACCCGCGAGCGCGACCGCGCCGTCCTGAACGTCGAGCCGTACGCGCCGCTGTCCGCCCGAGACCGTACGGCGCTGGCCGAAGAGGGCGCCCGGCTCCTGGCCTTCGCCGCCGACGGAGTTGACCACGACATCAAGATCATGGACTGAGCCGTCACCTGATAGTTCGCATATGCGCACCGGTTTCGCCCGGAGAGCCCGATAATTCGGTGGACTGGTACGTAGCTGCGAACTACATTGCGCTCTCATGGATGACACGGCGGAGGTGGTGTTCCGCGGCGCGACGAGCCTCGCGCAGCGGGCGCGGGCCGAGCGGCCGCGTGACGGGTTGACGCTGTCGATGGTCAGCGTGCTGAGCCACCTCGACGGGTCCGGGCCGCTCACCCCGGGTGCGCTCGCCGAGCGGCAGAAGGTCGAGCCGCAGACGATGACGCGGACCCTCGCGCGGCTGGAGGAGGACGGCCTGATCGACCGGGTCCCCGACCAGGCCGACCGCAGGCGGCTGCGGATCAGGCTCACCGACGCCGGGCGGGAGCGCCTGGCCGACCATCTGCGGCCGAGGGTCGCGTGGCTGGACCAGGCAATGGAACGTCTGACGCCGACCGAGCGGGAGCTGCTGCGGCTCGCCGGAGCGCTGATGGAGAAGCTGGCCTCCTGGGACGACCCGGAGATCGCCCCGTGAGGGCGCTGGACGCGCTGCGGGCCTCGCCGCGCTATCGCGTGCTGAAGGCCCTCGCCGCCGACTCCCCCGGCCTGCTGACCGGCGCGCTCGCCTTCATGATCGCCGAAGGTCTCATCCCGAACCTCGTCCTGATCGCCATGGGCCGTACGGTCGGCGCGATCCCGGGAGCGGTCCGGTCCGGGCTCGGCTCCCACGACGGGCACGTCCTGCTGACGCGGCTCGTCGTCGCCGGTGCGCTGTACACCCTGTCGCTGCTGCGCGGCCCGGCCGAGGACGTCCTGACGGCGATGGTGCGGGCGAAGATGAGCGCGGTGCAGCAGCGACGGCTGATCGAGGCGGTCTGCGCGCCGGCCGGGATCGCGCACCTGGAGGACCCCACCGTGCTCGACCGGCTGGCGTCCGCGCAGGGCGAGCTGTCCGCGTACGAGCCCGCCGGAGCGGCGATGACGCTGATCGGGCAGCTCGGCGACCGGCTGTCGGGGGCGCTCGCCTGCCTCGTCCTGGCCGGGTTCCGGTGGTGGCTGGGGCTGGGCCTGTTCGTGATGTGGCTGCTGGTCCGCAAGCCGCTCCGGGCCTTGGTCCAGACGCGGATCGCGACGTTCCGGAAGGCCACCGAGCCGCTGCGGCGCAGCTGGTACTACCTGCACCTCGCCTTCCGGCCCGCCGCCGCCAAGGAGGTCCGGGTCTTCGGCCTGGGCCGCTGGCTCGTCGCCGGCTACGGCGACCGCAACACCGAGGCGATGCGCCCCGCCGCGGCGGAGATCCGCCGGCTGAACCGGTGGATCGCCCTGTCCAGCGTGGTCGTCCTGGCCGGGTACGGCACGGCCGCGGTGACGCTGGGCACGGCCGCGTACCGGCACACGATCCCCCTCGGCACCCTCGTCACGATGCTGACCATGCTGCCCGCCACCCTGCAGGTCGGTGGGCTGACCGCGGCCGACATCGCCCTGGAGACCATGCTGTCGGCCGTCCCCGACCTCGACGCGCTGACCACCGACCTACGGCCCCCTCCCCCGCCCGTGGGCGGCGGACGGCCCGTCGCCGGAACACCCCGCCGCGAGATCCGCTTCGAGGGCGTCTCGTTCCGCTACCCCGGCGCCGACCACGACGTGCTCCACGACCTGGACCTCGTCCTGGAGGCGGGCCGGTCCACCGCCATCGTCGGCGTCAACGGAGCGGGGAAGAGCACGCTCATCACCCTGCTCGCGGGGCTGCGCACGCCGACCGAGGGCCGCGTCCTCGTCGACGGCGTCCCCCTGGAGGAGTTCCCGGTGCGCGACTGGCAGCGGCACGTCTCGGCGGTGTTCCAGGACTTCACCCGGCTGCCGCTCACCGCCCGCGAGAACGTCACGATGGTCCTGGACGGCGAGCCGGTGGACACCGAGGTCCTGGCGAATGTCGCGCGCCGCGCCGGCGCGGCCGACCTGGTCACGGACCTGCCGGACGGCTGGGACACCATCCTGTCCGCGCAGTACGACGGCGGCCGCGACCTGTCCGGCGGGCAGTGGCAGCGGATCGCGCTGGCCCGCGCCCTGTACGCCGTCGAACGCGGCGCGGGGGTGCTCGTCCTCGACGAGCCGACGGCCCAGCTCGACGTGCGCGCCGAGGCCCGCTTCTACGACCGGTTCCTCACCATCACCGAGGGCGCCACGAGCCTGATCATCTCGCACCGCTTCTCGACCGTCCGCAAGGCGGATCGGATCGCCGTTCTCGACGGGGGCCGCATCACCGAGCTCGGCAGCCACGACGAGCTGCTCCAGGCCGGCGGCGCCTACGCCGAGATGTTCACGGTCCAGGCCGCACGTTTCGCCCGGGAGGCACGCCGGTGAGCGGCATCCGCACCATCGCGATACTGATCGGCACGGCCTGGCGGGCGGCCCCCGCGACGCTGGTGTGGGCGGTCGTCGCCGCGACCGTCTCGGCCGCCGCCTCGGCCACCTTCCCCATCGGGTTCCACTCCATGGTCGACGGGGCCCTCGACCACCGCTCCGGCGAGGTCGTCGCCGGTGTGGTCATCGTGGCCCTGCTGTTCACCGTGTCGACGACCGTCGGGACGCTGTCCGTCACCGGGAACTGGACGCTCACCGACCGCCTGAACCGCTTCGTCTCCGAACGCATCGCGCTGCTGGTGGGCACCGCGCCCCGGCTGGAGCACTTCGAACGCCAGGACCTGCTGTCGGAGATCGACCAGCTCCGCGGCGACCGCCGCACGCTGGCCTCCGCTCCCCGGCAGCTCCTGCGCGCCTGGCAGGTGGTGATCAGAAGCGGCGCGATCATGGTGCTGCTGGCGACCGTGTACCCGCCCGTCATGCTGATGCCGCTGTTCGGGCTGATCCCCGCGCTCGCCGACCGGCGGGCCGCCCGAGTCCAGGCGCGCACCGGCGACGACCTCGCCCCGGTCCAGCGGCTGATCGGCGACCTGTTCACGCTCGCGACCACGGCAGGCACCGCCAAGGAGCTGCGCACGTACGGCGTCACCGGCGCCCTGGCCGCCCGCCACGCCGCGCTCACCGAGGACGCCCGCCGGCGCGACGTCCGGGGAGCGATCCGCAGCGCGGCGTGGGAGGCCCTGGGCTGGGCCGGGTATGCCGTCGCCTTCGTCGCCGTCATCATCGTGCTGGTGCTGCGCGCGGCGCACGGGCACGCCTCTCCCGGTCAGGTCGTCATGGCCATCAGCCTGATGCGACGCGCCCAGCGGCAGGTCGCGGGCGCCTCCGACACCGCCGGGTCGCTGGCGACGGCGCTCCGCACGGCCCGGCGGCTGCGGTGGCTCGAGGACTACGTCGCGGAGGAGACTCGTACTCCCGCCACGGCGCGGGTCCCCGACGGGCTCCGCACGGGCATCCGTCTGGAGGGCGTGGGTTTCCACTACCCCGAAAAGACCGATGACGTCCTGCACGACCTCACCGTCGACCTCCCCGCCGGGGCCACGATCGCGATCGTCGGCGAGAACGGCGCCGGCAAGACGACACTGGCCAAGCTCCTCACCGGGATGTACCGGCCGACCGCCGGGCGGATCCTGGTCGACGGCATCGACGTGGCCGCCCTGTCACCCGTCGAGTGGCGCGCCCGTACGACCGCGGTGTTCCAGGACTTCGTCCGTCCCAGCCTCGTCGCCCGCGAGGCCGTCGGCATCGGCGACCTGCCCCGCGTCGACGACGAGGAGGCGGTGCGCTCCGCGCTGACGGCCGCCGGCGGCGACGGCCTGGCGGCCAGGCTGCCCGACGGGCTCGCCACTCCCCTCGGAAACTGGTTCACCGGCGGCGAGCAGCTGTCCGGCGGCCAGTGGCAGCGGATCGCGCTCGCCCGCGGGCTGATGCGCTCCGAACCGCTGCTGACCGTCCTCGACGAGCCGACCGCGAGTCTGGACCCCGCCGCCGAGGCCGAGCTGTTCGGCCGGTTCGCCGAGCTGTCCCGCTCCGGGCAGCGGACCGGCGGCGTCACCCTGCTGGTCTCCCACCGGTTCTCCACCGTACGGACGGCCGACCTGATCATCGTGCTGGACGGCGGCCGCATCACGGAGGTGGGCGACCACGAGACGCTGCTCGCCCAGGGAGGCGGCTACGCCCAGCTGTTCACCCTGCAGGCCAGGGCGTACGAGACCGGCTGAGCGAACCGCGCCGGCCGGGCGACACCGCAAGGACCGGACCGCACGGGCGAACGCCGTACGGGCGACACCGGACGGGGCGCGCCGCCTGGACGAACGCCGCACGGCCCGGCCCGTACGGGCGAACGCCGTACGGGCGACACCGGACGGGGCGCGCCGCCTGGACGAACGCCGCACGGGCCGCGCCGTACGGGCGAACGCCACACGCACCTCGCCGTCCGGACGACGCCCGATGGGCCGCGCCGCGCGGGCGAACGCCACACGCACCTCGCCGCACGGATGACGTCATGCGGGCCGTGCCGCGCGGGCGGCGCCGGATGGTCAGACGCCCAGGAGCGCTCGGACCGCGTCGTGCGCCGCGTCGCGCATCCGGGCGTGGAACTCGGCGTTGGCCGCGCGGTCGGTCCGCGCCTCCACGATCCGCAGGCCCTCCTTCGCCACGACCTTCGGCAGGTCGCTCAGGGTCTCCAACCGGGCGTACGGGATGCCGTGCGCCGCTGCGATCGAGGCGATGTCGACCTGGTGCGGCGTCGCGAACACCCGCTCGAACGGCTCGGGGAACGTGGCCTGCGGCAGCAGCGAGAAGATCCCGCCCCCGGCGTTGTTGATCACGATGATGGCCAGGTCGGGGCGCTGGTCCTGCGGGCCGATGATCAGGCCGTTCTGGTCGTGGAGGAAGGCCAGGTCGCCGAGCAGGGCGTAGGACCGGTTGCCGTGCGCCAGCGCCGCCCCGATCGCCGTCGAGACCAGCCCGTCGATGCCGCTCGCCCCCCGGTTGGCCAGGATGCGGATGCCCCGGCGCGGGTGCATCGTCTGGTCGAGGTCGCGGATCGGCATGCTCGCCGCCGCCAGCAGTAGCGAACCCCCCGGGATCGCCGCCACGAGGTCGCGGGCGAGTCGCGGCTCGGTCAGGTCGTCGGTGGCCTCCAGGACCCCGTCCACGGCGTTGCGCGCGATGAGGTCGGCCGTCCGCCAGGACTTCAGCCACGAGTCGTCGCCCGAGACGACCGGGATCTCCGCCTCCTGCGCCACCTGCGTCGCCGACCGTACGGGGTCGGGCCAGCGCGCCAGCGACGGCGAGACGACGACGTGCTGCTCGGCGCGGCGCAGGAACGACAGCAGCGGGCGGGACAGCCCCGGCTTGCCGAGCGTCACGACGACGTCCGGGTGGTGCCGGTCGACGAACTCCGGCACGCCCAGCAGGAAGTGGTGCGCCGACAGGGCGTGGTCGCCGTAGCGGGCGTTGCCGTTGGGCTCGGCCAGCACGGGCCAGCCCGCCATCGACGCCGCCGCGACGTAACGCTTGACGTTCACCGCGCCGTCGCCGACCACGAGGACCCCGCGCCGGGTCGGGGGAACGTGCAGCACCGAGCCCGGCGTCGCCGCCCGCACCTTGGTCCAGGCGCCGGTGACGTCGCCGTCGAGCGGCTCGCACCAGTCCTCGTCCCCGTCGGGGATCAGCGGCTCACGGAACGCGACGTTCAGGTGGACCGGGCCCGGGTCGGGCTCCTGCGCCACGTGCCAGGCGCGGCTGGCCAGCGACCGCCAGTACGCCACCATTCCGGGGCGCTCCTCGGGCGTGCCGACCTCGCAGCTCCAGCGCACCGCCGAGCCGTACAGCTTGATCTGGTCGATGGTCTGGTTCGCGCCGGTGTAGCGCAGCTCCGGCGGCCGGTCGGCGGTCAGCACGAGCAGCGGCACGCCGGCCTCGTGCGCCTCCACCACCGCCGGGTGGAAGTTCGCGGCGGCAGTGCCGGACGTGCAGACCAGCACGACCGGGCGGCCACTGCGCTTGGCGATGCCGAGCGCCAGGAACGACGCCGACCGTTCGTCGATGCGGACGTGCAGTCGGATCTTCGACTGCTGGTACAGCGCCAGGGCCAGCGGCGCCGACCGCGAGCCGGGCGCCAGGACCGCGTCGGTCATGCCGCAGCGCATCAGCTCGTCGACCAGCACGGCCGCCAGCGCGGTCGCCGGGTTCATCGCACCGCCTCTGCGTTCGTCGCCGGCGGGGTGCCGCCCAGCTCCTCCTGTGCCTCGGCCGCCCGGCGCCGCCAGGCCGCACCGTCGATCTCGTACCTGCGCAGGGCGTCCTCGTCCACCTCGGGCCGGCGCACGTCGATCGCGCCGTCGGTCACGGTCAGCGGGTCGGCGACGACGTCGCCCTCCAGGAGGGCCAGGGTCCCGAGCCCGCAGGCGTAGGGCAGCTCGGGCAGGGCGGCGGCCAGCGCGGCCCCCGCGGCGAGCCCGACCGAGGTCTCCACCGCGCTGGAGACGACCACCGGGAGACCGCACGCCTCGGCCACGCGCAGCGCGGCGCGCACTCCGCCCAGGGGCTGCACCTTGAGCACGACGACGTCGGCGGCCTCGGCGGCGCGGACCCGCAGCGGATCCTCGGCGCGGCGGATCGACTCGTCGGCCGCGATCGGCGTGTCCGCCCGCCGGCGTACGAGCGCGAGCTCGTCCAGTGTCACGCAGGGCTGCTCGGCGTACTCCAGCTCGCCCAGGAGCCCGAGCATGCGAACGGCGGTGTCGGGATCCCAGGCGCCGTTCGCGTCGACGCGGACCTTCCCTCCGGGGCCGAGCGCGTCCCGGACCGCCTCGACGCGTGCCAGGTCGTCCGCCTCGGACTGCCCGGGCTCGGCGACCTTCACCTTGGCCGTACGGCAGCCGGAGACGCGGGTGATCCGGTGGGCCGTCTCCGGGTCGACGGCGGGGACGGTGACGTTGACCGGGATCCGGGACCGCAGCGGCGCGGGCCATCCGTCATGCGCCGCCTCACGGGCCGCGGCGAGCCAGCGGGCGCACTCCTTCGCCCCGTACTCCGGAAAAGGGGAGAACTCCCCCCATCCGGCCGGGCCGCGGACCAGCATTCCCTCTCGCCGTGTCACCCCGCGAAACCGCGTGCGCATCGGGATCGCGAACGCGCGCAATGGCCTGACCCCCTGTCCGAAGACGCTTCCTCCCGCCTTACCTTAGGGCCGCGTGCGCCCCACGCGTGCACGGGCCGGTCAGTAGTACCAGGTGGAACGATCACGGCGGTTCCCGAACGGCGGCCGGACTCGACGGGCCACGGGTGCGCACGCGAGACGGCCCGGGCACGCCGCTGGTCAGAGGCGTGCCCCGGCGACCTGCGTCAGCTCCGGATCCGCTCGAAGGTGTCGGCGTTCGTCAGCGCGGCGTGGGCCCACGGCAGCTTCATGAGCGTGGGCGGCCGGCCGGGCGCGGGCGGCTTCACGGCCGAGTCGGAGATGACGTGCCAGAGGGTCTCCAGCCGTCCTTCGCGGAGAAGGCCGGTGAACGAGGCGATCGCCTCACCGGCCGGTCCGGAGCGGGCGAACGCGAACTGGACGCACTCCCCCGAGTGGATCCCGGTGACCTCGGCCTCCTCGCCCGCGAACGCGCTGTCGTCCAGCGCCGTGCGGAACGTGCCGCGGATCCGCCCACCGGCGTCCTCGGTGACGGTCAACACCGAGCCGTACTGATTGCGCCATTCGCCGGCCCACGAGCCGCGGTCCTTCGCGTTCTCATTCGGATGCGTCATGCCGCCACGATGCCCGCGGCACGCCGAACGGCACGAGTGGCAAAAACGACGCGGTGCGGGACTATCCTGCCGATCATGTCCGTCGAGCGCCTTCACCGGGCCGTCGCCGTCGTGGTGCCGCCACAGTCGACGTTCGAGCTCGGATGCGTCGCCGAGGTCTTCGGGATCGAGCACCCCGGCGTGCCGACCCGCTACTCCTTCGACGTCTGCGCCGAAGAGCCGGGCGCCCTGGCGACCAAGGCCGGCTACCGCATGCTCGTCGAGCACGGCCTGGAGCTCGTCGCCGAGGCCGACTCCGTCTTCGTCACCGGATGGCCGGACCGGGCGGCCCGGCCATCCCCCGCGCTGACGGAGGCGCTCACCGGCGCCCACGCCAGGGGCGCACGCGTCGTGGGGGTGTGTTCGGGGGCGTTCGCGCTCGCGGCGACGGGCCTGCTCGACGGGCGGACCGCGACCACCCATTGGCGAATGGCCGAGGAACTCGCGCGCCGCTACCCGAAGGTCGAGGTGCGTCCGCACGCGCTGTACGCGGACCACGGGGACGTCGCGACGAGCGCCGGCACCGGCGCCGCGATCGATCTGGCGCTGGAGCTCATGCGCCGGGACTTCGGCGCGGCATACGCGGCCGAGGTCGCACGGCACATGGTGCTCCCGCCCCATCGCGACGGCGGGCAGCGGCAGTACGCCCGCGCCTCACCCCGGCGAGACGTCCCCGAGGAGGAACGTCTCTCGTCGATCCTGGAGTGGGCCGAGGCACACCTCCACGAGCCGATCACCGTCGGCCGACTCTCGGCGCACGGCGCGGTCTCGCCCCGCACGCTCGCGCGGCTGTTCGAACGACACCTCGGCACGACGCCGGGGAAATGGCTTCTCCACCGGCGCATCCAGGAGGCGTGCACGCTGCTCGAGCGCACGGACGCGCCCGTGGAGGCCGTGGCCGCCGCCGCCGGATTCGCCGACCCGTCCAACTTCCGGCGCCGCTTCGCCGACGAGCTGGGCACGACGCCGAGCGCCTACCGCCGGACCTTCGGTGACGCGGGCGCCGTCGTGCGGCCTCAGTAGTACCAGGGGAAACGGGACCAGTCCGGGGCGCGCTTCTCCAGGAAGGAGTCGCGGCCCTCGGCGGCCTCGTCGGTCATGTACGCCAGGCGGGTGGCCTCACCGGCGAAGACCTGCTGCCCGACGAGACCGTCGTCGATGAGGTTGAAGGAGTACTTCAGCATCCGCTGCGCGGTCGGGCTCTTGCCGTTGATCTTCCGGGCCCACTCGAGCGCGGTCCGCTCGAGGTCGGCGTGCGGCACGACGGCGTTGACCATGCCCATCCGGTGGGCCGCCTCGGCGTCGTACGTATCTCCCAGGAAGAAGATCTCCCGCGCGAACTTCTGCCCGACCTGCCGGGCGAGGTACGCCGAGCCGAACCCGCCGTCGAAGCTCGCGACGTCCGCGTCGGTCTGCTTGAACCGCGCGTGCTCGCGGCTCGCGAGGGTCAGGTCCGCGACGACGTGCAGGCTGTGCCCGCCACCGGCCGCCCAGCCGGGCACGACGCAGATGACGACCTTCGGCATGAACCTGATCAGCCGCTGCACCTCCAGGATGTGCAGCCGGCGCGCGCGCGGGATCGATGGTGTCGGCCGTCTCGCCCTCGGCGTACCGGTAGCCGTCGCGGCCCCGGATCCGCTGGTCGCCGCCCGAGCAGAACGCCCACCCGCCGTCCTTGGGAGACGGGCCGTTCCCGGTGAGCAGCACGCATCCCACGTCGCTGGACATCCTGGCGTGGTCCAGGGCCCGGTACAGCTCGTCGACGGTGTTCGGCCGGAACGCGTTGCGGACCTCCGGCCGGTCGAACGCGATACGCACCGTGCCCTGGTCGACCGCGCGGTGATACGTGATGTCGGTGAAGTCGAAGCCCTCGACCGTCTTCCACGCGTCCGGGTCGAACAGCTCGGAGACCATGCGGTGTTCCCTTCCAGCCGTCGGCGGCCCGCTGCTTGCAGGCGCCCGCTCTATTCAAGCGCCTCCGGCATCGTCGCCTCGCAGCCGGTTCCCGTGGGTCGGCTCAGATGAGCATCACGGCACCCGCCTTTACATAGTAATTTAACTCTCAACGAGGGGTCCGGCCGCACCGGACTAAGCTGATCGTCGTCATGAGCCGAAGCCTGCACGCCGTCGTCCTGCCTCCCGGGCCCGCCCTGTTCCGCCGCCTCGAGGCGGCGCTCGACGGCAGCGGTCCGGCGATCTGCCCCCTCTCCCCGGAGCTGCCCGCTCCCGCGCTCGGCAGGTTGCTCGACGCGCTGCGTCCCACCTGGGTGGAGACCGACGCCGGGAGGCAGCGATACGACTGCGGCGCCGGCTGCGCGCCAGGCCCCGCCGTGGCGGACGACACCGCCGTGCTGATCGCCACGTCGGGGTCGACCGGCGCCCCGAAGGTCGTGGAGCTGTCGGCGGCCGCGCTCCGGCACTCGGCGTCGGCGACGCTGTCGCGAGTGGCCGCGCGGCCGGGCGAACGCTGGCTGTGCTGCCTTCCCCCCAGCCACATCGCCGGAGTCCAGGTGCTCGTGCGATCCCTCGTCGCCGGCACCGACCCGGTGATCCACCCCCGCTTCGAGGCCGAACGGGTGGCCGGGTCCGGCGCCGCCCACCTCTCGGTGGTGCCCACCCAGCTGCGCCGTCTCCTCGACGCGGACGCCGACCTGGGCGGCTTCCGCTCGATCCTGCTCGGCGGGGCGGCGGCGCCTCCCGGGCTGGTCGAGACGGCGCGCTCACGCGGCGCCCGGGTCTTCACGACGTACGGGATGAGCGAGACCTGCGGGGGCTGCGTCTACAACGGAGTCCCGCTCGACGGCGTCTCCGTCGACATCGGCTCCGACGGGCGCATCCGGCTGGCCGGGCCGGTGCTGTTCACCGGCTACCGGCTGCGGCCTGACCTGACCGCCGCCGTACGCGACGGCGCCTGGTTCGTCACCCAGGACCTCGGCGCCCTCGAGGACGGGCGGCTGCGCGTACGCGGCCGCGCCGACGACGTGATCATCACCGGCGGGGAGAAGGTCGTGGCGGGCGAGGTCGCGGCGGTGCTGGCCCGCCATCACGCGGTACGGGACGTCGCCGTCGTCGGCCGCGACGACCCCGAGTGGGGCGAACGCGTGACCGCCGTGGTCGTCCCGGGCGCCGACCCGCCCGGACTGGAGGAGCTCCGCGCGTGGGTCCGCGCGGAGCTCCCCGCGTACGCCGCACCGCGTCAGCTGGAGCTCGTCGAGGAGCTTCCACTGCTGCCCTCGGGCAAGCCGGACCTGGAGCGCCTGCGCCGGCCCTGAGCCGCGATGCGTTCCGGACGTACTAGAGCTGGTAGAAGTCGGTGTAATGGTTCGGCGAGAACCAGACCATGCCGCTGCTGCGGTTCACGACGATCCGGAACGCGTCGCGCGAGGCGCCCTTAGCCCGGGAGTACACGTCGTACTCGTTGTAGGTCGCTCCGCTGGGAAGCTCACCCTCCCGGTTCTGGAACCGGCCGCCGGTGTAGTTGTACTTCCCGTCCGGCCAGGAGTACCAGCCGCTGCTGGTCGGGTAGCCCTTCGATGCCCAGATCGAGCTGGCCGAGCGCGCGTCGGCGCACCGGGAGATCGTGCAGGAGTTGTAGACCGACGCGTGGGCGGGGGTCGTGATGACCACTCCGGCCAGGGACGCGGCGGCAGCGGACGTCACGGCGAGCCGCACCGTCCAGGTGGAACGGGGTCGTTGGCGGGTGCGCACGGAGCCTCCTTGCGGGGGTGCGAGGGGGGCGGACACCCGTCATGATCATGCTTCGGGCCGCGCGGATAAAGACCCGGATCGCCAAAACATGGTGAATTCTTCCGCTGCGCTTCGTCACGCTGTAAGAACACAGGCCGTCGCATGGGGACGGACGGCCTGCGTCGAGGAGCTGCCCTGATCCCCTCCGGCAAACCCGACCTGGAGCACCTGCGCCGGGGTGAGCCGGAGGGGATCCCGGGGGTTAGATGCGTTGTCCGGACAGGTTGAGCTTGTAGAAGTTTTTGTAGTGGTCCGGCGAGAACCAGACCGCGTGGGTCTTACGGTTCACGACGATCCGGAACGCGTCGCGGTGGGCGCCCTTCGTACGCGGGTACACGTCGTACTCGCTGTAGGTCGCGCCCTTGGGCAGCTCGCCCTCCCGGTTCTGGAACCGCCCGCCGGTGAAGTTGTACTTTCCGCTCTTCCAGGGGTACCAGCCACGCCTGGTCGGATAGCCCTTCGAGGCCCAGATCTTGGCCGAGTGCGCGGCGTCGACGCACTTCGCGATCTTGCAGGACTTGTAGACCGACGCGCTGGCGGGGGTGGTGCCGACCATGCCGGCCACGGAAGCGGTCGCCGCGAGCGTGACGGCGATCCGGCCCGGCCAGGAAGAGTGGGGGCGTAGGCGGGTGTGCACGGAGCCTCCTTGCGGGTGGGAGGAGACGGACACCCGTAATGATCTTCGTTCGCACCATGCAGTTAAAGATCTTTGTCAGGAAACATAGCGAATTCTTCTGCTGACACACCGTCAAAGCGGACGGCAAGGGAACCTCGGGTAGATATCTCCACGGCAGTGCCACCGGTGCACGCAGTATCCCGATCGGCGAGGAGACCCGCCCGGCGCACGACACCATGACACCGCGAGCTCGCGCCTCTGAGAGAATCCGTGACCGTGGTGGTACGCCCTGCATTCGCCCTGTTGGTGTTGATCGCCGTCGCGGGTTGCTCGAGTGAGCACCGTCCGTCGGCGCGGCCGAGCCGGCCGCTGGTGATCCCGACGCCGTCGCCCTCCCCCACCGGCAAGCCCCGGCCTGCCCGTCCCGGCACGGAGTGCGGGCAGGTGACGACCGTGACCGGCGGACAGGCCAAGGTCCAGGTCGTACGTGGGCGCACGACCTGCGTCGAGGCGATGCGGGTCTTCGAGAAGTACAACGACCCCGACACTCCGGCCGAGGGGACGGCGGGGCTGGTGGTCATCGGCCACTGGACCTGCGGGACGCGGGGCGGGATCACCACGTGCACGTCGAAGGTCGCGACGATCCGGACTCATCCCTGAGGTCGATGCGACGCAGGCGACCGTCGAGGGTGACGTGGCGTTGGTCACACGGGAATGCGACGCGCCGGTCGGGCGTCATCGCAGGTGAGAGCGTGCGCTGATAGCCTGCGGGGTTGGCGGGCGAGCGGGGCTGTGCGTGGACGCACATGAAGTTTTTCGCCCTGCGGGAACAACCCGGGCACAATCGCGCGTTTCAGCATAGAGCACGACGCAAAACGGACATCAAGTCTCGTACCGCTAGGACACGAAGGGAGGGAGGTGTCCTCATGCCGCGAAACGCTGCTGCGACCATGCCCGCAGGGCCTACGCCCCTCGAGGAGCTTCTCGACCGTGGCCGTTCCCAAGGGCACCTCTCGCTGGACGAGGTGCGGTCGGCCTTTCAGGAAGCCGGTATCACCCCCACGCAGGGCCGCTCCATCATTCGCGAGCTGACCGACGCCGGAGTCCGGCTGGCCAGTGAGGACAAGGCCGAGGCCACATCCACCAAGAAGGGTACGGCCACTGTCAAGAAGGCCAAGCCCACGCGCGCCAAGAGCTCGGCCAAGACCACTGGCGGCAAGACGAAGGCCACGGCGGCCAAGACCAAGACCGCCGAGGCAGAGTCACCGGCCACGAAGGCACCGGCCGAGCCCGACATGGTGGACACCCCGGCCAGCGAGCTGGAATCCGACGACTTCGAGATGGACGCCCCCACCGACCTGGACGACCAGTCCTCGGTCATGGGCGACTCCGTGCACACCTACCTCAAGGCCATCGGCCGCAGGCAACTGCTCACCGCGGCCCAGGAGGTCGAGCTCGCCAAGCGCATCGAGGCCGGGCTGTACGCCGAGCACAAGCTGGAGACCGGCAGCGGGCTGTCCGAGAGCGATCGCGAGGGCCTCGAGCTCGTCGCCGAGGACGGGCGCCGGGCCAAGGCCCACATGCTGGAGGCGAACCTGCGGCTCGTGGTCTCGGTGGCGAAGAAGTACGCCGACCGCGGCCTGTCGCTGCTCGACGTCGTCCAGGAGGGCAACCTCGGCCTGATCCGCGCGGTGGAGAAGTTCGACTACACCAAGGGGTACAAGTTCTCCACATACGCGATGTGGTGGATCCGGCAGGCCATCCAGCGCGGTTTCGCCGACTCCGCACGCACGATCCGGCTGCCCGTCCACGTCCTCGAGATGCTGAGCAAGCTCAGCCGGGTCGAGCGGGACATGCACCAGCGTCTCGGCCGCGAGCCGACTCCGGAGGAGCTGGCCGTGGAGCTCGACAAGAGCCCCGCCCAGGTCCAGGAGCTGCTGCGGACGAGCCGCCAGCCGATCAGCCTCGACTCGACGATCGGCGAGGACGGTGAGACCCGCATCGGCGACCTCATCGAGGACACCGACAGCCCGGAGGCGTCCGAGCTGGTCGACCGGCAGCTGATGGCCGACCAGCTGCGCCGGGCGCTGTCCGTGCTCTCGCCGCGCGAGGAGAAGATCATGGCGATGCGGTTCGGGCTGTACGACGGCACGCCCCGCACGCTCGACGAGATCGGCAAGCACCTCGGGCTGACCCGCGAGCGGATCCGCCAGCTCGAGAAGGAGTCGCTGTCCAAGCTGCGGCATCCGAGCAACGCGCAGCCGCTGCTCGACTTCGCCAGCTGAGCGGACCGAGCCGACCATACGAAGGCCCGCCGGGAGCACCCGCCCCGGCGGGCCTTCGCGTTCCGTCCGCCAGGCGGGAGCGCCTGTCAACACGCGCAATCCACACCTATGAATCGCTCCCGGCGAGCCGTCGCGCCGCGCCGCCCGGCCCTCAGGGGATGAGGACCGGGCGGCCGCGCACGCCGCCCTTCTCCAGGAGCCGATGGGCGGCGGCCACGTCCGCCAGCGGGAACGTGCCCGCGACCCGCGGCGTGACGCGCCCGTCGGCGGCGAGCAGAGCCAGCTCGGCCAGGCGCGGTCCGTCCGCACGGATCCACACGTTGGCGACCCGGGTGCCGCGCAGCGGCACCGGCGCCGCCCCGCCGACGACGGCGGCGAACGCCCCACCGTTCCGCACGGCCTCCAGCGCGGCGGGCCCGACGACGGCCGCGTCCAGTGCGGCGTCGACGCCGCCGGGCACGGCGGAGCGGACGGCCGCCGACAGCTCGCGCGTGCGGGGCACGAAGATCTCGGCGCCCAGGCCGCGGACGAGTTCCTCGTCCTGCGCTCCGGCGACCGCGACGACGCGGATCCCGCGCAGCGCCGCCAGCTCGGTGGCGAACCCGCCCACGGCCCCTGCCGCGCCGGTGACCAGCAGGGTCTGCCCGGCCCGCAGATCCAGGAAGTCCAGGGCCTGATCGGCGGTGAGGACGTTCAGCGGGAGGGCGGCCGCCGCCTCCGGCGACAACCCGGCCGGCGTTCGTGCCACCGCGGCCGTGTCCAGGACGACCTGCTCGGCGTGCGTGCCCAGGGCGAGGTCGAGCCGGTCGGACAGCCCGATGACCTCGTCCTCCGACGAGAACCCGGTCACGGCCGGGCCGACCGCGTCGACGACGCCGGCGACGTCCCAGCCCAGACCGGTCACGTCCCGGGGCGCCATGAGCCCGCCTTGGACGAGATACCCGGCCCGGGTGGCCAGGTCCACGGGGTTGACGGCGGCGGCACGGACCCGGATGCGGACCTGCCCTGGGCCCGGCTCGAGGACCGGGACCTCGGCGAGTTCCAGGACCTCCGGACCTCCGTAGGAGCGAACGATGACCGCGCGCATGGTGTGGTCCTCTCTGCGTGCGTGGATCGGCATGACACGGCGAACCTACGGGCCGCTACTCTCCATCGGTAAGTACGTACCTAGGAGTGCGTAACAGACCCAGGGGAGCGCCGTGCCCACCCAGACCGCCGCCCAGCGACGGGCCGAGGCCCGCGTCGCCTATGACGCGTACATGGCCGCCTGCCCCGCTCGTGACCTGCTGGACCGGATCAGCGACAAGTGGGTCACCCTGATCCTCAACGCGCTCGCCGACGGCCCACAGCGCTACAGCGACCTGGGCCGGACCATCGCGGGCGTGAGCCAGAAGATGCTCACCCAGACGCTGCGGGCGCTCGAGCGGGACGGGATGGTGACCCGCACCGTCACCCCGTCGGTGCCGGTCCGCGTCGACTATGAGCTGACCCCGCTCGGCGTGAGCCTGCTGCCGCTCGTCCAGGCGGCCAAGGCGTGGGCCGAGACCCACATCGAGGAGGTGCACACCGCCCGCGCGGCCTACGACGCCACCGCGGAGAATGGGCGACCGTGAGCCCCCGCATCGAGATCCACTGGCCGACCGCCGCCGACGAGCGCCTGCGCGCCGGCCTGCACCGCATGATCCACTCCGTCGTCGAGCTCGGCGGGGCCGTCGGCTGGCTGACCCCGCCCGACCGGTCGGAGACCGACCGGTGGCTGGACGAGGTCCTCGACCGCACCCGCGCCGGCGACGCCGCCCTGGCCCTCGCCATCCTCGACGGCGAGGTGGCCGCCGGCGGCCTGTGGCGCCGCGGCACCACCGACGTCTTCCGCCATCAGGCGGAGGTGCAGAAGGTCATGGCCCACCCGATGGCGCGTGGACTCGGGCTCGGCCGGCGCGTCCTGGAGGCGCTCATCGACGACGCTCGCACGAACGGCATCGAGGTGCTGATCCTCGGCGCGCGGGGCAACAACCACGGCGCGATCGAGCTGTACGAGCGGCTCGGCTTCCGCGAGTGGGGCCGGCTGCCGAACACCATCGAGGTGGGCGACGAGCGCTACGACGACGTGAAGATGTTCCTCGAGCTGGGACGGCCACCGCACGTCATCCTGCGCGGCTCGCCGTCCGACGGTCCTGGCTCGTCTCCCCGGCGAAGGCAGCCATGACCGCTGGGCCGCCGGCGGCCATCACTGACCGCCCTGCCGTGACCGCTGGGCCGGCGGTGAGCCCCGGCCCACCGGCCGCTGACGCCCGGCCCGCCATAGGCGCCCGGCCGGTATTCATCCGGTAGACGCGGTTTCGGTGGAATTCTCCGCAGCTCTGGCCCTCGGCGGCTCTTGATCGTAGTCTGCCGTACGCGAACCGTGACATCGCGTCGGCGTGCGCCGCCGGCGGATCTTGAATGCATCATCGGAGATGGCCATGACCGACCCTCGACCTGCCACTGCCCCCGCCGACGCTTCCTCGGGCGGCTGTCCCGCCCACTCCGGCGCCGTGCCTTTGTACGGGCCGAAGTTCTTGCGGAATCCGTCGGAGTTGTACCGCGAGATGCGGCAGGAGCACGGCTCGGTCGTTCCCGTGGTGATCGAGGGAGACGTCCCCGCCTGGTTCGTGATCGACTACCGGGAGGTCCGTCACGTCCTGAGCAACCCGGACATCTTCGCCCGCGACTCCCGCCGCTGGAACGAATGGGACAACATCCCGCCCGACTGGCCGCTGATGCCGTTCGTCGGCTTCCAGCCCTCCACGTTGTTCGCGGAAGGCGACGAGCACCGGCGCCGGGCGGGTGCGATCAGCGACGGCCTGTTCGCCGTCGACCAGTTCGACCTGCGGAACCAGTCCGAGAAGATCGCGGACGACCTGATCGACACGTTCGCCGCCTCGGGTGGTGCCGACCTGATGGCCGCGTTCGCGCATCCGCTGCCGCTGCTCGCCGTCGCCAAGATCTTCGGCCTGCCGGAGGCGGAGACACCGGGCCTGCTGCGGGACATGATGACCACGGTCAACGGCGACGAAGGCGCGCTGGACGCCTACCAGGGCATCGTCGCGACGATGCAGCGGCTGGTGGCGCACAAGCGCGAGCAGCCGGGCTCCGACTTCGTCACGCGGGTGCTGAACCATCCCGCCGCCCTGACGGAGGACGAGTTCATCGCCGACCTGGTCCTGGTGATGACCGCCGCGCAGCAGCCGATGGCGTACTGGATCGGCAACACCGTCCGGCTGATGCTGACCGACGACCGGTTCTCCATGAACATCTCGGGTGGCCGGCGCAGCGTCGGCCAGGCCCTCAACGAGGTGCTGTGGGAGGACACCCCCACGCAGAACTACCTGGGCCGCTGGGCCGCCCGGCCGGTGCGGCTCGGCGGACGGCAGATCAACACCGGTGACCTGCTCGTCCTGGGCCTGGCGGCGGCCAACAGCGACCCGCACGTCCGCCCCGCGTCCGAGGTGACGGTCGGCAACCAGGCCATGATGTCGTTCAGCTACGGCGAGCACCGGTGCCCGATTCCGGCACCGGAACTCGCCGAGGTGATCTGCCAGGCCGCGGTCGAGGTGCTCCTCGACCGGCTTCCGGACCTCCGGCTGGCGGTGGACGCCGAGGACCTGGAATGGTCGCCGTCCGTCTGGATGCGCGGCCTGGTCTCGCTGCCAGTGGGATTCACCCCGACGTACGTCTCCGCCTGATCAGCCGGTGACGGCCGGCGCCTCCACCGCGGCGCCGGCCGTCACCGGCCGGAACACCAGGGGAAGTGTCACGAGGCCGCGGGTGAACACCCCCTGCTCGGCCGGCGCGGCCCCGTCTCGGAACGCGATGTCGTCCATGGCGTCCAGCAGGTGGTTCGTCGCCACCTCCACCTCGGTCTTGGCCAGCATGGCGCCGACGCAGAAGTGACGACCGAGGGCGAAGGCGACGTGGTCGGCCGCGGCGGAGAACGCCGTTGAGGCCGCCAGATCGTCGCGGAAGACGTCGAACACGTCCGGGCGGGAGTAGCGCCGGGGGTCGCGGTTGGCGGCGCCGACCGCGCACACGACGGTGCCGCCGGCGGGCACGGTGCCGCCGCTGAGCGTGACGTCCTCGGCCACCTGGCGGATGACCATGTGCACCGGCGGGGTGTACCGCAGCGTCTCGGCGAACGCCTTCGGAACGAGCGTACGGTCGCGGCGTACGGCGGCGAGCTGGTCGGGATGCTTGAGGAGATTCCGGAAGAGGCTGGAGATGGCGCGGTCGGTGGTCTCGCCGCCCGCGGCGAGCAGCAGGCTGCAGAAGGCCCGGATGTCGTCGTCGGTCATCTTGGTGCCGTCGATCTCGGCGGCGCAGAGCGTCGACAGCAGGTCGTCCCCTGGGTTCGCCCGGCGCTCCTGGATGATCGGAATGAGGTACTCGCCCAGCTCCCGGCGGGTCCGCTCGCCGGCCGCCGTCACCTCCGGGTCGCCCGCCAGGTTGCCGAAGACCGCGATGATGGCGGTGTACCACCGGTGGAACCGGTCGTGATCCGCCGTGTCGAGGCCGAGCATGTCGGCGATGACGTTGATCGGGAACCGTGTCGTGAATTCCGCGACCAGATCGACGGTTCCACGGTCGGCGAAGCGCTCGATCAGGTCGCGGGAGTTGCGCTCGATGACCGGGAGGAATTTCTCCTGCAGTTCATTTCCGCGGAACGCCGGCGCCACCAGCGCGCGGTGCACGGCGTGCTCCCGGCCGCTCATCTGCAGAATGGTCCGGCCGTGCACGGGCTCGAGCTGCCACTCGTAGTTGTCGGTGGTGAAGACCGGATCCCGGAAGGCGCGTTGCACGTCCTCATAGCGTGAGATGACGTAACCGCCGCTCGACTCCTGCCTGATCAAAGGAGATTCTTCCAGCATCATGCGGTAGGCCGAATACGGGTCTGCAACGAATTCGGGGGACAGGATGTCGGGAACCACGGATGGCGTGGCCATGAACGCTCCTTGATCGGCGGCCAATACGGTCAAGGCTACGTAGCGGTTTCTGTCAGGTCCATACCGAGTTGAGGGCACGGACCGCGATTGCCGGACCTCATCCAGCGCGGCTGACCGCTCGGCGGTCCCGGCTCCTCGCCTCGGCGGCGACGGCCGCCATCGCCTCGTCGTAGCGGCGGAGGACGACACGCGCCAGCGCGTCGTGCACGCCCAGGGGCGGTGCGACCACGTCGGCGCCGGCGGCCGCCAGACGGTCGTGGAAGTGGCCGGGGGCCAGCAGGTAGGACGCGACCGCGATCCGGCGGGCGCCCTGAGCGCGCAGCCCGCGGACGACCGCGGTCAGCTCGGGACCGGCTCCGGCCGCGAGGCCGTACGCCACGGGGCGGCGCAGGCGGCGGCCCAGTAGGTGCGCGGCGGAGGCGGCGTCGGCCAGTCCCTCCGGGCTGGAGGTGCCGGCCGCGCCGAGCACGACCGCGTCGGCGTATCGGCCCATGCCCAGCCGGTCTGCGAGGGCTCCGGCGAGCAGCGGATGCGGCCCCAACGGCCCCGCGACGGTGACGTCGGGGCCGACACGGCCCGGGATGTCGACCAGAGCGTGGTAGCCGCGGCCGAGCATGAGCGGCACCGCGACCACGGGACCCGGGACGGCCGGGAACACCGTCAGCGCGTCCTCCAGGGACGGCGCGGTGATCTCGGCGTAGGACTCGATGACGGTCAGGCCGGGGCGCAGGGCGCGCACCCGGTCGAGCAGGGCCCGGATGACGGCGACTCCGGCGGGGTCCCGGGTGCCGTGCCCGACGGCGAGCAGCGTCATACCGGCCCCGGGGCGCCGGCGAGCGTGGCCGGCTCGGTGCGGAGCGGGTCGCAGGCCAGCCGGTAGCCGCGTTTGACGACGGTCTCGACGAGCCCGTTGCGGCCCAGTCCCCGGCGCAGCCGGGCCACCGCCATCTCGACGGCGTGCTCGTCCGGATGCGGGCGGCCCTGGCCCGTTCCACCCGGCAGGGACCGGCTGGGCAGCACCGTGCACAGCTCGGCGCGTGAGACGACGTGCCCTGGCCGGCGGGCGAGGGCGCGGAGGATCGCCATCGGGGCGGGCGCGATCGGTCTGAGCTGCCCGTCGATCACCACGGCGTGGCCGCGCAGCTCGAGGGCGTGGCCGTTCACGGCGATCCGCCTCGACCGCCGGACGGGGAGCTCGGCGGCGAGCGCCCGGACCAGGGCGCCGAGGCGGGCGCGCTCGGGGCGTACCGTCGCCACGCCCCGCTCCTCCAGCGGCGCGGCGGTGACCGGCCCGACGCAGGCGGCGACCACCTGGGTGCGCAGGGCCTCCAGCAGGAGGTCTTCGAGGGTGTCCTCGGCCGCGACGGCCAGGGTCGATGCCACCGCCGGAGCGCTCGTGAACGTGATCGCGTCGACGGTGCCGGCGACCGCCTGCCCGACCAGCCGGCGCAGCGGCGTCGGGTCGTCCGTACGGGACCAGCGGTACACCGGGATCTCCACGACCTCGGCGCCCGCGCGGCGGAGCGCGCCCGTCAGGTGGGGTGTCGGCTCGCCGTACAGCTGGACCGCGATGCGGCGCCCCCGGAGGTCCTCCTCCAGGAGGTGGCGGAGGACCTCATCGCAGTTCTCCGACTCCGGCGACCACGCCTCGGCCATCCCGGCGGCGCGCACGGCCCCGCGGGCCTTCGGCCCCCGGGCCAGGATGCGCACGTCGGCGAGCCGCTTGATCAGGTCGTCGCGCAGCCCCCAGCCGTCGGCCGTCTCCAGCCAGGCGCGGAAGCCGATGCCGGTCGTGACGACCACGTCGTCGACCGGGTCCGCGAGGATGTCGCGGGTCGCGTCGAGCAGCTCGGCGTCGTCGGCGAGCGGCACCAACCGGATCGCGGGGGCGTACACGACGCGGGCGCCCTTGCGCTCCAGCAGCGCGGACAGCTCCTCGTGACGCCGCGCCGCCGTCACGCCCACCGTGAATCCGGCCAGTGGCTCGTCCTTCACGACTCGGCCACCTCCACGCGGCCGCCGCTACGCCGTATTCGGTAGGTCCGCACCGAGACCTCGGGCTCGTCCAGGCAGCGGCCCGTGGCCAGGTCGAACACCTGCTTGTACATCGGGGACGCCACGGTGGGCCGCCCGCCGCGGCACCCGACGATCCCCCACGCCAGGACGTTCGCCGCGCTGAACGGGTCGTGATTGGACAGCGCGTACAGCTCACCGTCGTGGGTGCGGAAGATCGCGACCTGGGTGCCGCCGACGAGCGCGCAGACGCCGCGCTCGGGCTGCAGGTCGTCGTAGTCGCACACCGGGGTCCAGCGTGTCGCGGTCAGCGTGGCGGTGGCCGCCGGCGCCTCACAGATCTCGGTCATCGAGTGCTCCCTTCATTCCGCGATCTCCGGACGTGGCCCCGCGTCGGTCACGGGGTCACCTCCGCCATGGCCGGCTTGATCTGGTCGCGCTCGGGCTCGAAGACGATGCTCGGATCGGGCGTGCCCGGCGCATTGACGAACGAGACGAAGCGGCGCAGCTTGTCGGGGTCATCGAGGATCGCCCGCCACTCGTCGGAGTAGCCCTCCACGTGCCGCTCCATCGCGGCGTCCAGCTCCGCGCAGATGCCGAGGCTGTCCTCGATGATCACTTCGCGCAGGTAGTCGAGGCCGCCGTCGAGGCTCTCCAGCCAGGACGCGGTGCGCTGCAGCCGGTCGCCGGTGCGGATGTAGAACATCAGGAACCGGTCGATGTAGCGGAGGAGCGTCTCCTCGTCCAGGTCACTGGCGAACAGGTCCGCGTGGCGCGGCCGCATCCCGCCGTTGCCGGCGACGTAGAGGTTCCAGCCCTTCTCGGTGGCGATGATCCCGAAGTCCTTGCTCTGGGCCTCGGCGCACTCGCGGGCGCACCCGGACACCGCCGACTTGATCTTGTGCGGGGCACGCAGGCCGCGATAGCGCAGCTCGAGGCGGATCGCCAGGCCGACCGAGTCCTGGACGCCGTACCGGCACCACGTCGAGCCGACGCAGGACTTCACCGTGCGCAGCGCCTTGCCGTACGCGTGGCCGGATTCGAAGCCGGCGTCGATCAGCTTCTTCCAGATGTGCGGAAGCTGCTCGACACGGGCCCCGAACAGGTCGATCCGCTGCCCACCGGTGATCTTGGTGTAGAGGCCGAACTCCCGGGCGACCTCGCCGATGACGATCAGCCGCTCCGGCGTGATCTCCCCGCCGGGGATGCGGGGCACGACCGAGTAGGTGCCGTTCTTCTGCATGTTGGCGAGGAACCGGTCGTTGGTGTCCTGCAGGCCGGCCTGCTCGCCGTCGAGGATGTGGCCGTTGCCGAGGCTGGCCAGGATCGAGGCGACCGCCGGCTTGCAGATGTCGCAGCCGCGCCCGCGCCCGTGCTCGGTGATCAGCTGGGAGAAGGTCGTGATGCCGCGCACCCGGATGATGTCGAACAGTTCCGCGCGGCTGTGGTCGAAGTGCTCGCACAGCGCCTTGCTGACCTCGATGCCCGCGGCGGTCAGCTCCGCGTCGAGGATCTTCTTCACCAGCGGCACGCAGCTGCCGCAGCCGGTGCCGGCCTTCGTGCACGACTTCACCGCCCCGACGTCGGTGAGCTTCTCGTCGGCGATCGCGCAGCGGATGGCCCCGGCCGTCACGTTGTTGCAGCTGCAGATGACCGTCGACTCCGGCAGCGCGCCGCCCGCCGCCTCGGTGCCGCCGAACAGCGCCTGCTCGGGTGTCCCGGGCAGTTTCGCGCCGACGAACGCGCGCAGGGTCGGGTAGGACGAGGCGTCGCCGACGAGCACGCCGCCGAGGAGGGTCTGCGCGTCGTCGCTGACGACGAGGCGCTTGTAGATCCCGGCGACCGGGTCGGTGTAGATCACGTCGAGGGCGTCGGCGGACGGGTCGCCGAAGCTGGCGACGTCGACGCCCATGAGCTTGAGCTGGGTCGACAGGTCGGCGCCGGTGAACCGCGCCTCCCCGTCCAGGAGCCGGTCCGCGACGACCTCGGCCATGGTGAAGCACGGCCCGACCAGGCCGTAGACCATGCCGCCGATGAGCGCGCACTCGCCGATCGCGAAGATGTGAGGGTCCTCGGTGCGGCAGGTGTCGTCGACGACGATGCCGCCGCGCTCCCCCACCGGCAGGCCGGCCGCGCGGGCGAGGTCGTCGCGCGGGCGGATGCCCGCCGAGAAGACGACGACGCCGGCGTCCAGGACGACGTCCCCGGCGAGGCGCACGACCCCGGGCTCGATGCGCTCGATTCCGGCGCCGGCGTGCACGGTCATGCCGAGGGCCTCGATGTGGCGGCGCAGCATCGCGCCGCCGCCTTCGTCGAGCTGGCGCGGCATCAGCCAGGGCGCCACTTCGACGACGTGGGTGTCCATGCCGAGCCCCTGCAGCGCGCGAGCGGCCTCCAGGCCGAGCAGCCCACCGCCGATGACCACACCGGCCCGCGGCCTTGACATAGTAAGGTCGCCGCTTTCGGCCGAGGTGCTTCCGGCCGCGGCGCGCAGCGCGTCCAGGTCCTCGATCGTCCGGTAGACGAAGGCGTGCTCGGCGCCGGGCACCGGCGGCACGAACGGCACCGACCCCGTCGCCAGCACCAGCGCGTCGTACGGCAGGGTCTCCCCCGCGTCCGTGGTGACGGTGCGCGCGGTCCGGTCGATCGCGGCGACCCGCTCCCCGGTCCGTACGGTCACGCTCTCGTCGTGGGCCGGGTAGCCGAGATCGGCGTCCTCGGTGAGGTAGGACGTCAGCGCCACCCGGTCGTACGCCGTACGGGGCTCCTCGCCCACGACGGTGATCTGCCACCGGTCGGCGGAGTCGCGCTCCCGCAGCGCCTCGACGAGGCGATGTGCCGCCGGACCGTGCCCTACGACGACAAGACGGCCAGTCATCCGATTCAATCCTCCCCGACGCGCTTGACCTCGATCTTGACGATCAGGCGTTTCGCGTCTGCGTCCCGCTTGTTACCGCTGTGCTACAAGCCGCTCACGTACGGCCTGACCTGGTGGGAGACGTCACCTCCTGGGTACCGAGCCACTCGAGGATGCCCGCGACGGTGTCGCGGCAGCCGCCGCAGCCGGTGGTGGCGCGGGTCTCGGCGGCGACGTCGGCGACGTCGCGCCCGCCCGCCTCCCAGCAGGCGCGGATCCGCCCCTTGCTGACGTTGTTGCACGCGCAGATCGTCGCCGCGTCCGGCATGCGCACAGGTGTCTCGGCGGGCGTGACCGGGTTCAGCCCGTGGAAGAGCAGGCCCAGGCGGTCGGACGGCACGGGCGCCGCGCGGTCGTACAGCTGGGTCAGCAGCCCCGCCGTGGTCGTCTCGCCGATGAGGATCGCGCCGATGAGGCGGTCGTCCCTGATGACGACCTTCTTGTACGTGCCGCGCGTCGGGTCGGCGAAGCGGACGACCTCGGCCTCGTCGTCGCCGAGCGCGGTCTCGCCCATGGCGGCCAGCTCGATCCCGGCCGCCTTCAGCCGGGTGACCTGCCGCGAGCCCTCGTACCGGGCGTCGCCGCCGGTGAGCAGGTCGGCGAGGATTCTGGCCTGCTCCCACGCCGGCGCGACCAGCCCGTACACCGTGCCCTGGTGCTGCGCGCACTCCCCGATCGCGTGGACGTCGGGGTCGTCGACCGACCGGAGCCGGTCGTCGACGACCACGCCACGGTCCACGGTGAGGCCCGCCGCCCGCGCGAGCCCGGTCTCGGGGCGGATGCCGCAGGCCAGCACCACCAGGTCGGCGGGCAGCACCGTGCCGTCATCGAGCTCGACCCCGGTGACGCGCCCGTCCTCGGCCCGCGCCCCGGTCAGCCGCGCCCCGACGAGCGTACGGACCCCGAGATCCCCGATCGTGCGCTGCAGCACGCCACCGGCCTCGGCGTCCAGCTGCCGCTCCATCAGGTGCCCGGCGAGGTGGACGACGGTGACCCGCAGCCCGCGCCCGGCCAGCCCGCGGGCCGCCTCGAGGCCGAGCAGCCCACCGCCGACGACGACCGCCGACTCGGCGTCGTCCGCGAGGCCCATGATGTCCCGGCAGTCGTCGAGCGTGCGGAAGGCGACGACGCCGCCCGCGTCCAGCCCGGGCAGCGGCGGCACGACCGGGGCGCTGCCGGTGGCGAGCACGAGCGTGTCGTACGGGGTGACGGTCCCGTCGGCCGAGGTCACCGTCTTGCGCCGCCGGTCGATCGCGACGACCTCCTCCCCGAGCCGGGCGTCGACGTCGTTCGCGGCGTACCACCCCGGATCGGTCAGGCCGATGTCGCCGGGCGCGGCGATGCCGGCCAGGACGTTCGACAGCAGCACCCGGTTGTACGGCTGCGCGGCCTCGGCCCCGAACACGGTGATCCGCGGTTCCCGGTCGCGGGCCCGCAGCTCGGAGACGAGCCGGGAGCCCGCCATCCCGTTGCCGACGACCACGATTCTCTTCTTCACGGCTTCTCCAGTCGGACGGCGCAGACTTTGAACTCCGGCATCCGGGAGGTCGGATCGAGTGCCGGGTTGGTGAGCAGGTTGGCGCGTGCGGGTCCGGCCCAGTGGAACGGCATGAACACGGTGTCGCGCCGGATCGCCCTGCTGAACCGCGCCTTGGCGACGGCGGCTCCGCGCCGGCTGGTGACGCGGATCTCGGCCCCCTCCTCGATGCCGAGGCGTTCGGCCAGGTCGGGATGGATCTCCACGTACGCCTCGGGGGCCGCGTCCACCAGCGCGCGTATCCGCCGGGTCTGCGCGCCGCTCTGGTAGTGCGCGAGCACCCGCCCGGTCGTGAGGTAGACGGGATAGTCGGGGCTGATGTCCTCGGCGGGGCCCCGGTGTTCGACAGGGACGAGCCGGGCTCGCCCGTCCGGGGTGGCGAACCGGTCCAGGAAGACGCGCGGCGTCCCCGGGTGGCCCTCGCCGGGGCAGGGCCAGAAGACCCCGGTCTCGGCGACGATGCGCTCGTACGTGATGCCGGAGTAGTCGGCGAGCCCGCCCGCGCTGGCCGCGCGCAGCTCGTCGAACACCTCGGCCGGTTCGGCACTGAACCGGCCGGGCGCTTTGAGGCGCTCGGCGAGCGCGGCCAGGATGTCCAGGTCGCCGCGGACCTGCGGCGGCCTCGGCACTGCCGCGCGGCGCAGGAGCACGCGGCCTTCCAGGTTGGTGATCGTGCCGGTCTCCTCCGCCCACTGCGCCGTCGGCAGCACGACATCGGCGCGCGCGGCGGTCTCGGACGGCACGAAGTCGGCCACGACGAGGAGGTCGAGGGCCGCGAGGCGTTCCTCGATCCGGCTCGCGTCCGGGGCCGACACCACGGGGTTGGAGCCGAACAGCAGCAGGGCGCGCGGTCCACCGGGCGTGCCCAGGGCGCCCAGGAGCTCGGTGGCCGACAGCCCGGGTCCCGGCAGGTCGTCCGGGTCGATCCCCCAGACCCGGGCGACGTGCTCGCGTGCCGCCGGGTCGTCGATCTTCCGGTAGCCCGGCAGCTGGTCGGCCTTCTGCCCGTGTTCCCGGCCGCCCTGGCCGTTGCCCTGCCCGGTCAGGCAGCCGAATGCGGACCCGGGGCGCCCCGGCAGGCCGAGCGCCAGCGCCAGGTTGATGAAGGCGGTGACCGTGTCGGTGCCGGTGGCGTGCTGTTCGGCGCCGCGCGCGGTGAGGATGAGCGCGTTCGCGGCGTCGCCGAGCAGGCGCACGGCCTCGCGCATCTTCGGCACCGGCACGCCGGTGATCCGTTCGACGCGGTCTGGCCAGTACCCGTTGATCACGGTGCGGACCGTCTCGAACCCCGTGGTGCGCTCGTCGAGGTACGCCTTGTCGATCAGCCCCTCGGTGATCGCCAGGTGCAGCAGCCCGTTGGCCAGGGCCAGGTCGGTGCCCGGCGTGACCTGCAGGTGCAGGTCGGCGCGGCGGGCCGTCGCGGTCTCCCGCGGGTCGACGACGATCAGCTTCCCGCCGCGTTCGCGCTGGGCGATCAGGTGCCGGACGAACGGCGGCATCGTCTCGGCGACGTTGCCGCCGGCCAGCAGGATCGTGTCCGCGGCGGCGATGTCGGTGATCGGCACGGGCAGCCCCCGGTCCATGCCGAACGCGCGGTTCTGCGCGGCGGCCGCCGAGGACATGCAGAAGCGGCCGTTGTAGTCGATGTTCGGCGTGCGCAACGCCACCCGGGCGAACTTGCCGAGCTGGTAGGCCTTCTCGTTGGTCAGCCCGCCGCCGCCGAAGACCGCCACGGCCTCGTCCCCGTACGCGCACTGGATCCGGCGGATCTCGGCCGCGATCCGGTCCAGCGCGGCGTCCCAGGACACCGGCTCCAGAGGGGCGTCACGGTGCGCCCGCATGAGCGGGACGGTCAGCCGGTCCGGGGCGGTGAGCAGCTCCCCCGCCGTCCACCCCTTCTGGCACAGTGCTCCACCGGCACCACCGTTCGCGGGGATGTCGTCGCGCGGCGCGATCGTGCCGGGGCCGACGAGCATCCCGCACTGCAGTGCGCAGTACGGACAGTGCGTAGGGGTGGGCGACATGCCTCGATCGTGCGGTTGGGGCGTTTCGCGACGACGTCCCTCGTGTTACCGGCCCGCAACAAGCACTTCACCGAGGCCTCTGACCTGCGGTGCGGCGGACATGTTCTCACAACGAGCCCCGCATCGGGTGCAGGGAAGTTATCACTGCCGCATTACGCGACACACACCGAGGAAACGGGCTGCTCCTAGCTTCGGCACAGCACCCCAGCCAGGAGGAACCCGAATGACGACCATCGAACAAAGCCATCCCGGCACCGGCACCGCCGGGCGCCGGTGGATCGCGGACTGGCAACCGGAGGACCACGACTTCTGGAAGGTGGCCGGGGCCAAGGTCGCACGGCGCAACCTCATCTTCTCGATCTTCTCCGAGCACATCGGGTTCTCGGTGTGGTCGCTCTGGTCGGTGATGGTCCTGTTCCTCGGCCCCGCGTACCACATCGATCCGGCCGGGAAATTCCTGCTCACGACGCTTCCAACGGCCGTCGGAGCGGCGCTGCGCCTGCCGTACACCTTCGCCGTCGCGAAGTTCGGCGGCCGCAACTGGACGGTCTTCAGCGCGAGCCTGCTGCTGGTGCCCGCCGTGCTGGCCGCCATCGTCGTCAAGCCCGGCGTCTCCTATTCGACGCTCCTGATCACCGCCACGATCGCGGGAGTCGGCGGCGGGAACTTCGCCTCTTCAATGGCCAACATCAACGCCTTCTACCCGCAGCGGCTCAAGGGATGGGCGCTGGGACTGAACGCGGGTGGCGGCAACGTCGGCGTCGCGATCGTCCAACTCGTCGGCCTGCTCGTTCTCGCCACCGCCGGTAAGGACCACCCGCGGCTCGTCGTCGGCGTCTACATCCCGCTGATCGTGCTCGCCGCCCTCGGCGCCGCGCTGTACATGGACAACCTTGCCAACATGACCAATGACAAGCGGGCGATGAGGGACGCCTGCAAGGATGGTCACACCTGGGTCATGTCACTCCTGTACATCGGCACCTTCGGTTCGTTCATCGGATTCGGCTTCGCCTTCGGGCAGGTGCTGGTGGTCCAGTTCAAGGCCGACTTCGACACCCCGGTCAAGGCGGCCTACCTGACCTTCCTCGGCCCATTGCTGGGGTCGATGATCAGGCCGATCGGTGGCCGGCTGGCGGATCGGATCGGCGGCGCGAAGGTGACCTTCTGGAACTTCGCGGCCATGGCGCTCAGCGCCGCGCTCGTGCTCACCGCGTCGATCCAGAAGTCGCTCCCCCTGTTCGTGGCCGGCTTCGTCCTCCTATTCGTCTTCAGCGGCATCGGCAACGGCTCGACCTACAAGATGATCCCCGCGATCTTCCGGGCGAAGGCGAAGCTGCGGATCACCGAGGGCGGAGACGCGGCAACACACGAAGCTGAGGCACGCCGCCTGTCCGGCGGCCTGATCGGCATCGCGGCCTCCGTCGGCGCGTTCGGCGGCGTGCTAGTGAACATCGCGTTTCGCCAGTCCTTCCTGACCTACAAGACGGGGAACGCGGCGTACATCGGCTTCATCGCCTTCTACGTCCTCTGCCTCGTCGTGACCTGGGCCGTCTACCTGCGCCGCTCTCCGCACAAACTGCCGGGCATCTGACCTGGGCCGCTCCACGGCGCCGTCCCGCCACTGGCGGGACGGCGCCGTGGTCGTCCCGGTCCTCTCCTTCAGCCGTACGGAGACCAGGGTCCACCGGAACCGCTCGGTGCCATCACAACGTGGGCGGGAGACCGAAGGCCTGGAACAGCGCCGGGCCGAACGTCGTGATCTCCCTGATCCGGCCGTCCTCGACCCGCAGGACGTCGAACTTGAACGCCCGGTACTCCGAGTCGCCCGGCCGGCGCAGGTAGCTCGCGGCGGTCGGCATCCGATTGGCCGACGTCGCGACGAGACGCCAGTCGCCCTCGCGGTCCTCCCCGAACGCCCGCTCGAGCAGCGGCGCGATCGCCGCCAGGCCCTCGTAGCAGACGGGGTGCGGCGGCATCGTGATACGCAGGTCCTCGGACGCGATCGCGATCGCCGCGGCGGCGTCGCACCGCTCGTGCGCGTCGATGAACCGCTCGAGCAAGGCGCGTTCCGTCCCGCTGAGCTCCCCCGCGGACCACTCGCTACGTCGCGCCGGCAGCTGCCGCTGCATCGTGGCACGAGCCCGCTGCAGCGCGCTGTTGGCCGACGCGACACTCGTGTCCATCAGCTCCGCCGTCTCCGCCGCCGACCTGCCGAGCACGTCGCGGGCGATGAACGTCGCGCGCTGTCGCGGTGGCAGCGCCTGCAGGGCCGCGACGAACGCCAGCTCGATCGTCTCCCGCTCGACGGCGACCGCGTCGGGCCCCTCATCGGCGGGCGCGGCCTCGTCGAGCAGGCCGTCCGGGTACGGCTGCAGCCACGGCACCTCGGCGAAGGAGGACACGGCCGTACGGCGTGATCCGCGCCGGAGCTGGTCGAGGCAGACGTTGGTCGCGATCCGGTAGAGCCAGGCGCGGAACAGCGTGCTGCCGTCGAAACCCTCTCTGCCCCGCCACGCCCGCAGGAACGTCTCCTGCACGGCGTCCTCCGCCTCGTCGAAGGAGGCCAGCATCCGGTAACAGTGGACGTGTAGCTCCCGCCGGTGCCGCTCGGTCAGGGCGGCGAACGCCGGCTCGTCGCCCGCGACGGCCGCCGCGATCTCATCACTCGCGCTCATCACTTCGGAGACCTTGTCGCTCACGCTCATCATCATGCCGGGGGCGGTCATGCCGCGCTGCCACGCCCAGGGAATCACGGCCGCGCCGGCGGGTATCGGGTGAAGGGGAGGCGCGCCGCGGCGAAGGCGTGTTGGATGATGCGGAGGACCGAGCATCGGCGAGGGCGGGCGGATGGGTGAGGAGTCGATCGGCAAGGCGGCGACGGCCGGCGGTCCGCGCCGTGCCCACCGCCTCTGCCGGTTAAGCCAATTGACCGACCCGGCGGGGTTCTTCCGCCGGGACCGTGAGGATCTCGCGGCCGATCCGCTGGTCGCCGCGCACAGGGCGCACTTCCCCAAGGCCGACGTACGGCGGTTGCGGTACGCCTACACGGTGGCCGAGCGGTACCACCGCGGGCAGACCCGTAAGTCCGGTGCGCCGTACGTGACGCATCCGCTCGCGGTCGCGCTCATCCTGGCCGATCTGGGCATGGACACCACCACCCTGGCCGCCGCGCTGCTGCACGACACGGTCGAGGACACCGACCTGACGCTGGGCCAGGTGCACGCCGAGTTCGGCGAGGAGGTCGCCGTCCTGGTCGACGGCGTGACCAAGCTGGACGGCTCCAAGTGGGGCGACCGGGCGGAGGCCGAGACGTTCCGGAAGATCATCCTGGCGGCCGCCGACGACCTCCGTGTCCTGGTGATCAAACTCGCCGATCGGGTGCACAACCTGCGGACCCTGCGGTTCCATTCGAAGCCGGACAAGCGCCGGCGGATCGCTCGGGCGTCCCTGGAGTTGTTCGTGCCGTTCGCCGAACGGCTGGGCATCTACGTGTTCAAGCGCGAGATGGAGGACGTCGCCTTCGCGTGCCTGCACCCGGAGGGGTACGAGCGCACCCGTGACGCGGTCGCCGGCAGCGCCACCGACCGCGCCGCCCGGCTCGACCCGCTGCTCGAACAGCTGCGCGAGGCCCTCACCGCCGCGCGCTTGAAAGCACGGGTGGTCTCCCGGGACCGGCACCTGTACTCCCTGCACCAGGACGGCCGCACGCCGCCGATCGGCCCGGCCGATCCGCCTCGGATGGGCGAGGCGGCGCGGCTCACCGTGCTCGTCGACGGCGACGCCGCCGACTGCTACGTCGCGCTCGGGGCGATCCATGGGCTGTGGCGGCCGATGCCGGGCCGGATGAAGGACTTCATCGCGCTGCCGAAGTACAACATGTACCAGTCGCTGCACACGTCGGTGGTCACCGGCGGTGGCGAGGTCCTGGAGCTGGCGGTCCGCACTCCGCAGATGCACCGGATCGCCGAGTACGGCATCATCAGCCAGATCCAGGACGCCGCCCAGGCGTCCGGCACCCACGCCCGCCAGGCCGCGCACCGGGCCGACCTGCAGTGGCTGCGGAACCTGCTCGCCTGGCAGGCGCACGCCCCCTCGGCGGAGTTCCTCGACAGCCTGCGGGTGGACCTGCGCAGCGCCGGGATCGTGACCTTCACCCAGGCCGGGGACGTCGTCCCGCTCCCGGCCGGCGCGACCGCCATCGACTTCGCCTACGCGCTCGACACCGACACCGGCCACCGCGCCGTCGGCGCTCTCGCCAACGGGCGCCTGTCCCCGATGACGGCGCCGCTCGAAGACGGTCAGGTGGTGGAGATCCTCACCGCGGGCGAGGCCGGGTCCGGCCCGCCCGAGGTGTGGCTGGAATCCGCCCGCACCGGACACGCCCGCGTCCACATCGCCCAGTGGCTCGCCGACCAGCACACCGAGACCACCGGGCTCGCCGGACGGCGGCTGGTCGCCGACGCGCTCGCCGCCCGCGGGGAGAACGTCCTGGACCTGGAGGGTGACGGCACGATGCTGCAACTGGGCGCCGAACTGGGCTATCCGAACCTGGAGACGCTGTACGCGGCAGTGGCCGCCGACACCGTCCCCGTCGACGAGCTCACCCGCCGCCTGACGGTTCTGCGGCAGCGCGAGGCCGAAGAGGCCGCCCGCCTGCAGGAGGACGGCCCAGGCGAATGACGGTCACCGGCCCCGGTCGGCTCGGCAGACCGCACGTCGGCGGCTCGGCGAGGGATACGTGAGCAGCGACCGGAAGGTCCGGATCGGGTTCCGGGGAGTACGCCGGTGTGCGGCCTCGATGAGCGAGAACGCCTGCTCGGCCGCTGCCGTCCCGGCCCAGCGGGCGCCCAGCCGGTCACAGTCCAGCTCCATGGCCCGGTTGAGCACGGCGACGGCCACGACGACCGCCGCCGCTCCGATCACGGCGGCCGGCGGCCAGATCGCCGCGAGGGCGATCCAGCAGATGAGGAGCGACATCGTCGTGGCCGGCCGCCGGACCTGGTCGTACCGCGCCAGATGAGCGCACTCGTGGGCGACCATGAATCGGGCGGCCTCCGGCCGGAGCGGAAGGCTCTCGTGGACGAGCAGGATCGCATGCCCGCCGGCGCGGAAACTGCGCGTGAACCCTCCAACGGAGCCCACCCGCACGGTCACCCGGCGCACTCCGCTCGGCGTGACGGCACTCAGAACGGCCGCACCGACGGCGTCCGCGGGGACCGTACGGTAGCGGCCGTCCCCCAGCAGCTGCCGTAGCCGGACCGCCCGGATGGCCGGCCCGAGAGCGAAGACGACGAGCTGCGCGACCGGCAGGACGGCCAGCGTGACAAGGCCGCCCGGCCCGGTCGAGCCGGCGACAGCGGCGACCGACAGCCCGAACGCCCCGCAGCACCAGGCCGACCAGCGCCCGCGTCCCGGCATCGACTTCGCCGGCCGGTCACCGACCAGGCCGCTCAGATCTCCGTCGACGGACATGCTCTACTCCCTGAGCGGCGCGGCCATGGGGACTACCGGGATGCCCGCAGAGTAATCGACCGGGCTTGCCGGCGCCCGGGGGCCTAAGGACGGGTCCCGAAGGAGGGCGGGCCGGTGAGCTCGGGCAGGATCCGGTACGCGTCGCGCACCCAGGCGCACAGCAGTGGCCTGCTGTCGCGCGGGTCGATCAGGTCCTGGACGCCGAACCGCTCGGCGGTACGGAACGGCGAGGCGATCGCGGCGAGCGTCCGCCGGATCCGTTCGATCTCGGCCTCCGGGTCCTCGGCCTGTTCGAGCTGCGCGCGGAACGCCGCCGCGATCCCGCCCTGGAGCGGCAGCGAGCCCCAGTCGCCCGACGGCCAGGCCCAGCTCCGGCCGGCCTGGTGCCGGTTGACGATCCCGGCGCCGCCGACGCCGTACACCCGGCGCAGGATCAGCTCCGCCTGTGGCACTCGCGCCTGGTAGACGGCCGTGATGGCGCGGGCGCCTGCCCGGATCGTGCCGCGCTCCTCGGCGACCCGTCCGATCGTCATGCCGCCCTGGTCGGTGAGGCTGACGATCGGGAGGTGGAACGTCTCGCACAGGTCGACGAGGCGCGTGATCGCCTGGGCGCCCTCGACCGACATGGTGGTGCCCCGGTACGGGTCGGTGGCGAGGACGCCGACGGGATGGCCGTCGAGCCGGGCGAGCGCGGTGACGGTCGCGCCGCCGTACTCCGCGTAGCGGAACACCGATCCACGATCGAAGATCGCTTCCATGATCGGCCCGACCCGGTACGGGCGCCGGGCGTCACGCGGAACCGCACTCAGCAGCGACTCCTCGCGGCGATCGGCCGGATCGCCGGAGGGGACCACCGGCGGCAGCTCGTACACGCTGCCCGGCAGGTACCCCAGGAAGCCGCGGATGACGGCGAAGGCGTCCTCCTCGGTCGCCACGAACCGCTCGATCGTGCCGTTGCGGCGGTGGACGGCCGCCCCGCCGAGCTCCTCCTTCGTGAGGTCCTCGCCGGTCCCGCCGCGAACGACGGGCGGCCCGGCGGTGAACAGCTGGCCGATGCCCTCGACCATGACGGCCAGATGGGACATGACCAGGCGTGCCGCGCCCAACCCGACCGTCGGGCCCAGGCACGCCGCCACGACCGGAACGAGCGAGAGGTTGCCGACCACGGCGTCCCACGCCGGATTGACCGGAAGATAGCTGTAGCCCGCCTCCTGGGCCATCTTGACGCTGCCGCCGCCGCTCGCGCCGTCCAGCAGCCGGATGATCGGCAGGCGCATCCGCCCGGCGTACTCCTCCGCGTAGATCTGCTTGGCGTGGATCGCCGCGTCACCCGAGCCGCCGCGCACGGTGAAGTCGTCCGCGCCGAGCAGCACGGGACGCCCGTCGACGCGCGCGGTACCGGCGACGAAGTTCGCCGGCAGGAATGAGGTGAGCCGGCCGTCGTCGGCGTGGCCGGCGAAGCCGGTCAGCGCCCCGATCTCAGCGAAGCTGCCCGGATCGACGAGCCGGTCGACGCGTTCCCGTACGGTGAGCCGGCCCGACTCGTGCTGGCGCCGCACCTTCGACGGCCCGCCCATGCGCCGCGCCAGCGACCGGCGATGGCGGATCTCTTCGACCTCGGGCGTCCAGTCCTCCGGCCCGCTAGAGGTCCCTTGATCGTCCGCTTCGCTCACCTGAGCCTCCCTCGGTCCGGCCGGACGTTCGAGCGACGCGCATACCGACCAGACGGTATGTAAACGGCGATCCGGATGGCAAGGGTCACCGGCAGCCCGCCGGCGTGGGCGTCGTCGACCCGGAGCCGACGCCGTCTGCCCGTCCGCCCGGGTCGTGCTCAGGCGAAGAGCGTCATCGGGAGCAGGAATCCGTCACGAGTGGTGCAATCGGCGCCGGGTCTCGACGCGGTCGTGCAGGATGACGTCGCCGGTGCGGTCCTCGTCGTCGGTTCGCAGCACGGTGCCCGGCTGCCGTACGGCGGCGGCCGACCAGCCGAGCGCGGACCGCAGCGCCTCCGGTCCCTTCCCCCCGGCCGCCAGGAATCCCGCCAGCAGGGCGTCGCCCGCGCCGACGGTGCTCCGGGTCTCCGCGACGTACGCTTCTCCATGCACGGCGCCGTCCTCGTCGACGAGCACCGCACCGTCCGCCCCGAGACTGGCCAGGACCGACCGCGCGCCCCGTTTCCGCAGGTCATGGGCTGCGGCGAGGGCGTCGCCCAGGGTCTCGACCGGCCGGCCGCCGCCTCGGCGAGCTCGTGGACGTTCGGTTTGATCAGGTCCGGTCCGGCCGCCAGCACGGCGGCGAGCGGCGGTCCCGAGCCGTCCACGGCGATACGGGCCGGGGTACGGCGGGCGGCGCCCACCAGCTCGGCGTAGAAGCCGGCGGGTGCGCCGACCGGGAGGCTCCCGCAGCCGACGATCCATTCTGCCCGCTCCCCGATCGTGACGACCGCGTCGATCAGGGCCTTCAACTCGGCGTCCGACAGCTCCGGGCCGGGCTCGTTCACCTTGGTGACCGTGCCGTCCGGTTCGAGGACGCTGACGTTGCTGCGGATCTCCCCGTCGATCGGGACGGCGACATAGTCCAGCCCCGCAGCCCGCAGCATCGTCTCCAGGCGCGCTCCCTCGACGCCGCCGATGGGAAGGACGGCGCGGCTCGCGTATCCATGGCCGCACAGGGCCAGGGCGACATTGACCCCTTTGCCGCTGGGCTCGCTCCAGCTGCTGCCGGCCCGCATGACGGCGCCGTGCTCCAGCCGCTCCACGGTGAGGGTCCGGTCCACGCTCGGGTTCGGCGTGACGGTCACGATCATGCGCGCACCACTTTCACTCCCGCGTCCTCAAGCCGGCGGACCTCCGCGTCGGGCATGCCGGCATCGGTGATCAGAAGGTCGATGTCGCTCAGGTCGCCGTACTTGAAGAGGCTGATCCGGCCGAGCTTGCTGTGGTCGGCGAGCAGGACGCGGCGGCGGGCGACCTTGAGCATCAGCCGCTTCACCGTCGCCTCGGACTCGTCCGGCGTCCGCAGGCCGTCGTCGACGGTGAATCCGTTGGTGCCGAGGAACGCCACGTCCACGCGGAGTTCCGACAGGGCGCGGACGGCCCAGTTGTCGACCTCGGCGAACGTACGGCTGCGCACCCGCCCGCCGAGGGTGTGGACGGTCAGGCGCGGCCGGGTGGCCAGCGTCAGCGCGATCGTCAGAGTGTTGGTGAACACCGCCAGGTCGCGGTCGGCGGGCATCACGTCGGCGAGACAGCCCGTCGTCGACCCGGCGTCGATCAACACGGCGCCCTCAAGGGGCACCTCGGCCAGGGCCGCGCGCGCGATCCGGTGCTTCTCGTCGGTGTACTCGGTCCGGGCCGCGACCGCCGGCTCGAACGACAGGTCCTCCACCGCCACCGCCCCGCCGTGCACGCGGTGCAGCAGCCCCTGGCGCTCGAGCTCGGTGAGGTCCTTGCGGATCGTCTCGGTCGACACATCGAGGCTGTCGGCCATGTCCGTGACGTCGATACGTCCGGCGCTGCGCAGCGTCTGGAGCAGGATCTGGCGGCGCTGCGCGGCGTACGGAGGACGTCCGGCTCGCCGGCCGGGATCACCAGTCGGTTCCACCGTCGGTCCCTTCCCTTCTCAGGTGATCTAGCAAGAGGTCTTGTAGACGGCCTGACGGCCGGTCTCGCTCGACAAGACATCCTTAGTGATCGTCGTGGTCGTTGTCCCGATTTCGGCGTTGGGCTTACGACCGGTCAGGGACGCGACGAGCTGGTCGACCGCCTGGACGCCGATCTGGTACGGCTGCTGGGCGATGAGAGCCTGCACGTCACCGCGCTGCAGCTGCTGTACCTGGACGGGGCCCGCGTCGAAGCCGACGACCTTGACCTTGTCCTGCTTTCCGGCGTTGCGCAGCCCGGTGGCGGCGCCCTCGGCGGCGAACTGGTTGGTCGCGAACACGCCGGTCAGGTCGGGGTTGGCCGCCAGGGTGGCGGTGACGATCGACGTGGCCTTGGCCGGGCTGTTGTCGTTGACCTGCGCGCCCAGGTACTTGATGTTCGGGTACTTCTTGATCTGCTCTTCGAAGCCGTGCTGCCGGTCGTCCGAGGTGGAGGCGCCCGCCTTGAAAGCGATCACCAGCACCTTCCCCTTCTGGCCGATGAGCTTGGCCAGGGCGTCCGCGGCCGCGGCGCCGCCCGCGCGGTTGTCGGTCGACACGCTGGACTCCGCGAGGCCGTCCTGCGCGAGCTTGGTGTCGACCAGGCCGATCTTGATGCCGGCCTGCTTGGCCCGCAGCAGCGGCGGCACCATCGCCTTCGCGTCGGTCGGTGCGATGAGCATCCCGGCCGGCTTCTTGGCGATGACACCGTTGACGATCGGGGTCTGCAGCGACGCGTCGAACTGCTGCGGCGCCTGCATGTCCACCTTGAGGCCGCTCTTGGCGGCCTCGGCCTGGATGCCGCACTGCATCGTGATGTAGAAGCTGTCGCCGGAGACGCCGGGGACGAAGGAGATCGTCTTGCCCTTGATGCTCCCGCCGGTCGTGCCGGCCCCGGCTCCGCCGCTGCTGCAGGCGGACAGGCCGAGCGCCAGTGCCGCCCCGGCTCCGAGCCACGTGATGGTCCGCATGGTTCCTCCTGAATTATCTAGGGCCGTTCTCGGGCGGCCCGTCGCATCTGGTCGAGGTAGACGGCGGCGATCAGCACCACGCCGACCGCGACCTGCTGCCAGAACGCCTGGACGCCGAGCACGACGAAGCCGTTCTGCAGCACGGTGGGGATGAAGACGCCGATGACGGTGCCGATCATGGTTCCGCGGCCGCCGAACAGGCTCGTGCCGCCGATCACCACCGCCGCGATGGTGGAGAGGTTGTCGGTGGCGTGGCCGCCGAGCGTCGTCGTGGCGAAGCGCGCCAGTGACAGGTATCCGGCGAGGCCTGCCAGCAGGCCCGCGACGGCGTACACCTTGATGAGGTGGCGGGAGGCGGCCACGCCCGTACGGCGCAGTGCCTCCCGGTTCGAACCGGCCGCGTAGGTGTAGCGGCCGAACCGCGTCTGCGACAGGACGATCCCACCGATCACCGCCATGGCAAGGGCGATCACCACGAGCCAGGGCACCCCGGCGACCGTGCCGGAGCCCACGCTGAGGACGAGGTTGAACGGCACGTCTCGTACGTCCACGCCGTTCGTGATGAGCAGCGCGGCGCCCTGGGAGGCGCCCATCGTGCCGAGCGTGACGATGAGGGCGGGGATCCGTGCCTTCGCCACCAGGAAGCCGTTGACCAGCCCCCACGCCAGGCCGGCCACCATGCCGGCGAGCAGGCCGAGCAGCAGGACGCCGACCGACTGCCCGCCGAGCGCCTGCATGACCTTCGCGGAGATGACGCCCGCGAAGACCAGCACGCCGCTCACCGACAGGTCGATACCGGCGGTGAGGATGACGTACGTGGCGCCGACCGCCAGGACGAGCAGGACGGACGCGTCCGACGCGATGTTGACGAGGTTGGCCGTGGTCGGAAAGGCGTGTGGCCGCAGGATCGAGAAGACCGCGCAGAGGATCACCAGTGCGCCGAAGATCCGGCCGGTCTCGCTCCGGCGCAGGCGGTCCGCCACGGACCGCCAGGAGCGGTCCGGCGTCGGCCGCTCCTGGTCGACGGGCCGGGAGTCGACGGTCGTCATGCGGCACGCTCCTCTGCTGTTCCGCTGGTCATCGCGGCGACGAGGTCTTCGACGGTGGCCTCGGCCGCGTTGAACGTGGCCACCCGGGCGCCGAGACGCAGGACCTCGACCCGGTCCGCGACCTCGAGCACCTGGGGCATGTTGTGGCTGATCAGCACGACGGCGATCCCCGCGTCGCGGACCCGGCGGACCAGTTCGAGCACCTGCCGGGTCTGCACGACGCCGAGGGCGGCGGTCGGCTCGTCCATGAAGATCACGCGGCGTGCCCACATCGCCGCCCGCGCCACCGCGACGCTCTGTCGCTGGCCACCGGACAGGGCGGCGACCGGCGCGGCGGTGTCCTTCAGCCGTACGCCGAGACGCTCCATCTCGCTCGCGGTGTCACGCGCCATCGCGCGCTTGTCGAGGAAGCCGAGGCGGCCGAGAAGGCCGGGCCGGAGGACCTCGCGGCCGAGGAAGAGGTTGGCCGCCGGGTCGAGATCGGAGGCGAGCGCGAGGTCCTGGTAGACGGTCTCGATGCCGAGGTCGCGGGCCGCGTGCGGGCTGTCGAGCCGTACCGGCGAACCCTCGACGAGGATCTGCCCGGCGTTCGGCTGATCGGCGCCAGAGAGGATCTTCACCAGCGTGCTCTTGCCGGCGCCGTTGTCGCCGATGAACGCCACGATCTCTCCCTCGTGCACCGTGAAGTCGGCGCCGCGCAGGGCATGCACCTGGCCGAAGCTCCTCTCGATGCCCCGGGCCTCGAGCAGTGGATGGGTCATTGATTCCTCCCGGTGAGCAGGCCCGCCGCGCGGCCGGCCAGCAGTGCGGCACCGCGCGCGCCGGCCTGCACGGCCGTGCTGCGGCGGGCGTTGCCGAAGGCGCGGCGGCGCAGTTCGACCATCGCCTCGCTGTTGGACCAGCCGCCGGTCATCACGATGCCGCCGTGATCGCCGGCGGCGTCGGTCACGACCTTCTGCAGTGCCGCCACCTGCGTGGTGGCCTCGTCGAGCGCGGCCCGCCACACGGCCGCGGGTGAGACCTCCCGGCCCGCGCCGGTGATCGTCGCGGTGCCGTCCTCGGCGAGCCGTACGCGCAGCGCCCCGGGGTCCGTCCGCAGCGCGGCGCGGTCGAGTCCGGGGAGTTCGTCGCGGCCGAGGCCGAGCAGCCGCAGGACGTGCTGGAGCAGCAGGCCGCCACGCGTGGCGCCGAGCACGGACAGCCGGTCGGGCAGGACGTGCCGGCCGACCGTGACGCCGTGGCGTGTCAGCTCGACCACCGCGAGGTCGGGCAGCGGGGCGGGCACGGTGCGGACCAACGCCTCGGCCGTCCCGCAGGAGTCGAGGACGTCGCCGTCGCCGGTGGCCTCGGCACCCACCGCCGCCGCGAGGTGGTCGTGGCCGGCGAGAGTGAGCACCGCGCCGGCCAGCCGGTCGCCGGCGCGGTCCCCCGTGGCCTTCCCGAGCGGCGTCCCCGCTCGCACCAACGGCGGGAGCAGTGCCGGGTCCAGGCCCGACCACTCCACCGCCGGCGTCCACCAGTTCCCGTCGCGCAGGTGGAACCAGCCCGTACGGGACGCGAGGGAGTACTCCGACGCGGGCTCGCCGCCGAGCGCGTACACGACCCACTCGGCGACGTTGAGCCTCCGGACGGCGCGCTCGATCCCGGTGTCGTTGTCGCGCAGCCATCGGTGCTTGGTCAGCGACCACTGGGTGCCGAGCGGAAGACCGGTCGCCGCGGCGAACGTCTCCGCGCCGTGCTCTTCGCCCAGCCGCCGGGCCTGTTCTCCGTCCCGGCTGTCGTGCCAGGCGATGAGCGGCGCGACGGGCCGGTCGTCCCGGCCGAGGTACACCCCGGCCTCGGCCATGCTCGCCACGCCCAGCGCGGCGATGCGGCCGTCCGGCGCCGACGCCAGCGCGCCGTCGAGGGCGGTGCGCACCGCGGCGAGGACCCGCGCGGGGTCCGTCTCGGTGCCCTGGGGAGTACTGCTCCAGGTCAGCGTGGCGCTTCCGTGGGTGACCTCCCGTCCGTCGGCCGTGCACACGGCGACTTTCACGGAGCTGGTCCCCACGTCGACGCCTACCAGCAGGTCAGGCACGTGAGCCACCATCCAGGGTTGGATTTCGTCCTGGTTAATTGGAGATTACATGGTTATAGTTGGGATTCATTGGAAACGTCAAGAGTCCGCACGTCAGCGGATGGTTCATGAGGAGAGGCCGCCCCCGTGTCACTGACCCCCACCGGCGACCTGGTCGCCACGGCACGCCAGGCCGGAGAAGGTGTCGGGGCCTTCAACGTGATCACCATCGAGCACGCCGAAGGCGTCGTGGCCGGCGCGGAGTCCGCCGGCGTCCCCGCGATCCTGCAGATCAGCCAGAACGCGGTCCGCTACCGCCAGAACCGCGTGGAGCCCCTGGCGGCCGCCTGCGCGCTGATCGCCGAGGCGGCCGGCGTGCCGATCGCCCTGCACCTCGACCATGTCGACGACCCGGATCTGCTGCACCGCGCCGCCGACGCGGGATTCGGATCGGTGATGTTCGACGCCTCACACCTGGACTACGCCGACAACCTGGCGGCCACCCGGTCGGCGGCGGCCTGGGCGCACGACAACGGCCTGTGGATCGAGGCGGAGCTCGGGGAGGTCGGCGGCAAGGACGGCGTGCACTCCCCGACGGCGCGCACGGACCCGGGCGAGGCCGTCGCGTACGTGTCCGGCACCGGCGTCGACGCACTCGCCGTCGCCGTCGGCAGCTCGCACGCCATGACCGCCAAGAGCGCGAGCCTGGACATCGAGCTGGTCGGCAGGTTGCGCGCCGCCGTGCCGGTCCCCCTCGTCCTGCACGGCTCCAGCGGCGTCCTGGAAGACGACCTGCGCCGGGCCGTCGCCGCCGGGCTCACGAAGATCAACGTCGGCACCCAGCTGAACGTGGCGTTCACCGGCGCGGTGCGCCGGAAGCTCGCGGACCCCGCGCGCACCGACCCTCGCAAGTACCTTCAGCCCGCCCGCGACGCGGTGGCCGAGACCGTCGCGGACGTCCTGAGCGTCATCTCCGGCCGTCGGGCACCACACTGATCGGGACGACCGGCGTCGTGACGGGCGGTGTTCGTCCGCCCGTCCGGATCATCCTTCGGCGAAGAGCGGTGCCAGGTCGATGAAGATGCGGTAGTCCTCGATGAGGCCGTCGTCCCGGTTCGAGCGGTAGATCGTCACGGCCGGGACGGTGACCGTGCTGCCGTCCTTGCGGGTATAGGTCACGTTCGACTCGGCGATCGTCGCGGGGCCCTGCTCCCACTGCTCGACGCTCTCATGCGACACGCCCGCGATGCTGCTGAAGAACGAGGCCCACGCGTCAGATACGGCCTGGCGGCCGTGGACGGGCTCTGAGTTGCCGAAGCGCATGACGATGTCCTCGGCCAGATGCACGGAGTACCGGTCGGGGTCCATGGAGTCGATGTCGTCGAACAGGTTCTTACGGGCGGGCATGGGCGCTCCTCCGTTGCCTCGGCGGTACGTGGCCCAGTGTCCCAAGATCGTCCGCTCGGCGCGGCGAAATCCGGCATGACTCACGCGTCCTCAGAGCGGGTGGGGAGCCAGAGCGCGAGCACGATCGCCACGGCGGTGAATCCGATCGACCACCAGAACGCGACGTCGAACGCTCTCGCCCGGCCCGCCGGGCCGCCGTCGGCGTGGGCCGCGATGGAGCGTTGCAGGACCACCGCCAGGACGGCCGTGCCGAAGGATCCCCCGACCTGCTGCGCCGTACGGGTGATGATGCTCGCGTGGGGCACCGCGGCGCGGTCGAGTCCCAGGTAGGCGCCGGCCATGACGGGGCCCGTCACGGCGCTCAGGCCCACCCCGCGGACGATGAGTGCCGCGACCAGCCACCATTCGCGGGTCCCGGTGGTGACGACGGCGAACGGTACGGTGGCGGCCGCGACGAGGACGAGTCCGGCGAATGCCACCCACCGTGGGCCGATCCGGTCGGTGAGGACACCGGCCGGCCCCCGGCTGGCGAGCGCGCCGACGCCCTGGGCGGCGATCAGCAGGCCCGCGGTGAACGCGTCCTGCCCCCGCACCTGCTGGAAGTACAGCGGGACGAGCAGCATGGCGCCGTACAGCGCGAAACCCGACAGGAAGAGCAGGCCTCCGGCGGCGCTGAACGAGGTGACGCGGAACAGCCGTACGTCCACGAGGGCGTCATCGCCGACGACCGACGCCCGGACGGCGAAGACCGTGATCAGCGCGGCGCCGGCCGCCAGCGGGACGAGCACGGAGGCGTGCCCGAAGCCGCCGTCCCTGCCGACCTGGGCCAGGCCGTACACGACGGCGGCGATGCCGGGTGACAGCAGGGCGAGACCGACGCCGTCGAGGCGTGACCTCCGGGTGGCCGGAAAGTCCGGCATCAGCCGCCAGGCCAGGACGAGGCCGGCGACGCAGAAGGGGACGTTCACCCAGAAGATCCAGCGCCAGCCCAGGTGCCCGATGATCAGACCGCCGGCCATCGGCCCGAGGATGGGCCCCAGGAGGGCCGGGAACGAGATCAGCGCGGTGACACGGCCGAGCGACCGGCCGCCCGCTGCCTGGAAGAGCAGCGTCTGAAGGACGGGCAGCATCAGGCCGCCGCCGGCGCCCTGCACGATCCGGCACGCGATGAGGGCGGAGGCGTTCCAGGCGAGGCTCGCGCCGACCGAGCCCACGAGGAAGATCGCGAGTGCGCCGAGCCAGACGTTCTTGCCGCCCCACCGGTCGACGAGCCAGCCGGTGACCGGGACGGCCATCCCGAGCGCGAGGAGGTAGCCGGTGGTCACCCACTGGATGGTGGAGACGGCGGCGTGCAGCTCGCCGCCGAGCGTGTCGAGGGCGACGTTGACGATCGTGGTGTCGAAGACCACGGCGAGCACACCGACGAGCAGGACGAGTGCGAGCCGGGCGAAGGCCGGATCCAGGCGTTCCCTGGCCGGCGCGGGAGTGGCGGACATGGCGGTTCCCCAGAGATGGAAATAAGATACGCCTCTGTATCTACATCGAGATCCGGCTCGCCGTCAATAAGATACGGATGTGTACCTAATGGACCGTCATGCCTCCTCGCGCCGCCGCGGACAGGAGTTGGAGGACGCGCTGCTCGACGCGGCCTGGGAGGAACTGGCCGAGGTCGGGTACGGCCGGTTCACGATCGAAGGTGTGGCGGCCCGGGCCGGACCAGCCGGCCGGTCATCTACCGCCGCTGGCCGACCCGGTCGGATCTCGCCGTCGCCGCCGTACGGCACCACGGCGCCAAGGACCCGGTCTCGACGCCCGACACGGGCTCGGTCCGCGAGGACCTGATCGAGCTGCTGCGCAGAGCCTCGTCGCACCGGGCCGAGCTCGCCGCCCTGTTCAGCGTGCAGATGGGCGAGTACTTCTCCGAGACGGGCAAGAGCCCACAGGACCTCCGCCAGGAGCTGCTGAGCGGCAGGCGTCAGCCGTTCGGCGTCGACGAGGTACTGCGCCGGGGGATCGAGCGCGGCGAGGTCGACCCGGACCGGCTGACCCGGCGGATCGCGGAGCTGCCGACCGACCTCCTCCGCCACGAACTGCTGATGACCCTGCAACCGGCGCCCGACGCGACGATCACGGAGATCGTCGACGACATCTTCCTCCCGCTCGTGCGAACCCGCGACTGACCACCACCATATTTGACCGATCGATCTGAAATGGCTAGCGTCCTTACGTGGCGAGGACCAAGGAGTTCGATCCGGACGCCGTGCTGCAGAAGGCGATGGAGCTGTTCTGGGAACGCGGGTACGAGGCGACGTCGATGGCCGACCTCGTCGAGCATCTCGGCATCGCGCGGGCGAGCATCTACGCCACCTTCGGCGGCAAGCACGACCTCTACGTCAAGGCGTACGAACGCTACGTGCAGAGCCGCGATCCCAACGTCGTTGAGATGCTCTCCCAGCCGGGTCCCGCCCTGCCCGCCGTACGGGCGCTGGTGCGCGCCTACGCCGAAGAGTCGGCGACCGACCCGCATCGGCGCGGCTGCATGGTCGTGAACACCGCGGTCGAGCTCGGCGGCCGTGACCCGCAGGCCGCCCGCCGGGTCGAGGCGAGCTGGGACGTCGTGGAGACCGCCCTCACCTCGGCGCTGACCAGGGCTCGGGCCCAGGGTGAGCTGCCGGCGGACAGGGACCCGCGGGCGCTGGCCCGCTTCCTGCTCGTGCTCCTGCAGGGGATGCGGGTGCTCGGCCGCGCCGCTCCCGATCCGGCGCGGCTCCGCGACGCGGCCGAGCAGGCCCTCGCCGCGCTCGAACGATGAGGCCCGGTCCGAGGCCGACCGGTCAGGAGAAGCTCGCGAAGTAGCCGGCGGCCATGTCCTCCTCGCCGTGGCCGGCGAGGGCGGCGCGCCGGAAGCGTTCGCGGGCGGCCTCGATGACGTCCATGCGGACCCCGGCGGAGCGGCCCGCCTCGCCGATCAGACGGGTGTCCTTCTCGGCATTGGTGACGGTGAAGGTCGGCGTGAAGTCGCCGTCGACGATGGCGGCGGCCTTCTGCTGGAGCATGGCGCTGTCCATCGGGCCGGCGCCGACGACGTCGCGGAACGCCTGCGGGTCGACACCCAGGGCCCGTGCCAGGCCGAGCGCCTCGCCGACCCCGGAGATGAGCGTGAGCGCCCAGGTGTTGGTGACGAGCTTGAGCCGGCTGCCCGCCCCGGCGGGGCCGAGCCAGAGCGTCTCCTTGCCGACCGCGTCGAACACCGGCCGCAGGGGTTCCCGCGCGTCGTCCGGGCCGGAGGCGAGGATGATGAGCTGTCCCTGTTCGGCCGGCCGGCGGCTGCCCTGCACGGGCGCGTCGACGAGGACGAGGCCGTGCCGGTCGGCGATCTCGGCGAGGCCGTCGAGGGGGGCGACGCCGACCGTACTCATCTGCGCCCAGATCTGCCCCTCTCGCAGACCCGGCGCGGCCTGTTCCATGGCCTCGCGCACGGCCTCGCCGTCGTTCAGCATCGTGATGATCACATCGGCGCCCTCGGCCGCCTCGGCGGGGGTGTCGGCCACCTTGAGCCCGTCGACGGCCTCGGCCTTCGCGCGCGTACGGTTCCAGGCTCGCAGGTCGAGGCCCGCGGCGAGCAGGTTGCGGGCCATCGCCGCGCCCATGATCCCGGTGCCCAGCAGTGCGACGGTCATCGGTCACTCCCTCTTTCTTGACTGCTCGTTACAGATTTTCGGCGTGAAGAGACCCCGAAGGGCCTCTGGTCACGGCAGCACGGCGAGCGCCGTCTCGACCACACCGGCCAGCCGGCGCCGGTCCGGCCCGGCCTTCGCCATGACGCGCAGACCCTGGATGGCGGTGAGGAAGAAGTCGGCCAGCCGGGGGACGTCGGTATCCGACGGGAGCTCACCGCGCTCGCGCGCCCGCGTCAGCGCGGCGACGATCGACTCGCGGACTCCCCCGAGGGCGTCCACGACGATGCGGCCCGAGACGGCGTCGTGCGGGAGCCGCTCGATCGCGGTGTTCGTCACCAGGCAGCCACGCCGGTCGGCGTCCTCGGCGGCCTCGTCGACCAGGGCGAGCAGCAGGTCGCCGACGACCTTCCGGATCGGGACGTCCCGGTCGAGCCGGCCCGTCATCTTCGCGGACGACATCTCGACGTACCGCCGGAGCGCCACCTCGTACAGCCCGTCCTTGCTGCCGAACGCGGCGTACAGCGAGCCGCGCCCCAGCCCGGTGGCCTCCACGAGGTCCTGGATCGACGTGGCCTCATAGCCCCGCCGCCAGAACAGCTCCATCGCCCGCCGCACCGCCGTGTCGGTGTCGAATTCCCGCGTCCGCGCCATGGCCCGCACGATAGCGCTATCTGTAACGAACGGTCAAGATTTCCTTCGAGCAATGCCGAGACCAGTCGACTACTTTCTGTTAGTATTCCAATGCAGTCCGTCACATCGGTGGGGGTCATGAGAACGCAACGAACGATCGCCGTCATGTCCATGCTCGCCGCCGCGGCGTCACCCCTCCCAGCTGCGGCGGCCGCCCCAATCTGCTCGTCGGACCACTCCCCCGCCCTCGCCGCCCGGCTGTCCGCCGACATCCCCGCGGCGCTCCGGGGCCGTCGCGGGCCCATCGCGGTCGGCGTCTTCGACCGTCCGACGCACACCCGCTGCGGGCTCGCCGCCACGGCGCACTTCCAGTCGGCCAGCGTTGTCAAGGTCACCATCCTGGCCGCGCTACTGCGCCGCGCCGAGGAGGCCCACCGCGGGCTGACCGCCCAGGAGCAGCGGCTGGCCGAGAGCATGATCACGCGGTCGGACAACGCGGCCGCGAGCGCGCTGTGGGACGAGGTGGGACAAGCGGGCATCCGGCACTTCCTGGCCCTCGCCGGGATGACCGACACCCGGATCGACGCGTCCGGCTACTGGGGGAAGACACAGATCACCGCCGGCGACCAGCTGATCCTCCTGAAGCTCCTGACGTTCAGCGGCACCACGGCGCTCGGCGCCGCCTCGCGGGCATACGTCCTCCGGCTGATGGCCGCCGTAGTTCCGGGCCAGCGCTGGGGCACCCCGGCCGGCGCCCCCGCGGGGGTGAACGTCCACGTCAAGAACGGCTGGGTCGATCGGTCCGACGGCGCCGGATGGCGGGTCAACAGCCTCGGCGCGTTCGACGGCCACGGCAAGGACTACCAGATCGTCGTGCTCACCCAGGGGAACCCGACGGAGGCGTACGGCCACGAGACCATCGAGGGCGTCGCCCGCGTCATCCACCGCGACCTGGGCTCCTGACGGAAGCTCCCGAGGAAAGGAACGCATATGAGGTACGGCAACCTCGTCGCGCTCGGCGCCGTGGCGGCGCTCGCGACCGCCGTGGCGCCCACCACGCCCGCCGGCGCGAACGGCCCGCTCCCCAACCCCGCGGGCATCGGCCGGCGTCAGGACGGCACGGCGGCGACACCGGCCGCGGCGATGATCCCGACCAAGCGGAGCGTCGCCATCGCCCGCGCCCGGACCTGGCTCACCGCCTGGCACGGCGGCCCGGTGCCCTACAGCCAGACGCAGTACCTGGGCGGCTGGCGCACCGACTGCTCGGGCTACGTCTCCATGGCCTGGAACCTCCGGAACGCGAACGGCACACCGCTCAACCACAACACCGACAGCATGCTGCGCGGCGGGTACGGCACGCCCGGACCGGTCGTGCACCCCATCGCGTGGGGCGACCTGCGGCCGGCGGACGCGATCGGCTTCCTCGGCGCGGGCAGCATCGGCGACGCCGGGCACGTCATGCTCTTCGAGCAGTGGGCCAACCCCGCGCACACCGCGTACTGGGTGTTCGAGCAGGCCGGCGACGGCGGCACCCACCACCGCGTCCACCCGATCACCTACAACCACTACAAGCCGTACCGGTACAACAAGATCCTCGAGGGCTGACCCCTCGCATCGCCGAGAATCCTGCCCGATTCCGGGCAGGATTCTTGCGTTTGTCCGCAGTGGACCGGCAGCATCGACGCTCGTGTCCGGAAACCCCCACGAAGAGCTCGTCGCGCACCTCAGCCGTACCTCGCCGCTGACCCCCGGCGAGGCGGCGCGCGTCGTCGCCGACGTGCTCGCCTACTTCGCCGAGCCCGCCGAGGACTTCGTCCGCCGGCGGCACGCGGAGCTGAAGGCGCGCGGGCTGACCAACGACCGGATATTCGAACGCATCGCCGCCGAGCTGGCGTCGCGGCGGGTGGCTCCCCCCGAGCTCTCGCTGCGCCAGCTCCGCCGGATCGTCTACGGATGAGAAGGAGACCCAATGTGCGGAATCGTGGCCTACGTCGGCCCCAGGGACGCCGTCCCGATCCTGACCGAGGGGCTGGCCCGGCTCGAGTACCGGGGCTACGACTCGGCGGGCCTGGCCGTCGTCGGCCGCTCCGGTGACCTGCGGGTCCGCAAGGCGAAGGTGCGGGTCGGCGAGCTGGCGGCCGACCTGCCCGCCCGGTTCAAGGGTGCCCCGGGCATCGGGCACACCCGCTGGGCCACGCACGGCGAACCGAGCGACCTCAACGCCCACCCGCACGTCGCCGGAACCATCGCCATCGTGCACAACGGCATCATCGAGAACGCCGACGAGCTGCGCGCCGAGCTGGCCGCCGACGGCGTCGTCTTCACGTCCGAGACCGACAGCGAGGTGCTGCCGCACCTGATCGCCCGGTCCGGCGCGGACGAACTGGAGGACGCCGTACGGGAGGCGCTGTCCCGGGTCGTCGGCACGTACGGGATCGCCGTCGTGGACACGCGCCACCCGGACGTGCTGGTCGCCGCCCGCAACGGCAGCCCGGTCGTCCTCGGCATCGGCGAGAAGGAGATGTTCGTCGCCTCCGACGTCGCCGCGCTGGTCCGCTACACGCGGCAGGTGGTGCACCTGGACGACGGCGAGCTGGCGACCGTACGGGCCGACGGGTTCCGCACGTCGACGCTCGACCGGCGGGCGACCCGCAAGGAGCCCTCCGTCATCGAGGCGGAAGAGGCCGCGTACGACGCCGAGGGCTACACGCACTTCATGCGCAAGGAGATTCACGAGCAGCCCGCCGCCGTGGAGCGCACCCTGCGCGGCCGGGTGGACCTGCGGTTCCACACCGCGCATCTCGGCGGCCTGAACCTCGACCCCCGCGAGGCGCGGGAGATCCGCCGCGTCAAGATCCTCGGCTGCGGCTCCGCGTACTACGCCGGGCAGGTCGGCGCGCAGCTCATCGAGGAGCTGGCCCGGATCCCCGCCGACGCCGAGCCCGCCTCGGAGTTCCGCTACCGCAACCCGGTCGTCCAGGCGGACACGCTGTACGTCGCGGTGAGCCAGTCCGGCGAGACGTACGACACCCTCGCCGCCGTCCAGGAGCTGAAGCGCAAGGGCGGACGGGTCCTCGGCGTCGTCAACGCCGTCGGCAGCGCGATCGCCCGCGAGTGCGACGGCGGCGTCTACCTGCACGCCGGCCCGGAGATCGCGGTCGCCTCGACCAAGGCGTACACCTCCACGGCGGTGGTCTTCGCCCTCATCGCGCTGCACCTCGGGCGGATCCACGACCTGTCCCCCGCCGACGGCCGCCGGATCGCCGAGGGCCTGCGCGCCCTGCCCGCGCAGCTCGAGGAGATCCTCAAGCAGGAGGACCGGATCGCCGAGCTCGCGCGGGAGTTCGCCGCCTACCGCAGCATGCTGTTCATCGGGCGGGTGCGCGGCTGGCCGGTCGCCCGGGAGGGCGCGCAGAAGCTCAAGGAGGTGTCCTATGTCCACGCGGAGGCGTACCCGGCAAGCGAGCTCAAGCACGGCCCGCTCGCGCTGGTCAGCCCCGAGCTGCCGGCCGTCGCGGTGGTCCCGGACGACGAGCTGCTGGAGAAGAACCTCTCGACGCTGGGCGAGATCCGCGCGCGGCGCGGCCGGGTGCTGACGGTCGGGCATCGGGAGCTCGGCGACGACGCGATCGTCATCCCGAAGAACGAGCCCGAGCTCGATCCGATCCTGCTGTCGATCCCGCTGCAGCTGCTGGCCTACCACGCGGCCGTGTCGCTCGGGCACGACGTCGACAAGCCCCGCAACCTCGCCAAGAGCGTGACGGTGGAGTGATGGGACTCCTGACGTTCGCGGGGGTCGCGGCGCTGCTCACGCTGGTGCCGGGCCCGGACTCGATACTCGTGCTGCGGACGGCGATCGCGTACGGCCGCCGCGCGGCGTTCATCGCGGCGCTGGGCATCCAGGCGGGCTGCCTGTGGTGGGGCGCTGCGGCCGGGTTCGGCCTGACCGCGGTGCTGGCGGCCTCGCACACGCTGTACACGGTGCTGCGCTGGGCGGGCGCCGCCTACCTTCTCTACCTGGGCGTACGCCTCCTGGTGAGCCGGGAGGAGACGAGCGGGGACGCGGCCGTGTCTCCCGGGCGCGGCTGGTTCCTCCGGGGCCTGCTCACCAACGCGCTCAACCCGAAGGTGGGGGTGTTCTACCTGTCGCTGCTGCCGCAGTTCGTGCCTGCGGGCGCGCCGGTGCTGCCGTGGAGCCTCCTGCTGACATGCGTGCACGTCGCCGAGGGCCTCGCGTGGTGCACGGTGCTGACCGTGCTGGCCGACCGCCTCGGGCGGCTGCTGCGCCGGCCCGCCGTGGGCCGCGTGCTGGACCGGGTCGCGGGCACGGCCTTCCTCGGCTTCGCGCTCCGGCTGGCCCTGCGGCCATGAGGGACGTTATTTGGCGGTCTCCCGCATGACCTGCAGGAGGAACTCCGCGTTGGTCGGCGTGTCGCGCAGCTTGCCGATGAGGAGTTCGGCCGCCTCCTGCGGGCCGAGCGCGTGCAGGAGGCGGCGCAGCCGGCCCACGACCTCCAGCTCCGGCGGGGACATGAGCAGGTCGTCGCGGCGGGTGCTGGATCCGGTGACCTCGACGGCCGGGAAGGTCCGCTTGTCGGCGAGCTCGCGGCTCAGCCGCAGCTCCATGTTGCCGGTGCCCTTGAACTCCTCGAAGAAGACGTCGTCCATGCGGGAGCCGGTCTCGACGAGCACGGACGCGAGGATGGTCAGCGAGCCGCCCTCCTCGATGTTGCGGGCGGCGCCGAGGAACCGGCGCGGAGGGTGGATCGCCGTCGTGGCCACGCCGCCGGCGAGGATCCGGCCGCCGGCGGGCGCGGCGAGGTTGTACGCCCGCCCGAGGCGGGTGATCGAGTCGAGGATGACGACCACGTCGCGGCCGAGTTCGACGAGCCGCTTGGCGCGTTCGATCGCGAGTTCGGCGACGGCGATGTGCTCGGCGGCGGGGCGGTCGAAGGTGGAGTGAACGACCTCCGCGTCGACCGACCGCCGCATGTCGGTGACCTCTTCGGGCCGCTCGTCGACGAGCACGATCATCAGGTGGCATTCGGGATGGTTCGCGCGAATGGCGGTGGCGAGGGCCTTCAGCATCATCGTCTTGCCCGCCTTCGGCGGGGCGACGATGAGCCCGCGCTGTCCTTTTCCGATCGGCGCGATCAGGTCGACGATCCGGCCGGCCAGGTCATTACGCCCGGTCTCCAGACGGAGCCGTTCCTGGGGATACAGCGGTGTCAGCTCGGCGAAATGCGGCCGCTTCGCGGCGTTCTCCGGCGGCAGTCCGTTGACCGTGTCGACACGGACCAGGGCGTTGAATTTCTCCCGTTTGCCGTCCGGGCGCGGGCGCCGCGCCGCCCCTTCGATGAGGTCGCCGGTGCGCAATCCGTGCTTGCGGACCTGCGCGAGGGAGACGTACGCGTCGGCGGGGCCGGAGAGATAGCCGGAGGTCCGGACGAACCCGTGCTTGTCGCCGATCTCCAGGACGCCGGCGACGGGAGTGGCGGGGTCGTCCCGCTCAGCCGGCGCGCGGGGCGGGGCGGTGGTGGTGGTTTCGAGGGTGCTGGTCATGGAATTCCTTTCGAAAAGCGACGCCGTCAGTGCGGCGCGCGAGAAGACGGGGCGGCCGGTCGGCCGCCGTGAACGGGTACGCGAGAGCGGTACCCGATGAGAAGGAGGCCTTTTCGGGGGTGAATCGTCGCCTGCCGGAAAAATCAACGGCGGCGGGGGGACAACGCCCGGACGGGAAAGCGCCTCATCCGACGGAGCGGAAAGCCCGGCGCTGCGCTCAAGATATAACACAGGTCGCGCGACGACACCAGCCGGGGAATTCCCCGCCCGCGGAACTCGCTCCCGCGGGGGAGGCGTGGCGCCGCCTCGTTCTGTCAGGATTTCAGCGTGAAGTCCCTGGTCCGCCCCCTCGTCAGTGTGACGACCTACCGCCGCTGGACGTTCCTCTTCGGCGGCACGGCCATCCTGGTGCCGTACATCCTGATCTACACCGGGCTCCTGCAGATCATGGGCCACGCCGGCCGGCAGGCCGCCGACAAGGTCCTGGAGAGCCTGGTCATGCTGGTGGTCTACATCGCCATCTCGAGCGCGGTGGCCTTCATCCCCGCGGTGCGGATCCTGTCCCGGACGGCGGCGGAGACGCTGCTCGGCGTCCGGCTGCCCGCAGAGACCCCGGAGGGCATGCGCTCCTGGCGATCCCGCCGGCGCACCGCCGCCTGGTGGGTCCTGCACATCGGCGTGGGCGGCGGGACCGGCATGCTCGCCGTCCTCGCCCTGCCCCTGGCCCTGTTCCTGCTCCAGACGCCGTACACCGGCGAGCGGATCGGCCGGGAGTTCCTCGGCCGGTACTCCGCGCTGCCCCTCTGGTCGACGGTGGCGCTGGGACTGATCATCCTGCCGCTGGTGGTCTACCTCGGGGCGGGCGTCGGAGCGGTCCTCGCTCGGGTGGCGCCGGCCCTGCTCGGCCCGTCGCCTGCGGACCGGCTGGTCCAGCTCGAGCGCCGCGCGGAACAGCTCATCGAGCGCAACCGGCTCGCGCGCGAACTGCACGACTCCATCGGGCACGCGCTGACCGTCACCACGCTTCAGGCCGGCGCCGCCGTCCGCCTGCTGGACTCCGACCCGGAGTTCGCCCGGCGCGCGCTGTCGGCGATCGAGGAGACCGGGCGGACCGCCCTGGAGGACCTCGACCACGTGCTCGGCCTGCTACGGGAGGACCCGAGCGCCCGGACCCCGCAGCGTACGCTCGCCGACGCGGAGGCCCTGTTCGAGCAGACCCGGTCCGCCGGGGTGGAGGTGCGCGCCCAGGTCGGGGAGACCGAGGGCATCCCGTCGGTGGTGTCCCGGGAGGCGTACCGCATCCTGCAGGAGGCTCTGACGAACGTCCTGCGCCACGCCGGTAAGGTGCCCGTCGACGTGCGGCTGGGCGTGCGCGCCGAGCGCCTCGAGCTCGAGGTGACCAACCCCGTCGCGACCGCCGCCACCCCCCGGTCCGGCGGCGGCAGCGGACTGCGCGGCGTCCGCGAACGCGTCACCCTCCTGGGCGGGCGGTTCACCGCCGGCCCCGACGGCGCGCGGTGGCGGGTGCGCGTCACGATCCCGGTCGTCCCCCTGATGGAGCTACAGCAAAAGTGACCGACATCCTCATCGCCGACGACGAGCCGCTCATCCGCACCGGCCTGCGCGCGATCATCGACGCCGAGCCCGATTTCAGGGTCGTCGGCGAGGCCGCCGACGGCGCCGAGGTGCTGCCGATGGTGCGCACGCTGCGGCCCGACCTCGTCCTGATGGACGTCCGCATGCCCGCGGTCGACGGGATCCAGGCGACCCGGACGATCCTCGGGACGATCCCCGAACCACCGCGGATCCTGGTCGTCACGACGTTCGAGAACGACGACTACGTGTACGAGGCGCTGCGCGCCGGGGCCAGCGGCTTCCTGCTCAAGCGGGCCCGCCCGCCGGAGATCCTGCAGGCGATCCGCACCGTCGCGCTCAGCGACTCGCTGCTGTTCCCGGCGGCGATCCGCGGCCTGGCGGCGCGGCACGCGGCGGGCCGCGAGACCGACCGGATCCGGCGGGCGCGGCTCACCGAACGGGAGGAGCAGGTGCTCACCCTGATGGCCCGGGGCCTGTCCAACGCGGAGATCGCGGCCGACCTCGTGGTGAGCGTCGAGACGATCAAGACCCACGTCGGGAACCTGCTAGCCAAGCTCGGGGCTCGCGACCGCACCCAGGCCGTCATCGTGGCCTATGAGTCCGGCTTCGTCCGCCCCACGTAAACCGTCCAACCGCGACGGGCGCGGTTCTGTTCCCGTCAGCCGTTCTTCGCGGCGGCGGCCTTCTTCACCGAGGCGGCGTAGACGTCGACGTACTCCTGCCCGGACAGTTTCTGGATCGCCGCGACGATCTCGTCGGTGGCGGCACGCGGGTCGGCGTCCTCCGGGAACCGGATGGGTTCACCGAAGCGCACCTCGACCCGCATGATCTTCTTCGGCATCTTGTGCCCCATCGGCTGGACCTGGTCGGTGCCGATCAGCGCGCAGGGCACCACCGGCGCGCCCGACGCGAGGGCCAGCCGGGCGACGCCCGTCTTGCCCCGGTAGAGCCGGCCGTCCGGAGAGCGCGTGCCCTCCGGGTAGATGCCGAACAGCCGGCCCTCCTTGAGCACGCGCAGCGCCGTGTCGAGCGCGTCGGCCGCCTCCGACCCGCCGCTGCGGTCGACCGGGATGGTGCCGACGCCGCGGAAGAAGGCCGCGATCAGCCGTCCCTTCAGCCCGGTGCCGACGAAGTACTCCTCCTTGCCGATGAAGACCACTTTTCGCGGCGCCATGAGCGGCAGGAACAGCGAGTCGCAGAAGGACAGGTGGTTCGAGGCCAGGATCGCGGCTCCGGCGGGAACGGTGCCGGTCACCTTCGGCCGGAAGACGACCCGCAGGAGCGGTCCCAGCAACACGTGCTTGAGGAGCGAGAAGAACACGGTCACCCTTTTCCACGGACGAGTGCCCGACAGTCTGACGTCTCGGCTCCGTACCGTCCTTCCCTTTGAGGAACAAGAAATACGTTACGGTTCTTGTACCACCCCATCACTTGACGCACAGAGCGGCGGCGCTCACTGCGTTCGGCGTCCGCGTACCGCGACGGCGGCCACCGCCCCGGCGAGGGCGATCACGGCGGAGACGGCGAGGGCGACGTCCGTCCCCCGCGTCAGGGTCGGCGCCGAGGTGACGATGGCGACCACGACGGCCACCCCGACCGATGCCCCGATGTACCGTGCGGTGTTGTTCGCGCCGGAGCCCATGGCCGTACGGGACGGGGGCACGCTCTCGACGGCCAGCCGGGCGAGGGCGGCGTTCAGCAGGCCGCTGCCCGCCCCGCTGACCACCAGGCCCGGGGCGAGCCGCCACCATCCCCAGCCGGCCGACAGGCCCATGAGGGCGACGTCTCCGAACGCGCACAGCACCAGTCCGGCGGCGATGAGGTGCCGGCCCCGGGCCGCCACGCGGCGGACCTGGAGGGAGACGGCGAACGACACGCCGGCCCACAGGCTGAGCACGGCACCCGCGAGCAGCGGCGGCTCCCCGAGGACGCGGCCCACCATCGTCGGCAGGTAGCTCATCACCCCGATCACCGCGACGCCGGTGAAGAACGCGCCCCCGGTCGCCACGACGAAGTCCGCCCGGCGGAACAGCCGCAGGTCGAGCAGTGGCTCGCGGGTCCGCGACTCGACGACCACGAACGCCGTGAGGAGGCCGGCCGCGGCGGCGAACAGGACGAGCACCTCCGCCCTGGCCCATCCTCCGCGCCCCAGGGTGATCGCGCCGAGCAGTGCCGCCACTCCGGTGCCGAGCGTCAGGACTCCAGGCAGGTCGGCGCTGCGCCGGTGGCCGGCCCGGGACTCGCGCAGCCCGGTCACGGCCGCCCCCGCCAGCACCGCCGACGCGACCGCCGCGACGACGTACCACGCCCGCCAGCCCGCGAACTCGGCCAGCCCGGCGGACGCCTCCGGCCCGAGCGCGATGCCCAGCCCGAGCATCGCGCCCCACACGCCCGTCGCCCGCGCCCGCTCCGGGCCGGAGGGGAAGGCGTGGCCGATGAGACCGAGTCCGGCCGCCAGCAGGGCCGCGGTCGCACCGCCCTGGAGGAGACGGCCGGCGACGAACGCGGCGGTCGTCGGGGCGAGGGCGCACAGGACGCTGGACATCGCCAGGGTGAGCGCGCCCGTGACGAAGACCCGCTTGCGCCCGTGGTCGTCGGCGAGCCCGCCCACGGCGAGCAGCAGCACGGCGGTGCCGAGCGCGATGCTCCCGAGGATCCACGTCTGCCCCGCCGTTCCGGCGTTCAGGTCCCGTGCCATCGCCGCGAGGGTCGAGAAGGTCGCGTTGTAGTTCATCAGCGCGAGCATCGTCGCGGCGGAGACGACGGTGAGGGTCCGTCCCTCCCGGACACGTTCGCCGACCCGTACGGCTGTCTGCACTGTCATCACCTCGGTTCAATCAATGAACTCAGACCGGGCCGACTGTAACACGGTCGGTTCGTTGAATGAACTATCCTGAGGCGCATGGCACTCGGGAAGGACTACCTCGCGCAGGACTGCGCGCTCGCCCGCGCTCTGGAGCTCCTCGGCGAGCGGTGGACACTGCTCATCGTCCGCGACGCCTTCTACGGGGTCCGCCGCTACGGCGACTTCCTCGCCCACCTCGACATCCCCCGGGCGGTGCTCGCGGCGCGCCTGCAGGCCCTCGTGGACGCCGGAGTGCTCGACCGGCGGCCGTACCAGGAGTCACCCCGGCGCCACGAGTACGTACTGACCGAGCGCGGCCGGGAGCTCTGGCCCGCGCTGAACGCGCTCGGCCACTGGGGCGGGGAGTACCTCTCCCCGGCCGGGCCGACCCGGCTCTACACCCACCTCCCCTGCGGCAGCCGCGTCGACCGGACGGGCACCTGCGCAGCGTGCGGACGGTTCGCCCCGCCGGAGGAGCTGGAGGTGCGCCCGGGCCCGGGCGCCGACCGGCCGCACCGCAACGATCCCGTCTCGCGCGCGCTGCGGCGCCCGCACCGCCTGCTGGAGCCGCTGCTCACCGAGTGAACGCGCCACCTGACGGCGCCACGGCCTACTCGGCGAGGGAGCCCACCGCCCGCCGCAGCGGGCTGCTCACCGGGTGAGCCCGCGCCGCTCCACCCTCACTCGGGATGCCAGTCCGGCGAGCGTCCGGACGCGCGCAGGACCGCCTCCCACTCGTCTCCCCTGCCGGGCGCCGGCAGGTGCGGCACCCCGGTGCGCCACGCCGCGGCGATGACGTCGGGGCGGCTTGGGCGGTGGTCCTTGTCGAGCGCGCGGGCCAGGTCCCAGGCGTGCAGGTGCCACTCGACGCACACCGCTCCGGCGTAGTCGCCCGCGGTCAGCTTGGTGCCCCGGTAGGAGAGGTACGGCTCGTCCCACACGTCGAGCAGCCGGTCGGAGTACGCCTCGGCCGAGACGGCGAACGCGACGATGTGCTCGCGCCCCGTCGCGGACGGCAGCACGGCCAGCTCGGCGGCGTTCTGCCGGGACAGCTGGCGCATCATGAGGGCGGCCGGGGCGTCCTGGGCGAACAGCCGCGACAGCCGGCTGTTGGGGGCGTCGTTGAGGTATTCGTGGAAGTTCTCCGCGACGCAGCGCAGGTGACCGGCCAGGTCGATGGCCTGCCACTCCCGGCACGGCGTCGGCACGGACCAGTCCGAGAAGTGCGCGGCCAGCTCACAGATCGCGAGGACGCCTTCTCGGCATGCGCCGAGAAGGTCTCGCCGATCCGGCGGCGTGCGCTCCAAGTCATCCCCCCGGACAGAGCACTTCCTGCTGGCCCGCGTCGCCGTGGCCGGGACGGCCGCTGTTGCCCACGACAACACCTGAGTCGGTAGAGTCTCAGAGTTCATCGGCCCGTGCCACTCCGACCTGGCCGTGTTCACGCTGGTGGGGCACTGTCTTGTACCCCTTGGATGAAAACCAGCGGCGATTTCATGGACAACTGGCGACGGCGCGAGCGAAGCGCACCGAGGGTCAAGGCGCGCCATCGGCCAGGTCACCCCGTGCTCCCCGTCGGCGTGGCGCTGTCATAGTGACGGGACCGCCCCCGCAGCCCGCGGACGCACCGCGGCCGGATCACCGTCCGGCCCCCGCCGGCGGCGCTCCGCCGGCCCGCGGGGCAGCGGCCGGATGACACCGGGCCGGCCGCCCCGCGCGACCGGTCGCGCGGTGGTCGCTCAGACGTGGGCGGGCGGGGTGGTGCGCACCGCCAGCTTGTGGGCCTCGCGCAGCGTGCGAAGCCGGTCGACCTCATCGGCGTACGGACGGACGCCCGGCTTGGCCTGAGCCTTGCGCGCGGCGATCTGCGCGGCGCGCCGCTGCTTGGCGTCCCCGTGCTCGTACGTCTTCGGGCCCATCGCCACCCGCTGCGCCGCCTCGGCGGCCATGAGGGCGTCGTACAGGGCGCGATCGTAGGCGACCGCGAGCGGGCGCAGCTCGCCGAGGGCGCGGCCCTCGACCTGAGCGGCGTGGAACTCCCGCTCGGCGTCCTGCGCGGCGGCGAGCCGGTCGTGCAGCTCCGCGGCGAGCTTCTTGTCCGCGGCGTGGCGCTCAGCGACCTCCGGGCTCACCTTGCGACCCAGGACCATGGCGGCTCCCCTTCTCTCGATGCTCTCCGAGCCAAGGGTAGAGGGTACGGCACTGGGCCATGCGGCCGGGATGCTTTCGCGCGACTGCCTTTACGCAGTAAGGTGCGATCATGTCGCAGCGGACACCGCTCACGCGTGAGCGCATCATCGAGACCGCGCTCCACCTCATCGACGGCCAGGGGCTCGGCCGGCTGACGATGCGCCGCCTCGGCGACTCGCTTCAGGTCGAGGCGATGGCGATCTACCATCACCTCCCGCACGGCAAGGAGCAGCTCCTCGAGCAGTTGATCGCCCACGTCGCCGCGCTGCCGGTGCCTCCCGGCGAGGGCGACCCGCGTGAGCGGCTGCGCTCCTGGGCACGGGCCTACCGCGACCGGCTGCTCGAGCACGTCGGCGTGATGCCGCTCATCGTCACCCGCCGCAACCCGGGGGCGCTCGTGACGACCACCGCCTCCGTACGCGAGGTGCTGCGCGCGGCCGGCCTGCCGGAGTCCGAGGCGGCCGTCGGCGCCCACGTCCTGCTCGGCTACCTGCTCGGCACGGTGGCCCTCGAGGCCCGCGAGCGCGCCGCCGGGACCGCGTCCGGCGAGGACGTCGACTGGGACACGCGCTTCCTCTCGGGCCTGGACCGCGTCCTCGCCGGAATCGCCTGACCGCGGGACACCCCCTCGTCCCCCTGAAGGTCGGTTCGCGCGCTGTGGGCGTGTGCGCCGTTCGGCGGTGTCCCGTACGATCATGGCGTCCGATCCCGGTAATTACCCCCTTACACGGAGAATCTGGATGGCCCGCTATACCCGTCTCCGGCAGATCCAGGCCCTCGACCCCGAGCGCGACTACCAGGACATCTTTCGGATCAGCGCCGAGTACGAGTTCCCCTGGGATCTTCAGCGGTCGCTGGAGCTCGCGTTGTTCCGCACCTTCGCGGTGCCGTCGATCGGCGAGCTTCTCGATCGCACCGGGGAGTTCGCCAAGCAAGGCCAGAAACGCTACGACGACACCGTCGCCCTGCTGTACGAGATGACGCAGGACGGCGGCCTGGACGCCGAACGCGGCCGGGCCGCCCTACGCCGCATGAACCGGATCCACGGCCGGTACTCGATCTCCAACGACGACTATCTCTACGTCCTGGCGACGTTCGTGGTGATCCCCGTGCGCTGGATCGCCGAGTACGGCTGGCGGCCGTACAGCAGGCACGAGGTGCGCGCCACGACGAACACCTTCCGCCACATCGGCCGCCTCATGGGGCTGAAGGAGATCCCGGAGACCTACGAGGAATTCGCCGACTTCCTCGACCGGTACGAACGGAAGAACTTCGCCTACAACGACGCCAACCACCGCGTGGCGGAGGCGACGATCGCGATCTTCGAGGGGTGGTTCCCGGGGTTCCTGCGTCCGCTCGCCAGGCGAGGGGTGCTGGCGATGACCGACGCGCCGCTGCGCCAGGCGCTCGGCCTGCCCCGCGCACCCCGGATGCTGGAGATCGTCGCGCGCCGGGCGCTGAAGCTGCGCGCGCTCGCCGTCCGGCTGATGCCGCCGCGCCCGTCGTCCCGGCCGAAGAAGCCTTACACCCGCTCGTACCCGGGCGGCTACACTCTGGAGGATATCGGCCCGGCCTGGGTCAACGACCTCGGCCGGCGGACGGCCTGACCGGCCGTCCGCACGGGCGTGGGCGGCGGGATCGCCGAAGATCCCGAGTGGTGCCGTCGCCTCCATCAGAGCCGCGCCCCATGCGGCCACCCCATTGGGGGGTGCAAAGACGCGCCCCGCCACATGACCGAAAACTGCCCGCAGCGTGGCCGTCCCCCGGGAGCCCGCAGGGTGAAGACGGGCCGCACCTCGTGCCCGTCCGGCCCGGCGAAACTGCGGGCGACGCACCGTTCGACCTGCGCGATCGGGCCATCGCGCCAGATCGTTGTCTGTACCGAGAGTTGTTCTTTGGCCGATTTGGATGCGGGTACGGACCGATAAGCCGTAAAGTGATCTCTGTCACGAGGAGTCACTGGGGGCCATCGGAAAAAACCGCCCGGCCGGGCTATGTCCGCACGCGGGCGAACCGCAGCACACTCGAAGACGTCTTAGTGACATGAAGCAACCGAACCTACGAGTAGTCGAGACCGGAGGCACGCACATGTGCCCGCACGAGCCGCCATGCCCCTCGGCGACCGCACCCGACCGTGAGGCCGCTCGGACCATCACCTGCCACCCCGAGCAGGGGTGGAGCCTGCTCTGCAACGGGGTCGTGCTGTTCGAGGACACCGGCGAGCTGCTTCCCGACGGGGGAATCATCGCACCCCACCGCCCGACCGACCTTCCGGAGCACACGGCGGCGTGACGCGTTCTCTTCGGGGGACCTGTCCATAATGATGATCGACCCCGGGGGACTCAGCACGTACCGGCGCTCCATCGGCGCAGCCACTCCCCCACAACCGCCCCCACCGCGGCGGGCCTCCTGGCCAGATCGTGCCGTTCCCCCGGCAGGATCTCGACCCGGGTGGCGTCCGCGGGATCCGGGACACCGAACGGATCACGGTCGCCGTTGACGACCACGACCTCCACGCCCGCCGCCCTCAGCTCGGGTGCGCGGGAACGTTCGGGCCTTCCCGGCGGGTGCAGCGGAAACGCGAGCGCGATCACTCCGCGCGCCCCGGCCTTGAGCGCCGTACGGCACGCGACGCGCGCGCCGTTGCTCCGCCCGCACTGAATCAGGGGTACATCGGGGAACCTCTCACGGAGCGCGGCGATCACCGTGAGCCACGCCTCGTCCTGGCGTTCCGGAGACCCGGGCGCACGCCGTCCGGCACGGCGGAACGGCTGAAGCACGCGAGCCACGGCCCCACCGAGCGCGAGCGCCTCCTCGCGGACGGCCAGCAGGTCGGGCGCGTCGATCCCGCCGTTCGAACCGTGGGTCATGACCAGGAGGAACGCCGGCTCCGCGGCGCGTCCAGGGTGACCTCGGCCGGACCCTGCGGGGTCGCGATGTCCATGCGAAAACCGTACTCCCCGGCCCGATGACGCCTTCAGCCGAGGTGCCGGCGCACTGGGAGACAAGTCGCGGGCGGCGGTTCAGGAACCGGCGCGTGCCGTACGGCCGAGACCGAAGGCGACCGCGGCGTCCAGCGGGAGGGCCGCCCCTTCGTCGAATGCCTGGCCGAACCGGTCCGGGCCCAGCGTTCCACGCAGCACGCTCTCACACCACCGGTGGGGCTCCGCCAGCCCGTGGAGCCGATCCACCGACGATCCGATCGAGCGCCACATGGCGTCCGCGGCGCCGAGCAGGCAGGCGGCGGCCTCCGCGTCCGCGTCCGTCGTCGCCCAGGCGAGGGCCTCCAGGCAGAACGTCATCCCCCACCGGTCGCCCAGTGTGTGCTTGAGGTCGAGCGCCGCGCGCAGCAACGGCCTGGCCCCCGCCGCGTCGCCGAGCTGCCAGGTGGCGGTCGCCGTCGCCCACAGCGCGTGGGACTCCGACCAGGTCGCGCCGTGCTCCCGGCAGATCGCCAGGGAACGCTCGGCGCAGGCGAGCGCTCCCTCATGGTCGCCGAGAGCGCTGTGGACGATGCTCAGGTGGAACAGGGTGTGCCACTGACCGTCGGGGTCGTCGGCGGCCCGGTTGCTCTCCAACGCCTGGTTCATCAGTGCCTGGGCGTCCGCGAACCGGCCCTCGAACAGCGCCGCCAGGCCCGCGCACTGCACGGCACGTCGCCCCGCCAATGGGTAGCCGATCCGCTCGGCGAGGTCCCGGCACTGGTCCAGAAGGTCGAGTGCCGTCGTCGTGTCCCCCTGCAGGATGTCGAGCCGGCTCGCGACCCACAGCGCGTCCGCCCGGGCGTGACCGCGGGCCGCGCCGTGTTCGAGGGCCCGGTCCAGCCAGTGACGGCCTTCGCTGAGCAGTCCCCTCGTGATGCAGTAGCGGCCCAGGTCGGTCGCGATCCGCACGGCGACCGTGTCCTCGCCGGGGGTGGCCAGCGCGTGGTCCGCCGCACTGCGGAGGTTGGGATGCGCGAGCCGCAGCCGGGAGAGCCAGAGTGCCTGACGGTGGGTCATGAACTCCGTCATGGCGCGCTCGGCCATCGCGAAGTAGTGGTCGCGGTGCCGGTCCCGTACCCGGGTCTCCTCATCCGAGCGGGCCAGCATCTCCTGGCCGTACTCCCGGATCATCTCGGGCAGGCGGTACCGGCACAGCCGGTGCGGAGGCTCCCGTACGACGATCGACATGTCGATCAGCTCGGTGAGGAGGTCCAGCACGTCGTCGGCGGCGATGCCGTCACCGGCGCAGACGGCTTCGGCGTCGTCCAGGTCGAAACCGCCCTCGAAGACGGCGAGCCGGCGCCACAACGTCCGCTGGACCGGGGAGCACAGCCCGGAGCTCCAGTCGATCGCCATGCGCGGCGCCTGAAGTGGGGGAAGGTGCGTGCTGCTTCCCTCCGTCAGCAGCCCGAAGTAGTCGTCCAGCCGCCACAGGACCCGGTCGACGGACATGGCCCGGACCCGGACCGCGGCGAGCTCGATCGCCAGCGGGTTGCCCTCGAGCCGGTGGCACAACCGCAGGACGGCGCCATGATTGGCCTCGGTGACGCGGAAACCGCGGGAGGCGGTCGCCGCCCGGTCGGCGAAGAGGCGTACCGCGTCGGACCCGGACACCGCGGCCAGGGTGGGCGTCTTCTCCGGATCCGGCATCGGCAACGGCCGTACGGGCAGGACCTGCTCTCCGACGACGCCGAGTGTCTGCCGGCTGGTGGTCATGATGTGCAGATCCCGGTCGGCGCGCAGGAGGAGGTTGGTCAGCTGCGCGGAGGCGTCCAGCAGGTGCTCGCAGTTGTCGAGAATGAGAAGCATCCGCTTGTCCGCCAGGTGATCGACGATCACCTCGAGCAGGCTGCGGGCCGAGTCCTGCGGGGCGCCGAGTGACGCCTCGCAGATCTCGAGAGCGTCGGCGACGGCCGCGACGAGGAGTTCGGCGTCGCGGACCGGTGCCAGCTCGACGAACCACACCCCGTCGGGGAAGGACCGCTGGGCGCGCGCCGCGATCCGCAGGGCGAGCCGTGTCTTGCCCACCCCCGGGTCTCCGGTGAGCGTCAGGAGCCGGCCGCGGCGCAGCGCCGCCGTCGCCTCGCGCAACTCCCGTTCACGCCCCACGAAGCGCGTCCCACCGGTCGGCAGGTTGCCCACGGCTCTTAGCGTAGGCATGCCGGAGCGGCCCCGCCACCGGCCGCCCTCGGTACTGCGAGACCATGGAGGAGCCGCGGTGACGCCGCTCGGAGGCGTCATCGGATCCGCGGCACCCGGCTTCGCGGACCCGGCGGGCCTAACAGCATCCGGTGCGGGGATGACTTTCCGGTCCTGGCAGGTTGTCGGTTACGGATGGGACGACGAGGAGTGCCATGGGCAAAGCTGCTGATCGAGAACGCGTCAAGCGCTGGCGAGATCTCCTCGCCAGCGAGCGTGACGCCGCCACCCTGTACACGAGTCTCGCGCAGGCCGAGAACGGCGAACGCCGCGAGATCTTGGAGGAGCTCGCGGCGGTGGAGCGGAAGCACGCGGCCCATTGGGAGGAGAAGCTCCGTGCGGCCGGGGCGGAGGTGCCCCCGCCCGGAGGGCCCAGTGCGCGCACCCGGCTACTCGCGGTGGCGGCCCGGCGGCTGTCCACCCGCGCGGTCCTGCCGATGATCGAACGTGCCGAACGCTCGGACGCGGGGCTCTACGACCGTGACCCGGACGCCGCGCCGGGGATGGCCGACGACGAGCGGGGCCACGCCCGTACGCTCGCCAAGCTGATCGACGGCGGGAAGCCCGATCCGCGCACGCAGATCGCGCGCCGGGAGGGCTGGCACCGCACGGACCGCTCCGGGGCGCTGCGCGCCGGCGTCTTCGGGGTCAGCGACGGTCTCGTGTCGAACACCGCCCTCGTCATGGGCTTCGCGGGATCCGGATCCTCCCGGACCGCGATCCTGCTGGCGGGTGTCGCCGGACTGCTGGCCGGAGCGTTCTCCATGGCCGCCGGAGAGTACGTCTCCATGTCCAGCCAGCGGGAGATGTTCGAGCGGGAGATCGCGCTCGAGGCTCAGGAGCTGGAGGAGACCCCGGAAGAGGAGCACGCGGAGCTGGTCCTGCTCTACCGCGCCAAGGGGCTGGACCGCGCCGACGCCGAGCGGCTCGCCGACCGGATCATGAGCGACAAGAAGGTCGCCCTCGACACGTTGGCGCGGGAGGAGCTGGGCCTGAACCCGGACGAGCTCGGCTCCCCGTGGGGCGCGGCGGCGTCGAGCCTGCTCGCGTTCGCGATGGGCGCGTTCGTCGTGGTCCTGCCGTACCTGATCGGAGGCGGCAACGGCGCGCTGCTGGCCGCGATCGGGCTGGCGGTCCTCGCGTTGTTCGGCGTCGGCGCGGGCATCGGCGTCCTCAACGGACGGCCCGCGGTGCGCTCGGGCCTGCGCCAGGTCGTCGCCGGCGGTCTCGCCGCCGGGGTGACATTCCTGGTGGGCCACCTCATCGGCACAGCCGTGTCGTGACCCCCGGGGCGGGGCCAGCGCGTCACTTGGAGAGAATCGGCGCATGGCCGAAACCATGACCGAAAACGAATGGCGCGACTTCGTCTCGACCGGAACCCGCACCGGCAAGGCCGCCGTCGTCAAGGCCGACGGCACGCCACACGTCACGCCGATCTGGTTCGTCCTCGACGGGCCGGATCTGCTGTTCAACACGCACGAGTCGGGGGTCAAGGGGAAGGCGTTGCGCCGCGACCCGCGCATCTCGATCAGCGTGGACGACCAGACCCCGCCGTACACCTTCGTCTCGCTGTGGGGCGAGGCGTCGCTGTCGGAGGACGTGGACGAGGTACGCCGCTGGGCGACCGTGATCGGCGGCCGGTACATGGGAGCCGACCGCGCCGAGGAGTACGGCGCCCGCAACGGCGCGCCCGGCGAGTACCTCGTCCGCGTCCGGATCACCAAGGTCGTCGCCCAGCGCGACATCGCCGACTGAGGCGTCGGGCGGCTCAGGCCGACGGGGAGGCGTCGGCGAGCCGCTTGAGCCACTGGCGCAGCAGGGCCGTCTCCTCTCTGGTCAGAGCGCCCGAGGGCTCCTCCTGGAGGCGGGCGCCCAGCGCCGCGGCCATGACGGCGGCCGTGCCGGTGGAAGAAGCCTTGCAACCCTCGGCCGGTGAGTCCTCAGGGACGGTGATCGACTCGATGACGGCGTCCCGGACCCGCCGAGAGAAGTCCGGGTCGGGGTAGAACGCAGGGCGGGAGATCAGCGACAGCGCGACGCCGGAGTTGGCGGACATCACCATCCGGGCCGCCGTCTCCGGAGAGGTGCGCAGCCGCCCCGCCGCCGCGCATCGGCGCAGCACGGCGAGCAGGAGTTCGTGCGCCTCCGCGACCGCCGCCGGTGGGGCCGACAGGCCCGGGGAGAACATCAGCCGGTAGTAGTTCGGGTTGTCCACGGCGAAGCCGACGTGGTTGTCCCAGCCGTCCCTCAGGTCCTGGACCGGATCCGCCGACGGCCGCGCCGCGCGTTTGGCGGCCAGATACTGCTCGAACCCGAAGTCGACGACGGCGGACAGCAGGCCCTCTTTGTCGCCGAACTGCCGGTACAGCGCGGGCGCGCCGACCCCGGCGGCCTCACAGACGGCCCGGGTCGAGAAGTCGGCCTCCGAGGAGCGCGACAGCAGGTCGGCCGCCGCCTCGAGTATCCGCGTTCTCGCATTCACGATATCGACGGTAACACGCTCTGCGCTTACCGGCGGCGTCAGACGATGCCGCCCCTGGCGCGGATGACCTGGCCATTGACCCGGCGACCCTGACCACCTCGGACCGTAGCGGCGATATCTCCACATTGCAATCAACGCTACGCATGGCGTATCGTCGCTAACACCGCAGAGCAATCATCGATAACGAGGAGACGGCATGCCATTCGCCAACTTCAAGGTCCCGGCGGGAACGTTGAGCCCCGAGGAGAAGGAAAAGCTCGTCACCCGCACCACGGACCTGTACGCGGAGATCTACGGTGACCGAGCACGCGCCAACACGATGGTGCTCGTCGAGGAGGTCGCCGACGGCGGCTGGGGCATCGGCGGCGACGTTCTGACGCTCGCCAAGCTCCAGCAGCCCTCGCAAGGCTGACCTGGCAGCGAGGCCGTCGCATCGCCTGGCGGCGGCCTCCTCGGCGCGGGAATCGACGCGCGAGGGTTCGCGTCGATCGTCCCCGCCCCGGCGAACGCCGGGGCGGAGACCGGGGGCGGCGGTTGTGGACGGTTCTCAGCGCAGCGGGGACTCGGCATACGGGGTCAGGACGACGGGGCCCAGCAGGCCGGTTCGCTGGTTCGGCAAGCGGTAGGTGGCGCCTCCGGCGGCCTTGACAGCGTTGTAGAGCGTGGTCGACACGGTCACGGTGATGGTGTTGGAGCCGGCGTGCAGGCGCCTCCCGAGGTCGATGCGGCCGATGTCGCTCTGGTCGATCCCGTTCACCGGGCGGCCGTTGACCTCCACGCGGACGGTGTCGACCGCCTTGCCGAGGTCCAGGTAGGCGCCGTCGTCCTTGTTCCAGCCGGCGGGCGTCACCACGGTGGTGGTGTAGGCGCCGACGCCGGAGGCGTTGCCGAGGCCGGGACTCGTGGTGATCTCACTCCACGACGGCAGGGTGCCGTCCTGCCTCGCGACCACGTCGGTCGTGGGCAGGGTCGTCTTCTCGGTCTGGTCCTGGGTGGCTCCGGGGGTCCAGGACTCGGCGGAGAGCCGCCAGGACGTCAGCTTCTGTGCCGGCGGAACGTCCTTGACGACGGTGGAGACCGTACGACCGTCGTCGAGGGCGGCGGTGTAGCTGCCGTCGCCGGTGGCGCGGGCCAGCAGCGAGCCGTCGCCGCCGTAGCGGACGTCCGCGTTCGTGCTGACGGCGTACCTCGCGTTCGGCTTGGCGCCGGTGAGGGCGATGACGGTGACGTCGTACGGCGCGAGCTTCACCGGAACCCCGATGGAGCCCTGCTCCTTGGTGTAGGCGGCGATCGGATCGATCGTGCCCGACCAACTGTCGAGCCGGTAGGGACGTCCGCCGCCGTCGAGGGAGATCGTGGTGTCGGCCCGGGAGCCGGTTCGGTTGTAGATGAAGTAGTAGTCGGTGCCGCCCGCGTTCCGGTGCACCGTCTCCAGCGCTCCCCCGGACGATGCGGCCTTGGCGTCGGGCCGCAGGCCGGTGTCGCCGAGCGCGACCGGGAGTCCGGCCTCGTCGGCGACGTGCCGGACGCCGGGCTGGTGCAGCAGCTGCGTGGTCAGGGCCTTGATGCGCGCGTCCTGGCTCGCGGTGCCCGCGCCGGGCACGGCCGAGGGGGCGTCCCCGATGACGAATACCGGCAGGCCCTGCCGGGCCAGGGTGAGGATGCGCTCGGCCGCGTCGAGGGTGATGGTGGTCTGGTGGTTCAGGACGAGCCCCTTGTAGGCGGCGCCGTCGGGCAGGAGGCGGCGGTCCTCGTACGGCGCGCCGGCGAGCGCGTCGGGCGTCAGGTACTCATAGGTGTAGCCTGCGGCGGCGGTGGCCGAGCCGACGCCGAGCATGTGCCCCGGCGCCTCCGGGGAGCCGGCGCTCTGCCCGGCGAGGCCGAGGTCCTGGTAGTAGACGGCCAGGTCGAGCCGCGGCCTGCCCTGTCGCAGGACCAGTTGGAGCCGGGAGAGGTGGTCGTTGACCGAACGGTGGTCACGCCACTGCGGGACACGCGGTCCGAACAGCTCCCCCACGTTGAGGTAGCCCCGGATGTTCCACGGGTCGTACCCCGGCCACGCGCCGCCCTCGCCAGGGTTGGGGGATGCGAGTCCGGCCGGTGCGTCCTTGTAGGCGAAGCCGTGCCACACGACCTGGGTGACGCCTCCGGCGAACGCCTTGTAGGTGGTGTCGAGGTTGCCGTTCTGGGCATCGCCGTCGACCCACGGCTGGTCCGTCGTGAGGTCCTGGTTGAGATCGCGCCCGGAGACGGTGGACCGGTAGGCGCCGTTGAAGACCGCGCAGCACTCGGTGGAGATCCGGGTCGTGCCGACGCTGTGCGCCCCGCCCGCGAGGACCTTGTAGTCCTGCTCGGCGCCGTAGGAGTTCGGGCTGCCGAAGTCGAGCGACTCACCCTCGGGCACGCCCGTCACCCGGGCGGCCCGGCCGGTCTGGATCGGGTCGCCGTAGGCCTGGGCGCGGTAGTTCAGGCCGTGCGACCTGGCCCAGCGCTGCAGGCCGGTCACGTACCGGTCGATGTAGAGGTCGCTCCAGGTCTGGCGGTAGTCCTGCCGGTAGCGGGCCCCGCTTCCGTCGCTGAAATCGAACGCCGGAACGGCCGTGCCCTGCTGGCCGACACCGGTGAGCGACGGAAGCGCGTCGATGACGGAATAGCCGCGGCGCTTGCCGAACTGGGACGCGAAGTCCCAGGTCCACAGCTCGTTGGCGCCCATCTCCAGGGAGTCCTCGAAGATGGAGCCGGTGCCGTTCATCCGGCCGAGCAGCCGCTTGGTCTCGCTCGTGAAGATGGCGGAGTTCCAGAAGGAGGCGACCGCGTTCGCTCCGGCGCCGCTGAGATGGTCGACGACGTAGTTCGGCGTGGTCGCGGTCAGGCCGGTCTTCGTCAGGCCGTCGGCCGTCTGGTAGAAGGCGAGCAGCGCCCAGGTGCCCGACCCCATCGGCGCGGTCCAGGCCAGCCTGCCGTCCTTGGCGTCTTTGGTCAGGTCGGTGACCGTGGACCTGTCGAGCTGCCGGGACCCGCCCTTGGGCGCGGGGCACGAGTCCTCGACGCACTTGACGGCCGCGACGGCGACGAGTGTGGTCTTCGCCCCGGCCGGCACGCCCGCCGTGGGCGTGGGCAGCGCTCCTTGGAAGGCCGTCCCGGCCTTCACGAACGCCGAACCGTACACGAGCTGCTGTGCCGCCGCGGGGTCGTTGACGTCGGTGACGGTGGGCACGGTCGGCGGGTAGTGGGGGCCCATGTTCTGGTCCACCGTCAACCCGTACTTGTTCGCCTCGGCGATGATGACCTGCAGCTTTCGCGTCCACAGCGCGGTGCCCCAGCCGTAGGTCCGCAAGAACTCCGGCTGCTGGTTCCCGGTTCCCGGCACCCCGAACGGGGACACCTCCACGCCACCGGCACCGGACGCCGCGATCTGCTCGACCTCCGCGCGCAGTTCGTCGTCGTCGGTGTGGGCGAGCGGCACCCACCACCGGTACTTGGGCCGCACGCTCGCCGGCGGGTTCTGGAAGGTGCCGGCCGTCAGCGTCGGCGCGCGATCCGGCGCGACGGCGGCGGCGCTCGGCGGCGCGCCGGTGACGGCGCCCGCCGCCGGCGGGACGCTCATGCCGAGGGCCACGGCGCCGATGGCGAGCAGCCGGCCGCTGAAACGGCGGATCGAGGGCGAGTTAAGGATCACGAATCAATTCCTTGTTGAACGGTTTCAATCCCGTTGGCCGAACGCCGGTTCAGGACGTGATGTGAATCGCGGCGACGCCTTCGGCGGGGAGAGTGAGGGAAAAGCTCGTGATGCCGGTTTTGCGGTCCGTCTTGAGCTGGAGGGGCCGGTCGTGGAGTTCGCTCGCGTCGTGCAGCGCGCTCAGTTGACGTCGGCTGGGGTACTCCGGGGAGCCCATCTCGGCCCACTCGCGCTGCGGGTTGGTGTGGTCTTCGTCGATGAGCTGGACCCGAGCCCGTGCCCGGGCGGGCAGGCCGCGTACCTGGACGGTCAGTTCGGCGGGTTGTGCGGGAGCGGGGTGGCTGCCGTCGCCTGTGGCGAGGGCGTGGTTGTAGAGGAGGATGTCGGCCTTGCCGCCCGCGCCCCCGGTGACCGCGATCCCGCCGACCGTGGCCGGTGCGTCTGAGAGGGTGAGCGGAACGCTGCGCTGCCCGACCTTGTGGAGGATCTGCAGCAGTCGATAGGACGGCTTCTTGATGCCGTGGATCGTCTGCAGGCCGAACCCGCCGTGGAACGGCTTGTCGGCCTGACCCGCCTCTTCGAAGATGTCGGTGAACGCCCAGTAGGACAACGCGTCCACGACCCCCGCCGTCTCGATGATGGTCCGCAGGAAGCTCGCGGCGGCGTCGGATCGGTCGAGCGCGGCGTCGCCGAGGTCCGCCGACACGTTCGTCTCGGAGATGTAGAGGGGAACGCCCTTAGGGGTGTCGGCGCGATTCTGCTTGAAGAACGTCGCCGCTCCGTTCGGCCCCGCACCGTTGTCCGTCTCGTAACCGTGCGCGGCGCCGAAGTCGACCGGGACGCCGTTGGCGGTGGCCCACTGCATGAACTCGCGGTAGTACTGCACGCCGGGAGAGCGCGGCGTGCCGAAGCTGATCTGGCCGGCCGACGTCGCCGGGCCGCCGACGTGCAGACTCGCGTCGACGTTCTTGATCGCCTCCGCGGCGTATCGGTACAGCTTGAAGTAGGCCTGCTGGTCACCGTTGAAGAACACGAACAGGTTCGGCTCGTTCCAGATCTCGAACGGCCACTTCCGTACCTCGGTGATGCCGTAGCGGTCCACCATGTGCCGCGCGAAGTCCCCGACGACCTTGCCCCAGAGCGCGTAGTCCTTCGGCTCCATCTGGTTGAAGTCGTAGAGGAAGACGCTGAAGGGCTGCGGGGCGGACTGCAGGGCCGCCGGCATGCTGCTGAGCTCGACGTAGGGGTGCATACCGCGGTCGACCAGTGCGTCGTAGATCTGGTCGACGTTGAAGAAGGAGTAGTCGTCCTTCGACAACGCCGGGTTGCGCGGCCGGCCGTTGACCGTCGGGAAGTACGTGCTCATCGAGCTGTTGAGCACTCCGTGGAAGCGCAGCGACTGGATGCCGAGCTCGTCATGGCACGCGAACAACTGGTCCTGGTAGTCCCGGCGCAGCGCCTGCTTCGCCCAGTCCCCTCCGACGACCCGCTCCCACACGTGAGGGAACGGCGAGGTCGGCTTGGTCAGGTCGACGGTGGCCTGGGCGCCGGTGGACCGGGTCTCGGCCGCCGCCGCGGCGCCGGGGCGGAGCAGCTCAGGGCCCAGAACCGAGCCGGCTGCGGCGGCACCGCCGACGAGCATCTGACGACGGGTGAGGCCCGGGCGGGCGGGGGTCTCTGCCATGACTCTCCTTAGGGCACGCGTCGAGGCGTGCCGGTTCCGGCGACCGCGCCGAGACGACGGCGCAGGTCGTGTGCCGGAACCTAACCTCCGAGGACACCCGGATACAACGATTAGAAGTGTTGCGATCCAGCCAATTAATCGCCGAATCGGTTATAATTGCGCGTCGTGACCCACGGACTCGAGACGGCGAGCCCTCGTGGCGCGGAACGGCGCGTCGTCGAGCTCCTCGACCAGCACGAGGCCCTCACCCGCGCCGAGCTCGCCCGGCTCGCCGCGCTTCCGGTCAGCACGGTGACGGGAGCGACGGCCCGGCTGCTCGCACGTGGCGTACTCGAAGAAGCTCCTAAATCCGGGCACGATCCGGCGCGCGTACGGGGCCGGCCCGCCACCCTGCTCCGGCTCGTACGCGGGGCGTCCCTGGTCGGCGCCGTCGTCATCACGCACCGGGTCGCCCGTGCCGCGCTCATCTCCGCCGACGGGCGGCTGTTCGGGCGGGTCGAGGAGCCGTACGACTGGCTACAGTGCCCGGACATCGTCGCCGAGGTCGCCCGGCTGCTGGCCGCCGCCCGCGAGAAGGCCGTCGGCGCGGCGGCTCTGGACCACATCGTTCTCGGCCTGCCCTACCCGTACCAGCAAGGCGTCGGCTTCTCGCGGCTCGAGGCGTTCGCCGCGCGTCCCGCGGACGCTCCGCCGATGTCCGCGTGGCTGTTCAGGGACCTCGCACCAGATCTGACCGCGGCCTTCGGCGTACCTGCGACGGTCGACAATGAGTGCAACCTCGCCGCACTCGGCGAGGTGGCGTTCGGCGCCGCCCGAGGCCGCCGGCACGTCATCTACCTGAAGCTGGTCACCGGGATGGGCGCCGGGCTCGTCGTGAACGGACAGCTCGTGCACGGCGCGAACGGCCTCGCCGGCGAGCTCTCCCACCTCCACGTCGACGACACCGGTCCGATGTGCCGCTGCGGGGCTCGCGGATGCCTGGGCGTGGTCGCCAGTCCCGACCAGATCCTCGACACCGCGCGCCCACTGCTCGGCGCCGACGTGAGCATCTACGACGTCCTCGGGCTCGTGGCCCAGGGCGACCCCGCCGTCCGGCGCGTTCTCGACGACCTCGGCCGCCTGGTCGGCCGGCACCTCGCCCCCGCCTGTGTCATGCTCAACCCGCAGATGATCGTCGTGGACGGGACGCTCGGCCCCGCGGCCGCTCCCGTCATCGAGGGTCTCCATGACGGGCTTCGCCGGCACATGCCCGCCGGGGCGTACGAAGCGCTGACGCTCACCGTCGGGAAACTCGGCGGCGACGCGGAGCTACTCGGAGCAGCCCAGGTCGCCCGCACCCGGGCATGAGGTCGAAGGCTAGCGTCGGTGGAACATTCGCAAGAGTTCCCGGTCCGTCGCCGACGACACGAAGGCACCGACCAGACTGCCGTTGGTCGCGGTACCACAGACGTACCGAATCGAGACCCTGAGCTCGGGCGCGCCGGAATAGCGCGCGATGAGCAGCAATTGCCGCTCAAAGGAGGGCGTAGGACATCCGTGATCACCGAGCCTGAAAGGTGCCCTGGTAAGACCTACTACGCGAGGGATGTCGCGCTGCGCGACCGTGCTTCCGGCTTCGAGTATCGGAGCGTCGTCGCGCTGGTCGTCGGCTCGATAGAAACACGCCAAGAGCGCGTCGGGCGTATCAGTGATCAGCCGCCTTCCGTCGACATTACGGAATTCCCGCGCCTGCCGCGCACGCCCCGCCAAAAGGGGGGAAGACGGACAATCCTCCGATATCGGTAATAACCGTCTGACGCTCATCGTGTCCGCCGACAGTGCCGTGACGGCGACGAGCACGGCCATGACAGCGGCCGGCCGATGAACGACCCCGCGTGGCACGCTGACCATCAGTCGGCGTCGGGCCAGCCGGGAGGCAGGACGGGCACGTCGGAGCCCATGGCCTGGCGGAGGCGCTCGGCGAAGCTCTCCTGCAGCGCGCGCCCCCACGGATAGGCCGCGGGGACCCGGACGGCCTCCCCCATCACCTGGTACGCCTCGGCGGGCAGGCCGTCCGCGCCGTTGGCGTAGCGCGCGGCGATCACCGCGTACATGTGGTCGAGGGCCCCGAAGACCTCGCCGGTGAGCGCCGGCACGGAGTTGGCGCGTACGGCAGTCTCCACCTCGCCCTCCCACCAGAGGTCCTCGCCCTCGGCGGCGAACGTCCGGCGCAGCCGGGCGCGTACGTGCTCGCCGAGCGCCGGGTCGTCGAGACCCCGCCGCCAGATCTCCTGGGCGGCCTCGTCCCGGCCCCGGAGGGGAAGCGTCCGGGCGAGCAGTTCGATGGCCAGGGGGACGACGTCCGGGTCGGCGTCCTCCCCGGGCGTCACGCTCCCGAACGCGTTGATCGCCTGCTCCAGGTGGGCGATGCCCAGGCTGACCGCGAGCCGGGCGTGCGCCTGCGGGTCGCGGCCCCGGTCGACGAGGTCCAGGGCACCGGACAGCACCCGCTGCGCGCGGGCCGGCTCACCCCACTCGATCAGACGAAGGGCCAGGTCGTGAGCTGCGACCGGCGCGTACTCCGGATCCTCGGTGGCGATGACCTGCTCCCACCACTCACACGCCCGGCGGGTGTCGCCGTCCTCGTCGGCGAGCTGGGCGAGCGCGAGACAGGCCGGCGGGAGGTAGGCGCGGTTGCCGAAGTCGACGACGGCACTCCAGGCGTCACGGGCCTGGTCGCGCTCACCGGCCCGCTCCCATGACAGCGCGAGGTGGTACGCGGCGCGGGCGCCGTACTCCGGATCCCCCGTCGCGATCGCGAGCCGGTCCGCCTCACGGGCACCCTCGTGATCTCCGCGTCCCTCCAGCACGACCGCCAGGCCCAGCGCCGCCTGCGCTCGCTCGGAGGTGTCGCCGGTCTCCAGGACACTGCGGAACAACTCGGCGGCGCGTTCGAGATCGCCGCTTTCGGCGTGGTTACGGGCCTCTTCGAGAATGGTCGACGGGTCGGCCGTCGCCTCGTCCGGAGTCGTGCTCATCGCTCCCTCCGATCGCACGACGACCCGTAGGCCGGGGTCCGTAGTGATGCCTCGTCGCTCGCACTCATTCTCCGTGCCCTTGGGGGTAGGCGCCGCTTTTTGCGACGAGCCTAACGGGACCGAGCCCGCTTCGTCCCCTCACGCGCCGTCGATCTGGCCGGTGGAGGTCACCGGCACGGAGAAGCCGCGCGAACACGCCGTCCTACATCGACACCGGCTCACTGCTCCGCTACGAAGCGACCGTCCTCATCGCAGCCATCAGCGAATGGCCGTGACCAGCACGGTCGGGACAGGTCCTAATGGTGGGTTGATCGTGGTTCACCGGAGTAACGGTCCAAGCCCGCCTTCCAGCGTTTTTGTTGTTCAAGCCAGTGCACGTAGCGCGGAGAGGCCTGGCGGAGGTCGATGCTGAGGGGGTAGGGGTCGTACTCGTCCAGGAGCAGCCTGCGGAGGAATTCGACCATGCCGCAGCGAAAGAGAGTGAAATCATCTTGGGTGTGTCGGCCACAGACCAGGACCGGCCAGTTGTCGGGGTCGGGGTCGGTGGTCACCCAGCACAAGATGTCGGGGCCCGAGGTGATGCCCCAGGCGAGGATGTGGTCCGGGTCGATGTCGAGGCCTTCTTGGCCGTCCAGCATCTTCCAGATGTCACGGGCGTTCTCCGTCTCCTCCTCGAAGGTTCCGGGGTCCCACTGGATGTACTCCTTGGGCAAGGGCATGAGGATGCCGACCTCGGCGAAGGAGCCGGCGCCGTAGATGGACATGAAGGCCATGTAGTCACGCGGGAACCGCGTGCCCCACCGTGCCTCGGCCGCCGACCAGTCGATCTCCTCGTCCGCGCCAAGATCCGGAGGCAGGACCTCGGCCAGCGCTGCCATCCCCGTCGGGTCTTCCACGACACTCCCTTCGATCACGTCGCTGGAAGCCTACGAGGTCGCACTGACACACGCCGCAACCGAGGCAGACGGCGGCGACCAGCACTTTCGATACACGCGCCCAAGAACGGGGCCGACTGCGGCTGGGCCGTCAGAGCCTGGGCCGCGAGATGGTGATCAAGGTCAACCCGATGGCCCGAATTCTCCGCCCTCAGCGCTGACGTCGCTGAGGAAGTCCCTGATAATGCCGTACAGACGCTCCGGCCTCTCCAGATGAAGATCGTGCCCTGTCCCCGGCACGCTGACGGCCACAGATTCCGGGTGTCGCTTGATCATCTGTTCGGCCTCCTGCAATGACAGAAGGCCGGATTGGGCCAGCACGAGCATCGTCGGGCACCGGATCCGTTGCCATTCCGTCCAGAAGGACCGCTGGGCGTTCTCCGCGAGCGAGCGGACCATCACATCCCGGTCGAAGCGGGGCCATAGACCGTCGGCTCGCCTCTCGAGTCCGTCAGCCCAGCCTCGGCCGAGCGCGCCGCCGCCGAAGAAGGCCACCGCCGCCTCGTCCGAGCGGAACGGCACCGGCCAGGAGTCGAGCCACTCCCCGATCCGTGCGGGGCCACCCGGATCCTGGCCGCCGGGGCCGGCTTCGACGAGCACCAGTGCGCAGACGAGCCCCGGGTACGCCGCGGCGGTGAGCATCGCCGTGTGCCCGCCCAGCGACTGGCCGATCAACGTCACCGCGCCCAACCCCAGGCGCTCGATGACGACGGCGACGTCCTGGACGTACGCCGAGCGCGAGACGTCGGCGGGATTCCGCTCGCTGCCGCCATGCCCACGCTGGTCGACCGCCAGGACGCGGTATCGAGACCGAAGCGGCCGTGCCAGCGCGTCCCACTCCCCCGCGTGACCGGCCAGACCGTGCAGCAGCACCACGGGCGGCCCTGTCCCACCGCTGTCGAGGCAGCGCAGTCGCACGCCCTCCCGTACGACCGCTCGCTCGATCCACTCCACTACCGGCCGAGCGGGCGGGACCCGGCGACCCGTCAGCGGACGACCACCGCCACCTCGACGCACTCGCCGCCCTCGGGATTGCTACGGGTGCTCTTGCGCCAGTCGGCTCCTGCCAGCTCCGGTGCTGCCACGGCACGTCCTCTTCCGTCGGTCGGCTACAGCTGCTCCATCACCGCCGCGATCACCGCGAGCGACTTGTCGACGCCCACGCCGTTCGCGACCAGATGATCGATTCTGTTCCTATATTCCTGGATTTCCTCCTCGCGTTCCAGATAGAGCGCGCCCGTGGAGTACTCCATGTAGACGATCGGCGAATCCGTCGGGTCGGGGAACCGGAGATAGCTGAACGACTCCGGCGTGGCGAGCACCGGGCCCGCCTCGTACGGGAGGATCTGGATGACGACGTTGGGGAGTTCGGACAGTCGCAGCAGGTGTTGGAGCTGGGCGCGCATGACCTGGCGGCCGCCGACGATGCGGTGGAGGACGGACTCGTCGAGGATGGCCCAGACGCGTAGCGGGTCCTCTTTCGTGAGGAGTTCCTGCCGGGCCATGCGCAGTTCGACGCGGCGGTCGACCTCTTCCGGCTTGAGGCGGAGGACGTCGACGCTCATCAGGGCGCGGGCGTAGTCGGGGGTCTGGAACAGGCCGTAGAGGAGCTGGGAGCGGTACGCCTCGATGGACGAGGCCGCCGTCTCCAGGCCAAGGAAGATCGAGAACTGGGCGGGCAGGACGTCGTCGTACCCCTGCCACCAGCCCTTCTTGCGTGAGTCGCGGGCGAGGCCGGTGAGCGTCTCGCGGACCTTCTCGTCCGTGACGCCGTACAGGTCGAGGAGGTCGCGGACGTCGCGGGGATGCAGCGGTGTCCGCGCGGTCTCCATTCGGCTGAGCTTGGTGGGTGAGCACTCCAGGTGCTCCGACGCCTGCTCGAGCGTGAGGTGGGCTCCTTCGCGGAGTCGGCGCAGCTCCAGCGCCACGCGGCGCCGCCGGAACGTCGGGCTGTCTTTGATCGCCATCGTGCCTCCTTGGGGGGATTCCGTGGCACCATCGTCGCCAGGCCCATAACTCTCCGCAAGCGGTTCGTCGCAATTCGCACATGGGACGTGCGCCCGACGACACCCCCGCGTCAGTGGCCTGTTCCGGACATCGCCCGACTATTCGGATGGATCACGGCGCATCTCCGGTCGTCCTGACGAGCGCGGAGGCGGCGATGGCGGAGTACGAGGGCCGCCGCGCCACGGCGGTGTTCGCCGTGCCGCTGCGGCACTACCGGCCCGAGGACATCCGCGGGGCCCTGGTCGACGAGACGGCCGAGTCGACGCTGCTCGTCCTCGCCGGAGGCTGATCCCCGGGCGCCCTCCGCCGCTCCGGCGGAGGGCGCCCGGCGTCTTCACCGCTCGATGGCTCGGCGCAGGTGGTGCGCGGTGACCGAGCCGGCCGTACGGAGCAGGTCGGCGGGGGCGCCGGCGAACAGCACCCGGCCGCCGTGACGTCCCGGGCCGGGGCCGAGGTCGATAACCCAGTCCGCCTGGGCCATGACGGCGAGGTCGTGTTCGATGACGACGACGGTGCCGCCGCGGTCGACGATGCGGTTCAGCAGGGCGAGGAGCTCGGCGACGTCGGCCATGTGCAGACCGCTGGTGGGCTCGTCGAAGACGTAGACCCGGTCGGGCCGGTCGAGCTCCCGGGCGAGTCGCAGCCGCTGCCGCTCGCCGCCGGAGAGGGTGGTCAGCGGCTGCCCGAGCGAGAGGTACCCGAGCCCGACGTCGACCAGGTGCTCGAGCACCCGGCGGACCCGCCGCTCGGAGAACAGCTCGACCGCCTCGCGGGCGCTCAGCGCGAAGACGTCGCCGATCGTACGGCCGCGGTACCGGTGACGGAGAGCCTCGTCGGTGAACCGGCGGCCGTCGCAGACCTCGCACACGCTCACCATCGGTTCCAGGAAGGCCAGGTCCGTGTAGATGACGCCGAGTCCGCCGCAGCGTGGGCAGCCGCCTTCGGCGTTCGGGCTGAACAGCGACGCGCTCACCCCGTTCGCGGCGGCGAACAGGCCGCGGATCGGGTCGAGGATGCCCGTGTAGGTCGCCGGGGTGGACCGGCGGGAGGCGTGGACGGCGTCCTGGCCCACGAGGACGACGTCCGGGCGCAGGTGAGGCAGGTACCCGTGGACCAGGGTGCTCTTGCCCGAGCCGGCGACGCCGGTCACGACCGTCAGCACACCGAGCGGAACGTCCACGTCGACGTTCCGGAGGTTGTGCCGGGTGGCTCCCCGGATCTGGACGGCTCCGGCCGGCCGCCGGAGACGCGTCTTGAATCGGATCGGACGGTCGAGGTGGTCGCCGGTGACCGTGCCAGAGTGCGCCAGCCCGGCCACGTCGCCTTCGTAGAGGACCTGGCCGCCGTCCCGGCCGGGGCCCGGTCCCAGGTCGATCACGTGGTCGGCCGCCCGGATGACGTCCGGGTCGTGCTCGACGACGATCACCGTGTTGCCGTTGTCCCGCAGCGTCCGCAGCAGCGCGAGGAGATCGGCGACGTCGCGGGGATGCAGGCCGACGCTCGGCTCGTCGAAGATGTAGGCCATGCCGGTCAGGCTGCTGCCGAGGTGCCGCACCAGCTTCACCCGCTGCGACTCGCCGCCGGACAGCGTCGCGGTCGGCCGGTCGACGGTGAGGTATCCGAGGCCGATCCGCACCAGGCGTTCGAGATGGGCGACGAGCGCCGCCACGACGGGTTGCGCAGCCGGAGCGTCGACCTCACGGATCACCTCGAGGAGTTCGGCGACCTCCAGGGCTGCGCACTCGGCGATGGTCCGGCCGTCGATCCGGCAGGACAGCGCCGTCTCGGACAGGCGGGCGCCCCGGCACGCCGGGCAGACGTCCTCGCGGACGACCTTCTCGAACGCCTCACGGGTCGCGCCCCGGAGCGACTCGACGTCCTTCGGCAGCCAGATCCGCTCGAAGCGCGTCAGCAGTCCTTCGTAGTTGGCGGCAGGTCCGCTCCCTGCGCGTCGCCGGGCGGCCGTCGTCCCGCCGTCGAGCGGTGCGGCCGTCGTCTCCCCGTCGGGCGGTGCGGCAGCGGGCGCGCCGCGCAGGAAGACCTGCCATTCCTCGGGCGTGTAGTCGGCCAGCGGCCTGTCGAGGTCGAAGTGGCCCGACTCGGCGAACGTCCGCCACATCCAGCCGCCGACGTGAAAGGTCGGGAAGCGGATGGCGCCGTCGTTCAGCGACAGCCGCCGGTCGAGGAGTCGGTCGACGTCGACCGCCCGGACGGTGCCGAGGCCCGCGCACTCCGGGCACATGCCCTGCGGGTCGTTGAAGGAGAAGACGGTCGATTCGCCGACGAACGGGCGGCCCGCGCGGGACCACAGCAGCCGCATCAGCGCGTAGATCTCCGTGGCCGTGCCGACCGTCGACCGGGTGTTGCCGCCGAGTCTCTTCTGGTCGACGACGATCGCGGCCGGGAGATTCTCGATCGCGTCGGCGTCGGGCCTGCCGTACCTGGGCAGCCGGTGACGCGCGAAGGCGGTGAACGTCTCCCCCAGCTGACGCTGGGACTCGGCGGCGATGGTGTCGAACACCAGCGATGACTTGCCCGACCCGGAGACCCCGGTGACGACCGTGAGCCGCCCCTTCGGGACCGCGACGTCGACACCCTTCAGATTGTGCTCGCGCGCCCCGGCGACGCGAATGTGATCATCCGTCATGCGGGCGACGGTAGGAACGGTTGTGGTCAGATCCCGGCCACAACCCGTGCGACGCTGGCATGGTGACCGATCCGAGCAGGCGGACGCTGGAGTTGCTCTCGCTCCTGCAGGACGGGCGGGCGTGGCAGGCCGCCGAACTGACCGCGCGTCTCGGCACCTCCCCCCGCACCCTGCGACGTGACATCGACCGGCTCCGGGATCTCGGCTATCCGGTGATCTCCGAACGCGGGCCGGACGGCGGCTACCGCCTCGTCGCCGGGCGGGCCATGCCGCCGCTCCTGCTCACCGATGACGAGGCGGTGGCGGCCGTCGTCGGGCTGCGGTTCGCCGCCCTCGCGCAGGTGGACGGGGCGACCGGCGCGGCCGACGGCGCCCTGCGCAAGCTTCGGCAGGTGCTGCCGCCGCGTCTGAGGTCCCGGATCGAGGCGGTATCCGCGTCGACCGAGGCGATCTCGCGCACGACGACGACGCTGGACCTGCGTACCGTCGAGGTGCTGGGTTCGGCCGCCCACGCGCGCCAGCACGTACGGTTCCGGTACACCAGCCGCGACGGACGGCGGACCGAGCGCCGCGTCGAGCCGTACCGGCTGATCCTGCTCGGGCGGCTCTGGTACCTCCTCGGTCGGGACCGGGAGCGGGAGGACTGGCGGACGTTCCGCGTCGACCGGATCGAGGAGGTCGGCGTCCCGGGGACGACCTTCACGCCGCGCGAACCGCCGGCCGACGGCACGGCGAGCTTCGCGCTGAGCGGGGCGCCGGCCGAGGGCGCCGCAGGCGTGGTGCGGTTCGCCGCGCCGCTCGCCGTCGTGGCCGAGCGCTTGGTGGCGGAGGCCGGCTCGCTGGAGGAGATCGACGCCGAGAGCTGCCGGTACGTCACGGCGACCGACGCGTGGGAGTGGCTCGCCACCGCACTGGCGGCGGTCGGGGTCCCGTACACGATCGAGGGGCCACCGGAGCTCATCGAGAGCTCGCGGCGGCTCGCGCGGCGCATCGCCAACGCCGCCGGGTGCTGAACGGGCACCCGCCGGGGGCGAGGCTCGCCAGGGTCAGGTAGATGCGCCGTCATCCCCACAGGTCTGCGAGGACTCCCCCGATCACAAGGCTCCTGGACGTCCGAGAGCACCTCAGCCGGGCCGGATGACGATCGTGCTGACTGTCCCGTTGCCCCAGATGGTGGTGTTCATCATCATGCGGTGATCAACGGACAACACCCAGAACTCGGGCACGAACCGGGTCGTGAACATCCCCGCGAAATGGCCCCGGAGCTGTTCAACTTCGCTTCCGGCGATGTCCCACCCTTCCAAGAGCCGGACCCGCACCCACGCCCGTTCCGGCTCATGAACGGGGTTCTCCGAGTAATCGACGCTGATCAGGAACTCGCGCTGTTCATTGAAGAGGTCGAACTCGATGGCCATTCGCAGCCAACCCGCGTTGACCTTGGCGACGAGATCGGGATCGTTGACGTCGACGACCTCGTCGGGCCTTGCGTCGAAACGCCCGTCCTCCGTACGGGAACTCGCCGCCGACCTATTCGGCTTCAGCGGCAGTCGGATCTCGCCTTGTTCACGCGCGATGAACAGCAGCCCCGCAGGAGCCAGCGCGGCGGCGATGTCGGCATCGGTCAGGGGCACCCGGGCACGATAGCCGACCCGACGATCATCGGCTGATCGATCCGCCGGATGCTGAGCGGGCATCGGCCGGAGTACGATCGGTGTCAAAGGCCCGGTCGATCATCGGGCACGTCGATGGCCCGCGTCCGCCGCGAAGGGCGCCGCACATGACGATTCTCCCGAAGGGCGTCGCCGCCCGTACGAGGTGAGCCAGGAGACGCCCGCCGGCCGGGCGATCCGGGTCCGCTCCCATCGTGACCTGCGCGCCGCCCGCCGGCGGCGCGCCCACCGCTGCTGGGACCACCTGATCGCGGCTCCATTGTGGCCGCTGCACGGCGTGAACCTCGGCACGCTGCTGCGCACCTGCGACGCCGTCGGGGCGTGCCTGGCCGTGCCGCGGTGGCCCTGGGTGCCCGAGGCGCTCCGCCGCGGCAACACGCTGCGGACCGGCAGCTGCGTGCACTGGGTGAACGACCCGTTCCGCTGGCTGGCCGAGCGCGGCCGGGACGGCACCCGGATCCTCGGGGTCGAGCTGGCCGAGGGCGCGGTACGGCTGGCGGACCTGCCGATGGCGCGCGCCCGTACGGTGCTCGTGCTGGGCCACGAGCAGACCGGGATCCCGCCCGAGGCGCTCGATCTGCTGGACGAGGTGGTCGAGATCCCGATGATCGGGACGGGTGCGAGCCTGAACGTCGCCGTCGCCGGGTCCCTGGTGCTCTACAAGCTCGCGGGCATGGCCTGACGCCCGGCCGTCAGCCGCCCGCCATGGCACCGACGATCATGAACGGCTCGGCTCCGGTCGTGACCGGTTCGGGCAGTGGCGTGTCGGACGGCTCGTGGGACAGGTCCTGTTCGCAGGCGTAGTACCGGACGAACGCCCGGCGTCGCCGCGTGCCGTGGTCGCGGATCGTGCCGCGCAGCACCGGGTAGCGGGCCTCCAGCGCGTCGAGGACGGAGCCCGGCGTGGCCGGCGCGGGCACGTCGAGCTCCACCTCGCCGTGCACCTGGGCGAGGACCTTCAGGTGCGCCGGCAGTACGACGCGGATCACGACAGGGTCTGGACTTCGACGGACAGGACGGCCGGGAGGTCCCGGACGATGGGCGCCCAAGTGTCCCCGGCGTCGGCCGAGACGTACACCTGCCCGCCGGTCGTGCCGAAGTAGACGCCGCAGGAGTCGAGCGTGTCGACGGCCATCGCGTCGCGCAGCACGTTGACGTAGCAGTCGCGCTGCGGGAGTCCCTTCGTGAGCGGCTCCCAGTCGTTCCCGCCGGTACGGCTGCGGTAGACGCGCAGCCGCGCGTCCGGCGGGTAGTGCTCGGCGTCGCTCTTGATCGGGACGACGTAGACGGTGTCCGGCTCGTGGGCGTGTACCGCGATGGGGAAGCCGAAGTCGGTCGGCAGGTCACCGCTGACCTCGTGCCAGGAGTCGCCGGCGTCGTCGGTCCGCATGACGTCCCAGTGTTTCTGCATGTAGATGGTCTCCGGCCGCGACGGGTGCATCGCGAGGCGGTGGACGCAGTGGCCTACCTCGGCGTCGGGGTCCGGGATGCCCTCGGAGCGCAGGCCGCGGTTGATCGGCCGCCAGGTCTCGCCGCCGTCGTCGGTGCGGAACGCGCCCGCGGCCGAGATCGCCACGAACATCCGCCGTACGTCGGCCGGGTCGAGGATGATCGTGTGCAGGCACATCCCGCCCGCTCCCGGCTGCCAGGACGGCCCCGAGCCGTGCCCGCGCAGCCCCGGCAGCTCCTGCCAGCTCTGACCGCCGTCCGTCGACCGGAACAGCGCCGCGTCCTCGACCCCGGCGTAGACCGTGTCCGGGTCGGCCGGGGACGGCTCCAGATGCCAGACCCGCGCGAACTCCCAGGGATGGGGCGTGCCGTCGTACCACTGGTGGGTGCCGGGGACACCGTCGTACTCGAACCGGTTGCCGACCGCCTCCCAGGTCCGGCCGCCGTCGTCGGACCGCTGGATCAGCTGCCCGAACCATCCGGTGGACTGCGAGGCGTACAGCCGTGACGGGTCGGCCGGCGAACCGGTGAGATGGTAGATCTCCCAGCCGCCGAAGTGCGGCCCGCTGATCTCCCAGTCCTCCCGCCGGCCGTCCGAGGTCAGGATGAACGCGCCCTTGCGCGTGCCGACGAGTACGCGTACGCCGCTCATGCTCACTCCTCTCCGCACCTCGAGCGCCGTGACGTCGCCCAAAATGCGGTCCGATACCCGACATGTCGTCATTGACCTGCGGGTTCGCAGGTCACCCACGTTAGACCACGGCGAGCCGAAAAACTCATCGCCGGCATGAACAGGGGCCCGCCGGACCCCGGTTCCGCGACCGATCGCGGGGTAGGGGAGGGATCCCTGATCACCGAGGAGGTCGTGGTTGCGAAGTTTCGGCGTCGAAGAGGAGCTGCTGCTCGTCGCGCCGAGCAGTGGCGTCCCCGTCGCGCTCGGCGAGGCCGTCACGCGTGGCGACGGCGATGACGCGCCGGAACACGAACTGCAGCGGCAGCAGATCGAGACGAGCACCGATCCGTGCACGACGCTCGACGAGCTGTCCGGCCGGCTGCGGAAGCGGCGCGGCGCCGCGGCCGAGGCCGCCCGGCGCACCGGCTCGGAGATCGCCGCGCTCGCGACCTCCCCTCGGGCCGTCACCCCGTCGACCACGCCCGCCGAGCGCTACCTGCGCATGGCCAGGGAGTACGCCCTCACCGCGCAGGAGCAGCTCACCTGCGGGTGCCACGTCCACGTGAGCATCGACTCCCAGGATGAGGGCGTGGCGGTGCTGGACCGGATCCGCCCCTGGCTGGCGCCCCTGCTCGCGATGACCGGGAACTCGCCGTTCTGGCAGGAGCGCGACAGCGGCTACGACAGCTATCGCTACCAGGTCTGGGGGCGCTGGCCGTCCGCCGGTCCGACCGAGGCGTTCGGCACGCCGAAGATCTACCACGACACCGTACGGTCGATGATCGAGTCCAAGGCGCTGCTCGACGAGGGGATGATCTACTTCGACGCCCGGCTGTCCCGCCACTACCCGACCGTGGAGATCCGGATCGCGGACGTGTGCCTGATGGCGGACGACGCCGTCCTGATGGCCGCGCTCGCCAGGGGGCTCGTGGAGACCGCCGCCCGGGAGTGGCGGGTCGGGGAGCCGCCGATGGCGGTGCGCACGGAGCTGCTGCGGCTCGCGTCGTGGCGGGCGAGCCGGTCGGGCCTCGGCGGCGAGCTGATCCATCCGGTGACGCAGCGCCCGGCCCCCGCCGGCGTCGTCGTACGCGCGCTGCTCGAGCACGTCGGCCCGGCCCTGGCCGACACGGGCGACCTCGACACCGCGAACGAGCTGGCCGGACGCCTGCTGGAGCGCGGCAACGGGGCGTCTCTGCAGCGGGCGGTGTACGAGGAGACCGGCGACCTGTCCGCCGTGGTCAACGCCGCCGTGGCCCGTACGCTCACCGGCTGAGCGCGTGCCGGCACCGTACCGTCGAGGTCCTCAGGACCCGCGGCCCTAACGGACGCGGGCGACATTGGGACCGTGGGCTCTTGCCGGGGGCGTGCTCGCTCCGCAAAGCGGCGGTACGGTCGGTGCGGAGTGGGTCTCCGCCGCGTGAAACGGCGGGACCGCGGGGCGAGCCCGCGGTCCCGCCGTCGTCCGGCGGCCCGGCCTCAAGACTCGAAGGCCTCCGGCGGCGGGCAGGAGCACACCAGGTTGCGGTCGCCGTACGCCTGGTCGATGCGGCGCACCGGCGGCCAGTACTTGTTCTCCCGCAGGGCGGGCAGCGGGTACGCCGCGTCCTCCCGGCCGTAGGAGTGCTTCCAGTCCGTGGTGAGCAGCGACGCGGCGGTGTGCGGGGCGTTCTTCAGCGGGTTGTCGTCGGCGTCGTACTCCCCTGCCGCCACCCGCTCGATCTCCTGGCGGATCTGGATCATCGCGTCGCAGAAGCGGTCGAGCTCGGCGAGGTCCTCGCTCTCGGTGGGCTCGATCATCAGCGTGCCCGCGACCGGGAAGGCCAGGGTCGGCGCGTGCAGGCCGTAGTCGATGAGCCGCTTGGCGACGTCCTCCGCCGTGATCTTCGTGTCCTTGGCGATCCTGCGGAGGTCGATGATGCACTCGTGCGCGACCAGGCCGCCCCGGCCGGTGTAGAGCACCGGGTAGTGGTCGGACAGGCGCTTGGCGACGTAGTTGGCGGCCAGCACCGCCGTCTCCGTCGCCGCGCGCAGCCCGTCGGCGCCCATCATCGCGATGTAGGTCCAGGAGATCGGCAGGATGCCCGCCGAGCCCCACGGCGCGGCGGAGATCGGGCCGCTGCCCGTCTCCGGGCCCGCCTCCGGGCGCAGCGGGTGGTTGGGCAGGAACGGCACCAGGTGCTCGCGCACCCCCACCGGGCCGACGCCGGGACCGCCGCCGCCGTGCGGGATGCAGAAGGTCTTGTGCAGGTTCAGGTGTGAGACGTCCGAGCCGAACTCCCCGAGCCGGGCAAGGCCGACCAGGGCGTTGAGGTTGGCGCCGTCGACGTACACCTGCCCGCCGGCGTCGTGCACGCTCTTGCAGACGTCGGTGATGGTCTCCTCGTAGATACCGTGCGTCGAGGGGTACGTGATCATGATCGCGGCGAGCTGGTCGCGGTGCTTGTCGATCTTGGCGTGCAGGTCGTCGAGGTCGATGTCGCCGTGGTCGGTGCTCTTGACCACGACCACGCGCATCCCGGCCATGACCGCGCTGGCGGCGTTGGTGCCGTGCGCCGAGGACGGGATGAGGCAGACGTTCCGGTGGCCCTCGCCGCGGGCGGCGTGGTAGCCGTGCACGGCGAGCAGGCCGGCCAGCTCGCCCTGGGAGCCGGCGTTCGGCTGCACCGAGACCTTGGCGTACCCGGTGATCTCCGCGAGCCAGGTCTCCAGCTCCTCGATCAGCCGGACGTATCCGCGCGCCTGCTCCAGCGGCGCGAACGGGTGGATCTGCGCGAACTCCGGCCAGGTGATGGGCTCCATCTCGGTGGTCGCGTTGAGCTTCATCGTGCACGAGCCCAGCGGGATCATCGAGCGGTCCAGCGCGATGTCCTTGTCCTGCAGGCGGCGCAGGTACCGCAGCATCGCCGTCTCCGAGCGGTGCGCGTGGAAGACCGGGTGCGTCAGGTAGCCGCTCTCCCGGCGGACGGCCGGCGGCAGCGCGGCCCCCGCGTGGACGGACAGGGCCTCGTTGTCGGCCAGGCCGAACGCCCGCCACACCGCGGTGACGTGCTCGTCCGTCGTGGTCTCGTCGCAGGCGATCCCCACGTGGTCGGCGTCGACGAGCCGCAGGTTGATCCCGAGCTCGCGCGCCCGCCGTACGACCTCCTCGGCGCGGCCGGGGACGCGGGCGAGAACGGTGTCGAAGAAGGTCTCGTGGACGATCTCGGCGCCGACCGCGGCGAGGCCGCCCGCGATGCGCACGGCCTGCTCGTGGACCCGCTCGGCGATGCCCCGGAGCCCCTCCGGGCCGTGGTAGACGGCGTACATGCTCGCCATCACGGCCAGCAGCACCTGAGCGGTGCAGATGTTGCTCGTGGCCTTCTCGCGGCGGATGTGCTGCTCGCGCGTCTGCAGCGCCAGGCGGTAGGCCGGGTCGCCGTCCACGTCGACGGACACGCCGACGAGGCGGCCGGGCATCTGCCGCTGCAGGCCCTCGCGCACGGCCATGTCGCCGGCGTGCGGGCCGCCGAAGCCGTACGGCACGCCGAACCGCTGCGACGTCCCGACCGCGATGTCGGCGCCGAACTCCCCCGGCGGCGTGAGCAGCGTCAGGGCCAGCAGGTCGGCTGACACGACGACCTGCGCGCCGCGCTCGTGGGCGCCATCCGTCACGGCCGACAGGTCCCGCACGGCACCGCTCGCACCGGGGTACTGCAGCAGGACGCCGAAGAACTCACCGTCCGGCAGGCCCCCGGACAGGTCGGCGACGACGACGTCGATGCCGAGCGGCAGCGCCCGCGTGCGGATGACCTCGATCGTCTGCGGCAGCGCGTCGGCGTCGATCAGGAAGGTGTCCCCGGCCTTTGAAGCCCGGTGCGCGAGGGTCATCGCCTCGGCTGCCGCGGTGCCCTCGTCGAGCAGGGAGGCGTTCGCGACCGGCAGGCCCGTCAGGTCGCTCACGACGGTCTGGAAGTTCAGCAGCGCCTCGAGACGGCCCTGGGAGATCTCCGGCTGGTACGGCGTGTAGGCGGTGTACCAGCCAGGGTTCTCCAGGACGTTCCGGAGGATCACCCCGGGCGTGACCGTGCCGTGGTAGCCCAGACCGATCATCGAGGTGAGGACCTGGTTCTCCGAGGCCAGCTCACGCAGCCGGGCCAGCGCCCGCACCTCGGTGAGCGCCGGAGGCAGATCCAGTGGGCGGTCGGTGCGGATCACCGTGGGCACGGCGGCGTCGACGAGGGCCTGGACGGTCGGAAAGCCGACGGCCTTGGCCATCTCGGCGCGGTCGCCGCGCGACGGCCCGATGTGCCGATCGGCGAAGGGGACCTCGGTCATTGGGGAGCCTCCTGGTGCGATGGATGCGCAACCACCACCGGGCAGGCCGGTGGCCGGTCTCCCCCTCTGTCAGTGAACCTGAGAGCTTCACCGCGCCGGAGCGCGGCTTGCACCTTCGGTGAGGTCTGGCGTGGATCGCCGGCCTGCTTTCCAGAGGTGCCTAACTCGTACGGTCCTTTTGCCTGAGAGGTTCCGGGGAGGGTTGCTCCTTCGGCGCCCCGCACCACACTGTGCGAAGTCTCTCCCGTACGAGGTCGACGGCGGTTCCACCCTACCGGAGGCTTCGCCCCTCGCCACGGTCCCGGCTCCCCGAAGATCAGTACGTCGCCCCGTGCGACGATGGGCGGCCCGGCGGCGACGAGGAGGGGCCGATGGACGAGACCTGGCGGCTGATCGAGTGTTGTCACGCGTTCGTCTACTTCGCGCCCGAAGCCAAGGCGGCGTACGCCGACGCGGGCCTCAAGGGCTTCTGGATGGGCTACTTCGCCTCCCGGTCGGCGGCCCTGGGCGCGCCCTCCCCCGAGGTGGTCACGGCCGCGTTCTACAACTTCGCGCCGCGCATGGTCGCCCGCGCGATCCCCGACGCCTGGCGCTACTCCTCGCCCGAGACCGTCCTGGCCGCCCGGACGGCCGTCGTGGACCGGTCCCTGCGCCGCCTGCTCGGCGACCTGGTGGACTCGGCCGACGTCGCGGAGGCCGCGGCCCTGGCGGGGCAGGCGGCGGAGGCGGCGCCGGCCCCGGGCCGCGTCCTGTTCGCCGCGCACGCCGCTCTGCCCCGGCCGGCCGAGCCGCACCTGGCGCTGTGGCACGCCGTCACCGCGCTCCGGGAGTTCCGCGGGGACGGGCACGTCGCCGCCCTGCTCACCGGCGGGCTCGACGGCTGCGAGGCGAACGTCGTCGCGGGCGCCCTCGGCCTCACCCCGCCCGAGCAGCGCGAGTTCCGGGGCTGGACCGAACAGGAGTGGACGGCCGCAGGCGACCGGCTGCGGGACCGGGGCCTCCTCGACGCGGACGGCGCCCTCACCACCGAGGGCCGCGCGGACCGGCGCGCGATCGAGGACACCACCGACCGGCTCGCCCGCCCGCCGCTGGACGCCCTCGGCCGGGACGGCGCGGCCCGGCTGGCCGGCCTCCTCCGCCCGCTCGCGCGGCGGCTCGTCGAGGCCGGCGCCGTGCCCTTCCCGAACGCGATGGCCATGCTCCGGTCCGGCCACGGTGCCGACGACCAGGGCGCAGGCACGGGCCCGGCACCGTCCTGACCTCGGCCGGCCCGGGGCAGGGCGGCCGCGACCAGTCCGCGGCGGAGCGGCCGGGGCGGGACGGCCGTGGCCGGTCCGGGGCGGAGCGACCGCGACCAGTCCGGGGCAGGGCGACCGCGGCCGGTCCAGTCCGGGGCGGGGCGGCCGTCAGCGGTTCACCGTGCGGTACCGGTGTACCGCCGCCGGGACGAAGACGAGCAGTAGAACGGCCGACCACAGCAGGCTCGCGGCCACCGGGTGTCGGAGCGGCCACACGAGGTGAGCGTTCCCGACCACGCCGGGGCTGCCGAACAGATCACGGCACGCCGCGACGATCGCGCTGACCGGGTTCCAGTCGGCGATGGCGCGCAGCCACGCCGGCATTCCCGCGGTCGGCACGAACGAGTTGGACACCATCGTGATCGGGAAGATCAGCGGGACGAGCTTGTCCAGCGTCTCCTCCTTGAGCAGCAGTCCGAGCAGCACACCTCCCCAGCTGATCGCGTAACGCATGAGGACCAGGAGGGCGAAGGCGGTCAGGGTCCGGACCGGCCCCTCGTGCGGGCGCCAGCCGACGGCGAAACCGCAGGCGACCATGACCACCATGCCGAGGGCTCCGGTGATAATGTCCGCGCCCGTCTGCCCGAACGGCACCGCCGACCGCGCCACCGGCATGGACCGGAACCGGTCCATGACACCGCGGCCGACGTCCTGGGCGACCACCATCGAGGTGGCCAGCACGCCCGTGAACGCGGTCATGCCGAACAGGCCGGGCATGAGGTACTCGCGGTAGTTCCCCCCGCCCGGGACCGGGATGGCGCTGCCGAAGACATAGCCGAACATCACCACCATGACCGCCGGGAACACCAGCTCACCGACCAGCTCTCCGGGCTGCGCCTTCAGGTGGCCGAGATTCCGCCGCACGATCGTCCGCCCGTCGGCGAGCGCCCACCGGAGCCGCCCGATGGCCGACGCGGGCCGCGTCGGCAGCCGCAGGACGCTCACGCCGTCTCCCCCGCTCACGCCGCCACCTCCTCGACCTTGGTAGCGCCGGTGAGACGGAGGAACACCTCGTCGAGCGTCGGGCGGCGCATGGCGACGTCCTCGGCCGCGACGCCGGCCCGGTCCAGTTCGAGCACCATGTCGGTGAAGGACACCGAGCCCTTGACGGGGACCCCGACTCTCCGGTTGGCGTGGTCGACCTCGGGCTCGGCGCCGGCGGTCCTCCTCAGCACCGCCGCGGCCGCCTCCAGTGTCGCCGCGTCCCGGACGACGACGTCGACCCGGGTGCCGATCGTGGCCTTCAGCTCGTCGGGCGTGCCGAAGGCGATCGCCTGTCCCTGGTCGATCACCGCGATCCGGTCGGCGAGCTGGTCGGCCTCGTCGAGGTACTGCGTCGTGAGCACGACCGTCGTCCCGCTCGCCACGAGCTCGCGGACGGTGTCCCAGATCTCGCCGCGGCTGCGCGGATCCAGGCCGGTGGTCGGCTCGTCGAGGAACAGCACCGGCGGGGCGATGATCAGGCTGGCGATCAGGTCGATGCGGCGCCGCATGCCGCCGGAGTAGGTCTGCACGATCCGGTCGGCGGCGCTTGCCAGGCCGAACCTCTCAAGGAGCTCGTCCGCCCTGGCACGGGCGACGCGCTCGGGCAGGTGATAGAGACGGCCGAACATCCGCAGGTTGTCGCGGCCGCTGAGCTTGTCGTCCATCGAGGCGTGCTGGCCGGCCAGGCCGATACGGAAGCGCACCTCGTCGGCGTCGCGGACGACGTCGTATCCGGCCACCCTGGCCTGCCCCGCGTCGGGGAGGGCGAGGGTGGTCAGCACGCGCACCGCGGTGCTCTTGCCCGCGCCGTTCGGCCCGAGGAGCCCGCAGACGGTGCCGCGGGCCACCTCCAGGTCGAGCCCTCGCAGGGCCTCGGTCCGGCCGAACCGCTTGCGCAGCCCCTCGGCCCAGACCGCGATCTCTGAATCGCTCATCGTCACCCCGTTCTAAAACAGCGTACGTCGTACACTTCGTGTGTACATCGTACGCACCTCTGCGTACGCCGTACAAGTGCTGATACGATGTACGCACATTGACCTGCGGGAAGGGGCCCGATGGCGGCGGAGGACGGCGACGGCACGGCGCCGGAAGCGCGCGTGACCATCTGGGAGCGCCTCGAACGCCCCGCACGCGGTCCCCGGCCCGCGCTGACCCACGACCAGATCGCGCGCGCCGGGGTGGAGATCGCCGACGAGCAGGGGCTCGACGCGGTCTCGATGCGGCGGCTGGCCGAGCGCCTGGGCGTCGCGACCATGGCGCTGTACCGGTACGTCGCGAGCAAGGACGACGTGATCGAGCTGATGATCGACGCGGTGGCCGCCGAGATCGAGATCCCCCGGGACAGCGGCTGGCGGGAGCTCGCACGAGGCTTCGCCGGCCAGCTCCGCGCCGTCGGCCTGCGGCACCACTGGCTGAACGCGGCGCTCGCGCGCTCGCCCCATGTGCTCACGCCGAATCTGGTCGAGCGCGTCGAGGAGATGCTCCGTTCACTCGACGGGCTCGGCCTGGACGTCGACGCGATGATGGCCGTGTTCGGTACCGTCAACTCCTTCGTACGCGGCGCGACGGCCGGCGAGGTGATCCAGCGGGAGGCCGTACGAGAGGGAGGCTGGGCGTCAGAGGAGGAGGCGCGGATGGCCTACCTGCCGTACGTCCAGTGGTTGATCGGCACCGGCCGCTATCCGACGCTCACCCGCTACATCGTCGAGGGCTCCAACGAGGACGACGCGCAGTGGCAGTTCGAATTCGGCCTGGAATGCGTCCTGGACGGCATCGCCGCCCGGCTCGGGATCTGATCCACGTTCCCGCCGGGACGTCGATCGGGCGACACAACGGACACCACCCGCACGTTCCCGGCGATGGGCTGGGAGGATTCACTGCGTGTCCGTGAACGAATCCCCCGGCCGGCGCCCCGGCCCCGACCGCGCCGTTCAGGGAAACCCTCCCCCGCCGCCCACCACCGAAACGGCCGCGGAACCACCTCGGGACCGCCCCGCCTCCGGGACCCCGGCGGAAATCCCGGCTGCCCGGCCCACCACGGAAGCCCCGGACACGGAGCCGACCGCGGAAAGCCCGGGCTCCCGGCCGGCCGCAGACGCCCCGGCCGAACAGCAGGCCACAGGAAACCCAGCAGACGAGCCGACCTCGGAGAACCCAGCCGCCCAGCCGGCCACAGACGCCCCGACTGAGGAAGCCTCTGCGGGGGACCCGGCCGACGGGCGGGCCTCGGCCGTCCCGACCGATGGGCGGACCCCGGCCATCCCGACCGGCGGGCGGACCCCGGCGATCCCGGCCGACGGGGTTCGGGTCGACGAGCCGTCGCTGCCGCGGCGGATCCGGCGGCCGTCGGATGCCATCCGCTTCCTGCTGTCGGTGAGCGTCATCGTGCTCATCCTGCTGCTGGCCCACGTCGCCCGACACACGACCAGCGGCCTGGCCTCCGACATCGCCAACGGCACCGAGCGCGCGCCGCACCTGCTCCTCACCCTCGCCAACCTCGCCTCGGGGATCGGCGTCCTCGCCGTTCCGGTCGCCTTCGGCGTGGACCGCGTCATCCGGCGGACCGGCCTGGTGGTGGCGATCGGCGTCCTCGCCGCCGTGGTCGCCCTGGGCGTCTCCCTCACCCTCGACTCGTGGATCACCGCGGCGGGCATGCGCGACCTGGCGTGGTACCTGACGTGGAGGCGGCACGGCGGGTGGTTCCCCGGTCCGGCGCACATCGACATCACGCCCGTGATCGCCTACGTCACCGTCGTGGGGCTGGGCGGCCGCACCCGCTGGCAGCTCGTGACGTGGACCGTGATCGGCCTGGACGCCGTCGCGTCGCTGGCGACCGGCGCCATCACGCCGCTCGCGGTGCTGACCACGTACCTCATCGGCCGTGCCGTCGGCTACGCCACCCTGTACGCGGTGGGGTCGCCCAACATCCGGCCGCCCGGCGACGCCGTGGTGGCCGCGCTCCGGCGGGTCGGCCTCGCGCCGGTCCGCGCCGCGCGCGCCGACGACGGTCCCGAGGACACCCGCCGCTATACCGCGACGCTCGCGGACGGGCGGGCCGTCGACGTCACCGTGCTCGACCGCGACCAGCAGACGGCGGGACTGCTCTACCGCCTGTGGCGGCGGGTGCGGCTGCGGGGCGGGACGCCGCCGCGTACGATCCGGTCGCTACGGCGCTCGCTGGAGCAGGAGTCGCTGATGGCCTACGCCACCGCGGCGGCGGGCGCCTCGACCCCGAGGCTGCTGGCGACGTCGGAGGTCGGCAGTGAGGCCGCGCTGCTCGCCTACGAGCACGTCCCCGGCCGGCTCCTCGCCGATCTGCCCGACGAGGAGCTGACCGACGAACTGCTCACCGCGATCTGGACCCAGCTGAAACTCCTGCAGGACCGGCGCCTCGCCCACCGGCGGCTGGCCGGCGAGAGCGTCCTCGTCGACGACGCCGGACGCCCGTACCTCGTCGACCTGCGGGCCGGCGAGACCGCCGCCGGCGACCTCGTCCTCCGCATCGACCTGGCGCAGCTGCTGACCGAGCTGGCCCTGCGCGTCGGCGCCGAGCGGGCCGTACGCACCGCCGCCGACGTGCTCGGCGACGACGCCCTGGGCGCCGCCGTGCCACTGCTGCAGAACGTCGCGCTCGCCCGGTCGACGAGGAACGCCCTGCGCCGGGACAGGAAACTGCTCAGCCGGATCCGCGAACAGATCCGCGTCCTGAGGCCGGAGCTCGTGACGGCCGCCCAGCCGTTGCACCTCGACCGGTTCCGGCTTCGCACGCTCCTCAGCGTGCTCGCCGGAACCGTCGGCGCGTACCTCCTCCTGTCGCAGCTGAGCAACGTCAACCTGCCCGATCTCGTGGCCCACGCCGACCTGCGCTGGTTCGCGGTCGGCGCGCTGGCCTCGGCGGTCAGCTATCTGGCGGCGGCCCTCATGCTGATCGGGTTCGTGCCCGAGCGGCTGCCGCTGGGCCGTACGGTGCTGGTGCAGCTCGTCGCGTCGTTCGTGAAGCTCGTGGCGCCCGCCGCGGTCGGCGGCATCGCCGTGAACACGCGCTATCTCCAGCGGGCGGGCGTGCCGGCCGGGCAGGCGGCGGCGAGCGTCGGGGCCTCGCAGCTGACGGGGATGGGCTTCCACATCACGATGCTGGCGCTGTTCGCGTACATCACGGGCAGCGACAACAGCCCGTCGCTCCCGCCATCCCGGATCATCATCGTCTCGCTGCTCGCGGCGGCCGTGCTGGCGATCCTCGTGCTGTCGATCGGGCCTCTGCGGAGGCTCGTCGCCTCGCGGATGCGTTCGATGTTCTCGGGGGTGGTCCCCCGCCTGCTCGACGTGCTGCAGTCACCCAAGAAACTCGCGACCGGCATGGGCGGCACCGTCCTGCTCACGGTGGCGTTCGTGCTCTGCCTGGACGCGTCGATCCGCGCGTTCGGCGGTTCGCTGAGCCTGACGACGGTCGCGGTGGTCTTCCTCACCGGCAACGCCCTCGGCTCGGCCGCGCCGACGCCGGGCGGCCTCGGGGCCGTGGAGGGCGCGCTCTCGCTCGGACTGACCCTCGCCGGGCTGCCGGCCGGGACGGCGACGTCGGCGGTGCTGCTGTTCCGGCTGCACACCTTCTGGCTGCCGGTCCTGCCCGGCTGGGCGTCGCTGTCCTACCTCCAGCGCAAAGAGGCGATCTGACCCGGCGCCGCAGCGGCGTCCACCCAAGCGCTGTTCACCGCGTCGTCGGGTCGCGCAGCGCGGCGTCCGCCCGACCGCCGCTCACCGCGCCGCGCAGCCTGGTACCCGCCTGAACACTGCTCACCGCGCCGCGCACCCCGGCCCCCACCCGAGCACCCCTCACCGCGCCGTCGCGTCGCGCAGCGCGGTCAGCATCCCGTCGAGCGCGGGATCGCCCAGAGATGTCTTCCGGACCGCCGCGTGGATCGTCCGGACCGGCTCCGGGCCGCGGACCTTGCGCACGACGACGCCCGGGTGGCGGTTGGCCAGCCCCAGGGCCGGGATCAGGCTGATCCCGAGGCCCGCGGCGACGAACCCCTGCGCGGTGGCGTAGTCCGCGCTCTCGACCGCGAAACGCGGGCTGAAGCCCGCCGCCGCGCAGCCGCCGAGCAGCACGTCGAGGCAGGGCCCCGGCCGCTCGCTGCCGACCCAGGGCTCGTCGGCGAGATCCGCCAGGTCGAGGACGCGCCGGTCGGCGAGCCGGTGCCCCTTGGGCAGGACGGCCCGGTAGGGGTCGTCCATGAGGTGGGCGAGGTGAACGCCCTCGTGGTGGGCGTCCGGGGCGCGTACGACGATCGCCAGGTCGGCCTCGCCCCGCGTCAGCTCCGGCAGCGGGTCCTCCGGATCGGTCATCGTGAGGTCGACCCGCACCCCCGGAATGCTCTGCCGGAAACGCGCCAGCGCGGGCGCCATGAGGGTGGCGCCCGCGGTGGCGAAGTAATGGATCGCCAGCCGTCCGGTCCGCCCGGCCCGCAGGTCGGCCAGCGCCGTCTCCGCCTCGGCGACCTGCCTGCCGATGACCGCCGCGTGCTCGGTGAGCAACCGGCCGGCCGCCGTCGGCCGTACGCCCCGGCCGACGCGCTCGAGCAGCGCCGTACCGGCCTGCTTCTCCAGCGCCGCCACCTGCTGGCTGACCGCCGACGGCGTGTATCCGAGATTCGCGGCGGCCGCGGTCACCGAGCCGCTGGTGACGACCGTACGGAGGATCAGCATGCGCCGAACGTCGAGCATGCAGGAGAGCTTAACGGTTCATGCAAAATCTTTCGCTTGTCGTTACGTGTCGCCTCCGGCAACGTTTCCCGTGGAAAACGGGCCGAGTCCCGTGGAAACGGACCTAGTCCGGTGACGGACCGAGGACGGAGGCTCATAGTGATCGGTGGACGAGGCTCTCTGGTGCGCATGGCGGCGCTGGCGCTGCTGTGGGGATCGGGCTTTCTCTGGATCAAACTCGCCCTGAACCACGGGCTGACCCCCGTCCAGATCACGGTCGCCCGCGCCGCGCTCGGGTCGGCCGTCCTCGTGTGCCTCGCCCGTTCCGCGGGACAGCGGCTCCCCCGGGACCTCGGGACGTGGCGGCGTCTCGTCGTGGCCGCCTTCTTCTGTAACGCGCTGCCGTTCTTCCTCTTCGGGATCGGCGAGCAGACCGTCGGCTCGGGCGTGGCCGGCGTGCTGAACGCGACGACTCCGCTGTGGTCCCTCCTGGTGGGGCTCGTCATCGGCACCGAGCGCGGGCTCCGCCCCGTCCGCCTCGGCGGGTTGCTCCTCGGCTTCGCGGGGACCTTGCTGATCTTCGCTCCGTGGCACACTGCCGGGTTCCTGAGCGGTGGCGCGCTGGCCCTGCTGGGCGCGGCGGCGAGCTACGCGATCGCCTTCGCCTACATGGCGCGCAGGCTGACCGGGAGGGGCACCGCTCCCATCGCGCTGTCCGCGGCCCAGCTCATCGCGGCGACGGGCCTGAGCGTCCTCACCCTCCCCATCGACGGCTTCGCGCCGGTCCACGCGGACGCGAAGGCCCTGATCGCCGTGGTCATCCTGGGGATCTTCAGCACCGGCCTGACGTTCTATCTCAACTACCGGCTCATCGCGGACGACGGCGCGACCAGCGCGGCCACCGTCGGGTACCTGCTGCCGGTCGTCTCGGTGGCGCTCGGGGCGATCGTCCTGAGCGAGCCCCTCAGCCTCCGCGTCATCGCCGGGATGGCCGTCGTGCTCGTCGGCGTCGGCATGACGCGCACACGGCCGGGCCCTCCGCCGGTCGTGGAGGCGCCGGTCGCCCCCGCCGAACAGGAGCCCGTTCGGCCGTAGGAGGGCGCGCTGGTCACGCCGGGGCGGGCACCCGCTCTGCTGCGGCGACGGGGCCGGGCGGCGTGCCCTCGCCGAACGGCCGGCCGCCCAGCTCCTCGCGGCCGTGCGGGGTCGTCCAGCCGCGCAGATCCGGACCGAGCGGGACGATCCTGCTCGGGTTGATCTCGTGGTGGACGTAGTAGTAGTGCCGCTTGATGTGGTCGAAGTCGACCGTGTCCCCGAAGCCCGGCGTCTGAAACAGGTCACGGGCGTACGCCCACAAGACCGGCATCTCGGTCAGCTTGCTGCGATTGCACTTGAAGTGGCCGTGGTAGACGGCGTCGAACCGTACGAGCGTGACGAACAGCCGGATGTCGGCCTCGGTGATCGTGTCGCCGACGAGGTAGCGCCGGCGCTCGAGCCGTTCGGACAGCGCGTCGAGCCGGTCGAACAGGCGGCGGTACCTCCGCTCGTACGCCTCCTGGTCCCGGGTAAAGCCGGTCAGGTAAACGCCGTTGTTCACGTCGCGGAAGACGTCCTCGTTGACGGCGTCGATCTCGTCCCGGAGCCGCTCCGGGTACAGCTCCGGCGCGCCGGGCCGGTTGTGGGCGGTCCACTCGGTGGACAGGTCGAGCGTGATCTGCTGGTAGTCGTTGGTCACGAGCCGTCCGCTGGGCGCGTCCACGATCGCCGGGACGCTCACCCCGCCGTCGTAGCCCGGCTCGGCCTGCTGGTACGCCTCGGACAGGAATCGGATGCCGAGGACCGGATCACGGTCGTCCGGATCGAGGGTGAACCGCCAGCTGCGCTCGTCCTGAATCGGATCGACGATCGCCATCGAGATGGCGTCCTCCAGGCCCAGCAGCCGCCGTACGATCACGGCCCGGCTAGCCCAGGGGCAGGCGCGGCTGACCACCAGGCGGTACCTCCCGGGCTCGACCGGCCAGGGCGAGGATCCGTCGGCGGTGATGCGGTCGGTGAAGTGACTCGGCGACCGCTTGAACTCCTTGTCGTCCTTCTGCTCCGTGACGCTCAATCTCAGCCCGTCCTCAACCGGTCTTGCGGACCCTTCGGCGGCGGGCCAGCTCGTCGTGCGGGCTGTCACCGCCCGCGTGCGCGCGCTCGGCGGGCATCTCCGCGAGGCTGCCCTCGACCTCCTGCCACACCCGGCCCAACGCTATCCCGAACACCCCCTGGCCGCCCTGCACGAGGTCGACGACCTCGTCGGGAGACGTGCACTCATAGACGCTCACGCCGTCGCTCATCAAGGTGATCTGCGCCAGGTCGTGGACCCCGCGGTCGCGCAGGTGCTCCACCGCCGTGCGGATCTGCTGCAAGGAGACGCCGGTGTCGAGCAATCGCTTCACGACCTTCAACACCAGGATGTCGCGGAAGCTGTAGAGGCGCTGGGAGCCCGAGCCCTGGGCGGAGCGCACGCTGGGCACCACGAGCTCCGTGCGCGCCCAGTAGTCGAGCTGGCGGTAGCTGATGCCCGCCGCGGCGCATGCCGTTGGACCGCGGAACCCGACGTCGTCGGGCAGGGGCGACACGCTCCCGCCGAACAGGAGCCCCTGCTCCCCGGCGCGTTGAGACGCATCGTGCCTTTCGCGGGTCGCCTTGCCCTCGCCGCTGCTTGCCGCCACGCGGACCTCCGGCTCTATCATCCCGCAGCGATCCACCAAGGGGGTTTGACGGAATTACGCCGCGGGTGTTCAAGCAGCACGGTAGGTCGCGACCCCTGCAGGGTCAACGTTCGCGGTCGGCGCGTCGCAGCCAACACAAACTGTTACGACGTCTAATAAACCCCGCAATCGACGCGTACAACGGCACCTACCCACGTTGTGACGCTCTCCACGGCACAGAAGTTCCCGGGAAGTAGGGAGGAACCTTTCCCCTCGGATTACGATCCTGCTACCGAGCGGAGTCGTGGCGACGCGTGCCGGGGCGCTTCGGCGGGGTCGATTTCGGGGCGCGCTTCAGCTACTCGTAACAGCGCGTCGAGATCGAACCTCGGCCCTCGCCGGATACCCGGGACAGCCCGACGCCGGTTCAGGACACCGCTCAGACACCCGGGGCGTCGGCACACCTGACGCCCGCGACCGTTCGTCGGCACCGCCAGACGCCCGCGACCTTCGTCTGCGCCGCCACGCGCGTCGAGACCGCCAGGTGCCCGCAACCGCACGCCGACAGAGCCCAGGACGAGTCGCTGCCGCCGGGTCCGAGACGCCGCTCAGGTGGCGCGGCCGAAGTCCTCCGGAGAGATCGTGTCCAGGAACTCGCGGAACTTCTCGACCTCGTCCTCCTGCTCGTCGGGGATCGCCACGCCCGCCTCGTCGAGGACGTCCTCGCTGGCGAAGATCGACGCGCCGGTCCGCAGGGCCAGGGCGATCGAGTCGGAGGGGCGGGCGCTCACCTCGGCGCCGTTCGAGAACACCAGATCGGCGAAGAAGATGCCCTCCCGCAGCGCCGTGATGTTCACCGTGCGCAACTGGACGTCGAAGGCCTCGAGGACGTCGCGGAAGAGATCATGAGTGAGCGGGCGCGCCGGCAGCACACCCTGCTGGGCGAAGGCGATCGCGGTCGCCTCCACCGCACCGATCCAGATCGGTAGGTAACGGTCGCCGTCCGTCTCCTTCAGCAGCACGATCGGCTGGTTGGAGGGCATCTCGACCCGTACGCCGACGACCTCCATCTGCTTCACAGCGGCTCCCTGCTGAAGACGGCTACCCGAAACCCTTGTAGCCAACGTACACCCCAGTCACGCTGAGCCGGGGAGTCGAAGACGAGTCGAAATCGCGATCTCTACGGATCGAGGCCTTCCCGCAACCCCATTGAGACCAGTGCGGCGTGCAGCTTCAGTGAGAGCGCCGCGATCTCCCCGGCGGTCTCGGCGGCCCGGGCGCGCGCACCCGGGCTGCGCTGGCGCATGGTGGGCGCCACGGCCGCCTCGATCAGGCCGATCTCGCGCTCCGCGGCGGCCTTCACCGCCCGCAGGTGACGCGCCTCGAACCCGAACGACCGCAGCGCCGCCGCCGCACGGGCGATCGTGAGCGCGTCCCGGTCGTAGTGGCTCCCCGCCCGGCGGATCAGCCCGAACTCCTCCAGCTCGGCGAGGGCGTCGCCGTCGATCCCGGCCGCGTCGGCGAGCTGCCGGCGGGTCAGGCGTACCTCGGCGGTCTCATCGACGACGCTGTCGGTCGCGACGAGGCCCCGGGGCGCCCGGCGCCGGGCGCCGAGCGGAGGCGGGTCCAGGCCGCGGTCGACCGCGTCCAGGTGCTCCTTGATGACGCGCAGCGGCAGATAGTGGTCACGCTGAGCGGCCAGGATGAACCTCAGCCGCTCGGCGTCCGCCGGGACGAACTTGCGGTAACCCGACGGACTGCGCTCGGGCTCGATCAACCCCTCCGCCTCGAGGAACCGGATCTTCGAGACGGTGACATCGGGGAACTCGGCGGACAGGAGGCCGAGCACCTCCCCGATCGTCATGTACGCACGGGCCGCGGACGTGCTCATTCCCACCCCCGGTCCGACGGCGTGCGCAGCCGCACGCCGTCGTCCTGCGGCGCCCGCGTGCCCGCGTGGCGCCCGTCACTCACCGCGTCCTTAGGCGCACGGCCCCCGCGCGCCCCCTCAGAATCGGCCACACCGCGCCTCCGGCTTCGTCACGGCCCTCCCGCCGGCCATCGCCCCTTCCGTCGGCGGCGTACTGCGGATTGGTGAGGAACACCAGCCGGAACTTGCCGATCTGGACCTCGTCGCCGCCGGACAGGCCCGCCTCGTCGATCCGCTCGCGGTTGACGTAGGTGCCGTTCAGGCTGCCCACGTCGCGTACGGAGAACTGCGATCCGCGACGGTAGAACTCGGCGTGGCGGCGGGACACGGTGACGTCGTCGAGGAAGATGTCGCTCTCCGGATGACGCCCCGCCGTGGTCTTGTCGCTGTCGAGCAGGAACCTGCTCCCGGCGTTCGGCCCCCGCTTCACGACCAGCAGGGCGGTGTCCGGCGGGAGCGCCTCGACCGCCATCTGGTCGGGCGACAGCTCATCGCCGCCCGGCTCCACGTCGGGAACCGCGCCAAGCGAGATCGTCGACGTCGAGTCGCCCGGCTCGCCCGGCATCGGCGGCGGTGGCGGCGCCGCGCTACGGGTGAGTGGAGTTCCGCACTGCGAGCAGAATCGCGCATCCTCCGGGTTGGCGTGACCACACTGCGTGCAGTAGACGCTCGGCATTGATCGGCTCGGCCTCCTACCTATGGCCTCGGGTGTGCCTCTGGCACCGTACGGCGCGGACGTCGAGCACTGACGGCACCATCGGCACCGTACCTCCGGTCAGCCCCAGCACACGATCCCCCCTTCAGCACCGTCGGTAATGGCGCTTTCATTCCCTCGTCCGCCATCACGACGGTTGCCGCAACCTACGCGGCATTGACCGAGGGGTCAACCACGACAAGAGTCCTGTCCCCTCAAGCTACCTTCGACAGTGATCGTCGGTCCATGCCGCCGCGCGGGGAAGCCCCGGCGCGCGGCCGCATCCTCGGTCTACGGCGACCGTATCGCACGGATGACGATCCTCTGCTCCTGGGCAACGGACCCCCGCGCGCCGGAGTTCCGAAGCGTCTGCAGAACTCCGCCCGGAATGCCGAGCGCGGTGGCGAGCGTGTGCGGGTCGCCGATGACGAGGAACCGGTACGGCCGCGTCAGGATCCGCCCGTCGGCGACGACGCCCCCGGAGGCCGCGTCGGCGAGATACGTGCTGACGCCGACGCGAACGTCGTCGACCTGGATCACCTCGGCCCCGGCGTCGCGCAGCTCCTCCAGCATGTCGAGGAGGTCCTCGGCCCGCAGGCGACCGCGCGGATCGTCGACGGTGAACTGGATGCCCGGACCCGCCGCGGGCAGGGTGCCGGCCAGCATGCCGTACGTCGCGGCGCGCCGCCGGGCGTCCTCGACCGCCGTCTGGCCCTGCGTGTCGCGCTCGAGCCCGGACTTGGTGTTCTCCAGATCCCGGATGTCGCCCCGCAGCCGCTCCGAACGCTGGGAGAGGTCCCCCAGAGTCCCGACCAGCTCGTCCTGCCGGGCGGTCGCGAACTTCGTGGTCCGGTCGTTGGAGCGCACCTCGGCCGTCACGGCGAACGCCAGGGCCGCGCACAGCACCCCGATGAGCAGCCGCCCCCCGTCGAACCGGCGCGCGCGGCCCGCTTTCGTCTCCGGCTCGCTCATGCCTGGAAGAGCTTGCGGCGGATGGCGGCGACGTTGGAGAAGATCCGGATGCCGAGGACGACCACGACGCCGGTGGACAGTTGCGACCCCACGCCGAGCTGATCGCCGAAGAACACGATGAGCACGGCGATGATCGTGTTGCTGAGGAAGGAGACGACGAACACCTTCTCGTCGAAGACCCCGTCGAGGCGGGCGCGCAGGCCGCCGAACATGGCGTCGAGCGCGGCCACGATCGCGATCGGCAGGTACGGCTGCAGCCACAGCGGCACGTCGGGATGGAAGAACAGGCCCAGGGCGACCCCGGCCAGGAGCCCGACCAGAGCGATCACTTCGACGGCACCTCCCCCGCGTAGCGGAGACTGGGAGCCGGCGCGGCGGGAAGTCGCACGCTGTCCTCCTGGTGGATGTCGAAACGGATGCCGAACGCGGCTTTGAGAGTACGGAACGATCGGGCGGCCGGTGAACCCTCGAGCGTCCCGTCCATCCGGCGTGGATCACCGAGGGCGGTCACGGTGTAGGGCCGGGACAGTGGCCGGTAGTCGACCAGGATGGCATCGCCGGCGAAGCGGATCGCGGTGATGGCGGTCATCCGCTGCCCGTTGACGGCGACGGCGGTCGCTCCGGCGGCCCAGAGCGCGTTGACGAGCCGCTGCATGTCCTGGTCGGTCACGCGGCCGTCCTTGGGATCCCCCCGGGTGTGCGAGTCGTCCAGGACGACCGTCAGCCCCGCCCCGCGGGCCGGTGCGTCCGCCGCGGCCGCGGCCAGCCGGTCCATCTCCTGTCGCGCGGTACGCCCGGCGGCGCTGCGCGCCAGAACGGTCCGGCGGAGGCGCTCGGTCTGGCCCCGCAGCCGGTCGGCCTGCCGCTGCAGCGCCTCGCTCTCCCCGGTCCGCTCCCGGATCTGGGTGAGCAGCGCCCTGCGCTGCCGCTGCGCGACGGGCTCCCCGCGGTGCACCTGGACGGCGGCGACGGCTCCGAGCAGGCCGAGGACGAGGGTGCCGGCGAGCAGCCGCGCCGATCGGCCCGTGCGGCTGCTCCGGTCGCCGCCGGCCGCCCGCCGGGCGGCGGCCTCCTCGTAGCCGGGATCGAGCCCCTTCCCGGCGAGCAGGTCGGCGAGCAGCGACATCGAGGCGTCGGGCCGATTCCAGCGCGCCCCTTCTCCCCGTTCACTCATTCGGACATTCTCCCAAGCCCGCGGCACCGGCCGGACACGGAGCGAGTCCGCCGCAGCGAGCGGAGTGGGCGGTGAGGGACGAGCCGCCCGCGAAGCGAGTGAGAAGGACGAGCGACCAGACAACAGAGCGAGTCCGCCGCGGCGAGCAGACCGATACGGGACGTCGGCGGCCCTTTCACAGACAACTCTTAGGAAGCGTGCACGGCCTTCCCAGAAACGCACGGTGGACTTGGTCACATGCGCAGCAGGGGACATGGGGGAACGATGGGGGAGTACGCGGGCGTGGTCCCGCTCATGCGGCTGCCGATCAGTGGCTGGACGGTCCGTATCGGCCGGGCCGCCGCCGATCGCGCCGCTCTGGAGGTGTACGAGGGACGCCGGCTGACGGACGTCTGCGTCGCCACGCCGGTGTCGGTGTCGGTCCTCCGCGGCGCCTGGCGCAATCCCCGGGGCGGCCCCGGATGGGCGCTGGCCTGGGGTCAGCTGCCCACCGGGGTGTCGACGGTCACGGCGGAGTTCACCGGGTCGGGCCGCACGCCGGTCATCAGCCGCGTGCCCGCCGTGATCCTCGAGCACACGTACTGGGTGGCGGAGGCGTCCGGGGACTTCGCCGGCGTCACCGTGCACGCCGGGCCCGCGCTGATCTCCGGCCGACTCCGCCGCGCACGCGGCCGCTGACGGCTCCACCGTGCATCCGGCCAATGACGGGCCGGTACCTCGACCACGCCGCCGAGCCCGCGTCTGACCGCTGAGTGGTCGGCACCCGATCGGACCGCCGCGCACGACCGCTGAGGGCCGGCAGCCCGATCAGGTGACCGCACGCACGACCGCCGGCCTGCCGCTGCCCGCACGACCGCTGAGGATCGGCGCCTCCGATCGGGCCGCCACACGACCGCTGAACACCGACACCCGCGATCAGACCGCCGTGCACCCCACCGTTGAGCGCCGGCACCCCGATCGGGCCCCGCGTCCATGCGGCGTCAGGGGACGCGGCGGGCGGCGAGGTCTTCGACGGTCCGTGCGACCTGAGAGGGCGCGGAGATCAGCGTCAGATGCCGGGCACCGGGGATCAGCGTCGGGTCGGGGGCGCCGATCCGGCGCGCGGTCTGGGCCGCGGAGTCCTTGGCGAACACGGCGTCCTGCGCCCCGTACACCACCGCCTTGGGCACGCCGACCGACCGGAGCAGCGTGAGCCGGCTCTCGGCCAGGCCGGGGACGCCGTACCGCAGCATGCCCCAGACCCCGGACTCGGCGCCGGCCACCTCGAAGGGCCTGCGCCACCGGTCCAGCCCGGCCGCGTCCAGCCGCGGGCAGCCGGGACCGCACTGCGTGGAGTAGATCGTGCGGATGAGCCAGTCGGAGCGCACGACCAGCCGCAGGATGGTCGTCCGATAGGGCGGGACGACCAGGTAACGGAAGGCGGGCGGCGGCCCGGCCCCGGTGCTGAGGGCGTCGCCGTCGAGGAACATCAGCCCGCCGGCACGGTCCGGTGCGCGCAGCGCCGCCTCCGCGACCGTCGCCGCGCCGGACGAGTGGCCGACCAGCAGCGGCCGGCGCAGGTTCAGCGCGTCGAGGAAGGCCAGCAGCTGCCGCGTCTGATGATCGAGGTTGTACGGGGCGCGCCGGGAGGTGTACCCGGCCCCGTTGAGGTCGAGGGCGTACACGCGGTGGTCGCGGGCGAGGAGGTCGGCGACCCGCTCCCAGGTGTCGGCGGACTCGGCGGCCCCGTGCACGAGGACGACCGGCGATCCCCCGGTGCCCCAGACGCGATACCTGGTCATCAGGTCGCCGGTCCGTACATAGGTCAGCCCGGCCGGGACCCGGGCACGGCCCGCGGTGGCGGCGTTGAAGATGAGCGAGAAGAGTGTCGCGGCGACGGCGAGGGCCAGCGCGGTCAGCCCCAGCCGCCGCGCCCACCGCCGCCACCATGGGCGCCGGGGCCGGGACGGCGGGGCTCCGGTCCCTTCTCCAGTGCCCGCCTGTACGGGGACGGCCTCCGCCGGGTCGTCGGATCCGGTAGGAGCGTCGGCGTCCGTACGCACACTGGAACCCGCCTCGTCGGCACTCGCCCCGCCGGAGACGCCGGTCCCGCCATCGACGTCCGCACGCGCGCCGGGACCCATCTCGTCGGCACTCGCCGCGGTCTCGGCGCCGACGTCCGGGCGGGGTCCGGTCTGGGACCCGCCCGCGTTCTGGTCGATCATGAGCCGGCGGCCTCCACGACGCCGGCCCAGTTCTCCAGGAGGGCCTGGGCGGAGTCAGGGTCGGTGCCCTCGGCCCACAGGTGGGTGACCGCCTCGGACGGGTCGGGCAGCACGAGCACCCAGCCGGCGTCGTCCTCGATGACGCGGACGCCGTCGGTGGTGTCGATGGTGCGGTCGCCGGCCGCCTCGACGACGTGGCGCATGACGCTGCCCTTGGCCGCCCAGGGGGTGGGCACCGATCGCCTGAGCAGGTGGGCTTCGGGGATCCGCTGGTCGATCTGGGAGAGGGTCAGGCGTGTGCGCGCCACCAGGCCGACGAGGCGCATGAACGCGGCGATGCCGTCGATCGTGGGGCTGAACTCGGGGGCCACGAAGCCGCCTCGGCCGTCGCCGGCGAAGATGATGTCCTCCGCGGTGGTGGCCTTGGTCAGCACGTCCTGGGAGGTGGAGGTCCACTCGACCTGCACGCCGTGGAAGCGGCACACCTGTTCGGCGACGCGCGTCGTCGTGACGGGCAGGGCGACCCGGCCGCCGCGCCGCTCGGCCGCGACGAGGTCGAGGACCACGAGCAGCCCGCGGTCGTCGCTGATCAGCTCGCCGTTCTCGTTGACGAGGCTGATGCGCTCTCCGACGGTGTCGAAACGGACGCCGAACGCCGCCCGTGAGGACGACACGAGGTCGCCCAGGCGCTGCAGGTCACGCATGCGCTCCGCGAGGGTCTCGGTGGGCGAGACCTCGTCGAGGCGGTTGTTGACGGTGAGGACCTCCTTGACCCCGACGCGGCCGAGCAGCTGCGGCAGGACGAGGGAGCCGGTGCCGCCGGCGCAGTCGATGACGATCTTCAGCTCGGCCTCGCGGACGCCGCGCATGTCGATGCAGCGGAGGAGGTCCCGGGCGTACGTCTCGAAGATGCGGGGCGGGTAGGTCAGCTCGGCGATCTCGCCGGGGAACGCCCGCCGGTACTCCTGCCGGCTGAAGACGCGCTCCAGCTTGCGCTGGGCGGCCTGGGACAGGTCCGCGCCGTTCTCGTCGAGGAAGAGGATGTCGACGCCCTGCGGGTCGCCCGGGGTCGTACGGATCACGATGCCGCCCGAGCAGTCCTCCCGGGCGGTCTCGTAGCGGGCCACGGGGATCGGGCAGGCCTCGAGGTCCTGGACGTTGATCGCGCTGGCGGTCAGCGCGCTCTGCACAGCGCGTTTGAGCGTGCGGGCGGCCCGGGAGGCGTCGCGGGACGCGGTGACGCCCGCGCCCTTCTTGAGGGTGGTGGCGTACGCGCTGGCGAGCCGTACCGCCAGCTCCGGCGTGATCTCCACGTTGACCAGGCCGGACACGCCTCGGGGCCCGAACAGGGTGCGCTGGCCGCGGGACTCCCAGATGACGCTCGTGTTGACGACCGCGCCCGCCTCGATCGTCTTGAACGGGTAGACCTTGACCTCGCTGGAGATGTACGCCTCGGCCTCGATCACGCACTCGTCGCCGACGATCGCGCCCTCCTCGACGCGGGCGGCGGCCATGATGTCGGTGTTCTTGCCCACGACGCAGCCGCGCAGGTTGGTCCGCGGTCCGACGAAGACGTTGTCGTGGACGATCGCCCGGTGCAGGAAGGCGCCCTCCTTGACGACGACGTTGCTGCCGAGGACGGTGAACTCCCGCAGCTCCGCAGCGGCCTCGACCTTGGCGTAGTCGCCGATGTACAGGGGGCCTTTGAGGATCGCCTCGGGGTCGACCTCCGCGCCCTCGCCGACCCAGACGCCCGGTGACATCTCGAAGCCGTCGAGCTTGACCTGGATCTTGCCGGACAGCATGTCGGCCTGGGCCTTGAGGTAGCTCTCGTGGGTGCCGACGTCCTCCCAGTAGCCGTCGGCGACGTAGCCGTACAGCGGGGCGCCCTCGGCGAGCAGCTTGGGGAAGACGTCGCCGGACCAGTCGACGGACTCCCCCGCCGCGACGTGGTCGAGGACCTCGGGCTCCATGACGTAGATGCCGGTGTTGACGGTGTCGGAGAACACCTGCCCCCATGTCGGCTTCTCCAGGAACCGCTGGATGCGGCCGTCGTCGTCCACGATGATGATGCCGAACTCCAGCGGGTTGGGCACGCGCTTGAGGCCGATGGTGACGAGCGCGCCGTTCTGGCGGTGGAAGCGCACCATGTCGGTCAGGTCGATGTCGGTGAGCGCGTCGCCGGAGATGACGAGGAAGCGGTCGTCGCGCAGCGCGTCCTGGGCGTTCTTGACGCTGCCGGCGGTGCCGAGGGGCATCTCCTCGGTCGCGTAGCTCAGCGCCATGCCGATCTCCTCGCCGTCGCCGAAGTAGTTGCGGACGAGCGCGGCGAGGAACTGGACGGTGACGACGGTCTCGGTGAAGCCGTGCCGCTTGAGCAGGCGCAGCACGTGTTCCATGATCGGTTTGTTGACCACCGGCAGAAGCGGCTTGGGCTGGTTGGCGGTCATCGGACGCAGGCGGGTACCTTCGCCACCCGCCATCACCACGGCCTTCAATGGAGCCACTCCTTCACGACGGTTGCGCCGATCATGGTCGGGGTTCCGCTCCCTTCAGCTCGCCTGAGCTGCGGTCGGCCAGCACCAACCGGCGGACCTGGACGGTGTAGAGAACAGCGGCCCACCAGTAGAGACCCGTTCCCCAGATCGCGAACGCCCAGCCGAAGACCTTCGCGACGGTGGCATAGGTCCCCGTGTGGACGCCCAGGAACAGCAGCGGGAAGGCGTAGAGCAGGCAGAGCGTCGCGGTCTTGCCCACGAAGTGCACCGGGAGCGCGGCGTAGTCGTGCCGCCGCAGGATGGCAAGGGGCACGGCCATGTACACCTCGCGGGCGACCAGGAGGAGCGCCACCCAGAGGGGGACGACGTCCCGGACGACGAGCCCGATGAGCGTCGCGAAGATGTAGAGCCGGTCGGCCGCCGGGTCGAGGAGCGTGCCGAGCTCGCTGGTCTGGTCCAGCATGCGCGCCAGCTTGCCGTCGAGCCAGTCGGACAGCCCCGCGAAGACGAGGATGCCGAGGGCCCACCAGTCCTCCTTGACGAGGACCAACCACAAGAAGACGGGAACGCCGATCAGACGCGCGAAACTCAATGCGTTCGGCCACGTCCACAGACGGTCGTTCAAACGCCCACCTCCCGCTCCCCCACGCTGGTCATGACCTTACCTGTCGGTACCGCCGCGCGGCGTCGCCGGTCCGCCCCCACGGCGACCGGTCGCCGTCGGCGGGCACGCCGGGCGGGGCGCATGATCGGCGGATTCGCCGACAGCCGGGCGAATCATGCCCTGGAGACCGACTCGTCCGGGTCCGGCCATCGATGAGGCGAGGGTGGCCGCGACCCGGACGGCGTGTTATGCCGGGATCACCCGGTCCGGAGAACGGCGGCGTGCGGGCGCCTCCAGGTGCTCAGGCGGTGCCGTGGCGCTCGGTCCACGCGCCGCCCTCCGCCGGTCTCGGGGTCGGTGCTCCCGCCGTGGTGGGCGTGGGCGGCGAGGCCCACGCGAGCTCCACACAGCAGCCGCTGGGATTGCTGTACCGGCTCTTACGCCAGTCGTCGTCCGGCAATGGGATGCCCGGGTCTGTCCGCCGCATGTGACCCCCTCCGGGACACCGCCCGCGCGGATCGGCCCTCGACGTCCCGCGGATCGACGTGCGGATCCGCTGGGGAGCGCGGCCGGCACCCTGATGTGATCGGCATCATATCTCGGCATGTGCATAATGCACATGCCGAGATCGTCGCGGAAGGTCCGGCCCCGGCGCGTCACCAGCGGTGGTGGACCTGCGGGCGGATCCGGCCGTCGTACAGGTCGCGGACGGCGTCCAGCGTCGCCTCGGGCAGCGGCGGCAGATCGGCGGCGGCCGCGTTGGCGCGGACCTGCTCGGCGTTGCGGGCCCCGGGGATCACCGTGCTGACACCGGGCTGCTGAATGATCCACCGCAGCGCGGTCTGGGCCGGGACGGCGCCGGGCGCGGCGAGCGCGGAGAACTCCCGCGCCGCCTCCACACCGGTGTCGAAGTCCACCCCCGAGAACGTCTCACCGACGTCGAACGCCTCGCCGTGCCGGTTGTACGTCCGATGGTCGGCCGGCCCGAACTCGGTGTCGTGGCGGTAACGTCCGGACAGCAGACCGGACGCCAGCGGCACGCGGGCGATGATGCCCACGCCGGCCTCGGCGGCGGCGGGCAGCACCCGCTCCAGGGGCTTCTGCCGGAAGGCGTTGAGGATGATCTGGACGCTCGCCGTGCCTGGGCGGGCGATCGCGGTCAGCGCCTCGTCGCACGTCTCGACGCTGACGCCGTACGCGGCGACACGTCCCTCGTCGACGAGGGTGTCCAGGGCGTCGAAGACCTCGTCGCGGGAGTAGACCGGCGTCGGCGGGCAGTGCAGTTGGACGAGGTCGAGCGTGTCGACGCCGAGGTTGGCCCGCGACCGGTCGGTCCAGGCGCGGAAGTTGTCCAGCGTGTACTCCGCCGGATCGAGGGGCGCGCGACGCCCCATCTTCGTCGCGACGAACAGCCCTGGGTGAGCCCGCAGGAACCGGCCGATGATCTGCTCGCTGCGGCCGTCACCGTAGACGTCGGCCGTGTCGAGGAATGTGACCCCGGACTCCACCGCCGCCTCGAGGACGGCGACCGCGTCCTTCTCCTCCACCTGACCCCAGTCGGCACCCAGCTGCCAGGTGCCCAGCCCGACGACCGACACGCGCCGGCCGATCCTGTCGATGAGACGTTCGTCCATGACAGGCCATTATCGGGTGCGCCGCTCCCCGAGCCGTCCCGGCTCCCCGCCCGGCATCCGCTTCCCGGACCGTTTCGACTCCCCGCCCGGCACCCGTCTCCCGGGCCGTTCCGGCTTCCCGGGCCGTCCGGGCTGCGCGCCTCGCGTCCGCTCCCGGCGCAGTCCTTGGACGGCGATCAGCATGGGGTCGTCGGCGGGACGCTCCCCGGCCAGCCATTCGGCGAGCTCCGTCAGTTCCTCGTCGGTGAGTTCGCTCATGGGCCTGCCGATCCAGGCCGCCGGCCGTCCGGTCCTGTCGGTCACCGTCGCCCCTCCCCCGTTAATGGGGCGCTGGACGCCGGTGTCTCGTCACCCACGGCGTCCAGCGCCCTTATCACCGGCCCCGGATGCGCGAGAGGCCGGTCTGTGGAGAGGCTGGATCTACTGGGGCGGATCGACGCGCCTCTCCATCTCTGGTTCCGGGCCGGCGGGCTGGGCGGTGCGATTCATTTTGGGAAGATCCTCTTAGGATCGGCACACCCGCCTAATACCGGAACATTCCGAACTTAACGCCGCAGGTGAGCGCGGGGGAAGAAGTCTTTACTTTACGGAAAATCACAACCCTTGTCTGATTACGGTCGTGAATAGTGACCTTGCTCGACCGTCCGTATCCCCGGCCGTTCAGGACGTGGCCCAGGGCACCTGGGGCGACCGGTAGTACGCGCGGCCGAGCACCGCCCATCGAGGCCCCTGCGCGGCCAGGCGCAGCCGGAAGTCGCTCCACGAGCGCCCGTTCTGCGGCGTCCAGCCGATCTCGGCGATGGCGGGCAGGCGCGGCAGCGTCATGTAGTCGATGTCGTGGTCGCTGACGATGGTCTCCGTCCACAGAGGCGCCTCGACCCCGGCCACGTCCTTGTCCGTGACCCCGTCGATGAGCGTTCCCGGGTCCCACGCGTACGCGTCGCGGACCTCGACGAGGCCGGCCCAGTCCTGACCGAGCGGGGTGCTCGCGGTGTACTTCATGTCGAGGTACGCGTGGTCGGCGGGCGACATGACGAGCCGGGCGCCCTGGCGTACGGCGGCGCGGGCGGTCGCGGTGCCCTCCTCCGAGCCCTTCGCCGGCTGCCAGTACTGCGCGACGGCGCCGCGCGGGACGGTGGCGGCCCCGATGTCGGCCCACCCGGCCAGCGTCTTGCCGTGGCGCCGCACGATCTCCGCGACCCGCCGCAGATACTCGGCGTAGTCCGCCGGCTTGGTGCTCATCGCCTCGTCGCCGCCGATGTGGAGGTACGGGCCGGGCGTGAGCTTCGCGAGCCGCCCGAGGACCTCGTCGAGGAACCGATACGTCACCGGCTTGCCGATGCACAGAGAGCTGAAGCCGACGTCCGTGCCGGTGTAGAGCGGCGGGGCGTGGCCGTCGCAGTTCAGTTCCGCGTACGAGGCGAGCGCCGCGTTGGTGTGGCCGGGACCGTCGATCTCGGGCACGACCGTCATGTAGCGCTCGGCGGCGTACCGGACGATCTCGGTGAAGTCGCGCTCGGTGTAGAAGCCGCCGGGGCCGCCCCCGACGGCGGTGCTGCCGCCGTACGACGTCAGACGCGGCCGGCCGGGGATCGCGATACGCCAGCCCTGGTCGTCGCTGAGGTGCAGGTGGAGCACGTTGACCTTGTAGAGCGCGGCGGTGTCGATGTAGCGCTCGACCTGCCGCACGGTGAAGAAGTGCCGTGCCACGTCGAGCATCGTGCCGCGCCAGGCGAAGCGCGGGGCGTCCTCGATCTCGACGCCGGGCGCGCTCCACGGCCCCGGCCGTACGGTGGCGGACTCGATCGCGGGCGGCAGCAGCTGGCGCAGCGTCTGCACGCCGCGGAACAGCCCGGCCGGCGTCCCGGAGGACAGCCGCACCGAGTCGCGCAGCACGCTCAGCCGGTAGGCCTCGCCGCCTCCCCCGCCGGTGAGGGACAGCGCGATGGCACCCGTGGCCCCGCCGGTACGCGAGACCGGCACCGGGTAGCCGGTCGAGCGGCGCAGGATCCCGGCGAGGTACGTCCCGGCGCGGTCCGCCCCGGGCCGTACGAGGATCCGCGTGCCCCGGGTGAGCGAGAACGACACGCCGGGGAGCGTGTGAAGGGACGCGGGCGCCGGGACGACCTGCGGCGCGGCGACGGCGTGGCCTGCCGTGGGGTGCGGTACGGCGGCGACGGCGGGCGCGCCCGGCACGGCGGCCAGGGCCGCGGCCGCCGCCGAGGCCGTCAGTGCCCTGGGGAGCCTTGGCCTGCGCGGCGGCACGGTGGGAGCGGATGTCAAGGTCGACCTCCGGTGGGAGTCGGCGGCCGGACGGGCCGCGGCCGGTCACGCCCGCTCCCGGCACGGGCGGCCGGGAACCCCGACGAGCATTAGTTAATAAGCCTTCCTTATCGGGAGGCTAGGAAAGGCGGGCGCTCCTCGTCAAGACCCCGGAGCAGGGACTCGGACGGCCACGGCCCGAGATCCGCGGGGCGCGGACGGCGGCTCACAGGCTAGCCAGGGCGATCGCCGTCCAGTGCTCGAAGCGGGAGTAGCCGTCAGCGACGGCCTGCGTCTCCGGGACGGGCATGCCGAGGATCATGTCGGCGGCGTCCAGGAGGTCCCAGTAGGGGTGGCGGCCGTCGTGGCCGACCGTCGCCTGGTAGACGGCCAGGAAACGTTCGGCGACCTCCACGCCGTACTCGATGGCCAGGTTGATCCGCACCCGGGCCAGGTCGACGCCGTACGGTCCCCGGCATCCGGTGGTCCAGTCGACGATCCCGGTGAGCCGGTCGCCCGACCACAGGGTCTGCCCCGGATGGAAGTCGCGGTGGATGAACCCGGTGGGAGTCTCGGGAGCGGGGCCGGAGATCACCTCGAAGACCCGCTGCCACAGCTCGGGGCTGCCCGACCAGGCGGGCGGGCGCCGCTCACCGTACACGGCCGGATCGTGGTACGGCGCGTACGACCGCAGATCCGACTCGGGCGGCACCTCGTGGACCCGCGCGAGGGCCTGGGCCAAGGCGGCCAGGTAGGCGTCCATGTCCCACGGCATGGCCGCCGGGCGGCCCGGCACGCGCGTCACCAGCAGCGCGGGGACGTCGCAGATGCGGCCGTTCGGGTCGGCGGCGAGCAGGCGCGGGGCGGGTACCTCGGTGTCGTCGAGGAGTTCGAGGACGGCGGCCTCGTTGGCCGGGACGTACCAGGGGTCGGTCCGCAGCCGCGCCAGGTCGTGGAACCGGCGGACCACCAGGCGGCGTGCCGGATCGGTCCCGGCGTCGATCGCGTGCAGGGTCGTCGAGCCTGCGCCCATCGAGCGGATCGAGGTGATCCGGCCGCCCACGACGTCACGGACCCACCCCAGGACCGTCTCCGGCGGATGCGGAGATGCCATCTACCGGGAGGAGCCCACGTCTGCCACGGTGACCACCTTAATTCTCCGTCGATTACCCCGGCGTCGCCTGTTCGACACCGTCCGTTCGCCGGCTGCGGCTAGCGTCTCTGCGCCACACCCAACGACAAGAGGCTCAATGGCTAACTCCGATCGCATCTCCGAGGTCTACAAAGGCGAGATCTGGGCCGAAAGCACGCAGCGGGTCGCTCGTGATCGTATCCACTGGCTCGTCGACCAAGCCACCGGAGAGGTGCTCGATGTCGGGTGCTCGCAGGGCATCGCCTCGCTCCTGTGCGCGCGGCGTGGCCTCACCGCCCTGGGCGTGGACATCCAGGCCGACCGTGTCGAGTACGCGAACAAGGAGCGCGAAGCCGAGCCGGAGGACGTACGGGAGCGCCTGACGTACCGGCTCGCGGACGCGTCCGCCCTGGACCTGCCCGACGACTCGTTCGACACCGTCATCATGGGCGAGATCATCGAGCACTCCCCGGACGCCTCCCCGCTGCTGAAGGAGGCCGCGCGGGTGCTGCGCCCGGACGGTCTGCTCGCCCTGACGACGCCGTTCGGCCTCAGCAAGCACCACGACCACTACGCCACCTTCTACGTGGACTCCGTAGTGCGGCTACTCGCCCCGTACCTCTCGATCGAGAGCCTCGACATCGTCGACAAGTACCTGCGGGTGCGGGCGCGGCCGGGGGCGATGGCCGACCCGGACCGGCTCATCCTCGACTCCCAGCCGATGATGGAGCGCGCCTTCATCGCGATCCAGGAGTCGATGCACGACGAGAAGGAGCGGATGCGGCGTTACGACGTCGCGATCGCCCGCTACGAGCAGGTCAACGCCCGGATGAAGAACCTCGAGGCGCGGCTGGCCCACCAGGCGTACCGCACCGAGTACGTCACCTGGCAGCTGAAGTCGGCCAAGAACCGCAAGTGGTGGCGGCTCGGCGAGGCGCTGTGGAGCGCCAAACGCCCCACAGAGGCGCTCAAGCTGCCGAAGAACGTGGCGAGCGCCCTGAAGGCACCGCCGCGCCTGACCGAGCCCAAGCCGGTCACGACGACCGGCTCGCCCGACCAGAGCGGGCACTACTCCGCGATCGCCATCCCGGAGGTCGTCGTCCCGGACGGGCCGGTCGCGCGCGACCTGAAGGTCGCGGTGATCCTCGACGTGTTCAGCGCGATGGCGTTCCGGTACGAGTGGCAGCAGATCAAGTTCGGCCCGGACGACTGGCGTGAGGTCCTCGAACGCGAGAAGCCGGCGCTGCTGTTCGTCGAGTCCGCCTGGCACGGCAACGACGGCCGGTGGGCGACGATGATGAGCGCGGCCGGCGCGCCGAAGCAGCCCGTGCGCGACCTCGTCGCCTGGTGCCGCGCCCAGGGCATCCCGACGGTGTTCTGGAACAAGGAGGACCCGCCGAACTTCGACCGGTTCATCGAGACGGCCAAGCTGTTCGACCAGGTCTTCACCGTCGACGCCGACTGCATCCCGCGATACGTCGAGGCGCTGGGCCACGACCGGGTCGCGCTGCTGCCGTTCGGCGCGCAGCCGCGCATCCACAACCCGGTCGCCGTTCCGGGCGGGCGCAAGTACGAGGTGGCGTTCGCCGGGACGTACCACTCCAAGAAGTACCCCGAGCGAGCGGCGCAGATGGACACGATCCTCGCCCCGGCCCGCGAGTTCGACCTGCACATCTACAGCCGCATCTCCGACGACCCGGACTTCCAGTTCCCGCCGGAGTACGCCGACCACATCGTCGGCTCGCTGCCGTACGAGCGGATGCTCGCCGCGTACAAGGCGTACAAGATCTTCCTGAACGTCAACTCGGTGACGAAGTCGCCGACGATGTGCGCGCGCCGCGTCTTCGAGCTGTCCGCGTGCGGCACGCCGGTGGTCTCCGGGCACTCCCGGGCCCTGGAGGAGGTCTTCGGCGACCTCGTGCGACTCTCCACCACGCCCGAGCAGACCACCGAGGCGCTCGTCGAGCTGATGAAGAGCGCGGACCTGCGGGACCAGATCGGGCACCTGGCCATGCGCGAGGTGTTCGCCAAGCACCTGTACGGGCACCGGGTCGACTCGGTCCTGTCGGCGGCAGGCGTGTCCGTGCCCGGCCGGGAGCGCTCGATCTCGGTGATCCTGCCGACCAACCGGCCCGAGCAGATCGACCACGCCATCGAGCAGGTCGCCCGCCAGGTCCACCGGCCGCTGCAGCTCGTGCTCGTCACGCACGGCTTCACCTCCGACCGGGCCGAGGCCAAGGCGCGCGCCGCCGGGCTGGAGAACGTCGTGGTCCTGTCCGCCGACGCCGGGCTGACGCTCGGCGCCGTGCTCAACCTCGGCATCGACGCGGCCGACGGCGCGTACCTCGCCAAGATGGACGACGACAACCTGTACGGCCCGCACTACCTGAGCGACCTGGCGTACGCCTTCGACCACACGACGGCCGGGCTGATCGGGAAGGGCGCGCACTACTGCGAGATGCGGACCCACGGCGTGACCCTGCTGCGCTTCCCGCACCTGGAGCACACCGAAGCGGAGCTGATCCAGGGCGGCACGATCCTCGCCGACGGCGACGCGATGCGGAAGCTGCGGTTCTCCGACCTGCCCCGCGCCGTCGACAGCGACCTCCTGCGCCGCGCGCAGGCCGAGGGCGTCGGGATCTACTCCGCCGACCGGTTCAACTTCGTCTCCGTGCGCGGCGATCGCGAGGCGCACACCTGGAAGGTCAGCGACGAGGAACTGATGCGGCACGGCCGCGTCGCGTTCCACGGGCCCGCCGAGGAGCACGTCATCTTCTGATGCTGGACACCGCCTCCCAACCGTCCGTCGCGGCGGCGGCCCCGCGCCGGCGCCGCGACGAGTTCCTGCTGCCCGCCGCGCTGCTCGTGGCCTATGCCGTGCTGCTGCTGTGGAACCTGTCGGTGCCGCAGCCGGTCGACCACAGCCGCTACATGGACGCCGCCCGGTCGTTCCCGTCGCGGCCCGCGGACCCGATCTTCAACCACCAGTACCTGCGGATCGGGCTGACCGCGCCGACCGCCGTGGTGATGCGCTTCTTCGGGTACTCCGAGGTGACCTACCACGCCTTCCCGGTCGCGGCGGCGCTGCTGCTGTTCGCGTCCGTGTACGCGATCGGCCGCATGCTGTTCAATCGCCTCGTCGGCGCGGTGTCGGCGGTGGTCCTGGCCTGTGTCGGCATCGTGGTCGTCGCCGGCACCGAACTGCTGCCGGACCTGCCCGCGACCGCACTGTTCACCGCCGCCGTCGCCCTGACCGTCGCGGTCCGTTCGGGCCTGCTCGCGCACCGGCGGATCTGGCTCGTCGCGATCGGCCTGCTGATGGGGTGGAGCTACCTCGTCCGCGAGTTCATCGTGTTCGTCTGGCCGCTGGTCCCCGTGCTGCTGTGGCGGCGGATCGGCCGGTGGGACGCGCTGTGGGCGTTCGTCCCGGTAGCGCTGACGGGCGTGGGCGAGACGATTTTCAACGAGTGGCTGTACCACGACCCGCTGGCCCGCCTGCACGCCGGCTCCGGCCTCGGCGACCTGCCGTCCCGTCCGGAAGTCGCCAAGACCTTCCACAACCTGCCACTGTGGGTCTACCTGTGGCGGCTGCCGCAGCAGCTCGCCATACTCCCCGAGGGGCCGGGCCTCCTGCTGCTCCTCGCCCTGACGCTCGGCGCCGGCGTGCTCTGCGCCGTCCGGCTCGTACGGGCGTGGACGCGGCGCGGCGAGCGGCCGGCCGAGGGAGGGCCGGTCGGCGGGGAACCGTACGTGCGGCGGGCCGAGGTGTTCGGGCTGTGGATCGCGTTGCTGTGGGTGCCGCTCACCCTGCTCGGCGGCGTGCTCGACCCGGCGCATCCGAAGCTGCGTCTGCAGCTCCTGCGGTACTGGTATCCCCTGTTCCCCGCGTTCGTCCTCGGCGGCGTCGCGGTGCTGTGGCTGCTCGCCCGCGCGATCCGGCTGCCGGAGCGCGTCCGGTCGGCCGTGCCCGCGGTGGTCGTGTGCTGCGTCGGGCTGGCCGTCACCGGACTGTCCGTGCTCGGCCTCCCGGGCAAACCCGGCTGGGCGGGCTCACCGCGCGTGTCGTCGGACGCGCTGCCGGAGTTCCGCTCCTGGCTGGCCCACTCGGGCGCCCGGACGGTGTGGACGGACACGAAGCTGTACCGGATCATCCCGATCTACTTCGTCAGCCCCACCGGCCACCGGGTATGGCGCGGCCGTCTCCGGCCGCTGACCGGTGCCGGGCAGCCCGCCGCGGGCGACTACGTGGTCGCGTACAGCGTCGGCAGCGACGCCTGTCCCCGCTGCGGCGACGCCGCGCGGATCGCGCTCCCCGGCATCCCGTCCACCTGGCGCCAGGTGCTGACCAGCCATGACCACCTGCTCCACGTCTGGCGGGTCACCTCGACTTCTCGGTCCTGAAGCACCGGGCGTGCGGCTGGTCCCCGTCAAGCCCCGGCTCCTCGGGATTCCGGCGGACCCACCATCCAGCGCAGGCTCCTGGGTGAAGCAACGCCAGGAAGCGAACGGCCGAAAGTGGCCTGCTGATCGGCAAAGATCGTCCGTCGTACGTAACCTCGGCCTGTGGCGGATACCGCGGGACGGTTGATCGACCGGTGGACGCAGTCACCCTGCCCGGACGGCGGCGGCCCAGCGTACGGGTGGTGTTCCCGCTGCCGAACGGGCGACTGGTCGTACTGTTGCGCCCCGAGGTCACGGCGGACGGCGGCCTGGCTCTGATCTCGCCCGCCGGCCGCTGGGGCGACGACGGCGCCTACCTGGTCGTCGACCGCGGAGACGGCTCCCCCGTCCGGGCCCGGCGCGTCCCCGTGCACGAGAGGTTCCACGTCTTCGTCGACGCCGAAGGTGTCCTGCGCACCGACCACACGCTGACGCTGTGGTCACTGCCCGTCCTGCGGCTGCACTACCGCCTGGAGGAGATCGGCGACCGTGACATCCCAGAGTCGTCCCCGCGATCCGCGCGGAGGTAGACCGCGGGCGGCATGACGATCCGGCTCGAACTCCTCGACTGGATACCGGCGTCAAAGCGAGAGCATGTGGTTCCGCGTCCTCAGCCGAGCCGGTCATTCCGGGTGCCTGAGCGGCGGGGGGTGGCTTTCGATCGGCGAAGGACGGACTTTGGAGACCAAGGAAGACGTGGGGCCGGGCCGGCAAGAGGCCGAAACGGACCGCACGCGAACGGGACGACCGGTTCTCACGCCGCTCCGCGTCGTGGCGCTGCTGATCTCCCTGGTGTCCGCGACGGTCGGGGCCGTGGGCCTGGCCACGGCGGACCGGGGCATCGAGCGGAGCTCCGCCGTGGTGGCCGGGGTGCCGGTCGAGGTCGTCCGGCCCACCGGAACGACGGGCCGGCTCCCCGGTGTGGTGGTCGCGCACGGTCTCGCCGCGAGCAGGCAGCTCATGCGGGGCCTCGCGGACACCCTGGCGCACCGCGGATACGCGGTGGAGCTGGTCGACCTCGCCGGCGGCGGGGCGAACACCGAACGGCTGCCCGACGCCGGAGACGGCCCGGCCGCCGACGCGCGGCTCGCCCGCGACCTGGACGTCGCCGTCGGGCACCTGCGGACCATGCCGTGGGTCGACGGCGCACGGATCGGCCTCCTCGGTCACTCGATGGGCGCCGCCGCGGTCGTACGGTATGCCACCGCGCATCCGGACATCCGCGCGACGGTGGCCGTCTCTCAGGGGCTGATGTCGCCGGCCGGCTCCGCGTCGCGCCCCCGGGACCTGCTCCTGCTCGCCGGCGGCCTGGAGTTCCCGGGGTACCGCGAGGGCGCCGTCGACATGCTGCGGGCCGCCTATCCGCAGGGGCGCTCCGGAGTGACGTACGGCGATCCGCGGGCCGGGACCGCCCGCCGGGCGGTGCTCGTCGGCGGTGTCGAACACGTCAGTGTGCTCTTCAGCCCGCGCACCCACCGTGAGGTCGCGGACTGGTTCGACGCGTCCTTCGGCCACTCCGCCACCGGCGGCCACGGGGTGGGCATCCGGCCCGTGCAGCGCGCCGGATCGGCGATGCTGCTGCACCTGGCGGCCGTGCTGAGCTTCGGCGCGATCGCCTCCGTTCTCCTGGGGCGGCCCTCCGGGCCGGGCCGCGACCGCCGCCGGCTCCCGCTCCCCCTCGCGCTCGGCGTACCGGCGGGCGCCGTCCTGACGGCCGTGGCGGCGATGACGGTGATCCCCCGGCACCTGCTGCCGCTCGCCGTGGCCGGTCCGCTCGCCGGGTTCTTCGGCGTCATCGGCGTCGTGACACTGGCCGTCGCGCTGTTCGTCAGGCGCGCCGACGCCGTAAGTAGCGGCGGTGGGCGCTCGTGGCCGGTGATCGCCGGGCCGGCCGTCGCCCTGGTCCTGCTGACGGTGGTGTCCTTCGCCGTCCCGGCACAGCTGGGCTGGGCGCACGCCGTCCCCGTCGGCCCGCGGCCCTGGGCCCTCATCGCGGTCGCGGCGTGCGCCGCCGCGTTCTTCGGCGGAGTGGAGGCGCTGTGCGCCGGGTACGACCGGCTCGCCGCGACGATGATCCACGCCTGGACCGCCGCGGGCGCGCTGGCCGGCCTGGGCGTGGCGGGCCTCCTGGGCATGGCCCCGGCGCTCGTCCTGCTGATGGCGCCGCTCATCGCCGGGTTGCTGGTCTGGCAGGGCGTCCAGGCCTCCGCCCTGCGCGCACTCCGGGCACCGGTATGGCTGACCGCCATCGTCGGCGGCGTCCTGCTGGCCTGGCCCATCGCCGTCACCATGCCGATCGGCTGACCGCCGTCCCAAACGATGCGGGCTACGTCCTGCGGGGGACCCGGAATCGTTCTCGGAGTTGAGGTGCGGCTGCCTCGAGCCCTCTAGCGTGTCTACAGCCACTACATTCGGGGAGTTCTGTTGGTGAGCCTTCGCGACGACACGGCCGTCTCCGCCGCCCGGGACCACAAGTCCACGGCGGCCGGTCACGCCGTCACCGGTACGGACCAGGGGCGCTTCCAGGCGTTCATGGCCGCCGTCGCGCGCAGGTTGCCCTTCGGCCTGTCCCGCGTCGTCGCGGCCAGCTTCCTGGGTTACGCGCTCATCAACGGGCTGACGTTCGCGATCGACCTCGGACTGCTGACGGTGTTCCGTGGTGGTCTCGGCTGGCCGTTGCCCCTGGCCATCACCGTGGCCTACCTGGTGGCGTTCGGGCTGAGCTTCCTGCTGAACCGCAGCCTCAACTTCCGTTCGCACGCCCCGGCCGGGCCGCAGGTCGTCTTGTATCTGGTGGCCATCGGGATCAACTACGTCGCGTTCATCGTCGGCGTCGGCGCCGGCCTCGCCTGGCTGGGCCTGGAGTACCACCTGGCCCGGATCGCCGCGGGCCTGTGCGAGGCGGTCTACATGTACAGCGTCATGCGCTGGGTCGTGTTCCGAGACGTCGCTCAGCGCTGACCGGACGACGGCGGTCGTGCCCGCGGCCCTGCGTTCACTCCGGGCTCACGTACGCCGCAGGGAGATCCGCGTCGTCCGAGAGCTCACATGTTGTTCGGCGGAGCGTGGTCTGGCGATGATGTCCCCATGGGTGTGAGCGGTCGACGCCGCAGTGTCATCTCGCCGGTGGCGGTCGCCGCCGTACCGATCGCGATCGGGCTGGTCGGCAACCTCGCGACGAGCACCGTCGAGGTGAAGGCGGGATGGTGGGTCCCGCTGACCTGGACGGTGACCGGTCTGCTGGTCGTCGTGGCGGTGGTGAGCCAGGTCGTCCAGTCCCGCACGGTCGAGGACGAACCACGGAGTCAGTGGCAGGCCCCGCCATCCTCCCCGGTGACCGTCGAGCATTGCGATCCCATCGTCTTAGGGGTTCATCCCGCGATCGCGCTCGACGAACGCGCGGCCGCCTCGGGCATCTCCCCCAAGCTGCCCACGTACGTCGACCGTGATCACGACCGGCTCTTGCGACAGGCGATCGGGGATCCCGCGGCTCCCGTCTTCGTCATGCTGGTCGGCAGTTCCTCGACCGGGAAGACGCGTAGCGCCTACGAGGCCGTCAGAAGCCGTCTCCCCGGCTGGCGGCTCGTCCATCCCCTCACCGCGTCCGAACTGATCACTTCTGTCGAGGCGGGGATCGGACCGCGCACCGTCCTGTGGCTCAACGAGAGCCAGACGTACCTGGGAGGACGCGACGGGGAGGCCGCGGCGGCCGCGGTGCGTCGCCTCCTCTCCTCGACCGTGCAGGTGGTCGTCATCGGTTCGATGTGGCCGCACTACTGGTTCGCCTGCACCCGGACGCCGCTGCAGGGCGCGCCCGACCCACACCGCCAGGTCCGGTTCCTGATGGAGACCGCGACGAAGATCAGCGTGCCCGACGCGTTCACGCCCTCTGACCTCGCCGGTGCCGAGCGCCTCGCCAAGCGGGACCCGCGGCTGGCCAGCGCACTGACCGGGCTCGCGCACGGCTACGGTGTCACGCAGACCCTCGCGGGCGGGCCCGACCTGGTCAGTCGCTGGGAGAACGCCCCTGACCCGTACAGCCGGGCGGTCATCCACGCTGCCGTCGACGCGCGCCGCCTGGGTCATTTCGCCCCGCTGCCCGCTGAACTGCTGCGCGCGCTGAGTGCCTCGTCACTGACCGGCCCGCAACTGGCGGCCGCGTCGGCCGACTGGTTCGACAACGCGCTGGCCTACGCGTGCGAGACGGTGCGAGGCGAAGTGTCCCTGCTGACGCCCACCTCTCGAGTGGAAGGTCGGATCGAGGGGTATCTCCTCGCGGACTTCATCGACCAGCATGGCCGGAACGCACGCCGGTGCGCGCCGGTGACCGACGGCGCGTGGCAGGCACTGGCGGCGTACGCCACCGATCCGGACGATCTCGAACGCATGGGTACGTCCGCGCTGGCCCGGGCCCGCTACGTCCAGGCGCTCGCGCTCTGGCGGGCCGCTCTGGAGCGCGGCGCCGTCTCCGCCATCGCGCCGCTCCACCGCTTGCTCACGCAGATGGGCAGGAGGCAGGAGACCGAGAAGGTGCTCCGGATCGGCACGGATGCCGGGGACGCCGAGTCGCAGGGGCTGCTGCTCGCCATGCTGCGCCGGGAGAACCGGGGCCGGGAGATAGAAGAGGTCCTGCGCCGCGCCGTCGCGGCCGGTGACCGTCAGGCCGGCCGCGACCTGGCGGTGTTGCTCCACAACAACGGGCGTGAGAACGAAGCCGAGGGCGTGCTTCGCGCTGCGGCCGACCAGGGCGACCGCACCGCCGACCGCCTGCTGGCCATCCTTCTGCGACGCTCCGGCAAGACAGCGGAGGCCGTACAGGTCAGGCGCCGCCTCGATATCGAACCCGCGCTCCTCCCTTCGCTCCGGCCGAGCGACCGGCCCGAACGCCGGACGTCGGATGGTGAGACGCGGTCGACCACGGCCTTTCCCGAGGTGATGGCCGAACTCCGCATCCTGGTGCGCATGAGGGTCGGCAGAGCGCGGGAGGAGCGACTGCTACGGCAGGTGAGCGTCCGCCGGCTGAACATGGGCCGCCTGAGCGCCGGCCCTTCCCGCCGACGTGACCCGGAACTGCACACGCTGCTCGGCACTCCGTCCCTGCGTGACAGGGCGTTGCGAGCACTGGACGCCGTACGCGCCGGCCCCGAGAAGGATCCTGACCTCGCCCGTCTGCTGGCCAACCTGTTGATCAAGGCGAACCGGCGTACCGAGGCCGAAGAGGTGCTCCGCCGGGCGGCCGACGTGGACCACCAGGCGCTGACGGAGCTCGTCGAACTGCTGACGAAGTCGGGCAAGCGTGCGGAGTGCGTGCCACTCCTGCGGGCCGCAATGGACACACACGGTGGCAAGGCCCGCTACCTGCTGGCGGAGGTACAGCTCGCTCTCGGCGAAGTGGAAGAGGCCGACCGGCTGCTCCGCTCGGCGGCGGACGACGGGATCGACGCGGCGATCGAGTTGCTCGTGCGCCGGTCGCTCGCCGCGGGCCGCGTTCAACAGGCTCTCGAGACCACAGAGCGTGCGTCGAGAGCGGGGCGATCGGATTCCGTGCGAAGAGCGGCTGTGCAGCTGTACAAGGCGGGTCACGAAGAGGAGACGCTGCGCCTCCTGCGCGGCGAGATCGTGTGCGGCAGCGCCGAGACGCTGTCCCTCCTCATCTTCCTGTTGGAAAGGATGGGCCGTACGGAGGAGGCGGTCGCCGTCACTCGCAGGGGCCTCACCGCCGACGGCTCCACCGCACCCGGGCCTGTCGCGGGCCGCTAGCGCTCCGGGCGCCCACGGGCTCGGCGATGCTCGCGCAGGTGTGGTCGCCGTCAACACCGCGCCCGCCGCTGCCAGGCGCTCTCCCTGAATCCCGGATGGCGGCGCTTCCGGAAGCGTGCCGGCGAACGCGTGATCCCGGTGATCCGGCTCGACCTCCCATAGCCCCTGGCTGGACGGGGCGGAGTGGCGGGCAGCGGCGCCGATGCGCCGCCGCGAAGATATCCGGGTACGGGCGATAATCGAGGAATGTCGATCTTCCTGGAGACCAACCGCTTGACGCTGCGCCGTTTCACCGACGGCGACGAGGACAATCTGGTCGAGCTCGACAGTGACCCTGAGGTCATGCGCTTCCTCACTGGTGGCAGGCCGACTCCCCGCGAGGAGATCCGTGCCCGGATACCGATACTGCTCGGCTACTACGAGCGGTTCGGAGGTTTCGGGTTCTGGGCGGCGCAGGAGAAGGCCACCGGACGGTTTCTGGGCTGGTTCCACTTCCGGCCACGTATCAACGAGCCACGTCACGGCGAGATCGAGCTCGGCTATCGGCTGCGCAGGTCCGCCTGGGGCAAGGGTTACGCCACCGAGGGATCGCGTGCGCTGATCCGCAAGGGCTTCACCGAGCTGGGGGTCGAACGGGTGGTCGCCGAGACGATGACGGTCAATCTCGGCTCCCGGCGCGTGATGGAGAAGGCCGGCCTGACGCTCGTACGCACCTTTCACCGCGACGACCTGGACGCCGTCGAGGGCTTCGAGCACGGCGTGGTCGAATACGCGCTGACCAGGGCCGATTGGGAAGGTGAGCCGGCGTGATGGGAAACGGTGGGCGATCGGACGAGGCGGCGCCTGGGAGCACGTCGGCGCGTACGGCTGGGTGGGCGTTGCGTTCCGCGGTGGCAGCGGACGTCGAGGTGATCGCGGAGCTGCGGGCCACGGTCATGCGTGGGGATCTGGAACGCCTTGGGCGCTACGACGAGCACCGGGTACGGCAGCGGCTGCGGGACTCCTTCTCGCCGCAGTACACGTCGATCATCATGGTCGATCGCGAGCTCGTCGGATGCGTCACGGTCCGTCCGGCCGACGGCAGGCAGTGGCTGGAGCACTTCTACCTCGCTCCGCACTGTCAGGGCCGAGGGCTGGGATCCGCCGTCCTGCGCAGGATGCTGGAGCGGACGGACGCGCAGGGCATGACCGTGGCCTTGAACGTCTTGCAGGGCAGTGCCGCCCGTCGCCTCTACGAGCGCCACGGATTCGTCGTGGAGGCCCAGGACCCGATCGACGTCTTCATGGTGCGCCCGCCGGAGGCGAGCACCGCCGCTACCTGAGGGTGTGATGCCACCCGCGTGGGCACGGGAGAGCGCACGGCCACGGTGTCACGCAGTGGCTCTCCGGGCGCCCACGACACCGTCGATCGCGCCGACCACGCCGTTGTCACGCGAGCGGCGCGTGCGGTGCGCTGTGGAAGTGCTCGACGACGCGCTGAACCCGCAGGCCGGCGGCGAAGTCGGCCAGAGTGTGCTCGGCTCCCCGGACGGAGCCGCTCGGCGACCGACCCGCACTGTCCGCGTTCATGGATCTGCTCCGCGACGCCGCCCACGCGGGCCACTGAGCGAGGCGGAAAAGCGGGGGTCCATATACGAACAGGCCGTCACCGGCCGGCCGCTCAGCCGGCCGGTGACGGGCCGCTCACGGTGCTACCGCGAGACGGCGGCTAGAAGCTCTCGAACCACCACCACTGGTTCCTGTTGCCGCTGATGAAGTCCCACAGCTGGACCCTGGTGCCGTTCGCGTTGATTGTGCCTAGATCCGCGTCGAGGTACCGGTTGCTGAATGAATTGACGATCCGCGAGTAGGTGCCGTAGTTGATGACCGGCCACCACTGGTTCTTGTTGCCGCTGACGAAGTCCCACAGCTGGACCTTCGTGCCGTTTCCGTTGATCGTGCCGAGATCAGCGTCCAGGAAACGCCCGCTGTAGACATTCTGGAAGCGGATATAGGTGCCATAGCCCCATGCGTACCACCACTGGTTCCTGTTGGCGGCGATGCAGTCCCACAGCTGGACCTTGGTGCCGTTCGCGTTGATGGTGCCCAGGTCCGCGTCGAGGCACCGGTTGTTGTAGGAACTGTGAACCCGGTACCGGCCGAGATAGGTCGGCTGCTGAGCGCGCTCCGGGCCCGCGGTCCGCGCCCGCGGGGCGTCCGCGATACGGACGGGCCCGTCCGCACGCTGGGCGTCGGGCGGCGCGGTGACGGTCGAGGGGGCGTCATGCCCATGCGTCGTCGCGGCGTCGCCGCCTCGCGCGAATCCGATCGTCCCGCAGCACATCAGGGTCACCACGCCCACGGCAACGCGGATCTTCATTCTCGCCCCCATTTCCCATCGCACGGCGATTTCGTACCGTCTCGCGATGGATGTAGCCGGATATGAGCCGCCTTCAGGGCAAGGTGCCGCGCACGGCAATAAAACATTCCACCGCGCATCGCCCCACCCGGATGGACCGATCGCAAGCTACCGCGCATTCCATTGAATTCGCCAGCGACGACCGTCCAGGAAATGCCAAAATAATGGTGAAGTCGACACACGAATGCGGCCGGAATAAAACCGCATTTCCCTCGAAGCGCCCTGGATGGCCGCCAAAAACCGTGCGCGCCCGACGGCCGGGGGCATACTGAGCCGACCGGCCGTCGGGCGCGGATTGTCGAACAGGAGGACGCGGATTACGGGTACGTGCGCATGTGCCGGGATCTCAGTCCGCTGGACGCCGCCCCGCACCGGCTCCGCTGAGCCGACCGAGGGTTCACTTCAGGATGTACTCGGGGATGCCGATCCACTTGCCGTTCCACTTGGCGCCGCCCGCGATGACGGTGTTCTTCGGGTAGGTCTTCTTCACCTGGAACTGCCAGGCGCAGATGGTGGCACCGCCCTGGTCGCAGAGCCGGTTGTGGGTCTTCTTGCCGCCCTTTGACGTGTTGTACTCCAGCATGACCGTGCCCATGAGAGGGCCCAGCACCTGGACGGTCGCGGCGTACACGTGCCGGCCCTTGCGGTGCACGATCAGCTCGACGTTGCCGTCCTTGGCGACGTTGATGGTCATCGGAGTGATCGTCTTCCCGCTGTTCGGCGTCGCGGCGTTCGCGGTCACCGGGAGAACCGTGACCAGGCCGGCCGTCAGGACCGCCGCACTTGCCGTGAGCTTGCGGATGCGCATCTCAAGACCCTTTCGTGTGGTTCTGGAAATCGCTCCCCTCAGACCCCGCGAGTCTTCCAACCAAGATCGTTTTTTACAAGATCACGATTGATGTTTATTCGTTCATCATCCGCGACCGGTGCCGGACGTCACCCGAGAGCAGCGGCGACACCGGATGGTCCCACCGCATCCACCCGAGCCGTCGCCCGCTTAGGCTGGGTGCAGCACTAAACGATCACCCGAGCACAGTGAGGGCGCAGGACAGCAATGACTTATGTCGCCGATCCGGCCATGGTGGAACGCGCTCGCGCGCTGCTGGCCGAACACCCCGTGGTGGACGGTCACAACGACCTTCCGTGGGCGCTGCGCGAGCAGGTCGCGTACGACCTGGACCGCCGTGACGTCGCGGTCGACCAGTCGGCCTTCCTGCACACCGACCTGCCCCGGTTGCGCGCGGGCGGGGTGGGCGCGCAGTTCTGGTCGGTGTACGTGCCGTCGGACATGGCGGGCGACGCGGCGGTCAGCGCCACGCTGGAGCAGATCGACTGCGTACGGGCGCTGGCGGAGCATTACCCCGATCAGTTGCGGCTCGCCCTCACCGCCGACGACGTGGAGGCGGCCCGCGCGGACGGGCGTATCGCCTCGCTGCTGGGCGCGGAGGGCGGGCACTCGATCGCCTGCTCCCTGGCGACGCTCCGGGCGCTGTACGCGCTGGGCGTCCGCTACATGACGCTCACCCACAACGACAACACCCCGTGGGCGGACTCGGCCACCGACGAACCGGCCGCGAACGGCCTCACCGCGTTCGGCGAGGAGGTCGTACGGGAGATGAACCGGCTCGGCATGCTGGTGGACCTGTCTCACGTGTCCGCCGACACGATGCGGGACGCCCTGCGGGTCAGCCGGGCGCCGGTCGTCTTCTCGCACTCCTCCTCGCGGGCGGTGTGCGATCATCCGCGCAACATCCCCGACGACGTGCTGGAGCGGCTGCCCGCGAACGGCGGCGTGGCGATGGCGACGTTCGTGCCGAAGTTCGTGCTGCCCGAGGCCATCGCGTGGACGCGGGCGGCCGACGAGAACATGCGCGCGCAGGGCCTGGACCCGCTGGACACGACGCCGGGGGCGATGGAGGTGCAGCGGGCGTACGAGACCGCGCATCCGCGGCCGGTCGCGACGGCCGCGACCGTGGCCGACCACTTGGACCACATGCGCGAGGTGGCGGGAATCGACCACATCGGCATCGGCGGCGACTATGACGGCACCGCGTTCACCCCGGCGGGGCTGGAGGACGTGTCCGGCTATCCGAACCTCATCGCCGAACTCCTGGGCCGCGGCTGGAGCGATGCGGACATCGCCAAGCTGACCTGGAAGAACGCCCTACGCGTGCTGCGCGGCGCCGAGGACGTGGCCCGTGGGCTGCGCGCCACCGAGAGGCCGTCGATCATGCGGATCGCGGACGTCGACCCGTCCCAGCAGAAGCCCTAGTCCAGGGGGACGCCGTCGAGGATCTCGGCGGCGCGGGTGCGCGGCTCCTCGTAGCGGTGGGCGAGGGAGTGGAAGACCTGCTCGGCGCGGACGGCGGGCCAGTCGGCGGGCAGGTGCTCGGCGGGCAGGTGCGGGTCGCGGCGGACGAGGTCGAGCCAGTCGGTGTGCAGCAGCAGCTGGCGGGCGAGGTCGTCGGCCTCGGCGGCGGGTTCCGGCCGGTCCCATCGGGACAGGAACGCCTGGTAACGCTGGGCGATGCCGGGCACGTCGAAGGCGGCGTCGATGAGGCGCGCGGCCTCGGTCGGCGCGACGGCGGCGCCCTGGAACGCCTTGAGGTGGGCGTCGAGGCCGAGACCCTCGACCAGAGCGGCGACGTCGACCCGGCCGGGTGCGGCCCACATGCCGCTCTGCAGCGGCCCGAACCCGCCCCACAGCAGGCGTGAGCGCAGGTCGTGCCGCTCCCGGCGCCAGGAGTCGGGCAGGGAGAACCCGACGATCGTCCAGGTGCCGTCCCAGGCGCGGTTGACGGCGCCGGTCTGCCACACGCGCCGGTGCCCGTCGCGCAGCACCTCGACGGCGCGCGGCGTGAGCCCGAAGTACATCTTGCGGCCGCGCCGGTGCCGCTCCAGGAGGTCGCGCCGGACCATCCGGGTGAGCGTCGAACGTACGGCGTCCTCGCCGACCCCGACGCCCGCCAGGACGTCGATGATGCTGGCGGACGACAATGCGACCTGGCGCCCCAGCACGTGGATGCCGAAGAAGCTGAGCATCAGCGACTGCGGGCGCGGGGTGCTCTCCGCCACGTCGCCCCCGTCGAGGGCGGCGACCGAGGACATGTCGGGTTCGACCTGATCGGTACTGGTCACCAGGACAGCGTAAGGCGCTGGACGGCTCGGACGTGCGACGATACGGGCAATCATTAGGCAACATATTGACGACAGTCCTATATCTGCCTAGCTTTGTCGTTGCCGGAGACACGTCTCCGGGCTCCGCGCGCGAAAGGACTCCTGATGGATCTCACCGGCAAGGTCGCCGTCGTCACCGGCGCCGGCCGCGGCCTCGGTCTCGCCTACGCCTCCGCGCTCGCCGCCGCCGGCGCCGCCGTGGTGGTCAACGACGTGGACGCCAACGCCGCCGAGGCGGCGGTCAAGGAGATCACCGAGGCCGGCGGCCGGGCCGTCGCCGAGGTACGCCCGGTCGGCAGCACCGAGACCGCCGAGGCCCTGGTCGCCCGGGCCGTGGACGAGTTCGGCCGGCTGGACGCGATGGTCACCAACGCGGGCGTGCTGCGCGACCGGGTGCTGTGGAAGATGTCGGACGAGGACTTCGACACCGTGCTGCAGGTGCACCTGCGCGGGACGTTCACCTGCGTCCGCGCCGCCGCCGTGCGCATGCGGGAGCAGGGCGAGGGCGGGCGGATCATCGTCGCCGGCTCCCCCGCCGGGCAGCGCGGCAACTTCGGCCAGACCAACTACGCCGCGGCCAAGGCGGGCATCGCCGCGATGGTGCGCACCTGGGCGATGGAGCTCGCCCGGGCCGGCATCACCGCGAACGCCGTGATCCCCAACGCGGCCACCGCCATGACCCGGACCATCCCGGCGTTCGCCCCGTACGTCGAGGCATACGAGAACGACGGCGCGCCGCTGCCGGACGCGCTACGCAAGGGGTACGCGTTCGGCACGCCCGAGGACTGCGCCGGGCTGGTCGTCTACCTCGCCTCGGACGCTTCCAAGGACGTCACCGGGCAGTGCGTCGGCATCGGCGGCGACAAGCTCTCGCTGTGGTCCCACCCGCAGGAGATCACCGCCGCGTACGCCGACGGCGGCTGGACCGCCGACGCGATCGCGGCCGCCTGGCCCGTGTCGGTCGGGCAGCACCCGGAGACGTACGGCATTCCGGCGCCGACGCTGTAAGGGACGAGACGATGATCGACCTGGACGCCGTCACGGCGATCGACATGCACACCCACGCGGAGGTCTCCGAGCGCGGCGAGCACTCCCTGTCCGCCAACCTGGACGCCGCAGCCGGCGCGTACTTCAAGACCGAGCACCGCCACCCGACGCTCACCGAGATCGCCGCGTACTACCGGGAGCGGCGGATGGCGGCCGTGGTGTTCACCGTGGACGCCGAGTCGGCCACCGGCCACCCTCCCGTGCCGAACGAGGAGGTCGCCGAGGCCGCCCGCGCCAACCCGGACGTCATCATCCCCTTCGCGAGTGTCGACCCGGCCCGCGGCAAGGCCGGCGCCCGCGAGGTGCGGCGGCTGGTCGAGGAGTACGGCGTGCGGGGCTTCAAGTTCCACCCCAACGTGCAGGCGTTCCATCCGAACGACCGCCGGGCGTACGTTCTGTACGAGGTGATGGAGGAGCTCGACGTGCCCGCCGTCTTCCACACCGGGCAGACGGGCATCGGCGCGGGAGCGCCGGGCGGGGGCGGCATCCGGCTGAAGTACTCGAACCCGATGGAGGTGGACGACGTGGCCGTCGACTTCCCCGGGCTGACCATCATCCTCGCCCACCCGTCGTTCCCGTGGCAGGACGAGGCCCTGGCGGTCGCCACCCACAAGCCGAAGGTCTACATCGACCTGTCCGGCTGGTCGCCCAAGTACTTCCCGCCGCAGCTCGTGCAGTACGCCAACACGCTGCTCAAGGACAAGGTCCTCTTCGGTTCCGACTACCCGATGATCAGTCCCGATCGCTGGCTGGCGGACTTCGCCAAGCTGCCGATCAAGGACGAGGTCCGCCCCAAGATCCTCAAGGAGAACGCCGCCCGGCTCCTGGGACTCCGCAAGGACTGACCGGGGCGAAGCTGCCGATCCGCGTCGGGCGAGAGGAGCCCTCCATGCGCAACCAAGGCATCGGCTCGTGGACCGCGCGCCGGGCCCGTAAGACCCCGGACCGGACGGCGCTGGTCTTCGGCGACCGCGCCACGAGCTACGCCGCGCTGCACGAGCGCGCCACGCGGCTGGCGCACGTCCTGCGGACGCGGGGCGTGCGGCGCGGTGACCGCGTCGCCTACCTGGGCCCCAACCATCCGGCGTACCTGGAGACGCTGTTCGCCACCGGCATCCTCGGGGGCGTCTTCGTGCCGCTCAACGGCCGCCTGGCCGATCCGGAGCTGGTCTACCAGCTCACCGACTCCGGCGCTTCGGTCCTCGTGCACGCCGGCCGCGGCGCCGAGACCCTGCGCGCCGTCCACACGGAGGCCGCCCCGCGCGCGAGCCTCGCCGTCGGCGACCCGGTGCATCCGGCGGACCTGCCGTACGACGCGCTGGTCGACGACGCGCCCGCCGACCCGATCGACGAGGAGGTCGGCCTCGGCGACCCCTGCCTGATCATGTACACCTCGGGGACGACCGGGCGCCCCAAAGGCGCCGTGCTCACCCACGGCAACATCACCTGGAACAGCGTCAACGTCCTGGTCGACGTCGACCTCGCCGGCGACGAGGTGATGCTGGTCAGCGCGCCCCTGTTCCACACCGCCGCGCTCAACATGACCTGCCTGCCGACGATCCTGAAGGGCGGCACGGTCGTACTGGAGCAGTCCTTCGACGCGGCGCGGACCCTGGAGCTGATCGCGCGGCACCGCGTCACCTGCCTGTTCGGCGTGCCCGCGATGTACGACCAGATCGCCGCCGACCCCGGGTTCGCCGGCGCCGATCTGTCCAGCGTGCGGTCGCTGCTGTGCGGAGGCGCGCCCGTGCCGACCCGGACCATCCGCGCCTACCTGGACCGGGGGCTCGCCTTCGTCCAGGGCTACGGGATGACCGAGACATCCCCCGGCGTGCTGCTCCTCGACCGGGCCGACTCCCTGACCAAGGCGGGGTCGGCCGGGGTCCCGCACTTCTTCACCGACGTGCGCCTCGTCGACCCGCTCGGGGGAAACGTTCCGCCCGGCGAGCGCGGCGAGGTGCTGGTCCACGGGCCGAACGTCACCTCGGGCTACTGGGGCCTGCCCCAGGCGACCGCGGAGTCGATCGGCGACGGCTGGTTCCACACCGGCGACGTCGCGCGCGCCGACGAGGACGGCTACGTCACGATCGTCGACCGGCTCAAGGACGTGATCATCTCCGGCGGGGAGAACATCTATCCCGCCGAGGTGGAGGACGTCCTGCTCGAGCACCCGGCGGTGCGCGACTGCGCCGTCATCGGCGTCGCGGACGCCCGCTGGGGCGAGGTCGGCCGGGCCGTCGTCGTCCCCGAGCCGGGCGCGGCACCGGACGAGAAGGAACTGCTCGCCCACCTGGAAGGCCGGCTGGCCCGCTACAAGATCCCCAAGTCGGTCGTGTTCGCCGACACGCTGCCGCGCACGCCCAGCGGCAAGCTGCTCAAGCCCGCGATCCGCTCCGCGCACGGCGGCCCCGACGGCGGGCCGGCGACGAGTTGAAAGGGAAGGACCCCGTGACCATCACCGTCAACGGCCTCGAAGAAATCACGGCCCAGGCCGCGCCGACCTGGGATACAGCCGGTGGATGGAGATCACCCAGGACCGGGTGAACACCTTCGCCGACGCGACCGACGACCACCAGTGGATCCACGTCGACGAGGAACGCGCCAAGGACGGCCCGTTCGGTGGCACGATCGCGCACGGCTATCTGACGTTGTCGCTGCTCATCCCCCTCTGGAGCGAGCTGCTGGAGGTCACCGGCGTCAGGATGGCCGTGAACCTCGGCCTGAACCGGGTCCGCTTCCCCTCCCCCGTCCCCGTCGGCTCGAAGATCCGGGCGCACGGCGCGATAGCCTCGGTCACCGAGGTGAAGGGCGGCGGTGTGGAGGTGGTCGTGGACCTCACGGTCGAGATCGACGGGGCCGACAAGCCCGCGTGCGTCGCCCAAGCGGTCTACCGCTTCTACGGCTGACGGGAGCCCCTCATGCCGGCGGACTTCGGCCGGACGTCGGTCGCCGACCGGCTGCTCGGCGTCCTCGGCGCCTTCACCGCCGACCGGCCGGCGCTGTCGCTCAGCGACATCGCCCGCCGCGCCGGCCTGCCGCTGGCCACCGCGCACCGGCTCGTGGCCAGCCTCGTCGCCTGGGGCGCCCTGGAGCGCGACGCCGACGGCTGCTACCACATCGGGCTGCGGCTGCTGGAGGTCGCGTCACTGGCTCCACGCGGCCTCGCGCTCCGCGAGACGGCGATGCCGTACCTGGAGGACCTGTACGAGGCGACCCACGAGAACGTCCACCTCGCGGTGCGCGACGGCCTCGACGCGGTGTACGTCGAGCGCATCTCGGCGCGCTCGGCCGTCCGGGTGCTCAGCCGGGTCGGGGCGCGCTGGCCGCTGCACGCCACGGCGGTCGGGCTGGTGCTGCTGGCGTACGGCGACCGGGAGCTCCAGGAGACGGTGTGCTCCGGGCCGCTGCGCGCCTTCACCCCTCACACCGTCACCGATCCGGCGGTGCTGCGCCGCGTGCTGGCCGAGGTCCGGCGCTGCGGCTGCGCGGTGAGCGACCGCCAGATCACCGAGGACGCCATCTCCCTCGCCGCGCCCGTACGGGGAGCCGGCGGGGACGTGGTGGCCGCGGTGTCCGTCGTGGTGGACGTCGAGGACGCGCGGGTCCCCGCTCTGACGGCCACCGTCCAGGTCGCCGCGGGCGGGATCTCCCGGGCGCTCGGGTGGAGTCCCGGGAGGAACCGCCGAGCCGGTCCGGCGACGGCCACCTGAGCGGCCCTCAGCGCGGACGTCTCCTCAGGCGGGCCGGACCAGTCCGGTGTCGTACGCGAAGATCACCGCCTGGACCCGGTCACGGACGCCGATCTTCGTGAGGATGCGGCTGACGTGGGACTTGACGGTGGTCTCGGCGACGTGGAGGCGGGCGGCGATCTCGGCGTTGCTCAGGCCGGTCGCGATGGCGACGAGGACCTCGCGTTCCCGCTCGGTGAGGCCGGACAGTCTGCGCTGCTGTACGGGGGTCTGGCCGGGGAGGCGGTCGGAGAAGGCGTCGATGAGCTTGCGGGTCAGGCTAGGGGAGATCACCGCGTCTCCGGCGGCCACGGCGCGGATGCCGATGACCAGTTCGTCGGGCTGCGCGTGCTTGAGGAGGAAGCCGCTGGCGCCGGCGCGCAGGGCATTGTAGGCGTACTCGTCTTGGTCGAACGTGGTCAGCACCAGGACGCGGGAGCGGCCGCCGGACTCCACGATGCGGCGGGTCGCCTCGATGCCGTCCATCCCGGGCATGCGCACGTCCATCAGCACGACGTCGGGGCGCAGTTCGGCGGTCATCCGGACCGCCTCGGTGCCGTGGGCGGCTTCGCCCACGACCGTCATGTCGGGGTGCTGTTCCAGGATCATGCCGAAGCCGAGGCGCTGCAGGGCCTGGTCGTCGACGATGAGCACGGTGGTCATGCCGGGTGCTTCTCCGTGGTCGTGGCGGCCGCCGTGGGGGGCCGGGTGGCGGTGAGGAGGGCGCGGACGGTCCAGCCGCCGCGGTCGTTCGGGCCGGCGTCGAGGCTGCCTTCGTAGAGGGCGGCTCGTTCCCGCATGCCGACCAGGCCGTGACCGCCGCCGGGGCTCCCGCGCCCCGCCTTCGCGGTGGCGAGCGGGCCGGTGTCCGCCACAGTGACGCGGACGAGGTCCTCGTCGGCGACGACGGACACGGCGACCGTCGTGTCGGCGGCGGCGTGCTTGAGGGCGTTGGTGAGGGACTCCTGGACGATGCGGTACACCGCGAGCTGGAGGCCCTCGCCCAGGCCGGTGAGGTCTCCTTCGACGTACAAGGTGGCGCTGCGTCCGGCCGTGCGCGCCCGCTCCAGCAGGCCGTCGAGGTCGGACAGACCGGGCTGGGGAGCGAGCGGGCTGCCCGCCGCCTCGGAGTCGTCAGAGTCGTCGATGACGGCGAGCAGGCGGGTCAGCTCGCCGAGGGCGCCGCGTCCGCTGTCGGCGATGATGCGCAGGGTCTCCGCGCCGCGCTTGGGTTTGGCCTCGGCGAGTCCGGAGGCGCCGTCGGCGAGGGTGACGATGACGGCGAGGGTGTGGCCGAGGATGTCGTGCATCTCGCGCGAGATGCGGGCGCGCTCGGTGGCGGCGGCGAGCCGGGCCCGCTGGTCGCGGTCCTCCTCCAGGTGAACCGCGTGCTCCTCCAGGGCCGCGACGTAGGCGTCGATCAGCTTGCCGGCCATGCCCAGCGCACTGATCAGCAGCACGGCGGTCACCGAGAGGAACGACAGGATCGTGGCCTGCGAGATGGCACGTGCCGATTCGGCGGTCCAGAAGAAGATGCCGGCCACCGCCGTCTGCACCAGGTTGACGGCGGCGCAGACGATCAGCTGGGCCGGGGTTCCGAAGCGGGCGACGTTCAGCAGGGCCGTGAGCCGCGCGGCGCCCACTCCCGGGATCACCGCGTTGATCGGGAGCGCCACCGCGGTGACGGCCGACACGATGAGGAAGACCGGCACGGGCCACCGTCTGCGCCACACCAACGGCAGAGCGCCGGCCACGTTCAGGGCGAGCACCACCGCGAAACCGGGCCCGGAACCGTACGCGGCGTCCACCAGGGAGGGGATGCCGAGCAGGGCGCACACGCCCAGCGCCCCCCAGCGCCGGACGTTCGGGTGGGCCTGGTCCTTCTGCCGTACCCGCGTCAGCCAGAGGAGCAGCTTGACGACCGTGCGGTGCTCGGCGGCGCCCAGCCGGGTGTGGCCCATCAGGCTCTCGGGCTCGATCAGGCGCGTCGACGGCGTGTATGAGGTTCGTGCGGTCACGGTGGACGCCCTTCAGGTGCAGGCGGGACCGCCCGCCGGATCCCGGTGGAAACGGGACCGGCGGGCGGCGACGGGCGAACTCGGCAGGTCAGGGCCGTACGTACGAAGGGTGGCCGCCCGTCTGTTGCGACTGTACGGCCGACCGGTCAGTCCGTGCGCACCGCCACCGGGTGGCCGGCCTGCTTCCGGGCCTCTTCGGTCGACGTCTCCAGCATGCGCTGCAGCTTCTCGCCCTCGACGTCCACGTTGGGCAGGCCGCGGTCCAGCCATCGGGGCAGGGCCCAGGCCCGGCGGCCGAGCAGCGCCATGACGGCGGGCACGATGGTCATCCGGACGACCAGGGCGTCGAACAGGACCGCGGAGGCGAACCCCAGGCCGATCGACTTGATCAGCGGCACGTCGTCCAGGATGAAGCCGGCGAACACCGAGATCATGATGACCGCGGCGGCGGTGACCACCCGGGCGGAGTGCCGGAAGCCCGCGATCACCGCCTCGGTCGGCTCGGCGCCGTGGACGTACTCCTCCCTCATGCGGGTCACCAGGAACACCTCGTAGTCCATGGCGAGCCCGAACACCACACCGATCAGGAAGATCGGCAGGAAGCTCACGATGGGCGCGGGCTGGTCGACGCCGAAGACGTCCGACAGCCAGCCCCACTGGAAGATCGCGACGACGACGCCGAGCGTGGCGACGACGCTGAGGAGGAAGCCGAGGGCGGCCTTGAGCGGGACCAGGATCGAGCGGAAGACGAGCAGGAGCAGGATCAGAGCCAGGCCGACGACCACCGCGAGGTACGGGATCAGGGCGGCGCCGAGTTTGGTGGATACGTCGATGTTCACCGCGGTCAGGCCGGTGACCATGAGGTCGGCGCCGGTGTCCTTGTGCAGGCCGGCGCCGCGGTCGCGGATGCCGGAGACCAGGTCCTTGGTCTCCTGACTGGTCGGGGCGCTCTTCGGCACGGCGCTGAGGACGGCGACGTCGCCGCGCTGGTTGAAATTGGCCGGGCCGACCGCGGCGACGTCCGACAGCCCGCGCAGCAGCGCGGCCGCGTCCTGGGCCGCGGCCTTCGGGTCGCCGCTCTTACGGCCGTCGACGACCACGGTGAGCGGGCCGTTGTAGCCCTTGCCGAAGCCCTTGGTGATGGTGTCGTACGCGATCCGCTCGCTGCTGCCCGGCGCGGACATGCTGTCGTCGGGCAGCGTCAGCCGCAGCGACATCGCCGGAAGGGCCAGGACGGCCAGGGCGGTGACCGAGACGGCCAGCACCTTCACCGGGTTGCGGGTGACGAACCTCGCCCAGCGCACGCCCAGCGCCTCGCCCTCACCGCGCTCCAGCGCCCGCAGGCGGCGGGTCTTGAGCCTGCCCTTCACGATCCTCGTACCGACGAATCCCAGGACGGCGGGCAGCAGGGTCAGCGCGATGAGGACCGCGACCACGACCGCGAAGGCGGCGGCCAGCCCGATGGTCGTCAGACTCTGGATGCCGATGACGCTCAGGCCGGTCAGCGCGATGACCACGGTCAGCCCGGCGAAGACCACCGCCGAACCGGCCGTGCCCAGAGCCCGCCCGACGGCCTGTTCCGGATCGTGCCCGTCCCGGACCTCGCCGCGATACCGGGAGACGATGAACAGGGCGTAGTCGATGGCCACCGCCAGGCCCAGCATCAGGGCCAGCGTCGAGGCGCTGGAGCTCATGTCGAAGACCGCGGTGGCCATCGTCAGCGCGAAGACGGCCATGGCCACGCCGAAGATCGCGGTGAGCAGCGGCAGCCCGGCCGCGAGCAGCGAGCCGAAGGTGATCACCAGCGTCACGGCGGCGACCGCGACACCGATCAGTTCGGCCGGTCCGGCCCCCGCGCTGCCCTGCACGGCGTTGCCGCCCAGGTTCACCGCCAGGCCCGCCTTCCTGCCCTGGTCGACGACGTGGTGGAGGGCGTCCCGGGCCGCGCCGCTGACGTCGGACGAGCCGACCTTGTACGTCACCTGGGTGTAGGCGATGGTGCCGGACTCGCTCACCAGGCGGGCGGTGTACGGGTCGGGGACGTTCGCCACCTGCGGTGCCGTCCTCAACTCGGCGATCAGCGACCGGACCTCGGCCTTGTCGGCGCCGGACGTCAGCGTCCGCCCGTCCGGTGCCTCGAACACGACCCGGGCCGTGGCGCCGTCGGCGGAGGCCTGCGGGAACTCCTTGTGCAGCAGGTCGATCGCCTGCTGCGACTGCGTGCCGGAAAGGGTGAAGCCGTCCGTCGTCTTGCCGGAGACGGTGCTCGCGCCGATGCCCACGGCGGCCAAGATGACCATCCAAAAGATCACGAAGAGTCGTCGTCGCCGGTAGGCGAGCCGACCCAGCCGGTAAAGGAACGTGGCCACGGTTACCCCCACGGAAGTGTGCTGAACAGGGCCGATGCGGCCCGTTCAGCAAGCTAGGCGCGGTCGCGGCCGGCGCCGGGGCCCGAAGGGACACACTTCGACGGCAGCGGTGCATCCGAAAGTAGGAAGAGCCGTCATCCTCGAGTCGGCCTTCCACCAGATGGAAGGGGCATGGCCGCGACGGCTCTTCGAGCGTGACGCTGAGGCCACCTCCACCTGCGGAAAGAGGGGCCGATGACGTCTTTCGCGAGAAATCAGTGGTACGTCGCCGCGTACGGCCGAGAGGTCGGCCGTGACCTGCTGGCGAGGACGGTGCTGGGCGAGCCGCTGGTGCTCTACCGCACCGAGGCCGGCGACGTCGTGGCGCTCACCGACCGGTGCGTGCACCGGAGGTTCCCCCTGTCGGAGAGCCGGCTGGACGGCGACCGGATCGTCTGCGGCTACCACGGCTTCACGTACGCGCCGGACGGCGGCTGCGTCTCCGTACCAGGTCAGAAGCGAATTCCCCGCACCGCACGGGTGCCCTCCCACCCCGTCGTCGAGCAGGACTCCTTCGTGTGGGTCTGGATCGGCGACGGCGCGCTCGCCGACCCGGCGGGCATCCCCCGGGCGCCCTGGCTGGCCGACCCGGAGTGGACGACGGTCAGCGGGATGGAGCCCCTGAACGCCCGGTACGGACTGCTGGTCGACAACCTCCTCGACCTGTCCCACGAGACGTACCTCCACGGCGGCTACATCGGCACGCCCGAGGTCGCCGACACGCCCATCACCACCGAGGTCGACGAGACGGCCGGGATCGTCCGGGTCGGCAGGCACATGCACGGCGCCGAGTGCCCGCCGTTCTACTCCCGGTCCACCGGCGTCGAGGGCCGGATCGACCGGTTCCAGGACATCGAGTACCACGCGCCCTGCCTGTACGTCCTGCACAGCCGGGTCGCGCCCACCGGCGTCACGCCGGGCCCGGACGGCGACGACAGTGGCGCCTTCCACGTCGAGGTCGTCTACGCCATCACCCCGTCGACCGAGCACACCACGTACGACTTCTGGGCCGTCGCCCGCGACTTCGCCCGCGACGACGAGGAGGTCAGCGCCTTCCTGCGGGAGTCCAACCGCACGGTGGTGCTCCAGGACGTCGAGGCGCTGAACACGCTGGAGAAGGTCATCGCCGCCGAACCCGACGGCTACCAGGAGCTCAGCATCAACATCGACACCGGCGGCCTGGCGGCCCGCCGGATCCTGGCGCGCCTCGCCGCCGGCGAGGAGACCCCGGCCGGGGCCGTCGCACGATGACCGGCCCGCAGCCCCCCGGGCCCGTCTACCGCGTGCGCTGGCGGCCCGGCACCGACACGCTGCTGGGCACCTGCCACTGCGGCGCCGAGCACAGCGCCCAGGATCCCGTCGAACTGTGGGACTGGCTGCTCGCGCACCCCGCCGGACACCGTCCGCCGGCCGCGGCCGAGCCCTCCGGAGACCCCTCGCTCACCGGCGGCGCGGCGACCGGCTGAGACGGGCCCGTACGACCCCGAGCGTCCGCGGCACCCGTACGCCCCCGAGTGTCCGACGCGCACGTACGACCCCGCGCGCCCGACCCGCACGTACGACCCCGCGCGCCCGGGCGCGCGCCCGTAGTGCCACAAGTGCCTGAGACGCGCCGTAAGGGATGCCGTCCGCGGAGGCGGCGTCCCGTGCACCGAGAAAGGCGGCATCGACCGTGAACAACGCCGAAGACGACACCGAGGTGGTCGTCGCCGGGCGGGACCGCGCCGCCGACGGCGTGGTCCGCCTGACGCTCCGCCGGCCGGACGGCGGGCCACTGCCCGGCTGGGAGCCCGGCGCCCACATCGACCTGCTCCTGGCCGACGGCCTCGTCCGGCAGTACTCCCTGTGCGGATCGCCGGCGGACCGTACGGCCTGGCGGATCGCCGTGCTCCGTGAGCCGGACGGCCGTGGCGGCTCCGCGCACGTCCACGACCGGCTCGTCGAGGGCACCTGGCTGCGGGTGCGCGGCCCCCGGAACAACTTCGCCCTGCGGCCCGCCGACCGCTACCTGTTCGTCGCCGGCGGGATCGGGATCACGCCGTTGCTGCCGATGGTGGCGGCCGCCGGGCGGGCCGGCGCTCGATGGCGGCTGCTGTACGGCGGCCGCACGCGCGCGTCCATGGCCTTCCTCGACGAGCTCGCCGCCCATGGCGACGCGGTGAGCGTACGGCCGCAGGACGAGACGGGGCTGCTGGACCTGGACGCTTTCCTGGCCGATCCCGACGACCGCACGCTGGTGTACTGCTGCGGCCCCGAGCCGCTGCTGGCCGCCGTCGAGGAGCGGTGCCGCGCGGGATGGCCGCCGGGCGCCCTTCAGGTCGAGCGGTTCCGGCCGAAGGAGGAGACCGCTCCGGCGGGGACGTCGTCGTTCGAGGTGGCGCTCGCCCGATCCAGGCGGACGCTGACCGTGCCACCGGACCGGAGCGTCCTCGACGTCCTCCGGTCCGCCGGGGTGGAGGTCCTCTACTCCTGCACCGAGGGCACGTGCGGGACATGCGAGACGGACGTCCTGGAGGGCGAGCCCGACCACCGCGACTCGGTGCTCACCGAGGAGGAGCGGGCGGGCGGCGAGACGATGATGATCTGCGTCTCCCGGTCGTGCGGGCCCCGCCTGGTCCTCGACCTGTGACCACGATATTCGGCACAGTCTTGACGACGGTGAAAAAACAGCCATACATTCGTGCCGTTCCTCCGTGTGTCCCAGGACACATCTCTCCCGAGAACGGAGCGCTTCCGTGCCTCGACGCCTCCTCCGCATCCCCGCCGTCACCGCCGCTCTCGCCCTCGGCGCGGCCGCCCTGACCGGAGCCGCCTCCGCCGCCACCCCCTCCCACCTCGGCGGCACGCTCGCCGACGGCGCCACCTGGGTCGCCGACCTGCCCGCCCGCTGGAACGGCACGCTCCTGCTGTTCAGCCACGGCTACGGGCCGACGGCGGCACAGGACGCGCCCTCCGACGGCGCCCGCACGGCCCTCCTCGCCGAGGGGTACGCGCTCGCCGGCTCCTCGTACGATCCGCACGGCTCCTGGTGGGCGCTGAACAGCGCCGAACGCGACCAGTTCGCCACCCTGGACGCCTTCACCCGTACGGTCGCCCGGCCCGCCCGGACCCTGTCGGTCGGGCAGTCGATGGGCGGGCTGGTCAACGCCCGGATCGCCCGCGACGGGGGCGGTCGCGTGGACGGCGCCCTCGGCCTGTGCGGGCTGGTGGCCGGCGGCGTCGACCTGGACGACTACCAGTACGACGCCGAGTACGCCATCGCCTCCCTGCTGCTGCCCGGCCAGGACGTCCCGCTCAGCGGGTTCGCCGACGCCGGCGCTGCCGCCGCGACCGCGCAGCGGCTGACCGCGGCCGTCACCGCCGCGCAGGCGACTCCCGCAGGGCGGGCCCGGATCGCGCTGGCCGCCGCGTACCTCAACCAGACCGACTGGGCCCCGGGCCAGAACCCGCCGTCCGCCGGCGACGCCGAGGGCCAGGAGGCGCAGCAGTTCGCCTGGCTGAGCCAGGGACTGCTCGCGTTCATCGAGAACGGCCGCTGGTCCATCGAGCAGTCGGCGGGCGGCAACACGTCCTTCAACGCCGGCGTCGACTACACCGCGCTGCTGCACAAGTCCGAGCACGCCCCCGAGGTACGGGCCCTCTACCGGAAGGCCGGCCTGGACCTGCGCGCCGATCTGACGGCGCTGACCCGGGGCGCGCGCCTGCACGCCGACCCGCGGGCGCGGCGCGCGCTGCAGGCCACCTCCACCGCCGGCCAGGGCCTGGCGGTGCCGCTGCTCGACCTGCACACCACCGCCGACCAGCTGGTCCCCGTCGAGCAGGAGGCGGCGTTCGCCGCACGGGTCCGGGCGGCCGGCGACGGTGCCCGGCTCCGCCAGGCGTACATCGCCCGTCAGGGCCACTGCTCGTTCACCACCGCCGAGACGGTGGCGGGCGTGCACGCGATCGACCATCGCGTCGCGACCGGACGCTGGGACGACGTCGCCGAACCCGCCGCCCTGCAGCGCGCCGCGCTGGCGCTGAACCTCGGCGGCGCCGCCTTCGTCCCCTACCGGCCCGGCCGCCTCGTCGGCGCCCGCGACCGCTGAGCCGCCGACCCGACCGTCCCACCCGGGTGCGCTGCTTCCGGGCCGACCCACCTCGTCCGCGACGGCCGAGCCGCCGCCTCCCTGCCCGCCACCTCGTCGGCGGCCGCAGAGCCGCCCCTTTCCCGGCCGGGCGAACCGCCGCCGGCCCGGGAGCCCCGTCCCACCGCTCTTCTCCCAGGAATCCTCATGTCGCTGCGCGAACACTCCGACCCGGGGCCGGCCAGGCTTCCCCTCGGCACGCTCATCGCAGGCTGCCTCGCCGTCTGCCTCGCCCAGATCTCCCTCGCCATCCCGGCCACCCTCAACGGCCTGTTCCAGGAGGACCTGCACCCGATCGGCTCGCAGCTCACCTGGATCTCCGACGCGTTCCTCCTGCCCGTCTCCGTGCTCGAACTGACCTTCGGCGTGCTCGGCGACCTCTTCGGCCGCAAGCGGCTGCTGGTCGGCGGCTCGGCGCTGATCGTCCTCGGTGAGGTCGTCGCCGCCGCGAGCCACGGCGTCCACCTGCTCTGGGCCGGTCAGGCGATCGCCGGCCTCGGCGCGGCCGCGCTGTTCCCGACCTCGCTGGCGATGGTCGCCGCCGGGACCCGCACGCACCAGGCCCGGTCCCGCGCGATCGCGACGTGGGCGGCGTCGCTGTCCACCGGCGGATTCATCGCGCCGGTGCTCGGCGGCATCACCGGGAACTACGGCTCCTGGCGATGGGCGTTCGTGGTCGTCACGCTGATCGCCGTCGTCAGCACCCTGGTCAGCCTCCTGCTGGCCGCCGACTCCAGCGCGCCAGAAGGACGCTCGCTCGACCTGGGCGGCCAGGTCACCATCGGGATCGGCCTGTTCGCGCTGCTGTACGCGGTCATCCAGGGGCCGACCGACGGCTGGGGCTCCGCGCCGGTGATCACGGCGTTCGTCATCGCGGCGGTCTTCGTCGTGCTGTTCATCGTGGCCGAGCGCCGGGCCCGTTCTCCCCTGCTGCGCCTGGAGCTGTTCGCCAACCGGGCGTTCGCGATCGCGTCGTTCGTCGCCGTGGTCGGCATGTTCAGCTTCCTCGGCACGGCGTACGCGACGAGCATCCGGCTCGGCCCGATCCAGCACCAGAGCCCGCTGCGCTCCTCGGTCGCGTTCCTGCTGCTGAACGGCCTGGCGCTGGTCCTGCTCCCCGTGACGTCCCGCCTGCTGGAGCGGATGGCCGGCCGCTGGATCCTCACGGTCGGCCTGGCGCTGATGGCCGCCGGCGACTTCCTGGCGGCGGCGCTGCCCGTCTCCGACCGGGCGCTGACCTCCCTGGTGCTGCCGCTCGGTCTCGTCGGCGTCGGTTTCGCGCTGACCGTCTCCTCCATCACCGCCACCGCCGTGAACACGGTGCCGATCCACTACGCCGGCATGGCCAGCGCCGCGACGAGCCTCCTGCGCGACTTCGGCTTCACGCTCGGCCCGGCGGTGATCGGCGCGGTCGCGCTGAGCCGGGCGGCCTCGCAGTTCACCACCGGGCTGGCCGCCGCGTCGCTGAGCCCGCAGGTCAAGGCCGCCGCCGGGCACGTCGCCGCCGAAGGCGGCCCGCTCGCCGTGAACTCCGTCCCGCCCTCCTCGCCGCCGGGCGGAGCCGCGCCCATCGCCCTGGACGCCCTGGGCCACGGCTACGCCATCGGCTACGTCGTCTGCGGCGCTGCGGCGCTGGTCTCCTGCCTGCTGGCACTGCTCGCGCTGCACGGTCGCGAACAACACGCCGAGGCGGGCGAGATGCCGACGGCCGGTGCGACGGCCGCCACCTGACGCGGACTCCCCGCTCCGTCCGGTGTGGTCCGGCAGCCGCCGCGGGGACGTGTGAGCGGCGGCCCGTGGTCCGGGCGCTGAAAAGCGTGAGCGCGCCGGCGGGGCTTTCGCCTCGCCGGCGCGCCGGACGTACGCCGATCTACCCTGCCTGGACCGACGATGCTCCCGAGTCGGCGGGCACTGCGCTGCTCCCCCGCCCGCCCAGATACCCCGACAGCGGCGAGAGGCGGTACGTGAGGAGGTACACGACGGCCGCGACGGCCGCGCCGACGTAGTAGGAGACGTCACCGAGACCCGGATACGCCTTGGCCACCGGACCGGTCCACACGTTGGACACCCAGAACGGAAGGGACGCCGCGCAGCCGATCAGCCAGGCGAGAAAGCCCCACTCGAAGGTCCGCGAGCGGTCGTACAGTTCGTTGATCTTGTTGACCCGATCGGTGAGGAAGTAGTCGAGGAAGACGACGGTCACCCAGGGCGCGATGAGGTAGCCGGACGCGACGAGGAAGTCGTGGAACTTGGTGTAGATGTCGCCGCTCAGCCACAGCGACAGCACCATCGTCAGAACGGTCGCGACGACCGCGGCGGTCCGGCGGGACACCGGCACCCGCAGGGTCAGCAGGGAGATCGCGCCGCCGTACAGGTTGAGTCCGTTCACGGGGAAGGTCGAGACGACGATGGTGAGCATCGCCAACGGGGCGAAGCCACCGGTCAGGTGCTTGACCGACTCGATGACGCCGGCCTTGCCCGCCGCGCTGGCGACCAAGGCACCGATGGCGCCGAGCCAGAAGATCGCGCAGAAGTTGCCCGCCGCGGTGTTGAGCCGCACCCGGCGGCCCGGCGTGTCGGCGGGGAGGTACCGGGAGTAGTCGGAGGCGAAGGGCGCCCAGGCGAGCAGGAAGGAGAAGAAGTATCCGGCCGAGGTGATCCAGCCGCCCGCCACCCCGACGTAGAAGGCCGCGTGCGGATCGGCGTGCGTGGTCCAGTGCGCCTTGGTCAGGGCCACGATCGTGATCGCGACGAACAGGACGCCGAGCAGGACGCTGCCGATCCGGTTCACAAAGTGGATCATGTTGTACCCGAACACGACCAGCAGTCCCTGCAGCACCGAGATGGCGACGATCCCGGCCCAGAACGGAACCGGCAGCAGTTCCTTCAGGGCCTGCGCGCCGATGATCGTGTTGACCACGGCCCAGCCCACCGCGGCGAAGACGTTGACGATCGCGACGGGCGGATAGTTGCCGTAGTAGCCGAGCGCCCCGCGGGCCTGCACCTGCTGTGGCAGGCCGAGCCGGGTGCCCATGGCGGCGAGCACGCCCATGAGCAGGGCGCCCGCCGCGGTGCCGACGGCGATAGCCAGCAGGGCCTGGGGCAGCGACAGCCCGAAGTAGATCGGCCAGAACCCGAGCAGGAGCAGGGGCAGGGTGAGGTTCCCCCCGAACCACGTGAAGAACTGCGAACTGGGCCTGCCATGCCGTTCGGCGTCGGGAATGTGGTCGACGCCGTACGGCTCGACTTTGGCGATTGCGTCACGGTAGCCGCGGTCCCCCGTGTCAGCAGCAGAGTCGATGTGGGCCATGGGGCGCTCCGTATCTCGATCGACTTGCATGGTAGGCACGAGATTCGACCCAGATCGTCGGCGATGTCAATAGCTCGGCGCGAATTCAGGTAACGCGATCTACCTGGGCAGAAGGTAATGAGCCCGCAACGTCTTGACGCACAGCGACGCTCAACTTACCGTCTCGTACCATGCAAGAGTCCTCCAGAACAGCCGATCCCGGAAGACGGGCACTCCGCAACGGCGGTGTCAGCATCCAGGCCGGCGTCGCCGACAAGCTCCGCCGGAAGATCACCATGGGCGACCTCACCCCCGGATCGAGCCTGTCCGAGGTGGCCCTCGCCGAGGAGTTCGGCGTCAGCCGCACGCCGGTCCGCGAGGCTCTCAAGCAGCTGCAGACGGAGGGGCTGGTCGAGATCCGGCCGCGCGTCGGCACCTTCGTCTCCACCCCGTCCCGCCGGGAGATCACCGAGCTGTTCCAGATGAAGGAGCTGCTGGAGGCCGCCGCCGCCCGCCTGCTGGCCTTCCGCGGCCAGGTTCCCGAGCTCGATCGGCTCCGCGCCAGCGTCCACGCGGCCGACGCGGCGGTCGCCGCCGGTGACGTGGAGCGCTACGCCGAGCTGGTGCACGAGTTCCACGAACTGCTCATCGAGGGCGCGGACAACGGCAAGCTCGAGGCCCACTACCGCATCCTGATGAACCAGCTGGCCTACCACCGCTTGGTGCGCACGTCCCTTTCGCAGCCCAGGCGCCTGGCCAACTCGAACGCCGAGCACCACCGCGTCCTGGAGTACATCGAGGCCAAGGACGGCGACGGCGCCGAACGCGTGATGCGCGAACACGTCCGGGCGAGCCATCAGGCGCTCGTGGCCGGAATCGAGACCCAGGACCGCGCCAGCGCGGATGAAGAGGAAAGGTGACCCGTATGCGCTTCTCGATCTTCCACAACCTCGGCGCGCCGGGACGTTTGGGCGAATATCACGAGCTCATGGATGAGGCACGGGAGTTCGCCCGCGCCGCCGACCAGGCCGGATTCTGGTCGATCTGGTACACCGAGCACCATTTCGGCCACGAGGGATTCGAGATCACGCCGAACCCGGTGCTCATGGGAGCGGACATCGCCGCCCGTACGAGCCGCATCCGGATCGGGCAGGCGGCCAACATCGCCACCTTCTGGCATCCGCTGCGCCTCGCGGAGGACATCGCGATGCTCGACCGGCTGTCCGGCGGCCGGGTGGAGGTCGGAGTCGGCCGGGGTCTGTACGGCCGGGAGGCCCTGAACCTCAACGCGCTGGCCGATCCGCGTGACGAGGAGCAGAACCGCGCGCTGTTCGAGGAGACCCTCGAGATCATGCAGCAGGCGTGGAGCGGTGAGTTCTTCGCGCACAAGGGCCGGTTCTACGAGTTCCCCGCGCCGGGTGTCCGTTGGAGCCACCCGCTCTCCCCCGCGACCCCCGACTACACCGAGGACGGCGTCATCACCAAGATGGCCGTCACCCCGCGGCCGCTGCAGTCGCCCATGCCGCTGTGGCAGGTCATCGACTCTCCCCGGTCGATCCGGTGGGCGGCCGAGCGCGGCATCCAGGGCATGTTCTGGCTTCCGCCGGTCTCGGCGCTCAAGGAGCGCTTCGCGTTGTACCGGGACGCCGCGAGTGAGGCGTCCGGCCGCGAGTACGCGCTCGGCGAGGGCATCGGGCTGGTCCGTGACGTCTACGTCGCCGACACGATGGAGCAGGCCCGGCGGGAGTTCGAAGAGTCGGTGATGACCACCTACCGGTGGATCATGCACTGGCGGGGGCTGCGCAACCTGATGAACGCCGGCGAGGAGCTCACCGACGAGCACGAGCTGTCGTTCGACTTCCTGTTCCCGCGCAACATGCTCGTCGGCACCCCCGAGTACGTCACTGAGAAGATCGCCGAGCTGCGCGACGAGATCGATCTCCAGCACCTGCTGCTGTGGACGACCCATCCCGGCCTGCCGCACCGGAACGCCATGCGGAGCCTGGAGTTGTTCGCCGAGAAGGTCATGCCGCAGTTCTCCGGGACGCAGGGCGGCTGACCGTGGACCCGCTCATCCGCAAGATCGTCGTGATGACCGAGGACGTCGTCGCCGAGCTCGGCCGCCCGGTCGACCGGATCAGCCGCCGCGCCGTGGCCGCCGCGGTCATCCGCAACCCGTGGCACGGCCGCGGGCACGTCGCCGACCTCCAGCCCGAGGTCCGCGACGTGGCCCCCCTCCTCGCCCGGGCGCTGACCGGCCGGCTGATCGAGGCGCTGGGCGGCGCCGACCGGATCGAGGCGTTCGGCAAGGCGGCCATCGTCGGGGTGGACGGCGAGACCGAGCACGGCTCCGCGCTGATCCACACCCCGTACTTCGGCGATGTCCTCCGCGACGCCGTCGACGGCACCTCGATCATCGTCTTCTCCGAGCAGCGCGCCGCGCCGGGCACACCGCTGACGGTGCCGATGTGGCACAAGACCGCGAGCGCCACCCGCTCGCACTACCAGACAGTGGAGATCCGCGTCGGCGACGCTCCGCGCCCCGACGAGATCGTCGTCATCGCCGCCGCGTCGTCCGGCTCGCGGCCCAACGCCCGCATCGGCGACCGCACCACCGACTCCGCCGTCGAGATCACCGAATTGGAAGGCGCCGCCCCATGAACGTCCGGAAGATCGTCACCTTCGTAGAAGAGATCCACTCCGAGGGCGGCAACGCCGTACGGCCCGCCGCCCGCACCGCCGTCGTCCTCGCCGTCATCGAGAACCCCTGGGCCGGAGAGGGATTCGTCGACGACCTGGGCCCGTTGATCGACAAGGTCGCCCCCGAGCTGGGCGCCCTGCTCGCCCCACGTGTCGTCGAGGCCCTCGGGGCGCCGGTCGAGGCGTACGGCAAGGCCGCGATCGTCGGGCTGGACGGCGAGGTCGAGCACGGCTCCGCGCTGATCCACACCCTGAAGTTCGGCGACCACTTCCGTACGGCGGCGAACGCCACCACGCTGCTGCCCGCCGTCGAGAAGCGCGCCCCGGCCGGGACGGTGTTCGACATCCCGCTCAAGCACGTCACCGACGCGACGACGAGGTCGCACCATCAGACCGTCGAGGCGCGGGTCGCCGACGCGCCCCGCGCCGACGAGATCGTCGTCGGTCTCGCCGCCGCCGCCCAGGGACGGCCGCAGGCGCGGCTCGCACCGCTGTCGAGCGAGCAGTGATCCATCACCGGACGACCGGCCAGGGTCCGGACCTCGTGCTGATCCACGGGGTCGGGCTCGACCGGTCGATGTGGGACCGATGTCTGCCGGAGCTCGCGCGGCACCACCGGGTCACGGTCGTCGACCTTCGCGGGCACGGCCGTTCGCCGCGGGCCGAGCCGGGCGTCACGGCGGCCGATCTCGCGTCCGACGTCGCCGAGGTGGTGGCCGATTCCTCCCACGTCGTCGGGTTCTCGCTCGGCGCCCTCGTCGCCCAGGAGCTCGCGCTCGCGGCCCCGGACCGCGTGCGCAGCCTGACCCTGGTCGGCTCGGTCGCCGGCCGTGACCCGGAGGAGGCCGCCGCGGTGCGTGCCCGGCTCGAACGGGCCGCCGCCGACTTCGAGGGCACCGCCCGTGCGGCGGTGGAGCGCTGGTTCTCCGGCGAGTGGAGCGCCCGGGAGCCAGAGTTGCGCCGTGAGGTGCTCGCCACGCTTCTCGCCAACGACCGGACGTCGTACCTCGCCTGTTATGAGGTCTTCGCCACCGCCGACCGGGACCTGTGGCCCCGCCTCGGCGAGATCTCCGCGCCCACCCTGGCCGTGACCGGATCGGACGATCCCGGCTCCACGCCCGCAATGACCCGGCGCCTCGCCTCGGCGATCCCCGAGGCCGGGTCCCTGATCATCCCGGGAGCACGGCACCTGCTGCCGCTCGAGCGGCCCGCCGAGCTCTGCCATGCAATCCTCACCCATGTCAGGAGCGCCAGTGCCGACATCCGCCACGACCCTTCCGCGGCATCAGCATCACATCGGGGGTGAGCAGGTCGCCCCGGAGAGCGGCGAGTACTTCCCCAGCTTCAATCCGGCGACCGGCCGGCCGTGGTACGAGGCGGCCGAGGGGAACGCCGCCGACGTGGACCGCGCCGTGCGCGCCGCCCGCGCGGCGTTCGAGGACCCGCGCTGGCGCGGTCTGACCGCCACCCGGCGCGGCCGGCTGCTGCGCCGTCTCGGCGACCTGATCGGCGAGCACGCCGAGGAGCTCGCCCGGCGGGAGTCGATGGACAACGGCAAGCTGCTGCGGGAGATGCGCGGGCAGCTGGCCGTGCTGCCGGAGTACTACTACTACTTCGCCGGGATCGCGGACAAGGTCGGCGGCGAGGTGCTGCACACCATGGATCCCGCGATCTTCAACTACACGCGGCGTGAGCCGGTCGGCGTGGTCGGCGCCATCACGCCGTGGAACTCCCCGCTGCTGCTCACCTCCATGAAGCTCGCGCCGGCGCTCGCGACCGGCAACACCGTCGTCGTCAAACCGTCCGAGCACACCTCCGCCTCCCTGCTGGGGCTGGTCGCGCTGCTGGACGAGGCGGGCTTCCCGCCCGGCGTCGTCAACGTCGTCACCGGACACGGGCGCCCGGCGGGAGCCGCGCTGATCGAGCATCCGGGCGTCGACAAGGTCGCGTTCACCGGCAGTACGGAGACCGGGCGGGCCATCGCCGGGATCGCCGGCTCCCGGCTGGCCCGCGTCAGCCTCGAGCTCGGCGGCAAGTCGCCGAACATCGTCTTCTCCGACGCGGACCCGCGCAGCGCCGCCATGGGGATCGTCGCGGGCATCTTCGCCGCCGGCGGGCAGACCTGTGTCGCCGGATCGCGGGCGTTCCTGCACGAGGACGTGCATGACGAGGTGCTGAGCCTGGTCACCGAGCGGGCAGCCGCGATCCGCCTCGGCGACCCGCTGGACGACTCCACCGAACTCGGTCCGCTGGCCCTCCGCGAACAGCTGGAGAAGGTCCGCCACTACGTCGGGCTCGGCCTGGAGGAGGGCGGCAAGGTCGTCCTCGGGGCCGCCGAACCCGAAGGACTCGGCGACGGCTGGTACTACCAGCCGACGATCTTCACCGAGACCGACAACACGATGCGGATCTGCCAGGAGGAGATCTTCGGACCGGTGCTGACCGTCATGCGCTTCCGGGGCGAGGAGGAGGCCGTCGCCCTCGCCAACGCCACGTCGTACGGGCTGGCGGCCGGCGTCTGGACCCGTGACCTCGCCCGCGCCCACCGGATGGCGGCCGCCATCGACGCGGGCACGGTATGGGTCAACACCTACCGCGCCATGTCACCGCTGTCGCCGCTCGGCGGTTTCAAGCAGAGCGGCCTCGGCAAGGAGAACGGACCCGAGGTGATTCATGAGTACACCCGCGTCAAGAGCGTCTGGATCAACACCAGCGACGAGCCCATGGCCGACCCCTTCGTCATGCGCTGATCAGGGTGGAACGGCGGACGGGCCCGGCCGGACGACGAGCACCATCGGGACGGGATCATGAACGGCACTGAGCACCGGAAGCAACGGATCTCCGACGTCTGGCACCGCGCCTGGAACGACGGCCGGGTCGACGCGCTGGACGAGCTGCTCGCGCCCGGATACGTGCGCCACACACAGTCCGGAGATCAGGACGCCGCGAGCCTGAAGAAGGCCATCACGATGGTCAAGCGGGCGTTTCCCGACCTCGTTACCACCATCGACGACCTCATCAGCGAGAATGAGAAGACGGTGGTCCGCTGGCACAGCGTGGGGACCCACCAGGGGGAGTTCCTCGACGTGCCCCCCACCGAACGCGAGGTCGTCGTCTCCGGCATCACCATCGCGCGCTTCGACGGGCCCCTCGTCGCCGAGGAGTGGGTCACCTGGGATCCGCGCGACCTCCTGACAACTCTCGGCATCCTGAGCCTCCGGGACGTCACATGACAGACACCACGAACATCGCCTCACCGGTCGTCGACGCCGATCACCTGCGTGCGTTCCACCGCAAGTTCGTCACCGGCGTGACCATCGTCACGACCGTGGACCGCGGCACGCCGCGGGGCCTCGCCGTCAACGCGTTCTCCAGCGTCTCGCTCGATCCGGCGCTGATCCTCGTCTGCGTGGCCAAGACCTCGTCCACCTACGAACCGCTGTTCCGCGCGGAGCGGTTCGCGGTGAACCTGCTCGCCGGCGACCAGGCCGGCGTGGCCCGGCACTTCGCGACCAAGAACCCCGACAAGTTCCGCGACGTGCACTGGCATATGGGCGAGCACGGCAGCCCGATCCTCGACGGAGCGTGCGCCAGTCTCGAGGCGGAGGTCCGCGAACGCGTCCGCGCCGCCACGCACACCATCTTCATCGGCCGGGTCCTCGCCGCGACCTGTCTCGACGTGGCCCCACTGGTGTACATGGGAGCCGGATTCTACGACGGGGCCCGGCTCGAGCCCGCCCAGGAAGGACCAGTGCCCTGATCCGGAATCCGGCCCGGCCGACGCCGGGCCGGACTTCAGGGGCCCCGTGCGCGCCATGTCGTCCAACGCCCTGCACCGACGCCGAACGCCGGCCCTGCCCGCCGAGTTGACCAGCTTCGTGGGACGCCGGCGGGAGATCGACGCCGTCCGGCGGCTGCTGTCCGAGTGCCGGATGGTGACGCTCACCGGCCCCGGCGGGGTCGGGAAGACCCGGCTGTCCCTCAAGGTCGCCGACGGCCTGCAGCGGGTGTTCCCCGACGGCGTGTGGTTCATCGAGCTGGCGTCGCTGGACCGGCCGGAGTTGCTCGCACATGCCATCGTCGAGGCGCTGGAGATCCGTGATCAATCCGCCCGGCCGCCTCTCGAGGTGCTCATCGAACACCTCGAGGGCACACGGACACTGCTCGTACTGGACAACTGCGAGCATCTGGTGCAGGCGTGCGCCGTCCTGGCCGATGCCCTGCTGGCCGCCGTGCCGGAGCTGCGGATCCTCGCCACGAGCCGGCAGCCCCTGGGGATCTTCGCCGAGCGGACGCTCAGCGTTCCGCCGCTGGCATTGCCGGACGCCGATGGAGCGCGCCCGGCCACGCCCGCCGTCTCCGACGCGATCCGGCTCTTCGGGGAACGGGCCATGGCGGTGGTGCCCGACTTCGCCATAACGGACGAGAACCGCGACGTGGTCGAGCGGATCTGTCACCGGCTCGACGGCATTCCCCTCGCCCTGGAGCTGGCGGCCGTACGGCTGCGGGTGTTGTCCGCGAGCGAGTTGCTCGACCGGCTCGACGATCGGTTCCGGCTGCTGGCGTCGGGTTCGAGGGCCGTCCTGCCCCGCCACCAGACCCTGCGAGCCCTGGTCGGCTGGAGTTACGGCCTGTGCGACGAGGAGGAGCGCCTGTTGTGGGCGCGGATCTCGGTGTTCACCGGCGGCCTGGACCTGGCCGCGGCCGAGGCGGTCTGCGCCGGTGACGGCATCGCCGAAGAGGAGATCGTCGACCTGGTGACCGGGCTGGTGGAGAAGTCCGTCCTGACCCGGGAGGAGGGCCCCTTCGGAGTCCGGTACCGGCTGCTCGACGTCATCCGGGAGTACGGCAGGGAACGCCTCGCCGAGTCCGGGCAGGAGGCGACGCTGCGTCGCCGCTACCGCGACCACTACCGGAGACTGGCCGCCGACGCGTGCGCCAATCTGTTCGGCCCGTCGCAGGTGGAGTGGTTCACCCGGCTGCGGGCCGACCACCCGAACCTGCGCGCCGCGCTGGAGCACTACCGCGCCGATCCCGACGGCGCCCCGGCCGGCCTGAGCATGGCCACCGACCTGCTCTACCACTGGATCAGCAGCTACTACCTCGGTGAGGGCCGCGACTGGCTCGAGCAGGGCCTCGCTGCGTACCCGCGGCCGGACGCCGTCCGGGCGCGGGCCCTGTGGACCTGCTCCTGGGTCGCGATCATCCAGGGCGACCTCGACGCGGCGGAGTCGATGCTCGAGGAGGGCCGCGCCATCGGGCAGCGTCTCGGGCTGACGTCGGTCCAGGCCTATGCCGCGCTCTACACGGGGATGATCGCCGTCTATCGGAACCAGGCCGAAGCTGCGATCACCTGCTACCGGGAGGCGGTGGCCCTGCACCGGACCACCGGTGACCTGGCCGGCCTGGTGCTCTCGCTCATGCGGCTGACCCTGGGCCACTCCCTGCGCGGCGAGTCCGCATGCGCCGTCGCCGCCGCGGAGGAGGGCATCGCCGTGTGCGACGCCCACGGGGAGGGATGGCACAAGGCGTACACGACATTCGCGCTCGGCGTCGAGGTGTGGCGCGAGGGCGACCTGCCACGCGCCGCATCCCTGGAACAGGAGAGCGTGCGCTTCAACCACGCGCTCGACGACCGGCTGGGCGTCGCGGTCGGTGAAGAGGTTCTGGCCTGGATCGCCGCCACGGGCGGGGACCACAAGAGGGCCGCCCTGCTCATGGGGATCCGGCGGCGGACCTGGCAGGCGATCAGCGCGCCGCTGTCCGGGTACGGGAATCTCCTCCGGTATCACGAGGAGTGCGAGGCGAATGTCCGCGCCGCCCTCGGCGACGATGCCTTCCAGGCCGCCGTCCGGCGCGGGGCCGCGATGCCCTACGACGAGGCGCTCGCCTACGTCCTCGAACAGCCTTCGCCCTCCTCCGGTCCGCGGAGCGCCGATCCCGGCTCGCCGCTCACCCGGCGGGAGACGGAGGTCGCCCGGCTCATCGCCAAGGGCCTGAGCAACCGGCAGATCGCCACCGCGCTCGTGGTCGCGGAGCGCACCGCGGAGGGCCACGTCGAGCGCATCCTCCACAAACTCGGCTTCCACTCCAGAACACAGATCGCGGCCTGGCTCATCGAACAAGAGGGAACCGGGAATTAACACCGGACACTTCTGTTCGCAACATGCGCCTGGGCGATATCGCCGCAGGTGACGTGGTGGAACATGGAGACAGGATCGCGTTACAGCGTGGCACTGTACGTCCCATCGGCGGGCTCGTAGCGTCAGCCGTCATAGGCGGGCGTTGTCCTTTTCGCCCTTAGGACGACATCTTTTCCGGAGGGAAGTTCCGATGAGCCCGATCGTGCGCGCGGCCCTGGTCCAGGCCACCTGGACCGGTGACACCGAGACGATGATCGCGAAACATGAGGAGCACGCCCGCGCGGCCGCCGCGCAGGGTGCGAAGGTCATCGGTTTCCAGGAGGTCTTCAACGCTCCGTACTTCTGCCAGGTCCAGGACGCCGAGCACTACCGGTGGGCCGAGCCGGTGCCGGACGGGCCGACCGTACGGCGGATGCAGGCGCTCGCCCGCGAGACCGGCATGGTCATCGTCGTGCCGGTCTTCGAGATCGAGCAGTCCGGCTTCTACTACAACACCGCGGCCGTCATCGACGCGGACGGCACCTTCCTCGGCAAATACCGCAAACACCACATCCCGCAGGTCAAGGGCTTCTGGGAGAAGTTCTACTTCCGGCCCGGCAATGTGGGCTGGCCGGTGTTCGACACGGCCGTCGGCCGCGTCGGCGTCTACATCTGCTACGACCGGCACTTCCCGGAGGGCTGGCGCGCCCTCGGCCTGGCCGGCGCGCAGCTCGTCTACAACCCGTCGGCGACACATCGGGGGCTGTCGTCGTACCTGTGGAAGCTGGAGCAGCCCGCCGCCGCGGTCGCCAACGAGTACTTCGTCGCCGCGATCAACCGGGTCGGGGTCGAGGAGTACGGCGACAACGACTTCTACGGCACCAGCTACTTCGTCGACCCGCGCGGTCAGTTCGTCGGCGACGTCGCCTCGGGCAAGGAGGAGGAGCTCGTCGTCCGCGACCTCGACTTCGGCCTGATCGACGAGGTCCGGCAGCAGTGGGCGTTCTACCGGGACCGCCGTCCGGACGCGTACGGCCCGCTCGTGGAACAGTGACCGGCAGAGCCGACCGAGGGAGGTAGCCGCATGGGGACCACCGTGATCCGCGGCGGACTGGTCATCACCGCCGCCGACGAGACGAACGCCGACATCCTCATCGAGTCCGGCCGGGTCACCGCGCTCGCCGCCCGCGACAGCGAGGTCGCGCGGCGCTGGGCGGAGTCCGCCGACCGCGTCATCGACGCCGCCGGCAAGTACGTGATCCCGGGCGGCGTCGACGCGCACACCCACATGGAGCTCCCGTTCGGCGGGACGTCCGCCTCCGACACGTTCGAGACGGGCACCCGCGCGGCCGCGTGGGGCGGCACGACGACGATCGTGGACTTCGCCGTGCAGTCCGTCGGGGAGTCGCTGCGCAGCGGGCTGGACGTCTGGCACGCCAAGGCCGACGGGCAGTGCGCGATCGACTACGCCTTCCACATGATCCTCTCCGACGTCAACGAGGACACGTTGAAGGAGATGGACGGCCTGGTCGACGAGGGCGTCACCAGTTTCAAGCTGTTCATGGCCTACCCGGGCGTCTTCTACAGCGACGACGGCCGGATCCTGCGCGCGATGCAGCGCTCCGCCGGCAACGGCGGGCTGATCATGATGCACGCCGAGAACGGCATCGCGATCGACGTGCTGGTCGAGCAGGCCCTCGCCGCCGGGCGCACCGACCCGCGCTACCACGGCGAGGTCCGCCAGGCGCTGCTGGAGGCCGAGGCCACCCATCGCGCGATCCAGCTCGCCCGGGTGGCCGGGGCACCGCTGTACGTCGTGCACGTCTCGGCGATGGAGGCCGTCGCCGAGCTCGCCCAGGCCCGCGACATGGGCCTGCCCGTCTTCGGCGAGACCTGCCCGCAGTACCTCTTCCTGTCCACCGACAACCTCGCCGAGCCGGACTTCGAGGGCGCCAAGTACGTCTGCTCCACGCCGCTGCGGCCCAAGGAGCACCAGGCGTACCTCTGGCGCGGCCTGCGCACGAACGACCTACAGGTGGTCTCCACGGACCACTGCCCCTTCTGCTTCAAGGGCCAGAAGGAGCTCGGCCTGGGCGACTTCTCGAAGATCCCGAACGGCCTGCCGGGAGTCGAGAACCGCATGGACCTGCTCCACCAGGCGGTCGTCGACGGCCACATCTCCCGGCGCCGCTGGATCGAGATCGCCTGCGCGACCCCGGCCCGGATGTTCGGCCTGTATCCCCGCAAGGGCACGATCGCGCCCGGCGCCGACGCCGACATCGTCATCTACGACCCGGACGCCACGCAGGTGATGTCCGCCGAGACCCACCACATGAACGTCGACTACTCGGCGTACGAGGGGCGGACCGTCAGCGGCCGGGTCCAGACCGTCCTGTCGCGCGGCGAGGTCGTCATCGACGACCGGTCCTACGCCGGCCGGGCGGCCACGGCCGGTTCGTCGCCCGCGAGACCTGCCAGTACCTCGGCTGAGAAAGGCGCGTGACATGGACTTCGGACTCGTCCTGCAGGCCGATCCGCCCGCGTCGGCGGTCGTCGAGCTGATGCGCCGCGCCGAGCAGGCCGGCTTCACCCACGGCTGGACCTTCGACTCGGCCGTGCTGTGGCAGGAGCCGTTCGTGATCTACAGCCAGATCCTGGCGCGGACCGAGCGCCTGATCGTGGGCCCCATGGTCACGAACCCCGGCACCCGGACGTGGGAGGTGACCGCCTCGACGTTCGCCACCCTCAACTCGATGTTCGGCGACCGGACCATCTGCGGCATCGGACGGGGCGACTCCGCGATGCGCGTGGCGGGCCGCCGCCCGAACACCCTCGCCGTGCTCGACGAGGCGATGCACGTCATCCGCGACCTCGCGGAGGGGCGCGCGGCGGAGGTCGACGGCACCTCCATCCGCATCCCGTGGGTGAAGGAGGGGTCCCGGCTGCCGGTCTGGATGGCGGCGTACGGGCCGAAGGCACTGGCCATGACCGGTGCGAAGGCCGACGGCTTCATCCTCCAGCTCGCCGACGTCTACCTCACCGAGTGGATGGTCAAGGCCGTCCGGGACGCCGCGGTCGCCGCCGGCCGTGACCCCGGCGACGTCACCATCTGCGTCGCCGCGCCCGCGTACGTCACCGAGGACGACTCGCCCGAGGCCCTGGCACACGCCCGCGAGCAGTGCCGCTGGTTCGGCGGCATGGTCGGCAACCACGTCGCCGACCTGGTGAGCAGGTACGGCGAGGCGTCCTCGCTCGTGCCCACCGAGCTCACCGACTACATCAAGGCCCGTCAGGGCTACGACTACGCGCACCATGGCCGCTCCGGCAACCCGGACACCGCGTTCGTCCCGGACGAGATCGTCGACCGGTTCTGCCTGATCGGCCCGGCCGAGGCCCACATCGCCAAGCTCGCGACCCTGCGGGATCTCGGCGTCGACCAGTTCGCCGTCTACGACATGCACGATGCCAAGGAATCGACCATCGACGCCTACGGAAAGACGATCATTCCCGCGCTGACCGGCTGACCCCGGCGCGCCCGGCCGTCCGGCGTCGTCCGGAAGGCGGTCGCCTGTCACCCCCTGCAGACGACCGCCTGCCGTCCCCGGGAGGCGACCACCCGTCGCCCCCGGGAGGCGAGCGTCTCTACGGCGTCCCCTTCGTCCCAGCCTCTCCCGAGGAGTCGCCCATGACCGCCACCTCGCCCTCGGAACCCGCCGTCTCCGATGGCCGCGTCGAGCTCTCGCCCGGCGCCGCCGCGCCCACCGGCCCGTACGCCAATGAGGACCTGCTGCCCGTCCCCATCGCCAAGCGGCGGTGGACGACCTACAACTTCACCGCGCTGTGGGTCGGCATGGCCCACAACCTCGCCTCCTGGACGCTCGCCTCCAGCCTCGTCGCGCTCGGCATGGACTGGAAACAGGCGGTCTTCACGATCGCCCTCGCGAACGTCATCGTCCTCGTGCCGATGCTGCTCACCGGCCATGCCGGGCCGCGCTACGGCATCCCGTTCCCGGTCTTCGCGCGCGCCTCGTTCGGGGTCCGGGGCGCGAACCTGCCCGCGCTGGTCCGCGCCGCGGTCGCCTGCGCGTGGTTCGGCATCCAGACCTGGATCGGCGGGTCCGGCATCTTCCTGCTCGCCGGGAAGCTCCTCGGCGACTCGTGGACCGGCGCCGCCCACGTCGGCGGCTATCCCTGGACGCAGTGGCTGTCCTTCGCGCTGTTCTGGGTCCTGCAGATCGCGATCATCATGCGCGGCATGGAGACGCTGCGCCGCTTCGAGAACTGGGCGGCGCCCTTCGTCATCGTCGGCGCGATCGCGCTGCTGATCTGGATGAGCGTCAAGGCCGGCGGGTTCGGCCCGATCATCGACCAGCCGTCGAAACTCGGGTGGGGCTCGGGCTTCTGGAAGGTCTTCTTCCCGGCCCTCATGGGCATGATCGGGTTCTGGTCCACCCTGTCGCTGAACATCCCCGACTTCACCCGGTACGGCGCGAACCAGCGCGCGCAGTTCTGGGGCCAGTCGCTCGGCCTGCCGACCACGATGACCGCGTTCGCGCTCCTGTCGGTCCTGGTGACCTCCGGCTCGCAGGCGGTGTACGGCAAGGCGATCTGGGACCCGATCGAGCTCACCGCCAAGCTCGACAACTGGGCGGGCGTGCTCTACGCGCTGGTCACCGTGCTCATCGCGACCCTCTCGGTGAACATCGCCGCCAACGTCGTCTCGCCGGCGTTCGACCTGTCCAACATCGCGCCGCGGCACATCACCTTCCGAACCGGCGCCCTGATCACCGCGGTCGTCGGCGTCGTCATCTTCCCGTGGAAGCTGCTGGCCAGCCCGCAGGCGTACATCTTCACCTGGCTCGGCACGGTCGGCGGCCTGCTCGGCACCGTGGCCGGGATCCTCATCGCCGACTACTGGGTGCTCCGCCGCACCCGGCTGGACCTGCCCGACCTGTACCGGGCGGAGGGCCGCTACTGGTACCACGGAGGGTGGAACTGGCGGGCCGTCGTCGCCTTCGTGGTCGGCGGCGTGCTCGCCATCGGCGGCTCGTACTCCGCCCCCGGCACCGGCCCGTTCCCCGCCGACGGCCTGATCCCGGTGCTCAAGCCCCTCGCCGACTACGGCTGGGCCGTCGGGCTCGGCTCGGCGTTCGTCCTGTACATCCTGCTGACCCGCCTGTTCCCGGTCACCCGCCGGATCGCCGGCCCGGCCCCGGAGGGCGCGCCGGCGTAGTCCCCCGTCGTACGGATGCCCGGTGGCCTGTCGGGGCCCGGTCACCGGGCATCCCGTACGCGCTCGGCGCGGCGGCGTGATCAGCCGCCGAAGGCGGAGATGACCGAGTTGTAGGCCGGCTTCTTGGCGTAGTTGCCGTCGAACAGCAGCGGGGTGCTGCCGCTCCGCCAGGAGTACTTGTCGGTGACGCCCCAGGTCGTGATGCTCGTGCAGCGCGAGACGGCGACGCAGGCGCGGATCACCTTGGCGTAGTCGTTGGCCTGCTGCTGGCCGGAGCCGGCGATGTCGAGCTCGGTGATGTTCACGTCGACGCCGAGGTTGGCGAAGCGCTGCAGGTTGGCCTGGTAGTCACCGGGGACCTGGTTGCTGCCGAGGTGGGACTGGAAGCCGACGCAGTCGATGGGGACGCCGCGGTTCTTGAAACCCTGCACCATGGCGTAGATCGCGTTGCTCTTCGCGTTCTGCCCGTCGGTGTTGTAGTCGTTGTAGCAGAGCTTGGCGTTCGGGTCGGCGCTGTGCGCGGCGCGGAACGCGTTCTCGATGTAGGCGTTGCCGATGCGCTGCTGGAACACCGACTGGCGGCGCGAGCCGTCCTCGTTGAACGCCTCGTTCACCACGTCCCAGTACCAGATCTTGCCCCGGTAGTGGCCGGCGACCTGCGCGATGTGGTTGGTCATCGCGTTGTTCAGGTCCGAGCCGGAGGAGATGCCGCTCACCCAGCCCGGAAGCTGGTTGTGCCACACCAGCGTGTGACCGCGGATCTTCATGCCGTGGCTCTGCGCGTGCGCGACGATCGAGTCCGCCGCGCCGAAGTTGAAGGACCCGCGCGACGGCTCCGTCGTGTCCCACTTCATCTCGTTCTCCGGCGTCACGCCGGAGAACTCGGTGTCGAGGGTGCTCGCGTACTGGGACTCGCCGAGGTGGTAGTTGGCGACGGCGGCGCCGAACGTCTTGCCCTTCGACGCGGCGGCGGACTTCAGCGTGCTCGCGGCGTTCGCGGCGGGCGCGGCGGCTACCGAGAGGGCGGCCGCGGCGACGACCGCCGTCACGGCGGACGGCAGGGCCGAGCGGGTCGTGCGCCGGCGGGGCGTCCGGGGGATCTTGATCACTGATCCTGCTCCTCACCTGAAGGCGAAGCGGCGTGGCACGCGCGGAGCGCGCGCCCCCTTACTCACGCGGTGGGAGCGTTCGGGACGACAGTAGGACGACCGGCGGAACGCGATCAATCCGCTCGGGCGTCACGCCCCGCGCGGCCCGGCGATCGAACCGCTCTGGCCTGCGTCGACACCCGCGGGTGGGTCACCGTCCGGCCGTCAATGACCGTGAAAGCTTCACCGATCGCCGCTCTTGTTCGCGTAACGATCTCCTTGCCCGGGGCGGGGACTATCCCACCTGAGCGGGGGAAGTATTGCCTGGTCAACGGCATGATGTCGGGGTGGGTGGGGTGTGATCGGTTCTCTCGGGAGTTCGGCGATGGCGGCCGCGGGACGGTCGCTGAGACTGGCCGCCGGCGGTGTGGCGGTCACCGGATGCGTGGCCGGGCACGCTGCCCGCTGGACGGGCCGCGGGGCGGATACGGGACGCCGTGCCGTGTCCCGGGTCATGTCGGCGATGCGGCCGGCTGCGGGCGGGGTGTGGCAGGTGCCCGCCGCGGCCGGTGAGATGAGGCTGCGCGCCGGGGAGATCTTCGTCGTGACGGCCGGCGAACTGCGCGACGTGGGGCGGCACCGGTTCCGGCGGCGGATGTGGTGCCGTGACGGTGAGGCTCATCTCGAGGTCCGCGGGCTGGCGGGCGCCGACGGGGATGTCCTGGGCGATGAGGTCACCGAGGCCCTCGGCCGGCTGAAGGGCGTGCACTGGGCCGAGATCAACGCCGTCACGCAGCAGGTTCTCGTCTCGTTCGACAACGACCACGTGGAGCTCGAGACGCTCCTCGCCACCGTCGAGGCGGTCGAAGAGGAGCACGGCGCGCAGGCGGAGCCCTTCGCACGCTTGAAACCGGAGATTCCCGGCGACCGCTCGGCGGAGTACTCCGCGACCGTGGCGCTCGCCTCGGGCCTGGCCGGAGCGGTGCTGGCCACCGCGGGCCGGCTGAGCCTGCGTACGCTGCCGCACCAGGCGATACGGCTGCCCGTCGTGCTCGCCGAGTCCCAGCCGCGGTTGCGCGCCGCGCTGGAGAGCCGGCTCGGTAAGACGCACTCGGACCTACTGTTCCAGCTCGTCGATTCCGGCGCCTACGTCGCCACCGCCGACCCGTTCCCGCTGACCGTGGACGTGGCCGCGCGTGCGCTGGGGCTGATGGAGGCGCGATCACGGCGACTGGTCTGGGAACGACGGGCACTGGAACTGCGCGCGTATCAGTCCGCGCCGGCCGCCGCATCACGCCCCGCCCGCCCGACGCCGCTCCCGCGAGGCCCGATCGAGAAGGCCGGCGAGCGGTCCTCGCTCGCCGCGCTGGCCGCCGCCGGCGGTGTGCTCGCCTGGACCCGCGATGCCGGCAAGGCCGCGGACCTGCTCCTCGCCACGGTGCCGAAGGCGGCCCGGTCCGGCAGGGAGGGGTTCGCCGCGATGCTCTGCCACGAGCTGAGCCGGACGGGCACACTGCCGATGAACACCTCCGCGCTCCGCCACCTGGACCGTGTCTCGGCGGTGGTCATCGACTCGGCGGTGCTCGCCCGTGGCGGTGAACCCGATCCGCTGGCCGACGCGTTGATCGGGGCGGCGCGTTCCGGCGGGCTCCGGGTGCTCTTGACCGAGCATCCGGCCGCCGCCGACTTCGCCTCATGGGCGGATGAGACGGTTCCGGCCGGGACGGACCTCGCCGACCGGATCCGCCACCTGCAGGCGGAGGGTCATTGCGTGCTGGTGATCAGCAACCGCGACGACGCGGCCCTGGCCGCCGCGGATGTCGGCGTCGCCGTGCTGTGCGGGCCGTGGGTGTGCTGGTCCGCCGATCTCATCTGCGGTCCCGGCCTGGAGCAGGCATGGCGGGTTCTGCGGAGCCTTCAGGTGGCGCGGGAGGTCAGCGAGCGATCGGCCCGCCTCGCGGTCGGCGGTGGCGCCTTGGGAGCGTTGCTGGCGGCGTCGGGCCGGCGGCGCACCCGGGCCGGACTCGCCCCCGCCCACAGCGCCGCCGGCGTCGCCGTTCTCAGCGGTGCGATCAGCGCCCGGCGGCTGGCCCGGTCGCCCGTGCCCGAACCGGAACCGCGAGGCCGCTGGCACGAGATGACCGCCGAGGAGGTTCTCCACCGACTCGGTGAGACCGCCACCGCCGTCAAGGACGCGGAACGCGATCGCGAGAAGGCGCGGCCCGGCGGGCTGATGACACAGCTCGGCCATGCGGTGAGCGGGGAGCTACGAGACCCGTTGACGCCGGTGCTGGCGCTCGGGGCGGCGGCCTCGGCGATCGTCGGGTCGGGTGTGGACGCCGCGCTGGTCGGCGGGGTGATGGCGGGGAACGCGGTGATCGGCGGGCTGCAACGGGTCCGCGCCGAACGCGCCCTGCGGTCCCTGCTCCTCGGTGAGCGGCTGCCCGCGAGGCTGATCGGCGACGATGGGACCGTCCGGTCCGTGCCCGCCGATCGGCTCAAACCCGGAGACGTCATCTCCCTGCACGGCTCTGACGTCGTCCCGGCCGACGTGCGGCTGCTGGACTGTGAATGCCTGGAGGTCGACGAGGCCACTCTCACCGGTGAGTCCCTGCCCGTGCCCAAGGACCCGGCCGCCACACCCGGCGCCGATCTCGCGGACCGGTCCTGCATGCTGTACGAGGGCACGACGATCATCACCGGAAGGGCACGCGGAGTGGTCGTCGCGGCCGGTACGGCCACCGAGGCGGGCAGGGCCGCGTCGGCCGTCGGCGATGCCGCGCAGCCGGTCGGTGTGCAGGCACGCCTGGGAGAGCTGACTCGCATCACCATGCCCACGGCCGGGATCGCGGGCGCCGCGGTGACCGCGCTGTCGCTGGCCCATCACGTGCCTGTCCGGCAGGCGATCGCCTCCGGCGTCGCGATCGCGGTCGCCGCCGTTCCCGAAGGGCTGCCGCTGGTCGCGACGGTGTCCCAGCTGGCGGCGGCACGGCGACTGTCCAAGCACGGAATCCTCGTACGGTCACCGCGGACACTCGAGGCACTCGGGCGCGTCGACACCTTCTGCTTCGACAAGACCGGCACCCTCACCGAAGGCAGACTCACGCTCGCCCGCCTGGCCGACATCGACCACGAACTGCGCGAGGACGACGAGCAGGGACGCCGTCTGCTGCGCGCCGCCGCCCGCGCCTGCCCCAAGGCCGAAGACGTGATCATCCACGCGACCGACCGGGCCATCGTGGAGCGAGCCGGCGAGCGGCTCGGTCCCGATGAGGACTGGCAGCTGTCGTGGGAGATGCCGTTCGAGACGAACCGGGGATACGCCGCGTCGTGCGGCACGAACTCCCCCGGCCTCGTCCTGGCCGTCAAAGGGGCACCGGAGGTGATCCTCAGCCGCTGCGCCCGGGACCACCTCGGCCGGCCGTTGACACCGGACCGGTTGCGGGCCGCGACCGCCCGCGTCGAAAGCCTCGCCGCGGACGGGCTGCGGGTCATCGCCGTCGCCGAGAACCATCTCTGCGACGAACCACTGCCGTGCGACCTCGACGCGCTCGCCCATGAGCTGACCCTGCTCGGATTCGTCGCGATCGCCGATCTGCCGCGGCCCACCGCGTCGGCGACCATCGAGCGGCTCACCAAGGCAGGCGTCCGGATCGCCCTGATCACCGGCGATCATCCGACCACCGCCACGGCCGTCGCCCGGCAGCTGGGCATTCCCCACGCCGACGCGGTGCTCACCGGAGCCGAACTCGACCTGCTGTCGGAACAGCAGCGACTCGACCGGGTGCGCCGTACGAGCGTGTTCGCCCGGGTCTCACCCGAACACAAGGTCCGCATCGTGCAGGCGTTGCAGCAGGCCGGGCACGTCGTGGCGATGACCGGGGACGGCGCGAACGACGCGGCGGCGATCCGGCTCGCCGACGTCGGAATCGGCATGGCCGCCAGGTCGTCCACCGCCGCGCGAGGCGCCGCCGACCTGGTGCTCACCGACCCGGACCCGCTCCGCCTCATCGAGGCGCTCGCCGAGGGCCGCGCGCTGTGGAGCCGGGTACGCGACGCGGTGTCGATCCTGGTGGGCGGGAACGCCGGGGAGGTCGCCTTCACGCTCCTCGGCACCGCGATCGGCGGCCGGGCGCCCCTCAACACCCGGCAACTGCTGCTGGTGAACATGCTCACCGACATGCTGCCGGCTCTCGCCGTCGCGCTCAGAACCGACGACCGTTCGCCCGGCGGACAGGGCGACGGCATCCTCGCCGCCGGTCCGGTCACCCTGTCCGGAGCCGACCTGGCACGCACCCTCGCCACCCGCGGCGGCGCCACCGCCCTCGGCGCGAGCCTCGCCTGGTACGCGGGCCGGATCACCGGCCGCTCGCGCCGAGCCGACACCATGGGGCTGGCGGCGCTGGTGAGCACCCAGCTCGGCCAGACCCTGAGCATCGGCCGAGGCAACCCGCTCGTCCTGGTCACCTGTGTCGCCTCCGCGGCGGTACTGGTCGGCATCGTGGAGACGCCCGGCGTCAGCCACTTCTTCGGCTGCACCCCGCTGGGCCCGATCGCCTGGGGAACCGTCGCCGCGTCCTCGGCCGCCGGCACGGCGGCCGCCGCCCTCGCACCCCGGATACTCCCGCCGACGGCCGGATAGTCGGCGAAGGCAGCGAGGTCGAGGCCGGTCGCGCGAAGGTCAGGGGCCGGTCGTACGAGGCCGCGAGGTCAGGCGCCGGTCGCGGAGAGGACGCGAGACGTCAGGGGCCGGACCCGCGCTGGCCCTCGTGGGCGAGGAGGGCGACGTACAGGGAGGTGAGGCGCTCCCAGTCCTCCAGGTCGATGCCGAGCAGCGCCTCGATGCGCTGCAGACGCCGGTAGAGCGTGGGGCGGCTGACGTGGAGCGCCTGGGCGGCGAGGGACTTGTTGCGCCCGGTCTCCATGTAGGTGCGCAGCACGCCGAGCAGGGACGGGTCGCGCAGCAGCGGGCCGAGTTCGCGTTCGATGAAGGCCTGGAGCTCCGGATCGTCCCGCAGCAGGCGTACCAGCCCGCGCAGGCGTACGTCGCCCAGCCGTGCCACCGGGCCGGCGGTGCGGCCATGGCCGCGTCGGCGACGTGGACCGCCTCGACGAAGGAGCGGCGCACCTCGTCCAGCATCGAGCAGGCGAAGCCGACGCCGAGCACGGCACCCCGGCCGCGGGCGTTCAGGGACTCCCGGACGCGCACCGCGACACGGCACACGGCGGCGTCGGAGTCCTCGCCGTACGGGATGCTCAGCAGGGCGGCCGTGCCCTCCTCGCCGATCCGCGCGACGAGCCCGGCCACCTCGGGAACCTCCGACACGGCCCGCTCGATCAGCTCCGGGACGCCGTCGGGCTCCGTGTCGCCGGGCCCGTCGTCGAGGAGACGGACCACCAGAGGGACGAACGTCCGGCGGTTCACCGGCAGGCCGGCGGCCCGTACGCGAGTGAACAGCTGCTCGGGCCGGGCCGATCCGGAGGCCAGGTCCAGCAGCAGCGCCTCAGCCGCCTGCGCCTCCCAGCCGTGGTCGCGGTCGCCGAGCAGGCGGTGCATGGCCAGAGCCTCGGCCGCCCGCGTACCCAGCACGAGGCCGAACTCATCCGAGCCGGCGTAGCCGAAGAACACGAGCCGGCCCCACTGCCGACCGCGGGCCTCCAGGGAGACCACGATCCAACCGTCGGGTTCGACGGTGACCGGTCCGCTGCCGGCGAGCTCGGCGACCTGCCGGGACACGCGGTCCCAGTCGCGGAGCAGTTCGCTGAGCGAGGCCTTGTCGCCGGCCGAGGCGAGGACCCGCTGCGCGAGGTTGACCAGCACGACCGGACAGCCGCCGTAGCAGGCGATCTCGTCGAGCAGCTGTTGCAGCGTCGCCCCGGAGAGGTTCAGGGCGGTGAGCGAGGACCGGATCCGGTCGGACAGGTCCAGCGTGGCGAACCGGCCGTGAAGCAGGCGCGAGTGGACCTCCTCCGTCAGCCGGACGAACGGCGCCGGCCGGTGCAGGATGATCAGCGGCACCCCGCAGCGCTCGGCCGCCCGGCGCATGGCCTCCGGCGTGGTCCGGAACGCCCGGCCGAGGCCGAGCACGACGGCGGCGACGTCGGCGCGGCGCATCGACTCGATGTAGTCCGTCTGGAGCCGCTCGTCGCCGGCCAGCAGCAGCCCGGTGGTCAGCACCATCTCCCCGCCGGTGAGCATCACGGCGACGTCGGCGGCCTCGGCGACGTGCAGCCAGCGGACCGGCCGGTCGAGGTGTGCCGCACCCGCCACGACCTCCGGCCCCCACGTCGCGACCAGGTCCAGCCGCAGGATGTCGCGGACCGTGAGCCGGGCGTCCGCCGTCTCCGATGGATCGGCCTCCGGGGGCCGGCCGTCCCAAGCCGTGGCGTTCGTCCTGCGCACGTCGCCATCGCGGCCGACCTGCCGCGACTCGGGACGAACGTGCTCGACGTCCCGGCGCGCGTTCATGTGCCGATGCTACGCGGTATCGCCCACCCGGCCGGAGATCTCGCGCCGGGGTTCTGCGTCGGAGGCGGGAAGAGCTTGGTGACATGATGGCTTCCGCGATGCTCCGTACGATCACGACGCCATTGGGAGACCGAGCATGACAGAGCGGGCCGACCGGAACATCAAGGCGCTGCGCACCGGCCACGACCTGCTGGCCGCCCGCGTGCGCGGGTTCGGCGAGGCCGATCTCACCCGCCCGTCGGGGGCGTCCGAGTGGGACGTCTCCCAGGTGCTGAGCCACCTGGGCAGCGGCGCGGAGATCTCCCTCGCCGTGCTCGACGGCGCGCTGAGCGGCAAGGGCCATCCCGGCGGGGAGTTCAACCAGACCGTCTGGGCGCGGTGGGACGCCATGTCGCCCGCCGAACGCGCCGAGGCGTTCGTGCGCTCGAACGACGTGCTGGTCACCCGGTTCGAGGAGCTCGACGCTCCGACCCGGGAAGGGCTGCGCGTCGACATGGGGTTCCTGCCCGCCCCAGTGGACGTCGCCACCGTTACCCAGCTGCGTCTCGCCGAGTTCACCCATCACACCTGGGACGTCGAGGTCGCGTTCGACCCGGCGGCGGCCCTGTCGCCGGAGGGCACCGACCTGCTGGTCGACCACGCCGGCATGCTGATCGGCTTCCTCGGCAGGGCCGATGCCCTCGGGGGCCGCCAGGTGACCTTCGCGGTACGGACGACCGCCCCGGAGCGAGAGTTCGGCCTCGCCGTACGCGACGCGGTGACGCTCGTGGAGTCCCCCGCCCAGCCCGACGGGGTCCTCACCGCTCCGGCGGAGTGGTGGCTGCGCCTCGTCACCGGCCGGCACGCGCCCGCGCACACCCCGGACTCGGTCACCCTCACCTCGGACGCGATCACGCTCGACGATCTGCGCCGAGTGTTCCCGGGCTTCTGAGAGGGCATCCCGTGCCGCCGTCCTCCGACGTTCTGACCCGTCCGGCGCCCGATCCGGACGCGACGGTGGCCTACGGGCGCCTGCCGGACCAGGTTGCCGACCTGCGGTTCCCCCGGGGAGATCGCCCGGCGACGAGGCCGCTCGTGATCATCGTGCACGGCGGTTTCTGGCGTTCCCGCTTCGATCGGGCGCACACCGGCCCGATGGCCGACGACCTGGCCTCCCGCGGCTTCGCCACGGCCGCGATCGAGTACCGCCGCGTCGGTCAGGACGGCGGCGGCTGGCCGGGCACCTTCGACGACGTCGCCCGCGCCGTCGACACCGTGCCGGCGCTCGCCGACGAGGCCGTCCCGGGCGGGATCGGCGACGTCGTGCTGCTCGGCCATTCCGCGGGAGGGCACCTCGCGCTGTGGGCCGCCTCCCGCGCTCGGCTGCCCACGTCGGCCCCCTGGCACCTGCCCGAGCCGCCGGGCGTGCGCGGCGTCGTCGCGCTGGCTCCGGTGGCGGCCCTCGCCGTGGCGTCGGAGCTGGCCCTGAGCGACGGCGCCGCCGACGAACTGCTCGGCGGCCCCGCGGCCGGTCTGCCCGAGCGGACCGCGCTCGCCGACCCGTCGGCGCTGCTGCCCTCCTCGATCCCGTCCGTGCTGGTCCACGGCTCGGCGGACGACAGTGTCCCGGTCGAGCAGTCGCGGGCGTACGCGCGGGCGGCCGGCGCGGCGGGAGACGACTGCACCCTCACCGAGCTGCCCGGCGTCGGCCACTTCGCGGTGATCGACCCGCTCACGGACGCCTGGCCGGCCGTGCTCGGCGCGCTGTCCCGCCTCCTGGGCGCCGGGTGACAGTGGCGCTCAGGCGTTCTTGCGGGCGACGCCGGCGAGCAGCTTCCCGCCTTCGACGAGCGGCTCGTCGGCCCGCCATTTGAAGATGTCGACCACACCGGGCTCCAGGAGTTCCAGGCCGTCGAAGAAGCGCTCGATCCGCGCCCGGGAGCGCAGAGTGAGCCCGGACGTCACCCCGGTGTAGCTGGCCGTGATCTCTTCGACTTCGTCTTCCGAGAACCCCTCCGAAGAGGTCGTGCTCATGACCAGGTGGCTGCCGGGTGCCATCCGGGCGCGCAGCGCCGCGAGGACGCCGTCCGGGTCCTCCGCGTCGGAGACGAAGTGCAGGACCGCCAGGCACAGCACGCCGACCGGCCGGTCGAAGTCGATGAGACCGCGCACGTCTGGGTGGTCCAGGATCTCCTGCGGGCGGCGGATGTCTCCCCCGATCGCGACGACGCCCTCGGGCCGGGCCCGCAGCGCCCGGTTGTGCGCCATCACGATCGGGTCGTGGTCGACGTACACCACACGGGCGTCCGGGTGGGTCCGCCGTGCCACCTCGTGCACGTTGGGCGAGGTGGGGATGCCGGTGCCGAGGTCGATGAACTGCCGGACACCCGCCTCCGCCAGCAGGCGAACCGCCCGGACCATGAAGCGGCGGTTCCCCTGCGCCATGGCCTTGGCGCCCGGCGTCGCCTCCAGCAGCCGCGCCGCCGCCTCCCGATCCGCCGCGAAATTGTCCTTGCCGTCGAGAAGGAAGTCGTAGATCCGCGCGGTGCTCGGAGTGGACACGTCGATGCCGCTGCCTTCGCTCACCCCTCCATGATCACCCGAATCCGCATGTGCCATGATCATTTTCACGAAACCGGGCCCGACTGTTCGTCGGCACCGTCGGCCTGGGCGCGGTCGATCTCGGCCATGTGCTCCTCGGCCCAGGCCCGGACAGTGGCGAGCGCGACGTCGAGTGACAAGCCGAGGTCCGTAAGCCGGTAGTGCACACGCGGCGGAACGGTCGGCTCCACCCGGCGAGCCACCAGGCCGTCGCGGGTCAGGCTCTGCAAGGTCACCGAAAGCATCTTCTGCGAGACGCCCGGCATCCGCCGCCGAAGCTCGGCGAAGCGCACTTCATGCGGGGCCGCCTCCGCGAGGACCTTGACGGCCATGGACACCCATTTGGTGCCGATGCGATCGAGCAATCGACGGGTCGGGCACTCGGGGTCGAACAGGTCGCCCCGCGTTCCCTTCGCCGTACGGGCTGGAGGGGCGGTCACCAGCAGCTCACCACCTGTCGCGAAAGTGCGGTCTTGGCCACACATCGAAGGTTACCTAACGTCTCCTTGTCACCATTGGTAACCACCATTCGAGGGAGACAGCATGCCCGGCACAGCCCCGACGCCCACCCCCGGCCACTCCACGGCCGAGATCTCCCTACAGCGAATCGCGGCCAACGGCATCGAGATCAACGTGGCGATCGCCGGGAACGGACCCGCCGTCCTACTCCTTCACGGCTTTCCGCACACCTGGCGACTGTGGACCGAGGTCATCGCCGGCCTCGCCCGGAACCATCGCGTCATCGCCCCGGACATGCGAGGACTCGGCGCCACCACGAAAGCGGCGGGCGGCTACGACGCCGGTACCCTCGCGACCGACGCCGAAGAACTCCTCACCGCTCTGGGAGAACCATCGGCGGCGGTGGTCGGTATCGACGCTGGTGCCCCTCCCGCATTCCTGTTCGCCATGCGACGCCCTGCCCGCGTACGGCGGCTCGTCCTCATGGAGTCGTTGCTGGGCCGATTGCCCGGCGCCGACGAGTTCCTTGTGAATGGTCCGCCGTGGTGGTTCGGCTTCCACTCGATTCCCGACCTCGCCGAGACGGTCTTGACCGGGCACGAGACGGATTACATCGACTGGTTTCTCAGCACCGGCACCCGCGGTCGCGGTGTGCCGCGCGAGATCCGAGACGCATTCGTCAGCGCCTACACTGGACGCGACGCCCTGCGCTGCGCCTTCTCCTACTACCGAGCCGCGCCCACCAGCGCACGACAGATCCAAGACGCCGTCGGCTCTCACCGCCTCACCGTGCCCACGATGGCCATCGGCGCGCAGCCCGTGGGAAACGCCCTCGAACGGCAACTGCGCCCCATCGCCGACGACCTCACCGGCCAACTCATCGAGGACTGCGGCCACATCGTCCCGCTGGACCGCCCGCACGCCCTGCTACCACTACTCACGTTCTTCTTCGCCGCGGACCAAAACCGCACCTGACCTGAGACGGCGGTGTGGTCCGGCACCTGGCGGGTAGACGCAGACCCATGCCTACCGTGGGGACCAGAGTGGTCGGGGAGCGTTATCGGCTGCGGGAGCGGCTGGCGGCCGGTGGCGTGGGCGAGGTCTGGCGGGCCGACGACACCGTGCTCGATCGCCCCGTGGCCGTCAAGCTGCTGCGGCCTGAGCACGCCGACAACGAGGAGTACCGGGAGAGGCTGCGGTTGGAAGGCCGTCACTTGGTCGGCCTGTCCCACCCGCGCCTCGCCGGACCGGGCGGCCGCCGTTCCAGGGCGACGACGTGCTCGCGGTCGCGATCGCCCACCGCGACCGGCCCGTCCCGCCGCTGCCCGGCACGGTGCCCGGGTCCGTACGGGAGCTGGTGCGGGCGCTGACCGCCAAGGATCCGGCGGCGCGGCCGGACGCCCCGGCCGTCGCCGCATGGGCCCGGCGGCTGCTCGACGATCGAGCGGTGGCCGCCGCGCCGGCCGGTCCGGTCGTCGCCGGAGAGCACGTGGGACGCACGGATCAGGACCAGGACCACCGGAACCGGGTCAGCGTGCGGCGCGGGGGCCGCGACGGCGGCCGATCCGGATTCCGCCGAGCACCAGGTTGGCCAGAAAGACCAGAATGCCGATGATCAATAGGAAGAACAGGCCTTTCACCGCGACTCCGGCGATGCCGAGCCCGATCGCCACGATGATGAGGGCCAAGAACAGCGTCATGTCACAGCCTCCTTCCCGGAGTCCCTGTTCAGAGCCATACCCGCCAGGCGACGGCGGCACGAGCGCGGGCGCGTTACTCCGGCCCGGCACCGGGTAGCGCTCGGGTAAAGACGCGAGGGAGACGGGCGATGGCTAGGGACGAAGGCGAGTCGGTGACCGAAGTGCTCGAGGACGTGACGGAGCAGACCGTACGCCTGGTCCGCGATGAGCTGGAGATAGTCCGGCAGGAGATGGTCGACAGCGCGGCGAAGGCGCGGAGCGGCATGGTGCTGCTCGGCGGCGCCGGCGCGCTCATGACGTACGGAACGGGCGCGGTCGTGGCCGGCACGGTCGCCGCGCTGTCCCGGAGGCTTCCGCCGTGGGCCGCCGCCATCGCCGTCGGCGGCGGGTTGATCTCCGCCGGGAGTGCAATGGCGATGGCCGGGCGACGCGAACTGCAGAGGGCGTTCCCGCTGGTGTCGAAGGAGTCCACCGCGAGGATCAAGGAAGACGCCCTCGACATCGTGGACCGGGCGCTTCCCTAGCAGGACGGGCGCCCGCGCCTCCCGGATCGCGGGAGGGACGGGCGCCCGCACCGGCTCTACTCGATGCCGAAGCCGGTGAACTCCGCGCCGGAGATCTTGCCCGAGGCGTCCCCGGTGACGGCCGCGGCCGAGAGGCCGACGTCCTGGGTGGCCGCCGCGCTCGGCACCTGGGCGGTGGCGACCTGCTGCCAGGTCTTGCCGTCGAGGCTGAAGGACCCGGTGAAGGTCGCGCCGGACCGTACGAGCTTGAGCTGCACGGGGTAACCGGAGAACCCGGTGTTCAGGGTGGTGTCCAGGTAACCGTCCCCGTTGGCGTCCCATTGCATGACGACACCGTTCGCGGGCGTGGCCGCCAAGATCACGTAGCCGGGGCTCTTGGCGGACAGGTCGTTGCGGACGACGATGCCGGCCTTGGCCCAGACGCCCGTCGGGTCCTGCCGCGTGACCTTGGTGGTCACCGTCATGGCCTCCTTGCCCGCGCCCTTGCGGTAGAGGGCGCCGAACTGGTCGGTGCGCCCCCACTGGTCCTTACCGTCGGCGAAGACCGCGAACCGGTCGCCGAGCTGCCCGACGTGGGTGGCGGTGCCCGCGACGGTGCGATAGTCGGCCGACGGCGCCGCGAAGGCGGTGAAGGTCGTCGAGCCGTCCGCCTTCCCGGTGCCGCCGGGGGCGTCCGCGAAGGTCGCCGAGGCGCCGACGTTCACGGTCGTGTCGGGGTCCGGAAGCGTCGCGGGCGGGGTGAGCGTCCAGGACGCGGTCGCCGAGGCGCCCGGCTCGATGGTGCCGAGCTCGGCCGGGTCCTGCGGCGTCGCCGTCCAGCCGTCCGGCGCGGCGAGGGTCACCTTCGTTCCGGTCACCGCGAGGCAGCCGGTGTTGGTCACCTTGCCGGTGACGGTGGCCTTCCCGCCGCCGTCGACGTACGGCGAGCCGGACGACAGGTCGAGCGTCGCCGTCGGCGGCGTGGCCTTCGACGGGGCTCGGACGTCGACCTCCACGGTGTGGGTGGGCGCGGCCGAGCCGAGCCCGACGCCGATCGTGTAGTGGCCCGGAGCGCACAGCTGCGGGGAGAACACCGCGGACACGGTGCCCTCGTCGTGGTGGCCGAACGAGACGATCCGCGCGGGAGTGGTGAACCCGATCCCCCGGGCGAACGTCGTCGTGTCGGTCTGGGTCGCCTGGCCGTTCACGTAGAGCACGACGCGGGGGTCGGCGAGGTAGCCGGCTCCCCCGTCGTTGGTGACCGTCCCGGTGACCGTCAGCGGCGCGCCCGCCTCGATGGCGCGGTGGTCGGCCTTGACTGCGGTGACCGAGGCGTCGGTCGGCGACGTCATCCGCTGGTAGTTCGCCTCGTAGTCGGCGACCGCTCGGCCGACGCCGAGCTGGGGCACGGACCGTGTCCTCGTCCAGTTCAGCCGGACCACGGTCGCCTTCCGTGGCGACGTCAGGGTGACCTGGTTCCCGGAGATCCGGCCGGCGTGGCGGCCGTCCACGGTCGCCGAGGTGAGGACGGTCCCGGCCGGCGCCGAGATCACGAGGTCGTCCGGGGTGCCGCGGGTCGGCGGCGTGAGGCGCATCGTGGCGCCCTTCCCGTCGACGGCGGCGGTGTAGGACATCGGCCCGAAGTCGGTGTTTCCGCTGAAGCCCACGGTCTGGCCGGGTTTGCTCCACTGCGGCGACCAGACGTTGGCCAGGTGCAGGGATCCGTCCGACGCCTCATAGGCGAGCATGTCGCGCAGGAACGTCAGGTACTTGCCGGCGAACTCGGCGTGCGGCTGGGTCTGATCGGTGGACGACCATCCCCAGCGCTGGGCCGAGGCCATGCCCTCCGAGGCCATGTGCGCGGCCGACGTGTGCGTCAGCAGGGAGTACAGCGACGACAGCGCCGCGTTCTGGTCGCCGCGGAGGATGTCCGTGATCGACAGCGACATCGGCGTGTAGGAGTGCAGGGTGCTCTCGACACCGCCGGAGGGGTAGCCGAAGATCCCCTCGAACGTCTTGCCGCGCCAGGTGGCCAGGCTCTTGGTGATCCACGGGTCGTTCGGACGGAAGGCGTTCGCGGGCCAGACAGACTCGAGGTTGCCCCAGTCGATCCCGTACACGCCGCCGTACCAGCCGTCGCGGACGCCCGGCGCCGCCATGCCCTCGGTCGTCGGCGGGATGACGCCCAGCTTCTTCACCTGCGGGGCGAGCTTGGACCGCAGGATGCCGATGTACTGCGTGCGGCGCTGTTTCCACGTCGTGGCGGTCGCGCTGTCGCCGACCGCCTCGGCGATCTTCGCGGCGCCCTCCTCGCCGGCGATGTTCCACAGGTCGTACGTGAGGACGTGCCCGCGTACGCCTTCGTCGTCCTTCATCGTGGAGGCGGGGAACAGGCCGTCGTCGGACTGCCAGTACTGCCGGCGGACCTGCCACTCCCAGTCCATCGCCCGCTGGACAGCAGGCCAGACCTGGCGGGCGAACTCGGTGTCATGGGTGCGTTCGTAGTAGTTGGCGAAGGCCCACAGGGCCTCCCCGTTGCCGTCGTACTGCCCCGACTGGGAGATGAACTGGCCCGAGTCGGACTGCCAGTCGAGCATCTCGAGCGTGACCTGCTTGGCGACGTCGGTGAACCCGGCGTTCAGGATGCCGTCGATGTCGAAGGCCGTGTCGCGCAACCAGTAGTGGGCGTAGACGGTCGGGTTGGCGTTCCAGTAGTACCGGCCGTCGATGACGTTCATCAGGATCAGGGAGAACGCCAGGTTGGCCTTGTAGGCGTCGAACACCTTGGTCTCGACGCCGCTGCCGGGGACCTGCAGGACCGTTCCGGCCTGGTCGAGGGTCCGGTGCCAGAACTGCGCGGTGTCCTGCTCGTACCGGTCGTAGTCCGCGCCCTTGATCGGCGCGGCGTCGGAGTCCTGCCCGACGAAGTACGGCATCGCGAAGGTGAGCGTCCGGGTCTGGTGGGGTTGGAGCGTGACGTCGTAGTCCTGGGTGGCGCCGTCGACACCGCTCGGCGCCTGCCCGGAGACCAGGAGGAGCTTCCCGTCGCCTCCGTAGACGCGGTGGTCGTCGTCCCAGCCCGGGGAGGCGGGCTTGCTAGGACCGGTGTTGCCGTTCAGGGGGCCGATGCCCTTGGTGACGTCGAGGGTGGCCGAGAACCGGTGCGTAACCGGCGACGAGCCCGGGTTGGTGAGACTGACCTTGACGAAGTTCACCATGTTGTCGACGTCCGCCGTCACCTTCTTCGCCGGCAGGCCGTACGGCTGGGTGAAGGGAAGCTTGGCGACGCCCGGCACCTTGGCGGCGAAGAACCGGATCGCGTGCTGGACGCCGCCGGAGTCGAACTGCTCCGACATGATCGGCAGGTAGCCGTCCACCCAGGTCTTGACCCGCTGGTTCACGGGGGTCCGGGCGTCTCCGGTCGCGAACGTGAGCGCTCCGTACTCGTTCTGCAGGTAGCCCTCGGGGGTGATGATGGACCGTTCCGGTCCGCCGTACACGCCGATGGCGGCGCGGGGGTAGCGGTACCAGTCGAACGGCTCGTTCGGGTCGTCCTTGACCGGCGGCAGGGACTGCTGCTCCTGCGGGGTCTGCATCACCCCGTACGGGGAGCGCCGGTAGTCGTTGTAGGGATTTCCGTAACCGGAGGCGCCGGTCGTCGCCTGGACGAGTGCGGGCGACCCCGGCCGGGAGCGGGCGGGCCCGGGGGCCGCGGCCCATCCGGGAGTGATGAGGCCCAGCGCCAGCGCCGGGGGCACGGCGAGCGCTAGGGCACGGCGGAGGAACGATCGCATGGCGAACCTGCCTTCTGGGGCGGAAGACGCGGAACGACGGAGGGGGAAACGCCGGTGTTCTCCAGGTACCGGACGGCTCGGCGAAGGTTTAGTAACGTATCGTTCGTAACTAAAACGTTCACGGGAGCATCGGTCAAGAGGTGATCTTTTGACGAGCGAGTCGGTGCCGGTCGGCACAGGACCGCACGTGCTGCGGCGGATCAACGTCGTGACGGTGCTCGACGCACTGCGCGCGGGCGGACCCCAGCGCGTCGCGGACCTGGTCACGGCCACCGGCCTGTCCCGGCCCGCCGTGACCCGGGCCATCGACGCACTGCGCGCCGAAGGCTGGGCGGAGGACGCCGATCAGGGCGAGGAATCCGGGGCCGGCCGCGAGGGCAGGATCGGCCGCCCCGCCGCCGTCGTCCGGTTCCGGTCCGGCGCGGGCCACGTCCTCGGCGCCGACGTCGGACCGCACAAGATCCTCGCCATGGTCGCCGACCTGGACGGCAACGTGATCGCCGAGCGGCGCCACGACACCCACCGGCTCCGCGGCGGCGAGGAAGTCCTCCGGGCTCTCCTGGGCATCGCCACCGACGTCCTGGCCGAGGCCGGCGTTCCGGCCGACAAGGTCCTGTCCGCCGCGATCGGCAGCCCGGGACTCGTCGACCCCGGGACGGGAACGGTCACGCTGGCTCCGAGCATCCCCGGCTGGGCCTCCCTCCCCGTCGCCGCCGAGCTCCGCACGCTGCTCGCCTGCCCGATCGCCGTCCACAACGACGTCAACCTCGCCGTCCTGGCCGAGCGCTGGCGCGGGACCGCGACGGCGACGGAGAACCTCGTGTTCGTGCAGTGGGGCGCCCGCGTGGGCGCGGGCATCATGATCGACGGCCGGCTGATCCAGGGGGCGAACGCGGCGGCCGGCGAGATCGGCTTCCTCGACCTCGCCGAGCACCCGGGATCCGACGGCGTCATCACGCGCGACACGATGGGACCGTTCGAACGCCAGGTCGGCGCCTCAGCCATCATCGAACTCGCGCTCGCGGAGGCGGAGAGCCGGGGCGACGCCCGGCTGACGGAGGTGATGCTGCGGGCCAGGCCGCACGACGACGCGGCCGCGCTGTTCGACGCCGCGTCGGCCGGCAGCGCGCTCGCCGAGTCGATCATCGACCAGATCGCCGCCCGCTTCGCCCGCGGCCTCGCCGCCGCCTGCCTGCTCATCGACCCGGAGCTCATCGTGATCGGCGGAGGCGTGTCCCGCGCCGGCGAGCGGCTGCTGACCGTCGTCGAGCGGCATCTCCGCCGCCGCGCCCTCGTACGGCCCCGGCTCGCGCTGTCCGCACTCGGCGACACCGCCGTCGCCGTCGGCGGGGTCCGAAGCGCCCTGGACGACGTCGAGCGGCGCTACCTGTCCCCCGCCGCGCTCGGCGCCGGCCGCTGACGCCGGGCATGGCGTGGCGCCGGAGACCTCCGGCTCCGGCGCCACGATCGCGTTCAGGACGACGCGCGGTCAGGAGGTGACGGCGCACCTCCCGCGGTCGGCGCTTCGCGGACCGTCCCCGGTGGGACGGATGTCGAAGTCGAAGATCGCCGTCGGCAGGTACAGCGTGCAGCACGCGTTCGGGATGTCGACGATCCCGCTGATGCGCCCTTCGACCGGCGCGGACCCGAGGATCAGGTACGCCTGCTCGCCGCTGTAACCCCACTTCTTGAGGTACTCGATGGCGTTGAGGCAGGCGCACTTGTAGGCCAGCGTCGCGTCCATGTAGAGGTTCGTGTCGTCGTCGGGATCGACGGAGATGCCGACGAAGCTCATGAACTCCGAGTACCTGGGTTCGACGTTGCCCGGCATGAAGACCGGGTTGTTCTTGATTCCGTACTTCTCCATGCCGCCCTTGATCAGGTCGACGTGGAAGTCGATGAAGCCTCCCATCTCGATGGCGCCGCAGAAGGTGATCTCTCCGTCGCCCTGGCTGAAGTGCAGGTCGCCGGCGGAGAGGTTCGCGCCGTCGACGAAGACGGGCACGAACACGCGGGATCCGCGGCTGAAGTTCTTGATGTCCTGGTTGCCGCCGTGCTCGCGGGCCGGCACCGTACGGGCGCCCTCGCGGGCGACCCGTTCGGCGTCGCCGCCGTGGGCGTGGCCGGCGAGGGCGCCTTCCGGCTCCGGCGCCAGCGCCAGGGGCGGCACCCGGTCGGGATTGGTGTCGATCAGGGCCTGCTCCCGCCGGTTCCACCGCTCTAGCAGTTCCTGCGACGGCGCGGTGCCGAACAGCCCCGGGTGGGTGATGCCGGTGTACCGTACGCCGGGCAGGTGCCGTGAGGTGACCTGCTGGCCGTGGAAGTCCCAGATCGCCTTGACGGCGTCCGGGTAGTAGTCGGTCAGGAACGATCCGCCGTTGGACTTGGCGAACACGCCGGTGTAACCCCAGCCCTCGCCGGCCGCGTCCCCGACGTGCTGTGGAACGGGCCCGAGGTCGAGGATGTCGACGATCAGCAGATCGCCGGGCTCGGCCCCTTCGATCCGGATCGGGCCGCTCAGCATGTGGGCCAGTTTCAGATCGACGTCCCGTACGTCGTTGGCGGAGTTGTTGTTGCCTATCTGGCAGTCGGTCCACTCCCGGCATTCCATCCGAAACTCATCGCCCGGCCGGACGGAGTCCGCGGGCGGGACGGCCGGATGCCACCTGTTGTGGCCGGGTATCTTCTGATCACGCATTGACCGTGACTGGTCAACGTGGAATACGACGTCTGGCATGGTCTCTCTCCCCTGCCGAATTCACGATCTCGAATCGGGAGGCGATGCGTCAGGTACGTCCCGGTGCCGCCACGCCGCCGGGCCGCGGGCGGGGACGGTGCCCCGGGCCGACCATGACCCACAGGGCGCCGAAGACCACGACGGCGAACACCGCCAGCGCGATCGCCGTCTCTCCTGGCCCGCCCCAGTAGCCGGACAGCAGCAGGAACGCCGGAATGGCCCCGGTGACCCAGCCTTCGATCGCCGTCACCCAGCCCGTGTAGGTGGTGATCCCCTCGACCTTCAGCCCCAGCAGGACGAAGAACAGGAACCACAGGAACGACCAGTACAGCCAGATGACCCCGAACGGCGTGTTCCGCAGGACGCGGAAGTTCACGTAGGCGTAGCCGAGAGCCATCACGGCCACGAACAGCGAGAAGTATCCGACGCCGGTGGTGTCGAGCCCGGCCAGCAGTCCGATCCCGACGTACAGGTAGGTGAACCCGAACAGGTACAGCCCGGACGCCGCCAGGATCGTCTGGGTGTCCCGTCCCGCCGTGGCGATCAGAACGGTCGGGAAGACCACCTGCATCGTGCCGACGAACAGGTTGAACACCGCCGCGGCCTTGGCGTCGACCTTCTTGAGCAGCATCATCCCGTTGATGAAGAGCACCGCTCCGACGTAAAGAAGTCCCACGTTCGCCATCTGGTCCACCCCTCGGCCGCCGTCGTTCGCGCGGCACGCGTGGCGGCGGCCGCGCTCACGGCCGCGGCAGGCGGGCGAGCGCCGGGTGCGGCCGCCGGGGCGCGCGCCGGCTCGGCGGCACCTCCGACACGACCTCCGGCGCCTCCCGGCTCTGTTCTTCACGCTCCCGGCTCGCTCGTACGGTCGGGGACGTGTGCGCCAGCGCCGGTGGTGAGAACACGCGCCGTCCGCCGCGCCCGCATCTCGGGCAGGCGTGAGTCGCGGGCGCGGTGCCCAGCGCCAGCCGTACCTCGAAGGCGCCACAGCCACGGCAGACGTACTCGTAAATCGCCATGACCACCTCCCGTGGACGCCTTCAATGCAAGGCCATTCCCGGTGAAACGTCCCGGTTCAGTCAAATGACCGTCTTTTAACCCTGTGATGGGAAAAGCGGGGCGGTCGTCGCCGACCGCCCCGCCATGGGCCTCAGCGAGCGGCCGGCTCCAGCGGGGTGCCGGAGGTGTCCTCGATCGGCCGCTCATCCGGCGGATCGACCGACAGATGCGGGAGACGGCGCTCCAGCCAGGAGGGCAGCCACCAGTTGGCGCGGCCGAACAGGTGCATCGCGGCCGGGACGAGGATCGTCCGCAGGATGAACGCGTCCAGCGCGACGGCGGCGCTCAGGCCGATGCCGAACTCGGCGATGACACGCTGGCCCCCGAAGACGAAGGCGACGAACACCGCAATCATGATCGTCGCGGCGGCGGTGATGACCCGGCCGGTGTGGGCCTGGCCCACGGTGACGGCCCGGCGGTTGTCGCCGCTGTGCACCCATTCCTCGTGCATCCGGCTGACGAGGAACACCTGGTAGTCCATTGACAGACCGAACAGGATCGACAGCATGATCACCGGGAGGAACGCCTCGACCGGCCCGGCGGCGCCCACGCCGAGCGGTTCGGAGCCCCATCCCCACTGGAAGAAGGCGACGACCACGCCGAAGGACGCGCCGGCGGCCAGCACGTTCATCACGGCGGCGATGGCCGGCACGAGCAGGCTGCGGAAGGCGAGCATGAGCAGCAGGAACCCGAGTGTGATGATCACGCCGAGGAACAGCGGGAGCTTGCCGGTCAGCACGTCCGCGAAGTCGTCGAAGATCGCGGTCGAGCCGCCGACGTACACCCGCATCGACGTGCCGCGCTCGGCGGCCGGGACGACGTCGTGGCGGAGCCGGCCGATCAGGTCGGAGGTCTGTGCGGACTGGGGCGAGGTCGTCGGGATCACCTGCGCCATGGCGACCGTCGCACCCGGCTGAGCGGGCATCGGGGCCGCGGCGGCCACCCCCGGCGTTCGGGACACCTCGCCGACCAGGCGGGTGAAGGCCTGCTGGTCGGCCGCGCCGTGCGTCTCGGCGATCAGCTGCAGCGGGCCGTTGAAGCCCGGGCCGAAGCCCTCGGCCAGCAGGTCGTACGCCTGGCGCGTGGTCGTGGACGTCGGGTTGTTGCCCGCGTCGGAGGAGCCGAGGCGCAGCGAGAACACCGGCACGCACAGCACCGCGATGACCACGAGCGCCACCGCGGACAGCGTGCGGGGCCGGCGCTCGACCACGCCCGCCCAGCGGGTCCACATGTCCGGCCGGGCCGCGCCGCCGCCCGCGTGGGCCCCGAGACGGCGGCGTTCGCGGCGGCTGAGCACCCGCGTCTTGAGCAGGCCGAGCAGCGCCGGCAGCAGCGTGATCGCGGCGAGCACGGTGCAGACCACGGTGACCGCCGAGGCGATGGCCATGCCGTTGAGGAAGCTCATGCCCAGAACGAACAGGCCGAGCAGGGCGATCACCACGGTGCCCCCGGCGAACAGGACCGCGCGGCCGGACGTGTCGATGGCCTTGACCACCGACTCCTCGACGCTCAATCCGTTCTTCAGGCCGGTACGGTGCCGGGTGACGATGAACAGCGCGTAGTCGATCCCGACGCCGAGCCCGATCAGCGCGCCCAGTGTGGGCCCGATCTGGCCGATGGTGACAACGTGGGTGAGCAGGCCGACGGCCATCAGGCCGCTCCCGACACCGGCGATGGCGGTGATGATCGGAAGCAGCATCGCGAACAGCGACCCGAAGGCGAGGAGCAGGACGATCGCGGCGACCGCCACCCCGATCAGCTCGGAGTTGCCGGGCGGGGTCCGCTCGACCTGGCTGATCGGGTTGCCGCCGAGCTCGACACGGAGGCCGTTGCCCCGGGCGGCCTCGGCGGTGTCGATCACACGCTGCACGTCCGCCTTGGCCAGCTTGTCCGCCTGCTTGTCGAAGCCGACCTGGGCGTAGGCGGTCGTGCCGTTCTGGCTGATCTGGCGGGCGCCCCGCGGGCCGTCGTACGGGCCGGTCACCGAGGTCACGGAGGGCAGCTTGGAGATCGCCGTGAGGGTGGCGGTCATCTTCCGCCGTACGGCGTCGTCACGGACGGTGCCGCCCGCGGGCGCGCGCCACACGACGGTCGCAGAGTCGCCCGACTGCGCCGGCAGGGACTTCTGCAGCAGCTGCAGGGCCTTCGTGGACTCGGTGCCCGGTAGGGAGAAGGCGTCCTTGTAGGCGGAGCCCGCCGTCTGCGACAGCACGCCAAGGCCGACGAGCGCGGCCAGCCACAACAGGACCACGACGAGGCGATGGCGGTGGCACCATCGCGCGAGAGCGGACATGAGAGAAACCCCCAGTTGTCATCGAATGCCAGTGCCATCCTGGTGCCGGGGGGTGGGCGTTCCCGTCCGCCTGGGGAAGGGTCTTCGGCATACCGCGCCCGCAGTAGCCGGTGGGTACGGCTACTGCGGCGAGATGGCCGTACGGTTACACGGCCGGCCCGGCCGGGGACCACTCGGGTGACCGAAGCGGCCGGACGGCTACCACGACGGAGCGGGCCGGACGGTTACGCGGCCGGGCGGGGATCCCTCGGATGACCGGGCGGCTAGCGGGGCGGAGCGGCCGGACGGACGAGCCCCGTCTCGTAGGCGATCATGACCAGTTGCGCGCGGTCGTGCGCCCCGAGCTTCATCATCGCCCGGTTCGCGTGGGTCTTGACCGTCAGCGGCCGGATGCACAGCCGCTCGGCGATCTGGTCGTTCGACAGCCCGCGCGCCACCATGACGACGACCTCACGTTCGCGTTCGGTCAGGTCCGACAGGCGTTCCGCCGCACCGTCGGCGATGTCCCCGGGGCCGCTGAGGAAGCGGGCGATGAGCGCCTGCGTCGCCGCCGGGGACAGCAGCGCGTCCCCCCGGGCGACGGTGCGGATGGCCTCGTGCAGGTCCCCGGCCTGCACCCCCTTGCCGACGAATCCGCTTGCGCCGGCGCGCAGCGCCGCGAAGACGTACTCGTCGATCTCGAAGGTCGTCAGCACCAGCACGCGTACGGCGGTCAGAGCCTCGTCGGCGGTGATCTTCCGGGTCGCGACCAGGCCGTCGAACTCGGGCATCCGGATGTCCATGAGCACGACGTCCGGGCGCGTCTCGCGGGCGAGCACGACCGCCTCGTCGCCGTTCGCGGCCTCGCCCACCACCTCGAGGTCGGGCGCGGCCTGCACGAGCACCTTGAAACCCGCCCGGACCAGGGACTGGTCGTCGGCCAGCACCACGCGGATCGTCATACGCACCTCGGCGCGGCCGACCGGGCGGCGGGCGGCACAGGCCCGGGCGAATGGTCGGCCGAGGGCAGCACCGCGTGGACGCGGAAGCCGCCCTCCGGCCGGGGACCCGCCTCGAAGGCGCCGCCGACGGAGTACGCGCGTTCCCGCATGCCGAGCAGGCCGTGCCCTGTCCCCTCCCCCGGCGTCGACCCGCCGGGCCCGGAGTCGATGATCTCGACTTGGAGCTCCCGGAGCGTGTAGGCGATGCGCAGCGTCGCCGGGGCGTCGCCGGCGTGCTTGTGCACGTTGGTCAGCGCCTCCTGGATGATGCGGTAGGCGGCCAGGTCGACGGTGGCGGGCAGCTCGCGCCGCTCCCCCTCCACGCGCAGGTCGACCGTCAGCCCGCCCGCCGCGAACGCCTCGAGCAGGCCGGGTAGCCGGTCGAGCCCGGGAGCGGGCTCCGGGGCCGACTCGAGCTGCGCGTTCGGCCGGCGCAGCAGGCTCACGGTGGCACCGAGGTCCTCCAGCACCTCCTGACCCGCGCGGCGGACGTGGGACAGCGCCTCGCGCGCCTGGTCCGGATCGGTCTCCATGACGTACGCCGCGACCTCGGCCTGCACGTTGATCAGCGCGACGTGGTGGGCGAGCACGTCATGGAGCTCGCGGGCGATCCGCAGCCGCTCCTCGATGACCCGCCGCTCGGCCTCCTCCTCACGAGTCCGCTCCGCGCGGCGCGCGCGTTCCTCGACGGCCGCGACGTAGGCGCGCCGATTGCGCACCGCGTCGCCCACCGCGGTGGCGAGGGCGATCTGGGCGACGACGCTCACGAGCCGGGGGTCGAAGACCACCATCCCGTGCACCGCGGGATCGCGGGCCACCCCCACCAGCTTGGCGATGATCAGGACGAGCCCCGACGTCGCGGCGGCCATGACCGTCGTCCGGCGTTCGCCGCGCAGCGCGACGGTGTAGACGGCGATCATCGGCGCGAGCAGGAGCGGGCCCTCCTTGCCGTCCACGGCCAGGTAACACGCCGTCGCGGCCACCGTGAACGCCAGCGCGGCGGTCGGCCACCGCCACCGCACCGTCAGCGGGCCGGCGGCCAGCGCGCCGAACACCGCGATCTGCCAGGTCGACGGGTCGGGTCCGATGTCATGCGGCCCCGACGGCACCCACAGGGCCAGCGCGTACACCGTCGCCGCCAGCAGCCCGTCCGACAGGAACGGATGGCAGCCGGCGATACGCCTGACCTTGGTCAGCGGACTCACCCGCCCCACGGTAGCCGCAGCCGGACGCGCCTCCGTTGGCCCCAGGGAGTAGCCGGGGTGTACTGCGCCCGCAGTAGGAGGCTTCTGGCACACAGCAGGACTCTGCGCCCGTCCATCCTGGTTTCGCCGGACCCGTCCGGATAGAGTGCCGCTCGTCGCGCGTCGATCAGGGGGGCTGATGCCCGAGGTCACGTCTTTGCGCCCAGGCGATCCTCAGACGCTCGGCGCGTACCGGCTGACGGGCCGGCTCGGTGAGGGCGGCCAGGGCATCGTCTTCCTCGGGCAGGGGCGCGACGGCACCTCGGTGGCCGTGAAGGTCCTGCGCGGGAGGTGGGCGGCGGACCGGCGGCTGAGGGAGCGGTTCGCCAAGGAGGTCGCGGCGGCCCGGCGCGTCGCGCCCTTCTGCGTCGCCCAGGTCCTGGACGCCGACCTCGAGAGCGCGCAGCCGTACATCGTGACCGAGTTCGTCGACGGGCCCACCCTGCGCGAGGCGGTGACGGTCGGCGGGCCGCGGTCCGGACCGGCGCTGCACCGGCTGGCGGTGGCGACGGCCACGGCGCTGGCCGCCATCCACGAGGCCGGCGTGGTCCACCGCGATTTCAAGCCGGCCAACGTGCTGCTGGGCTCGGACGGGCCGCGGGTCATCGACTTCGGCATCGCCCGGACGCTGGACGCGGGCACGCAGGCGACCGGCGGCGTGGTGGGGACGCCGACGTACATGGCGCCCGAGCAGTTCGCCGCCCATGACATCGGGCCGCCCGCCGACGTGTTCGCCTGGGGCTGTGTGATGGTCTTCGCGGCGACCGGCGCCCCTCCCTTCGGCGGGGACAACGTCGCCGCCATCAGCTACCGGGTGCTCCACGAACAGCCGGACCTCGGGCACCTCGCGGATCCGCTGCGGGATCTCGTCTCCGCCTGCCTGTCCAAGAACCCCGCGGCGCGCCCGTCCATGCGGGAGGTCCTGCTCCGCCTGCTCGGCAACCCCGACACGGCACCGATCGAGCAGACCCTCGACCAGGGACGCCAGGCGGTCCTCGCCGTCGTTCCCCCGCCGCACCGGCCCGCCGGGAGCTGGCCGACCGTGCCCGCCCACCGGCGCACGAACCGGCGTGCGGCCGCGGCGGGCGCCGGAGCCGTCGTCGCCGTCGCGGCGATCGCGGCCGCCGTCATCCTGTGGCCGGGGACGGACCGGCGGGGAGGCGGCGGCCGGCCGACCACGCCCACCCCGAGCGCGAGCGGCGCACCGGCCGGCGTCCAGGTGACCCGAAGCCCGCGCCTGGGCCTGGAGTTCTGGCAGGACGGACGGCCGAGCCCCACCGTCTTCGGGCAGCGTGGCGGCAAGGACGTCGTGACGGTCACCCTGCGACCCGCGCCCTTCGAGTTCCGGTTCCCCAAGCCGCCGGACGACGTGGCGGTCCAGATGTGCGCCTGGACCGACGATTCGATCTTCTCGCTGCGCGACGGCGAATCGGTGCAGGACGTGCCCTTCTACCGGCTGGGCACGGGAATCGCCGACTACGAGTACGGCAGCGGGACGCTCTACCTGAACAAGGAGGGCCACAACTATCTCGGCGGGACCAGGGTCCAGGCGCTGTCCGCCACCGAGGACAAGGTCTACTTCGCCCAGACGTGGATCGAGAAGCAGGCGACGCCCCTCCAGCAGCGACGGGACGACATCTTCCTCACGGTCTTCATCGACAAGAACAAGGACCAGAAGCTCAAGCTGGCCGGCCCGGGCGAGTACGAGTACGTGATCCTCCGCTTCCAGGCGTCGTAGGCCGCGACGCCGGCATGCCACGGCCCGGGAGCGGGCGTGCCCACGGAATCGTGGCCGGCTCCGCTCCCGAGCCGGGCTCCGCGTCCTAGGAGACCTGCAGGTCGACGCAGGAGTAGAAGGCGTTCGCCGTGTCGGCGATGTTCCAGATCGCCAGCAGCTTCACGCGGCCGGACACGTTGCCGAGGTTGACGGTGTGCGACACCGTGCCCGTCGGCACGCTGTTGTTGCCGCTGAACGTGCCGACGCGCGTGTTGCCGATGTAGTACTGCCAGTCGGTGGTGCGGTGGCGCGCGGTGAAGGTCCAGTTGAAGGTGACCGTCCGGCCCACCTGCGTGGCGCGCCAGCCATGGTTGTCGTTGTCAAGCTCGGCGAACCGGGCGACGCCGCCGCTGCAGCTGCGCAGGCCCTTGGGGCCCTCGACGCTCTGCGGCTCGTACTTGATGTCGCCGCACTGCACGATGCCCTGCGCGCACTGGGCCTGGCGACTGGGCGGGGAGTTGATGTAGCCGTGCGCGCTGGCCGCGCCGGCCAGGGCCACGATGATGGCGGGGGTGAGGGCGACGCCGCCGGCAGCGGCGACGAGTCTGGATTTCATGTGAGCTCCGAATCTCGTGGGGGGACGGCCGCTCGAGCGGCCGTTGCGGGGGACGTTCGTTGCTCTGAGCGCGCGGGGCGGGGCGCGAGCCGCCATGACGGTCTCCATGACACGACCGGGTAATCAAATAGTAAAGTTTACTATTTACAGGGATTTTCACTCCTTGACGATTCGCTGTCAATACCGGCGACACCGGCACCGGATCGTGGTCTGATCACTCAATGGACTTCGACGCGTACGAACGCAGGCTGTGGGCCGGACGCGCGGCGGACTACGATCGCGCGTTCGCGCGGATGACTGCGCACTCGACCGGGGCGTTGCTCGACACCGCCGAAGTCGCCCAGGGCACGAGGCTGCTGGACGTCGGCACCGGCTCGGGTGTGATGGCCGAGGCCGCGGCCGCCCGCGGCGCCCGGGTGACCGCCGTCGACGCAACCGGCGACGGGCAGGTCGCGCTACCGGTCGCCGCGCTCCTCGCCGCGGGCACCCGTTGACCGTCCGGGCTCGATTCATGAATCATGAGCCGCCGGTGTGCGACAACACGGCGGGGACCAGGGTGTCCCATGTGTCGGGCGGCGGCATCTGGTGCCCGACGTCCCGCAGCGGAAGCAACTGCGCGCCGGGGATCTCGCCCGCCAGCGCGACGGCGTGTTCGAACGGCAGCAGCGGATCGTCGGTCCCGTGGACGACCAGCGTGGGCAGGGCGATGTCACCGACCCGCAACCCGTAGGCGACACCGGGCTCGATGTGACGGTGGTTGGTCAGGCAGGCGGCGATGTCGCCGGTACGGTCGAGGACTCTGGCCAGGAGCCGCCGAAGATACGCCTCCTCCAGGCGGTGGGCACCGGCCAGCGCCATCTGCTCGTCCACGATCCAGTCGGTCACCGCGGCCCGGTCCGCCCAGGCCGGCTCCTGCCGTGCCGTGAAGAGTCGCGCCATCATGTCGCCGGACGGCGGCGGGAGGTTGCCGCGGAACGGGGCATTCGGGCGGATCCCCGGGCTGGTGGACAGCAGGGTCAGCGACAGCAGCCGGTCGGCGTGCGCCAGGGCGAGCCGCTGCGCGATCCCGCCTCCCAGCGACGCACCGACGACGTGGGCCGCGGACAGGCCGAGCCCGTCCAAAAGGCCCAGCGCGTCGTCCACGAGATCGTCGAAGCCGTACTTCGGCGCGCCCGGCGGGTAGCTCGTCGAGCGCCCGGTGTCCCGGTAGTCGTAGCGGACCACGAACCGGCCGCCTTCGGCCAGGGCCTCGCAGATGCGCGTGTCCCACCAGTCCATCGATTGGGCCGCTCCGGCGATGAGCAGCATCGCCGGAGCGCCTTGATCCCCGAAGCTCTGCAGACACTGGGCGGCCCCGTTGACGTCCATGAGCCGTTCGCGCGATCCCATCCACCCTCCCGCCGTCATGACGTCCGTCATCGAACACTCCCAAGGAGATGTCGAAACCACGCCGGCTGTTTCGACATTCTGACGACGGCGACGTTCCTACCGGCGGAGGCGGCGATGAAGTACCTGATCATGATCCACCACAACCAGAAGGCGCTGGAGACCTGGGGAGCGATGTCGGAGGCCGAGCGTGCCGAAGGCATGCAGGCGTACACCGCCTTCCACGAGGACCTGCTGAAGTCGGGCGAGCTGGTCGCGAACGAGGCGCTGGCCGACCCCTCCCAGGGCGTCCGGGTCACCGTGCGGGACGGCACGACGACGACCGCCGACGGCCCCTTCGCCGAGGCCAAGGAGCACCTGGCCGGCATCTACCTCGTCGACGTCAAGGACCGGGAGCGGGCGGTGGAGCTGGCCGCGCGGATCCCCGAGGCGTCGCTGGGTCTCGTCGAGGTACGGCCCGTCCAGTCGCTCGACGGGATATAGGTCTTCAGTACCTGAAAGGATCCGGGGGTCATCCGCTGGTCTCCAGCAGCCTGGCGGCCCTGGAGATGAGGTAGCGCTGCTCGGCGACGTTGAGGGTCCGGCACGCGGCCTGCTCGTACTGCTCGCGGGCGGCCTGGGTCTCCCCCGCCTCGTCGAGCAGATGCGCCCGTACGGCCAGCGACCGGTGGTGCGAGGCGAGGGTGGCGTCGGTCATGGCGGCCTCCAGCGCCGCCAGCCCGGCCCGCGGCCCGTACACCATGGCGAAGGCCACGATGCGGTTCAGGGTCACCATCGGACCGGAGGCGACCATCTGGAGCAGGTCGTAAAGGCCCAGGATCTGCGGCCAGTCGGTCTCCTCGGCGCTCGCCGCCTCATCGTGCACGGCCGCGATCGCCGCCTGAAGCTGGAACGGGCCGAGCGGCCCGTCGGCGAGCGTCTCGCTGATCAGGCCGATGCCCTCGGCGATGGCGCGGGAGTCCCACCGGCCGCGGTCCTGTTCGGCCAACGAGATCAGTTCCCCGCCGGGCCCCGTCCGGGCGGGGCGGCGAGCGTCGGTGAGCAGCATCAGCGCGAGCAGCCCGGCGACCTCCCCGTCCTCGGGCAGCCGCTCCCGCAGCTGCCGGGTCAGCCGGATCGCCTCCGTCGTCAGCTCCACGCGGTTCAGCGACGTGCCCGAACTGGCGGTGTGCCCCTCGTTGAAGATCAGATAGAGCACGTCCCTGACCGCGGCCACCCGCTGCGGCCGCTCCTGCGGCGATGGCATGCGGAACTCCGCACCGGTGACCTTGATCCGCTGCTTGGCGCGGCTGACACGCTGCCCCACGGTCGTCTCCGGGACCAGCAGCCCGCGAGCGATCTCCGCGGTGGTCAGCCCGCCGCAGGCGCGCAGCGTCAAGGCGACCTGTGACGGCCTGGTCAGCGCCGGGTGACAGCACAGGAACATCAAGGTCAGGGAGTCGTCCACCATGGACACAGGCTCGGGATCGACCGGGGTCAGCGCCGCCGCGACACCCTCGCGTCGCCGCCTGGCCGTCTCGCCCCGCCACATCTCGGTCCACCGCCGCGAGGCGACACGTGCCAGCCATCCCGTCGGGTTGCCGGGCACGCCTTCAACGGGCCATTGCACGGCCGCCGCCATCAGGGCCTCCTGGACGGCGTCCTCGCACATGTCGAACCCACCCCGGGCGCGCGACAGCGCGGCGAGCACGATCGGCGCCTGTTCCCGAAGAAGAGCTTCAATCGCGGTGGGCATCTCTCATCGACCCGGTCCATCGATCAATGGGCGAATTCCACGATGTCATCGATCAGCTCGGCGGGGACGGGCATCCGCTCGATCTCCGCGCGCGTTTCCGCGCACTCCCCCGGTGCGGAGCGTCAGTCCTCGATCCAGTCGTGCGAGGCGGCGAGCCGGATGACCCGCTCGCGGAGAAGCAGGATCTGCGCCGCGGTCAGCTCCGGCACCGCCGCGAGGAACGTCTCCGTGAGCTCGGTCCGGAAATCCTCCGTCGTCAGGATCTCGCACGTTCCGTCGTCGTCACGCGGACGAGGCGCACGCGCGGCCTTCGCCGGACCCTTGCGGGCACCGTCGGAGGCGGCCGGAACGACGCGGACGTCGTATCCCTTCGGGCCCCGATCGCCCTCCGTGACCTCGAACTCGACGCTCGTCCCCGGGGAGAAGGCGTACTTGTCGTCCAGAAGGTCGTTCGCGTGGACGAAGACGTCCTCGCCACCGTCCTCGGGGGCGACGAACCCGTATCCCCGTACCTCATCGAACCTTACGACACGTCCTCTGACCACCACATGAACCCCTTGACCATGACCACCGCGCACGATTTCACCGCATCTCGGGCGTCACGACGCCCGTCATCGACGAATCATAAGCGGCCACGGGCATCACTCGCGCTCGGTGAGGCCGTCGATCAGCAAGCCGAGGCCGAGGCCGAGCAGCCAGACGTCCTTGGCCAGGATGAGCCCCTGCTCGGTCGGGAAGACACTGCCTTCCCGACGCATCCCCGGCGTCCTGGCGTAAAGGCCCACCAGGCCCGCCGAGAAGGCGGCCAGGGCTCCCCCGGCCACGGCCGTCGGCACGACCGGGAGCAGCAACGCGGCGCCCACCGCCAACTCACCGGCGGACAGCAGCCGGACGAAGGTCTTGGGACCGACGGCGCCCAGGAACGGATAGGCGTTCGCGGCCATGCCGTGCAGCGTCTCGGCGGTCTGCTGGTCCGCTCCCCGCTTGCCCAGGCCCGAGTCGAGGAAGAACACGCCCGTGGCCAGCCGACCCGGGACGTGCCGCAGCCGTAGCGGACAACGCATGGGTCCCCCTTTCAACGGTCTCCTCCCTACGTACCCCGAACCCGCCGGGTGGCGCGGCCGTCAGCGGCCGTGTCTCCCTCGGGGACGGTGTCGGAGACGAGTACCCCGTCGCCGAGCTCGATCACCCGGTCGGCGTAGCCCATGATCAGCGGGTCGTGGGTGGCGACCACCGCGGTGACGCCCTCGTCGCGCACGATCGCGGCGATCAGCTGCATGATCGACCGAGCCGTCTCGGAGTCCAGCTGCCCGGTCGGCTCGTCGGCGAAGAGGATCCGCGGGGAATGGGCCAGTGCTCGGGCGATCGCGACCCGCTGCTGCTGGCCGCCGGACAGCTCGTACGGGCGCTGGTCGGCGTGGTCGGCCAGTCCCACCAGGGAGAGCAGCAGCCGGACCCGTTCCTCCCGCTGCCGCGCCGGGGCACGGCTGAGACGGAGCGGGACGCCGATGTTCTCCGCGGCCGACAGGACCGGGATGAGGGCGAACGTCTGGAAGACGAAGCCGACGACCTCGCGCCGCATGCGCTGCAGGGCGGTTTCGCCGAGCGCGGTCACCTCCTGGCCGGCGACCACAGCCCGCCCGGAGTCCGGCGTGTCCAGGCCGCCCAGGATGTTCAGCAACGTCGTCTTGCCCGCTCCGGAACGGCCTTTCACGGCCAGCAGCTGCCCTTCCGGCGCCGTGAAGCTCAGGTCCGTGAGCGCCTTCACCGGCACGCGCCCGGTCCGGTACGTCTTGGTCAGTCCCTCAACGCTGATCATGATCTTTCCCGTCCGGCCAGACCCCGATGTGGTCGGTCTCCAGGTTGAGCCGCACCCGGTCCTTCATCCCCAGGGCCGTGGTGAACTCGCGCGGGAGCTGCAGCCGCCCCGCGCGGTCGAGCACGGCGTACTCCTCGGCCGTCACCTGCCGGCGGCCGTCCTCGTCGAGTGTGGCGCGGCGGAGGATCTCACTGCTGGTACGGCCGTCCCGGATGCCCACCGTACGGTCGACGTTCCCGGCCACCTCCGCGTCGTGGGTGACGATGACGGTGGTCACTCCGAGTTCGGCGTTGACGCTCCGCAGGGCGCCGAAGATCTCGCCTCCGGTCGCCGTGTCGAGCTCTCCGGTGGGCTCATCCGCGAAGATGACCTTCGGCCGGTTGGCGGTCGCCACGGCGACGGCGACCCGCTGCTGCTCGCCGCCGGACATCTCCGCGGGCCGGGCGTCGGCTCGGTGCCCGATCCCCATGAGGTCCAGCAACTCCGTCACCCGGGCGCGGCGGTCCCGGCGCCCGTGGCCGGCGAACCGCATCGGCATCTCGATGTTCTCCGCCGCCGTGAGGTAGGGCAGCAGGTTCCGCGCGGTCTGCTGCCAGACGAAACCCACGACGTCGCGCCGGAACCGCAGCCTGTCCCGGCGCGACATGCCCAGGAGGTCGACCCCGGCGACCCTGGCGACGCCGGCGGTCGGTGTGTCCAGACCGGCCAGGATGTTCAGCAGGGTCGACTTGCCCGAGCCGGAGGCGCCGACGATCGCCACCATCTCGCCGCGCTCGATGAGCAGGTCGAGGCCTTGGAGGGCGATGACCTCGACGCCCTGGGACCGGTAGATCCGCACGAGGTTGTCGCAGATGACGTGGGCGTTCTCGCCGTATGCCGGACCCTGCCGGGTGGCGCGGCGCTCGAGCTCCGCGAGATCCGGCGTGGGACTGCTTCGATCGCTCACGGGCCTCCGCTCCGCAGGGTCTCGGCCGGCCGCCCGCGGCGCCGGCCGCGATATCGCTCAGTACGGTCATCACCGGCATGATGACCAGGCCGCCGCCGAGGACGGCCACCGACGGCAGGTCCGGAAGGTAGCGCGCTATCGGCAGCCCGCCGGTGTAGGCCCGCAGGTCGAGGGCCGGTCCGACGACCGAGGGCAGCACCGCGCCGAGCGCCCACCCGGCGACGGCCGCCGCGACCAGGGCCGGGACGACCTCGACGAGGGCCAGCCGGCGCGCCTCGCGACGGCTCAGGCCGAGCGCGCGCAGATAGGACACGACGCTGCCGCGTCGCCGCATCTCGGAGAGGAGCAGGAGCAGGAGCGCGAGCAGGCCGTAGCCGGCCGCGAAGAGCCCGCAGGCCTGGAAACCGGCCGCCATCATGTGGCCGAGGCGTCCCCCGGTGATGGCGTCGTGTTCGTTCCGGTAGGTGGTCACCCCGCCGGCGCCGAACTGTCCCAGGCCCTGGGCCTGAGCGGCACGGCGCAGCGCGGCGACGTCGAGACGGTCGCCTCGGATGAACACCGAGCCGGGCACCTGCCCGGCGGTGGCCTTGAAGACCGGCGCGTAGGGCACGACCACGAACCGGGCGTCGGCCGCCTGCCCCGGGAACCGTGCGATCACGCCCGCGTCGCCGAGCGGGAGCCGGAGTCCCGAGTCGGTGGTCAGGCTCAGCCCGCCGCCCTTGGCGTCTTTGGCCGCCGCCGGGGAGAACAGCGCCGGAAAGGCTCCGGCCGCGGCACGCGGCACGGGAATCCGCAGCGACGTCCCCGCCGTCGCATGCCGGTAGGCGCCGAGATCCACCGCCACGAGGGTGACGTCGCCCAAGGCGTACTCCCGCGAGGACAGATGCGCGGCGTCGATGACCTCGGCCGGCACGGCCGTGCGAACCCCGGGTGACCGGCGTACCCGGTCGATCGTCGCGGCGTCCAGGACCTGGGTGTCGACGCGCGCGTCGCCGCCGACCGACTGCCAGGTCGCGAGCCGCTGCGCCCGGCCGAGGCTCGCCTCGACCGTCGCGGTGAATCCGATGACCGCGAAGGTCAGGACCAGGAGCACGACGGGAAGCATCGCGGTGGCGCGCTGCCGGGACGCCTGGGCGAACCCGATGAACCCCACCGCGGACCGGCCACGCGCCAGGGCTCGGCAGATGAGCCGTAGCAGGGCGGAGCAGGTCCGCAGCGCGAGCAGGCCGGCCGCGATGGCCAGCAGGGCGGGCACCGCGGAGATGAGCGGATCGAGCCCTCCGGTCGGGGCGCCGCGCAGCCGGAGCAGGTACGTCGCGCCCACCGCGACCAGGACGACGGTTCCTTCGGCGACCGCCCGGCGGGCGGAGGAGCCGCCCGGGGCCGGCGCGTTCCGTCCGCGGGCGGCGGTCACCGCGGACAGCGCGATGACGATCGCGGCCACGGCCGCCGCGGAGACGGCCGAGACAGCCTGGGCCGGTCCGTCCACCAGCAGCGCGGCCGTGACCAGGCCGACGATCACGGCCGGCACCGTGACCGCCCCCACCACCATCGCGGTGATGACGGCGAGTTGGGTCCGGGAGGCTCCGCGGGCGGCCTGCGTGGACAGCGCCATCCGCATCCGGGCCGGCACCAGCCGGGCGGTGAGCGCCAGATCGCCGAGAGCGGCGGCGAACAGCCCGGCCAGGGCGAGGGACAGCAGCGTCCGCGTCGCGCTCAGCCGTCGCGCGAAGTCGTCCAGCACGTGGTCGAGCCGGGTGGACAGCGTGACGTTCTGACCGTCGACCGTGCCGTTGGCGATCGACTCGGCCGCCTGGTGGACGCCCTCCACCAGGGTGTGCGCGCGGCCGGCGGTGATGCGTACGGCGGACGGCGTGTACGTCCAGGTGACACCCACGTTCAGCTGGGTCGACGCGCAGAGTGCGTGGTATCCGGCGGGACTCAGCAACGCCGTCCCCAGGACGATCGTGTCGCCGCCCGGCGTCTGCTCCAGCTCGGCGTCCTCGAACCGGTGGTGCGCCGCCCAGTAGCCCGATCCGGGGTCGGCGGGGGTGAACAGACCGCTGATCCGTACGGTGAGACCGGGCTGGCTCTTGATGGGGATGACGTCACCGGTCGTGAACCCCATCTGCCGCGCGGCGCGAACCGGCAGCGCGGCCTCGATGCGAAGGCCCGCGCCCCTCTGCTCGGGCGGCCCGGCGGCACGGCCGGAGACGTACCGGAGGTGGCCGCTCGCGGTCGCCGAGATCCCGATCGACATCCGGACCGAGGGACTGTTCGCGGCGCGGCCGGGGACCGCGATGAAGTCGGTCCCCGCGTAGTGGTCGGACGCGCCGATCGTGTCTCTGAGCGGCCGCGGAAAGTCCTGCCGCCAGTGGCCGCTCAGGGTGGCGAGGCCGTCGGCGCTCCCGACCGGCCCCTTCCCACGAAATTGCGACTGGGCCGGGCCGACGGCGCGTGAGAGGACCGAGACCACGAGATCGGCGGACCCGGCGGGGGCGCCCGTGACGGCGTCTCTTACGGCTTTGTCGTACGAGGCGGCCGCCCAGCGCGGACCGGCGCCGACCAGGAAAGCGGTGACCGCCATGAGCAGGCCGAGGCCGACGAGGGCGGTCCACTGCGCGCGGGCGGCCCGGACGGCCAGGGGAAGCAGCCTCATCGGTCCTCCCCCACGCGCATGCAGCCCAGCCCGTTCCGGGTGAGGTGACGCACGAGGACCAGGAACGTCAGGGCGAACGCGGCGGTCATGCCCGCCACCATCGCCACGACCACCGGCCACTGGAGGACCACGTGGACGGGCGGGTACGGCGCGGTCGCCCGGACCGTGAGAACGACGTACGGCAGCACGAGGTGGGCGACGACGACGCCGAGGAGGACGCCGCCCAGCAGCCCCAGGCCGACGAGGAACCCCTGCTCGACCGCGATCAGCCCGACGACCTGCCGTCCGCTGACACCCAGGACCCGCAGGACCGCGAACTCGACGGCACGCTCCCGCGCCGACACGACCGTGTCCACGGCCAGACCGATGACGGCGAACACGATCGCGGCGGCGAAGCCCAGGACGAGAGCCCCCTGGAGCGATCCGCCCAGCGGCGTGTCGCGCAGTCGGTGACGCAGGGCGACCCGGTCGACGATCCGGTCGCCCCAGGCCGGATGGTCGTGCAGCGCCCGCGCGGTGGCCGCCGTGTCGCCATCGCGGGTGGCGAGCCACCATTCCGCCGGCTGCGTCGGGGTGACGCCCACCGCCAGCGACGCGTCGGCCAGCGCGGCCCAGTCCACGAGAACACCAGGGGAACCCGGCTCCGCCGACGGCAGCGCGGGCGCCACCCCGACGATCGTCAACGGCTGCTGGACGCCGTTCTCGGTGATCGTGATCCGGCCGCCGACGCCGGCGTGCGCGCGGGCCGCCAGTTCCCGGGTCACGATGGCCGGGATCGGTCCGGCGCGGTCCGTCGCCGCGCCGGCGGTCCGGTCCCCGGCGCGGAGCACCACGACGCCGGTCGTCGTCGCATTCGGGAAGTAGTAGTCGTCGCGTCCGGCCGGGAGCCTGGCCGTGACCAGGCCGCCGGCCTTGATCCCGGCCGTCTCGGACCCGCCGTCGCTCATCTCGACCTGACCGGTCCAGTGCGCGCCGGCCGGTCGCCGCGCGGGCGGGCCGAGCCGGTTCCCGGTACCTCCGCGGACCTCGGTCACCGTCAGGTCGGCCGGTCCGCCCGACGTCTGCGGGTAGGTGAAACGGAACCCGCGAACGGCGATCGGATAGGAGATGGCGCCGTCCCGGCCCGCGAGGCCCGCGACATCGGCGACCTGGAGGTGGGTGTCCCCATCGGCCGGCGCCTTTCCGAGGTCGATCTCGTACACGACGTCGAAGGCGTCGCTGACCAGCACGGACAGGGAGACGGGGAGGGCCTGCGGAGTCCGGCCGATCCGGAGCCCGACCGAGAGGCGTTCCGGCCGGCCGCTGACCGGCACGCCGGCGCCGCCGCCGGCCGCGCCGGCCTGTCGGCGCGTCGCTCCCCAGGGCCGTACGAGCCCGGAGCGTTCCGCCGAGCCTGCCGGAATCGACCGCGAGCAGCGCCGCGTCGGCGCCGCCGGTCGGGACGGTGTCCCGCAGCACCGGGCCGGCGGCGGTCACTCCGGGCAGAGCCGCGTACCGCCCGCCCTGCCCGGCGGCGGCCGGGGACGAGGGGCTCGCCGGGGCCGCGATCCGGAGGTCGGCGCCCGCCTGGAAATCCGCCTGGTCGAGCTGGGACCGCCGCCAGGTCGACCCGGTGGCCACGCACAGGACGCCGACCGCGACCGTCATCACCAGCAGCAGAACGGGGCCGGCGACGCGCAGCGGCCGGCGGCTGACCTGGTGAGCGCCCACCGCCAGCGCGAAGCCGCGCGAGAAGGAGGTGGCCCACTCGCCGGCGCGGGAGGCGATCGGGGCCACCCGCAGCAGCACCGCTCCCCCGGCGAGCAGCCCGAGCGACGGTCCGGCGACGATGAACGGATCGATACCGGCGTTCCCCGACGACGTCTCCAGGACCGGGCCCCGATAGTGCACGAGCCGCCACATCGCGAGGCCGGCCACCAGGACGAGCGCGAGGTCGGCTCCGGCCCGCTGGATGACGGCTTGGCGCCCTTCCCGTCCGCGTGACGTGATCGTGGCGACGTAGGTCCGCCGGATCCCGCCGAGAGACGGCAGCGCGAGCACGACGACGCAGATCAGCGCGGTGGCTGCCGCGACACTCCACGTCAGCGCCGAGGGCGGGAGCGCGACGTGCGTCCCGCTCGTGCGAAGGAGTGGCGTCGCGGCCGCGGCCCGGACGAGAAGCGGCGCCAGGAACGGTGCGGCCACCGCCGCCGGCACACTCACCACCGCGGCCTCGCCGACGGCGAAAAGCGCGAGTTGCCGGGCGCCGGCGCCCCGCGAGCGCATGAGCGCGGTCTCGACCTGCCGATGCCCCGCCAGCAGCCGGGCGAGGAGCAGAAGCGCCGTGGTGATCAGCATCAGCACCAGCAACGCGGGGATGAGCAGGGTCGAGCGCGTCACGAGCACCGCCCGCCCGACCTGTGTCAGCAGATCCGGCAGCGAGGAGTTGACCGAGTACCCCGTGCCGTCGGCGGCGCGCCTCCCCAGCGACGCGGGCAGGGCCCGGGCCCGTTCCTCGATGCCGTGCACCTGACCGGCGCCGATCGCGCCCATGTCCGGGAGGACGAGCCAGCGGACGGTGGCCGTGGCGGCGAACCGGGCGCTGAAGATCGCGGCGGGGACGACGAAGGGGCCGACGGTGGTGTAGTCGAGGCGTTCGACTCCCGTGGTGATCAGAGGGTCGCCGCCCCACACGTAGTCGTCGGACCGGTTCACCGAGAACAGCCCGCTGACGCGTACGGTGACCGGCGGCCCGCCCACGCGGCCATGGAGCGTCACGACGCGGCCGGCGGCCAGGCCCATGGCCCGCGCGGCCGGCTCGGGAAGCGCGGCCTCGACCACTCCACCCGGAGTCGCGGCCGGCCAGCGGCCCGTGTGCAACCGGGCGTGGGCCTCGATGCCGGAGTACGTCGCGAACACGGTCAGCCGTGGATGCGGCTTGCGCTCCTGACCTGGTACGACGTAGGAATCACCGGAGGCGCTCAGCGAGACGTCGGCCGGAACGCGTCCGTAGACGGTCCGCACCGCCGCCCGTACGTTCCGGTCCGCCGCCGGCATCCGCCCGGTCGGAACCGTCGTGGTGACCGTCGTGCCGGCCGTGCCGAAGCCGGCCGACGCGAGGGTGGCGTGAAGCCCCTCGCCGGTCACGGAGGCGGCGTACTCGCCGAGCGCGGCCAGGACGGTGGCGGCGAGCAGCGCCAGCACCGACGCGGCCACGGCCAGGGAACGCTGGGTGAGCGTCCGACGGAGAACTAACCGCCACCAACGGCCCACCCGTGTCCTCCCTCGCCCCCGAACGGCCGCTCGATGATCCACCCCGGACGGGCGGCTCGCAACACCGCTCAACTGATGATCATCGAGAGGACCGTACCGCCAGGTTCGCAGTTAGTAGAGGCGATTCGGCCACACATCCCTCCTTTAACGCCGATATCCGACCCTTCTGGTCGTGACGCACGCTCCGACGTCATATACATCGGATGTATCTATTGACCTTGATCCGCACGCGAGGTACACCTCTCTTGACCGAGACCGGCCGTAGGAGGCCTCGTGCGCAAGACCCTTTTGGCCCTGGCGACGTCCGCCCTCCTGCTCGGCGCCATGGCCGTGCCGTCCGCGGCGGTGCCCGCCCGGCCGTGGATGGACCGCTCCCTGTCGCCGCAGAAGCGGGCCGAACTGCTCGTGGCGCGGATGACGCTCGACGAGAAGGTCCTCGAGATCCACATGCTGGACGTGCCGGACCATCCACGCGAAGTGGCGGGCATCGAGCGGCTCGGCATCCCGGCTCTGAAGATCACCAACGGCCCGGCGGGCGCCGGGCCGGGCGACAGCTCCGCCGCCCAGCCGGCGACGGCCCTGCCCGCGGCGCTCGGCATGTCCGCGTCGTGGGATCCGCGGATGGCTGCGGCCTTCGGCCGGGTGGCCGGTCAGGAGGTCGCGGACCGCGGGGAGGGCCTCATCGAGGCGCCGGGGCTGAACATCACCCGCGTGCCGCGCAACGGCCGCAACTTCGAGTACCTCGGCGAGGACCCCTACCTCGCCGCGCGCATGGTGGTCCCGGAGGTCCAGGGCATCCAGGCCCAGGGCGTCATCGCCGAGGTCAAGCACTACGCGGCCAACAACCAGGAGACGGACCGCAAGACGATCAACGAGGTCGTCGACGAGCGCACGATGCGGGAGATCTACCTGCCCGCGTTCGAGGCCGCGGTGAAGCAGGGCCGGGCCGGCGCGGTCATGTGCGCCTACCCGAGCGTCAACGGGCAGTTCGGCTGCGAGAACACCCACCAGCTGAAGGCCGTGCTCCGCGGCGACTGGGGCTTCGACGGCTTCGTCCAGTCCGACTACACCGCGAACCACAGCACGGTCGCGTCGGCGCTGGCCGGTCTGGACCTGGACATGAAGCACGTCTACTACGGCGACGTGACCAAGGCCGCCGTCCTCGGCGGGCAGCTCGACGAGTCGGTCGTCGACCGGATGCTCGTGCGCCGGTTCGCGCAGATGTTCCGCTTCGGGCTCTTCGACCATCCGCGCACGCCCACGCCGATCCCGGCGCAGCGGGACGGCGCGATCGCCCGGTCGATCGCCGAGCAGAGCGCGGTCCTCCTCAAGAACAGCGGCGGGCAGTTGCCGCTGCACGGAGTGCGCTCCGTCGCGGTGATCGGCCCGTACGCGGGCGCGGCGCACACCGGTGGGGGCGGAAGCTCCGCGGTGACGCCGCTGTACACGGTCTCCCCGGTTGACGGGATCAAGAGCAAGGGCGTGGCCGTGACGTACGCCGACGGCGCCGACCCGGCGGCCGCCGCGGCCCTCGCCAAGTCCGCCGACGTCGCCGTCGTCATGGTCGGCAACAAGGACAAGGAGGGCGGCGACCGGCCGAACCTGTCGTTGCCCAACGGCCAGGACGGGCTCGTGTCGGCCGTCGCCGCGGCGAACCCGCGGACGGTCGTGGTCCTCAAGACCGGCGGTCCGGTGCTGATGCCGTGGCTCGCCCAGGTCCCCGCCGTCCTCGAGGCGTGGTACCCGGGCGAGGAGGACGGCAACGTCGTCGCCGACCTCCTCTTCGGCGACGCCGTCCCGTCGGGCAGGCTGCCCATGACCTTCCCGAAGGCCGAGAACGAGACGGCGGCGAACACGCCGCAGCAGTACCCCGGTGTGAACGGCACCGCGACCTACTCCGAGGGACTCGACGTCGGCTACCGCTGGTACGACGCGCACGGCGTGACGCCGCAGTTCCCGTTCGGCTACGGCCTGTCGTACACGACCTTCGCGACCCGTCACCTGAGCGTGTCAGGACAGGGCCGGGTCGCGTCCGTCGACGTGACGAACACCGGCACGCGTACCGGCGCCGACGTCGTTCAGCTGTACCTCGCGTCGCCCGCGTCCGCCGGTGAGCCACCACGCCGGCTCGCCGGCTTCGCGAAGGTCACGCTGCGGCCCGGCCAGACCCGGCACGTGACGGTGAGGCTCGACGACCACGCCTTCTCCGTCTGGGACACCGCGGCGGGTCGCTGGACCACGGTCCCGGGCCGGTACACCCTCTACGCGGGCGACTCTTCGCGCGACCTGTCCCTGCACGCGCCCGTCACCGTTCGGGGGCCGCGATGATCCGGGGCTGATCGTCGACCGGTGCGCGCGGTGGTGGATGATGCACTGATACCGCCGCACCGAGTCCCCGCCGCCGCAGGACGGCGGCCAACGAGGAGTCCCATGGATTTCGACGTCATCGTCGTCGGAGCCGGCCTGGCCGGTCTCGTGGCGGCCCACGAGCTCACCTCCCGTGGGAGGAAGGTCGCGCTGCTCGACCAGGAGAACGCCGCGAACCTCGGCGGGCAGGCGTTCTGGTCGTTCGGCGGGCTGTTCCTGGTCGACTCGCCGGAGCAGCGGCGCATGAGGGTGAAGGACTCCCTGGAGCTCGCCTGGAACGACTGGCAGGGCAGCGCCCAGTTCGACCGTGTCGAGGACGAGGACTCGTGGGCGGTTCGCTGGGCGCGTTCCTACGTCGAGTTCGCCGCCGGGGAGAAGCGTTCGTGGCTGGAGAGCCACGGCATCCGGCTGCTGCCGACGGTCGGCTGGGCCGAGCGCGGTGATCTGCGGGCGGACGGGCACGGCAACTCGGTGCCGCGCTTCCACATCGCCTGGGGCACCGGCACGGGCGTGGTGGCGCCGTTCGCGCGGAGCGCCCACCGAGCGGCCGACGCCGGGACGCTGACCTTCCACCACCGGCACCGGGTCGACGAACTCATCGTCGAGGCGGGCGCCGTGACCGGGGTGCGCGGCGTCCTGCTGGCCGACGACTCCGCACCGCGCGGCGTGGCCTCCAACCGGGACGTGGTCGGGGAGTTCGAGCTCACCGCCCAGGCCGTCATCGTCACCGCGGGCGGGATCGGCGCCAACCACGACCTGGTGCGCCGCTACTGGCCGGAACGGCTGGGCAGCCCACCCGAGCAGATGGTCACGGGGGTGCCGGCCCACGTCGACGGGCGAATGCTCGACATCACCGAGGCCGCCGGCGCCCGCCTGGTCAACCGCGACCGCATGTGGCACTACACCGAGGGCATCCAGAACTGGGATCCGATCTGGCCCGGTCACGGCATCCGCATCCTGCCCGGCCCGTCGTCGCTGTGGTTCGACGCCCTCGGCCGGCGCTGCCCGGCCCCCTGCCTGCCCGGCTACGACACGCTCAGCACCCTGCGGCACCTGCGCACCACCGAGGACATCGCCGGCCACGACCATTCCTGGTTCATCCTGACCCAGAAGATCCTGGAGAAGGAGTTCGCCCTGTCGGGGTCCGAGCAGAATCCCGACATCACCAGCGGCGACCGTAAGGCGTTCATGCGGGAGCGGCTGCTGAGCAAGGGCGCGCCCGGGCCGGTGGACGCTTTCAAGCGGCACGGCGCGGACTTCGTCGTCGCCGACACCCTGGACGACCTCGTCGCCAAGATGAACGGGCTCACCGAGGAGCCGCTCCTGGACCCGGCCGTCCTGCGCCGCCAGATCCAGGCGCGGGACTCCCAGATCGTCAACTCCTACAGCAAGGACGCCCAGGTCCAGGGCATCCGCAACTCACGGCGTTATCTCGGCGACCGGCTCGGCCGCACCGCCACGCCGCACCGGATCCTCGACCCCGCGGCCGGACCGCTGATCGGCGTCAAGCTGCACATCCTGACCCGCAAGACACTCGGCGGCATCCAGACCGACCTGGACTCCCGGGTCCTGGGCGCCGACGGGCGACCGATCGAGGGGCTGTACGCCGCGGGCGAGGTCGCCGGGTTCGGCGGCGGCGGGATGCACGGCTACAACGCCCTGGAAGGGACCTTCCTCGGCGGCTGCCTGCTGTCCGGACGCCGGGCCGGCCGCGCCGCCGCCGAGCAGATCGCCTGATCGCCGGCCGCGTCAGCAGTACGCCAGTGAGCCGTCCGGGCGGGTCGGCACGCGGCGTTCCCAGTGCACGTAGTCGTCCTCCGCCAGGGCCGCCTCGTCGATGGTGACCCCCCACCCGGGGCGGTCGGGCCGCAGTTCGAGGTGCCCGTCGACCGGGACGTACGGGTCGGGGCACCAGCTCGTCGTCTCGGGTTTGTACTCGAGGATCGAGAAGTTGCTGCACGCCGCGGCGAAGTGGACGTTGTGGGCGGTGGCCAGCGGGCCCATCGGGTTGTGGGGCGCCAGCATGGTGTTGAAGGTCTCGGCGATGGTCGCGATGCGCCGCAGCTGGGAGATGCCGCCGACCACGCAGATGTCGGGTTGGACGATGTCGGCGCCCCCGTGCGTGAGCAGCTGGAGGAACTCGTGCGGGGAGTACAGGCTCTCGCCCGTCGCGAGGGGAACCTGGAGCTCGCCGCGCAGGCGCCCCCACGAGGCGAAGTGCTCGGGGCGGATCGGCTCTTCGAGGAACAGGGGGTCCATCGGCGCGAGCGCGTTGCCCAGCTGGACCGCCTGATAGGGCTCGAAGATCTTGGCGTGGGCGTCGAAGGCGAAGTCGAACTCCGGGGAGCAGCTCCGCCTGACCGCCTGCGCCCACTCCGCCGCCTCGGCGACGACGAGACCCCACCGCGTGGCGTGGAGGTCACTCCGGAACGGGCTCAGCTTGAAGGCGGTGAAGCCGTACCGCTCGTGCAGCTCGGCGGTCCGCCGCCGGCAGTCGTCGGGGTCGGGCGCGGAGTACAGGCCGCAGTAGACCCGCACCCGGTCCCGTACGGCGCCGCCGAGCACCTGGTAGACCGGGACGCCGAGCGCCTTCGCGGCGATGTCCCACAGCGCGTGGTCGATGGCGGCGATCGCCGCCAGCCCGAGCGCCCCCTGGGGGAAGCGCGCGGTGCGGATCAGGAGCTGTGACAGGTACTCGACGCGCCGGGGGTCCTCGCCCCGGATCTGCCCGCCGAGGTAGTCCAGCAGCGGGACGAGCGCCAGGTCGGGACCGTGGTTGTAGGCCTCGCCCCACCCGCTGACGCCCTCGTCGGTGTCGACGCGCACCAGGACCCGGGGCCGCTCCCCCACGCGCTGGACGAACGAGCGCAGACCGCTGATCCTCATGAGGCCACCGCGCGGCCCGCCGACGGCAGGGGCAGCAGGTCGTCGGTCCTGGTCCAGTCCGCGATGATCCGGGCCACCATCTGTCGTTCCCGCTCGGGAAGGACCGTGCTGGGCGGCCGTACCGAGCGGTCGCACAGGCCGAGCTGGTGCATGGCCTCCTTCACGACACTGACGTTGTTGGCGCCCCGGTCGACCGCACGCAGGTGCTCGAACTGCGCGATCTCCTGAAGCATCCGCTCCGCCTGGGCGTAGTTCCCCTCGCGGAGCGCGTCCCTGAGCCGGAGTGAGAAGGCGGGGTTGACGTTCACGAGCCCGGAGGTGAAGCCCTCGGCGCCGTGAACGGCGTAGGACAGGGCGTACGGCTCGGCGAGCCCGGCGATCCAGACGAACCGGTCGGCGCCCACTTCCATGCGCAGCTGCGCGAAGCGGTTCACGTCCGCGACCGCGTACTTCAGCGCGATCACGTTGGGGCACAGGTCGCCCAGTCGCGTCAGCAGGCCGGCGTCCACCCAGGCGTTCCGCACGTAGAGCACCAGGGCCATGTCGGGCAGCGCGTCGGCGATCGCCCGGTGGTAGTCGAGCCAGCCGTCGGCCGAGACGTACGGGTGGACGGGCTGATGCACCATGACCATCCGGATGCCGCAGGCGGCCGCGTGACGCGCCTCGTCGACGGCGGTGGCGACGTCGTGGCCGATCCCGGCGAGCAGGTGCGCCCGCCCGTCGACGGCCTCCGCGGAGGCGGTGAGGAGCCGGTAACGTTCGTCGGCGTTCAGCGCGTAGAACTCGCCGGTGTTGCCGTTCGGGGTGAGCACACCGACGCCGGCGTCGACCAGACGTCCCAGCAACACCTTGAACAGCTCGACGTCGGGCGCTCCGTCGGCGAACGGCGTCACCGGGATGGCGACCACGTCGCGCAGCGCCTGCGAGAGCTCATCGAACGTCATGGCCGACCTCCGTGATCTGGCGGATCGCCCGCTCCCGGAACGCGCTGACGTGCTGCAGCACGAGCCGGGCCGCTTCCTCCGCCTGGCCGCTCAGGGCCGCGTCGAGGATCTCCCGGTGCTCGCGCGCCTCATCCTCCCAGGAGGGGCGCTGCGACCAGGCGTTCACCGAGATCAGGGCGGTCTGTTCGCGCAGCTGATCCAGCATCCCGACCAGGACGTCGTTGTCGCAGTCCGCGTACATGGCGCGGTGGAAGTCGCGGTTCGCGAGGCTGCGCGCCACCTCGTCGTGGGCGTTGTCCGCGGCCTCCAGGGCCTCCCGGGCCCGCTGGCCGCCGTCCCGCAGCCCCGCCTCGACACTCCGCTGCACGGCGACCGGCTCGATCAGGCACCGGGCGTCGAACACGTTGCGGGTGAGGCGCTCGTCGACGGTCCGCACCGCCGCTCCGCTGTAGTCGCTCATGGTGACCAGGCCGGCACCGCTGAGGATCTTGAGGGCCTCACGCACGGGGGTCTTGGAGACGCCGAAGCGGCCCGCGAGCTCCGCCTCGATCAGCGGACGGCCGGCCGGCAGCTCGCCGCTCAGGATGCCGCGACGCAGCGCTTCGAGAACCAGGCCGGTCCTCGAAGACGGCTTGATCGCACCCAATGCTGTCTCGCTCACCCACACTCCTTCGCTCGGGCGACGCCCCTGACGGCGTCTTGATGGCGGCCAAAAGATCATCGCACCGGCCGGGCACGTGGTGCCGGTCAACGAGCCAGGCGAGGGACTGCCACACCCCTGACGCGCTGATCTTGATGCGCCGAGATCGACCCTACCAGGCATCTCATATTTCGTATATGTTGTGCCGTCATATCGTATGCCATACGGTTGCGGAACGTCATCGCGGGACACGCAGTCCGCGGTCAACGAGAGGGAGAGCAGCGATGAAGCGTCAGCACAACCCGGTCGCGGCCCACAGCGCCGACGGCCTGCCCAGGCGCGGCTTCCTCCGAGCGGCGGCAGGTGTCGGCGTCGCCGCGGGCCTGGGATCGACGCTGAGCGCCTGCGGCGGCTCGGGGGGCTCCGGCGGCACCGTCACGCTGCAGCTGTGGGACACCGACACACGCCCGGAGCGCACCGCCAACCTCAAGAAGCTGATCTCGATGTTCGAGGCCAAGAATCCGGGCATCCGCATCAGCTACCTGGGTCTGCCGACCGACCAGTACATGCAGAAGATCAATACCGCGATCGCCACCCACTCCACCCCGGACCTGCTCACGCCGAAGGCGTCCGACATCGCCGCCCTCGTGGCGCAGAAGGCCCTCGCACCGCTGGACGATCGCCTGCGATCGGCCGGCCTCGAGCCACAGATCTCCCCTCAGATGCTCAAGTCCTCCCGGGCCGCCGCCCCCGACGGCAAGCTCTACCTGACGCCGGCCACCAGCCTCGCGGACGTGATCTACTACCGCGCCGACTGGTTCAAGCAGGCGAACCTGAAGCCGCCGGCGACGTGGGCGGACTTCGACGCGGCCGCCCGGCGCCTCACGAACGCGTCCTCGGGCCGCTTCGGCTACACGCTGCGCGGCGGCAACGGCTTCTTCGCCCAGATGGTGGAGATGATCTATCCGCGCGCGGGCGTGTCGACCTTCTACCGCGCCGACGGCACCTGCACGCTTGACGACCCCGCGGTCATCAGCGCCTGCGAGGCCTACGTCGCGCTGTTCGGCAAACAGACGGCGCGCAGCGACCTCACCGCCGACTTCAAGGCCATGGTGGCCCAGTTCGGCAAGGGCGGCGCCGGGATGCTCAGCCACAGCATCGGCTCCTACCCCAACCACGTCGCCGCCCTGGGGGCCGACAAGGTCGGCGTCGTCGCGCCCTTCCCCGCCACGGACCACCGGGTGCTGACCGGCTGGATGACCACCGGATTCGCGATGTTCAAGGCGAGCAAGCACCAGGACGCGGCCTGGAAGTTCCTCGCCTACACCATGGAGCAGGAGGGCAACAGCTTCTGGGCCCAGAAGTCCGGCTACCTCCCCGGCAACAAGGCGGTCGCCCAGGAGAAGTGGGTGACCGAGAACAAGGCCCTCAAGGCCGCCATGGACGCCGCCGCCGCGCCGGGCGCCGCGACGCTCGAGCAGCCGTACTACCTGCCGGAGTTCACCACCATCACCACCACCGACCTGCTCCCGCAGTGGCAGAAGGTCCTGCAGGGCGGCCTGTCCTCCCGTGACTTCCTCACCGCCGCCGCGGCCTCCCTCACGAAGGCCAAGAGCAAGTACGGCAAGGAGCACGGATGAGCGCGACGGCCGGACCGATCCGCCGTAAGAGGCCCGCGGGCGCCCGGTTGTTCGGGCCGCCCGCCGCCCATCCCTACCTGCTGATCGCGCCGGCGGTCGTGCTGGTCGCCGTCTTCCTCCTCTATCCGGTCCTCAGCGTCTTCTGGGGAAGCCTGCAGAACCACAACCTCACCCGCCCGCTCGACGACGGCTTCGCCGGCCTCGACAACTACCGGAAGATGCTGTCCGACGGCCTGTTCTGGCGGAGCCTGCGCTTCACCGGTCAGTGGGTGCTCGTCGAGGTGGGGCTGCAGTTCGCCCTCGGCCTGGCGCTGGCGCTGGTGCTGAACCGCACCTTCGTCGCCCGCGGCATGGCCCGGGCCCTCGCCTTCAGCCCGTGGGCGGTGTCCGGCATCCTGACCACGACGATCTGGCTGCTGCTCTACAACCCCACCACCGGAGTCGGCCACTACCTGGCGTCCATGGGCATCGGTGAGTACGGGACGTCGCTGCTCTCGGACCCGGGCACCAGCTTCTGGGCCCTGATCATCGCCGAACTGTGGAAGGGCATCCCCTTCTACGCCATCCTCATCCTCGCCGACCTCCAGTCGGTGCCGACCGAGCTGTACGAGGCCGCGGACGTCGACGGGGCCGGAGTGTTCCAGAAGTTCAGGGCGGTGACCTGGTCGCACATCCGCAAGGCCGTCGTCATCGCGACGCTGCTGCGGGCGGTCTGGGAGTTCAACAACGTCGACCTGCTGTACACCATGACCGCCGGCGGCCCCGCCAACTCGACCACCACGCTGCCGCTCTACGTGGCCCAGACCGCGATCCACAACCAGAACTTCGGGTACGGGTCCGCGCTCACCGTCGCGGCGTTCCTGCTCCTGACCTTCGCGTCCCTGGTCTACCTGCGCATCAGCAAGACGAACTTCGAGGAGGGCAAGTGAGCCTCGCCACCCGCGGCGACGTCCGGCAGGGCCCGGTGACATCTCCCCCGCGCGGGCGGACGACCGCCGCCACGGCCCGGCGGCGGAAGCGTTCCGTGGGAGACCGCCTCGCGCTGTGGGTACCACTGGCCCTGTTCCTGCTGTTCACGATCATGCCGCTGTACTGGATGGTGCTGTTCGCCTTCCGGCCGGCGGGCTCGACGTCCCTCCTGCCGTGGCCGGTCACGCTGGAGCACTTCCGGACCGTCTGGGAGGGCTCGGGGTTCGGCATCTACTTCCGCAACAGCATCATGGTCGCGGTCACCAGCCTCGTCGTGTCCACCGGGGTCGGCCTGCTCGGCGGGTACGCGCTCGCCCGCCTCGACTTCCGGGGCAAGAAGGTCTTCCTGGTCACGATGCTGTGCACCCAGTTCATCCCGGGCGCGATGATGCTCATCCCGCTCTTCCAGATCTTCAACACGCTGCGGCTCACGAACAGCCTGTGGAGCCTGGTCATCGCCGACACGGTCTTCCACCTGCCGCTGTCGCTCATCCTCATGTCCGGCTTCATCCGCAACGTGCCGGTCGAACTGGAAGCGGCGGCGCAGGTCGACGGGTGCGGCCGGATCCGGGCGTTCTGCGCGGTCGTGCTGCCCCTGCTCAAGCCGGGGATCGTCGCCGTCGGGTCGTTCGCGTTCATCAGCGCATGGAACAACTTCCTGTTCGCCATCATGTTCATCAGCTCGCAGGACAAGTTCACCGTGCCCGTGGGCCTGAGCTACCTCCTGGGCGACTTCGGGACCGACTTCGGCGCTCTCGCCGCCGGAGGCCTGATCGCCGTCGTTCCGGTCATCGTGCTCTTCGCGTACGTGCAGCGCTTCCTCATCCAGGGCCTGACCGCCGGCGCCGTGAAGGGCTGACGCCAGGGCCTCCCGCCGACGGCCCGGTCCGCACCAGCGGCCGGGCCGCCACGGCAAGCGATCAGAACGGCACCATAGCGGGCAGTGCGGATGAACACTACGATGGCACCAGCGGTGAAATGATCGTGAAACGTTCCTGAGATCAGCGGGCTGCGGAGACGTGCACTGAGAGGATCGAGCAGCGGGCTGCGGGCGGGTAGCGCAGAGGTGTCGGCGCAATACCGCGCGAGGGTCTCACGATCGGCGCCCGGTAGCAGGAACCGGACAGCACATCGAGCGTCGTAGAGCCCGCGGCGACCGCGCGGAACCTCTCCTCGCGCCCGCCGCGCGCCACCACCGTCACTACGGCGGTGTCGGCGGAGATGGGCAACGGGTAGCCCTTCTCCGGAACATGCGCCGTGAAGGTGGATCCGACCTCGACGGTCACCGTCCCGAGTTGTGCGTACTGCCCAGCGCACCCCCCGGCCGCGTACGTACGGCCGTTCACATGGAAGGACAGCACGGGCGGCTGACAGTTGTAGTTACCCGACCGTGGTCCGCATGCGACCGCCAGCGCCACCGGCGTCAGTAAGGCGACCACAGTGGGTGACAGGCGGCGACCTGCTCCGTCTCGCGGCATTCTGCAGCTTCCCCTGATCGTCTCGGCGCCAGTAAAGATCGCACGGGTTAATCATGCGTTGCCGGATCGACTCGGCGCGGTGAACCGGGCGTGAGGTACCGGGTCCCAGCCATCCGGCGTATCGGCGACTTCAGCGGTCCAGCGGCGGTACGGCCCTGGCTGCGATCGGAGGCCGCCCCGGCACTGCGGCAAGGGACCTGCCGAGCAGGGAGCGGCAAGGGGTTGATTCACGGTGGTGTGTGCGCGTATAAGTAAACAACTTTCTTTCTAACAAGTTCGCCCAGTTGAGGGAGGGGTGTCCAGGTGGCCCAACGGTATCCAGCAGGACCGCAACGCCTGCTGCGTCTGCTCAACGGGCGTGCGGTCCTGGAGGCGATCCACCGGGCCGGTCACCCGATCACCACCACCGACCTGGCGGGCCGGATCGACCTGTCCCGGCCGACGGTGGCCGCCGCGGTGAGCCTGCTGCTCGAGCGCGGCGTGATCAGTGAAGTGGGCCCGGAGACGGGCCGTAAGGGGCCGGCGCCCGCGTTGTACGAGGTCAACGCCGACTGCGCTTTCGCGATCGGCGTGGACATCGGGCACAAGAAGATCCGTGCCGCGATCGCCGACGTCACCGGGAGCGTACGGGCGCGGGCCGAGCAGGAGAGCCCTTCGGACCGGGACGCGCTCATCGAGCGGGTCCTGGCGATGTGCGAGGACCTCGCCGGCCGGATGGGCATCGCGCTGGAGGCCGTCGGCCAGGTCGTGATGGGCGTGCCGGCCGTCGTCGGGCCCGACGGCCGCGCCCTGTCGTACGCCGAGGGCCTGCCCGACTCGGGACGCGGGCTCGGCCCGGCGTTCGGCCGCGTCATCCCGGCGCCGCTGATCCTGGAGAACGACGTGAACCTCGCGGCGCTCGCCGAGCGCAGGCAGGGACACGGGGCCGAGGTCGACGACTTCGTCCTGGTCAGCCTGGGCGTCGGCCTCGGGCTGGGCATGGTGGTCGACGGCCGCGTCCGGCGAGGGGCGGCCGGTGTGGCGGGCGAGGCGGGCTACCTGCCCGGCCATCGGATGATCGCGCCGCCCGGGCAGCGCCGGGACCTCGTGCAGGACTACATCGGCGCGCGGTACATCAGCGCCGAGGCACGCCGCCTGGGACTGCCCGGTGACGGCACCCCGCGCACGGTCTTCGAGCTGGCCCGCGGCGGCGACCCGACCGCGGCGGGGATCGTGGACGACACCGCCCGCAGCATCGCGTACGTCATCGCCTGCGTGGTGCCGCTGATCGATCCGGCCCTGGTCGTGCTGGGCGGCGCCATCGGCGGCAACGGCGATCTGCTGCTCGCGCCGGTCGCCCGGCACCTCGAGGACTTCAGTATCTTCCAGCCGCGGATCGTCGCGTCCGACCTCGGACCGGGCGCGGAGCTCATCGGCGCCACGACGATGGCGTCGGATCTGGCCCGCGAGTCGACCTACGCGGCCGCCACCGCTCCGAGTGGCCCGATGGAGGCGCCCCTGACCTTGTCCTGACGTGCCGCGGCGGCGCCGTCTTGCCGGACGGCGCCGCCACCAGAGACGCCTGGGCGTTGCAGCGCCCGGAGCGATGACCGACCCGTCACCCAGCGAATGCCATTACCGAGGAAGGACGATCAGTGTTCAAATTTACCACCGGGGCCGTGGCGGGCACGGCTGCCGCACTGTTGCTGGCCGGCTGCACATCCAGCGGGCCCGCGTCGTCGGAGCCGACCACCGCGATCTCGGCGGGCGCCTCGCACGCCCCGACCACGATCAGCGTGTGGACGTTCAACCACCTGCCCAACGAGGTGGCGGCGTTCACCGCGGCGCTGAACCGCCTGCACGCGAAGTACCCGTGGCTGACCGTGAAGTTCGTGCCCAACAAGGACGACGCGGCGTTCGCCAAGGCGGTCGCCGCCGGTGATCCGCCGGACGTCTTCGTCGCGTCGGCGCCGGACAACGTCGGCAAGTTCTGCGCCAACGGCACGGTCGCCGACCTCGGCCCGTACCTGTCGTCGGCGAAGGTGAACACCACCGCGACGTTCCCGGCCGCGACGCTGGTGTACACGAAGTACCAGGACAAGCAGTGCGCGCTGCCGCTGCTCACCGACGCGTTCGGGCTGTACTACAACAAGAAGATGTTCGCGGCGGCCGGCATCACCACGCCGCCGAAGACGCTGTCGGAGCTGGCCACCGACGCGAAGAAGCTCACGGTGAAGAACCCGGACGGCTCCGTCAAGACGTACGGGTTCGTCTCCCGGTCCGACTACAACGCCAACCGGTACATCTACACCGGCGTGCAGAGCGGCACGAAGTTCTACGGCGCCGACGGGAAGGCGACGTTCGCCGCAGACCCGAAGTGGCAGCAACTGCTGCAGTGGGACAAGAACCTCGGCGACTCGTACGGGCCGGGGAACGTGCAGAAGTTCGTCGGCCGGTACCAGCCGCACGCCGACGACACGAGCAACCCCTTCCTGACCGGCGCGGCGGCGATGGAGTTCGACGGCGAGTGGCACATCGGCGAGATCGACGCGGCGAAGAAGGGCCTCGACTACGGGATCGCGCCGATGCCGATGCTGGACGCGGCGTCGGGCGCGTACGGCGCGGGCGACACTCTGGGCACCGTCGCGTACCTTCCCTCCGGTTCCAAGCACAAGCAGGAGGGCTTCTTCGCCCTACAGCAGCTCACCACCGACACGACGTTCCTGAACACCCTGGCCGACACCGTGTCGAACATCCCGAGCACGTTCGCGTCGCTGCAGAGCTGGGACAAGGCGAACGACCCGCACTGGAAGCCGCTGGTCGACATGTTCAAGAACCCCGGCTCGTACTACAAGACGCTCACCCCGGCCGGTGAAGAGGACATGGACACGTGGCGGGAGTTCCTGCTCCAGTACGAGCAGGGCAAGGTGGCGAACCTGCCCTCTGGTCTCGCCGGGATCGCCAAGAAGATCGACAACTCGAACGCGCAGGCGGGGAACTAGGGATGACCACCACCGTCGCTCGTGGCGCCGGCACCGTGAGCGGGGCGCCGCGGCGCCCCGCCCGGGGTGAGCGCCGCCGCCATCCGAGCAAGACCCGCTGGTGGGTCGTGCTGGCCTTCCTGTCGCCGTTCGTGATCGGGCTCGCGACCTTCGTGCTGTATCCCGTGGTCGCGACGCTGTACTACTCGCTGACCAACTTCCAGGCCGGCTCGTACCGGCCCGTGCGGTTCGTCGGGCTCGACAACTACCGGACCCTGTTCACCCAGTCCGACAACTTCTGGATCGCGGTGCGCAACACCGTGTGGATGGTCGTGATCATGGTGCCGCTGCGCACCGCCTGGGCCATGCTCACCGCCTGGCTGATCACCCGGGTGAAGCGCGGCCGGAACGTCTACCGCACGGTCTTCTTCCTGCCCCACATGGTGCCGCCGGTGGCCGCCGCGCTGTCGTTCATCGTGCTGCTCAACCCGGTCGGGCCGCTCAACAAGCTGCTGGGCCTGCTCGGCATCGGCGAGCCCGGGTGGTTCTCCGACCCCGCCTGGTCCAAGCCGAGTCTCGTGCTGATGGCGCTCTGGGCGGCCGGCAACACGATGGTGATCTTCTCGGCCGCCATGCTGGACGTGCCGCGCGAGCTGTACGAGGCGGCCGACCTGGACGGCGCGGGCCCGATCCGGAAGTTCCGCAGCATCACGCTGCCGGCGCTCTCCCCGGTGATCTACTTCTCACTGCTCACCGGGATGATCTACGCGTTCCAGTACTTCACCGAGGCGTTCGTCGTCTCCGGCTCCGCGAACGTCGAGGCGTCCAGCAACGAGCTGATCGGCTACCCGGCCAGGTCGCTGCTGTTCTACTCCACGGAGCTCTACCAGCAGGGCTTCTCGTACTTCAAGACCGGGTACGCGTCGGCGATGGCATGGCTGCTCTTCCTGGCCATCTTCGCCGCCACCGTGGTGTTCATCCGAGCCTCCCGCCGCTTCGTGCACTACTCGGGCGGTGACCGGTGACCGCCGCGGGCATGACGGGGCGCCGGGCCGCGCTCGGCCGCCCCAGGCCACCGATCGGGCGTCGCCTGCTGTACCGGCTGGCCGAGCACGCGCCGGCCGTCGCGGTCGCGCTCTGCTTCCTGCTGCCGTTGATGATCAGCATGCTCACCGCGTTCATGACGCAGGACCAGGCGGGCACCGGGTCGCTGTGGCCGTCGCCCTGGGACTTCGGCAACTTCCGGCGGGTCTTCAGCGCCATGCCGTTCGGCCGCGACCTGCTCAACACGATCCTGTACGCCGGGCTGTCCACGGTCGGCACGGTCGTCTCATCGGTGCCCGTGGCGTACGCGCTGGCCCGGCTGCGCTGGCGGGGCCGGGAGGCGTTCTTCCTGGTGGTGCTGGCCGCGATGATGCTGCCCGCGCAGGTGACCAGCCTGCCGCTGTACGTCTTCTACTCGCACATCGGATGGGTGGGCACGCTCAAGCCGCTGATCGTCCCGTCGTTCTTCGGCGACGCGTTCAGCATCTTCCTGCTGCGCCAGTTCTTCCGCACGATCCCCGGCGAGCTGACCGAGGCGGCGCGGGTCGACGGCGCGGGCGAGCTGCGCATCCTCCTGCGGGTGATGATCCCCATGACCAAGCCGGCGATCGCCGCCGTGGGGCTCTTCTCGTTCCTGTACGCCTGGAACGACTTCTACAACCCCCTGCTCTACACCGGTAACAGCCAGAGCGGCCAGACCCTCGCGGTCGCCCTCACCCAGCTCGCCAAGAGCGGGCACCAGAACGCGTACCAGCTGCAGATGGCGGCGTCGCTGATGTTCCTGCTGCCCGTCCTGGTGCTGTTCTTCCTGGCGCAGAAGGTGTTCGTCGAGGGCATCGCGCTGACCGGCATCAAGGGCTGACCCGGCATTGAGAGGTGACGGCCGCCGCCACGGCGGACCGTCCCGAGCGAACTTTTTGGAGTAAGAGTGAAGATCACCGTTGTCGGCGGTGGCAGCACGTACACGCCCGAGCTCGTGGAGGGCTTCGCCCGGCGCGCCGGCGTGCTCGCGGTCGACGAGCTGGTCCTGCACGACGTCGACCCCGAGCGGCTCCGCGTCGTCGGCGGCCTGGCGGGGCGGATCCTCGCCCGGCACGCCTTCCCCGGCCGGCTGACCACCACGACCGACCTCGCCCAGGCCGTGGACGGGGCGGCCGCGGTGCTGATCCAGCTGCGCGTCGGCGGCCAGGCGGCCAGGCTGACGGACGAGACGCTGCCGAACAAGTTCGGTCTGATCGGCCAGGAGACCACGGGCCCGGGCGGCTTCGCCAAGGCGCTGCGCACGGTGCCGCTCGTGCTCGACATCGCGACGGAGGTGCGCCACCGGGCCGAGCCGGACGCGTGGATTGTCGACTTCACCAACCCGGTCGGCATCGTCACCAGGGCGCTGCTGGACGCCGGGCACCGGGCGGTCGGCCTGTGCAACGTGGCGATCAAGTTCCAGCGGAGCATGGCGGACCGGTTCGGCGTCGACGCCGACCGGGTCCGGCTCGGCCACGCCGGTCTCAACCACCTGTCGTGGATCCGCTCGATCACCGTGGACGGCGAGGACCGGCTGCCCGGGCTGCTGTCCGGCGACGCGCTCGCAGAGATCGCCGAGGAGGTGCGCCTGCCCGCCGGGCTGCTGCGCGACCTGAAGGCGATCCCGTCCTATTACCTGCACTACTTCTACTGCACCGACCACGAGCTGGCCGGGCAACGGGCGGGGTCGCACCGGGCCGAGCAGGTCCAGGCCATCGAGCGGGAGCTGCTCGCCCTCTACGAGGACCCGGAGCTGGACCACAAGCCCGAGATCCTCGAACGCCGGGGCGGCGCGTACTACAGCGAGGCCGCGGCGGCCCTGGTGACCAGCCTGCTCACCGGCGACGGCGCGCACCACTACGTGGACGTGCGCAACGACGGAGTGCTGGAGGGCCTGCCCGACGAGGCCGTCGTCGAGGTGCCCGCGCACGTCGACACCGCCGGTCCACGCCCGGTCGCGGTGCCACCGCTGCCGCCCGAGATGCTCGGACTCGTCCAGGCCGTCACGGCGTACGAGACCCTCACGATCGAGGCCGCGCTGACCGGCGACCGGTCGGTGGCCCGGCGGGCGCTGCTCGCCAACCCGCTGGTCCGTCAGTGGGACCTCGCGGCGCCGATGTCGGACGCGATCCTGGACGCCAACCGTTCGTACCTGCCACGGTTCTTCCCCGAGGAGTCTGTCAATGGCTGACCTCGTGGTCGGCGTCGACGGCGGGAACTCCAAGACCGACCTCGTGCTCGCGGACACCGACGGGCGGCTGCTGGCCTGGGTGCGCGGGACCGGCACGCGCCCGCACACCGACGGCATGGCGGTCACCGGCGGACAGCTCGCCGACCTGACGCGCCGGGGACTGTCCGAGGCCGGTCTGCCGGAAACCGCTGCCGTCACGGTCGGCGCGTACTTCCTGGCCAATGTGGACGTTCCGGACGACGAGCAGGAGGCGCTGCGGCAGTTGTCACAGCTGGGCGTGGCCGAGCGGATCCTCGTCCGGAACGACACGCTCGCCATCCTTCGGGCCGGTGCGCCGGAGGGCTGGGGCGTGGCCGTGGTGTCCGGCGCCGGCATCAACGCCGTCGGGGTCCACCCGGACGGACGGTCGGCCCGCTTCCTGTCGCTCGGCGACATCACCGGCGACTGGGGCGGCGGCATGGGCGTCGCGCGAGCGGCCTTGGGCGCGGCGGTGCGCGCCGGTGACGGGCGCGGTCCCGCGACCGCGCTCCGGGAGGTCCTTCCGGGCCGTTTCGGGCTGCCGACCGTGGAGGCCGTCGCCCTGGCCGTCACCGCCGGAAAGATCTCCGCCATGGAACTGCTCGCCCTCGCGCCGCTGGTGTTCGCCGCCGCCGCCGACGGCGGCGACGCGGTGGCGCGGGGGATCGTGACGCGTCTCGGCGACGAGATCGTCACGATGGTGACCGCGCTGCTGCGCCGGCTCGACCTGCTGAGCACCCCGACACCGGTGGTGCTCGGCGGCGGAACGCTGCAGAACGACCAGGTCCTCCTGCACGACCACATTCGCCGGCGGCTCCACGAGGTCGCCCCGCTTGCCCGGCCGCACGTGCTCGACGTGCCGCCGGTGGCCGGCGCGGTCCGCGAGGCGCTGACGGAGGCGCACGCCCCGGACTCCGCCTGGCTCCGCCTCCACGAGGCGTTCACCGGGCCGCGGGTGCCGGCCTCGGCGAACGGAAAGGCCCGCCCCTGCCCCACCTGATGAGACCGGCGCGGAGGCCACCTCAGCCGGAGCTGGGGTCGAAGCGCAGCTTGGACGTGATGCGGTAGCGGTCGCCCCGGTACACCGAGCGGGCGAACTCCACCACCCGGCCGGTGTGGTCCCGGGTGGTGCGCTCGAACTGCAGGGCCGGCGCGTAGACCGGGACGTCCAGCAGGTCCGCCTGCTCGGGGTTGGTCACGGTCGGCTCGATGGTCTGCACCGCCTCCACGACGGCGATCTCATACCTTTCGCGAAGCAGCCGGTAGAAGTTGCCGGACTCCATGTCGGCCGGGGTCAGGCCGGGCACCAGCGCGGCGGGCAGTTCCAGCCGCTCGATGGCGATGGGATCGCCGTCCACGAGGCGGATCCGGGTGATGCGCAGGACCGAGGCGTGGGCGTCGATCTCCAGCCGGCGCGTGGCACGCCCGCCGGCGCGGTGGCGAACTCGGTCACCCGGCTGGTCCACTGCCCTTCGGCGGGCGGCACACCGAAGGCGTTGGTCGAGCCGGACAGCTCCTGGGTGACCTTGTGCGGGCTGGTGAAGGTGCCCCGGCCGTGCTGGCGTGTCAGCAGGCCGGTGCGGGTGAGCTCCTCGATCGCCGCGCGCACGGTGGGCCGGGACACCCCCAGTTGCTCGGCCAGGTCGCGTTCGGACGGCAGGCCGGTGCCCGGGCCGGAGTTCTCGATGAGGTCGAGCAGGTGGCGGCGGACCCGATCGCGCTTGGCCGTGCCGACCCGCCCGGCGGTACTGGGGGTGCGTGCGCTCACCCGTCTATGGTCCCAGTGGTGGCGCGCGGCGTCGGGGACCGGCCGTCCGCGGGTGTGCCGGGGGCGGCCAGGCGCCGGGTGTGCGCGGCCAGCCGTCGGCGGAAGTCGGCGAAATCGCGCGGCCCGGCGCACCACGCGACCTCGGCCAGCGCGCACATGCGCGGATAGGCCAGGTAGGCCACATGCCCGGGGGTCGGGGCGAACTCGGTCCACACGTGCCCCTGCGTGCCCAGCACCCCTGGTGTGCCCGGCCGGTCCGGATCGGCGACCGGCAGTCCCCCTGCCAGGGGGTCGTAGTGGTACACGTCGGCGAGGGTGACGATCCGGCCGGGCTGCCCCTGCGGCTCGTCCGGCCGGTCGCTCTGGGGGTAGTCGAAGTAGGTCGCCTGGTGGGGGCCCATCACGACCTGGTGGCCGCGCTCGACCGCCTCCGCGCCGTGCACCGGTTCGCGCCAGGCGGTCAGCACCATGCCGGGCGGCGGTTCCCCGGCCGACCGGCCGTTCTCGTCCCAGCACACCGCGACCCGCCCGCGGCCGGCCAGGAAGTCGCGCATCCGGCCGAGGAACCAGGCGCGCAGTTCGCGCGGGCCGGCCAGGCCCTCCTCCGCGGCCCGCCGACGGGCTGCGGGGCTTCGCTCCCACTGCACCGTCGGGCACTCGTCACCGCCGACATGGACGTACGGCGAGGGGAACACGTCGGTCACCTCGGCCAGCACGCGGCGGCAGAACTCCAACGCGGCGTCGTGCACGCCGAGGATGTCCTCGCTGACGCCCCAGCTCGTCCAGACCGGCAGCGTACGCCCGGGCAGGTTGCCCAGCTCGGGATAGGCGGCCAGGGCCGCCCGGGCGTGCCCCGGCATCTCGATCTCCGGGACGACCGTGACGCCGCGCGCCGCCGCGTACGCGACGAGCCGGCGCAGGTCGCGCCGGGAGTAGAAGCCGCCGTGCGGACGGCCGTCGAACCGGTCGCCGCCCGCGGGACCCACCATCGACTCGGCGCGCCATGCCCCGATCTCGGTCAGCCGGGGCAGTCCGCCGATCTCCATCCGCCAGCCCTGGTCGTCGGTCAGGTGCAGGTGCAGCACGTTCAGTTTGTGCAGCGCGAGCTGGTCGACGAAGTCGAACAGGTATCCGGTGGGCAGGTAGTGCCGGGCGACGTCGAGCATCATGCCGCGCCAGGGCAGCCGGGGCCGGTCGGTGACCGTCACGCACGGCCAGCGCCAGGCGTCGGCGGGGGCGGTCGCCGGGTCCATCGTCTCCGGAGGCAGCAGCTGCCGCAGCGTCTGCACCCCGTGGCGCAGGCCCGCGAGCGCCGGCGCGCGCAGGTCCACGCGCTCAGGCGTGATCGTCAGGTCGTAGCCTTCGGGCGCGGACTCCGCCGCGCCCGGATCCAGCTCCAGCCGGATGACCGGCCCCTCGCCGCCGCGCGGACGGTCCGGGCCCAGGTACCCGGTGAGCAGTTCGGCGGCGGGCTCGGCCCCGGGACCGGCCGACACGTGCGGCACGGCGGGCAGCGTGAACCAGCCGGGACGGCGGGCGAACCGGGTGGGACGGGGGATGATCACGGTGAGCCCTTCCGTGTGGAGGTTCCCGGGCCGGTGTCTCGGCCGGGTCATCCCTTCACCGCGCCCGAGGTCATGCCGGCGACCAGCCGGCGCTGCAGCACCATGAAGAAGGCCACGACCGGCAGCGCGAACAGGGTCGAGCCGGCGATCAGCCCGCCGTAGTCGGTGCCGGTGTGGGTGCTGAACGACACGAGCCAGACCGGCAGGGTGTACTTGGCCTGGTCCTTCATCAGCACGTAGGCGAAGATGTAGTCGTTCCACGCGGTGATGAACGCGAACACGCTGGTGGCGATCACGCCGGGCAGCACCAGCGGCAGCAGGACGCGGCGGATCACGGTGGCCCGGTTCGCGCCGTCGACCAACGCGGCCTCCTCGAGTTCGACCGGGACGCCGAGCAGGAAGCCGCGCAGCGTCCAGATCGTGAACGGCAGCACGAAGGCCACGTAGGTGAGGGTGAGCCCGATCAGGCTGTTGAGCATGTCCAGGCTGCGCAGGCTCAGGAACAGCGGGATCAGCAGCGCGGGCTGCGGCACCATGGTCACCGCCAGCACCGTCACCAGGAACGTGCGGCGACCCGCGAACCGGAACCGGGTCAGCGCGACGGCCGCCAGGAAGGCCACGACGATCGACAGCCCCACCACCGCCGCCGCGACGGCGAGGCTGTTGCTCAGGTAGGCCAGGAAGTGCGGGCGGCCGACGGCGTCGACGAAGTTGTGCAGGGTCGGCGGCCACGGCGCCCACGTGGGCCGCGAGGTGAGGATGTCGCCGGCCGGTTTGAACGCCGTGGTCACCATCCAGTAGACGGGGAAGGCCCAGACCAGGCAGAACAGCGTCGCGGCGGCGTTGAGCGCGGCCCGGGCGGCGCGCGTACGGGGAGGGTTCACGGGCGTCCTCCGGTCATGTCGCTTCTCCGCTCCGCGCGAGCCGGCGAACGTGTCCGGCGGTGATGAGCATCAGCACCAGCACCGCGACCACGGCGATGGCGGCGCCCTCACCGAACGACCCGGCGCTGAACGCGCGAGCGAACGCCCAGATGCCCAGGGTCGTGGTCGACGAGCCGGGGCCGCCCTGGGTGAGGATCCAGATCTGGTTGAACACGTTGAAGTCCCAGACGATCGACAGGACCGTCACCAGCAGCAGGATCGGCCGCAGGAACGGCAGCGTGATCGCGCGGAACCGGGCCAGCGGGCCCGCGCCGTCGATCGCGGCGGCCTCGTAGTAATCGGCCGGGATCTGGCTGAGCCCGGCGTACATCGTCAACGCGACGAACGGCACCGACTGCCAGACCACGAGCGTCCACACCAGCACCCACGCGGACCACGGGCGGCCCGTCCAGTCGTACTGCGTCATGTCGCCGGCGCCGAGGCGGGTGATCGACCAGTTCACCACCCCGTACAGCGGCTGGAACAGCCACTGCCAGACCAGGGTGGCCGCGACCGCGGGCATCGCCCAGGCGGTGATCAGGACCAGGGTCACCGTGGTGCGCATGCGCGGGCCCAGCCGGGTCATCAGCAGCGCCACCAGAAGACCGATCACCAGGGTGCCGGCCACGAGCGCCCCGCACAGCGCCAGCGTGCGGCCCAGCACGGCCGGCAGCCGGTCGTCACGCAGGATGGACGCGTAGTTGGCCCATCCGATCCACCGGGTGCGGCCGGTGAACAACGACCGCAGCCCGTACTCCTGTCCGGAGATGACCAGCAGCCGGACCAGGGGGTAGCCGAGGATGGCGGCGAACAGCAGCGCGGCTGGCGCCAGCAGCGCGTACGGGAGCGCCGCGTCGCCGCGGCGAAGACTCCGCCGCCGCGCGGGGCGCGGCCCTGCCGAGACCGGCTCGGCGGGCAGGGCCGCCCGCCCGGCACGGGTTCTCACGGCGTTCATTCCGCGATCACCGGCCGCCCAGGGCCTGGCTCAGGTGGGCGTCGAACGTTCTCGCGGCGTCGGGCACGGTCCTGCGGCCGGTGGCGATGTCGGCGAAGAAGGCGTTGATGGACTTGTCCGACTCCACGGTCGTCCATCCCGGTGTCGCCGGGGTCGCGACGCTCGTCCGGGCGGCGGTGAGGAAGGCCGCCGCCGTCGGAGGCCGGGTCGGCAGCGTCTGGTCGATCAGCTCGGTGGAGACCGGCGTCCAGCCGTCCACCCCGACGATCTGGTTCTTCTGCACGTCCTGGCCGGCGGCGGTCTTCAGGTAGGCCACGGCGAGGTCGCGGTGCCGGCTTCGGGCGGCGACGGCCAGGTCGGACCCGCCGAGGAAGACCGGCTGGGTACGGCCCGCGATCCGGCTCGGGAAGGGGAAGGTGCCGATGTCACCCTTGATGGACGGCTTGACCTTCTCGATCTGCGCGATGGTCGTGTCGAGGATCGCGCCCGCCTTCCCATCGGCGAACACCGCCCGCTGGTCGGGTTCGAGGTTGTCGACGTTGCGCGACGCGGGGGCCGAGTAGGTGTTCTGGAAGCTCTTCCAGGTCTGCAGCCCCTGTTGCGCCTGCGGTGACTCCAGGGTCCCGGCCCATTTGCCGCCGTTCTTGTCGGCGATCTGTCCGCCGGCGTCCCACACGAACTGCAGGGCGGCGTGCCAGTAGCGGCCCGGCAGGTAGAAGGGCGAGAAGTCGGGGGCGGGGTGGGCCTTGCGCAGCCTGTCGAGGTCGGCGGTGAGCTCGGGGAACGACGCCGGCGGCCGGGTGATGCCCGCCTTGGCCCACAGCCTCTTGTTGTAGACGACCGCACGGTTGCCCGCGAACAGCGGCGCCGCGTACAGCCTGCCGTCGATCGTGGCGGGGCCCGCCAGGCCCGGCAGCCAGTGCAGCCCACCCGACAGTTCGCTCCGGTGCGCGGTCAGGTCGGCGAGGCCGCCGTTGGCGGCGAACAGCGGCACATCGGTGTTGCCGAGGTCGAGCACGTCCGGCGGGTCGTCCTGGGACAGCGCCGTACTGATCTTGGTGTTGATGTTGTCCCACTGCTGGATCTGCACCCGGACCTTGGCGCCTGTGGCCTGCTCGAACCGGCGGCCGATGGCGGCGACGGTCGCGTCGGTCAGATCGCCGTCCATCAGCCAGACCGTCAGCGTCCGGTCCCCGGAGTGCCGCCGCGCCTCGTCGTTACCGCCGCCTCCGCCACACGCCGTTCCGATGAACGCCACCATGGCCAGGGCGACGGCCAACCGCGTTGTCCGCATGGTCTTCCTCCCGCGTCGCACCCCCGAGCCCCTCACAGGGCGTTGCGCAGACCGTTACACCTGACCACTGGTAAGTCAATATCCATCGCCAAGACGGCCGACAGCGATGATGGATATTGGGACTTGACACCAGCTTCAGAGCGGTTCACCTTGTCGGACAACCGCCTGGAACTGACCACTGGTAAGGCTGAGTGACCGTTTCGGGATCAGTCCCCGTCCTGAAGGGAAACGCGATGTCCCACCCCCGCCCCGGACCTCGCCGTACGCTGTGGCGCGGCCTGGCCGCCGCCGCCACGGCACTCGGCTGCAGCGGCGCGGCGCTGGCCGTGATGGGCGCCGGCCGCGCCGAGTCCGCCGCCCTGTCCGTGCAGTACCGCGCCGGGACCACCGGTACGACCGCGGACGAGGCAGAGCCCTGGTTCAAGATCACCAACACCTCGTCCTCGGCCGTGGACCTGTCGCATGTCACGCTGCGCTACTACTTCACGGCCGACGGCGCCTCCTACCGGTTCGCGTGCGCCTGGGCCGTGCTCGGCTGCGGAAAGATCAACGGCACGGTCGGCCAACTGGCCGCGCCCAGCGCGACGGCCGACCGCTACCTGCAGATCTCCTTCACCGGCGGCACCCTGGCGCCCGGCGCCGACACCGGCGACATCCAGCTACGGCTGTGGCGGTCCGACTGGCAGCCGGTCGACCAGGGCGACGACTACTCGTTCGCCCCGCAGAGCGCCTACACCACCTGGAACAAGGTCGCCGCCTACCAGGACGCGACCCTCGTGTGGGGCGTCCCGCCGTCCGGCGACACCCCGCCCACGACCCCTCCGACGAACCCGCCGAGCGGCAGCGGCGTGCTCTTCGACGATTTCGACTACAGCGGACCGTCCGACCCGGCGCTGGGCGCGCACGGCTGGTCGGTCCGCACCTCGTCGGGCGGCCCCGGCGTCCCCGGAGCCACCTGGTCGGCCGGCGCCGTCAGCTTCCCCGCGGACCCCGCCGCGTCCGGCAACAGGCTCATGCAGCTGGACGCCAGGACGGACGGCACCGCCGGGGGCACCGTCCAGGCCGAGGTCGACACCACCCAGCGCAAGTTCTTCGAAGGCACCTACGCGGCCCGCGTCTACCTCACGGACGCCCCGGTCTCCGGGCCTGACGGCGATCACGTCGTGCAGACCTACTACACGATCTCGCCGCTCGACCGCGACAACGATCCCACCTACAGCGAACTGGACTTCGAGTACCTGCCCAACGGCGGGTGGGGCGACGACGGCCCCCGCATGTACGCCACGACCTGGTACACCTACACCAACGACCCCTGGTCCAAGGACAACGACTACCACAGCGAGCTGCGCAGCCTTCAGGGCTGGCACACGCTGGTCATGACGGTCGCGGGCGGCACGGTCACCTACTACATCGACGGCGCGCCCTACTACTCCACCAGCGGCAAGTACTACCCGCGCAAGGCCATGACCATCGACTTCAACCAGTGGTTCATCAGCGGCGAGCTGCTCGGCAGCAGCACGCCGCGTACGTGGCGCGAGCAGATGGACTGGGTCTACTTCGCCGGCGGCAAGGCCCTCACGCCCGCGCAGGTGGACGCACAGGTCTCCGGCCTGCGCTCGGCCGGGACGACCTTCACCGACACCGTCCCCGGCACCTCCTGACCTCTCCGCTTCCGACGTGCCGCGTCACCGCGTGGAGACGCGGCACGTTCGCGGCACCGGGCCGCAATCGGCCACAAATTCCACCTTGTCCGAACACAGCCAAACAGGTACAACCAGGACAGCCACGAAATTCGAACGCGTTCGCTCACCTCCTGGAGCCCCGCCATGCGTCGAATTCTTCGCACCTCCGCCCTGTCGGCCGCAAGCGCCGGCCCGCTCCCCCGCGCGCCGTGTTAGGAAAAGGGAGCCGTCCCTCTCTCGCCCTGTCCACCGTTCTCGTGCTGATCGGCGTGCTTCTCCTCGGCGTGGGGCGCGCCGAGGCGGCCGTCACGAACAGCCAGCTGCTGAATCCGGTCTCGGGAAAGTGCCTGGATGTTACCGGTAACACCAGTACCGACGGGACGCAGGTGGAGCTCTGGACCTGCAACGGAGGCGCCAACCAGCAGTGGACGTCGACGTCCGCGAACGAACTGCGCGTGACGATCGGCGGGGCGACCAAGTGCCTCGACGCGTCCGGGCAGGGCACCTCCGACGGCACGAAGGCCGTCATCTGGACGTGCGACGGCGGCACGAACCAGAAGTGGAACCTCGGCGCAGACCAGACCGTCGTCGGCACCCAGTCGGGCAAGTGCCTGGACGCCGACGCGGACGGCACGGCGGACGGCACGATCGTCCAGCTCTGGACGTGCAAGACGCCCGGTGACAACAACCAGCGATGGATTCCGCCGAGCACGTCGACCAGCCTCACGATCAACGGCACCGGTGACGGAAGGGTCTTCGACGGCGTCGGCGCGATCAGCGGCGGAGGCGGCAACAGCCGGCTGCTGATCGACTATCCGGAGCCGCAGCGCTCCCAGATCCTGGACTACCTGTTCAAGCCCGACTACGGCGCGAACGTCCAGCTGCTCAAGCTGGAGGTGGGCGGCGACGCCAACTCCACCGACGGCGCGGAGCCCAGCATCGAGCACACCCGCGGGACGGTGAACTGCAACGCCGGGTACGAGTTCTGGCTGGGTGAGCAGGCCAAGGCCCGTAATCCCGACATCAAGCTGTACGGGCTGGCGTGGGCCGGGCCGGGCTGGATCGGCGGCGGCAACTGGTGGTCGCAGGACGCGATCGACTACCTGATCTCCTGGCTGGACTGCGCGAAGAGCCACGGCCTCACCGTCGACTACCTCGGCGGCCGCAACGAGAAGGGCCACGACAAGACCTGGTACGAGAACCTCCACCAGGCCCTCGCCGCCCGCGGATACGGCAACGTCAAGGTCGTCGGTGACGACACCGGCTGGAGCGTCGCCGACGACATGGTGAAGGACCCGGCGTTCAACGCCGCCGTCGACATCGTGGGCGTCCACTATCCGTGCGGCTACCTCTCCGACTCGACGACCTGCAACTCGACCGCGAACGCGCTCGCCACCGGCAAGCAGTTGTGGGCGAGCGAGAACGGCTCCCTCGACATCGACGGCGGCGCCGCCGCGCTGATCCGCTCCATCACCAGGGGCTACATCGACGGCAGGATGACCGCCTACCTCAACTGGCCGGTGATCGCCGCCCTCACGCCCAACCTGCCCTACGCGACCGTCGGACTCGCGGTCGCGCCGTCCCCCTGGTCCGGCTCCTACCGGCTCGGCAAGGAGACCTGGGCGATGGCGCAGGTCACCCAGTTCGTCAAACCCGGCTGGCGGTTCATCGACTCCGCGAGCGGATACCTCGGCGGCGCCCGCTCCAACGGCAGTTACGTCACGCTGAAGAACGGCACCGACTACAGCACGATCGTCGAGACGGCCGGCGCGGGCACCGCCCACACCCTCAACGTCAACGTCACGGGCGGCCTGTCCACCGGCACCGTCCACGTGTGGGCGACGAACCTGAACTCGGGCGACTACTTCATCAGGCAGCCCGACATCACGCCGTCCGGCGGCGGCTACAAGCTCACCCTGCAGCCCGGTTCCATCTACTCGCTCACCACCACGACCGGACAGGCCAAGGGCACCGCCGCGGGCCCCGCCCAGCACGGCCTCGCCCTCCCCTACCGCGACGGCTTCGACACGTACGGGTCCGGTTCCGAGGCCAAGTACGTGTCCGACATGCAGGGCGCGTTCGAGGTACGCGCCTGCCTGAACGGACGCGGCGGCAACTGCCTGCAACAGGTCGCCCCGGTCAAGCCCATCGAGTGGCAGGGGGACAGTGACGCGTACGCCCTCGTCGGTGACACCGCCTGGACGAACTACACGGCCTCGGTCGACGTCGACCTGCAACAGGCCGGAACGGTCAAGCTGGTCGGCCGGGCGGGCGCCCAGTCCCGTCCCCAGGATCGGCAGTCCGGATACGAGTTCCGCGTGGGCGACGGCGGCTCGTGGACGCTCGGCAAGCGCGACACCGGCGGCACCCTCACGACCCTGGCGAACGGTACGACCACCGCCCTCGGCCTCGGCCGCTGGCACACGCTGGCGCTCAGCATGCAGGGCAGCACCATCACCGCGAAGCTGGACGGCGCCACCCTGGGGACCGTCACCGACGGCACGTACGCCTCCGGGCAGGTCGGCTTCGGCGTCGCGGGCTACCAGACCGACCAGTTCGACAACCTCTCGATCAGCTAGCCCCGATTCCCTCGCCACCCCCTGGAGCCCCTGCCATGCGTCGGATTCTTCATGCCCTCGTCGTGCCGGCCGTCGCCGCGGCCTGCCTGTTCGGTCCTCCCGCCCGGGCGGCCACTCCCGTGACGCCCACCCTCACGCCGCCGATGGGCTGGAACAGCTGGAACCACTTCGGCTGCAACATCAGCGAGTCCCTGATCAAGGGCGTCGCCGACGCCATGGTCGCGAACGGCCTGGACAAGGTCGGCTACAAGTACGTCAACATCGACGACTGCTGGATGGCCTCGAGCCGCGACTCCAGTGGGCATCTCCAGGCCGACCCGACCCGCTTCCCGTCCGGGATCAAGGCCGTCGCCGACTACGTCCACGGCAAGGGCCTCAAGCTCGGCGTCTACGAGTCCGCCGGCACGGCCACCTGCGCCGGCCGGGAAGCCTCGACCACGAGACGACCGACGCGAACAGCTTCGCCGCCTGGGGCGTCGACTATCTCAAGTACGACAACTGCAACAACCAGGGCCGGCCCGCCGCCCAGCGCTACAAGACGATGGGCGACGCGCTGAAGGCCACCGGCCGGCCGATCGTCTACAGCCTGTGCGACTGGGGAGAGGAGTCGCCCTGGGTGTTCGGCCCGGACAGCGGCGGCAGCCTGTGGCGGACGACCGGCGACATCAGCGACTCGTGGTCCAGCGTGACCTCCCTGCTGGACCAGCAGGCCGGGCTGGAGCTCTTCTCGCACCCCAGCGCCTGGAACGACCCGGACATGCTCGAGGTCGGCAACGGCGGCATGACCGACACCGAGTACCGCGCGCATTTCTCCCTCTGGGCGCTGCTCAACGCCCCGCTGATCCTCGGCAACGACCTGCGCTCGATGAGCACCGCCACCAAGACCATCATCACCAACCCCGACGTCGTCGCCGTCGACCAGGACTGGGGCGGCTCCCAGGGCCGCCGCATGCGCGACCTGGGCGGCGGCCTGCAGGTATGGGCCAAGCCGATGTCGGACGGCTCGGTGACCACCGTGCTCCTCAACCGGTCCGGATCGGCCGCCACCATCACGACCAGCGCCGCCGAGCTCGGGCTGGGCGGGTCCAGCTCGTACGGTCTCAAGGACCTCTGGAGTGGAAGCACCTCGACCACGTCGGGAACGATCTCGTCGAGCGTGCCGAGCCACGGCGTGGTGATGTACCGCGTCACCCGGGCCGGGACCCTGGCGGCCCCGCGCGCCGCCGGCACGTACCAGGTCAGCGACCTCACCTGGCTCGCCGGCAGCAATGGCTGGGGCCCGGTGGAGCGCGACCGGTCGAACGGCGAGCAGGCCGCGGGCGACGGGCACACGCTGACCATCGGCACGACGACGTACGCCAAGGGCCTGGGGGCCCACGCCGACTCGGCCGTGCATGTGTGGCTCGGCGGCTCCTGCAGCCGGTTCACGGCGGACGTCGGGATCGACTCCGAGGTCGGCTCCGGCAAGGGCAGCGTCCGCTTCGCGGTGTACGGTGACGGCCGGCTGATCACCTACACCGACGTCAAGTCGTACGGCGCGGCCACGGGCCTCACGGCTCCGGTCGGTGGCACCCGCACGCTGGAACTGCGCGTGACCGACGCCCGCGACGGCATCGACTACGACCACGCCGACTGGGGCAACGCCTCCATCACCTGCTGATCTCCGTTCTCCACCGGCCCGTGCCCCGGCTGCGACCCGGGCCACGGGCCGGCGCGCGCCTCGCCGGCGGGTGGTCGGCCCTGCTCGGGGCGACGTCGCTGTTCGCTTGGCGGAAAGACGACGTCGGCAGATCCACGCCACACCAAGATCTTCCAATTGCCGGATCTCCGGTACATGCTGCGGATGATCATTTTCCACCGGACGGGCGGGGGCACCGATCGGGCGCGGTAAGGAGTCACCGTTCATGCACTGGTCAGAACCTCCTGGGCGCACGGCGCCGAGGCCGACGAGACGCCGGAAGAGGGGCTGGTTGCTCTCCGCCACGCTCGCGGCGGCGCTCCTGGCATGTGGGGGTGGTTCCGCGGCGGCCCTCTCCGGCAAGAAGACCGCGCCCGCCGACCCGGCCGGCCCGCTGAGCGCGCTGCCGCCGGCGTCCGCGGCCCAGGTCGCCGCAGCCCCGGGCGCGCACGGCGGAACGACCGTGACACTGATCACCGGTGAACGCGTTCACGTCAGCGGCTCCGCCGGTCGGCAGCAGGTCTCCGTCAGCCCGAGCGCGTCGGGCGACGTGCCCCTGGTCGACACGTTCACCGTGAGCGGCGACCTGTACGTGGTGCCGCGTGACGCGGGCCCGTACCTGGGAACGCTGCTCGATCGGCGGTTGTTCGACGTCAGCCTGCTGACCCGCCTCGGCTTCGACGACGCCCGCCAGAAGGCCATTCCGGTCACGGTCGGCTGGAAGGCGGATCGGCACCCGGTCGCCGCGCCGGGAGTCGCCACCCCTATCAAGGGGAGGACGACCTCGGGCAGCGTCGACAAGTCGCGGGCCACGGCGTTCGGCGCCGCGCTGGCATCCAGGTTCGCCGCCGACCGGCATGTCCCCGCAGGACGCGTACCGGCCAGAGTCACCGGGAAGGCCGGTGGCCTGGACGACGTGAACGCCGTCTCGCTCGCCGTGCCGACCGGGCCGGAACCGTTCCTCCCGGCATCCGGTGACGCCGCGCGGCCGGCGGGCGGCCAGGCCGCACCACGGGCGACGGTGGGCGGCACGCCGGACGGCGGTGAGACCGCGACGAGCGGGGTCCGGCTGTACACGCTGACGATCGACGCCATCGAGCGGGACGGTCAGCCGGGATACGCGCGGATCGACGTCCAGAACCTGGACGACCTGCGGCACTACTGGAGCGTCAGCTGGGCAGGCCCGGACCAGCCGGTCGCCTTGAGCGTGCCGGCCGGCCGGTACAGCATCGAGGCGTTCGTCGGGACGCCGGTCGCCTCGTCGCTGTACCAGACCTCGACGTTCGTGGCGCTGCCCGACGTCGATGTCCGCAAGGACCGGTCGGTGACCGCCGACGCGCGCACCGCCGAACCGATGACGATCAAGACGCCCCGGCCGTCCGAGACGGGGATGGTCGGCCTCAGCTACACGCGCGAGGGGGCCGACGGCCGGGAGTTCGCGGGCACCGTCCTCGGGTTCGGCCGGTCCGAGCTGCTGCAGGTGTTCGGGCCCGGGCAGGAGTACCCGGATCTGCGCACCTTCGCGACACCGACCGGCGCGCACGGCGTCGGGACTCTTCACTTCGCGGATTCGTGGCTGCTCGAGCCGCCCAGTCGCGGCTTCGGCGCGAATCCCGCCTACGCCTACTACCTGGACTACTCGAGCGACGGCGGCGTGCCGAAACGGCTCGATCACGACCTCGGCGCCCGCGATCTCGCCACGGTCCAGGAGAACTACACGGCCGACCGGCCGGGCCAGGGGGCCGAGTTCTTCGCGCCCCACCACGCCTGGAGCCCGTACGACTCCTACCTCAGCGTGTACAACTTCGCCCTTCCGGGGACGCGCACCAACTACTTCGGCGGCTCGGGTTCTCCGGTCTGGCAACCCGCCGTCTTCGACGACGTCAACGACTCCGCGGCGTCGGTGGTCGGCACCGCCCGCGCGTACGAGCCCGGCCGCCAGACGAGCGAGAGCTGGCTGCGCGGCCCGCTGGTGCCCACTCCCACGGCCGAGTCCGGGCTGGTGGCTCCCAGCGCCGCCGCCGATGGGCACGGCTTCCTGTGCCCGGTGTGCCGGCAGGACGACAACATGGTCTTCGACGTCACCGACTACGGCGACGCGGCGGGCCACTGGGCGTATCTCCCGAGAGCGGGCGAGGACCTGAAGTTCTACCGCGACGGCGTGCTGACGCAGGAACAGCCGCGCACCGGCGGCATCTTCCCGATGCTCCCCGGCAGCGCCTCGTACAAGGTCGACTGGGTCACCCATCCCGCCCCGGCCGGGTCGCCGCTGGATTCCACGGTGGAGTCGGTGTGGACGTTCGCGTCGCGGCGCGCTCACCGGCCGGACAGGCTCCCGTCGTTCGACTACTGCGGTCCGGACGTCACCCGCGGGTGTTCGCTGCTCCCGCTCGTCTTCGCGGGCTACGACCTCGACGTCGACCAGTCGGGCCGGGCGCCGGCGGACCGGCCGGAGACGTTCCGGCTCACCGGCTACCACCAGGCGCACGAGACGAACGCCTCGCCGGTCACGAAGGCGGCGGTCGAGGTCTCCTTCGACGACGGAGCGACCTGGACCGCGGTCAGCGACGTACGGGCAGACCACGGCGGCTTCGCGGTGACGATGCCCGCCGGTCCACCCGCGGGCGGGACCTCCACCGGCTACGTCTCACTCCGCACCCTGTTGACGGACGCGTCCGGAAGTGCGCTGTCCCAGACGATCATCCGCGCCTACGCGCTGCCGCCCACGTCCGCCGGCACCGCCCGGTCCCACGGCCGGTGAGGAGATCCCCGATGAACCGACGTCATTCTCCACGCCGCGGCGTCCTGCTGGGCGCGGCCGTCTGCGCGGCCGCCCTGCTCGCCGGCGGCAGCACGCGCGCCGACACCGGTCCCCGGCCCGCGGACACGAGCGCCGCGGCCCCGTCCGTACGCAACGCGTGCGGCACGCCCTCGCCCGGGCACCCGAGCTGCATGGCGGTGGTGCGCACCGCGGGACCGGCCGGACCGGCGCTGGCCGCGACGAGCCCGGCCGGGTACGGGCCCGCTGATCTGCAGGCCGCGTACCGTCTCACGTCGGCGGCGAAGGGCGGCGCCGGACAGACGATCGCGATCGTCGACGCGTTCGACGACCCGAACGCCGAGGCCGACCTGGCGGTCTACCGCCGACAGTACGGGCTCCCGCCGTGTACGGAGGCCAACGGCTGCTTCCACAAGGTCAACCAGCGAGGCGCCGCCACACCGCTCCCCTCGCCCGACAGCGGGTGGGCCCTGGAGGAGTCGCTGGACGTCCAGATGGCCTCGGCCGTCTGCCCGAACTGCCACATCCTGCTGGTCGAGGCGGACGACAACCAGGACGAGAGCCTGGGGGCCTCGGTGGACACCGCCGCCAGGCTGCACGCGAACGCCATCTCCAACAGTTACGGCGAACCCGAGTACGTGGGGGTGGCCCACATGGAGGGCCACTTCGACCACCCGGGCGTCGCCATCACCGCGTCATCGGGCGACTCCGGGCTCGGCGTGGGCTATCCGGCCGCGTCCGCGCACGTGATCGCGGTCGGCGGGACGACGCTGTGGCCCGCGGACAACGCGCGGGGCTGGCAGGAGACCGCTTGGGCGGGGGCCGGCAGCGGATGTTCCACCCAGATCGCCAAGCCCGCCTGGCAGACCGACAAGGTCTGCACGCACCGTACGGTGGCGGACGTGGCCGCCGTGGCCGACCCCTACACCGGCGTCGCGGTCCATGACACGTACGGCGTCGGCGGGTGGGTCACCGTGGGCGGAACGAGCGCGTCGTCACCGATCATCGCCGCCGTCTACGCCCTCGCCGGAAACGCCGCGACGGTGAACGCCGCGGCCTACCCCTACGCCCACCGCGCGCGGCTCTTCGACGTCACGAGCGGCACCAACGCCGGCTGCTATCCGGCGTACCTCTGCACGGCCGGACGCGGCTACGACGGCCCGACCGGACTCGGCACCCCCAACGGCACAGACGCCTTCTAGGCCTCGAACGAAAGATGTTCAACATGAGGATTCTTCCGTGGCGGAAACCCGGGGCCTCGGCGCGGTCGGCCATCACCGCGATGTCGCTGGGCGTCGCTCTGATCGCCGTCCCGGCCGGCGCGGTGTCGGCGGACACGCCCACCGCGTCGCGAACGGCGAGTGCCGCGAGCTCGTGCCATGCGACCTGGTCGGCCGTCGAGGCGCCGAACAACGCCGAGGCGCTCAGCCTGAGTTCGTCGAACTCCGGTCAGTCGTACACCAGCGCCCCGATCGGCGCGGTGGACGTCCTTTCCGGCCGCAGCGTCTGGATCGCGGCCACCGACCGGTCCTGGACGCAGGCTCCCTATCCGTCCGGCAACAACATCTCCGACATTGAGCGCTATGACGGCACCAGATGGGTGCGCAGCCACAGCCCCAGCGTCCCGATCGACGCGGGCTCCGGTCTGGCGACGCTGACCAGCCTGAAGTTCGATTCGCCCGATGACGGGTGGGCCGCGGGGTACTACCTGGGCGCGTCCTTCAGCCCGCTGGTCGAACACTGGGACGGCACCCGGTGGACGATCAGCCCGGCGCTGAGCTATCCGGCCCAGCAGGATCCGGGCGGGACCGTGACCGGCCTCGCCGCGTTCTCGGCCACGGACGCCTGGATCAGTGTCGCCCGGCCCACCGGCGGCAACGGCCTGCACCCGAGCCTGGTGGAGCACTGGGACGGTAGGTCCTGGACGTATGTCGACTATCCGCTCGCACAGACGTCGGCCGTCCCCGTCGTGACCGCGCTGTACGGCCGGGCCAAGAACGACATCTGGCTCGCGGCCGGCGTCCAGGGCGGCGAGGACGCGATGCACTGGGACGGCGCCAAGTGGTCCGTCGTGCCGATGCCCCTGCCCACCGGCGCCGGCAACTGGACCGTCTCCAGCTTGTCGGCGACGTCCGCCCACGACCTGTGGGCGGTCGGTGCCTGGAAGGGCCCGAACGGCATAGCGCCGCTGACCGAGCACTGGGACGGCGCCAAGTGGACGGTCCTTCCGGCGCCCGTCCCGGGCGACTCGCCGGTCGGCACGCTCTCCTCGGTGGCCGCGATCTCCGCCTCGGACGCCTGGGCGGTCGGCTCCTACAAGCAGGGGCCCACACCGCCGGGCAACGGGGGCACCAACCTCATCGAGCACTGGGACGGGCAGAAGTGGACGGCGGTGCCCGCACCCGGCGGCTCCCCGGCCGACTCCGCGACCCTGTCGTCGGTCTCCGCCGGTTCCGCCACGAACGTGTGGGCGGCCGGGCGCATGGAGGTGCCGAACGCCGCCGGTTCCTCGACGGCACCGCAGCTGTTCCACTACGGCTGCGCGACGGCGCGCTGACCACCGACGACGAATACGGCCCGGCCGGGAACGTCTCCCGGCCGGGCCGCCGTCATGGCCGGCCATGACCTCACCGCCGGGCGTTGACACTCCTTAAGGTCGCCGGCGGGTTGCGTAGCCGGGTGCGCAGCAGCCATCCGCCCGCGAAGGCGAGCGCCGCCACGCCGATGGGCCAGACGCGCCGCCACGGAGGCTCTCGCCGTGGGCTCCGGCCGGCGGGCCGGTCCCCCTCCGTGGCAGGTGCGGGGACACCGCCCGTCTCCGGCGACGACTGGACGGGCGCGACGGGATCAGGAGCGCCATCGCCGGCGATCGCGTCCAGCTCGGCGGCCGTCTGCAGCCACCGTTCCCGCCATTTTGTCCAGTCGCCGCCACAGACCCGTACGAACTCGCGCACCACCCTTTCGGTCGGCAACTGGTAGCCGGCCGTCGCGGCGGCGAGTGCGCTCTTGGACACCTCGCAAGAGAGCGCCATCTTCCAGAACGGCAGGTCACCCGCCTCAGCCCGCAACGCTCGCAACTCGCATGCGAACCGCTCCACCGGGCCCAACTCTGGATCCACCGATCGCATCCGTCGTCCCATGTCACTCCCCCACTGACTGTAACTGGACAAAACGGTCACCACAATTGTCCACATCACTTCATACGGGACAATCCCTGAGATAGGAAAGGGTCGTGACCCGTCAGACAGCCAGGTATCCCTTGACACGACGCAGCAAATGAGAGAGAGGAACGAACACTACACCAAAGTGGTATTGCATTTGGCCAAGCGACGGCATCAGCTATGAGTGAGCCGAAACAAGGCCTCGGCGGGTCAGCCGAAATCCGCCACGGCCGGCCCGGGGGCGCGCGCATCGCACACCGGCTCCGGATGGCGATAAGGCAGCACGGGGTGAACTCATCAAAGGCGTCCAGCGGAGCCATGAACCGACAAAGGAAGGTGGTGTGATATGACGGACCGAATCCTGGTCACGGGCAGTAACGGAATGCTCGGCGGCGCTCTCGTGCGGCGATTGGCCGCCGACGGCCATGAGGTCCGCGGCCTGGACTTGCAAGCGACGCCCGGTTCACATGAAATGGGAGAATGTTTTACGGGTGATGTCCGCGACGACTCACTGATGACCAAGGCGGTTGCGGGTGCGGATGCCGTGGTGCACACTGCGGCGGCGCTGCCGAGCTATCCGGATGAGCAGATCAGAAGCGTCATCGTCGGTGGCACCCGAAACATGCTGGAAGCGGCGTACCGGGCGGGCGTTCCGCGAGTGGTCCACATTTCCTCCACTGCCGTCTACGGGCTACCGAAACTCGTCCCGACCCCGGAGAGCCATCCGCGCCGCCCAGTGGACGTCTACAGCACCGCGAAGGCCTCCGCGGAGGAGGTGGCTGAGCAGTTCCGCGACCGCGGTCAATGCCTGTCCATCCTGCGTCCGAAGACCTTTCTCGGCCCTGGCCGGATGGGATTGTTCGCGATGCTGTTCGAGTGGGCCGACGAAGGACGCAACTTCCCCGTTCTCGGCCGCGGTGACGTGCGCATCCAGATGCTGGACATCGAGGATCTGGTGGACGCGGTCGTGCTCGCCCTGCGCGGTCCCGAACACCGCGTCGCGGGGACGTTCAACATCGGTGCCGAACGATTCGGCACACTTCGCGAGGACTTCCAAGCCGTGCTCGACGCCGCGGGTCACGGAAAACGGGTGGTGTCGCTCCCGGCCAAGCCGGCGCTGACGGCACTTCGCATGCTCGAGCGAGCACGGCTTTCCCCGGTGTACGGACGGCTGCTTCACAAGCTGCTCGCCGATTCCTACGTCAGCGTCGACCTCGCGCGGGAGCAACTCGGCTTTCGGCCGCGGCGGTCGAACCAAGACGCGATCCTGCGCACCTTCGCCTGGTGGAGAGAAGAGCGTGAAGCGAACCAGGCTCGTAGCTCCGGCGCCACCTCAAAGGACGCATGGCGGCAAGGCGCGCTCGCGCTCACCAAGGCCTTTTTCTGACCTGCCGGCCCGGAGCCCTCTCCCCGGCGACTTCTCAGCAACGCCCTCCAGCCCTGCCACCACACGGAGACCGCGATGCATACCGTTGACCCGGCCGAATCGGGTCCGACCGTCCGCGAAGGACGTCGGGCCTCACCCGCGCCGGACCCCATCCCCCGTTCACTCGTCCGAGACCTGATCGCAGTATCACGTCCGCGGCAGTGGGCGAAGACACTGTTGGTCGTTCCCCTTCCTCTGCTCTGGGCGCGAAGCTGGTCGGCCTCGGAGGTTCGAAGGGTCTGCCTGGCGATCGCGGTCTTCACACTCGTGTCCTGCGTGACCTATGTCGTGAACGACATCGCCGATCGGGAACGTGACAGGCAGCATCCCGTCAAACGGCTGCGCCCCATCGCCGCCGGCCGGTTTCCGGTGTACGGAGCCTGGCTGTACGCCGCGGCGCTGGCGGGCCTGCTCTTCGTGATACTCATCGGCTGGCGGCAGATCGGCTGGTGGCCGGTCCTCGCCTACCTCGGCATGAACGCCGTCTACAGCCGCGGCCTCAAGCACGTGCCACTGGTGGACGTGTTCTTGATCGCCGTTGGGTTCCTCCTGCGGCTGATCCAGGGATACCTGGCCATCGGGGAACCGGTCTCCGGCTGGCTGTTGCTCTGTGTCCTCTGCCTGTGCCTGATGTTGAGCCTCGGCAAGCGGAGACACGAACTCGTCACCGTCGGCGCCGGCCACCGCCCATCGCTGCAGGGCTACTCGGTGGCACTCGTCGATCAGCTGATCCTCCTCAACGCCGCGCTCACGCTCATGGCGTACGTCCTCTATCTCGTCTCCGGCGCACGATTCGGCACGCAGGCGCAGGCCATCGCGTTTCTGTCGATCCCGGTCGGGCTCTTCGCCGTTTCGCGCTACCTGCAACTGATCCTCGTGCGGCAGGGCGGCGGCGAACCGGTGGAGACCCTGATGCGGGACGGAGTCCTCGTCGCCGACTTCGCGCTCTGGACCCTCCTCCTCGGCACGGCGACGATCGACACCCATTATCCCGGCCTCGCCCACGCCATTTTTTAACGAGGTCCGTTTTTCCGAGAGCTGAACACGCCTATGCAGGGATGGAGAACGAATGGGCGAGCTGCTCACCCTCGACGATACCGAACAACTCAGCGTCGCCGAGGTGCACAAGCTGTACCGGAAATTCGTGAATCGAAGCCAGGTCTCGCTCATGACGTCGTTCGGCTTCGGCAAGGAACTCGTCGAGCGTGCGGAAGGCCCGTGGATATATACCCGGGACGGCCGCCGAATCCTGGACTTCACCGGTGGGGTCGGCGTCCTCAACCACGGCCACAACCACCCGCGCATCCTGGCCGCCAGGAAGAAGTTCGCCGAACGTCACCGAATGGAGGTGCACAAGACCTACTTCTCCCCCTATGTCGCCGCGCTGAGTCACAATCTCGCGCAGCTGTTGCCCGGTGACCTCGACATGTCCTTCTTCCCGAACTCCGGGGCCGAGGCGGTCGAGGGCGCGGTCAAGCTGGCCTACAAGTACCACAACGGCAAGCGGAACACGATCCTGCACGCCGACATCAGCTTCCACGGAAAGCTGCTCGGCAGCGGCAGCCTCACCGGCGGCGCGCAGAACCATTTCGCCTTCCCCGGAATCCCCGGCGTCCGCGCCTACCCGTACGGCGATCTCGACGCCGTGCGGCGGCTCGTCGCCGAGGCCCGGACCGAACGCGGCGGCTGCGACGTGTACGCGATTCTCATCGAACCGTTCAGCGCCTCCACCATGCGCTGGTGCTCCGAGGAGTTCCTGCGGGGGCTGCGCGAGCTGTGCACGGCCGAGGACATCGTGTTGATCTTCGATGAGATCTACACCGGGTGGGGGAAGACCGGCAGCCTCTTCTACTTCATGCGGTATGAGGGCCTGCTGCCCGACATCGTGACGACGTCCAAGAGCTTCGGCGGCGGAAAATCGTCGATCTCCGCCTTCATCGCCCGAGATCCGATCTTCCGCAAGGCCTACGACAGCCTCACCGACGCCCTGCTGCAGAGCACCAGCACCACGTACTACGGCTTCGGCGAAGAGACCGCGACCGCCATCGAGGCGATCAACATCGTGGTCGACGACGACTATCCGAAGCGCGCGCGGGCGATCGAGAAGGTGCTCGCCCCCGGCCTGGAGCGCATCCGGAAGGAACACCCGGACGTCATCTCCGACGTGCAGGGAGCAGGCGCCCTGTACGGGATCCACCTCGACGGCGGTCCGAAGGTCCTCGACCTGGTGGCGAAGCTCGCGCCGGGGGGCATCGCCCGTGACCCGCTGTTCCGCACCAAGTTGATCACGTGCGCGGTCATCAACGCGCTCTACCGCGACCACGACATCTACACCTACTACACGCTCAACGGCCGCAGTCCGCTGGTCGCGGCCCCGCCCCTGGTCTGCGGGACCGCCGAAGTGGAGCAGTTCCTGGAGGCCTTCGCCCAGGTGCTCGAGACCGGGCTCTCCCGGCTCCTCACCCGGTTCGTCAAGGAGAAGGTGACGTCGCTGTGGTGAGCATCCACTGCCCGGCGACCGTGCAGACGATCCTCGACAAGGTGGTGTAAGCGCATGACCACGGACGACCGGCCGCTGGTGTCGATCATCATTCCGAACTACAACTACGCCCGCACGCTCGGCATGTGCCTGCGCGCGGCGAAGAACCAGACGTACGAGCCGCTGGAGATCCTCGTCGTCGACGACGGCAGCACGGACGACTCGGTGGCGATCGCGCGGGGACTCGGCGTCTCTGTGATCTCGACGCCGGCCAACGGGGGTTGCGCGGCGGCACGTAATTTCGGCGTGGCGCGCGCCGCCGGCGAGGTGTTGTTCTTCATCGACTCCGACGTGGCCATCGCGCCCGACGCGGTGGAGGTCGCCGTCGCGCAGCTGCGCTCCGATCCCCGGATCGGCGTTACCTGCGGGATCGAGGATCCGGAGCCGCTGATCCGCGACAGCCTGCTCGAGGAGTACCGGGCGCTGCAGTACCACTACTGGTCGATCAGCGGCGAAGGCAACGTCACGTTCCTCTTCCCCGCGATGTGCGCGATGCGCAGGGAGGTCTTCGACGAGATCGGCCCGTTCAACACCCGGCTGCGGCACACCGAGGAGGTCGACTACGGCTACCGCGTGTCCCGCCGCTACGACCTGCGGCTCACCTCCGCCATCAGCGGCCGGCACGATCACGACGACAGCCTCCGCGTACTGCTGCGCAAGCTCTTCCACCGAGGCCGGATGCGCATTCCGCTGTACGCGCGGGCGCAGGCCTTCGCGCAGGGCTTCGAGACCCGGTGGCGCGCGTACGGGAGCGTGGCGGCGCTGGCCGCGTTGGCGTCGGTGGTGGTCCCGGTGGTGTTCGGCGCGGTCTGGTGGGCGGTTCCGGCGCTGCTGTTCGCCGCGTCGGTGCTGTGCGACGCGGGCCTGTACGCCTTCGTGGCGCGCCGCCGGTCGATCGCCTTCTTCGGATACTTCGTCGCGATCCACTTTCTGGTGAACGTGACGATCGCGACCGCGGCGGCGACCGGCGTACTGCAGTGGCTCACCTCCGGCACCTTCCGGCGGCTCTACGACCCCGCCCCCGGCGGCGCGCTGGAAGAGGCCGGGGCATGACGCGGCCCGCCGATTCTCGGTCATCGGAGATCGAACGTCAGATCGACGAGGCCGATGTCTCGGCGGCCGATCAGAGGACCGCACTGCCATCGCGCGGCCGATGGTGCCGGGCGACGTGGGTGCTCGTCGGTACGGCGACGGTCTGGCTGCTCGTCGTCCTCAGCGGGCGTTGGTGGCCGTCGACGCCATTGGACTTCCTGCCACCTCTCGCCTACGTGGCCGTACCGGTGATGCTGCTCGTGGCCATACCTCTTGTACGTGCCATACGAGCACCCATACCGATACGGCCGCGCCTGCTCATCGTGGCCATGGCACTCGCCGCTCTCGCCCTGGCCTTGCCCGTACGGCTTCCATGACCCGAGCGACCATTCACCAGCAAGGAGTAGACCATAGTGCGTGTCGTATGTACCGGTCTCGGCCGAACGGGGACCAACTCCATCAAGGCCGCGCTGGAGCGGCTCGGCTTCGGGCCGTGCCTGCACGCGGTGGATCTTTTTGCGCACCCCGAACTGATCCGGCCGTTGCTCGGAGCCGTTGAAACCGGCTCGGCGAACTGGGACGAGGTGCTCGCCGGATATGAATCATTTGTCGGCGGTCCGGTCTCCACCCGCTGGCGGGAGCTCGCCGAGTATTATCCAGACGCGAAGGTCATCCACACGATACGCGACCCGGAGCGCTGGCTGGGCAGCATCCAAGAGACGCTGTTCGCGCGGCGACAGCGCATGAATTCGCTGCCGGGCCGGGCCGCCGTCCTGCTGTCGTCGATGCTTGGTACGGATTACGCTCCGATGGCCAAGCTCATTCAGACGACGATCGAATCGCAGACCTTCAAATCACCGGCCGAGCGGACACCGGAACGCGCCATCGAGCTGTTCAAGGCGCACACGAATGACGTCGTCGAGACCATTCCCGCCAGCCGGCTACTGATCTTCGACGTCAAGTCGGGATGGGAGCCGCTCTGCAAATTCCTCGACGTCCCGGTGCCGGCGGAGCCGTTCCCCCGAATGAACGACCGAGCGGAGTACGCCAAGAGCGGCCTCGGAACAGCGGTGCCGCTGCTCCTGCGCCGGACGCGGTGATCGACGATGGTCACCACGGAGGCGGCGGTCGGCCCGGCGTCCACGAAGCCCGACCGGCGCGTCTATTTCGTGCTGGCCGGGCTGTTGCTCGCCATGCTGCTCGCATCGCTCGACAACCTGATCGTCGGCACCGCGATGCCCCGGATCGTCGGCGAGCTCGACGGCGTCAAGCACCTTTCGTGGGTCGTCACGGCGTACCTCCTGACCATGACCGTGTCCGGCCCGTTCTACGGCAAGTTCGGGGACCTCTACGGACGCAAGAAGATCTTCATGTCGGCGATCGTCATCTTCCTGGTGGCGTCCGTGCTGCTCGGTCTGTCGCAGAACATGGCTGAGTTGATCGGGTTCCGAGCCCTGCAGGGCCTCGGCGCCGGCGGCATCGTCGTCGGCGTGCTGGCGCTCATCGGTGACCTGGTTCCACCGCGTGAACGCGGCAGGCTCATGGGCTTCGCCGCGCCGGTCATCGGCGTCGCCACGATCGGCGGCCCACTGCTCGGCGGGTTCCTCACCGACCACCTTTCCTGGCGCTGGATCTTCTACATCAACCTGCCGCCCGGGATCATCGCGCTCGCGCTGATCGCCACCACGCTGCACCTGCCACACCACAAGATCAAGCACGAGATCGACTGGCTGGGGGCGGTCCTGCTGATCGTCGCCGCCTCCGCCTTGATGCTGGTGCGGAGCTGGGGCGGTTCGCACTACGGCTGGGGCTCCTGGCAGATCATCGGTCTTGCCGTCACCGGCGTCGTAGCGGCGCTGCTGTTCGTGCTCGTCGAGCGTCGCGCGTCGGAGCCCATGCTGCCGTTCCGGCTGTTCCGGAACCGGAACTTCAGCGTGGCCGTGTGGCACGGCTTCCTCATCGGGTTCGCGATGTTCGGCACCGTGGCGTTCCTGCCGCTCTACCAGCAGACCGTCCAGGGTGCGTCCGCCACGAACAGCGGCATCCTCTTGCTTCCGATGATGTTCCCGATGTTCGTCATCGGCCCGCTCGTCGGCCAGATCATCAGCCGAACCGGGCGGTACAAGATCTTCCAGATCCTGGGCGGGGCGGCGCTGACCGTCGGCATGTACCTGCTCACCCGGCTCGACGTGCACACCACGAAGCTCACATCCGGGGCGTACATGGTGGTGTTCGGCATCGGCATGGCGATGTCGATGCAGCTGACCATGCTGATCGCGCAGAACAGCGCGGAGCAGCGCGACATGGGCGTGGCGAGCAGCACGTCGAACTTCTTCCGCTTGATCGGCGGCGCGTTCGGAGTGTCGCTCTTCGGCGCGATCTTCAACAACCGGCTGGCCGCCGCGCTGTCCGGGATGCCGGACGCCGGCGCGCTGCGGGGCGGCGGCGCGAAGCTCGACCCGGACGCGCTCGCGAAGGTCGCGCCCCAGGTAAAGGGCCCGGTCCTCGCCGCCATCGCCGACGCCATCCGAGACATCTTCTGGTGGGGCCTGCCGTTCACCGCACTGGTGTTCGTGATCGGCTGGGTATTGAAGGAGGTTCCGCTGCGAACCTCCGCCGGGCGCACCCGAGAGCACCTTTCCGGCGAGGTACCAGAATAGCCGCACGAACCCGCCTCATCCGCAAATGCATGAATTGAATGGCGAACCGCCGAGCACGCATGCCTACCACCCTTGTTTTACCTTTTCTTTGACTGATGTGTGATAAATAAGCCAAGTCCGGACGCCGACTTGCTCGTGGAGGTAATGTGCAGATGGAGCGCGCAGGACTGTTCCCGCGCTGGGCGGCACGGTTGGCGGTCGCCATGTCGGTGGCCTGGCTTGCCATCGCCGTCTTGCACCGGCTGTTCAGCGGACGGTTCTGGCTGTGGGTCCTGCCCGACCTGGTGCCTCCGCCGGTCTACCTGGTGGTGCCGCTCGCGTTGCTCGCGGCGGCCGCGGTGGGCCTCTTCCGCGGGCCGCGCCGGTGGGCGATGGCCGCCGGCGGCGCCGCCGCGGTGGCATTGATCCTCGGTTTCGGCCAGGCCGGGCTGAACCCACGGGCACTGACGGTCTCCGGTCGGGTGCCGGCCGGAGCGCTGCACATCGTGTCCTGGAACACCGAGTACTGGGACCAGACCGATGACCCCGCCCACTTCTACCGCTACCTCACCGCCCAGCACGCCGACGTCTATGTGCTGCAGGAGTACCTGCACTGGGTGAACAACGGGCCGGCGCCGGTCGACGACGTGGCCGGCCTTCGGCAGGCGTTTCCCGGCTACCAGATGGCGATCAGCGGTGAGCTCGTGACGCTCTCCCGGTACCCGATCGTCGCAACTCCCCCCATAGCGACGGCGTGGCCCGAGGACCCGTCCTGGTACTCCCAGTTCCAGAAGCGGAAGGTGCTGCGCACCGACCTCGACGTCGGCGGCCGCACGCTGTCCGTCTACAACGTGCACATCCCCGTCCAGCTCGGCCAACGGCGGCTCTTGCACGCCTCCTTCTACCGCGACGTGCACACCCGAGTGCGGCACCGCACCGCCGAGTACAGCGCACTGCGCCGCGACGTGGCGGCCAACCACAACCCGAAGCTGATCGCCGGCGACTTCAACACCACCGCGTCCATGGGAGAGGTCGGCTGGTTCCGGTCCCACCTGAGCGACGCGGTACGCGCGGACGGCTCGCTCTATCCGGCGTCCTGGCCCTCGGTCGGGCCCACGCTGTGGCGGCTCGACTGGGCGTTCACGACGGGCCTTCACGTGTACCGGTACGGCTTTCGCAGCCCGGAGGGGATGTCGGACCACCGCGCGCAGGATCTCTGGCTCTCACTGCGTTCAAACGCGGACCAGACGAGATGAACGAATAAAGGCCCGGCCGGGGCTTCTCCCGGCCGGGCCGACTACCTTCGCGATCCGGTCCTGTGTCGGCGTACCCGTAGAAGTGGGGAGCCGGGCCCGGTCAGCCGTGGACTAGCCGCAGTGGAAGCCGCGGACCCAGACCGGGAGCTCGGCGAAGCCGGAGTGCTGCCCCTGCAGTGCCCTGCAGGTCACGGTCTTCTCGGCCCCCTCGTGAGTACGGCCGCTGATGGTGAAGACACCGTGGATGGGACCGCGGTGCACGGCGCCGTGGAACGGGTAACAGTTGCCCTGGCCCATCCAGGCGCCGTTTTCGTGGGAGTGCAGCATGTGGCAGTGGTAGCCGGGGACGGGAGACTGAGCCGCGGCGGCGAAGGCCGGGCTGACGCCGGCACCCACCATGGCGGCGGCCAGGGTCAGGCCGGACAGCGAAACGCGCGTGATCACGGGATCCCCTTTCGGGTGTCTGGGAACTGTGCGGTCCCAACGAATATCACACTGAGTAATCGCACAGCCACTAACCGCTAGAGGGTGTTTCGACCGCCATCGGGGCCGAGTGTCAACGTCGCACGGCTGAACGTCGTGAGGATCCGCTGGTGGGTCTGGCGGGGAAGGGATCGGCTGCCGGGCTCGCCGAGCGGCGTGCCGGGTCGTGCCGGAGCTTCGCCCAGCAGGTCGTCGAGGCCGGCGCGGGCCACCATCAGCAGTCCATGCGTGGCGCGAGTACAGGTCACGGCGAGCCGGCCGAAGGCCGAATTGAACTCGTCGAGCCGGTCGGCTCCGGAGAGCGGGTGGACGGCGACGGTGATGGCGTTGGTCTGGCCCTGCCAGGAGTCGACGGTCGACGCGAGGAGCACGCCCGCCGGCAGGCCGTACTTGTCCGTGAGGCGGTCGACCATCGCGGTCGCGTCGTCCACGGCCTGGTTGCGCGTGGCGAGGACGACGATCAGGGGGTCCCCGGACGGCACGTCGGAGGCGATCCGTTCCTCGTTCAGCGGCCTGCCGACGCCGTCGTACCGTCGCCGGGTGATCGCGAACCCGCCCTCGAGAAGGGGCATGAGCAGGTCCTCGACCACGCCGAGCAGGTCCGGGTCGATGTCCGGCGCCTCGGGTTCGGGGAGGCCGTCGACCTCGAGAAGGGTGGGAGCACCGGTGGCGACGGACGTCCAGACCTCGGCGACGGGCCCGGTCATGGCCGGCAGCTCGATCGCCCGGTCGCCCGCGGCCGCCACGCAGTCCAGCCGGTCCCAGTCGCCGTAGAAGGCCCGCCAGAGGGGAAGCTGCGCGGCCGTCGGGCGCCATACCGCGGGGAGATCGACGGCGAAGGTCTTCTCGTCGTCCTCGTAGGCGGTCGGCCAGGCGCGGTAGGGGTTGTAGCCGGGGTCGCCGCGCCAGGGGTTCTGGCCGGGGTCGATCGGCGGCAGCTGGCCGACGTCGCCGACGCCGACGGACAGCGGCGCCAGCCCCTCGACCGTCGCATAGCGGTGGAGGGGAAGCTGCCACGCCTCGTCGACGAACAGCACGTCGAACGGCAGCGTGGCGTTGACGGCAGGGCCGAGGCGGTCGAGCAACCGCTGTGGCTCCCCCCACGCGCCAATCTTGTGCGAGGTCCCGAGGATCACGACACACGTGTCGGGGATTCCGCCGGCGGAGGTCGCGATGGAGACGTGGTCGAGCACGTCCTGCGGCACGTCGGGCAGCCTGTCCTTGGCCACGAACAGGCAGACCTGGGCGGCGCCCAGCTCTCTGCCCAGCTCGCCGGCGAGCGGGAAGACCTGCTTGTTCGCGAAGGCGGTGACGCCCACCCGGGCGCAGTTCTCATGGGCCAGGGCTTCCTTGACCATGCGGACGAGCGCGTAGGACTTTCCGGCGCCGGCGGCGGCGCGCAGCAGGATCCGTTCGTAGTCGGCGAGGCCTTCGAGGGCCGACAGGAGTGCGGCGATGGCTCGCTGCGCGGCCTCGATGTTCCCCTCGGCCGCGGACTCGTGATGGAGCGCGTCCTCAGGCGGCGCGGCAGGGGCCGAGAAGGTGATCGTCATCGCGGTTCAGTCCAGGTCGTCGATGGTCAGGTCGTCCGGGGTGGGCGTGGGCGCGATCAGCGTTTCCACCTCATGCGTTCTGATGTCGAACCGCTCTTCGTCGACCAGCGGCGGCCAGATCTCCGGGTTGAGCTCACCGCGGGACCGGCGCTCCGCGAGCGTGTCCGCCCACTCGGCCTCGGTGACCGTGTGCGGCCGGCAGCACCATTGGTGTTCTTCCGGGTCCTCGGCGTAGGTGTCCGGGGTGCAGGTGGCCCTCGGGGCGGACCGGTCGTCCAGGGACGGGCGCTTCACCGCGATCTCATGACCCGACTTGAACCGGGTGAACCAGCCGGCGTCGGCCAGGATCAGGGTGTCGCCGACCTTCAGCTCGGGAACGACCAGGGGGTCCCAGAGGAGTCCCTCGACGCCGTCCTGACCCCTGAGAGTCCCGATCGGCAGCTGCCCGAGCTTGAAAGAGCCTCTCTGGATCTTGAAGGCGGTGTCCGGGTGCTCGACGAGAGCGCGGTCGCCCACGTGCAGCGCGACGACCTCCGACCCGTCGCCCAGACGCCGTGACCTCACGTCGAGCCGGACGGGGTCAAGGCCGATCACGGTCGCGAGGGCCAGTTCGCGGGTCCCGGCGTCGGTCGCCTTGTCCCGTGCGGCCGAGGTGTCGGCCAGGCAGGTGAGCTGGTCGAAGCACTTGCGGTCGGCGTCCAGCAGGTCGACGTGGGCGTTGCGCCAGCGCGAGTGCATCCGGGAGAAGCGGACGAGGTCGGAGGCCTGCAGCGCGACGCGGCGGCCCCAGATCTCCTGCGCGTCGGCTTCCAGGACGCGGTGGACGTCACGCAGCCGGGAGATCCCCAGCCCGTCGAGGACCCGCTGCGCCCTCTCGAGCACCTCGACGCGGTAGTCCAGTGCCGCGTCGACGAGCGCCCGGTACGCGGCCGTGTCCTCCTCGCGGCGCGCCGTGTCGATCGCGTCGGAGACGACGTTGGACAGCCGGGCGCCGGGGGTCTCCGGTTGCCGTGCGATGGCGTCGGAGACCTCGCGATGGTCCAGCGGGCCGGTGGCCTCGGCCCAGGCGAGGAGGTAGTCCAGGCGGCCGGCGTCGACGGCCGGGCCGCCGGGCGTCACATGGGTGGAGAGCACGGCTCGTACGTCGACGATGGGCGTGCGCAGGCTCATGGCCCGGGCCCTGTCCTCCTCCAGGAGGAAGCTGACCGCGAGCCGCTCGTCGTCGTGCAGCGGCTCCGGCAGCGTGGCCGGCTCCCCGTCGAAGGTCAGGGCCGGGCGGCCGCTGTCCAGGTCATGCTGCCAGCGCAGACGGCTGAGTTCGACCCCGGCCAGGGAGTCCGCGGCGGTGGCCAGCAGGTCGGCGGTCGGCCGGTCCGGAACGACCAGGTGAACCGGTCCGAGGTCCGCCTCCCGGATCTCGCGGATGGCCGCGCCGAGGATCCGCAGCACCGCACGGCGGGTGAACGGGGACTGCGGATCGGCGAACACCCGCCGAACCCATGCGTCCGCCCCCGCCTTCCGTACGGCCACGCCGTGCATGCCGAGAGCCGACGCGTCCGACTTCACGAGGACGAGGTCGACGGTGCCCGGCGACCCGCACGGGTCGGTGCGCAGACGCCCGGTCCAGGAAGGGAGGCCGGTGACGGTGGCGCGCACCTGGTTCACGATGCTTCGCGGCGCGGGCCCGTCGGTGCTCTCACCGGACACGAGCCCCGCCACGGCAGGACGCCTGAGACGGTCGATCCCGATCTCGGTGAGGACGGCGAGCGGGTCGTCACCGTTCCGCAGTTCGGCCCGGCAGTACGAGAAGAGGTTGCAGGTCACGCAGCTGCGCGGGTCGAAGTTCGCGGTCAGATGGGCGACGTACGGGACGAGTTCCTTATCCGCCGGGAAGCCGTCGTCGAGTCCGGCCTTGGCCGTCAAACGCTCATCGGCCCTCGTACGGACCTCGATCCGGTGGTCGTCCAGCAACTCCACGACGGCCTCGGGCTGCAGGAACGCGTTGCGCGGTACGGCCAGCGCTCCCTGGCGATGAACGCGCATGCCGGCCGGCAGCCTGCTCCAGGCCGCCGCGGACTCGGCGCCCAGCGCGACCTGCAGGAAGCCCTTGAGCATCCGGCCGTCGTCGATGCGGGAGCGGACGCGTTCGTAGTCCTTGGCATCGCCCATGATCAGCCAGGAGCCGACGGTCCGGCCGTCCTCCTCCCGGGGACAGACGATCGCGAAGTCGGGCTGAACGGGGGTCGTGTCGGGGACGTTCTCGAGGTTCAGGTACGGGACGGCGAGCGCGGTCACCATGGTCGCCTCGCCGGAGGACTCCGCGTCGACGTGGGCCAGGGCGAGTTCGGTGACGGTGTCGGCGACGATGCCGTGGCAGTCGCGCCGCCGGACGGCCTTCGGGCGAGCGAGGCCGAGTTGCCCGACCGTCTTGGTGAGCAGTTCGGAGACGAAGTCCTCGGAGTGCACGAGGCTCTCGAAGGTCATCGCCCGCGTCCACCGAGCCTCGGGGATCCCGGCGCCGGCGTCAGGGTGGCCGATGTGGGTGGCCAGAGCCCTGCGCGTTCTGCTGGTGATGAACGGATCGGTCATCCGGAACCGCTGGCACCCCGCGTGCGCCGACGCGACGACGGCGCTCGTTCCACCGCCGGACTGCAGTCCCCCCATGTCACACCCTTCACTCTCGCCCGCTTCGCTATGCGACTCTAGAGCGATCCGCCGAGGCATGATTCCGGATACCGCTGCCGAACCCGTCAGAAGTGCGCCGAGGGCCCCGAGCACGGGGGTGCCCGCAGCCGGCCGCCTTGAACGGCGACAGCCGCGTCCAGGCGCGTAAGGTCGATATCAGCGTCTGCGCCGGGCAGGTCCTGGAGGCCGACATGACGAACGTTCAGCAGGGCGGCAGGGTCGCCCTGATCACGGGCGCGAGCAGGGGGATCGGCGCGGCCGTGGCCCGGTTGCTGGCATCCCGGGGCATGCGGGTCGTCGTCAACTTCCGCAGCAGCCGCGGCGAGGCGGACGACGTGGTCGCGTCGATCGAGTCCGCCGGCGGCCAGGCGATGGCCGTGCGGGCCGACGTACGCGACGCGTCCGCCGTGCTCGGCATGGTCGAGCAGGTCCGGGCCGCCATGGGCGAAGTAGAGGTCCTGGTCCACAACGCCCTGATCCCGTACGCCATCAAGTCGTTCGACGAGATCTCGTGGGACGAACTGGGCGGCAAACTGGAGCAGGAGATGCGGGCGGCCTTCCTGCTGACGAAGGCCGTCGTCCCCGGCATGACCGCGCGCGGGTACGGCCGGATCGTCTACCTCGGCACCGTGCTGAGCCGGCGGCCGCGTGAGGGCATGATCGCGCTCGGCACCTCGAAGGCGGCCCTGAGCCAGTTCGCCCGCTACGTCGCGCAGGAGCTGGGGCCTCGCGGGATCACCGTCAACGTGGTGTCCCCGGGGCCGGTGGCCGAGACCGTCATCTCCGGTGTCCTCGATCAGGAGCAGAAGCAGCGCCAGGCGGCCCAGACGGCGCTGGGCCGCCTGGCCTCCCCCGACGACGTGGCCCGGGCCGTCGCCTTCTACGCGGGTGACGACAGCGGATTCATCACGGGCACCACCGCGCCGGTCGACGGCGGACTGGCCATGGGCTGACGCGTCCCGGAAGGGAGTCCTCGCAGTGCACACCATCGACCTGACCTACGTCGGGCGCGGAATCCACGAGGAACTCGTCGCCTACGTCGCCGACCAGCAGGACTACTACGAGCAGGAGGGAGTCCACGTCGCGCTGCGCGACGGATGCGCCTGGGACGGCGAACGGGTCCGGCGGACCGCCACGATCGGGCTGGGCCGGGCGGTGCTGTCGTGCGTGACCGACGGCGTCCCGTGGACCGTTCTGTGCGTCAACACCGATCGGCCACTGTTCTGGCTGCTCGCCCGCGACGCTTACGCGTCGGTCGCGGAGCTGAAGGGCCGCAGGATCGGCATCCACGCGCCCAGGACCGCGCCCGGATGCTTCTCCCGCATCGTACTCCGGAGGCACGGACTCGATCCGGACCATGACGTCCGGTCGGTCGTCATGACGCCGGGCGACTACGGCCGTCACCTTCGCCGGCTCGCCGAGGGCTCCCTGGACGCGGCGTTCGTCGGCAGCACCCTGGCGCCCGAGGTCACGGCCGAGGAGCACGGCCTGCGGCTGCTGGCCTTCGTCGGGGACCACTTCAGGATCCCCACGGTGGGCGTCGCTGTGGACCCCACCCACATCGCGCCGGACGATCCGGCGGTCCTGGCCCTCGTACGGGCCGTCCGCCGAGCCCTGCGCACGATCCGCGACGAGCCGGACCTCGCCGTCCGGTACGTCAACGCCCTCATCCCGAGCATCACCGAGGCGGAGGCCCGCCGGCACTACGAACGCTACGTCGCACCGTACTTCACCGCCGACGGCCGCCACGATCCGTCCGTCGCGGCCCAGGCGGTGTCGAGCGTGGCGAAGGAGCTGGGCGTGTCCACGGTGCCCGACGCGGCCGACATCTACCGCACCGAGCCGGCCGAAGGGTCCGCAACTTAGCCGCGGGAGCGCGGAAACCGCGGCTGGCTGGAGAAACCACATCTATCTCATCGTGTCAGTCGGGTGGGTGATGCGTGCGGCGTTGGCGTAGCGGGCGGCGAGGCGTGCGAACGCGGTGGTCAGTTCCGGAGGGCCGATGACTTCGATGTCGGTGTCGAAGCGGCCGATCGCGGCAGCCAGGCCGGTCCATGACCAGGAGCCGAGGGTGAGCCGACAGCGGTCGGGGCCGAGTTCTTCGACGATTCCGTCCTGGGCGAAGGGGGCGACGGCAGTGGTGGGGAGATTGAGGACGACTTCGCCGCGGCAGGGCCAGTCGGTGGTGGTGCCGTCGGTGCCTCGGAATCGGCCGATGATGAAGGCGGATACGTCGCCTCCGGGGAGCTCGCGCGGACTGAAGCGCGGGCCGCTGAGTGTGCGGGGGTGTATGCGGTCGACGCGGAAGGTACGCCAGTCGTCGCGGTCGAGGTCCCAGGCAAGGAGGTACCAGCGGCCTTGCCAGGTGACCAGATGGTGGGGCTGCGTTCTGCGGGGTCGCTCAGCGAGGACGGTGTGGTCTTGGTCGTAGTCGAAGCGAAGCTCCGCGTGGGCGTGGACGGCGTTGCTCAGGTCCATGAGGAGCTGCGTATCGCCCGGTGAGGCGTTGTCATCCTCGAGTGGCCGGACGGCAGTGATCCGGAGCATGTCGATGCGGTGGCGCAGACGTGCCGGCATGACCTGGCGGATGGTGGACAGGGCCCGTTCGGCGTCTTCACCGATCGTGGTGTTGGTGGCCGCGGTCTGGAGGGCGACGGCCAAGGCGACGGCTTGGTCGTCGTCGAACAGCAGCGGGGGCAGCTGCGAGCCGGCATCCAGGCGATAACCGCCGGCGGGCCCCTTGAAAGCCGTGATCGGGTATCCGAGTTCCGAAGGCGATCCATGTCACGGCGCACCGTGCGCGGGGTGACGTCGAGGCGCTCGGCGAGGCCCTCACCGGACCAGTCACGGCGCGTCTGAAGCAGTGAGAGCAGCGCGAGCAGCCGCGAGGACGTTTTTTGCACGCTCACCATTCTGCGCGCGATACAGGACACAACCTGTCCGCTACCGGTGGAACGGTGGACACCAGAGTCGCCGAAGAGACATCGCCCCTGGCCACGGGTCGCCGCGCCCGTGGGCTCGGTCGTTGCAGCGGCGCACCTCCGTTGAACCGAAGGCAAGGAGCAGGCCATGTCCGTCACTACCACCACTCACCTGAACTTCCGGGGCACCGCGCGTGACGCGCTGGACTTCTACCAGTCCGTCTTCGGCGGACGCGTCGTCGCCGTCACGTACAAGGACGCCGGCGATGTGCAGAACGAGAACGAGGCGGACTGGGTGATGTGGGGCGAGGTGGTCGCCGACAACGGCTTCCACGTCATGGCCTACGACGTGCCCTCCCAGCTGCCCTGGAACCAGGGTGAGAACCCGTTCTTCGTCTCCGTGCGCGGCGATGACGCCGACGAGATCAGCGCCTTGTGGCAGAAGCTGGCGGAGGGCTCGACGGTGGTGCGGCCCCTGGAGGCGGCGCAGTGGGCGCCGCTGTACGGCATGCTCATCGACCGCTTCGGCGTGACCTGGGTCCTGGACGTCACCGCTCCGTACAACGGCTGATCCAGCCCGCCAGGCACAGAAGATCGGCCCGCCCGCTTCGGGAAACCGATCGGAGTAAAATACTACTTACTCTTGACGCTACATCGCGTCTTTGTAGAGTATCGGCCTACCTCGTACGACAGGAGGATGGCCGATGACCAGCGTGGCGAGCGAACCCGCCGTCTGTCCGAGCGCCGAGGGCGATGACGTGCCCGCCCGGCGTGAGCGGGTCGAGTTCCGGACCGCCCCGTCGCGGTACCGTCATTGGCGCCTGACACTCGACGGATCCATCGCGACTCTGACCATGGATGTCGACGAACAGGGCGGTCTCGTTCCGGGGTACGAGCTGAAGCTGAACTCCTACGACCTGGGCGTGGACATCGAGCTGTACGACGCGGTGCAGCGGCTGCGGTTCGAGCATCCCGAGGTGCGCACCGTGGTCCTCACCGGCGGCAAGGAGAAGGTCTTCTGCGCGGGGGCGAACATCCGGATGCTGGCCGCCTCCACGCACTCGTGGAAGGTGAACTTCTGCAAGTTCACCAACGAGACCCGCAACGGCATCGAGGACGCCAGCGCGCACTCCGGCCAGACGTACGTGGCCGCGCTGAACGGCACGGCGTCGGGCGGCGGTTACGAGCTGGCCCTGGCCTGCGAGCACATCATGCTCATCGACGACCGCTCCTCGGCGGTGTCGCTGCCCGAGCTGCCACTGCTCGGCGTGCTGCCCGGCACCGGAGGGCTCACCCGGGTGGTCGACAAGCGGCACGTGCGGCGCGATCTGGCGGACTACTTCTCCACCAGGTCCGAGGGCGTCGGCGGGAAGAAGGCCGTGCGGTGGCGGCTGGTCGATGAGGCCGTGGCCCGTACCTCCTGGGACCGGACCGTCGCCGAGCGCGCCGCCGCGTTCGCCGAGCGCTCGGACCGGCCCGCCGGCGCCCGCGGGATCGAGCTGACCCCGCTGGCCAAGACGCGTACCGACGATCACGTCGCGTACCGGTACGTCAGCGCGGCCCTGGACCACGACCGGGGCGTCGTGGAGATCACCGTCCTCGGCCCGGAGACCGACGCTCCGGCCGACGTCGCCGGCATCCACGACCAGGGCGCCGACTTCTGGCCCCTGGCGTTCGCCCGCGAGCTGGACGACCTGATCCTGGACCTGCGCACCAACGAGACCGAGCTGGGCACCTGGGTCTTCCGCACGAAGGGCGACACGGCCCGGGTGCTGTCCCACGACGCGCTGCTCCTGGAGCACTCCGGCGACTGGCCGGCCCGCGAGATCGTCCTGTATCTCAAGCGGACGCTGAAGCGCCTGGACGTCACCAGCCGCAGCCTCATCGCCCTGATCGAGCCCGGCAGCTGCTTCGCCGGCTCGCTGCTGGAGCTCGCGCTGGCCGCCGACCGGTCCTTCCAGCTGGCGGGCGTGTTCGAGGACGTCGACCCCGACGCCGAGCCGGCCGCGATCACGGTCGGCCCGATGAATCTGGACCCGTTGCCGATGGGCAACGGGCTGAGCCGCCTGGCCACCCGTTTCCACGGCGACCCCGAAGGGTCGGCCGCCGCCGAGGCGGCCGAGGGCACGGCGCTGCGGGCCGAGGACGCCGAGCGGCTCGGCCTGGTCACCTTCATCCCCGACGACCTCGACTGGGAGGAGGAGGTGCGCATCGCCGTCGAGGAGCGGGCGTCGCTCAGCCCCGACGCGCTGACCGGCCTGGAGGCCAACTACCGGTTCGCGGGCCCCGAGACGATCGAGACCAAGATCTTCGGCCGGCTGTCCGCCTGGCAGAACTGGATCTTCTATCGCCCCAACGCCTCCGGCCCCGACGGCGCGCTGCGCAAGTTCGGCACCGGGCAGCGCGCCGACTTCGACCGGAAGCGAGTCTGACCATGACGATCGCCGACTACGGCGAGAAGATTCCCAACAACGTCGATCTGCGCGACGACCGGCGCCTGCAGCGGGCCCTGGAGTCATGGCAGCCGAACTTCCTCACCTGGTGGGAGTCGATGGGGCCGACGTTGCCCACCGAGGACGTCTACCTGCGCACGGCGATCAACGTCGGCCGGGAGGGCTGGGCCCACTTCGGTCATGTCGCGATGCGCGACTACCGGTGGGGCATCTTCCTGGCCGAGCCGCGCCACGACCGACGGATCGCGTTCGGCGAGCACAAGGGCGAGCCGGCCTGGCAGAAGGTCCCCGGGGAGTACCGCGCCGAGCTGCAGCGGCTCATCGTCATCCAGGGCGACACCGAGCCGGCGTCCGTCGAGCAGCAGCGCAATCTCGGTGCGACCGCCCCCAGCCTGTACGACCTGCGCAACCTCTTCCAGGTGAACGTGGAGGAAGGCCGCCACCTGTGGGCCATGGTCTACCTCCTGCACGCCCACTTCGGCCGGGAAGGCCGGGCCGAAGCCGAGGAACTGCTGCGCCGCAACTCCGGCAGCGAGGACTCCCCGCGCATCCTGGGCGCCTTCAACGAGGAGACCCCGGACTGGCTGTCCTTCTTCATGTTCACCTACTTCACCGACCGGGACGGCAAGTACCAGCTCGGCACGCTGAAGGAGAGCGGCTTCGACCCGCTCTCGCGCACGTGTGAGTTCATGCTGAAGGAAGAGGCCCACCACATGTTCGTGGGCACCACCGGCATCGACCGGGTGGTGCAGCGGACCGTGGAGCTGATGCGGGAGCACGACACCGATGACGTCGTGGGCCACGGCGGCATCCCGCTGACGGTCCTCCAGAAGTACCTGAACTTCCACTACTCGGTGTCGCTGGACCTGTTCGGCTCGGAGACCTCCACCAACGTCGCCAACTACTTCACCGCCGGGCTCAAGGGCCGCTGGTCGGAAGAGCGCCGCAAGGACGACCACTGCCTCACCGACGACTCGATCATGGTCGACGCGATCGTCGACGGCCGGATCGGACAGACCGAGGTCGCCGCGCTGGTGGGCCTCAACACCGACCTGCGCCGCGAGTACATCGGCGACTGCCAGAACGGCGTGAACCGGTGGAACCGCATCCTGGAGGAGGCCGGCCTGCCGCAGCGGCTGCGCCTGCCGAGCGTCGCCTTCAACCGGCAGGTCGGCGCGTTCGCCGGCATCGAGGCCACCCCGGCCGGCGAGGTCGTCTCGCCGGACGAGTGGCGGCGGCGCGTGGGCGAGTGGCTGCCCACCGAGGTGGACAAGACCTACATCCGGTCCCTCATGCGACCGGTGTACGAGCGCGGCAAGATCGCCTCCTGGATCGCCCCGCCCCGCCAGGGCATCAACGGCAAGCCCGTCGACTATGACTACGTCCACCTCGCCTGACATCGGACGGCGGCACATGAGCGAACCCTTCAACGCCTGCCTCTACCTGCTCGACCGCCACCTCGAGCGGGGCGACGGCGACCGCCTGGCACTGACCGGCGCCGACGGGGACGTCACCTACACGGAGTTGCACGAGCGCGTCCGGCGTACCGCCGCCGGACTGCGCGCGATCGGCCTGCTGCCCGAGCAGCGGCTGATGATGTTCATGGCCGACTCACCGGACTTCGTCACGGTGTTCCTCGCCGCGCTGCGGATCGGCGCCATCCCGGTCCCGGTGTCCACGATGCTGCAGGCGGACGGCCTGGCCGAACTGCTGCGCGACTCACGGGCGAGGCTGCTGGCGGTGACCCCGGACTTCGCCGCGACCGCGGCCGAGGCCGCCGCCGCGGCACCCGAGCTGGCCGGCGTCCTGGTCGGTGCGGGCGCCACGCTCACGGCTCCCGTGCCGGTGCACGCGCTGGTCGACCTGGCCGCGGCGGAACCGGACGGCGCGCCGTACGCCACCACGGCCGACTCTCCGGCCTTCTGGCTCTACACCTCGGGCACCACCGGAACGCCCAAGGCCGCGATGCACCGCCACGGCGCGGTCCGCGTGGTGTGCGAGACCTACGGCGACCGGGTTCTGGGCATCCGGCCCGGCGACCGGTGCCTGTCGGCGTCCAAGGCGTTCTTCGCCTACGGCCTCGGCAACTCGGTGCTGTTCCCGTTGTGGGCCGGTGCGGCGACGATCCTGGAACCCGCGCCGTCCCGGCCGGAGCTGATGACCGAACGCGCCCGGACGTTCGGCGCGACGCTGTTCTTCGCCGGGCCGACGTTCTTCGCCGGCATGCTCCGCGCCGAGCTGCCCCGCCGGGCCCTTGAAGGAGTACGGCTGACGGCGTCGGCCGGCGAACCGCTGCCGGCCGCCCTCTATCACCGGTGGACCGGCCATTTCGGGATCGAGATCCTCGACGGCATCGGCATGACCGAGATGCTGCACATCTTCCTGTCCAACAAGGAGGGCGCCGTACGGCCCGGCACCACCGGATTCCCGGTGCCCGGCTACGAGCTGCGCATCCTGGATGGAGAAGGCCGCGAGGTCTCCCCCGGTACTCCCGGAACCCTGTACGTGCGGGGCGAGTCCACCGCGATCGGGTACTGGTCCCGGTATGCGGCGTCCCGCCGGGTGTTCCAGGGCGAGTGGCTGTGCACCGGCGACACCTACGTGCGGGACGACGACGGCTACTACAGCTGCCAGGGCCGTACCGGCGACCTGCTGAAGGCCGGGGGCATCTGGGTGTCGCCGGCCGAGGTGGAGACCCGGCTGCTGGCGCATCCGGCGGTCGTCCAGGCCGTGGTGGTGTCCGCCACCGACGCCGAAGGCCTGGAGAAGCCGGTCGCCTATGTCGTGACCGACACCGGGGCCGAGGTCACCGAGGCGGAGCTCATCGAGTTCTGCCGGGCCGGGCTGCCCTCGTTCAAACGCCCGCGCCGGGTGGTGTTCGCCGAGGCGCTGCCGACCACTCCCACCGGCAAGGTACGGCGCGTCGAACTGCGCGCCCACGCCGCCGGGGTGCTGTCCGGCCCGCAGCAGGAGGCCGCCCTGTCATGAGCGTCATCGAACTGCTCATCCGGGGCCGGTCGGGTGGGGCTGCGAACCAGTGCCTGATGCCGTAAAAAGGGACACCATGCACGACATCATCGCTGTGGTCGGGGCGGGCACCATGGGCACCGGCATCGCCCAGGTCGCCGCCCTCGCCGGGCACCCGGTCCTGCTGTTGGACACCGCGCCCGGAGCCGCCGACCGCGCGGTCTCCGGGATCCGTGAGCGGGTCAAGACCCTGGTGGCCCGTGGCAAGATCGACGCCGATCCCGACGCCCTGGATCTGACCGCCGTCGACGCGGTCGGCGCGCTCGCGCCCGCCCGGCTGGTCATCGAGGCGATCGTGGAAGACCTGGGAGTCAAGCGGCGGCTGTTCGCCGACCTGGAGCAGGCGGTGGCGCCGGACTGCGTGCTCGCCAGCAACACCTCCGCCCTGTCCCCCACCGCGATCGGCGCGGGCCTGACGCACCCCAAGCGGGTCCTCGGACTTCACTTCTTCAATCCCGTGCCCCGCATGCGCCTGGTCGAGCTGATCAGCGGCGCCGACACCTCGGCCGAGGTCGCCGACCGTACGGCCGGGCTGGTCACGGGATGGAGCAAGACGGTCGTACGGGCCGCCGCGACGCCCGGGTTCATCGTCAACCGGATCGCCCGCCCCTACTACGCCGAAGCGTGGCGCCTGTATGAGGAGCGCGCCGCCGCGCCGGAGATCATCGACGCCGTCCTGACCGGCGCCGGCGGCTTCCCGATGGGACCGTTCGCGCTGATGGACCTGATCGGCCACGATGTCAACGAGGCCGTCACCCGCTCGGTGTGGACGGCGTTCGCCCATGACCCGCGCTTCGCGCCGTCCCTCGCGCAGCGGGCGCTGGTGGAGGCCGGCTCGGCCGCAAGACCGGGCAGGGCGTCTACCGCCACGGCCCCGGCTCCGGGACGCCCGTCGCGGCCGCCGCCCCGCCGCATCCGGCACCGCTGGAGGTCGTCGACCACGGCGCGGACGCCCTGCGCGGCCCGCTGACCCGCTCCGGCGTCGCCGTCCTCGGCGGCGAGCGGGACGACGGCACCCTCGCGCTGCCCAGCGGCGGGCTCCTGCTCCGCAGCACCGGCACCACGGCCACCGAACTCGCCGCCCGGCACGGCGCTCCGGTGATCGTCGTCGACCGGACGCTGGACGACGCCACCGCCACGGCGATCGCCATCGCGCCCTGCGAGTCCTGCCCCGCCGACGTGCTGGCCGAGGCGACCGGCCTGCTGCAGGCCGGCGGCCTGGCCGTGCACGTCATCGACGACACGCCCGGCCTCATCGTCACCCGTACGGTCGCGATGCTGGTCAACCTCGCCGTCGACGCCCTGCAGCAGGGCGTCGCCGACGCCGCCGACCTCGACACGGCCATGCGGCTGGGCGCCGGCCACCCGCTCGGCCCGATCGCCTGGGGCGACCGGTGGGGCGCCGCGACGGTGCACACCGTCCTGACCGCCCTCCAGGACGCCTACGGCGACCCCCGCTACCGCCCGAGTCCGCTGCTGCGCCGCCGCGCCCTGTCCGGAACGGCTCTGACATGACCTGCCCGTTCGTCATCGACGACCTGCTAGAGCGAACCTCATGACACTGGTCCAGGTCCGCCGCGAGGACCATCTGTGGTGGGTCGGCCTCGACCGGCCGGCCAAGCACAACGCGCTGGACCAGGCGATGGTCGCCGAGCTGGAGACGGTGCTGGACGAGGCCCGCCGCAGCCCGTGCGTCCTGATCGTGCACTCCACCACGCCCGGCATGTTCGCCGCCGGCGCCGACATCGCCGAGTTGCGCGACCGCGACGCCGACGCGGCGCTGCTCGCCATCAACGCCGGACTGTTCGAGCGGCTGGAGGCCCACCGCTGGCCGACCATCGCGCTCATCGACGGCCCTGCCCTCGGCGGCGGCTGTGAGCTGGCGCTGGCCTGCGACTTCCGGATCGCCTCGGGCAACGCCCGGTTCGCCCAGCCGGAGCTGTCGCTGGGCATCATCGCGGGCGCCGGCGCGAACTGGCGGCTGCCGCAGTTGGTCGGCCTGCCCATCGCCCGCCGCATGCTGTACGCCGGAGCGCGGCTCGACGCACACCAGGCGCTCACCGCCGGTCTGGTCGACGAGGTGACCGACGACGGCGCCGAACTGCCCGAGCGCGGCCGGGTGCTGGCGAACACCATCGCCGAGCGGTCCTGGCGTGCGCTGGAGCTGACCAAACTCGCCCTGCGCAGCAGGCAGCCCACGACCACCGGCTTTGACCTGGCCGCGCAGGCCCTGCTGTTCGAGAGCGACGACAAGCACGCCCGGATGACGGCGTTCCTGGAGCGGCGAAAGCGGTGACCCGCGTGGCCGGACCGGTCTGACTCAGTCCTCGGCGGACAGCGCCGCCCAGCGCCGCTGGGCGGCCTCATGCCACGCCTGATGCAGGTCCGTGAAGATGTTCGCGGCACGCACCCCGATCCAGTGCGGCGGCAGCAGCTCCAGCGGCAGCTGCGGGTCCAGCCCGGGGAACCGCCGCCACGCGTCCACCAGGCGGATCTGGGCGAGCAGCACCTCGTCGTCGGGCGCGGGCCGCAGCCCGGCGAACTCCCGGACGAAACCCTCATAGGCGGCGGCCAGGTCGCCCAGATGCCAGGCCTGCTCCACCATGGTGCGCTCCGAGCCGATGCCCGAGAACGGGCCGCAGACGGAGAAGACCGTGACGTCCAGGCCGAGGCCGTCCATCACCTGCTTGGCCTCGGCCTCCCGCGAGCCGTGCGGGCTGATCCACACCCCCGGCATCGGACTGCCCAGGCCCGCCCACGTCAGCCTCGTCCGCAGCTGATGGCGCAGATCGCGTCTCGACTCCGGCACGCTGACCAGCAGCAGGAGCCAGCGCCCGTCCCATGAGTCACGCTCGCGGCCGAACGAGTAGATCCGCTCCGCGCCCTCGCTCAGCAGCGCGCGGCCATGCTCGGTCAACTCCCAGCGGACTCGCCGCCCCGCACGGTCCGCCATGATCCAGCCGTCGGCCGCCATCCGGTTCAGCGCCTGCCGGGCCGACTTCTCCTCGATCTCCAGGCCGCCCAGCACCTGCAGCAGCGTCGACGTCCACACCGGCCGGCCCTGCGGCAGCACGTACTCGCCGAACACGGTCAGCAGCAACGACCGGGCGCTGCCCGAACCGCTCTGCCGGCGACGGGTATAGGACGGCGTGGTCGTGCTCTCGTCACGCGACATGGCCGACGGAACACTCCTCAACTGGGCATCGTCCTCGGAAACCAGACCATTAATGCTACAAGAGCCTGACGGGTTACCCCCTCCACGTAGCGGAAGCGCCCTGGACCGCTACGCCGCCCTCGATCGCCGGTCGCCCTCGCGCTCGCGTCGCCACATCGTCCGGTACGGCCCGGGTCGGGCCAGCAGGTCCCCGTGGCGGCCGCGCTGCACCACGCGGCCGGCGTCGAGCACGATGATCTCGTCGACGGCGCCCAGCGCGGCCAGGCGGTGGGTGACGAGCAGAGTGGTCCGCCCCTCGGTGGCCGCGAGCAGGTCGGCGGTGAGTTCGTCGGCGGTCGCGGTGTCGAGGTGTTCGGCGGGCTCGTCGAGCAACAGCACCGGGAAGTCGGCCAGTAGGGCGCGGGCCAGCGCGATGCGCTGGCGCTGGCCGCCGGAGACCTGGGCGCCCTCTTCGCCGACCCGGGTGTCCAGTCCCCGCGGGAGCCCGTCGACCCAGTCCAGCAGCCGGGCCCGGCTCAGGGCGTCGCGGATCTCCTCCTCGGTGGCGGACCGCCGGGCGAGCCGGATGTTCTCCCCGATCGTCGTGTCGAACAGGTGGGCGTCCTGCGCGCACAGCCCGACCACGCGGCGCACGTCGTCGCCGGCGAGCTCCCGCAGCTCGACGCCGTTCAGCGACACGAGTCCCGACGCGGACGGGAGGAAGCGCAGCAGGACGGCGGTCAGCGTCGTCTTGCCCGACCCGCTCGGCCCGACGACGGCGCACCTGCGGCCCGGCGTGAGGTCGAGGGAGACGCCGTCGAGGACGTACGGCCCGTCGGGCGTCCACCGGGCCCGCAGGTCCTCGACCCGCAGGGTGTACGGGGCCGGCGGCAGCGCCGCCGGGGCCTCCGGGTCGCGCACCGGCTCGTCCCGGTCCAGCACGGCGAAGACGCGGGCGGCCGAGCGGCGTACCCGCTGCAGGTGCTGCGCCGCGAGTGGCAGCCCGGCCACCACCTCGAACGCCGCCAGCGGGAGCAGCGCGACCACGGCGAGCAGCGTGCCGTCGAGCCGCCCGGACCGCACGGCCGGCACGCCGGCCACGAGGGCGCCCCAGACCGCGAGGCCGCCGGCCAGCGCCGTGATGGCCGCACCGGCCCCCGCGGTGCCGGCCGAGCGGGCCGACGCCCGAGTGAGTTCGCGATCCAGGTGTTCGGCCGTGGCGAGCCGGTCGGCGGCGGCGCCGTAGGCCACCAGCTCGGGAGCCCCGCGCAGCGAGTCGACGACCTGTGCGGTCAGTTCGCCGCGCAGATCGGCCGTCCGGTGTTCCGCGCGCCGGGCCACGGTGGCCGACAGCCACGGGGCACAGACGCCCGCGACGAGCAGGCCGGCCAGCAGGAGCACACCCGCGGACGGCAGCAGGGCCCACGCCAGGCCCACCGACGCGCCGCCGACGAGGACGGCGGCCACGGAGGGCAGCAACACGCGGAGGTAGAGGTCCTGGACGGCGTCGACGTCGGCGACGAGCCGGCCGAGCAGGTCGCCGCCGCGCGCTCTGGGGAGCCCGGCCGGGACGAGCCGTTCCAGCCGCTCGTACACCCGTGCCCGCAGGTCGGCGAGGACACGGAACGTCGCGTCGTGGCCGATCAGTCGTTCGGCGTAGCGGAACACGCCCCGGCCGATCCCGAACGCCCGCACCGCCACGATCGCGACCATGAGCATGAGCACCGGCGGGTGCTGCGCGGCCCGGGAGATGAGCCAGGCGGACGTCGCCATCAACCCGACGCCACTGCCGAGCGCCAGCGTGCCGCACAGCGCGGCGAGCGCCATCCGGCCGCCCGCCGGCCGGGCCGCCGCGATCAGCCGGAGGACCGGCCCGCCGGTTCGCCCGGCCGACGTGGCGATTCTCGCTCTCATGCCACCGCCTCCATCGCTCCGACGTGTACGACCCGGTCGGCGAACGCGGCCAGGGCCGGCCGGTGCGCGACGAGGACGACCGTGCGCCCGGCCGCCAGGCGCCGTACGGCCTCGATCACCGCGGCCTCGCTCTCGGTGTCGAGGCTTGCCGTCGGCTCGTCGAGCAGCAGCAGCGGGGCGTCACGCAGGAACGCGCGGGCGAGCGCGATCCGCCGGCGCTGCCCGGCGGACAGGCCGGTGCCGCGCTCGCCGAGCGGGGTGGCGAAGCCCTGCGGCAGCGCGTCGACGAACTCCTCGGCGAAGGCGTCGCGTGCGGCTCGCCGTACGTCCTCGTCGGAGGCGTCCGGGCGGCCCAGGCGGATGTTGTCGGCGACGGTGCCGGCGAACAGGTACGGCCGCTGGGGAACCCAGGCGACCCGCGCCCGCCAGGCGTCCGGGTCGAACGCTCCGAGGTCGACTCCGTCCACGAGGACACGCCCCGCGTCCGGGCGGACGAACCCGAGGAGCACGGCGAGCAGCGTCGACTTGCCGGACCCGCTCGGCCCGGTGAGCGCGACGGTCTCCCCCGGGCGTACGACGAGTGAGAACCCGTCGAGTGCCGGGGCCTCCCGCTCCTCGTACGCCACCGTCACGTCCTCCAGCCTGATCGTCGCGAGCGCCGGGTCGGGCACGTCGGTCCGCGTGCCGTGGCGCGGGAGCGGCGTCTCGATCACCTCGAAGATCCGCTGGGCGGCGGTGATCCCCTCGACGCTCGCGTGGTACTGCGCGCCGACCTGGCGCAGCGGAAGATACGCCTCCGGCGCGAGGATCAGGACGAGCAGCGCCGTCCGCAGGCCGACCTCTCCGTCGACGAGCCGCAGTCCGATCGACACCGCGACGAGGGCCACGGAGATCGTCGAGAGCAGCTCCAGCGCCAGCGCGGACAGGAACGCCACCCGCAGGCTCGCCATGGTCTCGGCGCGGTACCGCTCGGTGACCTCCCGGACGGCGCGCGCCTGTGCCTTCGCCCGGCCGAAGACCTTCAGGGTCGGCAGGCCCTCGACGACGTCGAGGAAGTGCCCGGACAGCAGGGAGAGCGTGCGCCACTGCCGGTCCATCTTCCGCTGCGCGGCCAGCCCGACCAGGATCGCGAAGACCGGGATCAGCGGCAGCGTCAGCGCGATGATCAGCGCCGACGACCAGTCGCCGAACAGGATCCGCGCGCCCACCGCCGCCGGCACGAGCCCGGCCAGCACGAGTTGCGGGAGGTACCGCGAGAAGTAGCCGTCCAGCGCGTCGATTCCGCGCGTGGCGAGGGTGGCGAGCTCGCCACTGCGCTCGCCGGACAGCCACCGCGGGCCGAGCGCCATCGCCCGTTCGAGCAGGAGCCCGCGCAACTGCGACTTCACCGCCGCGGACGAGCGGTGCGCGGCGACCTCCTGCAGCCAGGCGACCAGCGCCCGGCCCGCGACGACGGCCAGGAGGAGCAGCAGCGGCGTACGGGACGCGGCGAGCGAGGCGCCGCCGAGGAAGGCATCGCTGATCAGGGCCGCGAGCAGGGTCGCCTGCGCGATGACCAGCCCGGCCGTGGCGGTGCCGAGGATCACCGACCCGGCGAGGTACGCCCGCGTCGTCCGGGCGTACCTCAGGAGCCGCGGGTCGAAGGGTCTCATCTCGTCGGCTCCGGGACGCGTCGCGCCGGGCGGATGTGCGCGGCGTCGATGCGCCGGCGGAACACCCAGTACGTCCAGCCCTGGTAGAGCACGACCAGCGGGGTGAACGCGACCGCGGCGATCGTCATGATCTTCAGCGTGTACGGGGAGGACGCGGCGTTGGTCGTGGTGAGACTGTTGGCGGCGGCGATCGTCGAGGGCATGACGTCCGGGAACAGCGCCGTGAATAGCGTCACGACCGCGCACACGATGGCCAGGCCGGTGCCGACGAACGCCCAGCCGTCGCGTCCACGGACGATCGCGACGGCCGCGCCGACCAGGCCCGCGGCGGCCGCCGCCACGGTGACCCAGGTCACCGGCTTGCCGTGCTGAAGCTGCGTGATCAGCAGGAACAGCCCGCCCACCGCGATCGCGGCCGCCACGGCGACCTTCGCGACCCGGGCGGCCCGCGCACGGACGTCCCCCGCCGTCTTGAGCGTCAGGAAGACCGCGCCGTGCAGGACGAACAGCGTGAGCGTGGTGAGCCCGCCGAGCAGGGCGTAGGGGTTCAGCAGGTCGGTCAGCGTGCCGACGTACTCGTGCCGGGCGTCCAGCCGCACGCCCCGGGTGAGGTTCGCGAAGATCACGCCCCACATGAACGCGGGGACGACGCTGCCCCAGAAGATCGCGCGATCCCAGCGGCGCCGCCAGTGCGGCTCCTCGCGCTTGCCGCGGTACTCGAACGCCACGCCGCGCACGATCAGCGCGAGCAGCACCATCAGGAGGGGCAGGTAGAACCCACTGAACAGGCTGGCGTACCACTCCGGGAAGGCGGCGAACGTCCCGGCGCCCGCGACGATGAACCAGACCTCGTTGCCGTCCCAGACCGGCCCGATGGCGTTCAGCAGGACGCGGCGCTCGGTGTCGTCCCGGCCGAGCACCGGCAGCAGAGCGCCGACGCCGAAGTCGAAGCCCTCCAGGAAGAAGTAGCCGGTCCACATGAAGGCGATGATGACGAACCAGACGGTGGTGGTCTCCATGGCGCAGACCCCTTGTCAGTAGGCGAAGGTGAGCGGTTGTTCGGCGGACTCGTCGCCGGGCGGAGGCGGCGCGACGTCCTCCTCCGAGGGCGGGCCGGCCTTGACGTACCGGGCCATCAGCCCGGTCTCGATGACGATGAGGACGCCGTAGAGCGTGGTCAGCGCGAGGACGGAGATGAGCATCGACGTGGCCGAGACACCCGGCGAGACGCTCGCCGAGGTCTTGAGGACCCCGTACACCGACCAGGGCTGGCGGCCCATCTCGGTGAAGATCCAGCCAGCGGAGTTCGCGACGAACGGCAGGATGAGCGACAGCACGCCGCCCGCCAGATCCAGCGGTTCTTGGGAAGGCGTCCGCGCCGCATGAGCCACAGGCCGAGCAGGGCGATGAGCGCGGTGAGGAATCCGATGCCGGCCATGATCCGGAAGTTCCAGTAGGTCACCGGGACGACCGGGCGGTAGTTCCCCGGGCCGTACTTGGCCCGTTCGGCTGCCTGCACGTCATTGATGCCGTCGACCCTGCCGCTGAAGCTCCCGGTGGCCAGGAACGACAGGAGCCGTGGGACCTTGACGCTGAAGACCTCCTTGCGGCCGTCGAGGGTGCCCACGGTGAACAGCGAGAACGCCGCGGGCTGCTCCGTCTTGTACAGGGCCTCGGCCGCGGCCATCTTCATCGGCTGCTGCCTGGTCATGACCTTGCCCTGCAGGTCGCCCGTGACGGCCACGCCGAGCGAGGCGATCAGCGTGACGACCAGGGCGATTTTCAGCGACGGCCGGAAGACCTCGACGTGCCGCCGCCGGGCCAGGTGCCACGCGCTGACGCCGACCATGAACAGTCCCCCCGTGACGAACGCCGCGGTGATCGTGTGCGGGAAGGCGACGAGCATCGTGGAGTTGGTGAGCACGGCCCAGAAGTCGGTGAGCCGGGCTCGCCCGGTGGCCGGATCGATGTGGTAGCCGACCGGGTGCTGCATCCAGGAGTTGGCGGCGAGGATGAAGTACGCCGACAGCAGCGTCCCGACGGCGACGATCCAGATGCAGGCCAGGTGGAGCTTCTTCGGCAGCTTGTCCCAGCCGAAGATCCACAGTCCCAGGAAGGTCGACTCGAGGAAGAACGCGAGCAGGCCCTCCATCGCCAGCGGAGCGCCGAAGACGTCACCGACGAACCGGGAGTAGGCGCTCCAGTTCATCCCGAACTGGAACTCCTGCACGATCCCGGTGACGATCCCCATCGCGAAGTTGATCAGGAGGAGCTTCCCCCAGAACTTCGTCGCGCGCAGGTACCGCGTGGCGCCCGTCCGTACCCATGCCGTCTGCAAGCCCGCGACGAGCGCGGAAAGCCCGATCGTCAGGGGAACGAAGAAGAAGTGGTAGATCGTGGTGATCCCGAACTGCCACCGGGCGATGTCGAGCGGGTTCATCCCCGCGCCTCCCGTCAACTACTACGAAGTACTACGACTCGTAGTACTACCTCTCGTAGTTGATCCTAGAGGCTCGTCGTCACCACACGATCCGTAACGTCGGTCACACCACCCGCGTCGTCGTCGCTCGCGCCATTGGGGTCGCGGAAGACCGGGAAGACGCCGGGGCGAACGGCACGTGCTGACCGGACAGGTAGTCCGTGATCGCGCGAATGTCGGCGGGATCGATGGTGGGGTTGACGTCCTCCAGCCGGACCAGTGCCCGGTGCCGTGTCTGCACACCCGCGTCCAGGGCGTCGAAGATGTCTCTGTCCGACCTGATTCAAGAAGGCTGATCAGCCAGAAGGGCCGATCGATTTTGCCGTGCTCTGACGACTTGAACGGTTGGCTTTGCAGAGGTCAGCGGCCAACGCCTCGTGGTATTCGCACGCCGCCGCATCCCGGCACGCCTCGCGCGCGGACCGCAGGCCTCCACAGCGGAAGACACCTCGGCCGGCCCCGGCCGGCTTCGAGAGCGGCCGGCCCACCGGCATTGTGCGCGAGGACGGAGTCGAACCGCCACAGCCGAAACGTCCCGTTTACAGCGGGGTGGGCTCACCACATGCCCAGCTCGCGCGGGGTGACCGACCGGACTACGTCGAACGGCCACGTCGTGCTGCCCGGTAGACATACTCCCGGGCGATGATGAACTCCTGGGCAAGGTCGGCAGCACGTTCGCCTGCGTCGAGGCGGCGTGCGATCTCCCGCCGTTGCTGGTCGGTTAGTCCCTTACGAAGCGTGCGTCGCTCTCCCATTGAGCCAACCGGGTTCGTGACTGAACCGCCCCGGGTTCGGTGGAGGCTCTGGTCTGCCCCGTGATCGGTGGAGTCGCGATCGGCTACCTCAACCGTTGTCGGCCAGGATGCGGGGCAGGCCGAATCGCGGGAGCGTGCCGGTGTCGAGGAAGGCTGTGATTTGGCTTATGTGGTCGCCGTCGAGAGTGAGCACGGTCAGTCCGTGCGCGCGGGCGATGCCGGCGTAGGGGTCGCGCAGATAGCGGCCGAATGCGGGCTGGCCGTTGGCTCTGGTCGGAATGAGGCGGAACCGCCGAGTGCCGCGCACAAAGCCGATTTCGGCGAAGAAGTCAGCGATGGCGTCGTGGCCTTGGTATTCCTGCGGCAGTGGTGGCATGGTGAACCAAGCGTCGTCGGTGAGCAGCTCGACCAGCGCGGGCACGTCGCACTGCTCAAAGGCGGCGACGAACGCGTCCATGACGCGACGTTCGGTCGGGGAGTTCGGCAGCGGCGAGTCTGCTGACTGCTCGCGATTCGCCAGTGCGCTGCGTGCCCTCTTGAGGCCGCTCGCGACGGCGTCCACGGTTGTGTCGAGCATCTCCGCGACTTCGGCGCCTCGGAATCCGAGCACGTCGCGTAGCACGAGGATGGCCCGCTGGCGGGGCGGCATGGTCTGTACGGCGGCGACGAACGCGAGTGATACGGCCTCGCGGCTCTCCACACGTGCTTCTGGGCCGGGGACCGGCTCGCCGAACCCGGTCAGCGTGTCGGGGTAGGGCTCGAGCCACGGAACCTCGCTGAGCCGGTTCGGCTCAGGCAGCGGAACCGGAGGCGGGGCGGCGACCGGAGACGGCCGGTGGCTGCGATCACGCAACGCGTTCAGGCAGCGGTTGGTCGCGATCCGGTACAACCAGGTGCGTATCGAGGAACGCCCCGCGAAACCGCCGATTCCGCGCCAGGCCGCCAGCAGCGTCTCCTGGACCAGATCCTCGGCTTCGGCAACCGAACCCACCAGCCGATAGCAGTGCACCTGAAGCTCCCTCCGGTACGGCTCGGTGAGCTTGCCGAACGCTTCCGCGTCGCCCTCGCGTGCTCCCGACAGCAACACCTCGTCCATGACCCCGTCCTCGCTGCGTCCGAACTCGCATAATCGTCCAGTTGTGATGACACCGGCCGCGCCGAAAACCGGGCGCGCCCGGTTTTCGGCGTCCAGCGGGTCTACCCAGCAGTGTCACTGCCGGCCAACCCGAGGAGACCGATGTCATCCCGATCGACACTCACCGCACCGCCCTCGAATCAACTGACCGCCGATCAGCGGTGGACGCTCGCGCTGGCGAGTGTCGGTTCATTCCTGGTGATCCTGGACCTGTTCGCGGTGACGACGGCCCTGCCGACACTACGGGTCGCGCTGCATGCCTCCATCGCCACACTGGACTGGACGATCAACGCCTACACACTCACCTTCGCCGTACTGCTGATGACCGCGGCGGCACTCGGAGACCGCTGGGGCCGGCGACGGGTGTACGCGAGCGGTCTGCTGCTGTTCGCCGTAGCGTCGGTGGCCTGCGCGCTCGCGCCGAACGGCGCAGTGCTCATCGGAGCCAGAGCGGTGCAGGGGTTCGGCGCCGCCGTGACGATGCCCACGGCGCTCGCCCTGATCAACGCCGCCTTCCCAACCGAACGACGAGGATGGGCGCAGGGGGTGTTCGGCGCGGTCACCGGCCTCGCCACCGTGCTCGGACCCGTCTTCGGCGGGGTCATCACCCAGATGCTCTCCTGGTCGTACATCTTCTGGGTCAACGTACCCATCGGTGTAGCGGCCGCGGTAGCCGTCCTGCTGCGCATCCGTGACGTTCAGGGCGGTGGGCCGGGCAGGCAGCGTTCGCTGGACCTGCTCGGACTGGTCCTCGGCGGTGCGTTCGTGCTGGCGTTGGTATGGGGTGTGGTTCGCGCTGCCACAGACGGCTGGGGCGACCGGGCGGTGATCGGCTCACTCGTACTCGGCGGCGTGGCCCTGGTCGCCCTGCTCGCTTGGCAGCGTCGAGCGAGCCAGCCTCTCATTCCGCTGCGGTTGTTCACCGACACCGCCTTCGCGTCCGGCATCGCTGGCATCTTCCTCCAGTCGGCGTCGTTGACAGCCCTGGTGTTCTTCACCGCGCAGTTCTTCCAGAACGCTCAGGGCGACAGTCCGCTGGTAGCCGGGCTCCGCCTGCTGCCGCTCGGACTGGTACCCCTTGCCCTCGGGTCCTGGTCCGGCACATCCACCGACCGTGTGGGCACCCGGCCGATGATCGTGATCGGCATGACGCTGCAGACGGCAGGCACGACCATCCCGGCGGTGTTCTCGCGTCCCGGGCTGTGGTACCCGGTACTGGCGGTGGCCATGGCGGTCGTAGCCGTCGGCTTCACGTTCGCCGTGCCCGCACTGACCAAGTCGGTCGTCGGCTCGGTCAAGCCCGCCGACATCGGCACCGCGTCGGGTCTGTTCAGCACCGTCCGACAGGTGGGCGCGGCGTTCGGCGTCGCAGTGGCCTCGGCAGCGTTCACCGCGACCGGCGGGTACCCCACTGCCTCCGCGGTCGCCTCCGGCTATCGCGGAGCCATGATCGTGGCCGCGGCGCTGGCAGGATTGGGCACGGCGACAACCACGATGTCCCGGCGAGCAGCCAGCAGGGCAAGCGCCGTGCTCCGGGGATGACCACGCTTCCGAGACCACGGTCCCAGGCAGATCACAAACCCCCGCCACGACTTCCGAGAACACGAGCGACCTCCGCGACGAGGCATTACCGCGGCGGCGAAGGGCCCGGCCGACCGCGCTGCCCACGGCGTACGCCGAATTCCTCGACGCCTACGCCGCCGCGCTGGAACAGGTCCCATTGGCCGCCGACACCAAACGGACGTACCTGTCGCGGGTGCGCATGTATCTGGCATGGCTGGCCGACCCCGACGCCAACCGGCGCTCCAAGGGCGACCCGCTCACCAATGCGCGCGCCCGCGACTGGGCTGTGCGCGACTACCGCCTCTACCTGCTCCGCGACGCCGTACCCAAGAAGTCGGTGCGCTACAGCAACAACGCCCTCGCCGCGCTGGACGACTTCCACACCCGCCTCGGCCTCGGCAAGGCCAACATCGGCCGAGACGACCTGCCCCGTACCGCACCCCGCGCGCTGGACGAGAGGACTCAGATCCGGTGGCTGCGAGCGATCGAGGCCTGATCCTCACCACCTGAAAAGGACATCCGCGGACACGGGACACCCTGGCCTCCACCGAACCGCGACTACCTAACGTCGCTGTCACAGCCCAAGGAACTACTCTCAGCTACTTTACGGCTGGTGACACGGACCCGAGGGGAGGGCCTAGGTTGCAGTCGAACCGCCAACTGGTCTGGCGTTCTGGCTGCAACGAGGGCGGAAGTTCACAGCCGTCAGGCCCCAGAATTCCTGAACTTCCGCAGGGTACCCCCAGCAGGAGTCGAACCTGCGCTCCCGGCTCCGCAAGCCGGCGCTCTGTCCACTGAGCTATGAGGGCGTGGTACCCGGTGCAGGTCCTGCACCGCTGCTGAACCAACCGGGCATGGCGCTTGTGACCGGACTCGAACCGGCGTCTCCCTCGCTGACAACGAGATGCTCTGGCCGCTGAGCTACACAAGCAGGGGTGATAGCCACGCGGCGTCGTGCCACGTGAGTGCGACACCGCCGGAGCGCTGCGGCGAGGCGGCCGATGCCGATCTGGCGGAAGGTGAGGGATTCGAACCCCCGCAGGTATGACCCTGGCCACCGCTTTCGAGGCGGGCGCAATACCGGACTCTGCCAACCTTCCAGGTGCGGAAATCGAGGGACTCGAACCCCAAGCACGGCACGAGCCGCGCTACCGCTCCCCAGCGGCAGTCTCCCTACTGACCTACATCCCGTTGCGGCCCGGTACGGGCCGCTGATCGTGGGCTTCTCCCGGCGGCCGGTGGTGTCCGTCCGGCCGGGACTGACGATGACCGCCCGAGGGTCGTTACTCCCGTCGGCGCAGTCGGCGAGCCGTCGCGGTGCGACGGCTCGCCGGTGACGTGTGCAGGTGCGGCCCTTGGCGTCGCTGGGGTTGCTCTCAGCCGAAGCCGAAGGCTTCCCGTGGACGGCCATGGACTGCGCCTGCTTATTTGGTGTCTTCCGCTGTGGAGTTATCAAGTGATTCCGTGCCCCCGCCAATAAGAAGGGGTCTGGCATGGGCGGCAGGAGTCGAACCCGCATCCTGCCGGTTTTGGAGACCGGCTGCCTATCCGCTGGCTCACCCATAAGAAAAGGCCGCTGGGGATGTTCCTCGGCGGCCTCTGGGAGTAGGACTCATCGTCTCTACCCAGGGGCCTCCAGGGACATGGGGCGCTGTCCGGCCAGGTAACACGGTTGCCCGTGCCAGCCATCGACAAGCACGTACGTCACTGTCGGATTCCTTCCCTGTCGCTTTCTGATGTCTATCTTAGGATCTCACCGTTGAGGCTCAACTGGTTTTCTGCAGTGAGCTCATCTGATTGACGATGGCTGGGCGTGCCTGGTTCCGCGGAACCAGCATGAATGTGCCGGGTGGTCAATATAGAAATACGGCGATTCACCGCCGGCGTCGAGGCCGCGCCTGGGCTACGCCCTCGAGGCACGGCCTTCCCTCCTGCTACGGTTCGCAGCGATGCGCACCACGGCTGCCCGCTTCCGGCGGGAGATCATTACCGAGCGCGCCGGCTGAGCCAGGCCGTCGGCGCGCTCATCACTGCGCCCGGAACCTGGTCCGGATCTTCCACCACGAACGAGGAGATCCGTCATGACCGCCGCACACCCGCGCCCCCACGACAGCAACCTGCCGGCCGCCGCTTCGCCACCCTTGGGCGAGGACCTCCCTTCCACCGAGTTCCCCATGCGGGTGATCGTCGACGTCACCGATGGCCTCGACGGCGTCATGCGGGTCGCCACGATGTTGCGGGCTCGCAGATACCTGGTCCGGAACCTCGCCGTCGACCTTCACGAGGGCGTCGCGGTCAGCAAGGTCCGGGCCACGGTTCTCCTCACGGCATCGGACGCTGATCTTCTCCTCCGGCGCCTCCGCCGGATCAGCGTGGTGACCAGCGCATCAACGCCCGACGGATCGGCGACTTGAAACCTGGCCCACGAGGCCGGCCGCCAGGCGGACCGCCGCTGGAGACGGACGCACCGGCATGGGGTGGCCATGGTTGACACGACACCGGGAGCAGGCCAAACTTTCGCCCAGGCTACTGGTAAGACCAGTTAACTTCCTCGGAACCTCCAGGGATCTGCCAAAGGAGCGCCCCGGATGACCAACGCCTCTCCGTATCCGCCGTCCGCGAGCGATGCCTTCCACGGCAAGATCGGCACGACCTACGAGGAGTCGACTCCGTGGTGGCCTGATCCGCAGGCGCTTCCCGAGGGCACGCCCAATGTCGTGGTCATCGTGCTCGACGACGTCGGCTTCTCCGACCTCGGCTGCTTCGGCTCGGACATCGACACCCCAGCCATGGACGCCCTCGCCACCGGTGGCCTTCGCTACACGAACTTTCACACCACCACGCTGTGCTCGCCGAGCCGTGCGTGCCTGCTGACCGGCCGGAACCACCACTCCGTCGGCATGCGCATGCTGTCCAACTTCGACACCGGCTTCCCCAGCGGTCGCGGACGGATCACCAAGGCCGCCGCGACGTTGCCCGAGGTGCTGTGCGACAGCGGCTTCAACACCATGGCCGTGGGCAAGTGGCACCTGGCGCCGATGGAGCAGACCACCGCGTCCGGGCCGTACACCCAGTGGCCGCTGTCTCGCGGGTTCGAGCGCTACTACGGATTCCTGGAAGCCGAGACGGACAGCTTCTATCCGGAACTCTTCTATGACAACCACGCCGTGGCTCCGCCGAAGAGCCCGAAAGAGGGCTATCACCTCACTGAGGACCTGGTCGACCGGGCGATCGAATTCGTCACGGACCAGACTTCGGTCACTCCGGAGAAGCCCTTCTTCCTGTACCTGGCGCTCGGCGCGGCGCACGCCCCACACCAGGCCCCTCGGGAATACCTGGAGAAGTACCGGGGCCGGTTCGACCACGGCTGGGACGTCGAGCGCGCCACCCGGCACGCCCGCCAGATCGAACAGGGTGTCCTGCCGCCCGACACCGCACTGGCGCCGCGCAACCCCGGGGTCCTTCCCTTCGACGAACTGTCGGACGACGAGAAGAAACTGTCCGTACGGCTCCAGGAGGCCTATGCGGCGATGGTCGACCACACCGACCACCACATCGGCCGGCTCATGGAGTTCCTGGAGCGGATCGGCCGGATGGAGAACACCATCACCATCCTGCTCTCGGACAACGGGGCCAGTCAGGAAGGCGGGCAGAAGGGTTCGCTCAACCCCACCGCGTTCCAGAACCGCATCCCCGAGGACTTCGAGGAAATGGTCGCGCGGATCGATGAGATCGGCACGACCCGCGCTCATGCCAACTACCCCTGGGGCTGGGCGCAGGCGGGCAACACCCCGTTCAAGCGCTACAAGCAGAACACCCACGAAGGGGGCGTCCGCTGCCCGCTCATCGTGCACTGGCCGCGGGGGCTGCCGCGCACCGACGAGGTCAGGCAGCAGTTCCATCACGTCACCGACATCGTCCCGACCCTTTTCGAACTGCTCGGTCTACAGGCTCCCGCGGTCTACAACGGCATCCCGCAACTGCCGATCCACGGGGTCAGCATGGCCTACACCTTCGGCTCGCCGACCGCGCCGACGCGCAAGGAAGCCCAGTACTTCGAGATGTTCGGGCACCGCGCGATCTGGCACGACGGCTGGAAGGCCGTCGCGTACCACGAACGCGGAACGTCCTTCGACGCGGACCGTTGGGAGCTCTACCACCACGACACCGACTTCTCGGAGTGCGACGACCTGGCGCAGGCGCGGCCCGAGCAACTGCGGAAGATGGTCGCCCGCTTCTGGGTGGAAGCGGGGAAATACGATGTCCTGCCGCTCGACGACAACGGATTCGCCTACCGGGCGAAGATCCCGCGTCCCGGCTCTCCGCGCAGGCGCACCACCTTCACCTACTACCCCGGCATGGCCCATCTGCCCGTCGCCGCGGTGCCACCGGTGATGAACCGCGGGCACCGCATCACGGCGTTCGTCGACCGGGCCGCCGCGTCGGACGAGGGCGTCCTGGTGTCCCTGGGCAACATCAGCAGCGGATACGTCCTGTACGTCAAGGACGACCGGCTGGTCTACGAGTACAACTTCCTCGGCACCCGGTACACGGTGACCTCGACGGAAGAACTCCCGATCGGCCCGGCGGAGCTGACCTTCGAATTCGTCAAGACCGGTGACATGCGGGGCGTCGGAAACCTGTACGTGTCGGGAAGGCCGGTCGGCACCGAGGCCATTCCGCGGGTCCTCCCGCACTTCCTGGGATGGCAGGGCCTCGACATCGGCCGGGACACCCTGTCGCCCTCCTCCTCCAGCTACGACGGCGAATTCGCGTTCACCGGAAGGCTCGACAGGGTCGTCTTCACGGTCGCCCCGGACGAGGAGGACAAGGAGCCCTTCGAGCGAATCGACTGACGCGCGACCATCGTCGAGGCCGCCTCCGCTGATCCGCGGAGGCGGTCTCAACCGGTGTCCGGTCAGTTGGGCGGCGTGTAGCGTCCGTCGATCGCCGTCCAGCCGCCGTCCACGAAGAGCTGGCTCCCCGTGACGAAGGATGACGCGTCCGACGCGAGGTAGACGACGGCGCCGGCCAGCTCGTCGGGCCGGGACCAGCGGCCCAGGGCGCTCTTGGTCGCATAGGCCTCCGACCATTCCGGCACGGCCCTGATCTGCGCGGTCAGCGGTGTGTCCACGACGCCCGGGGCGATGGTGTTCACCCGCACGCCCGACGGGCCCAGCTCGGCGGCCGCGGTCCGCAACAGTTGGACGAGGCCGGCCTTCGTGGCCGCGTACACTCCCTGCCCCGGCTCGACGGCCACCGCGCGGATCGAGCTGAAGCCGATGATGCTTCCCCTGCCGCGTTCGGCCATGCCACGGCCGAAGGCCCGCACCAGGTCGAAGGACGCGCGCAGATTGAGCGCCACGACCCGCTCGAACTCCTCCGCCGTGTAGTCGAGCAGGCATTTGCGCACGTTCGTCGCGGCGGTGAAGACGAGCACGTCGACGGGTCCGAACTCCTCGGCGGCACGCGTGACCGCCTCGCCGTCGAGCACGTCGAGGGCGTACGGCGAAAGGCCCGGCCCCATCGACGCCGTCGCCGTGGCCGCCGTCAGGTCCCGGTCGGCGCACACCACCGTGGCGCCGTGCGCGGCGAGGGCCAGGGCGCTCTCGCGGCCGATTCCGCTGCCCGCGCCCACCACGACGGCCCTGCGGCCGTCGAGCCTGAACAGGCGGGAGTACGCCTCCACTGCATCGGTGCGGTCCTCTGCTTGCATGGTCCTCACGGCTTCGTCGTCGTCGGGCGGATCACTGCCATACGCGTTACGGTGAGCTCTTCGATGGCGAACCTCGGGCCCTCCCGTCCGGCCCCGGAGTCCTTCACGCCGCCGTACGGCATGACGTCGGAACGGAAGCCGGGAACCTCATTGATGACCACCCCGCCCACCTCCAGGCGGTCGAGAGCGGCGAACGCGGTCTCCAGGGAGCCGGTGTAGACGCTCGCGTGCAGTCCGTAGCGCGAGTCGTTGACCAGGTCGAAGGCCGTCTCCAGGTCGGGGACGGACCGTACCGCGACCACGGGGCCGAAGACCTCCTCGTTCCAGACGGAGAGGGCGCGGTCAACGTCGAGCAGCACGGCGGGCTCGATCACCCCGTCGGTGCCCCTGCCTCCGGCCGCCAGCGACGCTCCCGCGTCCACCGCTTCTTCCAGCCACGCGCGTACCCGCTTGGTCGACCGCTCGTCGATGAGTGCCGAGACCCTCGTCGCCGGATCCCGGGGATCGCCCACGACCACCTGGGCCACTCGCTCCGTCAGCCGGGCCACGAACTCCTTCCGCACGGCGTCCACCACGATGACCCGCTGCACGCTGATGCACGCCTGGCCCGACGCGTAGTATCCGCCGCGCACCACCGCGTCGGCGGCGGCGTCGAGATCGGCGTCGGCGGCCACGACCAGTGCGGCGTTGGAGCCGAGTTCGAGCAGCACCTTGGTGGGTGCCGCGTCCCGGGCGATCTGGTGGCCCACGGCGGCGGAACCGGTGAAGGACACCGCCCCGATCCGGCGGTCGGTGGTCAGCGCGACGCCCACCTCCGGCCCCCCGGTCACCAGCTGCACCGCCGCCGGCGGCGCGTCGCCGTCGCGAAGGGCCTCACGGAGGAGGTGCACCAGCCACAGGGAGGCGAGCGGCGTCTGCGGGGCGGGTTTGGCGATGACCGGGCAGCCGGCGGCCAGCGATGGCGCGATCTTGTGCGCGGCGAGCAGCAGCGGGTAGTTGAAGCCCGCGATGCCCACCACCACGCCGATCGGCTTGCGGGTCCAGAACCCGAGCAGCCCCTCCCCCGACGGCAGCAGGTCCAGCGGCACCGTCTCCCCGTGCAGCCGGGCCACCTCCTCGGCCGCCGTCAGCAGTGTCAGCAGGGTGCGTTCCACCTCGACACGGCAGTCGACCAGCGGCTTGCCGGTCTCCAGGACGAGGAGCCGCTCGAAGTCCGCGCGCCGGGAGGCGACCGCCTCGTGGGTCGCGAGCAGCGCCGCCCTGCGTGTGTGCGAGGGAAGCCGGCCGACCCGCTCGCGGACCGCGACCGCCGCGTCCACCGCCTGGCGTGCGAGGCCGCCGTCCCCGACGGGCGCCCGCGCGACGAGCGTCCCGTCGTAGGGAAAGCGGACGTCCTCGGCGGCGGGTGCCGCCACCCAGCCGTCGCCGATGGGAAGACCTTCGGGGAACTCCCTCCCCACGGGGCTGTCGCCGCCGGCGGGTTCGTCATGGGTGGTCACGTTCCGTACTCCTGGTTGAGGTCGGCCGCCGACACTCCGGACAGTGCCCTGCCCAGAGTCGGTACGGCGGCGATGAGCCTGCGTGTGTAGGAATGTCGCGGTTCCTCGTACACCTGCTCCGTGGACCCGGTCTCCACTATCTGCCCCTCATGCATGACCGCGACCCGGTCGCACACGTGTCGGACCACGGACAGGTCGTGGGAGACGAAGACGAGTGTGAGGGACAGCTCGTCGACGAGGTCGGCGAGGAGGTTGAGCACCTGGGCCCGTACGGACACGTCCAGGGCGCTCACCGGCTCGTCGGCCACGAGGACCTTCGGACGGGGGGCGAGGGCGCGCGCGATCGAGATGCGCTGCCGCTGGCCGCCGGAGAACTGGTGCGGATACCGGTCCGCCGCCTCGGCGCCCAGGCCGACGGCCTCGAGCAGCTCGGCCACCCGCTCCTTGCGGTTCTCGTGCCCTTGCGCGACGAGCGGCTCGGCCACGATGTCGCCGACGCGCATGCGCGGGTCCAGCGCACTCATCGGGTCCTGGAAGACGAGTTGCAGCCGCTCGCGGACGAACCGGAGCCGTCTCTCCCGGAGCCCGGTGATGTCCCGCCCGTCGATCGCGACGCTGCCGCTGGTGGGGCGGTCGAGCCCGGCCATGATCCGCAGCAGGGTCGACTTGCCGCACCCCGACTCGCCGACGATGCCGAACCGTTCCCCCGGGGAGACGGCGAAGCTGACGCCGCGCAGGGCGTGCACCGGGGGGCTGGGGTGGCGCAGCGAGGTACGGGGCCGCCGGTAGTCGCGCGTGACGTCGCGGACGGTGATGGCGTCCACGGGGGCGCTCGTCGGCTGCTCAGCCACGGCCGGCCTCCTGGTTCGTGGGTATGCCGGTCCCGCCCGCGCCGCTCTCGGGTACCGGGTGGAAGCAGGCGTAGCCGGAGTCCGGCCCGGTCGGGACCCATTCCGGCCGGGTGGCGCACGCGTCGGTCGCCTGAGCGCACCTGTTCCGGAAGACGCATCCGGCGGGGAACCGGCCCGCCGGCGGAACCGACCCGGCGATCGTGGCCAGCCGGCCGCGGTCGTCGACCACGGTCAGGTCCGACGCGCCGATCAGGCCCTGGGTGTAGCGGTGCCGGGGGCGCGTGAACACCTCCCGGACCGGGCCGGACTCGATCAGCCGCCCGCCGTACATGACCATGACCCGCTCGCAGACGGTGGCCACCACGGCCAGGTCGTGGGTGATGAAGAGCATGGCCGACCTGCGGTCCTGGACGCCCCGTACGATCAGGTCGAGCACCCGCGCCTGCACCGTGACGTCGAGCGCGGTGGTGGGTTCGTCGCAGACCAGGAGCGCGGGGTCGTTCGCGAGGGCGATGGCGAGCACCACCCGCTGCCGCTGTCCTCCGGAGAACTGGTGCGGGTAGGCGTTCGCGGCGTCCGCGGGATCGGGAAGCCCCACCTGGGCGAGCAGTTCCACGGCCGCGGCTCGGGCGGACGCGCGGTCGGGCCTGGTCCGGTGGACCAGCAGCGCCTCGGCGATCTGCCGCCCGACCCTCATCGTGGGGTTCAGGGCGGTCATGGGCTCCTGGAAGACCATGGCGACCTCCTTGCCCCGCACCTGGGACATCCGGGCCTCGCCGGCCCCCACCAGGTCGTGGTCGACGCCGGCGAGCCGCACCGAGCCCGTGGCCCCGAGCCCCTCGGGGAGCAGGCCCATGATGCTCAGCGCCGTCAGCGACTTGCCCGACCCCGATTCACCAATCAGGCCGACCCGCTCGCCGGCCCGGATGGTGAAGTCGACGTCTTCGACGAGCTTGCGGCCGCCCACCGCGACGTCGAGTCTCCGCACCGCCAGGACGTCGTCCGGCCCGGGGACCGGTGCGCCGTCCGGTCCCGAGGCGGGTGCGTCGTCCGCTCCGGAAGGCCGTGCCGTGTCGGGTGCCGGGGTCATCGGCGGTCCTCCAGCTTGGGGTCGAAACGGTCGCGCAGGCCGTCACCGAGCAGGTTGAATCCGAGCACCGCCACCGCGATCGCGACGCCCGGGAACACGGCGAGCCGGGGGGCGGACCACAGCATCTCCTGGCTCTCCTGCAGCATCCGGCCCCAGGACGGTGTGGGGGGCGGGGTCCCGAAGCCCAGGAAGGACAGCGCGGCTTCGGCGAGTACGGCGATGGCGAAACCGACCGACGCCTGCACGATGACGAGACTGCTGACGTTGGGCAGGACATGCCGCAGGCCGATCGAGAACGGCCCGCGGCCCGCCGCGCGCGCCGCGAGGACGTATTCGGTCCGCATGACCTGCAACGTGCCGCCGCGGGTCAGCCGGGCGAAGTGAGGGATCGACGCGATGCCGATGGCGATCATCGCGACCAGCGTGCTGCCCCCGTACACGGCGGCGAACATGATGGTCAGCAGGAGCGCCGGGAAGGCGAGAAGCAGGTCGTTGCCGCGCATCAGCAGCTCGCCGAACCAGCGGGGCGCCATCCCGGCGACGATGCCGAGGGGCACTCCGACCAGGGCGGCGACGCCCACCGCGACGAAGCCGACGAACAGCGTCGTTCGCGAGCCCACCAGGATCTGGCTGAACACGTCGCGGCCGAATTTGTCCGTGCCGAACCAGTACGCCAGCGACGGCTTCTCCAGCCGCGCCGAGGGGTTCACCAGGGTCGGGTCGTGCGGGGTCCACACGAAGGACAGCAGCGCCATGGCGAACACGACCGAGACGATGAGGCCGCCCGCCAGGAGGCTGCCCGTCACCGGGCGGCGCCGCCGGCGTCCGCCGGGCACCGCCGAGACGACGGCGGCCTCGGTGTCCAGAGCACTCATGACGCACCTGCCCTGAGCCGCGGGTCGATCACCAGATAGACCGCATCCACCAGGAAGTTCACGACCAGCACCGCCGCTGCGATGATCATTACCACGTCCTGCACCATGATGAGGTCCCGGTTGGCGACGCTGTCCAGCAGCAGGCTTCCGAGCCCGGGGATGGCGAAGACCCGTTCGATGACGACGGCGCCCACGAGCAGCGTGGCGAGCTGCAACCCCATGACGGTGACCACGGGCACCGCCGCGTTCCGCAGGCCGTGCCGCAGCAGCGCCCGCGTCGGCCGAAGCCCTTTGGCGCGAGCGGTGCGCAGGTAGTCCTCCCGGAGGACGTCGAGCACGGCGCTGCGGACATAGCGGGTGAGCACCGCCGCCTGCACCACTCCGAGGGACAGCGCGGGCAGCACCAGCTGCTTGAGGAACAGGACCGGATCCTGCGCCGGGGGTGTCCAGCCGTTCGCCGGCAGCCACCCGAGCCCCACCGCGAACACGGTGATCAGGAGGATGCCCGGCGAGGAAGGCCGGGACGGCCACGCCGACCTGGGACAGGGCCGAGAGAATGAGCCCGGACGGCCTGCGGTGCCGCATGGCCATGAGCGTGCCCATGGGGATCGCCAGGATGCACGCGATCACCATCCCGGTGCCCACGAGCCACAGGGTGACCTGGAGTCGGTCGGCGATCTGCGGGCCGATCGCCGCGTGCGAGATGTAGGAGTTCCCCGGATGGAAGGTCACCAGGCCGCGTACCCAGCTGAGGTACTGCTGCACGAGCGGCCGGTCGAGCCCGAACTCCTCGCGCAACTGCGCCACCGCCGAGGGCGACGCGCTGACGCCGAGGGCGACGCGGGCCGGATCCCCCGGCAGCACCGCCATGAACCCGAACACCATCACGGAGCTCACGACGAGACTGGCCAGGAGGATCGCGATCCGCTGCACCAGACGGACGATCATCGGTTGAGGCCGCCTTTCACGACCGGCCCACGCCGGTGAGATCCAGGGACTCGGAGATGTAGTTCGCGGGCAGTCCGGTGATGCCCTTCTGCGCCACCATCAGGTTCGGCAGCAGGAACAGCCAGTCGGCCGCGGCGTCCTTGGACAGCAGCCGGGCGGCCGCCTGCATGGAGGTGACCTGCTCCTCCTGCGTGCCCTCGTCCGCCTTCTTCAGCAGCGCGCGGAACTCGGGGTTGTCGTAGCGGGTGTAGTACGTCTTGTCCCCGAACACCGTCTCGATGTCGCGCGGCTCCACGTGGGCGACGATGGACATGTCGTAGTCGGCGTTCTTGAACACGGTGGTCAGCCAGGCGGCGGGGAACTCCAGCTGGTCGAGCTTCACCTTGAACCCGGCCTGTTCGAGCTGGCTCTTGACCACGGTGCCGCACGCGGTGGCGTACGGCAGCGTCGGAAGCCGCAGCCGCAGCGTGCTGCCGGCTTCGCCGGACTGCTGAAGGAGCTGCTTGGCCTTGTTGCGGTCGAACGGATAGTCGTTCGTGAGGTCCTGGTACCACGGGTCGGTCGGCGGGACCATGCTGCCGATGAGCTTGCCGCGGCCTGCCCAGCAGGTGTCCACCAGGGCCTTGTGGTCGATGGCGTAGCGGACCGCCTGGCGGACCTTCGGATTCTTCAGCGGGCCCGAGCCGTTGTTGAAGGACAGGACCACCTCGCCGTTGGTCGAGCCCTCGATGACCTGGTACTTCGGGTTGTTCTGGAACCGGTTCAGAGCGTCCGGGGGCTGGAATGTGCCGATCACGTTGATGGTGCCCGTGAGCAGCGCGTTCTGCATGGCCGTCGGGTCCTTGAAGTACTTGAGGACGACCGACGCGAAGTTCGGTTTGCGCCCCCAGTAGCCGGCATTACGGGCCAGCGTGATCGAGTCGCCGCGGGTCCAGCTCTTCACCACGTACGGACCGGTGCCCACCGGCTCGGTGGCCAGTTTGTTCACGCCGGTCCGGCTGAACATCGCGCCGACCCGGGTGGTCATCCAGTACAGCCAGTTGTTGTCCGGCTCTTTCAGGGTGACCTTCAGTTCGGTGGGCGACGCCGCCTGAACCGTGTCGACGCCGGCCATCCGGGACTTCAGCGCGATCGTCCAGTCCGACTTGACGCGTTCGATGGAGAACTTGGCGTCCTCGGCCGTGAACGGTGCGCCATTGCTGAACTTGGCGTTCTTCACCAGCTGGAACGTGTACGTCTTGCGGTCCCTGGACATGCTCCACGACGTCGCCAGATCGGGCTGTATCTTCCCGGACTGGTCCACCTTCACCAGGTTCTCGTAGACGTTGTAGAGCAGCGCCTGCGGAATGGCGGCGCCCTCACTCTTGGTGAAGTCGAGGCTGGCCGGCTCGGCGATGAGACCGATCTTCAGGGTGTCGCCGGCGTTGCCGCCGGAGCCGTTTCCGGCCGCCGTGGACCCGGCCGAGCAGGCCGCCAGCAGCAGGCATGCGAGCGTGGCCGCCACCGTCCCGATGTGCCTCGTCAGCTGCTTGTCATGTCTCAATGTGGCTCTCCATCGTGTGCAGGACGGCGGACGTCACGTCCGCTGTGGTGGCGTTGCCGCCGAGGTCGGCCGTGTGGTGCCTGGCGTCTCGCAGGGTGCCCGCCACCGCGTCACGGATGCGGCCGGCCGCGCTGGTGTGTCCGAGGTCGTCGAGCAGCAGCGCGCCGGAGAGCATGCATGCCACCGGATTCGCCACGCCCTTCCCGGCGATGTCGGGTGCGGAGCCGTGGACGGGTTCGTAGATACCCGGCACGTCCGCCCCCGGATGGACGTTGGCGCTGGGCGCCATGCCCATACCGCCGGCGAGCACCGCGGCGAGGTCGGACAGGATGTCGCCGAACAGGTTGCCGGCGAGCAGGACGTCGAGGGACCGCGGAGCCTGGATCATGCGGGCGGCCATGGCGTCGACCAGCACGGTCTCCAGCTGAACGGCCGGGTAGCGCTCGCCCACCTCGCGCACCACCCGGTCCCACAGCGGATAGCCGTATCGCATCGCGTTGGACTTGGTCACCAGGCACAGGCGCCCCGACCGCCGGGCGGCCAGGGCGAAGGCGTGGTGCGCCGCCCGCTCGATGACACGACGGGAGTGCACGGCGACCTCGATGCCGAGGTCGTGCCCGCTGCCGGCGTGCGCGACCCCGCCGGCGCCGACGTACTCGCCCTCGGTGTTCTCGCGAACGATCACCAGGTCCACGCCATCGGTGTCGCGCACCTTGGTGGGAACGCCGGGGAACGCGCGCACCGGCCGGATGTTCACGGCGAGGTCGAGTTGCTGCCGCAGCCCGATGATCAGGCCCCACACCAGTTCGTGGTCCGGCACGTCGGGACGTCCGACGGCGCCGAACAGCACGGCGTCCGTCTTCTTGACGAGGTCGGCCGCATCGGCCGGCATCGCCGCGCCCTCCCGGAGGAACCGCTCGCCTCCCCAGTCGAATGAGGTCACGTCGAGCCGGCCGCCGTCGGCTTCGAGGGCCGTCCGGAGCACGGGCACGGTCGCCGCGACGACCTCAGGGCCGATCCCGTCGCCCGGTATGACGGCAAGCCGCACGACCTTGGTATCCCGCGCCATGGACGCCACCTTTCGCCATGACTGGCCTGACCAGTAAACTCACTTGCCAGGTACCAAAGCGACTGAAGCTGTTCTTGTCAAGGGTTCGAAGCGTTGGTCATCCCGACCAAAGGAGAGTGCGGGTGCTCACGGAACAGGACCTGGCCGCCATGCCGGCCGTCGAGATGGTGGCCGGATTCGCTGACCGCACGGTGTCTCCGGTCGAGGTCCACGACGCCGTCCAGTCGGTGATCGAGGCGCGCGAGGGTGTGCTCAACGCGTTCTGGACGCATGATCCGGACGAGTCCCGCAAGGCGGCGCTGGCCAGCGAGGCCCGATGGGCGGCGGGCGAACCGCTCGGGCCCATCGACGGCGTGCCGGTGACGCTCAAGGAGAACATCGCCCGCAGGGGCGTCCCCATGACCTCGGGCAACGCGGGGGTCGAGCCGGTCGTCCCCGAACTGGACGCGCCCATCACCGCGCGGGTCGTCGAATCCGGCGGGGTGATACTCGGATCGACCGTGATGCCGGACTGGGGCATGCTCTCCTCAGGGGTCTCCAGCCGGCACGGCATTTCGCGCAGCCCCTGGAACGCCGCCTGGACCACGGGCGGTTCCAGCTCCGGCGCGGGGGCCGCGGCCGCCGGAGCGTACGGTCCGCTCCACGTCGGCACCGACATCGGAGGATCGATCCGGCTGCCGGGCACCTGGCTTGGCCTCGCCACGCTCAAGCCCAGCTACGGGAGGATCCCGCTCGACACGCCGTACCTCGGGCGTGCCGCCGGTCCCATGACTCGCACCGTGGCGGACGCGGCGCTGTTCATGCGGGTCCTGAGCCGGCCGGACCCCCGGGACTGGTCGAGCCTGCCGCCGCAGGACATCGACTGGTCGGCGCTGGACGGCGATGCGCGCGGACTGCGGGTGGGGGTGCACCTGGACGCCGGCTGCGGGGAGCCCTGCGACGCCGAGATCGTCGCCGCGGTGAGCCGTGCCGCCGCGGTCTTCGAAGCGGCGGGAGCCGTCGTGGAGCCGGTCGAGCCGTTCATGAGCCAGGATCTCCTGGACGACCTGGACCTGTTCTGGCGCGTGCGGTCCTGGAACGACTTCCGCGAACTGCCGCCCGAGGCCGGGCTGCGCGTCCACCCCTACATCATCCAGTGGTGTCAGGCGGGCTCGGACGTGCCGGGCACGAGAGTGCTCCAGTGCTACCAGCAGATCATGCGCATCCAGGCGCGGACCGTGGCGGCGACGCTTCCGTACGACCTGGTGCTCTCGCCGGTCGCTCCGGTGGCGGCCTTTCCCGCCGAGCAGCCGATGCCGTTCATGGGCGACGGGAAGACCATGTCCCACATCGGCTTCACCGCGCCGTACAACATGTCGGGGCAGCCCGCGGCGACCGTCAACTGCGGCTTCACGGCGGACCGTCGGCCCATCGGGGTGCAGATCGCGGGACGCCGCTTTGACGATCTCGGCGTCTTGAGGGCGGCGGCGTGGTACGAACGGAACCGGCCGGCCGAGGCCGTCCCGCACTGGCCGGACAGCCCCACCGGGGAGAAGATGACAGAGGGGAAGAAGCCGTGAGTGAGGGGGCACAGTTCCGGCAGGTCTCGCCGGTACGGCTGTACCAGCGCATCGTCGAGCAGATCGAGCAGGCGATCGTGCGCGGTGACCTGAAGCCCGGTCAACGGCTGCCGAGCGAGCGCGAACTGGTGACGCAGTTCGGGGCGAGCCGGCCTACAGTGCGGGAGGCTCTGCGCGTGCTGGAGAGCAACGGCCTCGTCCGTTCGCGCCCGGGTGACCCGAACGGCCCGGAGATCCTCCCGTTCTCGTCGGCCGGCCTGACCAAGGAGATGACCCGGCTCGTCCAGTTCGACAGCATGTCGATGGCCGAGTTGATCTCGTTCCGCATGATCCTCGACGGGTCGGCGAGCCTGCTGGCGGCCCGGCTGCGAACCGAGGAGGAGCTGTCCGCCATGGAACGGACGCTCGCCGTCATGTCGGACGCGATCGAGGCCGGGTACGAGGAGTTCAGCAAGGCGGACGTCGCGTTCCACGAGGCGGTGGCCCGGGCCGGCCGCAACTCCCTCATCGAGGTCTGCAACCAGGTGGTCCGGGGCGCCGTCCTCTCGCTGATCTCGGACAAGGTCGCCCACGCGGGCAACAGCGAGGCGCTCATGCGGGAGTCGCTCCAGCACCACCAGGAGGTGCTCGAGGCGATCCGGGTACGGGACGGCCTGGCGGCGGCGCGGATCTCGCGGCGCAATCTCTACGACTACTACGCCGGCTACGTCCCGGAGAACGAGCAGGGGCTGCTGCTCGCACTCCTGGACGACGAAGAGACCTGAGGTCACCGCACGGCCGTTGCTCACCTTCTTAGGCGGCCGGCCGTCAGCCGGTCGCGCAGGACGTGTGGGCCCGGGGGGAGGTCCCCGCGGGGCTCACCACCCAGGCCTCGACCCAGACGCAGCCGGCGGAGGTGGAGAGCATGTCGCCGTAGCTGCCAGGCGGGGTGTTGTTGTCCCACTGGGACTGCACGATCGCGCCGTCGGACGGGCGATGCGCCACTATGTGCACGGTGAACAGCCGCGGGTTGGCGTAGTACGCCGAACCCCAGTCGGTGCCGCAGGTCGCCGAGTGCCGCAGGCGCAACGTCCCGAAGACCGAGCCGTCGGCCAGTCGCAGCGGCGCCTGGACGACGGTGCGCGCGTCGTCGCCGCATCCGCGGGCGCGCGGATCGTCGCCGTCCATCGGTTCGGGCATGTGTGCGCGCTGGTCGGTCAGGTGCTGGTTGACCACGCCGGGGGCCCAGGGCCGGCCCGCGCTCTTCGCCGCGAGGTGCGCGCGGGGCATCCCGGCCCTGGACTCGTGGACCAGGAGGGCCGCGGGCACCAGAGCGCCCGCGGTGACGATCAACGCCCAGCGCGGCAGGCGCCGGCCTCCTCGTGCCGGAGCGGGGACGATCGCGACGGAGGGCGCGGGTCGCGGTGGCGAGGCCGTGCGTGGCGTCTCCTCCGCCGGCTCGGCGGCCCCGCGCAGGATCGACTCGTACGCCTCGCGCAACTGGCTGCCCGGGTCGACGCCGAGCTCGTCGCGCAGCAGTTCGCGTCCCGCCCAGTAAGCGGCCAGCGCCTCTGCCTGCCTGCCGCATCCGGCCAGTGCGGTCATGAGGTGCGCGCGGGTCTCCTCGCGGAGCGGATGCGCCTCGACCAGCGCGGCCAGTTCACCGACGCACTCGTTGTGCCGGCCCAGGCGCAGCAAGGCGGCGATGCGTTCCTCTTGCGCGCTGAGATGCTCGTCGGCGATCCCGTCGGCGATGGCGCGGGCCGCCGCGCCGGCGACTCCGGACAGCGGCTCGCCGTGCCACAGCCGGAGCGCGGCGTCGTAGTGGTCGACGGCCTGGGCGTCGGAGGACGCCTGGCGGGCGGCGCGGACGTGCCGCCGGAAGCGATGGAGGTCGACCGTGTCGGGGTCGACCTCCAGCAGGTAGCCGTCCCCGACGGTCCGCAGCGAGACGTCCGGTGCCAGCGCCCGGCGCAGCCGGTGCACATGCCCTTGGAGATTCTTCACGGCCGTACGCGGCGGGTGTTCGCCCCAGACGGTGTCGACGATGCGGGAGACCGGAACGGCGTGACCGGGCGCCAGCAGCAGGGCGACGAGGACCGCGCGCTGCTGCGGCGAGCCGAGATCGACGTCGGTGGCGTCTACCGGGTCCTCCCCTGCCGGTGCGAGCTCGGATTCGAGTGACGCGGTGACCGGGCCGAGTAGGCGGAATTCCACGACGCGAGTGTAGGTGCGAGCAAAGGAACCGGCCAGCGCACCGGGCACGACGGTGCCGCCACACCCGCCCGCCATCTCCGTGACGTGGAAGATCTTGCTGTTCAGGGGCTCGTATACCGCCGCGAAACCGGGCCGCAACCGGCCATGCCGAGGCTGTGTCCGCTGTCGTGCACATCCCTGAGGAGCTTGCGGTGTCCCATGACCTGAACACCCGGCATGCGAGGGCCGTGACGCCGCGCCGGCCGTATGCTCGCGGCCGGCTGACGATGTGGAGAAGGCGCACCGCGGTGGTCGCCTCTCTCCTGGTCGCCCTCGCCGGCCTGGCCCAGACGGCGGTCGCGCGGCCGCCGGCCAGGCCGGCGCGGGCGTCGGCGGCGCACGACCGGGCCAAGCCCGCGCCGCCGATACGCGCGGTACGGGTCGGCCGCATCGCCTCCGGAGACGAGATCGTCACCGGCAGCGGCGACTCCACCGGATGGCACCTGTACGCCGCGACGGCCGCGTCCGGCTGGTCCTGGCGGCCGCTCGCCACGCTCGCGCCGGCCGGGATCAACCCCGGAGGCGAACGCTGGACCGGACGTCAGTGCCTCACCGGCGACGGCCGGTCGGTGGTCGCCGTCGTCGCACCGTGGCACGCCGACAACGACCCCGATGGCCTCATCCGGGGCGGCCTGGCCTACGTCATCGACGCGCATACCGGCGCGGTGCGCCCGCTGACCGCCGGGGTTTCGCTCTTCCACGCCACGCCCTCGTGCGGATCGGACGGGACGGTGGCGCTGACCCGCTACACGACGCCCGACCTGGCGGCCACGGAGTTGCTGCGGGCCGACACGGCCCACGCTCGCGTCGAGTCGGTGCAGCGGGTGCGGGGAGAGCTGACGGACGCGACGCCGGCTCCGTCCGGCGGCGTCTACGCGGTACGCGGCGGCGCGATCGTACGGGTCGCCGGCGGCGGCAGGCCGTCCAGGCTCGTACCGGCGGGCAGCCGTTCGACCTCGTCCCGAACGCGGCCGGGGGCGTCGACTTCCTCCGGGGCGCGGCCGGCCGGGTGAGCGTGTGGCGGCTGGACGGGCACGGTACCCGGGAGCTGGGGTCCGGGCCGTCCGACCGGCTCGCCCTCTTCCTCGGCCGCGGCGGGCACAACAGCGTCGCCGGGGCCGTCGCCGCGGGGATGCGGCGGCTGCCGGCCGGGGCGGAGGCGGCGGCGCTGGACGGCGGCGCGGTCACCGTGGCCGCCGCCGCTCCGGGGAGGTCGGCCGCGAAGGCCGCCGCGGACGGCGCCGGTCTTCCACCGACGCCGCTCGGACTGCTGCCCACCTCGGCGGCCGGCGGGCACGCGGCGGCGCGCTCCTGGCTGCCCGACGTCGCCGCGCCGGCGACGACCGCCCTTCCCGCCGGCCTGCCCGGCCGAGCGCGGGCGGACACGTTCAGCTCGACCTGCGCCGTCCCGCGCAACCACGTCGATCTGCAGGTGATGCAGCCCTCGGCGGCCATGGTCGACTGGGCCGCGAATCTGGCCGGCCGGGGTACTCTGACGAGGCAGCGCCCGGCGAAGTACGCCAACCTCGGTCTGTCGGCGTACGCGCCGAGCACCGACTTCCCGCTGCCCGCGCCGTTCGGCGCCGGGGGCAAGGCGATCCCCCGGGAGGTGCTCGACGCCGTCTTCGCCCAGGAGTCGAACTTCAAGCAGGCCTCCTGGCACTCGATCCAGGGACTGGCCGGCAACCCTCTCGTCGCCGACTACTACGGCGCGGGCGGCGGCTACGTCCCCGGCGTCCAGACGCCCGACTGCGGCTACGGGCTGGGCCAGGTCACCACCGGGATGACCAAGGGCGCGATGAGCTATGACCTGCAGCGCAAGGTGGCGGTCGACTACGCCGAGGACGCGGCCGCGGCGGCCCAGATCCTCGCCCAGAAGTGGAACGAGCTGGCGGCGGCGGGAATCACCGCGAACGGCGCCGATCCGGCCACGCTGGAGAACTGGTTCCTGGCGCTGTGGGACTACAACAGCGGCCTGCATCCGAGCTCCGATGGCACGCCGTGGGGCCTCGGCTGGCTGAACAATCCGGCCAACCCCGTCTATCCGTACAACCGGCACCCGTTCCTGCACGAGGACTGGGTGCCGGGCGCGGTCCTGAACCTCACCTACGACGACGCCTCCCATCCCGGGGACTGGCCCTACGAGGAGAAGGTCTTCGGCTGGATGGAGATACCGCAGATCGACTCGCTCAGCGGCCTGTACTCCTACGCCGGGACGATCGAGTACGCCCATGACGGCATCAATGACGAGCGCCTCGACGCCTACGAACTCGCCCGGCCGGGTCGCACCGCCTTCTGCGACGCCACGCGGGACCAGTGCGACCCGTCGTCCACCGACGGTGCCGGGAACCCGTCCGCGACCTGCCACGCCGACGGGTCGCGGTGCTGGTGGCACTATCCGGTGCAGTGGTGCGGTGCGCTCAACCTGTGCCACGGCGGCGAGTGGACCGACGACCCGTCCGCGGCCGAGCCGACGCCCACCGGCGCGACGAACTGGTTCCCCCCGATCTGCGAACTCAACACCGACGAGGTCCCGGCCGGCTCCGTCATCGTCGACAGCCAGGCGGACGGCCTGAACCTCGAAGGCTGCAACCCGGCCAACGCCAACTGGCACAGTTCCGGTTCGTTCGGCTTCACCTACGGTGATCCGGCCGACCCCGCCGCCCAGGCCACCGACATGGATCTCCATCAGCTCGGCGCGGGGCTCGGCGGCCATCTCTGGTTCACCCACACCGGCGAGCCGACCGATGCGGCCGGCCGCTCCTACTGGGGGCTCACCGGTACCTGGACTCCGAACATCGGCAAGGGCCGGTACACCGTCAAGGTCTTCATCCCGGCGACCGGCGCGACCGCCACCGAGGCGAACTATACGGTCGCGACGGGCACCGGTCCGCGGCGCACCGTCACCGTGAACCAGAACGCCCACACCAACGAGTGGGTCAGCCTCGGCACCTACTGGCTGGGACCCGGCGCGAACGTGTCGCTCACCAACCTCGGCGTGCAGTCCGTCGGCGACCTGGCCTTCACCGCCGTCGCGCTGGTGGCAGCGCCGCCCGGCAAGTACGTGATGCTCGGCGACTCCTACTCCTCGGGCGAAGGGGCGCTCGGCAACGCCACGCCTTCGCCGGACGGACACCTGGGCTACGACCCCGACACCGACAACTTCCACGCCGCCGACGGCAGCGTCAACGTCGGGCACCGCTCGTCGCTGTCCTACAACCGGTCCTTCGCCGCGGCGACCAGCACCTGGCACGACGGCGGGTGGGTACACGTCGCGTGCAGCGGCGCCATCGTGGCCGACTTCTACTCACCGAACCGCTACGGCAAGTGTCCCAACGAGCTCGCGCAGGAAAGCGCGATCACGGCGGACACGTCACTGATCACGCTGACCTTCGGCGGCAACGATCTCGACTTCGCCCCGGTGATCGAGTCGTGCGTCAAGTACGGCATCAAGCTCAGCCTGACGCCCTGCCGGCAACAGTGGCAGGCCGCCGACGGGTCGGATCAGATCCTCACGAAGATCCAGCACTTGACCGACCCGACCTTCTCCGCCGGACTGCCACAGCTCTACCAGCGGCTCCGGGCGGACGCGCCGAACGCCCAGATCGTGGTGCTCGGCTACCCGCATCTCTTCCGCGCCGGCAACGATCCGGCCGGAAAGTGCGGAACGGCCGGCCTGATCAGCGATGACGACCGCGACTGGCTGAACGGGCTCGGGGACGTACTCGACCAGGAGATCCAGCAGACGGCGAAGGCGTACGGACTCGACTACGTCTCCGTCGACAACGCGTTCACCGGCCATGAACTGTGCAGCGGCGACCAGAGCTGGTTCACCGGGATCCCGGTCTCCGGAGACAGCAGCAACTGGATCACGACCATCAAAGCGCTCCTGAGCAACACCGACCCCACCGTCAAGCAGCAGTGGTTCCATCCGAACGCCTATGGCTACGCGGCTGAGGCCAAGCTGCTCCAGCAGTACCTCCAGGTCCCGTGAGCCGGAACCGCCCGGCGCACCACCCGATTGCAGAAAGGTAAGAAATGAAGATCCGACACAGATCCGCCGCCCTGGCCGTCCTCGCCCTCTCCCTGTCCGTCCTCGGCACCCTCGCTCCGACCCAGGCCATGGCCGTCGGCTGCGTGGAAGGCAAGTGCACCGGCCTCAACCCGGACACCGAGGGCTGCGGTGCCGACGCCTGGACCACCACCACCGTCTTCGCCGTGGGCGGCGGCCGGTGGGTCGACCTGCGTCACTCGGCGAAGTGCAACGCCGTATGGGCCAGGAGCGACGACTCGACCTGGGACTTCAGCATCCAGGCCGCCAATTCCAAGGGCGGCACTCCGGTCCGGAGCTACACGAACGGCGGCGGCTACTACACGCTGATGATCGGCTTCAACTACTGGGTCCGCGCCTGCATCAGGCCCGCCGGATATCCCTCCGACCAGTCGACCTGGACCTGCAGCGACTGGTACTGATCCGCGCGCCGTCACTCCCCCCGACTGAAAGGAACGGCCAATGGCAAAGTGGCGCATAGTCCTCGCCCTGAAAGTACTTCTCGTCCCGACCATCGGAATGCTGGCCTTCGCGGGAGCCTCCATCCCCGCGGGCGCGGCGTCGCAGGCTTCCGCGTCGGCGTACGCGCCGGCCACCGAGACCTGCTACACCAACGCCAACAAGGCGCGTTGCGACAAGACCGATCCCGAGAGCACCGGCTGCGCCAAGGACGCCTACACGGTGTCGAGCTCGACCCTGTGGTTCCACAACACCCGCGGGGACAAGACCGTGGCGGCGGATGCGACGGTCGAGCTCCGGTACTCGCCGAGATGCCAGACGAACTGGTCGAAGGTGACCGTCCACAGCGGGGCGGCCAACCTCGTCACCGTCAAGGTCTGCCGGGGCGACGGCTCTACGGATTGCACCGACGAGTACAGCGCCTACAGCAGCTACGCCTACTCCGACCAGCTCTACGCCCCGAACGTGACAGCGGTCGCCTACGGCTCGTGCTGCGGCGGCAACGGGTCCGGTGGGGCGTCCGGCTCCGCCCGAGGCTGAACCGGCCCGACCGCAGGCGATGAGGAACGCCCCATGACGGCCGTGGCCGGGCCCGCGTCCACGCGGGACCGGCCACACCGTTGAGCCAGCGAGCTCACACCTGCGTGTTGATTTCGGCGGCGGCTCGTTCGCCGGAGGCGACGGCGGCGTTGAGGGTGGCGTTGTCGACGTCGGTGTGTTCGCCGGCGAAGTGGACGTTGCCTTCCTGGACGGCTTCGTAGCCGGCGAAGGTGGTGTACTGGCCGACCTTGTAGAAGTGGTAGGCGCCTTGGTGCCAGGGGTCCAGTGACCAGTGGTCCTCATAGGCCTTGCCGTTGTAGGCGGCGGTGGTGCCGGGGAAGACGTTCTCGATCTGGCCGAGGAACCAGGTCACATCGGCGGCGGGAGCGGGTCCGTGGGCGGCGCCGGTGAGGGTCGTACGGGCGACGTCGCCGCCGGGGAAGTTGACCAGGAGCGCGGGGGATCCGTTGGCGCCGAGCTCGACGGATCCGTCCCACGCGGTCTGGTAGCCGGTGGGGCCGGTGTTGCTGACGCCGTTGAAGCCGGCGCTCGGCCAGGTCTTCCGGGTGAGCTGGAGGACGAGCTTGGCGTTCTGGCCCATGCCCTGCTGCTGGATGGCGGTGGTCTTGAGGGGGGACAGCCCGGCCCTGGTGAGGTCGACCTTGCGGAGCGTGGCGAAGGGCAGGGCGAGCACGACGTGGTCGGCCTGGACGCAGACGGTGGTGCCGCCGTTGTCGAAGGTGCAGGCGTAGCTGCCGTCGGTGTTGCGGGCGAGGGCGATCAGCTCGTACCCCTGCCGTACGGTCCCGGCGGGCAGCTGGGCGAGCATGCCGGTGACGAGACCGTCGTTGCCGCCCGCGATGTGGTACTTCTCGTCGAACCCGGGCCCGCCGTCGAAGGTGGAGGACGCGCCGAGGAAGCCGATCATCCCGACCGCCGACGCCTCGTCGGGGCTGCCACCGCTCTGGAGCTGGATGGACTCGATGAGCTGGGTGAGGGGAGCCCCGGAGGACAGTCCGATGGAGGAGAGGTAGTCCAGGCAGGACATCTGATCGAGTTCCCGCGCGGCGGCGGTGTGGTCGTTGTAACGCGGGGTGCCCATCGCGGTGTAGGAGTTGTGGAACGCGGTGTAGGCGTCGGCGGTCCAGTCGCTCTGCTGCCGGCTTCCGTTGTACGGGGCGTTCCCGATCCAGCCCGCGTAGTCTCCCTTGGCCAGTTCTCCTCCGTTGGCGAACTCGGTCTTCAGCCCGAGCGATTTGGCCAGCGCGAGCACGGCGGTGTCGGTGGAGCTGATGAACGATCCGCCGTGTTCACTGACCTGGTCGGCGTCGTAGAAGCCGCGCAGCGACCAGCAGCGGCCGCCGATGTGCGTGGTGTCGGCGTCGTAGACGGTGCTGGCCAGCGGTCGTGCCTGGTTCCACAGCAGATGTGCGCAGCGTAGCCCGGCCAGTCCCCCGCCGATGATGACGATGCGCGGCGCCGTCGCCGCCGAGGCTCTGGCCTGGCTCGTGAGCGGGGCCACGAGCGCGCCCGCGGCGAGCGCGGTCGCACCGCCCAGGAGCGCGCGGCGGGAGACGCGGCGCTCCGGCGAGGCCGACGCTCGGGATCGTTCGCCGGCGAGTTCGGCGACCGGGATTCCCCGGCGGCGGGACTCGGCCTCGAGCGCGAAGGCCTGCCGCAGCGGGTCGGGCAGACCGGAGCCGGTGATCGGGCGGGAGGGAGGCGTGGGGCGCATGGGGGTTCCTCCAGGTGCGGCGGAGTAGCGGGCCCGGCAGGGGCCCGACAGCCGAATGGAGGAGAGTGAAACCCGGGCGAATCACTGTTGTCAACACTGTTGCGCCATCTCAGATCCGAGCGACGCGCCATCTCAGTCCCGAGCGGCGGCGTGTCCGTCAGGTCGAGCGCGTCTCTCTTCGGCGCACCGCTCGATGGCCGTGACCAGGGCCTCCACGCGAGCGTCGTAGATCTGGTCGTCGGCGACCGTGGCGAGTTCGTCGCCCAGCCGGGTGATGTGCGGGAAGCCGTCCGGGTCGACCAGCCGGTACTCCTGCGTCCACGACGACTCGTCACCCTCGCGCGCCGTTTGGTCCAGCAGCAGGTAGGCGGCCCGCTGCCCCACGTACGCCAGGATCGAGTCGCCGACCATGCGGTAGTGGACGACCGCGTCCATCCCCTCGAGACCGGCCTCGGTGACCGCTCCCAGGATCAGCTCGACCACCCGGAACTCGTTGGCACGCCGAGTCGTACGGCTGGTCATCAGCGAGCCGACCACGGGGTACTTCAGCGCGACCCGCAGGGACTCGGCGGCCAGCGCCCGCAGCCGGTCCTTCCAGCCGAGCCCGGCCGGAATCCCGTCCAGCACCTCCCCCAGCGTCCGGTCGGCGACCGACAGCAGCAACTCGTCCTTGTCGCGGAAGTGCCGGTAGACCGCGGTCGGGTCGGTGCCCAGCTCCTCTCCGAGCCGGCGGACGGTGAAGGCGTCGGCGCTCCCCCGGGCCGCGATGCGCAGGCTCGCCTGGATGATGGCTTCACGGTTGAGCTGGCTTCCCGACCGCTTGGTGGACCGGGGCCGGGACTGGCGTTGTGCGGGCTTGGTCATGGTGGCCGCAGTGTAACAAGTCGGAAACGAGAGAGCGCAACACTGTTGACATCAGCTTTGCGCCAGGCGTTCACTCCCATATCACCGCAGCCGACATGCAGAGAGGGGCGCGAATGCCGAGCTCAGCCGACCTGGTGTTGAAGGGAGGCCGGATCTTCGCCGGAGGCGGGTCCCGGCCGGCGGCCGTCGCGGTCACCGGCGGCCGCGTCCAGGCCGTCACGGCTGACGCCGAGGGTCACATCGGCGGGAACACCGAGGTCGTGGACCTGGAGGGCGGTCTGCTGGTGCCGGGTTTCCAGGACGCTCACAACCATGCGGCGTTCGCGGGCGTGCAGCTGCTGCGCTGCGACCTGTCCGGTGAAGCCGACGCCGCCGGCTACCTGCGGAAGGTCGCCGCCTACGCGGCCGACCACCGTGAGGCGGCCTGGATCCAGGGCGGCGGCTGGTCGATGGACGCCTTCCCCGGCGGAGTCCCGACGCGGCAGATGCTCGACGAGATCGTCCCGGACCGCCCGGTGATGCTCACCAACCGCGACGGTCACGGCGCCTGGGTCAACACCGAGGCCTTGCGACGGGCCGGGATCGACCGCGACACCCCCGACCCCGGCGACGGCCGGATCGAGCGCGAGCCCGACGGCACCCCGGCCGGCGTCCTCCAGGAGGGAGCCATGGGCTTGGTCTCCGTCCCCGCCACCACTCGGAAGGAGGCTCGACTCGGCCTGCTGGCGGCACAGCGCTACCTGTTCTCGCTCGGCGTCACTGCCTGGCAGGACGCCAATATCGGCACCTATCCCGGCAACTCAGATAATTTCGACACATATCAGGCAGCCGCCGAGTCCGGCGAGCTTCGGGCGCGGGTGGTCGGCGCGCTGTGGTGGGACCGCGAACGCGGCCTGGAACAGATCCCCGAGCTCCTGGAACGCCGTCACGCCGCCCGCGGGGGACGGTTCCGAGCCACCACCGTCAAGATCATGCTTGATGGGATCGCCGAGAACTTCACCGCGAGCCTGCTGGAGCCCTACCTGGACGCGTGCGGCTGCCCCACCACCAACGAGGGGTTGAGCTTCATCGAGCCCGGGCTTCTGGAGGAGGCCGTCACCCGCCTGGACGCGGAAGGTTTCCAGATCCACTTCCACGCGCTCGGTGACCGCGCCGTACGCCAGGCCCTGGACGGGCTGGCCGCCGCGCGCGACGTCAACGGCCCGGGCGACAACCGCCACCATCTGGCCCACCTCCAACTCGTCCACCCCGACGACCTGCGCCGCTTCGCCGAGGTCGGCGCCGCCGCGAACATCCAGGCGCTGTGGGCCGCCCACGAGCCGCAGATGGACGAGCTCACGATCCCCTTCCTGGGTCCGGGCCGATCCCGGCTCCAGTACCCTTTCGGGGACCTCGCGCGGGCGGGAGCCCGTCTGGTGGCCGGCAGCGACTGGTCGGTGAGCAGTCCCGATCCGCTGGCGGCCATCCACGTCGCGGTCAACCGCGCCCAGTACGGCCATGACCAGAAGCCGTTCTATCCCGAGCAGTCACTGACCCTCGCCCAGGCGATGACCGCCTACACCGAGGGCAGTGCCTGGATCAACCACCTCGACGCGGTCACCGGCACCGTGGAGGCCGGCAAGTACGCCGACCTGGCCGTCCTGGACCGCGACCCGTTCGCCGGACCCCCTGAGGAGATCGGCGCAGCCCGTGTCCGCCGTACTTACGTCGAAGGTCGTCTCGTTCACAGTGAGGACCCGCAGTGAAGCACCATCTCAAGACCGCGGCGGTACTCGCCTTGGCCGCGCTGACCGCCGCCTGCAGCGGCACCGCCCGCTCCAACGGCAAGACGACCACCTACCGGCTGACCGACACGACCGCCACGCCCCGCGGTGACCTGGGCTCCTTCACCTGGTCGAGCTACGCCGAGCCGACCTCCATCGACTACGCCCAGTCCTTCGACTACCCGCCCAACCAGATCCTGGCCAACGTGTGCGAGAGCCTGCTGCGCTGGAAACCCGACCTGAGCTACGGGCCCGCCCTGGCCAGTGGCTACCGGAACCCGACCCCGACCACCTGGGTGTACGACCTCCGGCCGGGCGTGCGCTTCCACGACGGCACCAGGCTCACCGCCGACGACGTGGTCGCCTCCCTGCGCCGCAACCTCGACCCGCAGGTGGCCAGCGTCTGGGCCACCCCGTTCCGCAACGTCAGATCGATCACCAAGACCGGCCCGCTCCAGGTCACCGTCACCCTGAAGAAGCCCGACTCCACCTTCAACCAGTACATGGCCACCGCCCCCGGCACGATCGAGTCCGCGGCGACGCTCGCCAAGGACGGCAAGCGGTACGGAAGCCCGCAGACCGGGGTGAACTGCACCGGTCCGTTCAGCTTCGGGTCCTGGACGCCCGGCCAGTCGATCGTCCTCAAGCGGTTCGACGGCTACTGGGACCCGGCGCTGAAGGCCCACTCCGGGCAGGTGAAGTTCGTCTTCATCCCCGACCCGACGGCCCGCGTCAACGCCTTCCAGAGCGGCGAGGTCGACGGCGGATGGATGCTGCCGCCCGCCTCGTACAACCAGTTGAAGAAGGGCCTGTACTTCGGCCGGTCCACCACCGTCGCCGACGAGGTGGTCTCCAACCTGCACGGCCCGCTCGGCGACCCGCGGGTGCGCCAGGCGCTGCTCATGGCCACCGACCGCAAGGGCCTCATCGGCTCGGGCGCGGGCGGGGTCGGCGACGTGGCGAACTCCCTCGTCACCCCCAACAACTGGAACAACGCACCCGCGTCCATCCGCGGCCAGGTCTCCACGCCCTCTCCGACGTACCCGTACGACGTCGCCAAGGCCCGCGCCCTCGCCAAGCAGGCAGGCGTGCACGGTCAGCAGGTGGTGATCGCCACCAGCCCGCTGGACACCCAGACCACCATCGCCACCCAGGCCATCGCCCAGGCCGCCACCGCGATCGGCCTCAAGCCGAAGATCGAGACCATCTCCACCGACAAGTACACGGCGCTGTTCACCGATCCCGCCGCGCGCAAGGGCATCGACCTGTTCGTGACCTTCTGGTACACCTCCATCACCGACCCGCTCGACATGTACGTCTCGCTGCAGACCGGTTCGTACAGCAACTACGGCAGCTGGTCGAACGCCGCCTACGACCAGGCGATCGACCAGGCCGTCGCCGCCTCCGACCCCACCGCCAAGGCGGAGGCGACCGCCCGGGCGCAGCGGATCGCGCTGCAGCAGCTCCCCTGGCTGCCGCTGTACTCCGAGCCGGTCAGCCTCTACCTCGGACCGAAGATCACCGGCGTGGCCCCCTCGATCGACTACCTCTACTACCCCTGGGCCGCGACGATCGGAGCCAAGTGATCCGCCGGCTCGCCGGGATGGCCGCGACCTTGCTGGTCACGTCCTTCCTGGTCTTCTCCTCCCTCTACCTCGCGCCGGGTGACCCGATCGCGTTCCTGGTGCGCGGACGCAGCCCCGGTCCCGCACAGCTCGCGGCGCTCCGCGCCGAGTACCACCTGAACCGGCCCTTCCCGGTCCGCTACTTCGACTGGCTGGCCGGGGTGCTGCACGGCGACTTCGGCCGGTCCTACCTGTTCAACGAGAGCGTCGCCGCGGTGATCTGGTCGCGGCTGCCCGCCACCCTGCTGCTGATCGGCGTCTCGACCGTACTGATCCTGGGCGTCGGGGTCGGCGCGGGCGTGATCGGCGCGCTGCGGCGGGGCCGCCTGGTGGTCGTACTGGTCACCGTCGGCGCCGCGATCCCGTCATTCACCGCCGCGATCGTGCTCCGCTCGGTGTTCGGCGTACGGCTCGGCTGGTTCCCGACCGTCGGCAACGGATCCGGAGCGCTGGACCGGCTCCACCACGTGATCCTGCCGTCGGTCGCGCTGGCCATCACCTTCATGGCACTGGTCACCCGGGTGACCCGCTCGACGATGCTGGACGAACTGGGGCGTGAACACGTCGAGGTCGTCCGCAGCCGTGGCCTGCCCGAGGCGACCGTCATCCGGCGGCACGTGCTGCGCAACGCGCTCGGCCCGATCGTCACCGTCTCCGGCCTGCTGGTCTCCGGTCTCCTGGTCTCCACGACGATCGTGGAGACCGCCTTCGGCATGTCGGGGATCGGATCGCTGCTGGTCCAGTCCGTGGAGAAGATGGACTTCCCCGTCGTCCAGGCCATCGTGCTGCTGGTGGTCGCCGCCTTCGTGGTCGTCAACACGCTCGTGGACCTGCTGTACCCGCTCATCGACCCCCGGGTGCGTGCACGATGATGACCCGCCTCTGCCTCGTCGTGCTCGGCCTGTTCGCACTCGGCGCGGCCCTCGCTCCATGGATCGTTCCCTACGACCCCACCATCGGCGACCTCGGCGAGACCTTCGCCGGGATCAGCCCGACGCACTGGCTCGGCACCGACCAGGGCGGCCACGACACCCTGTCGATGCTGCTCGAGGGCAGCCGGACCAGCCTGGTCGCACCGCTGCTCGTGGTCGTCCTCTCCACCGTCGGAGGCACCGCGATCGGGCTGGCGGCCGCCTGGCGCGGCGGCCGGCTCGACACCATGGCCGGCCGCGCGCTGGACGTGGTGTTCGCCTTCCCCGCGCTGCTGCTGGCGATCCTGGCGGTCGCGCTGTTCGGCAAGGGACTGTCGGCGCCGGTGATGGCCATGGTCGTCGCCTATCTGCCCTACACCGCCCGGCTGGTCCGCGCGCTCGCCGCGCAGGAGAAGGTACGGCCCTACATCGCCGCCTACCAGGTCCAGGGGCACTCCGCTCCCTACATCGCCGTCACCCGGCTCCTGCCCACCATCACGCCGACCATCCTGGCCCAGTCCACGGTCAACTTCGGCTACGCCCTGCTCGACCTGGCCGCCCTGTCCTTCCTCGGCCTCGGCGTGCAGCCGCCGGACCCCGACTGGGGAGCGATGATCAACCAAGGGCAGGCCGCGGTCCTCGAAGGCCACCCGCTGTCGGCGATTCTGCCCGCCCTCACCGTGGTCGTCGTCGTGGTCGCCGTCAACATCGTCGGAGACCACCTCGGCGACCGGCTCGCCCTCCGGGAGCCCCGATGACATCACTGCTGGACATTGACGACCTGACCGTCGCCCTCCCGTCGACGGCCCGCCCGATCCTGGACGCGGTGAACCTGACCGTCGAAGCGGGCGAGGCCGTCGCCCTGGTCGGCGAGTCGGGCTCGGGCAAGTCGGTGACCGCCCGTTCGGCCCTCGGCCTCTTCCCGTCCGGCGCTTCGCGCTCCGGCGCGGTACGCGTCGACGGCACCGATCTGGCGACCGCGTCACCCGCCGAGATCCAGGCGGTACGGTCCGGCATCGCGTCGATGGTCTTCCAGGACCCCCGGGCCGGGATCAACCCGGTCCTGCGCATCGGGGACTTTCTCACCGAACCGCTGCGCCGGGTCCACGGCGCCCGCCGCGCCGAGGCCGACGCTCGCGCGCTCGAGTTGCTGACCGCCGTCGGGCTGCCCGACCCCGCCCGCATCCTGCGTCAGTACCCCCACCAGCTGTCCGGCGGCATGCTGCAGCGCATCATGATCGCCTACGCGCTGACGACCGGCCCCAGGCTGCTCCTGTGCGACGAACCCACCACCGCGCTCGACGTCAGCACGCAGGCCGAGATCATGGCCATCCTCGAGCGGCTCCGCCGCGAGCGGAATCTGGGGCTGCTCCTCATCACCCACGACCTGGAGCTGGCCACGGCGGTCTGCGACCGGGTGTACGTGATGTACGCGGGACGCATCGCCGAGTCCGCGCCGTCCACCACGCTGCTCGCCGCACCACGCCACCCGTACACCATCGGCCTGCTCGGATCCGCGCCGCCCTTGACCGGGCCCCGGGACCGGCTCCGCCCCGTCCCCGGTACGCCGCTGAGCCTGCGGGAGGCCGCGCCGGGCTGTGCCTTCTTCGCCCGGTGCGCGTTCGCCCAGTCCGGCCGCTGCGACACCGCACCCCCACTGCTGGAACACCACGGCGACGGTGACGTCGCCTGCCACCGCGCCGAGGAAATCCCATGACCCCGCTGCTGGAGGCCACCGGCCTGCGCAAGACCTTCGGACCCGTCGTGGCCGTCGACGACCTCTCCTTCACCCTGCACACCGGAGGGTCCCTCGGCCTCGTCGGCGAGTCCGGCTCCGGCAAGACCACCACCGCCCGGATGCTCGTCGGGCTCGAACATCCCGACGAGGGCCGCATCCTCATCGAAGGCCGGCCGATCACCCGCGCGGCCCGGGGACGCGACGCCCGCCTCGCCCGGGCCAAGTCCGTTCAGATCGTCTTCCAGGACCCGTACCTCTCCCTCGACGGACGGGTCCGCATCGGCCGCATGCTCGACGATGTCCTCCGTCTCCACGGCCACCCCGACCGGCCCGCGCGGATCAGCGAACTACTGGACCAGGTCGGCCTGGGCGACCGCGAGGCCGACGCGCTCCCACGGCAGCTGTCGGGCGGACAACGGCAACGCGCCGCCATCGCCCGGGCGCTCGCCGTCGAACCCAAGATCATCATCCTCGACGAAGCCGTCTCCGCGCTCGACGTCTCCGTCCAGGCCCAGATCCTCAACCTGCTCGCCGACATCCGCGCCACCGCCGACATCGGCATCATCTTCGTCAGCCATGACCTCGCCGTCATCCGCTACCTCTGCGACGAGGCCATCGTCATGCACCGCGGCAAGGCCGTCGAACACCAATCCACCGACGGCCTCCTCACCGCACCGAAGCACCCCTACACCCGCCTGCTCCTGGGCTCCATCCCCCACCGAGGCTGGGACCCCGACCAGATCTCCCGCCAACGACGAGCCCTTACCGACCCCGACAGTCCCCGCAGGTGACGGCATGGATCCCGTACGAGCGCTCAGCGACGCACAGCCCACCCCGTACTGGCTCGACGACCCCACCCGGCCGGCGGCTCGGCCGGCCCTGGTCGGTGACACCACGTGCGACCTGCTGGTCGTCGGCGGCGGCTACAGCGGGCTGTGGACGGCGCTGATCGCCAAGGAACGCGACCCGTCTCTCGACGTGGTCCTCCTCGAGGGGCAGGAGGTCGGATGGGCGGCCTCGGGACGTAACGGCGGCTTCTGTGAGGCCAGCCTCACGCACGGCTTCGAGAACGGACTGGCCCGCTGGCCCGGCGAGCTCGCCGAGCTGGACCGTCAGGGCCGGGCCAACCTTCAGGCGATCGAGAGCACGATCGAGCGCTACGGCATCGACTGCGAGTGGGAACGCACCGGGTCGATCAGCGTCGCCACGCGGCCCCACCAGCTCGCCGGGCTTCGCGAGAGCGCGCGGGCCGCGGTCGAGTACGGGCTCGAGCTGACCCTCCTGGACGCCGACGCGCTGCGCTCACGCGTCGACTCGCCCACGTTCCTCGGCGGTCTCCTGGACCGGAACGGCACCGCCATGGTCCACCCGGCCAAGCTCGCCTGGGGCCTCAAGGCGGCGTGCGTCTCTCAGGGGGTCCGGATCTTCGAGCGCACCCGCGCCCTCGGACTGACCGCGTACGGCTCCGGCATCGCCGTCCGGACCCCGTACGGCGAGGTCCGGGCCCGTAAGGCCGCGCTCGCCACCAACGCCTTTCCCTCGCTTCTTCGGCGGGTGCGCCCCTACATCGTTCCGGTGTACGACTACGTGCTGATGACCGAGCCGTTGCCCGACAGGCTGCTCGCCACGATCGGCTGGCGCGGCCGGGAGGGACTCAGCGACAGCGCCAACAAGTTCCACTACTTCCGGCTCACCGCCGACAACCGCGTTCTCTGGGGCGGCTACGACGCCGTCTACCACTACGGCAGCCGGCTGGCCGCCGAACTCGACCAGCGGCCCGCCACCTTCCGCACCCTGGCGCGCAACTTCTTCCGTACCTTCCCGCAGCTCGAGGACGTGCGGTTCACCCACGCGTGGGGCGGGGCGATCGACACCTGCAGCCGGTTCTGCGCGTTCTTCGACACCGCCTACCAGGGCCGGGTGGCCTATGCGGCCGGTTTCACCGGCCTCGGCGTCGGCGCCACCCGGTTCGGGGCGGAGGTCATGCTCGACCTGCTCGCGGGCGGGTCCACCGAGCGGACGGCGCTGACGATGGTACGGAGCAAGCCGTTGCCCTTCCCACCGGAACCTCTGCGGTGGGCCGCCATCGAGGTCACCACCCGGTCACTCGACCGCGCCGACCGCCACGGCGGACGCCGCAACCTCTGGCTGCGCGCACTCGACCGGTTCGGCCTCGGCTTCGACTCCTGACCGCGGGCGGGGCCCCGCCGAAGCCGGACCGGCCGTCGTCGCCTCGGTCATGGCGGGGCGCTCGCCGGGGGCGGCGCGTGGTTCAGCGCACGCCCCAGGCGTAGGTCTGCTTGCGCAGCTTGAGATAGACGAAGGTCTCGGTACCGACCACCCCGTCGATACCGCGGATGTTCTTGGTCACCAGCGCGAGAAGACGCTCGTCGCTCTCGCAGACGACCTCCGCGATGAGGTCGAAGGAGCCCGCGGTGATGACGACGTAATCGACCTCGTCCATCGCGGCGAGTGCGTCGGCGACGGGCTCCGGGTCGCCGCCCGTCTTGATCCCGATCATGGCCTGCCGGGTGAAGCCGACCTCCTTCGGGTCGGTCACCGCCACGATCTGGATGACGCCGCTGCTGACGAGCCGTTGAACCCGCTGCCGGACGGCGGCCTCCGACAGTCCGACGACCTTGCCGATCGCACCGTACGGACGGCGACCGTCCTGCTGCAGCTGCTCGATGATCGCCTTGGAGACCTCGTCCAGTTCGCCGCCGCGTTCGTTCGATGCCGACTGGGCTGACATGGGGGAATCCTAGTGTCGGGAGACCCGCGTCGGGCGTGCTCGTGCCGGTGGACGCGACGCGGCGGACGCGACGCGGCGGCTGCGGCTCCGCTCAGAGGCGCTTCCACGCCTCGGTCAGGGTCGCGCGCAGGATCTGCTCCATCTCGTCGAAATGCGTCTGATCGCAGATCAGCGGCGGCGAGAGTTGCACGACCGGGTCTCCACGGTCATCGGCCCGGCAGTACAGACCGGCGTCGAAGAGCGCGTGGGAGAGGAAGCCGCGGAGCAGGCGTTCGCTCTCATCGTCGTCGAAGCTCTCCCGCGTGGCCTTGTCCTTGACCAGTTCGATGCCGTAGAAGTAGCCGTCTCCGCGCACGTCGCCGACGATGGGCAGGTCCAGCAGCTTCTCGAGAGTGGCCCGGAAGGCCGACTCGTGCGAGCGGACGTGCTCGTAGACGCCGTCGCGTTCGATGAGATCGAGGTTGGCCAGCGCGACGGCCGTCGACACGGGGTGCCCGCCGAAGGTGTAGCCGTGCGCGAACATGGTGTCCTCGCGCAGGAACGGCTCGGCCAGCCGGTCGCTGGCGATCATCGCGCCGAGCGGCGCGTAGCCCGAGGTGATGCCCTTGGCGCAGGTGATGATGTCGGGCTGGTACCCGTAGCGTTCGGCGCCGAAGGTGTGACCGAGCCTGCCGAAGGCGCAGATCACCTCATCGGAGACGAACAAGACGTCGTGCTCGTCGCAGATCTGCCGGACCCGTTCGAAGTATCCGGGCGGTGGCGGGAAGCAACCGCCTGCGTTCTGCACCGGCTCCAGGAACACCGCCGCCACGGTGTCGGGCCCCTCGTGCTCGATCGCGACGCCGATCTGATCGGCGGCCCACCGGCCGAACGCCTCCGGGTCGTCGCCGAAGAGGGGCGCCCGGTAGATGTTGGTGTTGGGGACACGGAACGTGCTCGGGACCAGCGGCTCGAAGGGTGCCTTCAGAGCCGGCAGCCCGGTGATCGACAAGGCCCCCTGCGTGGTGCCGTGGTAGGCGACCGCACGGCTGATGACCTTGTGCTTCGTCGGCTTGCCCACCAGCTTGAAGTACTGCTTGGCGAGCTTCCAGGCCGACTCCACCGCCTCGCCTCCCCCTGAGGTGAAGAAGACCCGGTTGAGGTCGCCGGGGGCGAGACCGGCGAGGCGCTCCGCCAGCTCGATCGCGTTCGGGTGCGCGTAGGACCAGAGCGGGAAGAACGCCAGCTCGGCCGCCTGCTTGGCGGCGGCCTCGGCGAGCTCGGCACGGCCGTGACCGACCTGGTTCGTGAACAGGCCGGCGAGCGCGTCGAGGTAACGCTTGCCGCTCGCGTCATAGACATAGGCGCCTTCACCGCGCACGATCACGGGCACCGGCGACCCGGGCCCGTACTCGCCCATCTTGCTGAAGTGCAGCCACAGATGGTCTCGCGCCGCCCGCTGCGACTGTTCGGCGGCGGTCTGATGCAGCGTCATGGTCACCCCTTCTTCGTCTCACGCAGGTAGCAGCAGTGTGCACACGAAACACGGTTTCGGTCAACGATATTCGTTGTACGCTAACGCGATCTCAACTAGATTCGTCGCCATTGGCCATGACAACAGAGGAGAAGGTCCGTTGCCTGTTCAGACTCGCCGCCTGCGAAACTTCGTCAACGGCACCTACGTCGACGCGGCCGAAGGCCGTACGACCGGGCTCATCAACCCCGCCACGGGCGAGGTGTTCGCCGAAGCGGCGCTGTCGGGGCGCGCCGACGTCGACGCCGCGTTCGCCGCCGCGGCCGCCGCCTTCGAGAACGGCTGGCGCGACACCACGCCGGCGGAGCGGCAGATCGCGCTGAACAAACTCGCCGACGCCATCGAGGGTCGCGCGGACGAACTCGTGGCCGCAGAGGTGGAGAACTGCGGCAAGCCCGTTCAGGCGACCATGAGTGAGGAGATCTTCCAGGTACTGGACGCGCTCCGCTTCTTCGCCGGCGCCGCCCGCAACCTCGAAGGCAGAGCCGCGGGAGAGTACCTGGCGGACCACACGTCCTGGATCCGCCGCGAGCCGATCGGGCCGGTCGGCCAGATCACCCCGTGGAACTACCCCATGGCGATGGCGGCGTGGAAGATCGGACCGGCGCTGGCCGCGGGCAACACCATCGTGCTCAAACCGTCCGACACCACTCCGGTGTCGACGCTGATGATCGCCGAGATCGCCGCCGAGTTCCTGCCCCCCGGCGTGTTCAACGTGATCACCGGAGACCGCGGCACCGGCCGCACGCTCGTCGAGCACCCGACCCCGCGCTTGATCTCGCTCACCGGCTCCACGCGGGCGGGCATCGAGGTCGCCCGGGCCGGCTCGCAGGACCTGAAACGGCTCCACCTCGAACTCGGAGGCAAGGCCCCGGTCATCGTCTTCGACGACGCCGACATCGACAAGGCGGCCGAAGGCATCGCCGGCGCGGCGACTTCAACGCCGGGCAGGACTGCACCGCGGCGACCCGCGTGCTCGCCGCACCCGCCGTTCACAAAGAACTGGCGGCGGCGCTCGCCGAGAAGGCCGCGGCGACCGTCACGGCAGGTCCGGACGACCCGGCCGCCTACTACGGCCCGCTCAACAACGCGGGCCAACTGGCCAGGGTCAACGGATTCCTCGACCGCGCCCCCGACCACGCGCAGATCCTGGCGGGAGGCTCCCGCGTCGGCGACACCGGCTACTTCTTCGCCCCGACCGTCATCTCCGGGCTCCGGCAGGGCGACGAACTCGTGACCGACGAGATCTTCGGACCTGTCATCACCGTGCAACGCTTCGACGACGAGGACACCGCCATCGCGTGGGCCAACGCCGTCGAATACGGGCTGGCCTCAAGCGTGTGGACCCGTGACCACGCGCGAGCGCTGAGGGTGTCGCGACGGCTCGACTTCGGCTGCGTGTGGATCAACACCCATATTCCGCTCATCGCCGAAATGCCACACGGCGGCTTCAAACACTCCGGGTACGGCAAGGATCTGTCGGCCTACAGCTTCGAGGAGTACACCCGCGTCAAGCACGTCATGAGTCATCTAGGCTGATCGCGCGAGTCGCCGGGGGCGTGTCCGGTTTGCATATGCCGGCGATACGTCGTGCTGCTTAGGCTTCGGGTATGCGCGTGTTGATCGTGGAGGACGAGCCCTACCTGGCCGAAGCCGTCCGTGACGGTCTCCGGCTGGAGGCGATCGCCGCCGACATCGCCGGCGATGGCAACACCGCCCTGGAACTGCTCGGCATCAACTCCTACGACCTCGCGGTCCTCGACCGCGACATCCCCGGCCCCTCCGGCGACGAGATCGCCCGGCGAATCGTCGCCTCCGGCAGCGGCATCCCGATCCTCATGCTCACCGCCGCCGACCGGATCGACGACAAGGCTTCGGGGTTCGAGCTCGGCGCCGATGACTACCTCACCAAACCGTTCGACCTTCGGGAGCTCGTCCTGCGGCTGAGGGCGCTCGACCGCAGACGCGCGCACGCCCGGCCCCCGGTCCGCGAGATCGCGGGCCTGCGGCTGGACCCCTTCCGCAGGGAGGTCTTCCGCGACGGACATTACATCGCGCTCACCCGCAAGCAGTTCGCCGTGCTCGAAGTCCTCGTCGCCGCCGAAGGCGGTGTCGTCAGCGCCGAAGAGCTCCTGGAGCGGGCCTGGGACGCCAACGCCGACCCCTTCACCAACGCCGTCCGCATCACCGTCTCCGCCCTGCGCAAACGACTCGGCGAACCACGGCTCATCGCCACGGTGCCCGGCGTCGGCTACCGAATAGACCCCGGCATGGACCCCACCCACCCGGGCGGCACTCATGAATAGACGCTCAGGGCTCAGCGCCCGACTGAGACTCACCCTCAGCTACGCCGGATTCCTCCTGCTCGCCGGCACTCTCCTGCTGGCCGTGATGTGGGTGTTCGTGCTGCGCTGGCTGCCCAATGTCGACCCCGGAGCCATCCAGAGGAGGTTCGGCGGTGTGATCATCACCGGGCCCAAGCGCTCCGATCTCCTGCGCGGCTTCGCCCCCGCCGCGGCCACCGCGATGGCCTTCCTCCTGGTGTTCGGGCTCCTGGGAGGATGGATCCTCGCCGGCCGGATGCTCGCGCCACTCACCCGGATCGCAGACGCGGCACGGATGACCGCGAACGGATCACTGTCCCACCGGATTCGGCTACAGGGCCGCAGAGATGAGTTCCGCGAACTCGCCGACGTGTTCGACACCATGCTCGAACAACTCGAATCCCACATCGCCGAACAGCAGAGGTTCGCCGCGAACGCCTCCCACGAACTGCGCACCCCGCTGGCGATCTCCCAGACACTCCTCGACGCCGCCCGCGACGACCCCGCGCGGGACCAGGGCGAACTCATCGAACGCCTCCACACCGTCAACACGCGGGCGATCGACCTCACCGAAGCCCTCCTGCTGCTCAGCCGCGCCGACCGCAAGAGCTTCACCCGCGAGCCCGTCGACCTGTCCCTCATCGCCGAAGAGGCCACCGAAACACTGCTTCCCTACGCCGAGAAGCGCCAGATCACGCTCGACGTCACCGGCGAGACAACACAGACCGCCGGCTCCGCGGCGCTCCTCCTGCGACTGGTGACGAACCTCGTCCAGAACGCCATCGTCCACAACCTCCCCGCCGGCGGCACCGTGACGGTCCACACCGAGTCGCGGCACGACGCGAGCGTGCTCCGGGTCGAGAACACCGGCCATCCGGTCCCACCGGAACTGGTACCGACCCTCATCGAACCCTTCCAGCGCGGAACAGAACGCACACGCACCGACGAGCACGCCGGCGTCGGCCTCGGACTGGCCATCGTGCACAGCATCGTCCGAGCACACGACGGAACCCTCGACCTCACGCCCCGTCCCACCGGCGGCCTCCTCGTCACGATTCGACTTCCCGCCACGCCGCAGGCATCGTCGGGCGCGGCCCCGGGCCGGATGTTCGCGCGGGCGATCAGCCGTTGAGGGAGTCCCAGCGGTCACGGAGGGCTTGTTCGCCGTCCTCGGTCAGCTCGCCCCAGAGCCGTAGCCGCCCGACGCCGCCCGTCAGCGCACTTCGCGGAACGATCTCCACCCAGTCGACGGCCATCAGCTCCTCGACGGACGGGTAGCCCTCCGCGGCGCAGGCCTCGACCGACGCGTGCGCGGGGAAGTTGCCTTTGAACCAGGCAGTGTCGATGACGACGCCTCGGATGACCCCGGGCAGCCCGAGCCGAACGAGCGTCCAGTCGTGCCCACGGTCGTCGACCTCGAGCCCGAGCGCGGAGGGTCGGGATTCGGGGGCGTCGATGACAGAGGCGACGCGAAACTGCACGGAGGGTGACAGATCCGCCCCTCGAGCACGCTACGACTTTCATATGCCGGAAGGACAGCACCCCCGAACGGCCCCGATCGAGCGGTATAGTGAAGAAGATTTCCGCATTATGAAAAGGTCATCCCCGCTGGAGGCTTCGGATGGCGCCCAGGAACGGCGAGCCGGTCAGGTCCGGCAGCGTGCAGTCCGTCGAACGCGTCTTTCAGCTGCTCGAACACATGGCCGACGCCGGCGGTGAGGTCACGCTGAGCCAGCTGTCCGAAAGTTCAGGCCTGCCGCTGCCCACGATCCACCGCTTGAGCCGGACCCTGGTCAACCTCGGCTATGTGCGCCAGGGAACGTCGCGGCGTTACGCACTCGGGCCACGGCTGATCCGGCTCGGCGAGACGTCCAGCAGGCTGCTCGGCACCTGGGCGCGACCGTACCTCGCGCATCTGGTCGATGACATAGGCGAGACGGCGAACATGGCGATGCTCGACGGCGACGAGGTCGTCTATGTGGCGCAGGCGCCGTCGAAGCACTCGATGCGGATGTTCACCGAGGTCGGACGGCGCGTGCTGCCACACTGCACCGCGGTCGGCAAGGCGCTGCTGGCCCAACTGCCCGAGGACCAGGTCACCGACCGGCTGATGCGCACGGGCATGCCGGCGCACACTGAGCACACGATCACCAAGCCCGTTGTACTCCTGCGTCAGCTACGGCAAATTCGCGAGCTGGGCTACGCCGTGGACAACAACGAGCAGGAGATCGGCGTGCGCTGCATCGCGGTCCCGGTACCCGGCGGGCCGACAATGACCGCGATCTCGATCTCCGGCCCGTCCGTGCGGGTCACTGAGGCGCGTTACAGCGAGATCGTCCCGGTGCTCAAGGCGATCGCTGAGGAGCTGTCGGCCGTCCTCACCGTCACCAAGCCGAGCGCCTGATCCGTGAGGGTGCTCCACGCGCGGGTAACGCAGGGGTGCGCAGTTACTTGACTGATCAGCGGCCGTGCCGTGTCATTCGCGATCTTGAAGGACAAAGTCGTAGTGCGCGTGCAGGTAGGGCTCGTCGAGTCGGCCGCCATCGGGTGTCGGCCCGGCCTCGCGCTCGACGAAGGGCACGATGAGCGCGTCCTTGACGCCGAACACGACGTCGGAGTCCAAGTAGGGGGCGCCCTCCTGGAACAGATGGGAGATCAGCTTCGCGTAGCCGGGTTCGTCGATCAGGAAGTGCACGTGGGCCGGCCGGAAATGGCTGATCTCGGTCTTGTCGATCAGCGCGCCGACCGGCCCGTCCATGGGAATCGAGTATCCCAGCGGCGCGATGGTGCGGACACAGTAGGCACCGTCGTCGTCCGCCTGGTATTTCGCCCGCAGTCGCGCCTCGTCGATGTCGGCTAGCTGCGCTTCGTACATGCCGTCGGCATCGGCCTGCCAGACGTCCAGGACCGCGCCCCGGACGGGATTACCGTCGAGGTCGGTCACCCTGCCGGTGACGAACAACGGCCGCCCTGGTGCACCGTCGGACATGTCATGACCGAACGGCACGGTCGGTGAGCCGTCGATGTGGAAGGGCCCCACGACGGTGGCCGGGGTCGCACGCTCGGCGAACCTGTTGTTCATCTGGACGACCAGCGTGCTGAGTCCGATGACGTCCGAGGCGAGGATGAACTCCTGACGTTTGTCGTCGCTGATCGCTCCGCATGCGGTGAGCCACTCCATGGCGGCCATCCACTCGCTCTCGCTGAGTCGCACGTCCCGGGCGAACGCGTGCACATGCCGCACCAGAGAGGTGATGACCTCCGCGAGGCGCGGCGAATCCGCGGTTCCCCACCGTTTCACCGCCAGCTCGGTGAGGTTGTTCTCGTCGACGAAGGCCATCGCACTGATCCTTTCGCGGAGATCGACCCGCCCACGTCCGCCACCGCGCGGACCTGCGTTCATTCTTTCGGCGACGTTGCCACGGCCGCCGGGGGCCGCTTCAGCGGTACGTGTTGTTGCTGGTGTGGTCGCCGCCGAGCCACGCCTTCAGCTCGGCGCGGGCCGTACGCCGGCGCTCGGCGTCGGAGTCCTCGATGCCGGGTGCGTCGACCGTGAACTCGAGCAGAAGCCCGTTGGGGTCGCTGGTGTAGAGCGAACGGCAGTAGCCGTGCTCGAGGACGTACGTCTCGTCGGGCCTCCAGCCGGCGTCTTCAAGCCTCCGCGCGATGGCGTTCTGCACGTCCTCGGTGACCTTCAAGGCGATGTGCTGGAACGGCGAATGCGGCATCCGCGGGCCGAACTGCTCCTGGTCCGCGGGGTCGGCGAACTGGAAGAACGCCAGCGCGCTGCCGTCCGCGAGCCCATAGAACGTGTGGCAGTAGGTCCGCACCGCTCCGAACAGCTCGTCCGCCTCCTTCCATGTGGCGATGAGCGGAAGACCGATGATGTCCTCGTAGAACGCCCGGGTCGTCTCCTGATCGCGCGTCACGTAGGCGTTGTGGTGCAGCCTCGCCGGCAGTGAGGCGATGGCGGGCGTGGTCTTCAATTCGCTGGACGTCTGGCTCATCGCCGACTCTCCTTCGGTCTTTCGCACCATCGACGGCCGTCTCCGGACGACTGTCCGCTATACGGCCAGAATTGACGATTACGCACCCACGGAAGGTTGTCAAGAGATCTCGCGCACCGAAGCCTGCCACGGGGGGGATGAGGGACCGCTCCGCCCTCGTGACGTGCGGCTATGTGACACTCACGCCATCTCGGCGGAGCGTACGGACGACCGCGCCCCGGACCAGACGGGTCGACTCCATGGAGCATGACCGGACGAGTAGCCGGACGACGAACACTGGACCACAGACGTTCGCGCGAACCGGACAGGTCGCGCACGCAGTGGATCGCCTTTGCCCGGCGACCGCTCTCACTCGCGGATCGGCCGTCCGACGCGCATCGCCTGCTCGGTGAGGATCTGCGACAACCGATCCGGCGCCGAGAAGAACGGTGAATGATCGCAGTCGATCTCGACGGCCTCCCCCGCGCGCGCCGCGCAGGCACGCTGGGCCTCGACCCTGACGGTCCGGTCACGGGTACAGACCACATAGGCGTTCGGCACCGACAGCCAGGCCGGGTCGGGGATCGATGTTTCTGGCACCCGGCTCCACATGGGCCGCCAGTGGCGTGCCGCGATCTCGGCCAGGTTCGCCGGCGAACCCGAGTAGAGGGCGTCGCGGGCGGCCGGCGTCAGCGTCACCGCACCGTCCTCGCGGACGTGCCACGCGTTCCGGAACTCCAGGTGGCCCCATTGCGGCGTCAGCTCGGCGGGGGACTCCCCCGCCATCGGCATCCGCGCGGCGACGAAGACGAGCCGGTCCGCGCCGTGGCCGCCTGCGGCCACCGGCAGGCCACCGTAGCTGTGCGCGACCAGGACGACGGGCCGCTCCCGCGCCGCCTCCCTGACCTCGGCGCGGACGGCGCTGGTGTCGGCCTCGAAGGATGTCAGGGGCAGATCGAGGGTCCTGGCCCACAGGCCCGCCCGGTCCAGCCGTTCCAGAACCGGGGTCCAGCACCAGCCGTCATGGTGGGCGCCGTGGACCAAGAGGATGAGCGGCCGTACGTCGTCGTTACCAGGAGGGTGGGCGGACGCGGTCACGGCACCAGGAGGGCGGGCGGACGCGGTCACGGTGCCCGGTTCGATCGCGCGTCGTCTCCGCCCTCGTACGGCTCCGGAGCGATCGGGCGGTTGTTCAGGTCGACGGACAGGAAGATCTGGTCGGCGACCGGGTTGCGAAGCTCCTCGGCGAGCTGTCCGATCAGGCCGGCGGTGCGTGCGAGCAGCGCGAACCCCCGCAGGAGCTCGATCGGCAGATCGAGATCGGCCAGCGCGGCTCCGCAGACGCCGGCGCCGTTGAGCGGAAGGGTCTTGCCGAGCACCTGGGGATGCACCCGGCCGATCGCGGCGAACAGCGACAGGTGCGGCCCGAACGTCCCTTCTTCGGACGCGATCCGCATCAGGCGCGGCGTGCGCGGATCCGTCTGCTTGTGCACGTGATGTCCGAGACCGGGGATGAACCTGCGCTCGGCCCGTCGCTCTCGGACGGTCTCGAGCGCGAGCGCGTCCCACCCGGCGTCGTCGGTGGGCACCGGGCCGTTCACCCGGGCCAGGACGTCGTGCAGGAACGCACCGGTGTCCTCGGTCACGCCGAGGAACCGGGAGCCACCGCCGAGCAGTCCGGCGGCGAGCGCGCCCTGGATCGAGTCGGGCGCCGACAGGTAGGTGAGCCGGGTGACGATGGCGGTCGGGGTGAATCCGTGGTCGGCGAGCGCGGCGAGTACCGCTTCGAAGACCCGGACCTGCCCGGGGGTCGGACGCCGCTGGGTGGCCAGCCAGTACGCGAGCTCACCGAAGCCGACCGTGCCCATGACGTCCTCGGCCAGATCGCGCCCGAGCAGGGTGATGGTCGTCGGGCTGGAGGCGCCCAGGGCCGTTGGATAGGTCGGCCGGTCAGTCACGGTCATCCCCCTGCGGGGTGGTCAGCCACTTGCGCAACTCGACGCCGTGCTCGTCGAGTTCGGGAGGCGGCAGTTCATATCGGGCCGGCGTGGCCGAGAGTGTGATCGGATGGCGGGCCATCGGCAGGGCGCGGTCGCCCTGGCCGACGTGCACGATCGGTTCCAGTTCGAAGCGCTCGGCCATCGCGAACCCACCGTCGATCGTATTGATCGGAGCCGACGGCACTCCAGCCTCGATCAGCGCCTCGAACCAGTCGGCCGCGCCTCGGGTGGCCAGACGCTCGACCAGTATCGGGCGTAGTTCCTCGCGGTTCGCCGTGCGGTCCTTGTTGTGGACGAACCTCGGGTCGTCGGCGATCTCGGGGACGCCGAGCACCTCACACAGCCGACGGAACTGCCCGTCGTTGGCGGCGGTGACGATGAGGTCCCCGTCGGCGGTCGGGAACGGTTCGTACGGAAAGACGCTCGGGTGCGCGTTCCCCATCCGGTACGGCACCACGCCTGCGGCAGCGTAGGCGGAGCTGTGATTGACGAGTCCGGAAAGCGCGGACGCCAGCAGGTTCACCTCGACGTGCTGGCCCTGCCCGGTCACGTCGCGATGGCGCAGCGCCGCCAGGATGCCGATCACGGCGTGGTTGCCGGCCATCACGTCGAACACCGATATCCCGGCCCGGTACGGCGGGCCGTCCGGCTCCCCCGTCAGGCTCATCAGGCCGGAGATCGCCTGCACCATCAGGTCGTAACCCGGGACATGCCGGCCGGCGCGTGAGCCGAAGCCGCTGATCGACGCGTAGACGACGCCCGGATTGGCGCTGCTGACCGTCGCGTAGTCCAGACCGTATTTCGCCAGGCCGCCGGGCTTGAAGTTCTCGATCAAGACGTCGGCACGACGCGCCAGTTCCCGAGCCACCTCGGTGTCGTCGGGATCACGCAGGTCGAGCGCGATCGAGCGCTTCCCGCGGTTGACCCCCAGAAAGTACGTGGACACCCCGTCGCGCACCGGAGGCATCCAGCCCCGTGTGTCATCACCGCTCGGCGCCTCGACCTTCACGACTTCGGCACCCATGTCCGCGAGCAGCATCGTCGCATACGGACCCGCCAGCACGCGCGAGAAGTCCGCGACCAGGACGCCTGACAGCGGTCCTGTCGCCGCACGAGCATCCGGCGATCTACTCTCCGACATGTCTTCACCACCTCAGTCCGCGTAGCGGACGCATGTCCGCTATCGCATTCTGACATACGGCACTCGACCGGGGACACCCGGGGAATCAGGGGACCGCGCCGGCCTCGGCGGTCAGGAGAAACGCCGACGGTCAGGAAACAGCGCCCACCGTGACCTGCGGCACGGTCGCCAGCCGGGCGAAATCGCCGCTGATATCGCCTGCCGCCTGCAGAAGAAGCGGCAGGTACTCCTCTACCAGCGTGTCCAGTGGCGTCTCGGCCGCATGCGTGTTGACGTTGATGGCGGCGATCACCTGGCCCGACCCGTCGCGCAGGGGCGCCGCGACCGACCGGATGCCCCGAGCGAGCTGCTCATCGGTCAGTGCCCAGCCCCGCGCACGAACCTCACGCAGGGCGGCGTCACGCTCGTCGCGATTCGGCTGCCAGCTGGGCACCAAGCCGGACCGCGACGGCTGCGCGAGCACCCGCTCCAGCTCATCCGGCGAAAGCGCCGCGAGCAGCACCTTGCCCAACGACGTCTGCAAGGCGGGAAAACGGGTACCGATCTGCACCGCCAGCGTGACGATCTTCGGCACCGCCACCCGCGCGACATAGACGATGTCCGACCCGTCGAGCTGGGCGATGGAACACGACTCATTCGTCCGCACCACCAGCCGCTCCATGTGCGGACGAGCGATCTCCCACAGCCCCATCGACCGGACGTAGGCCACCCCCAGCTCCAGCACACGGGGAGTGAGGGCGAATCCCCTGTCCGCCACGCGGACGTAACCGAGCTCCTGTAGCGTCAGCAGGATCCGCCGCGTGGTCGGCCGGGCGAGCCCCGTCGCCGTGGCCACCTCGGTCAAGGACATGACGGGCCTGCCCGGCTTGAACGCCGCGATCACCTCGAGCCCCCGGGCCAGCGCCTCGATGAAATCCGGTCCAGTCCCCTCACGCGGCATTGACAGCTCCCGGCTCGACCAACGAATCACCTCAGATTACTGCGGACGTCCGCGGCCCGGACGCCTCCTCCCCCCGGCGGCCTGGCTTGGCGGGGACGCCAGGACGCTCTTAATGGACATGTGTCCGTTGTCCGCGCCGACATGCCGGTGACCGCCGACCCGGTGCGACATGTCCTGAACGGGGTGGACCGGTGAACCCGGACGTCTCCCGGCACCGGGGGTCGCGGGGCCGGCTGCGCACCCGGGGTGTGGTCGGTCATTTCAGTTCCTCCCACTGGCGCTCTGGCCGACGTTCCGTCCGAGGCGCAGCGCGGAGACGAGGAAGAAGACCCCGCCGAGCACGGCGTAGCCGGCCACATTGGCCAAAGAAGCTCCTGCGCTCGACGCCATGAGGAAGAACGACGCGCCGGCCAGCACGGAGATGGCCCCGCTGGCGATCATCGCCCACTGTCCCCCCAATCGGCGCCGCCGGATGGCCACGACGAGTTGCACAATGCCGGCCACGACGGCCCAGGGCCCCCAGACTCGCAGGACGGCGGGGATTCCGGAGGTGAGGGCGACGGCGAGTCCGACGGCGGCGAGGGTGCTGATCGCGATGTTGACGTAGAGACCTGGGGCGGACCCGTTCGCGGATCCGCCGGCCACGTTGGCCCGCGCGGAGCGGGCATCGACGACGGCGGCGGCCACGTCGAACACCGGGTACAGCACGATCAGCACCGCGGTCAGCAGGTTGATGCTCGACGCGGTCAGGAACAGCAGGGCCGCCCAGACGAGGGCGAACCCGAAACGCACGAAGTAGAGACGCCGAAGTGTCGGTGCGACACCGGTCGCAGCCGGGGCGGTTGCGGCGGTCATGACAGATTCCCTTCATTCGGGTGGATCATGCTGGTCGCGTCTCGGCTCGGCATGATGCCTCTAGGTAGAAAGACCGTTCTCTCTTGCAGCGCCGAGCTTGGCAGACGTCGTCGGCGATTGCAAGACCGATCGTTCTTTCTGCTACGGTCGGTTCATGGCGACACCGATCCGCTCCGCGCCCGACGGCCAGAACAGCGGCTCGGGGGGGCGGGGGCGGTCCGAGGCCCGAGAACGGCTGTTGTCCACGGCCAGCGCGCTGTTCTACCGCGAGGGGATCCGTGCGGTCGGGGTCGAGCGGATCCTCGCCGAGGCCCCGGCCACGCGAGCGACGTTCTACCGGCACTTCCCCTCGAAGGAAGACCTCGTACTTGCCTACCTGCGCGGCGTCGACGCCCACATCCGCGCCGACACGCAGGCCGCCATCGAAGCCGCGCCGTCGCCGGCCGACGCGCTGCGCACGATCGGCACCGCCGTCGCCGACGACCTGGCCAGACCAGAGTTCCGCGGGTGTGCCTTCCTCAATGCCGCAAACGAGTACCCCGACCCCAACGACCCGGTGCGCCAGGTGGTCCTCGATCACCGAGCCTGGTACGTGACCACGCTCACGGAGCTGTTCGCGCAGGTCTTCGGGGACTCACCGCGGCGCGGCAAACCAGAGCACGCCGCAAGACACTTCGTCATGATGCGCGACGGAGCCATGACCGCCGCCCACCTCGACGGCGTCGAGAGCGTCGGCGCCGCGTTCCAACGCGGCGTCGAGGGCCTGCTCACCGTCCTTCACTGAGCAATCGCACAGCATCGGGCCACGAAGCAACACACAGCGACCGCGGTGATCACGGGCCACCACCTGGGATGCTCGGCGACCAGGCGCGTCAGAATGGGGCAGGTCTCCAGGACGTCGCGGCAGTAGCCGCTTCTGATCATCTGCTCGTCGGCCGACATCGTCCGCCGGCTGATCTTCAGACCCACCTCCAGCGGTCCCGTTGTCTCAGCCGCGTCCCGACTCACCGAAGAAAGTGCTGGTAGATACGCCAGCCCTGTCCCGGGTGTCCCGGATGGACCAGCGAACGTCCACGATCGGATCACGCGGTCGCACACTCGTTTGTCGGCTCGTCGATCGGCGAGTCTCGGGCCGGGCTTCGACCCGGAGCCTGGTCAGGTACCCATGGGAAAGGAGCCTGATGCCGTCTCGATCCATCACCGTCACTCTGGCCGCAGCGACTCTGGCCGCCGGCGGGGCGGCCACGGTGCCGGCGCATGCGTCTCCCAGCGCAACCGTCGCCGCGTCCATCTGCACATCGACCAAGCCTCGTCTGGCCGCTCGGCTGTCGGCCGACATCCCGGCGGCGCTGCGGGGCCGCCACGGGCAGGTCGCGGTCAGTGTCTTCGACCGCCGCACGACGACGCGGTGCAACCTGAATTCCGCCGCTCACTTTCAGTCCGCCAGCGTGATCAAGGTGACGATTCTCTCGGCACTGCTGCGGAAGGCCCAAGAGGCGCATCGTGGTCTGACCGCCAACGAGAAGAATCTGGCCACGGCCATGATCACCCGTTCGGACAACAACGCGGCCATCGCGCTGTGGAATGACGTCGGTACGCGGGGCATCAAGCACTTCCTGGCGCTGGCCGGAATGAGCCACACCCAGATCGACTCCAGCGAGTACTTCGGCAAGACGCACATCACCTCCGCCGACGAGACAACCCAGTTGAAGGTGCTGACCTTCAGCCGAGGAACGGTGCTCAGCGCGAGTTCGCGCTCGTACGTCCTCGGCCTGATGAGCCGCGTGGTGGCGGGCCAGCGCTGGGGCACTCCGGCGGGCGCGCCCGCCGGCGTGAAGGTGCACGTCAAGAACGGCTGGGTGAACCGCGGTGACGGCGTCGGCTGGAGGGTGAACAGCCTCGGTACCTTCGACGGCCACGGCAAGGACTATCAGATCGCGGTGCTGACTCAGGGCAACCCCACCGAGGCCTATGGGCACGCCACCATCGAGGTCGTCGCCCGCGTCATTCATCGCGATCTCAACCAGTGACGTTCGCCGCACCCTCGTACGGCGACACGGAAAGACGAAACCTGAACGAAAGGGAGCTCGTGAACGCGAACAGCAAGCAGACGTGGCGCCGCTTCGGGATGGTTCCCGCAATCGGCGCCCTGGCCCTGACGGCCGGGCTTACGACTGCGGCATTCTCCTCCAACGAGACCACGGCCGATCTGCGGACCGCTTCAGCGGCCGGCGCTCAGTCGCCGATACGTCCAGCGACCTGGAGTAAACGCAGCGTCGTGATCGCCCGCGCCAAGACCTGGCTCACGGCGAACCACGGTCGGCCGGTGCCCTACAGCCAGACCCGCTACCTCAACGGCTGGCGGACGGACTGCTCCGGGTACGTCTCCATGGCCTGGAATCTGCGGACGAGCAGTGGCCGCCCGCTCAACCACAACACCGACAGCATGCTGCGCGGCGGGTACGGCACTCCCGGACCGGTCGTGCACGCCATCACCTGGAAGGCCCTCAAGGCGGGTGACGCCATCGGGTTCCTGGGCCGGGGCAGCATCGGCGACGCCGGTCACGTGATGCTCTTCGAGAAGTGGGCGAACTCCGCGCACACCGTCTACTGGGTCTACGAGCAGGCGGGCGACGGCGGCACTCATCACCGCACCCACCGGATCTCCTACAACCACTACAAGCCCTACCGGTACAACAAGATCCTCGAGGGCTGACGCCTGCGATGGCCCCCGGGAGATCCGGGGGCCGTCCGCCGTTATTACGCCGATCTGCGCTCCGGGGATGATTTCGTATGCGCCTCTTGGTCGGTCCTAGGATCACGCCATGGACAACGCGCTGGGCCCGGAGGAGTCACCCGCCTCCTCGACGGCATGGGCTTCTTCCAGAAGCGGGCACTGAAGAAGACCGGCTTCAAGTGGGATGGCTTGCACCGGATAGCCGGAAACGGGTACGGCGCCGGCCTGGTCGAGGCCGTACTGGCCTGCCACACCGACCTGCTGGGCCGCCCGCCCCGCGACGACGAGCCCGAGAAGGCCAAGGCGGCTCAGCGCTACCCCGGCGTCAGCGCGGTCACCACCTGGGGCGGCGACTCCCTCGACGGCTCTGCGAGCGGCCGCGGCCGCCTCAACATCGACCCCGACCTGCTCGCCGAACTGGACGCCTCCATCAAAGCCCGCAAGAAGGCGGAGAAGGAGCAGCGCCGCCGCAACCCCAACGGACGTCGACTCCCCTGATGTCGCCCCGGCCTTGTGGACACACCACGGCGGGTCTGGATCTCCATCACGAACAAGTCGTACAGGTGCTTGAGGAACACGGTGTCGACGTGCATGAAGTCGCACGCCAAGGTGCCGGAGGCTTGACAGCTCAGGAACTGCCGCCAAGTCGGTGAGGCCCGGCGCGGCGCCGGGCCCACCGGCCGGGACGTCAGGGTCGGTCAGAAGTCGGGGAGTTTGGGCGGCTGCCAGTTGTCGGTGTCGGTCGCCCAGAGCGGTTGGTCGTTCCTGTCGTAGATCACCAGGTTCTTGTCGGACTGGAGTACCAGTCTGGCCCCGGGGTGACCGTCGGTTCCGGACGCCCAGACCGGCTTGTCATCACGGTCGTAGACCACCAGGTTGCCGTCGCGCTGGAACACGGTGCGGCCTCCCGGGGCGCGCGTTTCGGTGCTCCACATCGGGCCGCGTTCGCCGACGAGCGACAGGATGCCCGCCTGGTCCATGGACAGGGCAGCGCTGTCGGTCTTCACCTCGCCCGGATACCGGTCCCCGTACCCTCCAAAGGAGAAGTAGTGCGGGGCCAGTACCACCACGGCCCCTGGCCCGGACCCGTCCGGCGACTCCGGCCCGGCGAGTTGCGGACCGGGACCGAGGTACATGTGCTTTTGGTCGCCGGAGGACGACACCGACTCGACGCTCATCGATGACTGCCCACCACCGGACACCGACACGGCCCGGCTCTCCGTCTCGCGATGCGACCCGTTCCCGATCCCGGTCAACAGGACCGCACCGGCCAACAGGGCCACACCACCGACCGCCACGACCGCGAGGACCGACCGCTTCGCCATCGCGCGAACCGGCGAAGGCTCACCGCCCGCACCACCACCGGGCGGCTCGTTTCTTTCCTGCCTTTCAGCAGACAAGATTCGTTTCCCCTTCCATCGTCCATTTCCTGACACGACCGCTGACATCACGGCCATGGTCGGTCGGTGGTCTTGGTGCGTGCTTGCCGCCGGCTTGCCGCCCCGCCTGGCGGGTTCATCAGCTGCCCGTCAGCCACGACTCGTTGTCCGCCTTGATCCGCCGCTCGGCCTCGCTGCCACGGGTCGGATACCTCCCCGTGATCGGGAACCCGGAGAGCGAGAGCAGCTGCGCGAGGGCGGCGTACTCGTGCGGGTGATCATGGCCGGACGCCCGGTCGACGTCGGTCGGCACTACGTTGAAGTAGCTCATGTCATAGGAGCTGCGGCGCCCTAGGATGCGCCAGCGTCCCTCGCGTAGCTCGACGCGATCCAGGAAGCGGATGTGTGTGGTGCACACGTAGCCGAGCGCGGTGTTCTCGGTGACGGCGATCGCGTTCGTCTCGCTCACGGCACGGTCGCCGCAGAAGTCGAGGTGTGGATTCGCGATCACGTGCTTGCTCGACACGTCCGTCGCACCCATCCGTGCGGATGCGTCGACGAACTCCGACGCCAGGCCGTTGAACCACATGATGTTGATGGTGGCGTCCGGATGGAAGAGCTCGCGTAGCCGATCCCACTCCCCCAGATCACGGTGGATGAAGCCGGTCATGAGCGCGGAGATCACCGATCGGTCGTCGGTGCGGTGAACGTCGTTGTGCGAAGGCACGGGTAGCTCCTCTAGTTCGGTTGTTCTACGACTGCGTCGACGGCCGGCCCCGAGGGGTCCGACGCCGTCCGGGCAGGGCCGGCTGGTCGTGCTGACTCGGTCGGCGTGATGTTCCTGCGGCCGCTGGACCACAGCAGCTGCGCGATGACCACCGCTCCGGCGGCGAGCACGATCAGGCTCATGATCCGCAGCGCGGCGGCACTGCCCGCGGTGAACGAGTCGATGACCGCGTGGTGGTAGTGCGGGGCGGTGACGGCCAGCGCGTCGGCGACGGTGTGCGGTACGTGACCCGCGGCGCGCACGGCGTGCGGAAGGCCGGCGACGAAGCGTGCGGTGAGCAAGGTGCCGACGACGGCCACGCCGAGCGCGCTGCCCATCTCCCGCGTCGTGGACTGCAGCCCGGCGCCGACGCCGGCTTGTTCACGCGGCAGCGCAGCGGTGATCTCGGCGGTCAGACAGGGCACCGCGAGCATCACTCCGACACCGAACAGCACGAGCCAGCAGGCGTAGGGCAGGTACGGATCGGTGGCGGTGTCGGCGAGTCCGAACAGTGCCGCGCTGGTGAGGAGGAAGGCGGCTGCCAGGGTGCCGAGGACGCCGACGCGGGTCACCAGGGCGGGTACGAATCTGCTGCCGACCAGCAGCGGGATCGTCAACGGGACGATGCCCAAGCCGGCTCGCAGCACGGAGAATCCGCGTCCGTACTGCAGCAACGACGCGTTGAGAAAGAACAGGCCGTACGCGCCGAAGAACATGACCAGCATGCCCAGGCACGCCGCCCGCAGTTCGGGGATCCGCAGCAGCCGCGGATCGAGCAGCGGGTGGCGGGCGCGCAGTTCGACGACGGCCCAGAGGCCGAACAGGACCGCCGCGGCGGTGAATCCGGTGATGACCGTCGCGCTGCTCCAGCCCTGGTCCGGACCTTGGATGATGCCGACGAGCAGGGCGAGAGTGGCCACCGTCAGCAGGGTGGCGGCGAGCGGGCCGAGGTCGCGGGAATGACGGTCGGTGCGAGGCGTGGCGAGAGCGACCCATCCGGTGCAAGCGAGGGCGATCGGGGCCACGGCGGCGAACAGCACCCGCCACGAGCCGAGGGCGAGGAGCGCACCACCGCCGAGGTTGCCCACCACGCCGCCGATGCCGGACATCGCGGCCCAGACGGCGATCGCGTGCGGGCGCCGCGGTGCAGGCGTGGCGTGGATCAGTACGGCGAGGCTGTTGGGGAGGACGCACGCTGCGCCGAGGCCGGTGACGGCACGGCCGAGCAGCATCACCGGGACCTCCGGGGCGGTGGCCGACACGACGGCGCCGAGGGCGAACACGATCAGGCCGCAGAGCAGCACGCCTTTGCGGCCGTAGCGGTCACCGGCTGCGCCGGCCGGAATCACCAGACACGCGAAGAACACCACGTAGGCATCGACGATCCACGACAGCTGCGCGGAGGTCGGGTGCAGGCCGCCGGCGGCGAGCTGCGGAACCGCGAGATTGATGGCGGCGACGAACCCGATGACCAGGACGGTGCAGGCACTCATGCACAGCAGGACGCCCCCGGTCCGGGGCGTCGCCATGGTGCCGGGAGGCTGGACGTTGTTGCCGATCATGTCCTCCACTCAACCGACCTGGACACATGACGTCCACTGCACGCTTGGTACGGATACAGTGCACGAAACGCAATCGATGGGGTGGGGTCACCGTGCCGGAGAACCTGGACCTCAACCTGCTCCGGGTGTTCGACGCGCTGATGGACACCGGCAGTGTGACGGCGGCCGCCGAACGGCTACATCTGTCTCCCCCGGCGACCAGCCGGGCGTTGGCTCGTCTGCGCCGGGCCATGAACGACCCGATCCTGGTCCGGGCCGGGCGCGGGCTGGTGCCGACCCCGTTCGCACTCCGCTCTGCTCCCCGGGTCCGGGCGCTGCTCGAGGGCGCCGCGGAGCTGGTCACCGACGCGACCGGCAGCGAGCCGCGGACGTGGCGACGCTCGTTCGCGGTACGCATCAACGACGGGCTCGCACCGGTGCTGGTCCCGAGGCTCATCGGCCGCATCACGGCCGAGGCCCCCGGTGTCAGCCTGCGGCTGGTCGCGCAGAACACGAAGGACCCTGACGCCCTGCGCGACGGATCCATCGATCTGGACATCGCCGTCGCTGATCCACCCGCCCCCGACGTGTACACGCAGACGTTGTTCGCCGACCACTTCGTCGCCGTGGTGGCCGCGCAGTCCACGCTGGGACGGGCCCGGCGGCTCACCGTCACGCAGCTGTGTCGCTACCCGCACATCTCGGTGTCCCGCAAGGGGAGAACGCGCGGACCCCTCGACGACACGCTGGAGACGCTCGGCCACACGCGACGGGTCGTCGCCGTCGTCCCCACGTACGCCGCCGCGTCCCTGCTGGCGCTCGAGGACGACGTCATCGTGCTGATCCCTCGCGTGATGGCCCGACACCTCGTCGACCGCGGCGTCCCGGTGCGCTGGCACGAGGTCCCGCTCGACCTGCCGAGGGTCACCGTCGATCAGCGCTGGCACCGCCGACTGGACAGCGACCGCCCGTCCCAGTGGCTGCGCGGCCAGGTCGTCGCCGCCCTGGAACACCTCGTGGTCGACGACACGAGGATGCCTCCGGCCAGGCGTCCGCCCGGATCAAGCGGGGCGGGATCTGACTGCGGATGAACCATCAACAGCGGGCAGCCGTAGGGCGTGTCTGACAAATCCCGTTCGTAGCGAGCGGCGTCCAGGCGGCGCCTCGCAAGGCGGAGGAGGGAGTCAGCCCGGTGTTGGCTGGCGACCGACGACAACGCGGCGAGGCGTCGTCTGGGCGCCGCGCAGCCGGACAGCGGATTTGTCAGGACACGCCCTAGGCCCATAAAGGGACCCAGTGGCCGATGAATGACAGACAGGGGCGCGCGTCTCACCGTGCGTCGCGGGGCGTTCGCGGGGGCGGGCCGACAGGTCCTCCGGGGTTTCCCCTGGAGGAGACCGACTTCTACCGGCCGGCGGCCGGGCCGCCATCGGTTCAGGAAACGCGGGACACAGTTCACAAACGCCACTGGAGTCACCGAAGAACTTTTCACGCTCTGACGCGCGTCCCATGATCGGAACCACTTTGCCGGGGATGGTCGTCATGGAAAGGTACAGACACCACATGATTCGCAAGATCGCACTGGCTGCGGCCCACAAGGGCGCCCGCTACCAGTTCCGTGCCGTCGCCTACAGCCACGGCAAGGCCTGGGCGGCCCCGTCGAACACCGTCTTCGTCTCGGTGAAGTGAGCACCGTCGGCTGACGGCTGACAGACAAACGGGCCCACCGGCAGGGCAGTTGCCAGTGGATACCTACGCCAGGGCTCTGACCTGCAGTGATATGGCTTGACCAGGCGAAGGGCCGCGCGGCCGGGGATCGGGGGGATGACCCCGGCCACGCGGCGGTCCGTGGGGCGCTCAGCGCCGGTCGGTGACCTTCATGATCTGCCACAGCTCCTCGCGGAGCCGGTCACGACAGACACGGTACTGCGCCCAGTCACCGCCGAAGGCTTTCATTACGACATATTCCTCGTCATCGCTGGCCTTCCGTACCGGCCGGGAATGGTGCACGGCATCGTGCATCTCACTCCACAAACGGTCCCGCCAGGCGCGATAGAGCTCCATATCGCCGCCGAACTTGGTCTCCACCAGCAGCTTCTCGTCGCGGATGGCCCAGTCGGCGAGGTCGGATCCGTGGTGACGCGGCTCATTCCGGCCGAGCGCGCGGGACGCCGGGCGGTCGTGCTTGCCCGGGGGCCACACCTTCATGACGTCTCTCTCCTCGTTCCTGCCGACATTTAGAAGGACGCATCAGACCGCCGCCCGGATGACAAGGATGTTCCGGGGCCGTCTTCTCTGAGATTCTGGGGGCATGCAGCAACACCGTCGGCTCCGCGATGACCTGCTCGATGCCGCCGCGAGGTTGATCATCGAGCGCGGGTTCCGGCGGGTCCGGATGCAGGACGTCGCGGACGCGGTGGCGGTCAGCCGGGCAGACGGTGTACAACGAGTTCGGCGACAAGTGGGGGCTGGCTCAGGCGCTGACCCTGCGGGAGAACGAACGGTATCTCGACGGCGTCGACGCGGCGCTGTCCGATCACGCCGACCTGTACTCCGCGGTCGCGGCCGCGGTGTCGTACACGCTGCGGACCGCCGCCGACGACCCGTTGAAGAAGGCGACGCTGACCGGTGAGGGCAGCGAGGACCTGCTCCCCCTGATGACCACGCGCGCCGAGCCGGTGCTGTTCGCCGCGCGAGAGCGCATCGTCAGCCATGCCGTACGCCAGTGGCCGGAGCTCGACGCGACCGAGGTGGCCGAGCTCTCCGACGCGGTCATCCGCCTGACGATGAGCCACGTCATGCTGCCGACGGATCCGGTCGAGGTCGTCGCCGAGCGCCTGGCGCGGCTCGTCGCCCGCTTCCTGCGCCTGACGGCCCCTAGCTGAAGCTGGGCGGGCGTTTCTCGCGGAGGGCGCGGACGCCCTCGCGCAGGTCGGGGCCGGCGAAACCGTAGAACTCCAGGGCCAGCGAGGCGTCGAAGGCGGGACCGGCCATGCGCAGCCAGTTGTTCAGGGCGTACTTCGTGAACCCGATCGCCTGGGCGGCCCCGTCGGCGAGCCGTCCGGCGATCTCCAGGGACTTCTCGTGGACGGCGTCGTCGTCGACGCAGAGGCTGACGAGGCCGATGCGCTCGGCCTCCTCGCCGGTGAGCGGCTCGCAGAGCAGGAGGTGGTACTTGGCCTTGGCCATGCCGCACAACAGCGGCCAGACGACGGCGGCGTGGTCGCCGGCGGCCACGCCGAGGCGCGTGTGACCGTCGATGATCCGCGCGGTACGGCCCGCGACGGAGATGTCGGCGAGCAGGGCGACGGCCAGGCCCGCGCCGACGGCGGGGCCCTGGATGGCGCTCACGATCGGCTTGCCGCAGTTGAGGACGTTGTAGACGATGTCGCGGGCCTCCCGCAGGACCCGGGAGCGGACGTCGAAGTCCGCCATCATGTCCTCGATCATGGCGAGGTCCCCGCCCGCGGAGAAGGCGGTGCCGGCGCCGCGTACGACGATGGCGCGCACCTCGTCGTCGGCGTCGGCGTCGCGCCAGATCTGCGCGAGTTCGCGATGGCCGGTCGCGTCGACGGCGTTCAGCCGCTCGGGGGCGCTGATCGTCACCCGGAGCACGCCCTCGCGTGCCCAGTCGATCCGCAGCCGCTCGTACGACTCGTAGCTCATCGGTCCGACCTCCGCGTCAGGCTGGCTCGAGCCTATCGGGAAGATCGGAAGGCCGTCGCGTCCGGCCGGGACCGGACGCCGCGCCCGCGTCGCTGCGGCGCGTGGACACATCCGCCGGGGCGACCTCGGCCGGAGTTCAGAGGCGGCCTTCGGTCGCCGCGCGCACCAACGCCTCGAAGAGGCGCAGGTCATCGCCCTCTTCGGGATGCCACTGCACGCCGATGCCGAACCGGTGCCCCTGCAACTCCACCGCCTCGACGACCTGGTCCTCGGACCAGGCGACGGCGACGAGCCCCTTCCCGAGGCGCTTGACGGCCTGGTGGTGCCGGGTCGGCACCTCCACCTGCTCGCCGAGGATCCGGCCCAGGGTGCTGGAGGAGCTGATCTGGACGCGGTGAGCGCCCACGCGGCCGGAGGCCGGGGCGTGCGCGTCGCCGCCGACGACGTCGGGCAGGTGCTGGACCAGGCTGCCTCCTTGGAGGACGTTGAGCGCCTGCATGCCGCGCCCGATCGCGAGGAAGGGCACGTCGTTCTCGACGGCGGCGCGCAGGAGCGCGAGCTCGAACCGGTCGCGTTGCGGCTGTGGCGCGCCGGTCCGGTCGTGCCGCACTTCGCCGTACAGGCCGGGGTCGAGGTCGGCGCCGCCCGCGATGACGAGGCCGTCGAGGCGTTCGACGTGCACCGAGACGGCTGCGCGGATGGACGGTGGGACGAGCACGGGGACGGCTCGTGCGCGTTCGAGCGCGCGGAGGTACGACACGGGCAGCAGCGCCGCCTCGCGTACCCAGTCGCTCCAGCGCGCCGGCTCCAGGTCAGTGGTGATTCCGATGAGCGCGGGCCCCGTACCGTACGTCGCCCCTGCCATCCCGGGGCCTCCTCCCGAACGCCTTCGGCGATGTCGTTGTTGCTCTGGGTCATCATGGCGCATGACGGAGCCGGTGGACGGCCGCTCGCGAACGCGTGGCGCGCCCAGCCTGCCCGACTCCTTGGCACCCGACCGCGTACGACCGGGTACGGGGAGTCGCGGGGAACATCCTTCCGTACTCAGGGGAGATCAGAAGTAGAGATTTCTTCAAACCCGTAGATATTTCTTCTATCGTTCCCCGTATTCAGCCAGGCGCACGGCCTAGTCGGTTTCATACCGGTCGGTATGCGTGATTCACACTTAATCCGCATCTGATTACCGTTCGTACATCTCGGAATTAGCCCGCTCCAAGAGGTTGATGTTCTCCCTGGTGAGATGCGAAACTCGCTGGACGGGGGCCATGCGGGGACGAGTGACAGGAACAGCCGTGAGATCCATAGAGTCGCTGAAACCTGAGGTGATCAAGGAAATCTACGCCCTCATCGAGCCGCACGCGGAAAAGAGCATTTCTTATTTCTACGGGCGGCTCTTCGCGGAGAACCCACGGCTTCGCACGCTTTTTCCGCCGGGCATGGCCGGGCAGCGCGAACGCATGTTCCGCGCCCTCTCCCAGATCACCGGGAGCCTCGACAGCCCGGACACCTTCATCGACCTCCTGTCCCGGCTCGGGCGGGACCACCGCAAGTTCGGCATCGCCCCCACGCACTACGAGGCGATGGGACGGGCGATGCTGGCGACGTTCCGCGCGTACGCGGGCGAGGCGTGGACGGCGGAGATGGAGACGGCCTGGACCGCGATGTTCACGACGGCGGCCGCGATCATGATCCAGGCGGCCGAGGAGGACGCCGAGCACGCACCGCCCTGGTGGATCGGGGAGGTCGTCGAGAACGAGCGGCGCGCCTCGGACATCGCGGTGCTGACCGTACGGCCGAGCCAGCCACTGCCGTACCGCGCGGGGCAGTACGTCACCGTTCAGGCCGCCCGCTGGCCCCGGGTCTGGCGGTCGTACTCCATCGCCAACGCCCCGAGCGACGACGGGCTGCTGCGCTTCCACGTACGGGCGCTCCCGGCCGGCTGGGTCAGTGGAGCACTCGTCCGCCACACCGCGGTGGGTGACGCGCTCCTGCTCGGACGGGCGGCGGGCTCAATGGTGCTCGACGCCGACTCCGACCGCGACATCCTGTGCGTGGCGGGCGGCACCGGGCTCGGCCCGCTGAAGGCCCTCGCGGAGGAGGCGCTCCGGGTCGAGGGAGAGCGCGAGGTCCGGCTGTTCGTCGGCGCCCGCACTCCGGCCGAGCTTTACGACCTGCCCGCGCTCCGAGCACTCGCGGAGCAGCACACGCGGCTCACCGTGGTGCCCGTCGTCTCGGAGGACCCCGAGTTCGGCGGCGTACGGGGGCTCGTGTCGGACGTCCTCGGCCGTTTCCAGGACTGGTCGGGCCACGACGTGTACGTCGCCGGACCGGCCGGGATGGTCTCGCGTACCGTGACCAACCTGCAGGAACTGGGCGTCCCGGCCGAGCGAATCCGCTACGACGCACCGGACCGCTGACCGCGAGCCGACGGTCCACCAGCCCGACGGCATCGCCCCTGGCCGCGAGCCGACGGCACCGCCGGTCCACCCGCCCGATGCCACCGACGCGCGAACCCGCCGACGCCGACCGCGAGCCGCCAGTACCACCGGTACCGCCGGTCTACGCGCCGGACTCCGCGCGTTCGCGCAGTATCGCCGCCGTCTCGTCGTCCGCCGGGAAGAACGCCTCGATGGCGAGCTCGGCGAGGGTGACGTCCGCCGCCGCGCCGAAGGTCGTCACCGTGCTGAAGAAGCTCAGCTCCCGGTCGCCGTACCGGAGGATCGTGGGCAGCGCGATGTCGAACGCGGGCTCGTGGGCGGCTTCCTCGTCGACGTCGGGACCGTAGGCCTTCGTCTCCTCGTGCAGCGCGGCGAGCTCCGGGTCGCCGGTGAGCGACACCTGGCGGGCCATCCGGCCGACCAGGTGCGCCCGTACCTCCGGCAGGTTGACCACACGGGCCGACAACCCCATCGGATGCAGGGCGAGCCGGTGGATGTTGACCGGTGGCCGTACCAGCTCGTCGGGCACGTCCTCCAGGAACAGCATGGCGGCGTTGTTGGCCATCACCAGGTTCCAGAACCGGTCCACCACGATCGCGGGGTACGGTTCGTGCCCGTCGAGGACCCGGACGAGGGCCTGGCGCGCCGGGCCCATCTCCGGGGCGTCGATCGAGCGCTGCGCGTACACGGGTGCGTACCCGGCCGCGATGAGCAGGTCGTTGCGCTCGCGCAACGGCACGTCGAGCCGTTCGGCCAGACGCAGGACCATCTCGCGGCTGGGATGCGAGCGGCCCGTCTCGACGAAGCTGAGGTGGCGGGTGGAGACGTCGGCCTCGAGGGCGAGCTCCAGCTGACTGAGTCGGCGGCGGCGACGCCAGTCGCGCAGCAGATCGCCGACGGGTCGCGTGGTTGTGGCGGTGACCATGATGACCAGACGCTATCCGGCGTGGTCGCATTACGGCGATTACCTGTGAGGTAGTCGACACGATGACGCGGGACGCGACCGGCGCGGCGGGTTGGCGGGTCGTGGGAAAATCCGGGTACGGCGCATCTCGCCCGCGGTGACGTCACTCGCCCGGGCCCGGCGCGCGCCGCCGAGGGGAGGTCGACGGCATGCCGAACGTCAGCGCGCTCTCGGCCGGGCACCTTCTGCGGTTCATCAGGTCCGGTACGGCGCGCACCCGCCGCGATCTGATGGAGCTGACCGGGCTGGCCCGGTCCACGGTCGCGCAGCGCGTTGATCAGTTGGTGAGCGCCGGTTACGTGCGCGAGGGCGGTGTCGACGCCTCGACCGGAGGCCGCCGCCCCAGTCTCCTGGAGATCGACGAAGGGTCCGCCGTCGTGCTCGCCGCGGATCTGGGGGCGACGCATGGGCGGGTCGCGGTGACGGACCTCGCCGGCCGGGCTCTCGGCGAGACCACCGGCCGCGTGCTCAGCTCCGAAGCGCCGGAGAAGGCCCTCGCCTGGGTGACGGCCCGGTTCCGGGAGCTCCTCGCCGGCTGCGGCCGGTCCGTCGCCGAGGTGTGCGGTGTGGGCGTCGGCCTGCCGTGTCCCGTGGACGTGCGCACGGGCCGTACGGTCCAGACGCCGATCGCTCCCGGGTGGGAGCGGTACGACATTCCGGCCGCGATCGCCGCCGAGTTCCCCGGTCCGGTCATGCTGGACAACGATGCCAACGTCATGGCGCTCGGCGAGTACACCGCCGCGGGCCCCGACGCTCCGCCGGTCCTCCTCGTCAAGGTGGCGACCGGCATCGGCGCCGGGATCGTCGAGGACGGCCGCGTGTTGCGCGGCGTCGGCGGCGCGGCGGGCGAGATCGGGCACGTCCGGGTGCCGGGCCGCGACGACGCGGTGTGCTCCTGCGGTCGCCGGGGCTGTCTCGCCGCGGTGGCGGGCGGGGCGGCGCTGGCGCGGGAGCTGGCCGCGTCCGACCCGTCGGTCCGCGACTCCTCCGACGTCGCACGGCTGGCGCTGGCCGGCCATCCGGAGGCGGTGCGGCTGACGCGGGAGGCCGGGCGTGCGCTCGGCGACGTCCTGGCGGTGGTCGTGAGCGTGGTGAACCCCGGCTCCCTGATCATCTCCGGGTCGCTGGCGGGCGCCGGGGAGCATCTGGTGGGAGAGATCCGCGAGACGGTGTTCCGGGGAGTGCAGTACCGCTCGACGCGCGGGCTGCACATCGGCGAGGGACATCTGGGTTCGCGCGCCGGTGTGGTGGGCGCGGCGTCCATGGTCATCGACCGGGTCTTCTCCCCCGAGGTCGTCGATGCCCGGATCGCCGCCGCGGAGCCGTTGCGCGCCTGACCGACCGAGACGTTTCCGGTCGATTACGAAAGTTACACAGCGGTTACAGGCGCGCCACTTGCCACACCCGGAAGGACGGCGCAGGATCGGCATGGGCCACTATGTCCATGATCACGGACGAAGTGGCCACAATGCCGGACAAAGTTCCCCGCGCGGAGAAATCGAGATGTCGGACACTGAGAGACCCGGACACGAACGCCATCGGCTCTGGGTGGTGAACCGACTGAGCCGCGCCGAGGTCGCCGAACGGGCGGCGGAGGTCCTGCGCGGCAACGACCGGGGACTCCACACCGTCGCCGCACCCCGGCTCTACCCGCACATGTGGAGCTGGGACGCCGCCTTCATCGCCGTCGGCCTGGCGCGGATATCGGCGAGCCGCGCGCTGACCGAGCTCGAGACGCTGTTCGCCGCGCAGTGGCGCAACGGCATGGTCCCGCACATCGTCTTCTCCGCCAACGCCCCACTGTACGAGCCGGGCCCCGACCGGTGGGCGTCGAAGGAGACCTCGCCCCACGCGCCGGACCACGCCGCGACCAGCGGACTGATCCAGCCACCGGTCCACGCGCTCGCCCTGCGCCGGATCCTCGACGCGGTGCGGAGCACCGACACCGCCGGGCGGCGCGACGTCATCGCCCGGATCCGCATCCTGTGGCCGAAGCTGCTCACCTGGCACCGCTACCTGGCGGACCACCGCGACGCGGACGGCCGGGGGCTGCTGATGATCTACCACGGCTGGGAGAGCGGGATGGACAACTCCCCCCGCTGGGACACCCCCTACGCCGACGTAGTCCCCGAGCCGGGGTTCCGGCCGTTCCGCCGGTCCGACCTGGCGGCCCTGGGCGAGCAGTCGCAGCGGCCGACCAACGCGGACTACGTCAAGTACCAGTGGCTGATCGAGGAGCTCCGGCAGGCCCGCTACGACGACGAACTGGCCCGCAAGTCCCTCAGCTTCCGGGTCGCCGACGTGTTCGCCAGCGCGATCTTCGCGGCCGCGAACGAGGACCTCGCGCGGGTCGCCGACGAGCTCGGCCTGGGCGCCGTCGACGAGCTGCGCGGATACGCCGAACGGTTCCGGCAGGGCGTGCTCCGCACGACCGACGACGACGGGTTCGCCGCCGACGTCGACCTGCGCACGGACACGGCCCTGCGCACGAAGACCATCGCCGGGTTCGCGCCCCTCCTGTCCGGCGGACTGGACCCCGAGCGCCGGCGCCGCCTGGTGGACCTGCTGCTCTCCCCCGCCTGGTGCGGAAACCCGGACCTCGCCTATCCCCTGCCCCCGAGCACCAGCCCGGAGGCACCCGAGTTCGACGCCGCCCGGTACTGGCGCGGCCCGCAGTGGCCGCCGATGAACCTGTTGATCATCTGGGGCCTGGAGCGCTCCGGGGAACACGACGCGGCGGAACGGCTCCGCGAGGTCGCCCTCTACCAGCTCACCGACGGCGTCTTCGCGGAGTACTACGAGCCGTTCACCGCGCACCCGCTGGGCAGCAGGCCCCAGTCCTGGAGCGCCGCGGTCGCCCTCGACCTCGTCGGCGGCTGACGGTCGATTACCCGGCGGGTAGTGGACATGGCGGCCTTCGTCGGCACACTGTCGTCATGATCTCTCCTGACGAGCTCCTGTCCGCCATGCCGTTCGCCGGGACCACCGGCCTGGTGATCGAGTCGGCATCCGCCGAGGAGGTCACCGGCCGGGCTCCCCTGGGCGCCGGAGCGCTGCACCGCCGGCGGCGCGATGCACGGCGGCGCCCTCATCACGCTCGCCGACAGCATCGGCGCCGCCTGCGCCTTCCTCAACCTCCCGCCGGGCGCGAACACCACCACGGTCGAGACGAGCACGCGGTTCTTCCGAGGCGTACGAAACGGCGAGGTACGAGCCGTGGCCCGGCCACTGCACACCGGCCGGACGACCATCGTCGTACAGACCGACCTGTACGACGCCGACGGCCGCCGCGTCGCCCAGACGACCCAGACCCAGGCCGTCCTGACCGGGTGACCTAGGGGGTCCGGTGGGGTCTTGTTCGTAGCGAGCGCCAGCGGCTCAGACCTTGCGCCACTGGGGGACCCAGGCGCCGTCCTCGACCGCGTAGTCGCCGAACAGGGACGGTGCCTCCTTGCGCATGAGCTCCGCCACCTTGCCGAACACCAGGCGGATCTCCTCTTCGGCACCCGCCGCCGTACGGGCCTCGATCACGTGCCGGATCGTACGGACGTTCGCCGTCCAGACGAGGCCTGTGCCGACGCCCTCGGGGGCGAAGCGGCGCATAAAGCTGGTCTTGTGCTTCTTCTCCTTGAACGGCACGCCCTCGTCGTCGAGGCCGAAGTGGCCGGCCATCCAGCCCTGGAACTCCTCCAGCTGGTCGAGGACGGCCGTGGCGCGCTTCATCAGCTCAGGGTCGGCCTGCGCCCACTCGGGGAACCAGAACGGGATCTCCTGGAGCCGTACGTAGCGCAGCGACTCCTGCGAGATGGCGACTCCGGGCCGATGTCTTGCCAGCTCATGGGTCAGCACACGGCTGACGTTGTGCAGGACGAAGGAGAAGCTGACGTGCTCCAGCACCGAGCCGTGCAGGCTCCGGAGGATGTTCTCCAGGTACGCCGCGCTGTCGGTGCGGACCTTCGTGACGTTCGGGTTCAGGCCGGGCTCCCAGGAGCGGTAGCACAGCCGTCCGGCGAACTCCGCGAGGTTCTCCGGGTCGTTCAGCTCCGCGTCGAGATCGCCGCGGTCGAGTCGCTCGAGCCAGGCCTCGCCCCCCACCTCGGCGAGGTAGCGCGCCACCTCGTCGTAGTCGAGCTCGGGACGTGCGACCAGGTAGACCTCGGGTTCAACGCTCTTCATGAGGCCTAAGCGTAATGGTTGACGCGGTAATGGACGTCTTATCGCAACACTCCTGACAGGTATAACTGAATGAGCACCTGCCCCAGGAGGAGCCGTGACCGAGACCACGATCACCAGGACCGGCGCCTATCGACCCCGGCCGATCAGCTTCCTGAAGCTGGACGAGTCGGGCGGCTGGCGGCTGAAGTTCTATGGCATCGCCGCGGAGGGCGAGCGCCCCCGGCCCGAGCTGGTGAAGACCGCCGAGTTGCTGGTCCCCACGGCGCTGCCGAGCCCCGGGGCGCACAGCGGCGGCGACGACCCGTACGACATCGACCGGTACGGCGTCGGCTTCGTCATCGTGCATGACGCCCCCGACTACGCGTTCGTCCTCTACCACTGGTGGGCCGGGCAGAACGAGGTCCACCAGCGCATCTTCTCCACACTGCCGAACCGCCTCGGCGCCATGCGGCCGCACCCCACCCCCGTGATCGGGTGCGTGTGGGAGCTGGCCGTCACCGACTTCGAGCGGCGCGCCTGGCTCCGGCACGTCCTCACGAACACCGACGGCCCCGACCTCGAGGCCTACCTCGCCGAGCACTTCGAGGGAGAGGTTTGAACAAGGTCTGGGGCGCGTGCCCACTGGACTGCCCGGACGCGTGCTCCTGGGTGGTGAGCGTCGAAGACGGTGAGGCCGTGGGCATGCGCGGCAACCCGGCCCACCCGGTGACCCGCGGGGCGCTCTGCGTCAAGGTCAACCGCTACCTCGAGCAGACCCGCGCCGAGGACCGGATCCTGCATCCGCTGCGCCGTGTCGGGCGCAAGGGCGAGGGCCGGTTCGAGCGGATCAGCTGGGACGAGGCCCTCGACGAGATCGCCTCCCGGCTCGGTGAGGTCCGGGAGACGTACGGCGGGCAGGCGATCTGGCCCTTCCATGGCACCGGGTCCCTCGGCTATATCCAGGGCCTCGAGGGGTTCGCGGGCCGCCGGTTCTTCAACGTGCTCGGCGCGTCGATCCACGACCCGACGATCTGCTCCGTCGCCGGCAGCAGGGGCGTGAAGTACACCCTGGGCACGGCCGGCGGCATGGATCCGGAGGACTTCGCCCGCTCGAAGCTGATCCTGCTGTGGGGCAGCAACCCGCTGACCAGCGGCCACCACGTGTGGAAGTTCATTCAGGACGCCCGGCGCGACGGCGCGTACGTCGTCGCGATCGACCCGGTGCGCACGCGCTCGGCGGCGCAGGCCGACGAGCACCTGGCCCCGCTGCCCGGCACGGACGCGGCCCTGGCCCTCGGGCTGATGCACGTGATCGTACGGATGGGCGCGCACGACCAGGCGTACATCGACCGGCACACGCTCGGGTGGGAGGAGTTCCGGGCGCGGATCGAGGAGTTCCCGCCGGACCGCGTCGCGCGGATCACCGGTCTGCCGGAGGAGCGGATCGTCGCGCTCGCCGAGCGGATCGCCCGGACCCGTCCCACCGCGATCCGCGCCACGCAGGGCATGCAGCGGCACGCGGGCGGCGGCATGGCGCTGCGCACGCTCGCCTGCCTCCCGGGCGTGACCGGCGACTGGGCGCTGCCCGGCGGCGGCCTGTGCTACTCGACGAGCGGGCACTTCAAGCTGAACCTGCCGGGGCTGGTGCGGATCGATCTGCTGCCGCACCCGGTCCGGACCCTGTCGATGACACGGCTCGGCGAGGGCCTGCTCGACGTGGACGACCCGCCGGTCAAGGCGCTGTTCGTCATCGCGGCGAACCCGGTCGGCAGCAACCCGCACCAGACCAAGGTGCGCCGGGGTCTGGCGCGGGAGGACCTGTTCACCGTCGTGCTGGAGCACTTCCCGACCGACACGACCGACTACGCCGACATCGTGCTACCCGCCACGATGCAGACCGAGCACCTGGACGTCATCGCCGGGTACGGCCACCTGTACCTAGTGTGGAACGAGCCCGCGGTCGCGCCGCCGGGCGAGTGCCTGTCCACGTCGGAGACGTTCCGCCGCCTCGCCCGCCGGATGGGCCTGACCGAGCCGAGCCTGTACGACTCCGACGAGGACCTCGCGCGGCAGCTCATCGACTTCCCGCACCCGTCGCTCGCCGGGATCACCGTGGAGGCGCTGCGCAAGCAGGGGTTCGCCCGGCTGAACGTCGCCCGGCCGTTCCTGCCGTTCGCCGACGGGTTCCCGACGACGTCGGGCCGGCTGGAGTTCTACTCGACAAGGGCGACCCGCGTCGGGCTCGACCCGCTGCCCGGCTACACCCCGCCCGCCGACCCCGGTGACGGGCTGGTCCTCATCTCCGCGGCGTCGCACCATTTCCTCAACACGACGTTCGGCAACAACCCGGAGCTGCGCCGGCGGTCGGGCGCCCCGACGGTCACCGTGCACCCGGACGACGCCACGGCACGCGGTGTCACCGACGGAGCGCGCATCCGGGTGTCGAACGCCCGAGGGGCGTTCGAGGCCGTCGCCCAGGTGTCCGACCGCGTACGGCCCGGGGTGGCGGCGACGACGAAGGGGCACTGGGCGAAGTTCAACGGCGGCGCGACGGTCAACGCGACCGTCGACGAGCGCGACTCCGACATGGGCGGCGGCGCCGTCTTCCACGACAACCGCGTCGAGATCAGTCCGCTTTAGCCGATCCGGTCGTAGGGTCAGGCGCCTCCGGTCTCCAATAGCACGGTCCGGCCCGTCGTCGCGGCACCGCCGACCTGGACAAGGGAGTCTGCGCCCGGAGCCGAGTCCAGGACGGTGGCGGTGATGGTCGCGGGGCTGTCGAGGGAGTCGCCCATGTCCACGGTGATGCCCGGGTGGCCCGGTTCGGCCGCGTGCAGACGCGCGGCGAGGCAGGCGGTGCTGTTGGCGTTGGCGATGTCCTCCGGTACGCCGATCGCGGGCGCGAACATCCGCGCCGCGCAACGTCCTTCGGCGGGCTTCGTGTAGACATAGCAGCCGAGCAGCCCATGCCGGAGGCAGGCGCTCCGGAGCGCTCGCAGATCCGGGCGCAGTGCGCCCAGGACGGACCGGCTCGTCACGGGAACCAGCATGCGCGGCCGTCCCAGCGTCGCGACGCGGACGTCCGAGGCGAGCGTTCGGGCCGGCGAGCCGAGGGCGAACGCCACGTCCGCCAGTTCTTCGGCGGTCGGCTCGCGCAGCCCGATCCTCCCCGCTTCGAACCCCGCGGTCACCAGGTCGCCTCGGCGCCGCGCCCGCCCGCGGATCTCGCGCCCGCCCGCGGTCCGCAGGACGGCCCGGTACTCCGGTTCGCCCGTACGCTCGATGAGGTAGGCCAGGGCTGCGACGGTCCCGTGGCCGCAAGCGGGCAGCTCACCCTCGGCGGTGAAGAACCGCAGAGCGACCGCGTCGCCTCCGCTTTCGGCGTCGACGAAGACGGCATGTGAGACTCCCGCCAGCAGCGGTACCTGCCGGCGGTCGGCGTCGGCCGGCCAGGTCGGCTCGGCCACGATCGCGGTCGGGCTCCCGCCGCCCCCGTCCCGCAGACACGCCTGAACGATGGTGACCGGCGAATCGGTCATGGGAGGGGCCGCTGTCGCAAGCGGGTCGCCCAGCGGTCGGCCCAGTGGTGGAGTCGCGTCAGGTCGGTGGCGAGGTCCTGGCCGTCGACGGTCAGGGCGTAGCCGTGTTCCGTTCGGTGGACGATTCCCGCCTCACCGAGTTCGGCGAGACGCTGGGTGAGGACGCTGGAGGAGACGCCGCCGCATCGCTGCTGGAGCCCGCGGAACGTGGGCCCAGGGGGCTGTGCGAGCTCCCAGATGATGCGCAGGGCCCATCGGCGGCCGAGCAGATCGAGCAGGGCCATGATCGGCCGCCCGGTCTCCGAGCCACGGACCGGCCGGCCTGGCAGCGGTGTCGCCGAGCGGTCGTCTGAGTCGTCGGCCATCCCTCTCCTTGTCAACGAGGAGCGCTTGATCGCCTATGTGCTTCTACTTTCGAAGCACTCATGTTAGCGTCCCTCGCGTGCCTCGTTTTCCGAAGCAGACGCCGCGTCTCGCACCCGTCGAGCCTCCCTACGGCCCCGAAACCGCCCAGGCCCTCGAAGCGCTGGGCCCGCCCCTGACCCTGTTCCGGATCTTCGCCCGGCGACCGGAGCGAGCCGCGGGCATCCACCAGTGGGGGCGGTACTACATGTCCCGCCGATCGGCGCTGTCGTTGCGCCATCGCGAACTGGTGATCGACCGGACGACCGCCCGCTGCGGAGCCGAGTACGAGTGGGGCATCCACATCGCGGTCTTCGCGGACAAGGTCGGCCTCGACGCCGACCAGGTCCGTTCCCTCGTCACGGGGACTCCGGACGACGCCTGCTGGACCGAACCGGCCGACCGCGCGGTGCTCCACGCCGTGGACGGGCTCTATGACGCCGGTGACCTCGGAGACGGCCAATGGCAGGAGCTGATCGCCGCGGTCGGCGAGGAGGCGGCCGTCGACCTGCTGCTGGTGTGCGGGTGGTACCACGCGATCTCGTTCGTCGCGCGCGCCTTGCGCCTGCCATCAGAGCCCGGCACCCCGGCCTTCTCCGACTACCAGCGCCCACGGCCCGACGAGCGCCACGGCGAAGACGCGGGCACCGACGCCACTGAGCGGGATCATGGTGCGTGATGTTCGAGGACTTCGCGGAGCCGGTCGGCGAACTCGGTGGGATGGGTGGCGAAGCCGACGTGGCCGCCGGGGAGTTCGATCGGTTTCCGATCGAGTCGGGTGCCTAGTTCCGCGGTGGCCTGGTAGCAGGGACGTCCTTGCGATCGGTCTCCTGCGGCCGGAGTGACCTGGTCGGCGTGGCGGTTGAGGGTGTTCAGGTCGAGGGCGATGGCGGGATACTGCCGTAGCTCGTGTTCGAACCAGTAGGTGGCGTTGGCGCGGACCTGCGGATTGGTGAGGTCCATGGCGCGGGCCATGGCGTGGCCGTCCGAGGCGATGAAGGTACGCTCGCGGAACAGTGCCATCGCCGGTGCGATGCCCGAGCTGCGGTACAGGTCGTAGACCTGGTGGAAGAAGTCGATCCAGTGCTGCCCGTCGCGCATCAGCCGAAGGGCCGGCGGCTCGTACGGGATGAGATGGCCGACCGCCTCGGGGTGCCGTGTCAGCAGGTGCAAGGCGATGAGGGCGCCGGAGCTGGTGCCGAACACGGTCGCGGCCCGGTGGCCGGTGTGTTCGATGAGACGGCGGGCGTCGTCGGCGTCGGTGTCGAGGCGGTGGGCGTAGTCCTGCGGACCGTCGAGTGCGCTGCGGGAGAATCCGCGCCGGTCGTAGGCGACCACGGTGAAGTGGGACGTCAGGTGCTCGGCGAGTGCCGTGAACGGGCGGGCGTCGCCGTTGGCTCCGGGGATCAGGAGGAGCAGCGGGCCGCTGCCCCGGATGTCGTAGTGGAGCTTCGCGCCGGGCACGTCAACGATGGTCATGAGTACGTCGCAAGGTGGTCGCGGAGATGGCCTACTGCGACCGGTGGCTTCGTGTCCGGGCGCGGAGGTGCGTGCCCAGGTGGGGGACGTGCCTGCCGCGCAGGACGCGGCGGCCGAGCGCGAGCAGGACGAGCTTCCCCGCGACGATGGCCAGGACGATGTCGACGGTCAGGCCGGTCCAGCGCGATTTGCCGATGATCGCCGCGCCCAGTCCGAGATGAACGGCGACGGCCACCATGATGACGAGGGCGAGCAGGATCGTGTTGCGGTAGCGGCGGCGAGCCGTGGCGGCCGCCTCGGCCGGCGCCTTCGCGGTGCTGTCCAGGGATGCCGGGTCCCCGATCGAAGTCCTGGGTGGCGGCCAGGTCACGCTTATCCCGCTCCGCCGGCCGAACCGTTCCAGGTCTCTGGTGACGATGGCCTGGATTTGGCGCAGGGCGTCTTCGTCGGCGGCGTCCACGCGGAGGGTGAGGGTGTCGTCGGTGGCGTCCAGGGTGGCCTGGCCCCAGGGGTCGATGGTGATGACGCCATGGGTGTCGGAGTATTCGGCGTGGACGCGCAGGTCGCCGCGGGCCAACGCGGCGGTGGCGGCGTGGGGGCGGGGCCGGTGGCCGCCGCCGGTTTTTCCCATGGCGTCCGCATGTCGGCACAGCTGCACGAGGTAGCGGCTCGGCCGGTCGAGGTGGAGGACGGTTTCCGAGGTCAGCATGCCAGGTCCTTTGTCGAAGGTCGGGGAGTCCGGGGCCGGTGAGCAGCCAGGCCGGCGCTGACACCGCATCGCCGCCGACTTCCCGGAGCCACCAGGGGACGCGTTTTACAATACATGTTGTCGCGATCAATACAACTGTCTCGCCTCACGCCAAGACGTATGATCAGTGACATGCCGCGACTCTGGAGCCAGACCATCGCCACACACCGCGATGCGGTCCGCGAGGCCGTCCTGGACGCCACCGCGGCTCTGGTCGCCGAGAAGGGACTGACCGGCGTGACGATGTCCCAGATCGCCAAGGACGTCGGCATCGGGCGGGCGACGCTGTACAAGTACTTCCCGGACGTCGAAGCCGTCCTGCTCGCCTGGCACGAACGCCAGATCGACGCACACCTGAAGCAACTGCTCCGGGTTCGCGACCAGACCGAATCCGCCCCGCGGCGGCTGGAGGCCGTGCTGGCGGCGTACGTGGAGGCGACGTCGCGCCACGGACGTCATGACGGTGACCTCGCCGACATGCTGCACAGCGGTGAGCACGTCGCCGCGGCCCACCAGCACCTGCGCGAATTCATCCAGGAGCTGGTCGCCGACGCGGCCGCGGCCGGCGCCGTACGCCGGGATGTCCCCGCCGACGAACTGACCCTCTACTGCCTGCACGCCCTGGCCGCAGCCCGGGACCTGCACGATCCGGCAGCGCTCGACCGCCTCGTTCAGACCATCCTGAGCGGGCTACGACCCTAGACCGAAGTACAGGCGGCGGGCGTTGTCGGCGCCGATGAGGCGGGCGATGCGGGCGGCGTCGGCCACCGACCACTCCCCCGCGCGCTCGGTGAGCACGGCGGTCAGGCCCTTCCGGTGGTAGTGCGCGCCGAGGTGGCACAGCTCAGCGAGGCCGTAGCAGTCGGTGCTGAACAGGATCTTGTGGAACGGCGCCAGCTCCAGGACCTCGGCGATCACTCGTGCCGACGACGCGGCGGTGTGGGTGACCGTCAGCCCGACATCGGCGTACACGTGTGGGAACACCGCGGCCAGGTAGGCGGCCTCCCGGATGTACGGGTAGCAGTGCAGGAGGACGATCGGCGCGGGCACCGCCCGGATGAAGTCGGTCAGCAGTGCCGGGTTCGCCCGGTGGAGTGACAGGTCCGTGTCGCCGAACCCGGTGTGGACCTGCAGCGGCAGCCCGTAGTCGCCCGCGATCTCGGCGGCGGTCCACAGGGCGTGCCGCAACAGCACCGGGTCGGTGAGCCGCCCCGGCCCGGTGAGCCGGCCGGCCGCCGCCGTCACCTCCTGGGGGCTCGGCGGGCGCGGGTCGAAGTCCAGACCGACCCGGTAGGCGACGACCGTCTTCAGCCCGACGGCCCGGTCCGCGCGCCAGGCGAGTTCGTCGGCGAACTCGGCGGCGTACGCCGTCGCCGACGGCCCGCGACCGGCCACCTCCTCCGCCACCGACTCGATCCGGACGATCTCATGTGGCCGGGCGCCGCCGAGAAGGCCCATCTCCTCCGGTGTCAGCAGCGCCTCGTCGGCCAGGCCGGTGTCGACGCAGAAGTCGGCGATGCGGGCGGCGCGGAGCAGCCGCCGGTTCGCCTCCTCGGCCCCAAGCTCCGCCCGCCGGTCGAGGTAGGCGCCGGGGGGTGCGTACGGTTCGAGGCCGAGGACGGGCGCGCACCAGCACCGGATCGCCAGACCGACGGGGGTGTCGAAGTGCGTCGTGCCGGCCGGCGACGGGCCGCCTTCGGTCATGAGCCCTTCGAAGGCGGCGCGGGTCAGGTCGTCGCGACGCACGCCGTGGCAGTGGTGGTCGACGAGCGGCATCGCCAGGGCCTCGTTGAGCGCGTCGCCTGCCGTCACTCCTGAACAATGCCCCGGCACGGGTTCCGCCATTCCGGGGAGTGTCCACGGCCCGCGCGCGGGGCTTCGCGACCCGACGCGCACCTCACCCGCTGGACTTCACGGCCCGCGCGGGGCTTCACGGCCCGGCGCGCGCACCTCGCCCGCCGGGCTTCACGGCCGGGTGCGTACCCCACCCGGCCACTTCGCAGGCCAGAGCGTCGTCAGCGTGGGGTCTCGCGGCAGAGGCGCAGCACGTTGGTGATGATCTGGTGCCCGGTCTCGCCGGTCGCGGTCAGGATGGACTCCGGGTGGAACTGCACCGCCCACCGGCGGCGTACCGGGTCCTCGATGGCCATGACGACGTCGTCGAGCATCGCGGTGGCCGTGAAGTCGCCGCGGACCTGGCCGGCCTTGGCGTGCAGGGAGTGGTAGCGGGCCGCGGTGAACTCGGCGGGCAGTCCGGCGAACAGTTCACCGCCGGTGACCGCCACGCGGCCCGGCTTGCCGTGCGCCGGTTCGGGCAGCAGGGCGAGCTCCCCGCCGGCGTGCTCCACCATGGCCTGCAGGCCGAGGCAGACGCCGAAGGACGGGATGTCCCTGGCGTAGACGGCGTCGAGCAGGGTGGCGGTGTCGAAGTCCGACGGCCGGCCGGGCCCCGGGGACAGCACGACCAGGTCGGGCCGGATCTCGTCGAGCATCTTGTCAGGGAAGCCGAACCGCAGCGTCGTCACGTCCGCGCCCTGCTGCCGGAAGTAGTCGGCGAGGGTGTTGACGAAGGAGTCCTGGTGGTCGACGAGCAGGACGGTCAGCCCTTCGCCGACGCGCTCGCGTCCGTCGGCGCCGGCGGAATCCTCCCCCGTCGGCGACAGCGCCTCGAGCAGCGCCCTCGCTTTCAGGTAGGTCTCGCGCTCCTCGGCGTCCGGGTCGGAGTCGTACAGCAGGGTCGCCCCGGCCCGTACCGCGGCGACTCCGTCGCGGATCTGGGCGGTGCGCAGCGTCAGGCCGGTGTTCATCGAGCCGTCGAAGCCGATGCAGCCGACGGCCCCGCCGTACCAGCGCCGGGGGGTGTCCTCATGGTCCTCGATGAACTGCATCGCCCAGGTCTTCGGCGCGCCGGTCACGGTGACCGCCCACATGTGGGTGAGGAACGCGTCCAGCGCGTCGTAGCCCGGGCGCAGCCGGCCCTCGATGTGGTCGACGGTGTGGATCAGCCGGGAGTACATCTCGATCTGCCGGCGGCCGATCACCTTGACGCTGCCGGGGACGCAGACCCGCGACTTGTCGTTGCGGTCGACGTCGGTGCACATGGTGAGCTCGGACTCGTCCTTGGCCGAGTTGAGCAGCTCGCGGATGTTGTCGGCGTCCTCGAGCGGATCGCCGCCGCGCCGGATCGTCCCGGAGATCGGGCAGGTCTCGACCCGGTCGCCGGTGACGCGCACGAACATCTCCGGGGACGCGCCGACGAGGTACTCCCCTTCACCCAGGTTGAAGAAGAACTCGTACGGGGCCGGGTTCGTGACCCGTAGTCGTTCGAAGAACGCCGCCGGGGAGTCGCACGGCCCGTACATGACGTGTCCCGGCACGACCTCGAACAGGTCGCCGCGGATGAACTTCTCCTTGGCCTCACGGACGACGTCGGCGTACGCGCCGGGCCTCGGCCCCGGCGGCAGCTCCCGGCTCCGCGCCGCCGGGGTCGGCTCGGTGGCCCTCGGCAGGCCGCGCGTGCTGACACCGCCGATCTCGAAGTCGTACGACATGCGGGCCGAGGTCTCGCGCTTGCGGTCCACCACGATCATCTGGTCGGCGAGGTGGAGGACGAGGTCGCGCTGGTCGGCCGGACGGTCGATGGTCAGCCGGATCGGCTCGAACTGGAACGCCAGGTCGTAGCCGAAGGCGCCGTACAGGCCGAGGTGCGGGTCGTCGCCGCGGAACAGGTCGGTGACGGCTCGCAGGGCGGTGAAGACGGTGGGCCGGCGGCTGCGTTCCTCTTCGGTGAAGACCTCGTCGGTGGAGGGGACGAAGACCTCGACGCCGTCGGGGATGTCCGCGGGTTCGCCGGTGGCGGCGAGGGCCTCGGAGACGGCGGGCAGGAGAACGCGACCGCGGTCGTTCAGCGCGCGGACCGCGAGCCGGCGGCCCCGCGCGACGATCTCCAGGCACGGGTCGATGTACGCCATGTGCCACCGGCTGTACCGGCCGGGGTACTCCATGCCCGAGCTCAGCACGCCGCCCCGGCGGTCCCCCACGGCCTGGACGAGCACGTCGAGCGCGTCGCTTTTGCGCGCGGAGTCCACCGGCGTATCGGTACGTGTGACGTGTATGCCGCCGGCCGTCACATATTCGGTCGTCGTCTCCACGATCGGCCCCTTGGGATCGGGCCTTCTCCCGGCGGAGAGGGTGATGCGACCGCCGGACGAAGGCGGTCGCTGCGGTGTCAGAAGAATGCGTAACCCGCGCCGCCTAGCGGCGCCACCACCACTGGGTTGTCCGGGTTCGCATAGGTCGAAGGCTACCCGGTCGCGACCGGCCGCGCCACCGGATGCCGCTCGGCGCCGTACCCGTCGTGACCAGGACGGCAGGCAGACGCCGAAGCCGTACGGCGCTGAGACCCAACCGAGACCCGACCCTGGTGAAATTTGTGTTAAGAAATCCCATTAACGCTGTCCGGAATGTCCTCCGGGCAGCGTTCCCGCGTGTTTCATCAACGAGGAGGACCGTTGGCCGAGACCAACCCCGGGCCGCGCCGCCGCGACCGCAGCCCCTGGAACTGGCTGCTCGTCCTTCCAGTCGTCGTGCCGCTGCTGACATTCCTGTTCAACAAGAACGAGCCACGGCTGGCCGGATTCCCCTTCTTCTACTGGGTCCAGTTCGCGTTCATCATCCTCGGCGTCGGCTGCACGACCGTGGTGTACCTGATGACGCGCGGCGGCTCCGGCTCGAAGGAGGGCTGACCCGATGACCGGTCGGCACCTCACCGAGATCATCGTTTTCGGGGTCCTGTTCCTCCTCGTCAGCGTGCTGGGCTTCGTGGCCGCGCGCTGGCGCCGCCCGGACACCATGCACTCCCTCGACGAGTGGGGTCTGGGCGGCCGCAGCTTCGGCTCGTGGGTCACCTGGTTCCTCATCGGCGGCGACCTCTACACCGCGTACACCTTCGTCGCGGTGCCCGCGCTCGTCTTCGGCGCGGGCGCGGCGGGCTTCTACGCCGTCCCGTACACGATCGTCGTCTACCCGCTGGTCTTCCTCGTGCTGATCCGCCTGTGGTCGGTGTCGCACGTGCACGGCTTCGTCACGCCCGCCGACTTCGTCCGCGCGCGGTTCGGCTCGCCGCTGCTCGCGCTCCTGATCGCCATCACCGGCATCGTCGCGACCATGCCGTACATCGCGCTGCAGCTCGTCGGCATCCAGGCGACCCTGAAGGCGATGGGCGTGACCGGCCACTGGCCGATCGTCATCGCGTTCGCGATCCTGGCGGCCTACACCTACCAGTCGGGCCTTCGCGCCCCGGCGCTGATCGCGTTCATCAAGGACGCGCTGATCTACATCGTGATCATCGTCGCGGTGCTCTACATCCCGCACAAGCTGGGCGGCTGGAGCCACATCTTCGGCGCGGCGCAGGCGAAGTTCAACAAGACGCCCGCCCCCGCCGACGGCACCCTGCTCAACTCGAACAACCAGCTCAACTACGCGATGCTCGCGCTCGGCTCGGCGCTGGCGCTGTTCCTGTACCCGCACAGCGTCACCGGCGTGCTGGCCAGCAAGAACCGCAACGTCATCAAGCGGAACATGGCCGCGCTGCCGGCCTACAGCTTCGTGCTCGGCCTCATCGCGCTGCTCGGCTTCATGGCCATCGCGGCCGGCATCACGCCGATCAAGACCAACGGCAAGGTGGACGGCAACACGGTCGTCCCGCTGCTGTTCGACCACATGTTCCCGAGCTGGTTCGCCGGCGTCGCGTACGCCGCGGTCGGCATCGGCGCGCTCGTGCCCGCCGCGATCATGTCGATCGCCGCCGCCAACCTCTTCACCCGCAACATCTACCGGGAGTACTTCCGCCGGGACGCGAGCGAGGCCGAGGAGGCGAAGGTCAGCAAGCTCGTCTCGCTGGTCGTCAAGGTCGGCGCGGTCGCCTGCATCCTGCTGCTCGACCCGCAGTTCTCCATCGACCTGCAGCTGATCGGCGGCGTCATCATCCTGCAGACCCTCCCGGCGGTCGGGCTCGGCCTGATCACCCGCTGGTTCCACCGCGGCGGACTGGTGGCCGGCCTGGTCGCGGGCCTGATCGCGGGCCTGTGGATGCTGTACCGCATCCCGAACCCGACGACGAAGAAGTTGCACTTCGGCGGCTCGGCGTACCCGCTGAGCGACCTCGGGTTCGACACCAAACTGACGGTGTACGTGGGCATGCTCGCCCTCCTCGTCAACGTGGTCGTCGCCATCGTCGCGACGCTCGTGCTGAAGGCGCTCAAGACCGCCGACGGCGTCGACGCCACCCGCGAGGACGACTACTACGCCGACGAAGGCGACCCCAAGGTCGCCGCCGGCAGCCGTGAGATCGAAGCCGAGCTCACCTGACCGTTCGGTAGTGACGCCGCGGCGGCCGTTCCCGTACGGGGACGGCCGCCGTCGGCGTTAAACGGCTCAGGTGGACGCGAGAGCTCGGGTCGAGGTTTCGAGGAGGCAGGGCCGGTCTTGTCACCTTCTCGGCCGTGAACGATCGGGCTTGGAGGTCCGGTGATCACGCCTTGTCGCGCTCCCCGTCGCGGCTGGCTGTCGTGCCGGGGGCACATCACCCCGGTCCCGGCCGGAAGGCTCAGGTTCGGGGTCGGGCATGGTGACGAATGCCCACGCCGTGCGCGCCCGCTGGCGGACGTTCACAGCGGCGATGTCGTCGGCCAGGCCAGCGAGCCCGCACGCGACGCACAAGAATCGGCCCCGGGTGGGGCGGTTTTTGCGACAGACGTGCCCGCACCACGGGTTAGGGCACGTCTGGGAGGTGTAGTGGGCGTCCACCTCGAGGAACGGCACCCCGGCCCGGCGGGCCTTGTAGTGCAGGAAGGTGCCGAGCTGGTGGAACGGCCAGGACGAGAGCGTGGCCCGCTGGTGCCGCTTGAGCCGGACCCGGTCGCGGATGCCGCCGAGTTCCTCGACGGCGATGCCGCGTCCGGTGCGTTGGGCATCGGCCACGATCCGCTTGCTGATCTTATGGTTCTCGCCTGTGGCGTGCCGGGCCTCCCGCTGCCGGCGTTTGGCCAGCCGCCGCGCGGCCGACCTGGATCCGGCCGCCTTCTTGGCCTGGAGTTCGGCCCGCCGGCGTGCTTGGGCCCGCCGGTAGCGCTTCAACGCCTGGCCCTGATGGTTGTCCCCATCACTGGTGGTGGCCAGGTTCTCGATCCCCCGGTCCACACCGATCCAATCGGCCGGCTCGTACTGGGCGGCCTCTGCGATCTCACACGTGGCGTGCAGGAACCACGTGCCGTCCCGCAGCACCAGGTCGGTTTCGCCCTTGCGGTGCTCGGCCAAGGTCTTCAGGTGGGAGGGCTTGCCGGTGAAGCAGATGCCCTGCAACCGGCCCGCCGTGGTCCAGATCGACACCGTCCGGGCGTCGTATCGCCAACTGAGGCAACGGTCGTCGAATGGCTGAGCGGCGCCTGGGCGGAACACGATCGGCTTGGAAGTGGCCTTGCGCCGCCGCTTGGACCCTTCCGGGCCGAGCAGCCCGGCCTCGATCAGGGCGTGCAGCGCGATGTAGGCGTCGGCCGTCTTACGGATCACATGCAACGCCGGCTGTGCGGACAACCCGCACGCCTTCAACTCGGCATAGAGGAGCTTTTGCAGCCGGGCCCGGGAGAACACCCGCTGCTCGAACGCCGTGACCGACACCCGATTCGCAGCCGCGTTACAGGCGTGCGGGGTCGCCGCCAGCGCCGCCGCCTGCTCCGGCGACGGCAGCAGCTTCACCTGCACCACCAACTTCACAAATAGTGATCATACAAGTACGCACCGACATCGGGGTGAACTCCGCGAATTCAACGGCGAGACCGACCGTGTCCACCTGATCGTGCACTACCCGCCCAAGGTCACCCTGCCCAACCTGATCAACCCACTCAAGGGCGCCTCCACCCGCCGCCTCCGCCAGGAGTTCCCCGCCCAACACCTACGGGGCGACCTCTGGCCCCGTCCTATCTCGCCGCCTCCTTCGGCGGCACCCCACCATCGACTATCAAGCACTACATCGACCAGCAAATACGCCCCCACTAGCGCCGACCCCGGCCGGCAGCGCCAACGCACCACAACACACCGGAAGCGATTCCCCTGGCCCTGAGGGACCAGGATTCCTCGCTAGAAACCTGTTAAAACGATGGGACTCCCCCGACACTCGATGGAGCGCGCATGGCCCGATCGCTGTCCTACTCCGACGCCGTAAAGCTGCTCGGCGGCGACAGCAAGATCGTCACCACTCTCGATACGGTGCTGGGCGGCGCGCTCCTCGCCGCGACGAGCATCGATATGACCTTCGTCCTGAGTTTGTTCGATGCCAAGGGAGAGCTGGCGAGGTTCAGTGGGGAGCTGGTCAAGAACCTGCGCGACAAGGTCAACGGCCTCGGCCGGTTCGACCGCACCCAGCGGCTCGAGGCCGCGCACACGATCGTCGTCCTGACGGCCTTCTTCGAAGTGATCGGCGAGGTGGACCTGCCCGATCTCGGACTCGGCCGATCTGAGCAGGTCGCCTTGGCGGCCGGAGAGGCGGCCGGTTCCAACAGTCTCAAGGCGGTCACCCGCGGCATTCTGCACCTCGACGTGCCGGGAATCGCCCCGCATCGGCCGTACGAGGAATCTATTCGGCGGCTCCGGGACTACTACGGTGGCCTCTCCGGATACCTGGGCGATTTCCTGACCGGCCTGGCGCTCTGGGACTCGCTCGACGAGACCGGCCGCGACCGGTTCGTCCGGATCCTGAGCGATGACGTTCCTGATCGGGCGGTCCGGCGCTATGAGGAGTCACTCCGGCGCCTGGCGGGGGAATTCCCCGAGGTCGCCTTCTGGATCAACCTCACCGATCATCAGGCGACCCGGAACGAGCTACGGTCGGGCCTCGCCGGGCTGGAACGCCTGATCGCCGACATCCGTACCGGGCGCCTGCCGGACGAACGGCGGGCCGCGCTGGCGCGCGAGTACCGGGCGGAACTCAAGAGAAGCGTGCTCCGATCCGGGGACGTCCCGGACGGCCTGCGCATCCCGTCCCTCGGTGAGGCGTACATCGACCATCGGTTCCGGGTGTCGGGGCTCGGCCAGACCGCCCGGCCCGACCGGGAGGACTGGTGGGACGACCGGCCGGTGAGAGTCGATCTGTACGAGTATCTCGCGGGCCACCTGACCTCCCCGGACGCCGTGCAGCGGCCGTTGCTGCTGCTCGGCCAGCCCGGGTCCGGCAAGTCGGTGCTCACGAAGATCCTCGCGGCCCGGCTGCCGGCCACCGACTTCCTGGTCGTACGGGTGGTGCTCAGGGAGGTCCCGGCGGACACGGACGTCCAGACGCAGATCGAACACGCCGTCCGGGCCGCCACCGGAGAGCGGCTGACCTGGCCCGACCTGGCCCGCAGCGCCGACGGCGCGTTGCCGGTCATCCTGCTGGACGGCTTCGACGAGCTGCTCCAGGCGACAGGGGTGAGCCAATCCGACTATCTCGAGAAGCTCGTACGGTTCCAGGAGCGCGAGGCCGGTCAGGGACGGCCGGTGGCCGTGCTGGTCACCAGCCGGACGGCCGTCGCCGACCGCGTGCGCGTACCGGCCGAGGGCGCGGTCGCGGTACGCCTGGAGCCGTTCGACGGGGAGCAGGTCGGCCGCTGGCTGGAGGTATGGAACGACGCGAACGCGGCCTACTTCGCCGAGCGTGGGCTGCGCCCGCTGCCGGCCGCCGCCCTCACCCATCGGGAGTTGGCCGAACAGCCACTGCTGCTGATGATGCTCGCCCTGTACGACGCCGACGGTAACGCGCTGCAGCGTGAGTCCGGGCGGCTCGACCGGGCAGAGCTGTACGAGCGGCTGCTGACCCGTTTCGCGGAGCGGGAGGTCGCCAAGTCGGGGGCCTCGCTCGACGAAAGGCAGCAGCGCCGGGCCGTTGAGGAGGAGCTACTGCGGCTGTCCGTCACGGCGTTCGCGATGTTCAACCGGGGCCGCCAGTGGGCGACCGAGGATGAGCTCAACGCCGACCTGAAGGCCCTGCTCGGCGACGACGGCGAGGCGACCGGCAGGTACGCGCCCTTGACCCCGGCCCAGACGACCGTCGGCCGGTTCTTCTTCGTCCACCAGGCCCAGGCCCTACGCGACCAGGTACGCCTGACCACCTGCGAGTTCCTGCACGCGACATTCGGCGAATACCTGATCGCGCGCCTGATCGTCGATGAGCTGGCCCGGCTCGCGGACGACGCGGCACGCGACACCCGGCGCGCCCGGCAGGCCGCGCCGGAGGACGACTTCCTGTATGCGCTGCTGTCCTTCACGCCGCTGTCGATCCGCCGCCCGACCGTGGACTTCCTGCAGTCGATGTGGGGGCGGCGGCTGAGCCACGGCCCGGCGCTGGAATTGCTTCTCACCTACTTCCGCACGGCGCTCGACTCCCGCGCCCACGACCGCCACGCCGACTACGCTCCGATCCTCCTGAGCGTGCCGGCCCGGCACGCCACGTACGCGGCGAACCTGGTCACTCTTCTGGCGGTCGCCGGAGACCCGATCGCGGCGAGCGGCCTGTTCCCCGCCGCCGCGTTCCCCCTCATGGACTGGCAAGCCCTGGCCCTGCTCTGGCGTTCTCAGCTGACCGACGAGGCCTTCTTCAGCCTGGCCGAAACGCTCCGTCTGGAGCGGGTGTGGGGTCAGGACGAGAAGCGAGACCTCCGTGTCAGCATCGGCGCCCCGGTGCTGTACTCCGCCGACCTGACATGGCTCAGCGGCAGGCCGATGGGATTGATGAACTTTGAGGAGATCCAGCTCGAGACCGTCTTCACGTGCGGCGTCCCCGGTACCATCCTGCTCCATGCCGCCGAGGACCTGGATTCCCTCATCAGCAGCTTCGTCGACCTGCCAGAGACCGGCGTAAGCCCTTCCCTCGCGCATCTCCTGACCCGGCTGCTGGCTCTGACCGCCTCGCTGGATACCCCGGACGCGGATCTCGTCGGCTGCTACGTCGATTGTCTGAAGGCCGCTGACGCCTGGCGAAACCTGTTCGTGTTCAGGATGGTCTTTCGCCAGCTCGCTCTCGACGCGGAGCGACTGCCGCGCGAGTGGCTGATGCAGGTCGCCACGCATTTCGGGGAGGTCGTCCGGTCGGATCCGCAGCTGGCGGCGTACGCCAAGCGGGCGTTCGCCGGGCTGGGCCTGCCGCCGGCCTCACTCATCGACGGGCCCTGAGCCGGGCGCGTCTCCTCAGGGTCGGGTGATGTCGGGGAGGCCATCGAGGAGGAGGTCGACGATGCTGTCGGTCACGGTCTCGCGGGGGACGTCGGGGTTGTCCAGCCACCACTCTCCCGCTGCCTGGACCATGCCGACGGTGGCGCGGCTCCAGATGTGGACGCGGACCGGGTCGGGCAGGAGGCCCTCGCGGAGGATGATCTCGGCGATCTCGCCGCCGAGGCCGCGGATGACCGTGCCCATCGCGCTGTGCGTGGCGGTGTCCTCGGCGCTGGCCCGGTGCACGAGGAAGCGGTAGACGTGCCGGTTGGCGGCGATGGCGGCGAGGTAGGTGTCGATGGCCGCGCGGGCTCGGGTACGGATGTCGCCGGGCCGTAGGAAGGCGGCGCGGACGGCGTCCATCAGCGCTCGCGTGTGCCGCTCGGCTAGGGCCTGGTAGAGGCCGGACTTGTCGCCGAAGTGGCGGTAGAGGATTGGCTTGCTGATGCCCGCTTCGGAGGCGATGGCGGCCATCGAGGCCTCCGGTCCCTCGCGGAGGATGATCCGGTCGGCGGCCTCCAGCAGGGCCCGGCGGCGGCGTGGGTCGCGGCCCGCCCGCGTGTTCGACGCACCGGCGGCCGGGACCGACGCGCTCGCCGGCGTGTTCGCCACATCCGCGGCCGGGACCGACGCGCTCGTCCGCGCGTTCGACGCACCGGCGGCCGGGGCGGGCACGCTCTTCTGTGCGGCGGCCGTGGATGCGTGGTCGTCGCCGCGCGGAGCGGTCCCCTCGTCTCGTGCGCCCTTGATCACAGCTCCGAGACTAGTCGGCCCTGGCTGACCCGCCTCGTCAGAGGCCCTGACGCGAATCTTCATGGCCGAACGAGGTCAGCGGACTCCCTAGCACGCCAAGAAATTAACAGGTTAGTTTCCTATTCATGTCTCGGCCCTGGCCGCGTGACGGTCCCTGACCACGTCCTCGCCCCGCTGCGTCCTCCGTACGTTCCACCGTCGCCGACGCGATGGCCCTTACCGAACTCCCAGGGAGAGCGGCACTTTCCACCATGAGCACCCCGATCAGATCGGCAGCGCTCCGCCTGTTGGCGGCTACGGCGCTGACCTCATCCTTCGTCTTCACCACGGCACCCGCGCACGCGGTGACCAGCGCCTGCCATCCCCGCGGGCGCGACCTGTCGGTCACGTTCCAGCCGATCGACCACACCGTCACCGACGCGGTGTACTTCCTCGCCCGGCTCACACTGGCCAACGGGGGCGGCCGGTGCGCCCTCGGGACGGACTGGGCGCTGTACTTCAACTCCGTGCGCCAGCCGGAGGCCGTCCTGCCGGGCGCGGCGGGCGACACCGCGCGCGCCCAGCTGGCCGGCCAGGGGCTGTCCGTGGCGCGGGCGGACACCGCGCAGAGCGGCGACCTGTACGTCCTGAAACCCACGAGCGGGTTCAAGCCCCTCGAACCGGGCGAGCGCCGCCCGATCGACATCAACTTCGAGCTCTGGGCGGTCCAGAAGACCGACGCGCCCGCGGGCTGGAGCATCTCGTTCGGCGGCGGGCCCGCGCAGTGGGTGCCCGCCAAGGTCCTGCTCGATCCGGCGGATCCGAAGCAGACCAAGGCGTTCTCCGGCGACAACCGCCCGGTGCAGACGGCGGCGACGCGGTTCGCCGACAACACCGCGCAGCGGGCGAACCTCACCCTCAAGCAGCGGCTCCTCCCTCAGCCGCTGTCGGCCACCGCCGGCCGGGGCACGGTGGCGCTCGGCGAAGGAACGCAGATCCGCCACCCGGCCGCGCTGTCCGGCGAGGCGGGCTATCTGCGTTCGGCGCTCGGCGACGTGGTCAAGGGCGGCGGCAAGGGCGGGGCCGTCGTACGGCTGTCGGTCGACCCGAAGCTGGACGTCGACCACGACGGCAAGGCGGACGCCGAGGGCTACACGCTGCGCTCGACCGCCGGCGGCGTCGACATCGTCGGCACGGACCCGGCGGGCGTGCTGTACGGCGTGCAGACGCTGCGTCAGCTCATCCCCGCGTCGGCGTACGAGGCTGCGGCCCGCGGCGCCAAGGCGTCGACGGTGGACGTGCCCCAGGCGACGATCGCGGACGCCCCGCTTTTCGGCTACCGCGGCCTCGGCATCGACGTGGCGCGGCACTTCGAGACCAAGCAGACGATCGAGAAGTTCCTCGATCTGATGTCGTACCTGAAGTTGAACCGGCTGCACTTCCACCTCAGCGACGACGAGGGCTGGCGGCTGCAGATCCCCGGGCTTCCCGACCTGACCGGCTTCGGGGCGCACCGCGGCCTGGACCCCGCCCAGAAGACGCAGCTGCACCAGGGCATGGGGTCGGACAACGACCTGGGAGGCGGCGACGGCGTCACGGGCAAGGCCCGCAGCGCGACCGAGGCCAACCTCGGCCGTACGCCTGCGTACCAGGGCTTCGAGCAGGACACCCTGAACTTCGTCGGGAAGGGCAGCGGCTACTACACCACCGCGGACTTCACCGAGATCCTCAAGTACGCCACCCGGCGGCACATCCAGGTCGTCCCGGAGTTCGACTTCCCGGCGCACGCACGGGCCGCGGTCCAGTCGATGGAGCACCGCTACCAGCGCACCGGGGACGCGACGTACCGGCTGCTGGACCCGAACGACACGTCTCAGCACAAGAGCGTTCAGGGCTACACCGACAATCTCGTCAACCCGTGCCTGCCGAGCACGTACGCGTTCCTCTCCAAGGTCGTGACCGAGGTGAAGGGCCTGTACGCCAAGGCGGGGGCGACGCTCGCCACCTTCAACCTGGGCGGTGACGAGCCGCCGGGCCCGAACCGCTGGCAGGGTTCACCGGCGTGCAAGAGCAACCCGGAGACCGCCGGCAAGGACGACGCCGCGCTGATGAACTACTTCTTCACGAAGTGGAACCAGATCGCGCTCACGGCCGCGCCGACGACCGCCGGCTGGGAGGACGTCGTCCGCGACGACCCGCGGACGCTGAAGCTCGACCACTTCATCGCGCTGCCCTGGCAGAACGTCTGGGGTTGGGGCCGGGAGGCCTGGGCGTACCACTTCGCCAACAACGGGCAGCCGGTGATCCTGGCGCACGCCACCAACCTCTACCTGGACATGCCGTACAACAAGGACCCGGACGAGCCCGGCTACTACTGGGCCAACTACGTCGACGAGAAGGGAACCTTCACGTACCAGCCGTACGACGTATACGCGAGCGCGACCGAGGACCGGTGGGGCAACCCGATCAAGCCCGACCCGAGCTGGGAGAAGCTCACGCCCGAGGGACGCAAGAACATCCTCGGGATGGAGGCCCAGCTGTGGGCCGAGAACGGCAAGGCGCAGGGGATCCGGGAGTACCAGGCGTTCCCGAAGCTCCTCGGCGTGGCCGAGCGCGCCTGGAACCGCGACACGCCGAACACCGCGCAGATGCCGGCGGCGTGGAACGTGTTCGAGAACACGCTCGGGCAGGCGACCTTCCCGCTGCTGTCCTTCTACAAGCCCGTCGGGCTGCCGGGTGTCGGCGTGAACTACCGCGTCCCGCTGCCGGGCGGGCAGGTGCAGGGCGGGACGCTGACCGCCAACGTCCGTAACCCGGGCCTGGCGATCGAGTACTCCGCCGACGGCGTCTCCTGGAAGCGGTACGGCGGGCCGGTGAAGGCCGGACCGACCGTGCTGCTGCGCACCCGCGCCGCCGACGGGCGGAGCAGCCGGATCTCGCCGGTCGGCCTGCCGGTCTGGAAGACCGGCGCCGCCTACCCGGCGGGCGCCCTGGTGGACTACCAGGGTGAGATCTACCGGGCGACCCACGCCAACACGTCGGCCGCCCCGGACACGTCCCCCACCTCCTGGACGCTCGTCCAATAAGATCGGTCGGGCGGCCGGGCGAACAAAAGTCCCCGGCCGCCCGTCACACCTTTCGGCTGCACCACCACGGTATTCGCTATTGACGACGTGGCCTATGCTGTGCCCGGTGCCGCGTGGGGGCTCTCCCAGAGACCGGTCGGCGGGGTGGAAACCCGGCTTCGCCGGGATCCGGTCCCCGCTCCACCGAACGTGCTTCTCCCTGGAGGGTCCCCCGCATGATCACACCTCGACTGCCTCGTACCCGCGGTCTGAGCAGGTGCCTGGCGGCCGTCGCGGTGGTCATCGCGGTCTGGGTGACGACCCTGGGCGCGGGCCGCGTCAACATGTACGCGAAGCCGGGCGCGCTGCCGGCGCTGTCGGTGTCCACCCTCGCCGCCCGTTACAAGGCGAACCGTCGCGCGATCGGCGAGGCGCTGAAGACCTCCCGCCGGATCCAGGACTTCGCGATGGCCCGGTCGCTGAGCCGTCTGCTCACGCCGGGCCGGCAGTTCCTCTCCTTCGACGCGCGCGGCACCGGCCGTACCGTCGAGGTCCTCGGCGACCTGGCCCATGCCCGCCGGGTGGCGATCCTCGTGCCGGGCGCCGACACGACGCTGACGACGTTCGACGTGCGCGGGCACCGGCCGTACGCCACACCCGGCGGCGGGGCGCGGGCACTACTCGACCAGGCCCGGAGCGTCGAGCGGGATCCGAACCTGGCCGTCGTCGCCTGGCTGGACTACAGCCCCCCCAAGGTCACGAGCGCGGGGGTCATCACCGACTTCCGGGCGGACACCGGGGCGGCACGGCTGCGCCGTTTCGTCGCCGCGCTGCACCGCCTGAACCCCGTGGCCCGTACGACCCTGCTGTGCCACAGCTACGGGTCCGTGGTGTGCGGGGAGGCCGTCAGGGGCCTGCCCGTGAGCGACGTGGCGGCCTTCGGCAGCCCTGGGATGTCGGTGTCCAGCGCGGGCGGGCTCGGCACGCGGGCGCGCGTGTGGGCGGCGCGCGGCACGAACGACTGGATCGGGCTGGTCCCGCACGTGCGGATGTTCGGCCTGGGGTTCGGCACCGACCCGGTGTCGTCGGGTTTCGGCGCGCGGGTCTTCGCGGCCGGGGCGGCCGAGCACAGCGACTACCTGCGGCCCGGCTCCATTTCGCTGCGCAACCTCGCGCTCATAGTGCTGGGCCGCGCCGCGCAGGTAACCCTCGCATAACGTCACCCACATGAGGCAATAAGTAACAAATCTGACAGTCGTTTCGTCAGCTGTCAACGACTGAATCGGTCATGAAATTGGCCGATTTCGGCTCCTCCTCAAATCGGGATTTCGGTGCTTGAGTAAGTCGAGCCTCCGTCCCCCGTTTCAGGAGAGTCGATGAAACTCCCCCGCCTCGTCGTCTCCGCGGCATGCGCGATGACCGTCCCGGCCGCGATGGTCGGCGCCGCCTCCTCCGCCTCGGCCGCCACCGTCAACTACGTCGCCCTGGGCGACTCCTACTCGTCGGGCACCGGCACCGGCTCGTACGACCTGGACAGCACCTGCCAGCGCAGCAGCCGGGCCTACCCCGCCAAGTGGGCCGCCGCGCACTCGACCTCCTCGTTCAAGTTCGTCGCCTGCTCCGGCGCCAAGACCACCGACGTGCTGAACAACCAGCTCGGCTCGCTCGGCTCGAGCACCTCGCTGGTGAGCATCACCATCGGCGGCAACGACGCCGGCTTCAGCAGCGTCATGCAGACGTGCGTGCTGGGCTCCGACTCGGACTGCACGACCGCGGTCAACAACGCCAAGAACTACGCCGACACCCAGCTCCCGGGCCGGCTGAGCACCCTGTTCTCCGCGATCAAGTCCAAGGCGCCGAACGCGCACGTCGCCGTGCTCGACTACCCGCACCTGTACATCACGAACGACAGCTTCTGCGTCGGGATGAGCCACACCAAGCACGCCGCCCTCAACGCCGGCGCCGACGAGCTCGACACCGTGATCGGCAAGGGCGCGGCCAACGCCGGGTTCACGTTCGCCGACGTACGGAGCAAGTTCGCCGGGCACGAGCTGTGCTCGGGCGACGGCTGGCTCAACTCGGTCACCATTCCGATCGGCAACTCCTACCACCCCACGGCGACCGGCCACGCGAGCGGATATCTGCCGGTGTTCACCTCCGCGGCCTCGGCCCTCACGGCGGCCAAGAAGAGCTGACGCCACCCGTCCCGACCCGGTAAACCTCTCGCCCGATCGGCGAAGACGTCGCGGCGACCTCGCCCTACGGCTCCGTACGACCGACCTCCCGTCGGGCCGTACGGAGCCGCCGTCATCGAAGGGCCGGGCCGCCCGCGCGTCGCGAGCCCGATCGCACTACGATCTCCGCAGCGCCGGGACCCGCCCGGTGCCGGAGTGACTGCGATGGACTATCACGAACGGCTGCCGCCAGAAGTGGCTGAACTCTTCCCCGACGGCGGTGCCGGGCGGACACTGTCCGTAACGCTCCCGTCCGGATACGTAGTGTGGCCGGACCCGGGCTACCCCCAGCACCAGCCGGCCAAGGATCCAGCGTTCTGGATCAGCGACGACCCGGTGCCGTGCGCGCTGTGGTCGCGGCTGCGCGCCGAACACCACGCGTCGGGCCTGTGGCCGGTCATGCTGGAGGACACCACCCAGCCGTGGTCGATGGGGCAGATCGCGCCCGAGTCGGTCGATGAGATCGGCACGTACGACGCCGCCGCGTTCATGGCCGAGGTCTGGGCCGAATGGGAGGAGCCGGCCGCGGACGTCGCCCCCTTCGGCCGCTACTCCCCCGGCCTGGCCCCGCCCGGCGAACTGCAGGAGGATCCGGACGCCCTCGCCGGCCGGTGCGTCGAGGTCCTCGGCGAGCGCTCCCTCGGCCTGGTGTCCGTCGCGCGCAGCGCCGACACACTGACCGTCATGGGCTGGCAGGGCGCCCGGCACCACAATCCCTGGACCGCGCCCCTGTCCACGGTGGTGCGCAGTTGGGAGGACCGGTTCGGGGCGCGGCTCATCGGGGTCGGGTTCAACACTCTCGAGCTGAGCGTCGCCGCCCCGCCGACGACCTTCCGGCACGCGCTGCACGTCGCCGCCGAACACTGGACGTTCTGCCCGGAGATCATCCTGCAGGGCCCGGGCACTCTGGAGGGGCACGCGGAGCAGATCTGCGGCAGCAATATATGGTCATTTTGGTGGGAGTGATCCGGGCGACCGGAAATCCCCGGATCGCCGCCTTCGTCAAGTCATGGGACGACAGACTGGAGACCGGGACATGTCCGGACTGAGCGACGACGCCAAAGACCTGATCCGCAAGCCGTACTTCGCCTGGGCGACGACGGTCCGCCCGGACGGCTCGCCGCACAGCACCGTCGTCTGGGCCGACGTCGACGGCGACGACGTCATCTTCAACACCGCGATCGGCCGGGCGAAGGAGCGGCACCTCCGCCGGAACGCCCAGGTCTCGATCAGCGTCCTCGACCCGAACGACGGCTTCCACGCCGTCAGCGTCTCCGGCGAGGCGCGGCTGGAGGAGGACGGCGCCGACGAGGTCATCGACGGCCTCGCCAAGAAGTACCTCGGCGTCGACACGTACCCGTACCGTCAGCCCGGCGAGCAGCGCATCACCGTGCGCGTCCAACCCGAAAAGGTCATCTACTCCGCCGGCGGGTGACTCCCACCTCCTGAACGTGCCCGGCGGCCCGGGGCGGCTGCCACCTTCCGCCGCCCCGGGACGCCGAGTCGATCGATCAGCTCACCGTCTCGCCGTCATGGTCGGGCGCGTCCGCGTTCCGGCCGTCGCCGATGGGGTGAACGTCCACTGGCTCGCCGAACCCGAGCAGCCGCCCGCGACCACGTTGCCGCCCGACGCGCGGAAGCACTTCTCTCCCGTCTGGATATCCGAGATCGTGCCGTTCGGGTTGATCGACCATTGCTGCGACGGTCCGCCGGTGCACGTCTTGAGCGCGATCTTGCCGCTGGAGTTCGCCGCACACAGGTCGTTGATCACCAGGAACGCGCCGTGGAACGTGAACCGCTGGTCGGCGGCACCGTCACAGGACGCCGTCTTGAGCACGGTCCCCGACTTCGAACTGTTGCCCGGATCCTCGATGCACTGGCCCGATGAGCCGTTCTTGTACTGGCCGACCGTCGTATGGGGCTTAGCGCCGCCGTAGCATTCTCCGGTGCCGGTGTTGAACAGCGGTGTCGAGTCGTACGGCTCGTTGGACGGAGGGTCGACGACGACCGGTTCCATGGTCGGGGTGTTGTCGGCGTTGTAGTGCGTCAGGGCGTCCTCGCAGTCGATCGCGTCCATCGCGTTGCCGCCCTTGCCTCCCAGCCACAGGTCGATGTGGCGCAGCTTCGGCCCGCCGTTGGGACCGTGGCCGCTCCAGTCCTCACCGCATTCCTCGCAGCTGTCCTCCATGATGAAGTACTTGCGCACGCGCGGGACCCACACGACCGTGCCCGCAGGCAGTTCCGCCGTCGACGTGGCGAACGTGATCGGATCCGAATAGGTGCCCTTGCCACCGGCCGTGTCGTGAATCTGGGGGTACGAGATGTCGCCGCCCGGTGGCGTGTTGTCCCACCAGCCGTAGAACGTCAGGAACGTCTGCTGGGTCTTCGAGGCCGCGGAGGCCTGCGAGGCACCCTGCAAACCGAGGAACGCCAGACAGGCGACGATCAGAGCCGCGCCGAACGCGCGCCGAACCATGATGCCTCCGTAAGCGGCGAGTCGTCACAGGTTTTGACCCGTGCGCCCAGTGCTCCCGCCGCACCCGAGCCCAGCGCACGAGATTAGTTAGGAAGTCTTCCTTACTATTGCTGGGAGGACCGTACTCCCCGTCAGAAGTCCCGTCAACGGTGGGTTGCCACTACTGGACAGATACGTTGACGCGGCGGTCAGGCCGTGAAAATGCGTGGTGCGGGAGCGACGTCCGCGAGGAGACGACATGCGCGTGCACCGCCGGTGGATTCCCGCACTTCTCGGAGTCTGGATGGTCGTCGCGGCCGTGTGGACGGGCCCGCCGGCCGCCGCGAGACGTACGGCGGCACCGCAGCGGATCGTCATCGACGCGGCGTCCGGCGGGCGTACGTTCGACGGGATCGGCGCGCTCAGCGCCGGGGCGTCCTCACGGCTGCTCGTCGACTATCCCGAGCCTCAGCGCCGCCAGATCCTCGACTACCTGTTCAAACCGGGCTACGGAGCGGCCCTGCAGGTCCTCAAGGTCGAGATCGGCGGGGACACCAACTCCACCGACGGGGCCGAGCCCAGCCACATGCGCACCCCGTCCGACCTGGACTGCGGTCGCGGGTACGAGTGGTGGCTCATGGAACAGGCCAAGGCGCGCAACCCGCGGATCAAGCTGTCCGCGCTGCAGTGGGGCGCGCCGGGCTGGACCGGCAGCGGCGACGCCCGGCCCACGGTCTGGACGGACCGCGACATCGACTACCTGCTGGCCTGGCTCGGCTGCGCCACGCGTCACCACCTGCGCATCGACTACCTCGGCGGGTGGAACGAGGCGTGGTTCGACACGGCCTGGTACGGGCGGCTGCACGCGGCGCTGCGGGACCACGGGTACGGCGACGTCAAGGTCGTCGCGGACGACAGCTTCAACTGGGATGTGATCAAACCGCTCACCGAGGACCCGGCGTTCCGGTCCGCCGTCGACGTCGTCGGCCAGCACTACGTCTGCGGATACCTCAGCGACTACCTGCGGTGCCCCAGCCCGCAGGCGGCCCGGGACCTCGGCATTCCGCTGCACGCCAGCGAGCAGGGATCGCTGCCGTACGACTCCGGCGCCGCGCCGCTCGCGCGCGCCCTCAACCGCCCGTACATCGACGGGGCCATGACCTCGACGATCAACTGGTCGCTGATCGCCTCCTGGTACGACACGATGCCCTTCCAGGCGGCCGGGCTCATGGGCGCGAACGAGCCGTGGTCCGGAGCGTATGTCGCCGGGGCGAGCGTCTGGGCGGTCGCGCACACGACGCAGTTCACCCAGCCGGGGTGGCGGTACGTCGACTCCGCCTCGGGGTATCTCGACGGCGGCGGCAGCCACGTCGCCCTGCGGTCCCCCGACTCCCGCGACTACAGCGCCGTCATCGAGACGATCGACGCCACCGCCCCGCAGGACGTCGAGGTCACCACGACGGGCGGGCTGCCGGCCGGGCCGCTGCGCGTCTGGACGTCGGACCTGTCGTCGGCCGACCCCGGGCGCTGGTTCACCCGCGCCGGCACCGTACGGCCCGGCGACACGCTGACCCTGGAGCCCGGCCACGTGTACACGCTCACGACGACGACCGGGCAGGGCCGGGGCCGCGCGGTCTCGCCGCCGTCCCGGCCGCTGCGGCTCCCCTACCGCGACGGCTTCGGCTCGTACGCGGTCGGAGCGACGCCTCGTTACCTGTCCGACCTGGACGGGGCGTTCGAGGTGGCACCGTGCTCGGGCCGACCCGGCCGTTGCCTGCGGCAGGCGATCGGCGAGCAGCCGGTCTGGTGGAACGGCTGGCTCAAGCGGCCCGTCACGGTCGTCGGTGATCTCAAGTCCTGGCGGGACTACACCGCCGGCGTCGACGTACGGCTCGACGAGGACGGCTGGACCGAGCTCCTGGGACGCGTCGACGGCCAGTGGGGCGACGCCGTGTCAGGGATCCACCTGCGGCTGTCGAGCGACGGGCAGTGGCAGTTGTACGACGAGAGCCTCCAGGGGCAGGACTCCGCCCTGTGCGTGCCCAGCGATCCGTCGTGCGCCGGGATCGCGGCGCCCCTGTCGCGCCCGGTGCAGCGCTGGACGCTCGCGGCGGGCCGCGTCAGGGGCTCGGTCGGCGGATGGCACCGTCTCGGGCTCCGCTTCGCGGGCGACCACATCACCGCCCTCCTCGACGGGGCTCGGATCGCCGAGGTCGACAGTGCCGTGCACGCCTCAGGACAGGTGGGCCTCGGGGTGTCGCCGTGGCGGCACGCGGAGTTCGACGACCTCGCGGTGACACCAGTCCGGGACGCCGGGAGCGTGCGCTACCTGCCCGCGCAGTCGCTCACCGCGACGGGCACGAGCTTCCACCACGGGTACGAGCCGCGCAAGGCCGTGGACGGCAGCGTCCAGTCGATGTGGCACAACGAGTGGTCGCCGCGCACGTCGCTGCCCCAGTCGATCACCGTGGACACCGGCCGGGCACGCTCGATCGCGAAGGTGACCTATCAGCCGCGTGAGGACGGCAACGGCAACGGGGTGATCACCCGCTACGAGCTCGCCACGAGCCTCGACGGCGTGACCTTCACCCCGGCGGCGAGCGGCTCGTGGCCGCTGGACACGACGCGCAAGGAGCTCGACCTGTCCGGCGTCACGGCGCGCTTCGTCCGGCTCACCGCGCTGGCGGCCGGGGGCGGGTACGCGTCCGCCGCCGAGATCCAGATCGCGGTTCGCGCCGGGTAGCCGGGGTTCAGATCGGAGATCGTGCGCCGGCAGGCGTCATCCGCCGGCGCCGTCGTCCTTCTTCGGCGCGCGGATGTAGGTGCCCTTCGCCGGGAGCGTGATGACGAGCTGACGCTCGCGAAGATCGCGGATGGCGCGCCGGGCGGTACCGAGCGCCACGCCGTACTCCGTGGCGAGGTCGCGCTCCCCGGGCAGTCGCGTGGCGGCCCGCAGCTCACCACGTTCGATGCGGCCGGCGATATGGTCCGCGACCTGCTTGTAGCGGTATTCCGGGTCAGATCCGTCGAAAACCGGCTTCTCGTCGCTCACGTAGATCACGTTAGAGCACCACCCAGCTGCACAAATACACAGGTAGCGGCATGCCGCTATACACCGCGTCAGGTAGCTGATAGGTTACCCAGCGTGAGTGGGGCGCTCTCCACTGGCCGCTTCTGGTGCGTTCACCGGCCGTGGCAGCGAGCGCCGGGCGGGTGGGGCGGCGGCGAGCGGGGAAGGCGACAGCGACGCCGCCGCCCCAAGGGGGACGACGGGGGGTTCCATGAGCCGTGACGACACCGACCGGGCCCGCCGGATCCAGGCGGCACTGGACGACTTCCGTGCGACGCTCGCGAGCGTCCCGGTCGTCGGCGTGGCGCACTGGTCCGAGATCGACCAGCTCACCGAGCTGATCCGGCGCCACCCGCAGACCGCTCGCCGGATCCTCGACGACATTGAGAGCGGCTCGTGATACGTCCGATGGATCGACCATGAGTCAGTCCGCGATGGCGAGAGTCGGGGCGCGATCGAGAAAATACATCGGATGAATCTTCTTGACCGGAGCGTAGGCCGGGAGTAAGTCTCGTGTGCGGACATTCCCCTCGGCCCCGGGAGACCCCATGCGACGACGCCTCTGGACGCGCCGGCTGATCGCTCTCAGCGCCACCCTCGGATTGACGCTCGCGGCAGCGCCCGTCGCGTCGGCGTCCCCGCCGGGCACGGGGCACGGAGGTGCCGGGCGCGTGCCCCGCACCGTCGTGCTCGACGGCGCACGGCTCGCGCGGATCCGGCGGCAGCTCGCCACCCGGCCCGACCGACGGCTTCGGACGGCCCTCGCCGAGCTCACGCGCGCCGCCGACGCCGAGCTGCGGACCGGTCCCTGGTCGGTGATGGACAAGGCGACCACGGTCAGCGCCGACAAGCACGACTACTACAGCCTGGCCACCTACTGGTGGCCCAGTCAGCCGAAGACGCCCGACAACCCGTACGGCTGCCCGTTCGTGCAGCGGGACGGCCACTGGGCGCCCGACGTCGCCACGACGGGTGACCTGCCGACGCTGCACGCGTCGTGGACCGCGATCTCCGACCTGTCCCTCGCGTGGTTCTACACCCGGCGGCCGGCGTACGCCCGGCGCGCCGCGCTCGACATCCGCACGTGGTTCATCGATCCGGCGACCCGGATGAACCCGAACATGGACTACGCCCAGGCCATCCCCTGCGGCGCGAACCCACAGGGCCGCAACTACGGCATCATCGAGTCCGCGCAGGCGATCACGCAGGTGATCGATGCGCTCGCCCTCCTGGACTCCGGAGCGCCCGGCTGGACCGCTCGCGACCGGGCGGGCATCCGCGACTGGCTTGGCCACTTCCTGGACTGGATGCTGACCAGTCCGTTCGGTCAGGCGGAGAGCGCCACCAAGAACAACCACGGCACGTTCAAGGATCTGCAGGACGCCACGATCGCGCTCTACCTCGGGCGCACCGATCTCGCGAAGCAGCTGATCGTCGGCGCGGAGACGAAGCGGATCGACCCGCAGATCGCCGCGGACGGCGGCCAGCCGGGCGAGCTGAGCCGCACCCGGCCCTGGCACTACGCGAACTTCAACGCGCAGGCGTTCTGCCGCCTGGCCGACGCCGGCCGGCACGTCGGGGTCGACCTGTGGTCCTACACCACGCCGAGCGGCGGGAGCATCGCGAAGGCGATCGACTTCCTCATCCCGGCCGCGGAGAAGGGCGCGGACGCCTGGTCCTACCCGGACCTCGACGTGTTCGATCGAAGTCTGGCGCTGGACAAGCTGCACGCCGCCGCGACGGAGGCGAACGACGGCCCGGCACGGGCCGCGCTCGGCCAGGTGCCCGCTCCTGCGGGCGGCGACCTGTGGCCCGTCGAGCCCACCTGCTGGCAGGACCTGTCGCAGCCGCCGCTGCAGAAGTGAGCGCCGGCCCTGACCCCGGCTCCGGTCCCCGCGTCGGCGGGATCGGCCCGTGCGCCGCCCTTCTCACGGGCGACGCACGGGCGTGTCCGGCGAATCCCGTACGCCGCGCAGCGGGGCGTCAGGAGCGCGGTTCGGCGGGTTCGTCGAGGCGGCGCTTGTAGTAGGCCCAGGGCGAGTCGAAGTCGGACGGGACGATGAGCTCCCACCCCTGCTCCTCCATGAGGCGTCGGCGACGGCGCGACGGCCACCACAACCGCCGGTGCTCCCACTTGTGGGGCGAGGCCTCGACGAGGTGGAAGAGGTAGCCGTAGTCGACGACGTGCCAGCCGCGGAGGCCCTCCCCCGCCAGCGCCTGCATCTCGTTGAAGGCGTGCAGCGGTTTGAGGACTCTCCGGGTGGGGTCGTCGCCCGCGACCGAGCCGTCGCGGGGAACGACCGAGGCGCCGAAACGCTGCTGGGCGGCCTGGCGGCTGATGCCCAGCAGCCGTCCGAGGGCCTCCCAGCTGTGCCCGGCGCTACGGGCGCCGGTGATCGACTGGCGCAGCAGCCTGCTGGACTCCTCGGCGGCGACGCTGGACGCGGCGACCATGAGCAGGTGGGCGTCCGGATCGTCGTCGAGCCCCTCGCGCCCCTGCTCGCGCGCGGTCAGCACGGCTTCGGCCACGGCCTCCCTGATCGCACCGGCCTGATCTTCGGTGAGACGGGCGCTCACCGCCGCTCCCCCTCGTCACCGGCGATGGGAGGAAGCGGCTCCAGCTGGTCCAGGCGGGCGGCGTCGGCGGTGGACACGGCCTCATCGCGCATGGCGGAGACCGCCGTCATCACCAGCGCGACGAAGACCGCGAGCGCGACGATGACGAAGAGGACCCACAGCACCAGGCTGTCGAAGGCGGCCTGCGCCACGAGCAGGATGCCCGTCAGCGGCAGCAGGACGGAGATGGTCAGAAGGCCGTGGGACGGGCCACGAAAGGCGTGACGAGTCATGATGTCAAGGATTCATTGACATCGCCCTCATGTCAAGAATTCATTGACATGTTCAGGCGCCGGAGGCCGGATGAGGTCCGCCATAGAGCGGTCCGCGTGGCCGTGCCGGGACCGCCGTGCCAGGTCACCTCCTCACCTGCGTGAGAATTCGTGTATGACCGAATCACGGGAGGCCGCCCCGTTCTCGGGCCGGACGGTGTGGGCGTGGAATCTCAAGACGCCACTGCGGGAGTTCCTGCGGACCGAGACCGGCAGTGCGGTCGTGCTGCTGTCCGCCACCCTCCTCGCGCTGATATGGGCGAACGTCGACCCGTCCTCGTACGAACGCGCCTGGCACACGGTGCTGTCCGTCCGCCTCGGCGACTCGAAGGTGTCGCTGGACCTGCGGACGTGGGTGAACAGCGGCCTGATGACGTTCTTCTTCTTCGTCGTCGGCCTGGAGGCGCGGCGGGAGTTCGACCTGGGCGAGCTCCGCGACCGCCGCCGGGTGGTCCTCCCGCTGATCGCGGGCGTCGGCGGCATGGTCGTCCCGATCGCGATCTACCTGGCGGCCAACGGCGGCGGCCCGGCGGCGCACGGCTGGGGCACCGCGATGTCGACCGACACGGCGTTCGCGCTCGGCATGCTCAGCCTGGCCGCGGCGAAGCTCCCCGCGCGCATGCACGCCTACCTGCTCACGGTCACGGTCGTCGACGACTTCGTCGCCCTGGCGGTCATCGGCGTGTTCTACAGCAAAGAGGTCAGCTTCACGCCGCTGCTGATCGCGATCCTCATCTTCGCGCTGATCCTGGTCATCCGCGCACTGGGGGTGCGGTACGGCATGGTGTACGCGGCGCTCGGCGTCGCGGCGTGGGTCGCGATGCTCGAGTCCGGGGTGGAGCCCGTCGTCATCGGCCTGGCGATGGGCCTGATCACGTACGCGTCGCCGGCCGCCCGCACGGATCTGGAGCGGGCGAGCGACCTGTTCCGGTTGTTCCGCGAGCAGCCGACGGCCGAGCTGGCGCGGACCGCCAGGACCGGCCTGGCCTCGGCGATCTCCCCGAACGAGCGCCTTCAGCTGCTCTACCACCCCTGGACGAGCTACCTGATCGTCCCGTTGTTCGCCCTCGCCAACGCGGGCATCACCATCAGCGGCGACCTGCTGACCCGGGCGTTCACCTCCCCGATCACGCTGGGCATCCTCATCGCCTACGTCGTCGGCAAGCCGCTCGGCATCGCCGGCTCCACGTGGCTGGTCACCCGGCTGACCCGTGGCCGCATCCGCCCTCCGGTCGGCTGGGTCGCGGTGACGGGCGGCGGAATGATCGCCGGCATCGGCTTCACGGTGTCCCTGCTGATCGCCACGCTCGCCTTCACGGGGACCGAGCTGGAGGAGGCGAAGCTCGGCATCCTCGGGTCCGCGCTCGCGGCGTCGATCCTGACCTGGATCCTGTTCCGCGCCACCCAGATGCTCCCGACACGGACCCGGCTGCGGGCGCTCATGGGCACCGCCGAGGGGATCGTCGACCTCGCCGTGCCGGTCGACCCCGACCGCGACCACATCCGGGGCCCGGAGGAGTCCCTGGTGACGGTGGTGGAGTACGGCGACTTCGAGTGCCCGTACTGCGGCCAGGCCGAGCCGGTCGTCCGGGAGCTGCTCGCCGGGTACGGCGACGTGCGCTACGTCTGGCGGCACCTTCCGCTGCACGACGTCCACCCGCACGCTCAGCTCGCCGCCGAGGCGAGCGAGGCGGCGGCCACTCAGGACGCCTTCTGGGAGATGCACGACGTCCTCCTCGACCACCAGGGCGACCTGACCGTCCGTGACCTGCTCCGGTACGCCGGGGAGCTGGAGCTCGACGTGGAACGCTTCCGGCGGGACCTGCGCGAGCACACCGGCGCGCCCCGGATCGCCGAGGACCTCGACTCGGCCGACCTCAGCAGCGTCTCCGGCACCCCGACCTTCTTCATCAACGGCCGCCGGCACCACGGCGCGTACGACATCGAGACGCTCACCGCGGCCGTACGGGCGGCCAAGGCGCGCGCGGTGATCAGCGCCTGACCCGGGTCGGCCCGCCGACCGGATCATCGGATATCGGGCGTGTCGGGCCGCCACAAAGCTCGCCATTCGAACACATGTTCGAATAGAATGAAGGCATGAGACGGCGTGTGTACGACGAACCGGTCCAGGTAGAGGTCCTCGCCGATCGACCGACCCACTTCATCTGGGACGGGCGCGGCTACGAAGTGATCACATTCGTCAAGATGCTCGGGCTGCTGCGGCCCCGGGACGACGTCGACACCCAGCTGTGGCAGGTGCGGGCCCAGGCGACCGGCAGCCAGGCGCCCGCGACGTACGAGCTGCGCCGTGACCACGGGGTATGGCAGCTGGCCGCGGTCTGGGAGCCGAACGTCCGGAACTGATCGGGGAAGACCCGGCCGGAGCGCGGTCGCGGCCGCGCTCCGGCCGGCGGGCACGAACACCCCTCGACGGCGAGCGGCGCGGGCTCCGGACCTTGCGTACTCTTGGCCCCTGACCGGTCCTCGGCCCCTGACCGGAAGGGGGTGCCGCGATGGAACCGGCGACGGTCGGCGACGACCCGCCGGCCACCAAGCGCCTGCCCTGGGCCCAGCGGCGTGACCAGCTGCTGGCCGCCGCCGAGCGGGTGATCGCCCGCGACGGTCCTCAGGTCTCGATGGACACCGTCGCCGCCGAGGCCGGTGTTTCCAAGCCGATCGTCTACCGGCACTTCGGCGACAAGAACGGCCTGGCGCACGCGGTCGGCGAGCGCTTCGCCGTCGCGCTGCTGACCGAGCTGCACGCGGCCCTGTCCGCCCACGCGGACCCGCGCGAGCGCACCCACGCCGCCATCGAGGTGATCCTGCGGCGCATCGACGAGGCGCCGCAGACGTACCGGTTCCTGACCCGAGGCAGCGCCGAGGGCGCACCGGCGCTTGGCGACGCGCTGGACGCCTTCATGCGCCTGATCGGAGACGACCTGGCCGACTTCATGTCGTCGGTGAACAACGACAAGAGCCCCGAACGCCAGGTTCTGCTGCTGACGTGGGGCCATGCCATGGTGGGGCTGGTGCGCAGCAGCGCCGACCTGTGGCTCGACCGCCGCCACGTCAGCCGGGAGGAGCTCGTCGACCAGCTGACAGACCTGCTGTGGATGGGTTTCCGCGATGCCGACTGGACGACGGGCTGATGGCCTCGTCTTTTCCCGGGCGGCATTCGGGAACCGCTTGACAGGCCCGTACGAGGGAACCCTATGTTACGTCGAGTAACTTACAGTCTTATCAGCCTGACCCGCCGAACGCCCCGCGACGAACCGGCCGCCGCGTGGTGATCTCCAGAGCCGCAGAGGAAGAGAAGACCATGTCCGCAGTCTCCGGAACCCCGCTTGGTGTCGCCCTGACGCGGCTCGCGGTAGAGGATCCCGCGACACCGGCGTTGACCTGCGGCACGACCACATTGTCCCGGCAGGAGCTGGACGAGCGCGCGAACCGCTTCGCGTGGGAGCTGCGCGACCGCGGCGTCCGCGTCGGCGACCGCGTCGCGATCGTCCTGCCGAACGGCATCGACTTCGTCGTCGCCCTCCTGGGCGTCTGGAAAGCCGGCGGCACCCCGGTCCCGGTCTCCGACCGGATGCCGGCCGCCGAACGCGAGCCGGTCCTCGAGCTGGCCCGGCCCACGGTCGTGGTCGCCGCGAGCGGGGCGGACACCCTCCCGCCCTCGGCCGGGGCGAGCCAGCCGGAGTCCGCGCCGCCCGGCGTCATCCCGCAGCCCTGGAAGATCCTCAGCTCGGGCGGCAGCACCGGACGGCCGAAGCTGATCGCCACCGTCGAGCCGGGCGTGGCCGAACGCGTGGGCCTGTTCGGCCTGGCGGTGCAGATGCCGGAAGGCGGCGCGGCGCTGGTCACCGCGCCGCTGACGCACAACGGTCCTTTCATGTCCCTCACCGCGGCGCTGCTGTTCGGCAAGCACGTCGTGCTGATGGAGCGGTTCGACGCGGCGGAGGCACTCCGGCTCGCCGAGCGCCACCGCGTGGACTGGGCGTACGCCGTGCCGACGATGATGCACCGGATCTGGCGACTGTCGGAGGCCGAGCGCACGGCGGCGGACCTGTCGTCGCTGCGCGTGGTGTTCCACCTCGGGGCCCCGATCGCGCAGTGGCTCAAGCAGGCGTGGATCGACTGGCTGGGCCCCGAGCGGATCTGGGAGCTGTACGCCGGGACGGAGGCCCAGGCCGTCACCCGCATCAGCGGCACCGAGTGGCTCGCGCACCGCGGCTCGGTCGGCCGCCCACTGACCGGCGACATCCAGGTGCGCGACGAATCCGGCCGGCCCCTCGGGCCGGGCCAGGTCGGCCAGGTGTGGATGCGCCCGGACGCCGGCCCGACCTACACCTACATCGGCGCGACGGCGCGCAGCGACGGCCGCTGGGAGTGTCTGGGCGACCTGGGCTACATCGACGCCGACGGCTACCTCTACCTCACCGACCGCGACACCGACATGATCCTGGTCGGCGGCTCCAACGTGTACCCGGCCGAGATCGAGGGCGTCCTGGAGGAGCATGCGGCCGTGCGCTCCGCCGCCGTCATCGGACTGCCCGACGACGACCTCGGCTCCGCGCCGCACGCCATCGTCCAGGCCGACGGCGACGTGGACGAGGCGGCCCTGCTCGCCCACCTGCACGACCGGCTCGCCGGCTACAAGGTCCCCCGGACGTTCGAGTTCGTCACCGAGCCGCTGCGCGACGACGCCGGCAAGATCCGCCGGTCCGCCCTCCGCGCCGCCCGCCTCCCCGCCAAGCCCTGCGCCACGGCCGGAAGCACTCCATGATCGCGCGGGGTGTGTGGATCTCATCCCACCCGCTGTAGGGCCTTCTCGCGGTACTCGGCCAGGCGGGAGCCCGATTCACGCCGCGCCATCCGGCGCAGCACGATCGGCGCGAGGGCCAGGCCGATCACGGCCCACGCTCCCAGCACGCCCAGGGTCTCCAGGTGCCGCCAGGAATGGCCGAGTTCGACGCCGGCCATTTCGTCCGGCAGCAGGGCCGAACGCATGCCCAGGCCGAGCCAGTAGACCGGGAAGACCTCCGCGATCCACCGCAGCCAGTCCGGCATGGCGCTGATCGGGTAGAAGATGCCGGAGATCGAGATCAGCGCCATCACCGGCAGCGAAGCCACGCCCGCGCCGCGCGGGCTGGAGATCAGCGAGCCGAGTACGGCTCCGATGGACTGCGTCGCCACCAGCCCCAGGACCAGCACCCAGGCCAGCGTCAGCCAGGAGCCGACGGTGCCGAGTTCCATGCCGTCGACGATGAAGAGCCCCGGAATGAGGAGGATCGCCAGGTAAGCCATGATCGTCGCTGAGGTGGTGACGAGCTTGCCGATGAAATAGGCGCGTATGCCGTGCGGAGTCGCCCTGGCTCGGAGAAGGGTGCCGTCTTCGCGCTCCACCGTGAGGTACTGGATCACCAGGAGCATGCCGAACGCGATGAACATCCCCAGGACGCTCGGCAGGATGAGGGTCCCCAGCCTGAATCCGCTGTGCCCGAACCGCATGTTCCGCAGGAGGAAGACGGCGACCAGCGTCACCACGGGCCAGAAGAGCTGGGCGAGCAGGTCGGAGCCGCTGAACGACTGGCGGAGTTCGATCAGGCCGCGAGTGAGACCCGCGCGGAGTGCCGTCGTGGTGGAGGTCATCACACCGCCTCTTTCCGGGCGCTCGCATCCACGGTGTCGCCGGATTCCGCCCGGTGCACGAGGGACAGGTAGGTGTCCTCCAGCGACGAGGGGCGGACCTCGAGGTTGGAGATGGCCTCGCCGTGCGTCCTGAACAGGTCGAACACAAGCCCGGTGGGGTCATGGGCCGATCGCACGTGACGCCGTCCGTCGAGGGTCCAGCGCACCTCGCCCTCGCCCGCGATCTGCGCGGCGAGCTCCTCGGCGCTTCCGTCGGCGACGATCCGCCCCTCGTCAAGGATCAGGATGCGATCGGCGAGCTTCTCCGCCTCGACCAGGTCGTGGGTGGTGAGCAGGATCGTGGTCTCGCCCGCCGCGGCGAGGCCGAGGATGAGCTCGTGGAACTCGCGCCGGGCCTGCGGATCGAAGCCGGCGGTGGGTTCGTCGAGGAAGAGCATCTCGGGGCGGCCGACCATGCCGATCGCCACGTCCAGCCGGCGCCGCTGCCCACCGGAGAGCATCCTGATCTGCTTGTCCGCGTGTTCGGTCAGCCCGACCGCCGCGATCAGCTCGTCGCCGTCCCAGGGCCGCGCGATCTGCCCGGTGGAATGTCCGGCGTAGTAGGAGCCCTGATGCGCGAGTAGTTCGCGCACCCGCCACTTGCCGTGGTCGCGCCAGGACTGCAGGACGATGCCCAACCGGGCGCGCCAGTGCTCGTCTCCGTACGCCGGATCGGTGCCGAGCACCTCGACGCGGCCGGCCGATCGCCTCCGGAAACCTTCCAGGATCTCGATCGTGGTGGTCTTGCCCGCCCCGTTGGGCCCCAGCAGGGCCAGCACCTCCCCGCGATGCGCCCGGAACGTCACGTCACGCAGGACGTCGGCGGTGCCGTAACGCATGCGCAGCCCGTCGACCTCGATCACGGCTTCCTCGCTGATCCTCATCGGCTCGCCTTCACTCGCCACCGGGCAGCGCCTGCCGTACGCGCGCCGCGAGGCCGGGCCGATCGACACCTGCCAGGGCGAGTGCGCGCGGCACGGTGCCGACATGGAGCTCCAGGACGCCCAGCAGCAGATGTGCCGGCCGGAGGTCCTTCTTGTTTCCGGCCGTCGCGATGCCGCGCTCGAACACCAACTTGCCCGAGGCGCCTATTCGTGACGGACGCTTGGGAGACCTGCTCGGCTGCGGGAGGTCACGGGCGTTCACGGACACTCCGGCGGCGCTCAGACTCTGCGTGAACTCCTGGTCCAGCGCGTCGCGGATCGCCTGGTGATCGAGTCCAACCGAGCTCAGGTGCTGATGTGTGGTGCTCTCCTGCTCGGCGGCGATCGCGAGGAGCAGATGTTCCGCCTCGATCGTCGCCGATCCGTCCTCTTGGGCTTCGTCCGCCGCGCGTTCCATGACCGTATGGACGTACGTTCCGAACTCCTGCGGCATCAGCGTCTCCTCGGCAGCTTGACGTCGGCGGCGATGAGCCGCTTGGCGTGCTTCTTGTGGACGGCCTGACGCGTGACCCCCAGGGCCTCGGCAACGTCCGACCAGGTCCAGCCCGCTCGCATGGCCTTCTCGACCGCGGAGTCCTCAAGCCGGTCGGCCAGGCGCCGCAGCGCCACCACGGCGGCCAGCGCGTCAGCGGAATCCTGCGAAGCGGGGATCTCGATACCCGACATGTAAGCAACTTAGGTTGACAAGAGGAAGGCTGTCAACCCAAGTTGCTTAGCGATGTTCCGGCATGCGGCCGGGGCGCGTCGGCGCGCAGCCGGGGGCCGCCCGCGGGGGCGTCCCGGCCGTCGGGCAGGCCAGACGAAGGCCGCGGTCGTAGCCTGACCGCGTCGATCAGAGGTGACCGGTCAGCCGGCGGCGCCTCGGGTGATCCAGTCTTGGGTCAGCTCCACGCGCTCGCCGTTGTCGTCGAATCCCCATACGCGGGTGGGGTCGTTGAACGGTGACGTGACGGCGTGCCTGCTGAACCACAGGATCTCGCCGGTGTAGCTCGCCGCGTGCGGGAAGACGGCGTCCTGGCAGGTGCCGAAGACCGTGACGCGCTGGGAGTTGGCGGCACGCTGCAGCGCGGCGAGGATGTCGGAGCGGTTCTGGTCGCCGAGGCTGTTGCCGAGCTCGTCGAGGACGAGGACGCGACCCTCGGCGTTCTCGTCACTGAGCAGGGCCGCGAGCACCAGCTGGATCGCCTGGATCTTCTTCTGCGCGCTGTTGCCGGTCTCCTTGTACGGGATCGCCTCCCCGCCGAGGTCGCGGACCCAAGCCGGGGTGACGGACCAGCGGCGGGGCTGTTCGGGTTTGGCGGGCTCGCGGGCCTGGATGATGAGCCGGGCGCCGAACCCGCCGCGAGCGCGGTCGAGCCGGTCGTAGGTCGCGCTGACCGCCTCGAGACGGCCCTTGACGACCTCCCTCACCAGCTTCTGCACCGTCTGCAGCTCCTCCTCGCGCTCCTCCCGCACGGTGTCGAGCTCGCTGAGCGCCAGCTGCCGGCGGCGGCGCTCCTCCTCGATCTGCACGCGGGTGCGCCGGTCGTGCTCGGCCATGCCGGTCAGCACGTCGTCGAGGGCCTCGGTGAGCGCGTGGAGCCGACGGAGCCGGTCGGCGAGCGACTCGGTGGACAGCGAGTCGCGAAACCGGTCGACGAGGTCCTGGACGTCCGACGGCGCGGGCGTCCGGGCGTACAGGGCGTGCACCGCCTCGTTCAGCGCGTCCCGGGCGTGGTTCAGCAGGGCGTCCGGGCCGGCGGACCGCAGCTTCGCCTCCTGAGCCCCGAGCAGCTCTTCGGCCGCGGCGGTGTCGCCGCCCCACTGGTCCGTCCAGTACCGCAGGGGCAGGTCCGCGCGCCGGGAGGTGAGTTTGGCGAGCTCGCGTTCGACGTCGGTGAGCTGCTGTCGCGTCTGGGTCGTCTTCTGGGCGAGGAACCGCCGCTGCTGTTCCAAGGTGTCCACCTTGGTCCGGGCGTGCATCCAGACGGTGCGCGCCTCGTCGACCCGCTCCCTGAGGGCCGTACGGCGGTGGCGCACGTCGGCGAGGCGGTTCTTCAGCTCGGCGAGTCTCTCCTCCAGCTCGGCGAGCTGCTCGGCCGCCGTGGCGTGCTTCAGGGCGTTCTCCAGGTGGGCCCGGCGGCTCGCGACGGCCGCGCGGGACTCCTGCGCGGCCTCGGCGCGCGCCTCGGCCTCCTCGAGGCGGGCCTGTGCCTGACGGATGCGGGCGTCGCGGCCCGCGATCGGCTCGGGGAACCCGCCGATCACCGTGACGCCGGAGTCGCCGTCCTGGGCGCTCGCCGGGTCGACCACCGCCTCGGTCCGGTGTTCCACGGACGCGAGGAACCCGCGGATCGGGATCCGGCTGGTCACACCGGTGGGCAGCGGTGCGTCGGCCGCGCCGTCGAGCGGGCCGTCGGCGGTCACGAGGACGGAGCCGGGCAGCGATCGCAGTGCGTCCACGGCGGCGGAACGGTCGCCGGGGGCCACCACCACGGCGTGCCGGTAGGGCCACAGCCGCGGCTCCCATGCGGCGCGGACGTTGTCGTCGAGGGTCACGGCGTCGAGCAGACCGGCGGCGGGCAGCCCGGCCGCGTCGAGCCGCGCGAGGCTCGCGGCGGTGTCGGGGTCGTGGCCCGCCTGGATGCGCTTCAGTGCCGTACGCGCCTCCCCGGTCTGCCCGGTGGCCTGGCGCACGGCCCACTCGGCCTCCATCAGCTCGGGGGCCGACGCCTCGAGGTCGGCGCGCAGCGTCTCCGCCGGGGTGCCGTCCCACAGCTCGGCGAGCCGGGCGAGCGCCGACCGGGACCCGCCCAGGCGCTCGAGCTCCCCTTCGTACCGTCCCTCCTCCCCGATCAGGCCGCTCAGGTCCTCCTGGAGTGACTGGTGGACGCCCTCGAGCTCGGCGACACGCCGCTGCAGTTCTTCGGGGACGGCGAGCTCGTCGAGCTCCTCCTGGGCCTGCCGTACGGCCTCACGGCGCTCCTCCACCCGCACGCCGAGCCCCTCGGTCTGCTCGGCCAGCGCGGCGTCGTCGGCGTGGACGTCGAGGAAGCGACGGGCGGCGTGCAGCCGCCGCAGTACGGTGACCCGGGCGACGTGGTCCCGCGCGCGGTCGCGGTCCGCGACGGCCGCCAGGTCGCTCTCCTCCTCGAGGCGGCGCTGCTCGTCGCGGCTGCGCTCCTCGGCGTAGCGGGACTCGATCTCGACGCGCTTGGCCCGCGCGTCGCTCTCCTTGTCGACCAGGTCGGTCAGCCCGGCCAGCGCGATGAGGGAGTCGCCGATCTCCTCCGGCTTGAGGTGGGACAGTTCCTCCGACACCAGCGACGGCGCCTCCGGCCGGGTGCCGTCGGTGTGAAGGTAGGACATGCAGCGCGGCGACGAGCCGTACAGCACGTCACCGATCCGCGTCACCGGCACCCGGTTGCGCAGCGTGGCCCAGGTGCGGTGCGCGGTGTCCAGGCGCTCGGCGTCGTCCTTGCCGCGGGCGAGGACCAGGCCGTCGCTCCAGCGCACCTCGGCGTACGGGCTGCCGCCGGACTGCAGGCGGATCCACACCGACAGCGCCGACCGCTCGTCGGCGTCGCGCTCGCCGAACACCCCGACGATGTAGCCGGCCGTCGCGGGCGCGTGCTCCTTGGCGGACAGGCCCACGGGCTCGGGGCGGAACAGCAGGCGCGCGGCGTACTTCCCGCTCTCGTGCAGCCGCCACTGCGGATCGGCGAGGATCAGCGTGATGGCGGACAGGAACGTCGTCTTGCCCGAACCGTTGCTGTCCACCGGGCCGCGCCCCGCGACGGTGATGAACTGCCCGGGGACGATCGGGATCGGGTGCGACGTGAGCGTGCCGATCTCGACCGTCTGCAGCGCGATGAGGTCGCGCCGGCCGACCACCCCGCCGAGGCCCGCCGCCTCGATGTCGATCTCGCTCGTCACCGTTTCTCCCCCTCGATGGCCTGGGATCGCGCCTGCGCCCGCCGGCGGCGGATGGCGTCGGCGAGCGCGCCGTCCGGGTCCGCCAGCAGGATGAGGTTCTCCTCGATGAGGTTCGACGCCTGTGGCGTCAGCCGCAGGAACTGCGGGCCCGGCCGGATCGGCGCGCTGTCGCCGGGCTGCAGCAGGCCCCGGTCGCGCAGCCGCTGCAGCGACTGCCGGATCTGCTCGCGGGAGCGGATGCGCGAGTTGACGAGCGTCTCGAAGCTCACCCGGCGGGCCTGGTACGCCCGCGCGGTGCGCGGCAGCTCCCCCTGGGCCTTCGGGATCACGAACCCGTGCAGCAGGACCAGCGCGAGGACGGCCGCGTCGATCGGCTCCAGGGCGCCGATGCCCTCGCGGGTCAGCTCGCGCGCGACGGCGTCGTCGTACCCGGAGATGAAGCCCTCGCGCAGCTCGATGAGGACCCGGCCCGCCGCTGTCAGCATCGCCTCGACGTACGGCCGCAGATCCGGCGCCAGACCGCGGTACAGCACCATGGGCACCGGCTGGTCCGCCTCCTCGACCGCCGCGACCGCCCGCCGCACGGCGAGCCTCAGCTCGTGCGGCAGCGTCTCCAGTGCCGGGACACCGTCACTCATCCCCCGTCTCCCCGTCCTGGAGACCCACGGTCTCGTCGTCCTGGGGGCCTGGCATCGCCGCGCCCTCGGAAGCCGCCGTCGCGTCGTTTTGGGGGCCCGGCATCGCCGCACGCTCGGAAGCCGCCGCCTCCCCGCCCTCACGACCCGGCATCGCCGCGTCCTCAGGAGCCGCTGCCTCCTCGTCCTGGGGGCCCGGCATCGCCTCGTAGACGCGGCGGAGTGCGGCCACCTCGTCGTCGGCCAGCGTCGCCAGTCGTACGCCGAACCGGACGCCCTCCTCGTCCTGATCGATCCACGCCGCGCGCCGCAGCCACGCCAGGGACCGCTTCGGTGCGTTGTCGAAGATCGGGATCGCCTCGTCCGGGCGGGCGTTGACGCGGGCGAGCAGCGCGAACACGCGTTCCGGAGCGACGACGCGTCCTGGGTAGGGGTGGACGTGCGGGTCCTCCCAGCAGAGTCGCACGCAGGCGGCGAAGGTGAGCTGCAGGGCGGTCGCCGGCGTCGTCCACAGCGAGTGGTCCGCCTGCTCGGCCAAGTCGATGTCGGCCGGCCAGGTCAGCAGCGCGACCTGACCGCCTGCGGCAGAGGCCAGCACGATCTCGCGTCCGGCCGCGCGGGCGGCCGCCGACACGGCCGCCGAAGTCCGCGCGGGCGCGGCGCCCAGAGCCCGAAGCCGGGCCAGCGCGACGGCGGAGGGCGCCGGCTCAGCCATCGCGGTCGCCCTGCGTCGTCGTGGCCCGCTCGGGCTCGACCGCGCGCACGCCGAGCTCGCTGACGTACGTCGTCGGCGCGTCGGCCGCGACGTGCAGCCGGTCGCCCAGAACCGGCTCGAACGGCAGGTCGGGGTCGGTCGCGGAGACGAGGACGTCGGCGATGACGCGCGCCGCCTGCCGCCACGGCGTGCCGCGCAGCCGTTCGGTGAGGTCGACGCCGTCCTCCGAGCCGAGGTGCGCCTCGATCGCCGCGCGCCGGGCCGCCTGGTATTCGCGGAGGCGCACGGCGGCCTCCTCGACCGGGTCGCCTTCGGGCAGCGGGTCCTCGCGTCGCGGCCGGCGCTGCCGTGGACGCGGGCGCGGCTGGTGGGTCTCGATCGTTCGCAGGATCTCGTGCGGCGACAAGTGCAGGCGCGGCGGGTCGAAGACGATGCCGTCGAAGACGGCGGCGAGGGCCTCGGGGCTGCCGGTGATCGCGGCGGTGAGGTAGGCCTCGGCGTCCAGGAGAGTGAAGTCGCGGCGCTGCGCGGCCTGGTCGAGGAGACGCGCCATGTACTCCTGCACGGCGTTGACGTATTGCAGTGCGGCCTCGGCCATCCGCTCGGCGGCCCGGCGATGCTCGCCGAAGTCGCGGTTGACCCGCTCGACGATGCGCTCGGCCTGGGTGAACAGCCGCTTCGCGTCGCCGTGGTGGCGCTGCTCGGCGATGAGCTCCTCCAGCGGACGGTGACGTACGAGCCGCCGCAGGTGCCCGGACCGGATCGTGAACTCGCGGCGCGCCTGCACGAGCGCCTCGGCCACCGCCCGGCTCGTCGCGCTGCCCAGCTCCAGCTCGCGGTAGGTGGCGTCGAGCAGCGTGACCAGCTCCTGCAGCCCGCCGCTGGCCTCAAGCCGGCCGAACACCAGCAGCGCCGCCGAGGAGGCAGGGTTCAGAACGTAGCGCCACTCGTAGTCGCGCTGGGTGAACGGCTCGATCAGCTCCATCTTCAGGAACAGCTCGAAGTAGCGGTCGAACTGCGACCGGCCGCAGATGTGGGCGCAGGACTGGGCCAGCTCGGCGCGCGTGAGGCCGCCGTACGCCTCGTGGTCGCCGAACGCGGCGTGGATCGCGCGCGCGACCTCCAGCTGGTCGAGGTCCTCGGTGACCGCCCCGCGGTCGCCGGCGACCGGCGCGGCGAACGCCTTCAGCCGGCGGTGGAACGCCTCGCGCACGGCGATCACGTCATCGTGCTCGAAGCGCATCTGCCCGGTCATCGTCACCCCCCTGTGGTCCGAGGCACGACCGTAGCCCAGTCGGACGACACTCGCGCACGGAGACCGCCACGATTCCACCCCGAAGGCGTCGACTACCGAGCGTAAATACTCTGCTACGATATGTCATCGTCATTGGAAACCCGCCGTCCGCTCCGCGGATCGCCCGACGCACCTCCGCTCCGACGCGCCACCCAGCCGGATCGCCTGCGAGACACCAGCGGGAGTTCAGCCGTGCACGGTCCAGTGTTCCGAGTCCTCGGGCCCCTCGATGCCACCGTCAACGGATGCCGGGTCACCGTCCCGGCGGGAAAGCAGCGCACCCTGCTCGCCACGCTCCTGCTCGGGGCGAACCAGGTCGTGTCGCTCGACGAGCTCACCGAACGGCTGTGGGACGACGCGCCACCTCGCCGCCCGCGCGGCGCGCTGCACACGTACGTGACACGGCTCCGGCAAATGCTCGACCGTCACGGACCAGGGACGGGCGACCTGATCCGCACCTCCGCCGCCGGCTACCTCATCGAGGCGTCCGACCTGGACCTCACGCGGTTCCGCCGGCTCGTCGCCGAGGCCAGGGCCGCGAGCGAGCGTGGTGACCTCGCCTCGGAGTCGGACGCGTTGACCGAGGGACTCGCGCTGTGGCGTGGACCGGTCCTGCACGACGTGCGCTCCGACTCGCTGCACCGCGACGTCGTCCCCAGCCTCACCGAGGAGCACCTGCGGGCCCTCGACCGGCGGCAGGAGGTCGATCTCGCGCTGGGACGCCACGCGCGGCTCGTCGGCGAGCTGCGGGCGTTGACCGCGAGGTATCCACTCCACGAGCGATTCTGGCGGCACCTGATGCTCGCGTTGCACGGGTGCGGCCGGTCCGCCGAGGCGCTGGAGGCGTACGGCATGGCGAGCGCCTGTCTCCGCGACCGGCTCGGCGTGTGCCCTGGCCCCGAGGTGCGCGATCTGCACACGGCGATCCTGCGCGGCGCGCCGCCGATGTCCACCCGCCCCGAAAGAAAAATGTAAGCGCACTGTAAGCAGCCGTCCCTAACGTTCAATTCGTCGAACAAGGAAAGGCGACGATAAGCGTGAAAGGCCCCACCAACATCATCTACCCGGGCGTGGACATCATCCGGCGCATTCAAGAGCTGGTGATCGTGTGTTCGCTGCTGCCCCCGGACGGAAAGTTGCGCGAGGTCCTCGAACTCGCCCTATCACTGCACGAAGAGCCTGTTCTCTCCCGCATCAAGCCGATCGATGATCTCCATCCGCACGCCATGAAGGCGTGGCTCGAGGCCATTTGGTCACCGGACGGCATTACCCCCGAGGTGAAGGAGCTGGTCGACTGGCAGATCGACAGTGACAACATGGCGGCCGCCATTCAGGAGCTCACGAACATCGAGCGACAGATCGGCGTGAAACTGACCGCCGAGAAGGCTTGACCGACGTCCATCACCACGTTTCACAGGGAGGTACTCCATGTCTACAGAATTGGCCCTTCGGGCCGTGGTCGACGACGGATTCCGCACCGAGATGCTCGCCGACCCGGGCGTCTTCGGCATGTCGGCATCGACACTGCCCGCCCCGGTCGAGCAGCCGGACCAGGAGTCGCTGGACTTCTGGACCGAGGGCGCCGCCGCCGTGGAGATCTACGCCTGCGCGTCCACCTGCAGCTCCGGGCCTCTCACCTTCATCTGCGACGGCACGACGAAGTAGGCGTCCGCTGACGTCTCTCGGTTCGCCGCGGTGGGTCGGCCTGCGCCGGCCCACCGTCCGACGCATCGAGCGGCTGGCCGCCGTCCCGGAATACCGCGAGGTCTCGGGGGCCCTTCGGCCTATGGCCGGAAGGCCTCCGAGCCCTCCAGCCATTACCGCGCCCTCCAGCCGTTACCGCAGGACCGTTCCGATCCTTCCTCACGACGCCCCAGCAGGAGCCAGTCCCCATGGGTGACCACCCCTACCTCGATCTCGCCGCACGGGCCGGCAACCTGGCGGAGCGGATGCGAATCGTCGCCGCGCTGGAGAGCCGGGGCAGCACACCCCCTGATCCGGTTCCGCCCCTCACGCCGTTCGACGCATGGCACGTCGCGCGAATGACCGACCGGCTCGCCGCCAAGTTCGGCAAGGAGGCACTGAGCCGCTCCGGTCCGGCCCGCTACGACAGCGCGAACCTGATGAAGATCCTCACCGCGTACCGCCGGTACGAGCTGGGGCTGGCCACCGCGGACGCGTCGACCAGGGCGGTGTTCGCCGGCGTACACGCCTCCTGGCTGCCGACCTACCAAGCGGCCCTGAGCCGCTTCGGCGATCCCGTACCCGGATCCACCGCCGTGCCGGCGGCGGACTCCGACAACGACGACGTCCCGAGTTGGCGCTCCGTCGATGCGTACTATGGTCGGCGGGCCAAGGCGTGTGAGCCTTTCCTGCTCGAGTTGGGGCGCCGGCTGGAGGAGGCCCGCACCCGCCATTCCGGGCTGTTCGACCGACGGCTGGTCGACGACTTCCAGCGTCATCTCCTGTACCGCTTCGAGCTCCCCCTGACCTGGGCCCTCGAGGCGCACGCGAATGTGCACTGCGCCCAGCACGACATCGACAAGGCGCAGGCGACGCGCGACGACTACCTCGCCTACCTCGACGCGACATTCGCCGACACGGCCGCCTACCACCGCTTCTACCTCGCGTTCCCGGTGCTCGGGCGGTGGCTCGCCCACATTTCCGAGCTGCTGTCCGACTTCGGCGTGAGCCTCGTCCACCGCCTGGCGGCCGACGCCGCCGACATCGGCGACGTCATCTTCGGCGAGGAGATCGCGGTCTTCCGGTCCGTGCGCCAGGGCCGCTCCGATCACCATGCCGGAGCACGCACCGTCGCGATCGTCGACGTCGAGCTGGCCTCCGGACGTACCGGTTCGTTCGTGTACAAACCACGCTGCATCCGGTCCGAGGCGGCGATGCAACGGCTGCTCGACCGGCTACGCGACGACGCCGTGCTCGACTTCGCGTCCCGTCCGGTCCTGCCCCGGCAGGCGTACGGCTATGAGGCGCTGATTCCGGCGGGTCGCAACCGCCTCGACTCCCAGAAGGAGGTGGAGCAGGTCTACCGGGAGCTCGGCGGGCACCTGGCGATCTTCTACGTGCTCGGCGGCGGCGACCTGCATTTCGAAAACATCCTCGTCGCCGACGGTCACGCGCACGTATGCGACTGCGAGACCGCTCTGGCGGTGTTGCCGCGCGGACAGGAACGCCCGCCCGGCACGCTGCTCGACTCCGTCTTCAAAACCGGCCTGCTCGAGTGGCCGCGGGCCACGACCTCCGCCGCCGAGATGCGGATCAGTGGATACTCCGGCGGCGAGGGATACGACCTGCCCGTTCCGGTCCCACGGCTGGACGGCCCCCGCCTCGGCTTCGAGGCCTCCGTGACTCACCGGACCGACGTGCACATCGAGCCGGAGGCGTCCAACCGCGTCTTCCTCGGCGAGCATCTGACGCAGCCGCAGGACTTCACCGACGCCATCATGAACGGGTTCGACCGCGTCTACGCGTGGTTCGAGCAGCGGCCGGAGGACGCGGTCGGCTTCATCTCGGAGGTCTTCACCGGCGCGTCGGTTCGGTTCATCAACTGGGGCACTCAGATCTACTCGCAGCTGCTGCTCTCCGCGCGGCACCCGAAGTGCCTCGTCGATCCCCTCGAGGTCGACCTCCTCGCCAACACCGTGCGGACGTTCCCGCGCACCTGGGACCACGAAGGCGTCCTCGCAGACCGCGAGCTCATCTCCATGTGGCGGCTCGACGTCCCGATCTTCACCACCGACGCCCACGGCCATCGGCTCGTCCACGACCACGCCACCGAGTTGCCGTCCTTCGTCGACGTCTCCCCCGTCGACCACGCCGCGCAGCGCATCCGGCGGCTGTCGGCGCGCAACCGTGCGCAGCAGCGTCAGTACATCGCCGCCGGGCTGGCCGCCGGTGAGGTGACCAGCCCGGCCTTCGTGACCGCGTGCCTCGACTACGCGGCGCGCGTCGGCGAGCGCCTGTGCGCGGGCCTGCGCGAGCCATCGGCGCCCTCGCCCTGGACCTCGTACGAAATCGCGGACGGCGCGATCACCGAGGCCGACGTCGAGGGGGACCTGTACCACGGGTCGAGCGGGATCGCCCTGTTCCTCGCCTACCTCGACTCGCTGGTCCCGCGCCCGGAGTTCCGCCAAGCCGCCGAGCGGGCCCTGTCGCACGCCATCGCGTGCACCGACCGCGGGAGCATCGGCGCCTTCTCCGGCGTCGGTGGCCTCATCTACCTGCTGACCCACTTGCACCATCTCTGGCAGGACCGGGGCCTGCTCGAGCTCGCCGAGCGGCTGAGCCGTGATCTGCCCGGCGGAGTCGACGCCGACACCCGCTTCGACGTATTCGGCGGCAGCGCCGGGCTCATCCCGGTGCTGCTCGGCCTCTCACGGGGGACCGACGGCCAAGGGCTCGACATCGCCCATCGCTGCGCCGCCCGGCTCCTCCGCCACGCCGTCGCGACCGGCGACACCCTCAGCTGGCCGCTCGCCGATCCCGGCGAGGCGTCGGCCGACCTCACCGGTTTCGCCCACGGCGCCGCGGGTGCCGGATGGGCGCTGATCCAGCTCGGGCGGCTCACGGACCGGCCGTCGTACGTCGACGCCGGGCTCCGCGCCTTCGCCTACGAGGCCCGCCACTTCGATCTGGTCGACCAGGACTGGTACGACCTACGCACGAACGCCGGCGGGATACTCCGGAACGGACGCCGCTACGCCAACGCATGGTGCAACGGAGCCGCCGGCATCGGCCTGAGCCGCATCGCGAGTTGGGCGGCGCTCGGCGGCGATGACGAATCCGCGCTCCGCGAGGCGTACCAGGCGCTCGCCGCCACGATGCGCAACTTCCCTCGGCTGATGAACGACACCCTCTGTCATGGCCGCTCCGGCAACGCCGAGCTGCTCCTGCGGTTCGCGCTCCTGCGGGACGAACCCGCCTTCCAGTTGGAGGCCAACGTCCAGGTGCGGACCCAATGGCGCAACATCGACGACGCCGACGCCGGCGTCGTGGAGCACAGCGCCGGCTTCTTCCCTGGGCTGATGGTCGGCATGTCGGGCTTCGGGATGCACTTCCTCAGGCTCGCCGCGCCGGACCGGGTGCCCTCGGTGCTGCTGCTCGATCCCCCGTCCACCTCGTCGGAAGACCGCTGACGTCGCCCGATCGATTCAGGAGGTAAGGCACACGATGTCCGTCGAAGCCGGCCAGGCGTTCCTGCAGATCGCGTACGGCACCCCCGAGCTGTCGGAGCAGCTTCGGGCGATGACCGGAGTCCAGGAGCTGGTGCGCCTCGGATCCCGTCACGGGTACACCTTCACGGTTCCCGAGCTGATGGAGGCGTCGTCCTCCACGGACCCGGCACCGGGGCCGGAGAACGGGCGCCGAGCGGCGGCCGCCACGGCCACGCGCGACACGAGGGCCGACGCGCGCCCGGGCCCCACGCCGACCCGCATCCTGCACCATGAATTCCGCCTGGCCGACCTGCCGGGTTTCGACGCCGTCGCCGAGCAGCTACCGGACCTGAAGATCAAGCCGTCGTCGGTCGACATGGGCCGCTTCAAACGGACGTTCCGGGAGGAGGACATCGGCTCCACGGACCGGTCTCCGGCCGATCCGGAGTATCGCGCCTGGCACGAGGAGAGGGCCCGGACCGGATGGCGCGATCCGGTCGTCGGACCGGACGCTCCCCGGCGCGACTTTCATCTGATCAACCTCGACGAACACGTCGACCACCCGGGATATGACCGCTATTTCGCGGCAAAGCGCCGTACGATCGCGGCGCTCGAGGCCGCGTTCGCCACCGAGGTGCGCTTCTCCGGCAGCCTGTGGTATCCGCCCCAGAGCTACCGCCTGTGGCACACCAACGAGACGCAGCCGGGCTGGCGGATGTACCTCGTCGACTTCGACGAACCGTTCCCCGACCCGGCCGAAACATCGTTCTTCAGGTACATGAACCCGCATACCGAGGAGATCGTGACGCTCCGCGAGAGCCCCCGGACGGTTCGCTTCTTCCGGGCCGAGCAGGACCCCGCCCGGCTGTTCTGGCACTGCATCGTCAATCCGACCATCCGGCATCGGTGGAGTTTCGGGTTCGTCGTGCCGGACGACTGGATGGCCCGGCTGTCCGTACGAGCGTGAGAGGCGGCCGGATGCTGCGATCGAAACGGCCGCCGACCGCAGGCCGGGCGTCGGCCGACCCGGTCGGCGCGCCTCCCCGGGCGTCCGCCCCTGCCACGAACTCCATGGCCACCGACGCTGCGACGGCGGGCGCTCCGATCGGCGACGTGCCGGCGATCCGAGCGACCGGGTTGCGCAAGTCGTATCCCGGCGTGGCGGCCGTGCGCGGCATCGACGTCACCATCGCCCAAGGGGAGACCTTCGGCTTCCTCGGCCCGAACGGCGCGGGCAAGACCACCACGATCGCGATGCTGTGCACCCTGACCCGCCCGACGGCGGGCCGGATCGAGGTCGCCGGTCACGACACGCGCACCGCGCCCGGGCTCGTACGCCGCAGCATCGGGCTCGTGTTCCAGGAGAGCACACTCGACGGGGACTTGACGGCCGCCGAGAACCTCCGCTTCCACGCCGACCTGTACGCCATGCCGCGGGCGGAGCTGGCGGCACGGGTGGACGCCATGCTCGACCTCACCGGCCTGACCGCGTCGCGGGACCGTCTCGTACGCACCTTCTCCGGCGGCATGCGCCGTCGGCTGGAGATCGCCCGCGGCGTCCTGCACCGACCGCGGGTCCTGTTCCTCGACGAGCCCACGGCCAGCCTGGATCCGCAGTCGCGAGCCCTGCTGTGGGAGCACCTCGAGGAGGTCCGCGACCGCGAGGGCACCACGCTGTTCCTGACCACGCACTACCTGGAAGAGGCCGAGCGCTGCAACCGCATCGCCATCATCGACGACGGCCGGATCATCGCCGAGGGCTCCCCGGCGCAGCTGAAGTCGGTGCTCGGCGCGGACCGCGTCGACCTGCGCACCGGCGACGACGAGAAGGCGGCCGCCACGCTGCTCGACCGCTTCGGGATAGAGGCCGTCGTCGGCCCGCACGGGCTACGCGTCCAGACCGAGGACGGCGCGCTGGCCGTCCCCCGGCTGTGCGCCGGCCTCGACGTCCCGGTGTACGAGGTGACGGTCACCCGGCCCAGCCTCGATGACGTCTTCCTGCACCACACCGGGCACCGCATCCGCGACGAGTCGAAGGGTGGAGCATCGTGACCGTCGGCGTCACGGCACGCTGGGCCGCCGAGCTGCGGGCCGCGCGGATGGTCTGGCTCCGGGAGCTGCTGCACTTCGCGCGAGGCGGCGCCGCCAGCCTCGTCTCGCTGCTGCAGCCGCTGCTGTTCCTGTTCGTGCTCGGCGTCGGTCTGGCCCGGATGTTCGCGGGTGCCGGAGGCGGCCGCACCTCCGATTACCTGATGTTCCTCTTCCCGGGGGTCCTGGTGATGGCCGCGCAACCGCCCGCGATGTCCGTCGGCGCGTCGATCGTCTGGGACCGCGACAGCGGCTTCCTGCGTGAGATGCTGGTCAGTCCGGTCCGTAGAGGCACTCTCTTGGTCGGCAAGTGCCTCGGCGGCGCGACAGTGGCGACCTGCCAAGGCGTAATCGTTCTGGCCGGCGGAGGTCTGATCCATGTGCCGTATCGGCTCGGGCTGGTCGCCCTGTTGTCGACGGAGCTGGCGCTGACCGGGATGGCGATGGCCCTGCTCGGAGCGACGGTCGCGGTCACCATCAGACGGCCCCGGACCTTCACCACGGTACTCAGCCTGCTGATGACTCCGCTGATCTTCCTGTCCGGCCTGATGTTCCCGGTCAGCGCGATGCCCGGCTGGATGGCGTGGGCGGCGCTGGCCGACCCGCTGACCTACGCGGTCGACGCCATGCGGCAGACCATCGCCGCGCGGGCACGCCCGTCCTCCCTGCTGTTCCAGCCGGTGGCCTGGGACGGCTGGCATCCGCCGCCGCTCGCCGAACTCGGAGTCGTCGCCGCCTTCATCACCATCTGTCTGGCCGTCTCCGTCAACCGGTTCTCCCGCCTCGACTGAGGAACGGCCGGGGCCGCCCCCGGCCGTCGTCAGGCGCGCTCGAAGTCCACGTGGTGGATGGCCGCCACCGAGCAGACGGAGTCGACCGCGCCCTCGGGGAACGGGTGCCGAACGAAGTCCGCCTGGACGAACTCCATCGTCCCGGACGTTCTCACGGTGCACTCACACGCCCCTGAACATGGCACCCGTTTACTCCTTCTTTCACCGGGTAGCGGGGGCGCCTGACCGAGAACGCGATCCACGAGGAGATGGACGATGACCACCATCATGGAGAGCATCGACGCCGACGTCCCGATCCAGACGGCATACAACCAGTGGACCCAGTTCGAGGAGTTCCCGCGGTTCATGGAGGGCGTCCAGGAGGTCATCCAGATCAGTGACACGCTCACGCACTGGAAGGTGAAGGTGGGCGGTGCAACCCGCGAGTACGACGCGAAGATCACCGAGCAGCTGCCCGACGTGCGCATCGCCTGGACCTCGGTCGACGGCCCAAAGAACGCCGGTGTGGTGTCCTTCCACCGGATCGATGACGCCACCACCCGGGTCACCCTCCAGATGGAGGCCGAACCCGACGGTGTCATGGAGAACGTCGCCGACAAGGCCGGGCTGGTGAATCACCGGGCGAAGGGCGATCTCAAGCGGTTCAAGGAGTTCGTCGAGAGCCTGGACACCGCGACCGGCGCCTGGCGCGGCGAGGTCAACCGCTCGGAGCCTTAGCCGCACCTGACCCGGCGGCGGTTCCGGCTGCGGACGGTGCCCCCGCCTGCCGCTCGGAGCCGTAAGCCGCACCCGGCCTCTCCGCTCCCGGTTACACGGCCGGGCCGTCTCGCGGCGGCCCGGCCGTCACGTACCCGGCACGGGGCTAACGCGAGAAAAACTCATGTCCTCATCCGGCCAGAGGACTACTCATCGCCGGAGGGTTGGCGGACAGTGATCGCGGTCAACTCTTCGAGGTGGTCCCATGAGGCGTCTCCCGGCCGTCGCGTTCGCCGTCGTCCCCGCCCTCCTCATCCTGCTGGCCCGGCCGGGCGCCGCGGCGAGCGGCTTCCCGGCGGGGCCGCCGAACGATCCCAGCTACGCCGCGGTCGAGAACGGCGCGCCGTTGAGCTGCCTGACGACGGCCGCGCCGGGCGGGGAGCAGCACAATCTCTACTCCTTCCTGCCGCGCTGCACCCCCGGCGCGAAGGACCCGGAGGGCGCTGCCGGGATGTCGGTGGACACGGCCTGGCGGGACTACAGCACCGGATCGCCGGACACGGTGATCGCCTACGTCGAGGCGGGGATCAACTGGCACGCCGGGGACGTCGCCGACCTCGCCGACAAGGTGTTCCTCAACACCGGTGAACTGCCCAAGCCGGCCGGGTCCGCGACGTACGACAAGAACGGCGACGGCGCGGTCACCGCCGCCGACTACGACGGCGATCCCCGCGTGCACGACTCGAACGGCAACGGCGTCATCGACCCCGAGGATCTCATCGTCGCGTTCTCCAACGGCAAGGACGACGACGGCAACGGCTTCACCGACGACATCTCCGGCTGGGACTTCTACGACGACCAGAACGACCCGGCCACACCCGACTCGACGTACGACCACGCCAACGACCAGCAGCGGGTCGCGGCCGCGCAGACCGACAACGGCAAGCTGGGGGCCGGGATCTGCCCGAAGTGCCTGCTACTGCCGATCCGCGCCGGCGCGGAGGCCCTCGACCGTACGGACGACCTCGCGGCGGCGTGGCTGTACGCGGGCCGGGCCGGGGCGAAGGTCATCGTCAGCACCACGGCCGACCTCGGATACTCCTCCGCGATGCGCCGCGCCGTCGACAAGCTCTGGAACGACGGCGTGGTCATGGTGGAGTCCAGCAACGACTTCGACTCCACCGACCATCAGGGCGGGATGTTCTGGCCACACGTCATCCCCGGCAACGGCCTGGTCGCCAACGCGGCGGGCGCGCCGGGCGCCCTCGCCAACGTGCTGACCTCGACCTACCGCGAGCGTTCCAACCTCACCTCCTACGGTGCCAAGGCGATGTTCTCGGTGGCCACGCAGGGTGGCTCCACGTCCGAGTCGACGCCGACCACCGGCGGACTGTTCGGCCTGTTGCTGTCCTACGGCGCGCAGGCCGCGAAGGAGGGGAAGATCGACCGGCCGCTGACCAACGCCGAGGCCGTACAGGTGCTGCGCGCGACCGCCGGCGATGTCGACGACGCGAGCCTCGGCTGGCCGGGCCGGCCGGGCTGGGACCGGCAGTACGGCTATGGCCGGCCGAACGCCGCCAAGGCCCTCGCGGCGGTCGCCAAGGGCGACATTCCGCCCGCGGCCTGGATCGACAGCCCGGACTGGTACGCCCTGTACGACCCGGAGACGACCTCGTCCGTGCCGGTCACCGGGCACGTCGAGGCGCGCCGGGCGAAGAGCTTCCGCTACGAGCTGGGGTTCGCGCCGGGGATCGAACCGGCCGACTCGGCGTTCATCAAGGCCGGCGACGGCCAGGGCACCGGGGCGTACGACGGGAAAGTCGGCACGCTGGACCTGACCCGGCTGCCAGCATCCTTCTGGGACAAGGCGTACACGATGCCCGACGACAAGGAGCTGTCGGCGGCCGAGCAGTACACCGTGACGCTGCGGCTGCGCGTCTGGGACGACGCGGGCCGGATGGGTGAGGAGCGGCGCGCGATCGCCGTCCACCACGACCCCACCCTGCGGACCGGTTTCCCGCTGCGCTTCGGGATCGGCGGGGAGAGCCAGCCCGCCCTCGTCGACCTGCGCGGTACCGGCCACCAGGACATCGTGTTCGGCGACGCCGACGGCCGCGTGCACGCCCTCGACGGGGTGAGCGGGCAGGAGCTGTCCGGCTGGCCCGTCACGACCAACGCGAGCCCGACCCGGATCCCGGGCTTCGACGCCGGCCATGAGCCGATCGTCGCCCCGGTCGCGGTCGGAGACCTGTTCCACGACGGCCGTCAGGAGGTCGTGGCCACCAGCACCACCGGCCGGACGTACGCGTTCGACGCCCAGGGCCGGCTCCTGCCCGGCTGGCCGAAGACCCTCGACACGGGCGTGACCAAGCCCGCGATCCCCCGGCCCGCCCTGGCCTACACCCGGCTCCCCCACCAGGGCGCGACGGCCTCCCCCGTCCTCACCGACCTGGACGGGAAGCCCGGACTGGAGGTCGTGCAGGCCGGGTGGGACGGACGGGTGCACGCCTGGCACGCCGACGGCTCCGATGTGCCCGGCTGGCCGGTGACCGTGGCCGACCCGCCGAAGCCGGCGTCCGGGCTGACCGCGATCGACGACGCGAAGCTCGACGCCACCCCGGCCGTGGCCGACCTCGACGGCGACCACCGGCCGGAGATCGTCGTGCGCTCCCAGCACTCCGAGAGCCACGGCGCGGGCATCCAGGCGTTCGGCGCGAACTACGTGTACGCGTACCACGCCGACGGCTCGCCGGTGAAGGGATGGCCGGTGCGCCTGCCGTCGATCGTCACCTACTACGGCAGCGCGCAGGAGTTCATCACCGAGGCCGCCAACAGCCCCGCGGTCGCGGACGTCGACGGCGACGGCAAGGACGAGGTGGCCACCGGCCCGTCGTTCTCCGCGACCTTCCTCGTCGGCGGCGACGGCACGATCCGGGGCGCGTACGGGCCGCTGAACAACCCCGCCTCCGCGCTGCTGAACCGCGACGCGGCCGCCGTACGCGCGCTGCTCACCGGGTCGTCGCCGTCACCGGCGATCGACCTGCCGGCGTCCTTCACGACCAGCGGCGCGTTCGGAAGGTTCGGCGCGGACGGACGGCTCGGCTACGCCGAGTCCGGGTCGGGCGCCGTGTCGCTGATCGCCGCGCTGCTGTACCCCGGCAGCGGCACCGCCATCGGCAACTACGAACGCGGCTACGACGCCGCCACCACCCTGCCCGTGCCGGGCTACCCGCAGGCGCGGGCGGGTCTGGACTTCCTCGGCGCCCCGCTGATCGCCGACGTCACCGGCGACGGCCGGGCCGACGTCGTCGACGGCGGCGACACCTCGACAGTGCAGGCGTACACCTCGTCCGGCCAGGCCCCGGGCTTCCCGAAGTTCACCGGCGGCTGGACGCTGTTCTCCCCGACCGCGGGCGACCTGGACGGCGACGGGCGTACGGACCTGGTCACCACGACCCGCGAGGGCTATCTGTTCGCCTGGCGGACCGACGGGCGGCCGGACGCCGAGTCGTGGGCCTACCATCACGACGAGCAGCGCACCGGACGGTACGGCACCGACACCCGACCGCCCGGCAACCTGCGCGACCTGCGCCGCGACGGCACGACCGTGACCTTTGTCGCGCCCGGCGACGACCGGTACGCCGGCCGCGCCACGAGCTACCGCGTCAGCGTCGACGGCCAGGTCTCCACCGTCACCGCGACGGTCGGCGCGGGCGGCCGGCAGAGCATCACCATCCCAGCGGACGCGCGGCGAGTCGTGATCCAGGCCGTCGACGACGCGGGCAACCTCGGCCCGCCGGCGACTCCCTGAGAGCCCCGTAGAGAGGCGACTCTCAAAAAGCCGCCCCAGGACGTCACCCGGCCATGGCTGGATGTCACCCTGCCGGCCTGACATCGTCCTGCCGGCAGGGTCCCGAGCCGGCCAGGGCGTCCAGCCGGACGTCATCTCCGTGCCGGCCGGGGCGCGCGGCCGGACGTCGCCTCGCCACCCCGGCCGACGGCGGCTCTGAGGCGTTTCGGCGGCCCCTCGGAGGGGCCGCGGCCTCACTCCTCCGGCTTGGCGTCCGGGTGGGCGTCGATGAACTTCTCGTAGACCTCGTCGGCGATCTTTCCGCGCTCGCTCACCTCGATGCCCTCGGCGGCGGCCCACTCGCGAACGTCGCTGTTGGAGTAGCCGCGCAGACGCGGTGCCGTGTCGGCCGCGCTCTTGCGTGCCCGGCCCGCCTGCTTGACCTTGGCCGCCTTCTCGATATACGGCGCCAGCGCGTCGAGGAGCTCTTCGAGGCGCTTGAAGTTCTCATCGCCGAGATCGATGGTGTACGTTACGCCGGAAACCTCGAAATCCCGCTTCGCGACGTCTTCGCCGTCATGCCCATCAAAATCATCCACCATTACGACTTTCGTCGCCACGAGGTGTTCCTTTCTCAGCTTACTTTGTCGGGGGATAGGATAATACGAGCGTACGACAGTCCGTGACGCACGCCGGTGCGCCACAGGCCATCGCCCCTGGTGACCCCCATCACCGGGGCGGATCGGCGCTACCGCCGCATGGCGGGCGCCATTCACTCGATGACTTTCCCTCTTCCCTCCCCTTTGCGGTATTATTTAGCGATATCCCGCTCGTCGCTCGTCGCATGCGAACTCTCGCGCGACGGACGACATATCGCCCGAGCCGACCGGCCTGCCGGAAAGCACAGAGCCGGCCGCACGCCGACGCTATTCTCCCCACAAACGGAATCACGAGCTGGGGGTGCGCCATAAGCGAGAAGCCAGGCTCGATGCCGGGGCCACGGCTGCGGTGCCTGCCGTTCGGCATGCTCGCAATCGTCGGCCTGATCGACTTCTGGGCGAGCCCGGACATCATATTCCGGCCCATGCTCGTCCTGGGCCCCGCGTTCGCGAGCCTGTGGTGCGGCATCCGGCGCACCGCGGTCGTGGGGCTCACCGCATTAGGCCTGTGCGCGGCTCTCAGCTACCACCACCACAAACTGGGCCACAAACAGAACACCCTCACGCTCGTGACGATGGTCGGCGTGGCCGCGGCGAGTGTGTTCGCCAGCGCCGACCGGCAGAGACGCGAACGTCTCCTCGCCAGCGTCCGGTCCATCGCCGAGGTGGCGCAGCGGGTGCTGCTTCGCCCGGTCCCCCGGCGTGTCGGCTCCATGCGCATCGCGGTCGGCTACACCTCTGCGACGGCCGAGGCCCGCATCGGCGGCGACCTCTACGAGGTCACCCTGACCCCATCCGGCGTCCGCGTCATCGTCGGCGACGTCCAGGGCAAGGGGCTGGAGGCGGTGGAGACCGCGGCCGACGTCCTCGGGGCGTTCCGGGAGGCCGCTTACGACGAGCCCGATCTCACCGGTGTCGCCACGCGCATCGAGGCGGCGCTGCGACGGCGGCTGTCCACGCAGCGAGCCGAAGGGCCGATCGATGAGAACGCCGGAGAGAAGTTCGTGACGGCCGTCCTCGCCGAATTCGGTGAGGGCGAGACCGTGACGCTGCTCAACTACGGCCACCCGCCGCCGTTCATCCTGCGCGGCGGCGGCGACGGCGCTTTCGCCGAACCCGACGACGTCGCGCCGCCGTTCGGGCTGTCCGACCTCGTCGACGCGCGCCCGCGCCCGTACACGATCAAGTTCGCGCCCGCAGACCAGATGCTGCTGTACACCGACGGGGTCATCGAGGCCCGCGACGGTGCGGGCGGCTTCTACCCGCTGGCCGAGCGCGCGCACCTACTCGCGGCCGCCGACCCGGAGCGGGCACTCGCCGACCTGCGCGCGGACGTGCTCCGCCACGTCGGCGGCCCCATCGCCGACGACGCCGCGATGCTCCTGATCCGGCGACGGTGAGGGCGTGGGCGGGCGAAAGTGAGGTTGCGCGCGACCGTACCGGCCACTCGTGGGAGGCTGGTCCGCTATGACGGCGACCGGATCCCGAGCGACCATCCCCGCGGACACGCCACCCGTGATCGGGACGGTGTCATCGGCGGTCGGCCCGCGACTGGCGCGCGTGCGGATGCGCGGTGTCGACGTCACGATGGCGTACGCTCCCGACGAGGCCGAGCAGCGGCGTCGCGCCGCCGCCGGCCTGACGGGGGTCACCCGCGTCGACCTGCTCGACGTCCTGCTCGGGCTGCCGGCCGGTGGGACGGTCCCCTGGGAGGCACTGTCGGCCAAGGAGATCCGTGCCATCCGCGAGCTTCCGGCCGGATGCGCCGACCTCACCCCGGCGGGCGTCGTCCGGTTGTTGCGGCGGCCACTGCGCGCCGAGCTCGCCATCGTTCAGGCGGCGTCGTGGCGGTCCGGCCTGGATCGCGCGGGCCGGTTCGGCGCCTACTGCGCGCGGATGGTGGTACTGCCGGGCCTTCCGGCGGATCTGGACGAGGCGCGGGCGGAGGCCGACTACTGGGGTGTCGGTCTCGTGGCCGGGACCCGGGCCATCGTGCCGCCGGAGCCGTTCCGCGACCGGGCGCACGCACCCGCCGGATGGGCGTTCGCCGAGGAGCTCCACCTGCGGACGCTCTCCGCACCGCAATAGCCACGGCTGCCTCGGGCGCGGCGTCCTCTCAGCGCGCACGGGATCGCCGTTGCTGCCGCGGGCGCGTCGTCCTGTCCACGCACCGGAGCAGCGGCGGCTGCCGCAGGCGCGACGCCCTCTCGCCGGACGGCGATAGCCGTGCCTGGGGTCCTCTCAGCGCGCTGGCGTAGCCGCGACGGGCGCGGGTGTGGTGTCCTCGCCGGCCCATACCCACAGGGACTCCGGTGGCACGAACACCGGTTCGCGGGCCCGTACGAGCGTGTTGTAGCGGGCGTGCGCGGCGATCGCGTCCCGGCACAGCTGCCGCCAGTAGCGGCGGCGGCCGGCGGGTGAGTCAGGGTAGAGGAGGTTGCGCGCCCACTCGGACCAGACCGCCACACCGTGCAGGCGCGCGTCCTTCCAGTCTTCCTGGCGGAGGAAGCCGGCGATGCTCCGGCCGCCGCATCGGGCACAGCGGCAGAGCGGTGCCGGCCGGTCGCCGAACCGCCCGGCGAGCACACTTCCGCGCACGTACGCCATCAGGTCCGGGACGAGGACGCCCGGCGACCGGTCCTCCGGCCCGCCGTTCGTCCGTCCGTACGCCGCGGCCTCCCCCGGCGGGACGATGTGCCGTAGGGCGCTGCTGGTCCCGATCGACGCGGCCAGGCCGCCCTGCGCCATCGCGTCCAGCCCGGCCAGGTCCGTGCGGAAGAGGGCGACGTTCGGCACCTCGGTGACCAAGCGGCGCAGGCCCAAGGCGCCGTCCATCACCCGCTGGGGCGGGTTGAACTGGCCGCCCGGCATGACCGCCTTGGCGAGAGGCACCTCGGCGAGGAGGCCGATGACCTTGTCGATCAGGCCGGGCGCCAGCCATCCGGCGTCCAACGGCAGCGACAGGATGACGTCGTCGCGGCCGAGCCCGGCCGCGCCCTCGGCGGCCGCCTCCAGGGCGCCGAAGTCTCCCGCCCGCAGGTACAGGGTCGGGGTGAGCGCCGCGTCGGCGCCCGCGTCGATCTGTCCTTGGACGTGTTCCTCCAGCGTGGTCTCCACCAGCCGGTCGCCGTTCTCGTCGAAGGGCCGCTCCCGGGTGGCGATCTTCCCTTCGGCCGCCGCGAGGTCGAACAGGATGGGACCGCCGAACGCCTGTTCCTCCCGGCATCGCCGGGCCGCGCGTACGGGGTTGGCGCCCGTCAGCACGAGCCCGCCGTCGTCAGGGCCGAGCAACGTGACCACGTCGGACGCGTCGGACGGGCGGGTGTGCGCGAACACACGGCCGGCGAGCACGGTGACGGCGTCACCGTGCACTCTCCCTCTCGGCCTCGCGGACACACCGGAAGGCGGGACCGGACCACGCATCGCGTCGAATCACCTCAGAGAGTGAAGGCGAAACTCCACTATCGACGGTGCGCGCAGAAAACCGTTCCGTCAATGCCCAGGTCGGCCCGGCTTCGGTAAAGCGGACGCCATGACTGACGGCCGGATCGCGACTGCTCGGCGTGACCGGAGGCGGAAACCACTTCTAGAGAGGCGGACTTCAGGCTTTGACGCGGGCCGTGTTCATGCCTGGGAGCTCTCGGTTCAGCGTGTCGTCCCGGCCTCGCGGACAGGGGACCCGTCGGAGGCGTCGTCGGTCTGTCCGTTCGCGAAATAGGCGGCGACCTCGGGGTCCGGTGGGGGGACGTCAACGGCCTGGCCGCCGGCCCGCAGCGACATGGTGGCGGCGTAGCCGGCGGCGACCGCCTCACGTGCGGCGACGGGCGAGGTGACGGTGGCCGCGCCCGTGCGAATGAAGTCCAGGAACTCCTCTATCAGCCGGGGGTCGGCGCCTCCGTGCGAACCCTCCGGGGTCGAGACGGGCAGGACGAGGTCGGCGTCCGCGCGGTAGTCCGAACGACGGTTCCAGACCTTCACTGTCGCGCCTTCGGCGTCGCCGAAATTCTCGAGCCGTCCCTCGGTTCCGATGACGGTGTAGTTGCGCCAGTAGTCGGGGGTGAAGTGGCACTGCTGATAACCGGCGAACACGCCGTTGTCCAGCCGCATCTGCATCATGCTGAGGTCCTCGACATCGACGACCGGGTTCAGATCCCGCAGGCTCGACGGGGGCCAGTTGTGCTCGGGGTCGAGCCAGTCCGTCATGTGCTCCCCGGTCCGGTCGCGCCGTGCGGTGATGTCGCCGTAGACGACGAGACCTCCCATGCCGTTCACCCGCCGGGAGTAGCCCCCGCCGAGCCAATGGATGACGTCGATGTCGTGGGCGCCCTTCTGCAGCAGCAGGCCGGTGGTGTTGCGCCGGTCGGCGTGCCAGTCCTTGAAGTAGAAGTCTCCCCCGTGCCCGACGAAGTGCCGGCACCAGATCGCCCTGACCGAACCGATGGCGCCTTCTTCGATCAGTTCGCGCATGGCGACGACGACCGGCATGTGCCGCATGTTGTGCCCGACGTACAACCGCGTTCCCGACGCTCGCGCGGTCGCCAGCAGCCGGTCGCAGCCAGCCGTGGTGATGGCGAGTGGCTTCTCCAGGAACACCGGGATGCTCGCCTGGAGGAGGTCCACGCCGATCGGCTCGTGCGTGTGGTCCGGGGTCAGTACGAACACGCCGTCGAGACCGGCGTGGAGGAGTTCGCGATGGTCGGTCGTGGTCATCACGTCGGGCCCGAAGCGCTGCCGGGCCTTCGCCGTCATCTGGGGATCCCGGTCGCAGCAGGCGACCACCCGTGATCCGGCTCCGGGCCGATGCGCGAGGTCGGCGAGGTCGCTGCGTACGCCCAGTCCGATCACGCCGAGCCTCATGTCGTCCATGCCGGTGTTTCCTTCACTCTCGTACGGGTGCGGGTGTCGCGTGGGTGCGTTCTCTGGGGCCTCGTCGGCGCGTCAGCCCTTACTGCCGGTGAACGCGATGCCCCGGATGAAGTGCCGCTGCAGGAAGATGAACGCGATGATCATGGGGATGGTGGCGAGGATCGAGCCGGCCATGAGCATCGAGTAGTCGGTGTAGTGCTCGCCCTGCAGGGTCGCCAGGCCGGCCGACAGCGTCATCTTGCCCGGGTCGGTGTTCATGACGAGCGGGTACATCAGGTCGTTCCATGACCACAGCGCCGTGAGGATCGTCAGCGCCAGCAGACCCGGCTTGGCGAGCGGAAGTGCGATCCGCCAGAAGATCTGGAGCGGGTTCGCGCCGTCGAGGCGGGCCGCCTCCTCGATGTCACGGGGCAGCGACAGGAAGAACTGCCGCAGCAGGAACGTGCCGAACGCGCTGAACATCCCGGGCACGATCAGGCCCTGCAGCGTGTTCAGCCAGCCGAGGTGCTGGATGATGACGTACTGCGGGATCAGGAAGAGCTGGCTCGGCACCATCAGGACCGACAGGAACAGGCCGAACAGCAGGTTGTTCCCGCGGAATCTCATGCGCGCGAACGCGTACGCCGACAGTGAGCAGAACAGCAGTTGCCCGGCGGTGCGCCCCAGGGTCATGAGCACCGTGTTGACGAACATCTGGCGGAACGGCAGCACGTGGAACACGCGGCTGAAGTTGGCCCACTGCCAGTGGTGCGGAAGGAACACCACCGGCACGTGCGTGGTCTCGCTGAACGTCTTCAGCGCCGTGAGCACCTCCCACACGAACGGGCCGACCATCACGACCGCACCGGTGATGAGCACGAGGTGGGTCGCGACCGTCCTGGCGGTGCGCCCAGAGGATCCCCGGGCCGTCACGCCGTCACGCATAGTGCGCCCTGAGGATCCCCGGGCCGTCACGCCGTCACGCATAGTGCACCCACTTTCTCTGCAGCCGGAACTGGATGAGAGTCATCACGAGGACGAACGCGAGCAGCACGAACGCGACCGCGGCGCCGAAGCCGAGATCGTGGTCGACGAACGACTTCTCGTAGAAGAGGTAGGCGATGCCGCGGACGCGCGGCAGCGCCGGGTTCGCGGTGCCGGCCGCGCTCCCCGGCGTGCTCATCATCATGTACGCGAGGTCGAACATCTGCAGTGAGTTGATCACTGTGAGGACGGTCGCGAAGAAGATGCTCGGGCTGAGCAGCGGCACGGTGATCCGCAGGAACGTCCGGGCCGGACTCGCCCCGTCGATGGCGGCCGCCTCGTAGTACGAGGCCGGGATGCCCTGGAGACCGGCGAGGAAGATGACCATGTTGTAGCCGAGCGACATCCAGATGCCGATGGCGGCCACCGCGTACAGCGCGACGGAGGGATCGGAGGACCAGTGCGCGCCGTGCAGGCCGACCGTGGACAGCAGGTAGTTGATCAAACCGTAGTCACCGTTGTACAGCCACCTCCACAGCATCGCGACGGCGACGGGCATGGTGACGACCGGCAGGAAGTACAGCGTCCGGTAGATCGATCGTCCCTTGAGCCCGCGCTGGTTCAGCAGCGCCGCGACCAGCACCGCGAGCGGAATCCCCAGTAGCTGGATGACGGTGTAGACCAGCGTGTTGACCACCGACTGGCCGACCGAGGGGTCGTGCGCCAGCGCCTGGTAGTTCGCCGTCCCGGTCCAGGTGTGCCCGCCGAAGGGGCCTGACCTGGTGAAGCTGTAGTAGAAGGTCTGGATCACGGGCCACAGGTAGAAGACCGACAACCCGATGGTCATGGGCGCGACCATGAGGTAGGCCCATCCCTGCTCGGAACGCCTGCCGGCCCCGCGCCCGGCGGAGCGCCCCGGCCGGATTTCCCTGGGACGCTTCGCCGGTCGCGGCGTGGCCACCGTGTTCGCGGCGGACATCACTGCTCCTTTTGCAGAGCCGCGTTCGTCATCGTGGCCAGCTCGTGTGCCACCGCCGCAGTGTCCTTCTTACCGGTCCAGGCGTCCGCCAGGAGTATGGGCTCCTTGGTCTGCCACACGTCGCTGTTCTTCGACGTCGGGAGCGGTACGGCGTAGGCGACCTCGTCCAGGAACGACTGCAGGTGGTACTGCGGCGTGGACTTGACCCAGGCCTCCTGGGTGCCGTTGAAGGCGGGGATGACCGTGCCGGTGCGCGCCTGGATGTCCGCGGCCTCCTTCGAGCCCAGGAACTCCAGGAACTGCGTCGCCTCCTTGGGGTGCTTGGTCTTGGCGTACACGACGTTGCCGAGACCGTGGATCACCACCGCCCGCTTGTTCCCCTTGGGCAGGATGGTGACGTCGACGTCGTTCTTGGTGGTGCTGGTCTTGGCGAACTCGCTCACGTTCCACGAACCGGCGTAGTACATGGCGATCTTGCCGGACTCGAACAACTGAGCCGGGAACGTGTCGGTCATCGACTGCAGGGACGGGGACAGGTGCTGCTTGACCAGGTCGGACCAGAAACGCAGCCCGGCGACGGCGGCGGGCTGGTCGTACCCGGAGGACTTGCCGTCGGGTGAGATGACGTACCCGCCCGCCTGGAAGATGGTGTTGTAGTAGTTCTCCTGGCCGAAGGGCGGAGCCACGATCCCGTACACGCCCTTGGAAGGGTCGGTGAGCTTGCGCGCGGCGTTGGTGACGTCCTGCCAGGTCCACTTGTCGTCGGGGTACTTCACACCGGCGGCGTCGAAGAGCTTCTTGTTGTACCAGAGCCCGATGGTGTCGAAGTCCTTCGGAAGCCCGTACTGCTTGCCGTGGTAGCTGTAGAGACCGGTCAGGGTGGCGGGATAGTTCCCCAGGCTGACGCCTTCGCGCTTGAGCGCGTCCGACAGCGGGAGGAGCACCCCGTTCGAGGCGTAGAACTGAGCGTGCGGGCCGTTCATCCAGAAGACGTCGGGCGCGCTGCCGCCGGTGGCGGCGGCCTGCATCTTCGTCCAGTAGTCCTGGCTCGCGGTGAGCTCGATCGTGACGTGGATGTTCGGGTGCGCGGCCTGGAACCTGTCAACGATGCTCTGCATGGCGGGCTGTTGGTTCTTGTCCCAGATCGCGTAGCGGAGCTCGACCTTCTTGTCGCCACCGCTCGATGAGCCTCCGCCACCACAGGCCGTGACGCCCAGCAGCAGCAGCGCGGCCGCAGCCGCGGCCAGCGACAGACGACGCGCCCGACGACGCTTCCGTCCCGGATCCGGGGATGGGTTAGTGCGCATACAAGTGCCCCTTCCGATCGACTGGCTTCCCGAAATAGATCCGACTCTCTGGTAGCGGCCTGGGCATGCGCCGCCTGGCTCCCGGCGCCGTCCGGGCCGTCGCCGGCCGATCGGGCTCGACTCGACCCGGCAAAGCAATCGCTGGTCATCGTGGTTTGCGACGGCCGCCGATGAGTGAGACGAGTGTGGACGGGGAAACCCATCGCGTCAACCCCATAGATCTGATTCATTAAGGATGTGCGCCAGGGTAGATATGAAGTATCGTGATCCAGAGCACCCGCACCGCGACGCTCCGAGCGCCTCGGCAGAGGAGAACGGGAGAGAGCTTGACCAGATCCGATCCACCGTCGCCCGCTGCGCAGCAGCCGGACTCGGGTGGCTATCGTCCGGGCTACGAGATCGCCGCGGAGCGCATCCTCGAATACATCGTCCAGGAGCAGCTCGCCCCTGGCACCCGCCTGCCGACGGAGAAAGACCTGGCGGAGGCCGTGCGGATGAGCAGGACGATCGTCAGGGAAGCGGTGAAGATCCTCTCCGCTCTGGGGCGACTGTCCGTGCAGAAGGGCCGGGGCATCTTCGTCGCCGAGCCGGAGAACGCCCTGTGGCGGGAGTCGTTCTCCCGATTTCTGCCGGCCGACCTCGGGCAGGTGGACGAGTTGTTCGAGTTCCGCCGCCACATCGAGACCACCACTACGCGGCTGGCGGCACAGCGGGCCACTCCCACGCAGGTGAAGGCGCTACGCGAAGCGGCTCAGCAGTCCGCGGACGCGGCGGCGCAGAACGACATCGAGGCGTTCGCCCGAGCCGATGAGATGTTCCACGGGAGCATCGGCACGGCGGCGTCGAACATGTTCCTCTCCGCGACCGTCGACTCGATACAACGGCTTCAGCGGCAGGTCACCATGATCGGCCTGGCGGGCGTCGCGGGCGGCTCCCTGGCGGTGGCCGCCGAACAGCACCTGGCGATCGCCGAAGCGATCGCGTCCGGGGAAGAGCAGCAGGCCAGGACCCTCATGGCCGAGCACGTCGACATGACGCTGCGCCAGATTCAGGAGGGGATCCGACACCGCGTCTTCCAGCCGGACAGCGGATCCTCCTGACCGGCTGCCCACCCTCCCGGACGAAGGACGATATGCGAATCACCGACGTCACCGTCGAACTGGTCGACCTACCGGCCCAGCCCCCCTTCCGCTGGCGCGCCGGGCTCCCCGGCTCCGAGGAGGCGGTGACCGGCGGCATCCTGCGCGTCCACACCGACGCCGGCGTGACCGGAGAGGCGCACACACGGCGCGGGCTCATCGTCGCGGACCTGGTCGAGCGCCGCATCCGCCAGGACCTGCTCGGCCACGATCCGTCGTGGCGCGAATTCCTGTGGCACCGAATGTGGGAGCTGGACCGGATCGAGGAGTTCCCCATCTACGCCCTCGGCCTGGTCGACATCGCGCTCTGGGATCTGGCGGGGAAGGCGGCGGATCTCCCCGTTCATCGGCTGCTGGGCGCCTATCGCGACGCCATACCCGCCTACGCCAGCACGGCGACGTTCTCGTCGGTCGAGGAGTATCTCGACGTCGCCGACCAGTGCCTCGATGCCGGCTACACCGCGATCAAGCTACACGCCTGGGGCGATCCGCGCGCCGACGCGGAACTGTGCCAGAAGCTGCGGGCACACGTCGGCGACGCCGTGCCCCTGATGTACGACGGCTCCGCGGGCTTCGACCTCATGGACGCCGTCTACGTCGGCCGGGCACTGTCCGAGGCCGGATACGCCTGGTACGAGGAACCGATGCGCGAGTTCAGTGTGACCGCGTACCGCTGGCTCGCCGAACGCGTGACCATACCCCTCCTGGTCGGCGAGACCTCCGACGGCGCGCACATGAACATCGCCGACTTCATCAAGGCCGACACGGCGGGCTGCGTACGGACCAGCGCCCAGTACAAGGGCGGCATCACCGGCGCGATGCGGATCGCGCACCTGGCGGACGGCTTCCGGCTCCGCGCCGAGGTCCATGGGTCAGGCATCGTCAACGCGCACCTGTGCATGGCCATCCCCAACACCACGTACTACGAGTCCCTGGTCTACGCCAACCCGGTCATCCGCGAACCGGCGGTCGGCCCGGACGGAATGGTGCGAGCGCCGGACACCCCCGGCATCGGCTACGGCCTGTCCGGCTGGTGACCACGCCGGCGACCACGCAGGCGACCACCGGGCGACGACGCCCCCGCTCGTCCCGGCGAGCACACGGACCGTTTCACAGCGACCCGCACGAACGATAGACCTGAAACATTTTCTCCGGCCGCCTCCGTCGGTTCCTCAACCGAACGTGCCCCTTGGACCCTCGCCCATCGCCGTCCCCGCCCCCACGGCATCGATCGCAATGCCCTCGGCCGCGTCCGGCTTCGCGGCAGAGGATGTCACCCCTCCGCCCGGTAGAGGAGATCCCCATGAGAACGAGACCGATGATGGCCGTCCTGTCAGCGGCACTGGCGCTCTTCGCCATGCTGGTCGGACCTGCTCCGGCGGCGCTGGCATCCACGGCGCGTGCCTTCACCGTTCGCGCGGGTTCCTTGCGGATCACGCTGAACACGACGGGCACGATCACGAGCCTGCGGGACATGACGCACGGCCACGAGTACGCCAGCCCGGATCATCCACAGCCGTTGATCAAGCTCGTGGCCGACGGGGCACAGCAGTCGCCCACGTCGTTGTCGTACGACGCGGCGTCGTCCACGTACACCTTCAGGTTCGGCGCGAAGAACATCCGGGTCGGAGTCCGGGTCGTGCCCCGGGCCGGCTACTCGACGTTCGAGGTGACGAGCCTCAAAGCCCCGTCCGGCGTGGACGTGCAGACGCTGATGTGGGGACCGATCACCACGACCATCACCCAGACCGTCGGAGAGAGCGTCGGTGTCGTCCGCGACAGCGACTTCGCGATCGGAATCCACGCGCTCAACGACAAGACGGTCGGCGGGTGGCCGGATGAGTTCGACAACCTGAGCTACCCCGACGGACCCCCGAAGGTCGGCGGATCCAACTGGCCGTTCGGATGGTTCAGCGCGTCCGAGACCAACTGGGGCAGCATCCTGCAGGCCTATACCTACGACTCCACCAAGACGCGGTACCGGATGGTCGGCTGGCCCGACATCAACGAACCGCGTGTGCCGGTCCCCCCGCTGAGCGGCCCCGACGCACTGATCAAGGGATCGAAGATCGCCCTGTTCGGAACCGAGCCGGGCGACGTCCTGAACACCCTGTCCCACATCGAGACCCGTGAGGGCCTACCGCACCCGAAGATCAACGGTGAATGGGAGAAGACCTCACAAGGGGCCTCGCAGTCCTTCCTCGTCCTGTCCGACATCAGCACGAACACGGTCACGGCGGCGAGCCGGTACGCCAAGCAGGCCGGGATCAAGTACATCTACTCGCTGCCGTCGGCGGACGGTCCCTGGGTGTCCGCCGGCCACTACCAGTTCAACGCGGCGTTCGGCGGGTCGGACGCCGGTGCGACCGGGTTGACGAACACCGCGGCCCGCGAGGGGGCCAGGGTAGGGGTGCACACCCTGTCCGACTTCATCGACACCAACGACCCCTACGTCGCCCCGATCCCCGACCCTGGCCTGGCCACGCAGGGCTCGGTCAAACTGACCAGACCGCTGGACGCCGGTTCGAAGACCGTCTACGTCGATGGAGACTCCATCTTCAAGGGCGGCCTGTTCAACCTCATGCGCATCGGGAACGAGATCCTCAACTTCAATTCCGTGACACCGGTCCCCGGCTCTTCCACGGAATGGCAAGCGAGCTCGATCTCGCGGGGAATGTTCGGGACGAGCGCGGCCGCCTATCCCGCGGGCACCACACTGACCCGCCTTCAGGGGAACGAATACGGCGGATTCATCGGCGGCGTGACCATGATCGACAGACTGTCGAGCCGGCTCGCACAGATCTTCAACACCACGGGGATCAAGGCGATGTCCTTCGACGGCATGGAGTCCGCCTCGCAGGCCGGATACGGCACGTACGCGACCAACAAGATGATCAACGGGATGTACCGCAGGCTCAACTCCACCGATGACTTCATCTCCGAAGCGAGCAACGTCGTCCCCGGCACCTGGGACGCACAAGGCCGGGTGAGCTGGGGCGAGACCTGCTGCACCCCACTGTCCGTCCGCTATGACCACCAGCTCTACTACCGCCGCAACTACCTGCCCGACATGATGGGCTGGGTCAACTACAGCCCCAGCGACTCGCCCCTTGACCAGGAATGGCAGCTGTCGAAGATGGCGAGCTGGAACGCCGGCGCCGGACTTCAGGCCAGCGTTCACGCCCTCGACGGCAGCGGCAACACCGCCGAGGTCCTGAAGGCCTGGAAGCAGTGGGAAGCGGCACGGAACTCCCACGCCTTCAGCGACCGCCAGATTACCGAGATGCGGGACCCGAACACCTACTGGCACCTCGAGAACGTCGTCCCCGGCAGGACGTGGAAGCTCTACAACATCGAATACCCCGCACAGCCGCTCACCGCGCCGAACAACGGCACGACCAGCAGCTGGCAGTACACCAACACCCACAACGCACAACCCCTGCAGTTCCGGCTGCACGCTTCCGGCGGCACCGTGACGAACCCTTCGGTCACCATCGGAGGCGACACGGTGACGTTCAACACCACCGTGCCCGCCGACGGCTACCTGGTCGACGACGGCACCTCGACGGCGAAACTGTATGACCACACCTGGCACCTGCTCGGCACCGCGTCCGCACAAGGAGCGGCCTCCTACACGCCCGGCACCCAGTCGATCGGCTACCGCGCGACCGGCACGGCAGGTTCGACATCCCAGATCCGGTTCCTCACCACCGGTGCCCCCGAACAAGTGACCGCCGGATCACATCACGCCTGACAGGTCTCAGCCGAGCGTTCGTCGCTTCGGACGGCGGGCCCCCGGGTCTACTCCTGCTCCCGGCTCTCCTCACGGTGAGTGAACAGGGAGAGCAGGCCCTCGATCCGGTGGTCCGCCTCCGCGGGATGGCGGAAACGGCGGCTGGAGTCGACCGTGTAGTGGTTGCGGCGGCCGACGCGGGTCCGGGTGAGGTAGCCGGCGGCCTCGAGATCGGTCACGATCGTCTGCGCCGCCCGCTCGGTGATGCCGGCGATGGCCGCCATGTCCCGAAGCCGCGCCTGCGGGTTTCGGGCGATCTCCAGGAGAACCCGGGCGTGGTTCGTCAGGAACGTCCACTGTCTGGCTGGTTCGCCGCCCTGGGACGTGGCCATCGTCGTGCTCATCCGATCTGCGTCTGGGCCGGTCATTGCCGTGTCACCAAGAGCATATTATGAAGTCGGTTTCCGGTATCTGTTGACGTGCTTCTGTCGTACGGGCATGCTCGAAGCATGTGGACGGAAGGGCGGCCCATGCGAGTGCATCCTCGTGATGTTAGTGGCCGTCATGGCAGAACGTAACGCCCACGCGACCGAAGCCGTCCCGTCGGAGGCGAGTCTCGTGCTCTATGAGGACGACCAGCTCAGCATCGTCCAGATGACCCCGCCGGACACCGTGCTGCTCAAGGGCGACATCGACATCACCAACAGCGCGGCCCTCGCCGACGCGCTTGCCCAGGTCACCGCGCGATGGGGTCAGGTATCGGTCGACACCACCGGGCTCCGCTTCATCGACGTCTCCGGCTGGCGCGTCCTCCTCGCCTCCCCGGCCAGACCCCGTCCTCGGCTGCTCACCGTCGCTCCGTGCGTCCGCCGCCTGAGCGACCGCATGATGTCGCTCTAACCCCCGCGACCAGTCTCGACCGCACACCGCGATAACTGTTATGCCGCGCTCCGCCCGGAGTGCCATGCTGGGCGGCGCCGCCTACCACCGATCGCGGAAGAGTCATGCTCGAGACAGGGATCATCCGGAAGACGCTGCGGGTGCCGATGACGGCGGGGCCCGAAGGCGACGGCGGCACGGTCGCCCGCCAGTTGGACGCCGCGTTGCTGAGCGCCGGGTTCAAGGCGTCCGGAGAGCTGCTGGAGCACCTGTCGCACGTGGAGCCCGGCGTCGCCATGGACACGGGCGTACGGATCCTGGGCGCGGTCCGCGCGCTCGTCGGGGACCACGTCCGGCACAATGTCTACTTCCGCGACTTCCCGGCGAACGTGCCGGACACCGTCGAGTTCTGGCTGGAGTGCCTGCGCGACGCGGTGGTCCGCACCCGCCCCGCCGGAGAGCGGCCCGACGATGAGGCACTGCGGGCGATGGTGGCCACCGGCCGGGTCGACCTGCTGCGGCTCTCGAAGTACGGCCGGTACCAGCACACGTACGAGGAGATGCTCGCCGCGCACGGCGAGCTGATCCCGTCGCTGACGGACCGGTTCACCGTTCTGCACCTGGGCCGGTCGCTCGCCGAGGAGGCGCAGGAGCTCTACCTGGCCCTGGCCGGGAGCCCGATCCCGCTCGGCGACGCGGACCTCGAACTGCTCGGCGAGCTCGCCGCAGCCTGCGTCGACGGTGCGCGGCCGGAGACGATCCCGAGCCGGGAGAGCCTCGCCGTCGTCAACCGGGCGTGGCTGGCGGCGAGCCTGCCCGTACGCGTGGACACGGTCACCGACGTGCTGCGGCTCGCGTGCGCGATGTCGGACGGGGACGTGTCGCTGACCGAGCCGACCCGGTTCCGGTCGTTCCCGCGTGCGCGGCGCCGCACGCTGCTCGCCGCCCTCGACGAGGTCGTACGGGACGGCCCGGCCAAGGTCGCCGACGTCGGCCGCCACCGGGAGATGTGGAAGCGGCTCGGCGAGCGCCTGCATCCGCACGAGTACCCGGGTCTGCCGCACGCGCTGAAGGTGTTCGCCGTCGCCCGCGGCGAGACGGTCGTACGGTCGCTCGCCGGCCGGGTGGAGCTGGCGTTCGCCGGCGAGCGCGTCGGTGAGGCGGTGTCGCTGCTGACCATCGCCCCGGGCATGCTGTTCCGGTCGCTGGACCGGGTGCTGCGCACCGCGACGCCCGCCGAGCTGGACGCGGCGCTCACCGCCGTACGCGAGACGATCGGCCGCGTGTCGGGCCGCGTGATCCTGGGCGTACGCGAGCACGTCGCCAACCGGACCGCGCCGGAGGCCGCGCGCATTTTCGTCAACCGCGAGGCCCGCGCCTGGGCCCGCCCGGACGACCGGCCGCCGCTGCCGGAGCCCGTAGTACGGCGCCTCACCGCGATCCTGGACGAGGAGCTGACCCGTCGCCTGCCCGCGTGGGGCCGGATCGTGGTCGACCCGGCGGTGCTCGACCTGACCGTGCCGCTGACGAACAAGACGGCGCCGAACGGCTTCGGCGTGGTGCCGCGCGGGTCGATCATGCCGGTCAACGGCGAGGCGCTGCGGTTCTTCGTCTACTGGCGGCAGGCCCGGGACACGACCGACTTCGACCTGTCGGTGCTGCTCCTCGACGACGCGTTCGCCCCGGCCGGGCAGGTCTCGTGGACGCGGCTCGAAGGCGGCGGCGCGGTGCACTCCGGTGACATCGTCGACGCTCCGACGGGCGCGTCGGAGTTCATCGACCTGAACCTCGAGCGCGTCACGGCCCGGTACGTCCTGCCGCAGGTGAACGTCTACTCCGGGGAAGGCTTCGCGCAGGTCGCCGAGTCGTTCTTCGGGTTCATGCTCCGCGGCCCCGACCAGGCGGGCCGGCCGTTCGAGCCGCGCACGGTGCGGATGAAGTCGGATCTGCGGGGCACCGGGCGGGTCGCGCTGCCGGTGGTGTTCGCCCGGGGCGACGACGGCCGCTGGTCGGCGCGCTGGATGCACCTGTACCTGCGCGGCACGAGCTGGGGGAACCGGGTCGAGACCAACCGCGTGTCGACGACGATGCTGGCCCGCAGCGTCCTGGAGCGCCGCTACCTGCCGATGTCGTACCTGGTCGACCTGCTGGCGGCCAAGGCCGGGACGGTGACGCCGTACGAGCCGGGCATGGAACTCGACGGTCCGGTGACGTTCATCGGGATCGAACGGCCGGAGGACCTCCCGGCCGGTTCCGAGGTGTACGCCTTGGACCGGCTGGGCGAGCTGGTCCCCGAGTAGCGGCTCACGGCCCGGTCGGGCGTCAGCTCTGCTGGAGCAGGTCCAGGTCGTGCAGCAGGCGCCGGTGGACGTGGTCAATTTCCCTCGGGCGCAGATCACGACCCTTGGCGGTTAACGAGTTGATCCCCGGCCGGTGAGCGGTTACGGTCACTGACCGGCGAGGCCATGAGGGGACTTCCTTCTCAGCTTCGGACTGCCCTAGTCCCTTCGCTCTCCTCGCCGTGACCTGAGGCTCGCCGCCGGAAGGCGGCGAGTCCTCACGTCACGATGGCTGGGAGGACGCCGCCGCGCTCGCGGCGCGTGCAAGGGCCGCGATGGCCGGGGACGTGCTGTGGGCGGGCCAGGCGAGCAGCAAGGTAATGGGCTGGATGTCCGTCACCGGCACGCTCACCAGATCCTCGCGCAGCGGGGTGGTCAGCGATCTGGGGAGCACGGCGATCTTCTGTCCCAAGGCGATGATCTGCATCAACTCGCTGATAGCGCTGAACGTGGGGTGGTCCGTGCGCCGGTGGACCTTCTCGTCACGGAGATCGGCCATGCTCACACCAGCCCGGTCCGCGAGGGGGTGGGAAGCAGGCAGCACCGCCATCGATGGTTCGGTCAGCAGCGGTTCGGTATCGAATTCCCGCAGGTCATCGAAGCTGTACAGCAGCGCGGCGTCGGCGTGCCCGTCGCGCAGCAGCCGCGCATGGTCGGCACCGAACAGCAGCTGTACCGGCAGCGATCGCGGTTCACGCTCGTAGGCCGCGAGGATCGCCGGCAACAGGCCCGCGTCACTGCCGGCCTTCATCGCCAGGATCAGGCGCGGATCACGGCCGCCCGCACGCTGGGTTCGGAGCGCCGCCGCGGAGACCGCGTCCAGGGCGTGGCGTGCCTCGCGGGCGAGCACCTGCCCGGCAAGGGTCAGCGCGACGACACGGCTGCTCCGCTCGAACAGGCTGACACCCAGACGCCGTTCCATCTGCCGGATCGCCTTGGACAGCGCCGGCTGGGCGATCCCCAGCCGGGCAGCAGCGCGGCTGAAGTGCAGCTCATCGGCCACCGCCAGGAAATAGACCAGCTCACGGGTTTCCAACCGATCCATAACTTCAAGTTATCAATCGCGATCCGGTGGATCTTGGACCTGGCATCGGCACCGGTGATGAAGTCAGGGCATGTCATCAATCGCCATCGTCGGGGCCGGAGCCGGTCTCGGCCTTTCCATCGCCAAGGTCTTCGGCCGCCACGGCTTCGACGTCGCCCTGATCGCTCGCAACGAGGAGAAGCTCGACGGGTTCACCGCTTCACTGGAAGCCGACGGCGTCAAGGCCGCCGGGTTCACTGCCGACGCCGCCGACCAGACCGCACTGGCCTCGGCCATGGAACGTGCCGCCGAGCGCTTCGACGGAATCGACGTGCTCGAATTCTCGGTCCCGCCCGGGGGCATCACGGCGGCTCTGGATGTGAGCGTGGAGAACCTTCGGCCGCAGTTCGAGTGCATCTGCTACGGCGCGGTCACCGCGACCCGCGCGGTGCTGCCGGCGATGCTGGCCGCCGACACCGGGACGCTGCTGTTCACCACGGGCGCGAGCTCGGTGACCCCGAGACCGATGTTCGGCAACGCCGGAGCCGCCGGAGCCGCACTACGCAACTGGGCTCTCAACCTCAACAGCGCCCTGGCCGACAAGGGCGTCTACGCCGGCCACGTCGCAATCGGTGCGTGGATCTCCGGAACCCCCGGCCCCGCTGACGCACCGAGGCTGGAACCGGACGACATCGCGGGCATCTACTGGGACCTGCACACCGCGCGCGACCGTGCCGAATACCTGATCACAGCCTGAGTCGAACAACGGGGACAGTGCCGCTGGCCGATGCTGCTGCGACCAGAGGGCCCGCCGATCACCGTCGGTGGGCCCTGTGTTCGTCTCGGCTATGTGATCGTCGCCGGGCCGACCGCCTGCTGGACGAGCCGCGCGAGGCCCGTATCGATGGCCTCGACGGCGGTCTCACTTTCGGGGCCGAGCCCGTGTCGTTCGGCGATCCAGGAGGCGCTGTTGTAGGTCAGCCACACCTGGCCGTCCTGGTCCTGCCAGGCGAGGGCCTTCACCGGCAGGTCGATGCCGCTGGTCTGCCGGTCCTGCATCAGTGGGGTGCCACCGCGGGGGTTGCCGAAAATCAGGAGTTCCGTCGGACGAAGCTCCATCCCGACCTGAGCGGCATTGCCCGCATGGTCGATTCTCGCGAATACGAGCAGGCCGGCACCGATGACCAGTGCCTGCAAGCGGTCGATCGTCTCACCAACGGGCCAGCCGCTGGCAACCGTCACCATGCCATGCTCGTCCATCTGTTCCCCCGGTCTCGTCGCGCTGGCGGCAGTCGGCCGGCCATCAGGCCTTTCGACCATCCCCAGGCGATGTCACCAGCGCTGCTTCGACACAGTACTTGTCGTCGACACCGTCGCTACGGGAACTCCTCCGCCACTGCAGCGCGACTTCCACGCAGGCTTGGTCGTTCACGCCCCCACTGCGTGAGCTCTTGCGCCACCCCACGACGTTTTTCCTGGTCATGGATACCTCTCCAAATACTGCTCTATCAGGATGCGTGAGTCATCCTGGGATGCGGCTTTTGCGCCGATATGTTCGAACCTTACAGCGAGTTCCTTGACCTCGCTGGTGCCCTCGATCAGGCGTCCGCCGTTTTGCGCCCCGGAGTAGGCGACATCGCGAGTCGCCAGGCCGATGACCTGGAACGGACCGTCCAGGCCTAGGTGCGCACCTGACGATTTGGGAATGACTCGGAGGATGATCTTCGGCTCATCGGCCAGATCGCGGAGATGCCGTAGCTGCTCCTTCATCACGCCTGGGCCGCCCACTGGGGTATCAAGAACGCCCTCGTCCATGAGCGCCCAGATGAACGGCGGATCATCCCGTTCGAAAATCGCCTGCTTCCGGGCGATCCGCTCAGCGACAGCGGACTCGATGTCCTTGACATCGCTCTCGCGGAGAAGGGCCCGAATGTAGTCGTCCGTCTGAAGCGGGCCCGGGATGGCCTGGCCGTGATACAGCCTCAGCATCTCGGCCGTCGCCTCATATCTCGCGAACGTGCGGCCCCAGTCGGGGCCGTGGGAGGTCTGGGCGTACCAGAGGAGCAGTTCGAAGAGGCGGCCGGTTCCCCACGTGCCGTCGATGGCCTTGGCCTGGTCGTCGTCGATCTTGCGGCGGCCCGCCTCGATGTTGGAAACAGTCGACCGCGCGGCGTTGATGACCTTCCCCATCTGGGTCAGCGAGAGGCCGTGCCGTTCGCGTTCGTAGCGCAGTTCGTACGCGAGGAAATGCCAGAGAAAGAGTTTCGGGTCCAGCGGTGCTCGCACGATCGGCATGACGTCCCCTTGTTTTCGATCGTTACGGACGCGCCCGACTGTAAGCCGAAAGGGCCATTCTTAGCGGAAGAATCTAGAATCACAGGAAGATCGAGGAAACGGCGGCAGCCCATGACCGAAGATATCCGGATATGCATGCCAGCATCCGCGGCAGCCCCCGGTTTCACGCGCACGCTCATGGAGCGACGCCTCAAAAAATGGGGATACGCCGATATTTCGGACGACGCCACTCTGGTGGCGACCGAACTCGTGACGAACGCGATGAAGGCGGCGCCCGGTGAGGCCATCCGGTTCTTGTGCCGCTGGGAGGACGGAGGGGTCTACGTCGCCGTCTGGGACCCCAGCCCGGAGCGGCCCGCGCCGACGTGCGAGGTCGAGCTCACCCTGGAGGACCTCGACCTGTCCGAGGCCGACTTCGACGCGAACGGCGGGCGCGGGCTCCACATCGTCGACGCGCTCGCCCTGGAGTGGGGCTACCGCCCCGACCCCGTCGACCCGCGGACGGGCCGCGCCCCCGGAAAGTGGGTGTGGGCCCGCATCATCGCCGATCGGCCAAAGGCGGCATTCAGGCCGCGTTGACGGCGGTCTCCAGTAGTGCGGTCGTCTCGTCGATCGCGGCGGTCAGGACGGCGGAGTCCGAGGTCAGCCCGCCGAGGATGCGGTCGACGTCGCGCAGGCCGGCGCGGTCGAGCAGGGTCTTCTCGTTGGTCACCCACTGGCCCCGCCGGGCCAGCACCGCGTGCGCCGCCTGGCAGGCGGCGGTCGCGATCGCTCCAGCGCAGTCGGAGACGTGGCCGTTCGCGGCGTGGGCCGCGCGCGCGTAGCCGAGGGTGAGCCCGGCGTCGTTCCACCACCGGTCGGCGGCTCGCCGCCGGAGCGCCTCGGGATATCCCGGTCGCGGCAGCGTCCCGTGCAGGACCCGGTTGACGGCGAGCTCGGCCACGACGATGTAGGTCGGGACGCCCGCGAGGTGGAACATCAGCCGCTCGACGTCGAAACGGCCCTCGCGGGCCTCGGCGAGGCGGCGCTCGACGTCGTCGAGATCCCGGTAGTGGACGTCGACGTGCCGGTCGTCGATGGTCAGCCAGGCGCCGCCGTTGAACACGCCGCCGCCCCATGCGCCGAGCTCGGAGACCTCACCGGGCCAGCTGAGGGCACGCAGGTCGTCGGGCGTGAACGCGCCCCGGTAGTAGATCGCGAAGTCCCAGTCGCTGTCCGGCCGGTGTGCGCCGGTGGCACGTGAGCCGCCCAGCGCGACGGCTCGTACGCCCGGCAGGCTCGCGAGGCGACCCGAGACGTAAGAGGGGAAGGCGTCGTCATCGTGTGCCGGCATCCGATGAGCGTAGGTGCGCCGGTCGGCCCGGCGCATCTGGGTTTCCCAGGCGGCTCCCGCTACGGGGCGAGCAGGCGGCGCGGGCCGGGGCCCTGTTGGGCGAGGACGTCGTTCGGGTTGACGAGTGTGCACTGTTCGAAGGACAGACAGCCGCAGCCGATGCACTCGGTGAACCGGTCCCGCATTCGCTCCATCTTGGCGATGCGGTCGTTGACTTCCTGTTTCCAGTACTCGGAGACTCCGACCCAGAAGTCGCGGGTGAGCTCGGCGTCTTGCGGGAGCATGCCGAGGACGTAGCCGACGCACTCCAGCGGCATGCCGACGCTCTGTGCCGCGCGGATGAAGGCGACCCGGCGCAGCGTCGTGCGGTGGTAGCGGCGCTGGTTCCCGGTGGTGCGCCGGCTGTGGATGAGGCCCTGCCGTTCGTAGAAGCGCAGCGCGGAGGCGGACACGCCGCTGCGTTCGGACAGCTCTCCGATGGTGAGCTCTTTGGTGATCTTGGGGCGCTCGGGCATGGTGATCAGCCTAGCTTGACTTCAACCTTTGTTCAGGTTCGAGGCTGTTCTCACGGCCGCTTCCCGCAGCGGCTCTCACGGCCGCTCCCGTGGCGGTCGTGACACAACCATCGAACGAACAGAGGTTCTGCCATGTCCGAGAACACCGACGGCCCCGCGCCGTTCAGGGTCGCCGTCATCCTCGGCAGTGTGCGCGAAGGCCGGTTCGGCACCGTCGTCGGCGACTGGTTCGCAGGTCGGGCGGCCGAGCGTGCCGACGTGGAGGTCGACGTCATCGATCCGGCCGAGGCCGGACTGCCGCTGAAATTCCCGGCGTTCGGGGCCGACCCGGAGCCCGAGACGGCCCGCGCGCTCGCCGCGATGCGGTCCCGCCTCGCCGCGGCCGACGCCTTCGTCGTCGTGACCCCGGAGTACAACCACAGTTTCCCGGCGGCGCTGAAGAACCTCATCGACTGGCACAACGCCGAGTGGCACGCCAAACCCGTCGGGTTCGTGTCGTACGGCGGGCTGTCCGGCGGTCTGCGGGCGGTCGAGCACCTCCGGGTGGTCTTCGCGGAGCTGCACGCGGTGACCGTACGGGAGACGGTGAGCTTCCACGGCGCGTGGGAGCGGTTCGACGCCGGAGGCGCGCCGGTCGACCCGGCCGGGTGCGACGGGGCCGCGAAGGCGCTGCTCGACCAGCTCCTGTGGTGGGCGCACGCGCTGCGCGACGCCAAGGCCGCCCGACCGTACGCCGCCTGACGCCATGACCGCCTCCCCGCTCCGCGACGGACAGGACTCCCCCGCCATGACGACAGCGTCCCCTCCCGGCCAACGCGTTGCGACCCGGCCGCCGGGCGACGGCCCCGGGACCATGGCGATCGCCATGGTCATCGTGCTCGGGTCGATCATGACGGTCATCGACATCACCATCGTCAACGTCGCGCTCGGCCGGCTCTCCCAGGAGTTCCACGCGCCGGTGGCGACGATCCAGTGGGTGGCCACCGGTTACACCCTCGCCCTGGCCACGGTGATCCCCGCCACGGGCTGGGCGGTCGGCCGGTTCGGCACCAAACGCACGTACATGGCGTCGATCGGGGTGTTCACCCTCGGCTCGGCGCTGGCGGCGCTCGCCTGGGACACCGGTTCGCTGATCGGGTTCCGGGCCCTGCAGGGGCTCGGCGGCGGGATGATCACGCCGGTGGCCATGACGATCATCATCCGGGCCGCCGCCCCGGAACGGATGGGCCGGATGATGAGCGTGCTCGGCATCCCCGTCCTCATCGGGCCGCTGGCCGGGCCGATCCTCGGCGGCTGGCTGGTCGACAGCGTGTCCTGGCGCTGGATCTTCTTCGTCAACGTCCCGATCGGGGCGCTGGTGCTCCTGCTGGCGGGCCGGATGTTCCGGGCGGAGACCCCGCAGCCCGGGCACCGGCTGGACGTCCCCGGCCTGCTGATGCTCTCCCCCGGGCTGGCCGCGATGATCTACGGGCTGGCCACCGGCGGCGAACACGGCGACTTCGGCTCCGCCGGGGTCTTCGTCCCGACGGCGTTGGGCGCGGCGCTGGTGGTCGCCTTCGTGATCCGCGGGCTTACCGCCCGGCACCCGCTGATCGATCTGCGGTTGTTCCGGCGGCGTGCGTTCGCGACGGCGGCCGTGACGCTGGTGTTCTACACCGGCGCGTACTTCGGGTCGATGCTGTTGCTGCCGCTGTACTACCAGGTGGTCCGCGGCCAGAGCGCGACCGGCTCCGGTCTGCTGGCCATCCCGCAGGCGCTCGCCACCGGCATCTCCATGCAGGTCGCCAGCCGACTGATCGACAGGGTTCCTCCCGGGCGGCTGGTGCCGGTGGGGATCGGGCTGGCGAGCACCGGGTTCCTGATCTTCACCACGCAGGTCCGCGCCGACACCCCGTACTGGCTCCTCATCCTCCCGCTCATGCTGACGGGCATCGGCGTCGGAGCGACGATCATGCCGGCCATGGCGGCGGCGACCCGGAATCTCGAGAGCGAACAGGTGCCCGGTGCCAGCACCGCGCTGAACATCACGCAGCAGGTCTCCGCCTCGCTCGGCACCGCCCTCATCTCGGTCGTGCTCGCCACCGCGATGACCGACAGGCTGCCCGAGGTCTCGGGTGGCATCGGGTCCGTCCGCGGACTCCCCGGACCGGCGCGGCAGGCGATCGCGCCGCGACTGGCCGACGCGTTCCAGCACACCTACTTCTGGGCAGTGGTCCTCATGGTCCTGGCCCTGGTGCCCGCCCTTTTCCTGCCTCGCCGACGACCGACCAAGTGAAAGGATCATGACTATGACGGACGAACGTGCCCTGGTCCTGGGGCCTGGGGGTGTCGTCGGCACGTCGTGGACGGCGGGCCTGGCGGTCGGCCTGCGACGCGCCGGTGTGGACCTGGCGGACGCCGATCTGATCGTCGGGACGTCGGCGGGGGCGATCGTCGGCGCGATGCTCGCGACCGGCCAGGACCTCGAACGGCTCGGCGCGCTTCCGGTCGACGCCACGGCGTCCGCCCCGGCGACGGATCCCGCGCGGCTGAACGAGGTCTTCGCCGTGCTCGGCGATCGGAGTCTGGATCCGGCGGATGCCCGGAGGCGGGTCGGCCGGATCGCCCTCGCCGCGGCGACGGCCGGCGAGGAGACGCACGTGTCGCGGATGGCGGCCCTGGTCGGCGCGCGGGAGTGGCCGGACCGCGAGCTGCTGATCACGACGGTGGACGTCGAGACCGGTGAGCGCCGGGTCTGGGACCGCTCCGACGGCATCCCGCCGGCGACCGTCGTGGCGGCCAGCACCGCGATGCCGGGCGCCTACCCGCCGATCACCGTGAACGGCCGGCGGTACATGGACGGGGCACTGGCCGAGGGCAGCAACGCCGACCTCGCCGACGGCGCCAGAGTCACGGTCCTCGTCGAGCCGCTGGCGCACCTGTTCCCCTCGAGCCCGGCGGCGGGCGCACCCGGCGTCGTACAGGTCGTCCCCGACCCGTCGGCGGTGGCCGCCTTCGGCCCCGACCTGCACGACCGCGCGGCGTCGCGGGCGTCGTACGAGGCCGGCGTGCGCCAGGCCGCCGACGCCGCTGACCGAATCCGGGGGCCCTGGCATGACCGTAAATCCGCTGGCAGAAGCCGGTCTATGTAAAACACATATATCCGCATAAGGTGGGAGTTGGTTGCTCGGCCTGCCGTCCGGGACCCATGGCCGCGGGCGGCCGGCACCGGGACACCGGCCGGCAGCACCGACCGGCGCACCTCCGATGCCGCATCCGCGGGCCGGGCCTGAGGCGCAGGAGGTGCACCGCATGTCCGTGACAACGCCGCCGTCGCTGCCGACCCGCCGCGAGCTCCCGTTCGACCCTCCCGGCGAGTACCGGCTGCTGCGGGAGGAGGATCCCGTCAGCAGACTGGCCTTCCCGGACGGAAAGGTCGGCTGGCTGCTCACCCGGCATGAGGACGTCCGGGCGCTCCTGTCGGATCAGCGGTTCAGCTCGAACCGGCTGCGTGCCTCGTCGCCGGTCCGGTCTTTCCCCGTCCGGCCCGGGGAGCCCGTCTTCCGCGCCGGGTCCTTCATCGGCATGGACGCCCCGGAGCACACGCGCTACCGCCGGATCCTGACCCGCTGGTTCACGACCCGGCGGATGCGCGAGCTGACCCCGCTGATCGAGCGGATCGTCGCCGAGCACCTCGACGCGATGGAGCGAACCGGGCCGCCGGTCGACCTGGTCCCGGCGTTCGCGCTGCCGATCCCCTCCCTCGTCATCTGCGAACTGCTCGGCGTGCCGTACGAGGACCGCGCCGCCTTCCAGGGCTGGACCGGCACGCTGCTGCGGATCGGCGCGCCCGAGGAGGACGTCTTCGCGGCCCGCGACGAGCTGTGGGCCTACATCCGCGGCCTCGTCGAGCGCAAACGACAGGAGCCGGACGACGCGCTGATCAGCAGTCTCGTCCACGACCCGGAGAACTCGCTCACCGTCGACGAGCTGACCGGTGTCGGCCTGCTGCTCCTCGTCGCCGGGCACGAGACGACCGCCAACATGCTGGCCCTCGGGACCTTCACCCTGCTGACCCGACCGGACCAGCTGCGGGCGCTGCGGGAGAAGCCGGAGCTGATCGACGCCGCGGTCGAGGAGCTGCTGCGGTACCTCAGCATCGTGCAGTTCGGGCTCGTCCGCGTCGCCCGGGAGGACGTCGAGATCGCCGGGCGGCTCGTTCGCGCCGGCGAGACGGTCGTGGCCTCGCTCTCCGCGGCGAACCGCGACCCCGAGCACTACCCCGAGCCCGACCGGCTGGACATCACCCGGCCGCCGTCGCAGCACGTCGCCTTCGGGCACGGCTTCCACCAGTGCCTGGGCCAGCAGCTGGCCCGTGCGGAGATGAAGGTCGCCTACCCCGCCCTCTTCCGCCGCTTCCCGGAACTGCGCCTGGCCGTACCGCCCGAAGAGGTCCCGCTGCGCGACGACATGGTCATCTACGGGGTGTACCGCCTGCCGCTGACCTGGTGATCAGGCGTTGAGCCACCGCGTCATGCACGTGAGGAGCTCCTCGGTGTCGACCGGCTTGGCGACGTGGTCGGTCAGGCCGGCCGACAGGCTCTTCTCCCGGTCACCGGGCATGGCGCGGGCGGTCACGGCGATGATCGGCAGGTCGGCGGACCCGGGCATCTCCCGGATCGCGGCCGTCGTGGCGTACCCGTCCATCTCCGGCATCATGATGTCCATGAGCACGAGCTCGACGTCGTCGTGCGCGTGGAGCACCTCGATGCCCTTCCGGCCGGTCGGCGCGTGGAGGACCGACATCCCGTACAGCTCCAGCACGCTGGAGATCGCGAACACGTTGCGGACGTCGTCGTCGACGATGAGCACGCGGCGTCCGCTCAGCTCGGCGTAGCCGAGGGCCTCGGAGTCCTCGTCGGCGGACCCGGCCGACGACGTCATGAAGGGCAGCGCGTCGACGAGCCGCCCGCCGGATAGGTAAAGGGTGACGCGTTCGCGCAGCTCGTCGAGGGAGGGCAGCAGCTCGAACGGATGAGAGCGGGCCCACTCGGAGGCCTGCCGCTGCTGGGTCTCGCTCGGTCTCCGGCTGGGGTGGGCCAGGACCGGAAGCGCGCCGAGCCCCGGCTGCCGCTCGAGCCTCTCGAGGAACGCCGACGCCGTGGGACGGCTCAGGTCGAGGAGCACGCAGGCGTGCGGCGCCGCGAGGAGCGCCTCGACGGCCTCGTCGGCGTCGCTCGCCGTCGTGATCTCGACGTTCCCGTGCGTGTCGGCGAGGTCGGCGGCCGCGCTGCGGGCAAGCGAGGTGAGCAGCCCGCCGTCCTGTTCCAGGACGAGCAGGCGGCGTGGCTCGGGGACGGCCGGCGCGGCGGGGACCGAGGGCTCGTCGGCGACCGGTGCGGCGTCGGCGCGCTCTCCGGCCTGCGGGGCCGACAGCGGCAGGTAGAGCGTGAACGTGGTGCCATGCCCGACCCGGCTCTCGGCGTGGATCCCCCCGCCGAGCAGCCCCGCTACCTCCCGGGAGATCGACAGGCCGAGGCCCGTACCGCCGTACCGGCGGCTGGTGGTGCCGTCGCCCTGCTGGAACGCGCCGAAGATCGTCTCCAGGTTGTCCTCGGCGATGCCGATGCCGGTGTCGGTGACCTCGAAGGCCACCACCGGCTCTCCGGGGCCGGCGGAAGGCAGGGCGACGTCCTCGGCGAGCCGTGCCGTCAGCTCGACGCCGCCGCGCTCGGTGAACTTCACCGCGTTGGACAGCAGGTTCCGCAGGATCTGGCGCAGGCGCTGCTCGTCGGTGAAGATCTCGGCTGGGGCCTCGCCGCCGATCTCGACCCGGAAGTCCAGGCCCTTCTCCATGATGAGGGGCCGGAACGTGCTCTCGAGGTCCTCGAGCAGCCGGGTGACGGCGATGCTCTCGGAGTGGACGTCCATCTTCCCGGCCTCGACCTTGGACAGGTCGAGGATGTCGTTGATCAGCTGCAGGAGGTCCGTGCCGGCGGAGTGGATGACGTTGGCGAACTCCACCTGCTTGGGCGTGAGGTTGCGGCCGGGGTTCTGGGCGAGGATGCGCGCCAGGATCAGCAGGCTGTTCAGCGGAGTGCGCAGCTCGTGCGACATGTTCGCCAGGAACTCCGACTTGTACTTGGACGCCAGGGCGAGCTGCCGCGCGCGTTCCTCGATCTCCTGCCGGGCCTGTTCGATCTCGAAGTTCTTGATCTCGATGTCGTGGTTCTGCCGGGCCAGGAGGGCGGCCTTCTCCTCGAGTTCGGCGTTGGAGCGCTGCAGCTCCTCCTGCTGGGCCTGCAGCTCCTCCGACCGGGACTGCAGCTCGGTGGCGAGCCGCTGCGACTCGTCCAGCAGCGCGTCCGTACGGGAGTTGGCGATGATCGTGTTGAGGTTCACGCCGACGCTCTCGGCGAACTGGCGGAGGAAGTCGCGGTGGACCTGGCTGAAGCCGGTCAGGGAGGCCAGCTCGATCACGCCGAGGACCTGGCCCTCGAACACGATCGGCAGCACGATCAGGTCGGCGGGCGCGGACTCGCCGAGGCTCGAGGAGATCTTGACGTAGCCCGGCGGGGCCTTGTCGACCGCGATGGTCCGCTTGCTGCGGGCCGCCTGCCCGACCAGGGACTGGCCCAGCTTGAACTCCCGGGCGGCCGGCGAGCCGGGCTCGTGTCCGTAGCTCGCGATGAGACGCAGTGAGGTGTCCTCACCGCCGGCGTCGGTGAGGTAGAAGGTGCCGTACTGGGCCGTGACCAGCGGGCTGATCTCGTCCATGATCAGGTCGGCGACGGTGACGAGGTCGCGGTGTCCCTGCATCTGGCTCGCGATGGCGGCCAGGTTGGTCTTCAGCCAGTCCTGTTCCTGGTTCTCCCTCGTCGAGTCGCGCAGCGAATGCACCATCGCGTTGATGTTGTCCTTGAGCTCGGCGACCTCGCCCTGGGCCTCGACCGAGATGGAGCGGGTCAGGTCGCCGGTGGCGACGGCGCTGGTGACCTCGGCGATGGCGCGGACCTGGCGGGTGAGGTTGCCGGCCAGCTCGTTGACGCTCTCGGTGAGGCGCTTCCACGTGCCGGACACGCCCTCGACCTCGGCCTGGCCGCCGAGGCGGCCCTCGCTGCCCACCTCGCGCGCGACGCGCGTGACCTCACCGGCGAACGCCGAGAGCTGATCCACCATCGTGTTTATCGTCGTCTTCAGCTCCAGGATCTCCCCGCGAGCGTCGACGTCGATCTTCTTGGACAGGTCGCCGCGCGCGACGGCGGTGGTGACCTGCGCGATGTTGCGGACCTGGCCCGTCAGGTTGTCCGCCATCGAGTTGACGTTGTCGGTGAGATCCTTCCACGTGCCCGCGACGTTGGGAACGTTCGCCTGGCCGCCGAGGATGCCCTCGGTGCCCACCTCGCGGGCCACCCGCGTCACCTCGACGGCGAACGCGCCGAGCGTGTCGACCATCGTGTTGATCGTCTGCGCGAGCGCGGCGACCTCGCCCTGGGCCTCCACCGTGATCTTCTGCGACAGGTCGCCCTTGGCCACCGCCGTGGCCACCTGCGCGATCGACCGGACCTGCGCGGTGAGGTTGGAGGCCATGACGTTGACGTTGTCGGTGAGGTCCTTCCACGTTCCGGACACGCCCCGCACGATGGCCTGACCTCCGAGGTTGCCCTGCGTACCGACGTCGCGCGCGACGCGGGTGACCTCGTCGGCGAAGGCCGAGAGCTGGTCGACCATCGTGTTGATGGTCTCCTTCAACTCGAGGATCTCCCCGCGCGCGTCCACGCGGATCTTCTGCGTCAGGTCGCCGCGGGCGACCGCCGTCGTCACCTCGGCGATGGACCGCACCTGGTCGGTCAGGTTGGCCGCCATGACGTTGACCGACTCGGTCAGCGCCTTCCAGGTGCCGGACACGCCCTTGACGTCCGCCTGACCGCCCAGCCGGCCCTCCGTGCCGACCTCGCGCGCCACCCGCGTCACCTCGTCGGCGAACGACGACAGCTGGTCCACCATCGTGTTGATGGTGTTCTTCAGCTCCAGGATCTCGCCCCGCGCGTCCACGGTGATCTTCTGCGACAGGTCGCCGTTCGCCACCGCCGTGGCCACCTGCGCGATCGACCGGACCTGCGCGGTGAGGTTGCCGGCCATGAAGTTCACCGAGTCGGTCAGGTCTCGCCACGTACCGCCGACGCCGGGCACCTGCGCCTGACCGCCCAGCCGGCCCTCCGTGCCGACCTCGCGCGCCACCCGCGTCACCTCGTCGGCGAACGACGACAGCTCGTCGACCATCGTGTTGATCGTGGTCTTGAGCTCGCGGATCTCGCCCCGCGCGTCCACGGTGATCTTCTGTGACAGGTCACCCCGGGCGACGGCGGTGGCCACCTGCGCGATGTCGCGCACCTGCCCGGTGAGGTTGCCGGCCATGGCGTTGACGTTGTCGGTGAGGCCCTTCCACGTGCCGGAGGCGCCCGGAACCTGCGCCTGACCGCCGAGCCGGCCCTCCGTGCCGACCTCGCGGACCACGCGCGTGACCTCGGAGGTGAACCGGGAGAGCTGGTCGGCCATGCCGTTGAAGACACCGGCGATCTCGTCCATCAGGCCGTCGCCGACCTGGGGCAGACGGGTCCCGAAGTCGCCGTCGCGGACGGCCGTCAGGCCCGCGAGAAGCCGGCGGAGGGCGGCCTCGTCGGCACCCTCCGGCTCGCGAGGCGCCGATCCTGCGACATCCGGCTCAGCCATGCCTCACTCCGATCGTCCGGCGAAGGTGCCGGAGGCAAGTGACGGACGAGAGACGCCATCTACTTGCCTCATGGCAACCATACTGGCAGGGTTACCGTGGGACGCCCGGACCACGCTTGACGTGACGGTATGCTCCGGACCCGTCCGCTCCTCCCGGACGAGACAAAGGGTCTGACCTGACCGCATCGCACGGGCGTCGTTCGACGTCCAACGTACACACGGCGGCACCGGCATGACGGTCCCGCCGGATGACACCGTGCGGCTCACCGCTCTGCTCGCCGAGCACCGCGAACGGCTCGAGAAGACGCGTGACCGGGCTGCGGCGCGGGCCCTGACCGACGTCGCGACGGGCATCCTCGTGGACCGGCTGAGCTGCTCGCCCGCCGAAGCGCTCGGCCACCTGGCGCGCCTCGCGGCCGGCACCGGCATGTCACTGATCGACCTCGCGGCCGACCTGGTGAACCTCGCCGCGGACGACCCGCTCGCCGAGGCGGCCCGGCGGGCCGCAGCCGAGGACCGGTCCCCCGCCGCGCCCCGCCTGGCCGAGCTCGCCGTCGTGCACGCCGGGGACGGCGACGAGATGGCGACCGCGCTCCTCGACGAGACCCTGTCGCTGGCGGGCGCCGTGGCGGCCGCGCTGTGGGTGCTGCGACCCGACGGCGCGCTCGAGCTCGTCGGCGGCGCCGGACTCGAGTCCCTCGACCGCAGTCACTGGCGCCGGATCCCCCCGCAGATGGACAGCCTGCAGCAACGCGTCGTACACGGCGGCGCGGCGATCTGGTGGCCGGGCGGCATCGACCGACCGGACCGGGTCCCGCCGGGCGGCACCGGCCGACCGGACCGGGTCCTGCCGCTCACCGCCGCTGAGGAGGACGGGGCGCGCGCCGTCCTGCCGCTGACCACTGAGGACGGGTGCGCCGGGATCCTGGAGATCCGCTGGGCGGCTCCGCGGCGGACCTTCACCCGGACCGTACGCTCCGAGCTGACCGCGCTCGCCCAGGTGTGCGCGCGGACCCTCGGCGGGCGGCCCCGGCCGGCCGACGACGACCGGGTGCTCGACGCCGCGGGCGTGCTCGACGCTCTGAGCGCGTCGTTCCTGCTGCTGAGCCCCGTACGGGACGTCGCCGGGCGGCCCGTCGACCTGCGGATCGAGCGGATCGGGCGGGAGGTCTCGCGGACGACCGGCTACTCCGGCCGCGACCTGCTGGGACGGCACCTGTCGGACGTGTTCCCGCGGACCGCGCTGGCCGGGGGGCCGCTGGAGGTGGGCTTCCGCGTCCTGGCGACCGGCGGGCCGGCCGAGGCGCAGTGGCCGGCCGAGGACGGCACCGAGGTGCCCGTGCGGATCGCCCGGATCTTCGACCGCCTCGCGCTGACCTGGCGGGCCGACGACCGGATCGACCCGGCCGGCGCCCTGCTCGAACGGGTGCAGCGACTCGGCGGGATCGGCGCCTGGCAGCAGGACCTGCTCAGCGGCCGGGTGATGTGGACCGACCAGGCGTTCGCGCTGTTCGGACTGCCGTCCTCCGCAGGACCCGTCGGCCTCGACGAGCTGCACCGGCACGTTCCCTCGCAGGACCTGGAGACGGTACGGCGATTCCGCGAGCAGCTCGTGAACGGCGGCCGGCCCGCCGTCGCGACATTCCGGCTCGTCCGCGCCGACGAGTCCGTACGCCAGATCCGGGCGTTCGCCGAGCCCGTCATCGGCCCGGCCGGCTCGGTGGTGGCGATCCGCGGCGCGTACCAGGACGTGTCGGCGCGGTACCACTCCGAGGTCGCCCTCGCCGCGACGCAGGACCGGCTCGCCGACACCGAACAGCGCGCCGACGATCAGGAACGCCTGGCCGTGCACCTGCAACAGGCGATCATGCCGTCGACCGTGCATCCGGTCAGCGCGGCCGGCCTCGACGTCGCCGTCCGCTACCGGCCCGCCGGGGAGGGGCACCTCGTCGGCGGGGACTGGTACGACGCCCTGGTCCTGCCCGGGAAGAAGGTCCTCCTCGTGGTCGGCGACATCGCCGGCCACGGGCTCGACGCGGTGACGGGGATGATCGCCCTGCGCAACAGCCTGCGCGGCCTGGCGATCACCGGTACGGGCCCCGGCGAACTGCTCGGGATGCTGAACAACGTCGCCTACCACCTGACCGGTGGGACGTTCGCGACCGCGATCTGCGCTCTCTACGACCCGGGCACGCGCTCACTTCGCTGGGCGCGGGCGGGCCACCTGCCACCGGTCCTGGTCCGGGACGGGCAGGCCAGGCTGCTGCCCCTGCCCGCGGGTTTCCTCCTCGGCCTGTCCCCGGACGCCGGCTACGAGGAGACCACCACGGTGCTGGAGCTCGGCGACGCGCTCCTGCTCTTCACCGACGGGCTGATCGAACGCCGGGACGTGCCCCTCGACGAAGCCCTCGAGACGCTCATCCACCTCGCCGACCGGCCGGTCGCCGACGCGGAGAGCTTCAGCGACCACCTGCTCGGCGGCACCAGCGCCAACACCAATGACGACACCTGCCTGGTCACGATCCACCTACGCTGAGCCGGACGGTCGTCCTGGGCCGTCGGAGTCGGCTCGATCGCGATCCGCCTTCGGTCAGACGGACGGTCGTCCTGAGCCATCGGCATCCGCCCGATCGCGATCCACCTTCGGTCAGCCGGAGGCCCGGCGGCGGACGCCGTACGGGCGGCCGTGCCGCCCATGCCGTCGCGTCGGCGACGTGACCCGATGGTGGAGGCGTCTGCGTCCGCGTTCCGATAAAGCCAGCGCGGTGGAGGTCTGGTCATCGGCGGGAGGGGTGTCGACCACCGCCTGGAAGCCCCCCAGTCCCTCGATGAGCGCCTGGCGCGCCGTCGGCGGCATCTCGCGCAGCACGTGGGCGAACGCCGCCTGGCGGCGCTCACGGAGCTGGGCGAACACCGCCTTGCCATTGCGGCTCAACGAGACGGCCACCGCCCGGCGATCATCCAGGTCCGTGTCCCGGGCGATCAGCCCCGCCGCCTCGAGCCGGTCACACAACCGGCTCGCCGACGACAGCAACGTGCCCAGCTCGCCGGCGAGCGCGCTGATGGACATCTCGTTGTTACGTTCGATGATGGCGAGCGCTCTCAACTGCGTCGCCGAGACCCCGAAACCTGCCGACTCCTGCGCTCTGTCCCAGGTGTCCACCAACGCCGCCGCATACGCTTCGACGATGGCAGCCTGCCGGTCGATGGGCTGGTGCGGACTGGCCATGGTCACACTTTCGCATACTCCACGTCGGAAAGACGGATCGCCATGACGGATGAACAGCCTGGCCACGGGGGTTCTGCGGACCGCCTCACCGCGCGCGACGCCGAACGCAAGCTGTGGCTCGCCGCACCCCACAACCTCGCGGACGTGGCCGAGGAGACGATCCGGGAGCTGTGCGACGCCGAGGCGGCGGAGATCTACCTGATCGACTACCGGATGGCCTTTCTGCAGCCGGTGGCGTCCGGGAAAGCGCCGATCGCGCTGGCCGGCAGCCCGAGCGGCCGGGCCCTCGCCACCGGCGAGCCCCTGATCGAGCCGCCTCCGGCGGCGTCCCCGGGCACCCGCCGGCTGCTGCATCTCCCGCTGATCGTCCTGGGCAATCGGCAGGGTGTGCTGCGCATCACGCTGCCCGAACCACCGTCCGCCGAGCGGCTGGCCGAGCTCGTGGAGCTCGCCGCGACACTGAGCCGTGCGCTGGAGATCGCCGACCGCGCCACCGACCGCTACCGGCGGGCCCGCCGCCGGGAGCGCCTGACTCTGGCCGCCGAGATGCAGTGGGACCTGCTGCCCGGACGCACCGGGTGGGCGCCCGAGTACGAGTTCGCCGGCCAGCTCGAGCCCGCCTATGCCGTGGCCGGGGATAACTTCGACTGGAGCGCCGCCCGGGACACCCTGGTGGTGTCGGTCACCAACGGCATGGGCGAGGGCACGGCGTCGTCGCTGCTGACCCAGCTCGCCGTGAACGCCCTGCGCAACGCCCGGAGGTCCGGCGGTGACCTCGTCGAGCAGTGCGGGCTGGCCGACGAGACGATCTTCCGCCAGTACGGCGGCCGGCAGTACGTCGCCACGCTGCTGCTCGACATCGAGCTGTCGACCGGCATGGTCACGGCGATCGACGCCGGCTCCCCCGTGGTCTACCGGCTGCGGAACGGCTCGGTCGAGCAGGTGTCGCTCGAACGGCAGTTGCCGTTGGGGATGTTCGGCGACACCCCCTACACCGAGGAGCAGTTCAGGCTGCTTCCCGGGGACCGGATCGTCGTCGTCAGCGACGGGGTCCACGGCGCGCGCCTGCCCGGCGCCGGCGCGGACTACGCGGCGGAGTTCCTGCTGCGGGACCTTGGCGACGCGCGGCTCCAGCCTCCGCCGGACGTGGTGCGCACGCTGCTGCAGCGGTTCATCGAACGGCACCGGGGCACCCAACTCGCCGACGACGCCGTCGTCGTCTGCCTCGACTGGCGTGGCCGCTGACCGTCGGTCGCCCCGGCTCCCGGCGATCGGCGATCGGCGATCGGAGGTCGGAGGTCGGAGGTCGGAGGTCGTTCCCTCGGCCGGGCCGAACCGGTGGTCGTGCGCCGACGGGCCAAGACCGGTCAGCTCGGCTCGGGCGCGGCCGTTCGGTCGGCCGGGCCGAACCGGCGGCGGTACGCCGACGGGCTGAGGCCGGCTCGTCGGCGTAGCTGGATCCGTAGGTTCGCGCCGGTTCCGAGGCCGGTGGCGCGGGCGACGGCCTCCAACCGTGTCTCGCCGCGTTCGAGCAGCCGGCAGGCCAGCGTGACCCGTTCGGCGGTGAGCCAGGCCAGCGGCGTGGTGCCGAACTCGCGCTGGAAACGCCGGTGCAGGGTCGCGGGGCTGACCGCGGCGCGCGTCGCTAGGTCCGCGACGGTGAGCGGCCGGTCCAGGTGCTCCCGCGCCCACGCGAGCACCGGCGCGAGCGACGCGTCCGGGACGTACGGGACGGGCTGTTCGATGAACTGGCGCTGGCCCCCGTCACGGTGCGCGGCGAACACCAGACGGCGGCTCACCGCGTTGGCGATCTCCGCTCCGTGGTCGCGGCGAACCAGGTAGAGGCCAAGATCCAGGGCCGCCGCGCTGCCCGCCGCGGTGAGGACGTCGCCGTCGTCCACGAAGAGGACGTCCGGGACGAGCCGTACGTCGGGGTGGCGGGCGGCGAACAGCTTGGCCCAGCGCCAGTGCGTCGTGGCCCTGCGGCGGTCGAGGACCCCGGCGGCGGCCAGCGCGAACGTGCCCGTGCAGAAGCTCACCAGCCGGGCGCCCCGCGCGGCGGCCCGCCGGATCGCCGCCAGCACGGGCGGGGCGGGGGCGACGTACGGGTCGGGCCGGTTCGGGACGATGATCGTGTCCGCCCGGTCGGCGGCCTCCAGACCGGCCACGCCGGACAGGGTGAACATCCCCGCGTGCATCCGGACGGCCGGCTCGCGGCGCAGAGCGTGAAGTCGTACCAAGCGACGTCCAGCTCCGGACGGCGCAGGCCGAAGATCTCCGTGGCGATGCCCATCTCGAACGGGTTGGAGCCCGCATCGACGATCATCACGACCCGGTGCGGCCGCCCACGCCGCGAGCGGCCCAGGGAACCTGCGGCTTCCCGGCCGGCGCCGTCGTGCGAGGATTCTTGCGGCATGTGCGATTCCTATCACTCACGCGCGGCGCCCGTCACCGGCCAGGCTGGTCGCCATGACGAATGAACCGATCGACCTGCGGACCGCGCTCGCCGGGTTCGACGCCCTGTGGAGCCCGCGCATCGTCACCCAGGTCAACGACTACGACGTCCGGATCGCCAAGGTCGCGGGTGACCACGTCTGGCACGCCCACGACACCACCGACGAATTCTTCCTCGTCCTGGACGGCGAACTGACGATCGCCCTGCGCGACGGAGCGGGCAGCGGATCCGGCGAGCGGGTCGTGACCCTGCCCGCCGGCGGGGTGTTCGTCGTACCGCGCGGAGTGGAGCACAAACCGTCCGCACCGGCGGGGGCGGCCATCCTCATGTTCGAGCCGACGTCGACGCTCTCGGTCGGCGATCGTCACGACCCGCTGCCGGATCACGTCGACGCCACCACCGGGCACCCGCTCGGCGGGTGAGCGGGGTCATCCGGGTCATCCGGAGAAGCGGCGGCGCATGGCCGGGGCGACCAGCCGGTCCAGCGCCCAGGGCCCGGAGCCGAAGACCGCCACCAGGAGGAAGGCCCAGCAGAACAGTACGGCGAGGTCTCCTTCGCTCTGGATCGGGAAGAGCGCTCGAGGTTGGTGCACGGAGAAGTAGGCGAAGGCCATCGTTCCCGAGCAGACCAGCGCCGCCACGCGGGTGCCGAGGCCGACCAGGACCAGCACACCCGCGACGAACTCGATCAGGGCCGCCCACCAGTAGGGCCAGTTCCCGACCGGCAGCGCACCGCCGCGGCCAGGCGCCCCGCCCAGCACGCCGAACAGCGACGCCAGGCCGTGGCAGACGAACAGGAAGGCAACGATGATCCGGAAGAGCGACAGCACGTAGGGCTGCGCTCGATCCACCGCGTTCACGGATCCCCCCGAATCTCGAATCGTGACCGCGCGGGAGCGGAGGGACGTACGACCGTCCTCACCCCGACCCTAGTGGGCGCCCTACCGGGGGAAACGCATGGATCGGTCACCACCCGGCCAAGACCAGGCGGGGCCGGGTCGGGCGAACCTCACCACAGAGTCATCGAACGGTGGAAGACGCCGGCCAGGTCCTCGCCGGTCACCGGCCGCGGCGCCGTCTCCAGCAGCCGGCGCTGCTTCATCGCCCCGTCGACCAGGTCGGGCACGTCGGCGTCGGTGTAGCCGACACCGCCGATCCCGTCGGGTAGGCCGATGTCCCGCATCAGGCGCAGCAACGCCGCCGGCAGATGTTCGGCCGGGTCGTCGGGGCGTTCCAGCGCGGGGTCGAGCAACGCGGCCGCCCGCAGGTGCCGCTCCGGGCAGGCGTCGAAGGTGAACCGGAACGCCTCCGGCGCGGTCAGCGCCACCGCCATGCCGTGCGGGACGAGCGGCTCCTCCCCCGGGTAGCCGTCCGGGCGGAACTCCCTGACCCGGCCGGCGATCGGGTACGCGCCGGCGTGCGGAATGTGCACGCCCGCGTTGCCGAAGCCGAGGCCGGCGAAGGTGGCGGCGAGCGCCATGTCGGCCCGGGCGCGGGCGTCGCTCCCGTCCCGTACGGCGGCGCGGAACGATCCGGCGATCAGGTCCAGCGCGCGCTCGGACCACATGTCGGCGACCGGGTTGGCGCCGCAGTACGGGACCCGCTGCTCCGGTGCCTTGCGCTCATAGGAGGTGTACGGCCGGGCCGTGTAGCTCTCCAGCGCGTGACAGACGATGTCCATACCCGCCGACGCCGTCACGCCCGCCGGCTGGGTGACCGTCAGGTCCGGGTCGACGACGGCGAGGGCGGGCCGGAGCCGTGGATGGCTGATACCGGTCTTGACCTTCAGCTCGAGGACGTCGAGGACGCAGACGGTCGTGCTCTCGGCGCCGGTGCCGGTCGTCGTGGGCACGGCGACCAGGGGCAGCAGCGGCCTCGCGGGGGCTCGCCCCGCGCCGATCGGAGGGTTGAGGTAGTCCGTCAGCTCCCCGTCGTTCGTGGTGAGGAGGTTGATCGCCTTGGCGGTGTCGATGCTCGACCCGCCGCCGACGGCGACGTACGCGTCCCAGGGGCCGGACTCGCGCGCCCGGTCGACGGCGTGGCGGAGGCTCGCGTCGGTGGGTTCGACGTGGACCTCGTCGAACACCGCGGTCTCGATGCCGTACTTCTTCATCCGGTCGGCGATCCGCTCCGGGGCGCCGGTCGCGGCGACGCCCGGGTCGGTGACGATCAGCGCCCGCCGTACGCCGTACTGGGCCAGGTCGAAGCCGATCTCGCCGGACGCGCCGGGACCGAACTTCAGGTGCGGAGCGCCATAGGTGAACACCGACTCGGGATCGCTGGGAACGGCTGCCATCGCGTGCCCCTTTCGCCTCATCTCGGGCCAGCCTATTTCCGGTGAAGACGCGGCCGTCCCGGCCGGGGGGACGGGTCCGGCCGGGACGGTGGGCGGAGGTTCACCGTCGACGACGGGTCCTCAGCGCCCGGATGGGCGGTCAGTTCTGCGGTGGCGGCCCGTGGTGCTGCGGCCGGCCCTTTCCGCCGTTACCGCCTTGATTGCCGCCCTTACCGCCCTGGTTACCTCCGTTATTGCCGCCCTGGTTGCCTCCGTTGCCGTTCTGGTTCCCGGCGAAGGTGACGGCGGTGACGACGTTGCCGTTCATGGTGAGCTTCGCGACCGGGTTGGTCAGGCCGAAGTTCTGGCAGTTGAGGTTGCCGAACGACTGCTGCAGCCGCATCCCCAGGAAGGTGAAGAGGCTGTTCGCCGCCGCGGGCATGGGGCTGGCCTGGGCCGCCAGCATCTGCATGTCCTTCTGCAGGCGGGCCGCCTGGATGGTGTCCATCATCCGGCAGTACGCCGCAGGGGTCTGTCCCGCGGGCTGGGCGGCCTGGTCGGCCCCGGCCCGGTACAGGTTGTTCTTCGCCGCGCTCATCTGGTTGTTCACCATGGTCATCGGGTCGTTCATCGGGACGAGCGCGCTCGGCGCGGCCTGGTGGGCGGCCGCCTGAAGCTCGTCCATGGCCAGAGACGTCGTCACCGTCCCCGGGTTGGCGAGGTCGGGTGCCGTCCACGGCGTACAGCCGAGGGCCGGGTCGACGAAGACGTCGAGCAGCGCGTTGTCGCTGGGGTTCGACAGAGTCTGGGCCCCGGCCAGGCGGCCCTTGTTCGCCGCGGTGTTCTGCGCGATCCGCCCGTTCCCGGTCGTCAGGTACGTCGCCGTGACGTTGTCGCTCTGGTCCTGGTCGATGAGCGCGAAGTCGCGCGTCGACATGCACGGCATGCCGTCCTTCGCCGTTCCGAGCGCCGGCACGGTCAGCATCCCGCCCTTGATCGCGGCGTTGGCGGCCCGGAAGAACGCCGGGGCGTTGCAGTACGCGAACTGCCCGAAGACCGAGCCGTTCAGACCGTTCACGCACCTGCCCTGTTGCAGGCCGGCGCCGCGCAGGGTCAGGTTCGCGCCGTTGTACCCGAACCAGATGCCGACGACCGCGCCCGCCGGGAGGGTCGGCGTGACCGGCGCGGCGGCCGGCTGCGTTCCCTGGTCGATCACGAGCGGGTTGTAGACCGACAGCTTGCCGGTCGCCGGGTCGATGACCGTCGCCTGGACGAACGCCGACTGGTTGACGTTCGCCTCGTTGCAGGGGCCCATCGCCGCGTTCGTGGCGGTCAGCTGGTAGGGCGTGGCCAGGCCACGCGCGCTGAGCGGATTGGCGGGGACGACGAGCGTGCAGTTCGCGTTGGGGTCGGCCGCCTGCCCGCCGCCCCCGCCCGCGCCGCCCGTCGGGGTCGGGCAGGAGCTCGGGGTCGGGCTGGGCTTCTTACGGTGGTTCGGGGCCGCGCTGCCCGGTGCCGCGCTCACGCTCGGATCCGGCATGGCCGTTCCCGGCGAGCCGCCCGCGCTCGGCATCGTCCCGGCGCCGGGCGCGGCGGTCCCCGCCGACGGCTGCGCGTCGGGCATGGCGGTGCCGGCGGGATCGGCGGACGTTGAGACGTTCGCCGCGAGGGGGGTGGCGGCCCGGGCGTTCGCGGAGGGAGCGCCGGTGCCGGGGTCCGCGCTCGGCGCTCCGGCGGAGGGCATGGTGCCCGGGTCCGCCGTCGCACCGCCGGTCGGCGAGGCGGCGGGGCTGGTCCCGACCTTCACCTCTTCGGCGCCCTTGTGCGGGAGCCGGCGGCGGCCGGGGCCCGTGCGGGGCGGTCGCCCGCTCGGGGCGGCGGTGGCGCTCGCGCTCGGGCACCCGGGTGAGGCGCCGAACGCGGTGAGCCCCATCTTTGTGGTGAGAGCCACGGCCGTGCCGGCGGCGAGGACCAGTGCCACCGCGAGCGGGATGAACAATCGGAGCCGCCGCGGGTGGTTCGGGTCCTTCCAGTTCGACCTTTCCATAAACGACATTCGGAGTCCTCTCGGGAGATGGTGGGGGCGCGGCGTGTTCCGCGGCGGTCGTCCGATGACCTCGTTCAGGTCACGCTCGGCGGCGCGTCACCATTTCGTGGAGACCCGGTTCTGCAGGCCGCCGACGACCGGAGACTGCGAGCCGGACGGGACAGGGGTCGGGGTCGGGGTCGCGGTCGTCGGGGAGGCCGTCGGGGTCGGCGTCGTCACTCTGACCTTCTTGAGGAAGCGCCATCCGACCACGCCGATCCGGCCGTTGTCGGCGACGACCACGACGGAGCGCGGCGGGACCACGAGGGCGAAGGCGTGACGTCCCACGACCGCGACCACCGTGGTCGTGCGGCGGACGGCGACGGTGGCGCCCCAGACCCTCCGGTCGGTCGAGCGCAGGGTGCCCACGACGCGCCACCGATGCCCGATCTTCCGCAGGACCGCGGCGGAGTGCCCCATCCGCACGTTGGTGACGGCGTAGCGGGGCGTCAGCACCACGGCCGCGGGTCTTTGTCGACGCCCGCTCGTATCGGAGGACCGGCTCGCGGCCTGGTCGGCGTTGCCGGAGGCCGTGCCGGTGTAGTGACGGCTCTCGCTGACGTTGCGGGCCGCCGGCGTTGACGAGCCGGTCCCGATGACGGCGATCGCCGCGCCGGCGGTGGTGAGACCGGCCAAGGCCAGGCCGGTGACCTTCGTCGATGTCTTCACGGGGTCGCTCCTTCGTCCGTCGTACGCGGCCCGGTGGGGGCCGCCTGGATTGGACCTCGGTGCGCGGTCGCCCCCCGTGAGAATCCGCGCTCACGCACCGGTGGTGCCGCTGAGGAATGTAGGGAGCGGCCGATGCCCGCAGGGCTCATCCGGCGCCGCGTTCGAATCTCGTAATAATTCGCCGCCGCGCGGGCGACGGCGTCATCTCCGCGGTGACGGAGCGGTCAGACCGCGCCGGGCAGGGACGCCTCGGGCACCAGGTCGATCAGGTCGGCGCAGACCTGGCGGGCGATCCGATGGAAGTCCGTGACCAGGCCGCGGTCATCGCCTCGGCGGCTGACCGCGGCCACCTCGCACGGCTCCGCACCGAGAATAGGGAGGTACACCAGGCCGCCGATGTTCATCGCGCGCGGGGTCGACGCCGCCACCGCCAGGCAGGCGTCCGGGGTGACCAGGGTGAAGTGCAGCGCCTCGCTGACCGTCTCCACCAGTTCGCCGTGAAAGCGCGGCGTTTCGCCGTTGCGGTGGTCGGAGAACAGCCAGAAGTCCTGGAAGTGACGCGGCATCTCGGTGGGGATCGACGGCACCGGCAGGTCGAGGTAGGTCGGGATGGAGACCACGCCGTCGTCGACCAGCGGGTGCCGGCGTGAGATCGCGAGTACGCGGGGTTCCTGGAACAGCGTGGTCGCGGTCAGGAGTTCGGTGTCGATCGGCGGGCGCAGCAGCGCGACGTCGACGATCTCGTCGCGCAGGGCGGTCTCGGCCCTGTGCGGTGGAAGGTCGACCAGCGTGAGTCGTACGGACGGATACCGCGCCGTGTAGGCCTCGAGGATCGGCGCGGTCAGTTCGGCGGCGCCGCCGGCGAACAGACCGACCCGTACGGTGCCGGACCGGCCGCTCGCCGCGGCACGGGCCAGGTCGAGCGCGTGCGCCGCGGACCGCAGGATGTCCCGCGCGGGCCGTTCGAGGGCCTCGCCCGCGGCGGTCAGCCGAACCCGGTGGCTGTCGCGGATGAAGAGGGCTCCGCCGATCTCGCGTTCGAGAGCACGGATGTGCTGGCTGAGCGCAGGCTGGGTGAGGTGAAGACTGCGAGCCGCGCGAGTGAAGTTGCGTTCCTGGACGACGGCGAGGAATGAACGCAGATGCCGGAGTTCCATGGGGCCACTCCCGGGGTTTCGGGTCCACGAACCTGGCGTAACAAAATCTTCTCGCTGCGATAAGCAAACACTATTTCCCTCGCGACAATTGCCGAACTTACTCTACGAGAGACCGATTTCGAACTCCCGAGATAGGGGATCTTCGATGCCGACCCTCCCCGGTTCCTCCCCATCCGCGAAGCCGCTCGTGCTGACCGGATCGATCACCCGAATGGACGTTCTCCGGCTTTTCCGGCAACTCGCTGCTGACCCCGATGCCGAGGCCCGGTTCCTCGACGACCCGGCGGCGACCCTGGCGCGGGAGGCCGGCTGGAGTCCCACGCCGCAGCGGTCGTCCTCGGCCAACGCACTGCTGGTCGGCGCCCTGCGCTCGCCCCGTCTACGGGCTCTGCTTCGCGACCCCCGGCTCACCTCGGCGGACGCGATGGACGACGCCGGGCGCGCCACGATCTCGCACGCGTCCGCGAGCGTGTCCAGTTCGACGAGCTTCAGCTCCCACACCTCGACCAGTTCCTCCGCGAGTGTCAGCACGAGCACGACCTTCACCACCGGCGGCGCCGGCTGCGGCTCGGAACCGGCCATCGACCCCGCCGGCCTGCGCTTCGGCATCCACGGCTTCCTGGCGCGCGTTCGCGGACGATGCGAATGAGCGCGACGAACGACGTCGTCGGCGGGCGGAAGACGCTGTCGATCATGCCGACGTTCACCTGCACGGCGGCGTGTACGGACTGCGGCACGCTGAGCAGTCCCAAGGCGCGCGGACGGCTCCCGATCGAGGTGATCACGTCCGCGATCGCCCAGGCGCACCGGCTGGGGTTCGCGAACGTCGTGTTCACCGGTGGCGAGGCCACCCTGCGCTGGCGCGATCTGCTCACCGGCCTGTCGTACGCCCGTGAGCTGGGCCTGCCGACGAGGCTGGTGACCAACGCCCACTGGGCCGCGACGCCGGAACGGGCGCGCGACCGGCTCCGGCAGCTAATCGACGCGGGCCTCGACGAGATCAACTACAGCACCGGCGACGAGCACATCCGCTTCGTCCCGGTGGAGCGGGTGGTCCACGCGTCGGTCGCCGCGGTCCACGCCGGCCTCCCGGTCGTGGTCATGATCGAACTGCGGCGGCGACGCGCGGTCACCGCCGACACCATCCGCACGCATCCACTGGTCCGGGCGCTGGGGGAAGACGCCGCTCTGATCAGGACGAACGAGAGCGCCTGGATGCCGCTGGACCCCGAGCGGACCGGCGACTACGCGGATGGATCGACCGTCGACGCGGCGACGCTGCACTCGCGGCGCGGCTGTGACCACGTCCTCCAGACCTATACGATCCAGGCCGACGGGAGGGTCGGCGCCTGCTGCGGACTCGGCCTGCGGACGGTCGCCGAACTGAATCCGGTCGTCGCCGAGGGCGATGACTTCCTCGAACGGGCGATCGCCGATTCCGAAGAGGACTTCCTCAAATTGTGGCTCCACTACTTCGGGCCCGAGCGCATTCTCGCGTGGGCGGCGGAGAAGGACCCGGAGATCGACTGGGAAGGCCGCTACGCTCATCCGTGCCAGGCCTGCGGCCGCCTCTATAAGGACGACCGCGTAAGGGCGGTGATCCGCGAACATTATCCGGAAATGGTGTCGATGGTCCTGCAGAGTGCATGGCTCGACGACCACTACACGCCGAGGACGCTCTCGACCCCTTAGCGTCCGTACGGCGCGCTGGACAGCGGAATCCGGACTTCGAAACGGCAGCCGCGATCCGTGTTGCGCACCTCCACCGCGCCCGAGTGCGCCTCGACGATGCCACGGACGATCGCCAGGCCCAGGCCCGCCCCGGAGTCCGGCTCCGGCGTACGCGCGGCGGTCCCGCGCCACGCGACGTCGAAGACCCGGCCCAGGTCGTCCGGCGGGATGCCGCCGCACGCATCGGACACCGACAGCACCGCATGGCGATCGAGCCGGCCCGCCTCGACGAGCACCGATCCGGGGGACGGCGTGTGCCGGATCGCGTTGACCACGAGGTTGGTCAGGGCCCGATTGAGTTCCCGGACGTCGGCCCGTACGACGACCGGCTCGCTGATCTCCGCGCCGAGCATGACGCCCTGCGCGCGGGCCAGCGGATTGGTCCCGGCCACCGCCTGATCGACCAGGTCGGCGAGGGTGACCCACTCCGGGGACAGGGCGAGCGCCCCGGCGTGGATGCGCGACAGCATGAACAGGTCGTCGACCATTCCGGACAGGCGGTCGACGGCGAGGCGCATCTGCGTGTGATAGCGGGCCGGCTCGGGGGCGACGCCGTCCTCCAGGGCCTCCACCATCGCCCGCAGGCCCGCCAGCGGCGTCCGCAGGTCGTGCGAGACCCAGGCGACGAGGTCCCGGCGGGACCGTTCGAGGCTGCGCTCGCGCTCCCGGGCCCGGGCCAGCCGCTGGCTGGTAAGGCTGAGCTCTCTGCTCAGCTCGCCCATCTCCGCCGTGGAGAGGCTCCCGTCGGCGCCCGGCGCGGCTCCGTACCCCAGGGCCCGCACCGCGCGGCGCAGCGTACGGCTGTCGGCGACCATGGCACGCGCCAGCAGCAGAGCCATGGCCGAGGTAACGACCCCGGCGGCGATGCAGACGGTCAGCACGACGCCGAAGTCCTCCGGGGAGATGAACATCTCCTCGGCCGCGACGACCGTGCCCGTGATCATCGCCAGCACGCTGGCGACCACCAGGACGAACAGCGCGAGGCGCAGGGACCGGCCGCGTACCGCCCGCATGACCGCCATGCCCACGAGCCCGACCGCAGCGGCCGAGCCACCGCCGAGCAGGATGACGCGCAGGTCGTCGCTCATGGGTCGTCCTCGCCGCCGGGAGGGTCGAATCGGTAGCCGACGCCCCAGACCGTGGCGATGAGGCGGGGGTGGTGCGGGTCGTCCTCGATCTTCTCGCGGAGCCGCCGTACGTGGACCGTGACGGTCGACTCGTCGCCGAACTCCCAGCCCCAGACGTGCTGCAGCAGCTCGGTCCGGGTGAAGACCTGCCCCGGGTGGTCGGCGAAGAAGCCGAGCAGATCGAACTCCCGGCTCGTCAGCGTCAGCGTCTCTCCGGCCTTGACGGCGCGGCGGCCCGCGGCGTCGAGCGTGAGGTCGCCGACGATCCGGATCTCGGGGACGGGAGGCGTCTCCTGCTCCTCCGGCGGGGCGGGATGCGCGCGGCGGAGCACCGACCGCGCCCGCAGGACGAGTTCCCGGGGGCTGAACGGCTTGGTCACGTAGTCGTCCGCCCCGAGTTCGAGCCCGCGCACCCGGTCGCCCTCGGTGCCGCGCGCGGTCAGCATGATGACCGGGACCGGCCCGAGTTCGCGAATGCGGCGGTAGACCTCGAAGCCGTCGAGACCCGGCAGCATCAGGTCGAGGACGACGAGGTCCGGGAGGTGCGCCTCGGCCGACGCGACCGCCGACGGCCCGTCGGCGGCGCGGCGGACCCGGAGGCCCGCGCGTGTCAGGTACGCGGTGACCACTTCGGCCACCATGGGGTCGTCGTCGACGACCAGAACCTCGGCGTGGTTCTCCACGGTCGGGAGTGTAAGGACGAAACGCCCGAATGGCGGGCGATTCGCCCGACTCGGTCCCAGATCACCGTCGCTCTCGCATGCGCGGGGGCGCCACGAAGCCGGGTCCCGTCGTCCGGCCACCGCGCGGGCTCGCCACGACAGCCCGAGACGCGAAAGGCAGCAGGATACACGTTGCCATTAAGTGCATTCTAGAGCCACAGGACCTATCTCCGCAGCCGAATAATGAGCCCTGAGTCCCTTTATTATCGCCCGGTAATTCAGTTAAGATCCGCCCAGATTCGGATCCCGAAAGAAAGGGGCGAGAGAAGGAAAGTATAGCGACCAGACCACCGGCGAGTGTCGCTTCAGCGACGTCGTCGAGGTCGAATTCACTCCCGAGGAGGCTGCACCATGGCACGTATTCCCGGAATCGGTTCGCAGGCCGCTCGCATCACGGCCATCTGCACGATCACGGCCTCGGTCACCTTGATCGGTGCCGGCTCGGCCAGCGCGGCGAGCAACCGACTGCCCAATGGGAAGAAGCTCACGGCGGGACACTGCATCGCCGACGCCGCCAGCACGGCGAGACCAGCCAAGTTCTGCGTCGGGACGCACTACGACATCCACCTGTACTACAAGAAGAAGATCTGCTGGTCATGGCAGGCCAAGGGACACCTCACCGGCCGGTCCGCGTTCGTCCGAGTCGCGAAGAACGGGGATGTGCAATTCTATCAGTACTCCGGTGGGCGGGTCCTGTGGCACTCAAAGACCACGAAGTTCCGGGGTGCGGCCCTCGTCGTCGGCTCACACTTCTACGGGCAGGCGATCCTCGCCGTGGACACCGGACACGCATTCTTCACGTTCAAGAGTTGCCACTGACGCGGGGCCGCTGACGTCATACCCGTGCCGGCCGGGGGCGTCGCGGCGCTATGTTTCCTTTCATGTCATCTTTCCAAGCGAAGGTCGCCTGCCTCGTCGTGCTCGCGTCCGCCGTGGCAACCGGCTGCAGCGGAGGCGGGTCCGAGAAGAACCCGCCCGGCGGGACGCTGACCCAGCAGGCGGCCACCGCGACGCGGGCCGTGACCAGCCTCGCGTTCTCCCTGCGCACCTCCAACGCTCCGCAGCTCAAGGTCGACAGCGCGGACGCGAAGCTGCTGCGCAACGGCAACGCCCAGGGCTCGGTCAAGACGATCCAGCTGGGCCTGCCGATCCAGCTGGACTTCGTGGTCCTCGGCAAGACGGTCCACCTGCGGGGCCTGACCGGAGGATGGCAGCAGCAGCCGCTGTCCCGGGTGGCGGGGATCTACGATCCCTCGGCCGTGCTCGACCCGAACCGCGGGCTCGTGCAGTTGCTGACCACCGCGAAGAACCCGAGCACGAAGGGCAGGCAGAAGGTCGCCGGGCAGGACTGCTACCGGGTCGACGCGACACTCGCCCAGGCGCCGCTGTCCCGGCTGGTCCCGGGCATCTCGGCCGACACGCCGGCGGAGCTGTTCATCTCCAAGGCCGACCACCACGTGCTGAAGGCCGACGTGAAGGTGCCGCCCAAGGACGGCGGTAAGCCCGGCACGGCGACGGTCACCTTCACGGACTTCAACAAACCGTTCTCGATCACCGCACCGGCCCAGTGACCGCCATGGACCCGGGTGGCTCCCGGCGGCTCGCCCTCGGCGTCGGCGGCGTGGTCGTCCTGCTCGCCGCCATCGACGCGTACGTCGTGGTCACCGTCCTGGTGACGATGGTCGGCGATCTGGGCGTGCCGGTGAACCACATCGAGCACGCCAGTCTGGTCATCACGGCGTTCCTGCTCGGCTACGTCGCGGGCATGCCGTTGCTGGGGATGCTCTCGGACCGGTTCGGCCGCCGGATCATGGTGGAGGCCTGTCTGGCGGGGTTCGCGGTGGGGTCGGCCGTGACGGCGCTCGCCGGCTCGCTGTCCGTGCTGATCGCCGGGCGCGGCCTGCAGGGGCTCGCCGGAGGGGCCCTGCTGCCGATCACGATGGCGCTGGCGGGCGACCTGTGGGACGAACGCCGCCGCCCGGCGATCCTCGGCGGCGTCGGCGCCCTGCAGGAGCTGGGCAGCGTGCTCGGCCCGCTGTACGGGGCGGGCGTGGCCGCCCTGATCGGCTGGCGCGGCATCTTCTGGGTCAACATCCCGATCACGCTGCTGGCGATGGCGGCGGTGTGGTGGGCCGTGCCGCGCGGGCGCCCGTCCAGCGCGACGCGCGTCGACGTCGTCGGCGGGCTGCTGCTCGCCGCCGGGCTGGGCCTGCTGGTCGCCGGCCTGTACAACCCGGACCCGCAGCGATCCGCGCTGCCCTCATGGGGCGTGCCGTGTGTCGCCGCGGGCGGCGTGGTGATCGCCGTGTTCGCGGCCTGGGAGACACGTGCCCGGACCCGGCTGCTCGATCTGCGCGGCGCGCGGCGCGGCGGCCTGTTCGCCGTCCTGGGGGTGAGCCTGCTCTCCGGAGCGGCCCTGATGATCACGCTGGTCGACATGCAGCTGATCGCACAGACGCTCCTCGGCCGGAACTCCACCGGCGGCGCCGTCCTCCTCGCCCGTTTCCTCGTCCCCCTGGCGGTGGCCGCCCTGGCCGGCGGACTCCTGGCCCGGCGGGTCGCCGAACGCTGGATCGTCGCCGGCGGGATGCTCGTGGCCGCCGCCGGCTACGCCCGCATCGCCGCCTGGCCGCTCCGGGCCGAAGCCGCCCACTACGACCTGGGGCTGTTCGCCGTCTCACGGGTGGACGCGGACCTGGCCGTCGCCGGCCTGGGCCTGGGCCTGGTGATCGCGCCGCTGTCGTCGGTCGCGCTCCGCTCCGTCCCCGCCGTACGGCACGGCGTCACGTCGGCCGCCGTCGTGGTCGCCCGGATGATGGGCATGCTGCTCGGCGTCGCGGGCCTGAGCGCATGGGGGTTCTACCGCTTCCACACGCTCACCGCGCACCTCGTGACGCCGTTGCCGGTCGGCGTGTCCGCCACGGAGTTCGCCCGCCGCATGGCCGCCTACCTGGCCGCCGTGAAGGCCGCTCTGCACACCGAGTACGCCGACGTCTTCTGGGCGACGGCCGTGGTGTGCGTGGTCGCCGCCCTCCTCGGCCTCGCCGTCGGCGGCCCGGCTCCGGCGACCACGGACGATGAGCCCACCGAGGACCGGCCCGTACCGGCCACCGCCGAACCCCCGTCCGCCTGACCGGCCCCCGTACGGCCCACTGCGGACCCACCGTCCGCCCGAGGCGGACCCATGCCGCCCGGTCGGGTCACTCGACCGAGCCGGTCGGGCGGCCGTCGTCCTGTTCCAGGACCGCCTCCGGCACCGAGGCCAGGCCGGTGCCCTTGACCTGGTGGGCGTGGCCGAACAGCGTGTCGAAGTTGGCGGCGTACCGGTCCTCCAGGGCCCCGTCCGCGATGGTGATCATCGCTTCGTCGTGCCCGTGGAAGCCGACGGCCGTGTAATTGTTGCTGCCGGTGAAGACGACCTTCTGCCGCTTGCCCTCGTAGCCGCCGTCGATCAGCAGGTACTTCGAGTGGGCGTAGACGCGGGCGTTCTCCGACAGGTAGCGGATCTCCGGGCCGCCGTTCCGGCCTTTCGGTTTCGTCATGCGGCGCGCCGCCCGCCGGCCGATCCGGTCGAACACCACCTGCACGCGGCAGCCCGCGTCGTCGAGCTTCCACAGCCGCTGGGCGATCGGCGCCCACGTGAAGTGGCCCAGGCTGACCCGGAGACGGGTGCCGCCCTCGCACGACACCTTGTCGAGGGCGTCGCTGATCGGGTCGCCCTTCGCCCAGGGGAAGAAGTCGATCCGGTACGGCCCGGACTGGACGGTGCGGTGGTAGTCGGCGTTGGCGTGCTGGGCGGCGAGGTCGTTGAAATAGCCCTGGTAGCCGGCGCGGACCCCCGCGTCCTCGATGATCAGGGCGTCGTTCCACTGGGTGTCGCGAGCGCCGTCGGTGGCGTTGGCCGAGGTCTGCACCACCACGTCCCGCGTTCCCAGCGTCGAGGAGAAGAGGAAGAACTTGTTGTGGTTGAAAGCCGGCCCGATGCAGCCGCGGTTCCGGCCGCACACGACGACCCACGACCGCTTACGGGTGTTGTGCCCCAGGCGGCGCAGCGTGCGGTACGCGGTGTACGCCGTGGACTCGTGGTCCAGCACCACCTGGACGTGGACGCCTCGGCGATTCGCGGCCACCAGCTGCGCGGCCGTGTCCAGGCTCGCGAAGTGGTACATCGCGATGGTGATCGTCTGCCCGGAGGGCGTCCCGGCGATCAGGCGGCCGATCTGGTCGGCGATCGCGTCCCGCTTCGCGGAGCCGCCCTGCGGGGCGTTGAAGATCGGGCCGGTCCGGATGGCGTGCGCCGCGTCGTTCCGGGGGTCTCCGGCCACCGGCCGGGCGACGGCCGTCGGGAACCGCGTGGTCCCCGCGACCGCGACCCCTCCCGAAACGACGGTTCCGACGGTCACCACACAGGCGACGGCAGCCGCCTCCATCACCGAGATCGCCACAGTTTCTCCTGCACACGGGGGATCTTGAGCGAAAAAATGCCGCAAATACACTCAAGTGCCGCAGATCGTACAAGAGGTCACCGCAGGTCATCGAGGGCTCAAACCAGACATAAAGGTAAAAACTTCCGGCCGGCCCTCGGGTGGAGACGGATGCTCACGCACCCGCCGCGCTAGGAGGTGATCGCGTCGTAGGCGGCCAGCACGATGCCGAGCGCCCGGGTGTAGCCGTCCTCCCACAGGATCTGGTTCATCACGTACGACACCGTCATCCGGTGGTCGAAGTCGACGAGGACCATGGAGCCGCCCCACCCGCCCCACGAGCACGTGCGGTTCTCCAGCCGGTAGCCCATGCCCCAGCGGATCGGCATGCCCAGGATGCGGTCCTCACCGCGGTACTGCTCCTCGAAGACACGCTCGCACCCGGCCTCCGACAGGAGGCGTACGCCGCGCGCGGCGCCGCCGCCCGCCAGCACCGACTGCACGGCGCCGACGGAGCGGGCGTTGCCGTGCCCGCCGATGGCGGGCAGTTCGGCGCGCCGCCAGGCGGGCGAATTGGCGTCGGACACCCCGACCGGGAATCCTTCCGGCCGGTCCCCTTCGGGCGCGGGGATCAGCGGAGCGACCCGATCGTCGTGCTCGGCCGGCAGCGCGATGTGGAAGTCGGCGTCCAGCGGTCCGGCCACCTCCTCGGCGAAGAACGCGCCGAGGCTGCGCCCGGTGACACGACGGACGACCTCACCGATCAGGAAGCCGAAGGTGATCGAGTGATAGCCACCCTCGGTGCCCGGCTCCCACTGCGGGGCCTGCTCGGCCAGCCGCGCCGTGACGTTCGTCCAGTCGTACAGGTCCGCCGCCGTGATCGGCTCATCCCAGGTAGGCAGGCCCGCCGTATGACCGAGCAGGTGCCGCACCCGCAGGTCCTGCTTGCCCGCGGCCGCGAACTCGGGCCAGTAGCGGGCGACCGGCGCGTCCAGATCGAGTTCGCCGCGGTCGGCCAGGATCAGTGCGCACAGCGCCGTCATCGTCTTGGTGGTGGACCAGACGTTGGTGATGGTGTCGCGCTCCCACGGGACCGTACGGGCCGTGTCGACGTACCCGCCCCAGATGTCGACGACCGGCTCGCCGTCGACATGGACCGCCGCCGAGGCGCCCACGTCATCGGCGTCCAGCGAAGCCGCCAGCGTCTCTGCCACCTTGCCGAACCGGCCGTCACATCGGCCCTGAATGTCCGCCATGAGGCGCAACGTAACCCGAACCAGAACGGCCAAGCCAACCATTTTTCCGGGGGATGTCGAGAACGTGCGGGTGGCTCCGACTCTCCTGTGACGGCGCCCGATGGAGGCGCCCCGGTCAGCGGAGGAGCACGCCATGCGGAAGATCATTTACTGGGTCCACACCTCGATCGACGGCCACATCGCGGGGCCCAACGGAGAGTTCGACTGGCCGGCCGTGGGGCCGGAGCTGTTCGGGTACTCCGAGGCGATGAACGAGCAGGTCGACACCCTCCTGTACGGGCGCGTGGTGTGGGACATGATGGCCGCCTACTGGCCGACGGCCGACGCCGACCCCGCCACGGCCGACGACCACGTCAAGGCGTTCGCGCCGTTCTGGCGGCGGACCCCGAAGGTCGTGGTCTCCCGGACGCTGACGGACGCCGGCTGGGGCGCCCGCGTCATCGGGAAGAACCTCGCCGAGGAGGTCGCGGAGCTGAAGCAGCGGCCGGGCAAGGACATCCTGCTGACCGGCGGCGCGGAGGTCGCGGCCTCGCTGACCGAACTCGGCCTGCTCGACGACTACCGCATCGTCGTCCACCCCGTCGTCCTCGGCGGCGGACAGCGGCTGTTCCTGGAGCCGAAGGACCGTATCGACATGACGCTCGTCGGCTCGCGGACGTTCGACGCCCAGACCGTCCTCCTCCGGTACGAACGCCGAAGGTGACCAGGAGCCGGACCGCCCGCAGCCGGTGGTCCGGCTCCGCACGCGCCCGAACGTGACGTCCGATTCCGGCCAGCGTTGACGGCCTGTCCCGCCGGACGATGGACGTCGGACCAGGATGGTGGGATTCGTGGAGCGTGAGTTCTCGGAGGTACTGAGGCGGGGGTACGAGCACGCGGCCCGCTGGCGGGCGTCCGTCGCCGAGCGCCCGGTCTTTCCGTCGGTCGATCCGGCCGAGCTACGGAGTCTGCTGGATGCCGGGAAGGTGCCGGAGCGCGGCGAGGACGCGGTCGCGGTGCTGGATGTCCTCGCGCGGGCCGGCGAGCTCGGTTCGACGGCGAGCGCGGGGCCACGGTACTTCGGGTATGTCATCGGGTCGTCGCTACCGGTGGCCGTGGCGGCCGACTGGCTGGTCAGCGCCTGGGACCAGAACGCGACGCTGTACTCGTGCGGTCCGGCGGTGTGTGTCATCGAGGACGTCTGCGCGGGCTGGCTGGTCGATCTGCTCGGCCTGCCGCATCAGACCTCGGTGGGGTTCACGACGGGCACCCAGATGGCCGCGTTCACGGCCTTGGCCGCGGCGCGGCACCGCCTACTGGCCGCGCAGGGGTGGGATGCCGAGGCGGACGGGCTGTGGGGAGCGCCGCGTATTCCGGTGATCGCCAGTGCGCAGCGTCACGCGTCCGTCGACCGTGCGCTGCGCTACCTGGGCATGGGCGCACGGGTGCGGCCGGTAGCGTGCGACGCGAACGGCGCCGTCGTCCTCGGCGCGTTGGCGGAGGCCCTGGACGAGGTCGAGCGACCGCCGATCGTGTGCGTCCAGGCGGGGAACATCAACACCGGCGCCGTGGATCCGCTCGCCGAGGTGTGCGAACTCGTCCACGCGCGGGACGGCTGGGTCCATGTCGATGGGGCCATCGGCCTGTGGGCGCTCGCCAGTGCCGAGCACCGCCACGTGCTGCGCGGCGCGGAGCTGGCCGACTCGTGGACCACGGACGCGCACAAGTGGCTGAACGTTCCCTTCGACTGTGGGGTCGCTTTCGTCGCGCACCCGGAGGCTCATGTGGCCGCGCTGCGGGTCACCGCGGACTACCTGGAGGTCTCCGAACGGCGGGATCAGATCAACACTGTGCCCGAGTGGTCGCGGCGCGCCCGCTCTGTCCCGCTCTACGCCGCCTTGCGGACGCTGGGAAGGTCGGGGGTGGCCGACCTGGTCGACCGGAACATCGCGAACGCCCGGCAGATGGCGGCTCGGCTGTCCGCCGAACCTGGCGTCGAGATCCTCAACGACGTGGTCCTCAACCAGGTCCTCGTCCGGTTCACCGCCCCGGATCATGACGCCGACCTGCTGACCGCAGAGGTGATCCGGCGAGTCCAGGACGAGGGCACGTGCTGGCTGAGCGGGTCCACCGTCGACGATCGGCCCGTCATGCGGGTATCCGTCTGTTCGTGGCTGACCTCCACCGACGACATCGACCGGGGCGCGGACGCCATCGTCCGATGCCTCCGAACGGCGACCGCGTCGCGGGCGGGAGCATAGGTAAGCGGGATCTGGCCTTGTCCGCCACGACCGGAGGGCGCACGCTCGGTCCATGAGAAGCGGATGTTCATGCGGGCACGGATCCAGCTGCTCCTGCGCCAAGGGATGCTCCTGCGGCTGCAACGGCTGACCTCTATCGGCTCCGGACGGTCGGCCGTGATCCCCTGACGCGGGGACCACGGCCGACAGGGCTACACCGAGGCCACGGCGATGTGCGGACGGCCGGTGATGGGATGCGGGCCGATGTGCGCGCGGACGCCGAACACCCGGGCGATCAGCTCCGGGGTGAGGACCTCCAGCGGCGGCCCGTGACCGATGATCCGGCCCTGCTCCAGCACGACGACGCGGTCGCCGTACGCGGCGGCGTGGTCCAAGTCGTGGAGTGCCGCGAGCAGTGTCAGGCCCAGGTCCCGTACGAGGTCCAGCAGGTCCAGCTGGGCGCGGACGTCCAGGTGGTTGGTGGGCTCGTCCAGGACCAGCAGCGGCGCCTGCTGCGCCAGGGCGCGGGCCAGCAGCACACGCTGGCGTTCGCCGCCGGACAGGGTCGAGAACGGCCGGTCCGCCTCGCCGTCCATGCCGACCCGTTCGAGGGAGGTGCGGACGACGGCGCGGTCGGTGTCGTTCTCCCGGTCGAGGAGCCCCTTGTGCGGCCCCCGGCCCATCGCGACGACCTCGGCGACGGACAGCTCCGCGTCGACGTCACCGTGCTGGGTGACGACCGCCCGGCGGCGGGCGGCCTGACGGGCGCGCATCGCCCACAGGTCCTCCCCGTCCAGGGAGATGACCCCGGCGGTCGGCCGAAGCGCGCGGTAGACCGTGCGCAGCAACGTCGACTTCCCGCTGCCGTTCGGGCCGACCAGGGCGACGAACTCGCCCGGCTCGGCGGTCAGCTCGACGTCGGACAGGATGGGGCGGGTGTCGACCCGTGCCGACAGGCCCGCGATCCGCAGCCGCATCAGCCCCTCCCCCCGGCCCGGCGCCGCAGCAGCCACAGGAAGAACGGCACGCCCACGGCGGTGGTGAAGATCCCGATCGGGAGCTCCTCCGGCCGGTCCACCGTGCGTGACGCCAGGTCGACCACGACGAGGAACACCGCGCCCAGCAGCAACGCCACCGGCAGCACACGCCGATGGTCGCCGCCGACGATGAACCGGGCCATGTGCGGGACCATCAGCCCGACGAAGGCGATCCCGCCGGCCACGCTGACCACCGTGGCCGTCAGCAGCGACCCGACGACGAGCAGCGTGACGCGCAATGCCCGCACCGGGACGCCGAGCCCGGCCGCGGCGTCGTCGCCGGCGGACAGCGCGTTCAGGCTCCGCGCCTGCAGGAGCAGGTACGCGACGCACACCGCGATCACGGCGGCGGGCAGTCCGAGAGCACGCCAGGTGCCGCCCGCCACGCTGCCCATCAGCCAGAACATCAGCCCCTGCAACTGCGTCGGATCGAGCTGGAGCTGGACGTAGCTCGTCACCGCCGAACACAGGTAGCCGACGGCGACCCCCGCCAGCACCAGTCGCGAGTCCAGCAGGCGGCCGGCGCGCTGGGCCAGCAGGTAGACCAGCAGCACGCTGAGCAGCGCGGTCGCGAACGCCGCACCGGTGACCCCGACGCCGCCCAGCACCGTCGTCCCCACCGCGGCGACCAGGACGGCGCCGAGCGAGGCGCCCGAGGAGACCCCCAGGACGTACGGGTCGGCGAGCGGGTTGCGGACGAGCGCCTGGAAGGTGACGCCGGCCACGCTCAGACCGGCGCCGGCGACCGCCGCGAGCAGCACCCGTGGCGTGCGGATGTCCCAGACGACCTGGTCGCGCAGGGGATCGACCCCTCCGGTCCGGCCGGTCAGGTGAGCGCCGATCACCCGCCACACCGCGCCGACCGGCAGCGTCACCGAGCCGATCGAGATCGCCACCATCGAGGCCACGAGCAGGGCGAGGGCGAGCCCGCCGACCAGCACGCCGGTCGCGGGGCCGGAGACCGGATGGGCTCTGTCGAGACGATCAGGCATCCCTACCTTCTTTCTCGGGCCGCTCGGGCCAGTCGTAGGGTTCGAGCACCCAGGGGTGCCGGGTGTGGCTGTCAGGCATCTGCCGTCTGTGGCTTCCCTCGATTGGCCGCCCGGCACCCCGCGACGACTCGGCCGCTGATTGAGAACTGCGAACACGTCGCTGTGTAGGGATGAGCCGGCGAGGTCGTCTGCGGGAAGACCAGGACAAACGCGCTGGGAGGCGATGTTGAGGCGGGCATGGGCCGGGATCGATATCGGCAAGGGACACCACCACGTGGTGGTCATCGACGCAGACGGGCAGCGGCTGCTGTCGCGGCGCGTGGCCAACGACGAGACCACGCTGGGCGAGCTGATCACGCAAGTGCTCGGCCTGGCCGATGAGGTGACTTGGGCCGTGGATATGACCACCGGCGGCGCGGCCCTGGTCCTGGCGCTGCTGATCGCTCACGGGCAGCAGGTCCTCTACATCTCTTCCACCATGGTCAACGCTGCCGCCGGCGGCTACCGCGGGGCAGGCAAGACCGATGCCCGCGACGCTGCGATCATCGCCGACCAGGCCCGCATGCGCCGCGGCCTGGCCCCGCTGCGGGTCGATGACGAACTCATCGTCGAGATGCGGATGCTGACCGCCCGCCGCGCCGACCTGGTCGCCGACCGCACCCGGATGGTCAACCGGCTGCGCGAGCAGCTGTTGGCCCTCTGCCCGGCGCTGGAGCGCGCCCTGGACGTGACGAACAAGGGCCCGCTGGTCCTGCTCACCGGCTTCCAGACCCCTGCGGCGATCCGCGCGGCTGGTGCCGCGGAGCTGGAGCGCTGGCTGAGCGACCATGGCGCCCGGCGGGGTACCGCCGACCTGGCCGCCCGTGCGGTGCAGGCCGCCAGATCCCAGACCACCACCCTGCCGGGCGAGCAGTTGGCCGCCATGCTGGTGGCCGACCTGGCGAAGGGGGTGATGGCCCTCAATGAGCAGATCAAGCACATCGACCTGCTGATCGAGGACCGGTTTCGCCGCCACGAACTGGCCGAGGTGATCATCAGCATGCCTGGCATCGGCGTGTTGCTCGGCGCCGAGTTCCTCGCCGCCACCGGAGGCGACCTGACCGCCTACGCCTCCGCCGACCACCTGGCCGCCTACGCCGGCCTGGCCCCGGTGCCCCGCGATTCGGGCCGTATCCACGGCAACCTTCACCGACCCCGCCGCTACAACCGCGCCCTCAATCGGGTGTTCTACACATCCGCGCTGGTGAGCATCCGCTTCAACGCCGAATCCCGGACCTTCTACGACCGCAAGCGCACCGAAGGCAAGCTCCACACCCAAGCCGTCCTGGCCCTCGCCAGACGGCGCGTCAACGTCCTGTGGGCACTCATCCGAGATCGCCGCTGCTACGAGCAGAGTCCTCCGGCCGCCCAGGCCGCATAGCTCGATCATCACTTGACAAACCTCATTGAGAATCGGGGTGGATCACCTTCGCGAGCTTCTCGACGGCCCAGGCGTTCATCGGCCCCAGATACGCGCCGTCCGAGACGACCGAGTACGTGCGGGTCTTCGACGCCTGCCACTGCGGATAGGCCGCGAACAGGCGCTCGGCCTCTTCAGCGGGCTTCTCGTTCGGGGTGAAGGCTCCGACGACGAGGACGTCGACCTGGGCGGTGGCCAGTTGCTCCTTGTCGAGGGTGCGCGTCGTGTCCTCGGTGCGTCCGGCGAAGGAGTTCACCCCGCCCGCCGCCTTGATGACGTCGTCGTAGATGCCACCGATCATGATGGCGGGCAGGCCGTTGGCGTTCATCATCGACATCCCCGGATAGGCGATCAGCACCTTCCGCGGCGGCTTCCCGGCGACCTTCGCCTGGACGGCCCGCACACGGGCGCGAAGCGTGCCGACCGTCCGCGCGGCCTTGGCCTGCACGTCGAAGATCCGCCCGAGCAGCGTCATGAACCGGAACGACGACTCGATCGACGCGTGCCGCCACGCCGCCTTCTCCGCCGGAGACGCGTCCGGTTTGCCGTTCGCGCAGTTGACGGGGTTGACGAGCGAGTTGATGCCCGCCGCCGCGAGCCGTTCGCGTGTCGCGAAGCCGTTGCGGGCGTCGAACCCGCCGGACCAGGTGGAGACCACCAGGTCGGGCCGGGCCGCCAGCACCTGTTCGGCGGGGACGTCGAAGTTCTTGTTCACCGACAGGCCCCGGGTGGGCAGCGCCTTGATGGCGGCCACCATCGACGGCTCGTCCGACACCCCGTAGTGCTGGACGTTCGCCAGGATGGGGCGAGTCAGGCCGAGCATGATGAAGCTCTCGACCTCCCCCACCGACGTGCCGTTGAGGATGAGCACCCGGCTCGGCGGCCGGGTGAACGTCATCTTCTGCCCGCAGTTGTCGATGGTCAGCGGATAGGAGGTCCTGCGGGGCGCGGCGTCGTCCGGCGCGGACGCGCCGGATCGTACGGGCTCGGTGCCGCAGCCGGCGGCGGTCACGACGACCGCCGCGGTCAACGCGGCGAGCGTCTTTGCGGGCCGGGTCGCCGACGGGCTCGACGCTCGTGCCCGGGCATGCGGAAAAGACATGGTGCTCCTCGGAAGGACATGCGGCTGGAACACGCCGCCCCGACCGACGCGAACGCAGAGCGAAGCGCGTCGTCGGGACGGGTGGTGATCAGATGCGGGCGTTCGCGGGAACGCCGGTGTTCCGAGGAGGGCCGCGTCGTACGAGGACATACCGGAGCGCGGCCGTGACGGGCGGGGTGTCGTCGTCGCGACGGCACGGTCCGGCGGGAGGGCGCGGGGGCGTGCGGAGGTCCGCGTGTGCCAGCAGGACCAGCGCCCGCAGCGTACGGCCGAGGAGGGACTCGCCGAGTGCGCTCAGCGCGCGCCAGAGGGCGCGTTCGCCGGCGTACAGCCACAGGGCGACGAGCATTCCGGCGACCGCGTGGGCGCCGAGCATGCCGAGCCCGGCCGACGCGCCGTGCCGTACGGTCGGGGGCGCGCCGACGACGTGATGCACACCGCCGTGCATGGTCATGACGAGATGCGCGGGCGCGGACGGCGTGGCCCAGGTGAACCACTCGTGCAGGCAGGTCTGCGCGACCTCGACGGCCAGCAGGATCCACCAGGCCGACCGCCGCCGGTCGGCGAGGCAGTAGCCCACCGCCGTGACGACGGCCAGGGCGGTCCACCCCGCCCAGGCGGGGGCCGGCCGGGCGGCCATCATGTCGTGGCCGGCCGTGGACAGCACGACGCACACCGAGGCGAAGACCCCGGCGCGCATCAGACGGAACCACCCAGGCGGACGCATGACCTCACCGAACTACTACGGCGCGTAGTACACGGAGCCTACACCGCGGATGATCAACGCACCGGGCCGGGCGTCAGGCGATCCAGCCGTTGACGCGCGCCCGGTGGAGGGCCTGTCGGGCGTCGCCGCTGTCGAGCATCTCCAGGCCCCGGATCGCCCAGAACCGCAGCGACTCGTCGTCGCTGTCGAGCTGATCCGCCAGGACCGGCAGAGCCCCCGGAGCCCGGGCCTCGGCGATGAGCTCGAGGAGCAGGCAGCGCAGCTCGTCGTCGTGCTCTTGGCCGAACGCCGCGACGATCTCGTCGACGTACGTGTCGGCGTGCTCGCGCAGGAAGTCGAAGCCCTGCGCCCGGAGCGTCGGATCCGGGCTCCGCATCGACTCCAGGGCCCGTGCAATGCGCTGGTTCGCCATCAGGTCTTCCTAGTGCCGCGTCAACCAACGTTGGTTGTGTAAGGACCGTGTTGGTTGATCCTCTCATGGGCGAGCGACTCCCCACCGGGTGGTGGGGCGGGCCGCGGCCGGCCAATGGACCCATCGATGGCGCCGTGATGGGGGCGTCGTCTGGGGTCACGCCGTGCTGGTCCGGTACCGGGGAGGTGCCGTCCGGCTCGACGGTGCGTGATCACCACCGGGAATTCGTTCTTGGTGGTGATGGGTCCGCCCGGCATACGCCGGGCGATGTTGGCACCGCCGACCAAGTCGCGGTGCCCACGGAAACCACAATGCATACACCTGAAGAGACGGCCGGTGGGTTTGGGCACCCTCCGCCCACAGGCCGGGCAGGTCGACGAGGTTCCGCGTTCATCGACCAGCACGAGGCGGATCCCAGCCTGTTCGGCCTTGTCCTTCAGACAGCGGATCAGGTGATCGCCAACGCCCCATTACACAGCGAACGATTCTGGACACGGCGCTAGCACCGTGGGTTCGGGAACGCACCGCATCGTAGAGGCAGCTGCTCCGACGGTCTCACCACCATCCGCCTGGCTCGGGCAGGGGCGGGCATCGCGCATCATGGAGGGGTGACTGGGGCGGTAGACGACGGCGGACTTCACGTCAGGCCGGGTGGCGCTCGCGGGCCGGGCGGGGCGGCGGTCGTCGGGACGGATCCGGCGTTCGGCACCGCCTTCGCGATGCTGGTCGACCTGGTCGCCGACGGCGATGTGGTGGTCCTGAGCGGGGCCGGTCTGTCCACCGAGTCCGGCATCCCGGATTACCGGGGTGAGACCGGTCGTCAGAGGCGTGCCACCCCGATGACGTACCAGACCTTCGTCGGCAGCGAGGCGGCCCGGCGGCGCTACTGGGCGCGCAGTCACCTGGGCTGGCGGCACGTGGCGCGGGCCGCGCCCAACGACGGTCACCGCGCGGTGGCCGAGTTCCAGCGACGCGGGCTGCTGAGCGGGGTCATCACCCAGAATGTCGACGGTCTGCACCAGGACGCCGGAGCGCGCGACGTCATCGAGCTGCACGGCAGCCTCGACCGCGTCGTCTGCCTCGCGTGCGGGCGGCGCACCCCGCGCGAGGAGCTCGACGAGCGCCTGCGCGCGGCCAACCCCGGCTGGGACGCCGAGGCCAGCGTGATCAATCCCGACGGTGACGCTGTGCTGGACGACGACCGCGTCGACTCCTTCCGTACCGTCGACTGCCGGGACTGCGGCGGGGTGCTCAAGCCGGACGTCATCTTCTTCGGCGAGAACGTCCCGCGCCCGCGCGTCGAGGACTGCTACGCGCTGACCGAGCGTGCCGGCACCCTCCTCGTCCTCGGGTCCTCGCTGACGGTCATGTCGGGGTACCGGTTCGTGCGCCGCGCCGCCGAGCGGTCGATCCCGGTCGCGATCGTCAACCGGGGCGCCACGCGGGGCGACGGCGAGGCGCTGCTGACCCTGGACGCCCCGCTGGGCACGACGCTCACCGCGCTCCTCGCCGAACTGGCCCCTCGCTCGTGAACCCCACGAGGGCAGGCGCGTCTTCTTGACGGCATACCGAGTGGCGGCTGCCGTGCGGGCAGTCCTCACCGGTCACGACGGATCGCCACGCGCCAGGATGCCAACCCTCTGCGGGTGAGCGATGATGCGGATATGACGATGATCGCCGACCGGCTGCGGGAAGGCCGCGACCTCTTACGACGGGGCGCGTGGGCCGAGGCCCGCAAGGTCTTCACCGTGGCCCTCGAGGCGTCGGACGACCCCGCGGCCGCGGAGGGCATCGCCAGTGCGTCGTGGTGGCTGGAGAACGACACGGAGGTCACCGCACGGTACGAGGACGCCTACCGCGGATACCGCGCGGCGGGCGACGACCGCGGGGCGGCCCGGGTCGCCGCCTGGCTGGGCAACGGCGCGCTCCAGTTGCGCGGGGAGGCCGCGGTCGCCCAGGGCTGGTTCCAGCGGGCGGAGCGGCTCCTGGCCGACCTTCCCGAAGGGGAGGAGCACGGCCTGCTGTCGCTGTTCAAGGGAATGGCCGCGCGCTTCCGGGGCGACGTCGAAGAGACGGACGAGCTGGCGGCGCGCGCCGTCGAGATCGGCCGCCAGCTCGGCTCCCCCGATCTCGAGGTCCAGGGAATGGCGCTCACCGGGATGGCGCGCATCGGGCAGGGCGAGGTCGCCGACGGCATGCGGCTGCTCGACGAGGCCGCCGCGGCGGCGCTCGCCGGCGAGGTGCGCGAGGTCGGATCGGTCTGGATCCCCACCTGCTACCTCGTCCAGGGCTGCGAGCAGGTGCGCGACTGGGACCGGGCCGAGCAGTGGCGCGCCCGCGTCATGGACTTCTGCCGGCGCTTCGACCTGGGCTCGCCCTTCTTCCGGTGCCGGACGCACTACAGCACGATCCTGCTGTGGCGCGGCGACTGGGCCGCGGCCGAGGCCGAGCTCCTCCATGCCGCCAAGGCACTGCGGATCCAGCGGCCCATGTTCGCGGCGGAGGCGTGGGTACGCCTCGGCGAGCTGCGCCGCCGCCAGGGGCGATGGGAGGAGGCGGCCGACCTGTTCGCGTTGAGCCGGTCACTTCCCGCCGCCCGTATCGGGCAGGCGGAGCTTCGCCTGGACCGGGACGACCCGGACGACGCGCTCGACCTCGCCGGGCGCCTGCTGGAAGCGATCGGCGGCGCGGAGCGCGGCCCCGCCCTGGAGGTGTTCGTCCGCGCGGGCGTACGGACGAAGGACCCCGACATGGTCGCGGAGGCCGTCGACGAGCTGGCCGAGATCGCCCGCGTGTCCGGCGTCGAGGCCGTGGAGGCGGCGGCCCTGTGGGCCCGGGGCGTTCACCGCGCGGCGCTCTCCGACACGGCCCAGGCGATCCCGCTGCTGGAGAGCGCGGTCGAGCTGTACGAACGCGCGGGCGGACCGTACGACGCCGCCCGCACCCGCCTCGACCTGGCATCGGCTCTCCTCGCGAGCGGCCGGCCCGGCCCGGCGGCCGAAGAGGCGCGAGCCGCGCAGGACGTCTTCGAGCGGCTGGGCGCCACCGCCGACTCACGGCGGGCGAACCGCCTCGAGGGCCGGGCGCACAGCGCGCCGACCGCCGGGCTGACGCCGCGCCAGGTCGAGATCCTGCGGCTGCTGGCGGTCGGCCTGACCAACGCCGAGATCGCGAACCGGCTGGTCCTCAGCGAGCACACGGTCAAACGGCACGTCGCGAACATCCTCGCCCGCCTGGGGCTGCCCACTCGCACGGCCGCCGTCGCGTACGCTTCCCGCGTCGGCTTGCTTTAGCCGCGCTCGGAGGCGCTCGCTCCTGGGAGCCCTGGTCCTGGCGGAGGTCGTGGCCCGTTCGGGCCATGGCGCGCGGGAGGTTGGCCCGCTCGGGCGAAGATGGCCGGGGTGGACCGGCCGTAGCGTCCCCGAACATGACCGACTACGCGCTCATCACCGAAGCCCAGCGCAAGGCATGGTCGGCCGGCGACCTCGGCAAGCTGGCCGCCCGCATGTCCACGCTCTACGCCGAGCTGCTCTGCGAAGCGATCCGGCTGCGCCCCACCGAACGGGTCCTCGACGTCGCCGCCGGGACCGGCACGACGTCCATCGCCGCGGCACGCCGCTTCTGCGACGTCGTCGCCGTCGACTTCGTGGGCGACTTCCTCGCGAAGGCCACCCGCCTGGCCGGCACCGAGGATCTCGAACTGGAGACCCACGAAGCGGACGCGCAGGACCTTCCGTTCGAAGACGGTTACTTCGACGCCGTCCTGTCGACGTTCGGCATCATGTTCGCCCCGGACCAGCAGCGCGTGGCCGACGAGCTGATTCGCGTCGTACGTCGCTCCGGCCGGATCGGCTTCACCGCCTGGACCCCCGACGGTGTCATCGGCCGCTACGCGCGCACGATCGGCAAGTACCTGACACCGCCTCCGGGCGTCCGCTCCCCGTTCGGGTGGGGAACCGAGGAGCGGATCCGCGAGCTGTTCGGGGGACGGATCAAGTCCGTCAAGGTCGCCCGCCGCGCCCAGCCGTTCTGCTACCCGTCGGTGGAGTTCGCCGTCGAGTACTTCCGCGCCTGGTACGGCCCGGCCCGCGCCGCGTTCGACCGGCTCGACGAAGGCGGCCGTAAGGCGCTCCAGGACGACATGGTCGCCGTGTGGGAGAGCGCCAACGAGGCCGGCGACGGCAGTCTCGTCGCCCACGCCGACTACCTCGAATGCGTCATCGAGACCACCTGATCCGAGGAGCCGAGATGCGATCATCGGATGCGAAGCACCCCTGGATGGCGCTGACGGCGCTGTGCCTGGGGATGCTGGTCGCCTCCCTCGACACCACGATCGTCAACGTCACGCTGCCGAGCCTCGTCACCGGCCTGCACGCGGGGCTCGACCAGGTCCTGTGGGTCGTCAACGGTTACGTCCTCGTCTATGCCGCTCTGCTCATCACGGGCGGCCGTCTCGGCGACGTCCTCGGTTCGCGGCGGATGCTGCTGACCGGCCTTATCCTGTTCACTCTGGCGTCGGCCCTGTGCGGGATCTCCGGCAGCGTCACCCAGCTGGTCATGGCCCGCATCCTGCAGGGTCTGGCGGGCGCCGTGATGGTTCCCCAGGTGATGGCGCTCATCGCCGCCATCTTCCCGGCGGAGCGCCGAGGCACCGCCTTCGGCCTGCTGAGCGCCACGACCGGCGTGGCCGCGGTGAGCGGGCCGGTCCTCGGCGGCCTCATCGTGACCGACTGGAGCTGGCGCTGGGTCTTCTACATCAACGTTCCGGTCTGCGCCGCGGCGGTGCTGCTGACGGTGCTCTTCGTGCCGGATGCCCGCCCCGACCGGCGTCACCGCTTCGACCTGCCGGGCGTCATCCTCGTCACCGCCGGCCTGGGAGCGATCACCTTCGGCCTCATCGAGGGCCAGCACTACGACTGGGGCACCGTGACGGGCTTCGCCACGATCCCGGCCATCATCGCGGCCGGCGCCGTGGCCGTCGCGGTGTTCGTCTGGTGGGAGGGCCGGCGCTCCGAGCCGCTGGTGCCGCTCACACTGTTCCGATACCGGTCCTTCTCGGTGGCGACCTCGGTCAACGCCGTCCTCTAACGTCGAAGCGCTCGGCGGGCGCCTCAGCCTCATGGCCGACTTCGGCGACGAACTGCTGCGTGGGATGAGGCGGACCGGCGCTCGGGAGTGGTGCCGGTCCGCCCTCGGACGTCGCATCCGGGTACGCCTGACTCAGCGCCGCCGGTGACCGGGGCCGGCGAACGCGGTGAGCACGCCGAGCCCGAGATACACGGCGCTCGTCACGTACCGCTGCCGGCGCCGGAAGCCCCGGCTGCCACGCAACCGGTGCCCGAGCGAGCCGGCGGCGAGGGCGTACGCGAAGTCGGAGGCCAGCCCGATCAGCGCCGTCACGAGCCCCATGACGACGATCTGGGCGGGCACCGCGCCCGCCCGCTCGTCCACGAACTGCGGCAGGAACGCCAGGAAGAACAGGATCACCTTCGGGTTGAGCAGGTTGACCAGGACGCCGTCGAGATAGACACGCCGGAGCGGCCGCGGCTCGAGCACCAGGCCCTCGTCGTCGCCGCGACACAGCGTCCGCACCGCGAGGTAGACGAGATAGGCCGCCCCGGCGTACCGCACCGCGCCGAACGCCGTCGCCGAGGCGGCCACCAGCGCGGACAGGCCGGCCGCCGCGGCGAGCACGTGCACCAGCGTGCCGGTCTCGACGCCGAGCGCCGAGGCGATGCCCGCACGGCGCCCTTCGCCGACGCTCCGCGTGGTGATGTAGAGATGGTTCGGTCCGGGGACGGCGACGAGGGTGAGCGCCGCCAGCAGGAACAGGAGGGGATGGGTCACCGTCCGTACGCTAGGTCTGACATCGGGCCCGGCCCCAGGTCCAATCGCCCTCCCGGAACATGGACCATCCTCACCCGCCGTACGCGTTCGCCCGGCTGCGTCGCCTGAGATGATCAACAGGATCCGACGACGCGGGAGGAACCGGCGTGAACGACGCGTTCGACATCGCCTGGCGCGGCTACGACCGCCGCCAGGTCGACGAGTACCTCCGGCGCCTGGCCGACGACCCCACGGGCACGCCCCCGCCCACCTTCGACGTCGTACTGCGCGGCTACGACCGGCGTCAGGTGGACCGGTACCTCGCCGAGCGGGGATCGCCCGGCGGCCGTACGGATGACGGCGGGCCGCTGGAGGGCTTCTTTGGCTCCTGAGCGTGGACGGCGGGCACCCGTCCGCCGGGTCAGGTGGCGGTCTCCCGCGCGGGGGCGTGGGCGTACGCGCCGCCGAGGATGTTCTCGCGGCCCCACGCGCCGAGGGGGGCGAGCGCCGCGTTGAGCGAGACGCCGAGCGCGGTCAGCGAGTACTCCACGTGGGGTGGCACCTCGTCGTACGCTTCACGGTGCACGATGCCGTCCTCCTCGAGCTCCCGCAGGTGCGAGGCCAGCACCTTCTCCGTGATGCCGGGCAGGTTCCGCCGCAGTTCGCCGAACCGGCACGGCCGCTCGTTGAGCGCCCAGAGGATCAGCACCTTCCACTTCCCGCCGATGACGTCCATGGCGGCGTCGATGCCGCACACGTAGCTCCCGGGCCTGCGTACGGTCGCCAACTCCATCTCTCCTGCCTGCTCGCTTACCCCACGGTCACCACGCACTTCGAAGTGCGTACTTGATCGTTTCGGTCCCTGAGCACCAGCCTAACCAGCATGAACTCGGAAAAGACTCCTGTCACTCTTCTCGGGCTCGGCACGATGGGCACCGCGCTGGCACGTGCGTGGCTCGCCGCCGGGCATCCGCTCACCGTCTGGAACCGCACGGCGGCCCGGGCCGAACCGCTGGCCGCCGACGGGGCGACGGTCGCGGCGACCGCCGCCGAGGCGGTGGCCGCAGGCGGCCTCGTGGTGGTCTGCCTGCTCGACGACGCCTCGGTCGCCGAGGCCCTGGCCGACGCCGACCTGACGGGCAAGGACCTGGTCGACCTCACCACGGGCACTCCGGGCCAGGCCCGGGACCGGGCCGCGTGGGCGCGGGCCCGCGGCGCCCGCTTCCTGGACGGCGGGATCATGGCGGTCCCACCGATGATCGGGGCTCCAGGCTCCGGGGCGTACGTGTTCTACAGCGGATCCCGGCCGCTGTTCGAAACCCACCGTGACACCCTGGCCGTTCCGGCCGGCACCGTGTACGTCGGGGAGGATCCCCGCCTGGCGGCCCTGCACGACGTGGCGCTGCTGAGCGCGATGTACGGGATGTTCGCCGGGGTCGCGCACGCGTTCGCGCTGGTTCGGGACGAGGACGTCGCCCTGAAGGACTTCGCGTCCCTGCTCGCGGGCTGGCTCACCGCCATGACCGCGTCCGTGCACGGGACCGCCGACCACCTGGGGAGCGGCGACTACACCAGCGGTGTCGTCTCCAACCTCGCCATGCAGGTCGCGGGGACGCCGACGCTGCTGCGCACGGCCGAGGAGCAGGGCGTCAGCCCCGAACTGCTCACGCCGTACCTCGACCTGATGAAGCGCCGCCTCGCCGACGGCCACGGCGACGAGGACACCACGGGCGTCATCGACCTGCTCGGACGCCGTACGGACCGGGTCGGCTGACGGCCACCGCCCCTACGCCAGAATCACCGCTCTGGAACGGCAGCCACCCGCACTCGACAGTGGCCGTACGGACCGAGTCGGCTGACGGCCGCCACTCCTACGCCAGAACCACCGCTCCGAAACAGCGGCCAGCCGTGCTCGACGGTCGGGGCGGAATGTCGGCGGACACCGATAGCGTCGACCGTGTGATCGAATCGGAGAGGACGCCCGCCCAGCACGGCGATGCCGGGCCGCGGACGACCGCCGAGCGCCGTGAGCGGCGAGTGGCCGCGGGTGTCGAGGAGCTCGACCGGTGGCTGTGCGACCAGATCGAGCAGGGCCTGGCGCACGTCGATCGCGCTCCGTCCACCAGGTGGGAGGACGTCGCCCGCCGCCTCGTCGACGCCCAGGCGAGCGGGCTCGCGGCCTGGGTGCGCGAGCTCGGCGCGATCCCGGGTCGTGGCGGTGACCGGCCCGAACGGCTGCTGGAGGAGTACGCCCTGCTGCGGCTGCTGACGACGGCCTTCCGGCGCCGTGACGAGCTACCGGAGCCGCTGCTCGCCGCCGTCCGGTCCCGCGTCGGCTTCACCGTGAGCCAGGAGGAGGTCCTGGCGGGCGAGCGGGTCCGGGATCACTGGTACGTCGCGGGCTGCCGGGACGTCGAGCAGGACCGGCTCGTCGCGCGGCGGGTCTGGTTGCGCGGCCAGGAGACCGGACGATCCGCGCTCGTCCTGACCTTCGCCGCGCCGGGCCGGGCGCTCGACGCGTCCCTCGCCGTCGGCGACACGATCGACGCCGAGCTCGCCTACTACCCCGGGGCGCTGCCGCTGCGCGCCCTCGTGGCGGTCCGCCATCCCGCGCCCGCTCAGGGTCCGCCGCGCGGCACGACCGTGACGGCACTCCTACGCGAACACGCCGCGGCCCTGGCCCAGGACCCATGGCTGGAGCGGTGGCCGGCCGTGCTGACGGGCGTCCGCCCGGCGCGCGACGGTGCGGGCCGTCCCCATCTGGTCGACGGAGACGGCGACGCACTCCCCCTGCGCACGACCGACGTGTGGCGTCTGCTGGCGGTGTCCGGCGGCCGGCCGTTCACGGTGTCCGGCGAGTGGTCGCCGCGGGGGCTGCTCCCCCTGTCCGCCTGGCAGGAGGAGGAAGGGACCGTGGTCCTGTGAGCGCCTGGGGCGAGCACGTGAGCGCCGCGCTGCTGGGCACCCGACGGCGACCGGTGCCACCGCTAGCCGGGACACCCACACCCAGCGAACCATCGCCACCCGCTGGAGCACCCACGCCCGGCCGGCCGGCAGCGCTCGACCGGGCACCTGCGCCCGGTGAAGCACCGCCCGACGGGACGCGTGCGCTCGGGGAGGTACCCGTGGGGCCGGTCGAGCCGGCGGCTCGGCTGCTGGAGCAGGCGGCGGTGTTGACGGCGCGGCGGCGGGCCGGGTGGCGGCCGGTTACTGCCGAGCCGGTCGCGCCTGCCCCGGCGGAGACCGCGCCGATCGTTCCGCCCGCCGCGGCCGTGCGGCTGCGCCGGATCCTGTCCGGCGAGTGCGCGCGGGTCCTGCCGGAGTGGCTCGACGGGGCCGCCCGTAGCGGTCGCCGTGTCCCCGCGCATCTGCTTCCGGACCTGCTGCACAAGGGCCGCTCCGACCGGGCGCTCCGGCCGTCCATCGCACGGGCGGCGGGTCGCCGGGGCGTGTGGCTGGCGATGCAGAACCTCGACTGGGCGTACCTCGTCGTGGCGAGCGGCGGCGATGCGGCCCAGGATCCCGAAGTGTGGAAGACCGGTGCCCGTGCCCAGCGCGTCGCGCACCTCATGCGGCTGCGGGTCACCGACCCGGCCGCGGCCCGTACGACGCTGTCCTCGACGTGGGCGCGCGAGCCCGCCCCGGAGCGGGCGCTGTTCCTCGCGACGTTCGAGCGCGGGCTGTCCCTCGCGGACGAGGACTTCCTCGAGGCCGCGCTCGACGACCGGGGTCTGGAGGTGCGTCGTATCGGGGCCGACCTGCTCGCCCGGCTCCCCGGCTCGGCGTACGCCGGGCGCATGGCCGACCGGGGACGCGCCTGCCTGCGCCCGCGGACCGGGCCGGCCGCCACGCCGGAGGCGATCGTCGTCGATCCGCCGGCCGATCACGACGAGGCGATGCGGCGTGACGGCATCCCGTACCACGCGGTCGAGCGCATCGGGAACCACGCGGGCTGGCTGCGGGAGATTCTCGCGCGTACGCCGCTGGCGACCTGGACCGGCCGGTTCGGCGCGGTCCCGGAGTGGGTCGTCCGGCTGCCGGTCGTGGTCGACGGGTCGCGCGAGCCGGACGCGGGCCGTGCCCGGGACGTCCACCTCGGCTGGGCCCGCGCGGCGGCACGGCAGCGGGACGCCGCCTGGGCCCGCGCGCTCCTGGCGGGCGACGTCGTGCTCGGCGAGGTCACCACACTGGCCGATCTGCTGGACGTCCTGCCCACCGTCGAGCGCGACGACGCCGCGGCCGAGGCCGTCCGGCGGATCGAGGGGCACGCCGACCGCCTCACGGTGCTCGAACGCGTCCCCGGCCCCTGGGGCGGCGCGCTCGCCGACGCGGTGACGACCGCGCTGGCCACCGCCGCGGCGGATCCCGACGGCGAACGCTTCCCGGTCGACCTGGCCCGCCTCGCCGGCGAGCGCCTCACGCCGGCCACCGCGCCCCGCCTGGCCGGCCTCGTCCGGCGACACTCCGCGTGCCGGCCGCTGTCCGAGCTCGCCGACGTCCTGCGCTTCCGCCACGACATGCTCGAGGAGCTGCGGTGACGCCGCCGGGCCCACACAACGGACGGACCCGTGCCGCTGACTCCGACGAAGGAGCCCTGCCGTTGACCTCTCCCCCGGCTGAAGCGGGGGGATTGAACCCTCGCGGGTTGAGCTTTCCGCTTCACCGCCCGTTGCCGACCCGGCTGACCGGCGTGGGACGGAGTGCCGCCCATCGGTCTTACACAGGCCGCCCGGACCTGACTTCCCGCCTGCCCGGCGGGCTTGGTCATCACCCGCCGGGCGAGACATCACATCACCGTCCGCCATAGTGCATGTACCAAAAGTTACGGAAATCTGCTGAGGATCTCCGGTCCTTGCCCCTGCAACGCAAGGGTCCGATCTCTTCCCTGCCCGAGGGCGGGGTCACCACGGAGGTATCTGATGACCGAGGCCGTGCTGCGCCCGCACGCGGAGCACCAGTTCGCCGACGAGCTCGCCCTGCTCGCCGAGCGGGACGACCGGCCACGCCCGCCCGGCTGGCGGCTGTCGCCGCAGGCCGTCACGGTCTATCTTCTCGGCGGAACGCTGGCCGACGGCTCGGTGATCACGCCGAAGTACGTTGGGCCTCGGCGTCTGATCGAGGTGGCCGTCGCCACACTCGCCACGGACCGGGCGCTGCTGCTGCTCGGCGTGCCCGGCACGGCGAAGACCTGGGTGTCGGAGCACCTGGCGGCTGCGGTCAGCGGTGACTCGACGCTGCTGGTCCAGGGCACCGCCGGCACGGCGGAGGAGGCGATCCGGTACGGCTGGAACTACGCGCGGCTGCTGGCCGAGGGCCCTTCGGAGAAGGCGCTCGTTCCCAGCCCGGTGATGCGGGCGATGCGGTCCGGGGCCGTCGCCCGGGTCGAGGAGCTGACCCGGATGCCCTCGGACGTTCAGGACACCCTCATCACGATCCTGTCCGAGAAGGCCCTGCCGATCCCCGAGCTGGGCTCCGAGGTGCAGGCCCGTAAGGGGTTCACCGTGATCGCGACCGCCAACGACCGCGACCGGGGCGTGAACGACCTGTCCAGCGCGCTGCGCCGCCGGTTCAACACCGTCGTGCTGCCGCTGCCCGCGACGACCGAGGAGGAGGTCGACATCGTCGCCCGCCGGGTCGCCCAGATCGGCACGTCGCTGGAGCTGCCGGAGACGGGCACCGGTCTGGAGGAGATCCGCCGGGTGGTGACCGTCTTCCGCGAGCTGCGCTCGGGACGCACGGCGGACGGCCGTACCAGGCTCAAGTCGCCCAGCGGCACCCTGAGCACCGCGGAGGCGATCTCGGTGATCACGAGCGGCCGCGTCCTGGCGACGCACTTCGGCGATGGCGTGCTGCGCGCCGCGGACGTCGCGAGCGGCATCGTCGGTACCGTCGTGCAGGACCCGGTGTCGGACCGCGTCGTGTGGCAGGAGTACCTCGAGACGGTCGTCCGCGACCGTCCCGAGTGGCACGACTTCTACCGTGCCTGCCGCGAGGTCTCCTGACCGTGGCCGCCCCTGCCCACGAACGCGTACGGATCTTCGGGATCCGGCACCACGGCCCCGGATCGGCGCGGGCGCTCGTCCGCGCGCTGGACGAACTGCGGCCCGACGTCGTCCTGATCGAAGGGCCGCCCGAGGCCGACGCGCTCGTCGGGCTCGCCGCGGACCCCGGCATGGTGCCCCCGGTCGCGCTGCTCGCCCACGCCGTGGACGGCGGAGAGGGACGGCGGGCGGCGTTCTGGCCGTTCGCGGAGTTCAGCCCCGAATGGCAGGCGATCCGTCACGCCCAGCGGGCGGGGGTGCCCGTCCGCTTCTGCGACCTGCCCGCCGCCCACCAACTCGCCGACGACCCGCCTGGCGACAAGCCCGTCAAAACCGAGGCGCTTCCGGAGACCGACGATGACGAGCCGGCCGCTGACAAGCCCACAGGACCCGAGGCGGTTCCGGCGTCCGGCGACGGCCCCGGCTGCACCTCGGCGGCCGGGGACTCTGGAGAGCCGGAGGCGGATCCCCTGGCCGGCGGCGGCATGGAGACCACAGGAGAGAGCAGCGGGCCGGACGCGGAGACGGTCCGCCTCGATCCCCTGACCGGCGACGGCCCCGGCGCGCAGGCACCGGGAGAGGACGGTGGTCGGGACGCGCTGGCCGAGGCGCCGGGAGAAGACGGTGGGCCGGATGCGATCGCCGAGGCGCCGGGAGAAGACCGTGGGCCGGAGGCGGTCGCGGAGGCGGTGCGGCTCGATCCCCTGGCCCGGCTGGCCGAGGCCGCGGGCTACGACGACGCCGAACGCTGGTGGGACGACGTCGTCGAACACCGCGACGGCGGGCCGTCGCCGTTCCCGGCCATCGCCGAGGCGATGGCCGCGCTCCGGGAGCATGCCCCGGCCCTGCCAGAGGATCATCTGCGGCGGGAGGAGCGGCGCGAGGCCTTCATGCGCAGGACCGTGCGCCAGGCGCTCAAGGAGGGGTACGAGCGCATCGCGGTGGTCTGCGGCGCGTGGCACGTGCCCGCGATCGCCGCCGGGCTCCGCCCGCCTCGTTCGGCCGATGCGCCCACCGCGGCGGGCGACGACCGTACGCTGCGCGGACTGCCCACGGCAAAGGTGGCGCTGACCTGGGTGCCGTGGACGCATGGGCGCCTGGCGAACCGCTCCCGGTACGGCGCCGGCATCACTTCGCCGGGGTGGTACCACCATCTGTTCACCGCGCCCGACCGGCCGATCGAGCGCTGGTTCACCGCGGTCGCGGCGGTGCTGCGCGACGAGGACCTGCCTGTGTCGTCCGCGCACGTCATCGAGGCCGTCCGCCTCGCGAACGCGCTCGCCACCCTGCGCGACCGGCCGCTCGCCGGACTCGCGGAGGTCACCGAAGCGACCCTCGCCGTCCTGTGCGAAGGCGCGGAGCTCCCCCTGGAGCTGATCCAGCGCCGCATGGTCGTCGGCGAGCGCATGGGCGCCGTACCCGAGAGCGCGCCGATGGTGCCGCTGCAGCGCGACCTGCGGGACGAGCAGCGGCGGCTGCGGCTCAAGCCCGCGGCGACGGCCAAGGAACTCGACCTGGACCTGCGCCGGCCCATCGACCTGGACCGCAGCCGGTTGCTGCACCGTCTCCGCCTGCTCGGGGTCCCGTGGGGAGAGCCCGCCGGATCCGGCCGTGGCAAGGGCACCTTCCGCGAGAGCTGGACCCTGACCTGGCGGCCGGAGTTCGACGTCCGGCTGGTCGAGGCCGGCGCGTGGGGTCTGACGGTCCGGAGTGCGGCGTCCGCCCGGGCGGGGTTCCTGGCCACGGCGGCGGACGCCCTGCCGGCGCTCACCGTTCTGGCCGAGCACTGTCTGCTGGCCGACCTCGCCGACGCGCTGCCGGCCGTCATGGCCGCGCTCGCCGACCGGGCGGCGGCCGACACCGACGTCACCCACCTCATGGCGGCGCTGCCGGCCCTGGTCCGTACGCTGCGGTACGGCGACGTGCGGGGCACCTCGGTAGGACCGTTGCGCACGGTTGTCGACGGCCTCGTCGTACGGATCTGCGTGGGCCTTCCGAAGGAGGTCTCCGGGCTGGACGACGACGCGGCCCGTACGCTCCTCGACCGCGTCGACGAGGTCCACGACGCGATCGCCCTGCTCGGCGACGGCGAACACACCGCCCGCTGGCACGGCACGCTGGCCTCGCTCCTCGACCGGCCGGGGCTGTCCGGTCTGATCGAGGGACGGCTCACCCGGCTGCTGCTGGACGCCGGACCGCCGGGCGAGGAGGACGGGCCCGCCGGCCGGGTCGGCGACCGGATGGCGCGCGCCGTCTCGGTGGGCGAGTCACCGGCCCGGGCGGCCGCCTGGATCGAGGGCTTCCTCTCCGGCGGCGGCCTGATCCTCGTCCACGACGACCGGCTGCTCCGCCTGGTCGACGACTGGATCAGCGGCCTGCCCGCCGACTCCTTCACCGACGTGCTGCCACTGCTGCGCCGGACGTTCGCGACGTTCGAGGCGCCGGAGCGCCGGTCGATCGGCGAGCGGGTGGCCCGGATCGCCACGGCCTCCGCGCCGGACGCCGACGACGAACCCTTGGACCTGGTACGCGCCGCCCCGGCCGTACGGACGGTCCTCGACATCCTCGGCCGGCCCTGGCCCGAGACGGCTCCCGGCCGAGCGCGAGACGACGAGAAGAGGAATCAGTGAGCGCATCGAAGGGAGGCCACTCCGCCTCGGCGGCAGGGAGGCCAGAAGCGGCGGGCGCAACGGCGGGCACGTCGAAAGCGGCTGGCACGCCGGAAGCCACGGGCGCACCAGAAGAAACGGCCGCTAAGGCGGGCGCAGCAGGCGCCCCGGAAGAAGCGGGCGCAGAGGCGGGCACGGCAGAAGAGGCGGCAGACGCGGGTGGTGCGCCAGAAGAGCCGGCGACCGGGCGAGGGGCGCCGACAGCGACCGCGCGCCTTCGTCCCTCGCACGCGCGCCGGCCTCTACGCGGCGAGACCGCGCGCGGGGTCCACGGGCGGCCGTAGCGCGCCGGCCGAAGCCCCGCGCGGGGCGGCTTGCGGAGGCGCACCGGAAGCAGCGGCCGGGCGAGGAGGGGCGGTGGGCGTGCCCGAAACGGCGGCTGGGCGAGGATGGGCGACGCGCGAGGACGTCCCGTACGCGAGCGGAGGGCGCACGGTGAGCGAGGAGCGGATGCGGCGCTGGCGGATGGTGCTCGGCGGCGAGGCGACCGAGGCCACCGGCGCGGCCCTCGCCGGAGACGACGCGAAGATGGACGGCGCGCTCGATGCGCTGTACGGCGCGCGGGGTGCCGGCCGGGGCGGCCGCGGTGCCGGGCTGGGGGCGTCCGCACCGCAGGTCGCACGCTGGCTGGGCGACATCCGGACGCTCTTCCCTTCGACCGTCGTGCAGGTCATGCAGAGGGACGCCGTCGAACGCCTCGACCTGACACGCCTGCTGCTCGAACCCGAGATGCTGGAGGCGGTCGAGCCCGACGTCCACCTGGTCGGCACCCTGCTGTCCTTGAACCAGGTGCTGCCGGAGCGGGCCAGGGAGTCCGCGCGGGCGGTCGTCCGCACCGTCGTACGCCGGCTCCAGGAACGCCTCGCGCAGCGGACGAGGTCGGCAGTCGACGGCGCCCTCGACCGGTCCGCCCGGCGACGACGGCCCCGGCGCGCCTCCGAGATCGACTGGCCCCGCACCATCCGCGCGAACCTCCCCCACTACGTCCCGTCCCACCGGACCGTCGTCCCCGAACGCCTCATCGGGTACGGCCATCGGCGGCGGGCCGTCGAACGCGACATCGTCCTGTGCGTCGACCAGAGCGGCTCGATGGCGTCGTCCCTGGTCTATGCGGGGGTGTTCGGCGCGGTTCTCGCCTCGATGCCGACGCTGCGCACCTCGTTCGTCGTGTTCGACACGTCGGTGGTGGATCTCACCGACCGGCTGCACGACCCGGTCGACCTGCTGTTCGGCAGCCGGCTCGGAGGCGGGACCGACATCAACCGGGCCCTCGCGTACTGCGAGCGCCTCATCACCCGACCGAAGGAGACCGTCCTCATCCTGATCAGCGACCTGTACGAGGGCGGCGCCCGCGCGGAGATGCTCCGGCGGGCGGCGGCCCTGACCGCCGCGGGCACCCAGGTCGTGGCGCTGACCGTCCTCTCGGACGTAGGCGCCCCGGCCTTCGACCACGGAAACGCCGCCGCCCTGGCCGCCCTGGGCGTTCCGGCGTTCGCCTGCACGCCCGACGCGTTCCCCGACCTGATGGCCGCGGCGATCGAAGGCCGCGACCTCACGGAATGGGCGGAGCGGAACGCGCCCTAACGCGGGCGCTGAATGGCGGGTCGGCTCTCGGGCGGCGGACCACCACGCCGCCGCCCGAGAGCCCGTCCGGTCCCCTACTTCTCGATCGAGTAGCTGTCGCCGTACACCTTCCAGTGCAGCGGCGGATCGAGGTCCAGGTTGCCGGCCTTCAGGAAGACCCGCTGTTCGGTGTCGACCCGGCTGGTGTCGCTGTGGGCCTCTTCGTGCTTCATGGCGACCTTGCGCGCGTCGAGGAACGCGTTGAGGTAGGTCACCTCGCTGCCGCCCTGGGCCGGGGTCTTGGCCTTCTTCATGGCCGCCGCCCGGATCCCGCCGAAGCTGTCGCCGTCGCTGCCGGGCCCGTGCATGACGATGGCGTCGTAGTAGATGAACTGGCCGAGCGCGCGCAGGCCGTCCTTCTTGGCCTGGTTGACCGCCGGGTTGAAGTAGACCCGGTCGCGTTCGTCGTCCTGGGCCTGCTGGAACACCTTGTCCGAGGCAGCCTTACGCCAGTCCTTGGTGAAATTCGGGTCCAGGCCCTTGTGCGAGTCGCTGCCGTTCACCTTTTTGAGTGCGGGCAGATATTTGGCCAGGACGTTGCCGGGCTCTCGATCGGTGTACAGCTGGACGAGGTCGAGCATGTCACCGGTGCCGGAGCAGAACCCGATGATGCCCGCGGTGTAGCCCCGGCCGTCTCCGATGTCCTCGATGTACTTGTACTGGGCTCGCCAGTCCAGCGAGGAGTTCTCCGCGCTGGACACCAGCTGCATGGCGATGTCCTTCTTGTGCGGGTCGGTGAGGTCGACGGCCGAGGCCGTGACGGAGCCGGCCTGGACGGCGTGCGAGGCGGGGGAATGCCCGGTGCCCGCCTCGACGGCGGCCGCGGAGGCGAAGGCCACGCCCAGGGCGAGGACGACCGGGACGCTCCGTCGAGCGGACTTTCGGGTAAGTGGAAGACGCATGTTCCTAACCGTTTCAGTCAGCATCCTTGACATGCCGTTCACGGCTGGGGGCGCAGAACGGCACCGCACCATCGGCGGGCGATGGCGACTTGTCACGACAGGGCGATCGCCAATGCGTTAGGTAAGGTTCCTAACAAACCAGGATGAAAGCAGGCTCCGAAGGCGCTGTCAACACGTTCACCCGAACAGAGAATGCCGGCTTCGGCGGCACCGGCCATTACCTTAAGAGAGCCTTATGCGCGAATTAAGGCTGCCCGATCCGGCTGACATTCGTAGCCCCGAAGCACAAGGCCCCCAGCGGTCGCCGACCAAGCGGCGGCGATCGGTTCCCCTACGCGGATGGACGATCGGTCAGGCCACGACGACCGGCAGGGCGGTCAGTCCGTTGATCAGCAGGCCGGCCTGCAGGGTGAGCTCCTCCGGGGGGACGGCCAGGCGCAGCTTCGGGAATCGGTCGATCAGCGCGCCGAGCGCGATCCTGGCCTCCAGCCGGGCCAGCGGCGCGCCGAGGCAGTGGTGGATGCCGTGGCCGAAGGCCAGATGTGACGCCGGTCGCCTCGTGACATCGAGTCCTTCCGGGTCGGGGAACTGGCGGGGATCACGATCGGCGGCCAGCAGTGCGGGCAGCACCACCTCACCGGCGGGGATGGTGACGCCGCCGATCCGTACCGGTGCCGCCGTCCGGTAGGGGGTCGCCACCTGCGCCGGGCCGTTGAACCGGAGGAGTTCCTCGACGACCGCGGGCAACCGATCGGGTTCGGCGCGCACCAGCTCGAGCTGGTCGGGATGGGTCAGCAGCGTCTGCATGCCGCCGCAGATCAGATGGGCCGTGGTCTCGTATCCGGCGACGAGCAGCAGGAAGACCATCGAGGTCAGCTCGTTCTCCGACAGCCGGTCGCCGTCCGCGGACACCGCGACCAGTGCCGAGATGAGGTCGTCGGACGGGTCGGCCCGCTTCTGGTCGATCAGTTCCCGGATGTAGGAGATCAACGAGGTCGCCGCGGCGACGAAGGTCTCGGCGGGGTGGACCGAGCCGTTGATGGCCACCTTCGTCCACTCCTGGAAGTCGCCCCGGCGGTCCGCCGGTACGCCGAGCAGCTCGCTGATCACGGTGAGCGGGATGGGGTTCCCGAAGGCCGCCAGCAGGTCGACCGGCGCGCCATGCTCCCCCGCGGCCGAGACGTCGTCCAGCAGAGCGTCGACGATGAGCCGGATGTCCGGCTCCAGCCCGTCGATCCGCCGCCGGGTGAACGCGGCGGACACCAGCCGGCGCAGCCGGGTGTGATCGGGCGGGTCGGCGCCGAGCAGATGGTGGTCCATCGCCGCGGCGAGCTCGGCCGGGACGGCGTCACGATGTGGTCCGTCGCCCCCTTTGCCCTTGATGACGTCGGGGTGAGTGAGCGCCTCGCGCGCCTCGGCGTAACCGGTGATCAGCCATACCGGGACACCGGTGAACAACGTGACCCGCTGGACGGGCCCGGCCGCCGCCAGTTCGGCGAACGCGGCATACCGAACGGCCGACTTACTCTCGGCGAACGCGGTGGCTATCGCGGGCGATTCCGCCATGGTCAGCTCCGATCAAGACCGTCGTCCGGCCAGCGGCCGGTGATCATGACGGTCCAACGCTACCGAAGATCCGCAACCCATCAGCCCGCCTACTTCCTAGATCCAGGCCGTCGGCCCGGCTCGATAGGCTGAGCAGAGTGAGGCCCTGTTCGACCGCCGCCCTGCCGGGCCGACCGCCCCGCGACCGGTCCACCCACCGACCACCCCATCGGCGCTCGGCACTTCGGCGGCCTCGCGGCACCACCCCACGGAGCCGCCCGTGACAGCCGGTACGGTCCGTACGCTCACCCGGGTCTCGACGCCTCCGCTGGTCCCGGAGATCTCGCTGCACCTGGCCGACGAACCGTTCGCGACCTGGGAGGCGACCCAGCGCGACCAGGCGGGCGCCGATCAGACCGCCCCCGACCTGCCGCCACCGTTCTGGGCATTCGCCTGGGCAGGCGGACAGGCCCTCGCCCGGTACGTCCTCGACCACCCTTCGACGGTGGCCGGGCGGAGCGTCCTGGACCTGGCCAGCGGGTCCGGTCTCGTCGCGATCAGCGCGGCGCTGGCCGGCGCGCGATCGGTGACCGCCTGCGACATCGACCCGCTCGCCGCGACCGCCATCGGCCTCAACGCCGCCCTCAACGGCGTGCACGTCGACGTCCTCACCGAGGACGTCCTGGGGGGCGACCTCGACGGAGTGGACGTGGTCCTCGCCGGCGACGTCTGCTACGACGCGGACCTCGCCGACGCCATGATGACGTTCCTGCGCGCGCAGCGACGACGGGGCCGGGACGTCCTGCTCGGCGATCCGCTGCGCCCGTACCTGCCGCGCGGGCTCACCGTCCTCGCCCGGTACGAGGTGCCGGGCACCGCGAACCTGGAAGAGCGGGCCGTCACCGCGGCGGCCGTGTTCGCGATCCCCGCGTGACTCCGGGCGGGACCGTCACCGCGGCGGCGGTGTTCGTGATTCCCGAGTGGGTCCGCGCTCCGGTGGCGGCTCCGCAGCCTCCAGACACGAGCGGACGAAGTCGCGGATGATCGGATCGGTGCTGTCGCGCTCCCACAGGCGGCGTGGCCAACACGCTCCCTCAACCGGCGGCCGGACCGCGCTCGTGACGGCGGCCGCCTTCCCCTCGTCGCGCCGGCCGCCGTTCCGCTCGGCCGGATCGGCGCCGCCCGCCCGGAGAGCGCGTACGTGTCCGCCGCCGACACGCGCGGCGACGCCACCCCCGCGGACGACGTCACCTGCACGAACGACGCCGCCACCCCCGCGGGCGACGACGCACGGCGGCGCGCGACCCGCCGGGGGCTCCTGCTGTGGACGCTGGCGGCCGGACTCGCCACCGTCGGTTCCAACTCGGCGGCCTCCTACTTCATCCAGATCGGCGCAGCCTCCGGCCTGTCGACCGCCGTCGCCGGACTGATGCAGTCGCTCGCGGGCGTCCTCGCCGTCGCGGTGCGGCTCACCGCAGGTGGCATCGCCGACCGCGCGCCCCGGCACAACCCGATCGTGGTCGCGGAACGTTCGCCATGGCCACCGGCATCCCTGCTCCGGCCCCACGACTGAACCGCCGGAGGCCCCGTCACCGTCGATCCGGGTACCGGGTGGTGATCCAGCGGTCCGCGGCCTCCCACGTCGCGCCGTCCGCGGTCGCTCCGCGCAGCCCGCGTACCACGCCGGCTCCGGCGAGTGCCGGGAGACGGGCGTCCTGGAGCGAGGCGAACGCGTACGTGCGCCGCGGGTCCCAGTCCGTGTCGTACCGCAGCCGGCGGCTGAGCTGGGCGAAGCCGAGCGGTGCGGCGGCCACGACCCACGCGTCAGGGGTCTGCGCGGTCATCCGCCGGGCTGGGCGGAGCCAGGACGCGGCGCGCTCCGGCCAGTCCACCACGGCGATGACCTCCCGGCCGAGGGCCCGCCACGCGTCGAGGAACGCCCGGGCGGTTGCCGTGGACGCGTCGTCGCGGCCGTGCCCGACGACGACCGCCTCGAACCGGTCCTGCTCCAGGAGGCCGAGCAGGGCGGCGAGTTCGGCGTCGGTGTGCGGGCCGGGCGGCGGCGACTGTCCGTACGCCTTCGCCTGCGCCTCCGTGAGCCGCGGCGACGAGGACCCGGTCACGTGGCGTCGTGGAAGACGAGGCCCAGCGCGCGGCGGTGGCCCGACCGTACGGTGCTGACGCCGTGCCGTACGGCGCCCGCCGACCAGCCGCGCTTGGTGCGGACGGGCCGGTCACGGGTGGTGAAGATGAGGCCGTGGCCCTGCCGGAGCACGGTGGTGGTGCCGCGCGACTGGGCGCGGGGCCGCTGCTCGACGAGCAGGAACTCCCCGCCGGTGTAGTCGGTGCCCTGCTCGTCCAGGCCGATGACGACCTGGAGCGGGAACACCATGTCGCCGAACACGTCGCGGTGCAGCGCGTTCCAGTCGCCCTGCCCGTAGCGCAGCAGGATCTGGGCGGACCGGTCCTGCCCGGCGGCGTGGCACATCGCGAGCCACTCGTCCAGGTCGTCGGGCCACGGCGCGGGCCGGCCGAGCCGCGCCGCCCAGTCGCGGGCGATGGTCAGCAGGTGCGGGTAGAAGGCGTGGCGCAGCTCGGCGACGGGCTCGGGCAGGTCGTGGGTGAAGTACCGGTACTGCCCGGAGCCGAACCGGTGCCGGGCCATGTCGACCGTCGTGCGGAACAGCTCCGCCCGCTCGTACAGTCCGGCGATGGCGCGGCACTCCTCTGAGGTCAGCAGCCGAGGCGTCAGAGCGCAGCCGTACTCGTCCAGCTCTGTGGCGAGGGCCGCCCAGTCCGCGACGTCGACGTGCCGCCTCACCTGCGAAGCGGTGTGCTGTGAGGTCATACCTCCACTCTGTCGCGGAACCCCCTCGCCGGACTGGCGGAAATCCGACACCGCGTTCGCGTAAGAGCGTCTCCACAGCGACGACGGGTGCCCGGCGCCGAACCGCTCCCCTACCACCGGATCACGGCGGCGGCCCACGTGTAGCCGGTGCCCGCGGCCAGGAGGAGGATGTGGTCGCCGGGCGTGAGACGGCCCGCCCGGGCGGCGCGGTCGAGCGCGAGGAGCGGGTCCACGCCGCTCATGTGGCCGGTGTCGTCGAGGTACTCCGTACGATCCGGCGGCAGGTCGAGCTCCTTGAGCAGGGCGTCGTGCAGGGAGCGCTTGACGTGCAGCGCGCACAGGAAGTCGGCGCGGTCCACGCCCGAACGCGTCAGCGCGCCGGTCGCCGCCGCGACGAAGTTCGGCAGGCTGACCGGGTCGAGGCGCTCCTTCATCGACCGGGGATCGGGCACGTCGAGGAAGTGCCGCCGCCCGCGTACGGTCTCGGCGTCGGCGGGGGCGACGCTGCCGCCCGCCGGCACCATGACGTCGCCGGCGAAGGACCCGTCGGTGAGCATGTGGCAGCCGAGGACCTCCGCGCCCTGGTCCCGGGTGAACAGCGCGGCGACCGCGCCGTCGCCGAAGTCGTACGCGAAGCGGGCGCGCGGGTTGGTGTAGTCGATCAGGTACGACTCGCGGGAGGCGCCGACCGCGAGCACGGTGGTGAGCTCCTCCTCGGCGCGCAGGAGGTTCCGGCAGAAGCGGACGGCGACCGGCGATCCGCAGGACACGTACGCCATCTCGAACACCGCCGCCCGGCGCAGACCCAGCAGGTGGGCGATGCGCGGCGCGGCGTGCCAGACGGCGTAGTCCTTCCAGGTCGAGCCGAAGTAGACCAGGGCGTCGACGTCGTCCGGCCGGAGGTCGCGCTCGGCCATGAGGCGGCGGGCGGCCGTCGCCGCCATGTCGCTGACGTGCTCGTCCGGCGCGGCGATGTGCTTGCCGCGCAGGCCGAACCGCTCCACGAGCACGTCCTCGGGAATGCCGCTGCGCCGCGCGATCTCCGCGGCCGGCATCCAGCGGGACGGCAGGTACGACGCCGTGGCGGCCAGGCCGATCATCCGGCGAGCTCCGATCATCCGGCGAACTCCGCGCGCAGCTCGTTCTTGAGCGTCTTGCCGACGGCCGATCGCGGCAGCGCGGGCACGAGCCGTACGTGCTTGGGCACCTTGAACGCCGCGAGGCGCTCCCGGCAGTGCGCGAGCAGCCCGTCGACCGGGACGTTCCCGACGACGAAGGCGCATCCGGCCTCGCCCCAGCGTTCGTCGGGCACCCCGACGACCGCGACCTCGGCGACGCCGGGGAACGCGGCGAGCACCGACTCGACCTCGGCCGGGTAGACGTTCTCACCGCCGGAGACGTACATGTCCTTCACCCGGTCGCAGATGCGGTAGAAGCCCTCCGCGTCGCGTTCGGCGACGTCGCCGGTGCGCAACCAGCCGTCCGGGACGGCGTCCCGGGTCGCGGCGGGATTCCGCCAGTAGCCGGGGAAGACGTTCGGCCCGCGGACGACCAGTTCGCCCCGGCCCGGCCCGTCCAGGGGCCCGTCCGGACCGAGGAGCGCCACGTCGACGTGCGGGTACGGCTTGCCCGCCCAGCCGATCCGGCGGGCGACCTCCTCCGGGGGCAGGCACAGGACGTTCGGGGCCGCCTCGGTGAGTCCGTACCCCTGGGTGATCCGCACTCCGCGGTCCAGCCAGGTGTGCAGCAGCGGCTCCGGCATCGGCGCTCCGCCGACGACCACGCATCGCAGCGACGACAGGTCCGCCGTCGCGAACTCCGGCTGTGCGGCCATGAACTGGTAGGTCGCCGGAACGCCCATCATCGTGGTCACCCGGCGCTCCGCGATGAGCCGCAGCGCACGGCCCGGGTCGAAGGACGGCTCGAGCACGACGGTGGCGCCCTTCCACCAGGCGAGCAGCGGCTGGACGTTCCAGCCGCCGACGTGGAACTGCGGGAGCACCTGCAGGACGACGTCGTCCTCCCGCAGCTCGCAGCCCCGGTCGAGCGACAGGTTCGTCCAGAAGCAGTTCGCGTGGCTGAGCAGCGCGCCCTTGGGCCGGCCGGTGGTACCGGAGGTGTAGACGATCAGCAGCCCGGCCTCCGGGCCGACGTCCCTTTCATCGAGGAGGCCGTCCGTCACCGCGTCGAGGCCCTCCCGGGTGAGCTCCAGGACCGGCCCGGCGAAGGGCGGGACGGCGCGGCCGGGGGCGGCGAACAGGATCGCCGGTTCGGCGTCGCCGACCTGGTAGGCCAGCTCCGGCACGGTCAGCCGGACGTTCAGCGGGACGAGGATCAGGCCGGCCTTGGCGCAGGCGAAGAACAGCTCGGCGTGCTCCGGCCGGTTGTCCGTCAGTGTCGCGACCCGGTCCCCCGGCCGGAGGCCGCGCGCGGCGAGCCCGGCCGCCAGCCGCTCCGACCGGTCGTCCAGCTCGGCGTAGGTGGTCTCCTCGTCCTCGAACACGATCGCGGTCCGGCGCGGCGTCGTACGCGCCCGGTCGCGGATCCAGCGCCCGAGGTTCACGAGGCGCCGAGCCCGCGCCGGACGAAGGCGTACATCTCCTCGAAGACGTGCTCCGGCACCTCGCCCGCCTCGGCGTCGTCCCGCCAGAGGATCCAGCGCATGCCGATCATCTCGCCGACGCCCATCAGCGCCCAGGCGACGACCTCGGGGTCGGCGACGGCGATCTCCCCGTCGTCCATCGCGCCGCGCAGCCCGGCGACGTACCCGTCGGCGATCGCCTGGTAGTGCCGGCGGAGCGCGTCCGGCGCGGCGAACTCCGCCTGCCGGATGATGCGGTACAGCGCCGGATGCTCCGCGGTGAACCGGAAGAACCCCAGGAACCCGAGCCGTTCGGCCTCCGCGCGGGTGCGGCCCTGCCGTGCGCCCTCGGACATCGCGCGGCGCACGCGCCGGTTCAGGTCGGCGACCAGCTCGTCGAAGATCTGCCGCTTGCCCTGGAAGTAGATGTAGAACGTGCCCTGCGCGACCTCGGCCGCCTCGGTGATCTTCACGATCGACGCGTCGTGGTAGCCGAGGGCGGCGAACACCTGCTCGGCGGCGTCCAGCAGGCCGCGCCTGGTGCGCTCCCCCTTCGCGGACAGCGGCCGCCCGCGCGTGCTCGTGGGCGGCGGCTCCTCCTCGATGCGCCAGGCCATCGCGTCAGCCCGCCAGGTGCGCGTGGAACAGCGCGGCGAACTCGTCCGGCCGCTGGGCGTACGGGAAGTGCCCGGTGCCGGTCAGCACCTCTTCCCGGTAGGCGCCGTAGCGGTCGAGCACCTGCCGGGTCTGGGCCTCCATGGGCTGGGCGGGGAAGGCGTCCTCGCCCGGCCAGCCGGGGACGTACCCGAGCGCGCCCAGGTGGCCGAGGTCGCACATCGAGGTGTCGGAGACGACCGCGTCCCGGTCGCCGTGCACCCACAGCACCGGGGCCCGGCAGTCCGACTCCGGGAAGCCGCTCCAGCCGAAGTACTTCGGCGACATCGTGTTGAGCACTCCGCGGGTGCCCGGGGCGGTGCCCGGCCAGTGCGGCGAGGTCGTCGTGTCGCCGGGGTAGTGGTCGTCGCCGACGCGGGTGGCCAGGATGCCGTCGAGCAGCGCCTCCTCGCTCCGTACGGCATCGGCGCCGGGGAAGTAGAGCGTCCGGACGACGTTGCGCGGCGACACCGGGTGCGCGTCGGCCCGGTCGCCCTCCCGCATGAGCTTGACCAGGTCCGGGTTGGCGGTGCCGCCGCCCGATCCGGCGAAGTCCGGCGTGCACGGCGTGCCGTCGAGGCGGGTGCCGCCGAAGCCGTACGGGCCGACGGGCGCGACCAGCGTGATGGTCCGCGCGCGCTCCGGGTGCCGGGCGGCCAGGTCCATGACGACGCCGCCGCCCATGGAGTGGCCGACGAGGTGGACCGTCTCCAGGCCGAGCTCGTCGAGCAGTGCGAGGAGGTCGTCGCGGAAGTCGCCGACCCCGCGCGTCGCGTCGATCGGCGCCGGGTCGCTGCGGCCGAATCCGCGCAGGTCCGGGGCGATGCCCCGGTAACCGGGCGGCAGCAGCCGGAGCTGCTCGTCCCAGGCCGAGCCGTCGGACAGGTTGCCGTGCACGAACAGCACCGGCTCGCCCTCGCCGGCCTCTCGCGTGTACAGGATCGTGGGGCCTCGTTTCTTGCCCGACCAACCCACCCCGGCCGACCTCCCGGCGTCGGAGAGGCGTCCCGTAGGGGCTGCGCCTTCGATTCCCTCGCTCCGCTCGGTCATGGTTCCTCCCGACCGGCTCTTGACGGAGTACGCCGGCACCGCCAAATTAACAGGTGAATCACCTCTCATAAAGGGGACGGCGGATGCGCAGATTGCTGGTCACCGTGATGTTCCTGCTGATGTTCGCGGCGCCCCTCCCGGCGTACGCGACGTCCTCGGTCACGCTCGAGGCGACCTACACCAGCGGACTGGAGAACGGCTGGGCCAAGGTGGAGCGGTACCGCGACACCTCCTCCGGGTTCACCGCCGAGGCGTACCCGCCGGGCGGCGTCGGCGACCAGACCGGGCAGACGCAGCGGCTGTTCGGCGGCGTGGCCGAGCCGCACTCGTCGCGGTTCCTGCTGTACCAGGCGCCGGGCGCGCTGACCGGCTCGAAGCCGGTGCCGGTGCTGCTCGTGCACGGCGCGAACCAGACGGCCGACCAGGCGTGGGCCAACCCGAACGTCCTCGGCGCCAACGGCTGCGGCAGCGCGAGCTGCCCCTCCACCGGCCTCATGCAGTACCTCGACGGCCGCGGCTACAAGGTCTTCGCGATCGGTTTCCCGCACAAGACCGGGGACGGGTACTACTGGAGCGAGCAGATCGGCGACGCCGTGAAGCTCATCAAGGCCAGGACCGGCGCGTCGCAGGTCGACGTCGTCGGCTGGTCGAAGGGCGCGTTCAACGCCCGCATGTACGTCTCGTCGCTGCGCAGGTCGTGGGGCACCGCGTACGCCGGCGACGTGCGCAGGCTGATCCTCGTGGGCGGGCCGAACAAGGGCTTCGACTGGGGCTTCCGGCACGGCTGGAGCCACGACTTCGCGATCTTCCCGCAGTGCGGCGGCTCCCTCGACGCGCCCGCGCCGCACACCGCGATGGTCTGCTACGGCCTCTGGTACGACGAGACACAGCTCAGCTACGAGGGCACGGCGTTCCCCGGCGCACGGCAGATGCTGTACCGCTGGGACGACGTCTACCCGCTGCCGACCGCCGAGCAGGACTGGTACACCACCTACTACGGCGGCCAGGGCTATTACACGAGCGGCCGCGGCATCCAGTACAGCATCGACCAGGGCTCGCTGGTGCAACCGCTGATCGACGCCGGCGTGCCGGCGAGCCTCCCGGTGTACGAGCTGTGCGGGAACTCCCCGACCATGCCGCTGCTGCACAACGAGCACACCGGCCCGTCCGACGGCGCGGTGTTCGTGGCCAGCTGCACCAACACCGCCGGGATCGCGAACCGCGCGGCCTCGGCCACGCTCCCCCTCAACCACCTGCAGCTCGGCTGGGATTCCGGCGCGGAGGCCCAGGTCGCCTCCTGGCTCGGCTGATCACGCGAGACGGAAGGACGGCGATGACGACGGGCACGGTGACGGCGGCCGGTGTGCGGATCGCGTACGAGGAGACGGGGAGCGGCCGGCCGCTGCTGCTGATCCACGGACTCGGCTACCCCCGCTGGGGCTGGAGGCCCGTCGTCGAGCCGCTCGCGAAGACCTACCGGGTCATCACCTTCGACAACCGGGGCATCGGCGGCAGCGACGCGCCGCCCGGTCCGTACGACACCGCGACCATGGCCGCGGACGCGGTCGCGGTGCTGGACGCGCTCGGCGTACGGCGGGCGCACGTCATGGGCGCGAGCCTGGGCGGGATGATCGCGCAGATGGTGGCCCTGGACCACGCGCACCGGGTCGACCGGCTGATCCTGGCCTGTGCGACGCCGGGGGGCGCCGAGGCGTACCCGCTGCCCGAGGCGACTCTCGCCCTCATCCGCGAGGCGGCCGGCCTGCCGCCGGAGGAGGCGACGCGCCGCCTCACCGCCAACGCGCTGGCGTCGCGTCACCCCCTGGAGGATCTCCTCGCCCGCAGGCTGGCCGACCCGCAGGACCCCGCGGCGTGGCAGGCGCAGTCGGCGGCCTCCCTCGGCCATGACGCGTTCGGGCGGCTGGCCGGCGTCACGGCGCCGACCCTGGTCCTGCACGGCACCGCCGACCGCGTCGTCGACCCCCGCAACGCGCCCCTGCTGGCCGGGCGCATCCCCGGCGCACTGCTCGAGTGGCTGCCCGGCCAGGGGCATCTCTTCTTCTGGGAGGACCCCGACGACACCGTCGAGCGGGTACGGCGCTTCCTGGCGTGACGGTGTGCCTATCCTTCGGCGGGCCCCACGCGGAACCAGTCGACCTCGGCGGCGTCGCCGTGCGCGCCGGCCGGGGCGGTGCCGAACAGGCCCAGCGTGGCCCCGATCCACTTGCCCTGTGACGCGGTGAACGGTCCGCCCACCGCCTGGAACCCGCGCCCGTCCACGTCGGCGGCGAACCGGCACACGCCGCCGGGCCCGACCTCGACCCGCAGCCGTACGGAAGACCGGTCGCGCGGCATCGGGATCGGCGTCGCGGCGTCGACCTCGGCCTTGTCCTGAGCGGCCGTGCGGTGCACCAGCGCGAGCCCGGAGTCGAGCCGCTGCAGCCCGATCCAGGCGTAGCCGTAGCCGAGGACGACGAGCCCGGACCGCGCTCCCGTGCTGCGGCCGTGCAGCGTGAGCGAGGTCGTCGCGACGAACGACTCGGCGGGGAAGCGCTGCCCCAGGACGTTCGGCAGGAGCCGCAGGTCGGCGGTGTCGCCGCTGGGCGGGCAGGCCAGCCGGAGCCGTCCGCCGCGTAGCGACGCCCACGACGGGTCGGAGTTCGCCTGCCAGGTCCACTGCTCGCCCAGCCGGTGGCCGGTGAACTCGTCCCCGCTCGCAGGGGCGGTGATCTCCGACGGCCGACCCACCGCCGGCTTGCGGTGGACCAGCACCGGCTTGCCGCGTCCGCTGCCGTCGTCCTCGCCCATCACGGGCCAGCCGTCGTCCCGCCACCGCATCGGCTGCAGGTGCACGACGCGACCGTAGACGCCGCGGTCCTGGAAGTGCAGGAACCAGTCCTCGCCCCGCTCGGTGGCGACCCAGGCGCCCTGGTGCGGGCCATTGATCGGAGTGTCGCCCTGGGCTAGGACGATGCGGTTCTCATACGGGCCGAGGATGCTGCGCGACCGGAACGCCGACTGCCAGCCGCCGGTCACGCCGCCGACCGGCGCGAAGATCCAGTACCAGCCGTCGCGCTTGTAGAGCTTCGGCCCCTCGAGGGTGGTGTAGCCGGGGATCTCGTCGCCGTTCACGACGATCCGGCCGGCATCGAGGAGCTCCCGGCCGTCCGGGCTGATCTCGTGCAGGTTCAGCCGGTTGTTGATCCCCGCGCGGCTCTTGGCGTACGCGTGGATGAGGTACGCCCGACCGTCGGTGTCCCACAGCGGGCACGGGTCGATGAAGCCCTTGCCTGGCTTCAGCACGTGGGGTTTGGTCCACGGGCCGGACGGGTCGACGGCGGTGGTGACGAAGATGCCGTAGTCCGGGTCCGGGTAGAAGATCCAGAACTTGCCCGGCGTGGTGGCGGATGGCCGGCGCCCACACGCCGTTCCCGTGCTGCGGCACGTTGAACACGTCGCGGGGCTCGAGCTCGGTCAGCGCGTGGCCGATGATCGTCCAGTTCACCAGGTCGCGGGACCGGAGGATCGGCAGTCCCGGGATGCGGTTGAACGTCGACGCGGTGAGGTAGAAGTACGGCCCGACGCGCACCGCGTCGGGATCGGACCAGTCCGCGTTGAGCACCGGGTTCTGGTAGCGGCCGTCCCCGAGGTCCGCGACCCAGGGAAGGCCGGTCGGCCGACCGCCGGCGGACGCGGCCACCGCCCCGCGCTCGGCGGCGCCGGCCGTGCCGCCGATCCGGCCGAGGGCCGCCGATCCGGCCACCGCGCCGAGGCCCGCCTGGAGGACCCGTCTGCGACTCTGCTCACCCATCGGCGTTCTCCCAGGGATAGGAAAAGGTTTTCCGAGCGGAGTCTCTCAACGAGCCCCCAGGCGGTCAAGGCCTGGTCAGCCCAGCGGGATCCAGACCCGCATGGGGCCCGGTGTCCGGTTCGCCCACAGGAAGTAGGGCACGGCGGTCAGGGACAGCCGCTCGGCCGCGTCGTCCGCGGCCGAGTGGTCGCGGTACGGCTCCGGGGACGGCCGGTCCACGGTCCCGTCGGCGGCCAGGGCCACAGGGACCAGGTCCGCGCGCTCGACCGGGCGCACCGGAGCGGACGCGTCCAGCCGTACGTCCTCCAGCACGGTCCCGTCGGGGAGGTCGGCCTGCTCGAGGCAGTAGACCAGCGGTCCGCGCGTCAGGGCGACGCAGCCGCGTACCGCGTCGACCCTCGGGTGGGCGGAGACCAGACGGGCGGGCATGTGCAGGTCCAGGACGATCACCGTGGGGGTGTTCCAGCTCCGCGTCAGGCGGAGGTAGCCGTCCTCGGCCTCGCCCGCGACCGCCGTGCCGTCCACCTCGACGGTGAAACCGCCGCACCATCCCGGGATCCGCAGCGCGAGCGTCCACGGCCGGTCGGTCGTCGCCGCCACGGTGAGCTCGACCCGCCCGTCCCACGGGTAGGCGGTCCGCGTCGTCACCTCGACCTCGCCGCCGGGGACCGTCGACCGCAGGACGCCTGCGCCGTACAGATGGACCCGCAGGCCGTCGTCGGCGGCGGTCGCGAGGTAGCCGTGGAGGGAGGCCATCAGCCGGGCGAGGTTCGGCGGGCAGCAGGGGCAGGTGTACCAGCTCAGCCGCTCCGAGGGCGCGTCCTCGTCCGACCCGTCGTGGCCCGTGCGCAGGTGGAGCGGGTTCGAGTAGAAGAAACTCCGGCCGTCCGCCGCGATCGCCGCCGCGATGGCGTTGTGCAGGACCCGCTCCATCTCGTCGGCGTAGCGGTGCTCGCCGGTGGCCAGCAGCATGCGCCAGGCCCAGTGGAAGCTCGCGATCGACGCGCACGTCTCGGCGTACGCGCGGTCGGGCGGAAGCTCGTACGGGTCGCCGTACGCCTCGTCGCGGTGCCGGGATCCGTGTGCGCCGGTGAGGTAGGTCTTGGTGTGGAGCGCGCTGTCCCACAGCCGTTTCGCCGCATCGAGCAGCTCGGTGTCGTGCGTCTCGACGGCGACGTCGACCATGCCCGCCAGTAGGTACAGCTGCCGGACGGCGTGGCCGGCCACCTCCTCGGCCTCGCGGACCGGGACGTGGTCCTGGAAGTACGCCGCGCCGAACCTGCCCTCCCCGAGCAGGCCCTGGCCGCGCAGGTCCAGGAACCGGCGCGCCGTGTCGAGATACGGCCGGTGCCCGGTCGCGCGGTACAGCTCGACCAGCGCGGTCTCGATCTCGGGGTGCCCGTCCACCCCGTCGGTCCCGTCCGGGCCGAACCGCTCCACGATCAGGTCGGCGAACCGCCGCGCGACCGTCATCAGCTCGGCGGACGCGTCGGCGCGGGCGGCGGCGACCGCGGCCTGGATCAGGTGGCCGGCGCAGTACAGCTCGTGGCTCCAGTCCAGCTCCTGCCACCGCTTCTCCGGGTGCACCGTGGTGAAGTAGGAGTTGAGGTAGCCGTCGTCCTGCTGGGCCTTGGCCAGCAGCGACGCCGTTGAATCGAGGAGGTCCCGCAACGCGGGGTCGTCCTCGTTGACCAGCTGCCAGGCGGCCGCCTCGAGGGTCTTGTAGATGTCGGAGTCGCGGAACCACATGCCCGCGAACTCCTGATCGCTCTGCCCCGTGACGCGCCGCAGGTTCTCCAGCGTGCCGGTCGCCGACAGCTCGTCGACGCAGTGGGGGATCGTCGCTTCGGCGTTGCGTCGCTGCCACGCGCCGAGCAGGCCGCCGGGCTCGAGCCGTACGGCGTCCAGGGAAAGCGGCCGCAGCGCGCCGAGGGCTTCCGTCGTCGGGGAGACCGGGCCGAGGTGTGAATCGGTCATGCTCTCTCTCATCATCAGCCCTTGAGGGCACCGGAAGTGAACCCGCGCACGTAGTAGCGCTGCAGGAGAAGGAACACCGCGACGCACGGGACCGCCGCGGTCACCACGCCGGACTGCAGCGCCCCGAAGTCGACCGACCCGAAGTTGCCGGCCTCCAGGTTGAACAGCGCCACGGGCAGGGTGAACTTGGCGCCGTCCGTCAGGAAGATCAGCGGCGCGACGAACTCGTTCCAGGCGGCGAGGAACGCGAACAGCGCGACGGTCACCATGCCCGGTGCCACGCCGCGCAGCAGCACCCGGCGCAGCACGCCCGTCGGCGTGCAGCCGTCGATCAGCGCGGCCTCCTCCAGCTCCACCGGCAGCGCCTCGAACGAGTTGCGCATCATGAACAGCCCGAACGGCAGCTGGAACATCGCCAGGACAAGGCCCAGGCCGATCAGAGAGTTCTGCAACCCGATCCAGCCGAGGAACACGTACAGCGGCACCAGGATGGTCGCGTACGGGACCATGAGGATCGCCAGGGTGACCAGGAAGAGGACGTTCTTGCCGGGGAAGTCGAACCTCGCCACGGCGTAGCCGCCCAGCGTGGTGGCCACGACGGTGACGCACACCGTGATGAGCGCGACCACCGTGGTGTTGAGCAGATACGCCGGCAGCCCGCTGCCGTAGTGGAACAGGCGCTTGTAGTCGTCGATCCCCCACCCGTTGCCGCGGCCACTCGCCTGGCGGCCGTGCACGGAGGAGAACAGCGTCCAGACCATGGGGAACAGGAACAGCACGGCGAGCACGGTGGACGTGGAGTAGAAGCCCGCGGACCGGGCGGCGCGGTGGCGCGGTCGTGACATTGATCGGCTCCTAGGAGTTGCGCCGCAGGAGGCGGAGCTGCGCGCCGTTGATGAGGATCAGGCCGACGAGGATGGCGACCGAGACGGCGGCCGCCCGCCCGAGGTCCTGGGACAGGAACGCCTCTCGGTAGACGTCGATGACGATCGTCGCCGTGCCGTGCCGCCCGCCGGTCAGGATGAAGAACTGGTCGAAGGCCAGCAGCGACCCGGTGACGGAGAGCACCATCATCAGCGCGATCGTCGGCCGCAGCAGCGGTATCGTCACCCGCCGCATGATCTGCCACCAGCCGGCCCCGTCCGTACGGGCGGCCTCGTACAGCACCGGGTCTATCCCGTGCAGGCCGGTCATGAGGATCAGCATGTAGAAGCCGGCGAACCGCCAGGTGATCATGCCGATCGTCGAGAACAGCGCGTTGCCGCTGCTGCCCAGCCAGTCGACGTCGCCGCCCGCCAGCAGCCGCATGGCCGCGTTCAACACTGACGAGTGGGTGTTGAACATGCCGTAGAAGAGCAGGCTCGCCGAGGCGAGGCCGACGGCGCTCGGCAGGAAGAACACCGTACGGAACAGTCCCACGCCCCGCGGGCCCTCCTGGACGAGCAGCGCCAGCCCGAAGGCGACGAGGCCGAGGACGACCGTCGTCACGACCGTGTACTTCACGGTGAACCAGAGGGCGTGCAGGAAGAGCGGGTCGCTGAGGGCCTTGTAGTTCGCGACTCCGTTCGGCGCGGACGCGCCCAGCAGCGGCCAGTGGTTGAACGACATCCAGACCATCAGGCCGAGCGGGACGACGAACAGGACGGCGACGATGACGGCGAGCGGAGTCGCGTAGATCATCGCCAGGCGCCGGTGGCCGCGCCGCAGCTTGGAGACGTCGCGACGGGCGCGCGGCGGAGGCGACGGCGCGTCGCGGGAGGGCGCGCGGGTGGGTGAGAGGGAGACCATCGGGTGCTCCTCGTTGATCACGGAGACGGCGGTCGGGCGCGGTGCCCGCAGCGGGGTGCGGGCGGGCTCCGGGCCGCTCAGCCGTTGCCGGACAGGGACTCGGTGACGGCGCCGTTGTGACGCTGCAGGATGGCGGCCGGATCGCCGGAGCCGAAGACCGCGTCGGTCACCGTTGACGTCCACGGGCCGTTCGGGTCGTTGTAGGTCTTACCGAAATTGACCGAGATGGGCGTCTGGCCCTGTGCGGCCAGCTTGTTGAACGTCCCGAGCCGAGGGTCCTGCTGCGCGTAGGTGTTGTCGGCCAGGTCGGTGCGCACGGTGATGTTCTTGTTCTTCGCGACGACGTCGACCTGGGCGTCCTTGGACAGGGTCCAGGATATGAAGTCCCATGCCTGCGCGGCGTGCTTGCTGTTGGAGCTCACGCCGAGCACGTCTCCGCCGACGAAGGACGAGGTGCCGCCCGTCAGGCCCGGGATCGGGGCGACGCCCACCTTGAGGTCGGGTCCTTCCTTCAGGGTCTGCAGCACGGTCGCGCCCATCGGCTCGATACCGATCTTGCCGCTGGCGAACGGCTGGGTCCACGTCGGGCCGTTCTCGTTCTTGGCCGAGGCCGGGACGAGGCCCTCCTGGTACATCCGGCGGTAGAGGGCGTAGACCTTCCCCGCCGTGTCGTTGGCGATGGTCGACGCCGTGCCCTTCTCGTTGAGCACGGTCCCGCCGGAGGCCCAGATCATCGGCCAGGTGGTGAAGAGCATGCAGCCCGGGCAGGCACCGCCGAAGAAGTAGCCGTGGACGCCGCCGCCCACGCCGTTGATCTTCTTGGCGTCGGCGTAGACCTCGTCCAGCGTCGTCGGCGGCTTGTCCGGGTTCAGACCGGCCTTGGTGAACAGTGCCTTGTTGTAGAAGACGGCCGACAGGTCGATGTCGTGCGGCACGCCGTAGATCTTGTTGTTGTAGGTCGCGGTCTTCATGTGGGCGGGGGCGAGGGACGCCTTGAACGGCAGCTTGTTCACCCGAGCGGTCAGGTCGAGGTAGACGCCCTTCGAGGCGTAGTTCGGCGCGTAGACCACGTCGGAGGCGAGCACGTCCGGCAGCTGCCGGGCGCCCGCGGCCGTACCGACCTTCTGCTGGTAGGAGTCGGCCGGGATCACCGTCAGCTTCACCTTGTTGCGGTGGCCGCGGTTGTAGGCGTCGATCAGCGTCTGGCTGAAGATCGCCGTCGGGGAACGGGTCCACATGGTGATGGTCGTGCCGTCGTCCTTGGCGCTGGTGTCGCTCGCGGAGGAGGTGGCTCCCCCGCTCTGACACGCCGTGAGGAGCGCCGCCGCGGTGGCCAGCGCGGTGAGGGCGGGAGCCTGCCGGAGCCGTGCCCGGGGGCGAGAGAGGGCCATCGTGCCTCCTTGTGTCCAACGGAATCCGGCACCGGCCGCGGCCCGCGCCGGTCGAACCCCCGAGATGCGGTCGGCCGTGCGAAGCAGGAGCGCCGTCCGGCCGACCGGGAAGAAAATTCGGAAACCGGTTGCCTCGGAGGCTAGGTCGCCGGTGAACCGCCGTCAAGACCGTATTTCTCCGGTGTTACGTAGCTCCACGTCGCGCACGGCGGAGTACGGTACATTCGGACATCAGTGCACCAGGAAAACGGAGGAAACATGGGAAAGTCGGCGCGGCCGGCGACCATCAGCGATGTGGCCGCGCTGGCGGGCGTCTCGGTCGGCACCGCCTCCAAGGCACTCAACGGGCGCGGTTCCCTGCGGGCCGAGACCCGGCAGCGGGTGCAGGCGGCCGCCGAGCAGCTCGGCTTCCAGGCCAACGCCGCGGCGCGCACCCTGAGCTCCGGCCGCACCTACACCGTCGGGATGATCACCACGGACACCATCGGCCGGTTCAGCATCCCGCTGATGATCGGGGTGGAGGACGCGCTCGGCGCGGGCCGCATGTCGGTGTTCCTGTGCGACGGACGCGACGATCCGATCCGCGAGCAGTACTACCTGAACACGCTGCTCAGCCGCCGGGTCGACGGGATCATCGTGACGGGCCGGGCACGCCCGGCCGCGGCCCCCGATCGGCTCGGGCCTGCCGGTCCCGGTGGTGTACGCGTTCGTCAGCTCCACCGACCCGGAGGACTGCTCGGTCGTGGCCGACGAGGCCGGCGGCGCCCGGAAGGCCATCGACCATCTGCTCGCCGTCGGCCGTCGCCGGATCGCGCACGTCACGGGGCCGGAGCACCACCACTCCGCCGTCGTACGGTCCGCCGCGGCGATCGAGCAGCTGGCCGAGGCGGGTCTGGAACCGGCCGCTCCGCCGCTGTTCGGCGAGTGGAGCGAGGCGTGGGGGCGGCGGGCCGTCGGCATGCTCCTCGGGACGGCCGGCGAGTTCGACGCGGTCTTCTGCGGCAGCGACCAGGTCGCCCGGGGCGTCACCGACGCGCTGCGGGCGGCGGGCCGAAGAGTGCCGGAGGACGTCGCGGTGGTCGGATTCGACAACTGGGACGTCATGGTCCTCGGCAGCCAGCCCCCGCTGACCAGCGTCGACATGAACCTCGAGGGCCTCGGGCGCGGCGCCGCCGACCTGCTGCTCGCGGCCATCAACGGCGAGCCGTCCCCCGGCCCGCACGTCCGGCCCTGCCGGCTGGTCGTCCGCGAGTCCACCACCGTCCCGGTGGAGTCCTCCCCCGCCGACTGAGCCGGGCGCGCCTCAGCCCAGGCCGCGGTACTCGAACCAGTCGAAGTCGGCGACATTGGTGCTGGGCCGTCCCGCACTACTGGCGTACATCCCGAGGTAGGCCCCGACGAAGCCGCCGGCGACCTCGGTGCTGAGCACGCTGCCGTCGGCCGAATCGCCGAGCGGCCGCCACGCCGACGCCGGAGTGGCGTACCGGAACTCGTACGACTGGTCGTGGGCCTCGACCGCCAGCCGGACGCGCCCGTCGGGCAGGCCGTCTTCGGCCAGGATCTCGTCGGCTCCGGCGGCCCTGCGGATCGACCGGAGCACGCGCCGCCCGTCGCGGAGCGTGACCACACACCGGATCTGGAAGTCGTCGTTCTGCAGGAGGACCAGGCCCGCGCACTCGTTCGAGCCCCGGGGGTCGAAGTCGACCGCGGTGTGCGCGACGAAGTGCGCGTGGCTCTGCCGGCGGGCGATCAGGCTCGGGCAGGCGCGCTCCGTGACCGTTTCCGGCCGCAGCCGCAGCCGCAGGTGACCGGGCCGTGCCGTCAGGTCCCAGAACCGCTCGCGCGGCGTACGGAGCTGGTTCCACCGCGGACCGAGCTCGGGGTCGTCGAAGTGGTCGCAGGCGGCCTCGGCGGGCCAGCGGTGTTCCGGCAGGTCCGGAGCGGCGCCGGCGGGCTCGACCCGGCCGGCGCCGGGGGCGATGACCGGCCAGTCGTCCTCCCACGCCACCTCCGCGAGGAAGGTCTCCCGGCCGAGGTTGCCCAGGTATCCGCCGGAGGGACGGACCCCGAGCAGCACCGCCCACCACTCCCCCGCTCCGGTCGCCACCAGGTCGGCGTGCCCGGTCGCGACGATGGGGTGCGCCGCGCCGAGGTGGCGGTGGGTCAGGACCGGATTGCGCGGATTTCCCTCGTACGGGCCGGTGACGTCGCGGGACCGGGCCACGGTGACGGCGTGGTTCAGCTCGGTGCCGCCCTCGGCGACCAGGAGGTGGTAGAAGTCCCCGACCCGGTACAGGTGCGGCGCCTCCGTCCAGACGGCGCCGTTCAGGGCACCGTTCCACAGGACGTGCTCCGGTCCGGTCAGTGTGAGCGTGGCCGGGTCGAACTCCCGCAGCCAGATCTCGGTGTGCCCCGCCGTGTCGACCGGTCGGGTCGCGTGGAACCAGGCCCGCCCGTCCTCGTCGAGCAGCAGGGACGGGTCGAAGCTCTCGGGTTCGCCCAGCCAGTGCGGCTCGGACCACGGCCCGGCCGGGTCCGTGGCCGTCACCACGAAGTTCCCGGACGGCCCGGTGCCGTCGACCAGGGTGCACACGACGTAGAACGTGCCGTCGGCGTGCCGGATCGTCGGCGCGAACAGGCCTCCCGACGGCCGGACGCCGTCGAGCGGCAGCTGCCCGGGCCGGTCCAGGACATGGCCGAGCGGCCGCCAGTGCACCAGGTCCCGGCTGTGATGGATCGGCAGCCCGGGGAACCACTCGAAGGAGGACGTCACCAGGTAGTAGTCGGCGCCGACCCGGCAGATCGACGGATCGGGGTGGAAGCCCGGCAGGATCGGGTTGCGGAAGGTGCGCATCGCCGGTCAGGCGGACGGCGGAGCGGTGGACAGCCGGACGCGCAGCTCGGTGGCGAGCTCGACCCGCGGGCTCACCAGCGCCTCGCCGTCGAGCAGCTGGAACAGGGTCCGCGCGGCGATCCGCCCCATCTCCTCCAGCGGCTGGCGGACGGTGCTCAGGGGCGGCGACAGCCACTGGCACAGCGGCAGGTCGTCGAACCCGACGACGCTGAGGTCCGCCGGGACGCTGAGACCCGCCTGGCGCGCCGCCTCGTAGACGCCCATCGCCTGCTGGTCACTGCCCGCGAAGATCGCGGTCGGCCGGTCCGGCGGCTCGAGGAGCTCACGCGCCGCCTGGAACCCGCCCTCGTAGCTGAAGTCGCCGTATCTGATCAGAGCGCGATCGAGCTCCATGCCCGCGCGTTCGAGGGCGGCACGGTAGCCGTCGATCCGGGCCTGGGTGCACAGCATCTCCTGCGGGCCGCCGATCGCGGCGATCCGCCGGTGCCCGAGGGAGATCAGGTGCTCGGTCGCCGACAGGCCGCCCGACCAGTTGGTCGCGCCGACGCTCGCCAGATCCGGGTCGGGCAGGTCGACCGGGTCGATGACGACGAGGGCGACGCCCGCCCGCTCGATCTGCGCGCGCTGCTGCGCGGTGATCCGGGACGTCACGAGGATCACGCCGTCGCTGTGGTGCTGGACGCTCAGCGACGCCCAGCTCGGCGGCCGGGCGTCCTCCCCGCGCACGAGCGAGACGACCGTGCCGGTGCCGCGTTCGGCGCACTCGGCCTCCACCCCGCGCAGGATCTCCACCGCCCAGGGGCTGTCCAGGCCGCCGATGACGACGTCGACCAGGCCGGACCGGCGCGCCCGCCGTACGCCGGGCGCGAGGTAGCTGTGGGCCTTCAGCAGCCCGGCGACGCGTTCTCGCGTGGCCGCGGCGACGTCCGTCCGGCCGTTGAGTACCTTGGACACCGTGGCCGTCGAGACGCCCGCCTCCATGGCGATGTCGGCCAAGGTGGGCCGGGAGCGCCGACCGGCCGTCGGCTCCGATCCCGTTCCGGCTGGACGTCCCACCGCACTCCCCCACATCGTCGACCGTACGTTTCGAAGATTAGCGCAATCTTTCGGCGAACCTTGATTCCAGGTCGCCCGGGCAATGGCCAACAACCCGTCGACGTACGGATACCGGGGGTATCGACGCGCGTACCGAAGCTGTCTGTCGACACGTTTCGAAAGCTATCGATCCACTCCCAGGGTCTCCGCCCTGCTCCGCTTCCGCTGATCGATCCGTGTGTCGGCCCCGGCCGCTGTGGGTAGCCGACCGAACAGCGGGCAAGCGCACGCCACCGCCACCCCGACCGGAAGGAGTAGGACGATGAGCGAGTTCGAGGCGTCCCGGCGCATCACCGCGTCCGCGGAGCTGGTGTTCGACGAGGCGTCCGACCCCGGGACGATGGACGCGTGGCTGCCTCAGGACGTCCACCTGGAGTCCGCCGACCTGCCGGACGTGACGGTCAGCCACGGCGGCGACCGGGAACGCGCCCTGCTGCGGGCCGAGCGGGATCAGCTCCGGGTGGAGTGGGGCACCCGGGACACCGGCGAGTACGCCGGCTGGCTCCAGGTCACCGGCATCGAACCCGAGCACAGCGAGGTGGTCGTCCACCTGTCGTTCTTCGACCCCGACCACGCGCCGCCCGGCGCGAAGGTCGAACAGGCCCTGCACGAGAGTCTGGACCGCCTGGCCGACAAGGTGCGGGAACGGGGCGAGTCGGCCGGCCGATAGCCACCGATGACACTCATCCGCCGGCGGCGAGGCGGTCCAGCCACTCACTCAGCAGACGCCGCTCCGCGTCGCTGAGGGTCGTCTGCTCGGCCACCGCGTCGAGCAGCCCGTCCTTGTCGCCGAACAGCCGGTAGATGGCCGGTGCCCGCAGGCCTGCCGCGCCGTCGGATTCGCGGTCGGGTGAACCTGGTGACCTGTATCAAGGATACGCTACGACTGATTCCAGCGTTATTATCAGTGTTAAGCTGATTTTGATTCCACTGGAAACAGATCGCTGGGGTGCATTGTGATCATCGTGACCGGAGCCACCGGGCAGCTCGGGCGTCAGGTCGTCGAGAGCCTGTTGACGCGCGTGCCCGCGCACCGGGTCGGCGTCAGCGTCCGCGACCCGGGGAAGGCACAGGCGTTCGCCGACCGAGGGGTACGGGTGCGGCAAGGCGACTTCACCGACGCGGCAGGTCTCGCCCACGCCTTCGAGGGCGCTTCCCAAGTGCTCATCGTCTCCGTCGACAAGATGGGCGAAGAGGCCGTGCGACAGCACCGTGCCGCGATCGACGGGGCCGTCGCGGCGGGCGCCCGCCGCATCCTCTACACCAGCCATCAGGGCGCCGGCGCGGCGTCACGCTTCCAGCCGTGCCGCGACCACGCCGCCACCGAGGAGGCACTGCGCGCGTCCGGCGTGCCGTTCACCTCGCTGCGCAACGGCTTCTATGCGGCCAGTGCGGTGCGGTTCCTCGGCCACGCCCTGGAGTCCGGCCAGCTCGCACTCCCGGCGGACGGGCCGGTCAGCTGGACCGCGCACGCCGACCTCGCCGACGCTGCCGCCGCCATCCTGGCCGACGAAGGCCGCTTCGACGGCCCCACCCCGCCGCTCACCGCGGCGCGGGCGCTCACCTTCGCCGACATCGCCGGCATCGCCTCCGACGTCACGGGCCGCGTCATCACCAGGACCATCGCACCCGACGACCGGTTCCGGGAGCACATGGTCGGCGGCGGCGTCCCCGCCGAGACGGCGAACCAGCTGCTCGGCGTCTTCACCGCCGGGCGCGCCGGCGAATTCGCCGCCGTCGACCCGACGCTGGCCACCCTGCTCGGCCGCGAGCCCATCACCCTGGCCACGGTGCTACGCGAACAGTTGCCGACCCGGCCCTAGAAGTGGGCCGCCAGGAGCGCCGGGCGCTCCACGCAGTCGGCGACGAAGCGCAGGAACCCCCCTGCCACACCTCCGTCGCAGACCCGGTGGTCGAACGTGAACGACAGCTGCGTCACCTTGCGCAGCCGGATCTCTCCTTCGTACGCCCACGGGCGATCGATGATCCGCCCGACGCCGAGCATGGCGGCCTCGGGGTGGTTGATGATCGGGTTGGAACCGTCCACGCCGAACACGCCGTAGTTGTTGAGCGTGAACGTCCCTCCGGTGAGGTCCTGTGGAGCGAGCCGACCTTCGCGGGCGTCCTCGGTGCGCTCCCGGAGCCGGGCGGCCAGCTCGGCGAGGGTGAGCCGGTGCGCGTCGCGGACGACCGGCACGACGAGGCCCCGGTCGGTCTGCGCCGCGAACCCGAGGTGCACCTGCGGCACCTGGACGATCTCCTGGCGTTCGGCGTCGACGTAGGCGTTCAGCTCGGGGAACCTCCGCAGCCCGGCGACGCAGATCCGGGCGAACAGCGCCAGCAGGCCGACGCGGGCGTCCGGGAGGGCCCGGTCGAGGTCGGCCTTGAGCTCGACCAGGGGCGTGGCGTCGACGTCGACCCAGGTGCTCGCGTCCGGGATCTCGCGCCGGCTGCGGGAGAGCTTCTCGGCGACGGTCCGTCGCACGCCCCGCAGAGGGATCCGGACGGGAGCCTCCGGATCCGCCAGGGCCGCTTCCCGATCCGCCCAGGTGGTGGCCTCCCGGCTCGCCCGGCCGGCGGTCACCCGATCCGCCGTCTCAGGTGCGACGGCCAGGCCGGAGGCCGATGTGGACCGGGCGGTGGCCGTCGGCGCGGTTCCGGACGTGGCCGCGGCGATCGCGGCGTCGACGTCCCGGCGGAGCACGACGCCGCCGGGACCGCTGGGGGTGAGGGCCGCGATGTCGATGGCGTGCGTTCGCGCCAGCTGGCGGACCACCGGCGAGATGACGCGCGGGGCCTCGGCCGGTGCGGCGGGGACCGAAGGCGCCGGGGAGGCGGGAACCGCCGCCGTGAGGTCCGAAGCCGTGCGCACCGGCGCGGACGCCGGGGCCCCGGGAACCTGCCTGCCCACCACGGACACCGGGGTGCCGGGAACCGGTCCGGTCGCCCGGCGGGGCGGCACGGGTCCGGTGTGTCCGGCGCGGCGGCGCCGCGATCGGCGTGCCGTGCCCGTCCCGTACCCGACGAGGACGTTGCCCGACCCGGCGCGTTCCTCCTCGCGGTACCGCTCGTCGGCCGTGTCCGGTTCCGGGGTGGCAGCCTGGCCCGCGACGGTCACCGCGATGAGGGGCTCGCCGACGCCGATGACGGATCCGACCTCTCCGTACAGTCGCGCCACGGTGCCCGCGATCGGGATGGGGACGTCGACCGCGGCCTTGGCCGTCTCGACCTCGATGACGTTCTGGTCGACGGTGACGGTGTCCCCCGGGGAGACGCGCCACTCGGTGATCTCGGCCTCGGTCAGGCCCTCGCCGAGGTCGGGCAGCCGGAAGACGACCTCGCTCACGCAACACCGCCCAGCGGAAGGAAACGGGTGTCGGGCCGGTCGTCGCGCTGCAGCCGGTCGAGCGCGTCGAGGATCCGGTCGACGTTCGGGAGGTGATGGTGTTCGAGCATCGGCGGCGGGTACGGGATGTCGAGTCCGGTCACCCGCAGCACCGGGGCGTGCAGGCTGTGGAAGCACCGCTCCTGGACGCGCGCCGCGATCTCCGCGCCGACACCGGCGAAGCCCGCGGCCTCGCCCACGATCACGCACCGGCCCGTCCTGCGTACCGACGCGGTGACGGTCTCGTCGTCGAACGGGACGATCGTCCGCAGGTCGACGACCTCCAGGTCCCATCCCTCCTCGGCGGCGGCCTCGGCCGCCTCCATGGCGACGGGCACGGTCGGGCCGTAGGCGACGAGGGTCGCGTCGCCGCCGGTGCGCCGGACGGCCGCACGGCCGAACGGCTCGGTGCGCGCCGGCAGGGTGACCTGCGCCTTCGCCCAGTACAGCTTCTTGGGCTCCAGGAACACGACGGGGTCCGGGTCGTCGATCGCCTCCCGCAGCAGGGAGTACGCGTCGTCCACCGTCGCGGGCGTGACGACCTTCAGCCCCGGCGTGTGCGCGTAGTAGGCCTCGCTCGAGTCGCAGTGGTGCTCCACGCCGCCGATGCCGCCGGCGTACGGGATCCTGATCACCATCGGCAGTTCGACCCGCCCGCGGGTGCGGTTGCGCATCTTGGCCACGTGCGAGGCGATCTGCTCGAACGCCGGGTAGGCGAAGGCGTCGAACTGCAGCTCGACGACGGGCCGGAAGCCTCCCATCGCCATGCCGACGGCGAACCCGACGATGCCGGCCTCGGCGAGCGGCGTGTCGAAGCAGCGGTCGTCGCCGAACTCCGCGGTGAGGCCGTCGGTGATGCGGAAGACGCCGCCGAGCGGGCCGACGTCCTCGCCGAAGACCACGACCCGTTCGTCGCCCGCGAGGGCGTCGTGCAGGGCGGCGTTGAGCGCCTGCGCCATGGTGGTGGTGGACGGACCGGTCATGTCAGCGCCTCCTCGGCCTCGAGTTCGGAGCGGAGCGTCTCCCGCTGCTCGTCCAGCTGCGGGGTGGGGACGTCGTACACGTGGTCGAACAGTCCGAGCGCGTCGAGCTCCGGGTCGGCGTTCATCGCGGTGCGCAGCCGGGCGGCGAACTCCTCGGCGGCGGTCGCCGCCTCCGCGACGTCGTCGTCGCCGAGGTGGCCGCGGCGGCGCAGGTACGCCTCGAGGCGGGCGATCGGGTCGCGCCGGCGCCACTCCTCCGCCTCGGCGTCGGTGCGGTAGCGCGTCGCGTCGTCGGCGTTGGTGTGCGACTCGAGGCGGTAGGTGAGCGCCTCGACCAGGAAGGGTCCCTGGCCGGACCGCGCGTGCTCGGCGGCGGCGGACAGCACCGCCAGCACCGCGACCGGGTCGTTCCCGTCGACCCGTTCCGAGCGCACCCCGTAGCCGACGCCCTTGTGGGCCAGGGACGGCGCGGCGGTCTGCCGGTCGAGCGGGACCGAGATGGCGTACTGGTTGTTCTGCACCAGGAAGATGACCGGCGCCTTGAACACGGCCGCGAAGTTGAGCGCCTCGTGGAAGTCGCCCTCGCTGGTCGCGCCGTCGCCGACGCAGGCGAGCGCGATCCGGCCGCTGCCCTTGCGCCGCTCGGCGTACGCCAGGCCGGCCGCGTGCACGGTCTGGGTCGCCAGCGGCGTGCACTGGGGCGCCACGTGGTGCCGGTTCGGGTCGTAGCCGCAGTGCGCGTCGCCGCGCAGCAGTGAGAGCACCTCGGTGGGCTCGATGCCGCGCGTCACGAGCGCGACGGACTCCCGGTACGTGGGGAACAGCCAGTCGCCGTCCTCCAGGGCGAGGACGGCGCCGATCTGGCACGCCTCCTGGCCGTGGCTCGACGGGTAGACGGCGAGGCGTCCCTGCTTCGTCAGCGCCGTGGCCTGGGCGTCGAAACGACGCCCGACGACCATGGCGCGGTACGCCCGCCGCAGCGTCTCCGGGTCCGGCAGCGGATAGCGGGGACGGCTCCGTACCGCCGCTCCGGTGTCGGTCAGGAACCGGACCGGCTGCGCCGAGGGAAGCAGCGCCTCCGGGCCGCTTTCGTGATGTCGCTCGGTCATACGGCACCGCCCTCCTTGCTCGATCAGTGGTAGGAATATCGGTTGAAACGTGGCCGAAAGTACAGATGTCAGGCCAAATCAGGAACATATTGCTCAGTGAGGGACCACTCATGGACCATCTGTCGTTCGAGGCGGCGACGGGCTCCGGTCCCGCCGGACGATCGGCGGCGCTCGACGACGTCGACCGGGCGATCCTGCGCGAGCTGGAGGCCGACGGCCGCATGTCCATGCGCGCCCTGGCCGAGCGGGTGAGCATCTCCCGCTCCAACGCCTACACGCGCGTCGAACGGATGATCGCCGAGGGCGTCATCACCGGGTTCACCGCCCGGATCGACCCCGTACGCGCCGGGCTGGGCACCTCGGCGTACGTTCTGCTCACCATCGAGCAGCACTCATGGCGCGAGGTGGCCGCGCGCCTGCGCGACGTGCCGTACATCGAGCACCTGGCGTTCGTCGGCGGCGACGTCGACCTCGTGCTGCTGGTGCGCACGCCCGACAACGTCACCCTGCGCGACGTCGTGATCGCCCGGATCCACGCGGTCCCGGGCGTCCGGTCGACGCGGACGTGGCTCATCTTCGACGAGGCGGCCGGCGGCAGCCGCTTCCAATGACGGAGACGAAGATCGATGACGACCGGCATTCGCCGCTAAGGTGACATAACCGTGAGGCGTTGGCAGACCGTCCCCGATCAGTGTTCGTTGCGTGAGATCGGTCGAAGAGGAGCACCATGCGGGCGATGACCGTCGGGGCCGTACTCCAGGACGCGGCGGTACGGAGCAAGGCGTTCCTGTACGACGGCGACGACGCGATCACGTTCGCCGAGTTCGACGAGCTGACCGACCGGGTCGCGTGCGGGCTGCTGGCCCGCGGGATCCGGCGCGGCGACCGGATCGGGCTGCTCGGCCTGAACACGCCGGAGTGGCTGGCCGCGTTCTTCGGCGCGGCGCGGATCGGCGCGATCGTCGTCCCGCTCAACGTGCGCTACCGGAAACGGGAGCTGTCGTACATGCTCGGCCAGAGCGGCGCCCGGATGGTCATCTGCCTCGACCGCACGCCCGACTTCGACTTCGCGGCGTTCTTCGAGGGCTTCCGGCAGCGGCTGCCCCACCTCGGCGACTACGTGTTCTTCGGCAGCGGCTTCGCGGGCAGCGCCTCGTTCGACGAGCTCGCCGCGACACCGGCCGACGCGGCCGTGCTGGCGGCCGTACGCCCGACGGTGGTCCCCGAGGACCCGCTGATGATCCTCTACACCTCGGGGACGACCGGGCGCCCCAAGGGCGCGGTGATCACCCATCGCGGCATCCTCGCCTCGGCGGCGGCGCAGGCGGACCACTGCGGGATGAGCGACGGCGACGTCCTGCTCGGGCACCTGCCGTTCAACCACGTCGCCGGCATCACCTGCACGCTCATGGCCGCGCTGGTCAGCGGCGGATCGGTGGCGCTGCTGCCCGCCTTCGGCCCGCAGGCGGCGCTGCGCGCGATCGAGCGCCACCGGGTGACCTTCCTGGGCGCGGTGCCGACGATGTACGTGCTGATGCTCGGACGGGAGGACTTCGCCGACCACGACGTCTCGTCGGTGCGCGTCTGCCTGGCGGGCGGGTCGAACGTGGAGCCGGCGCTGGCCGGCGCGATCCGCCGGGGCTTCCCGGGGGCACGGCTGTACGGGTTGTACGGGCTCTCGGAGTCCTCCGGAGCGTGCGTCATCTCGCGGCCGGACGACGATCCCGAGACGGTCGCGAGCACGCTGGGCGTGATGATCGGCGACTTCGACGCCCGGGTCGTCGGGCCGGGCGAGGTCGTCCTCCCGCCGGGCCAGACCGGCGAGCTCCAGGTCCGCGGCGACTGCGTGACCGCCGGCTACTGGGACATGCCCGAGGAGACCTCCGAGGTCTTCCTGCCGGACGGCTGGCTGGCCACCGGGGACATGGTCGCCATGGAGCCGGACGGGCACCTGGTGCTGCGCGGCCGCAAGAAGGAGATGTACATCCAGGGCGGCTTCAACGTCTACCCGGTGGAGATCGAGAACGTCCTGACCACGCACCCGAAGGTCGCGATGGCCGCCGGGATCGGCGTGCCCGACGGGGTGCTCGGCGAGGTCGGCCGCTTCTACGTCGTACCGCGGCCGGGAGCCGAGCCGCCCACGGCGGAGGAGCTGACCGCCTACTGCCGGGAGCGGCTGGCCGACTACAAGGTGCCGCGCCAGTTCGTCGTCACCGCCGACGTGCCGCTGACCCCCGTCGGGAAGATCCACAAGGCCCTGCTCAGGGAGAGCCACCTGTCGAGCCTCGCGGAATGAGCCCACGCGGCCTGGACCGCGCCGGCGGATGGCGCGGCACCGCCCTCAGCGGATCGACGGCGAGTAGACGACCAGAATCTGCTCGGGTGCGTCGGCGACGCTGAACGCCGCGTGGCGGAGTGTCAGCTCGCCGCGGGAGGGATGCCGGACGTGTTTGCTGCCGGAGCGGTTCGTCGCGATGTCGTACCGGGGCCACCACGCGTCGGCTTCGGCACTGCCCGCGCGAAGTTGGGCGGCGAGCCGGGTGAATCGCTCGTCGCCAGGGTGCCGTCCCGCGTTCGCCCGTAGCCGCGCCAGCACGGACTGGGCCACGGTCGTCCAGTCGACGAGCACGTCCCGGGCCTCGGGGCGGAGAAACACCCACCGCGCCAGATTCGGCCGGGCGGTGTCCGGTGCGTGGGTGAGCCCGGGGAGCAGTTCGGCCGCCGCGTCGTTCCAGACGAGCAGGTCGGTGGTGACTCCGGTGATGTAGGCCGGAGCGGGCTCGAGGAGTGCGGGGATCGCGGCGACCTCGGCCGTCACGGTCTCGCCGCACTCCCTGGCGACGGTCCCGCCGGCCAGTGCCCGCAGGTGAGCGCGCTCCTCCTCGGTGAGCCGCAGGGCGTTCGCGATCGCCGTGAGCACCTGGTCGGACGGGTGCACGTCCCGTCCCTGCTCGAGGTACGCGTACCAGGTGGTGCTCACGCCGGCGAGGACGGCGAGTTCCTCCCGCCGCAGGCCGGGCGTACGCCGCCGGGACGAACCCGGCAAACCTACTTCGGCCGGGCTGGTCCCCTCACGCCGGGCCCGCAGAAACGCTCCGAGCTCCCGCCGCCGCGCAAGCGCCGCCGTGCCCTCCTTCTCACCGCTCATCCTGGTACTCCCCGTTCCACGACCACACGGCTCTGGATACCACGCCGCGCCGCGTGTGAACTCGGTGGCCATGAAGGCATGGCAAATGATCACACCCGACAGCGGCCTGCACCTCGTCGAGCTGCCCGACCCCCGCCTGCGCGGCGGTGGCGCGACCCTCGACGTCCTCGCCGCGCAGATCCCCGCCTACACCGACGTCCTCGTGGCGGGCGGACGCGGCGGGTTCCCCACGCCCATCGTGCTCGGCGCCGCCGGAATCGGCCGCGTGACGGCGACGGCCGACGACGTCTTCGGGGTACGGCAGGGCGACGTGGTCGTGGCCACCGGGCTCTTCCGGTCCGGACGCGTGGCCTGCCCGGAGGAGGCGCTGCTGAGCTGGACCGGCATCGGCGGCGACGGCCGCGCGACCCCGACCACCGACCGCATGCGCGACGTGTGGCGCGACGGACTGTACGCCGAGCGGGCGGTACAGCCGGAGCGAACGCTCGTCGCGCTGCCCGGCGCGGAAGCGTACCCGGCCGAACGGCTGGCGTTCCTGCCGTGGCTCGGCATCGCGGCGGAGGCGATCGACCGCGCCGAGGTGCGCGCGGGGCACACCGTCGCCGTCGTCGGCGCGACCGGTCAGCTCGGCACGGCGGCGGTGCTCGTCGCACTCGCCCGTGGCGCGGCGGCGATCGTCGCGGTCGGCCGCAACCGCGGCTCGCTCGACGCGCTCGCCGGACTCGACCCACGGGTGGTGCCCGTACCGCTCACCGGCGACCGCGGAGTCGACGGGCGGGCGATCGCGGCGGCCGTCGGACCGGTCGACGCGGTCGTCGACACACTCGGGGCGGTGCCGAGCCCGGACCCGACGATGGCCGGATTCGACGCGATACGCCCCGATGGGACCTGGACGCTCGTCGGCGGGGTACGGCAGGATCTGCCGATCCCGTACGGCGACTTCATGCACCGCCGGCTGACGCTGCGCGGGTCATGGATGTGCCGCGACACGACCGTGTCCGAGCTGTGGTCGATGATCCGCCGCGGCGTCATCGACCTCTCGGCGCTCGACGTCACGGTCGTCGGGCTCGACGACCCCGCGGCGGCGCTCACCGCGGCGTCGCGCTCACACGGACTACAGATCGTCGTCCTGATCCCCTGAACCCGGCGTGCCGGCTTTGCGCGCGAGGACGAGCCGGAACCGCGGGCTGCCGTCCTCGCGCGGGCCCAGAGCCGCCAAGGGGACCGTCGTCACCGTGAATCCGGCCGCCGTCAGGTCGTCGCGGACCGCGTGCAGCGGGCAGGTGCGGTAGTACATGACGAAGCGGGGACGCCACACGGCGTTGCGGACACGCATGGCCAGGTCGAATCCGAGCGACGCCCAGTACCAGCCCGAGGTGAGGGGTGGCGGTGCGCCGATCGGGAAGGCGAAGAGCCCGCCGGGCCGCAGCGCGCGGTACACCCCGGCGAACAGCGCGGGTCGTTCGGCGGGCAGGAAGTGCCCGAGCGCTCCGAAGCTGACCGCCAGGTCGAAGCCCTCGGCGAAGGGCAGGGCCCGTACGTCGGCTCGTATCCACTCGGCGTCCGGGTGTGCGCTCCGCCCCTGCGCGAGCATGCCGGCGCTGAAGTCGACGCCCGTGATCTGCCCGCGGCACAGGGGTTCGAGGACCCGCATGCCCGCGCCGGTACCGCAGCACACGTCCAGCCCCCGGTCGAACGGCGCGAGCGGGCGCAGCGCGTCGGCGGTCGCGTCGAGAACGCTCTCGGGGGTGCGAAAAGGCGTGCGGTCGAACTTCGGAGCGAGCAGGTCGTAGCCGCGCTCGACCGAGGACAGCGCCTGGATCGCCAGTTCGCGCAGAGACGGGCCTTGGGGCGAGAACACCGGCCAAGGGTACTTGACGTGCTGGTCAGCCGAGGGGCATCATCATCGCGATTCTGAGATCGTTCTCACATCGGAGCTTTCAGTGAGCCTGGTACGTCAGCCGGCCCGTCCCCTCGGCCGGATCCCCGAGACCTTCCGTGCCGATCTCGACGCGGCGGTCACGCCCGAGATCGAGGCACAGGTCACCGCCTTCGTCGAGCGGGCGCTCCGGCCGACGACTCGGGTGATCTACCTCGTGGGCTGTGGCGGCTCGTTGTTCATGTTCGGAACGATGCGCTTCATCCTGGAGCGGTCCCCGATTCCGACGCTGGCGCTGAACGCGGACGAGTTCATGCTGCGCAGGCCGTCCGCTCTGGGGCCCGACTCCATCGTGATCGCCGCCAGCACAAACGGCGGCACGGCCGAGACGGCGCGGGCCGTCCGCTTCGCCCGGGAGGCCGGGGCGCCGGTGCTGCTGGTCACCAAGGACCCGGAGAGCGTCGTCGCCAGGGAGGCGGCGGACCTCGTGCCGCACCGCAGTGTCGAGGCCAAGCAGGTGCTCCAGGGGCTCGTGGCGTACGCCCTTCTGAAGGCGCAGGGCGTCGCCGACGACTACGACGAGGCGGTGGCCGTCTTCCGGGGGTGCGCGGAGGCGTTCGAGACCGCCGTGCGCGAACTGGACGACCAGTTGCGGGAGATCGCGGCGGCGTTCGTGGACGAGCCGTGCGTGTACGTCCTCGGCTCCGGCCCCCTGGAAGGCGCGGCCCAGACCTTCGCCGCCTGCTACCTGCAGGAGATGCAGACCAAGCACGCGGTCGCCTCGGGCTCGGGCGAGTTCCTGCACGGCGCCTTCGAGGTCGTCGACGGCGACGTGCCGGTGATCGTGCTGCTCGGCGAGGACGACACGCGCCCGATGGGACAGCGCGCCATCGCCTTCCTGGAGCGCTACAACAACCGCAACCACGTCATCGACGCCGCCTCCCTGTCGCTGCCGGGTGTTCCGGCGGACCTGCGCGCCGTCGTCGGGTCGTTCGTCATGGCGAGCGCGGTCACCGCGCGGCTGGCCCAGCACTTCGAGGCGTTCTCGGGCCGCCCGCTGACCGACCGCCGGTACATGTGGAAGGTCGAGTACTGATGCGCCTCGCCGCCGTCGGTGACAACATCATCGACTGCTATCCGGAGACCGGGCAGATGTACCCGGGCGGCAACTGCGTGAACGTCGCCGTCCACACTGCGCGGGCCGGGGCCCGGGCCTCCTACGTCGGATCGGCCGGCCGGGACGAGCGCGGCGACCAGCTCGCCGCGGCCCTCGAGGCGGAAGGCGTCGACGTCTCGCGGCTGCGCCGTCCGGACGGGCCGACCGGTTACGCGACGGTCGTGACCGTCGGCGGCGAGCGTACTTTCGGGCCGTTCGACCGGGGGGTGGCGCGGTTCCGGCTCGACGACGATGACCTGGCGTTCGTCGCGGCCCACGACCTGGCGCACTCGAGCTACTCGGCGCAGTTGGAGCAGCAGCTCCCGGCCGTGGCGGAGCTCCTGCCCCTCTCGTTCGACTTCGACTCGCACACCGGCGACGACTACGCCGCCCAGGTCATTCCCCTTGTTACCTACGCCTTCTTCTCGGCCGCCCACCTGAGCGAGGCCGAGACCCGCGACCTCCTGCGCTGGGCCCGCGCCCGGGGCGCGCGGGTGGCCGTGGCGACGCGCGGCGGGGCGGGCGCACTGCTCTTCGACGGCGACGAACTGCTCGGCGAACCGGCCGTACCGGTCGACGTCGTCGACACGCTGGGCGCCGGAGACACCTTCATCGCTCATGTCCTCACCGGCCTGACCTCCGGCCTCGGACCACGGGAGACCCTCCGGCGCGCCTGCGCGCACGCCGCCCGGGCCTGCGCCTCCCCCGGCGCCTTCGGACACCCCAGGCCGATCAGCCCCGACCTGACGGCGCTCTCCGGGCGTGGGCGGCCGTGACCCCGCCCGAGCAGGCATTAGGGTCGAACGGCCTGATCCTGGAGGTGAGCACGCCGCCTCCGCCCGTACGAAGAAGGAACTCATCGTGGCGACTGACCCCGGACCCCGGGAACGCTCCACGCGGTCGCGGCCGAACATCAACGACGTCGCGAAACGCGCCGGCGTCTCCCGGGCCAGCGCCTCCCGGGTGCTCGGCGGATACGGCTACTCCAGCCAGGACATCATCGAGCGGGTCAACCAGGCGGTCCGGGAACTCGGCTACGAGCCCGACCGCATCGCCCGCACGATGCGCAGCGGCAAGTCCGACGTCATCGGCTTCGTCTGCGCCGACATCTCCGACGCCTTCTTCTCCAGCGCCATGCGCGGCATCTGCGACGTCGCACTCCGCGAGGGCTCCCAGGTCATCGTCATGAACACCGACGACCGGCTGAACCAGGAACAGCAGGCCACCCGCGTCCTACTGTCGCACAAGGTCGACGGCATCGTCATCACCCCGGCTTCGGTGCGCGAACACGCCCACATCGACGCCGCCACGCGGGCCGGCGTCCCCGTCGTCTCGCTCGACCGCCAGCTCAGCGACAGCGGCATCGACAGCGTCGTCGCCGACAACGAGGCGGCCACCACCGCCGCGATCGACCACCTCATCGGCCTCGGCCATCGCCGCATCGCCTTCCTCGGCTCGGTGCAGCCGGCGGAGGCTCCTACCCTCCGGATCGGCAAGGTCCGGACGAGCGTCACAGGCCCCTCCCGGCCGTCGCTGGAGCGCGTACGGGGCTACCTCCGGGCGCTGTCCGCGGCGGGACTCCACGCGGACCGCGACCTCATCGCCCTGGTCCCGCACGACGAGCCCAAGCGCCGCGAGCACGCGGTCGAGGCGATCCTCGACCTCGAACACCCGCCGACCGCGCTGTTCACCGCCGACAGCTACATGACCAAGAGCGCATTCGAGCTCCTGTCCGAGCGGAGCGTCGCGATCCCCGCCGAGATCTCCCTGCTCGGCTTCGACGACCTGGAATGGACCACGCTCGTACGCCCCCGGATCTCGGTCGTCGTGCAGAGGTCGTACGACATGGGCCGCGCGGCGGCCGAGCAGCTCTTCACCCAGATGGGCCGCCCGGTGGACGCGGATCGCCGAGCCTGCCGCACCGTCATCGCCGCCCGCTTCCTCGAACGCGAAAGCGTGACGGCGGTCCGCTGACTTCCGCCCCGCCGTCGCACCCTCCTGTCACACGTCGAACGCTCCCGGCACACCACCTCCCGCGTGCGAGATAGCCCTTTGGTTTGGAAGCCGCGGAGTCGAACCCACGTCCCATTCATTACGAGTTCCGGTACAAGTAGTTCAGCAACATCCGCCGAGGCAAGAACGACGACTTCATGTGACGTACGGCATACCCTCGGCGGACACGAGCACATCCCAGCACACGATGAGCAGAATGAGACCAGGTTTGGAGGCCACATTGGCCACCTTTAGACCCGTTGAGAGTCACCGGCAACAATGAGGAAAATCTGCTCACTTGAGCAATTCTTGCCGCATGAACTCAGCCATCTCGTCAGACGTTTCTTGTCTTTCCAGGAACCTTATGATCACTGCTCGCCCGTCGGGCGTACAACCAATCAAATCTGGAGCGCTATTCTTCTCTTGGGCAAAACCTTCGCGCATGAGAAACTTGACGAAGCGGCGAGCGAGTGGAACATTACGCCCAGCGACTCCGCGTTGTTCGATGCCTCGCCTTTGACGCCAGGTCTGCTCAATAAGATATCTGCATATCTTGAGAAGGATATCAAAGTCTCGAGAATATGAGTACACATAATATGGATCAATGGGATCGGTCTTCGCGCCGCAATATTTGAGATACCCGATAAGCTGCGACCCCTCAAGCGTTTCAACGCCATTCTCTCCAGAAATCAGAGCGTTAGACCCCTCATAAAGATCCGTAAAGTCCCCTTCAAGGCAATCGAATTGACTGATGTCACAGTCAATCATCAGTGCGCCCGAAAAATTCGCCTTCGCTGCACGAACGCTACGAAACACACACCCATCGAAAACAGAATTTGAAAAGTCTGTACTATCGAGTACGCAGTTACGGAAATCAGTCTCTACAAACTCCGAGTCGCGCATCCGGAGTCCCGACAGGTCATGCTCTATGGACGTACTGCCAGCCAGGGCCAGGCCTTCGATTACCGTCCCCCGAAGGTCAAGACCAGGACCCGCGATCCGTGTGAGCGCGTCACGAGCATTATTAATACCAGGCAAGGCAAGGAGCCCATCCCATAGCAGAGATAGTATTTGAGAAAGGCCTGTGTATAGCTCCCGATTCCTCCATCGTGCGGCGAGTTCTTGGACCGCCTCGCTTCGGCGTTCTATCGGCATAGTAGCCGCAAATAGCCGCATAGAATCAGTGATAGGTATTCTAGCCTGAAGAGGCTTCCCGCTCAGATGCGCCTCAATGAGATTTTCTACCAGCAGAAATTCGCGTAGCGAGTTATGCGAGAACTGCCAATGATACTTCTCGCGAACTACCACCCGAGTCAAAGTTGAAGAGGAACGAAGGTCGTCGAACAGCGCTTCGACGGCATCGATCTCTCCACCCATGCGTCGTCGATTAATGACGTAAGCATACTTTTGAACGATGAAGTCTCGGAAAGCATGCTCATCGATATCTCTAAGACGCCTATCTGTAAGAAAGAATGCAAGATCGCCGAGAAACTTCCGACGTTCAGAGGGAAGCAGCTCTGGCGTTCTATTATGATCTCGCAACATAAGCTTATTCAAGACAAGGTCAAAGATTTGCCATTCCGTAAATCGCTCGCGCGAGGACATTGCCTCCGAGGCATCCGACTTCAGTTCTCCGACAACTTCCAAAAGATAGCTGACAATGACAGGCTTCCCCGACAGAGAGATTGAGCGTTCCTTGCTGTCCGCCCTAAACACTCTATCAAGAATACCTATTACCGTTTTTGCCCCTACCGGATCGTCTGACAGATGCCGTTCGACAAGCTGCTTCGTTTGTTCGGGCGTCAGGTCATTCAACTGGCGTTCTTGCCGATGAAGGACGAACCCGTCAAGCAGCGAATCGACCTTCTTTTCCTGATCGAGCACCTTCCGGTCTATCTCTGTGACGTTTGATCCTAGCGTGAGCTTTTTGTAAAGGACATCGAATACTCGGAGCTCTTCGGCCTCAGTGAAATAATTCGGCCGACTTGTCAATATTCCTCTAGCGCCATCTCTAGCGAGTTCCGCCAAAGCCTCGAGGCAAGTTCTACGCTCTCGCACGTTGAGGTATTGGGCCATCTCATCATAGCCATCAAGGAGCAGAATGACACGACCATTAGCGATCATGCTTTCCACAAACTCGATAGGCAAATGACCGAGATCATTCCTATCGAGAAAATGATGAAGAAGTCCGCGTGCGTCGAATTGTCGACTGAAGTCGCGTAGTTCAATTCTAAATGGCAAGGGTGTACCTGTTCCTTCGGCGTACTTTTGAGTCCACCGCCGAAGAAGCATCTGTGTGAGCGCAGTTTTACCGGTACCGTACTCACCTACTACCACAAGCCATCGATTGTCACTATGTTGACCATTTCGCCATTCGGTGATATATCTTGTAGCCCCATGTTTCCCGTATGCATCTTTTAGCAGCGGCTCTTCGTAAACCTCACTTAGCTGTTTCAAGTCCCGACTCAGATCCGAGGAATCACCGAGAACGAGCTGAACATATGGCGCCGTCTTCTCAAAGTTACGAAAAAGGTCGTCGTATGTGAAAGTTAGAATACCCGCTTGACTTGCACGCTCCTTAACTTCCGGAGTGAACCCCTTGGACGAAACAATCAGCCGCTGGGCACCCGGCTCATTCCGAAACATTTCTAGCTTCGTTAGGTCCTTTCCGTACTTACTAGTGTCGACATACTGCACCGTGACTTCGATATAAGTGTTCGTGCGCCCCAGTCCCGATCGGCTACTTGCGACGAGGTCGATCTCTGCTCCGTGGTAGTGGATCGGCCCTTCAATGTCATATCCATTGGCCTCGAAAAGCCACCGCACCGCATTGGGAAGTGTGCTTTCAGTGAACTCATCGGACATTCGCAACACCTTGCTTGGGAGGTTCGAGACCGGGGGAAAGCCTGATCGTTCGCGAAAGATATGATCATACCCGCCCGAGCACTGCTATGGGAAGGTCGATGCGGTTCCGCCCGATTGATCCAGGTTGGCTTTCGCAAGATGATCGACGGGCATCTACCTTGCAGGGCGATAAGGGCTGCCCGAAATACGGGCCCTGGTGAGGTACAGCCTGACTTATCAGGGGACTTATGGTTCCAGTTGCTTACATGCCCAGCGATCGCCCGCGACCGAAATATGCTGCTGACAGGTTCGTGTTCGCCAACACGGCTCTCTACATAGTCGCTGCCATGTCCACAGTTATGCCAAGGGCTGGGCTGACCGCCATACTCGCTCGAAGCTATCTACGTACGTGCTGGCCATGTCCCCCATGCTGGACATTCCGAACGTGGAGGACGGGTGCATTAGAGGCCGTGACGCCGTCGTGCGTGTTGACAAGGACGTCGTCATCGACGCGTTAGAGCGATGCGTACAAGATCGTCTGGTGTAGCCCGACACCGCCCAGGTCTCGAAGAGATTGGTATAGCACGATGCTGTTTCGGATCTTGGCTGCCATCGCCTCGTCCACGCCTTCGGTAGCTCCGCGTTCGGCAACGTGCGGGCTGTCCGGGTTGCCGAGCGAGATTCGTACGGGGACGCCGGCGTGTGCTTTCTCCGCAAGGATGCGAGTGATTCCCATGTCCTCAGCGAGGAACCGCCCGATCGGTCCACGTCGAGACTGGGACGCCTTGGCGGATCTCCTCCGCGCCGCCGGTCTCCCGCACTACCGCGTATATGCCGCCCGCCGCACGGCCGCGACGAGGCGTAGCCCTCGTCGTGGTCCAGGAGATCTTGGGTCACTCCGACTTCGCGTCACCTGCGGCTACACGCACGTCGCCTCGCCCCTCGTCTACGACGCCGCCCAGCGCATCGGACGCGCGCTCTTCACGGCGAATGAGACCGAGAATGAGACCAAGAACGACGAAGGGCGCCTCTCTGAGGGAGAGACGCCCACGTCACAGACGAGCCGCCTGTCGGAATCGAACGGACGACCTATTCATTGCGAGTTCCGGTAGGAGATGTTCGAGCTTCAACGACACGGATTCAACGGAGCCGGATCACTTCGCCCGTTGGCTGCTCATCCCTATAAGCGTCGCTGAGTTGCTTGGCCCGCCTCTGGAGGTCGGTGACAAGGTCACGCCATCGCCAAGCAGCTCCCCGTCGCCAGTAACTCTTTGCCGCTCCGGGTTGCCACCTCCGGAGATCTTCTAGCTCGGAGGTGATCGTCGAGACGTCAGGAAGTCGATGCTCAGACCATGACTGGTTACCGTGCAGACGTTGATGGATCTCATACAGCCGGTGCGCCGAACGGTAGTAGTCCAACTGGACATCCGTGAACCGACGAACGGCGTATCCACCGCATTTGCCGCACCAGTCGAAGTCGTCTCGCGCGAGAAGATCAGCAAGGGCGATGCGATCATAATCAGATGTGATGGCACGGTCGCGTATGTGACCGCAGTAGGGGGAATGTCCTTTGCCGGCGACCGCAGGGTCCGCGTTGGTCGTATAGACCTGTACGTCGGCCAGCACGCCGAGTGGCACACCGATTCCTCTCTCCCAGCGTTCGATGGCATCTTCAGGTCTGAATGGAGCCAAGTCGACATGCTCCGCAGCCAACACGGCATACCACACCTTGCGTGGAATAGCGCTCGAAGTACGATCACGTCCATCGTCGAGATCGCGTAGATCATCGACGCTCCGCACCATCGCGAGGCAACGAAGCGCTCGATCTCGTTCCGCGTCACCCGTTCGAGGTGAACTCAAGAGGGAGGCGAGCACCTCTTCTCCCGCAGCCACTCCCAGTCGGTGGCCGAACCCGGGATGATCGGAAACTTGACGCCGACCGGCCTCCGCCTGGTCGGCGGCCAAGTCGGAACACGCGTTGATCTTTTGTCTCCACGGGTCCATCAACGACGCGGGCAGGTCCGAAGCGCCTGCTATGAGTACGCCCCGCCATCCATCGGCACATCGGTTCTCAATAACGGTCAACGACAGGATCTCGACTCCGCTCTCCGCAGAGAAGACGACATAGGGTTGGTCCACGAAACCACGTGTCGCACGGAGTGTGCGCAGATGCGCCACCGTGACAGGGCGCCGTTCGGAAACTGGTGTGTCGTCGAGAACTCCAGGAAGCAGTGGTTCTGCGGGCTCGCGAGTGGTCAGCGAGGCACGGGTCCGCTCGATGTCTGAGTCGGCGCACGGCGAGCAGGAGAGACCCGATCGCCCTTCGAGCAACCGAGTAGCGATCACGCGCGGGACACGGAGCAACATGGCACGTCCGCCCCAGTCCGCCTTAACCGTGTACGACGCGATGACTCCGAGTTCCCACTGACTGAGCTCGTCTCGAAAATCGGCCGGTCTCTCTCGTTCGCCGTCATCGGACGGCACGTTCACGAGAACCAGCTCCCCAGGCTGATTCTCGTCATTGTCGACCCTCGCCTCTGCCTCATTAACCCAGGCGGAGATCAACGCCTTCGCTCGGGCCAGTAGATCGTCCCGTCCCTTGCGCCTGTTCCCCAGCGCCTCCGTGAGGTCGTAAGCGAGGAAAGCGTGCTCTCCGGGACCGACCCATCCATCTGAGACCGCGTTCTGCCAGCGCCGCCACAGCCGCTGGAGCAACGACTTCACTCGGGCGACATCTCCAAGAACGCAGAAAGCCGGATCGTCGGCGGGGAAGTCGGGTTCGGGCGACTGGGACACGGCCGAGACAACCACGAGAGCTTCAGTCCGTACGAGCTGCGCTGCCTGCTTCCGCAGCATCTCGACGTGTTCGGCCTTCGATTCCAGCCGCTCACGAGCCCAATCTTCCAGCCACGGGTACATAGTGACACCATGGAGCGCCCGATGGAGACTCTCCGCCGCTCGACTCCATTGGGCGAAGATCGAGTCACGCAAAGACCGAGCCGCCTCGAAAACCGCAAAACGTTCGTCGTCCTCATCATCCTCCGACGGCCATTCGCCGAGGCTGAGCAGCGCCGCCGTCTCTTCCACTTCCTGCTCGGTCCACTCCTCGTCGGCTTCCCCAGCACCATGTGAGTTGAGCTCGTAGAGCAGCCCTAGTCCGGTAAGAGATGCGAGGAAGATCCCGAGCGCAGTGTCCGGCCGCGCCCATGTTCCCCACTCAGCACACTGCCGACACATGCGGCCGATCGCAACTGAGTCCAACGGAACCGTCAGCGCCAGGACGTTATCGGTCCGCAAGGAAGAACAGGTTTCCCCAGAATGGAGCCGCGCGCTTTTCCCCTTGGCCGCATAGACCGTGATGGGTGCCCCTTCGAACGGACCGAGCGGGACATCGACGGTCAACACGAACTCGGACACAGCGCCTCCCCGACGATCACAGCGGAGCCGAGTCTAGGGCACGCGAACGACAATCCACTATCGGTTCGGCCGATTTTTCAGCATGTAAAGCACTCGTAGCGTGACGACCTCGTACGCAACCCAGACGCTCCTCACAGGCGCGTCGCCGCTCATGCACTAGACGAGTACGCTTCACGGCCGATTTATGGCCTGACCGTTATCTCTTAACCTGTCACTTCTTTTCGCAGCACGGAACCATGAAGCTCAACCCTGGCCCCTTTCCGGCATTCGGGATTCACCGGTGAGCCCTGCGAGGCCGCCCACGGCCAGTCCATCGGCGACGTTGAATTCGAGGCCTTCTCCGCCCGGCCAGGAAACCGCCCGGCCCGCCGTGGCGGTCCGGGCGCGGCGGTTCATACGTCGAACTCGACGCCCTGGGCGAGGGGCAGCTCGCCGGAGTAGTTGATCGTGTTGGTGGCGCGGCGCATGTAGCCGCGCCAGGCGTCCGAACCGGACTCGCGGCCGCCGCCGGTCTCCTTCTCGCCGCCGAAGGCGCCGCCGATCTCGGCGCCGGACGTGCCGATGTTGACGTTGACGATCCCGCAGTCGGAGCCCTCGGGCGAGACGAACAGCTCCGCCTCGGCCTGGTCGCGGGTGAAGATGCTGGACGACAGCCCCTGCGGCACCGCGTTGTTGAGCGCGATGGCCTCCTCGAGACGCTCGTACGGCATGACGTACAGGATCGGCGCGAACGTCTCCTGGGCCACGATCGCGGTCTGCTCCGGCATCCGGACCAGCGCCGGTTCCGCGTAGTAGGCGCCCGGCGCCTGGTCCGCGAGCCTGCGCCCGCCGCCGATCACGAGCGTCCCGCCCTGGGCGACGGCGGCGTCCAGCGCACCCCGCATGGCCTCGTACGCGCGCTCGTTGATGAGCGGCCCGACCAGCGTGCCCGGTTTGAGGGGGTTGCCGATGGGCAGCCGGCCGTACGCTTCGGCGAGACGGTCGACGAGGGTGTCGATGACGTCTGTGTGGGCGATGACACGGCGCATCGTCGTGCACCTCTGGCCCGCCGTCCCCGCTGCCGAGAACACGATGCCGCGTACGGTCAGGTCCAGGTCGGCCGACGGGCACACGATGGCGGCGTTGTTCCCGCCGAGCTCCAGCAGGGAACGCCCGAAGCGGGCCGCGACGCGCGGCCCGACCGCGCGGCCCATCCGGGTCGAGCCGGTGGCGCTGACCAGGGCGACGCCCGGGTGGTCCACGAGCGCCTCGCCGACCTCCGGGCCGCCGATGACGACCTGGCTCAGGTGTGCGGGCGCGCCCTGTTCGGCCGCGGCCCGGTCCAGCAGGGCCGCGCTCGCCAGGGCGGTGAGCGGCGCGAGCTCCGACGGCTTCCACACGACCGGGTCGCCGCACACCAGCGCGATCGCGGTGTTCCACGCCCACACCGCCGCCGGGAAGTTGAACGCGCTGATCACGCCGACGACGCCCAGCGGGTGCCAGGTCTCCATGAGGCGGTGGCCGGGCCGCTCGGAGCTGATCGTGCGCCCGTACAGCTGGCGGGACAGGCCCAGCGCGTAGTCGCAGATGTCGATCATCTCCTGGACCTCGCCGAGCGCCTCAGATGTGATCTTCCCGACCTCCAGGCTGATCAGGGCGGCGAGGTCCTCCTTGTGCTCGGCGAGCAGTTCGCCGAACCGTTTCACCAGCGCACCCCGTACGGGCGCGGGCACGCGGCGCCAGGCGAGGAACGCCTCCCCGGCCCGCGCGACGGCGGCGTCGACGGCACCCGCGTCGACCCAGGTCGCGGCGGCCAGCCGTCCGCCGTTGATCGGCGAGGTGGTCGCGACCTCGGCGCCGAGCGCGTCCACGTCCACACCACAGCGCTTGGCGGTGTCTCGCGTCAGCGCGGCCAGTTCCTCGGCGCCGGGCAGCGTGGTCACCATCAGGGTTCTCCCTCTCGTCAGACGATGTCGCGTTCGGGCCTGGCCCCGGTACGGGCGAAGTGGCGCGCGTCGAAGCCGGAGACGCCGACGAACGGCTCCCTGCCACGGTAGAGGTCGCGGACGACCTCGCCGACCGCCGGGCTCATCGGGAACCCGTGGCCGGAGAAGCCGGTGGCGTGGATGAACCCGGCGAGGGCGGTGCCGATGTTCGCGTTGTGGTCGGGCGCCACCTCGTACCGGCCCGCCCACCCGCGACCAGGCGCCGTCAGCGACCAGGGCCTGTCTCGAAGTCCCGCTGTCCTACTGCGCGTCGCCCAAGCGTTCGGCGAGGAGCTGGGCGAGGTGGACCCCCTGCCGGGGCGACAGGTCGGCGATCTGCGTGCGGCAGGAGAAGCCGTCGGCGAGGACGACCGTCTCCTCGTCCGCGTCGCGGAGCGTGGGCAGCAGCTGGTGTTCGGCCACCGCCACGGACACCTCGTAGTGGCCCTTCTCGACGCCGAAGTTGCCGGCCAGTCCGCAGCAGCCGCCGAGCCGCCGCACGTCCGCGCCCGCTTCCTTCAGCAGCCGGGCGTCCTGGTCCCAGCCCATGACGGCGTGGTGGTGGCAGTGCGGCTGGGCCACCACCGTCGTCCCGTCGAACGAGGGCGGTCGCCAGTCCGGCGTCTCGGCCAGCAGCTCGGCCAGCGTGCGGGTCCGCTCCGCCACCGGGGCCGCCACCGACTCGTCGAGGAGCTCCAGCGCGTCCGAGCGCAGCACCCCCGTACAGGACGGCTCCATCCCGACGATCGGCATGTCGGCCTCGGCCAGCTCGGCGACCGTACGGCCCAGGATCTTCTTGGCCGCGTCGAGCTGGCCCGTGGAGATGTAGGTGAGGGCGCAGCACTGGCGGCGTTCGCTGATCTGCGGCACGTAGCCCGCAGCCTCCAGCACTGCGACGGTCGCGCGGCCGACCTCCGGTGCGAAGTGATCGGTGAACGTGTCGACGAACAGCATGACCGGACGGCCCTCCACCGGGCGCTCGCCGCGGGTCCGCTCGAACCACTCGCGGAACGTCCGGGGCGCGAACTCGGGCAGGTTGCGCCGCCGGTCGACCCCGGCGACCGCGAGCGCCGCCCGTCGCAGGCCCGGCACCCGCAGCGCGGCGTTGACGACGCGGGGCATCCGGCCGGCCAGCCGCGCCCAGAGCGGCAGCCGGCCGAGCGAGTAGTGGGAGGCCGGGCGCAGCCGTCCCTGGTAGCTCTGGTGGAGCACCTCGGACTTGTACGCGGCCATGTCGATGCCGGTCGGGCAGTCCGAGGCGCAGCCCTTGCAGGACAGGCACAGGTCGAGGGCCTCGTGGACCTCCGGCGAGCGCCACCCGCCGTCGACCAGCGAGCCGTTGACCATCTCCTGCAGCACGCGGGCCCGCCCGCGCGTGGAGTCCTTCTCCTCCCGCGTGGCCAGGTAGGACGGGCACATGACCCCGCCGGAGGCGGTGTTGTCCGCGCGGCACTTGCCCACGCCGGTGCAGCGGTGCACCGACTGGCCGAAGTCGCCGCCGTCGTGGCGGTAGGCCAGGGCGAGGTTCTTCCGTACGGGGCGGGCGGCGGGGACCCGCAGGTCGGCGTCGACCGGGCGGGGCCGCACCAGCACGCCGGGGTTCAGCACGTCACCCGGGTCGAAGATGCCCTTCACCCGGCCGAATAGCTCCATGGCCGCCTCGGAGTACATCAGCGGCAGCAGTTCGCTGCGGGCGCGGCCGTCGCCGTGCTCGCCGGACAGCGAACCGCCGTAGCCGGCGACCAGCCCGGCCGCCGCCTCCAGGAAACCGCGGAACCGCTGCGGCCCCTCCGGCCGGTCCAGCGGCCAGTCGATCCGGATGTGCAGGCAGCCGTCGCCGAAGTGCCCGTACGGCAGGCCGGTCACGCCGAACTCGCCCATCAGCGCCTCGAAGTCGCGCAGGTAGCGGCCCAGCATCTCCGGAGGCACCGCCGCGTCCTCCCAGCCGCCGTGCGCCGGCAGCCCGGCGGGGCTGCGGCCGGACAGGCCCGCGCCGTCCTCCCGGATCCGCCACAGCGCCGCGGCCCTTGCCGGGTCGGTGACGACGAGGGCGTCGTCGCGGCCGGCGGCCACCCGCCCGGCCCGCTCGAGCACCTCGGCCTCGTCGTCCCCGGCGACCTCGACGAACAGCCACGCGGCCCCGCGCGGCAGCGGCGGCACCGCGCCTGGGCCCCGCCGGGTGCGCACCACGTCGACGATGCGCGCGTCGATGCCCTCGCAGGCCGTCGGCAGGTGCTTCAGCACGGTGGGCGCGGCGTCTCCGGCGGCGGCGATGTCGTCGTAGCCGAGCACAACCAGGACCCGGTGCGCCGGGTCGGTCACGAGCGTCACCGTCGCCTCGGTCAGCACGGCAAGGGTGCCCTCGCTGCCGACGATCAGGCGGGCGACGTCGAACCGCCGCTCCGGCAGCAGGTGCTCCAGCGCGTAGCCCGACACCTGTCGCCCGAACCGGCCGAACTCCGTCCTGATCGTGGCGAGGCTCGCGTTCGCCAGCTCGTGCAGCGCGGTGAGCTCGGCGGGGGCGCCCGCCCCCGGCTCGCCCAGCCGGGCCGGCAGGTCGAGCGCCGTGCCGGTGCCGGTCACGGCCTTGAGGGCCGCGACGTTGTCGGAGGTACGGCCGTAGCCGAGCGTGCGGGACCCGCACGCGTTGTTGCCGATCATGCCGCCGATCGTGCAGCGCGTGTGGGTGGAGGGATCGGGGCCGAACCTCAGCCCGTGCGGGGCGGCCGCCCGCTGCAGCTCGGCCTGGACGACGCCGGGCTGGACGACCGCGGTCCGGGCCTCGGGGTCGACGTGCAGCACCTTCCGCATGTGGCGGCTGAAGTCCAGCACGAGCCCGGGGCCGACGGCGTTGCCGGCGACCGACGTGCCGGCGCCGCGGGCGGTCAGCGGGATCTCGTGGCGCGCGCACAGCTCGACCGCGGCGGCCACGTCCTCGGCCGATCGGGGCCGGGCGACCAGCAGCGGGGGAACCCGGTAGAGCGAGGCGTCAGACGAGAACGCCGACCGCGACGTGGAGTCGGTGAGCACGTCGGTGAGGCCGCGTCGCCGCAGCTCGGTCGCGAGGGTGGCAGCCCGATCCATGAGTAGCATGTTACATGCGACCTCACCGCGGGAGCCCGCAGCCCCTGGTCAGGACTGGTCGACGATGGAGGCCCACAGCGCGTCCACGTCGACGGGCTCGCCCTGGGCCCGGGCCGCCTGCCGGGCCAGGATCAGGCCGGTGTTGGTCAGGTGCGCCCGCATCGCGCGTACGGCGGTTTCGGCGTCCGCGGCGGCGACGGCGGCCACGATCGGCTCGTGCTCCTCGTGCACCTGCCGGAGGGTGCGGGACCGGTCGTCGGTCGACGTGCCAAGGATGCGCATGGTGTCGCGCAGGCCGCCGACGATCGCCCGGGCCCGGCTGTTGCCCGCCGCGACCAGGATGTGGTCGTGCAGGGCCTGGTCCAAGTGGAAGAACAGCGTCTCGTCACCGGCCTCCATCGCCGCGGCCATCTCCGCCATGGTCACGCCCAGCGACTCGGTCAGCTCGGTGGGGTCGCCGCCGGCGACCCGGTGGACGGCGGGCAGCTCGAGCGCCAGCCGTACGCCGAAGATCTCGACGATCTCCCGGGGGTGCGGCAGCACGACGCGGAAGCCCCGGTTGCGCTCGACCTGCACCAGACCCGCGTCCGCGAGCCGCAGCAGCGCCTCGCGCACCGGGCTCCGGGAGACGTTGAGCTGCTCGGCCACCTGATAGACGGAGTAGAGCCGGCCGGGGACCATCGCGCCGGTGTGCACCGCCCGGCGCACCTCGGAGATCACCTGCTCGGCCAGCGACCGTGACGCGTGCGGCAACGGCTGCAGCTTGAGCTCGGTGTGCTCGCGGGTGGGCGGCATGCTCGCATGCTACCCACCTGAAACCGACCGTGATCGTCCGTGGACCTCGATCAAGGTCATCTTCTCATCGCGGGCTCCGATCGGAGACTGCGTACATTTTTCGCGAACTTATGCAGAGATTGCAGTATATTGTCAAGAATTACTCAAAGATCGGATGTCCTTGACTCTTGTGATGGGCGTCACTCTGCCTGAGAGCGCTCTCAGTGCTGCGGGCGCTAACGCCTCTGCCCCGCCTTACGCGCAATGCCCCGCCTTCCACCCCGCCAGGTGTGGCCGGACCCGCATGGCGTGCGGTCCGCAGACCTTCCCGTTAGGAGGGGACAGGGCGAGGCCACCCATCCGCCGGCGATCAGGGAGAGGGTCTCCGGCGCGATCGGGTGGCCTCGCCTCGGGCCCAGGCTCACCTTCTTCACCTTGCACGATCCCCCATTCCCCGCAAGGAAGGATCGCGTGAATGTCAGCCCGCGGAAGATCCGTACCGTTCCTGTCCATGCTCGCGGCCGTCGCGGCGCTGCTCGTGCCGATTACGGCCACCGGAGCCCGCGCCGCCGCGGCCTGCATCCCGTCGGGCACCGACGCCGCCATCAACGCCGCCCTCACCCGGTCCGGCTCGGCCGCCGTCCTGTGCCCCGGGGCGGTCTTCACCCTGAGCGACTCGATCCGATTCACGGCCCCGAACCAGCGGATCGAGACGCAGGGCCTGCCCACCGACGACAGCCGGGCCACCCTCAAGCTGTCCGGCTCGCTCACCACGGCGATCAACGGCACCGACCAGTCCGGCGTGACGGTGCAGAACATCCAGATCGACGGCGGACGGCCCACGCTCGGCCGGCTGGACGGCGGCGCCCTGATGGAGATGGGCGCCTCGGGCACCGGCCAGACCGTCCAGAACGTCTACGCGCACGACACGCGGAGCTGGTCGACGCTGCACTTCATCGAGGGCACCGTCACGAACAGCACGCCGGCCTGCCAGGGCGCGAAGATCCTGAACAACACCATCGGCCCCGCGGGCACCGACACCCCGAGCGGCACGTGGGCCGACGGCATCTCGCTGGCCTGCGGTAACAGCACCGTCCAGGGGAACACCGTCCAGGACGCCACCGACGGCGGCATCGTCATCTTCGGCGCGCCCGGCTCCTCGGTGAAGAACAACACGATCACGGCCACGACGCGCACGCTGCTCGGCGGGATCAACCTCGTCGACTACGCGCCCATGAACGGCAACTACACCGGCACCACCGTGACCGGCAACACGATCGACGCGCAGAGCGCCTTCATCAAGGTCGGCATCGCGATGGGCCCGCAGGTCTGGGGCTGCGGAACCGGTACCAACTACGGCGCCTCGGTCACCGGCAACACGCTGCGCGGCGCCCACATGGGCTACGGCTACGCCGTCAACGGCGTCCGCGACTGGACCGTCACCGGCAACGCCGACAGCTCCATCCATGTCGGCACGCCGAACGCCGGCTGCGGCGGCACGGTGTCGGCGCCGGGCCGCTTCCAGGTGCAGTCCGCGACCTCCAGCACCCTGCAGCCGGAGTTCACCAGCGCCCAACTGACGTACGTCCTCGGCGTCGCCGAGCACCCGCCGACGGGTCAGGTGATCAGCCTGCGCGCCCACGCCAACGGGGAGTACGTCACGGCCGAGAACGCGGGCACGTCCGCGCTGATCGCGAACCGTACGGCCATCGGGCCGTGGGAGGAGTTCGACCTCATCCAGGACTGACGGGTTTCGGGGTGGCCCCTCGTCCAGGGGCCACCCCGGAGGGTCAGCCGTTCCAGACCTGGAAGCTGGAGATCTGGCCGGCAGGCCATCCGTTGTTCGCCGTGACGTTCAGCCGGAAGTACCGCTGCGCCGTCGTGATGGGGATGGTGACCGTGTTGTTGCTCGACGGGTCGAACGTGTAGTTCGCCGACGACGTGACCGTGGTGAAGTTCGAGCCGTCGGTGCTGCCGAGGATGGACAGCGTCTGGGTGCGCGCGCCCCAGGACGCCGGCAGTTGCAGGACGATCCGGCTCGCGCTCTGGGCGGAGCCGAGGTCGACCTGGACCCACTGCGGGAAGGCGTTGTTGGCGCTCTCCCAGTAGGTGTTCTGGTCGTTGTCGGTGACGTTGCTCGACGGGTAGACGTCGGTGTGGCTGGACTCGCTGGTCGGCTTGCCGGCCGCGAGGTCGGTGGATGTGGAGCCCGTGCCGGTACCGGTGAGCGCGACGGTGGTCGGGCTGTTGGTCGCGTCGCTGTGCACGGTGAGCGTGCCGGTCCGCGTGCCGCTCGCCGTGGGCCGGAAGCTCACGTTAACGGTGCAGGACGCGCCGGCGGCCAGTGAGCTGCCGCAGTTGTTGGTCATGGAGTAGTCACCGGAGGTCACGACGGAGGACAGCGACGCCGCCCCCGTGCCGGTGTTGCTGATCGTCACGGCCTTCGCCGCGCTGGTCGTGTTGACCGCCTGGTCGCCGAAGGTGAGCGAGGACGGGTCGGCGCTCAGCTTCCCGGATCCGGGCGAGCTGCCGCCGCTGGGGTAGACCTCGAGTTCGGAGGCCTGGCCCGCGGGCCAGCCCGAGTTGGCGGTGACGTTGACGCGGACGTAGCGGGCGTCCGTGGCGGGGGTCGGGATGTTCACCACGTTGGTCGGCGAGGTGAAGGTGTACGTCGCGGACCCCACGGCGGTGCTGAAACCGGAGCCATCGGTGCTGGTGAGCACCGAGAGGGTCTGCGTACGCGTGCCCCAGGAGCTCGACGGCGGGAGCTTCAGGGTCACCTTGCCGACGGTGTACTGGGCGCCCAGGTCGACCTGCAGCCACTGCGGGAAGGAGCCGTTCGCGCTCTCCCAGTAGGTGTTGGCGTCGCCGTCGGTGGCGTTCGCCGCCGTGAAACCGCTGTTCACCTCGCTGCTCGCCGAGGCCGGCTTGCCGCGGGCGATGTTGGTGTCGGTCCCGATTCCGCTGCCGGTGAGGGCGACCGTCGTCGGGCTGTTGTTGGCGTTGCTGGTGATCGTGACGTTGCCGGTACGGGTGCCGGACGCGCTCGGGGTGAACTTGACGGTCACCGTGCAGGAGGCGCCGACCGCGAGCGTCGAGCAGTTGTCGGTCTGGCCGAAGTCACCGCTCGCGGTGACGCCGGAGATCGTGGCCGAGGTGGTGCCCGTGTTGGTGACCGTCACGACCTGCGTCGGCGCGGAGCTACCGACGATCGTTCCGGCGAAGGAGAGGGCGGCCGGGTCGGGGCTGAGGATCGGCCCGGGTGCCACGCCCGTACCGGACAGTGGGACGGTGTTGGTGACGCCGGACGCGGTGATGGTGAGGTTGCCCGTGCGCGACCCCGTCGCCGTCGGCGTGAACGTGACGCTGACCGTGCAGGACGCGCCGGCGGCGATCGAACTTCCGCAGTCGTTGGTCTGGCCGAAGTCGCCGCTCGTGCTGATCGATCCGACCGGGGCCGCGGCGGTGCCGGTGTTGGTGACGGTGACCTTCTGCGCGGCGCTGGACGAGCCGGTGGCCACCGAACCGAAGCCGACCGAGGTCGGGCTGATCGAGATCTGGGAGCCGTTGTCCGGCAGGTACGGCGGGAACGTCGGGTTGGTGATGTTCTGGCACGCCGTCGAGCCGAAGATGCCGGAGTTGCCGCCGCCGTCGGTCAGCGTGAACCCGACGCCGCAGTTGTAGACCGCCGCGGGCGCCTGCGTCCCGGTGGCGGTGCTGTTCGTGATCTTGACCGAGCCGCCGACCTGCTCCTGGACGACCCACGTTCCGGTGTTCTGGATGGTCGCGTTGTTGATGGACACGTTCGTGATGCTGGAGCCCGAGACGAACTGGATCGCCTCGAACGGGCTCTGCTGGATGAGGATGTCGTCGACGTTGACCTGGCCGCTCATCGCCGCGTCCCGAGCGTCGAACCACAGGGCGCCGACGCCGAAGTTCCAGTTCGGGTCGAGGCTGCCCGACCGGATGATCGTGTTGCGCAGGACGTCGGTACGGCCGAGCGTCGTCGAGGAGAAGCGCTGGGCGACGTGGATGCCGCCGCCCTGGGTGAGGCCGGCGTCGATGACCCGGTTGTCGGCGACGGTGTTGTCGTGGCCGCCGTAGATGGCGATGCCGTTGGCGAGGATCGGGTACTGCACCGTGTCGTGGTCGAAGGAGTCGTTCGCGTCGGCGTTGGTGTCGGACCAGGTCGCCAGGCCGTCGTCACCGAGGTTGCGCAGGTCGCTGCCCGTCACCTTCGACCCGGTCACGCCGTCGTGGAAGTTGATGCCGTCCGCCGTGGTGTCCCGGATCCGCATGCCGCTGAAGGCGAGGTTGGACATCGGCCCGTCCATCCAGGCGCCGACCTTCTCGTGCTCGATCCAGACGCGGTCGACGGTGGAGTTGCTCAGCGCGCCGCCGATGCCGTTCACCTGGGCGCCGTCGTTGCGCTCCTGGACGTCGCCGAAGATGGCGAAGTCCGCGAGATGGACGCCGCTGCTGCCGTTCGGCGCGTAATTGCCGTAGAAGCCGGGCGCCGCGCCGACGACGGTGGAGCGCCACATGCCCGCGCCCTTGATCGTGACGTTGTCGAGGATCAGGTGGCCCGGGATCTTGAAGGTTCCCTCGGGGATCCAGACCGTGCCGCCGGACCCGGCCGCGGAGATCGCCGAATTGAACGCGGCGGTGGAGTCCGCGCCGCCGGTCGGGTCGGCGCCCTTGCTGGTCACCGAGACCGAGCCGGACGGCTGCGACAGGGCGCCCGCGACGTTCTCGAAGTCGGCGAAGTCGACCGTGTACGAGGAGGCGGTGTCCCCCGTGTCGACCTGCAGCCGGAACTTCGTGCCCGCCGGGTACGTCGTCGAGAACAGCCGGTGCGCCTCGTCGTAGAAGTGGTGCGGGTTGCTCCCCGGCGTGTTCGTGAACGGGTAGCCGCCGTAGTACCAGCTGTACGCGTTGGTCAGCGTGAAGTCGCTCTGCTTCGTCCCGTTGACGTAGAAGGACAGCGGCGCGGTGTAGACCGAGCCGTTCGAGCTGTCCGGGATGCTGTAGCGGAAGACGATCGAGTTCGTGGCGACCGGGGTGGTGAACTCGACGTACTTGCCGCTTCCCTGCAGGGTCACGGCCTTGCGGTAGGAGGCCTCGGCGGGAAGCGTGTTGTAGGCGGCGCTCGGGCCGATGACCGTGCCGTTGGTGGCGGAGTTCTCGGCCTGGACCTCGACGTACGGCAGTGTAGCGCCGACACCGCCCTTCGCGGCCGCGCCGGCCGGACTCGCCGACACCGTGACGATGCCGGCGGCGGCGAGCGCGGCGCTGAGGAGGATGCGGAGACGGGCCCCGCGTCTGGCGGGCTTTCGGGACATGGCTGCTCACTCTCGTGAGGCCCCATGAGGTCACGGACCTGGAGGGGTCCGCTCGTCTCGCCGACGTGACGGGGCGGAGGCGGCGAGACGGCACGCCGGAGCGGGCCCCGGCATCGGACCTCGCCGTACGGGCCGGTGCGGTCGCCCGGCACGCGAGGTGGTCCGGATGGAGGGCCGTGAGGGGGCGGGGTCGGATGGCGGGGTGAGGCGTGTTACAGGGACGGTAACTCCCTTGACACCTCAGCGCAATAAGCAAACAAATCGCTGCATCTTTCGCTCAGAGTCCAGAAAAACAACGACTGCCGGACGGGCCACATCGCCTGATCGCTCCCGGCACGTCCCGCTCCGGGACGCGGGTTGACGGTCGTCAGTGGCGGTCACGACGATGACCGGGGGCTCGCGCGCCGGTGTGCGCCCGGCGGCGGAGAGAAGGGATCCCGGATGGGGCGGCCAGAAGGCGAACGGCCGACGCTGGAGAGCGTCGCGGCGCGGGCCGGTGTCTCGCGGGCGACAGTGTCCCGGGTGGTCAACGGCCTGTCGGTGCGGACGGCGAGTGAGGAGTCGGTGCGGCGGGCCATCGAGGAGCTGGGCTACGTGCCGAATCCCGCGGCGCGGACCCTGGTGACCCGGCGCACCGACCTGATCGCGCTGGTGGTGCCCGAGCCGACGACACGGGTGTTCTCCGCCGACCGCTTCTTCGCGGGTCTCGTCCACGGGGTCGGTCAGGAGCTGGAGGCCGCCGACAAGCAACTCGTGCTCATGCTGGCCGGGTCGGCCGCGAGCCGCGCCCGCGTCGAACGGTCGGCGGCCGCGCACCACGTCGACGGTGTGCTGCTCGCCTCCCTGCACGACGCCGATCCGCTGCCCGTGGCGCTGACCCGGATCGGGATCCCGGTGGTCTGCAACGAGCGGCCGCTGGGGCCCGTCTCCGTCCCGTACGTCGGGGTCGACAACCACGGCGGCGCGGTCGCCGCGGTCCGCCACCTCCTCCGTACGGGGCGCCGCCGGATCGCCACGATCGCCGGCCCGCCGGACATGGTCGCCGGCATCGACCGGCTGGGCGGCTACCGAGTGGCCCTGCGGGAGGAGCGGCGGCGGCCCGTCGTCGAGGTCGGCGACTTCACGACCGGTTCCGGCGCCGAGGCGATGCGGCGGCTGCTCGCGGACGAACCGGACCTCGACGCGGTGTTCGCCGCGTCGGACCTGATGGCGAGCGGCGCACTCCAGACGTTGCGCCGCGCGGGGCGGCGCGTCCCGGACGACGTCGCGGTCGTCGGTTTCGACGACATCGACCTCGCCCGGGACACCGAACCACCGCTCACGACCGTCCGGCAGCCGATCGACGAGATCGGCCGCCGGATGGCCCGTCAAGTGCTGAGGCTGGTGGCCGGCGAGGAGATCGAGCCGGTCGTCACGCTGCCCACCGAGCTGGTCGTCCGCGCGTCGGCGTAGGGCGCGTCCGGTGGATCTCCGTCCGGCTGCTTTCTCCACGAGCCGGTGGCCGGGTGAACCCGTTCGAGGTGCATGTGTGCTCCTTGCCGGGGTCGTACGGGGCGGGCCGTACGACCCCGTGGTCGGTCAGACGGGAGGCGTTCCGGTCACCAGCCGACGGCGACCAGCAGGTACTGCGGGTCGCCGTGGGAGATGAACGAGGACTGGCCGGCGACGTCGTCGTAGGGGAAGCCGTAGGCCAGGTGGTTGATCGCGTGGTCGTGCCAGAACCTGGCGTAGTAGTTGGCCGGAGCCGCCTTGTAGTACTGGCTCGGGTCGGACCACTGCGACTGGGGCAGCTGCGCGACGTGCCGGTTCAGCGCCGCGCACATATCGGGATTGCCCGCCAGGGAGCCCGCGCAGCCGGTGATGTTCGAGGTGCTCTCGTTCACGCCGACCGACTGGGCGTAGCTCGTGAAGTAGTTCGCGTACTGTCCGCCGGCGCGGAAGTCGCTGTCACTACCCGGCGCGGGGATGTAGTACGGGGCCTGGACCGTGGCCAGGTGCTTGAACTCGGTCGGCACCTCGTTCTGGAACCGCTGGAAGGTCGCCGCGCGGTCCTCGGCGAAGGTGGCCTGGTCCTCCCCCACCTGCGCGTCGTACCCGTCCTTGGCGTGCAGCCGCATCGCCAGCTTCAGGCCGAACCCGTCGACGCGCGTCGTGTTGCCGTTGAACACCGCGGGCCCGATCGTGAACTCGATGAAGTCCCGGTACTGGCTGGTCGGCGAGCCGAGGTAGAAGTACATCCGGCCGGCGGAGTTCGCGGGCATGTCGATGTACGGCTGCTCGGCGATGGAGTGCGTCTGGCCGCCCCAGCTCCAGTAGACCTGGCTGTCGGGGTACTTGCCGTTCGTCCGGTTGAGGATCTTGAACATCAGGACGTTCTTGGCGGCGGGGATGGTGCTCGTGTCACCCCAGAACGAGTCCGGCGGTGGCGTCGTGGTCGTCCCGCTGTAGACCGCGAATTCCCAGAGCGAGTAGCCGTACTGCGTGCCCCGGGCCGTGCCGTACATCCGGATGTACCGCCCGGTGCCGGTGACGTTGAGGGTCTGCGTGCCGCCGGTGCCGGTCGTGGTGCTGTAGATGGTCGTCCAGCTCGTCCCGTCCCCGGAGACCTGGATTTGGAACGCGGTGGCGTAGGCGGCCTCCCAGGTGAGCACGACCTGGCAGATCTGCTGCGACGAGCCGAGGTCGACCTGCAGCCACTGCGGGTCGCTGAAGGCGCTGGACCAGCGCGTACCGGCGTTGCCGTCCACGGCGGCCGAGGCTGGCAGGCCGGAGTTCTCGGTGGAGGACGCGGTCGCGGGCCGGTTCAGCGCCGCGTTGGACCCGCCGCAGGCGGCGGCCCTGGCCGGTGACGCGGTGGAGGTGACGAGTTGGGCGGCGAACAGCAGGATCGCGGCCAGGCCGATGAGGAGGGCGTGCGCGGGCGTACGGCGGCGTACCGCCGGGCGGGGGATGGATTGCATGAGGGCTCCCTTTCTGGCAGAGGGAGACGCGGCGCACGACCGGGTGCGCGGACGGCGTCGCGATGTGGCGGGGGCGGGTCGCAACCTCCGCCGGGCATCGGCGGAGCTGCCTACTGAGAGCGCTCTCAGAGAGAAGGTGGACCTCTTTCCCGGGACAGTCAAGAGCGTTGACAGATAACGTTTCGGCAACAACGGGGACGTCTGGTCGTTGGGCCGATGGGCCATATGGCCTGGCCAGGGGATTTGTTGTCCGCCCCACCATTAGGCCGATGATTCGGTTGTCCGGCGGCCCCGGACGCCGCGGGGCTCAGGCCGCGCGGCGCTTGCGGTGGAGCCGGAGGATGTCGGCGGTGAACGACCACACCAGCGCCGCCAGGGCCAGCGCCGTCACGGTCATCTCGACCGGGCGAGGGAGCACCCCGGCGGCGACGACCGTCAGCACGATCCCTTGGAGAGCGGCGACGACACTGCGGGAGCGGAGCGGCGACAGCGGCGCGAGCAGCCACCGCAGCGGCAGCCCGGCCGCCACGAAGGCGTACCGCATGGCGCCGATCGCCAGCACCCACGCGCCGAGCGAAGTGGCGACGAAGACGCTGAGCACGAGGATCAGGAAGGCGTCGATCTCCATGTCGAAGCGGGCGCCCAGCGGGGATGCCGTGCCAGTGCGCCGGGCCACCCGCCCGTCGACGGCGTCCAGGGCCAGCGCCACCGCGCTGATCGCGACCAGCGGGGCGATCGGCGCCGGTGTGCGCACGGTGTCCGCGACGAGCGCGGTGACGCACCCGACGAGCAGCGCCCGCACCAGGGTGACGTGGTCGGCCGGGGCGAGGGACCGGCGGCCGCGGCGGCGCAGGGCGCGGCCGAGGACGGAACCCAGCGTCGCCGCATACGCCACGCCGGCCAGCCAGCCCACCAGACCGAGCCCCGTCGTCACGGTCAGCACGGCGAACAGCACCGGCTGCGCCATCGCCCCGACCAGCGGGCCCGGCGGAAAACGCCACCGGCCGGTCGCTCGCCGCGCGACGCGGACGGGACCGGGACGTTCCGTCTCGATCCGGTCGACTACCTCAACCATGTCTCTCACGACCATTCCGCACCTCCTTGGGGGTACACGCATCGGAGGTTCAAACGGTTCGGCGGAATCTACTCCGGCGCGAGCCGCCCGTCGGCACGGGGCAGAGTTCGCGATGGTCCGGCACCCCGCATCAGACCACCGGACTGGCACTGGAGGAGAATCGGGCCGATGTTGAACCGATCGCCGCGAATGATCGTGTAAGAGGGCATGGCGTACGAATCGAGGAGGTACGGCGGCCGGTTGCCGAGCCCGCCGCCGGTCCAGGCGATGCCGCCCTCCGGCGGTAGCGGTCTTTCGGAGCGGCGCGTGAGCGAGGCCGCGGTCACCCGGTACGCCGTCGAATGGCTGGACCTACGCGAGGACGCGGACGCGGCCGCCCGCAACGCCGAACTCGTCGACCTGCTCATCCCGTCCCTGGCCGACGCGTCGCTGACCATCAGGGATCTCGGATGCGGCACGGGTTCGATGGGACGCTGGCTGGCCGGACGGCTGCCCGGTCCCCAGCGCTGGATCCTGCACGACCGCGATCCGGCGCTCCTCGCCGAGGCCGTCACGCGCCCACCGGAGACGTCCGCCGACGGCGCGCCCGTCACGGTCACCCTCGAGCAGGGCGACGCCACCGACCTGCGCGCGACGGATCTCGCCGGTACGTCCCTGGTGACGGCGTCCGCGCTGCTGGACCTGCTCACCGCCGAGGAGGTGGCCGGACTGGCCTCGGTGTGCGCACGCGCCGGATGCCCCACGCTGCTGACACTGACCGTCGCCGGGAAGGTCGAGTTCCTCCCCACCGACCCCCTCGACGCGGAACTCGCCGCCGCCTTCGACGACCACCAGCGCCGTACGGTCGGCGACGGCACCGCCCCCGCCGCCCGTCCCCCGCAGACCTCTTCAGCGCCCGACCCGTCCCAGCAGGCGCTTCCCGGGGCAGGACCCGATCCGTCCCAGCAGGCCCTGCCCGGAGCAGGACCCGATCCGTCCCAGCAGGCCCTGCCCGGAGCAGGACCCGATCCGTCCCAACCGGCGCTTCCCGGGGTGGCATCCGATCCGTCGCCGCAGGCCCTTTCCGAGGCGCCGGCCGACTCGCCCCCAGAGCCGTCTGCCCGCGCGGTGCCCGAACCGTCCCGGCCGGCCCGCTCCGGAACGCCGTCCCGGCCGTCCGGACCCGTCGCCCGGCGCCTGCTCGGCCCGGACGCGGCCGACGCCGCCACGGCCGCGTTCGAACGGTCGGGCATGGTGGTCCACCGTCGGCCCAGCCCCTGGCGGCTCGGGCCGGCGCAGGCCGAGTTGACCGCGCAGTGGCTCCGAGGCTGGGTCGCGTCCGCCGTCGAGCAGCGGCCGGACATGGCAGGCCCCGCCGAGGCGTACCTGCGCCGGCGTCTCGCCGCGTGCGCGGCCGGCGCGCTCCAGGTCGTCATCGGCCACGACGACCTTCTCGCGCTTCCTCCGGCGGGCCGGTCGTGAAGCGCTCCGTCTGGGCCTGGCTCCGTACACTCGCCGCCGCCGGTGTCATCGGCCTGCTCCTGTGGCGACTCGGAACCCGCGCGGTCCTGGACGGGCTCAGCGTGATCGACCTCCGCGCCGTGTGCGCGGCACTCGCGATCGGCCTGATCACGACGGTGCTCACCGCCTGGCGCTGGTGCCTCGTGGCCCGGCGGCTCGGTCTCCGGCTGCCCCTGCGGAACGGCGTCGCGGACTACTATCGCGCGCTGTTCCTCAACGGGGTGCTGCCCGCAGGCGTCCTCGGCGACGTGCACCGCGCGGTACGGCACGGCCGGCAGGAGGGCGACGTCGGCCGTGGTGTCCGTGCGGTGGTGCTGGAACGCGCCGCGGGTCAGGTGGTGGTCGTCGCCGTCTCCGGCGTGGTGCTGGCCGCCCGGCCCACGGTCGTTCCGCCGCGGTTCCGTGAGGCCCTCACCATCGCCGGGACGGCGGTCGCGGCGACGATGTTGGTCGTGTCGGTCGTCGCGGTCATCGCCGGGGACCGCCGGACGCGGAGCGGTTCGCGATGGCGACGCGCGTCCGCCGACTCCCTTCGCGATCTGCGGCGCGGGCTCCTCGCCCGCGACGCCTGGCCGGGCGTCGTCCTGCTGTCGGTGCTGGCGTTCGCCGGGCACCTGGTCCTCTTCCTGGTGGCCGCGCGTACGGCGGGATCGACCGCGTCGTTCGCCCGGCTGCTCCCGCCCATGGTCGTGACACTGCTGGCCATGGGGCTGCCGGTGAACGTCGCCGGATGGGGACCGCGCGAGGGAATGGCGGCACTGGCGTTCGGCACTGCGGGGTTGGGCGCCGCCCAGGGCCTCACCATCGCGGTGGTGTACGGGGTGCTCTCCTTCGTCGCGAGCCTGCCCGGCGCCGGCGTGCTGCTGTGGCCGGCCCTGGTGAGGACATGGCCGAGGCTCACGCGAGCCCGGACCGTACGCCCGGTGCCGCGCCGGTTCGGCGACGCGGGGATCGACGGGTGAACCACCGCCGGAATCCGTCCGTGGATATAGTCGGCGCCGCCGTCCGACGCCCGGTACGGGCCGGCGCCGATGCCCGATGTCACCGGACTCCCCACTGAGGAGCTGTGGAGTGTCGTTCTTCACGCGTTTCCGCCGGTCTACGGCACAGGTCCGGGCGGCCACGGACGGACGCCCCGCACCGGACGGCCGTCCGGCACCAGGCGACGCTTCCCCGAACCCGCCGGTCGACCCCGTCGTTGACCCCGCCACCGGCCGCCCGGAGCCCGGTGACGACACGCACCGCCTGGGCGCCGGTGGCGACACGGACGGCCCGGACGCCGGTGACGACCCAGACGGCCCGGACGCCGGTGACGACACGGACCGCCTGGGCGCCGGTGACGACACGGATCGCCGGGACGCCGAAAACGCGGGCGAGCCTCCGGCGCAGGAGTCCGCTGAGGACGACGGCGGCCCTGCCGCCGGTGACCAGAACGGCGGCGGAGAAGGCCGGCGCGCGCCGGCGGGCGGCGCACCCCGTCGCCGGCCGGGTGGTCACCGCGCTGGCCTGCCTGTTCGTCGTGTCGGCCCTCCTGATCCCGGATGACTTCGGTCGCCTGACGCCCGCTGCGTTCGTCCGCATCCCGATCGAGGGACTCGTCGGCACCGCCCTCGTCCTCGTCCTGCCGGCGCGGGCGCGGCGGGTGGTTGCGGCGCTCCTGGGGGTCGCCGTCGGTCTGCTCGCCATCGTGAAGCTGCTCGACCTGGGTTTCTCGGTGGTTCTCGCCCGGCCGTTCAACCCGGCGTACGACTGGCCCCTGTTCTCGGCCGGCCTGGAGTTCGTCAGAACGTCGGCCGGGCGGGCCGGTGCGATCGGCGCCGTCGCGGCGATCGCGGTGCTCGCCGCCGGCCTGCTCGTGCTCGCGGCGAGGTCGGTGCTGCGCCTGAGCCGCGCGCTCGTCCGCCACAAGCTCGCCGCGACCCGCGCCGTCGCGGTGCTCACGGTCGCCTGGGTGGCCTTCGCCGTCCTCGGCGTACGGATCGTGCCGGGTGTGCCGGTCGCGGGGCACGCGTACGACCATTCGCAGCAGGTGCTCGCCGGTCTGCGGGACAGGAAGACGTTCGCCCGTGAGGAGGCCGCCGATGCGTTCCGCGCCGCCCCGGGCCGGAACCTGCTGACCGGGCTGCGCGGCAAGGACGTCATCCTGGCGTTCGTCGAGAGTTACGGCCGCGACGCGGTCGAGGACCCGACGTACGCGCCGCAGGTCGACGCGGTCCTCGACGCCGGGACCCGCCGGCTGGCCGCGGCCGGGTTCGGCGCGCGCAGCGCCTTCCTCACCTCACCGACGGCGGGCGGCGGCAGCTGGCTGGCCCACGCGACGCTGCTCTCCGGACTGTGGGTCGACAACCAGCAGCGCCACGACACCCTCGTCAAGGGGAGCCGCTTCACCCTGAGCATGGCCTTCCGGCGCGCGGGCTGGCGGACCGTCGCGATGGAGCCGGGGAACACCCGCCCCTGGCCGGAGGGCTCGTCGTTCTACGGCTACGAACGGATCTACGACCACTGGAACATGGGGTACCACGGGCCGCCGTTCAACTGGGGTACTCCCCCGGACCAGTACTCCCTCTCGGTCCTCCAGCGCTCCGAGCTCGCTGCCCCGCACCGTGCCCCGGTGATGGCGGAGTTCCCGCTCGTCTCGAGCCACGCGCCCTGGGCGCCCACGCCCCGGCTCGTCGACTGGAAGAGCGTCGGCGACGGATCCGTCTTCGGCCCCATCGCCGCGGCCGGCGACCGGCCGGACGCCGTCTGGCGCAACCTGTCCCGGATCCGCGCGGCGTACCGGGGCTCGATCGAGTACTCCCTGAACACCCTCATCTCCTACGTGGAGACCTACGGCGACAAGAACCTGGTGCTCGTCTTCCTCGGCGACCACCAGCCCACTCCGCTCGTCACCGGTCCGGGCGCCGACCGGGACGTGCCGATCACGATCGTCGCCCGCGACCAGGCCGTACTGGACCGGATCTCCGGGTGGGGCTGGCAGGACGGCCTCCGGCCCGGCCCGCACGCCCCGGTCTGGCGGATGGACGCTTTCCGGAACCGGTTCCTGACCGCGTTCGGCCCGCAGAGCCCCTCCCCCAGGACGTCCGCCCCGGCGGCCCGCTGACCGCGAACGGCACGGCGGCAGGCTGTCGGCGGCCGTGCGGCAACCCGAGACATCGCCGTCGTGGCGAGGCCCCTCAGATCCGGTTCACTCACGCCACGGGACGGCTGGCGGCGAGGCCGGTTCAGTGCGCAATGATGACCGCCCGCTGGCGGATCTTGCAGTGACGTCTCTTCTTACAAAAAGCGTTGTTGGTATTGGTAATGGCACGGACGTTCGCATCGCCGACCAGCTGTACGCCGCGGAAGAACGACGGGCTGCGGATGGTGACAGAGCTAGCATTGTGGCGGCCGTTCGCGACGTGGTTGTTGTCGCCGGCCGGAGCAGCGGTCAGCACCCGCTGGGGAATCTGGGCCGCGTCCGCGTCGATGTTCATCGATGCGGCGAGCGGAAAGGAGATGCCGAGACCGAGAAGGGCGAGGCGGCGGCTCGTCGTGCTTCCTTTCATTGGAGCTTCCTTTCCCGGGCAAGGCCTATTGACGCCTCTATGGAGTCATTACGCGGCACGGTGGAAAGCACCGTGCCGGGACATCCGGTGCGCTCGGCTACATACCCGTTTACCGGCCGTGAACCGCGGTCTCCGCGCTCTTAGTGCAGATGGTTACCTCCGCTTTGCCGAGTGTCGGCGTGGCTGAGCGCCCGCCGCGGTCACGGGAACATGGTTCTCAGGCACTCGAGCGCCTCGGACCGTCCCGCCGACCCGAAGCCGGACGAGCCGCTCGATCCCGGCATGAGCATGAGCCCGTACGGGCCCACGTACAGGAACGGATGCATGGGCACAGGGGTGTCGGTCTCTCGTGCCGGGGGGTCGAGCGGCTGCGCGGAGGTGTCGGTCTGCCGCATCGGGGGTTCGATTCGCCGCAAGGCCGGACGGTTCGCCCTTTCGGGCCTGACCACGGTCACCTTCTGCGTCAGATTACAGACGGTCGCGTGTGCGCACATCGCATTCTGGACGTTGTTCAGACCACCGGCGTTTCCGTTATTGGTGTGCTGGTAGCCGTGGTTGCGAACGGGGCTTCTCACTGAAAGGGCACTGCGGTTATGACGGCCGTTCCCACTGTCCGTGTGATCGGTCACGAGTGTCGCCGCGCCCCTCTCGGGCGTCCGCGCAGCGTACGCGTTCGCCGGGATCCACGCCATTGCCATGATGACGGTGATCCCCGCATATGCACCGAGACGTGGCGCGGTGGTCTTGTAAGGTGATACTTCAAGGGTGCCCCGTTGGATCATTCTTCGCACCTTTGCACGTTGGTTTATTCTGGATGCGAACAGTCCGTGCGATGGATCTACCCTCCACCGGCGTTTGGTCACCCGGTCGGCACGCTACAAGGAAATTATTACCCGTTCCCCCATCGTGGATTCGCGCCCCAAATCCGGCGATCTGGCGAAAGAGCCGAGCGCCCTCCGCGGTGGCTTTTCGGTAAGAGCCGATCCCGCGCGATCCGAATAGGCCGTGCCGCTCGCCTGGTCCGCGTGGCCGTACGCCGAACCCTGCCTGAAACACCCCAAAGCCCTCAACTGGCACAATACTGGGACATGCCAGAACGCGCCGCCGAGCAACGGTCGAAGATGCGGGGCACTGGTACGACCGGGGGCACAACATGGATGAACCGATCGGCGGCACTGTCGCCATCGGCCGGGACTCTTCCTTGGCGGAGGCGCGTGTCGACCGCCTGGATGAGGGGCAGAGGGCCGCGCGCCGTCCCGATCCGACGGCGTCGTTGGTGGGGCGGCGGACCGAGATCGGCCAGGTCCTCGACGCGGTCGACGCGGGGCGGAGCGGACCGCGGACGGTGCTGCTGCTCGGGGAGGCCGGCAGCGGGAAGACCGCACTGCTCACGGCCGCGGCCGACCACGCGCGGGAGATCGGCGGCCTTGTCCTGACCGCGCGGGGGTGTGAGGCTGAGGCGGAGCAGTCGTTCGCCGCCCTCCACCAGTTGCTCGTCCCCCTGCTGTCCGAGATCGGCGACCTCCCCGAGCACCAGAGAGAGGCGCTCGAGACGGCGTTCGGGATGGTCGCCGCCGCCCGGCCGCACGACCCGATGCTGCTCCGCCTCGGCGTGCTGAACCTCCTGACCGGCGTCTCCCGTCGGCGGCCCGTCCTGCTGATCGTCGACGACGTCCAGCACGTCGACGGCGACTCCCGCGACGTCCTGGGCTTCGTGATGCGCCGCCTGGCGGCCGAGGCCGTGACGGTGCTGATCGCGGCGCGCGGGCGCACGGCCCCGGACGGCCTCGTCCCGGACCTGCCCATGCTGTCCCTGGGGCCGCTGACCCGCCAGGCGGCCGCACGCCTGCTGGACGCCCAGCCGGAGCCGCCGACCGGCCGGGCCCGGGTCGACGTCCTGGAACAGGCCGCAGGGAACCCTCTGGCCATCATCGAACTGTGCCGCGCCGTACGCGAGGGTCAGGTGCTGCCCGGCGGCGGGCTGCCCCAGACCCAGCGCATCCAGGAGATGTTCGCGGCCCGGCTCCGGGCGCTGCCGGCCGCCACCCAGCGGCTGATCGTCTATGCGGCCGCGTCCTCGGACGACGAGGACCTGGAGACCATCATGGCCGCAGCGGGGGCAGGGTCCGACCTCGAAATGTGGGAGCCCGCGGAGAACGCCGGTCTCATCACCATCGCGGGCGGCAGGGTCGCCTTCCGGCATCCGCTCGTACGCGCGGGGTCCTATCACGGAGCCCCCGCCCATCTTCGGCAGCAGGTGCACGCCGACCTCGCGAACGCCCTCGACCACGATCCCGCACGCCGGGCGTGGCATCTGGCCGCCGCGCGCATCGGACCGGACGAGTCCGTCGCGGCCGCCTTGGAGGAGACCGCGGAGCTCGCCGAGCGGTGCGGCGGCTTCTTCGCGGCGGCACGGGCTCTGGAACGGTCCGCCGAGTGCAGCCCGGCGGCCGAGGACCGGGCGCGGCGGTACGCCAAGGCGATCAGAGCCGTGCAGAACGCGGGCGACCCGTCTTGGGCCCGCGAGCTGTACGACAAGGTGACGACGCTGACGCTGGACCCGGACCTGCTCGGCGTCGCGGCGTGCGGGGCCGGGACGGCCCTGTCGCTGTTCGCCCGCCAGCGGGAGGCGTTCCAGCTGATGATCCGGCCGTTCGAGCACCGTCCGCCGACGGACGGCCGTACGACGCTCGCCCTGGCCGCCGTGGTCAGCGCGGTCGCGTACCAGTCGGGGCTGCCGGAGATGAGGCGGCCGCTCACCCACCTTCTCGACGGGGTCGAGTTCGGAGACGCCGCGACGCCCTACACCGAACTGACCGGGGCCGACGCCGCCGAGTCGGTGAGCGCCATCGTCGTGGCCCAGGCCGACCCGGCCGCCCACGCCCCCTCCCTGCTGCGGCGGCTCCAGCGGCGGAACCCTCCGCACCCGGCGACCGGCATGGCGGAGATCACCCGGCTGCACGGACTGGCGGGGGTCGCCTGGCTGGCCGACGAGACGGACCTGTGCGTCACCTCCTTCCGGCAGGTGTTCGACGTGCTCCGCGCGTACGGCTCGATGGGCGTGAGCGCGCACTCTCTCGTGCCGATGGCCTCGGCGCTGATCGACACGGGGCGGTGGGCGGAGGCCGACGAGCTGCTGGAGGAGGCGGGCACACTCGCGGCCGTGCATAAGTGGCGGCACGTCGAGGTCGACGTGGAGGCGTTGCGGGTCACCCTGCGCGCGCTGCGTGGGCAGCCGACGCGCGGCGGGATGCCGGAGGACCCCGCGTGGACCGCCGTCGGTCTGGAGGAGAACCGCGCTACCCACGCGTATCTGCTGCGGGCGGCGGGCACCGCGGCCGTGGCGGCCGGCGACTTCGACGACGCGTTCCGGCGCTTCCGCCTCCTGTTCGGGGAGGACGGCACGCCCCTGCACCACTTCCTGTCGCCTCGGTCCATCGCCGACCTGGCGGCGGTGGCCCAGCGGACGGGCCGGCAGGAGGAGGTCGGGCCCGTCGTCACCGCGGTGCGGGAGGCCGTCGGCCCCCGGCCGACGACCCGGATGACGCTGCTGCTGCATCACGCCGCCGCCCTCGTCGGCGACCCGAAGGAGACCGAGCACCACTTCCGGCTCGCCGTCGTGAACCCGGCCGGCGACGAGTGGCCCCTGGCCCGCGCGCTGGCCCGGCTGCACTACGCGCAGTGGCTGCGCAGGAGACGGCGGCCTCTGGACGCCCGCCCGATCCTCGCGACGGCGCTGGAGTCGTTCACCCGGCTCGGCGCGGCCGGTCTCGCCGACGAGGCGCGGGGTGAGCTGCGGGCGAGCGGCGTCGCCGCCTCCCCCACCACGGTCGACCCGCTGTCCGAACTGACCGCCCAGCAACGGCAGATCGTACGGCTCGCAGCACAGGGCCTGCGCAACCGGGAGATCGCCGAGCAGCTCATGCTGTCGCCGCGCACGGTCAGCTCGCACCTGTACAACGTGTATCCGAAGCTGGGCGTGAGCAGCCGCCATCAGCTCCGCGGCCTCTTCGACGACCTGTGACCCGCCGGACGAACGAGAGGTGAGCGCGTGAGAATCGAGCCCGGCGAGGACGGATGCGCTTCCGAGGGGCCGGCCCTCGTCCTCGATCCGCTGGTCCAGAAGCTCGTCGACGCCATGGCGGCACCGCCGTACCTGCACCAACTCGGCCCGGTCGACGGCCGCCAGGCGCTGCTGGAGGCCCAGGGCCACCCGCACGACGACGACCTCGGAGTCGAGGCCGTGTTCCGCGTGGCGCCGGTGGGGCCGTCCGGGCTCGCCGGCTTCTGGGTGTTCCGGCCGGTCCGGCCGGCCGGTCCCCTCCCGGTCGTCGTCTACGTCCACGGGGGCCGGTGGATGCTCGGCGACGGGCGGACCCATGCCGGGATCATCGGTGAGCTCGCCGCCCGCGGCGGCGCCGCGCTGGTGGTCCCGGAGTACACCCGGACCCCCGAGGCCCGGTACCCGGTCGCGATCGAGGAGTCGTACGCGGTGCTGACCTGGGTGGCCGAGCACGCCGCCGACCTCGGACTCGACGGCCGGAGGCTGGCGGTCGCCGGGGACTGCGCGGGCGCGACCATGGCCGCGGCGCTCACGATGGTGGCCAAGCAGCGCGGCGGCCCCCGCATCCGCGCGCAACTGCTGTACTACCCGATGACCGATCCGCGTTGCGACACCGCGTCGCAGCGGCGATTCGCGTCCGGTTACCCGCTGACGCGTGCGGCGCTGGAGTGGTACTGGCAGCAGTACACCGACGACGAGGACGAACTCGCCGAGCCCACCGCCTCACCGCTGCGGGCGACGACGGAGGACCTCCGAGGGCTGCCGCCGGCCCTGATCGTCTCGGCGGAGGCCGACGTCGTACGGGACGAGGGCGAGCAGTACGCGCGCCGGCTGCTGCGGGCGGGCGTGCCGGTCACCTCCGTCCGGTACCTGGGCACCGTCCACGACTTCGTGTCACTCACCGCGTTGCGGGACAGCCCACCGACCCTGGCCGCCGTCCGGCAGGGCGGCCTCTTCCTCGAGAACGCCCTGGCCGCCCGGCGCTGACGCTGGACTTACCGCACTGACGCCGGCGGTCCGCTGAAGAGGACCGTCAACTTACTGATGCGTCCGAAATGGGCGGGTTGGGAGGCTGAGCGGCATGAGCCGCCCACCGGCGGCGCGCATGCGCATGGAAGAGGTCAGTATGTCCACCATCAAGCCCGTCCTCGAAGAGGCCGCACAGGCGTTCGTCGAGGCGACCGCGAACCCGCCGTTCCTGTACGACCTCGGGCCGGTCGAAGGGCGCAAGGCCGTCGACTCCGTCCAGGACGGCGACGTCCCCGCGCCGGACGCCGACGTCGAGGACCTCACCATCTCCGGCGGACCGTCGGGTGAGGTCTCGATCCGGATCTTCCGCCCGGCCGGCGCCCAGGGCGCCCTGCCCGTGGTCCTGTACATCCACGGCGCGGGCTGGGTGTTCGGCAACGCCCACACCCACGACCGGCTCGTCCGCGAGCTCACCGTACGGTCCCAGGCCGCGACGGTCTTCGTGAACTACAGCCTCTCCCCGGAGGCGAAGTACCCCACCGCGATCGAGGAGATCTACGCCGCGCTGCAGTGGATCTCCGAGCAGGGCGCCGAGCACGGCCTCGACCCGGCCCGCATCGCGGTGGCCGGCGACTCGGTCGGCGGCAACATGACCGCGGCGACCACCATCCTGGCCAAGCGGCGGAGCGGCCCGAAGCTGGCCGCGCAGCTGCTGTTCTACCCCGTCACCGACGCGAACTTCGACACCGGCTCCTACGAGCAGTTCGCCACCGGATACTTCCTGAGCCGCGACGGCATGAAGTGGTTCTGGGACCAGTACACGACCGACCCCGCCCAGCGCGCGGAGATCACCGCGTCGCCGCTGCGCGCGAGCCTGGACGAGCTCGCCGGGCTGCCGCCGGCGCTGGTCATCGTGGCCGAGGCCGACGTGCTCCGCGACGAGGGCGAGGCGTACGCCGCCAAGCTGCGTGCCGCCGGCGTCCCCGTCACCGCCGTCCGCTACCAGGGGATCATCCACGACTTCGTCATGGTCAACGCGATGCGCGACACGCACGCCGCGACGGCGGCCACGCAGCAGGCCGGCGAGTTCCTCTACGAGGCACTGCACTCCTGACCACCTGCCGCCCGTGGCACGGGCGCCTCCCGCCGGGCGGCATCGAACTCTGGACGGCGCGCTTCCGCGCCGAGAACCCTTGCAAGGAGCCCTTCCCATGACCGCGAACACCACCCCCACCGTCGTCCTCGTGCACGGCGCGTTCGCCGACGCCGCCAGTTGGTCCGGCGTCATCGCCGAACTCCAGGAGCACGGCGTTCCCGTGGTGGCTCCGCCCAACCCGCTGCGTGGCCTGGCCTCCGACGCGGCGTACATCGCCTCCGTGGCCGCCCAGATCGACGGCCCCGTCGTGCTGGTCGGCCACTCTTACGGCGGCGCGATCATCACCGTGGCCGGAGCGGCCGAGAACGTCGTCGGCCTCGTCTACGTCGCCGCGTACGTGCCCGAAGAGGGAGAGAGCCTCGGCGAGCTGCAGGGACGCTTCCCCGCCTCGCCGCTGGGCGACAACCTGCGGCAGGCGACCTACCCCGTCGAGGGCCGCGACCCCGCCGTGGAGGTCACGATCGCCGCTGAGGCCTTCCCGGAGGTCTTCGCCGCGGACGTCCCCGCCGAGGTCACCAAGGTCCTCGCGGTGGCGCAGCGGCCGCTCGCGGCCGGGGCGTTCACCGAGACCGCGGCCACGGCGGCCTGGAAGACCAAGCCCTCCTGGGCGCTCGTCGCGGCCGCCGACCAGGCGATCAATCCCGAGGTCGAACGGTTCGGCGCCGAGCGGGCGGGCGCGACCATCGTCGAGGTCGAAGGCGCCTCGCACGCCGTCGCGGTCTCCCGCCCGAAGGACGTGGCCGACCTGATCCGTACGGCGGTCCGGGCCACCTCGGCCTGACACACCGCTCACCCGCCAGCGTGCCGTCGGCCGGCCGACGGCACGCTTGGGGCGGGCGATGGCGGATCAGCCGACCTCGCGCGCGGTGTTCACCTGGCGCCATGCCGCGGCCAGCGATCGGGCGATCGGGTCGATGACCGTCTCGTCGTTCCAGTACCACCAGTGCGCCATCGGCGTCCATCCCAGCCACCAGGGGCCGACGGACACCGTGCGGTCCTCGGTCACCTGTTTCTCGTACTCCCGCGACAGCGCACGCAAGGGGTAGGCCACCAGGTCATCGGGATCTTGGAAGTTGATCCATTCGCCGGTGAGCGTCGGATGGTGGTCGCGCAGCTTCGGTGACGGCATGGTGAGAGGCGTTCCGAAGTCCGGGTAGCGCATCGCCCACAGCGCCAAGGGGCTGCCGAGCGTGTACAGGAACGCGAGGGTTTCTCCGCGTTCCAACGGCGTCGGCCCGATACGCGCGTTCACGGCGGGCGGGATGAGCGGGCGAGGGGCGTCGCCGTACTGCGTCTGAAGATCGTAGAAGTAGTTGCTGGCGATGACGGTGCCGAGGCTGTGCGCGATGACGCACAGCGGCGCGTCTTCTCCCGCCTCTCGTGCCAGCTCCCCCATCGTGTCCGCCACGTACGCGTGGATGCCTTCGTAGACCCGCCGGTCCGTTGGGGTCATCTGGTAGGCGATGGCGTCGCCGAAGAACTGGATCACGAGCCATCGCGGCACCGGGTAGTTCGGCCGTGGGATCCACGGCAGACGGCGCCATGGGACGGTGGCGAGGAACGGCCAGAGTCCGGAGATGCTTCCCGCGTTGATCCGCGTCACCCACTGGGTGAGCCACTCGTCGAGGCGGCGGGACCGAGGCCCGAAGCACCGCTCGTACAAGGTGTCCTCGATCTCCTGGAGCGCCGGTGCCCAGAACGTCGGCCGGATGACGAGGGCTTCGTCGGCGGCCACCCCGGCGTGGTCTTCGAACGACCGCTTGAGCAGGTCGGTCGCCTTCTCGGCGAAGGCGGGATCACTGATCTCGATGCCGTGCAGGAATGTGACGGCGAGACGACGGCTGCTCACAGCGGCCCCCATGGGAGTACGTGTCGTGCGTAGACGTCCCAGAGCTTGCCGAGGAACAGTTCGCCGAACCGGGCCACGGTGGCCGGCCGGGCGGCCGGCGGCCCGCCGGCGCGGAACGTCGTGAGCTGGTGCAGGAAGTCCAGGAGGTGGACCGAGATGATCCCGGAGGCCACGACGGTCGCGCGGTCGTCATCGGCGGGTCGAACCTGGCCGTCCAGCACCCTGGTGTACAGCGTCGTGGTGTCGCTCCAGAGGTCTGCTCCAGGGTCGTCTGTCACCATCTTCGTGCCCACCAGGGTGTAATGCCGGCCGGCGGCGTTCCGGAGGTACAGCCGGTAGCGCATCTGCTTTTTCTCGGGCTTTCCCTCGTCGACGAGCAGGTTGAAGGTGCCGGTTTCGACCGGCAACCTGCCGCCGAGGGCCTCGCATTCGACGTACCCTTTCACCGCCGCCTCATGTTCGGGGAGAGTGACGAATTCGTCGATATCGTCTATGGAGATCGTCAACTGCGTCAGCAGCGGCGTGTGCTCGTCCCGGCCCTTGCGATAGCCGTCCTCGAAATCGCTCTCGCCGAGGCCGATCGCCCCTTTCATCACTTCGCTGAAGGACAGTGAGCTGGGTTGCTCGCGCTCCGGCCGCGGGACCGTCGGCCTTAGCGGGACTCCTGCCGCGGAACACCATTCACGGGCGGTCTGGACACCGCGGTTCACCGCTTCGTGCAGCCGGTCCTTCCCGATGTCGAGGAGGTAGTTGACGGGAACCTCGGCACGGAGGATCTTCAGCTCGATTCGTCTGCCGAACTCACCAGGACGACCCGCCGCGATCGCCGTGTTGTTCTGCTGGATTCGTTGCACGATGCAATGGAAGTGGCCATTCGCGGCGATCTCAATGATCTGGAAGTAGATGTTGGTGAATCCGGGGTTCCATTCGCCTCGTTCGCTCACCGTCCAGATCACCCAGATCTCGTCGGCACCGCGGCGGATCGCCTCTTCCAGGTTGCCGTCGGAGAGATAAACGGCGTCGACATAGGTCTGTCCGTCGATCCGAACCGGTGGGAACCACATCGGCAGGGAAACGCAGGCGACGAGCAGGTCCTCCGACATGCGCGCGGGCTCGACGACCTCAAGCGCGTACTTTCCGAAGTCGCACACGTTGAACGTGGCCTCCCTGGACGTCGCCGTGATCTTCGACCAGTCCAGTCCCCACTCGGGAAAGACCACCGAGCGATATCGGTCCAGGGTGAGCAAAGCGTCGCGGTGCGCCAGCGAGGCGAGATCGACACCGGCGCCGGACACGGGATCCGTTCGCCGCCACGCGTCCGCGATCTCCGTCCCCGCCATGCCCTGGCAGTACATGGCGAGGTTGAACGTGCCGCCACTGGCGCCGTCGACGTGGTCGAACGTGAGCCCGGCCTCATCCAGCCAGACCTGAAGGACACCGGCCTGGAACGCCACCTTCATCCCGCCGCCCGCGAGGATGAGTGAGCGTCTGCCCGCCGTCATGACCTGCCCCCGGACGATCTGGCCCCGGACGATCTGGCCCTCGATGTTCTGGCCCCTGGTGACCTGGCCCGCCGTGATCCGCCGGTCCGGCCCTCAAGGATCGCCGTCACGGCCCGATCGGCGAACGCCGCGATCGTCAACGAGGGATTGGCCCCCACGGGCCCGGGCATCGCGGAGCCATCGACGACGAACAGCCTAGGGTGGCCGAAGACCTCACCGTGGGAGTCGACGACCCCGTCCTGAATCGCGTGGCCCATCGGCGCGCCGCCGAGTGGGTGCACCGTCACCACGCGATCGAGCCACGACAGCGGGTTCGGTTCGAACCGGCCCCCGAAGTGCTGCGCGAGCTGCCGCATCGTGGCCGAGACCCGGTCGAAGTACTCTCGCGACGTCCGCGTCGTCCAGTCGATCTCCAACCAGCGCCCGTCGCGGAGCCGGGCGACCCCGTCGGGGGTGTCCCGTCCCATGCCGAGCAGTGCGGTCGCGCCCGCCGAACGGCCACCGGATCCCAGCACCCGTGACACGCGAGCGGAGATCTCCGCCTTCGGGTTGCGCGTCAACCGCGCCAGCACCCACGTACGGGCGAAGTCGAGGACCCGAGCGGTGATCCCTGGCACGTCGGAGCCTTCGATCAGCCAGTCCGCGAAACCGGGATATCCGGCGTCCTCGACGTAATATCCGCGGCCGGCACCGCCATCAAGGGCATCGGGGACGCGGATCGCGCTGGTGATGACGGGCGCGGCGGAACTCCCCAGATGCCGTGCCCTCCCGTTCTCGTCCCGGGCGCCCACGACGAAACCCAGCAGGTCACCATTGCCGCAGAAGCGGTGCCCCAGCAGCCGGCTCACCCCGGGCAGAGCGGCCTGATTGCGGAGCAACAGGTAGGTCGTCCCGAAGGTTCCGGCGGCCAGCAGGAGCCGGTCGCAGGTGATGGTCGTCCGGGGAAGGGAATCGGTCTTGATCCGCCGGCCCTCGTGCTCCTTCAGGTGCGTCACGTACCGGACCGCCCAGCCGCGCCGGGTCGGCTCGAAGGACACGACCTCGCTCCCGGTACGAATCTCGGCGCCGTGAGCGACGGCCGCCGACAGGTACGTGTGGTCGAGGGTGTTCTTGCTGCCGCTCTGGCATCCGATGTCGCATTCGCCGACCAGACGGCACGTGGTGCGCCGGCGGTCGTGGATGTTGCCGTACGGCGGATCGGGGATCGCCACGCCGGGCTCCGTCCGGCCGTTCGCCGAGAACGTCACGGCCAGTGGCGGCAGTCGCCACTCCAGCCCCAGGTGTGTCGCCGCCTCCCGCATCGCCTGGGTCTTGCCCGAGACCTCATATCCCGGCGCGTCCAACGGGAACCGCTGCGCGCCGAGCATCCGCTCGACCTCCGCATAATGCGGGTCGAGGTCGGCGCGGGTGACCGGCCACGGACGGTACTCGCCGTTGGGGTCCTCATCAACGAACCATTTCTCATCTTTACGCAGCAATACGCTGGCATAGATGAGCGAGCCGCCCCCCAGGCCACTCGCGACCACACCGGAGAATCCGCCAAAAGACCAGACGTCGAAAAGCCCGAGCAACCCCTCGCTCGGGTCCCACAGCGCCCGGGCCAACTCGTGGGGAGCGCGCGGGAACGACCCCGGCGGGTAGGCCCGCCCACGTTCCAGGACGACGACCCGCAGGCCCGCCGCGGCAAGCCGGTAGGCGGCGACCGACCCGCCGAACCCGGAGCCGACTATCACCGCATCGACGTGCTCTTCCTTGTCTCCCGCCATCCCGCATCCCCCTGACGTCGGCGGCGAAAGGCCCCGGGAGGTGCCCTGGTCGGCGGCCTTTTGCCGGGCGCCCGTCGGACATTCATTGACATTCCACCCTTTGGCAGTGATTCATCCGGACATAGGGAGTCTTGAGGGAAAATTGGGAAGGGCTGACCGGACGAGGCGACGTCTGGAATTGGCCTCGTCGTCGCCCGATCAGCCGATGCCGAGATGCCAGCGCAGTCGATGGGCCTGCTCGGCTCCGACCACGGGTTCGGCCGTGTCCAGCAGCGATTCAAGCTTCGGCAGCAGCTTCTCCGGCGGCATGCGGTGAGCGGTCGCGGCGTCGCCTCGCGGCCAGGCGATCAGATCGGCGCGCGCTTGGTCACCGAGGTCGGTGTCACGGGCGGCGATCAGGTGCAGGTCGACGTGCACGCGGGTCCACGTGTCCGAGGCGCGCAGCCGCTTATAGGCTCCCAGCCGTACGTGACGCGGCGCGTCGGCGGACAGCCATTCCCACAGCTGCGCGGCCGGCACGGCGTCGGGTTCGGCATTCAGCGCCGCGTAGGCGGCACGCACGACCACCGGGGCGGGATCGGCGAGCATGCCCGCGATCCGGGTGAGCGATCCGCCCAAACGCCGGACGGCGCGCACCGCTTCGGCCCGCACCCTGGGACTCGGGTGCTCCAGGAAGGGCAGCAGGACCTCCACGTCATGGAGGGTGCCGCATTCGCCCAGCCCGGTGACGAGCGCGCGGATCCGGCCGGGCGCCGAGTCCGCGGTCAGGGCCTGGCGGTAGAGCGCGGCAGGCTCACGACCCGTACGGCGGACGGCCCACTGCGCGGTGGCGCGCATCATGGCCGACCGGTCCGCGAGGTGAGCCGCACCGGCCTGAGGGCGGCCGATCTTCACCAGCGCGGTAAGAGCCTCGACCCTGACCTTCGCACTCCCCTCCTCCAGCAGCCGCTCCAGCACGTCGGGGCGCTCGTCTCGTACGGCCTCGGTCACGAGCCGCTCCGCGCACCGGACCCGGCAGATGGGGTCGGGTTCGCTCAGCGCGGCGTCCAGGACCTCCTGGTGCCGGCCACGGCCCGACTCCAGCCACACGTCGTACGCCGCACGCCGCAGCCCGAGGTCCCGGTGAACGCGAGCCGCCGCCAGGGTCTCCACTGGAGCCGAACGCAGCGCCGCCATCAGCGTCTCCAGCGCACGGCCACCGCGCGCCCACGATCCCATCGCCACCGCGACACCGGCGGCCATTACCAGCGCGGGTCCGTCCGCAGCCCGCAACGCGGCCGCCAAGGACCGCCACGCCTGCTCACGAACCTGAGGCACCCAGTCCCCGGTCCGCAACACCAGGGCGGGCAGCAGGAACCCCTCCGTACGAAAGACCGCACTCGCCAGCGCGGCCTCTCTTCGGCGGCCGTCCCGGGAACAGGCCGCGACCAGTGCCGACAGCCGCTCGTCCTTCAGCGTCGTGGCCGTATCGCCGCCGTACGTCAGGGCGGGGGTGCGGAACGCCCGGTCCAGTCCGATCCAGGTGTCGGCACCGGCCACCGACAGCATCGTCATCACGTCGTACGCGGACTCCCTGCCCGCGGCGGCCTCGGCGACCCGGACGGCGAACGGCCCGTAGCCGGGGGCGTGGAACTCCCGGACCACCTCGATCGGGCCGGCCAGATGGGTGTTGAACTCCGCCAGTTCCTCGGCCGGCACCCACAGCTCCGTGATGGTCCGGCCACCCGCTCGCCGCACCGGATAACGCCGCGCGAAGTCCGCGTCGACCTCGAACCGCGTCACGAAACCAGCACCCGACGCTGGGACGTTCCAGTCCCGGGCGATCTTGACCGCGTACGCCTCGTTCAGGACGGGATAGAAGATCGGTTGATCGGGCAGTCGCGGTGGCCATTCCCGCCACCCCGACGCACGCACCAACGCCAGCTCCGCCGGCCCCACCGGACGCCACAGCGTCAACGTCGCCTGCCCACCGGAACGCACGCGTTTCTCCCCTGGATCACCGGAAACCCAGTGTCTCGGCCTTTGAGAGCGTTGCCCACTGAATATCCGGACGTTCACAGGGAGACGAACAGCAGATATCCCGCCATGGCCGATCCGATGATCGCTGCTCCGTAGCAGGCCACGTTGATCAGCTCGTTCAGATGCTTGATCTGCAGTCCGTCGTAGAGGGTGTAGCGGAAACGGTGCGCCCAATGGCACAGCGAGAGAGTGCAGAGGGCGAAGAGCACGATCCGGGTGATCGGGTTGCGGAGCAGCCCGAGCAGGTCTTCATGACCAGGAGGTGAGATCCATCCCAGCGGGATCACGACGCCGAACAACAGCACCAGGATCGGCATCAGCAGTGCGGACAGCACGCCTCCAGCGCTGAAGAGCAGCCACAGATACGGCTCGGGAGATCGCCTTCTCGCCATCTCATCACCCCATGACGAGCCAGATCACCAGTGCTGACAGCACTATCCAGCCGAGATGGATCGACGCCACGATCCGGCGGCGCGGAACCCGTCTGCCCCTCACCCGGACCACCATCGCCTGGGGAGCCAGGTTGAACCAGGTGACGGCGTGGAAGGCGATGAACACGAAGGCCATCAGGTTCACCGCCAGCACCCATGGTGCCGCCGACCAGTCCAAAAAGCGCTGGTACGCCGTGGCGCCCTGGCCCACCGCGTTGATGAGCAGCAGCAGGTAAAGCACGAACCACGCGACGAAGACGCTGCTCAGTTCCCGGAGGATGAAGGCGAGGTACGAGCGCCGCCGCAACCACCAGTAGGTCGACATCCGCGGCCGATACCAGCGGGGATGGAACTCCGTGTAGACCGGTCGATCGTTCATCGGGCCCCCCGGGGCAACAGGAACTTCTTGAGCGACTCCGTTGCCGCCGTCAGCTTGTACCGCTGAATGGCGCCGGCGGGATCGACGCCCTTCGGGCACGCCCGGGTGCACTCACCGACGAAAGTGCAGCCCCAGATCCCGTCGTGCTGAGACAGGACGTCCAGCCGTTCGGCGGCACCATGGTCACGCGAGTCGAGGTTGTAGCGCTGGGCGAGGGCGATGGCCGCCGGCCCGATGAACTGCGGGTCGAGGCCGTAGACCGGGCAGGCGGCGTAGCAGAGCATGCAGTTGATGCACATGCTGAACTGCTGATACTCCTCCATCTCCGCCGGCGTCTGTAGGTGCTCATCTCGGCCGACCACTGTGTCCTCCCCGATGATCCAGGGCTTGACCTTCGCCAGTTTGCGCATGAAGTCGCCGATTTCCACGACGAGATCGCGGATTATCGGGAAGTTGGCGAGCGGTTCGACGCGGACCGGCCCTGGGGCGTAGTCGGCCAGGAAGGCGGCGCAGCTGAGTTTGGGCTCACCGTTGACCGTCATTCCGCAACTGCCGCAGATCCCCATCCGGCACGACCAGCGGTACGAAAGGGTCTCGTCCAGATGGTCCTTGACATGGTTCAGGCCATCGAGGACCGCCCACTCCTCACGCAGCGGGACCTCGTAGTCCTGAATCCCGGGCTCGGTGTCCTCTTCAGGCCGGTAGCGCGTCACCCGAAGCGTGATGTGGTCCGGCACGAGGTGTCACCTCCCATAAACGCGTTCCCCGGGCGGCCAGCGGGTGATCGTTACGGGCAGGTACTCCACCCGGTACGAGCCGCCGGGATCGCGGTAGATCAACGAATGGGCCAGGAAGCGCTGATCGTCTCTGGCGGGGAAATCCGTGCGTTGATGGGCTCCCCGTGACTCCTCGCGCCGCAGCGCGCAAGCGACAATGGCTTCGGCCACGTCCAGCATGAAAGAGAGCTCCAGAGCGGCGGTCAGCTGGGTGTTGAACGTCCTGCTGTGATCGCCGAGTGCGATGTCACGGAACCGCTCACGCAACTCGCGCAGTGTGCCGGCGGCCTTGGCCAGCGAGTCGCCGGTGCGGTAGATCCCGGCGCTGCCCTCCATCAGATCCTGCATCTCCTTGCGGAGAGCGGACACGTGTTCGTGCCCGTCGGTCCTGCACAACAGGTCGTGTTCCAGTCGGTGCCTTTCGTCGTCCGCCTGCGCCCGCACGGCCGGGCCGGGACCGTCCACACCGGAGGCGTAGGCCGCGGCGGCCTGGCCAGCGCGCCGGCCGAACACGAGAAGCTCGGGGAGCGAGTTCGAACCGAGCCGGTTGGCGCCGTTGATGCTGACGCACGCGACCTCACCGGCCGCGTACAGCCCCTCCACAGCGGTGGCGCCGTCGACGTCGGTATGGACCCCGCCCATCATGTAGTGGACCACCGGCCGGACCGGGATCAGATCCTCGACCGGGTCGATGCGTTCGTACTCCCGGCAGAGCTCCCGTACGAAGGGAAGCTTCGTATCGATCGTCGTCCGGCCCAGGTGGCGCAGGTCGAGGTGGACGACCGGCCCGTACGGAGTGTCGGTGGTCCGGCCTTTCTCGACCTCGTGCACGAAGGCCTGCGACAACCGGTCACGCGGGCCGAGTTCCATGCTGCGCAACACCGGCCCCGGCGCGGGCACGCCCAGGTCGTAGTCCTGCAAATAGCGGTAACCATCCTTGTTGATCAGCCAGCCGCCCTCGGCCCGCGCCGCCTCCGTGATGAGGATGCCGGTGAACGGCAGGCCCGTCGGGTGATACTGCACGAACTCCATGTCCTTGAGTGGAGCGCCCGCGCGGAGGGCCAGGGCCATGGCGTCACCGGTCTTGATGTTGGCGTTCGTGGTGAAGGGGTAGACCCTTCCGCACCCGCCGGCACACAAGATCACTGCCTTGGCGCCGATGGCCGCGATCCGGCCCGACATCAGCTCGATCGCGACGACCCCGTGTACTCGCCCGTCGTCGACGATCAGCCTGGTCACGAACCATTCGTCGTAGCGAACGACCTGCTCGTACCGCAGCGTCGTCTGGAACAGGGTGTGCAGGAGATGAAAGCCGGTCTTGTCGGCGGCGAACCAGGTGCGCATCTTCTTCATCCCGCCGAAGGGCCGTACCGCGATGTGCCCGTCGGGTTCGCGGCTCCACGGGCAGCCCCAGTGCTCCAGGCGGAACAGCTCCTGTGGTGCCTCCGCGACGAACGCCTCGACGGCATCCTGGTCGCAGAGCCAGTCCCCGCCGGACACGGTGTCGTACGCGTGCTCGTCGAGGCTGTCGTCCGGAAGGATCACTGCGGCGGCACCGCCCTCGGCGGACACGGTGTGGCTGCGCATCGGATAGACCTTGGAGACGACGCCCACGCTGAGCCGAGGATCGCTCTCCGCGACGGCGATGGCGGCCCGCAGGCCCGGCGCCTCCCCCGCCTATGATCACCACGTCGTGGGAGCGATCCATCGAGCTCATTCCCCGGCGTCCAGCTCGTCAGCCAGTACCCTCCCGTCATGCCGGACGACCGTGCTCCGCACACTGCCGTCGTGGTACTCATGGCGGGTCCTGCGGCAGCCGCACGCGTAGAACAGGTCGTCGATGACCAGACCCTGATCGTCGTCCTCGCGATGGCGCGTCCCGTCGACGGCTCTGCCGCACGGAGCGTGTGCCTGCTCGAAAGACGTGCTTGTACCAACCATCACCCACCCCCAATGGGCTCTGGCCTCTCCACTTCTACCCACCAGCCTCGCACGGACCGAGCCCGAGCGGAATGAGCCCGTCGCACCTTCGCTCGCGAAGACGGCTTGGCAGGGCCGGCGTGACCGGCGGCACGAAGAGCAGGAACATCGCAACGCTTTGCTGATCTTGAACCGCTCTAGACGCGGGGGCGGGCGGAGAGACGGTCGAGCACCCGGGTGAGCGAGACGGTGGCGAGGTCGCGCACGCGCGCGTACTCCTCCTCCGGGTACTGCCGGGGTCCGTTCTCGATCAGGAGGATCAGGTACAGGTACGCCCGGTAGAGATCGAGCCGGACGTGGGCCGCCGGGGTCAGCTCCAGCGGGGTCACCTCGCGATAGCCGGCCACCAGCGGGTCGTCCTCACGCAGATCGCTGAAGACGGTCGGCGTGACGAACTCCGCCAGCGGGTCGCCCCAGAAGGCGCGTTCGTGGTCGATGATGGCCTGGATCCGCGGCGTCGCGGCGAGGTCGAGGAAGACGTTGCCCGCCCACACGTCGAAGTGCACCAGGCGCGGCGTCACCACCTCGTCCAGGACGGGCGAGGCGGCGGTGAGCACCGCGCCGATCTCCGCGGCCGGCAGCGGCAAGGGCGTCGGGTATCGATCGACGTCGGCGAGCAGGGCCCCGGCCATCGCGAGATATGCTTCCCGCCACGTGGCGCCGGTGATCCCCGCGTACGGGTAGCCGAAGACGTCTCCGGTGACCGTGTGCAGCCGGGCGAGATACCGGCCGAGCTCGCGGCGGAGCGCGTCCTCCTCGGCCGGCTTGACGGTGTTCCACGAGACGCCGTCGAGCGCGCCGAACAGCAGATGGTCCCCGCCGAGCACCGGGTCGTCGAACACCGCGCCCAGCAGCGTCGGCACCGGTACGCCCGCCGCCGCGGCGAGCCCGTGGGCCTCGGCCTCCATGCGCAGGAGGTTGCGCTCGTAGCTGAGCTGCTCCAGCTCTGGAGGCGGGGCCAGCTTGAGCACGACCTCGCGGCCGTCGTCGAGGGCGAGCCTCCACACCGCGTTGGCGAATCCGTCCGTCAGCTCGGTCGACGCCGTCACGCCCGCGCCGAGGGCCCGCCGGGCCAGCACGTCCAGCTCCGCATCGGACAGGCGCCGTTTCGTCCTACTGTTCACGGCCCCGATTGTGCGGCCACGCCTACTGATCGTCCAGGCTCCCCCGGGCGGGGGAATCGGGCCTCCACCGGCGGGCCAGCGCGCTCGATCGTCCGGGTGAGGCCGGTGACCGCGCATTCTGCGAGTTTCGAGACACGGGCAACACGGCCCGTACGCCCTCGAGGAGCCGTAAATGGCACATCTGTACGCCCGGGTCGCCGCGGCCGGGATCGGCGGCATCGTCCTGCTGACCGGCGCCACGGCGGCGCACGCCGCCCCAGCGTCCCCTAAGGAAGGTCACGTCACCGGTGACGCCTGGGTGAGATTCCCGCTCGACCCGGAGAACCCCCTCCGCCGGTTCATCTTCGACGCGCACGGCAACGCGTTTCGGTTCGACGGCAAGAAGATGATTATGGGCGCCGCGCACGGCACCGTACGGTTCGATCACCCCATTCCGGACTCGAACGGCGTCGTACGGCACTACTGGGGCACAGTGAAGGTCGACTACCTGATGACCGCGGGCCCGGTCGCCGTCGTGTCCGGGACCAGCAAGGGCGTCATCGGCGAGGCGGACGGCACGCGCATGGCCTTCAGCGTCTACGCCGACCCGCGCGGCCACCGGTACGACCGGATGGGCTTCTCCTGGGGCGCCGTCGACGGGCGCTGCCTGCGCATGGGCCTGGCACCCGCGCCGTTCACGACGTACGACTCCGGCAAGGGGTACACGGTGAAGCACGCCGACCTTCCCGCGATCCCCAAGGACGCCGTGCCGCCGGCCGACCCACCGCCCTGCACGCAGAGCTGAACGCGGCCGCGCCTCGCGGCGCGACGAGGTGGCGACGGGCCGGGCCGAGACGACGTCTCGGCCCGGCCCAGTCGATGTCGACGCCGATTATGGCTGGACCACAATCCGGACGTGTCCGCATTTTCGGAAGAGCGCGAGACCAGCCAATAGGATATTCCGGAGCTACCGCAGGTTCTCCGTGCATTTGGCGCTAAGCTTGGCACTCCCTCACGGCGATCGTGCCGCCGTCGGAAGGGCTGGAAAGGAAGTCTCGTGGCACAAGGGCACCGGGTACCCTCCGGCGTCGACACGACGGTTCCCAGCGTCGCCCGGATGTACGACTACTTCCTGGGTGGCAAGGACAACTTCGCGATCGACCGGCAGGCTGCCGACAACGTCATCGCCGCCCTTCCCGACATGCCGTTCATGGTCCGGGAGAACCGCCGCTACCTTAACCGCGCGGTGCGCTTCCTGGCCGGCGAGGCCGGGATGAGACAGTTCCTCGACATCGGCGCCGGCCTGCCCACACAGGGCAACGTCCACACGGTGGCACAGGCGGTGGCACCCGAGGCCCGGGTCGTCTACATCGACAACGACCCGATGGTCGTGACGCATGGCCGCGCGCTGCTCAGCGACGACGAAAGAGTTCACGCGGTGCAGGCCGACCTGCGCCACCCGGGGAAAATCCTGGAAATCGCCCATACATTCCTGGACTTCACGCGGCCGGTGGCCCTGCTGCTGATCGCGGTTCTGCATTTCATCCCCGATGAGGAGAATCCGTGGGCGGTCGTGGCACGGCTTCGTGACGCCCTGCCGACCGGCAGCCATCTCGCCATTTCCCACGTCACCGGCGACTATCATCGCGAGGCGACATCCGCCGCCGCCGAGGTTTACCGGGATCAGACGAACGCCCGGATGGTGTTCCGGCGATACGACGACGTGCTCCGCTTCTTCGACGGTTTCGAACTTCTCGAACCCGGGGTGACGACCAAGTCCCTCTGGCGACCCGACGCGCCCGGTTTCCTTCCCCACGGCGCCGACGAGCAGTGGGGCTACGCCGGCGTCGCGGTCAAGCGATAGGCGCGCCCGTCGCCGCGCCCGAACCACCGAGGACCAGATCTTCGAGGTCACCGTCGCGGCGGCGGTCGGCGCGGCGCTGCACAGTTTCGACTCGGGCCTGCGCGCACTCGGGCACAAGACCACTTCCTGAGTCGGTGAGCCCTGTCGAGAACTGCGGTTAAAACGCAGGAAAGCCCGCCGGCGTGTGGCCTGGCGGGCTTTCCTGATATATGTGAATGTCCGGCGGTGTCCTACTCTCCCACACCGTCTCCAGTGCAGTACCATCGGCGCTGAAGGGCTTAACTTCCGGGTTCGGAATGGGACCGGGTGTTTCCCCTTCGCCAAAACCACCGAAACGCCTTACGGGATTCCGGGGGATGTTCCCGGCCGTGTCCCGGGAACCGCATAGTGAACGCGAACATCTCTTGCTTAACGCAGCTCTTGAACGAAAGTGTGTGTCAAGCCACTCGGCCTATTAGTACCGGTCAACTCCACACCTTGCGGTGCTTCCATCTCCGGCCTATCAACCCAGTCGTCTAGCTGGGGGCCTTACAACCACAAAGGGTTGGGAGACCTCATCTAGAGGAAGGCTTCCCGCTTAGATGCTTTCAGCGGTTATCCCGACCGAACGTAGCCAACCAGCCATGCACCTGGCGGTACAACTGGCACACCAGAGGTTCGTCCGTCCCGGTCCTCTCGTACTAGGGACAGACCCTCGCAAGTCTCCTGCGCGCACAGCGGATAGGGACCGAACTGTCTCGCGACGTTCTAAACCCAGCTCGCGTGCCGCTTTAATGGGCGAACAGCCCAACCCTTGGGACCTACTCCAGCCCCAGGATGCGACGAGCCGACATCGAGGTGCCAAACCTTGCCGTCGATATGGACTCTTGGGCAAGATCAGCCTGTTATCCCCGGGGTACCTTTTAGCCGTTGAGCGACACCCCATCCACACGGTGGTGCCGGATCACTAGGCCCTGCTTTCGCACCTGCTCGACATGTCTGTCTCACAGTCAAGCTCCCTTGTGCCCTTGCACTCGACACCTGATTGCCAACCAGGCTGAGGGAACCTTTGGGCGCCTCCGTTACTCTTTGGGAGGCAACCGCCCCAGTTAAACTACCCACCAGGCACTGTCCCCCACCCGGATACACGGGCGCGGGTTAGACGCTCGAAACGACCAGAGTGGTATTTCACCAACGACTCCACCACCACTGGCGTGATGGCTTCACAGTCTCCCACCTATCCTACACAAGACGCTCCAAACGCCAATGCCAAGCTATAGTGAAGGTCCCGGGGTCTTTCCGTCCTGCTGCGCGTAACGAGCATCTTTACTCGTAGTGCAATTTCACCGGGCCTGTGGTTGAGACAGTGGGGAAGTCGTTACGCCATTCGTGCAGGTCGGAACTTACCCGACAAGGAATTTCGCTACCTTAGGATGGTTATAGTTACCACCGCCGTTTACCGGCGCTTAGGTTCTCAGCTTCGCCCCGAAGGACTAACCGGTCCCCTTAACGTTCCGGCACCGGGCAGGCGTCAGTCCGTATACAGCGTCTTACGACTTCGCACGGACCTGTGTTTTTAGTAAACAGTCGCTTCCCCCTGGTATCTGCGACCCCCACCAGCTCACGAAGCCAGTTCGGTCACCAGCAGGGGCCCCCCTTCTCCCAAAGTTACGGGGGCAATTTGCCGAGTTCCTTAACCACAGTTCACCCGATCGCCTCGGTATTCTCTACCTGACCACCTGAGTCGGTTTAGGGTACGGGCCGCCGACACACTCGCTAGAGGCTTTTCTCGACAGCATGGGATCACTCACTTCGCCTAAATCGGCTCGGCATCACATCTCAGGCACATGTGCCACGGATTTACCTATGACACGCCCTACATGTTTACCCCAGGAACAACCATCGCCTGGGCTGAGCTACCCTCCTGCGTCACCCCATCACTTGCCTACTACCACCTCAGGTCCACCACTCGCCCACGCAAGACCCCCGAAGGGATCGAACAGGGTCTGCGATGTTAGTGTCAGTGGGTTCAGCATGGGCGCGTGTCAGCGGGTACGGGAATATCAACCCGTTGTCCATCGACTACGCCTCGCGGCCTCGCCTTAGGTCCCGACTTACCCTGGGCGGATTAGCCTGCCCCAGGAACCCTTGGTCATCCGGCGGAGGGGTTTCTCACCCCTCATTCGCTACTCATGCCTGCATTCTCACTCGTGTGGTCTCCACGACTAGCTCACGCCGCCGCTTCACAGCCCACACGACGCTCCCCTACCCATCCCAACCCCTGGACACCTTACGGTGCCTGGGTATCGTTGAGATGCCACGGCTTCGGCGGTGTGCTTGAGCCCCGCTACATTGTCGGCGCGGAATCACTTGACCAGTGAGCTATTACGCACTCTTTCAAGGGTGGCTGCTTCTAAGCCAACCTCCTGGTTGTCACGGCAACTCCACATCCTTTACCACTTAGCACACGCTTAGGGGCCTTAGCCGGTGATCTGGGCTGTTTCCCTCTCGACTACGAACCTTATCGCCCGCAGTCTCACTGCCACGCTTCACTTACCGGCATTCGGAGTTTGGCTGACTTCAGTAAGCTTGTCGGCCCCCTAGGCCATCCAGTAGCTCTACCTCCGGCAAGAAACACGCAACGCTGCACCTAAATGCATTTCGGGGAGAACCAGCTATCACGGAGTTTGATTGGCCTTTCACCCCTACCCACAGGTCATCCCCCAGGTTTTCAACCCTGGTGGGTTCGGTCCTCCACACGGTCTTACCCGCGCTTCAACCTGCCCATGGGTAGATCACTCCGCTTCGGGTCTACAGCATGCGACTAAAAACGCCCTATTCAGACTCGCTTTCGCTACGGCTCCCCCACACGGGTTAACCTCGCCACACACCATAACTCGCAGGCTCATTCTTCAAAAGGCACGCCATCACACCACACCCCAAAGAGATGCGGGAGCTCTGACGGCTTGTAAGCACACGGTTTCAGGTACTCTTTCACGACCCCTCACCGGGGCACTTTTCACCTTTCCCTCACGGTACTAGTCCGCTATCGGTCACCAGGGAGTATTCAGGCTTACCAGGTGGTCCTGGCAGATTCACACGAGATTTCACGGGCCCCGTGCTACTCGGGAAACACCTAATGAAGACAACAAGATTTCGCCTACCGGACTCTCACCGACTACGGTCGACCATCCCAGATCATTCGACTATCCTGTTGTTTTTTGACTCCACGTCCCAGCGGCGGCCGGAACAAAGGCACTCCCACAACCCCACACACGCAACACCCGCCGGCTATCACACGCGCATGGTTTAGCCTCATCCCCTTTCGCTCACCACTACTCAGGGAATCACTATTGTTTTCTCTTCCTGCGGGTACTGAGATGTTTCACTTCCCCGCGTTACCACCAACCGCCCTATCAATTCAGACGGAGGCAACACCCCATGACAGGTGCTAGGTTTCCCCATTCGGAAATCCCCGGATCAACGCTCGGTTGCCAACTCCCCGGGGCATATCGCAGGCTCCCACGTCCTTCATCGGCTCCTGGTACCAAGGCATCCACCGTGTGCCCTAAAAAACTTGAACACACTCGACAAGAACAAAGATGCTCGCGTCCACTATGCAGTTCTCAAAACACGGACAGAACCAACCCCCAGCCACCACCAAACCACCAAAACCCTCGAACCCGAGGACCTTGATGTGGTATGGCGACCAGATCAGCCTGTAACGCGGCGAACCCCTCACCGGGGTTCCGCCTGAGAAGCCCGAGCGTGAACGCCCGTTCCCTCAGGACCCAACAGTGTGCCCGGCCCACCAGCCCCCGATCCCCTGCTTTCCTGAACCCGCACGCGGGCAGTACTAACAAAGAACCATGAACCGGTAAGACCGAATAGCCAGTGCTCCACAACCTATGAGCAGACCCACCCACGAGACATTCGCTCGTGACAGCAGGCCAGCCACCGAACCCGTGGAATCCACGAGCTGGTGGTAGTGCTCCTTAGAAAGGAGGTGATCCAGCCGCACCTTCCGGTACGGCTACCTTGTTACGACTTCGTCCCAATCGCCGGCCCCACCTTCGACCGCTCCCCCCACAAGGGTTGGGCCACGGGCTTCGGGTGTTGCCGACTTTCGTGACGTGACGGGCGGTGTGTACAAGGCCCGGGAACGTATTCACCGCAGCGTTGCTGATCTGCGATTACTAGCGACTCCGACTTCATGGGGTCGAGTTGCAGACCCCAATCCGAACTGAGACCGGCTTTTAGGGATTCGCTCCACCTCACGGTTTCGCAGCCCTCTGTACCGGCCATTGTAGCATGTTTGCAGCCCAAGACATAAGGGGCATGATGACTTGACGTCATCCCCACCTTCCTCCGAGTTGACCCCGGCAGTCTCCCATGAGTCCCCAACCACCCGAAGGTGTTGCTGGCAACATGGAACGAGGGTTGCGCTCGTTGCGGGACTTAACCCAACATCTCACGACACGAGCTGACGACAGCCATGCACCACCTGTCACCGGCCCAAAAGGACCCCGCATCTCTGCGAGTTTTCCGGTGATGTCAAACCTTGGTAAGGTTCTTCGCGTTGCGTCGAATTAAGCAACATGCTCCGCCGCTTGTGCGGGCCCCCGTCAATTCCTTTGAGTTTTAGCCTTGCGGCCGTACTCCCCAGGCGGGGCGCTTAATGCGTTAGCTACGGCACGGAATCCGTGGAAAGACCCCACACCTAGCGCCCAACGTTTACGGCGTGGACTACCAGGGTATCTAATCCTGTTCGCTCCCCACGCTTTCGCTCCTCAGCGTCAGGTAAGGCCCAGAGAACCGCCTTCGCCACCGGTGTTCCTCCCGATATCTGCGCATTTCACCGCTACACCGGGAATTCCATTCTCCCCTACCTACCTCTAGTCTGCCCGTATCCACCGCAGGCCCGAGGTTAAGCCTCGGGTTTTCACGGCAGACGTGACAGACCGCCTACGAGCTCTTTACGCCCAATAATTCCGGACAACGCTTGCGCCCTACGTATTACCGCGGCTGCTGGCACGTAGTTAGCCGGCGTCTTCCCCACCTACCGTCACGTTAGCTTCGTCGGTGGTGAAAGAGGTTTACAACCCGAAGGCCTTCATCCCCCACGCGGCGTCGCTGCGTCAGGCTTCCGCCCATTGCGCAATATTCCCCACTGCTGCCTCCCGTAGGAGTCTGGGCCGTGTCTCAGTCCCAGTGTGGCCGGTCGCCCTCTCAGGCCGGCTACCCGTCGTCGCCTTGGTAGGCCATCACCCCACCAACAAGCTGATAGGCCGCGAGCCCATCCCCAGCCGAAAAACTTTCAACACACCATCATGCAAAAGTGTGTGATATCCGGTATTAGACCCAGTTTCCCGGGCTTATCCCAGAGCTAGGGGCAGGTTACTCACGTGTTACTCACCCGTTCGCCGCTCGAGTACCCCGAAGGGCCTTTCCGCTCGACTTGCATGTGTTAAGCACGCCGCCAGCGTTCGTCCTGAGCCAGGATCAAACTCTCCGTTAAGGCCAAACGACAACCACCCTCACGAGCGGTCGCCAAACCTTGAAGAAAATCCCGGCAAGAATCATACTTGCCAAAGGAATCCAAACCCGACCAAACCAACCCCGAAAGGATCAGCCCAGCCAAGCGAGGACCAAAAGGCACTGGCTTTTAGCACACTGTTGAGTTCTCAAGAAACGGACACACACCGTCTAGGAGACTGTTTCCAGCTCCCGTCTGGGGCTTGTTTCCTCAATCTTACCGAGTTATTTTCCCTTGTCGAATCGACCGACTCGGAATCATATTTCGGCTGCCATCCAGCGTTTAGTCCCAGAGGTTCGTGATGACCTCTAAGAGTATTGCTGGGGGGCTTCCGGTGACCGCACCGCCTAACGGCGTCACGCACTCAACCGGAGTGACACGCCCATGTTACCCCGCGCCAGAGCATGCTCTGTCACGAAGCTTCGTGGGGTGTCTTCCCTGGGGCGGCCGCCTCTCGGCGTCCCGCTCCCCTGCGGGCAAGAAGAACTTTAGGTGTCTACGGCAGCAAGGTCAAATCCCGCCGCCGACACGTATAAAAGGGTCAACGTCGTGACTCTCTTGGTTCCCGGTAGCCAGCAGACCAAACCTCCGATACCGGAAAACCTCATCGGGGCGGCCGGCCTCACGTTGCCGAAGCACGGTCACGACGGCGGCTGAACCACTCTCCGATCGATCGCTTGTAGCCGTCCGGCATGCGAAGCCCCGGCACCTCCGTCTCGCTGAAGAGCGCGGCTTCCGCGTGCTCATGGCTGACCTGGGGTGGCCGGTCGGTCGTGAGCTCGCACCCGTAGGTGACGATCAGCACGTCCGCCCCGGGAGCGATGTGATAGACCCACGAGTCGAGGATCGCCGCGACCGTCACCAGCCAGGACACCTCTTCGAGGATCTCCCGTGCCAGGCAGACTTCCGGGGATTCCCCCAGCTCGAGTTTGCCGCCCGGCAGTTCCCATTCATCCCGCTCGTTCCGCAGCAGCAACACCCGGTCGGCCGGGTCGAGCACAACGCCTTTGACGCTCACCGGGAACCGGTGCGCCGCACTCCCGCCTGCGGGTGCCCCGCTGCCCCCGCCGGACACCGCGCCGCCCGAGCTCAAGTCCTCTGCCATACCTGCACCGCACCACGAGCACGGTCCGGCGGCCTATCCCTTGAGGACGGATTCGACGAACTTGTGCGCGGGCTTGGCGAGCCGTTCGTGTAGTTCGAAAAAGGTCTCGGCGGCTCGCATCCCGTTCCAATCCGCCGGCAGCACCTCGGCGGGAAGCCCCGGATCGGAGTACGGGAGGCGACGCCAGTCCGTGAGGGCGCCGACGTGGTCCACGAACGCCTGAGCGGGATCGATGTCCACGCGGTCGCGATAGCCGCTCAGGATCGGATCGTAACGCTCGAGGAACTCGCCATAGAGCTCCTGCAGGCGGGTCAGATCCCACCAGCCGGGGACCTGATCCCTGACATCGGTGAACGCCAGGTGGTGCGCGTGGAAGAGATTGACGTACGCGCTCAGGCCGTGGCGTTCGAGGGCGTCGCGGGTCTCGTCGAGGAGATGGGCGGGCGCGATCCAGACTCCCGCGGCGACCGTGCCGAACCCGAGCCAGGTCAGGCGTGAGCGCAGTTGGTGTCGCTTGTCGCGTTCCGTCTCCGGCACGCTGAAGACGGCCAGCAGCCAGCCCTCGTCGGTGGTCGCCTGGCGCCGTTCGAAGATGCGCCGGTCGCCCTCGCGCAGGATCTGGTACGCCTCTCGGGACAGCGCGTACCCGGCGGTGCCGTCGACCTTGGTCGAGGTGAGAAGGCCGCGCCGCTTGAGGCGGAAGATCGCCGATCGGACGGAGGGCGCGTCCACGCCGCATCGGGCGAGCAGTTTGATGACCGACGCGACGCTCATCCAGCCGCCGACCTCACGCGCGTACAGCCCGTACATGGTGACGATCAGCGCGCGAGGCTTTGGACCCCGGCCACTGAATTCCTCGTCATCGGCCACCACGACGCACCTCCGCGCTCACGGACGCACTCCTGGTGTGCTCCCTTACGAAGTATCGACGGTCGTCATCGTACCGACTCATCGATGTCGGCCTCCGACGCCGATTCCCCGCCAGGACGCCCGACGGAGGCATCCTCCAGCCGCCGGTCACGGCCGCCAGCGCGCGTGCCGGGTGGCGGACCGGCCCTCTCGGATCAGCTGCAGCCGCGGCTTAGGACCGTCGGTCCGGCCGGTCTGCGGCTTGCGGCGGCCGGCCTGCCAGGGCAGGGGCCAGGTCGCTCCCGGCCCGGTGTAGTCCTGCTCGATGGCCGCGTGCAGCGTCCAGCTGGGGTCGTAGAGGTGGACCCGCCCCAGGGCGCACAGGTCGGCGCGGCCGGCCAAGATGATCGAGTTGACGTCGTCGTACGAGGAGATGACGCCGACCGCGATCGTCGGGATGCCGGCCTGGTTGCGGATCCTGTCGGCGTACGGCGTCTGGTACGACCGGCCGAAGGCCGGCTTCTCGTCGGGTGTCACCTGACCGGTGGACACGTCGATGGCCGCGGCACCGGCCTCCGCGAACGCGCGGGCGATCTCCACGGCGTCGTCTCCGGTGATGCCGTCGTCGACCCAGTCGGTCGCCGAGATCCGCACGGTCATCGGCTTGTGCCGAGGCCATACCTGACGCATCGCGCGGAAGACCTGGAGCGGGTAGCGGAGCCGGGCGGCGAGGTCGCCGCCGTACTCGTCGGTGCGGCGGTTCGTCACCGGGGAGATGAAGGAGGACAGCAGATAGCCGTGCGCGCAGTGCAGTTCGAGGAGATCGAAGCCGGCGGCCTCCGCACGCCGCGCCGCGTCGACGAACTGCCGCTCGATCTCGTCCAGGTCGGCGCGGGTGAGCTCGCGGGGCACCTGGTTGACCCCTTCCTGGTACGGAAGGCCGGACGGCGCGACGACCTCCCAGTTGCCCTCGGGCAGCGGCCGGTCGATCCCCTCCCACATGAGGCGCGTGGAGCCCTTGCGTCCGGAATGGCCGATCTGGACGCCGATCTTCGCCGCGCTCTCGCCGTGCACGAAGTCGGTGAGCCGGCGCCACGCGGCCGTCTGTTCCTCGGTCCAGATGCCGGCGCAGCCGGGCGTGATGCGCCCCGTTTCGGAGACGCAGACCATCTCGGTCATGACCAGACCGGCGCCGCCGAGCGCCTTGCCTCCCAGATGAACCAGGTGGAAGTCGTCCGGTACGCCGTCGACCGCCCGGTACATGTCCATCGGTGACACCACGACCCTGTTGACCAGCTCCAGGTCGCCGAGGCGGAAGGGGTGGAACATCGGCGGTGTCGCCGGCCCGTCTCCGGGTCGGTGTGGCTGCCGCTCGGCGAACCAGGCGTCGACGCGTGCGACGAACTCGGGGTCGCGCAGCCGGAGGTTGTCGTAGGTGACCCGCCGGCTGCGGGTCATGATGTTGAACGCGAACTGCTCGGGCTCCTGGCCGACGTACTGTCCGAGATTCTCGAACCATTCCAGGCTCGCCTGGGCCGCCCGCTGGGTGGACCGGACGATCGGCTTGCGCTCGGCCTCGTACGCCGTGAGCGCCTCGTCCAGGGTGGGCCGCTCGTGCAGGCACGCCGCCAGGGCCAAGGCGTCCTCCATGGCCAGCTTGGTGCCCGACCCGATGGAGAAGTGGGCGGTGTGCGCGGCGTCGCCCAGGAGCACGACGTTCTCATGCCGCCAGTTCTCGTTCCGTACGGTGGCGAAGTTGATCCATTTGCTGTTGTTCGCACGGAGAGAGCAGCCGCCCAGCTCCTCGGCGAAGATCTCATTCACCCGCGCGATCGACGTCTCGTCCGACTCCCCCGGAGCGAAGTCCCGGGCGGCCGACGCGTCGAAGCCGGCCCTGCGCCAGACGTCCTCGTGCATCTCGACGATGAACGTGCTGCCGTGGGCGTCGAACGGGTATCCGTGGGCCTGCATCACGCCGTACGGGGTCTCACGGATGTAGAACTTGAACGCGTCGAACACCTTGTCCGTGCCGAGCCACATGTACTTGCAGGCGCGCTGCTCCAGATCGGGGTTGAAGGAGTCGGCGTACTTCGACCGGACCGCCGAGTTGAGCCCGTCGGCGGCGACCACCAGGTCGTGGGTCGCGGCGAGATGCGCGACGTCGGGCGCCTCGGTGAGGTGGTGGACGGCGATGCCGAGTTCGCGGCAGCGCCGCTGCATGATCTCCAGCAGACGCTTTCGGCTCAGCGCCGCGAAGCCGTGGCCTCCGCTGGTGAGCACCTGACCGCGGTAGTGGACGTCGATGTCGTCCCAGCGGGCGAACTCCGCCTCCATCCGGCGGTAGATGCCGGGATCGGCGTGCTCGATCCCGCCGAGCGTCTCGTCGGAGAACACCACGCCGAATCCGAAGGTGTCGTCCGGGGCGTTGCGCTCCCAGACGGTGATCTCGTGGTGCGGCCCCAGTTGCTTCGCCAGCACCGAGAAGTACAGACCGCCCGGGCCTCCTCCGATGACCGCAATCCGCACGATGTCCTCCTCCTGCGACGACGGACGATGCGAAGGTATCGCGCATATTCGACGACCGTCAAGAAAACGTAATTCTCTTGAGCGCACCCGTCCCCTGGGCCGCGATCACGGGATCACGCAGGCACCCTCAGGCGCTCGTCCGGGATCACGGCGGTGCCGAGGATCTCGATCATGGCTTCCGGCTGCCACAACTCGGTGCACCCGATGCCCGCCATGGCCGGATAGACCGGTCCGGCCAGCTCCCGCCAGACCTTGCCGATCTCTTTTCCGTGCGCCTGATAGTCGGCGATGTCGGTGAGGTAGATCGTGATGCTGACCAGGTCCTCCGGCTCTCCACCCACCTCGCGGAGCGTGGTCAGCAGGTTGCCGAACGCCTGCCGGAACTGCTCGACGATGCCGCCGTCGACGATCCGCATGTTCGCGTCCAGCGCGGTCTGCCCGCCCAGGTAGAGCGTGTTCCCCTGCAGCGTGCCGTGCGAGTAGCCGCTCGGCGCGGGCAGGACGGCGGGGTTGACGGCGATGGGCTTCACAGGGGTCCTCCCTCTGTTCGAGCACGTTATTGACAATATATGACGGTCGTGAAGAATACGGCATACCACGTACGAAGGGATTCCGGCTCGCATGACCCCTACCTCGGAGATCCTCACGGCGGCGCTCAGGCTGACCCCTACGGCCGCGGAGCACTTCGACGAGGCCTATGTCGCCACGTCACAGGACTGCCCGTGGCCGAAGGCCTACGGGGGCGACCTCGTCGCCCAGGCCGCCGTCGCGGCGATGCGCTCGGTCGGCGACAACCGGACGCTGCACTCGATGCACAGTTACTTCATGCGACCGGTCGAGGTCGGCGCCGAGATCCGCTACGAGGTCGAACGCCTCAGGGACGGGCGCGGCTACTCCACCCGGCACGTCCGCGGCTACTCCGGCGGCAGACTCGCCTACATCGCCATGGCCTCCTTCCACACCCTGGAACACGGGGGTGAATACGCCGCGGCCATGCCCGCGGGCGTCCCGGATCCGGAGGCGCTGCCGACCAGCGCCGCCTACCTGGAGCCGGTCGAGCCCGACGGCGAAGCCGGCGGCACCATGACCAAGGAGTCGAAGGCGTACTGGTCGTCGGGGCGCAGCTTCGACATGCGGCACGTACCGGGCCCGGTCTACCTCACGGTGGAAGGCGGGCCGGTCCCGCACCAGGCGATCTGGGTCAAGCCCTTCGACGCGCTCCGGCCCGTCGCGGGCCTCACCTCGCGAGCACGGGACCTCGCGGCCCTCGCCTACGTCTGCGACTACACGATCCTGGAGCCGATCCTCCGCGTCCTCGGCCTTCCGTGGGCGCTTCCCGGGCTCATGACGGCGAGCCTCGACCACGCGATGTGGTTCCACCGCCACGAGCCGATGGACGACTGGCTGCTCTACGCGCAGGAGGCGGGAGCGGCCCAGGACGGTCGCGGCCTCGGGCTCGGCCGCTTCTTCAGCCGTACGGGACGGCACCTGGCCACGGTCGTGCAGGAGGGGGTCATCCGTACGTCCTGACCAGGACCGCCGGCATCGGCACCAGCCTCACCACCGACCGACCCCACGACCGACCGGAACGGAGCCGACCCCATGGAACCCGACTTCAGCAAGTACCGCCTCGAGGGCGACAACTCGATGTACCGGCTGCCCAGCGGCCTCGTCGCCCCCGTGGTGACGCGCGGCGGGTCGGAGAACGTCAACACCGCCGACTCCGGTGGGGCCGTCCGGGTGTCGGGTGTCAGCATCCAGCACACCCCGGCCACCAGGCTGTGGTTCGGCAAGGTCAGCAACGAGCCCGGCTACCGCTCGGTCTCCCACCACCACGGTGAGGCCGAGACCGGGGGCTACGTCCTGTCGGGCCGGGCGCGCATCTACTTCGGCGACAAGTTCGAGGACTATGTGGACATGGAGGAAGGCGACTGGGTCTTCGTGCCGCCGTTCATGCCCCACGTCGAGTGCAACGTCTCACGGACCGATCCGCTGGTGTGGATGACCACCCGCACCCCGGAGAACATCGTCGTCAACCTGCCCGACGTCGCCGACGCGGACCTGCGCGACTGGCCGGCCCGATGACGACCTCCCCGCCGGGCCCGTCGGCGCACGTGGACACCTTCACGCGCGACCACCTGCCTCCTCCGCATCTGTGGCCGACGATCGAGTTCACCACGCCGGACCTGCGCTACCCGGACCGGCTCAACGCCGCCACCGAGCTCGTCGACGTGCCGATCGCGACGTTCGGGGCCGACCGGCCGGCGCTGCGTACGCCGGCCGGGGAGATCTGGTCGTACGGCGAGCTGCGGACGCGGGCCAACCAGGTCGCGCAGGTGCTGACGGAGGACCTCGGCCTGGTTCCGGGGCAGCGCGTCCTGCTCCGCTCGCCCAACAACCCGTGGACGGTCGCCGCGTGGCTGGGCGTGCTGAAGGCCGGTGGCGTCGTCGTCACCACGATGGCCGCGCTGCGCGCCCGGGAGATCACCCCGATCGCCGAACGGACCCGGCCCTCGATCGCCCTGGTCGACCACCGGTGCGCCGAGGACGCGTACGCCGTCCGGGACACCGCGCTGCCGTCGCTGACGGTCGTGGAGTACGGCGGCACCGGTCCGGAGGATCTCATCGCCCGCGCCGCGGCCAAGTCCGGCGTGTTCACCGACGTGGAGACGTCCGCCGATGACGTGGCGCTCCTCGGACCGACCTCCGGCAGCACCGGCACGCCGAAGATCACCATGCACTTCCACCGGGACATCCTGTCCATCGACCACACCTTCGGCCGTCCTGTGCTGAAGCTGGTCGCGGACGACGTGGTCGCCTGCTCCGCCCCCCTGGCCTTCACCTTCGGCCTCGGCATGCTCGTCGTCTTCCCCCTGCGGGCCGGTGCCTGCACGCTGCTGACCGAGTCCGCCACCCCGCTGCAGCTCGCGGAGATCGTCGAGCGGGAGGGCGTCACCGTTCTCGCGACCGCGCCCACGGCGTACCGGGCCATCCTGCGAGAAGGGCAGGAACGGCGGCTCGCCGGGCTCCGGGCCGGGGTGTCGGCGGGCGAGCACATCCCCCAGGACACGTGGGAGAAGCTGCGGGACACGCTCGGACTGAAGATCATCGACGGCATCGGCGCGACCGAGATGCTGCACATCTTCATCGCGGCCGCCGGTGACGACATCCGGCCCGGGGCGACCGGCAAGCCGGTGCCCGGATACCGGGCCGCCGTCCTCGGCCCCGACGGCGCGGAGCTCGGCCCCGGAAAGCCGGGCCTGCTGGGCGTCATCGGCCCGATCGGCTGCCGCTACCTCGACGACGAGCGGCAGCGGAACTACGTCCTGGGCGGCTGGAACATCACCGGAGACGTCTTTTACAAGGACGAGGACGGCTACTTCTTCTACCAGTCCCGCAGCGACAACATGATCGTCTCCTCGGGCTACAACATCGGCGGTCCCGAGGTCGAGGCCGCCATCGACACTCACCCCGACGTCCTCGAGTCCGCGGTCATCGGCCGCCCCGACGCCGAGCGCGGCTCGGTCGTGTGCGCCTTCGTGGTGCTCCGCGACGGCGTGACGCGCGACGCCGCCAAGGCCAAGGAGATCCAGGATCACGTCAAACGGATCCTGGCCCCCTACAAATACCCGCGCGATGTGCGGTTCTGTGACTCGCTGCCGCGCAACGCGAACGGCAAACTGCAGCACTTCGCGCTCCGCCGGATCCTGGAGAGCGAACGGTCCGCGTCGGCCTGACTCCGGAAGGGTGTATCCAGCGTTACCTCGGAGACGGAAGACTGCACCATGGGCATCGCACCCTGCCCGTCGGTCTAATCGATCTTATGAAGAAAGCACGAACGAGAAGACCGATGGTGCTCGCCGGGGCCGTTCTGGCCGTCTCCGTGGCGGCCGGCACCGTGACCGCTTCGGCCACTCCCCCGGCCACGGGCACGCTGCCGCCGCTGGACCCGGCGGCGATGCGCGAAGCGATCGCGGGGCTGCCGAACGCGACCGTGACGGGCATGATGGTCAAGGTCACCGGGCCCGCCGGGCACTGGAGCGGCACCTCCGGCGTCGGGAACGTCCGGACCGGGACGCCCGTGCCCGCGGACGGCCGGTTCCGGGCTGGCAGCATCTCCAAGGTGTTCACCGCCTCGGTCGTCCTGCAGCTCGTCGCCGAGCACAAGATCGACCTCGACCAGTCCGTCCAGCACTACCTGCCGGGCCTGCTGCCCGCCTCCTACCCGAAGATCACGGTCCGGCAGCTCCTCGACCACACCAGCGGCCTGCCGGGCGGCGGCAGTCTCGGCGAGCCGCAGGGTGACCCGAACCAGTGGTTCGTGGACCACCGGTTCGACAGCTGGACACCGCAGGAGATCGTCGCCGACGCGGTGAAGAACCCGATGGAGTTCGCGCCCGGCACCCGGCAGCACTACAACGGAACCAACTACTTCGTCGCCGGGCTCCTCATCGAGAAGATCACCGGGCGCTCCTACGCCCACGAGGTGCAGCGGCGGATCCTCCGCCCCCTGCACCTGCGCGGCACCTACGTCCTGGACCGGCATGACCCGCGCCTCCCCGGCTCCCACTCCCACGGCTACGTCGCGGTGACCACGAACGGCAAGACCGTTCTGGACGACGTGTCCGAGCAGAGCCCCTACCCGTGGGCCGAAGGCGGGATCATCTCCACCAGCGCCGACCTCACCCACTTCATCCGCGCGATCTTCCAGGGCCGCGTGGTGCCCCGCTCCGTGCTCGGCGCCATGTTCACCGTGCCGAACGTCGAGTACGCCGACAAGAACAACTGCAACATCGGGCCCGGCGCAGGTCGCGCCTGTTACAGCGCGGGCCTGATGCGCGTGACCATGCCCAACGGCGTGACGGGCTGGGGCAAGACCGGCTCGCGCCCCGGCTACACCAGCGGCATGTTCGCCACCCGCGACCTGCGCCGCGTCCTGGTGTACTCGATGAACCCCACGGGCAACAAGGACGGCTCGGAGTCGCCCTACGTCCTCAAGATCGCCGCTGCCGCCTTCGACCCGTCCCTCGCGCATTCCTGACGCGTCCCCGGCCTGGCACCGATCCGCCGCCTGCCCTCCGTCCTCCGGGACGGGCAGGCGGCGGACTTCGCGTGCCGGCCGGGCGCCCCGGGGCGTGAGCGCCGATCACGCCGACGCTCCCGGCCGAGCGGTCGCGATGCCCTCCAGCGTGGCGCGGCCGTCGCGGAGCAGGCCGACGGCGCGGGGGAAGCCCGTGAGCCGTTCGGCCAGCAGGTCCAGCGCCAGGGCCACCGAGTGGGCGGGAACGCCACGCGCGGTGAGGATGTCGCCGGCCCAGGCGATGAATCGCGTGAACAGGCCGGAGTCGTCCACGTAGAGGGCGACTCCGAGGAACTCGGTGATGTGGGCGAGGTCCTCGGCGGTGTGCTGACGTTGCCGGTCGCTGTAGCCGGCCATGGCAGGGAACCGTTCCGGCAGTTCGGCGAGGACCGCTGAGACGAGCCGGTGGGCGCCGCGCGTGACCAGCGTGTACTCCTGGTCGGCCAGGTGCGGCAGGTCGTCCAGCGGCTGACGGGCGGGCGCCGGGGCGAAAGGACCGGCGACGATCTTCTCGAGGCGGCCGGCCGCCGCGCGGGCGTCAGGCGCCCAGCCGTCGGCGCCGAGCCGGTCGGCGTAGCGGCCGCCGGGGCCGAAGGCCGCGCCGCCCGCCATGACCGGGACGCCCGCGGACTGGCTCGCGATGATCGTGGCGTGCGCGGTGGGCAGGCGGGTCGGGATGGACGAGGACAGGGCCAGAGCGTCGGGTCCCGTACGGTGCAGGTGGTCGATCAGATGCGGGACGGGCACGTGCGCGCCGAGGAAGTCGACGTGCCAGCCCCGCAGCCGCAGGGTCTCCGCCAGCAGGCGGGCGGGCAGGGCATGCCACTCCCCATCGACGCACGACACCGTGACCCGGCCCCGACGCGGCTCTCGGGGCGGGACCGCGTGGTGGGCGACGGCGGCGATGACACGGTCGTTGACGGCCGTCGCGGCGTGCTCCTGGGTGACGCCGATCCGGTTCGCCGCCCATTCGGTGCCCACCTTCGTCTGCACCGGCGCGATCACGTCCAACAGCGCCGACTCGGGATCCAGACCGGCGTCCACCGCCGGCAGCACGACCTCCACGGCGGCGTATTCGTCGCCCTCTCGCACGGCGTCCCACAGCCGGGCGGAAAGGACCTCGGTGACGCTGCGGCCCGGAGTCGAAGCGGTCACGGCCGGCTCTCCAAGCCTCGGGGCTCCCCCCGTCCGCCGCGCGGCGCGCTGATCGCGACGATGGCCATGTCGTCGTGTTCCCGGCTCCCGGCCCACTGCGCCGCGAGCATCTGCACGCGTTCCACGATGGCTTCGGCCGGCATCCCCGCGCATTCGGACAAGGCGTTCATCAGCCGCTGTTCGCCGAAGAACGCGGCCTCGCCGAGCGGGCCGCCCCGGACTTCGGTGATGCCGTCGGTGTACAGCACACAGTGCTCGCCCGGCGCGAGTTCGACCCGGGCGGTCGTCGCCTCGATGCCGGAGAACGCCCCGATCAGGTCCCCTTGGGTGGCGGCCTTCTCGACACCGCCGTCGGACCGCACGATGAGCGGCGGCGGATGGCCGGCGCTGGTCAGTCTCAGCCGGACACGATCACCGGCCCGTACCGCCGACGCCAGTACCAAGGTGGCGAACCGGCTCGATTCCGTGTCCAGCAGCGCCTCGTTGAGCAGGGTCAGCATCCGCATGTGGTCGCCGGCCATGGGCAGCAGCGCGTGGACCGCGGTACGGATCCGGCCGGTGGTGACCGCCGCCTCCAGCCCTTTGCCGCACACGTCGCCGAGGACGACGAGGGACTCGGCGGCCTCATCGGCACCGGGGTAGAGATCGTAGAAGTCACCGCCGACGAGCTCGCCGCGCACCGACGCGCGATACGCGCCGGCGAAGTCCACGCGGTGGACGCGGCGCAGCCGGGGCGGCAGCAGGTCGCGCCGGAGGATCGTGGTGATCGCGGCCTGCTCGGCGTACATGCGGGCCGCCGACAGGGCCGCACCCGCCCGCGCCGCGAAGATGCGGACGGAGACCTCTTCGTCCGCACTGAACGACGGCCGGTCGCCGCGGCGCAGCAGGATGAGCGCGCCGACCGGGACGCCGTAACCGGGCAGCGGCGTCACCGTCACCGCGCCGACCGGCCCGCCGAAGGCCTCCGGCACGACCCACGACGGCAGCTCACCCGGATCGATCCGCCGGGAGGGCACCGGTGGGAGGCCCTGCAGTGCCTCGCTCAACCCCGGCACGTCGACGGGGTCGGCCTGCACCGTACGGCGGGACACGCCGGCGCCGCGGATCGCGAAGGCCACCGGAAGCCGGTCTCCCACGCCGGGCATGACCAGCACCGCGGCATCGGCCAGGTGCCCGGCCGCCAGCCGTACCGCGGCCTCCGCGCACCGGTCGACGTTCAAGGTCGACAGCAGCGCGGTGGACGTCTCCGCCAGGAACGTCGCGCGCCGCCGCTCGGCCGTCAGCTCGGCTTCGGCCCGCCGCCGGTCGGTGTCGTCGACCAGCCACCACATCACGTTCCCGTCCGGTACGCGGGTCGGGTGCGCTTCGAAGCCGCGCTCCCCCGCCTGCCCCCGGACAGGCTCGGCCGCCGCGCCGGGCTGGTACGCGGCGCGGTGTGCCTCCGCCAGCCAGTCGGGCATCGTCGCGGCGAGGCTCGCCTCGGGACGGGCGCGTGGGAACAGCCGGGCGGCGGCCGCGTTGAGCTCGACCACCCGGCCGTCGGCGTCGGCGATCACCACCGGGCACGGGGCGGCGCCCCACAAGGCGCCGGTCACCCGTCCTGGGCCCTGCCGGTCCGCGGAAGCAGCGCTGGAAACGTCCACGCGTCGGGCCCCCGGTCTCGCGGGCCCCCGCCACCCTTCGGATCGAAACGGTCGATGGCTCATCTGCCACGCTAGTGCCGCGTCAACCAACGTTGCTCGTCGAATCGACGGTGTTGGTTGATCCTCGCCCAGGGCGAGCGACTCCCCACGGGGGTGGGGCGGGCCGCGGCCGGCCAATGGACCCGTTGACGGTGCCGTGATGGGGGCGTCGTCTTGGATCACGCCGGGCCGGTCCGGTACCGGGGAGGTGCCGTCCGGCTCGACGGTGCGTGATCACCACCGGAAACTCGTTCTTGGTGGTGATGGTGCCGCCCGGGTTGCGTCGGGCGATGTTGGCGCCGCCGACCAGGTCGCGGTGCCCACGGAAACCACAATGCACGCAGGTGAAGCGGCGGCCGGTGGGTTTGGGGACCCGCCAGTCGCAGGCAGGGCAGGTCGAGGACGTGCCGCGCTCATCCACCAGCACGACGCGGATCCCGGCCTGTTCGGCCTTGTCCTTCAAACAGCGAAGCAGGTAGCCGACCCGCCAATCATTGACGCGTCTGTTGTGCCGCCGCCCGGCCTTGAGGTCCAGCACACCACGCGGGTCACCGACCACCAGCGTCCCGACCCGGCGCTGCACCGCCCAGCCGACCACGGCCTTGGCCGCCTCATGCTGCGCCTGCCTCACCCGACGCTTGTGCCGGGCCTCCAGCTTCCGCTGTCGGGCCCGGAACTTCCGCCACCGCCGTGAACCCACCTGCCCCGGCTTCGGGGCCCGCGAAGCCATCGTCCGGCGGCGATATTTGCCGTCTTTGAGATGCAGATGGGACTCGGCGCGGATCGCCCGCCCCGACACCACCAAACCCTCTCCATCCGGTCCGGCCACCGCGAACGGATGAATCACCCCCGGATCCACCCCCGCCACCCGGTCGGGATCCGGCTCGCACCCGGGCTCGTAGGTGGCGACGGGGACTTCGGCGGTCACCTCGACGAACAACCGGCGGCCCTCATTAAGCAGGGTGACCGACCGGACCTGCTCGATCGGGTACGGAACCTCCCGGTCCAGCCGCACCCACAACGGCAGACACCCGCGACTGACGGGAAGCCGTAACCGCCGGCCCTCCAGGCTGAACGTGCCGTGGTAGTACCGCACTGGCATCAGGCGGCGTTTGCGGCGCGGGAACCGGGCCGAGGCATCCCCGTCCTTGCGGTGTTTGACAGTGGCGAACCAGGCATCGCTGTAGCGGCGCAGCACCGACCGCGCCCCTCTAGTGTCCAGCTCACCGAACGTGCCCGGACCCGCCGCCGACAACTCCCGGCACAACGCTTGATACGACACCACAAGGGGCAGGCCGCGCTGGCGCCGCCACCGGTTCACATCCAGCACACACGCCCACACGTCTCCAGCCGAGGCCAGCAGCCCGAAACACCGCTCCCGCTGCGCAGGCGTGAGGCGCAGGCCGACCCGGGCGGTGCGCATCACCACCCGAGCAGCATCCGGATCACTACGTCGAGGCACGAGACGATTACAGCAGGTGCCTACGACAGAACAGAAACGGTCGGCGGCTCCGAACTTCATACCGCGCGAATCGATGATCGCAAACGCTCATTTCACGAACAACGATTCTGGACACGGCGCTAGCCGCTCGACGAAGGTGCCCGGTCCGCGGCCTCGGCCGTACGGGCTGTCGGGTCAAGGGCCTGTCTCGACGTCCCCGTCCGTAGCGGGCGGGGCTTCGAGACAGGCCCTAAGCTTGTTCTTTAACCTGCACCCTCGGTCGGCTCGTTGAGCCGGCCGGGGGTTTTGGTGTTCGGCGGACAGCAGAGCGGCCTTGGGTTGATCATGTGCGCTGTCGAGACGCTGATGATCAAGCCAAGGCCGTGAGGATGAGTCTGCTGGATGACGCTGCTCGCGTCGAGTCCTTGCCCGTGTTGTCCCGATTCCGGGGCGATTTCTATAACTGCCTGACCGCCCGAGCGGACGCGCTGTTCGAGCTCACCGATGCGCTGCTGTGCGCCGATGGAGCGGTCAGGTCGCTGGTCGACCTGACGCTGACGCCAGAGCATCGCCGTGGACACGGCGCGTTGTATGACGGGTTGAACTCCGGCCGCGTGGACGTGGCCAGGCTGCGGTGGGCGCTATCGGCGCTGCCACTGCCGCGAGCCGCCGATGGCCGGATCGTGCTGGCGGTGGATGTGTCCCCGTGGCTGCGGCCGGACGCGGCGACCAGCGCGGACCGGCTGTTCTGCCACGTCTATGGGCGGGCCAAGACCCAGTCGCAGTTCGTTCCGGGCTGGCCGTACTCGTTCGTGGCCGCGTTGGAGACTGGCCGCACCTCCTGGACGGCGGTGCTGGATGTGGTCCGGCTCGGCCCGGTTGATGACGCCACCGCCGTCACCGCCGCCCAGCTCCGCCAGGTCATCGAACGGCTCCTGGACGCCGGCCAATGGAAGGCGGGAGATCCAGACATCGTGATCGTGGCCGATGCCGGATACGACGTCACCCGGCTGGCTTTCCTGCTGGCCGACCTGCCCGTGGAGTTGCTGGGCCGGATTCGTTCGGATCGAGTGCTGCGGCTGCCCGCGCCGCCCCGCGACCCTCACTTCATCGGCCGTCCGCCCAAGCACGGCGGGGAGTTCGCGCTCGGCGACACCGCCACCTGGCCCGCCCCGCACCACACCACGACCACCCAGACCACCCGGTACGGCACCGCGACCGCGATGTCATGGGACCGGCTCCACCCACGTTTGACCCACCGCGCCGCCTGGCTGAAGCATGGCGGCCCGCTGCCCATCGTCGAAGGAACGCTAATCCGCCTGCAGGTCGAGCACCTGCCCGGCGACCGGGACCCCAAGCCGGTCTGGCTATGGTCCTCAGCCACCAGCACGAGCTCTGCTCACCTGGACCGGCTCTGGCAGGCGTTCCTGCGCAGATTCGACCTGGAGCACACCTTCCGCCTGTTCAAACAGACCCTCGGCTGGACCACCCCGAAGATCCGCACGCCCGAGGCCGCCGACCGGTGGACCTGGCTCGTCATCACCGCCCACACCCAACTCCGGCTCGCTCGACACCTCACCGAAGACCTCCGGCGCCCCTGGGAACGACCCGCCGCACCAGGCCGGCTCACCCCGGCCCGCGTCCGGCGAGGCTTCCGGAACATCCGCGCGACCATCGGCTGTCCGGCCAGCGCACCGAAACCCTCAAAACCCGGCCCGGGCAGGCCACCAGGCTCAAAGAACCACCGCCCAGCACCCGTCCACGACGTCGGCAAAACGATCAAACGCGAGAAAACCCTCACCGCCCGCTTCGGCCAGGCAGGTTAAAGAACAAGCTAAGCGCCCAGTTCGGGGAGGTTCTCGGCCAGTGGCACGAACTCCGCCACCGACAGCAGCCCGTCGTGATCGGTGTCGTACTCGGCGAACAGCGCCTTGACGATCCCCGACAGATCGTTCACCTCGGCCGCCGGGAACATCCCCGCGATCGCGGCGGTCACCTCGTCGACGGTGAGCCGCCCATCCCCATCGGTGTCATATCGAGCGAACACCGCCTCGTACTGATCGGACATGATTCCCTTCCACCAGAGCCACTGTGGCCCCGATCGTAACCACCGCCACAGTGTTCACGCACCTGAGACGATCGGTTCACTCGTCGATTACCAGCGACGACGATCGTGCTCCCGGGTATCGATCGAGAAGGAGTCCTGATGGCCGAGTCCCGAAACGAGTCACACGACCAGGTCGCGAGGCGGCAGGTGCTGCGCGGGCTGGGCGGGCTGGCCATCGCCGCGCCGGTCCTGGGCCGGCCCGGCAGCGCCGCAGCGCTGGTCACCACCCCGGACCAGGCCGGAGCGCCGGCGCCGGAGCAGTTGCACCTGCAGTTCGGCGCGGACGCCGCGCATGAGATGGCGGTGTCCTGGGCCGCGCCGCAGCGGGTCCGCCGGCCGGTCGTCCGGCTCGGCAGGCCGGGCCATGGGCTCGGCTCGGAGATCGAGGCCGAGGAGCGGGTCTACACGGAGGCCCTCACTGGGGAGACCGTCTTCACCTACCACGCCGTCCTGCCCCGGCTCGCCGCCGACACCCGCTACGAGTACCACGTGGCGCACCGCGGCGGGGCGCCGCTCGACGGGTCGTTCCGCACGGCGCCCCGCGGCCGGTCCAAGGGCTTCCGGTTCACCAGCTTCGGTGACCAGGCCATTCCGGCCAAGGTCGGCAAGGGGCTCGGGCCGGCCACGCCGAACGCCGGCTACATCGTCGACGCTGTGGAGCGGCTCGACCCGCTGTTCCACCTGCTCAACGGCGACCTGTGCTACGCGAACGTCAGTGACGCGCCCGTACAGACGTGGCAGTCCTTCTTCAACAACAACCAGCGTTCGGCGCGCAACCGCCCGTGGATGCCCGCCGCAGGCAACCATGAGAACGAGGTCGGCAACGGCCCGGATGGCTACCTGTCGTACCAGACCCGCTTCACGCTGCCGGGCAACGGATCACGGGAGTTCGCCGGCAACTGGTACGCCTTCACGGTCGGCCCGATCCGGGTGATCTCCATCAACAATGACGACGTGTGCCTGCAGGACGGCGCGTTCAGCGCGTACCGGCGCGACAACGTCCCCGGTTACAAGGCGAAGGGGTACGACCCCTACATCCGTGGATACAGCCACGGGGCGCAGAAGGCCTGGCTGGAGCGGACGCTCCGCGCGGCGAGCAAGGATCCGGCCATCGACTGGATCATCGTCTGCATGCACCAGGTGGCGATGTCCTCCGCGCACTTCAACGGCGCCGATCTCGGCATTCGCCGGGAGTTCCTCCCGCTCTTCGACAAGTACGGCGTCGACCTCGTCGTGGCCGGACACGAGCATCATTTCGAGCGGACCTTCCCGGTCAAGGGAGTGCTGCCGGGCAGTTCGGTGCTCACGCCGGCGCCGCAGGCCACCGATGCCTCCGTCATCGACACCACCAAGGGCGCCGTGCACATGATCATCGGGGGCGGCGGGCACTCTTCCGCGACGCCGTGGTCGGCGTTCGACTCACCGCACGACGGTGTAGTGATCTACGACGTGGGCCCCGGCGACCCGACGACCCAGCGCGCTTCCAAGACCACCACCGAGCCCGCGCCCTGGTCGGCGTACCGGGACCTGCAGCGCCCGTACGGCTTCGCCGCGTTCGACTTCGAGCCGCACGCCCCGGGCGGGAACACCGAGATCACCGTCACCCACTACGGTGCCGACCTCGGCTCCGCCGACTACCAGGAGCTGGACCGGTTCGTGCTCCGCAAGCCGCACGGCGGGCACCGGGCGTGATCGCCTGATCGAGCGACGCACCGGGCGCGGGCGTATACCCCGTCCGGTGCCGCTCCAGATCGACACACGCCGCAGCGTGGGACTAAACGACGTCAGTGTGCTCGCTGATACTCTTCGACGATCGTCGACGGGATCCGGCCGCGTTCACTGACCTCGATTCCGCTGGCCTTCGCCCACGCGCGAATGTCCGCGCTGCGCCGGCGGCGGCAACGGCACGACTTCCCTGCTGCCGGACGCCACCGGACCGCCGTGCACGCTGCACGAACGGCGACAGACGGTCACGCAGTATTCGCGCGTTTTCTGCACTGAGGTCGATTTCATACGTGACCCCGTCGATGGCGAACGAGACGGTCTCTTCGGCTTCGTCGCCATCCAGATCGTCGATAAGGCGTTTAATGACTTGCTGCGCCATTTTGCTCCCTCCCTGGTTTCGGGGGAACAATAGTAACGTAAGCAGTTCGGCCCATCATGAAACTCTCATGAAAGGTCCTTCATGGCCTGCGGAGCCACTTCTCCGCTCCCGGCCATGAATGAAGCCTGTCATTCGTCCTGGTCACATTCGGGCCGCCGCCGGGGCACTCGCCTCCCGCGAACGCGTCGTCTCGGGCGGCGGTCCCGGTTTCACCGTCCGGGCGCGGTCAGGACCTGGACCTCGGCGAGCGCGAGCTGGCCGGTCCCGGCGAGTTGGACCCGGACGTATCGACCGCCGCGCCCGACGGGAATCGTGGTCGGCCGCCCGGCCTGTGCGGTCTCGTGGTGGGACCATACCCCCGGCTGAGCGAGAGTGTCGCTCAGCGAGGTGGATGAGAAAGGCACGTCGGAGACGAAGACGTAGTAGTCCGCGAGCCCGGCGGCGCAGCAGTCCGCCCGGTTGTAGACCGCGATCCGCTCGATCGGGTAGGAGGCTCCCGCGTCGACCTGCCACCACGGCTGCGCCTCCGTCTTCGTGCCCGCGTAGTTGTTCAGATCGTCGTCCACCGCATAGCTCGCGGGATAATTGGGGGACACCGTCGAGGACTGCGCGACCTGCTTGCCGAGCGCCACATTCGGCGGAGGCACTGTACCGGATGCCGTTCCGGCCCGCGTGGTGACGGTCACCGCGGTCGGGGGCGTACCGGACGGCGCCGTGGCCACGAGGAAGGCCGGCGAGAGCACGCGCACGCCGCCGGCGGGCCTTCCGGCGAAGCTCACCCGCGTACCGGCCGTGAACCCGTCCCCTGCCACGAAGACCGTGCGGCCCGCGGCCTGGGCGTAGCGGACCAGCGGCGGCCGGCCGGTCACGAGGTCACGGAAGCCCGCCCGCAGACCGGCGGCGCCCACGGTCTCCGCCGGCAGGTCGGTCGCCATCGGCCGCAGGGGCAGCGTCGCGTTGTCCGTGTAGGTGACGTCGGTGCCACCGGGCGGGTTGCAGTGGTACTGGCCGATGGGCTGCGCCGAGTAGTTCCCTGTCACGTCGAAGTGCCCGGTGGTCTGGCAGCCGCCCTGGGACAGCTTGCCGTTCCACTCGACGTTGCCGTCCCAGTGGATCCACTCCGCTCCGGCGTCGTCGTACCACGTGAAGTTGACGTTGCCCTGGTCGTAGGCGACGTTGCCTTGGGCGTGCAAACCGTGCGCGATGCTCGCGGCGCGGTCGACCGTGCCGTCGGCGGCGCGGATCGTCTGACCCTGGTGTCCTTCGACGTAGATGGCGCCGCCGTCGCTGAGCACCTGCATGAAGCCGTGGATGAGGTTGCCGCTGATCGTGTTGTCGCTGTTGACGTTCGTCGTGTTGTCCGGATGATCGACGTTGTCCACGTGCCCCTGGATGACGCCCGCGCTGATCCCGGTATACGGCACGTCCCGGATGTCGTTGTGCGTCACCGACGTGTGCCGGCCGAAGAACAGCGTGATGGCCGCGGCGCTCGGGTAGTCGGTGCCGACGTGCTCGATCAGGTTGTCGTCGATGGTGTTGTACTCGTTGATCTCCCGGTCGTCCGCGCCCACGTCGGACGGGTGCGGGTCGGCGGTGTCACCGAGGATCACGCCGTTGCCCGCTATCCCGCTGAACACGTTGCCCTGGACCGTGTTGTGCCGGCTTCCGTACTCGAACACCAGGCCTGCCGCGCCCAGGCCGGTGAAGCTGTTTCCCGCGAAGGTCACGTCCTGCGCGGCATGCCACTGGACGCCGCCCGGCTCCCGGGTCAGCGAGCCGAACGGGCAACTCCCCGGCGGGTTCCCGAAGGTGCAGGTGCCCTGCGGGTGGGCGGGGTCATCGCCGGTGAGCCGTAGGTTGTCCTGCACGTCGGCGAACCCGGCGGCCGAACTCGGCTCGTTCCACGTGGCGTACGCGAACCGCAGACCGGTGAACGTGATGTCGTGGACCGGCCGGTCGAGCGTGCCAGTGCCGGTGACCAGCGAGGTCAGCCGGGGCGCCTCGACGTCCAGACGGGCCATGTCCTGGCCCGGCAGCGGGACGTAGTCCAGCACGTGCCGCTCCGCGTCGAGATACCACTGTCCGGGGTGCAGGAACGGGTAGGCGTTCTCCATCCGGGTCGGCGCGGTACCCGGTTTCATGTTGGGCAGGCTTCCGGAGGCCTGGGTGAACACGGGGCGGGCGGTGATGTTCCGCCAGCAGGGCTGCTGCATCCGCACGGTGGCGCCGTCGGCCGAGGCGACGCGGCAGCGCGACTGGGTCCAGTCCCCGTTGCCCGCGGTGTAGACGAATTCGACCCGGGCCATGGCGGCGGCGCCGATCTGACCCTGCAATCCGGCGGCCCAGTCCGGTGAGGTGGTGTAGCCGCCGTCGGCGGCGGCGAACGTGACCCCCTGCTCAGCGGGGGTGGTCTGCGCGATCGGCGCCTCGCGGCCGTCGACGTAGATCTGACGTGTCTCGAGATCGGTGGGCACCGGAGCGGACCAGACGCGCTTCGCCGGGTCGGTCAGGCGCCAGCCTCGCACCTGGGTCGCTCCGCTCAGCACCGGGTGGGCGCCGGGCGCGGCGGCCCAGATCGCCCGGTGCCCGTTGCGGCCCGAGTCGTCCGGCCCGAACCGGAGCGGCGCGGTGAGCCGGTACGTGCCGTCGGCCAGCAGCACGACGACGTCCCCGCCCGTGCCCTTGGCGGTGCCGAGGACCTGCCGCTCGCGTTCCTGCGCGCCGGGCACGGAGCAGGGCCGTGCCCGGGTGCACGCCTGTCCGGATCCGCCCGGAGCCGCGTACAGCAGCGTCCGGGCCGGCGCGGCCTCCGCGGACGAGGTGGCGACCACACCCAGTGCGCCTGTCAGCAGAGTGAGGGCGAGGCCGGAGGCCAAGCGTGCGGGTACGGACATCGGATCTCCCACGGTGCGGCCTGCGTCAATCGGTCGGTTCTGGAGTGAGCGCCTGCCCTGTCGGCGCCGTTGGGCGGCACAGTGCAGCAGTTGTCAAGACGATGTCGTCGCGGCGACGGGTGGCGGAGGCCCGGCGTCTCAGCGCATGGTTCGACCTCCATACCGCCCGATACATCCGATGTTTGTAGCCGGAGACTAGGAGGAGACGGAAGCCGAGGTCAAGACCCCGACGCGCGATCTCGGCGTTCACCCGGACCGCTCGCGGCCACGCCGGGCGATGGGGCGCTCCGCCACTTTGGCGAGCAAATTGCGCTGTAAATCAATTTATAGACGGATTATCCGCTTTATTTACCAACCGTAACCTTTACCCTACTAAAAGTTGATGTCTGCTGCTCGCGGGTAGGACGACGGGCGCACAAACGATGGGACCAACGAAAGGAGGGGAACATTCATGGACCGCATTACGAAGCCAACGGCGTATGAGCCCCCGCGGGTGACCGAACTCGGCGTGTTCGGTGTCGTGACACGCGGCGGCTACGCGAGCGGCATGGACGACTACGGCGGCCGCAGTTGATGGATGCCGCTGTCACCTGGTTCGTGGTGCTGCCCGACAGCGCTGCGGGCGCCGGCGTGAGGCGGCTGCTGGGAGGCGGGACGGTTCTGGACTACGCGTCCGGTCGGCCGTGCCTCGTGACCGCCTCGCCCGGCGGGGTGGACCACACCGTGGTCCGCGCCCAGGCCGGCCGGGTCCGGCTGGCGGTGATCGGCGACACGCCGGTCACCGCCACGTGGCTGGAGAACGTGGCGGCGCGGATCTTCTGCCTCGAAGACGCCGACGTCGTCGCCGCGCGCCTGCCCGGAAGCTTCCATCTGGTCGCCGTCGTGGGCGACCGGGTGCGGGTGCAGGGCACCGCCTCGGGCGTGCGGCGGGTCTTCTTCACCCGCCTGGGCGGCGCGGTGGTGGCCGGCGACCGGGCGAGCGTGCTCGCCGCGCTGACGGGAGCGCGTGTCGACGTGGAGGCGCTGGCCGTCCGGCTCCTGGGCCTGGTCCCCGCTCCCCTGGCCATGCCGCTGTGGGAAGGGGTGGGCGCGGTCCCGCCGGGCAGTGCCGCCCACCTCGACCCGGACGGGCTCCGGCTGAGGGCCTGGTGGGTTCCGCCCGAGCCGGAGGTGCCGCTCGGCCGGGGAGCACCGGCGTTCGCCGCGGCTCTGGAAGAGGCCGTGAACGCGCGGGTCGCCCCGGGCGGGGTGGTGGCCTGTGACCTGTCCGGTGGGCTGGACTCGACCCCGCTGAGCTTTCTGGCCGACGCCGCCGTACGCCGCCGTGACGGCCGGCTGGTCACCTTCGCCAGAGGGGTCGGCGACCCCGCCCATGACGACGCCGCATGGGCCCGGCGCGCGCTGCGGCATCTGCGCGGCGAGCACGTGAGAACCCGGCCGGGTGAGCCGGCCCGCTGGTTCGCGGAGGTGGCGACTCCGGTGCGCGGCCTGGACGAGCCGATGTTCCCGCTGCACCCCCTGGCGTGCAAGATCGGCACGGCCGCCCTCCTGGCCGCACACGGTGCCCGCGTCCACCTGACCGGTCACGGCGGAGATGAGCTCACCGTCGTTCCGCACTGCCATCTGCACGATCTCGCCCATGCCAGGCCGGCCGCGCTGTGGCCGCGCCTGCGCGCCGGCCGCGCCCGGGAGCGCTGGCCGCTCCGGTCGTGTCTCCGCGCGCTGGCCGACCGCCGCACCTACGCGGAGTGGCTGGCCGACCAGATCCAGCTGCTGACCGCGCCGGAGCCGCCGACACACCACCCGGACTTCGGCTGGGAGATGCCGCTGCGGCTGCCCGCCTGGGCCGGTCCGGCCGCGGTCGACGCGGTCACGCGACGGCTACGTGGCACCGATGCCCACCCTTACGCGGCCGAGCGCGCCCAGCACCAGACCATCTCCAACGTGCGCAGGACCGCGCCGACCTACGCCGCGTTGCGGGACCTCACCTGCCGGGTCGGCGCCGCCACGCACGTCCCCTTCCTGGACGACCACGTCATGAGCGCGGCCCTGGCCGTCAGGTTGGACCACCGCGGGGTCCCCGGCGTCTACAAAGCCCTCACCGTGGCCGCCATGCGCCCATATATGCCGCCCGAATGCCTGACGCGCACCACCAAGGCCGACTTCTCCGCCGATTTCTACGAGGGCCTGCGCGCGCACCGCGACCAGGTGCTCGCCCTGGCCGACGGGTCACTTCTGGCCGAGTACGGCCTGGCCGACCCCGAGGCCCTCCGCGACGTCTGTACCCGGACCCCGGCCGAGACCGGGCGGCCGGCACTCCCCCTCATCACCTTCGTCGCCGTCGAGAACTGGCTGCGCGCCCAGTCCGCCGGTGCCGAGAACACGGGCACCGGCCCGGCCGTCGGCCGGCGGAAAGGAGGACCGGTCCATGAAGATGCGCCTACCTGACCACGTCACGCTCACCCCTGCCGGCCCCGAGCCGGGCGATGGCGGCGGGCGGAACGGGGCGGTGCTGCTCGACGAACGCACCGGCCGCTACTACCACCTCAATCCCACCGCCCACCTGATCGTCGCCGGGCTGCTGGAGGGGTCGGACCCGGCCGAGGTCGCCGAACGCCTGGCGGCCGCCTACCCCGACGCCGCCGCCCGCGCGGACACCGACACCAGCGAGCTGATCGCCCACCTGACCCGCGCCGGGCTGCTGGAGCGGCGATGAGCGTCTCCTACGTCCACGAAAGGCGGCCTCGGCTGTCCTGGCGGCACCGCCCCGCCGCGCTGCTCGCGGTCGCCGCCGCCCAGGTGATCGCCCGCCGGCCTCCCGCCCGCATCCGCGCCGTCCTCGCCGTGGCCCGGCGCGGCGCCCGTCCGGCCACCGCCGCCCAGGCCAAGGCCGCCCGTGACGCCGTCATCGCGGTGAGCCTGTCCTGCGCCGGCGAGGGCTGCCTGCCCCGCTCCATCGCCACCGCCCTGCTGTGCCGTCTGCGCGGCACCTGGCCCACCTGGCGCACCGGCGTACGCCTCCACCCCTTCTTCGCGCACGCCTGGGTCGAGGCCGACGGCCATCCGATCGACGAGCCCTACCCGCCGGGCTACCACACCCCCACCATCACCGTTCCGCCGACGACCTCCGCACCTTCATGACACCGGTGCGGGAGGCGATCGTCACCCGGGGGCTGACCAAGGTCTACGGCGACCTGACCGCGGTGGACGGCGTGGACCTGACCGTACGGACCGGGGAGATGTTCGCCTTCCTCGGCCCCAACGGAGCGGGCAAGTCGACCACGATCGCGATGCTGACCACCATGGCCCGCCCGACCGCCGGGTGCGCCCTTGTCGCGGGCGCGGACGTCCTCACTCACCCCGCGGCCGTGCGCCGCCGGATCGGGGTGGTCTTCCAGGAGCCCACGGTCGACGACGACCTGACCGCCGAGGAGAACCTGAGCGTCCACGCCACCCTGTACGGGATGCCACGCGTGACCGCGCGGGCCCGCATCACCGAGATGCTGGACCTGGTCGGGCTGGCCGCCCACCGCCGGACCCGCCCGGCCACCTTCTCCGGCGGGATGACACGCCGCCTGGAGATCGCCCGCGGCCTGCTGCACCGGCCCCGCGTCCTGTTCCTCGACGAGCCCACCCTCGGCCTCGACCCGCATGCGCGGACCCGCGTGTGGGACCACCTGCGCCGCCTACGCCGGCAGGAACCGATCACGATCTTCCTGACGACGCACTACCTGGAAGAGGCCGAACACTGCGACCGGATGGCGATCATCGATCACGGCCGCATCGTCGTCTGTGACACGCCCACCGCCCTCAAGGCGGCCCTCAGCACCGACCACGTCCACCTGCGGACCAGCGACGACACGCTCGCCCAAGCCGCGCTGGCGCGCGAGCTGGGCCTGGCCGCCGCCCTGCGAGCCGACGGGCTGCACCTGCGCCTGCGGGGCGCCGACACCGCCGTCCCCCGGCTCTGCGCCGCCCTGAGCGTCCCCATCGCCTCCATCGAGGTCATCCACCCCAGCCTCGACGACGTCTTCCTGCACTACACCGGCCACGCCGTCACCAGGGCGGACCGCTGATGCCCGGATACCCGCGCATCGCACCCAGAGCGACCGGCGACCACGCCGTCGACGACGCCGGCTGGTCGCCGGTCACCGAACTACGCGCCGCCCTCGCCCTGTGGCGGCGCGAGACGACCCGATACGTCCGCAACCGCGTCCACCTGACGCTCACCCTGCTGCAGCCGGTGCTGTATCTCCTCATCATCGGTACCGGGCTGAGCAGCCTCGTCCGCCACACCGGCCGCGGCGACTACCGAACGTTCCTGTTCCCCGGCGTCCTGCTCCTGGCCGTCCAGATCGCCGCCGTCGGCTCCGCCGGCTCCATCGTCCGCGACCGCGAGGGCGGCTTCCTGCGCGAGATGCTCGTCGCCCCCGTCCACCGCACCACCCTGCTGCTCGGCAAGTGCCTGGGCGCCGCGACCATCGCCATCGGCCAGGGCACCGCCGTCCTCGTCCTAGCGCCCGTCGCCGGAGTCCCCTACGACCCTCTCCTGCTCGCCACACTGATCTTCGAAATGGCCGTGCTGTCCCTGGTCCTGACGGCGCTCACCGCGCTGCTCGCCGTCACCATCACCGACAGGGACACCTTCTACGCCACGGCCGGCGCCATCGTGCTCCCGATGACCTTCCTGTCCGGCATGTTGTTCCCGACCACCCGGGTGCCCGGCTGGCTCCTCACCCTGATGATCATCAACCCGCTCCTCTACATGACCGACGTGCTGCGCCGCACCATCCAGGCGTACCTGCCCGCCAACGCGGCCATGCCGTCCACCCTCCCCTGGCATCCCCCGATCGTCGCCGAGCTGGCGGTCATCGCCGTCGTCGGCCTCATCGCCCTGACGCAGGCCGCCCGCCGTTTCTCCCGTACCGCGTAAAAGCCGAGCGCAGCGGCAGGACAGCCCTATTCGACCAATATCTGGGTACAAGCCCGGCGTCCCATTCGCCATCCGCCGACGTGTGGCCGACCCGATTCCCATCGGTGCCGATCGCGGTCGGCGTAGTCGTTGGAGTAACGATGAGAATCACCACGGCCGTGGTCATCCTGTGGCTCATCATCGGTGCCATCGCCGCCGGGCAACGTCACTACTACAGCAGCGGGCCGAAGAACTGCTCCCAGGCGGGCACGCTCCTCGTCACGATCATCGCCGGCCCCCTCAACTACACGGGAGTCAACCCCAAGATCTCGTGCAAGACCCCCGAGCCCAGCAAGTGACATCTCCCCGCCGAATCCCATGACGGAACCGGCCGGGCACGCCTCCGTCGCGTGCCCGGCCGGCGGGTCGCCTGGCCCGTGACCGCCGTCAGACGGAGCGACCCTGCTCAGAGCGGCGTACGCGGAGAGCGTCGACCGCGATGGCGATGAGGATCATCGCGCCGCCGATCATCTGGATGTAGTACGCCGACACGTTGACGAGCTGCAGTCCCACCTGGATGACGCTGATCAGCAACGCGCCGCCCAGCATCCCCGAGACGCGCGCCCGGCCGCCGGTGAGCGAGACGCCGCCGATGACCGGGGCCGCCACCGCGTACAGCAGAAGGCTGTTGCCGACCGTGACGTTGACCCCGCCGAGATACGTCGAGGACAGGAAGCCGGCGACGCCGCCGAGCGCTCCGGCGGCGAGGAAGGCGCTGAGCCGGATCCGGCGGACCGCGATCCCCGCGACGATCGACGCCTTGAGGCTGCCGCCGGTGGCGTACAGGTTGCGGCCCCACTGTGTGCTCCGCAGCACGACGGCGACCGCGGCGAAGGCCAGGAGCAGGGCGATCGGCATGAGCGGCCAGCCGCCGACCGTGGCGCTGCCGAGGTAGGTGTAGGTCGCGTCGTTGATGACGAGGGTCCGCGCCTTCGTCAGCCCGAGCACCGCACCCTGCAGGAACAGGCCCATCGCGAGCGTGGTGATCAGCGAGTTCATCCGCAGCAGGGCGACGAAGACGCCGTTGACGAGGCCGATGACCGCGCCGGTCGCGATGACGCACAGGATCGCCAGGATCCCCGGGATGTGCAGGTGCTGGATGAGCAGCGCGCCGATCATGCCGCTGAACGCCAAGTTGCCCGTGACCGACAGGTCGATCTCGCCGATCAGCAGCGCGAAGGACACGGCCAGGACGAGCAGGCCGAGCGGCGTCGCCTGGATCAGGACGTTCTGGAGGTTGGCGGTGGTCAGGAAGAACGCGTTGAACAGCCCGGTCACCAGGCTGAAGACGATGATCAACGCCCAGACGATGTTGTCGAGGCCGAACTTGAGAGGGTCGAAATCGGCGCGCCGCCGCACGCTCACCGCTTCCTTGGCGTCCACGGTCTGGGTCATCGGTCACTCTCCAACATGCTGTGCGGTCGCGACGGCGGACAGGGTCAGGTCGTCGCCGACGAGCTCTCCGGTGATCGATCCGCCGGAGAAAAGAACGGCGCGGTCCACGAGGCGCGCCGTCTCGTCTGGGTCGTACGCCCGTACGAGCACGGCGACACCGTCCTCGGTCGCCTGGTCGACGAGGCGGTGGATCTCCTCCTTGGCGGCGACGTCGACGCCCACGGTCGGCTCGTCCAGCACGAGCACCTTGGGCTCACGCGTCAGCAGGCGGCCGATGAGCACCTTCTGCTGGTTGCCGCCGCTGAGCTGGCGGATCTCCTGCCGCGGCCCCGCCATCCGCACCGACATCGCCTGCCGGATCCGGTCGGACCGCACGGCCATGCGGCCGGTGTCCAGGAACCGGTACCGGCCGCGTGGCCAGTGGCCGAGGTGGATGTTGTCGGCGATGGACATCTGGGCCGCCACCCCCTCGCCGATCCGGTCGTCGGTGAGGTAGGCGATCCCCGCGTCGAGGCAGGATCGCGGCCGGCTCAGGTCGACGGCGCGCCCGCCCATCCGTACCTCGCCGCCCGTGGCCGGCGTCAGCCCGGCCAGCACCCGCAGCAGCTCCTGCGCTCCCGACCCCGGCAGGCCCACCAGGCCGACGATCTCTCCGGCGCGGACGGTGAGGTCGATCGGCCCGCAGGCGCCGTACCGCAGGCCCCGGATGCTGAGCAGGTCGTCGGCGCCCTGACGGCGACGGCGGTGGAACTCGGTGACGTCCTCGCCGCTGACCAGTGTGGAGAGCCGCGCGGCGGTGAGGTTCTCCATCGTGCCGTCCGCGACCACCCTGCCGTCCCGCAGGACGGTGTACTCGGTGCAGAGCTGGCGCACCTCGTCGTTGTGATGGGAGATGTAGACGAACGTGCGGCCCTGGTCGGCGAGACTCCGCACCCACCGCATGAGGTCACGGCGCTCGCCGATCGTCAGCCCCGTGGTCGGCTCGTCGAGGATGACCAGCTGCCCGTTGCCGATCAGCGCCTTCACGATGCTGAGCCGGCGTCGCTCGCTGAGCGACAGGTCACCGGCGAGGCGACGGGGCGGGATGCGCAGATCGTGTTCGTCGAGGATCTCGTCCGCGCTCGCGACGGCGGTACGCCAGTCGATCAGCCCTCGTCGCCGCGGCAGCGCTCCGAGCAGGAGGTTCTCCGTCACGGTGAGGTCGGCGAGCACCTCGGAGTGCTGGTCGAGCAGGCGGATCCCGTGCTTCTGCCGCGCCGCGGCGGACTCGTGCGTGACGTCCCGGCCGTCGAACGTCAGCGTGCCGTGGTCGGGCCGGACCACCCCGGCGGTGATGCCCGCCAGGGTGGACTTGCCCGCGCCGTTCTTGCCCAGCAGGCCGTGGATCGCCCCCCGGTTGATGGTCACGGTGACGTCGTCGAGCGCGCGCGAGGCGCCGTAGACCTTGGTGACGCCGTCCGCGACCAGCAGCGGAGTGATCGTCACGACTGGGTCTCCTTGAGCTTCCACTGGTCGGTGACGATGTTGGCCCAGTGGCGGGGGTCCTGGGAGTTCTCCTTCGTGACGTAGTAGGGCGGGATCGTCATGAGCGGGCCGGACTTGCTCTTGGCGACCGTCGCCTTCTCCCAGAAGTAGTTCTTGTTCTCGTACGGCCCCACCGGCACGTCCTTGCCCTTGACCGCGTACTTCTCCAGCATCTCCATGCAGATCTGCACGTACGCGATCGGATCCTGGGAGATGTCGGCGTCGAGCTGGCCGCTCCGGATCCACTCGTGGGCGTTCGGCGAGCCGTCGATGCTGGTCAGGATGATGTGCTTGGCATGGCCGACGGGGAACAGCCGGCCCTGCGACTGCATCGCCTTCTGCGCGTCCGGCAGGAAGATGTCGGTGGGCACGTGGATCGCGTCGAGGGCCGGATACTCGCGAAGGGTCGTGTTCACGACCGAGAGCGCCTGCGCGTGGTCGTTGTTCTGCGGACGAGAGACGATCTTGATCTCGGGGTACTTGGCCCTGAGCGTCGACTCGAACCCTTCCTTGCGGTCGCGGAGGGCGACGGCCGTCAGGCTGCCGTAGGCGTTGAGCACGGTGCCCTTCGGGGAGCCGTTCTTCGCCTTAAGCAGTTCGGCGGTCTTCTCCGCGGCCATGACGCCGGACTGGCGGTTGTCGAACGTCACGGAGATGTCGACGTCGCCGCCCGTCAGCGGCGTGTCCACCATGCCGATGGGGATCTTCTTGGTGTTCGCCGTCCTGGTGAGGGGGACGAGGACCTCCGAGTCCAGGGCGTCCGAGATGAGGTATCGGGGCTTTTGCAGGAAGAGGCTGTTCCAGTCGTTGACCTGGGCCGAGGAGTCGCCGTTGGCGTTCTTGCCGACGAAGGTGAGGCCGTGCTTGTTCGACTCGCGCTTCACCGTCTCCTGGAGCACCACGAAGAAGAAGAACGAGAGGTACCCGGTCTCCCAGGCGACCGTCTTGCTCGAGGCGGATCCACCCGCCGTCGAGCAGGCGCCGAGCATCGGTGCCGCCGCGAGACCGGTGAGGCCGAGCGCTCCGGTCCGGAGAAGTCGCCGGCGGGAGACGTCGGAGGAGATGGGGGGCATGGCGGGACCTCCTGCACAGGATCACAGGTTTTGATGTTCACTACTCACCACTGGCCTAGATAATTAACACACAAACCCCAACGTTGAGAAGATCTCGTAACAGGATCGCGTCCATCGGGAGAATGACGGCACCCGCTTCAGGCCCTACCGCAACTGACGAAAGTGCATTTAGAGCGGGAAATCCTTGATCATCTACGGGATGCCGTCGCGTATGGGCGGCAGCGCAAGAACGATGAGGACGACCTTGATGAGTTAACAGCAGCGCTGTTAACTTCTAGCCCACACTTGCGCCACGGACGGGAGACGCGTGATGGCACTTGCCCCCGACGTCAGACGGCTCATCGATCGGCTCGGCGGGGGGACGCCTATCCCGGAGCTCGGCCCCGGGGCATCGACCGCGCCCGGCTGGCCGTCGCGGGAGACAGCGCCGGCGGGAACCTCGCCGCGGCCGTGACGCTACGCGCGCGCGACGCCGCGATCCCGCTCCACGCCCAGCTGCTCGTCTATCCGGTCACGGATCCGACCATGAGCACGGAGTCGTACACGACGTTCGCCGACGACCACTACCTCACCGCCGACGCGATGCGCTGGTTCATCGAGGCGTACCTGCCCGATCCGGCCACCAGGACGCTGCCGTTCGCCGCGCCGCTGCACGCGCCGGACCTCACCGGTCTCCCCCCGGCCGTCGTGGTGACGGCCGAGTACGACCCGCTGCGCGACGAGGGCGTCGCCTACGCCGACCGCCTGCGGACGGCCGGTGTGCCGACGACGGAGATCAGCGTGCCCGCGACCGTCCACGGCTTTCTCGAGTTCGTGCACGCGATACCGGCCGCCCTCCGGGCACGGGACGACGTCCTCCGTGACTTCGCGGCCCTGATCCGAGCGGACCGGGCATGAGCGCCGTCACTCGAAGAAGGCCGGATCTCCCGCGCCTCTGCGGACGATCTCGGGCTCGTCCTGGGAGAAGTCGATCACCGTCGTCGGCACGGCACCGCACTCGCCGGAGTCGATGACGGCGTCCACCGCGTGGTCGAGTCTCTCCTTGATGTCCCAGCCCTGCGTCATCGGTTCGGCCTCGTCGGGCAGGAGCAGGGTGCTCGACAGCAGCGGCTCGCCGAGTTCGGCCAGCAGGGCCTGGGTGACGGCGTGATCGGGGATCCGGACGCCGACGGTCTTCTTCTTGGGGTGCAGCAGCCGCCGCGGCACCTCCCTCGTCGCCGGCAGGATGAAGGTGTAGCTGCCGGGGGTCGCCGCCTTGATCGAGCGGAACAGCGCGTTGCTGACCTGAACGAACTGGCCGAGCTGCGCGAAGTCCTTACAGACCAGGGTGAAGTGGTGGCCGCTGTCGAGGCGGCGGATCTCTCTGATCCGGTCGATGCCCTCCTTGTTGCCCAGACGGCACCCGAGCGCGAAGCACGAATCGGTCGGGTACACGATCAGCCCGTCCGCGCGAAGGATGTCGACCACCTGGCGGAGCACCCGAGGTTGCGGGTTGTCCGGATGCACGTCGAAGTACCTGGCCATTTGCGAAGCTTAGGGGGCGAAGCCGCAGGTCGACCACCCGAAACCCGCCACTTCCCAAGGTCACAGCCAGGAACCGAGCGCGGGCGCCTCGGCGGAGCGCCCGGTCAGCCACGCGGCCAGGTCCGCGGCCGACCCGCGAGACGCGTGCCTGGCCACGGCGTCGGCGGCCAGGGCGGCGGCCAGACCGTCGGGCAGGTCGGCGAAGCCCACGCCATCGTCCAGGTCGACGGCGTGCACCGCGACCTCCCGCGCCCGCATCCAGGGGATCTCGCTCGCGGGGACCGTACGCCCCTGGGCGGTGATCACCGTGCGGCGCCAGGCCGCCTCCGGCAGGGCGTCCATGTCCGCCGCCAGGGCCCGGGCGGACCGGTGGACGAGCACGCGCAGCTCGCCGGCCGGCAGCGCCGCCATGGCGCCGATCTCGGCGTCGCGCTGCGCGGGACCGGCGTACATCCGGTTCTCCGCCCCGGTCGCGGCCCAGTCGAGCAGGCGGCGCAGCGCCTCGGCGTTGCCGTGGACGTGGGCGACGACGTGCCGCCGCGTCCACCCGGGCAGCCCGGTCGGCGCGGACAGCTCGTCGTCGGTCAGCCGGTCGACGACGCCGAGGAACAGCTCGGTGCCCAGGTCCATCCAGGCCCGGGAGCTCACGGCGTCCTCGCCGTGTTCTCCAGGCGTCCGATGCCCTCGATCTCGGTGACCACGGTGGTGCCGTCGGACAGGTAACGGGGCGGCTTGCGGGCGTGGCCGACACCGCCGGGCGTGCCGGTGGCGATGACGTCCCCGGGCCGCAGCGTGAGGATCGTGGAGGCGTAGCGGACCAGGTCGACCGGGTCGAACACCAGGTCGCCGGTGTCGGCCTTCTGCATGATCTCGCCGTCGACGCGGCAGGTGATCGACAGACGGGGCCGTACGCCGCCGGGCAGCTCGTCGGGGGTGACGAGCACCGGCCCGAGCGGTGTGGTGCCCTCGAACGTCTTGCCCTGCAGCCATTCCTTCGTACGGAACTGCCAGTCCCGCATGGTGACGTCGTTCATCACGGTGAATCCGGCGATGGCCCGCTCCGCCTCCTCGGCGGACGCTCGCCGTACCGTCGCGCCGATCACCACCGCCAGCTCGGCCTCCCAGTCCACCGCGGACGACTCGGGCGCGAGCTGGATGTCGTCGCGGGCGCCGATCAGCGCCTCGGCGAACTTGGCGAACAGCGTGGGGTGTTCGGGCAGGTCGCGGCCCATCTCCAGGATGTGCGTACGGTAGTTGAGCCCCACGCACAGCACTTTCCCGGGCCGCGGCACGACGGGTGCCAGTTCGGCGTCGGCGTACACCGTGCCCCCCGCAGTGGGCCGGTCCGTACGGGCGAGCAGATCGCCGACGTCGGAACAGCCCAGGTCGACGTAGCCGTCGGCGGTGAGGCGGGCGGCGCGGGTGCCGTCGCCGGTGCGGATGGTCGCGAGTTTCACTGCGTGGTCTCCTGAAGGTGCAGACGCTCGAAGATCGGGGTGTCACTGAAGCGGAACAGGTCCAGGCCGCCCTCCGTGGCCAGCGTCAGCGGCTGCCACGACGGCACCGCGAACAGGTCGCCGCGCTCGACGGTCCAGGTCTCGTCGCCGACGGTGACCTGGCCGGTGCCGTCGAACACCTGGTAGACCGACGAGCCCACCTCCTGGGAGGCGGCGGTCTCGGTGCCGGGTGCCAGCCGGTGGAACTCGGCGCGCAGCGTCGGCATGACGTCGCCGCCGGTGGTGGGATTGGTGTAGCGCACGGCGGCGTGGCCCGGCTCCACGGTGACCCGATCGCCTTCCGCCTCCAGCGCCAGTTGCTCGGCCAGCGCCCGGTCGGTGTGCTCCCACCGGTAGGCGAGCAGCGGCGTCGCCGGGGTGGGCCGGAGGTGGGTCAGGGGCCGCAGCCCCGGATGCCCCCACAGCCGCTCCGAGCGCGACCGGTCCGGTGCCTCGCGGGTCTCGACCTCGTCGGGCCCGAACTCGAAGAACGTGGCGTCGACGAGGTGCTGGAAGGGGATGTCGAGCCCGTCGATCCACGCCATGGGCCGGTCGGTGACGTTGTGGTGGCCGTGCCAGTGCCAGCCCGCCTGCGGCAGGAAGTCGCCCCGGCGCATCGCCACCGGGTCGCCGTCGACGACCGTCCACACCCCTTCTCCCTCGACGACGAACCGGAACGCGTTCTGGGTGTGGCGGTGCACAGGGGCGTCCTCACCCGGGTTGAGGTACTGGATCGCCGCCCACAGCGTCGGCGTGGCGAACGGCCGACCGTCCAGGCCCGGGTTGGCCAGGGCGATCGCCCGCCGCTCGCCGCCGCGTCCCACCGGCACGAGCCGCCCGGCCTGCTCGGCCATGGGCAGCAGCCTGCTCCAGCGCCACAGGTGCGGAACCGCCTTCGACCGCGGCGACAACGGCATGAGGTCGCCGATCTCGGTCCACAGGGGGATGAGCAGCTCGGATTCGAACCCGCGGTACAGCTCTTCCAGATCGGGGGTACGGGTGGGCTGGTCGTCGGCGTCGGTCGCGACGATCGTCACCGGCGATCCATCGACTGGCATGACGGACAACTCCTTCACAGTGGGGAACGAAGACCCGCGAGTTCGTCGGCGACGGCGTGCAGGCGGTCGCGGGGCAGCAGGCCGATGGCGAACGCGGCGATCTGCAGCAGGGTCAGGTGACCGGCGATGCCGACGAGCGGGCCGTCGACCAGGTCCGGCACCTGACGGCGCAGGGCCGCGGCCGAGTCCTCGTCGGCGAGCAGTCGGCCCAGCGGGATCTCGAGGCCGTCGGGACAGGCGAACTCCTCCGCGCGGGCCGGGCCCTGCCGGCTTGCCCGCACTTGCTCCCACTGGGCGCGCACCAGGAGATGGTCCGGGGTGACCGGGCCGCTCTCCGGCAGACCGAGGCGCTCGTACTGCTCGGGCGGCGCGTCGCTCGCCCGCAGTTGCTCCACGAGCAGGCCGGCCATGCGGAGTTCGAGCTCGTCGTCGGCGAGCGGGTGCTCCTGGTCCGGGTCCTCGGCCAGGTCGAACAGCAGGGTGCCGAAGGCGTACGGGTTGGCCATGGCGTGCCCCGCGGTCCTGAGCACCGGCACGCCCTTGGTGAACGGCAGTGGTCCGGCCAGCTCGGCGCCGCGAAGCTCCTCCGGGCGGAAGCGGCCTCGCATGTGGGTGGGCATCAGGGTGTGCTCGACGAGCGGCCGGTTGTCCGGTGCGGCGCACGATCGCATGTAGACGTACCGGCCGTCGGTGACGCTGACGTGGCCGCCGAACGCGCCGAACAGCCCCACCTCGCGTACCGGCGTGTCCGCCGCGACCGTTTCGCGCAGCGGTACGCCCTGCATGTCCGGTGGCGGATTCAAGCCGAAGAACTCCAGCAGCGTCGGCGCGAGGTCGATCGTCTGCACCAGGGATTCGCGTCGTTCGTCCCGGACGCCGCTGCGGGGGTCCCAGATGAACAGGGGCGTATGGATGGTCTCGTCGAACCACGGGGCGACGTTCTTGCCCCACCAGCCGTGCTCGCCGAGCAGGAACCCGTGGTCGGTGCACACGATCAGCAGCGTGTCGTCCCAGAGCCCGAGCTCGTCCATGGTGTCCAGCACGCGGCCGAGCGAGTGGTCGCACATGGACAGCAGCGCGGTGTACTCGTAGCGCAGGTGCTGCACCTGTTCGGGCGTCTCCAGCACCTGCTGGTAGTCGGGCCAGTCGAACAGCGGGCCGTCGTAGTCGTGCGGGTAGTGCTTCTTGTGCCGTTCGTAGCTGAAGAACGGCTCGTGCGGGTCGAAGGTCTCGATCTGCAGGAACCAGTCGTCGTCGCCGTGGTTGGTGCGGATGAACTCCAGCCCCGCGTCGAAGGTGCGGGTCTGCGGATGGTCGACCTCGTCGGCGAGGTACTGGCGGTTGATCCAGTCCTGCCGGACGTAGGGGAGCATCCGGCGCTTGAGCATCGGGGGCAGCTCGGGGTCGGCGACGTGGCCCTTCCAGCGATCGCCTTCCTGACCGCGGAAGAACTCATAGGTGCTGAACCGGTTGTGATAGGTGCCGCCGCCGTCCTCCCAGTAGTGCTGGTGATCGGTGACCAGGTGGGTGTAGACCCCGTTGTCGCCGAGGATCTCGGGCGCGGAGTCGTCGAACGGCTCCAGCGGCCCCCAGCTGCGGTGCAGGAAGTTGTACCGGCCGGTGTGCAGCTCGCGGCGGGCGGGCATGCACGGCATGCTGCCGGCGTAGCAGTTGTCGAACGTCGCCGTCCGCTCGGCCAGGCGGCTGAAGTTCGGCGCGTGCACCCAGTCGGCGCCGTAGGGCGGGAGCATCTGGCGGTTCAGGCTGTCGAACATCACCATGATCGCCTTCATGGGTCTCGCCCTCCTTCAGAGCTGGACGTCGGCGGCACAGCGGAAACCGAGGTTGCCGCCGGAGCTGTCGGGTGTGTTGGCGGTGCGGGCGGCGACGCGGTAGCGGTTGCAGTACGACTCGTGGCAGAGGTACGAGCCGCCCCGCATGGACCGTTCCGACATGCCTTCGGCGAACGGGTCCGCGCACCACTCCCAGACGTTGCCCGAGGTGTTGTAGAGCCCGTAGCCGTTGGGCTGGTACGCGTCCACCGGTGCGGTGCCCGCGTAGCCGTCCTCGGTGGTGTTGTGCACGGGGAAGCGGCCCTGCCAGATGTTGCAGCGGTGTTCGCCGCCCGGGGTGAGTTCGTCGCCCCAGGGGTAGCGGGCCTGGTCCAGCCCGCCGCGCGCGGCGTACTCCCATTCGGCCTCGGTGGGCAGCCGGCCGCCCGCCCACTGGCAGTAGGCGTTCGCGTCGCGCCAGGAGATGTGGACCACGGGATGGTCCGACCTGCCGTCCAAATCGCTGTCCGGCCCTTCCGGATGCCGCCAGTACGCACCGGGCACACCACACCACCAGGGGGTCTGCGGCGGCCGGGGCGCGGTCTTGCGCACCTGGCCGGGCAGGAACTTGGCGAACACGTAGCTCCAGCCGAACCGTTCGGCGTCCGTGCGGTACCCGGTCGCCTCGACGAACTCGGCGAACCGGGCGTTGGACACGCAGTACGGGTCGATCGCGAATGCCGCCACGACCACCTCGCGGACCGGCCCCTCATGATCTTCGGGGAACCCGTCCTTGTCGTCGGTGCCCATGCGGAACGTTCCACCCGGCAGCACGATCAACTCGCCGAGATCGCCTCCGCCGCTGGAGACCGCGGTGGGGACGGGCGCGGTTCCGTCATCTGGCCGGGACGGGGCACAACAGTGGTCCATAAGGGCTCCTTCCACTCCCCTCTGGACATTAGCCGTCATCGTTCCGCCCCCGGCGTGGGCAGGTCGACCTTCGGCCGGCGAGGGTCCGGGGCGAGCGGCACGACGTCGGCCGTCTCGATGAGCCGGCGCAGCAGCTCGCTCCGCATCCGCTCCTCGACCTGCGCGAACTCCGGCCGTCCGGCCAGGTTGATCCGCTCGTCCGGGTCGGCGATCCGGTCGTAGAGCTCCGGCGCGTCGTACAGCCGGTGCACGTACGTCCACGAGCGGTCCCGGACGGCGGTCGCCTTGCCGACGAGCCGCGGGTCCGCGTGCTGCAGGTCGCCCTTGCGGTCGTACGGGAAGCCGGGACGCTCCAGCTGTGCCTCCTCTTCGAGCGTGAAGCCGCCCTCGCTGAAGGCGTACTCGCGGTGCGGCGCGCCCTCGCCGCGCAGCCGGGGAACGAGGCTCCGGCCGAAGTGCCGGTGCGTGTCGACGGGCACCTCGCACACGTCGAGCAGGGTCGGGAACACGTCGATCAACTCGACCATGTCCTCGACCACCTCGCCGGCGGGGATGCCCGGCCCGGCCAGGATCAGCGGATCCCGGGTGATGTTCGCGGTCATCGAGGTCGGCCACTTCTCGATGAGGCCGTAGTCGCCGAGGTATTCGCCGTGGTCGGCGAAGAAGGCGGTGATCGTGTCGTCGGCGTGCCCGGCCCGCTCGACCGCGTCCAGGACGCGGCCGAGGTGGGCGTCCATCCGGGACACCATGCCGTAGTACGTCGCGGTGATCTCCCGCCAGTGCTCCGGCGTCGCGCGTTCGAGGCCATAGGCGTCGCGCAGGGGCTGGTGGAAGGACGGCTCCGGGCCGTCGGCCGGGGGGACCGGGTCCGGCATCGCGTCGCGGTCGTACATCGAGAACCACGGCTCCGCCGCCTTGAACGGCACGTGCGGCGCGAGCAGCGGGACGAACAGCAGCCACGGCTCCCGCGGGGCGGCGGCCAGCCAGGCCTCGGCGGTGCGGATCGCGGCCTCGTCGAAGTCGACGGCGTCCTCGACCCGCCCCGCGTAGAAGGTGCGCGCGGCGAGGTCGCTCTCGTACTCGAGGTCCTTCGCCCAGCGCATGCCGGCCGGCTCGACGGCGAAGCCGTACTCGTCGACGCTGGCCTCGGTCCCGCCGGGCGCGAAGGTGTCGCCGCGCTCCCCCACCCAGGTGACGTGGTAGCCGTTGTCCCGGAAGGTCTTGAGGAAGTTCGGCTCGTCCGCGCGCAGCAGGTTCGTGAGCGTGCGGTGGCCGGCCACGTGCGGGTACCAGCCGGTGAGGAACGACGCGCGGCTCGGCGAGCAGACCGGATGCTGCACGAAGGCGTTGGTGCAGCGGGCGCCACGAGCGGCGAGGCGGTCGATGTTCGGCGTCCGGACGTGCGGGTTGCCGAAGGCGCCCACCGCGTCGGCCCGCAGCTGGTCGGGTACGAAGACGACGACGTTCGGCCGCCCGGCGCTCATTTCGCATCCTTCCGGTCGGGGACCCGCAGCGTCTCCACCTTTCCGGTCAGCGGCAGATCCGTGTTCGAGGCTCCGGCATGCACCAGGAACGCGCCGGACTCGTAGTGCCACGCGCCGTCCCAGTGCGCCAGCGCACGCGCGCCGACCTCGACGTCCGCCTCGACGGTCTCCCCCGCCTCGGCCCGTACCACGGCGAACCCGGCCAGCCAGCGCATCGGCCGGTCGATCTCGCTCTCCGGCCGGGAGAGGTAGACCTGCACCACCTGCTTGCCGGCACGGTCCCCGGTGTTGGTGACCCGCACGGTCACCGGCAGCGGCTCGCCCGCGTCGACCGACTCGGGCACCACGAGATCGTCGAAGCGCCAGGTCGTGTAGCCCAGGCCGTGGCCGAAGGGATACGCGGGCTCGCGGCCGGCCCGCAGCCAGCCCCGGTGACCGACGTGCACGCCCTCGGCGTAGTCGAGCCCGCCGTCCACGGGACGGGTGGACAGCACGGGCACGTCGGCCTCGGCGGCGGGCCAGGTGGTGGGCAGCCGGCCGCCGGGTTCGGCGACGCCGAGGAGGACGTCCGCGAGCGCGTGCCCGAAGTCCTGCCCGGGGAACCAGGTGAGCAGGATCGCCGCGACCTGGTCCCGCCACGGCATCAGCACCGGAGCGCCGGAGTTGACCACCACCACGGTCCGCGGGTTGACGGCGGCGACCGCGCGCACGAGCTCGTCCTGCCGGCCGGGCAGCACCAGCGAGGTACGGTCGACGCCCTCGCTCTCGACTTTGGCGGTGGTGCCCACGACCACCACCGCGACCTCGGCCGTGCGCGCGGCCTCGACGGCGCGGGCGATCTCGGCGTCCTCGTCGTCGGCGCGCACCTCGACGCCGAACGACAGCGACACCGACGAGGTACGGCCGCCGACGCGGGAGGTCAGGTCGTGCACGACGCGGAGCAGGACCGGCCGGTCCGCCGTGAGGTGCACGGGCGCCGAGGTCGAAGGCGGGGCGAACAGCCCGGCCCCCATGATCGTGTCCCCGCCGGTCAGGTCGGCTTCCAGCACGACGGCGCCGTCGACGAAGATGGTGCTGCGGCCGACAGAGGCGACGCCGAGGTGCGTGCGCCCGGTCGCCTCGGGCCGGTACCGCGTGCTGAGCTCCAGCGTCGTAGATTCCGGCGGGCCGCCGCCGAACCAGAGGAGATCGGTCGAGCCGCGGTCCTCGGCGAGGAGTTCGTTGCCGTCCGCGTCGAGGAAGCGGGCTCGTACGCCGGGCTCGCCGGTGACCGGGTTGGTCAGCGTGTGCAGGGGCAGCGGCAGGGGGCCGTCGGTGATGACCGTGCCGCGCTCGTACCGGATCTCGGCCTCGGGCAGTGCCTCCCGCAGTCCTCGCAGCGGCGGCACGACCGCGAGCGGCACCACCCGGGCGCTGCCGCCGCCCTGGGTGCGCGCGACCTCGGCCGCCTGCCCGATCACCGCGATCGACCCCGGGCCCGCCGAGGGCCAGGGCAGCTCGCCCTGGTTGCGCACCAGCACCATGCCGTCCGCGGCCGCCTCTCGCGCGAACCCGTCGTCCGAGGGCGGTGTCATCGAGGCGGCGGTCACCTCGCCCAGCGCGCCGACCTTGGCGGCGAGCCACAGGATGCGGCGTACCTTCTCGTCGATGACCGCCTCCGGCACGCGCCCCGCTCGTACCGCCTCGACCAGGGCGGCGCCCCACGGACCGTTCGGGCCGGGCATCGCCAGGTCCTGTCCGGCGAGCGCGCTGGCCTCGGTGCTGTGCACGGCCGTCCAGTCCGAGACCACCGGGCCGGCGAAGCCCCACTCGGTCGAGAGCGGGTCGCGCAGCAGGTCGTTCTCGCTCATCGTGGTGCCGTTGACCGAGTTGTAGGCCGACATGACCGCCCAGGCCCCGCCCTCGCGCACGGCCATCTCGAACGGCGCGAGGTAGATCTCGCGAAGGGTGCGCTCGTCCGCGCGCACGTCGGCGGTGTACCGGTCGGTCTCGGACTCGTTGGCCACATAGTGCTTGGGCACCGCGGCGACGCCGTATCGCTGCACACCGCGCACGAACCCGACGGCCAGCGCGCCGGACAGCAGGGGGTCCTCGGAGAAGCACTCGAAGTGCCGGCCGCCGAGCGGGCTGCGGTGCAGGTTGATCGTGGGCCCGAGCACGGCGTGCACGCCCTTGGCGCGCGCCTGCGCCGCCAGCACCGCGCCGTACCGCTCCGCGAAGGCGACGTCCCAGGTGGCCGCCAGCGCCGAGGCCGACGGCAGGCTCAGCGACGGGTCGCGTTCGTCCCAGTGCTCACCGCGTACCCCGGACGGGCCGTCGGACATGAGCATCGAGCGGAGTCCCACCGCCGGCTCGGCGTGTGTGCCCCAGAAGGTCCCCCCGGTGAGCAGCCTTACCTTCTGTTCCAGGTCGAGCTCGGCGACAAGGGCGTCCAGCATCGAATTCCTTTCGGTGGTGATCGTCAGACGCGGGCGGCGATGCCCCAGCGCGTGAGCTCGAGGATCCGTTCCCGTGGTACGACTCCGCAGCGATGCGCCCACTCGGCCCACGCGTAGGCGAGCTCGCGCACCAGGTCCGGGTGGTCGGCGGCGCGGTCGGCGCCTTCGACCGGGTCCGCGTCGAGGTCGTACAGCTCCCAGTCGCCGGGGTATTCGCGGACGAGCTTCCATCGCCCGCGGCGTACGGCGGCGTTGCCGATGTGCTCGTAGAACTGGTACCGCTCCCCCGGATCCGGCGTGCCGTGCCAGGAGCCGAACATGCTGTGCCCCTCCAGCGGCAGCGGTGACCGGCCGGGGAACGAGTCGGGGTAGGAGGCCCCGGTCACCTCGAGCACCGTCGGCATGAAGTCGGGCAGGTAGTGCGGCGTGTGGACGATCTCGCCCGCGCGCTCGCCGAGCCCACGCGGCCAGTGCGCGATGAACGGGTCGGCGATGCCCCCTTCGTGCGCCCACCGCTTGAACATGCGGAACGGCGTGTTCGAGACGTTCGCCCAGCCCCGCCCGTACATCATGTAGACGTCCTCGCCGCCCGGCATACGGTCCGGCCGGCTACCCACGTAGATCTCGCGGCCGTCACCGGTGGCGGCGGGCACGGCCTTGAACCCGCGCGCGGCGTACTCGCTGCCGAGCCCGACCGGGAACTCCTCGGCGCAGCCGCCGTTGTCGGACAGGAAGACCAGCAGGGTGTTCTCCAGCCTCCCGGCGGCGCGCAGCGCCTCGACGATCCGGCCGATCCCGCGGTCCATGCACTCGACCTGCGCGGCGTAGACCTCCATCCGCCGCTGCTCCCACGCGAGGTGCTCGACGTCCTCCCACGCCGGGACCTCCGGGTCGCGCGGGCTCGGCGCGACGTCCTCGGGGAGGATCCCCAGGTCCCGCATCTTCGCCACGCGGCGCGCCCGCACCACGTCCCAGCCCTCGCGGTACCGGCCGGCGCAGCGCTCGATGTCGCTCTCCCGCGCGTGCAGCGGGAAGTGCGGCGCGGTGTAGGCCACGTAGCAGAACAGCGACCGTTCCGATGGGGTCGTCCGGACGAAGTCGACCGCGGCGTCGGTGATGGCGTCGGTGTAGTAGAAGTCCGGGTCGGTGCGCGCCTCTTCCGAGACGTCCTGCTCCCCCCGGGTGAGCCGGAACGGCGCGAAGTAGTTTCCGCCCCCGCCGGGAGTGCCGTAGAACCGCTGGAACCCCCTCCGGGTGGGCCATGCATCCGACGGTTCGTCCATCGCGTGGGCGAGGTGCCACTTGCCGCTCATGCACGTGGCGTATCCGGCCGCCCCGAGCACCTCGGCCATGGTCAGGCACCGGTCGTTGAGGCTTCCCGGGTAGCCGCCCGGCCCGTCGTCGCCGTTCAGCACGCCGATCCCGGTCTGGTGCGGGTGCAGGCCCGTCAGCAGCGAGGCCCGCGACGGGCTGCACCGGGCGGTCGTCGTGAAGTGGGTCATGCGCACGCCGTCGCGGGCGAGCGCGTCGAGGTTGGGCGTCTCGATCTCGCCGCCGTAGCACCCCAGGTCGGAGTAGCCGAGGTCGTCGGCGAGGATCAGCACGATGTCCGGTCGATCGGTCATCCGGCCAGCGCTCCTTCCGCGAGCAGCTTCTTGTGCATTTCGCCCGGGAAGTGGCAGGCCGCCCCGTGCCGGTCGTCCGCGCCGGGCGGCAGCTCCGGCGCCTTCTCCACGCAGATCGTGCGGTCGGGGTGGGCCAGCGGGCCGATCGGGCAGCGCGTACGGAACCGGCAGCCCGACGGAGGGTTCTTCGGGCTGGGCAGGTCGCCGGTGAGCACGATCCTCTCCCTCGGCGCGTCCACCGAGGGAGAGGACGACAGCAGGGACACCGTGTACGGATGCAGCGGCTCCCGGTACAGCCGCTCGGCCGGCCCGGTCTCCACGATCTTGCCGAGGTACATCACCGCGACGCGGTCGCTGATGTTGCGCACCACCGCCAGGTCGTGCGCGATGAAGAGGTAGCCCAGGCCGAGCCGGTCACGCAGGTCGGCCAGCAGGTTCATGATCTGCGCCTGGATCGAGACGTCCAGGGCCGAGACGGGCTCGTCGAGGATCAGGCCGGCGGCTCGACCGCGAGCGCCCGGGCGACGGCGATGCGCTGCCGCTGACCGCCGGAGAAGGCGTGCGGGAACCGGTCGAGGTGCCGTTCGGCCAGCCCGACCAGCTCCAGCAGCTTCACCGACTGCTCCCGGCGCTCGGCCGGCGGCACGCCGCGCACCTCCAGGGCCTCGTCGAGCACCTGCCGGACGGTGCGGCGGGGGTTGAGGGACGCGTAGGGATCTTGGAACACGTACTGCAGGGCGCGATGGGAGGCCGTGCCCGGGTCCTGACCCTGGATCGTGATGGTGCCGGCGGCGGCCCGGTTGATGCCCACCGCGGTACGGGCGAGGGTGGACTTGCCGCAGCCGGACTCCCCCACCAGGCCGACCGTCTCGCCGGCGCGTACCCGCAGGCTCACGCCGTCGACGGCGTACACCGGGCCGCGCCGACTGCCGACGTTCACGCGCAGGCCGTCGATCTCCAGGACCGGCGGCCGGTCGGCGGCGACGGCCCGCTCGGTCGCTTCCAGGGGCTCGGCGGCGGCCTGGTCCTCGGTCACGGGGAACCAGCACGCGGCCTCGCGTCCGCCGTCCAAGGACGTGAGGGCGGGCCGCGTGGTGCGGCAGGTGTCCTCGGCGCGGGCGCAACGCGGGTGGAAGGCGCAGCCCTGCGGCAGCGTCGCCGGGTCGGGCGGCTGCCCCGGGATCGCGAACAGGCGCCGCCCGGCGACGTCGTCCAGCCGGGGCATCGCCCGCAGCAGGTCCCGCGTGTACGGGTGGGCCGGCGCGGCGAACACGTCGGCGACCGTCCCGGTCTCGACGATCCGGCCGCCGTACATCACCGCGAGCTCGTCGCACAGCTCGGCGACCACGCCCATGTCGTGGGTGATCAGCAGCACCGCGACCCCGATCCGGTCGCGCAGCTCGGCCAGCAGCCGCAGGATCTGCGCCTGGACCGTCACGTCCAGCGCCGTGGTGGGCTCGTCGGCGACGAGCAGCGCCGGCTCGTGGGCCAGCGCCATCGCGATGACCACCCGCTGCCGCATACCGCCGGAGAACTGGTGCGGGTACTCCCCGGCCCGGCGTTCGGCGTCCGGAATGCCGACGAGCGCGAGGAGCTCCACGGCGTGCTCCCGGGCCTTCCGGTGCGGCGTGCCGTGCACGATGAGCGCCTCGGCGACCTGGGCGCCGACCGTCGCGACCGGGTTCAGCGACGCGTGCGGGTCCTGGAACGCCATCGCGATCCGCTGGCCCCGGATCGACCGCATCTCGCGCTCGCGCAGGGTGAGCAGGTCCCGTCCCTCGAACCGCACCGTCCCGCCGGTGATCCGGCCGGGCTCCGGCACCATCCGCATGATCGTGCGGGCGGTGACCGACTTGCCGGAACCGGACTCGCCGACCAGGGCGACGATCCGGCCACGGTCCACCCGCAGTGACACCCCGTCGACGGCGACGGTCGATCCGAACTGGACCCGCAGGTCGTTGACTTCCAACACGGTCATTTCCGCGTCACCGCCTCGTTGAGGGCATCGGAGAGCAGGCTGAACGACAGGGCCAGCAGGATGAGGACCAGGGTCGGCCCGAGCACGTACATCGGTGCCAGCGACAGGAACCGGACCCCGGTGTTGAGCAGCATGCCCAGTGAGGGTTGCGGCGGCTGGATGCCCAGGCCGACGATCGACAGCCCGGTCTCCAGGAAGACCGCGGTCACCATCGAGATCGCGGCGTGCACGATGATCGCGTCAATGGAGTTCGGCAGGATGTGCCGGACCAGCACCTTCCGCCGCGAGATCCCGAGCACCCGCGCGGCCTGCACGTACTCTCGGCGTTCCTGCGCCAGCATCGCCGCCCGTGCCAGGCGCCCGAACCCGGGCAGGCCGTAGATCACGATGGTGACCAGCAGGGCCCAGAGGCCGGGCTGCATGATCAGCACGATCACGATGCCGAGGATCAGGCTGGGGAACCCGATGATGATGTCGAACACCCGCTGCATGAACATCCCGGCCGTCCGGGACACGGCGCCGAGGACGCCGAGCGTGGTGCCCAGCACCATGCTGACCGGCACGCCGACGAACAGCAGCACGAGGTCGGAGCGGAGGCCGTACAGGGTCCGGGTGAACACGTCGCGGCCGAGCTCGTCCGTGCCGAACGGGTGCCGCCACGACGGGGACAGGAAGGTGTCGGAGGACTGCTGGTCGTAGCCGTGCGAGAACAGCGGTATGAGCAGGGCCGCCAGCACGAGCAGGGCCAGCAGGCTCAGGGCGAACGCGCCCCGCGGCCTGCGCACCGCGGTGAGGTAGCGCCGCCAGCCCTCCCGTACCGTCTCCTGGGCGACCGGTGGTGCCGCCTGAATGGTCGTCGTCATGCGGTCGCGCCTTCCAACCGGATTCGGGGATCGAGGACGGACAGCGCGATCTCGGTGAGCAGCTGGAAGATCACCGCGATGGCCACCGCGAACAGGATCATCGCCTGCAGTACCAGGTAGTCGCGCTGGTTGACGCTGGTCACGGCCAGTGCGCCGAGGCCGCTGCGGGCGAAGATGGCCTCGATGACGATGGCTCCGCCGAGCAGCTCGCCGATCCGCATCCCGAGGCTCACCAGCGCGCTCGCCATGGAGTTGCGGAGCACGTGCCGCAACGTCACCCGGAGGGGCGAGGCGCCCTTGGCGATCGCGGTCTGCACGAACTCCTCCGACCGCGACTGCCACATCGCGCTCTGCAGCAGCCGGGCGATCTGCGCGGCCTGCGGCAGGGCCAGCGCGAAGGCGGGCAGCAGCAGGTACTGCACGCCGATCTCCGGGTCGGTGAACATCGACACCTCGCCGCTCACCGGAAGTACGGTCCAGGCCACGCCGAGCAGCAGCACCAGAAGCAGGCCGGTGAGGAACGGCGGCACCGCGAGCAGCACGGAACACGCCACGTCGAGCACGCTCTTGGCGAAGCGGCGCCGGGCCGAGCCCGCGGCCACTCCGAGCGCCATGCCGATCACGACCATGAACACGGCCGCCAGCACGGCGAGCTGGATGGTGCTGCCCAGCCGGCTGCCCATGAGCTCGGTCACCGGCCTGCCGGTGGCGTACGACCGCCCGAAGTCACCGGTGAAGATGCCGCCCATCCAGTGGAAGTACTGCTCGGCGAGCGGCCGGTTGAGGCCGAGGTCCCGGCGGATGGCGGCGATGTCGGCCGCACTGGCGTCGGGGCCGGCGGCGGCCACCGCCGGGTCCCCCGGCGCCAGCCGGGGAAGAACGAACGCGAGGATCGACGTGGCGAACAGCACCAGCAGGGCCGAGGGAAGCCGGCGCACCAGGAATCTCGTCATGATCACACCAGGTAAGTGCTGTCGAGGAGGAAGCTGCCCACGACGTCGAACCGGAGCCCCCGGACACGCTGGGACTGCACGCTGATCGAGTTCGACATGCCGAGCGAGTGGATGAACGCCTGGTCCTCCATGTAGGCGGCCAGCCGCCGCACCGCCGCCGGGCGGTCGGCGGCCGAGGCGGTGAGCGCGGCGTTGACCGCGGCGCCGTACTCGGGCGTGGTGAAGTGGGACGGGTTGTGGCCGGGGGTGAGCATCGGGCTGGCGCTGACGATGGTGGCCGCCGACATGTCCGCCATGCCGATGCTGTTCAGGTACGCCTGCCCCAGCGCCCCCTTGACCAGGCGACTGCTGAAGTCCACGTTCTCGTACACCCTGGTCGCCACCCGCAGACCCGCCGCCTCCAGGTCGTAGCGGACGATCTGCGCCGTGCTCATCACCCCCAGGGTGTTGATCACGTCGATGGTCACCTGGGTCCCCGCCACCCCGGCCTGGCGGAGCATCGCCTTCGCGCGGGCCGGGTCGTAGCGGTACGCGGCGGCCTGCGCGGCGTCCCAGCCCGGCTCCTTGCGGCTCCACCACAGGCTGCTCGTGTCGCCGTAGCCGGCGAAGACCTGCTTGACGATGCGCTCGCGGTCGATCGCGTACGCGACCGCCCGCCGGACCTGCGGGTCGTTGAACGGCGGGGTCGAGGTGTTCAGGCCGAAGACGTACGCGAGCGAGATCCCCCGGTTGACGTGGAACCGCTCGTCCTTCGACAGCCCCCGGGCGTCCAGCGGCGTGATGCCGAACACCACGTGCGCGCGCCCGCCGCGCACCGCGGTCACCAGCGCCGTCGGGTCCGTGAACACCGGCTGCTCGACGCGGTCGAGGTACGGCCGCCCGGGCACCCGGTACGCGGGGTTGCGCACCAGCGTGAGCTGCGACCCCGGCGTCCACGACTTCCACACGAACGGACCGGTGCCGATCATCGCCCGGCCGCTCGCGATGCCCGCCGCGCTCTCGCTGTCCACGATCATCGCGTACTGGAAGAGGTCGAACAGGTTCGCGGCCGGCCGCTTCAGCCGGAGCCGCACCGTGTGGGGGTCCGGCGCGCTCATGTCGTCGATGAGCAGGGCGATCGGCTTGACCTGCGACTGCGCCACCGGCTGTGTGGTCCGGCGCAGGGAGAAGATCACGTCCTGCGCGGTCATCGGCCGTCCGGAGTGGAACCGTACGTCGTCCCGCAGGTGCAGGGTGACCGTACGGCCGCCGTCGCCGAGCTCCCACGATCGGGCCAGCACCGGCTGCGGCACGCCCGCGGAGTCGTACGACGTCAGCGGCTCGAACACGAGGCCGCGCCAGGCGATGCTGATGGGTCCCTGTGACTGCACGGCTGCGGGTTTGGCGTCGATGTTCACGCCCATGACGAGTGTGCCGCCGCGGCGGGGACCGCCGCCCACGGCGCCGCGGGCCTCGTCCACCGCCAGCCGGCATCCGGCGACACCGGCCGCGCCGACCCCGGCCATGCCGAGCAGCGCGGCCCGCCGGGAGAGTTCCCGGCCTGTCGAGCCGAACTCCATGAGTGGCCCTGCCTTCCTGCGCCGTCGCCGGCGCCACATCCGCCCACGTCAGGTGGGTGCGATGGAGTGTAGGCAGAGAAAACCAATCAAGTGAATAGTTTGTTACCGCTTCGTTACTTTTACGGTTCCGGCGCCAGTCCGCGCAGGTAGGCCTCCAGGAAGTCCGCGAACGCCGTCCTCATGTCCACCGCGTCCGGGTCGTGCAGCCACTGGATCTGCAGGCCGTCCATCGCCGCGATGAGCACCGAGGCCGCGGCCGACAGGTCGACGTCGGCCCGGATCTCCCCGCAGTCGCGGGCGTCCCGCAGGCGGCTCGCGACGCGTTCGCGGATCGTGGTGTACCGCTGGAGGAAGTACGGCCGCGCCGGATGCCCGGCCCCCACCGACTCCCCGGCCAGCACCGTGTAGAGCCGGACCAGTTCGACCTGGCGGGCGTTCAGCTCGACCAGGTCGATCAGGTACCGGACCGCGTTCAGGCCGTCGCGGCGCCCGAACCGCTCGTTGAACGCCTCCTGCTCTTCATCCCGTAGCCGCAGCACCTCTTCCAGCAGCTCGTCCTTTGACGAGAAGTGGTGCAGCAGGCCGGCCTGGCTCAGCCCGACCATCTCCGCGATCTCCCGCATCGACGTCGCCCGGAAGCCTTGCTCGGCGAACGCGTTGAGCGCGGCGAGGAGGATCTCCCGGCGACGAGCACGGCCCTTCGCATACCCCCGGGACGTTGAGGACGCACCATTCGATGACATACGAAGAAAGGTAGCCAACGGTCATCCGTACGGCGGCCGGGCGCCTGGGCGTGCTAACTCTCGACGAACGTGACCGTCTCGTCGAGCGGCGCCCGGCCCGTACGGACGTGACCCTCCGTGCCGTCCTCGAACCCGATCGACATGCCGCAGAAGAGGATGAGCTCGTCGGGGGGTGAGAGGATCTCGGCGACGGTCTTGCGATACACCGACCACGCCATCTGAGGGCAACTGTGCAGCCCCTCGGCGCGGAGCAGCAGCATGACGGTTTGTAGATACATGCCGACGTCGGCCCATTGGGGCCGGCCCAGGTCGCGGTCGATGTAGCAGAACAGGGCGGCGGGTGCGCCGAAGCAGTCCCAGTTCGCGGAGGCCGCCCTCTGGCGCGCCTCCCAGTCCTCGCGGGGAATACCGAGTGCGCTGTAGCGCTCCTGGCCGAAGGCGGACCGGCGCTCGCGGTACGGGGACTTCAGTTCGGGCGGGTACATCTCGTACTCCCGCTCGTCCCAAGGGTCGCCTGCGGCGACGCGCGCGCCGGCGCGCTTCTTGAGCTCGGCCAGCGGCCCACCGGTCAGCACGTAGGCGTGCCATGGCTGGAGGTTCGATCCGGACGGCGACCAGGCCGCGGCGGACAGCACGCGCTCCAGCACCTCCCTCCGGACATACCTGTCGGAGAATCCGCGAACCGCCCGTCGACTCGTTACCGCCTCATAGACGTCCAACATCGCCTACCTACCCATCACTTGGAACTAAGTGGTCGCTCGATGGCTGCTCGCATGTCCTGGAACGGCCGGTTGGTGCGGCATCAGGACGAAGTCCTGGTTCAGAGGTGTTTCCGGGCTGAGCAGCAGGCGCGTGGCGACCGGCTGACGGCCGGGGGCACCGGCGACGACGACGGCGAAACCGTCGTGGAAGCCCGTGGCCGCGTACTCGCCGTTACGGTCCGTACGCGTATGGAGGAGTTGGCGGCCGTGCGGATCGGTGACCGTGATCGTGACGCCCGGCAGCGGTTCTCCGAAAGTACCACTGACCCTCCCGGTCAGCATCGGCGGCTGCTCGCCGAAATGGTGCCGGCGCGGAGGGAGGGCGACCGGCTCGGGGAGTTCCGCGGTGGGATCTTCCGCGGGAGGCACCGGGACATATTCCGTCACGCCGGCTCGCGCCTCGCGGACGAGCCGGCGCAGGTGCTTGACGTACCCGAGCACGATGAGAGCGGCACCGAGCGCGATCCACGCGCAGAGCACCGTGGTGGGCCGGCCCAGTTGCCGGTCGCCCAGGTAGTCGACGTTGCGCAGGGCGTCGGCGGCGTTGCCCATCGGCAGGACGGGATGGATGAAGCGGAAGAAGTCCGGGAGTAGGTCGACGGGGACCGTGCCGCCGCTGGAGGGCACGCTGAGCATGATGAACAGCGTGACGGAGGCCGCTGGGAAGAGCGGGCCGAGAAAGGACACGAGTCCGTAGGACGTCAGCGATACGGACTGCGTCAGCATGAACAGGTACAGCAGGGCGAGCGGATGGTGCGGGATCGCGTCCATCCCGTACGCGCCGGTGAGGTAACAGGCGAGGGCGGCGGCGGCGCCGCCTCCGACCAACGTGGCCACATGCGCCCGACGGCTGAAGCCCACCGCGCGCTGCATGGTGACCACCAGGAAGTAGGCGGGGAGAGTGCAGGCCATCAGCAGGTAGAACGGGCTGGTGCCCATGGTGTCGCCCGGCCTGGTCGGGACCAGTTCGTGGAAGTCGAGGGTGGCGCCGGCGCTCTGGGCCGCGGCGGTGAAGACCTGGTGAACGATCGTCTCCATGGCGACACCGTCCGCCTTGGCGCCGTACAGCTGCGGATGGTGCGGAGCCGGCGCGAACGCCGCCACCGCGTCGCCGTTCAGGACGGCGGAGCGCGCCTCGGCGGCGGAGTCGACCGCCCGCAGGGTGAAGCCGCCCGGGACCGCGGTGTCGAGTCGCTGCTGCAGCTGCGCCGTCGCGGCCGGCGGAGCGGCGACCGCGATCTTGATGTGGTGCGGCGTCGGGTGGTGGAAGGCCGGCAGGAAGGAACAGAGCAGTCCGGCCAGGAAGATCGCGGGGAGCCAGAGCCCCATCACGAGTGTTCGCACGATCCCGCCGGCAGGTGTCCTCTTTGCATGCGCAGATGCCATACGGGCGAGCTTAGCGAATTGTGCACTGATGCATTAATGCACGGGTGCAACCACTCTGCCGAGAGTACGCTGGCGCTCGTCGGCGGCGAGAGGACTCGATCAACGTGCAGGGTGCGGTGCCAGGGCTACGTGAGCGTAAGAAGACCGAGACTCGCGAGGCCCTGCGCGCCGCCGCCATCCGGCTCTTCCTGGAGCACGGTCCCTCGGCGGTCACCGTGAACGACATCTGCGAAGCCGCCCGGGTCTCCCGCCGGACCTTCTTCAACTACTTCGAGAGCAAGGAGGCGGCGGTCTTCGCCTGGGACCAGCGCCTCAGTGACGAGTTCGCCTCGAGAGTCGCCGCGCGGCCGTCGCACGAACCACCACTCACCGCCCTGCGCCGAGCGATGGACGACACCCTGCCCAGCTTCGCCGCGCAGACCGGCTGGCCCGCGCGCAAGCAGCTGTTCAGCGCGTGTCCCGAGTTGAGGACGAAGATCGTGGACGCGTCCTTCCGCGTCGAGACCAGACTCGTCGACACACTCACCGATCGCATCGGGTGCCCGGCGGACAGCCTCTATCCGCGGCTGCTCGCGGGAGCGACGATCTCGGTTTTCCGCGTCGCCTTCACCGCCTGGTCTCCGGATACGGGGCTCGAGGGCCTGCGACTGCTCATCGGCCAGGCGTTCGACCACCTGGCCACCGGCCTCACCGTCCCCGCCTCCTGACCTTGAGGCAGGCGGCATGACCTGCGACACATCGGGGTCAGTGATGTCACAAATGTGAGCGCGGATCGGTCTTCATGTGTGACGTCCCGTTCGACGCTGACATTTGGGGGACCGATGAGTCGTAGGTCGCGGTACGCACGGGGAGCGGACCGGAGCCACTGGTCGTTCATGTTCGCTGAGATCGCCGCGTACGCGTTCATCGTGCTGCTCCTCACCGGCTGCTTCCTCATGTGGTTCTACGACCCCAGCATGAAGCGGACCGTCTACGGCGGCGCGTATCCGACGCTGCGGGGCGTCCGGATGAGCGAGGCGTACGCCTCGACCCTGAATCTCAGCTTCGACGTTCGCGGTGGCCTGCTGGTGCGGCAGATCCACCACTGGGCCGCCCTCATCTTCATCGCCGCGGTGACGCTGCAGTTGCTGCGCATGTTCTTCACCGGCGCGTTCCGTCGCCCCCGCCTGCTCAACTGGCTGACGTGGGTGGGGCTGCTGGTGCTGGGGATGGGCGCCGGCGTCACCGGCACGGTGCTGCCCGACGACCAGCTTTCCGGCGGCAGCCTCGGCCTCATCCAGGGGGTCATGCAGTCGATTCCGCTGATCGGCACCTACCTGACGCTCTGGCTGTTCGGCGGCGACTTCCCCGGCGAAAAGATCATCCCCCGCCTGTACGGAGCGCATCTCATCGTCAGCGTGCTCATCGTCGCGCTGCTGGCGCTGCGCTACGCGCTCGTGCGGCGGCATGGACACACCCGTTTTCCGAACCGGCTGCCGCGCCCCATCAGCCGCCGCACTCGCCTGGTCGCCCTCGGAGCGCTCTTCGCCGCCACCTGCGCGACCCTCGTGTTCCTCGGGTCGGTCGCACAGATCAACCCGATCTGGCTGTACGGCCCCTTCGAGCCCGGTTCGATCACCTCGGGCGCCGTACCCGGCTGGTACATGGGCTTCCTCGACGGCGGCCTGCGGATCATGCCGAACTGGGAACCCACGGTGTTCGGGCACCCCCTCACCCTCGCGGTGCTCGTCCCCGGGATCATCGTCCCGGGGATCTTCTTCACGTTCCTGGCCGCCTATCCGGTGATCGAGCGCCGGATCACCGGTGACCGCCGCGCGCACGACCTGCTGGATCGCCCACGCGATGCGGCGAACCGGACGGCGCTCGGCGCCTCCGGAGTGACCTTTTACGGGCTCCTGTGGGCGGCGGCCTCGAACGACCAGTTCGCCACGCACTTCGATCTGTCGCTGACCGCGCTCACCGTCTTCTTCCGCGTCGCCGTGATCGCGGGGCCGCCGCTGGCCTTCGTCGTCACCCGGCGACTCTGCCTCGGACTGCGGCAACGGGAACGCGACGAGGCAGAGCATGGTGTTGAGACCGGACTGATCCGGCAACTCCCCAGCGGTGGCTTCGAAGAAGTCACACGCCCTCCGGACCGACCATCGACCGAACTCGCTCCCGGCGGCACGTCCTCCCCCCATCCGACGAGCTGAGCGCACCGGCGGTGCCGGGGGTCGTGCGATCACAGGGCCTTTGTAGGCTGGGCGAACGGAGGCGCCGTGGGGAGGTGATCGTGGTCGCGCAGTCGGGGGACTCGGGCGCACTGGATGAGGCTGCTTCGGTCTTCGTCGGGTTGCGGCCGCGTCTGTTCGGGATCGCGTACCGGATGCTCGGCAGTTCGGCCGAGGCCGAGGACGTCGTGCAGGAGGCCTGGGTGCGGTGGCAGACCACCGACCGCACGGCCGTCCTGGATCCGGCGGCGTTCCTCGCGACGACCACGACCCGGCTCGCGATCAACGTCGCACAGTCGGCTCGCAAGCGGCGGGAGGCCTACGTCGGCCCGTGGCTTCCCGAGCCCGTGGACACCAGCGCCGATCCGCAGGCCGGAGCCGAGCTGGGTGCGGAACTGGAGCTGGCGGTCCTGTTCCTGCTGGAGAAACTCTCACCCACCGAACGCGCGGCGTACGTGCTCCGAGAGTCCTTCGACTACCCCTACGGACAGATCGCGGAGATCCTTCAGCTGAGCGAGGCCAACACCCGCCAGCTGGTGAGCCGCGCGCGCAGACATCTGGCCGCCGGGCGCCGCACGCCGGTGAGCTCCGGGGCGCACCGGCGCCTGCTGGAGACCTTCCTGGCGGCGGCCCAGACCGGTGACCTGGCCGCGTTGGAAGAGCTCTTCGCCGCCGACGTCGTCAGCTACTCCGACGGCGGAGGAGTCGCACGCGAGGCCGCGCGGCGACCCATGGTCGGCCGAACCCAGGTCGCGAAGTTCATCGCGGGATGGGCATCAAAGTTCTGGCCTGGAACGGCGACCGCGTGGGTCGAAGCGAACGGACGGCCAGGCGTGCTGGTCTCACGCGATGACACCGCCGTCGTGTTGCTGACGGTCAGCGCGTCGGAACAGGGCATCGACCAGATCATGTGGGTGATGAACCCCGCCAAGCTCGCGGGGATCTCCCGCACGCGGCCGGAGTCGCCGGACCCCGGGTCCGGCTCCGAACGTGCCTGACCGCCGCCGATAAGGCCAGGTCAGGGTCACATCGTCGCCGCGTCCGGCAATGCGGGCCCCGATCTGTGACGAACGAATTCCGCGAAGGCTGTCACAGGCGGTGCGGCTGTCCGGTCTTAGCTGGCGACCGGTGCTGAACGGTGCCCCGGCGGAGCCGCACCCCACGGCCGAAAGGACGATCATGAGCACCCCGAACGGCGAAGACGGCGTCTTGTACGAGCTGGAGATCGAGGTCGAGGAGGAACTGACCGTGACCGAGACCAGCGACCCGGAGACCGACGTACCGGTCGCCGACTGGCTGTTCGACCCCGCCGACACCGAGCGCGAAAGAACAGGCCTGCGCGGCCTGCTCGGCGCGATCCAGGCGCTGGAAGACGACTCACGCCCCGGTGACCAGGGCGTTTGACGCGCCCACCGGTGGCGGCACCGCGGCCACTCCGCGTCCGTCCATCCCTTGTCGATCATGACCAGGACCTCGTGTCGCCGTGTCCGGCAGGATGATCGCATGACAGCGAAGAACGGCAGGCGGTGGAACCACAACATCCATTACCACCCCCGCATTCTCGGCGCGGTCCCCGATGGCGCCCAGCGCGCCCTCGATATCGGCTGTGGCGAGGGCATGCTCGCCCGCGCGCTTCGGCGGACCGTGCCGCACGTCACCGGCATCGACCTCGACGCGCCCAGCCTCGACCAGGCCCGTGAGTACCCGGACGACGTCGACTACATCCGCGATGATTTCCTCACCCATCCCTTCGAGCCCGCCTCGTTCGACGTCGTCGCGTCGGTGGCCACCCTGCACCACGTGGACGCCGCCGCCGGGCTGACCCGCATGCGCGACCTGGTGCGCCCCGGCGGTGTCCTGGCCGTCGTCGGCCTCGCACGCGGCACCATGCCCGGCGACCTGCCGCGCGACCTCGCCTCCGTCGTCGTCGGCACCTTCCACCGTGCCTTGAAAGGCCATTGGCACCACCCGTCCCCCGTCGTGTGGCCGCCGCCGGTGACGTACACGGAAATGCGAGCGCTGGCCGCGGAGATCCTGCCCGGTTCCCGGTACCGCCGGCACCTCCTGTGGCGCTACAGCATCGTCTGGCGCAAGCCGCGGGACTGAGCAGGATCGGCCGGCAAAGTGTTATGGGGAGCGATACATATGCGATCGCCGCACCGGACCGATCGAAGCCCTGAAACTTTCAAGCCCGGGGTGGTCGTCGCACGGATGGACGGCGGCGGCGAAACGCGGTGACGTACCCCGTGAGCGCTGGAGGAATCCGCTCACCAGGGCATGCGGATATGCGGGCGGTTCCCGGTGATCCAGTAATTGTTCCCCGGCCTGCGCGTTGTGTCGATCATCGACGCCACATACGCTCTGCCGCAATCGGGAAAACGCTTTCCCAATCCAATCGTCCGCATGCGCACGAGTGGCACCTCGTGCGCCGCGAGCGAGAGAGGAGAGGCAGCGATGCACCCACGAAGCAGGCGGCGAGCCGGCTTGTTCGCGGCGATCTGGGTAGCCATCGTGGCGGTCACGGCGGCGTTCGTCGTGACACAGACCGCGTCGGCCGCGACCGTTCCCACGTGGCCGACCAAGACGGGCGACGTCACGGTGACGAAGACCATCTCGGTCAGCGGGACGCGTGACGGCGGAATGAAGCGTTACTGCTGCGTCGGGGACGGCGGCCAGGGCGAGAGTCAGCCCGCGATGTTCGACCTGGCCGACGGCGCGACGCTGAAGAACGTCATCATCGGCTCCCCCGCCGGCGACGGCGTGCACTGCGAGGGCCGGTGCACCATCCAGAACGTGTGGTGGGAGGACGTCGGCGAGGACGCCGCCACCTTCAAGGGCACCAACGGCGATTCCTATGTCATCGGGGGCGGCGCCAAGTCGGCCTCGGACAAGGTGTTCCAGCACAACGGCTCCGGGACCGTGCACATCTCGAACTTCTACGCGAAGACGATCGGGAAGCTGTACCGGGCATGCGGTAACTGCTCCACGTCGTACAAGCGGCAGGTGGTCGTCGACAACGTCATCCTGGACAGCGCCAAGTACGTCGTCGGCATCAACACCAACTGGGGTGACCAGGCCACCCTGACCCACATCACGCTCATCAACGGCAAGAGCGCGCATGTCTGCGCCGAGTACAAGGGCGCACCGAAGGGCAGCGAGCCCACGTATCTCAAGGACGGGTGGGGCGACTCGTACTGCCACGTCACCAAGTCCGACGTCACGTACCAGTAAGACGGTTCATCGATCGTCGCGGCCCCGAACGGGAGATTCGGGGCCGCGACGTTGGTTCAGGCGTTCTGGGCGCCGTTGTAGACGTTCCAGGCGGCGTCGCGGTAGTAGGCGAAGTAGGAGTTGCCGTCGGTGCCCGAGCCCCAGCTGCCGAAGAAGCTGGCGGTCTGTACGGCCGACCCGTCGGATTGATAATTGACGATGAACGGGCCACCGCTGGCTCCGCCGCTCAGGCCCTGGCAGTTGGGGATGTGCACGCCGCCGTTGTAGCTGTCGGCCGGCGTGCCTTCGCACCACACCGCGTAGTCGACGCTCGCGGGGATGCCGATCGCGTGCGCGTAATTGTTGGTCGACCAGTTGAAGCCGATTCCCGAACCGCCGACCGCGCCCTGGACGTGCATGCCGCTGTTACCGCCGGTGTTGAGCACGATGAAGGCGTTGTCACCACCGGGGCTGGTGTCGTCGATACGGACGCCGGCCGACCGCCAGGTCCACCAGCCGTACGGGGCGTTGCCCTTGTTGTAGGTCGGCGCGAACTGGAAGTTGTTGTACCAGGCGCCGGTGCTGATATCCATGACGCAGTGACGCGCCGTGGCGATCACATCCTGGTTGTTGCTGGTCACGACGTTGGCGGTGCAGACGTAGTCGCCGCCGTTCTCCGGGTTGTGGAAGAACAGGCGTCCGACCGTCGACCATACGCTGGCATTGGCCTGTATCCCGCCTGCGGCGCGAGCGGGACGGCTCGCGTGGATGGTGCGCGGCGTTCCGCCGGGAGAAGCGGTGATCCCCGCGGAGCGGGGACGCGCGGGAAGCGGAGCGGGCCTTGCCGCGGCCAGGCGCCGCGGGGTCCAGTACGAGCGCACCGCTCGAGTCGAGGAGTGGTTGACCGCCCAGCGGGTCCGTGGCGGAGCCGGACGGGTGGCGGTTGACGGCGTGGCCGCACTGGCCACGGGGATGAGCGCGCCGAACATGGCCATACCGGCGATGACGGCCATTGTGACGCGGCGTAGGGGTGTACGCACGATGTCCCTTTCTGGCGGGAATGGACATCGTGATCATGAATGGGGCGAATAATGATCCGATAAGGATTTGATCACCGTTCGGTCAAGGCGAGTCAGGAACCTAGGTGTTGTCGGTCAACCGCCGAGAGTGCCGCGTCGGCAGCACGTATCGAACCGTCCGTACGGTGAGGGAGTGCCTCCGGTGCCAGACACCGCGATCCTCGAAGGGCCACGCGTAGGTCATGCTCCCGTCGCGGATGCACCCGAGCAGGCCGGGCGCGTCGAGCTCCTGGGCGGACCACTCGTAGAGCTGCTGGAGCCGGGGCACGATCACGCCGTAGTCCAGCATGCGGCCGAACCCGAGTTCGCGATCGAGGTAGGAGCCGACGTCCCCGGTGAGCGGATACGCGTCGGGCAGCACGCGGGACAAGCTCAGGAAGATCCCGGCCATCCCCAGTCTGGGATCCCCCAGCAGGGGTGCGAGGGAGCGAAGCCATCCGAGCGACAGGCGGGGCGCGGCGACGAGTGCGTGCGTGAAAAGAACCCGGCAGAGCACGACGTTCATGAAGAACCGCTCAGCGGCGTTCTCGGCCTCGGCGAGCTCACGATGTTCGAGGTAGGCGGCGACCACGCTCGCGTTATGCGCCCGATACCAGCGCCGGGCGGTCGGGTGGTTCGCGAACGACATCCAGTGATTGACGGTGTGCGCGGACACCGGACCCGGCAGCCGGCCGCTGATCGCCACGGCCTCACAACCGTCGCGCAGCAGCCGCTCGTTCACCGCACGCCACCACGGGCTACCAGGGCGAATACCGTGCGGCGGCTCCAACACGCCGCGCCGGAGCTGCCATCGCATGAACGACATCGCCGCCCGCCGATACGGCAAATGGCGTGGGGCCTGACCGAACGGGCCGTTATAACTGCGCTTGACGAGGGCAAGGCGGGCCGCCGGCTCGTCTCTCACGGCAGAGACCTGCACGGCCGCCCACTCCGCAGCCGTCATCGCAGACTTCACGCGTCCGATTGTTCCAATCGTTGACCTGCACCGGCTAGTGCGCTGCACCTGAAATTCGCCGGTAAGACCATCCGAATGATTCGCGAATTCATTTCATGCGCCGCGCCCGCGCGCTTTCTCCCGGTGAACGACGGGAACCGCTCCGTCAGGGCGCCGTTGGGCCGTCCAGTGCCTCGACGGCCTCGACGAGCGGCTGCAGCCGGGGATCGCCGGCCGCGCGGTCGAGGGCCTCGCGGAGCGCCGTGTCGTGCGTCGGGCGGGCGTCGGCGAGCAGGGCGAGGCCCGCCGTGGTGACGTCGGTGTAAATGCCGCGGCGGTCGGTCGGGCACAGGTAGCGGGACAGGAGCCCTCGGTCCTCGAGGCGTGAGACCAGCCGCGTGGCCGCGCTCTGGCTGAGGACCACCGCGTCGGCGACCTGGTGCATGCGCAGGTGGCCGCCCTCCCCGTTGTGCTGGTGGCTGAGGACGTCGAGCAGGGAGTACTCGCGCGCGCTCAGGCCGTGGCCGCTCTCCAGCGCGCGTTCGATGTGCGTCTCGATCCGCTGCTGCAGCGCGGACAGGGCGTACCAGCCATGAGCGAGACCGGCGTCCGTGGCGGTCATGGGTCCTCCTGCTGCGACAAGCGTGGGCATCCGCGCACGGCCCATGATAGGACACGGCTGCAATATCAGGCGTTTGCAAGTAACGGCTCGTGCAACTATTGTCGGAGCGCGTTAGACGTGTACGCAACATCCGCTGGAAGGTCACCCATGCCCCTCGCACTCCTGGCCCTGGCGATCGGTGCCTTCGGGATCGGCACGACGGAGTTCGTGATCATGGGCCTGCTGCCCGAGGTCGCCACCGACTACTCGGTCACGATCCCGACCGCAGGCCTGCTGGTCACCGGTTACGCCGTCGGCGTCCTCATCGGCGCGCCGCTGATGACGGTCCTGGGCACCCGCGTCCCCCGTAAGCGCATGCTGATGCTGCTGATGGGGCTCTTCACGGTGGGCAATCTGATCTCCGCGCTCGCCCCCTCCTTCGGCGTGATGTTCGCCGGCCGCATCGTCGCCTCACTGGCGCACGGGGCGTTCTTCGGCATCGGCTCGGTGGTCGCGGCCGATCTGGTCGCGCCGCAGAAGAAGGCGGGCGCCATCGCGTTGATGTTCACCGGCCTGACCGTCGCGAACGTGGTGGGCGTGCCGATGGGGACGCTGGTGGGCCAGCACTTCGGCTGGCGCGTCACGTTCCTGATCGTCGCGGCGCTCGGCGTCGTCGGGCTCGCAGGCATCGCCAGGCTCATACCGGAGCAGCCCCGCCCGCAGGGAGTCCGCCTGCGCCACGAGCTGATCGCCTTCCGCAACACGCAGGTGCTCCTGGCGATGGCGATGACCGTCCTCGGCTTCGGCGGCGTGTTCGCCGCCATCACCTACATCGCGCCGATGATGACCCGCGTCGCCGGATTCGCGGACACCTCCGTGACCTGGCTGCTCGTGCTCTTCGGACTCGGCATGATCGGCGGCAACCTGCTCGGCGGCCGCTACGCCGACCGCCGCCTGATGGCCATGCTCTACGTCACGCTGAGCGCCCTCGCCCTCGTCCTGGCGCTCTTCACGGTCACCGCGCACCACAAGGTCGCCGCCGCGATCACCATCGCGCTGATCGGCGCCCTCGGCTTCGCCACCGTCCCGCCGCTGCAGAAGCGCGTCCTGGACCAGGCCGCGGGTGCTCCGACTCTGGCCTCCGCCGTCAACATCGGTGCCTTCAATCTCGGTAACGCGCTGTCGGCCTGGCTGGGTGGCATGGTGATCGAAGCCGGCCTCGGATACACCGCACCCAACTGGGTCGGCGCCCTGCTCGCCGGCTCCGCCCTGGTGCTCGCCGTCATCTCGGGCACCCTTGAGCGTCGCGGCGTCACCCACAGCCGGGTCGCCGACTCGGGTACGGCCACCGAACGGCGGCCCGCTTCTCCGACGATGCACGCCTGACCGGCCACACTCTCCACGGCCACGCCGGTCGACGAGTCCTCGACCACGGTTTAAATCGGGTGGTACCGGCCGATAACGGTGGGTGACCCAGAGCGCCGGAGCCGACGTCTTCCGGCTGCGGTGTCCGAACCGGCATCCGACACGGGGGTGGGGATGCGGTCTCGAAACGGTCGGACCTGCCCGTCCGCCGCCACGGCCCTTGCCATCACTCCGCTGCTGTGCGGCTTCACCGGCGGGCCGTCGCCCTCACCATCGGTCCGGAAAGGGGCCGCGCTCCAGGACCCGCCACAGGTGGCGAGCCACGGCGGGGTCCTGCGGACGAAGATCGTGGTGGAGCGGCGTCTGGTGGACGTGGGCGGCCGCAGGCTGTGGGCGCTGACCTACAACGGCCGCTACATGCCGACCGTGCTGCGGGTCCGGCCCGGAGACAGACTCGAGCTGGCGATGGAGAACCGGCTGAACGCGCCGACCAACCTGCACGTCCACGGGATGCACGCCTCGCCCAGCGGGCACGCGGACAACATCTTCGTCCGCATCGATCCGCATCAGACGTTCCATTACTCCTACCGGTTCACCCGTAACCTCAAGCCCGGCACCTACTGGTACCACTCGCATGAGGACCCCATCTCCGCACCTCAGGTGGCGGGCGGGATGTCGGGCGTCATCGTCGTCGACGGACTGAAGGACCGTCTACCGCGCTCGCTTCGCGGCATCACCGAGCACGTCATCGCGCTCAAGGACTTCCAGGTCCAAGGCGACTCGGTCAAGACCCAGAACCTGAAGATCAGCGCACCCACCACCCGCACGGTCAACGGTCAGCTGAATCCGACCGTCAAGATCCGTCCCGGGGAGTATCAGCTGTGGCGGCTCGCCAACGTCAGCGCCAACATCTACTACCACGTCCGCCTGCGCGGACAGCGGTTCTACGTGATCGCGCATGACGGCGACCCCGTCGACCGGATCTGGACCGCCGACTCCCTGCTGCTCGCCGCCGGGACCCGGTTCGACGTGCTGGTCCAGGGTGGCCCCCCGGGCACCACACAGTTGGAGACGCTCCGATACAGCACCGGGCCCGCTGGGAACACCTTCCCCCAGGCGACCCTGGCCACCCTGGTCTCGGCCGGGACGCCCGTACACCCCGTACGGCTGCCGACCACATTCGCGCCGGTCGAGGATTTCAGCCACGCCAAGATCGCCGCACGGCACACCATCGTCTTCTCCGAGAACGCCGCGGGCACCAAGTACTACATCAACGGCAAGCAGTTCGACATGAACCGGGTCGACATCCGGTCCAAGCTGAACACGGTCGAGGAGTGGGTCGTCCGTAACGACAGCAACGAAGAACACTCCTTCCACGTCCACACCGACCGCTTCCAGCTGATGAGCATCAACGGTCGGCCACACCACGCCCACGGCCGCCAGGACACCGCCAGCGTCCCCCCGAAGGGCCAGATCGTCATCCGGATCCGCTTCACCGACTTCACCGGAAAGACGGTCCTGCACTGCCACATCCTCAACCACGAGGACGCCGGAATGATGGCCGTTCTGGAGATCGTCAAGTGACCGAATCCGCATATTTGAGAGTTTTAAGGAATTATTGCTAATCGAGGTCAGTGCTCATTGACCGGAGGTCATCGTGGCGACTGAGAATGACGTCTTCGATGTGATCGCAATCGGTGCGGGGCCCGTCGGAGAGACGGCGGCCGCACGTGCCGTACGGGGCGGTCTGACAGCGGCCGTCGTCGAGGAGCGCTTGGTGGGCGGCGAGTGCAACTACTACGGATGCATCCCGAGCAAGGCGCTGCTGTGGCCGATGGAGATCGCGGCCGAGGTCGGCCGCATGCCGGGCCTCGAACTGCGTGGCCCGATCGACGCCGCGGCGGTGCTGGCCCGTCGCGATGACTTCGTGTCCCACTTCAACGACAGCGGATACGTGACCTGGCTGCGTGATCTCCCCGCGACGTTCGTACGGGGTCGTGGCCGCCTGGCCGGGCCGTTGCGTGTCGACGTGAGCATTCCGGACGGCGGCACCCGGCCGTTGCGGGCCCGGCACGCGGTCGTCGTCGCCACCGGCAGCACCCCCGGCATCCCCGACGTGCCCGGACTGCGGGAGGCGCGCCCGTGGACGAACCAGGAGGCGACCAGCGTTCAGCAGGTGCCCAAGCGGCTCGTCGTGATCGGTGGCGGGCCCGTCGCCTGCGAGATGTCCCAGGCCTTGCATGCGCTCGGCGCGCAGGAGACCACCATGCTCGTACGCGGAGATCGCCTGCTCCCCCGGACCGAGCCGATCGCCGGGGAGCTGGTGGCCAAATCATTCGCCGAATCGGGCATCGAGGTACGCGTCGGACGCTCGGCCGTTCGTGTCGAACGGCCGCTCCCGGGCGGCCCGGTGACCGTCCACACCGACGACGGTTCGCGGATCGACGCGGACGAGATCCTCGTCGCCACCGGCCGCAGGCCGGCCGTATACGACCTCGGCCTGGAGACTGTCGGCCTCGAGGCCGACGGGCCCATCGCCGTCGACGCGAGCATGCGGGCGACCGGGATCCCCGACGGGTGGCTGTACGCCGCCGGGGACGTCAACGGGCGTAACCTGCTCACGCATATGGGCAAGTACCAGGCCCGTATCTGCGGCGACGTGATCGTCGCCCGTGCCAAGGGCCTGCCGGACGACGTGCCGGCGCTTCGCGACACCGCCGGTGACCGGGGCGCACCCCAGGTCATCTTCACCGACCCGCAGGTCTGCGCGGTCGGGCGCACCGAGGCCCGGGCCCGCGCCGACGGATTCCCGGTACGCGCCGTGGAGTACGACATGGGCGCCGTGATCGGTGCGAAACTCCAGGCCGAGGACTACACCGGCCGGGCGAAACTGGTCGTCGACGAGGACCGCCACGTGCTCCTGGGCGCCACCTTCATCGGCCCGGCAGTGGTCCATCTCCTCCACTCGGCCACCATCGCGGTGACCTCCGAGGTGCCCCTCGACCGGCTCTGGCACGCCGTCCCCGTGTTCCCCACCGCCAGCGAGGTCTGGCTCAACCTCCTCGTGGAATACGGCCTGTAGCTCGGCGCGCCGTCAGCGGCCACGGGAGCGGAGTAGCGCTTGGCGGCGCGTCGTCTCAACATTAGACGTCTCGGGATGGCGTAGCGGGGTTGTCTGGGAGTCGTGGCCGACCTGCCACCCCGGCACTCATCCAGGAGATCATGATGCTGAAGAAGACGATCGCCGCTCTGGGTCTGGCTGCAGCCGCCGCCGTCTTCGCCCAGCCGGCGTACGCAGCCGCCAGTGTCCCGACCACCGCGGGCACCCACGTTGTCGCGCTCGGCGCGTTCCCGAGCCCGCTGATGGCGCCCATGGGCGACGGCAGCCCGAGCGGAGGCGTGGGACGCCGCTGAGCCTTCGGCCGGGGGCACGGACCGAGACCGGTACTCCGGCCACGGCGGCCCGGGACGCTCCGCGTCCGGGCCGCCACTCCTGCCACCCGCGTTTCCGGGCGTAGGCTGAAAGTGGGGCTGCACCCGATGGCGTGTGCGGGAGCACCCGTTCACGACCCGCTGACGGGACGGCTCTCTGGCTTGATCAACATCACGTGCTGGGCCAAGGACGCCAACCCGTTGATGGCCGCTCTGGCGAGCGCGGCCGCCGACAACGTCGAACAACGGCTGCTCGAACTCGGATCGGAGCGCGAGCGGGCCCTGCTCGCCGCGTTCCTCGGCATCAGCAGGCGTGGCGGCGGTGCCGTCGTCACCGTCAACGAGGACCTGATCATCGCCAACCAGCATGCCGCTCACCTGCTCGAGCCCACCGACCACACGGTCGTCAGGGACAAGGTGGCCGAGTTGTCGCGGGCCGACCAGGAGCTAGTCGAGCAGGTCATGCTGGCACGAGGGGACATGGCCACCATCCGGGTCCGCCCGGTGCGGGCGCGGACCGAGGGCGCCGGCGCCGTCGTCGAGATCCAGGTCGCACCGGACGCCCGGCCACCTCGCCACCTGGTCCGGCCCTTCGAGCTCAGGCTGGCCGGCAGCTCCCACGTGTTCAGCACGGTATGCACCGATCTGGAGACGCACTGCCGGAACCGCACCTGGGTGCTCCTGGAAGGCGAGCCCGGCGTGGGCAAACTGGCGCTCACTGAAGCCGTGCACCGCAGCCACGGCCCGGCGAGCCCCTTCGCGGTGATCCAGCCCCAGGATCTCGCCGAGGACCGGACGGCCTGCCTACGCCGGATGAGCGCGGCCATCGGCGTGCCCGGAGCCACCGTGGTGCTGCGCTACCCGGAGCGGTACCCCCGAGAGACGATCCCCGCGCTCCTGGAGTGGCTGCGCGCCGCTGCCGGGCATCCGGGCCGGCCCTGGGTGGTCGCCACCGCCTACCTCGAGGCCGAGCCGCCGGAAGATCTGTTGTCCACGCTCGCGGTGACGCTGACCGTTCCGGCACTGCGCTACCGAGTCGAGGATGTGCGCGATCTTGTGCCCGTTCTGCTGCGCAGGCTCTCCCGCGGCGGGTCCGTATCGTGCTCGCCCGCGGCCATGCGGGTGTTGCTGCGCTACAGCTGGCCGGGCAATGTCACCGAGCTCCTTCACGCGCTGCGATTCGCACTCACCCGCCGGCGGATCGGCGAGATCCAGCCGCAGGACCTCCCCGAGGTCTGCCACGTGACCAGCCGGCGCGTACTCACCCCGTGGGAGGCCACCGAGCGCGATGCGATCATCCGCGCGCTGCAGGAGACCGACGGCGACAAGGCCCTGGCGGCCCATCTGCTGGGCATCTCACGGGCGACCATCTACCGGAAGATCAACGCGTACGGCATCTCCGTCGACGGGCGATGAGCAACGCCCTCGGCGACGGGCCGCCATCACCAAAGGCAGCCCGGCCGCCAGTGACATGCGCTCGGAAACAGCCGGGAGAAATTCCGGGTCAGTCGGTGGGCCGACGGGCCTTGGTCGCCTCGCGAAGGACCGCCCAGGCGTCCGCCACCGGCCCCATGTGCCCGAGCTTGTCGGGGTTGAGGACCGTACGGATCGTCTGGACCCGCCCGTCGAGGATGTCAAGCACCCACGTGTTGACGACCTTGCCGTCCCGGTCACGGAAGATCGCGCCCGGCTGGCCGTTCACCTCGTGCGGCTCGACGACGCCGCCGATCCGGGCGAACGGCGGGGCGAGCGCGGCGAACACCCGGGTCACGTTGTCGGCGCCGATGATGCCCGCGCCCCACAGCGGGGTCTTGCCGCCACCGTCGGCGACCAGGTGAACGTCGGCGGCCAGCAGCTCCCGCAGGCCGTCGAGGTCCCCGTCCCGGAAGGCGTCGAAGAACCGCTCGGCGAGTCGTTCGCGCTCGCGCCGGTCGGCCTCGAAGCGGGGCCGGCCTTCGGCCATGTGGCGCCGCGCCCGCACCGCGAGCTGGCGGCACGCCGCCTCCGAGCGCCCCACCGCCGAGGCGACCTCCGGGAAGCCGAACCCGAACACCTCGTGCAACACGAACACCGCCCGCTCCAGCGGGGACAGCCGCTCCAACAGCAGCAGGGCCGCCATCGACACCGAGTCGGCCAGCTCCGCCGACCGCGCCGGGTCCTGGTACGGGTCGGCGAGCAGCGGCTCGGGGAACCACGGCCCGACGTACTCCTCCCGCCGGACGCGGGCCGAGCGCAGCACGTTGATCGAGATCCGGGTCACCACGGCCGACAGGTACGCCTTGACCGACACAGGCCGGGTCGGGGAGGCCGAGAAGCGCAGCCACGTCTCCTGGACCGCGTCCTCGGCCTCGCTCACGCTGCCCAGGATCCGGTACGCGATCGAGAACAGCAGTGGCCGCAGCTCCTCGAACGCCTCGCCGCGGGTGGACATCAGGGTCACGCCAGCGCTTCCTTGAAGCCCAGCCGCCACGAGGGGTAATGCGGCTCCCAGCCGAGTTCCCGCCTGGCCTTGGCGTTGGAGGAGCCGCACACCTCGTTCATCATCAGCACCGCCAGCTCTCCGGCCGCCAGCCGCCCCAGCCATCCGGGCACCCGCCTCGGCGGCTTCGCCCCGGCGCACTCGGCCAGATAGGGCAGCCACTCACCGACCGGGGCCGGCTCGTCGTCGACGATGTTGAACACGCCGCTCGCCTTCTGCTCCACAGCCAGCACGGTAGCGCTCACCGCGTCGTCCAGATGTATCCACGACCAGTAACCGGTGCCTTCCCCTACCAGCGGAAACTTCCGCTTGCGGATCAGCTCGATCTGATCGTCGGTGGCGCCCGGACCATAGAACCAGCCGTAGCGCAGGGCGGCGCCTCCGGCCTTGAGGACCGCCTCCTCGACGTGGCGGATCGGCTTCATCACCACGTGCGCCGCAGGCCCCGCGTGCAGCTCCAGCGCGCCCTGCTCCGGCTTGTCCCATCCGCCCTCGCGGGTCCCGTTCCAAGCGGCGTTGCTCTGCGCGACGAAATGGGACACGCCGGTCGCCTCGGCGGCCGCCAGCAGGTGGTCCGTCCCCTCGACGCGCAGCCGGTTGGTGTTCGCGAAATACCGGTCGGACTTGAAATCGGGCTTGCCGGCATGGACGAAGTTGAGAGCGGTCATCTGATGCACGATCACGTCCGGCCGGGCCTTGGCCACCGCCTCACCGACCGACGCCGCGTCCAGCCCGTCCATCACGACGCCGTCCGCGCCCATCTCCGCCACCAGGCCCAGCTTGGCCGGGCTCGTCGTCGTCGCCGTCACCTGATGGCCCCGGGCCACCAGCTGCGGCACCAGCAGCCGCCCCAGCACCCCGGTCCCGCCCGCCACGAACACCCGCATGTCAATCACCTTCCCGACGTGAACCGTCCGTCCTCGCTACCCGAGACAAGACAGCCCCGTTTCGTGTGACATGGGCACGGCGAAAACCGCGGGATTCCCCTCAGGTCATCGCAGTTCCTCCGCGACGACCCGCCGCCGCTCCGTGGCACGCGGGCCGAGCGCGTAGTACAGACCGCCCGCCACCACGATCCCGGCCAGCCAGGAGAAGTCGGTGTGCGCCAGCAGGCGGGCGAGCGGCCCGCGCATCACCGGGACCAGGCCGTACTGCCAGCTCCACGCCGCCACGATGCCAAGAGCGAGGCTCACCAGCGCCGGCCGGTTGAACGCCGGCCCGCCGGAGCCGTACAGCGCGGTGACGTCCGGCCGGCCCCGGTGCCGGAGGAAGAAGTCGACGACGACCACCGCCGCCCAGGGGCTGATCCACACCAGGATCGAGCTCATCCAGTTGTCGAAGGCACCGGCGAAGCTGGCGGAGCGGATGAACACGACGAGCACGGCCGAAGCGATCACTCCGGCGAACAGCGTGACCTTCCATCGGGCGGCGCGGACGCCGACGGTCAGCGCCGCGAGGGAACAGGAGTACAGGTTGAGGATGTTCGTTGCGATCGGGCCGTGCATGATCAGGAGCAGCACCGGGATGGCCATCACACCGAACGTCCGGGCGACCAGGTCGGCCGGGTCGCTACCGCCGCCGGATCCGGCGAGCACCGCGCCCAGCGCCGCGAGCCACACGCTGGGCAGGTACACCCCCACGGCGGTGGCCAGGAAGACCGCGCGCTCGCCGGTGCCCCGGCGGACGAATCGGCTGTAGTCGCCGGAGTAGGGCAGCCAGGAGATTCCCCATCCGACGCCGATCGCGGTCAGCAGCTGGGTGATGGCCGTCGCCTTCCCGCCGTCGCCGAGGGGATGCATGGGGGTGGACCAGTGCGGGTGCGCGCGGGTGAGGGCCAGCACCGTCATCACCGCCATCACGATGACGGTCAGCGGGACGGTGTACTTCTCGAAGGTGCGGATCGCGTAGAAGCCCAGCAGCGCCAGTGCCAGCTGCGCCACCATGATCAGGGATCCGATCAGGTACTTCGTGCCGGAGCCGCCGTGCACGCCGAGGCGGGCGAGGATGCCCAGCACCAGGTCGAGGACCACCCAGGTGTTCACCCCGACCCAGCCCATCGCGAGCAGTCCCTGGATCACGCCGGGAACGGCGGCGCCATGGCGGCCGAACGTCGCGCGGCCGAGCAGCATCTGGTTGACGCCGGTGCGTTGCCCCATCAGGTTGAACAGCCCGAATGCCGCGCAGCCGACCAGGTTGCCGACCGCGACGACGATCAGCGTCTCCACCACCGTCAGGCCCAGTGTGACGCCGAGCGCTCCGAGCACCCAGTTGATCGGCGCGATGTTCGCGCCCGCCCAGATCCAGAACTGTTCCAGCGCTGTCGAGTCCCGGCCGTGCTCGGGGATCGGCTCGATGCCGTGCGCGTCGAAGCGCGTCGTCTCTGCGTGCCCGGAGGCGATGGTTTCGGCGGACATGGGAACCTCCTCGGGCCGCGCCTCGATGATGCTGCGCGGCGTGTTCTCGTGGGGTTCACAAAAGCATGCACGTCAGCCGCTGAAGAGTGGATGAACGTCCACTCCCTTCGCCTGGACGCTGTGTTAACTTCCAGGGATGGTGACGATCCGGCGGCTGGTCGCCGACCCCACCCTGACGCTGCGGGTGCTGGAGCCCGGTGCCGACGGTGCGCTGGACGCCGAAATACGCTGGGTGCACAACACCGAGCTGCCCGATCCGTCGCCCTACCTGCGGGACCGGGAGCTGGTCCTGACGAACGGCCTGTGGTGCGCCGGCCCCGACGACGCCGAGGCGTTCGTGGCGCACGTCGCGGGCGCGGGTGCGGGCGGGATCGTGTTCGGCCTGCGAGAGAGCGTCCGCCGGGTCCCGGCGGAGCTGGTCGCCGCCTGCCGCCGGGCGCGCCTGCCGCTCATCGAGTTGTCGGTGGACGTTCCGTTCACCGCGCTCTCCCACGCGATGGCCACCGCGTACGCCGAGGAGCGGCAGCGGGACCTGCTGGGGCGCATCCGGCGGAGCGACGCGCTCACCGACGTGATGGCGCGGGGCGCCGGCGCGTCCGGCGTCCTGCGGGTGCTGCGCCGCGACCACGACCTGCCGCTGGCCGTGGTCGACCGTACGGCGAGGGTCGTCGCGGCGGCCGGCGCCGACCTGGACTCCGGGCAGGCACGCCTCATCGCCGAGGCCCTGGCCCGGCATCCGCCGCCGCTGGAGCTCGACCTCGGCCCGGACGGGTACGCATCGATCTTCCTGATCGCGGCGCTCGGTGAGGTGGACGCGGGCCTGGTGTGCCTGCGCCCGATGGCCGAGCTGAGCCCGGCCGAGCAGGACGCCATGGGTCAGGCGGCGTCGTTCCTCAGCCTCGAGGTCGCCAAGCAGCAGGCCGTGCAGGCGATCGAGATGCGGTTCGCGGGCGAGCTGCTCGACATGGTGCTGTCCGGGCCGGGGCGGCAGGCGGAGCTGCCGGGTCGCCTGCGGGCGTTCGGGATCGACGCGAGCCACCCGCTCGCGGTGTGCGCGCTGGCGTTCGCCGACGACGACGGCCTCGGTGCGACCGGCCTCGGCGACGCGCTGACCGGGTTCTTCCTGGCCCAGGGCGTTCCCGTGGTGACCGCGGCCGCCAGTCAGGACGTCGTCGTGATCGTGTCCTGGCGGGCCGCGGAAGCGGAGTTCGCCGCTCTCGCTCGGCGGCTGGTGACCGACCTGGCGCCGCGGTTCGGCGGCCGCCGCCTGGTCGCCGGGCTCGGTGGGACCGCCCCGGACGCGGCCGGACTGCGCCGTCCGGTGCTGGAGGCGCGGGAGGCCTGCCGCGTGCTCCGCCGCCGAAGCGGCGGCCCGGCCGTCATGGCGTACGACGACCTCAACACCCACCTGCTGCTGCTCGGCCGGCACGACCCTGAGACGCTGCGGCGTTTCTCCTCGGCCGTACTCGGCCCGCTGCGGGCCCACGACGCGACGCGCGGCGGGGGGCTGGAGACCAGTCTGCGCGCGTTCCTGGACAACGACGGCCACTGGGCGGCCACCGCCGCGGCGTTGCACGTGCACGTCAACACGCTGCGGAACCGCATGGGGCGGGTCGCCGAGCTGACCGGACGCGACGTCAACCGGACCGAGGACCTGGTCGACCTGTTCCTCGCGCTACGGGCCGACACGCTCAGGCAGCTCCCCTGACCGGGGCGAAGGGACGCGACGAAGGACCCGCCGCCCCGATCTGAACGGGTCGGCCATGTACACCCCGCCGGCGCGGCCTGGGTCCTGGGTCAGTCGGCCGGGTAGACCGCCGGGTCGACGTCAGGCGGCTCCGGGCCGCGGCGGGGCAGCGTCCGGTCCGCGCGTACGCGCTCGGCGACGTCTTCGCACCGGTCGAACCGTACGTCGCCGCACTCCAGCGCGTACTCGATCAGCGTGCGCAGCGCGACGGCCCGGCCGGGCCGACCGGTCAGGAACGGGTGGTTGGTGAGGTTGAACAGGCAACCGTAGTGCCGCATGGCGTCCAGCTCCAGCCGCCACATCTCCAGCGCCTTCGCCGGGGACTCGATGACCGAGCCGACGTGCGGGTCGGGCAGGAAGGCGTACTGCTCCCAGTCGTCCAGCGACCAGTGCACCGGTAGCTCGACGACGTCGGCGCCCGACGTCGCCAGCAGGTACGGGCGGTCGTCGCCCATCAGCGAGGAGTCGTACCGCAGCCCGTGCTCGGCGATCAGCTCCGGGGTGCGCCACGTCGCCTCCCACAGCGCGGCGCGGTGCCCGGCGATCGCGATGCCCTGGTCGGCGAAGACCTCCAGCGCGCGCTCGAAGTCGGCGCGTTCCTCGGCCGCGCTCATCCCGGTGGGCGGACGGTGACTGTACGAGTGGTGCGCGACCTCGTGACCGGCCTCGACGATGGCGGCCGCCAGGCCGGGCCGCCGCTCGGCGACCCAGCCCGGCACGAAGAACGTCGCGGGCACACCGAGATCGGCCAGCAGTTCCAGCAGCCGTGGCACGCCGACCTCCGGGCCGTACGCCTGGTGCGACATCGTCATCGCGTGGCCGGCGAACCGCCGTCCGTGCGCGAGGACGGCCGCCTCGGCGTCCACGTCGAACGTCAGGGTGAACACACACCGGGCCCCGGCCCGCCAGCCCGACTCGTCCATCGCATCATCTCCGTCCACTCCGGCCGGTGCCGGACTCACGCCGCGCCGGCCCGCTCACGGCGATGGCGCTCCGCGTTGTCCAGCGTCGCCATCGGCTGCAGCAGTCGGCGATCGAATTCTGCCAGCGCGGCCCCGCTTTCCAGCCGCCGGGGAAGATCGGGGTTGGCGAGGGCGCCGTGCCCGAGGGACAGCAGATCCGCGTGCCCGTTCTCGAGCACGTCCGCAGCCTGGCCCGGATCGTGCATGCCGCCGTTGGCGATCACCGGGAGACCGGACACCTTGCGCGCGAGCTGCGTGATGGTGACCTCGCCGTCGAGCGTGGCGCTCTCGATCCAGCCCCGTCCCTCGCTCGCGATGTGAAGGTACGCCGCCCCCGCCGCGGCCAGCGCATCGAAGATCACCTCGGCGTCGCGGGCGCCGCCGGGCCAGCGGTGGGCGAAGTCGTTCACCTTCCCCTGGGACAGGCGCACGCCGATGACGGCGTCCGGGCCGAGGTCGGCGCGGATCGCCGCGACGACCTCCGCGGTGAGTCGCAGCCGATTGACCAGCGCGCCACCGTAGCCGTCGCTGCGCCGATTGGTGTAGTCGGTCAGGAACTGGTCGAGCAGGTAGCCGTTGGCAGCGTGCACCTCCACGCCGTCGAACCCGGCGCGCAGGGAGTTCCCGGCGGCGGCGACGAACCCGGCCACGGCCTCGTCGATGTCGGCGGCGGTCATCGCGCGGGGCACCGGCCACGGCCCGCTGCCGCCGTATTCGGGCATCATCGCGCGCAGTGGCGCGACCGCCGACGGGCAGGCGGTCCCCGCCCGGTACGGGTTGCCCTGGGACAGCGCTCCCGCGTGCATCAACTGCTGCACGGTGCGCGCCCCGGCGGCGTGTACCCGCTCCGTGACCTCCCGCCAGGCCTCGACGTGCCCGTCGGTCACGATGCCCGGCTGGTTGAAGTATCCCTGGCTGTACCGGTCGTCGGTGTAGGTGCCCTCAGTGATCACCAGGCCGAAGCCGCCGCGGGCGAACTCGGCGTAGTACTCGGCCATCTGCCGGGTCGGCGTGCCGTCCGGTGCGGCCGACACGCGGGTCATCGGCGCGACCGCGAGCCGGTTCCGCAGGTCCAGACCCGCGACGTGCAGAGGTGCCAGAGCCGGATGCGCGGCCCCGAAGTCGATGATGGTCACTGCTTCTCTCCTGTGTCATGAAGAGCGGGGACCCGCTCGGCGGACTCATGGGCGGGCGACAGGTCGAGGGCCAGAGCCGTCGGCTCGTTCCCCCCGTTGATGCCGACGACGTCCTGCGGACAGGCGGAGACCACCAGCACGCAGTCCATCGCCGCCTCGAAGGTCACGCCGTCTCCCGGCCGGCTCAGCGCGGGCAGCCAGTTCAGACCGCCGTCCCCGTCGATCGAGATCCGCATGAAGACGTTGATCGGCTGGGGAACGACGGCGGTCCGCAGGCCCACCTCCCCGAGGGCGCGGTGCAGGTTCTCCGCGCATGAGGCGTGCCGGCCCTCGACGCCGTGGGCCCGGTATCGCGCCGGGTCACAGGCGGCGATGAGCATGTCATGCACTCCAGGGGACGTGTCGCCGGCCAACGTCAGGATCGGCCGCCGCCGGTCGGTGACGAACGACTCCCCCAGGGCCGGAAACAGCCGCCCGAGCTGGGTTCGGGTATGTGCGGCACTGAGATGTTCAGACGGATCCTCGGCGGCGAAGCAGAAGACATCGCCCACCTGCCGGCCTTCGAGGTCGACCACGCGGACCCGGTCACCGGTCGCGAGCCGGACCGCGCGTGCCTCTCTGGCGGGCACCACGACCCGGCGCCTCGTCGAATTCATGGGCGTCAGTCAACCCCGACGGCAGCCCGACCCGCCATGGACCTTCGTACAGCCTTCAGGCACCTCGACTGGACGATACGCCAGGCATTGGTATCGCCACCGGCACCCGGCACAAAAGGGACTCGGTGTCCAGGTAACCGATAAAGTGACACGGCCCAGCCGGCTTGCAAGCTATTGGCCGATCTTGTCGTTATCGTCGTACCTCCGGAGTCGGCGGCGAGAACATCGGAGGTGACGATGCGGACCGGACGGTGGATCGTCGTCGTCTGGCTGGTCATCGGAGGGCTCGCCGCAGGGCAGCGCCATTACTACACCCGGTTCGACGGGAGCTGCGCGAACTTCGCCACGATCGGCCTCACATGGATCGCCGGTCCGCTCAACTACATCGGCCTCAACCCGAGCGCCTACTGCAAGGTTCCCCAGCCCAGCAAGTGACGCCGTAGAGCGTGCGTCCGGCGAGCCGGACCGGCCTGCCCGGCGTGCCGGCTCTTGACACCTGCCCGAAACAGGAGAATCCTCCGTCGCATCACTTGGATCGATCCAAATCACCTGATCAGGCCCACGAGCGCCGAGTGCGGCAGGAGGTTCCCGGCTCCCGAGGGCCGGGGCGCGGAAAGGAATCTCAATGACTGTGCGCGTCGGAGTGATCGGAACGGGTTGGATCGGCCGGGAGCACATCCGCCGGCTCACCGACACCGTGACCGGTGCCGAGGTCACCGCGGTCACCGACCTCGACACCGCACGCGCCGGGGACGCGGCGGCCGACGTCGGCGCCCGGGTCCTCACGGACGGCCCCGCGTTGATCGCGGCGGACGACGTCGACGCGGTGCTCGTCACCTCCTGGGGTCCCACGCACGCGGAGCACGTACTGGGCGCGATCGCCGCCGGGAAGCCGGTGTTCTGCGAGAAGCCCCTCGCCACCACCGTCGAGGACTGTCTGCGGATCGTCGAGGCCGAGATGGCGCACGGCCGCCGGCTCGTCCAGGTCGGCTTCATGCGCCGCTATGACGCGGGCTACCGGCAGATGAAGCGCGTCGTCGACTCCGGCCGGATCGGCGCGCCGTTGGTGGTGCACTGCGCCCACCGCAACCCGACCGTTCCGGAGTCGTATGTTACCGACATGGCGGCGCTCGACACGGCGGTGCACGAGATCGACGTGCTGCGCTGGCTGCTCGAGGACGAGATCGTCTCCGCCCAGGTGGTCACGCCACGCTCCACGAGCAAGCGGTTCCCGCACCTTACAGACCCGCAGATCATGCTCTACGAAACCGCGAAGGGTGTCCGCATCGACCTGGAGGTCTTCGTCAACTGCCAGTACGGCTACGACATTCAGTGTGAGGTGGTCGGCGAGGAGGGGCTCATACGGCTGCCCGATCCGGCCGCGGTCGGCGTACGCACCGCGGGGCAGCACAGCACGGCGGTCCTCACCGACTGGGTGGACCGCTTCGCCGACGCCTTCGACACCGAGTTCCGCGAGTGGATCGCGGGCGTCGCGGCGGGCGACGCGCCCACCGGCCCATCCGCCTGGGACGGTTACGCCGCGACCGTCATCTCCAACGCCACCGTCGAGGCCCGGCGGTCGGGCGGCGTCGTCGGTGCCGGCATGAAGCCCCGTCCTGCCTTCTACGCGGGCACAACGCCGTCGCGGCGGCCCGTCGAGGGGTGATCAGCGCACCGCGTACGCCCGTACGATCGTCTGCTGGACCGAGTCGCCCGCGCTGTCGGTGGCGGTGGCCCGCAGCGAGACGGACCCGGGCGTCGCGGGGTTGGTCACGGTGGCGACCCAGCCGCCGCCGGAGCGTACGACCGGTACGTTGTGCCAGCTCGTACCGTCGTCGGCGGAGGTCTGCACGGTGAGTGCGGCGACCGACGCCGATGCGGCGCCCGGGTTGCGGACGACCCGCACCGGGAGGCTCACCGTCGCGCCGGCCGCGGCCTGGTTGGCGTCGTCGAGCCCCGGCACCGCGAACCGTACGGCCTGCAGCGGCAGTGGACGCCGGCTCTTGGTGTGCCCCGACCGGAACGTCCACGCCGTCGTCACCGCGATGGACGGCGTCACCGGCCGCTGGGCCGACACGCTCAACGTGTAGGTCGCCGAACGCGCGGGCAGCGTCGCCGTCAGGGCCGCGTATCCGCCGTTCAGCTTCGCCGTCTTGACCACGGTCGAACCCCGCGCGAGCTGGACCGTGCCGGTCGCCCGCACGTCCCGGCCGACGTGCCCGGTGGCCGCGTCGCTGAACAGCCCGTCGCCGCCGTAGGTCAGCACGTCGCCGGTTCGGTCGCCGCCTCCGTTGCCGGGGAAGGCGGGGCCGACGGCGGCGGCGTTCCACGTCTCCGTATAGGCCTTGGCGGCGTACGAGGCGTCGGGCGCGGCGAGCGTGCCTCCCTGCAGCAGGCTCCGGTCGTCCGGACCGTAGTACAACGTCCGCGAGTAGGCCTGCTTCGGGGTGACGTACTCCGTCTGCGCCGCCGGCAGCCGCATCGGTATGCCGGTGCCCACCGACAGGAAGACGTCCGGCAGCACGGGTGCCCAGACGTGGCTGCCGATGGTCTCCGCGCCCGGTGTCCGCCAGTTCATCCGGATCGCGGCCAGCTCGGCAGTCGAATGGTGGTACGTCGGGTCGGCCGGTACCTGGCCGCGGACGACGTCGGCCAGGTCGTACCGGTACTTACTGGGCGCGGTCTCGGTCGCGTCCTGCTGGGTCCACAGCGACTGGACGTTGAAGACGATGTCGTGGTCCCTGACCGGCAGCACGCTCACGTGCCCGGGCCTGCCGCTGCCGATGCCGACGATGGCCCCGCCCCGGCCGTTGTAGGCGGACATCGCCTCCAGCGTGGCGGTCGCGTCGGGCCGGTCGAGCGTGACCGTGACCGGTTTCGCCGTGCGGGCGTCGAGCGCGACCCGATGGTCTCTCGCGCCGACGGTGTACGGCTGGAGCAGGCTGCTGACATCCGTCCCCTGGGTGAAGACGGCGGCGTGGGCGATGTACTGCTTGGCCCGCAGCCGTACGGTGGCCGTGCCGCCCACGGTCGCCGTCCTGGTGACGGCGCCCGTCGCCGGGTCGAAGAAGTCGATCCCCGTGTCGCTCGGCTGCCCGTCGCGGTCGACCGCCGAGACCGTGACGTCGTACGCCTCCGGCTCGATGAACGCGCCGACGCCCGTACGCACCACGACCTTCCGGTCCGCGGAAGTGGCGGTGATCAGCCCGCTGTAGGTGCCCGGGGTGACGCCGTCGGCCCCGATCGTCGCCGTGACCCGCACGGTCGCGCCCGGCCGCAGCGTCACCGTGGACGGGCTCAGCCGGACGAGCCTGGACGGAACGCCGGCCGTGCGCAGCGTCAGCGTGATCGGGCCGGTGCCGTAGTTGGTGTAGGCGTACGTACGGGCGGCCGACTGCCCGGTTGGGTGCGGCCAGGCCAGCGCCGCCGACATGCCTGCCGGCGCGGCGGTGACCTGCTGGGTGATGGCCCGCGCGATGTCGAGACGTCCGGTGCCCTCGTGATACGCGGACTCGTCGGCGCCGGGATGCGCGGAACCGGTCAGCGCGGCCTTGAGATGCGGGGCCGTCCAGTCCGGATGCTGCCCCGCCACGATCGCCGCGGCCGCGGCGACGTGCGGAGTCGCCATCGACGTGCCCGACAGCTTCTGGTAGGCCGTGCCCACCGGCGTGCCCAGCTCCGAACCGGCCGCCTTGGCCGCGATGATGTCCACGCCCGGCGCGGTGATGTCGGGTTTGACGGCGTAGTCGCCGGCGCGTGGACCGCGGGAGGAGAACGGCGCGAGCGCGTCGGCGGAGTCGACCGCGCCCACGGTGAGCGCCGCGTCCGCGCTGCCCGGCGACTCGATCGTGCCGTCGCGCCCGTCGTTGCCCGCCGCGACCACGAAGAGCGTCCCGGTCTGCGCGGTGAGCGTGTCGACCGCCTCTTCGAGCGGATCGACGCCGGGCGAGTCAGTGCCGCCGAGGCTCAGGTTGACCACCCGCGCCTTGGCCGTCCACGCCGCCCAGGCCATGCCGGCCAGCACCCACGACGAGTCGCACCACCCGGCGTCGTCGCAGACCTTCCCGACCGCGAGCTTCGCACCGGGCGCGATGCCCTTGTACCGCCCGTTCGACGCGGCACCCGAACCGGCGAGGATCGACGCGACGTGGGTGCCGTGACCGTTGCCATCCGTCACATCCGCCGCGCCCTGGTCGGTGAACCCGCGGCTCTGCGTCACCACGCCGCCGAGGTCGGGATGCGCCGGGTCGTACCCGCTGTCGAGCACCGCGACGGTGACGCCGTCGCCGGTCAGTCCCCTGCGCCATGCCGCCGGCGCGCCCACCTGCGCGGCGCTCACGTCGTCGGTGACGCGCAGCTTGCCGTCCAGCCAGATCTTCGTCGTCGAGGTGGCGAACGTGGTGGGCTGGGCGGCTCCTGCGGTGAGGTCGCGCCAGGCCGCCCCGGCGTTCGGCTTCGGGATACGGGTCGCCGACATGCCCAGCGCGGGCAGCTTCCTCGTGCCGTGCCCGTACGGCAGGATGGCGGCGCCCTTGGTGATGACCGGGATGTCGGCCGTGTGCGCGTCGTCGTACCCCCACGCCGCCAACTGGGTCACGTCGAACAGCCGCTCGTCGAGCCTGCCCCTGGCGATCAGGCTCGCGGCGTCGGCCGGCTCGACGAACACGTGCCCGCCGTACGCCTTCACCCCGTACGGCACGTTCGCCCGACCGGTGCCGCGGACGACCTGTACGGAGGGCCTGCCACCGGTCCGTACGGTCACCCGGTCGCCGGTCAGGAGCGTGACCTGGCGTGCCACGGCCGGCTGCGCGCGCTGCGAATCGCCGGCCGCCAGGCTGGACGGTCCTCTTGCGGCGATGACGGTCACGATGGCGACGCCGAAAGCGGTCGCGACCCGGCCGCCACGTCCTCGCTTCCGCATTCCCGGTCCTTTCCTGGGTCCACCGGAATGCCGGGCTGAACCGGCCCAGCGCGCGATCTCGACCGTGTCGCGGGCCGTGCCAATGGGTCAAGCCGACCGCGACGGGCCGCTCCGCGCGCCGGCGGGCGCGATCGGCGACAACCGCACGTCATGGACGTCCGAGCGGCGTCACCCGCCGTGATGAATCCTGAAAGCAGGGAGTATCGCTTTCACAGGGCCGTCGCCGCCGTCACCAACGCCGCGACGACGACCATGCGCGATGCCGACATCCTTCGGCTCCCTCGTCTCGGACCAGACGCCGACGGGCGCTCAGGATATGCGGAGCGGCGGTCCCACTTTGCCTGCGCCAAACCCCCGACGTTGCAGGATTGGCCGGCATGTCGGGAGACGGTCTTCGCGACGGCAAGATCAAGATGAGGAGTAAACGCAGTGTCCGCCGACCTTGAGGTTCATCTCCCCGATCGTCCTCGTCGGGGCGCCCAACTCGCGATGCTCGCCTTCGCGATGACGGTCGCGCTCGCCGCCTTCGCGCAGGTCGGGCTGGCGCGGGACGGGCAGCTACCGGCCGGGATGTTCGGATACGGTGGCGGGCTCGCCGTCCTCGTCGGGATCGCTTACGTGATCGTGGCCAGGTTCGCGCCGTACGCCGACCCGGTGCTTCTCCCGTTCGCGGTGTTCCTGAACGGGCTCGGGCTGGCCATGATCTACCGGCTCGACCTACAGCACAGTAAGAACTGCGTCGCGGCGAAGGCAGCAGGCCAGCAGTGCTATCCGATCAACGCCTCAGCGGCGAACCAGCTCATGTGGACGGCCATCAGCGTCGTGTTCTTCGCGGTGGTGCTGCTGGTGCTGCGTGACCTCCGGGTGCTGCAGCGCTACCGATACACCATCGGCGCGGTCGGCCTGTTCTTCCTCATCCTGCCCGGGCTGCTGCCGTCCTCCATCAGTGGCGCGGGCGGCGCGAAGGTCTGGCTACGGCTCGGCGGGTTCTCGATCCAGCCGGGAGAGTTCGCCAAGATCGCCCTGATCGTCTTCTTCGCCGGCTACCTGGTTTCCAAACGCGACGCGATGTCCCTGGTCGGCAGGCGGATCGGCCCTCTCGCGCTGCCGCGCGGCCGGGATCTGGGCCCCATCCTGGTGATCTGGTTGATGAGCGTGGCGGTTCTCGTACTGGAGAAGGACCTCGGCCAGGGCGTCCTGTTCTTCGGCCTGTTCATCGCGATGCTCTACATCGCGACCGAGCGGGTCTCCTGGGTGCTGATCGGCCTCGGGCTGTTCTCGGCGGGCGCCTTCGCGGCGACCCAGCTACCCTTCCTCGGCCACGTCAACCAGCGGTTCACCGTATGGTCGAACCCGAAGGCGTACTTCGACGGCGGCTGCGCCATCGGCGGCAAGGTCGTCAACCAGCAGACCCAGGCCTCCCTCATCCACGCGACGTCGGACACCGCCGACTTCGTGAGCAAGTGCATCGCCCTGGGCGGGCACTACGCCGACAGCGGCCAGCCCATGCGAGCGATGTTCTCCCTCGCGCAAGGCGGTGTGCTGGGCACCGGACTCGGGCAGGGCCAGCCGTACCTCACGCCGGTCAGCTACGCCGACTACATCTTCACCTCCTTCGGCGAGGAGCTGGGACTCGCCGGGCTGATGGTGATCCTGCTGGTCTTCGCGCTGATCGTGGAGCGCGGTATGAAGGCCGCGCTCCTCATCCGCGACCCGTTCCTGAAACTGTTCACCGGCGGGATCTCCTTCATCTTCGCCCTTCAGGTCTTCCTGATCGTCGCCAGCGTCACCGGGCTCATCCCGCTGACCGCCGGCGTCACCACGCCCTTCCTGGCGCAAGGCGGATCGGCGCTGTTGTCGAACTGGATCTTCATCGCCATCCTCATCCGCATCAGCGACGCGGCCCGACGGCCCGCACCTCAACCGATCCAGGACGAAGGCATGACGCAGATCGTGCGCGCGACCTGAGCGTCGGGCAAGTCGAGCTGTCACGTCACGCCATCAAGGGAGTCCTGCAGACCCCTGCGGTCGTGAACGGCTTCGGAAAGGCCGTTCCGGAACTCGCCGGCGTCGACACGTCAGGCGTCTACTGGGGCTCGAACGCAGTGCTGCAGAACTATCAGAACACCAAATACTGGGACATCCCGATGTACGCGGTCTTCCGCCAGCACGTGCTGCGGGACGGCATGACGACCGACTCGGCCTTGACCGCGGCGGAAACCGAGGACATCCCGGCCTACATCAGGAGCCAGGCCGCCGCCGGCCTGGACTGGTAGCCCAGCCGAACCCACATCACGCCGGTGCCGTGGTCCGCCCTGGGGACAGCATCATGGGGGAGCAGGAGGCCCCGCTCCCCCATCGCATCAGGCGTGGCTCAGGAACTCAATCCATCGAACCGTCACTGGGTTGGTCAAGAATTGGCAGCCGCCGTAGGGGCTGAAGGCGTATTGTCTTCCGACGGTGTCTTGGACGATCCCTCCCCAGGGGCCTTCGGAGCAGATCGTGCTGGCCTGGGCGTTGGCCCAGCCGACGTTGTTGTTGTAATCGCCGTTGAAGACGTAGCAGTAGTCATTCCCGCTGTAGAGGGCTATGTGTACGTCGGCGCGCGAGCAGTCGGGCACCCAGGTGACGGTTGCCTGTGCGGGTGCTGCCAAGGCAAGGCTGCTGGCGAGGGCGGCTCCGGTGACGGCTGCAGCCGCCACCTTTCTGCGAATATTCACGGTCATCCTCTCAGAGAAGGGCCGGGGCCCTGCGGGCCTCGTTAGGGTTTGCGAGGCGGTGAGTCAGCACGGAACTCGGCCGGAACCTAGCTCGTGGGAGTAGGCGGAGCCCTGAACGAACGGGACATCCCGAGCTGGATTGGGCAGCCTGCGGGGCGGGCAGCGACATGAAGCTCCCCGAGGCACCTGGATCCACTCGGAAACGGAGCGGTCACTCCCATTCGCTTGGCATGCTCATCACTTGGGTCTGGCCACCTCCCCTGGTCGCCTCAAGCACGGAATCCGAAGGCACGCTCCGCACGCATTGCCTGCCCACTGGTCTTCGGTGAGCCCCGCTACGGTGACGCTAGGGACATGGACCCGTCGGCCGTCCTAGATTCGTCCTAGTGCGAGGTCGGCCGGGGGATCGGCGCTTGAAGCCGACGTGACCGGGCCTCGGCCGACGCGACCGATCGGCCAGGCCAGGCGCGTCCTCGAGGTCAAGGATCGCGGCGGGTTCCTTCTCGCCAACGCCTGCCCCGGCCGACCTTGCTCCCGTTGGGATCGGAGAGCGCGCCGAACGGCGTGGGGGCTTGTCCGACGAGGCCGTGGAGGTGGGCGTAGGCGACCGCATGGACGCGGTCCCGCAGATTCAGCTTGGTCAGGATGCGCGAGACGTGGGTCTTGACGGTCTCGTCACCGATCCCGAGACGATCGGCGATTTCGGCGTTGCTGTACGCCTCGGCGAGCAGCAGCAGTACCTCGCGTTCCCGTGTGGTGAGGAGGTCAAGGTCGGCCGGGGTGGGAGGCGAGGCGATTCCGTCGGCGAGACGGGCGATGAGGCGCCGGGTCACCGAGGGATCGATGAGGGCGTCGCCGCGGGCGGCCACCCGGATGGCCGCGATCAGCTCCTCCGGCGGGAGGCTCTTCAGCAGGAATCCGCTGGCGCCCGCCCGCAGCGCTCGGTGGACGTACGTGTCGTTGTCATACGTGGTCAGCAGGATCACCTTGGTGGTGTTGGCCGGATCGGCGAGGATCGTCTCCGTGGCGCGCAGGCCGTCGAGCCGGGGCATGCGGATGTCGATGATCGCGACGTCGGGACGCAGCCGGAACACATCGCTCACGGCGGTCCGGCCGTCCGACGCCTCCCCCACGCATGCGAGGTCGGGCTGGGTGTCCAGGACGGCGCGCAGACCTGAGCGGAACATGGCGTGGTCGTCGGCGACCAGGACACGCAAGGTCATGAGGGGTCCAGGGGGAAGGTCACGGTGGTGATCCAAGTTCTGCCGTCGGGGGCGGGCCCGTAACTGGTGAAACCTTTGAACATGGCGGCACGGCTGCGGATTCCTTGCAGTCCCCGGTGCGGTGAGTCCAGCCGGGTGCCCGCTTCCGTGGCGAGAGGGTTGGAGGTGGTCACGGTGAGGCTGGACCGCTCGTAGCGCAGTTCGACCTCCGCGACGCCGCCGGCGCCGTGCCGCATGGCGTTGGTGAGCATCTCTTGCACCACGCGGTACACGGCGATGTCCAGGGACTCCGGCAGCAGGGACGGAACGCCGTCGACGGTCACCCGCGCCCGTAGGCCAAGGGCGCGGACGGTGTCGAGAAGTTCGGCGAGGTTGTCCAGACCGGGCTGGCTGTCCTCCCCGGACGGGTTGCCGTGCAGGAAGTCCAGGAGACGCCGCAGGTCGAGCATTGCCGCCCGGCTGGACGTCTCCACGGCGGTCAGCGAGTTCGCCAGGTCCCGGGCGGCCGGCGCCGCCGTGGCCCGCAACCGGGCCACGCCGGCGTGGACGCCGATGGCGCTCACGTGGTGGGAGATCACGTCATGCAGATCGCGGGCGATGCTGCTGCGCTCTTCCGCGATGGCCGCGGCCAGGGCCTGCCGCGCCTCTCGCTGTTCGCGCTCGGAACGCTGTTCCAGTTCGGCGATGTACGCGCGTCGGGCGGTGGTGTACCGCCCCACGAGCCAGGGCAGCAGCGCGTTGGCCATGGCGTTGAGCAGGATCCACTCCGGCCCGACGCGCGGCCCGCGGAGGATGTGTGCGGCGACGGTCCCTGCCGCCAGGCAGACCAGGGACATCACCGCCGGCCACCGGTTCAGCCAGGCACCCGCCCGGTACGCGGAGATGAGCAGGCCCGCGGTGTTCAGTTGGGGCAGCGGACCGGGCCGGGGCGGACCGGCCCTGGGAAACAGCACCGCGCCCCCCACCGTGACGGCCACCTGGGCGACGGCCACCACCCCCGACAGACGCGGTGCGCCGCCAGGCCGGCGTCCACCACGGTGATCGCCACCAGCATGACGCAGCGCCATCCCACCGGATACGAGGAGGAACTGCTGAAGAAGAAGGAGAGGCAGTCCACCACCAGGGTGACCGCGGCGATCACCATCGCCTGGCGGGTCAGCGACCCGCTGACATCCCGGACGCGGACGGACCCGGTTCCGCGCCCGTCACGTCCTTCCCTGTCGAGCACCGGCACCCCTTTCGTTCTCCGCTCCGGTTGCCCGTCGGGGCGGCGGCCCGCGTCACCCGGGTAGGTGATCACGATCGCCCATAATGCCTGGTTGTGACCGTGGCCGGGTCCCCCGTTCGGGGGACCCGGCGTCCCCTGGCGCCGTGACGACAGCGGCAGGCGGCCTTCCTAAGCTGCCCGCACGATGGACGACACCACCGCTCGTACGACCGGGCCCGGCTCTCCCCCGCGTACGGCTCTCTCCCTCCGGCGCCGCCTTGGTGCCGCACTCGCCGTTCTGCCGAGCGTCATGGCCCTGCTGTCCGCCATGAGTCCGCCGGCCGAGGCGGACTCCACCGTCGGCGGCGATGTGCAGGTCGCCCAGTCGCTCGGCGACCGGGAACTGACGGTCATCCTGCGCCGGGTCACGGGTGTGCCCGGACCTTTGCACGTGGACGTGATCAGCCACACGGGCACGTCCGCCGGGCCTCTCAAGCTGGCGGTGGTACCCACCGGGGTCTCCACGTCCGTGTCCGCCGCCTCGGCGTCGGGCACGGACGTCGACACTTCCGTGGTCACACTGGGGAGCCGACCGGGGTCCTACTCCGCTGTGCTGGACGTCACCCAGGGCGGCCCGTGGGAGCTGTCGCTCAGCGACGGGGAGAGGACTGCGACGATTCCCTTCGTCGTGTCGAAGCAGACCGTCTCGCCGGCGGAGACCGCGGTCTACGTGGGCTTCAGCGGCGCCGGGGTCCTCCTCCTCGTCACCGTCCTGGTCGCCGTACGCGTGCGTCGCGGCTGGTGGGCGCTGGTGCCGGCCGGCGGGCTGGTCGCCTGTCTGGCCGTGGCGGTCACCGGTGCGCTGCTGTCGTCCCGGCTGCCGCTGCCGCCGTCGCAGGGTGGCCAGGTCGACGCCACCATCGACGGCGTCGGCGATCCCTACGCTTACGCCGGGCAGCGGGCCGGCGACTACTCGCGCCCGCCGGCCACGCTGCTGTTGTGGTCCTCCTCGGTCCGCGCGGGCAAGGTCGACGATCTGCGGTTGACCCTGTCCGACGCGTCCACCGGCCTGCCCGTGGACGACGTCGTCGCCCACGACGGGGCACTGCTGCACCTCCTGGTCATCGGCCCCTCGGGACAGCTGTGGCACCTGCACCCGATCAGGACCAGGGCCGGCGAATTCGAGGTTCCGTTGTCCCTGCCCGAGGCCGGCCATTATGCGGTCTCCGCCGAGTTCGAACGCCGGGGTGGCGGCGTCCAGCAGCTCCGCTCCGCGACCGGCATCGACGCGGTGTCCACGTCCGGCGCCACCCCGCAGGCCACGTCCGGTGACGCTCCGACGCAGGCGGGGACCGGTTCGCGGACCGTGGCCGGCGTCCGTGTACGGCTGACCGCGTCCTCGCTGATGGCGGGCAGGGCCGCTGTCCTCACCGCCCGCGTGGGGGACACGGCGTCCCTGCAGCCCTGGCTCGGCATGCTCGGACACCTGATCGTCGTCGGCCCGGTCTCGCCTGCGGCAACGGTGGGGACGGCGACGCAGGGCGCCCAGGTGTGGGCCCACTCCCACTCCATGGGCGCGTTGCCGGACGGCGACCACGACACGCGCGGCATGAAGGGGATGGCAGGCATGAAGGGGATGGAGACGGACTCGTCGTCGGCATCGCGCTCGTCCTCGGACATGACCTCGATGAGCGGTCTGACGTCCGTCAACGGCGACAGCACCGCCGACGAGACCGTCGCCGCCTACGGCCCCGACATCTCCTTCGTCTACACCTTCCCGACCACCGGCTATTACCGGATCTGGATCCAGGCCGAACGCGACAACACGATCCTGACCACCCCCTACCTGCTCCACGTCACCGGCACTTCGGAGAAGACCCCGTGAGCGAGCGGAGCGCGCGAAGACACGCGCGCCTGGATCACTCCTCCGACGAAGCAGAGCTCATGAGCGGGCATACGTCGCCGGTCGGCCTGCGGTCCTTGGTAGCCGCGGTGGTCCTGGCAGCAGCCCTGCTCACCGTGCTGGCGCTCCATTCGCTGTGGGCGTCCATGCGGGCGCCGTCGTCGCGCACGGCACAGTCCGCGTCCGACTACGCCCCGGAAGGCGCGGCGTCACTCACCGGCGGCACCGCCGAAGATGTGGTGATCCTGACGGTCTCGGCGCCCGTCACCGGCACCACCGCGGTCGACGTCAGGCTGGTACCGCGTCACCGTGCCGCGACCAGCGGGCCATCACCGGTCGTCACGGTCTCCGCGGTGCTGCCCACCGCGGGCCACGCGGTACCCGACTTCACCGCCGTACGGGCCTCGGACGGCCGCTACCACGTAGCCGGCCTTCCGCTGATGATGCCCGGCCGCTGGGAGTTCCTGGTCGCCATCGACGGCAACGACCGGCTCGTCTTCCCGCTCACCGTCTCCCGCTGATCGCGCCGCGCCCCTTCGCGCGCCATCCCGGTATGTCCCCCCAGAAAGGTATGCCCGATGGACTCCATCTCCTCGCCCGAGCTGACCGGCCCAGGCCTGCCGTCCCCGCCCGGCCACCCACCGCGGCGCCGGCCGACCGGTACGGCCGGCGCGTACACCGTGCTGGCCGGCACCCTGATGTCGCTGGTCGGCATCAGCTGGGACGTGCAGTGGCACGTCGACGTCGGCCCGGACACCTTCTTCACCCTCTCCCACCTGATGCTGTACTCCGGCAGTGCCATCGCCGGTATCGCCAGCCTGGTGATGGTGCTGCGCGCCACCTTCGCCGGGCGGGCCGGACGTCCCGCCGACCCCACCATCGGCGGCAGTCCGGTCCGGGTCCTCGGTGGCACGTTCGCCGCGCCCCTGGGGTACCTCGTCGCCGGAACCGGCGCCGCGCTGTTCTTGCTGTACGGCCTGATGGACCTGTGGTGGCATTCCCTGTACGGCTTCGACGCCGTACTGAACTCCCCGCCCCACGTCGCCCTGTTCATCTCCATCAGCCTGACCATGGTCGGCAGCCTCATCGTCTTCGCCGCCGCCCGCGCACAGCGCTGGGGGCGGATCGGGCTCATCGTCAGCGTCCCCGTGCTGATGACGTTCGCCCCGATCACCACCAACGCCTTCGACGGGCTGTCCCGGCCCATCAACCCTCAGCTCGCGGGCACCGTCCTCTTCGCCGTCTGCTTCGTTCTCATGGGAGCGTTCACCCTGCGCCGCCGGGGGGTGGCCCTGGCCATCGCGGCCGTCCTCGGCGTCATGCAGCTCTTTCTCTGGTGGTTCTCGACGTGGGCCACGAAGGCCTACGCGGCCCACGTCGGGCTGCCCCTGCGGGACAACCTCCGGCACATGCCCCCTGAGTTCCCCTCGGGCATACCGATGTTCATGCTCGCCGCGGCCGTGGTGATCGAGGTGCTGCTCCGGCTGGGGCGCGGCCGCGGCGGGTCAGGCCGCCGGCTGCCCCAGCTCGCCGGCGCCGTCGGCGGCGTGGTGCTGAGCCTCTCCATGCTCGTGCAGACCTCGATGCTCCGCGGCGGGGATGGGCCAGGGCCGATGGGTCCGCCCCCCGCATCCGCGACCACGGTGCTGACCGACGCGATCCTCGGGCTGGCGTTCGGTGCCCTGGCCGGCCACCTCGCCGCCCGCTTCGCCGTACTGCTGCGCCTCAACACCCCCGCCACCGACCAGGAAGGCCGCTGACCCGATGTACCGCCGAACGCCCCGGAAGTCACGACCGCGGCCGGGCCGCACCACGCGCCGGCCCGTGAAGCACCGCGCCCGCGCCCTGCTCCTCGCCCTGTTCACCATGGGCGCCGCGATCCTGGTCTCGGCGCCGACCGCACAGGCCTACGCGCCGGTCGAGATCGTCCACACCGAGCAGGTGCAGGTCGGCCCGTACCCCCTGACCGTCGGCTTCTCCAAGTGGCCGCTACGCGCCATGCAGTCGCTGGACTTCACCTTCGCCCCCAGCGGAGGACTGACCGGCAAATCCGGCACCCTCTTCATGACCGGCCCGGGCATGAAGAGGGGAATGCGCATGGGGGGCCCGCTCTCCCGCCACCCGCGCAAGCGGGACGTCTGGGGCCTGGACGTCCGAGCGCTGTCCACGGCCGGACAGTGGAGCCTCACCTTCACCATCGACGGTTCCCGGGGCCGGGGAACGGGCACTCTCGACAACCTCACCGTCCTCCGCCAGCCCGGCCCACCGCTGGCGCTGAGCTGGGCCCTTTGCGCCCTGCCCGTCGTCGGACTGATCGCCTTCCTGGTCGTCGCCTGGCGACGTCACCGTCCTTCCCGCCACCTCGCGACGGTGGGCATCTGAGAGACCGTCCGGCTCGGGGGGCGCCGGAGCGTCAGGCCATTCCGCGCTCGATGGCCTCGATGATCCGAGGCCTCAGCTCGGCACTGCTGATGATCGCGTCCACCGAGCCGACCTCGACCGCGCGCTGGATGCTGTGCACCCGGTCGAACTCGGCAGCGACCTCGCCGAGCTTCTCCGCCCGGACGGCGGACTGCACCTCGGCGAGCCGGGTGCTCAGCGCCGCCCGCTCGGCGCCGCCGGCCGCCGAGACCTGCGTCTGCAGCTCGGTCACCCGCGGGTCGGTCGCGGTGCGGTTGTTCACCTCACCGGAGAACACCACGGCGGCCGCCGGGGCACCGCCGAGCACCGAGGCGAACGAGCCCTCCAGCGCCATCACGGTCATCTTCGGGTTGAGAGCCTTGGAGAACACCACGAACGCGCCGCCGTGGTAGCGGGAGATCACACAGAACACGATCGGCCCATCGAAGTTGACGATCGCCCGGCCGATCTCCGCGCCGTACTCCAGCTGGAGCTTGCGCATCGACTCCGGTGAGCCGTCGAACCCGGACAGGTTCGCCAGCACGACCAGGGGCCGGTTGCCGGACGCCGCGTTGATCGCCCGCGCGGTCTTCTTCGACGACCGTGGGAACAGCGTGCCTGCGGTGTAGGTGTCCGGGCCGTCGGTGGGCGGGAAGCCGCGCCGCGGCACCGACCGCGACTCGATGCCGATCAGGCAGACCGGCCAACCACCGATGTGCACGTCCTGCACCGCCGAGGTGTCGGCGTCGGCCATGCCCGCCCAGCGCTCCAGCACCGGGTGATCCTGGTCGGACAGGGCGCGCATCACCGTACGGATGTCGAACGGCTTCTTGCGGTCGGGGTTGTGCTCGGCGGAGAAGATCTGGCCGACGGTGGTGAAGTCGCTGCCGGCGATCGCGTGCGGAAACGCGGAGACGTCGCGGTCGACCGGGTCGGTGGTGCGGGCTCGCCGCGGCGCGGTCTCGCCGGGCACGACGTAGGTGTGGTCGTAGTGCGCCATCAGCACGGCGCGGGCGGCCGGCAGGTTGGGCGCCCAGTACTGTGCCTGGCCGTTCGGCCCCATCACACGGTCGTAGCCGCCGATGCCAAAGTTGTCCTCGGCCGACACGCTGCCGGAGAAGTCCAGCGACTGCTTGCCGGTGAGCACCATCGCGGAGTCCGGCGTCATCACCAGGATGCCCTTGGTGTGCATGAGCATCGTCGCTTCGGCGTTCCAGTACGGCTGGGCGCCGACGTTGATCCCGGCGACCACGATGTTGATCTCGCCGCCGTCCTGGGTGAACGTGACGATCCGCTTGAGCGCGGCCGCGACCCAGTCCATGTTCTCGGTGCCCGAGGTCATCGAGATCCGCGCGCCTGCCGACAGCGCGAACCACTCCAGTGGGACCCGCATCCGCTCGGCGAGGTCGAGCGCGGCGATCACCCGCGAGCACTCCGGTTCCGACAGCGCGCCCAGCGCCTTCGTCGGGTCGCCGAGCAGGACCACGCGGGTGACGCCTTCGGGGTGCCGCTCGGTCGGCGTCGTGACGACGCCCGCCACGATCGCCGCGGTGTTCTTCCCCTTCGGCCGGTCCACCGGCACGAGCGCGCCGTGGTCGTCGAGGTCGTGCTCGACGAAGCCGCCCTTGGGGCCGGCGAGCAGGCCGGTCAGTTCGTACGGGTAGACGTTCCCGCGCCGAGCGGCGCGCAGCACCTTCTGGCGGTAGTCGTCCAGCGGCTGCACCGGCTCCGTCGACGGCGCGTCGACGTGCAGGCTCGCGCCGTGGCCCGGGTCAAGGGTGATCCGCACGGCGACCTCGGCCAGTTCGCCGGCGGCGTTGCGCTGGCGGGCCACGAACTGGACCTCCTCCAGACCCGCGCCCGCCGAGGTCGGCAGGACGCGCTGGACCAGGGCGTTCAGCTCGTCGGTGGACAGCTCGGTCGACGGCCAGACGTACATCATGATCCGGTTGGTGTCGAACCGCTTGTTCTGGGGTCGCTGCGCCTGGATGTTGCGGATCGCGTCCAGGCCCGCGGCGATCGCGTCCTCCACCGCGGGCAGCGCGACGAGCCTGCCGTCGGCCTCGCGCAGCGGCGTGAGGTCGCGGACCTGGCCCATCGCGATGAGCCGCTCGTCGGCCGGGTTGCTGCGCGCCACGGCCTTGAACAGGTAGATCTCCTCGTCTGCGGACGGCAGCCGCGTGAGGTCGAACTCGCGGAGCCGCTGCAGCTGCAGGCGCCGTGCCATCTGCGGGTGCAGGCCGCGGATCAGCCGGTCCTCGGCGAATCCGGCGCCGTCGGGCCGGAAGGTGAAGTGGTGGTGCATCACGGCGCCGCTGGTGCCGGCGACGGTGGTGGTGATCCGGCGGACGCCCGCGGGCCACGGGTGCTCGGCGATGAGCTGCCCGAGCCGCACCGCCATGGCGTCGGCGTCCGGCTGGTCCTCCCACGCGACGTACAGGTCGGCGACCAGCCCGTGCTCGGGGACGTCGGCGGCGAACATGCCGACGGCGCTGATGGCGTCGGGCAGGGCGGCGATGTCGACGGCGGTGGTGACCACGCGTGTCACGCGTTCTGAGCCGGTGTGCTCGGCGGTGACGAACCGGCAGCCTTCGGCCTCCCGCGCGGTGACCTCGGACAGCCCGCGGTTGCCGTAGTAACGGCGGGTCAGCACCTCCAGGAGCGGCTCGTGATCCCGCCCGGGCCGGCCGAACCGCTGGCCGATCAGCCGGACGAGCGGTTCGGAGCTGGCCACCATGGTCTGGATCCGCTCGGCACGGTCCGGCGCGTCCGGGTCGCGGTCCAGGTAGCGCAGCTCGTCGCGCACCGCGGCGTAGACCTTGGCGCGGTTGCGGCGCAGCAGTGGCTGGGTGAACCAGCGGAACACCACACCGCGGGCCAGGTCGGACACCATGGGGAAGCGCACCTGCGTGGCCTCGACCAGGTGCTCGAGGGTGAGCCCGGCGCGCTCACCGAGCGGCTCGAGCGGCGGCGCGCCGGCCAGCCACTGGCGCAGCAGCTCCGACACGATCGCGACGCCGTTGCTCATCCGCTGCTGAGCCAGGAAGATCCGGAAGACCGCGGCCTCCAGCTCGGGCGTGCGGTCGAGATCGGCGACGCCGTAGTGGGCGAGGACCTTGGCCAGCTTGGCCTGGAAGCCCTCGGTGACGCCGGCGCGCTCGACGTCGAGACTCTGCAGGTAGCTGTGGAAGAACTCGCGCGGGCTGTGCACCGGGCTGCCCGGCTCGACGTCGAGCTCGCCACCCGGCTTGTTGCGGCTCAGCTCGGACAGGTCGGCGAACACGGTGAGCAGGTCCAGCTCCCCCTCGATCGGCCGCCCGCCCAGTTCGCCGCGCGCGGCCAGGTAGGCCGACAGCACCCGCTCACCGTCGTACGGGTCGGTGTCGAAGCCGAGCAGCAGGCCGCGCAGGTCCTGCAGGCCGCGTTCGACGCGCTCGACCGCGGACGCCACGGGCTCCGCGGGCAGGTCGATCTCGATGGTCGCGGCGGCCGGCTCCGCGTCCTGAACGCCGTCATCGACCAGTGGCTCCAGCCGCATCAGCGGCGTGCCGGTCTCGACCTGGGTGCCCACCGACACGGGGCACTCACGGACGCGGGCGCGGAACGGCGCACGCAGCACCGTCTCCATCTTCATGCTCTCGAGCACCAGGATCGGCGCGCCGGACTCGACCTCGTCACCGACCGACGACGGCGTCGCGACCACCAGCGCGGGCGCCGGGGAACGGACGACGCCGCCCTCGTCGCGGCTGATCCGGTGCGTGACGCCGTCGACCTCGATCAGGTGGATCGGCCCGTGCGTGGCCGACACCAGCCGGAACCGGCGGCCGTTGACCACGATATGGCCGCTGTACTCATCGAACCGCTCGACCTCGACGTCGACGGGGTGCACGTCACCGCCGCCGGAGACGCCGACGCGGAACCGCCTCTGCCCGACCCGGGCCACGCTCACCCGGTAGTCGACGCCGCGGAGTTTGAGGTCCAGTGGACGGCCGCTCTCGTGCTGCACCTGCGGGCGCCCGCCGTGCGCGGTGGACAGCAGCCGTTGCCGGCTGACCTCCTCCTCGTCCTGGTACGCCTCGACCGCGGCGGCGGCCAGGGCGATCGCGGAGTGCCGGTGGCCGACCAGGCGGCCCTTGGCGCGAACGCGGTCGATCCAGCCGGTGTCGGCGCTCGCGTCGACCACCTCGGGCTGGTCGAGCAGGTCGAGTACGAAGCTCTTGTTGGTCGCGCCGCCCTCGATGATCACTGTGGTCTCGGCCATCGCGCGGCGCAGCCGGCCCAGCGCCTGTTCGCGGTCACGGCCGTAGGCGATGATCTTCGCGATCATCGAGTCGAAGTCGGCCGGGATGCTGTCACCCTCGCTGACGCCGGTGTCCACGCGGATGCCGGGTCCGGCGGGCAGCACCAGACGCACGATGCGGCCCGGGGCGGGCGCGAAGTCGCGGTCCGGGTCCTCGGCGTTGAGCCGGGCCTCGATGGCGTGGCCGGCCTCGCCCGGCTGGGCGCCTTCCAGCTTCCCGCCGTTCGCCACGTGCAGCTGCAGCCGGACCAGGTCCGTGCCGGTGGTGATCTCAGTGATCGGGTGCTCGACCTGCAGCCGGGTGTTGACCTCGAGGAAGGCGAAGAGCTTCTCGCCGGGGTGGTAGAGGAACTCGACGGTGCAGGCGCCGCGGTAGTCGACGGCCACGGCGAGCCGCTCGGCCGACGCCTTCAGCTCGGCGGTCTGCTCCGGGTCCAGGACCGGGGAGGCGGACTCCTCGATGATCTTCTGATTGCGCCGCTGCACCGAGCAGTCCCGGACGCCCAGCGCCCACGCGGTGCCCTGCCCGTCGGCGATGACCTGGACCTCGACGTGGCGGGCGCCGGTGACCAAGCGCTCCAGGAAGACCACGCCGGAGCCGAACGCGCGCAGCGCCTCCTGGCTGGTGCGCTCGTAGGCGTCGGTCAGATCTTCCTTCGAGGCGACCATGCGGATGCCTCGCCCGCCTCCGCCCGCGGTCGCCTTGAGCATCAGCGGGTAACCGATCTCGTCGCCGGCGCGCAGCGCGTCCTCGAGGGTCGCGACCTCGCCGCGGCTCCACGGCGCGACCGGAACACCGACCTCCTCGGCGATCAGCTTCGCGCCGATCTTGTCGCCGAGCCTGCGCATCGCCTCCGCGCTCGGCCCGACGAAGGTGATACCGATCTTCTCGCACAACTCGGCGAACGCCGGGTCCTCGGCGACGAACCCCCACCCGACCCACGCGGCGTCGGCCTCGGTCTCCACCAGCGCCCGCTCCAGGACGGCGTGGTCGAGGTACGGGCGGGCCGAGGCGGGGCCCAACGAGTAGGCGACGTCCGCTTCACGGACAAACGTCGCGTTGCGGTCTGCGTCGGTGTAGAGGGCGATCGTCTCGATCCGTTTCCCGGTTTCCGCCGAAAGATCCCGGACAGCGTGAATGAGCCGCATCGCGGCCTCTCCACGATTGACGATCGCGACACGACTGAACACCGACCGAGCCTCCCAAGCACCGAACACAGAAGGCGACGCCCGGATCTCGAACGTCGCCTGAACCTGTCCATACCCTGCTCGATTACCGCCGGGTACACCAATGTCCCGCATAGCGAATTCCGAGCCCTCAGCTTGTGGGGACCCTACAAGAGGCGACCAGGGACACACCGCCCTGCCACCGTTTCACGCGAGGACTGCCACAAAGCAAACCACACCCTGGATCCTAAGGCGGCCCTGCCGCCTGACCTGCCAGGTGTCAGGACAGAGCGATGTCCCTGTAGTAGTGGTGCAGGATCGTCTGGTAGCCGTCGCCCGCGTTCGCGAGGTCACGCGAGCCGTACTGCGACATCCAGTCCCCGTCCACCCAGGCCCCGCAGGCGGTCGTCGTCGAGCAGAAGTGCGCCAGGAGGATCCTGTCGCTCCGGGTCATCCGGGTCGACCAGGTGCTGTCGACGGCGGACGAGGTCGACGACTTGGCCGACGACGGGTTGTACACCTGGTCGGCCGTGTCGTCCCGGACGTCATAGCACTGCCCTCCCGAGGTCTTCCGGGTCGAGTGCAGCGCCCAATACCAGCCGTAGCTCTTGACCGCGACGGCTCCGGCCTCCAGCGAGGCGCTCGGCCAGCTGGACACCCACTCGTTCGGAAGGACGTTCTTGACGTACGTCTTGAAGTCGACCCGGTCCACTCGCCCCAGCTGGACCCGGTACACGAGGATGGACGTCGGCAGCTTGGTGTCGGTGCCGTCGGTCTTGCACCCCGTCGGCCGGCTCGTCAGCAGCTCATGCGAGGCGTTGTTGTTCTTCAACGTGGCGTTGAGGTTGCCCTTCGCGCCGGGTGCGAAGTCCTGGCTCGCGCCGGCGAAGTTGCTGTTGAAGTAGACCCGCACCGTCTTGTCCGTACGGTTCCACACCGACGCCGCGTTGTTCTTCACGCACACGCCCTTGCCGGCGCCGGCGCCCTTGAAGTCGTAGCAGGTCGGCTGTGTCGTTCCGTAGTCGTCCAGCGAGTCCGTGAAGTCGGAGACCGAACCGGCCTCGTCGCTGTTGTAGTAGTAGCAGAACTCGCCGCTGTCGCAGTTCCCGTCGCGGCCGGTGGCGAATGCCGGTCCGGCCGGCACCGTGACTCCCGCGAGGACCGACACGACCGCGGCCAGAACACCGACCGCCTTGATGCGGATGCTCATCTCTGGTCGCCTCTCAGAAGTGGAGCATCCACTGGAAGTCGGCCTGGGCGCTGCTCACGTGCACATGCGAGCGCGTGCCGTACGCGAGCGGGTTGTTCCAGTTGTATTCCTCGACATCGAACGAGCCGTCGGAGTACACCTTGTTCACGTAGGCGACGTGGCCCACCTTGTGGACGTCGTTGACGGCGATCGCGCCGACCGACGGCGTCTTGTTGACCGTCACGCCGACCGCGCGGGCGGCGTCGTCCCAGTGGCCCGCATCGCCCCAGGTCGTCTTCCAGGAGTTGCTGAAGTTCGGGACACCGAGCCGGCTCGCGATCCGCCATGCGGCGAAGGCCGTGCAGTTATTCTGCGCGAAGCCGCGCGGGTTGCCGTCGTAGTCGTTGCGCGGCGTCTGCCCGCTGGGCGCACTGCCGATGGCGTGCGAGGCGTTGTTGTTCTTCAACGTGGCGTCGAGGTTGCCCTTCGCGCCGGCCGCGAAGCTCTGGTGCGCCCCGCCGTAGTAGCTGTTGAAGTAGACCGTCACCGTCTTGCTCGTGCGGTTCCACACCGACGCGGCGTTGTTCTTCACGCACACGCCCTTGCCGGCGCCGGCGCCCTTGAAGTCGTAGCAGGACGGCTCTGTCGCTCCGTAGTCGTCGATGGAGGTGGTGAAGTCGGAGACCGAACCGGCCTCGTCGCTGTTGAAGTAGTAGCAGAACTCACCGCTGTCGCATTGCCCGTCGCGGGCCGCCGCGTACGCGGGCGAAACGGCGGCCAGGAAGGGGGCGGTGATGGCCAGCGCGGCGCCGGCGACGGTGAGAGCCTTGCACAGGTGCATCGCGTTTCCTCTTATGTGAAGTGATGAGTGTGGTCGGCTGTGCCTTGGGCCGCGGTCAGTGCGCGCGCTGGTACTCCTCCCAGGTGGTCTTGGGCACCTGGGGTCCGTCGTCCGGGCCCCGGTTCGCCAGGCCGTTCAGGCCGAGGTAGTAGTCGCCGACCTGGTGCTGCGCCGGACTGGACATGTCCGTGTCGTTGATCGCCACGGCGTGGATGTGCCACGGCCAGTCGGCCTGGCTCGGGTTGCGGATCCAGGCGGCGAAACCGACCTGGCGCAGCGCGCGGGCGACCTCGGTGCGGGTGGCCGCGGACATCCCGGCGACCGAGATGTCCACGACACCCCCGCCGTCATGGGTGCCGGCCGAGTTCGGGTCGCCGCCCGGGTTGTACGAGCCCTGCAGGAGCTTGAGCTGGGAGCCGAGCAGACGCTCGGCCTCGGTGAGCATCGCCTGGGTACGTGTGTTGACGACGTAACCGTCGCGCTGGACCCGCGCACCCGGGCTGATGCCGTAGGTGACCGTGTACCGGTTCTGCCCGAGTTCGGTCAGCGACGCCGTGCCGGGGAGCCCGTTGGCGGCCAGACCGGTGTACCCGAGCGAACGCTGGTAGGCGGCGTACGCCGCGACGGTCTGGGTGCCGAAGTATCCGTCGACCCACTTGGCGTCCAGCAGGTGCTCGGCCTGGAGCGCCTTCTCGACGGCCATGACAGAGTCCTTCGCCCCCGGGGTCAGCGTGTCATCAGGGCGTCGCGGGTCGATCTGGGCGGCCAGGACGACGGCCTCCATGTTGACGGCCGGCAGCGCGGTGGCCGTCGTTCCCGAGGCGCCGTTCGACGACGGTCCGGGAGTCGCCCCCGAGGCCGTCGCCGTCGCCAGTGCCATGGCCGGACCGGCGATCAGAACCGCCAGGTAGCCCTTTGCTCGCTTCATGTCGTAGGCGCCCCTTTCGGGTCGTGTCTGCGGCCCATCGCCACCACGGCCCCCGCGTTGGGCAAGTCGACCACTTGTCGTCCCAATTGCTACGTCTCGCATTGATTGACTGACATAGTCGGGACGACGGATCAGTCAATTCCGTACACGCGAGACCGGCGGGCGTGTCCGCCGTGGCCGGCCCACGCGGCTTCCGAGCCGGTCCGAGGCCTTTCGGCGGCATGGGCTCAGGCGACGGCGGAGCCGATGTGTCCAACGCCCATGTTGGGGGTCACATCGATTGGCTGCCGGATCTAACAGCCCTGGTCAATCAATCAGAGTTGTGTATACTGACCGCGACCTAAGGGGATCGATACTTGTGGTTTCCGCAGGCCGACACCCTCACCCGAGTGGCCTTTCCTGAAGTGTTGCGTCAGGAGCGGGTTGAATCGCGGTGGCCAATGCGTCTGAGGCAAGAAACAGGTATTAATCCTTGTAGGGGCAGGGATAAATCGAGATGGCCCGTCTCCAGAACCCCATCGACCCCGACGCAGGGCCACTCCAAGCCTTCGCTTACGACTTGCGGCAACTGCGCGAGAAGGCGGGCAATCCGACGTACCGTGCGCTGGCCCGCAAGGCCGGTTACAGCCCGGCGACGCTCTCCGAGGCCGCGCGCGGTCAGCGTCGGCCCAGCTTGGGCGTCACCATGGCCTACGTCGGAGCGTGCGGCGGTGATCTGGACGAGTGGCGGCTGCGTTGGCACGACCTCGCCGCGACCGAGCCGGTGGTGACGGCAAGGACAGCAGCGGACGCCGACACCGAAGCGGCCCATCCCGCCGACGTGGCGGCGCCCGACAAGTCGGCGCGAGCCGAGCCGGCGCGAGCCGAGCCAGCGGCCGACGCACCGGCGTTACTGCCCTCCCACACCCGGTGGCGGCGATGGATGCGGCCACCGGTCATCACGGCCGCCGCCGCGGTCGTCGTGGTCGCCGCGGTGACCGGCGTGGCCCTCTGGGCACAGCACGGGAAATCCGATGGACCACGCGGATGCCCCCGCGCCGGCTCCACGGCGGGCGGTTTCACCGGGCAGACCTACAACTTCAGCAGAGTGCGCAGCGCGGCGAGGCTTTCCGCGCCGGTCGTCCGCAATGTGCCCGCCGGCTGCACCCTCGCCTTCACCGGCTACTGCCTCGGCGACGTCGTGACCGACAGGACCTCGCAGACGCCGGACGTCCGATGGTTCATGCTGTCCGGCGGCGGGGTCATCGCATCGGGGGTCGTGCACGGCAACCCACCACCGCGGCTCGCCCCATCGTCCTGCCCTGAGAACACCGCACCACCGACGACCATCCGCCTGACCGTGCACCAGGCCGGAGGCGGGCTGAAGCTCCAGGCCACCGCGCAAGGCGCGAAGATCGTCGGGTTCACCTCGCTCGACGGCGGCGAATCAGATGGCTCCGAGTGGCATCAGATCGGCAGCCTGACCACCTCGCCCACGTCCACCTTCGAAACGAGCCGGCTACCGCGTCCCGCAGCCGCGGCACCAGGCCAGAGCATCACGGTCGCCGCCGTGGCCTGCCTCGGCGGTGATGGACCCACGACCGTCATCGACGCCCAACGGGTCCGGCTGGACGGGCCGCTGCGCACGACGTCCACGTCGTTGTCCGGTACGGCGCTGGAGGCCGCCACCCGCTCCGCCTGCCAGTACCCGTAGAACACGCGCACGGGCACCCTTGCAGGCGCGTACCTGAGCCGACATCACGCCTTGGCCGACGGGGTCGAACGTGGTCTTCGAGCCTGCCGAGATGGCGGCGTACCCGTCACAAGCTACTACGATTCGTAGGAGATAATCGTTTCGATGTAGGCGGTCACCCGCGAACGCTCAGCGTCGAAATGCCGAACCACCTCGATATCTCGTGGCACCTCGGCGCGCGTTCACGGATCCGAGCGATCCAAGGACCGGCGTTGCATCGTCACATCTCCTATGGAGGGTAGTGAAGGTGAGGGAGCGCGGATGGCGGGTCAGGTAAGCCGATGGGTTCGGCCGCCGGCAGCACGCCGCAGGGAGGTGGCCGCGGACGCGCTGGAGGATCGGCGGCGGAAGAACCGCATCGTCCATCAGGAGCTGCGTGAGGCCGAACGGCTGTGGTGTGACGGTCGCAGTGCCGGAGCGGAGCCTTCGCTCAACGCTGCCGAAGAGCTGGTGGCCCTGTGGGCCGCCTACGTCCTTCAGATGCTCGGGGAGCAGTTGCTCGATGCCGACCATGCCGCTCACCCGCAGGCTCCCGGTTTCGTGTCCATGACGACGGCGGAGCAGGTCTTGCTGCTCTTCGACGAGGTCGACTCCTGGATGTCCCGTTCAGGAGGGCCGGCCACCGAGCTCAGCGGCCGGAGCGGACCGGTATGTTTCGCCGCCCCGTTCCCGCGCTGGGTGCGGATCGAGCCCCATCCGCGGGCCCACCTGCTCGCCATGGTCACCGCGGGCAAAGAGATCAGCGAACGCGCCGTCAGCCTGCTTACCGAGGGTGTCCGTGCTGCGAGGTTGCGCACGCAGCACGTCGAAGCCCTCCGGAGCACGCTGGCCGAGTCATCCGCCACGATCTATTTCGCCGAGAAGATGCTTGCCGAAGGCCCAGGACGAGGCGATCGAGCAGCGACGGCGCACCATTTGCAGCACTCCATTGAGACGCTCTACGGATTCGGCTGGCTCGCAACCGGAGCCCGCCTGATCGATCACGCCGAGTAGACGACGGAATGACACGGACGTCATGTCCGCGGCTGCTCCGCTTCACCCGCCCACACCCCGAGTTCACACGACGAGGTGCCTTTCATGCCCTCTGTAAATCGCCGTACGTTCCTGCGTACCGGCCTGGCCGCTTCCGGAATGGGGCTGCTGGCAGCCTGCGGCTCCTCACCCACCAAGCCGCGCTGGATCCGGCCCACCGACCCGCGGGTCAAGGCGGCCGAGGCCGCGCGCCGTACCACCGGCCGGACCCGCGCCTTCACATTGGACAGCGTCTCCGGCCGCGTCGACCTCGGTGGGCCGACGGTCACGACCTGGACGTACGGCGGTGTGCTGCCCGGCCGGGAGATCCGGGTCCGCGCCGGAGACGTCGTCGAGGCCCGGCTCGTCAACCACCTTCCGGCCGACACCACCGTCCACTGGCACGGGCTCGCGCTACGCAACGACATGGACGGCGCCCCGAACCTGACGCAAGGTGCCGTGACACCCGGGCAGACCTTCACCTACCGGTTCGTCGCCGGGAACCCGGGCACGTACTGGTTCCACCCGCACACCGGCGTGCAACTGGACCGCGGGTTGTACGCGCCGCTGATCGTCGAAGATCCCTCCGAACCGGGCGCGTACGACCACGAGTGGACGGTCGTCCTCGACGACTGGATCGACGGCACCGGGAACACCCCCGACCAGGTGCTCACGATGCTCCGCCAGGGCATGAGCGGCGGGATGAAGGGCATGGACATGGGTCCGATGCTGATGGGCGCCGACAGCGACCTGCTCGGCGGCGACGCGGGCGATGTGAAATACCCGCACTACCTGATCAACGGACGTGTCGCCGCAGCACCCACCACCTTCCGCGCCCGGCCCCGCGACCGGGTACGGATCCGCGTCATCAACGCGGGCAGTGACACCGCCTTCCGGGTCACCCTCGGCGGGCACCGCATGCGCGTCACCCATACCGACGGCTTCCCCGTGGTGCCCGCGGACACCGACGCGCTCTTGGTCGGCATGGGCGAACGCTACGACGTCGTCGTCACTCTGGACGATGGCGTGTTCCCCCTGACCGCGGCCGCTGAAGGTAAGGGGGCCATCGCGAGGGCGCTGGTCCGCACCGGCTCGGGAAGCCCTCCATCGGCGTCCGCCCGGCCCCGGCAGTTGACCGGGAAGATCCTCCGCTACGCGGATCTACGACCGGCCGATCAGGTACGGCTGGCGCCCAAGACACCCGACGCCGAACACCGGCTCGATCTCACGGGCTCGATGACGCACTACGACTGGGGGATCAACGGCCACGCCTACGATCCGGCGCACCGACTTCCTGTCCGGACCGGCCAGCGCGTCCGCGTCACGTTCCGCAACCGCACGACGATGTGGCATCCGATGCACATCCACGGCCACACCTTCCAGATCAACGGCAACGGGCCGCGTAAGGACACCGTCATCGTCCTGCCGAACCAGACCGTCACCTGCGACTTCGACGCCGACAACCCAGGCCAGTGGATGAGCCACTGCCACAACGCCTACCACCAAGAGGCCGGGATGATGACCGTCCTGGGCTACCGCCATTGACGGACCCACCATGACGCCGTAGATCCCCTTGGCTCCTCGTACGCCGGTCAGGTGGGCGTCGCCGGCTGATGGGCAAGGTCCGGGGCTCCGGCTCCCTGCGGGATGGTGGCCGGAGCCCGGCGTTCTGTCAGCTCAGGCGATGGCTCGGCCCAGTTCCCGAAGAGCGGTCTCGACCTCGGCCTGTTCGTCCCACGGCACAGGGCCGTCGGCGAGCAGCATGGTCCGTTCAGGGCCCTTGCCCGCCAGAATCACCACGTCACCTGGCCGTGCCATCTCCACGGCTCGCCAGATCGCGGCACGCCGGTCGAGGATCACCTCATAGTCGACGCCGCGACGCCGCCCCGTGGCACCGGATTCGATCTGCCCGGCCAGATCTCCTGGATCCTTGTCGGTCGGATCGTCCGTCGTGATGATGAAGAAGTCGGCGTGGTCCGCCGCCGCGCGCCCCATGCCCGCCGGGTCGTGATCGGCGCGGCCGGTGGCGCCGAAGACGGCGATCAGCCGCCCGGACGTGTTGTTCCGCAACTCGCCGAGAACGCTTTGGAGTCGGAGCGAGGAGTGCGCGAAGTCGATGTAGACGTCGAACGGCTGCCCGTGATCGGCCCGCTGGAGACGCCCGCGGACCCCTTCGAAGGACGCCAGCGCGTCGGCGACGGCCTCCACAGGCACTCCCAACGCCAGGCACGATGTGGCGGCGCACAGCGCGTTGCGCACGTTGAACAGTGCCGGGAGTCTGAGGCGTACCGGCGCCGAACCGACGAAGGTTCGCAGAACGAACCTGACGTCGCTTCGGCCGGCGGACACGTTCGTGGCGCGGACGTCGGCGGGATGATCGATCCCGTACGTGAGACGCCGATCGGTCAGGCAGTGGGCGCTGAGCGCTTCCCAGGACGGGTCGTCGCGGTTGAGGACCGTCGTCTTCGGCACTCCCTTACCGGCTGCCCGCGCGGTGAGCTCCATGAGGCGAGCCTTGGCGAGGAAGTAGTTCTCCCAGGTTCCGTGGTAGTCCAGATGATCTGTGCCGATGTTGGTGTAGGCGGCGACGTCGAAGTCACAGGCCGCGACCCGGCCTTGCTCCAGGGCGTGGGAACTGGTCTCGATGACCGCGGCGCGGATCCGCCGCGCCACCATCCGGCTCAGCCATTCCTGGTTGTCCGGTGCCGCCATCGTCGTTTGGCCGGACCTGTTCTCGCTGCTGCGAGATCCGGTCGCATGAGCGACCGTACTGAGGTACCCGGCCGGGATTCCGGCGACTGTGAGGATGTGGGCCGTCATGTGCGTGGTCGTCGTCTTGCCCGCCGTGCCGGTGACCGCGGCCATCAGGAGTTTTCGGGCCGGTCTTTCGTGCAGCACGGCGGCGAGTTCCGCCAGTCCGGTACGTGTATCCGGCAGCCGCAGCACCGGCGCGGCGGCTTGGAGTGGCACCGTACGTTCGACGGCGACCGCGATGCCTTTACGCGCCAGGGAGGCGACGTAGTCGTGACCGTCCGTGTTCAGGCCCCGTACGGCGACGAACAGGTCACCAGGCCGCGCGTGGCGGGAGTCGTGAATGACGCGAAGTACGTCGTAGTCACCGTCGGTGGCGTTGAGAGTCGCGTCGGGTAGGTGCATCGCAAGATCGGACAAGCGCATGAGAACACTCCGTGGCTGAGGTCTTGACGAGGGATGGCGGGAACAACTCCGGGAAGGCGGAGTCGTCCGATCCCTCACAGCCGCAATACGGAGAGTTGGAGAATGCCCGGAGGTCGAGGCGGGTGGTCTTCGCGACGTAGCGTGCCGGCCGAAGCCGGCGCACCGACGACGGGCGGTCGCTCACGCGTGGCGTCCGCCCCGCCGGCGGCCAACAGAAACGTCAGTGCGAGCAGGGCGAGGCAGATCTGCCCGGCCTCCTGGGGCGTCTTCGCCGGACTGTGGTGGCGCTCCGCGGGCAACCGTTCGTAGCCGTCGGTCGCCGTGACTCGCATGGCCGACGGCCCGGCATCCGCAGAGCGCACTACCAGGCTGAGGACGATCGACTGAGGTGATGCGGCCGTCGACGGCGCGTCCTCCGGACCATGCACGGCGAGCAAGGCCGACAGGATCAGCAGGCCGATCAGCGGCAGCCAACGTCGGCGACCACGGCTCGGCCGCTGGCCAAGGAAGCGAGTCGACATCTCCATCGGGACCTTCTGGTACGTGGCCGTGCGTTCGTCGGCTCGGCAGCGTCGCCGGGTCATCGGCGTGATCTACTATGCACGATAGTAGATAGCGACCGCAAACGTAGCGCAGGCACTCGAACCGCATCGATCTGAAGGTCACGTTGAGCGACTATCTACTATGAATGGTAGTAGTGGCGGGCGACCTGGGCCCCCGCGATCGACGATGCGTGCAGACGGCAGGCCGCTCAGCCGACCGGGCAGTGGCGCTCGAAGATCGCGACGACTGCGGGATTGAGAGCCAGCCCCAGCGGCAGGGCGAGCAGCAGACCGATCCCCATGGAGTTGATACCGCGAGCAGCACGACTCAACGGCCGGTCCGGGCGCAGAAGCCTGCGCACCCGGGTCACCAGGGCGGCCCCACCGGCTCCCAGTGCGGCCGTCGGCACCGGGCCTACCGCAACGGAGATCAGCGCGGCGGCCACGACCGCCCGGTCATGGTGACGCGCGGCCGAGTCATCGGCTATCAACTCGATCAGCCGGGTGATCTCCAGCCTGGCGTCGTTGAAGAGGCGAACCCGGGGAAACGCTCTCGCAATCGCGACGGCGACGTTGCGCGCGAGATCGTGCCGCCCGCGCAGGTGGGCCTTCTCGTGCTCCAGGACGGCGGACAGTTGTGCGTTGTCGAGCCGATCGAGTACGCCCGTCGTGAGGACGATGCGCGAACGCCGGCCGGGAATGCAGTAGACGACCGGCACGGCGTGCTCGACAACGACGACGTTCTTTTCCGGGAGCGGACGTGCGACCAGGGCGAGCGCACCCAGGTGAGCTCGTTTGTTCCACCATGCCCGGACAAGGCCCACCACGACGTGACCGCTGATCCACAGGACGAGTCCCGCCGAGCCGAGCAGGCCGGCGATCGCGCCGACGGGTTGTGACACCCCGGAGTAGTGGTCGCGCATGGCCTTGACGCAGGTGTCGAGGACATGGGTGAGGCCGCCTGCGTCCCGGATCGCTGGCACGGCGAGAACCAGCCCGCCCAGGATCAGCGAGATGAGCACCGAGGAGGTCGCGGCCTGCCACATCGCGAGCCCGAGCCGTGGCGCTCGGTCGACCCAGTCCACTCTCTTCAACAGGCGTGGGCCCACGACAAGAAGCGTCGCGGCGTAAGCCAGCAGCGCTACGGCTGCCGTCACGAGTCCTTCTCCGGAGACACGATCCGCATCGCCGCCTGCAGTGCCTGCGCCTCGTCGCTGGACAGCTCGGACAGGAAGTGAACGAACGCCGCGGCCTGGTTGTTACTCGTCGCCAGCGCCGAGCGCATCAGACGGGCCGTATAGGTTTCGCGACTGACCAACGGCTCGTACAGGTGTCCCCGCCCCGCCTTCTCCCGGCGCAGCCACCCCTTCTTGTGCAGCTTGTCCATCACCGTCAGCACGGTGGTGTAGGCGATGGTCCGGTCCTTCTGCAGCTCGTCGACGACCTCCCGCACGGGAACCGGGCGGCCATGGCGCCAGAGGCAATCCATGATCGCCGCTTCCAGCTCGCCGAACTGCCGTAGTGCCATCGCCTACCTCACGTTCCTGATCTGCTATCGCACATAGTAGCCAGGTGGACGGCGGCGGCTGTCCACAGTGCAGGAACTGGAACGCGAGTCTCCTATCGCACGTAGGACATGCGCTAGGAATGGTGGGCCTCGTCCGCTGGAACAAAGACCGACACGACGATGCGTCGCGCGAACATGTCCGCTTCGCCGGGACCGGTGACGTCATAGGTGAAGTGCTGTAACGGCGACAGCGGTATGCCGCCGATCGTCACCGGATGCCGCACCTCGTAGATCGCCGGCCACGGACAACGGTGAAAGCTTCCGAGCCGTTCGCCGGTCCGGTCGGCCGCGAAGGCGATCGCCCCCATCCGCAGGGCCGCGTCGATCTGGGCCTGAACGCGGATCGTCGCCGGCGGGCAGGTGTCCGTGGCCCACATTCGCTCGAGGGCGGCGCATGCCCGCGGTGACGCTTGCAGGGTGTCGCGTTGGTGGGGGTCCGTGAGACACCACGGGTCCGTCTCCGCCGGTAGGCGGGCGACGAGGGAGACCGCCCTCGTACTGTCCCGTGCGTCGAGTAGATCCGGCATGGCGATGAACTGGCCGAACAGAAAGAGGGTTCGGACCGCATAGCGCAGGTGAAGGTCCGGTGGGGTCGGCACGGTCGCCGCGTCGCCACCGAGAGGCGCTCGCGCGGCGTACTCGATCGCGTCCGCGGCGCGGTCGAGGATCCGCCGGAACTGGTGGAGATCTTCAGGTCGGCGACCCGATGTCTGTGCGTAATCGGCCAGAGTGACCAGGCCGCGCGCGTGGATCGCGCGCGCGGCCGTTGCCGTCGCCGCGAGTAGCCGGCGATCGCTGGGCTCGTCCTCGAGCCAGGTCGGCGGCTCGGCGGGCAGACGTACGTGCTGATCGATCCGATAGGCCGAGTCGATCGCGGTCCGGCGGGCGTGAAAGAGCCAGCGCTCGACCTGCCCGAGAAAGGCGAGGATCCGAGCCGCCGCCCCGGACCGCACCGTTCCGTCGTCGTACGGATCGACGGCGTCGAGCAGGTGCTCCCCGAGCGTTTGCAGCACGTAGGCGTTCCAGACGCAGAGCAACCGTCCCGCGGCGGCGGACGCCGGAAGGAGGGAGCCGGTCGGCCGGCTGAGGTGTTCCCGTCTCCACCGTTCTGCGTCTTCGAGCTCTCGATGGACGAGACGCCCGGCACGACGGTAGCCCTCGAGGGTCTGTACGGACAGCTGACCCTCGAGTGCCCGCGTCGTTCGTACGTCTCCAGCGGAGGATCGCATTCCGCTCAGAGCCTCATGGCGAAGACGGCTTGGGGCGTTCAACGGCCGGGTGAAGTTCCGGGCCTTGATGAGCCCGCCATCTGCCGTGTGTCGGCGATGGCCGAGTGCAACGAGTCCCAGAAGGCGAGTTCGGCGTCCTCTTCCAGCTCAGAGATCTTCCCCCAGAACTCACGGTCCTCGGCCTGGGATGCCACGGCCTCGGTCAGAGCGGGCATGACGGCGGTGCTCGCGTCGGCGTCATCGAGGTGAGCCGTCGTGACCTCGGCCGGAAGCTCGACGGGAGTGCGGTGGTGCTTCCCCCGTTTGCGAAGCTGCACGCCGGGCGATGGCACCGGAACCCTGGACTTGGCGATGGCCAGCACGGCCGTGCCGAACACGACGACGGCCAACAGCCCGGTCAGAGCGGCCCCTTGCTCGGCGATCGGGCCCGGCTGTTCCGGACTGGGGTGCGACGTGCGGGTGACGTTCGCCGCCGGCGCGGAATCGCCGGTGAGCGAGGTGACCGACGGTGGTGGAGCCGAGTGCCGGGGCACGTACTTCTGCTCGGCCTGCCCGGTTTGCTTGGTCTGCTCGGTTTGCTTGGTCTGCTGCTCCGTGCCCGGGATCGGCTTGCCCTTGACCTTCACCTTCGCCGGGTAGCCGAACCCGACGACCTGGCCGATGTCGCGGGTGACCCTCAGGAGCGCGTCGTTGTGGTTGGCCTCGATCGTGTGCAGCGTGCGGCCGTCGACCCTCTCCACGATGCCGACGTGCTCGATGCCGCCGATGCTCTTGCTCCCGGAGAAGGAGAAGAAGACGATCGCTCCTGGCTCAGGCTTGTGCCCCCACGCGTGATGCTTCTGGAACCACAGCGCGTGCTCGGGGGTGGAGGCGAACTGCCCTGCCCAGTCCTGGACACCGGCCTTGTCGGCCGCCCAGGCCAGGAACATGTCACACCACGGGGCGGTCTTGTAGTAGGAGCCTTTGTCGACGTGCTTCCCGTACCAGTCTCCGAACTTGGTGTAACCGCCGCTCTTCTCCGCGTAGCCCAACTGGCTCTTGGCGATCTGCAGCAGCTTGTGCCCTACTGGATCCATTTCGCCCCCTATGCCGCCGACCGGGTTAGCTGACGGGTTCGGGCAAGGGAAGCCCTACCGCGTGGGCGGATTTACCCCAGAGAACATGGGTCCCCGGCTCCTGTGCCGCTGGCTGCAGCGCAGGATTAGGCGGGTCAGACCGTACCTCCCGGGATGGGAGGTAGATCGCAGTCCAACTCCGACGCAATGTAGTAGCAAGGTCATGATGACGGCAAGTCTGCCCCAAGGGGCGGCATAGGCATCACCGTCACCTAACTGGCGATATACCGAGTGAACACGCACGGTGACGCCGATCAGTCCCCTTCAGTCTCCTATTTGCCATCGGAGATCACTCCCTGCGGCTCTGGGGAGAATGCGTCTCACGCTCAGTTCCGCAGGCAGATGCACTGGCCGAGCCGTTTGTTGTACAGTCTTACAACTGTGCAAGCGTTATCGGCATGGCGGGGTACACCACCCGACATCCGGGGGCTCTCCCGGCGCATCACTCCGATGCCACGGCCGAGCATCGGAGAGCGCCCGGGCTGAACACCCAGGGCACATCGGCATCGCGAATGGTTAATTGCCGTTTACCGAATTCCGTCGCCGACCGAGCTTCTTTGGTCGCCTACCGGTGGTGCCGCTATTCCACTGTACACTTCGATTGGTGCTAAATTTTAGCCGTACAGTAAGGCATAATGGCCGGTTCGGGCCCAGGCGCGACAACTGCGTACTGGAATCTCGAGCTCGGTGACGTCGCGCGACCACACGGGGATCACATGGGCAATCAACGCCGGGCGTTAAGCGAATTCTCCCGACGCCGCGCGCTGCACGGCGGATTGGCCGCCACCGGCGGTGTGCTGGCCGCCGGGTACGGACTGGCCGCATCGTCGCCGAACTCTGGACGACAGGACGGTCGCCGCCGCTTCACGACCGCCACCGGAACGGAGCGACGTGGCTCGCCCACGTACGCGACGAGTCCGGGAGAGCACCCGATAGCCCTCGTCTACCGCGGGCCCGCGGCGATACCGGGATGCCCGGAGGCGGTCGCGGCAATGATCCGCGACACCGGATGGAACTTCGACGTCCGATACGTCGGTCCGGGCGAGTCGGCGAAGCTTTCCGCCGCCACGCTGCGCCGGGCCGCGTTGTACGCCCAGCCGGGCGGCGGAGACCTGGAAGACGGCTACCGGCACATGCGACCCCACGCTGCCGACATTCGGGCCTACGTGGCGGGCGGAGGCCGCTACCTCGGTTTCTGCCTCGGCGGTTACCTGGCCGGATCCACCCCGGGCTTCGGCCTGCTGCCCGGTGACGCCGACCAGTTCATCGAAAGTCCCGGCGCGAGCGTGCGCACGGACCAGGACACCGTCGTGGAGGTGCGGTGGCGGGATCGGCCGCGGCGGCTCTACTTCCAGGACGGCCCCTACTTCTGGATACGCAAGAGGGCGTCCGGCGTGATGGTGCTGGCGCGATACACCAATGGGCGGATCGCGGCGCTGGTGGCACCGTACGGACGCGGCCGGATCGGCGTGGTCGGGCCGCATCCCGAAGCCACGGTCGACTGGTATGAGGAGAACAGCCTGGTCAATCCGGATGGCATCGATCCCGCACCCGGACACGACCTCGTCGACGCGCTGATGCGGACCTGACCTCCACGACTTCAACGGAAATCCCGGTATGCCACATGTGATGGAGCCGCCTTTCAGATCGCCATGAGATGAAGCGGAAAACCGCTCCCAAGAGATAGGGCCGCTTCATTCAACGAGTCCGGATAGTCCCCGGAATAATCCTGTGTCGCTTTTCATCCCGCCGGATCGACCATGAATCCGGATGGGATTCTTCGTGCTGCCTCGGCAGTGACGAAACCTCGTCATCCCCCCTGTGAGGTTCACTGTGATCGAACGAACCGGCTCCGACCAAGGGTCTTCCGGAAACCGGCTCGGCCCCTCGGAAACACCCCTCGTACCCCGTCCACGCGATTCCCGCGCGCCCGGCCGCACCGAGATCTCGACCGGACCGCGACGGCGGAACGCCAGACGCCTCCACGAGTTCTTCGAGGCAAGCCGAGACGCCGCGCCCGACGCGGTGGCGCTGGAGTGTGACGGCGAGCGGTTGACCTACCGGGAACTGGACGAACGCGCCGACCGGCTGGCCCGCCACCTGGCCGGCCGGGGCGTCGCGACCGGTGACCGGATCGGCATCCTCCTCCGGCGCTCGACGATTCTCTACGTCGCCCTGCTCGCCACGCTCAAGGCCGACGCGACGTTCGTCCCGATCGACCCCGCATCGCCGCCCGACCGCGTCGCGTACATGGCGGAGGACTCGGCGCTGACGCTGGTCCTGTCGTCCTCCGACCTGGGGCCCTTGACCAGATGCCTTCCCTGTCCGGTGCTGGAGCTGGACACCGAGGGGACGGCGGCCGGTCCGCCCGTTCTCCGGCCCTCCCCCGGGCCTGAGGACGACCCGGCGTGCTACGTGATCTACACCTCCGGTTCGACCGGGCGGCCGAAGGGCGTCGAGGTCGCCCAGTCGAGTATCTGCAATTTCATCGAGGTCGTCCGCGACGTCTACGGCGTGCGACCGGACGACCGGGTCTATCAGGGCATGACCATCGCCTTCGACTTCTCGATCGAGGAGATCTGGCCGACCTGGGCGGTCGGGGCCACGCTCGTGGCCGGACCCACCGACGCGCGGCGGATCGGATCCGGGCTCGCCGAGTTCCTGGCGGAGAACCGCGTCACCGTGCTCTACTGCGTCCCGACCGTCCTGGCGACGATCGACCAGGATCTACCGCTCGTACGGACGCTGCTCGTCGGCGGCGAGGCGTGCCCGGCCGAGCTGGTCGAACGGTGGGCGCGTCCCGACCGCAGAATGCTCAACACCTACGGACCGACAGAGGCCACCGTCACCGCGACCTGGGCCGAGCTGCGCCCGGGCCGGCCGGTGACCATCGGCCGGCCGCTTCCCACGTACCGCATCGTGCTCCTTGACGAGAACCTACGGCCGGTGCCGGACGGAGCTGTCGGCGAGATCTGCATCGGCGGCGTCGGGGTGGCGCGTGCCTACCTGGGCCGCCCAGAGCTGACCGCGGAGCGCTTCCTGGACGATCCGCGCATCACCGGAGGAGGGCGGCTCTACCGCACCGGCGACCTGGGGCGCAGGCTGCCCGACGGCGAGATCGAATACCTCGGCCGGGCCGACAGCGAAGTGAAGATCCGCGGCCACCGGGTCGACCTCCAGGAGATCGAGAGCGTCGTCCTCGAGGAGCCGGCGGTCACCGGCGCCGTCGTCACACCGCACCCCGGCGGCACCGGCGAACTGGTGGCCTACGTGACCCGGGGGGACGCGGGCGCGGACGCGGACCTCGCACCGCGCATCCACGAACGCCTGGGCAAGCGGCTTCCCGCCTACATGGTCCCGACGTTCCTCGAGGTCGTCGGCTCCCTGCCGATGCTCCCCAGTGGGAAGGTCGACCGTAAGAGCCTCCCGGCGCCGAGCGGGAGGCGGCTGATCGCCGCCGGCGGGCCGGCCGTGCCGCCCGCGACCCCGACCGAGCAGTTGCTCACCCGGGTGTGGGCGGCGGTGTTCGGGCTGGAGGCCGAGGACGTCTCGGTGGAGGCCGACTTCTTCCTCGACCTCGGCGGTCATTCGCTACTCGCCGCCCAGGCGGCCTCCCTCCTCCGCAAGGAGGAGGCTTCGGCGCACGTCTCGGTCGCCGACCTCTACGCGAATCCGTCGATCCGCCGGCTGGCCGGCGACATCGACGCGACCGCCCTCACGGCACCGGGCGCCACGGAGCACCGCCCAGAACCCCTCAGGCACCGCACCGCACGCGTCGCCGGAGCCGGCTTCGCTCAGTCCGCCGCGATCTACCTGCTGCTCCTCGTGCTCGGGCTCCCCGTCGCCGCCGTCTTGGGCGCCAACCACGGCGCGCTGAACATGTCCACTCTGTGGGGACTGGTGCTCACGATCCCCGTCACCCTCGTCGCCGGCCGGTTCGTACTTCCCGTCGTCGGCATCCGGCTGCTGTCACCCGGGCTGCGTCCCGGCACCTACCCGCTGTGGGGAACGACCTTCCTGCGCCTGTGGGCGGTGCAGGCACTCGCCGCGCTGGCGCCGATCGGCACACTGAGCGGATCGCCACTGCTCGCCCCGTACCTGCGGCTGCTGGGGGCGCGCGTAGGACGGCGCTGCCACCTGCTCACCGCCGCACTGCCGGTGCCGTCCCTGTTGGAGATCGGCGACGACGCGTGCATCGGGTACGGCGCGCAACTGCAATGCGCTCACGTGGAGCACGGCCGCGTCGTCATCGACCGGGTCTCGGTGGGCGCCCGCGCCTTCGTCGGAGCGGGCGCGGTGCTGCAGCCCGGCACCCGGATCGGCGACGACGCCGCGCTCGCCGAGATGTCCCTCGCCGCCCGCGGCCAGGCGATCCCGGCCGGCGAGTACTGGACGGGCTCTCCGTCGGCACGATGCGCCGAGCCGGACCCGCTGCTGCGGGAGATGAGCACGCGGACGGCCCCGGACTGGACGGGCGCCGCGTGGGTGGGCTTCGCGGCGGCGTGCGTCCTGCTCGACCTGCTGCCACTCGTCGCCGTCGCACCGGCGTTCGCGTTCACCGCGTGGGCGCTGGGCAGCGGCGGCCGGACCGCCGGGCTGCTCGGCTCGCTGCTCTCCGGTCCGATGTACGTGGTCGCCACCTGCCTGACCGTCGCGACGGGCAAGCGGCTGGTGCTGCGCGCCACACCTGCCGGAATCCATCCGATCGCCTCGTCGCTCGGGTTCCGCAAGTGGATGAGCGACCGGCTGTTCCAGATCAGTCTCGCCACCACCAACGCGCTGTACGCCACCCTGTACACGCCGCCGTGGCTGCGCGCGCTCGGAGCACGCATCGGCCGCCGTTCGGAGGTATCGACCGCCTCGCACCTCGACCCGGACCTCCTGACCCTGGAGGACGAGAGCTTCATCGCGGACATGGCCGGTGTGGGCGGTGCCACCTACCACAACGGGCACGTGGCACTCGGGCGTACGGTCGTCGGCCGCCGCTCGTTCGTCGGCAACGCCGCGCTCCTGCGGTCCGGTACGACCGTCGGCGACGGGTCGCTGGTCGGCGTGCAGACGATGGCGCCGCGCGGCGGAGTGCCGGACGGCACCTCCTGGCTCGGCTCCCCGGCGATCCGGCTGCCGCGCCGGCAGGACAGCGGGAACTTCGGCGAGGAATTGACCTTCCGGCCGTCCCGGCTGCGCGTGTTCGAACGGCTGGCCATCGAGCTCTGCCGCATCGTCGTCCCCGGGACGCTGCTGGGCACGGCCGCCTACCTCATCCTCCTCGGCGACGCCTCCCTCGCGCGGACGCTCGGCATGGCAGGGGTGCTGCTGCTGGCCCCCGCGGTGACGCTGCTCGGCGGACTCGGCACCGTGCTCGCCGTCGTGGCGCTGAAATGGCTCATCGTCGGGCGCTACCGGCCACGAGTCGAGCCGTTGTGGAACCGGTTCGTCCGCCGCACCGAGTTCGTCACGGCGCTGTACGAGACGGCTGCGGTACCGGCGCTCCTGGGCGCCCTGGCCGGCACCCCGATGCTCGGCTGGGCGCTGCGGATGTTCGGCGTCCGCGTCGGCCGGCGGGCCTGGATCGCGACCACCTACCTGACCGAGTTCGACTTGGTGCACATCGGCGACGATGTCGCCGTCGGTCACGCGACCTCGCTGCAGACCCACCTGTTCGAGGACCGGGTCATGAAAATGTCCTACGTGCTGCTGGAGACCGGAGCGAGCGTCGGTGCCCGGTCGGTCGTGTTGTACGACGGCGTGGTCGGCGAAGACGTGATCGTGGATGCGCTGTCGCTGGTCATGAAGGGGGAGCGACTTCCCGGCGGCACGGCCTGGTCCGGCATACCCGGCCGGCCCGCGACACCGTCCGCCGCCGTCTCACCGTCCCCGTGGACGAGCGGCTCGAGATAGTCCCAACGACGGCGCTGATCCCGCAGCACCCGAGAACGCCGATGAGCTCACCGCGCTGCGGGCTCCGCGGAGCCGCCCGTAACGAGGTCGGCGCTTGCGCAGGCGTTGCCGGCGTCGCCCATCTGCCGATACGCGGTGGACGCAGCGGTCAGGCATTCTTTTCCCGCTGCGGGGTCTCCCGACTCGATCAGGCAGAGGCCCAGTTGGTGAAGGGCTCGTGCTCGCGAGTACCAGGCCTTCTGCTGGTGGGCGAGTTCGAGGCTTCGGCGGGCGTCCTGGATCGCCGCGTGATGGTCGCCTTTCCGGCTGCGGGCGGCGGCAAGGAGATAGAGCGACCAGAGCTCGGTGATCGGGTCCTGGAGGTACTGGCCGGTCGTCTGGGCATTCGTGAGCTCGGTGATCGCGTCGTCGACGGAGCCGGTCGCGAGGTGTTGTTCACCGAGGTAGATGCGCGCGGATGCCACCCAGAAACCATCCTCCAGCGCGGCGAAGCGCGTGACGGCTGTTCTCAGGAGGTCGATGGCCTCGTGGTGGCGGCCCGACCTCCCGTAGGCGACACCGAGGGCCATCATCGATCGCCCCTCTTCGTGCCCCGTCCCGTGCGTGGCGGAATGGCGCAGGGCCTTTTCCAGGGAGCTCCGTGCGGCGGTCAGATCGCTCTGATAAATGGCGGTCATCCCGAACAGCCAGTCCGCGAGCCATCGGGTGACCTGGTCGTCGTCGCGGATCGCGGCCGGGCGCAGGGCCTGCCCGCAAAGGCGCATCTCGCCCCAGAAGCCGCCGACCATGAGCGGAACGTACAGAGCGTCGGCGAGTGATCCGGCCAGCGCCGCCGGCAATGCCGGGTTGCTCGCCACCTGGTTCAGGTAGGCGACCAGGAACGGCAGGTTGTTCTCGATCCAGTCCTGCGCCTGGGGCCAGGACGGGTTGGGCGGGGCCATGCCGACGAGCTTGTCCGTGAGCGCGCGAGCCAGGCGTTCCAGAGCGGCCAGCCGTACGTGGGCTGGTTCCGCGTCCAGCCGTTCCCGCGCGCAGTCGCGCAGGAGGTCGTGGAACTCGTACCTGCCAGGTCGCACGGAGGTGAGCAGGTTGACGTCCACCAGGCTTTCCAGAAGCCGTTCCGTGGTCGCGGGAGGGAGGCCGAGCATGGCCGCGACCATGCTCGCCTCGAGGTAGGGCGTCTCCAGCAGGGCCGCGAACCGGTAGACCTCGGCGGCGGCCTCCGGCAACGCCCCGTAGCTGAGCGAAAAACTCGCTCGTACGCTCAACGCGCCGACGACCAGTTCGTCGAGGCGGGAGTCGCGCCGGCCGAGTCGTGAGGCCAGGTCCTCGATGGTCCAGTTGGGCCGGGTGGCCAGCCTGACCCCGGCTATCCGTACCGCCAGCGGCAGGCGCGCGCAGGATTCGATCAGCGCGGCGGCCGCGGCGGGCCGGTCCTGGATCCGGGACTGCCCGGCCATCCTGCCGAGCAGTTGAAGCGCCTCGCCTTCGGCGAACGCGCTCAGTGCGATCCGATGGGCTCCGGGGAGATCGCCCAGCGTTCCCCGGGTGGTGATCAGCGTGGCGGATCCCGGTCCGGCGGCGAGCAGCGGAGCGGCCTGCGCGGCGTCGCGCGCGTCGTCGAGCATCACCAAGACGCGGCACCCGGTCAGCATCGACCGGTACATCGCGACCCGATCGGTGACCGCGGCCGGAATGGCCTGGCCGGAGACACCCAGTGCGCGCAGGAATCCGCTCAGTATCTCCCCGGGAGCCGCCGGATTTCTGCTCCAACCCTGCAGATTGGCGAACAGGATGCCGTCGGGAAAGCAGTCGGCGAGTTGATGGGCGGCGTGGACGGCCAGGGCGCTCTTGCCGACCCCCGGCGGGCCGGACACCACGGCCGCCGGCGTGCCGCTGCCGATCCCGGCCCGCAGGTGCTTCAGCAGATCTGCCATTTCCCGCGTACGGCCGGTGAAATCCGTGAGGTCCGGCGGGAGTTGCCGCGGGATGAGTGGCGTGGCCGCGGCGCCCCGGTCAGTGGGAGAGCCTTTGAGCCCATGGACCGCCACGGGGTCCGGCTGCTCGCCGACGAGGATGGCCTGGTGGGCTTGCTGAAGCCGAGCCCCGGGCTGAATTCCGAGTTCATCGCGGAGCAGCCGCTGGACGTCGCGATAGGCGGCCAGTGCTTCAGCCTGCCGGCCGGCACCGTGCAGTGCGCTCATGAGCTGCGCGTGGAACGTCTCACGAAACGGGTGGGCGGTCACCAGCCGCTGGAGCTCAGTGATCGCCTGGGAGGCGCGGCCCAGGTTGAGCTCGGCCTGGATGCGCCATTCCACCGCGTCCAGTCGTTGCTCGACGAGCCGCTGCCCCTCCCCCTGGTTCACCCGCGCGGAAAAGACATCCGGCAACTCCTCCCCGCGCCACAGCGCCAAGGCATCGGCCAGTTGCCGGGCGGCGGCACGGAAGTCACCCCTCATGAGCGCGGCGTGCCCGGCCCGGCGCAGGGACCCGAAGGCGTGCACGTCGAGGTCATCACCGGCGACATCGATCAGATAGCCCGAGCCGCGCGTGACGATGCGGGCTCCGGCGACGGCGCCGAGGGCCTGCCGCATCCGCATCACGTGGTTGCGCAACGCGACGAGCGCACCCGCCGGCGGACCGCTGTCCCACACTGCCTCCACCAAGTCGTCCACACCCACCGAATGCCCGGCACGCAGCAATAACGTCGCCAGGACGATCCGCTGTTTGGGACTCGGCAAGGTCCGGACGATCTCACCATCATGGACGTACAGCGGTCCCAGCAGCTTCCACTCCATGGTGCCCCCGCAGATACCCCGGCCGCTCCAGCGCCCCCAGACGCGTGTGATCGCGGTGTGATCGCGACATTAACCCGCATGGCAATGCTTAGCCAGACAGCGGCCACTCCCCTGGTCTTTCAGCCCGCCTGCGGTTCGCCGACTACCAGCAGAATCTGGTGATACGTCAAAGATTTTTTGCCTAGACAGGGGGATGTCGAGGAGGGCCATCGCCGTGTCATAGGGGCAGCCGAGGCGGGTCCAGGCGTACGCGGCGGATGCCGGGTCGCCGGGATCCGGCTGGATGCAAGCTCCGAACTGGGGCAACGGATGGATCTTGAAGGTGTTCGCCGCATGCCCCGGCTGAGCGAACCCCAGCGACAACGCGGCCGCCGCGACACTCGTCGCGAACGCTGAGACGACCTTGTGTTTGCTGAACATGACCACTCCCGATCCTGCTCGAAAGATGCTCCGGCGGCCGATCCGCCGACACCGCCGAATCTGGCCGACGGCGTTGAAACGGCCCTGACACGGCCTTGAAACCAGCAGGCCGACTGGGCATTCAGCCTCCCGGCCGTGCCACGGGCGGTCGGCGGGCAATCGCGCTGGATCGCTCCGAATGTGGAGTACGAGCGAGTAGTGGGGTGCTCCAGAGCCTCCGAATTACGTCGAACGCGGGCCTCAGAGCGTCTCAGCATCCGGACCACGGAGTGAAGGAGGTGACCTATCTTATCGCGAGACCCAAGTCGATTCAACTGCTTGACATCCACCACTTCCAGCCGTGAAACTAACTGCAAGATCACCAAGGTCGAATGAACCCGGCCAATGATGGTGCATAGTCGCACATTTATCACTGAGACTTCCGTCAACCACGCTACGAAATCCTACTTCGATTTTCGATATCGTCGGATGGAGCCCAATGTCTCTGCCATTGACGCTCATTGTGGGAACCGGAAGATGTGGGTCCACGATGATGACCCGGCTGCTGTCAGAACATCCGGATGTTCTCGGTCTGAGTGAATTCTTCGTCTCATTGGGTCCGTCGGCGTTTCCCGAAGGGGCGCTTGATGGCTCGGCTTTTTGGAAGATCCTGTCGAGACCTCACCCCGTCGCCAGTCTTCTGCGGAAGAACGGCGTCTCGACTCCGGAGTCCCGACCGAACCTCCATGGGCGTCTGCCCGGGGGCGATGTCCCGGCCATCAGCATGGAGGCGCTCCCCCGCCTCACCGACGCCCCTGACCTGCTGTACGACCGCTTGGAATCGGAGGTGCCGAGGTGGGAGCGCGCATCGGCGGCGGAGCACTACCTCCATCTGTTCGCATGGCTGTGCGACCGGCTCGGCCGCCGCACGGTCGTGGAACGTTCCGGCAGCGGGCTGGAGATCCTGCCCCAACTACTCCGCTGCTTTCCAAAGGCCCGATTCGTGCATCTACACCGCACCGGTCCGGACTGTGCGTTGTCCATGAGCCGGCACCCGGCGTTCCGGCTCGCGGTGATAACGGACCGTATGCGCGAGCACCTCGGCGAAGACCCGTACCACGAGCCGTCCGAACGACACTTCCGCGCGTTGCCCGATGACCTGCGTCGTTTTCTTCCGAAAACCTTTGACGCGGCCGCCCTTGGCGAGGAACGCATTCCACTGGCCGACTTTGGGCGGCTCTGGTCCGAGCGGATCCTGAACTCCATGCCCTACCTGGCGTCGCTCCCCAGCCACAGACTCCTGCGTATGTCCTATGAGGATCTCCTGGCGGAACCCGAGAGTGAGCTGCTGAAATTCGCGCGGTTTGCGGAGTTGCCACACCCCGAAAATTGGGCGCGTACGGTATCCGGCCAGGTGGACGGCGCCCGCGCCGGTGGCTCGCGTGGCCTACCCGAGAGTGAACGTGCGGAGCTCGTACGCTCATGTGAGCCGGGAATGCGAGCACTCGGACTGTCGTAAGGCCCGTGTCCGTTGGTGAGGGGTCGCATGAAGGACCGGAAAACGAGCTCTGAGATCGCCGACCAAATCTCGGCTTTTATTCAACAGCGCTTTCTGTCTGATGAACTTAAAGGGACCTTCGACCAGACGAGCCCGTTGCTGGAGCTGGGAATTCTCGACTCGCTGAATACGGCAATACTGCTGAATTTCATTCGCCGCGATCTGGGTATCGCGATGCCGGCCGCGAACATCGACTCTACGACCTTCCGTGACGTACGCGGTATCGCTGCGGTGGCCGCGGAGTTCGGCACCGCCTCCCGCGATTGACCGTCCGGAAGAAGGACCAGATCGTCATGTCGCATGATCGAGGAGCGCAGCGTGCAGACGGCGGACATGTTCATCAGCGGGGTCGGAGTCCATCTTCCGGAGCTGGTCAGCATCGGCTGGGCCGTCCGGCAGGGGCTGTACTCCGCCGATGAGGTGGAGCTGCACGAGTTGGCCGGGGCCGCGGTGGCGGGAGACGTTCCGGCGCCGGAGATGGCGCTGCGGGCGGCAAGGAGCGCGCTCACGCGTGGTGGGCACGATCCGGCGGACCTGGACCTGTTGCTGTACGCGGACACCTGGCATCAGGGACCGGACGGTTGGCCGCCGCACGCTCATCTGCAGCGCCACCTGACCGGCGGCGATGTCTTCGCGGTAGAGGTACGGCAGGGCTGCAACGGCATGTTCACCGCGCTCGAGCTCGCGGCGAGCTACCTGCGAGCCACCTCGGAGCGACGGTCCGCGCTGCTGGTCTCCGCCGACAACTACGGAACTCCTCTGATGAATCGATGGCGGATGGGGCCGGGGTTCGTCGGCGGCGATGCCGGCAGCGCCCTCGTTCTCGGCAAAGAGCCGGGCTTCGCCCAGTTGCTGTCGGTCTGCTCGAGTACCGTCGCCGAGGCGGAACAACTGCATCGCGGCGGAGAACCTCTCTTTCCGCCTGGCGTGACCGTCGGCCGATCTCTTGATTTCGGCGCCCGGAATGCGGAGTTCCGGCGCCAGACGATCGCCGAGGGCGGTGGCACCGCGGCTCTGCTGGACATCCAGCGTCAGCTGATGGCGATCATCGATCAGGTCCTGTCCGAAAGCGGGATCACGGTCGATGCCATCGCCCGCGTGGCCTTTATGAACTACTCGCGCGAGATCGTCGAACAGCGTTGCATGGCGGCACTGGACCTGCCCATGTCGAAGTCGACCTGGGAGTTCGGCCGAACTGTCGGTCACTGCGGCGCCAGCGATCAGATCATCGCGCTGAACCATCTGCTCGAGACGGGCGAACTGCGTGCCGGCGATCACGTTCTGCTGCTCGGCACCGGACCCGGCGTCATCGTCTCCAGCGCCGTGGTCAAGATCCTCGAGACCCCTTCATGGGTCTGAACTTCGCGTTCTGAGGAGGATGCAAATGAGAATGCCGACTGACGCCTCCCCGTTCTTGCCCCTGGTCCGCCCCAGTCCGTTCGTCCTGCCCGAGGAGTTCGGCGCCCTTCGTGAGCGGCGGCCACTGAGCCGGCTGGCGTTTCCGGACGGGCATCTCGGGTGGCTGGTGACCAGTCACTCCCTGGTGCGTGCCGTACTGTCCGACCAACGCTTCAGCGCGCGTAAGGAGCTGCTGCACCTGCCGGTCGGCGGGGAGCGCGCGCGGCAGGAGCTGACTCCTGCCGAACCAGGGATCTTCATCCATCTCGATCCTCCAGACCACTCGCGGTACCGGCGGCTACTCGGCGGCTTCTTCAGCACGCGCCGGATACAGCGGTTGGAGCCGCGGATACGGCAGGCCGCAGAGGAACATCTCGACGAGATGGCGCGAACCGGAGCACCGGCCGACCTGGTGGCGGCGTTCGCGGGCCCGCTCCCCCTGGTGATCATCTGCCGGTTGCTCGGCGTGCCGTCCGAGGAACGTCGGCGCTTCCAGTCGCCGATCGGCGTACTTCAGGACTTCGACACCACCACGGCCCAGGTGAACGCCGCGATGGCGGCCCTGGTTCCGTACATGCGTGAGGTGGTCGCGCGCAAGCGGGCCGAACCGGCCGACGACCTGCTCAGCGCTCTGCTGGCGGACGGCGAGCTGAGCGAGGAGGAGATCGCCAACGTTGGGTTGGTGCTGCTGGCGCCCGGCCTCATCCCGACCACGAGCATGCTGGCGCTCGCGACATATGCGCTGTTGTGCCATCCGGACCAGCGCGCCGCGTTCGCCGCCGACCCGGCGCTCGCCGACAGTGCGGTGGAGGAGCTGCTGCGCTATCTGTCGATCATCCAGTTCGACGCTCGCCGGACCGCTCTCGTCGACGTGGAGCTGGCGGGCCGGATCATCAGCGCCGGCGAGACCGTCGTGCTGTCCCTGCCCGCCGCCAACCGTGACACCGAGTGCGTCCCCGAACCGGACGCGCTGGACCTCACCCGTTCGGCCGTCAGACATGTGGCCTTCGGCCACGGCGTGCATCAGTGCATCGGTCAGCAGCTTGCCCGTGCCGAGTTGCGGATCGGCCTGACGGCCCTGTTCGCCCGGTTCCCGAACCTGCGCCTGGCGGCACCACCCGAACAGATCACGACGTACGGCCGAAGAGTGGCCTTCGGCGTCGACGAACTGCCGGTGACCTGGTGACGTCCGAGAGGGACATGCGCCCCGTGCTCCCGGTCCTTGTCGCGGGCGGCGGCCTCGCCGGCCTGACCACGGCTGTACTGCTGGGCCGCTGGGGCGTGCCGTGCGTCGTGGTCGAAAAACACGCGGGCACCGCTCCCTTTCCGCGGTCGCGCAGCCTGTCACCCCGCAGCATGGAGATCTTTCGGGCGGCGGGGCTCGAGCGTGACATCCGGGCGCTGGCCCAGCACACGTTCCAGTCCGGTGGCCTGGGCGATGCCGACACCCTGTCCGACGACGAGCTGAATCTGGTGTACTTCACGCACGAGCGGTCCGCCATCGAGGGCGTGAGTCCGATCGAGGGCTGCATCGTCGATCAGGATCGGCTGGAGCCGCTCCTTCGGCGGCATGCCGAGAGCCTGGGCGTACGGATCCACGACAACACCGAACTCGTCGGGCTGACGGAACACTTCGGCTCGGTCACCGCGACCGTCCGGGATCGGGTGACCGGGAAACGTCGCACGTTGAGGGGCTCCTACCTGGTGGGCGCGGACGGCGCGCGGAGCCGGGTGCGCGAGGTGCTCGATATCGGCCTGAGCGGCCCGGGCGAGTTCGGGCTGAACGTCAGCATCGTCTTCCGTGCCGATCTGCGCCCGGCACTCCGCGACCGCCGCGTGACGTCATGCTTTCTCCGTACGGTCGGCGGGCATCTCACGGCCCGCGACGACCGGCGCTGGCAGCTCAACGTGTCCTGCGACGACGGCGCCGTCCGCTGGCCTGAGAGTTTCACCGAGGCGGGATGCCGCGACCTGGTGCGCCTGGCCACCGGCCTTCCGGATCTGCGGATCGACCTGGTGACGGCGGTGCCGTGGCGTGACCAGGCACTGGCGGCGGATGTCCTCCAGCGCGGCCGGGTGTTCCTGGCCGGGGACGCCGCCCATCTCATGGGGCCCTGGGCCGGGTCCGGCGGCAACACCGGTGTTCAGGACGCGGACAACCTCTCCTGGAAGCTCGCCGCGGTGACCAACGGCTGGGCTCCCGCTTCGCTGCTCGCGACCTATGACGCCGAGCGCCGCCCGGTAGCGGAGCGGACGGTGCGGATCTCCGCCGACCGGATGCGGGCCTTCTTCAGCGGCCGGCGCGACGAGGCGATGGAACGCGACATCTCGGCGCTCTACGGCGGCTACTACCGCTATCGATCGGACGCGGTCATCCCCGACGCCGAGTGCGGAGACCTCGCGCCAGACGGGCTGGAGTCGCCGAGCGGAGAACCCGGAACCCGAGTGCCGAATATCGTCGTGTCGCATCCAAGCGGCAGGAAACCGATTCTGGACCTGGTCGGCCGGGGCTTCATGCTTCTGACATCCCGCGCGACGACCTCGCGCTGGGCGGACGCCGCTCAGCGGATCGCCGGAGAACTCCCGATCCCCCTTTCCACGCACCAGATCCGGGGCATCGCCGATCCGGACGGCCGGACCGCGTGGACCGCACGCTGCGGGATCCAGGACGACGGCGCGATTCTGATCCGCCCGGATGGTTTCGTCGCCTGGCGGGGGCGCGGCGCAGTGCCCGATCCGCGGAGGTCCCTCCGGGACGCACTCCTGCACATCACCGGAGTCTCCGACCGTCCCCGGACCGTCGGCCACGAAGCGGTGTGAGCACGCCTGCCGAGAGGACGCCATGCGCACGAATGGACTTTTTCTGCGAAGCATCGGGGTGTATCTGCCGGAGACGGTGAGCATCGAAACCGCCGTCGAACGCGGTCTGTACCCGGCCGAGGAGGTTGAGGTCTTCCAGGTGGCCGGCGCCGCGGTCGCCGGAGACGTCCCGGCACCGGAGATGGCCCTGCGGGCGGCGCGCGATGCGTTCTCGCGCTGTGCGGAGCGCCCGACGGACCTGGACCTGCTGCTGTACTCCGATGTCTGGCACCAGGGCCCGGAGGGTTGGCAACCGCAGTACTACCTGCAGCAGCATCTCGTCGGTGGCGACGTTCTCGCGGTCGAGGTCAAGCACGGGTGCAGCGGGATGTTCAGTTCCCTCGAGCTCGCGGCGAGTTATCTGCGCGCCGACTCGGCGCGCCGGACGGCGCTGCTGGTCTCCGCCGACAACTTCGGTACGCGACTGGTGAACCGATGGCGAATGATCCCCGGGGTCGTCATGGGAGACGCCGCGTGCGCCGCCCTTCTCGGCACCGAACCCGGGTTCGCGGAGTTGCTGTCGGTCAATCTGGTCACGGTCCCCGAGGCCGAGGCGGTCAACCAGGGCAGCGATCCGCTGTTCCCTCCGGACGCGACCATCGGCAGGGAGCTGGACTTCGGCGCCCGCAACGAGCGATTCCGTCAAGAGCTGCTTGCGAACCAGGGGACGGGACCGCTGTTCACGGTCCAGAAGGCGATGCTCGAGGTCGTCGAGCAGACCCTGACGGAGGCCGGCGTGGCGCTCGGCGACGTCAAGCGGGTGGCGTTCCCGCACGTCCGCCGCGACGACATCGAGTGGCGTGGGGTCAATTGGCTGGGCCTCAGCATGTCCCAGTCGACCTGGGAGTTCGGCCGTACGGTGGGCCACCTCGGCGCCGCCGACCAGTTCGTCGCCCTTGACCACCTCCTCGAGACCGGGCGGCTCGCCCGGGGTGACCATCTGCTCATGGTCGGGTTCGGCGCCGGGACCACCATCGCCGCGGCCGTCGTCCGGATTCTCGAAGAGCCTCCACGTCGGCCCGACAGGGCGCGGCACGGTTGAGACGCACATACACCGGCAAAGCGGGCACCGGCCGTCGTACGGACCTGGTTGGATGATCGAGCCGCGGTCCTGGGGGCCGAACGACACGTGCCGTCAGGGAGGGCGCTGGATGGGAATTCGCAATGGGTTGGGCCGGTTTACGGCTCGGCGGCGTCTTCAGCGGACGGCGAGGGAGGTCTTCGACTGGCGGCGGCTGCGGCCCGGGCAGACGGAGGCGATGCAGCCCCTCCTTCAGGGGCACGACGTACTCGTCGTCATGCCGACCGGCAGCGGCAAGTCCGCGACCTATCAGGTCCCGGCCCAGTTGCTCGACGGCCCGACCATCGTGATCTCACCGTTGATCGCCCTGCAGCGGGACCAGATGCTCTCGCTCGCCGAGCGGAACGCGGGCGGCGCCGTCGTCATCAACTCCGCGCAGCGCGCGGGCTCGAGCGAGGCCTCTCTGGAGCAGATCCGGGCCGGTAAGGCCGAGTACGTCTTCCTCTCCCCCGAGCAGCTCGCCAAGCCCGATGTCGTGGACCGGCTCGCCGCGGCGCGACCCTCGCTGATCGCGATCGACGAGGCGCACTGCGTCTCGGCCTGGGGGCATGACTTCCGGCCCGACTACCTCGGGCTCGGCCGGGTCATCGAACTCCTCGGCCACCCCCCGGTGATCGCGCTGACCGCGACCGCGTCGCCGCCCGTACGCGAGGACATCGTGGAGGTACTCGGCCTCCGCGACGTCCACCAGGTCATCCGGGGCTTCGACCGGCCCAACATCGCGCTGCGGGTCCGCCGGTTCGCCGAGGAGAGCACCAAGAGGCGCGCGCTCGTCGCGGACGCCGCCGAACGGTCCGGGCTCGGCCTGGTGTACGTCGCGACACGCCGCGACGCCACGGCGTACGCCAAAGAGCTGACCGAGGCCGGGCTGCACGCGGAGGCCTATCACGCGGGGATGAAGGCGTCCGAACGCGAGCGGGTGCACACGTTGTTCTCCGAGGACGGGCTCGACGTCGTCGTGGCCACCTCCGCCTTCGGCATGGGGATCGACAAGCCGAATGTGCGCTACGTCCTGCACAGTGCCCCGCCCGAGTCGCCGGACTCCTACTACCAGGAGATCGGCCGGGCCGGCCGCGACGGCGAGCCGGCCGAAGCCGTCCTGTACTACCGGTCGGAGGACCTCGGCCTGCGCCGGTTCTTCGCCAGCGGCCGGCCGGACGAGGAGATGCTGCTCCGGCTCGCCGTCCTGCTCCACGAGCACGGCGGCACCGTGAAGCCGCTCGCCGTACGCGACACGCTGGGCATCGGCCCGTCCAAGCTGACCTCTCTCGTGAACCTGCTCCAGCACACCAAGGCGGTGGAGGTGAGCGGCCGGGGAGACCTGCGGTACGCCGAGCGGGGGCCCGCTCCCAAGCAGGCCGCCGCCGACGCGATGGAGCTGGACGAGAGCCGCCGCCGGGTGGACGACTCGCGTATCGACATGATGCGCGGCTACGCCGAGACCACCGGGTGCCGCCGCCGCTATCTGCTGGAGTACTTCGGCGAGCCCCGTACGACGAAGACCTGCGACAACTGCGACAACTGCGTCGCGGGGGCGGTCGACACGACGCGGGTCGACGGTCCATTCCCGGTCCACTCCGAGGTGGTGCACAAGGCGTGGGGTCCGGGGACGGTCATGCGCGCCGAACCCGACCGGATCACCGTGCTGTTCGAGGAGATCGGCTACAAGACGCTCTCCCTGGACGCGGTCAAGCGCGACTCCCTGCTGACACTCGCGCCGGAGAGCGGAACCTCCCGGGCGGCGTCCCAGAACGCGGCGAGACCGGCGCCGTAGCCGTCGGCTCCTTCCAACGCCCGGCAGCGGCGGCCGGGGATGTCTGCCGGTCGAGGCGGGTGGCGCCGTCGACCTGGCCGTTCTGTTAGCCGCTCAGGTGGACCATGGCCGCGTAGAGCTGCTCCCCTGTCAGCGGAGGTTCCGGCAGTTCGTGCCGGTTCGCGGCCCGGAACGCATCGATCATGAGATGCAGGTTGCGCCGCCAGGCTTGTGGTGCGGTGTGGCGGGTGGCCTCGATGATGCGGCCGTTTGCCCAGACCAGGGTGATGATGTCGGCCTCGGTGAGGTCCGAGCGCACGTCGCCGTACTGCTGGGCGCGGCGCAGGATCTTCTCGATGAGGTGGTAGAGCCGGTCGTGCATTGCCTCGGTGCGTTCGCTGGCCGGGAAGCGCATCGAGACCAGGTCGTTGAATCCGCGGTCGCCGGCCTGCATCCCGAACAGCGATTCGAGGAAGACGCAGAAGCCTTCCCAGGCATCGTCCATGGCCAGGGCGTGTTCGGCGGTCTCGACGAACTGCTGCAGCTTGGGCTCGAAGGCCGCCAGTAGCAGATCGACGCGTGTGGGGAAGTGCCGGTACAGCGTGCCGATCGCCAGGCCGACGTCGCGGGCGATCTGTTCCAGGGAGGCGTCGACGCCGTGCTCCGCGAACGCGGCCTGAGCGGCGGCGATGAAGCGTTCCCGGTTGCGCTGCGCATCACGACGCCGCGGTCTGGCCAGGGCGGCGGGCTCTTCGGCGGATGGCGACATGATCCCAGGATATCGATGTGAGGCACCCCTCACTTAGCCGATAGTGAGGAGTGCCTCATGTTGGTGCTACAGTCCGAATCAACGAACCTGAGTGGTGCCTCACGATACGGGTCCGCTCGACCGGCTGAATCGGGAAGGCGCCCATGAGCAAGGAGGACGACCCCAGATGACCGAACAACACGCGACCAAGTCCGTGGAGCGGGAGAAGGTTCGCTTCACCAGCGGCGACACCGAGTGCGCCGCCTGGTATTACCCGGGCACCAACGGTGCCTGCGTGATCATGGCCGGGGGGTTCGCGGTACCCAAGGGGCCGGCCACCGACCTGTTCGCGAAGCGATTCAACGATGCCGGGTTCGCGGTCCTCGCCTTCGACTACCGCCGTCTTGGGGAGAGTGGCGGGGAGCCGCGCCTGGTCTTCCCTGTGCGGGATCAGCTCGGGGACTGGCAGGCCGCGATCGACTTCGCCGGGACTCTGCCGGGAGTCGATCGGGCCAGGCTCGCGGTCTGGGCCTTCTCCGCCTCCGGTGGTCACGTCTTCCGCGTCGCGGCGCGTAACCCGCAGCTTGGCGCGGCGATCGCGCAGACACCGAACCCCGACGGTTCGGCCGCCGGCCGCAACGCCGTACGTCACCAGAAGCCACTCGCGATGTTGCGGTTCACCGGCCGGGCCGTTCTCGATGCCCTCGGCAGTCTCGTGGGGCGCCCTCCGCGGCTGGTGCCGCTTACCGGGAAACCGGGGACCGTCGTGATGCTCTCGACACCGGACACCCTCGACGGTGATCGGGCGCTGCGTGCGGACAGGTACCCGGACTGGACAAAGATGGTCGCCGCCCGTTCCGCGCTCCGCCTCACTCTCTACCGGCCCGGCCGCGACGTGTCCAAGGTGCGGTGTCCGCTGCTCGTCTTCGTCTGCGACCAGGATCAGGTATCGCCCGTCGAGCCATGCGTCCGGGCGGCGAGCCGCGCTCCCCGCGGGGAGCTCGTCCGGATATCCGGCCGGCATTACGCCCCATTCCTGGAGAAGCACGAGCAGGCCGTCGAGGCCCAGCTGTCCTTCCTGCGCCGGCACCTGCTCGATCCCGCGCGAGTGGATCGCCCCGCGCACGCTGATTCCGCGCGGCACTGAGGCGCGGGAAGGTGAAAGAGATCGAGCTGTCCGCTGGGACGATCGAATACGAGGACACCGGCGGCGATGGGCCCGTGCTCGTGCTGTTGCACGGGTTGATGATGGACGCCTCGCTGTGGGACGGGCCGATCGCCGATCTGTCCGCCGATCACCGGTGCGTGGCACCGACGCTGCCGCTCGGGGCGCATCGTCACGCGATGCGCCCCGACGCGGACCTGTCACTGCCCGGGACGGCTCGGCTGGTCGCGGAGTTCCTGGACCGTCTCGACCTGCATGACGTCACCCTCGTCGGCAATGACACGGGCGGGGCGCTCGCCCAGTTGCTCATGTGTGACGGTGCCGCGCGCGTCGGACGGGTCGTGCTCGCCTCATGCGACGCGTTCGACAACTTCCCGCCAGGGCTGACAGGCAAGACGCTCGTGCTCACCGGCAAGCTCCCGCCTCGGATGTTCGGGCTGTTCATGCAGCAGATGCGGCTCCGGCCGGTGCGGCGGCTCCCGATCGCGTTCGGATGGCTGACCAAACGGGGAGACGCCGCCACCGCCCGGTGGATGAAGCCGGTCATGACACAGCCCGAGATCCGCCGCGACGCCGTGCGGACACTGCGGGCGGCGGCCTCAGACGCCGACTTCCTGCTCGGCGCGGCCGAACGCCTGCCGGGCTTCGACCGCCCCGCCCTCGTGGTCTGGGCGAGCGAAGACCGCGTGATGCCACCCGAACACGGCCGCCGCCTCGCCGAACTCCTCCCGCAAGGACAACTGGTCGAAGTGGACGACGCCTATACCCTCATCCCCCTGGACCGGCCGGAGATACTCGCTCAGCTCATCCGGGACTTCACCCACGCATCCAGATGCTGATGTGTTCTGGCCGCCCTGGTGTCACCGCCACACGTCGTTGAGCGGTACGGCGTACTTGTCGTTCCTGGTCAGGGTGGCCAGGCCGAGCGCGCTCTCCATCGTCCGCAGCATGCTGTAGTGCGTGTAGTGGACGTCGGACCGATACCCGGTCCTGGTCGTGCCGGGCGAGCCCACCACGATCGTCGGGATGCGCTGGGCGTGCGCGTCGTCGTCCTCGTCGAACGTGATGATCAGCAGGGAGCGCTGCTGGGTCCAGGCCGGCGAGTTGAAGATCTTCGACATGTTGTTCCGGAACCAGGTGTCGCCCGTCGCGGTGTCGCAGTTGTGCATGCTGTTGCAGCTGTTCGGCTCGAACCAGACGAAGTTCGGCGTGGTCGCGGCCGATCCCAGGTCGGTCCAGAGTCTGGTGATCGGCTGGATCTTGTCCTGGCACCGGGTGCCGCCCACCGGCATGAGGTCCTTGAAGAACCAGAACGGCACGTCGTCGGGGTCGTAGTTGCCGTTCTTGGTGGAGTTGCACGGCGTCCCCATGTCCTCGACGTACGAGCGCCACGTCTTGCCGACACTCTCGATCCGGTCGCCGATGTGCGGGGCATCGATCTTGCCGATGTCGGACGGGAACGGATTGCTGGTGTAGCCGAACGTGCTGCCGCCCGCGACGGCCATGTAGTTCGGGTCGCTCGGGTGCACCACGCCGTACGACTGGGCGAGCGTGACGTTGTCGCCCGCGAGGCCGCTCAGGTAGGGGGCGGCGCCGTTGCCGATGACCTGGTCGTACGCCCGGTTCTCCAGAACGGTGAAGAACACGTGGTCGAAGCCCGGGACGCTGGACGGCGGTGGCGTGAGCGTGCCCGGAGTGACCGAGGCGCCGGTCAGGCTGAGGGACAGGCTGTCGGCGTACGCGTCGTTGTACTTGTTCGCCGTGTCGCGCGCCGGATCGCCGGTGAGCGCGACGACGACCGCGATGCTCCGGGTTCCGGACGGCACGCCACCGGACGCCGCGCGCTGAAGTAGGGATGTCGCGTTACCGCGGTCCGAGGCGGTGACCGGCCCGATCTGACCCGTGCCGAGCGACGATCCGCCCGCGTTCCGGAACGTGAGCTTCACCGTCGCCGACGACGTCTCACCGGCGTAGCCGCCGAGCCAGCCGGACAGCGAGTACGTCACGCCGCCGCCGTCGACCTGACTCGCGGCGCTCGACACGTCCACGGTCTGGGTGAGCGATCCGCTGCCCACCGGCCCGCCCGCGAAGAACGCGCCGCCCCGGTTGGACGGGCCGGGCGTGGAGGAGGTGGGAAAGCCCGCTCCGACGCTGTACGAGACCGCCGTGGGGGTTCCGGTGACCGTCCAACCGGGCAGCGTCACGCTGTCGTACCCGCTGGTGGACGGGTCACCCGACTCGGCGTCGCCGTTCACGATCAGGTTGGTGCCGCCGGAGGGAGCCGTCACGGTGAACGGCTGCGGCCCCGCGAGGACCGTGTACCCGTCGTTGTAGAGGAGGTAGGCGACGTAGCTGCCGGTCGCCAGCGAATCGGTCGCGAAGCTGACACTCCCCGACGCGTTCGGCGCGTAACTCCACATCGTGGACGCCACACTTCCCGGCGTCTGGCCCGGCTTGTAGATCCCGACCCAGTTCGTCGAGCTCACCTGGGCCGCGGTGTAGGAGGCGACGATCGCCTGCCCCTGCACGTACGAGCTCTTGTCCAGGCTCAGCGAACTGGTCGCCGCGGACGCGGACGTCACCCCGGCCAGTGCCGCCGCCACCACGACCAACGCCATCAGCAAACGCTTCAGCATCGCGTTCCCTCCACCGCCTCACCGGCCCTCGACACTGACAGCCAATCCCCAATTGCACCCTAATACCAGAAGAAGTTTCGGGTTACCTCGGCTGCCGGACTCACCGCACCAGGTCACGGCGATGATGGTCGCGCTGGAGCCTTCGTCTGGTTGATGTCGCCGATCGTCTGCCACAGCCGCAGCGCCCGCCCTCGGTGCCGGCGCGCCAGGTCGTCGACGCCGGCGGCGGCGTCCAGGTCGCCGATGAGTTGCCAGCACGTGGCCTCGTCCTGACGGTCGCCGTGCCGGTGGAACAGGTCCGCCGCGCGCTCCAACGCCGGGCTCGCCCGGTCCCGGTCATGCTGACCGGCGTACACGCGGCCGACTTCCAGCAGCGTGTACGCGGCGCACCGCTCGTCGGCCAGTTTCTCGAAGGTGGCCAACGCCTGCCACAGGCAGCGCAGCGCCTCGTCCGGATCACCGCGCCGATCGTGCAGCCGGCTGAACCGCCGCAGCACGACCGCCACCCGATGCCCGTCGTCGAGCGCCCTGGCCTGGCGCAAGGCCTCGTCGAACCAGGACTCCGCCTCGTCGAGGTCGCCCTGCATGAGCCGCATCACGGCCATCGAACAGAACAGTTGCGCTTCGAGGTGCCGGTCGCCCTGACCGACCGCGATGGCCAACGCCTGCTCGATACGCTCGACGGCTTCGTCGTCACGGCCCTGCACCCGGCTGACCGTGCCCAGCATCGCCACCGACAACGCCTCGCCGCGCTTGTCCCCGCCGTCCTGGCACAGCCCGACGGAGGACTCCAGGGCACGGGTCGCCCCGCCGAACTCGTCTCGGTAGATGTGCAGCTGGCCAAGGCCGCGCAGCAGCACCGATGCGCCGCGCACGTTGCCGGCGGCCTCGGCCGCGTCCAACGCGAGCCGGTGCCCGTGCTCCCAGTCCTGATACAGGCACCGGTGGTCGTAGTAGGTCACCGGGCCGGCCGCCAGCTCCCAGGCCAACTCGTCCAGTCCCCAGTCCACGGCCAGTTTCACCGCGCCGAGCAGGGTGTCGCGTTCCGCGTCGAACCAGCCGAAGGGGTCGGCCATCAGCCGGTCCACGACCGCGTCGGGCAGCGACAGGCGCGGCGCCGAACCGGGCTCGCCGACCAGCAGCCCGGCCGGCAGCCGATCGGTGCCGCGCCCGGCCAGATCGAGCCAGACTGACAGCACCCGGACAATCGCGTCCCGCTTGTCCGTCGCCGGCAGCTGGGCGGCGATCTCCACCGCACAGGTCCTGATCAGGTCGTGCAGCCGGTAGCGCGGCTGGCCGATGGCGTCGGTGGAGGTGAGCCGCACCAGGCTGGCGTCGACGAGGGTGTCCAGCACCTCCTCGGCGTCCGAGCGGTCCAGCAGCGGGCCGACCACCCAGCCGGGCAGGGTGTAGGCGCCGAGCAGACCCAGCAGGCTCAGCGCGCGCACCGCGTCGGGCGGCAGCAGCCGCAAGCTCAGTTCGACGCTGGTTCGCACGCTGAGATCCCCGATCCTCAGCTCGGCCAGCCGCCGGGACTCATCCTCGATCCGTTCCCGCAGCACCCGCAGCGACCAGGCCGGGCGGCCGGTGAGCTTGGCGCCGGCGATCCGGATCGCCAGCGGCAGGTTGCCGCAGCAGTCGAGGATCGCGTCGGCCTCCGCCGGTTCCCGCTCGACCCGCTGCCGCCCGACGATGCGGGTGAACAACTCCCGCGCCTCTGCCGGGCTCAGCACGTCCAGGTCGATGTGCCGGGCGCCGGGAAGTTGCGTCAGCAGAGTGCGGCTGGTGATCAACACGGCACAGCCGTCGGCCCCGGGCAGCAACGGCAGCACTTGATCGGCGTGACCGGCATCGTCCAGCACCACCAGCATCCGGCGGTCCACCAGCAACGAACGGTAGAGCGCGGCCCGTTCGGACAGGCCGTTCGGGATCGCGCTGCCGGCGATCGAAAGTGCACGCAGCGCCTCGGCCAGCATCAGCGCCGGGTCTCGCGGCTCATCCGATGTCGCGGCGAGGTTGAGGTAGAGCTGGCCGTCGGGGAAGGTGGCGCTCGCCAGCCGCGCGGCGTGCGTCACCAGACAGGACTTGCCGACACCGGGACCGCCCACGATGACGGCCACCGGGGCCCGGTTCGGCGCCGACCCGTCGAGCAATCGGGCGACCTCGGCCAGCGCGTCGGCTCGACCCACGAAGTCGGGTACGTCGAGCGGCAGTTGGCGCACTGGCATCGCCATGACCGGTTCGGTGGCCGCCGTGGTAGGACCTTCCGGTCGTGTGTCCGAGGGAGCGCTCACCGGGACAGGGACCGCCAGGGCGGGATCGGCGGCCAGGATGCGCAGATGCAACGCCTGGATCGGCGGGGTGGGGTCGACGCCGAGTTCGCCGGCCAGTGTCCGGCGCAGCCGCTCGTACACCTGCAGCGCCTCGCCCTGTCGCCGGCACCGGTAGAGGGCGACCATCAGGTGTTCTGCGACCTGCTCGTCGTAGGGATGCTCGCCTAACAGGGCGGTCAGCTCCTCGACGACCTCACGATGACGCCCCAGGTCCAGTTCGATGCTCAGGCACCGTTTGTGCGTGGCCGCGCGCTTGTCGTTCAGCCGTGCCGCATCGAGCTCCAGGACCCGGCTGGAGATGTCGACCAGGGCGTCACCGCGCCAGCAGGTCAGCGCGCGCCGCAGCGCCACAGCCGTCTCGAACGGGACCTCGTGCCGTTCGGCGAGGTGCCGCTCGTGGTCGAACTCCAGCAGGTCGAGCTGATCCGGGGTCAGGTGGATCTGGTAGCCGCCACGCCGCGTGCTGATCAACGAGCGGGGTGCTCCGCACGCGGCGAGGTTGCGGCGCAGCCCCGAGACAGCGTCCTGAACCTGACGGACCGCGGTGGCAGGTGCTTTCCCGTCCCACATCACCGCGACGAGCCGTTCGGTGGCGACGAGGTTGTTGGCGTCGACCAGAAGCGCGGCCAGCATCTTGGCCTGCCGCGGTCCGTCGAACCGGACCTCACGCCCGGTGATCTGCGCGTGTAACGGCCCCAGCACGCCGAATCTCATGTCCCCCCCGGCACTCGACGACCAGCGCCGATCCCCCGGCCGACCTCGCACTAGGACGAATCTAGGACGGCCGACGGACCCATGTCCATAGCGTCGCTTTTGTCCGAGCGACGGGAGAAGAGATGAAGTTTCAGAAAGGCAGCAGACCCATGGTGGCTCACCCAGGTCCAAGAGGTCTCATGCGCAGGTTCGCCGCTCTGGCTACGGCCGTCCTGGCCGGCGCGGCTCTCCTCGGCTCGACCACGCCGGCGCACGCCTCCTCGGGCAACTGCGACGAGGACGGTACGTACTACTGCTGGCAGACCAGTTTCTCCTGGGGCTCGATCAGGATGGCCACGACCATCCACAGCGATGACCACCACGAGTACGCGTCAGCGAAGGCGAGCTCGAACGCCCCGGCGTTCCAGGCCTACCTGGACAGGTCATCCGATGGCGGTAAGACCTGGGAAGGCTGGATCGCGGCCGAGTGGAACATCGGTAACAGCACCCTCTGGACACCGGACCCCGGGGTCGGGCTCTACGACGGGCCTCCCTACGTCAGCCGCGCCTGCATCAACGTCAACGGGGTCTCAGGCTGCACCCCGTGGCACTGACAGCCGAGCCACTAGGAATCCGAGATGACCTCCACTCGCCCGAGCAATCGCATCAAGGCCCTCCTCGCACTCGTGTGCACCACGTTGAGTGCGGCCGGCACAGTCGGCATACTCGGCGTCCCGGCGACCGCACGAGCCGACAGCTGTAACTACTGGGACCGGCTCGGCACTCAGAACATCAATATCGGCCAGGGCTACGTCGGGTATGTCGAACTATTGTACGACCCGGGCTGCCGCAGGACAGAGGCACATTTCCACACCGACTCCTCATGGCGCGCAAGCCACTCAGGCTGGAACGTCACGATGGACCTTCTCGGCGGATTCAACGGAACATTCACCACGTCCGGCCTTGAATCAACCCCGTACCCCAACAACACCTCTTACGCCGACTACTATTCCGCGTCCTCCTCGATTTACGGACGGAACGGGTCGCCATACTTCACCGCCGACCTCCTCTGGTATTACAACGGCTGCTCGCTGGAGCGGACCAGCCTTACCTGGGACTTCGACAACGGGCAGGCGTACACCAACTATGACGGTAGCGGTAACTGCTGAGCGCGGCTGCGACAGGAAAGGCGCATGCCGTTCATCAACCTGGACTCCGCAATACGACCCTAAGGTGATTCCTTGCATGCTCTGCAGGCGCTGAAGTGCCACAGTAGACGACCTTTCATGGCGGCCATGGTCGCGGCCCTGACTGCCGGCCTTTTCGCCGCGCCGAATGCGCGTGCCGATGACCTGAACTGGTCGCGCTGGTCGGGTAACTGTTTCGGCTGGACGACCTGGGACGCCCATCATGTCACCGGGCACACCTGGGACCACGCCAACGACGACTGCCAGATCTACATCGCGCAGTGGAAATCAACCGAGCCGGCCGAGTGGCCCGACTCCACCAGCACCGCCGACGCCTACGCACCCAACACCGGCGCCGACACCCCCACGTGGTGGCACGGGGCAACCGACAGCGGCATCGTGCTCCAGGACGCGGTTTGTGTACAGGACCTGACTACCCGATCAGCGGCCGAGTGCAGTCCCGTCTACACCTGACGCCATCTGAGCGCCGGCTACGACGGCACCCGGGTCGGCTCGCACCGCTGAGCCCGGGTCCACCGGCTTGATTTCGCCCCGGTGATTCTGGCCGATCGTCGTGGGGTGTTCTGGAAACGACGCAGCACAAGTGATCTAATGACTTGAACTCTGGCGACGGATCCGTACCCCCAGGAGACTCGGTTGAGATCACTGACGCCCGGCATCCCCCTGATCGCCGCGGGCCTGCTGACGGCCGGCCTGCTCGCCCCCGCCGGCGCCGCCCCCGCCGCGGCCACCCCCGCCGCCGGCGCGGAGGTCTGCGCCGGCGTCTCCGCTCCGAAGCTGCGTGCCGTACGGCCGGACAGCCGGTTGAACGGCATGTTCACGAGCTATGGCAACAGCAATCGCCGACTGGATGACTGGACCGGCGCCGACGGCACGTATTCGGTGAGGCTCTCGGACGGTCGGGACCTCTGGATTTACTCCGACACCTTTCTCGGGAGGGTGAACAAGGACGGCACACGGCCGCCGACCGTCGATGACGGCGGCACGACCCCGTTCGTCAACAACAGCTTCATCGTCCAGAAGGGCCGCCGGCTCACGACGGAGCACGGCGGCACCGCGAAGAATCCGACGGCCCTCCTGCCCCCGCCGGACAAGAACCACTGGTACTGGGCGGGAGACGGCACGACGGCGGGCGACAAGGTCGAGGTGACATATCAGGAGTACGAGCGGTTCGGCCCGGGGGCGTGGGACTGGCGCTGGAGCCGTAACGTCGTCGCCCGGTTCTCGCAGAAACGACTGTCGAAGCCGCTCAGCGTCACTCCGCTGCCGTCGGGCCGGCAGATCGCCTGGGCGTCCGCGCTACGGCGCGTCGGGGGGTTCACCTATATCTATGGCGTGGAGGACCACGACGCCACCAAGTACATGCACATCGCGAGGGTGCGGGGCGAGAGCCTGCTCGGCACATGGGAGTACTACGCGGGGAACGGCACGTGGTCGGCGTCCGAGCAGGAATCCGCGCGTGTGATGGACGGCGTCGCCAACGAATACAGCGTGAGCCGTCATGGCAGGGTCTATGTGCTGGTCACCCACGACACCACACAACGGCTCGGCGCCGAGATCGTCACGTACTACTCGTGCACTCCGTACGGCCCGTTCGTCGACAAGACGCACGTCTACACGACCCCCGAGACCGGGGCGGACGGTTCCTACCACGACGCGAACGTGTTCACGTACAACGCGCACGCTCATCCGGAGATCGCCGCGCCCGGCGGTGACCTGGTCGTCTCCTACAACGTGAACAGCTTCGAGCCGAAGGACCTCTACGCCGACGCCGGTATCTACCGGGCCCGCTTCCTGGACCTTTCTTTCAACTGATGTACCGACGCAACTGGGGTTGCCGAGTCCACGAGATCACCCTCGCGGGGCTGCGTGCCATCGTGCTGGAGAACGAACTGCTGCGGGTGACCGTCCTGGCCGACAAGGGCGGGGACGTCGTGGAGTTCTGTCACAAGCCCCGCGACCTGGACTTCGCCTGGCTGGCACCGGCGGGCCTGCGCGATCCGCGTGACGTCGCCGGCGGTGCGGCCGATGACGCGGCGCTCTTCCACGACCAGTACGAGGGCGGATGGCAGGAGGTCTTCCCGAACGGTGGCGCCCCGAGCACGTACCGCGGTGCCGCTCTCGCCCAGCATGGGGAGGTCGCGGGCCTTCCCTGGGACGCTGTCATCGTCGAGGACGACCCGGGTGAGGTCGCCGTACGGCTCACGGTGCGCACCCGGCGTCTTCCCTTCCGGCTGACGAAGACGTTCCGCCTGACTTCCGGCGAACCCACGCTGATCATCGAGGAGGAACTGCACAACGAGTCCGGCGTGGACCTGGACGTGATGTGGGGTCATCACATCGTGTTCGGCGCGCCGTTTCTGCGGCCAGGGGCAAGAATCCGGATGCCCGAGGGCATACGCGTGATCCCCCACGAGACCGCGATCAATCCGCCCGAGCGACGCGTCCGCGAGGCCGGACCCTGGCCGGTGCCCGACGGCACCACCGACCTCAGCGTCGCACCCGAGCCGGGTACACCGAGTGACATCGTCTACCTGACCGGCTTCACCGACGGATGGTACGAGGTCGCGGATGCCCTGCGGGTGGAGTGGGACGCGACCGTCCTGCCGTACGTGTGGATGTGGCAGGAGCTGGGCGCCTGGCGCGACTATCCCTGGTGGGGCCGCGCGTACGTGGTCGGGCTCGAACCGTTCTCGAGTTTCCCGACGAACGGGCTGGCCGAGGCGGTCGAGAACGGCTCGGCCCTGCGCGTGCCGGCCGGAACCGCCCGCAGCCTGTGGCTGCGGGCGACGGTGTTGGAGGACTAATGACGGAACTGGACGGCAAGGTCGCCCTGGTGACCGGTGGATCGCTCGGGATCGGCCGGGCCGTGGTCGAACGACTGGCCGCCGACGGCGCGGCCGTCGTGTACTGCGGCCGGGAACCTGGCCCGACCGGTGACCGCGTGCACGGCGTCGTCGCCGACGTCACCGACGCCGGGCAGATGCGCGACCTCGTCGCGGAGACGGTGGCCCGGTTCGGCGGCCTCGACATCGTCGCCAACTGCGCGGGCATCCAGCGATACGGCACGGTCGTGGACACGACAGAGGAGCTGTGGGACGAAGTCCTCTCCGTCAACCTGAAAGGGATCTTCCTGGTCTGCAAGGCGGCAGTACCTGAGCTGCGCAGGCGTGGCGGCGGGTCGATCGTCAACGTGTCGTCGGTGCAGGCGTTCGCCTCACAGACGCGCGTCGCCGCTTATACGGCGAGCAAGGCCGCGATCAATGGGCTGACCCGGGCCATGGCGCTCGACCACGCGCCGGACGGGATCCGTGCCAACGTCGTCTGCCCGGGCTCGGTGGACACGCCGATGCTGCGCTGGGCGGCGGACAAGTTCCGGGGCGAACTCAGCCAGGATGAGCAGGTCGCCGAGTGGGGTCGGGCGCACCCGCTCGGCCGGGTCGCACGGCCCGAGGAGGTCGCCGAGGTCGTCGCCTTCCTGGCCGGTCCGCGCTCGTCCTTCATCACCGGAGCCGAGCACAAGGTCGACGGCGGCCTGCTCGCCCGCAACCCCGCCGCACTCCCGGAGGACTGAACGCACGTCTTCGACGACAGTCTCTTCGCAAGGGATGCGGGAGCGGGCCGGTGTCTTGAACCGACGCCGCTGCGACGTGGTCACCCGATCGGGGACAGTTCGGCCTCCGGGTCGTCCCAGCGGTCGTTGGGCACGAGCGGGTACCAGCCGGGGCGTCCTGGATCGCGGTCGTAGGGATAGGAGCCGAGCTCGCGATAGAGCTCCGCGTACCTCTCGACCTTGTCGCGGTCGAGACGAACGCCCAGGCCCGGCGCACTGGGGACGGCGATCCGGCCGTCCTCGTAGCGGAACTTGCCGCCGTCGATGACGTCGTCCATCAGATGGTGATAATGGGCGTCCGCGGCATAGGTGAGGTTGGGCAGCACCGCGCCGAGGTGCAGCATGGTGGCGAGCTGGATGCCCAGCTCGCCGGAGGAGTGCACGGAGACGCCGACCTGGAACGTCTCGCACACCGCGGCGGCCTTCACGCACGGGCGGATACCGCCCCAGAAGGTCGTGTCGAGCAGCACCACGTCGGCGCTGCGGCGCAGGACGTTGGTGGCGAGCTGCTCGAAGTTGACCACGACCGTGTTGGTGGCGAGAGGTACGCGGACCCGGCCGCGTACCTCCCTCATCGCCTCCAGGCCGAGGACCGGGTCCTCGAGGTAGTCGTTGTTCAGCCCCTCGATCGCCTTGCCGAAGCGGATGCCCTCGGCGAGGCTCAGCACGCCGTTGGGGTCGTAGCGGAGCAGGTCGTCCGGCAGGGCCTGGGCAAGGGCCCGGTAGCACTCGAGTTCGTACGCCGGTGGGTACAGCCCGCCCTTGAACTTGTGCACCGTGAACCCGTGGGCCTCCTTGAGCGCGACCGCGTGCGCGGCGAGCTGCTCGGGCGTGCGGATCTCCGGGGCGTCGTGCCGAGGGTCGGGGTAGCGGTAGAACAGGTACGAGGCGAACGGCACCGTGCCCCGGAGCTTCCCGCCGAGCAGGTCGTGGACGGGCACGCCGAGTTGCTGGCCGATCAGGTCGAGACAGGCGAACTCGATCGCGGCGAGCAACTGGATCCGGTTGTTGTAGAGCGACGCCGTCGGGTTGGCGATCTTGAAGCGGAGGGCCTCCAACTCGAACGGATCGTGTCCGACGAGGTATGAGGACAGCGCGTGGAAGGCCGCCTCGGAACCGCTCCCTCCCCCGCCCATCTCCCCGAGCCCGATGAGGCCGTTGTCGGCCTCGACCTCGACGATCGTGCGGATGAACCGGCCCCAGTGGGCGCCGTTGCTGTGCCGGAGAGGCGCCTCGAGGGGCACGGCGACCGTCGTGGCACGGATGTCGGAGATCTTCACTCGGCTCCCTCGAGTTCGATGAATACGGCGGCGACTCCGCGAGCCGGCAGCGTGACTCGTACGGCGTCGTCGCGGACACCGAGTTCTCGCAGATCCTGTTCGAGCCCGGCGCTCTGGTACGCCCGCCTCAACCCGGAGACGCGCAGCCCGGCCTCGACCGGGTCGGCCGCCATCGACTGGAGCCGTACGACGAGATCGTCGCCGCGGCGGCCCCCGCCCACGGAGGTGATGAGGACGTCCGGCGCATCGACCGTCACGAGTTCGCTCACCGGAGGCACGACGGCGGAGCCGGTGGTGAGCACCGCGATCAGCGGATCGGTGAGGCCGGCCGCGGCGCTGCTCCCCAGACGGGTCGCGGGCACGCCGGCCGCCGAGGCGATGGCGTACCGGAAGGTCGTCTCGCCCTGCTGCTGGGAGGGGAAGTTGGTGTCCCAGATGTTGTTCAGCGCCCAGGAGTAGATCGTTCCCGGCTCCCGGTCGAGTGTCGGGGGGAACGGCGCGTACGGCATGTGGATCGTGCCGAGCTGGACGAGCGGGGCCTCCAGCGTCGCCCACGCCACGGACAGATCCCGGTCCTCGAAGGCGATCCAGTGCCGGATCGGCAGCATGTGTCGCGCGGAGCCCGGGACCTGGGCGATGTCGGTGCCGCCGACGCCGCCTGTGAGCTCCCAGGCGGTCGGCGGTCCGGACACCGCGAACGGGAACGCGAAGAAGACGGCCTCCTTGCCGGAGACCCCCTGCTTGGCGAGCTGGATCCGGATGTCGAGTCTGGGCACGCCCGCGAACAGCTCGATCGTCGTGCGGATCCAGTCGACGCCCTTGCCGTTCGCCTCGACGACCAGACGCTCGCCCGTGGCCGTGCGCTCGGCCTTCGTGATCACGGCGCCCGTGGCGATCGCCCGGTCGCCGAGCAGGGTCTTGTCGGACGCGGGCACGTGCCCGGACAGGTGATTGAAATGCGGAGCCGTGGCGTACCGGTCGTAGATGTACTGGCCGAAGCCGGCGACGGCCTCCGTGTCGACCAGTTCCCGGCCGGCGACCTTGTCGAAGATCGACCGGAGATGCCCCTCCCGGATGTCGTACTCCACCCGGTAGAACTCGTTCTCGATGACGCCGGCGTTGCCCAACTCGACCGCTGCCGGCGCCGCCTCCTCGGCGCGGACCACGTCGAGCCGTACCTGACCGGTTCCCGGTACGGCTGAGACGACGGCCTCGAGGTTGCGGCCGATCGGACGGCTCGGCCAGTCATCGGGGTCGACGATGGTCTCGTTGTGCGGCACGCGCCTCCCCGTCCGCGCGTCGACCAGGGCGACCGGCTCGTCCAGAGCGACCACATCACGCGGCAGGAAGGCCGTCACGACATCGGTGCGCCGCACGGTGCCCGTGTTGACGACCAGGAACGAGGCGAGCGCTCCCGGCCCACCGGCGGCACTCGCGCCGAGCCGCCGTATCCCGGCGTGCAGCAGATCGGCCGCGTCGTCGTACGTTCCGTACCCCACCGCCGACTTGCGGGTCCACTGCAGCCCGCCGGAGTCGCCCGCCTCTTCGGCGTCCTCCCACGGATTCGCCGCACCCCAGGTGTGCTCGTTGAACGTCGCGGCCTTGTCGTAGGCGGCGTCGACCGCCTCGGTGACCTCGTGATCGTCCTCGCCGTCACGCGTGTAGGCCATGGCGTTCACCGTCTCGGCGGCGCGCAGCATGTTCTCCGCACGCCGTACGTACCCGAGCGGGCGGGCGCCGGAGCCGAGGCCGTCGGCCCACCAGTCGGTCCAGTCCCCCTCGTGTACCGGGAGGCGATCGGCGTAGTGCTCCTCGACGTGGGTGAAGAAATCGGTGTTGGTGGCCATCCGCACGCGCGGATACGCCCACTCCTCGTTCCAGCGTCGCGCGATCAGCGCCGGCATGATGCTCGGCCCGGCGTTGTCGGCGTGCGCGCCCTGCACACGAAGGTGCACGGCGTCCAGCTCGTACGGGTCCTTGGGCACGTCCGGGCCGAGCCAGCCGAAGGTCCCGGGGCCGTACGGGTACGGGCGGTGTGCCAGCGAGTCGAGGTAGCGCGGAAGGAGGTCGAGGGCGAGGTCGTACCCGTCGACCAGGCCGACGGTGTTGCCCTCCATGTAGGCCATGCCGTGCGGCGTGTCGGTGAACCACACGAGCAGTTCCTGGCCGCTCGGCGCACGCCAGCGGAACGGCCGGGACAGCCGGTCGCCGCCGACGAGGTACGGCACCGAGCGGCCGGCCCAGTTGTGCGCTGCGGCCAGGTACCGTACGCCGGCCGCGGTCAGCGCGTCGACCACGCCGACGACGGCACCGGGCACGTCGGTGTGCATGGCCGAACGGGTCTCGACGCCGTAGCGGTCTCGCAGGTCTGCGACGTGGCGGAGCAGGCGGTACAGCTCGTCGGTGGAGCACGCCTCGGTGTGCAACTGGAACGGGAACGCGGTGACCTCGATCGTCCCCTCGCGGATCCGTCCGACGAACTCCGACACCGACTCGGCGGGCCGCTCCGCCAGCCACCGAAGCGCCGGCAGTGACGACTCGACCGTCCAGCGGAACCGCGCGTCGTCCGGCCAGCCGTCCGTTCGGGCGGCGAGCCGGAGAGCGGCGTCCACGTAGTCCAGGTGGTTGCGCAGCACCGTCGCCTGCGGATCGGTATAGCCGATGTCGAGGTGGGAGTGGTGGACGACGAACACGTTCCACTTGCGCTGTGGAGTGACGGTGACGGGCGCGGCGCCGACGACGCCGGCGCCGTCGCGGACCTCCAGTGTGAGGCGCCGTGGCTCCGTGACCTCGGGGACGAGAAGGACGCCACCGGTGCTCGACGCGACCTCGGTGTCTCCGTCCTTGAGGACGAACTCCAGGTCGCCGGGGGTCTCACCGGTGACCGTGACGCGCACCGCCTGGAGCAGGCGGCCGCTCTCGTCCCGGCGGAACAGCGGCGGCACGTCGACACGCACGCCGAGGCCCCGCATGGAGAGCACTTCGGTCGAGGTGTCGTTCCTGAGCGCGTCCCGGATCCCGTCATAGTCGGGTGATCCCAGGCTGGCCTGGAGCAACCGGCTGGTCATCCGTTTCCTTCCTCGTTCATCGGCCGTGTGTCCCGCACTTATGCCTGTCCGAGCGTCAGTCCCTTGGCGAACAGCCGTTGTGTCGCGAGGAAGAGCACGACCGTGGGCAGTGAGACCACGAGCCCGGCGGCGAGACCGATCGGGATGGGAGTGCCCGCGTACACGTCGTTCTGCAGCGCGGCCAGTGCGGTCATCACCGGCCGCACGCTCGGGCTCTGGGTCAGGGTCAGGCCCAGGAGAAGGTCGTTCCAAACGAAGGTGAACTCGAGGATGAAGATCGCCGCCAGGGCGCTTCGCGAGAGCGGAAGGTAGATCTGCCAGAAGATCCGGAGAGTCGAGGCGCCGTCCATCCGCGCCGCCTCGAAGATCGAGAACGCCACTCCGGTGAAGAAGTTCCGCATCACGAACGCGGCGAGCGGCACGCTGATCGCCGTGTAGATGATGATCATCCCGAGCCGGTGGTCGTACAGATTCGCGTCGCTGTACCGGACGAACAGAGGGACCAGGATCATCTGGTTCGGGATGATCGTGCCGCCGAAGATCAGCATGAACCACCAGAAGCCGCCACGGATCCGCAGCACGACGATGCCGTACCCGGCCAACGCCGCGATCACCAACGCGATGGCCGGCGAGACGGTGCTGTAGAGCAGCGTGCTGCCCAGACCTCCGCTGAGGTCGGCCTTGTGCCACGCCTTGACGACGTTGCCCCAGATCGCGATGTGGCCGGACGGCACCCAGGCCTTCGCCGGATCGTAGGCGGTCGCCGGCCGGAAGGCGTTCACCACCAGGAGATAGGTCGGCAGCAGCCAGACGAGTCCGAGCAGGACCAGGATCACCCTACGCACGGACGTCCTCCTTCCGGACCTGGGTCCGCAGGTAGAGGAACGAGGCCAGGCCCGTCACGACGGTGAGGAAGACCGCCACGGCCGAGCCGTAGCCGTAGTCGTTCGCCACGAACGTGTCGCGGTACATCGTCACGCCGAGGGTCTCCGACGATCGGCCCGGACCGCCCTGGGTCAGCACCCACACGATGTCGAACGTCTTCAGGCTCGCCACCAGCGCGAGACCGACCACCACGGTGGTGAGCGGCCGCATCAGTGGCCAGATGATGTGCCGGAACAGCTGCCAGCCCGACGCTCCGTCGATCCTGGCGGCCTCGATCGGCGCCTTCGGGATCGACTGCAGTCCCACCACGAACAGCAAGGTGTTCACACCGAGCTGCTGCCACGTCCAGACGAGCACCATCGCGACGGTGTTGCCCGGCCCGTACTGCAGGAACGACGTGTGCCCGCCCGGCAGGCCGAGCGCGCCCAGGAGCTGGTTGGCGACACCGTCCTTGGTGAGGATGAAGCTCCACACCAGGCCCAGCCCCGCTCCGGACAGGGCGTACGGGAGCATGAACGGCAGCCGGAGCCATGTCCCGCCCTTCACGTCGTACGACAGGACGGCGACCAGCAGCCCCATCCCGACCGGCAGGAGGAGCGTGCCGACCACCCAGAGCAGGGTGTTGCGCAGGGACGTGAGGAGCGCGGGGTCGTGGAGGAGGGCGCCGAAGTTCTTCAGGCCGGCGAACTCCGGCGAGGTCAGCCCGTCGTACTTGGTCAGGCTCAGGTACGCCGTCCACAGGAACGGCAGGTAGAGCAGGACTGCGACGAACAGCACGGCCGGGGAGACGTAACCGAGCCGGAACCGGCCGAGCAGCGGCGCCTTGCGAGTCGCCACCCGGTCAGCTCCCGGTCTTGTGCTGACTCCAGTAGCCGTCCGCGGCCTTCTGGATGGTCTGCAGGACCTTCATGTACGAGCCGGGGTCGGCGAGGAAGCCGCTGAACCCGTCGAGCGCCGCCGCGAGGATCGGCGCCGGGGTCGCCTCGAAGTACCGCTGTACGAGCTGGTACTTGCCGGTGCCCGCGTCCTTGGAGACCGGGGCGAACTCGGGATTCGAGACCTTCACCCTCGGGTTGGCGGACACGTCGCCCCGGCTGGCCGACCACTTCTCCTGCGCCGCCGGTGTGACCCACCAGCTCAGGAACTTCTTGTTCGCAGCCGGGTCGGCGGCCTTGTTGAGCGAGCACAGCGGGCCCGTCTCGAAGATCAGCGGGGTCTTGGGCAACGACGGGGCGACGCTCGGGATCACGAAGAAGCCGTAGTCCGAACCGGGTTTCATGCCGCGCTGGGTGAGGCTCGTCGCGAAGAACGTGCCGTAGTTCACCATGGCGGCCTTGCCGCTCTTGAACACGTCGCCCGGATCGCTCGTGTCGGCCGGGTCGCTGAAGTATCCGGCGTCCAGCATCGACTTCCAGCGCGTCATCACGGCCACCACGCCGGGGTCGGTGTACTTGGCCTGGCCGGTCGAGAGCCGGTCGTACAGCGCGGGGTCGGAGCCGGCCAGCAACTGCTGGAACCAGGTGAAGGTGAACAGGTTCGGCGTCGCCTGGGTGAAGAAGGCCTTCTGGCCGTGCTGCTTCAGCGTGTCCGCGGCCTTGATCAGGTCGTTCCAGGTGGCGGGCGGCTGCAGGCCGTACTTCGCGAAGATCTTCTTGTTGTAGAACATGCCCCAGTAGGCGACGTTGGTGGGCACGCAGTACTGCTTCCCGCCGATCGTGAAGTACTTCTCGACGTCCTGGCTGAGGTCGCCGTTCTTGATCGCCTGCTGCCAGATGGCCGAGGTGTCGGCGACCTGCCTCAGGTCGACGATGTCCTTCAGCTTCGAGCCGGTCTGCCAGGTGAACAGGTCGGGCTTGATCTTGGTTCGGAAGGACGCCGTGATGAAGGCGTCGTACGAGCGCTCATCGGAGTAGCCGACCGGTTTGATGCTCAGCCCGGTCTGCTGCTTGGACAGCGCGCCGAGATCGTTGAAGAAGGGCGTCCAGGCGTTCTTGTCGTTGTAGAGCTTCAGCTCGTTCTTCTTCGCAGCGCCGCCGGAGCAGCCCGCGATCGCGAACAGCGTCGCGGCCGCGCAAAGGGAAGCTGTCCGCAGTCCATGGATTCTCATGGTGACGTCTCCGTTATCGGGGGTGAGGCGTTTTTGGGTGCGGAGGTCTTCAGGAGGTGGGGTGTCGTATTGGTGCGAAGGGTTTCAGGGAGTGAGGCGTTGTTCGACGATGGACTTCACGTCCTGCAGATGCCGGTACATCAGGTCGCGCGCGGCTTTCGCGTCTCCGCGCTCGATTGCTTCGAGGATCGCGGTGTGCTCGGCGAAGTCGCGGGCGCGGTCGTTGAAGAGTCGCAGTATTTCCCGCTGCTCCACCGCGTGCACCGACAGCAGTGAGTCGAGCACCTCGGCCAGCACGCCGTTCCCGGCCGCCAGGCCGGCGGCGCGGTGGAAGTCCATATTGGCCAGATGCAGCTCCGCGTCCTCGTCGCACAGGTGCCTGCCGGCCTCGGCGAGGACGGCCCGCATCCGGGCCACGGCCTCGGGCTCGGCACGGCGGGCCGCGAGCTCGGCCGCCTGCGGCTCGATGAGCAGGCGTGTCTCCAGGAGTTGCATCACTCGGTCACCGCGCAGGTCCCGGACGTTCGGGTTGGGCAGTACCACGCGGTCCAGGTCGGTGCCGACGTAGATGCCCGACCCGTGCCGCATCCGGATGGCGCCCGTGACCTCCAGCCGTCGCAGTGCCTCTCGTAGCGTCGGAACGGTCACCCCGAATCGCTGTGACAGCTCACGGGTGGAGGGCAGCCGGTCGCCGGGGCGCAGACCGTCCGTACGGATCAGCTCAAGGATTTGCGCCGTGAGTGCGTCGGACAGGGTCGGTCGGGCCACTTCGCCGCTCATCGTCACCTCGGGGCTAGTGATTAAGTCATCAAATCACTTGCCCTAAGAGGTGTCCAGAGTCGATCTCTCTATCGGATCATCGGAAGGGGCGCGAGGGCTGCGCACCAGACCCCCGTCCTGTCCTTGGGAGGCAAGAAGAAGTGAGTGTGTTCGGGCATTGGACGCGAGCCGAGGGCCTCCCCGCCTTCGCCTACCGAGACGCCGGCATGACCTGGGACCCGATCATCGACCCGCCCGCCATCGGGCACCGGGTGCACCTGGGCAACCGCCGGATCACCCTGGCGGCGGACACTGAGGGGCGCAGCGGCCTGTGGGACGAGCACACGGGATGCCGGTGGATCACCGAGCGGACCGGGGTGTCCCGGCTGGGCGGGCTGTCCACCGAAGGCGCACGCACTGGAGTGTTCGGGCCGGCCTTCTCCCGGGTCCGGGTGGCGGACGAGGACGCGACGCTGGAGCGCACCGTGTTGTGCCCCGAGGGCGAGGCGCCGTGGGTGCTGATCCGCATCGAGGTCGTCAACCAGAACGACGCGGTGATGCGCCGCACGTTGACCGAGGAGTGGGTGGTGCGCCCACGCCTGGTCGACCTGGAGTTCGGCCCGCGCCGCGGCGGCACCGAGGCCGAAGGCCAAGCCGTGCTGCTCGAGAACATCGGCGGCGAGCGGGTCACCACCGGATCGGGACCGCTGGCCCTGACGGTCGAGGTCGATCTGCCGCCGGGCGGAAGCCGGACGCTGTGGTTCCGGTTCGGGCTGGACGACGGGTGTTCGCCCACGGACCCCGCCGCGCTGTACTCCGGCAGCCTGACCGCGTTGCGGGAACGGCTCCCGTCGGCGGCGGCGAGGCGGGCACCGGAGGCGGCCGCGGAGGTTCCGTGGCACGCGGCCCTCCTCACCGGAGGAGCATGCGTCGACGGGGTCCTCGGAGGCCACACTCTCGACCAGGGCTCGGCGTACTCGTTCCGGCACGGTTTCAACGGCGCGGCGCGGGACCCGCTGCAGCACGCGCTGCCACTGGTCTACATCGAACCGGACCTCGCCCTGTCGGTGCTTCGTAACACCTGCGCATGGGGAAGCCCGGACGGCGACCTGCCTTACGCGCTCGACGGTCGGAAACGGCCCTGGACCGATCTGTTCCGGCCGTCCGACCAGAACCTGTGGGCGCTGTGGCTTGCCGCCGAGTACGCCGCGGCGACCGGAGACCTCGAGGCCTTCGCGCGGCCGGTGCCGTATCACCCCTGCCATCGCGCCGATCCGGTACCGCTTGAGGAGAACCTCCGGCGGCAGTTCCGGTTCTTCACCGACGAGGTGGGCGTGGGCGAGCACGGTCACGTGCGCATCCTGAACGCGGACTGGAACGACCTCGCGCTCGGCGAGACCGGGATCGACCGGGAGGCGATGATCGAGCACGGCGAGTCCGTGCTCAACTCGGCGATGGCCGCATGGGTGCTTCCGGTGTACGCGGGACTGGCCGAGCGGCTCGGTGACACCGCCACCGCCGTGGAGGCCCGCGCGTACGCGGCCGACCTTCGTGAGCGGGTCGCGAGTGAGTGGAACGGCCGCTGGTTCCGGCGCGCGTACGGCCCCGGTGCCGACCCGGTCGGCGACAACGACCTCTGGCTGGAGGTGCAGCCGTGGGCGATCCTGTGCGGTGCGGCGGACTCCGCGCGGGCACGGGCGTTGCTCACCACGATCGACGAGACGTGCCGGGCAGGGTCACCGCTCGGCGCGCGGGTCCGCCCGCCGTCCCGCCAGGGGGATCGCGGTTCTGTGTGGTTCTCCATCAACATGACCCTGATCTGGGCGGCCGCACGCCACGATCCCGACCTCGCGTGGGACGAATGGCGGCGCATGACCCTGCACTCGCATTCGGCGGCCTATCCCGGCACGTGGGCGGGCACGCTCTCCGGCCCGGACGCCTACCTCGCTCCGGAGAGCGATCGTCCCGGGGAGACGTGGGCCCTCCCGGCGCTCGGCGTCGCGATGCAGGCGTACCCGGTCGCCAACCTGCACAGCCACGCTCAGCCGTTGCTGGCCTACCTGCGGCTGCTCGGCGTGGAACCCACCGCTGACGGGCGGATGCGGTGCGGCGGGGACGGGCACTTCGAAAGCCGCACGCTCACGGTCCGTCCTGACGGTTCGGGACGGCTTCGGGGTGTCGGGACGATCGGAGTGCTCACTCGGACACGGTTCGCGGCACGGGCGAACTGACGTGGCAGTGAGTGAGGAACGAGGTGATGAAGAAAGCACGCGGATCGCGCAGCAATACGAACACGCGGCTGCTAACCTTGAAGCTAGCACACAAAAATCCAAATTACTATAGAGAGTAGCAGGCGAATGGGAGTTCGTCAAGTCAAGGCCGCCGATCCGTCTTTCGCCGAAGGCACCTCGGGAACCCGCGAATCCCATCCCGATCCGGTGCTGCAGGCCGCACTGGCGGCCGAGCAGCCGGCCGTGTCGCGGATGTACGCCCGGCTGGACGACGAACGCGTACGGGCCGGGGCGGCTCTGCGCGAGGCGCCGGCCGCCGGTGGAGGAAGCGCGTTCCAGGCGCAGATGGAACGCACCGTGGCGACCGAGGAGGCGGCGCGCCGGCTGGGCTCGTTGAACGAAGTGGAGCGCGGGCTCGTGTTCGGCCGCATCGACCATCGGGCGGCCGGCACCGACGACGTGGGCCGGCTGTACATCGGGCGGATCGGGCTCAGGAACGAGAACGGCGATCCGCTGCTGATCGACTGGCGCGCCCCGATGGCGCGCCCGTTCTACACGGCCACCCCGTCGGACCCGGGCGATCTGGCGCGCCGTCGCCACCTGCACCTGCGGAACCGTGAGCTGGTTCGCATCGACGACGAGGTGTTCGACCTCGACGCGCTGGGCGACGAGGACCGCTCCTCGATCGTGGGCGAGGCGGCGCTGCTGGCCACGCTGCGGCGCGGCCGTACCGGGCGGATGACCGACGTGGTGGCCACGATCCAGCGCGAGCAGGACGACGTCATCCGCTCGGGCCTGCACGGGGTGCTGGTCGTCCAGGGCGGGCCGGGCACCGGCAAGACCGTCGCGGCGCTGCACCGTGCCGCGTTCCTGCTCTACAACTACCGAGACGTCCTGGAGCGCCGCGGCGTGCTCGTCGTCGGCCCGAACGCCACGTTCATGCGCTACATCGAGCAGGTGCTGCCGGGGCTCGGCGAGACGGACGTCGCCATGGTGACCCCCGGCCAGCTCTACCCCGGCCTCCACGCCACCGCGACCGAGTCCGACGAGGCCGCGATCGTCAAGGGCGATCTACGCATGCCCTACCTCATCGCGGCGGCCGTCCAGGAGCGCCAGCGGGCGCCGCGCGAGGGTCTGCAGGTGACGTTCGACGAGATAACGCTGAACGTGGACGGGGAGGCGCTGGTCCGCGCCCGTGACCGGGCGCGGTCGATCCGCGCGCCGCACAACGTGCAACGGCGCCAGTTCGTGCACTACGTGCTCGAAGGGCTGGCCACGAACCGGGCCGAGCAGTTCAACTCGATCATGGACGAGCCGCTCGAGCAGATGGCCGCGGACGGCGAGATGCCCGAGTGGCTGTCCGAGCTCATGGACGAGGAGGACGATGAGCAGCCGCTGCTCGACGAGACGGACATGCGGCTGGCCAAGGAGGACCTGTGGGCAGACCCTGGAGTGAAGGAGGCCATCGACGAGCTGTGGCCAGAACTGACCCCCCGGCGCCTGCTGTCGGAGCTGTTCGCCGACCCCGACGCGCTGGCGGTCGCGGCCGCGGAGGCGGGACTGTCGGACGCCGAGCGTGACACGCTGCTCCGGCCGCAGGACGCACCCTGGACGGTCTCGGACGTCCCGCTGCTGGACGAGGCGGCCGAATGGCTGGGCGTCGAGGCCGCCGTGGACTCCGCCGAAAGGGCCCGGCAGCGTACCGAGGATGCCGAGCGGGCCGTGGAGGAGCGGTACGCGCGTGAGGTGCTGGCCTCGGTCGAGAACGCGGAAATGGTCGACGCCGCGGAGCTGGCCGAGCGGTATCGGGACGATGGGCCGGTGCGGACCACCGCGGAGCGGGCGCTGGCCGACCGGGAGTGGGCATACGGCCACGTGATCGTCGACGAGGCGCAGGAACTCTCGGCGATGGCGTGGCGGTCGGTGATGCGCCGGGTGCCCACCCGGTCGATGACCGTTGTCGGGGACATCGCGCAGACCGGCAACGCCGCGGGAGCCCGGTCCTGGGGCCAGATGCTCGACCGGTATGTACCGGGCCGCTGGCGCGAACAGCGGCTGATGGTGAACTACCGGACCCCTGCGGCGATCATGAAGCTGGCCGCGACCGTGCTGGCCGAGGTCGCGCCAGAGGAGATCCCGCCGGAGTCGGTCCGTGACGACGGCGCGCCGCCGGACGCGGAGCGGATCCCGGCAGCGGAGTACCCGTCGCGGCTTCCGCAGCTTCTGCGGAAGACGTTCGCGGAGATCGATACCGGCCGGCCCGGGGAGGGACGGCTGGCGGTGATCACCTCGCGGGCGCAGCGCGGCGACGTGGTGGCGGCTCTGGCCGAGCCTGACCCGGCGCACCCGCGGGGCGTGCCGTACGGTCCGGCGATCGGCGCGACACCCGAGGCGCTGGACTCGCCGGTGGTGGTGCTGACCACCGAGGAGTCCAAGGGTTTGGAGTTCGACGCGGTGGTCGTGGTGGACCCGGCCGGGATCCTCGGCGAGTCGCCGCGAGGCGGCCACGACCTGTACGTGGCCATCACCCGTGCGACGCGCCGCCTGACCGTCGTGCACGGGGGTGACCTGCCGCCGGTACTCGCCGAGTTGGACGGCTGACGGGCCGGGACCGCCGGGCCGGGGACCGGGCCTGTCAGCCCTCCCCCGGCCCGGCGGGGGCGAGCGGCTCGCCGGTGAAGGCGCTCAGGCACGGAAGTAGCGCGCTCAGGAACGCGTCTTCGTGATCGCGCAGGTAGAAGTGCCCCCCGGGGACGGTCTGGAGGGTGAAGTCGCCGCTGGTGTGCGCACGCCACGCCTCGGCTTCCGCTTGCGTCACCCGGGGATCGCCGGTGCCGATGATGGCGGCGATGCCGCACGACAGCGGGCTGCCTTGGACGTACCGGTAGGTCTCGACCGCGGCGTAGTCGGCGCGGATGGCCGGGAGGACCATGGCGCGCAGTTCCGGGTCGTCGAGGAATGCCGTGTCCGTGCCGCCCAGCCTGCGGATCTCGTCGACCAGCGCGTTGTCACCACGGCGGTGCACGGCCTCTTCCCGGATCGTGGATGGGGCGCGTCGGCCGGAGACCACCAGACCCAGGGGCGTGGTGCCGTGTTCCTCCATCCGTCGTGCGACCTCGAACGCCACGACCGCCCCCATGCTGTGCCCGAACAGTACGGGCGATGCCGCGCCGCTGGACCGCAGCGCCATGAAGGCGCCGTCGGCGATCTCCGTGATGGTCCGCAGGCATGGTTCGGCGCGCCGGTCCTGGCGCCCGGGGTACTGCACGCCGCAGACCTCGAACCTGCCCGACAGGGCGCGCGCGAGCGGGCTGAAGAAGGTGACCGACCCGCCCGCGTGCGGGAAGCACACGAGCTGGTGAGGCGCGTCCCGCTCGGTGGCGAACCGGCGTAGCCACGGGTCGCTGTCAACGCTGCGGGTGCTGCTGTGGGCGTTCGTCATGCGGTCCTATCTTCTTGAACGGGTCGGGCTGGGCCATTCGTGGGGTCGGCTCGCCCGGGGGATGCCGGGTGTGGCCGTCACGCGGTCGCCGTCGGTGGCTCGGGAGACTTGGCCGCCCCATCAGGAAGGCTCCGCCGCGGCCGGCTGCAGGACCATCGGCAGATCGGTACGGCGGTTCACCCGCAGCTTCCGGTAGACGCGGGTGAGGTGCTGTTCAACGGTGCTGACGGTGACGAAGAGCTTGGCGGCGATCTCGCGGTTGGTGTATCCGAGCGCGGCGAGCTGGGCGACCCGGCCCTCGGCGCCGGTCAGCATGGTGAAGTGCTCGAGCTCGCCGGACGGCACGCTCTTCGGGTTCAGTACCGGTCGCGGCTCGTTCGCGGTACCACGCTGCACGCGGATCAGGCGGCGCCGCATCGGTTTCGCGGCGCACCGGTCGGCGAGCTGAGACGCCTGGTCGAGCAGCGCCCGGGCGCGGGTCGGCTCGCCGAGTTCGCGATACGACAGGCCGAGCTCGGCCAGAGCACGCGCGAGTTCAAGCTGGTCGCCGCACACGCCGAGCGCCTCTACGGCCTCGCGCAGCAGCGCGGGGCGGCGCTGCGGCTCGCCGGCGCTGGCGTAGACGCGCAGCGTCATCCCTCGGCAGCGCGGGTGGCGTGGCCGGGAGCGCGTGAGCTGTTCCTCCATCAGCGCGCGGGCCCGTGCGGCGTTGCCGAGGCGCAGCAGGACGCTGGCCGCCGCCGACCTCCAGGGCACCAGGCCTGGTACGTCCAGGCCCCAGCGCATGACCAGGTCACCGCAGGCCAGGAAGTCCGCCAAGGCGGAATCCAGGTGGTTGCGGCCCTGCCGGAACACGCCCCGCGCGTACAGGTAGTGCAGGCCCGCGCGGGTCTCGAACAGCGCGTCGAGCATCGGGATCGCCAGCATGTCCTCGGCGGCGTCGAACCGGCCCATCGCCGTCTGGGCGAGGACGACCGTGGCGACCGGCCATCCAGCGTCCACTCCCCACCCGCGGTGCGAGATGTGCCCCAGCGCCATCTGCCCGTGCGTCTCGGCCTGGCGCAGGTCGCCCAACCGGAACGCGATCTCCGCGCGCGCCGCCGCGAGCACCGCCTGCCACATCGGGACGCGCCGCATCGCGGCCTCGTCCAGCAGTGCGTCGCAGATCTGCGCGGCCTGTTCGCACCGGTCGGAGTAGATCAGGGACAGGAGTGCCGACTCGATCGTCTCGATCGTGGTGTCGTCCAGGTACGTGCTCCGGAGGATCCGTTCGGCGTGGTCGACCGCCCGCTCGCTCCCGCCCCGGGTGAGCACCTCCAGCAGTACGTCCGCGGCGCGCTGCCCGGGCGCCAGCAGGTCGGTGGTCAAGTCGTCCTTCGGCGGCGCCACCCGTACGGGTGTGCCCGGGCGTTGCACCCGTGTCCAGGAGGACAGCACGCGAAGCTGCGCCGCGGCCTCGATGTCGCCGCGGCCGACCTGTTCGCGCAACACCTCCAGCACGGTCAGGGCGTCGTCGCGGCGCCCGTGACGCAGTGCGGCACGTGCCAGCCCGGCGCAGCACTGCGGGGAGAGCAGGCCGAGGCGCATCGCCTCGATCAGGCTCGTGAGATGGCGGACCATGAACGCCGGGTTGAGGCGGCGCTCGGCGAGGGCGAGCTCGGCCCTGGTGGCGGCGCGGTCCCCGGTGTTGCGGCAGGCGCGCAGCGCGAGGTTCAGGTACGTCACGGCCGGTTGGTGGCGATCCTCGCCCAGCGCCTGTTTGGCGGCCATCCGCAGGATTTCCGGGGCCCAGCCGGCGTCGGTGTGCTCGGCCGCGACGAGCTGACCGGCCACGTCCGTCACGGGTGCACCGCTCTCGTACAGCAGGCGGGCGGCGTCGTCGCGCAGGCGGCGCCGTTCGTCGTCGGGCAGCTCGGACAAGACCACGGTCCCGATGGCCGGGTGCCGGAACCGGCCGTCGACGACGAGCCCCACGGCCGCGAGCTGCTCGGCACCGCGCGCCATCGCGTCGGGATCAGAGCCCGACAGCCGCCCGAACGCCGGGGAGCCGGCGTCGCCGAGCACGGCCAGCGCACGGGCGGCGTCCCGCATCTCGGCCGTGCCGCTGTGCAGGCACGCCAGCACGGCCTGACCGTACGACGCGCTGCCGACGGGCCTGTCCGGTTCGCCGGCCGCGGTGATGTGGTCGTCCATCAGCGCATGCACGAGCAGCAGATTGCCGCCGCTCATCGCCCACCATTTCGTGGCCAGCTCGGCGGCCGGGCCGGGCCCCAGCCGCTCGTCCACCAGCCGCCGCACCTCGATCTGGGTGAGCAGGTCCAGGCGAATTCGGTGAAACTGGGGATGGCGGAGCAGGCTCACGCGGAAGGACGGGGCGTAGTCCGGCTGGTGTTCGGACTCGCTAAAAACGAGCATCAATTTCACGAACCGGATCCGGAGCATGAGGTACTGCAGGAATTCCAGCGACGCGGCGTCGGCGTACTGAATGTCATCGACGCAGATCACCATCGCGCGCTCGGTGGCGGCCAGGGAGATTCGCTGGACCAATCGCTCCATGTCCCGGGTCGTTATCCGCCCCCCCGCCGTCTGCGCTGCGGGCGGATCTGGGGACATCCCCGGCTCGGGAAACCGGGCGAGCAGCTGGCCGAGTACACCGAGTGGCAGATCGCGTTCGGCCTCGGTGCATAGCGCGGACAGCACCTGAGCACCCTGCGCACCGACCTGCTCACCAAACGCGTGCAGAAATTGGGTCTTGCCGCTTCCGGCGGCACCGCTCACGAGTACCACCTGTGCGGATTTACGCAGGCTGTCCGCGAATCGCTGGTTGAGGAACTCACGTTGGCACGCACGCTCGGAAAGAGTCACTGGCTCGCTACCCCCTCATCCGTCTTGGAGCCGGAATGCGGCCAGCCATGCAGCCCAACCCCCGTTGTCAGGACGAAATCAAGTTATAATCCTTCGGATATCGATGCAAGATCGTTTATTCTCTCCTAACCTCAAACCGATCCCCCTCCGAGCGCGCTGACCTGGCCCCGGATCAGGCCCCCAGACCTCGTGTCCCTGGGCGGGCAGGTGTTCGGCCAGGGATACGAGCGGTCCTGGCCGGTTTGATCAGTGCGCGCGTGCTCACGTGCCGTACCGGCTTTCATCCGGGCCGGTCGTCGCGTACCGGTCCACCTTCGCCGCGGAAGCACGCGCCATTCGCCACTGCTCCATGGCGATGTCGGCGGCACGGGACACTCCGCCCGCAGCGCGCAACCTCGCGCTCCAGAGCCGCGCCCGTTCGGTGAAGCGGTCGTCGGTCAGCAGGCGGCTCAGCTTCGCGACCACCTCGTCCGCGTCCGGCTCCCGCCGTACCGCGAGGCCGGCGCCGGAGTCGACCAGCCGGGCGGCGACATCGTGGCAGTCCATCCAGAACGGCAGGGCCAGACCCGGTTTGCCGAACATCAGCCCCTCGTGGACGGCGTTGCCGCCGCCGTGGTTGAAGAAGACCCGGACGTTGGGGTGGGCCAGCACGCCGAGTTGCGAGGGCACCCATTCCACGAGCCGGATGTTGGGCGGCAGCTCGTCCGGCAGGCACTCCCGGGCCGAACCGGCCAGTTTCCACAGCACGCCCACGTCCGGTCCGAGCCGGCGTGCGGCCTCGAGAAGCACCTCGGCCAGGCGCCGCGTCGTCCGCATGACCGTACCGAAGCCGATGTAGACGACGGAGTCGTGGGAGTCGAGCCAGGCGTCGAGCTCGTCGTCACCCGAGCCGCCGGCGGCCTCCTCGGTGACGACCGCGCCGACCATCTTCAGGTGGTCAGGCGCGGCCTGGAAGGGGTACTCCATGCCGAACACCGAGTACCCGAGGACGGCGGACGCGCCGTCGGCGTACCGCGACGGCGCACCGGACGGGTTCGCGATGCCGAGGGCCTTTCTGCGGCGCGTGGCCGCGACGGCGGGCAGCAGCATCCGGGGGCGTGCGAAGACACCCATGGCGCCCAGCCGGAATGCGACGTTCCTGACGCGCTGGCGCGGCGTCATCCGGCGCGGCAGGCCGGAGAACGGCGTCGGGTAGCTCCACGAGAGCCGGTCCATGTAGGCGGCGCTGACCGGCACCGGGACGCTGAGCAGATACGGGACACCGCGCTTGGCGGCGGCGTCGATCGCCCACGGGGTGCACAGGTCGATCACGGCGAAGTCCGGCCGAACCTCGTCGACCACGGCCAGCGCCCGTTCGTACTGCCGCGCCGCGTACGCGTGGTCGGTGTTGGTGTCCCAGAAGGCCACGAGGTTGCGCAGCAGTGACGGCGAGCTCATCGCCGCGATCGTCGCATCGTCCCAGGCGGCCGGGTCGAGCTCGGGCTTGGACGGCCCGTACGACGCGAACCGTACGGTGCCGTGGCCGGGGATGCGTTCGATGTCGGCGCGGCGCTCCTCGCCCGAGGCGAACCACAGGCCGGGCACGCCGCGCTCGTTCAGCTCGCGCGCCATGGCCAGCAGCGGGTTGATCGGTCCGGAGCTCGGTACGGACGCGAACAGGATCCGGGCGTCCGGCCCGGGCAGCGGCGCGGTGGGCCGGGCCGGTGAAACGCTCATGACGTGCCTCCTGGGGGCGTGGGGTCGGCGAGGCGGACCAGCCACTCCTGGACCGTGTGCGCGGTCTCGGAGGCGCGGTCCTCCAGCATGGTGAAGTGGTCGCCGGTGATCTCCCGCGAATCGGCGCCGGTCCAGGTGGCCCGCCATTCCTCGGGTCCCTGCGGGCGGACGAACAGCACCGGCGCGGGCGAACTCCCGGCCTCGTCCTCTGGCCACTGCGCGATGAGGTCCAGGTAGCGGCCCATCGCCGACAGACGCGTGGCGGTGAACGGACCGAACTGCTCCTCCCGGTCCAGCAGCCCGCGCAGCATCGCCCCGACGAAGGCCTCCATCGCCTCGCTGGACGGCAGGTACGTGTCCAGCAGGATCAGGCCGTCGGGCGGGCGTCCCTCTTCGGACAGGCGCCGGGCCAGCGCATGCGCGAACAGCCCGCCGGAGGAGTAGCCGACGAGGGCGAACGGCCGCGGGTCCGCGGTGACCGGTGGGACCATGGCCGCCACGGCGGCGTCCAGCGAGGCGGGCAGCGCGTCGCCGTCGGCGAAGCCCGGGAGGCCGACGGCCTCGACGGTCCGCGCGTCGCGGAAGTGGCCGGCGAACCGCGCGAACTGGTGGGCCCCGCCCATCCCCATCGGAGACGGCAGGCACACCAGCCGGGGCGCGGTCGGACCTTGCGCCAGGGTGATGAAGGAGGCGGGCGCGGGCGTTCCGGCGTCGAACTCCGGGCGCAGCGCGGCGGCGGCCTTGAGCAAGGCGAATCCCGAGTCGCGCAGGCCCGCGCCGACGGCGGCGCGGAACAGCCCGCTCAACGTTTCGGAGTCCTCGGTCCGCTCCGGGTGACCGGCCGGCGTAGCGAGTTCGGCGGTCAGGTACCGGGCGAGCGCGGCGGGGGTGGCGTTGTCGAAGACGACCATGGTGGGCAGGCGCAGGCCGGTCGACTGGTTCAGCAGATTGCGCAGGCGGGTGGCCATCAGCGACTCGAACCCGGACTCCAGGAACCCGTGGTGCGCCGCCACCTCCTCCGGGGAGTCGTGGCCGAGCACGGCGGCCGCGTGGCGGCGGACCAGGTCGAGGACGATCTCCTCGTGCTCGTCCGGCGCCGCGGCCGCCAGCCGTGCCCGCAGGTCGCCCGGCTCGGAGGCGGCGCCGGCCGCGCGGGTGACGCGACGCGGTCGGGTGATCAGCCGGGACAGCAGCGGCGGTACCTGGTCGACCTGGGCGCGGAGTGCGGCCAGGTCGAGCTGCACCGGGACGACCGCGGCACGGTCGGCGGCGAGCGCGGCGTCGAAGAGGGCGAGGCCGTCGTCGGTGGACAGCGCGCGTACGGGGCCGCGGGCCACGGCCGCGGTGTCCACGTTCGCGGTGAGCTCGCTGGTCTGCGCCCACAGTCCCCACGCCAGCGAGGTGCCGGGACGGCCGTGGGCGCGGCGGTGCTCGGCGAGGGCGTCGAGGTAGGCGTTGGCGGCGGCGTAGTTGGCCTGGCCGGGCGCACCGAACACACCGGACGCCGAGGAGAACAGGACGAACGCCGCCAGGTCCTGGTCGCGGGTGAGCTCGTGCAGGTGCCGGGCGGCGTCGGCCTTGGCGGCGAGCACCCGGCCGAGCCGTTCCGGGGTGAGCGCGGTGAGCACGCCGTCGTCCAGCGCGCCGGCGGCGTGCACGACCGCGGTGAGGGGGTGGCCGGGGTCGATCCGGGCGAGGGCGCGCGCGAGGTCGTCGCGGTCGGATGCGTCGCAGGCGGCGATCTCGACCGTGGCGCCGGCGGCGCTCAGCTCGTCGCGGAGGTCGCCGGCTCCGGGCGCCTCGGGGCCGCGGCGGCTGAGCAGGAGCAGGTGCCGGACGCCGTGCTCGGTCACCAGGTGCCGGGCCACGGCGCCGCCCAGGACTCCGGTGCCGCCGGTGACGAGGACCGTACCGGTGGGCCGCCACGGCGGTGCGGCCTCACCGGGGGCGGCGCGGACCAGGCGGGGGACGAGCACCGTGTCGCCGCGCAGGGCGACTTGCGGCTCGGCGGCGCCGGCCAGGGACCGTACCGCGGCGCCGGTCGCGTCGATGTCGCCGGCGGCGCCGGCGTCGACGAGGACCAGGCGGTCCGGGTGTTCGGACTGAGCGCTGCGTACCAGCCCCCATACGGCCGCGGCCACCGGGTTCGGGTCGTCGCCGGGCGCGGCGACGACGGCGGTCCGGGTGAGGACGACCAGCCGTGAATCGGGGGACGCCTCGAGCTCGCGTTGCAGGTCGGTGAGCGCGCGGGTGACGTGCTCGTGCAGGTCGCCGGGGTCCCGGTAGTCGAGTACGGCTACCTCGCCGGTGGCAGCACTGGGCGGGGCGAGCCGTTCCCACTCGATGGCGTACAGCGACCCGGACCGGCCGACGCCGGTGGCGGGGCGGACCGCGAGGCCGTCGATGGTGACGACCGGGTGGCCGGCGGGGTCGGTGGCCTCGATGGTGAACGTGTCGCCGAGGCGGACGCGGACCCGTAGCGACGTGGCTCCGGCCGCGTGCAGGCGGACACCGGACCAGGCGAACGGCAGCCGGACCGTGCCGTCGCCGGGCCCGGCCACGCCGAGCGTGTGCAGGGCGGCGTCGAGCAGCGCCGGGTGCAGGCCGTACGCGCTCGCGGTGGCCTCGGACTCCGGGTCCAGGGCGACCTCGGCGTACAGGTCGTCGCCGTCCCGCCACGCCCGGCGCAGCCCCTGGAACGCCGGGCCGTACCCGTACCCGTCATCGGCCAACCGGCCGTAGAACCCGTCCAGCGCCACCGGCTCCGCCCCGGGCGGCGGCCACGCCCATCCGCCGGCGGGCGGCTCGTCGGAATCCGCGGCGAGGCGGCCCTCGGCGTGCGGCTCCCAGGCCGCGCTCTCGTCCGGCCGGGAGAAGATTCGTACGCGACGCTCGCCATCCACCGCCACCTGCACCGTGACCCTGCCGTCCTCGGGCAGCGACAGCGGCGCGACGAGCGTCAGCTCCTCCACCCCGGAACAGCCCAGCCGGTCCGCGGCGTACAGTGCCAGATCGAGGAACGCCGTACCGGGGAACACGGCCGAATCGCCCAGGCGGTGGTCACCCAGCCACGCGGGTTCGCGCGCGGACAGCTCGCCGGACATCACCAGGCCTCCGGAGTCGGCCAGCTCGGTCACGGTCCGGGCGAACGGGTGGCCGCCGGATCCACCGGCCGGGGCCGACGGCCGGTCCAGCCAGTAGCGGCGCCGCTGGAACGCGTACGTGGGCAGGTCGACACGACGGCCGCCGGACAGCAGGGGCCGGAAGTCGACGTCGGCACCGGTTACGAACAGCTCGGCGGCCGACGCGGCGAGCCGGTCCAGGCCGCCGTCGCCCCGGCGCAGCGATCCGGTGACGACACCGCCGCCGAGTTCGTCGAGGGTCTCCTCGATGCCGAAGATCTGGCCGGGGTGCGCGCTGATCTCCAGGTACGTGGTGTGGCCGGCGTCGGCGAGGGCTCGGACCGTCCGCTCGAACAGGACCGGTTGGCGCATGTTGTCGTACCAGTACGCCGCGTCCAGCCGCGCCGTGTCGAGCGGGCCGGCGATGACGGTGGAGTAGAACGGCACGTCACCGGTACGCGGATCCAGGCCGTCGAGGGCCTCGGCGAGTTCGGCGCGCATCCCTTCGACGTGCGGGGAGTGGGAGGCGAAGGTGGCGGGGATGCGCCGCGCCCGTACGCCGTCGTCGACGCAGGCGGCCATGAGCTCGTCGAGGACCGCGTGTTCGGCGGACACGACGACCGAGCCGGGGCTGTTCACGGCGGCGATGGTCACCCGGTCGCCCCAGCGGGCCAGGCGGGCGCGCATGCGTCCTTCGGACTCGGCGGCGGCCATGAGCCCGCCGTGTTCGGGCATGTGCCGCGCCATCCGGCTGCGCAGGGAGACAATGTGAGCGCCGTCGCGGAGGGACAGTCCGCCGGCCACGCAGGCGGCGGCGATCTCGCCTTGGGAGTGCCCGATGACGGCGGCCGGTTCCACGCCCCAAGAGCGCCACACCTCGGCCAGCGACACCATCATCGCCCACAGGACGGGCTGCACCACCTCGACGCGTTGCAGTTGCTCGGCATCCTCGGCGGCCTCGGCCGGCGACCAGTCGACGAACTCGCCCAGCGCCGCGGCGCACTCACCGAACCTCTCCGCGAACACCGGTGACGACCTCAACAGCTCCGATGCCATACCCGCCCACTGCGACCCCTGACCTGGGAACACCCAGACGACACCCGACGACACGGTCTCCGGCCGCGCCCGTCCGCGCACTACACCAGGGCACGCCTCGCCGACCGCCAGGGCCTTCAGCGCGCCGGCCTTGTCGGAGCCCAGGACCACGGCCCGGTGCTCCAACCGAGCACGACCCGACAGCAACGAGAACCCCACATCGACCGGCGACGGCTCCCCCGCCGGCGAAGCCAGCCGTCCTGCCTGCTCCTGAAGGGCCTCATCGGTCGCGGCCGACAGGACCCAGGGGACGGGGCCGTCCACGGTCGGTGCCTCGGGCGCGGGCTCGTGCTCCGGGGATTCCAGGATGACGTGGGCGTTGGTGCCGCTGATGCCGAACGAGGACACGGCGGCGCGGCGCGGTCGGCCCGTCTCGGGCCAGGTCACGGGCTTGCGCAGCAGTTCGACGGCGCCGGAGGTCCAGTCCACGTGCGGGGTCGGCTCGTCGATGTGCAGGGACGCGGGCAGCACGCCCCGCCGCATCGCCTCCACCATCTTGATCACGCTGGCCGCACCGGCCGCCGCCTGCGTGTGCCCCAGGTTCGACTTGATCGACCCCAGCCACAGCGGACGGTCCTCCGGCAGGCCCTGCCCGTACGTGGCCAGGACCGCCTGCGCCTCGATCGGATCACCCAGCCGGGTCCCGGTACCGTGCGCGTCCACCGCGTCCACATCACCGGGAGCAAGCCCGGCCGACGCCAACGCCGCCCGGATCACCCGTTGCTGCGACGGCCCGTTCGGCGCCGTCAACCCGTTCGACGCCCCGTCCTGATTGACCGCCGAACCCCGTACCACGGCCAGTACCGGATGACCGTTGCGGCGCGCGTCCGACGCGCGTTCGACGAGCAGCATCCCGACACCCTCGGACCAGCCGGTGCCGTCGGCAGCCGCCGCGAACGGTTTGCACCGCCCGTCGGGGGACAGTGCCCGCTGGCGGGAGAACTCGACGAACACGCCGGGCGTCGCCATCACGGCCACCCCGCCGGCCAGCGCCAGATCGCATTCGCCGGCCCGCAGCGCCTGCGCGGCGAGGTGCAGCGTCACCAGTGAGGAGGAGCACGCCGTGTCCACCGTCACCGCCGGCCCCTCGAGTCCGAACGTGTACGCCACCCGGCCGGAGGCGACGCTGCCCGCGTTGCCGGCCCCGAGGTGCCCTTCGACCTCTTCCGGGACATGGTCGAGGCGCCCCAGGTAGTCGTGGTACATCAGCCCGGCGAACACACCCGTCCGGCTACCACGCAACGACCGCGGATCAATACCCGCCCGCTCGAACGCCTCCCACGACACCTCCAACAACAACCGCTGCTGAGGATCCATCGCCACCGCCTCACGCGGCGACACCCCGAACAACCCCGCATCGAAATCCGCCACATCATGCAAGAACCCACCCGCACGCGTGTAGCTCGTCCCGACGCGCTCGGGATCGGGGTCGAACAGCCCCTCCAGATCCCAGCCGCGGTCGACGGGGAACTCCGACACGACATCGCGTTCCTCGGCGAGCATCCGCCACAGGTCCTCGGGCGCCGCCACGCCACCGGGGTACCGGCAGGCCATGCCGACGATGACGATCGGATCGTCGTCGACGGCCGACGGCGCGGATCCGGTCCCGGTGGCGGTCGCCGCGGCGCCCGCGCCGTCACCGAGCAGTTCCGCTTCCAGCATGGCCGCGAGCAGCCGCGGCGTGGGGTGGTCGAACACCAGCGTCGGGGACAGCCGCAGCCCGGTCTCCTCGGCCAGGCCGGTGCGCAACTCGACCGCGGCCAGCGAGTCGAACCCGAGATCGCTGAACGCCTGGGACGGGTCGACCCGCTCGGCGGACGCGTGCCCGAGTACGGCGGCGGCGTGGCGCCGTACGAGGTCCTCGACGGCACGCCGGCGCGCCGCCGGGGCGAGCCCGTCGAGGCGCCGTCGCAGGGCCATGCCCACGGGCCCGTCCGCCGTGGCCGCGGCATCGGCGGCGACCGGAATGCGGGCGGGCGGGGCGATACCGCGCAGCGGCGCGGGAAGCGGCCCCGTCCGGGTGTGCAGAGCCGCCGGGTCCAGGCCGATCGGTACGAGCAACGCCTCGGGCCGGGTGAGGGCGGTGTCGAACGCGGCGAGCGCCTCCTCGGTGGTGAGGGGGCGTACGCCGCCGCGTGCCATGCGCCGGCGGTCGGTGTCGGACAGCCCGCTGCTGAGCTCGCTGCGTTCCGCCCACAGGCCCCACGCCAGAGACAGTCCCGCGTGTCCGTGCGCGCGCCGGTGGCCGGCCAGGGCGTCCAGGTAGGCGTTGGCCGCGGCGTAGTTGGCCTGGCCGGGGCCGCCGAGCACGCCGGTGGCCGAGGAGAACAGCACGAACGCGGCCAGGTCGCGGTCGCGGGTGAGCTCGTGCAGGTGCCGGGCGCCGTCGGCCTTGGCCGCGAGGACCGCGTCGAGCCGATCGGGGGTCAGGGACGTCAGCACCCCGTCATCGACGATGCCGGCGGCGTGGACGACGGCGGTGAGCGGGTGCTCGGCGGGGATGCCGGCGAGCACCCGCTCGACGGCGCCGCGGTCGGCGACGTCGCAGGCAAGCACGCGCGCGTCCGCGCCGAGGCCAGTCAGCTCGTCGACCAGGGCGGCGGCGCCTGGCGCCTGGAGCCCGCGGCGGCTCACCAGGACCAGCCGCCGTACGCCGTGCTTCCGGGCGAGATGCCGGGCGACCGTGGCGCCGAGCGTCCCGGTACCGCCGGTGATCAAGGCGGTCCCGCGGGTCCACGGGCGTTCGGGTGGCGTCTCGCCGGCGGCCGGGACGCGGCGCAGCCGGGGCACCAGGAACCGGCCGTCGCGCACCGCGAGCTGCGGTTCGGAGTCCGGTAGCGCGGACGGGTCGAGCTCTCCGTCGTCCTCCCGGTCCACCAGGACGAACCGGCCGGGGTGCTCGGCCTGCGCCGCGCGGACCAGTCCCCACAAGGCCGCGGCCGCCGGATCCGGGTCGGCGCCGACCGCCGCGCGGGTCGTGACGATCAGGCGGCCCGTGTCGTCACCGGCCGCGAGGTGTTCTTGCAGCGCCGCGAGGACCCGCGCGGTCAGCGCGCGCGTCCGGGCGGCCGGGTCGGCGGCGTCCCCGGGCCCGGTGCAGTCCAGTACGGCGTCGCCCGGCCTGCCGCTGGTGGACGGCGGTGCCGGGGCAAGGTCGGCGAGCACCCAGTCGAGCGCGAACAACGGCGCCGGGCGGCCGGCCACCGGGGTGGCGGGTGCGGGACGCAACGTGAGCGACCCGACCGAGACGACGGGTGTGCCCGGCCGGGTCGGTGGCCTCCAGCGTGAGACCGTCCGGCGCGGAGGCGGTGATCCGCACCCGGAGCCGGGTGGCGCCGGTGGCGTGCAGCCGGACCCGGCTCCACGCGAACGGCAGGCGGGTCGGCCCGGCCGGGTCGGCACCCAGCGCCACCGGGTGCAGGGCCGCGTCGAACAGCGCCGGGTGCAGCCCGAACGCCCGCCCGCCCGCGTCGCCGGGCAGGTCCACCTCGGCGTACAGGTCCTCGCCGGTCCGCCACGCCGCGGTCACCCCGCGGAACGCGGGCCCGTAGCCGAGCCCCACGACGGCGAACCGTTCGTACAGGTCGCGCACGTCCACTGGTCGTGCCCCGGGCGGCGGCCACGCGGCCGGCCCGGGGGGCGGGGCGGGGTCGGCGGCGGTCCCGGGCCGGACGAGGCCGGTGCCGTGGCAGGTCCACGGCTCCGATTCGGTGTGGTCTGGGCCGTCCGGCTGGGAGTGGATGGTGCAGGTACGCGCGCCGGAGCCGTCGGCCGGCCCGAGCGCGACCTGGACGCGCACACCGCCGTCGTCCGGCAGGACGAGCGGGGCCTGGAGCGTGAGCTCGTCGAGCACGGGGCAGCCCGCCTGGTCTCCGGCGCGCAGCGCCAGCTCGGCGAACCCGGTGCCGGGGAACAGCACCGCGCCCGCCACGACGTGGTCGGCCAGCCACGGCTGCGCCGCGACGGACAGCCGGCCCGTCAGCAGCACGCCGTCATTGTCGGCGAGCGTGACCGCCGCTGTCAGCAGCGGGTGCTCGGCGGGGACGAGCCCCGCTCCGCGCGGATCGTTCGCGCCGTCCGGGGCGTCCAGCCAGTACCGTTCCCGCTGGAAGGCGTACGTGGGCAGGTCGGTGAGCCGGCCCGTGCCGCCACCGAGTACCGCGGTCCAGTCGGTGTCGGCTCCCGTGGCGTGCAGCCGCCCCACGCCGGCGAGCAGGCTCAGGCTCTCCGGCGCGTCCTTGCGCTGCAGTGGCACGACGGCGGTGTCGGCGTCGTCGTCCGCGGCGTCCAGGCAGCCGGAGACCATCACGGACAGCTCCGCGCCCGGGCCGATCTCGGCGAACCGGGTGATGCCGGCGGCGCGCAGCGCGCGGATTCCGTCGGCGAACCGCACGGTCTCGCGTACGTGCCGCACCCAGTAGTCCGCGGTGGCCGGTTCGTCCCCGGCGACCCGGCCGGTCAGGTTCGACACCAGGGGGATGCGCGGCGGCCGCAGGTCCAGGTCCGCGACGACCGCGCGGAACGGCTCCAGCATCGGCTCCATCAGCGGCGAGTGGAACGCGTGCGAGACCCGCAGGCGGCTGGTCCGCCGCCCGGCGCCGCGCAGTTCCCCGGCGATCCGGTCGATCTCCTCGCCGTCCCCGGACAGGACGACGGCGCGCGGACCGTTGACGGCCGCGAGGGCGACCTGTTCGGACAGCAGCGGCGCGACGTCCTCCGGCGTGGCCTCGACGGCGAGGACCGCGCCGCCGTCGGGGAGCGCCTCCATCAGACGGGCGCGGGCGGCGACGAGCCGGGCCGCGTCCGGCAGGTCGAGCACGCCGGCGACGTGCGCGGCGGCGATCTCGCCGAGGGAGTGCCCCGCCACCGCGTCCGGGTGGATTCCCCACGCGGCGAGCTGGCGGGCCAGCGCCACCTCGAAGGCGAACAGGGCGGGCTGGGCGTGTCCCGTACGGTCGAGCGATCCCCCGTCGTTCGCGTCACGGACGGGCACGTCGAGCAGCGGGTCGAGGACGGCGCAGACCTCCGCGAACGCCGCACGGAACTCCGGGTGGCGGTCGGCCAGCTCGTTCCCCATCCCGGGCCGCTGGGCGCCCTGCCCGGCGAACACGAACGCGGTACGGCCGGCCGCCGCCGTACCGGTGGCCACCCTGGCGGCGCGCGCGCCGCGGCCGAGGGCGCCCAGGCCGTCGAGGAGCTCGTCGTGGTCGCCGCCGACCACGACGGCCCGGTACGGGAATCGCGCGCGCCTGCCCGCCAGGGTGCGTGCGACGTCGCCGAGCGGGGCGTCCGGCTCGGCCTGGAGCCGGTTCCGCAGGCGGACGGCCTGGTCACGGAGCGCCTCGGCGGTCCGCGCGGAGACCACGAGCGGTGTGAGCGGGGCGGCGGGCGCGGACTCCGGCTCCGTACCGTCGTCCTCCTCCAGGATGACGTGGGCATTGGTGCCGCTGAACCCGAACGAGGACACGCCGGCGCGGCGCGGCCGGCCGTCCACCGTCCAGGGCCGGGCCTCGGCGAGCGGCTCGACCGCGCCGGAGGACCAGTCGACCTGCGGGGTCGGGGCGTCAAGGTGCAGGGTGCGGGGCATGACGCCGTTCCGCATCGCCTGCACGGTCTTGATCACTCCGGCCACGCCGGCGGCGGCCGCCGTGTGCCCGAGGTTGGACTTCACCGAGCCCAGGTACAGCGGCGCACCGGGCCGTTCCCGTCCGTACACGGCCAGCAGCGCCTGCGCCTCGATCGGGTCGCCGAGCCGGGTCCCGGTGCCGTGTCCCTCCACCAGGTCGATCTCGCCGGGCGCCAGCCCCGCCGCGGCCAGCGCCGACCGGATGACCCGCTGCTGCGACGGGCCGTTCGGGGCGGTCAGTCCGTTGGACGCGCCATCGGAGTTGACCGCCGATCCGCGCACCACGGCCAGCACCCGGTGGCCGTTGCGGCGAGCGTCCGACAGCCGTTCGACCATCAGCATCCCGGCGCCCTCGGACCAGCCGGTGCCGTCGGCGCCCGCGGCATAGGCCTTGCACCGGCCATCGGGGGCCAGGCCGCGCTGCCGCGCGAACTCCACGAACACCCCCGGCGTGGCCATCACTGACGCTCCCCCGGCCAGCGCCAGGTCGCACTCGCCGCCCCGCAGCGCCCGCACCGCCAGGTGCAGGGCGACCAGGGACGAGGAGCAGGCCGTGTCCACCGTCATCGTCGGGCCCTCGACGCCGAACACGTACGCCAGCCGCCCGGACGCCACGCTCGCCGCGTTGCCGACCCCGAGGTAGCCCTCGAGCTCGGGCGGCGCGGGCCGCAGCCGGGCCGCGTAGTCGGCGTAGGCCACGCCGGTGAACACCCCGGTACGGCTGCCGCGCACCGTGGACGGGTCGATGCCGGCGCGTTCGAACGCCTCCCACGCGGTCTCCAGCAGCAGCCGCTGCTGCGGGTCCATGGCCAGCGCCTCGCGCGGCGAGATGCCGAAGAACCCGGCGTCGAAGTCACCGGGCGCGGCGAGGAACCCTCCGGTGCGGACGTAGGTGGTGCCGGGGCGGGAGAGTTCCGGGTCGTACAGGGCGGCGAGGTCCCAGCCGCGGTCGGTGGGGAGGCCGGTCAGCACGTCCTCGCCGGCCTCGAGCAGCGCCCACAGGTCCTCCGGCGCGCTGATGCCGCCGGGGAACCGGCAGGCCATGCCGACGATCGCGACGGGTTCGCGTGCCGTCTCCTCCAGTTCGTGCAGGCGGGACCGGGTGTCGCGCAGTTCGGCGGTGGCCCGGCGCAGGTAGTACTGGAGGCGGGTCTCGTTGTCGCCCGTCATGATGGGAACTCCTCATCTGAGATGCCGAACTCCCGGCCGAGGAGCGCGAAGACCTCCTCGTCCGTGGCCGAGTCGAGGCCGTCCGTGGTGTCGTCGGTGACATCCGCGGTGACGCCGCTCCACCGGTCGAGCAGGTCGCGCAGCCGGACCGTCACGGCCGCCCGTCCGGCCTCGTCCACCGGGGTCGTGGCCAGCGCGTCCGCCAGCCGGTCCAGCGCCGCGGTCAGCGCGTCCGCGCCCGGTTCGCCGCCGAACCGCTCGCTGAGGTACGCGGCCATGGCCTCGGCGGTGGGGTGATCGAAGACGAGCGTGGCCGGGAGGCCGAGCCCGACGGCGACCTCCAGCCGGTTGCGCAGCTCCACGGCGGTGAAGGAGGTGAATCCGAGGTCCCGCAGTGCCATGTCCGGTGGCACCTGGTCCGCGCCGCGGTGGCCGAGGACGGCGGCGATCTGCGTTCGGACGAAGTCCAGCAGCACCGCGCGCCGGTTCGCGGCGTCGGTGCCGGCGAGGCGGTCCCGCAGCCCGCCGGACGCCTCGGCCGCGGGACCGTCGGCGTACCCGGCCGCCTCCGGGATACCGGCGAGCGACGGCAGCCGGCGTGCCGTGGTGAGCGCGGGGGCGAACACGGGCCAGTCGACGTCGGCGACCGCGACGACCCGATCCGCCGCGCCGAGCGCCCGGTACAGCTCGTCGAGCGCCGTGTCCGGCGGCAGCGGCCGCAGTCCGTGCCGGGTGACGCGCTCGGTCACGGTCGCCGCCATGCCGGCGCCCTCCCACGGGCCCCACGCGACCGACAGGCCGGGCAGCCCGGCGGCGGCGCGCTGGTGGATCAGCGCGTCGAGATAGGCGTTCGCGGCGGCGTACGCGCCCTGCGTCACGGATCCGATCACACCCGCGAGCGACGAGAACACCACGAACGCCGAGAGTGGCCGGTCGCGGGTGAGCTCGTGCAGGTTGGCCGCACCGGCGACCTTGGCGCGCAGCGCGGCGGCGAGCCGGTCGAGGCCGAGTCCGTCGAGCACGCCGTCCTCGGCCATGCCAGCCGCGTGGAACACGGCGTCGACCGTCCGCCCGGCCAGTACCCGGGCCAGCGCGTCCCGGTCGGCGACGTCGCAGGCCACGACCTCCAACCGGACGTCGGTCAGTTCCTCGGCGAGCGCGCGGGCGGCGGGCGTGTCCGGCCCGCCGCGGCTCAGCAGGATGATGTGGCCGGCTCGGTGACCGCGAGCTTGCGGGCGAGGTGCCCGCCGAGCGCGCCGGTGCCGCCCGTGACGAGGACGGTCCCGGCCGGGCGCCACGGTTCGCCGCCTTCGGGAGGCCGGGGCGCGTACTGGATCCGCCGGGCGAACGCACCGCCGGGGGCCAGCGTGACCTGGTCCTCGCCGGTGCCGCCGGCCAGGATCGCGGCGAGGCGGTCGGCCGTGGCCGCGTCGGGCGCCTCCGGCAGGTCGACCAGCCCGCCCCACCGGCGCGGGTGTTCCAGGGCGGCCACGCGACCAAGACCCCAGAGCATCGCCTGCGCGGGCCGTACGGGCTCGGCCACGCCGCGCGTCAGGCACCAGACGGGGGCCTCGGTCGACTGGATCATTCGCAGTGTCGCGGCCAGCCCGGCGGGCACGACCTCGGCGCCGGGCACGGGCCGCTCGTCCAGGCCCAGCAGCGAGACGATCCCCGTCACGTCCCCAGCCTGATCGCCGACCTTCCGCAGTGCCGCGGAGAGCGCCTCGCCGGTCCGGTCACCGAGCGGATCGATCACCACGCGTTCCACCCGGGCCTGCGGCGCGAGGGCGGCGGTGGCCGTACGCTCGGCCGCCGATACGCGGGCGTCCGGGACCACCAGGAGCCAGGTGCCGGTGGGGCGCGCGGTCTCCTCGGCGAGCCGTGTCCAGCCGACCGCGTATCGCTGCGGGCCGGGCGGCGTGGCCGGCGGCGCGGCGGGCCGCAGCCAGTACCGTTCGCGCTGGAACGCGTACGTCGGCAGGTCGACGGCGGGTCCGCCCGGGTCGGGCCGCACCGCGGTCCAGTCCACCGGTGCGCCCGTGACGTGCAGGGTCGACACGGCCGTCAACAGCGCCTCCGGGTCGTCCCGGTCGGCGCGCAGCGTGGGGACGAGTACCGCCGGTTCGCCGGTGGCGGGCAGGTTGTCGCGGGTCATGCCGCACAGCGCGGCGTCCGGGCCGAGTTCGACGAACCGGGACACGCCCCACTCGGCGGCGACGCGCACGGCCGGGCCGAAGCGTACGGACCTGCGCGCGTGCCGGACCCAGTGGTCGGCGTCGGTCAGCTCCGCCGCCGTGGCGAGACGCCCGGTGACGGTCGACACGATCGGGATGCGGGGCTCGTGCCGGGTGGTCCGCTCGACCGTCCGGCGGTAGGCGTCCAGCATCGGGTCCATCCGCGGCGAGTGGAAGGCGTGCGAGACCCGCAGCCGGTGCACGCGGCGGCCCGCGTCCCGCAGCCGCGCGGCGACTGCCTCGACCGGTTCCTCGTCGCCGGACAGCACGACCGACCGGGGCCCGTTGACGGCCGCGATGTCCGCACCGGGCCGGCCGAACAGCTCGGCGGCCTCCTCCTCGGTGGCCTCCACCGCGACCATCGCGCCGCCGGCCGCGAGCCCCTGCATGAGCCGGCCGCGCGCGGTCACCAGCGCGCACGCGTCGGCCAGCGAGAACACGCCCGCGACGTGCGCGGCGGCGAGCTCGCCGACGGAGTGGCCGACCACGATGTCCGGCCGTACGCCCCAGGACTCCAGCAGCCGGTACAGCGCGACCTCGAGCGCGAACAGGGCGGGCTGGGTGTGCTCGGTACGGTGGAGGTCCTCGGTGGCCAACGCTTCCCCGAGCGCCGGGTCGAGGTGCGCGAGTACCTCCGCGAACGCGTCGTCGAAGGCCGGGAAGGCGGCGCGGGCGGCCGCGCCCATTCCGGGGTGCTGCGCCCCCTGCCCGGTGAACAGGAACGCGGTCTTCCCGGTCCGCGCCGCACCCTCGACGACCCCGGCGGAGGCCGTGCCGTCGGCGAGCGCGTCCAGCCCGGCCAGCAGTTCCGGTGCCGTCCGGCCCGTGACGACGGCCCGGTGCCGGAGGCCGGCACGGGTCGTGGCGAGGGCGTACGCCACGCGGGGTGGACTCCAGCTCCGGTCGCCGTCCAGGTGGGCGCGCAGCCGCGCGCTCTGTGCCCGGAGAGCGTCCGCGGAGGCCCCGTACACCGGCCAGGCCACCGGTACGCCGCGCGGGGCCTCCGGCTCCGGTTCGTCGTCCGGCCCGGCGGGGTCGTCGCCCTGTTCGAGGATGACGTGCGCGTTGGTGCCGCTGGCGCCGAACGAGGACACCCCGGCGCGTCGCGGGCGGCCGGTGTCCGGCCACGGTACGGCCTCGGTCAGCAGCCGTACGGCGCCCGCGGTCCAGTCCACGTGCGGGGTCGGCTCGTCGATGTGGAGGGTCGCCGGAAGCCGGCCGTGCCGCATCGCCTCCACCATCTTGATCACACCCGCGACCCCGGCCGCGGCCTGAGTGTGACCGAGGTTGGACTTGATCGACCCCAGCCACAGGGGACGATCCTCCGGACGGCCCTGCCCGTAGGCGGCCAGCACCGCCTGCGCCTCGATCGGGTCACCCAACCGGGTTCCCGTCCCGTGCGCCTCCACGGCGTCCACCTCGGATGGGCTCAGACCCGCGTCGGACAGCGCGGCGTGGATCACCCGCTGCTGCGACGGCCCGTTCGGCGCCGTCAGACCGTTCGACGCCCCGTCCTGGTTGACCGCCGAACCCTTCACCACCGCCAGGACCGGATGCCCGTGCCGCCGCGCGTCGGACAGGCGCTCGAGCAGCAGCAGGCCGGCCCCTTCGCCGAATCCCGCGCCGTCGGCGGCGGCCGCGAACGCCTTGCAGCGGCCGTCCGTCGCGAGCCCGCCCTGCTGGGCGAACTCCACGAACACGCCCGGTGTCGCCATCACGGTCGCCCCGCCGGCGAGCGCGAGGTCGCAGTCGCCGACGCGTAGGGCCCGCGCGGCCAGGTGCAGGGCGAGCAACGACGACGAGCAGGCGGTGTCCACTGTGACGGCGGGTCCCTCGAGCCCGAGCACGTACGCGATGCGGCCGGAGGCGACGCTGCCGGACGTACCGTTGCCGATGAACGGCCGCAATTCGTCGGGCACCGCCCCGAGCGGGGGCGCGTAGTCGTGGTACATGACGCCGGTGAACACCCCGGTACGGCTGCCGTGCAGCGACCGCGGGTCGACTCCCGCGCGCTCGATCGCCTCCCACGCGGTCTCGAGCAGAAGCCGCTGCTGCGGGTCCATGGCGGTCGCCTCGCGCGGGGAGATGCCGAAGAACGCGGCGTCGAAGCCTGCCGCGTCCGTCAGGAACCCGCCCTGCCGGGCCCGGCTCTGCCCGTCGCCGCCGGGAAGCCCGTCGTACACCCGGCCGATGTCCCAGCCGCGGTCGTCGGGGAAGCCGGTCAGCGCCTCGCGGCCGTCCTCGACGAGCCGCCACAGGTCGGCGGCGGACGCGACGTCGCCGGGGAAGCGGCACGCCGTCGCGACGATCGCGATCGGCTCGGTCGCCGCGGCCATCAGCCGCCGGTTCTGCTCACGGAGGCGCTCGACCTCCTTCAGCGACGACCGAAGCGCCTCGACGAACTCTTCGGGTGCGGCGTTGCCCTGCGTGCTCACCGTTCCGCCTCCCGCAGGCCGTCCCCGGTGGCGAGGCGCAGCAGCGCCTCGGCGTCGAGGTCGTCGATGCCGCCGCCCGGGAACGCGGGTGCCGCGTCGGTGGGATCGGCGGCGTCGGGGTCGGTGAGCCGCAGCAGCAGGTCCAGTACGCCCGCCTGCCGCAGCCGGCTGACGGGGATGGCGGCGAGCCGTTGGCGTATCCGCTCGTCCGGGTCGCCCGGTGGCGCGGGGTCCGGCTCACCGGCGGGCGTCAGCCGCGTGTGCAGGTGCGCGGCCAGCGCGGCGGGGGTCGGATGGTCGAACACCAGGGTGGCGGGCAGGCGCAGCCCGGTCGCGGCGCCCAGCCGGTTGCGGAGCTGTACGGCGGTCAGCGAGTCGAAGCCGAGTTCGCTGAACGCGCGTGCCGCGTCGATGTCCGCGGCCACGGTGTACCCGAGTACGGTCGCGGCCTCGGCGGCGACCAGGTCGGTGAGCGCGCCGAGGCGCGCGTCCGCGTCCAGACCGGCGAGCCGGTCGCCGATGTCCGGTGCGGGCGGGCGGGCGGCCGTACCGGTACGGCGCTGCGGGGAGAGCCCGGCGAGCATCGGGTGCGTGAATCGTCCGCGGGAGTCCAGGCCGATGGGGACGAGGTTCGGGTCGCCGAGCCGGACGGCGGTGTCGAACAGCGCCAGGCCCTCGGCCGTGCCGAGGGGCCGCGCCCCGTCGTCGCGCATGCGCGTCAGGTCGGCCGCGTCGAGCCGTCCGGTGAGCTCGCTCTCCGGCGCCCACCAGCCCCAGGCGAGGGACTGCGCGGGCAGGCCGAGCGCGCGCCGGTGCCGGGCCAGCGCGTCGACGAACGCGTTGGCGGCCGCGTAGTTGGCCTGGCCCGGAGAGCCGAGCACGCCGGCCGCAGAGGAGAACAGAACGAACGCCGCCAGGTCGTGGTCGCGGGTGAGCTCGTGCAGCAGCCAGGCGGCGTCCGCCTTGGCACGCAGCACCGCGTCAAGGCGATCGGGGTCGAGGGACGTGAGCACCCCGTCGTCGAGGCCGGCGGCCGCGTGCACGACACCGGTCAGCGGATGGCCGGGGTCGATTCCGGCGAGCAGGCCGGCGAGCGCGTCCCGGTCGGTCACATCGCAGGCGGCGATGCGTACGTCGGCGCCGTGGCGGGCCAGCTCGGCGTGCAGGGCGGCCGCGCCGGGCGCGTCGGCGCCGCGCAGGCCGGCCAGGAGCAGCCGCCGGACGCCGTGCTCCGTGACGAGGTGCCGGGCCACGGCGGCGCCGAGGGTACCGGTCCCCCCGGTGATCAGTACGGTGCCGCGGCGGCCACGCCTCGCGTGGTCGCCCCGGGGCGGCCCGGCCGTGGCGGCGGGTGAGCCGGGGCACCAGGACGCGGCCGTCACGGACCGCCAGTTGGGGCTCCCCGGACCCGGCCGCGGTCCGCGGATCGACGGTGCCGTCGGTGTCGAGCAGCACGAACCGGTCGGGGTGTTCGGTCTGCGCCGAGCGTACGAGGCCCCAGACGGCGGCCGTGGCCAGGTCGGTGATCTCGTCGTCGGTCGCGGTGGCGACCGCGCCATGGGTGACCACGACGAGCCGCGCGTTGTCCGGGCGGTCGGCGGCCAGCCGGTCCTGGAGGGCGGCGAGCACGTGCGTGAGCGCGGACCGCACCGCAGCGGGTACGTCCTCGCCCTCGCGGGACGGCGGACAGTCGAGAAGGGTGAGGTCGTCGACGGCCGATTCGCGTCGCGGCGCCGCGGTCCAGGTGATCTCGTGGAGCGCGTCGGCCGAGGCGATGCGCAGGGCGGCGCGCTGCTCGGGGCCGACCGGCCTGAGGGCCAGGGACGCGATTTCCGCGACGGGGGCGCCGGTGGGGTCGGTGATGGAGAACGCTCCGTCGCGCAGCCGTACCCGCAGCTCCCGTGTGCCCGGGCGGTGCAGCCGTACGCCGCTCCAGGCGAACGGCAGCGCCGGCTCGCCGGTGCCGGCGGCGCTGAGGCCCAGCAGGTGCTGCGCGGCGTCGAGCAGCGCGGGGTGCACGGTGAACCGGTCGGCCTGGGCCGCGGGCTCCGGGTCGAGAGCGACCTCCGCGTAAAGGTCATCGCCGTCCCGCCACGCACGGCGCAGACCCTGGAAGGCCGGGCCGTACCCGTATCCGTCGTCGGCCAGCCGCTCGTAGAACCCCTCCAGGCTCAAGGGCTCGGCCCCGGGCGGCGGCCACGCCCGCCGATCGGCCGGCGGCTCCGCGGCCGGCCGATCGGTGAGAGTGCCTTCGGCGTGCAGGGTCCAGGGCGCGTCGTCGTCCGGCCGGGAGTAGATCCGTACGGCTCGGTCGCCGTCCACCGCCACCTGCACGGTGGCCGTGCCGTCCTCGGGCAGTGGCAGCGGCGCCTGCACGGTCAGCTCGTCGAGGCCGCCCGCGCCGACGCGCGTGGCGGCGGCGAGCGCGAGCTCCACGAAGCCGGTACCGGGGAACACGGCGACACCGCCGACCCGGTGGTCGGCGAGCCATTCGTGCTCGCGGACCGCGCCGGCCGGTGAGCACGAGCCCGCCGGAGCCGGCCAGCTCGGTCACGGTGTCGAGCAGCGGGTGGTCGCCGGATCCGCCGGTGGCCTTGGGCCGGTCGAGCCAGTAGCGGCGGTGGTGGAAGGCGTAGGTGGGGAGGTCGACGTGGCGGCCGCCGGACAGGAGGGGGCCGAAGTCGACGTCGGTGCCGGTGACGAACAGTTCGGCCGCCGAGGTGGCCAGGCGGTGCAGGTCACCGTCATCACGGTGCAGCGAACCGACCACGACGGCCTCTGCCCCGTCGAGGGTCTCCTCGATCCCGGGGGTCAGGACCGGGTGGGGGCTGACCTCCAGGAAGGTGGTGCGCCCGGTCTCGGCCACGGCGCGGATCGTGTCGGCGAACCGCACCTGCCGCCGTAGGTTGTCCAGCCAGTACGAGGCGTCCAGCCGAGCGGTGTCGAACAGGTCCGCGGTGACCGTGGAGTAGAACGGCACCTCACCCGTACGCGGCTCGACATCGGCCAGCACCTCGGCCAGTTCCCCGCGCAGCTGCTCCACCTGGGCGGAATGCGAGGCGTAGTCCACCGGGACCCGCCGGGCCCGAATCCCATCCCCCTCACAGCCGGCCATCAGCTCCGCGAGCGCTTCCGAATCACCCGAGACCACCACGGAAGCGGGGCCGTTCACCGCCGCCACCGTCACCCGCCCATCCCACGCGGCCAAGCGCCGCTCGACCTTCGCCACCGGCTCGGCGATCGACACCATGCCGCCCTGGCCGGCCAGCCGGCGGATCGCCTTGCTCCGCAACGCCACAATGCGGGCGCCGTCACGCAGGGACAGGCCGCCGGCGACGCAGGCAGCCGCGATCTCGCCTTGGGAGTGTCCGATGACGGCCTCAGGCCGCACGCCCAACGAGCGCCATACCTCGGCCAGGGACACCATCACCGCCCACAGCACCGGCTGCACGACGTCGACGCGTTCCAGCTGATCGGCGTCCCCGGCGGCCTCCCACAACGACCAGTCCACGAACTCGCTCAACGCCGCCGCGCACTCACCGAACCTCTCGGCGAACACCGGCGACGACTCCAACAGCGAAGCGGCCATGCCCGCCCACTGCGCACCCTGGCCCGGGAACACCCACACGACACCCGACTCCCCGGCACCCGCCCGTACCCGGCCCCGCACCACATCGGGACTCACCTCACCGGCGGCCAGGGCCTTCAACGCGCCGATCTTGTCCGAGCCCAGCGCCACCGCCCGGTGCTCCAACCGCGCCCGGCCCGCCACCAGCGAGAACCCCACATCCACCGGAGACGCGCCCGCAGCCGAGGACGCCAACCGTCCGGCCTGGTCCCGCAGCGACTCCGCACTCGCCGCCGACAGCACCCACGGCACCGGCCCATCAACGAGCGCAGGCTCGGGCTCGGGCCCTGGCTCGACACCCTCGATGATCACGTGCGCGTTCGTGCCACTCACCCCGAACGACGACACCCCCGCCCGCCGCGGGCGGTCCGGGGCCTCCCACGCCCGGGTACCGGTCGCCAGTTGGACGGCACCGGACGTCCAGTCCACGTGCGGGGTGGGCTCATCGATGTGCAAGGACGCGGGCAGCACACCGCGTCGCATCGACTCCACCATCTTGATCACACCCGCCACCCCGGCCGCAGCCTGCGTGTGACCCAGATTCGACTTCACCGACCCCAACCACACCGGACGATCCTCCGGCCGGCCCTGCCCATACGTGGCCAGCACCGCCTGCGCCTCGATCGGATCACCCAGCGTCGTCCCCGTGCCATGCGCCTCCACCACGTCCACATCGGCCGGCTCCAGGCCCGCGTCGGCCAGCGCGGCCCGGATCACCCGCTGCTGCGCCGGTCCGCTCGGCGCCGCCAGGCCGTTCGACGCCCCGTCCTGATTCAGCGCCGAGCCCCGCACGACGGCCAGCACCCGATGGCCCTGACGGCGCGCGTCCGACAGCCGCTCCACCAGCACCAGCCCCACGCCCTCGGACCAGCCGGTGCCATCGGCAGCCGCCGCGAACGCCTTGCACCGGCCGTCCGCGGCGAGACCCCGCTGCCGCGAGAACTCCACGAAGGCGCGCAGGCTGAACATCGCGGTGACGCCGCCGGCGACCGCCATGGCGCTCTCCCCCGAACGGACGGAGCGGACCGCCATGTGCAGGGCCACCAGCGACGACGAGCACGCCGTGTCCACCGTCACCGCGGGGCCTTCGAGCCCGTACGTGTACGCGACCCGGCCGGACACCACGCTGCCCGCGTTACCGATCAGCAGGTGGCCCTCGGCCTCCTCGGGGATGGCGCCGAAGCCGGCGGTGTAGTCCTGGCCGTTGCTGCCGATGAACACGCCGGTGGGGGTGCCGCGCAGCGATCGCGGATCGATCCCGGACCGCTCGAACAGCTCCCACGACACTTCCAACGCCAACCGCTGCTGGGGATCCATCGCCACCGCCTCACGCGGCGACACCCCGAACAAGCCGGCATCGAAATCCGCCACATCATGCAAGAACCCACCCGCACGCGCATACGACGTACCGGAATGCTCAGGATCCGGGTGATAGAGACCATCGAGATCCCACCCACGGTCCTCCGGGAACCCCGAGATCACATCCCGCTCCGCGGCCAGCAACCGCCACAAACCCTCCGGCGAACCCACCCCACCCGGAAAACGGCACGCCATCCCCACGATCACCACCGGATCGTCGTCGGCCGGGGCGGAACCCGGATCGGTGGCCGCCGGTTCGGCCGCGGTCCCGTACAGCTCCCCGGACAGGTAGGCGGCCAGGCTCCGCATGGTGGGGTGGTCGAAGACGACGGTGGTCGGCAGCGTCAGGCCGGTCTCCGCGCCGAGCCGGTTACGCAACTCGACCGACATCAGCGAGTCGAAGCCGAGCTCCTTGAACGCCCGCACCGGGTCGACCGCGTCGGGGTCGGCGTGCCCGAGGACCGCGGCGCTCTGGGTACGGACCAGGTCGAGCAGTGCGCGTTCCCGTGCGGCGGTATCGGTGAGGCCGGCCAGGGCGGTCGGCGCGGGCCGGTCCTCCACGGCCGGCCGCGCGACCTCCGTGACGCCGGAGATGAGCCGGCTCGGCCGGGCGACGGTGAACATCGGCGCGAACCGGGCCCAGTCGATGTCGGCGACGGTGACGTGCGTGTCGTCCCGGTCGAGGGCGTGCCACAGCGCGGCGACGGCCCGGTCGGCGGGCATGGGGCGCAGCCCCCATCGGGCGAGTTGCTCTCCGGCGTCACCGCCGGCCATGCCCGGGCCGGCCCAGTGCCCCCAGGAGACGGCCGTCGCCGTACGGCCCTCCGCGCGGCGGCGGTGGGCCAGGGCGTCCAGGTAGGCGTTGGCGGCCGCGTACGCGCCCTGCCCGCTGCCGCCCCACACGCCGGCACCGGAGGAGAACAGGACGAACGCGTCGAGTTCCCGGTCGCGGGTGAGCTCGTCGAGGTGGCGGGCCCCGTCCGCCTTGGCCGCCGCCGACGCGGCAAGGGCGTCGAGATCGAGGCCGGCGAGCGGGGCCGCGTCCCCGACACCGGCGGTGTGGACGACGGCGTCCACCGGGTGCTCGGCGAGCAGCCGGGCGAGTGCGTCGCGGTCCGCGGCGTCGCACGCCGCGACCGTGACCCGCGTACCGGTCGCTTCGAGTTCGGCGCTGAGGTCGGCGGCGCCGGGCGCGTCCGGGCCGCGCCGGCTGGTCAGGACGAGGTGGTCGACGTCGCATTCGGCGAGCCGGCGGGCGACGTGCCCGCCGAGGGCGCCGGTGCCGCCGGTGACGAGCACGGTGCCGCGCGGCCGCCATCGCCGTACGGCTCGCGCGGGCGTGGCGTGCCGGAGGCGGCGGCCGTACGCACCGGATCGGCGCACGGCGATCTGGTCCTCGCCTCGTGGATCGGTCAGCAGGGCCGCGACGTGGTCGGCCGCCGCCTCGGTGGCCGCGGCGGGCAGGTCGAGCAGGCCGCCCCAGACGCCGGGGTGTTCGAGCGCGGCGACCCGGCCGAGCCCCCAGACCGCAGCCTGCTCAGGCGCGGGTGCGGCGTCGGCGGGATGCGCGGTGACGGCTCCGCGGCTCACCGACCACAGCGGCACCCGCGACCCGTCCGTGACCAGCTCTTGGAGCAGCAGCAGCGTGCCGTGCAGACCGCGGGACACGGTGCCGCGTGCCGGCCGTTCGTCCATCGGGAGCAGCGAGACGATGCCGGTGAGGCCGGGCCCGGTCAGGTCCGGTGGCGTGCCGTCGGTGGCGTCGTACGTGACGGTGGTGACGGTGGCACCGCAGCGGCGCAGCGCGCCGGCCAACGCGGCCGGCCACGCCTCGTCCGGCTCGGGCGGCACGACGAGCAGCCAGGAACCGGCCCGGTCCGGGCGGGCGGCCGGGGGCAGGAGGTCCCAGCCGGCCTCGTACCGGAGCGCGTCCAGCGCCCGGTCGTCGCGCCGGTGGGCGCGCCACACGGCCAGGTGCGGCAGGACGGCACCGAGCGGCTCCGGGTCGGACAGCCCGAGCTCGGCGGACAGCCCGTCGACGTCGCCGCGTTCGACCGCCACCCAGAAGTCGGTGTCCGCCCCGCCGTCACCCGGCCGGGCCGGGGCCTCTCCGCGTAGCCAGTACCGTTCGCGCTGGAACGGGTAGGTGGGCAGCGGGACGCGCCGCGCGCCGGCGGGCAGCAGCGGCGCGAAGTCGACGGGGACCCCCCGTACGTACAGCTCGGCCAGGGACAGCACGAACCGGTCGAGGCCGCCGTCGGCGCGCCGCGACGACCCGGTGGCGACCACCGGAACGCCGTGGTCCTCGGCGGTCTCCTGCAGCCCGAGCAGCGCCACCGGATGCGCGCTGGCCTCGACGAACACCCGGTGCCCGGCGTCCAGCAGGGATCGTACGGCGGCCTCGAATCGTACGGGCTCGCGGGCGTTGGCGTACCAGTACTCCGCGTCCAGCCGGGCGGTGGGCATCGGCTCGCCGCGCACGGTCGAGTAGAAGGCGGTGGGGCAGTCGGCCGCCGTGATGTCGCCGAGCGCGGCGAGCAGGTGCTCGCGCAGCGGCTCGACCTGCGCGCAGTGGGATGCCACCGTGGTGGGCACGATCCGCGCGGACACCGAGCGCCGTTCGCAGTCCGCGACCAGTTCCTCCAGCGCCGGCAGGTCCCCGGCGACGGTCACCAGCCGGGGGCCGCTCACCCCGGCGAGCGCCAGCCGGCCGTCCCGGTGGTCGAGGAGCCCGGCCGCCTCGGCGGCGGGCAGCGCCACCGAGGCGATGGCCCCCTTGCCGGTCAGCCGCTCGGCGAACAGGTCGCTGCGCAGCACCACGAGCCGCATCGCGTCGTCCAGGTCGAGCGCGCCCGCCACGCACGCGGCGGCGATCTCGCCCTGGCTGAGACCGACCACCGCGTCCGGTCGCACGCCATGCGCCCGCCACAGCTCCGCCAGGCCGACCATGACGGCGAACAGCACCGGCTGGAGCACCTCGATACGATCCAGGCCGGGTGCGCCCGGGGCCCGGCGCAGTACGTCGGTGAGAGACCAGTCGACCAGCCCTGTCAGTGCCTGTTCGCAGGCCTGGATGCGGGCGGCGAACACCGGGGAGGCGTCGAGCAGGGCGCCGCACATTCCCGCCCACTGCGCGCCCTGGCCGGGGAACACGAACGCGACCCGGCCGGCGTCGTCGCCGGCCACCGTGCCGGTGACGACATGCGGCGCCGGGGTGCCCGCCGCGACCGCGTCGAGCCCGGCCAGCGCCGCGTCACGGTCCGTCGCGACGATGACCGCGCGGTGCTCGAGCGCGGACCGGGTGGTCAGCAGGGCGTGCGCGACGTCCTCCAGGGCGTGCCCGGGGTGGGCCTCCAGGTGCGCGCGCAGGTCCGCGGCCCTGGCCCGCAGCGCCGCGGCGTCCCGGCCGGACAGCACCAGCGGTACGGGCCCACCGCCCGACTTCCGCTCGGGCGTCGGGGCCCGCTCGGGCGTCGGGGCCCGCTCGGGCGTCGGGGCCCGCTCGGGCGTCGGGGCCTGCTCGACGATGACGTGCGCGTTGGTGCCGCTGATGCCGAACGACGACACGCCGGCCCGCCGTACTCGATCCTGCCGGGCGGGCCAGGGAACCGGTTCGGTCAGCAGCTCCACGCGCCCCGCGGACCAGTCCACGTGCGGGGTCGGGGCGTCCACGTGCAGGGTCGCGGGCAGGACGCCGTGCCGGAGCGCGAGGACCATCTTGATGACGCCGACGATCCCGGCCGCGGCCTGGGTGTGCGCCAGGTTCGACTTGATCGACCCCAGCCACAGCGGGCGGTCGTCCGTCCGGTCACGGCCGTACGTGGCCAGCAGCGCCTGTGCCTCGATGGGGTCGCCCAGGGTGGTGCCGGTGCCGTGCGCCTCGACGGCGTCGACGTCGCCGGCGGCCAGGCCGGCGGAGGCGAGCGCCTGCCGGATCACCCGCTGCTGGGCCGGCCCGTTCGGCGCGGTGAGCCCGTTGGACGCGCCGTCGGAGTTGATCGCCGAGCCACGGACGACGGCCAGGACGTCGCGGCCGTCGCGTACGGCGTCCGACAGCGGTTGCAGCAGCACGAGCCCGATGCCCTCACCGAACCCCGCGCCGTCGGCGCGAGCCGCGAACGGCTTGCAGCGCCCGTCGGCGGCCAGGCCCTGCTGGCGGGAGAACTCCGCGAACACGTCCGGCACCGACAGCACGGTCACACCGCCCGCGACCGCCATGGAGCACTCGCCCGCGCGCAGCGCCCGTACGGCCAGGTGCAGCGCCACCAGCGACGACGAGCAGGCGGTGTCCACGGTCACGGCCGGGCCTTCGAGGCCGAACGTGTACGCGACCCGGCCCGACGCGACGCTGCCGGCGTTCCCGTTCCCGAGGTGGCCCTCCACCTCCTCGGGGATGCCGGGCAGGCGGGCGGCGTAGTCGTGGTACATCAGGCCCGCGAACACGCCGGTGCGGGTGCCGCGCATCGCCATCGGGTCGACACCGGCGCGTTCGAACAGCTCCCAGGACGACTCGAGCAGCAGCCGCTGCTGCGGGTCCATCGCCGTGGCCTCGCGCGGGGAGATGCCGAACAGGCCGGCGTCGAAGTCGGCCGCGTCGTAGAGGAACCCGCCCTCGCGGGCGTGGCTGGTACCCGCGCGCGCCGACCCCGGATCGTGGAATCCGCCGAGGTCCCAGCCCCGGTCCGTCGGGAACTCGCCGATCGCCTCGCGTCCGGACTCCAGTAGTTCCCACAGCTGTTCGGGGCTGCGAGCGCCCGGAAGCCGGCAGGCCATCGACACGATCGCGATGGGTTCGCGGTCCCGCGCCTCCAGGGCGTCGAGCCGGTCGGTGGTGTCGGCGAGCTCGGCGGTGACGCGCCGAAGGTACTCGCGCAGCTTCGCTTCGTTGGACATGCGGTTCACCCGTCACTCGGCTGGGCCGGCCCGGCGTCGGTACCGACGCGACCGAGCCTGCGGTCGATGAGTTCGAAGATCTCGTCGTCGGTCGCGACCGCCAGGCGCTCGGCGTGCCCGGCGTCCGCCGGGCCGGTGCCGTCGCCGACCCTGTCGAGCAGATCGCGTAGCTGCCGGGCGACGGCGGCGTTGGTCATCTCGTCCAGTTCCGCCGCGGCGAGCTGGGACTCGAGCCGCCGCAGTCCGGTGAGGATCGCGGACGGGTCCGGCGCGTCGCCGTCCGGGGCGAGCTCGGTGGACAGGTACCCGGCCACGGCGGCCGGCGTCGGATGGTCGAACACCAGGGTGGCGGGGAGCCGCAGGCCGGTCTCCGCGTTCAGCCCGTTGCGCAGGCGGACGGCGGACAGCGAGTCGAAGCCGAGGTCCTGGAACGGACGGCGCGCGTCCGCGCGGGCCGGCGAGTCGAACCCCAGTACGGCGGCGACGTGTTCTCGTACGAGTTCCAGCAGGGTCCGTTCGCGTTCCTCCGGGGCGAGTCGGGAGAGGCGTTCTCGCAGGTCGGACGGGCCACCGGTGCGGGCTGCGACGCGCCGGGCGGCCGGCGCCAGGTCGCGCAGGACGGGCGGGAGCGGCTCGGCCGCGTTGCGCGCGGCGAGGTCGAGGCCGACCGGCACCCAGGCCGGTTCGGCCGTCGCGACCGCCCGGTCGAGCAGCTCCAGGGCCTCGCCGGTGGACAGTGCCCGTACGCCTTCGCCGGCCATCGCCCGGCGGTCGGCGGCGCTGAGCCGCTCGGTCAGACCGCTGGCCGGGCCCCAAAGGCCCCAGGCGAGGGAGTGCGCGGGCAGGCCGTTGGCCCGGCGGTGCTGCGCGAGCGCGTCGAGTACGGCGTTGGCGGCTGCGTAGTTGCCCTGACCGGCCCGGCCGAGCACCCCCGCCGCGGAGGAGAACAGCACGAACGCGGCCAGGTCGTGGCCCGCGGTCAGCTCGTGCAGGTGCCACGCGGCGTCGGCCTTGGCGGCGAGGACCGCGTCGAGACGGTCCGGGGTCAGCGCGGAGATCAGCCCGTCGTCCAGCGCCCCGGCGGTGTGCACGATGCCGGTCAGCGGCCGCGCGGGGTCGATACCGGCGAGCAGGTCGGCGAGCGCGCCCCGGTCGGCCACGTCGCACGCGGCCACCGTGACGCGGGCACCTGACCGGTCCAGCTCGGCGGCAAGGTCGGCCGCGCCGGGCGCGTCCGCGCCCTGCCTGCTGGCCAGCAGCAGGTGACGGACACCGTGCGCGGCGACCAGGTGGCGGGCGACCAGGCCGCCCAGCGTCCCGGTACCGCCGGTGACCAGGACGGTTCCGGTCCCGTACGCGGGCCCGGTGGCATCGGTCGCGGTGGCGTCGGCTGCCGGCGCCAGGCGGGGGGTCAGCGCGCGGCCGTCCCGGAGCGCCAGCTGCGGCTCGCCGGACGGGAGCGCCGCCGGGTCGAACGGCGCGTCCGCGTCGACGATCACGATGCGGCCGGGGTGTTCGGACTGCGCCGACCGCACCAGTCCCCAGACCGCCGCTCCGGCCAGGTCGGTGACGGGCTCGCCGGGCCCGGTGACAACCGCGCCGTGGGTGACCACGAGAAGCGGCGCGTCGGCGGGACCGTCGGCCGCGGTGTGCTCCTGGATCCGGTCGAGCACGTGCGCGGTGACGGCCCGCACGTCGGCCGGAACGCTCCCGGTACGGGGCACGTCGGCGCAGTCCAGCGTCGCGGCGGGCACCGGTGCGCCCCGATCGCCGGCGGGCACCGGTGCGCCCCGATCGCCGGCGGGTACCCAGCCGAGCCGGAGGAGGTGTCCGTGGTGCGCCGGCCGTGGCGCCGCCAGCCGGTCGGCCGGAATGGGCCGTACCGACAGCGACGCCACCGACGCCACCGACAGCCCCTGGGGATCGGTCAGCTCGACGGCGTACGTGTCCGCCCCGACCGGGTGGATGTGCACGCGGACCTCGGTGGCCTCGGCGGCGTGCACGGTGACTCCGGCCCAGCTGAACGGCAGCCGCAGTCCCGCGTCGTCGCCGGCGATGCCGATCGCGTGCAAGGCGGCGTCGAGCAGCGCGGGGTGCAGCGTGTGGTCCTCCACCGGGCCGGCCTCCCCCGGCAGGACGACCTCGGCGTACAGGTCGCCGTCGGCGCCCCGCCGGACGGACCGCAACCCCTGGAAGGCGGGCCCGTAGTCGTAGCCGGTGGCGGCCAGCCGCGCGTACGCGTCGTCGAGGTCGATCGGTGTCGCGTCCGCGGCCGGCCGGTGCCCGCCGCCGGCGCCGGCGTACGGGCGAGGCGGCCGGAGGCGTGGCACGTCCACGCGGCGCCGCCGGACGTCGTGGCCGGCCGGGCGTGGATGGTGACGGCGCGGTTCCCGGCGTCGTCGGCCGGGCCGACGTGCACCTGGAGGTCGGTGGCGGTGCCGTCGCCCAGGAGCAGCGGCTCTTGCAGGTCCAGCTCGGCGACGTATCCGCAGCCGACGAGGTCGGCGGCCTGAACGGCGAGCTCCACGAACCCGGTGCCGGGGAACACGGCGGCGCCTCGTACCGCGTGGTCGGCCAGCCAGGGATGGGTCCGGGTCGAAACGCGTCCGGACAGCAGCGCACCGCCGGTGTCGGCCAGCCGTGTTCGCTCGGTGATCAGCGTACGTTCGGCGGGCGCCGCGTCGAGCCAGTAGCGATGGTGGTGGAAGGCGTAGGTGGGAAGGTCGACGTGGCGGCCGCCGGGCAGGAGGGGGCCGAAGTCGACGTCGGTGCCGGTGACGAACAGTTCGGCCGCCGAGGTGGCCAGGCGGTGCAGATCACCGCGGTCCCGCTGCAACGAACCGACCACCACCGGATCCGCGGCATCCAGGGTCTCTTCGATCCCGACCGTCAATACGGGATGCGGACTGACCTCCAGGAACGTCGTGGGCCCGGCCTCGGCGACCGCGCGGATCGTGTCGGCGAACCGCACCTGCCGCCGCAGATTCTCGAACCAGTACCCCGCGTCCAACCGGGATGTGTCCAACAGGCCCGCGGTGACCGTGGAGTAGAACGGCACCTCACCCGTACGCGGCTCGACATCGGCCAGCACCTCGGCCAGTACCTCGCGGAGTTCATCCATCTGGGCCGAGTGCGAGGCGTAGTCCACGGGGATCTGCCGCGCTCGAACCCCATCCTCCTCACACGCGGCGACCAGTCCTGCCAGCGCCTCCGTGTCACCCGAGACGACGACCGATCCCGGGCTGTTCACCGCCGCCACCGTCACCCGGCCATCCCACGCGGCCAGCCGCCGCTCGATGTTCTCCACGGACTCGGCGACCGAGACCATCCCGCCCTGACCGGCCAGCCGGCGGATCGCCTTACTGCGCAAGGCAACGATCCGGGCACCATCACGCAACGACAGGCCACCCACGGCACACGCCGCGGCGATCTCGCCTTGGGAGTGCCCGACAACGGCGGCGGGCTCCACTCCCCAGGATCGCCACGCCTCGGCCAGGGACACCATCACCGCCCAGAGCACCGGCTGCACGACATCCACACGCTCGAGCGCATGAGGATCCTCGGCGGCCTCGGCCGGCGACCAGTCGACGAACTCGCTCAACGCGGCAGCGCATTCGCCGAACCGCTCGGCGAACACGGGCGAGGACTCCAGCAACTCCGAGGCCATGCCCGCCCACTGCGACCCCTGCCCCGGGAACACCCACACAACGCCCGAGGCGGTCTCCGGTCGCACCCGGCCCCGCACGACATCAGGGCTCGTCTCCCCCGCGGCCAAGGCCATCAACGCACTGGACCTATCCGCCCCCAGCACCACCGCCCGGTGCTCCAGCCGCGCCCGATCCGACACCAGCGAGAACCCCACATCAACCGGCGGCAGCTCCCCGGCCAGCGAGGCCAACCGCCCCGCCTGCCCCCGCAACGACTCCGCACTCGCCGCCGACACCACCCACGGCACCGGCCCCTCAACGAGCGTGGGCTCCGGCTCCGGCTCCGGCTCGACACCCTCGATGATCACGTGCGCGTTCGTGCCACTCACCCCGAACGACGACACCCCCGCCCGGCGCGGACGGCCCGTCTCAGGCCAGGTCAGAGGCTTGCGCAGCAGTTCGACGGCGCCGGAGGTCCAGTCCACGTGCGGGGTCGGCTCGTCGATGTGCAAGGACGCGGGCAGGACACCGCGTCGCATCGACTCCACCATCTTGATCACACCCGCGACCCCGGCCGCGGCCTGCGTGTGACCCAGATTCGACTTCACCGACCCCAACCACACCGGACGATCCTCCGGCCGGCCCTGCCCATACGTGGCCAGCACCGCCTGCGCCTCGATCGGATCACCCAACCGGGTCCCCGTACCGTGCGCCTCCACGGCGTCCACCTCGGACGGCCCCAGACCCGCCGACGCCAACGCCGCCCGGATCACCCGCTGCTGCGACGGCCCGTTCGGCGCCGTCAACCCGTTCGACGCCCCGTCCTGATTGACCGCCGAACCCCGCACGACGGCCAACACCCGATGCCCACGCCGGCGCGCATCGGACTCCCGTTCGACCAGCAGCATCCCGACGCCCTCGGACCAGCCGGTGCCGTCGGCAGCCGCCGCGAAAGGCTTACACCGACCATCCGCCGCCAACCCCCGCTGCCGCGAGAACTCCACGAACACACCCGGCGTCGCCATCACCGACACCCCACCCGCCAACGCCAGATCACACTCACCCGCACGCAACGCCTGCGCAGCCAAATGCAACCCCACCAACGACGACGAACACGCCGTATCCACCGTCACCGCCGGCCCCTCGAGCCCGAACGCATACGCCACCCGACCCGACGCCACACTGCCCGCGTTACCAGTCCCGAGGTGCCCTTCGACCTCCTCCGGGACATGGTCGAGACGCCCCAGGTAGTCGTGGTACATCAGCCCGGCGAACACACCCGTCCGGCTACCACGCAACGACCGCGGATCAATACCCGCCCGCTCGAACGCCTCCCACGACACCTCCAACAACAACCGCTGCTGAGGATCCATCGCCACCGCCTCACGCGGCGACACCCCGAACAACCCCGCATCGAAATCCGCCACATCATGCAAGAACCCACCCGCACGCGCATACGACGTACCGGAATGCTCAGGATCCGGGTGATAGAGACCATCGAGATCCCACCCACGATCCTCCGGGAACCCCGAAATCACATCCCGCTCCGCGGCCAGCAACCGCCACAAACCCTCCGGCGAACCCACCCCACCCGGAAAACGGCACGCCATCCCCACGATCACCACCGGATCGTCGGCGTCCACGGCGGCCGGAGTCGCGGTACGCACCTCGGGTACGGTGCCGAACAGTTCGGTGCGCAGCCGATCGGCCGCGGCGGCCGGGGTGGGGTGGTCGAACACCAACGTCGCGGGCAGCCGACGTCCGGTGTGCGTGCTCAACCGGTTGCGCAGCTCGACCGCCATCAGCGAGTCGAAGCCGACGTCCCGGAACGGCCGCTGCGGGTCGACCTGCGCGGCCGAGGTGAAGCCGAGCACCGCGGCGGCCTGCTCCCGTACCAGGTCGAGCAGCCCTGACTCGGTGAGCGCCGCGGCCTGGGCGGACGGCTCGGCGCGTCGGCGCGCGGCCGGTACGAGCTCGGACAGCAACGCCGGGACGGGCGCGGTGATGCCACGCGGTTCCAGCCGCATCGGCACGCTCAGCGGGTCGCGCGCCGCGTTGAGCAGCGCGAACGCGTCGCCGGTGGCCATCGGCCGTACGCCGTCGTGGCCGAGCCGTCTGCGGTCGCCCTCGCCGAGCCGCCGCGTCAGGTCGCTTGCCGTCTCCCACAGGCCCCAGGCGAGGGAGTGCGCGGGCAGGCCGTTCGCCCGGCGGTGCTGCGCGAGTCCGTCGAGGAAGGTGTTGGCGGCCGCGTAATTCGCCTGCCCGGGACGCCCGAGCACCCCGGCCGCCGAGGAGAACAGCACGAACGCCGACAGGTCGTACCCGCAGGTCAGCTCGTGCAGCAGCCACGCGGCGTCCGCCTTCGGGCGCAGCACGGCGCGTAGCCGTTCCGGGGTGAGCGCCGAGACGACGCCGTCGTCCAGCACGCCCGCCGCGTGGACGACGCCGCGCAGCGGATGCGCCGGATCGATGGCCGCGATCGCGGCACCCAGCTGGTCACGGTCGCCGACATCGCAGGCCGCGATCCGCACGTCGGCGTCGAGTGCCGCCACGTCGGCCGCGCCGGGCGATTCCGGTCCGCCGCGGCTGAGCAGCAGCAGGTGCCGTACGCCGTGCCGTTCCACAAGGTGGCGGGCGACCAGGCCACCGAGGGTGCCGGTTCCCCCGGTCACCAGCACGGTCCCGTCCGGGTCCCAGGTGATGCCCCCGCTCTCCGGGGACGGTGCCCGGGTCAGCCGGGGGGTGAGGGGCACGCCGTCCCGGAGCGCCAGCTGCGGCTCGTCGCGGTTCAGCAGCGCGAGGTCGAGGCCGGCGTCGTCGTCGGTGTCGACAAGGAGGAACCGGCCGGGGTGTTCGGCCTGTGCGGAACGTACGAGTCCCCAGACCGCGGCGGCCGGCAGGTCGGTGACGTCCTCGCCGGGCCGGGCGGCGACCGCGCCGCGCGTCACCACGACCAGGCCGGCCGCGTCGTCCGCCTGGAGCGCGTGGAGGACGCGTTCGGTCAGCGCCCGGGTCGCGGCCGCGACATCCCCGGCGGGCGGGCCGGGTGCGCGGCAGTCGAGCACATTGAGCTCCCCGTCGGGTGGGGCGGGGTGGGCCGGTCGCCATGCGACGTGGTGCAGCGCGGCACCGGTCGCCGGGGCCGGCAGCCGTTCGGGGTCCAGCCGCCGTACGCGCAGGGACCCGACGGACAGCACGGCGGTGCCCGCCGGGTCGGTGACCTCGAGCGTGATGGTGTCCGGCGCGGTGACCGCGGCGCGCACCCGTACGGACGACGCACCCGCCGCGTGCAGCCGCACACCGGACCAGGCGAACGGCAGCACGGCCGCGTCTCCGGTCAGCGTCGCCACCCCGGCGACGTGCAGGGCGGCGTCGAGCAGCGCCGGATGCATCCCGAAGCCCCCCGGGTCCTCGGGGAGTTCCACGTCGGCGTACAGCGCACCGTCACCGTCGCGGCGGATCTCCCGTACGCCGCGGAACGCCTGCCCGTAGTGCATGCCGGCGTCGGCGAAACGCTCGTACAGGTCCGCCACGTCGACGGGCTCGGCGTCGCCCGGCGGCTCATCGGGCCGTACCGGCGCGGCGCCCTGGTCGGTGGTGAGCAGGCCGGTCGCGTGGTGCGTCCAGTCCCCCGTGCCTTCGGGGCGGGAGCTGATGCGCAGTGGACGGTGGCCGGCGTCGTCGGCGGCGCCGACCCGGACGTGGAGCTGCACGGCGCCGTCGTCGGGCAGCGGCAGCGGGTTCTCCAGGGTGAGCTCGGCGAGATCCGGTGCGCCGGCCCGTTCCCCCGCCGTCAGCGCGAGCTCCACGAAGCCGGTGCCCGGGAACAGCATGCTCGTTCCGACCACGTGGTCGGCGAGCCACGCGTGCGAGCTCGCGGCCAGCCTCCCGGTGCACACCAGGCCGTCGCCGTCCGGGAGGGGGATGGCGGTGCTGAGGAAGGGGTGCGCCAGGGCGTCGAGACCGATCGACCGCGCGTCCCCCGTGGTCCTGGGCCGGTCGAGCCAGTAGCGGTGGTGGTGGAAGGCGTAGGTGGGGAGGTCGACATGGCGGCCGGGCAGGAGAGGCCGGAAGTCGACGTCGACCCCGGTGACGAACAGCTCGGCCGCCGAAGTGGCAAGGCGGTCCAGTTCGCCGTGGCCACGGTGCAGGGAGCCGACCACGACGGCGTCCGTGTCGTCGAGGGTCTCCTCGATGGCGACGGTCAGGACGGGGTGCGGGCTGACCTCCAGGAACGTCGAACGCCCGGTGTCGGCGACCACGCGGATGGTGTCGGCGAAGCGCACCTGGTTCCGCAGGTTGCCGAACCAGTACCCCACGTCCAGACCCGCCGTGTCGAGCAGGTCCGCGGTGACGGTCGAGTAGAACGGCACCTCACTCGTACGCGGCTCGACCCCGGCCAGCACCTCGGCCAGTTCCTCCCGGAGTTCGTCCATGTGAACCGAGTGCGACGCGTAGTCCACCGGGATACGGCGGGCCCGCACCCCATCCCCTTCGCACTCGGCGACCAACTCCGCCAACGCCTCCGGATCACCCGAGACCACGACCGCTCTGGGGCTGTTCACGGCTGCCACGGTCACGCGCCCGTCCCACCGGGCGATTCGGCGCTCCACCTCGGTCACCGGCTCGGCGACCGACACCATCCCGCCCTGACCGGCCAGTCGGCGGATCGCCTTACTGCGCAGGGCAACGATCCGGGCGCCATCACGCAGCGACAGACCCCCGGCGACGCAGGCCGCAGCGATCTCCCCCTGAGAGTGCCCGATCACCGCGGCCGGCTCCACACCCCAGGTGCGCCACACCTCCGCGAGCGACACCATGACCGCCCAGAGCACGGGCTGTACGACGTCGACGCGTTCGAGTTGCTCCGCGTCGTTGGCCGCCTCCCACAGCGACCAGTCCACGAATTCGCCCAACGCGGCAGCGCATTCGCCGAACCGCTCGGCGAACACGGGCGAGGACTCCAGCAACGGCGCGGCCATGCCCGCCCACTGCGACCCCTGACCGGGGAACACCCACACCACACCCGACGACGCGGCGCCAGGACGTGCCCGGCCCCGCACGAGATCAGGGCGCGTCTCCCCCGCGGCCAGGGCCTTCAACGCACCCGCCTTGTCGCCGCCGAGAAACACGGCGCGGTGCTCCAGCCGCGCCCGGCCCGCCACCAGCGAGAACCCCACATCCACCGGAGACGCGCCCGCAGCCGAGGACGCCAACCGTCCGGCCTGGTCCCGAAGCGACTCCGCACTCGCCGCCGACACCACCCACGGCACCGGCCCCTCAACAAGCGCCGGCTCGGGCTCCGGCTCCGGCCCGACACCCTCGATGATCACGTGCGCGTTCGTGCCACTCACCCCGAACGACGACACCCCCGCCCGCCGCGGACGCCCCGTCTCAGGCCAGGTCACGGGCTTGCGCAGCAGTTCGACGGCACCCGACGACCAATCCACATGTGGTGACGGCTCATCGATGTGCAAAGACGCCGGCAGCACACCGCGTCGCATCGCCTCCACCATCTTGATCACACCCGCCACCCCGGCCGCAGCCTGCGTGTGACCCAGATTCGACTTCACCGACCCCAACCACACCGGACGATCCTCCGGCCGGCCCTGCCCATACGTGGCCAGCACCGCCTGCGCCTCGATCGGATCACCCAGCGTCGTCCCCGTGCCATGCGCCTCGACCGAGTCGACGTCGCCGGGGGTCAGGCCGGCGGAGGCGAGCGCCTGCCGGATCACCCGTTGCTGCGACGGCCCGTTCGGCGCCGTCAACCCGTTCGACGCCCCGTCCTGGTTGACCGCCGAACCCTTCACCACCGCCAGGACCGGGTGCCGACGGCGGCGCGCGTCCGACAGCCGCTCCACCAGCACGAGCCCCACGCCCTCAGACCAGCCGGTGCCGTCGGCAGCCGCCGCGAAAGGCTTACACCGCCCGTCCGCCGCCAACCCCCGCTGCCGGGAGAACTCCACGAACACACCGGGCGTCGCCATCACCGACACCCCACCGGCCAGCGCCAGATCACACTCACCCGCACGCAACGCCTGCGCAGCCAAATGCAACCCCACCAACGACGACGAACACGCCGTATCCACCGTCACCGCCGGACCCTCGAGCCCGAACGCATACGCCACCCGGCCCGACGCCACACTGGCGGCGTTACCGGTCAGCAGGTGCCCGGCGAGTTCCGGTGGGGCGGTGTGCAGGTCGGGGGCGTAGTCCTGGCCGTTGGTGCCGATGAACACCCCGGTGGGGGTACCGCGCAGCGACCGTGGAGCGATCCCGGACCGCTCGAACAGCTCCCACGACACCTCGAGCAACAACCGCTGCTGAGGATCCATCGCCACCGCCTCACGCGGCGACACCCCGAACAAGCCCGCATCAAAATCCGCCACATCGGACAAGAACCCACCCGCACGCGCATACGACGTACCGGGACGCTCCGGGTCGGGATCGAACAGTCCCTCCAGGTCCCACCCACGATCCTCGGGGAACCCCGAGATCACGTCGCGCTCGTCGGCCAGCAACCGCCACAGCTCCTCCGGGGAACCCACCCCACCCGGGAACCGGCACGCCATCCCCACGATCACCACCGGATCCCCGGCGTCCACGGCCACCGGTACGGCCAGGGCCGGGTGGTCCTCCGTACCGCTGTCGTCCAGCAGCGCGCTCAGGTGGGCCGCGAGCCGGGTGGGCGACGGATGGTCGAAGACCGTGGTGGCGGGCAGGGTGAGCCCGGTCGCGGTGGACAGTTGCGCGCGGAGCTGCACCGCGGTCAGCGAGTCGAAGCCCAGGTCGCGGAAGGCACGATCGGCGGGGAGCGCGTCGGTGGAGCGGTGGCCGAGGACCACGGCGGTACGGGCGAGCACGAGTTCGAGCAGCGCCCGCTCGCGCGCGACCGTGGACAGTCCGGCCAGCCGTTCGGTCAGCGCGGCCCCGTCCCCGTCGGTGCCGGCGGCCGGCAGGTCGCCGACCTCGGGCAGGTCGGCGATGAACGGGCTGGGCCGGGCCGCCGTGTACGCAGGGGCGAAGCGGGCCCAGTCGACGTCGGCGACCATGACGGACGTCTCGTCCGCATCCAGGGCACGGTCCAGCGTGGCCAGGGCGGCTCCTGGGTCCAGGCTGTCCAGGCCGTGCCGCGACAGCCGGTCGCCGACGTCCCCGGCCGCCATACCGGATCCCGCCCACGGGCCCCAGGACACGCAGATCGCGGGCAGGCCTTCGCTACGCCGCAGGTACGCCACGGCCTCCAGGGCGGCGTTGGCCGCCGCGTAGTTCGCCTGCCCCGGCGTGCCCAGCACCCCGGAGACCGAGGAGAACAGCACGAACGCCGACAGGTCACGTTCGCGGGTCAGCTCGTGCAGGTGCCGCGCCGCGGTGGCCTTCGCGTCCAGTACGCCGGTGAACCGCTCCGGGCCGAGCGTCGCGGCCGTCCCGTCGTCGAGCACCCCGGCGGCGTGGACGACCGCGTCCACCGGGTGCGCGGCGAGCACCCGCGCCAGCGCGGCCCGGTCGGCGGCGTCACACGAGCACACCGTGACGCGGGTCCCGCGGTCGTGCAGCTCGGCGCGCAGGTCCGACATGCCCGGCGCGGACTCGCCGCGCCGGCTGACCAGCACCAGTTGCTCGGCGCCGCCCTCGGCGAGCCAGCGGGCGACGTGCCGGCCCAGCGCCCCGGTACCGCCGGTGACCAGGACGGTCTGCCCGGCCCACCGGCCGGTCGTGGGCTCGGCGGGCGCGGACGTCTGGGGCCGGGTGAGCCGGCGCAGCAGCGTACGGCCGGGCCGGACCGCCACCTGGTCCTCGTCGCCGGCGCACAGCCGGCCGAGGACACGCGCCACCAGGTCGTCGTCGGGTGTGCCGGGCAGGTCCAGCAGCCCGCCCCAGCGCTCCGGGCTCTCCAGCGCGACGACGCGGCCCCAGCCCCAGGTCATCGCCTGCGCCGGATCCGGTGACGCGACGGCTACGGCACCACGCGTGAGGCACCACAACCGGGCTCTCTCCGCCTCCTGGGACTCCAGCGCCCGGTAGAGCGCGATATTGCGCACCAGGCCCCGGGACAGCCCGGGGTGACGCGGGTCGGGCGCGGTGTCGAGCGCGGCGAGCGACAGCACGGTGCAGGGCGACGGCAGGTCCAGGTCGCCGAGGTCGTCGTCAGCGGACAGCGTGAGCCGGCGGGTGGTGGCGCCGCGCCTCTCCAGTGCCTCCGCGAGCGCGGTCGGCCATGGCCCGTCCAGGCCCTCCGGCACCGCCAGCACCCACGCCCCCGCGGGCGCAGGCGCGGGCGCCTCCGTCAGCGGCGTCCACTCCGTACGGTATCGGCGCTCGTCACGCGCCGGTGCCTCGCTCGGCGCCGCCCAGTACCGGCGGTGCTGGAACGCGTACGCCGGCAGCGGCACCGTACGTCCCTCCGGCAGGACGCCGGCCCAGTCCACGGCGTGGCCGCGTACGTGGAGGCCGGCCAGCGCGGACAGCAGCGTCCGCCGGTCGTCGCGGTCGCGGCGCAGCGGAGCGACGACGGTCGCGTCCGGGCCGGCGAGCGACTCCTGGGCCATGCCCGTGAGCACCGCGTCCGGCCCGACCTCCACGAACGCCCGCGCGCCCGCGCCCTCCGCGCAGCGGACCGCGTCGGCGAATCGGACGCTCGCGCGGGCCTGCCGCACCCAGTATCCGGGCGAGCGGAGTTCCTCCTCCGCGATGATCTCTCCGGTGACCGTCGAGATCATCGGGATTTCCGGCGGCCGGAGGTCCAGGCCCGCCGCGATCGCGCGGAACTCCTCCAGCATCGGGTCCATCAGCGGCGAATGAAACGCATGCGACACACGCAGCCGCCGCGTCCGGTGACCGGATGCCCGCAGCGGCGCCACCGCGCGTTCCACCGCGTCCCGCCCACCGGAGAGCACGACCGACCGGGGCCCGTTGACCGCGGCGATCCCGGCGTCGACACCGGTGCCGGCCTCGGCGAGCGCGGCCACGGCCTCCTCTTCGCCGGCGTCCACCGCCACCATCACGCCGCCGCCGGGAAGCGCCTGCATGAGCCGTCCGCGCGCGGCCACGAGCGCGGCCGCGTCCGGCAGCGTCAGCACCCCCGCCACGTGCGCGGCGGCCAGCTCGCCGATCGAGTGACCGAGCAGCAGCCGGGGCCGCACCCCGCAGGACGTCAGCAACCGGAAGAGCGCGACCTCGACGGCGAACAGCGCGGGCTGGGTGAAGCCGGTCTGATCCAGGATGGCCGCGTCCTCGCCGTCCGCGGACAGGATCAGGTCGCGGAGCGGACGGTCGAGGTGTGCGTCGAACGCGGCGCAGACCGCGTCGAAGGCCTCGGCGTACGGAAGGTAGGCGGCGTAGAGGTCCTTCCCCATGCCCGGGTACTGCGCGCCCTGCCCGGTGAACAGGAAGGCCGTACGCCCCGGCGCCCCGGCGCCGACGGCGCCCGTGACGACCGCGGGGGACGGCTCACCGGCGGCCAGGGCACCGAGCGCCTCGGTCAGCTCGGCCCGGCCCTCACCGACGACCACCGCCCGGTGCCCGAGCGCCGCCCGCGTCCGTATCAGCGAGTGCGCGACGTCCGCCGGGGCCTGGTCGTCACGGTCGAGCAGCTGCTCACGCAGCCGCGCGGCCTGCCCGCGCAGTGCCGCCGGGTCGGCGCCGGACAGCGCCCACGCGGTGACCCCACCCGCCGGCGGTTCCGGTTCGGACTCCGGCTCGGGCTCTGGCGGTTCCTCCAGGATGAGATGGACGTTGGTGCCGCTGATGCCGAACGACGACACGCCCGCACGACGCGGGCGCGGGCCGCGCGGCCACGCGACCTGCTCGGTGAGCAGCCGGACGCCACCGGACGCCCAGTCGACCTCCGGGCTGGGCCGGTCCACGTGCAGGGTGCGGGGCAGGACGCCGTGCCGGAACGCCATGATCAGCTTGATCACCCCGGCGACGCCCGCCGCCGCCTGAGAGTGCCCGATGTTGGACTTGATCGAGCCGACCCACAGCGGGGCACCGTCCGTCCGGTCTTGGCCGTACGTGGCGAGCAGCGCCTGCGCCTCGATCGGGTCGCCGAGCAGCGTCCCGGTCCCGTGGGCCTCCACCGCGTCCACATCGGCCGCGACCAGGCCTGCCGCGGCCAGAGCCTGCCGGATCACCCGTTGCTGGGCCGGGCCACTGGGCGCCGTGAGGCCGTTGGACGCGCCGTCGGAGTTGACGGCCGAACCGCGCACCACCGCGAGGACCCGGTGGCCCAGTCGGCGCGCCCGGCTCAGCCGTTCCACCAGGACCAGGCCCGCGCCCTCGCCGAGACCGAACCCGTCGGCGGCGTCGGCGAACGCCTTGCAGCGGCCGTCCGGCGCCAGCCCGCCCTGCCGGGAGAACTCCACGAACATCCCCAGGCCGGGCATGACGGTGGCGCCTCCGGCCAGCGCCAGCCCGCACTCACCGCGCCGCACCGCCTGCGCGGCGAGGTGCAGCGCGGTCAGCGACGACGAGCAGGCGGTGTCCACGGTGACCGCCGGGCCTTCGAGCCCGAACGCGTACGCCACCCGCCCGGACGCCACGCTCGCGAGCGTCCCGGTGAGCACGTGCCCCTCCAGCGGCGAGCCGGCGTCCAGGCGCGGGCCGTAGCCCAGGGCCATCACGCCGACGAACACCCCGGTGCGGGTGCCGCGCACGGCGGTCGGGTCGATACCGGCGTCCTCGAACGTCTCCCAGGCGGTCTCGAGCAGCAGCCGCTGCTGCGGATCCATCGCCTCCGCTTCGCGCGGGCTGATGCGGAACAGATCCGCGTCGAACTGGTCGGCGTCGTACAGGAACCCGCCCTGCCGCTGGTAGTACCGCGCCCGGCGGTCACCCATCGTGGACCGATCCACGTACGCGCCGCCGATGTCCCAGCCGCGGTTCGCCGGGAAGTCGCCGACGGCGTCCACACCGTCGGCGACCAGCCGCCACAGGCCCTCGGCGTCGCCGGCTCCGCCGGGGTAGCGGCACCCGGCCCCGACGATGACGACCGGATCCTCGTCGTCATCCGCGGGCGCTACGAGGTCGTCGTCGCCGGGCTCGGCGTCCGTACCGGACGCGACGTGCCGCAGGTGCTCGGCGAGCCGCTCGGGGGTCGGGTGGTCGAACACCACCGTCACGGGCAGCGCGACGCCGGTGACCGCGACCAGGCCGTTGCGGATCTCCACGGCCGTGACCGAGTCGAACCCGAGATCGCGGAACGGCCTGGCCCGGTCGACCGCGTCCGGCGAGTCGTAGCCGAGAACGCCGGCGATCTCCCGGAGCACCACGTCCAGGTAGTCCGCGTCGTCGCTCCCGGCGCGCGGCGGCTCGGCCGGGGCGGTCGCCTCGCGTAGTGTGCGCTCGAACCGGCTCAGCGACCCCTGTCCGCGCCGCAGCGTCCCGTGCACCGCGATGGAGATCCCGGCGTCCGCGGCGGTCTCCTGCAGCGCCGCGGTGAGTACCGGATGCGGGCTCAGCTCCAGGAAGTGCCGGTACCCGTCGTCGAGCATCGCCCGCGTCGCCGCGACGAAACGGACCTCGCCGCGCAGCGCGCGGCACCAGTACTCCACGTCGAGCGGGGTGTCACCGAGCGGAGCGCCCAGCAACGTGGAGTAGAACGGCACCCGCGGCGGGACCGGCCGCACCGGCGTGAGGTGCTCGCGCATGGCGGGCAGGATCGCGGTGATCTGCGGGGAGTGCGCGGCGACGCCCACGGCGACCTTCCGCGCCCGCACGCCCGCCTCGTCCAGCACGCCGAGCAGTTCCTCCGCGGCGTCGGCGTCACCGGACACGATGGTCGCGGACGGCGCGTTCCGCGCGGCGACCACCAGCCGCCCGCCCAGCGTTCCAGCCGTCGTTCCACATCCTCGGCCGTGGCCAGGACCGACACCATCTCGCCGCGCCCGGCGAGCGTCGCCTGCTCACGGCTCCACAGGGCGGCCACGCGTGCCGCGTCGTCCAGCGACAGCGCCCCGGCGACCGCGGCCGCGGCGATCTCGCCGAGGCTGTGCCCGAGCACGCCCGCCGGCTCCACGCCGCCCGCCCGCCACAACTCGGCCAGCGCCACCATGACCGCGAGCAGCAGCGGCTGGACGACGTCCACCCGATTCAGCAGGCCGGGGTCCGCGCCAGGGCGGAGAACGTCGTCGAACGACCAGTCCACGAACGGTTCGAGCGCCTGACGGCAGTCGTCCATCCGGGCCCGGAAGACGGGTGATTCCTCCATCAGCCCGGTGGCCATACCGGGCCACTGTGAGCCCTGGCCGGGAAAGACGAAGACACCCTTCCTGCCGTCGTACGGCTGGGTTCCGTGCGCCATTGTGCGGAGCTCCTCGCCGAGCCGATCATTTCGGAACAAACTGATCGTCGAAGGCGTCAGCCGCGGCGGGCCACCCCAGCGAACCCCTACCGCCCCCCCACTTTCTGTCCGGGGCAACCCCTATGTGTGTCCCGCGACCGCCCCTACTGCCGCGCGCTTCTCTGTTCAGCGGCCGAACCGGGCGCTTACGGTCCCGAGCAGGCCCGATCTCCACCAGAACGGAAGTGGCGACATTGACCGAGGTCCTGCCGAGGACGTTGCCCACCAAACGGGACCGCCCTCTCGACCCGCCGCCGGAACTGCTGGCTCTGCAGCAGCGGGAGCCGGTCAGCCGCATGCAGTACGCCGATGGCCACGTCGGCTGGCTGGTGACCGGGTACGACGAGGCCCGTACGGTGCTGGCGGACCCGCGGTTCAGCGCGCGCCGCGAACTGCACCACCCGCCGCTCGACGGGCCCGTCCAGGAGTCCCGCGAACCGGCCGAGCCGGGCCTGTTCATCCGCATGGACCCACCGGAGCAGACCCGGTACCGCGCCCCGCTCGCCCGCCACTTCACCACCCGCAAGGTCCGGAACCTCGAACCGTGGATCGAGCGGGTCACCGGCGATCTGCTCGACGAGATGGCCGGCCTCGAACCCCCGGTGGACTTCTTCGAGCAGGTGGCGATGCCGCTGCCGTCGCTGGTCATCTGCGAGCTGCTCGGCATCCGGTACGACGACCGCGCGGAGTTCCAGCGCAACACGACCACGCTGCTCGACATGAACGCGACCATGGAGAACCGCGCCACCGCCGCCGTCGGGGTGGACGCATTCGTCCGGGCGCTCGTCCAGGACAAGCGCACCGCCCCCGCTGACGACCTGCTCAGCGCACTCGCCCAGGACAGCGACATGACCGACGAGGAGCTGCGCGGCGTCGCGTTCCTGCTGTTCGGCGCGGGCTACGAGACGACCGCGAACATGCTGGCGCTGGGCATGTACACGCTGCTGGTCCACCCGGCGGAGGCGGAGCGGCTGCGTGGCGACTCCGAGCTGGTCGCCCCGGCCGTGGAGGAGCTGCTGCGCTACCTGACCGTCATCCACATCGGTCCGTGCCGTACCGCCCTGGAAGACGTCGAGCTCGGCGGGCGGCTCATCCGCGCGGGCGAGACCCTCACGCTGTCGCTGGGCGCGGCCAACCGCGACCCCGGCGAGTACACCGACCCCCACCGGTTCGACCCCGGACGCGCGATGGAGGGGCACCTGGCGTTCGGGCACGGCCCGCACTTCTGCATCGGCCACCAGCTCGCCCGTACGGAGATGCGCATCGCGTTCCCGGAGGTCCTGCGCCGTTTCCCGACGCTGCGCCTGGCCGTCGAGCCCGAGGAGATCCCGATGCGCGAGCAGATGGCGTTCTACGGCGTCCACAAGCTCCCCGTCACCTGGAACCGAACCTGACCCCCTGCTCCGCCACACAACCGGAAAGATGCTGATGCTCACCGGCGCCACCACCCTCGAACGCATCGAGTCGTTCCTCCCCGAACCGACGGTGACCATTGCCGACCTGTCCGAGCAGCTGGGGCTCAAGCGTGCGAACGTGGAAGTCCTCACCCGGATCCAGGGCCTGCGCGAACTGCACTACGACCCCGAGTCGAGCCTGTTCGACCTCGTGCTTCCGGCCGCCTGCCGGACGGTCGTGGCGGCCGGCGCCCCGTCGTGCATCCGGTACGTGATCTACGTGCACGCCACGCAGGCGGTCACCCCGCCGGACCTGGACGCCGCCCAGGTGATCAAGCGCGAGCTGGGCCTCGACCACGCCCAGGCGTTCTCGCTCACGCACCAGAACTGCGCCGGCGCGATCTCCGCCGTGGACGTCGCCGGGCACCTGCTGCGGGCCGACGGCGACCCGGACGCCCGGGCGCTCGTGGTCACCGGCGAGAAGCCATTCACCCCGGAGATCCACCTGATCCGCGACACCACCGTGTTCGGCGAGGCGGGCGGCGCGTGCCTGGTCGGCGTGGGCGGGCCGGGCGACGAGGTGCTCTCGTACGCGGCTCGCACGCTCGGCCGCTACTCCGGCGCCCTGCGGATGGACTACGCGCTCGCCCCCGAGATGGGCGAGCAGTACACGCCCGGCCTCGTGGGGGTCATCCACGACGCGCTCGAGGGCGCCGGGCTGAAGCTGTCCGACATCGAGCTGGTGATCCCGCACAACGTCAACGCGCAGTCCTGGCGGGAGGTCGCCAAGGCGCTGGGGATCGACCGCAGCCGGGTGTTCATGAACAACATCCCGAAGACCAGCCACTGTTTCACCTCTGACCTCTTCGTCAACTACGCGACACTCGCCGAGGAAGGACGGCTGGTACCGGGAGGCCACTACTGCATGGCAGCGGTCGGGATCGGGACGACGTTCACGGCGCTCGTCTTCACCCACCGTGGACGGTGACCGCGTGACCGGCACCGGCAGCACCGGCGATCTGAAGCAGGCACTCACCGGACGGCGGGACGCTACGTTCGTCTGGGTGTGCAACCTGGAGGCGGAGAACCAGTGGGCCGTCGGGCACACCGGAATGCCCGCCGTGCGGCTGTCGGCCACCGACGGAATCGTCCGCCGTATGGAGGAACTCGGCACGCTGCTCGCCGACCCAGGCGACGTGCTGCTGCTCGGCCGGCCGCTGGACGAGGACTACCGGCGGTACGCCGAGGACATCGGATTCGCGATCGCGTCCCGGCTGGTCGCCACCGACGCCCCGGACAGATCCACCAGTGAGGCCGTCATGGCGTCGCCGTCCGTCCTGGCCCGGCTGAAGGAGCTGGCCGCGGACGACGCGTACCTGATGCCGATGGGCTGCACCGTCCGCGAGCAGCGGATCGCCGACGCCACCGGGCTCACCCTGGCCGCACCGCCCGCGGACGTGTGCGAGCGCGTCAACAGCAAGGCCTACAGCCGGCGGCTCGTGGAGCGCCTGGGACTGCGCGCGATCCCCGGGTTCTGCTGCGCGGACGCCGGCGAGCTCCGCGACGCCCTGGACACGGTGGTGTCCCGCTACGGTCAGGCGATCATCAAGGACTCCTACGGTGTGTCCGGCAAGGGCCTGGTCGTCGTGGACGGCCCGCGCAAGGCCGAGCGGGTCATGCGGATGGTCGACGCCCGGACCCGGCGCACCGGCGACCCCGACCTGGACGTCGTGGTGGAGCGGCTGCTGGACAAACGGTTCGACCTGAACTACCAGTTCACCGTCGACCGCGGCGGCACCGTACGGCTCGACTTCATCAAGCAGGCGCTGGTCCGCGGCGGCGTGCACGGCGGCCACCTCATGCCCGCCACGCTGACCGCCGGTCAGCGCGCGGAGATCGCCGACGCCGCCGACCGCATCGGCGCGGCGCTGCACGCCGACGGATTCTTCGGCGTCGTCGGCGTGGACGCGCTGCTCGCCGACGACGGGCTGGTCTACCCGGTGGTGGAGATCAACGCGCGGCTCAACATGTCCACGTTCCAGCAGCGGGTGACCGAGCGGTTCCACGGCCCCGGCGGGTGCGCGCTCGCGCGGCACTACACGCTGCGCGCCACGCGACCGCTGCCGTTCGCCGAGGTCCGGGACGCGCTCGGCGAACCCGTCACCGCGCCTGAGGTGGACGACGGTGCCGTCATCACCTGCTTCGGCACCCTCAACGCGCAAGCCACCGACGACGGCACGGAGTTCGAGGGTCGCCTGTACACGGTGCTGTTCGCCGCCGACCGGGACGCGCTGCACCGGCTGGACCTGGACCTGACCGAGAAGCTGGGCCGTCTCGACGGCGTGGCGAGCGCATCGTGAGGAATGATGTCGTGACGACTGGTGAGTTCACCGTCCAGGGGATCCCGATCTCCCAGATCGCCGCCGAGTTCGGGACCCCGCTGTACGTGTACGACGGCGACGTGCTCGAGCACACCTACCGGGAACTGCGCGACGCCCTGCACCCGGCGGTGGACGTGCTGCTGTCGCTGAAGGCGAACCCGAACGTGAGCGTCTGCGGCCTGCTCGCCCGGCTCGGCGCCGGTGCCGAGGTGTCCTCACTGGTCGAGCTGCGCACCGCGCAGCGGGCCGGGGTCGCCGGCTCGGACACGATCTTCCTCGGCCCCGGCAAGACCATCGAGGAGCTGGCGGCCTGCGCCGACGCCGGGCTGCACGCCGTGGTGGTGGAGAACCTCGACGAGCTGAAGGCGCTGGATCGGCTGGCCGCCGCCCGCGGCGGCGACCCGCTGCCGGTCATCCTGCGGGTCAACCCCGACTTCGCCAGCAAGGGCTCCGGCCTGTCGATGGGCGGAAAACCACGGCAGTTCGGGATGGACGCCGATGTGCTCCGCACGCACGCCGAGTCCCTTCGCAAACTGGACCACCTGCGGATCTGCGGGTTCCACGCGTACATGGGCACCCGGTTCCTCGCCCACGCCGACATCGTCCACAACACGCGGGAGATCCTGGCCACCGCCGAGGCGCTCGCCGACGAGCTGGAGATCCCGCTGGAAACGGTCGACTTCGGCGGCGGGTTCGGCGTCGCCTACTTCGACAACGAGGACGACCTGGACGTCGCCGCCACCGTGGCCGGGATCAACACGGAGGTGGACCGGTTCACCGGCCGGCACCCCGAATGCCGGCTGATCCTCGAACTGGGCCGCTATCTCACCGCCGCCGCCGGCACCTACGTCGTACGGACCCTGTACACGAAAGAGTCGATGGGCCGCGCCTTCGTGGTCGTCGACGGCGGCACCAACCATCACATGGCGGCGGTCGGGATCGGGAGCTTCGTCAAACGCGACTTCCCGATCCGCACCCTCGGGCCGGCGGGCGAGCCGACCCAGGTCTACACCGTGGCCGGCCCCCTGTGCACACCGAACGACGTGATCGGCAAGAAGGTGCGGCTCCCACCGGTCGAACCGGGGGATCTGCTCGGCGTGGAGCGGTCCGGCGCGTACGGACCGTCGGCCTCGCCCGGGCTGTTCCTCAGCCACGGGTTCCCCGCCGAGGTGCTGGTGCACCAGGGCACTCCGCACCTGGTACGCGAGCGCGACGGGGTGGAGGACCTGCTCGCCAAACAGCGGCTCATCGCGTTCTGACGCGCGGACGAGAACACCGACGGGCAGGAGGGTGCGGCGCGCCCCGCGACCGCACCCGGACACACGGGAGCACGGAGAAGGAGCGAGGCCATGGACCGGCCGGAAGTGGTCAGTGCGATCGAAGAGGCGCTCGCCGAGGTTCTGGAGCGGGAAGTACCGCCACTGACCGAGGAGATGCGGTTCTTCGAGGACCTGCACCTGGACTCTACGTCGATCATGGAGCTGCTGATCTCCCTGGAGGACGGCATCGGCTTCGTGGTGGATCCGGAGACGCTGGACATGGACGACTTCAAGTCCGTCGGATCGTTCACCACGTTCCTGCTCGCCGCACGGGAGCAGTCGTGACGTTCCTGGAGTCGGCGACCGCCGTGATCGCCCCCAAGCCTCGTCCGTACCAGGACGACCCCAAGTCGCTGCGGTTCTTCGGCGACCTGCTCGAACCATTCGACCAGCGGCTCGATGAGGAGCGGCTGCGCGCAGGCACCCAGATCAGCCACCGGGACCTGCTGGACGCGCTGCTGCCGGCCGGCGCCGCGCTGGACCCGGCGGACCTCGTGATCGTCGCGCACGGGCTGCCCGACCTGCTGCCGTTCGCCGCCAACGCCTCGCACCTGAACCTGCGGTTCGGCGAGCAGGCGCACAGCTTCGCGATCTCCGGGCAGGGACTCGCCGCGCCATTCACGGCACTGCGGATCATCGCCGCGTATCAGGCGGCCGGCAAGGCCGACCGGGCGGCGGTCGCCGTGCTGGAACAGACCACGCTGCCCACCCCGCATCCCCTCGTGGACGCCGGCGGCGGCCTGGTGGACTCGGGGGTCCTGCTGGTCTTCGCGCGCTCCGGAGACCTCATCGTCGAACGGGTGCGGACGCTGCCTTCCGGCGCGGCCGTCCTCGACGACCTGCGCACGTTCACCGAATCCGACCCGCACGGCACGCTCGTGGTCTGCGGCCCGTCCGGCCCCGGCGGTGCCGAGGACCCCGGCCTGCCCCCGGGCACGACCGTGCAACGCGCCGCGCCCGGCGCCTACAGCACCAGCGTGTGGCTGGAGCTCGCCCGGGCCTGGCGGCAGTGGAGCGGCACGTACCGCCGCGTGGTGCTCACCGACGTCGACCCCCGCACCGGCGACGGGCACGTCGCCGTACTGCGCTGCGGGGGAAACCCGGTACGGGAGTGACGCCGGCATGTCGCTGGGTGTCGACGTGCTGACCGTTGGTGAGCTGGACCGGCTGCTCGCCCGTGACTGGTTCCGGCGCTACGCCTACACCGACGCCGAGTTGGCCGAGGCCGCCTCCTTCGGGTCGAGCCGCCGCCGGGAGTTCCTCGCCGGACGGTTCGCCGCGAAGGAGGCGATCGGCAAGGCGCTCGGCACGGGCTGGAGCGGCGGCATCCGGCCGTGCCACATCGGGGTGCCGCGCGCCGCGGACGGCTCGCCGACGGTAGAACTGACCGGCCCGGCCGCCCGGCGCGCGCACGAGCGCGGCCTGGAGTCGGTGCGTGTGTCCATCACGCACAAGCGGGACCTGGTCGTCGCGGTCGCGCTGGCGAACGCGGGCGGCCCGGTGCGGGCCACCTCGGCCATCGGAGGTTGCGGAGATGAGGCGGTCATGTCGGATGACGAGACGGCTGAAGTGACCGAGCCGGCGGAGACTGCCGAGCCCGGCGAACTGACGGTCATGCTCCGGGCGCGGATGGGCGGCGCGGACGGCCACTACGGCGGTGGCCTGGTGGACGGCGCGCGAATCCTGCGGCTGTTCGGCGACCTCGCCACGGAGATCACCATCCGCCTGGACGGCGACGAGGGACTGCTGTCGGAGTACACCGGCGTACGGTTCACCTCCCCCGTGCAGGTCGGCGACTACGTCGAGGCGGAGGCGCGGCTGGTGCGCCGGGGCCCGCTGCGCCGCACCATCGAGTTCACCGCTCGCAAGGTCATCGCCGCGCGCCCCGACCTCGGCCCCAGCCGAGCCGAACCGCTCGACCCGCCGGTCGTCGTGTGCCGCGCGCGCGGCATAGCGATACGGCCCCATCCGTACGTGGGCGCGCTCCGCGGCGCCGGCGGGAACGGGGCGGTCTAGCCATGGTGGACACCACCAAACCCTCCGTACAGGCCGAGGAGCCCACCCGGGTCGGCGCGGGGTTCATCGTGCTGTACGCGGGCGCGTACTTCGGCACGTACGTGTCGCTGACGACGCCCATCGTCGTGACGCTGGCCGTGAAGGTGCAGGCCGTCGACCCCGCCGGCAAGGCGTCCGGCCTGTCGCTGCTGTTCGGCGTCGGCTCGCTGGTGGCGCTCGTGGCCAATCCGCTGTTCGGCGCGCTCAGCGACCGCACCCGCTCACGGTTCGGCATGCGGCGGCCGTGGATGATCGGCGGCCTGGTGGGCGGAATCGCCGGACTGCTGATCACCGCCGTCGCGCCGACGGTACCGCTGATGCTGGTCGGCTGGTGCCTGACGCAGGCGGCGTGGAACGCGGTACTGGCCGCGCTCGTCGCGGTACTGCCCGACCAGGTACCGCCGACGCAGCGTGGCACGGTCGCGGGCGCGCTCGGTATCTGCGCGCCGCTCGCGACGTTCGCCGGCTCGTTCATCGTGCAGGCGGTGCCGAGGTCGGCACCGGTCATGTTCCTCGCGCCCGCCGTCGTGGGCATCGTGTCGATCCTCGGGCTGGCCCTGCGCCTGCGCGACCGCCGGCTGGGCGGCACCGCGCCGCCGCCGTACGGGACGCGCGAGTTCTTCCGCAGCTTCTGGGTCAACCCGGTGCGGCACCGCGACTTCGGCTGGGCCTGGCTGAGCCGGTTCATGATCCTCACCGGCACGGCGACGTTCGTCTCCTACCGCGGCTTCTACCTCACCGATCATCTCGGTGTCCACCGCGACCAGGTGCCCCGGCTCATCTTCGTCGGGCTGCTGGTGGAGTCCGCCGCGACGGTGGTGGGCAGCCAGTTGTCCGGGCTGCTGTCCGACCGTGTCGCGCGGCGCAAGGTGTTCGTCTTCGCCGCCGGGCTGACCTACGGTGCCGGCCTGGTCCTGGTGGCGCTCGCCTCGTCTTTCTCGCACTTCCTGCTAGGCGTGGCCGTGATGGGCCTGGCGTTGGGCGGCTACATGGCGATCGACCTGGCGCTCGCCGCCGACGTACTGCCGAGTCGCCGCACGGCCGGGCGCGACCTGGGCGTGTTCAACATCGCCAACTCGGCGCCGCAGTCGCTGGCGCCCGCGCTGGCGTCCGCCGTCCTCCTTCTCGGCGGCCCCGACGAGTACGCCGTCCTGTTCCTCATCGCGGCCGGGTTCGCGGTCGCGGGAGCGGTCACGGTGTGGCCGATCCGCAGCGTTCGGTGACCCGCTCCGATCCGATTCCCGAACTCACAGAAAGGATCTCGATGTCATCGCCCACCTCCGCGGCCGCCGCCCGCCCGCGGCTGCCGCTGTGGCTGCTGTGCCTGGCGCTCTCGGCGTTCGTCACCGGCACCGACAACTACGTGATCGCCGGTGTCCTACGGGACATCTCCGGCTCGATGCACCAGCCGGAGGCGGTGATCGGTCAGCTCATCACGGCGTTCTCGATCACGTACGCGGTGGGCGCCCTGCTGATGGCGGTGTGGACGTCGCGACTCCCCCGCCGCGCGGTGCTGCTGCTTGCGCTGGCCGTGTTCGTGGCCACCAACGTCGGCGGCGCGCTGGCACCCAATTTCCCCGTCCTGATGGTGTTCCGTGTACTGGCCGCGATCGCGGCGGCGACCCTGACCCCGGCCGCGTTCACCGTGACCGTGACGCTCGCCCCCCGGGAACGCATCGGCCGTTACCTGGGCCTGGTCATGCTCGGGCAGGCCCTCGCCCTGGTGATCGGCGTGCCGATCGGGGTGTGGCTCGGTGCGCTTTTCAACTGGCGGGCGACCCTGCTGTTCGTGGCGGCGCTCGCCGCCCTCGTGACCCTCGGCCTGATGTTCCTGCTGCCGAAGTTGGAGCGCACGCCGCCGCTGACGCTGCGGCAACGGCTGTCCCCGCTCAGCCGTACCCCGGTCGTGGTCGGCCTGCTCGCCCTCGTGATCGGCGCGACCGGCAACTTCATGACCATCTCCTACATCGCCCCGATCACCGACAAGCTCAGCTCCACCGGTTCCGGTGGCCTGTCCGGGCTGCTGTCGGTGATGGGCATCGCGACCGCGGTCGGCGCGATCGTCGGCGGGCGGGTCGCCGACGCGATCGGTCCCGGCCGAACCATCGTCGCCGCGCTGTCTCTGCAGGTTGTGGCGACCGTCCTGCTCGGGATCAGCGGCTGGACGGCCGCCGGGCGGGTGCCGGTGGTGCTGGTCGGTGTCCTGCTGGTCGGCTGGGGCATCTTCGGCGGCGCGCTCGGTCCGCCGTTGCAGACCCGGCTGTTGAAGCTCGCCGGGCCGGCGGGCAACGAGGTCGTCGCACTCAACAGCAGCAGCATGTTCATTGGAACGTCGCTGTCCGGCCTGGTCGGCGGCATCGTGCTGGCCGGTCACGGCGCGGTGGCCGTCCTGTGGGCCGCGGCCGCGGTGACGGCGGTCTCCGCGCTCATGCTGGCGGTCTCGGTCTGGGCCACCCCGGACGAGCCGGTGGCACGGAAGAGCCAGGCCTCATCTGACACACAAGCAGAACACACCGCGACCGGAGGGGAATGAAATGCGGGATATCCTCGCGGCGGTAGACGCCGAGGACCTGTCGGCACGGGACTGGGCGGCGCTGCCGGTGCCCGAGTCCTATCGCGCGCTCACCATCCACGCCGACGAGGTGAACGTCTTCGAGGGCGTTCCCGCCGAGGAACGCGATCCGCACACGTCGCTGCACGTCGAACCGGTGGCAACCCCGCAGCTCGGGCCCGGTGAGGCGCTGGTCGCCGTGATGGCCAGCTCCGTCAACTACAACACCGTGTGGTCGTCGATCTTCGCGCCGGTACCCACGTTCGAGTTCCTCAAGCGGTACGGGCGGCGCTCGCCCGCGGCCGCCCGGCACGACCTGCCCTACCACGTGCTGGGCTCGGACATGTCCGGCGTGGTGCTGCGGACCGGTCCCGGCGTCCGGCGCTGGCAGCCCGGCGACCGGGTGGTCGCGCACTGCCTGTCGGTAGAGCTGGAGGATCCGGCCGGGCATGAGGACTCGATGATGGATCCCGAGCAACGAATCTGGGGGTATGAGACCAACTTCGGCGGGCTGGCCGAGCTGGCGCTGGTGAACGCCAACCAGCTCATGCCCAAGCCGGCCCATCTGACCTGGGAGGAGGCCGCGGCTCCGGGGCTGGTCAATTCGACCGCGTACCGGCAGCTCGTATCGCGCAACGGCGCGGACATGAAGCAGGGTGACGTCGTGCTCATCTGGGGCGGCGCCGGCGGGCTGGGCTCACACGCGGCGCAGTTCGCGCTCAACGGCGGCGCGACGCCGGTTTGCGTGGTCTCCTCGCCCGGCAAGGCCGACCTGTGCCGGGCGCTCGGCGCGGACCTGGTCATCGACCGGCGCCAAGAAGGCTACGACTTCTGGATCGACGAGCACACCCCGAACCGCAAGGAGTGGCGTCGCCTGGGCGCCCAGATCCGCGAGCTCACCGGCGGCGCCGACCCCGACATCGTGTTCGAGCATCCGGGCCGGGACACGTTCGCGGCGAGCGTCTACGTCGCACGGCGTGGCGGAACGGTGGTGACGTGCGCGTCGACCACCGGTTACGACCACTATTTCGACAACCGCTACCTGTGGATGAACCTGAAACGGATCATCGGCACGCACTTCGCCAACTACCGGGAGGCATGGCGCGCCAACGAGCTGATCCGGGCGGGGCGGGTGCACCCCACCCTGTCGATGACCTATCCGCTGGACGAGGCGGCGGAGGGGGTGCGCGCGGTGCAGCGCAACGCCCATGTCGGCAAGATCGGCATCCGCTGCCTCAGCCCGGAGCCAGGCCTGGGCGTGACCGACCACGCCCTGCGCGACCGGCTCGGCCCCGAGCTGACGCTGTTCCGCCAGGAGACCGTGGCCGGGCCGAAGGACGGCTGACGGGCCGGGCCCCGGCCCGTCAGCCGTCCTTCGGCCCGTACCGGCGGCAGGTCACCCGTGATCTGGGCAGCCGAATCTGGCCCCTGACCTGGGCGGGCCTGGAAGCGGCCGGGTGGAGGGCGTTTCTCTGGGTGGTGGTGTCCGTGCTGGCCCGCGCGGTGTGGACTGGCGGTCGATGACTTGCTCGGGATGCGGGAACCGGGGCGACTTCCAGCCCACCGGCACCATCCGGGTCGAGCGAGGCGTCCGGATCCTGGCCGCCGACGTGCTGTGCCTGCTCGGCCTACCGCGGACCGGCGATCAGTCCGACAGCCGGCAGCACGCGCGACCACTCACGGAACCACAGCAAATGAACGGACCCGCCTACAAGCGCTGCCCCTGCCGGAAGTCCGTTCTCCTCCAGGCGTGTCGGGATGTCCCGAGGACCGACTCCCAGTGCTCGATCATCTCGTCGAGCAACGCCTCGAAGGTGTACTCGGGCTCCCATCCGAACGTCTTCCGGAAGAGGGACGAATCGCCTCGCAGATACGTGAGCTCTTCTGGGCGCATGTACCTGGCGTCCTGGACGACATATTCTCGGTAGTCCATCCCCAGCCGGCCGAAGACGTACTCACAGAGCTCTCGGATCGAGTGTGTCTGCCCAGTGGCGATCACATAATCACCCGGCAGGTCATGATTGAGGATCATATGCATCCCGCGCACATAGTCCTTTGAGTGACCCCAATCTCGGTACGAATCCAGATTGCCGAGGACCAACTGCTGCGCGAGCTTGTACTTGATCTGAACGGCAGACTTCACCACCTTATTCGTCACGAAGTTCGACCCTCGTCTAGGGCTCTCGTGATTGAATAGGATGCCGTTGACCGCGAAGAGATCGAAGCTGTTTCGATAGTTGCGAACCATGTTGTAGCCAAAGACCTTGGAGCACCCATACGGACTCACCGGGTTCATGGGAGTCGTTTCGCGTTGAAACCCATCCGAGTCCACCGAGTTTCCAAACATCTCCGATGAGCTCGCCTGGTAGAAGCGGGCCTCGGGCGCGAGCCTTCGATAGACCTCCAGCAAATTCAGCAGGCCCACGGCATTTGCCTGAACCGTGAACTGCGGGATGTCGAAGCTGATCCGGACATGACTCTGGGACGCGAGATTGTAGATCTCGTCTGGCGACGCCAGCCGCATGCACCGCTCGAGCGATGAGACGTCGAGCAGGTCCCCGTACTCGATATGAAGCTCGCCGAGCGAGCCAATTCTGGAGCTTTGATTCTCCGGAACCGAGTTACGCCGAACGATACCCCAGACTTCATAGCCCTTGGACAGCAAATATTCCGACAGATAGCTGCCATCCTGCCCGGCGATGCCGGTAATCAGAGCCCTCTTCATGTTGATCCTCTCAGGCCCATGCGGTCTTCTATTCGATAGAAGGCACGTCACCAGGAACAATGAACTTACCTTTGTACCCTCTTTCTCTCAGCTTCCGAATGACGATATCCTTCAGGTTCGACGTCAGGATCAGCGCGAATTCCGGCTGCCGCTCCAGGAGCTCCTGGTCAGCAACCACAGGAATCAGCGAACCAGGAGCGAGCTTCCCCAACTTCAGCTCGGAGATTTCTGTGATGAAGTCGAGTATGTCCGGTCGAATGCCACAGTAGTTGATGATGGTATTTCCCTTGGCAGACGCCCCGATACCGGCGATCCTCGCTCCCTTGGCTTTGAGACTGTACAAGAGAGACATGAGCCGCTGCTTCGACTGAATCAGTCGAAGCGCCCAGGTCTCATAGGTCACGGCCGAATAGAGGCCGGCGGCCGTTTCCTGCTCGAGCATCCTCGCGACGTTCGCAGAGGCCGGATAGGCGCCATTACGGGCGGCATAGACCAGAATAGACCCGCCCTGCATCTCATTCTCTTCAACATCGAAGATCTCGAGTCCATAACGAGCAAATAGCACCATCAGCGGCCTCAAGGAATAGAATCGGAGGTGCTCATGGTGAATTAGGTCGTACTGCATCTTGGCGATGACGTTCTGAAGATGGTGAGACTCGCTTACAAAGACACCGTCCTTGGCGAGCAGCGCCAGCACGCCGCCCATGAAGGCATCCAGCTCCTTGATGTGGGCGAACGCGTTCATAGTGGTGACTATCTTGGCCGGCTGATGCGTCGCCAAGATTTGCCGGGCTGTGTCCTCGGTGAAGAAATCTACGATTGTCGGCAGACCCTTTGCGATGGCTCTCTCCGCCGCCGACGAGGGGTCTACGCCCAGGATCTTAACCGCGTTCCCGTACTGCTCGAGCAGGGTGCCGTCGTTGCTCGCGAGATCCACCGCGAGATCGTTCGGGCCGAGCTGGAAGCGCTCGATGAACGACTTGACCAGCCCCTCGAAATGCGGCTTCGAAGCCGGGTTGGACTCCGTGGTGTAGACAAAGTCCCTGAAGAGAAGACTTGGATCGACGGTGTAGCCGATCTGTGCGAGCCAGCACTGGCTGCAAACGTACAGGTCCAGCGGGTAGACCGTGAATGACTCAGTCGCCTGGCGTGGTGTAAGAAACACGTCTGGCAGCGCATGATGCCCGAGCGAGCTGACGTGTACGAGCGCCTTGCTAGAGCAGATCTGACAGTTCATCTCGTTGAGCCCTTTCACCCCGCGCAGCTCCTTCTCGCCCGTACTCGTCATGTCGTGGACAGCAGTCGCAGGTCGCTCTCCACCATCAGCGCCACCAGGTCCTCGAAGGACATCGACGGCCGCCAGCCCAGCTTGAGCTCTGCCTTCTTGTAGTCGGCACACAGCAAAACCACGTCGGCTGGTCGCACGAGTTCGGGGTCGACGCGCACGTGGTCGCGCCATTTCAGCCCGGCGCACGAGAACGCAAGCTCCACCAACTGCTGAACGCTGTGCATGCGCCCGGTGCCGACCACATAGTCGTCCGCCACGTCCTGGCTCAACATCAGGTGCATCGCACGTATGTAGTCACCAGCGAAACCCCAGTCCACCTGTGCGTCCAGGTCGCCCAGCCGAAGCTCGGTAGCCTGGCCGAGCTTGATCCGCGCCACGCCCAGGGACACCTTGCGGGTCACGAACTCTCGACCCCGCCGCGGTGATTCGTGATTGAACAAAATGCTGGACGAGGCATGCATACCGTACGACTCGCGATAGCTCTGCGTAATGTAATGGCCGTACGCCTTCGCGGCGCCGTACGGACTACGCGGGTGAAATTGCGTGAGCTCGTTCTGCGGCGTCTCCCGCACCTTGCCGTACATCGCCGACGAAGACGCCTGGCAGAAGCGAATCTGCCGCCCAGTGGTCGATTGCGAGCCGCGCGCGCCGGAGACGACCCGAATCGCTTCGAGGATCCGCAACACGCCGACACCCGTCACCTCGGCGGTGATCTCCGCTTGCCGCCAGGACAGCGGCACGTACGAGATCGCGCCCAGGTTGTACACCTCGTCCGGCTCGCACTGCTCGATCGCCCGTATCAGGCTGTCCCGATCAAGGAGGTCACCGCGGACCAGGTGGACCTCGTCACCCAGGTGGGGAGCGAGTGGCATCCGCGGCTCGATCTGCCCGCGAACCAGTCCCCACACCTCGTAGCCTTCGGCGAGCAGATGCTCGGCAAGGTACGAGCCATCCTGGCCACGGATGCCAGTGATCAACGCCCGCCTGGTCATGTCGTCTCATCAATGGGCGAGGAGCCCTTCGGGACCGGATAGTCAGGTATCAGGTACTGCGGGAGGATGTCGAGAAACAGCTCCTTACACGACACCTCCGAGGCGTTCCCGTACGGCAGTCGGTGGGCGACTCCGAGGATCTCCTCGTCGTTCAGGTTCGCAGCCTCAATGAGCTGCCAGACGAGGTTCGCGTTCTCGTTGCCCAACGTCATTCCCGCACCGATTTCTTAGTCCGCTCAACGCCATTCATATCGCGCCGGAACGACCGTCGGAACCCCTAAAGGAGCCGCAAACTTAGGGGTTGTCGCCGGTGAATGTCCACTCGTATCGCGCAACGGCGCGGACATGAAGCAGGGTGATGTCATGCTCATCTGGAGCGGCGCCGGCACTCGACAAGCGGCCCGACGAGTGGATGGTGGAGGAGTACATCGCCGCGCCGTCGTTTCACATCGACGGTATGACCGGGCACGGACACGTCCTGCACTGCCGGCCCAGCGCCTACACCACCGGCAACGCCCGGGCCCTGCGGGAAGGCCAATACCTGGTCAGCAGCATGCTCGCCCCGAACGACCCCCGCACCGATGCCCTCATCGCCTTCACCGCCGACGTACACGCTGCACTGCCCGCACCCACACACCACATCGGCTTGGCCGCCTACCGCCAGTTCCGACGACCGTTGGTTGCCAGAACCGTGACCGCTCACCACCACCGCCAGGTGGCCGCCCATACTCGCTGGAAATGTCGTACGCGGTCGGCAGGATGCCCGCCATGGAATGGAGACCGTGGCTGACGCGCTGGAGCGAGGAATGGGTGCGGAGCGCCGACACCGAACCCGACCCCGAGGTGACGCGCACCCGCTGGCTCGGCTTCGATCCCGCCACCGAGGACGCCGTCGCCGCGGCCGAGGAGCGGATCGGCATGCGGCTGCCCCCGTCCTACCGCGAGTTCCTCCTGACGACGGACGGCTGGCGCGACGCCGGGATCTTCGTCTGGCGGATGCGCGACACGTCCGACATCGGCTGGCTCCGCGACATCGAGCCCTTCTGGGCGGACAGCTGGGCGGAGCTCTGCGACGATGATCCGCAGGAGGGCACCTGTCTCTCCCGCGGCCTGCTGATCTCCCGGGACGCGGACGCCGGGATCCTGTTCCTCGATCCCGGCGACGCCGGTGAGGATGGCGAATGGGCCGCCTACAGCCTGTTCTCCTGGCAGGCCGCACCACCGGAGCGGTTCGGGTCCTTCTACGCGCTGATGGAGGACCTCTACGCCGAGTTCCACCGGATGCGCAAACCGGAGGGCGAGGTCCGGGACGCGTGGGACGCCACGGTCGAACAGGCGCGCCGTGACACCCTCGCGGGCCGCGTCGACGGCGTCGAGGAGACCCTGGCCAAGGCGGAGGAGTTCGGCAGCGACCGCGCCACCGCGCTCCGCGCCCAGCTCCAGCTCTTCCTCGACCATCCCGCCGGGCAGTCGCTCGGCCGGCTGGTGTCTCCCCATTTCATGCTCGACGGCTTTCTGACCGATCCGCTGTTCACCGAGGAGTTCCTGCCCCTGCTGTTCGCCCAGCACGCCCAGAACACCTTCCCCAACACCAATTCGGTCCTCCACTCAGCGATGATCGCCGACCGTCCGGACTTCCACCTGCTCATCGGCGAGTACCAGGCCCGCCTCCGAAGCGGTGAGCCCCACATGACGTACGGCAATCCCGAGTTCGACGCCCTCGTCAGGGCCGCGGTGGACGAGCACGGCGATGACCCCGACGCCCTCTGGCGGGACGTCGAGGCCGCGTTCGCTCACTGGCGGCCGCGAAGCGCCGACCACATCGCGCCCGTCGCCCTGCTCGCCGACCCCGCCGTCGCGGCCGCCCTCACCCCCGAGCGCCGCCGGGCTCTCCTCTCCCGCCCGCGAGGTGACCACCGATGATGCCCTTCCCGAACCGGGACGACGTGGCGATGGAGCAGATCCTCCGCGCCTGCGGCCACGACCACGACATCCCCGACGAGAACCGCCTGGAAGTGACCGCCACGGACACCGATGAGGACGGACGGACCGTCAACATCAACCGCACCGCGTGCCGGAGATGCGGAATGATCCAGGTCAGCCGCTGGCGGCCCCCGGAGCCGGGCACCCGCGGTTTCCTCGTGATGTCCACCTTCGAGCGACCAGAACCGGGCGACGTCCCCGGCCTCGCCGAACGCGCCCTCCAGGTGACCGACTCGGAACTCACGGCCTTCATCGCCGCGCGCGGGTTCCCCGGCGGCGTCCCCGCTGACTTCGCCCCCGACCGGCGCACCACCGCGTACGTCGAGCACCTCGACCTCACGCTCCGGATCCGGGCCGGCCAGTTCGCCCTGCTCGACCGCACCCGCTCGGTGGGCGACATCCTCCCCGTCCCCGCCTACGCCGAGTCCGCCGACCTCATCGACGCCGTTCCGGGCTCGGCGCTGTTCTGGCCGCCCATCCACGACGGCGAGCTAGCCCTGTCCGTGACGATCTCCCCGACACCCCCAGAACCCGACCGGTCCTACGACCGGATCGTGGAGCTGAGCTGCCGGTTCGGCACGGGCCACGCCGTCCTGCACGAACTCGCCGGACGGAGGCTGCCCCTGCCGCCGCTCCCCGCGGGCCACGGCGACTACCGCCTGCGGTTCCACACGAAGCCGTCCGGGTGCCTCCTCCAGATCTGGAACCAGCCCCGCACGAAACCGAACATCTTGCGCTGACCCGCCCCGCCGTCACGCCGCAGCCGTCCGGCCGGATCAGCCCGAGTCCGGACGACGCCGCCGCACCAGGGGGTACACCTCGTCGACCAAGGTGATCTGGCCGGGGTTGTTCGCGCTGATGGATACTGCGGGAGCAACCCCCACCGACGCGGGCGCGTTGGCCTCGCAGAGAGTCGGCCATCTGCTCACAGGGCGGATGCGCGGGGACCTGGACGGGCCGCTGGAGCCGGTCGCGGAGCTGCGCAGGATGACCAGCTGAACTGGCTGACCACCCCAGCCGTGCAGGCCACCGCACCCGCGGTGCTGACCGCGGTGAAGAAGCCGGCCTTCACGCCGCCGTTGAAGTCAAAGGCGTCCTTGCCCCCGGCCGTTGGCTGAGAGCGATCACGGCGGAGCGTTTGAAGGCCGCTGCCGTGACTGCCATCCGTACCGCCTGCTCGACGAAGCCAGGCCCGCCATGAGGAGAGCCATGCAGCTGATGCTCGATCTGCCGACCGGCAAGGGCGGGCCGATGCCGGTGTTCCCGGCGGGCGACGAACCAGCGAAGCATGTCTTTCAAGGAACTTCCGCTGACGGGAGCCGCCCAGCGCCTGGTGGAGGAGTTCGGCCGCTACCAGCTAGAAAGCCGACCCGACTACACCAAGAACATCCGGACCCTCACCTACCTGGTGTACTGGCTCGGCGCCGAGACGGTCTTCTTCGAAGGTGACGTGATCGCGGCTTGCCGGTCGGTTATCACTGCACCTCGTAGGTCAGCTTGACAACCTGTGAGAAAGCCTTCACAGCTGCGAGTTTCAATGCGGCGTCCTGCCCGGCGCGGAAGTAGTGCTGCTGTCCTTTGCCTACCAACAAGGGATAGATAGTGAGGTCGATCACGTCGATTAGCCGTTCGCGGAGCAATGCTTCCCCGAACCGGCCGTGGCCGAGAATGAGCAGGTTTCTTCCGTCCTGCTGCTTGAGTTGTGCCACTTCGGCGACGGCGTCGCCTCGGATGATGGTGGGGTCGCCCCAGTCAGCCTTGTCCAGCGTGGAACTGAACACGTACTTCGGGATTTCGTTGAGCCGGTCGGCCCACATCGGCTTGTGAGTACCGCCGCCGCCATACAGGTTGGCGAAGGCTTCATAGCTGCTGCGGCCCAACAACAGGGCGTCGCACGACTCGAGTAGACCGAGGCCATCCCGCAGGTAGGCTTCATCCTGGTAGTTGCCGACCCCCATGGCCACGGGGTCTTCGGTGACGCCATCCGCCGAGGCCAGAACGTACTCGATTACCTTCCGCATAACCTCGTTCCTTCCTTGATCGAACCGGGTAGCCGATTGCGGGGTGGATCGCGGCCGCGCCGGGGTTCGGTGCCCGGCGCTGCCGGAGCAAGGCTGGCTGTCTATCCGATCAATCGATACCCCAGTGAACAGACGCCACGGCGTGGCGCCCCGCAGAAGTCCGTCAGTCTGTTTGGGGAAGGGCTCGGGGCAGTCCGAAGCGCGTCATGAGGTTGGTGTTGCTGAAGCCGGTGATGGCGGTGATGGTGTCGCCGGCGGTGGTGATGACCAGGAGGGTGTAGGCGCGATAGACGCCGGCGTGGGGGTCGGCCAGGTACACGCCGAAGGCGGGCTGTCCGTTGGCGCGGGTGGGTACCACGCGGTAGGTGCGGCCGGGGCGGAAGACGACGGCGGAGAAGAGGCGTTGAGCTGAGTCGAGACCGCGGTATTCCAGCATGACCGGGGGCATGGAGAGTCTCACGTCGGTGACGAGCAGTTCGATCAGTGCGTCCAGGTCGGCGCGTTCCAGGGCGTCGGTGAACCTGGCGACGAGCCGGTGTTCGGCCGCGGTGTCGGGTTGGCGCGCAGGCCTGCCACTGCCGGTGCTGCCGTCGTCGGCGAGGTGGTTGTCGACGGTGGCGCGGGCGCGTTTGAGGGCACTTTGCACCGATTCCTGGGTGGCATCGAGCATCTGGGCGACTTCGGCGGCGTGGTAGCCCAGGACGTCGCGGAGGACGAGCGCGGCGCGCTGGCGCGGGGGCAGCAGTTGCAGGGCGGTGATGAAGGCCAGGGAGATGGCCTCGGTCGTCTCGTAGCGGGCCTCCGGTCCAGGGCGCTGGTCGACGAGGTGGTCGAGCAGGACGTCGGGGTAGGGCTCCAACCAGGCAGGGTCGCCGGCACCGGTGGGCTCGGGCAGGGTGGCCTCGGGCAGCGGGGGCGCGATGCGGGGGCGTCGGCTGTCGGCGCGCAACATGTCCAGGCACCGATTGGTCGCGATCTTGTAGAGCCACGTCCGCAGCGAGGACCGCTGGCCGAACTCGCCGAGGTTACGCCAGGCGGACACGAGGGTCTCCTGGAGCGCGTCCTCGGCGTCCTGCAGGGATCCCAGGATGCGGTAGCAGTGCACCTGCAACTCGTGGGAGTGGCCCTGGACCAGGTCGCGGAACGCGTCGTGGTCGCCGGCTCGAGCCCGAGCGATCAGATCCGTGGTGTCCATCTCCATCGGCACGCATCCTCGCACTTCTACTTTCCGCAGCGCCGCGTTCGGCTTGCATACCGATACTGACGCCGTCGAGCCCGCGAATTGGGCGGTGTCTCCGCGCCCAAATTCATGGCCGCGCCGGCGTCTACCTGATTGGAGGCGGTCCCAGTCCCGGGGCGCGGCCCCGGACACAGAACAGGACCACAGATCATGGCCAACTACGTCTTCTCCTACCGCGTGCCCTCCGGCTACAGGCCCAACGCCGGGACACCGGCCGACTGGCAAGCCTGGTTCGGCGGGCTCGGCGCGGCCCTGGTGGACATCGGCCACGCGGTGACCGATTACGCCTCGCTCGGCGAGGTCGGCGGCAGCGGCTCCCGAATGATCGGCCACTCGGTGGTGTCCGCAGCGGACATGGACTCCGCGCTCGCGCTGGCCAAGGACTGCCCGGTGCTGCGGGTCGGCGGCGGGGTCGAAGTCGGCCCCGCGATGGAAACCGCCGCCTCGTGAGCGACGCCATGACCGCATCGACGGCGCACCGTCGAGACCAGTAATGACCGACAACATTGTCAAAGGAGTACGGAAATGGGAAAGATCGTCATCACCTCGAATGTCACACTCGATGGCGTGGTGCAGGACCCGGACGGCGAGGAGGGCTTCGAGCGGGGCGGCTGGTTCCACCAGTACGTGGGGGCCAACGACCTCGAAGACTGGGTCGCCCGCGAGACGCAGGAAGCGCTGGGTGCCGAGGCGCTACTGCTGGGCGGGCGGACCAGTGAGTGGTTCGCGGACCGGATGATTGCGCGCAATGAAGCGGAAGGCCGCGTGAGCCCCGAATGGGCGAACAGAGTGAGAAGCCTCCCCAAGTACATCGTGTCGTCGACTCTCGAGGATCCTCAGTGGAGCAACGCCACGGTCCTGGGCGGCGATATGGTGAAAGAGGTCTCGGAGCTGAAGCGGAAAGTGGACGGGGAAATCCTGGTCTACGGCAGCTATCAACTCGTTCGCACACTGATAGAACACAACTTGGCTGATGAACTACGGCTGGTAGCTTTCCCGATCGTGCTGGGAGCCGGGCTGCGTATCTTCGACGAGACCAGCGACAAGAAGCCGATGCACCTGGTCAACACACGAAAGATCGGTGACGGCCTGGTGTTCTACACCTACGAATTCGTGCAAGGCTAACGGCTGTAGACGGCGACGAAGTCGCGTTCGTCGGTGTTGAAGTAGCGTCCCCCGTTTTGGCGGAATCCGCGGAGAAGCTTGGTGGCGGGCGGGTTGATGGGATCGCGGAGCCATCGTAGGTCAAGAACGAGACCCACTCGGTGTTGATGTCGAGCCCATCGCCCGCACCGTTCCCGCACGGTGCAGCCGCCGACATCAACGCTGAGAAGGCGCCTGTGTGCCGTCACTCTGGAACGTGACGGCACACAGGCACCTGTTCGTGACGGCTTAGGACGTCACGTGGTTCAGGGTCACCACGACGGACCGCGTGCCGGCCGGCAGGGTCACTGTGCCGGAGTTCGCGTCGACCTTGCCCGTGCTCGCCCCTTCGATGTTGCCGACGAACGCCGGCAGCTGAAACAGGATCGGTCCGGCGCTGGGGTCGCCCTTGAGGGTCAGCACGACCTGCTTCCCGCGGCTGACGATGGAGAGGGCGAGCCGCTTGCCGCCGGTGATCGGCATGTTGTCCACCGTGATCGGCTTACGGCTGTTGCCGATCCAGGCTTTCGGCACACCCCGTCCGACGATCAGGGTGCCGTCACCGCGCTCGACGACCAGCGAGTCGAGCAGCGCCATGTTGGCGTCCGCGGCACCCCAGGCGTGCGGGGAGGAACCGCCGCCGTCTGCGGGGTGGTTGCCCACCCACGGCGACTTCGGGTCCGGCCCGCTCATCTCTTCCCACCACGAGTACGGCCCGGACTGCGCGTTGGCGATCATGAACTGGTAGCTGAGGATGCTCTGGTCACGGTGCGCGTTGCCGGCCAGACCCCACTCGCCGTAGCCGGCGTTGTAGGCGGTCGTGTAGTCCTGGCTGCCGTACCCACCGAAGGTGTTCGGCGGCAGGATCCCGGCCAGCCGCCCGAAACCATAGTCGTACGTCGCGTCGATGAGATCCTTGCCGGGACCATGGATCGGGGCGCCGAAGAGGTAGCCGTCCCAGGCCCAGCGGCCGAACAGGAACGGCGCGGCCCAGTTGGCGTCCTTGGGGTTCGAGCACCGGTTCTTGTCGTTGGGTTCGACCATCGAGCACGGCAGGTAATTCAAGTGGTACTTCGTGATCGTACTGGTCAGCGTGGTGTTCACCGCGTTGAGCAGGCTGGTGTACTCGTTAGTCGCCCACTGCGACTCGGTCTTGTCGCCGACCTGCTCCGCCAGCCAGCGGTAGGCCGCCAGCCCCATCAGCGCCGAGTAGTCGTCGATCGTCCAGTAGCCGTTGGAGTCGATGTCAGAGGTCATGTGCATGATCCCGCCTGGTCCGGTGCGGGCCGCGGCGATGGCGTGGGCGGTGGCCTTGATGCTTGGCTGTGCGGCGTCCCCGGCCGGCCCCGGCGTGGCGAAGTTCGCCTTGACGCCGGCCAGGTCGCCGGTCTTTTGCAGGTAGATCGCCCACGGCCAGGCGTACTTCCAGATGCCGTCGTCGTACTGCGCCTGCGGACCGACGACGTCGCGCAACCGCAGCAGTAGGTCCAGCGCGGTCAGCGAGTCCTCGCGCTGGAAACCCTGCGTGAGCATGTTGGCGACGATGCCGATGACGTCGTGGCTGTACTCCTTGTCGTAGCCGTTGACACCAGTCTTGAGCACGGGGCCGTCTCGCGTTATCTGGGTGTAGATGAACCCTGTCTTGTACGCGTCGATGAGCGTGCGGTCCGGTAGCTCCTTGATCTCGGCGATGCCACGCAACTGCTTGTTCCAGTAAGTGCGCATGTGGGCGTAGTGCTGGGCCCAGCCACCGGCGGCGCGCAGCTGCGTATCCGAGGGGTAGGGGACGGTGGCGCCGAACTCGTCGGAGAACACCGCGTAGTCGTGGACGACGGTCCGCCCGGCCGGCACGTCGTTCGAGGCGTTGTTCAACGCCACGAGGCCCGGCGTGGGTTGTGGGTCGACCGTGATCGTGGATGTGCTGTTGTTCGTGACGGCCACTCGGCTGTAGACGGCGACGAAGTCTTTGCCGCCGATGGTGACCTTGTCGCCGAAGTTGGTGATGCTGACCTTGGCGCCGTCTGCCTTGAAGCTGGTGATCAGCGCGGGCAGGTAGCCCTCCGCGTTCTTCCAGGTCGTGGTCGTCTTGTTGTAGACGCCATACCCGTAGAGCTGCTGAGTGTTCTTCACAACGAAACTGCCGGCGAGGCAGGCGACGACGCCCTGATGGTTGCCGGCCCAGCCTATTGCCGAGGCCGTGGTGCCGTGCGCCCACTCCGAGTTGGTCGTGCTGCCGCAGATGTAACTGGGAGGTGGGGGCGGGGTGGGATATGGCATGCCTGGGGTGGTGACGGCGAAGCTGTCGATGTTGACGTTGCCGGAGTCGTTGTTGCCGCGGGTGATCACCAGCGTGTGCTTGCCGGCGGTCAGCGTCAATGACGGGACGGTGGCGATCGCCCAGTCGTCCCAGCTCGGTGTGGTCGGCAGCGTGACCGTGGTGGGCGCGCCGCCGTCGAGGGAGACGCTGAGCGTGCGAGTGGCGTGCTGCCCGTCACCGCCGGTCCCGTTGGCGTACCGCACCCGCAGCTCGTACGTGCCTGCCGTCGCCACGTCCAGGCCATCGGTCAGGGCGGCGCCCGTCGCCGTGAACCCCGCGGCGAACCCGGCGCCCGTGTACCCGTTGTGGTCGGACCCCGTGCCGACCGCCCCAGTGAGCGTGGCCTGCTCGGCCTCGCACAGCACGCCGACAACACAAGATGCAGGCGTCGCGCTCGCCTGTGATGTCACCGCGGTCACCGTGACCAAGCCGCTGGCGCAGGCGAGCACCGCGCTCGCCACCAGCAGCAATCTGCTGCGTCGTCGTCTCATGTCACTCCTTGGGGGAAGGACCGTCGCCACCGGCAGTCCGGCGGGTACGTGATTGATGACATATTTGAACGTGCAAATCAAGAGCATGGTTAGAACTCGCCCGAAATCCGCTCTTGTCTGCAGCCTCACGAATCGCCCGGCGGTGATGCGCCCAAAAGCGGGCTGACCTGCTCAGACGAGATGGCGATGCACGCACACAGAGATCAGATTCGCCACGACGACGCGCTTGCGGCCCTGCTCGACCGTCAACGCAGTCGGCCGCCGCCGATACAGCTCGGTCCCCGCTGGAGGTTCCGTCGGCTGACCATACCGCAAAATATTGCACTAAGTGTCAATATGGCCACTCACTGCTATTGGAACGTTCATAAAACGAATGCATGAGCTCTTATCGAGGTATTGACGCAGGTGAGCTGGGCGGGTCATGCTGTCCCGCTATGACCGTCCGAGCTGACTGTGCGGTGCCGCACGAAGGTATCTTCACTCGTCGGCGAGCTCGCTGAACACGGTCTTTTGGTTGAGCGGCCGATCTCGAAGTCGTGCGGTGGCCTCATCGGGGCGGCGGGGAACATGGCGTGCCGGTCAGCGGGATCGCCGATCCCGATCGGGTTCAGCGACCGTTGAGCGAATTGGGACGGGTCCGCGGTGCAGGGCTGGCGCTCGACCACCGTACGACGAGCTGCGGCGTGAGCAGTTCACCGCGCGTGCCGGCCTCAACGCGATTGTCACTCGCGCCGTTCAGCCGGCCCCGGACGTCCGCCGGAAGGCCCGCAGGACTGCCGAGCAGCGCGGCCATGACGCGTTGCCCCACCAATTCGATGGGCTGACGGACGCTGCTCAGGTCCAGGGCCGCTGCCGTGGGTGTGTCGTCGAAGCCGACGACGGCGAGGTCCCGGCCGACCTCAACTCCCCACTGCTGGGCGGCGCGCAGCACACCCACCGCGAGCGTGTCCGTAGCGGTGACGATCGCCGTGGGCGGTTCCGGCCGTCCCAGCAGGGCGAGCGCCATCTGGGCGCCAGCACCGACGGAGTCGTCACCCCGCACGTCGAGGGCACGGCAATCGGCGCCCAACCCATGCCGGTCGATCGCCGTGTGCCAGCCCTGGGCGCGACGGTCGCCAATGGTGTCGCCGGCAGGCCAGCCGATGAAGCCGATGCGCCGGTGATCGCGGTGGATCAGGTGGTCGACCGCCGCAGCAGTACCCGACGCGTTGTCCACATCGACCCAGGAATACCCGTCCGTCCCCTCCGAGGTGCGGCCGAACGCGACGAAGGGCACGCGGAGTTCGAGCAGAGCCTGCGGCCGTGGATCGTTCGCCGTCAGGTCGTACAGCACGAAGCCGTCCGCCTCGCCGCTGCGGTGCAGCCGCGCGCAGGAGGCGACCTCGGACTCCGGATCGTCGGCGGTGAACAGCAGCAGACGGCGGTCGGTGCTCAGGCCGACTTCGGCGAGCGTGTGCAGGAAACGGTCGTGGAACGAGGCGAGTGCGCCCGGCGCAAGGGGCTTGATGCGATAGCCGATCATTCGTGACGCGTTGGCGCGCAGCGCCTGCGCCAGGCGGTTCGGCTGATAGCCGAGCTCGGCGATGACCTTCTCGACCCGCTCCCGTGTCACCGGGCGGACACGGTCGGGCGCATGCAGCACGTTGGAGACCGTCTGCCGGGAAACCCCCGCCGCCCTGGCGACGTCGATGAGCGTCGGAGCAGCCGCCCCCATGGCATCCGCAGCATCGGACTGCCCCGGATCGGACTTCCCCTGCCACTGTCCCCTCTCGGCCACGCTCTCCTCGTTTCCCTCTCCCGATCCCCTGTGGTCCTCGCCATTCACCGCCGACGGCCCCGGCTCGGCCCGGCAGGGTGACCTCAGAATTTGTACGTTCAAATTTACTCGCTGATACCGAGCCTGTGAACCCGGGCCGCCGCCCCTGGCGGGGTCTGTCCAGATTGTTAACTGCTCTGTCACTCTTTCGGCGATCCTTTCCGCGCTCGCGCGGCTACTCCCCCGACATCGCCTGTTCATCACACCGCGGACGCCCCCACGCTGGCATGCCGACCTCGTGAAACGGCGCCGGATCTACCCCAAGCACGGGCCAGGACGGCCACCGATCCGGCCCACGATTTCGGCACCCACACCTCGCGCCGCTACGCGACGCCATCGATGCCCTCGAATCCGCCGTGGCGTCCGGCGACGTCGCCTTCGTCTCCTCCGCCGACGAACGCCTACGCGAGGTCGTCAACAGGGCGAACGTTGCCTGATGCGGCACTAGTGGCTGTACACACCCGCGACGGACAACGGCATCCGATCAAGCGGCTGAGCGCTCACCGTGCGGACGTCGACGCAGAGTCGAGACGAGAACCGCGGGCGGCTGGTAGGCCATATCGAGGGTGCCGACGTCGGCGCCCGGCGGCACGATCTTGTCGATCTGGTCAAGGACGTCGTCGCCAACGGCGGCCTCGACACCGGCGAGCAGGTCATCGAGCTGCTCCATTGTCCGCGGACCAATAAGTGCGGAGGTGACCCCCGGGTGGGTGAGGACGAACGCCATTGCCAGGTGGGTCAGCGACAGTCCCGCCTCGTCGGCGAGTGGGATCAACTGCTCGACGACGTCGAGGCGTTGGTCGTCCCTGAGGTGCTGGAAGCCGTACCGCGACCGATGCGTGGCGGCCTGCTCTCCCTTGCGGTACCGACCGGTGAGCAGCCCGCCGCCGAGCGGGGACCAGACGAGTGTGCCCATGCCGAACTCTTGCGCGACCGGGAGCACCTCGCGCTCGATCCCGCGGTTGAGGATCGAATAGACCGGCTGCTCGGTGCGCAGCCGTGCCAGACCGCGCCGCTCGGACACCCAGTGGGCACGGACGATCTCCGAGGCGGGCAGTGAGGAGGTCCCGAACGCGCGGATCTTGCCTGCGCGCTGCAGGTCGGTGAGTGCTGAGAGCGTCTCCTCGATGTCGGTGTCGGGGTCGGGCCGGTGAATCTGGTACAGGTCGAGGTAGTCGGTCTCCAGGCGGCGCAGCGAGTCCTCCAGCGCGCGCATCAGCCAGCGCCTGGACGCGCCCTGGTGGTTGGGCTCGTCCCTCATCGGCATCCGCGCCTTCGTGGCGAGTACGACGTCCGCGCGGCGACCCCGGAGCGCCTTGCCGAGGATCTCCTCCGACTCGCCGTGGGAGTACACATCGGCGGTGTCTACGAAGTTGATCCCGGCGTCGAGCGCCTTGTGGATGATCCGGATCGACTCGTCGTGGTCGGGGTTACCAATGGCGCCGAACATCATCGCACCCAGAGCGTAGGGGCTGACCTTGATGCCGGTCCGACCGAGGCTGCGGTAGCGCATGGGCTCCTTCTTTCTCCGTCAGTGTCGCTCCCAGCCTGCGCCCCCAGCGGCGTACTATGAATACTTGTCCGTTCGGATTTATTGCGCGAGAGTACGAACATGGCGATTGATCGGCTATCGCAGATTTTCGACTTGGTCCAGGTGCGCAGTGTCCTGACTGGTGGCATCGCGGCGCGCGGTGGCTGGTGGTCGCGCGGATCGCTCGTGGACCCGGTGAAGTTCTTCGCGATGGTCAGCGGCCGAGCTCGGCTCACGACGGACGGTGTCGACCGCCCGGTCGAGCTCGAGCCCGGTGACGTGGCGATCCTGATGGGGCGGTCCTATGTGGCCTTCGAGGCGGGCGACGAGCCTCGCCATGAGGTCCAGCCGGAGTCCGACTTCTCCGCGGCCCAGTTCGTCGGCGCCGATCATCACACCGACGACGTGCTCATCGGCGGTTGCGTCGACGTCAACGAGGCCGGCCGGGCACTGCTGCTCGGCGCTCTCCCGCCGGTGGCGCACGTGCGCGCATCGGTCTCCGGCGCCGAGCCGTTGCGGGCCGACCTACTACGGCTCTTCGACGAGGTGACCGGTGACCAGATCGGCTCGGCGTTCGCGATCCGACAGTACGGTCAACTGTTGCTGCTCGATGCGCTGCGCGCATACGTCGGCCAGGTCGATCTTCCGCCGGGCTGGCTGCGGCTGCTCACCGACGAGCGGCTCCGGCCCGCTCTGGAGCTGATCCACGCCGAGCCAGGAAGGGCCTGGGGGTTGGTCGAGCTCGCGCGGGCGGCGGCCATGTCGCGGACGACGTTCGCCGAGCACTTCCGGGAGGTGGCCGGAATACCGCCCCTCACCTATCTCAGCCACTGGCGGATGCTGCTGGCGCAGCGGGCGCTCCGCGACGACAACGTCCGCGTCGCGACGCTTGCCGCCGAGCTGGGCTACGGCTCGGAGAGCGCCTTCAGCACCGCCTTCAAACGGGTCGTTGGCGAGGCACCGCGGCGCTACCGGCTGCGCGTTCGTCAAGAAGCCATCGCGGCCGGCTGATCCGCTAGGAGGTCGGCGTCGCCGGCCTTCCTCTGGCAGCGCCCGGTCGCGTACCGGCCCGGGCCAGACTGTTGACCCGCGCCACGAAATCGGACTCCTTTCACGTGCTGGTCGCGACCGGGGTGAACGCCGACGGGCACCGGGAGATCCTCATGCCTGTATGCCGCCGTCGACCGGAAGGGCTGTTCCGTTCACGTAGGAGGCGCGGTCGCTCAGGAGCCAGGCGGCGGCCTGGGCGATCTCGTCTGGGTCGAGCCGGGGGTGGCAGTCCGGTCACGGGCGGCACCGGCCATGAGGACGCGTCCGAGTCGACCCGGCTGTCGCTCAATGTGCATCGGTTTCTGCGCCACACGGTCTCCAGCACGTGGTCTTACGTGCCTGGCCGCGGTGGCGGGTCCCTGGTGCGCGCCCTTGGCCTGGACGAGACAGCGGCGACCGGCGAGGTCCAGGCCCTCGATGTTGACGCCCAGGCTCTCCTCGGTCCGCGTGGCAGTCTCGTGTTGACCGCCGCGATGCCCCACCGGAGTTCCAGGCCCTCGCCGCTTTCGTCCTCCGCCGCGGTCGCCGGCGGTCGAGCCTCGCCGAGCGGCGCCGCCCCGCGCATCCCGGCCCGATCGGCAGGAGGAGGCCCTTCATCGCGCGCCTTTGCCGACGGCGCACCGCAGGCGAAGGCGCCCGATGGTGGGCGTTGTCGGCTATGGCGCCGGGGACGCGTGCGCCGGTCACCAGGGAGGTCCCTCGGCGGGGGTCAGCCGGTGGTGAAGTAGTGGCCCAGCTCGAGATCGGCGATCAGGCCGGGGTGGACCGGCTCCCAGCCCAGTAGCCGCCGGGTGTCCTCGTTGGACATTGTGATGTCGAGCGCGGCGAACGGGAATCCCTTGAAGTGGTCGGCGGCGCGCTCGGCCGGGACGCTCACGGCGGGGATCCCCAGGTGGCGTCCGATGGTCTCGGCGATCTCACGCGCCCGCACGCCTACTTCGGCCGCGGCGATCGGCCGGGCCCCGGCCGGCGCCTTGTCCAGCGCGAGCCGGAAGAGGCTGCCGACGTCCAGGACATGACCGGCGGGCCAGCGGTTGGCGCCGTCGTCGACGTAGCCGGACACGCCCGTCTCACGCGCGATCCCGATCATCATGGGGATGAAGCCGTGCCGGTCCCGCGTGCTGTGGGTCACCGGCGGGATCCCGACGAGGACGGCACGTACGTCGCGTTCGGTGAACCCGGCGATGGTGCGCGCGACGGCAGAGCGGGGGTTGGCGTTGATCGCCGCATCGCGCTGCGCGTCACCGGTCTCCCCCAGGCCGATGCCCATGAAGGTTTTGCCGCTGCCGGCCAGCGCCTCGCCGAAGGCACGTACGACGGCATGGTCGGCGGCCACGGCGTCGGCGAACCTCCCCGCCGCGACGGCGCCGTGGTCGAACGCGAGATGGATGACCGCGTCGGCCTCGGCCGCGGCCTTGCGCAGGCCGTCCAGATCGTCGAGATCGCCGCGGCGTAGCTGGGCACCCATGGCCTTGACAGCGGCGGCCGAGGCGTCGGATCGGGCCAGGCCGACGACCTCGTGCCCGGCCTGGAGCAGTTCGGGCACCACGGCAGAGCCGATATGGCCGCTGGCGCCGGTGACGAAGACACGCATGAGCACTTCTCCCGGGATAAGGCGTCCGCCCCGCCGCGCGGGGTGGGCGTGATGTGACTTGGTAACGTCACTGTAGCAGCGTGACGTGACCGAGTCACATCACCTATGCTGTCCCCATGGGTCGATGGGAACCGAACGCGCGGACACGGCTCGTGCGTGCCGCGATCGACCTGTTCGCCGAGCAGGGGTACGACGCCACCACCGTGAACCAGATCGCCGAGCGTGCCGGCGGCCTGACCAAGACCACCTTCTTCCGCCACTTCTCCGACAAGCGGGAGGTGCTGTTCGCCGGGCAGGAGGTCCACAGCCGGCTTATAGCCGACGCTGTCGCGGTGGCACCGGACTCGGCCACTCCCCTTCAGGCGGTCGCGTCGGCGCTCGATGCCCTCACGGCCGGCTTCACGGACGACCGCCGCGAGTTCAGCGCCCAGGTCCGAGCGGTCATCGCCGCCAACCCCGAACTGCAAGAACGCGCGGCGTCCAAGCGCGCCACCCTGGCCGAGGCCTTGACGGAGGCACTCCACAAACGCGGCGTGCCGGACCCCACCGCGAGTCTCGCCGCCGAACTCGGCGTCCGCGCCTTCCACCGCGCCTTCGACCACTGGTCCGACCCGGCCGACAAGCACACGCTCGCCGACCTCGCACGCCAGGCACTCGACGAACTCCATGCCGCGATCGCCGCACTCGACTGAGCCGCGCGGCGCGAACGGCACGCGCGTCCGTTCCCGCATCACCACGGCCGCGACCAGCTGGTGGCTCGTTCCCGTAGGCGTGTGCCGCGTGCTCGGTGCCTGGGCTGTTCCTACTCGTGCCGTTCGTTCTCGCGGCGGCAACGGCCATCTCCCGACCGTACGCACCGCTGACGCTGTGGCGGGGCGGGATGAACAGGGACACCGGTCGCGGGCCCGGCAGAGCGGGTGATGCCACGGGGCCGGGGCCGCAGGACACGGTGGCCGGCACCGGCCAGGGCCGCGGCGAACCGGTCGAAATCCTCCCCGCCATCGCGGCCGTAGGACGGGAGGACGACGTCGAGGCCGTCGGTGTCTCCGTCGGCATATGTCTCGACGGCCACCGGGCCGACGGTGACGATCTGGCCGCGCCGGGTCATGACGGCGTCCCGGCCGGGTGTAGTTCGGCGCGCAGCAGTGCTGCTTTGCGGACGATTCCGTCGGGTGGCGCGGTGGTGCCCCCATCGGTGGTGATGTAGGCGACCCGGCCGTGCTCGCCGGGCCCGCGACCCCAGGCGGCGCTGGACGGGCCGGCCAGGACAGGGTCGAACGGGTCGCCGACCAGATGCCGGACCTGGCTGCCACGCCGCGGTTCCAGCGGAACCCGGTCCAGGGTGTTGGCGCGGTGCCGGGTGACGTAGGCGAACCCGGCGTCCTCATCCAGGCAGAAATCGTCGCCGTCGCTGATCGCGGCGACGACCTGCGCGTCACCGACCGCATCGAGACTCACCGGATCCACCGGGACCCGCATGAACACCTTCTGCGCGGTAGAGGTGTAGTACAGGTAGCCGGTCCTCGCACCGTAACGGACCCCGTTGACGCCCGGCTGGGGCGGCGGCGCCACTCCGCTGTCGGGGTCGAAGGCCATGGTGTCGTGGGCCAGCCAGACCCGTGCCGTGGCGCTACGGATATCGGCGGCCAGGTCGACGCGCCAGATCAGACCGGCGAAGCAGTCGGCGATGGCCATCACTCCGGGGCCGAGCATGCAGGCGCCGTTGAGAGCCCGGACCCGATCATCAAAGGTGAAGATGATCTCTGGCGACACCGGCTCCCCAGGGGTGCAAGGAACGGGATAAGGCGGACCACAAAGGCCGTCGGCGTAGCCCCGGCCGAATCATCCGCGATTCTTCGATTCGAGCCGCTAGCGCCGGTCGCCGGAGGGCTGGTGACGCAGGGCGTAGCGGACGGCGTCGGCGCGGGAATGGAATCCGGCCTTGGTGAACAGGTTGTTGATGTGGGTCTTCACCGTGGCCTCGCTGATCACCAGTTTCTTGGCGATCTCCGGGTTGCGCAGGCCCTCGCCGATCAGCCCGAGGATCTCGCGTTCGCGAGGCGTCAGGCCGAGGCCGTCGTCGTGGGACGCTGCGGCCGGCGCGGAACGGGAGGCCAGGGCGAGCAGGCGCCGCTGGACGGCGGGGGCGAGCACGGTCTGGCCCTGGGCGGCGGTGCGGACGGCGTTCAGGATCGTGTCGCGGTCGGCGTCCTTGGTGAGGTAGCCGCCGGCGCGGCCTGCAGGGCGGCCAGGATCGACTCGTCGTCGTCGAACGTGGTCAGCACGAGGATGGCGGTGCCCGGACCGGCCTGGTGGATCCGCCTGGTCGCCTCCACCCCGCCCATGACGGGCATATTGAGGTCCATGAGCAGGACGTCGGGGCCGTGCCGTTCGGCGGCCTCGACGGCTTGCGCGCCGTTCGTCGCCGTGGCCACGACGGTCACGTCGTCGGCCAGGTCGAGCATCACCGCGAGCGCCTCGCGGACGGTCGCCTGATCGTCGGCGACCACCAGGGTGATCGGGCTGTTCTCGGTCATCGGGGTAGCTCCATCTCCACGGTCCAGCCGCCCTCGGGCGCCGGCCCGGCGCGCAGGGCTCCGCCGAGCAGGGCGGCGCGTTCGCGCAGGCCGACGAGGCCGACGCCGGTGCCGCCGGCAAGATCGGCGCGGCGGGCCCGGGTGGCCGGCCCGTTGTGCACGGTCAGGGTGACGCGGTCGGCGGTGAAGGCGAGATGCAGGGTGCGTTCGGCGCCCGGGGCGTACTTGGCCGCGTTGGTCAGCGCCTCCTGGGCGGTCCGGACCATCGTGTGCGCCGCCTCGGCGCCGACCGGGGCCACCTCACCGGTGAGCGCGAAGGCGACCTCGCCGTGGTCGGCGAGCCGGCGCAGGGTCTCGGGCAGCGGCAGGGTGTCCTCGCGCAGGGCGTGGACGGCGCGGCGGGTCTCGCCGATGCTGTCGACGGCGAGCGCGCGGGCCTTGCGGATCGCCGCCGTGGCCTCCTCGTCACGGCCCTTGTCGCGCAGTGCGTCGGCCATGTCCAACTGCAGCGCGATCCCGGACAGCGAATGACCGAGCACGTCGTGGATCTCGCGCGCGATGCGGCCGCGTTCGATCAGCGCCGCCTCCCGCGCCTCGGCCTCCCTGGCCCGGTGGGCCTCTTCGGCCGCGTGCCGGGCGCTGCGCAGGGCTTCGAGCCGATCGCGATGCGATATGCCGACGTAGACGGGCAGGCCGACGGTCAGCGCGAGCCACCACGGCCACTGTTCCGATCCCGGTGCCAGCGACGTGTCCACCCACGTCGCGCCCGCCGCGACGAGGGAACCGGCCACGGCGACGCCGGCGGCGGCCTTGCGCGAGGCCAGCTTGGCGCCCGCCGTGGCGGCCGCGACGTACGGGAACAGTGACGTGGTCGCCGTGTGGTGCGCGAGCGGCAGCAACAACGCGCCGAGCAGCATGGAGGCGGTCGCCGCGCCGAGCCGCTGACGGCCGGTCAGCCGTGTCCACGGCAACAGCGCGCCGAGTGCGGCGATCGAGGCGAGGACGAACAGTGGCACCGCGACCGCAGGCCACAGGACCTGCGTCTGCGGCCACTGGACGACGGCGACACCGAGCGCGGCGAGCGTGACGAACGGCCGGATCAGCTCGTCCCGGAAGAACTCGGGTCGAGCCGCCGACCGCTCTTGCGGCGTGGTCATGGTTCCGGGGATCCGATCATCATCGACGGCGGTCGCGCGTCCGGCCGGGACGGCTGTTCCACGCGGCCGCACGGTCATCGTAGGGGCCGTCGCCGCGGTCGTTCAGGCCGCGCCGCAGGTCGTCCAGGAACGGGGACATCCGATGTGGGGCGCCATCCTGACCCTGGGCCCACATCACGGTGTGGCCGGCGCGCAGCGCGCGGTAGAGCACCACGAGACCCTCGGCGAGGATGCCGAGCCCGAGGGTGAACAGCAGGCTGTTGCCGACCGCGCCGCCGTCCTTCGGATCGGCCGCGGCGAGCCAGGCGTTCGCGCCGAACTTGATCAGCAGGTTCACCAGCCACAACACCACCGTGACCCAGGTGTACCGGACGAAGGCCAGGCCGTCACGGCCGGAGATCCGCACGCTGACGCCGCGCAGGAGACCGAGAACGACGCTGATCGCGACCGTGGCGACGAGGAACAGCAGCGACAACGGCGTTTTGACCTGCGACGAGACGTCGGACAGCCCGATCACGCTCAACACGGCCGGCAGGACCAGCATCCGCTTGGCCTGCGCGGGCTCCCCCATCAGGCGCCGGACCAGCACATAGCCGACCGCGGCCACGATCAACACGATCTCCACGGGTCCGCTCATCTGGATTCGCCTCCGCTCAGGACGTTCGTTCCGATGCGATGGAAACTACGGCCGGCCGGCGTCGCCGTCGTGCGGCGAGCGCCGTATCTCCGGGTGGAGAACCGTCTGCGCCCGGGTCGGACGTACGCCCCGGGCGACGTGGCCCGCGGGGCGCCGGCAGGGGGCCGTGTGGACGGCGACGCCGCCCGCACGTGGGCGCTGGTCGACGGCATCGGCCGAGTCCGGCACGGTGCTGCGGCGGCCGTCATTCGCCGGCCGCCGGGACGCTCGCGGTGGTGCCGGCGGTGACAGTGGCCGCGTTCCGGGCACGGACCCTCTTGACGTACTGGTGCGTGAAGGTCGCCGGGACACCGAACGCGAGCACCTGGATGACGGCACGGACCACCTGGCCGGTGCCGGTCGCCTCACAGACGAGCGTGCCGACCGCGCCGGCCGCGAAGCTGATCGCCCAGACCCGCGCGATGACCGTGCTGGTGCGCCGGAAACGCGGGGTGCGCCAGATCTCGGGCGGGGTACGGCGCTTGGCGATGCCCAGCGTGAACGGCTGCCGCACCAGCAGGCTCACCCCGGCGATCAGCGCCAGCCACGCCGACGACAGCCCGCTCTCGTAGTTCAGCAACGGCGAGTGCGGATCGGCGAAGGCCACCGCGGTCAGCATGCCGAAGTAGACGATCGTGCCGAAGTCGAGGATCTGCGCGTCCGCGGTCACCCCCGCCCGGCGGTCCTGCACCAGGAAGCAGGCGCTCATCACGAGCGCGACCAACGCGGCCCACTGCGACCCGAAAAGCGATACCGCGTCGAACGCGATCCAGGGAAGAAAGCCTCGCACGTAACCCACGGATTTTTCCTTTCGCCGATGGAGCTGCAAATGTGGAGGGAATTCCACTGCCCACGAAGCTACGAGAATCGCGTCGGATCGTCGTGCGGCGTCCGCCGTATTCGCGGGTGGAGGAGTTCTCCACCCGCGTTGGGGCTGCCGCCCCACGACAGCTCATCGGTGCAGGCCATAGCGTCGCCGACGAAGCGAGTCCAGGGCCGCCGGTCCGGAATCCGTTTCACCCCGTATCGAGTCAACCGAGGACTGCGAGGCCGTCGTGCGTATCGTTGTCGACCTGAATCGCTGCCAAAGTTACGGGCAGTGCGTGTTCGCCGCACCGGAGGTGTTCCATTTCCGCGGCGAAGAATCGCTGGAATACGACCATGCTCCCGGCGCGGCATCGGAGGCGGCCGTGCGTCGCGCCGCGCTCGCCTGCCCGGTCCAGGCGATCACTCTGCACACCGCCACCGCTGAGCGGGTGGTCATCGTCGGCGCGTCGCTGGCCGGTCTGCGCACCGCCGAGGCGCTGCGCCGGGGCGGGTTCACGGGAACGTTGACGCTGGTCGGCGACGAGCCGTACGAACCCTACGACCGTCCCCCGCTGTCCAAGACGGTGCTGTCCGGCCGGCTCGGCACCGACCGGCTGCCGCTCCCCCGGACGCGCGATCTGGACGCCGACTGGCTCCTGGGCGTGCCCGCGACCGGCCTGGACCTCCGCTCCCGGACGGTGGCACTGGCCGACGGCCGCGCCGTCGGGTTCGACCGGGTGGTGATCGCCACCGGAGCCCGTGCCCGTCCGTGGCCGGTGCCGACCGAGGCCGCGCTGCGCGGGGTGCACCTGCTGCGCGGTCGCGACGACGCGGACCGGCTGCGCGCCGACCTGACCGAGGCCGCAGCGACCGGCGGCCGGGTGCTTGTGGTCGGGGGTGGCTTCACCGGGTCGGAGGTCGCGTCGAGCTGCCGTGACCTCGGCCTGCCGGTGACCGTGGCGCAGCGCGGGCCCGCGCCGCTCGCCGGCGCCCTGGGCGGCCTGGTCGGCGCCGCGATCGGCGCACGGCAACGGGCGCACGGCGTCGACCTGCGCGTGCGTACCACGGTGCGACACCTGGAGGCGGACGCGTCCGGCCGGCTGCGGCGGGCACGGCTGTCCGACGGCACCACGCTGGACGTGCGGGTCGCGGTCGTGGCCACCGGCTCGGTGCGCGACACCGGGTGGCTGCGCGGCAGCGGCCTGATCGCGGACGAGCGCGGCGTCCTGTGCGACGCGGCCTGCCGCGCGCTCGATGCCGGAGGGCGCGTGGTGCCCGGCGTGTACGCGGCCGGCGACGTGGCCCACTGGCGGCATCCGAGGTTCGACGTCGGCCCGGTCTCCTTCGAGCATTGGGGCAACGCCCTCGACCAGGCGGAGACCGTCGCGGACAACATCACGTCCGGGCAGGTCCGCCGGAACGATGCCCTGCCGGCGTTCTGGTCCGACCAGTTCGGGCTCAACATCAAGTCGGTCGGCATGCCGGCCATCGCCGACCAGGTGGCGCTCGCCCAGGGGTCATTCGACCACGGTCCGTTCGTCGCCGCCTACGGCCGCGCCGGGATCACCGTGGGCGCGGTCGCGGTCGACTCCCCGCGCGTGCTGGACGGCTATGCCGCGCTCATCACCGAGCGCGCGCCGTTCCCGCCCGCCATCAACGCCGCGGACGGCCCCGCACGGCTCAGCCCCGTCGCCCCGCGGACCTCGGCGACCAGCCCCGTCATCGCCGGCGCCGACACCTGATCCCGTGGCCCGGGCACCACCGCCCTCACCCTTCCGGAAGGACCCGTCATGACCACCGAGACGAACCACGCCGCCGCGACCGTCTACCGGCAGATCCTGGATCCGGTCAACCGCCACGACCCCTACCCCTTCTTCACCGAGCTGGGCCGCACGCCGATCCACCGGATCGGCGCGGACGAATGGCTGGTCACCACGTACGAGGAGATCACCCGGCTGCTGCGCGACCCCCGGATGAGCGTGGAGGACCCCGGAGCCGACGCCGGTGACGCGCCGCGCGGCTCGGACGGTAGACCGGTCACCGGACCTTTCCTGTTCCGCGACCCGCCGCACCACGACACCCTGCGCCGGCAGACCATGAACCGGTTCGCACCGCGCATCATCGGCATGCGCCCGCACATCGACACGCTCGTGACCGCGCTGCTGGACGAGCGTTCGAGCGACGCACCCGGCCGGCTGGACGTCGTCGCCGAACTGGCCTACCCGCTGCCGGTCGGCGTGATCTGCGAACTGCTGGGCGTCCCACCCGAGGACGAACCCGTCTTCCACTCCTTCGCCGCGGCTCACCAAAGCACTCGACCCGGTGGAGACCCTCACCGAACAGGAACTCGCCGATCTGACGGCCACCCAGCGCGAGTGGCGCGAGTACCTCATGCCGATGATCGCCCAGCGAAGCGCACAGCCCGGTACGGACCTGATCTCCGCACTGCTCACCGAAGGCGACCCCGCCACCCGGATGACCCTCCTCGAACTCGCCATCACCCTGGGCATGCTGCTCATCGCCGGCCACGAGACCACCGTCAACCTGGTCGCCAACGGAACTCTGGCGCTCCTGCGCAATCCCGGCGTCCTGGCGCGACTGCGCGCGAATCCCGAACTCGCGCCGGCCGTTGTGGAGGAGGTGCTGCGGTACGACCCGCCGGTGCAGCTGACCGGCCGCCGCGCCACCGCGGACATCGACGTCGCCGGCCGCACGGTGCGCGCGGGCCAGCACGTACGGCTGCTGCTCGCCGCCGGAAACCGCGACCCGCGCCGGTTCGCCGACCCGGACGCGTTCTGGCCCGAACGCCCGGACAACGCGCACCTGGCGTTCGGCGGGGGCGTCCACTACTGCTTCGGCGCCGCCCTGGCCCGCATGGAGGCCCAAGCCGCGCTGGCCGCCATCGCCACCCGCCTGGTCAACCCCCGCCTGGCCGACGACCCGCCCCGCTACCGCCCCAACACCATCCTGCGCGGCCCCGCCGAACTCTCCGTCACCTACGACGCCCTGACCCGCTGACCACGGCCACCACCGCACCCTGCGCCAACCGGGTCGTCCGAGGAAGCCGCCGACGGACCCGGCAGGCCGACCAAGGCCACGCCGGGCGACCGCACCAGGAACATACGTCCGTTTCCGAATCCTCGCCCAGGGTCGCTACCGGTGACCGGTGAGGGCGGACATTCGGCGGCGGCCAGTCGCTCGATGTGTGCCGTAGCCGGCGGTGGCGGCGTCGGCGGGCTGAGGACCGTCGAACAAGTACAGCCCCCATTCCGCCCAGGACCGTTCCGGTTCGCGGCCGACTCGTGCTGCATCTTGACTCGTCACCGGGCGGGCGGGCCCCGGCGGCTTGACTCTCTTGACCTTCCTGCGCCGGTGATCGACACTCACGCGTCGAAGCGCTTCGACACGTGAGTGGGCGCTACCGCTCGGTGACCGGTTGTGGAGGGTGCCTAATGGCCGAGAGCCCACGGGGCCGGTCGGCGGCGGTCGGGGTCGTCGTCGCGCTGGCGGTGGCCGCGTTCTGCTACGGCACCACGGAGAACCTGCCGGTCGGCCTGCTTCCGCTCATCTCGGCGGACCTGCGGACCTCGCTGTCGTCCACGGGATTGCTGGTCACGGGGTACGGCCTGACGGTCGCGGTGGTCTCCGTGCCGCTGACCAGCGCGGTCGTCCGGATACCGCGGCGACTGCTGCTCTCCGGGTTGCTGGTCACCTTCGTGGTCTCCACGTGGATCTCGGCGGCCGCGTCCACGTACTGGATGCTGCTGGCGGCCCGCGTCGTGACGGCACTCTCGCAAGCGGTGTTCTGGCCCGTCGCGGCGGTAACGGCGGCTGGCGTGTTCGCCCCGGAGCTGCGCGGGCGCGCCGCAGCGACCGTGTTCGCCGGCGGTTCACTCGCCGTGGTTCTGGGCGTGCCCGCCGGTACATGGCTCGGCGGCCAGGCCGGCTGGCGGGTGGCGTTCCTGTCGCTCAGCGGCCTCGGCCTGCTCGCGCTCGTGGTGATCGTCGTCCTGATGCCGGGGGTCGTTCCGCGCGAGAGCGGGCCGGCCGCGGGCGACACACCGGACGCCCGCCGCTACTGGCTGCTAGTGGTCACGATCGTGCTCGCCATCACCGGCTTCTTCACCACGCAGACGTACATCAGCACGTTCCTCACCAGGGTGAGCGGCTTCTCGCCGGACCGGATCGGCCTGCTGCTGTTCGTGCAGGGGATCGCGGACAGCGCCGGCATCGCCTGCTCCGGCGTGGTCGTCGACCGCTCTCCCACACGAGCGATGATCGGTTCGCTGGCGCTGCTCGCGGTGGCGTTGCTCGGGCTGTACGCGTTCGGGACCACGCCGTGGGCGGCGGTCCTCTTCCTCACGCTGTCGGGTTTCCCGCTCCCTGGGCTCGTCACGGCCCTGCAGAGCCGCGTTCTCCAGGTGGCGCCCGGCAACGCCGATGTCGCCTCGGCGGGCACCTCCGCCGCGTTCAACGTCGGCATCGGCGGTGGTGCCCTCGTCGGTGGGCTGCTGCTGCCCGGGCTCGGCGTGCGTGCCCTGGCCCTCGCCGGCGGGTTGCTGGCCGTAGTCGCGCTCGCCGTCCTGGCCGGCGAACCGCTCCTGGCGGCCGGGCCGCACGAGGGACGCCCGCGACTCTACCCTCGTTGATCATTTTGGCCTTACGGAGCTTGCGCGCAACGTAGCCGGCGCGGTCGCCGGTTGCCGAGCGGAGTGACGATCCGTCATGATCACGCATGTACGACCGAGACCACGATCGGAAGGGCGGCCTCCGCCCCCGTCCGGTAAACGTGCTGCCGGTTGCCGCGAAGCGGCCGATCGAGCACGGGTCCTCAGGCGTCGCACAGCCCCGCCGCCGTCCGGCATCCCTTCGGCGGGTCGTGGCTGACCGCCGACCGCCCTCGGGAGGACCCATGAGCATCGAACCGTCCCCGCTCCCCCACGCTTAGGAGCTCTACCGGGCTGGCGACGTCCAGGGTGCGCTGCGCATCCTGCGGCGCGCCGCCGACGCCCTGTCGTCTGCCGAGCTTGCGCCGCTGGTCCGCGAGTTGGCCTCCGCGTCCGGCTTCGACGACCTGGCACAGGCGGCGGCCGCGTTGGTCGCCGATCCCGAGGACCAACGGCCATGCGGGCGACGCTACGGAATGAAGGTGACCTCGGGGAACCTCGGTGACGGGCCGTCCAGCAGGTGGCCCCTGCCGCGCAGGTGCAGGTCGAAGAAGGCCAGCGGGTAGGCCCGCTGGACGGCCTCGCCGCGCTCGGGGGCGAGCGTGCCGATCTGCTCGGCGAGCTGGGCGGGCGTCCACTTCAGCAGTGACGCCACCTGTGGGGCGATCACTTCCAGGTCGCCGTAGGAGGCGTGTTCTACCCCTTCGGCCCTGATGTTGAGCTTCCAGCCCTTCAGATTCGACCAGAACGTGGCCAGGTCGGGGATCCGGTCGCGGACGGCCTTGGTGGCGGTCATCAGCATGTACGGCCGGGCCAGCCCCGCGGTGACGACCGGGCCCGCCACCGGGCCGTCCATGGCCAACCCTGCCTTGATCCGCCGGTCCTCGAACATGGCGGATGCGACCGTGGGCCCCGCCGGCCGAGAAGCCGAACAGGCCGACCCGGCCGAGGTCGAGCAGGCCGTGCAGCCCCTTGGGGAGCTTGCGGTGCTCGGCGTCGGGGTTGCCACCACGGTTCAGCACCGCGAGCTGGTTTAGAACGAAGCGGGTGTCGGCGATGCGCTGCTTATAGACCACCCAGCCGGTCCCGGCGCCGTCGGGAACCGGGGTCACCACCCGGCCGTCGGGGAACTCCACCAGGCCGTCGTAGGTGTGGTCGATCGTGGCCACCACGTATCCCCGGCTGGCCAGCTCCTCGACCACCACACTGTTGGCCGAGCGGAAGGAGTTGTTGCCCGGGGAGTACAGCACGACGGGCAACCGGCCCTCGCGCCGGTCGGCGGGGGCGCCCTCGTGCCCGTGGGTCTGCGGCAGCAGGACGGCTCCCGGAGGCAGGCCCTCCTGGCGCAGGTACTGGGCCGCTGCCTTGGGCGGCAGCCAGGGCGCCACCGGGTACGCGGCAACCTTCCTGGCCGGATAGGTCAGGCTGATCATCAGCTCGCGGTCGTGGCCGGCGCGGCGAACGGGTCCTTCCTTGAGCGGTCGACCAGATGCAGGGACACCGTGCCGAGCGGGGAGGGGCCCGTCGGCGCAGGAAGGGTCAGCTGGGGCGGGGCGGCGGCCTGGGGCCGGGCCTGGGTCTTGAGCTGTGTCTTGGCCTCGGCGGCAGTCGGTACGGCCAGCGACACGACGGCCAGCAGGGCGGCGGTGCCCACCACTCGCGGGGAGATCACACGCACTCCTTCAGATCATTGGAAGTGGGGGTGCTCCGAAGCACAGATGAGTTCGGAGTCGGTCAACAGCGGCGGGCGGCCACGCCGGCGCGGCCCGGCGATCTCGTCGTCGATCTTCACGTTCAGTGCCGTCAAGAGGGTGTTCAGTTCTGCCGTCACACACGGATCTTGAACACCCTCTCCGCGTTCCTGCCGGAACGCCACGCCCCGAGATCACTTCGGAACTACTCATCTAGGCGTCACGGGACATGCGCCAGGCGCCGAGGCCGAGGAAGACGAGCAGGTATATGGCCAGTTCCACGAAGGCCATGGTGATCGTCGGGGCCCGCAGTGCGCTGGTGCCCGACTGCGGGTGGATTCTGGAGAGGGTCTGGTAGGCGCTGACGAGGAGCCAGCGGTCGGGGACGTAGGACCATTTCTCGACGGCGTGGGTGGCGCCGTAGGTGAGCCAGATGAGGGCGAACATGACCGAGATCGCGCCGGCGGTGTGCCGGATCAGGGCGCCCAGGCCATAGCCGATCAGGCCGACCACGGCGAGGTAGAGGCCGGTGCATGCCACGGACCGCAGTACGCCGGGATCTTGCAACTGGACGTCGAGGTTCTTTGCGGACAGCATCCACTGGCCGCCGAGGAAGGTGACGAAGGCGAGCGCCAGGCCGGCGGTGAGCATGACGCCGCCCCCCACCACGGCCTTTGCCGCGAAGACCTTCCCACGCCTGGGTACGGCGGAGAATGTGGTCTGGATCATGCCCGTCTCGTACTCCACGCTGATGGCGAGGACCCCGAGCACGCCGAAGGCAAGCTCGCCGATCTGCATTCCGGCGAAGGCCTCCGCCAGCGGATCGAATGACGCCTTGTCGGCGGCGGACATGGTGTTCCAGGTCTCCGTGACCGACAGGGTGTCGAACAGGCCGAAGGCGAGCACGAACAGCAGCGCGCACAGCAGAGTCAGCCAGGTGGACCGGACCGAGCGTAGCTTGATCCACTCGGAGACGAGCATCCCCCGCGTGACGAGGAACCCGCCACGGCGTGGGGGCGCCGAGACAGACGCCTGACCTGATCGCAGCGTCATGACGGGTTCAGGCATCGCGGGAGACCCTCCAGGCGCCCAGCGCGAGGAACACGACCAGGTAGAGCGCGAGGCTGGAGTAGGCCAGTTCGAGGGACGGTATCCGCAGCGCGGGTTTCCCGGTGGCCGGGTGCGTCCTGGTGATCGCGTCTGCGATGTTGAACAGGAGCATCCGGGAGGGCAGGTAGGAGAGGTGATCGAGGACTCTTCCGATCGGGTAGGCGAGCCAGAGCATCGCCACCAGGGCCGCGATCGCACCGGCGCTGTGCCGCAGGATCGCACCGAGCCCGAATCCGATCATCGTCACCACGAACAGGTACAGACCGGCGGAGAGAACGACCCGCAGCACGCCGGGATCTCCCAAATGAACATCGAGGTGCTTGGACGACAGCATCGCCTGCCCCAGGAAGAACGACCCGAAGACCAGCAGCATCCCGAGGACCAGCGAGACCACGCCGACCACCAGCGCCTTGGCGGCATAGACCCGCCCCCGCTGGGGCACCGCCGAGAACGTCGCACGGATCATGCCCGTCCGGTATTCGGTGCTGATCGCCAGCACCCCGAGGACACCGAACGCCAGCTCGCCGAAGATCAGCCCGATGAACGAGTCCCCCAGCGGATCGAACTGCGCCTTGTCCTGGGCGGTCATCGTGGCCCAGTTGCTCGCGTCCGACGAGGTGGCCAGCACGCCGAGCACGACGGCGACGAGGGTCGCGAACAGCACCGACAGATAGGTGGAGCGGACCGAGCGCAGCTTGATCCACTCCGACCGCAGCACCCCGCACCCGGGCAGGAAGGAGCGCAGTACCCCGCGCTGGGGTAGGGAAGGCTGTGCGGTCATCGCCTGCCACGCTTTCCGGGGTCGGTCGCGCGGTATTGCACGGAGGTGTCGGTGAGCTTCATGTAGGCCTCCTCCAGCGATGCCTGCCGCCTGGCCAGCTCGTAGACCTCGACGCCGTTGGCGGCGGCCACCTGGCTGATGGCCTCGGTGGTCAGGCCGGTGACCGCGAGCCCGCCGTCCGGCTCGGCGACGACTTGGGCGCCCTTGGCGGTGAGCAGGTCGGCGAGATATCGGCTCTGTGGCGTACGGACGAGAACGTCGTTCAGCGAGCTCGACTGGATGAAGTCCGCCATTCCGGTGTCGGCGATCAAGGCCCCTCGACCGATCACGATCAGGTGGTCGGCGGTGAGCGCCATCTCGCTCATCAGATGGCTGGATACGAAGACCGTACGGCCCTCGGCCGCCAGCGACTTCATCAGGTTGCGGATCCATACGATGCCCTCGGGGTCGAGCCCGTTGACCGGCTCGTCGAACATCAGGATCGGCGGGTCGCCGAGCAGGGCCACGGCGATCCCGAGTCGCTGCCGCATCCCGAGCGAGAAGCCGCGGACCCGCTTGCGGGCCACACCGGACAGGCCGGTCTGTTCCAGGACCTTGCCGACGCGGGAGCGCGGCAGGTCGTTGGTGACCGCCAGGCACTCCAGGTGGCTCCTGGCACTTCGCCCGCCGTGCACCGCGCCGGCGTCCAGCAGGGACCCCACGACACGCAGCGGCTTCTCGATCGTACGGTAGGCCACGCCGTTGACCAGGGTCCGTCCCGACGTGGGGGTGTCCAGCCCGAGGATCGTCCGCATCGTCGTGGACTTGCCCGCGCCATTGGGACCCAGGAAGCCGGTGACCTGGCCGGGCCGGATCGCAAAAGACAGGCGGTCGACGGCCTTGACAGGGCCATAGCGTTTGGTGAGCTCATAAACTTCGATCATTGGGTCTCCTTGACCAGGGGCGTCCCTCACCCCGCGTTCCACAGTGCCGGTCCAGGCGACTGCGAATCGTCCCCCGGCGGGGCCCTTTCTCGGCTCTGCGCAGGGGCGTACGACTGGCGCGATCATCGCTGCGGCTATGCCTGTGGGGATACGCCCGCAGGGCGATGCCATACCCGGGAAAGCGCCCATACGCTCGGGTTATGCATTCTGAGCCCCGCCCGCCACTGTTCAGGTGGGTGCGCGCCGGGCACTGGCAGGCGCTGGACTACCTCGCCGCCGCGGCATGTGCCCTGCTGATGCCGATGTCGTTGTGGAAGTACATGCGCACGCCGGGCATCGCCCTGCTGGTGCTCTCCGGGACCGCGCTGGTCGCTGCGGCGGTGGTGCTGCGGCGGCGGTACCCGCTGGCCGCGACCGTCGCGATGACCGTCTCGATCCTGATCATGCTTCCAGTCCACGGCGGCGCGGGTGTGGTTCCGCCGGTCATGGCGATGCCCTATGTCCTCTACTCGGTGGCCTCCATCTGCCGACCCCGCACCGCGTTCATCGCGCTCGCCGTGGCGCAGGCGCCGGTACTGGCGATCGCGGTCTCGCCCAGCCGGGGCATGATCATGTTCGTCTTCCTCTTCGTCACCGTGTGGACGGTCGGCTTCGCGGTGGGACAGCACCGCTCCTACACCGAGAACCTGCTCCGGCAGCAGGCCGCGCGGCAGGCCGAGCAGACCAAGGCCGAACTGCACAAGGCCCAGCGCCAGGTCACCGAGGAACGGATACGGATCGCCCGCGAGCTGCACGATGTGGTCGCGCACAGCATGAGCGTGATCACCGTCCAGGCCGGTTTCGGCCATCTCGTGATCGACGAAAAACCAGCCGAGGCCCGCACCGCGCTGGGCATCATCGAGTCCACCGGCCGGGAAGCCCTACGGGAGATGCGCCGGCTGCTCGGATTGCTCCGCGAGGAGGATCCAGACCGCGCGACAGAAGGCCCCACCCGCGCCCCCACACCGGGGCTGGCAGATCTGGAGCGGCTCGTGACGCAGACCGCCCAAGCGGGCGTACGGGTCGAACTCGCCATCAGCGGGCAGCCCCGCGACCTGCCCGCCGGGATCGACCTGTCGGCCTACCGGATCATCCAGGAGGCCCTGACCAACGTGGTGAAGCACTCCGGGACCACCACAGCTCGCGCCGTCATCGACTACCGGGCCGACGAGCTGACCATCGAGGTGACCGACCACGGCAGCGGCGGCGCCACACCCCCGGTCCACGGCCACGGCCTGCACGGCATGCAGGAACGGGTCAACCTCTACGGCGGCTGGTTCCACGCAGCCCCCCTGCCCGGCCAAGGCTTCCAGGTCGCCGCCCGGCTCCCACTGGCGGAGAACCCCACATGATCCGTGCGGTGGTCGCTGATGATCAGACCTTGGTACGGGCCGGGTTGCGGGGCATCGTCGAATCAGCCAACGATTTGACCGTGGTAGGCGAGGCGGCGACCGGACTACAGGCAGTTGAGCAAGCCCGGCTCGAACTGCCCGACCTCGTGCTCATGGATGTGCGAATGCCCGAAATGGACGGGATCGAGGCCACCCGCCTCATCACATCATCCACGGCCGTACGCGTCCTGATACTGACCACCTTCAACCTGGACGAATACGTCTACGGAGCACTACGCGGTGGGGCCAGCGGCTTCCTGCTCAAAGACACCCCACCACTGGATCTGCTGGCCGCCATCCGGGTGATCGCGGCCGGCGACGCGCTGCTGGCCCCCGGCATCACCCGGAGACTGATCGAGGAATTCGCGGCCAGACCAGAACCCGACCCCTTCCCCACCACCCCCGCCGCGCTCGAGGCCGTCACCGACCGCGAACGCGAAGTCCTCACCCTCGTGGCCAAGGGTCTGACCAACGCCGAGATCGCCCAACGGCTACACATCAGCCCCGGCACAGCCAAAACCCACGTCCGCCGGCTGCTCGCCAAACTCAACGCCCGCGACCGCGTACAACTCGTCATCATCGCCTACCAGACAGGCCTGATCACCATCCGCTGACACGGCAGCACCGTGGCGCCGACCACCTCCTCCACCACACCGCATCAGTCGCGAACCTCGCAATGAGCCCACCGAGGACGACAAGCGGGGTGCCTGGGCTCGACCTGTCCACCGAGGCGGCTGGCACCGGTTGCATCCACCACGGTGGTGCACGGCAGGGAAGGTTGCTCTCATGGGTGTGAATTGCGGCCATGCAGCACCCGGCAAGGGCCGTCAGCGGGTTGCGTGGGTGCTCGGCGAGTGCTCGTACGTCGCGGTACCGCCCGGCAGCACCCGGTACGGCATCGAACCGATCTGCTGGAGACGGGACGGCGAACGCGGACCAAACGACACGTACCGGCAGCGCGAAACACGGTGCGATATCGCCTTCTTGACAGAACTGTGGACTTTTAATCCATAGGTTCTGGGTTCGAGTCCCAGGCGCCCTACCACTTATCTTGCCGCTGACCTGCGGTTTCTTTCCGCTAGCGGATCATGTAGTGATCGTTCAGGGGGCGTGGGTGCTCCCTGGGTGCTCTTTGGTCGTGATCTTGTCGGATGCGGTCACCATCGCGGGTTGCTTCGGCAGTATCGGACGTGGCCCAGGCCGAGTGAGCCCTGACCGATACGTTCACAGCTGAGGGATCCCCGCCTCCGCGTTGCACGACGCCATCCGGTTCCGGCATCCATCCGCCGATGACGCCGAGCAGGGGTGAACTGGATGGTTTCGGCGCAGGAGTACCGCAGTGGCCGGACGCACGGCGAAGCGACGGACGATCCGATGTTCACCGTTCTGCTCATCGACGTACCGCGTCACCACGACGGAGAGGGCGTGCTCCTCCCGTCAGCCCAACGGCAACAGAACACGAGCTGATTCGAGCCTGCCGGGCGGCGCCGTGATGGGAGGTCGATCTGCCCAATGAGGAGCCGGTTGGACCAGATCACCTCGACGACGTGGTGATCGCGGGCGCTGTGGTTGGCTGACGGGCGCGGGACCAGGACATCCAGGCGGCGCAAGTCCGTGTACAACTCCTCGTGCACATGATGAGTGAGCGGGAAGTCATTTCCATCGCCAGCGGTATCCGCCGCGTCCGAAGTACGGGGTGGTCAGGATGTGGTGAATCTGTGCCCATGTCCGTAGTGTTTCCCATGGCACAGGCCACAGGTCTTGGCCGGAGCATGCGGTGGCGGCCAGTACCTTGCAGACCGAGACGATCAGTGGGCCAGTGCTGCTGGCGGCCGCTGCGGCGGCACCCGGATGGGCGAACAGTCCGTGGGCCGCCTTCTACGCCCACATCCGTGACTTCCGCTTCGGAGTCCCGCGCTGGTGCTGGACCTGTCGGCGGAGCACTGGACCGCCGAGGCCTGCTGACCGTCTTCCTCCTGGCCGTCGGCATCGAACTGAAACGCTCGGTCGGCGCGGAAGGCGATCGTCACGCCGATATAGTCGCCCCTCAGGAGGGGAGTATTCCTTCGCGGCAGTGTCGTCACCACGGTCCCAGGAGCCACATGCGGCCCGGTGCTGTCGGTCCTCACGATGAGTGAGAGCGGAAGAGACCTCCGGGGCCGTTGTCTGCCACCGGAGGAAGTGTTCTTGTGAACGTCACCCTTTGGGTCTGGGGTCTCACCCTGCTGGGGCTGCTCGCGTTCATCATGTTCGACCTGTGGGTGGTCGACCGTGGAAAGCCACGCGACTTCTCCCTGCGGCAGGCGACCGCGTGGGTGACGTTCTACGTCCTCCTGGCGATCTGTTTCGGCATCGGCCTGCTGTTCGTGGTCGGGGCCGACTATTCGGCGCAGTTCTTCGCCGGCTACCTCACCGAGTACAGCCTCAGCGTCGACAATCTCTTCATCTTCTATGTGATCATGGCGCGGTTCGCCGTTCCCCGGGCCAACCAGCACAAGGTCCTGCTGATCGGCATCATGATCGCGCTGCTGATGCGAGGGATCTTCATCGCCGTGGGCGCCGCCGCCCTGGCCCGGTTCGAGTGGCTGTTCTACATCTTCGGCGCGTTCCTCATCTGGACGGCGTACGGCCTGGTGCGCGGTGAGCCCGACGAGGACGAGTACGAGGAGAACATCCTCGTGCGCTGGATCTGCCGGGTCGTCCCGACGACGGAGGACTACCACGAGCACCGGCTGACCGTCCGCATCGACGGCAAGCGCCTCATCACCCCGATGCTGATCGTGATGGTCGCCATCGGATCGACCGACCTGCTGTTCGCCCTCGACTCCATCCCCGCGATCTTCGGGCTGACCAAGGAGTCCTACCTCGTCTTCACCGCGAACGCCTTCGCGCTGATGGGGCTGCGGCAGTTGTACTTCCTCCTCCGGGGACTGCTCGACCGCCTCGTGTACCTCAGCAAAGGGCTCGCGTTCATCCTGGCCTTCATCGGCATCAAGCTCGTCCTCGAGGCGATGCACACGACCTGGTTCCCGCACGTCCCGGAGATCTCGACCGGCCTCTCCCTCGCCGTCATCGGGGCGACGATGTTCGTCACCACCGTCGCCAGCCTCATCAAAGCCCGGCAGAGTCCCAACGCCATGGATGCCGTGAAATCCAGCTGACGCCTACGGAAACTCAGGCACTCGCGGCGCAAGCAGGAGAGAACTAATGCCTCGCCCAGGAAGGTCGGATAGGTAACCGGTTCGGCGGATCCGATCGAACTGCGCTGCCGCGGCATCGCTAGTGGGTCAGGAAGATTGGACGGACCCGGTGCCGCCGAGCACACTGGCGCAGTGCCCACCGTGTACAAGAGTTCGCGCCGCCGGCTCGCGGTGCGGCAGTGGTGTTCGGATGCTTTGGCGCGGGCCGACCTCCCACTCACGATTACGGCGCTCGACACCAGCGCCGGCCGGGTAACGCTCGTGTCGGCCGGACGCCGAAGGCCACGGGTCGTCGTGGTGCCTGGCACCGGCTTCAACGCCGCGGTGGCCCTGCCATGGCTGCGGGCGCTGTCGGCACGCTGGGCGACCACGGTGGTGGATCTGCCCGGTCAGCCCGGACTCAGCGACCCGCACCGGCCTCGACGGGGAAGATTGGCCTGGTACGGCCAGGTACTGGACGAGATCCTGACGGTCGCGGACCTGGACCGGGTTGTGCTGGTGGGCAATTCGCTGGGAGCGGCGGTGGCCCTGGTCGCCGGCTCACCCCGGATCGCGGCGCGGGCGCTGGTCTCGCCCGCCGGTTTCATCCGTCTCGCGGTGGACCCGACACTGGCGCTGGCTTCGGCCCGGTGGCTGCTGCGTCCCACACTGAACACACCCGCGGCATGCTTCGGTTGTTCGTCGCCCCCGGTGAGGACCCGCCCGAGACCGAAGTGGAATGGATGACCCTCATGGCCGCCGGTTGCCGCACCACCCTGGCCCCGCCGCCCCTGCCGGCCGAACTGCTGGCCCGCCGCGCCGACCGGCCCTGCGTGGTCGGGGTGGGAGAGCATGACCGGTTCCTCCCACCTCGGCGACTGGCACCGGCACTGCGCCGGACCATGGACCTCGACCTGCGGGTCCTCCCCAGCATGGGCCACCTGACCACCCCGGGTCACCTCGACGATGTGGTGTCACTGGTAGCCGAGGTCGCCGATCAGCCCACCAGCTGAACAACATCACGAGGCCACAGCACCGGACGGATTCCGTGGAACTGACACCGGTGGCCGGTCGGGCTACGTACGTGGGCGATCCGATAGCCGGATCTTCGACGAATTCGCAGGTCGATCCAGATCAGCCAGGACGAGTCGGTCGGTGGGAACACCCGCTCGCCGTCGGCTGATCTTCGGCTCATTGCTCGTGGCAGGGTCTTTGGTATGCGGGTGTCGATACTCGGGCCGTTGGAGGTGGCCGCTGACCACAACGTGGTGGATATCGGCGTGGACGGCTGAGGGCGCTGTTGATCCGGCTCGCGGTCGACGTCGGCCATCCGGTCACCGCGAAGTCCCTGATGGATGCGCTGTGGCCGGAGGTGGCTCCGGTCAATCCGGCGGCAGCGTTGCAGTCGCTGGTGTGGCGGCTGCGTCAGGCGCTTCCGAACGGCAGATCGTGCGATCCGGGAGTGGTTGGTATCAGCTTGATCTACCACCGGATGCGGTGGACGTCTGTCTGTTCGAGCGACTGGCCGGCGGAGGCAGGCGGGCGCTACGGGCGGGGGACGCCGAGCTGGCGTGGCGTCGGGTGAGGGAGGCGCTGGCGTTGTGACGGGGTGAGCCGCTGATCGATGTGCTGGACGCGCCTTATGCGGTGGCCGCTGGTGTCCGACTGCGGGAGTTGATGGCGGCGCAGGTCGCGGTGGGCGTGGCGGAACTCGCGCTGCGGCGCCAAGCCGCCGAGGACGCCGCCGTGTGCTCGGCGCGGCCCATGCGTTGCGCGGTGCCCTGGCCACGGGCAACCCCGACGTCCGCAGATTGGGCCACAAGCTGCGAGCCACGCTCGACCCACGTGCATACCAGGCCTATGACCAAGGTCGGCGCCTCGGCCGTGACGACGCACTCGCCGCCATCGCCGACCGGCTGGTGTGCTGACCGCCGCTCGACAGCCGCCGAAAGCCGGATGTGACCCGGTTGAGAGTCATCTGACAGGCCGCCGCGCCAACGTGTGCGATCAGACCGTTCGACGCGCCCGGATCAGCGTCGACTCAACCACGCACGGAGGACCTGGAGATGATGTTCCTTGAGCTGTTCGTCCCGCGCGGGACGTACGACACCGAGCAGCTGCGCCGGCTTGCCGAGAGGCTCACCATGAAGCAGTTGCTGACCCACGTGGACGCCATCCGTGACGTGATCGACGCCGGCGAGGCGTCCAGCGCCAATCCCGGCGTGCTCGACCTTCTTGAATCGATCAACCATGTGGTCGTGCACGAGATCGGCACCTGGATCGGCGGCGGGCGTACGCTGGGCCCGGCCGAGCCGCCCCGCTACGTGGCGCGTGTCTACGTACCAGGCCCCTGGCGCAAGGCCATCAGCGCGTTCCTCATCGCAAGCATCACTCGAGCGATCTCGCAGACCGACCCCGAACCGGAGCGGTGCTACCGCGAGCCGCGCGTCGAGGTCCACGTCATCGGCGTGCCGGAGGGCGGATACGGGGCGTTCGGCCGCGTCGTCGATGAGTCGGCGCTGCTGAATATGATCAGCGACGCCAAGACCGACACCCCGATCCCGGACGATCCCAACATGCTCATCGACCCGGTGTGCGGCATGGTCGCCAGCACCATGGTGGCCACCCTGGAACACCAGGGCACGACCTACGGCTTTTGCTGCGCCGGCTGCCGCCGCCACTTCGCCGACAAACTGGCTGAGGAGGCGTCCCGGTGACGTCCACCATCCCGAACGCCGACCAGGCTGAACAGTGGAACGGCGAGGACGCCGTCCACTGGGTCCATAACGCCGATCGGTACGACACGATGGCCGGCGGATTCACCGAACATCTGTTCACTGCGGCCGCCATTACGCCGGACGATCGGGTACTCGACATCGGTTGCGGCACTGGCCAGACCACCCGCATCGCCGCTCGCGCCGCCGTCCGTGGCCACGCGACCGGCATCGACGTCTCCGAGCCGATGCTGGATCTCGCGCGGCGCCGCATGGTCGAAGAAAACCTGCCCAATGCGACCTTCGTGCTCGGCGACGCCCAGGTGCACCGGTTCCCGGCCGCGGCGTTCGATCTGGCCATCAGCCGGGCCGGTGTGATGTTCTTCGCCGATCCCGTCGCCGCGTTCGCCAATGTCGGCCGCGCGCTCGAGCCCGATGGTCGCCTGGTTTTCGTCTGCCACGGTAGCCCTACGCGCAATCCCGTCCTCGACGCGTTGCCGACCGCGGGCATCACCCCGAACCTGGCCACCCAGGCTCCCGGCGTGCTCACCTTCACCGACCCCGGCCAGGTGCGCGACATCCTGACCATAGCGGGATTCCGAAGCGAGTCAGCCGTCCCATTCGAGACCGACGCCGCCATAGGTGGGACCGCATCCGACGCCGCCGACTTTCTGCTCAACGGGAATCTGCGTGCGTTGGTTCAGGGTGCCGATGATGAGGCGCTGAGCCGAGCCCGCACCGCCATCGCGGCTGCCCTTCGTCCATTCGCCGAGGCCGAGGCCGTGCGGGTGCCCGCCGCGGGGTGGCTACACACCGCAATCCGGACCGCCTGACCGGAACTGCACGCTCGTCAGCGGCTGATGACGGCCGCGCAGATGACCACATCACCCCCATGAAGGCAGGGCTCTCCACCACATCTCCGTCCCGCTCGAGGTACGTCGCGCGCTGGCCGACAACGGCGAGCGTCAGGTGGTGTGCCGTCGGGTTCGGGTTCTGATCCGGAAGATGATGAGGCCGGCGGCGGTGAAGCCGATGGCCCACGTGAGTCCCAACGCCAGGTGACGCCACAGGGCGGTGTGGCCGAGTGATCCGCCGACGGCGAATTGCATGGGGCCGAATGAGGGGAACCACTGCAGGATGGGTTTGTTGGCAAGCGGGTTGCCGAGGGGGTTTTGCAGGAAGGTGTCGGTCAGCCCGCCCATGATGATGATGAAGAAGCCCTCCAGGTCGCCTTTGACCGTGACGCCCAGGAGAAGGCCGAAGGCCCCGTAGATAAGGGCGATGACCGCGAATCCGGCGAAGATCGCTGGCCAGCCCGTCAGCCCGGGGCGCCAGAAGGCGACCAGCACGGCGGCGGTGTATCCGGCGACACCGATGGCGATCAAGGCGACCGCCAGCGTCTTCGCGGCGATCAGGACGCTCTGCCGGTAGCCGGCGAACACCAGACGCCTGTCGAAGGTGAGGGCTTTGCGGACGGCGTCGAAGACGGCGAATCCGACGATCATGGTCAGGGAGTTCAGACCAGCGCTGAGCAGGTGAGGTGGCCTCCGTCGACGTTGATGACCTGGCGGGTGGCGAACAGCCGGAAGCTCAGGGGCTTGTGTCCGGCCATTGCGATCATGAGCAGGTACCAGGCCGGGACGAAGGCCACCAGCAGCAGCGCGGCCAGGCGGTTGCGGGTCTGATTCCGGACGGCGAACCGCAGCGCGGTCGAGAACTGCCCGAACGCCGGCGCCGGACGGGAGGCGGCGGGTGAACCGGTGGCGGACGCGAGTTCAGGAGTCGGCATGGTGGTCCTTCCCGGTGAGCGTGCGGGGCATGAGGCGGCCGTCGGCCAGGTCGGCGAGCGTGTCGAATCGGTCCTGTTCGAAGACCAGGTGGGTGATGATCACGATGGCCTTGCCACGTGAGCGCAGGTCGGTGACCAGGTCCCAAAAGCGCAGGTAGGTGTCCCAGTCGAAGCCTTGATAAGGCTCGTCCAGCAGCAGCACGTCGGGATCGTGGAGCAGCGCCAGCGTCAGGTTGAGTTTCTGTCGGGTGCCGCCGGACAGCGCGCCGGCGACGTGCTGCCGGTATCGCGGGTAGCCGAGCCGGTCGAGTAGTTCCTCGGCCCGCCGCAGATCCGGTAGGCGGTAGGCAGCGGCGAAGTAGCGCAGATGCTGGTCGACGGTGAGGTTGTCGTTGAGCACGGGCTCCTGAGGGCAGTATCCGAGAGTCCCGGTCAGTCGCACTTGGCCGCTGTCGGCCGGAAGTGTGCCGGCAAGGGTCTTGAGCAGTGTCGATTTGCCGGCGCCGTTCTCCCCTACGACGGCGATCAGTTGACCTGCCTCTACGACGAGGTCGGCACCGCGAAGGACCTGGTGCTTGCCGTAGGACTTGTGCACGTTCCGGGCTTCGAGCACGGCGGCGGATGTGGTGGTGGTCATTCCTGCTCTCCCCCGGGGTTGTCGTCGGCTTCGGTCAGCAGTCCGGCGGCGTAGACGGTGAGCATCTCCCGGGCCCAGCGGGCGATGCCCTCCTCCGACAGTGGGTCGACGCCCAGGACATCGGTGAGCTGGTCGCGTAGCAGCAGGACGGCGAGGTCGTTGGCCATCAAGAACGCGGCGCGCACCTCGGGGTCACGCCCTGGCACCGCCAAACCGGCCTCCGCCAGAGCGCTCAGTGTCGCCTGGCCGGTGTCGAACAGGCGGTGGAACAGCCGCGTGCCGGCGTCACCTCCGCTCAGCAGCAGCCTGCGCAGATAGGCCGGAAGCGGCGAGTCGGGCGGCAGGTGCCGCAGCATCATCTCCACCAGCGACCCACTCGCGGCCGGATCGTAAAGATCCGGGGCGCCTGGGCGGGTCATCTCCCCGAGCATCGCGTCGAACATCTCCAGCACGTGCTGATCGACCACCTCACGCAGCCCTTCCTTGGATCCGAAGTGATGGACGACCAGACCCGCGGACACGCCGGCCGCCGCGGCGATCTGGCGGACCGTCACTGCCTCCGGCCCGTGCTCGGCGAACAACCGCAACGCCTCGTCGCGGATGATCGCCCGGGCGGTCCGATCGTCAGGCATTGAACGCATGTACAGCATGCTAAACATGGGTTCAATCTTTGTCTAGTGCAATAATTTGCCTCGTGGAGGGCGCAGGGATGGGCACGGCTTCGACCGCTGGCCCGGGCGCGGTTCACGATGTGGGCGATCCCGCACGGTGCGGGTATCGATCCAGCGCCTCGACGGGCCAGTGCCAACCTGGCGGGAGTTCCTGGCCGCCCAGGTTCAGGCCGCCCGGCCTACGACAACCCTCACCCGGCGCCACCACCGTTCCGCCGGGCGCTGCCTCACGCCCCCTGAGCACCGCTTTTCGGATTGGCCAGTCGAGTACCGGGCGCCGCCACCGTTCGACCGCGCACTGCCAGGGTTTCTCAGCCGACGCGAAACTCGGAAGGCGAGCGCCGCCGTGACCCCGTCGCGTATCGAATCGAGTTCGCAAAGCGACCGCCACTCACGCGGACCGCGGCCCGGCACCAGAGGGTCCTGGCCATTGGTTCACCACCGGAGGCCCGCCGAGATCATCTTCTTTGGATGATCGAAAACTGCTGCAAGAAGTCCCATTGGCGCCCTGGCCGTAATTCCTGTCCGGTCGGCCCGAAATCGATTATAAAGAATCAACTTCGTTTTCTCTGAAATCCAGAATAGTGCCAGAAGCGCGAGATAATCCCAATAGGTGGGGTCACGTGGGTGCGTCTCGATGCTGCCTTGGAGGCGGAATGCGGTCGGGAGTCAAGCGAGGGGCTGCCGCGGCGGGTACGGTCGGGCTTGCGGCCGCGGTGAATGTCGCGACCGGGATGCTCACCCAGCGTTGGGCTGTGGCGTGGTGGGTGGCCACGATCGTGCTGGTGGTGATCGGGGCCGTGGTGCAGGTCTGGCTGACGGTGGCCGATCGACCCGCGCCGGCCGCGGAGCGAACACGGAGACGCCTGGGGGTGAGCGGGCCGGCATCGAGATGCGGGCCCGGGCGTCCGGGCACGGCAGGATCTACATGGCCGGTGGCGACCAGACGATCAACGAGCGATGACTGTGCCGCCGGAGAGTACCTCGCCGGAACCATCGGACGTCCGCCGTACCCGTGTGCGGGCCACGGCCTCCGGGCAGGGCCGTGCGAACGTGGCCGGCGGGAACCTCACCGTCAATGAAGGGCCGCCGAGCGGATTCCACATCTCCGGCGGCAAAGGCGCGGCCGGCCTGGCAGTGGTCGCGGCAGTGATCGTCGGAATCGTGGTGGCGGCTCTGATCCTCACCCGGCCCATGTCGCCCAGCTCTGCGGCCCGTGGGAGCGTGCAGGCCGACGCCTACTGGTGCTGTCGCGCCGTCAATATGAGGAACCTCGAATTCTACTGGCCGGGATCCCTTCCCGGCATCAGCCAGCCCGTACGCGCCGGCACCTCGATCGACCGACTGCCTGGGGTCGTCCCTGCTGGAGAGGCAGCGATCGAGATCCCGGTTCAGACCGACAGCAGCGAAGCGATCATCTTGGACGGCCTGGAGGTGGTCGTCCGCTCCCGCAAGCCGTCAGCCGCCCATGGGCTCATCCTTCAGATATCGCCGTCCCCAGGCGGCGGCGGCACCGCCGCGGTGTATCGGACCGATCTCGACGCCGCTTCGCCCCAGGTTCTCCGATCGGCGGCTCCTGGATCCAACGGATCCACGCAAGGCTTCTACTACCACATCTCCCAGGCCGACCCGCAGTTGTATCTGCTGCGCGTCAGCGACACCGGATGTGACTGCACCTTCGATGTGAGGCTGCGCTGGACGGCCCGCGGCAGACGGCATCAAAAGATGCTGACCAACGGCGGAGCAGGCTTCCGTGTGATGGGCACGACCGGGCTTCCCTGGTTCCACCAGACCAGCCCGACGTCCGCATTCATTCCCGGGAAGGCGCCCAAGTGAGTGGGCAGAGGAAGATGCCGTGGCGACTCGCGGCGATCTGTTCGGCCATCCTCGTGGTCACGATCGGCGGCGCAGTCGCGATCCGTCACTACGTCCTGGCCCCGGGCTCGGGGCCAGGCCCGGCGAAGACCGAGCCATCCGTCTCGCCACGCCTGGTCCTTTCCGACTCCGCGCCGACACCGTACTCGGCCGCCGCGGGCGCGTACTCCGTTGTGTTCAGCCCGGACGACACCACCCTCGCGATGGGGATGTACGACGGCGTCGTGCGCCTCTGGAACGTGGCGAAGCGCACGAAGATCGCCGATATTCGCGTCGCCGCGGGCTGGCCTGTCGACTGCCTGGCATTCAGCCCGGACGGTTCAACGCTGGCCGCGTGCGCCGATGGCATCACGCTGTGGAACGTGGCGAGTAGGAAACGAGTCGGGACCCTGCACACGCCCGACAAGCCTTACGCGATCGCCTTCAGCCCGGACGGTAAGACCATCGCCGTCAGAATGCAGCAGAACCCGACTCAGGTCCTGGACGTCACGACCGGAACCCTCGCTGCGAGCCTGCCCATGGGGGCGGTGTTCAGCCCCGATGGCAGGACCATCGCCGCTCAGACCACTGATGGCGTCCTGCACCTCTGGAAACAACCTGGCGTGACCCAGATCGCCACCTGGTCCACGGCCGCCGAAGACTACTCATCCCTGGCAATGGCGTTCAGTCCTGGCGGCGAGACCCTGGCGGCAGGCGGCAGCAACCGGTCCTCCCAGAGCGCCCTCGACCTTTGGAATCTGTCGACGCACAAGGCCGTGGCTCTCGGAACCGGTATCACCGACGACTCCATCGGCTCAGTCGTCTTCACCCCCAACGGCAGATTCCTCGCCAGTGCCTCCGCGAAAGGCGCCGTCAGGATGTGGAGTATCGCCACCACGAAGATCGCGGCCACGCTCTTCGCCGGAGCGCTGCAGAACCCGATCCTGGCGATGAGGCCGGATGGCCAGACCATCGCCGTCGCCTCCATGCAAGGCATCCAACTGTGGGACCTCGGCAGCGCCGGTGCCATCGCCTACCACGTGCCCACGCCACACCCGCAGACGCCGACGGCCGCTCCGGCCATCTCGGTCACACCGGCCGGCACCGAGAACGTCAACTGCGGTCCTGTCATCGGCTCTCCCGACAGTGTCATCGCCTATGTCATCAGCGGCACGATCAGCTGCCGCGAAACCATTCAGGTATTCAACACGCAGATCTCGATGCCGGCCGGACAGATCCCCGGCAAGCCGGTCACCTTCGACGGATGGACCTGCACCTTCACACCAGCGCGTGCCAATGACCAATCCAGGAAGACGATCATCGACGACTGCCGGAAGGGCGGAGTCAGGATCGTGGCTCGCTAGCCTTCGGTTCGAACGCGAACCACGGGGAATGTCTCGCAGCGAAGAAGGAGGCCTGCTTGCAGTCCCAGCGACTGCCCGCGTCGCCACCGTCTCAGCCGACGGCCAACTGGACATGCAGGAGCGTTGCCGTCGACGGCGCGTGTATCGCCGAGCTCATCGTGCGGGCGGGTGGCGTTGCCGATGCGGGCGGCGAACCTCCGTCGACGAAGCGGTCCGCGACGCTATCTCGCTCGGCTGGGACTGATCACGCCAGGCGCCTCCTGATGGCGAGGTTTTCAGGCGCCGGTGTGGCGGACGACCAGCACCGGGCAGGTCGCGTGGTGGGCACAGTGGGCGCTGACCGAGCCCAGAAGCATCCCGGCGAAAGCGCCGTGGCCGCGGGATCCCACGACGAGCAGATCCGCACCGTCGGCCGTCTCGATCAGGACCTGTGCGGGATGGCCTTCGACCACGTGGGCGGTGACGGAGATGCGAGGCTCACCGCCGAGCACGTCCTCAAGGATCTGGTCCAGGTCCTCACGCGCGTCGCCTTCGAAGTCGGCATCGGCGTAGTCGGCGGGAAAGCCGTAGCTGACGGGCTGTCGCCAGGCCCGAACGACGCGCAGTTCCGCGCCGGTCAACTGGGCTTGCCGGGCAGCCCAGCGCAGCGCGTCCTTGCTCGGCTCCGATCCGTCCACTCCGACCACGATGACAGAACCGGCCTGCTCGTTGTCCATGAGCACACCTCCCATGTGACTCCACCGTGGCGGCAGACGACGGTGAACGGCCAGGGACTTTCGGCCCCGATGATGACGCCGAGCAATGTGGCAGACGACGTGGTGCCCCCGGCCATGGGGGGTATGACCGTTCTGCGCACACCCCGGGTGTTGTAAGCGCGGCGCTGGGGCGGCCGGTGTCAGCGCCGAGCGCCTGCGCTCTCTGAGAGTGGCCTGTGTGCGCGGTGTGAGCCGGTCGAGGCAGTCTCGGCCGCATGGGCTACGCATTCCAGGCCGAGGGCCTGGTCAAACGATTCGGGAAGACCACTGCGCTGGCCGGAATCGACCTGGCCGCCAGGCCCGGGACCGTCTTGGGGGTTCTCGGGCCGAACGGGGCGGGCAAGACGACTGCTGTGCGCATTCTGGCCACGCTGCTGCAGCCGGACGCGGGTTCGGCCACCGTGGGCGGGTTCGACGTCGTGCGGCACGCCGGCCGGGTGCGTCGGCTGATCGGCCTGACCGGGCAGTACGCATCCGTCGATGAGGACCTCACCGGCGTCGAGAACCTCACTCTCATCGGTCGGCTGCTCGACCTGCGCAAGTCCGAGGCGCAATCCAGGGCCGCCGAGTTGCTGAGGCGTTTCGAGCTCACCGAGGCGGGCGGGCGAAGGGTCTCCACCTATTCCGGGGGGATGCGCCGCCGCCTGGATCTGGCCGCGAGCCTGATCGGCGGTCCCGCCGTCATCTACCTCGATGAGCCGACGACCGGCCTCGACCCGGGTAAGCGGGAGGACGTGTGGCGGATGATCCGTGCGATGGCCGGTGACGGGTCCGCGGTCCTTCTCACCACGCAGTATCTGGAGGAGGCCGACGCCCTCGCCGATGAGATCTCTGTCATCGATCATGGGAAGGTCATCGCGGCCGGCACACCTGCGGAGCTGAAGCAGATCGCGGGCGGGCAGACCATCGCGGTACGCCCGACCGACGCCGGACGGCTCGGTGAGGTCGCGGCGATCCTTGGCGCGGTCACCGGCCGCCTGCCCGAGCCCGCCGTTGGTGGCGTGCTCACCGTGCCCGTCGATGGCGACACCACGTTCACCGAGGCCGTGCGCCGGTTGGAGGCGGCCGGGATCGGCGTCACCGAACTGTCGCTGCGGCTACCCAGCCTCGATGAGGTGTTCTTCGCCCTGACAGGTCAACACACGGACGAGGAGAAAGGTGCGGCGGTATGACCGGCACCGGCGTTCAGACCTACGGCAGCGTCTCCACAACACGCGAGGCCGGGCGGCGGCCGTACGGGCTGGCCCGGCACAGCCTCCTGCTGGCAGGGCGCAGCCTGATCAAGACACGGCGCAACCCCGGCCTACTCAGCGACGCGGTGTTCGTGCCGGTCATCTTCCTGCTGCTGTTCGTCTACCTCTTCGGCGGCGCCGTCTCCGGTTCCACTCACGCCTACCTGCAATACGTCTTCCCGGGGATCCTGGTGATGACGTTGATCTTGACGGGAATGCTGGCCACCGGTCTGAGTATCAACACCGACATCAAGAAAGGGGTGTTCGACCGGTTCCGCAGCTTGCCGATCAGCCGATCGGCGCCGCTGATCGGTTCGGTACTCGGCGATCTGCTCCGCTACGTGGTGGCCGCGGTGGTGCTGTTCGTCGTCGGCTACCTGCTGGGCTTCCGGGTGCACACCGGCCTGCTGCCAGCGTTGGCCGCGGTCGCGCTCGCAACGACGCTGGGGTTCTGTCTGAGCTGGATCAATGTCTTGATCGGCGTGCTGATCAAGGAAGAAGTCATCGTGCAGTCCGTGGCGTTTCTGGGGATCTTTCCGCTGGCCTTCGGGACGAGCATGGTCGTGCCTGCCAGGACGCTGCCGGGCTGGCTGCAGGCCTGGCTGCACGTCAACCCCGTCAGCCACACGGTGGACGCCGCCCGCGGGTTGCTGCTCGGCGGGCCGGTGGCCACCCCTGCGATCGGGACCCTGGTGTGGTCGGCCGTCTTCCTGGTCGTGTTCGCGCCACTGGCGGTGTACGCCTACCGGCGCCGCACCTGAACGGGCTGCCGCGACGACACTGCGGTTCTACGAGAGTGCGGGCTTGCTGCCGGCGGGCCGCAGCGCCTCGAACTACCGCCTCTATGGTGAGGACACGGTAGAGCGGCTGGCGTTCATCGGCGCGGCCAAGCACCTCGGACTCCCGCTGGAGGAGATCGCCGGGCTGCTGACGGTGTGGGAGTCCGGGGCCTGCTCAGATGTCAAGGCCGACATCCGGCCCCGGATCCTCGCGCGCCTCAGCGAGGCCGAGCGCCGCACGGCCGAGTTGGCGGCGTTCACCGCCTCCCTGCACGAGACGCTGGCGCAGCTGGATGCGCTGCCTGAGCGGTCCGGCCGCTGCGGCCCAGACTGCGGCTATCTCACGCCGCGCCCACCCGCCCCGGCCCAGGCGTTGACCGCGGCGCCGTCATCCCAGGAGTCGAGGATAGAGATCGCTCGCCGTCATGCCGGTCCGATCACCTGCTCACTGTCCGCTATGGAGGCGGTCGAGCGTGCCGGGCAGTGGCGTGAACTCGTTGACGGCACCCATCCCCGATGGCCTTCGGTTGACCCTGCCCGTCGAGCGGGACGGCGCCGTGGCCGCGCTCGCCGCCGACGACCAGCGGTGCTGCCCGTTCTTCGACTTCCGCCTCCACCTCGACGGCACCGTGCTGCATCTGGAGGTACGCGCCCCGGCGGATGCCTCTGGCCTGCTCGCCGAACTGTTCACCCCATCGAGATGACGGTCCGCCGCTGCCGAGGCCCCGCCGCGTCTCGTGGAAGACCGTGCTGTGAGCGTCAATCCGAGGACTGGCCACGACCGGAAGGGCTGGATCGATGTCGTCTTCACCGCACACCTCCGGCTCCAACGTTGTCATCACCGGTGCCTCATCCGGCATCGGCCTGGCGACAGCGCGGCTGTTCGCGCAGGAAGGTTTCTGGGTCTTCGGCACCAGCCGACGGAAACGCCCGAATGAGGGCGGTGTGGAAATGCTGGAGTTGGACGTCCGTTCCGGTGAGTCGGCCGAGCGGTGCGTGGGAGAGGTCCTCGCACGTGCCGGTCACATCGACGTGCTGGTCAACAACGCCGGAGTGATGCACGAAGGATTCGCCGAGGAGACGACGGTGGCCGAGGCGGAGGCCGTCTTCGCCGCCAACTTCTTCGGTACCGTACGGGTGACGAACGCCGTCTTGCCCAGCATGCGCAGTCGGCGTACGGGGCGGATCATCAACATCGGGTCGCTGGCTGCGTGGATCGGAGAGCCGGGAGAGGGCTTCTACGCGGCTTCGAAAGCTGCCCTGGCGCGATACACCGAGGCGCTGCGCCATGAGGTGTGGCATTGCGGCATCGCCGTCTCCCTGGTGGAACCGGGCGCGTTCGTCACCAACATGCTGCAGGCCGCATCGACGGCCCACGCGGCCATCGCGGACTACGACGGCCCACGCGAGAGCACCCACCGCACACTGCAGGAAGGCCTCCGCAACGGCGATGACCCACGCAAAGTGGCCGCTGTAGTCCTGAAGATCGCTCGTACCCGCTCACCGCTTCCCCGGTACGGAGCGGGTCGAGACGCGCTGTGGGTACCGCCCGTCAAGACTCTGCTGCCCGGGCGGCTCTTTGACCGTCTCCTGCGCCGAGGCTACGGGCTGCCCCGGTGACAACGGGGCAGGCCCACCGATCGCGCGGCGCGACTCCCGCCTGCCGGTGCCGCCGCATACCGGCTACTGGAGTCGCGTCTTGATGAGGGCGAGCGCACTCGTGCCATCGAGCCGGCTGCCGCGGGCGTAGGCGGCCCGGTAGGCGTCCTCGCCCAGTGCGCCTCGCAGCTCGTGCGCGAGGCCGGCAACATCGGGATTGTACGAATCAGGCGTGCCGCGCAGTGCGTGGGCGGCGCCGAGGAGTTCCGCCGCGTCGCGGTCGGCTCCCTGCCGGTGGCGAAGCCGCGCTGTCGCGACGGCGACCCCGGCCGCGATCGGGGGATCCGGCACCTCAATGACGAGGGCGACCGCCTCCTCAAGCTGCCGCCGCGCCAGCTCGAGCTTGCCTCTGGCGGTGGCCAGTTGTCCCCTCGCGGACGCCAGCATGGCGCGAAATGGAGGAGCGTCGGAGGCTGAACGGCGGAGGTCCTCGTCAGCGCTGTTGTACTGCCGTGTCGCCTCCTCCAGGTCGCCGTCGTACCGCGCCATATCTCCCAGGGCGATCCGGGCATAAGCAAGAGAGCCCGCCGACGACACCGCCACGCCGGGGGCGACGACCTGGAGGAGCTCGATCCGCGCCCGCTCGTACTGGCCGCCATGGACGTGGGCCATCGCCAGCAGCACACGCGGCAGAACGGCGTCGTCGGCGGGATCGAGTTCCCTCAGCAGCCGAATCGCCTCATTCAGTCCGGCAGCGGCGTCGTCGAAGTCGCCGAAGGTGATCCGGTCGTAGGCCAGATACGTCAGTGCCTGGGCCAGCCCCCACCGCTCCCCGGCCTCGCGGAACGTGGCGACAGCGACCGTCAGATCCTCGCGCATGGCCGCAATACCGCCCCTGCTGCCCTGCAGAAAGGCCCGCATGAACCGCAGCATCGCCCGCGTCCACGAATCGGGATGGGACAGCCGCCGATCGACCGCGGCCAGGCCCGCGGTCATGTCATTGGTGAACACCGCGAGAGCGGGTTCGAACAGCGCGGCGGCGGGGTGCCCGGTGCCATCGTCTACACGAGGAACCCGTTCCCGCAGCCCTGCGATGATGATCTCCCGGCGGGAAACGCCGGACAGCACGACATTGAACGCGAAGAACGCCGTCGCGCTCGCTCTGGCCTCGGGCGCGGCCTCGCCGGCGACCTCGAGGGCGAGCCGCAGCCGGCTCGCGGCCTCGGCGTGGTTGCCGCGAATCGTCCAGAACAGCCCGAGCGCCGATGCCAGTCCCACAGCAGTGGCGGCATCGCCGGTGTCGCAGGCGAACCGGAGGGCGCCGAGCAGATTGTTGTGCTCGGCCGTCACTGTGCGCGACCATGACACCTGGTCACCTCCCCGCAAGTGCGGCTCGGCCCGCTGCGCCAGGTCGAGGCAGTAGGCGGCATGAGCGGCCTTGACCTTGGTCATCTCGCCGCTATCGGCCAGCTTTTCCAGACCGTACTCGCGGATCGTCTCCAGCATCCGATAGCGGGAGCCGTCGAATTGCAGCAGCGACTTGTCCACCAGCGCCGTCATCGCATCAACAGTCGCACCGGCCACCGCCTCAGCGCCCTCCAGACTGGCACCACCAGGGAAGGCCGCCAACCGCTGCGCCAGATGCCGCTCGTCCTCGGCGAGCAGGTCCCAGCTCCAGTCGATGACGGCGCCCAGCGTCCGGTGCCGTGGCAGCGCCGTACGGCTCCCGCCGGTGAGCAGACCGAACCGGTCATCCAGCCGTGCGGCCAGCTCGCCGACGGGCAGGGAGCGCACCCGGGCGGCAGCCAGTTCGATCGCCAGCGGCAAACCATCCAGCCGCCGGCAGATCTCGATGATGGCCGCGACGTTGCCGTCATCGATGGTGAAGCCGGGCCGTACGGCGGCGGCGCGGTCGGCGAACAGGCGAACCGCCGGGCAGACCGCAGCCTCTCGCAGGGTGGCGCCGCGTCCGGGCAGGTCGAGCGGCGGCACCGGGAACAGCGCCTCGCCGCCGATCCCGAGCGGTTCGCGGCTGGTCGCGATGATCCGCAGCGGCGGGCAACGGCCTAGCAGGTCCTCGGCGAAGCGAGCCACCGCATCGATCAGGTGCTCGCAGTTATCCAGCACGATGATCGCCTCTGCCGACGACAACGCCTCAGCCAGCCGGGCCACCGCATCACGCGGCATCTCGGGTGTGCTGAGCGGACCCGCGTCGCGCAGACCGAGCGCGCCGATCACCGCCTGGGCAACGTCGCCAGGATCGGTCACCGGTGCGAGCTCGACCAGCCAGATCCCGCCTGGCAGGTCATCGGCGAGCCCGGCGGCGACGGCGGCCGCCAGCCGGGTCTTGCCCACCCCGCCCGGGCCGACGAGCGTGACCTGCCGCCACTCGGTGAGTTGCGCGCGGATCTGCCTCTGCTCCCGTGCGCGGCCGATGAGCCTGCTCAGGTCCGCCCGCAGGTTTCCGTGTCGCCGTACGCCGGACCGCCGCTGCGGTGCCTGCTCGTCCCGCAGCACGGCGAGGTGCGCCGCACGCAGTTCCGGCCCCGGATCGGCGCCAAGCTCATCGGCCAGCAATCTCCTGGACTCCTCATAGGCGGCCAGCGCCTCAGCGTGCCTGCCGTCGGCGTACAGCGCCCTGACCAGCAGACCGCGCAGCCGTTCCCGCAGCGGATGCACCGCCACCAGCTCCCGCAACTCGGCCACCAGATGCGACGGCTCCGGTCCGGTGGCAAGCTCGGCCTCCACCCGATCCTCGATCGCGCTCAGCCGCACTTCCTGCAACCGGGCCACGACACCAGCCACGTACGACGCCTCGGCCACCTCGGCGAGCGGGTCACCTCGCCACAGCGCGAGCGCCTCCCGAAGTCGGCGCGCCGCGACGTCGGCATTTCCGTTTTTCAGCGCACGCCGGCCCTCAGCCGCCAGACGATCAAACGACATGACGTCCACCGCATCGGCCGGAAGATCGAGGCAGTAGCCGTCAGGGGCCGAACGCACCACCGATCGCTCCGGCAGCGCCTGGCGCAGCCGGGACATCAGCGAGTGCAGCGCGTGCGCCGGATCGGCCGGACCGCTATCCGGCCACAGCGCCTGCGCCAGCGATTCCACCTGGACCACATGGCCGACGTCGAGCGCAAGCCGGATCAACAACGCGCGCAGCCGGGCGCCGCCGATTTCGACGACTCGTTCACCGGCCGTGACCTCCAGCGGGCCCAGGATTCCCACGCGCATACCGCCACTGTGCCACTCGCCGAAGGCATGGGTTCAGGTCAGTTCGAGTCCGCTGTGGACCGTGAGCACCTGACCGGTCAGCCAGGCGGAGTTCGAGTCCGTGAACCAGGTAAACCAGGCGGCCACCTCAGAGGGATCACCACGCCTGGCCACCGGGATGCGCGCGACCCCATCCTGCTTGATCTGATCGATCACCGCATCCGGCAGGCCCGCTGCCGCCAGAGCCTCGCTTTCGGCCGGCCTGAGGTGACGGCGTTGACCCGGATGCGGTGGCCGGCCTTACACTCGCGTCGCGGCGAACCTCTCACTGTGAATCCGCGCGCAACCGCGATCCACCGCTCGGCTGCGACAGGCCGGTCGTCTCAGCTGCCGGATCGGCTCATCAGCAGGTCGGCGTGGAATTGCTGGTTGATCTCAATGGCGATGAACACAGCGATGATGACAGCCGTTGTGAGGCGGGAGCGGCGCAGGCGGGCGTTGAGCCAGTGCCCGGTCACCAGCCCGGCGATCTGCCGGAGGAGGACGAGTACGGCGCCGATCACTAGCGGCACGCCCAGCGGGTTGTAGCTCCACGAGCGTGCCCATTGGCCGCGCATCGCCAGCCGTACCGCGCGGGTGCCGCCGCATAGGGGATCCATGATCCCGATGAAATGCAGCGGACCGTGCAGGTCCACCGGCGGCAGCCCGAACACGGCCATCACGCCGCCGATCACCAAGCCGAAGGTGGCCAGCGGCATGAGCCGGCGATGACGGTCCGTCCGCTCCCACGCCACGACTCTTCTGGGTGGAGCCGCCACCGACTCGACCTCCGTCTGTGACCTCACGAAACCTCCGTCTACTAATGAAGCCGATGCAGGAACCTCGTAGGCCATCGTTCGCCTGTCTGATTCTGCCGCCGCCCACGGCGAACCGCGTCCAGGTGGCGCGTTCGCGCACGACGCGGCCCAGATCCAGACGGGCGAGGACGCGCAGACTGGGGAGTTGGGCGGTCAGCGCGACCGCGACGACCGCCGCCGCAGCGAGGGCGAAGGTGGAGGGGCGGACGACTGGGGTGAAGCGCATCTGGTCGCTGTTGAACGCGCCGAGGAACCCGGCGGCGGCCAGGTATCCGAGCACCAGCCCGGGGATGGCCCCGGCGGTGACGAGAAGCAGGTTCTCGGCGGGGCGGTCGAGGGTGAGTTGCGCATCCTGGCGCTGCACCTGGTTGAGCTGCCGCGACAGCGTCGCTTGGAAGGAGCCGAGCATGCCCCAGGAGACCAGGACGAGCACGAGCGCGAGCACGACGCCGATCTCGGTGTAGAGGATTTGGGAGGACTCTCACATGGCCCGCCATCAGCCACTCACGGGCCTGCATTGACACCCACCGGCTATACGAGTCCGTTGCAGTGTGCAATGATGTCGGTACGTTCTCGGCGAGTCCGCTCGGGTCCACATCCCTGCGGCGGACCGAATCAAGGATGTGCTGTGGGCCGATCCACCACGTCACACACGGACCGGAGCGCGCGGCGCGCCCCGGGGTATGAACGTGACGGCCTTGCGACTGTCCTGCTGGCGATGCAGCGGCTGGTACTCGGGGAGCTTCCGCTTCGGCCGGAAGACCGATTCCTCGACGTCGGGTGCGCAACCGGGTTCGCGGTGCGATTCGCGGCCGCCATCGCCGGGCGAGCCGTCGGGATCGACAACGCCACCAGCATGATCAGGCAGGCGCGCAAGCACACGATGCCGGCATCCCGCATCGCCTTCCTCATGGCCGACGCCCAGCGGCTCCCCTTTCCGGCACAGACCTTCAGCGCGATTGCCTGCGTCTCAGCGCTGCACACCTTCACCGACCCGCTGCGTGCCGTAGAAGAAATGGCCCGCGTGCTGCGGGCCGACGGCCGAATCGTCATCGGTGATTTCCTGCCAGTGTCCGACCAACGGAAACGGTGGTGGCACAAAGTGGAGCGCACCGATGAGGCGTCCCATCCCGTCCGTGTCCTCACGCGGTCCGGCCTCATCGTCACCGCCGACCGACGGTATCTCACCCCGTTCGGACCGTATGCCGTCACCACCGCCATCAAATGATCGGTGTCCTGTCCGACACCCGGTGAACGCCGCGATCTTTGGCCTGGTCGTACTCTGCTCTCCTCGGGTTGCCGTTGGGGGGGTGTTCCGATGTTGCCCGGCCTCAGAACCGAGCGAACGCAATGGGGACCGCTAACGGCGGCCGGTCAGCTGCTGATCCAGGAGGTTCAGATGGCCAATCTGCGGGAGACTATGGCGGAGGAGGGCGCCACCCGCGTCCAGAGCGCGCGAAGGTCAGGCCGATCCCGCAAGACGATCGCCTAAAAACGTCGGTACGTCCTGACGCCGGGGCCGTGCGGTGACCGCGCAGTTCGGGCTGCGGACGGTTGGCGTTCTCGTTGGAGTGCAGAGCTGAGTACGGATAAGAGCTGTGTACGGATAAACGTGCAGGGTCGATCGGAGGCAGCCCGCGACTCGACCTGGCGCACCGCACGCCCACCGCCGGCTTGGCTGCGCGACCTGAGCGTCCAGCCCGTCGGGCCGACCCTGGCCTCGCTGGCCGAATCGCACCGGAACTTGGCCGCGGCCTTGTTCGCACGGATGCGTTCAGCGTCGCGCACCCCCGCGACCAACGCCCGGCAGATCAACCTGCGCTCCGCCCTCGGCCACCCGTTCGTGATCGTCGACGGACGGTACTGCAAGGCCAGTGACTGCTGACCGGCGACCCCGGCCTCCCTGCGGATCTCCGGCCGGGAGGCCTCCTCACCGTCGCCTGCTTCGCCGCTACCCGGCCTCCGACTGCAGTCTGCTCTTAGCAGTCGTACGAGCATTCTCAGATATGAGTGGCTCGTGGGACGAATCGCACGAACGGGATGCGCTGGCCGACCTCGCGGTAGTCTTCGACGCTACCGTCGACGGCGAAGCCCATGATCTTGCATAGCCGTCGGGCCGCGGCCGGGTGGCGTGGGGCGTACTCGGCCATGATCTGTGCGCCCTCGTCGGCCTCGATCGGCGTGGCGGTGGCTTGGAGAATCTTGCCACCGATCTGGATAGTGACGTCCGGGGTCGTGATGACGTTGCGGTACCAGTCCGCGCGTGGCCCGAATCCGGAGGCCGCCACGTAGCCGTTCTCATCGTGCTGGACGACCTCGATGACGACCCGGCGCTGCCGGCCTGAGACGCGGCCGGTGTGGGTGAGCAGCATGATCCGGTGTCCCAACAACGGTCCCAGCCCCATGCGGTACAGGCGGATGGGGAGGCGCCACAGCCTGCGGCGCAGCCCGGTAGGCGGGGTGACGTTCTTGACGATCTCCATGCTTCAGTCCTTTCCAGGAGCGGTCGTCTGCGGGGGAAGAATGCTCTGTGCGCCGAACTGGCGGCGCAGCATCGACGCGAACGCCTTGCGCATGATCAGCCGGTTGGCCAGCCCCTGTGCGATCAGGCCGGCTCGAGTGCCGGGCACCAGCGAGCGGGCGAATACCAGCGCGTTGCGCTGCCGCCGGGTCACCTCTTCTTGCATCTGCGCCTGGTAGCGGGTGAACGCGCGGATGTGGTCGCCTTGGGTCGCCAGTTCTTCGGCCAGGATGTACGCGCCCGCCATCGCCATGGACACGCCCTGCGCCGACACCATGGTCATGCAGCCGCAGGCATCGCCGACCAGTGCCACGCGGCCGCGATGCCAGGAGGGCATCACGATCTGGGTCATCGTGTCCATGAAGACGGACTCGCTCGGGGGAGCGTCAGCCAGCAGCGACGGCGTGATCCAACCCATTCCGCGGAAGACGGAGCGGAGCAGATCGAGGCGTTCGGCGCGCAGGACGCTCGTGCCACTCGGCGATCTGAATAGAAACAAGGCGATCAGCCGGTTCTCCTCTCCGGTGGGGTAGACCACGCTCTGCCTGCCGGGCTCGGTGTAATGGGCCCGGATTCGTCCCCAGCCGTAGCGGTCGGTGACCGGATAGGACGCCAGGCGGACGCCGAGATAGCGGGCGAAACGCGGCTCTGGCCCGAAGACCAACTCCCGCGTCCGCGAGTGGATCCCGTCAGCGCCTACCAACACGTCGAACCGCTGCGCGCCGCCGCCCGCGAAGTCGATGTCGACGGCCGTGCCGGTGTCGCGTACGGCGGAGATCGTCTCACCGAAGCGAATCTCCACATCGTCCTGGACCACGTCGAGAAGGGCGCCTTCGAGGGCGGTGTGCATCAGCCCGAGATGGGGACCTTGGATGATCTTGTCCAGGAGCCCTGCCGTCAGCCGGGCTCCGGCCCGGCCAGAGGCGTCGATGAAGTCGATCGAGTCGACCGGCAACCGGTGTGGCGTCAGCTGGTCGATGATGCCCATGCGGGTAGCGACGTCGTAGCCGGTGCCGAAGAAGTCGATGCCGTATCCGCCCAGACGGCCGTGCGGAGCACGTTCTGCGACCACCGGCTCCATGCCGCGACGCCGCAGCCAGTACGCCAGCGTGAGCCCCGCGATTCCGCCACCGCAGATGAGGACCCTCACGCCTCGTCCTCCTTCGGCAACTCCCCCACCGCGGACAACGCCTCAGCTGCGGAGACGGCGATCGGTTGCCCGGCTCGCAGGGACAGGTCGGCGCCGCACAGGACCTGGTGCCTGGCGTAGGCCTCGCGCACCTCCAGCGCTTCCAACGCGACGTCAACTGCGGGGCTCATGCCTGTTGTCCCCGGGAGTCGTCTTCGGCTTCGGCGAGCAGTCCGGTGGCGTAGACGGCGAGGACCTCGTGGGCCTAGCGGGCAATGCCCTGCCCCGACAGCGGGTCGACGCCCAGGACGTCGGTGAGATGGTCGCGCAGCCGTTGAACGCATGTACAGCATACTAAACACACGTTTAATCCTTGTCCAGTGCAATAATAAATCTCACGGGGCGTGCGGAAGGGATCCGCACCTCTTCGATCCCCGCCGGGGCCGGGGTTCGATCCAGGTAGCCGCAAAGCCGCGGACACGGACGCTTCGATCAACCGCGGGTTCGTTACCGGATGGATGGTCCGACGGTGTCCCGCAAAGGCGAAGACGCGGAACAGGGGGCGCATCATCAACGGAGCCAGAACAGCCAAGGCCGATCCGATCGCTCGGTGGTTGCCGTTCGCGATGATGGGGGCCGTCGCGATCGTCGATCTGGCGGCGGGTCCGGCGTTCGGCTACCTGCCGCTGCTCGCTCTCGGGCCGGCGTTCGCCACCTTGTACTACGGAATACGCCAGACCATTCTGATCGGTCTGATCGCCTTCGTCCTGTGCGTGGCGCTCGCGGCCTATGATCATGTCCTCGGGCATCGGCAGAACAACCTGATATTGGCATCGATCATCGGCGTAACCTCGGCCAGCACCCTGGCCAGTGCCAGGCGGCGGCAGCGCGAGCGCGAACTGGCCACCGTGCGCACCGTCGCCGAGGTCGCCCAGCGGGTGCTGCTGCGCCCGGTCCCGCGGGCGGCGGGGTCCCTGCTCATCGCGGTCAGCTATACCTCAGCGGCGGCCGAGGCACGGATCGGCGGCGACCTGTACGAGGTCGTCATCAGCCCGTTCGGCGTCCGCGTCCTCATCGGCGATGTCCAGGGCAAGGGACTCGAGGCGGTCGAGACGGCCGCGGGGGTCCTCGGTGCCTTCCGCGAGGCGGCCCACGATGAGGCCGACCTGCCCGGCGTGATCAGCCGTCTGGAACGGTCGCTGGGCCGGGTCCTGTCCGGCGAGAGGTTCGTCACTGCCGCCCTCGCCCAGTTCGATGCCGACCATGTAAGCCTGGTCAACTGCGGCCATCCTCCACCGCTGATCGTCGGCCGCGACGGCTACGTCCGCCTCGCCGAGCCCGAGGAACCCGCACCTCCACTCGGTGTGAGCGACCTGACCGACGCGCCTCCGCTACCGTACGAGTTCGCCTTCTCTCCCGGCGATCAGATGCTCCTGTACACCGATGGCCTCATCGAGGCGCGGAGCGGTAGCGGGGAGTTCTATCCGCTCATCGATCGCGCGTCGCTTCTCAAGGCCGCCGATGCCGAAGAGGCGCTTCAGGATCTGCGAGCCGACCTGGTGCATCACACCGGCGGACCGATCACCGACGACGCCGCGATGCTTCTGATACGACATCGCTGAACGCCGCTGCGCCGCCCTCGCCCTCAGCGCGTCAGCTGCAGCTCGTCGGTATGGACCGAGATATTCGGGAAGAGCTCGAGTGGAGGTGAGGAGATGAGGCTGCTTAAGTTCCGGGCGCTCGTCACCATCGATCCGGCCGACGAACGGGCATGGGAGCTGGACAGTCCCACCCATCCGCTCGTCGTACGGGCCCATCGGCACCATCCTGAACGATCCCGATGCTTCAACGCGGTGATCTCCACGGATGATCAGGAGCCGTTGCGTCCAGGAGACACCCACCATGTGGTGACCATGACGCTGAGCGATGAAAAGGCGACGGAGTTCCTGACGCCCGGCGAGCACTTCGAACTGTTGGCCCGCAATGAGGTCGGCCGCGGCGTCGTCTCACGCAGGGTGTTCGTTTAGGAGACCGGCGGCGGACGGAGCCGTGCCGACCGGATCCTTGCTGCCGTCTCCGCCGACCGGGTCGGCGGAGACGGCTGTGCGTCATTCCCCGAACCGGTGACCGGTCGGTCGGCGGGCGTCGCGCCCCCGGGAGTCGAGGTGGGCCAGGAGCGTGTTGTACGCCTGGAGCGCCGCGTCGTCCTCGTCGAGATCCGCGCTCGCCCTCAGCCGTTCCCGATCCGCGTCATCCGTGCCGGGAGTAGCCTCGTGCCCGGTGGCGGCAAGGGTGACCTGCCGGACGGACTCGAAGAACCCCCCGGCCTTCGCCGCCTCCGGCGATCCGTCGAACAGCCAGCGCAGCATGACGACGATCGTCATGACGAACATCAAACCGTCGCCGCCGATCCACATGACGGCACCGCCGCCGTGAATGTCGGCGAGCGGGCCCGGCCCCCACGCGGGATGCATCCGGGCGTAGGCCGGGAAAGGCGGCTCGGTCGCCTGAAGGAGGACGATGCCCACGATGGTGTCGGCCGACATCCCCATGAACAGGGCGAACAGCCGCAGCGGGTACGACAGCTCCCGGGGCGGCGAGTCACGGGTCAGCAGCTGGGAGAAGTACAGGTATCCCCCGGCGAGGTACAGCACGTGTTCGAGGACCATGAGGGCGGGCGAGCCCATCATGGCGTCCATGAACGACGAGAGGTGCACGCCGAACAGCACCGCGGCGTAGACCGCCAGCCCGGTGATCGGCGAGGTGAGGAACGCCGCCACCTTCGACCTGCGGATCGCCTCGACACGGTCATGGAGGCGGCCGCGTGTCGCGGCTCGCAGCAGGGTGAGCGGATGGCCTGAGCACAACAGCCACGGCGCGACCATGATCAGCATGAGGTGCTGGATCATGTGCACCCAGAACAGGCCCCCATCGCCGTACACCGCGGGGCTGCCCATGAGGGCCACGACGATCACGGCGAGACCTGCGGTGAACGCCGCCGTACGAGCCAGGGGCCACCTTCTGCCGCCGCCGCGTGCCCGGAGCACCGCGATGATGTAGAGGCCCAGCACGACGGCCACGAGAGTCACGGTGATCGGTGCGAGGTGCCAGGTGGTCAGTGCCCGAGTCCAGGTGAGCGGCGCGAGCATGTCATGCATGTCGTGCGGATGGGTCACAGTGCCTCCATGAGGTCCTGGCCGAGGTAGCGTCCCGGCGCGCAGCCGCCCGGGACCGCGAACAGGGCGCTGGAGGTGTGCCGGATGAAGCGGCTGAGGTCGTCGGCGAGCGCGAGACGCTGCTGGATGCGGACGAATCCGTTCGCGGGATCGGACTGGAACGCCATGAACAGCAGCCCCGCGTCCGGCGTCCCATCAGCGTTCTGGCCGTCGTAATAGGAGAAACCTTTGCGCAGGATGACGGCGCCGTCGTTGGACTGCGCGGACGCCTGCCGTACGTGGGCGCTGGGGCCGATGGCCAGGCTGCCGTCGGGGTTCTGCTTGTCCAGGTCGAGCGGCGTGAACTCGGTGCCGCCCGACAAGGGCGCTCCGGTGTCCTTGCGACGCCCGACGATCTGCTCTTGGCGGTGGCGGGAGAGTGTGTCCCATTCGTCCAGCAGCATGCGGATGCGGCGGAAGACCAGGTAGCTGCCGCCGCGCATCCACGCCGGGTCACCGTCGGGTCCCACGAAGACGCTCCGATCGAGCCCCGGGTCGCCCGGGCGGGGGTTGCCGGTGCCGTCGAGCTGGCCCATGAGATTGCGCGGGGTGGCGTCGCGCCCGGTGACCACGCCGTCGCTCGTGCTGAACCCGCTCATCTGCCAGCGGACGTGTGCGGCTCCCCGGGCCAGGCGCGTGAAGGTTCGTAGCGCATGGGCGACGACGATCGCGTCGTCCGCGGTGAACAGCACCCCGAGGTCCCCGCCGCTGCGCCGCGGGTCGATCTCATCGCGGGGAAAGGGTGGAATGGGGGCGAGCGCGGCGGGCACCGGCGCGCCGAGCCGGTGGAGCAGCGAGGCTCCGAATCCGACCGTGACGGTCAGCGAAGCCGGACCGTAGCCGGTCGCCATCGCGTCATCGGCCGGCGGCGGCCGGCCGTCGGTCAGCCGCCGTGCCGCGTCGGTCCACGACCGCAGCAGCTCTCTGACCTGCGCGGCACCGCTGCCTGTTTCAACGTCGAAGGCGGCGAACCAGCCGTGGGCCGCGTACGGGGCCAGGATCCCGGCCTGGTGATCACCGTCGAACGGGATCCGGCGTTCGCCCCGGTTCCGGGCGGACTCCCCCGCCACCGCAGCGGCGACCCCGGCCCCGCCGGTGGCCGCCGCAGCAGTCCCGGCCAGCGTGGTCAGCGCAAGCAGACGGCGCCGGGTCACCGTGGGGCGCGGGCTTTCCGCGGTCATGAGTCCGTCCCCCGGCGGGGTCGGACTGCCGTGCCGGTCATCGTGAGGTCTCCGGCCGGTAGCCGATCGGTTCCACCGGGGCCTCGACGGTCATCGCGGCGGACCGGCGGAAGCGCAGCGTGAGCCGGACGTGGTCGCCCGCTCGCAGGCTCCGCATCGGGTGTTCGAGCATGACGTGGTACCCGCCGGGTGCGAAGGTCAGGCGTCCATGTGCCGGGACGGGGATCCGCTCGATCATCCGCATCGTCCCGGCGGCGCTCTGGTGCATCATCGCCTGGGCGGAGACGTCGGCGGTGACCCCGGTCAGCTCATCGGCCGAATCGCCGGAATTCACGACGGTGAAATAGGCGGCTGCGACGTCCGGCGAGGCCGGGCGGGGAACGTACGCACCGGACACGCGAAGCCGCGGTCCGCCGGGGCCGGCTGAGCACCCGTCGAGCGTGACGGCCGTCGCGGACAGGAGTACCACCGCCATCACGGCGGCCGGGGCACCGGCCGACCGATGCCGCCTCACGATCGCGGTCATGCTCCGCCGCCCCTGGAGGTCGCCGCCGGCATGCGAGCCAGCAGCTTCGGCAGGTCCGCGGCGAAGTCGCGGGAGGACACGCCCGCCGTGTAGACGGCATGGGCGAGGTGGTCGGTGCCGAACGGCAGCACCTCCGCACCGTGACCGACCTCGTAGTCCCCGCTCGTCCGTGACGGGCGTTCCAGGGCGATCCCCACCGACTTGGCGGCCGTCTGGATCTTGGCGTAGTCGCCGGTCAGTCCGATGAAGGAGGAGTCGAAGGAAGTGAGCCAGGACTTGATGACCTTCGAGGTGTCACGCCACGGGTCCGTGGTGATGAACACGACGGCGATACGGGCCCGTTGCGCCGGGGTGAGCAGCCGGAGGGCACCGGCGAGATCGGCCATCGTGGTCGGGCACACGTCCGGGCAGTGGGTGTAGCCGAAGTACACCAGCGTCAATTTGCCCTTGGTGGCGTTGGGCAGGTTGACCGGCCGGCCGTCGACGCCCGTGAGCGTCAGGTCCGGCTCGTGAAACGGAGTATCGAGTGTCGCGGCGTGCAGGTCCGAGGGAGGCGTCGAGATCCGCACCGGCGGCGTTGATGGTGAATGCGCCGCGCTGGTACAGCCCGCGGTCACCGCGGTCACCACGAGTGACGCGGCGAACAGGCGAGTACCGCGGGAACGGCGGGAACGGCGGACCAGTGAGGTCGCGATGCGCCCGGCGCGCAGATGACCCCGGATGCGGACCTGGCGGCGCTTCCCTTCGGCGAAGCGGCGCGCTCTGGCAGAGAACGGCATGGTGAATCCTTTTGAGGGCACGACGGATTGGCTGTGGAATCACGGCGAGTCGGCGACGTCGTCACGCGCGGACGGATCAGGCGGGCCAGGCGGGAACGATCGGTCTCCGCCTGGGCGGGTACTCAGGACGTTCACGCCGTGGAAGACCAGCGCATGACGGTGTCAACCCGCCGCGGTCACAGCAGGACGGGTACGGTGGCGGAGCCGATCATCGGCGGCCCGCGCCGCACCACCGTGTGCCGCAGCGCGCCGATTCGCGGCCGCCGGCCGTGATCGGAGCGGCGATCGATCTCTTCCGCCGAGGATCTCTCGACGATCACAAGGCCCATGAGCAGTGCGAAAAGGCGCAGTGCGGGGGCCAGCAGGATCCTCGTCATCACGCTGAGCGCGCGCCAGGCCGCTCGTTCACCGGCGGACAGCCAGACGGCGACCAGCGCACCGGCTGCGGCATGCGCAACGAACATCCCCCAGCCGGGCACACCCATGTGTGGAGTGGACGGCTGGACGGTGCCGATGACCATGTGCGGCATTCCCGGCATGGAGTGCGCGACCCGCACCGGGTTCCCGCCGGCGGCGGAGACGGCCGGCGCCGAGAAGGCGCTGAACCACAGGTGGACGCCTGCCTGCACGACTTCGACCGCGAGCAGGATCCACCACACCGATCGCCGACGGTCGGCCAGGCAATAGCCGATACCGGTCAGCGCCGCGAAAGCCCCCCACCCGGCGTACGCCGGAACGGGGCGCGGATCCATCAGGCCGTGCGCCGCCACGGACAGCACGACGCAGACCGCGGCGAAAGCCCCGGCGCGCATCAGGCGGAACCAGGCGGGAGGACGCACCACATCACCATAACTACATGCCGTAGTAGGTCGTGCTCGGCCTCCCGGTTACGACGACGAGGCCGGCCGATCGCCAGGAGAAGCCAGGCGACTGTCGACAGGAACAGCCCCGCAGGCTCATCCAGCGACGAGCTGCCGGTTTCTCATTCCCAGCCGAGAGAAATGGTGTCACGGACGGTCTCGTTCACCGCCGGCTCGCCGCCGGCGTCGCTGAAGGCCCGCAGGGCGGTGATCAGGCCGGCTCGCTGGTCGGCTGGCATGGCCGTGACGATCGCCGCGATCTCCTCGCGGCGGCGGGCGGTTACCTCGTCGACGATCTGGCGTCCGGACGCGGTCAGGCGCAGCAGGATCTCGCGACGGCTGGCCGGGTTCACCCGCCGGTCGATCAGGCCTGCGGCCACCAGCCGTTCGACCATCCTCAGCGCGGTCGACGGATTGACTGTGAGGTGTTCGGCGAGGGTGACCAGTTTGGTCTCCTCGTGCGTGGCCAACACCACCAGCAGGCGGAACTGCGGCAACGTCACCCGTTCCTCCACCGACGCGAGCGACCGCGCCGCGATGGCGACGAGCAGACGTGATGCGGTGAGCACCGCGGAGGTGACCGCATCGACGTCCCGGTCTGAACGTTCCTCCGCCGCCGTCGGCTTTATCACATGCTCTGCCATGGGTCTGTTCTACCTGGTGTGCGGACCACTCCAAGCAATATTGCATAATGCAATCGTGCCCGATACGAGCCCTTTCCGCAGGTCATCCTCCAGCGCCCCCATCCGCACGCAGCGAGGGACCATCGGCGCCCTGACTCTTCTACGCGAGGCCTCCGGGGGCCTGGTCGCCTTGGCCCTCGTCGTCGGAGCGGGCGCGGGTCTGGGTGCGATCGTCTTCCGCTGGCTGATCCAGACGTTCACACATCTGTTCTCCGGCCACGCCGACTACTCGGCGGCCGGACACGCCGTGAACCCGCACGTTCCCTGGCTCGGGCCCTGGTTCCTGCTGGCCGCCCCCGTCGTCGGCGGCCTGCTGTACGGGCCGCTGGTCCAGCGATTCGCCCGCGAGGCCCGCGGCCACGGCGTGCCCGAGGTGATGCTCGCGGTCGCCCACCGCGGCGGGCGGATCCCCGCACAGGTCGCGGTGGTCAAGTCCCTGGCGTCGGCGCTGTGCATCGGATCGGGCGGCTCGGTCGGCCGCGAAGGCCCGATCGTGCAGATCGGATCGGCACTCGGCTCATCGATCGGGCAGGTGATGCGGCTCACTGAGGCCAGGCTGCGGGTGCTGGTCGCCTGCGGTGCGGCCGGCGGAATCGCCGCGACGTTCAACGCCCCGCTCGCCGGTGTGTTCTTCGCGATGGAGCTGATCCTGCGCGACTTCACCGCCGAGTCCTTCGGCGCGGTCGTGCTGGCCAGCGTCACCGCGTCGGTCGTCGGCCGTTCGGCTCTCGGCAACGCGGCCTTCCTGCAACTCCCGGCCTTTCACGTGCGTCACCCGGCCGAATACCTGCTGTACGCCCTCCTCGGCGTCGCGGCCGGCGCGGTGGGCGTGGGCTTCACCCGGATCCTGTACCTGATCGAGGACGCGTGCGACTGGGCCTGGCGTGGTCCGGAATGGCTGCGCCCGGCCGTCGGCGGGGTCCTGCTGGGCGGGCTGCTGCTGGTCCTGCCGCAGATGTACGGCGTGGGCTATCCAGTACTGGAGAACGCCATTGGCGGCCGGTATCTCGTCGGTTTCCTACTCCTGCTGCTGGTCGGAAAGATGGTGGCCACCAGCCTGACCATCGGCATCGGCGGCTCGGGCGGGGTGTTCGCGCCCAGTCTGTTCATGGGCGCGATGTTCGGCACCGCCTTCGGATTGATCGCTCATCAGCTGGTGCCAGGCCTTGCGGGCCCGGCGGGCGCGTATGGCCTGGTCGGCATGGGCGCGGTGTTCGCCGGCGCTGCCCGAGCCCCGATCACCGCCGTGATCATTATGTTCGAGCTCACAGGCGAATACTCGATCATCTTGCCCCTCATGCTGGCGATCGTCGTGGCCACGCTCATCAGCAGGCTTCTGTCCGGCGACACCATCTACACGCTCAAGCTCCGCCGGCGCGGCATCGATCTCGACGACCACGGCGACGTCAACCCCCTGGCCGTCAGGCCCGTCGCGGACATCATGGAACCGGTCCCCAGCCCGATCACACACACCACACCGCTTCCTGAGGCCGCCCGGCGCCTCGCCCTGTCCGACCACGGGATCCTGCCCGTCACCGGGCCGGACGGCACCTACCGGGGCACGGTCACCGCGCGCGCCGCCGCTGAAGCCCTCACCGACAGCGACCAGGCACCTCAGACCATCGGCGACCTCGCCGAACTACCCACACCCGTCACGGCGGATCTTCCCCTCGCCGATGCGCTGCATATCCTCGTCACCGCATCGGGAACGGGCCTACCCGTACTCGACGACACCAGAACCAGTCTCGTCGGCTGGATCACCCACCAGACCGTCCTATCCGCCCTCCGCCCATCGGTCAGCGCTCCGTTGCCACAATCGAGCGAAGGCTGAGGGACATGCCACCATCGCGCTGTGGTCGTGTTCGTACCGAGTCGGTGTCGTCGCGTTCGCCGGCTTGTCGGCGAGGCGGGCACTCGCTCTCAGGCCGGCGTTCGCACGGGAACACGTTGACAAGGGCATCCTCGACCTCACCTTGATCTGTGTTCGGCGTCCGACGCCCCCGCTACGCGATCAAGGTCAGCCCCGACATTGATGCCCGTTCGAAGGCCTGGCCGGACGTTGCTGTGGCCATCATTTAACCGGCAGGGGCCGCGCGTAGGTCATGCCTCGGTGCGCCCATCTGGCCAGGTCCGGCGGCGTGGCGCAGGCCTCCGGCGTCACGGTGATCCAGCCTCGCATCGGCTGGCCGCGCATGACCGTCGCGGCGGTGCCCGCCTCGGCGAGCATCGCGTCGTGGTCGGCCGGGGAGACCCGCACCATGAGTCCTCCCCCGGCCCGTACGACGGCGGCCATGTTGCCGCACGCCAGCCACGTGAGCCCGCCGAACATCCGCCGGTACGTCACGCGGACTTGCTGCAGCGGGCGCGGACCTCTCTCGACTGGCACCACTGCGACGCCCGCGGCAGACCGCCCGCCCCGGGATCGGCGCAGAGCACGACCTGGTCCGCCGCTTCGCCGAGGCCTTCACCACCGACGACATCGACACATTGGTCACCCTGCTCACCGATGACGCATGGCTGGCCATGCCTCCCGCCCCGCACGGATACCACGGCGGCACGGCGATCGCCGCGTTCCTGCGGGCGAGCGCCGCTACGTTGCCCGGCCTCCCTGACCCGAGGCTGGGCCCCGGCAGGTGTCCGAACCTCAGAGCCCAGCCCCTCGTGTCTTCTGCGGCGACCACACGGTCACGGCGGAAGGCACGCGCTGATCAACATTTGTCAGAACCCCAACACCGGCGCGAGGAGCGCATTCGACACCGATCACGACGCTCATTCCCCTGGTCGCGGACGGATACTCCGGTCTAGGCCCTCCGCTCGGGTCGGTGCGACCAAGCGAAGAGTAGCTGTGCGTAGTTGCGGTGACTGATGGTGACGGTCAGGGATGGCCGTCGTTGCCCGGTTTCGGTTTCAGTGGGCCGGGTCCTCGTGGCCCGAGATCTCAGGCCGCCTGACGCCGAGCATCGTTCACTATGGGAGATGGCTCGTTTACAGTGTGCGATGACTGGTGTTGATCAGTTACCCGCCTGTCGTGCGCGCTGGGAACCCACGTACAGGCGGGAGGCGCGGGCCGGACCTGCAGACGCGTCACTTCCGGCCCGCGCCCACCCTTCGTTGCCGTCGCCTCATGCGCACGACCTTCAGCCGGCCGGAGCCGCGGCGCCAGATTGTTCACTATCGGCGGCCGATCGATCACAGTGCGCTGTGATCGCCTGTTCCGTCTTCGTCTCGCGAGGGGTCGCCGAGTATCGGAAGGGGACAGGCGGGCCGGGGAGCGCCGGCACGCTTCCTGCGGCGCCCGGCCTTTTGGCGGGCGCGGGCCCTGCCCCGGGCCCGCGCCCGAGCGGGGACCACGGGGGCGTGCCCTATGGCCGGGCCTGCGGGGCGTGGGGGATTCGTTCGGGGGGATAAGTTGAGCGTGGTGCAGCAGGCTCTGCAGTATCTGGGCATCGTCGCGCCGCACCGGTATGACCGGCCGCCGGCCGTGATGGCGATGACGCGGCAGGAGCATCGCGAACTCGCTGCCCGGATGCGCGCTCTGCCCGGCCGGTTCGCCGACCGGCTGTCGGCTTCGGCACTGGCACGGATCAACGTGGCGGCTCGTTCTGGGCGCTGGGAGGAGGCCGTCGATGAACTGCTCACCTGCTTGCGCGCCCGCGCCGAGGCCATCACCGATGCCGAACGCGGCGAGTTGCGCGAGGTGATGGCCGCCTTGGGGGTGGACGGCGGCCGCGTCGAGGGCCTGCTGCAGCGTCACTGACGCCGCGTGCCGGCCGGTCAGCCTGGGCCCTGTTCGGGCCCGCAGGTATTGCCTTCTCGGGTGGACCACTCGCCGGTGATCTTGCGTGCTTCGGCGGTGAGAGCGGCCAGTGTGCGGGCGGTTTGTTCGGCTTGGGCGAGCCGTGCGCGGGCCTGGGCGGCCGCTTGCTCGGCGAGTTCGGCCTCCCGGGAACCGGCCGAGGCGAGCTGTTCGCATTCGGTGGCCGCGGCTGCGGCGGTCTCCAGCAGCGCGGCCAGATCCGCGGTGAGCCGTTCGCCGGTCACCCCGTCGCCGTTTCGATGCGTACCTGGTCTATCACTCACGGTGAAATCGTGTCATGGGTGGGTTCTGCTCGCAGGGACCATCCGATAGCGGGTCGGATTCTTGGTCCCGGGCGGCTGCGGAGCCGGCATCGGGTCTATCCACGTGAAGCTGCACGAATCCGGCCAGATGGGGTAATCAGGATGGAAAGACCTGCCGGAGGCAAAGGAGAGGGTATGGCTCGGCAGGGTATGGCTCGGCATGTCGCACATTCCCGGATGGCCGCCGCGGCGGTGACCCGCCGCCGGAGACCGATGAGTTGAGCCAGATCGCGGCCCGCCCGTGCGGGCAGCAGCGGATCTGCGCCGAGCTGGCCGACGCGCTGGTGCGGCAACTGTTCGCCGCTGGCCTGGACCTGGCCGCCGCCCAAGCCCGCACCGGCTACCAAGACGACGACGCCTTCAGGCCGCCGGCGAACGCCTGGAACAGATCATCAAGGCCCTGCGCCTGACCGTCGCGGCCGACACCCAGACGGCTGCCGACTCTCTGGCCGGCCCGCCGCTGCCCACACCTCGGAGTTGCTCCGATCGGTGACGGTATGCAACGGTTTTATGCATGGAGCACCGTGTGCGCTCGCACCGGCATCTTCTCCACTGCACACCACCGGTCGGCCCGGCGGTGGCGCCGGAAGAGTTCGTGCGCCACATCACCCGCCTCATCGATGGGCTGGCCGTGGTCCATCTCGTCGGTGAACTGGACCTGGCCGGATTCGACGCGCTGGATGCGCACCTGCACCAGGTCCGCCCGTGCCCACGGCGACCGGCTGGTCCTGGAGTTGAGCCGGCTGACCTTCATCGACGCCAGCGGCCTGCGGCTGCTCCTACGCCACCACACCCAGACCCGCCGGGCCGGTGGTTGCCTCGCCCTGGCCGCACCCCACCCCGCGTCGCCCAGGTTCTGCGAGTCGCCGGCCTGACCGGCCACCTGCTCATCCACGACACCCTGTCGGCTGCCATCGACCACGCCCGCAGGCCCCCAGCGTGACAAGACCGACTCTGGGGGCTCGGGTCACTGATGCGGGTGCGGGCTCCCCGCCGCCGTGGCGCCCCGTCCCCTCAAACATGGGCGCCAGGCGACGGCGGAGACGATCGCGCCGGCCGGGGCAGCGGCTTTCACGGAACACCAGCACGACCTGACGCAGACAGTAACAGAGAGAACCCGGTGAGTGACCTAGTCGGTCAAACTGCCACGCATTTCCAGTTCGCACCGTCCGTCCCCTGATGACACTTCGCGGGCCGCGACTCGGCGCGGCCAGGCGCTGGCCCGTGAGCAGCAACCGAACGGCCAACGGCGATAGCGAGCCGGTTCAGGCGGAGTTACCGCCGTCCACCGGTCCGATGTGGGTGGCCCATCTGTCGGTCAGGACTGAGGGGGCGGGGTCCTTGGGTCGGGCAGCAGGTCGGCCAGTGCGGTGCGCACGGCGACTCGGCTCACCCCGTGCTCACGCGCGAGGCCCGCGATCGAGGCGCCCTGGTCGCGGAACGCCGCCCGCACTTCCTCGAGCTGGTCTCCGGCGAGTGCGGGCGGCCGACCGCGGTAGCGGCCTTCGGCTTCGGCCGCGGCGATCCCTTCGGCGGTCAGTTCGTTTTGCAGGTCGCGCTGGAACTGCCCGACGGCGGTGATCACGTTGATGATCAGGGCGGTGGTGGCGTCGTCGGCGGCCAGGTCGTGGAAGTTGGACAGCGGCCCCGACAGGACTCGCAGCACGACGCCGCGGGCCTGGCACCAGTCCCGGACGGCGTGGATGTCCATCAGGTCGCGGCAGAGCCGGAACAGCTCTGAGACGGTGAGGGTGTCGCCGGGGTGCGCGGCGGAGGCGACCTTGGCGAACGCGGGCCGCTCCAGTGCGGGGATCTTGGAGGTGGTCGCCGGGTCCTCGAATAGCAGCACCCCGTCGGCCGGGTGGAACCCCTCGGCGACTCCTTCGGTCCGGACCAGCAGGCCGGCCTCGGTGAGGATGTGCCGCTGCCGGAGCAGTGACTGGGTCGCGGTGGACGAGCGGGAGTAAACGATCCGCACCGGCGCTCCTCGGTAGCACGGAGCCCCGTTCTATCTGTCGGGAAATCCTGTCGTCAATCAACGCCTGGATCAGACCGCCCGGCGGGGTGTTTCATTCCCTGTTGTTCGGTTCTTTTGGCCGTCTCGGCGTGCTTCACGTGGGTGTCGTCAAACCTTCTAATCCCGACACCCCACGGACAGACCGAAGACCGGCGGATCGGCTACCTGGCGGCTGGGGTCACGTTCGGGAGCGGAGGGCCGTTTCGGGGCGGCTGTCAGGGGTCGACCGGACCAAGTGATCCGGTGTTCACGGGTTACCGGGTGAATAGGCCGGTCAGGTCGGTCTCGTCGCCGGACAGCACGACGACCTCGTCCCCGGTCTGCAGACGGGTCCGGGCCTGGATGGGAACGAGATGGCCGTCGCGGATTATGAAGCTGATCCAGGTGTCCTGATCCAGGGGCAGGTCTTCGATGGTGCGGCCGGCGGCCGGAGATTCCGTGGTGACCTGGAAGCGGTGCAACCCCTGAGGTTCGTGCTGGAAGCGGACGCCGAGAGTCCAGGGTTCGGGTTCGATAGTGCGCAGCGGCACCTTCAGCCGCCGGGCCAAGAAGGGCACCATTCCGCCCTGCACGATGACCGAGAACACCACGACCACGAAGATGATGTCGTAGACGCGAGGAGCCTCCTTCACGCCGGACTGCACGACGAACGCGCCCAGCAGGATCGGCACGGCGCCTTTGAGGCCGGTCCACAGCACGAAGGCGCGCTCGCCGAGCCGGAGCCGTACCGGCCATAGGACCAGTCCGACCAGCACCGGCCGGATCACGAAGGCGAGCAGCATGGCCAGCGCCAGTCCGATCAGCCATGCCTGCCCGTCGGGAAGGTCCCGCAATCGGATTGTCAGCCCGAGCATCACGAACGCGACGATCTCGGCGAGGCTGGCCAGCGAGGAGTGAAACCCGGTGATCTCGCGCTTGTAGGGAGCACGTTCGTCACCGATGAGGATGCCGGCGACGAATACCGCGAGAAAGCCCGACCCGTGCGCGACAGTCGCTATCCCGTAGACGGCCAAAGCGCTCGCCAACACGCGCAGCGAGTACAGGCCCTCACTCGGCAACGGCACCCGGCGCATGAACCACAGCAACGCCAGACCACCGGCGGCGCCGACGGCCACACCGACCGTCATCTGCAGCGTGAACTCCCACGCCACGTCCCCGACGGCGTCCAGGCCGGTGCCGGTGGCGCCCAGCAACGCGACCAGCAGCGCGATCCCGACCGGATCGTTGGCACCGGATTCGCCTTCGAGCAGGACGCCGCTGCGGCCGATGATCTCACGCCGGCCCAGCACGGAGAACACCACCGCTGGATCCGTGGGCGCCAGCGCGGTGCCCAGCAGCAGCCCGACGCGCCAGTCGAAACCGAACATCGTGTGCGCGGCGACGGCGACCGCACCAGCGGTGACCAGCGTGCCGGCCACACCAACCCATACCGTCCCGGCCGCGACCGTGCGGAACCGGCGCCAGCCGATGTGCATTCCGCCGTCGAACAAGATGACGGCGAGCGCGATCGTGACCACGTGCTCGACCGTGGTGAACGACAGCCCGCCGAGTCGCGGCCACAAGTCGGATACGACGGCGGCACCGATGAGGAAGAACGCGGGTGCGGGGACGCGCAGCCGTTCGCTGATTCGGCTGGACAGCACCGCCGCCAGCCCGACCAGCGCAACGGCGAGGATCACCAGCCCGTACGACTCGACGCCGTCCATCAGCGCGGACCGTCGTTCGTTGTGCACAGGCAGATCATCGGGGCAGCCCCTCTTTTGTCGGACGGCGAAGACAGCCGCCGACCAGGCTTCCCGGCACACCTGCCGATCACCCTAACGCATTCTTAATGCCTGATCCCCGGGGCAGAATTCGCGAGTAGCCGTGCACGCCCGGCCCCCACCGATGCCCATGCGGTCGTTGCCGCGCGGCGCCAGGTTCTAGAAGCGTCCCCCGACGCCGGCCCGGTGGTCGCCGGCCAGCATGGGCACGCTGATCCCGAACTGCAGCACGCCGATGAATCCCTGAAACAGCAGATACCAGGTGGGGGTGTCCGCGGGCAGCACGCGCGTCACCTGGAGGACAGCAACGGGTACGCGCAGCAGACGCCGATGCCGCCCGGGCTGCGTCGCGCGGTGGGCCCCGGTCTTCAATAAACGATGGTTTCTTGAAGATCATCGCGAGGCCCTCGCCGTGCCCCCTTTCAGGCGTACGGTCGGCACCCGGTGAGGTTTGTCACGGTAAGTGCCATCCTGGCCGGGTATGTGAGGGATAACGCGTCGTGAGACGCGAGGTGTGCCGGGAAGCCTGGTCGGCATCGGAAGGGGCCGTGTGCCCGTGCATCGATGCTGCGGAGGTTCACCGGATGGGCGTCACCCGGCGTGAGCGTACGACTTTTCTCCAGCGGCTGCCCTGGCCAGAACGCGCGGTGGTCGCCCGGACGCTGCGGACCGAGACGGTCGGCGGGCTGATCCTGCTGGCAGCCGCCGCGGTAGCGCTGGCGTGGGCGAACACCCCGTGGGATGCCTCCTACGCCCGCGTCCGCGACTTCCATTTCGGCGTCCCCGCGCTGGGGCTGGACATGTCGGTCGGGCATTGGGCCGCCGAGGGCTTGTTGACCGTCTTCTTCCTGGTGGCCGGCATCGAGCTGAAACGCGAGCTGGTGGCCGGTGAGCTGCGCAGTCCGGCGACCGCGGTGTTGCCCGTGGTCGCCGCGGTGGGCGGCATGACGGTTCCCGCCGCGCTCTACCTGAGCATCACCGGCGTCGGCGGTGGCAGTGCGGCCGGCTGGGCGGTGCCGATGGCCACCGACATCGCCTTCGCACTCGCGGTCCTGGCGGTGCTGAGCACCCACCTGCCCTCGGCCATGCGGGCGTTCTTGTTGACTCTCGCGGTCGTCGACGACCTTGGCGCGATCCTGATCATCGCCGTCTTCTTCACCGCCGGCATCAACCTGGTACCTCTCGCCTGCGCCGCCGCCGGCTTGGTCGTGTTCTACCTGCTCCAGCGCTACCGCGTCGGTGGCTGGTGGTGGTACGTGCCACTCGGGCTGACGATCTGGGCCCTGACCTACAACGGCGGGGTACACGCCACCGTGGCCGGAGTGGCCATGGGGCTGATCCTGCGCACCAAGCCTGACCGGCGAGCCGGTGAGGACGCCTCCCCCGGGGAGCGCACCGAGCATCTGTTGCGGCCGGTATCGGCCGGTATCGCCGTGCCCCTGTTCGCCCTGTTCGCCGCCGGGGTGGGCCTCTCAGCACCGGCCCTGGGCGCGGTGTTCACCCGCCCGGAGCCACTCGGTGTGGTACTCGGCCTCATCATCGGCAAGACGGTGGGGATCTTCGCCGGAACCTGGCTGGCCGCCCGCTTCACCCGAGCCCGGCTCAATCCCGATCTGGCCTGGAGTGACGTCTTCGCCCTGGCGGTGCTGGCCGGTATCGGCTTCACCGTCGCCCTGCTCATCGGTGAGCTCGCCTTCACCGACCCCGCCCAGGGCGAACACATCAAAGCCGCCGTCCTGACCGGATCCCTGATCGCCGCGGCCACCGCCGCGCTGCTACTCAAGCGCCGCAACACGATCTACCGCAGGCTGTGGGAGGCAGAAAACCGGGACCAGGACGCCGATGGCATCCCCGACATCTACCAACATGGCCGCGCTGGAACCATCCGCCATACCGCAGGGGAAGGATGAGGTGAGCACCGATGACATCGATCCGGCCGGCACGCAAAGCGATCATCGCTCTCATCGTCTCCCTCAGTTGCGGGGCGCTCATCGCGATCAGCACGCACATCTCACTACTGCGAACGGCCCGCGCAGAAAACGCGCGTCTGTCTCAGGCCACCGCGACCGTCATCGAACCCGCCGCACCCGAACGATCTCGGCCCGCCATCGGACACTGGACCACCACCGACGGCACCCGGCGCACCGGAGCGGTTCCCGCGCCACCCGGCCACACCACCGGGATGAGCCATCCGATCTGGATCGACGAGGCGGGTCAGATCGCTGACCCGCCCAAGAGCCCCCTGCACCGCGGCGCGCAAACCGCTCTTGCCGGGGCATGTGTCGCCATCGCGATCATCCTCATCCTCACCCGCCGTCCACAACCCGACGCCATCGACATCGAATGGCAGAACGTAGGTCCCCAATGGCACCGCCGGCATCTATGACCCCCGATACCCCGTCGCACCTCGCGGGCCGGCCCCGAAACCACCGGCGTTCCCCACGTCGCGCGTGGCGCGTTACCCGGCAGGTGCGGCGTCATTGTGGATCACCCAAGACACGTCCGCGACCGGCGGGTGCGTAGCCGCTCATGTGCCGGTGCGTCGGCGGATCAGCAGCATGGCGGCGTCATCGGCCAGCGGGCCGCCGGCATGCTCGAGAACATCGGTTCGCAGCCGTTCCAGGGCCTGCTGGGGATCCGCCAGATTGAGCAGATCCGCGCGCTCGAGCAGCGGGTAGAAACGGCCGTGGTGATCGCGTGCTTCGATGATTCCGTCGGTGAAGAGCAGCATCTGATCGCCGGGAGCGAACTTGACGGTATACGGGGAGGGCGGGACGTGGAGAAGATCCCTGAGGCCCAGCGGTGGCGCGGGGTCGTCGGCTTCGGCAATGAAGCAGTCCTCGCCGCTGAGGATGAGGAGCGCGGGGTGGCCGCAGTTGAGCAGGGTGACGGTGTCGCTGTCGCCGAATTCGGCCAGTACCGCGGTGACGAACTTCTCCCCGGCCAGCTGACGTGCCAAGCTCGCCTCCAGATGGGCGACGACGCTGGTGAGTTCCGGCTCTTCGTGAGCCGCTTCGCGGAAGGCGCCCAGAACGGCGGCGGCCGTCTCCACCGCCGGAAGGCCTTTGCCTTGAACGTCCCCGATGATGACGCGCACTCCCCATGGAGCGGAGACGACCTCGTACAGATCCCCGCCGATCCGCGCCTCAGCCGAAGCAGAGGTGTAGCTGAGCGCCAGCTGGATCGGCGCCGATCCTGCGGGGTACCGGCCGCAACAGCACTCGCTGGGCGACCTCGGCGACCGACCGCACCTCGGCCAGCACGCGCTCCCGCCGCTGGCGGATCGCGCTGGCCCACGCGCTCGCCGCCGTCACCCCCACAATGGCGACCAAGATCAGCGTGTGCTGCCGCCGCCCCACGAAGTGGTCGTAATAGCCCAGCATGATGCACAAGATCAGGGCCAGCAGACCCACCAGCGCGGTCCGGCGCGTGCCACACGACAGGCTCGCGAACGCCGGCCCCAGCGTCAGCAGCGGCACAAATCCCACCGGCGGGCCAGCGAGTACGTCGACCACGGCCACCGCCCCCATCACCGCGAACGGTAGCCACTGGAGCAGTGAATCCGATCCCGCGCCCTCGCCCTGTATGATCACGCACCCCCATCTCAGCTCTGCGTCGGCAGGATAGTCCGCGCATCCGCACAGGCGCCCGCGGACGAACCTGCGGCAGCGGAGAGGGTCAGTTGCTCGTGGTGAGGGTTTGCCGCTGAGCGGCGATCGCCTCCCGGGCCTGGACGGGTCTGCGCCGAGTCCAGGGCACTGCGAGGGCGAGCAGAGCGATGACGGCGATGGAGCTCATCGCCCACCATTGATGATTCGTCCACAAGCCGGTGCCATTGAACTGGGTCAAGTAGACATATCCGATTCTCCGGCGCCAGGACTCCGCTCCGATGCAGGTCGCGATCCTGCCGGTGGAGATTTCCCTGGCCCTTCCGCGGTGCTGTAGCCGCTCAAGGCTGTCGAGGCTTCAGGAAGAGCTCGGCGTCGGCACGGCTGGCATCGGGCCCGCAGATCGCCTCGATAGTGGTCCTGTGTGTACTGCCGCTCCATGTAACCACTGAGACGGCCGTTGTGGCCCCAGAGGTACCGGGTGACCAGGTCGGCATGGTGATCATCGTGGCTCGAACGGCAATGGGTGATCCGTCTGGACGGGGAAGTAATAGGACGGCGCGGGTGATGGCGAGGAGCCATCCTCGGCATCGCGGGCCACGAACGTGACGAGGGCTGTGATCACCAGGAGGGCGATGACGGCGAGGAACAGGTTCAATGACCAGTGCGGCGCAATCACCTCATGCCGGCGCATACGCCAGCGGAATACCATCACCCGTCGAGCGAACGCCAGATCGCCTGTAAGAAGGCGTCGTTCGATCTCGGCAAGAGCGCGTTGTTCGTCTCTGGACAGGGGCACGGCCATGCCTCCTCGCGGCCGGAGAAGACATCGGTTCAAGTATCACGCGTTCGGGTCGATTGCCGCCAGCCCCGGCCCGGCGCTACTTGGCCCCATCATCAATGGCAGTTTCTCGTCACGTTCCCCGGAGCGTATGGGAGCGTGGCGCGCACGCGCCGCTATGAGCGACTGCAAGCACGTAGGGCAAGCTGCTCACGGTTTGTCGAGCTTCCCGAGGTCGTGCTCAGCGGCTGACTTGGCGGCAGTTCTCTAATGTCGAGGGGCCTGGGTCTCCTCTACCGCAGCGGACAACCCAGGCCTTCGCGAGCAATGTGCTGCCATGGGATGGTCAGCGGCCGAGGTCGCGGTGGCCGAATCGCCAGTTGCCGGCGGCGACGAAGACAACCGCGGCACCGGCCAGAACCACGATGTCGGCGACCTGGAATCCGTTTTTGAGGGGTTCGCCGCCGATGTAGTAGTGGAAGGGCGTGAGGTAGCGCAGCCAGTCGGCGCCGATCTGGGGGGCGAAGCCGTGCAGGGCGTAGGTGGCGACGCCGAGGCCGGCGGTGATGCCGAAGACGGTGGCGCGGTTCTTGCCGGTGGCGGCGCCGATGCCGGTGGCCAGGGCGCCGAACAGTATGGCTAGCAGGGCGAGGTTGAGGGTCTGGGCGGTGAATGCGCCGATGGTGACGCTGTCGAGGTCGGCGCTGGTGCGGACGGCGAGCATGGCGGCCAGGACGGCGGTGGCGATGATGACGGCGCCGGTGGCCAGGGCGGTGAAGCGGTGGAGCAGCAGGCGAGTGCGGCTGATGGGGTGGGCCAGGAGCAGGTCCAGGTAGCCGCTTTCTTCGTCGGAGGAGATCATGCGGGCGCCGGTGGCGGCGCCGTAGAAGGTGGCCAGTAGGGGGAGGAGGAGACCGAAGACCGCGCCTTGGAGGTAGCCGGCGGCCGTGGAGGTGTCGTGGAGGCCGAATCCGCGCATGGCCTGGGGCACCTTGGCCATGGAGTCGGCGGAGATCTGTGGGTAGAAGCTCGCGTACATCATGGCCAGCAGACCGGTGGCCAGCGCCCAGACGGTGAAGATACGCCGGTTGTCGAAGAGGGTCTTGGTGTACATCGAGCCGCCGAACGCGCGGGCGAGCCCGGAGGTCCCGGGCAGTACGGGGGGCTTCGCGGCAGTGCGGGCCGTCGTGGTCATCGATGTGTCCGTTTCGTTCATCGTGGCGCGTGCAGAAGTACGGGTGCGGGAACGGGCGCTAGGCGGCGCGACCGTTGTCCTGCTCGATGGCCTGGCCGCTGTAGTAGCTGTGGAAGAGCTCTTCCAGGTCCTGGGTGTCGGCGCGCAGGCTGGTGACGGTGTGCCGGGCGGCGGCCTTGATCAGGGCATCGGGGCTGCCGTCGATCCGGCAGGCCAGGGTGGTGCCGTCGATGGACAGGGCGGCGACCCCGGGCAGGGCGGCGAACTCCTCGGACCGGATCGGTGCGGCGAAAGTGATCCGGATCTGCAGGAAGGATCGGGCGCGCAGGTCGGTGACGGTGTCGAGGGCGACCAGGCGGCCTTCGCGAATGATGGCCACCCGGTCGGCGACCGCTTCGACCTCGCTCATGATGTGGCTGGACATGAACACCGTCTGTCCGGCCTGTTTGGCCTCGATGACCAGGTCAAGGAAGGTCTGCTGGACCAGGGGGTCCAGGCCGGAGGTGGGTTCGTCGAGGATCAGCAGCTCCGGTTCGTGCATGAACGCTTGGATCAGGCCGACCTTCTGCCGGTTGCCCTTGGACAGGCTCTTGATCCGGGCGTTCAGGTCCAGTTCGAGGCGCTCGGCCAGGTCGGTGATCCGGCGGGCGGGGACACCGCCGCGTAGGGCGGCGAGGAAGGCCAGGCATTCGCTGGCCTTCTGGCGGCCGTCGACGACGAAGTCACCGGCCAGGTAGCCGATGCGGCGGTGGAGCTTGACGGCCTCGCTGCGGGGGTTCAGGGCGAGGACGCGGGCGGTCCCCGAGGTGGGGCGGATCAGGTCCAGCAGCAGGCGGATGGTGGTGGACTTGCCGGCCCCGTTGGGGCCCAGGTAGCCGAACACCTCCCCGGAGTGCACCTGGAGGGTCAGGCCGGTCAGGCCTCGGCGGTGGCCGTAGGTCTTGGTGAGCCCGTTCAGCTCGATCGCGGTGCGCATAGCCCGTACAATATCAGAATCTTCAGAGACTTCTGAAGATTTGGAGCTGTTAGACTTCGCCTAGAGTTCTTGGAGAAGGGATTGGCCTTGGCGGATACCACCGAAGCGGCCGAGCGGATGGCCTTGACCCTGGCTCAGGGAGGGCTGCAGAAGGCCACGGCGCGGGTGATGGCGGCGTTCTTGTTCGCCGATGCCGACAGCGTCACCGCGCCCGAGCTCGCCGAGCAGCTCGGCATCAGTTCTGGTTCCGTCTCTGGTGCGATCAAGATGCTGTCGACGGTCGGGCTGATCGAACGCGCGCCCGCTCCCGGGAGCCGTCGTGAGCATTACCGGCTGCGTGAGGGGGCCTGGGCGACGCTGATGTCGGCGCAGAACGGCATGGTCCAGGCGATGTTCGAAGCCGCCGACCAGGGCATCAAAGCGGCCGGTGCAGACAGCCCGGCCGCGCGGCGGCTGAGCGAGATGCGCGACTTCTACGGGTTCATGTTCCGGGAGCTGCCCGCGCTGGTCGACCGCTGGCGGGCCGAACGTGGCCGCTCAATAGAGCCGGACTCATGAAACCCTGAATCCTGATCAGCCGCCGTACCCCCGGAGGACCGCGATGCCCGAGGTCGAGCGCCCCACGCAGACGATCGAGGTTTCCGGAGCAACGGTGGAGTACCGTCTGGAGCGCCGTGGTCCGCGCATCGTGCTCATGCTGCATGGCGGGCACATGCGCGCCGGTCTGCCGCTCGGCGAACAGGTGTTCGCCGACACCGGCTACACGATCCTGGCACCGTCACGTCCCGGCTACGGACGTACGTCCCTGGCGGCGGGGCCAACGCCCGCGCGGTTCTGCGACCTCGTTACCGCGCTGTGCAGGGAGCTCGGCATCGAGACAGTCACCGCGGTGGTGGGACAGTCGGCGGGAGGCCCTACCGCGGTCACGATGGCCGCTCGCCATCCGGACCTGGTCCAGCGCCTCATCCTTCAAAGCGCTGTCGGGTTCCTGCCCTGGCCACCCCGCCGCATCCGCACGGGCGCGGCTCTGCTGTTCGCGCCCCGCGCCGAGAAGATGACCTGGGCGCTGACGCACTCGCTGATGCGCCGCGCACCACGACTCGGGCTTCGGCTGCTGCTACGCGACCTGACGATGCGGCCTGTCGGTCCCTTCCTGACCGCTCTGGGCGATGAGCATCGCTCGCTCTTGGTAGAACTGTTCGGCCGGATGCGCTCGGGCAGCGGTTTCGCCGCTGATCTGCGTGCCATGGCCGATCCTTCTGCCCAGGAGCACCTGCCCGCGACCGTCCGTCAACCGACCCTCGTCATCGCCACTCCGAACGATGGAGCGGTTCGGTTCGCGCATGCCCGTTCCCTGGCCGCCGCCATCCCGCACGGGCACCTGGTCACCAGCCGCGCCGACAGCCACTTCATCTGGTTCAGCGACGACTATCCCACCATCGCCGCCATGATCACCGATTTCCTCACCGAACAAAGCGGAACCTCTGCGGCATCCGGGTCATGAACGAACGGCCGTCCGCGATGTTAGGGCGCCGTTAAAACCCATCACGTCGGCGTTAGGAAACCGCTAGGAACGCAAGCACAGTGAAGATGGCCGCTCTGAACGGGCGTATCTCGGGGGCATGAGGCATACGGCACTGCAGGTGCCCAAACGGTTCTTGGTCGGACGCCCGATGCGGACGGCCCAGATGGGCGAAACCCTGCTGCCGAAGAAGCTGGCATTGCCGGTGTTCTGCAGCGACCCGCTTTCCTCCAACGCGTACGCCACCGAAGAGATCCTGCTCGGGCTGAGCCTGGGCGGCCTGGCGTTGTTCCACCTGGCCCCATGGGTGGCGCTGGCGGTGATCGTGCTGCTGGCCGTCGTGGTGCTGTCCTACCGCCAGACCTGTCACGCCTACCCCAACGGGGGCGGGGCCTATGCGGTCAGCCGCGCCAACCTCGGAGTGAACGCCTCACTGGCCGCGGCCAGCGCCTTGCTGGTCGACTACGTCCTCACCGTGGCGGTGTCGGTGGCCGCCGGGGTCGCCAACATCGTCTCGGCCATCCCGGCGCTGGCACCGTACGCGGTGCAGATCTGCCTGGGCATGGTCGCGGTCCTGGCGGTGATGAACCTTCGGGGCGTCAAGGAATCCGGGACGGTGTTCGCGATCCCCACCTACGGGTTCGCGTTCGTGGTGTTCACCATGATCCTCTGGGGCGCACTGCGGGCGGCGTTCGGGAACACCCCACAGGCCGAGTCGGCGCACTTCGGCATCCATCCCACGCACGGCTCCACCGGTCTGCTGGCATTCGCACTCGTGCTACGCGCCTTCTCCCAAGGCTGTACGGCATTGACCGGGGTGGAGGCGGTCAGTAACGGGGTCCCGAACTTCAAGCGGCCCAAGTCCAAGAACGCCGCCGACACGCTGGCGATCATGGGCGTGATGACCATCGCGATGTTCGCCGGTATCACGCTCCTGGCGTTGGTGTCCCATGTACGGGTCGCCGACAGTCCCCAGAATCTGATCGGGGCACCGGCCGGGTATGCGCAAAAGACGGTCATCACTCAGGTCGCGGCCGCCGTGTCGGGGAACGGCTCACTGCTGTTCTATCTGGTGGCCGGCTTCACTGCGGCAATCCTGGTGCTGGCCGCCAACACCGCCTACAACGGCTTCCCGATCCTGGCCTCGATCCTTGGCGAGGACGGTTTCCTGCCCCGGCAGTTCGCCCGACGCGGCGACCGGCTGGTCTTCAGCAACGGCATCGTGATCCTTGCGCTGCTGGCTGGGCTGTTGATCTGGGTCTTCGACGCCAGCACCACCAAGCTGATCCAGCTGTACATCATCGGAGTGTTCGTCTCCTTCACCCTCAGCCAGGCCGGGATGGTCAAGCACTGGACCGATGAATTGCGCGGCACCCAGACAGGACCGGATCGACGGCGGATCCACCGGGCCCGGGTGATCAACACGATCGGCGCCGCATTCACCGGGCTGGTCCTGGTCATCGTGCTGATCACCAAGTTCACCCACGGTGCCTGGATCGTGGTGATCGCGATGCCGCTGGTCTTCGCGATGATGAAAGGGATCCACCGGCATTACGAGCACGTCGCGGCCGAACTACGCCCCAGCGACGACGCGGTCGCGATGCCCAGCCGGGTGCACGCCGTGGTGCTGGTCTCCAAGCTCCACACCCCGACCCTGCGGGCGCTGGCGTTCGCGCGCGCCACCCGGCCCAACACGCTGACGGCTCTGACGGTGCACACCTCCGACGCCGAAATCGAGAACCTGCAACGCGAATGGACCGAACGCGGCATCCCCGTCCCACTGACCGTGCTGGACTCCCCCTACCGGGAGATCACCGAGCCGATCCTGGCCTACGTCGCACGCATCCGCCGCAAAAGCCCCCGCGACGTGGTGGCGGTCTTCATCCCCGAGTACGTCGTCGGGCACTGGTGGGAACACCTGCTGCACAACCAGAGCGCGCTACGGCTCAAGGCCCGGCTGCTGTTCCGGCCCGGCGTCATGGTCATCAGCGTGCCCTGGCAACTCGGCTCCGCAGAGGCCGCACTCGCGCGCCACGGCGACGAACAGACCGCCATCGACCGCCGATCAGCCTCGTGAGCCCCTGCCATGGCCACCATCCTGATCGTCGAAGACGAGCCGCCACTCATCCAGGCGCTCGATCGTTCCCTGCGCGCCCAGCACCACGACGTCCACACCGCCGCCGACGGCACGACGGCCCTGTCACTGGCCTGCAGCCGCAGGCACGACCTGGTGATCGTTGATCTGGCTTCACCGAACGGCACGGAGGTGATCCACGGGCTGCGCGGCTGGTCACGCATTCCGATCATCGCGCTGTCAGCCCACCACGACGAAGGCGACACTGTCGCCGTCCTCGACGCCGGCGCCGACGACTACCTCACCAAACCCTTCGGACTCAACGAGCTTTCCGCGCGGATCCGCGCCGTGCTCCGCCGAGCCGAACCAGAACCGGCCGATCCGGATCCGGTCATACGCACCAGCGCCTTCACCGTCGATCTAGCGGCCGGACACGTCACCCGCCACACGCCCGAAGACGACCAGCGCGTCCAGCTCACCCCCACCGAATGGCAGATCCTGCAGATCCTCGTCCGCAACCCCGAAAAACTGATCACCCACCAGCAACTGCTGCACGAGATCCAAAGATCCACACATGCGACCAGCACCAACTACCTACGCGTCTACCTGCGGCAACTCCGCAGCAAACTCGAACCTGACCCCGCCCGCCCGCGACATCTCATCACCGAGCGCGGCATCGGCTACCGCTTCGCGCCCTAAGCACCTCCGGACAGCGACCGAACCAACATGCTCCCTCGGAAGTGCGTCCTTCTCATCTTCGGCAGGGGAAAGGGACGGCTGCGGACCGATGGCGTGATCGACGAGCGCCGCTTCTGTTGATCGAGCAGCGGCGCCGACGGCCGTACGCACCCGATACGCGACTACAGCGAGAAACGGCTCCTCCCTGATGCCGACGCCGCCGACCCTGCGGGACGATCGGCGTCGGCGTGCACGCGGCGCAGGTACACGCCCACAGCGATCAGCCAGCAGAATCCGGCCAGCAGGGAAAGATGTTCGAGCAGGCCCGCGGGGGCCGGTCGCCAGAGGCCCTGGGCGTCCAGGCGATAGGCGATGCCCGCGGCGAAGGCGAAGACGATGATGACGGTCCCGGACAGCCGGGAGTAGAGCGCCCAGGCACGGCTTGTCTCCCGCAGGCGTCTGGCCAGGACGAACGTGGTGGCGCTGAGCCCTGCGAACAGCAGGAACCCGGCCACCTGGTGGACGAGGCCGGCGGCGGTGACGGTACTCGGCTGCCCGGGCGGGTACCCGAGTGCGGGATCGGTGGGCACCAGCCCGGCCACGATGAGTCCCGCCGCAGCCGCCGCGAGCAGAAGGGGTCCCCAGGTCGCGCCTCGCCCACCGCGCAGAACGCGACGCACTCCGGCAGCGAAGGCCGCCAGCAACAGCCCGCCGAGCACGAAGTTGATCGTCTGCAGCCAGCCGCGCTCACCGGTGCCGAGCTGACTGGCGCCGTGGTGCCACAGGCTGTAGCCGGACCGGGTCGCACCGTCGGCCCACAGCAGCGCAGGCACCAGGGCGCCGGCGGCGATGCCGCCGGCAAGCAGCGCCGAAAGGACACGGTTCATCGGGAAGTCCTCCTCCTTCTCCGCGACGGCGAACATCGCGGGCCGACCAGACTTCCCGGCTCTCCACAGCACGCCCTCGGGGCGTATCCTTAATACACGGATTTTAGCTGATGCTGAAATAACTGCAAGAGGGGAGGCGGAGGTGTGACCGAGCAGGAACGCTTGCTGGAATGGGTGGAGCGGGTGGCGATGTACCTGGCGCGCGATGGGGTGCCGCCGATCGCCGGGCGAGTGCTGGGCTGGCTGATGGTCTGTGACCCGCCGGAGCAGTCAGCCGGCCAGATCAGCGCGGCCATCGGCGCCAGCCGCGCCTCACTGACATCGAACCTGCGGCTGCTGTCCGGCATGGGGTTTCTGACCTGGCGCACCCGCCCGGGCGAGCGGACCGTCTACTACCGGATGGCCGATGACGCCTGGGCGGTGGTGGCCCGCAATCAGATCGCCGCCATCACCTCCTTCCTCGACATCACCCGCGACGGCCTAGAGCTGGTCGGCCCCGGCGATGAGCGGACCGCACGCATCCGCGATGCGCACGCCACCTTCGAATGGATGGCCAAGGTCTTCGACAACGCCCCACCCCTGCACCCCGACGGCACCTACGGCCTCGACGATCAGGAGACATCGTGACCCGGCAGGCGATCGTGGTCGCGACGCCGCACCACCTCCACCGCCGCCTACCGGGCCATGGTCACCATGATCCGGCTGATACCCGCACCGCTGTGGCGCAAGGGCATCACCGCCGATGGCAACGCCACCTGGCGATGGCAGCCGCCCCACCTGCCGGCACCCACCACCCACGACTGAACCAGAGCCGACGCAGCTCGGGGCTGGCGAAAAACACTGCCACTCCGCCGACTGAAAAGCTTCCGACAATCGACTTGCAAAGTGAACGTAGCCGACGTGCCAGCCGGGGACCATAACCGCAGCACCGAAGAGGCTGGCCCAGATCCAGGGCCAGGAACGGACTGCCGACCAGCCTTCGACCAGGTCCGCCCTCAGGCTCGAGGCCTTGCGGGCGACGCGCGGGGCGTGGATCGTGGCAATCAGCGCGGCCGAGGCGAAGAACGAAACCGCGTTGAGGCCGACACCGTAGGCCGGACCATGTTCGCCGGCAGCACCATCGCGATCCCTGGCGCACCGGCCCCGGTCCCCAGCACCACGAACGCCAGGGCACCGACTTCCATCGTCGTACCGGCGGCGTTGATCTGACCGGCGATGAAATAGCTGCGGAATCGCCGGTCGCTACTAAGTGGCGTGCCGATCCGTGCCAGATGATCTCCCGCCCGGCCAGACGCTGCGACCCGCTGGATCAGGCCGAGCCTGCTCATGCCGTCAGCGCTCGGATCGCGATCGAACCGGAGGCCGAGCCCCGCCCCGGGCCGGTGCTGCCAGGGCTGGCACGGTCGCAGTATCGAAGCGTTAACAGCCGGAGCGTCCGCGCGAGCGTCATCATCATCCGCCCCCCAGGGGACCGTGTCGGCCGTGGACACTACGCGGCGGCACGCGTGATCACGCGGTCCGACACGTATCGGCCACCACCGGCCGCACCTGATCGGCAGCGGGGCAGAACGACCTCGCTCAGCAGGCCCGCGACGCGTTTATGTGAACGCCGCGGTGCTGCCGCTGGCGGGCCGGTCCGTCGCGACCAGTGCGGCGGTGTTTTCGGCGGCGTCGCGGGATAGCTTGGGGTAGACGCTGGTGTAGGTGTCGCGGGTGAAGGCGCTGGTGACGTGGCCGAGGGTGTGCTGGACGATTTTGATGTCGACGCCTGCGGCGAGCATGAGGGATGCGGCGCCGTGGCGCAGGTCGTGCAGGCGGATCGGTGGGAGACCGGTTTCGTAGGCGAGCCATTGGAACTGGTCGGTGACGTGCGCGGGGTGGAGTGGGTCACCGTTTTCGTCGGTGAAGAAGAACTCCGATTCCCCGAGTCCGGCGGCGAGGCGTTCGCGGTTCTGTTTGGCCCGGTGGGCCCGGAGGATCTTGATGGTTTCTTCGTCGAGGTCGATGATGCGGTCGCCGGCGTCGCTTTTGGGTTTGCCGTGGTGGGGGTTCCAGCCGAGCTGGGTGATCTGCCAGGAGACCGCGATCGTCCCGTTCTTGAGGTCGACGCTGAGGGTTTGGATCCCGCATGCCTCCCCGCGGCGCAGGCCGCGCAAGGCGATGAGGCGGAAGAGGGGGTAGAGCCGGTGCCGGGTGGCGCGCTGCAGGAACCGGCTGGTCTGTTCGGGGGTCCACACCATGACCGGCGAGGGGCGTGGGGTGCCGATGTAGGCCTCGATCACGTTGATGCGTTTGCCGCCCGCGCGTTCGCGGACCGTGGCCAGGTGCCGGCGGTGGGCGGTTTCCCAGGCGCGGACGCGTTCGTCGGTCCACACCAGCGGCTTGGGCCGGGTCGCGGGTGGCAGCTCGACAATCGCGGCGGGGTTGAAGTCGATCAGGCGTTCTTGTTTCATCGCGACATTCAGCGCGTGCCGCAGCGTCGCGCGGATGTGGCGCAAGGTGGGCGGATTGACCACCCGCCGCCACTTCACCTTGGCGCGCAGAGTGGGGTCGTTGCTCGCGCGGGCTTCACGGATGAGCTCGTTGTACTCCTCGATGTCGTCGAACATCTCGGAGATGTCAGCGACGCGTAGTTCCTCAACGGGGATGTTCCCGAGGTGGGGCTTGAGGTAGAGGCGGATGTCGCTGGCGTAGCGGTTCTTGGTGGTGGCGGTGATCTTCTTCTTGCCCTCCAGCCAGATGTCGAGCCAGTCGCCGAGCAGGATCTTGCGGTTGAGCTGCTGACCGGTGCGGACCTTCTTCCGCACGGTGTCGGCGTCGGGCAGTTCCCCGGTTTTCTTGACGGTGCCGAGGACGAAATCGGTGATCTTGTTCTGGATGCGCTGGTCGTTGCTGATCGCCAGCAACTCTTGAGCCTTCTCCAGGTCGTTTTCGGCCGCCGTCTGGGTCGTGAAGCCGCCGCGCCGTAGCGGGTTGCGGCGCGTGCCGTCGAGGGCCGGGGGGAGTTCGAGTTGGTAGGACCAGGTGCCGTGGTGGGGGCTCCATCGGCCGTCGGCGCGGCGGAGTTTCGGGCATTTGGTTTCCAGGCGGCGTCCGGTTTCGGTATCGCGGCAGCTGCATCGTTTGAACGTTCGTCCAGTGGCCATTGGGTCACTCACTCCCCGATTCGAGATGTGTCGGCTGGTATCCGAGCAGGGCGAGTAGCTCCGGGGTGGGCACCAGGTATTTCTTGCCGACGCGGATGATCCGGCAGGGGAACTCACCGGCCTGGGCGAGTTCGTAGGTTTTGGTACGGCCCAGCCCCAGGGCTTTGCCCGCGGTGACCAGGTCGACCACCGTGGGCAGCCCGCCCAGCTCCGCCAGCGACATCCCGGCCCTCACCACGACCACTCCCCGATCGGGGAGCCGGCGGGTGCGGACCCGCTCGCCGCTGGCGTGCCCCAGACGGCAGCCGGAACCGTGTGGTCCCGGTGTGCCGGGGCACCGTCCATGGCGTGGACGGCGGTGCGGGGCGGGGGATATCGACGCTCGCCTCCACGGCCGGGGTCAAGCCGAATCCGCTGGTCACCGCAGCTCACCACGGCGGGTCGCCGCCAGGTGCTCGCGGGTCGCGGGCCACCGGTTCCGGCACCCGGTACGGTCCCGTTCCGGCGTAGGTGCCGTCGCGGTGTGTAGGGCCGGTAGATCCGGGGGCGAGGATAGGGAGTGGGTTGATCTGTCCGCGCTCGGGACCGGGGACAGAGGCGCGGCGGGGCGGCGCAGGCCGCACAGGCAGAATCCGGCCGGGCGAACCGATCCGTCCGGGGTTTGACCGATGGCCCTGAAAATGAGCGTTGGACCCGCGCCGTTCGGCAGGACGCCGATCCGAGCCGCGACGGCAGCAGTGTTGTTCAGCCAGCCGGTGCCGGTAGCTCGTCGCCGGGTCTCGGTCGGGAGGAGACAGGGTAGGTGCCCTGGGCGGTGACCACGGCCTGGATGTCTCTCCGCTGGCCACCGCTCCAGATGCGGTGGCCCCATCCGGCTGGCCTGCCGCCCAGGGCACGGAGCATGTACGCCCACCTCGATACCGCTGGTCAAGTCGTTCCGGCCCGGTCCGCCGGGGGCGCTCGCAGACGGATTCATGGCGCACCTGCCGGGCTGTTCGGCTGAGCGAAGGCGGTCCTCGCCGAGGCGTTGCTCAGCGAGGACGCGGAAGGCTTGGAGCTGCCTCACGAGTCGCGCTTCCCGCGGTCGTCGCCCCGCCGGTCCACCGACGCCGAAGAGTTGAACCGATCCTCGGGTTCAGGCTGAGGACCCTTCAGTTCGGCTGAACTCAGGGACTTCGGTGATCGTCTGAGGACGAGGACTTCCTCGTGCGCGTTCACGTGCAGGGGCAGGCCGGCGGCGCGGGCCTTGCGGGTCTCGTGCATCGCGAAGAACGACGCCCGCGTCACCAGATGGTCGTCCTTGATCCCGCACAGCAGTGCCACCAGCCGCTGCACCGGCTCCAGGCCGGCGTCTTGAGCGGCGGCCCACACCTGGGCGGGGAAGTCGATGAACCGGCCGTGGTGGCGGAACGGGCGGGTGGTGATGGCGACGATCCCGCCGGGCCGTAGGAGCGGCAGGCACCCGGCCAGGATGTCGGTGAACCCGGTCAGCAGCCGGTCGTGGCTGGTGCGGGCCAGGTTGCCGGCCTCCTTGCCGTAGCTGTAGTCGCTCTTGCGGACGCCGGGGCGGCCGGTCTCACGACTGGAGCGGACTTGCCCGTGCGTGGCCTGCCCGTACGGGGGCGAGGTCAACAGCAGCGCCGCCCGTCCCGCGACGTGCGGGTCGGTGAGCAGAGCGCTCGCGTTGCGGGCGTCGTCGGTGATGACCGCGCCGGTCCCGGACGCGCCCTGGTCGCGGGCGTGGTCGAGGTTGGCCCGGGCCAGGTGCGCCCACCGGGGTTCACATTCGATCCCGATCGCCTCCCGGCCCAGGTGGACGGCTTCGACGAGGGTGGTTCCGATGCCGCACATCGGGTCGAGGACGAGGTCGCCGGGGCGGGTGTAGGAGGTGATCGCGGTGGCGGCGAGTGCGGGAAGCATCTTGGCCGGGTGCGCGGTCGCCGCCGACAGGTAGCGGCCCCGGCGCTGGGTGATGGCGGGCTGCTGCGCGCACGCCCACACCGACAACGGCACCGGCTCCACCGGGCTAGCGGCGGGTGAGGCGTCGCGGTGGGTCCGGTTGGGCCGGCCCGGGCGGTGACGGTCAGACTGGTCAGGGTTGAAATTCATGACGGGTGCTTCTGCTTCCACCCGTCTCGAACGGCACGCACCCCAGGCAACCCGGCCCCGTAGGCACTTCTTAGGCACGGCCAGTGGGCACCTGATCGGCAGACGCCGAAGACACCGCGGTGATCTTAGGCGCGCGGTTAGGCGCGGGGCGCATTGCCTTGGGCACGGGCATAGGCACGCGGTAGGCAACCACTCAGCACGCCGGTGGCCGGGGACGCGGGCATAGGCACGCCCGTAGGCAAGCGGCCAAGTCCGTAGGCACGATCTTAGGCACGTGGCCGGCAACCGCTGGGCAAGCGCCGGGGACGCGAACCGCACCTCGCAACGCGGGTCAGCAAGCAGTTACCGCGTGGACGGACCGTAGGGCGCGCGAGTGGACAACCGTCTGGGCCCATAGGCACGGGCTTAGGCACGTGACCGGTGAGGGATGAGCATGTCTTCGTCCAGGCGCGCGGCGTCGACACGTCCTTAGGCAAGCCGTCGGCACTGCCGGCACGTGCAACGGCTCACCTCAAGCGACGGGACAACGGTCGGCAAGGCCCGCCGCATGAGCTTCACGCGCTTCGCGCCTGGACAAACCGCTGTTCGCTGCGCAGCAGGGATCGCTGAGGGCACCAGCCGACCCGTGCCGGGCAACAGCCGCCCGGCGGCCGGCCGCTGCCAGGGTCACAACAGGTCGCGCGTCGATTGGTTAGGACGTCCACCAGCGGCGCAGCGTCCCGCAGGCGCCGTCCTGTTCGATCTCCCCGATCGCCGGGCGGCCCTGCAGGGTGGTGGAGATCCGGTGGACTCGGCCCTCCCAGGTCCGAAGGACACGGACGGGATACCGCGTCCCCTTCCACGTGATCGCGGCCGGCTTGCCGTCCGGAGTCGTCTCGATGTCGATGGGAGCGTCGAGTCGCATGCCGGGGAGACTAGCGGAACATCGAACTATCGTTCGAGAAGGCACGCCGCCGTTCTGGTTCCAAGAATGCAGCACGCCGCGACACATGGTGCACACGACGCGAGATGGTGTGCTGCTTCCGGAGGCCGTGCGGAACTGTGGACGCGCCCCGGTCGTGCCGAGGTTGGTTTCGTTAGCGAGGACTGACCGCACTTGCTCGTCAGGAGTGACCGCGCCCTGGTCTGGGGGAAGCCGTTGTTCGTGAGTTCCGACCGCATCGCGGTTTATCGCCAGGCTGACTTGTCTGCCTGTTATCGCTGGCCTGGTCCGCAGAGGTTCTCGCCGCCGCGACCAGCGGGCAAGGCCCAGGCCCGGAGCCAGGACTCGCCATCGGCGTCAACCTCGCCAGGGATTTAACGTATCGGGTCAGAAGTACCAGAAGCTGTACATATGGTGGCCGTGGGCTGCCGCGTGGCGCGCGACGATGGCCAGTCCCTGCACGGCGTACTCGCCGTGCGACCATGCCGCTGCCGCTGACAGCGCCTCGGTATCCGCGACGGCCAGGGCATGGGTGAGCGTGTCGGTGACCGTCACCAGGCCGGCCTCCACGACGCCGGCGCCCTCATCGAAGATCTCAGTGATCTGGACGCCGTGCCTGGGGTCCGCCGTGATCTCCTGGCTGTCCCGGCCGGTGAGGAGCGCTTCCAGCTCGGCCAGCATCTCGGGCCGGAGTCCATCGTCCTCGTGGACAGGTGGCCTCCCCAGCCAGTCCCCGAGCTCCGCGATCGCGGTCTCATCGTCTGGGGCCGCGAAGACCATGCTCATCTCTCCCATGAGTCCAGATCATCCGTGCGACCCCGTGCCGCCGCAAGCCACGCGCCGCATCCAGTCCGCACCGTGCACCGCGGTCAGTTCTCCCGAACAAAATCACGAGGTAGACGCGGGCGTAGGAACGCGCTCAGGCGCGCGTGATGCTTAGGCATTTCGTAGGCACGCATCCGTAGGCGCCCAGGTCAGGCGGTGTGCCTAAGAAATGCCTACGGCGGCTGGCTGCATGAGAGCTCCCGAACCAACCCGGATCGAAGGAGCCTCACCATGGCCAGTCCCGACCACCAGCGCCCCGACCACCAGAACCCCGGCGCCCATCAAGACGGCCCGCAGCAGCGTCGCCGGACACCCCAGAGGCCACCGAGTTCGCTGCAGACGGTGGCCTCGACCTTCTACCTGCTGACCGCCGGTCCCAACCCGATCGCCCTCGACGGCAGGGTGGTCGGACATGGGCTGCCCCGTCGGCCGATCCCCCTGGGGGAACTCCGGGCGATCTTGCTGCACCCGGCCACCGGCCGAGCGTGCCGGGACGCGGCCTGGCGGCACCTGATCGACCAGGCGCGAACCCAGCGCCCCGCGTGGACGATCGCCGCCGCCGGAGTCGCCTTGCCCGCGCTGCGGAAGATGGCCACCGAACTGGCCGAGGGCTACCGCGGCGATGCAGCCGACATCGACTCGGCGGTGCTGACCGGGTTCCTGGAAGGCCTACGCCGGATCGACACGGACCGGCCAGGGGTGATCACCCGGTTGCGGTGGTGCGCCTACCGGGCCGGGATCACCGCCCGCTACACCCGCGACGGTCTCATGCCGATGCCGCTCCCGGTGGCCGAATCCCAGCCGCCGCCCGCTCCGTGGGGGCACCCGGACCTGATCTTGTTCGACGCGGTCGCCAAGGGGGTGCTGTCGCCGTTGCAGGCCGAGTTGATCGGCCGCAGCCGACTCGAAGACCTCGCCCTCAAGGACGCCGCCGCCGAACTCGGTCTCGGGTACGAGGCGGCATGCAAGGCGCGTCAGCGCGGTGAGGCCCGGCTGGTCGCCGCGATGAAAAACGGTGATGTCGAACATCGCCTGTCCGCTCACCGGCCGAATCCCGGTCTTCACAAGGCGAGCGGAGAAAACCCTGAGCCGGGGCGGGTGCGGGGCCGATCCACCACCTCGGACGGCACACCCGACACGGATGGATCCGCCAAGGACCCCGATAAGGAAGGAGCCTTCTGCACGCGTCCCGCACCCCGCCCCACCCCCACCCACGACCCGGCCCCCGACGCACCGGCCGAGTCGCCGGGCCAGAGCCCGCGCCGTCGGCACCGGACCGGTGACCGGCGCCGCTACCGGACCCGGGGCTGCGCCCGCCGTCCCGGCGACCACGGATCCCGGCGATCGGGCGGAGACCCGTCATGAAACGCCGAGCCCGCGGAGCGCGTCCCGGTGCCTGCGTCCTGTACGCCGTGACAGCTGTGGTGGTGGCCGCTGCGGCGGTCATCACCACCGCCCCGGTCGCCGACGCCGCCGTCGTCGCGGTAGTGAAGGATCTGCCGACGGTGATCGGCAACATCACCAAGTGGCTGGTCGGGATGCTGGTCGCCCTGGCCACGCTGTTCTTGACGATCGGCGGGGTCCGGATGTTGCTGGCCGGCGGCGACCCCGGCGAGGTCGCCAAAGCCAAGGAGAACCTCAAGTACGCCGCGATCGGTTACGGCGTCGCTGTGCTGGCCCCGGTGCTGGTACAGATCCTCAAAGGCTTCGTCGGGGCGTGACCGCGATGCCAACGACGCTGCCTGTCTGGATCAAATTCCTGCTCGTCTGCGCTGCCGCCGGTCTGGCCGCCGCCCTGTGCACCGGAACCGGCAGCCCGGCGTACGCACAGACGCTCTCAAAGGTGCGGCAGGTCCCGGGCACCCCGTCGCCGACTCCACCACCAACCTCGCCGCTGGGCACGGCCCCGGCCGGGCCAGGCTCAACCGCCGCGCCACCGACCACACCTGCGACCACTCCACCGCCGGCCTCTTCGACACCCACGCCCGCGCCCGGCCAGAGCCCGTCGACGGCTCCGGCCGGCGGGTCGGGTGGGTGCGGGCTGTTCGACCTGGTGTGTGAATTCCGGCAGGCGATCAACGGGTTCTTCCGCGGCCTGGTCTCCTACGCCCTCAACCCGGTGTTCCGGTTCCTGGCCCGATCGGTCCTGTCCACCCCACGCGTGGATCAGATGGACCGCGTCCACAGCCTGTGGACAACCTCAGCATGGATCGCGAACACCAGCTTCATCCTGCTGGTGATTCTCGGCGGCATCCTCATCATGAGCCACCAGACCCTCCAAAGCTCCTACACGGCCAAGGACCTCGCGCCTCGTCTCGTCATCGCGATGGTGGCGGCGAATGTGAATCTGCCGGTGATCGGGCAGGTGATCGGGTTCGCCAACGCCCTGTCCCGGACGTTCATGGGCCAGGGGGTCGATGAGGCCAAGGCCGCCAACACCCTCAAGGGCCTGATCCTGCACGCCCTGACCGACGCCACGGACCCCTTCACCGCCATGCTGGCGATGGTCGCCGTGATCGCCGGCCTGGTAGTGCTGTTCACCTTCGCGATCCGGGTCATGATGCTGGTGCTGCTGACCGCCGCCGCACCCCTCGCCCTGGCCTGCCACGCCCTCCCACAGACCGAGGGCCTGGCCCGGATGTGGTGGCGCGCGGTCGCCGGAGTGCTGGCCATTCAGGTCGCCCAAGCCCTGGTGCTGGCCACCGCGTTGCGGGTGTTCTTCACCTCCGATCAGGCCGACCTTTTCGGCATCCGCTCCGGCAAGGGCCTGTTCGATCTGGTCCTGGTGATCTGCCTGCTGTACATCCTGGCCCGGATCCCCTCCTGGGTCTCCCGCCTGGTCTTCCAGGGCGGTGCGGGTCGCAGCCCGATCGTGCGGGCCGCCCGCACCATCGCCGCGATCCTGATCTTCCGCAAGGTGGGCGGGGCGTTCAAGGGCGGCCGTGTTGCGCGCCGGCCACGTCCGCCGCGGATCACCCCGCCTCCCCCACCACCGCCGGCCCTGCCGCCGCCTCCACCTCCGCCGCCGTCGAACCCGCCGACATGGGTGCAGCCCCAGCTGCCGCTCCCGCCTTCATCGCCGACCAGCGGCACCCAATTGCAGCTGCCGATCAGCCCGCCACCACAGCCCCGCACCCCGACACCGGGGTGGACACAGCTGCGGCTGCCAGGCACAACGAGCAGTCCGCCGCGCTGGCAACAGACCGCCCTGCCGATCCATCCTCGCTACACCCAGACGCGACTCCCGGCCCCGCCAGCACGCAGGCATGTCCAGTCCGAGCTGCCGCTGGGCTTCCCGCCGCCGGGAAGCCCGCAGGCCGGCCGCTCCCCGCGCCGCCTCGCCGATGCCGCAGCGCTGCGCGATGCCGAGGCCCGCGCCCGCCGCCGCACCACCAACCCGTCCTCGAACAACTCTCGGAGGAGTCAATGAGCACGCCGTATTCAGTGACCATCCCCGCCGACGTTGAAAAGCCCGACCGGGTGCTGGCGAACTTCACCGCCCGCCAGCTCGCCATCCTCATCCCCGCCGTCGCGCTCGTGTGGGCCTTGTACCTGGCCACCGCGCGTGTGCTGCCATTGCCGATCTTCGCCGCGCTCGCCATGGCGATCCTCGGCGTGGCGGCGGCGCTCGCGCTGGTCGAACGCGACGGCGTCCCGCTGGACCGGCTCCTGGCCTACGCGGTCAAACAGGCCGGCCAGCCGCGCCGCCTGGTCGTCGCGCCCGAGGGGGTGCCCGCGCTGCCCGCCTGGGCCGACGCCCCGGATCAGGTGCCGCCGCTTCCGTCACCGTTGCGGTTGCCGGCCCGCGCGATCCGCGCCGACGGGGCGATCAGTCTCGGGCCCGATGGCGTCGCGGTCATCGTCGCCTGCTCCACCGTCAGCTTCGCTCTGCGCACGTCCGGCGAGCAGGCCGCTCTCGTCGGGGCGTTCGGTGGGTGGCTGAACTCCCTCACCGGCCCCGCCCAGGTCCTGGTGCACGCTCAGCCCATCAACCTGACCCCCGCCATCGCCCTGCTGCGGGACCGCGCCGCCGGGTTGCCGCACCCGGCGCTGGAGGCCGCCGCCCACGACCACGCCGGCTTCCTGACCGAGCTGGCCACCACCCGCGAACTACTCGCCCGCCAGGTCCTGATCGTCCTGCGCGAACCCCACGGCTCCACCGGCACCGGATCGGCTACCCGGCGGCGCGACGCCGACGGCGCGGCGCAGCGCGTGCTGCGCCGTGCGGAACAGACCGCGCGTGCGCTGGCCGCCGCCGGGATCAACGCCTACCTCCTCGACGGTGCCCAGAGCGCGGCGATCCTCGCCGCTGCAGCCGACCCCACCGCCCCACCTATGGATCCGGGCCTGGCCGCACCTGAGGAACCCATCACCGCCGCCTCTGGAATGGGAGTCACGCGATGAGCGCCCTACGCCTGCCCTGGACACGCCCCCGCGCCGACACCGACGCCGAGCCCCCGGCCGCCTCCCCGATCGGGCCGCCCGGCATCGATGTGCAGCCACGCCGCCTGGACTTGTCCGATGGAGTCTGCGCGTCCCTGGTCGTCACGGGGTATCCGCGGGAGGTCGGCCTGGGCTGGCTCGAACCCCTGCTCACCTACCCCGGCCGCCTCGACGTCGCCCTGCACATCGAACCCATCCCACCCCAGGTCGCCGCAACCCGGCTGCGCCGCCAACTCGCCCGCCTCGAAGCCGGCGCTCGCTCAGACTACGAACACGGGCGGCTGGTCGACTTCGCCGCCGACACCGCAGCCAGCGACGCCCACGACCTGGCCGCCCGGCTTGCCCGCGGTGAAGGCAGGCTGTTCCGCGTCGGCCTGACCCTCACCATCCACGCCCACACACACGCCCACCTCGATGATGAGGTCTCCCGGGTGCGGGCCCTGGCCGCCGGGTTGTTGATCGACGCCAAACCGGCGACGTTCCGCTCGCTGCAGGGCTGGATCACCACCCTGCCGCTCGGCGTTGACCTGCTCGACGTCAAGCGGACCTTCGACACCTCCGCGCTGGCGGCGGCGTTTCCGTTCACCTCCCCGGACCTGCACGCCGACCTCGGCGACCACGCCGTCCTGTACGGGGTCAACGCCGCGTCCTCGTCGCTGGTGATGTGGGACCGGTTCACCTGCGACAACCACAACAGCGTGATCCTCGCCCGCTCGGGAGCAGGCAAGTCCTACCTGGCCAAACTCGACATCCTGCGCTCTCTGTTCACCGGCGTCGAGGTCTGCGTCATCGACCCCGAAAACGAATACGAACGCCTCGCCCACGCGGTCGGCGGCGCCCACATCGCCCTCGGCGCCCCAGGCGTGCGCCTCAACCCCTTCGACCTGCCACCTGGCGCGCACCGCAGCGCGGACGCGCTGACCCGGCGGGCGCTGTTCATCCACACCTTCATCTCCGTCCTCCTCAAAGCCCCGCTCACCCCTGCCGACCGTGCCGCGCTGGACCGGGCGATCGTCGCCGCCTACCACGGCGCCGGCCTGACCGCCGATCCGCGCACCTGGAGTCGCCAACCACCGGTCCTAGCCGACCTGGCCCGTGCGCTCGAAGCCGACGACGAACCCGCGGCCAAGGATCTGGCCGCCCGGCTGGCCCCGTACGTGAGTGGGACCTGGCGGGAGTTGTTCGACGGGCCCACCACCACCCGTCCCGATTCCCACCTGATCGTCTTCTCCCTGCGCGACCTGCCGGACGAGCTGAAGACGGTCGGGACGCTCCTCACCCTCGACAGCATCTGGCGGCGCGTCACCGACGCCAACAGCCGAAAACCCCGGCTGGTGGTGGTCGATGAGGGCTGGCTGCTGATGCGCCAGCCCGAAGGCGCCCGGTTCTTGTTCCGCATGGCCAAGAGCGCCCGCAAGCACTGGGCCGGCTTGAGCGTGATCACCCAGGACGCCGCCGACGTCCTCGGCTCCGACCTCGGCCAGGCCGTCGTGGCCAACGCCGCGACCCAGATCCTGCTCCGCCAAGCACCCCAAGCCCTCGACCAGATCGCCGACGCGTTCGACCTCACCGACGGCGAACGCCAGCTGCTGGCCTCCGCACGCCGTGGCCAGGGCCTGCTGGCCGCCGGCTCGGACCGGGTCGCCTTCGACGTGGTCGCGAGTCCGGCCGAGCACGCGCTGGCCACGACTTCCCCGGAGTTCCTCGCCGAACTCGCCGAACGTCAGGCCACCGGGACCTTCACCGGCCTGCACTCACCCGACAGCGAATCGTACGCGCTGGGTGATGAGGAGGAAGACGACCTATGAACCCTCCGCGTGTCCCCAGCCGACACATCCCCACACTCGAAGCCATTCCAGATCACCCGCGAGGCAACTCGCCGCTCGGCCGGCTACTCACCGACCCGCTCGGCACGCTCACCCGATGGTGGCAGCAGACCAGTCACCTGCTCATCACCCACCTGCCGATCGCGATCGTGGTCACGGTGGTCGTAGTCACGCTGATCACGGCCGCCCGCGTCCTGCTGGGCCGGTGGCGGCACCGTAACCTGACCGACGGCGCGCAGCTGGTGCAGATCCGCGTTCCCCCACAGGTCGATGCCTCGGCCGCCGCGACGTTCTGGGCGAACCTGATCGGCCTGCTGCGCCCCCGCTGGCGCCGGTGGGCGTCCGGACAGCCGCATATCGCGTTCGAGTACCGATGGGACGGCCCGCAACTCCACATCCAGCTGTGGGTCCCCGGCCCGGTCCCCGCCGCGCTGGTCGCCCGCGCGGTCGAAGCGGCTTGGCCCGCCGCCCGCACCACCATCACCACCCCCACCCCGCAAATCCCCGCCGACGCCATGGCGACCGGTGGGACGCTGCGGCTGGCCCGACCTGACCACCACCCCATCGCCACCGGGCACAAAGACGACCCGATCCGTGCCCTGCTCGGCGCCGCCACCGGGATCACGGTCGGGCAAAGCACCGTGGTGCAGGTGCTGGCCCGCCCCATCACCGGACGCCGCCTCGCCCGCGCCCACCGCGCCACCGCACACCTGCGCGGCACCGCCCAACCCACGCTCACCGGACGGCTCCTCAACCTGCTCACCCCCGGCCCCGGCACCCGACCCGCGCGGCCGGGCAGCATCACGGCGGCGCATCCCGAACGCGCCGGGGAGATCAAGGCGATCCTCGACAAAGCCGCCCAGCCTCGCTTCGCCGTCACCATCCGGTACGCAGCGGCGACGAGGCAACTGGAAGATCCGCAGGCAGCGCGGGCCTGGGCGCGAGGCCGCGCGCACGCGCTCGCTTCGGCCTTCGCGGTCTTCTCCGGCCGCAACTACTTCACCCGCCACCGCCTCCACCACCCCACCCAGATACTGAACCAGCGGCGGCTGGGACGCGGGGACCTGCTGTCGGTCGCCGAACTCGCGGCGATCGCACACCTGCCCTATGACCCGGCCGTGCCCGGCCTGTCCCGGGCTGGGGCAAACTCGGTGCCCCCGCCGCCGGTCGTGCCGGTCGGCGGGAAGGGCTGCAAGCTGCTCGGTGACGCCGACGCCGGTCCCGCCCGCCCCATCGCCCTGCGCGTCACCGACGCCCGCCAGCACCTGCACCTGCTGGGCGCGACCGGAGCCGGCAAGTCCACCCTGCTCGCCCACATGATCCTCAGCGACGCGAAAGCGGGACGCACGGCGGTGGTGATCGACCCCCGCGGCGACCTGGTCAACGACCTGCTGGACCGTCTCCCCGAGCAGGTGGCCGATCGGGTGTGGCTGATCGACCCCGATACCACCCCACCCCCAGCCCTCGGCGTGCTCGCCGGGAAAGACGCGAACCTCGCCTCAGACAACCTGGTCGGGATCTTCCAGCGCATCTTCGCCGACTCCTGGGGGCCACGCACCGACGACATCCTGCGCTCGGCCGTACTCACCCTCCAGCAAACACCCGGCGCGACGCTGGCCGACATTCCCCGGCTGCTGACCGAGGAGGCCTACCGGATCCGCGCCACCGCTCACCTACGCGATGAGATCCTCGCCGGGTTCTGGGCCTGGTACACCGGCCTGTCACCCGAGGCGCGGTCGGCGGCGATCGGGCCGGTGATGAACAAACTCCGGCACTTCCTGCTGCGGCCCTTCGTCCGCGCCGTGGTCGGCGCGCATGGCCCGGGTCTGAACACCGACCGGCTGCTCGACACCGGCGGCATCCTCCTCGTGCGGGTCCCCAAGGGCACGCTCGGGGACGACACCGCTCGGCTGCTCGGCTCCTTCGTGATCGCCAAGGTCTGGGAAGCGACCACCCGCCGCGCCCGCCAACCCGAAGCAACCCGCCGCGACGCCGCCCTCTACGTCGACGAAGCGCACAGCTTCCTCAACCTCCCCCACGGCCTTGAGGAGATGCTCGCCGAAGCCCGCGCCCACCGGCTCTCAATCGTCCTGGCCCACCAGAACCTGGCCCAGTTCCCGAGCGGGATGCGCGAGGCAGTCGCCGCCAACGCCCGCAACAAAATCATCTTCTCCATCTCCGCCCACGACGCCCGAGAACTCGCCACGGTCACCGCACCGAATCTCACCGGCCATGACCTGGCGAACCTGGCCGCCTACCAGGCCGCCGCCCGACTCATCGTCGGCAACACCGAAACCGGCGCCTTCACCTTCACCACCCGGCCCCTCCCCGACCCGGTCCCCGGCCGCGCCGAGCTACTGCGCCAGGCCGCCTGCGCCAATGCCGAGACGACGCGCCGCACGCCTCACCGACCGGACCCGCGTCACGACGACGCCCCGCCACTCACCGAGCCCGACCTGGAGCCGGAGGCTGACGAGCCGCCCGCGGTGCGGCCCCCGGCCTGATCCCACCGTCGACCTCACCATTCCCAATCCATTCACGACAGGAGGAATTCTCATGCCCACACCCGCTGCGAAACGTGCCCGTACCTACGTCGGTTCCGGTGTCACCAAGGCCCCGGCCCGGCCGCCGATGAGCCCCGAACTCGTCGCCGCCCTGGCGAGCAGGCTCCGGCCCCGAGACCGGTGGCTGCTGGAGATCCTGCACGAACACCGCGTGTTGACCACCCACCAAATCCAGCAGCTCGCGTTCCCGTCCATCAGCACCACCACCCACCGCCTCCTCAAACTGTGGCGGCTGCACGCCCTGGAACGGTTCCGCCCCGCCATGGAGGTCGGGTCGGCGCCCATGCACTACGTCCTCGGCCCGGCTGGAGCCGCCATCCTCGCCCAGCGCCGCGGCAAGACCATCGCTCAACTCGGCTACCGCCTCGACCGGGCCCTCGCCATCGCCCATTCGGACAAACTCGCCCACCTGGTCGGCTCCAACGGCTTGTTCACCGCCCTGGCCGCCCACGCCCGCACCCACCCCGACACCGAACTCGTGACCTGGTGGTCCGAACACCGCTGCCAGAAGACGTGGGGGAAATACGCCCGCCCCGACGGATACGGCCGCTGGCGCGAACACCACCGGGAACTGGACTTCTTCACCGAGTACGACACCGGCACCGAACCCCTGCACCGCCTCGACGCCAAGATCAGTGACTACGCCACGTTGGCGGAGATGACCGGCATCACCGACACCCCGGTCCTGTTCATCCTCCCCAACCCCGCCCGCGAACAGCACCTGCACACCCGGACCACCACCCGAAGGCCCCTCATCGCCACCACCACCCCACAGGTGCTCGAGGACGAAGGGGGACCGGCCGGGGCGGCCTGGCGGCCGACCGGCAGCCAGGTCCGCCGACGTCTCATCGACCTGAGCCGCGACGCCACTGGAGGCCGACGATGAACCGCGGACTCCTGCTAGCCGGCGCGGCTGGACTCGTGCTCGTGCTGGTCTGCCTGAGCTGGTCCGCGCGCCGCCTTGGACGGGCGGGCCACCCCGCGCAGGGCACGTCATCAGCGGCCGTGTCGCCCCGCCGGACGATGCGTCCAGTCAACCCAGCGGTCCAGGCGGAGCGGCTACTGCCCTTCACCCCTACCCAGCTGACCGAGGCCGCACAGCTGGCGCAGGCGTTCGTCGCCGCCTACAGCACTCACCGCTACAACGAATCGCCCACCGAGTACATCGAGCGCTTGGCGCCGATGATGAGGGCCTCGCTGCGCGCCGTCATCGAACGCACCGCCACCGACCCGGCCGTCCTGGTGCAGCGCCAACGCGCCCAGGAGGTCGCTGTCGCCGAAGCCCGTACGGAGGCGATCCGCGAGCTGGGGCCCGCCTCGATCATGTTCCTGGTCGCCGCGACCGAGCACATCACCACCACCTACGCCGCCCGGCAGGACACCGCCCGTTACGCCGTCACCCTCACCACCGGGAGTGATGGATGGCGGGTGCATGACGTCGAACTCGCCGCGGCCGGGCAGTCCGGCGACTCAAGCGGCATCCCATGACCACGACAGCGAGCGCCAGAGGCGGGGACGCCGGATCGGCGCAGGCCACCTTCGTCCTCGCCATCGCGGCGCTGCTGCTCCTGCCCGTCCTGTTCGGCGCCGCCTTACTCGGACACCACGACGGCACCCAGGCGGCCTGCGGGCAGCAGGCCGCGCCTCAGCCCAGCGTCGCACCCGCCGCCACCAGTGACATCCCACCGACCTACCTGGATCTCTACCAGGAGGCCGGACTGCGCTATGGGGTGCCGTGGAGCGTGCTCGCCGCGATCGGCAAGACCGAATCCGACCACGGCCGTGACCCCAGCCCCGGGGTTCGCTCGGGTGCGAACTGGGCGGGTGCGGCCGGGCCCATGCAGATCGGCGTCGGCGGCCGTGCAGGCAACAACTGGGGCGGTGCCCCCGTCCACCCCGCGAGCGAGCACACCGGTGGCGTCGGTATCGACGGCAACGGGGATCGACGGGTTGACGTTTACGACCCGGCTGATGCGATCCCCGGCGCGGCGCGGTTCCTGCTCGCCCACGGCGCACCCGCCCACCTGACCCACGCGGTGTTCGCCTACAACCCCGACCGCCAATACGTCCGCCACGTCATGGCCCAAGCCTCCCGCTACGGCCCCGGAACGGCCCCGGCAGCCACGGACACCGCGACGGACCCGCAGGCGTGCCCCGGGGACGTCGATGCGTACGCTGACGCGCCCGGCGGCGTGGCCGGGGCGGTCATCGCCTACGCCCGCGCGCAGATCGGCAAACCCTACGTCTACGGCGGCACCGGCCCCGACGGATTCGACTGCTCCGGGCTGGCGATGATGGCCTACCGCGCCGCCCACATCGCCATCCCCCGACTGTCGGATGCCCAATACTGGTTCGGCAAGCGCATCCCGGCCGGAACCGAGCAGCTCGGCGACCTGGTGTTCTTCGACTACAAACCCGGCCACACCGGCCCTGGCCACGTCGGCATCGTCTACGACCCCGCCACCGGCATGATGATCGTCGCCCCCCACACCGGCGCGAAGGTGCGGCTGCAGTCGTATAAGACCTACCCGGGTGGCGCGGCCGGGTTCACCCGGCCCGGCGCCCGTGCGGCGAAGTAGCGTCCGTCTTCCGGTGAACAGGCCGAGGGCGGATCGAGGTCCTGGACCAGGCGGCACGAGACCAGGGCGCGGAACAGGTGAGAGCTGACTTGGCTGTAGCTGGCGAATGACGGGGCGGCCGTCGCCGCCCTTTCGGGCAGAGCCTTTGAGGGGGTGGCGGTGCCACCACGGCTCCAGGGGCATCACAGGCCCGCATAGCGTCAGGCGGAGACCTTGTGGTGACCGATAGCACCTTCCTGCTATTGCGGCCGGGGCAGGTAACGGTCCCACGCGCGTTGCAGGTGCTCTCGCCGGTAGCCGCTGCGATTCACACCGCCCAGGTTGACCTGTACCCGCACGACGCCGTACGGCCTGAGGTGGGACGCCAGGCTGCGGGCGTTCAGCTCGCCGTATTCGTGCATCCACGGGCTCCCGTGGAGTTGATGTAGCCGTTCGAGGATGGTCACGGTGTGCAGCGCGTTGACGCCCTCGAACACTGCGCGTAGATCGCGGAGCAGCCGCACCCCGACCGGCGTCTCCTGATCAGTCACGCATCTGGTCAAAGGGGTGAGTGTCTCGGCCGACGACGCCGGAGTCGTCTGAACGCGCTGGTCATCGATCCGTTCCATCATGCTGGGGATGCGGTCCCACGCGCGTTGAATGTCCTCTCGCCGGTAGCCCTTGCGTTGTACTCCCCCGAGGGTGAACCGTACCGGCACGACGCCGTACGGCCTGAGGTGGTGCGCCAGGCTGCGGGTGGTCAGCTCACGACCGTACGCGTGCATCCACGGCCTTCCATGGAACTGATGTAGCCGTTCGAGTACGGTCACGCTGTGCAGCGCGTTGACGCCCGCGAACACTGCGTGTAGATCGCGGAGCAGCCGCACCCCGACCGGCGTGTCCAGGTCGGTCGCGTACCTCGTATGAGGCGTGGGTGTCTCGGCCGGCGACGCCGGAGTGGTCTGGTCGCGCTGGTCATCGATTCGGTTGACCGTGCTGGGGATAAGGATTTCTTCGACCCCACAGCGGAGAGCGGCACAGATGGCATCCAAATCGGACAGATCGATCTTCTGCACCCTCCCGGACCATAGGTGGTACGCCTTCGCGGTGCTGATCGTCAGCCCCTCGGTAGCGAGCAGGCGTTGTAGCTCGCTGGGTTTCCAGATGTCGCGGTGGGCGGCGGCCAGGCGCAGATTCCACTTCATCTCTGATCGTCACCTTCCAGATTCAGGGGGCAGCTTGCCGTCGTGTTCTGTGGGTCGTTGACATCGGCGGGTCTGGCGTCGGGGCGGGGCGGTCCATGCCGAGCAGCCGCCTCCGGAGCCGGGTGGATGCATCGCCCGGCCCGGAGTGCCGAAAGAGGTAGGTCTCGACCTCGTCGGCGATGCAGATCGCCCGGCTCATCGGCGAATCTCCTCGTGTTGTGCGGTGATTGCGTGGCCGGGTCGGATCGGCCTGGCCGGTAGCAGCGGGGGTCGGTGTCCGTCAGCGGCTCGGCGCGCTGGCCCACGTGTGCGAGGACCTCGGGCATCAGGCTCAGTTCTGATCATGGGCCTCGTCGAAGGACCCCTTCTTCTTGCGCCGGCCTCGCCAGAGGACCCGAATCGGACCCGCCGCGCCGCCTCGCGGCCGGTCCGGTGCCGGGCGAATGCCCGTGGCGTTCTCAGCTGCCGTGGCCGGTCGGCGTACCCGCGTGCCCGTGTCGCGGGGCAGGAGGGTGACGGCGGGTGTGGTGATGGTGGGGACGGCGGGGCCGGGGTAGGTGATGGTCGCGAGGTCGAGGACGGCGGTGTCGTTGTAGAAGCGGCGGGTGGCCTCGGTCTGGGCCATGGCGTCGGCGTGTTCGAACAGCGACGCCGTGTGGTGGTCGAGTTGGTGGATGAGGATCTGGCGGGCGGCGGTGCGTACGGTGGTGAGCGCGGCGATCGGTTCCATGCCGCGCCGTTCGATGTTGTCGGTGACCTTCTTCCACCAGTGGGCGTACGGCTGCAGGCGGGCGAGGTCGGCGATGGTGTCGAGGAGGTCGTCTTCGCCTTGATCCAGCAGGTGTGCCAGGTGGTCGCGGGCTTGATCGGCGGCCTGGCGTGCCTGGTCATGGCGGTCGAGCAGGTGCTGGCGGATCTCGTTCACGGTTTCCCTCTCGTTTCGGGTCGGCTATTGGATGCAGGTTGGTGTGCGGGCCGGTGGGTGCCGGGGTCAGGTGCCGCGTTCGTCGTCGAGTGGTGCCGGGTTGGCCAGTTCGGTCAGGAATCCGGCGATGAGTTCGGCGGGTGTGGCGTTGGTGAAGGTGGCTTCCCAGGCGATGTCGGGGAAGTCGCCGTGCAGGTAGGCGCGGATGACCCACAGCGGCCCGCCGGGTGCGAAGTCGTTGGTCTCGGGTAGGAACGCCACGATCACGCGCCGGTCGGGGGCGAAGGCGAAGGTGTTGCCGGCCTCGTCATCGGCCAGGAGCCATCGGGCCTGCTTGAGTACGTCCAGGGCCGTTTCCGGTGCCCCGGGACCGGCGAGGTAACGCGCTACACAGGTCATGGTCGATGCCTCCCTCGTCAAATAGCGCCGGTTATCGCTCGGTGGGCCACCAGCGGTATCCGGCGTTGCCGGGCCGGTTTGGTCGGGTGCGTTGGGCGAGTGTGCGGGTTGCGGACCCCTCGCGTACGAGCGCGTTCAGGGCGCGGGCGGTGGTGGGGTAAGAGACGCCCGCTGCGCGGGCGAGTTCGGTAGCGGTTGCGCCGGGGTGGGCCCGTAGCGCCGCCGAGACGGTTGAGGCGGCCGTTGGTGGCCGGTCCATGTCCAAAAGCCGTTGCAGGGTTCGGCCGGGTGTCTCACCCGGCCAGGCGCGCTGATCGAGGTAGGCCTTGAGCTGATCATCGATCTGTATCTGGTGGACCATCGATGCAGTCCCCTCCTTGGTGATGTGGTGGTACCGAGTGACCGTTTTTAGGTCTGCGCCGGTTGCCATGGCTGCTATGGGACGGGCCGGGCTCCAGCAGCCCCCTCGTGTGCTGGTGCCCGGCCCATCCCCGTCTGCGATCGGCGCTGTTTCAGCCGGTGATGGCGTGCAAGGCGGTGGCGTGTGCGATGGTGACGACGTCGCAGGTGAGGCTTTCGATGACTGCCTGGCCGGCTTGCAGGCCGCGGGCCGAGGCGAGGTGCTCGACCGCCTCGGTCAGGGCGCGGTGGTGGTTCGCCATCGGTTCGGTGTGGGCGGCCTCGCCGGGGAACAGCCAGACCAGGTCGGCCGTGGTGGTCACATCGGCCTCCGAGGGTTGATGGCCGGGTAGGTGCCGGTGGGCGGGACCGCCGGGCCGGTGACAGGCGGCGGGGCGGCCGGTCCGGTGGTGGGTGTGGTGGGTCCGGCCGGGGCGAACGGGACGACTTCCAGCGCTTGGGTGTCGTGGTAGAAGTGCCGGGCCGCCTCGAGGTTGGCGATGGCCTGGGCGTCGGTGAAGGGGCATTCGCTGCGCGGGATGACGTTTTCGAGCAGGAGGCGGCGTGCGGCCTCGCGGGTGCGGACCAGCGCGGTGATGGCGTCGGCGCGGGCGTGTTCGATGTGGTTGGTCAGGGTGGTCCACCAGCGGGCGTAGGCCTGCAGGTGCGTGACCTCGGCGATGGCCGGGCCGAGGTCGGGTGAGGCGCCGCGTAGCTGGCTGATGAGGCGGTTGCATGCCTCGTCGGCGGCGTCTTTGGCGTTGTCGCGCAGGTTGAACAGATGCTGGGCGAAAGGCTGCATCGCTTCTCCTCTTTGTTGGTGGATGGGTGTTCGGCCCGCACCGGGGACCGGGCGGGCGGGGCGGGAGCGTGACGTGTCTTGGTGCGCCGACACAAGTCGATCGGGAAGCCCTGGTCCCGCCGGGGTGGCACCCGTGTGCAGGCGGGTGCCACCCCCCGGGGGTTGCGTGCGCCCGGGCGGGTGGTGGTCACCCGGCGGGCGCGGTGGGGGTCGAGGCGGTGACGGTGGCCGGGTCGATGGCGGTGGTGTCGTTGTAGAACAGGCGGGCGGCGGCGTCGCGGGCCAGGGATTGGGCGTGTTGGTACACCGATGTGTGCGGGCCCGGGCCGCGTAGCACGGCGCAATAGGCGGCCTCGCGTGTTCGGGTCAGGGCGGTGACGGCATCCAGGCCGCCGTGTTCGATGTGGTCGGTCACGGTCATCCACCAGGTGGCGTAGGACTGGTTGACGGTCAGGTCGGCGACGGCGTCGGCGAGGTCGTCCTCGCCTTCCTCGATCCGGCGGATCAGGTTTCCGCGTCTGTCACCGGCGGCTTCCAGTGCCTCGTCGCGGAGGTGGAACAGGTAGTGGGCGAACTCGTTCATCTGTGACTCCTGTGCGTCAGTGGCCTGGCGTCCCGGGGCCATGCCGTAGCGGGTGGCGGTGATGACTGACTGGTCCGGGGCGGCGTGCTGGCGCACTGCCGCCCCGGCGGGGTGGTCAGGTGGCGGCCAGGGCGCGGGCGGCGGCGCGGCCGATGGTGACGGCGGTCTGGGCCGGGTCGGTCAGGGCGACCACGTGCGCCCCATCCATCGGGCGGTTCTCCTTCTTGTCGGGGGTGAGCCACAGCACGGCGCACCCCGCGCGGGTCAGGCGGGTGATGCGGTCTTGCCCGCCGGGTAGTTCGTCGCCTTTGAACAGCCCGTCGGAGACGATGACCAGCAGGCGGGCGGCACCGGGGCGGGTCAGGTCGACGGCGGCCTCCAGGGCGTCGATGGCCTTGCAGAACCGTTCTCTTCCGTCGGAGGCGGAGAACTCGGTTACCTGGGCGGGGGCGCGTCCGGGGTGGGTGAGGGCGCGGACGTGGTTGCCGAAGATGACGGTGGCCGATCGGGCGTCGGCGATGTGGGCGGTGGCGCGGGCCAGGATCCAGGCGGCCGAGGCGACCGGTGCGGCGAACCGGTGCATGGACCCGGACACATCACAGGCGATGCCGACCCGTAGCGGTGGGGTGGGGACGTGACGGTGGGTGGTGCGGGTGAAGGGTTCGGCGGTGGGGGTGGCCCCGGCGGCGCGCTGGGCGTCGGCGGCCAATGCGCCGCGCATCCGCAACCGTCCGGGCGGGGCGGCCGAGGTGGTGGTGACGCTGACGCGTTCGCGGTGTGCGGCGGCCTTCAAATGCCGGGCGAGCTGGCGCGCGGCCCCTTGTTCGGCGGGGGTGGGTGGGCGGGTGCCGGTGATCGCGGTCTCACCGCTGTCCCTGTGCCCGTCCCCACCGGCTTCGCTGAACACCGCTTTGGCGGCGCGTTCGGCGCGCTGTCGGGCGGTCTTCTCCTCTTGGCGTTGTTTCGCCTTGTCCGGGCCGGGCGGTAGGGCGGGCGGGGCGTCGGCGGCGATGACGACGAGTGCGGCGGTGATCGCGGCGGCCAGAGGTGACGGCCGGCTCGACTCTGGCCCTTCCCCTTCTTCTGTCTCGTCTTCGGGTGAAGGTGGGGGTGCGTCGGGGTCGGTGTCGAGGATGGTGCACCACCGGCGGCCCAGCTCCAGCATCGCGGAGGCGTCATCATCGGCGGTGGTGTGGGCGATGTGCCACAGGGCGGCCAGCGCAGCCAATCGGCTAGCGCCGATCACATCGGTGATGGTCGCCCTCAGTGCGGTGACCTCGTCGGTGTCCAGGACCTCGGCGTCGGCGCGGGCCAGCAGGAGAGCGGCGGCGCGCCCGGCCTGCCACGGTGTCATCGCCACCTGGGGAATCCCCGCCGTTCCCGAACCGTGGGCGGCCAGGCCCGTGGTGCCGGTGCCAGGGGTTCCTGGCATGCCGGGGATGGCACTTGTGGGGGTCGTGGCCATACCGGGGGCCGATGGCGGGGCGGTCGGCGGTGGGGTGGTGAAGTCGGCGAGGACGAGTTGGCGGGCCGAGGCGCGTAGCCACCGGCGGTCAGCGGGCCGCCGCCGCACGTGGGCGGCTTCGATCCGGGACTCCTCCAAGATGGTGGCCGCCTCGGCGTGCGCGGTCGGTGCGCCGTCGGGGACGGCCCAGACGGTGTGGCGGGCGTGTGCGGCCTCGTGCACGAACACCCCCCACAGGGCGGGGTAGCGTTCCCGGTCCGAGGGGCGGCGCGGGTTGCAGGTGCCCGGGTTGTGGCCCAGGTGGGTGCCGTCGAGTTCGATGGTGGCCAGGGCGGGGATGAAACACCCGGGTGCGCCGCGCCCGGCCCCGGGCGCACAGGTGACGGTCAGGTCTTCGCGTCCGGTCAGGTGGGTGATCTGGTCGGTGAACGCGGCGGACAGTTTCAGCCACTCCCCGTTCGGGGTGACAGGTTCGGGCTGGGTGGTGATCAGGTGCGCGGGCATGACGGGTCCTCTCATCCGTGGGTGACGGGCGGTCGTGGTGGGTGGCGGGTCAGAGTTGGCGGCCCAACGCCAGGGGGGTGATGGTGCGGCCGTAGACGGTGGCGATGACCTTGGCGACCTCGTCACGGTCTTCTTCGGGGGCGATACCGATCAGGTTCGCCACCGCTGCATCGGTCCCCAGGACGCGGGCGATCTTCTGGTAGGCGATCAGTTCGCGGAGCTGCGGGGCCCACCCGATCAGCCCGGACTCGACCTTCCGGGCGAGATTGCGGGCCACCTTGACCGCGCGGTGATCGATCTTGAGGGTGCGGGCGAGGTCGTAGTCGGTCGACACGTGGATTTGCGCGGCGAACCGGGAGGCGAGGGCTTCGGTGAGGACCGCGCCGTGCACGCCGGGGTTGTGCCCGGCGATCACGTAGAACCCCTCGGCGGCGGTGATGGTCTCGCCGGTGTGGGCTTTGACGGTGATCTGACGGCGGCCGTCCATCGCCGGATACACCACCGCCAAAACCTTGGGGCTGATGAGGGTGGCGTCGTCGATGAACAGGCACCGGCCCTCGGTCATGGCGGTCACCAGCGGCCCGTAGATGAACTCATAGGCACCGGCGGCGGTCTGGGTGTATTCGCCGACGAAATCGGCCACCGCCGTGTCCCCGTCGCCTGCCACGGTGATCAGGTCGGGGAACGCGGCCTCGACCAGCGAGGTCTTGCCGGTGCCGGGCGTTATCCACGGTTTGATCTTGAAGTGCTGTTGTTCTTGCAGATCAGGATGTTGATGAGATCGCAGGAACTTGGCGGGTTGGTTGCGGTTTTGAGGCGCTGTTCGTCGGATCGTGGTTTCAGGGCAGTGGCTTGCGGAGGATGTAGTTGAGGCCGAAGTCGGTCTCGGTCTCGCGGACGCCGCCGTTATCTGGGGTCGTTGAGTGAACCTGCAGGTCAGCGGCTTGGTGGCCTGTCAGTCATGTAAGGCACGTAGGTGAAGTTGATCCGCAGATCTTGCCCGTTCATCGGGAGCCACACTGGCGACCTCGCGTAATCGACTGTCGCCTATTCGCGGGTATTGAACCGGATGGTTGTCACGGAGAGTGGTCGTCGCCTGGGGCGTAGCGGCTCCATGGCCTGCCGACGGCGGTGGCGATGCGGCTGGTCTGTTGGTCGGTGTAGCCGAGCATCCGTGCGATGACCGGTGCTGGTGCCTGAAGGGCCGGGTGCCGGCGCGGGAGCTGGCGGAGGTGTTCACCTCGTCTTCGGCCGTGGTGGAGTGGGCGCGCGGGAAGACGCTACGGGCACCGCGATCATGGCGCGTACATCGGCCGAGGGCCTCAGGCCGGCGCAGGTCAGGGCCATATGCGATCGAAACTTCTTGATCGCTACTGCTACCCAGGCCGCAGGGGTGCGCGAGCTCGCCAACCTCGGCTGACAGTGAGGATGTAGGTGAGTGCCTCCCGGTGGGGTCTGGCCCATCGCCTGACTGACCATGGTGTCCTCAACCGGATCTGCCGTCCCTGGCCGGGAGGCGCTCACCGGCACTCACCGGACGCGGCGCGTGACCTAATAGGAGCCTGGCCAGAGGCCCCATCACTGTCTTGTCCGTATCGCCCGGCTGGTGCGTGCCGCCCTGCCCGGTCGATGAGAACAGGACGGTCAATGACCACGATGACACAGGACCCGGTCGAGGTCACCGGCGGCGTCGACACCCACGCCGACACTCACACCGCGGCGGCGGTCGATTCGGCCGGGCGGATCCTGGGATCGGCTCAGTTCCCCGCCACCGGCGCCGGGTACGCCGCCCTGCTGGCCTGGCTGCGCTCGTTCGGGGCACTGGTCCTGGTCGGGATCGAAGGCACCGGCGTCTACGGCGCCGGCCTGGCCCGCTACCTGCGCGAGCAGGAGGTGGCGATGGTCGAGATCGATCGTCCCGACCGTAAGGCACGCCGCTGGCAGGGCAAGTCCGACCCCCTCGATGCCCAGGCCGCCGCCCGCGCCGCGCTCGCTCAGATCCGTACCGGCGTGCCCAAGCATCGCGATGGGCGGGTCGAAGCGCTGCGGAACCTGCGGGTCGCCCGGCGCAGCGCCATCACTCAGCGCGCCACCGCCCAGCGTCAGATCAAGGCGCTGGTCGTGACCGCACCGGAGCAGGTCCGCGTCCAGTTGCGTGGTCTGTCCACCCGCGAGCTGGTCAGCACCTGCGCGGCGCTACGCCCCGACCGCACCCGGTGCGATGACCCGGCGATGGCGGTCAAGCTCGCGCTGCGCAGCCTGGCCCGCCCTCACCAGCGCCTCACCGAGGAGATCGGTGATCTCGATGAGCTCATCGAGCCTTTGATCACCCAGATCAACGCCGCGTTGGTCCAGGTCCATGGGGTCGGTCCCGATGTCGCCGGACAGTTGCTGGTCACCGCCGGCGACAACCCCGAACGCATGCGTTCGGAGGCGGCGTTCGCGATGCTGTGCGGGGTTGCGCCGGTGCCGGCCTCCTCTGGCAAGACCCACCGGCACCGGCTCAACCACGGCGGTGACCGCGACGCCAACTGCGCGCTGTGGCGGATCGCGATCACCCGCATGGCCACCGATCCACGCACCCGCGACTACGTGCAACGACGCACTAAGCAAGGCAAGGACAAGAAAGAGATCATCCGCTGCCTCAAGCGCCACATCGCCCGAGAGATCTACGCACTACTGCAACCCTCGACCACCCGGGACGATCTCGCTCCTGCTGCTTGACGAACCATAGGAGCATCCGCCCCGGAGATCGCGGGCCGCCGCGAGTTTGGATGATCTCTGCTCGGCGGAGGGCTCCGGCATGGTCAAATAGACAACTATGGCTGTTTCACTGCAACCCGACGATCCCGAATGGCTGGGACGGTACGAGCTGACCGGCCGTCTCGGGGAGGGTGGCCAGGGCGTCGTGTATGCCGGGCGCGGGCTGGACGGTGGGGAGGTGGCCGTCAAGCTGCTGCGCACTCATGTCGCACGTGATCCGAAGGCGCGTGAGCGGTTCGTGCGTGAGTTGGGGTTCGCGGAGAGGGTCGCCGAGTTCTGTACTGCCCGGGTGCTGGAGGCCGACATCCATGGCGATCAGCCCTACATCGTCAGCGAGTTCGTGCCCGGCCCGTCTTTGTACGAACTCGTCCGTGACGAGGGGCCGCGGACAGGTGCCGCTTTGCAGCGGCTGGCCATCGGCACCGCCACCGCGCTGGCGGCGATCCACCAGGCCGGAGTCGTGCACCGCGACTTCAAGCCACCGAACGTGCTGATGGGTGAGGACGGTCCGCGAGTCATCGACTTCGGCATCGCCAGGGCTCTTGACGGCACCTCCACCATGACGAGCCAGGTCGTCGGAACTCCCGCCTACATGGCGCCCGAACAAGTGAGCGGCCAGGAGTCCGGCACATGGACCGACATGTTCGCCTGGGGTGTCACCATCTTGTTCGCTGCGACCGGTCGTTCCCCTTTCGGGGACGACACCGTACCCGCGGTGATGCATCGCATCCTGCATGCCGCCCCCGACACCAGCTTGCTTCCCCAGCCCTTGGCCGGGCTGGTCACCGCATGCCTGTCCAAGGAGCCCGCCCACAGGCCGACCGCACCGCACGTCCTGCTCGCCCTGCTCGGTCTCGGCACGGCACCGGGAGACGCCGATGGTCTCCTGGCGGCCGGCGCCACCGCGGTCGAGAGCGCCATGCCGCCGCTGTTGGCCGCGCCAAGCCCGCCGTTGGAGCCCAGCCCCAACCCCTACGGTCAGACCTCCCACGGCCCCGGCCAGTTCGCCTGGCACCCATCCAGCCCACCCCCGCACCCTGGCATGCCGCCCCCTAGGCCGAGGGAAAACGTCGCGGCGGCGGTGATCGCCGGCATCCTGGCGCTGCTCACCGCCGGCATGCTCGTCTGGTCCGCGCTCTACAACGTCGTCTACGCCAACGGGCCGACCGGTCGCTGGTCCAGCCTGGTGTTGGAGAACGTGCTCACCGGCGTCATCGGCGCCGGGTCGCTGTTGGTCGCAGCGGGGTTCACGCTCGCCCGCAGGATTTCCGGCGCGTGGACACTGTGCGCGCTTTGCGTGCTTTACGTAGTGGCGATCTTGGTGGCGCAGCCGCTACTGGGGAGCACGACCTTCGGTGCTCAGCTCAGGTGGGTCTTCGGCTTCCACAAGAGCAACGGCGTCGCCATGGGGCTGACGATCATCTTCGGCGTCCTGACGGCGATCACGGCGGCGATCGCCGCCAGCGTGAAGTCGTACGGACCAACCACCGCCACGCCACCCCGTCCGTGATCACCTCACTGTTCGGCTGGCGGATTCGCGCACCGAGCTCGGCAGGATTTGAGGCCAGCTCGGGGTGCGTTCACAGGGGTCGACACCGCAGCATTTCCACGCATTATGCCCGTTTCGAATAATTGAAAGATTTGGAGTTAATTGATGAACAGATATGCGGCGTGGCGACAGGCAAGGCGAGAAAAGAGGGCGCAGGAAGAGACGGCGGGGGCGCGGGAACAGACGGCGAGGGCGCCGGAACAGACGGTGGGGGCGCCGGAAGAGACAGCGGGGGCACGGGAAAATAGAAAACGACAAGAGAAGATGCGACGAAATGCGCTATGGCAAAAGCCAATAAGGGAAGAGTATAAAAAGCAATACGGGACGATGAGTGACGCGGCCGACGACAGACATTGGCGACAGCATCTGGGGTGCACTGTCGTGGAGGCCGCCAAGAAGAAGCAGACGATAATCGTCTCTGATAGAGAGATTCGTCTCGCACGCGTTTGGACGATTCCGCGCAGCGGTGGGGCGGAAGAGGCCCAGTTCACCGAAGATGGAAAGCCAGTAGATACTCAAAATGATTACTGCACGCACGAGACGAGCAAGCGTCCGCAGAAGGATAGAGTTTACTACTCGAACTGGACTACCCTCGGAGGGAATATGGAAGGGTACGTCCATGCTGCGCAGTCGTGCCGTCGCAGACTTCACTATTCTAATCGTTGGGACTAACGAAGAACAGAACGAGCTCGTCCAGGAGCTGGACGTTCGATCGTCATAGCGCACAACCAGCTCAAGGCCTCCATAATTTGAGTCTGGGACCGTGTCGGTGCCGAGGTCGGCCGCGTCGTAGCCCGCGGTGCCGCCGAATCCGCGAAGGAGGCTTTGGTCTGGTCGTCGGCGGTGATCCAGTCCTTGACGAACTGGAGCAGTTCGGCGGGTTCGACCGCGTCTTCGGTGGCGAGCCGGATCGTGGACATGGTTCAGCCTGCGGCTTCGGTGAGGCGGGCTTCGAGGTCGGCGATCATCTGGGTGAGCAGGCTGGTGTTCTCGCGCCGGACTGCCTGGGGCCCGAGCTTGTCGATTCCGGCGACCTTGGTGATGCACTCCTCGGCGGCCTGGGCCATCGCCCCGAACTCGGTCCGGGCGATCGAGTGGGGGTTGGCGGCTTCGAAGGTGGTCGCGCGGTGCATGTCCTTCACCGACGTCATCGCCGCTCGCGCGGCCGCCATCGCATCCCGGGCGCTGAACTCGTCCCCGTTGCCTTGGCGCATGTAGCGGGTGGTGAAGACCCGGCGGCGCCTGGGGTCGGCCGACGGCATGAACCGCTCCAGCCGGTCGCCGCGGTCAGCGGCGATCACCCGCACCAGCCGGACCGCCCGCTGCAGCCGGGGCTTGCTCTTGATCCCGACCCCCTTTGCCGATGTCGTCGTAGGACAGCTCCTGGCCGTGGTTGCTGAGCAGCCACATCATCACGTCCGCGACGTCGGTCTCCGCCTGCGTCCAGCCGGCGGCGTCCCGTCGCGGGCTCACAGCAGTCCGCCGTTGTCGTCCAGGAACGCCGCCAGGGCGGCGTCGTCCAGGGCGGCGCCGGTGGCCAGATCCCGGACGGCTGCGATGGCGGTCTCGGCGCCGGTGATGCCGCGCCCGGAACGGCCGTCGAGGCCGGCGACGGCCCGTTGCTGCCGTTCGCCGCGGATCTGCGCCGGTTGCGTGTGAAAGCGGGCAGCCCGCAGTACCGGGACTTGGCACGGCGTGCGCACTACTCGGCGGGGAGTCTGTCGGATGCCGCTGGCGGCCGGAAGCTGCCGACCCTGCCGTACGTGCGGGCGTGCGGCGGCGATGTCGAGGAGTGGGAGCGCAGGCCGCAGAGTGCGGAGACGGCGGAGAGGGTGGCGACTCGGCTGGCCGTGGGGCGCCGTATGTGTGTGGAGGAGGTGGTGGCGCGGCTGGCGCAGCGCCGGTTCGTGACGGTGTTCGGCGCCTCGGGGGTGGGCAAGTCCTCGCTGTTGCGGGCTGGCCTGATCCCTCGGATGCAAGATGATCGGGCGTCAGCCGGCGACCAGAGCCCCTTGGTGGTGCTGTTGACGCCGGGCGTGCATCCGCTGGATGAGTGCGCGATGCACCTCGCTCACCTCTGCAGCCTCGCCCCGGGGCAGGTGCGTGATGAGCTGGCCACCGAGGTGCGCGGCCTGAATCGCATCGTCCGCCAGGCCTTGGTCGACCAGCCGCCCGAGGCGGAACTGCTGGTGGTCATGGACCAGTTCGAGGAGGTGTTCACCCTCTGCCATGACTCGGCGGACGTACGCTGTTCATCGCCGTGCTACTGGCGGCGCGGCGGCGCCCGTCGCCACTATGTTCCGCCGTTCAAGTAATCGCATCTTGCCGGGGAAGGCCTCGACGAGCGAGTTGACGCCGCAGTTCCAGGTTCTCTCCGTGAGCTTGTTCCAGGGCGGCCCGCAGAGCTTGGATTTCCTGGCGGTGCTGTCTCTTGAGGTGGGTGATCTGGCTGGTCAGGGTCGCGATGATCGTGTTGTCGGTTTCCTCCTGGCTGGGTGCTGGCGGGGCCGGGCGGGCTTGCGCGCGCAGCCGCTCGATGCGGCCGCGGAGGTCGGGGTGGCCGTAGAGGAAGGCGTGGGAGACTCCGGCCTCGCGTTGGACGGCCTGGAAGGTGATCGGCTCGCCTCGCTTGACGAGCGTGCGGATGGCTTGTTCGGCGGCCTTGGTCTTGGCCTGTGACTTGGCTTGGGCGGCTGCGGTCAGGGTGGCGATGCGTCGTTCACGGGTGGTCATGATCGTGGCTTTCGATGGCGGGACAGGTCGAGGGTGAGGGGGACCGGGCCGGTGGTGCGGCATCCGGCGCCCTGCACCGCCCGGTGTGGTGTGGCCTGCAGGGAGGCCAGCAAGCGGGCCAGGGCGTCGCGTTCGGCGTGGCGTTGGGCGAGCCAGACGTTGTCGTCGGGCATCGGACGGCCGTGGCGCTGGTGAAAGGCGGTGGTGGTGCGTTCGATCAGGGACTCGGTCTCGGCCAGTTGCCGAGTGAGGGTCTGGATGTGGGTTTCGTCGGTGACGAAGACCGAGCAGGTCAGGCAGGCGTTGCCCTTGTCACAGGTCTGCAGCGGCGGCAGCAGGCACCAGCCGTGGGGCAGAAACCGATCGGCGCGGTCGAACAGGTGCAGGCTGTCGTGATCTTGTCGGGAGAGGTTCAGACGGGTGCCGTCGGCCTTGAACTTGACAGTGGCCAAGAACGCCTGTTCGGCGTGCTCTTCGCGTTGCGCGACATAGTGCATCGACATCGACGGGCTGGCGTGCCCGGCGTAACGCTGCAGGACATGAACGGGCAGGCCGAGTTCAGCGAGCCGGGTCAGCTTGGTGTGCCGGAACCGGTGGGTGTGGCTGAGGCGGACGGGCCGGCCTTTGCTGTCGCGGATCTGGATCAGGTCGCTGAACTGGCGCAGCCTGTAGTTATAGGTGCCTTGCGGATAGGGCTTGGTGCCATTCTTGTTCCCGCTGAGCTGCAGGAACAGCCGGCCCGGGGTCAGTCCGGGGAACCGCTGGCGGACCCACGCCTGTTGTTCCTCGATGACCGCGGTGACCTCACGGTCGACCAGGATGCTGTCCGGTGCGATGTCGATCTTGCTCTGGGCGTAGGTGAACCGGACGACGTCCTGGCCCTCGGCGGTCTCGACGGTCCCGTCGGGCACCGGGGACAGGCAGTCGAAGTCGCAGGTTCGGATCTCACTGGCGCGCCGTCCGGTGAGGATCTGCAGCAGGATCATGCGCATGACCTGCGGGTCGTCGACGCCTTCGGCGTTCATCTGCTGCCCGTCGCCCCGGGTGATCTGCATGTGCTGGCCTTGCGGCAGGCCAAGGAGTGGGAGCGCTGCCGTGATCTGTCCGAGGGCGTGGTCATCGACGTACTGGTGGGCGCCCAAGAGCGCCTGGCGCGGGATGCGGGTGACCTGACGGAACCAGCTGTCGGCGTGGGCCTGGGTGACCTGCTCCCAGGGCGAGGGCCCCAGCACGCTGCGGGCTTCGGTCGGGTTGGCTGCCATGAAGGCGAACAGCTCGGCGACCGCCCGCAGGTCGTCGTTGATCAGCCGAGGCTCAACGGCCGTGGTGCGGTGGTGTTCGGTGGTGATGCGGTTGGTGGGGTCGGCGTCCCAGCGACCGAACGCGGCGGCCTGCTCGGCCGCCGCGCGTGGATCGTCAAGTACCTGGCGCGGATCGTCGAAGGTGCCGGTCAGCCACCGGTCCAGGCGCTGCATGCTGCCCATCCGTTCCTGGCTGACCGTCGACCAGCGCAGGGTGCCCGACTCCAAGACCGTCCCCAGGTGCCACTTGGCCGCGGCCCGCAACCAGGAAAGAGCGATTTTCCCAGGCGAGCATCCGTAGTTCGCCGCCGGCTCCGTGCCGACAACGGGATCCTCCGGTCGCACCGAGGCTGCCAATCGTCCAGTTCCCACCAGGGCCCGTCATGGCAGCGGGCCAGCAGCGCCAGCCGCGGGAACCTGAACACCGCCCGCAGCGTGCTGCGGGCGCCGTGCTCGGGTGGGAGCCGTCCCCAGCGAGCGGCGTAGTACCGGCGTTGCAGCACTGACGCCGCCTCCCAGTCCAGGGCACGCATCGAAGCCGGGAAGGGATGGTTGTCCCGGGCCGCGTGGCGCAGGATGAGAGCCAGATGGCTGAACGCCTCGCTCGAGACCTTGGTGCCGTCGGTAACCTGCCAGTACGCCATCCAGGCCAGTTCTGCGGGGAACGGATCGGACAGCCCCGACAAGTCGACCCGCCGCTGATCGCACCCCCTGGCCTCCCAGCCGTCGAGGTCCGGGCCGAGAACCAGGCGCCGCCAGGCCGGCGGGAGATCCTCCCAGAGCCGCTGGGCCTCCTCGAGGTGCTCGGCAGGACCGAGCCTGCGAGGGCCTTCACTGCTCACCGCTGCACCCGCCAGCCGCCGGCGTAGGACACCCAGTTCGCCGCGGCCCGCAGTGCCTCGTCTTCGCGGACCCAGCCGTAAAGGTCGAGCGTGGTCTGGACGTGGGCGTGACCCAACCGCCGAGCAACCACCCAGTCCGGTGTCCCGGCCAGCAGCAGCGCGGTCGCATGGCTGTGACGGAACCAGTGCGGCGTCCACCCCGCCGGGCCGATCCCCCTCTTCTTCAACGCCGTGACCTTGTCGCGAACCGTCCCCTCACGCAGCGCGGCCAACAGCGGCGGCCGCGCCAGATTCACCAGCAGCGGAAAGTCCGGCCTCACCTCCAACCCCAACTCGGTGGCCCGGCAGGCCACCATGGTCAGGTAGTCGGCGAACAGGCGCTCCAGATCGGCACTGACATAGACCCGCCGGGGCCGCATCATCTTCACCCGAGCATCGTTGGCGTTGTCCTCACGCGGCACGATGTCGATGAATGCGATATCCCCGCGACCCATGACGAAGTCACTGATCCGCATACCCAGCACCTCGCCCAGGCGCATGCCGCTCTCGGCAAGGAGGGCGAAGATCAGCCGGTCCCGCAGGTTGCCCGCCCACTCGCCGGTCGCGGTGTCGAAGACAGCGCAGCCGTCCAGGATCGCCTGAATCTGCTGCGGCAGCAGCAGAGGCGGCCGGTCCCGGCGCCGGCTGCGGCGGACCCTCACGAGACAAGACGGTGCGGGAGCCGACCGGGCGTCCAGGTGCGCCAGCAGTCCCCGAGCCGGAGCCCGCCGTGGCGCCCCACGCAGCAGCCGGCCCGCAACCGTGACCCCGAACACCGCCTCCTGCCACCGATAGAACGAGATCAGCGCCGCAAGCCGAGCCTCCAGCGTCTCCGGCGAGGGCACGTCCTCCGGGTCGACGAGCGAGTGCTCGACCGTCCGGCCGTTCCGTAACCACGACAAGAATCCCGTCACCGCCGGGACGCCGACCTCCCGCCACCCGCCGGTCTCACCGCGTTCCTCCAGAAACGTCCACCACTGCGCGAGCGACGTCGCATAGCCCCGCACCGTGTTCGGCGACCACAGGTACCGATGAGCCTCCAACCACTCCTCGATCGGGGCCACCGTCCGGTAGTCCGCGTCGACCACCGTCCACGTCCGCCGCCCACCCGCAGGACGCAAGGCAAGACTGTAGGCCACCAGGCATCACTCCTTCTTGTTGCTGCACTCCCATGGATAAGAAGGCAACAACGATGACAGAACGTCACCAAGAGCGGTCGTTCATGACATAGATGCGACTGACTCAGGTCCCGTGGATAACGGGCGGCCCGTACAGCAGAGCGGGGATTCCGGCGGTGCGGAGTTTGCGCAGCGCGGTGACGTCCGGCAGGTCGGCGAGCTGGCGCGGGTGGTAGGTCTGCCCGTTCGGCCGCCGCACCCCGCCACCCGCCTCGAGGGCCGGGGCGGCCGATGGCGTTACCGATGCCGCCCTACCCGGCGTGGCCGTGCCGGAGGATGGCGCGCCGGACGTGGCCGACGACGCGCTCTGGGCCGGTGCGGTGCGCGGGCGCGTTACCCCCGACCCGCCTTTGGTGGCCTCGGCGGTGGTGTCGGTGGCGCGGAACCGTCGCGGTTTGGCCGTGGTCAGCTGCGCGTGGCCATGGTCGACCAGGGTCTCCAACGCGTTCGCGACCGCACCAGAGGACCGGTCGCCCAACGCGCGCGCGATCTGTCCCGGCGTGAAATCGCTGCCCGGGTTGGCCAGCAGGTGGGCGGCCACCTGACGGCGCAACTCGCCCTGGCCGAGCCGTCCGGTCGGCGTGTGCCGCACAGCGAACCCGGTGACCGGCACAACCGGCGGCGTGCCCGGCGGTGTCGTCGTGGCCGTGGTCTCGGTGTCCGATGGTGCGGCCGGTGGTGGGGTGGGTGTGGTGGTGGTCGTCATCGTGATCTCCCTAGGCGCATCGTCGGTTCCGGGGGGACCGGGGGCGGGCGTACCGGCCCGGTAAGGGGCGGACGCCCGCCCGAGACGGGTTCAGGCGGTCGCGGTGGCGGCGGCGTGTTCGGTGGCGGCGAACCGGCGGGGACGCTCACACGTCTCCATCGCCTGCCCGAGCGCGACCAGCCGATCCAGGGCGTTGGCGATGGCCCCGGCTGAATGCCCGATCACCTTGCTGATCTCGTGCGGGGTGAACTCCTTGCCCGGGTGGGCGGCCAGATGCGCGGCGACCTTCTCCCGCAGTTGCCCCGGCGCGGAATGCGCCACCCCAGACGCGCCACGCGGCCGCCGGTGCGCGGCAGCCCGCACCAAACGCCGGGACCGGCCTGATCCGGAGTAGACCGTCTCGGCCGCCTCCAGCGCCGCCGTCCGGTCACCCGCCTGCAGGGCCGACAGCGCCGAGGTGATCGCATCCCCCAGGGCGGTCAGGGCATCCCGCGCCTCGTTGACCGCCGCCGGATCCAATCCCTCGCCGTCGTCGGGTGCCGGGGCGGCATCCTGCGCGGGCGGGGTACCGGCGTCCGGGGTCGGGGCGTCCGCCGGATCAGTGGCCGCCTCGCCGTCGGTGGGCGTGTCGTTGTGGTGTCCGTCGCCGGTGGCCTCGGCAACCGGTGGCATGTCGGCGGTGGCCGAGGGTGGGGCGGTGGTGTCGTCATCGGGCTCGGTGGCGGTCGTCTCGCGCGTACCGGTGGGGGTGGCGGTATCCCCGGTCGCCTCGGGTGTGGTCCCGGGGGTGTCGGTGGCCGAGGTGGCGTTCCACGCGTCCGGGACGCGTTTGCCGTCCCGGTGCCCGCCCGGCGTGCGGGTGGCGTGCCCGGCGGCCTCCAACTCGTTCAGGGCGCGGCGTGCGGTGGGCATCGATACGCCCGCCGCCGTGGCGATGGTCGCGACCGACGCGCCAGGGTTGGCGTTCAGCGCCCCCAACACGGCCCCGGCCAACTGAACCGGGCTAACGGGTGCGGTGGCGGTTCCGGTCGCCGTACCGACCGTCTGCGCGCCGTTCCCGGCGTCATTGGCGGGGCCGTTATCGGTGGCGTTGTTGCGGGTGTCGGTGGCGGTCATTGCCGGGTCCTTTCAGTCGGTGTCGGCACCTTTCATTTGGTGCCGTTTCCTGTCGTGTGGAGCTCGACCATTTCTCGACACCCGGCGTCCGCGCAATAGGGCCACGCCGGTTTCTCGGTTACCGGAACGGCTGGACTACCTCACCTCCACCACGCCCACGATCATGCCCTCTACCTCGATAAACGCGCCGCAGTCAAGTGCAGCCGGATGTCGCCGGGGACTGAAGAACATCACCTCGGCCACCCGCGCCGGTAGCCAGTCTTTAACGGCTGGAGTTCCTTACCGGCCCGATATCGAGTCCAGCCGTTAATCGACTCGATCGGGTGACTTGACTTCATGCGCCGACGAGTTCCAATAGACGTAGCACGACACCGAAACACGAACCGTCATCCACGGGGATGCGATGAATGCCAGCACCGGGAAAGCGGCCGGGCACAACCACCCGGCCGAACCGTTCAACCCGCTACGCCCGCCCGGGCAATGCCCCCGATGCGACGCCCGCCGCGCCGACCGCGCCGCGCGCGGCCTGATCGATCACACCCACGCGCCGTTGCCGTTCGGACGGCGCATGCCGCACGGGGCGTGCCCGCGATGCGACCAGCTCCACGACGGCGCGCCGCCGCGCACCGCCCGCACCGGCGACCGCGCCCGGGGTGAGGACGAACGGCGGCGCGCCATCGCCGCGCACTACGCCCCCGGCGGCCCCCACCAACGCGGCGATTGCGGCCCGGTGTGCACCGCGTTCGATTGGTGATGCCCCGCGCCGGTTGACCGGTCGCCACCACGATGGCTACACGCCATCACCCCCCGCGCGGCGATCAACCATCTACGGCCCCCCCCCGGGGGGATTGCGGGCGACCACCGCCCGGGGCCGATGACCGGTCATCCGATCATGTCCACGCCGCGCGGGTGATCGGCGTGCCGTCCGCGATGGGCGTTGCCCGCCATCACCGGACGTGGGTCACCGGTGAGGTCCGCGCCCGCCGGGTGGTGCGGCGGTGGCGGTCATCCGGGGGGCCACCGGCACCACCGCGCACCCGGCAACGGCGGCCCCCCGGCACCAGCCCGGGGAAACAACATCGGCCCGGTCACCCCGCATGCGGCGGGGTGACCGGGCCGATGTGTGCCGACAGCGTGTCACGCGGCACCCGGTGATACGGGGGACGTCATCCGGCGGGGTCATGTCCCCGGCCCGTTTCCCGCGCGTCAACGCGGGACCTGATCACCCGGGCAGCCGCAGACACGTGGCGCGCGGGTTTCGTGGCGTGGATCCGTAACACCGTTGTGCCGCACCCGGCCGGGTGCGGCACAACGGGTGCGCATGTCACGCGATGGCGGTACCGGCCGCGTCATCTAGCAACGCACAACCAAGACAATCCGCCGTGCACGGCTCACCCGGTTCGGCACCACATTGGGTGCAACCGTCGTCGGCGGATCCGGCGGCGGGGCGGTACACGTAAACCGGCGCGGTGGTGTCGAATGTTTCGGTGCCGTGCGCGGTGGCGATGGTCACGCGGCCGTTGTCGGTCACCGGCGGGGTTTTGACCATCCGGGCACCACCCAAGATCACGTCGTATTGCCGGACGGCGGCGGCGGTGACGTGTTTGAATTCGCCGTCGAATTGATCCATCGTCACGGTCATCGCGTCCCCCCGTTGGGAATCGGTCGTTTTTGTTCGTTGCATCAATAATACCCCGCCAACCATGGCCGCCAAACGTCATTTCGTATTCGTTTTCAAGACTCTTTCTAGGGTGCCGTTGGCATTCAGATCGGACTCGCCGGATCGGCTTTTTCAGCGACCCCACATGAGAGTCGTCGGCCGAATTCGCGAATGAATAATGATGGGTGATGATTTTGCGGGACGTGTTCGAGGCAGGCCGATGAGAGGCCAGCCCTGGCATGACGGTTGGCCGGCACGGCGGCGGCCGTCATTCGATAGAGGGGTTCTTTATAGGAGTCGGGTGAGCCATCGGCATAGGCAGATCAGCTCCGACCTGCAGTGTTAGTGCGTGCGCGCTCTACCGGCCTGGGCGGTGGGCAAGCTGGCATACCAGCGGTAGACCAACTGGCATAACGACGGCCACCGTGGCCACGGTCACGCCCAAGGAAACAGCCTCGTGGCGGCAGCCACAGCGGGCCGACCCATAGGACCTCGCAGCAGATACAGGCCCCACAATCTGCCACTTGAGGCACCGGCCTCCAATGGCACGTCGCCCGCCCTTTGTATGCGAGGCTGAACCGATGCCCTGTATTCAATTCCAAGGGCTCGACGGGTCCGACATCTATTATCGGCCGACTTTCAAGGCATCACAAGGCAATTTCCCTGAAACTGGACTTGCACCAAAAGACACTGCCTGCAGCGCCATTATAGTGAACGCTGACATCGGGCGAGTTCTTCGCGTGCCTGGTTCTCCAGATCCGTACGGCCAAGGCTGCTGAATAGAGCGACACTTTTCTCCAGGTCGCTGGTCGCCTGATCGTTGTGGCCGGTGACCTGGTGGCTTTTGGCGCGTGCGCGTAGGCAGCAGGCGTGCTGGTAGTCATCATGACGGGCCCCGAACAGTTCCGCTGCGGTGGTGAGGGACTCAATCGCCGCGTCATGACGATGCAGGGTCTGATAGGCCAGTCCGGCTCGGTGGTGAAAGTAGGCGCGCAGTGGTTCGCGGCCATCAGTGCTGAGGTCGAGTCCTTGGCGGCACAGGTCGAGTACGGCGTCGGGTTCGCCGGCCAGCAGGTGGGCTTTGGCGAGCGAGTGCAGTGCCACACAGGCGTAGCGGGTGTTTCCCAGGCTGCGAGCCAGGTCAAGGCTTTCCTGGCAGCGGGCCAGGCCTTCGGCATGACGACCGAGGCGTATAAGCGTTCCCCCCAGGACCCGCAGGCACAAGAACTCCGCGTGCTGGTCGCCGGTCTGCCGCGCAAGGGCCAGGCCGCGCTCGACATCGGCTCTGGCCGCGGGCAGGTCACCTCGGGCACCGGTGCAGTAGGCGCGCAGTCCGTAGGCGCGAGCGAGCCGCAGGTGATCCTTCTCCTGCTCGAAGGCGGTGATGCATCGCTCGGCCAGCGGCAGTGCGGCACCCGGGTCGCCGCTGTCGCCTGCGAGGACGATGGCGGCCCGCAGCCACGCTCGCGCCGCGAACGCCGTGTCCCCGGCGGACTCGGCGGCCTGCGCGATCGCGGTCCACATGTGTTCGGCGTCCTCGTGGCAGCCGCGCAGGTGCAAGAACGCGGCCAGCCGCAGCGCCAGTTCGCGGCCTTGCCGATACCCGTCTGGGATACTGCAGACGGACTCGACGGCGGCCAAGAGGTTCGTGCGTTCGGCCGCGAACCAACCTTCGGAATCGGCGACAATCCGCTCCGCCAGATACGAGGGGACGAGGCGGATGGGAAGCGGCGGGCGAGTCCGTGGAGGCGCGTGCAGGCCACGCGGGATATGAGCATCGGCGATGTCGGCCAGCTCCAGCCATGCGTTCATCAGGCGTTCCCGTGCGGCGTCGGCGTCGGGGTCTGCGGTGAGGAGCTCGGTGGCGTACTCCCGTACCAGGTCGTGGAAGCGGTAGCGGGGTTGACCGAGCGGATCGATTCCAGTGCTGTTGAGCAGGGAGCGATCCACGAGTGTGCCGATCAGGTCGCTTGCCGGTTCGCCGAGGATGACGTCGCCGGCCCAGGCCGCGAACTCCCCCGCCGGGGCGAGGACGAGCAGCCGGAACGCCCGCTGTGCCGCAGGCTCAAGGGTCTGATGGCTGAGAGCGATGCTGGCACGGACGGCCAGGTTCCCGGCGACCAGCTCATCCAGCCGGGTCTTTTCATCGGCCAGGCGGTGGGCGAGGTAGGCGATGGGCCACGACGGGCGCGCGGCCAGGCGCTCAGCGACGATCCGTACCGCGAGCGGGAACCGCCCGCACGCTTCGATGACAGCGTCGGCGGCCTCGGGATCGGCGCTCACTCGTTCATGTCCGGCCAGGCGGGTCAGCAAGTGCAGTGCTTCGGCATGGTCGAGCGGTGCCAGGTTGATCGAGCGACCGGTGGCGACGCCCGGCATCCGGGCGCGGCTGGTGACGATGACGGCGCATCCGGCGGCGCCCGGAAGCAGCGGCTGGATCTGCTCCGGCCAGGCAGCGTCATCGAGCACGAGCAGCATGCGCCGACCCGCCAGCCGCGTCCGCAACAGCGCGGCGCGCTGGGCGAGCGTAGGCGGGATTGCCGACGCCGCCATCCCCAAGCCGTGCAGGACTTCCCCCAGTAGCTCCGATGTCTTCCGCGGGGCCGGTGATGCTCCGGTGAGCCGGAGGTAGAGCTGGCCGTCGGGGTAGTCGTGGGCGACGGCGTGCGCGACCCGCAGGGCCAGTGCGGTCTTGCCGACCCCTGGTGGTCCGCTGATCTGGACCACACGGGGTGCTGTCGCCAGCGAGATCGGCGACAGCAACGCGATTAGTTCGGCCGCCTCCTCCTCCCGGCCGGTGAAGTCCGCCAAATCCGCCGGGAGCTGACGTGGCGGCACCGCCTGGCCCGTCTTGTGGAGCGTCACGGGATCCGCGGTCGCTGGGAGGCGCAGGGCCGGGTCGTTGCCTTGGATCCGGCGCCGTAGCGCGTGCAAGATCGGTCCCGGCTCGACTCCTATGTGGGTGGCGAGGGCAGCTTGGGCTTCGGTGAACGCCTGCAGCGCGTCAGCCTGCAGACCACACCGGTACAGGGCGAGCATCAGATCGGCCCAGAGTTGCTCGTTTTCCGGCTCGGCGGTGAGGGTCGTTCGCAGCTCGGGCAGCAGTTCCCGATGCCGGCCCAAGGCCAGCCGAGCTCGCACTAATGCGTTGCGGGCATCCCGGCGTTCTTGGAGTAGCCCGGTGATGAGCGAGGCCATGGCGGGAGTCGATGGGAGTAGCTCGGCGAGCTGGCCGGTTTCCCACTCGGCGATCGCCGCCTCGAGCGAGCGTGCCGCAGTGGTCGCATCGCCGTCGTTCAACGCCGTGCAGCCTTGCCGGTACAGCGCCCGGAAGCGGTCCACATCGACTTCGTCGTCGGGGTTGACGCGCAGCCGGTAGCCGACATCGTCGGTGAGAAGCCGGTTCGGCGGCAGGGCCTGGCGGAGGTTCCACACGCAGTTACGTAGAGAAGGCAGTCGGTCATCGGCCTCAGCCACCGCGCCCCACAGCAGGTCGATCAGGCGATCCGGGGGGACAGCATGGTTACGGTCCAGCGTCAGCGTGAGCAACGCGCCGCGCGCCAGCGTACGCGTGACGACACGTGTCCCTTCCTCGCTGATCAGCTCGAAGCGCCCAAGAACCCGAAACTTCATCCCCGGTAGTCCCTGCCCCGTCTCTTCGGAACGGACCACGCTACAACCACCCTTGACGTTCCGTCATGGCCACGTCTGGCCACCAACAGTCACCTCTGACTACTCTTAGTAATTGATCGCGGTGCTGCTTGATGAGGTGCGGGTGATCCGACTCGGTTACTGTCTGTTGTGAGTTGGTCACTGTTGCGTTCTGCTTGGGCAGAGGGTGGCACTCCAAGGCGGTGAGAGGAGGGTCGGATCGATGGCGGACATACCGGGTGCTCGCCGGTGGCGGGTGCCGGTTGCCGCGCTGATCGCTCTCGTGTCCTTCCTCGGTGTCTTGGCCGCTATCGAGGCGATGGCGCTGCGCGGACAAGTAGATTTCGGCCGGTACGTGCTGAGGCTGAACGGTCGGTGGCTGGCGATCCCTCCGATCGCGCTCGAGGGCGGCACCTTGGCCGCGGCCACTTTGACGCTGTGGGCGGTACTGAACCACGATTCGGCTGCGTTGTCGCGCTTGATGACGATGGCGTTCATCGGTGCTGCCGCCTGCGCCAACTACCAGGGCGCCAAACACGCCGGCCGGTCCACCCTGGCCGCTGACTATCTCGCCGGCGCGAGTGTCGCCGCGTACCTGATGTGGCACAACATCTTGACCCGGCTGCGCCGCTCGGACCTTCGCCAGGCCGAAGCGCTCGAAGACCCGCTACCCCGCTTCCGGCTCTTGCGGTGGATGTTCGCCTTTCAGGAGACCTACGCGGCGTTCAAAGTCGCAATCCGCCAGAACATCACCCGCCCGGCAGACGCCATCGCACAGGCGCAACGGGAGCTCCTCCTGCTTCCGCCCGCCGGTTGTGAAGAGGAACTGCCGCCGGAGCGGCTGACTGCCCTGGCCGCCGAGCGTGGCGGCAAGCGCCGCGCCGTCGCCTACGCCGCTGCAGCCGCCGGCTCCTACGAACCCGCAGCGGTCCAAAGATGGCTCGCCGAGCGTGATGTCGACGTCGATCTGTCCTACGTCTCCCGGACACTCACCCGCATCACCAAAAAGCAACACGCGCTGGAAGCCGCAGAGGTGCAAAAATGAACGCTCCAAGAAATACCAAGCAAACCCACCTCTCATCCGTGACCACAAGGCGCCCGCGCTATCGCACGCGAATAAGGCATTGCAACCAATGTCGGCCTATGGAAACGGTGGCCGCCCGATGCGACAGGTGAGCACCAAGGCACCCTCCACACCGGCCCCGAAGCCGAGCACTCGGGTGAACCGTCGACATTTGAGTATCCTTATCGGCGCGCTTGCAATCAGTCCTCTCACCGCGGGCTGCGGTGGCCACCGTTCCACTGTCGCTTTTCCCGTAACGACCCCGCCTCAAGGGCCGACGAGTGGAGCCGCCGCACCAGGTTCAGCCACGTCGTCGCCGCAGACGGCAAGGGACGCCGCAATCGCCGCTTACACAGCCTTCTACGAAGCTGCGGACAAGGCGGTCCTCGCGCCGCCGGAGCAAGCTCGATCAATCATGAGGGATTACGTCACCGGCGAATACCTGGACTGGGAGATTCGCCAGCTCATGATCCACCAATCACAACACGAAGAGCCGTGGGGCAAGCCCGTCCTGCACGTGACCCGCGTGGATCTCACCGCGACGAGCGCAAAAATCCACGACTGCCAGGACGCTTCAAACGCTGGCCTGGCCAACGCTAAGAATCATCAACTGATTCCTCGGACTCGCGGCACAGCTAGCAGAAATCTCATCGCGGACATGACCCTAGGTGGTGATGGCCAATGGCGAGTATCAGGCCTCAAGCAATACCCCGCAGCGTGTCACGCTTCCTGAGCGTGACATGCATCACGGCGAATGCGCTTATTTCCACGGCCGGAAACGCGCTCGCAAGTCACGGCCACGGAGGGCCCACGGGGGAAGCAGCCGGATGGGCGGACCCCTTCGGATATCACATCGATGCAGCGCAGCCAGGATCTCACACCACGAGCGTCGGCAAGAAATCTGAGGCAGGGACGAACGACAGAAAATCGAATCGCGAAAAAACTCCCACCTATTGCGCGGAGGCAGCGGCTGCCGGCGCCGTCGCCGACACCTTCGGCGTCATACCCGGCACCCCGGTCATCTGCTCAGCCGACCCGAAATCCACGCCGACCGTAACACCGCAGGAACTCGCTCAGCGAGCCTGGAAAGACCTCCGCCTGCCCATACCCGACGCACGGACCGCACCCCCACGCGGATCTCAAGGGCTGGTCGGCCTTCCGGAATGGGTATGGGTGCCACGTAGTCAGTGGCACGCGACGTCGAGGAGGACGTCGACGGGGTCGGTGTGGGCACAAGTGACGGCCACGCCCAGACGCCTGGTCATCAAACCCGGCTCCGACCTTCCCCCAGTGTCCTGCGACGGCCCGGGGACGACATACGACCCGGCCAAGCCCGCGTCCACGCAGCACACCGACTGCTCCTACACCTACCGCCGGTCCTCGGTCGCCGAGCCTGGCGCTGTCTATCGGGTGACGGTCACGGTGGTGTGGTCCGGTGCCTGGACAGGCTCGGGGGGTGCCGGCGGGACGCTCCCGGACATCAGCCGGTCGACCGTCTTCGGTCTCAAGGTGGCCGAAGGGCAAGGGCTGTACGGATGAAGGGTGGCGAGATGGCGGCAGGCACGAGTGGGCGGCGGTCGAGCACGGCGATCCGTACGCAGGCACCAGCAGCCGGCAACCAGACTCGTGGCCCAGTGCGGTTGGCCCGGCAGCGCCGTCCGGGGTGGATCGCTGCGGGTGTGGCGCTGCTGGCGTTGGGTGTGCTGGCGAACGTGTACCTGTTCCAGACCGTCAGCGATCGGGTGTCGGTGGTACGGGTGGCGCGGGACGTGGCGGTCGGTCAGCCCATCACCCGCGCGGATCTGGACGCCACGGCAGTGGCGCTCGGACTCGGGGTGCAGACGATTCCGGCCGACCAGTTGGGCCAGGTGGTTGGGCGGCGTGCGGCGGTCGGGCTGCGGGCCGGAACGTTGCTGACGGCCTCGCAGGTGACGACGCAGCTGACGCCAGGCCCGGGGCAGGCGCTGGTCGCGGTGGCGCTCAAACCCAGCCAGCTGCCACCCCGGGGACTCGAGCCCGGATCACAAGTTCGGATCGTGGCCACCACCGGGGCTCAAGAAGACGCCACCAGTCAGGCCGGTCAGGCCAGTCCGGCACCCGGCAAGGACGTCGCAGCAGTGGTCGATGCGGTCGGTAGCCCGGATGCCGACGGATCAGTGACGGTGTCCCTGCTGGTCGCTGACGGCGATTCCAGCTCGGTCGCGCGGCTGGCTGCTGCGGGGCGGGTCGCGTTGGTCGTGACCAGCCGGGTGGGGTCGTGATGGCGCTGTATTGCCTGTGTTCGCCGGGGGGATCGCCGGGGGTGACGACGACCGCATTGGCGCTGGCGCTGGGCTGGCCGCGGGAGGTGGTGCTGGCCGAGTGCGACCCAGCGGGCCGGCGGATTCTGCCCGGGTATCTCGCTGAGCGGCTCGATGGCCCGCCTGGCCCCGGGCTGCTGGGCCTGGCGATGTCGCCCGGTCGTGAGGGTGAGGACGAGGCGGGGTGGGTGGAGGATTACACGATCCGGCTGGCCGATCACGGCCGGGCGCGGCTCCTGCACGGAATCCGTGACCCCCGGCATGCCTCCCAGCTCGCCCGGCTTTGGCAGCCGCTGGCCGAACGGTTCGCCGCGTGCGAGGTCGATGTGATCGCCGATGTCGGCCGGGTCGGCGGTCCGGAGACCCCGATGGGGTTGCTGGCGGGCGCGGCTGTGGTGGTGATGGTGCTGCGCGGGACGCTCGCGCAGGTCGACGCCGCCCAGCCCCGCTTGGACGCCCTATTGGGGGCGTTGAACTGGCGGGTGCCGGTGGCGTTGTGCCTGATCGAGTCCGGCCGCTACCCCGCTTCCGAGGTGAGCCGAGTGCTGTTCGGGCTTCCGGTGCTGGCCGAGCTTCCGTACGCTCCGGCTGATGCGAAGGTGTTGTCAGACGGGGCTCGTCCTCGCCTGGCGTTCCGCACCTGCCTGCTGATGCGCACGGCGGGAAACCTCGGTCACGAGATCCGCCGGTTGGTCGAAGAACGCGCCTTCCACCCCGAAGCCTTGCCGACCCGGGAGACCACTCCAGGAGGTGCCGGGTGACCCGCTACGGCTGGTCACCGACCACCATCCAGCCAACCGCGGACCTGACCTCTGCCGGGCTGGTGAACGGCTCACGCGACGCCCATGCAGCCGAACCGGACAACCGCGCATGGTGGGCGGCGGTACGGCAGATCAGCGAGCAGCTGGTCGATGTGCTCAGCGACGACCTCGACCGCGCGCACGCGCGACAGGCGATCGTGCGGGCGGTGCAGGGGTGGGCGCATGAGCAGGCCGCGGCCGGCCATCCGATGCCCACGGCACAAGCCCAGCAGTACCTCACCCGCCTGATCTTCGACCGCCGGTACGGGCTGGGGGTGCTGCAGCCGTTCCTGGAACGCACCGATGTGGAGAACATCGTCGTCAACGGCTGTGACCAGACCTGGGTCACCTACACCAACGGCACCAAACAGGCCGGCCCGCCGGTCGCGGCCAGCGATGAGGAACTCATCGAGTGGATCCAGTTGCTGGCAAGGCGCGGGAACTCCAACCGCGAGTTCTCCCACGCCACCCCCCTCCTCGACGTCGCCCTCACCGACGGGGTGCGGCTGGCGGTGGTGCACTGGGTCTCGCGCCGCCCGCACCTGGCGCTGCGGATCCACCGCCTGGTCGACGTCACCCTCGACCAGCTCACCGAACTCGGCACCCTCACCCCAGCGGTTGAGGCGTTCCTGCGGGCGGCGGTACGGGCGCGGCGGAACATCATCGTGGCCGGCGAGGTCAACACCGGCAAGACCACCCTCATCCGCGCCCTGGCCAACGAGATCGACCCGGATGAGCGCATCATCACGCTCGAATCTGACTTCGAGCTGTTCCTTGATGACCCGCGGCTGGCGCACCGCCACCACGACGTCGTCGCGCTCGAAGCCCGCCACGCCAACTCCGAAGGCGCCGGCGAAGTCACCCTCCAAGACCTGGTCCCGGCCAGCCTGCGCCTCAACCCCGACCGCGTCATCGTCGGCGAAGCCCGCCAAGGCGAACTCGCGCCGATGCTCGAGGTGATGTACTCCGGCGCTCGCGGCTCGATGTGCACGCTCCACGTCCACCGCCCACAGCACGTGTTCAACCGCGTCATCCAGCTCGGGCGCCGCTCCGGCCTCGGTTTCAGTCCCGAAGACCTGCACCTGATGTTCGGCCTGGCCGAACCCTTGATCGTCTACCTGCAACGCGACCCGCACACGAACGCCCGGTTCGTCACCGAGATCATGGAAACCGGCCCACCCGCCGACGGCCCGGAACCGGCCCGCAACCGCGTCTTCATCCCCGGCCCCGACGGACGCGCCGTCCCCGCAGGCGGGCACATCAGCGCCGATCTGCTCGACGACCTCGTCGGCTACGGACTGGACCCGGCACTGATTTCGAGTGGGCCGAACGGCGGCCGGTCCGGGCTCGGTGACGAGGGCGGGTGGTCCCGATGATGCTGCTCGTCGCCGGGCTGGCCGGGCTGTGTGTTGCCGGCGGCGTCCTCCTGACCGTCCGCGCCCTCACCGGCGTCCCCCCGGCCAAGGCCACGTCCGGGCGGCCACCGGCCCGCTGGCGTGAATTCCTGCACTCGGCAGGCGACCCTAGCCGTCGTAACCGGCTGCTCGCCGCCGTCGCGGCGGGGCTGGGGGTCTTGTTGGTGCTCGGGTGGCCGGTGGCCGCGCTCGCGGTGGCCGCCGGGGTCTACGTGCTGCCGCGGATGCTGTCCGGGCGTGCGGCCCAGCAGCGGATCGTCCGGTTGGAGGCACTGGAGGCGTGGGCGCGGCGGCTGGCCGAAGTGATGGGCGCCAGCCGCGGCCTGGAACAAACACTCACCGACAGCCTCCGCGTCGCCCCCACCCCGATCCGCGAGCCGGTCGCCCTGCTGGCCGAGCGGCTGAAGAACCGGGCGGGCACCGAACAGGCGTTGCGGGCCTTCGCCGCCGAGCTGGATGACCCCGTCGGGGATCTGATCGCCACCGCGTTGATCCTGGCGGCCAAACGGCGCGGGCCCGGCACCCGCCAAGCCCTCACCGCCCTGGCCGACGCGGTCGCCCAGGAGGTGCGCGTCCGCCGGGAGGTCGAGGCCGAACGCGCCTCCCTGCGCACCACCCTGCTGGTCATCGTCATCTCCGTGGGGGCGTTGACCGGATTGTTCATCGCGTCGGGAACGCTGGCCGCCCCCTACGACACGCCCGTGGGCCAGCTTGTCCTGGCGGGGGTGACCGGCTTGTACGCGGGTGGGCTGTGGTGGATGCGGCGTCTGGCGACCATCAGCACCGGCACCCGCCTGCTCCAGGCCACCGACGTCGCGGGTGGTGCGGCGGGCGGTCGGCGGGAGGCGGTATCGTGATCGCGTTCGCTGTCCTGGCCGCGGGTCTCACCGTTGCGGGTGTGTTGATCATCGCCTGGCAGGTGTGGCCGGCGCCGCCTCGGCTGGATGTGGCGCTGGCCCGGATCCAGGCCACCCGCCTGCATCCTGCCGCCGAGCCGGCATCGGTTCTGGGGCGATCTGAGCGGGTCGGGGGCTGGCTCGCCACCCATCTGGCCCGCCCAGCCGGCCTGCTCGCGCTGCCGCGTACGGATCTGGCATTGCTGGACCGGACCGCCGAACGCTTCATGCTCGACAAGCTCGCCCTGCTCATCGCCGGCATCATCATCCCCTCGCTGTTCCTTGGTGCGCTGACGGTGATGGGAGCCTCGCTGCCGTGGGCGCTTCCGGTGCTCGCAGTGCTGACGTCGGCGTTCGGGCTGTCCTTCATCCCGGATGTGAACGTACGGGCCGAGGCACGCCGCCGACGCAGCGAGTTCCGATACGCCTTCGCCTGCTACCTCCAACTCGTGCTGCTGGAACGCGAGGCCGGTGCGGCGTTGAACGCCGCGTTGGAAGGCCCCGTCACCGTGGCCGAGGCCTGGCCGTTCCGCCGCATCGCCGATGCTCTCGAGACCGCCCGGCGCGGGCAACAGCAACCCTGGCGTGCCCTGGCCGAACTCGGCGAGCGCATCGGCGTTCGTGACCTGGTGGATCTGGCGCACAGCGCGCAGATCGCCGGGGCCGAAGGCGCCAAGATGCACGACGTCCTGACCGCCAAGATCACCGCCATGCGCCACGAGGCAGCCGCCGCCACCCGTGCCGAGGCGAACGCCCGCACCACCGCGATGTGGGTGCCGACCTCTCTGCTGATGCTCGGGTTCGTGGTGCTAATCGGGTTCCCGTTCTTCATCCGACTGATCGGCTCCGGCTGAAAGGTTCGTGGGTTCGTGATTTCTGAAGTGTGGAGGTGAGGGAACTGAAGGACGAGACACCGGATTCGAGGCTATCGGTGTGCTTCGGTTCCCGTACCGAAGTGGGGGCCAGCCGGTTCGCGGTGTGTCTGGACGTAGCGTCGGGTGCCGCAGGGGCTGAGACCGAACAGGTCGCAGAGCAGCCGGATGTCGCCGTTGCTGGCGAGGGCTTCGTGCAGGATGCGGTCTTCGCGGAGCGCCTTGGCGGACAGCCCAAGTGTCCTGGTGATCCATTCGGGGCTGACGGTGCTCGTCCTCACCGCGGTGTAACCGTTGATGAACAGGTAGGGGTTGCTTGTTTCGGGCCAGCGGCGGGCGCGTTCGTCGAGCCAGGCGGCCAGCTTGGCGCGAACGGGTTCGGCCAGGACGATCGTCCGTCCGGGCAGGTGCAGCCGGCCGTCGCGGGCGTCGGTCAGTTCCAGGTGACACAGTTCCCTGGGGCGCGGGCCGTGGAAGATGACCAGCGCTGCGATGGCGGCCCGGGCCGGTTTGTCGCTGTGCACGGCTGCGCGCATCGATGCCAGGTCTGCCGGCAGCGGCTGGCCGAGCTGGGTGGGCAGTCCCCGAAGGCGCGCCGTGGGGTTGGTGAAGACCAGGCGGCGTGCGCGCAGGAATCGGAACATGGCGCGCACCGCGGTCAGTGTCTTTTCCCTGCGGTGGGGGCGGTCGGGCAGCAGGTCGATGATGTCGGCTCGCGTGATCTCGCGCAGCGATTGGTGACCGGCTGCCGCCCAGGCGTGCAGCATCGGGACGGTGGCGGAGACGTAGCCGCGGACGGTGCGGGGACTTCGGGGCCGAGAACGGGGTGGCGTGGTGCTGCCGTCGCGGAGGGCTTGGTACCAGTGCCGGAATTCCTCAGCCATTGGTTCGGGCAGGCCGGCGGTCCGCCGGGTGAACCAGGCGTCGATGGTGGGCTGGCGGTCTTCGGTGAGCATTCCGCACAGGGTGAGGATCTCGGTGAGCGCCTTGAGGTTGCGGAAGTCGAGCGCGGTGCTTACGTCGGCGGCCTGGCTGGCCTGGATGGAGGCGCCCGGGGTGTCTTGAATCGCCTGCAGAACACGGATGGCACTACGCGTGCTGCTGGTCAGCGACCTACCCCAGCCGTGCCGCGCGGCGTGCTCGCTGATGACCTGGTCGAACGCAGCGGCCAAGGCCGCGATCGGCGGGCGGAGGTTGCCGCTGCGCCACCCGGCGGCCAGATCGCGTTCGGCCTCGCACAGGACCAGCTGGCGGTGCTCAACCGGGTAGCGGTCAGGCCAGGCCGCCGGTGGGACGGGGGCTGGCGATGGCCGTTTTTGGCGGAACAGATCGGCCAGGAACAGCTGCTGGCCGCCCCGGTTGGCCTCCGGCACGTCGATGCCGCGCTGCGCCGCGCGGACCAGACGGGCCTGGCGACAGCACAGCCGGCAGTAGCCACGGTCGCCCAGGAGCACCTGCCGATCACACGACGGGCATGGGGCGGTGGTGGCAAAGTGCCGCCTCCAGCCCCGGCATCCCTCGCATCGCCGGTTGTTGCGGCGAGTCACACCCCAGGCCAGGCAATCGGTGCAGCTGTCGACCACCGGTGCCGATCGGTGGCAACCGCGACAGCGTCCGGCGGTGTAATAATCAGCCGCCGATCCGCAGATCTTGCATCGTGGTGCGCTCTTCCACCCGCGCGGCACGCACTCGTAGCAGTACTGCCGCCCGTAGTAGGCGATCGGGTTGAGGCCGCAGCGGGCGCACGGGCGTGGCCGCGTCACGCCGGTGGGACGGACCGGTTGCGGCCCAGCCGTGGCGGGACGGACACGGTGCCCACGGCGGCCTGGCCTTCGTGCTCGCGGGGCGGCCGGCGGGTCGCGACCTTGTCCGGTTCACAGATCAGCAGGTCGGCCGGGTTGCACTCCAGAACAGCGCAGATCACATCCAGGTCCTCTAGACGGATCGTGGTCGGGGTCCCGGTCCACAACGCCGACATCTTCCCGGCGCTGATCACCAATCCCGCGTCCGCCAGACGGCGGCGCATCTCGGTGGACTTCCAGATACCTCGCTCGGCGGCTGTCAGCCGCAGATTCCAGCGCATTGGCTCACTCCGTGCCTTCATCCAAGCGGGCGGCGAGGCGATCGTTGGCCGCGGCCCAGGCTTGCTCGATGTGGTTGTCGTGGACGTGGATGTAACGCGTCGTGGTGGACAGCCATTCGTGTCCCAGCAGGTCCGCGATCGCCTTGAGGTCCATGCCGCGCGCATACAGCGAGGACGCGCAGTAGTGCCGGAGCACGTGTGGGGTCAATCGGCCGCGCCAGTCCGGCAGCCACCGTTCGACAGCGACAGCCAGACCGGATCGCAGCGCGTCGTTGCCGACGCGCAGGCAGCGGTTGCTGCTGCGGTCGCGGCGCTCGCTGGGCAGCATCGGTGCGTCCGGGTCCTCATAATCGGCGCCGAACTGGTGACGCACATCAGCCAGCCACCAGGTCACCAGGGCGTCGGTGGAGTTGATCGCCGGCACCAGCCGGGTCTTGGGTCCCCGGCCCATGCTGCCCTTACCGAAGCGGACGTGGAGTTTTCCGTGTTCTCCGAGGTCAGGGCGCCAATCGCGGATGTCGAGCATGACCGTCTCGCCGATCCGCAGTCCGGCCCGCCGCCACAGCGAGGCAGCCAGATAGTCCCGTGCTGCCGGAAGGTACTTACGGGCGCTCGGAAGCGCCTGACCCCACCGCCCGAACAACTCCTCCACCTCCTCATCACGAGGAGGGACGCGAACCAGCACGCCGTAGTCGGCTCTGGCGGCTTGTTGAACTCATCGATCGGCTGTTGGAGGACATGACCCGTCAGCGCGTAGACCTCGCCCTGATACCGCGCCAGCAGGAAGTCATAGAACCTCGACAGCGTCATCGCCTTGCCGCGCACCGTCTGACGCGCCAAACCCAGCTTCTTGCGCTGGTGCGCAAGGAAGGCATCAGCGTCCCTGCTCGTGGCCGTCCACAGCGGACGGCCCAGGAAACGGATGAACGCGAACACCACCGACCGCTCCGCGGCGACATAGGAGTCGCCAACACCGGCACCCACCCCCGCCAGCGCGTACTGGTCGACCAGTTCTTGTTCGAAGTCCTCAAGATCTTGCGCAGACGTCAGTCGACGCGTTGGCCCCAGGGCCCGCACGGCAGCCAGTGTCACCGCTTCTCCAGCTCACATGACCCGACCATCCGCCATGAATATCACAGAGTGTTCGGGATTTCTGAAGATCTGTCAGATCTGCTCACCGAACGCCTGAGGCACCGTTTACGCACTACCAGCCACAAACACCGAACCGAAGATCAACAGGAACTCCCGGGACTACCGACATCCCCAACAAGCAAGGAGAGTGCGTAGTGCACCATCAACACAGGCAACCGGCCCGGCTGGGCATCGCGGTCCTCGACCTGGCCGACCGAGTACGGGAAACCATCGGCCGCCGAGCCGGGCAGGACCGGGACCGGGGCGCGGGCGTGGTCGAAACGATCATCATCGTGGCCGGGTTCGCGATCCTGGCCGCCGCCATCTACGCCGCCGTCGGCGGTCGAGTCCACGCCTGGATCGCCAAGATCCCCTAACCCGACCGTCATGGACACGACCTCACCACGCCGGTCCGGCGATACCGGCTCAGCGACGATCTCCATCGCGATCGTGTTTCCCGCGATCGCGCTGCTGTTCCTCGCCCTGGCCCAAGCCGTCATGGTCGCCGCCGCCCACCAGGTCGCCCTCGCCGCCGCCGAGGAAGGACTGCGGGTCGCCCGTGCTCACCACGGCAGCCTGGCCGCCGGGCGAAGCGCTGCCATCGCGTTCGCCGGCCACGAACCGGTCCTGCTCGGACCCGCTGTCGCGGTCTCGGGGTCCACGACCATTGCGGTAACCGTCCACGGCGGCGCACCCGCGCTCTTGCCCGGCCTTCACCTGACCGTCACGGCGCAAGCCTGCGGTGCCCGCGAGCGTTTCACCACAGGCCGGATATGACCACGCCACGGCTGTCCCTCCACCACCGGCGCTCCACAGCCGGGGATGCGGGCAACGCCGTGATCGAAGCCGCGATCCTCGCCCCGGTGTTCATCGTGTTCCTGGCCGCCCTGCTGGTCGGCGCGCGCATCCGAGGCGCCGGTGCGGCCGTAGCTCAGGCCGCCGCCGATGCCGCCCGCCAGGCCTCAATCGCCCGCACCGTCACCCAAGCTCGTACCGTCGCCACCGCCAGTGCGCTGGCGACCTTGCGTGAGAAGGGACTGCACTGCACCCCGCGCATCACCCTCGATCTGGCCGCCTTCTCTCTACCTGTTGGGCGGCCCGGGACCATCACCGCGCAGGTGTCCTGCACCGTCACCCTCGCCGACGTCGCAGCCCCGGGAATGCCCGGCTCGCGAACGGTGACCAAGCTCCATCGGTCCGTCCTGGACCCGTTCCGGGCAAAAGATCCAGGTGACCGGCCATGATGCTTCGGCCACCGGTCAGACCAGGTGAGCGCCGTGAGCGCGAGCGGGGTGCGCTGAGTATCTTCACCGTCGTCATCACGATGGTTGTGATCGTGTTCTTCGGCGCGATCGTGGACTTCGGACAGAAGCTCCAAGCCCGCCACGACGCGAACATCGCTGCCGAAGAAGCCGCCCGCGCCGGAGCCGGCCAGGTCGACCGCGACCGCGCCTACTCCCACGGCGGCACCTTCCGCGTCGATCGCCAGGCCGCAATCCGCGCTGCCCAGGACTACCTGCACGCCGGTGGCTACCACGGGTCGGTCACCGCGCTGGGGGCTCGCCGGATCCGCGTCCGGGTGGCGCTGACGCGGCCGGCAATTTTCCTGCCCGTGATCGGGATTTCGACGTTGCACGTTCAGGCCGTGGCCGACGCCGACCTGGCCACCGGTATCAGGGGGGAAGATCGATGAAGAAGTTGCCGAGGCAGACCCGGACGGGGGAGGTGGCCCGCGGGCTCGGTGCCCTGGCCGTCTTGATACTCCTGCTGGCCGGGCTCCCGGCCGCCCTGGCCGTCGTCGGTGGCTCGCCTCTCCCCCACGGCATGCCGACGTGGGCGCAGATCAGTGCCATATTGACCCGGCCCGACACGAGCAACACGCTGTTCCTGGCCGCCGTGAAGGTGATCGGCTGGGCCGCCTGGAGCCTGTTCACCCTCGCCACCTTCCTTGAGGCCGCCGGCTATGTACGCGGGCGTCCGGCCCGGCGACTGCCCACGCCGATCCGGCCAATGCAGCATCTGGCCCGGGACCTGGTCGCCATGGCCGCCCTCGTGATCACCACCGGAGCACCCGTAACCGGCCCAACAACCGCCGCCCTCACCCACCAAACCGCCGCCGCAGCGACCTCGGCGATACCACCCGCGACCGCGCATGTCGCCGCGCACGTCCCTTCGCCGACCGGCCTACACGAGTCCGTACGACCCGCTACCCACGCAACCTCCGCACCGGGAACGCGCCCGTGGAAAACCAGGATCATCAAACGCGGCGACACCCTGTGGGCGATCGCCCGGCACGAATACGGCTCCGGCAGCAAGTACCTACGGATCTTCAACGCCAGCAAGCACCTCCACCAACCCCACGGCCTGCCCCGCCTGACCGACCCGGCCCAGATCCGCCCCGGCCAGCACCTCAAAATCCCCGACACCGGCCACACCGGCCTCTCCGGCCGCGGACGAACTCAACCACCCGGCCACACCCGGCACCCCGCCACCACCCGATCCGCACCAGCATCCCCGCCGCCCGGACGCTCTGCCGCCACTGCGCCAGCGCAGCCGGCAACACGGGGCCCCGCGCCCGCCCAGCGGGCCACCGCGTCCCCACCAGCCGCGTCCGCAGCACCGCCGACGGCAACGACACCACCCCCGGCGGGACGCCCTGGTCCGGCGTCCCAGCCCAGCACCGGCCACGCGCCAGCGATGCCCACACGCCCCGCTGCCACACCACCCAACCCCACCGTGCCGCCACACGCACCGGGACCCGCACCGAGCGGACCGTCACGTCCCGAGGACGGGTCACATGGTGCACCGGTTGCCGTACGGCTGCCATCAGGCGCGTACGTCGGCCTCGGGCTGGCCGGGGCGATCAGCATCGCGCTGGCCGCGACCCGCCTTCACCGCCGACGCCGCCGCCCTGCTGTCGAGGAATGGCCCAACCCCGACTCGACCGACCCACTCCCGCCACCACCCGCACCGGTCGGACGGGCCCGCAAAGCACACCTGGACAGCCTCACCACCCACGGCCGGCCGGTCCCCTCCGACGCCGACCTGGTCGCCTGCGACCTCACCACCCCGCCCCCGGGCCGGCTCACCATCGGCATCCAGGAGGGCCGCCCCCTCACCGTCCCCCTGGCCGGACTGAACCTGGCCCTGAGCGGCCCCGCCGGCCTGGATGCGGGACGGGCGATCATGACCGAACTGCTGGCCAAATCTCACCGCTACCGCGCTGAGATCATCATTCCCGCACCCGACGCCGACGCCCTGTTCGCCGGGACCGGAATCGACCCTCACCAACTGGCCACCGCGATCGACGGTCTGGTCATCACCGCCTCGCTCACTGCTGCCATCACGCATCTGGAAGCCGAAGTCATCCACCGGGCCCGGCTGATGGAAGCAACAGACCAGCCCGACGTACCCGCACTACGCGCCGCCGACCCCGCAGAACCCCTGCCCGCCATCGTCCTCATCACCACCGCACCCCAACCCGGCGAAGCCCTGCAGGCCATCCTCCAACTCGGCCGCCCGTACTGCATCGGTGGCCTCCTGCTCGGAGACTGGCCCGCCGGAACCACCCTCACCCTGGCCGACGACGGCACCATCACCAACAGCCACGGCCCCCAGACCCGCGCGTGGACGGGAGCCCGGCTGTTCCACCTCACTGCCACCGACGCCGGAGCCATGCTGCAGGTCATCCAGACCGCCACCGGCGTCCCCGAATCCGACACCCCCGCCCCAGCCACCACCGCGCCGCCTCAAAGCACACACGACAGCGTCTCCGGTCCGGCTCGGACACCGCAGGTCGTCCGCGACGAGCCGACCGGTCATGTGCCACCGCGTCCAGACACTGCGGCGGTTGGTGAGACGGCCGCCCGGCCGGTTCAGTTGCGCCTGCTCGGCGCTGTTCGCATCGAAGCCGGCGGGGAGCCTGTTGCCACCGGGCTACGGCGCATCGCCCGCGACCTGCTCGCCTACCTCGCCCTCCACCCCGACGGCATCACCCGCGACCAAGGCATCGACGCCCTCATGCCCGACCGCGACCCCGAAACCGGCACCACCATGCTCCACACCGCGATCAACAACGTCCGCAAAACCCTGCGCACCGCCACCGGCCTACGCCAACCAATGTTCATCAACCACACCGCCGGCCGCTACCACCTCGATCCCGCCCTCATCGACGTCGACCTATGGCGCCTGCAGACCGCCCTGCACCAAGCCCAGCACGCCGGCAACGACACCGACCGCATCAAGATTCTCCAGCAACTCCCGGACCTGTACCCAGGGGAACTCGCCGACGACCTGACGTACGAGTGGGCGGAGGCCGAACGCGAACAGCTGCGACGACACGCGACCGACGCCCTGGCCCACCTCGCCCACCTCCTCAAAGACGACCAACCCGACCAAGCCCTGACCGCCCTGGAACACGCAATCGACCACGACCCCTACGCCGAACCCCTCTACCAAGACCTCATGCGCCTGCAAGCACACCTCGGCCGCCTGGACGCCGTCCGGCGCACCTACCAACTGCTGACCAACCGCCTCGCCGACCTCGACGTCGAACCAGACGAGGCAACCCACCGCCTGCAACTGGAACTGCTCCGCCCCACGACCGACTCCGCGAGAGATGTAGGTTCCGAGAATGAGTGAGCAATTATTCGTGATCATGAGCACTGGATGAGCAAAATCCGGTCTTCGTGAGCAATGCAATGCCTGCAGATGGCCGCTGCCTCGGGCGCTCGTCGTTGCTGCACAAGAGCAGAGCAGAAGAAGGGAGGAGGGTCGTCGTCGGCCCCCGTCCCGCGCGGTGGCGGCGGGTCAGCCGGTGGAAGCTTCCGGTCTAGCACGTTCTTGATCGGGGCGGTGAGCTGCTGCGCAGGACCCGACGGGGCCGCTT